>NZ_CP011271.1:4800000-9045424 GCF_001610855.1 Gemmata sp. SH-PL17
CGGACGTGCAGCGCCAGAAAAAGGTGCGCGCGGTACTGGAAAAGGCGACCGCGTTCGCGGTGGCCGCGCAGAACGGCGAGGGCGGGTGGCGCTACGAACCCAACGCGCCGTTCGCGGACGTGTCGGTGACGGTGGCGATGATGATGGCCCTGCGCGCGGCCCGGAACGCGGGCGTGTTCGTGCGCAAGGACGTGGTCCGGCGCGGGGCCAAGTACATCCGCGAGTGCCAACTGGCCGATGGCGGGTTCAGCTACTTCAAGGGCAACGGACCGTCCGCGTTCGCCCGCACCGCGGCGGCAGTGGTCGGACTGTACAGCGCGAGCATCCCCGAGGACGAGAAGGTCAACAACGGGGCCATCGAGCGCGGGCTCCGGTACCTTCAGCAGTTCATGCCCAACCGCCAGTTCAACCAGCGCGAACTGCCCCCGGCGCACTACTACTACGGCCAGTATTACGCGGCCCTGGCGATGTGGTCGGCCGGCGGGGACTATTGGCGCACCTGGTTCCCCGCGATCCGCGACGAACTCCTGGGGCGCGCCCGGGCCAGCGGCGGCACCTGGACCGACACCTACCACGGCCCCGCGTATGCGACGGCCATGAGCCTCATCGTGCTCCAGTTGCCCAACAACTACCTGCCCATCTTGCAGAAATAGCCCAGAGCACACGGGGTTGAGTCGCACGTGTCGGTCCTTACGTCACTCTTCTGTAACGCGATTCATAACTTTCGTTTGACGCGCCCCGCGCCGTGTGGTTATTATCTTTCCAGAGGTGGTCATTCGCTTCTCTCCTCGAATGTCACGCCGGCAGCGTCCTTCGCGAATCGACCATCGGAGACAGACGCAATGACCGCGTGGGCAACAATCCGCCGGTTCGGAGCCGCGGGCGCACTCGTTTTGAGCGCGTTCGTGTTCACGTCCCCCCCAGCTAGCGGAACCCCTGAACCCAAACCCGTCCGCCCGGCGAAACCGACGCCCGCTCAACTGCGCGAGATCGCGGAGAAAGCGGAAAAGAACGGGGACTGGGAAGCCGCGTTCAACGCTTATTGCCACCTGTTCGTCGCGGACCGTTCGTCACCCGAACTGCGCGACAAGCTCAACGTTGCTCTTCGGTACACCCAGCAACTCCGCCGGTACCGCGACCCGAGTTTCCAGCAATTTGTTAACGGGGTGCAACTCGATAGCGGGTTGGATCTCTTCGACGAAGTGTTCCAAAAGCTCCCGGTGGTCTATGCGGACCGCGAGAAAGCTACTGTGCAGAATCTGTGGGCCTTCGCGATCGAAGAACTGGATCGCGCTCTGGGCAACGTAGCATTTCGACAAGCGTTCCTCAACGCCCCGCGGATCGACAAAGTAGACCAGTTCCGTTCGACGCTCCGCCAACAATGGGCCAAGCGCAGTATCGCAGACCACAAAGAGGCCCGTAGCGGGCTCCGGCGCCTGATCGCGGCCGCCCAGGAGCACTTCACGGTTCGGGTTCCGGCGGCGTTCGCAATCGAAGCCGCTTGCGGTGCGTGCAGTGGACTCGACGAATACACGGTCTTCCTCGCCCCGAGCGCCGGGAGCGACGCATCACAGATCCCGGACCTTTCCGCCGCGGGGTTGTATCTCGGTATCGAGAAGAACGCGCTCGTTATCGATGGGATCGTCCCGAACTCTTGGGTCGCACTGAACTACCCGCAACTGCGCCGCGGAGACAGAGTGACTCGTCTGAACAACCGCACGATGGACGCGGCCGGACTGTCGGGTGCGATTAACGCGCTTCGCAACCCGACCGACGGCGCCCACCAACTCGATATTAAAGGCGCCGGCGACGACGCCAAAATCGAAGTGCGCATTCCGGTTACGATTCCGTCCGTGTACGGCACCGGGATGATTCCGAGCAAGCCGGTCGGTTACGTTCGCATCGGTAATTTTCAGACGAGTACCCCACAGGAACTCGACGAAGCCCTAGCCGAACTGAAGTCCAAAGGTGCCCGGGCAGTGGTCATTGACCTCCGCGGCAACCACGGCGGTTCGTTCCTCGCGAGCGTCGAAACCGCCCGCCGTCTGCTACCCGCCGGGTTAATCGTCACTACCCAGGGACAAGTGAGCGACGTCGCGAACCAGGTCTTCAGTTCCGCGAGCGGAATGAGCGCTCACGATATTCCCATCGTGATCCTCATCGACGCCGAAACCGCGTCCGCCGCAGAAGTTCTGGCCGCGGCCCTGAAAGACAACAACCGCGCCACGCTCGTCGGGGTGCCGAGCTTCGGAAAAGGCACGGTCCAGTGCCCTGTCAAGCTCGTCACGCTCGATGACCTCGATCCCGCGACCGGTAAGAAGGTGAGCAAGACCGGCACGGTGCGTGTAACGATCGCGAAGCTGGTCGCTCCGAGCGGTCCCATTAGCGGGGGCGGCATCAGCCCGCACTTCCTCGAATCGGACACGACGCTCCAACTGGAAATCGCGGCAGACAAGGCCCAGGAACTCGCGACCGGTCGAATGTCGCAACCGATCCCGGCTCCGCCGCTGATCCCCTGAGAAACTGTGCAAATCCCACCGCGTACCTCTCCTCCTCTGGATCTCCTCAGTGCGGTTCCAGAGGATGCGCATTCGGTGGTTGAACGGTGGTGGGCTACTCTCACCGAAACCGAACAGCGCGAACTGTCAGAACTGCGGGATTCGCGCCGGGAAGAGCATTTCTTTACTCCTCAATCCGCCTTCATTGACCTTCCCGATGCGTGGGAAAATCTTCCCACAGTGACCGGCGGGCGCTTCGTCCCGCACGATGATTCCGCGCGAATGGCCGATTGGATCGATGACTGGCTCGAATACCTATCGGGGCACGAGGAAGTCGTCCTGTTGTCGAGAGCAGTTGTTGTGTTTCGCACTTACCACATGTGCCAAATCGAGCCGGCAGCGCGGGCCGTCACGGCTTGTGGCCTCTTGCCCGCGAGCTTCTGCTGCCCGGTTGCGCGCCCCACGTGCCCGATGCAACGGGTTCAAGCGATCGCTCCCAATCAATCGTTCCACCTCGCTCCCGCGGCGGCCGGTGGCTGGTGGGTCATTGCTCCGGGAGTGCGCACCAGAAACTAAACGGTTCGCGTTGTTCGCCGTATGCTTGGCACAGTTTCTCCCGTTTTTTCGCAGAAGACTCGTCGCCAGAGGGCCGACCGGTTACGGTAATCGCATGAGCAGTTCCTCCCTCACCGCAGCCGAAGCGGACGCAGCCGACGCGCTCATTCGGCTCGCGCTCGCGGAAGATTTCGGAACGACCGGCGACCGCACGAGCCTCGCCACGATCCCGGAAGCCACACGTGCCCGGGCCGCGTTCGTCGCCCGAACAACGGGCGTAGTCGCCGGGTTGCCGGTCGCGGATCGCGTGTGTCGAACGGTTAGCGCGGACCTCACGTTCACCCCTGCAGTCCCCGACGGCACCGCCACGGGGCGCGGAACCGTCCTGGCGACGGTTTCCGGACCGCTCCAGGCGATCCTCGCGGCCGAACGGACCGCACTGAACTTCCTACAGCGATTGAGCGGCGTCGCGTCCCTGACGCGACGGTTCGTGGATGCGGCCCACAGTTCTACCGCCAAGGTGCTCGACACGCGCAAAACGACACCGGGCTGGCGGCTCCTGGAAAAGTACGCCGTTCGCGCCGGTGGGGGAACGAACCACCGCATCGGGCTGTACGACGGCATACTGATTAAAGACAACCACATCGCCGGGCTGAACGGGGACGTGCGCAAGTCCGTCGAGGCGGCCCGGACCTATCCCGGGAACGCGGGGCTGCCGGTCGAAGTAGAAGTAGACACCCTCGAACAGCTCGAACACGCGCTCGCGGTCAAAGCAGACATCGTGCTCCTCGACAACATGTCGCTCGACCAACTGCGCGCGGCAGTTAATCGGCGCAACGAGGTCAGCCCGGCCACGCTGCTGGAAGCCTCGGGCAACGTGAACCTGACAACGATCCGTGACATCGCGGCCACCGGCGTGGACCGCATTAGTGTGGGCGCGGTCACACACTCCGCCCCCGCACTGGACATCGGACTGGACTACGCAGCGTGAGCGACTCTTTCACCCCGCGCGAAACCTGGCACTTCGACACCGAGCTCATCGGGCGGCGCGTACTGGTGTACGACTCCGTCGACAGCACCCTTTCGCTCGGTTCGACCCTCGCCGCATCAGAAGAAGACACGGACGGGCTGGTACTGATCGCCGACCACCAGAGCGCCGGGCGCGGGCAGTACGGGCGCACGTGGACGAGCCGCCCCGGAAGTTCACTACTGATGTCGGTCATTGTGCGCCCGCCCACCGAATTGCGGCGCCCGGTCATCTTGACCGCGTGGGTCGCGGTCGCGATCGCGGACGCGGTCAAGACCCTCACGGGCGCGCAAGCCCGCCTCAAGTGGCCCAACGATCTGCTCGTTACCGAGAAGAAAATCTGTGGCATCCTCATCGAACAGAGCAGTAGCGCGGGCGCGCTGACTACTATCGCCGGGACCGGTTTGAACCTCACCCAAACGGCCGAAGAATTCGCCCAAGCGAACTTGCCCTCGGCAACATCTCTAGGAATCATCTCGGGGGGAGCCATCGACACCCGCGCCGCGGCCGGCGTGGTGATTCGCAAACTCGACCGCGAATACTCCCGCCTCTGTGCCGGCGAGAGCAGTGCGGTTGAAACGGAGTGGAAGCGCCGGACCGGGTTACTCGGCCGGCAGGTCGTGATCGAACATTTGGGAGGCGCAAGTACGACCGGTCGGTTGCGCGACATGAGCTTCGGCGGTCTAGAACTGGAAGACCCGGCCGGATTCGTGAGCGTGGTGACGCCAGAAAGCGTGGCACACGTTCGCGCCGTTTGACCGCGTGCGCGAGATGCGCCCCGACGCGGACTGTAAGAGGCCAGACCGATACCTGTATGCCCTCAACACCCGGCTCGATCCTGCCGATTCGGGTATACTGCAGACCTCGCTGAACCCGCCCGCCAACCGGCTCCGAGTGTCCGATGCCGACGGTCCCCCTCGACACCCCCGCCGATCAACTGCGATCCGCTCAGCTCGCGGCCGTGCGCCGGCTCCTCGCGGCGGTAATACCTGGGAACCCGTTCTACGCCCGCAAATTCGCGGGGCGCGACCCGCGCGAAATCGACTCGATGGAGGCGTTCGCGCGGCTCCCGTTCACCACCAAAGCCGAACTCACAGCGAACCAAGCCGAACACCCGCCCTACGGCTCAAATTTAACGTTCCCGATCGAGCGCTACACCCGGTTCCACCAGACCTCCGGCACCACTACCGGGCGCCCGCTCCACTGGCTCGACACACTGGAGTCGTGGGAGTGGCTCATCGGGTGCTGGCACACGAACTTCGCACTGTTCGGGCTGACGCAAAAAGACCGACTGTTCTTCCCGTTCTCGTTCGGGCCGTTTCTCGGATTCTGGAGCGCGTTCGAGGCCGCATCGCGTGCCGGGTTCCTGACGATGCCCGGCGGTGGGATGACCAGCACAGGCCGGCTCCGGTTCCTGCTCGAACACCACTGCACCGTTCTCTTTGCCACTCCCACTTACGCCCTGCACCTGGCCGAACTCGCAGCGAAAGAGGGAGTTGATCTGGCAAACAGCGCGGTGCGCGCGATCGTGGTCGCGGGTGAACCGGGCGGGAACATCCCGGCGACACGGCAGCGCCTGGAAGCGGTTTGGGGCGCTCGCGTTTTCGACCACTACGGCATGACCGAAATGGGTCCAACCGCGGTGGAAGCGGCCGGTCGGCCGGGCGAGATGTACCTCTTAGAATGCGACTACCTCGCGGAAGTCGTAAACTCGCGAACGGGGCAGCCCGTCGCCGAAGGCGAAAGCGGCGAACTGGTGCTGACGAACCTCGGGCGCGTGGGGAGCCCGCTCATCCGGTACCGGACCGGCGACATGGTACGAGTGGCCACTTCGCCCGACCCGACGGGGCGCTCGTGGCGCCGGCTCGATGGGGGCATTTTGGGGCGTGCAGACGACATGCTCCACGTGCGCGGGAACAACTTGTACCCGAGCGCGATCGAGGCCATCGTCCGCCGGTTCCCCGCGGTCGCCGAGTACCGGATTCACGTGGATCACACGAACCCGCTCGCGGACCTGCGATTAGAAGTGGAACCCGCGACCGGCGACGGGAACAGCCTCGCGGACAACATCGGCCGGGCGATCCGCGATGAGTTGTTCTTCCGCGTGGACGTGACCGCTGCTGCGCCGGGCAGCCTACCTCGATTCGAGATGAAAGCCGCCCGTATCGTCCGGACCGCGCGGTGACAGAATCGCGCACTCGGGAACTTCCGCCACCCGCCCTTTGCATTCCCGCCGGAATGACGTGCTCAGCGCGAACAAGACGAGTAATTTGATTCTTGTAGTACGGGATTAACTACCCGTATTGAGGGACAAACCCTTTCCGGGAGGTGACGTGAAAGACACGCCAGGTAAGCCGGCCCCTGTAACCGGCACCACGCTCGAAGAGCGCATCAAGAACGCGCGGACCGCGCTCGACGCGCACGTTCGCGAGATCGTGCGGTGGCACTTCGACCCCGCCACCGGTACCCCGTTCTGGCTCGAAAAGGCGAAGACGTTCAACTTCAACCCGCTCACCGACGTGAACGGGTGGGACGACGTGAAGAAGTTCCCGATCTTCGAGGACGACTGGCTCCGCGGCGGCCCGGTGCGCCGGTGGGTGCCGAAGGGCCTCGCGGACCGCGGCGTGTACGTCTTCGAGACCGGCGGCACGACCGGGCTGCCGAAGTCGCGCATCGTGATCGACGACTTCAAGATCGACTACGAGATGATGTCCGACACGCTGCCGGACCAGTTCTTCCCGCGCGGGGCCAACTGGCTCATGCTCGGGCCGAGCGGTCCCCGGCGCCTCCGGCTCGCGATCGAGCACCTCGCGCAGTACCGTGGGGGCATCTGCTTCGCGATCGATCTCGACCCGCGTTACGTCGTGAAGTGCCTGAAGGAGCGCAAGATCGCGGAGGCGCAAGCCTACAAGGACCACTGCATCGACCAGGCGCTCACGATCCTGGCCGGCGGGCACGACATCAAGTGCATATTCACCACGCCGAAGCTGCTCGCGGCCCTTGACGAAGCGCTCCGCGGCGGGAAGCTCGAAGACAAATACCGGTCGCTCGGCAAGCCGGTCCCGCGGGGTGGTATCCGATCGATCAAGCAAGCGGGTCTCACCGGCATCTTCTCGGGCGGTACCGAGTTCACGCCACAATTTACGCGCGAAGCCTACGAGGAGATGCTCGACAACGGCGACGTGTACATGACGCCGACCTACGGCAACACGCTGATGGGCCTCGCGTGCTCGAAGCCGATCGGCCCGGAAGACGGGTTCAAGATCAGCTACTACGCCCCGCAACCGCGAGCCGTGATCGAGGTCGTGAACCCGAAGAACTACGACGAAGTGGTGCCCTACGGCGGTACCGGGCGCGTGCTCCTGAGCACGTTCACGAAGGAGTTCTTCGTTCCGCGGTTCCCGGAACGCGACGAGGGCGAACGGGAGAAGCCGTTCGAGAAGTACCCGTGGGACGGCGTGAGCGGCGTTCGGCCGTTCGCGGAACTCGCCGGCGGGACCGTTGTCGGCGTGTATTGATCGGTAACTGCGACCTGCAAAAGACACGCGCCCCGCCTGTTGGCGGGGCGCGTGTCTTTTAACTTAGGACTACCGGACAAAACCCGATCGTAAGAGGATCACGCAAGCCGCCATCTGGCACCAGCCGAGGTAGTTGCGCGCGTTGCGGTCGCGCCGCCTGCGGACCCGGCCGAACTGGGCGAAGAAGTTGTGACACCGCTCGACGGCGTTGCGCACCTTGCCGACTCCGGGGCGCTTCTGACCACGGCCGGGAGCGTACAACCGGAACCCCTGGGAACCGGCTCGGCCCCGCGACGGTTCGTTCCCGTATGCACCGTCCGCTCGGGCGGTTGGTCGGCCCCGCTCGTCGGTCGTGTCGGTCGGCACCTCCGGGGCCGGCGCACGAACGACCAGGGCCGCCAGCACCTTGTGGGTCTGGCAGCCGTCGTTGGCCCCGGCTTTGGTGACTACGACCGCCAGGGGCATGGCTCGCGCGTCGCTCGCTATGTGGATCGCCGTGCCCGACTTGCCGCGATCAACCGGACTCGGCCCCGAAGCTTCGCCCCCTTTTCCGACGGCTTCTTGGACCCGTCGAGGAGGATCTGGTCCCAGTTGATCCCGTGCAACCGCTGGTACCGCTCGGCCAGTTGTTGCCACGCCCGAAGAAACGCATCCTCGCGGAGCCAGTCCTTGAGTCGGCGTTGGACCGTCTTGTACGACGGGAAGCACCACGGGAGCAACTCCCAACTAATGCCCGAGGCCAGGACGTACAACAGCGCGTGAAGGCATTCCCGATTGCCGCACGGCGGGCGACCGTTGCCGGACCAAACCTTGGTCGGCAGGACCGGCTCAAAGACCGCCCAGATGCCTTCCGGTAGTTCGCGGGCCAGATCCTTCAGTTGCATGGACCGAATCCTGAGCAGAATGGGTGCCGATCAGGATAGGCGACTTCGTAGTTTTGTCCGGTAGTCCTTAGCTCCGCTTCGGCGGCGCGGGTGGAGGCGGAACTGGCGCCGCTTTGTTGGGCGCAGCCCCCTTCCCCGGCGCGGGAGGAACTTCTTGAGGCGGCTGTGTGCCACCCCCGCAACCGGTCGCGAGGGCGAGAACCAGTCCGCTCAGAACCACGGTGAGAATTCGAGGCATTGCTGATCTCCTGTCGGCTCTGGCCCCCAAAGAGAGTGAGGGCAACGAGTATGGCTCAGTCCACGTTGGTCACAACGACCCCGTCGTTCATCCCCGACAGGAACACGAACGCGCTCGAATCCATCCCGCGGCGTAGCGAGCGAACGGAGCCGTCGCAGAACGCGAACAGCACGCCGCCCGTGTGCCGCCCCCCAAACTGATACCACTCGCTCGTTTCGGTCAATCCCCACGCGGTCGGAAGCCCACCTGTGCCCATCCACGTGCTCACGTAGTCACGGGTGCCGGGGTTGTGACCACCGAGGTACTCGCCGAAGCCGATGGTGTTGGAAGTGCCGTCGGAAATCGCGGTAATTGTCGTCTTGGAGTTCGTGAAGAACGGGCCGGTCAGCGACGTGTTCGCCGCACCCAGGTACCCGGCGCTCGGAGCGTAGTTAGTCTTCCCGAGGGTCGGGTAGGCAGTCGGCGACCACGAACCAGCACTCGGCGAGGGACCGTTAACGTAAATGTAAGCCCAAACACCAGTTGAAGCAGTTACGTTGTCCGACCCGTCCGACGGGCACTGGAACATCTTGACCCGGTAGTTCGCGGCCACCCACGAGTTCCCAGAATACCAAACACCGGTTCCGGGGATCGCGAGCTTTGCCGGTTCAATCAGTTGGTAAATGTTGTCCTGTTCCACGAACGGCAGCAGGTAGCCGAAGGTGCCGATCGCACTCACGCTGTTGTTGCCGGGCGGCAGGTAGCCACACGAACTTTCGTAGTTGGCCGCAGCTAACCCGAGTTGCTTCATGTTGTTGCTGCACGACATCCGGGCCGCGGCTTCGCGCACTTTTTGCACGGCGGGAAGCAGCAAGCCAATGAGGATCGCGATGATCGCGATCACTACCAACAGTTCAATGAGGGTAAAACCTCTGCGGAAAGGAGTTGGGCGCATTGTGTCTCTCAGTTGTTTTAAAACGGCCCCACCGAACTGGTTCCGATGTGGAAACCGCGGATTAACTGTTCGTTTCGGTACTGAACGACCCGGATACTTCGCTGACTGGAACCGGATTGAGGGGCGGGATTCGCACAGAAACTTCAACATCCGTTGGTGTGATCGGCGGGCGGCAAGCGTACTGCTTCGACTTTGGAACGGAAACGGGGTTGAGGCAAATTGAAAAATGCGTGAACCGGGTTCGTACCCTCGGTGCGGGCGATTCGGGGGTCGGTACTGGAGCCAAAAGTGCTCTGTCGCCATAATGTCGTTAGGAGGCGACCTGAATCCGGTATGTCTCCGTTGAGGCCAGCCCCGCCCGCGAAACAATTTCACCCCGCTCGCACCACATGATCCAGATCCCCGCTCTCCGCTTCGGCAAAACGTACACCAGTCTGGAGAAAGCGACCCTGGTTCACCACGTCACCGGGGAACCGGTCGCGGAAGTGAGTCAGGTCACGGGTTCGATGATCGCCCGCGACGTCAGCAACATGGAGCGGGCACACAAAGAACTCGCGGCCATCCCGGTGCGCGACATCCTCGCGATGTACAAGAAGGCCGCGGACTACTTCCTGAACGCCGCCCTGCCCTGTGGCGACACCGAACTGACGTTCGATCAGTACACGCGGAACCTCTCCGCCACGACCGGCAGCGCGCTGGTGTTCTGCGACCGGAACGCGCGCAAAGTCCACTACGTCCTCGACAACATCGAAGAAGTCATCGGCGGGTTGACGCGCGGGATGCCGATCGAGGTGCTCGACCAGGGGTACTCCACCGCGGGCGGGCGGATGCAGGCGTTCTACCCGACCACGAACGTCTTCGGCGCGGTGCTCCCGTCCAACTCGCCCGGTGTCCACTCACTGTGGGTGCCGACGCTAGCGTTCAAGATTCCGCTGCTACTCAAGCCCGGGCGCGAGGAACCGTGGACGCCGTACCGCGTGCTGCAAGCGTTCCTCAAGGCCGGCGTTCCCGCGAGCGTGCTCGGGTTCCTCCCGACCGACCACGCGGGCTCGGCCGACATCCTCCGGTTGTGCGGGCGCAGCATGGCGTTCGGCGACGACCGGAGCATGGCCCCGTACAAGAACGATCACCGCGTCGAGATCCACGGGACCGGGTACTCGAAGATCATTTTCGGCGAGGACCAGGCCGACAACTGGGAACAGCACCTCGACCTGTTGGTCGAAGCGGTCGCGGCGAACGGCGGGCGCGCGTGCGTGAACGCCAGCGCCATCTGGACGCCGCGCAACGCCGACGCTATTGCCACCGGGCTGGCGCAGCGACTCGCCGGAGTGAAAGCGCGCCCCTGGGACGACCCCAACTGCGAAATCAGCGCGTTCGCCAAGCCGGAAGTCGCCGAAGCGATTAACGCGATGGTCGACGAAGGGCTGAAAACGCCCGACGCACGCGACGTGACCCAGGAACTGCGGGGCACGCCGCGGCTCGTGAAAGAGGGCCGGTGCGCGTGGCTGCTGCCGACGATCATCCGGTGCGACGGCCCCGAACACCCGCTGGCGAACAAGGAGTTCCTGTTCCCCTACGCCAGCGTGATAGAATACCCCCAATACGACGTGCTGAAACGCATCGGTTACACCCTCGCGGCCACGGCCCTGACCGACGACCCGGCGTTCATCGCGGAGTGCATGGCGTGCGCGAACATCGAGCGACTGAACATCGGGCCGCTACCCACCAACCGGTTGACCTGGGACCAGCCGCATGAAGGCAACCTCTTTACACACCTCTACAAACAGCGCGCACTCCAGCACGCACGCAAGCCCGCCGCCGTTTGATTTCGAGCCGCTCGGCCGCGTGATATTCGCACCGGGCGCGCTGGCCCAACTCGGCGCCGCGGTTCAATCTGTTGGTGGCACGCGCGTGTTACTCGTGACCGACCCCGGTCTCGAACACGTGGGCCACCCGCAGCGCGCGCTGAAGATCATGCGCGAGGCCGGCCTGGAGGTGTTCCTCTTCGACGGCGTGAAGGAGAACCCGACCGAGCGCGAGGTGGACGCCGGCGTCGTGTTCGCGCGCGCCCACACAATCGATTGCATCGTCGCCGTCGGCGGCGGTAGCTCGATGGACTGCGCCAAGGGGATCAACTTCATCCACACGAACGGCGGTCGGATGATCGACTACAAGGGGCACGGCAAGGCGACCAAGCCGATGCTCCCCTCGGTCGGCGTCCCCACCACCGCCGGGACCGGGAGCGAAGCCCAGAGCTACGCACTCATCACCGACGAACGCAGCCACCTCAAAATGGCGTGCGGTGACAAGAAAGCTGCGTTCCGGGTCTCGATCCTCGATCCCGAACTGACGCTCTCTCAACCCCGTTCTGTTACCGCGGTGACGGGTATTGACGCAGTCGCCCACGCGATCGAGTCCTACGTCTGCACCAAGCGAAACCCGGTTTCTGCGATGTGCGCGCGGGCGGCGTTCAATCACCTCGAACCGAACTTCGAGACCGCGCTGCGTTCTCCGCAAGACCTCGCCGCGCGGTCCGCAATGCAGATCGGCTCGCACCTCGCGGGCATGGCAATTGAGAACGCCATGCTCGGAGTGTGTCACAGTTGCGCGAACCCGCTGACGGCCCATTACGGCATCACCCACGGTGTCGCGATCGGCGTGATGCTCCCGCACGTGATCCGCTTCAATGCCCCTGCCGCTGGGCACCTATACGCAGAACTGGTCACGGAGCGAGGGCTTACAAACGGTCAGCCCGCCGCCGAGGTGCTGGCCGCCCGCGTGTCACAATTGACGGCCGCGGCCGGGTTGCCACAATCGCTGAAAGAATGTGGGGTCAGCAACACTATCCTCCAGTTGCTAGCCGAAGAAGCGAATCAGCAGTGGACGGCACGCTTTAACCCCCGCCCGGTGACCGAAGCCGACATTCTCAGGGTGTATCAGGCCGCGTGGTAACTCGTGAGGTGCCCACCATGTCTCGCGTTCTGTCGCTCGCCGCGCTCGTCGCGGTCATTTTCTCCCCCGCGTTCGTTTCGGGCGATTGGCCGGTATTTCGCGGCGACCCGCTCATGACCGGAACGGGTAAATCGAAACTACCTGAGAAGCTCGAAGAGCGCTGGTCGTTCAACACCGGCGACGGCAAGAACCAGGGTGGTATCGAGGGTGCGCCGGCCATCGCCGGAAGCGTGGTCTTCGTCGCGTCGCTCGACAAGCACCTGTACGCCCTGGACCTCGCGACCGGCAAACAGAAATGGAAGGTCAAACTCGGTGCAATGAAGGCGTCGCCGAGCGTGAAAGGCGACCGCGTGTATGTGGGCAACCTGGACGGCAAACTCTTCTGCCTGAAGGCCGCCGACGGCTCGAAAGTGTGGGAGTTCGAGACCAACGGCGAGATCATGGCCGGGTGCAACTTCCACGGCACGAACGTCCTCATCGGTTCACACGACTCCACGCTCTACTGCCTCGACGAGAACGGCAAGAAGATCTGGGACGTGAAGACGGACGGTCCGGTGAACGGCACCCCGGCGGTGATCGGCGACGTGACCTTCGTCGCGGGCTGCGACAGCGTCCTCCACATTCTCGACGCGAAGACCGGCAAGGAACTCGGCACGGTCGATCTCGGCGGTCAAGCGGCCGCGACCGCGGCGATCCTGAACGACGTCGCTTACGTGGGAACGATGGCGAACACCGTTGTCGCGGTCGATCTGAAGAAGAAGGAGAAGATGTGGTCGTTCGAGGCGGCCACGCGGCAGCAGCCGTTTTATGCGTCCGCCGCGGCGGGTGAGATTGTCGTTGCCGGGAGCCGCGACAAAAAGGTGTACGGTCTCAACCCGAAGACCGGTAAGCAGGCATGGAGCTTCACCACCGAGGGTCAAGTGGACGCCTCCCCGGTGATTGTAGACGGCAAAGTGTTCGTCGGGTGCCTGAACGACGACGGGAACTTCTACGTTCTCGACCTGAAGACCGGCAAGAAGCTCCAGGAACTGACACTGGACTCGGCCGTCTCCGGTTCCGTGGCCGTCGGGCCGGACTGTTTGATCGTGGGCACCGACAAGGGTGTCGTGTACTGCCTGGGGAAGAAGTAAACGCCCTGGGAGGCTAACGGATGTCGATCGCGGACGCGCCCGTCGAGGTAGATCTCCCGACGCACCTCGACCTCCCCGATACGGACGGCAAGCCCGTGGAGAACGCCTATGAGCACCCACAGAGCGCTCTACTCTCCGACGTATTGCTCCCGGTTCTGAATCGACTCCACCCCGACGACAATTATTTCGTTGGGGCTGATACGGGGATCTACTGGCACCACACGAAGCCGGACCCACTAACCGGGTGTAAATCTCCGGACTGGTATTACGTCCCCAATGTGCCGCGGACGCTCGACGGTGAGTTCCGTCGATCATACGTCCTGTGGCAAGAGGGCATCCGCCCCCTGATCGTGATGGAGTACGTGTCCGGGAGCGGGGCCGAAGAACGGGACGACACGCCGTTCACCGGAAAATTCTGGGTGTACGAGCGAGGTATCGCAGCCGTTTATTACGCGATTTGGGACACTGCCCAAAAACAACTCGACGTCCACGAACTGGTTCGCGGGAGGTACCAGTTACTCCCGCCCGACTCGACCGGTCGAGTCTGGATTCCGGAAATGGAAGTCGGCATCGGCCCCTGGCGCGGCGAGTACCACGGGTACACCGCAGATTGGTTACGGGTCTGGGACCGTAACGGAGTTTTGCTCCCCACCGCAGAAGAGCGCTGGGACGCCGCCCGCCGACTCGCGGAACAAGAACACAAGCGCGCCGAGGCCGAGAAGCAACGCGCTGAAACCGAGAGGCACCGTGCCGAAAAGCTCGCCGCCCGACTCCGCGAACTCGGCGTTGATCCCGACACTGTTTGACGAGTGATTCTGCCATGACTGTAAGCGCTGCCGAACAAGAGAAGACCGGGCTGGGCAACTACTTCATCGCGAACTACCCGCAATTCTCGTTCTGGAACAACTCGTACCTCCCGGACGCGCAGCGGGCGATAAACTCCCCGCCGCGCCCGGGGGTGCCGCTCGGGTTGTACCTGCACATCCCGTTCTGCCGGAAGCGCTGTAAGTTCTGTTACTTCCGCGTCTACACCGACAAGAACGCTAGCGACATCTCGGTGTACCTCGACGCCATTACCAAAGAAGTCGAGCTGCTGAGCAAGACCGCGTGCGTCGGGGGCCGCCCGCTCGACTACGTCTACTTCGGCGGCGGGACACCGTCCTACCTCAGTGCCACGCAGCTCGACGGGCTGATGACCCGGCTCCGCGAGATCATGCCGTGGGACTCGGCCCGCGAGATCACCTTCGAGTGCGAACCGGGCACGCTCCAAAAGCACAAACTGGAGATGCTCCGCAAGCACGGCGTCACCCGGCTCAGCCTCGGGGTCGAGAACTTCAAACCGGAGATCCTCCAGTACAACGGGCGGGCACACTTAGAAGAAGAGATCTACCGCGCGTTCGGTTGGGCGCGCGAACTCGGGTTCCCACAAATCAACATTGACCTGATCGCGGGGATGGTCGGCGAGGACTGGGACAACTGGAAGCAGTGCGTCGAGAAGACGATCAAGCTCGCTCCCGACTGCGTGACGATCTACCAGATGGAACTGCCGTACAACACGGTGTTTTCCAAGGAACTCAAGGTGCTCGGCAACGACGAACCGGCCCTCGCGGTCGCGGACTGGCCGACCAAGCGCGCCTGGACCCGGTACGCCTTCGACGAACTGGTGAAAGCCGGCTACGAAGTTTCCAGTGCCACAACTGTGGTGAAGAGCAAGGCGAAGACGCGGTTCGTGTATCGCGAGGCGCTCTGGCGCGGGGCCGATATGTTCGGAACGGGCGTCGCGTCGTTCGGGCACGTGAACGGCGTCCACATCCAGAACGTCGACACCTGGGAGGCTTATGTCGCGCGCCTCGACGCCGGCGAATTCCCACTCGGGCGCGCATTCCCCACAGCCGAGCGCGACCGACTCATTCGCGAGGTCGTGCTGCTGTTGAAGACCGGGCACCTCGACGTCGGGTACTTCCGCGATAAGTACAACGTGGACATCCGCGACGAGTTCCGCGCCGCGTTCGAGAAACTGGAGAGCGACGGCTGGCTCAGCGTGACCGGCGAGAGCATCGACTGCACGCCGGACGGCCTCATTCAGATCGACCGCCACCTCCCCGCGTTCTTCGACCCGCAGTACATTAGCTCGCGGTACACGTAAGCGCCAAAAGTTTAGGAGCGCCGCGGATAAACGCAGATAACGCGGATCAGGCAGAAGACGGACGCTTTGGTTCAACCCCAGGTGGGCTGAACCAAAGCCTTTGTGTCTTTTTTGTGGTCAATCTGTCTTTCTGATCCGCGTCTATCTGCGTTTATCCGCGACTGATGTTTTCTGCTGCCGTCCGCGGTTCCGCACCCTCGGTGAAACGCCTCATGTCCGAACCGCTCACGTTCATGATGGGCAAACACCCGGCACCGGTGCCGGGCGACTTGCGCTACTGCAAGAACCACATGTGGTGCCGGCCCGGTGAGGACGGGGTTCACGTCTTCGGATTCACCGCCTACGCGGTGCGGCTCATGCAGGACGTTTACTTCCTCGAATGGCGGATCGAGCCGGGACTCGTCACCGCGAAGCAGGAAATCGGTTTCATCGAGACACAGAAGGCCACGTCTGGGCTGTACGCACCGGTCGCGGGGCGGATCACTCGGTTCAACGCCGCACTTTTGGAAGACCCGGGAACGATTAACCTCGACAATTACGGGCGCGGGTGGCTCTTTGAACTCACAGGTGAGTTGACCGACACACTCGACCCGAGCGCCTACTTTGCCCACCTCGAAGCCGGCTGGGAGGCCACACAGCGGGTGCTTAAGGGGCAGATCAACGCGAGCGACGAGTGAACCCGTTGTTCCGCGCCCCCGCGGGTGTTACGATCTACCAGATCACCTGACGGACGAGGCGCCCATGAAGCCATCAGCCGTACTACTGATAGATCTTGAAAACTTCTTTTTGAGCCGGGTCGATTACTTCAACAACAGGGGCATCCGGGTCGAAGAACGGCCGTCGTTCGCCGAAGACATGAAGAACCTGGTCCGGCACGCGCAGCGCATGACCGGGCTCCCGTTCGCGGTCCGGCGCGCGTATGCCGATTTTGAAACCCTGCGCGTTGAGCCCCAAGACCTGATGCGCCAGGGCGTCGAGCCGGTCCAGGTGTTCCGCCTGTCCGGGAAGTCCGCGAACAAGAACGCCGCCGACATGAAGCTCGCGATGGACGCGGTCGCGCTGCTCGGCCCGGGCGCCCCGCTCGAACATTTCGTTCTCGTTTCCGGCGACGCGGACTTCATTCCGGTGATCCTGGAACTGAAGCGCCGCGGGCACACCGTTTCGGTAATCGCGGTGACCGGTGCGACCAACGATCTGATTCAACGATTCGCCGACAAGTTCGAGCTGTTCGAGAGCCTCGTCCCCGCCGGCAGCGGGGAGCGACAGGTGCGCGCTCCCATCGCGAGTGAGCCGCCCAAATCCAACGGCAGGAACGGGTTCAAAAGCGTAACACGAACGGGCACGCGCCCGACACCGGCCGAGCGCCCGACGCTGGAACCGCACACCGCCGAACACTACAAGTACCTGCTCGCGAGCGGCCGAACGGACGCGAACGAGGCTCGCGTGCTGACCGTTCCGTGGAGCGCTCTTGTCTGGATCTGCGACGCGGTCGTTACGGCACTGACGCCACCCAGCGGTAGCCCCGCAACGTCCATCGAACTCATGGCCCGGCTCCAGGCCGCTGCCCGCATAACGGGAATCACCGACCTCGCGGCCCACGTCGCGCTGATTCACTCGGCCGTCCGCTGTTCACTCCCGGTGCCGTCGGCCCCTGGCGGCGCTTACACGCTCGCAACAGAAACGACCGGCGAAGAGATCCGGCAGAAGCTGTTGCGGTACGTCGTGTATGTGCTGAATTGCCGCCTCTCCGAAAACGGGGTGAAGGGACCAATTCGGGCGGAATCGCTCGCGGCGGCGTTCGACTCCGGCACGGCAATGGAACAAGCCACCGCGGAAATCGTTACCGCCCTCGCGGAACCGGAGTTTGCACCCCCACCTGCCGCATCCAGGCCGTCGCAGGTGAGTGGCGTTCATACACCAGACGAATACCGGAAACTGCTTCAGAAGGGTGGAGCAAAGGGTACGGACACAGAACACACCCGCATCCACCCGACACCCTGGCCATCGATCGAGCGAGTGTGTGCGGACACGTTCACCGCACTCCACCCTTCAGCAGGCGGGGCCGGAACGCTCCAGCGCGGGCAACTCCTCGAACGGCTCTACGCGACCGAAGACGATATGCGCGTCGATAACTACCGGTCGCACGTGCGCCGTGCGTTCACGCTGCTCGGTCTCTCGCACGCGATCCTGGAAGAAGACGAGCGCGTTTCGCTCCACCCCGATGTCACGGAACCGGGCCACATCCGTTGGGCCGTGCTCGGGATCATGCTCAAACTCCTCGCCATCCGGCTGGAAGAAAAAGGCGTACCCGAGCCGATCCAACCCGAGGCATTCGTCGCGGCGATCGAAGCGGGTCCGTTCACCGACGAACTGCTCCCGGAGATCGCGACCACGATTCTGAGCGTGTACCAGTCCTCCGACGAAACCGAACTGGTACCGATTCTAGAACCGGACGCAACCGCCCCGACAGAGGAGAGCGCCGAGTTCGCCGCAGCAGACTCCGTGGAGAATTCAGCGCCGATGGAGGAAGCTACGGCACTCGACGTTGACCCGTTCGCTTTTGATAGTGAACTATTCGATAAACCTCCTCACCCTGAACCCCCGAAAGCACCCGAACTGGTGGACGTGCCCGCGTCCGAAATCGTTGACGTTTCAGCGATCACGAGTGAAGCAGTCGCCGCGGTCATCGAACCGGCCGTGCAAGTCATCCCGATCGCAGACGTCGAACCGCTCCCCATTCCGTCGGAATCAGAGTTAGTCGTGTTCGCGCCGTCGGTAGAGAACGAGGGGGAACCGGTGGAGGAAGTGACGCCGGTCGCGGAGTGGGTGCCCGACGAGGACGTGCTCTTCTCGGGTCTGGAAATCGGGGCCGAGCGCTTCCCCGCGGGGTCATCGACCCGACTCGTGCCACCGTCCGCTGAAACGCGCGCCCCGGCCGATAAGATAACACCTCCCTCGATACCACCGTCCGCCCTGTTACCGCCGCTGCCGCCATCGCCACCGGAGCCCGCATGAGTCGTTCGCGCGTTACCGTCGTTCTCTCGCAAGCACCGGGAAAGCACCCGGCGAAGCGGGCGCTCGAAGAGAGCGTCGTCGCCGCGCTCCTACTCGAACCGGACCTGGAAGTTTCGGTCGTCCCCAACCTCTACGACCTCGGTCCCGACCACTCCGGCCGCCTGTTCCTCGGCGGCGTCAAAGGCGACATGGTCGTGCTGTCGTGGCTGTACCCGCGCGCCGCGTTCTGGCTGCTCGACCGCGACGGCATCAAGGGGCACTTCGGCGAAACGCAACTGAAGGCGGCCTCGGACGACGATGACGAGGCGGAAGCCGACACGCCGGTCGACAAACCCGAAGCGATCGGCCCGAGCGGAGAGATCCCGGACCGGCACATTTACACGCTCGATTTGAGGGACTCGAACAAGCACGAGGCGTTCGTCGCGGAAATCAAGCGCATCACTGCAGAGTGCCGCGACCGGCGCGACACGAAGGCGCGCGAACGAGCCGCAAACAAGGCCCCGGTTCTTCAGCTCGGGCTGTCGCTCTCGAAACCCGAACCGGAACTGCCGCCCGAACAGCGCGCGTTCACTCCCGAGGCGATGCTCGCCCCCGCGGGGCGCAGGTGGTACCCGGTCATCGACTACAGCCGCTGCACGAACTGTTTGGAGTGTCTCGACTTCTGCCTGTTCGGGGTTTATGGGGTCGATTCCATCGAACGCATCCTGGTCGAGAACCAGGACCAGTGCAAGAAGGGCTGCCCCGCGTGCAGTCGCGTGTGCCCGCAGCAGGCGATCATCTTCCCCGAGTACAAGTCTCCTGCGATCGCCGGCGCGGAAACAGGCGCCGCGGTCGGCGGGCTGAAGATCGACCTGAGCCGGCTGTTCGGTGGCGACATGGGGGACGCCCTCGGCGCCGCGGTCCAGGAACGCGACCGGGAGTTGCAGAACGACGGGCGCGCCGCGGTCGGTATGAGCGTGGGCATCCCGAAGCGTCAGGCGGACAAACCTGCGGGACCGAAGGACGACCTGGACCGACTCGTGGACGACCTGGACAACCTGGGTCTGTGACCCGGCACGTCCGGCATACCTGCCGCAAAAAGGGGCCGGTGTGGCACTCCTGAAGCGATTTTCCGACGCCCTGCGCTCGATGTTCACATCGAGCGCGCCCGCAGCCCCGTCTGCGGCGGAGCGCGCCGTTCGGCTCGAACAGCAAATCCGCCGGCTCGTCGACGAGATGCCGCCGCTGCCAGTCACGGCAACGCGGGCACTCGCCCTGATGGAAGACCCTAACGTCTCCCTCGCCGCCATCGCCGACCTGATCCGGGAGGACGCGGCGCTGGCGACCGGGTTGCTCCGCGTCGCGAACAGTGCCCTCTTCGCCGGTGGTGCGCCGACCATCCGGCTCGATCAAGCGGTGGTGAGGCTCGGGTTGTGGACGTGCAGAAGTATGGTCACTGCGATCGGGTT
This sequence comes from Gemmata sp. SH-PL17, assembly GCF_001610855.1. Lineage (NCBI taxonomy): Bacteria > Pseudomonadati > Planctomycetota > Planctomycetia > Gemmatales > Gemmataceae > Gemmata > Gemmata sp. SH-PL17. The sequence goes on from NZ_CP011271.1 coordinate 4,820,346, forward strand.
GCGCGGACGGCTCCGCGGGCGTGCAACCACCGGGGAATTCGAGCGCCGAACGCTGTGGCACCACGGGTTCGTGACCGCGTCCATCTGCGCGCAACTCAACCGCACGCACCGACTCGGGTTCCACGGGGAAGAATATTCGGCCGGGTTGCTCCACGACCTCGGCCGGGTGCTGATCGCACTCGCCGACCCGGAGAGCCTCGCCCTCGCGGGCGCGATGGACTTCCGGGAAGAGGGCGACCTGCTCGCGCGCGAGCGCGCCGTGATCGGTGCCGATCACTGTGCGCTGGGCGGGTGGTTCGCCGAACTGAGTAACTTGCCGCCGGAACTGGTCGAAGTGATCCGGCACCACCACACGCCGCGCCCGCCTGGCGCGGGGTCGCGCCTCGTGGCTCTCGTGGCCGCGGCCGACCACATGGCCAACCACCTCCAGTGCGGCGGAACGACCGAGAACTACAACCCGCTAACGAACCCGCGGCTGCCCTTCCTGGTCGCGGGGTGGGGTGGGGAACGTCAAAAACGGCTAATCGCGACGCTTCCCGAACTCATGCGTGACGCGGTCACCACGGCCGAGCGCGAACTGAGTTCGCACTAGTGCGGTGAAAAACCTTTGCTAACCGAAGCAAAATCGCACAGGCCACTTCCCGTTTGAGCGCGGTAGCAAATGTTTTATCCTTCTGGACGTTACGCCAACGGTTACAGGCAAACGTCTGTATTCGTTTGCTTCGGACGGCAAATAAATACAAACATTTACCAGCAAATTAATTCTAAATTCGGCTGCAGAGTTTGACTTGAGCTCTAACGAACTGGATGCTGACGAAGACTGGAAACCGCCGCGGCGCGAGCGCCGCGAGAGGCCTGATGACGACGGATTCATCGATGTCGAGTTGGCCAGACGCGCGGTCGCGGCTCCAGCCGTCGCGCTCCTCGTCGGGTGGTGCTTCCTCAGCCTAATCGCCCTCGCGTTCCTCGCGATCGCCGTATGGACACTCGCTGTCCCGGAGGCACTGTCGCCGGGGGCCAAGAAGGAGCAGCCGATAATGCTCGCCCTCGGCTTCGGCTACCCGCTAGCTACGGCCGTCGGCTTGTATGGTGCGTGGCGGATGCGGCAATTGCGGGCGTACCCGTGGGCGATGGCGTCGGCCATCCTGATGATGCTCGCCCTCTCGTGCGGTTTCATCGGGATCGTACTGGGTATCTGGGCGCTAACGGCGCTCAACCGTCCGGAGGTGCGGCGGGCGTTCCGCAGCAAGACGCATTAGGCGAACCAAGCGCTGCGCGTACCCCGACCCGCATGCAGACTTTCTGAGATGTGTAGCTCATCGAGCGGGCCGGGCAGGTGCAGCGCTTGGTTCGGCAAGAGAGGGTGAAGGAAATCGGATGAGAACATTGGCTCTGGTAGGCGGCGTGCTGCTGATCGCGTTCGGAGCGTTGGCGGGCGTATCAACGGGCGCGGTGAACGCTCAAGCTGCACGTAATAACGTACCTGCGGACCAACGGTTCTGGAACGCGGTCGGTGGTGCTCCATGTAGCTTGATGTGCGTCGGCGGCGGTGCCCTGTTCGTGGCCGTGGGTACGCGCAAGCCCCGCCGAGTGAGATCCCGCTCGCGCGTGGATAAAGACAACCGCGACGACGAGGGAGCACGTTCGGCTCGGCCGTGGGACACGAGGCGACGGTAGACTCATTGCACACTCTGGGCAGTTTCGCAGTGGCCGAGCCAGCGCCGCACTTGACCCGACCCGCACGACGATTTTTTAGGGTTCGTAGCTCATCGTGTGAGCTGGGCTGGAGAGCGTAATCGTTCAGCGGGGAAGGCATCAAGCGATAATGGTGTGATCCATTCCCTACGCCGGAGTCGAGTCACACTACTTCGGCCCCAATCGCCTCGCCCCAAGCAGCGGCTATCCCATCGCCGTATTAAAACCGGTACCAAAACCGAAAAGAGTGTCCGATCCGGATTCCTTGTTGATCTTGCCCCTGTGGGGCGTCCATAGTGGTAAGGAACGTTTGCTCTTACCTGGGGCCGCCAATGCACGCCGCAGCCGCAGCCATTGCCCTCGCAGTTCTGGCAACGCCGGCACCCAATAAGGGTGCGAGCGAAACCGTCCGGACCGGGTTGAAGTGGCTCGCCGCCCAGCAGAAAGCCGACGGCACGTGGGAGGGGCTGAACGGTATCTCGCCCACCACGATCACCGCGACCGCCGGACTCGCCCTCCTGATGGAAGGCAGCACGCCGAAGACCGGAACCTACGCACCGCACATCCGCAAAACGATCGACTGGTTCGAGGCGAACACGAACGACAAGGGGTTACTCGCCAGTAACTCCATGAACGAGATGTACCAGTACATCCAGAGCCACGCCCACGCACTGTTGTTTCTCGCGTGCGCCTACGACTCGGACGACGATGACGACCGGCGCAAGCGGGTCGCGAAAGTGCTGGACAAAGCCACCAAGTTCCTCCTGGAGCGCCAGAACACGAGCGGCGGGTGGGGGTTCGTTGCCCCGGGCGAGAACGGCGGGTACGACGACAGTCAGTCCACGGGGATCGTGCTTCAAGCTCTCATCGCCGCCCGCAAGGTCGGGATCAGCGTACCGAAGACTGCGACCGATAAGGCAGTGCGGTACCTGACCCGGGCGACCAATAAAGAAGGTGGGGTCATTTACAGCATTGCGAACGGAATGCTCCCGGCGGGTAACGACGGGCAACCGATGTTCAGCGCGATGGCCGCGGCCGATGTGCTCATGCAGGACGGCGGGCGCCCGGAACAGTTGGCGAAGTGGGTCAACAACGCGAACAGCACGAACACCCCGCAGCAGCTCCGTTTCCTCCGCGACGGCGGTGTGTACGCGATGCTACAGCAGTACCAGCTCGCGCGAGTCGCGTTCGCACTGGGTGAGAACGGGCACCGCAAGATCGACACAGAAACGGCGGACCAAAATCTCCTCCGCTGGTCCGAAACGCGCACAAAGCTGTTCAAAACCCTCAAGGACATGCAGTCCAAAGACGGGAGCTGGGCCGATGTCAATTTCGGCCCCAGCTATTCTACGGCCGTCGCGCTCGTGATCCTACAACTCGACAACGACTATCTCCCCGCACTCTCTCGCTAACGAACACGAGAACCGCGGAGATCGGTGAAAAGCGACGGGGCACGAAAGAAGACCGAAGAAAAGAGTTGGAGTAATTCCACTCTTGGCCTTCGGTTTTCTTTCGTGCCCGCCGCGCTTTTGGGTGGCCGATCCCCACGGTTTCTTTGATCTTGCCAAAACTGTGACCGACTTCGTCCTTCACGATTCCTTCAATTCCCTTGCTTTCCTCGCGCGCTCCGTGAAGAATGACCACGGAGTGTAAGGACCGATTCATGTTCATCTACCCGGCAATTGATCTCCTTAACGGCCGCGCCGTGCGGTTGAAGCAGGGCGATTACTCGCAAAAGACCGAGTTCTCGGACGACCCGGCCGCGGTCGCGCGGCGGTGGGTCGAACTCGGCGCCGATCGCATCCACGTTGTCGACCTCGACGGCGCAAAAGCCGGTAAGCCCACCAACGGCGCCGTTATTCGCGCGATCGTCGAGGCCGTAGGGGTTCCGGTTCAACTCGGGGGCGGGTTGCGTACCGACGCCGACCTCGAAACCGTCTTCGGGTGGGGCGTGCGGTGGGCCGTGCTCGGTACCAAAGCACTTCAGTCCCCGGACTGGACCCGCACGGTCGCCAAGCGCTACCCGGATCACATCGTTCTGGGCGTGGACGCGAAAAACGGGTTCGTCGCGACCGAGGGGTGGCTCGAAGTTTCTCAGGTCAAAGCCGTCGATCTCGCGAAGCAGGTCAGCGATTCGCCGCTCGCCGCGGTCGTTTACACGGACATCGCAAAGGACGGGATGATGAGCGGCCCGAACTTCGCCGGGCTCGCGGAGATGAAGGCCGCGGTTCCGCTCCCCGTCATCGCCAGTGGAGGCGTTTGTACTCTCGATCACGTGCGCCGACTGATTGACGAAGGGATTCCGGGCTGCATTATCGGCCGCGCACTTTATGAAGGGAGTCTGGACCTCGCAGCCGCACTCGCACTGACGCGGCCACCTCAGTAGAGGCGACCACTTAACGCGCCAGTGTTCTCCTCCTCTCTCCGATTGGAGTTCACGTCATGGCCGTAAAACATGTGGTGGAAAACGTAAGGGACATTGCACTCGTTGGGCACCGCGCCGCGGGCAAAACCAGCCTGGCCGATGCCCTCCTCTTCGATGCCCACGCGGTCGATCGACTCGGGAGCGTGGATGATGGGACATCGGTCGCGGACGCCGACGACGAAGAACACAAGCACCACTTCTCCATCGACACCCACGTCCTCCACGCCGATCACGACGGCAAACACCTCAACATCCTGGACGCCCCCGGCTCGCCGGACTTCATCGGCGCCGCACTCGAAGCGCTCGCGGCGGTTGAAACCGCGGTGATCGTCATTTCGGCCGTCAACGGCGTGGAGATGAACACGCGGAAGATGTTCCAGGAAGCAACCGCGCTGGGCCTGTCGCGGGCGATCGTCATCAACAAGCTCGACGCCGACAACGTCGACCTGCCCGGGTTGGTCGATACCATCCAGACCGCGTTCGGGAAGAACTGCGTGCTGTTCAACGTGCCGGACCGGACCGGCCCCGGGATGCGCGAGATCTACTGCCTGCTCGACCCGCGGCAGATCCTCCCGCCGTCCCTACCGGTCGATGCCGCCTCAGCCCGGAGCCAGCTCATCGAAGCGGTCGTCGAGTCTGATGAAGCGCTGCTCGAAAAGTACCTGAGCGAAGGTAAGGTCACGCTGGCGGAACTGGAGGCCGACATCACCCGCGCGATGGACTCGGGGACACTGATCCCGATCTTCTGCGCGTCCGCGAAGAAGGACAAGGGCGTCAAAGAGCTGCTCGACGCACTCAGCCGCTACGGGCTGTCGCCGGCGTTCTCGCGCAAGCGCCTCGAAGGGTTGCAGGTCGGGTCGAACGGGTCCGCGCACCAGCTCGAACCGACCGAGCAGGAAGAGTTCGTCGCGCAAGTGTTCAAGGTGGTCAACGACAAGTTCGTCGGGCACCTGAGCTTCGTCCGCGTGCTCGCCGGGAAGCTCCAGCACAATCACAACGTCGTGAACCTGCGCAGCGGGCAAACGCTCCGCATCGGGCACCTGCTCGAAGCCCAGGGCAAAACGACCACACAGGTTCACGAGGCCGGACCGGGCGACATCGTCGCCATCGCGAAAGTCGAGGGGCTGGAAATCGGTGACACGATCGCGTACACGAACCACGCGCCGAAGCTCCCACTCCCGCACTTCCCCACGCCGATGTTCGGGCTGGCGATCGAGCCCAAGACTCGCGGGGACGAGCAGAAGATTTCCGTCGGGTTGCACAAACTCGCGGCCGAAGACCCGACCGTAAAGGTCACGCACGACGCCCAAACGCACGAACTCGTCATCAGCGGCGTGAGCCAACTGCACCTGGACATCATCCGCGAGCGCCTAAAAGCCCGGTTCGGCGTCGAGATAAACACGAAAGAACCGAAGATCCCGTACCGCGAAACGATCAACGGCGACGGTGCGGGAGACCACAAACACAAGAAGCAGACCGGCGGGCGCGGGCAGTTCGCCGAAGTCCACATGCGCATTTACCCGCTGTCGCGCGAGATTAAAGACCAGGCTCAGTGCGAGTCCGAGTTCGCCAATAAGAGCCGCTTCGAGAAGCTCCGGAGCGTGCATTACGACCCCGCGTTCAACTTCGCGTTCATCGACCACATTGTGGGTGGTTCGATCCCGAACAACTTCCTCCCCGCGATCGAGAAGGGGTGCAAAGAAATGCTGGAGCGCGGGGTGCTGGCCGGGTACCGCATCCAGGACTGCGCCGTGGAGGTCCACTTCGGTAAGTACCACGACGTGGACTCGTCGGAAGCCGCGTTCAAGACGGCCGCGCGCCACGCCTTCAAGAAGGCGTTCATGGTGGCCCGGCCGTCACTGCTCGAACCGATTGTGAAGCTCGAAATCACGGTCCCGACCAAGTACACCGGAGCCGTACTAGGCGACCTGCCAACAAAGCGGGCACACGTCGAGAACCAGGACAGTCTACCCGGCGACATGACTGTCATTTACGCGCGGGCACCGCTCTCCGAGGTGGCCCGGTACGCCGCGCAACTGGGCGGCATGACGCAGGGTCAGGGGTCATACGCGATGGAATTGAGCCACTACGAAATGGTGCCCGCGAACGTGCAACAGCAGATCGTGAGTCGGTCGCAGCTCAAGGACGTTGAAGACGAGTAACAGAAACAGGCCTCGCACCGCCGCCCCCGGCGGCGCACCACCAGCGCAACCCGCGCCGGCGGCGCGCCCACCGGGGGCGGTCGCACGAAACACTTGTTGAAGCCCCCACCCGTCGCCGATAATCCTAGAAGTACCTCACATCGCGCGCACCCTGGGAAGCACCCGCATGAACGCGGTTTACGATTTCTTCATCAAAGAGTGGTACTTCTCCATCCCGCTCGTCATCATGTCGCTGATCGCGGCGGCGCTGGTCATCTGGCGCCTGCTACTGAACAACACCGCGAACACGGATATGGACGACTTCCTGCCACTGTTCCAGCAGACGCTACGAAAGGGCGGGGTCAAAGCTGCGGTGAGTCTGTGCAGAGAAGAAAAGGGGCTGATCCCGAGTCGCCTCTTCATTGCGGGTCTGGAAGCCGCCGACCAGGGGGCTGCGGCCATGCGTCGCAGTATGGCGAACGAGAACGAACTGGAAATCGTCCCGCGGCTCCACTTCCTGCTCGCACCGATTCTCGCGATCGCGAAGATCGCAACGATGGTGGGGCTGTTCTTCACCGTCATCTCGATGATTAACACGTTCAACGCGATCGGTGAGGGCGCGTCCAGCGGAAAGGCGAAGGAGATCGGCGGGCACGCCTCCAAGATCGGCCTCGCGCTGTTCGCGACCGCGCTCGGGCTGTTCACCGCAATCCCGCTCGTGTTCAGCCACGTGCTGTTCAAGGACTGGATCGCGAAGTTCGAGATCCGCGTCAAGGCCTCGTCGCAGAAGCTCATCACACTCGTCACCAATTACAAGAAAGACCCGAAACTGCTCGACCAGCCCGAAAAAGAAGACGCAGAGGACGAGGACGAAAACGACCGCGCCCGCCGGAAGCGCAAAGCACGAGCAGATTGAAGTCCGAGCCAACGCCCGTCGATCACGCCACGTTATCCCGGTGAAGTGTTTCTGGTGCGGCGATGCTCGCCGCACTCCCGTGGGCGGATCGCCCGCGGCCCCGAGATCACTTGCGAGTTCCGCCAATGGCCGCGATTCCGAAGGCGTTCGACGTGTGGTTCGTCGCCGCGAACACGGTCTACAAGGCCGTGCCGTACAACGTCGTCGCCGACTGGACGCAACAGGGCCGGCTCGCGCGCACCGACAAGGTGCGCCCGGCGGGAACCACGACGGCGTGGGTCGCGATCAGCGATTACGACTTGCTCGCCGACTACCTCGCGCGCCCGTCCCCCGCGACCGCCGCGCCTGCTCCGCTCGCGATCCCCGACGCAGACGATCAGGCCCCCGCGAGCGCACTGCCCGCGGAACCCGCGCCGGTCGAACTCCCGGACCCGGAGCCAGGAGAACGCATCCGGCGGCCGGAAGACGATGACGAAGTCGACATGATCCCGCTCATCGACATCAGCATGGTGCTGCTTGTCTTCTTCATCATGATCCAGGCGGCCGGCGCGCTCGCACCCGTAGACGTCCCGGAAATGAAGTACGCGGGCCAACTCACCAGCGACCCGGACGCGGTCACGATCACCATCGAGAAGCTCAACACCGAGGACGTGTACTACGCGGTCCGCGTCGGCAACGTGGCGCCCAAACCGAGCCACGACCAACTACGCACCCCGGAAGAGGCGCTCAAGGCACTCAACGAAGTTCTCGTCGGTGTCACGCGCCCCCCCGAGGTGCGCATCGCGTGCCGCAAGGATCTGCCGCGCGAGCGCGTCTACGAGTTACGGCGCGAACTCGAACCGCTGCGCAAAAAGGGCATCATCAACTCCACCGTCGCAACCGTCGTTGAGGCACCCGAAAAATGAGCGCGTGGTACGTGCGCAAGGAAGGTTCGCCGGAGGTGCTCGCCCTGCCGACCGCGGTGGAGGTGCTCACCGGGTTGCGTGACGGGAACTTCCTCCCCACCGACGAAGTAAGGGGACCGACCGACGCGACGTGGTGCGCGATCGAGGTTCACCCTACGTTCGCGGAAGCGGCCGAGTACATCGACCCGCCCCCACCAGAGGTGGCCGACGACACGCACCTCGACATGAACCCGCTGATCGACGTGTGTCTCGTGCTGCTCATCTTCTTCATCCTCACTATCACTTACGCCTCGATCGAGCGCGCGCTCGACGTACCGCCAGACACGGCCGACGAAAAAGGCGCGCCACAAAAAATCGACATTAAGGACATCAAGGACCGAATCTTCAAAGTGATTGTGAAGATGGACGGCGAGCGCCCCATCATCAAGATCGAGGGCAAGGAAGTGACACAGGATCAGGTCTTCACTGAAATGCAGAACATCATTAACACGACCGGGCGGAAGGAGATGCTCCTCGACATCGACAAAGTCGTCCCCTGGGGCGTCGAAACCGCGATTCTCGACGCCGCGAAGGGCAACAAGGTCCACAACATCATCAACAACCAGCGGAAGTAACTTTCTCCAGCTACCTATCTCCAAGCGGTCCCGTGGTTCGCCCAACTTCGCGCCTCGCACCATCACAATCGGCAAAATCGCTCAAGTCCCCTGCCCCGTCCGGTCGAATACAAGCGATGGGGGAACGGAGCCGGCTCTTGGAGCCGAGCCTGTGGTGGCGCGACCGGGGAGAAGTGCCGTGAGCGATACGCGAGGCCTGCTCGATCGAATTTCTGCGTTCCGGCAACGGCTCGACGCGACCCCGCAACTGATCCCGGATGCGTTCCCGGTCGACGCGGACAGCGCCTCGGTCGTTTCCGAGGCCGAAACGTTCCGGATGTCCCTCAAGCGCATCGCCGGCAGCGAACCCGAAGCCATCGTCAAACCGCGCCCGCAGCAATTGCAATTCACGGAACGCGCCCAACGACTCCTCGCGCGAACCAAGGAACTACTCGATCGCCAGCGGAAGTTCACGGACGAACCACTGTTCACGGCGTTCGCGAGCGCTGGCAAGCCGGACGCACTGGTGGACTACCACCGGGAAACGGTCGGGGTGCTCGATTCGATCGTGCGACTCGCCCAGGCGTTCCCGGACTCGGCCGGTGCGCAACTCAAGATGTGCGAAGGGCTGACTGGGTTGGTCGGGGTCGTTATGGACCGACTCGCAGTCCAGGAACGAATCCTGAAGCAGCGCCGAACGGACGTTGAACGCATCGACCGGCTCGCCGGGTTCTTCGCCTCGATCCACTGCAACCTACCGACCACACTGGAAACGGTCGCCGCGCTCGCGGAGGAGATCCTCGAAGACGCGCGTCTGGCGAAGCCGATCCGGTTCGTGTCCGCGCCGGTCGATTCGGCCCACGGTCCCGGCGGGACCGTCGCGTTCCCGGTGCCGGCCCGGTTCGTCGCGGCGCATGCGATCAACGTCGCGCAAGTGATTGCACGGGTCGTGCCCTTCGACTACGAATGGGCCGCACGCCCCCTCGCACCGGTAGTCGCGGCACTCATCATGGATTGCGGGATGGTGACCGTGCCGTCCGCGCTTCTGATGAAAACGGACCCGCTCACGGCGGACGAGCGCCGCGTGCTGGAAGCGCACCCGAAGCTCGGGGCGGAACTGCTGCTCTGGCGCTTCCCGAACCTCGCCGGCCCGCTCGCCGCGGCCATCGCGACGCACCACGAGCGCGCGGACGGGACCGGGTACCCGGGCGGACTGGCCGGGTCGCAAGTGCCCCCTCTCGGGCGCCTGCTCCGGGTTGCGGACGTGTACGCGGCGCTGAACGAGGACCGCCCACACCGCTCGGCAGCCGATCCGCGTGCCGCACTCACCGAAGTGCTCATGGCGGCCGAACAGGGTGAGGTGGACCGCGACTTCGCCGAGTACCTGCTGAACCTGTCGTACTACCCGGTGAACACGGTGGTCGAACTCACCGACGGGCGGGTCGCATTCGTCGTCGCGAACCACCCGAACCGACTCGACCCGCGCACGCCGGGGCGCCCGGTCGTCGCGGTTCTAACGGACGCGGAGGGCGGGATGCTTCCCCGCGTCGAGCACCTGGACTTGTCCGCCGCGGACCACGGCAGCATCGTGAAAGCAGTCCCCGCGGCACGGCGCCGAGAACTCCTGGGGAGCCGATACCCCGATTTGGTCTAGAAGTCCTACGACGGTAAGCAGGAGCCGGGGCCGGAACCGTCGATCGCCCGATGGTCCGCCCCGGTACCCGTTTCCCGACCGGGACTTCAGCCCTCCAATTCATGAAGTCCTACCTCCTGGCAACGCGCCACCCGTGGGTGTGTTTCCTGTTCCTCCTCCCGCTCCTGGCGGCTTACGAAGGCGGGCTGTTCTGGCTCGGCGGCGACCAGGCGGTCCGGTTCCGTAACGGGGCCGATGCGTGGTTCCGCTGGGCACTGGAAGTCTTCGGCGCGGGCCACGTTCTGATTGCCCCAGCCATCGTGCTGGGCGTGATGCTCATCTGGAGCTGGTGGCGCTGGGCCGACCGCCCGGAAGACCCGGTGACGGCGTGGTTCGGAATGGCGTTCGAGAGTGTGCTGTTCGCGGTCGTGTTGTGGCAGTTCAGCCGGAACTTCGGGCCGATCATCGACGGCCTCGGGATCAAGCTCCAGATCACCGTCCGCACGGCCCCCGCTGCTCAAATCCTCACGTTCATCGGTGCGGGTATTTACGAAGAAGTGCTGTTCCGTCTCGGTTTGTTTGGTGGGCTGGTACTCGTGTTGCGTGTCATTGGGATTCCGGGGATGGTTGCCATCCCGGTGGCCGCCTTCGCTGCTGCGGCAGCCTTTGCCGCAGCGCACCACATCGGTCCTTACGGGGAACCGATGCGAGCAGACTACTTCGTGTTCCGCACCACAGCCGGGCTGTACTTCACGCTCTTGTTCGTGACCCGCGGGTTCGGAATCGCGGTCGGTGCCCACGCGGGGTACGACGTGCTGGTAGGTGTTGTTGTCGTGTAACGAATTGCAGCCTTGAGGCGAACGGCCGGCGTGAGCCGGCTGGTATGAGCAAATCACTCCTACCAGCCGGCTCACGCCGTTCGCGTTGTCGTTTACGGGAGGACGGGCTGCGGAACCACCAGTCCCCCGCCCGGAACTCCAACGAAACCTGGTGTACCGATCAGGTTCCGGATCAGTTCGTCTTTGATGCGAATGATCCCGGTCCCGTCGAGTTCGGCCTCATTGAACGCCCCTGATATTTTGAACTGACCACTCACTTCCGCCGGGTCTTCGATGTTCGCCCGCAGCGTCACGTTCACGACAACCTGGAACTGCCCGTTAGCCACATCTTCCACCGCGTAGGCGATGTCAAAGTGGACCGCCTTCGCGTCGTCCGGCGGTTCGACGAACGCGATCAGTTGGTGCCCGATTGGGGGAAGCGTTTCCGTGGCCACGAACCCGGCCGGGAGCTGGATCGGCTGCCCCCACGACTGCGCCGCGAACGTGGTATTCACCCCGTCCGCGAACTGCGTGCGGAGCGCGTTCTCGCGCGTCCCCTTCGAGCCCGCTTTGCCCGCGGGCGAGCGCGTTTCGGTGACCCGCAGTGACACCACCGGCTGGTCGGCAGTGCTGAGGCCCTTGAGCACATCGGCCATACCCTGACCGAGTCGCCGGTCCGCAGCGTTTTTCTGCACGTGCGTAATAGCCGGGTCGTAGAACCGCGCGAGTTTTTCGAGCACCTGTTTGCGGTGGAGTGTGTTGCGCGAGTCCACGAGGTAGGCCCGGAGGAACCGCGGCTCTAACGACGGTGGGCTCGTTTCCTTCGTTACGAGGTCGTAGAGCGCGTCGTCGCGAACCACCGGGTTGATGACGAACGCCATGACCACGAAGCACATGACGCTACCGAGGAAAATGAAGACGTAGGGCAACAGCGCGGGCAGCGAGTGCCCCTCGCGCGCGGGTTCGTCGGGCACCTCGGTGATGTCGAGTTCGATAAGCCGCAGGTTGACGTTCCCCTCGGCGTCCTTCGGCTCGTCGCCGTTCTTGGCCACGTACCGCGCCAGCCCACCGAGGTCGGCCGGTTCGATCTCCCCGCGCGCCCCGCCCTCCGGACTGCGCGCCCACGCCAGATAGTTCAGGAACGTCACCATGTGCTCGGCGCGGCCCTCGTGCTTGAGCGTGACCGATGCGCTCCGGCGCCCGCCCAGCATGACGTTCACGACGCTGTTCTGGTAGTTCCCGTTGCTGTCGTAATTGTGCGTGTAGTTCGCGTCGACCACGTCATCGACGCGCGTAACGGTGACCTGTTCGCGGTACGCCTCATACATGAACAGCGGGTCGACATAAACCCATGTCCCGGCGTTCTTCGCGCCCCGTCCGCGGAACTTCGCGAACAGGAGCCAGCTCCCAACGAGCAACCCGGCGGTTTGCAGGAACGCGACGCCAATGGGATCGTTGTAAATGATCCCGAGCCACGTGGTGAGCGTTAACAATAACGTGGTAATGATGATGATCGGACCCGCGATGCAGCCGCACCCGGGGAGCGCGTCGGTAGTGTGGACGAACACGCCCGGCGACCCGACGCCCTCGTTTTCGCGAACCGCGGTCAGGTACTCGCGAGTTCTGTCGTCGAGTTCCTCGAAAATAAACGTCTTGGGCATTCCACCTCTCCGATAGTCCCAAATCGCGTGTTCTAGATGCGTTGAGTCGATACCTGCGGCCTTGTTCGATGGCGCAGGTATCGGGCACATTCGGGTTTCGACGTTCGACCCAATGACATCCGACTACAACGCTACCCCACCATCTGATGCGGGATAAAGCGGCTCGTGTTACCGGTCACGAGTGACACGTCTTCGCGGATGCCCATGCCGCACGCCTCGCCGTTCACGACCCAACTCCCGAGCACCGGGTAGCGCCCGTCGTGCGGTTTCAACTGGCTCGCAAGCGCCTGGTACACATACGGCCCGCCCTGGTACGGGCCGTCCGTGCTGTGTGCAACCCGCCCGCCGACGACGACCTCGATATTCGCCCCCTCGCGTGCGTGAATCGGCTTCTTCACGTAGCTCCCATCCGTCAACGGGTCGAACGAGGCCGGCAACAGGAACGGGCTGTTGGGGTGCCGTTCGTACAGGAGCGGCAGGATGCTCTTACAACTGAGGATCATCTTCCACGGCGGTTCGACCCATTTGGTCGGCGCCGTGCGGAGGTGCAGAGCGAACTCCTCTTTCGTCATCCACTCCCACGGGTACAGTTTGAAGCACCGGTTGATCGGAAACCCGGTGTTGTCCACGAACACGCGGCGCGGGCGGTCGTACCCGATGTCGGTGACGTCGATGAACGAGGTCTTCGCACCGGCCTGGATCGCGACGTCGCGCATGTATTCCGCGGTGATGTAGTCCTCGGGCGTGTCCAGTTTGGTCATCGCGGCGAAATGGATCGGGCCACCGTCGCGCTTGAGGACTTCCTTCCAAGCGTCAATCAGGTGCTCGTGGATGCTGTTGAACTGGTCGCCGCGCTCGTCCACGTCCTTGAGCCACATCCACTGCGCAACGGACGCTTCCACGAGCGCCGTCGGGGTGTCCGCGTTGTATTCGAGTAGCTTGGGCGAGCCGACGCCATCGTAAGCGAGGTCGAACCGACCGTACACCGACGGCTCGTCATTCTCCCACGACCGAACAACGTACTCTTCAAACTCTTGTGGGATAAGGAACAGCCCGAACAGGCGCTTGTCGATGACCTCTTGGACGAGGTCGAGACACATCTTGTGAAGAACGTTGGTCGCCTCTTCGATGACGTCGATTTCGTAGTTCGTGAACTGGTAGAACGCGGACTCGTCCCAGTACGGCTCGCCGCGGAGGGTGTGGTAATACAGCCCGAACTCTTCGACCCGTTTCTGCCAGTTGGGTCGGGGATCGACGGTGACCCGGCGCACGGTCCACCTTCTGGAAAGTGAGGGGAAATAAAAAAGGTAAAAGAGAAAAAGGAATAAACACCCGCGTGTGCGGGCTAGGTTCCTTTTTCCCTTCTACCTTTGGGACTGTTCACTCCGCTAACCGCGGATCAGCCACCGAATCCACCGCCGACGCGACCGCCAACGGAACCGAAGCCGCCCTTCGAGACGCTGGCCATCGCAGGGGAGCGCCCACCACCGCTCACGGACGAGGGGCCGCCGCCACCGATGTGTCCGATGAAGATGAACGTGCCCCCGCCGCTCCGCGACCGGCCGCCGACGCGCTTTTCAGCCTGCTTGTCGACTTCTTTGTCGTAGTTCTGTTCCGGCCACACGAAGTACCCGGCGGTCATCAGACCGGCGCCGAGTAGAACGAGCGAGAACTCACGGGACATACGGGTCATGGCGAAATACCTAACGAGGCGCGCCCCGTTGCTTGGGCGTTACTAATACTATTCGTAACAGACCATCCACATCTTTACCACGTCCGTCGCGTCTTGGGTAGAGTTTTTTCAGAGATCGCGGGCCACTCCGCGGTTACCGATCCCGACTTTTGGCCCGTTTTTACTTCCCCGTTACTCACTCCAAACACACTCCAACAACTCACGGAACGTCGCAGAGCTTCAGTACCCTAAATAAAGCGTACTCAGTGCAGTTCTGTTACGCATGCTCCCTGAGAAATCGCATTATCCACGGAGCATCATTGAGACGTATTTTGTTTCGAGATAAGCTTCCAACCCCTCGTGGGCGAGTTCGCGCCCCATGCCGGATTCTTTCATCCCCCCGAAGGGACATTGAGGGGTGGCGGGAACCGGATCATTCAAACCGATGATCCCGGCTTCCAGCCCCTCTGCCATCCGCCACGCGACACTCAAGTCGTTCGTAAACACATACGCCGCCAAACCATACTTCGTGTTGTTCGCGGCGGCAATTACGTCGTCGAGTTTCGAGAAGTCCAGTACCGGCATCACGGGCGCGAACGGTTCGTCCGTGAGAATCCGGGCGTCTTGCGATAAACCCGACAGCACGGTCGGCTCGAAGAAGTACCCGCGCTCGAACCGCGTGGACTTTCCGCCCCCGGTCAGAATCTTTGCGCCTTTACCCTTAGCGTCGTCGATCAGCGCTTGCGTTCCTTCCAGTGCCTTCTTCTCGAACATCGGCCCGACCACGACGCCCTCATCGAGCCCGTTGCCCAACTTGAGGTTCTTCGCCTCGGCGACCGCGACCTCTGTGAAGCGCTTCTCGATGTCCTTGTGAACGAAGAACCGGCTCGGGCTGATGCACACCTGCCCGTTGTTGCGGAACTTGCCGAGCACCGCGGCCTTCGCAACAACCTCCGGGTCCGCGTCCGGGAACACGATGAACGGGGCGTGCCCGCCGAGTTCCAGGCTGAGTCGCTTCACTTGGTCCGCGGCCTGCTTCATCAGTTGCTTGCCGACGGCCGTGGAGCCGGTGAAGCTGATCTTCCGCACCGCCTCGTTCTGCATGAACTCGTCGCTGATCTCGCTGGCCGAGCCGATCACCATGTTGGCGACGCCCTTCGGCAGCCCCGCGTCGATGAGGCACTCGAATACGCCGATGAGCGAGAGCGGGGTTTGGCTCGCGGGCTTGCACACGATGGTGCAGCCGGCCGCGAGTGCGGGCGCGATCTTCCGCGCCTGGAGCGTGATGGGGAAGTTCCACGGACCGATGGCCCCGACCACGCCGACCGGGTGCTTGATGGTCATGTGGCGCTTGGCCGGGTTCGTCTGCGGGATCACCTGCCCGTAGGACCGCTTCCCCTCCTCCGCGAACCACTCGAAGGTGTCGGCGGAGTGCATCACCTCGCCCTTCGCTTCAACGAGGGGCTTCCCCTGCTCCATCGTCATCGTGCGGGCCAGCGCGTCCGCGCGCTCGCGCATGAGATCGGCGGTCTTCTTCAGCACCTTGGCCCGGTCGTAAGCGGTCAGCTTCATCCACGCCGGCAGTGCGGCAGATGCCGCGGCGACGGCCCGGGCCGCGTCCGCCCGGTTCCCGAAACTGACCTCCGCGATCGTCTCTTCCGTAGCCGGGTTGATGACCCCGAGCTTCTTGCCAGTCGAGGAGTCGCACCACGCGCCGTCGATATACAGTTGGCGGTTCTTCACTGGGAGAGTAGCAGACATGCCAAACCTCCAAATGCGAGAGCGAGATGGAGGTATGCTACGGAACCGCCGGCCGCGAGTTACGCGCGCCCACCGACCGACCCGTCCGCCGGTGGCTAACAATTGCTAACATTCCCCGCGCCGGCCGGCTCGACACCCACATTTCCAAGCGAAAATGCGATCGCGCGGCTAACATTTCGCCACGAAATCGAGCCGGCGACTAACCCCGAGCACCAAGAACACGGCCGCGATCCAGCACGCCGCTCTTCACGATCACCTCGATCGCGTCCAGGTCCACGGCGGTTTCTGCGTCCCGTGCGAAATTGCGTTCCTTAATTTGACGCAACCGGTCCCACATCCGGTCCACGATCGCGCGCTCCGTGCTCGCGACGGAAGAGAGAGCGATCAGCTCCGCGTCGCCCCTAATCGAGGCCTCGCGCGCCCTGATGCGCCGCCACAACTTCTTCAGAATGTCCGCGTAATTCGGTTCCACCGCTCTCTCCCAGATGGCTTGTTTGCGCTGGTCCGCGCCCACAACTACATAATCGTGCAACTGCGTTCCAAGTACCGCGTTTTATCACGTTTCGGCGCGCGACGATTTCGAGGTACGGCTCATTTCTGGGCATTATACGCGACATGTGTACTAAAATGCAGTATAATTCTCGGCCGGGCAATTCATTTCCATCGCTCGGGCAATAAAAAACGCGGCCGACCCAACTTGGATCGGCCGCGTGATTTGTTCAATCAGTTGATGTTGTGTGCAGCTCGCTTAGTAACGGTCGCCGCGGCCACCGCCACCGCCGTACCCGCCGCCGTAGCCACCACCACCGCCGCCACCGTAACCACCGCCGCCACCACCCCGGCGACCGCCTCCACCGCCGTACCCGCCGCCACCACCACCGCCGTACCCGCCACCGCCGCCACCGTAACCACCACCGCCGCCCCCACGCGGGCGCTCTTCACGCGGCTTGGCCTCGTTAACGGTCAACCGGCGGCCCTGGTACTCGGCGCCGTTCATAGCGGCGACGGCTTCTTCGGCCCCGCTGGACATTTCGACGAACCCGAACCCGCGGCTCCGGCCGGTTTCCCGGTCCGAGATCACCTGCACCTTGGTGACCGTGCCGTACTGCCCGAAGAGCTGCTCCAGATCCGCCTGCGTCGTCGTAAACGGCAGGTTGCCGACGTAAAGATTCTTGCTGGCCATGTCATCCCTCCCCGAGCGGGCTTCTTCACCGACCCGTTCGGGAACTCAACTGAACCGAACGCGACATCGCGCCCGGGAAGACGTGTGTGAACAGACCACCGCTCGACACGAGGGTGCCGCCGCGAACGTGTTTGGGTTGAGTCGCGAGTACGGGACCACCGACGAAGAGGGGCGTACCGTGGAACAGGCCAGCTTGACGAGCTTGGGAGCGTCCGCAAGGCAGTCGTGAACTGTCTCTAGACTTCAAAGCCGATCCGCCGAAATACCAGACCGAGTACGCGAAGACCTGTCCAAAATCTTCCTAACCGTCCGGGGTCCGCCCCCGGAGGCTGATTTGACTATACGCGGCATTTGAAGAAAAAATAGACGAAATCTAAAATTTCTTGCGTCGAGGGTAGACGGTGAAGAAATTTCGGACTACGCGCCCGCGCAGCGCAGAAAGTCCTCATCAGCCCGCCCCACCTCCTCAGACGGCACGAACCGATTCATTTGTAACAATCGGAACTCACGGCTGTGTTTTGGGCGGTCCATTGGGAGCCGAACCCAAAACGGTAGTCCGTCGCTACTGCCGAATTGCTGCCTGACACTGGAGACGTGATTTTTGGGCTAGATGAAGGTAACGGCTCGACTTACCATAACTTCGTTCAGCCCGCCTACGGTCCCTCTCCGCACTCACCCCCGGTGACGGTCATGCACGTCGGAAGCATCCCGACCGCTCTCGTGCGGGCGGCCGTGTCGCATTGCAGCCGGACGTGGCGGGCCACAGCCCTCATGCTCGTTGCCCTTTTACCGCACAATAGCCGCGCCGACGACGGGACCGATTTCTTCGAGAAGAAGGTCCGCCCGATCCTGGCCGAGCACTGCTACTCGTGCCACGCAGTGAGCACAAAAAAGGCCAAAGGCGGCCTCGAACTCGATACCACGACCGGCATCCGCAAGGGTGGGGAATCCGGCCCGCTCGTCAAAGCCAAAGACGAAGGCAGTTTACTCCTGAAGGTCGTGGCCCACGCCCCGGATTTCCCCGCGATGCCCCCGAAGGGCAAGCTCCCGGCCACAGTCGTTGCAGACCTCCAGCGGTGGGTGAAAATGGGGGCGCCGCTCCCGGCCGCAACTCAAGCGCCATCCACCACAGCTTCCGCACGCGAGTTCTGGTCGTTCAAGCCCGTTGCAGAACAACCCCGCCCGACGGTTTCGGACCCGAAGTGGCCGACGCGGAAAGCCGATTTCTTCATTCTGAAGAAGCTCGATGAACAGAAACTCGCGCCCGCCCCGGCCGCGGACCGGCGCACGCTGATTCGCCGCGTCTACTTCGACCTCATTGGACTTCCGCCCACGATCGAGCAGGTCGAAGCGTTCGTCGCGGATACCCGGGCCGATGCCTACGAGCGACTGGTCGATGAACTCATCGCCTCGCCGCGATTCGGAGAGAAGTGGGCGCGTCACTGGCTCGATGTGGCCCGGTACGCCGAGGACAACTCCACCGGCGAATCGACGTGCCGCCCGCCGCGATTCCCGTACCGCTACCGCGACTGGGTAATCGGAGCGCTGAACGCCGATATCCCGTTCGATCGCTTCATTCGTCTCCAGCTTGCAGCCGACCTGCTCTCCGATACCCAGCCCGCGGACTTCGCAGCGCTCGGGTTCCTGGGGCTTTCGCCCGTCTACCACAAGGAACCCAAGCTCTCGAAGGACGTGATCTCCGCGTTCGTTGCCGACGAGTGGGACGAGCGCGTGGACGTCATCACCCGCGGGTTCCTCGGGCTGACAGTCGCTTGCGCCCGCTGCCACGACCACAAGTTCGACCCGATCACCGCGGAAGACTACTACGCCCTCGCCGGAGTCATGGCGAACACGCAGCTCGCCGAGCGCCCGCTGAAGCCCAACGCCAAGGCGGGTCAGGACGCCCTCACAACCGTCCGGCTCGAACTAATGGACGCGAACTTGCGGCTCGAATACGCGAAAGAGATGCGCGGAACGGCCGTGAAGGAGAAGAAAGATCCCGCGCCGTTCGACGGGCAGATCAAGCAATTCGAGGCGCGCGTCACGGAACTGAAGAAGAAGGAAAAGAGCCTCGATACCGGGACGATTGCCAACGTGGTCCGGGACGCCGGGACGTGGGTGAACGGCGACAACCCGGACTGGACGGTAATCGACTACAAGCCCGGCCAGTACCGCGACCTTCCCGTGTTCGTTCGAGGGAATCCGGCCCGACCGGGCACGATCGTCGCGCGCCGGTTCCCGACCGCGCTCTCGCCGAGCCAACCGCGCTCGTTCCGCGAAGGCAGCGGGCGGAAGGAACTCGCCGAGGCGATCGTTTCCGACGCGACCGGGCTGACCGCCCGCGTGTTCGTGAACCGGACCTGGGGGTGGGTGTTCGGCCGGTCCATCGTGACCACCCCTAGCAACTTCGGCGCGCTCGGCGACCGCCCGACGCACCCCGAACTGCTCGACGACCTCGCGGCCCGGTTCGTGGCCAATCGCTGGTCGATCAAGTGGCTGGTCCGCGAACTGGTGACGTCCGCGACGTACCGCCAGTCGAGCCGGCACAACGAGAAGTTCGCGGCGGCGGACCCGGACGACCGGTACTTGTGGCGCGCCCCGCGCAAGCGCCTGGAACTCGAAGCGTGGCGCGACGCGACGCTCCAGGTCAGCGGCCAACTCGACCTCACCGGCGGCGGACCCTCGGACAACCTGGACAGCCCGCGGAGCGCTCGCCGAACGGTTTACGGCAAGGTGAGTCGCGGGGAGCGCCCGGCCGACATTCACCGTCTGTTCGATCTGCCCGACCCGAAAGCCCACGGGGAGAAGCGCGACGCGACGACCACCCCGGTCCAGCAGCTCTACTTCCTCAATAGCCCGTTCGTCCGCCAGTCGGCCACGACACTGGCCAAAACCGCGACCGCGGTGCGATCGACCGACATCGGCATTCGCGCGCTGTTCCGGCGCGTGCTGCTACGCGACCCGACCGCCGACGAGTTGGAAACCGCCAAGCGCCTGATCCGGCCCGCGCGCGAGGGCGCCCCACCCGCGTGGGACTTGCTCGCCCAGGCACTTCTGGCGAGCAACGAGTTCCTGTTCCTCAACTGACCGCGAGTGCCTCCGATGATCCGACCCGATCTGACCGACCCGTTCGGACCGACTCGCCGGCAGTTCATCCGCGAACTCGGCGGGAGCATGGGGCTACTCGGGCTGGCGAGCTACCTGCGCGCTACCGAACCATCGGCCGCCCCGGTGCCAACGGTCGCGTTGGGGAAGCCACACTTTAAGCCGCGTGCGAAGCGCGTCATTTTCCTGTTCATGGCGGGCGGGCCGTCGCACCTCGACACGTTCGACCCGAAACCGGTGCTCGCCAAACACACCGGTCAGCGCCCCGGCGCGGCCGACCTGCGCACCGAGCGCGTGACGGGCGGACTACTTCCCTCCCCCTTCAAGTTCCGCCCGGGCGGGAAGTCCGGCCTGCCGGTGAGCGACCTGCTCCCGAATATCCGGGAGTGTGCGGACGAACTGTGCGTGCTTCGAGGCGTTCACGCGATCAACCCGAACCACTCGCCGGCCGCCAACTTCCTGGCCAGCGGGCGCATCGACGCGGTCCACCCCGGGATCGGGTCGTGGGTCTCTTACGGTCTGGGTTCCGAGAACGCGGACCTGCCCGGGTTCGTCTCGCTCGGGGGCGGGTTCGGTCAGGCTGGGTTCGAGCGGAGCGGGTACCTTCCCGGTCAGTTCCAGGCTACCCGCGTGGCGGCGTCGGAAACCGACCCGGAGAAGATGATCCGGCACTTGCGAAACCCGAACATCAGCTCCGAGGACCAGAAGCGCCAGCTCGAAGCGCTCCAGTCTCTCAACCGCACGCACGCCGCGGCCAACGGGAACGACCCGCAACTGGAAGCGCGCATCCGTGCGATGGAAACGGCGTTCCGGATGCAGTCCGCGGCCGGCGAAGCGTTCGACGTTCGCCGCGAAACGGTCCGCGTGCGGGAAGCCTACGGGAACGGGGAGTTCGCACGCGGGTGCCTGCTCGCCCGGCGCCTCGTCGAGCGCGGCGTGCGGTTCGTGCAACTCTCGATCGGCGGCTGGGACCACCACGCCCGGATCAACAACGAATTGAAGAAGTTGTGCGGCACGATCGACCAGCCGATCGCCGCGCTACTGAGGGACTTGCGCCAGCGCGGGCTTCTGGACGACACGCTGGTTGTTTGGGGCGGCGAGTTCGGGCGCACACCGGTGTCGGAGAATGGCGACGGCCGGGACCACAACCACTACGGGTTCACCGTGTGGATGGCGGGCGGCGGGGTGAAGGCCGGCACCACCTACGGCGCCACCGACGAGTTCGGGTTCAAGGCGACGGAGGGCCGCGTCAGCGTTCACGACCTGCACGCGACCATCCTTCACATGCTCGGACTCGACCACGAAAAGCTCACCTACCGCTACAGCGGGCGCGACTTCCGCCTCACGGACGTCCACGGCCGCATCGTGAACGAAATCCTGGCGTAGCCTTGTACGGGCGAACGGCGGTGAACCCACCCGCCAGGGCGGTAGGTGGCTCTAACACTTCAAAACGCAGCGGGTGGGAAGTGCGATCTCAGGAGCGAGCCAAACAATACTGAGCCCTTGACTCGTGGGTTCACTCAATCGGAGCCGATGCAATTTGCGTTTCGAGTGTCCCGCCCGTAGCCGGTCACGCTCTTATGGCGCGAGGCCAACCTTCCCCGGACCGCTACAATCACGTCGCCGACATTAACTCGGTCGACTCTCCGATTGCGTGATGTTTCTTAAGGAAATTTGTATGCAACGCCCGTACTTCTTGCGACCGCCCGCGTTCCACCCCCGCTGGCTTCTGTCGGCGGTTGCCGCGATGCTGTTCGTGAGCTCGCTGCACGCCGCGCCACCCGCGTTCAATGCCGCGGAAGCCCGGAAAAGTGTCGTGTACATCAAGCGTATCACTCCGGGCTTGGGGCCGGCGGTGGGGTCTGGTTTTCTCGTCAGTCACGACGGCCTGATTTTCACCAACCGACATGTGGCCCTACCGTCCGATGAGGGGATCAAGGGGTCGATCACCCTGGTCGGTGTTCCTTCCGTCAAAGATCCTGATGTACTCGACTACTTCCGAGCCGAAACCGTCTACACACCGGAGAAGAAAGAAAACCTGGATTTCGCGGTTCTCAAGATCGAAGCCCGCAAGGACGGGCCGAAGTTCCGGCCACTGCCGCTCTCCTACGACAAGCTCGACCTCGGGAGCGATGTGGCCGTTCTCGGATACCCATACGTCCAGGAGAATCAGCCCAACTTGTCGTTCAACAAGGGCAGTATTTCGGCTACCCGCGTTCGGATCGGGGACCGGTCGTTCTATCAGACGGATGCCGCCATCAATCCCGGCAACTCGGGTGGACCGCTTCTGAACAAGAATGGGGAGGCGGTCGGGGTCGTCACATTCAAGAAGGGGAACGCCAATAACATCGGCTTCGCTTTAAACCTCGGTGAGGTCAAGGCCGCGGCGGAGCAGGCCGAGAAGAAGGCTGCGAGCGTAAAGCCCGTACCCGGGCCGCTCGATCCCGCCGCCCTACCGGTCATCGCCGGCATTGCTCCCAAGAAGGACAACTGGGACGCGACAACCGGTGAGTTGCGCGAGCACAAGGGGGCACTCGTCCTGGACAACAATGGAGGCCCTTACTGGATCACGAGCAAGGAACCATTGCCCCAAAATTTCCAGCTGGTTGTCCAATGCCGCATCGAGTTTCTGAAGGGTAACCAGCAACTCCAGCCCTCGCAGCGATCCATTTTGCGAACCCTCTGTGTCCGCTTCGACAGCCCGGACACCAAGACGATGATCCTGGAACGTAAGGGCAGCCTCGTGGAGTTCAGCCACGAACTGCTGATCCTCTCTAAGGAGGGCGCAGGCGACGCGGTCAAGGTCGAACGGAAGGGGAACTCCGAGGAGCCGTTCGTTCTGGTGATTACCAAAGTGGGCGGCGACTACACGATCGCCGTGGATGGCGAGATCCTGCTGAAATACCACGACGACAAGCCACTGAAAGGGGGGCACAAGTTCTGTTTGGGTGGCTTCCTTTCGCGTCTCTACGTTGGTGACGTCTCTGTCATCAAGTTGGAAGCCACGCCCGCAAAAGCAGGCGGAGAGCCGTCGCCCTCCAAGCCGGACAAGCAGTCGAGCCCCGATTCCAAGGGGCCGAGGTCGATGTGAAATCGCCCGAGCTACCAGGGGTCACACCCGAATTTGATAGGGCATGCTCGGGGGCGTCGATTTAAAGCCGCCCCCCCCACCCGAAGTACGGGCATGGTCAAAATGGCCGCGCCCGTACTTCGGGTGGCGCAGCGTTTAATGCAACGTCGGGCCGTCGAATCACACGAACCGGTGTGTCGACGGGCGGGACGTTTCACGCCCCGCTGCCCGTTTGCCGACGTTAATTGCCGCTCATTTAACAATAGTTGTCACGCGCTTGTCCGCAATCAGCCTGAGCTTCCCTTCGTCGTATGAAAACCAGGTAACTTTCCAGGCGGAATTGAGGTTCGCAAGGTAGTACCCGCTCGCTTCGTTCTCGTCCTTAAATGATCCCTTGGCGTCGCTGGTAGTCGTGTAGATGTTCAGAAACCCCAGTTTCATGGCCGCAAAACGGGCACCGTATGTTTCCGCGATGTACTTGAGTGCGACGACGGTGCACCGCTTGCACGGGGACTTGGTGAGACACAGGTAGAGTCGCAAGTTCTTGTGCCCGGGACCGATCTTCGGCATAACGATGTCGAGCCACTGCTTGAACTTCGTTTCGGTGTGTACCGTGGTATCGGAGACGGAATCGTCGAGCGTGAATTTTGCGACCTCGTAACTGTAACCGGACCAGATGCCCCCGACCCCGGCCACGTGCCCGGCGAGGTTGTCCTTGTTGAAGTTTTTCAGACCGTGAACGAGGCGGTTCTTGTACACCGTTAACTTTCCCATGACGACCTTTCTGACCCCACGGATGATCCGCGGAGTTATTTGTTGAGAGGCAGTTGTGTGGTGACGGACGATTTGTCGGGTGCAGGTGCCTGGCCGGATGTGCCAAATCAGGCAACCGCCCCCAATAATTAACTGGGACAAACTCGATCGCGGGCCGCGGCACCCAGCGCACTGGGACGGCCACCCGACCCGCACGAGGCCCGGGGCCGATTCGCGCGATCAACGCGACCGGTTCTCGCGGTCTAGCAAAATCACCGCAGAGACCAAATGTCACTCTCGCTAGTGTTACGCTCTATCGAGAGCACGTCTTTCACTTGCGTTTAGAACATTTTCGCCGAAGTGACACAAATAACAAAGGAGTTACGGAGCACCAACGGGAGCTTTACAGTGGCCAAAAGTGAAGAAGCGTAATCGGCTAACGAGGAACTCGCGACGACGAACTGAAGAGCCCGCGGCACTGCAATTCCGAACTGGAACGTGAGTTTCGCTAAAGAGTTGGTGGTCGCGGGGGCAATCCCTTCCTATTATAAAATTCTTCGCTTGTGCGTTTCGTATTCTGTTTTGGGTTGAGCCAATGTACGCGATTTTTGAAGACGGGTCGCGGCAGTACCGCGTCGAAGCCGGGTCCACGGTTGTGATCGACCACCGCGAAGCCGAACTGGGCCAGCGGCTCGAACTGAACAAGGTGCTGCTCCTGTCCAGCGGGGCCGACACGCTGATCGGGCGCCCGCTGGTGGAAGGCGCGCGAGTTCTGGCCGAAGTCGTGGACTTCCCGCGGGTCAAGACGATCACCCAGAAGTTCCGCCGGCGCAAGGCGTCGCGGCGTTTGAAGGGCCACACGCAGCCGCACGTGCGCGTGAAGATCACCCACATCCTGAAGGCCGGCGAATCCGCGAGCTAAGTGACCGCACTTTGCTCACCCGGAAGCCAACAACATTCTGCCGCCGTCACGTTCGCATTGCGTGACGGCGGCGAGTTCGTTTACAGTGTCGCTCCGATCGCTTCGCAGCCACGGAGGGCACAACATGCGGCGAACACTTTTTGCGTCCGGAATTGTCGTTTTGCTCGTTGTGGTCGTAGTGGCCGCTCAACCGCCGGTGGCCCCTCCACTTACTCCACCAACACCCACGGCGCCGCCGGGCGTTCCGTCGATCGCTCCTCCGGGGGCAACCAATACCCCAACACCGCCTGCACCGCCGAAGCCGTTCCCCGGTGCCCCGAGTGGGCCTTCCGTTGCTCCCACAGTTCCCGCTGCTGCCGTAGAAGCGCCGCTCAGCAAGTTCGCGCACATTGAAACGTTCCCGCAAAACACGCAGTTCGCGGTTCGCGGATCGCTCATGGCGGCGGAATGGCTGGCCAAGATGGGTCAGCCGCACGGCCGGTTCCTGCACGGCTACCTGCCGGCGCTCCGCCAGCCCATGAACGGCGATCACGATCTGCGACAGGCCCAGGCTACACTCGCGATGGCTCAAACTGCCAAATTCAGCGGCGATCAAAAGCACGCGGCCATTGCGAGTCAGGCGGTTCTCGCGATGCTCGCGTCCACGAAGGTCGACGCGAACGACCCGAACTGCCGCGTTCCGGTGCAGATGTCGTTCGTGTGTAACCGCGTCGGGTTTGCGTCCCTCGTTGTGCTCGCGATCGTCGAACTCCCGAACCCGAGCGACAAACTCCTGGACGACGCCGAGCGCCTGTGCGTGTTCCTTCGCACACAACTTCGCACCGACGGCTCGGTTCATTACACCGACACCCCCACCGACGACCCCACGAAGCTCGACCCGGCCGGGTTCAACGAGTATCCGGGGCTTGCCCTCCACGCACTGGCGGCCAGCAACCGCGTGCGCCCGGCGGACTGGAAAAAGGACGCGGTGAAGAAGGGCGTCGCGTACTACCACGCCGCGTTCCGCGCGAAACCGCACCCCGCTCTGGTCGCGGCCGTAACTCCGGCCGCCACCGAACTGTACCTCCAGACGAAAGCAACCGAGGCCGCGACCGCCGCGTTCGAGATGAACGACTGGCTCTGTGCGCTGCAAATTACGGGTAACGACACGCGCATGCCGCAATGGGCCGGCGGGTTCCGTTCGGTCGTGGAAGGGCGCGCGGTCGATGCGCCGCCCAGCTCATTCGACACCGGGCGCTACATCCACAGCCTCGCGTGCGCGTACCAACTCACCCGCGTCATCGGCGATTTGACGCACGAGGAGAAGTACCGCCCGGCGCTCTCGTCCGCGGTGCAGTTCCTCTACGGGCTCCAATTCCTCGAAACGAACACGCGGCACTTCGAGGACAATTTCCGCGCGAAGATGCTGATGGGCGCGTTCCACCTGTCGCCGACCGATGGCAACCTCCGCATTGATGCGACCGCCAGTGCCATGACCGGCCTCCTGCGGTTCCTCTCGTGTGGCGCGGAGCGGTAATTTCAGCGGCTCGAAAACACAAACGTGCCTCGGAACTCGCGCGAGAACAATGCTGTTTCTCCCGCAAGTCACGAGGCATGCGCCTTTGATGTGTCTACTTTTCGGCTTCCCCGCGTCTCCGCTCGGGAACTCTGGAACCGCGGAGCCGGGCGGTTCCTATAATCCCTACTTACGGTTTGCGGGTATACGACCCGACCTTAGTGCGGATTCCGAACCGATGAGCAGCGAGCGAGCTTCGACGCGACCGAAATGCCGGTCACTGATGGGCGTCCGCGTAGTCGGTACCGGTAAGTACGTCCCGGACATGGTCGTCGCGAACGAGCACCTCCACGCCCGCCTCGGGTTCGATTCCGACTGGATCGTGAAGCGCACCGGCATCCTCGAACGGCGGCACGCGGCACCGAACCAGGCCACCTCCGATTTGTGCGTAGAAGCCGCAAACGACCTGTTCGCCAAGACCGGGCACACAGCCAAAGAGTGCGACCTCCTCGTGCTCGGTACGTTCACCCCGGACATGTCCTTCCCGTCAACCGCGTGCCTCGTCCAAGACCGCCTCGGATTAGTCGGCCCCGCGATCGAAGTGGAAGCCGCGTGTGCCGGCTTCATGTACGCGCTCATCACCGCAGCGGCTTACGTGAAAGCGGGTCTGAGTGATCGCGCGCTGGTCATCGGCGGCGATACGAACAGCCGCGTGCTGAACCCCACCGACATCAAGACGTACCCGCTGTTCGGCGACGGAGCCGGTGCGGTGTTCGTCGAACCCGCGGGACCGGATCGCGGCATTCTAGCGTACAGCATGGGGTCGGAAGGCTCGGGCGGTCCGCTGCTCCAGCGCGAGGCGTGTGGCAGCCGCACCCCGATCACGCCGGAGCTGATCGCCGAAGGCAAGCACTTCATGTACATGGACGGCTACGCGGTGTTCAAGTGGGCCGTGAACATCCTTTGTGACACGATCCGCGAAGTGCTCGCGGCGGCGAAACTCACGGTCGACGACATCGGGCTGTTCGTGGCGCACCAGGCGAACATCCGCATCATCAACGCGGCCATCGATTCGCTCAACATCCCCCGCGCGAAGGTCTACAACAACCTCGAACGCTACGGGAACACCTCGGCCGGCAGCATCCCGATCGCGCTCGACGAAGCCGCGGCCGAAGGGCGCCTCAAATCCGGCGACTACGTCGTGCTGAGCGGCTTCGGCGCCGGCCTCGCTTGGGGTACGGCCGTCATCCGGTGGTGAGCAAAGGGACTGCCCATGTCCGAGCGAACCGCGTTCATCAACGCGATTCTCGACAACCCAACCGACGATACTGCGAGACTCGTTTTCGCAGACTGGCTGGAAGAACGTGGTGAGCGAGAACGAGCCGAGTTCATCCGCTTGCAGATCGAAGCCGATAAATCACCAACGTCCGAACACCACAGAAACGCTCTCCGCGCGCGGACCACGGGGGTTGAGGCCGTACACGGAGCCACTTGGCGCGCGGCCGTCGGCATCGACCAACGTAGGGGCGTGTACGAACGTGGCTTCCTTACCAAGCTCGAATTTCTCTCCACTCTGTTCCCTATACTCGCTGAGGCACTGCTGACAGTCGAGCCAGTCACAGTCACTATTCACCTCGTCGGCCAACACGAAGACGATTCCGCCGTCACTCTCGAAGAAATCGATGAGTTTGCTTCGGACCCATATCTTCGCGCGGTCACAAAAATATCGAGCCAGGGCGGGTTCGGCAGGGAACGGTTTGTGCGGCTGATGAAATCACCGTATCTCATTAACTTGCGTGAGATCGACATTTTTCAAGAGCCACTCGGGGCGGACGGCATTGAGGCCGTTGTGAACGCACCGGCCTCATTCAAACTCGAATCCTTGACGCTCAACGAAGCACTACAAGACGACAGTGGCGATGAAGGGCGCGCGGTGGAACTTCTCGCGACCTCGCCAAGATTTGCATCGCTCAAAGCCCTCGGACTCATGTTCAACGAACTCACGGACGAGAGTATCCGGGTACTCCTCGCGTCGAAAACTCTTCCCCGTACCATGAGGATCGAGCTAGAAGACAACGCATACGACGAGGAAGAGTTTGCAGAATCGCTTGCGGCGCGCTTCGGGGTCGAGTCTGATGGAGACAGCGGAGACGAGTAGACCGCACCACCGGGGCACGTCATGCAGAAGCACCCCGACGCCGATGCGTTCGTTCGCGAATACCTGACCCGGCCCACGGACGCCACCCTTCGGCTCGTGTTCGCGGACTGGCTCGAAGAGACCGGCGTCTCGCACAACGCGGCGTGGGCGCACTTCATTCGCCTGCGTGATGAGGCCGAGCGCTACGGCTCCGACAGCGACGAGCGCCTCGAACTGCTCCGGCAAGCCGACAAGTACGTGCCGAAGATCCGCGCGCAGCTCACCATTGCCGCGAGTCTCTTCGTTGGTTACCCCAAGTCACTTGTTCAACTGCTCCCCGCACCGAACATCACCGTCCGCCTCACGAACTACACGATTCCTCGCGGGGTTCTCGAGCTCGTGCCGGAGTCAGTTGCCCGCGAGAATCTCGTCTTACCACTCGACGCTCAAGAGCGAACGCTGCTCGTCGCGGCCGCCGATCCGCACGACTGCGACACCGCGCAGAAGCTCGAATTTATTCTGGACCGCGACATTGTGTTCGTCGGCGCGCTCCGCGCCGACGTTCAAGACGCTATCAACCGCGACTACGGACGGACCGAGACGGAATCGGTTGATAGCGTCCTAGTCGATTTCGCGGACCCAGTGTGGGACTATTTTCCGTACCGCAGTTCGCTCGAACTCGCACCGGAAACCTCGCCCCCCATCGTCGCGCTCGTAAATCTGATACTAACTGAAGCACTTAACCTTCGCGCGGATCGAATACTCCTCTACCCCGATATCGAAGCCCTTGGTATTCGCTACCGCATCGACGGCGAGTGGGTTGAACGCGATCCCGCACCGATTCGGCTCTTGAACCCGATCACAACCCGCCTTGCGCTCAGGGGCCAGATCGACCCCAATCACATCTTCGCTCAACCCTTCGGAATGGAACTCTTAACGGGCGCGTTCGTGATCCGCGTTCACGAGCGCCGGTTCCGCCTGCGCGTCACGGTCCAGCCGTCCCCGGACGGCCCGACAACGCAGATTGACATCGCGCGTGACGGTGACAATTGAGAATTCGTGGCCCCCGAACCCCCGCCCTTCCCCGCGTGTCCGTAACACCGCCGATGCACGAGTTATTTGAACACACTGCCGACCTCGGACTGCGGGCGACCGCACCGGCCCTCGACGCGCTGTTCGCGGAGGTGGCCGCGTGCCTCGTTTCCGCGATGGTCGAAGACCCGGCGCGGGTCCAGCCGGCGCAGGAGTTGCAAATCGAAATTGCGGGAGCCGACCGCGAGTTCCTGCTCTTCGATTGGCTCAAAGAACTCCTGCTCCGCTTCGAGACCGACCGAATGCTATTCGCGTCGTTCGACGTGCGCGTCGGCGAAGCGGGGTTAACCGCGACCGTTCGCGGCGAGTCGTTCGACCCGGATCGGCACACGTTCGCGCACGAGGTCAAAGCGATCACTTACCACGAATTGAAAGTGATCGAAGTTGACGGGGCGTGGCTCGCGGAAGTCATTGTCGACATTTGAAAATCAGCCACGGATAACACCGATAACACGGATCGGAAGAATTTGATCTTTCTGATCTGCGTTATCGGTGTCATCCGTGGCTCTTCTGGATTGCGTTCATGAAGAGTGAATTTGCCGGCCCGCTGGAAAGTATCGGCTGTTGCTGCCACCGCATCCCAAAGAGCTACAAGGCGGGGATGCGCGTGGACGGGCACATCTACGCGAACGACAAGCTCCTGGAAGCCATCCGCAAGGACCAGGCGCCGGACCAGGTCGCGAACGTGGCGATGCTCCCGGGCATCCAGGTCGCGAGCATCGCGATGCCGGACATCCACTGGGGCTACGGGTTCTGCATCGGCGGCGTCTGCGCGACCGATCCGGAAGAGGGCGGCGTCATTTCGCCCGGCGGCGTCGGGTACGACATCAATTGCGGCGTCCGGTTCATCAAGACCAATCTCTATCTCGATGACGTCAAGCACCACATGAAGGAACTGGTGAAGGCGCTGTTCTACACCGTTCCGAGTGGGGCCGGGCGCACCGGGCGCTACAAGTTCGACGCCACCGAGACGCGCCGGCTGATGGGCGAAGGCCCGCGCTTCGTGATCGACCGCGGACTGGGCGTGGCGCGCGACCTCGACCACACCGAGGCGAACGGCCGTATCGACGACGCGGACCCGCACCAGGTCTCCGACCACGCGGTGAAGCGCGGCGCGGAACAGTGCGGCACGCTCGGCAGCGGGAACCACTTCCTCGAGGTGCAGGTCGTTGACAGCGTCTTCGACGCGGACGTTGCGAAGGTGTTCGGCCTGGAACTGAACCAGGTGTGCGTGATGATCCACTCGGGGAGCCGCGGGCTGGGCTACCAGGTGTGCGACGACTCGCTCGCCGCGTTCCGCAACTGCCCGACGAAGTACGGCTTCGAGTTACCCGACCGACAGCTCGCGTGCGCCCCGGTCGATTCGCCCGAGGGCCGCAAGTACATCGCCGCGATGCGGGCCGCGGCGAACTACGGGTTCTGCAACCGTCAGCTCCTCATGCAGCAGGCGCGCGAGGTGTTCGCGGGCGTCTTCGGCCGGTCGTGGGAAGACCTCGGCATGGAGCAACTCTACGACGTCGCGCACAACATCGCGAAGCTCGAAGAGCACACGGTGGACGGGAAGAAAAAGAAGGTCTGGGTCCACCGCAAGGGCGCGACGCGGGCATTCCCAGCCGGCCACCCGGAGGTGCCCGAGAAGTACCGCGCCGTCGGCCAACCGGTGATTATCCCCGGCGACATGGGCCGCGCGTCGTGGGTGCTGGTCGGTTCGCAGGGCGCGATGGAGAAAACCTTCGGCACCACGTGCCACGGGGCCGGGCGCGCGATGAGCCGCACCGCAGCGCTCAAGGACGGGGCGGGGCGGAAGATCGATCGCGAACTCGAACACCGGGGCGTAATCGCGATGGCGAGCAGCCGCAACGGGCTCGCGGAGGAACAACCGAAGGCGTACAAGAACGTGGACGATGTGGTGGACGTCGTCCACGAAGCCGATTTGTCGCGCCGCGTCGCGCGGATGCGGCCCCTCGGCGTGATTAAGGGCTGAACTGAACGTGTGAGGGCACCACACGCAGCGGGTGCCCTTCACACGTTCAGTTCTTCGGAATGGTGACCTCAACCACTTCTTCGTTCGTGGTGTTCGCCAGCGTGGACTGCTTCATGACCTGCTTGACGATCCGCCCGGGCATTTCTTCGCTCAGCCAGAGCTTCACTTCGAGCGGCCCGGCCTCGGTCGCGTCGCTCCACGAGTAGACCGTCGCCTTGTACTTCTTCCCCAGCACGGTCACCTCTTCCTCGCCGGTCACCTTAGCCTTGCGCGAGGGCTTGTTGAAGTCGTCCGCGGTCATCCCGTTCGGGATCGCGAACTGCCGGTTGAAGCGGTTGGTCTCGCCGGGGTTCACGGCCGGCGTGGTGCCGTCCCCGCGGTCCGTCGTGTTCTGGCGCGTCACCTCGATGCTGTCCGCGCCGACCGCCCGGAGCGTGTAGATGTTCACGCTCGTGACTTTATTCGTGGAGCGCTCCGTCGAGGTGACCGACTTCCGCTTGACCGTCGTACCCACCGGGAACCGCTTCCAGTTCGCGTACTCGAGCGTGTCGAACATCGGCCCGGCGGGAGCCGCGCTGGGGGCCACGGTCACCGCACCGGCCCCTGGCGCGGGCGGACTGGAACTCCCCCCGCACCCGGCCGTGAAAATGGCAATGAGTGCCAGGGAAATAAAGGTGAAGAGACGCATGATTTAAAAACCTTCAATAAATGTGGGTCGGTAAGTGCAAACGGACGGAGCTTCGGGCTCCGTCCGTCTCCGCGTAAATGGGTCGAAGGCTTATCTCTTGCCGGCGCCCTTCTTGGGAGGCGGCTTGCCCGCGGTGCCGTTGCTCTCTTCGTCGGCGATCCGCTTGTCGTCCTCGGCGACCTGTTTCTTCTGCTCGTCGGTGAGCGGGGTCGTGTTGATCGTCGTCTGCGCTCCGCACCCGCTCAGCCCCAGGGCGGCCCCACGAGCGCGATCAGGAAGTAGTTCTGCACGATATCCTCTCGCGGTAAGTGGGTTAAAACTGGCTCGCGTCGATGACCTGGCCGTCGTCGATCACGCACACCCGCATCCAGCTAATCGGATCGACGTTGAACCGCACGAAGCGGACCGAGCCGTCGCCCATCACCGCGTTCAAGCCACCGGTGTGGGCCGAGCCGAAGTACCGGCGCCACGCGGTCGTGCCGTCCGGGTTCAGCGGGATGTTGGCCGGGTCGGTGTCGTGCTTCGGCGGGAAGTGGTAGCGAATGACGCACTCGTCCCAGCCGGCGTTGTTCCAGCGCTCGTTGTCCCCGCCGTCGGCCCCGTGCCGGCTCGGGGGCAGCGCCTTCTCCGCTGCGATCAGGCTGTTCGACAGACCGTCGGTCGCATCCGCGATCCGGCGCTTGGCCCCTTGCCCGGACCACACGATCATCCCCTTGCGCCCGGGGTAGTCCCCGAAGTTCTCCGGGGTGCGCTCGTTGCGCCGAGGGGTCATTCCGATCGGCGGAGCCGGGATGTCACCCTGATTCTCGTGCACCTCGCCCTGATAGAACCCGGCGCTCCCGGCGTAATCGCACCGGCCCAGTAGCGCGCTTCCGTAGCCGGTGGGGGCCCGGCGGGTCGGGCAGTAGTAGGTCTTGATCAGCGCGCGAGCGACATCGTTCTCGCCGTTGTAGTTTGTCGGGCGCCCGCTGTGGATCGGCGGGAGGTCGAACTTGGCGAGCTTGTAAACGTTGTCCTGTTCGATGTACGGCAGGATCTTGAACCAGTGGCTCCAGCCGTCCGGGTGGGCGGCGTTGCAACAGGTGGTGCCGCTCTCGTAGGCGCCGACCGGCTCGTTGTACACCATGCCCGGCAACCGGGGGTCGCCGTCGTAGGGGCCTTGCGGGAAGTGGCTGTTGGCGCTCTCGAAGTTGTGGAACGCCAGACCGATCTGCTTGAGGTTGTTAGAGCACTGCATGCGGGCCGCGGCCTCACGGACCTTTTGGACCGCGGGCAGGAGGAGCCCAATGAGGATGGCGATGATCGCAATGACGACGAGCAACTCGATCAATGTGAATGCCGACCGCGAACCGTTCCGGTACCTATGACCCATCGAAGTACTCCGAGAGTGGGCGACGGAAATGAACACCGCGAACGTGGGTTAACATTGGCAACCTCCCCCATGTTCCTCCAGGGCGTCCGACCAATATTCGCACAACTCTCAACATCTACACACGGCACTTGAGCGCAGCGATCATCGTTCCCTCATATTCTTCAAATGCACGCATAAGCAACATGAAAAAAAAACACGAGACCGGAATAACCGGCCCCGTGTGAGGTGCGTTCGAGTTCGTCGAAGATGGTACGTTTACTTCTCCGATTTCGGGTCGGCCGCGGGACGCACCGGAACGACTACGTTTACCGTCGTCGCCTTGCCCTCGACCAAAACACGTTTACTGATCTCACGGGCGAGGTCGGTTTTGGAACCGTCGCCCGCGGGGTGATAAATTACCTTGTACTTACCGGCCGGGACACCGGGACGTGTCACCGTGCCGGTGTCGCCGGGATACTCGGTCTGCGCGGAAAACGTCCCGTCAGGTTTGACGGCCGCGTTGACCACGAGCGCGGATCGCTCACCCGAATCGAGGACAAAAATCACCCCGCCACCGGTTACGGGCTTACCATCGAGTGCCACGGTTCCGGTGAGTGGGTGGAGTTCGGGAAACGGGTCGCGCGGGGAACAGCCGATCGGCAGAACCCATACGGCGACCAGCGCGACCGGGAGCAGGAAAAAACAACGAGTTGACACGTCCGAGTTCCTTAATGAACTAATGAGGAGCGCCTGGCGAACCCGCGGGCGCTCCCGCTCCCATTGGGCGATTAGTTTCGCTGTTTCTTGGCGCGAGCGGCCTCTTCGTCCTCTGCCGAGGGTTTACCGCTCATTTTCTGGTTCTTCTGTTGGAGCGTTTCTTCGTTGCGCACCCGCTTATCCATTTCCTTTTGCTCGGCTTCCATCTCCGGCGTCACGGAGACCGGAGTGGGCTTCGAGCCGCACCCAACCGCGGCGGTGACGAGCACCGCCGCGCCCACGAGCATCATCTTTCGCATCGAGAGTACCTTGTTGGAAGATTGCAAGAGTTCGGTGGGGGTCAGTTGTCGATGGAGAGCGTTTCGCCGCCGTTGCGCGAGCACGCCGCGGACCAGGCGTTGGCGTCCACCGAATACTTCACCGTGCGAACCGACCCGTCACAGAACACCGCGTTCATCCCGCCCGTGTGCGACGACCCGAACTGCTGGTTCCAGATGGTAACGGTCGCGCCCGACGAGTTGACCACTTGCGGGGCCTCGCTGTCGTGGCGCGGGGTGCGGGGGATGGTGCGCGACGAACTGCCGGACACGGCCGGGCCGTTCGGGTTGTAGTCGTAGGTGAACGTGCCCCCGCCGATGCGGACGACGCACTCGTCCCAGCCCGCGTTGAACATGGCCTCGTTGTCGCCCCCGTCCGCGTTGTGCCGCTTCGGGTGCAACCACTTCTCGGCCACCATAACCGTGTTCGAGGTACCGTCGGTGATCTGGTTCAACCCGACCTGGGGCACGTCGGTACGAACGACCACACCGTCGAACGCCCCGTTGCCGCTGGAACTAGACGTGGTGCTCGTGTACTGGGTGCCCGCGTTGCCGCAGTAGTCGGACCGGGTCGAGGCGCCGTACAGGGCCGTCGTGCGGCGCGTGGGGCAGTTGTAGACCTTGACCTGGGTCGCGAGCAGCGTGGCCCGGCTGACCGTGTTGAACAGATTGTCCTGCTCGATGTAGGGGAGGATCTGGTAGCGGAAGTTGAACCCGGTGCGGTCGTCCATCTGGCCCGCGGCGTTCTTGGTCGCGACTTGGCTGTCGTCCCAGTTGCAACAAGTTTGGCTCGTCTGTCCGGCCGGGCGCCCGTCGCGCCCACCGTTCGGCAGAGATTTGTTCGCATCATTATAGCTGTGGAATGCGAGACCGATCTGCTTGAGGTTGTTCTGGCAGCTCATGCGGGCAGCGGCTTCGCGGACTTTCTGGACCGCGGGGAGCAGTAACCCGATTAACACAGCAATGATGGCGATGACGACCAGCAGCTCAATCAACGTAAACCCACGTGGCGCGTTTTGTCGCGTCATCCGATTCGGCCTCAAAGAGAAAAAGGAGGGCAGGCAACGGGCGATGTTCGAGGGGGGCGAAGGCGGGAAGAACGAGCACCAAATCAATGGCACACACGATCCCAACACACCCAATCTACCCCCGCAAAAGCGGCCGAAGTGTGCTTCACAGTTTCTTCAGTGACATTCCACATTCAGAGACGCCGCAAAAGTGACAACTCGTTTCCTAGAAGCAACTTGCAAAACGCAGTGATGAAACGATGAAGGAATTTTGAGGACACCTTGTGCGGTACAACAGCCAATTTGGGCACTGAATAACTCGCTTATAGGCATTAGCCATTCGTGAGCTAGAACATTCACCTGTCACCAAAAACTCACATACTACATCAATTCTCTCGATCTGATAGTGATCGAACAGCCTGGAAAGTACCATGCCGTTCGATCACCGCGAAGAATCGGATTATTTCTCGGCCTTCACCTGCACAAAGAGTTGGTCGCCCGCCTTGAGCTGATAGTTGGTGTGCGTCACGCCGTTTTTGATCCCGGGAAGATCGATCGGCAGAACCTCCTTGCCGCGAACCAACCAGGTGCTCACGGTTCCCGTCATAATCGGAATATCGTCGATCGCGTGGATCAGTCCGTCAATGACACATTCGCTGCCGGTCGCCTTCACGTTGACGACCTTCTCCGCCGCGGTGAGCGTGCGGATGTGGACCGTAAACACCGAACCCGCGGGGGCGACACCGCCCGGCGCGACCGCGGGCACCGGTTTGTCTTTAGCCGCTCGTGCCGCCTTCGCGTCCTCGTACTCGCGGACGGCCAGTTGCCACCGCTGGTTCGCCCCGGCCCACCGCGCCTCGGCGAGGTCGGCGGCCTCTTTCGTGATCTGGAGCTGCGCGGTCGCCTGAGCGAGATCGAGCTTGGCCTGTTTTGATTCGAGTTGAGTGTTCTCGACAAGCGCCAAGAGCTGCGCGAGCGCGAGGTCGCGCACTCGGTCGTCACCGGTTTTCTTGGCGAGCGCAGCCAACTGAGACTTCAGTTCGCGCCACCGCTCGTCGTCGGTGCCTACGGGCTTCGCATCGGCACGGGCCATCTCGAACACGATCACCCCTTCGCCGCCGAATTTCGTGGGGCGCTTACCGTCGATCGTGAACGCCAGCCGCAAACCGGCCGCGTGCTTCGGCGCCTTGTCTTTGAGGGCCGGTTCACACAAGGCGTTCTCGTTCGGGAACCGCCCGGTCACCAGGGTGCGCAAGTTATCGCTCGCCTTGTGGCACTGCATGCACGCGAACTCCGACGCGGTGAACTCGTAGATCCCGCGGCCCACCGGTTCGCGCGGGGCGATCAGGTCGATCGTGTTGCGCTGCATGATGGAGTCGGGCTTCTGTAGGGCGAACTCGACCGCGATCTTGTAATCACGTTGCTTCCACGCACCGGTCGCCTCCCGGTACGGCATCTTCATGGTGCTCCCGCTGATTTCGATCACCCACGGGTCGCCCGGCTCGATCTTCAAACTCTTGCTCCCGTCCTTCACGCTCGTAACGCGCCACGACCCTTGAAGCGGATCGAGATCGGCCCCGGGCTTCGTGGGTGGGTCCGCGGGCATCATCCCGTCGTTCGTGTCGAGCAGCCGACCGATCACATCGATCCGCGCCCGCAACCGGGCCAGTGCCTCGGGGTCCGCGTTCTGCTTGTTTGCGGCTTTTAGTTCCTCGATCAGAACTAGCAGTTCCTCTTGCGCGAGGCCCAACCGCGGGCCGCGTTGAACGGTTCCCTTCGCGGGTGGCTCGCCCGGTTTCCCGGCTAGTGGAACCGGCGCGCTCGATTTCTGGTTCTGGCCCGGTTGCGTGCCGGCGCCGTCACCACTGCCCGAACCGGAAGCCGCGAACGCGCCGAAGCCGAGCGCGCAGGCGGCGAACACAACAGCCGTCATCGCTTTGAGCTTGAAGAGCGCCATACTGGAAACCACCCCTTCGGTAAGAGCCGCGACGGGCGCCGAAACGCCCGGCCCGGCGCCGATCGCGAGATCGATTGTTGATTGAATCGTCGCGGCCGGCGCACTTTCTGGTGCCGCACACACGGCCACCAGTCCGCCCGCAGGTAGCGAAAGCCCGACGCGCCGGAGCCGCGTGGCGAGCAACTCGCGCGCACGAGCGAGCCGGCCGGAGAGCGTCCCCTCGCTCCACCCCAAGCGCTCCGCGGCTTCTTTTCGGCTCAGCCCCTGGAGATCACACGCGACGACCGCCGAACGATAGATTTCCGGCAACCGACACACGATGCGATGAACCACTTCCGCGAGATCGAAGTCGGGCCGAGCCGGTTCGGTCGTGGCAACGTCTTCGAGCGGACACTCGCGTGCGGCGCGCCGAGTACGCACGGTCCGAGCCCTGAGCGAAACTCGGCGCGCAACGCCGAACAACCACGACGCGACCGCTTCACGCGGCCAAATGTCTCCCGCTCGGCGCGCGAGAACCAGGAACGTGGCCTGGAGCGCGTCTTCCGCGTCCTGTCGGTGGTGCAAAATGCGTTGACAGGATGCGAAAACCAGCCCCGCGTACCGGTGAACCAGCACAGCAAATGCGCTCTGGTCACCCGCGAGGAACGCCGTGAGCAACGCCCCGTCGGAAGAAGCACCGGGGGCCGTCGATAATCGATTCAACTTGGTGAGGATCGCGTTCACCGCCACTCCTGGGTTCGCGTCTCTAACCTGAGATTGCCCGCCTCACTGCGGGCGCGTACAGAATTTCACGAACCGGATTTTTGTTCCCCGCCCACCCAGCACACCAGCGGTGGCTCGAAATGGCTTCCTCTACCCTCGCGGGGCGAGGCTAACATTTGCTAACCTTTTGCCCCAGCGCGTAGCAGAATCACTCAAAAATCGGAGCGAATGGCTACAACTTAGCGGGTATTCGCACCTCGGACGGCCTTGCGAGGGGGTGCGCGGCTAACATTCGCACGCAATTCGTCCCCGTTTCCTCTGTCCCTCTGGCGTGGTTGCTCCCGACGTGCCTGCGTGCGAACCAGCCGCATCACTCAATTTTAGCCATTTAGTGTACTAAAATCCATTAAATTTGACCCGCGACCATCGATTTTTTGCTTCCAGCGCAAAGTGAGGCACGCCCGAACCCGCCACTTCAGCGCAACAACCGCGCGAGAAAAGCGGAACATCGAACAGGAACCGGACGTTTCCGTTGCAGAGCTACTTTGCTCTCGCCATAATGAGCCTCAAGCCTCGCGCGGTCACGGTCGACCGCGCGGGATTATCCCGGTCGCGGATGTACCGCCGCCGGTCTACCACGGACGGCTCGCGCTCCGTTTTACTTAAATAAAGACCCCGGTTCGCCCGTCGCACCTCGGACCCGCGCTGGAGGCGGGACTTGACACCGACGAACGCGGCCCGCGATCGCTCGCACCGCGACTGTCCGATCATGTGGGGTTCGGGACTGGATTCGTGACTCGTGACGCGCACCCGACTGCCCGGTCGGGCGCCGCGTGTGGTATTTGTCCCGGCCCCGCTGCCGAGCTTCGACGGGCCACCGGTTTGGAGTGGCCCTCATCATGGAACCGCTGTTGATCGGCGGGCTCGTCGTCGTCGCTGCCCTGATGGGCATCGGCGGCACGTACCTTGTCGTGCGCCGATCGCCCCCCGTCACCGTCCGCGAACCCGCCCCCCCCGACCCCGAAGTGATGCGCCGCGCCGAAGCGCGCGGCGAGGAACTCGTCGAGCAGTCCCGGCGCGACGCCGAGCGCATCGTCCGCGAAGCCGAACTGAAAGCCCGGGACGAGGCCGTCCGGCGCCGCGAGGAACTGAGCCGCGAACTCGACACCGCCCGGTCCGAGGTGCGCGACCTGGAGCGCCGGGTCGAGAAGCGCGAGGACGCGGTCGAGCAGCACCAGCGCGAACTCGCCCGCAAAGAAAAGTACGTGGACGGGCTGAAAGAGAAGATCGCCGAGCGCGAGGACGCGCTCGATAAGAAGGCCCACCACCTCGACGGCCTCATCGACAAGCAGACGAAGCAGCTCCACGAACTCAGCGGGCTGTCGCGCGAGGACGCGCAGAAGTTGCTCCTCGAGCGCCTGGAGCGCGAACTGTCCGACGAGATCGCGAAGAAGATCCGTCAGCACGACGAGCGGATGAAGCAACAGGCCGAGGCCACCGCGCGAGAGATCGTCACCATCGCCATCCAGCGCTACGCGGCCCACCAGACCGCGGGCGCCACCGTGAGCACGGTGGACATCCCGTCCGACGACATGAAGGGGCGCATCATCGGGCGCGAGGGGCGGAACATCCGCACGTTCGAGAAGCTGACCGGCGTGGACGTGATCGTGGACGACACCCCGGGCGTGGTGATCGTGTCCGCGTTCGATAACGTGCGCCGCGAAACGGCCCGGATCGCACTCACGAAGCTCATCCAGGACGGGCGCATTCACCCGACGCGCATCGAAGAGGTCGTCGCCGAAACACAGGCCGAGATGGAGAAGCACATCCAGGAACTCGGCACCCAGGCGGTGCTCGACGCGGACGTGCAAATGCCGCACGAGAAGCTGGTGTACCTCCTGGGCCGGCTCCGGTTCCGCACCAGTTACAGTCAGAACGTGCTCGCCCACTCGGTCGAAGTCGCACACCTGTGCGGGATCATGGCGTCCGAACTCGGACTGAGTCCCGCGATCGCGCGCCGGTGCGGGTTGCTCCACGACGTGGGTAAGGCCGCGGACCACGAGATGGAGGGCGGGCACCCGAAGGTCGGGGCGGAACTCGCGAAGCGGTACGGTGAGACGAGCAAGGAAGTGTTGCACGCGATCGCCGGGCACCACGACGACATCACGATCGACAACATCTACACGGTGCTAGTGGCCTCGGCCGACGCGATCAGTGCGTCGCGGCCCGGTGCGCGGCGCGAGACGCTCGAAAAGTACGTGAAGCGCCTCGCGGACCTGGAAGCAGTGGCGTGCGG
The DNA here is from genome assembly GCF_001610855.1 of Gemmata sp. SH-PL17. Classification (NCBI taxonomy): domain Bacteria; kingdom Pseudomonadati; phylum Planctomycetota; class Planctomycetia; order Gemmatales; family Gemmataceae; genus Gemmata; species Gemmata sp. SH-PL17. The sequence goes on from NZ_CP011271.1 coordinate 4,861,342, forward strand.
GTTCCCGGAAGTGGATCAGGCGTTCGCGATCCAGGCCGGGCGCGAGCTGCGCGTCATCGCGAACGCCCAACGCACCAACGACGCGGACGCGGTCCGCATCTGCCGCGACATCGCCCGGTCTATTGAGCAGCAGCTCGATTACCCGGGGGAGATTAAGGTCACGGTGATCCGCGAGAGCCGCGCGACCGATACTGCGAAGTGATGTGAAATGACTACGGGCGCTGCACAACAGCGCCCGTGGGTGTGGTAAGTACAAGCCGGATTACATTTCCTCGCGACGCCCGTTGCTGGCGAGCAGAATCAGGCCGCTTACCACCGCGATCCCACTCACGAGCGGTGGAACCCAGACGGTTCTCTCTTTTTCGCGCCACACAGCGTTGGGACCGTCCTCGGTCTTCTCGATCGTGACGTAGCTGAAGCCCTGCCAGCCCAGGCCCAGCGCGCCGAGGGCAACGAGTATGATTCCCACGATTCGCACGGTCCCCTCCCCCCTCAATCGTTCCGCGACCGGATCTCGTTAGTGTCCGGTCACAGAATCACCGTTCGAGTTTCATGCGGAAGTTCTGCGGGCATCGAGCCGGGCAGCGAAAGCGGCTGTGTCGGATTCCGCACTGTTGCGATCGGTCAACGCAGTGGCGGCTTCGTCCACGAGGCGCGGAACGCCACTCTCGATGTTCGCTTTCAGCGATGCCGAGACGGAGTTGAGCGCGGTTTCGGCCAGTTCCCTCAACTTGCCACCAATCATCCCCATGAACTCGTCCGCGATTCCCGGCTCCTGTGGCACCGATGGCGCGGATGGGGTCAGCGTCGGTTGCGGCGGAACCGGGGCCGACACCGCAGCAAGCGCGCTGAACGACTCGCGCCGCGACGCCGTCAGGAATCCGACGATCCCGCCGAGCAGCGCTGAAATCCCGACCGCGGCCAACGGGTTCTGGCGCACGTGCGACGAAATATCAAATGCGCCTTTCATACTTTCGCTCACAGCGGCCGTGGCTTGCTTGACCGTTTCGCTTACCGTTTCCGGGGCCTGCGATACGAACGAGCGGACCGCGCTGACGGTATCGGAGATCGTGTCCGCCGCGGTCTGCACCGTCCCGACCACTTGGTTCTCCAGAGCGGTCACCTTTTCGGTCAGGGACTCGCGCGTCTGAAGCATGTCCCGCTCGATCTCCTCGGGCGTCTTTTCGGCGGGGGTTACTTGGTCTGCCACGAGATGTTCTCCTTGAGCGCGTTGAAGGTTTTGTCCGGGAGCGGATTGAATCGTTCGAGCAAGCCGTAGCTCAACCAGCCGAGTACCCCGCCGGCCACCAGGAACAGGCTGCCCACGATGCCCCACGACGCCCACATCGGGAAGTGGAACTGTTCGTGCAGTAAGTACGCCAGCGCGGTGATTAACCCCAGTGCGCCGACGGTGGCGAACACGATGCCCAGCGCGCCGAACTCCGCGGCCCGTTTCGAGCGCTTGAAGTCCTCGCGCACTTCCGACTTCAGCATCTCGGCCTGTTGTCGGAGGAGCGTTTGCGCGTCGCTGATGATGCCCGAGACGAGCCCGGCCACGGAGGTCGAGGGATCGGTCGCGGCCCGGTTGGAACCGTCGTATGTGTTGGGAGGAACGGCTTCGGTGGTAGCCATCGGGTTCTCCTGGAGCTGTTAACCAATGCACCACTCGAATGCACGTTGCGTGCCGCGGGCAGAAACGCCCATGCGGTTACTGGCAGGCCCTGTTTTGCACGTGTGGACCGTCGTCTGATGTGCGGTGCTAGATAAGGGGCGCGCCCGCAAGTCTCGGGCCGCGCATGGGAGTGCCCCCAAATGGGCACACCGGCGCCGGCAAAAAAGAAAGGGGCCGACCAGTTTCCCAGTCGGCCCCCACGCGAGTCAGGCCCCACGAATTAGTGCCTGGCCGCTTGGATAACGATCTTCACAGCGTCCTTCGCGTCGGTCTTCGATTCCTCCGGGTCGAAGGCGATCCCGCCCTCCCCCTCCAACCGCGAAATATCGTCCTTGCTCTCGATCTCGTGAACCGTCGGGAGGTTCTTGAAGTCACCTCGAAGCGCCCGCAATGCGAACCGCTCCTGGTCGATGTCCGATCCCGACCGGAACCCCATCTCGCGGAACGTTGCGCCCAACCACGACGAGCGCCCGAACAGGTACTGGAGCAGGAACACCCCACCGGCGGCCGGGAGCACCAGCCACCACGGGTTCGAGAGCGCGGTTAAAGCCAGGCCCGCCACGATCAGCACACCGATCGTCGCCTTCGTCATCCGTCCCGCGCTCCACTCGCGATCCAGTTGCGCGATCCGATCCGAAATGGCCTGCGGACCGGCATCAGCCAGGCACGCGAGGCGGCTCTCCAGCGAATTCTCCTTCAGGCACTCGCGGTTCGCGGTGATGCGGAGGTTCATGGTGCGTCCTCAGGAGTTATGAGCTTGTGCGAACACCAGCACGCTGTACGGGCCGATGTTCACGGCCGCGTGGTTCGGCAACCCGTCGCACTCGCCGACTTCGGCAGTCACGTCGGAGGAAGGGTGGTTGCCGAACAGCGTGCTGTAACCCTCCCAGTCTGAGTTAAGAAGCAACTTCCATGCCCCAGGTGCGGGAAAACCGATCCGGAAATCCTCGCGCGCGTCCCGGTGGAAGTTCGCAACTACAACCACAGAATCACTTTCTCCACCGTCCATCCACCGGTGAAACGCGATCACTTTTGCGGTCTCATCGGCCCGAATAACCTGAATGTGCTGCCCGGCCAGCCCGCGCGACTGTCCGCCGCGGTTCAACCGCAGGTTAATCAAATCGCGGTACAGCCGAACGATGCCCTTAAATTCCGCACGTTTGTCCCAGTCCACGGGGACTGTGTCGCGGAACCACTCGCCTTCGAGAAATTCCTGCCCCTGAAAGAGCATCGGAATGCCCGGTGCCGTGAACACCAGTGCCGCGGCGAGCGTGGACCGCTTTTGCGCGAACCAGTTCTTCGGGTCGCCCGGCGCGATCTCGTGGACCACGCGCGCCTTCCCGTTGGCCACCTCGTCATGACTCTCGCTGTAGATCACGCGCTGGAACGCATCCGCGTTGTAGCGGTTCGTGAGTGCCGCCGCGACCGCCTCCATCGACCGGTGCTCGTCCTCGGCCGTGATGACGGCCTCGCGGATCGGGTGAACGAACTGGTCGTCCCACTGGCTCCCGTAGCCGGCCCCGCCCTCCCCCACCGGCTTCGTGATCCAGTCGTTGTGTTGCAGGTCTTCGGCGATGGTGATCGTGTTCGGGTGCTTCTCCCGGATCTCGCCGTTGATCCACTGCATCAGCGTCCAACCGTCCGGGAGGTTCGGCTCCCCGTCGGCGCGGACGCTGCGAATGTACAGCGTCATGTCCATCCGGAGGCCGTCGATGTGGTAGTCCTCGACCCACATCAGGGCGTTATCACGAACGAACTGGCGCACTTCGGGGCGCCCGTAATCGGGCCGCGTCGCGCCCCACGGGGTCTCGTTCCGCCAGTCCTGGTAGAAGTAGATCCCGCCGCCGTCGTTCTCGCTCCACCCGTCGAACCGCCACAAATCGAGGTCGCTCGGGCCGAAGTGGTTGTAGACCACGTCCAGAATGACCGCGAACCCGTTGCGGTGCGCCTCGCGGACGAACTCCTTGAACTTCTTCGGCCCGCCGTAGGAACTTTCCACCGCGAACATGTGGGCCGGGTTGTACCCCCAGGACCGGTCGCCCGCGAACTCCGCGACCGGCATCACCTGAATGCAGTTCACGCCCAGGCGCTTGAGGTGATCGAACCGCCGGACGATGCTCTCGAACGTCGCGGGCAGCGGGTCGTCCGGCTTCTCGTCGTTGAACGTGCCGACGTGCAGTTCGTAGATGACCATTTCGTTCCACTTCGGGCTGGGGAAGAACTCCTCGCCCCAATCGAAGTTCGGGTCGTGGACGACGCCGTTGCCGACGGAGTTGGTCACCTCGCGCGCGTAGGGATCGATCTTCGAGAGTTCGCCGGCCGGTGTGTTGAGAACGAAGCGGTACTCCGCGCCGATCTTCGCGCCGGGCACGTCCACGTACCAGTACCCCTCGCCGTTCTCGCGGGTGAACAGGTTCTTGGTCTTGTCCCAGTTGTTAAACGTCCCGACCACGGCCACGCTCTCGGCGTGCGGTGCCCACACGCGGAACGCGACTCCGGTCGCGTGTGGGATCGCCCCCATGCCGGGGTGAACGGTCGCCGTCGAGGTCCGCCCGCGCCGAACTTCTGCGGCAGGGTACGGGCGGGTGCGTGCGATGGGCTTCGTCGCGAGCATTTGCGCTAACTCCTGAATGACGTCAGCGGGCGACAAACGCACCCGCCGACCGAAAGGAAAGAAAATGTGAACCGTTTTCCGTTAACTCACGGCCGCCGGAGCGAGGTCCGGGGTCGTCGCGGCACGCGGTTCCACCAGCGCGCCGTCCGCGGTGCGGACCCCGGAACCGAATCGCTGGGCGTACACGAACGTGAGTTCCGCACCGAACAGAAGGATTTGCGTCGAGTAATAGATCCACACCAAGAGTACCACGAACGCGCCCGCGGCACCGTATGTCGATCCGACCGCGGCCTTCCCGAGGTACAGCCCGATCAGGTAGCGCCCGATCGAGAACAGCCCCGCGGTCACGCAGGCACCGACCCCCACGTCGCGCCACGCGAGCTGTGTTTCCGGGAGCCACTTGAAGATCATTGCGAACAGCGCCGCGGTGAGCGCGAAATTCAGTCCGAAGTTAATTACCTGTGCCAGTGAGTCCATTCCGGGCATCCACCCGGCAATGTGGCTGTTGACCCCCGCGAGCACCGCGGTCACCACGAGCGAAACGAGTAACAAGAACGCGGCCCCGCATACGAGCGAGAATGAGAGCAGACGCTCTTTGATGATGACGAGAATCCCGCCCTCGGGCTTACGGCCCGGCACCTTCCAGATCGTGTTCAGCGCGCTCTGCATGTCCGAGAACACGCCCGACGCGCCAAAGAACAGCACCCCGAGCGCGATCACCGTAGCGATGATACCGTCGGACTGCGATGAGCTTTTCAGCACGAGTTGCTCGACGAAGCTCGCGGCCTCGACGCCGATCGTGTCGCGGAACTGCTCGACGATCTCGCCCCGCGCAGCTTCCTGACCGAACGCGAGCCCCGCGATCGCGACCACCGCGAGTAGCAGCGGCGACAGCGACAGTGCGGTGTAGTACGCGAGCGCGGCCCCGATCCGCGGGGCCTTGTCCTCAATGAACTTCGAGCCGGAATCTCTCAACAGATTCCAAGTGTCTCGTGGTGTGATCTTCATTGCTTTGACCTCGCTGGTGACAAGCCCATTGCAACGTGCGCGCCAAATACCGGCCCAAAAACACAGCAACCCACCCGGACTGGGTGGGTCACTGCGAGCGGCACTGTTTACCGCTAGACAACGTCTCTGGTGGACCGGCCCCCCAAGACGAGGGACACGACGAACATCACCAAGAAGACGAAGAACAGGATCTTAGCAGCAACCATCGAGGTACCGGCCACATCGGTGAACCCGAACAGGGCCGAAATCAGCGCGACGACCAAGAACATGAGTGCCCAGCGGAGCATGACTATCTCCCAGTTGGTGGTAAGTGAGTAAAGGAGTATTGCTGAACTGCCGCGACTCGTCGGGCGCGACAGGTTGACACGAAAATCAAGTCGTTTGTATTGTTTCTGTTGATCTGTTCGATCAGCAGTTTGTTCTGTCATCCCGCCTTGCGGCGAGTTGATTGATACTAATGCAGCCTTCGTGCCAATTCGCTATCCACCAATTCCCCACGACGCGAAACGCGGTACAAACAAGCCGCCAAACGCTAGAAATTGCAGCATTTTCCTGCTTCACACGCGACGCGACTCGTTTGTCGGGTTCGCGATTTTTATCTTTGCCGCGCGACTCAGAGCAGAGAAGTTCCCAACGTGATTCGCGGATTCCGCGGTCTGCGTAGAATGGCACGCCTGGTCTTCCGCTACCGGACGACTCCCTAGCGCACTTCGCCTCTCAATCTGGAGAAACACATGGCCAATAAGCCGTCCTCCCCCGCGCAGAACAACCGCACACAGGTCAGCCAACGCACGAACCCGGCAGCCGCGTCGGAATCGGTATCGCTGCAACCCGCATCTCACCCTGCAAAGGTGAGCACCGACAAGATTCGAGCACGAGCGTTCTTCTTGTGGGAACAGGCCGGCCAACCGGAAGGTGACGGGGTCGAGTTCTGGTTGCGTGCAGAACAGGAGCTGGCCGCCCCGCGGTAGGTTGTGGCTATGACCCCTCCCCAACCCCTCCCCTAAACGGAGAGGGGCTTCAAACCGTCTCGGACCGTATTGTGTCTGCTGTTTTTTGTTTCTGTTCCCCCTTCCTTCTTAGGGAAGGGGGTTAGGGGGTTAGGTTGCCTTCCCTTCAGGGAGGGGGATGGGGGGGGGTAGGTTCGGACTCCCACCAGAAACACAAGCGGCCCGCTCGATGTTCGAGCGGGCCGCCTCTGTTGTCAGGTTGACTCATACTTCTCAGCCACCGTGAATCACGATCGTGGCGTTCAGGGCCGCCGCGAACGTGACCCATAACCAGTACGGCACCATGAGCAGCCCCGCGACTCGCGACACCAAGAAGAACTCGGCCATCGTGACCGCGACCATAACCCACAAAAGGCAGATGTCGAGGAAGCCCAAGAGCGGGCTGTGCAGGCCGAAGAAACACACGCTCCACGCAAGGTTGAGCCCCAGTTGCACGCCGAACGCACTCAACGGACAACACACATCGTCGCTGTTGCGCTCGACCCAAACGATCGAGGCCGCGATCGCCATCATCGCGTACAGCGCCGCCCAGACCGGACCGAACACCCAATCGGGCGGGGTCCACGACGGCTTCGAGAGTTCGCGGTACCAACTGTCCACCGCGGGAGCGGTGATAAGACCACCGAGCACACCAACGAGAGCGGTCGCGGAAACGATGACCGCTACCCCGGTCAACCCCGGCCCCGGCTTGGTCGTGCTACCGACAGAATTGCACGTGAGTGAAGACATGACGGAAATCCTTTCGGGCGCCGCGGTGCCTTTACCACTCAATCGTGGTGACTGCAACCGAGAAGGTGATTCAATCCCTCGACGTGCCTCCGGCACGCGGGCAGCAGGTCACCGCGAATCATCCGGTGGCAGTCCGGGTGGATGTCCTCGTTGTGGAGCGCGTCCTCGTATGCGCCGATCCCGTGTTCTTCGCCCTGACGCAGCGCCGCCAGCACGGTCGCGGGGCCGAGAGCTTTTGCGGTCGCGGTTACGGTCGCGGTGAACGTTCCCCAAACTTCGGAGCTTTCCGCGGGTGCCCCGCCGAACGTAATCACGTGGTCGCGCAGCTCGCGCACCGCGCGGCTGTGTTCGTCGCGGATCTTTTGCAGTTCGGCGACGACCTCCGGGTCATCGAACTTGCCCATCGCCTGGGTGTACGTTTCGACCGCCGACAGCTCGCCCCGCAACAGTGAGTTCAGGGCATCGGTATCGCAGGTCATCGTTTCATGCGTTGCAGTGCTCATCGGGGACTCCTCATGTGAAACGCCCGCCGGCGGGTGCCGACGGGCCGGGACGTGCGCCGCCGATCGGTCACTTGTTCTCAAGTACCTTCACTTTGAAGGTGCCGCTCGTGGGCTGCCCCTCAGCCGGCGTACCGGTGATCTTGATTTCGTGCTCGCCGATCGCCGCGTCCTTCGCGGGCGTTACGGTGATCGTGAATTTCGTATCGCCCTCTCCCGCCTTGATCGAATCCTTGTTCAACTTGACGTCGATCTTCTCCGGCTTCGACGCGACGGACAGCTTCACGTCTTTCTTGAAATCGGAGCCGCGATCGATGCTTGCGTCGTAACTCTCGGAATTACCCTGCTTCACGTCTTTAGCAAGGGTGGAACTAGTACCACCGGGCAGCGAGAGTTTAAACGAAGCGTTCGTCCCGGGCGTACCACCCTCGGGGCTCTTGTTGCACCCGAGTCCGAACGCCACCAGTGCCGCGGCCGCGGTATACCAAACGCGCATTATGTGTCCTCTTGGGATCAGCAGATTCTCCCGACGGGAGTGTCGGGTACGACTGAGTTACGCAACCGCTGTGCCATACCGACCCGCGCCGCGGCATGAGCGTTGCATTGAAAGGAGTCAGTAGGTCGTAACTGGAACGGGCCAGCGGCCCTTAACTCATGCGAATTGGAGCAGGATCATGCCCATGCTTTCCCACCCGGCATTCGGTCCGCGGACGGCCCTCGGATACGTCACCGGCGGTTCCTTGTTATGCGTGTGGACCCTCGTGTGGTACTTCACGCGCGAGTACGAGTTGAACCGGTCTCAGTGGTTCTGGGTCGCGGGCCTGTTCCTTACGGGCACGACATTTATTTTCCTGGGTCTTATCCTCGGGCCGCTCGGTCGTGCGGCCCGGCAATCGGAACTGCCCCCGCAAGCAGCGCTTAATGCCGAAGCCATTATCCAACAAACTGCGGCCGCACACCCGCCCGCGGTCGTCGCGCCGGCCAACACGATTCCGGCCGCGCCCGTTGCTCCCGTGGTGACAACGGCCCCCACTACAGCGGCACCACAAGCACCGCCGCAAATCGTCCCCGCGCACTGAGAGCTCGCGGTCTTCGACCCAACGCGAACCGCTCCCGAACTTCGGGAGCGGTTTTGTTTTTCCGGGCCATTCGCACCCGCTTGAGTTACGCGCCCTCTTCGGTCGGTGAAAGGCGCAAGCAAGAAGCATTTTTTTGACAGGATTAACAGGATCAACCGGATAAGACCGAACGCGAGATTGTCTTCTGAATCCTGTCGATCCTGTTAATCCTGTCAAAACTCTTCTGCTCTGTAACTGGAGACCTGCACCGGCGGCTCACACCGACCGTTCGCCCAGAAAGCCCCTGACAAACCGCGAGTGTTAACGGACGGATTGGCGCTCTGTCCTGCCCTCGCAATAAAAGCCCCAGGAAAACAACCGCGGCCGGGAATCCCCGGCCGCGCGGACGTTCGATTGTCACATTCCGTTCTCATTTCGCTCCGCTCCGCTGCCGCCCGGTAATCAGTTCGGCGAGCGGCTTGGCGGCCCGTTTTGCGGCGATGATCCGGCGCACGCGCTTCGCAAGCCCCGGCTCACCCGCGGCACGGAGCTGGCCCGCGCGCTCGTGGAGCCGACGCAGCGTTTCCGCGGTCCAATCGGCCGCGGCCACGCGGTCGGCGTTCAGCACCGCGTTGAGTTCGTCGAGGTCATTCGCGACGATCCCGCCGTAGTCATAGATGAGCTGGCAAAGTGCCAGCGACGCGAGGACCGTTTCCTGCCCGGCCCGCGTGACGGCGGCCGAAGCCGCGGCGTCCGCGTCCTTGAGGCGCTCCGCGAACACCGCGTGCGCATAGATCGCCCGACACTCGCGCGTGAAATCATCATTGAGTAGTTCGAGCAGATCGTTTTTCGTGACGACGGATGGTGCGTATTTCGAGCGACGTTGAGTAGTAGTGGTGACCATCGAATTGGGTCTCCGTGACATTGGGCGCACGTCGCAGAATCGCAAAGTATGTGCCACTCGTCACTTATTACCAAAGCAACGATACAAACGACAGCGACCCCGGGAACACTCCCGGGGCCGCTGCGGTACGTCACCGTTCCGAGATCAGAGCGCGCGCGCGGTGCGCCCGATGAGCAGCCCAACGCCGAAGCCGATGAGCAGAGCCGGGAGCGGGTGCTTGCGGACGAGGTTCGTCACTTCGCGCCCGAAGTCACCGACCGAATCGGACGCGGTGCTGTAGGCGTCTTCCGCCCACTGTTCCGCCTTGCCGCCCGCGTGCCGAACAGTTTCACGCGCGTCGCCGGCCCACTCCTGGAGCTTTTCGCGTGCTTGACCGGCCACGTCGCCGGCACGGTCGATCAGCCCCTGTGCGTTATCGCGCACGCGGTCGACGACGTTCTGCCCCTCTTGCTTCGCGCCCTGAGCAGCCCCCGCGGCTTTGTCGGTCGCGTTCTTGGCGGCGTCGGCGGCGTTATCGATACCGGTCTTCATGCGGTCTTTGAGATCAGCCACGGTAGAACCTCCTAAGAGTTTGAAGTCCGGGGGAAACCCGTTCTCCCGATGACACCACACCGTTATGCACCCGCCGTGCCAACCAGTTCAGTTCCGGCCCGCGTCAGACGCTCCGTACCCGATGTCTTTTGAGGTAGTAGAGTTGGGTGCATCTCGGCGAGTCGCTTGCGCGTATCGCCCAGGGTCCGGTCGATCCCGTCCGTATTCTTGATGGTTTCGCTGCGCGGATCGAGTACCGCCGATTCACAACCCCAGCGCCCTACGAGGAGTTTCACGTCCGAGAACCGCTGGCGCATCCGGGCCAACAGGTAGCGCGCGTGAGACACGCCGCCGGGCGGCATCGTGGCGATTACGACCACCGCGGGCCGGAACTCGGCGACCAGTTCCATCAGTTCGGAAGCCAGCGTCTCATCGCCCGCGACCTTCACTTCCCAGCGGGTCACGTCGAGGGTCATCGCGAACACTTCGGCAGTCACGTGCTCGGCTTCGTCCCGAGCGGGAACCACGAGCACGCGCACCCGCGCGTCCGTCGCCCCGGTAGCAGGCGCCCGGAGTTCCGCGATCTCCTCCGCGACTTCGCGCGTCGCGCCGACCACGAACCGCAGATCGGCCTTATCCAAATCCCCCGCGTCGTGGTCGCGCCGCGCCAGACAGAGTGCCGGAACAATGATCTGATCGAACGCGGTATCGGGTCCGTGTTCTCCCGCCACGGCCAGCGCGATTTCGGCGGCTTCGTCTTGGTCGCGTGCCGTGAGACGCTGGTAGAACGCGACTTGCGGCTCCAGTGCGGGTTCGTCGCCGAGCAGCACGACGAAGAACTCGAACTGTCGGACGTGGCGCCCCAACACCAGAAGGCACACGGTGAGCGGACCGGACAGGATCAGACCGATCGGTCCCCACAGGAACGCCCAAAACGCCGCGGCCACCAGTTGTGCCACTTCCGACAAACCCATGCTCTTGCCGTACAGCGTCGGCTCGACCACGTTATTGCAGAACGTTTCCAGGCCGATGAACAGAGCGAGCACCGCGACCGGTTGCCCCCAGCCGCCGCCCCAATCGGGGGCAGTTGCGAACGAGAACAGCACCGGCGGGATCAGCCCCACCCACGTTCCGATGTACGGCACGTAGCGCATCAGCGTGGCGATGAACCCCCACAACAGACAATACTTCACTCCCAGAATGAACAGGCCGACCGTAATGATGGCCCCGAACGCACTGTTCACCATCAGTTGGCTGAACAGGTATCGGCTGATGCGCTGGGACGCATCGTCCACGGCCTTCGTAGTTGTGGTCACCTTCCCGGAACCCAGGAGTCGAATCATCCGGTTGCGCAGATCTTCGCGCTTCAGGAGCATGAACACGGTCAGGATGAACGTGAACGCCGCTTGCCCCAGGAATTCGGCCGCGGGACCGAGGTACACGTCCAACTGAGAAGTGAACGACGACGATTGCGTTTCAACCACCATCGGGGGCGTCGCAGGCTTCGGGGACACGGCGTTCGATACGTCGTCGATCAGTTCCCCGAACCGACTATTCCCGTTCCCAACAACCCATTCCTTCGCGGCCGTGACCTTCTGCCGGATCGTGTCCCTTTTGTCCGGGAGCGTGTCGGCCAGTTGCGTGACCTGCTGCGTGATCGCGGCCCCGACCCCCGCGGTCACGAGGACCAGGAGCCCGACCGTAACGATAACGGCCGGGGTTCGCCCCAACCCGCGCCGCTGCAACCGGTTCACGACCGGCGCCAGCACAAACGACAGGAAGACCGCGAGCGTTACGGGAATGAAAATTGAGCGCGCCCAAAAGAGCAGCGCGATGAGCGCTGTACCGACGACCGTCGCGGAGAGCGCGACGAGAGCGCGTTGCCAGTCCGATGCCATGATGAGTCCCCTTCCGTGTCAGAAGCACCAGCAAATGTGCTTCAATACACGCAAGGGGAGTGCCACCGCGCGCGGCAACTTGGTGCCCGGTCGAGCGAACCGAGGTGCGCGGTTAGAAGTGTCGAATCTGCTTCAATTACTGCGAATCAGGCCGAGCGGGTGACGGGCAAGTGAACGGTAAACGTGGCCCCGGTACCCGGCCCTTCACTGTGTGCAGAGACCGTGCCGCCGTGCATCTCCACGAGCTTGCGCACGAGCGCCAGACCGATCCCCAATCCGGCCTGCGACCGGTTCAATGTGCGGTCGACCTGCGTGAACAGCCCGAAGAGTTGCGGGAGCACGGCGGCCGAGATGCCGACCCCCGTGTCGCGCACGCTCACCGTCACGCGCCCTCCAACGGGCTTCACGGTGAGCCACACCCGACCGCCCGGTTCGGTGAACTTGCTCGCGTTGTTGAGGATGTTGCCGAACACCTGCGTGAGCCGAACCCGGTCACCGTCCAGTTTCACCGGGGCGGTTGGAACATCCACGATCAGTTCCAGTCCGGCTTTCTCGAACAGCGACCGGCTCATATCGAGTACGGACTCCATGATGTCCTGAACCGTCAGCGTCTCGATGGTCAAGCGCAGCTTCCCGGTGGTGATCCGGGACACGTCCAGGAGGTCTTCCACGAGGCGCTTGAGCTGCGCGACTTGGCGCTCCATGCGCTCGCGCTGGCGCCGGACCGTGTCGCCCGTATCGTTCGCGAGCCGCAGGATTTCCAGGGCGTTCGTGATGGGGGTGAGCGGGTTCCGCAGTTCGTGGGCCAGGAGCGCGAGGAACTCGTCCTTGCGCTTGTCGGCCTCGCGCAGAGCAGCGTTCGCGCGCGCCAGTTCCTCCGTGCGCTCCTGGACCTTGCGCTCCAGTTCGGCCGCGGCCCGAGATTGGGCCACCGCGAACCGGATCGCCCGGTCCAGAAGTGAAGAAGTGAGTCCGGCCTTCTCCAGATAGTCGTCCGCACCCGCGTCGAGTGCCTCGAGGTCCGTGCGCGAGTGCGCCTGCCCGGTGAACAGAATCACCGGCGCCGAGCGCCCGCGGGCGCGGGCCTCGCGGAGCAACTCGATGCCGGTGCGCGCTCCGAGGTGAAAATCCAACAGGTACACGTCGTGGGTACCGGTGCAGATCGCCTCAAGCCCCTCCCCGTAATGGGGCGTCCAGTCCAGGGTGTACGGCCGACCGGGAACGTCCGCCAAGCGCTCCTCAGTCAAGAACCGGTCGTCCTCGTCGTCGTCGATTAGCAGTACCCGGGTGGCGAGTCCGGGGGCGCGGTCAGCCTTGAGATCCGTTCCCATCGGGGGGCAGCTCCACAATTTCCAACCAATACTTCCCAAGCGTTCTCACCACGTCGACCAGGCGCTCAAAGGTGACCGGTTTCGTGATGTACGACGCGGCCGACAAATCGTAACTCCGCAGCACGTCCTCTTCGGCCTTGGAGGTCGTCATGACCACAACACGAATGTTGCGCAAGCGCGGGTTCGCTTTAATCTCCTGGAGGGCCTCGCGCCCGTCCTTCCGCGGCATATTCAGATCAAGGAGGATCAGTCCCGGGAGGGGGGCCGCTCCTTCCCCGGCGAACTTCCCGCGCTGGTTCAAATAATCGAGTAGCTCCTCCCCGTCCTCAACGAACCGCAAATCGTTGGCCAAATGGTTCTCCTCGAACGCCTCCCGGGTCAGTTGCCGGTCATCGGGATCGTCATCGGCCATCAGGATGGTGATCGGTTTGCTCCGGTCGGACATCGGTCTTATTACCCTCGTGCGGTTGAGTTTGGTGGACCGGGACGGTAACCACAAACGTGGTCCCCTCCCCCGGCCGGCTGTGGGCCGTGATCGTCCCGCCGTGCCGCTCGGCGATCTTGCGACAAATAGCGAGCCCGACCCCGGTCCCCTCGTACTCGTCCCGCCCGTGGAGCCGCTGGAACACTTCAAAGATCCGGTCCCGGTACTTCTCGTCGAACCCGATCCCGTTGTCCCGCACGCAGAAGCGGTAAAACGGTCGGCCCGCCCCGGGCTCGTTCGGATCCGGGGCCACGAGTTCGGACGTGATCTCCACCACGGGTGGGACACCCGGCCGGTGAAATTTTACCGCATTGGCGATCAGGTTCTGAAACAACTGCCGCATCTGCGTCGGGTCCGCGTGGACCGCGGGCAGCGCACCGATTACGACCCGCCCGTTCGCCTGCCCGATCCGAATGTCCAGGTCCGACACGACCTCCCGGACCAGTTTGTCCAAATCGATTTGCTTGAACGGGCGCTGTTGCGTGGTGACGCGGGAGAACGTGAGCAGGTCATCAATGAGCCGGCGCATCCGACCCGCCGCGGTCAGCATGCGGTCGACGTACTCTTTTCCCTTGTCCGGCAGTTCCTCGCGGCACTTCGTGACGAGCCGGTCGCCGAACGCCTGGATCTTGCGGAGCGGTTCCTGCAAATCGTGCGAGGCGATGTAAGCGAACTTCTCCAGTTCCCCGTTGCTGCGTTCCAGTTCCGCGGCCACCGCCCGGACCTTCTGTTCGGTCCCCTTCCGCACCTCGATTTCGCCGGTCAGGGCCACGTTCGCCTGTTCCAGCGCGGCCGTGCGCTCGCGCACCACGTGTTCGAGAAAATCCCGCTGGCGCTTCTGGTCGTCGATGTCGGTGAGCGTCCCGACCCACTCGCCGACCGCCCCCGTGGGGTCGCGCAGGGGAATGGCCGCGGAGAGGAACCAGCGGTACTCGCCGTCGGACGCCCGGCGCAAGCGGAACTCCTGCGAGAACCCGTCGGCCCGTTGCGCGACCGCGAGCTGCCACCCGGCGCGGAGCCGGTCCGCGTCGTCCGGGTGGAGCAACTCGCCCCCGAACCCGGTCTGGCGCCCGGACTCCAGTTCCGCTCCGGTGAACTCGGTCCAGCGCCGGTTGAAGAACGTCACCGCGCCCTGCGGGTCGGAAGTCCAGACGATTTGCGGAACGGTCTCGGTCAGCGTCCGGAACCGCAACTCGCTGGCCCGCATTTGCTCCTCGGCCCGGCGCTGCTCGGTCACGTCGCGCGACACCCCGAGCAACCGGTCCGGTTGACCGTTCGCGCCGGGGAGCGGGGCCACCGACACGTCCCAGTACCGCGGCGTACCTTTCGCGGTCGGGCAGAATCCCTGGAACCGCCCGACGGTTCCGGCCCGGGCGCCCGTAACGACTTCGCGGATCGTTTCGCGGTTCGCCACCGGCCACTGCTCGGCCCACGAGCTCCCTCGAATCGCATCGAAGTCGTCCACTTCCATGAGCCGGCACCCGGCCTCGTTCATCTCCAGCACGCGCCCGTCGAGGTCGAACACCTTGAGGCAGTCGGGGCTGTTCTCGAACACGCTCCGGCGGAACGCCTCGCTCGCGCGGATCTTCTCCACGGCCGTTTTCTGGTCGTGGATATCGGCCATCGATCCGATCCACTGGTCCACGCGCCCGTCCGCGTGGCGCAGCGGAACCGCGACACTTTGGAACCAACGGTAGGCGCCGGTCCCGGTGTGCATCAACCGGAACTCCTCCCCGAACCGGTCCGCGGTGCCGGCCGCCGCATGGTTCACGGTTTCCTGCCACGCGGTGTACACGCGGTCCCGGTCGTCGGGGTGAATCGCTTGTGTCCACCCGCGCCCGTGAGCCTCGTCGAGTTGCAGCGCGGTCTGTTCGATCCAGCGCTGGTTGAAGTACGTGATCTCGCCGTTCGCGTCCGCGTTCCAGACGATGTGCGGCACTGCCTCGGTCAGAGTCCGGTAGCGTTCCTCGCTCCGGCGCACCGCGAGTTCGGCGTCGCGCTGGTCGGTGATGTCCAGGCACAAGCCTGCGAACCCCACGAACGTGCCCCCGGCCGTGTGGCGCGGGGTGCCGCGTGCCAGCACCCACCGGTACTCCCCGTCGTGCCGGCGCAGGCGGTACTCCAGCCCGAACGGTTCGCGCCGGTCGGCGGCACCGTTGTAGGCGTCCATATACCGGGCGCGGTCGTCGGGGTACACGTCGTCGACCCAGCCGAACCCGGCCAGTTCACCCGGAGAGCGCCCGGTGAACGCCAGCCACGTCTTGTTGAAGTACGTTCGGCGCCGGTCCGGTTCCGAGAGCCAGATGAGGGCCGGGGAGCTGTCGGCCATCGTCCGGAACCGCTCCTCGCTCTCGCTCAGCGCGCCGCTCGTCCGGCGCCGGTCGATGTACTGCGCGACGCTCGCGGCGATCGGGTCGAGGTCCGCGATCAGCGCCCCGGAGAGCCGAGTGCCCGAAACGAGTTCCAACACGCCGAAGGCGCGCCCGTCCACGGTCAGGGGGTAGCCGGCAAAGGCGCGCACTCCCGGTTGACCCAAATCCGGGTCGTTCCGCGCGTCGTTCGTCACGTGCGGGCGCCCGGTCCGGGCGATCCGGCCGATCAGAGAGTCGGCCATCGCCACGCGCTCGGGAGCGGTCGGGAGGTCGTCCGAGCCGGCCCCCGCGATTCGCTCCAGCCCCTCGCCGCTCGCGTCGGTGAGCCAAATACGCGCGCACGCCATATCGAGCGCGTCCGCCAGCGTTTCCACGCAATTCTGGAGCGCGGGGGTCGTTTCGCGAGTGGTCGCGAGGGCCGAGGCCACGTCCGCCCGGAGCGCGGTCGCCCGGGCGCGCTCGGCCAGTTCGTCGGCCGTGCGCTTCTGCTCCGTGATGTCGTGGAGCACGACCCCGGCCCCAAGTGTCCGCCCGTCCGCGCGGCGCACGGGGAACGCGGTCACGTGCCACGCCAGCGTGCCGTTCTCGATGGCGTGGTTGGGGCGCTGAAGGGTGCCCGAAAACCCGCCGATCGCGCCGGTCGCGATCAGCCGATACGTTTCGGCCACGTCGCTCGGGAAATCGGGCAGTACGTCCGTGAGTTTGCGCCCCAAGTGCTCGCTCACCGGCTTGCCGTTCGCCGCGGCGAGGTACGTGTTCACCTTCTCGTATCGCAACTCGGGATCGAAGAACACGATCCCCACTGGCGCGTTGTCGAAGAACGCATCCAACCGCGCGAGTGCTTCGGCGGCCTGGTTCCGCGCGGCCGTCAGTTCGCTCTCGTTCTGACGCAAGGCCGCCTCCACGACCCGGCGCCGGACCACCTCGGATTCTAACTCCTCCTGGCGGTTCAAGGCCGACGCGAGCGCGGCCCGCGCCCGGCGCTGAGCAACCCGTTGCGACTCCCCCAGCGCCGCACACGCCACGCCGCAGAAGAAGAACAGCGCGCTCGCCAACTGGTTCCCCAACCCCGTAATGAAGAGCGTCCCCCGCGGGGCCAAGAAGAAGTACATGTACCCGACTACGCTGATAATCAGGGTCACCAGCGCGGGCCGGAACCCGTGTTGCCAGCTCACGTACACGACCCCGAGCAGCGCGACGACGAAGATCTGGTCACTACTCAAAAGTGGGTCCACGACCCCGCGCACGAGCAGCGCGAGAACCCCGACCAGGATGCCGATGATGTAAGCGCGCCAGGGCACCCCGCGCACAGCACCTCGGGTGAGCGGCCGGTGCAACTTGGTGCCGGTGTCGGCCACGGACACGGCCTCGGCCACTGTGGGCATGACCCGCGGGATCACCTGGATCAGAGCCACCACCGCGACCCACGACAGGACCGCGGTGACGGCCTTCATCACCCCCTCGAACCGGTACACCGGGTACTCGAACAGCAGCGCGTCGATCAGGTGCGTGGTCCCGCACGCGAGGATGAACAGCGCGAAGAGGACGAACAGGCGCGGGAACGGCAGGTCGCGGCGCCGCGTAAAATAGAACAGCACCAGCGGAATCGAAACGTAGGCCAACCAGATCAAAAAGTCGCTGGTCGCGTGCAGCCAGATCAGGGCGGGGGTCCAACCGCTTCCACCCTCCCCGCGGCGCGTGAAGTCCGCGGGGTCGAACAGGCCGGTGAGTACCTCGAACATGGCTCCCCTGGGTCGGGCGAAGGGCCGAACGGGTCGGCGCAACCGGCACACTCCGTGTACCGTGACGCCGAACGGCGGGCGCGGCTGCTCTTATTTGTGTCGACCCAGAATTCGGAACGCAACGGATCCGAAAACACTCGGGTCAAAGTGCGGGTGTGTTCCACAGGACCAGTCCGGGGTGTAGAATACACGAGCAGACAATCAACGTGGGAACAGCGCATGGTTAACGACACGACTCCTGCACCTTCCGTGCCAGCCCCCGCCCCCTCTCCTGCGCAACGAGTCCTGGTCGTCGAGGATCTGGAAGACACTCGCACTTCGCTCCAAGAACTCTTGCAGATGAGCCTCGGGCTGGAAGTCGACACCGCCGAAGACGGCGCCGCAGGGCTGACGCTGCTCCGCAGCAAGCCGTACAGTTTGGTCATTACTGACCTGCGGATGCCGAAGGTCGGCGGAATGAAGCTGATCGAAGCGATTCAGGCGGAGAAGATCCCCGTAACCGTGATCGTCACCACCGGCCACGGGAACGTGAAGGACGCGGTCGAAGCGATGCGGATGGGCGTCTACGATTTCATGACCAAGCCGCCGGACCCGCAGCACCTCCAACTCATCGTCCAGCGCGCGCTGCGTGAGCGCACGCTGCGGGACGAGGTCGCGGCCTTGCGGCGCGAACTCGGCGACCGGCACGCCTTCCAGAACGTGCTGAGCCGCAGCACCAAGATGTACGACATGTTCGAGCTGATCGGCAACGTCGCCGACACCAGTTCGACGGTGCTGATCCGCGGGGAGACCGGGAGCGGGAAGGAACAGGTCGCGCGGGCGATCCACCAGGCGTCCACCGCGTTCCGGCCCGGCGAGTTCGTCGCGGTCAATTGCGGTGCGCTCAACGAGAACCTGCTCGAGAGCGAACTGTTCGGCCACGAGAAGGGGTCGTACACCGGCGCCGACCGCAAGCGCATCGGGCGGTTCGAGTTGGCCCACAAGGGGACGCTGTTCCTCGACGAGATCGGCGACGTGCCGATGTCGATGCAGATCAAACTGCTCCGCGTGCTGCAAGAGCGCCGCTTCGAGCGCGTGGGCGGCACGGAGCCGATCGAGGTGGACGTGCGGGTGGTCGCGGCGACCCACCAGGACATGGAAAAGTTGGTGAAGGACGGGAAGTTCCGCGAAGACCTTTACTACCGGCTGAACGTGGTGCGGATCGACCTGCCGCCGCTGCGCGAGCGCGTCGAGGACATCCCGGTGCTCGTGTCGCACTTCTGTGAAAAGTTCGCGCGGATCAACCAGAAACCGCCGACGGTCAGCCCGGAAGCGCTGGCGATGCTGACGAAGTGCCCGTGGCCCGGGAACGTGCGCCAGCTCGAAAACGCCATCGAGCGCGCCTGCGTGACCGCGCGCGACGGCGTCATTCGCACGAAGGACTTACCCCCGGAAGTGGGGCGCAAAACCGAGGGCGGGAAGAACCCGTTCCACGTCGACCTGACCCGTAAGCTACCGGATCAGTTGGCCGAACTGGTCGCGGCGTTCGAGGAGCGGTACATTCGCCGGGCGCTGAAGCGGTCGCGGGGTCACGTGGGTAAGTGCGCGAAGATCACCGGGCTGTCGCGCCGCAGCATCACGGACAAGATTGCGCAGTACAAGATCGACAAATCGCAGTTCAAGGGCGGCGAGTGAGCGGCGAAGTGCGCAAAACTCGGCACCGCTCCTGCCAGTGATCCTGGGACGGCGGGCGAAAACCCGCGATCATGCTCTCACAATAAGCTCACCAAAAAGGCGAACGAGATCATTCTCGTCCGCCCTTGTGTTTAGTCACTGCACCGTTCGCGTTCCAGAGAAAGACGTCACTTCGGCGCTACTTTCACGGCCGGCGGAGGAGCCGTGCGCGCCCCGAGTGGCGGGCGATTGGAGCCTGCTGCGTCCTCGGGATCGACGGTCACTTCGCCCCCGTCGATCGTGACATACGGCCAGAACAATTCCGGTTTGAGGTTGGTCGGGAACAAGCTCACGCTACCGTCGAAGCGCAGCGCTGGGGTGCGGTCCCAGCCCTTGTCGCCGAGTGGAGGAACCGCCCCACCAAACGGTAGGTCGGCGGGCTTCGACCAGATGACGCCCTCACCGGCTTCGATCACGGCGAGCGTGTTCGAGGTGCCGTCGTGGATCGACGTGATCGCGAGACCGGTCTTTTCCCCCTGCCGCAGCCACGGGCGCCCGAAGATTCCCTTTGGTTGCCCCTTTTGCGGATCGGAACCGATGAACCCCTGATAGAACGTCTCACCCTTCGCGTGGTCCCGGTCGGGCGCGAGGTACACCTTCGGCATCTTCTCGATGAGCGCCTTGTTGTTCGGGCCGTCCCACGCCTCGTCCATCTTGAACTGCCGGTAAAGATTGTCCTGTTCCAGATACGGCAGCAGGTGAACGCGCCAACTGAGTAGCACTTCGCCCTTCGGCCCGTAGACGTTCGTAGGGAACCGGCCGTTTGCGTCGTGATAACTGTGAAGCGCGATGCCGATCATTTTCAGGTTGTTCATCCGCTGCTCGGCCTTCTTACGGCTCTGAACGGCCTGGAGCAAATCACCGAACGCCTTCGACGCGACCGGACCGGCATCGACCTCGGTGCTCGCGAGCACAGCCGCACCTTCGGTCTTCACGCTGACCTTCTTCAAGCTCGCGGCGAACGTGCTCATGATCGGCGCCGCGGACTTCTCGAACGGCCGGCGGCTCTCCTTCATCTCCGCGGCCCACTCGTTCAGCTTCTCGGCGACCGTCCCGATGCCCTCTTCGAGCACCGGCGCGGCCCTCTTCGCAGCCGTCGCGTCGTCGAACGTGAGCGTCAGTTTGAGTTTCGCGGACTCGTTGAGGTCGCCCGTAATGACCGCGTTGCGCGCCGCCAGGAGCGCGGTGTACGGCACCAGATCGCGCGGCACGTGGCGATCGAATTCACGGAACAGCGGCGACAGGTGAACACCCGCGGCGAACGTGTGGTTCCCCGCGGCCGCGAGCGCGTCGGCGAGCGGACCGGTCGCGTTCTTCTTCAGGCTCGCGCTGAGCAGGGCCAACCGTGTGAGTTCGCCGTTCCGCTCCCCCGGGAGGAACACGAGGGTGCGGTCGTCCACCAAGAACAGCACCGAGAACGGGTTGCGTGCGAGCGAATAGCACAACGGTTCCGCGTCCCCGCCGTCCGCGGTAGCCGAGCACGAATCTGCGTCCTTGGGATCGGGAACCACTTCGACCGGGCGCTCGACGGGAGTAGGCGACTTCGCCTCGATTCGCGGCGGGGCACCACCAAATGCACGCTGACCGGGGAGCAAATGGCTCTCGAATACCGGTTCGGCCTTCAGGTTCTTCAGCACGCGGACTTCGTTGAATGGGGCGGTCGTGGTCACGACCAGGATCGGCTCCGCCCCACCGTGCGGCACGAGGCGCGGCCAGAACAGCGTGACGCGATCGATCTCCATCGGCGAAACACCGATCACTTCGGTCAGCCCCGCGAGCGCGTCCGGTTGCTTCGCGAGTTGCGCGAGTACGGCCTTCAAATCGGGGTTGCGCGCGAGGTCAGAAACCTTGAGCGTGACGAACGCGCCGGCCGACTTCGGCACGACCGGCAGTGCGGAAGCCGCTGGTGACGCCTCACCGGGTCCGCTTCCCGGTAAAGGTGGTTGTTGTGCGGTCGAGGGTGCGTACAGGGATAGCCCGGCTATCAGCGCCAGCCCGGGCAGGAGTCGTGCCTGGATCACGGTGAACACCTCGGGAAGAGGTCGGTGTTGAGTGTGAAGCGGCGGCTCACGTTGACCGCCGCACCCGATTACGGCAGGTTGATGACTTCGCCGCCCTGAATCGTGACGAGTGAGCGGAGCGTTTGTTCCCCGACCTTGCTCGGCCGGAGGATACGAACGCTCCCGTCACCCATCGCAGCGATGAACTTGTCCGCGTCCTTGTCGCCGAGTTGCGGGAACGGGATCTTGCCGTCGAACGCGAGCACGTCCGGCTTGTACCACGGCACCGCTTCACCGGCTTCGACGATCATGAACGTGTTGCTCGTACCGTCGGTGATCTCAGTAACTCGCGGCCCCTTTTGTCCTTCCGTGAGCAACGGGCGATCGGTCCCCTTCGCGCCCTTTGGAAGAGTGAAGATGCGGAAGTACGTGTGCCCCTTCGGGGCCGGGCGCCCCGGGATCTCGAACACCTTCGGCATCTCCATCGCTTCGAGCTTCTTCAGGTTGGCGGGATCGTCCCAGGATTTCGTGAGGTCGAGCACCTTATACAAATTGTCCTGCTCGATGTACGGGAGGATTTGGACGCGCCAGCTCCACGCGGGCGGTTTATCGCCGAACGGATACACGTCACTCGGGAAGAATCCCAACGCGCTTTCGTAGTTGTACATCCCGAGCGCGAGTTGCTTGAGGTTGTTGAGCCCGCGTGCGCTGTTTGCGGCGGCCGCGTAGGACTTGGGCAGCGCCGTGGCGATCTTCGCGATTGCGTCCTGGTAGGGCAGGTCGGCGGTCGCGAAGACATCAACCCCGTTGGCCTCGATCTTTGCCGCTTTCAGGACCGCGATAAACACTCCGAGCAGCGCGTGTTCGGCCGAGTCCTCTTTCTCCTTGCGGCTCGCAAGCCCCTTCTCGGCTGCGTCCGTGATCTCACTCACCCCCTCCTTGAGGACAGGTGCCGCGCGTTGCGCGCTCGCCTCGTTGGGGAACGTGATCTTCAACGCGCCTCGCGCGGTCTTGTCGAAATCCGCCGCGAACGTCACCGTGCGTGCTTTGAGGAGGGAAACATAGGGTGCCAGTTCTCTGATCTCAGAGGCTCGCGCGAACTCAGCGAGCGGGCGGGCGTCGAGTGCGAACGCGATGTCGTGCTTCGCGGCGTCGGCCAGTGCGACCGCCAGCGGGCCGTCCGTCTTTTTCGCAACGAGCTGGCCGACCAGCCCGGCGAGTGTGAATTGACCGCGTTCGGGGACGTACAGCACGGTGCGGTCATCAGCCAACACGATCAGCGAGAACGCGCCGCCCTTGGTGCGAATGACGTTGCTGTGCGCTCGCGATTCGCGTTCGCCGTTCAAGAGTTTGATTAATTTCGCTTCGTTGTACGGCTTCTTCGTCGTGACGAGCAGCAAAGGTTCCGGATCGCGCATCAGGGCCGGTACGAACACCGTCAGGCGCTCGATGTCGCCCATCGGCACGCCGATCGCGTCTTCCGTGGGGCCGGACTTTTGTGCGACGAACCAGTCGCGGAGCGGCTTGAAGTCGGGGTTGTCCCACAATTTCCCGACGTTCACCGTGAAGAACGCGAACGAGTCGGTGGGAACCCCTGCGAGTGCCTCTGGTTTCGCAACCTGGGCAGGCGGCTGTGAGATCGCCGGGGGTGCCGTGGCCGAAACAAGCAAGAGCGGCACAAACAACGCGAGACGGGTGCGCATAAGGGAACTCCGAGAGCGAGACGTGCGGGGCCGCCGGTCCCAGAGATAATACCGCGAAGCGCGCGCCGGGGCCAACACCCACCAACGGGCTTTATCACGTCTTCACACCGGAGTCATTTCATCAATATGCGTGCTTCTGCTTTGAAAAGAGCATGCGCCAGACCGTGAGGAACACGATCCGCAGATCGAAAAGTGGGTTCCAGTGGCTGATGTAGTAGAGGTCGAACTGGACGCGCTTGCGGAGCGACGAGTTGCCGCGCCAGCCGTTCACCTGTGCCCACCCGGTGATACCGGCCTTCACCGCGTGGCGGGCGTTGTAGTTGGGGATCGACTTCGCGAACTGCCGCACGAACACCGGGCGCTCCGGGCGCGGGCCGACGATGCTCATGTCACCCCACAGCACGTTAAAGAATTGCGGGAGCTCGTCCATGTTCGTGGCCCGCAGCACGGCCCCCAGGCGCGTGCGCCGCGGATCGTTCTTCGCGGTCATTTGCGGACCGTTGGCTTCCGCATCCACTCGCAGCGAACGGAACTTCATCATCATGAACGAGCGCCCGTTCAGACCGCACCGCTCTTGCCGATAGAGAACCGGACCGGGACTGGTGAGTTTGACGAGGGCCGCGATCAGCGCCATGAGTGGCCCGGTCAACACGATTGCGATGAGCGCGAGCACGATGTCCATCGCGCGTTTCACGATCACGTTCAGCCCGTGGTGCGGGTTCTCGCGCAGCCCGACCACCGTCATGCCGTGGATCTGCGTCGTGGTGAACGTCATCCCCGCCACGGCGGGAAGATCGGCAATCAGTTGCACGTCCACGACCGTCTGCGACAGGGCCGTGAACACCCGGCGCGCGTCCGCGTAGCGGTTCAGCGGGAGCGCGACGAAAACGTGTTCGATGTGGTGTTTCTCGACAAGTTGCGGCAGTTCCGCGAGCGAGCCGAGGAGCGGCAAATCGGCCCCGGAACCGCGGTGCCCTTCGTCCTCGACATACCCCACGGGTTGAATGCCGGACCAGTTCACCGCGCGCAGCGTGCGGACCGTGCGCCGCGCGAGCCGGCCCGTCCCGACGATGAGTGCGTGACTCTGGTTCACCCCGCGTGCGCGCAACCGGCGCATCCCGGTCCAACTGATGCGCCGGGCGATGAGCAGGGAACAGAGGGTGCCCACGGCGAACATCACCATCGCGCCGCGGGACTCGTACTGTGCTTGCCGGGCGAAGCTGGTCGCCATCACGAGCAGAGCCATCAGCCCGACGCCGCGTGCCGCCGCCGCGAGCTCCTCGCGAAACCGGCGCAGTCTGTGGACTTCGTACATCCCCGCGAACCGGTACGCGATCCCCGCCACGAGCATAATGAGCGGGAGCGTTCGCAGGTACAGAGTGAATTCCGGGACGCCCCGATGTGCGGTGAACAGTCCGGAGTAGAACCGCACCGAGTATGCGGCGAGCCACGTTCCCGCGGTGAGGACGACGTCCCACACGAAGAACCAAGCGACGAGCGACTGACTGACGCGGCGAACCATCGGGCGCCCCTGCCCTTCCATTCTGCGGCGCCATCTTGGCGCGCGGTCCGAAACGGTAGCACCCGCGCCGCGCCGCGTCAAGATGGGTAGAATTCCCATCGACACCGCGCGACCGCCGCGCTCAGTTCCAGTGCCCGAGGACCGACCCGTGCCGAACTCCGATCAGTTGCTCGCGAAGCTTTATGCGCTGCGTAAGGATTACGCCGACGATCCCGAAGACGAGACGTATCAGGCGCTGCACCACGCATTTCTGTTCATCAGCTACAACATGGCCGCGTTCAAGGACTACGTGAAGAAGGAAGCCGAGAAGGAAGAGAAATAACAGAGATTTCGCTCACCGACGGGGCCGTTTAACGTGTGAAAGTGAGCAGGTATGGGGCACACCCGTGCGTGTCAACGCGCGGGGTGGAATTACACAACAACGAGAACCCAACGAGGTCACGCCGGGGTTTGCGCCGTGGCATTCTCTGATTCGTGGCTGAGCGTGTCTCGTTTGAGGAACGGGCGTCCCGGCAGTAGTGCGAAGAACCGGGGGAGCCGGTCGTCTTGGCTCAACACCGCGGCCCGCAGTTGCAGGGGGCTTGTGCTAAATCTTGTGTCAGGGAGGCGGGGTGGTTATTCCCCATCCTTCTTGCCTTATGGCTTTTCATTTCTGCAGTTCCGCGCGCAATTTCGCTTCGAGTTCGTCGGCCCGGTCGATGTTTCGCGCGCGGATGTCGTTGACCTCCCAGCGATCATCGGGCTTCTCGTACAGCAGCGGCTCGCGCGGAGCATCACCTTCGGGCACGCGGACCGGCACCAACAGGGCCGAATCTTCCGTGCGAATGGCAATTTCGGCCGCGTCACCGAGTTCGAGTTTCGTGCAGACGAAGGTGCGCGATGATTCCGCTTCGCCGTGCGCGAGCGGGAGAAGGCTGAAACCGTTCGAGTTGATAGGTGGAGTAGTCCCGAAGAGTGCGTGAAGGGTGTGGCACACGTCCGGCGGTTGCGTGAAGCCCAACACACGGCGCCCGGCTTGTTTCCCTTGGGGGAGGCGCATGATAAGAGGCAGGTGGACGAATTCTTCATGAAGCCAGGGGCGGTGCAACCCGATCTGCCCGTGTTCGCCGAGCGGGTGACCGTAATCCGATGTCACGACCCACGCTGCGGATTGGTCCAGCCCGCGCTCGCGCAGGTGCTCGAAAAGGCCACCGAGTTCAGCGTCGAGTTTCGTCACGACGGCTGCGAATGTGCGGTGCAGCCAGTCCCAGGCGTCGAGATCGCCCCGGTCGAATGGTCCGGTGGGTGGGTCCGCGAACGGCGTTACCGGTTCCTCCTCGGGCAACGGCTGAAGATCAGCTTCGACCTTCACGTCTGGTTCCTCAATATCCTCCGCTTCGCGTTCAGCGGCTTCAGCCTCACCGTCAAATTCGTCCGTGTCGTCTGGCTCGTCCTCAATTTCGCGGTCCGGATTCTCCTCGGGTTCCAGTTCTCCCGCGTCTTCCAAGTACGCTTCAAACACGTCCTGCTGCACGTCCCACGGTGGGATGAGTCGATCGGTCTCGACCCAGAGCAGGAAATCGGGAACGTCCGCGAGTCGGTCGAGGATCGCGGGGAACGTGCGGAGCAACGCTTCGAGCGGGGAATCATCGGTCGCTTGCGGTCGGGCGTCGAACACTTCGTCCCAGCCGGCGTAGAACCAGTCGGGAGCGTCCGTATCGGGGTGATTCGCGCGAATGAGAATGGTTCGGGGAGCAGAACCTAACCCCCTAACCCCCTTCCCTAAGAATGAAGGGGGAACAGAACCAAACGTAGCCGGCGCCACGCCGATCTCGCTGGTTTTAAGCCCCTCTCCGTTTAGGGGAGGGGTTGGGGAGGGGTTCGAGCCACAACCTGCCCCCAGCCACGCCCGGCGCGCGGCGGTCGGTTCGGGGCAGTCACTGATGTGCCGGTCGAACGTGACGGCTTCGGACGCGAGGCGGTCGAGGTGCGGGGTGCCGACCCAATCGTTACCGTAAGCGCCCAGCCAACTGGCCGGGCACCCGTTCAGTGCGAAGAAGATGACTTTCATACGAGACGGATTCTTCCGGGTGCGAGTAGGTTCGCGAAGACTATTCTCTGTGGTCTTTGATGATAAGCTAGCGGGGTCCGTATCAGGACGGGAGGTTCAGCGTGCTCGGTCCGATCTTTTCGCGGGAACTCGTGACCGTGCCGCGCCGCAGCGTCCACTATGCCCAGCGCATGGCGCTCGTCGGGTTGCTCGGGATTCTGGGTATCACCACCTGGCAGGCCACAATCGGGTTCGCACGCGACGCGACACTCGGTGAAGCTGCGAACGTCGGATTGCTCCTGTTCCAGATCGTCGCGTTCGTCCAGTTGCTCCTCACGCTGTTCTTCGCAACCCTCTCGGCCGCCAGCGCGGTTTCGCAGGAAAAAGACCGCCGGACGTTCGTGCTGCTCCTGCTCACGGATATGCGCGATTACGAAATCGTGCTCGGAAAACTCGTCGGTGCGCTGTTGCCGATTCTGATCCTGCTATTCGTGAGCGCGCCCGTTTTGTCCATGCTGCTGTTACTCGGCGGCATCAGTCCCGAGCAGGTACTTCAAGCGGTTCTGGTTCTGTTCTCGTCGGCGATTGCGGCCGGTTCGCTCGGCGGGTTGATCGCACTGTGGCGCGAGAAGACCTATCAGGCACTCGCCCTTTCGGTGCTGTTCCTCGTCCTGTACGTCTGCGTCACCCAGGGGGTCACGTCGGTCGGCCCGCTCGTTTCGAGCGACGTGGATTGGGCCAGCGCGCAAGCGTGGCTCGACCCGTTTATCGCGATGCAGTCGGTGCTCGAACCGCCGACCGACGGCTGGCAGGGAATTGCCCCCGCTTACGGGTTCTTGGTGGTAATGTTCGTGCTGTGCGCCGCGATGAACGGCGTGGGAATCTGGAAACTGCGGAAGTGGAACCCGAGTGGCGAACCGATCATGCAGCGCGAGGGCGCGGCGGAAGTCGAAGACCTCGAATCGGACGTGGCAATCGCGGCCGAGAAGCGGGCAAAAGCACACGCGGCCCCGGGCGAGGTCCGACAGGTGTGGCCCAACCCGATCCTGTGGCGCGAAACCCGCACGCTCGCTTACGGTCGGCGCCCACTGCTCGTGAAGTTCGCGTTCGGGATCGTGCTCGCGCTCATCCTGTACTTCGCCGTGGGTGAACTGAACCGCCCCGGCGGGCGCCCCAGTTTCGCCGCCGCTTATGGACTCGTTCCTGTTGCCGTGCTGAGCCTCCTGCTCGTTGCGGCGCAGGCCGTCACCTCAATCACATCCGAGCGCGACGGTGGTGCGCTCGACGTTCTGCTGGTGACCGACGTTTCGCCGAAAGAGTTCGTCTTCGGCAAGCTCCTTGGTGTGCTTTACAACACGAAAGAGTACATCATTCCGCCACTATTACTCGCGGCCTTCTACGCGATCCGCGGGGCGCTCACGCGGACACCACCGGGAACACCCACAGGCGAAGCGCTCGCCACGAACCTCGGCCCGCTCGTCGCAGTGTGCGGCGCGCTGATCGTGTTGTTCGGGTTCGCGGTTACGCTCGGTTTGCACGTCTCGCTCCGCATCGTGCAGAGCCGGCTCGCAATCGCGCACACACTGGGAACGGTCTTCTTCCTCTCGGTCGGCACGCTCATCAGCATCTACCTGATCGTCATCAACGGGGGCAGCTTCGGCAACCAGTGGTTCAGCTTCATCTCGTTCCTCATTCTCGGCATCGGCGGGCTGCTCTACGTGCTCAGTGCGGATCGGCCGGCCACCGCGCTCACGATCGCGAGTGTGATGTGCCCGCTCGCCATGTTCTACTGCGTGGTGAACGTCCTGATCGGTGGGAAGCCGGGCACGGACGAATCGGGCGACCCGCTCATCCCATTCCTCATGCTCGGGGCCGCGTTCGGGTTCGCCATCTTCTCGATGCTGTTCCCGCTCGTGACCGACTTCGACGTGTCGCTCGGGCGCACCGCTCAACCGAACGAGAGCTGAGTTTCGGGTCGCGCAATTCGCTCTCGGCACCGGATGTGACGGAGATTATCCTACTCTGGTGGCACAGCCTTCGGGCCGTGTCACGATTTGAGTCATTTCGTAGAGGAACTCGGTATGAAGCGATTCCTGCTCTCCGCGCTATTCATTGCCATCGTCCCCGTCGCACGAGCGGAGGAGCCGAAATCGTTCCCGGCCGCGAAGCACGGTGCGGGTGAGCTGAAGTTTGTGGAGAAGGTACCGGTCCTCGTCGTGAAGGGAAAACCGACGGAGATGGGCGAACAGTTCGGTAAGCTCGCGGTCGCGAACGCGCCGGATCTCACTAAGCTTCACGCACAGTTTCTCGAAGACGCGGGTCAAACGAAAAAGTACCCGTTCATCGAGATCATGGCGAAGCGACTCAAGCAGAGTTTCCCTCCGCACATCGTGACCGAACTCGAAGCGGTCGCGAAGGCGTCCGGGCGCACGGAAGGGTTCCTGCTGTTCGCAAACACCGTCGCGGACCTCACGAGTGGGATGGGGTGCTCGACGGTCATCGTGGAAAAGGACCGGAGCAAAACCGGTTCGCCGATCTTCGGCCGCAACTTCGATTGGGTACCCACGAAGGGGATCACCGAACACACGCTCGTCGTCGTCTACAAGGGCGAGGGCAAGCGCGCGTTCGCTGCGGTTACGGTCGCCCCGATCGAGGGCGTGATTAGCGGCATGAACGACGCGGGGTTGTGCGTCACGATCAACGAAATCAGCATTAAACAGAGCAAAGACACCCCGGAATTCAACTGGAAGGGTACGCCGCTGCTCCTGAGCTTCCGTCGCGTGTTGGAAGAGTGCGGGACAGTTGCCGAGGCCGAAAAGCTCCTTAGGAACATGCCCCGCACCTCGACCTGTTGCATGACGATCTGCGACAAGACCGGCGGCGCGGTGTTCGAGATGACACCGAAGAACCTGGAAGTTCGCACCCACGAGAACGGCGTGTGCTGCTGCACGAATCACTTCCGCAGCGAAAAATTGTGTGTGGACAACAAGTGTGAGCGGTACGACGCGCTTCTGCCCCTTCAAAAGAAGGACGCACCGAAGTTGGGTGTGAAGGATGTGTTCACGGAACTGGCCAAGGTGCAACAGGGGACGCACACGCTCCAGTGCATGGTGTTCGAGCCGGCCGACCGCGTCCTTCACCTCGCCTACGGCACCGGTCCCGCAACAAAGCTCCCTCCAACGAAGTTGGAACTGGGCAAGATCTTTGACGAAAAGTGATTGAAATCAGATCGCACAATCCAGAGGCACGGAGTTTCGGCCCTGTGCCTCTGTGATCGACACCTCTCGTAAGGTGCCCCATGCCGACCGGTACACTTCACAGTCTGCTCGCGGCATTCGATCCCGACGTGCCACTGGAGCGCGGGAGCACGATCCCAAACACTTGGTACACGTCGCCGGAAGTGTACGCCCTCGAACGTGACCTCGTGTTCGCACGCAGTTGGCAGATGGTGGGTTTACGGGAGCGGGTCGCGAAACCGGGGCAGTTTCTCACAGCGGACATTGCGGGCGAACCGGTGCTCGTGGTTCGAGGAGAAGACGGTGTGTTGCGCGCGTTCTTCAACGTGTGCCGACACCGAGCCGCTCGGCTTTGCACCGACGAGTGCGGTACAACGACAAAACTCCGGTGCCACTACCACGGCTGGACCTACGACCTGAGTGGAAATCTCCGCGGCGTGCCAGAATTTGATGGCGTTCAAAACTTTCGCCGCGAGGACAATGGCCTTCCACCCATTGCTGTTGAGGAGTGGGGGGCGTTCGTCTGGGTCCATCTCACGGAACCGCGCGAACCGTTGATGGAGTTCCTGGGTCCGTTAACCGCATGGGCCGAATCGCAGCAGGTATTTAGTGGACTGAAATGGTACGCGCGGAAGAGTTACGACCTCGCGTGTAACTGGAAGGTGTATGCCGACAACTATCTCGACGGCGGCTACCACGTGAACACGGTACACCCGGCGTTGGCGGGATCGCTCGATTACACAAAATATCGCAGCACCTGCGACAGGAACGCGGTCCTGCAAAGTGCCCCGACCAAACCCGCGGACGGTGACGCGGGTCGCACGCGAACCGGCGACGCGGCTTACTGGTGGCTGTATCCGAACTTCATGCTGAATTCTTACGAGGGTGTGCTAGATACCAATTTGGTTCTGCCACTCGGTGTGGATCGGTGCCGCGTGGTTTTCGACTTCTACTTTGCCGAATCACTGCCGGACGATTTCAAACGGCAAAGTATCGAGGTCGCGGAGCAGGTACAGATCGAAGACATCGGCGTGTGCGAAGAGGTCCAGCGGAACCTGCACAGCCGCAGTTTCAAGACCGGGCGGTTCAGTGTGAAGCGCGAGAACGGTGCCCATCACTTTCACACGAAATTGGGGCGCGTGCTGCAACAACACAGCAGCCCACCGGTATAAGCAGGCTCTGAGTACGGGCAGCACACTGTCGATTCGCCCATCAGATAGGAATCGCCCACACGGTCGGCTCGTGCCGACCGTTCGCCACTTTGGGCGCCGACTGGCACCAGTTGGCCGCCACATACGGAGGTTTTCGGTGTCCGACCCGAATGCGGCCCAGTTTCGGTCCGGCTTGGCTTACGGCCTGGTCGCGTACCTGTGGTGGGGAATGGTGCCGCTGTACTTCGCCGCGCTCGCGAAATTCGGGGTACCCGCCTGGGAAATCCTCGCGCATCGGATCGCGTGGTCGCTGCCGATCATGTTCCTGCTGACGATGTTGGCCGCTGGCTGGAGTGATGTCTTTCGCGTCCTGCGCTCGCGAAAGTTGGTTCTTACACTCCTCGGGTCCGCGCTGTTCCTCGCGCTCAACTGGCTCATTTACATCTACGCGACCGTGACCGGGCGCGTGGTTGATGCGAGCCTCGGGTATTACATCCTCCCGCTCGTGAACGCGGCGTTCGCCACGGTCTATCTCAAAGAGCGCCTCCGCCCCGCGCACTACCCTGCCCTCGCGCTCGTCCTCGTTGGTGTCGCGATCCCGTGCGTCGCGGTGGGCTATTTACCGTGGATCGCGGTCGCGCTGCCGATCACGTTCGGCGTTTACGGGCTGATGCGGAAGCAAGCCCCCGTCGAAAGCATGACGGGCTTAACGATCGAAACGCTCCTGATGCTCCCGGTATCACTCGGGTTCCTGATTTACCTCTCGGTTCGCGGTGAAAACCACATGTCCGCGAATGATTGGGGGCTGAACGCTCTTATCGCGTTCAGCGGTATCGTGACCGTGGTCCCGCTGCTCACCTACACTCTTTCGCTCCGCCGGCTGCCGCTCCTCGCGGTCAGCTTCATTCAGTTCCTCTCACCGACCGCGCAAATGCTGATCGCGATCTTCTGGCTCGGCGAGAAGCACCGGCTCACCCCGGAAAACATCGCCGCGTTCGCGTGCGTGTGGGCCGCCATCGGCATCTTCATCGTGGACGCGGTACTGCAAGTCCGACAAAAGCGCCGACGCGACCCGCTTCGCGGTTCCCCCGCGATGACTGTTACACCAAAATTCGGTGTACTTCCGTCTGCGGTTCCCCGCCGGTGACGTGTACCTTGCCGTCCTTGTCGATGTACACATCCACCTCGCTCCGCACGCCGAACTCGGGGAGATAGATCCCCGGTTCGATGCTGAAGCAAGTCCGCGGAATGATGCGCCGGTCCTCACGCGTTTCGAGCCCGTCGATGTGCGCCCCGTTGCCGTGAACTTCCTGGCCGATGTTGTGCCCGGTACGGTGCGTGTAGAACTCCCCGTACCCGGCGCTTTCGATCACGGCCCGGGTCGCGTTGTCCACTTCCCAGCCCAGGAGCGGCTTCCCGCTCGCGAAGGTGTCCTTCACTTTCTTGATCCCCGCGTCCCGTGCCGCGGCCACGATGTTGAAGATTTTCGTGTACTGCTCCGGCACCGTCTCACCCACATACGCGGTGCGGGTGTAGTCCGCGTACACCGAGCGCGGGCGGTTCATCTTCGCCCACAGGTCGATCAGCACCCACGAGCCGCGCTGGATCGGGACGTCTGTCTCGGGGGCCGTATCGAAGTGCGGATCGCCGCTGTGCGGCCCGACGCCCACGATCGGCGGGCTGTACGTCGTCATGCCGTTGTCCGCGAAGTGCTTCATGATGCGGGCCTGAACCGCCGTTTCCAGCACGCCGCCCTTCGCCTTAATTTCACTCGCGATGAAATTGAACGCGACGTCGTAGGCTTCGCGGCACAGCTTCGCGGCCTCGAAGTGCGATTTCTCCTGATCGTCGTCCCAAACGGCCTCGAACTGTTGGATCAGATCCCCCGACGCCGCGACCGTGCAGCCGAACGACTTCACGAGTTCGATGGTGCCCGCGTCGACTCGCCCGATGTAGGGGTTCGCGTTGCGTTCGCTGTACTCCATCGCGACGAGCTTCGCCCCGCTTACGAGTGCCCCGACCCCGGCTTCGAGATCCTGCCACTTGCGGTACACGGTCTTGTTCGCGCCGGGCAGGTGGTCGAGCGAACTCGGCTCGATGGCGTGAACGAGCTTCTTGGGCTCGCCGGTCGCGGGGACGAAGTAAAACCACCGGCGCGACAACTTGGGACCGACGCCCGCGACGCGCTGGGCGAGGACGTTCAGCCCGCGGAAATCGTACAGCAGCCAGCCATCAAAACCGGCTTCGCGGATCGCGGACTGAACGGCGGATAAATCGAACATGGTATCGTGGCTCCTGGCGCACTGCGTTGAGTCGCGGCTAACCTAGCGTTTCCCCTTGCGACCGCCACCGGCATCGGGATAATCAACTACTCCCCGGCCCTCCCAGACCCGCACTCGCCACCCAATGCGATACCGTCAGCTCCTCCTCGCGCTCGCCGCGTTCCTCCCTGCGCAATCCGCCCGCGGGATCGAACCCGCGGACCTGAAACCCGGACTCGTCGCCACGTTCAGTTCCCCCGCGAACGCCCCGGGAACGAAGGCCGCGGCCGTTACTCGACTCGAACCGACGGTCGCGTTCGCACTCAACGCGGGCGAATCCGCTCACCCCAAATTGGGGGTCACTGCGGTCACGGAGTGGACCGGATACATCAACATCACGCGCACGGGGAAGTACACGTTTTCGGCCCTGGTTCGCGGGGGCGCCCTAACGGTGAAAGTAGGCGGGAAGCAAGTCGCTTCCGCCGGTCCGCAAGGAACTACCGAAGACGTCGTGAACCTGGAAGGCGGGGTTCAAACGTTTGAAGCGCGGTTCGTGCGCGGAAACGAACCAACGGCCCGCGTCGAACTGTTCTGGCAGGGAGCCGGGTTCATTAAAGAACCGCTCCCGAACCAGTTCCTCGGTCACCTGGCGAAAGACCGGCCCAAGCACTTCACGTCCGACGCGGCACTCGAACATGGGCGCTTCAAGTTCGAGGAACTCGGGTGCGTGAAGTGCCACCGCCCGAGTGCCGACGACAAGATGGCCCGGGGACTTGTCGAGCACACAGGACCGAACCTGACCGAAATCGCCAATCGCGCATACCCGGGGTGGATCTACACTTGGCTCGAAGACCCCACGAAGCTCCGCACACACACGACGATGCCGAAGACCTTCAGCAAGGACGCCACCGGTGCCGCGGAGCGCTTCGCCGTCACGCAATACCTGATCTCGCTCGCGGGGAAACCGCTCGACGTTTACAAGCTGCCGACCATCCCTTCGGACCAAATCAAACAGAGCATGGACCGCGGGCGCGTGTTGTACAGCGTGGCCGGTTGCGCGGCCTGCCACTCGGACCCGCTCCCCAAGAAGAAAAAAGACGACGACGAAGAGAAAGAGCCACTCGCCCCGATCGATTTCGTATACGGCCTCGGAACGCTGAGTGGCCCCACTCCCAAATACAGTCTCGGCGGATTGGGCAGCAAGACGCGCCCGGAAGCACTGGCGGCGTACCTTGTGAACCCGCTGAAAACGAACCCGCACGGGCGCATGCCGAACATGAACCTCAACGCGGGCGAGGCTATCGACCTCGCGCGGTACTTGTGCCGCGTGCCGGACGAAAACGTGACGCCCGAGATGCCCGAACCCGAGTCCACACCCATCGTCCTTCTTCCGACCGTATTTCCAAAGCTCACCGCCGAAGAGCAGAAGCGGTTCGCACGACTCAAACCGCAAGCCCAGTGGGTTGAACTGGGCGCACAACTCGCGCTCACGAAGGGCTGCGTGAACTGCCACAGCATCGAGCAAAACGGCAAGCCGATCCAGCCGCTGCAAACAGATGCGGTGCCCGCACTCGATCAGATCAAAAAAGCGAGCGCGAAGGGCTGCCTCGCCGAAAAGCCCAATGCGACAAAAGCGCCCGCCTACAAACTCGACCCGAAAGAACGCGAGGACATTGCGGCGTTCGTCCGGGCCGGTCTTGAGGGCGACGGCGCGCCGGCCCCTGCATTCCAGGCACGGGTTGCGCTCCGCAGATTCAACTGCCTCAACTGCCACCAGCGCGACGGAGAGGGCGGGATTCCGACCGAACTCGCCGATCAGATGCGTCAGCTTGAAAAGGCCGAGAACGCGGACGATGTGCGCCCGCCGATGCTCACCGGCGTCGGTCATAAAACGCGAACGAGTTGGCTGAAAGCGGTTCTCACTCAAAGCGGCCGGGCTCGGCCGTGGATGCAGCTCCGCATGCCGCAGTACGGCGAGCCGAACGTCGGGTTCCTACCCGAAGCGGTCGCAGCGCTCGAAGGCACGGTACCGGACGACAAGGTTCACGTCGTCGAACGCACCGCGGCCAAGGTCGCGGCCGGGCGCGAAATCATCGGCAAAGGCGGGCTGGGGTGTATTTCGTGTCACGACATCGGCGGGTACACGAACACCGGGACGCGCGGCCCGAACCTCGCCACGATCGACCAGCGCGTGCGCTACGAGTGGTACGAGCGCTGGCTCAGCCAGCCCCTCCGGATGGCGCCGGGAACTCGGATGCCGCAAGCGTTCGTGGACGGCAAATCCACGCTCACAACGATGCTTAACGCCAGCCCGCACTTGCAGGGTGAAGCAATGTGGGCGTATCTCGCACTCGGGCCGGATCTGCCGCTGCCGGACGGCCTCGAACCCCCGCGGGGCGTGGTGGTCGCGGTCAAGGATCGGCCGGAAGTGCTCCGCACGTTCATGCCGGACGCGGGCAGTAAGGCTGTCGCGGTGGGGTACCCGGGTTACGTGTCGGTCGCGTTCAGCGCGGACCAGTGCCGCACCGCGTATGCGTGGGGCGGGAACTTCCTTGATGCGTCCCCGGTGTGGGCGAATCGCGGGGGTAACCCGGCAAAACTGCTCGGCCAGAAGTTCTGGGCCGCCCCACCCGGCCATCCGTGGGGGCTAACGAAAATCGGTACAGCACCGCCGGATTTTCTCGCTCGCGCGAACAACCCCGCGTTCGGATTGCCCATGCCGCTCGAACCGGCCCGTATCTACGACGGCCCAATGGCGGTGAAGTTCGATGGCTACAGCCTCGATAAAGACGGCAAACCGACGTTCCGTTACCGGCTTGACGAGACGCTGAAAGGGCAACCGGAACTCGCCGTGGCCGAAACGCCGGTACCGCTCAAGGGATCGGTGGCCACGGGACTCGGTCGCAAGTTCGAGTTGGTGATTCCGGGCGGTTCCCAGGCGTGGTTCCTTGCAGGGGTAACCAACACAAGTCCGCGCCTCTACGACGCAACCGGAAAGGCGATCACGCTCGACCTGAAGGCCGAAAAAGTGACCGCTCCCGCAACGGCCCGCGTGATCCTCTCTGCGGACGGTCGGGCTACACTCGTTGATGCTGCCGGCGCGCCGGATGGGAGTTCGTGGCGCTTCGTGCCGACCAAGAACGGCGGGTGGCTCGCAGTGTTAGAGCTCCCCAGTGAGAAGGACGAGAAGATCGTGAGATTCGCGCTGAACCTGTGGGCACTCCCGAAGGACGACGATACGATTTTAAAGGAACTGTTTGGGCGATAAGCAGTAGCACTCCTCTCCCCGCGCACGTAGTCTGTTCTGCGGCGACCCCGGCGGGGTCGCCGTTTCACTTCAGGTTATACTCATGATCGCGCCTGCGCCGGGCTCAACAACCACCGCTGATTCGGACGCCAATACCGCTCCACCCGAAATCGCCCTTCCCCCAACACCGAAAACGTGGCGGCTCGCGATCCTGGGAGCGATCCTGCTAATTGGCGCGCTCGCTTACGTCGGTCGGAACGCAGTGGCGAACCAACCCGAGATCGCGTACCGCGTTCAAGCGGGTTGCGGTGTACTGTGTTTCCTCGGCCTCGCGGCACTCTTCTCGAACAGCCTGCAATCGGTTAGTCGCAAGACGCTCCTGTGGGGCATCGGGTTACAGTTCGCACTGGCCGTCGCGGTCATTCATTCGGAAGCCGTCCGCGAGGTGTTCAAAGCCGTCGGAGTCGGGATCAACGCCCTCATTACCGCATCCGACAAGGGAGCGGAGTTCGTGTTCGGCAACCTCGCCCGCCCCGATCACATGAGGAACGTGTTTGGGGAAAAGGATTTCTTGTTCTGCTTCGCGTTCAAGGCACTCCCGCCGATCATCTTCATCTCGTCGCTCTTCAGCGTGCTGTACTACCTCGGGGTGCTTCAGCTCTTCGTGAGGGCGATGGCGCGAGTCATGATGTACCTGATGGGTACGAGCGGTGCTGAAACCCTGTCGGTTTCGGCAAACGTGTTCATGGGCCAGACCGAAGCGCCGCTGATCGTGAAACCGTTCATCCCGCGCATGACGCGATCCGAACTACTCGCGCTGATGGCGAGCGGGATGGCACACATCTCCGGCGGAATGATGGCGATCTACATTTCCGTGTACGGTGCCGATCCGGTTTCGATTCTCTGCACCTGCGTGATGGCGTGCCCGTGCAGTCTGTACCTCACGAAACTGGTGTACCCGGAATCGAGTACGCCAGTGACTGCGGGCGCGGCGCCGATCACCGTCGAAACACACTACGTGAACGCGATCGACGCTGCCGCCGTCGGGGTGAAAGACGGTCTGGCCCTCGCGATGAACGTGGCCGCGATGCTCATCGCGTTCATCGCGTTCATCGCACTGTTCGACATCATCCTCGGCGGAATTTACACCGGACTCACTCTCGAGAAAATCTTCGGTTGGGTGTTTGCGCCGGTCGCGTTCCTGCTCGGCATCGATCCAAGTGAGTGCGACAAAGTGGGGGCGCTGCTCGGTATCAAACTCGCCGCGAACGAACACGTCGCGTACTTAACGCTGGCCGGGAAGCTACCGAACTCGGGCCAATACGCAGAACTCTCACCGCGATCAAAGATCCTGGCCGTATACGCGCTGACGGGGTTCGCCAACTTCGCGTCGGTGGGTATTCAGCTCGGCGGGATCGGCGCGATGGCCCCGGGGCGCCGGGCCGATCTCGCAAAGCTGGGGATGAAGGCGCTGTTCATCGGCTTCCTCGCGACGCTCATCAACGCGGCCGTCGCCGGAATGCTGATGAGCACAAGTTGAGACACAAAATGGCCGAAACCTGACTCGCTGGCGCTAACCGTTGTTAGCGCGCAGAGCACGCCCGTCGGACTATGGAGGTACGCGCGAAAATCACGCCGTTGGCCGTCGAGCAAGTGTTCCTTTGCAGCAAATCAGCCCTGGAACTAACTCTAAGCGAGAGGCAACGTGTTGGTGGATCGAGTGTTCGAGCATAGCCCGCGAGCTACACGAAACCTTCACGAAACCCGGGCTGTTCGCAGGTGCCGGCAACGATAAGTTGTGCGCACACTGGCCCCGATCCGTCCCCACGGAGATACCTGATGTCCCGGTACTTTGCCTTCGCCGTGTTGGTGTTCGCGCTTCCTTTCTTTAGCGGGTGCGGCGGGTGCGGTGGCGGGCAACCGGCTCAACGGGTCAGTGGCGGCGGCGCCACGTTCGTGAACCCGATCATGCAAAAGTGGTCGGGCGAGTACAAAACGGCCAAGAACGTCGAGATCGACTACGTCTCGAAGGGGTCGGGGTACGGTGTCGAGCAGATGACCGCAAAGACCAAGGACTTCGGGTGCTCGGACGCCCCGCTAACGAAAGAGCAACTCGCCACCGCAAAGGAAAAGGGCGGCGACGTGGTCCACATCCCGCTGACGATGGGCGCGGTCGCGGTGGTCTACAACGTGCCGGAAATTAGCGGAAAAGAATTGAAACTGACTGGAGACGTGCTGGCCGACATCTACCGCCGCGACCCGAGCGTGCAGAAGTGGAACGCCAAGCGGATCGCCGACCTGAACCCCGGCCTGTCGCTCCCGGACAAGGACATCGTGGTGGTCGCACGGGCCGAAAAGAGCGGAACCTCGAACATCTTCTCCGAATACCTCTCGAAGACCAGCGGCGGCAAGATTAAGGCGAGCACCAAACCGGACTGGGTCCAGGGCGTCGTCGGGCAAGAGGGCAACGACGGCGTGGCCGGGTTCGTTAAGGGCAACGCGGGCACCATCGGGTACGTCGAGTTGCTGTTCGCCCGGAAGAACGAACTGCCGACCGCGAAGCTGAAAAACAAGGCCGGCGAGTGGGTCGGTGCAGAGGCCGACGGTGTGACCGCGGCGGCGGCCGAGGCGATCAAGTCGAAGCCGGACAAGGAGCCGTACTCGCTGCACGACCTCACGTACTCGCTGACCGACACCGCGGGCGCGAAGTCGTACCCGATCTCCGGGATCAGCTACGCGATCCTGTTCGCCAAGCTGCCCAAAGACACCGGGCCGACCATCGTCGACTTCCTGAAGTGGGCGACGACCGACGGGCAGAAGTTCGCCAAGGACATGGATTACGCCCCGCTCCCCGAAGAGTTGAGCAAGAAGATCCAGGAGAAGCTCGGCCAAGTGACGTTTGAGTAACCGGCCGACGTCCCCGCTCACCATTCGCCCGGGGTGAACTTCGCCCCGGCGCCCTTCGGCTGCAAGTCCGGACCCCGAGCAAAGCCCACATGACCGCACACCAATCGCACCCACCGTCCCGCGGCGACTTCGTGTTCCGCTGGCTGTGTCAGTCCGCCGGCGGGTTCGTGCTCTCGGTCGCCGCGGCGCTGATCGCCGTTCTCGTGTACAAGGCGTGGCCGGTACTGTCCGAACCGGGCAAGTACCGGCTGCTCACGAGCACCAAGTGGTTCCCGGACGGCAACGAGTACGGGGCGCTGGTGTTCATCTATGGCACGGTCGTCACGTCTCTGATCGCGATGCTGATCGCGGTACCGCTCGGGGTCGGCGCCGCCGCTTACCTTTCGGAACTGGCACCGCCGCGGGTACGGAAGGTGTGCGCGTTCCTCCTTGAACTCCTCGCGGCGATTCCGAGCGTCGTATACGGGTTCTGGGGCCGCGAGTTCTTGGCGAAACAAGGGCTCGCGCCGTTCTTCGATGCGCTGGGTTTACCGAACGTCGCGTCCGGCCAGGGGATTCTGGCAGCCGGGCTGGTGCTGTCGGTCATGATCCTGCCGTACATCACCGCGGTCAGCTTCGACGTTATGCAGGCGGTCCCGCGGTCGCAGCGCGAGGGTTCGCTCGCTCTCGGTTCAACGCGGTGGCAAACGATCTGGCGCGTCGTGCTGCCCTACGCCCGTCCCGGTGTGATTGCCGCGTGCTTCCTCGCACTCGGGCGCGCGATCGGGGAAACGATGGCCGTCACAATGGTGATTGCCAACTCGCAGTACCTCGATTTCCGGCTGAACGGGACCGGCGACACGATCCCCAGCGTAATCGCCAAGGAACTGTTTGAAGCCCCACCCGGTGTTAAACAAGGGGCACTCGTCGCCCTCGGGTTACTGCTTCTGGGCATCACACTCGTGATGAATTTTTCGGCCCGAATCGTGGTCCGGTGGATGTCGAAGCCCCACGCCCACCGCAACCGGTCGATCGAACTGGCCGAGGGCCAAATCGGGCAACCGGCTCGCACCGCGGAAGAACTCACCGCCAGCCGCGCGAAGGCCCAGCGCTCGGACCGTGTCATGCGAGGGGTGCTGGCGCTGTGTCAGTTACTGACCGTGATCCCGCTGTTCCTGATCCTCGGGTACATCACCGTGCGCGGGGCCGGGGGCGTGAGCTGGGACTTCTTCACGAAGTTGCCCAATGATAGTTCCGGACGCGGACTCGCCCACGCACTTTACGGGAGCTGCATCCTCGTGGGGCTCGCGACCGCGTTCGCGGTGCCGGTGGGCGTGCTGGCCGCGGTGTTTCTCGCCGAGTACCGGAACAACCGACTCGTCGCGCCGCTCCGGTTCGTGGCCGAAACGCTCGGCGCGGTGCCGTCGATCGTGATCGGGATCTTCGGATACGCGATGTTCGTGTACCCGGTGTGGATGAACACCTCGCGCGGCCAGTTCTCCGGTTGGGCCGGGGCATTCGCGCTGGGCGTGATGATGCTCCCGGTCGTGATCCGGGCCACGGAAGAAGCGCTGCGGCTGGTACCGAACAGTTTGCGGGAAGCGAGTTACGCGCTCGGCGCGAGCCGGTGGCAGACGGTAGTGAAGGTGCTCCTCCCGGCCGCACTTCCGGCAATCGTCACCGGGGTGTTCCTCGCGGTCGGGCGCATCGCGGGTGAAACGGCGCCGCTCATTCTGACCGCGGGCGGGTCGCAGTACATGCCCCGGACCCCGTCGGATTCGACCCCGTTCCTCCCGTTCTACATCTACGATTTCGCGAAGTACGCGCCGGGGTCGCCGGAGATCCAGCTCGCGTGGACCGCGGCATTTGTACTCGTGACGGTCGTGATGCTCCTCAACATCGGCGTGCGGATGCTGTCGGGCAAACGGGTCGTGGCCGCGGCGCGAGCCGATTGAGGACCGTACCGGTCATTTGCCAACGGGATAAAGTGCGAGCCGCATCGAATTCGCCAGCACCGCGATGGTGCCGATACTCATCGCCGCGGTGCTCCAAACGGAGTTGATGAGTCCACCACCGACCGGAACCAACACGCCTGCCGCGATCGGGATCGCGAACACATTAAAAGCGAACGCGAGGATCAGGTTCCTGCGGATCGTTCGTACTGTTGCCCGGCTCAGCTCCCGCGCGGTCCCGAGTGCGCGAAGGTCCGAGCGCACCAGAGTCACACCGGCGGTACTAATCGCGGTTCGCGCGCCGCTCGCGAGTGTTACTCCTACGTCCGCAGCGACGAGGGCTGGAGCATCATTGATCCCGTCGCCACACATCGCCACCACGCGCCCCTCGCCTTTCAGTTTCTGTACGATGGCGAACTTCTCGACCGGGAGCGCGTCCGCCACAACTTCCTCCAGTCCCATCGTTTGGGCAACTCCGTCCGCGGTTTCGGCGTGGTCCCCGGTGACCAATAACAGCCTCATTCCGGCGGCCCGAAGGTTCTCAACGGCCTCGACAGCACTGGGGCGGAGTGAGTCGGCGAAAACGATCAGCCCCGCGCACCGCCGCCCCGCGCCCACGAACACGACGACGTGCCCGCGCTGGCGGTGCGTCCCGGCCTCGCCGAGCATCAGATCGCTGTGGGCACCGGACTCCTGGATGAACCCGAGCCGCCCGACCGACACTTGCTCCCCGGCGACGGACCCGCGAACGCCCTTCCCAAGCACGCCCACCACGTCCGCGGCCGGAACCAGTTCGAGCTTGCGGTTCACGGCCTCCCAAACGATTGCCAGTCCCAACGGGTGCTCGGTCCCGCGCTCGACCGCGGCCGCAAGTCCCAGAACCTGACCCGCCGAGAGACCGATGTTCGGAACGACTTCGACCAAGCGCGGTTTGCCCTCGGTCAGCGTTCCCGTCTTATCGAACACCACGGTGTCGACGGCGCCGAGCCGCTCCAGCGCCGCGGCGTCGCGGAACAGAACCCCGGCGCGCGTGGCCCGGCGCATGCCGAGCACAACGGCCACGGAACCCGCCAGCCCCGCCGCACACGGACACGCCACAACGAGCACACCGACCGCACAGACGGTCGCGTAGGTCAGAGCCGCACCCGCGGGGCCGAAACTGGCCCACCCGACGAACGTGATGAAGGCGACTCCGAGCACGGTCGGGACGTACCACGCCACGAGCCGGTCCGTTGCGCGCTGGAACGCAGCATGGCGCTGTTGCGCCCGGCCGATTAGCCCCAAAACCTGATCGAGGACCGTATCGTGACCGGCACGGGTGGCCTCAACGGTGAGCGGGCGCAGGCCGTTTTCGCTCCCGGCGAGCACGTGCCCGCCCGGTCCCCGCTCCGCGCGCGTCGACTCGCCCGTGAGCATCGATTCGTCGATCGTGGAGATCCCTTCCCGGATGACACCGTCCACGGGGACGCGCTCGTGGGCACGGACCCGCACGAGATCACCCGGGCGCACGAGTTGGACGTCCCGTTCCTCTTCGGCTCCGTCGGGGAGTAGGAGCCGGGCGGTTCTCGATGCCAGTGGAGTGAGTTGCTGGAGCGCGGCCGTCGCACGGTCACGGGCGCGTAGCTCTAACGCCCGAGCCACGAGCGCGAGAAGAACGATCATCCCCGTACTCTCGAAGAACGGATCGACCGTTCCGTGCTGAGTCGGGGCAACAGCTTGAACTCCGCCCTCCAGTTCGGGGCGGAGTTCTGTGGTGTTTGGTCTCGCTTGCAGCGGTTGTGCGCCGGACCAGGCGTACACAACGGCAACTGAGCTGTAGACGAACGCGGCCCCGGTGCTTAGTCCCAGAAGAGTATCGAGGGTGAGTTGGCGGGTTCGGATCGATCGCCACGCGCGCCGAAAGATCGGTGCGGCACACACAAACACTAGCGGGGTACACAAACCCGCTTGGAGGAGTAGGAACTCGCGCTCACCCAGCGCCGCGGATACCGGCCTTCCCGGGCTAATTGCGTTGAATACCCCGAGGGCCACAAGTGGCACCCCGAGCACGAAGCCCAACCACAGTAGGCGAGTGAGGGTGCGCCGCTCCCGGGTGGAGAGGTCCGGTTCCGCGGGCAACGCGCTGCGTTCGAGTGCGGCCCCACAGTTCGGACAGTCGCCGGACCGCTCGCTGGTGCTTACACGGCACGCACGGCAACCCCAGAGTGCCGGGGCAAGTGCCCCGGTCGGTGGCGTTTCGTTGTCCATCGGAGATCACGCGGGCGTTGGGAAGTGTGAGCGACGGGCGCCGCTCGTGTCCCGATCCTACCCGGGCGAACGAGTCAATGACAAGAAAACACAATGAAAAAGACAGCCAGTCGTCCGAGTGAGGGCGAACAACCGGACCACCGGCCGGAGCGGAGATCACTTCAGATCGATGTCCGCGTCAGTCTTCCCTCCACTCG
This sequence comes from Gemmata sp. SH-PL17, assembly GCF_001610855.1. NCBI lineage: Bacteria > Pseudomonadati > Planctomycetota > Planctomycetia > Gemmatales > Gemmataceae > Gemmata > Gemmata sp. SH-PL17. The sequence continues at coordinate 4,905,339 of NZ_CP011271.1, forward strand.
CAACGTCGATAGTCACAGAAGACTGGGCCGATCGGCGACCGGGCCGGACCGGAGCGTTTGCTTACGCTTACACCAGCCCCGGCTTAATTAGCGAGCTTCAACTCGATCGTTGCGGGGCCGCTCTTCGGCACCTCGAACTCGTTCGCCAAGTCGTTCTGCTGATACTTCTTGGGCACGGCCTGAAGCGCGGCTGGCGCCCCCTCGATGGCGAACGTGTATTTGCCCGGGTTGAGTTTCGCGGCGACCTGACCCTTCGCGTCGGTGCGCCCCCCGCCCTGGTTCTGGTTCGCGCTCGTGGGCAGCGCGAGAAGATTTAAGCCCTTCCCCGGTTGTCCGTCCGGCAGGAGAACGACGAGGGTCACGTCGACCGGTTCGGACTTTTGGGGCGGTGTGGACGAGCAGCCGGTGAGCACGGCGGCGAAGAAAACGCATACGGCCGCGATTCGGGAACGCATATTCGAGCTCCAATTGGCGTGCGGAAACGAAGACGGGCCGGCAAGCGGCCGGCCCGTGCGAAACTGTCTGAATGGGTCAGTCGAGGTTCACGATTTGGCCGTCGTCCGCACCAACGGTGAACTTCAACGTAGCGTAGTTGATCGAGTCGCGAACGAAGCGAACGCTCCCGTCGGCCATCACCACGTTGATGCCGCCCGTGTGGAAGCTGAACGGCTCGTCGTTCGGCCCGCAGTTGTTCGTCGACCACGGGCACCCTGTGGCGGCGGTGCCGCCGCCAATCGGGTTGGCGTAGTTGTTAATCTTGGCAGTCTTGTCGCCGGCCGCGAGGCTCGGTCCGGACACGCCGTTCGTTGCGGCGTCCGGGTCGGCCCACGCGAACACGCGGCGGGCACCACTGGCCGGCAGTGTCAGGGGATTGGCCGGGCTGTTCATGGCCGAGAACCGGGTGCTACCCGCACCGAACGTACTCACCGACGGGTGCGCGCGACCGGCGTCTTCCAGAAGCAAGAACGTGTTCGACGAGCCGTCCGGGATGCCGATGATCGTGCGCCCCTCACAGTTCATCGCCCCGTAAACGCGGTCAGCGACGCCGCCCCGGGTACCGAGGGTACCGTTGGCGGAGTTAGTGATAATGTCGCTCAGCGCGGCCGCCATGTAGTCGATCCCGCCGAGCTGGTTGACTGGGTCGCGGCCCTCGTTGCCGATCGGCGTGCTCGGGCACACGTAGGTCTTGATCTTGGTCTGGGCGGCGGTGAACCCGGACGGGAACGCGGGGTCATCGTAGGCGCGGCCGCGGGACGCGGTCGCGTGAAGGGTGGCGTTACGGTAGTTGCTGTCCGCGTAGTGGTTGTAGTTCGTGTCGAACAACTGATAGACGTTATTCTGCTCGATGTACGGCAGAATGAGCACCGACCACCCGTGGACGGTGTACGTGGTGCTGTTACCCGATTCGCACTGACCGACCGACGGCATCTTCCCGTAAGAGCTCTCGTAGTTGTGGATTGCCAACCCCATCTGCTTAAGGTTGTTCGAGCAGGTCATCCGCGCGGCGGCCTCGCGCACCTTCTGAACCGCGGGCAAGAGCAAGCCGATGAGGATGGCGATGATGGCGATCACAACCAGCAGTTCAATCAGCGTAAATGCCGACCGGCGACTCGCGGGAGGAGTCATGTACTGACCTCGGGTGTTCGGAAATAGGGACGCGGGCCGCAAACGACCCGGAGCAGCTCAAATAGTTGGTTGTGCAGCCCAGATTAGCCTAATAGCGGGGTCGAGAAAGTGTATGTCTGAATGTATGAAGTTACGGCGTAGAATTGACGTCACGAACGTGTGCAATCAGAGTAGAGTCAATTTGTATTGCACAAGGCACTGCACGCGAGACAGTGCCCGGTACCTCTACTCGGTGTATCCGGCTCGCCCCACGACTTAGTTCGCGTGAGTACCGCTGTGCACCGAAGACCGCAGCGCCGAGAACATCGTCTGAAGCGAGCGAATCTCGACCGGCTTCACGAAGTGGTATGCGCACCCCGCTTCCCGAGAAAGCGCGCGATCCTCGTCGCGCCCGTACCCACTGATGGTAATGAGCGTGGCCCCACGAGTAACCGGATCGCTCCGTAATCGACGGGCCACCTCGAAGCCGTCCATGCCCGGCAAACCGATGTCGAGCAGAACAATATCCGGCTCGAAATCCCGAACCACGTCGATCCCCGTCGGGCCGTCGTAGGCGGTCCGGGCCTGATGCCCGAGCAGCCCGATCAGGTCGGCCAAGCTCTCGGCCCCGTCAGTGTTGTCATCAATAATGACGATCCGGAGCGGCGCGGGTTCATTCTGATTGTGTGCCCCACTCGGCGCCTCGACCGGTGACGGCGCGTGTGGAGTTTCCGCGACCGGGAGGAAGACCGTGAACTCGCTCCCGTGACCGATGCCCGTGCTGCGTGCCTCGACGAACCCGCCGTGCATCTCGACCAGTCGGCGAACGAGCGTCAGCCCGATGCCCAATCCGCCCTGCGACCGGTCGAGGGAACGGCTCGCTTGGGTAAACAAGTCGAACACGGTCGGGAGCAGTTCGGGCGCGATTCCCACCCCCGTGTCCCGGATGCGGACCTCCGCGAGCGCGGGAACGTGTGAACCGTCGCCCGCTGGCGGCGCTTTGATCTCTACGGTAAGATCGATGCGTCCGCCCGGCTCGGTGTATTTGGCCGCGTTGTTGAGCAGATTGGCGAACACCTGAATCAGCCGCGTCGGGTCGCCTTGAACGTGAACAGGGTGGCCGGGAAACGCGACAGCGAGTTGGTGGCGGAACTTATCAACCAGGGGCCGAACGGCTTCGACCGCTTGCGTAACCACGCTCTCCAGATCGACCCGTTCGACCGCGAGCCGGATCTTCCCGAGCGTGATCCTGGACACGTCGAGCAGGTCGTCCACGAGCCGAACGAGGTGCGTCAATTGCCGGTCGATGACCCCGTGTGCCCAGCGGATGCGGTCCGCGTCGATCCCGTCGTGGTTCAGAACCTCGGTGGCGTTCCGGATCGGCGCGAGCGGGTTTCGCAGTTCGTGGGCCAACATCGACAGGAATTCGTTCTTCTGGCGGTCGGCCTGTTGAACCTCGTGGTAGAGTCGGGCGTTTTCGAGCGCCACCGCGACCCGGGACGCGAGTGTTTCGGCAACGGCGATGTCGGCCGCGGGGAACGAGCGCCCGGTTTGCTGACGCGAGAGGCCGAGGACTGCAGTGACCTGCCCGCGCACACGCAGCGGCACGGCAAGAACCGTCTCCGAGAGCGGAATGGTCGCGTTCTCGGAAGTGGCCTGATCTACCGCACTGGCGAGTTCGCGATCCAGTGCGTCGCGCTCCAATTCTGTTTCCAAAATGGAACCGCTCGAACTGTTCCGCCCCCGAAGAACACGCGATTCCCGGCCGTCTACAGGAACCGTCACGAGCACCGCGGCGTCGGCCAAGTACGAGAGCGAAAGTCGGATCGCATCCTGGGCGATCACGCTCTGGTCGAGCGACCCGGCCAGCACTGCCCCCGCGTGCGTCAGGAACGCGAGGCGCTGGTTGGCTTCTTCGGCGGCGGCCCGCCGCGTGCGCTCTTCAGCGAGTGCGATCCGCTCCTCGGCCTGTCGGCGCACCTGCTGGGTCATGCGGTACAGGTCGGCAAACACACGCACTTTTGCCCGCAAGATTGCAGGCACTACCGGGGTGGTGATGTAGTCCACCGCACCCTGCGCGTACCCCTCGGTCGCCCGTACCTCGTCGGCGAACGCGGTCAGGAAGATGATCGGCGTGTGGGCCGAGCGCTTCCGCCGGCGGATCAGCGACGCGGTCTCCAGCCCGTTCATCCCGGGCATCTGCACGTCGAGTAGGATCACCGCGAAGTCGTAGGCGAGCACCGCGCGCAGGGCCTCTTCGCCGGACCCGGCGGTAATCAGGTTCTGGTTCAGCTCCCCCAAAATGGTGCGGTAAACCAGAATCTTCTCCGGCAAATCGTCGACCACCAGGACGTTTGTCGGTTCGCCGGTCGCGGTCATGGGTCGTGGGTCCATAGTCATCGGTCCATAGTGATTGGTCACCGGAGTTTGGTCAACCGACATTCGGGATCAGCACCCGAACCGGCGGCGAACCGAACCTGCGTAACCAGGGACGAATGACCAAATATCAGCGGTGCAACCACGCCCGTAACACGGCGAGCAACTGTTCCGGGTCCACGGGCTTGGAGAGGTAGTCCCACGCCCCGGCCTCGATGCACTTCTCCCGATCGCCCTTCATGGCCTTGGCCGTCACCGCCACGATCGGCAGGTTTTTCAGGTTCGGGATCTTGCGGACCTCGCGCATCGTCTCCATCCCGTCCATTTCGGGCATCATGATATCCATGAGCACGATTTCCACCCCGGGGTCGGTCTGCAACGTCCGGATCGCGTCCCGACCGTTGTCGGCGGACACGATCACCATGTCGTGCTCCTCGAGGATCGTCGACAGCGCGAAGATGTTCCGCATGTCGTCGTCCACGATCAGCACCTTGCGGCCCGCGAGGATCTTGTCCGTCTGGTCCAGTTCGCTGAGCTGGTGGCGCTGGGTTTCGGGCAACTTCGCGAGCGGCCGGTGGAGGAAGAACGTCGCGAGGTCGAGCAGAACGGCCGGCGAGTGCGCCTTGCGGACGGTGCAGACGTCGTCCGCGCGCCGGAGGGTCGCGTCGGACGGCCCCCCCTCGGTCCCGTCCGTGTAAACAATCACGGGCATCCGCGAGGCCACCCGATCGGTGCGGGCGAACGGCCCGCGGGCGCCGAGAAGTTCCTCGACCGCGTCCCCGGTACCCGGACCGAGCACGACGCAGTCGGTCGGCCGGTCGGACACAGCGCTCCGGGCCGTACCAATATCCGGGGCGGCGGTGATGAGTACCTCGGGGTCGGCGAGTCGCGCTTGAATCTGTTCCCGGCGCACCGGGTCCGGTTCCACAACGAGCAGGTGCCGGACCGGGCGCCCGGTGTACTCGGTCAGGTGGTCGAGCAGTCCGTCGAGAACCTCTCGACTCTGGATCGGCTTGTCAAGGAACGCGAGGCACCCGGACGCGAGCGCACGGTCACGCGAGTCATCGGTGCTGATAACGCATACCGGGATGTGCCGCGTAACCGGGTCTTTCTTCAACCGCTCGAGCACGCGCCAGCCGTCGATGTCCGGGAGGTGGAGGTCGAGGGAAATCGCGTCCGGGTCGTACTCGCGCGTGAGCGCCAGGGCCGAAGCGCCGAGAGAGGTCACCAGCCCCTTAAATCCCTTCTCGCGGGCCGAGTCGAGCAGGAATCGAGCGAACCCGATATCGTTCTCGACGATCAGCAGCACCCGGTCCCCGGCGCGAATGTCGTCCCGGTCGTCCCCGTACTCGTTCACAAGCTGCTCGGGGGCTTCCGGCTCCGGTTCCGATGGGCCAGTTAGCAATGCGGGGGCCGTGCGAGCGAGAGTATTGGCGCTCGCGAACGTTCCTTCGATGCGGGCCTGCGGACCGATTGGGGTAGCGCCGGATTCGCCCATCGCAGTGCCCTTCCGGGTGGGGCGCGACGGCGTGTACGTGAGCGGCAGGTAGAAGTGGAACGTGCTCCCGCGCCCGGGAATCGACGACAGCCGGATTTCGCCACCCAACAACCGCGACAGTTCGCGGCTGATGGCCAAGCCCAGCCCCGTCCCACCGTACTTGCGGCTGGTGCTCCCGTCCGCCTGTTGGAACGCCTCGAAGATGATGAGTTGCTTGTCCGAAGGGATGCCGATACCGGTGTCTTCCACCGCGAAGCAGAGCACCCCCGCGGCGCGGTTCAGATCCTCGTTCTCGCGGTTCCACCCGCCCTCGGCCGGTGCGACCGTGAGCGTCACCTCGCCGTGGTGCGTGAACTTGAACGCATTCGAGAGCAGGTTCTTGATGATCTGCTGGAGCCGCTTGGCGTCCGTGTAAACGCTGCGCGGGAGCCGCGGATCGAAGTGCGTCCGGAACTCCAGGTTCTTGTTCTCCGCGACGTGCCGGAACGTGCGGTCGACGTACCCCTGGAGGTCGTCCAGCCGCAGGTCACTGGCGTCGACCACGACGGTACCGGACTCGATCTTCGAGAGGTCGAGGATGTCGTTGATGAGCATGAGCAGGTCGTTCCCGGACGAGTGGATCGTCTTGGCGAACTCCTGCTGTTTGGGCGTCAGGTTCCCGTCGGGGTTCTTCGACAATTGGTCGGAGAGAATGAGCAGGCTGTTGAGCGGGGTGCGGAGCTCGTGCGACATGTTCGCGAGGAACTCGCTCTTGTACTTCGACGTCAGCGCGAGCTGCTTGGCCTTGTCTTCGAGCGCTTGCCGGGCCTGTTCGACTTCCGTGTTCTTCCGCTCGACCTCCTGATTCTGTTGGGCGAGTGAGTGCGACTTCTCTTGGAGTTCCTCGTTCGTCTTCTGAAGTTCTTCCTGGCGCGTCTGGAGCTGTTGCGCGAGCGACTGGGACTGTTTCAGCAGCCCCTCCGTTCGCATGTTCGCCTCGATCGTGTTGAGCACGATCCCGATGGACTCGGTGAGCTGTTCGAGGAACGCCTGGTGCGTCGGGTTGAACCCGCCGAGCGAGGCGAGTTCGAGCACGCCACGGGCCTGGCCCTCGAAGATAAGCGGCAGCACGAGCACGCTTCGGGGCGAAGCCGACCCGAGGCCGGACGAAATGCGGATGTACTCCGGCGGGAGATTGTCGAGCAGGATCTTCTGTTTGTCCATCGCGCACTGACCGACCAGCCCCTGCCCCAACCCGATCCGCTTACCACTCGACTCCCGCCCCTCCGAAGCGTAGCTCGCAAGCAGATTCAGTTGCGGTGTCTCAGTGGCCCCGTCGAACACGTAGAACTCGGCGTGCTGCGCCGCGACCACGGGGCACAGTTCGGAGAGCACCATGCGCCCCACGTTCGTCAGGTCGCGCTGCCCCTGGAGCATGCGGCTGAACTTGGCGAGGTTCGTCTTCAGCCAGTCCTGCTCCGTGTTCTTCTGCGTGGTGTCGCGAAGGTTCCGGATCATCTCGTTGATGGTGTTCGAGAGCGCCGCGACTTCCCCCTGCGCCTCAACGGTGATCGACCGCGTCAGGTCGCCCTTCGTCACCGCGGTGGCGACTTCCGCGATCGCACGAACCTGAGTCGTCAGGTTCGCGGCGAGCTGGTTCACGTTCTCCGTGAGGGCTTTCCAGATCCCGGCCGCACCGGGCACCTTCGCCTGCCCGCCCAACTGCCCCTCGACACCGACCTCGCGGGCCACCGTCGTCACCTGATCGGCGAACGTCGCGAGCGTCCCGATCATCTCGTTGATCGTTTCGGCGAGTTCCGCGATTTCGCCCTTCGCGGCGACCGTGAGTTTGCGCTGGAGGTCGCCGTTCGCAACGGCCGTCACGACTTTCGCGATCCCGCGCACCTGGGCCGTCAGGTTACCCGCCATGCCGTTGACGGAGTCCGTCAAGTCCTTCCACGTGCCCGCAACCCCTTCGACCTGGGCCTGCCCACCGAGCTTTCCTTCAGTGCCCACCTCACGGGCCACACGAGTCACCTCACCGGCGAACGACCGCAGTTGGTCGACCATCGTGTTGACCGTGTTCTTCAGCTCCAGGATCTCGCCCTTCACGTCCACCGTGATCTTCCGGCTCAAGTCCCCCAGCGCCACGGCCTTCGTCACTTCGGCGATGTTGCGCACCTGCGACGTCAGGTTCCCGGCCATGAAGTTCACCGAGTCCGTCAAGTCCTTCCACGTGCCCGCCACCCCGCGGACGTCAGCCTGCCCACCGAGCTTCCCTTCGGTACCCACCTCACGGGCCACACGAGTCACTTCCGACGCAAACGACCGCAGTTGGTCCACCATCGTGTTGACCGTGTTCTTCAGCTCCAGAATTTCCCCGCGGACGTCCACCGTGATCTTTTGCGAGAGGTCACCGGCCGCCACCGCCTTGGTCACGTCCGCGATGTTGCGCACCTGCGACGTCAGGTTGCGTGCCATCCCGTTGACGGAGTCCGTCAGGTCTTTCCACGTGCCCGCCACCCCGCGGACATCGGCCTGCCCGCCGAGCTTCCCTTCGGTGCCCACCTCACGGGCCACCCGCGTCACCTCCGCCGCGAACGAGCTGAGCTGGTCGACCATCGTGTTGACCGTGTTCTTCAGCTCCAGGATCTCACCCTTCACGTCCACCGTGATCTTCCGCGACAGGTCGCCGGCCGCCACCGCCTTGGTCACGTCCGCGATGTTCCGCACCTGACTCGTCAGGTTCCCGGCCATGAAGTTCACCGAGTCCGTCAAATCTTTCCACACGCCGGCCACGCCCTTCACGTCCGCCTGACCGCCGAGCTTACCTTCGGTGCCCACCTCGCGGGCCACACGGGTCACTTCCGACGCGAACGAGCTGAGCTGGTCCACCATGATGTTCACGGTGTTCTTCAGCTCCAGGATCTCGCCCTTCACGTCCACCGTGATCTTCCGCGACAGGTCACCCGTCGCGACGGCTGTCGTCACTTCGGCGATGTTGCGCACCTGGGCCGTCAGGTTCCCGGCCATGAAGTTCACCGAGTCGGTGAGGTTCTTCCACACACCGGCCACGCCCTTCACGTCCGCCTGACCGCCGAGCTTACCTTCGGTGCCCACCTCGCGGGCCACACGGGTCACTTCCGACGCGAACGAGCTGAGCTGGTCCACCATGATGTTGACCGTGTTCTTCAGCTCCAGGATCTCACCCTTCACATCGACCGTAATCTTCCGCGACAGGTCGCCGGCCGCCACCGCCTTCGTCACGTCCGCGATGTTGCGCACCTGCGACGTGAGGTTCCCGGCCATGAAGTTCACCGAGTCGGTGAGGTTCTTCCACACACCGGCCACGCCCTTCACGTCTGCCTGACCACCGAGTTGCCCCTCGGTACCGACTTCCTGCGCAACGCGGGTCACTTCCGACGCGAACGAGCTGAGTTGGTCCACCATCGTGTTGACCGTGTTCTTCAGCTCCAGGATCTCGCCCTTCACGTCCACCGTGATCTTCCGCGACAGGTCACCGTTGGCCACGGCCGTCGTCACGGTGGCGATGTTGCGCACCTGCGTCGTCAGGTTACCCGCCATGCCGTTGACGGAGTCCGTCAAGTCCTTCCACGTGCCGGACACACCTTCGACGCGCGCTTGCCCACCGAGCTTCCCTTCGGTCCCCACCTCACGCGCCACCCGCGTCACTTCCGACGCGAACGACCGCAACTGGTCGACCATCGTGTTGATGGTGTTCTTCAGTTCGAGGAACTCGCCCTTCACGTCCACCGTGATCTTCCGGCTCAAGTCACCCTTCGCCACGGCCGTCGTCACTTCGGCCACGTTGCGCACCTGGGCCGTCAGGTTAGCAGCCATGCCGTTGACGGAGTCCGTCAAGTCCTTCCACGTACCCGCAACGCCCTTCACTTTGGCCTGACCGCCGAGCTTCCCTTCGGTCCCCACCTCACGGGCCACGCGGGTCACTTCCGACGCGAACGAACCGAGTTGGTCCACCATCGTGTTGATGGTCTTGGCGGTTCGTAGGAACTCCCCCTGTAACGGGCGATCGTCGATGTCGAGGGCCATCGTCTTGGACAGGTCACCCTGAGCCACGGCACCGATCACGCGGGCCGTTTCAATGGTCGGGTGAACGAGGTCGTCGATGAGGTCGTTCACGGAACCGACCGATTCGCGCCAGAACCCGCCCACGTCGCCGAGCGAGAGGCGCTGACTGAGTTTGCCCTCTTTCCCGACGACGCGGCTCAGCCGGGCAAGCTCCTCGGCCATGCGCTCGTTCTGCTCCACGACGTCGTTGAAGGCGTCGGCCACCTTACCCGCGACGCCGGTCCAATCCTGGGGCAATCGAACACCGGAGCGCCCGTGACGAAGTGCGTTGAGAGCGCCCAAGAGGGCGTTCATCTCGGTGCCGTTGGTGACGGGTTCGAGAACGGTAGACATTAGCGCCTCCGGGAGCGGCGGAACGGCTATGTGGGCGAACGTGCGAGTCCGATTCGGGTGTTTGGCGCCCCGAACCGTGTAGGCGAAATGGGCAGTCGATCGACCGCGGCAAAAGCAGATTCTGTCACACGTTCCGTGAACGCGGCCAGCGATCCGTTTCGCGCGCTCTCTTCTTATACGCCATGTGTGGGTCTTTGTCGATCAATAGAGCCGCCAAGTCAAAGACTCGGGCGCGTCGCGCCCGCGAATTCGGACCTCGACGCGATTACGAACGTGCCAAAGCCTCGGCCGTCGCCGGGCTAACAAATGCTAACATCTTCGGACCGGACTCGGTCCACTTCTCCAACTACACGCCTTAACAAACATCCCGTCAAGGATTTGAGAATAATCCGCTCCGCGTGCCCTCAACCCAAGATGGTAACAATTGCTCACACCCGCGCGATTTGCGCCGACTCTCCCACGAACCGACCCATTTGGGCGCCGGCTGATACCACAAACAAAACAGATATATTATCCAATTATATACATGTATACAAAAGAATAAAAACAATTCCGCCGGAACCACTGACTATTTCTGACAAACTTTTGGGCCCTCACCCCGGCACGCATTGAGTCTGTGCTTCGGGATCTTGGCAGAGGTGTTCTCTGCCCATCTGCTCGATGTATTTGCTGCCCCATTCACAAAGGGGTCCGAGTAACTCTTTAAGGCTGATCCCCATTGGTGTGAGCGAGTATTCCACACGCGGCGGTATCTCGGGGTACGCTTGCCGACGCACTAACCCGTCCGCCTCCATTTCCCGGAGCTGTTGGATGAGCATTTTCTCGGTAATGCCGGTTACAAGGCGTTTGAGTTCACCGAACCGCCGCGCATCCGGATGCAATCGCCACAGGATCAAGCACTTCCACTTCCCGCCAATCACGTCAAACGTGGCTTCAAGACCGCACGAGTAGACCGCGCGCATGGCTGAGAACTCCCAAAACTTACCTTTTGGTAGGTACCCCACTTAATTGTAGGTACTTGATCGGCGTAAATCAGAAATCTAATAATCTGCAGTCCGAATCGATACCGGTACCGGTCCGAACTCCACGAGCGCGTCGATTGGGCGATGCGCCGGCCGGGTGCGTGCGCGCGTTTCGGAACGTCGCGTGCTGTAATCCCTAAGGTTCCAACCATGAAGAAGCTACTTGCGGTTCTGGCTCTCGGGCTGTCCGCGGGCGCGGGGATGAGTGCCGATCCCGCTCTCGTGTGGCCCCAGTTCCGCGGGCCGAACGGGTCGGGCATCGCCAAGGGGCAGAAGCCGCCCGTTGAGTTCGGTCCGAACAAGAACGTGAAGTGGAAGGTCGCGGTCCCGAGCGGGTTCTCTTCGCCGATCGTGGCCGGGGACAACCTCGTTCTCACCGCGTTCGAGGACGGAAAGCTCTACACGATCGCGTACAACCGCGCGACGGGCAAAGAAGCGTGGCGGGCCGAAGCGCCGGCAAAACAGATCGAGCCGTTCCACAAGACCGAGGGCAGCCCGGCCGCGTCGACCCCGGTAACGGACGGCACGCGAATCATCTCCTACTTCGGGTCATGCGGCGTGTTCTGCTACAACCTGTCCGGGAAGGAATTGTGGCGCCACGAGATGCCAACGGTCTCCACGCCGTTCGATTTCGGTACCGGTGTTTCGCCGATTCTCGCTGATGGTGTGGCGGTTCTCGTGCGCGACGAGAACAAAGACCCAAAAATTCTCACGATCGATGCGGCCACGGGCACGCTGATATGGGTGAAGAAGCGGGAATCGAAGTCCGCTTTTTGCACCCCAGTGGTGAGCGATACCCCGGCGGGCAAGCAGATCATTGTACCCGGTTACGGGCGCATGATCGGTTACGACTTCAGGTCCGGCGACGAGAAGTGGACCGTGATCGGGATGCCGGCCGCGGCGTGTACGACCCCCGTCGTGGTGGACGGCACGCTGTTCTTCGCGGGGTGGGCACCCGGTGACGACGTCAAGCTCCCGGCGTTCGACGCACTGCTGAAAGAATCGGGCGACGAAAAGCTCGGCTACATCACGCGCGACGGGCTCGAAAAAACGCCGCTGAAGGGCTTCTTCGACAACCAGGACTTCGACCATGACGGCAAGCTGACCCGAGCGGAATGGGACGAAGCGCTCCGGATCGTTTCCGCGTCGAAGAACAGCGCGTTCGCCCTGAAACTCGGTGGGAGCGGGGACGTGACAAAGTCGCACGTGCTCTGGAAGCAAACGAAGGGGCTGCCCTACGTCCCGTCCGGGATCGTGTGCGACGGCCAGTTCGTGCTGGTGAAGGACGGCGGACTGGTCACGGCTTACGACACCAAAACGGGCAAAGCGATATACGAGCAGGAACGTGCGGTCGCAAACGGGCGGTACTATTCGTCTCCGGTCGCAGCGAACGGGCACATCTACTTCACGTGCCTCGATAACGGCGCGATCACTGTGCTAAAAGCCGGCGCCGATGACCCGGAAGTGGTGGCCCGGAACCCGAAGCTCAACGAGCGCGTCGCCGCAACTCCGGTGATCGCGGACAACGCCCTCTACGTCCGAACGGCGGGGTTCTTGTACGCCTTCGCCGAGAAGAATAAGTAAGACGCAGTTGAAGAATCGAACTCCTCACCGGTGTATTCGTTACGGTTGAAATCCGCGAACCGTTTCGACGAATAGACCGGGAGGGGTTGCACGATGCCGCCGAAACTCACCGGTCACCTACTACAGTTGCTGGGGCACGCTCTGGTCTTCCTCGGCCTCGGGTTCGCACTTCTAGCGATGGTCCTCGCCACCAATTATTACAGCGTCCCGTTCTGGGTGTTCGTGCTCGCTGCAATCGCTGTCGGCGCGCCGATGATGGTCACCGGAGGGCGGATTAACAGCATCGGTCGGGGATTTGTGCTGGGAATGTCGCCCGAAGAAGCAACAAGTGAGTACCGCCGGGGAACGGCGCTGCTGGGCGTGTACCTGGGCGTCCTCTTACTCCAAGGCGCGTGGGTCGCCGCTCCGCTGACCCTCTGTAGCGCCGGGTTCACTACCCCCAGTCACCCGCTCGTTCTGACCTGGATCATCGCCTGGATGTTCATTTTCTGCGTGGGCCGGTACTGGATCACGCGACCTCTTTTGCGGGCAGCCGAGCGTAGGTTCGGACGGTAACTGCGATCGTCCAACACAATGCCCATCGCCCAACGCAATAACATCCGAACGAATCTAATTTCTCCTTTCGTCCCCCCGCCCCGCGCGGTATCCTCGAACGCAGTTCCTACTTCCATCCTCCCGGACGCGGCCTCGCACCGCGCCCCACCCTCCCCGGGAGCTTATCCATGTCGAATCGCACTCGTCGCGAACTGTTCGCGGACATCGGTCGGGGCATGATTGCTGCCAGCGTCGGCACCGCGTTCGCCCACGATCTGGGGTTCGCTACCGCCTTCGCCGCGGACGAACCCGCCCGCCTCACGTTCGGTGATCTCGACCCGCTCGTGAATTTCCTCCAGGGAACACCGCCCGACAAGCTCGTGTCGGCCGTCATCACCAAGTTGAAGGGCGGCACCGAACTCAAGCAACTCGTCGCCGCGGCAGCGCTCACGAATGCACGCGCGTTCGGCGGCGAGGACTACATCGGGTTCCATACGCTGATGGCCCTCGCCCCAGCGTTCCAGATGTCGCAGGAAGAAACGAGGGCCGAACTCAAGCCGCTCGCGGTGCTGAAAGTGCTGCACCGGAACGCCTCCCGCCTGAATGACTTCGGCGCGACAAAAGAAACGCTGAAAGCCGTTACCCCCGGCAAACTGGCAACGAACCGAGGCGGCGAACAGCTCCGCGAAGTGACTCGCAAGGGCGATCTGGCGGCAGCCGAAGCAACGTTCGCAGCGATTTGCGCGAATGGGAAGCCGGAAGACGCGCTGAACGAACTGATGGTCGAAGTGGACGACGCGACCGAAGTTCACCGCGTCGTGCTCGTGTCGCGTGCGTGGGACATGACGCGGTTCGTCGGCACCGAGCGGGCGAACACGATGCTCCGGCAATCGGTTCACTACTGCGTGAACGTCGAGAAGAACGCGAACCAGGCGAAGTACAACGCCCCGATCCGCGAGCAACTCCCGAAGCTCCTCGACCAGTACAAGCTCGTCGGCTCGAAGCCCGGAACGAAGGCGGCCGACGACGCCTGGGTACTCCGGTTCGCTGACACGGTCTTCAAGTCCGACGCGGCCCAATCCGCCGATGCGGTCGCAGCCGCACTCGCCGAGGGCATCAGCGCGGATGCGATCGGCGAAGCGCTCTCCTTGGCCGCCAATCAACTTATCCTCCGCGACGACGGGCGCCCGAAAGCGTGGGCCTCTGCGGGTAAGCCAGAGGGGAGCATCCACGGCGATTCGATCGGCGTTCACGCCTGCGACACAATTCACGCCTGGCGCAACCTCGCGAGCATCGGCGACCGGCGCACTCAAGTCACGAGCCTGATCCTCGCCGGGTACCAGATCGGCCGTGATCGGGCGAACCGGGCCGAGTTCCTGAAGTGGGATGCGTACCCGCGGACGGAACACTCTGAGAAGGTTAAAGGGCTACCGGCCGATTCGCTCCTCAAGGAACTCGACGGCGCGATCCGCGACAAGGATCAAGCCCGCGCCGCGGCCCTCACCGCGCGCCTCAGCGAAACGTCCAACAGTGCGAAAGACGTGTTCAACCTGTTCCGCACCTACGCAATCAGCGAGGACGGCGCGCTGCACGCGGAGAAATACTACGCGACCGCGAGCGACGAGTTCGCCCGCGCCCGGGCCGCGTTCAAGTGGCGCCAACTGATCGCGCTGGCCCGCGTGACCGCCAGTGCCTACGGCTACGCCGCCCCCGCACACAAGGAGGCGTGTGAGCGGCTGAAAGCGTAGTGTGCTGGGTGAACCCCGCTCACAAGGGCGGTGGGTGGCGCCACCCACCGCCACGGGCTGACGAGCCGCGACCGCGAGAGAGCGGGGACAGAGACTACCGGGTGAGAAACAGAATGAAGAGCCGCGGATAACGCAGATTACGCGGATCCGACAAGGGAACGATTTGAAGCCCCGCAAGACGGGGCTTGCTTAATGATTCAAGAACTTCACGTCGCGGACGTTCTGCTCCGCGATAGCCCGCGTAATCTTCCCGGCACGCAGCAGCAACCGCACCGATTCGTCGCACGTGTACATCCCCTCCTCGCGCCCGGTGAGGATGTAGTTGTCGATGCTCTCGATCTTGCCCGTGCGGATCGCACTCGCGATCGGGTGCGTGTTCCACATCACTTCGAGTGCCAGGTGGCGCTTCTCCGTCTTGTTGATGCTCGGGAGCAACCGCTGACTCACGATCGCGCGCAGGCTCATCGCGAGTTGCGATCGCACCGCCGGCTGTGCGTCCGACGGGAACAGGTCCGGGAACCGCGTGATCGCGCCCTTCGCGTCCCGCGTGTGGAGCGTGCTGAACACGAGGTGGCCCGTCTCCGCGGCGCTCAGAGCCATTTGCGCCGTTTCACGGTCGCGGATCTCGCCGACCAGAATCACGTCGGGATCTTGCCGAAGACCGTACTTCAGCCCGTCCGCGAACGAGAGCACATCCGCCCCGACCTCGCGCTGCGTGACCACCGAGTTCGGTTCGCGCGGGAACTGGTACTCGACCGGTTCTTCCACCGTGATGATACGGTACCCGCCGGTTTTGTTCAGCCGGTTCACGACCATCGCGAGTGTGGTCGATTTGCCGGACCCGGTCGCCCCGGTGACGATCACCAGTCCGTCGCGCAGGGCAACGAGTTTGCCCGCGAGATCGGCCGGGAACCCGGCCCACGCGAGATCGGGAATCGTGTCGGGAATGACCCGAAAGCACCCGCCCGTGTCGCCCCCTGCGAGGAAGAGTGTTGCACGGAATCGCGACACCTTCCCCGCGACCGGGCACTCGAAAGAGAAGTCCGCGTTCTTGTTCTCCTGCAATCGCTTGAGAGCATCTTCCGGACACGCCGAAAGCAGAAGCGTTTCGACCTCGTCCGATGCGACCGGTGCTTCCGGGAGTTCGGTGAGATCACCGTGTAACCGCATGACGGGTGCGTGCCCGGCGACCACGTGTAAGTCGGAGGCGCCCGCCTGCACGGTCCATTCGAGCCACCGGTGAAGTTTCTCGGCAATGGCGTTCGGCATGGGAACTCCTCCGCAAACGGCTCGGTCCACTTCCTTCTTAGGGGTTCATCAGCGGGGTGCGGCTAAGTCTCATTTGGATGTCATTTGATAGGAAATCGCGCCGCTATTTCGTACTGTACCGAGCCAATGCTTCTCGATTCAACTCGATACCCAACCCCGGAGCATCCGGTATCGTGAGCAGCCCATCCGCATCGGGTTTGAACGGCACGGAAATCAACTCGTCCATGTACGGCGACGGCGACAGGAACTCGACGTACTTCGCGACCGGCATCGCGGCGGAAAGCTGAAGATCAGCGGCTAGCCCGATCGCGGTGTTCCACCCGTGCGGCACCCACTGCACGTTGTGCTCGTAGGCCGTCCACGCGATGCGCCACGCTTCGGTGAGTCCGCCACACTTGGTGCAGTCCGGCTGGACAATGTCCGCGCCCTGTTGCTCGAACAGCGGGCGAAAACTCTGCCGGCGCGTGAACACTTCGCCCGTTGCGATGGGTACCGGCGAGTGGCGCCGCAATTCGGCGAAACCCGCGATGTCGTCCGGCGGGAGTGCTTCTTCAAACCACACGATGTCGTAGTTGGCGAGCATTTGTGCCGTGCGGAGTGCCCACTTGTAGCCGTGTGGCCAGAACGCATCGCTCCCGCCCGCATCGACCATCAGTTCCACGCCCGGCCCGACCGCTTCGCGCGCGGTACGAACGAGTAGTTCGTCCGTCTTCGCGTCGCGCCGACCGAACGGTTTCCAGCCGAGCTTGATCGCTTTGAACCCGCGCGCGACAGCCGCCTTGAGTTTCTCGCGCAGCGGCTCCACTTCGGCGAACAGCAGCGACCCATACGGCTTGATCTTGTTGCGATAGTTGCCACCCAGCAACCGCGAGACTGGCTGTTTCGTGATTTTGCCGAACAGATCCCACAGTGCGATATCGATGCCGCTGATCGCGTGTTCGACGCTCCCGCCGCGTCCCTGCCAGAACGTGTTCTGCCGCAGTTTTTCGCTCACGCGCGCCGGTTCATCGGCCCGCTCGCCGATGAGGAACGGGCGGAGTAACTTCACCGCGGCGCCGACGAGGTGGCTGCTCGTGAACGTGCTCCCGACGCCGACCAGCCCCTCGTCCGTCAGAACCTCCACGATGGTGTGAACGTTGTCTTCGGGCGCGAGTTCCTCGGCCCACCCGCCTTCGACCGTGCCGCCGGTAAGACCGGTGAGCCGAACATCCGCGATCTTCATCTAAAAAAGCTCCAAAAAAGATGTTTCACCGCAGAGGGCACGAGAGAGCGCGGAGAAGAATAAAGTCGTGTTCACCGCAGAGGGCACGAGAGGGCGCAGAGAGAAAAACAGAGAATCGAGTGATCTCACTCTTCGTTCTTCTCTGCGCCCTCTCGTGC
Source organism: Gemmata sp. SH-PL17 (assembly GCF_001610855.1). NCBI lineage: Bacteria > Pseudomonadati > Planctomycetota > Planctomycetia > Gemmatales > Gemmataceae > Gemmata > Gemmata sp. SH-PL17. Next base: position 4,922,777 of record NZ_CP011271.1, read on the forward strand.
CCTCTGCGGTGAACACGACTTCGTTCTTCACCCCAACGGGCGCTGGCCCCACGGGATCGGCATGGTCGGCGGCTTGCGGTGGCGGTCCTTGCGCACGTCTTTCGGTCGGTCCTTCCACCACGTTACGTACCGGCCGAGTTGCTTCACGGCCTCTTCGTAGGCCTGTCGACCCTTCTCTGGAGTCGCCAGTTCCGCGTCGCCCAGAACGCCGGTGTCCGAATAGCTGCTGGTCCACGAAACGGTGGTTGCCGGACCCGCGCCGAACAGATCGACCCAGTTGAACGGGCTGTCGTCGTTGTTGAAGCTGATCGTGCCGCTCTTGATGAGGTCTTTGCGGACGTTGTCGCCGTCGAGGTAGAGGTACAGGCTCGTTTCGAGTTCACAGGCGTGCGAGCACCCGCCCGGGAACTTGCTCTGGCGCCAGTTCGAGAGGAACGTCTTGTCTACGGTGAGCAGGTTCCACCACGCGACGACGCAACACTCGGCGTCCGTCTCAACGTTGGTGCGGCGCGCGACGAGGTCGAGGTTCGGCATGTTCGAGCCGTGACCGTTCAACAGAATTATCTTCTTGAACCCGTGGTACGCGAGCGACTTGGTGATATCGAGCACTTGGTGCATGAAGTGCTCGAAGTCCGTGTTGATCGTGCCGGGGAAGTCCATCACGTGCCCGGTGTAGCCGTAGGCCACGACCGGAAGCACGAGTAACTTGTCCGCGATCTCGCGCCCGGCCCCGGTCGCGATCCCGCACGGGCACACGAGGTCCACGTCGAGCGGGAGGTGCGGTCCGTGCTGCTCCACTGCACCACACGGCACGATGCACACCTTGCCCAAATCAACCGCGTCGTTGATCTCGGGCCACGTGAGTTTCTCGTACCGGTATTCCGTCCGCGCGCGACTCATCGTGGGCTCCAGAATAAAACGAAACGCGCCGCAGATAACGCTGATAAGCGCAGATCAAGACACGATTTCGTTTCGCATCCGTCTTAATCCTGTTTTCATCTGCGTTATCTGCGGTTCTTTATTCTCCACACTTTCAGCTCGATTCCGCGACTAGATATTTCTGCACGAACTTCTCGTCAAGCGTCACGCCGAGGCCGGGGCGGTCGGGTACTTCCATCCATCCGTTCACGGACTGGACCTTCTCGTGCGTCAGTTCGTGGCGCAGCGGCGAGTCCTCGACGCAGTCCTCGAACACGAACGCATCGCGGCACGTCGAGAGCCAGTGAATGCTCGCGGCCACAGTGAGCGGGCTGGTGTAGCAGTGGTTACAGAGGCGGGCGCCGATTTCCTCGACGCGCGCCCGAATGTACGCGGCGTCCGTGAACCCGCAGCGGGAGATGTCCACTTGGTACACGTCGAGCGCGCGGCGGTCGATGAGTTGCCGGAACGACTCGCGCCCGCACTCCCCCTCCCCCGCGGCGATCGGGATCGGCGACCGGTCGCGGAGCCACACGTACCCCTCAACGTCGTCCTCGCGCAGCGGTTCCTCGAACCACTCGGGGCTGTACTCCGCAAATGCGTGCGCCCGGCGCAGGGCTGTGCGTGCATCGTAAACGCACCCCGCATCGATCAGCAGCGTGGCTTTGCCCAGTCCCTCTCGCGCCCCTCGAACGAGGTCGATGTCCACCGCTTCAGAGGTGCCCATCGGCTCCCAGCCGAATTTCACCGCAGAATACCCCGCTTCGACCCACCTGCGGGCGATGTCGGCGGTTTCTTTGCCGTCGCGCCCAAACAAAATGGAAGCGTATCCGCGAACTTTGTCGTGCTGCTTGCCGCCGAGCAACCGGTGAATCGGTTGGCCGAATGCCTTACCCTTCAAGTCCCACAGGGCCATATCGACCGCAGCCATCGCGGTGATGCCGACCGCGGTACGCCCGAAGTACATCGTTTTGCGGTACATCTTCTGCCACAAGCGCTCGTGTTCGAGCGGGTTCTCTCCGACCAGAATCTTCCGCAACCCGCACGCGATGTTGTGACTGAACGGGGCGTCGATGATCGCCTTCACCACTTCCGGTGACGAGTCCGCTTCGCCGACGCCCTCCAACCCGTCGTCGGTGCGCACGCGGACCAGCACCGAGTCCTGGCTGCTCGCGGTCTTCGCGGTGATGTTCGGGATGCGGAGGATCTGACAAACAACTTGCGTGATCTTCATGACTCTCTCTTGGCGAACGGCCGGTGTCAGCCGGCCGGTAAGAACAAGCTCGTGCGTGGTACGAAATCTCACCGACCGGCTGACACCGGCCGTTCGCCTATAGCTTCCGCGGGTCCACGTCGTGAGCGACGCACGCGACGCAATCGCCCTGAGCGACGATCGACGGGGCGCGCGTGGCGAGTAGCACGCCGTCGGTGTTCGCGAGCACGTACACCGGTTCGCGGTCGGGGCGTTCGAGGAAGTGGATCGCGCCGACCGGCTGCCCCGCACTCACGTCCTCACCCAGCGGAACGAGGTTCTCGTACACACCCGATTCTGGCGCGAAGCGGTAATCTTCCCAGTTCAGCGCCTGGACCCAGCGCGTGGGGGCCAGCCCGAGCGACTCGCGCGTGACCGCCTTGCCCGGCAGCAAGCCGAAATGCATGAGCACGTTCCGCAACCCCATCTGCGTTTCCGCGTGGACGAGGGCCGTAACGTTCTCGCTGCCGCCCATCTCGGTGGTAACGACCACCTTCCCCTGGTTCTCCGCCTCGACCGGGAGTAACCCGGTCCCGGCTACGTCCGCGTACAGGAAGCAGAAGTCCGTGTTCCACGCCTCGGTTGCGGCGAGCATCTGGTCGCGTTGCGGGCCTTTGGGAACGAGGTGCATGTGGGCACACGGCTCGAAATCCAGGCTCCGGCCGCCGGTGTGGATGTCGATCACGATGTCCGCACGCGGGAACAGTTCCGTGGTGAGATAGTGCGCAACGACTTCGCTCGGCGTGCCAGTTGGGTTCCCGGGAAAACAGCGGTTGAAGTTCTTTCCGTCGAGCGGTGAGAGCCGGGTCGCGGCCTTCGCACCGGGCATCGTGAGTGTGGGAACCAGAATCAACCGACCGGTGACGTGTTCCGGCGAGAGTTCGCGCAGCAGCCGCATAATCGCGATCTGCCCCGGGTACTCGTCGCCGTGGTTCCCCGCGAGCACGAGCGCGGTCGGGCCGGTCCCGCGGTTGATGACCGTCACGGGCAACATCAGGTTCGCCCATCCGCCCAGGTTGTACGAGTACGGCACGTACAAGTGGCCGTACTGCTTGCCCGGCTTGTCGAAATCGACCGTGGAGCGAATGGGGGAAACGGACACGCGAACTCCTTTGGACGCAAGAAGAAAATCAGCCGCGGATCAACGCAGATAACGCGGATCAAAACCAATTCCGTTCAAATCGGATTCTGATCCTGTCTTCATCCGCATGATCTGCGGTTCTTCCTCATTTGATGATGTCTTTGACCACGGTGCCGTGAACGTCGGTGAGGCGGAAGTCGCGCCCGGCGTAGCGGTAGGTCAGTTTCTCGTGATCGATGCCGAGTAAATGCAGCATTGTGGCATGAAGATCGTGGACATGCACCTTGTTTTCGACCGCCGCAAAGCCGAAATCGTCCGTCGCCCCGATGACCTGTCCGCCTTTCACTCCACCGCCCGCGAGCCAGCTTGTGAAGCCGTAGTGGTTGTGATCGCGGCCATTGAGGGCCGGGAGTTCCGCGACCGGGGTGCGACCGAACTCGCCGCCCCACTGCACCAGCGTGCTGTCGAATAGCCCGCGCTGTTTCAGGTCGCTGAGGAACGCGGCAATGGGCTGGTCCCACTGCCCCGCGAGGGTCTTGTGCGTGGTGGCGAGGTTGTCGTGATTGTCCCACGGTTGGCCGGCGCCGCTCCAGAGCTGCACGACCCGCACCCCGCGCTCGATCAACCGGCGCGTGAGGAGCAGTTGCCGGCCGATGGTCGTGTCGCCGTACAGGTCGCGGACCTTCTTCGTTTCCCGGCTCAGGTCGAACACGTCGGCTGCTTCGGACTGCATCCGGAACGCCAGCTCGAACGTGCGGATGCGGGACTCCAGGTTCGCGTCGTTCGCGCGGTCGGCGAGGTGTTTGGCGTTCAGCGCGGCAACGAGGTCGAGTTGCTCGCGCTGCTTTTCGAGCGGGAGTTCCGTGTTGCGAATGTGCGCGATGAGTTTATCGACCTGCGTGTGTTGGCTGTCGATGTACGTGCCCTGGTACACGCCCGGCAGGAACGCGGACCGCCAGTTCTGCGTCGTGACGATCGGGTACCCGCCGGGGCACATGACGACGAACCCGGGCAGATTGCGGTTCTCGCTGCCGAGGCCGTAGGTCACCCAGCTCCCGAGGCTCGGGCGCGGTTGCCGGCCGTCGCCGCAATTCATGAGCAAGAGCGACGGCTCGTGGTTCGGCACATCCGCGTACATCGAGCGGATCACGCACATGTCATCAATGTGCGCCGCGGTCTTGGCGAACAGTTCGCTCACCTCGATCCCGGACTGGCCGTACTTCTTGAAGCTGTACGGCGACTTCATCGCGGCGCCGGTCTTGCGCTCAGTCCGGAGGTTGCCCGTCGGGATGGGTTTGCCGTGGTACTTATCGAGTTGCGGTTTGGGGTCGAACGTGTCGACCTGCGACGCTCCTCCATTCATGAACAGGTGAACGACGTGCTTGGCCTTTGCCGCGAAGTGCGGAGCCTTCGGCGCGAGTGGATCGGTTGCGCGCGGGGCATCAACCGCCTGTGCGTCACGAAGGACACCAGCGAGGGCGATGGTGCCGATACCGGTGCCGCACCGGGCGAGCATCTCACGGCGGGAAAGCGGAAGCATGAATACCTCTTCGTAGGGCCGACTGTCTCGGCCTTCTTCGCTCCAGAGTTATCAGTGGCTTTACTCTATCCTGTCGATCACCCAGAGATCCGTCTCATCGAATCGATACCGACCTGCTTCCAGGTCCGTCGCATACGTCCTCAAGAATGTTCCGAAGTCAGGACCGAGTAGTGAATGCGCGCCGACTTCGTGATTGAACTGGATCACTTGCCCGACTGCCCCACCCTCGGCTGGGTCGAGATCTACACAATGGTGGTCACCACCGCCGTTGTGCGAAAAGGGTATCCACTTCAGATTCCACCATATTCTCTTGATCGCTTCGGGGCAGTTCGGCTCGACACCACCGAGACCGCCATCTTGGATGATCTTTTGCCAGAACCCCCATTGCTGTACGAGTTCGGACAGAGACAAATATGCGTAGCCGTAGAGAAAGACTGCGCAGTCATTACTCCCGTTGTGTAAGTGGTAGGACGCGACTAAATCTTGCGGGAAGCTCAGACCGAGCTGAGCCTCTGCCACGGCAATAGCTTCCGCAGATGCTCCATCGGCCAAAGAGAACTGATCCGCTGGGACGTTCACTTTGTACCATCGAGCAATCCGCTTCCATGCATCCTTGATCTTCGCGCTTCCCGAAATCTTACGCGCCACTTGGTCCCCCAAATCGCAGACACCTGCCCCTTCAATCCACGAACGCGAACTCGTTGGTCATCAGCAGCCCGTGAGCGAGATCGATCCAGCGGTCCGTGCCCTTCGCGATGAACGCGAGGGCCAGTTTGCGCTCGTCTGCGTCCGGTCGGCGACCGTAGAGAGTCAGGTAGATCCAATCGAGTCGCTCGCCCGAATCCGCAAATTTCTGGAACACGGGAAGCGCAACGAGCTTCTTCGCCGCGTCGCGTGCGAACGGGCCGTTCATCAGAAAGAGCGCCTGCGGAGATACGGTCGTGTTCGTGCGCTCCGGAGCGAAGCCCGCCGGGTTCGGCACATCAAACGTGGTAAGCAGCGAAGGGAACTCCAGCCGGTCGATGTAGCCGAACACCGCGCGCCGTTTGTTACCGCCAAAGAGCCGCGCACTCGGGCCACCCAATTTCAGGTCGAGTTGCCCGGACGCGGCCAGGACAGCGTCGTGTAGCGGCTCGAACTCCAGTCGGCGCCGGTTCTGCTTCCAGAGCAAGCGGTTGTCGGGATCGGCAGTAGCCGCGTCTGCGCGATCGAGACTGTTCTGCGTGTAGGTCGCGGACGTCATGATGAGTTTGTGGAGGCGCTTGATGCTCCAGGGGGTACGAGGGGTGTTCTGCTCTGCGCGAGCTTCCGAAGAATTTGCTGAAGGGCTCACCCACTCGCTCGCGAGCCAGTCGAGCAGTTCGGGGTGCGTGGGGGCGTCGCCACGAAGCCCAAAATCGCCCGGAGTGCCGACGAATGCCTTCCCGAAGTGCTGCATCCACACGCGGTTCACGAACACCCGCGCCGTCAGGGGATTGTCCTTCGACACGATCTCGCGTGCCAACTCGAGGCGACCACTTCCGGCCGAAGCGAACGGCTTGCGCGCCGGGTTCGCGACGCGAATGAACTGCCGCGGGACTGAGTCGCTCGGGCGCCCGGGATTGCCGCGCTCGAAGATCCGCGGGTCGTAGGGGCGCGCGGAGTCGTGCAACACCATCGCTCGCGGTGATCCCTTCCCGAGCCACTCTTCGAGCGCACGCAGGTGTTTCTGATATTCGTCCTGGGTCGCCCGGTCGGGGAACAACGAGAGGAAACCCCAATCGAGTGCGAGCGGGGCGTCGGCAGGCGAATCCGCGCCGTACAACACGCGACGCAGCTCTTCCCGGTCGGGGTCATCGAACCGGGTCATACCCTTTGCCGCGTCCTTCCACTGTTTGTCCACATCCGTCAGTAGTTTGCCGTACCGCGTGGCCACGTCCTTCATCGATTTCGGCGGCTCGCTCAACGCCGCAGCTACGAGCTTGTTGCCCTCCGAAACGGCCTTGAGTAAGCCCGGGGCTTTCTCTGCGAACTCGGCGTCGGGTAGTTCACTGACCGCATGCCAGTGTAGGAACGCGGGGTGTTTGCGCTTCTTGGTGTCCGTGAGGAACTGCTTCCAGCGCGTAATCATGCTGGGGTTCAGGTCGCCGGGATCGGCGATCAGCATGAAGTCATCAGCCGGCGGTTGGTTCCGGGCTTCGTGTGCCGCCAAAAGGTATTCGCCCGCGCGACTCCGGGCACCTGAAACGAGCGTGGCGTGCTTCGCGGTCACGAAATCGACAAGGCGCTTTTCACGTGCGGTGAGTTCGGTGTTGTACGCCTTATCCGGCTCCTTCGGTGCCGCCCCCACGAGCGGTGGAACGGTGGGTTCAACGGAACTCCGCAACACGCCGTAAAGTGAGTAATAATCGGCCGCGGGGACGGGATCGAATTTGTGATCGTGGCACCGCGCGCACGTCACGGTGATTGCCATCAACCCGCGCGTGATGACGTCCATGCGGTCGTCGATGATGTCGTGCGTGTTGTTCATGAAGTGCCCGCCGACCGTCAGGAACCCGAGTGCGGCCTGGGCTGGGGCGTCTTGCGGCGCGAGGAGATCGGCCGCGAGTTGCTCTGTTACGAACTGGTCGAACGGCTTGTCCTCGTTCAGCGCGCGGATGACGTAATCACGGTACGTCCACGCCCACGGGTACTCCTTCCCCTCGAAGAACACGTAGCCCTTGTTGTCCGCGTAGCGGGCCACATCGAGCCAGTGCCGGCCCCAGCGCTCGCCGTAACGCGGGCTGGATAGCAACCGGTCGATCAGCTTTTCGTAGGCGCTCGGCGAATCGTCCTTCAGAAACGCTTCCACTTGTTCCAGCGACGGCGGTAACCCGTGAAGGTCGAACGTCGCGCGCCGGATCAGCGTGCGCTTGTCAGCCCGAGGGGAAAGTGAAAGTCCCTTTTCGGCGAGTTTCGCGAGCACGAACTTGTCGATCTCGTTGCGAATGTCGGCTTTAGGGTTTCGGATCTCGGGTACTACGGGGCGCTGAACGGGTCGAAATGCCCAGTGCTTCGCCGCAGCCTTTGCGATCGCGTCCGGAGCGGCCAGCGTGACCTTTTCCGGCCACGGGGCACCGAGTTCCACCCATTTCGTGAGCGCGGCGATCTCGTTTGCAGGGAGCTTTCCTCCGGGCGGCATCTTCAGGTCGTTATCGGTGTGGAGAAGCGCAGTGATGAGCAGCCCGTCCTTGGGTTTACCCGGCACGATGGCCGCGCCGCTGTGCCCGCCCTTAATGAAGCCCTCGCGCGAATCGAGCCGGAGCCCGCCCTTCGGTTTCTCGGCGGCGTGGCAAGACAGACACTTCTCGACCAGCACCGGCCGCACTTGTTTCTCGAAAAACTCCAACGGTGCCGGGTCCGCAGCGTGCGCACCCGCGCACCAGCACATCACGGCCAATGATAGAAGCGCAGCACGAATCATGCGGATGCCCTGAGAGCGGCAGTTTGAGGCGGGAATGTTCTTCGTACCAGACGGAACAGCAGCTTCTGGCGGGAGCTATCAAGGCAGGCGGGTAATCTTCTTGATCGTAATCGGAGGTTCGAGTGCCTGAATTTTGGCGGGCGCGGACTGAATCTTCTTTACGACATCCATGCCCTTCGTCACGCGGCCGAACGCCGCGAACCCCTCTCCGTCGGGGTTGCGCTTCCCGCCGTGGTCGAGTTCCGGCTGGTCACCGATGCAAATGAAGAAATCGGAAGTCGCGGTGTCGGGGCCGTCGCGTGCCATCGAGATCGTGCCGTCCTTGTGCGCGAGCTTCGTGTCCTTCGTGCGCTCCAGTTTGATCGCCTTGAACCCGTCCTTCGTCTTCTCCGGGTTGATCCCGGCCTGCACCACTTCGATCTTCACCTTGTTGTTGGGCTGGTTGTCCGGCGTCACGGTCCGGTGGAACCGCCCGCCCTCGTAGAACTTGCCGTCCACGTACTTCAGGAAGTTCGCGACCGTATTTGGAGCTTTTGCGGCGTCCAACTCGACCTCGATGTCCCCCTTATCGGTCTGAATCAGCACGCGAACCGGCTTCGGTTCCTCCGCGAACGTGTTCGTAACGGCGAACGTCACCAAGACAGCGCCCAATACGCACTTCATGTCGAGCCTCCGATCCACATCAGAACCGACCGAACCGCACGGGTCAAGGACCAGACTACAATGACGACTCGCAATGAGTCCGCTCTGCCCCTCTCGACAGGAACCGCGATGAACTCACAAGGCCCGTCCCCCGCACTGTTTTTTGATACGATCAGCGCCTTCCAACGGTCCGAGGCACTTCGGGCCGCGATCGAACTCGACCTGTTTACTCACATCGCCGCCGGACAGACCACCGTCGACCAGCTCGCACAATCCTGCCAGGCGGCCCCGCGTGGTGTCCGCATTCTGGCCGACTATCTCACCATCCTCGGGTTCCTCCGCAAACAAAACGACCGGTACGAACTGACGCCCGATACGAACACGTTCCTCAACCGTCAGTCGCCCGCGTACCTCGGCGGCGTCACCGAGTTTTTGCTCACGCCCCAACTGAAGGAGTGCTTTGCGCTCCTGACGGCCGCAGTTCGACGCGGGGGAACGGCAGTTTCGGCGGAAGGGACCGTTTCGCACGACAACCCGATCTGGGTCGCGTTTGCCCGGGCGATGGGACCGGTCATGCAGCTCCCGGCCAAATTGCTCGCCGGGCTGGTGGGCGGGGACCAACAACAACCGCTGCGCGTGCTCGACGTGGCCGCGGGGCACGGGCTGTTCGGCCTCGCGGTTGCAGAGAGTTACCCACGTGCCCACATTACCGCACTGGACTGGTCGAACGTCCTCGCGGTGGCGAACGAGAACGCGAAGCGAGCCGGGTTCGCCGACCGATATGCGTTGCTCCCGGGGAGCGCGTTCGACACCGATTGGGGCGGCCCTTACGATGTCGTGCTTCTGACGAACTTCCTCCACCACTTCGACGCCGACACCTGTACAAAACTGGCGGCAAAAGCGCATGCAGCGCTGGCCCCGAACGGGCGTGCGATCACACTGGAATTCATTCCCGACGCCGACCGAATCAACCCGCCCGGCACTGCCACGTTCGCGCTCACGATGCTCGCGACCACGGCCCGCGGGGACGCCTACACGTTCGCGGAATACGAGCGGATCTTCACTCAAGCGGGGTTCGCGCGCAACGAATTCCACGCGCTCCCACCGACAACACAGCAGGCCGTCGTGTCGTACAAACAGTGAGCTTCGTGAAACCGGTTCGCGCGTCCTGTAGTTTGGGGAACCCACGAAAACGATGTTGGCGCTCGCGGTGCTCGGCGTAACTTTCTGCCCGCGCGCAGCACGAGCCGACATGGGCTTCCCCGGGTTCAAGACCCGCTCTTCACGGTTACGGTTCGTCAATCGTTGCGACGGCTGCGATACCGGGCGGTAGTCTCACCGCTTTTCATTGACCGCGAATCGCGGAACGAGTTTGAGCGCGGCGGAGTTCAGACAGAAACGAAGGCCGTGCGGCGGTGGGCCGTCGGGGAAGACGTGCCCCAAATGCGCGTCGCACCGGCTGCACAGCACTTCCGACCGCACCATGAAGTGACTGCGATCGGTCCGCGTGCTCACGTTGTCTTCTGCGACTGGTTCCTTGAAGCTCGGCCAACCGGTCCCGCTATCGAACTTCGTAAGCGAATCGAACAGCGGTTGGTCGCAGCACACGCATGCGAACACGCCGTCGTCCTTCGTGTTCCAGAACGCGCCGGTACACGATCGCTCTGTCCCGTGCTCGCGGGTCACGCGGTACTGCTCCGGCGACAGTTGCGCCCGCCATTCGGCATCGGTTTTCACAACCTTTGTGCCGCCCACGGGTTTGCCTTCGCGCTCAGGAAGCGAGGCCGACGTCATCGCGCCACGCGACACGAAAGCCCAGAACACGAAAGCGGCGACGAAGCCGAGGAAGAGGAGAACGAGCAGTTGGCTTTTCATACGGGTTGGATGCGCGCCGGCGGAACGGGTTTCGGGCTACTTGCGCTGAATCTTCTTCGGCCCGGTCCCGGCGGCCTTCTCGTAGGTGCCCTTATCGGTCTTCACGTATTTGGTGAACCCCCGCGACGCGAGGTTCTTGTCGCTGACCGCGGCCTTGCCCTGCGTGTCGGTCCAGGCCCGCGGCGCGTTGGCCTCGGTGAACACGCGGCGCACCGGTTCGCTGGTTTCCGGGTGCGTCGTGAGCGGGGCGTCGGACATCTTCTGGAACACCTCGAACTGCTCGCCCCCGGCCCCGTCCGCGAGAACCACTTCGTACACGTACAACGGCATGGAAAAGCTCCGAAATCGAAACTGCTACGGATGAACACAGAAGACACAGATCAAGGCAAAACACAGAAGAGTTTTGGACAGGATTAACGGGATCGACAGGATTCCGAATTCTAATCCTGTCGGGAAACTCTTCGGTTTTGATCCGCGTGATCTGCGTTCATCCGCGGCCGCCTTTATCTTACCCCTTCGCCAGTTCCGCGCGAACGGTTTCCAGGAGCTTCTTCGTGGCCTTGATGCCCTCCGGTTCGCCGATCTTGCCGCCCTCGTACTCGATCCCGACGAACCCGTGGTACTTGTACTTCTTCACCACGAGTTCCATCATCTTGCGGTAATCGGTGTGGGTTTCGTTCCCCTTATCATCGAAGTCGTGCGTCTTGGCCGAAACGCCCTTCGCGAAGGGCATCAGTTCGTCCACGCCCTTGTACCGGTCGTAGGACGTTTCCTTGATGACCCCGACGTTACCGATGTTGAAGTTGCCGAAGTCGGGCAGCGTCCCGCAGCGCTTGTGATCGACCTGCTTCATCACGCCTGCGAGCCATTCCCCGTGACTCGACAGCCCGCCGTGGTTCTCCACGATGGTGTTGATCCCGAGCGTGTCGGTGAACTCGGCGAGCTTGCGCAGCCCGTCGGCGGCGAGCTTCTGCGTTTCGGCGAACCCCTTCTTCCAGTCGCTCGCCGCGTTCACGCGGATGCTGTGGCACCCGAGGAACTTCGCCCATTCCGTCCAGCGCTTGTGGTTCTCGACGGCCGCGGCGCGCTTCTTCTCGTCCGGGTCGCCGAGGTTCCCCTCGCCGTCGCACATGATGAGGACGCTCACCACCTTGTTGTCGTCCGCGACCTTCTTCAGATCCTTGAGGTACCCGTCGTCCTTCTTCTTGTCCTTGTAGAACTGGTTGACGTACTCGACGCCGTTGATCCCGTATTCCTTCGCGGTGATCTCGGCGAACTTGAGCGCGTCGAGCTTCTTCGCGAAGAGCGCGCGGTGCAGCGACCACTGCGCGAGCGAGATTTTGAACAGTTCGGCCGGTTCAGCAGCGCGCCCCAGGCGCGGGAGGAGGGCGACGCCGCCGATCGCGGCGGAAGCAGCGAGGAAGTCGCGACGCGAGAGAGAACGCATGGGTAGGACTCCGGAGTGGGTGGCCGGGAAGGGGCCGAGGATTGATTCTATAGCGATCCGGCGGGACAGCGCCGGAACTCACTCGTAGCGCTTGCGGAGGGCTTCGATCTCGGCGGTCTTTTTCTGAGTGTCTAGTACGGCGATGAGCACGTCCCTGGCCTCGGTATTCAGTACGTCGATGTACAGCGCCCGGCGCGCGACGCTCTCGGCGAGCTGCGGCCGGTTCGCGTTCGCGTGCAGTTTGGCGAGCCGAATGTGCAGCGCGATGTCGTCCGGACTCGCAACGATCCGTTCCGAAAGCACGCGGGCGAGTTCATCGGGCTTCTTGGCGGTATCGTAAACGCGCACGAGTTGTTCGAGCCAATCGGCTTCGCCCGGTGCGAACTTGAGTCCGTTCTCGAAAGTTGCAGCAGTTTTGTCGTAGTCCTTCAACTCAAACAGGAGTTTGCCGAATTCCAACAACACGCGCCCGTCTTCGGGGTTCCCGGCCACCGCTTCTTCCAGCGCGGCTTTTGCGCCGGCCTCGTCTTTCGCGCGCCGGAGCAACCGCGCGGCCACGATTGATGCGCCTGGGTGCCCCTTCTCCTTCGCGCGCACGGCCTCTGCGAGCGCCTTCGCGTCCGCAGGCTTGTCGCGCCGAAGGTACTCTCCCGCGAGCCGAGCGGCCAGATCCAGGTCGTCGGGCTTCGCCTTGTGCGCCGCTTCGAGTTCGGCAAAGGTCATCGGCTTGTCCGGGCGCCGCGGGGCCGCGGACTTCACCACGTCCGCGATGTACTTGCGGTACCCGGCTTCAAAATCCACCTTCTCGACCCCGAGTGCTGCCTTCAGCGCAACTGTGGTGTCGCTGTCGACCTTGTACGCATTCAGCAACTTCGCGATGCCCTCTTCACCGTGTGCTTTCGCAATGTACTCGACGTAAAGGAGTCCCTGGTAGTACGCGAGCATCACGTCAGCCGGTTGGTTGAACCGCTTGTAGGCGCGCGAGATGGTGTCGAGGTCGAATGCGGTTCCCGCCGCGAGCCGGTCGCGCAGGACCAGTGCGACCTGACCGAAGCGCTTGGTATTTTCCGCGCGAACGGCCAAACCTTCTGTTAACCAGACGGGCGCCCGGTGCCCCGTTTGGAGCAGATTGAATGCGTGCGTCAGTTCGTGCCGAACAACGACGGCCCAGTTGTACGCCCGCGTGCCGCCATCGGCCCGAGGCGAGGGCAGCGCGATGAGCGGGCCGGTACAGGCTCCCTGAACGGCCCCCGGAAGCCCCGGCAACATCGCGATGCGCCCGCTGAACATCTGGCGCCGCGCGAACACCTCCACGAGTATCTTGCCCGGCGGGGTGAAGCCGTACTGTTTCGCGAGTTCCGCGAACGTCTCTTCCAGCACGTCCGCGAGAAATGCGGCCAGCACTTTGTCGTTCTTCTTGTCGAAGCGGATCACGAAGTGCGGCGTTTCGGTGGTCGCGTACTCGGCAAGTTCGTCGAGCACGGTGAGCGCGTTATCGGCCTTCACGTTGAACGGGTCGGCCTTCATCGCGGCCTTGAGCGCCGTTCGCGCTTCCGGCTCGCGGCCCTGCATGTACAGCAGCAATCCCAGCCCGGCCTTCGGTCCGGGTAGTGTCGGACGCAGCGTACTCGCTTTCTCGAAGCACTCCGCGGCGATCACGAACTGGCGCGTATCGGTGAAGATGGTGCCCAGTTCCAGGTGGAACGTGGCGGGCTTCGTATCGAACGCTTCGACTTCTTTGCCCAGTGTGTCGTAACCAGCCTTATCACTGGTCAGGTACCGGATCGCCGCGAGGCGCGCGAGTGTCGATTCGTCGCGCGGGTTGATCGCTTTGGCCGCGAGCAGGAGCTTCTCCGCGCCCGGGTAGTCCGCTTCAGCGAATCGCACGTCGGCCTTTAATCTCAGCGCACCGGGGTGCTTGGGGTTCACTTTAAGTGCACTGTCGGCCTGGCGCTCGGCGTCGGCGAAGTCCATTCGCTCCAACGCGATCAACCCATTCCCGACCAGAGCTTCCACGGCCTTCGGGTTGATCTTGAGCGCGGCATCGAACGAATTGGCCGCGTCCGCGCGGTTGTGCTTGTCCAGAAACAACTGACCGCTGAGGTACTCGGCCTGCCAGCAGTCCGCATCGGCCTTGAGCGCGTCGCGCAGCACTTCCGTGAGAATGAACTTGAACTGATCCGGCTTATTGTGAGTGGTCGCGTTCTCGATGCCAGCCTGCGCGACGATGAGCAACTTCTCGGGGTCGGTGATCTCTTTCTCGACCGCCGCGGCATCGGAGTACGCCTTCACGAACCAGCGCATTTCGGTGTCCGCGGCCGCCAGATCACCCTTATCACGCAGCACCCGAGCACGCACCCACCGCGCGAGAAAGTGCTTGGCGTCCTTCTTGATGGCGGCTTCGGCGTCTTTCGTCGCGTCGTCCCACTTCCCGAGCGCGAGGAGCAGGTCCGCCCGGTGACCGAGCAGGTCGGGGTTGTCGGGCGATGCCTTCAGTCCGGCATCGAGGGCGTCGAGAGCTTTCAAGTTCTCGCCCTGCGCCCGGTAACACGCCGCCTGACCAATGAACGCTAACGGCAATTTCTCGTTCTTCGCGAGTTCGTCGTACCCTGCCAGCGCCTCCGCGAAGTTCCCGCGCTGAAGCCGCTGCTTTAGTGCGGGGTACTCCGTTTTGGGTTGAGCGCGAACGGTTCCGACGAGCGACAGCGCGAAAAGTGTGACGAGCAGTGTGCGCATAGTGAACTCACCGTACCGCTGTAACACGGTAACCGCAAGCGGCGGGCGCGTAAGAAATACTGCCGGCGTCGGGTGGGCGGGGTGTAACTAACTTCTCTGGTGGGGTTGGCGGAATTTGGGTAAGTGGGGTGTTCTCGGATGCGAACAGGGATGTTCTATGAGCAAGACCGTCACGATTGAAATCCCCGCCGAAAGCGAAGCGCTAGTCCGGCAGCTATTGGCCGTCCACGAAGAGCTCCAAGCTCTGGCGCTCTCCGCGGCCAACGGCACGGTCTTGGACGCCTGCGAAACGGCGGTCATACCCAAGGGACGCGAACTGACCAAAAACCTCTTGGCCGATGCGGTCACCCGACGCATCCAAGCCGCCGAAAAAAAGGGTCGCCGATCCGAATCTGCGACTGCGGGCGAGCCAAAGAAGACCGCGGGAAAAAGCCCCGGCAGTTCGTGACCACTGTCGGCCCTCTGAACCTCACGCGACACTATTGGCAATGCCGCTGTGGAGCCGAAGGAGCTTACGCAGCCGATGCCGTCATCGGTCTGACGCAGCGATTCAGCACGGTTCTTCAGAAGCATTGCTGTCGTTTGGCTGCCGATGTGTCGTTCGCCAAGACCCGCGAACATCTCCGGGAGTTGCTGGGAGTGAAGTTGGCCCCCGAGACCGCGCGCCAGCTCGTGGGAACGCATGGCCGGGCGATGACGACGTTCCAACCCCAGGATCACGCCACGGCCCAGACGTTTCGCCAAACCCCAGGCGAGATCGAGTTGGCGATTGACGCGGGCAAGGTCAATACCCGCGAAGAAGGCTGGAAAGACCTGAAGATCGCAGTGATTTCCAAGCGTGAGGCCGGCACGGCGGTATCACCCGAGCAGTGGCAGGACGACGAGCGCTTGCCCCCGGCCGGTGCGGTCGTGTCGTTCGCGATGATCGCCAAATCGAAAGTGTTTCGACGCCGTTGGGGTCCGTCGTTGCGTCAGTTGGGTGTGGCGCAGTGGTCGAGCGTCCATGCGTTGGGTGACGGGGCCAGTTGGATTTGGAAGTCGGTCAATCGTGTGCTGCCGGGTTGTCGAGAGACGCTGGACATTTACCACGCCAGTGAGCGGTTGAGCCTTTGTGCGCAGAGGATATTCGGCCAGGGGACCGACGAGGCCCGTGCTGCTTTTGAGCGCGGTCGCGACGTGTTGTTGCGTGAGGGTTGGGGTGGTGTGTGCGTGTGGGTGTCAGAACTGTTGTCCGTCGAGACTCTCGAAGAACGGACACGAAGGCAGAAGGCGACGGAGAAGTTGTTGGGCTACTTCGCCAAGCACACGAATCGTTTGGCGTATCGTGATCGGTTGGCCCGTGGCCAGGCCATCGGCAGCGGTGCGGTGGAAGGACAAGCCAAGACCCTGGGATTGCGTTTGAAAGCCCGAGGTGCTCGCTGGCTCAAGAAGAACGTCCGACCGATGGCGAGCCTGGTCTGCGTGCGGAACTCCATCCAGTGGCAGGCCTATTGGAGCTTGGCGGCATGACCCCAGAGAATTTGGATACACCCGGTGGGCGCTCAGACGCGCTCGCTTGCGAATTTCCTTCGAGTCCCCCATCTTCTCGTGCCGATGTTCTTGTAACGACCGCTTTTCGGGTGGTCGGCTCAGCGCTTTTGAGCCACAAGGTTCCGATGTTCCAACGTCTCGACGGCGCGCGGGTTATACCGGCCCCCTTTCCGCACATTGTTCTGCACGATGTACTCGATGGCGACATCTCGGCCGAACTCGTCCGGCAGATGCCGCCGCTGACGACGCTCACCGGCGGCGCGCAACTCGGCAGCAACGCCCGGTTCACGCTCAATGCGGCCACAGCGCTTGCCGCTCCGGACGTTTCGCCGCTGTGGAAGCAGATCATCAACGAGGGAATGTCGCAGGAGTTTCTGGACCGCGTCACGCGCCTCTTCGGGCCGTTCATTCGCGCCGAGTTCCCCGACTTCGCCACGCGCTTCGCCGATCCCGAGCGATTGGTCGCACGACCGCGTCAGGCTCCCGAGCGTCCACTCGGTGCCGTGGGCCTCGACGCACAAATCTCGGGAAACACGCCCGCACTCACCGGCGGTACGACGGTCCGCGGCCCTCACCTCGACCGCACGGACAAACTGTTCGTCGGCCTCCTCTACCTCCGCCTCGACGGGGACGATTCGGATGGAGGGAACCTGGAGTTGTACGAGGCGGTCGACCCCGAACCGACCTTCGCCCCGAAGCGATTGCTCACACGCGACAGGGTGCGTTTGGTCAAAACAGTGCCTTACCGCCGCAACACTTTGGTGCTGTTCCTGAATACGCCCCGCGCGTTACACGGTGTCAGCCCGCGCGCCGCCACGCCGCACCCGCGTTACTTCCTGAACCTCGTCGGCGAAATGACCGGTCCGGTGTTCGATGTGCGCTGCCAGTCGCCACTTCCGGCCGCTCCACCGGTGCCCGAAACCCGCGGGCTGATCCGCCGGATGTGGAACGGCCTCGTTCGCCGCAGTGCGTGAATCGTGAGGTCGGCATGGACTTGTACTCCCGTCTCCGCTCATCAATGGTAGTCCACGAACCCTTCCCGCACGTCCTCGTGGAAGGGGCGATCGATCCCGCACGGTGCGCCGAACTAGTACGATCCTTCCCCGCGCTGAGTCAGTTCGGCTCGGCGCTGCCCGACGCGAAGAAAGTGTTGCGCCGATCGGTCCACCTCACCGACCTGACCGGTCCGCTGCGCGACCTCATCGCGCGCCACGTTCGGCCCGAAGCGTTCGCGGCCCTCGCCCGCGTCTTCGGTGAAGCGATCCGGCGCGAGTACCCGTGGTTCGAGGACCGATTCGCTCGGCTGGAAGCGCTACGTGTGGGCCAGCGTCACGCCGAGGGCCAAGGAGCGTGCGACGTGCTCCTCGACGCTCAGTTGGCCGTACTCGCTCCCGTTGAACGCGGAACCGTCGGCGAGCGCGGCCCACACGTAAAGGGACCGAATAAAATTCTGGAAGGACTACTCTTCCTGCCCGCCGAGGACGACAACACGCCCGGCGGCGAACTGGAACTTTACGAAGCGATCGCCGGTCACCGTCCGCGGTTCGGAGCGCGGAACCAGACGAGCCCGCGCGGGCTACGAATAGCGCGTTCCGTGGCGTACCGCGCCGGTACACTGGCGGTCTGGCTGAACACGGCCCGCTCGATCACTCGAATCGCGCCGCGACCGGCCTCCCACTGGCCGGTTCGCTTCGTGAACCTCCCGGTTCAACTGCCCGAACCGCTTTTTGAATTGCCCCAACAACCGTCCCCTCTTTGGAAACGGCTCCGGGGTTGGCTCGCACGCGGCAGCGGCGCAGGTTCGCGGGGGAACGTTCGATGAGTCCGATCCGCGTGTTCCTCGGCTACGACGAGCGCGAGGCCGTGGCGTTTCACGTCGCGTCGCACAGCATTCACCGGCACAGTAGCGCCCCGGTCAGCATCACGCCGCTGATGCTCACTCAAGTCGCCGGGATCTTCCACCGGCCGCGCGATCCCAACCAGTCGACCGATTTCGCCTTCACCCGGTTCCTCGTGCCCTACTTGTGTGGGTTCGAGGGTTGGGCCGTGTTCGCCGACTGCGACGTCCTGTTCCGTACCGACATCGCCCGTCTGTGGGCGCTGCGTGACCCGCAGTTCGCGGTCCAGGTGGTCCAGCACGACCACCGGCCGTCCGAGACGACCAAGTTCCTCGGTGCGGCGCAAGTGTGCTACCCGCGCAAGAACTGGTCGAGCGTGGTGCTGTTCAACAACGCGCGATGCGCGGCACTGACCCCGGAATTCGTCGCGTCCGCGTCGGGCCTGGAGCTGCACCGGTTCCTGTGGCTCAAGGACGACGAAGTGGGTGCCCTGCCCCGCGGCTGGAACCATCTCGTCGGCTACAGCCCGGACCTACCCGACGACGAGCTACACAACCTGCACTTCACGTCCGGTGGGCCGTGGTTCGAGGGCTGTCGGGGCAGCGCGTTCGACAACTCGTGGTGGACCGAATTGGGTCTGGCTCTGGGACCACTGAAGGCAGGCGCGATCGGGGCCGTCCCCTCTCCGGAACGGAGGGCGGCGTGAAGCTCCTTTTTTCCCAGGACGACCTCGCTACGCTGTGCCGACCGCGGCCCGTGTTCCCGGTCGAGTACCACATTCAGAACGAACTGTACGGCCTGCACCTGTTGCTGCGCGAGTTCGCGGGGCTGCCCGCGGACCGGCCGCTGCCCTGGGCAATGGAGCACGCGATCAACTTCGGCAGCCCCGAACCGTACTCGGCCGACGCGACCAGTCCGCTCCCGATTCGGCTGGCGATCACCGAACAGCAGGCCGCAGCCCTGCGCGGCCGCGGCGGGACCGTTTACCCCATCGGGTCCGCCTTCTTCTACATGCGAGAACTCTTTGCCCGTCGGTACGGCAACGAAGCTCCGGTCCGCACCGGGACACTGGTTTTCCCGGACAAATCCACCACCCACCAGAACACCGACTACGACCGCGCTCGGTTCGCGGACGAGTTGGCCAACCTGCCGGACGAATTTCAACCCGTGGCGGTGAGTATCTTCTGGCGCGACTGGGAACGGGGGTGCCACGAACCGTTCGCCCGCGCGGGGCTTCGGCTCGTCACGTCGGGCCACCCGTATGATCCGCTGTTCCTGTTCCGCCAGTACGACCTGTGCCGCCGGTTCCGCTACGCCTGCGCCAACGATCTCTCGACATCGTTCTGCCTGTCGGTCCTGGCGGGGTGCCACTTCTTCCATTGGCCCACCGGCGGGTTAACCGTGACGCGCGGTGGAGTTTCACGTTTCTACGCGGAGGAACCGACGTTCCACTTGCCCGGGAAGCGAGAGTGTATCGCGGCGGCACCGTTTCCGCCGGTCGACAACCGCACGGTTCAGGTGGAGTTAGCGGAACGGTTCGCGGGGCGCGACTCCGTGCGCCCACCGGAGTTCTTCCGCCGCTTGTATGAAGAAAGCCAGAACACTCTCCTGTCGCTGCCCGTTGAGAACCAGAATTTCAATGTGCCCGCCCCCGCAACCCGGCTCGCCGGTTGGCGCGGGTGGGGGATCGACGCCGACGGCTGGACCCGAACCCGTTTCGGGTTCACCACCCCCGCCGGTACACGAGGCGTGCGACTGGATCTGGACGTGTCACCAGACGCGATACCCCCCTGGCCACTGATCGAGGTGCGCGCGGGAACCCAGATTCTGCCCCTGAGCATCCGACCAGGACGCATTTCACTGGAATTGCCCGGCGGGTGTGCGGTGGAAGTGAACGGCGGCATTGAAGTGCCGTTGACCGGGGGCCGGTCGCGTTCCTTGCGCGTGGCAGGTTTGGAGCGACTGGAACGGCCCGCATCAACGGCGTGGGTGTGGCCCGGTGAACCGTCCGAAGCCCAAGCCCCGGTCTTCCGCGACTATGGCCCGAGTGGGTGGGTCACCACCGGTATCGACACCGACGGCTGGTGTCACGCCACGAGTCGCGCGAGTGGGCGCGTACCCGACGGGTGCTCGGCAGTGCGCCTGTTGTTAGACGCTCCCCCCGGCCCACGAGCGCGGTGGTTCATTTGCTCCAGCGAAGGCGCGGTGCGTGTGGATGTCGATCCGGGTGTGTGGGAACTGGACGTGTCGGCGGGAGTGGACGGATTGGTAGACGTAACGATAGTGGCCGATCACGCCTCACCGGTGGGGCCAGGCGACCCGCGTGTCCGTGCGTTTCACATACGCTCAGCGAGTTGGCTCCACTCAGGCGCGCTAAGTATGCGGCGTTCCGCATCAGCGGGTGCGGCGTGAGTAGCCCGAGCGGGTGACTTCGTAGGGTCGTCTATCACCCAAAAATTGAATGGTCCCACAAATAAATTTGCTCCCGCAGCACCCAATCGATTCGGGGTACTGCGGGAGCGATGTTTGTTACACTCAGTATTAGGCCGCTTCCGCGGTGCAAACTTCGATGCGGTTCAGGAGCCTCCGCACGCCCACGGCGTTCCGAACCGTTTCCTGTGCCATTTGTTTAAGATAATAACTCGACACTTGGCCGGTGAGAACCACTTCGCTCTCGTTTTCGGTCACGCGCACCCGGCGTAGTTGACCGAGCGGACTACTGGTCAGGGCATCAATCAGTTCGGACGTCATGATCGGGCAGGTGTTCATCGCGGCGCTCCTTCGGGGGTTGATCTCGGACGAGGCTTCCGAACCGAAAGTGCGGCTACCGGTCACGGGCATACCGGCGGTCGCGGGAAAACGAGATCCGTTATTACACCGGACTGAATCTGCAAGACGGGGCCGCAAATCCTTCTGCGGGTAGTGCGAATCGAGAATCCGTTTTCAACAACGGATGCTATACGCCGCTGGTATCGATTGCAACGACTTTCGGGATATTTCTGAGAATTTTCTCAACCTTGAACGCTGATCCGTACCGCCATAGACTTCCGCGGCTGCCGCAGCAAGCACCGGAGCCGTTCATGGCGAACACGCACGAGCACTTGGAACACGCTGAACACGCCGAGCACCACGCTTCCGACCCGTTCAACCAGCGGGTCGCCGTTTCAATGGCCATCGTCGCCGCGATCCTCGCCGCGATCAGCATGGTGGGCCACCGAACGCACAACAAAGTGTTGCAGCTCCAGGGCGAATCGAATCGACTGCTCGGCGACGTGAACCGGGTACTCGGGGACGCGAACCGGGTCGGCACAGAAGCGGCTCGGGCCGAGGTCGAGAAGAGCAATCTGTTCGCGTGGTACCAGTCCAAGCGCCAGCGGCAGTCGCAGTTCGAGACCTCCGCGACGCTGATCGAACTCGTCCCCTCCATTGAGCCGCTGCGTAAGGACGCGGACGAGGACGCGAAGAAGAAAGCGGCCGAAATCGGTCAGCGCCGCGCGAAAGCTGCTGACGACTGGAAGAAGCGGGCCGCCGAGTACAATAAGTCGAACGACCAAAAAGATAATTTGCCGGACCTCCTTGTACGGGGAGAAGAAGCGAGTAAACGGGCCGACAAGTTACGGGCCGAAGCCGAGCGCGTCGGGACCGAGGCCGCTAAGTACCGCCAACAGGCCGCCGAGAAGAGTGAAGAAGCCGAGCACGTTCACCACCAGGCCGACCGCTTCGATATCGCCCACCTGTCGGCCGAAATTGGCCTGGTCCTCTGTTCGATCGCGCTCCTCACCAAGAAGCGCGCCTACTGGTTCCTCGGGCTCGCGGCCGCGGTGGTCGCGATCGGGTTGACCGCGTCCGGGTATATGATTCCTCACCACCCGCACTCGCCGCACGACGTGCCCGGCCACACCGCTCCCAACGAACAGGGGAAGCCCCACTGACCGCGATGACCGAACCCGAACGCCCCCGCCCGTGGCGCCCCTGGCGTTCCGCCCCCCTCGGCTGGCTCGTGACCGCCGTCGCGCTCGCCGGGGGCGTGCCAATCTTCCTGTCGATGCCGCCGTGGTGCGACGTCACGCTCTACCAAATGGCGGCGCGCAACGTTCTCAACGGCGGCGTCCACTACCGGGACATCTTCGACACCAATTTGCCCGGCTTCGTATGGGCAATGGCGCTGGCGAAGATGGTCTTCGGCTGGAACTACGAGGCGCTCCGCGCGGTTGATCTGCTCGTGATCGGCTCGTCGGTCGCACTCCTGTGCGGGTGGGTGCGCCGCTGCGGTGCGACGAGCTACGCGGTGGCGTGGTTGGTGGCCGCGGTCGCACTGTATTACCCGTTCACGACCGAGTTCAGTCACATTCAGCGCGACCCGTGGATGCTCCTCCCCGCCGCGCTCGCGGCCCGGTTGCGGTTGAGGCGCGTGACGAGGGCGATGGAAGTCAGACCTACCCCCCCGTCCCCCCTCTCCGCGCTCCCCGGCCCTGTCAGCGGAGCTTCTCGCGGGCCGGGGGAAGGGAAGGGGGAGGAAAGGCAACCTAACCCCCTAACCCCCTTCCCTAAGAATGAAGGGGGAACAGAACCAAATACAGCCGACACAAAACAACCCGAGGTGGTTTTAAGCCCCTCTCCGTGCTCCGGCCCGCGCGAAGCTCCGCTGACCGGGCCGGAGAGCAAACAGGGAGGGATTGGGGAGGGGTTGCTTCTCCGTTCTTCTATCCTCGAAGGGTTCCTCTGGGGCGCGGCCGTCTGGCTGAAGCCCCACGTGGTGGTACCGGCGTTCCTCGTGTGGGTGGTGTCCGCCGTACTTCTGGTTCGGCGCGAGTCGCAATCCCGTGTGCTGGCCGATCTGGGAGCACTGATTACGGGCGGGTTGCTCGCAGGGGCGCCGGGAATCGCGTGGCTGATCGGGACCGGCGCGTGGCCGCACTTCCTCGACATCTTCCTCAACTGGAACCCCGCGTACTTCGCCGATTCCGGTTCACTCAACGACCGGGCCGGAACGCTCTTCAAGTGTTTCCGCCCGTGGAGCGTGTTGCACTACCCGGCAATCGCGATCGCGATACTTGTGTTGTGGGAGGGGCGGGTGTGGTCGCTTATCCCCGGTCCGCCCGCGCGCCTGCCCCGCCCGCGGCGGTGGTATTCGCCAGCCGAAAGTGAGGGTGCCGCGTCCGCGCGCCTGCTGTTGGCCGCGCTGTATTTGGGGTGGCTGGCACAGGCCGTGTTCCTGCAACGGGGGTTCGAGTACGTTCACGCGCCGCTCTTGTTACTCGCGTTCGCGGTCGTCGCGAGCCAGCGGTGGTGTTTCGGATTCGTGTACCTACTGTGGTTCGTAGCGGTCGGCGCGCTGCTGAACGTTGCAGACGTGGACCCGCGCGCAGCACGGGTGGCGAGCGCGCTCAACCCGGACGCCCCCTACATCAAGTTTGATAAGCACCCGCTCGCGGACTGGTCGGTGATGAAGTTGTGGCCTCGCGCGTGGAGCGAGGGCGGGTCGCCGGAACTCCGCGACCGGCTCGGCCAGTACACCGACATCCACTGCGGTACACAGTGGCGCGAACTCAACGACGTGGCGAACTACTTGAGAACGGTCGAGCCGCCCATCGGACCGGGCGAGCTCAACTGCTGGAACGACAGCACGCACCCGCTGTACCTGATGCTCGATGTGGACCCGGCCACGCGGTACATGCACTACGGCACCGCGTTCGCAATCCGTGAAAGAGCCGACCTCCCCCCGGGCGAGAAGTCCAAGCGCCAACAAATCGCGGACGCGGTCGCTCGTTCGCGCCAGCGGTACGTGGTTAGTGACCTGCTCCGTATGTCCTGGAACCGAAATTCGCCCTACGATCCGAGTTCGTGGGTGCCCGGCGACCCGCTCCCGGTGTGGTTACCCGCGAACGAGCGCCAAAAGTTCCCGTGGAACCAGCCCGTCGTGTACCGCTCGGGCCGCTACGTCGTTCACAAGATCGACCCGAACATCCCGCTCGGAACGATCCGCGTGCCCGACTGGGACTCGTTGGACCAACTCCCGTTCTTCGGGCCGGACGAATGAGGGGACACTCGGTGCCCGCGAACTTGAACCGGATTCCACTTTTTCGCGCGCCGGCGCGGGCAATTTTCGCGACCGTATCGCCGCCCGGAACCGATTATCGTGGTTGTGCGGGTTAGCCCGGCGCGGTTGTATCACCTGCACAGCGGGCGCCGCGCAGCGCGCCATCACGAAGTGCGATCAGCACTTGTGTCCGCTCGGACGCGGTTTACAATCAATATCAATGTTACCCGCGCTCGCGGGGCACCAAACTCCCATCCCACCGTCGCCACGAGTTTCCCCATGGCGCAGCAGATGATTACGCTCGAGGAAGCCGCGGAACGACTCGGCATCTCCCCGGAGGAGATGAAGAAGCGGCTCAAGACCGACCCCGAGTTCAAGAAACTCAGTCAGATCCGCGACGGGTCCACCGTGCGGTTCAAAGTTTCCGCCATCGACGAACTGGGGCGCCAGCTCGGTTTGGCCAGCGAGGACGGGCTCCCGCTCGCCACGCAAGAGTTGGACCCGCCCGGCTCGGACGATTTCAAGGTGAAGGTACCCGATCGGGCACCGAAGAAGAGCGCCGACGACGACCTGCCGCTCGACCTCGGGAGCGCGGACGACGAGGTGTTTTCGCTCGCCGAGGAACCGAAACCGGCCCCGCCGAAGTCCGGTAAGATCGCGCCGAAGGCCCCCAAGAGTATGTCCGACAGCTCCCACGGCAGCTCGGACAGCGACGTGCGCCTCGACAGCGGGAAGATCAAGAAAGTCAAAGCGCCCGAGCCCAAGAGCGACGAGGCCGCGATCCCGACCGAAGAAATCGCGCTCGATTTTGGTGGCCCCGGCAGCGCGGTTATCAAGGGCGGGAGTTCGGCCAAATTATCCGCTCCCAAGAGCGGCAACTCGTCCGGCAAACTCGACCCGAGCAAGAGCAAGGGCGGGAAGTCCGGCAAGCCGCCGGTGGAGAACGACAGCAGCGAGTTCGAGCTGAGCCTCGACGCGGACAGCGACGACTTCGACCTCCAGATGAACCCGGACGCCGACGAGGTGGACCTGGGCAGCTTGCCCAAGGGCAAAAGCGGAAGCGACAAGCGCAGCAGCGCCAGCGGGATCAACCTCAGCGACCCGGCCGATAGCGGGATCTCGCTCGAAAAGAACAAGAAGAAGGTCGAAGAAGACAGCGACGAGTCGGACGTCGATTTCGAGCTCTCGCTCGATTCGTCCGCGGTCTCGTCCAGCACCAAACTCGGCGCGCCGAAGTCGGGCAAGTTGGTACTCGACTCCGACTCGGACAGCGAGTTCGAGCTGACGCTCGACGACTCCGGCGGCTCGCTCGAACAAGCGGCTCTGGAATCCGAAGCCCTGGCCGAAGAAGACAAGGGCGACATCTTCGAGACCGATTTCGAGATCCCCTCAATGCCGGACGAGTCCGGGTCCGAGGCGGTCGCGCTGGAGTCGGACACGGACCTCGAACAGTCCGACTTTGAACTCGAAATGGCCGACAGCGATGTGGCCGAAGCGAGCGGCGAAGAATCGGGTAGTGAAGTCGTACTGCTCGAGGACGAAGAAGAGGCTCGTCCGAAGGCAAAGGGGAAGCCCCAAGCGAAGGGGAAAAAGCGGCCCGTTGTCGAAGATGACGCCGATGTTGACCTGGCCGACGACTCGGCCACCGACGAGTCCGACGCCTCAGTATCCAAGGCACTTCGAGGCGCGAAGGCCGGGCGGCGCGGGTCTTCGGATTCGGTTGATGAAGAGTTCGTGGCGACCAAGCCGTGGGGCATTGTCCCGGTGTTGTTCCTCGCTCCCGCGCTGCTCTTCGCTCTGGTCGGCGCGTTGATG
Source organism: Gemmata sp. SH-PL17 (assembly GCF_001610855.1). Classification (NCBI taxonomy): domain Bacteria; kingdom Pseudomonadati; phylum Planctomycetota; class Planctomycetia; order Gemmatales; family Gemmataceae; genus Gemmata; species Gemmata sp. SH-PL17. Next base: position 4,948,933 of record NZ_CP011271.1, read on the forward strand.
GGCTTCGAGTTGCTCCAGACGACATTGGGCTACCAGCAGCCCCGCAAGCCGGCCGCTCCGATCGTGCGCGGACTTGCCACGCAGTTCGACATGGAACTACAAGACCAGTGACCGGTGAGACCGTTACCAACACCGGGGCCGAGGTTTTTACCTCGGTCCTGGTGTTTTTTGGTGCGTTCTGTTGCTTCACTCGCAACAAATAGTTCGTTGTGACCCGTAAAAGAGCAACGAACAGGTGAACCTATCGCCCCGGAGGTATTCGGCGCGGCCTCGAAGCCGGGTCCGGTCCCGGAGGCCACCAAGGATCGAATCCGTCGGCTCCCGGCCGAGCGGGTCGGAAGCCAGGCCGTCGGGGTGTCCCGGTCGTGGCTCCGGGGGGGTTCGTCAACACCCGGTACCGGGATCGCACCCCGCGTGATCCCGGAGCGCCCCAAAAAAGGCCGGCCCGGTCGTGATCGAGGCGGACGAGTTGTGGAGCTTCGTGGGAACCAAGGGTGACGTGCGGGGGTGGTCGCTCTGGACGCGGGCACCCGGCGGGTGCTGGCGATGGTCCTCGGGACCACTAGGGCCACTACCGATTAACCACTATGGTGGGGATTCACGCTGAATTCAGTGTTTTCAAGTTGGGCGCTTTGGGAGTAGCGGGGCGTGTGGGTTTACCGGTCAATGGTGGTTACCACGCCTCCATTGCCGGAGCCCCATGCGGTCCACTTATCAGGGTACCCGCGCCACCCCGGGTGACGCCCCCGGCACCTGCGCCTGATGCTCACCGCGTGGCTCGGTCGCGCGGTCCAACTGCCCAAGCGACGCACGTGCCCCCGAGGTGGTGTGGCGGGTAGTCCTATTCGCGGCGGCGTTCACCCGGGCGATCGCCGCCGCGTGCGCCAACGCCCACGCCCCGTCCGGGCAGGCGATATGGGATTACTTGTACCGGGCACTCCCTAGGCGGGCTCACGCCAGCGAGAGCAGTACCACTTGTTCCCTGCTGCGGTTGGGATTTGCTCAACACGCTACGATGAGAATGGAAGATCGCCCCCACGACGAAGGAGCACTCCCATGTCGGAACCCACGCGCGAAGCGGTCGACCAGATGCAGGGGCCGGTGGTGCTGGAGTTCGGGGCGACCTGGTGCCCGCACTGTCTGGGAATTCAGTCGGACATGGCCGCCCAACTCGCGAAGCACCCGAACGTGCAACACGTCCGCGTCGAAGACGGTAAGGGGAAGCCGCTCGGGCGCTCGTTCCGCGTTAAACTGTGGCCGACACTGGTGTTCCTGAACAACGGCGCGGTCGTGAACCAGTTCGTGCGCCCCGCGTCGGACGAGATTGCCAGGGGATTCGCTGAACTCACCAGCGGCGGGAACCTCGCGCCCGGAACGGTGTCAGCGAATCGCGCAGAATAGCGAGGGGAAAAGTTCCCGGATGTGTTCGCCCCGACGCGATCTTACTGCCGGCCGACGTCGGTGCGAAGTGTGCGGGCGCTCTCGACGATGCGCTTGAACTCGGGGGTGTCGCGGATCGGGTTCAGGTCTTTGTCTGTATCCACGTGTTCGTGACCGAAGCCCCTTCGGAGGGCCGCCGTTAGCAGCCGGATCGCTTCGGTTCGCGCCCCGGGCTGGACCTTATCCAACAGGGCGTACACGCACGCGGCCTGGTACGCATTCACTGGCGACGGCTCGCGCTTGAGGACGTCAGTCGCGTCGACGATGGCCTCTTTCGCGTTGCCCAACCGGGCGTGAAGCACGCCGCGCCCGGACCGAGCCGGGACGTAGTCCGGGTACATCTCCAGGAGCCGGTCCAGGGTGCGAATGGCCTCGCGGTCCTTCCCCATTTTGCCCTGCGCGTGGGCCTTATTTTGCTGTGCGGGGATCGAGCGCGGGTTCGCGACGAGTGCCGCGTCGAAGTCGCTGATGGCCCCGGCGAGGTCGGTGTTGAGGCGCACGATTCCACGAGCCACCAGTCCCACGTCATCCTCCGCGTTCAACTTCATCGCCTCGGCCAGATCCTTGGCCGCGCCGGTCGGGTCGCCGGACACGTGTTTGATTTGTGCGCGCATACACAGTGCCCGGACTTGCGGCGCGCCCAGTTCGGTCGCGTACTCCAGGTCGCGCAGACCGGCGGGGTAGTTCTTCAACTCCTGGTTCGCTAGCGCGCGATTCAGGAAGACGTCGGCGGTATCGGGAAGCAATTCGGCGACTTTATCGAGATCGTCTTTCGCGCGGGCCGGATCGTGGGTCCGCAGTGCCACTAGCGCGCGGGCGTAGTACCCGCCCGAGTGGTCCGGGCGCAACGCGATCGCGGTGGTGTAGCACGCGGACGCATCCGAATACCGGCCCAGGTTCTCGTAACAGCGCCCGAGGCTCATGTGCGCGGAGAAGTCGCCCGGATCGAGTTCGACCGCCTTTCGCAGCAGTGGGAGCGCGTCCCGGTGCTTGCCGTTGGTCATGGCCTCGGTGCCAGACAGGTAGTAGTCCCCGGCAGTCGCGAGCGGCGCGTCTTTGGCTTTCTCGGCCGACTGTGCCGCGCCCTCAGACCGACCGAGTCGGCGCATCAGTTCGGCACGCTGCTCCCACAACGCCTTAGTTGCGCTCCCGGTTACCGTTTCGGCTAGTTCGTTTGCGCGAAGGGCCGCGCCGAGCGGTTCGTCCGTGCCGGCTCCGGAGTTCGAGCGAAGCGATTGTCCGCGTGCGAGGAGCAGACAGACTTCGGCGATCTTGGACCGCACTCGCTGCTGCTCGTCCGTCGGCAGCGCGCGAAACTCGGCCCGCTGTTCCCACCGGACGTCCTCTGGCAACCCGTACCGCGCGAGGGCCTCCGTACACTTGGCGATTCCTCGCTCCACCGTGGCCGGCTCGGGGGCGCGCGTGCTGAGCAAGTAGTGCGCGGATTTCAAATCGTCGTCGAATTGCCGTGCGGCGACGGCCGCGTCGGACCGTTCCGCTCGGGTGCGCGCTGTGACTAGGCCGCCGATGCACAACGTGAGCAACACGACGGCCACGGTCACGAGGCTCACGTTAGACGTCAACCGCGGGTGCCGGCGTGCCCACTTCCGCACGCGCTCGCGGACCGGGACGCGCGCGAACCGGAGCGGCAAATCCGCGCGGTGCCGGTCGAGATCGTCGCGAAGATCGGCCGCAGACTGGTACCGGTGGGTGGGGTCCGGTTCCAGACACTTGCGGACGATCGCCTCCAGTCCGCGTGCTACTTGTGAGTTCTTCGCACGCAGCCGGGGCGGGCGCGCGGAGCGCTCCGTCAGCATGAGCGGGATCTCGTCTTCCAGTTTGCCCATAGGCACCCGGAACGGGTGCTCCCCGGTGAGCAACTCGAACAGGATGATGCCGAGCGCGTAGACGTCGCTGCGGCCGTCGGTCGTAGGGACGCGGTCGCGTACCGAGCGCAGGTGCTCCGGCGCCATGTAGGGCAGCGTCCCACCGATGTGCGCGCCGGGGGCCACAGCCCGCACCTTCAGATCCTCGGACACGCCGAAGTCGAGTAGCATCGGCTGGCCGTCGTCGGTGAGCAGCACGTTGGCCGGCTTCAGGTCGTTGTGCAGAATACCGTGCGAGTGGGCGTGTTCCAGCCCGTCAGCGAGCCGCGCGCCGATCCAGCACACCGCATCGGGGTACGTGATCTCGCGCAGTACCTCTTGCGGCCCGCCCGCCCGGACCGGTCCGCGGACCGCACGCAGATGCGCCTCCGCCTCGTCCACCGCGACCGCCACCGATCCGAGCGACTTGGGACCGGTCCCGGCGCCCGTTCCCGGCGCGCGCGACCCGAGGGCCGGGATGTCCGTCTCCTCGCTCAGCCCCTTGAGAGTGTCGAGTAACTGCCGACCGGTCGCGGGGACGGCCGTGTTCCCGCGGAACCGGTGGAGCAGATGCGCGAGTGTGGCGACACCGAAGAACGGCATGCACACCGCCTGAAACGGTCCCTCGCGGTGCACCGAGTAAATGGGGACGATGTTCGTGTGTTGGAGCCGCGCGAGAGTCTGCGATTCACCCGCGAGGTCGGCCGAGACCTTGAGCGCGACGAACCGGTCGGCGAGTTCGCCCTGGCGCGCGAGGTACACGCGACCGAACGTCCCGCGCCCGAGTACGGCGGCCAAATCGAACCCGGCAAAGTGGCTGTTCACTCGCGGGAACCGGTCGATTGCCGCGCGCAGCCGCTCAGCCGTCGCCGGATCGGACGCCCGCAGGTGGTCGATCAGCGCGACCGGTTCGAGACTCGCTTCCGGCGGCAGCCCGGCCTCACCGGTCCAGTTGCGGATCGTGCCAATGTCCGCGGGGTCTGCAGAAAGTTGAGGATCGGGTGCGGGAGTATCAGATGCGGGCGGAAGTAGATGGAGTTGGGCCGTGGGCGGGAAGTCACAGGCGCTCATGTGGGCGATCGCCGGGGCGTAGTGGGAGGACGGCGGCCCGCGGTGCGGACCGTTCCAACACTACCTAGCACGAATCTGATACCGCGGGGGCACCGAAATGACGCATCTTGAGTTTTCGCGCGGAAGTGGAAACGCGGACCGAAGCCCACAAACCTGACCAGTTTCACCGGCGTGCTCCTGGCGCACCGTTCACCAGGTAGAAAACTCTTGCAGACCAGCTTTTGTTCGTGGCCCGGGCCTCTGGCCGGGGAACCGTCCCAGGCCAGAGGCCCGGGCCACCAAACCAAAACCGTAGGAACCACTCCAACACACCCCGTTTTCAACCTCGGTGTCAGCAGTGAACCGCACCAGCGTTGCCCGTGGCGATTGTGGTTTCACATGATTTCTGAACGAAGTGGTGTCCGAACCGAGACAGTGTATGCACGAAGTTAGCGCGCGTTGTAAATCGCTCTTATCAGCATTTTGGGATTCTCCACTTTCATTTGACTCAGTGAAATTCTCATCTACGGTTCGCCAGAGTGACCTGCCGTCGCGGGCACAGTATTCACGCGGGACCAAAAAAGGCTCCCAAAGGCTCCGATCCCAAACGGTCCCGGCCCGCGATCCACCGACCCACTCCACGGAACTCTCCAATCTGAAGCGGCTAAACCGCCGCTCACACCACCGAGAAAATAGATGAGTCAGTCGCTATCGCCCAAGCGTCTGTCGGTCGAGCACCTCGAAGACCGCTTGACCCCGACTTTCGGCACCCCCTGGTTCGACGGATCGAGTCTGACCCTCAGCTTCGTGCCCGACGGCACCGACATCTCCGGCAAACAGAGCAACCTGTTCGCCCTCATGAACGCGACCGCGTCGCAACCCCAGTGGCAGCGCGAGATCCTCCGCGCGTACCAGACCTGGGCCGTGGAAGCGAACCTCAACATCGGGCTCGTCGCCGACGGCGGGCAAGCGATGGGGACGGCCGGCGCGCCGCAAGAAGACATCCGGTTCGGTGACATCCGGATCGGGGCGCGGGCGCTCTCGGTACCGGGCAGCGCGAACTCCACAATGGCGAACGCGGTCGGATTCGACTACGACAGCCGCACGTGGGCCGGCGACTTCATCTTCAACAGCCTGTACCAGTTCGGGATCGGCTCCTCGTACCAGGGCGACCTGTTCTCCGTCGCGCTGCACGAGGCGGCCCACTCGTTCGGACTGGCCGACCAGAACACCGACGCAACGTCGGTCCTTTTCAACTCCTATCAGGGGCTCTGGTCCGGGCTGTCGCTCAACGACGTCGCGGCCATCCGCGGCCTGTACGGTGCCCGACAGGACGACCAGTTCGAGGGGCTCCTCGGCAACGACACGCTCGCGACCGCGTACAACCTGGGGAACACAACCGCGGTTTCGGCGGACGTCACCCGGCTCGGCGACGCGGACGTCTACAAGTTCACCACCCCGGCCTCGGGCGCGACCGGTCTGACGATCAACCTCCAGGCCGCGGGCATCAGCCTGTTGACCGGCAAGGTCACCGTGTACGACGCCCAGGGGAACGTGGTCGCCACCGCGTCCACCTCGGACGTGCTGAACAACAACCTGTCGATCAGCCTGGCGAACTACCGCGCGGGGACGACTTACTACGTCAAGGTGCAAGGGTCCGGCTCGGACGTGTTCTCGATCGGGTCTTACGTGCTCCGGCTGAACTACTCGGGCGGCAGCACGACCACGGGCACGAGCGTTACGAACTCGTACTATACCAACTTCGAGTTCCCGTTCAGCAACAACGACACGCTCGCCACGGCCAACACCCTCAGCGCGGTGCGCTCGACGAAATCGAACACGTTCGCCCTCGCTGGGTTCATCACCAGCGCGACGGACGTGGACTGGTACAAGATCACCCCGACCCTCGCGACCGGGTTCACCGGCACGCTGTTTATCGGAACGATGACGGCGACCAACGGGTTGCTCCCGTCGGTCACGGTGTACAGCGCGAGTGGCCAGTTGCTCCCGACCGTCGTCACCATGAACGAGGGCGGGTCATACGCGATCCAGCTCGCGAACGCGACGACCGGGACGACGTACTACATCCGCGTGGGCGCGTCGACCGCGGCCGGCAGCTCGTCGTTCGGCATGTACACGCTGGGCGCCACGCTCGCCCCCGTCGCCCCGACCACCTACACCCAGGTCACGTCGGACACGCTCACGCAGCCGGAAGCGGTCCAGTACACCACCATCGACGTGGCCGGGGACCGGCTCACACAGTTCGCCCTGACCGCGACCGGCGGCTCCTCGACGTCCACGACCGCGGTGCGCATGACCATCTTCGACGCGACCGGGCACGCGGTGTTCACCACCGTGGCCCGCGCCGGCCTGCCGCTCACGACCGGGGCCGTGTGGCTCGTGTCCGGTTCGTACACGGTGGTGTTCAACGCGGCCACACTGGACGGCTCCTCGATCCAGTCGCTCGGGCTGGTGCTGTCGGCCCGGACCCTGAGCGACCCGCTCGACCCGATCATCGAGAACCCGACCGTTCCGCCGCCCCCGCCGCTCGCCCCGATCACCGCGCCCACCCCGGCCCCGACGCCCCCGCCCACGGTGCCGATCGTCGGCCCGATCACCAACCCGTTCGCTCCGTAACCCGACCTCCGGGTGAGCGCCGAACCCGGCCACGGTCTCCAAATAGCGTACCGAGCCGCGTGGAGCGGTCGCCTCTGTAGCTCGCCTCACAACGGGTCGGGTACTGAGGATCGACAACCCGCGCCCACGGCACTCCTGAATAACAAGCGTTCGAGCTGTTTCGCCCTAATCCCCTACAGCCCGTAGCGAGTTGGTACATGATCGCGGAACTGATCCCGACCGAGAACTCGGTCCAAACGTTTCGGACCCCGAGCACGCTCCCGGCCAAGCCCGTCGATAAGGCCGCCTGCCTCGTTTACATCTACCCGACCGGCCCGAACATGGGCACCCGGTACGCACTCGGCACCGAGCCGGCGTTCATCGGGCGCGCGGAAGACTGCGCGGTCCGGAACACGGATGCGTCCGTTTCCCGGTACCACGCGAAGATCGCCCTGCGAGACGACGGCGAGTACGCCGTCACCGACCTGGGGAGTACGAACGGCACATTCTTGAACAACCAGCAAAAGCGCGAGGGAGTGCTGCGGGACGGGGACTACTTACGGATCGGGAACTGCATCTACCGGTTCCTCGGCGGCGGGAACATCGAAGCCGAGTACCACGAGGAGATTTACCGGCTCACCGTTCTGGACGGGCTCACGCAGGTCCACAACCGCCGCTACCTGTCCGAGTTCCTGGACCGCGAGATCGCCCGGAGCACGCGCCACAACCGGCCCCTCGCCCTACTGATGCTCGACATCGACCACTTCAAGTCGATCAACGACCGGTACGGGCACCTCGTGGGCGACCTGACGCTGCGCGAACTGTGTACCCGCGTGAAGGCCGTGATCCGCCAGGACGAGTTGCTCGCGCGGTACGGAGGGGAGGAGTTCGCCGTGGTGCTCCCAGAAGCCGATCTCGCAAAAGCGAAATCCGTCGCGGAGCGCATCCGCGAGGTGATGAGCCGGCCCCCGTTCTCGTTCAACGGCGTGACCTACTCGGTCACCGTCAGCGTCGGGGCGGCCGTCACCCTACCCGCCGAACCGCTGCTCCCGAGCGCCCTCGTCGCCCGCGCCGATAAGAACCTGTACCAGGCGAAGGAAACCGGCCGCAACCGCGTCGTCGCGGGGTAGGTCGTTCCGGCCCCGTTCACCCCGGGCCGTCGCATTAACCCCTGTTGTCGCCGAACGCGCGCCGCGTCGCCGGGCGGTGGAGGACGACCAGCGCCCAAATGCCGATACCAAGTGCCGGCGTACACCCCATGAAGGCGAGCATCAAAAGGCACGCCGAGGCCGTCGCCCACGGGTGCGACCGGAAGTGCATCATCTCCCAAGCCCCGTACAAGCCGGCCCCGGCCGCGAGTGGGTAGATGAGGCCCATCATCACTAAAATGGGCCGATCGGCCTCCACCTCGCGTCTCGCATTGCGCCCTTGTGCCACAGAAAAAATAGCAACCAGGACGAACACGAGCGCGACCACGGCACCGAAAATCCAGCACACGAAGAGCGCCTTGGCCGGCGCGGAAATCGCTGGGTCCGCCAACCGGTCGTCGTAGTCGTCGTCCCAGTCATCCCGTTCGTACCGCGCGCGGCTCCGGTGGTAACGCGCCCTGCGGTCCCAGTCCCCGCGCCCCGATCGCCGGCGCCGGACGCGGCGCGGCTCGTCGTCCCAGTCGTCGTAGTCCGAACGCGGGCGCCGCCGGGACGGGGGGCGCGCTTCGTATTCAGATTCATCAGAATCGTGATCGTTCACGCACGCCCCCGTTTGCTACACATCGGCAACGAAAACAAACAATCAATACGCCCACGTCGCGTCAGTGACCGCGTGAAGTAGCACCGACTCCGATCTGACACCACACGTCGCCGCCAGTACCCACTTATATTCTGTCCAAAACAAGATCGACAGCCCAGCACCCGCGCACGTGCGGCCCCGGTCCGCGGCAGTGTTCCAGCACATCGGTGCTGTCACACCCGGCGTCTTGAAGTGCGTCGCCCAGGATCGGCATCGCGCCAAAATCGCGCGATTCGTACATCCGAGACGCGAGTTCCACCACGGCGGGCGAACGCCAGGTGGAGCGGAATGTCACCGGACGAAACGGATTACCGAATATGTCCCGGATCAACGCCGGCTGTCGCGCACCGGTAAGTGTAACCGCCAGTGGCCAAGCAATACCGGACGAGAATTTCACCAGTCCGCACCCCGCCGCCGTCGTTTTCAAGGCGGTGAAATACGCCGCACACTCGTCCGCGGTCCAGAGCGTAAACCCGTTCATACCGGTCGCCCGACTGCGCTCCACCGGGAGCCGGTACATTGCGTTACAGTATTGCTTCAGTTCGGACTCCCACGGCACACCGTCGGCACACCGTTCGGCCGCAACGACAGCCTCCCGCATGACATTGTCGGTAAAGTGGTCCCAGACCAGTCGCGCGCAAGCTACGGTGAAGAGTCGCAGTTTGCGTTCCGCGGTGCAACTACCAAGAAGTGTCAGCATCGGTACTGGGTCTTCACACGTCAGCCATTCCGTCTCGGTCATTACGCACCTCCCGGGACGAACCCAGCATGACCGATCGCGGTACCGGTGCCAAGCGCCGTACCGAAGCACATGCTCGGTAGCAAAACCGCTTGCAATATTTGTACACTAGTGTACAATATGAGTAAATTGCCCATGCGCCGGCCGCGCTTCACTTGGTGGGGCGCATTTTGAACAAGATGTTAGCCGAGGAACGGGAATACGGGTCGAAAATGGAACGGCATTTACTGATTGTTAGCCTCGAGCGGCGGGAATTTGGAAGGATTTGTGCGCCAAAGCCACAGAAATATCAGCGATTGATGCGGTCCCGGCCCGGTGCTATGGGCCGGTGAGTCGGTTCCCGGCCCAGAATGTTAGCAATTGTTAGCCCGGCCAAGAGGCGGGGTCCAAAGCTCACGCAACATAGACGTACCGAAGATGGCTGCCGATAAAGCGCTGGCGATCGTGGTTCGCGGAACCGACTGGAGCGAGACCAGTCGCATCGCCACGCTGTTCACGCGCGAGTTCGGCAAGGTGCGTGCTCTGGCGAAGGGCGGGCGCCGGCTCAAGTCGAACTTCGACGTCGCGTTCGATCTGCTCACCGTGTGCGAGGTCGTGTTCATCCGCAAAGCGAGCGGGCTGGACCTCCTCACCGAAGCGCGGATGAACGAACAGTTTCCGACGCTGCGCCAGAACCTCCCGGCACTCTACGCAGGGTACTACGTCGCCGAGTTGCTCGCCGACGGCACCCAGGACTACGACCCGCACCCGCCGCTTTTTGACGCGGCCATCCAAACACTGCGGTCGTTGGGGAAAGGGGAGAAAAGGCAACCTAACCCCCTAACCCCCTTCCCTAGGAAGGAAGGGGGAACAGAAACAAAATCAGGGATCGACACACCGCAGGCGCCGGTTCTAAGCCCCTCTCCGTGCTCCGGCCCGCGAGAAGCTTCGCTGACAGGGCCGGAGAGCAAGGATGGAGGGGTTGGGGAGGGGTTGCAGCCACAACCTACCTCCCCATCCCCCCTCCCTGAAGGGAAGGGGGAGCAGGCGTCTGACATCTCTGGGCGAACCGCGAGTGTTAACGAGCGGGTGGTTTCCGCCCCCTTCCCTTCAGGGAGGGGGGATGGGGGGGTAGGTTCCCCCCCGGCGCGAGACGCGGACCTCGCCGCCCGCGTGTCCGCGTTTGAGCTTGTTTGGCTCCAGGAGCTGGGATATAGCCCGCGACTCGAAGCGTGTGCCACCTGTGGACGAGAGCGACTGAACCCGACCGCGCGAGCGTTTTTCAGCCCGTCGGCCGGGGGGGTACTGTGCCCGGAATGCGGGCCGGCGGTCGCCGACCGGCGAATGGTTTCGGGCGAGTCTCTCGAAACCATTCGCGCGCTGAGCGCTGGGGGCGCTGGGCCGGAACTCCCGCCCGGGGTCCGGACCGAGGTGCGACAGGTTCTGGGGTACGCGGTGAGCTGCGTACTGGGTCGGCGCCCGCGGCTGCTGAGTTTTGTCGACGCGCGCTGATGAGTGCCGAGGGGCACCGGGATGTGGGTTCGGGAGTGGGACGAAGGGGAGCGCAGGATGCCGAAGCCAGCCGACAGCAGGGTCCGACCGGGGCGCACCGGTGTGCTGGTTGCGGCGGCCGTGCTGCTGTGCGCCCCGGGGTGCCACACCGCGCGCAACTTCAAGGAGCGCGTCGCCAATGCGACCGCCCCGCTCTTCAGCTCGCACTACGACGACCCGCGGGCCGCAGAAAAGCTGGCCGCGGCCGAGCAACTGTTCCAGGAAAAACAGTACGAAAAGGCCCGTAGCGAGTTCCGCACGCTCGCGGACAACCAGGGCAACCCCGCGGCCCTCGCGGAGCGCGCCCGGTACATGCAGGCCGAGTGTCGGTACATGCTCGGCCAGTACCCGGAAGCGGCCGACACGTACCACAAGGTGCTCCTCGACTTCCCGACCGGCACCTACCGGCGCGACTGCTGCGCCCGCATGTTCGAGATCTGCGACTTCTGGCTCAACGACTTCCGCACCGAGAAGGACCGCCGCGTCGCCGCCGGTGAAACGGGCGTGCTCCGCTGGCACCCGAGCTGGCCCAAGCCGCTCGACCGCAGCCGCCCCGCGATCGACCAGGAGGGGCGCACGCTGGAAGTGCTGGAGCGCGTCCACACCCACGACATCACCGGGCCGACCGCGGACAAGGCCATCTTCTGGTGCGGGTACGTGAACTTCATTCGCGGGAACTTCGACGAGGCCGACCAGTTCTTCAGCCAACTGGTCGAGTTGCACTCCGACAGCCCGCTGCGCCCGGAGGCAATGGCGTTCGCGATCCAGGCGAAGAACAACGCGACCGGGGGCGCAAGTTACGACGGCCGCAAGTGTGCCGAGGCGCTGCACCTGATCCAGGTCGCGGAGGCCACGGTCCCGGAACTGGCGAACGACCCGTCGAAGGCCGAAAAGCTGACCCGGGCGAAGTTCGCGATCCGCTCGCAACAGGCCGAGAAGGACTTCCTCACGGCCGAATACTACGAGCGCACCGGGCACCCCGGGTCCGCCGTCTTCTACTACGAACTAGTCCGCCGGCGCTACGCGGGCACGCGGTACTCGGACCTCGCCACCGAAAAGAAGGACCGGCTGGTGAAACTCATGCACGACGGGCGCCCGTCCCCGGGCAACGACCCGTTCGCGATCGCCAAGGCCAAGTGGAACGAGTTGTTCAACAAGCACCAACCCGCGCCCGACGACGAGAAGGACCGGCCCCGCATCGACCCGAGTCTGATGCCCGCGGGCGGCCCCCCGCCGTCGGACGGGACGGGCAACACCCGGCCCTGAGCCGTGCGAAACGGGAACAACCACCAACCTCTAACACCCGACACGAATGGCTATCAGCCGCAGACAGTTCCTCGCGCTCGGTGCCCCCGCCGCGCTCGCGCTGGCGACCGGGTGCCAGAACGGGTTCCAGATCTTCGGTTATCGCGCCGGCGCGGACGCACTCTACGACCCGAACATCAAGACCGTGTTCGTCCCGACGTTCAACAACCGGGCGTTCCAAACGACCCCGTACCGAGGGTTAGAAGAAGACGTCACCCAAGCGGTGATCCGTGAGATCGGCAAAACGACACCGTTCCGCGTCACGTCCGACGTGAGTAGGGCCGACACCGAGTTGCTCGGCAACATCGTCTCGATCTCGAAAACACTGCTCAACCGCAACCAGCAGAACCAGTTACGCGAAGGGGAAATCGCGGTGAGGGTGGAGGTGGTATGGCGTGACCTGCGCGACGGCACGATCCTCTCCAACCCGCGCCGCGCGCCGCGCCCCGACGAACTCGACGGCCCGCCGATCCCGTTCGACCCGAACGTCCCGGTCCCCCCCAAGGCGAAAGAGCCCGAAAAACTGGAGCCCGCGACCATCCTCGCTACGGGGCGCTTGCTCCCGGAACTGGGCGAAACGAACGCCTCGGCCTCGAAGCGGATTACGGAACAAATTGCGGTCCAGATCGTGTCGATGATGGAGCGAAAGTGGGATCGCACGGAAAGTACAAACAAGCGATGAGCCGAGAACCCAATACGACTTCACACACGGGCGCCAGCGATTTACTTAAACCGTTGGCTTACCGTGTGTTATGGCGCGATTGCCGGCAGCAAGCCTCTTCGTCACTACTCACCTTTTCCCGTTCTACTATTATTACATTTGCCGCTTGATGATCCTCTCCTGATCTGATTATCGCCCTCATGCCCGATCCATTTTCGACGCTCACAGAACGCCGGCTGGCGGTTCTGAAAGTTCTGGCTAAGCGCGGGCCACTCACGATCCAGCAGATCGCGGCCGAAACGGGTTCTTCGCGCCACGCGGTCGAGCGCGTACTCAACTACGAATGGTTCGAGCGCCTCAACAGTGGGCGCGCGTCGCTCTTCGGTCTGACCGAGGATGGGAAGCAAAAAGTGTCGGAGTGCGAAAGCACTTAAACGCAAGAAGCCCCGCGACTCTCGCGGAGCTTCCGGAGCCTACCTACTTCCAACCAAATACTACGACGCGGCACGCGGTGCGGTGTCCACGGTGCGAGCGATGAGTTCGCCGCGCGAAGGCAGGCGCACCCGCCACGCGAGCCGGCAGAGCACCAGCGACTGGATCACGATCCAGCTCAGATCGAACTGCCACCATTGAAGGCCGTGCCGGGCCGACGACGGAAAGGCGTGGTGGTTGTTGTGCCACCCCTCGCCCAGCGCCACGATGCCGACCAGCACGTTGTTACGGCTCTCGTCGCCGGCTGCGTAGGGCTTGCTGCCCCACAAGTGGCAGATCGAGTTCACGCTCCAAGTGGCGTGGTGCCCGAGCAGGATGCGCACCAGTCCGCCCCAAATGAATCCGGTAAGTGCGCCCTTCCACCCACCGAAAGCGTAGCCGATCGCGGCCGGGATGAACACACCGAGGAACGCCCACAGCGGGAACAGCGCGCTGACCGTGCGGACCGTGCGGTCGCGGTACCAGTCGCCCGCGTAGCGGTTCAGTCCGTCCGGCATCGGCGCGAACGCCCACCCGATGTGCGAGTGCCAGAACCCCTGGAGCCAGCCCTTCAGTCCGCGCGTGTGCGGGTACGGGGAGTGCGGGTCACCTTCCTTATCACTGTGCTGGTGGTGGAGCCGGTGCCGCCCGACCCAGTCGAGCAACGGCCCCTGGAACGACATCGACCCGAACGCCCCAAGGAGCACCTGGACCGGCCGCACGGTCTGGAACGAGCGGTGCGTGAACAGCCGGTGGAACCCGACCGTGACACCCAGCATGGATATCAGGTACATCCCGACCAACAGTGCGAGGTCGACCCAGCCAAAGAACCCCCATCCCCATGCCAGGACGATTCCCGTGACCAGACCGGCTAGGGGAACCGTGACCCCGACGAACGTCGTGACCCACGACAACACCTTGCGCCCGGTGCTGAACACCTGCTGCGGCGGCGGAAGGATCGGCTCGGGAACCGGCTCGTTCGGTGTGGCTTCGGGCGAGGTACTGGGGAGGTTGGTGCTTGACAAGGTAGGCAAGCTGGGTTTCCTGCTTGGAAGTGTGAGACGCGGTCACCGGGAGCGAGAGTCCCGGCTACCGGCGCCCGAATAAAGGGCGAGGGGCGGCGACACCCGCCGCCCCGTAGAGAGTTTAGCTAATATCGGGAACTTTAGTAGCGGCGCCCACCGCCACCACCGTACCCGCCACCGCCGCCGCCACCGCCGTAGCCACCGCCGCCACCGCCGTAGCCACCGCCGCCACCGCCGTAGCCACCGCCGCCACCACCCCGGCGACCGCCGCCACCGCCACCGCCGCCTTCCTTCGGACGGGCTTCATTCACGGTCAGCGGGCGGCCCTCGATCACTTGGCCGTGCATCCCGGTGATAGCGGCTTGCGCCTCTTGATCGGTGCCCATCTCGACGAAGCCGAAGCCCTTCGAGCGCCCGGTGTCGCGGTCCATGATCACTTGGGCCGATACGACGGACCCATACGGGGCAAACATGTCTTGGAGCTGCGCATCGGTAACGCCCCAGCTCAGGTTGCCGACGTACAATTTCTTACCCACAACGAACTCTCCCGCGGCCCGGTCCCCGGCCGCTTCTTGAATCAACTTCCCGCGCGGGACCGCGCGGCGGGGACGAACGAACTGGCGAGTGGGTGAACCACCGCTAGCCACACCTGTCGGGCGATCCTGGTTTTTCGGAGTGCTCTCCGACAAGCGATCCAGGACTCTTCGAGCGGGAGAAGCGAGCGTTCGGCGTCGGTCAACGGGACAACTCCGTTGGTTGTGGTAGACTTTATCAAGACGAATGGCCCCTCGCGCTAGGATTTTTCGCGGATTCTTCAGCCGGAGCCTCAGATCGACGTTCGTATCGTGTGGGGAATTTGGGTAAGAATCAGCCCCCACCCGCCCGCGAACCCACTCCCAACGGACCACGAACTGCCCATTCCTCGTTTCAATTTGCCCGAAATCATCCCAATAACCCGGCTTTTTCCAGAATCGCTTTCAGTTTGGTTTTCTGGGCTTCGGCGAACGGCGCCACGGGCGAGCGCATCGGCCCCGCGCTGCGATCCAACAGCGCCATCGCTTCTTTCACAGCACTGTTACCGGTGCCGAGGCTCATCGCCATCCGCACGCCGTGCAAACGCGACTGAAAGACTTTCGCCGATTCGACGTCACCCTTTACGAACGATTCGTAAATTCCGACGCACAGTTCCGGGGCGATGTTGCACGACGCCGGTATCGCCCCCTGCGCGCCGGCTTGCAGCGCCGCGAGAATGAGCGTGTCGCGCCCGTTCAGCACGCTGAACGTGTCGCGCGGTGTTTGGCGAATGATTTCGATGGTGTTTTGCAGGTCACCGGACGAATCCTTGATGCCGATGATGTTGGGCACTTCGGCGAGCCGCGCGACCGTTTCGGGTTCGATGCTCAGCCCACCGCATGTGGCCGGGTTGTTGTACAGCACGACGGGTAATGCCGTGCTCTCTGCGATGCGACGGAAGTGATCGAAGAGTTCGGCCTGGTTCGGCTTGATGAAGTACGGCGTGATGACGGACACACCCGCTGCGCCTTCCTTCTCGGCCATCTTCGTGAGGCGGATCACTTCGCGTGTGGTCTCCGCGCCGGTGCCCGCGTACACGGGCGACCGCCCCCCGACGTGGGCGATCGCGGCCGCAACGACCTGCTGCTTCTCGTGTTCGTCGAGCGCGTAGAACTCGCCCGTGGTGCCGAGCACGAAGATACCGTGAACGCCCCGCGCGAGCATGAAGTCGATGTGCTTGCGGAGACCGGGAAGGTCTACCTCTTGGTCCGCGGTCATCGGCGTGACGACGGGCGGGATAATACCGCGAAGTTTCATATGGTCCCCCAAAACGAATCCGCAGCTTCTCACGCACGGACGAGAGCAGTCACACCGCGGTCCCAGACGAGTTGTTAGCTCCCAAACCGTAGTTCCGCTCGTCCGAATCTCACCCTTCCAGTTCCTTCGGCATTTCGCCGCTGTAGCTCGCCCACAGCGCGTCAACCGGGTGCGCGCACCACACGTCCGGGTCGAGCGCCTTCAAGTGTCGCGTGATCTGCATCAGGCAGCCGACGTTGCCCGTGAACAGCGCCTTCGCACCAGTCGCGGCGATGTTCGAGGTCTTCCGCTTGCCGAGCCGGTCGGCCATTTCGGGCTGCGTCAGATTGTAGCTCCCCGCCGCACCACAACAGAGCTCACTTTCAGGAAGTGGAATCAGTTCCAACCCCGGAATCATTTCGAGGAGCGCACGCGGTTGTTTGAAGACCTGCTGCGCGTGCCGCAGGTGGCAAGCATCGTGGTACGTCGCCTTGATGTTCAGTGCGTGCGTGGGCTTCACAGGGCCGAGTTCCATCAGGAACTCACTCACGTCGCGCACTTTGCTCTGGAACCGTGCCGCAGGTTCCGCCTCGGGCGTGTTGTGCATCATGTGGGCATAGTCTTTGAGCTGGTACCCGCAGCCGGCCGCGTTGGTAATGATCGCGTCGAGCGACTTGAACTTTTCCGCATCATTCGCGCCGAATGTTTCACAGTTCGCAGCCGCGAAAGCACGGGCCGGGGCTTCTTCCGCGGAGTGGTAGTGCAGCGCGCCGCAGCAACCCTGGCTCCGCGGGATCCACACCTCGCAGCCGTTCGCCTGGAGCACCTTAGCGGTCGCGTAGTTCGTGTCGGGATAGAGAGAGTCCGCGACGCAGCCCAGGAACAGCGCGACTCGCGCGCGCCGCTTACCGATCGGTTCCAGCACCTCCGGTAACTGCCCGTAGTGTGGCTTCAACACCGGGAGCATCTGCTTCATGCTGCGGAGCGATTGCGGGACCAGTCCCATCAGGCCGCTTTTTTCGGCGAGCCAGTCGAGGCCGGTCCACTGCATCAACCGGGCCGGGGCGAGCGACAACCGGTTCCGCCACCGGTACGGGAACACGTGGAACAGCAGGAGCTTCTGGAGCGCGTTGAGCGATTGCACCTGGCGCCCCGGTTCGAGTTCGTTCATGAACTCGCGGAACGGCTCGATGAGCCGCCCGTACTGCACCCCGGACGGGCACGCGGTTTCGCACGCGCGACAGTTGAGGCACAGGTCGAGGTGCTGCTTCACGTCATTATCGAGCTTGAGCGCCCCGTCGATCACGCCGCGCATCAGGTAGATGCGCCCGCGCGGCGAGTCCGCCTCGTTGGACGTTTCCACGTAGGTCGGGCAACTCGCGGTACACAGCCCGCAGTGGACGCAATCGAGAACGAGTTCGTAATCGATGTTCGGCCCGTGCGACCCAGAACCGCAAGTGTGCGGCGGCGCAGGGATCGGCCCGCCGGTCGCGGTCGCAGCGGGCACGTTCGCGGAGAGAATGGGCAGCGACGTCCGATGCGCTTCGGAGTCGGCCAGATCGGGAGTGGTCGCGGCCATGTGAAGTTTACAGTGGTTGGTGTCGTCGGGGGCCTTCGGTTTTGCCCTCTCCCCTTGCGGGAGAGGGTGTCGAGGCTTTGCGAGACGGGTGAGGGGTGGGCGCCACACTCGGGAAGCAACCCCTCACCCGGTCGGCGAAGCGCCGACCACCCTCTCCCGCAAGGGGAGAGGGCAAGAAGAACGTCTATCTCGGTTTCAAACTCACTTCTTGTGAACTCGGCGATGCGGCATGATCGAGTGCAAGGGCGATGCAATCGAGAACCCATCCTAACTCGCAGTATACTTCCGAGTTCCAGAAGCGGATCACACGAATGCCGTGAGACTCGATGTATAACTGGCGCACGGCGTCACGGTCTTCTTTGCCCATGTGAGAATCGCCGTCCAACTCGATCACAAGGCGGCTCGCCGCACAAAAGAAATCGGCAACGTACCAATCGAGCGGCTGTTGCCGACGGAACTTCGCTCGGGCGAAGCGCCGGTTCCGCAACTCGTTCCACAGAATCCGCTCTGCCGAGTTCATATCACCCCGAAGCCGACGCGCCCGAGCGTACAAGAGCGGAATCCGAGTCGAGGTCGCGAGGTTCATCACACGTCCCCGAAAAGACGGCCGGGGTTGAACACGTTATCCGGGTCGAGTGTCTGCTTGACGTGCCGCATCAGCTCCCAACTCGACGGCACCGGCCCCTCGCCTTGGAGAGCCATCTTGCGCTCCGCGGGGCACCGTCGAACGGTTGCGCTTTCGGGAAGCACTTCGTCACTGTGGACCCACGCGACACCGTTCAGCGCGTGCGCGTGAACGAGAGAATCGCTCGGCAATTTAAGGATCGTATCGGCCAGTTTACTCGGCAGCACGGAGAGTTTTCCGAGGAACCGCGACTCGGCCCTCAGTTGTAACGCCGTCAGCGCGTCGAAGATGGATGTGTCGGGCAGTTCAGTCACATCGCGTACCGAAACGGCTTTCAGTTCGTCGACCAGGGTCTCGACCTGCCAGCGCACCGCTGTGGCCTTCTCCTCAAAGCCAACGACAATCACCCACGGCGCGGTCACAGGGGCACCAATGCGCGTTTCGCGCCACGCGGCCGCGTTCAAGAGTTCGACCGCAATGGGTCGGGTCTTGGACGCGGCCAGTCGATCGAGAACGGCACCGAGCGCAGCAGCGTCACAGCCCAAAGCAACCACGGTGGATGCTTCTGGCTTCGGTTTCACCTTGAGCGTAAGTTGCGTGATAACACCGAGTGTGCCGAGCGCTCCGATTTGGAGCTTCATCAGGTCGTAGCCGGCCACGTTTTTCACCACGCGCCCGCCGGCCTTGACTTCCACACCGTCGTCACTGACGAACGAGATGCCGATCACGTAATCGCGGAGCGTACCGTGACCGAAGCGCCGCGGACCGCTCGCGTTCACCGCGACCGCGCCGCCGAGCGTGGCGCGGTCCGGGAACGGTACGTCGATCGGAAGCCACTGCCCTTCCCCGGCCAGTTCTGCCTGGAGCGCCGCGATTGTGGTTCCGGCGCGCGCAGTGATCGTCATGTCGCGCGCGGGGTAATCGATCACACCAGAAAGGGCGCTCGTGTCGCACGCGACACCCGGCTTGATCGGCGGGAGCCCGAAATCGAGCGTGGTGCGCCCACCGATGGGGTACAGCCCGTGTTTCGCCGCGCGCGCGCGTTTCACGAGGTCGCACAGTTCCGCGACGCTCGCAGGGCGCTCGACGGGTAACGGGCCGAATGAGTCGAGGGTGATGGAATTAGCCACGGTTGCGGGAGTGCCCGGGAGGGTGGGAAGGCAACCGTAATGTTGTATGAACCGCGTCACGCGCGGTCGTCAAACGGCCCGAACTTGGGTCGTCCGACGGAAATGCGTTCAGAGCCGGTCCGTCGGCGCCTTGTCCGCGAAGGCGTTCCGGAGCGTCGAGGCGGTGGGGTCCGCGAGTGCCGCGGCGCGCTCGCGCTCGATCTCCTGGCGCGAGAGCGTGTGGTCCCCGCTCGCCGCGTTCCGGCGCTCGGCGGCCTCGCGCTCCAGCAGCACTTCGAGCTGCGGACGGATGCGGACGAACGCTTCTACGCACTGGGGGTCGAAGTGCGTTCCCGACCCGGCCTGCAGCTCGGCGAACGCCCGCGGCGCGGGCATCCCCGCGCGGTACGGGCGGTCCGAGGTCATCGCGTCGAACGCATCGGCCACCGCGACGACGCGGGCCGACAGCGGGATCGCCTCGCCCTTCAGCCCGTCCGGGTACCCGCGCCCGTCCCAGCGCTCGTGGTGCCCGCGAACGACCGGCAGCGCCCACGCCAGCCCAGGAATCATCTGCACGATCTCGGTCCCGCGCAGCACGTGCGTCTTCATCGTCGCGAACTCGTGGTCCGACAACCGGCCGGGTTTCCGCAACACCTGGTCGTCGATCGCGATCTTGCCGATGTCGTGTAGCAGGGTCGCGACCTGTAACTGCCGGCGCTCGTCCTCGGGCAACCCCATTTCCTCGGCCAGCATCAGTGCGTAAGTGGTCACGCGCTGGGTGTGGTTCCCTGTGTACTCGTCGCGCATTTCCACGGCTTGCGCGAGGGCCGTCACCGTTTGCACGAACAGCGCGCGGTTCCGCTCGACGAGTTGCTGCCGGTCCACGCCCAGCGCGATCGCATCGGCCAATGTGTCGGCGAGGTTCAAATCGGCTTCGGTGAACGGCTCGGTCTCCAGCGCGCGGTCGAACTGGAGCACCCCGAACTCGCGGTCCGGCGCGCGGAGTACCAGACACATGATCGAGTTCACGTCCCCACGAACGGCGCTTTCGGCCTGGTACTTCGCGGCTTCGGTCCGGTCCTTAAACAACAGGGACTGTCGCCGGCGGAACGCGAGCGTCGCCAGCGTCTTACTCGGCGCCCGCGCGGGAATCAGTCCGCCCGAAGAAGCCGAAAAGTACCGGACCGCGAGTTGCCCCGTCACCTCGTCGAGCAGGAACAGGCCCGCGCGGCGCGCGCCGAAGAACGCGACCGCGCCGTCCAGCACCGCCTGGAGCGCGTCACTCACGCGCCCCGTTTCCGACAGCCGGTGCGCGCCGCGCACGAGCCGGAAGAAGCTCTTCAGGTCGCGCGACATCGCGTCCTGGGGCGGGTCGAACTCGGTCGGTCCCGCCTGGCGCCGGGCCGCCGCCTCGACCTGGACCGTCTTATTGCCGAGCCGAACCGTTACCGGGCGCACGTGAACGTGTTCGACTTTGAAATGCAGGTTCCCGATCTGAATCGCGTCGCTAATTTTTACCGGCTGAGGGGTCCGGCCGATCCGCACGCCGTTCAAAATGGTCCCGTTGGAACTGCCCCGGTCGCGGACCACCCAGCCCTCGTCGGCCAGGTACACTTCGGCGTGGAGCCGACTCACCGAAAGGTCGTCAACAGAAACTTCCAGCTCCGGTAACCGGCCGATGCGCAAGTGACACGCGGACGCCCACGTGCGCGGCGCAGCACTGCCACTGTCCGAAAGTGAAAGCACGACGCGCGGCGATTCCATGCGTGACTCTCAACGCGAGGGGCGAACCAGAAGGTTTCCTTCCGGCGAGGTTGGGTCTTCGCGGAACCGGGGAGCGGGTTCTCGCGCGGCAGCAAAAAAACGATCGCGCAACTATAGAACACAGAACGGTACGAATAAACGCGCGACAACGTTTCGTGCCAACCCGATTCAGTGTTGCGCACTTGTATTTGGCTCAAGCGCGCAACACTTATTTCCGTCACCGGCCCCGGGCGAATCGTAATATCTAGCGATTCTTGGATTTGCGTTCCCAATCGCCGTCTTCGTCGCGATTGTCCCTGTCCCGAGTGCGTTCACGGTCGTCGTAGTCACCGCGATCGTCGTACTCGTCCTCCTCGTACCGGCCCTTACGCTCGCGCCGCGCGACTTCTACCGGACTGACACCAATCATTGCCCCGACCACAAACACGAACACAGCAATCGAGATCACTACTCCAGCCTCGATGAGAGCGATTGTGAGCCGTTGATCTTGGGCGAACTTCTCGGGATCGGCACCGCCCTGGGCAATCGTGTACAAAAGAATCACCACGAGCGCCACCGGCAGCGGGGTAAGAGCCACGAGTCCCAGCAGGCGCGCGGGTACCCCTACAACAACTTTCCCCTTCGACATGGTCATTCTCCCGCGCACGAGCGCGAGAATACCGAAAATCGCCAGCCCGACCTCGATTCCAAAAATCATAACTCCCTCACGTATTGACGCGGAACCCGCGCCCGCATTACACCGCCGCGCGGCGGGCGGGTTTGGTTTGCGTGACGCCGATCGACGGTTCCGAACAGCCCCCGGCTGTCGGTAGCAACTTCCCGGGGCTGCACCGCCCGTCCGGGTTGAACGCGGTGCGCAACCGCACCATGTAATGCAAATCGTCGGGGGTAAACATCAGTGGCATGAAGTCGATTTTCTCGACGCCGATCCCGTGTTCGCCGGTCACACTCCCGCCCAGGTTGATGCACTCCGCGAGGATCTCGTGGCTCGCGTCTAATACCTTTTGTACCTGCGCCGGGTCGCGTTCGTCGAACATCAAAATGGGGTGAACGTTCCCATCTCCCGCGTGGAACACGTTACAGATACCCAGGCCATATTTTTTCGCGGTGGCCTGAATGTGCCGCATGATCTCCGGAAGCTTTGTCCGCGGAACCACACCGTCCTGGGTACAGTAACTCGGGTACCCCAACCGCCCGATGGTGCCGAACGCCTGTTTGCGCGCCTTCCACAGCGCCAGGCGTTCGGCCTCGGTGTTCGCCTTGCGCACCTCGCGTGCCCGGTTCTTCTTCGCGATGACCTCGATCCGGTCCGCCTCGTCCTGAAGCCCCGCCGCGAGGCCGTCCACTTCCATAATGACGACGGCTTCCGCGTCGAGCGGGAATCCAAACTTGAACGCCGCTTCGACCGCGGAGAGCATCGTCTTGTCGAGTAACTCGAGCGCCGCAGGCACGATCCCAGCCCCGATGATGTCGCTAATGGTGCTCGTGGCGTCGTCGATGGTCTCGAAGATACCGAGCAGCGTGCGGTACGCCTCGGGATTCTTCGTGAGCCGCACCCAGACCTTCGACACCACGCCGAACGTCCCCTCACTCCCCGCGATCGCGCCGGTCAGATCGTACCCGGTACCGTCCTCGGTCGGTCCGCCACACGTCACCACGCGCCCGTCTGGAAGCACGAGTTCGACGCCGAGAATGTGGTTCACGGTGACGCCGTATTTCAGCGTGTGCGGCCCACCGGAGTTGGTCGCAACGTTCCCACCGATCGTGCAAGCGCCCTGACTGCTCGGGTCGGGCGCGTAGTGCAAGCCGTGCGGCTTGAGCGCGTTGGTGAGCCACACGTTTACGACGCCCGGTTCGACGACCGCGTAGCGATCGCGGACGTTGACTTCGAGGATGCGTTTCATGCGAGCGAGCGCGATCATAACGCCCCCGCCGACGAGCACGCACCCGCCCGCGAGACTCGTCCCCGCCCCCCGCGCGAGAAACGACACACCGAGTTCGTTACACGCCTTCACGATGCCGACGATGTGTTCGGTCGAAGTCGGGAACACAACGACGTTCGGTTTGGTCTTCGCGATGGTGAAGCCGTCACACTCGTAAGCGGCCATGTCCGCTGCTGCGGTGAGCACATTGTCGTTGCCGACGATGGCCTTCATCCGCGACACGAGTTTCACGTGGTCAGCGGCCGAAATAGCGGTGGAGGCAGTCGGAGAGGTCGCGATCATGTTTCGTAAACACGTCCGAGGTTTGTGTGTTGTTATTTGGAGTTGATTGTACCGGAACAACGGGGCGATCGCCCGGGTCCAGTGCTCGCGGCGGTAATATTCGTTGCCCTGCTACATCAGACAACGGCGCTCGCTTGTTTAGCGAGTTCTTTCCCGAGCGAACGATGCGCCGTCGTCAACTGCAAAGGAGAGGTACTTACCTCCCCTTACTTCGCACACCAGGTTCGGCTACCGTTACCCCCGCTTCGCGGGGCGCTTGCCGAAGGTGCCGTACACGTCCGCCACCCGTCCGCTCTCTTCGAGCGCGACGTGATAGCGCTGCTCGCCCTCGAGTCGGTGAACGGTCATGTGATAGGCGTGCCCCACTGAGGCGAGGTACGGTCGCTTCTCTGGAGTTCCCGGCTTCCGCAACTGCCCCCAGGAGCCGTCACCCAGGTAGGGGACGCCGTACTTGTCCCTCAGCCCGTCCTTCAACGGGTGGGTGCGCTTGAACGTGTGATCGTGGTGCTCCAGAACCGCGTCCACACCGTACTTCTCGAACAGCGGGCACCAGTGAATCCGGTTCGCCTCGCCCGTACCGAGCGCGCCGGTCTTTGCGGTCGCGGGGTCGCGGAACGACGGGTACGCCGGGACGTGGTTCGCGACGATCAGGTGCGGGCGCCCCTCGCGCTCCGCCAGTGCGGTGGCGAGCCAGTCGGATTGCTCGCCACCGATCGGCGACACGTGGCCGCTGTCGAGCAGCACGAGACTCAGGTAATCCCCGAAGTCGAGCGTGCCGTAGGTGGTGTCCTTGTACAGCCCGTCGAACAGTGGGAAGTAGTACGTTGCGTCGGAGCGCTTGCCCTTGTACCCCCCGCGCACTTCGTGGTTCCCGAGACACGTGACCATCGGAATGAGCCGCCCCTTCGGGTCGACCATGTGCTTCGCGTAGTTCTGCAAGAACTGGATCGCGGTCTTCGCCGAGGTGCCGTTGTCGTACCCGAGGTCGCCGCCAATAAACGCGAAGTACGGCTCCTGCTTGGCCGCGACAATGTTCGTACCGATCGCGTGCGGCCCGGTGCCGCAATCGCCGCCGGACACCCACTGGAACGTGTCGGTGGCCTTCGCGGGCATCGTGCGGAACCGGTACGATTCCGTCCGCCACCCGATCTGGTACGCGAGCGCGTTCTTGCCGACCTGGAGCATGTACTCCGTTCCGGGCTGAAGCCCGGTGAACTCGCAGCGGTGAACCTTCAGGTCCGTGGGGCCGAACGGCTTCTGTTCCGCCGTGCCGGTTTTCCACAGATCCCCGTCACGCGGCACGATGCGGAGGGGTGTCGGCTCTGGTGTCTCCGGCCCGACCCACTGCACGGTGATCGTGGTCGTCGGGTCGCGCTGCCACGTCAGAAACAGCGTGTCTTGCGGCACGAGGGTCATCGGAACCGGCCCGCCGACCCGACGCGGGGGCGGCGCGACGTCAACATTTTCGGCGGAGTGCGAGCTGTGTCCGGCGACGAGCGCGGACGCCAGCCCGCCGGCGGACGATCGCAGGAAGGTGCGACGACTGAACGGCGTCATGTGGCAGCGTTTGGGTTCGGGGTCTTTGGCGGGAGCATGTGGGGAGGCAGCTATTTACCATCGTGCGCGAGCGCGCGGAGAAAAGCGAGAGGACAGTTCAAACTTTCGCGCGCCCTTCGCGCGCCGCACACGCATATCCGAACGGAGCAGAGCCGCGGGTCGCGCAGGTTACACGGATCAAGCAACGAATGGGTGAATCTCCATCATTTGTCTTAATCCGCGTAATCTTCGGTTCATCCCGCACTCAACCGCTAGGCCAGTCCTTCGGCGGTCAGCGCTTCCAGGCTCGCCTCGAACGCGGCGACCGTGTGGTCGACGACCGCGTCGGTGTGGTCGCAACAGGTCATGCCCGCGAAACCCCACCAATCCACACCGTTGAGCAGCATGGCCTGGCGCATCGCGTGGTACAGCTTCATATTCTTCGGGCCGTCGAGCTTGTTCACATCGCCGTCGAACGGAACCAGCCCATCGTTAACGCCGGCCGCGGTACTCGGGCGCGGACCGGTGTACCCTGGCAGCACACGAACCATGCTGAAGTCACCGTAAGCGACCCACGGCCACTCGCGCGCGGCGAACAGTTCGTTGAGCTTGTTGCGGAGCCGGGTCGCGGCGCGGTTGGCCCGGTCGCACGGCTCACCGGTCGCAACGCGACTCAGTGCGGCGACACCAGCCGCCGCCGAGAGCGGGTTCGCGTTGTAAGTGCCGGGGTGCTTCATCTTGGGCTTACCCGGGCGCGGCTCGATGTACGCGAGTATGTCCGCGCGCCCGCCCAGGCACCCGCCTGGTAACCCGCCCGCGAGGATCTTCGCCATCGCGGTGAGGTCGGGCGTGATACCGTAGAACGCTTGCGCCCCGCCCGGAGACACGCGGAAGCCGGTAATCACTTCGTCGAAAATGAGGAGCCGGCCGTGCCGTGTGCAGATCTCGCGCAAACCCTTCAAAAACTCGCCCCGAATCGGCACGGCCCCCCAGTGCCCACCCGTCGGTTCGAGAATCACGGCGCCGATTTGCGAATCAGCCTTGATCGCGTCCTCGACGCGATTGAGATCGTTCGGCGGTACCGCCACACAGTGAGCGGCCACGTCGTCCGGCACCCCGGGCACGCCCGGCGCATCGTAGGGCGGGTCGGCAGAAACGGTGACGTAGTCGTGCCACCCGTGGAAGTGCCCGTGAAACTTGAGGAGCTTCCCCTTTCCTGTGTAGAGGCGCGACAGTCGGAGCGCCATAAGAGTCGCTTCCGTTCCGCTACCGGTGAACCGCACGCGCTCCGCACTGGGGATCAGCTTGCGAACGAGTTGCCCCCACTCGATTTCCGCGTCGTGGCAGGCCCCGTGGTGAGTTCCGCGCGCCATCTGGTCCTGTACGGCCTTCACCACGTCATCCGGGCAGTGACCGAGCAGGTGCGAGCCGTGGCCGACGAAGTAATCGGTGAGTTGGTGCCCGTCCACGTCCCACTTGTGCGCGCCCTTCGCGTGCGTGATGTACACCGGGAACGGGTCCATCATGCGGGCGTCGTGCGTCACACCGGTGGGGAAAACGCCCTTAGCCGTTTCAAACCGGCGCTTCGATCCAGCGAACGTAGCGGTATAGCGGTCGGCGACGGTCTGTGTCGCGGTCGCGGGCATGAGCGGAACTCCGAAAGGCAAACGGCCGGCGCCGGCCGAATGGTGTTGTGGGTGCTCCCACAGTGTACACCAACCGACCGACGCCGGCCGTCTCTGTTGCGTCTTACCCACGCTCCGCGATCCGTAAACGGCATCACGTCTCGTAGGTCATGCGACCGTGCCGCGTGGCGCGACTGATACGGTCACTCGCGTACAGCCCGGCCAGCACGAACTCCACACAACTAGCGCGCACCGCGTCGCTCGCACCCGCGTTCACCTCAAACGCCTTCTCCCATGCCTTCGGCACGCGCTTCAGGCGCTTCGCGTACTCCGCGCTCGGCAGCATGTCGCCGACCTCGATCTTCACACCCTTCGAGAACACGTCGGCGATCTCTTCCAGGCCGTGTGCCTCCACGTACTCCTCGAACACTGTGCGGATCGCGTCCGCGATGATCGCTTCGAGCACCTGTTTCTCACCCATTTGGTGCGAACCCATCAGGTCGAGTTCGAGCTTGCCGAGCGACGAAGTGGGGAGGTGGCCCAAGTCACTGATACGCGGAACGGCGGGCGATTCGCCCAGGCGCACCCCGCGGTGCCGCGCGCTCGCGACCATCGTGCGGTAGTTCGCAATGCTGAACCGCGCGCTCACGCCGCTCGCGTGGTCCACGTACTTACTCTTCCGCGCGCTCACGCTGATTTGCTCGATGATCTCCTTCATGAAATACGGGACGAACACCCCGCTCGCGTCCGGGCGCGCCTCCTGCTCCATGATCTCGATGCCCAGCGCGCGTTCGCGCGGGTAGTGCGTCTGAATCAGCGACCCGATGCGGTCCTTCAGTTGGGGAATCACCTTGCCCGAGCGGTTGAACGTGCTGGGGTTCGCGCTGAAGAGGATCAGCACGTCGAGATCGAACTGGATCGGGTACCCGCGGATCTGGACGTCGCGCTCTTCGAGAATGTTGAACAACCCGACCTGGATGAGTTCGTCCAGTTCCGGGATCTCGTTCATCGCGAAAATCCCGCGGTGCATGCGCGGGATCAGCCCGAAGTGCAGCGCGTCTTCCGCTGCCATGCTGGTGCCGGCCGCGAGCTTCGCGGGGTCAATTTCGCCGATCACGTCCGCGAACTTCGTGCCCGGAGCGAGGCGCTCCGCGTAGCGGTCGGTGCGGTGCCACCACGCGATCCGGATCTGGTCCTCGGGTGTGTTCGCAACGTACTCTTTCGCGGCCCGGGTGAGAGGGTTAAAAGGATCTTCGTGGACCGGGCACCCGGGAAGATCGAGGTACGGAACGTACTCGTCGAGGAAGCGCACGAGCGCCCGCATAAGTCGGCTCTTCGCTTGCCCCTTCTCGCCCAGGAACAGCATGTCGTGGCCCGCGAGCACCGCGATGCTGATTTCGGGAACCACCGTGTCGTCGTAGCCGACGATCCCGGGAAACAATGGTTCGCTGCTCTGGAGGGCCGCGAGGTAGTTGTCGCGGAGTTCATGTTTGACGGACTTGGATTGCCAGCCGCTTTCGCGGAGTTCTTTGAGCGACGTGGGTCGGGTACCGGTCATGGGTGTCCTTGCTCGGTGAAGTGGCACGCGGCATTTTACGCACCCGCCCCAAGCGGAACAAAGTGCGGGCGCTGTGGTAAGATGGCCCAAGACGGGGAGAACCACAAATGCCGCTGCTCGACCACTTCCGCTCACCGGTTACCGACACAATCCAGTGGAACACGGTCCTCGCGGTTTGGGCCGGTTCGATTGCCGATAGCTTGACACAAACCGTTCCGCGCGAGTTCCAGGTGCGCGAGCACTTGAAGCTGGGGAGCGGGTTTGAAATCGACATCGCTACGCTCCGCCACTCACCGGGGAGCAATGGTTCGGCCACATCGAAGCATTCGGGGTGGCAACCACCTCCTGCCGTTGCAGTACCGGCGACATTTCCGGACCGGTTCGAGGTGCTCGTGTTCCGGGAGTACGGCGGGCGACACCTCGTTGCTGCCATCGAGCTGATTAGCCCGGGGAACAAGGACGATGACGATACGCGACGAGCGTTCGCCACGAAGGTCGCGAGTTACTTGCACGAAGGTATCAGCGTTCTCATCGTTGACGTCGTGACCGAGCGCCGGGCGAATTTACACGACGAGATCGTGCGTTTGATGAAGATGCCCGATGACCTGCGATTAGCTCCCGATCCTCCACTCTACGCAGCATCGTACCGTCCTGTAATTCGTGAGACGCACCCAGAGATCGACGTCTGGGTGAATCAGTTCAACGTCGGCGACGCGCTCCCGACGATGCCCCTCCGGTTGATCGCGGATTACTTCGTTCCTGTAGAACTTGAGGCGAGTTACATGGCCGCGTGTCGCCGGAGGCGCATCGCGTGACAGAATCGCTTCTGTTGGACCCCGACGACGTGCTCGCGACCGCACCAGAAGCGTTCCGCCGCGTGTGGCGCTCGGGACTCGATCAACCCGGGTTCGCACTTCTGCGCCTCGCGCGGAAGGTGAACTCACGCGAATTGCGGCACGCCATGGTGGAGATGGTGACCGCGTTCCCGGTCGCATTCGTACCAGAACGGTTCGGGCGGTTCGATCAACAGGTGAGTTCCAAGTTCCACCGCGACGGCGCGCCGCCGGCGTCGCTGCTCGTACTGGGCTACGAGCCGACCCGCGTGCGGAGCCGGTTCTGGATCGCGGACGCTACCGCAGCAGCCGTGCGTGCTGGGGTAGCGCTAATCGAGTACCTCGCGGCCCACAATCCGATGTTCCCCGCGGGCGAAGCCGAACTCGCGCCATTTATCACGGAAGTTAGACTGCCCCACGGCGAATCCTTTATTGTGGTCGTGAACAACAGCCAGTTGCCGTTCGATCCAGGCACCGGGAATCCGCTCGGCGTGCTGCACAAGGCGGTGATCGAATCACCCGATCCGACCGGGCGCCGGGTCATCAACTCCGTCGGATTCACACCGCACAAGGAAGGCGTATCCGGGCTACCGCCTGCGGAATTGGAACGCTTTCTCGCCCGAGACGATTTAGATTGAGATTTCCACCCGCTTCACAAGGAGATGCCCGATGCGTGCCGCTGCCCTCGCTTCGGTCGTGGTGCTCGCCTTCGGTGGCCCGGCGCCAGCCGATGACACGGTTGAGAACCCCGAATTTACGAACTGGAGCAAGTTCAAAAAGGGCTAGGCCGGCAAACGTGACTGGATGAGCTTGTTTTCGAGGGCTTTCAGGTACCCGTCGGGGTCGCGCCGGAATCGCCTCCGCTCGACCCGCCGGGTCTCCAATTCGGCCCGCAACTGCTTCCACGCGGCCCGATCCGCACCGGCTAGTGCAGGATCATGGCTGAGGTTTTGGCAATGTGGGGTGGAGCGTGCAGCCGTAGTAGTCGCACGCTCGTTGCCGTACCTCAGCGGCGGTAAGTTTCCGGTCGGGCTCGACGATGGCCCGCTTGCCGTGGACCCACTTGGGTTCGATCGGATTGAGCCACGGGGCCTTCACGGGAAGTCCGCACACCCGGATCCGGCACCCGGTCTTCGCTCGCCGGACCCGCCGGTTGTGGGCCTCGATCCACCGCCGCACGCGCCGGCTCACGTGCCACGCGGCGTTGTCCCACACCAGGGCCAACACCGCCTTCCCCTCGGTCGCCAGCACCTCGCACACCCACCCCAGGAACGCCTCGGTGGTGGCACTTACCGGGCGCCCGTCGCAGAACCGCAGCATCATCCCGCCCGTGTCGGCCCGCAGCACCCCATAGCACGCCACCGGCTCGGGCCCGCCGCCCTTCGGATCCCGGGCGTTGCCCCGAGCCGGAGCGGGCCGGAGGTCGTCCAGGCGAACAGATCGGGCTGGGCCAGTCGCGTCCACCAGCACTCGTCTTGAAAGCCCAGCACCCAGTCCGAATGCTTCGCCGCCTCAGCGATCAGCCGGTCCCGACGCCTTTTTTCTTGACGTATTCGGGGTCCGGGCTGGTGATCCAGTGCTTGGCCCGCTTCCACCCGACCCCGAGACGCTTCAACGCCTGTCGGATCGGCTCGACCGACAGCACCCGGGGCGTCCATCCCTTCTGGTGGCACACCTCGGCCACCAACGCCAGGGTCCACAGGCTCGTCGGCTTGCCGAATTCTCGGGGCCGGCGGTGGAGTAGATCCTTGAGGTCCTCGTCCCGCCCCCGGTCCCATACCCGGCCGGGATCCTTGCGGGCATGCGACTTGGCGCCCAAGCATCCCAGGCCGTCGGTCTCGAACGCCCGGACGGCGTTGCGGACCGCTTGGGCGGTACACCCGACCACCCGCCCGACTTCGGCCGGCCCCATCCGCCCGGCACTCGCCAACAGGATCTGCGACCGGCGGACGGTGAACGCATCGGCCGACTTACGGCCTCGCTCCAACGCCCGCCGCTCGGCGGCCGTGAGCGTGCGGACGAATTTACGGGGCTTGTTCATCCCGACAACATACGACCCCGACCGGATTCGCAAACGGTCAGCAATTAGGCTGCACTAGGTCGGCCGCCGTCACCTCGCGTGA
Source organism: Gemmata sp. SH-PL17 (assembly GCF_001610855.1). Lineage (NCBI taxonomy): Bacteria > Pseudomonadati > Planctomycetota > Planctomycetia > Gemmatales > Gemmataceae > Gemmata > Gemmata sp. SH-PL17. The sequence goes on from NZ_CP011271.1 coordinate 4,980,209, forward strand.
CCGGGTCGCCAGCCCGGCGATCAACTTGGCCGCGCCCCGCAGCACCAGCGACGGGCTGGCGCCCTTGCGCCCGGTGGCCCGGCGCTCGTGATACCGGTGGCTCCCGAACGCCCGCTCCAGGTCGTTGTTGGTCCGTGGCACCCCGGGCGTGTCGTAACACGCGAACAGCCCGGGCCAGTAGCTCCGGCTCACCTTCACGAACTGATCCACGGCCCCGCTCAGGTCGCCGACCGCCCCCCGGTGCCGCGCCATCGCGCCCAGCAGCCCGCTCAACTGGCTCCGAACGACGGCCCCCTTGAGTTCGACTTGGCCCAGGATGTGGGCCGCCCGGCGCACCCACCCGAACGCCAGGTACAACGGCGCGAACGCCCCACCCGCCGCGCTCAGGGCGCCCCGGAGGATCCTCTCCAGGCGCGTCAGCTCGGGCGGCGCGCCCCCTTGGCCTTGACCCGCCCCAGGCTCCCGGCGACCGCGCTCAGTCGGGCGTGCAACTTGAGCCCCGACGCGTCCAGCGGGGGCCGCCCATCGTCGGTGATGGCGCTCCGTACCGCCGAGCAGTACCCGCGCACCGCGCCGGCCTCGGGATCGGTTCGCCCCTCGACCTGGCGCTCGATCTGGCGCACCCCGCGGACCTTCTTCTTGAGTGCCACCTTGGCGTGCCGATCGGCCTCATAAATGGGCTTCGCGGCCTCCCGCAGGTCGTGGAACTGGCACAGCTGGTAGGGCACACCGGGGAGCGCCCGCGCCACGGCTTTGCGAATCGAGTGCTGGCCGTCGGAGATGACCCCGGCGACCGGCACCCCGCACGCCCCCTTCACCGCTGACAGCAGGGCCGCCAGATCTTGGTTCCGGGCCGACAGCAGGCTCTTAGCCAGCAGGATCTGGCCGCTGAGCACGTCCCGGATCACCCACAGCACCTCGCGCCCGACGTCCGGTTGGAGCCCGTCGAGGGCCAGGATCACCTTGCCCTGGGCGGCCAGCACCTTCTGGACCCGGTGATCGTCGGTCAGGGACGTGGCGAGCAACTCGTCGTACCGGTCCAGCAGGTTGGTCACGGTGCGCTCGGACACCGACACGTTCCGGGCGACCAAGTGGGTCCGGATCTCGGGCACGGACCGGTGCTCGGCGTACCGCAGGCGCCCGATCAGGGCGATCACGTCGAGCCCGAACTCGTGCCGGGGCAGCGCGAACGAGCCCTCGGCCTCGGGCCGGTACGGCTTCTTGTAACCGGCGCACGCCGCGGTCCGGCACCGGCGAACGGTCAGATTCAAACGGGTCACACCGGTCAGGGTGTGGACCGTGCGGCGGGCCGCATAATCGGCCCACATGGGCCGCCCGCAGTACGGGCACGCGGCCCGCTCGGGCGTCAGGTCGCGGGTGATCGTTGGCTCCGCGGTCTTCGCCTTCTTCATCGGTCGTCCTCGGAGGCCGACCTAAAGGTTAAACCAGCCGCCACTTCCGATCCAGACACGTTTGCCTGCCTGGAAAAAAGTACTGAATGAGTAAGGAGCCTCCGATGTCCTACCCCGCGAGCCGAATTCTTGCCGCTACCCGCTCGGAACTGGCCGAACCGACCGATGCCGAGTTGCTCGCCCGGTTCGTGAACGACCGCGACGCGGGAGCGTTCGAGTTACTTGTCTGGCGCCATGCCGGGCTGGTGCTGCGCGCGTGCAAAGGGGTACTGGGCGATCACCACGCGGCCGAAGATGCCGCACAAGCCGTGTTTCTGGCTTTAGCCCGACAAGCGCCGACCGTCGGCGCTTGGGATCGGTGACGGGATGGCTGTTCCGCGTGACCCGCCGGGTCGCGTATCGGGCCGCCCGCCGGCGCGTGTTGCCGACTGTTTCGACCACGGACCTTGATGCACTACCTGCTGTGCCGGCCTCGTTCCGGACCAGAACCTCGACCGCGTGCTCCAAGAAGAACTCGATCGCCTCTCGGAGCCGTATCGGGCGCTCGTGCTCCAGTGTTTCTTTGAGGGGCTAACTCACGCGGAAGCGGCGCGGCGGCTCGGGTGGCCGGTGGGCACGGTCGCCAGTCGCGTGGCGCGCGCCAAGGACAAACTCGCCGACCGACTAACTCGGCACGGCGTGTCGCTTTCCGTACTCGCTCCGGTGGCACTGGCGGTTTCACCTTCTTTTGTGACCGCAACAACGCGCGCCGCGGTCGCCTTTGCAACCACAAGCCGCCCGCTCGTTGCGGCTTCGGTGCTCGAACTCGCAAAGCAGGAGATCCGAATGACGCTCGCGAAGAAAGTGCTTAACTTGGGGATCGGTGCGGCGATCGTGTGCTGCGTTCTGGCACTCGGGTTGCGGTCGAGCGCGGAACCGCCCTCCGTCGCACCTCCTCCGCAACCGGGGCCGGCCGCCAAAGAACCGGCCAAGAAGCTTCCGCAAGCAGTCGTGAGCAAGACGTTTGCCGTGGCTCCCATCACCACGGAACTCCAACGCCGGCTCTATCGCGGCGCCGGTCCGAACTCGGCCGCGGTCGTGATCGTGGATGGGGCAGCACTGTTCAAAGACCCGAATACGCTCAACACGGACGCACTCAATTTGAAGGAACTCCAAACCGCTCTCGAATCACTCCGTCCCGAAAAGGGCCGGTCTGTTGCCCATATTGAAATGCACTACGGGCGCGATCGCACGTCCGGTAACTGTATCGATTGGCTCGACTCGGCACTGATTGGCACACTGGTGAGCGCCGGGTTCGTTCCGAGTGATCCCACACACCGGACCATCTGGCACAACAGCGCGTTTTCATTTGAAGACTACGTCGCTCCACTCAAGGACAACAAGGGAGCGGACGACGCAGAAAATGGCGTTGGTGACGAGCGCGTTCAAGCGTACCCGGTGCGCACGCCACTGAGCCGTGCGCTGACCCAATCGGTCGGTGGGGTCGTTGAAGTGTACCCGCGCCTCGTTTGTAAAACCGACGATTGGGTTCCTGAGAACGTGGACAAGTCCGTTGCGGCGGCCATTGAGAAATTGAAGTTGGCGAAGGGCCAAAGGGTCAACTTCTCACTGAACATCCACGGGGAGCGGGATTCACAAACTCGAGGACGAGTGCGGAACGCATGCTCCCGGTGGGTCGAGAACGCCGGACTGGAATTAGGGCAGCTCAGCTACTGACCCACCCGAGCGCATTCATCCCTTCCCGAACGGGGGCCACTTGCGGTTGAGGCCCTCGTTTTCGACCGCGCGCACCACTTCGACATCGACCCCGAACCGGCGGGCGATCAGCTCCCGCGAGTCCCAAACGCTCAGCCCCTCGTCCTGCGCCGCGACCACGGCCGCGAACAGTTCGCGCCGCCGTTCGAGAGTCAGTACCTCGGCTTCGTCGCTCATCGTGTGCTCCTTGCGTTGCTATGCCCAGGCCCAGCGGCTCCGCGGAACCAGCACGAACCCGTTATTATCCGGCATCATGAACTTGTCGTACTTGCCGCAGCGCTCCGGTGGCCCCGCGACAGCGAACTCGTCGCCCCGGCGCATCACGATCGCGGCCGGCGGTTCCGTGATCCCGGTGCGGTAGACGCGCCAGGCGAACGTGGTCGTCACTCGAACCCGCGTGCGGGACGCGACCCGCACGTGTGCGCTGCAAACCCCTTCTTCACCCCACCGAAACACGGTCTGTGCCCACCGCCCGCACCGCGAGCACCGCACCTCGGTTCCAACCTGCAACTTGTACACCCGGCTATCGTCGCCCCAGAACACCCCGGGGACTTCGGTCATCTTCAGCCGAACGGATCGCATCCGCGTGCCTCACAGGTTCCCGAGCGGTTTGCGGTTCACCCCGCACAATCGTTCGGGCAGGTCGGAGGTAAGAAGATTACAGACCAGAATCCTCACGGACAGGACTTGACCGCGCTACACAGTAAACCGCGTGTAGCACAACGTCCCAAGTCTCAGTTGGTTCTCATGTTGCCACTTGTATCGGGTTGAAGAAAGGCCGCGTCTGGTCTGAACACAACGCGGGTCACTCATTTTTTGTCCGTGACGTTCGACATCTGCGGGCCTTTCGTTCCAAAAATCTGGTGGCACGAGATCGGGTATCAAATGATATTCGGAAAGATGCAAGGCGAAAAAGCTCTCTGCGCGCTACGCGGACGGTGGGTCCGCATCTAGTCAACTAAGGAGGGCACGCGGAACCGTGGAAAACGCGGAGAACGCCAACGAGCGCACACTGGGGCGGTACCGCGACTACCTCCTGGTACTCGCTCGCCTCCACTTGGGCGCGCGTCTCCGGACCAAACTCGACGCCTCCGACATTGTTCAGCAGACGATTCTTCAGGCGCACACGCATCAGGCGCAGTTTCGTGGTGCCACGGAAGCCGAGTGGCTCGGATGGCTGCGCGTGATCCTTGCGAACACTCTCGCGGGAGTGGTACGCGAGTTTGAGACCGCGGCACGCGACCTGAGCCGCGAGCGCTCGCTCGAAGCGGCACTGGAACAGTCCTCGGCCCGGTTGGAGTGCTTACTCGCGGCCGATCAATCGTCCCCGAGCGGTGGGGCCGTTCGTGGGGAAGAATTGCTCCGCCTCGCCCGAGCGCTGAGCCGGCTCCCGGACGATCAGCGGCTCGTCGTGGAACTGCATTATCTGAAGGGGCTTTCGGTCGCTGATGTTGCCACGCACGTCGGCCGCACACGACCGGCGGTGGTCGGGCTGCTCTTTCGTGGGTTGAAGAAGCTCCGTGAGTTACTGCGTGAACCGGAGGAGGGCGCCGCTTGACCCGCAACCCGGCCGATACCAGCCGCGAGGACCGGCTGAATGAAGTGCTGCTAGCGTACCTGGAAGCACACCAAACCGGTGCGGAACCGGACCGCTCCGCGTTCCTGGCCGCTTACCCCGATCTCCGGGACGACCTCGCGACTTTTTTCGCCAACCATGACGAAGTCGAGCGCCTGACCGCCCCGGCACGCGAGTGCGGACTGCGGGCGCCAGAATTGGCAACCGGTGTTGAAGGTGCCACTTCTTCTCGGGTGCGTACCGAATTCCGCGCTCCGAACTCCGCTCTCGGCTGCCTCGGTGACTTCCACCTCATTCGCGAGGTGGGGCGGGGGGGCATGGGTGTGGTGTACGAGGCCGAGCAGATTTCCCTGAATCGGCGGGTGGCGCTGAAGGTGCTGCCGTTCGCGGCGGCCGTCGATCCCCGGCAACTTCAGCGGTTCAAGAACGAAGCCACGGCCGCTGCGAATCTGCGGCACGAGAACATCGTACCGGTGTTTGCGGTCGGTTGCGAGCGCGGGGTTCACTACTACGCAATGCAGTTCGTCGAGGGGCAGAGCCTCGCGGCGCTGATCGCGGAACTTCGGCGCCCCAAAACGGATTCACCGGAAGCGATTCCGGGTATGAGCACCGCGCCCCTCGCCCGGTTCGCGACCGAACGCGAGTCGGGCGGGCCGGCATACTGGGACCGGATCGCCGGACTCGGCCGGCAAGCGGCCCTCGCGCTCGAATACGCGCACCAAACCGGCGTCGTTCACCGCGACGTGAAGCCAGGGAATCTGCTCCTGGACCCGCGCGGCCAACTTTGGGTTGCCGATTTCGGACTGGCTCAAGTCATCGGTGATAGCGGCCTAACGGCCACAGGCGAACTCCTGGGCACGCTGCGCTATGCCAGTCCGGAACAGGCCCTCGGTCGGCGCGGGGTTGTCGACCATCGCAGTGACGTCTATTCGCTCGGCGCGACGCTTTACGAACTGCTCACGCTCCACCCGCCGTTCGAGGGGCGCGACCGGCACGAACTTCTGCGTCAAATTGCCGACGAAGAACCGAAGCCACTCCTCTCGATCAATCCCGCGATCCCGACCGGCCTGGAAACGATCATCCTCAAGGCGTTGAGGAAGGAACCCGCCGACCGCTATGCGACCGCCCAGGAGTTCGCCGACGATCTCCAGCGGTTCATCGACCGCCGACCGATTCTGGCGCGCCCGCCGAGCTTCGCCGAGCGGTTCCGCATGTGGGTTCGGCGCCACCCGTCTACCTTGTTCGTCTGCGCCGCAGTGTTGATCCTCGTGACTGCCGGTTCGCTGCTGAGCGCGGCGCTCGTAAGTGCGGAGCGGGACCGGACGCTGGCAGAACACCACCGGGCCGAGGATCTGTATCAGCGCGAGCGACAGCGCGCGGAAGAAGCCGAAGCGCGACTCGTGCTCGCGCGCCGGGCCGTGGACGAACTGTTCCGGGCGAGTGAGGAAGAACTTGCCGACCGCCCGGGTACGGATCACTTGCGCAAGCGACTGCTCCGTTCGGCCCTTGCGTACTACCAAGAACTGCTCATCGAATTGCGGGACAATTCCCGCGCCCAGGCCGAACTCCTCGACACGACCCGGCGCGTGGAAACGATCCTGGCCGATCTCGCGGCCCTCCGCGCCGCCACGCACTTCCATCTGCTCTGCCAGCCGGTTGTGCTCGACGACCTGGACCTGAACCCGGCTCAGCGCACCCGGATGAAAGACCTCACCGTGCGCACGGCAAAACAGTGGGCGGAGTGCATGCGTGACATCGGTCGTATCGCGCCCGCGGAGCGCGGGCGCCGTGCCGTTGCCCAGGCGCGAGCCAACGAAACTGACCTCAACTCCATCCTGACTTCGGGCCAGCAGGGGCGTCTGCGCCAGATCGGGTTGCAGTCCGAAGGGCCGAGCGCGTTCCGCGACCCCGAAGTGGCTGCCGTGCTCGGGCTGTCGCCCGACCAGCGCGGGCGCATCCGGGTGATCGAAGACGACACCATGTACGGCTGGATGCGCGGCGCGTCTCAGGGCAAGTTCGAGTGCTCCGACGAAACCAAAGAGCAGTCCACCAACGAACGCATTCTCGCGGTACTCACCGGCATACAGGCCCAGAAGTGGCGTGAAATGACCGGCGCGCCGATCAACGGCCCGCTCGCGCCGTTCGGCGCGCAGGGGTACTCATCTCCGAAGAAATCCCCCAAGTCGAACGCGAAACCCGCACCGTAATTCCGTGCCCGACGCGACCGCGCGCGGACACGCTCCGGGAGGAATGTTAATGCTTAGACGACTCCTGACGCGAGCCGCCGCACTATGTTGCGGGCTGCTCCTGATCGCCGCGCTGCTCAGCGGCGCGCACCCGCTCTGGCACGCGGCAGCCGAAGACTCGAAGCCAACAGTGGAAAGTGCTTTCGGACTCACGAAAGTGTGGGCCGTTTACCTCGATATCTCTGCGAAGGAATTCGACGCACTGCAACCCGCCCTCGGTGGTTTCGGCTTCCCCGGCGGTCCGCCTCCAAAGAAGGAAGAGAAGAAAGACGACAAGAAGCGCGACACCGAGAAGAACCTGTTCGGGACCGATTTCCCGTGGGTCGAGGGGGACGTCGCGGTTGGGGGCAAGTCGCTGAAAAAAGTGGGGGTGCGTTACTCTGGTGACATGAGCTACTTCGTCTCCGCGCGCGGGCTGAAGCGGCCCCTCAAGATTGCGTTCGACAAGTTCAGCACCCAGCAGCTCGACGGGCGGTCCGCCGTTCAACTGAACGCGATGCCGCTCGACCCCACAAAAGCGCGCGCGGCCCTTGCGAACTCGATCTTCCGCGCGGTGGGCGTACCGGCGCCGCAAACCGCGTTCGCGGAAGTCACGCTCACGGTTCCGGGCAAGTACGACAAGGAGTTCGTCGGGCTGTACACGGTGGTTGAGAACGTGGATTCACAGTTCCTCACCGCGCACTTCGGCAGTGATAAGGGCTTGTTGATGAAGCCGTTCCGCGTGCGCGGAATCGACGCTCTCGGCGACGACTGGGAGCGCTACAAGGGCCAGTACCAACCGCACCGCGACGCGACGAAGGCCGAAGCACAGCGCGTCATCGACTTCGCCAAGCTCGTCAATCAGTCCACCGACGACGAGTTCAAAAAGCAAATCGACTCGTACCTCGATGTGGATGCGTTCTTGCGCTTCCAGGCGGCGAATGCGTTCGTCTCGAACATGGACAGTTTTTTCGCCGTGGGGTGGAACTACACGCTTTACCTCGACCCGAAGACCAACAAGTTCGCGTTCATCCCCGGCGACCTGGAGGGCACCTTCGCGAGCCCCTCGTTTCTGGGAACGCCCGATCAACTCATGGACCTGAGTGTCACGAAGCCGTACCCGGGGGAAAACAAGCTGCCCGACCGGTTACTCGCGATCAAGGAGGTCAACGAGAAGTATCAGAAATTGCTCAAGGAGCTTTCCGCGACGGCCTTCACGAAGGACCAGCTCCTGAAGGACGCGGACGCGATCGATAAGGCGACAAAAGCCGCGCGCGAAAAGGAAACGAAGGCGGTGACGGCCCGCAAAGAGCCCGCTCCCGGTTTTGGACCGCCCAGCGCAATGGGACCGCAAGCGCCGGACGTGAAAACGTTCGCCGAGAAGCGCACCGCGTCCGTCGCCGCGCAAGTGGCGGGGAAGAGCAAAGGGTTTGTCCCGCAATTCAACTTCGGCCCGCCTCCCGGTGGAGGCGGGTTCGGAGGCGGGAACAGTCAGCCGATCGACGAGAAATCGTTCCGTGAAACCGTACAAGTTCCGCCCGAGTTCGAGGCGACGCTGTTCGCGGTTCCGCCGAAGGTGAACTACCCGGTCGCGATTGCCGCCGAGCCGACGGGCGCGATCTACGTCGCGGTGGACGAACAGGGGTCACTGGGCCGTACCCCTGGGGGCGGGAAGATCCTGCGGTGTGTCGATAAGGACGGCGACGGCAAGGTGGACGACGTCACGGTGTTTGCGAAGGTCGAGCACCCACGCGGGGTGTGTTACCGCAATGGTTCGGTCTGGGTGATGCACCCGCCGACGCTCTCGGTCTTCCACGACGACAACGGCGACGGCGTGTCCGACCGGCAGGAAGTGCTCGTCACCGGGCTAACGACCGAGCAGGTCACCACCCGCGGCGGCGACCACACGACCAACTGCGTCCGCATGGGGATCGACGGCTGGCTCTACATCGGCGTCGGGGACTACGGCATCAAGGAGGCGAAGGGGAAGGACGGTAAGACGATCGTGCAGCGCGGCGGAGGGATCGTCCGCGTGCGGCCCGACGGCACGGACCTGGAAGTTTACTGCACCGGTTTGCGGAACCCGTTCGATCTCGCGATCGACCCGTTCATGAACCTGTTCACGCGCGACAATACGAACGACGGTGCCGGGTGGGACACCCGCGTGAGCCTGCTGCGGCAATCCGCGCTGTACGGCTACACGCAACTGTTCGCGAACTTCACCGACGAAATCATGCCCACGCTCGGTACCTTCGGCGGCGGCGGGGGAACGGGTGGTGTGTTCGTGCAGGACTCGCGGTGGCCGGCCCAATATCGCAATGCGCTGTTTACGGGGGATTGGGGGCGCAGTGAGGTCTACTTCCACGATCTAAAAGCGAACGGACCAACGTTCGACCTGAAGCAAGAGGTGTTCATGAAGATGCCGCGTGCCACCGGCATGGACATCGATGGCAGCGGGCGGTTGTTCGTGGCGAGCTGGCGGAACGGCTCGGCGGTGGGGTTCGAGGGGCCGAACATCGGGTTCGTCGCCCGCGTCACGCCCAAGGGATTCAAGGCGGAACCGTTCCCGGCTCTGAAGAGCGCCGGACCTGCACAACTCGTCAAGTTGCTGAGTGCCTCCAACGCAGTGACGCGAATACACGCTCAGGGCGAAATCCTGCACCGCGGGAAGAACGCGGACACCACCAAGGCACTTATCGCGCTGGCCGCGGATGCGACTGCCGCTCCAGAATGTCGCGTTGCTGCGATTTACACGCTGAAACAGCTCGACGGTAAGGATTCGCACGCAGCGCTGCTGAAGCTCGCTGAAGACGCGGTGGTCCGCGAATCGGTACTGCGTGCGCTCACGGACCGGAAGGGCGAGTGTGCGGGACTCGACGCGAAGGTGTTCGTGGCCGCCCTTTCCGACGAATCGCCCCGCGTGCGGGCGCAGGCGCTCATCAGCCTCGGTCGACTGAACGATCCAGCCGCGGCTAAGAGCATCATTCCACTCACCGCGCGCCCGAAGGGATCGGCGATGCCGACCACGAAGCCGCTCCAAAACCAACCCGACCCCGACCGCGTCGTTCCGCACCTGGCGGTCCGGGGTCTCGTTGCGCTCAACGCGACCGATGCGTGCCTCGAAGCCCTCGACGGCCCGCACTGGGAAGGTGCGCTGTGGGCACTGCGGTACGCACACGACCCGAAGGCGGTCGAAGGGCTTATCAAGAAACTCGGCTCGGTCCGCACGCCCGAACTGCGGCGCGGGATTCTGGTCACGCTGATCCGGCTCTACCACCGCGAAGCCGATTACAAGGGGAGTTGGTGGGGCATCCGCCCGGACAACACCGGGCCGTACTACGACCGCGTCGAGTGGGACATGAGTAAACGAATCGGCGCCGTCATTACGGCCGCGGCGCTCGACGGCGACAAGGAGACGGTCGCGTTCCTCAAGAGCGAACTCGCGCGGCACAAGGTCGCGCTCGCGGGCATACCGGGCGGAACCGAGATCGCGAAGGGTGAGAAGGAGAACCCGATCGTGCTACCAAAGGCCGATCCGAAGAACCCGAACCAGATCGGGAACACCACCTACGAGAACGCCGCGAAGCTCGTTCTGGCCGCGAAAGGGGACGCCAAAAAGGGTGAGGCGCTGTTCAAGTCGCAGTCGTGTATTGCGTGCCATACCACTGCCGACGGCCAAACCCCGAAGGGACCACACCTCGTGGACATCGGCAAGCGGTACAAGCCGGACGAGCTGGTGGAATCGATCCTGAAGCCGAGCGCGAAGCTCGCCCAGGGGTACGAGACGTACCGGTTCGTCACCACCGATGACCGCGTGTTCCAGGGGTTCGTGGTCGGCGAGCGGGCCGACGCCACGATCATCCGCGAATCGACCGGGGTGCAGCGCGAACTCAAGCGCAGCGAAATCGCCTCGCGCCAGCAGCAGAAACAGTCGGCCATGCCCGAGGGCCTTGCTGCAAACCTGACGCCCCCAGAACTCGCGGACCTCATTGCTTACTTGCAATCGTTGAAGTGATTCCGCGCTCGTTCGCACCGTGTTCTGTTGAGTGATCCCGGCTGTCGCTCAATAGAACACGGTACACACCTCCCAGATAAAATCCGTCGCCCGCGCTCCCGAACACGATTCGTCGCACGCATTAAACGGCCATTATGAGAAAAGAATTGCTATTCGTGAGTAAGTCCCCTCTTGCTCTCCTCGGTGCGCGAGGGTAAATTTCAACTCAACTCGCAAAATTCGCCCAACGTCGAACTCGCGTTCACGCAAACCTTCTTCTTCCCATTTCATCTCATGGAGATGTCCCGTGCCCGTACGTCCCACGTCTCACTTCACCTGGCAAGTGCTCCGTACCGCGAAGCGCAGTAAGAAGCCCCTTAACGGCCGCGCACTGCGCCTGGTCCCCACGCGCAACACCAAGGACGGCTCGTTCCTGACGGTCCTGGTCACCGACGGGCTCCTCGAGCGCGTGAGCGGCACCGATGCCGATCCGTTCGAGGCGACCTACACGCTGACCGAGAAGGGCAAGTTCGCCGCGGAATACGGCGAGTACGAATTCGACCTCAAGCGCCCCGAACCGGAAGCGGCCCAACCCGCCCCGACGCGCAACGGGCGCGGTCGCTAATCGCAAGAACCGACACGAACGAGCACCGGGCCGTGTGAGCACCGCCCGGTGCTCTTGTATTCACTTCCCACCCGTGCCCCAGTTCGGCTCTGCACTTCCATAGCTACTTCAAGCTAATTGAACTTATTTGCATCGAATCGTCACCGGTCATTTTGTTTACAACCACCGGGAGGAACACCTCCCGGCATTGCTGCTTGATCGGCTATACCAACCCATCCTTCTGAAAGGTCGCCTGTCCTAGAAAACCGCTAATCACCTTCACTTATCCAGTCATTCTGCTGATCGGATAGTCGTGCGGATGGCTGCTCGCGACCTCAGTATATATATAATCCGATTTGCTCCTGGGACCGCGTGCGGACGGAACGCACGACTACCCGAGTTGAGTAAACACCCCCAATTTCAGATGACCCGCCCACAAGCAACGAATTTCAATCCTTGGAGCTCGAATCCGCGTAACGACTTAGACGTCGCGTTCCAGACGCGACAACTTGACGAATGGGAATCGCGCCTGAACGCGGCCTACGAAGCAAGCGCGCTCCCAAAGAACCGCCGGCCGAAGAATTGGACCGGTTCCTGATCGAACTGCGTTTGCCGAGCGCGTGACCCGCAGAAACAAAAGAGCCGCGGATAACGCAGATTACGCGGATCAAACAGCAGAGCGTTTTTAGCCCCGTCGGGGCGGTAGCGCGTAACCAGGGGTGAAACACTAGCACAACCCCTGGCGGGACTGTGGGTACCTCTCACTACTTTACGGTCACGGCCCGCCCCCGAAATGTTACGGGTACAGGCCGCGCTTGCTCTTTTCGCGCGCCACCTTCTGCACGCCCAGGCTCAGCGCCGCGAGCCGGTTGCCGATCTTCCGCGCCTTGGCCTCGTCGCGCACCCGCTTGAATGCCCCGAGCATCAGCTTCTTCAACTGAGCGTTGACCTCCTCCTCGTCCCACATGAACTGCGCGAGATCCTGCACCCACTCGAAGTACGACACCGTCACGCCGCCCGCGTTGCACAGGATGTCCGGGATGACGAAGACGTCCGTGTTCGCGAGGATCGCGTCGGCCTCCGGGTCGGTCGGGCCGTTCGCACCCTCGGCCAGCACGCGGCACTTCAACTTCCCCGCGTTCTCCGCGGTGATGACCCGCTCCATCGCGGCCGGGACGAGCACCGTACACGGCGTGGTGAGCAGTTCCGCGTCCGGGATCGCTTCGGCCTCCGGGAACCCGACGATCGTCTTCCGCTCGTTCTTGGACACGTACTCGTTGAGCCGCGCGACGTTGATGCCGCGGTCGTTGCGGATCGAGCCGTAGCGGTCGCCGATCGCGATCACCTTGGTGCCGAGCTTGACCAGTTCGTCGCACGTCACCGAGCCGACGTTACCGAACCCCTGGACCACCGCGGTCGCGCCCTCGGATTTGATATTTAGTTCGTCGAACGCCTCGGAAATGCAGTACACCACCCCGCGCCCCGTAGCCTCTTTGCGGCCCACGCACCCGCCCAACTCGACCGGTTTACCGGTCACGATCTCGGGACAGGCGTACCCCACCTTCATCGAGTACGTGTCGTAGATCCAGGCCATCGTCTGTTCGTCGGTGCCCATGTCGGGCGCCATCACGTCCACGCGCGGGCCGATGATGTTCTGAATCTCGTCCGTGAACCGGCGCGTGAGGCGCTCCTTCTCTCCGCCCTTCAGTTCGGCCGGGTCCACCGCGATGCCGCCCTTCGCACCGCCGTAGGGCAGGTTCATGATGCCGCACTTCCAGCTCATCCACATCGCGAGCGCGGCGACTTCACCGAGATCCACGTTCTTCGCGTACCGCAGCCCACCCTTACTCGGGCCGCTCGTGAGCGAGTGCTGCACGCGGTACCCCACGAACACTTCCGTGTGGCCGTCTTCCATGCGCACGGGCACGGCCACGATCTGGGACCGCTTCGGCACCATGAGCCGCTCGGCGACGCCCTTGTCGAGGTCGATCACCCGCGCGACGTTGCGCAATTGCTGGCACGCCATCAGGTACGTTGGCGAGCTGATGAACGGATTTGAGGCCGGATTGCCCGGGGGCATCGCAGACATGATCTGCACCTCGAACGGGGAGAGGAACCGTTACTTTGGCACTACGGGATTATACGCCGGGTTACTGGCCACTCGGCCGGCCCCATGTGATTCGGAAGCCCAGAGATACCTCGGATCGGAAGCGAGCTAACATTTGCTAACATTTCCTGACCGACGAACCGGCGTGAGTCTACTCAACGATTACAATCCACAGTAACTCTTTATTCCCCAAATTCTTACGTGCAAATACGGCCACCCCACGCCTCGTGTGATCGGCCGATTTCCGCTAACAAGCGTTAACACCCCCCGCTCTTTCTCCCTGTTTCTGCTCACTGAACGCACGCGATTGCATCCGCTCGAAGTTTGTTCGCGGCCGCCAATACCCCGCGAACGCGCCACCTCGACAGATAATATACAAAATGACACGTAAAGTCCAGAACCGATGTGAATCTTTTGGTCCACAGGGCTTCCGCCCTGTGCCTTCTTGTTCTTCTTTGTGTCTACCTCTCCTGTATGTGGAAGTTTTGGATGAAGTAGCACCTCTTCCAATGATCGCCCGGGAAATACCACGGGGGCGGGGTACACCGGATGCGCACGGTCGTGCGCCCGGGGGGCAGTTCCGCGCGGAGCAATTGACTTTGCATATGGCGCGACCGATTCTGGCTGTCGTCCTCGTGCGGTTTCTCGACCTCGAACGCCCCGTTGGTGAGCCCCGACAGCCCGGAGACCGAGAAGTGGTACTCGCCGACCACATCGACCCCGACCTGGAACGTGAGGTCGACGCTCCGGGTCCGGTCGGTCGGGTTAACGAGAACGAGGGTGGACGTGTAGCTCCCCCACAGTAGCAACTCGCCGTCATAAAACGGCTCGTCCAGCGAGAACCCTTTGAGCCACAACGGGACGATCAGTTCGCGCTCCACCCGGGCCTGGCGCTCGAACTCCTCAGCCCCGACCAAGCGCTGGTAGGCGTCCCGGTACGGCCGCAGATCGAGGAAAAACTGCTTGCCGTCGCTGTGGACCACTTCCGGGAGCCGGGCCGCGCTCTGTTTAACGAGGTCGGCGTAGATCGCGTGGACGCGCTCGCGCGGGTTCACCACGCTCACCGGCTCGGTTTTTCCGGGTTCGACGCGCCGCGGGAGGTACCCGCGCCCGTCGATGAACAGCCCGTCGAACCCCCGGACCACGACGCGCCGGAGGAACTCGTTCGGTTTCTCGAACGACACTTCGCGCTGCCAGCAGTCCGCCTCGCGCCGCTTGATCGCGCCGAAGCTCCACGTCGGCGTGTCGGTCATGAGGTACCCGCGTGCGTGCTCGTAGGCCTGCATCTTCTGTACGGGCGGGCTCTCGGGGAACGCGATGTAGGGCAGGCAGAACACGCGCGCGTTAGGGGACCGCTCCTCGATCTCCTGGAAGAACTGTCGGTCGGTCCGGAACCGCTCCGCGTGCTGGTTCGTGACCGTGATGACCTTCTGTTTGAACCAACTGTACGGGGTCTGGTCCAAGAAACCGATCAGGAACACCGCGGCGAGCGCGGGGTAGCGCGCCGGCAGGGTCGCGCTCTCGAGCACCCGGTGGCACCACGCCCCCGCGCGCCTCGACGTGAAGTACAGGGCCCCCGCGACAATCCCGCCCGAAACGACCACCGAAAGCGCCAGAGCAGCCGCCAGTACGGGCAACAACGAACCGAGTGACTCGTGGTCAATCACCCCGACCGCGCCCAACACGGCGACCACGATTGTGCCAATGAGCGGGGGCAGCGGGAGCGACCAAATGATGTACTTCCACCGAATAATGGACCAGCGCCCGGTGTGCGTGAGCAGGTACCGGTCCAACCACCAGAGCGCCGCGAACAGGCACAAGAATCCGATAAACACGCTGATGCGGTTGTACGCGCGGATCTGGGCCGACACCAGCAAGTTGAAGAGCGACCCGAACCCGCCGACCGTGGCCAAGAGCACCAGAAACAGCACCAGCCCCACGAGCGGGCCTTCGGGCCAGCGCCGCCGGTGCGGGAGCACCGCCATCACCAGGAGCGCCACCAGCCCGGACCCGCCGACCACGCCGAGCGCCCCGGCACTTTCGCTATCTACGGGGCGGCTCGGCGTGCTGTACAGCGTGCGGAGCTGCGAGAAGATGGTCAGGTTGTGATCGTTCGCCGGGAGCAGCAGGTGCGCGAGCTTCAGTCCGTAAGTCTCGGCCTCCTCGGGCCACCGGTCGGTGATCGGGTTCGCCCCGTACCGGGACTGGTACACAACCGTTGGGTAGTGGAACGCGACCCCGACCGCGACAACCGGCGCCACAACCCACGCGGCCGAAATCACCCCGCGCGAGGTGCGAGCCAACAGGCTCGCGTACACTCCGGAAAACGCATACGTCGCGCACGCGAAGAAGGCGTAGTACGCGCCCGCCGATGCCGTGAGCGCCCCGAGCGCGAGCGGCCACAGCGCGCTAAACGACGTGAACCGGCGCCGGCGCGTGCCGTCCGGTTGGAGCGGGTACAGAGGGAACTCGCCGCGGCAGAGCGCCAGTGCCGGCATCAGCGACAGCGGAACCACCCAGTACGCCGCGAGGAAGTAGTGATACTGGTAGCGCTCCTGGTGGTACGGCAGGAACGCATACAACAGCCCACCCACCGCCGCCGCGGGAAGCGAGAGCTTGAGCCAGCGCAGCACGAACATCCCCGTCAGTACCGTGAGCGGGTACGTGAGCAGGTTGTAAATGTTGTACGCGACGAGCAAATCGGGCGTGACACGGCTAAAGAGCCACAGGAGCCCGAAGTGCAGGTAGTCGATAATGGGGAAGTCGTACAGTTCCTGGACGCCCGGCGCGCCCATCCGGTCGTTGTGCCAGTGGGTGCCGTTCTCGACGATGTTCTTCGCCAGCGGCAGGTACAGGAGCGAGTCGAGATCGTAGTAAAACGGTGCGTGCAGATCCTGACTGTCGAGCCGCAACCCAGCGGTCACCAGGACGCTCGCCAGAATCATACTTCCCGCGTACCACACGAACCGCTCGCGGCGCGTCGGGACCGGTGCGAGGTCGGCTGGCGCGACCGGCTCGGGGCGCGTGGTTGGAACCGGAGCCACAGACGAGACTGCGGGCGACTCGGTCACTGAGTTCGTAGCGGAAACAGGAATTGGCGGTTCGGACATGCGGGGTCTCAAAACTGCACGAAGCCAAGAACCGTCACCCCGAATAGTTAGGGCAACAGGCACCCAATGTCACCCCTGATCCGGCCGACCGGTCCACAACTCGTACTCGGGTGCGGCTATTTGGGTCGGCGCGTCGCGTTGCGCTGGTTGGCCGAGGGCCGGTCCGTGGCCGCGCTCACGCGGAAAAACGCCGACGCGCTGCGGGGCGCTGGCATCGAACCCATCACGGGCGACATTCTCGCCCCAGAGAGCTTGCATACACTCCCACACGCGAACACCGTGCTGTACGCAGTTGGCATGGATCGCAGCGCGGGACGGTCCATGCGCGAGGTGTACGTGACGGGTCTGGCACACGTTCTAACTACGCTCCCACCGTACAGCCGGTTCATTTACGCATCTAGCACGAGTGTGTACGGCCAAACTAACAGTGATTGGGTAACGGAATCCGCGCCGACGCAGCCATCAGAGGATTCGGGCCAGATCGTACTCGAAGCCGAACGCCTGCTACGGTCCCGGAAACCCGACGCGATCATCCTCCGGTTCGCGGGGTTGTACGGCCCCGACCGGCTCCTACGCAAGCAACCGGTCCTGAAGGGCGAACCGCTCGTGGGCGATGCGGACAAGTGGCTGAACCTCGTTCACATCGCGGACGCGGCTTCTGCCGTGCTCTGGGCCGAAGCGCACGCCGTTCCCGGAGAAACGTACAACGTCGCCGACGGCACCCCGGTATCCCGACGCGACTTCTACACGCGCCTCGCCGAGTTGCTCCGCGCCCCGGAAGCGAAGTTCGACTCGCGGCCCGAACCCGGTGCCCCGAACCGACGCATCGACGCGACGAAGTTCCGCGCACTCGGGTGGATGCCTGCGTTCGCGAGTTACCGCGAAGGCTTGACCGCGGCGGTCGCGGAATCGACCATGTAACCTCCTCCAACAAAGGTGCCCCATGATGTTCCGCTTACTCGCCGTCTGCACCGCACTCGCGGTCGCGCCCCCCGCGTTCGCCGAAGACAAAGACAAACCGAAGCCGAATCCGCTCACAGCCAAAGAGATCGCGGACGGCTGGATTCTGCTGTTCGACGGCGAAACCACGTTCGGGTGGAAGATCGACGGGACGGCCGGGGTGAAGGACGGGGCACTCGTGCTTGGGGGGGCGAAGCTCACAACGGCCGTGAGTACGACCACATTTTCTTCCTACGAACTGCAAATGCAAACCAACGGCGCGGGCTCGGTCAACCTGCGTTCGAGCAAGGGCGGTTCTCACAGCGCGGGGCTGAGCAAAGGACCGTCGACGGTTCACATAACGGTTGTTGGGAGCGACGCTGGTGGCTCCTCACTGGAAAATCGCACGACGGTGGACCCGAACACAGGAACCCACACGAACATCGCTGTGGCCATGAGCGGTCCGGCCGAACTCCGGCTCGAAGTTCCCGCCGGTGGGAGCCTTTCCGTTCAGTCGATCAAACTCCGGCCCGATGGTCAGAAGGCCCTCTTCACCGGAAAGAACCTCGACGGCTGGAAGGTCAACGCGGCCGATCCGAAGCGGATGGCATCGAAGTGGGAGGTCACGCAGGACGGTGAACTGTCGCTCAAGAATGGTCCGGGCGATCTCGTGACGGAGAAGGAGTTTGACAACTTCGTGCTGCAACTGGAGTGCAAGACGCTCGGCAAGGCGCTCAACAGCGGGGTGTTCTTCCGCTGCATCCCCGGCCAATACCAGAACGGCTACGAAGCCCAGATCCACAACGGCATCAAGGACGATGATCGCACCAAGCCCGCGGACTTCGGCACGGGCGCGGTCTACCGCCGGATCGCGGCAAGGAAGGTGGCGGCCAACGACAACGAGTGGTTCACGATGACGGTTGTGGCCAACGGGAAGCGCATCACGACGTGGGTGAACGGGTACCAGACCGTGGATTGGACCGACGACCGTAAAGAGAGTGACAACCCGCGCCAGGGCTACCGCGCCGCGAAGGGACCGCTCTCAATCCAGGGCCACGACCCGACCACAGACATCCTGTTCCGCAACATCCGGATCGCTGAGTTGCCCGCGAAGTAGGCGAACCCCGACCGCAAGGTCGGTGGGTAACTGGGGCGCGGCCCGTCACCCACCGACCTTGCGGTCGGGGTTCACCGTACCGTGTCTCACGCCTTCTTCGTCGGGCCGTGCTTCGTTTCGGGCACGTCGCTCTTGGTCACGTCGAACCACGCATCCTCGAACACGATCCGTTCCTTCTTCGCCATCGCCATGTTCGCGGTCAGCGCGAGGATGGCGTCGGCCATTGCGACCTCGCCGTGGCACCGCGGGATGATGTCCTTGTGTACGAACTCGCCCTTGTCGTTCTTCGTGTAGTCCACCTTCCCGCCCTTCTTCTGCCACATACGCACGCAGTAAGCGAAGTGTTCCATCTCGGTGCGGTAGCCACGAACGGCGCTGTCCCAAGCGGACGAACCGGCAGCCTTTCCGACGGACGCACTAGCCCCGCCGCCGCCCCAAGTGGAGGTCGATTCCATCGTGGGCTTACCGCCACCGGCGCCGGTGACGGTGACCTTCGTCTCCCGCCCACCAGTGTCGCCCTTCTTGGACTTGTCCTTCTCGCGCCACAAGTAAACGTCCGCCTCTTTCTCAAGAAACATCGTTCCCTGACTGCCCATGACCCATTCGCCGTACCCCTCAAACTCGTTGGAATTGAACGAGGTGAACGTCACAACCACGACGTCGTTCTCGTCCTGACCCTTCTTGTAGCCCTTCGGGTGGTTCGCACCGGGGAACTCGAAGGTCACGAACACGCCGTCGTCGCTCTCGCGGTCGTTGCGCCCCTTACCGTAGAAGAACTTCCCGCCCACGCCCTGCACTGCCAGCGGTTTGACGTGGCCGAGGATGATCGAAGAGGCGTCGAGCTGGTGGCTCCCAAGTTCGGCCATCAGTCCGCCCCCGGTCTTCTCGGAACACCGCCAGCGTACCAGTTCGGCAATGTCCTTGAACCCGTACTTCGCCGGGTCGCCGAACGCCAGACTCTGAAGCACTTCGGGCGTCAGTTTCTCAGCGTCCTCGCGCGGCACTTCCTTCCACCACGAATCGACGTAGTACGGGATACCGTAGCGCTCATCGAACTTCTTCTTGTCGAACGCGCTGGGGCTGTACGGCCAGGAGTTGTTCCGGTGCCACAGTGCCCGAATGTGTTTGATGTCACCGAGAATGCCGTTCTCGATCAGTTCCAGCGATTGCGCGTAAAGCGTGCTGTAGTGGCGCTGGTGCCCGACCGCGAGGAGCACGCCCTTGTCCTTGGCGTACCGGATCATGTCCTTGCAACGAGTGACGTCGCGGGCCATCAACTTTTCGCACAGGACGTGCAAGCCGGCGTCCATACACGCCTTTGCGATCACGTCGTGCGTGTTCAGCGGCGTGGCAATGACGACCGCTTCCAGTCCGAGCTTCTGCTTGTCGGCGAGGAGTTTGTCGAGGGTATCGTACTGCGCGATCTTCTTGGCCGTGTTCTCGCCGTAGACCTTGTTCAACCCCTTCCGCGGCCCGGTGTCGCCCTTGAAAATGCGCTCCAGATTGGTCGGTCGGATGTCACACACCGCGACGATTTCGTTGTACTCCGGGTTGTGGTCCCCCATGAGCACGCCGCCCTCGTCGCCGCACCCGATGAGGGCCGTCTTCACCGCCTTGTTGCCCTTCCACGACTGGTAGCCGAAGTACACCGCGGCCGACACCGGCACGACCGCACCGGCCGCCAACCCCGCCTTCAGAACGTCGCGGCGGTCGGGGTCTTTTGAATCGCCGCCGGTCACCATCGAGTGCATTTTGCCGGCGCGGGCGAGGTCGCCGGTCGCCTGATCGAAGTTCGCTTTACCGGCAGCCTTCTGCTCGGGGGTCAGATCGAGAGCCATGAGTCTACTCCGGGGAGGTAGCTGTATTGTCCGCTCGAAAGCGTGTATTTGGGAAGAAAGAAAAGTCGTAGAGGTTTGTCGGAACCCGGGCGTCGCGTGCCGGCGCCACATCGGGCAGACCGACACGCCGCCGGGAATTGCGATCAGGCCGGGCAGCCCTTGCACTTGCAGAACGGTCGGAGCACGATCGCGTCCAACCCGAGCCAGCGCCCCGTGGGGTAGCACGCGAGCGTAAGAAGGGCGAGTGCCTCGATCACGTTCTTGTTGATGAACAACGGGTTGCCCTCAGTGTTCGGCGGGATCGGGTACCACGGAAACGCCGGGTGCGCCAGGTACGTCATCACCAAGAATCCCGCTGCCAGCACGCACGCGACGCGGGTGAGCAACCCGGCCATGAGGCACGCGCCGACTGTAACCAGGAACCACATCGTGAAGCGGTCCATGCGCTGGCCGGCCGATAGTTCCGTCGGTTCCTCGACGGCTTTACCGCCGTTGAGGTCTTTTTTGAGTTCGGCGATGAAGGTGTTAGCCTCACGTGCGAGATCGGCTTCGGCCGCAATCGCATCCGTCCGAAACCCCGCCACGCGTTTCGTGTCGGTGCCGTAACCGTTCCCAAGGCCGTCGACCTGGCGCGCTTCGGAGTCCTTTGTCTCGCGCTTCTTTTCCTCCACGTAGCCGATCCACTGCGGGGCCGTGAGCGCCCCATCGCCGCTCGTAAACTTGAGCGTCGCCGGCCGCGCGTCCACACCATACACCCACCGGGCGTATTTGGCTTTGGCAGCCTTAACCAGATCGTCGCCAGTGGATTCAAACGAGTCGAGCTTCTTCTGCGCGACTTGCCGGGCCTTTTCGCCGTCGGCTTTCGCTTTCGCCCGTGCCGCGTCGCCAGCGGTCTTGGCCTTGCTGCGTTCCGCGTCGGTCTTCGCAGCCTTCGTCGCTTTCTCCTCGGCAGCCGTCGCGTCCTTGGCGGCTTTCTCTTCCGCAGCAGTCGCGTCCTTCAGTTCTCGCTCGGCGTTGGCCTTCGCAGCCTCTTTCGCGTTCGACGCAAGTGCGTCAAATTGTTTCGCGACCTCTTCCGGGCACTCCACAGCCTGTTCGTCCGGTGTCAGCTTGTCAAAATCTGCGCGCGAAATCGATTTCGGTGCCTTTACTTTCTTTGCGATTTCCACTTCGGGGTCGGAGAACTGCTTGCGCATGTGCTCCCCGAGCGGCCCTGGCGCGGCTTTGAAGTACGGCTCGCTGCTGAACGGCCGGTTCGTTTCGGTTACCCCGGTGTGAATCGAGTGGATCTTGTGCAGTCCCTCGAACGTGAAGTGCCACCCGATCGCGATCCGCAGCGCGAGCAGGAAGAACACTCTCAGGGACCACTTGTTCGTGGCGGTCGCGACTACGAGCGCGATCAGCGTTCCGGCGAGGCCCGCGTACAGCACGCTGAGCGGAATCGGCAGGTGACTCATGAGTAATCAGTCCGCGTGATCCGGAGGAGAGTAGACGTCCGGGGCAAGGTTGAAGCTACGGAGGGTGATCCCCCCGCCCCCCTTCGTCGGAGACGGGGGGGCAGAATCATTAACCAAACTTGACCCCTCTCGGCTCGGCGGGGGGGTCGGAGAAGAGTCTTCTGAAGCCACAATCGCACCCAGTGCGGGCCGCAACCGGGTGAGCGTTTCTGCGCCCGACGCGCCCAGCACGAACGCGGCCGTGGACATCGCATCGGCTTCCGCAGCGGTCGGGGCGACCACACTCGCGCTCGCGGTGCCGAAAGCCGGCCAGCCGGTGCGCGGGTCGAGCAAGTGGCCCAGTTTCTGACCGTTATACTCGAAGAACTGGAAGGTGGCTGCGGAAGTCCCCAACCCGGCGCTGAAGAGCCGCACCATCCCGAGCGATTCGCCGTCTTCGGAATCGGGTTTCGGGTTCTTCAGGCGGATCGGCCAGCCGCGGGAATCGCCCGGCGGTCCGCCGATCGCGTACACGCTGCTCCCGCCCCCGTGCAACAGCGCGGACCGCACGCCCCACTTCGTGCGCAGCAGGTCCGCGGCGCGATCGAGCGCGTACCCCTTCCCCACCGCGCCGAGGTTCAGTTCCAGACCCGCGACCCGGAACTTCACCGCGTGCTGTTCAGCGTCCAACAGCACGTGCCGGGCGCCGGTCGCACGCATCGCATCGACCAACTCGCGGGGAGCAGGCACGCCCGGTTCGCGTCGGAAAAAGCCCCATGCTTTCGTCAGTGCCCCGGTCGCGATGTCGAACGCTCCGCCCGTCTCCTTCGTCCAGACGGCACAGCGCGCGAGCAGATCGAACAACTGTGGTTCGATCTCCACGAACTCCTTCGACGCCGATGCGTTCACGCGCGACACTTCCGAGTGGTCGCGGTACACGGTCATCTGGTCTTCGAGTTCGTCAATGAGATCGAGTGCGTCTTCTGCGGCGGCGACGGGATCGGTGTGCGAACCGACGGGAATGGCGACTTCAAACGTGGTCGCCATCGCGCGCCGCGACACGCGGACGAGCGAGAACTCGCCCGGCGCCTCCGGCTCATCGGCAAAGAGATAATCGAGCAGCATGAGAAAGGCAGAAGAGCGGCCGCGGATAAACGCAGAAAACGCGGATCAAACCAAGAGAAGAATTCAGGATAAACAAGATTTAATCCTGTCTATCCTGTTAATCCTGTCAAAAATCCTTCTCTCAAATCCTGTCGTTTATCGCGTGAATCGGCGACCGCTCTCGGTCTGGAAATCACACTTCGTTCATCTGGTCATGGATCATCGGGTCGAGGTGCTTCGTGTTGCGCTCGACGGCGAGGACGATGGTGCGTTCCTCGACGCCGTCCGCACTCGCGGCCACGGCGGGGATGATCTGCCGACTGTCCGGCAAGTTGAACGTCATCCGGAACGTGCCGTCCGAGTTCAGCTTGATCGGATCGTTATTGAGTGTCAGGTGCGCGGCCGGATCGGTGCGGCCGAACACGATCAACTTCGCGTCGATCTCGAAGAAGAACTTCTTCACGCTCCCCGGCGGAACGGCCCCGGTACCGAACGCGGTCTGCTTGGGCGGCCCGAGCGGGCGCCCGAGGCGCTCCTCGAACAATTCCCGGAGTTCCTGGTTCCCGCTCGACTCGAACCCGCTGGACATCGCGAGGATGCGCTCTGCCTTCCACTTCGCGTCGTCGTCGTCCCAGCCCGCGTCCATGCCCTCGACCGATTCGCCCGCACCGGCCTTCGGCGGGGTCACCACGTTCGAGCGCGCGAGCACGTAGAAATCGCCGCGTTTTGAGACGTAACCGATGTCCGCCCGGTACGCGCGGGGCGGCTGCGGCACGTCGATGTACCAGTTCTGCCCCGTCCCGTGGAGCATGATGTCGCGGATGGGCGTTTCGGAGGTACTGGTCGTGTCGCCGCTGGTCACATCGAACAGCCGGATGATGAGCTTCGCACCGTGCCAGTCCTGGCGGAGTGCCGCTTCCGCGCGCTGCACGGAGTGACTGGACAGCTCCCAGTAAGCGTTCAACCAGTACGGGTTGGACACCGCGAGTAGAATCCGGTCCTTCGTGACCGGGTTGAACGGTTTGTTCGCGGTCGCGTCCTTCGCCGATTCACGCGGCGGAACCAGTGACTTCGTCACCGGCTTGGCAGCAGCGGCAGGTGTGGGCTTCGGTTGAACCAGTGGTTTAGTGACCTGAGCCACGGGCGCCTTGTGCGAACCGTTCGCAGCCGGCTTGCTCGCCACAGGTGCGGCCGGCTTCGCCTTTGCGCCGGGCTTGGCAGCGGTCGAATTCTTGGCAACGACTTTAGGTTTGGGCTTCGGCGTGGTAGCCTTTACCGGCTGGGCCGGACGTACCGGTGCGGCCTTTTCGGGCTGGGCCTTCTTCACTTTCGTGACTTTGGCCGCTACTTTTACGGTCGGCTTGGCCGCAATTTTAGCCGGCTTTGCCACGGGCTTCGCAGCAACGGGAGCTTTAGAAAGTGCTTTGAGGAGAGCGGGCTTATCCATGCCGTCCCAGCCGCGGACCCCGCGGCGTCGGGCCAGTTCAGCCAGTTCCTTCTTGGACCGGTCGGTCAGCGAGCCAGCAGTCTTCATCGGCGAGCCACTCCCCGCACAGCGTAGGCGGTTGTGGGACGGTCTGGTAACATCCGTGCCGAAACAGCCGCGGCTCCGGGTTCCGTCCCGGCGAGGTCGATCACCTCGGCGTAATAACAATTTCGCCGGGCGACGCTCGAGTCAGTACCCGAGCAACAATAATACGGAACCCAAATCCTAACGCGAAGAACAGTGAGCGAAGACGTCCCGCCCAAATGAGTCCATTCGCATGGCAGCGAACATTCGACTCGAACAGAGCAGAAAGTCTATTGTGGTAGGCACTCTGCGTTCGTCGGCCCGTTACGAACACAACTTATACTAAAACAAGCCGACGATCTTTTGTCTGGGCGGGGAGCATTCCTAACTCGTTGCTCATCATAGGAAAACGCGGGGCGGCGTGTCAATGTGATTTGGCGGCCGGAACTGGTTTACGGGACTGATTTTGCCCCACCTGCGGGGCGTTGAAAATGATACAACGCTCAAGAATTGCGCATTCGCTCCCTTAAACCCCACCTAAACCGCCCTCACTAAAGCGATCCAACTGACGACAAATCATCAAGGAAAGCCTTTAGTTTCCAGCCTCTCATGGCACTCAGCCGTGCTTGTGAAATATTTCACGAGATGCGGATTGACTTTGCCTCTGAGTTACTCACAATACGCCCTTGTTCACGAAAACACTCTGGGCGGAACCGCGACGTGGGGGCAGCCGCAAAGGTCGCTGTGCTGGTCGCCGGGGCGGTTGTTGCCGCGGGAATCGGGTTCGTTGTCACGGGCTGGATTGCTAGCCAGCCACCCGTCCTGACAGTTGTCGCTGCGACCGCTTTGTGCCTGTCATCTGCCATTGCGACGTTTTTGCTCGCGGATGCGGTTTTTCGGCACACGCCACAGTTCGGCCCGATTGCTGTCCTGATGGGCACCGGGGTCCGGATGGCAGTAGCGGTCGTCGGGGTTTTGCTGCTGAGCGAGGCACTTGCGAAATACGGCACACCGCGGGACGAGTTTGCCGGATGGGTCGCTTATCTGTACATCGCCACTCTCGCAATCGAATGCGGGTTACTGATGTACGGCAGCAAGACTCAAGTGATTCCGGAGAAGGCGCCGTGAACCGCGACCGCGGCACGAGCGATTACAGCGGACTGGCCCTGATCGGGACCGCGGTAACCGAACTCGTCGCTCCCATTCTGATCGGGGTCTGGACGGACAACCGATTCGGCTGGGCGCCGTGGGGATTGGTGATCGGTACGACGATCGGGTTCGTGGGCGGCATCGGGCACCTGTTGCTGATCGCCAGCCGCGCGGACAAAACGAACAAAACGAAGTCGGGCGAGAGCGACGGACCGAGTAAACCGCTCTCTTAGCACCACGCGAGAGACGGTACCGGACCGGGGAGAGGATCGATCATGGCGCAGGATCCGCTCGAACACGTACTCGACCACGCCAAGTGGGTCGGGCCGTTCTCCAAACACCAAGTTCTGCTAGTCGTTGCGGCAATCGCGGTCGCAGTTCCGTACATTTTGCTCGCACGTCGCGTGAAGGACGGCACCCCGCCCCGCGGACCGTTCTGGAACTTCCTCGAAATGCTCCTGCTGTTCATCCGCGACGAGGTCGCGCGGCCGAACATTCACGGCGGGCACGATCACGACGAGCCGCACGGCGTTCACGACGCCATTACTGAACAAACTCACGCGCATCACGGCGCGGTGGCCAAACCGCACGTCCACTTCGCGGACCGCTACGTGCCGTTCTTGTGGACCCTGTTCCTGTTCATCCTCGGGTGCAACCTGCTCGGGATGGTGCCGTTCCTCGGTTCCCCGACGGCGGAACTGAGCGTCACACTCGTTCTCGCGCTCGCGGTGTTCTTCGTGATCCACGTATCCGCGATCATTAAGCTCGGCATCGGCAAATACGTGATGTCGTATGTCCCGCGGCTCAAGGGCGACAACCTCGTAATGACCCTGTTCCTTTCGGTGCTGATCGTTCCACTCATCACCGTCATCGAGGTGATGGGGGCGTTCATCCGGGCCGGGGTGCTCGCGATTCGTTTGTTCGCCAACATTTTCGCCGGGCACGTCGCGTTGGGCGTGATCCTGATGTTCGCCGTCGCCGATCCAGTGGCGGGTGGACTTTCTCCCGGGGGCACGGTCGCGGCTGTTGTTATGGCCACCGCCCTCAGCGTACTCGAACTGTTCGTCGCCTTCCTGCAGGCGTTCGTCTTCGTCCTGTTGACGTCGATTTTCTTGGGCATGCAACTGAACCCGGAACACTAAACCTCGGTCGCGCCCGGCCGCGTGCCGGTGCCTTCCAACCCCGTGTAGAAAGGGACCGACTGCTATGAAACTCGCTTGCCGTATCGCCCTCGCGTTCGTCCTGTTCACCGTCAGCGCCCTGCCCGCTCTGGCCGCGGCCGACCCTGTTCCCCCCACGACCGCTCCGGCCGCGTCCGCTGGCAACCCCGGCGCGGGCCTCGGTGCCGGTATTGGCGCGGGGCTGGCCATCGTTGGTGCGGGTATCGGGATCGGGCTCGTCGGCTGGTCGGCCCTCGCCGCCATCGCCCGTCAGCCGGAACAAAAGGGTGCGATCCAGGTTAACATGATCGTTCTGGCCGCGCTCGTTGAAGGTGCCGCCATCATCGCGCTGCTCGTGATCTGCTTCCAGCTCATTAGCAAGGCCTGATCCGCCCTGGAACTGACCCAACCCTGAAGTGGGGAGATGGCACCATGACCACCTTCGTCCGGACGGCGGGCGCGATCGCCGCTGTCCTGCTGTTGCCGGCCCTGGCAGTAGCGGCCGATGCCCCCAGCGGGCAGAAGAACATCCTCGAACCCAGCCTCGTCAACTCGATCGTGACGGTGGTCGTGTTCGGCGCGCTGCTCGCGATCCTGTACACGTTCGCGTGGGGGCCGATCCTCAAGGGACTTCAGGCCCGCGAGGAGGCCCAGTTCCAGGCCATCGCCGACGCGAAGAAGGCGAAAGAAGAGGCCACGGCTCTGCGCACGCAGCTCGCCGCGGAAATGGCCAAGGCCGCCGACCAAGTGCGAGCAATCATGGAAGAGGCCCGGCGCGACGCCGAAGCCCTGAAGGTTGCCGAGCGTGAGGTCGGGGTCAAAGAGGCTCAGGCCGAGCGCGAGCGAGCGGCCCGGGATCTCGCGAGCGAGCGAGACGCTCTTCTCAAGGAAGTGAGCCAACGGGCTGTGGACTTGGCGTCCATCATGGCGACCAAGGCCATCCGCCAACAGGTGACGATCGAGAAGCAGAGCGAGTTGGTGAACGAATCGATCGCGGAACTCAACACGAGCGCGAGCCGGGCGTAAGCCACTGAGTTTGATGCTTCCCCGCTGTTCCCCGTGAGCAGCGGTAACGAGTAACGCCTTCGCCCCTGGACCGCACGCACATCGGTGCGGCGAGGGGCGGGTTCTTCGGTTCCCCCGGAACACACATGGCGAACGTCGAAACCAAGCACGAGACCGTTCTGGACGTGGGAACCACGCGGTCGCGGCTCGCGCGCATCTACGCCGAGGCGCTGCTCGCGGCCGCGGCCCAGAAGTCCCCCCAAGCCATCGACGAGGTCGGCACAGAACTGTCCGACTTCGTCCGCGAGGTGGTCGCCGAGAACCCCAGCGTCGGGACGTTCATCGCGAACCCCACCGTCGGCAAGAAGCCGAAGACGGCGGCCCTGTTGTTGGCCCTGGACGGCCGCGCGTCCGAGTTGCTCCGCGGGCTGGTCACCGTTCTTGCGCACAACAACCGGCTCGACCTGCTCCGCGGGATCGCCGCCGCGTACCTGGGGCTGCTCGACGACCGTGCCGGCCGCGTGTTGGTGCGGGTCGCCAGTGCCGCCCCGCTCTCGGGCACCCAGCAATCCGAACTCACGACGAGCCTTCAGAAGCTCCTGCGTCAGGAACCTGTTTTGGACGTGCGCGTGGACCCGGACCTGCTCGGCGGGCTGGTGATCCAGGTGGGCGACTCGGTCATCGACACCTCCGTCCGCACGCGCCTCCGGTCTCTCCGTACACTCTTGCTCGATAAGGGCGGCAGCAATGGCAACAACTAAAATCAGCGCCGGCGAGATCATCAGCGTCCTGACCAAACAAATCACCGACTTCGACCGCCAGGTCGAGACGCGCTCGGTCGGGCAGGTTCTCGAGGTCGGTGACGGGATCGCCCGGTGCTACGGGCTGTCCGAGGTCATGGCCGGCGAACTCGTGGACTTCCCGCAAGCCGGGATCAAGGGCCTCGCGTTCAACCTCGAAGAGAACTCGGTCTCCGTCATCATCCTCGGCGACTACCTGAAGGTCACCGAAGGGATGGAGGTCCGAACCACGGGCGAACTACTGTCCGTGCCGGTCGGCGAGGGGATGATCGGCCGCGTGGTGGACACGCTCGGGAACCCGGTCGACGGCAAGGGGCCGATCGCGACCACGAAGCGCCGGCTCGTCGAGAGTCCGGCCCCCGGGATCGTCGACCGCCAGCCCGTGAAGCAGCCGCTCCAAACGGGTATCAAGGCCATCGACTCGATGACCCCCGTCGGCCGCGGCCAGCGAGAACTGATCATCGGCGACCGCAAGACGGGTAAGACCGCCATCGCGATCGACACGATCATCAACCAGAAGGAAGAGAACGTCATCTGCGTGTACGTCGCGTGCGGGCAGATGGAATCGAAGGTCGCGGGTGTAGTCGAGATCCTGCGGAAAACGGGCGCGATGGATTACACCATCGTCGTCGTCGCGTCCGCGTCCGACGCGGCCCCGCTCCAGTACCTCGCCCCCTACGCGGGCGCGGCGATGGCCGAGTACTTCACCTACGAGCACGGCCGCGACACGCTGTGCGTGTACGACGACTTGTCGAAGCAAGCCGCCGCGTACCGTCAACTCTCGCTGCTCGTGCGCCGGCCCCCGGGCCGCGAGGCGTACCCCGGTGACGTGTTCTACGCCCACTCCCGCCTGCTCGAGCGGTCCGCGAAGCTGGCCGAAAAGTGGGTCATCGTCGACAGCAACACCGACGCAACGAACGTCGCGGCTCATTGGGGTATCAACAAGGCCGGCAACCCGATCGAGAAGCGCGGCCCCGGTGACGAGGGCATGGTGTACGTCGGGCCGGGTGAAAAGGGCGGGTACGACCAGGCCAAGCACGACCTTAAGGCGTTCCCCGGCGCGAAGATCGTGAAGGTCGCGGGGAGCGGCGGGTCGCTGACCGCGCTGCCGATCATCGAGACGCTAGAAGGCGAAGTGTCGGCATACATTCCGACGAACGTGATCTCGATCACCGACGGCCAGATCTACCTCCAGCCCGACCTCAAGAACGCGGGCGTGCTGCCCGCGGTGGACGTCGGGATCTCGGTGTCCCGCGTCGGTGGGAACGCCCAGATCGGTGCGATGAAGCACAAGACGGTTGCAGGGGGTCTAAAGCTGGCACTCGCCCAGTTCCGCGAACTCGAAGCGTTCGCCCAACTCGGTACCGACCTCGACAAGGTCACGCAGGCCCAGCTCGATCGCGGGTACCGCATGGTCGAGATCCTGAAGCAGGGCCAGTACAAGCCGCTGAACGTGATCGACCAGATCATGATCATCTACGCCGGTAACAGCGGCGGGCTGGACAAGGTCGATCGCAAGCAGGTGAAGGCTTGGGAAGAGCAGTTCCTCAAGTTCATGAAGGAGCAGAAGCCGGAAACCCGTGCCCTGCTCGCCAAAGAAAAGAAGATGACCGACGAGGTCATCAAGGCACTTGACGCGGCCATCGCCGAGTTCCAACCGCAGTTCAAGGCTTACTAGTGATATTTGGCGAACCCCGCCCGCAAGGGCGGTGGGTGCGGGTAAGCGACAACCCGCCGACCTCGTGACCGGGGTTCGCCCAACTCTAACAAGAAGGGAGGGATGGCACAATTCGTATGGATCGACTGGAACCTAGCGAAACTGGCAATGCACCATCTCTCCCCGGACGAGGTGGAGTTCGCGTGGGAGCACCGGACCGACGCGGACGAATGGGCTGAACCGGAACCGGGCGTCGAGAGCTACGGCCGCGCCCAGAACGGCCGGTGGGTGAAGATCATCTGGCGGTACAACGGGTTCGGCGACGGGGATCTGATCTTCGTCATCACCGCGTACCACATGCCGCACCCGCCCCCGCGGACCGGCACGAAACACTAAACACCAAACACCGCTCCAAAATGGCAAACCTTCGTGTCCTCGTGAAGCGCCGCAAGGCCGTGCGGAACATCCGCAAGATCACGAAGACGATGGAACTGATCGCGACCTCGCGCTTCCAGCGTGCCCTCAAGCGAGCGCAAGAGGCCGAGGCGTACACGCGCAAGATCGCCGAACTCGCGGCCGACCTGAGCAAGAACGCGAGCGAAGTGAGCCACCCGCTCCTCGCCACGCGCCCGGTGAAGAAGACACTGGTGCTCGTCATCACCGCGAACCGTGGGCTGTGCGGCGGGTACAACGGCGGCGTCCTCCGCGAAGCGGTCCAGGTCACGCGCCAGCTCGCCGCGACCACCGCGCCCTTCGACCTCGAAGTGGCCGGCAAGCGCGGGATCGCGTTCTTCAAGTTCCAGGGCGTTCCGCGAACGCGGGAGTACACGAACTTCGAGGACAAGCCGACGTTCGCGGAAGTGGACGCGGTCGCGAGCCGGTACATCGACCTCTACATCTCCGGGCAGATCGACGAGGTGAAGGTCGCGTACACGAAGTTCATCACCGCCGCCCGGCAGCAGGCGGTCGTGGAGACCCTGCTCCCGCTGTCGTCGGTCGAAGTCGCGTCGAGCAAACCCGCCGCCGCAGCGACGCCGGAAGCGGGTGGGGCGGACACGAAGACCGATTACGAATTCATCCCGGACGCTGCGGAGATCCTCGAAGAACTGGTTCCGGCTGCTCTGAAGGTGCGGCTGTTCAAGATGTTCCTTGACGCGGCCGTGAGCGAACAGATCGCCCGCCGCGTCGCGATGAAGGCCGCGACCGAGAACGCCGGCGATCTCATCAAGGACATCACGCGGGTTTACAACCGCACGCGCCAGGCGAACATCACGAAGGAGATCTCGGAACTCATCGCCGGGTCCGAGGCACTGAAGTAAGAGCGAAGGTCGCCATATGGTTCCGTTCCCGGGTTGAAATCCCGGGAAGTAAATGGCTGAGGGCCGCAAAATGCCCGATCGCCGAAAATTGACGTTTGCCACGCTCGACGACGCGGTTCGCGATGCAGAAAATTTGTTCGCGAAGGGATACGACAAGGCGGGTAACTGGGATCTGGCGCAGGTGTGTTTTCACCTCGCCGAGTGGATGCGGTACCCGATCGAAGGCTATCCGCAGTTGCCGTTAGTTCTGCGGCCCGTGTTCTGGCTGGTGCGAACGGCGGCTAGCAAGAAGATCAGGAACAAAATTCTCACCGAAGGGTTCCAGGCGGGCGGGCGCACGATGCCGCAGACCGTGTCCGAACCCGGCGGCAACGCGAGTGAGGCGGTTGCAAAACTGAAGGACGTCGCCGAGCGATTTCAGGGGCACACGGGACCGATTCACCCGTCACCCCTGTTCGGTCCGCTTAACAAAGGTGACGCGCTCCAGCTTCAACTACTGCATTGTGCCCACCACCTGAGTTTCTTGATTCCGAAGTAGGTCGGGCTGTGCCCGACGCCACGCAACGAACGAGTGTCGGGCTGTGCCCGACCTACAAAACTACAGAATACCACGCGAGTTCCTGGAGTAACCGATGGTTTCCACCGCAACGAAGTCCGGCAAGATCGTGCAGATCATCGGGTCCACGTTCGACGTGGAGTTCGAGGAAGGGCACCTGCCCGCGATCTACAACGCGCTGAAGATCAACACGAAGACCGCGGGCGGCACGGTCATCAACCTGACGGGTGAGGTCCAGCAGCACCTCGGCGGCAGCCGCGTGCGGTGCGTCGCCCTCGGCAGCACCGACGGTCTGGTCCGCGGGATCGACGTCGAGGACACCGGGGCGCCCGTGTCGGTGCCGGTCGGTCTCGAAACGCTCGGCCGCGTGTTCAACCTGCTCGGCGACCCGATCGACGGCGGCGGTGAGGTCAAGACCGAGGGCAAGCGCTCGATCCACCGCGAACCGCCGAAGTTCGACGAGCTGTCGCCGAAGTCCGAAGTGCTGGTTACCGGCATCAAGGTCATCGACCTGCTCACGCCGCTCGCGCGTGGTGGTAAGGCCGGCCTGTTCGGTGGGGCCGGTCTCGGCAAGACGGTTATTCTCACCGAGCTGATTAACCGTATCGCGAAGATCTATAAGGGCTACTCGGTGTTCGCGGGCGTGGGCGAGCGGACCCGCGAAGGGAACGACCTCTGGCTCGAAATGCAGGAAACGAAGACCAGCGCCGCGGCCGACGCGAAGAGCGTTCTCGAGAGCTGCGCGATGGTGTTCGGCCAGATGAACGAGCCGCCGGGCGCCCGTCTCCGCGTCGCGCTGTCGGCCCTGACGATGGCCGAATGGTTCCGCGACGTGACCGGGACTGAAACGCTGCTGTTCGTGGACAACATCTTCCGGTTCTCCCAAGCCGGGTCGGAAGTGTCCGCGCTCCTCGGCCGTATGCCGAGCGCCGTGGGTTACCAACCGACGCTCGCCACCGAGATGGGTGAGCTCCAGGAACGCATCACGACCACGAAGGACGGGGCCATCACCTCGGTGCAGGCCGTGTACGTGCCGGCCGACGACCCCACCGACCCGGCTCCCGCCAACACGTTCCAGCACTTGGATGCGTTCATCTATCTCGAACGGTCGATCTCCGAAAAGGGGATCTACCCCGCCATCGACCCGCTCGCGTCGAACAGCCGTCTGCTCGACCCGCAGTTCGTCGGCGAGCGCCACTTCGCGGTGGCCGACCGGGTGAAGCGCATCCTCCAGCGGTACCGCGAACTCCAGGACATCATCGCGATCCTCGGGGTCGAAGAACTGAGCGAAGAGGACAAGAAGGTCGTGGCCCGCGCCCGCCGCATCGAGCGGTTCCTCAGCCAGCCGTTCTTCGTGGCCGAACCGTTCACCGGGAAGCCGGGTAACTTCACGAAGCTCGAAGACACGATCCGCAGCTTCGAGGAACTGTGCGACGGCAAGTGGGACAACGTGCCGGAAGGCGCGTTCATGTACGTCGGCACGATCGAAGAGGTCGCTGCCGCCGCCGAGGAAGCCGCGAAGAAGGCCGGGAAGTAACTTCTGCCGCGACGAGTGACGGGGCACATTCCCCGTCACTCGCGACCGTTTCTTCACTCCTACGACCACACATGGCTGGCGCGCGTCAGCCGGAGCCGAACCAGATGTCGAACACCGCGAGCGGGCCTCTCCGCTTAATCGTCGTCACCCCGGAACGGGCCGTGCTCGATGAGGCCGCGGAGATGGTTATTCTGCCGATGATTGATGGCGAACTCGGGGTACAGCGGGGCCGTGCTCCGCTCATCGGCCGTCTGGGAGCCGGTGAACTGCGGCTCAACAGCGAATCGGGCGTCACGCGGTGGTTCATCGACGCCGGCTTCGTGCAGGTGCGGTCGAACGTGGTCACCGTGCTGACCGCGAAGGCCCGGCCAGCGTCTGAAGTCACGCCCGAAATGGTGATCGCCGCCGCGAACGAGGCTGCCGCGCTCCCCGCGACGAACGCCGTCGAGCGAGCGAACAAGGCGAAGGCCAACGATCGCGCGTCCGGTCTCAAGAGAGTCGCCGACAAGAACATCGGCGCGTAACGCAGCATTCGGCGTCTCCTTCGTGGCGCACGCATGCCAGACGCCTTCGCACTCCTTCGATTCCCTATCGCCCGGGTCGCGTTTACAGTCGGCCCGGTATTTGTAGTTCACCTCGCTCTCGTTGCCGTTCCATTCGTCGAGTTCACCGTCTGGTCAGTCGTGACGATGCTGGTGGTAAGCCGACTCATCGGCCTGGGTGTGACCGCCGGGTTCCACCGCTGCCTCACGCACCATTCGTTCAAAACGTCGCGCGGGCTTCAATTCGTACTCGCGGCCGTCGGTTGCGCGGCACTCCAAAAGGGGCCATTATGGTGGGCGGCCCAACACCGGCTGCACCACAAGCACTCGGACACGCCCGACGATCCGCACTCCCCGGTCGCAAAAAGCTTCTGGCACGCTCACTTCGGATGGCTCTTTACGCGCGACCCGGGAGTTTCAGACACACGTTCGATCCGCGATCTCACAAAGTACCCGGAGTTGGTCTGGCTCGATCGCCTGTGGGTACTTCCCGGCTTGCTCCTCGCGGCCGCCTGCTACGCCCTCCTGGGCTGGAACGGGTTGGTGTACGGCTACTGCTTAACAACGGTGCTGGTGCTACACGTCACGTTCGCGATCAACTCGGTGGCCCACCTGTTCGGCCGGCAGCGGTTCGGCACGGGGGATGGCAGCCGGAACAATGCCCCGCTAGGCATCCTGGCCTTGGGCGAGGGGTGGCACAACAACCACCACCGCGCGCCCCACTCGGCGCGACACGGGTTCGCGTGGTACGAGTTCGATGAAACCTACGTGTTCATCCGCGTGCTCGCACGGCTGGGGGTCGTGTGGGACGTGAAACTCCCGCCTCCAGAGATACTGAAGAGCGAAGCAATTTCCGCCCGCCAGTGCTCCCGACTTGGAACTTGACCGGAAGTGACGATCGGTAGTTACTCCCAGTAGTCTTGCCACCGCGTGCCAAAGGTGGCCTTCAGGCGCGTGAGGTACGCATACGTCTTCACCTTCACCATCCACACGTCCCCTCCCCCGCTACCGCCCTTACACACGACGCCCTCCGCAACGCCGTACTTCCCCTCGCGCACCGCTTCGAGGAACGCGCCGGTGAGTTTCCCGGTGTAAACGACACGCGGCGACGGGAGGTGCCCGAAGTCGGCCACGAACTGCGTTGGTGAAACGAAGCCGTAACCCTCGGCCCACACGTCGAAGAGGAGCGTCTGTTTCTGGTCACCCGGCTTATGTGCGCCGGCAAACGAGTTCGGTCCCAAGAACTCGGTGAACACCTTGATCGAAGTGAACGGCGAGTAGTTGGCGTGTTCGCGCAGGATCGCGTCCAACGGCTCCGCGGTCGTGGCGAGAAATACGGGTGCGGCCTCTTCTAAGCCGGGGTGCGCGGCGTTGAACTCCGCGGTACCGGCCTCGGTTAGATTGAACTCGTCGCGCCGCGAACCAAATGCGTGCCAGCTGAAGTCGCGCTCCCAGCACCAGTGCAAGTTGGTGCCATCGAGTTTATCGAACGCGACGCACCGGCCGATCGGCGCGGCGTCGCTCCCGGGCATCTTCGGGTAGTGGAGCATAATCCGAAAGGACGCGCAAGTCTGAGTATGGGTTCAGAGTGTTTCACCGCAGAGGGCGCAGAGAGCGCGGAGAAAGGCCGAATGAGAAATGATCTTTCCTGCCTTTGCTTTGCTCCGCGCTCTCTGCGCCCTCTGCGGTGAAACACTCTTGCTAGAGAGCAGCCGCGAGTGCCCACACGGGGAAGTACTCGCGGTAGAGGTCGTAGTCGAGCATCGCCGTGCCGAAGAACACGCCGTTCACGGCTTCGCGTGGATGCCTACCCGCTCCTGATCGGTGCGCGGCAAGCCACTCGACCCCGCGGCAAACAGCAGTGTGCTTAGCCCCGACCACTTCGCACAGCGCGAGCACAGCCCAACTCGTCATCGTCGCCTGCGATTCGGGGTGTTCAACACACTCCTGACGCAAGCAACTGGTGTAGTGTTCGCCCCACCCGCCATCCGGCTTTTGATGACGAATCAACCAGTCCGCGGCCCGTTGAAGCGCGGGGTTACTCCCATAGCCGGCCGCACGCAGTCCGCGAACTGCGTGGAACGTGCCGTAGGTAAAGTACACGCCCCAGGCGCCGGGGAACGCACCGCCCGAGTGCTGGCGACCGAGCAGGAATCGCGCGCCGCGCCGGATCGCGCGGTCGATTCGGTTTGTGGCGTGGTGCGGGACCGCCACACGGAAGCGCGAGAGAGCGACTAAACACGATCCGGTGCATTCGATGTACGACTGGTCCGTCATGCACCGCGTGAACATTTCCGACGGGTTCAGCCGTTCGAGCCAGCGCGGGCTGCGTGCGCGCTCGTAAGACCCGAACCCGCCGTCGGGGTTCTGGCGCGAGAGGATAAAGTCCGCCGCGAGCGCGAGTCGCGTGTCTGAAATACGTTCGCGCGAGTCGAGTTCCAATTCCGGCGCCGCGTGCATCCCTAGAACCGCAGACAGTGCTTCCGCGGTGCAATCGCTCACCGGCCACGAGTGCGCCGAATCGCCCAAACACCACCCGCCGAGTGCGCGATCGGGGAACATCGGGTCGCGCCCCGCGACGGGCTTCATAACTTGCTGTTCGGCCAAGAAGCGGTACGCGCGCAAGAGCGCGTCACGGTTGGCACGCACCGCACCGGGATCGGCGAGCAGCGATTCAACGGCGAACCCGGTGTCCCACACGCGAGTGCGCCCACCGGAGTAGCGGAGGCCGCGGGCTGCATCGTCCCAGCGGTAGGCCTCGAACCCCTCGACGCACTTCGCAATCAGCGTCCGGTCCGCTCCGCGTGCGTGCAGCGCGAGCACGTTTAGCACGCCGTTCACTGGCGAGAGTGTGAGGCGATCGGAAACGTCGAGGTCGAGTTGGATCAGATGCGCGCACCGTTGCAGCGCGCTCTCACGCAGCCGCCGGATCGGGAACCGGTCGTACCACCCCATGACCCGCTCCGCAGCGCGAATGAGCAAGTTCGGCGGCTCGAAGGCGTCGCTCGGTGCGAGGTGATACCGGTGCTCGCGGAACGACGCGGGCGGCCCGGCCGATCCGTAGAGTTCGTGCCGGAGTTCGTCACCGAGGGAACCGAGCGCGAACCGCGCGTGGCTCCCCTGAAGGAGCGACATCGCGAGGTAGACATACCGCGTATGGCAGTAGAAACGAATGGGGTGAACGGGGAATGCGCGTGGCAGAAGTGCGAGTTCCGGCACGAGCGGCCGAAGCCCGTCGCGCCCGTAGAGCCCGAGCAGCGTGAGCCAGAACTTCCCCCACGTCGGTGCGGACAGAATACCGCCCGGCTGAGCGTGCAGCCAGTTCCGGGCGCGAACGGCGAGCGGGTGGTCGGCACTCACACCGAGACAGCGCATCGCGACGTAGACCAAGCTCGTCACGAACACCGAACCGGAGTGTTCGAGGTGCAGACCGAAGGCCCCGTCGGAAGTTTGTGTGCGCTCGAAGTGGGTAAGTATCTTGGCCGTATCTTCGGCCGAAAACGGGAGGCCCACAACGTGCCGCGTGATCGCCACCTGCGCGGTGACGACGGGGCACCAAATCATCTCCCCTTCCCAGTACCCATCGAGAGTCTGTAGGGCGCGGAGGTGCTCGGCGGCGCGTTCGGTAGCGGTCGAAAGTTCGTGCGGTACGGCGTTCACGGTATCAGTTCGTGAGGGCTTCGCGGGCGAACCAGCCGGCCCAATCCGCGAACCCCGCTACGGCGCCGAACGTGTACGCCAGCGGTCGGCGCCCGACCTCGGTGACGACCCGGCGCGACGCAGCAACCAGGAGGCGCGCGAACGTGACGCTGAGCGCGGCCCGGCGTGTTTCCCGAACAGCGAGCAGGCGCATGGTGTCGTGTCGGGCCGCCGCGGACGAGCGCCAGGTGTGGTAAACGGCTTCACGCAGCTCCGTGCTCCCCGCGTCCGCCCCCACGAATAAATCGTAAAGGCCCATCGAGAGCAACTCGGG
This sequence comes from Gemmata sp. SH-PL17, assembly GCF_001610855.1. Classification (NCBI taxonomy): domain Bacteria; kingdom Pseudomonadati; phylum Planctomycetota; class Planctomycetia; order Gemmatales; family Gemmataceae; genus Gemmata; species Gemmata sp. SH-PL17. The sequence goes on from NZ_CP011271.1 coordinate 5,018,634, forward strand.
CACGCGGCCGCGCGCGCGCCGAACGGAAGCGTATTCTTCAACCGAGCGCGATTTCGCGAGAGTGACCGCATCAAGGAACCCGACCGACATCCCGACCGCACAAAGCGGGTGGCAGTGACCGACCGCGTCGCCCACCAGTGCCATCCCGTTCCGCCCGTACTGTTTCCGGCGCATCCACTGGTTCGCCGCGACCGCCGGGGGACCGCTTGCAAGCGCCCGTGCGCACGCTTCATGAACAGTTCGCGGAAGCGCATTCTGGTAAGCGGCGAGCAATTCGGCCGGGTTCCGCACCCACGCGACGCGGTCCGCGGGCACGTCGAAGCAGACGCGCGCCTGGTGCTCATCGACCCGGAACGCGAGCACCGGACCGGGACCACCGAGGAACACGTTGCCGAATTCGGTGAACGGCAATGCGGCCGCGTCGATCAGCACGCCGAGCATGTACGAGACGGGCTGGCTCCCGCCCGAGTGCCCGAGCGTTTGCCGCACCACGGATTGCCTGCCATCCGCACCCACGACCAACCCCGCCGCGACCTCGATAGTTCTCCTGCGATCCGGCGTCGCGACCGTAACCCGCCCCCGGGCGACATCGGTGACCCGGCACCCCGCAAGCACGGTCACGTTGTGTTCACACGTGAGCCGCTTCTGAATCGCTTCGACGATGAGGTGGTGCTGACACCCGACCGCGCGCTCGCCGCCGACATACGGTAACACGATGGGATCGCCGTCTTTGGGGAAGATTGCGAACCCGCGACCCGAGGCGTGCGGGATCGCATCGCGTGCGAAGTCAACGCCCAGGTCCGCGAGAATGCCCGCCCCGGTTGGATGAAGCCACTCGCCACCGAGCCGATGGGTTTGCGGGCGCGCATCGACCAAACACACGCGAGCGCCAGCCCGAGAAAACGCGAGTGCGGTTGCGGTCCCGACCGGCCCGCCGCCGACAATGGCCACGTCCGCGTCCAGGAGCGCGGGGAAGACCGGTTGTTCGTCCGAACCGGAATGAGGCATGAGACCAGCCGTGGCCGCGGTACGGGCTGAGTGAATCGTCCGAATGACACAGGTCTGTTATCGCACGGAACCGCGCCCGCGACCATCCCAACCTCGTTTCCGCTCCCTTCAACCAGAGGGGAACGTGTAGCTCCCCGACGCAGCGCGGATTGTAACTTGGGGGGCGCATCTTGAAATGTTTACACTACCCACAGTTGAACGTGGGAAAGGCTAATGTGTGAGAGGGATTCGTGTTACGCCCGGTCGGATCGCTTTCGGGACCGGCGGCACGGTCGTTGCGAACGAGTACGAGTTGCGCCAACACAAATGCACTCGATGCGCCACCGCCCCAGAACCGTCACAGAGCAAGAAACGAACGATGCCAACGACCACCAGCACACCTCTCCGCGACCGGTTCACTCGTCTCGCCTCACGGTGGAGAGACGAGTCGGTTCACATGTCGAATACCGCGCAAATGGCGATGCTCCGCTCCTACCAGCAGATCATCGGGATGGGTGAACCGGCCGTGCCGCTTCTATTGGAAGAACTCCAGCGGGAACCGGACCACTGGTTCTGGGCACTGGAGGCAATCACCCAGGAAAGCCCCGTCCCGCCAGAAGCCAAAGGGAAGCTGAACGAAACGGCCCGCGCCTGGATCGAATGGGGCTGCCAAAAGGGATACATCTCCTGATGGACCCACCCCGACTTCCCTCAATTGACCGCGACTAACCACCGGGACACGAGTCCCGCGGACCGACGCTACAACTGCGTCGCGTGGGCGGCAGAAGATACCGAGCACTGGTGGGAACCCGGAGTTTTCTGGAGCCCCCAGGATTGGCCGGTCGACGATTCCGGCATCGGAGCGCTGGAACGTGCGTTCCTTTCGCTCGGGTATGAGGATTGTGGAACGAACTGGAGCCTCGAACCCGGCTACCTCAAAGTCGCGCTCTACTCCTCCGGCGGGTTCACGTACACGCACGCGGCTCGGCAGCTCTCATCGGACAAGTGGACGAGCAAATTGGGAAAGAGTGTGGAGATCGAGCACGATACCCCCGATGTCGTCGCTGGAGGCTTGTACGGAGAAGTGGTGCAGATCATGAGAAAGGCGATCCCGCCGAGCGAGTAATCGCACGTTCCGCCCTTCCCTACTTCAGCGCCCACTCGAAGAACGCATACAGCAGTTCGTTCGATTCCGCATTCGGCGAATGCTCCTTGCGGTTGGTCATCGCGACACGGTTCTCGGCACCCAGCAACTTGTTCACCGCGACACTGTGGTTCAGCGCCTTCCAGCGCTCGGGTGGGTCTTCGGCGCCGCCGGACACAAGGAACGGCCGTGGTGCCAGTAGCGCGTGCAGGTCGGTGAGGTCGCGCTTGTCTTCCACCAATTTCTTGTACGATCCCGTGTGGGGGTTCTTCTCGTTCGGGATACCCGGTTTGCGCTGTTCCTTCAGGGAAAGGTCGAAACCCAAATACCACGGTTCCCAATAATTCACGTTGCTCCGCGCTTCGTCAAACACGATGCCCGGATCGGACCACGCGCCGCACGCGAACTTGTCGTGCAGAGCCGCCGCGAACATCGCCCACTTGCCGCCGTAAGAGTGCCCCAGCACACCGATGCGTTTCGGATCTACGTTCGGCATGTTCACGAGCGCGTTGTAACAGTTCGCGGCCTCGTAAGCGTGAAACGACAGCGGCTGAATCCGACACTTGTCTTTAGTGGGGTAATACGTGTTCGGGTCGCCGCCGAGCGACAGTGTGACGAACCCGCGCTTGGCGAGCTGAATGGCAAAGTCCCGGAACTCTGTCTTCCCCCTTCCGATGGCGGTGTTGGCCTCGTAAAAGACGACCACCACAGCGGGAAACGGCCCCTTCCCCGCCGGCATGAGAAGGTACGCATCTTCGACCACGCGACCGGGAGCGGTTTCGATTGCGAGCTTGTACTGCGTCACGCCGTCGCGCTCCTCCTTCGCACCGAGTTCGACCTTCGGTTTCTCAATCAGCGCGGGCCATTCACCCATTTGCGCGTGCCAGTATTTGCGGATCTCTTCCCGGCGCTTCTTCCAGTCGGCCGCAGTTTTTACGTCGGTGCCATCGTCGAACTTCAACGGCGAACGATAGCGACCTAAATCGTTGGCCAGTTCCTTCGGCGGCTTGAAATACGAAACGAGTTTCGCTGGCGGTTCGTCGGCCAGTGCGGGTGCGCAGACGAGGGACGCAAGCGCCACGAGGAGCCAGCGCGAAGTTCGCATGTCACAGTTCCTCACGAAGCCCGGCTGTGGAAGTGTGTGCCTTTGGGTTTGATGGTAGCGACCAGAGGTCCGTGTCGCATGTCAAAAGGCCACACGCATCAAGGCAACACGGCAGCCCGAATCGCTGCCATACCACGATTCGCATCCAGCAGAGAAGTTGGGTCGCATCTCGGTGTGGCCTGTGGGATAATCCGGCACCTCGCGGAGACCTCTCCCAATGCGCACAGCATTCACTTTCAGCCTCCTGGTCACGTTTCTCGGCACAACGTTCGCGCCCGCCGCAGACCCGCTCCCCTACAAGGTCGGCACGGCAAAAGTCGACATCACCCCGGCCCACGCGATCCGCCTCAACGGGTTCGGCTTCCGCCGCACGGAGTCGGAAGGCACGTACCACAAGATCCACGCACGGGCGCTCGCCATCGACGACGGCAAGGCACCAGTCGTGCTCATGACCGTGGACGTTCTCGGTATTCCGACCGACATCTTCGACAAGGTCGCGAAGCGCCTGGCGAAGAAAGTGGGCCTCAAACCGGAACGGCTCGCGATTACCGCGACGCACACGCACACCGGCCCGATGATTACGGGCGCCAACCCCACTCTCTTCGGCGTCCCCATTCCGAAAGAGCACCAAGCGAACATCGATAAGTACACACCGGTGTTCCTCGACAAGCTGGAAGAAGCGGCCCTCACCGCACTCAAGGACATGAAACCCGCGAAGCTGGAGTGGGGCGTTGGGAAAGTCGGGTTCGCGATGAACCGCCGCACGAAGAATGGCCCGACCGACCACGACCTCCCGGTTCTGTTCGCACGAGACGAGAAGGGTAAGATCCGCGCCACCTACCTCGACTACGCCTGTCACTGCGTCACGCTCTCGCACAATAAGATCGGTGGCGACTGGGCCGGGTTCGCAGCCACTGCAATCGAGGACAACTTCGAGGGCACCGTTGCCCTCGTCGCCATCGGTGGCGGCGCGGACCAGAACCCGTCGTCTGGGGTAACGGGGGCAAAAGAAGACGTCGCGAACGCCCAGGGGCGCGATATCGCGACCGAGGTCCGGCGCCTGTCACAAAACTTCCTGGCCCCTGTAACGGGTGCGATCACCGCGAAAGTCACTGCGATCGAACTACCGCTCGCAACTCTCCCGACACAAAAGGAGTGGCAAGAAAAGGCCAAGCGGATGGACGCGATCGGGCACCACGCCCGCGTCACGCTCGCGAAACTCGATCGGGGCGAAAAGCTCGCCACGAAAATCACGTACCCGGTCCAAACGTGGGCGTTCGGCGAAGCACTCGCGATGGTTCACCTGCCCGGCGAGTTGGTGGTCGATTACCCGCTCCGGTTGAAGAAGGAACTCGACGGCCAGCGCGTGTGGGTGACCGGTTACGCGAACAACGCCCCGTGCTACATCCCCAGCGAGCGCGTGCTGAAGGAGGGCGGGTACGAGGGCGGCGGCGCGATGATCTACTACGACCTGCCGGCCGCGTTCGCGCCGGGGTTGGAGGACAAGATCGTCAGCGCGGTGAAGGAGCAAATCGGGAAAACGTTCGCGGCGAAATTCGATCCGAAGAAGACCGGCGATACGAAACCGCTCTCGCCCCAACAGTCGCGTTCCCTCATCAAAACGAAGCCCGGTCTGAAGGTCGAACTCGTGGCCGCGGAGCCGCTCGTCGCCGACCCGGTAGCGATCGCGTTCGGGCCGGACGGCAAGCTGTGGGCCGCAGAAATGGCCGACTACCCGAGTGGTAAGAGTCCGCTCGAACCGGGTGGGCGCATCGTGTTCCTCGAAGACACGAACGGCGACGGGGTCTTCGACAAGAGCACGGTGTTCCTCGACAACCTTCCGCTCCCCACGGGTGTGCTCCCGTGGCGCAAGGGCGTGCTCGTCTGCGCCGCCCCCGACATCCTGTTCGCGGAAGACACGGACGGCGACGGCAAGGCTGACAAAGTCACGAAGCTCTACAGCGGGTTCGGCACCGAAAACCAGCAGGGGCGCGTGAACAGCCTCCAGTACGGGCTCGGTGGCTGGGTGTACGGCTCGTGCGGTCTCTTTGGTGGCAACATCACCTGTGGGCTGACGAAAAAAGTGGTCGCACTAGGCGACCGCGACTTTCGCATCCGCCCGGACACAGGGGAACTCGAACCCGCGACCGGGCGCACGCAGCAAGGGCGCGTCCGGGACGACCGCGGAAACTGGTTCGGCTGCGACAACAGCACACTGATCCGACACTACGTTCTCGACGATCACTACCTGCGCCGGAACCCGTTTGTCAGTTACCCGAACGCGATGGTGAACGTAGCCCCCACGAACAAACTGTTCTCGCTGAAATCGGACGCCCAGCGATTCGCGCTGTCCGGCCCGCCGAATACGATCACTGCGGCGTGCGGCCTCGGCATTTACCGCGACACCCTCTTGGGCCAGGAGTATTACGGCAACTCCTTCACGTGCGAGCCGGTCAACCTCCTCGTCACGCGCCGCGTCCTGAAGCCGAACGGCTCCACGTTCGTTGGTGAGCGCGCCAAAGACGAAAGCGATAGCGAGTTCCTCGCTTCGACAGACGGCTGGTTCCGACCGGTCCACATCACGACCGGTCCGGACGGATGCTTGTTCGTTGCGGACATGTACCGCTACCTGATCGAGCACCCGCGCTGGATACCGCCTGCGGACCTCGCCAAGATCGACATTCGCGCCGGCGCAGGTTTGGGCCGCATTTACCGCATCGCGCCAGAAAAATCGTCGCCACGTCCCTGGGTACGGCTCGACAAACTCGACACCGCGGGGCTGGTCGCCGCCCTCGACAGCCCGAACGGGTGGCAGCGCGACGTGGCAATGATGTTGCTCATCTGGAAGGACGACGCAAAGGCGAAAGAACCGTTGGAGAAGATGGTTCGCGAATCTAAGACCGGCCTCGCGCGAATGCAGGCGCTATGTACACTCGACATGTTGGGAGTTCTGAAACAGGAATTGTTGGTAACCGCACTCGGAGATTCAGACCCGGTCGTTCAGCAACCCAGCATACGTCTCGGGAATCGCTTATTTGCGAACAAAGACCGCCTCCGAACGCGGCTCGCGGAAGTAATCCTCACCGCGGACGCGAGCACGCAACTTCAAGTCGCGCTCTCCGTGGACGACCCGTACATTCTCGAACTCCTTTTGCAACGTGCTTCCGATGATCCGTTCCTGCTCGCGGCCGTGGTGAGCAACCTGAATAAAGACAACCTCGCTGCCTTCGCGCGAATGAAAGTGCTCTCGTCCCCCCAACTCGTGCGCGACCTCTTTGCCACGGCCGCGGGCCTCGACAACGGATCAGCGCTCCCGCAACTGCTCGAAACCGTTGCGAAGCCCAAAGGGGGCATGTTTGAACCGTGGCAGTTGGCAGCCACCGTTGGCGCGATCGATTCCCTGGAGCGACAGGGGAAAACCTGGGACAAACTCGATCCAGAGATTCGGAAGCCCATCGACCCTGTTATCGCGTTCGCGCGGAAGGTCGTTGAGAAAGAGAACGCCCTCGAAGCCGATTTGCTCGCCGCACTGCCGCTCTTGGGACGCGATCCGGCCACACGCGCCGACGATCTGAAGCGCCTGGCCGAGTTGCTCGCCGCGACGCACCCCGCCGCAGTGCAGTCGGCCGCGGTCACCGCACTCACACGCAAGTCGGACGCCTCCACGCCCGCCACACTCATCGCAGCGTGGAAGAGCGCGACGCCCGCCCTGCGGACCCGCATACTCGACGCGCTCCTCAGCCGCCCTGCATGGCACCCAGAACTGCTCAGTGCCATCGAAAAAGGGACCGTACTCGCGGGGCAGGTCGACGCGAGCCGACGCCAGCAACTCGCCAACTCACCGGACGCCGCGATCCGCTCGCGCGCGGAGAAGTTGTTCTCGGGCGGAACCAATGCCGACCGGCAGAAGATTATCGACGATTACAAATCGGCCCTCGCGCTGAAGGGCGACCGGACACGCGGAAAGGCCGTGTTCGCGAAATCGTGTTCCGCGTGCCACGTGCTCGAAGGCGTCGGGAGCACGGTCGGCCCGGACCTCGCCGCGCTCGCGAACAAGTCACCACTGTACCTGCTTTCCGAAATCCTCGATCCCAATCGTAACCTCGATTCGCGCTACTCCGAATACAAGGCCGTGACGAAGGACGAGCGCACGGTGAGCGGCATCCTCGCGGTCGAAACGGCCACGAGCGTGACACTCCGCGGTCAGCAAGCCAAAGAAGACGTGATCCTCCGGTCCGAAATTCAGGAGCTGCGCGGCACCTCGAAATCGCTCATGCCCGAAGGGTTGGAAAAGGACGTTGCGAAGCAGGACATGGCGGACCTGATCGCGTACCTGACCGCGAACGAGCCACCGCACAAGGTGTTCGCGGGCAACGCCCCGGCCGAAATTACCGTCTCCGACAACGCCCTGACGCTACCCGCGACGAAGTGCTTCGTGTACGGCGACGCGATCGTCTTCGAGCCGGATTTCCAGAACATCGGGTACTGGAACCGTGACGCCGACTTCGTCGCGTGGAAGGTGAAAGTCGACAAAGCGCGCGAGTTCGACGTGTACCTCGATTACGCCTGCGCAAACGACTCGGCCGGCAACCTCTTCGCGGTCGACGGCACGGAACCGGCCCTGCGCGGGAAGATCGCGTCCACCGGCGGCTGGGACCAGTACGCCCTTGTGAAGCTCGGCACGATCAAACTCCCCGCCGGCGCCGGGCGCATCACCTTCCGTGCCGACGCGACCGTAAAGAACGCGCTACTTGACCTGCGCACGCTGTATCTCGTTCCTCCCGGAGCGAAGCCGAAGGTCGCCGAGACGAGCGACAAGCCACTGTCACCGGCAGAACTCGCGGCACTCATCCTCGACGACGCAACACCACGCGACCGGCGCGAAATACTGGTGAAACAAGCGATTCCGCTCGCACCAGACGTAATCCGGGCAATGGTCGCGAGCCTTCCCGCAAACGACGCGAAGGAAGAGTACCGCCGAATCCCGTGGGTGTGGCGCGTGGCCATCGGTGCGGGCCGGGCCAACGACGCCAAGGTGCTCACAGGCCTACTCGATGTCTCCTTTCCCAAGAAGGGCGAGGCTCTGCGCGACTGGCAAGCCGTCGTTCTCGGCGGTGGGGTAATTAACGGGCTGAGCCTCGAAGGAAAATGGCCCGCCGCACGACTCGCGGAGCTAATCCGCTCCGATACGGAACTGGCGAACCGCTGGGCCGAGTGCCTGAAGCTGTCGCACGCGATGGCCGACGACGACAAAGTCCCCACCGGTTCGCGGTACGATGCACTCCGCGTCGTTGCTCTCGACGAGTGGAAGGCGGCCGAACCGCGGTTGCGCAAGTACCTCGCGAAATCCGCCCATGCGGAGCTTCAGCAAGGTGCGGTGAGCGGACTTGTGGACGTTGACCGCACCGAGGCCACCGCGCTTCTGATCCACGCGCTACCCGATCTGACGGCCGGGAACCGCAAACTGGCGATCACCGGCCTGCTTCGGACGCCCGCTCGCGCCGCGGCCCTTCTCGACGCGATCGAAAAAGGAACCGCGAAACCGGAGTGGGTCGAGAAAGAGCACCGCGCCGGTCTTCTTGAACACCCGGACCAGGCCGTTCGTACCCGCGCCGCAAAGCTCGTCGGCGACGGACGATAACGTTACTGCTTGTACTCCGCGACGACCCCGCGGAGCACTTCGTAAATCTGCGCCGCGTAGCCTTCCGTCGAATGACGCTGGCGCGCGGTGTGCCAGCCCGCATCGCCGTGTTCCCGGGCCAGTTCCGGCGCCTCGACGTAGCGGGCCATGCACTCGGCCAGCGCGTCCGCGTCACCGCGATACAAGAGACCGGTGCGGTTCGGGTCGATGAGTTCGCTGGTGCCCCCGCTGTCGTAGCCGATCACCGGGCGGCACGCGGACATCGCCTCCGCGGTCACGCGGCCCATCGCTTCGTTCCGCGAGCACATCAGCGCACAATCGGCGGCCAGGAACGCCCGCTCCGGATCGGGCACGAACCCCCAGAACTCGATCCGGTTCGCGGCGACCAGATCGCTCGCGAGCGCACGGCAATGATCGAAGTAGCCCTGGTCGCCCGTCCCGCCCGCGCCGCCTACAAGCAACAATCGCGTATCGGGGAAACGACTCGCAATCTGGCTGAACGCCCGGATCGCGATCGCCTGCCCCTTGCTCTCACGGAACCGGCCCACGAGCACGAACGTGAACGGCTGGTGTCGGGTTCGTGCGCCCTCGGCCACTCGCCGGCGCGCGTCGAATACCGCTTCTTCGGCCACGCCGTTGTAGATCACGTGCGAGTTCTTCAGGCGAGTCTTGCGCAGTGTGGCTCGTTGTAACGCCTTGGACACGAAGATCGTGGCGTCCGCGGTCCGCAGCCCGAGCCGGAACATGCGTGACCCGAAGTCGGGCCACAGGTCGTAATCCCGGTTACCGAACTCGCGGATGTGCCAGACGTGCGGCAGCCCGAGTTCCGTTGCGGCCATCGCCCCGATCGCGAATACGGACGAGTTGGAGTAAATCAGGTCCGTGTTCCAGCGGCTCATCTGAGCGGTGATCGGGCGCAGGTTCTTTGCGTTGCGGTAGATTCGCGTCGCGGCGTCCTGCGGTGTGCGGTTGGTGGAAACCCACCACTCGAACGGGAGCACCGCGGTCGGCACGCTGAGCTGAGCGAGCGTGTCCAGTAGGTCACCTCGATCGGGACAGATCACGTGCGCCCGAACCCCGTACTTGCTGAGCCCCTGAATGAGGTTCACCAGCGACCAATTGGCGCCGTACAGCTCCGTGTAATGCGTGATGAATGTGATGCGCGGCCCGGGGGCGGGTGCGAAGCCCGCGCCGCCCAGGTCCGGGGTCGATGGTACGTTAATCATCATATCGGTCGTCCGGATTGTAACGCCTCGAGGCGGTCCGCGCGAGTCACTACGACAATGCAGCTATGTCCCGCACGGTTCAACCGTTGCGGCGCGACCCGATCGCGAACGAAACGCCCTCTCATCAACAATACGAACATGGGTTCGATGTGAGACCTGTGGTTCCGCGATCAGGGCCGAGGTACTTCGCGTTCCCGCCCGATTCGTCCACACGAGATCGTCAACCCGGTACAACCTACGCTCCATCTCGGAGGTTAACATTTGCTAACACATTGGCCCCGCCTGCCGGAAAAGCACGAAAACCATTGGCGAAAATGCAATTCGTTACAGAGAACGGCTAACATTCACGCCTCCGGGCACCCCTTTTTGTTACACGAATCGAACCGCTACCAGCACACTACGCCCGATCCAGGCATTCTACGCCCATCAAGCCAGGTCAATCAATACCACTAGTGAAAATATTACCACATAAACTATGACTGCATGCCCACCCTTCTCTTTTACCGCCTATTCCTTCCCCAACACCAGATCCACGAGCCAGCACCCGCGCACATGCGGCGCGTTGGTATCGCGACAGTGGTCCAGCACATTGGCGTCGTCACAGCCCGCGTCCTGGAGCGCGTCGGCGAGGATTGGCATCGCGCTGAAGTCACGCGACTCGTACATCTGCCCCGCCAGCGCGACGGCCATAGAGGTGCGCCACGCGGGAGAGAACGACACAGTGCGGAAGGGGTTTCCGAAGATGTCGCGTGCCAGACGGCTGAGCGTCCATTCGGAGATCGGTCCGAGCATAACTCTCACGTAGCCCAGAACACCCTCTGCGGCCCAAGCAGCGTCGTCCTCGGTTGTGAGTTCCGCTGCCCGAATTGTGTTTCGCATGACACTTTCATTGACCGACAGTACCCCTTCGATGTCTACTCTCGCCCGTTCTCGCGCTGCGCGCAACGCAGTCCCATCGACTTTGCGATCCGCGTACTCCTCACTGAGACCGAAGACGGAGTCCGCTTGAGGATACGATTGATAGTGACTGACCAACCTCCCACACGCGACAGCAAACAGTCGCAACTGGCGCGCACTCGCCCGATCCTGAGCAAACTCCAGCATCGTTCTTGAGGCTTCGCACACCAGCCATTCTGCTTCGGTCATCTCGTTCCCTTCCCGATCTCAGCATGACCGATTCCGTGCGGACCGTAAGCACAGGGCGCACGGCGTTTCCGCCTTGTGCTACGCCAGTCGGCCCCTAACCGAGCCAAAAGCAAATGCCCCCAATGTCTTTCACTCCGCGGAGCGGCCGGAGTTCGTTGCTCAGGGCTTCCACCCTGGGCACTGTGTTCCGGCGCCCTCATAGACTGAACCGGTTCGGGTTCACCAGCGGACTTTGCAAGGCCGTGCGGGTGCCCCGACTAACATGGCACACATCTTTCGACGGGGGGTCGATGTTTCCGAGACCACCTGGACCTCACCCAATAGCTAATAGCTCGGGACATTCCGATTTCTTCTTGAAGCTCACCTGAAGCGCGGGTACGCTCTCACACATCCGCCGGTATCGCCCACCCACCAAAACCTCCCTCCACGGCCTCTCCCATGCTCCGGGTTCTTGGCCACTCATCGGCCGCGTGCGACGGTATTAGCCGACGCGACCTCCTGCGAGCCGGTTCGCTTGCCGCACTCCTGCCTGGAGTGATAAGTCCCCCCGTCGCTGCGGCGAGAAGAACGAACGAGGCACCTGCCGCCACGAAGAAGACCCCGCACGCGAAGGCGGTCATCCTGCTCGATCTCTTCGGCGGGCCGAGCCACATCGACACGTTCGACATGAAGCCGGACGCGCCGCCGGAGATTCGCGGGGAGTTCAAGTCGATCCCCACTGTATTGCCGGGCGTGCGGGTCTGCGAGCACCTGCCGCTCCTCGCTCGCCGACTCGATCAAATGACAGTCGTGCGATCCGTTTCGCACAAGTACAACTCGCACAACCCTTACGGCGTGATGACCGGCTTCGACGGCGGCCACGACCAAACCGACTACTTCGCGCGCCCCACGAACCACCCCAGCGTGCCGAGCGTGTGCCAGTTCTTCGGCGTCGGGCGCGGACACGACCTGCCCGGCTACGTCATGCTTCCCGCAGCGCCCGGCTACACGCAGGGGCTGCGCCGGGCCGGACCGTATGGCGGCTACCTCGGCCCCCGGTTCGATCCCGTATCCAGCACCGCCGACGCGCACGCGAGCGAATCGATCACCGAGAGCAAGGACTTCTACAGCCACACCATTACCCCACTCGGCGAACCGCGATTGCCCAAGATCGACGGCGGGATGACGCTCGACGCACTGAACACGCGCCGGTCGCTCGTGCAGCAACTCGACGCGAAAGCCGCACAACTCGACGCCCACCACGCGACCCGGCGCGACGCCGCGTTCGACCTGCTGCTTTCGCCCAAAGCGAAGACCGCGTTCGACCTGTCGCACGAGCCGCACAAGCTCCGCGACCGTTACGGCAACGACCTTTTCGGCCAGAGCGTGCTGCTCGCGCGGCGGTTGGTCGAAGCGGGTGTCACGTTCGTCACCATTCACACCGAAGCGCGGCCCAACGGTCACTGGGACACGCACGAAAACAACTTCAACATGCTGAAGGGGGTGCTCCTTCCGTTCCTCGATCGTGCCCTCTCCGCGCTGATCGACGACCTCCGGGAACGCGGGCTGCTCGACAGCACGCTCGTCGTGGTAACCGGTGACATGGGCCGCACGCCCCGGGTTAACGGCAAGGCGGGCCGCGACCACTGGCCGCAGTGCGGGTTCTGCCTGTTCGCGGGCGGCGGAACGAAGCCCGGTGTGGTTCACGGCACCACGGACAAGATCGCCGCGTTCCCGGCCGACCACCCGGTTTCGGCCGGCGACCTCGTTTCGACCGTGTACGAACTGGTCGGCGTCGACCCCGAAAGCATGGTGCCCGACCACACCAACCGCCCCCAACACATCTCCCACGGCGGGAAACCGATCCGTGGAATATTGAGGTGAACCCCGCCCGCAAGGGCGGCGGGTGGCACTACTTGTGAGAGGTACCCGCCGCCCTTGCGGGCGGGGTTCACCCGATCCAAGTCGACCAGGAGGTACCCATGCTGCGTTTCGGTGACTCGGCTCGACTCGGTCGGCGGGACTTTCTCCGCGTCGGGTCACTCGCGCTCGGCGGGCTCTCGCTGGCGCAATGCGTTCCCACCGCACGGGCCGGCACGAAGCTCTCCGAGGCCGGTAAGCCGGTCACGGACAAGTCGGTCGTGTTCCTCTTCCTCCACGGCGGACCGAGTCAGTTCGAGACGTTCGACCCGAAGATGAGTGCGCCGGTCGAGATCCGCAGCGCGACCGGGGAGATCAAAACCGCGATTCCGGGTGTCACGTTCGGGGGCACGTTCCCGAAACTCGCCCAGAGAGCCAACCGATTGTGCGTCGTGCGGTCGTTCGTACCCGGTGACGCGAACCACGACATCAAGACCATCGTCGGCAAGGACTCGTTCGGCGCGAACCTCGGCAGCGCCTTCGCGAGTGCCGCGGGTAGCAACAACCCCGCGACCGGAATGCCGCTCAACTGCGTGCTGTTCCCGCGTGCGGTCGATCCCGCAGCGGGAATAGAACAGAGCGGGTTCGGCAAGTTTAACGCGCACGGACCGTTCCCCGCGAGCACGGCCCCGTTCCAACCGGACGGCAACGGCGCACTCAAGAACGACATGAAGCTCAACCTGCCGATGGACCGGCTCGACGACCGTCGCGCGCTGCTTACCGGCTTCGACCAAGTCAAAAAGGGGCTCGAAGTCGACGCGCTGGACGCGGCCCGGCAGAAGGCGTTCAGCATCCTCCTCGGTGGCGTCGGAGAGGCGTTCGACATCGGCAAAGAAGACGTCAAAACGCTGGAAAAATACGACACCGCGCGCCTGTTCGACGTGACGAAGATCGACAAAAAGTGGAACAATCACCAGCACTACACCGACAACGCCAAATCGCTCGGCAAGCTCATGCTGCTCGCGCGCCGGCTGGTCGAGCGCGGGGCCGGGTTCGTCACGGTCACCACGAACTTCGTGTGGGACATGCACGCGGACCAGAACAACGCCCACATGACCGAGGGTATGGGCTACATGGCACCGTCGCTCGACCACGCGGTAAGCACGTTTCTCGACGATCTCCGCGCACGCGGACTGGAAGACAAGGTGCTGCTCGTGGTGTGCGGGGAGATGGGCCGCTCGCCGCGCCTCAACGACAAGGGCGGGCGCGACCACTGGGGCAACCTGGGACCACTGCTGCTGGCCGGCGGCGGGTTGCCAGAGGGCGCGGTGATCGGCAAATCGTCCGCGAACGGCGGCGACCCGAACTCGGAGCCGGTTAGCGTCCAGAACCTGATCGGTACCGTTATGCACACGTTGTTCGATGTGGGCAAACTCCGGGTCACACGCGGCGTCAGCCGGGAACTACTCGCGATGGCGGACTACACACCGATTCGCGGGTTAAACGGCTAGAAGGCCATCGCCACATACGCACAAAATTCGCACAAACAAACACTATACCGAATCAGTGTCGCGTGTCATTTGTGGTGGGTGGCGCGATGCTAACATTGGCTAACATTCCCGGATTGGGGCGTTCAAAACTGCGATTTCCCTGCGAATTTTGCCCGGCGCGGCTAACATCCAGCACAATTCTTGGGGTACCGGACTCGATTGCGCCTCAATTTCCAGATCATTCACCCGATAGCCTCATCTCACAACGACACGTCGTTCACCCACGGCGTCGGGTCCAAGTCCAAACCCGGCGGAATGCAGGTGAAAAGTAGCCCACCGAACATCCGCTCCCAGTGACCGCCTTGGGCATCCAGTTCTTGGAGCAGGAACTGTCCCCACTCGGTATCGATTCGATGTGCCGGCAAGATGAATTCGTAGGTTCGCCAATTGGACGGTTCGACGACACGCTGGAAGCGGAGTTTACCTTCCTCCACCAACTCTGCCTCAATGACATCCTTGAAGCCAGCGGCTTCGACGCCGAGCGGCACGCCGTCCAGCCGGAAACGGCCTTCTTCGACAGGGGTATAGGGTACACTGACGGTGATGGACTCGTCCGGGAATTCGATGAGGAAGTCCTCCTCGCCTCTGAACGACACCTTCAACTGTACGTCGCTTGCCATCCTTCTTTCTCCGTCACTGCCGCGCCTCGGGAACGTTCCCCTGGCAGGCTGCGTCAGCAGGTTCTTTTTTCAGCAGGCACTCTGACCGTCCCCCTTTGTTACCTATTGGGTCAAACACAAACACGAATCAGTTTCTTCACTCCCAAAAAGCCCGGTTACTGCGGCATTATACCAGTGGACAAAAGATCAAATCAAGGGCGGCGGTTCGTGTTTTTCACTTTCCCGAGCCATTCGATGGGAATCGGCAGCGCGAGCAACTCCCGACGCGCCAGCGGCCGGCGCGCGGTCGCATACACGTTCGCGCCGTAGAACCGCACGGCCTCTGCGTCAGGGCTGGTGTAGCACCAAATCTGGCGATTGCGGATCACGTCTCGAACGTATTGCGGAGAGGTGGGGGTGGGGATCGGCGCCACGGTCACGAGTTCCCACTGCCCGTTGAGGAACAGACACATCTGCGTCTTGTTCAGCACCACGCGACGCGGCGGTTCCGGCGGCTCGCGGCGCTTGCGCGGGACGTACCGACTCGCGCGGAGCAAACCCGATTTCGGGCAGACGTACCACTGATAGCGGTAGTCGCTCGTGCGCAGGGATTGGCCGTAATTGCGGTAGTGTGGTTGACCGCGACACGGCTCACCGTCGATCAGGATCACGTCCGTAACGACGTACTGGAAGAGGTGCGTGAGGATGTGCTTTTGAACGACGTTGCCGCGATCAACGAACTGGCAGATTTCCGAATAGATCTTGTTCCACGGGCGCCCGACGTTCGTTTCGAGGAACCGGCGGAGCGGGCCGAGGTGTTCGTTGAAGGATTTCCTCCCGTGTCCGTAACTGCTTTTGATGCCTTCGCGTTGGGGTGGGTCGTCGCCCGCGTCTTCGTACTGTTTTAGCTGCTTGCGGTAGCCCTTGCCGGGCCAACTGTCCGCGCGCCGGCGGCCGAGGCGCGGACGCTCGACCAGCACTTTTCCCATGTCCGCCCGCATGACGACTCCTGTTGAGGTCACAGGAGCGGACACCCTTCATCAACACGCGGTTCGCACGAATTCACGCTCGTTCCACGCTGTGCCCGGTGGAAATACGAGTCACGAAGCAGGGAACTCGACTCCGGAACCGCAGCGTAAGTGACAGTGCCGTATCGCTATCAGGGGTGATCGCGAACACCGTCGGCCCCCACGAACTCTGCCCCACCCCTCGCACGCCGGTCGCGCGCACGTCTTCGATCAGCGCCGCAATATCGGGTGAAGCGTACTCCCCGCCCTGGGCCGCGCTGAACGGCTCGCCGGCTTTCCGGTTGAACTCGTGAACCGCTTCGCCGAAGGCGTCGATGTCCTCACGCTGCGCGGCGGGCCAAAGTACAGTTTCGGCCAATCGCCTCAGCGCCTCCGGATCACCCGGAACCGCGGTCGCAAACGCCTGGCGCTCACTGGCCCCGTGCCAGTGCCCGGCACCGGCCGGTGTGAACAGAACCACGCGCCATTCGCTCGGAAGCGGGAGCTGGCCGAACAGTGGGGAGACGCCCTCTCCCGGTAGTTTGCCCCTGTCGATGAGCAGTCCGCCCTGATCGAACCCGTGAACACCGATCGCGGACCGTTCCCCGCGCCCGATCCGTGCCGCGAGGTCCGTCGAGAGTAGTTCGTCTCCCCCTCCGGTCGCGACGGCCAGTGCCTTCGCAATCGCCAAACCGAGCTGCGTCCCCACGCCCAGCCCCGTATGTTCCGCCGGGCAGCGTTCCACCAGCACTTGAAACGGCCGCCGTCGTTCTTCGGGCAGCGCGAGCATGAAGCGCATCGCGAAGACCTGCGCCCGGCTCGCGAGCGGCCCCTCGAACTGCCACGAATCCGCGGGCCGAACGGTCACGACCACGCCGGGCTGTTCGATCATCAGGCCCGCGCCGCCGAAGGCCCGCGAGCCTGCTTCTGATTCACCCGCGACTGGCACCCGAAACAACCCGAAGTGCAACCGGCTCGGCGCGACCACGCGAATCATCGACCCGCCTCCACTTCGCGCAACTTCGCTTCGAGCAGGTCCATTGCGGCGTGTTCGTCCGGTCCGCCCGTTTTGCCCACAATTACCCGGAGCTTCGCGAACTCGGCCGCGACTTCCGTGAGGGGGAGAAAGTGTAGTCGCGTCGCAAGAATCGCGGCCTCAACGACCGCGTGCTTCGCGCGGTTGAAGCCGAAGAAGTCGCGCGTGCGCCCCGCGTGAACCACTTCGGCTTCCAGAGTCACGCGCTCGCTGGACGCATCGACTGATTTCACCACGAACTCGAAATGCCGGCACGAATCGGTCAGCACGAACCCGCGCACGCGATCGGCCGGGCGTGTTGGCGGGATAGCGCCCACGGCCCCGATCGCGGCCCGTGCCAAAAGTAGCGAGTCGTCGGTCACGTGGAGCACGCCCTCGCGGTGGCGGAGCAAGTTCTGGTACGTATTGGACGTTGGAAACGGGCGGAGTGTGAACCGCGCGAAGTCCGGGCCCACGCGCGGCCCCATCGGTGCGAGGTGCGGCGCGCCGGTCGCATCGAGTGTGGTTACAAGACCTTCGAGAATCATCACGGGTTCCAAGTTCCAGGTTCCAAGTTCCAAGTTCCAAGTTAACACCGTCACAGCTCTGTGAGATCTTCAACCTGGAACCTGGAACTTGGAACTCACAAACTTCGCAGTAATCCGGCGGCTTTGTGCAGGGTTTCTTCGTACTCGCGTGCGGGGTCGCTGTCGGCCACGATTCCCCCGCCCACGGGGAACTGCACCCACCCGCGACCCGCGGTGAACGTCCGGATCAGGATATTCGTGTCCATCGCGCCGTCGAACCCGATCCAGCCGAGGCTGCCGCAGTACGGTCCGCGTGCGGTCGGCTCCAGTTCCGCGATGATCTCCATCGCCCGCACTTTCGGCGCGCCCGTCACGCTCCCGCCGGGGAACGTCGCTCGGAGCAAATCGAGCGGACCAAGCCCGGCGCGAAGCTTCCCGCGAACTTCCGAAACGAGGTGATGCACGAAACGGAACGTTTCCACTTCGCACACGCGCGGCACCTTCACCGACCCGAACTCGCAAACCCGGCCGATGTCGTTGCGGAGCAGGTCCACGATCATCACGTTTTCGGCCCGGTCCTTCGGGCTGGTGGAGAGGTCGCGGATCAGGGCCGCGTCGTCTTCGGGCGTCTTTCCGCGCGGGCGCGTGCCCTTGATCGGTCGCGTTTCGACTGCGCCGTCGGGGTGGACACGCAAGAAGCGTTCCGGCGACGCGCTGAGAATCTGGAACTCGCCAAGGTCGAAGTACCCCGCAAACGGGGCCGGGTTCAAAGCACGAAGCCGGCTGTAGAGTTCGAGCGGGTGTTCGCGGAGCGGTGCGAGTAGTCGCTGCGAGAGATTCACCTGGAAGCAGTCGCCCGCGTGGACGTATTCCACCGCGCGCCGGACCGCGGCCTCGTAGCCGGCGCGGTCGAAGTTGCTCGTAACGCCGGGGAAACCGGGGAGCGGGTGTTGGGGGGCGAGTGCGGATTCAGGGAGATCCGAAAGGTACTCTCGATCACACAATCGCATTTCGTAGGGGCGAGACAACCAAGCCAACACGTCGCGTAAGCGGCTACCGGCGCGTTCGACCTGTTTCGGCCACTCAATCCCTATCTCGCCGGTTGACACGATCCAAGCACGACGTTGGTGGTGGTCGAATGAAAACACCCAGTCGTAACGGCCTAGTGCGAGTTCCTGCACCTCGAATTCATCGAACTTCGTAGCGTGGATTCGCTCGAAGTGACGTCCCAAACCGTAACCGAACAGTCCGGCGTATCCCCCTTGAAACGGTGGTAGCCCCGAAATGGCAGCAATATGACGCGGCACGGTCTCCATCTGGCGCCGACTGGCGAAATCACTGGCGATGCCGTAGGGATCGGCACTCACATACGAGTACCGCCCACGGTCGGCGTGCTTTTCGGCGGAATCGAGGAACAACAGGTGCGGGAGGTGCGCCAGTTTGCGTGCGACGGCCCACGGGTCCGGGGGCGGAACGAGTTCGACCGCGAGCGGACCGCCCGGCGGTGTCGGCACGGGCACCGCGTCGAACTGGAGTGGGGGGCCGGAATCCATGCAGTGAAGTATACAGCGCGCGTCCGGTGGCACACCGCGAGTCCGCACCGGCTGTGATCGGTTGTTGTGTGCTGAGGCACGGTGAACCCCGCCCGCAAGGGCGGCGGGTCATTCCACCCGCCGCCCTTGCGGGCGGGGTTCACCAATACCCGTTTGCGCAGTGCAACCCACCGCTCTTGTGGGCGGGACTCGCCAGCAACCGCGCAACCTATCACCGGCCAGCTCACACCGACCGTTCGCCAAGCCCCTCAGAGAATGCGCTTCTTGGCTGGCTCGGCGACCCAACTCGCTTATACTGATCGGCGCCCACCACACCTCCCGGCGGGTGCGTTTCATGAATGACGATGCGCTCCGCGGGTTCACCGGTTCCGTCCGGTTGTTCCCGCTCCCGAACCTCGTGCTGTTCCCGCACGTCGTGCAGGGTTTGCACATTTTCGAGCCGCGGTACCGGCAAATGACTGCTGACGCGCTCGCGGGCGACAAACTTATCACAATGGCCCTGCTCTGCGCCGACCAGGACGAACCCGCTCCGCGCCCGCCGATCGAACCGGTTGTGTGCATCGGGCAGATTGTGTGGTCGGAAAAGCTCATCGACGGGAAGTACAACCTACGGCTCCGCGGGATCAGTCGCGCACGCATCCTTGCGGAACTGGATCACGACGTGCCCTACCGCACGGCCCGCGTGGAACTGATCCCCGACACCGCGCCGGACGACCTCGCCTTACTGACGCGCTTGCGGCGCGAACTCGCAAAGGCAGTCCTGCCGCGATTCGAGAATGATTCGCCTTCCAAGCGCCAACTCGAAGAACTCTTCGACGGCGACATGCCGCTCGGCCACGTATGCGACGTGCTCGCGTTCGCGCTGCCGTTGCCAGTCGAACTGAAACAATCGCTCCTGGCGGAACCGCACGCGGACCGGCGCGCGACGACCATTGCCGACGCCCTCCGCGTCTCCGCGGCCCGCGCCGACCGCCCGTTCCCCCCGCCGTTTAGTGCGAATTAGCCGCGGTATTTTGTGTCGGGCGGGGCGCGTTCGTATAAATCACCCCACGGTCAGTTGCTGAAGAGCCGAAACCACGACTCTCCCAGGAGAACTCGCAATGGCACGCACCGTCACGTTCAAGGGCAACGCGGTCGAACTGGCAGGTAACGAACTGAAGGCCGGCGACACCGCCCCGGCTTACACTGGCCTGCAAGGGCTTTCGGCCGTCACGCTCGCGGACACCCCGGCCAAGGCCCGGTTGTTCAGCGTTGTACCGTCGCTCGACACCGGTGTTTGCAGCATGCAGACCAAGAAGTTCGACGAGGGCATCAAGGCACTCGGCGACACGGTCGCGTGCTACACGGTGAGCCTCGACCTCCCGTTCGCGCAGAACCGGTTCTGCACGAGCGAGGGCATCGCGACGATGAAGACCGTTTCGGACGTTCACGACCACTCGTTCGGCAAGAACTGGGGCGTCCTTATTGAAAAGGGGCTGCCTCTGAAGCTCCTCACACGCGCCGTCTTCGTTGTCGACGGCGCCGGAAAGGTGACCTACGCCGAATACGTTCCCGAAGTGACCAACCACCCGAACTACGACGCCGCGCTCGCCGCGCTCAAGGCCGCCGCGAAGTAACACGCTGACGAGAATACAAACGACCGGGGCGGGAAGATGTCTTCCCGCCCCGGTCGTTTCGTTCGCACATATCCTTTTTACAATTCAATTTTCTGCTCGCCCATCTTGCCCAGTTCCACCGGAAGATGGCGAACTATGGCCGAATGTGCAGACTCTACCGCTTGTAGCGACTACTGCCGGCTGTCCGGGTTGTGCCGCGACCTAAAACAGTTTGTTCGGCGTTTGGCACGAATTACTCTGATGTAGACGCACGCCCGCGCCCGGGGCGCAGAGAAATGCACCATTGGAGATCGCACCATGAACCTGACCCGATGTGCGGGGCTCGCACTGGCACTCGGCACCGCCCTCGCCGCGCCGAGCCGCGCCACGGCCGCCTGGGACAACGTGTTTCAAGTGTGCTGTAACGACTGTAACAAGCCGCGGGCCAGCTACTACGCCGCGCCCGAAGCCTGCCCCCAACCGTGCCCGCAGCCCGAGATGCGGGTGAGCTACGTGCAGCGCAGCTACTACCAACCGGTCACCGAGTACGTCCGCAAGAGTTACTATGAGCCGGTGACGAAGAAGGTGACGAGCTACTACTACGAGCCGGTCACCGAGTACAAGTACAGCACCTACTATGACCCGTGCACCGGGTGCCCGCAGAAGGTCTGCACCCCGACGACCGCCTACAAACTCCGCAGCCAGTGCAACTCGGTGACGAGCTACGTGGAGCGGTGCGCGATGGTCCCGGTCACGACCCTGAAGCAGGTCAACTACCAGCAGCCGGTCGTGAGCTACTACTACCCGCCGGCCCCGACCGGCACGAGCTTCTACCCGCTCCCACCGATGGGCGCCCCGAGCGGCCCGACCGTCGAACAGTTCCGCGAAAGCACCCCCGGCGTGATGCCCGGCGGTGGGTCGGACAGCACGATTCCGCCGACGAACGTGCCGTCCACGCCGAACAACATGTCGAACCCGCGCCCGAGCACCGCGAAGGTGCGCCCGGAGCGCACGGTGAGCCGCAGCAGCGTCGTGTCGGTGCGCGGCGAAGTGGTCCTCAACGACCAGATCACCCCGCGGGCCGGAGCGAAGGTCGTGTTCATGAACGCGGAGAAGCCGGACCAGAAGCAGTACGTGACCGCGAACGCCTTCGGCGAGTTCGACCTGCGCCTGCCGGCCGGGGACTGGTACCTGTACGTCGGCGAGGGCACCCAAGCGACGTACCACAAGAAGATCAGCGTCGGCGACCGCGACACCGTGGACTACAAGGTCGTGAGCCGCTAACCGATTGACAGCGAACCCCGCCCGCAAGGGCGGTGGGTGGGGCACATAAACCCGACCCACCGCCCTTGTGGGCGGGGTTCACCTCACCGATTAACCGAACGCCGCGCTCAAGCGCAGGTGCTGTTCGAGGTCCAGCGCTTCGCTCCGCAGGGTGCCGTCGATCCCCAGTTCGGCGAGCTTCGCGTCCACGTCCTTCTTCTCGCGCGCCCCCGACGGCCAGCCGACCAGCGCCTGGCGCAGGTTCTTCCGCCGGTGAACGTACAGGTCGCGCAGGAACACGCGGAACTTCATCACGTCGCCGACCTTCGCGCGCTTCTCCGCGTTCGGCTTGATGAGCACGATCGCCGAATCCACCTTCGGGCGCGGGTGGAAGTTCGAGGGGAGCACCTTGCGCACGGTCTCCACGTCCGCGACGCTCTGCACGAGCACCGACAGCGCGTTGTAGTCCTTCGTGTTCGGCACCGCGCGCATCCGCTCCGCGATCTCCCACTGCACCATCACGACCATGCGATCGATGTCGGTCCGGGTGATGAGCAGGTTGCTGATGAGCGGCGTGGCGATCACGTAGGGCAGGTTCGCGACCAGCTTCTTGCGCGTGCAGTTCGCCCCTTTCACGGCCTCGTCCCAGGCGACGAGCATGTCGGGGTTCAGCTCGTTCTTCTTCGCGAGCGCGTCGCCGAACACGAACTTCACGTTCGGGCGCTCGCCGACGATCTCCTTCGCGACCGGTTGAAGCGAGCGATCGATCTCCACCGTGACCACCGCGCCCGCCGCGTCCGCGAGCTTGGCCGTGAGCGAACCGGTGCCGGTACCGACCTCCAGGACCGCGTCGCTCTGGTCGAGTTCCGCGGTGCGGACGATCAGGTCGAGCAGATTCAGGTCGATGAGGAAGTTCTGGCCGAGTTTGCTCTTCGCCTCCAGCCCGTAGGCTTCAAAAAGCCCGTGCAGGTACGAGAGCGTTTGACGCGGCGCGGGGGCGGAACCAGGAGCAGGCGGGGTGTCTGACATACGACTCCGAGCGAACGGGCAGAACCGAGTATTAACGCTCTGCCCGGTTCGCCTAAATGGTGAGGCTAACTCGTTTGAACAATTTCTGAACGTGCTTGGCGAGCAGGTCGAACTCCAGGTTCACCGCGTCGCCGGGCTTCTTGAACCCGAGCGTGGTGTGGGCGCGCGTGTGCGGGATTAGCATGATGCTGAACCGGTCGCGCTGCACGTCCACGAGCGTGAGGCTCACGCCGTCCACGGCGACCGAGCCTTTCCCCACGAGTAAATCCTCGAATTCTGGCGGGAACCCGAACCAGACCGTGATCCACTCGCCGGTCACGATTTCTTCGAGCACCTTCCCGACGCAATCGACGTGGCCGGTTACGAAGTGCCCGCCGAGCGAGTCGCCCACGCGGAGCGCGCGCTCCAGGTTCACGCGGTCGCCGACCGCGAGTCGGCCGAGGGTGGTTTTCACCAGCGTTTCCGGGCCGACTTCAAAGTCGAACGTGTCGCCCTCGCGCGCGACGACCGTGAGGCACGCGCCGCACACCGAAACGCTTTCGCCCAATTGCAGCCCGGGCGCAAGGCCGGGTTCGGCGACGCGCAACCGGCGCCCGCCCTGCACGTCCGCGACTCCGCGCACTTCACCCAACGCTTGTACGAGGCCGGTAAACATAGAGCGTCTACAGATGTTACGGCGAGCGGCACAACCGGATGCGCGCGCACGCCCGTGTGAACCGATACAAAATACGGAGTCATTCTAGCAGAGGATTTGCTGATGGGGATGCTGGACCACTGGCAACCGGTCCTGTTGAGCCGCCGTTTGCGCAATAAACCCGTAGGGATCGTCGTAGCCGGGGCGCCGGTGGCGCTGTTCCGTACCGCAGACGGTCGGGCCGCCGCGCTCTCCGACGTGTGCCCGCACCGGCGCCTGAAACTCAGCGCGGGAGACGTGGTCGGCGACCGGCTCCGGTGCAAGTACCACGGGTGGACGTTCGACGCTTGTGGAAACGGCGAAAGCCCGGCCACGCCGAAAATGACGACCTGCATGACGAGCTTCGACGTGCGCGAGGAGCACGGGCTGGTCTGGCTGAAGACGCGCGACAGCTCCCCGGAGTTCCCGGTCATCGACCCGCAAGGGTTCTTCCCGATCTGCACGCTCGAGCACACGGTTCCGGCACCGCTCGAACTCTCCGTCGATAACTTCAACGAGATCGAGCACAGCGGCACCGTTCACGACACCTTCGGCTACGACCTGGACCGCTTGCACGAAGTCAAAGTCGAGTTCGAGTCGACCGACGACACCGTGCGCGTGACGAACGCCGGACCGACGAAGCGCCTCAACCGCATTTTCGCCTGGCTCCTCGGGGTGCGCGCCGGCGACATCTTCCACGACCACTGGACCACCCGGTTCTCGCCGGTGTACTCCGTGTTCGATCACTGGTGGACCAGCCCGGACGGGTCGCGCGAGTCGATGGTGCGCTGGCGCCTCTACATCTTCTTCGTACCGCAGGACGACAAGACGACGCGGGTGTTCTCGGTCACGTTCGCGAAGTCGAAGTACCCCGGCCCGGCGGGCGCGCTGCGGTTGGCCCGCGGGTTCATGCGCCGCGAGATCGACCGCGAGGTCCGCGCGGACGTGACAATGCTCCACCACATGGCCGATTTCGGTACCAGCATCGAGGGGCTGAAACTGAGCCGGTTCGACAAGGTGCTCGGACTGACCCGCGAACGCATCGCCCGCATTTACCGCGGGATCAAGGGCGCGCCCGAACTGCGCTAATTACAACGAGATCCGCACACTCAGTAGCAATCAAAGCGCGGCCCGGTATCGATGAATTCACAGATCGGGTTGCGATTAGCCACCGAACTTTTAACGGTGACCGCATGATCTCCGCGATAATTTGTTTGGTCAGTGCTTTCGTTCCGGGACCGCTACCCGAAATAGAGCAAGCCATTCCACCCGCACAGTTGGTCGGCAAAACAGTGGATCAGGTCGAAGCGCTTTTGGGCGAAGCTACCGCGTCAATGACCGCCGGTGGAACCGGCAATTTGGCGGTGATACGTTTCTATCCAGGTGCGCGGCTAGTCGTGACGTATGGCGGCCAAAACGGAGCGGCCGTCGCAGTTCTACGAACCAAATAGCAACGCAACTGAGAAACGGGAGAAACCGCTTCCACGATTCAAAAAAACGGGAGGCAAAAGCCTCCCGTTCGCATTGATCAAATTACTGAACGAATCAGTCATCGAAACGAAACTTGCCGTGGCAGTTGGTGCAGGCCGCTTCGAGAAGCGTCAGCTTGGTGCGCAGCATCCTGGAGTCCGGGGTCTTCTTGGTCGCTTCGGCTATGATCTCCTTGCTCAGGTCGACCGACTGCTTGCTGATCGCCTTCCACTCCTTCTCGCTCTCCGGCTTGGTCCGGGCCTTCTCGTTCGGGTAGTGGAGGATGTACTCGTTAATCACCGCGGACCGCACCGCCAGGATCTCGACGGCGGCTGGGTCGAGTTTCACCGTGCTCCCCTTCGCGGTCCAACTCTTCAGATCCTTCTCGATGTTCAGGCCGCTCGGTACCTTGCTGACCAGTGTGTTGGTGAACAGTTTCATCGTGGTCGGCATGTAGGTCACGTCCTTGTCCTTGGCCGCCTCGAACGCGGGGAGCGTGGGCAGATCACCCCCGGCCTTCCCGGTGCCCGGCTTGATCGCGAGCTTCTTCGCGAGTTCCGCCGCGTCCTTGTACTTCTTCGCGTTGATCGCTTCGCCGACCTTGATGACGTCGGCCTTCAGGGTCGCGTCGCCGAGAACATCAGCGTAGGCGGCGAGGACCAGCGCGACGCCGACGGCCGGTTTCGCGGACCGGGGCAACGGCTCCTCCGACTTGGCGAGTTCGTCGAGCCGGGTTTGGAGGAACTTGAGGTCGGCGTCCGCGGCCTTCTTGTACGAATCCTTGGGCAAATCCGGTGTACCGGCCGGTGCCGGGCCGCTCACGAGGCACAAGCCCGCAGCAGCCACCACGGCGCAGCCGACGAGGGTGCGGAGAGAATTGGTCACGAACGTGTCTCCTTGATCGGGATGCGAACGGACGACCAACAGGTGGGTAGAATACGGGACCGCGGCGCTCGCCGGCAGTCACGCCCGAGTATTATCGCACCCGCGCCATCAAGAGGGGAGTCCCGCCAGTAGAAAAGCCGCAAGTCACGAGCGCCGGTCGGCCCGATCGAACAATTCTCGCAGCGAGAGCACAAAACCCGGCAAAATGCCTTCACCATCAAGAGTACCATCGACCGGAACGGGGGCCACCGTGTCCGGCCCACGGAACACGTTCGCCGATCGAGATTCCGGATCGATCTCCCAAACGCGCTTCACACCGGCGCGGAAGTATTCGTCGCGCTTGCGGGCCATCTCCCGATCCGTGTTTGATGCGCTCAGCACCTCGATCACCAGATCGGGAACGATGGCGGGCACCTTGTCGTCGCGCGGCGGCGGTTTGCCGCCCGGCAGGTTCGCCCACGCGATGAACGCCACGTCCGGCGCGCGCCCGATGCCGG
Organism: Gemmata sp. SH-PL17; assembly: GCF_001610855.1. NCBI lineage: Bacteria > Pseudomonadati > Planctomycetota > Planctomycetia > Gemmatales > Gemmataceae > Gemmata > Gemmata sp. SH-PL17. Next base: position 5,045,385 of record NZ_CP011271.1, read on the forward strand.
GGAGCACCTTCATTACGCCGTCCGGTCCGGAGCACATGCCGAGGTCGTTGGTCCGGAGGTAGGCGTACAGTTCGCCCGCGATAATCATGGCGAGCCACGATTCGTGGAACCCCATCGCCTTCTCCACCAGCGTGTTGTCGACCCACTCGCACGTCGGCCCGCTCCGCTCCTCGTTCACACGAATCAGGTCGCCGAACGTCGCCCGGCCCGGTGGCGGGTCCAGGCGCACGCGGTCGGCGGGAATGTCACCGAGTTGTTGCAAGAGATCCGCGACCGTCCAACGCGGTGCGATCGGAACCGAGCGCGGAGAATCGGGTAATGTGACCGCGGTCGCCATTCGGGTACCTCCACATCGAATTATCGGCCCCGAACTCGCATCCCGCAACGGCGGTTACGTTTTGCCCAGCACCAAATCCACGACCCAGCACCCGCGCACGTGCGCGCCCGGCGCGCGGCAGTGGTCGAGGATGTCGCCGATTTCGCACCCGGCGTCTTGCAGGGCGTCGGCCAGAATCGGCATCAGGGAATAATCCTGGATCGCGTAGATTATTCGCGCGAGGTACATCGCGTTGGAGGTGCGCCAGCTCGGGTCGAAGTCGATCCACCCGAACGGGTCACCAACGATCTCGTGTAACACGTCCGCGAACCGAACGTCGTGGGCTTCGCGCTCTTGAACGGCTTCGGCGCTGTCGCCCGAGGCCAGCGCGAGCAGCACGTTCTGGAAAATCTGGTGCCGACTGCGTTTACCTTCGAGCCAGAGCGCGAGATCGATCAGCGCCCGCTCGGCCGCCATTTCCCCGGGCGACTGAAGCGAGTGGTGCGAGTGCGGGCGCACGTACCACACGTCCCAAGCCCCCCAGCGGCGGCTCCAGTTGTACGTGTCCCAGAGCTGAGAATTACCCCGACACGGCGCCGCCGGATTCGGGCCATCGACAACGAGTTCGGTCTGCTCGAACGCTTCCCGGTGCCACGGTTCCGGGCACAGCGCTAGTACCTCCCGGCAGCACGCGAGCGCGAACAGGCGCCACTTCCGGTCCGAAATGTCGGTTTCGACCGCGAGCAGTTCGGAACAGCGGGTTGCTGCGCGCCACTCCTGCTCCGCGTGCCACAATTCCGCGGCCCGCTCCTGGCGCCGGCGATCGGATCGTTTGGTCATATTCCCTCCGCCGCGTGTCACGGCGCCGGGGAACCGGAGTTACGACTTGCCGAGAACGAGATCGACCACCCAGCACCCCCGAACATGGAGGCCGGCGCCGTGGCAGTGGTTCAGGACGTCCGTGTTACTGCACCCGGCGTCCTGGAGCGCATCCGCGAGAATGGGCATCGCGCTAAAGTCGCGCGACTCGTACATTTGCCGCGCGAGCAGCATGGCCGTTTGTGTGCGCCAACGTTTGTCGAACTTCGCTCTCTTAAAAGGGTTGCCCGCAATATCCCGGAAAATGTCGGCTCGAACGAGGTGTCGGGCGGTCGTTGCGTCCTGGTCGTCGGTTGGTGGCGGAGCGAGGCTCGCGTCGTTGAGGCAAAAGCCTTCCACACAGTCACCCAACTGGGCGGAATTCGTCCAAAGCAGATAACTGGCGAGCGTGCCTGCAATAATCGAACGCGCCCCGTCGAACATCATGTCGAGTTGATTCTTGTGCGCGTGCCCGTCAACGAACTGCTCCGCGAGTACCGCGGCGTGCCGCACCAGCGGGTTCGTCACGCGGACCCAGTTGTACCGGCACCACGCGACCATAAAGAGCCGTAACTTCCGTGCCGACATCATCATCGCCGCGAAACTCGCCAACCGGCGCGCGTCCGCCGATCCGAACCACTCCTCTTCGGTCATTGTCCGCTCCCCATCGGCTAACCGGCCGCGCCGACCTGTTGTAAAGTAATTCCATGACGAACGCGAACGCCGAACTTCCCCCGCCGCCCGTCCAGTACCGCGAGCCGGTGTCCATTGGGACAATCAAACTCGCCTCGCGGTTCAACCTCGCGCCGCTCGCGGGGTATACCAATCTCCCGTTTCGGCTGTCCGTTCGCGAACTCGGCGGCGTCGGGCTTTGTACCACCGACCTCGTCAACGCCCGCGCGATCGTTGATGGTATTCAGAAGACGATGATTCTGCTCGCCACGGATCCGGCCGAGCGCCCACTGTTCGTGCAGATCTTCGGCTCCAAAGCGCATGAGATGGCCGGCGCCGCGAAGTGGCTCGTCGAGCGCAAGCTCGCGGACGGCATCGACATCAACATGGGCTGCCCCGTGCGGAAGGTCGTGAAGACCGGCGGCGGGTCGTCCATGATGTGCGACACCACGGGCGCGACCGTCGATCTCGTCCGGCAGGTAGTCGAGGCCGTACCAGTGCCCGTAAGTGTGAAAATGCGACTGGGCTGGGACGACGACAACCTGAGTGCCCCGTACTTCGCGCGCGAGTTCGAGAAGGTCGGTGTCGCGGCGCTCACCATCCACGGCCGGACGCGCGAACAAGGCTTTTCGGGCGGCGTGAATCACGAGGGCATCCGGCGCGTCGTGGAGGCGGTCGAGCGCATCCCAGTGTTCGGCAACGGCGACGTGCGCTCGGTGTGGGATGCGGCCCGGATGATCGCCGATACCGGCTGCCACGGCATCGCGATGGGGCGCGGCGCGCTCGCGAACCCGTGGATATTCCGCCAGTTCGATTCGTGGGTGCGAACGGGCGATCCCGGTCCGCGCGGAACTTACGCGGAGCGCCTCGCGTTCATGCGGCTCCACCTGCGCCGGTTGGTCGAATGGAAGGGGAGCGAGAAAAACGGCTGCGTGCATTTCCGCAAAGTAGCGACGTGGTATACGAAGGCCCTGCGGTTCCCGAAGCGCGTGCAACAGCAGCTCGTGATGCTCTCGGGACTGGACGAGTTCGAGGCGATCATCGCCCCGTTCGCGTCCGGTTCGGCCCCCGAGGGTTGGACCGAATACGACTCCCAGCAAGCGCACATTGCGGTCCCCGCTGGACCGATCGCCCACTGGTAAGCGCCCAACACAAAGCCACACGCAAGTAACCCCCGCCCTTGTGGGCGGGGTTCACCAAGCGATCGATCACGCGAAGAGCGCAATCAGGTCGGTCACGCTCGTCAGTTTCTCCAAGTCCCAGCAGCGCGCGAGGATCTCGTCGGCCTTCGCCTTGCCGTACTTCGGCTCCGCGACGCGACGGAACTTCGTTTCGACTTCCGCGTCCGTCATCGGGTTCCCGGCGTGGCCGCGCGGGAACTCGACCTCCTTTACCAGCGTGCGACCGTCGGTCAGCGTGACTGTGATACGGTTCGGGATGCCAGTCGGGTACCGCGGGTCGAGCGTCCCGTCGTGCCGGATCTTCACCTTCCCCGTGAACGCGACCAGCTTCGGGTTCGTGAAGTGGTCGTCGTCGAACGTTTCCAGGTACACGTCACCGTCGTGCAGCGCCGCGGCCGTGCAGTACGGGAGGCTGTGGTCGGCCGTCTCGCGGGTCTTCGGCGCCCACGCTTCCGGGTACTTCCCGATGATGTTGTAGCTCGCCTCGAATGTTGCGATGTCGATGCTCGCGACCTGCGAAACGTCGCCCTTGAGTTCCGCACGGATCTGGAGCGCGGCGTCGATGGCGCTCTGAGAGTGGTACTCCGCCGGCCAGAACTTGATGTACGTCTTGTTAATCATGAACCCGTCGGCGTTGCCCGGCTCGCTGCCGAACGGCGCTGGCGTGAACGCCTCGCGCGCCACCAGTTTGAAGAACCCAAGATCGCCTTCAAAAATGGGTGCGGGGCCGGTCATCCCGTCGGCCGCGAGGGTGGCCGCGAACACGCCATTACGGGCCGCGTTCGCGAACGCGCACCCCTTCCACATGCTCAACTCGCCCGACCGCGTTTGGCGCAGTGCGACGTTGCACACGCCCGCCAGACCGACGGTGTGCGTGAGTTTCGTCACGTCGAGCTTCATTAGCTTTGCCGCGGCCGTAGCCGACGAGATCGCGCCGTAGGTGACGTGGTCGACGCCGTGCTTCCGGAGGCTGGCCGCGTCGCAGAACCGGCACTGGATCTCGTAAGCGAGCACCGCGGCGGTGATCAGATCCTTGCCGCCCGCGCCCACCGATTCGCCCACCGCGAGCACGGCCGCGAGGTTGTCGCTGGGGTGCGCGGGTTCCTTGCTCAGATAGGTGTCGTTGAAGTCGAGGTAGCGGATGAGCAGCCCGTTCACGAACGTGGCCCACTCGACGCTCGACTTGCCCCCCGCGAGGATCGACGCACCGGGATTACCCGACACGCGGGACGCGCACTTCTTCGCGATCGCGTAGGCGTCCGACGGCATCGCGCCGATGGCGGTGGCGAAGGAGTCGATGAACCGCCGCTTCACCTCGTGAACGGCTTCCTTCGTGAGCTTGTCGAACGTGAGATCGTGTGCGTAACCGGCCAGCCGAGCGGCGAGCGTTTGAGGGGGCATCGCGAACATCCCTATCGAGGTAACGAATCGTTGGGATGTTGTACGAAAGCGAAGAAGCTCTACCCGCGTGATAACGAGCGGTAACGCGACGACCCAAAGCGGGGATTCGACAGGTGCGAGCCGAAGCGAGATTTTCGAGGGCCAATACAAGCGCCAAGCGTTGGTTGCGCGGCTCGCTTCCACATTTCCGCAGGACGGGTTCAAGCTTTTGACCCCGTCGGGCCGATGTAGCGGTCACGTTCCGTACCCGATCTCTGCACGAGTCCCATGAACGCCACAAAGCAACTGTCCGCGTTGTACGTCCGTAAGGTTCGCGGCATGGGGCGCGGGGTGTTCGCCGGGCGCGCGTACCGCAAGGGCGAGGTGATCGAAGTGTGCCCAGTGATCCGGGTCACGCCCGGGGCCGATGGGACCGCCGACGGGGGACTCGAATACTACGTGTTCCAGTGGGACAACGGTGCGCTGGCCGTGGCGCTCGGGTACGGGTCGCTGTACAACCACTCGCCCGAGGCGAACGCCAAGTTCACCCCGCGCCACGCCCGGAACGACATCGTGTTCAAGGCCACCCGGGACATTTCGGTCGGCGAGCAGATCTTCATCGATTACCAGTGGGACGAGGGCGACTACGCGACGTTCCGCTAAACGCCCCTGATTAGGCCGCCACGCGGACCTGTGCCCCCGCCCCCGCGCGAAGAAATTCGCGGTACCACGTGAGCGTTTCAGTCACGGCCTCGCAGAACGACCGGGCGGGTGCCCACCCAAGCGGGTTCGCCGGCGGAGCCGATTCGGTCCACCCAGGGGCGGCCCCGGCGAATTCCCCGCGGAACGCGACCGCAATTTGTCGGTCACTCATGTGCCAGCCGCTCCGGAACGGGTAGTCACCCGGACCGTTCTTCGCCACGTCTTCGGCCACACGCAGACACGCCCGGGCCGCGTCTCGCACGAACACGAAATCGTTCGCCGGGCCTTCGGGCGGGAGCGCAAAGTTCCCCGAAATCAGTCCGAGCGCGGCCGCAGGGGCCGTGCGGAACAGTTTCCGGTCGCCGGGACCGAACACGGCGCCGAATCGCGCGACGCTCAGCCCGTCTTCGTGTGTTTCTGTCGTGCACGCGAGGGTGATTTGTTGCAGAGGCCGTGCGGTCACGACCGGCACCCGGCGCGAATACAAGCTGGCAGCCTGAAGGACCGCGGGGGTGCTCCGATCGTCACCGAACGGGGAAGACGAGCAGAGGTGAAAGACCGCGGAGACTTCGTGAACGGCCATCGCGGAATGCAGCCGGAACACGTTATCCGCGCGTCCGCGAATCACATGCACGCGACCGCCCAGCCCCAAGACGTCGGCCCCGGCGCGCTCATGGATCAGTCCCACAACGTCCGCACCCGCAGCAAGCAGCTCCCGGGCCACCGCGCCGCCCAAGAAACCCGAGCACCCGGTTACGAGCACCCGGCGTCCGCGCCACGAAGATGTTTCTACAGCCATGAGGTCGCCTCCGTGCGCTCGCGTCTGTGATGATCCCTTCAAGCTAACCCGGGGTCGAACAACAGGTCAAGTCGAAGGCGCACAGTGAAAAATGCGTGCGAGGCACGTTTTGCGGGCGATCGGAAGCAGAACGGGCGGTCGGGAATTTCGAGGTGCGTTCACGTAACGTGAAAAGTCCGAATCTGTTGCGGAGATTCGGACCTCTGGGAGAGTCGTATTAAGCGGCCCGACGCAAAAGAGCGGCATCCCGTTTTTTGCGCCGGGTCGGGTTGGGACGCGGTTCCGAGCAACTGAGGGTATACGCCCCACACATCGGACACGGCCGAGATTCGAGTGCCTGGCGTTCGTAGTCCGTCAGGTGTCCCGTTCGCTTCCACGTCAGGGTGCATGATCCGCACGAAACGACCCAATTCCCCACAGTGCCCACGGCAGTCACCGCTTTATTGTTATCCGCGTGCGCGGGTTAATAGCGTGGGCGCCCGGGCCAGAGCGGTTTATCGGGAAAACCCCGAAAATCGTGCCCGACCCACACCCACCAAACCGCCACCGGAATGCCCTCTTCGTGGTGAAACACTAAAGTCGGCTGTTCCACCCGTCCGAAAACCCCGGCGTCGGAGGGGAGTCCGTCCCCCACGAACACGAACGTGCGCCCGCGGAAGGCTTGCGCATCGGCCACCGGGTTCGGGTGCCACACGTCGTACTGACTGTGCCGGTCGGCCATCGCCAGCCCGAACGAGTACGTTTCCGGGTGCCCCGAGCAATACACCCCCAGCGCCCCCGGCATGTTCCACACGGTGCCGGCCACGAGCGGCTCCGCGCCCGTTTCCGCGCGCACCCGATTACGGATCGCGTCCACCTCGCGTGCGAGCGTCTTCCACCCGCGGAGGCGCGCCGTCGGGTCGAGTTTGCGGATCGGCGTCGGATCTTTTTCCGTCGGCGCACCCGCGGCCGAAGCGAGCGCGGAGCGCATCAGTCCCGGAAAATGCACGAACGTCGACAGCACGATGCCGACCGCGACCCCGCTGCCCACAAACCGCATCACGAACTTATGGTTCTGCCCCCCGAGTTGATCGCGCACCCACGCAACGCACAGCACGAACCCGGTGACGTAAGCAGCCGCAGGCCAGTTGATCTGCCCGGACGCTTTGAAACTCGCGACCGCGAACACGGACCACACCGGCACCGACGTCCACCACAGGAACGCGACCGCCGGGTCCGCAGTGCGTCGAGCGCACCACGCGGCCGCGACCCACACCACGAACCACACGCCGATCAGGAACCCCGCTTGGCCAACTGCGAACGTGAGTGGGCCGAGCCAGCGAATGCCGCTTCCGCTGGTCCCGGCGGCCTGCGTACCGACGTGCCGGAACGTCACCCAGTCGTTCGCCCAGTTCCACAGTAGAACCGGCACCAATCCCAACGCGGACCCGAGCGCGAACACCCAAAAACCGGGGCGCTTCAGTTCGTCGCGCCGCGTGAAGAGCAAGTAGCCGAACACTCCGCACGGGAGCAGCACCATCGGGTACTTTGCGAGCACCCCGAACGCCGAACAGACCGCGGCGAGCAACCACCAGGGAAGAGAGAGAGCGAAGAACCCCTCCCCAACCCCTCCCCTAAGCGGAGAGGGGCTTAAAACCAGTGATGGTTCTGCTCCCCCTTCCTTCCTAGGGAAGGGGGTTGGGGGGTTAGGTTCTGCCGACAGCCCCTTCCACACACCGATCGCTGCCCAGCACCAGCACGCCAGGAACGGCGGGTCGATGGTCATCAGCACCGCGCCGGCGATTACGGGCGGGAGCGTCATCGCGAGCGCGACCGTTGCCAGTGCCGCGCGGTGGCTCTTGAGCGTCGAAGCGGCCAGGACGTACCACCCCGCCAGAAGTGCCGCGTGGCACGCGACCGCAGGGAGACGTACCGCGAACATCAGCGACCCGGTAAGCGCCTCGCTCGCGGGGCCGAACAGTTCGCATGAGGCCCGGATCAGCCACGCGACCAGCGGCCCCTTGCTGTAGTAGCTCCACGCGAGGTGGCGCGACCACTGCCAGTAGTGGGCCTCGTCCGGCGAGAGGTCGAGAGGGCAGTTAAAGGCCAGGTACATGAGGTGGAACACGACCGATGCGAGGATCAGGCCGAACGCGATCCGCTTGCAGGCACGGTCGGTGAGCTTCCACGCGAACGAATCCGGCGCCCCAGCGGGCACCCGCACAGCGACCGGGTTCAGACTTGGCACCATCGGCACGGCCCACCTGTTACAACAGCGCTTGGGAACCGGAGTCGATAAACCCTACGGCCCGGGCCGTCAACCCGAATCGCGCCGCCCTCCGAGCTTCCCACCGCGCGCGAAACCACTTATCATCTCACTGGAATCTCGAACTTACGCGAACCGCGCCGGTGCCCAAACGCACTGTTATTCCACCGCTACTAACTCAGGAAACTGATTCCCCTATGCCCCCCGCGACAAAAGCCTCGTCCGTCAACCCCGAAGAACTCTCGCTGAGCGACCTGCAAGCGGAGGCCGAAACGATCCGCAAGCGGATCAACCGGTTCCGCGAGTCGCTCGGCCGGTTCTTCGTGAACAAGCAAGAGATCATCGACCTGATGTGCGTGGCCGCGATCGCGCAGGAGCCGCTCCTGCTCATCGGGCCGCCGGGAACGGCGAAGTCCGACATCGTGGTGAAGTTCAAGGACGCCCTCGGCATCGAGCAGGGCGACTACTTCGAGTACATGCTCACGCGGTTCACCGAGCCGAGCGAAATCATCGGCGCGATCGACATCAAGGAGCTGCGCGACGGCAAGTACATCCGCCGCAAGGACGGCAAACTGCCCACCGCGAAGCTCGTGTTCCTCGACGAGATCTTCAAGTCGAACTCGGCCATCCTGAACATCCTTCTCACGATCATCAACGAGAAGAAGTTCTACCAGGAGGGCAAGCCCGAGCCGGTGCCGTTGCGGATCATGTTCGCGGCGACCAACGAGATCCCCGAACAGGGCGAACTCGCCGCGCTCAAGGACCGGTTCGTGCTGAAGGTGCAGAGCCGCAGCGTGCAGGAAGAGCACTTCGCCGAACTCATCGACGCGGGGCTCCAGGGTGAAGCCTACAAGGGCCTGAACCAGAAGCCGTGGATCGAGGGGCACGCGCAGCTCGACGACTTCCTGAAGGCGAACCGGTACATGACGCACCTGTTCTCGCGCAAGACCGGCGACGGGCGCGGGGAGGAGGAGAACGACCGGCACCGGTTCTTCCCGGCGGACGTCTTCAAGGAGTTCCAGCGCCTCGTGAAGACGCTCGTGCGCGAGGACAAAATCTTCATCAGCGACCGCAAACTGGTGAAACTCTACAAGCTGTTCCGCGTGCGCTCGTGGTTGTTCAGCGGCGGCGCAGTAACGAAGGACGACCTGCGATTACTCGCGTACCTGGGCGAAACGCACCAGGAAATCGAGCACCTGCGCACGAAGGTGCCGGAATACTTGGGTGATGCGTAAGCGGTCAGGCGAACGGCCGGTGGGCCAATTGTTGCGCCTGCATTGAGACCCGTGAACCCCGCCCGCAAGGGCGGCGGGTCGTTTGATCCCACACCGTGCGTGGTGATCGTCTCATATCCCCATCAGGTGCGGAGTACCCGCCGCCCTTGCGGGCGGGGTTCACCGAATAGGCTCCGCGGTTATCTTCGCCGTCATCACCGGCCGTTCGCCTACACTGCAATCATCTCGCGATTACGCACTTCGCGTGAAACGGGAACGCGAGTACGACGTTTCTACTTCACTGGTTCCTTCCACTCTGGAGCTGACGGCCATGCTGCGCGCACTCGCAATTGCTCTCGTGGTGGGTATTACTCCACGCGCTTCGTTCGCGGAAGAACCCAAGCCAAAAGCAACAGCCAGTCTCACTGAGCAGCTTCAAGGGACGTGGTTGTTCGACGAGGCGATGCACAAGAAGCGCAGCGAACTCGGGCGCGTGCGGGACTCGGTCGTCACGGTAAAGGGAGATTCATTCGCGCTCTCGCAGTTGATGGGGTGCAAAAACGATCTGAAGGGAACGCTGGTCTTCGATGCCACAGACCCGAAGGTGGTGGATCTGAAGATCGCGGCCCTCGATCTCTCCGAGCTACTCCCGGACTACAAACTCTCCGCGGGCACGCTCCCGGCGATCTACAAACTCGACGACGACCGACTCACGCTCTGCTTCCCCCGCGATTATAAGCGTAAGCGCCCGACCGCGTTCGCGGCGTCGGCCGAAAACTTCCTTGTCACGCTCCGTCGTGCCCCGGCCGAATTCAAAGAGTTCCCGAAAGAACTGACGCTGACCGTAACGCGACCAGACGGGACACCCGCTGCGGGCGTAACGGTTGGCGGATTCATGTACCAGCGCAACACCCCGGAACAAAAGGGGGCGGCTTCAGTGTGGGAGTATTCCAACCCGGGCAAAACCGGGGCGAATGGCTCCATCACTCTCAAAGCCGAAACCGTTCAGGGCGGACAACTGGTCGTCCGCGATACCGCGAACGGAACAATGGCGTTCGTGCCCGTGTCGCCGGCCAAGCGAGCGAACGGACAGTTCCGCGCGACGCTCGCACGCGAGTGCAAAATTACCGGTACGCTCACCTGCGACGAGTTGACGAAAGCCGGCCAACCGATCGGCCCAACGAACGTCTACCTCATCGCCGACGGTGCCCCGGTCGCGAGTTGGGCATCGAAGGACGGCAAGTTCGAGTTCCTGGCCCCGCCGGGCAAGTACGTCCTGAACCCCTACGGGTCCGAGGTCGGCAGCGAATTCGTGACCGTGACCGTACCCACAGACCGCACCGAACTCGCGTTCGATCCGATCCCGCTGACCGCTCGCGCGTTCGCGCTGCTCAAAGGGCGGGCCGCGCCGGAACTAGTAGGCGTGGTCGCGTGGAGCGGTGAAAAAGTGACGTTCGCCGACCTGAAGGGCAAATACGTCCTCATGGAGTTTTGGGGCTACTGGTGCGGTCCGTGCGTCGGGTCGATGCCGGTGCTGATCGAACTGCACGAAAAGTTCGCGGACAAGGGGCTGGCGATCGTCGGCGTTCACATGGACATCGACGGCGAAGTGGACACGCCCGCCAAGCTGGACGCGAAGCTCGCCGGGTACGTGAAGGACGAGTGGAAGGGGAAGAAGATCCCGTTTCCCAACGCACTGGTCCCCGGAACGCGAATCGGCATGGGCGATGAGGAGAAACGAGGCGGTGCGATCGCACAGTACGGCATTCAGAGCTACCCGACGTGCCTCTTGATCGACCGCGAGGGCAAGGTCGTGGGCCAGTTCCACGCCCGCGACATCAAACAGGCCAGCGCGGAAATCGAAAAGCTACTCAACCCGAAGAAGTAGCCCAACAGCGCAGCAACGAGATGGCCCGCCAGATGAACTTGCGGTGCGAGCGTTTCACCGCGTAGCTTCCGCGGCCGTTCCATTCGTGACGCGGAGGTGTGCTGTGGCTCTACGCTCGTGGGCGCTGGTAGTGACGGTGGGTTTGTTCTTCGTCGGATCAGGGCGCGCATCAGCAGAGGATGCGCCGGCGCCGGACCTGAAGCCGCTCTCCGAAGCGGTTCGCAAGGTGGTCGAGAAGCACTACCCGAAGTGCAAAGTCACACTGAAAGATCAGGCCATTTCTTTCGAGTTCAACACCCGCAAGTTCATGGTCCACGAGCCGCTACTGACCGGCGAGTGGCAGGATGCGTTCGAGGAAGTGGGGCCGCAAAAGGGCGGAGTCATGGGCGGTATCGTGCTGCGCTCCGGCCAGTACGGGGGCCAAGCGGCCGTACCTCAAGCGTTCGACAAGCGGTACTTCGTAACGCTCGTCCTCGCGCCGTACTCCAAGAAGCTGGACGCCCACTTGTACGCTCACATCAAGTACCCGCCCGGAGCGCCCAAGGAGTTCGTCAAGGAATTGCATGAGCTCCTCGACAGTTTCGAGAAGCACGTTCCGGCGAAGGGCAAGTAGCGGTGAATTGTTGGTGAACCCCGCCCGCAAGGGCGGTGGGTCGTTCGATCCCACTATGCTTGGCGATCGTTTTTTACACCACACCCGCCGCCCTTGCGGGCGGGGTTCACCAACAACGGTGCCGTGTTGAATTGATGCGTTTGGTTCATGGTTGGTGGCACAGGCCTCTGGCCTGTGGAGGCGCTTCCACAGGCCAGAGGCCTGTGCCACCAACACAAAACGCCAGTTTTCAACACAGCACAACAACCACGGCCAACGCGCAACACAATACTCTTGCGAGCCAGTACCGGCCGGTCGCCCGGAAGTTACTTCACGTCCATCAGCACGCCGCCGTTGCGGGCCGAAGCGAGGCACGTATCCATCACCGTCTGCGTCTTCAGCGCGACGTCGGGCCACATCGGGTCGACCTTGCCCGAGAGCGCCAGCCCGCTGAACGTGCGGATCATGTTCGTTTCCTGGGCGTCCGGCGCGCCGTCGCTGTACTCGGTCACCGCGAACCGGCGCGGGTGGCTCTCCCAGTGGTAGCTCGTGCCCTTCACGTTGAACACCGGGCGGTCCGCGACGAACTCGCTCTCGCACCCGTAGAAGGGCAGCACGAAGTCGCGTACCGCGATGCTCCCCTTCGTGCCGCTCACGTGTGCCCACTGCTGCAATTCGGTGTTGAACGAGCAGTAGAACGACGCCGAGACGCCGTTGCCCCAGAACAGTTCGCCGGAGAACTCCAGCGGCACCGTCGCCCCGGCCGGGCCGTGCTCGGTGAGCATGCGCCCGCTCACCTTCGTCGGGAGCTGGTACTTCATCACGAACAGCGAGAAGCGGATGTTGTACCAGCCGAGGTCGCCGAGCGCACCGAGTGGTTCGAGCGCGTTGCTGACGCGAATGTTCCCCTTCAGGAAGTCGTCGCCGGCCGCGAAGCTGAACTGCGTCGCGATGCGCCGGAGTTGCCCCACCGTTTCGCCGTCGTCGATTGTCGAGCGGAGGAGGGGCAGGCGCTTGCCGTGCATGAACATCACGCCGTCCATGAACTGCACCTTGTTCGCGTTGCAGGCGTCGATCATCGCCCGCAACTCGCCCGCGTCCGGGCCGCACGGTTTCTCGCACAGCACGTGCTTCCCGGCGTTCGCGGCCTTCACCACCCACTCGCGCCGCACGCCGGTCGGGAGCGGAATGTAGACCGCGTCGACGTCGGTGCGCTTCAGCAGTTCTTCGTAAGTACACGCGGTCGGCGCGGTCGCGAAGGGGCACTCGGACTGGTTCGCGTCGAGCCACTCCTTCGCACGCGACGGCTCGCGGCTCGCCACCGCGGTAAGGGTCGCGTTCTCCGCGAACCGGATCGCCTTCCAGTTCTTCCGTGCGATGTTCGCCGCGCCCAGAATCCCCCACCGACAGATCGACGACGCCATGTGCCAAACTCCGAATTGCGGTTACCGTAGTGAACAATCTACTGAGAAGGGCGTAGGCTTGGCCCGCGCCGGCGGCTAAAGTACGCGGTTGGAACGCGCGTAGGAGCACGTCATGAGCGAAGCACGCGATTATCTGGCCGAGCACCACGACCTCACTCGGCGCTTCTTCCTCCGGTGCGGTGCCACTCTCGCGGCGGGAACCGCAGCCACAGCGCGCGTAGGGGCAGCCGATCCGCTCCCCGCGGAACTCGCCCCGGTGTTGGAAAAGCTGGAGAGCTACTTCACCGCGCCGTCCAAGTTCGAGGACGTGTCGCGCGGGCGCCCGATTCCGCACACGCTTCCGATCGACAAGAAGAAGGAAGTGGGCCTCACGCGCGAGACCTGGCGCCTCGAAATCATCGCCGACCCGGAGAACCCCGCCAAACTCGGCAAGCAGTTCACGAAAAAGGACAACACCGCGCTCGACTTCGACACGCTCGTGAAGCTCGGTGAGAAGCACGCGGTGCGGTTCCCCAAGATCATGACGTGCCTGAACCTCGGGTGCCCGCTCGGGATGGGCATCTGGGAAGGTGTTCCGCTGCGCACGCTCGTGTGGCTCGCGCAACCGAAAGAGAACCTGCGCCGCGTGTTCTACTACGGCTACCACAACGACGACCCGAAGCAGCAGTTCCGCAGTTCGCTCCCGGTGGGCCGCGTCCTCGAAGACTTCGACGACCTGCCGCCCGTCATTGCGTGCTACAAGCTCAACGGCGAGTGGCTCACGCCCGAGCGCGGAGCACCGGTGCGCGTGGTCGTGCCCGAACACTACGGCTACAAGTCGGTGAAGTGGCTCACGCACCTTGTGCTGAGCAACTTGGCCCACGCGAACGACACCTACGGCGCACAGAACAACGACATCGACAGCCCGATGAAGACATTCGCCGCGACGCTGCACGTTCCCGACAACGCGAAGGCCAACTCGCCACTGCCGATCACGGGGTACGCACAAGCCGGTATTTCGGGGCTGTCGAAAGTTCAGGTGTGGGTGTCGCCTGCGGGGAAGGGGTGGGATGCAGACGATCCGCACTTCACCACTGCGCCGTGGAGCGACGCGACCGTTCTCGCACCGCCGAAGAAATGGGGCGGCGATCTGCCCAACGACGCGATCCCGAAAGACACGGTGGGCTTCGACGCGACCGGCAAACCGAAGTCGTGGCCGATGCGTCTGGCGAAAGCACACTGGGCCGCGGTCCTCCCGGGGCTACCCGCGGGGCAGTACACGCTCCGCTGTCGCACTATCGATGCGAAGGGGCAAGCGCAGCCGATGCCGCGCCCGTTCAAGAAATCTGGCCGCTGCGATATCGAAGCCGTGAACTTCACCATCATTGCATAAGTGCAAATTCACGAATAAGTAACGGCAACTCCCCTTCACCAAACAAATACGCTTCGCCCACAATGAATGTGGGCGAAGCGTGCGGAGGCGGGCGTCATCCGCTACTTCACCGGTTCCTCTTCGGCCACCAGGGACACCCCCTCAACGACTTGCCCCTCTTTTACCCCCACAGTCAGCGAAGTATTCGTGGGTGCGTCCGCGCCTCGGAGCCAGAACGGGGCGACCTGCACCTGCTGCTCGGTCGGGCGCACGAACTTCAGCTCGAACGTGCCGTCCGCCTTAGTTGTGGTGGTCGGGTCGTAGTACCGGTTCTCGCGTGCATCCGTGGGCGTTGCACGCACCTCCCGACCGGCCACCGGGCGCCCCTTAGCGTCCACCACTTTGCCCCGAACGGTACCGGGGCGAGTGAGCCGCAGCGTCACGTTATCGATCACCTCGCCGGGCTTCGTCCGGACCGGCGGGAGCACACCGTTGGCCCACTTCCGCCACTCACCGTACTTCCCGTCGTGGGCGACGAGGTTGTATTCGGCCGCCCCGCTCGCCGGGAGCACCATCACGAACGTGCCATCGGTTTTGGTTTCCACACTGAACCGCGTATCGCCGGTCAGCGAGTTCCCGGAACCGGTGCGGGCCGGGGCCACGGTCGCGCCGCCAACGGGGTTCCCGTCCGGGTCGAGAACCCGCCCGGTCACGCGCACAACGGGTTCCGCGACAATCGTCACCGCGGCCATCCCCGGTTTCAGGTCGAACGTCAGTCCGTCGAAGTTCCGCTGCCAGCCCGTCTTCGGATCATCGATGGTCTTGCGCTCCCAGTCCCGAATGACCTGCTCCGACCACCACCGTGCGTGACTCGTGGACTCGACTCCGAACGTGAACTCACCCGGGAGCATGTCCTTGATGGTGATCTCACCGTCCGAGTTCGACTTCCCGTCGATCGACTTCTGTTGCCAGTCGAAGAGGCGCAACCCCGCGACCGGTTTTCCACTCACCGAATCGACCACGCGGGCTTTGAACGTGACGCCCGGCTCAAGCGCGATGTCGAACTTGCGCCCCTGCCCGTGCGCGATCCCGGTCTTCGCGATCCGCGCCACCCCGACGCCCGGAACTCGGATGTGGAAGGCGTATTCGTCCGGCTGAACGTAGAGCCGATACCGCCCCTG
The DNA here is from genome assembly GCF_001610855.1 of Gemmata sp. SH-PL17. Lineage (NCBI taxonomy): Bacteria > Pseudomonadati > Planctomycetota > Planctomycetia > Gemmatales > Gemmataceae > Gemmata > Gemmata sp. SH-PL17. The sequence continues at coordinate 5,061,188 of NZ_CP011271.1, forward strand.
TGCGTCGGCAACTGTCTCGGTCCAAACCTGGGGAGCCACCCCACCATCGAGCATCTTCGGCCCCTGATCGGCGCGAACCAGTGCCCCGGCTACCGGTTTCCCGTCCGGACCACGAACAACGCCCTCGAAGTACGTCGTCCGGTCCATCGCGATGACGAGCCCCTTCACCCCGACCTTCTGCCGGATGATCATCACCGGGGAATAGCTGTCCTTCCGGAACCGCACTTGGACGTCTTGTTTCGTCCCACAATCCTTGATCCGAAATACGCCGTCGGCTCCGGTGAAGGTGTAGTTCTCTGGGCTGTCGACCCAGTCCCACACGTGAACCTTCACCCCCGCGAGCGGCTTCCCTTTCTCGTCCACCACGACCCCGGCGAGTTCCTCGGGCTTCACGTCCTTCGGGCCGTCGACACCCGGGAAGGTCGGAACGCGAACCTCTGCCGCGCCGTCTTTTCCGATGAGAGCCGCCGCCTCGAACCGCTGCCCGTCCGACGTTTCGATCCGGAGCGGAACGCTCCGGCCCACCTCCAGCGGTCCGTTCGGGGAGGATTCGAGTCGGAACTGACCGTCCCAGCTCGCCGTGACCGGTCCGGACGCGAAGTTCCCGCACGCACTCGAATGCTGGAGGGCCGACACTTTTACGTGCGCGATCGGCTGCCCGGTCGCGTCCGTCACTTTGCCGGACAGTCCCGTGACCACGCGAACCGCTTCAAACGGCTCGTTTAGCACGACCGGCCCACGGCCGGCGGATACAGTCACCTTCTTCCGCGGGCTGTTGTTTGGGAAAGCGAAACCGGTTGGGGTCGACCAAGTTGTCAGAGTCGCCTCGCCGGGCGGGAGCCAGAACCGGAACCGCCCGTCTTTGTCGGTGGTGACCTGCGGGAGGCCGTGCCCGCTGGGGTTGAAACTACCGATCGCTTTCAAAGTCGCCCCGGCAACCGGTTCCCCACCTCGAACCTTCACGGTACCGGTCACTTCGACGCCATCTAGGACCTCCAGATCCACGTCCGCCGTTTCCCCGATTTTCGGATTCACGGTCACGCCGGCGGCCGCAGCAGTCGAATCGGTGGGGAGTGCGAGGAACAGGTTGTAGGAGCCGGCTGCAACACCCCGGAACTCGAACCGGCCCTCGTCGTCCGGCGCCATAAAGCGGTCGGATGTCGCCGGACCGGACGTGAGGTGAACGGTCACTTTCTTCACCGACACCGTCGGCATCCGTGATGTAACACGGCCACGGACAATTGCCTCCGGTTCGAGCACCAAGTTCGCGGAGCGCGCGTTCGGCCCGGCAACGAAATCTCGTTTGTGGATGCCGGCCGCGCTCGCAGTGTCCCGTTCGGCGAACCCCGGCGCACTGGCCCGAAAGATTAGCTGTGCCCCGTCCGGAACAGTTGTGAACCGGAACGCTCCGGTGGCATCGGTCTTCACGGTGTAAGCCTTCTCGACCGCGGTACCACGCAGCGCTTTAATCGGGGTGTAGCCCCAACTCGTGACGTTGCCGTGATTCGTGACGACGCCGAACTGAACCTCGGCTCCCGCGATTGCCTTTCCGTCCCGATCTTTCACCGTGCCCGTGTACGTGGTGGCCTTCGGCAAAGTGAGCGTGACGGTATTAGCAAACGTGGCAGAAGCGTGGCCGACTACGGGCGCGAACCCATCTTTCACAGCGACGAGAGTGGTCGCGAACAACGGGTCTTGCCCCTCCGGGAACCGGTCGAAGGTGAAGCGCCCCTCGGCGTCGGTCGTCGTATCCAGGCGCTTGCCGGTGCCGTTCGCGCCCACCGCGATGACGAACGCCTTCGCGACCGGCGCCCCGTCCGAATCCTTCACCACGCCGCGAATCCCCTTCTCGGCGACCGGCGCGGGTTCCGCAGCGGCGGGCTGTCGAGGTGGATCGAGGCCAACTGAAGCGGCGGTGAGGCCGAGCACCAGAGCCACGACTCCGCACGCCACAAGAGGCACTTTAGACTTCCAAGCCATCATGCGAAGCACTCCGTTGGCAACGACCGCGGCCCGCGAGTGGGCGCTGTCCCCGCTCGAATGGGCCGCGAGCGCCGCGGTAACGAATCGTGTCCCGTCTCCCGACGCGAGCGCGTGCGGGGTCAGCATGTCCAGGTTCGCGGCGAGCGCGCCGACACTCAGTGCGACGCCGCGCCGAGTGAGCCGGGCGCGGAGCAGTTCCTTACCTCGCGTCACCCACCCGCTCAGTGTCCCGAGCGGGCAGTTCAGTTCGGCCGCGGCCTGCTGGTACGTCTTCCCGAGCAGGTAGCAGAGGACCACCGGCACGCGGTACTTGTCCGGGAGCCGGTCCAGTTCGGCGTCCAGAAGGGCCGCGAGGTCCGATTCGGGGGTAACGGGTTCCGGCGCGGGCACGCCCGAGAGGTCGAGTGATTGTTGAGCGCGGTGGCCCGACCGCGCGCGGACCGAGCACCGGTACGCGACCCGAGCGAGCCACCCGGCCAGGCTTTCCGCGCGCACGATACCGGCGCGCCGCGCGAGCACGAGGAACGTGGCCTGGAACGCATCTTCCGCGTCGTGTTCGTTCCCCGCGACCCGCCGGCAGACGCCGAGAACCAGTCGCTGGTAGCGCCACACGAGTAGCTCGAACGCCGCGTCGTCCCCGGCCCGCGCGAACCGGCGCAGCAGGTCCGCGTCGGGCACGTGGCGGAGCGAAACATCAACAACCGTTCGGAACGTCGTAGTCATGCTGACAGATTAGTGCCGCGTTCCGACCGGGCGCATGCGCGAGTTTTTCGGCAGTTCGGAAATGGCGCTTTGCGAGGGAGTGGCTCGGATTCGGCAGACCTAATCGGGAGGGGCGACACTTTCACATTGTTGAGATCACAACAACCACACCGATGCCTTTCTGGTAGTGATCTTCTCGGATTGCAATTTTGGGCTCGGGCGGCAATACGCGGTTACTCGTTCGCGGGGCGAGCTGCTGTTTTCCAGGTATCTTCGCACTATGTACGACGCCCGTACCCCGGAATTTCAGGCGCGTGTCTACGCGAGCGAGTCCAAACGCGATTCTTCAAGTCACAACCGTGACGCGAGTATGCCCGCCCCCATTCCAGCCCGTGTACTCCCAATGACGAACGCCCTCACGCGCCAGCACGCGGTACGTGCCTTGCTCCTCCTCGTGTTCCTCTCCGCTGGCGCGTGCCAGCGCCAGGAACCCGCCCCCGACCCGAATCCGGCCCCGACCACCGCGCCCCAGGCGAAAGCGCCCGAGCTGCCGACCGACGGGATCGCGGAAGACTACGCCGTCCTGGAACGGTGCTGGTACGAGAACCGAAATACGGTCGATTTCCTCAGAACACACGGGGAAAAGCGAACGCCCATATGGAGGGATGCAGCCGCCCAGGATTCGAGCAAAGGAATGGTCCTTTATGCCCGCGCCCTACAAGACGGAATCGGCGTGGCGGAGGATCCAACCGAGGCCGTGAAGTGGCTCCGCAAGGCTATCGAGCGCGGGAACACGGACGCAATGTGTCTCCTCGCACTATGTTCCTTGGATGGCCGGGGCGTGGCGAAGGATCTGCCGGAGGCGGTCAAGTGGTTCCGAAAGGCCGCAGAACTGGATTCTCCTACCGCGATGCGTGCTGTGGGGCAGTGCTACTTACGTGGTGAGGGCATTGCGAAAGCCCCGGTTGAAGCGGTCAAGTGGTTCCGCAAGGCCGCAGAACTGGGACTACCAATGGGGATGCACGATCTGGGTGCGTGTTACATCAACGGCCTTGGGGTGACGAAGGATAGCGCCGAAGCGGTGAAGTGGTTCCGCAAAGCCGTGGAACTCGGCAATGCCGATGCAATGGGCGGTCTGGGTTCGTGTTACACCTATGGCGATGGCGTGGCAAAGGATCTGGCTGAGGGCGTCAAGTGGTTCCGAAAAGGCGGGGAACTCGGTAGCGCTGAAGCGACGTACAATCTGGGTGCGTGTTACTTCCACGGCCACGGCGTGGCAAAGGATCTGGTCGAAGCCGTCAAGTGGTTTCGCAAAGCCGTGGAGCTTGGAAATACTGATGCAATGATCAATCTGGGTGCGTGTTACTTCAATGGTACGGGCGTGGCAAAGGATTCTGTCGAGGCCGTCAGGTGGTTCCGCAAAGCGGCGGAACTCGGTAATGCTGAAGCGATGCACAGCCTGGGTGCGTGCATCGCCGCTGGCGCAGGCGTGCCGAAGGATCCGGTCGAGGCCGTCAAGTGGTTCCATAAAGCCGCCGAAACTGGACACGCCGAAGCAATGCGTAATCTGGGCGTAAGTTACGCCGATGGTATCGGGGTAGCGAAGGATTTGGTTGAGGCCGTGAGGTGGTTTCGCAAGGCAGCAGAACTGCGATTGCCGCTGGGCATGGCCAATCTTGGGAAGTGCTACATTCTCGGCATGGGCGTGCCGAAAGACACCGTTGAGGGGTTAAAATGGGTTCATAAGGCCGCAGAACTCGGAGCTCCACATGCCATGTACCTTCTTGGCGCCGGGTACTTTGAAGGGGTGAGTACCGCCAAAGACGCTACTGAGGCCGTGATGTGGCTCACCAAAGCCGCAGAACTCGGGAACACAGACGCCCAATTTGTTCTGCAACAACTGCGTGACGCGCCGTTAACGCCGCCACCGCAACCAATCAAGCGGTAATTCAAACACAGAACGCAACCGTTCACACGCGGCTACCAGTGCCCCGTCAATTCGACGCATTCTGCCATCGGTCAACTGGTTGTACTTGCTCGCCCGCACCGGGACTACCACCGGTCGCGCCCCTCTCGGCCCGTCCTGTAACACGAATTGATAAACGAAATCGTCGCGCGCTACACGATGACTCGCGAGGCGCCACGGACCTCGTGTAAGTCGTCGACCGACTACACCGAGTAATCAGCCTCGGCGCCCCCCACCGGTGCCCGAGCACCCTTCGCCGTATCTGTGATGCCTCGCAACTCAAAACAACTGGCGGAATCTCCCGAGATCCGAAATCTCCGCCCGATGGTTTCCACGGAGTAGCCCGCCCGGCCGGAACTGCCGGCCTGTGAAAAATGCGCTTGGCGGCCACCTACCGAGTTTGAGATATGCCGATATGGGAATATATATTTGTCATGGCCCGCTCACCCACCACCTCAGACGCATTCAACGCGGTCGCCGAACCGCGGCGGCGGGACATTCTCGACCTGCTCGCACACGGCGAGCGGTCGGTGAACGACTTGGTGGCGGCCCTCAAACTCACGCAACCGCAGGTGTCCAAACACCTGGGCGTATTGCGAGAGGTGGGGCTGGTGAGCGTGCGCGAGGCCGGGCGCCAGCGGTACTACGCGCTGAACGCTGCGGGGCTGAAACCCATCCACGATTGGGTCAAGGTTTACGAGCGGCTCTGGAACGAGCGATTGGACCGCCTGGACCAGTACCTCAAGGAACTCCAGTCACAGGAGAAACCGAATGACGGCGAGTAGCAAACCCACCGCGCCCACCGCGGACCGCGAGATCGTCACCACCCGCGATTTCGACGCGCCGCGCGAGTTGGTGTTCGCCGCGTGGACCGACGTGAAGCACGTGTCGAACTGGTGGGGGCCGAACGGGTTCACCACGACCACGCACCGCATGGACGTGCGCCCGGGCGGCGAGTGGCGGTTCGTCATGCACGGGCCGGACGGCCGGGACTACCAGAACAAGATCACCTACATCGAGGTCGAACGGCCCGAGCGCCTCGTGTACACGCACGGCGGTGAAGTGGAACTCGAACCCGTCGATTTCCACACGACGGTGACCTTCGCGGAAGTGAACGGCAAGACGCGGGTCACGATGCGGGCCGTGTTCCCGTCGGCCGAGGAGCGCGACCGCGTCGCACGGGAGTACGGGGCCATCGAGGGCGGTCAGCAAACGCTGGCGCGCCTCGCCGAGCACCTCGCGCAGTCGGCAGGCGGCGCCACGGACCGCACGATCGTCAGCACGCGCCTCATCGAAGCGCCACAGGAGCGCGTCTTCCAGGCGTTCGCGAACCCGGACCAGTTGAAGCACTGGTGGGGGCCGAACGGGTTCGTGAACACGATCGAAAAGTTCGAGCTGTACCCGGGCGGCGCGTGGCGCCTCATCATGCACGGACCCGACGGCACGGACTACCACAACGAGAGCGTGTTCACGGAAGTGACGGTGCCGGAGCGCGTCGCGTTCGAGCACCGCGAACCAGTCCACCGATTCACAATGCAAATGACCTTCACGCCGGTCGGCGCCCACACGCAACTCACCTGGCGCATGGTCTTCGAGTCCGCGACGGAGTTCGCAAAGATCAAGGATTTTGTTATCCCGGCGAACGAGCAGAACTTTGACCGGCTCGCCGCTCACCTCGCGGCACTGTGATCTCAGATCGCGCGAGCGAGTTCTGTGCCCGCTCGCGCCGAACAGCAATTCCACCACACGGAGAAGTGGCTCATGTCAGTCGATTCACCCGCACCGCGGTCCCGGGGCTTGCTCTGGACCGGGCGCGTCCTGAGCGGCTTGGTCGGCGGGTTCCTCCTGCTCGACGGCGTCGCCAAATTGTTCAAACCGGAACCGGTCGTGGAGGGCACGGTAAAGCTCGGATATCCCGAGAGCGTGATCGTCCCACTCGGTATTACGCTGACCGTATGCTCGGTCCTCTATCTGATCCCACGAACCGCCATCCTCGGAGCGATTCTGCTCACGGGCTACCTGGGCGGGGCGATCGCGACACACGTCCGGGTCGGTGACGACGTATTCACCATCGTCTTCGGAGCCGCGTTCGGCGTAATCGTTTGGCTGGGCCTGTACCTGCGCGAGCCGCGGCTCCGCGCCCTGGTCCCGCTGCGATAAGCGGTCCCCTCACATTCCGTTTCAAACTCTCCACGAATGAGGACAAGTCACATGGCCGCGAAACAGGATACGGCATCGGACCGCGAAATCGTCATCAAGCGCGAGTTTGCCGCGCCGCGCGAGTTGGTGTGGAAGGTGTGGACGCAGCCCGAGCACATCACGAAGTGGTGGGGGCCGCGCGGATTCAACACGACCGTCACAGAAATGGACTTCCGACCCGGCGGTAAGTGGCGCTACGTCATGCACGGCCCGGACGGGGCCGAGTACCCGGTCCGCGGAGTGTTCCGCGAGGTCGTGCCGCCGGAGCGGATCGTGACGACCGACGAGTTCGACGAGGGCTGGCAGCCGCCGCAACCGATCGACCTGCCGAGCGGGATCGTCGCGACCGCGGTGTTTGACGCGATCGGCGTCCGCACGCGGCTCACCCTCACGATCAGCCACGCGACCGTCGAGGACAAGAACAAGCACGCGGCGATGGGCGTGGAAGGCGGGTGGAACTCCAGCCTCGACTGCATGGACGACTACCTCATGGCCCTCACGGACGAGGTCACTGTTCGGCAACTCATCGCGGATCAGACGAAGGCCATCTGCGAAAAGAACGTCGACAAATTGATGCGCCCCTACGCGCCCGATCTCGTCGCGTTCGACGCGATCCCACCGTTCCAGACGAACGGCGCGGACGCCTGGCGCCAGACATGGGCGTCGTGCCTGCCGCACTTCCCGGAGACGTTCGCGATCGAAACGCGCGACCTGCGCCTGACGGTGAGCGGTACGGCCGCGTTCGCCCACTGGCTGTTCCGGTTCACCGGCCCGGAGAAGGACCACCCCGCGATGCAGAGCTGGATGCGCCTGACCGGGTGCTATCAGAAAATCGAGGGGGAATGGCGCATCGTCCACGAGCACTGCTCGGTGCCCTTCGATCCACACACTAGCAAAGCTCTGCTCACGCTGGATGTGTAAGGCCAAGTCTTCTGGTGCCATTGGGGGCGCGAACAACAAATAAAAACATTGTTCGCGCCTCCCAATAATTTCTAGAATGATCCGTACCTCCCACCTGAGTGGTCAAATCGGCAACCCACATCGATTTGAATTCTCCACTCATCTAAATTACGCCGCGCACGGTACTTCCTTTTTACGCGCCCAATTTCGGGGAAACTGCTAACACGTGTGGGTTTGCAACAAACGGGTAACTATTGCGTTGACAAATAGTATCATTGTAAATTTAGACATTCCCAAAAGGGCCGGAAAACATTAAAAGGTAATCGCCCACATCGCGACGAGCGGAATGGGCTTTCAGATTCGGCCCGAATCCGCGGTATCGCCCATGCCCGACCCGAACCAGCCGCCACAAATCATCGACCCGCGCCTGGGGAGCCTGCTGGTTTCCGCGCGCGGTCCGTTCGGTGGGAGCCTCCCCACCGCAGTACTCCCCCTCGAGTTCGGCCCGCCCACAGCGGCAGGCGAAGTGGGAACGCTCGGCCCCTACCGCATCATGCAGGAACTGGGCCGGGGCAATATGGGCGCCGTCTTCCTGGCGCTGGACACGCGCCTGGACCGCAGCCTCGCGCTGAAAGTGATGCGGCCCGAGTTCGCCGCCGACGCGGAAGGGCGCGCGCGGTTCCTCCGCGAGGCAAAGTCCGCGGCCCGGATCGACCACGACAACGTCGTCACGGTGTACGAGGCCGACGAGCGCGAGGGCATGCCGTACATCGCCATGCAGCTCCTCCGGGGGTACCCGCTGGACGCCTTCCTCGCACTCAAGGGCGCGCCCTCACTGCGGAACATCGTGCGGATCGCGCGCGAGGCGGCCCTCGGGTTGGCCGCGGCGCACCGGCTCGGCGTCGTCCACCGCGACATCAAGCCCGCGAACCTGTGGCTGGAGTCCCCCCAGGGCCGGGTGAAGCTGCTCGACTTCGGCCTGGCCCGACCCGACGGCATGGATAACGAGCTCACCAAGAGCGGGGCCGTGATCGGGACACCGGCGTTCATGTCGCCGGAACAGGCCCTCGGCGAACAAGTGGATCACCGCACCGATCTCTTCTCGCTGGGCTCGGTCCTCTACTGGCTCTGCACGGGCCAGCTCCCCTTCCAGGGGTCGAGCGTTGTGGCCGTGCTGATGGCACTGGGTACCGTGGAACCGGAGCCCGTCCACGTGCTGAACCCCGACGTGCCCCCGCCGCTGGCGGAGCTGATCCACTGGCTCCTCGCGAAATCGCCAGCGGAGCGGCCACAGACCGCGGCGGAAGTCGCCAACCACTTGCACGAGATCCTGGAATTGCCCACGGGTCTGTCCTCGGTCGCACCACCGAGCGCGCCACCTCCCATCAGTACGAGGGTAGAAACCTCCGATCCGTGGCTGACCCGCGCGCTGAAAGGCCCCGGTTCGCGCGCAGGGTACCGCGCGACACCACCGGCCGTGTCGCCGACCGCACGGCCGGCTGAGCCGTTGATCCCACCACCGGCCGTGCCGCCGGCCGCGCCGAGCGAACCACGGGTACTCCACACGATGCCGGTCGTCGCCATCACGCCGACGACTCCATCGAACGAAGAGCCGAGGGCGACCAGCGCGCCGGACACAGTCGGCACGCTCATTTCATCCGGCACCGTCTGGGAAAAACCACGGAGCAAGCCCCGTGAGAGGAGCACGCGAAGAGAGTACGCCCCCCCCGAAGTGGACTATTTTGACCGGCCGAGGCGAACGTACAGAAGGCCGAGGAGAAGGGACAACCACACCGGAGCGATCCTGGCCATCATCGGGGGTGGTATCGGCACGCTGGTCGCTGTTGCCTTGATCGTGGTACTGATCGTGACCGGGGGAAAGAAAGGGGCGGATTCGGCTCAACAGAAGGCCAGTGATCACAGCCGTCAGACGGCGAGCGGAACCACGTCTGGGGGAGCGGGCACCCGGCCTCCCGTCGACACCGATCACGAAGCAGACACACCGCGTGCGGTGCCGCCCACAGCCGATGTACCAAAACCACCCCCGCCAGCGCCCCCATCCGGCGCCAGTTTAGCCGGCCAGTGGACCCGTGAAGTTGACGGCCTGATCGAGGTGTGGACGATTCGCTCTGTTGCCGGCAAATGGGAAATTGAGGGACGGCTATTCGACGGCGTGGACGAGGTCGGAACCTTTGCCGGCTCGGACGTACAAATGTCCGAGCACGCCCTTACGTTCATTCAACGTTTCGAGAAGCAACCGCCCCAACCCCGGCCCAGCGGGGCAACCATCGCGGCCAAGCTCGGTGGGGCCAACCTCGTGTTCACTTGGCGGCACAACGGGAGCAGCGGGAGCGGCACGATGATACGAGTGAAACAATGAGCCGGTGAGTTTCATGGGAAGGCTGCAACAAAAAGCCCCCCCGCTTTGTCATTTCGAGAACACAATTACGAATTTAATATCGCAAAATCATCTTCCCAATACCGCGGGCGCGGATTCCTGGGCGTGGCTGGCGTCGTGCCCGGTATAGGCGCCGAAATCGTTGAAGAACAGGCGCTTCGCCAGCCGATAAAAGACGTTTTTCTCCGGGATCTCGGCCGACGGCGCGTACTGCGACGTGCGGATTGTCATCGCGTCGAGTTCGGCGAGGGCCGTTTTTCGTGCGGTCGCGTCCTTCGCACCGTGGGCCTCGACCAGCTTCTTGAGCAGGTCCGGGCGCTCCAGCACAATGCACCCGCGTGTCGTCTCGGCCGCGAGCTTACGGAAGTCTGCCAGGAACGCGGACCGGAGGAACTTCTGTTTGAGCGGGCGCGCGTCCGTCGTTGAGTGGATCGATTCCGTGGAGAACTGCACGATCGGGCACGGCTCGATGTCGCCCCACGGGTTGATGTGGTGGCTGATGCCGGTCGCCGCCGGGCACAGTGCCTTGCCCTCGCCGTCGTGGTACGCATCGACGATGACAATCGGTTTCTTCGCGCGCATCTCCACCACGAACTTCCGCGCCCGGACCGCCTGTTCGGGCGTCAAACACAGGTCCGGGTTCGGGTTCGGTCCCATCGGGCGGTACACGTGAAACCAGGTGTAAAGTACGCCCATTTCGATGAGCCGGTCGATCCACTGTTCCCGGAGCAGGTCATCGATGTTGGTCCGCGCGAGGCTCGTGCAGACGCCCGTGAACACGCCCGCGTCGAGCGCGTTGTGCAATCCCTGGAGCGTCTTGTTCAGCACCCCGCCGCGCCCGCGGCGCTCGTCTGAAACGATCTCCGAGCCTTCCACCGAAATGAGCGGCGTCACGTTCCCCAAGCGCCACATCTGTTTGGCGCGCTCGGGCGTGATGAAGTGGCCGTTCGTGAAGATCTGGAAGTAGCAGTCCGGGTGCTCCGCGAGCATGTCCAGCAGGTGCGGGTGCATGAACGGCTCGCCGCCGACGATCCCGAAGAACACGTTCCCCATCTGCTTCGCTTCGCGGACGAGTTGGTGGAACGCGGCCGGCTTGATCGTCTCCTGCTTCATGCTCACGTCGACCCAGCACCCCTGGCACCGCAAGTTGCACGTGTTGATGATGCTCACGTACAAAAACGGCGGGAACACCTGGCCGCGTTTCAGGCGCAACTTGTGCTTGTGAACGGACAAAGCGCCTTTAACGCCCATGTTGTACGCGAGCTTCCACAGGAGCCGCTTGTCGGTTTCCAACAGAACGCGCTTGGCCAACTTGAACGACGCGAGCAGGGTCACGGTGCGCTCCGGGCGGAACGGTGCGGTACTACAGATGAAGTGTACCGCTTACGCGGGAGATATTACGGGAGATTTTCGCGCGGGCGGCCAGCCGTAGCGCCTGTGCGGATGAAACACCCCGAGACAAAACGCGAAACGCCCTCGGCGTCAGTTCGGGCCGGCACCCCGGCCGGCGCGCGGGAACACTTGAACGTTGCCCCGCGTCAGGAGGACGACCGATGGTTCCACTTCTCTTGTTACTCACCGCCCCCGGTCACGACCCGTTGGGCCATCCGCCCGGTCCGGCCGACTACCCAATCCCCCTTCCCTCTCTCACGGCGCCAGTCCCGGCGGCTTCGACCTGGGACCGCATGTTCCCTTCCGGGCACTGTGCGGGACCGGCGCTTCAGCCGTTCCAGAAGCAACCGCGTGTCTGCCCGGTCGCGGTTTGTGCGTGCGACTCGGAAGCCAGCCTTCCTTCAAAAAACATTGCGTGGGTCAAAGAGTTCCACACTGCGGCCCACGTCCCGTATCCGCGATACGACCTGAGTGGCTGCCCCGTCGAGGGCGACGGGCTACTGATCTACGAGGGAATGCGGTTCGCCGTGGATCAGAAGACCGGGAACTACGACCTGACGTTCACCGCGACCGTCCCGGCGATGCCCGTGCTTTTGCGCCTGCAACTGACGCTCACCAGCCCGGACGGGAAGCAGGAGTACAAACTCACGCTCCCGATGATCCGGATGGAACCGCCACGCGACGCCAAGCCCGGCGACCCGGCCCCGCGCACGTTCCATGTTGCGCACCGTGGGTATTCGAGCCTGCTGTTCGATCCGAAGCAGGGCATTCCCCCCAGCCAGTGGGACCGACAAACAGCAACACTCAAAGCCACGATCGACAACACCTGGGTCATCACCCGCACCGGCACCGCTCGGTTCGGGACGCCGATCGCCATCGACGACCCGAATCGGTGAGTGTCGTTGCTCTTACACCCGTTCGACCGCGGCCCGTGCGCCGCGGTCGTCTCATTTCTCTTCCAGGTTGAGTTATTTTCCGCAAATAAGCAGCGCCCCGGAAAGATAGCACAACTGGTAAAGTCGGCATTTGCGCCCCGTCGATAAATCGCGTGCAGAGACAGTTCCGTACACGCTCGCCTAACGCGCTGCGCGGCGGGTGACACGGGGGCTACGGTATGGCGCGCAACGCCGCAGGAATGCTGTTGTGTCTGGGGTTGGGTGCGGCCGTCATGTACGGCAGCACGAACTACCGTACCCTTCTGGAACGGATCGCTTCAGAAACAGCGGCCCCCGTCACCGACACACCGAACACAGCCCCGGCGCCGCTCCCTCCGGAGGTCACCGCTGCGCCTCGCGCTGTCGAGCCGGTGCGCCGCGACCCGAACGTCCGCCAAGCCAGCATGACGGACGAGACGAAGCCCGAACCGGTCAAGAGCGTTCGGCTCGAAGACGCTCAGGGCATCGTGTGGGATCTGAACAAGCCACCGGTGGACGGCGTCGCGACGCTCGGAACCGCGGTGAAGCTCAAACTCGATCGCACTATCGCCAATCAGCTCCTCCTGAGCACCGATGATCCTGCGGTTCGCGAGAAGCCGGTCGACGATGTGCCCGGCGTGAAGCGCAGTGACGAGAACGGGACCACGTTCGTCGCGCTCGATTTGACGAAGCTGAAGACCACCGACGGCAAAATCAACTTCGAGCTGCGAGTTAAGAGCGTCGGCCCCCTAACGTCCGATCCATACAAGTTCACGATCCTGGTTCCGTCCGAACCGAGCGACGCGATCTCGGGTCAAGTGACCGAGTACGCGACCTCCCCTCCCCTTCGCCCGGCCCCGATCTCCTCGGTTGTGGGTATGGTCGACGTCTACGGCAAACCTCAATACGAGCCGTACTTGCGCCTGTTCGGTCAGGTGAAGGGAGCAGCAACCCTGCGGTTCGTGCTCCAGCCCGAGGGCGGGGTCGCGACCGAGGTGGACGGGGACATCGGCCGCAACGCCTCCGGTGCATGGGATGCCCGCGTGCGGCTCCCGGTCCTCAACGATCTTACCAAAGCCAAGCTGTTCATGCGGGTGGAGTACACCAACGCCCGCCTGTACTTCACGAACCCGCTCCCGCTCCGGTTCAACTTCGTCCCCGAAACGCTCGACCCACCGGCGCTCGACGCGCCCGTGTCGGCCGAAGGTAAGACCGTCACTCCCGCGAGTGACTTCTCCACTCCGGGGCTGCCCGCGTACTACTCGAACGGCACGAAGTTCGACCTGAAAGTAGCACCACCTCAAAATGCACAAGTGCTGGTCGCGTACATCGACAACGCCGCCGTTTTCCCGGGGATCAGTGTTATCCCGGCGCCGGGCGGGGACGGGAAAGTCACGTTCCAGAAGCTAGACGTGGGGAACGGACGGGATCACGTGATCCGCGTCGCAGCGGTGCGTGGGTCGTTCGTCGGCACACCCGCACAAATCAAACTCATGGTCGCCACCACGCCACCGACGGTGGAAAGTGTGAACGCGCAACCGGGATTCGGCCAATCGAACGGGATCGGGACCGAGAAGATCGTCATCCGCTTCAGCAGCAAGAACCCGATCGATTCCAACTTCAAGGCCGACACCTTCAAGGTGTCCCACAACGAGAACAAGGCCCAACGCGGGAACCTGCCGATCGGCACACCGGTGTACGACAAGTTGACCAACAGCGTCACCCTCAACGTCGGTGCGATCCTGCCCGGCACGTACACGGTCGCGATTCTGAAGAACAAGATCACCGACGTGTTCGGGAACGCGCTCCCGGAATCCACCGAGGTCCAGGACGGAGGTAATGCGTTCGAGGCCACCGTTTCGACCCAAGCAGCGCCAGACAAGGCCGTTCCGGTCGATCCCTCTGGCACGACGCTCCAGACCGGTCCGCCGGTGGACTTCCGCATCTACCTCAAACCACCCGTTTACGACGAGGGGTTCAACCCGTCGGACCGGGTCGAGTCGCGGGTCGCGCGGCTGTACTACTACCGCGACGCGCACCGGGTCGCACAACTCATTAACCGATCGGTGAAGTCGTACAACGCGGCGGACGTAGACGTCCGCCGTCGCGCCGCTAACCGCACACGCGACGACGCCAACAAAGCCGAGGACGAACGCAAGCGCCTGGAATTTCTCTCGGTCAAAGCCGCGCAGGACGCGCGCGCGGCGGAGGCGGAACTGAACAACCTCCAGAACCGGGTCGCCGGCGCGCGCGGGACCGCGGAACAGGCCCGACGGAGTTTGATCCAGAAGCGGATTGAAATTGATGAGGCGAAGCGCATGGGACGCCCCCCGGGTGAGATCGCGGGGCTTCAAGCCGAAGCGGAGACGATCGAACGCGCCCTGATTTCCGCGGATTCTATCGACCGGCAGGGGCCGGCCGATATTGCTCGCGCGCAGGGAAACGTCGCGGCGAAGCGGGAAATGGAAGCCAAGGCTGTTGAAGCGTGGATGGTCAAGGAGTTCGAGGAACGGCGCCTGCGCGAGAACCAGTTCCGCGTCGAAGTATCGGCGTCCACCGCGGACCCGGACACCTACGCGCCCGGGCGCCCGGACTCCGACGACCCGGTGATGCGCGTGTCGGTTTCGGTGATCGGCGAGGGGCTGATCCAGCTCCGCGGGCCGATCAAAGGGTTGAACGTCATCCGCACGATGTTGAACCAGATCGACGCCCCGGTGGGCCAGGTCCGCGTGGCCGTTCACACGCTTCAAGTCAACGGCGAACGCGCCGATCGCATGGAGAAGGTGGTCGCCAACATCCAGCGGTACCTGGACCACTCGCGGTTCCTCACGGCCCAATCGAGCCAGATGCTCCGCAACGCGGTCACGTCGGTCGCCGCGCGCAAAGCCGCGGAAGCGGCCGCGACACTGGCCCCCGGCTGGACTCAATGGGACCGCGACCAAAAGTACCTGTATGCGTTCTTCGGGAAGGATTTCACCGACGAGTTGATGCAACTCGACTCGGAGTTCCTCAAGACCGGTAACAAGCTCCTCGCGCTCAACTCGATGGACAGCACGAGTCTGTCCTCGGCCCTTTTTCTGATGGCGCTCGCGAAGAACGAAGTGCGAATGGAAATCATCCAGGAATTTCTGGCAACCGTTCAGCGCGATCTGCCCCAAGCGGAAGCCCGGTACTACATGATCGGGATCGCGACGCCGAAGCACTGCGACGCCTGCAAGGACAAGAAGGAATATCTTCTGGCGAGCAACTCGCCGTTCGAGTCGCTGGTCGGCTTCTTCAACGCCCACGTGACCGGCACCGATACGCTCAACCCGCTCCAGCGCGAGTTCATCCGCCTCGCCCAGATCTTCAAAGCGCAGATGATTACCGAGATGCAACTGCGCCAGCGCGTGATGGAGCGCTCGCTGTTGGAGGAGCGCATCAACACGAACTACCTCGACGAACTGCGCAAGGCGAAGCAGATGGAGGACGACGCGAAGAAGGTTCTGCGCGCCCTCCAGGAACAACTCAACCTCGCGAGCGCGCAGAGCCAGAGTTCACTGAACGGGTTCCAGGTGCTGCTCGAAAAAGCGACCACCGAAATCGGAGTCGTGTCCCAGGTGTTCGCGAAAGAGCCGAACCAAAACGTCGTGATCGGGCAAAAGCAGTTCACCGCGCCCAAATGGACGGGTGACAAAAGCAAAGGCGAACCGCGCTCGTGGCAGTTCACCAGCAGAACCCTCCGGGACCAACTGGACCAAACGGGGGATCTGCTCAACCAGTTTTATTACATCGATCCGGACGCCTACAAGCGGTACTCGGCCACCATCAAACTGATCAAGAAGGCCGCGACCACGGGTGAACTCGGCGACGACGAGTACCAGGATCTGAAGAAAGGTCTGGACGAATTACTGAATCTCCTCCGAACGGAAGCGGCGGCCGTCCAGAAGAACCTGGACACGATCCGAGGGCAGCTCCAGGGCGATAACGCGAACCCGCTCGAAGCCGCCGCCCGGTACCGGATCTTCCGCGAGGAAGTTCTCAACCGGTTGCGCCAGGGGAGCGAGTTCCGCACGGCGGCCGAGGCCATTTTCAAAGAGGCCGACCCCACGTTCCGGGCACTCGAAAGCACGGCCGGGCAGTACGCCGCCGCGTTCAAGAGCGCACGCGACGCCCGGCGCCCGCTCGACGAAAAGAAGCTGCTCGACCTGCTCGTAGACGAGATGGAAGACAAGTACGTCGAGATCCTTGAAGGAATGCGGGCGCGCACCGCGAACGTGGACAACTACCTCAAGAGCGTGACCACCGCGCTCGACGACGACTTCAACACGCAGTACTACCTGCCGTCGTTCCGCCGGGCGCGCGAGGCGAGCCGGTTCTGGGACGTAACCCTGGCTCAAATCGAAACGACCTCCGTACTGACGAACAACCGGGCGCTCGGTAAGGTGTCGCCGGCCGCGTCGTATGAATTCGACCTGCCCAAGCGGGATATCGCCATCACCGAAGGGTTCCGGTCCGCGAAGGCGCTGTTCGACGAGTACGGCGCACTAATGAACGACCCGTCGTTCCTCGCTCTGGCCAAGCTCTACAGCGGCAATCCGGTTTCGATGGTCCAGGGCGGCGGTGGAGATCTGGCAGCGATTCGAAGCGTGCTCCCCGGGCTAACGACCACGCCCGACGAGCGGATCATGGCCCAAGCGGGACCGGGCCAGAAGCAGTTCGGGACCGCACTGGACGGGCTGATCCCGGACCCGGCGATTTACAAGTTCGAGACCGGAACCGGGTACGAGATCCGGCCCGTACTCAGCCCCGACGGGCAGGCGGTGGTGTTCAAGTTCGACTACCTCTATACGACCGACGTGCGCGAACCGGTCCGGGCCGACGAGAAGCACCTGGGGCGCGTGAAACGCCACCTGATTCACACGGACGTGCAGCTCGGTAACTTCGAGCTGCGCGAGGTGAGCAAGTACATGGTGGCGCTCAAGGTCGCGCGCACCGGTCGGGGCGTGCAGTTCCTCCAGGATCTCCCCGGTGTCGGCATTTTGTTCCGCCCACTACCGAGTGCCAGTTCGTCGCTCCAGCAGAACCTGATCTACTCCCAGGCCACGATCTTCCCGACGCTGTTCGACCTGATGGGGCTGCGGTACGCCCCTGCGATCGCGGACCTGGACCCGCTCGCGGACCGCATGGCCGAGTTCGCGGCGCGGTACCGCCGCCTCGATGTCGAACAGCGCATCTACGACATCGCGGCCACCCGCGTCGATGATGCTCTCCGGACACCCTACGGCGAACGCCGGTACGATTATTACCGTTCGCAGATGACGCTCCCGTGGCGCCACCCGAACGGCTCTGTGGGTGTGGGGCTTCGGCTCCACGACGGGATTCTGCGCGAGGGCTACGACCCCACGATCAAGTTCCCCGAAACGCAGTTCGCGCCCGGGTTCTCACCAGAGGGGCGGCCCAAGCCCTACAACCCGAACACGCCCTACGGCCCGCCTGCGTTCGATCCGCCGTACACGATCCCACAACCGCCCCCTGGTGTCCCGTACCCGGGGGCCACAGGAGCCACCGGCCCGCGGGTTCCGACGGCGGTCAAAATGCCCCCGGGAGCGTCGGGAACGTTCGTCCCCGGATACGGTCCGGTGGGAGTTGGGAAACCCGTGCCAGTCACGCCCGCACTCCCGACGACGCCCTCAACGCGCCCGGCCGAACTACCAGGGACGAGCCAGCCGCCGATCATTACCGTGGGGCCGCCGGTAACGAGCCAGCCTCCCGCGGGTCCGCAAACGCCGCTCGCACCGGTCCGGCCGATACCTCAACCTACGGTACCAATGCTGAGCCCGCCGCCAACGGGAGGGAAGTAGCGACCGTAGGGAATCTCTCGTGGCTGTCGCCGCTCGGGTACTCCCCAACGCGCGAACACAGAGATTGGACCGGGCGCGCCGGGGTGCGGATGACGAAGTTGCCGAACGGGACAGGAACCCGGCAACGGAGGCGGCGAGCCATGAAGTGGCGGGCACTCAAAACGGTCGCGTGTGTCGCTCTGGCGGCAACCGCATCGGTCGGGTTCGCGGAGTTCCCGCGGCACGTTGCGAAGCCGAAACCGCTGCCCGGCATTCCCGGGTACGATTACCGCCCGGCCGAAGTGCGCCCGGCGCCGACGGCAACCGCGGTCAGTTTGGAAAAGGTGAACGTGACTCCGGCTCCTGCCCCGGGTCAACCGGCGCGGCCGGCGACGCAAGCGTACCAGTTGGTTCAGGCGCGGATGCAAGTGGACCACTGCTTCCTGTCGCGGGTCGCGGTGGCGTTCCACGAGAACGGCGAGTTCCAGATCAGCTTCCGGGCGGACCAGAACCCGCAACCGGGGGACGACATCCGCTCGCCGCTGAAGCCGGGCGAGCGCCTGAACGTGCCGCTCCAGACAACGCAGTTGAAGCGGAACACGTTCATTGTGAAGGTTCGAGGGTACGCCGCCGCGCCGATCAATCAGGCCCGGCCGAACCTGTTCCCCGGGGCGCCGGTGGTGGTGGAGTTCCCGCCGATGGAGTTCGTGGTTCAGCGGGGCGAGCCGGCGAGCAAGACATTCACTGGCAACGCGGCGGCAGTGGCGAAGTATTTCCCGCTGGTCGACCGGATCGAGGTCGAGTTCACGTACAAGTAAGTGCCGGACCGTGCCGGAACGGTCTAATGGTTGACCAACAGCCATCAGACAGCCCGCGGGTTCGACGAGCCGAAGGAGCGGCCATGCGGACGCACGGGCGCGGATACGGGTGGAACGGGTGGAGAGGTGCGGCGATCCTGTTCGTCGCGACCGTATCGGGGTGCGCGACTCAAACCGACGCCACCAGTGTGAAAACACGGCGCCCGGGCGAAGCCCTGCGCGCGGCCTCGGCGCCGGTCCCGCCGACCCAGGAAATCGAGATCCTCGACCCCAACGTGGACCCGACCGGTAAGCCCACGGTCCGAACAGCCGCGTTCGTGCCACCCGGGTCAAACCCGGCATGTGCCGTGCTCCCCGCGTCCGCGCCTCAACAACAGATCGACGTCCCGCCGACGGTGCTCGTTCACAAGTTCTACTACACCGGGAACCGCACGTTCCAGGGACCGATGCTCACCGGCGGTCCCGTGATCGTTTCCGCCAACCACCCCAAAACGCTGGAGCGCACATACGTTCCGGTGATGCTGCCCCCGGGGGCACCCCGCGTGACTTACACGAACGACACGATCCGCTACGATTTCGGCCCGCAATCGGTGACGCTCGTGTTCGGCCACTGTGGGAACCCGCGCGTGCGGTACTCGCAGTCCACCAACGCGAGCGAGACCGCGCACAAGAAGATCGCGGCCACCAAAGCCGAGACTCGGAGCTTCGTCCAGCGCACCGGCATCCCGGAAGGAATGCAGCGATTCAAAGAGGGCACGAAGTCCACGTGCGGGGCGATCGCGGACCGGATCAACGACGTGGGCCACACGACCGCGGACGTGTTCCGCAACGCGACCGATTTCATCCCCGGCGCGCAGCTCCTCAAATCGACCCCGGAAGACAAGGCCGTTCGGGAACAGGAACGGCTCCAGCGCGCGACCGAGAGCCGTCCGACCCTCGACGAGACGTTCGTACCGCGTGCGCCGTAAGTTCGTTCTCCGTGGCGCGAGCGGGCACCCACCTCCGCTCGCGTTCAAACGAGTGTCGCCTTTTGCTTGCCCTCACCTCCTAAATCGGCGACAATCACAACACCTCGGAAGCTCTCCCGCTTCGGGCTGCCACCGGAGCCGTCATGCCGTTGACTCGTGCTCTGTTCCCGACATTCGCGTTCCTCGCGCTCACTTCACCGGGTGTTGTTGCCGCACCACCCGCGGAGAAGGTCGATTTCGCGCGCGACATCCGCCCGATCCTCTCGAACAGTTGCTTCAAGTGCCACGGCCCGGCCGTGCAGAAGGGCAAGCTCCGCCTTGACGAGCGCGACGCGGCCGTCAAGAAGGGCACGATCACTCCCGGCAAGCACGCAGACAGCGAACTACTCGTGCGAGTGCTGCTCGCGGACGACGAGAACGGTCGCATGCCGCCGGTGGGCGTTGGTGAGCGCCTTTCGCCGGAGCAGATCGCGAAGCTCAAAGCGTGGATCGACCAGGGCGCAGAGTACACGCCCCACTGGTCGTTCGTAGCCCCCAAGCGCCCGGCTCTGCCGAGCACGAAGCACCCGATCGATGCCTTCATTCGTGCTCGATTGGAGAAAGAGGGGCTAACGCCGTCGCCGCAAGCGGATAAAGCGACGCTGATTCGGCGCGTGACGCTCGACCTCATCGGTCTGCTACCCACCCCTAAAGAGGTGGACGACTTCCTCAAGGACGAATCACCGCAGGCTTACGAGAAGGTCGTCGACCGGTTGCTCGCATCTCCGCACTACGGCGAGCGCCAGGCGCGGCACTGGCTCGACCTCGCCCGCTACGCGGACAGCAACGGCTACACGATCGACGGCCCGCGGCAAATCTGGGCCTACCGCGACTGGGTGATCGACGCCCTGAACGCGGACATGCCCTTTAATCAGTTCACGATCGAACAACTCGCGGGGGATCTGCTCCCCAACGCGACGACTCAGCAGAAAGTCGCGACCGGGTTCCACCGCAACACGGCGTTCAACGAAGAGGGCGGCACCGACCCAGAGCAGTTCCGCGTCGAGCGCACGGTGGACCGCGCGAACACGACCGCGGCGGTGTGGCTCGGGCTTACGGCCGGGTGCGCACAATGTCACGACCACAAGTACGATCCCGTTTCGCAAAAAGACTATTACCGGCTGTACGCATTCTTCGACTCCTGCGACGAACCGACGCTCCCGCTCGGTGGCCCGCCCGATCTGGAAAAGCGGATCGCGGCCGTGCAGACGAAGTTGGCCGCCGCACGACTCGCGGGCGCGGACGAAGACGCGAAGAAGCTGATCGCGGAACTCAAAAAAGTGCAAAGCCAGGCCCCCACAACACTCGTGATGCGCGAACGGGCTAAGCCGCGCCAAACGTTCGTGCAGGTCCGTGGGGACTTTCTCCGCAAAGGCGACGAGGTCCAGCCTTCGTACCCCAGCGCGATCAGCGCGGCCGCTCCGAGCAAGCGCCTCACGCGACTCGACCTCGCGAAGTGGCTCGTGAGTGCGGAGAACCCGCTCACGGCCCGCGTAACAGTCAACCGAGAGTGGCAAAAATTCTTCGGGCGCGGACTGGTCGAAACAGAGAACGACTTCGGGCTCCAGGGCAATTTCCCGACGCACCCGGAACTCCTCGACTGGCTCGCGGTGGAGTTCCGCGAAAGCGGGTGGGGGCTGAAGAAGTTCCACAAGCTCGTCGTCACGTCGGAGGCTTACAAGCAGTCGTCCGCGATGCGGAAGGACGTCACCGAACGCGACCCGCGTAACCTGCTCCTCGCTCGCCAGTCACGGTTGCGGTTGGAAGCCGAGACCATCCGCGACGTGTCGCTGTCCGCGAGTGGAACACTCAACCCGAAGCTCGGCGGGCCGGGCGTCTACCCGCCGCAGCCGAAGGAAGTGTTCGCGTTCACTCAGAGCAACCACCCGTGGGTCGAGAGCACCGGGCCGGACCGCTACCGCCGCGGAATGTACACGTACATCTGGCGGCAGTCACAGCACCCGTTGCTCACCACGTTCGACGCGGCAGACGCTCAGGTCACTTGCACAAAGCGGAACCGCAGCAACACGCCGCTGCAAGCACTGCACCTCGCGAACGACCCGGTGTTCGTGGAGTTCGCCACCGCGCTCGGCACGCGCATCGAATCGGAAGGCCCGACCGACGACGCGGGGCGCATCGCGTTCGCGTTCCGCGTGTGCTTCTCGCGCGAACCAACGACCGCAGAAGCCGCTCGCGTGCAAACGTACCTCGACGCAAAGCGCAAGGCCGACCCCAAGACCGCGTGGACGGCTCTCGCCCGCGTGCTGATGAATTTGGACGAGTTCATCACGCGGGAGTGAACACGGGACCGACGACATATGCACTCACACGAAATTGACAGCGCACTAACCCTCGCACGCACGCGACGGCACTTCTTCCGCGATTGCGGCGTGGGTGTCGGCACGATGGCGCTCGGCTCGTTACTCGCCCGCGACGCACGTGCGGGTGCGCGAACCGATCCCCTCGCGCCCCGGAAGCCGCATTTCCCGGCCAAAGCGAAGGCCGTCATTTACCTGTTCATGGCCGGTGCCCCGAGCCAGCTCGAGCTGTTCGAGCCGAAGCCCGAACTGAACAAGCTCCACGGCCAGAAAGTGCCCGAGACGTTCACGAAGGGCAAGCGGTTCGCGTTCATCAAGGGCGACGCGAAGCTGCTCGGCTCCGTGCGCAAGTTCGAGAAGGCCGGCAAGTGCGGCATGGACATCAGCGAACTGCTGCCGCACCACCGCGAGATCGCCGACGACCTGTGTTGGCTCCGCGGGATGAAAACGGACGTGTTCAACCACGGTCCGGCGAAGTGCTTCATCAACACCGGCTCGCCCCAATTCGGGCGCCCGAGCATGGGCGCGTGGCTCACCTACGGACTGGGAAGCGAGAGCGACAGTCTCCCGGGGTTCGTGGTGCTCCAGTCCGGTCCGCGCGGCCCGCGCGGGGGCGCGTCGCTTTACGGTTCCGGGTTCCTGCCCAGCGTGTACCAGGGCGTGCCGTTCCTGAAAGGCCCCAGCCCGATTCTCGACCTCGCGCCTCCACCCAAGGTGAGCACCAGGGACCAGGGCGAATTCGTCGACGCGGTGAACGACCTGAACCGGCTCCGGCACGATCAAACCGGCGATCCCGAGATCCAAACTCGCATCGCGGCCTACGAAATGGCCTACCGGATGCAGACCAGCGCGCCGGAACTGATGGACCTCTCGAAAGAGGACAAGAAAACGCTCGACATGTACGGTGCGGTGAAGGGGAAACCGAGTTTCGCGGCGAACTGCCTGCTCGCGCGCCGACTCGTTCAGCGCGGGGTGCGGTTCATCCAACTGTACCACACCGACTGGGACCACCACGGCGGCCCGCTCGACCTCACTAAACCCCTCGAAAACATCTGCAAAGAGGTCGATCAGCCGTGCGCGGCACTCGTCAAGGATCTCAAGCGGCTCGGGCTACTCGGCAGCACGATCGTAGTGTGGGGCGGGGAGTTCGGGCGCACCCCGATGGGCGAGAGCCGCGAAACGATCGGGCGCGACCACCACATTGATGCGTACACGATGTGGGTCGCGGGCGGCGGGTTCAAGCCCGGCACCCTGTACGGCAAGTCCGACGAGATCGGCTATAACGTGGTCGAGAACGAGGTCCACGTCCACGACCTACAGGCGACAATTCTCAATCAAATGGGCCTGGACCACACGAAGCTGACGTTCCGGTTCCAGGGGCGCGACTTCCGCCTCACCGACGTTCACGGCAAAGTCGTGAAGGACGTTCTAAGCTGAGCTGTTTGGTGCCCCCCGCCCACGAAGGACGGGTTGCCAACCTACAGTGACCACAGCAAGCGAGCCGAAACAACAATGCCGAAACGAGATCTGGAGTCACTCAATTCGCTGCGCTAACAACTCCAAAAATGCTCCCAGATCCGGCTCGCACCCGTCGCCGAGATTGGTGTTCGCGATCGGCGAAACGATCCGCAATGTGGTCCGCGCGTCGGGCGATTGGCCGAGTACGAAACACTGCACTTCACTTGAGAACCGGTCCTCAACGATCGCGGAAAAGTACGGGGCGAGAACGTATCCAGTAATCAACGAACTATCGGAAAGGTTCTCAAGCACATTGACCGCTGGGAACCGCGGGTATTCGACAACGATGTAATTCAGTTTCACACCGATCCGCCCGGTGTGCCCACGGAGCGACCGAACGTCCAAGTTGTTCGGTTCAGTGCGATGCCTCTTGGCCGCTTCCAGAAAGTAGAACAACGCGCCCAGATCCGGTGACACGTCGAATTCCGACTTCAGCTCTTCGATGTCGGTATGCGCCCGCCGGGGAAGGATCGAGTACGCCGTTTCGTAGGTGATTCGTGCCCGCGCGTTCTGTTCGGCGGTTCGCATACACGCCCCTTCCCCTACTTATTTCCGCTACTCGCAATCATACCCTCGGTCGGGCTGCTCGCGTTAGCGTAGAGGCGCTTCGGGATGCGCCCGGCCAGGTACGCGAGGCGCCCGGCCTCGGTCGCGTAGCGCATCGCCCACGCCATTCGCAGCGGGTCGCGTGCGCTAGCGATCGCGGTGTTCAGCAGTACCCCGTCGCAGCCCAGTTCCATCGCGGCGCTCACGTCGCTCGCGGTGCCCACGCCCGCGTCCACGATTACGGGATAGTCCGGGTCGTTCTCCTTCAGGTATTCCAGGCAGATGCGGATGTTGTTCGGGTTCAGAATCCCCTGCCCGCTCCCGATCGGACTGCCGGCCGGCATCACGCTCGCCGCCCCCGCTTCCTTCAGGCGCTTCGCGAGCACCGGGTCGTCGCTCGTGTAGACCAGCACCGTGAACCCGTCCTTCACCAGTTGCTCGGTCGCCTTTAGCGTGTCGACCGGGTCCGGCAGCAGCGTCCGCTTGTCCGCGAGGCACTCCAGTTTCACCCAGTCCGCGCCGGGGTTCTCCAGATTGGTGAGCAGCTCGCGCGCGAGTCGGGCGTGGCGGACCGCATCGTCCGCGCTGAAGCACCCGGCCGTGTTCGGCAGGATCGTGAGCTTCTTCAGGTCGAGGAAGTCCAGGATGCTCTTGCCGTCCTTGTCGATCAGGCGCTCGCGGCGCACCGCGACGGTGGTCACGTTGCACCCGCTCGCCTCCATGCACTGCTGCATGAGCGGGTACGACGTGTACTTCCCGGTGCCGGTAAACAGGCGCGACGCGAAGACGAACTTCCCGACCTTCAGCGGTTTGTCGAGCGGCGGTTCGTCCGCACCCTCTCCGCCCCCGACGAGCGTGACGATCTCCACCGCGTCGCCTTCGCGGAGCGCGCGGGCGGGCTGCTCCCCGCGTGTCACCACCACGCGGTTCACTTCGACCGCGAGCTTCTTCGCGTCCTTGCCGAGGTGGGCGAGCAGGTCCGCGACGGTGAGGGGATCGGGAAAGGTTTTCGGTTCGTCGTTGACGGTGATCTTCGGCATGATTGCGGCTCCGTTCTCGGTACCGGCTAACATACCGGAAAACCCGACCATTTCCCGGTGCCCACGAGGGTGATTCCAATCAAGGAACCCGGGGTTTCAACACCGGGTGCGTTTGGTACAACTAGAAGGGCCACAACACAACTGGCAGCCCCGGTGACCATTCGATGAGTAGCGCCGCCGACGCGACGGCCACCTTCTACCAGCACCTGCAAGCCAGCAGACTGCTGACCGAAGACCAGCTCCGGGAGCTGTGGGGCTGGATCGCGTACACGAAGCCGGACGTTCAGGGCGTCGCCAAGGAACTCCACCGACGATCCTGGCTCACCCCCTACCAGATCCGCGAAATTGCGAAAGGTCGCGCCGCGACTCTCAAGATCGCCAGTCGCTACGTCCTGCTCGACATTCTGGGCGAGGGCGGAATGGGGCGCGTGTACCGGGTGCAGGACGCGCGCATGGGCCGCACGGTGGCCCTCAAGGTGATCCGCAAGGAGAAACTCGGCCAGGGGCTCGTGCAGGGGCGGTTCTACCAGGAAATCCAGGCACTCTCGGCGATGGACCACCCGAACGTGGTCAAGGTGTACGACGCCGAAGAGGTGAGCGGGAACCACTTCTACGTGATGGAACTGATCGACGGCACCGACCTCACGAAGATCGTGCGCGACCGCGGCGCGCTGAGCGTCCCGGAAGCGTGCGACATCATCCGACAGGCCGCACTCGGGCTCGAACACGCCTTCGAGCGCGGGCTAGTCCACCGCGACATCAAGCCCTCGAACATCATCGTTCCCCGGACCGGCGGAACTGTGAAACTGGTGGATTTGGGGTTAGCCCGGCTCATGGAGCAACCCGGCGGAGAAGACGCGAACCGCATCACGCAAGAAGGCTTCGTGATCGGCACGCCGGACTTCCTCGCACCAGAGCAAGCGCGTAACCCGATGGCCGTCGACATCCGCGCGGACATTTACGCCCTGGGCGGGACACTGTACTACGCCTTGACCGGCAAAGCTCCGTTTGATGGTCTGACGCCGACCGAAAAACTCCTCAAGCACTGCACCGAGCCGCCACCGCGCCTGTTACTCAGCCGCCCGGACGCACCCCCGCAACTCGAACAGATTATCCTCTGGTGCATGGCGAAACCGCCCGAGGAGCGGCCCCAAACGCCGCTCCAACTGGCGCTCGCTCTGCAACCGTTCTGCCCCGCACCCGCCCCCGGGGGATCACTGCCCGGCTCCGGGTACTACACGGTTCCGACAGTCGCGCCCGTGCCGGCCCACCCGGGCGCGTATGTTACTCCTCAACCCCACACGGTTTCGTACCCGCCCCAACCGGCGTACCACCCACCGCCCGGGTACCCGGCCCCGGTATACGCTCCCCAAACGATCCCGCTCCCTCCACCGGAGCCGGCACCGAGCAACCAGATATTCAAACTGCCGCCCCGGAGCAACGCGGACGACCCGATTCGCCGGCGCGCGGAAGGCGGGTTCCCGGTCGGCCAGGTGCTCGTCGTACTCGGCGCGCTGTTCGTCGTCGCGGTGCTCGGGTTCGCGGGCTACCAACTCTTCTTGAAGCCCGAACCGCCCCCGCTCGAACCGTTCACGAACACGGTCGAAATGAAGATGGTCCGCATTGAAGGCGGGACGTTCCAAATGGGATCGCCGGACACCGAACCCGGTCGGGCCGCGGACGGGCGCGAGGGGCCGGTGCGCGAGGTCACGATCCGCGGGCCGTTCTTCATGTCCGCTACGGAAGTCACCAACACTCAACTCGCGCAGGTGATGGGCCGGCACGAATCAAAAGCCGCGAAGATCGCGCACCGCACGGAATCGCTCCCGGCCGACTCCGTGACCTGGGGCGTGGCGAACGACTTCTGCCAGAAGTTGACCGATCTGGAAAAAGCGAAGCCCTGGGCGCGCAAGAATTGGGCGTATCGACTGCCCACCGAGGCCGAATGGGAGTATGCCGCGCGCGCCGGGACCGATTCGCCGTTCGCGTTCGGGGAGAAAGTGACGTTCTCTACTCAGGCCGTGTTCCGCGCGACCGAGGAAGACACGCTGGGCACCGGCGGAGATGCACTCAAGCCGCTCCGGTTCCCGCAGGAAGTGGGCAAAACCGAGCCGAACAAGTTCGGCCTCTACGACATGCACGGCAACGTCGCGGAGTGGTGCAGCGACTGGTACCGCCCGGACGCTTACAAGGACGCCGCGCGCGACAACCCCACCGGCCCGACCGACGGCGACAAGCGCGTGGTCCGCGGCGGCTCGTTCCGTGACCCGGCCGCGGCCACGCGCTCCGCGGCACGCGACGGCCAGCGCCAGACCGCGCGCCTCGACTTCGTCGGGTTCCGCGTCGTGTACGCGCCCGTACAGAAATGAGCCGATGGGAATCGAGATCGGGGATTTCTGAGTTCCGATTGAGGCTCAAATCAATCACCGATCTGTTAATCGTCGGCCGCAAATCTAAAATCTTCAATCACTAATCTCAAATCGGCACGAGGAGATCGGCGATGAAAGTGAACTGGCAAGGGGTGTTCCCCGCCGTCTGCACGCAGTTCCACGCGGACCAGTCGCTCAATATCCCGGGCACGCTGGCGCACGTCGACGCGATGCTCGCGGCCGGAGTTCATGGCCTGGTGATGATGGGTAGCGTGGGCGAGAACACCACGCTCGATCCCGCCGAGAAGAAAGAACTGCTGAAGGCGACGGTCGCGCACATCGGCAAGCGCGTGCCGGTGCTCACGGGGGTCGCCGAGTACACCACCGCGGGCGCGTGCCGGTGGGCGGCGGACGCCGCGCGCCTCGGCGCGGACGGGCTGATGGTCCTGCCGCCGATGGTGTACAAGAGCGACGAGCGCGAGACGATCGCACACTTCCGCGCCGTGGCGAAGGCCAGCGACCTGCCGATCATGGTTTACAACAACCCGCCGGCGTACAAGGTGGACATCACGCCCGAGATGTTCGTCGAAATGGCCGACGAGCCGAAATTCGCGTGCATCAAGGAATCGAGCGACAACCCGCGACGCATCACCGACATCATCAACCTCACCAAAGACCGCTACGTGATCTTCGCCGGGGTCGACGACCTCGTGGTGGAGTGCATGATCCTCGGTGCGGTCGGCTGGGTGAGTGGGCTGGTGAACGCCTTCCCCGCGGAAAACCGGCTCCTGTGGGACTACGCACAAGCGGGCAAGTGGAAGGAAGCGATCGACGTGTATCGCTGGTACACTCCGCTCTTGCACCTGGACACGCACGTCAAACTGGTACAGTACATCAAACTGGCGGCGGCCGAGTGCGGGTACGGCACCGAACTGTGCCGCGCGCCGCGGTTGCCGATCGTCGGGGCCGAACGCGAGCACGTGCTGAAGCTCATCCGCGCCGCGATCGCCACGCGCCCGACCAACCCCGCCCGCAAAGACGGGGCCTGAGACCGACCACATGAAGGCCGCACACCCCGGCCCTCGCCACGTATCTGGCGAACCCCGCCCGCGAGGGCGGTGGGTGTTGTCGTTGGTCGGCCGTATGCGCGAAAGTAATCGTACCACTGTACCCCTTCCGAGCGATGGACGTCACCCGCCGCCCTTGCGGGCGGGGTTCACCGAGATCACCTCATGCGCCGAATTCAGGTCATTGATTCGCACACCGGCGGGGAACCGACGCGCGTCGTGGTTGGGGGCGCCCCCGATCTCGGTTCGGGACCGCTCGCCGCGCGCGCGAAGGTGTTCCAGGAGCGCTTCGACACGTTCCGCTCGTGCGTGGTGAACGAACCGCGCGGCTCGGACGTGCTGGTCGGCGCGCTGCTGTGCGAGCCGCACGACCCGGCGAACACGGCAGGCGTCATCTTCTTCAACAACGTCGGCATCCTCGGGATGTGCGGGCACGGCACGATCGGACTCGCGGTGACGCTCGCCCACATGGGCCGGATGAAGCCGGGTGAGCACCGGATCGAGACGCCCGTCGGCGTAGTCACGGTCGTGCTCCGCGACCCGCACCGCGCCACCGTGCGGAACGTGCCGAGCTACCGGCGCCACGCCAACGTGCCCGTCGACGTCGAGGGTTTGGGGCGCGTAACGGGCGACGTCGCGTGGGGCGGGAACTGGTTCTTTCTGGTGAAAGAGCACCGCGAGGAACTGACGGTCCGCAACGTCGATCGGCTCACGGACGTATCGTGGCGCGTCCGTCAGGCCGTGAACACGACGGTCAGCGAACCCGTCGATCACGTAGAGTTGTTTGGCCCCGCGCTCGATCCCGCCAACCACTCGCGGAACTTCGTGCTGTGCCCGGGGAAAGCCTACGACCGTTCGCCGTGCGGGACCGGCACGAGCGCGAAGCTCGCATGTCTGTTCACCGACGGTAAACTGCGCCCGGGCGACGTGTGGCGCCAGGAGAGCATCACCGGGAGCGTATTCGAGGGAACCGTGGAACCGACCGGCGAACCCGGAGTGGTCGTCCCGAGCATTACGGGTACCGCGTACCTCACGGCCGAAACGACACTGCTCGTCGACGAGAGCGACCCGCTGAAAGAAGGGATCCGCGTGTAATTTTGTGACGCACCGCGACGCAACGACAATCTTGACCCAAGGCCCGGCCAACAGACGCACCACACAAGGCCCACGCAAACAGTGGGCCGAATAGTATCGGGCTCACACCGACCGTTCAAGTGCAGACACTACCTCACGAACCGGCTCACCCGTGTCGCGCCGTCTTGTAACTCGAAGCGGTAGCCGTCGGGGAAGGCGTCGGCGAACTCTTCCTGGTGCGATACCAGCAGGATGCAGTGCAGGTGCCCGCGGAGGTTCTGCAATTCCTGGATCATCACCTGTCGGCCGCTGCGGTCGAGGCAGCCGAAGCCTTCGTCGATGATGACGCTTTCGATCGGTCGGTGCTGCTTGCTCGCGTACTGGCCGATGCCGAGAGCTAGCGCCACCGCGACCCGGAACCGCTGACTCCCGCTCAGGAACGCGACGTTGATCGCACCGCCGCCCGTCACGCGGTTGGCACATTCGAGGTCGAGTGCCTTGTCCGTGCCGGTTTCCGCCTCCACCAAGCGCATGAAGAGCTGCCCGCCGCTCAGACGGTCCAGTACCGCGTTCGCGTAGTCGACGATCTGGCGCTCCGCTTGCCGGACGAGGTGGCGCTGGAGCCGGTCGCGCCCGAGCAGTTCCGCCAACGTTTTGTGCCGGTTGTGTTCTGCGTCCACCGCTTTGAAGCGCTCGCTGAGTTCGTAGCGTTGCTGGCGGTAACCGTCGAGGATGCGCTTGCGCCCCTGAGCGTCGAGTAGTTCCTTGTTCCGCGAATCCAGTTCCTTGCGCGCGGCCGCAGCTTCGTTGCGCACGTCTTCGGGCGACCGGCGTTCTTCTTCCGGGAACGAGTCCGACTCGGCTTCGAGTTGCTTGATTTCGGCCCGGAGCGGATCGAGCCCACCGCGTGCGGCCTGGAGTTGCGTGTACTTCGCCTCGGTGTTCTTGCCGACGAGCGCGTCGAGTTCGTCCTGCCACTTCGCGCGATCGGTCAGACCCGCATTTTCGAGCGGCTTTTGCCACGCCGCGGGGAGCGTCTTCTTCGCGCGCTCGATGGCCTCCGCGCTCTGCTTGCGGCTCGATTCTTCGAGGTTCAATTTGCCCGCGATCTCAGTCAGTTCGCGGTCCGATTCGCTTACAGAACGTTGGTAGCGCTCGATTTCTGCCTCGGTTGCGGCGATCTCTTTTTTGTTCGCGGTGAGCGAACTGGTCACGCTCTTTTCTTCGCTCTGCTTGCCCGCGAATTCCTGCCGCAGCGCGCCCGGATCGCCGCCGGGCAGCCCGCGCTGGGCACGTGTGAGGCGCTCCCGGGCGGAGTCGAGCTTCGCGCGGAGCGTCTCGATTTTCTTCGCTTCGTCCTGAGCGGCTTTTAGCTTGCGCTTGGTCACGTCGATCCCGCGCGCCTCGTCGTTGAGCGCGGCGAGGTCTTGGCGGTTGGGGTACGTGACCGCGAACCAGTCCGATGGTTCAGTCGGACCGAGCTTACTTTTGAACTCGTCCGGGAGCGCGAAGTACGTTTGCCGGCAGGCGTCCGTGAGGCGCTTGATGTCGCTCGCGGTCTGCTTCAACGCGGCATCCGCGTCCTTCCACTTGTCGCGCAGGTCGCTCAAACGCTTGCGCTCGGTAACTTCTTTCGCACCGAGTTCGTCTTCCAGTTTGCGGGCTTTTTCCGCTTCCGTGGTCAGTGTTTTCAGCTTGTCTTCGGACTTCTTCGCGTTCGCCTCGCGCGTCTTCTTTTCGTCCGCGAAGTGTTCCGGGGTGAGCTTTTGACCGCACGCCCGGCACTTCGTCTGGCCGGTCATCGTTTTGAACTCGTCGGCGAGTTCGCGCGCTTGCCGGGCGAGTGCCCGCGTTTCGGCCATCAACTGGTCCTTCGCGGCGCGGTCCTCGCGCGCGGCTTTCGCATCGATTTCGAGGCGCGTGAATTCTTCCTTGGCTTTCACGCCGTCGGACTTGAGCTTGGCTTCGTCCGTGCGGGCCTGTTTTTCTGTGGTGACGGCCTTCGTGAGTTCGGACCGGTCTTGGTGAAGTCGTTCGAGCAGCGCGACGTGTTGTGCCAGGAGCGCGAGGCGCTCGTGCTCGGTCTGGTACTTGCGAACCGCGGAATCGGGGTCGGCCGGGAAGGGCTGTAGCTCCGTTTCAAGGCGCGAGACTTCACTCTCTGCGTCTTCGACCTGCTTCACCTTCTCCAGAACGGCCGTGAGTTCGCGGAGTCGTGCTTCGAGTTGCGCTTTCTTTGTTTCGTCCTCGGACTGTGTTTTCTTGAGCGCCGCAAGTTTCTTGCGGCCTTGAGCGAGCACGTTTTCGGACTTGCGCCGCGTGTCTGCGACCTCTTCGCGCTCTTTGGTAAGGCGCTCGGTGTTGCGCTCGGACGCGCCGATGCGCCCGCGCTCGGTGACGATGGTGTTCACCGCGGGGAGCACGTCACGGAGTTCCCGGAGGCGCGTGTAGTCCTTCTCGATGGCGATCGCGGTGCCGAGCAGCCTCTCGGCGTCGGCGAGTTTCAGTTTTACTCCCGCGAGTTTGGCCTGGGTATCGGTCCAGCGCCGGGCACGCAGTTCCAGCGCGTTCAAGTTGTCGATGCGGACTTGTGCCGTGGTTCGCGCTTCTTCCAGCGTTGTGATGCTCCTTTCGACTTCGGCATATTCTTCTTCGCTCACCTCTTTCACGCCGAGGAGCTGGTTGGTGATCCCTTCGAGTTCGCTCTTGAGCGCGCGACGCTTGTCGTCGGCTTTGCCGTGGAGCTTCTGGTAGCGCTCCAAATCGACAATGCGCGCGAGGACGCCGGCGCGCCCAGCGGGGGTGCTGTCGAGCAGTTTCTCCGACTTACCCTGAAGTAGCAGCACCGACGACGTGAACGTTTCGTAATCGAGGCCGATCTTGTCCCGCACCCAGGTATCGAACTTCGCCTTGTACTCGGTGCCGGACACAGCTTCCCACGACTCGCCCGTGATCTCACTGTTCGTGAACTTCAACACCTGTTGTGTACTGGCCACGCCGCTTTGTCGCTTGCGCACGGTGCGCTTGATGCGGTAGAGCTGCTTCTCGCTCGTGAAGTCGAACTCCACGCTTAGGGTGGTCGCTTCCTTGTTCACCAACTCCGCGGCGCTCTGGCTCCCGCCGCGGTGGTGGCCGAACAGCGCGAACGTGACCGCGTCGAACACGCTCGACTTGCCGCTCCCGTTGGTGCCCGAGAGCATCCACAGCGGCGCCCCGTCGAACCGGATTTCTTGTTCGTCCTTGTACGACAGGAAGCCGGACAGTTTGATTCGTTGCGGGATCATCACACACTCCGGGCGAACCCCGCCCGCAAGGGCGGCGGGTGGCGCATCAGGTAGGCGAGGGGTACTCACAATGAGGACGCGCCCGTTACCCACCGCCCTTGCGGGCGGAGTTCGCCTAGCTCTCCATTTCCTTCAGCAATCCGTCGGCGATTTTCAGGATCGCGTCGCGTTCGGCCTCGTCGTGTTGGATCAGCTCTTGCGTCAGGTACTCGTGGACCGTTTCACCGAACCCCTTTCCGCCGCCCGTTGCGGGGCTTACCAGTGTCGGACCCAGCGCGCCGGTCTCCTTCCAGTCGCGTGCGTACCAGCGCGGGAAGATCTTGTCCAAGTCCCGGAGCACGTCTTCGAGCTGGTCCTTACCCGCGGTGTAGCGGATCTGGAGGTTCACGAGATCGTTGTTCGCGCTCGGGTACTCCGCTCTCAGGCGCGGAATGTCTTCCGCCGGGTCGAGCACCACGACCTCGTAAATCGGCGTCGCCTGGAGCGGGAGCACGACCGGCTCTCCGTTCCGCCCGTCCGGGCCGATGTCGACCAAAATGACGCCTTTTTGGTCGGCCTGTTCGCCCAGGTCCAGACGCTCGATACTACCGCAATACCGCATGTGCTCCGCGCCGAGCCACTGCGGTTTGTGAATGTGGCCCAGTGCCACGTAATCGAACTGGTTCGGTAGTTCCGCGCCCTCAACAACAACGTCCTCTTCCACGGTGATGCGGAACAGGCTCGGTCCGATGGTGGAGCCGTGAACGTGGACATGCGCGCCGAGCACCGAGGGGGCTTTGAGGTCGTACTTCGGGTGCGCGCGGATCTCTCGCAGCGCGTCGGCCCACGCGGAAACGAGTAGCGCGTTCTTTTCTTCCGGACTGCCGTATTTCAGACCGGTTTCGCCCCGGAGGAATCGGTGCGGGGTGGGGTACGGCATCAGTACGAACTGGACCGGGAACCCGCGCATTCGGTCTTCGAGCCGGATGAACGTGGGGTCGGCCGCGAGGTACAACCGGCCCGGCGGCACCGTTTCGCCCGGCTTCCCGACCGTGGGCGACGCGAGCGACATCGCGCTCACGAGCGTTTGGCAGAAGTTCTCGTTGTCGTGGTTGCCGGTGAGTGTGAGGATCGTGCCGCCGGATTCGAGGAACGGGCTGAAGACGGACTGCCAGTGGCGGATGGTTTCGCGCAACCCGTCCGGGCGGGCCAACTCGCTGAAGAGGTCGCCCGCGACGAGCAGCACGTCGACGTTTTCTTGCTTGCAGTAATCGGCAACGCGCTCGACCGCTTTACGCAGGTCGTCGGTTCGGTCGATCCGGCCGAGCCGGTCGCCGAGGTGCCAGTCCGCGGTGTGGAGGATTCGCATATCTCGGTATTCTGCCGGGATATGGGGAATCGCGAAAGGTCAGATGGGCCGGACCGCCGAAACGGTGCCGGCCCAAGTTCGTGCGGGGCTTAGCTTTCCGCGACGACGGGGTTCTTCAGGGTGCCGATGCCCTCGATCTCGACCTCGGCCACGTCGCCGGCCTTCAGCAGGATCGGCGGCTTGCGCGCGATGCCCACGCCCGGGGGCGTGCCGGTGAAGATCAGGTCGCCCGGTTCCAGCGTAATCACCTGCGACAGGAACCACAGTAGGTGCGGCACGCCGAAGATGAACTCCTTGGTGTTGGAGTTCTGGAGCGTCTCGCCGTTCAATCGCAGTTGAACTTGCAGGTTGTGCGGGTTGGTCAGCTCGTCGGCCGTCACGAGGACCGGGCCGGTCGGGGCGAACGTGTCGAACGTCTTCCCGATGATCCACTGCTTCTCTTCGCCGCGGAACTGCCAGTCGCGTGCGCTCACGTCGTGGCCCACGGTGTACCCGCCCACGTACTCGAACGCCGCGTCGGTGTTCGGGATGTTCTTCCCGGTCTTCCCGATGACGATGACCAGTTCGGCCTCGTAGTCCACTTTCTGAGCCACTTTCGGCAGAACGATCGGCTCGCCGTGGGCGATGAGGGTGTTCGGGAACTTGCCGAACAGGACCGGCTCGGTCGGGATCGCCTTCCCGCCTTCAATGGCGTGGTCGCGGTAGTTCAGCCCGATGCACAGGATCTTGCCGGGTTGCGGGACCGGCGGGAGGAGCTTTACCGCGTTGGCCGCGTACTTGACGGCGTTCTTGCTGGACGCGACTTCGCTGGCGGCCTTGCGGACCGCGGGGGACGCGGCCAGAAGGGTCTTAACACAGGTGGGCAGGCCGGGATCGGTCGCGTGCAGGTCAATGTACCCGTCGGCGACGGCGAGAGCGGCCCGGGGGCCGTGGGGCGTGAGGATCGTAGCAAGCTTCATTAGCGGCACTCTGGGTGAGGGATAGAGGATATTCAATGGTTCCGGGCGCAGTCGGGAAGGGCGGTTCACGGAACCGGTGGGGCTGTGTGCTTCTAATGAGTGGGACAAACGCGGTGGGGCTGTTCGTGCGGTTGTTGCGAAGTGTGGGAGCCTGTGTACATGTGGGCGAACGGCCGGTGTGAGCCGGTCGGCGGTGCCCCCGCTGTGCGCTGTTCATCGGTCAGCGAATGACCACCAGCCGGCTCACACCGGCCGTTCGCCTAACGGTGCGTGCTCGCCTTCACTTGTTCGGCTTATTGAGCTTCTTACGCAGGTAATCGAGGGCTTTGAGCCGGTACGGGTCGAGTGCGGGGTCGTCGAAATCGAGCCCCTCGGTGCTGTCGAACGGGCGCAGCGCGTGTTGCTCGGCCCAGCGCCGGAGTTCGGCCGATTTGTCTTTGGTGATCGGCACTTCCAACCCCTCGTCCGGCTTCAGGCCCCAATCGTCGGTCGGCCCGCTGTCGGGTTTCCGCTGGCGCGACTTCCCGTTCGGGCGGAACGATTCGCCCGTCGTCACTTTGTAATTCAGCCCGCCGAACCCGATCTCGATGATGTGCTGGATGGACGCGCGGCCGACCGTGCGCTGGCCCATCAGCACGCACCGGTTATTGTCCCGAAGGGCCGCGGCGATCAGCTCGCCCCCACCGGTCGTTTCGTTACCGACCAGGACCACGAGCGGGTACTTGTTCGGGCGCTCCGGGCCGTCGGTGTTGCGGTAATCAGTATCAACGTCCCCGAAACCCTGTGAGCTGCGGTACTTCATCTGGGCGATCGGCGCGTTGTTCGGCAGGAACAGGCCCGCGATGCGCACGCTCGGTTCGACGTACCCGCCGGGACACCATCGCAAATCGAGGACCAGCGCGCGGCCCCCTTTACGGTCGAGGTCCGCGAGCATCTCGGCCACTTTCGCGTCCAGCCCGGACTCCACCGGGTCGAGCCGGATGTACCCGATCTTGTTCTCGCGGTCGAGTAAACAGTCCCACTTGTCTTCGTTGCGAATCACACCGAAGGCGCTCGCGGGCGTGTACGCTTCGCCCGTCATTTTGACTGTAAACGACTTCCCCCCCGCGCGCCGGAACGTGAGCACCCGCTCCGGTACGATCTCCGCTCCGGTTTGCGGGTCGATCATGCGGGGCGGGAGCGCGAACGGGCCGAAGAGTTTGTTCGCGTTGTCGGCCGTGATCTCGGTCCGGTTCAGGTGCGTAATCACGTCGCCGACTTTGACGCCGGCCTTCTGCGCCGGGCTGTCGGGGATGACGCGCTTGACGCGCCACAGAGAACCGGCCGGGGTCGGGATCGCGTCCGTGCGCAGGGGCGGTTCGAGCCAGCCGACCGGTGCGTAGTACCCGCTCGCGGTCTTGTACTCCACCTGGTAGATGAGCCACGGGGTTCCGGTTACCCCCTCCAACTCGATCCCGATGCCGAAATCCATGTCGGCGGACGCGAACGCATTCACACGCGGACTGGCGAGCTGGCACGCCGGTTCGGTGGCGTACCGGAACCCGTTGACCGCCGCAACCAGCGCGCGCGGGCCGCGTAGCGCGGGCTGGTTCGCCAGGAGCAACCGCACGTCCACGAGCACGTTCAGGAGGTTGTGTCCATTCGCGTCGCGAACCGCCTGGGCGACCCGATCCGGTACGGTCGTGCCGCACTCTTCGTAAAGCCCCCGGACCGCTCCTTCGATCAGTTCCTTGACCTCGACCGGGCGGACGTACCGGGACGCGACCTGATCGGCCGCGTTGTATACGAGGCGCGCGAACTCCTGTGCCCGGGTGCGTTCGACTTGGTTCGCGGGGACCGCGGGCTGTGCGGGGACCGGAGCAATTGGGGCGAGGAGCATCAGCCCGAGTGTGGCGGTCCCGACCATGACCCCTCCGTGAATTGTGTTGGCTGGGCAGCGAATCGGGAGTTGTGGGGCGGAATTTGGGCAAACCGCGGACAGTATTCAGTTTCCCTTCTTTTCCGTTCCACCACAAGGCGCCGTTCGTAACTAGAGACGAGTCGACCTCACGGAACGAACTTATGAGTGAAGCAGACCGAACATTGCCCGCACCGTCCCAAACCACGGATCCCCAGCGCGCGTCCGTAGTGTGGCTCGTCCGGCACGCGGAGACGGCCGCGCCGACGATGTTCCACGGTGCGGAATCTGACATCGAACTCGGCGAGCACGGCCACCGACAAGCGAGGGCCGCGATCGAGTGGTTCGCGGCGCTGAAGCCGACGGTGATTGTGTCATCCGAGATGCTGCGAGCGAAGCAAACTGCCGCTCCTATCGCATCCGCGCTTGGGGTGCCGCACCTGTTCGAGCCGCGGTTACACGAGCGCCGAGTGGGGCCGCTGACGCGCAAACCGCGTGCGGAGGCCGATCACATCTGGGACGAAACGACGCGCCACTGGGTGAGCGGGAACACGGCCTACTCGTTTCCCGGCATGGAGTCGTTCGACGAACTGCGGGACCGCACGCTGCCGGCGTTCAACCGCGTGGTTTCAGCACATCCGGGCGGGCGCGTCGTGATCGTGTGCCACGGCGTCGTGTGCAAGGTGCTGCTGCTCTCGCTCCTGCGCGGGTACGGCCCGACAAACTGGAACACCATTGGTCGTGTCGTCAACCTCGCGGTCAGTGAACTCGTTCCCGACGATGATCTCTGGGCGCCGCGCCAGATCCTCGTCGTCCCGCCGCAAGTGACTGCCGTCAACGCGGCCTTCGAGGAAGTCGGGGTGAAGAAGACCGAGGCATGACACGTCACGTAAGGAAAAAGGAGAAAGGAGAAAGGAAAAGCTGAGAGGAAAAGACTTGAGTAAAGCGCCCGTGGACCTCGCCGAGCACTGGTTGTTGTGCCCGGTGTCGGAACGGGTGAGAAGTTGGAGCGTTCGTGGCGAATTGGGCGTTCACGGCTTCAGTTTTTCCTTTCTCCTTTTTCCTTTTACCTGCTTCTCAGTTCTGATTGTGCGGTTCGTATGAAGTGTTCTCATTGGTGCAGTCGATACCACTGGCGAGCGGACCAGACACGCACGCCCGGGACCGAGTTCGGGGCGGGGATCGCCGGGGGCAGGGGCGATCGGCGTGACGGGGACCGCGGTGCCGACAGGGAACGCGGTTCGTGCGCGGTTCGCGGCGTCCGGGGAACGGCGGCGAGCGACACGGCCGAGGGGAGTGGAATCGATGACGAGCGAAGACGTGCTGGCTCCGGTCAGTGAAACCGAGGCGCTCCGGCAACAGTTACTTCAAGCCCAGAGGCTCAGCAGTGTCGGCGAACTCGCGTCCAGCATCGCGCACGAATTCAACAACATCCTCACCACCATCATCAACTCCGCGAAACTCGGGAGCCGGAACCAGAACCCGGCCGACAAACAGGTCGCGTTCGAGCGCATCGTGAAGGCCGGCCAGCGCGCCGCGGCGATCGCGGGCGGGATGCTCGGGTTCGCCCGCAAGGGTGCCACGCACCGCCAGCACTGCGACATCGCCCAACTGGTCGAAGAGGTGCTGATCCTCACCGACAAGGATCTGTCGAAGAATCGCGTGCACGTGGAGACGAAGTTTCACGCGCGCCCGATGGCATGGGTAGTACCGGGGCACATCGAGCAGATCCTGGTAAACCTGATCCTGAACGCGCGCCAGGCGATGCCCAACGGCGGGCGGCTGAAGATCGAAGTGCGCGACAACACGGAGACCGATACGGCCGAAATCAAGGTGTCCGATACGGGTCTCGGCATCGCACCGGACCAGCTCCGGATGATCTTCGAGCCGTTCTACACCACCAAACAGCCCGACGAGTACGGTCGCGGTGGGACCGGCTTGGGGTTGAGCGTGTGTCGCCAGATCATCGAGCAGCACCACGGGCGCATTCGCGTCGAGAGCGTGGTCGGCAAGGGCTCGGCCTTCACCGTGAAGCTGCCGAAGCGCCTCATCGACGACCCGGAATAAGGTTTTTAGGCGTGTAAGAAACGAACACGGGCACTAAGCCCGTGTTCCTGCTTTTGGGGATGTCTCGCATCTGACCGAACCTGGGACCGCGGGCAGGATGCCCGCGGTCCCAGGGGGAAAATCTCAATCCTCGCCGATCTTCACGACGTGAACGATCGCGTTGTCTTTCGAGACGTTTTCCGGCCAGTGGTAGACGACGCGGGCGCCCGGTCGCGTGGCTTGCTCTTGAGCGAGTGGCAGCACCGGGAGCCGCGAGTGCGGCGTTCCGGCTTTGTTTTCCAGCACGATGTACGTAGCGCGTGATTGGGGCGGGTTGTAGCCGTCCGGCCGGTAGAGCGTGCGCCCCGCGTACCACGCGGCCCAGCAGAACGGGTCGATGAGCGCCTCGTCGGACTTCATGTTGGCCGCGAGCCAGTGGCCCGCGTGCTTGTGTCCCACGCGGTTCGGGTGCATCGGTTTGAGCGCGAACGGGAGTGACGCGACGACCAGCGCGACTAACAGCCCCGCCGCCGTTACGCGGACCCCGAACCGTTCCACGCGCGGGAAGATTTGCCCGATCCCGGTCGCGAGGAGCGGCAGCCCCGCCGCTGCGAACGGGCACGCGAGCAGCGTGAGGAGCACCGTGTGCCGCTCGGACACGTACCCGACGCGGGTCGCGAGGTACAGCAGGATCAAGAAGTTACACGCGGCAATGATGACCAGTACCCACGGCCCGGCTTCGGCCGCGAACCGCCGGCGCAGGGCCAGAATCGCTAAGAGAGCGAGCGGCCAAACGGCGTAGTTCGCGCTCTTGCTCACTTCCTTGAACACCGCCTGAACGCCCCAAACCGTTTTCGACTTCCCGCTATCCTTCTCGTCGTTCCACCACTCCGCGAACAGCGGTCCGGTGGCGGCCGTCGTCGGAGCGGCCACGGCGCCGTAGTGGATCTGACGCGCCGGCGCGAACGGGTTCAGCAACTCGTTCCCGGCCGGTTTGTGCGTGAGCTTCCCGATGAGAACCATGTACGGCACGGCGACGAGACACATACCGATCACGAGCGCCGAGAGGCAGCCGAAGGCCCGGTCACGCGGCCACCGCCGCGCCAGCCCCAGCCAGAGCGCCACGGCCCCGGGGCCGGCGGCGATCATCAACCCTTCGGGGCGCACGAGGTAGCTCATCCCGGTCGCGAGACCGCACAGCAGGAACGCGCTAATGCGGGGAACCATCACCGCGCGAACCGCGAGTGCTACGGCAATGGTCGTTGAGAGCAGGTACACGCCTTCCGTGAGGCCGTCGCTGGTGATTCGCGCGGGGACCGGTAGCACCTGAAAGAGCAAGGCGGCGGCGAACCCGGTGTTCCGGCCGAACAGCATGCGCCCGATCAGGTACGTCGGGATCACGAGCAGGACGGCCGCGAGCGCGTTGGCGAGTTGTGCGGCGAGCAGCGCGCGGTCCGCAACGGGCGCGTCCGAAACGCAGCTCAACCCCTTATAAACGGCCAGGATCGCGAGCGGGTACCCGGGCGGGTGCTCCGACGTGCGGATCAGGTCAACCATGTTTTTCGGGCGCCCGTCCTCGTGCGGCACAGCCGAAGGTGTCTCGAAACACAGCGCCTGGCGCGCGAACCCGAGGCTGTCGCGGGCGGTCAGCGCGGTGTGCGCGAGGAGCCAGGCGTGGACCGCGACCGCGACCAACACGAGCGCCGCCAGACGGAGGTAGTCCGGGCCGAACAGGGACCGCTCCCGGGCGACTGCTTCCAGACGTCCACCGACTGAGGAACTCATCTGCTGCGCTCCGTAGGCCGCGCAATTCGCGCCGGCGGACGATAGGCAAACTGCGCCGGCCCGTCAAGCCGGAGCGCGGGGCGGTAGCAGAGCGGACTTGCGAGATAGGAGGGCCGTGGATAATCAGGTGAGACGATTCGTGGGCAGACACTTGAGGTACACACATGCGCCTCTCGCTCAGTTTGATCGTTCTGTTCGGAATGATCGGTTCTGCGCCAGCGGCCGATCAACCAGTTCCTCCGGGACTGGTGAAACGGGACACACTGAAGCAACTTGAGGGAATCTGGGTTCTGAAGTCCGCCAGTGCGTCCACTCCAGAGGGCGTACTTATGGCGAAACTCGATACCCCAAACGCCCCGAAACTGGGGCTCCAAATCAAAGATGGTTACCAGATCATGATGAGTGACGGGAAGCCGTCTCCAACCCAGCCCCCCAAGCTCGAATTGGGGTCGGAGGCCGAATGCCTGTATATGCTTGGTAAGCCGGAGCAGAAGCCGTTCAAAGTTCGCTTTAAGCTCGAAGGCGACACGCTCGTAATTGTTCAGGATATGTCATTTCAGGAAGAGTGCCCTGAATCGTTCGACCCGGAGAAAGGGCGAAATCGAGGTCGTCGAGTGCTCACATTCACTCGTGAGCCACAGAAGCCGTAGTTGCACCCGCGGGGTGTAGCCGGATACAGAAGCGCGAAGTTGCTTGTACCCTGTTCGGCGCTTGGTTACGCTAACATTATTCCCGTGGTTGATTTAGCTCGTCGCTCTGCGACAGGACGATGTTGCGTCGTCCGAGCACACTCCGCCGCACTCATCGCGGGGAACGCTGTTCCAGCACCACTATCCGAGTAATTAACCGGAGGCCTTGAGCGGTCTGGAACGACCCCGCGGATCGTGGTTCCGCTCAAGGCCTCCGGTTAATTACTCGGGCGTTGCTGTGAGCGTTCCGCACCTCAGGTTGGGAAGTAAACAACACGGGAATACCGCGGGCCGGGGAGCAATTCCCGGCCCGCGTCGTTGCGCAGGAAAAGTCGCTGCGTGCGAGGGGTTAACTGTTGCGGGCCTGTCGTTCGTTCAGATAAGCCGCGAGCGCTTCGCTCCACGGGCGCGGGGTGGAAACGCCGTGGGTTGTGAGTTTCGCGGTCGAAAGGACGCTGTACGGTGGGCGCTGCGCGGGGGCGCTGAATTCCGCGCTCGTGATCGGCGTAAGGTCGGCGTGTAGCCCGCTTTGGCGGAAGATCTCCGCCGCGAGTTGGTACCAAGTACACGCACCACTGTTGGTTACGTGGAAGAGGCCCGTCGCATTGCGTTCGAGGAGTTGAACGGTGGCATCGGCTACGTCTGCGGTGTAACTCGGTGTGCAGTGCTGGTCGTTTACTACGCGCAGAGGTTTTCCCTGTTTCGCGATTCGCAGCATTGTCTCGACGAAGTTCCCACCTTTCCCGCCGCTGCCCCAGACGCCGTACAGCCCGCACGTGCGAATCACGAGATTGCCCGGCGCCGCAGCGCGCACGACGAACTCACCCGTGAGCTTGCTCAGCCCATAAACGCTCACCGGCCCAGGGGCATCGTCCTCACTCAATGGCGTGGTTCGATCGGCATCGAGACCGAACACGTAGTCGGTGCTGAAGTGAACTAGTTTCGCGTTGGCAGTGCCGCACGCCGCGGCCAGTTCCCGGACGCCCCACGCATTGACCGCGAACGCCACCTCTGGCTCGGATTCGGCTTTGTCCACCAAGTTGTACGCCGCGCAGTTCACGAACACGTCGGGTCGCAGATCGGCAACTGCGGGCGCGATTGTACCGGGCCGGGCGAGGTCGATCTCGGCACGCGACAACGGGACGACTTCCCCCAACGCGGCGAGGCGCGGGCACAGGTCGCGCCCGAGTTGCCCGGCCGCGCCCAGAACGGCGATCTTCATTGAGGGAACTCCCGCGGGTCCAGGGTTTTCGCCCCAGACGTTCTTGATCTGTTGGTAGAAACGAAACCGCCCGGCGCGGGGGCCGGGCGGGTGTGGTCGCGTTCGCGCGAACGTTACTTCGGCGGCGCCGGGGGCGTTACGGGAGCGACCGGCTTTTCGAGGTAGCTCTTGTCCTGCGTCTTGATGACCGTCTTCTGCTCTTGGGTCAGTTCCACCCGCGTGTCGGTCCCGCCGATCACGACGACGAGGTCACCCTTCAGGCCGATGTTGATCTCGGCGGACTCGATGCGCTTGGCTTTCGGGTCGTAGATCACCGTGCCCTTGCTCTTGGCCGGGTCGCTGGTCAGCTTGCTGCCCTCCTTGATGCGGAACAGCAGGCCTTCCGGGTTCTCCTTCGGCGCGGTGTAGACGATCACGGTCTCGACTTCGAGCTTGTCCTTGTCCTTGTCGACGCCCGCGTACTTCAGCTTGTAGGTGAGCTCGTAGCTGCCGATCGGCCCGAGGTTCAGGTTGGTCTTCTTCTCCCACGAGTCGCCGACCTTCTTCGCCCCGTCCGGGAACAGCTTGGCGGTCGGGTCCACCATTTCCTTGAGGGCGTCGTCGGTCATCACCTTCTTGAGCAGGGCGTCCATCTG
This sequence comes from Gemmata sp. SH-PL17, assembly GCF_001610855.1. NCBI lineage: Bacteria > Pseudomonadati > Planctomycetota > Planctomycetia > Gemmatales > Gemmataceae > Gemmata > Gemmata sp. SH-PL17. Next base: position 5,105,086 of record NZ_CP011271.1, read on the forward strand.
CTGGTTGCCGGCGCCGAGCTTCTTGACGAAGTCGTCCTTGCCTTCGACCTTTTCGACCTTGTAGTTCTTGCCCAGGGTGGCGGTGAACTCGCTGTCCTTCAGGCTCTTGAAGAACTCGACCAGGCCGGGGTTACCCGCGGCGCCCGAGGTTTCGTTCTTCGAGGAGTAGTTGATCGGGTTACCGGAGATATCGATGTTCATCTCCAGCCCCTCGATCTTCTGCTTCACCGTCCACTTGGTGAACTCTTCCTTCCCCTCCGGAACCTTTTCTTCCTTGATCGGGGTCCACTGGTACCAGAAGACGCTCTTCTGCTTCTGGGTGAGGTCCTGGCCCTGCACCTTGATGATCTGGGTGACTTCGGTCGTCACTTCCTGGTAGTACGGGGTGTATTTGCCGTCCTTGTCCTTGGCGCCGAAGTTCAGCTCGAACTTGCGGTCCTGCGCGCCGACGAGGGCGGCAATGGTAACGCCCAGGAGCGCGGCAACGACGAAGCGGGTGCGGAGCACGGATGATCTCCTACGGGCCGGAATCCCCGGCACGGCCGGGACAACGGATTGACGTTCCGGTTGTTCTACCCGCACCGCCGGGGGAAGCAAGTGTGTTGGAGAAAACGGTGTTGCCGCTCGTCGAACGTGCTTGAGCGGTCCGCGAACTCGCCTTCCGCCGCGCCGCGGATTGTGTCACACTTCCGATCCGAAATGCTCATTCGCAAGTCGCGCGGGCGCATTTGCTTCAATTCGGAGCGGGCACAACCTGTTCGGGGACACCCGTCGGCGCGTGACGCGCTCGGACGAATCGCGAGTGTAACGAGCGGGTGGAAGGGTCAGTGGCCCGGCCCGGTACAGTGAGGTGGTCGCATCTCGTCATGGAGGCGCTCAACATGCAACGGCGCGGGCCGCTCGTCCTGGGCGTGCTGATCGTGGTCCTGGTCAGCGCCTGGCTGCTGGGCCGGTCCGGGTGGTTCGACTCGAAGGTCGCCGAACCGCGCCCGGTGCCGAGCGGCGACCAGGAGATCGCGTGGCTGCACATCCCCACGTCCACCGATACGTGGGAGAACTTCGTGTGGGGGATGAAGCGCGCGGAGATGAGCACGGCCCCGTCCGGTCTGCGCGTGGACGACTCCCGGGCGTTCCCGACGCGCACGACCGCGGTGCCGGAAGTCGTGCTCTCGCGCGACGGGTTCGCGGGGAAGATCCGCGTGCGCTGGTACAAGGTGACCAACTACGCGCCGACCACGGCGTGGATCAAGGCACTGGCGGCCCGCACCCCGGTCCCGCTCGCGATCGTCGGCGGGTGGTCCAGCGACCGCGCGCGCGAACTCGCTGAAGCGATGGCCGGGGTGGAATGGCCCGGCCAGAAGCCGCTCCTGCTGCTCTCCACCGCGACCGCCGATTTCGTGTACCCGGACAAAGAGGGCGAGAACTACCAGGCCGACTATCAACCGCCCAAGCTCATCGAACTCTACGACCGCTCGTTCCGGTTCTGTTTCACGAACAAGCAGATGGCCGCGGCGGTCACGGACTTTGTGTTCAGCGACGCGACACTCCGCCCCGGACCCGCGGTGTGGCCCGGGCTGCGGGCCGTCCCCGGCGCGTCGGGGGGCGGGTGGGCGATGCTGCCCTGGTTGGCGGAACTCGCCGGCGAAGCCCAGCGGGTTCAGGCGTTCGCGGTTTCGTGGAAGGACGACCCGTACTCGCTCGACTTGGCCCTCCAGTTCCGCGAGTCGATCGCCGAGCAAGGCACCATCCCGGGGCGCCCGCGCCTCGGGGTCGAATCGAACCTCGTGCCGTTCAGCGCCGGTCGGTTCGCGCGCCCGAATCCCTACGAAGCGCATATCGTCGACCACATGCTCGCGCACCCGCACTTCCCGAAGCGCGGCGAGCGCACGGTTCTGGTGATCCCCACCGTCACGGCCCCCGCACGGCGGGTACTGGGGGCGCTGGCCCAGGGTAACCCTGGTGCCGCTCGGCGCCTCGTCGCGGTGACAGGGGACGGCATCCCCGTAAACGCCCTGTTCCGTGACGGCGAGTTCGCGTGGCCCGTGCGCTCGGTACCGATCCCGCTGGTCCTGTTCACGCACACCAACCCGTTCGACTGGGACGAACCCGGTGACCCGCCCCCGCCCCCGGGGTACGAACTCGCTCCGCCCGCGAAGCCCGGCGAAGTGAAGAACAGTACCGAGGACATTCAACTGTTCTCGTCGCTCGTGCGCACGGTCGCGCGCGGCGCGTACCCCGACGGGACCGGGCACGTGATCGCCGGGCCGGACGCGCTCGCCGCGGGGTTCCGGGCACTCACACCGACGTTCTTTGATCCGTCCGGGAACCGCCTTAGCGGGTCCGGGGAGCACGTGGTCGTGCTGCGCCCGACGGCCCGGGTCGAGGGCGTGGTCACGTACCCGGACGCGGAACTCGAAGTGTGGACGCGGAAACCGGGCGTGGGCTGGGACCGCATCCGCTCGCGCCCGGTCGTTCAGACCGTGCGCCCGACCGACGCGGGGCCAGGCGAGTAACCGTTGTGTGGTGTCGCGTGTATTCGACCCCTGAAGGAATCTATCCACGGAATTCGGTATGAGTTCTTCCGCGCTTGATGCGCCGCGGTTCCCGGTCTGGCGGTACGCGGGCCGGCTCCTGCCGCTCGCGGTGCTGTGGGCCGTGCTGGTCGGGCTGCTCGCGTGGCTTCTCGCGACGCGCGCGAATTGGGGCGAGGAGTCCGACCGCGCAGACGTGCGCGAGTGGCTCGACAACACGCGCGTGTTCCGCAAGACGCTCGCCGAGTTGGTGCGGGAGTACGTCGACCTGCACGACACCGAGGAGCGCGGCCCGGACCACGGCGACCGGGTGAAGAACAAGCGCGCGGAACTCGAAGAGCACCTGCGCGCGATGGTCGAGCCGACGCGCATGTACACGGGGCAGCTCCCGCTGTTCCCGAACGTGTACGCGCTCGAAATCGAGTTTTCCGGGGTGACCGGGCGCGACGCGCGCCCCGTCGAGCCGATCGTCTGGACGTCGCCCAAGCCGCGCCCCGGCGGGTCCGCGAAGGCGCAGCTCCGCACGCTCGATTTCGAGCCGCCCCTGGACCGCCCGGGCGCCCGCGCGCGCGTCCGCTGCGTGTACCAGCTCCACTCGTTCAACCGGATGCAGAAGCAGCAGGACGAGTTCCGCTTCTGGCAGACGGTCGCGACGGGTGTTCTGGTCCCCACCACGCTGATCGCGGTGTTCGTCGTGGGGCGGTTCGTGCGGCGCGAGCAGGCGCGCGAACTGGAGAAGTGGCGCGCGGCGGCCGAGGCCGAGCACCGGGAACGGGATCTGCTCGCCGCCCAGGTCGAGCGCGAGCTGATCGAACGCAGCCTGCTTGAGGCGCGCGTGAAGCAGCAAGAATTGGAGCGATCCAGCGAGGAACTCGGCCGCAAGTTACTCGAACAGGAACTCGCCGCGGCGAAACTCACCAACCGAGCGGCCGAGGCCGAGCGCGAGGCGCTGGAGATGAAGTCGCAGCTCTACGCGAGCATCGGCATCATGGCCGGGAGTTACGCGCACAACATCAAGAACTTGCTCGTGCGGCCCAACGACCTCATCACGCGCTGTATGGAAGCGGCCGGCAACACCGAACAGCACGGGATGCTGGAAGAGGTGAAGTCCACGCTCGGCACGGTCACCGAGCGCCTGCAACAGATCCTCCGCACGGTGCGGCGCGACCCGGCAAACGCCGAGGTCACTCAGATGGACGTGTACGCGCTGTTCCGCGAAACGCAGCGCACCTGGGCCGAAATGGGGCGCGACAAGTGGAAGGTCGCGGTGCTGGTGGACGTTCCGCCCGGGGCCGCGCTGGTCACGGGTGACGTGTCACACATGCAGCAGGCGGTGGAGAACCTCGTGTTCAACGCGCGCGACGCGACGTTCGAGATGCGGAACTACCTGCGCGACGAGGCCAAGCGCGAAGCCGACCCGACCGCGCGCCGGCACAAGCTCCTCGAAGCGGCGAGTTGGAAGGGCGAGATCCATCTGTCCGCACACCGCGACGGGGAGCACGTCGTTTTGGAAGTCCGCGATAACGGTATCGGGATGACGGACGAGGTGCGCCGGAACTGTCTGAAGACGCACTTCACCACGAAACGCGACAACGCGCTCTACGAGGGCTACAGCGCGGGGATGGGGCTCGGCCTGTCGTTCGTGGCGATGGTGCTCGAGCACCACGGCGGTTCGCTGGAGATCGACTCCGCCCCGCTCCGCGGAACGACCTTCCGTGTGCGGTTCCCGGTTGTGAAGTGAACCCCGCCCGCAAGGGCGGTGGGTGAGGCGGAGTGCCGCATTGCGCCTGCTGTGTTTGTTGGGCACCCACCACTCTTGCGGGGTGGGGCTCGTTGCGTTTTGACAACACCCACCACCCTTGCGGGCGGGGCTCGCCTATTCCTCCACCTTCTCGGGCAGGTGCCAGTCGATCGGTTCTTCACCGGCCGCTTCGAGTGCGGTGTTGATTTTCGAGAACGGTTTGGTGCCGAAGAACAAGTGCTCGGAGAACGGCGACGGGTGCGCGGATTTTACGACTACGTGTCGCTTCTGGTCGATGAGCGGGAGCTTCTTCCCCGCGTAAGCGCCCCACAGTAGGAACACGACGGTCCGCTTCTGGTCGTTGACCGCGCGAATGGCCGCGTCGGTAAACTTCTCCCACCCCTTACCGGCGTGCGAGTTGGCCGCGCCCTTCCGCACGGTCATGCAGGCGTTCAGCATCAGCACCCCGCGCTGCGCCCAGGTGACGAGGTACCCGTGCTTCACCGGCGCGATGCCGAGGTCGCTTTCGAGTTCCTTGTAGATGTTGCGCAGGGAAGGAGGGGGCGTTACCCCCGGGCGGACGGAGAAGCACAGCCCGTGTGCCTGACCCGGGCCGTGGTACGGGTCTTGGCCCAGTAGGAGCACCTTCACTTTGTCGAGGGGCGTGTAGCGGAAGGCGTTGAACACGTCGGGCGCGGGCGGAAAAACGGTGTGAGCCTTACGCTCTTCGGTAACGAACTTGGCGAGTTCGGCCCAATACGGTTTCCGCGTTTCTGGGTCGAGGGCCCCGCGCCACGACGGGTCGAGGTCGGCCGGTAATCCGGGTACGCCGGGCGGAAGTGGTGGGAGTTCTTCGACTTTCGGTTCCGCAGTGGCGGCTTCAGTAGGTTGGGCTGCCGGCTTTTCTTCGTCGAACAGGGACGCAGACTCGGCGTCTTTCTTCTTCTTGCCCATGCGTCGACCTCGTTGGGGGTGTTGGCGTTACTCTACCCACCATCGAGCGCCCGTGCATCCCACGTTGAAGCCGCTGAGCAAGAAAGTCCCCCGAAGCCCTGTAAGCGTGGTGCTTACCGCGCCCCGAGGACGGGAGCAAAAGTTAAGTTTTGAAGCATTTGCACCGGGTAAAGCGGGAGCCGGGTGGGGTCAACGGGAGGACCGTAGGGCGCGTGGGCCGACAGATCGCCGTCGATGTCCTGCACCGCGCCGGGCACGCGCCCGAGGCCCCGGATGATGTAGCCCGCTCCAGCACAGGTGGTGGTTAGTTGTAGCTCGAGATGAGCACGTCGCTCAGTGTTATCCGCAAGTAGGCGGTTGCGGCTTCTCGGGCGGTAACCGGCACGGTCGGGCCGTCGGCTTGGCCCGCGGGCTCGCTCGTCCTAAAGGCAAAATGCGCCGCGTGGCCGGCGCTCGGGTCGGCGGGGCCAGCGAACACGGCCGACGGCAGCGCGCGGTCGTCCAGGGCCTCGACACTTGGGCGGAAACGGGTCATCGATCGATCCTCGGTTCGGGGGTACCGGGCGCCGAAAGGCGGCGCCCGCTGTACCTGCTAATCCGCAGCACCGGCTCCGACCGGCCATCAATTCTGTTCGGGTGGGGGTTGCTGGGGTACGGTCGGGCCTCCCGGGGAGGGGTTGTGTGCGATGCGGGGTACGTAGCCCGCCGTGTTTCGCTCGCGGCGAAGTGACTATTATCACCCCAGCCCCTCACTTCACTCGGCGGTAGAAGCGGTTGGCGATGAACCCCTCGGCAACCAGTACCGCGAGGACCGCGATCAGGAGCCACGGGAACAGGTCGATCGGGTGGCCCAAGGTGACGCTGAGCAGGTCCGCCAGGGCCACGTTCCGCGTCACCGGGATCACGCGGCCCTCGCCCACAAGGTCTTCCACCGCGTCCAGCGGCGCCTTGTCCAAATTGCTCTCGTCCGGGGGCACGTTCAGACTGAACCCGTCCCGCCAGATGTCGCGGTCGTCCTTCTGAACGGACAGCGAGAAGTTGCCCGCGCTGTTCGTCTTGGGCGGCGCGATCCGGGCGTCCGTTTGCTTGTCCCCGGGGCGGATGAGCGCGTCGTTGCCCTCGATCCCCTTCCCTTCGAGGATCACCACACTATCGCGGTTCAGTTTGCCGCGGGGTAACGGGACGGTGACCGTGGCGCCCGTCGGGTAGTTGAAGTTCGCGTCGGCCGTGTCCCCGGCAAGATACCGCACGAGCAAGTTGGGGAACGCGGCGTACCAGCTCGATCCTTCGGGCGTCCAATAGTCGTTCCAGTCGTCCGGCGGGGTGCTCTGGGTCACGTCCAGTCGCGTGGTCAGCAGCACGACTTTGCCCTTCGCCTTGTTGTTGTCCTTCGGGTCGAGGACCGAGCGCTCCAGGATCGCCGGGTGCCGAGCTTCGGGCTTCTCCGCGTCGTTGTAGTGCGCCACCACCGTGGCGCTCGGGTCGCGCGTCACGTCCCAGAATTTCCACGTCGTGCGCGGGTTCGCGATCACGTCCACGCGGTCGCTCTTTTGCTGCCGCCAGCCCTCGATCGGTTTGAGCATCGGGTGCTTTAGCGCGTTCTCGTCGAGCACCAGCGTCACCCCGTTCGCCCCGGATCGCGGTTCGTCCCAGCTCGATGCTTTTTGGGGCGGCGGGGCCGGGTTCAGCTTCTTGGTTTCGATCACCTTGGTGAACTTCCCGGGCATCAGGTCGCTCGCGCCCTCGTTGTAATCAACGAGGTTCATCCAGCCCTCGCGCGCGGGCACGACGATGAGCTTGCCGCCGGTTTGAAGGTACGGGCGCAGCTTGTCCCAGAGGCCGCTCCCCGCGGGTTGGTTCGGCTCGCGCACCGCGAGCAGGCACACCGCCTCGAACGACCGGAGATCGTCAACAACGGGCGGCGCGTTCGGCTTCTTCGGGTCCGCGGTGTATTGCACGACCGCCTGCCCGCCGTCGCCGATCTTGATCTGGTCCGGGGTGACCACCAGGCAACTGAACTCTTCCTGTACGATGTGCGCGACCTGCCAGAACACCGCGGCCTTCTTGTCGTCCGTGATGGTCAGGATGCGCCGCGCGGCCCCCACCTTGAATGTCAGGAACCGCGTGTTGTCGATCATCAAGTTATCGGGCGCCTTCAGTGAGAACTCCCACTGGTTCAGCCCCTCTTTGAGGTCGCGGAACTCGAACGGGACCGTCCGCGTTTGGCCGTTCGGGATCGTCACTACCTTGCTAATCGAGCGGTCCGCCTTGCTGACACCGGCGACGGGCTTGGCGATCACCGTGGCCTCGACGCCCTCCCCCGCGGCACCAACCGCGCCGACCGTGACGACCACGTTCGCGGTCTGGTTCTCCGCGATCACCTGCGGCTTCATTTCGACGGAGAGAATCGACACGTTCGTGGGCTGGTCCGCGCCGAAGTCGAACACGACGTGAACGGGCTTGTCGTTGGGAATGGTCTCGCGGAGTTTCTTCAGATCCTCGGTTCGACTCGCGTCCCACGACGAAGCCGTGCGGTCGGTGAACACCGCGACCAGCTTCTGGAGCGGATCGGGGGACTCGGTTTCCTGTTCGACCTTCGCCAGAAGCTGGTACGCGGCGGCAACCGCGGCACTCACCGACTGGTTACCGCCGTGCGGTTCCTTCAGTTCCTCAATGCGCCGGCGCGCCGCGGCCACGTCCGGCAACCAGGTCGCGTTGAGGTCGCTCGTCTCGAGTACCACCACGGGCGACTTGTCGGGCAGTTCCTTGAGGAATTCAATCGCGCGCGCCTGGGCCTCTTTGAACCGCGACTTGTCGTTCGTCACGTACCCCATGCTCGGACTGGTGTCGATGACGAGGACCGTCGCGACCGGCTGTTCGCCGCGGATGTTGAGCCGGTCACTCTTGAACGTGGGCTGGTAGAGAGTGAGACAGAACAGGGCGATGATGAGCATCCGCAGCGCGAGCAGGATGAAGTGCCGCAGCCGCAACTTGCGCTGGTTGGTCTTGAGCTTCTGTTTGAGGAACCGGAACGCCGGAAACGGGAGCCGCTTGGGTTCCTGTTTCATGATGAGGTGCAGCAGAATGGGCAGCCCGACGAGCGCGGCCCCGGCGATCAGAATGGCGTTCATGATGCCATTGTAAGTACCTACGACCGCCGCGTGTTGGCGCGATTCCGGGCGCCCCAACTCAATTTCAGCGCGAACCGCATCTCGCGACGGTGGAGCGCGTCCCCCGAGCACGAGTGTCCGAAACATTAAGTGTCCACTCGCCAAATAATCACAGATCCACCAACCCTATTTTCACGGAAGCAAGCCACTACCCACGATTCCTGTGCGATGCTCGTCTCACGTCTTGCATCTCGCACGTTCCTTCTATTCCTCACAATTCCTACAGCCTGTTAATTTAGACATTTTGGGCAATTTACGACGAGTTGCAAATTGACTTAACTTGTTGGGCTACTTAGATGTGATTTCAAGGGCCGATCGTACCGAGCAGTCGCCTGTGTTTGTTCCTGAACCCACAAACGGCTCCGCGCGACGCCCTGTGTCCTTCTCCCGCCTCGGCCCGGCCGAGACGCGGGTTCCGTTCCCGCACACATGTAGGTTCGCTCATGCAACTTGCACGCTGGATGACCCGCTTGCTCGCCAAGCCCGCCCGTTCGTCCCGGAGCACCTCTCCCGCCCCGCGCGGTAAGTTCTGGACCGAGGTGCTGGAAGACCGGATCAACCTGGCCAACTTCGCCACCGGGACGGCCGTCGGCGAGGCCCCGATCGTGCGCGTGTTCGACGCGGCCACGCAACAGCCGGTCGCGGCGCTGAATGCGTACACCGGCGGGTACACCGGCGGGGTGAACGTGGCGATGGGCGACGTGACCGGGGACGGGGTGGCCGATATCATCACCGGCACCGCGACCACGGCCTCGCACGTCAAGGTGTTCGACGGCGCGACGTTCCAGGAAGTGCGCAGCTTCCTGGCGTTCCCCGGGTTCCCCGGCGGCATCAACGTGGCCGCGGGTGATATCAACGGGGACGGCAAGGCCGACATCGTCGCGTCGGTGGCGAACGGCGGCCCGCCGCACGTGAAGGCGTTCAGCGGCGCCAACGGGGCCGAGCTCGCGAGCTTCTTCGCCTACGACCAGGGGTTCACGGGCGGGGTACGGGTCGCGGTGGGCGACGTCGACGGGGACGGTAAGGCCGACATCGTCACCGGGTCCGGGCCGGGCGCCGGCGGGCACGTGAAGGCGTTCAGCGGCGCCAACGGGAGCGTGCTCCGCAGCTTCCTCGCGTACCCCGGGTTCAACGGCGGGGTGAACGTGGCCGTTGGGGACATCGACGGGGACGGTAAGGCCGACATCGTGACCGGCTCCGGACCGGGCGTCTCCCCGCACGTGAAGGCGTTCAGCGGGGCCAACGGGAACCAGATCGCGAGCTTCTTCGCCTACGACCAGAACTTCAAGGGCGGGGTTCTGGTGGGCGTCAACGCGGACGGGGACATCGCGACGGGTGCCTCCGGAACCGCGCACCTGAAGACCTTCGACGGTGTGACGCACGCGGAGCTGAGCAGCGCGTTTTCCAGCCGGCCGGTGACCGCGATCGCCGCGCCGTCCAACCCCAACGTCGCCCCGGTCATTACCTCCGGCGCAACGGCGAGCGTCGCGGAAAACCAGACCGCGGCCTACACCACCGCCGCGACCGACGCGAATACTCCCGCACAAACGCTGACCTACAGCATCACCGGCGGGGCCGATGCCGCGAAGTTCGCCATCAACGCCGCCACCGGTGTGGTGACCTTCCTCGCCGCCCCCGACGCCGAGGCCCCGACCGATGTGGGCGCCAACAACGTCTACGAGATCACCGTTCAGGTGTCCGACGGGTTCCTCACCGCGACGAAGAACGTCTCGATCACGGTCACCGGGGTGAGCGAGTTCGCGCCGGTCATCACGAGCAACGGCGGCGGCACGATCGCGGCCATCAACGCGGCCGAGAACCAGACCGCCGTCACCACCGTCTCCTCCACCGACGCGGACGTGGGCACCGGCAGCGCTCGCACGTACAGCATCAGCGGCCCCGACGCCGCGAAGTTCGCCATCAACGCTACCACCGGCGTGCTGACGTTCCTCGCCGCCCCGAACTTCGAGAGCCCGACCGACGTGGGCGGTAACAACGTCTACGACGTGACCGTGACCGTCTCCGACGGTACCCTCACCGACGTGCAAGACCTCAGCATCACCGTCACCGACGCCAACGACGCGCCCGTCATCTCGAGTAACGGCGGCGGGGAAACGGCCGCAGTGAGCGCGGCCGAGAACCAGACCGCTGTCACCACCGTTACCGCTACCGACGAAGACGCCGGCGCCACGCGAACCTACTCCATTAGCGGGGGCGCGGACGCCGTGAAGTTCAGCATCAATGCCTCCACCGGCGTGCTGACCTTCATCGCCCCCCCGGATTTCGAGACCCCGACCGACGCGGGTGCCAACAACGTCTACGACGTCATCGTGCAAGTGTCCGACGGCACCGCGACTGACACCCAGACCATCTCGGTCACCGTCACCGGGCTCAACGACAACAACCCCGTCATCACGAGCAACGGGGGCGGGGCAACGGCAGCGGTGAACGCGGCCGAGAACCAGACCGTCGTTACCACTGTCACCGCCACCGACACCGACCTGCCGGCGCAAACGCTGACGTACTCGATCTCCGGCGGCGCGGACGCGGCGAAGTTCACCATTAACGCCACCACCGGCGTGCTCACCTTCGTCACTGCACCCGACTTCGAGACCCCGACCGACGCAAACACCGATAACGTCTACGACGTCATCGTGCAGGTGTCCGACGGCACCCTCACCGACACCCAGACCATCTCGGTCACCGTCACCGGGGTCAACGACAACAACCCCGTCATCACGAGCAACGGGGGCGGGGCAACGGCAGCGGTGAACGCGGCCGAGAACCAGACCGCCGTCACCACTGTCACCGCTACCGACACCGACCTGCCGGGGGACACACTGACGTACACCATCATCGGTGGCGCGGACGCGGCGAAGTTCAGCATCAACGCCACCACCGGCGTGCTCACCTTCGTCGCCGCACCGGACTTCGAGACCCCGACCGACGCGGGTGCCAACAACGTCTATGACGTCATCGTGCGCGTGTCCGACGGCACCCTCACCGACGTGCAAGCGATCGCGGTCACGGTGACCAACGTGAACGAAGCCCCGGTCATCACGAGCAACGGGGGCGGAGCGAACGCGGCCATCAACGCGGCCGAGAACCAAACCGCCGTTACCACCGTCACCGCCACCGACGTCGACGCCGGCACCACGCTGACGTACTCCATCACCGGCGGCGCGGACATGGGCCTGTTCACCATTAACAGCTCGACCGGCGTACTGACGTTCCTCGCCGCCCCCGACTTCGAGGCCCCGGGGGACACGGGCACGGACAACGTCTACGATTTGGTCGTCACCGTGTCCGATGGCACCCTGACCGACACCCAAACCATCGCCGTCACCGTTACCGACGTCGGCGGCGCCTGAGTCCCCGGCGAGGGCAGAAAGCCCTCGCCGCCAATAAATTAGAACGTCAACGGTTCAGGAGCGGGGAGGGATTTTTTGCCCCTCCCCGCTCCTGAACCGTCGTTCCGCACGCCCCGGATATTTCCGGGGCGTGTGGAGGCGCTCCGGACGGACCGCTTCGATTGGGATGGACTTGCGTGTTGACCCGGTCGATAATATGAGGATAGCTGATCCGAGCACGTGCGGTTCGAGGTGGTTCACGGAATGCTGCGTCGGGCGCTAACACACTGTCTGATTTTCGCCGTCGTAGTGGGGCCGTTGCTCTGCTGCTGCTCGGCGGGGAACGTGTCCGCGCGCTCGTCGACCTCCACCGCCCTTCCCGATCGACTCTCGATCGAGTCAACGTCTTCTTGCTGCTCGCACAAGCGCGCTCCTGCAAAAGCGGATCACACGGAACATTCTGCTCCGCAGAAGCCCGCCACGCCGACCGAAAAATGCCCCTGCAAGAGCGCAACGGACCAGTCTCATACGGTCCAAACCGAATCGGTGCAGAGTGATTTGAGCACTTTCTTGCGGCTCCTCGCACTCGACGTGAGCGTGTTGTTTGATGGACCGAGCGCGAGTGACATCGCTCTCGTACTTCCGAGCACCTCGAGCGAACGCGCCACCGATTCCTCGCGGCTCACCACAGCCGATCTCCTCTACGCTCACCACAACCTCCGCTGCTAACTCGTCTCACGCGGCACGATTACGCCCACTAACGGGTGCGTCGCGCCGTTCGTGTTTCTCCGTCGCGTTGGCGCGACGGTCCCGATCCCTTTATCTTCGTTCGTAACTGCGCCCGACGCGCGGGAACGAATTCTATTCGATCTTTCACGTAATTGTTGGTTGGCGTTCGCGAGCAGCAGCTCCGAACGCCGGCCGGGGAGAATAGCCATGCTCCGTAAATGGGTTCTGTTCGGCGGTCTTTTTGCCGCTACCACCGCGGTTCTCGTCGGGTGCAACAACAGTCAACCACCGACCGAGAAGGCCGCGGAACCAAAGGCCGCGCCTGCCAAAACTGACGAAGAACACGGACACAAGCCGGGCGCTCACGGCGGCACGCTCGTCTCGCTCGGCAAGGACAGCTACCACGCGGAAGCCGTGTTTGACAAGAACGGCGCCGTGCGCCTGTACACACTCGGAAAGGACGAAGCCCGCGTGCAGGAAGTCGAGGCCCAGGAACTGAGCGGGTACGCGACCGCTGTCGGTTCGACTGTGGGCGCCACTGAAGTGAAGTTCGCGGCTAAACCCCAGCAAGGCGATTCGGCCGGAAAAACGTCGCTGTTCGTGGGCCAGTTGCCGGCAGAACTCGTGGGGCGAACGGTCCAGATCACGATCAACAACATCCGGATCGGGAGCGAGCGGTTCCGGATCGCGTTCTCGAACACCACCAGCACCCACGCGGACGCGACCATGCCGGACGGAGTCGGCGGTGAGGAGAGCCAGAAGCTCTACCTGACGCCTGGTGGGAAGTACACTGCCGAAGACATCAAGGCGAACGGCTCCGCTCCCGCGTCCGTGAAGTACAAGGGCATCAAATCCGATCACAACGCCAAGCCGCAGCCGGGCGACAAGATCTGCCCCGTGTCGATGACCAAGGCCAACCCGAAGTTCACCTGGGTGGTCGGCGGGAAGACCTACGAATTCTGCTGCGTGCCGTGCATCGACGAGTTCGTACAGACCGCGAAGAGCAAGCCCGATGAGATCAAGGGGCCGACCGAGTACATCAAGAAGTAACCGGGTTCGCTGCATCGAAATGATGCGGACCGCGTGTGTTCTGTTGCGGGTTTCCCGCTCCCCTGGAGCGGGTGTTCGTGTAATCCATCGCCTCACTAACGGAGATCCTTCATGTTCGTGAACACTTACACCCTGACTCGTTCGGCGGCCGTTGCGGTCTGCGCCTTCGCACTCATCGGGTGCGGGGAGCGCGTCGCGCGCAATTCCTCTCCTTCGACCTCGGGCACGAGCAACGAAGCCCCAGAAGGTGCAGTGGCAGCAGAGCGGGCCAAGCTTAGTCCCGAAGACCGCGCGCTGGTCGAAGCGCAAGAGTGGTGTGTCATCTCGAACGACGAGCAACTCGGATCGATGGGCGCGCCCATCAAGCTCACGATCAAAGGCCAGCCCGTGTTCGTGTGCTGCAGGGGGTGCGTCAAAAAGGCCGAATCCAACCCGGACGCGACGCTGGCCAAAGTGGAAGAACTGAAGGCCAAAGCGAAAGCCAACAAATCCGACAAGACCGATAAGGGCAAGGCGCACTAATTCGGGCCGCTTCTTCCCGCCGCCCCGTGTAGAGATAGGGCGGCACGGAGTCCCGCCATGCGAACCACTCCCGGAACCCGGTTCTCCCGCCGCTCCGCACTGCTCGCGGTGGGAGGGTTGCTCACGATCGGGGCCGCGGTACTCGTCGCCCACGAGGGGCACGCACCGCTCCCCACGCGCGGCGCCCGGGTGGACGCCGAGAAGGGAACACTCCTGCTCACCGCGGACGCGCGCGCCGGAGCTGACGTGGATACCGCGCCCGTCGAACAGGCCGCGATCGAAGAGCGCGTACCCGCCTACGCCTCGCTCGTCGCTCCGTGGTCGAACCAGGCGTTCGCCACGGCCCGGGTGCCCGGGCGCGTCGTTCGCGTGGCCGTCACGCCCGGGCAACGAGTTTCGGCCGGGGACACGATCGCCGAAATCGAGAGCCTGGAAATCGACACGCTCCAACTCGACGTTCTCGCGGCCCGCACCGATATCGCGCTGGCCGAAAAGCAGGTCGCGGAACTCACCAAATCGGCCGACGCGGGAGCGGTCGCGGGGCAAATGGTGATCGACGCCCAGACGCGGCTCGCGCGGAATCGTAATGCCCTCGACCTCGCACGCAGCAAGTGGCTCGGGCTGGGGTTGCCCGCTGTTCGACTCGACGAACTGATGCGCCGCGGAGAGGTACTACCTGGACTCGCGCTCCCCGTAACGGCCCCCGTATCCGGGACCGTGGCCCGCGCCGATCTGACGACGGGCAAAGTGGTGGAACCGGCCGAACAACTGGCCGAAGTCATCGACCTCTCGACGGTGTGGGTTCGGATCGAGGTGCTGGAGAAGGACCTGCGTCGAATCGCGGTGGGTCAATCGGTCGAGTTGCGCCTTGCTGCGTATCCGGACGAGGTCTTCCGCACAACGGTTCGGGCCGGGAGTCAGTACCTCGACGCCATCACGAACGTAACCACCGCGTGGGCGGAACTCGCCAACCCGAGCGGGTCCGAACCGCGGTTCCGACCGGGCATGTCCGGTCAGGCGCACCTCATCGTGACCGACGAAGCGACCGCAACCTCTGGGAGCGCAACTCGCTCGATCCCACCTTCCCGCAAACATCGATTAACGGTCCCCGCCGCCGCAATCCTTCGCGAAGGGGTGGAGCGGTTCGTGCTCGTGGAAGAAGCGAACGCCGTCGGCTCATCGGAGTACCGCAAGGTACCGGTGGTGGTGGGGCGCGCGGCCGGCGGTCGGGTCGAGATCATCGCGGGCAGTGTCTTCGCGGGCGACCGCGTGGTCACGCGCGGCGGGCACGAACTCGGGCCGTTCTTCGCACCGACCGTGCTGCGCCCGACCTCAGAAGCCGTGCGCAACATCGGGCTTCGGGTCGAACCGGCGCGGATCGTTGCGCTCGACGAGATCCGCACTCTGGACGGCGCGGTGGACGTCCCGCCCGCGCACCGCGGGTTCGCCGCGTCCCAGCTCGCGGGCACGATCCATTCGATCAAAACCGATCGCGGGCGCTCGGTAACCGCGGGCGAAGTGCTGGGAGAGGTGTTCAGCCCGGAGCTCCTGACGATGCAGCAGGAACTGCTCCGGATTCACCTGGAAGTCGCACTCGCGGTCGACCGCCTCGACCGGCTGCGATCCGCTGGCGTAGGGGTCGCGGCCACACGAGTGTGGGAACAAGAGAGCCAGGTGAAAACCTTGAAGGCCCAGGCGGACGCGCTCCGGCGCAAGCTCCTCACTGTGGGCCTGATCTCAGCACAAATCGACCAGCTCCTAGCGGACAAACGGCCGGTCGGGTTCGCCCCGGTCCGCGCCCCGTTCGCCGGGGTCGTAGTGAATTTTGACAAAGTGCTGGGGCAGGCCGCGGCCGCGCACGAATCACTGTTCGAGGTGCGCGACCCGGCCGCGCGTGCGCCGATTCGAGGATTCGTGCCCGAGCGCGACACGAACAAAATCAAGCCCGGCCAGATCGTGCGTGCCCGATTAATCGCTGACCCGAATTTCGTGGGGCGCGGGGTCGTCGCCCGGAGCGGCGGAACCTTCGGCGCGGAGAACCGCACGCAATCGATCTGGGTGGACCTTGATGCCGGCTCCGCGCCCGCGTTGCTCCACGGCCAACTGGCCACGCTGTCGATCGTGCTCGGTCAGCGCCCCCCGGCTCTGGCCGTTCCTCGATCTTCGGTGACCACCGAAGGCACAGCGGCGTTCGTATTCGTGCAAAAGACAGATGGAACGTTCGATCGGCGCGCCGTCGAGATCGGACCGGCCGATGACCGGTTCGTAACAATCACGCGCGGCTTGGCCGATGGCGAACCGGTCGCGGTGGCCGGAGTGAACGAACTGATGACCGCGTTCTCGTCACTCCGGTAGGGGGAAGTATGCTCGACCGCGTGATCGCGTTCTCGCTCCAGAACCGGGGGCTCGTGCTCATCGCCGCCCTCGCGGTCGTCGTCGGGGGCGCTTACCAGCTCACTCGTACCCCGGTGGACGTGTTCCCGGATCTGAACCGCCCCACGGTCACCATTCTCACCGAGGCGCCCGGGTTGGCCCCCGAAGAGGTCGAAGCGCTCGTTACCCGACCGCTAGAGTACGCGCTGAACGGCGCGACCGGGGTGAAGCGGGTGCGGTCCGCGTCGGGCATCGGGCTGTCGGTCGTGTGGGTCGAGTTCGATTGGGGCACCGACGTGTACCAGGACCGGCAGGTCGTCTCGGAGCGGCTCCAGCTCGTGCGCAGCCGGCTCCCACAGGACGCGAACCCGGTGATGGCCCCGATCTCGTCGATCATGGGCGAGGTCATGCTCATCGGGTTGCGCCCGGCCGACCCGCCGAAGTCACCGGACGAGGAACTTGCCCGCGGGATGGACCTGCGCACGTTCGGAGAGTTCACCGTCCGCAACCGGCTGCTCGCGATCGACGGCGTCTCCCAGGTCACAGTGATGGGCGGGCACCTCAAGCAGTACCAGGTGGTCACGTCCCCGGCGCGCCTCGCGGCCCAAAAGGTAACGCTCCAGCAACTCACCGACGCGGTGGAGAAATCCTACGTGCTGGCGGGCGGCGGCGTGATGGAGCGCGGCACGCAGGAATCACTCATCCGCATTAGCGGGCACGCGCTGAGTCTGGACCAGATCGAAGACACGCCGGTCGTCTGGCGCGACGGGCGCGCGATCCGGGTTCGAGAGGTCGCGGACGTCCGGTTCGCCGGCCCGGTGCGCCGCGGAGACGGCAGCACGCGCGTGAAAGAGGGCGACACGATCGCGGGCGGACCGTCGGTCATTCTCACCGTGCAGAAGCAGCCGGGCGCGAACACACTCGAACTAACCCCGAAACTGGACCGGGCACTGGACGACCTCCAGCGCGACGCCCCGCCCGGCGTGGTCGTGGAGCGCCGAGTATTCCGGCAAGCCGACTTCATTCAGACCGCGATCGACAACGTCGTCGAGGCCGTTCGGGACGGCACCGTCTGGGTGTTCGTCGTGCTGCTCCTGTTCCTGGCGAGCATCCGGACGAGCGTCATCACGATGACCGCGATCCCGATCTCGATCCTGGTCACGGTCCTGGTATTCGCGTACTTCGGGATCACCATCAACACCATGACGCTCGGCGGGATCGCGGTCGCCGTCGGCGAACTGGTCGACGACGCGATCGTGGACGTGGAGAACATCTTCCGCCGGTTGCGGGAGAACCGGCAGAAGCCGGTCCCGGACCCGCCGCTCCAAGTGATCTTCCGGGCGTCGAGCGAAGTGCGCAACTCGATCGTTTACGCCACGCTCATCGTGTGCCTCGTCGTGATGCCGCTGTTCGCGCTGTCGGGTCTAGAGGGCCGGATGTTCGCGCCACTGGGCCTCGCGTACCTCGTCGCACTCCTCGCGTCGCTGGTCGTGTCGCTGACGGTAACGCCGGTGCTAGCGTCGTTCCTGTTGGGGCGCGCAAAAACCCTGGCGCACCCGCGCGACCCGCCCCTGCTCCGCGCGCTCAAGTGGCTCGACGCGCGCGCGCTGCGGTTCACGCTCCGCCACCCGCGCCCGATCCTGGGCGCTGCACTCCTGCTGTCCGCGGGGTCCGCGTTCGCGGTGCTCGGAATGGGTTCCGAGTTCCTGCCACCGTTCAACGAGGGCACCGTTACGGTGAGCCTGCAACTCGCACCGGGCACCAGTTTGGCCGAGAGCGGGCGAATCGCGGCGCGTGCCGAGCAGTCGCTCTTGCAGATCTCAGAGGTAATATCGGTGTCGCGGCGCACCGGGCGCGCGGAGCAAGACGAGCACGCGGAGGGCGTGAATACGTCCGAACTCGACGTGCGCCTGACTCCGCACGAGCGCCCGAAGCCCGGAGCCGGTTACGCGCTCCTGCGTGCGGTCCCGGGGCTGCACAAGTACGGCATCGAGAAGTCCGGTCGGCCGCACGATCAGGTTCTCGCGGACGTCCGTGATCGCGTGAGTGGCATCCCGAACGTGAACGCGAACGTCGGTCAGCCGATCAGCCACCGGCTCGACCACGTCATGTCCGGGGTGCGCGCCCAGGTCGCGGTGAAGGTGTTCGGGCCGGACCTCCAAGAGTTGCGGAACGCCGCCCAGGAGATCCGCGACGCGCTGGCCGCGATCCCCGGTGTGGTGGACCTCCAGGTCGAACCGCAGGTAGAAATTTCGCAGGTGCGGCTCCGTGTGAAAGCGCTGGAAGCAGCCCGGTACGGACTCGCTCCCGGTGACGTAGCCCGGTTGCTCGAAACGGCATACAAGGGTCGCGTCGTCGCGACCGTTCTGGACGCGGAGAAGTTCTTCAGTTTGGTCGTCTGGTACGACGAGGGTTCGCGGAACTCGCCCTCGGTGATCGGCCAAACCGTTCTCGATACGCCGTCCGGCAAGCGGGTCGCACTCGATCAGGTCGCGGAGGTGTTGGACACCACCGGCCCGAACACGCTCAACCACGAGAACGTCGCGCGCCGGATCGTAGTGTCGTGCAACGTCCAGGGGCGCAGCCTGGGTGCGGTCGTTGCTGACATCAAACGGGCCGTTCGCCCGACCGAAGAGAAACTGCGAACGAAAGGCGCCGAGTACCGGATCGAGGACGACGGTCAGTACCGGGCACAGCAGGAAGCAAACACCCGGCTCCTCGCGCTGGGCGCGCTCGCGGTGCTCGGCGTGTTCCTGCTCCTGTGCCGGTGCCTCGATTCGTGGCGCGCGGCGCTCATGGTTTTGGGCATCAATGTCCCACTCGCCGGATTGGGTGCAGTGGTCGCGCTCCTCGTCATTAACCGCCCGGACCCGGCCACGCTCCAGGGACTACCGTGGTGGAAGTGGCCGCAGTTGTGGTCCGCGGCCACCACGCTCTCGGTCGCGCACTGGGTCGGGTTCATCACGCTCATCGGGATCGTGAGCCGCAACGGGATCATGATGATCGCCCACTACATCCACCTGATGCGCGAAGAGGGCGAGTCCTTCGGGGAAGCGATGATCGTTCGCGGCAGTTTGGAACGCCTCGCCCCCGTGCTCATGACCGCGGGCGTCGCTGTGATCGGCCTCGTCCCGCTCGCGCTCGGCGGTGGACAACCAGGCAAAGAGATCCTCCACCCGCTCGCAGTGGTGGTGATCGGCGGGCTACTCACCTCGACCCTCATGGACCAAATCGTGACCCCCGCCGTGTTCCTGTTGTTCGGGCACAAAGTGTACGTCCCACCTCCCGCTGATGCGAAATGATGACAGAAGGCAGAAAAGAAGAATGAAGAACCGCGGATAACGCAGATTCCGCAGATCAGACAGAAGACAGAATTCAGAAAATAGCAAGTAGATACGTTGCGCAACCCGGAACTACGCTGACACCCTATCTAGGGCTTCAAGTTATCCCTCGTGTCTGATCCGCGGAATCTGCGTTATCCGCGGTTCTTCATTCTGCTTCCTATCCTCTCCTTTTGTGGCCGTTCACTCTTCCTCCACCTCGTCTCTTGCTCTCGAACCGGCGCCGGGCGAGAATCGTTTGCGCTGGTGCCCTCCCCTACTCTCCCCACCGCATCACATCGGAGACTCACATGCTGAACGTCTTCGGCGCCCCGCACGGTCGGTTGTCGCGCCGCGACGCGCTTCACGTCGGCGCGCTGGGGTTCGGCGGCCTCTCGCTCGCGGACCTCTTCCGACTGCGCGCAGGCGCGGCTCCTACCACGGAAAGCAAAACGCGCGCGAAGTCCGTCATCATGGTCTGGCTGCGCGGCGGGGCCTCGCACATCGACAGTTACGACATGAAGCCCGACGCGCCCGCAGAGATCCGCGGGGAGTTCCGCCCGATCAACACGAACGTGACCGGCGTCCAAGTGTGCGAACACCTGCAGCTGCACGCGAAGATGATGGACAAGCTCGCGGTGATCCGCGGCATCAAGTCCGTGGACATCGGCGACCACACGCCGCACTACATTCTCACCGGTTTCCCGGACCGCGGGAAACGGCCCGTCATCGGCTCGGTCGTAAGCTATCTGAAACCCCGAACGGATGGGCTGCCACCCTATGTGAGCCTCATGTACAAGCCGCCCGGGTTGTACGACAACGAAGGCCCGACGTATTGCGGACCCGCGCACCGCCCGTTCGTGCCGAAGAAAGAGGGGCTGGCGAACCTGAGCCTCGAAAAGAGCGTCTCCCTCGAACGGCTCGGCACGCGCAAGGATCTGCTCCGCACGTTCGACACGCTCAACCGCGATCTCGATTCGTCCGGCGGCATGAAGAGCATGGACGCCTACACGCAGCGCGCGATGGAAATGATCGCGTCACCGAAGGTGCGGCAGGCCTTCGACGTATCCAAAGAATCGCCCGAGACGCACGCCCGATACGGCAAATACTGCGAAACCTTCCTGATGGCCCGGCGCCTGGTCGAAGCGGGTGTATCGGTGGTAACCACGAAGGTCGGCGACTGGGACACGCACGAAAAGAACTTCATCGACCACAAGGACCAGCTCCCGCAACTCGATAAGGGCCTCTACGCACTCGTAACCGATCTCCACGAACGCGGGCTGGACAAGGACGTTGCGGTGGTGGTGTGGGGCGAGTTCGGGCGCGCCCCGAAGGTCTCGCGCGGCGACGGGCGCGACCACTGGCCCGACGCGGGCGCGGCCGTAGTCGCGGGCGGTGGGTTCAAGGTCGGTCAGGTGATCGGCGCCACCGACGCACACGGAGGTCGGTCAAAGGGCACGCCGTACACACCAAGTAACGTCCTCGCGACGCTCTACCAGCACCTCGGGATCGACCCCGAAACGACGATCCCGGACCACACGAAGCGCCCCATGTACGTACTCGACGACCGCGCGACCGTGCGCGAACTCGACGCGAACTGAATGAAACGAAAAACGGCGGGCGCGGTGCCCGCCGCAACGATTACTTGGCCGCCGGTTTCGCCGGCGGTCCCGTGGGGCCGGCCGGCTTGGGTGGCGGGTTGTTCGGGTCCGCCGGCTTCGTGATCGGATCGCGTTCGCACCCGACCAGAGTTGCGACGAGAACCATCAAGCACGCCAGTCGGACAAAGATGTTACGGGTCATGTTCGGTGCTCCTCATTTATTGGTGTGTTACTGGCCGCCCATCGCATCGAAATTGACCGGCACCCCGTCCGACGTGCCGCCCGCGTACACCGCGTTCTTCCAGGCATCCGTGTACCAGCCCGCGTACCAATCCTTCCCCATCTTGCGGACCGAGCGCACCGACCCGTCGCCGTAGGAGAACTGAGCGACCCCGGTGTGCCGGCTGCCGAACGACGACCAGCCCGAAGGACCGGGATCGGTGACGCCGTACAGGAAGGTGAACGTCCCGGCGCCCATCCACGACAGGCGCTCGTTACCGCCGGTCCCGACCGTTTCGCCGAACAGAATCGTCTGGGACGTTCCGTCCGGGAACGTGGCCAGCTTTTGCTTCGTGTTCAACCCGAACGGCCCCATCAGTGACCGCCACGAGACGGTCGTGGACCCGTAACCGGGACCGTTCCCGTCGGACATGCCGTTTCCGCCGGCAGAAGCGACGTAATTCGTTACGCCCGGGTTTCCGCCGGCCGCGGTGAACGTCGGCAGGCCGGTCCAGTTGTAATTGATGAAGTACCCGGGGCCGGGAACGCAGATCGCCGTGGTCGCCGCGATCCAGTACGGCATGTTGGCCGACGGGTTGTCCGAAGGGCACTCGAACATGGTCACGCGGTTGAGCGACACCTTCAGAGTGGTGGCGTCATTGGTCCACAGGTTGGTGATTGCAGGCGCCCCACCGCCGGCATCTGCCGGGGACGCGGTGGGGATAATCAGCAGCGCGGGGGTGATCTGCCGATAGATGTTGTCCTGCTCGATGAACGGCAGGAGATAGGTCAGCGTCCCTATGCCGCTCGCCGTGTTCGTTCCGGGCGGCAGGTTGTTGTAGGCGCTCTCGTAGTTGTGAGCGGCGAGCCCCATCTGCTTGAGATTGTTCTGGCACTTCATGCGGGCCGCGGCCTCGCGCACCTTCTGCACCGCGGGCAACAAAAGGCCGATCAAAATCGCGATAATCGCAATGACAACCAGGAGTTCGATCAACGTGAACCCTCTGGCCTTTCGGGTCGGCGCGTTCATGAAAAGTCACTCCGTCGCAAGAATAAAAACAATAACGCAATCAAACGGGAGAATTTTGCCGCGGAGAGGTGGGCGTTTCGTCTCGTGAGGCCCGCAAGGGAGGCGTGGCGGGCAGCGGAGTCACTCTAAGTCGACCCGCGCAGAAGCAAGGGCGATTGTGAGAACTCGTTAGCGGATACACGACCGCAGTTTTTTACAGGTGGGAAGTATACTTTATGAGTAAACCTTGAATCTTGACCGGGCGCCGACCCAGAACTGCATTTTGCGCACAACCGCGATGGAGTCCGTGGTCGACCGCCCTCAGATCGAGTGAGGTAACGGTGCTCGACACCGCGGGTCCGAGTTAAGTTCTGCGCCTTATTCCGCACTTCAACTGGCGGACTCGCCCGCGCCGCGTATCCGGCCCCAACGAAGAAACATTTCCAGAAACGCCCGGAACCGCTTGTAATACTTTGTACACTACTATACAATCTGGAAATCGCGTTCCGTTTGTCCGCCGGTGCTGAGATAGGGAGATGCGAATTGCGCGATCCGCGCGGTCGTCACGACAGGCAAACGAGCCGTTTCAGTGAAATCAGTTTCGCCGCGGAATTGAACCGATCAGTTTTCGACCCGAAATCACGAAATTGTTAGCATTTGTTAGCGTCTGACGCGAGGTCGCAAAATTGAATCCATCGCATTAAATCGTTGAATTATCAACACTTGTGGCGAATCGATTTGTATTTCGGCGGCCCAAAGGCCCGGCTCGGCAAAACGTGAGCCTTTATTAGCAAAGCCCTTCACGGCGGCTCCACCAACGTTGACCGAGGAGCGCACGCGAGGTAGCGTTACGGCGCTCAAATAAGTACCAAGTTCGCCCAGGCCCGACGCGGTGCGGCCGACACCGCGATTCAAGGACGCAGCGATGACCGACCCACTGGCCACCGGCGACTGGTCGGCGCCCACGCGGGCGGACCCGGAGCGCCCCGTCGTTCCCGGCTACGAGATTCACAGCGAACTCGGGCGCGGCGGGATGGGTGTCGTTTACAAGGCTCGGCAGGAGAAACACGACCGGTTCGTGGCCCTCAAACTCCTGCGCGACGGCGCGCTCGCCGGGCCGAAGGACCGTGCCCGCTTCCGGGCCGAAGCCGAAGCCGCCTCGCGCCTCCAGCACCCGAACGTCGTCGCGGTCCACGAGGTCGGCACGTACAGTGGGCTGCCGTACTTCGCGATGGAACTCGTTGGGGGCGGAAACCTAGATCAGTACCTGCGCGGGCAACCGCAACCCGCTCCCCGGGCCGCCGAACTGATCCGCACACTCGCGGCGGCCATTCAGCACGCGCACGACCTCCAGGTCGTTCACCGCGACCTGAAACCGAGCAACATACTGCTGAGCGCGGAACCGACCACCAACGACACGGCACTCGTTCCGAAGGTGTCCGACTTCGGCCTCGCGAAGCGGCTCGACAGCGACAGCACCGTGCTGACCCAAGACGGGGCCGTTCTGGGCACCGCGAGCTACATGGCGCCCGAGCAAGCGGCCGGTCGCGTGCGCGAAATCGGCCCCGCGGTCGACATTTACGCCCTCGGTGCGGTGCTCTACGAACTGCTCACGGGCCAACCGCCGTTCCGCGGGGAGACGTGGAACGAAACCGTCGATCAGGTGCTCTACGACGAACCGGTCGCGCCCTCGCGATTGCGCGCGGATGTGCCGCGCGAACTGGAAACGATCTGTCTCAAGTGCCTCGAAAAAGACCCGACTAGGCGATACGCCACGGCGGACGCCCTTGAGAACGACCTGGGCCGGTTCCTCCAGGGGGCGCCGGTAGTCGCGGTTCCCATTAACGAAGCGGAGCGCCTCGCGCGGTTCGCGGCCCGGGACGGGTTCCAGATCGTCGGCGAGATCGGGCGCGGGCCGCGGAGCGTCGTGTACCGCGCTCAGTTCGGCCCCACGAAACAAGTCGTCGCGTTGAAAGTCTTCGCGCCCGGCGTGTGCTCGCGCGAAGAGTGGGACGCCCGAACCGCACGCGGTGGCCAACAAGCGGCGGCACTGTCGCACCCACAGGTCGTGCTCGTTCACCGGACCGGGTGGTGGGACGGTGCGCCGTTCGCGGTGATGGACCTCGTCCCGCACGGGAACCTGACGACCCTGCGCGGCGAAAAACGGTACCCGCTGCGCGACGCCCTGCACCTCGTCGCCCAGTTAACGGAAATCGTCTGTTACTTGCACCGCCAGGGCATCGTTCACGGCAACCTGAAGCCCACGAACGTGTTGCTCGCGGCCGACGGCATTCCCCGCGTCGCGGACTTTCAGCCGACGGCCGGACTGAACTCTGCTCTCTCGTTCGTGGACGACCAAGACGCACCCGGCGTCGCGTACCTGGCGCCCGAGCTACTCGAACCGAAGGCCGAAGCCCGGCTCCACACGGACGTTTACGGATTGGGCGCCATCCTCTACGAACTCCTGACGAACCGCCCCGTCGCGAGTGGCTCCACGGCGATCGAAACGCGCGACACCATCCGTACCCAGGAACCCACCCCGCCGTCGAACTTCAACTCCGAAGTGACGCCGGGGGTCGAGCAAGTCTGTCTGCGGTGCTTGCGAAAAGACCCGTGGCGCCGGTACCCGCGGGCTTATGACTTGCTCTTGCGGTTGAGGCAATTGCACGATGATCCGAGCACCCCGGTCGAACCGTGGGGGCTCCGCCGTAGACAGGGGCACGGGGATAGTTGACAATCGCGGCATTGAACGTCTTCTTGTCGTCCGCGATTGACCGAAATCAACCCAACCTCGGAGCCTCATGCGCCCCAACTTCGAGCCGTTCGCGTTGTGTCTCGTGTTTCCGCTATTAACCGGGTGCGGGGGCGCTGATGGCCCACCCGCAACGTTGCTTACCGAGCCACCGAACGTGATTTCGTTTTCGTCGGTCAGCGTACCGTCCAACCCGAGCCAAGTGCGCGCGGCGGACTACAGCATCCTGTTTGTCGGCAACAGTCACACGTCCGGCCACAACTTGCCGGGGTTGGTCAGCGAAATGATCCGGTTCCGCAAGCCCGGCAAAACGACCTACGCGCACGTACTCAGCGTCGGGTTCCTCGAAGACGTGGAGCACAACCCGAGCTACCGCGAGGAGATCGAATCGCGCCCGTGGAAGTTCGTTGTGCTCCAGGCGCAGAAAATCAGCACGAGCGGTACGCACGAGTACTCGCGCAACGAGGGCATCGACCTCGCGAAACGGGCGAAAAAGCACGGCGCGAACGTGTTCTTCTTCTCGGAGTGGGGGCTCAAGGACAAACCCGGCGACGGCCCCCGCCAGGAGAAGGTGTACGCGGAAATGGCCCGCGCCGCGGGCGTGAACCTCGCCGGGGTCGGGCGCGCGTGGGACATCGCACTTTCCGAGCGCCCGAACCTGACCCTGTACGAAGCGGACGGCAACCACCAGTCCCCGGTCGGCGCGTTCCTGACGGCCGCGTTTTTGTGCGGGAAAATCACCGGAGAGTGCCCCGAAGCCCTCGGCACGTTCCCCGACGCGACGCTGGGCGAGGCCGACCGAAAATTCCTCGCACAGTGCGCGGCAAAAGCGGTTAAAATACCGTAGCCCGAAAGGACACGTCCGCCGCGGCAACGACCGCGAGAAACACAAGACGCAACGTAACTTTCGCGGTTTGCAGTTGCCAACGAGTCCCGGGACCGCACCCCCGGCCCAAAAATTAGCAGCCAAGTGCCCCGATTTTTTGGGAGCAAAACGGAATTCGGCGCAATCGCGGTTAAATGCGGTCCCGCGGCCAGCGAACAATCTGGTATCAACGGCAGGAACCCGGTGTTCGGGACGGCCGGCCGGCACTTTCAACGTGAGGGTCTGCGATGCTCAAAAAGATGGTGATTCTGGCTGCAGTCGGCTTCGCCGCCGTGAGCGTGATCGGCGCCAAAGACATCCGGTCGCACTTCTCGAAAATCCGCTCAGACATCCGTGCGGAAATCCGTGAGGCTCGCGAAGAAGCGAAAAACAATGTTCCTCCTGAAGAGGAGATCGCGCGCCTCAAGAAGGAAGTGACCCTGCTCGACAAAGACATCCGGACGCTGGTGAACCACCTCGCCAAAGAACGGGTAGAAGTGAACCAGCTCAAGGACAATGTTGACGGGATGGTCGCGAAACAGAGCCGCGACAAGGAACTGCTCAGCGTCCGTGCAGACGCGATCAAGAAGGCCGAAGGGCAAGTCGTCTTCGGCGAACGCAAGATCAGCGTCGCCGCGGCTAAGGCGGAACTGGAAGAAGGTGTGAAGCGGTACGGTACCAACCAAAAATCGCTGGACGCACACGAATCGCTGCTCGCCAACCGTATCAAAGTGCGTGACACCCTGGAAAAGCAGCTCGAAACGATGAAGAACCAGAAGTCCGAGCTGTCTAACCAAGTGGACGCGATGGAGGCCGAACTCGCGGTGCTGAAGCTCCAACAAATGGAAAGTAAGTACCAAACCGACGACACCCGGCTGGCTAAGATCAAGGAAGACATGCAGAAGCTGAAGACGCGGGTCGAAGTGGAGCGCGAGAAGCTCAAGCTCCTGCCGGCCGCCCTCGATGAGGCCCCCGCGATCGGCAGCAACGGCAGCAAGAGCGTGGACGACATCATGGCCCCGCTGACCGCCCCGGCCAAAAAGCCGGAAACCAAGACCGACAGCAAGCTGCCGATGGTCGACTAACCCGGAGCGAGCGTGACAACCCGAGCACCCCGGTCTAACCGACCGGGGTGTTTTTCGTTTCTCCAAGTTGTCCAAAGAGTTACCGGTCGGGCGCTGAATGATCTGGTACACTACACACTGTTGTCCGTGTCACCCGCGATGCTTGGTCCCATGCCCGCATCCCCGTGGTTGGTGCTGCGTCAGACTCAGGAAGCGGTCGCCGCCGGCCGCCCGGACGAGGCGCACCGGCTCCTGGAGCCGCTCATCGCCGAGGGGCACCGGAAGGCGCACAGGGTCGCCCGCGAAGTCGTTAAGGCGTACCTCGCGCGGGCACACAAGGCACTCGACCAGCACAACCCCGACACTGCCTGGCGCGACCTGATCGCGGCCGAATCGCTCAACACGGGCGAGCGGGCCGTGACGGAACTGCGGCACGCGCTCGCGCGCCTGTCCGTCGTTCAAGCAAAGGCGATGCTCGAAGCCGGGCGCCCCATCGACACCATCGATCAAATCACCAAGATCCGCGACCGCGGCGTGCGCCACCCGGACCTCGAACGCCTCGAAACGGCCGCGCAGGATTGGGTCCAGGCGGCCGAGCTCGCCGATCGCGGCGAGTTCCTGCGGGCCGCGGCCGAACTCGAACGCATCGGTCCCAAGCTCCCCTGCCCCGCGACCGGACTCGACCGGTTCCGCGGTGAAGTTGAGAACCGGCACGCCCGGTTCCGCGAAGCGGTCGCGCGTTTACTCGATGCCGCCGAAGCGAAGCACTGGCGCGAGGCGGTCGCGGTCGCGGCGGAGGTGCTCGCGGTCGCGCCAGACCACCGCGAAGCGAAGGCCGTTCGCGGCAAGGCGTGGGTGGTCGCGACCCCGGAAACGGCGGATTTCGTTGCTTCGTTTCCACCTCCGCCCGCGACCAACGGCGCCGTCAGTGCTCGGGCGCGGAGCGCTTCGGCGGTCAGCGGCGCGCGCGAAACAAGATGGGACTCCGTTCGCCCGCCCGCGATTCCCGAACACGCCCTCTCTCGTGCGAGCAACGGAAGTGCCGCATCGCTCTCGTCCACCGGCGGAGCCGCGCTCCCGAAACGGTTCCTGCTGTGGGTCGACGGAGTAGGCGGCTACCTCGTGTGTCTGTCGAGCCGCGTCACGTTCGGGCAAGCGACCGCCGACGGCCCGGTAGACGTTCCACTGTTCGCGGACGTGTCGCGCACGCACGCCGAACTGACGCGCGACCCGGAGGGGTATGTCATCGAGTCCGGGCGCGGTATCCGCGTGAATGGAGCCGAGACGAAGCGCGCGGTTCTGTCCACGAACGACCGCGTCACGCTCGGCGCGAGCTGCCAGTTCCTGTTCCACCGGCCCGTCGCGGTCAGTTCTTCGGTGCGCCTGGAACTGACGAGCGGCCACCGGTTGCCCGTCGCGGTGGACGGCGTGCTCCTCATGGGCAACGAACTGATTCTGGGGCCAGAACCCGACGCTCACATCCCGCTTAAAGTACCTGCCCCGGTGCTGATCTACCGCTCGCGCGAGGGGCTGAGCGTGCGCATTCCCGATTGCCGCTTCACTATCGACGACCAGCCCCACACCGACCGCGCGACTCTTCCACTTCCCGGTGTCGTCTCGTGCGACGCTTTCACGTTCGCAGTCGAACCCGTCAGCGGGCGGCTGTAAGGTCATTTCTCCCGATTAATCAAGCGAAAACCTAACCGACTACAATCCACTGCGGTAGTAATTGCTAACCCTGCACCTTTCTCCAGATTGCATCTCAGTGAACAAACGGCTACAACCAATTCCTTCGGTTTCGCGTACATTGGGCGAATAAGCACTGTGGCACTCGTTCGCGAGTGCCACCGGTGCTACTTTTTCTCCACTTCTGCCGAGAAGTCCCAGAAACCGAGGCGCGTTTCGCTCTCGCCGTTGGGTTCCGCAACGACCAGCAGCGGGCGCGTCGGGTGAAATGCAAATACCGCTGTTGCCATCTTCCAAGTCTTCAATTTGCGCCCTGTGGATGTATCCCAAATGGCGAGTACGTTCGTTTCGGTCATGGCTAACAACCGACCGTCGGAACTGAATACAGCCTGGCTCCAACTGGGCTCGCCCTCAAGAGCCGCAACGGACTTTCCGGTCAGAATATCAACGATGAATGCTTGGTAGGGTGATTGGTCGGATCCGTGAAAAACGACGAGCCGGTTGCCGTCCGGAGAGAACGTGCACGGCAGCAACATCGTATCGCGCTTGGCGTCCACTTTGCCCGGCAGGGCAAACGCACTCAACTCGGGCTTGTCTCGATTATCAAGGTCATACACGCGCACGCTCGATTTGTTTGGCGCCATAAACGCCAAGCGCTTGCCATTGGGCGACAGGGCGCAGGGAACCCGAGGGATCGTCGCGAGCGGTTTCCCCGCTTTACCGGTCGCCGTATCCACTTCGATCACGTCCAGCGTTTTGGGCGCCTCGCCCGTACCTGGTTCGTTCGTCATCGCACGGAATGTCTTCCCATTCGAGTCAAAGATGTATGTGCCGTCCACATGCGCACCGTCGAAGCTCACTGTTCGCAATTTTGCTTTATTTTGGAGTGACGGTATGGAGTTGACCGGGCTCACTTCGGCCTTCTCTGGATCCCAATACACCAATTGGTGAAGCCCACTGAGGAGATGACGTTCGCGTCGATCGGTGATGAGTTGCTTCCCATCGGGAGTGAACCCGACGACGGAACCGTTCCGTGGCATTGCTGTGCGGACAATATTCTCCGGGTCCGACTTGCCTGTGTACTTCACGAGGACAAATGCCGGCTGAAACCAAGCGTTCCCGTCCGGTTGCACACGTATTGCGCCGGCAACTGCAAGCCGGTCTCCCGATGGAGCCCAAATCACCCGTTCGGGATTGGTGATAGGCAGATCCCAGCCGGCAATAATGCGCGGCGCGGTCGCGAGTGCGGGGAGGGCTTTCTGCTCGCCCTGTGGCAGCGTTACTACCTCCGTCTTCGCCGTGGCCGGAGGTTTCGGCGGGTCGGCGGGCGGCGCGGCGATTGGGTTCGCGGCGATTACTGCTCCTGTGATTGCCACAACCGTGACCAGCCCGAACACGAGTGTCTTGCGCACAACGAGTCCTCTTTTGGTGAGTTCGGCCAGTGGGCCGGGGATCGTGCCACTCGAAGCGTAATCAGCCACCAGTTCGCACGTTTTTCTGAGCAACTCAATTGGAACCGCGGTCGCGCCCTGCGTTTCCGCAACCGCGATCGGAAGTACGGAAACCGAGAGCGCGATGCCGCGCTTCGTGAGCCGGGCCGCGAGTTTCTTGCGCCCGTTCGCCAGCCGGCTCGATAGCGTCCCTTCGGGAACCCCCAGGGCCGTGGCCGCTTCTTCGCGCGATGCCCCGCGCAGGTCGCACAGGATGATCGCTTCCCGGTAGCACTCCGGTAGCGCAGCGAGTTCCTCGTCGAGAATCGGTCCCAGTTCCGGTCTTTCCGGGGAAGGTCGTGGCGCGTGCGGTTCGGGCAGTTTGGACACCAGAACCTCCCGCACGCGCCGTCGGAGTGCGGCGCGCCGGGCGCGCCACGAAACCCGAAACGCGACACCGTACAGCCAGCTCCACAGTCGCACGTCGCTCCGCAGCGTAACGGCCTTCTGCGCGAGCACGAGGAACGTGGCCTGGAATGCGTCCTCGGCGTCCTGCGGGTTCCGGGTCACGCGCCGGCACACGCCCAGAACCAGTGCCCCGTGTCGGCGCACCAGTTCCTCGAACGCAACGGCACTCTTTGTGAGAACGAACTGTGTGAGCAACTCAACGTCCGGCGCGCTGGGGTGCTCTAACTGACGCAAGATTTCTGCCGGTCGCGCCGCGCTCATCCGTCCCCTCCGACCCGAATATTCCCCGCTCGCGCCGAGCGCGTCGCGCAAAAATCCCGAGAACGCGGACGATAATACCCGGTCGTTTTGCGCGAATGTTCGCGGACGGGTAAGTTCGGCACCTTCGTTGTGTATCTGAAAGTGGGTGCTGAGACGTCGGCGAGAGGGGTTAAGGTCCGGTTAAAACGACGTGGGGCTTATGCGCAACGTGTTCGCCGGCCGAAGCGTGCGATAGCACGGCCCGAGATTCATATACCTCATAGAGTGCGCATGCCCGCACGACCCGACTCGCCGTCACTTTAACTACACGCGCTTTCACAAGTGCGCGCTGGCGTTCTACTCCCCGGGGAGCTATCGTCAAACAAGCTCCCGAACGCCCAGACTGTGGGAACTTTACCGTTGCGTTGGCCCGGCCGCGGAGCAAGAGCCTGTGTTCGCATTCCCGACCGATAACGATCCCGACTCGCCGGCGCCGGACCCGTCCGCGCAGCCCGAGCGCGGCGACTCGCCCCCGGTCGATCCGAATAACGAGTCCCAGCACCAGGAAACCCAGCGCCTCAACATCCAGCCCGGGCTTCCCGAACCGGACAACATTCTGGCCGATCTGATCGCGGCCTTCGGGGAGCGGTACGAACTGGGGAGCAAACTCGGTCAGGGCGGGTTCGGTGCAGTCTACCGCGGGTTCGACCGGTCGCTGAGCCGGGCCGTTGCGGTCAAAGTGGCCCGCGTCGAGCGGACGAAAGCGGGCGACGTCGGACAGCTCCTGCTCGAAGCCCGGCAGCTCGCGCAGTTACGGCACCCGGGCATTGTCACGGTTCACGACGCGGGGACGGGCGGGCAGCGGTGCTTCATCGTTTCCGAACTCCTCACCGGTCCGACACTAGCCGCGTGGTTGCGGGACCACCGCCCAACCTGGGCGGCCGCTCTGGAATTCGCCGCGGCCATCGCCGACGCTCTGGCGCACGCCCACACCCGCAGCATCGTTCACCGGGACGTCAAACCCTCGAACGTCGTTCTGCTCGATGGGTCGCGTCCGGTACTGGTCGATTTCGGGATCGCGCTCTCGGACACCACGGTCACGGGGTCCCGGGGCGTGGTCATAGGCACCCCCGAATATATGTCGCCGGAGCAGGCCCGGGGGCAAGCTCACCGGCCCGACGGCCGGACCGACATTTACAGCCTCGGGGTCATGCTCTACGAGATGCTCTGCGGGCGCCCGCCGTTCCGCGGGGACGATCCGTGGCTGATCCTGCGCCAGGTTCAGGAAGACGACCCGCAGCCGCCGCGCCAGCTCCGCCCCGACCTCCCGCTGGACGTCGAGAAGATCGTTCTCAAGGCGATGGCGAAGCTCGCCGCCGACCGGTACACGACCGCGTCCGACTTCGCAACCGACTTGCGGCGCGCGCTGCATCGCACGGAACAGTCCTCGACCACCGCACGCCCGATCCGCACGCCGATGAGCGGCGGGCACTCGACCAACTTGCTGAACGTTCCGCCCGCTGAAAAAGACACGGACCGGGGGCGCCCGACCGATTCCGTCCCGACCGGGCCGACGCGCCCGATGCGCGGGGCCGAGCGCCGGCACCTCACCGTTTTGTACAGCGAGTTTGAACCGTCCGGCGACCCGGACGACGTCGACGACGCGCACGAGCGCTTCCTGGCGTTCCAGGCGGCGTGCCGGGAGTGCGTGGGGCAATTCAGTGGGCTCGAACTGCCGACCACCGGAACCGCGTTCCTGGCGTGCTTCGGGTACCCCGTCGCCCGCGAAGACTCTGCGCGCCTTGCGGCCCGCGCCGGCCTCGCGATCGCGACCGGGGCGCCGGCCAACGTCGGCGGGACGGTCCGGGTCGCGGTCCACACCGGTCCCGCGGTCGTCACGGAGTCCGCGAGCGGGCAACCGGCGGTTGTGGGGGACGTGGTCAGTGCGGTCACGCGCTTCGTTCCGTTCGGTACCCCGGGCGGTATTATCCTGAGCGGGGCCGCCAAGCGCCTCGTCGAAGGGTACTTCGAGTGCGAACCCGCGGGCGAGACGCAAGTTCGCGCGGGTGGCCCGCTCACACCCCTGTTCCGGGCAACCAGCGAGCGGTCCGCGTACAACCGGGTCGAAGCGGCCGATCCCGCCCGACTCACGCCACTCGTTGGCCGGGACCGCGAAGTCGAACTGCTCCAGGAGCGATGGGAACTGGTGCTCGAAGGCATCGGTCACGTGGTACTCCTCGTGGCCGATCCGGGGCTGGGTAAGTCGCGCCTCGTGCGGGTGATCCGGGACCACGTGCGCGGGTCCGAACCACAGCACGATAGCGACCACTTCGGTGCGGACGGTTCGGCCATCGTCTGGTACTGCTCGCCGCACCACGAGGGCAGCCCGTTCTACCCGGTAATCGATTCCTTCACTCGAACTTTTGGGCTGGCCCGCGAACCGAACCCCGCGCTCCGACTCGAACTACTCATCGCCCGGCTCCGCGAGGACGGTGTAACCGACCCCGAGCGCGTCGCGCTGTTCGCCTCGGCGCTCTCGATCCCGTTCGCCGGCCGGCTCCCGGAACTGAACTACAGCCCGGACCGCCAGCGCGAACTCTTCCGCGCCGCGGTGCTCGACTGGCTCCGCGACCGGGCCGTTCGGCGCCCGGTGCTGTTCGTGGTGGAAGACCTGCACTGGATCGACCCCTCGACCGAAGAATTGCTCAAAGAGTTCATCGAGCGGTGGCACGAAGTGCCCATCCTCGCGGTGTTCACCACGCGCCCCGAGTACGAGCCGCCGTGGAGGGGGAAGACGAACCAGACCGCGGTCGCGCTGACGCGCCTGACGAAGCGGCAAATCGGCGAAATGATGCGCGGCGCGACCGGGAAGGACGACATCCCGCCCGCGGTGGTTTCGCAGGTGGCCGAGCGCACCGACGGGGTTCCGCTGTTCGTTGAAGAGTTCGCGCGCCTGCTCGCCGAGGGCGGGAACTGGACGACCGGGCTGATCCCCGCCACGCTCCAGGATCTCCTACTGGCCCGGCTCGACCGCATGGCCAGCGACCGGGACGTGATCCAGTTCGGCGCCGCGATCGGGCGCACGTTCTCTTACGAGACGCTCCGCGCAGCCGGCGAATGGGACGAGCCCGCGCTCCGTGGCGAGTTGGAAAAACTGGTTCGCGCCGGGGTGCTTTTTGCGAAGGGCGCACCACCCCAAGACACCTACACGTTCAAGCACGCGCTCATTCAGGACGCAGCGTATCACTCGCTGGTGCGGAAGCGACGCCAGCAAGTTCACCACCGAATCGCCGAGGCCATCGAACAGACCCTGCCCGACACGGCGGAAACCGAACCGGAACTACTGGCCCACCACTACACGGAAGCAGGTCGGGTCGAAACCGGCCTCGACTATTGGACAAAGGCCGGGAACCGTGCCCGAGAACGGTCGGCCTACGCCGAATCGATCCGCCACCTCACGCGCGGACTTGGGCTGCTCATCGATCTCCCGAGCGGCCCGGAACGCGACGCGCGCGAGTTCGGGCTGCGGCTCCCACTCAGTTCGTGTTTCCTGGCCACGTTCGGGTACGCGGCCCCGGAAGTGGAAACCGAGATCATTCGCGCCCGGGGGCTGTGCGAGCGCCTCGGCCCGGCGTTCCCGCTCTTTGACGTGATGATGGTGTCCTGGGCACTGCGCTTCATCCGCGGCCGGAACGCGGTTGCCCAAGAGATTTGCGACGAACTCTTGTCCCTGGCCGACGTTCGGGACGACGGGTGCCGGACCGAAGCGCACTGGGCGTGGGGGTGTACCGCGTGGTGGGCCGGCGACTTTACGGGCGCCCTGGAGCACCTCACGCTGTCGGCGGAACTGTACCGGCCCGAAGCCGCGGCCGAGCACGCGAAATTCACCCAGCAGAACTCTGGCCCGCTGACCACGTCCTACGCGGGACTGTCGCTCTGGATGCTCGGTCGGCCTGATTCCGCGCGCCAAAAAGCGAACGAGGCACTGGCCCTCGCGGAGCAGTTGCGTCACCCATTCACCCAAACCGTGACCATCTGGCAAACCGGGCTGATGTTGCAACTCGGCGGCGATTCTGTTGCGGCGCTGGCTGAAGCCGAGAGATCCCTCGCGATCGCCCGGGAGCAGTCGTTCGCCTTCTGGATCGCACTGGCGACGTCGTTGAAGGGTGCGGCGCTCGCACAACTCGGCCGGCCCACCGAAGCGATTCCGCTGCTCCGCGAGGGGCTCCGTGCGGTTGAGGCGACCGGGTGCGAGATGGTTCACCAGCACTTCCTCGGGTGCCTGGCCGAAGCGTACTGGGACGCGAACCTGCGAGACGAAGCACGGAACGCGCTCAACCGGGCGTTCGAGCTGACCGTGCGTGACCGGGAGCGGTACATCGAGTCAGAACTGTACCGGCGCAAGGCCGCGTTCCTCCTCGGTGAATCGCCCGCGAACGTCGACCAAGCCACCGAGTGCCTCGAAACCGCGCTGCGCATCGCGCGCGACCAGCGGGCCAAGTTCTTCGAGCTGCGTGCGGCCGTCGCTCTCGGGGGCGTATGGCAGGCCGCGGGGCGCGCGGACGAGGCCCGCGGACTGGTCCAACCGGTCCTCGATTCGTTCACCGAAGGGACCGACGCCCTCGACCTCGTGCGGGCACGCGAGTTCCTCGCACAACTAAACTAACTGACGTTCCAACAGCGAATCGAGAGGCCCGCCGATGAAAGCGGCTTGGGACAAATTCAAACTCTGGTTCTGGGGGAAGTTCTTCATCTTCCTCATTGCCCTGGGGTCGGGTTCGCAGCGCCGGCGAATGTCGCACAACAACGGGATCGCCGGGCGCGGAAAGTTACGGATCGTCACCAATCCACAGTTCCCGGAAACCGAGTTCTTCGAGCCGGGGCGCGAGTTCACGATCCGCTTGCGGCACGCGAGTTCGGGGTACATGGACGACGCCATGAGCCCCGTGCGCAGCGCGACCATCAAGTTCGCCGACACGCGATTCAAGAGCCCGCTCGACATCCAGATGAACACGGGCCGGCACTGTTTCTTCTGGAACGCCGCGAGCTTCCTCGAATTCGCCTTCGACCGCGACGAGCACGCGGGCGTCGAGTACATCAAGTACCACACCAAGTACGCCGACGGGCGCAAGTCGGCCGCCGACGCCCAGATCAAGGTGCCCGCGTCGTTCTCCACCATGTACTACCACAGCCACACCCCGTTCGCGTGGAAGGCGAAGGACGGGAAGGCGCGGTACGTCCGGTTCCGGTTGATCCCCGGTGACCGCGCGCCGGAACAGCCGCCGCCGAACCCGGCGTGGGTGGCCCAGGTGCGCGACGACCCGGCCCTCGCCCCCATTGCGGCCGATCAGCGCGCAGTGCCCGGCGAAACGCGAGACGTGAACTACCTGAAGAACGAGTGGGCCGCGCTCGTGGGGAGCGGGCCGGTTCACTACGTCCTGCAAGTGCAGTTCCACGAAGTGAAACCGGACGATCCGGACGTGATCCGCAACCCGCTCGAACCGTGGGACGAATCGACGCACCCGTACACGGACCTGGCGACGGTGGAAATCACCGAATTACTCTCGCACAAACAGCAGGACCAGATGGCGTTTGAAGTCACGAACATGCCCCCGAGCATGGACTTCCTGCCCGCGACGTCCGTTCACGATTACAACTCGCTCAACTACATGCGCCGACAGGCGATTTGGGCGATCCGCGCCCGCTGGCTGTTCGCGATGATGCTCGGCGTTCAGAAGCCGATCGCTGACGGCGACATGTCCGTGCGCAACCGGCGCCTGCCGGGAACGTGACGCGAGATCGGGTGAAGAGTTAGGTGAGGATCTCGGTGATCGGGCGCCCGCGTTCGAGGTCCAGGCGCTTCCGCCCCGGCACTTCGAGGCACTGGGGGTCCAATCCGAGTTGGTGCAAAACGGTCGCGTGGAGATCCGTCACGTAGTGACGGTTCTCCGTGGCGTGGAAGCCGAGTTCGTCGGTCGCGCCGTGGGTGATCCCGCCCTTAACGCCCCCACCGGCCAACCACGCCGAGAACCCGTAGATGTGGTGGTCGCGCCCGCGCAGTTCCTCCGGATCGTTCTCCCCGTCCGGGCGCGCCTCGACGTTCGGGGTACGCCCGAACTCGGTGGCCCAAACGACGAGCGTACTGTCGAGCATCCCCCGCTGTTTCAGATCCTTCAATAGCCCACTGATCGGACGGTCCACTTCTCGGCACCGCTCGCTCGTGTTCTTCCGCAAGTCCTGGTGCGAGTCCCACAACCCGTTCTCGTCCTCGGCCGATCCTCCGTGGTAAATCTGCACGAAGCGGACGCCTTTCTCCACCAGCTTCCGGGCCACGAGGCACTGCCGGCCCAACGGTGCGGTGATGGGGTCGTCCAACCCGTAGAGCGCCTTCGTTTTTTCGGCCTCGTCGGTCAGCTTCACCAGCTCGGGGAGCGCGGTCTGCATCCGGAACGCGAGTTCATAAGACTTGATCCGCGCCCGGAGCGCGGGATCGGCCGGGTACTCCACTTCCGTCAAGCGGTTCAGATCGTTCACCAACTCGAACTCGGCTTTTTGTGCTTCGCGGGTCAGTCCCGCTCCCTGTGGCGGGTACGGCACCGCGCGGTCCGGTTCGACGTCGATCGGCACGCCGTCGTGTTCCGGTCCCAAATAACTCGCTTGGTGCGACAGGCGCCCGCCGCCGAAGTCACTTGGGGG
Source organism: Gemmata sp. SH-PL17 (assembly GCF_001610855.1). Classification (NCBI taxonomy): domain Bacteria; kingdom Pseudomonadati; phylum Planctomycetota; class Planctomycetia; order Gemmatales; family Gemmataceae; genus Gemmata; species Gemmata sp. SH-PL17. The sequence goes on from NZ_CP011271.1 coordinate 5,142,856, forward strand.
CCGACCCATCACGACGAACTCGGGCAAGTTCCGGTTGAGGGTACCCAGACCGTAATGTGCCCACGACCCCAGGCTCGGTTCGCGGCCGTCGATGAGGAGGCGCCCGGTGTGCGTGAGTGATTGCGCGGTGTGGTTGAAGTCGGTTGTCCACAAGGAACGCACCACTGCCAGATCGTCCACGCAGTCCCCGATGCGCGGGAGCCAATCGCAGACCTCGGTTCCGCACTGGCCACGCTTCCGGAACCCGATCTGCGGGCGCAGGATTTTCGTTTCGAGCCGCGCGGCCCCCGCGAACATGCGGAAGTTCTTGGCCACTTTGGGGTCTTGGACGACGTTCTTGAACGGCGTTTCGGCGATCGTCTTGCCCGCGAACTTGGTCAACACGGGCTTCGGATCGAAGGTTTCGATGTGGCTCGCCCCGCCGACCATGAACAGCCAGATCACGCTCTTGGCGCGCGCTTTGATCGACTCCGCGCTGGCTCCAGCGGGTATCTCCTTCGCTGCGCCGCCCTCAAAGAGCACGGCGGAGAGCGCGGTACCCGTGAACCCCATCCCGAGGTCGGCGAGGAACCGCCTCCGCCCGATTCGGGAACCAAAGCCGGCGCGGAGATCTTGTGAAGTCATTGGGGCCAAGCTCCGTGCTCAGCGAATGGTGATGAAATCGTTGTGGTTCAACAGCGCGTGAACGAGGTATTCGCGTGCGTGCTTGGCCGCATCAACCGCGGGCGCGACGGGCGGGAGCGATTTGACCGTACCCAAAACGAGTGGCAGCCCCGGTCCCTGTTTCGGGGCCTCGGTCGCACTCGACGCGACCGTGGGGACGGCAGGAAGCGGCGTTAATCGAGACGGATCGGCCAGGAGCGCGTCTTGTCGCACGAGGAAGGTTTCACACGCTTCAATTTCCGATGCCGAAGGCGCGCGCCCCAAAATGTGCTCGAACGCGACCGCCACAAACGTAGTCGAATCGGGTGCGTTGACTTCGAGCCGCCGGGCGATCCGGCGCGCCTGGTTCCAAGAAAACTCGCTGTTCTCCAGTGCCAGCGCTTGCTGCGGAACGATGCTCTGTTCGCGCCGGTAGCACTCCTCCACACCCGGCGCATCGAAGGCCGTCAGGAACTCCATTTTGTCTTCGCGCGAGTACCGGTAGTACAGGCTGCGTCGGCCCGTGTCAGTCCCGCGAACGGGATCAATTGGCGGCCCTCCGACCGTGGGGTCGAGCACCCCAGCCAAAGAGAGGAGCGAGTCGCGCACCACTTCGGCTTCCATCCGGCGCGTGTTCGCTCGCCAGTAGAACCGGTTGTCCGGGTCCACGGTCAGGTTCCCCGCGGTCGCGTCGCGGGTCGAGGAGTTCATCCGGTACGCGGCCGAAGTCACGATCAGCCGGTGGAGGTGCTTCATACTCCATCCGTGGTTCATGAACTCGACCGCGAGCCAGTCGAGGAGCTGCTGTTGCGCGGGCGGGGCCGTTCGCGTTCCGAAATCGGTCACGTTATCGACCAGCGGACGCCCGAAGTGACGCGCCCAAATGTGATTCACCGCAACCCGTGCCGTGAGCGGATTGTTGCGATCGACAATCCACCGCGCGAGCGCGAGTCGGCGCCCCGTGCTCCCCGTCGCCGCGGGCACCACAGCAGGCGTCGTGCCCAGCGCCGGTGGAATCCCCGGCTCCATTCGGGCCGATTTATCCGGCGTCCTCACGTCCCCGCGGACGAATAGCCACGTGGGTTCGCCGGGCTTGGCGTCGTATGCGCGGGCCAGTTGAGCCGCCGGTCCCGTTTCGCCTGCCACCGGGTCCGTGCGGATGTCGTGCGGCTCGAAATAGGCCCGGAACCGGTAGTAGTCCTTCTGGCTGATCGGGTCGAACTTGTGGTCGTGGCACCGCGCACAACCGATCGACAGCCCCAGAAACGCTTTGCCGGTATGCTCGACCGTGCTACTGAGCCAGATGTTGCGGTCGAGCTTGAACCAGTTCCGAACCAAGAAGCCGGTCGCGGCGAGCGCTTGCGGATCTTCGGGGGTCAGCTCGTCCCCCGCGAGCATCTCCAGCACCATCCGGTCGTACCCCTGATCCGCGTTGAGCGCCCGCACGATCCAGTCGCGCCAGCGCCAGAGGTGCGCGCTGCTCCACCAAATGTCAGCCTTCGCCTTCCTACCGTCCGCGTCGGAGTAGCGCCACACGTCCATCCAGTGCCGGCCCCAGCGCTCGCCGTAACGCGGGTCGGCGAGGAGACGCGCGACCACCTTCTCGTATGCTCCTTCGGAGGTGTCCGCCAGGAATGCTGAGAGTTCCTCCCGGGTCGGCGGAAGGCCAATGAGGTCGATGTAGACGCGGCGCAACAGAACCGCACGCGGCGCGGGCGAGTTGGGAGCCAGTCCGTGCTGTTCGCGACCGACGGCGAGAAAAGCGTCGATCGGGTGCTCTGTGGAACCCGAACTCGAACTGACTGGCACGGGTGGCGCCACCGGCGCACGAAACGCCCAGTGGCTATTTCCCGTGTTAGATGGGGCTACTTCCGATTCTTTCTCGGTCGGGGTCGGTGCCCCGAGGTCGATCCACTTTTTAATGAGCGCGATCTGTTCGGCACTGAGCGGTTCCCCGGTCGGCGGCATTTGAGTGCCGTCCTCCGTGTTGCTCAGGACGGTCACAAGCGGGCTGTTGGCCCCGTCATGGGGAATGATGATCCCGCCGCTATCCCCGCCCTTTCGGATGCCCGCAACCGTGTCCAACCGCAGACCGGCTTTGCTCTTGGTCGGTCCGTGGCACTGGTAACAGCGTGCTTCCAGAATGGGCTTAATATGGCGGACGTAGTCGACAGTTGTTTCAGCTTGTGGCTGTGGTTTCTTCGCCCGGCGCGACTTCTTCGGAGAACGTGCGGTGGCGTAAGCGACTACGGCCAAAACGAGAACCAGCGACGCGAGCGCGAGGTACCGGCGTTTCGGGCGCACTCTCATACCGTTCCTCACCACTCCGTGCATCGGGCACCGGGCGATCGCGCCCAGTAACCCGGTTCCCGCCACTCGCCTCCAACTCCGGAAGAGCAGCGACGGTTTAGCAAACTTGGGAACGGTGGGGAAGGCCGAATCCGACGCGGCGTTCATCCGCGGATTCGGTGCAGTTTTGCGTGAGAAATTGAGGGAGGAGTCACAAAGGTGGCGGAATTAACCCGGATCACGCCGTGACGACGTTCACCGGAACGCGGATCGCGTCAAACGAGATCTCCTTCCCGCTCCGTAAAAGGGCCGCCGTCGTGAGTTTGACCAGGAGTTCCTCGTGAGTACGCCCGATCGCAACCAAGCCGTTCACGAGCGCGAGGCTATTCAGATACGGGTTCGGGTTCACTTCCAGAACGTAGAAGTTGCCGTCCGCGTCCATGCGCACGTCAATGCGGGCATAGTCGCGGCACTGGAGCGCGCGGAACGAGCGCTGCGCGATGACCGAGAGCCGGGCGAAATCGTCGGCCGGGATCGTGACCGGCGCACGCAGCGGCGCGGACTGGTACTCGTCGCTGTGCTCGTCCCACTTGGCGATGAACGTATATACGGCCCACTTCCCCGGCCGGTCGTTCTTGAATGCGATCTCGGCGAGCGGCAAAACGAGCGGCGGGGCGTTCGGCGCGGCCCCCGGGTCTTCGATCATGTTCACGTGGAACTCGCGTCCGGACACGTAGCGCTCCACGAGTGCAGGAGGCCCGTAGGTCGCCAACACGTGCGCCACGCGGTCTTCGAGTTGCGCCTGGGACGTGACCACACTCTCCTGATTGATGCCGACGCTCGCGTCCTGGTACGCGGGCTTCACGATCGCGGGCCACGGGTGGACCCAGAGAGGGACCGGCAGCGCATCAATGATCGCGTAATCCGGCGTCGGGATTCCGGTCGCGGCGAGGATGTGCTTGGTCCGGATCTTGTCGCGCCCGAGTGCCAGCGCGGGCGACGGGCACCCGGTAAACGGCACGTTCAGCCATTCGAGTAGTGCAGCAACCGACACTTCCGTCGAGGTCTGGGTGGCGATGCCCTCAAACAGGTTGAACACCGCGTCGGGGCGCGCCTTCTTGAGCACGTCGAGGAGCGGTTGCGGGTCGTAGTTGATGCCGAGCTTGGTGGTCTCGAACCCCGCGGCCTTGAGCACCTTGAACGTGTCGTTGACGGTGTCGAGGATGTCGTGCTCGGACCCGGCGTCCGGGTGATCGGCCGGGAGCACGGGTTCGTTGTAGAGGATGAGTACGGAAGGCGCGGTCATGGCGGAACTCGAACCCGTGCGCCCGGCGCACCGTGCCGGGAATGCCGTCTTTATCGTCCGGGCGCAGCGGCCATCGGAGATGTTCCTGCGAATCTAGCTGTGCGAGGGAAAGCGCACCAGACGAAAAGCCGCACGAACCGCACAACCGGATAGGATTCCGGCTCCGCGTGGCACACGATCTCACCACGCGGAGCCGGCAAATCGCGATATCACTCCCGCTGTGCATTGCAAACCAGCAACGGTTGAGCGCCCGCGAAACGCAGCATCATGCCTTCCGCGGAACAATCACGTCCTTCCCGACCCACGGGCGCAGCACTTCGGGGATCACCACCGAGCCGTCGGCCTGCTGGTAGTTCTCCAGGATCGCGACCAGCGCCCGGGTACACGCGACCGCGGTGCCGTTCAGCGTGTGAACGAACCGCGTGCCCTTGAACCCCTTGCCCTTGTAGCGGATGTTGAGGCGCCGGGACTGGAAGTCGGTGCAGTTCGAGGTGCTGGTGACTTCGCCGTAAGCACCGCCGTCGCCGCGGCCGGGCATCCACGCTTCGAGGTCGTACTTGCGGTATGCAGGTCCGCCGAGGTCGCCGGTCGCGGTGTCGATCACGTGGAACGCCAATCCCAGCCCGGTGAAGATCTTTTCTTCGAGTTCGCGGATCTCCTGGTGGATCGCGTCGCTGTTCTCCGGGGTGCAGAACGCGAACATTTCCACCTTCGTGAACTGGTGGACGCGGTACAGCCCGCGGGTGTCGCGCCCGGCGGCTCCGGCCTCGGTGCGGAAGCAGTGCGACAGCCCAACGTAGCGCTTCGGCAACTCGGACTCGTCGAAGACCTTGCCCATGTGCATCCCGCCGAGCGTGATCTCGGCGGTCCCCACGAGGCACAGGTCCGTGTCGGCAACGGTGTAGACCTGGCGCGTTTCCGGGTTCGGGTCGCGCGGCATGAAGCCGATGCCTTCCAGAACCGTAACGCGGGCCAAGTCCGGCGTGATGACGGGGGTGTAACCGGCTTTCACCGCGGTCTGCATTGCGTACTGCACGAGCGCGACTTCGAGCAGCGCGGCCTCGTTCTTCAGGAAGTAGAACTTCTGGCCCGCGACGGTGGTTCCGGCTTCAAAATCGGCGAGATCGAGCGATTCGCAGAGCGCGACGTGATCTTTGGACTTGAAGTCGAACTTGCGCGGCTCGCCGAACTGCGATACGACCTTGTTCGCCGCCTCGCCCCCGACCGGTGCGTCGGGGTGCGTCATGTTCGGGATCTGGTACAGGTTCAGCAGCAGGTCGCCTTCGATGATCTTCAGTTCGTCGTCGATCGCCCCTACTTCCTTGTCGATAGCCGCCGCTTGGTCCTTCAGCGCTTGCTTCGCTTCGGGCGTCTTGGCTTGTGGGAACTGTGCGCTGATTGCGTTCTTCTTCGCCGCCGTTTCACCGCGCTTTTGGGACAGCTTCTTGCGTTCCGCCTCGAACGCGACCACGCGCTCCACGGGAACCTCGGACACGCCGCGGTTCTTGCAGTTGGCTTTGACCGCATCCACATTGTTGGCGATGAAACCGGCGTCGAGCATGATTGAGGTTCCGTAGAGCGGACCGTGCCCGCCCGAAACGAATAACGGCGGGCCGCGCCCACCCAACAAGATATGCGGGAACCGCTCCGGGTTCACCAGATGGGCTGTTGACCAAGCATCCGGCGGATCATCGCGATCTGCCCGCAGTGGATCATTTCGTGTAGCGGGGCGTAACGCAGCGCCGCGATCCGCGTGTGGAACAGCGGGTGCGGTTTCAGCGGCGGCAAATCGAGGTCCGCGTCCGGGTAACTCGCCAACTCTTCCAGCACGCGAGTGTGGACGCGGTCGTAAACCGCGCGAATTTCTTCGACGGTGAAGCCGGTCACAGCCGCGGGGAGCGATTCGCGGCTGAACACTTTGAGGAACCCGTCCGGGATCAGCACCTCGTCTTCCGCCGTGCGCGGGCGGAGCCGTTCGAGGCAGAGCCGGTACTCGGACGACGCCGTGTGCCCGACCTGCCACGCCATGTGCGACACGCTACCGGCCGGGACCGCGAACCAGTCCGCGAGCGGAACCGTGTCGACGCGCTCGCGCGTGTAGCGCCGGGCGAAGTCGATCTGTTCGAGCGCCTCCGACAGACGAGACATGGCCTGGAATCCTGCGAGTGCCCCGGCGAAACGCGATCGGGGCGAATTCCTTGCGAACCCCGCCCGCAAGGGCGGTGGGCTAGTCTGGAGACGACCCGCCGCCCTTGCGGGCGGGGTTCACGACTGTCACGCGCGCTGTTCGAGCGGAATGTACTTCACGTCCGTCTTGCCGACGGAGATCTGCTCCGGGCGGAAGATGCGGTTGCCGACGAGTTGCTCCGTCCAGTGCGCGAGCCACCCGGAGACGCGGGCGATGGCGAAGATCGGCGTGAACACGTCGGTCGGGATGCCGAGCGACTGGTACACCACGCCGGAGTAGAAGTCGACGTTCGGGTAGATGCCCTTCGGCCCGTAGATCCCGGCGCAGATGCGCTCCACTTCAAGGGCCGTTTCGTAAGCCTTCGGCCGGCTCGTTTCGGCGAACACGTGCTCCGCGATCTCCTGGAGCACGGTCGCGCGGGCGTCCTTCACCTTGTACACGCGGTGCCCCAGCCCCATCACCTTGTACTTCGGGTCCGCGGCGCGCTTGGCCTCGATCCACGGCTTCACCTTTTCGGGTCCGCCGATCTCCTCGAACTGGCGCAGCGCCTCTTCGTTCGCCCCGCCGTGCAGCGGCCCGGACAGCGACCCGATCGCGGACGCGATCGTCTGGTACGGCGACGCCAGCGTGGAGCCGGTGACGCGGGCGGTGAACGTGCTCGCGTTCATCTGGTGTTCGGCGTGCAGGATCAGGCACGCATCGAGCACCTTGCGGGTGGCCGGCGACGGTTCCTTGCCGAAGAGCATGTAGTAGAAGTTGGCGGCGTGATCGAGGTCGCTGCGCGGGTCGATGATCTCCTCGCCCCGGCGCGTGCGGGCGAACGCCGCGACGACCGTCGGCATGGCCGCGATCAGCCGGCACGAGGCGTCCCAGTTCTTCGCGGGGTCGGTGACCGTGTGACACGGGTAGAACATACCCAGGGCCGCGACGCTCGCGTGCAGCGCGTCCATCGGGTGCCCGTCAGCGGGCATGCACTTGATGAGGTCTTTGAGCCGGAAGTGAATGGCCCGGCGCTGGCGCAGGTCGTGGTCGAACTCGGCGAGCTGCTTCTGAGTGGGCAGGTCGCCCTTGATGAGCAACCACGAGACTTCCTCGAAGCTGCTCTCCTTCGCGAGCACTTCGACCGGGATGCCGCGGTACTCCAATACCGCTTTCTTACCGTCGAGGAAACTGACCGCGGATTTCGCGGCCGGAACGTCCTCAAGTCCCGGTTTGTATTCGATTTCGGTGCTCATGACGGTCTCGATTCGCGGCGGGTGGGATGCGTATTGGGAATGTTATGGCGGGCGGGGGTCAGGGGTCAGGGGCGAGGGCGGGCGGAAAAAAGGGAAGCCGGTCCGAGCGAACGCTCGGACCGGCCGCATCGTGGCCTCCGTTATCTTACTTTTTCGGGGTGATTTTGATATTCCGAAACGCCACCGGGCCGTGGTCCCCCTGGAACATCACGGGACCGGTTGCGCGCTCTTTGCCGGTCAAGCCACCCGGCGTTTGCTGCTTCACCTCGACGTTTTCGTGAAGAACCGTGTCGTTGAGCGTGACTTTGACGAACTTCGCGTTCGCGGTCTTCTTGTCGCCCTCGAACTTCGGCGCCCGGAACTCGATCACAAACTTCTGCCACTCGCCGGGCTTCTTCGCGACGTTCTTTTTGGGCGCCGCGGTGCTGTAGAGGGAGCCCAAATCTCCCTGCGTGAGTTTGTCGTCCGGCTTGCCGTAACTGTCGAGGATCTGCACCTCGTACTCGCCCATCAGGTAGATGCCGGAATTCGACCCCTTCGGCACCATGAATTCGAGTTCGAGCGCGATGTCACCGAACTCCGCTTCGGTGTAAATGTCCGTGCCGCTCTTCATGTTCACCAGCAGCACGTCCTTGATGAGCGTGTTGGACGCGCCCGTGTGAACGAACTGCGACGGGTTCTTCGAGTCGAGATCCACCGCGCCGAGCGCGAGAACTTCCCACTTGTTGCTTTTTTCGTCCTTGAGCTTCCAGCCCTTCAGGTCTTTGCCGTTGAACGGCTCAATGGGCTTGGGATCGGCCGCGTGCGAACCCGGAACGAGCGCCAGCACCACCGCGAGAACGGGAACGAATGCACGGAACATGTCGCACCTTGCGAGAGAGGTGATTCGGGCGAGAAACGCGAAAGCGATGGTAACCGTCCGACCGTGAAATAGCGAGCGACTGGCGCCTCGAATTGGGAGCCGATGCCGAGACAAGGCTCAAAAGAAATCGACGAGTGACCACGTGACTGTCGCGCCAGTCCGACATGAAACGCGGGTCGCCCGCCGACTCGATTGAAAGGGCCGATGATCCCGGTGCTACTATGAGATAGACCTCGATGCGCTCAAATCGGTGAAGCGGCGTGTTGTTACCTGAAAGTTCCTGTTTGCGCGAAACCTGCCTGAAACGGCACATCCGAAGCCTTGCGCGAATTGCCCCTGCGAACGAGGCTCATCGACCATCGTAGCTCTGTCGCGCGACAAACTGTTGAACGCGCGACGTTTACGAAGCACAAACGCAGTGCATTAGGGCACCTCAACACCCGCTGGCGGTGGCCGTTCCGAGTCGTTTGTCGGAATTCGTGAAAAAATATCGCACTTTGCGCAAGAAATTGATGACGGGTCGAGGGAGGCCCCTTGCGATGTCCGGGACGATTTCCAAGACCGTGACGGGATGGGTGGCCCGGTTGACTGCCTCAAATCCAGAGGCGGAAGCCGAGTTGCTGCACCGGTACGCCACGACCGGCGATCAGGAGGCGTTCGCCACCCTGACCGAGCGGTTCGCGCCCCTCGTTTGGGGCGTGTGCAGCCGCTCGTTGCGCCAATCCCAGGACGCCGAAGACGCCTTCCAAGCGACGTTTCTCGCCCTCGCTAAGCAGGCCGACGGCCTGACCGGTCGGGGACCGCTCGCGCCCTGGCTCCATCAGGTCGCGCGCCGCTCGGCCGCACTCGTGTACCGCCAGAACCAGCGACGGCGGGAGGTTTCCGTGGGCGAGACACCCGCCGTTGCAGCACCCGTTATTGCCGACCCCGAACTCGTGACCGCGCTCGACGAAGAAATCGGTCGGTTGCCGGAGAAGTACCGGCGCCCGGTCGTTCTGTGCCACTTGCAGCAACAGACTTACGCCGAAGCCGCCAAAGCACTCGGGTGCTCGGTCCCGACGATCTGCCGGCGGGTCACGCAGGGGTGCGAACTGCTCCGCGACCGACTGTCGCGTCGGGGACTGGTTCCGGCCGCGGGGCTGGCGGTGCTGTTCACGGCCCTGATCCAACCGGCTTCGGCGATGCCGCCCGGGTTGGTCGCGCGAACTGTTCAGGCGGTGACGAGCGGGTTCGTGGGTGGTTCGTCGGTCGTTGCCGACACCGTGCTCGCGTCGATGCGGTGGGGGCGCACGGTCAAGTACGTGGCCGTATTGTCCGCGATCGCGTTGGCCGGAGCCGTCGGCGCCGGGCTGACTGCTCGCGCGACCGTTCCGAACGCAGTTTCGCCTGCGATTGAAACGCCCGTCGTCACGCTGAGTCCGATCGGTCCGCGGCTCGACCGGCTCGGTGACCCGCTCCCGGATGGAGCGGTCGCTCGTATCGGGACGCTTCGGATGCGAGGGGAGGGCGGCGGAGCGGGTGACGTCGTCTTTCTGCCAGGGGGCAGCACTGTTGCTTCGGTCCACGGCCGCTCGGTCGTTTCGGTCTGGGACATCGACACCGGCAAAGAACTTCACCGGTTAGCGGCCCCGGTACGCAGTCATCAACTGTCGCTCGATCCGGACGGTCGAATTCTGGCCGTCTGTGGAACGGACGAAGTGCGGCTGCTGAACGTCGCGAACCCGGCCGCCGCAACGACGCTGTGGTCGTGGACTTCAAAAGTGGGTACCGGTTGGCGCGTAACGGCTGTGGCGTTCGCTCCGGACGGCCGAACCATAGCTGTCGGTGATGCCGCGTCGAAGGTCGTGCGCCTGTTCGACGTCGCAACAGGTCGGGAACTCCAAACACTTACCGGCGGTGTGGTTCACGGGTTGGCGTTCAGTCCGGACGGGAAGGTGCTGGGCGGTTTGGGCGCGGGCCGCGTGACGAACGGCATCGGTGACGGTTATCGGTTACTGCTGTGGGATCTGGCAACCGGCCTACCGCGAAAGACGCCTTCGGCCGCGACCGGTCCCATTCGACGGTTCGCGTTCATCGGCGGAAGCGTGGTTGTTACCGATGCCCGGGGCGAGCGCCAGGCAAGGCTCTTCGATCTGGAAACCGGCCGCGAAACCGGGCACTGGACGGACCGCGGGCTGCATTCGATTCTCGCACCGACCCCGGACGGGACCGCACTCGCGGAACTGGCTGGCGGCAAGGTCACGGTCCGGGATTCGGTGACGGGCAATGCGGTTCGAGCGAGTGGAGCAATTAGCGAACTGGCGATCGTGGACCGGCAGGTCGACATCTTCGGCTGGCGGTTCTCGCGCGACGGGCGGTTCTTTGCTGCGGTCGCGCGGGGCGGACAGGTGTGGATCTGGGACGTGGTGGCCGGGCGACAAGCCGGGCCACACGGTCGCATCCACGGTGCGGTGCAATCACTGGCGTTCTCACCGGATGGGGGCACGCTCACCACACTGCACGGGACTGCGGGGCGATCGTGGGCGGTCGGTTCGGGGGTACCGGCCGCCCCGCTCGCCGGGAACGATGAGGGCGAAGTCGCGGCGCGCGAGGTCGTATTCCCGGACGCGACCGGGCCGACCGTGATTCAGTTCCCGACGCCGGCCGATCGCACGCTGCGGGCCACGACGTGGGATGTGGGGAGCGGGGTCGCGGCCGACCGGGTGCCGATTCCCGCCGACGTGTGGCAAACCGGCGCGGCGAACGGGGCCGCGTCTCCGGACGGGCGGTGGATCGCGTGGGGCACTCCGACCGTGGTTACGCTTGTCAACCGAGCGACTGGACAGGAGGCGCGCCGGTTGATCCCAGCACACACCAACCCCGCCGTTCTCCAGTTCTCGGCCGACGGCGGCACGCTACTCCGGCTTCCGTTCGGTAAAAACGCGGTCGAGGTGTGGGATACAGAAACCGGGACACACCGGGCCACCGTCCCCCTGCTCCCCAAGTACCGGGACCGTAACTCACTGCACGTCGTCAAGTTGTCGGCAGACGGGCGGTGGCTGGCATCGGCCGGGAAGGACGCGGACGGCTCCCAATCCCTGATCGTGACCGAGGTGAATACCGAGAAAGGCTACCGACTGCCCACTCCTCCGGGAGCAGGACCGCTGCACGCGCTGGCCTTCTCACCCAACGGCCGCCTGCTGGCCGCAGCCGCCGAGGACGGTTCTTTACGGGTGTGGGATCTGGCAAACGGAAAAGAACTGCGTGCGTACCGGGGGCATAAAGGGCGGGCGCTGGCCGTCCTGTTCTCGCCGGACGGTACCCGGATCGCGTCGGGCGGGTTCGATGGGACCGGGTTGATCTGGATCGCTCCGACTCCGACCGACGTTCGCACCACACGCAGTACAGACGAAGTGTGGCGCGATCTCACCAGCGTCGACCCCGCGGCGGCCCACCGAGCGACGTTCGAGGCAGCCATTCCTGCGATGGTACCGGTGATCGCGCAGCAGCTCCGCACGGAAACCGGCCCGTCCGCAACACGGGCAGTCGTGGCCCTCGAACGAGTCGGCTCACCGGCCGCCAAAACCGTGCTTGAAGAATTGGCCGCGCGAACCGACGGCAACATCCCAAGTCGAGACGCGGCGGCCGCGCTGCGCCGACTCCTTGTGCGATGAGAGCAGCAATGACGACGTGTACCGAGAGCACCCACCCCGTGGCCGATTCGTAACCGCGAACGGCCAGTAGTTGCTGGGTCCGTTTTATCTCCCCGGACCCGGGTTTTAGATCGTTTAGTCCGACGAAGCCTTCCATCCCGGCGGCCACCCGCCCGGGCCTGGGAACTATTTATCCTTACGGAGAGGTTGCTGTGCCAAAGTTCATTCCGGTCCGCCGCACCCGGCTCTCGTCACCGGGCGCGTTCACGCTGATCGAGTTGCTCGTCGTGATCGCGATTATCGCGATTCTCATCGGGCTCCTCCTGCCCGCGGTGCAGAAGGTGCGCGAGGCCGCCGCGCGCATCAAGTGCTCCAACAACATGAAGCAGATCGGGCTCGCGTTCCACAACCACCACTCGGCGATGGAAGGGTTCCCGGTTTCGACGATGCAGAAGACCGTGACCGGGTACTCGGGAACGGTCATCGTGAACTGGCCGGTGCAGATCCTCCCGTACCTGGAGCAGGAAGCGATCCGCTCCCAGTGGAACTTCGACCGCGGGTACTCCGACGACGTGAACGCCACGCTCAACAAGAACAAAGTTTCGACGTTCCAGTGCCCGTCGGGTCAGTCGGACCGGCTCGACCCGCTGTACAACACCGGCGCGGCAATGGACTACGCCTCCCCGTCCCGAATGTCCGCGGTGATGACGAACGCGGCCCCGGCCGGCTACGGCCTCCCCGCCCCGCCGTCCGGCGTGTTCGACGGGTGCCTCGCGAACTCGCAGGGGATCAACTACAAGGGTGCGCCCAAGTACAACCGGTTGCTCCAGTTCCAGGACGGCTCGTCGAACACGATCATGCTCTACGAACTCACCGCGCGCCCGGACTACTACACCGGCCGGTCCGTGTATCTGGCGAACAACCTCGGCGGCATCGGCTGGGCGGCTCAGCAAGCGACTCAACCCCGCGGGACCAACCCGGACGGCAAATGGACCGGGTTCCCGACGGTCAGCAAGGCGTTCGGGCCGAACATGATTAATGTCAACAACTACATCGGCATGTACTCCCTCCACACCGGCGGGCTGAACGTGGCCATGTGCGACGGATCGGTGCGCTACTTGCGCGACGGCATTACCGCCCCCGAAATGATGGCCCTCATCACCCGGGCCGGGGGCGACTTCGCCACGATCGACTAACCACCCGAGTACCGAGTTGCGTCTCACTTCCGCGCGGCAGTCACATGATCGCCGCGCCGCTCCCGCCCGTTCTCACACGACCCAAGATTCCGGGTAACCGAAATGAACTTCACACCGCTTCTGTTGACGGTTGCGCTGACGGCTGCGCCGGGGGACAACCCGGCCGGTACGTTCGACTTCAAGAAACACTCGATCGATTTCCAGGTTGCGCGGAGCAAGGCCGCAAGTGCAGCTAAAACTCTGGACGGCGAACAACCGCCGTTCAGCGCTCTGCTCCCGCTGCTCGAACGCGAACAGAAGGCACTGGCAGACGCGCCCAATTCGGCTGACGCTACCGCGATTCGGCGACACCTTGCCACGTACTTCGGCCTGTACCCGACCGAGCCCAAAGCACGCGAACTGCTGGCCAGCGTGCTGGCCGACATGACACCAACCGAAGCCGCGTCCGCTCGCTTGCAGGCGGTGCAGGCGATCGACCGGGCTGTGGGTAACCCCGTGACTCCGCGTGCCGACGTGCCGAAGCTGCTGACCGAAGCCGAAGCACTGTTGACCCGGGCCGAAAAAGACATGGCCGGGGCTAACGAGGAACAGGCCAAGAAGTTCGCACGCAGAGTGGAATCCGTGCGGCACGTCATCAAGAACCTCGTGCCCGGGAAGACGGCCCCGGCCATTGAGTGCCGCGACCTCGCCGGGAAGCCGGTGAAGCTGAGCGACTACACCGGGAAGGTCGTCGTCCTGGACGTGTGGACCACCGGGTGCATTCCGTGCCGGAAGATGATCCCGCACCAGCGGGAGATGGTCGCCCGACTCAAGGACCTGCCGTTCGCACTGGTCAGCGTCAGCTTCGACGCGGAACCGAAGGTCGTGACTGACTTCCTGAAGGACACGCCGATGCCGTGGGAGCACTGGTTCAACGGCCCGGACGGTGGCATGACCGAGGCGTACAAGATCAGCCACTTCCCGACGATCTATGTGATCGACGGCAAGGGAGTGATTCGGTTCAAGGAGGTTCGCGATAGTCGATTGGACGAAGCCGTAAATGCGCTGTTGATCGAAGCCGGTGTGCCGGCCGCCAAGTTGAAGGCCCACACCGACGCCGCCCCCGCACCGACCGGGCGCGAGGACCGGCTGAAGGCGCTGCGCGCGGAGTACGCCAAGCAGAACTCGAGCGCAATGCAGTTGCCCCGTACCGGCACACCGGAACAGCAAATGAAGGCTTACGAAGCGGCCCTGCCAAAGATGCGCGACTTCGCCCCCCGTGCGCTGGCTATCGCAAACGAGGGGCCGGCCGATGAGATCGCGCTGGAGGCGCTGGCGTTCATCGCCATGACGGGCCAGGATTCGCCCGAAGGGGCCGACGCATTCCGGCAAATGGCCGAGCGGTTCGCGACCGCGCCGGGGGTCGGCAAGTTACTGGACCGGCCGACGATTCAGCGCCCCGCCGTCCACCCGTTCGCCGAGCGAGTGATTGCCGTTCACCCGGACCGGGTGACTCGTGCGAAGGCCGCGGTCGTGCTCGCCAACAACGCGATCCGCCTGACCGAGCGGGGCGACACCCCCGCAGCCTCGGCCGCAGCGAGTGCCGAAGCGGAAGCGATCCTGCGGCGAATCATCGAAGACTTCGCCGGGGCCAACCTCGGCGGCCGACTCGGGACCGCCGATGCGTGGGCAAAGTCGATGCTTCCCGAGGTGGTCGATTTGGCCGTCGGCAAGCCGTTCCCGGACGTCACCGGAGAGGGAATGGACGGCAAGTCGGTGAAGGTGTCCGACTACCGGGGTAAGGTCGTGGTCTTCGACGTTTGGGCGACATGGTGCGGCCCGTGCAAAGCGATGATCCCGCACGAACGTGAACTGGTCGCTCGATTGAAAGACAAGCCGTTCGTCCTACTGAGTGTGAGCGGGGACAACGAGAAGAAGGTGCTAACCGAGTTCCTGAAGACCGCGGACATGCCGTGGGCGCACTGGTGGGGCGGCGGCGACGAGCGGAAGTTGCTCAAGGCGCTCCACATCCAGCACTACCCGACGATCTTCGTACTGGACCACAAGGGGACGATCCGGTACCGGGGCGTCCGCGGGAAACAAATGGACGCCGCGGTCGATGCGTTGTTGAAGGAAATAGAAGCCGGTGCCAAACCGGGCAGCTAACGACTTGTGTTCGGCACCCGTTGGTGTGAGCCGACCGGTGTTAATGAAAGTGTTCTGACCAAAGCGGAACACGACGGGATCGGGTAGTGGTGGTTGAGACGCTTAATTGAAAGGCGTAACCACCACTACCCAATCCCGTCGCACTTCACCCGAGTGTTTAGGTGGCCAAGGTGGGACTCGAACCCACACGCCTTGCGGCGCTCGATTTTGAATCGAGTGCGTCTGCCATTCCGCCACTTGGCCGCGACTCACTCAAAATAGGTGGCGCGCTGGTGAGCAGCAAGCCTCCTCCTCACTCGAAAGTGAGCCGCACCGCACTATTCTTCCGATCACGCGGTCAATTCCAGCACCACGAGCATCGGCCAATCAACATACTTGGACGCACGCGGATAGCGAGCGGCGAATTCCGTACTGGGAGCGAACTCTTCCACATTCGAGATCGAAAAGCCGGCCCGGACCGCAGCCATTACAAACGCCGCAACCGAGTGCGGAACGCTCCCCGGCACCACCAGTTCGCCCGAACTCGGATCGGTGAATCGTGCCTGCGTTCCGCGGAGGAACATGGCAGGGTGCATCGCTGAAATGACCGCCCGACCACCCGGTTTCAGTACGCGCCGCGCTTCTGCAAAGAAGTGATTCAAATCGCGTAAGTGCTCCAACACCAACCCGCTCACAACCAGATCGAATTCGGCCGTGAACGGGAGTGACGTGCGCAAATCATGGGCGATGAAGGTGATCGCGTCCGCACCCGGTTTGCGCCGCGCTTCAGCCAGCATACCTTCGGAAAAATCCACTGCGGTAACGACCGCTCCGCGTTCCGCGAGCCACAGCGAGTGGCGCCCGGTACCGCACCCGAGATCGAGCACGCGCAGGCCATTCACCTCGCCCACTGTGGCCCGTACAACGGGTTCTTCAAGCCCCTGGAGCGGATTCCCATCGTGATCGTAGACTTCTGCCCAGCGATCGTATCCCGTTTGAACGGATGAAACTGCGTCCGTCATCGTGCGCCTCCGAACCCCTCGCTACCCTCCGACAAGCACCTCACCATTTCCACCAGCAAGGAGGTCGCCCCGGAAGCAGCGCACTGTTCCGACACCGAACGCAGACGGGAAGTTCACCCCCGTCTCTCGAAGCTGGCGGAGATATAGCGGTAGAAAAGACGGTTTGTAATCACACGAGAAGCGGAACGACGGCGGCAAGAGCGGTTCGCGCGTCGTGAGAATGGTTCCGCGTTTCATACCGGCGCCGCAGCGCTCGCCGACGTCGCCGAGCAGCACGAGCGTCCCCGCGATCATGGACGCACCCGCGAACTCACCACACGCACCCTCCACGATGATCGATCCGCGGCGCATGAGTAACCCGAGTTCGTCACCGACCGAACCGCGAACGTAGATCGTTCCACCCGTCATCCCGCGGCGCGACCCGCGGTACGCGGCCCCCACCTGATCGCCCGCGGACCCGCGAACCTCGATCGTTCCGCCGCGCATCTCGGCACCGAGCCAGCCCGCAGCGCTGAAATCGAGAATCAGTGACCCACCGCTCATCCGCGCGCCCGCGTGTAACCCGACCCGTCCTTCTGCAAAAACTCTCCCGCGCGTCATCCCGGCGCCGATGTACTTCACGTTCCGCGTATCACCCGAGAAATGCAAATCCGCCATTCGGTACGGGTCGGGAATTACCTCGAAGAACTCGCCGAGCGGCTCCGAACGATTTCCGTACTGGATCGGCAATTTCGCCACTTCCAGAACCGATAATCCCGCAACCTTATCTGGGGTGATGCCCTCAACTTCGAGGGGAATGGCGGAAGACGCGCGAAGCGTGAGTCTGAACATGAAGAGGTCCGCACAACCTGATGAGACAAACAAAATTCGCCACGGATGAACGCAGATACGCGCGGATCAGCATTCGGACCTGACTGCGTTCTCAATTCCAATCCTGTTTATCCCGTTAATCCTGTCAAAGTTTTTTCTCTGCTCTCTGCTTGAATTCGCGTTCTCGGTGCTCACCCGTGGCCGATTCGCGATCCGTTACGGGAAGTTGGGGATCGAGAATACCTTGGTGCGATCGATGAACTCGAACGCCTTGAGTGCGGTCAACTTAAATGAGCCATCCGACTGTTTACCGAACGTCGCCCGCATGTAAACCGGAACCGTTTTCCCTTCGGCCTCGGCCTTGGCGATGAATCCGAGTTCGATCGTGTTATCGTCGATTACTTTCACGTCGTCACGAGAAAAGCCCGATACGGTCACCGCTACCTGGAACTGCCGGAGCATTCCCCAAAATGCGGACTTCTTGAGTTCGTCCCGCGTTGCGACTTTCGTCTGGTTCGTATCCGTCTGCACGCTCACTTTGTCAGCGACCTGCTTGACGAATGTGTCCGGGTTCTTCGCGTTCGCGGCCGCACCCATTTCCGTGAGCCGGCGCACCGCCTCCTCGCGCGGGCTGTCGTACAGCCTGTCAATCAGGAGCACGAGTAGCAGGAGAAGCGCCGCGATCCCAAACGGTATCGCGGATTTGCGGTCCTGCCGCTTGGCCGCGATTGCGCCCGTCACAGCGAGTGCGACAGCGAGGATGAGGTACAAAACGGGCGGGGGGTCACTGAGAATTGAGGGCATGGTCTCACCGACAAAGGTCACAAGGGCGCGAGTCGTAAAGTCGGAGACCGAGAGGGTCGCGTGGCGACTTTACGACTCGCCCCGCGCCTTACGACCGGCGCAGCTCCCACCCATAGACGGCGGCCGAGCCGAGCTGTTCCTCGATTCGCAGGAGCTGGTTGTATTTCGCGATGCGGTCGGTGCGGCTCGCCGAACCGGTCTTGATCTGCCCACAGTTCGTGGCAACCGCGAGGTCCGCGATGGTCACGTCCTCGGTTTCGCCGCTGCGGTGACTCATGATCGCGGTGAACTTGTTGCGCTTCGCCGTTTCGACCGCGTCGAGCGTTTCCGTCAGCGTGCCGATCTGGTTGACCTTCACCAGAATGCTGTTCCCGCACCCTTCCGCGATCCCGCGGTTCAGGCGCTCCGTGTTCGTGACGAACAGATCGTCGCCGACGAGCTGCACCTTCGCGCCGAGCTTCGTGGTCAGCTTCTTCCAGCCGGCCCAATCGTCTTCCGAAAGGCCGTCCTCGATCGAGATGATCGGGTACTTCGCGCACAGCCCGGCCCACAGGTCGATCATCTCGTCGGACGAAATGACCTTCTTCGGGTCGCTCTTGAAGAAGCAGTACCCTTCCTTCTTGTGCTGGTGCTTCGCTTCCTCGAACAGCTCGGTGCAGGCCGCGTCGAGCGCGAAGGCGATCTGGTCGCCAACCTTGTAGCCGGCCTTCTCGATCGCGGTCGAAATCGTCGCGAGCGCGTCGTCGGCGGACGGGATGTTCGGTGCGAACCCGCCCTCGTCACCGACCGCGGTGTTCAGCCCCTTGTCGTGGAGCACCTTTTTCAGGCTGTGGAACACCTCCGCGCCCATCCGCAGGCCCTCGCGGAAGCTCTTCGCCCCGACGGGCACGATCATGAACTCCTGGAAGTCCACGGTGCTGTCGGCGTGCTTCCCGCCGTTGAGGATGTTCATCAGCGGAACGGGCAGCACGCACGCGCTCGTGCCCCCGACGTAGCGGTACAGCGGTTGTTCGAGGGCGTTCGCGGCGGCGTGGGCCGCGGCCATCGACACGCCGAGGATCGCGTTCGCGCCGAGCTTGGCCTTGTTCGGGGTGCCGTCGAGTTCGAGCATCTTCCGGTCGATCGCGGACTGGTCGTAGACCTTCATCCCGGTGATTGCGGGTGCGATCGTGTCGATCACGTTGCGCACTGCGGAGAGCGTGCCCTTCCCGAGATAGCGCTTCTTGTCGCCGTCGCGCAGTTCGACCGCCTCGTGAGCGCCGGTGCTGGCCCCGCTCGGGACCGCCGCGCGCCCGAACGTGCCGCACGTCAGGTGAACTTCGACCTCGACGGTCGGGTTCCCGCGGCTGTCCAGGATCTCGCGGGCTTTGAGAGCGCGAATAGTGCTCATTTGGGAGCTGTGTTTGATAGAGGAATTCGTTCGGCGACCGTAGAGCCGCGGTCCGAGCGAGTGCGCGGCGTCGCGGAGATGGGATACGACGGGAGCAGCTTTGGTCAAGTGAGATGAGGTGCGGGAGGACGGGTCGGTCGGCTCCGGCGGGAGCAAGTACGTTGGGCAGGGGCCACAGGCGTCGTGCCCGTGATCCGTGCCTTGGTGAGAATCATAAGCGCCGGAGCCGACCGTTTGGCGGCGGGAACGTCCGGGACCGAGGTCGTCGGGGGCCGAGCACCCGATCCACCGGACACGGTTTCCGCGGGCGGATTCACGGCAACAGGGGGCTACCGGATCGCGACCCGCCAAAAGCCATTCCCGCCAACCTGATCGCACACCGCCGGGCTGGGGACCGGGTGATGTGCGAGTCCTCGCTTCGGTTGTCGGCACCAGTTTGTGGGCCGACAACCTCAACACACCATTCATCGGCGCGCAGGAAACTGGTCTTGACACGCTTCTGAAGAATCCGCGCCGCGATCACCCGGCACGCGCGATACCGTTCGCGGCGAACTTGCGCAGTAGCGCGAGGTTGACTGCGTCCATCTCGTCACCGTCATCGTTTTTCTTGGGCGTTTCGAGGATCATGGGGCGATCGAGGAACCGCGGGTCGGTCACGAGCCGGCGGAACGCTTCGGGGCCGATCTCCCCCAACCCGATACCCGCGTGCCGGTCCACGCGACTGCCCAGTGCCTTCGCGCTATCGTTGACGTGAAACAACTTCAGTCGATCAAGGCCGACGAGGTCGTCGAACTGCTGAAACGTGCTCCGGTAATCCGAATCTGAGCCGAGCGGGTACCCGGCCGCGAAGATGTGGCACGTATCGAGGCACACGCCCATACGGTCGGCGCACTTCGCGCGATCGAGGATCGTGGCGATGTGCTCGAACCGGTGCCCGAGCGACGTTCCTTGTCCCGCAGTCGTTTCGATCAACACGCGCACGTTGAAACCGGCGCAGCGCGCGTGAACCTCCTCGAACCCTTCGATCACACGAGCCAGCCCTGCGTCTTCACCACTGCCGGTGTGTGCCCCCGGGTGCGTGACGAGGTAGTCCAGCCCGAGCGCTTCGGCACGTTCCAGCTCATCCACGAACGCTTCGACCGATTTCGCGTAGACCGAAGTATCCGGCGACGCGAGGTTGATGAGGTACGAGTCGTGCGCAGTCAGGTGCTTGAGGCGTGACGCACTAGCCGCCCGGCGAAACTGAGTGATGGCTTCCGGAGAAAGCAGTTCTGCGGTCCATTTGCTGGCATTTTTGGTGAAGATCTGGACGGTATCGCACCCGAGCGCGGATGCTGCGGAGATCGCGTTGTGCAGCCCGCGACTGATCGAAAGGTGAGCGCCGAAAAGTGGCACCGGTCCGTCCTCCTTGAGAGTAAAGGGGAGATATTGTGTCGGACCGGGCACCGAATTGCAGTGTCCGTTGCGGAAAGAAAATTTGTGAGGCCCAAGACACGTGTTGCGCGTGAGTAGTGTTGGTTTCAGGGAGAGTCAAGTCACACGGGGATTCGCCATAAGTACAAGGCCGGCGTGGCCCCGCCGGTTCGGTCTCCTCACGTTCATTCCGTGCTGCCGGCACGAGTGTTGCTTTCAAACTCGCGACTCTCCGCACGGCAGTACGCACCCCCGCGACAATGCTCGTCAAAAGCGGTCTGCCGGTCCGGTGCGATGTTGGACTGGATCGCGCCACGCGGTATCTTCGGAACGGGGCGAAGCGGAGCGGTCGAACGTGGAGCTACCATGTCGAAACGGGCGCTTTGGGGCGGATCGTGTCTGGGGGCGCTACTCATCGCATTCACCGCTGGCTGTCGCCAGAAGCCGGCTCAACAAGCTGGTCCCACACAACCGGTGGTGCCGGTTAGCCATCCCGTTCAGCGCGAAGTCACAGAATTCGTTGAGTACACCGGACGAACCGACGCGGTCCAGGCGGTCGGTATCCGCGCCCGCGTCACCGGGTACCTGGTTCGCTCCCCGTTTAAGGAAGGCGATATCGTTCGGGGGCCGTCCACGATCTTCGGGGCGCGGCTCCGGGAAGGTGATCTCCTCTTCGAGATCGATCCGCGCCCGTACAAGGCTCAACTGGAGCAGGCCCAGAGCCAAGTGAAACTGGGCGAAGCGCAGCTCAAACTCGCCGAAGCGAACTACGCGCGGGCGAAGGACACGTTCGATAAGGGGGCCGGGAGCAAGCAGGATCTCGATACGGCAAAAGCAACGGTCGATGAGGCGAACGCGCGGATCGAAGCGGCCAAATCCTCGGTCAAACTGTACGACCTGAACTTGAGTTTCACGCAGGTTCGCGCGCCGATCAGCGGACAGGTGAGCCGGTATTATTACACGCTCGGCAACCTGATTAACCAGGATTCCACGCTGCTGACGACGGTCGTTTCGGTCGACCCGATGTACGCCTATTTTGATCTGGACGAGCGCACGCTCCTGCGGGTCCGAACGGCCATCAACCAGGGCAAGATTCAGGTTCCCGCGCAAAGAACCGAACTCCCGGTCGCGATGGGATTGGAGGGGGAAACCGGGTTCCCGCACCAGGGGACGATCGACTTCGTCAACAACGTCGTTAACCCGTCCACGGGGACGATCGCGGTTCGCGGGATCTTCCCGAACCCGAAACCGGAGAAGGGGAGCCGACTGCTCTCCCCGGGCATGTTCGTGCGCATCCGGGTGCCCATCGGTCAACCGCGCCCGGCGCTCCTCGTTGTGGACCGGGCGCTTGGTTCGGACCAGGGGCAGAAGTACGCCTACGTGGTGAATGAGGAACGCAAAATCGAGTACCGCCGCGTCAAGGCT
This sequence comes from Gemmata sp. SH-PL17, assembly GCF_001610855.1. Lineage (NCBI taxonomy): Bacteria > Pseudomonadati > Planctomycetota > Planctomycetia > Gemmatales > Gemmataceae > Gemmata > Gemmata sp. SH-PL17. Next base: position 5,165,194 of record NZ_CP011271.1, read on the forward strand.
GGCGCGTTACAGGATGACGGGTTGCGGGTGATCGAAGAGGGGCTGAAGCCGACGGACTGGGTCGTGGTCGGCGCGCTCCAACAGTTGAAGCCCAAAATGGAAATCGATCCCGAACAGACCGCGATGCCAGTTCCCGGCGCGCCGGCGCAAGATCCCAGCGCGCCCGCTCCCCCCAAACAGTGAGGACCGACCGTGTTCTCACGCTTCTTTATCGACCGACCGATTTTCGCATCGGTCCTGTCGATCGTCATCACGCTGGCGGGGGTGCTGGCGCTCCTTAACCTGCCGGTCGCGCAGTACCCGGAGATCAGCCCGCCGTCGATTTCGGTTTCGATCAGCTACCCTGGGGCGAGTGCCCAAGTCGTCGCCGACACCGTCGCCGCGCCGATCGAGCAGCAGGTGAACGGCGTCGAGGGCATGCTCTACATGTCCTCGCAGTCCGGCAACGACGGCTCGTACTCGCTGAGCGTCACGTTCGAGATCGGAACGGACCTGAACACCGCACTGGTGATGGTCCAGAACCGGGTGATGCTCGCGATGCCGCAACTCCCCTCTGAGGTCCAGCTCCAGGGCATCACGATCCGCAAGAAGACGCCGGACATCTTGCAGGTCATCAGCTTTTACTCGCCCGACGACCGGTACGACATCATCTACATGAGCAACTTCGCCACGGTGAACGTGCGCGACGAGTTACTGCGCATTGATGGGGTATCGGACATTAACGTGTTCGGGCAGCGCGACTACAGCATGCGCGCGTGGTTGAACCCGCAAAAGTTGGCCGCCCGTGGACTGACCGCGACCGATGTGGCGGCGTCGATTCGGGCACAAAACAAAGAGGCCGCTCCCGGACAGATCGGACTTCCGCCCAGCGTGGGCGGGCGAGCGTTCCAGCTCACGCTCGACACGCGCGGCCGATTGGTCGCGGAGGACGAGTTCGGCGACATCATCATCAAAGCCGGACGAGCCAGCCGGCCACAGGCCCTGATCGCGAGCACGAGTACCGGGAGCGGCGCGCGATCAGCCGGTACGCTCGGCGGCAGCTTCACTGGAGGTGCGGCGACCAACACCGGAACGCTGGGCGATGCCCCGAACCTGAGCGCCATATTCCCCACAACGACGAGTGCAACAAGTTCCACCGGCTCCTCGTCGATGCCGGCGACGTTCAGTTTCCCGAGTTACGTCACGAATGCGTCCCCGGGCAGTTCCGCCACCGGCTCAGCGACTCTCGCCATCGGTCCCGCCACGACCGGCCCGGCACTCAGCATGTCGTCTTCGGCCGGAGCTTCGGGGGCAACCAGTTCGACCGATCCGACCGGAACGACCTCGGACGTGACGGACAACGGGAGCGGAATGCCCGCGAATTCACCGTTGGGCACGGCTGTGTCCGGGATGAGTTCTTCTGCCAGCGCGACGCGAACCGCGCCCGTGACCGGCGGAACCGCCGGGACCAGCGCGCTCAACGGCGGATCTCTGGACGGTGGAACGACGCCCTCTGCCGCCATCGTGCGTTTGCGCGACGTGGCGCGGCTCGAACTCGGGTCGCAGTCCTACACGAACGGCGCGACGTTCGATGGCAAGCCGTCAGTCGGGTTGGCGATCCACCTGCTCCCCGGCGCGAACGCATTGGACGTGGCCGAGCGTGTCCGCATGAAAATGGACGAATTGAAGGGACGGTTCCCGGACGGGATCGAGTACCAGATCGCCTACGATACGACGCCGTTCATCCGCGAGTCGATCCAGGACGTGGTGCAAACGCTGTTCGAGGCGATCGCGCTCGTCGCCCTCGTCGTGCTGCTGTTCTTGCAGAACTGGCGCGCCGCGGTGATCCCGCTCGTTGCAGTACCGGTCGCGATCATGGGCACTTTTGCCGTGATGCTCGCGCTCGGGTTCACGGTCAACAACATCTCCCTGTTCGGTTTGGTGCTGGCGATCGGGATCGTGGTCGATGACGCGATCGTGGTGGTCGAGAACGTCGAGCGCTGGCTCGAACAAGGTCTTGAGCCGCGTGAAGCCGCGTACAAGGCGATGGAAGAGGTGACGGGGCCGGTCGTCGCGATCGCGCTAGTGTTGTGCGCCGTGTTCGTGCCGTGTGCATTCGTGGGCGGTATTACGGGCCAGTTCTACCGCCAGTTTGCAGTCACGATCACCGCCTCCACGGTGTTCTCTGCACTCAATTCGCTCACCCTCAGCCCGGCACTTGCAGCGATCCTTATGCGGAAGCGAGAAGGGAGCCGCGACTACCTGACGCGGGGGTTGGATTTCACTCTCGGCTGGTTCTTCCGACTGTTCAACAACGGCTTCGAGTTCGGCACGCGGATGTACACAGCAACGGTGGGTTGGTTACTCCGGCTCAGTCTGATCGTGCTCGTTTTGTATGGCGGGTTGCTCGTCGCGACGTACTGGGTTTTCCAGAAGGCGCCCACCGGCTTCGTCCCCGACCAGGACCAGGGCCGGCTCATCGTCAGCATCCAGTTGCCCGACTCGGCCTCGCTGGAACGCACGCAAGAGATCATGGCGCGCGTGGACCAGCTCGCGCTGAACACGCCCGGCGTGCAGCACACCGCGTCTGCGGCGGGCATGTCGCTGCTCATGTCGGCGAACAGCTCGAACTTCGGCACCGTGTTCCTCATCCTCGATCCGTTTGAGAAGCGCCAGCGCCCGGACCTCACGGCCGACGCAATCATGGCGAAGCTGCGCAAGGACTTCGCCCGCGAGATCCGTGATGCGGACGTCAAAATCTTCGGCGCGGCCCCGGTGCCCGGGTTGAGTGTGGCGAGCGGCTTCAAAGTGATGGTGCAGGATCGCGGTGGGATCGGGCTTGCTGAACTCCAGAAGCAAACGGACGCGGTCGTCGGCAAGCTCCAACCGAACCCCGCGACCGTGGGGGTACTCACGCAGTTCCGCTCGAAGACGCCGCAACTGTACCTCGACGTCGACCGGACCAAAGCGCAAGCGCTCGGCGTGCCGCTCAACGACGTGAACCAGGCGATGCAGATCTACCTCGGGTCGCTCTACGCGAGCAGCTTCAACGAGTTCGGCCGCCACTGGCAGGTGACACTCCAGGCCGAGGGGCGCTACCGCACGCGGATCGAAGACGTGAACCTGCTTCAGGTGCGTAACAAGTGGGGCGAAATGGTGCCACTGGGCACGCTCGTGCAACTCCGCGAGATCAACGGCCCAGTGTCGGTGACGAGGTACAACCTCTACACCTCGGCCGCGGTGAGCGGGAACGTGCCCCCCGCGGTCAGTTCCGGGGAAGCGATCAACGCGGTCAACGCGGCCGCCGAGCAGACGCTCCCGCGCTCGATGAGCATCGAGTGGACCGAGCTGATGTACCTCCAGTTGCGTGCCGGGAACACCGCGATCTACGTGTTCGCGCTCGCGGTCGTGTTCGTGTTCCTGGCACTGGCAGCCCTGTACGAAAGCTGGGCACTTCCGCTCGCCGTCATTCTGGTCGTCCCGTTGTGTCTGCTGTGCTCGATCGGTGGCGTGCTCCTCGCGCACAAGGCCGTAGACGTGTTCGTGCAAATTGGATTGGTAGTGTTGGTGGGGTTGGCGTGTAAGAACGCCATTCTCATCGTCGAGTTCGCCGAGGTGCTGCACCGCGAGGGGAAACCGCGGCGCGAGGCCGCTCTCGAAGCGTCGCGGTTGCGCATCCGGCCCATCCTGATGACCTCGCTCGCGTTCATCCTGGGCGTGCTGCCACTCGTGGTCGCATCGGGCGCTGGTGCAGAAATGCGCCGGAGCCTGGGCATCGCGGTGTTCAGTGGCATGCTCGGCGTTACGCTCTTTGGGGTATTCCTCACGCCCGTGTTTTTCGACCTCATTCAGCGCGGCGTGGATTCCAAGGTCTTTTCCGAAACTCTGAGCCGCGGGGCGGGCGCGGGGCTGCTCGGCGCGCTACTGGGGTACACGGTGGCTCACGTGCTCGTGGGGCTACAGCTTGGCAAATCCCTGTGGGCGGAAATTGTCGGCGGAGTTTCCGGCGCGGTGCTGGCGAACGTGATTCCTCCCGCGTGGCGGTGGATCAAGGGGCACGTGAAGTGGGAGCGGTAATCCTCGGCTCAGTTAACGACGGAGGACTTCGGGCGTGATTTCCCACTTCTTCATCGACCGGCCCATCTTCGCGGCGGTGCTGTCGATCGTCATCACGCTCGCGGGGGCCGTGGCCGTATTCAATTTGCCCGTCGCGCAGTACCCCGAAGTCACGCCGCCAACTGTAGTCGTCACCGCGTCGTATCCCGGCGCGAACGCGCTGACCATGCGCGACACCGTGGCCGCGCCCGTTGAGGAGCAGGTGAGCGGGGTCGAGGGCATGATGTACATGTCCTCGCAATGCACCAACGACGGAACGTACACGCTCACCGTCACGTTCAAGTTGGGCACCAACGCGGACATGGCCCAGGTGCTCGTGCAGAACCGCGTGAGCCTCGCGCAGCCGGTCATCCCCACGCTCGTCCAGCGCGAGGGGATCACGGTCAAGAAGCAGTCGCCGAGCACGCTCATGATCGTGAACCTCGTTTCCACCAACGACCGGTACCGCGATCTCGAACTGAGCAACTACGCCACGATCGAGATCCGCGACGAACTCGGCCGGCTCCCCGGGGTGGCCGGGGTGGGGTACCTGGGCCAGCGCGACTACAGTATGCGGGCGTGGTTGGACCCGGAGAAACTCGCCGCGCTCAACCTGACCGCGGCCGACGTCGTGAGCGCGATCGGCGCGCAAAACATCCAGGTCGCAGCGGGGCAAATCGGCCAGCAGCCCGTTCCGAAGGGCCAACAGTTCCAGCTCACGATCAACACCCGCGGGCGGCTCATTGAGCCGGACGAGTTCGCGGACATCATCATCAAAGTGGGCCAGGGCGGACCGGCCGGTGCCCAGACGTCGCAGATGACGACGAGCGGAGCGACCGCGAGCGGAGCCAGTAGTTCCGGGACTTCGGGGAGTTCATCTCAATCCAGTTCGACCGACCAGGCGGGTACCGCGGCCAGCCCCACGGGACAGTCGGCGGCGGTTGTTCGGCTGCGCGATGTCGTAACCCCGCGGCGCGAAATCACCGACGAGACCGGACGCAAGCAAACCGTCGGCGGGGTCGAACTCGGTGCCCAGCAGTACGACCAGTCCGCGACGCTCGACGGTCAGCCGACGGTGGCCCTCACCATCTACGGCCTGCCCGGAGCAAACGCGCTCGATACGGCCAGCGGCGTGTACAAGAAGATGGAAGACTTGAAGAAGCGGTTCCCGGAGGGAATGGATTACCGCATCGTTTATGACACGACGCCGTTCGTCCGCCAGTCGGTCAACGAGGTGTTCAAAACGCTCCGCGACGCGATCATCCTCGTGGCGATCGTGGTGCTCGTGTTCCTCCAATCGTGGCGCGCGGCGCTCATCCCGCTCGTAGCGGTTCCGGTCGCGGTGATCGGCACGTTCGCGGTCATGGCTGCGTTCAAGTTCTCGCTCAACAACCTCACGCTGTTCGGTTTGGTGTTGGCAATAGGGATCGTGGTCGATGACGCGATCGTGGTGGTCGAGAACGTCGAGCGCTGGCTCGAACACGGCTTGGAACCGCGCGAGGCCGCGCGCAAGGCAATGGACGAGGTGACCGGCCCGGTCATCGCGATCGCGCTGGTGCTCACGGCCGTGTTCGTCCCCGCCGCGTTCATTACCGGCGTGACGGGGCAGTTCTTCCGCCAGTTCGCGGTGACGATCGCGGTCAGCACGCTGATTTCGGCGTTCAACTCACTCACGCTCAGCCCGGCTCTCGCGGCCCTTTTGCTAAAACCCAAAGACGCGCCGAAGGACATGCCGACGCGGGCACTCGACTTCGTGCTCGGGTGGTTCTTCAAGCTGTTTAACAAGGGGTTCGGATTGACCACCGAGTGGTACGCGGGCGGGGTGAAGTGGCTCGTGCGCCTGAGTCTGATTGTGCTCGCGGTCTATGGTGGTCTGCTCTTCCTGACGTACCGCGAGTTCACTCACACTCCGACTGGCTTCGTGCCCCAACAAGACAAGGGCTACTTACTTCTCAACGTGCAACTCCCAGATTCGGCCTCGGTCGAGCGCACCCGGCGAGTAATGGCGCGCATCGAGGCGATCGCCAAGAACATGCCGGGCGTGGACCACACGGTCGGCATTTCCGGCCAGTCGCTCATTCTGAACGCGAACGCCCCGAACCTCGGATCGCTGTACGTCATGCTCAAACCGTTTGACCAACGAAGCGGAGACAACCAGGCAGCAGACGAGATTGCGGCATCAATCGAAGCACAGTGCCGCAAAGAGGTTCGCGGTGCGAACGTGTCGGCGTTCGGTGCCCCACCGATCGAGGGGCTGGGAACGACCGGCGGGTTCAAGATTATCATCGAGGACCGCGGGAACCTGGGACTCGCCGACCTCCAAAGGGCGAGTGACCAGATCGTCGCCGACGGGAACGCGACGCCGGGCCTCCAGGGGCTGTTCAACAGCTCGCGGTTCGACACCCCCTGGGTCTACCTCGACATCGACCGCACCAAGTGCGCCGCACTCGGTCTGTCGATCGACGACGTGTTCAACACGCTCCAGTACAACCTGGGGTCGTACTACGTGAACAACTTCAACGAGTTCGGCCGGAACTGGCAAGTGAACGTGCAGGCCGATCCGATGTTCCGTGACCGGGTGCGTGGGATCGGGCAACTCCAGTTGCGCAACGCGCAGGGGAACATGGTGCAGTTGCGCACGGTAATGACCGTGCGCGACACGAGCGGACCTGTAATGGTGCAGCGGTACAACATGTACGCCGCCGCCGCGATTACCGGGAACGTCAGCCCGGGCACGAGCACCGGGCAGGCGGTTCCACTTATGGAAGGCGTCGCCGCGCGTGCGCTCCCGCAATCGATGGCGACGGACTGGACCGAACTGACCTTCCTCCAAAACCAGGCGGGCAACACCGCGGTGTACGCCTTCGTGCTGGCCGTGGTGTTCGTGTTCCTGGTGCTCGCGGCTCAATACGAGAGCTGGAAGCTCCCGCTCGCCGTTATCCTCGTGGTGCCGATGTGTTTGCTGTTCGCGGTCGTCGGAGTGAACGTGGGGCACCAGGACATCTCGATCTTCACGCAGATTGGGCTGATCGTGCTGGTGGGACTGGCGTGTAAGAACGCGATCCTCATCGTCGAGTTCGCCAAACAGCGCCAGGAAGACGGCATGTCGCGTCAGGAAGCGGCCGTCGAAGCGAGCCGCCAGCGGCTGCGGCCCATTCTGATGACGAGCTTCGCGTTCATCCTGGGCGTGGTGCCGCTCGTGATCGCCGAAGGTGCCGGGGCCGAGATGCGGCGCTCGCTGGGGATCGCGGTGTTTAGCGGCATGCTCGGCGTGACGCTTTTCGGGATCTTCCTGACTCCCGTGTTCTTCTCGACTATTCAGTCGATCGGCTGGAACTCAAAACCCGCGCCCGAGCACAAAGAAGCACCGCACGATTCGCACGTGGAGGGCGAGAAGACCCCTCCCCCGGCGCTCCCCGCGGCCGAAAAACCACAACCACAACAATCGCCTACGAATACAGCGAAGTCGGAGTGATGTAGTTTTACCGCTTCCGCTGTTACTTCTTGTGGTCGGGAATGTAGGCACCGTAGCCCGATGGGGAATCGAATTCGAACCCGACAGCGAACGGGTATCACCCTCGCACCTGCTCGTCACTCCCGAGCCTTCGGTCACATCCCCAACGCCCCGACCGGTTCGCCGTTCCGTAGGATCGACGTGATCTTGTAAGTGGGACGCCAGGGGGTTTCGTGTGCCACTGTCGGGACGGGTGCGGGCTTGGTACGCTCAACGTTTTCAGCAACGCGGCGTACCACTCAATTCAATGGAAAGAACACGTGATCGAATTCGTTCGCCCATCAGGGCTTATTCCCGTCTTTCTTGCACTTGCTCTTTTACCCAACGTCACGCTCGCCCAGGAATCCGCTCCAAACGCGGGACCGTCTCCGCTGGAGGCGATTGCTCGGGCGTACCAAATCGAAGTCGCCGCCAGCCCCACGTTTCCTGTGCGAGCCAGTTACGGCACCATTGACGGAAAAAGTGCGGACCGCGGGGCCGTGGAGCGCTACACATCGCTGTTCGTCGCGGAATTTGCCCTCTACCCGCGCGAGCTGATTCAGCGAGCAAAGCTCAAGCGCGTTGTGTTGTGTGCCGAACTGTCGTTTGCCGGTCAACGGAGGAACGCGATCCCGGACTTCGAGCACGATACGCTGTACTTCGATGTCGAGCGCGGTGCCAGCAATCGAACGTACTTGCGAAAAGTGATTCACCACGAGTTCTTCCACATCATCGACCTGCGCGACGACGGTCAACTCTACGCGGACAAGGAATGGGCCGCGCTGAACCCGCGTGCGTTCAAGTACGGGAGCGGCGGGGCGAACGCTCAGGGCGTGGCCAACACGTCCACGCTGACGGACGCGGTACCCGGGTTCCTGAACCACTACTCCACGACCGGTGTGGAGGAGGACAAGGCCGAGGTGTTCGCCAACCTGATCGTCGATTCCGCTTACATCGAGAAGCGAATCAAAACGGACGCCGTGCTCGATGCCAAGGTCGAGCGCATGAAGGCGCTGATGAAGCGCTTCTGCCCGGACGTCGACGAACTGTTCTGGGACGCGGCGAAGAAGATCGATCGCCGCGACCGGCCCCGCGCTAACGAAACCGAGGCGCAAATTGCGGAGTTGCGCCCCGAATGCCTCTGCCCGCCGGCGTGCGTCGCACATCGGTGGCGCCTCTTTCCACTTTCCCACCGTTCGCGGTTCTGGTTCCGATAATCGAATGGAGGAAATGACTCGGATGTGTCGTTCTGTTTACACCACCCGAGTCCGCGTTGAGGGCGGAGCACGAAATCAAGCCCCGAACACACTCCATTCGTAAAGCAAGCCGGCCGATCGTACAAGATCATGGGCATCCGTTGAATTCGAGTCCGTGTCACGAAAAGCGTGACACGAATTCATCTCCGATGTCGATTGGTTCTTCAGACGCGATAGGGAACCAATCGCACTCAGCTCGGAGATCTCAGCCGTGGTCAAATCGCCCCGTCAATTCGCTCACCAATCAATCGGCACTTGCAACAACGAGAAGAGTGAGGTTCGGCCCGCAGATGCCTGGTTCAGTTGGTGGGCGTGGTGGCACGCTCACGACACCTGCGCTCTGGTGGCACACCACGTCGAGCGGTGATGCGGAAGAGTATCGAGTGCCGTCTTGAAGCCGCGAAGCAGCCGGAGTTGAATTCTCACATCGATTAGAAGTGCTTACAGCAGTCGCGCGTCCGAGGTTATGTCAGGGGTTGCGATCGGATACATCGTTCCAACGACACCATCTATTAGCCGATCCGTTCTGAAACAATCCGAGCGCGGTCCCCACAGGACCGTGAATTGGATGTGCGTATTGGGCTGATCGAACTCGCAATTGTCAGCTCTTGTGCAGCGAGTTGCGTTGCGGCAGTCACATCAAAAACGACCCAGATAATTACGGCTCCTCGTCCGCTCCCGACTGACGCGACGTGGGCTTCGCCTCGACATCCTTGCGCGTCCGGACGACGGGCGTAGAGGGTAGGGCAGCAAGCCCGGGTTCCGGTTGGGGGTGAACGACAGGTGTCGTGTTCGCCACTGGGGTATTTGCGGGTAGCGCCGTTTGTATCGAAATTTGCTGCTGCGATTGAGTTTCTGGTGCGCCCGATTGTACGGGCGGCTTCGCCAGGAACACGGACGCCCCGACGACGCCGAGAACGCCGACAAGCATGCCGAATTTGGCGTCATTTGTCATCGGGAGTGCCTCGTGAAATGATGGTTCATTTGAACTATTCCCAACAATCCCATGCGTGGGAGGTTGACTTGAACACTTTTTGGGGAAACGCTCATCCATCTGCCGCGCAGTGCCGCGCATCGCGCGCGGCCCGCATTGGCGGTACAATTTGACGTGGGCGCGTGGAGCAGCGCATGGAATTCGCGGGGGCGGTGGCGCTACTGGTTGTGGGCGCGGCAATTGTGCTGGTGGTGAAGGGGTGGGACGTGCGCCTCGTGCTGCTCGCGGCGGCACTCGTAGTCGCCACGGTCGCTGAGGTCACGATCGCGACGAAACCCAGCAGCACGGGCGGACCTGTTGCGCGCGTGCTGCAAACGTTCCTGGCGACGTTCTCGAACGAGAAGTTCGTCGTTCCCATTTGCACCGCGATGGGGTTCGCCCATGTGCTCAAACACACTGGCTGCGAACGGCACCTCGTTTTGTTGCTGGTACACCCGTTGCGGTACGTGCGCGGGTTGATGGTACCGGGTGTGATCGTGGTCGGGTTCCTGGTGAACATTCCGCTTGTGAGCCAGACCAGCACCGCCGTGTGCCTCGGCGCGGTCGTGGTGCCTCTCATGCGCGCCGCGGGGTACTCGATGGGGACCATCGGCGCGTGCCTGCTGCTCGGTGCATCGGTCGGTGGGGAGTTGCTGAACCCCGGTGCGCCGGAACTGCTCACCGTTGCGAACCTGACCAACGTCCCGACGATCGTGCAAACGCAGCGGTACCTCCCGGCGCTGGTGTTCACGCAGCTCGCGGTTGCGACCGCCGTCATTTGGCTGATGAGCGTATGGTGGGAGCGGAAGGGAGGGGGAACAGAAAGGCAACCTAACTCCCTAACCCCCTTCCCTAAGAAGGAAGGGGGAACTGAACCAAACGCACAGACAATCGCACCCCAAGCGTCTGTCTTAAGCCCCTCTCCGTTTAGGGGAGGGGTTGGGGAGGGGTTACAGCCTACCTCCGAGCGCATCAACGTGCTGAAAGCGCTCGTGCCGCTGGTTCCGCTCGCGCTGCTGTTCGCGTCTGCGATGCCGGAGCCCTACAACCTGTTCGAGATCCCGGATGCATGGGTGGTGCCGAAGAGAGCGGATGGCTCGCGCGACCCCGCGTACAACAGTCGGCTCATCGGGTTCGCGATGCTGATCGGGGTGCTGGTTGCAGCGGCAGTCACGCCCAACAAGGCGCGTGACTGCGTGAAGGAATTTTTCTCTGGGGCCGGGTACGGGTTCGCCAACATCGTCAGCCTCATTGTCATCGCCAACTGCTTCGGGGAAGCCATTAAAGCCGCGGGGCTGGCGGAGGCACTCGGTACGCTCATCAAGAGCGCACCCGGATTGATGCAACCACTGGCCGCGCTCGTGCCGCTCGTGTTCGCGGCGATTTGCGGTTCCGGGATGGCGAGCACGCAGAGCCTCTACGGGTTCTTCCACGGACCCGCTGAGGCACTCGGACTCGATCCGGTCGCGGTCGGTGCGATGGTGTCGCTCGGGAGCGCGGCGGGGCGCACGATGTCGCCGGTCGCGGCCGTCGTGCTAATGTGCGCGACCCTCACGGGAACGAACCCGTTCACGCTGGTGAAGCGGGTGGCCGTGCCGCTCCTCGTCGGAATCGCTGTAGTAGTTCTGCTCCGGCTCGCGGGAGTCCTGTGAGCGGACGTGACCAACGACGCGCCCGTCCCGTATACCCGACCTCATGGACTTCGCGACCGCACGCCGGGATTCTCTGGTCCGCTACCTGCGCCGACACATCAGCGGCGAGGTGCGGTTCGATGACACGTCACGCGGATTGTACTCCACCGACGCGAGCCACTATCAGGTCCGGCCGCTCGGGGTCGTGTTGCCGAAAACCATCGACGACCTCACGAGCACGGTGCAGATCGCGTCCGATCTGAACGTACCGATCACCGCACGCGGCGGCGGAACGAGCCTGTCCGGGCAGAGCATCGGTCCGGGCATCGTGATCGATTGCTCAAAGTACCTCAACGCGGTCGGCGAAGTAGATGTCGCCAACCGCCGCGTGCGCGTGCAGCCAGGGGTGGTGCTCGACCACCTGAACCGCGCACTCGCCCCACACGGTCTGATGTTCGGTCCGGACGTGGCGACCGCGAGCCGGGCCACGCTCGGCGGCATGATCGGGAACAACTCCGCCGGCGCGCGGTCGATCGTGTACCGGCAAACGGTCGATCACGTCCGCGCGCTCACCGCCGTGCTGTCCGACGGCGCGCGGACCGAGTTCGGGCCGCTCACGGCACTGGAGTATGAGCGCAAGCTCGAATTGCGGACGCGCGAGGGTGAAGCGTACCGGACCGTCGATTCCACCGTGCGCCAGGCCGCGAGCGACATTCTCGCGCGCACGCCGAAGATCGTCCGCAAGGTGAGCGGGTACAATCTCGCGGCGCTGGTCGAGCGTACTCCGGTCGGGCTGGTGGAGCGAACCCCGGCCGCAAGGCCGGGGGCACCCACTGGAGCCGAGGGGTACCCCGGCCCCGGTGGACCGGGTTCGCCTCACTCACTCGTTCCGCTCCTCGTGGGGAGCGAAGGAACGCTCGCCGTCACCGCGGAAGTCGAACTCGCCGTCGTTCCGCGTTTGAAGCACCGCGGACTGCTCGTTCCGCAATTCGCGTCGCTCGGGGCGGCCCTGGACGCACTGCAAGCGTGCCTCGAACTCGAACCGTCCGCTGTCGAGTTGATGGACCGGATGCTGATCGACCTCGCGCGCAACCAGCGATCACTCAAAAACACGATGGCCGCGGTGCGCGGGCGCCCCGAAGCGCTTCTGATGGTCGAGTTCAGTTCCGACGACCCCGCCGAGGTGTCGTACCGCGTTCACGAACTCGATCGGCGCCTCGCCGGGTGCATGGGGCTGACCGCCAGTGTCCCCGCGCTCGACGCGGCCACACGCGACCCGCTCTGGGCGCTGCGAAGTTCCGCGGTGCCGCTCCTGTACGGGATGCCGGGGGACGCGAAGCCGGTCACGTTCTGCGAGGACGCCGCGGTCGACCCCGAGCGCCTGCCCGAGTTCGCCGCCCGCTTCCGCGAAATCTTTCACAAACACGGTACCGACGGCGCCTTCTACGGGCACGCGAGCGTGGGCTGTTTGCACATCCGGCCCGTGCTGAATATCCACGAGGAAGCCGGCGTCGCGACCATGCGGAAGATCATGGAGGACGTGACCGACCTCGTGCTGGAGTTCAACGGCAGTTTGAGCGGCGAGCACGGCGACGGGCTGGTGCGCAGCGAGTGGAACCGCAAGATGTTCGGGCCGGTCGTGTACGAGGCGTTCCGACAAGTGAAGCGCGGGTTCGATCCGGGCAACGTGCTAAACCCGGGCAAGATCGTGGACGCCCCCGCGATGGAAGACAACATGCGTGTGCCCCCGGGCCGCATGCCCGCGTCCGATCCGCCAACCGTGCTCGATTTCTCAAAGCAGGGCGGGTTCTTCCGCAGTATCGAGCTGTGCAACGGCGCCGGCGTGTGCCGCAAAACGCAGGGCGGCGCGATGTGCCCCTCGTACCGCGCCACGAAGGACGAACAGGATACCACTCGCGCCCGCGCGAACGCGCTGCGCCTGACGCTTACAAACGAGACGCCCCAAAAGAGCCGGCACGCGCCGATCGCTCAGCGGTGGATCTCGGACGTGATGGACCTGTGCCTCTCGTGTAAGGCGTGTAAGTCCGAGTGCCCGAGTAATGTCGACGTCGCGAAGCTGAAGTCCGAGTTCCTGCACGCTTTTTATGCGCGCCGCGCCCGTCCGCTCGGGCACCTGTTCGTGAAGCACATCCACCGCTTGAGTCCGCTGGCGGCGCGGTTCGCCGGGGTGAACAACTGGTTCGCGCGGCGGTCGTGGGCGCGGCGCGCGATGGAGAACCTCGCCGGCATCGACCGCCGACGCAGCCTTCCGGAATGGCACCGCGATCACTTCCGCAAATGGTTCTATCAAACGCGGAATTCGGAGCGCGGAACGCGGAACGGCAAACAAGAGGGCGAAAGTTCGTCGGTTTCCGTTCCGAACTCCGAACTCCGCGCTCCGCGTTCGGTCGTGCTGCTCGACGACTGTTTCACTACGTTCCAAGAGCCGAACATCGGCCGCGCCGCGGTGGCACTGCTGGAACGTGCCGGGTTCACGGTGGAACTCGCCGGGATCTGCTGCGGCCGGGCGATGCTCTCGAAGGGTTTCCTTACCGACGCACGGAAGCTTGCCCGAGACGGCATCGCGAAACTCGATCACTTCGCGGCGCAGGGGATTCCGATCCTGGGATTGGAGCCGAGTTGCGTTCTCTCGCTGTCCGACGAGTGGCCCGAACTGGTGCCCGGCCCTGCGGCGAAGCGCGTCGCGGCGGCCGCGGAGATGGCCGACGGGTGGCTCGCGCGCCAGGTAAGCGACCACGGGCTGGCTCTGGATGTCGCGCCGGTTGCGGGGAAGGCGCTTCTGCACCCGCACTGCCACCAGAAGGCGCTGGTCGGGTCGAAGGGCACCCAGGACGCGCTGCGCCTTGTGCGCGGGCTGGACGTGACCGTTCTCGACGCGGGGTGTTGTGGAATGGCCGGCGCGTTCGGCTACGAGAAACAGCACTACGACGTGAGCGTGAAGATCGCGAACCTCGACCTCGTCCCCGCAGTCACCGCGGCCCCAGCCGCGACCGTGATCGCGACTGGAACCTCGTGCCGCCACCAGATCCGCGACCTCACCGGCCGCGTCGCGCGTCACCCGCTCGAAGTGCTCGCGGGCGAGGCATAAAACGGTGCTACCTGAGCGCCGGCTTCTGTTACCAAACCAGAGCGGACGGCGGGTTTCGGGCGTCGTGCCATTGTGGTATTCTGGCAGATTAAGCAATCAGGCCAATAGGTGGCCTTATTCTGCACACAAAAAGCCGAAGTCCGGCATCTGATACGACGCAAGCGATTGGCCCGTAAGGAGATGTGTTCAAGATGAAATATATCGACCCGCACATCCACATGATTTCGCGGACCACGGACGACTACCAGCGGATGGCGTATTCGCAGTGTGCCGCGATTTCGGAACCCGCGTTCTGGGCCGGGTTCGATCGTGGGACCGCACAGGGGTTCCACGACTACTTCCGCCACCTCACCGAGTTCGAGCCGAAACGAGCGGCGCAGTTCGGCATCAAGCACTATTCCTGGTTGTGTATCAACGCCAAGGAAGCCGAGAACGTGTCGCTGTCGCGCGAAGTGATTTCGATGATCCCGGAGTTCCTGGGGCGCCCGGGTGTGCTCGGGATCGGCGAAATCGGTCTCAACAAGAACACCGCGAACGAGGCCACCATCTTCCAGGAGCACCTCGACCTTGCCGCGAAGACCGACGAGCTGATTCTGATCCACACTCCGCACTTGGAGGACAAATACAAGGGCACGCGGATGATCGTGGACATGCTCAAGAACGACCCGCGCGTCAAACCGCACCGCGTGTGCGTCGACCACGTCGAGGAGCACACCGTTAAACTCGCGCTCGACAACGGGTTCTGGTGCGGGATGACGCTGTATCCGGTCACCAAATGCACCCCGGCACGAGCGTGCGACATCATCGAAATGGTCGGCACGGACCGTATCATGGCAAACTCGGCCGGCGATTGGGGCAAATCGGACCCGCTCGCGGTACCGGAACTCATCCAGGAGATGAAGCGGCGCGGGCACAAGGAATCGGAGATCAAGAAAGTGGTGTACGACAACCCGCTGAGTTTCTGGCGGCAGGCGAACAACTGGAAAGAGTGGCCGCCGGAACCCAGCACCAACGGCGTCGCGACGCCCGCGACCGCGAAGGCGGGATACTAGTCGGCAATACCCTCGCGGGAACCAACGAGTTCGTTCCGCGAAGCCGCCACGGAGTGGCGGACCACTTTCTTACGAGAACACGACATGGCTCGTCGCAAACTGGACCTCGCCGAAACGATCCGCACCGCACTCGCGAAACCGGAAGCAGCCAGCTTGTCCGAAGCGCTCGAACCCTGGGACGATAAGGAACTCACGCTCGGGGACGCCGAAGGGCTGGTCAGCGCACTGGCGGCCATCACCGACGTGAAGCCGCTCATCGACGCGAAAGTTCACGGCGAAACCGGTACCCCGCTCCAGACGCTCGCGGTGCTGTTCCAGAACGAATCGTCCGACGACGCCACCCGCCTGCTCCGCGATCGCGGAATGACGGAACTGATGCGCCTCTTCGACGCGGCGATCATGGTGCCGGAGTGCCCGTCCGATCCGATCCTGACGATCTGCAAGATGTTCGCGGTGTACGTGTCGAAACCGGGACTGGAGCGCATTGTGGCAGCTGTGCGCCGGTTCCCCGACGAGTACATGTGGGAGATCGTGTTCGGCGTGTTCGCAGACGAGGGGCACCCGCTCAGCACAGAACTGATCGACCGGCTCCGCGACCCGCTCCCGACCGATTTCGCCGCGGTCGCGTACCTCGATCTGGTGAACGCCGCGGCGCGCGAAAAGCGGCTCGACGCGCACCCGTTCGATACTGAAGAAGGCCACAAGCGCCTGGAAACGTGGCTCGCGGACTCGAACTCGGAGCACTTCAGCTACGCTCATAGCGCAGCAGCGGCGCTCCCGTTCATCGAATCGAAGGCGCGGAACTCGCTCGCGTCACTGGCGATGGACCACTCGGATACTGGCGTCCAGATGGAGGCGGCCTGGGCGTCGGCGTACCGCGGGGGCACGGCGGGGCTCACGGTCCTGGCGCGCATGTGCGAAGACCCGCACCACAGCATCATGGCGCAGCAATACCTCGAAGAGCTCGAACAGTCCGATCGCATCCCGGCCGCGGCCCGGGAACCGGACTTCAACGCGCTCGCCCAGATGTGTCAGTGGCTCCGGCACCCGAACGAGTTCGGCGAGCCACCGACCGAGGTCACACTGTTCGACACGCGCGAACTCGACTGGCCGCCGACCAACGACCGGCGCCGCGTGTGGCTGTTCAAGTACACCTACGCCGGCCGCAACGAAGATGGCACAGACGAGGTCGGGCTGGGTATGGTCGGTTCCATCACCTTCGCGCTGTTCGGGGAAACGAACGCGGCCATGAGTCCCGAGGACGCTTACGCGATCCACTGCTGTTGGGAACTGGACGTGAACGACGATCCGCGTGCACCGAAGAAGCGCACCGTGAAAGCGGGGCGCAAGCTGCTCGGTATCTGATGCGCTGGAGTCGCCCATGACGCTCGACGAATTCTGGGACCACATCCAAAAGAGTAAACGCAAAGACCCGGACGCCCACGCGGAGCGATTGGAACAGCGGCTGACGAAGTTACCACCGAACGAGATCCTCGACTTCAATCACTGGTGGGAACTGATGATGGGCGAGGCCTACAACTGGAACTTGTGGGGCGCGGCGTACCTCATCAACGGGGGGTGCTCGGACGACGGGTTCGAGTATTTTTGCCGGTGGCTCGTTCTGCGCGGGCGCGACGTGTTCCAAACCGCGGTCACGACCCCGGATACTCTGGCTGACGTGGTTGATCCGGACGACGGCGACGTCGAGTGCGAGTGCTACCCGGCAATGCTGGCGTGGTTCGCCGCGACAAAAACCAAGCGGGATGAAGCCGGGTACGACGCCTACAACGCGGCGGTAAAGGCCAGACACCCGAACGGCTCGCGGTACCCCGCTCTGGGCGCGGGCTGGGATTTCGATGACGACGCGGAGATGCGAAAGCGGCTCCCGCGCCTCTCGGCGCTTTACATGGACGGGGGCGCGGGCGAATAATACGCCAAACCCGACGCTCTCCGTGAGGTGCTCGATGGACTGGAAACCGTTCTGGAAGGTCATCGAGGACGCATACCGACCGGACCCGATCGATCACTTTGAAGCGCTCAAGGAGCGGCTCGGCGCTTTAAAGTGGTTCGAGATCATCGAGTTCCAGGCGCGCTTCGACGAGGCCGTCTCGTCCGCGAACCTCATCGATTTGTGGGGCGCAGCGTGCCTCATCAACGGCGGGTGCTCGGACGACGGGTTCCGCGACTTCCGCGTGTGGCTCGTCGGGCGCGGGCGCCGCGCCTACGAGCACGCGCTCCGTGACCCGGATTCCCTCACAGACATTCTCGACGGCGACCCCGTGGACGGCTTCGGGCTCGATGCTGCCGCGCTCCGGGTGTACGAAGAGAAAACGGGCATGAGCGACTTCTACACGCGGCTCGATCGCGCAGAAGTAGACTCCCCTCCTCCACCGCCCGAGGGCGCGGACTGGGACTTTGAAGACGAGTCCGAGATGCGCAAGCGGTTCCCGAAGCTGTGTCACCTGTACCTGATTCCGGAACGCGACGAGTGACACAAGTTCTCTGGGTCACTGAAAGTGGAAGTGCCACCCGATGAGTGCATTTAAAGACCACTTCTCCGGCCACGCGAGCGACTACCGCACGTTTCGGCCGACGTACCCGCCCGAGTTGTTCACGTTTCTCGCGTCTGTTGCGCCGGCCCGTGATCTCGTCTGGGATTGTGGCACAGGAAACGGTCAGGCCGCGGTCATCCTCGCCGAGCACTTCAATCGCGTCTTCGCTACAGACGCCAGCGCCGAGCAGGTGAAGAACGCGACACCGCACCCGAACGTCGAGTACGCGGTCGCACCCGCAGAACAGTGCCCGCTCCCGAATGCGAGCGCGAACCTCGTCACCGTCGCGCAGGCGCTTCACTGGTTCGACATCGATCGTTTCTTCGCCGAGGTCCGCCGCGTTTGTAAGCCGGGCGGAGTAGTCGCGGTGTGGAGCTACGACTTGCACTCCGTAAACGCGGACGTCGATCCCGTACTCGACCGGCTCCAGAGCGAGTTCGTTGG
The DNA here is from genome assembly GCF_001610855.1 of Gemmata sp. SH-PL17. NCBI lineage: Bacteria > Pseudomonadati > Planctomycetota > Planctomycetia > Gemmatales > Gemmataceae > Gemmata > Gemmata sp. SH-PL17. The sequence goes on from NZ_CP011271.1 coordinate 5,183,778, forward strand.
TCCGTACTGGCCACCGGAACGCGCGCTCGTGGATGCCGGTTATCGCACGATCCCGTTCCCGTTTACAGAAATCCCGAGTCCTCGACTGGAGATGACCGCGCGTTGGGACTTGCCCACACTCGTCGGGTACATGAACACGTGGTCCGCGACGAAACGGTTCGAGAAGACGAACGGCTTCAACCCGCTCGACCGGCTGAGTGAGGCATTCACTGCCGCGTGGGGAGAACCCGCGACCGTGCGCACGGTGCGATGGAAATTGGCCACCCGCGTTGGGCGCGTCGAGAATCCGAAAACGTGAACGGAAACGCTCAGCGCGTACCGAGACGGAAGCCGACCAGCGTGAGCAACGAGCCGAGCATCAGCGATACGTGATAGTCCCGGAACGGCTCCACGGTGTGGATTCCGAACTGGTGCCCGATTGCTGCGACCGCTGCGCCAATCAGCACGAGCACGCTCATCAGGTTCCCGCGGAAGAAGAGAGAGGCGAGCAACATCAGCCCGGCCAGCCCCACGTTGAAACTGTCGACCCACCCCAGCACCGGCGCCGGTACGCCGGGGAACACCAGCGGCTTCGTCGCGCGGGTCGCGTCGAGCGCAACCGGCTGTTGCAGAGCGGACAGATCCTGGCTCTCCATTGCTTGCGTTGCTTGAGCACGAAGTTCGGCCCCGGGAACAAGGCCGTTCTGATGAGCCCACAGCGCGCACGCGGCGAGCAGTAGAGCCGCTCCGATCGTCCGCACGTGCGGCCCAACGAACAGCGAAATTATGGTCCCGAGCGGGTCGCGCTTGCGCGTCGGCACGAACACGAAATCGTCCGGTTGTTCGGCCGCGCGGAACAGCGTGCGCACGCTCGTGGGCGCGTGTGCGGTGGCACCTCCCGGCGCGTGAGCCGTTTCCGCGCGCCGGATCTCGTCCGCCGCACGTACCATCGCGTCCGCCGCGGCCCGCGCTTGATCTTCCGCGGTCTGGGCGTTCGCACCGGCCGCGAGCAGGTTCGCACGTTCGACCGCGAGCAACAGCTTGCGTTCGCGCGAGTCCTTACGAGATTTCTCGATCCGCTCCATTGTGGCGATGATCGGTTCGCGCCACGCCGCGTGCGTTTCGCGCACCCCGGCCGCCCCCCCGCGGAGCAGCACCGTGCGCGCGGCCAGCTTCGCCTCGTACCCGAACAGTGTCTCGAAGAATTCTTCCCAGTCGCGCCCGGCGAACTTCGCCACGAACTGGCGCAGCGCCTCTTCGTCCAACCCGCGCGCCCGCATCCGCCGGAGCTGCCGTTCGCACCCCTCAATGATTTCCCGGCGCTCTTCGACCAGCGCGCGGTCCATACCGTAGCGCAGCGCGAACGCGATTCCGATCCCGATCAATCCGAAACCGATCCACATCCAGAACACTTTCAACAGGGCGAGCAGCACGCAGAACATCGCGAAGCCCGACAGCCCCACGATCCAGTCCCCGCGCCCCAAACCCGAAATGAAGCGCCGCGTGCAACTGAAGAGGTGCCCCTTGCGCGTGATCCCGTCGAGCACGAAGTACGCGAGCGTCGTTTCCAGCGCGAGTCCGAAGATACCGAACGCCCACCCGATCTTTCCGAAGAACGCGAGCAGCACGGCCATCAGCGCAACTGTGCCAAAGAACCCCGAAATGAGCCGCCCCCGCAACACCGCGGTGCCACAGGTGTTGAACCGGAGCACGGCCGTTTCGAGTCGCGAAATCTGCTCCTCGTGCGGTGAAAACGTACCCGCATGGTAAACCCCGAGCCACGCTTCGAGGGTCCGGATCACCTCGCTCATGTCCTGGTAACGGTCGTCCCGGCTCTTCGCCATCATCCGCTGAATGACCGCGGAGACCTCCTTCGGCACGCGGGCGACGATCTGCTCCGGCGGCACGAGCGGGTCGTAAGCGTGCTTCGACATCAACTCGACGGCCGTCGTCCCGTCGAACGGCGGGCGGCCGGTCACGAGGACGTAGAGCGTGCAACCCAGGGAGTAGATGTCGGCGCGGTGGTCCACGGTCGCCGCGTCGCGGCACTGTTCGGGCGACATGTACGCCGGCGTTCCGAGCGCGATCCGCGCGCCGGTCATATCGGGCGGCAGCGAGAGCAGCCCGCTCCGCGCGCTCGGGTCCGCGAGCCGATCGTCCGCACGCGACACGGCCGGGGTCTTCACCAACCCCAGGTCCGCGACTTTGACCAGGCCCTGTACGTCGAGCAGCAGGTTATCGGGTTTCACGTCGCGGTGAATCATCCCGCGATCGTGTGCGTGTTTCAGTCCTCGTGCGGCCTGAAGAATGTACCCGACCGCCGTTTCCGGATCGAGTTTCCCCTGCACTTTCAGCAGGTCCGCGAGCGATTTCCCGCGGACGTACTCCATGCTGAAGAAGCGCGCCCCGTCGACCTCACCGATATCGTGAATCTGAACGATGTTGGGGTGCGAAAGTTGAGCTGCGGCGAACGCCTCGCGCGTGAACCGGGCCACGAACACCGGGTCGGTGGCCCAGCGCTTACTCATCACCTTCAGCGCGACCGGCCGATCGAGCGAGAGCTGCGTCGCGAGGTACACCGTCCCCATGCCCCCGCGCCCGAGTTCGCGCTCAATGGTGTACCCGCGAACTTCCGTGTGCGGCGCGATGCCCGGATCTTCCGCGTCACCGCTGATCGGACCGGGAGGCGGGGTCGCGCTGCGATGGTTCGGATCGGGATTCGTGCTGGCAAAGCCGAATACGTGCGAAGACGGGAACGGCGTCCCGCCCGACGGAGGATTTGAAGGTCTTGCTGCCGGCGGCGGGGTCACGAGTTCAACGCCCACCGCAGACGCCGCGGCCTGCTCGCGCGAGTCACGGGTTTGCACGCCGCTCGGGAGCGCCTGAACCTGCAAGGCGCTCCCGGGTTCGTCCGGCACGCACAACATGAACGGCTGAGAGCACGCGGGGCACCGAGGCCGGTATCGGCCGGGCTTCGCAGACTTCAGATTCAATCGGTGGGCGCAATACGGACAGGCGATGGCCACAGAGGGCACCCTCGCTACGAGTTGGGCGGGGAGTGCGAAAGCAGGCGCACGGTGTGATCGGAATCCGAGCGTTCTGCCACACCGAATTCGTAGGTCACAATCGCCGAACAGGTCGGCGTTTCGGACGTGCTCGTTCGCTCGCGTTTGCGCGCCGGGCTGAAAAAGAGTGAGGGATTTTCAAAAAGTGTGCGGCTTTCAGGCGTGCGCGAAGCCGAACCGCTTCTGGCACGCTCCGGGGAGTGTGGGTAGCATGATTCGATCGCCCTCTCGGGAGATTGGTGTGAAACTGTCCGCCGATCAGTTCGCGACCGTTGTTCGCAATCTGCCCCTCCCCAACGACCAAGCAGCGGCCGCGGCCGAAGCGCTCGCCCAACCCGCAACGGATGAACTTCCCGGCGAGCTGATTCGGCGCGAGATCCTGACCGAGTACCAAGCTCGAATGATCCTGTCCGGCCACGCCGACGAACTCACCATCGGGCGGTACACGATCCTTGATGAACTCGGCGAAGGCGGAATGGGCCAAGTGCTCAAGGCCCGCGACACGGCAATGGACCGCGTGGTCGCGGTGAAGCTGATACGCGACGACCGGTTCGGGAGCGAATCCGCCGTTCGCCGCTTCGAGCAAGAAGTGAGAGCCACCGCCCGACTCGCGCACCCGAACATCGTCCGCGCCTACGACACGGGGGTGTTCAACGATCGGCACTTTCTGGTGACCGAGTTGATCGCGGGTTCCGATCTGGGGCACGAACTGGCACGTCGAGGTTCGTTCCCTGCGGGCGAGGCGTGTCACTACGCGCACCAAACCGCGCTGGGACTCCAGCACGCTCACGAACACGGGCTGATACACCGCGACATCAAGCCATCGAACCTATTGTTCAGCGCGGCGGAACGAACGGTGAAGATCGCGGATTTCGGCCTCGCGTACTTGGGCGATTCCGGCGCCGGCAGGTTGACGGCAGCCGGAGCGGTGATGGGCACACCGGATTACATTGCACCGGAACAAGCGAGTTCCGCGTCCGCAGCCGACATCCGCTCGGACCTGTACTCGCTCGGATGCACGCTCTATCAGTTCCTTACGGGCCGGGTGCCCTTCCCCGCCGATAGCGCGCTCGCGAAGCTGGTCGCGCACGCGAGCGAAGCCCCGCCCCCACTCGATACCGTGTGTCCCGGTCTGGCCCCCGGATTAGCCGCCGTGGTCCAGAAAATGATGGCGAAGAGCCCGAACGAGCGCTACCAATCGCCGCTCGAAGTTGCCGAAGCCCTCGCCCCGTTCTGTGACCCGAGAAATGCCCGTATCGCAACGAACTCGGCGCGCGCGATCGCGGTACCGCCCCATTCCACGCTCAACAACGCGGCCGATCTCACCGCGCACTCAGCCCCACATCCGGAACCGAGTCGGCGCGAACCCAAGGCTCGATCCCCGCGCCGCAGAACCGTCGGACTCGTTGCAGGTGCCGGCGTGTTGGTTGCAGTAATAATCGCATTAGTTTTCATCAGTAGACCGACCCCATCCGAGTCGCCCGACGTTCGCCCCGTTCAAATAACGGTGAAGCTCGACGACTGGCCCTCCGCGCGCGAACCCGGAGCGGTCATCTATCTCAGCGGCGCATCGCTCCCGACCAGTGAGAGTGAGAAGGCACGCACCAGCGATGATCTCAAACGCCCACTCGAACTCGCGCCGGGAACATACGGACTCACGCTGAGAATTGGCGGAGAAATCATCGAGCGGCGCGAGTTCAACGTAACTTCAGAAAGTGCGCATCGGGCCATTGCGCTGGGACCGATTGTGCCCGAAGTGGTAGCGGCCACGATCACGAACGGGAGGGAGGTGAAGCGCTGGGAGGCACTGGGGCCGGTCTCGGATCTCGTGTTTCTCCCCGACGGCAAGAAGTTCGTTTCGATGGAACGACCAACGGGCGTCTTCCGGCGCCCGCAGGCTCACGAACTGACAATCAGCGGGGCACTGTACGCCACCGAAACGAACGAAATCTTCTCGCGCTGGGACACGGTCGGCAGCGGTCGCGTCGCACTGTTTCCCAAAGCCGGCGCGGTCGTGGGATGCCAGTTTCCGGACCCGGCTCTCAAAAGCGATGCGTACCGATGGTGGGCCGTACCGCTTTCTAGCGGTGAAACACCGACCAACGACGGGTCGGTGGTCGCTGGCGCGAGCACCCAGAAGCACCGCACCAGTCTGCTCACCGCGTCCGCGGACGGCACACGCCTGTTGCTGTCCTTTGTCACGCAACCCGGCGACAAAGCAGTTGGAACGGTTCAACTGTGCCCAGTTACATTCACCGACGCGCGCACGATTGCAGTCGGCGAACCGAAGCTCTTCCCCGGTGACACCGCTTGCTTCGATCCGAGCGGACACCGCCTGCTGGTCGCAAACGGCACGGCGCTCGCGCTCTACGACCAAGACACAGGCAAGCCGATGGCGCCGGAGTTTACTGGGGCCACTGCGAGCATTCAGGACGTCGCAGTAGCTCCGAACGGTAAGTACCTCGCTGCGGGATGTGCTGACGGGGCGGTCTACTTCTGGCGGACGGGCACGAAAGAACCGATAGCGGTCGGTAGGGGGCACAAGGGCAAGATAAACGTGTTGAAATTTACTCCGGACGGCGCTCGTGTGGTCAGCGCGGGCGAGGACGGCACCGTTCGCGTGTGGCTAACGGAGACCGGAAAAGAAATCGCCCAGTTCAAGCACGACGGCTCTGTAAACGCCCTCGCGATTTCCCCCGAGGGCAAGCGCGTCCTCACCGGTAGCGCGGACGCGACGATTCGGCTCTGGCAACTGCCGTAACACTACACCGGGTTGGGGTGAATCCCCACGGCCTTGCGAACAGTTTGCAACGTGATTTGAGCGAGCGCCCGTGCCCGCTTCGCCCCAGCAACGAGCACTTCCTCCACGAACCCAGGGTCGCGAGCGAGTTGCTTTCGGCGCTCACGCGCCGCAGCGAAATAGGCGTCGATCTTCGCGAGAAGCTGCGTCTTGGCGTCGCCGTAACCGAACGGCCGCCCGCCGCGTAGTTCCGCACCCTTCATCGGGTTGCGGTACAGATCGGCCATTTCCGCTTGTTCGGCCGCGGTTGAGAAAAGCTTGTAGAGTGCGAATGCGTTGCACTTCTCCGGGTTCTTCGGCTCTTCGACCGGCGTCGAATCGGTGACAACACTCATCACCGCGTTCTTGAGCGCCTTCCCCTCGGCGAAGATTTCGATCGTGTTCCCATAGCTCTTGGCCATTTTTTGTCCGTCGGTCCCAGGGACAACAGCCGTTTCGCTGTAAACGCCATCGGGGAGCGGGAAGACTTCGCCGAATGCGTGATTGAACGACCCAGCGATGTCGCGTGTCATTTCGAGGTGTTGTTCCTGGTCCTTGCCCACCGGGACGAGGTGAGAGCGGTAGATGAGGATGTCCGCGGCCATCAATATGGGATACGTGAATAACCCGACACTCGCAGTGAGGCCGCGTGCGACTTTATCCTTGTACGAGTGGGCACGTTCGAGGAGTCCCATTCCGCTAACCGTGGAGAAAATCCACGCAAGTTCACACACTTCCGGCACATCCGATTGGCGGAAGAAACTGGCTTTTGCGGGGTCGAGTCCGAGTGCGAGGTAGTCGAGGGCCACGTCGCGCACGTTGTCCGCGAGAATTTGCCGTGCGGGTCGGGCCACGATCGATTTGTTCTTGGCCGCGAGTCCGGCTTCTTTTTCTTCGGCTCCGCGTAGCGACGTGAGGGAGTGATAGTCCGCGATGAAGTACAGACACTCGCCCGAATCCTGCCGCTCGATGTGCTGTTTGATCGCGCCGAAGTAGTTGCCGAGGTGCAACTTGCCCGACGGCTGCACACCGCTGAGAATTCGCGGGCGGACGGTAACACTCATCACGGAAACTCCCAAACTCGCCGAGACACTCAACCGGCCGCAAGCGTCACGGTCACAAAGCGTGCCGGCGACTGTGCTTGGCCTTTTCTTATCGGCACGGACACGGTTAGATTACGGCCGGTTCGGTCCCGAAACCACGGGTCACGGCATGGATGGCCCCTCCCCGATCCCCGATCCCCACGCACCGGCCGGCTTCGTCGCGCTGAACGATCCGCGGCGCACCGAGTTCCTCGTCGAAGCGCTGAAGGTCGCGCTCCACAGCGCCGGCGAACACCGATTGTTCCAGTCGGGCAAGCTCCCCGGACTGTTCCCCGCGCGCACCGGACTAGCAGCCGAAGCCGCACTTCAGGCACTGCGCGAAGGGTTACTCGAAACGGTTCGGACGGAAGCGAAAGGCAAGCTGATTACCGAGTGGGTGTGCGCGACGCCAAAAGCGGTCGGGTACGTCCACGAACACGATTCACCGCGATCCATTCTGCGCGAGCTGAAGGACGTGCTCCAGGCGACACGCACCGGCGTGCCCGCGTTCATGGAGGAAGCGAAGGCGGAACTCGCTGCTCTCTCCGCGAACTTCGAGAAGCGCGCGGCCGAAATGCTCGGGCGCCTCGACGACCTCGCGAAGCGCTGTGAAGCGGCCCTGCGGCGGGCGGAAACCAGCGGGCCGGTGGTGACAGAATCGGTGGGTCGCGTTGTGCCGTGGGCCGTCGACGCACTGGAGTACCTCGATCGACGCACTCAGTCCGGCGCAACCGGCGACTGTCCGTTGCCGGAGCTGTTCCACGCGGTTTGCGTTCGCTGCCCGGAACTGACGCTCCCCGCATTTCACGACGGTGTGAAGCGCCTCCACGACGTGCGGGCGGTTCGACTCACCCCCACCAGCGCGATCCCGGAACCGGAATACGCCGTGGTGGTAGAGGGGCAGTTGATGTACGCGGTGGGCCGGTGAGAGCCGATTGACCACGAGAGGCAGAGGGCAGAAGACAGAGGTCAGAAGGCAGAACCGCGGATAACGCAGATTACGCAGATCAGACACCGGGAACAGCTTAAACACCTACCTGCTATCGTCTGATCTCTGCCTTCTGTCTGATCCGCGTAATCTGCGTTATCCGCGGCTCTTCCTGTTGAATCAAAACGGCCACGCGGTGCCGAGCACCTTCTTCTGTTCGGCTGTAATGGTGCGGATGCCCGCTTCGCCCAGATCCACGAGCGCATCCAACTGCTTGCGCGAGAAGGTGGCCTCCTCGCCACTCCCCTGCACCTCGATGATCTTCCCGCTACCGGTCATCACGAGGTTCATGTCCACATCGGCGTCACGGTCCTCGACGTATTCGAGGTCGAGCCGTTCCTCGCCGTCCACAAGCCCGACGCTCACGGCCGCGACGCTATCCGTCAACACTTCGGACACCGGAACGGTTAGCAGCGCCTTGATCGAGTTCACCGCATCGACCGCCGCAACGAACGCCCCCGTGATGCTCGCGGTACGAGTACCGCCATCGGCTTCGAGCACGTCGCAGTCGATCCACAGCGTGCGTTCGCCGAGTTTGTCGAGGTTCACGACCGCACGCAGGCTGCGACCGATGAGCCGTTGAATCTCCACGCTGCGCCCGTCGACCTTGCCCGCTTTGTCGCGCGGCTTTCGCGTGTTCGTGGATCCGGGGAGCATCCCGTACTCCGCGGTGAGCCAGCCCTTGCCCTTCCCGACCAGGAAGTCCGGCACCTTCGGCTCGACACAGCAGGTGCAGAGAACGGTCGTGCGGCCCATCTTCACGAGGACCGAACCGGGCGCGGGTCGGGTGAACCCGCGCAGAAACGTCAGTTCGCGGAGTGCAGAAGGAGCGCGGTCATTGGGTCGGGGCATGGAGTTGTTATCCGATCACCGCAGTAGGCGATTTGAAAATAGGTGAGGAATCGAAACCGAGCGCCCGTCCGATTAATTACCGGACACGAAAACGGACCAAGCGCACTACGCCGAACCTTCTTCCGCTCCGAGCACTTTTCAATTTCAAGTTACTGCTGCCGACCGCATTGTAGTGGCGATCCGGCTGAGCAAACCGCGAATCTCTACCTCGGTGGTGTTGCAGAGAACCCGTTCGCAGACCACGCTACACACACCAGCCGGCTTACACCGGCCGTTCACCGATGCGTAGTCACTTCGGTCGGTTGATCTTGTGCTCGGTCGCGAACGCCATGAGTTCCGGGTAGAAGCCGTGGAAATCGGTCGCGAGGTCGGCGTCGCGTGAGATGAGGAGCGGCATCGCATCCGGAAGCCACATCGCGCGATTCGGAATGCGCTTCGCGATCACCTTCGAGACCCGGGCGAGTGTGTCCTCAATGCCGTCGAGAGTGGCGTACCGGTTGAGCCGGTCCTCGTCCACGAACCGGCGCATAAAGTCGCTCGCGTCCCCGGGCAGGCCCACCAAATGATCTTCCAGCACGCGGTAACTCCGCGCGGCGAAGGACGGGAGTGTTTCCGTGCTATAACGGGTCCACTCGCGCGCGAGAATGTGGTCGTAGTAGATGTCGATCAGGATGCCGCCGAACCACCCGAACTCGCGCGACACCCGGCTGATACTGCGGAGCGTGAGCGGGTGCCGGTCCGTGAACCCGTCGATGAGCCGGTGCAGCATAACACCGCGGAGCACATCGGGCGTGAGACTCGGGAGGTCGGGGTTCCGAACGAAGTCGGCCGCGACGCCCCCGGCCATGTCACCGGGGTCACCGTCCGCGAGGTGCAAGTGTGCGAGGAAGTTCAACGGTTCCGTCCGGGATGTGGGGACCGGCATCGGGCCGGCTCTGAATTTCTGTCTTTCTACCCCGAAAGGGGGTTACACGTCAAAGCCCAGGGGCGATCGCAACGCGAGTCCCCTGGGCTTAAAGAACCGGGACACTGAATCGTTCACTTCTTGCTGGGCGTGGCGTCGCCCTTCAGTTCGCCGGCCGCCCACTTCAGCCCGCCGAACAGGTGGTGCTGGAACTTCTCGTCCTTCCACACCTTCGGGTCGTGCCCGAACGACGTGTAGAACACCTTGCCCTTCCCCTCCTCGCGGCACCACGAGATCGCGTAATCGTTGTCCGCGCGGACGAGGTTCTTACCCGGGTTGAACGAGTCCGCCTCGATGCTGAAGATGATGTGCAGTTTCTCGCGCGAGTACGGGGCGGGCTTGAAGATGTACATCTCGTCCTGGTAGTCCATCCCGTCCTTGAAGCCGGCCGCGGCCGGGTGCTTCGCGTCCTCGACCTTCACCTTGATCTTCTGCAGCCCCGGCGGGTGCCCCTGGAAGTACGCGCCGATCAGGTCGCCGTAGACCGACTCGCCGTACAGTGTGTCGGTGGCGCAGTGCGTACCTGCCAGCGCGCCGCCCGCCTTGACCCACTCGCGCAGATCCGCGAGTTCCTGTTTGTTGACCGGGTTCCCGGTGGTGAAGAACAGCACCACGTCGAAGTTCTTCAACGTTTCCTTGTTAATGCGCCCGCAGTGTTCCTTGCCCACTGGCTGCTTGGTCGCGCCGCGGAACTTGTCGCTGTACGCTTCCAGCGCGGTGCGCTCGACGCCCTTGTCCTTCACGATCTGGTCCGGGTCTTCGGTGAACCGGTAGCAGGTCACGTCGAACCCGTTCTTCGGGCCGATCGCCTTCAATACTTCCTCGGCAGTGTAGACCGAACTGTGCGGGAACCCACCGCAGTGCGTGACGAGCAGCAGGCGCTTGTTGCCCGTTGCTTTTTTCGTGTCTTCGGCCGTAGCACGTGCGACCGGGCCGAACGCGACGAGGGTCGCGACGGCGAGTAGGAGCGTGAATTTCTTCATGATCGGGGGAACTCCGCGCGGGAAAGGTGTGAGGCAGGCCCGACACGCGGATTGTAAGCGAACCGCACTCTCGTGGCCAAGTAGCTGCTGTCGCTCACCAACACGTATTGGCGACGGGGACTACTGGCGAACCCCGCCCGCAAGGGCGGCGGGTCATACACAAGGCCAGCGCATGACATCCACCGCCCTTGCGGGCGGGGCTCGCCCGGCGTTGTTGGCGAACCGCGAGTGACAACGAGTGAGTGCAAGCTACACCCACCGCCCTTGCGGGCGGGGTTCACCATTCAACAGTGGGATTGGCGCCTCCACCCGAATGGTGGAGGCATTGAGGTATCACGTGCGCTTCACGACGACGAGCGTTCGGTCGTCGGCAGGGGTCGTGCCCGCAGTGAAGAGGGAGTGTGATGCGAGGATCGCTCGGAGGAGCGCGCCGGCACTCGGGAGGCACGTTTCCAGTTCTTCGTCGATGCGGGCGGAGCCGAACACGTCGCCCTCGGTGTTCACGGCTTCGATCACCCCGTCGGTGAACAGCACCACCTGGTCGCCCGGCAAGAGCGGGAGCGTTTGCTCCAAGTACACTTCGTCCGGTTTGATCCCGAGCGGGAGCTTCTGCGCGCGGTTCAGCGCGAGCTTGAACCCGTCGGCACAACGGAGCAGTCGGGGCGGGTTGTGGCCGGCACTGGCATAACTGAGCGTACCGTTCGTCGGGTCGAACACCGCGTAGAACGCGGTCATGAAGCTCCCCGTCGGCCGGGTGTAGCGCCGAGTCAGGTGGGCGTTCATGTACGTGAGGAACTCGCCCGGACTTTGTGGCGGTTCGGGGCGCGTGTGCGCGATGCTGTGGGCCACGGCCATCAGTACCGCGGCCGGCGCCCCGTGCCCGCTCGCGTCCGCGATCAGCACGCCGAGCCGGTCGTTCGGGAGCGGGAAGAAGTCGTAGTAATCCCCGCCCGCGCGCTTCGCGGTCTGATAGTGGACCGCGACGTCCAGGTTCGGCACCTTCGGCTTCTCGGCCGGGAGCAGCGACTTTTGAATCTCCGCGATCGAGCGAAGTTCATAATCGAGGCCGTCGAACGCTTCCTTCACCGCTTGCGACAGCACGACCGTTTGAGTCGCCCGGGCGAACAAGTTGCTGAGTAGCACAAGGTCGGCGACGCGCTCGCGCGGGAACGTCGCGGTGTCGTCTCGGGTGATGACGACCATACTCGACGCGACCCCGTGCTCGAAGTGCGGGATCGCGAGCAGGGAACGCTGACCCACGAGGTATTCTGCCGCGGGGTCGTCGGGATCAATGTTCAGGTTGTCGATGACGCGAGGTTGATCGCCGTAAAGCAGTTGCGCGAGAATCCCGCCGTGGTGAACCGGGAGCCGGTGTGATTCCTTCCACGGATTGACTGACTCTTTCCACATGCTGTATCGCACAACGCGATACTCGGGGTCGTGCAACCCTCGGCGCGCGATGGTGAGATGCCGACTCAGAGGGAACAATTGCGAGATCCGCCGCGTGAAGACCGCGTACATCTCCTGCGGGTCGGTAGACCGGCTGAGTTCGCGCATCACCTCGACACTGACGGCTAAACGAGCACGCCAGTTGCGCGGTTCGGTATCGAAGAAATCGGGTGCCACGGTCATTTGCCGCCTCCGCGGCTGAGATGCGAGCGACGGTCCGTGTTGTCGAACGGGCGATCCGGATAGGCGAGCATCAGTAGACTCGCGATCGGGACGAAACGCAAGCGTTTCGTTGCGCTTTCAGCGTTTTTCCCGGCCCACCCTGGAAAACTGTGCGGATTGACGCACGCCGTGAATTGAGGACGACTGGTGTTTTTCTGCTCGCGCCCACTCCGGCGCGGTCATGTCCCCAATGGTGTCACTCTTCTGGTGCTACGGTCGGGTTGAGGAACCGGTTCACGGGTACCTACCCCCACCCGTCCGGAACCTTAATGTCGGAGCATTGTCTCACGAAAAATCGTCGGCGTCCATGAAAATACTACGGCTGTCATTTTAATTTTCGATTGATTCAGTTCACGCCTGAGTAGATTCGGAAATTCATCACAAGCCGCATTCTCGGCACAATTTACAGCCACTCTCCCGGGGCGAACCGGGGGCGTTCCTTGTAACATAAGCCCAATAGCCGTATAACGAAGGAAAGATTTGCCCGCCGCGTCGTTCGTGCGGGTTAGTAGTGTTGTGAAGTTCCGCTCAGACGGGGAGCGTCCCTCCCGCGCCACCCCGTGAGGTTCACCAGATGCCCGCTCTTAAGCTGCGGCGGATCGATCTCACAGCCAATAATGCCGCGGCTCAGATCGCCAAACTTCGCGACCAGTTCCGCACCGATACCGAGGTCGTCTCGGCCGCCAGCAAGAAGAAAACACAGGCCGTTTTCGGTGAGGCGCTCCCGCCGGCACGTGCGGTCGAGCGAATCTGTAACGACGTGCGCGAAAAAGGACTCGCCGCGGCCCTTAACTACACCGAACTCTTCGACGGCGTGAAGCTGAAGCCCGACCAGCTCCGCGTCAAACCCGCGGAACTCGCCGAGGCCCACGCGAACGTCGGCGACGACTTCCTCGAAGTCATCCGGCAAATACGCTACAACGTGATGCAGTTCCAGTCGGGGCTGCTCCAGCGCGACGCCGTCATGCCCGTTTCGGGCAAGCACGAACTCCAGGTCCGGTACCGGGCGCTCAACCGCGTTGGGGTGTACTGCCCGGGTGGGGCCGCGGCGTACCCGTCCACACTGCTCATGACCGTGTGCCCGGCGCAGGTCGCGGGGTGCGAGCAGATCATCGTGTGCATGCCCCCGAACGCAACCGGCGCGTACAACCGCGAGATGCTCGCGACGTGCCACGAACTCGGGATCACCGAAGTGTACCGGCTCGGTGGTGCCCAGGCGATCGCGGCAATGGCCTACGGCGTCGAAGGGTTGAAGCCGGTCGATATGATCGTCGGCCCGGGGAATCAGTACGTCGCGCTCGCCAAGAAGCACGTGTTCGGCCAGGTCGCGATCGACTGCATCGCGGGACCGAGCGAAATCGTGGTTCTCGCGGACGACTCCGCCCACCCGGACTACGTCGCGCTCGACCTCCTCGCGCAAGCCGAGCACTCACCGGGAGTTGCGGTTCTGGTGACGTGGTACGAACCGCTCATGAACGAGATCCAGGACGCACTCGCGAAGCGGCTCGCGAAGCTGTCGCGTGCGGACCTCGCCAAAGACAGTTTGGAGCGATTCGGCGCGATCGTTCTCGCCCCGAACAAGGCCGCGGCCGTCGACTGCGTGAACGCGATTGCTCCCGAGCACCTGCACATTCAGACACGCGACCCGGACGCGATCCTCGACGATATCGAAAGCGCCGGCGCCGTGTTCCTGGGGCCGTTCACCCCGGTCGCGGTGGGCGATTACGCCGCCGGGCCGTCGCACGTGCTCCCGACGGGCGGCACCGCCCGGTTCGCCAGCGGGCTGAACACCAACGATTTCCGGAAGCGCACGAGCATCTTGCGGTTCACGCGCAACGGGTTGAAGGACATCGCCAGCGACGTCATCTTCCTGGCGAACAAGGAAGGCTTGACCGCACACGCGGCCAGCGTCGAACTACGTGCCAACGACAACGGCCCCGCGGCTCGCCCGAAGCCAAAACCGGAGAAGGTGCCGGCGGCGGCTCCCGCGAAGAAGTAACAGGCGAACGGCCGGTGTAAGCCGGCCGGTGCGTCACGTTCGTTATCCTCAACGCGCGTGACGCCGACCAAGTAACCGGTCGGCCAACCAGCCCACTTAACGAACCAATTCCCCGCCTCGTGCGGGCCTCACCAGCCGGCTCACGCCGGCCGTTTGCTATGACTGTCCGCTCCAATATTCGCGCAATGGCCGGGTACGTTCCGGGCGAGCAACTCAACGACCCGGACATCATCAAACTCAACACGAACGAGAACCCGTACCCGCCGAGCCCGCGGGTGTTCGAGGCGATTCATGCGGCACTGACGTCGAACAGCCTCCGCAAATACCCGCAGCCGCTCGGCGACACGTTCCGCAAGGCCGCGGGCCGCGTCCTGAACGTCAGCCCCGATAGCATCCTCATCGGGAACGGCTCGGACGACATCCTCACCATTCTCACGCGCGCCTTCGTCCCCGAAGGCGGGCTGATGGCCTCCGCGACGCCGAGCTACATCCTGTACCGCTCGCTCGCAGAAATTCAGGGCGCGCGGTTCGAGGCACACCGGTTCACCGACTCCTGGGCCATCGCCGAATCCTGGCCGCGTGGCGCGAACTTGACGTTCCTCCCGAACCCGAACTCCCCCTCGGGCACAGTCGTTGATCCCAAGTCGATCGTGCAACTCGCACAGGCTCTGGCGCCCGCGCCGCTGGTTCTCGATGAAGCGTATGCCGACTTCACAACGTGGACCGGCCTGGAACTTCTCGCGAGCACGCCGAACCTCATCATCACGCGGACCCTGAGCAAGTCCTACTCGCTCGCAGGCATCCGGTTCGGGTTCGCGATCGCGGCGCCGGAACTGGTTCGTGAGCTGGTGAAAGTGAAGGACTCGTACAACTGCGACGTGTTGAGCCTCGCCGCCGCGACCGCCGCGATCGAAGACCAGGACTACTTCCGCGAAGTGCGGGCGAAGATCATCGCCACCCGCACGCGGATGACGCAGGAACTCACCGCACAAGGCTTCGACGTAACGCCGAGTCACTCGAACTTCGTGTGGTGCCGGCGGCCCGACCGACCCGTGAAGCCGATTTACGAAGAACTGAAGCGCCGAAAGATCCTGGTGCGGTACATGAGCTATCCGGCCGGTCCGCTCAGCGCGCCCGAAGGCCCATACGACGGGTTGCGTATCTCCGTTGGCACGGATGCGGAAATCGACAAGCTGCTCCACGAGCTGAAAGCCATACTCTGACTCTTCGACATAGGACTTTCTGACTTTACGCCTTGAGACCTTGGAAGATGCCCCGCACCGCACGCATCGAACGTAAAACGGCCGAAACGGAAATCGACCTGACGCTGAACCTCGACGGCACCGGCGCCTCGAAGCTCGCGACCGGCGTCGGGTTCTTCGACCACATGCTCACGCACATCGCGAAGCACGGACTGTTCGACCTCACCGTGACGTGCAAGGGCGATACGCACATCGACGCCCACCACACCGTCGAGGACGTCGGGATTTGCTTCGGCAAGGCGCTCGTCCAGGCGCTCGGCGACAAGGCCGGCATCCGGCGCTTCGGGGACTGCACGCTGCCGATGGACGACACGCTGGCGACGGCCGCGGTCGACTTGAGCGGCCGGCCGTATCTCGTGTGGCGCGCGGACGTGCCGCTCGAAACACTCGGCACGTTCTCGTCGCAACTGGCCGAAGAGTTCTGGCGCGCGGCGAGTTCGACGGGGCTGTTCAACTTACACGTCGTGCTGCACCACGGGCGGAACACGCACCACATCGTCGAAGCGATCTTCAAGGCGTGCGCCCGCGCGCTGCGGGCCGCGGTCGAACCCGACCCGCGTGCGAGCGGCGTGCCCTCCACGAAGGGCGTTCTCTAGCCCGCCGCCCCGTCTACACTCACGACTTCGAGCGAACCGGTCCGGCAAGCACCACCCGCTCGTTAACACGCGCGGTTCGCCCGGAGGCTTCTTGGCGAACCGCGCGTGTTAACGAGCGGGTGGAAATGGCAGCAGGCAACTACCAGAACTCAACAGCCTCGTGTACCGGTCCTATCAGATCGCAACCTTCCGAGTTAAATCGGAAAGCGCTTTCACGCGCAGATTCAATCCGTTACACTTCCGTTAATCGAGGACAAGGACGTGGAAGAAGAAGCGAAGGCCAAGAAACCCCGAGCGCCCCGAACCGCCAAAGCCCCCCAACAACCACAATCAGTTGACGCGCTCGTTCAGCACGCGCTGAAATTGGCCGCAACGAATCCCAAAGCGAAGTGGACCGGCGCCACCTCCGCGGCGCTGTTCAACACGAAAGAAGCGAACAGCGCCGCGGCCATCGAGCGGTGTCGGGACGCGAGTCGGCCGCTACTGAAGCAGCACAAGGACGGCGCGACACTCACGGGAGCCGGCTTCGAGGAAGTTGCGGCTGCGCTCTCCGAGGAGCAAGTCACCCCGGTCGCCAAAAGTGTCGCGAACGGACTTCCGGTCGGCGAACGCGCGGACTTTCTTCAGGGTGTGATTGGTCGAACTCCGCTCGCTGCCGCGGAACTGACTCCGCTGCTCGAAGAAGCGATTGCCGCGGAAAAGGCGGCGCGCCAGGCCCGCGAAGAGGAAGCCGCCAAACGGCGCGCGGCAGAAGAGGCCAGCCTGCAAGCGCTGAAGCGCGCACAAAAGCTCATCGCCGAGCGCCAACAGGCGCGCGTCGCGGAGCTGCTCCGGCTGCTCGAAATCGAGGGCCAAAAGCCACCGGAACCGACCGCGGAGCGGCCACCAGCCCCGACGCTGGAAGTCGCGCCGGCCGTACCGAACAATAGTGAAGACAAGGATTTCCGGCGCGATGTGGCGGCGCAACTGGCGTCGTCGTGGCGCGCGACGTGGGAGCTGAACAAGCCGGACGCGCGCGAGTTCCTCGAATCCGCGATGTGGAACATCAGCGGGTTCAAACTCGTCGGCGAAGTCGGACAGCGGGTCGCGTACAGCGGGCGCGTTCACGAGAGCGTCGCGGGCGTGTTCAGCGGCGATCAGGTCAAGGTCGCGCGCCCGGGCTGGGTGCTCGACGAGGACGCGGGCGAGTTCGTGGTGCTCAAGGCGGTGGTCGAAAAATGAGGGCGCGCTGATGGCCGATCGGGTGTTCTGTATCGACTTCGGAAGCGCGTACACCAAGGTCGCCCTCCGGCGCGATCCCACCGCCGACAGCGAGTTGCTCTCGTGGCCGAACATCGATTTCTGCGTACCCAGCACCATCGCGGTGGACCGGCGCGGGACGAAAGCGAAACTCGCGTTCGGTGACGAGGCCGCCGACCAGCAGAGCGGCGGCGGGATCGACGTTCACCGCAACTGGAAACGGTCCGTGTTCCTCGCACCGGCGGCCGCGCGCCCCACGCAGTCCCCGCTCGAAGCACTTCTCCAATCCGACGATTTGCTCGCGCTGGCCACGCGGTACGGCGTCCCGCACGGGCAGATCGGCTACCTCCAGCAGATGGTGGGCAGCGCGAAAGCCCTCATCGCGGGGCCGGGCGGTCGCATCGTCTCGGCCGAATCGCAACAGCAAACGATCGCGACCGCGCTCGCGGCCCACTTCTTCCACTGGCTCCGACAGCGGACGATGGAGGCGTGTGCGAAGCTCCCCACGACCGGGCTGAAGTTCGAGGACATCCCGGTGCGCGTCGCGGTGCCCGCGTTCGCCCGGGGCGGCGACGACCCGCACCCGGGGCGCAAACTGGTCCTGGACGCGCTCGACAAGGCCGGGTGGCCGCTGCACCCGGACCAACCCGCCGTCGCCGAGCCGTACTCCAACGCGATCGGCGTGCTCACCAAAGGCGCGAACGTGCTCGGGCGCAACGGGCGCCTGAACTTCAGCGACATGTTCAGCAAGGGGCCGCTCATCACGGTGCTGAAGGACGCGGCCCACTACCCGAGCTACCGCGCCCTGGTGATCGACGTCGGGGCCTTCACCACGGACTTCACGGCGCTCACGTTCAAACCGACGGGCGAGCCGGTTCTCACGCCGGATTCCGGGTTCGAGTTACTGGAGAAATCGGTCCCGTTCGGTGTGAGCGATCTCGACGAGGAGATGCGCCTGACACTGAAAGTGAGCGAATGGCCCGTGAAACCGACGTGGACCGACTGGGCGAAGGTGCAGCAGAGCGTTTACAGCGAGGGCAAGGGCTACCGCGCCCCGGGTTTGGGAAAAGTCGTGGGCGGGCCGGCCGACAGCGAGGCGGTACAAGCGTGTCTCCGCACCTTCACCCAACGGATCGTGGACGAAGCGACCGCGTTCTGCGAACCGCTCGAACCCGCGTTCACGCAGGAACTCATTCTCACCGGCGGCGGGAGTAACATTCCGGTGGTGCGCGAGGCACTTCAAACAGCCGCGAAAGCGGGCGGCAACACGTTCGTCAAAACGCACGCCCCGGACCTGAAGCGGGTGAAGGGCGTCCCGGTGGACAAACTCGACGAGCACTTCGCCCGCGGGGGTAGTGCCCTCGGGGGCGCGAGCATCTATTTCGAGAAGGGCTATTATTAACGCGCCTGCCCGCGACACCGAACGTTGAGCTCTGGTACCGGCGCAACCGCACGATTTCAAGCGAACAGCCCGTGCGGACCTCCAAGGCAGAAGAGTTTTGACAGGATTAACAGGATTCAAAGATAATTCCCGTGTGGTCTTCATCCGGTTGATCCTGTTAATCCTGTCAAAAAGTGCTTCTGGTTTTCACATCTCACCGGCCGTTCGCCAAGGGACTTCCGGGCGAATCACAAATGTGACAAGCGGGCGGAGCTGCCCGTACCTGTCCATTTCCACTCACACTCCGCCCGCGGCGCGGGTGGGTTTGCCTATAAACCGGTTCGCGTGTACCATTCGCCTGTCCCGCCCGGCTCACTGGGCGGATGGGCGCAACTACTACCCGAATCACGACAATGGCCTCACCACCCGTCACGTTCCCCTGTCCGTTCTGTTCCCGCCGCATGGGTGTGCACACGGAGTTGCTCGGCCGGCAGGTCCGGTGCCCGCACTGCAAACGGGTCGTGATCGCGCCGGCCGCGGCCGGGACGCCCTCCGCCTCCCCGCCACCCGAGCCCGAAATCCGCCCGTTCAACATTCCGCAGAAGGAAGGCGCGGACAGCATCCTGAGCGAATCGGACGAGTCCGACGACGAAGTTTTCATCTCACCGGCCAACACCCCCACGCGCCCGATCCTGTTCTCGCCGTCCCAACAATCGTCGGAACCGGAATCCGAACCGGCCCCCACGCCCGGTGTCAACGAGTCGGTCGGGCTGAATCTGTTTCCGGAGTCGAGCGATTCGCTCCCGGATCCGGTTCCGCAGACATTGGTAACGGGACCGGCGCCCGGTCACCACGCGAGCGCGTTCTCGGCCCCACCGGTGCCGGAACAGAAACCCGAACCGCCCAGCCCACTGACCAGTCTGAACCCGGACCCGGAGCGCGAAGACACGCCTCCGAACCCACCGGATCTTCCTCCCCGACCGGACGAGGCGAACCCGTTTACCGGCTTCGAGCCGGATCCCCTTCCACTCCCATTCGTGAAGGCGCCCAAGGCGTCCGAGCTTCTTTCCGCTCCCGATGCCCCCTCACCGGAACCGGCGCCGAGCAAAAAGCAACTACTCGACGAAACCCCAACCGAAGACAAGGAAAAACCGGCCCGCGCCGAACGGTCGCGACCTGCACCAGTTGCGGCCAGCAGTCGCGCGAAGACCACCGTTCTGGTCCTTCTGGCGGGGTACGCGCTCGTTGTCACGGTGCTCGCGGTCTACGGGCTGTTCTTCAAGTCCCGTGGGGTGCCCGAAACCGGCCACCCGCTCTCGACGATCCCGGACACGTTCGGCGAATTCGATCCGGTGAGCCGAAAGAAGGTGACCAAGTTAGACTTCCCGGTAGACGGTGAGCTGCCCACGGCTCAGCGCGCACAGTTGGGCGGCAAAATCACCATCGGCCAGTTGGAAGTGGAGCCGATCCGGGTCCAAAAGCGTCCGCTCCAGATGATCCTGGAGGGCACGGACGAAAAAGACAAACAAACGCTTCGTGCCGGCACCGCGCTGGTGATGACCATCGCCATCAAGAACCTGTCGAGCGACTTGCCCATTTACCCAATGGACCCCGCGTTCCTTCGGCGCGCCACCAAGGATGACCAGCCGATCACCCGGCTCGTCATCGGCCACAAAGTGTTTGCGGGCGGGGAGATCGAATGGCCACTCCCGAGTCGCTTCAAAAAGAAATTCGAGGTCCAGCAGGGCAACGACGCGAAGATTCTCGAACCGCGTCACAGCCAGGAATACATCGTGTTCACCGAGGCGAACCCGGAGCTCGTCAAAGCCGCGGAATCTACGCGCGAAGCGCTCCAGTGGCGCATCCAGGTGCGCCGCGGACTGATCGACTACAAAGGGAAGGAAGTGCCCGTGACCGCGGTGATCGGCGTGGACTTCAAAGCGAGCGACATCCGCGGAATGGACTAAAAAGTTGAGGAAGGGTTGAACCTCTTCGCCGTTCGCGCCATCATGTTCTTCGCACAGGCGTGCAGGCTGAGATTCAGGTTTCGGCTCATCGGGACAGCACACAGTGTGGGTTCGACTCCCACCCCCTTCACTCCCAAACGCGGAAGGGGTAGCCCAACGGTAGAGGCGGAACAGCTGCCCCACAGGTTCAGGTTGTCACGCCAGATTCAGTACCGTGCCGAGGTGTTCAATCGAACGAACGGCCCCAACCAACACATAGTGGTTCGATTCCATTCCCCCGCGCTTCGCCCAATCCCACGCGGGGGTCGCCTAACGGTAAGGCGGTTGGTTAACAATACTAAAGGCCGGCGACCGGATACTGTGAACACTCCCTGAGACGGCACACCCGCGAGCGCAAGCTTGTAGGGCCAAGCCCCGGCGAGCCGGCGAAAGCTCGTCCGGGGCGCTTTTGTTTCTGGACACGTCCCGGGATAAAATACACATCCGTATAGGCGATCTGATCCGGTTACAGACCGCCGATTCCGGTAGTGCGGGCCTCGAATTTCGATCGAATGTTAGCCGCGCGCTCGTGAAAACTGACGTTTCGTAGGCGAAAACGAGTGATTTCCACGCGCCGGGGCGAAGATGTTAGCAATTGTTATCCGTCGGTCGGGCCGAATTCGAGTCGGTACTTACCGGTGACCAGCACCTCGTCGTGCTGCCACTCCGAGGCGATGGTCTGGAGTAGCACCGCGAGCCCCGTGGTTCCCGGCACGCCCTCGAATTCCACGAACATGTACTTCGTGGTCGGCTCCGTAGCACAGAACAGTGCCATTCCACCCGCGGACACGTCGCGGCAGAACCCCTTCATCGGTGGTTCCACCTGTCCGTCCGACTGGAGCGGGTACAGCGTGAGCGGAAACGTGGCGGGAACACGCGGGTGTTTGCGGCGATCCTGGGTGTCGTTGAGCGTGCGCCGAATGCCCTCGATCAGCTTCACGATCGTCTTCTCGCCCGACTTCGCGAACTCGGACGGCGGGTTACCGAAGAACGTCCCGGTCACCACGACTTCCCCGGTACCAGCGCCGGGGTCCGGGAGTTCCACGATCACCTGCAGCCCCGAATCGGGAGCTTTGGGTTTGCTGCTGAACCAACCGGTGGGTGCAGGGACCGGGGCGAGTTTGCGGAACTCGACGCGCCCCTCGGTGCGCGAGTCCATCGTCACCCCGCCCTCCTCCCAGAGGAGATCGAGCTTAACTTGGGCCACACGCGGATCGATGGAACTGAGGAACCGGCACCCCCAAGTGCCGTCACGGTCGCGGTTTACCGCGCCCATCGCCGAATTGATGCCCGCTTCGGTCTCTGCCGCGCGAAGCACCGCGTTCACCAAATGCGTCGGCGGGCGCCCGGGCGCCTGGGCGAATTTCCCCTGTAACCAGGCGATCGGGACCACAGAGAGGATTTGTTCGAGACACACCCCGGCCGGTTTCGGTTGCGGCGTCCGCGTGGCTGCCCGTTCGACCGTCGCAGCCGCGGGCGCAGGTTGTGTGTACGTAACCCGCTTGGGTGGAACCGGTTGCGGGGCGGGGGTCGCGGCCGGAGTCACAAAATGTGGCACGTTACGCAGCGTCGGTTCGTTCGCGGCGCTGACTCCGCGCGTCGGCGCACTGGAGGGCGGGGCCGTGATAGATCCCGACCCACGTGGCGATGGCGTGAGCAAACTGGCCGCAAGCGCCGCGACCGAGCGCGACGTTCCCCCACAAAGGGCGTTAATGAAGTCCGCACACGACGCGAACCGGTCGTCGGGCTTCTTCGCCAGCGCGGTCGCAACCGCAGCACGGTCCGGTGGAGCAAGCCCGTTCAAATCAGGGGCGGCAGTCATGTGTTGCAGCATCATTTGCTGCACGCTGCGCCCGTTAAATGGGAACGTACCAGTAAGAAGTTCGTAGTACACGAGCGCAAGACTGTACTGATCGGACCGCGTATGCACTTGTCCGCAAAGAACTTCCGGCGCCGCGTAGCGCGGCGTGAGCCCGCGGTTTTCCTGGCGGCTCTTGCCCGTATCGAGCTTGCTGACGAGTCCGTAGTCGCCGACTTGCACGTGCCCGGCAGTGAGGAACAGGTTCGCCGGCTTCACGTCGAGGTGCTGGAGCCCGTACTTCGCGCCGATCACGTCGAGCGCTTCGGCCGCCTCTCGCAGGTAGCCCAGCAACTCTTGGCGCGGAATCCCGGGCAGCCCCTGTCCTCGGCACTCCTCGAACCGGTCACCGAGCTGCTTGTCGGCCAACTCCATGACCATGACCAATTCGGCGCCGACCAGTTCGACCCGTTCCAGGGAGAGAAGGAACGGATGGCGAATCGCTTTAACTTGTTGGAATGCTTCGAGTTCCTGTCGGAGTTGTGCGCTGTCGTTATTAGCGCCGTCCGAGTCCCCTGTGACGAACTTGATCGCCTTGTGAAGCCCCCCGGGCGCTTCGCACTTCCATACTTCCCCGAACCCGCCTCGACCCAACGGTTCGAGCAGGACGTAGCCGGGCAACGGGGCGTATCCGGCCGATTTGGTGTACACGGAGTGCGTACCACAGTCGGGGGCGGAAACAAGAGGCATGGGCGAACCCTGTCGCGAGAATGCAACCAATGAAGACCTTAGCTCGCGTGCGCACGAGGAATGGCCCAATTTGCCTAGACAACTGAAAGAACGGATCCCGAATTCAGCCGAGAAGTGAAAACGGCCCGATGTAATTCGCGCCTTGCGAGAGTTCATCCGATCGCGAATCCGAACTAACGGACAACTGGAAGACCACAGATTGGTCCGAGCGCTGTGTTGCGGCAACGGCTCCAAGTGCTCACCGCTTTGGCACTCAACGCGAAAAGATGGCACACCGGTGCGCATTCAGTTCGGTCGAGCCACTTCTCACTACTTGTCATTCCCACATGGGGGCAAAAATTCATTAAAACACAACATATTACATCAGTTATACTTCCCGCGATTCGTTCTCCAAGTATTGAATTCGTGAATAAAAATCTTGAATTCCTATTCGGCCTGGCAATTCAGTTGCATTCAAGATTAAAATAACCCAATTAATCATTATTCATTTGCAGGAAATGCCATGAGGTTTAAGCACCCGTGGCTCGCGTTGGCCGTGGCAGCCTGTTGTGCCGCTGGCGCCGGAACGCTCACTGCGCGGTGGCTCGCGCGAAGTGTGCCGCTCCCGTCTCCGCCGGAACAATTGGGACTGTCCATTGAGCCGCAAGGCCTTGATTTCGGTGAAGTTTGGGCGACAAGTCACTTTGAATGGAACCTACCCGTTCGCAACGACTCCGGTTCTGAAGCCTCGGTGCAGTCTTTACTGGGCGATTGTTCCTGCGTGACGGCCGGTTCGTTCCCGGTACGCATCGGAGCCGGCGAGTCAAAAACAATTAAACTATATTTAGATTTAACCAAGAGGTGCATGGGCAGGGGAGCCGACCCGTTCGCCGCCGTCCCGCACCCGATCAAGCTGTCCGCGTCCGTTATTATTCAAAACACTCATCGTCAGTTTAATTGGGCACTGGACGGCCGAGTCAAACCCGTTGTTCTCCCGAGTGCCCGCGAGATCGATTTCGGGCGCCTGTGGAACGCTCCATCACTCGAACGATCGGTCCCATTGCACCTCGCGCCGGGAATCGAGGTTCGGGCGGCCAAACTTGTTGGAGAAGGGTACGGCTTGGTTCCCGAGATCCGGCGCGGGGATAAGACTAGCGAACTCGTGGTCCGATTACCCTCACTCGGTCCCCCGAGCCGGTACAAGTGCGAGGTCCAAATAATCCCGGTCACCAGAACCGGTGAACCGATCGATCTCCCACCCATTCCGGTGAACTGGGAGGTCTTGCACGAGGTCCAACCGGACACAACCACGGTCGATTTTGGGGTTCTTACGGTCGGGGCCGTTTCTGAGAAAACCCTGACCCTGTCTTCTTTGAATGGGAAGCCGTTCCGAGTCACGCGCTGTCAGATCGATGCTCCCGGTGGGGCCGTTGCCGCCCCCGAACCGGCGACCAGTTTGCCGGTCCTCGTCTCGCGCCGAATCGACCGCACCGGGGACCAAACCGGGGAAGTCCACATTGAGGGGGTAACCGATACCGGCGCGTCGTTCACGATCAAATGTCGCACGCACTACTTCGGCGTTAATCCCGCGAGCCCGTGAGAGGCCACCAATGTCGGCGAATGTCGCACAGATCGGTGCGGTCTTTTTTGCAGCGCTCTGTTTCATCACGTTCTCGGGCCGCGCGATCGCGCAATCACCCGAAGACGCACTCCGCCAACAGGTCACCGCGGCCTGGGAGAAAAGGCAAGCCGCGGTGAAAACGATGCGCGTGACCTTTTCCAGTAAAACGACCACCCCCAAAGGGGTTCTTACAGGATTCGCTTTTCCCAAACCGCGTGCCCCGGGTGAACAGGGGGAACGAAAACCGTCCCCGCCCTCGGACGCAATCAAAACTGGCACCGGGGAACTCGTTCTTGATGGTGGGAAGACCCGCATCGTGAACCACGCGCCGATTTGGGATTTCGACAAAGATGACTTCGTTTTCTGCCGGCACGAAAGCTCTTTCGATGGTCAAACACTGACCCTATTCCAGTACCCGGAACCGGGGTGGCCACAGGCCCTAATCGAGAAAGCGGAACGGAACCAAAACACGGATGACGTTCTCGTGGCCCCGCTCTTCGGAGCCGTTCGTGGACTGCACCCGGAACTCGCCTCGTCACTGTGTCTCAGCGCCTACACCCAAGCCCGGCGCGTCGGTTCCGAGCAGGAGCGGTCCCTTATCGAGCTGACCCGCCCCCGAAACGAAACCCGGGGGGAATGGAAATTGTGGGTCGACCCGTCCCGGGACTACGCGATTGTGCGAATGGAAGCGCACGACCGAGACGGTAAACTCGTGACGAAGTTTACCGTGACGCAGTCGGCACTGCCCGCCGCAACTACGATTTGGTTGCCGCAACGATGGACTGCAGCCCTTTTCCGAAACGGGAACTTGTTCAAACAGATCGAGGTGACTACCCACGCGCGCGAGGTGAACGCCGAACTTTCCGAAGTGGAATTCAAGCCCGTGCTCCCCGTGGGAACGCGGGTCCAGGAGAAAATCGGCAACGAAATGAAGGATTATATCATCCGCGACGGGGGGCAAACGCGCGAGATCCAACGTGACGAGCGTAAAGCCTCATACGAAGATCTCGTCAATTCACAAACGGGAGACCTCGCCCCGCGCTCCCCGAGTACCCCCGGGCGCTGGTGGTTGATCGGGAGCGGCAGCGTCATCGGAGCAGTGTCCTTTTGGGTTCTCGTGCGGCACCGCATAGGCCGCACCTCTTCTACGAACCCGAGCACAAACACCTAACCGGCCCTGACAAAACCTCGAAAGTGCCTTGGAAACGGCCCGAATCCGGAGTTTTGTCAGGGCCTGTAATTACCAAAGGAGGATTCGCATGCGCAACGGTCGAATTAAAATGGTAGCCTCGGCGGGGCTGGCACTCGCCCTGGTACTGGTCGGACGGGGGTTGGCGTTAGCCGAACCCGCAGCCGCGACGGGGTGTGTTCAAACCTGTAAGAACCACAAGTATTTCGTCATCGTAAACCCCGACGCCGTCGGGTGCCTGCGATTTGAACGAGACACGTGTTTTTACTGCGCTACAGCTAACTGCCAGTGTCTACCCAACTCCAGCACAGCAATCTGCGATCCTCTAACTGGTATAAAATCTACCGTCTGGTACTCAAACATCGAAACATGCACGACACCCTGTCCTACTGTTCTCACGAACGGCTGGACCGAAGCCAACACTTTTGTGAGCGCGGGTACATCGATCGGTATGCACCAGATTTATGAATGCGAATGAGCACAGGTAATGGCACCACACCAACCACAACGAAAGGTATTAGTCTCATTGAACTGCTGGTTGTTGTCGGCATTCTTGCGCTGCTCTCCGGCCTCGTCCTTGCGGGGGTGCAGCGATCGAGAGCAAGCGCCGCGCGGGTCCGATGCGCGGATCACATGCGCCAACTCGGTTTAGCTCTTCACAATTACCACGACGCGAAGGGGCATTTCCCACCCGGGATGACGCGCGACAACGAACGCGCCCCCGAACCTTACCTGAGTTGGCTCGCGCGCGTACTTCCCTACATCGAGCAAACGGCGCTGTGGCAGCAAACGGAAACAGCGTTTCGCCAGGATAAGAATTTCCTCTCACCGCTCCACACAGCGAAATCAACGGTGGTCACACTGTTCACCTGTCCGGGAGACGGGCGCATTTCGTCCCCGTCCTCTCAAGACGTCGCGGGCAACAGTGTCGCGTACACGTCGTACCTGGGCGTCGAGGGACAAAACGCGGGTACCGCCGACGGGCTGCTCTATGTGGACTCGCGGCACAAACTCGCCGACGTAACTGATGGTTCGAGCAACACCCTACTGATTGGTGAGCGCCCACCGAGTGCGAACCTAGATCTCGGTTGGTGGTACGCGGGCTGGGGACAACGCCAAAACGGTGACGCCGAATTTCTGTTGGGGGCCAGAACGCGGTGCTATAACCGCTACACTGCAACTTGCCCAGAGGGGCCGTACAGGTTCACCGCGGGCAAGTTCGATAACCCATGCGATGCCTTTCACTTTTGGTCCCCACACGCGGGCGGTGCGCACTTCACATTCGCGGACAATAGCGTGCGATTCTTGCGATACACCACAGACGACATCCTGCCCCAACTTTCAACCCGTGCCGGGGGCGAAACCGTTATTACCCCGGATTAATTCACCACCGGGAGAACGAAATCGCGTTTGTGATTCGTTCTTGGGGCTTGGCATTGCAACTTCGAGACGGTGCCCATTCCACTCGCCCGCCCCTCCCCGATCCCCTCTTCAGCTGCTATTATGGCTGTCTATCCCGACCACAGTCGGGTTGCGCACAAATATCCCTTAATGAAGAGCCGACAATGGCGAAGTCGAAAGAAGCCCGCAGCACCATCAAGCTGAAGAGCGAAGCCAGCGACCACTGCTACTTCACACAGAAGAACCGCAACAACACCAAGGAGCGCATCTCGCTCCGCAAGTTCGACCCGGTCGTGCGCCGGCACGTCATGTACAAGGAAGCCAGCAAGGTGTAACGCGGCCGGAACCGGAGCAATCCGAACGAGTGCGAAAACCCAGGCCAACGGGCCTGGGTTTCACATTTTACGGCCGCTTCGCCCTCACCCCTCCGGTGCGTTGCGTGTATTGTGGTGGGTGGGACTTTGAACTCCGTAGTGGCCCCGTTTGAATTCCCCGAGTGAGGGAACGTTATGTCGTCGGACCGGGTGCTGGTGGTGATCGGCCGCACGCGCCACAAGATGGTGGTGGCCGAACTTCAGGAAGCGGTGAAGCGCGGCGCGAAGTTCGTCGAGTTGCGGCTCGATTTCCTCGCCAAAGCCGTCGATTTCAAGCGCCTCGCACCACTCAAACAGTGCCCCTGGGTCGCCACGCTCCGCCGCCCCTCCGACGGGGGCCGGTTCCCGGGTACCGAGCCCGAGCGGATGATGATCCTGCGCCAGGCGATCGTCTCCGGCGCGTTCGAGTGGGTCGACCTGGAAACGGACATCGCCGACTCGGTCCCGCGGTTCGGCCCGGTGAAGCGGATCGTGAGCTACCACAACACCACGGAGACCCCCGCGAACCTGGACGAGATCTACGCGAGCATGCTGAAGCAGGACGCGGACGTGTACAAGCTCGCGGTCGCGGCACAGTCGCCGGAGGACGTGGGCCGCGTGCTCCAGCTCCAGCGCACCGCGCCGAAGCCGACGGTCGCGTTCTGCATGGGCGACATCGGGCAGCCGACGCGGTTCCTCGCGCTCAAGTTCGGCGCCCCGTGGATCTATGCCGCGTTCAACAAGGAACGCGGGATCGCACCCGGGCTGCCGAGCTTCGACGAGTTCCGCACCACGTACCCGGTCCAAAACGTGAACGGGGACACGCAGGTCTTCGGCGTCCTCGGCGACCCGGTCGGGCACAGCCTCAGCCCGCTGCTCCACAACCACATGTATAAGAAGCTCGGGGTGAACGCGCTGTACCTGCCGTTCCGCGTCCCACGCGGGCAGTTGCCGCAAGCCCTGGAGTCCTACGGACAGATCCCGGTGCACGGGTACAGCGTGACCATCCCGCACAAGGAGGCCGCAGCGAACATCGCCCGCGAGAGCGAACCGAACGTGCAGGTCACCGGGTCGGCCAACACGCTCGTGCGGCGCGACGACGGGAAATTCTCCGCGGCCAACACCGATTTCGCGGCCGCCGCCGATTCGCTCAAAGCGTTCCTCGCGGAGCGCGCAAAAGCAGGGCCGAACACGCAACTGAGCCAGCTCTCGATCCTCATCCTCGGTGCGGGCGGGGCCGCCCGGTCCATCGCCTACGCTTTCCACCGCGAGGGCGCCCAGATCACCATCGCGGCCCGGACATACGAGCGCGCCCAAAGGCTCGCCGAAGACGTGAAGTGCAAGGCGGTGGACTGGCACGCGCGCCACAGCGTCTCGTTCGATGTGCTCATCAACTGCACCCCCGTCGGGATGCACCCGAACGTGGACGAATCGCCGTGCCACTTCAGCATCCTGAAACCGGGCACGATCGTGTTCGACACGATCTACACGCCCGAAACGACGCTCCTGATCCGCGAGGCCCGGGCGCGCGGGTGCGACACGATCACCGGGGTCGACATGTTCGTGCGCCAGGCGGCCCGTCAGATCGAGTTGTTCACCAATCTGACGCCCGACACCGAGGTGATGCGGCTCATCATGCGCAAGGCTCTCTCTCCGCTCACGAAGGCGTTCGACGAGGAGACAGAGCCGAAGCCCGCGCCCCCCGAAGAGCCCGAGGAGTAGGGCGCCTTGCCGCCGAACGACATGGCCCAGAACATCATCCTCGTCGGGTACCGCTGCACCGGAAAAACGACCGTCGGGCGCCTGCTCGCGGAGCGCCTCGCCCGCCCGTTCGCCGACGCGGACGACCTCGTCGAATCGCGCGCCGGGCGGTCGATTAAGGACATCTTCGCGACCGAGAGCGAAACCGGGTTCCGCGACCGCGAGTCCGCGGCCCTGAGAGAGTTGTGCTCGCAATCCGCGGGCATCATTTCGACGGGCGGGGGCGCGGTCCTGCGAGAATCCAACCGCGCGCTTTTGAAGACGAGCGGGTTCGTGGTGTGGCTGACCGCGGCGCCCAAAACGGTGTGGGACCGGTTGCAAACGGATCCAACGACCGCGGCGCGAAGGCCGAACCTCACCGCGACCGGCGGCGAAGCCGAGGTACGGGCACTGATCGCGGCCCGCGACCCGCTCTACCGCGACGTGGCACATTTCACCGTCGCGAGCGACACGCTATCACCGGAGGGCGTTGTAGACGCCATTCTTCGAGCTCGGTCGGCCAGAGAATAAACGTACCCAACTGCACCACGCGACTCGGACCGCCCATGAACAGCGGCCGGGTTTGCTCGCGCCTCTCCACCCGCACATTCGCGCGATCCGGACCAGTTCTACGAGCGCAGAACCCTTCATTAATTGGGCAAAATTCGCTCAGGCACTTCTCACCAAAGTCGCTCGGCGATCCTGCCGATTAAGTGAGTGCCCGCCGTACACAGGTTTGCTCATGCTCGTCTGGTTGGCATCCTACCCACGATCCGGAAACACGCTACTCCGCCAGGTACTGAAATCCTGTTTCGATCTGAATTCCTGCGCGGGCCTGGAGCCGAGTTTAGCTGCCGATCACGCCGGCCCGGACGCCTTCAGTGCGTACTACGGTGCGTACTACTTCGAGGGAGACCCGGAACAGTTCTACCTCCGCGCCCGAAGCAGCACGGACCTCGTTCTCGTAAAGACACACCAGCAGCCGCGCGACAACGAGAAAGCGATCTACGTCGTTCGCGACGGGCGCCTCGCGCTCAAAAGTTTCGTAGCGTACCAGGACAGGTACCACCCGGGGGCAAGCACCCCGCACGCCCTTCTGACCGGCGATCACGTGTACGGCGACTGGACCAGTCATTATCGGGCGTGGTCCAAGCGCTGCGGTGAAACGCTCACAGTCCGCTTCGAGGAACTCGTCGAAGCGGACACCGCCCTGTTGACCCGGATCGCGGAGTTCCTCGGGTTCACGGGGCCGATTCGCCCCTGGGTGAACCCACAAGACGAACTCCGCGCACAGGCCCCCGAATTCTACGGACCCGGGAGCCGCGCCTGGCGGCCCGACGAATTTTGGACCCCGGACTTGCTCCGAGCGTTCTACACCCTTCACGGTCATTTGCTCGCGGACCTCGGCTACGCGCTCCCGACCGAGGTCGCCAGTACGGCGCACCCTCCCGGATCCGAGCAGGAATCGCGCGTGCTCCGGTGCGCGGCCCTTGCAGCCCGAGTGCGCGAGTTACAAGGCGTGTGTGACGAGCGCCTCGCCGAGATCAAGCAGTTGAAACAAGCGTGCGACGAGCGCCTCACGGCGATCAACTTCATCACCCGAGAAGCAGAAGCACGCAACAAGTTGCTCAACGAAGCGGCCAACGAGTGCTCGCGCCTGCGCGCTCGCGTTACGGAACTGGAGACCCGCGTTCGAGGTGAGTAAACGACACTCTGTACCCCCCTCGCACCGTCACGCGCCACCCGGCGCCCGCGTCACAACCGGTCGAATTGAAACGCGGCCCGTGACGCACCGTCGTCATTCTTGGCCGGCGCCCGGGGCATTCGGTATAGTGTCGGGACGGTGTCACCGAAGGCGAGTGCCCCAAAATCTCGCGAAACCATCTTGGGCGATCTTCAAGTCATGGAATGGTGGTTCCACCTGCCGATCGTCTTCTGGTGCCTCACGATCTTCACCTTCGGGCTGATCGTCGGGTCGTTCCTCAACGTCGTCGTCGCGCGCCTGCCCTACGAGAAGAGCCTCATTTGGCCCTCGTCGCGGTGCTTCGCGTGCTACACCAAGATCCGCGCGTTCGATAACGTCCCCATCCTCGGGTACCTCCGGCTCCGCGGGAAGTGTCGCAAGTGTGGCACCCCGTACTCCGCGCGCTACCTGTGGGTCGAGATCGGTACGGGCGTGGCGTTCCTCGCGCTGTTCCTTGCGGAAGTGGTGTTCAACTGGCACGGGATTCCGGGGATCAAGTACGACCACCCCGCGTCGAACGTTCCACCGCCCCAATGCTGGGCACTGTTCCTCTACCACGCGGCTCTCCTCAGCGGGTTGATCGCTGCCGCTGCGGTGGACGCGGAACACCGGATCATCCCGACGCCGATCACTTACACGGCGATGGTGGTCGGGGTAATCGGCGGCGCACTGATGCCCTGGCCGTGGCCGCAAGCGGCGACCGCGGTGAACGTGATCCCGCCCGAAATCACGATGTGGAACCACCCGGACTACATCGGGAAGGTTCCCACCGGCGTGCAGCCGTGGCCGTTCTGGGGACCGACGTTCGCGTTCGCACCGCCGGGAAGCTGGAAGCTCGGGTTGCTCAACAGCGTGATCGGCGCTCTGGTCGGGTCACTCGTGATTCGGGTGACGAAATGGCTGTTCGAGACGGGCTTCGGGCGCGAGGCCCTCGGTCTCGGGGACGCGGACCTGCTCATGATGGCTGGGGCGTTCCTCGGCTGGCAGATCCCGGTGCTGTCTCTGTTCGTTGGTGCGGTGGCCGCGCTCGTACTAAAAGTGCTGGAAGTCATCTTCCGTCCCGATAACGCTCCCGCCGCCCCGAACTCGATCTCCTCTACTCCCGTCCCTTCGACAGCCGACGATCAGAACCCGCGCGAACTGCCGTTCGGTCCCGGGCTGGCGATCGGGGTCGTGGTAACGTGGTTCGCGTGGCCGTGGCTCGGGCCGCGATTGCAGTCCGCGTTCTTCGATGCGTTTACATTGGGTCTTCTGGCGGCCGTGATGGGCGTGGGTATCATTGCCGCGGCCCTGCTCCTGCGCCGGCCGGTCGAAGTGCAACAACCAGTAGCGGCAAAATAACCACTTGAGGTGTTAACGTGAGCGCAACGGTGATTGTGGATTACGGAATGGCGAACCTGCGGAGCGTCCAAAAAGCGTTCGAGCAAGTGGGCCATTCCGCCACCATCACGAGCGACCCGAAGCACCTGGCGCATGCCGCGAAAATCGTACTACCGGGTGTCGGAGCGTTCCGCGACGCGATCACGCGGCTGCGCGAAACGGGGATCGACGACGTCGTGCGCCGACACATCGAGTCCGGCCGGCCCTTTCTGGGCATCTGCCTCGGCATGCAAATGCTGTTCACGCGCAGCCACGAAGACGGCACGCACGAAGGTCTGGGCGTGTTCTCCGGAGACGTGGTGCGGTTCCCCTCGGTGCCGGGGCTGAAGGTACCGCACATGGGCTGGAACACGCTGCGCCTCACGCGCCCGGGAGGCCCCCTGTTTGCCGGGCTGCCGGCCGATCCCGCGGTGTACTTCGTTCACTCGTACCTCGCGCGCCCGAATCCGGCTGCGGGTAACATCATTTCTGCGGAAGCCGACTACCCCACACCGTTCTGTGCCGCAGTGTGGAAGGACAACATCTTCGCCACGCAGTTCCACCCGGAAAAGAGCCAGCGAGTCGGACTACAGATGCTCCGCAACTTCGCCGCTCTGTAGTCGCGGTCGAAAGTCATAAGGCCACAAGTCGTAACGTCAAAGACCTCAACCTTGTGGGTCTTTGACGTTACGACTTGTGGCCTTATGACTTTCGATTACGCAGAGACTATTTCCGCGGCGCGCCCTGGTTGAAGCCGGCCGGATCGAACTCATCTCCACCAGTCGGTCCGGTCACCGGCAGTTTCGGCGGAGCCGTCGTACCGAAACCACTCGCCGGCTGAACCGGTGCCGCGCCCGGGAGGGGCGGGAGCGGAGCCGGGGTTCCAGCGCTCGCAGGCGGAATCGGCGGAACCGTCGGCTTCGGAACCGGCATTACGGGCGGCGAAACCAGCGGATCGGCGACCGGGATCGGCGGGGCGGTCGGAACCGGCACAGTGGGAGCCGGGATCGAAGGCGCTGAGGGCAACGTCGGCGCGGGGACGGAAACCGGCGGCAGGGCCGGCTCAGACG
Source organism: Gemmata sp. SH-PL17 (assembly GCF_001610855.1). Lineage (NCBI taxonomy): Bacteria > Pseudomonadati > Planctomycetota > Planctomycetia > Gemmatales > Gemmataceae > Gemmata > Gemmata sp. SH-PL17. The sequence goes on from NZ_CP011271.1 coordinate 5,217,628, forward strand.
GAAGACCGGGCGTCGGGCGCGGGAGCGCATCCGAACTCGGCGGCGCCGGCGGGAGCACGGGATCGGCCTTCTGCGAAACCACCGGTGCCGTCGGCGTTACGGGCACCGAAACGGCGGGCGGAACCACAGGCGTCACGGCAACCGGCGTCCCGATGGCCAGTGCGGTCCACGCTTCGAGCGTGAGGTACATGACCGTCTGACGCGACGCGACCGATGGCTGCTTCTGGCCGCCGTGTGCGGTGAGCGCCTTCGTGAGCAGCGGGCTGGCACCCGGGTCGTCCTTGCGCAACTGCCCCGCGACCGCACGGAGGTTGGCCCGCGTGGGTTGCTGCGCCGTTTCACCCGCCGCGACACGGGCCAGTTTGAACTTCCCCTTGTAATCCCCCGCGTGGCAATCGACGCACTGGTTCGCGAGGAACGGCTGCACCCGCGTGGCGAACAGGTTCGCGGCTTCGGGCGTCACGTCCGCTTCGGGTTCCACGACCGGCATGGTCGGCCGGGCGTTGAGCTCGGTCGGGAGCGTCGGCGTTTGCGGCGCGGTCATCTTCGGCGCGCCGTCCGACGGGAACTGCTGGAGCGACCGTTCCAGGGACGTAGTAAGCGACGCAGCGGCCGAGTTGTTCGGATAGAGCTTCTGCACCGCGCGAGCTTCCGTCAGGGCTTGTTCACGCATGCCGCTGAACATGCACCACTGAGCGACCTTCAGCCGGGCGGCCGGGTCCGTCGCAGGCACTTTCGCGAGCATGAACTGGTACACGTCGTCTTTCGTTTCGCCGACGAATTGCACCTGGCTCCGCGTGAACGACCGGTCGAGCGCCCCCTGGCGCACCACAACGACGTCACCGCGAACCGTCACCGTGCCCTCGATCAGCTTGTCGTCCTTGAGCACCACGAACTTCCCGCTCACCGCGGTCAGCTCGGGTTGCGTGGTCGCGGTGGTTCCGCCCGCGGTCGATTTCTCCGGAGCGGGAACCGGCGGCGCCGGCGGTTGGGACACGGACGGTTGAGTCGGCGCCGGCACGACGGGCGAAACCGTGGGCTTCGCGGGCTTCACCGGGTTCGACACCTCGGGTGTGGGAATCAGCGGCAGCGGTTCGGTGGCCACCTTCGGCGCGGCCGCAGGGACCAACGGCACGATCGGCTTCTCGGGTACCACGGGCAGGTTCGGAACGACTGGAGCCGGGGTCGTAGTCTTCGGTGCGGCCGGCGGAACCGCGGGCGTCGGCGACGGAACGAGCGGAAGAACCGGTGGGGCGCTCGGCGCGGGCGGCACCACGAGCGGATCAGAAACCGGCAGGCTGGGCGGGGTCACCGCTGCGGGAGGCAACACGGGCGGAGTCGAGGTCGAAGGTCCGGGCGGAATAGCCGGTGGCGCTGTGGGTGTAGCGGGCGGAAGGCTCGGCACCGGGAGGTCCAAAGACGGCGCCGACGGCACCGGCACGACGGGCGGAGTCGTGGCCGCAGGAGGCAGCGCGGGCGGGGTCGACGGCACGGGCGGAAGAGCCGGGGCTGCTGGTTCCACAGCCGGCACCGACGGAATCACGGGCGGTAAAACCGGAGGGGTGGACGACGGCGGCGGAACCACAGGCGCCGGCGGAATGTCCACGGAAGGCACCGGCAGCGCGGGCACGCTGGGCGGAACCGAGGGCGCGGTCGGAGCCGACGGAACGAGCGGCAGGTCGACCGGCTTCGGAAGCGGCGGAGGCGGAACCGCGGGGCCGGCAGGCGGCAACTCGGGCAGAACCGGCGGAATCACCGGTGCCGACGGGATCGCGGGAGCACTCGGCCCCGGCGGGATCGGCGGAAGGCCCGATGCGGGTTCCGAGTACGAGGCCGGAACCGGCGGAATGGACAGAACAGGCGGCGCGGCCGAATCGCTCGCCTTCGCGGGCGTAACGGGCATCACCTGTGGTTCGTCGGGCGGAGTGGTGATCGGCGGCAGTGCGAGCCGCGGAACCTCGTCGCCCGACTGGGGTGACGCACTCGCGGTGCTGCTCGGCAGCGGCCCGTTTAAATTCGGGAGCTGCGCGTACACGACTAGCGCGGCCACGGCGACAGCCGCAGCAGTGACGAGCCAATAGTTTGTTCTCATAGTGCCGCTCGCCATACCGTGGGACCGGATTACGGGCAAGCCCACTTAGCGGAGTTTCGTATGAAGGTCGAGATCATCTCCATCGGTAGCGAAATCACCAGCGGCCAGAACCTCGACACCAACTCACAGTGGCTGAGTCGGCGCCTGGCGGAGATCGGCGTCCCGGTCGCGTTCCATACCACCGTTGCCGACGACCTCGCCGACAACATCGCGTGCTTCCAGATCGCGGCGGCCCGCGCGGACCTCGTCATCAGCACCGGCGGGCTCGGGCCGACCCAGGACGACCTCACGCGCGAGGTGATCGCGGCCGTCGCGGGGGTGGAGTTACTGGAACACGCGGCGTCGCTCGCCCACATCGCGGACATGTTCGCGAAGCGCGGGCGCGTGATGCCGGACCGCAACCACGTTCAGGCCCTCATCCCCGCGGGCGCGGAGCCGATCTTCAACGTGTGCGGTACGGCCCCGGGCATCTGGGCGCAGGTGGGTAAGGCCGTCATCATCGCCATGCCGGGCGTCCCGTCCGAGATGTACCGCATGTACTCGGAGCAGGTACAACCGCGCCTGCTCGCGATGGGTATGGGCGGGGGCGTGTTCATCCAACGGAAGATCAACACGTTCGGTACGGGCGAATCGGCGGTCGAGGCGAAGCTGCTCGACCTCACGCGCCGCGGTCACGTTCCGGAAGTGGGCATCACTGTAAGCGACGCGGTGATTTCACTCCGCATTCTCGCGCGGGCCGCGACCCTTGCGGAAGCCCAGGCCCAAATCATCCCGATCGAGGTGACGATCCGCGAGCGCCTGGCTGAACTTGTCTTCGGGTCCGAGGAGGAAGAACTTCAGGACGTGGTGGTGCGGTTGCTCCACGAGAAGCGCAAAACGCTCGCGACCGCGGAGAGCATTACGGGCGGGTTGGTGGCTCACCGTGTTTGTCTGGTGCCCGGGGCGAGTGACTACTTCCGCGGTGGCGTGGTGAGCTACACGGACGAAGTGAAGGCCCGCGAACTCGGCGTCCCCCCTGCCCTGCTGGAGCAATACGGCGCGGTGAGCGAACCCGTCGCCCGAGCAATGGCGGAAGGCGTTCGCGCGAAGTTCGGCACGGACTTGGGCGTATCAACAACAGGTTTCGCGGGTCCGGGCGGCGGGACCGAGGAGAATCCCGTGGGCACCGCGTTCGTGGGTTTGGCCCACGCTGGCGGGTGCGAGGTCGTCCGCTGGGGGTGGCTCGGCACGCGCTACGAGATCATGAGCCGCACCGCGAAACTGGCCCTCAACGCGGTGCGACTGGAGCTGATGAAGTAGGAGCAACTCATACGTCGCGCAACGAATTTAAGAATGGACGGAGAACGGTGCCTTGCGAGCGAGTGTTCCTCACCTGCAACTCTTCCGGGCGGCCGAATGACGCGACCAACTCGCCGTAATTCCTCTGTTCGCGGCCGATCTCCCTTATCGGCCGACCAATCACCTCCCCAATATGGCCCCCGCATTTGAGTTCACTTTCACGACTCACCTGCGCGGCCCGGGCTTCCCCGGGCCGTTTCGTTTCCCCTTCGGCTTTTGTGGTCTTTGCTGCCCGTTGTTCGGGGCGGGACGGCTGCCGCCACCGCCTTTGGTCCCGGGTTTCGGCTGAGTGGGCGCCGGCGCCGTGAGCGTGTAATCGAAGTCCGGCAGCGTGATGCGCGGGAGCCGCTGACCGACCTGGCGCTCGATTCGAGCCAGGGACTCTTCTTCTTCGCGCGATACGAGAATAAATGCGTCGCCCGTAGCTCCGCCGCGCCCCGTGCGCCCGATCCGGTGAACGTAGTCCTCGGGCACGTCGGGCACGTCGGTGCTGATAACGTGGGTGATGTGGTTCACGTCCAACCCGCGGGCGGCGATGTTCGTCGCGACCATCACCTGGTACTTCCCGCGGCGGAAGCCTTCCATTGCGGTGGTGCGCTGGGACGGGGTGCGATTACTGTGCAGTTCCGCGACCGTGAACCCGTCGGACGCGACCGCACGGGCGATTTTCTTCGCGCCGTGTTTGGTGCGCGTGAATACCAGCACCGAGGGCATCTCGGTTTCGCGCAACAGGTGTCGGAGCAGAGCGGTTTTCAGGTGCGTGGGGACCGGGTACGCGGCCTGCGTGATGCCCACCGCCGTGGAGCTGCGCCGGCCGATTTGCACCGTGGCCGGGGCGCGCAGGATCTCGTTGGCGAGCTTGGCGATGACCGGCGGCATGGTCGCGGAGAACAGCAGCGTGTGCGAGCGCGCCGGCATCCGCGCGATGATTTTCCTGACGTCGGGTAAGAACCCCATGTCAAAGAGGCTGTCGGCCTCGTCCAGCACGAGTGTGGTAGCGCGGTCGAACTTGGCGACGTTGCGCTGGATGAAATCGAGCAAGCGACCGGGGGTCGCGACGATGATGTCCGTGCCCGCACGGAGCGCCCGTTCCTGTGGACCCATTGAGCGCCCGCCGACCACCAATGCGCTCCGAACTTGTGTGTGCTTTGCCAGTCCGTTGCACACGTCGCTGATCTGCTCCGCGAGTTCGCGCGTGGGGGACAGGATCAGCACCCGGGTGCCGCCGCGCGGCTGCCCGATGAGCCGATGGAGGATTGGCAACAGGAACGCGGCCGTTTTCCCGGTCCCGGTTTGGGCCGTGGCGATGATGTCGCGCCCGGCGAGCCCGGGGGGGATCGAGCCGGCCTGAACGGGGGTCGGCTCCTTGTACCCGAGTTCCTGGGTGGCGCGAACGAGGAGCGGGTGCAAACCGAGAGCTTTGAAGGGCATCACGACTCCGAGAACACCGGATTAAGAGTAGGGTAGTGTACGGTTCCCGGCGCGCTCGTGTGTGAATTGTGAGGGCAATAATTGCGCTCTCATTCCGGCCAGATCCACGCGCACACGGCCATGAACGCGGCGACGGCGAGGAGCATGAGCGGGAACACCCACCACGGCGGCGGCCCCATTTTCTGCTTCGGGTCGCGCGGGACGGGCGGGGCGGTCGGCTCGTCGTCACCGGGGATGCGGTTCGCCAAGTCGAAGACCACGACGACGAGCGCGAGGAACACGATCACCGTGAACGTCATGCAGACCGGGAAGCAGGCGAAGAGGGGCGTCATGTTGGCGCTTCGGGCAATGATTTCGATCGTGTTGCGCGTTCCGCGTGCTTCGTGATAGAATAGGAGTATCACCCGGCCATGCCGCAGGACGCACATCTAACCACACGGGTGTCCTCTCGCGAGTGAGGTTCTGTTGTGTTGTTTATACGCTCAATCAAATTTTGTTCTGCCCTCGTAGCGGCCGCGATTGCAGGCGGGGTCGCGTTCGCCGGTCCCGGAGGCGGACACGGCGGGGGCGGGCATCCGGGTGGTGGGCACCCCGGTGGCGGACATCCCGGCGGCGGTCGCCCTGGAGGTGGAGCCTACCACGCACCGGCGGGCGGGTACCACGGGCACTACTACACTCCCTATTACGGCTACCGAACCGTCGGAATCGGGCTCGGCTACGGCGGGTACGGGTACGGGTACGGTTTGGGCTACGGTAATTTGGGATACGGCTACGGTGGGTACGGTTACAGCGGCGGGTACGGCTACAGTCCACTGAACTACGGCTATAGCAGCCTCGGTACCCCCTCGATCCCGGGAACCTATTATCCATCGGGTCCGTCGTACCAAGTGCTCCCGGCCCAACCGCAGGATCCGTCCCCGACGCCGATCCCGCTGCCCAACCCGAGCACTTCGGGTGATCCGGCCCCGGCCACGATTACTGTGATCGCGTCCGAAGGGGCGAAGGTGACTTTTGAAGGCATCGAGAACGACCAGACCGGCACGCGGCACTCGTTCACCACGAAGCCGATCGCCCCGGGCGCCGAGACGCGCGTGAGCGTGAAGGTGGACGGACCGGGCGGACCGGCGACGATCTCGATCGGCGTGCGCGCCGGGGAGAAGGCGACCGTCGATATGCGCAAGTGATTCTCGTAAACTAATCGGGTGCCCGCGGCCCGCCGCGTTCCCACCTCCGCGGGCCGAGTGCCGCGGGAGTGGGACGCGCCGTAAACAGCTACGAAAGTGCCGATGGCTCATCCTGCTCGACGCATCAACCCGCACCTGCCCGTCGCACCCATTCGTCGATTCACGCGCCCGCTCTCCCGGTTTCTCCAAATCGAATCCGCTAGTGGGATCGTGCTGCTACTCTGCACAGTGCTCGCGATCACGTTAGCAAATAGTAGCGCGGCAGGCACCTACCATAAGTTCTGGCACACGCACGTACAACTCGACGTCGGGCCTTTCGCGCTCGGCGGCGAGTTTGGGCACTTCTTCGTCAACGACGTGCTGATGACGATCTTCTTCTTCGTCGTCGGGCTGGAGATCAAGCGCGAGCTCGTGGCCGGCGAACTGCGCGACGCGCGCAAGGCCGCGCTCCCCGTCGCGGCAGCGCTGGGCGGGATGCTCGTGCCGGCCGGGATCTACATGGCGCTGCAAGCAACCCACATCGGCGAACCCCAGTTCCGCGGGTGGGGCGTGCCAATGGCGACGGACATCGCGTTCGTCGTCGGGATCATGGCCGTGTTAGGAAAGCGTGTCCCGTTCGGGCTGAAGATCATGCTCCTGTCACTGGCGATCGCCGACGACATCGGTGCCGTCGTCGTGATCGCGGCGTTCTACAGCGGGGGGCTGAACTGGTTCATGCTCCTGCTCGCGGCGGCCGGGTTCGCGGTGGTGCGCATCCTCAATGAAAGCGGTGTGCGCTCGGTGCCGGTGTACACGATTGTCGGTGCCGGGATCTGGCTCGCGGTTTACAAGTCCGGTGTTCACCCCACCGTCGCGGGTGTGCTGCTCGGGCTGCTGACGCCGTCGGAGGTGTGGGTCCGGCGGGACGCACTGCGGCTCTCCATTACGGACCTCCAGGCGCGCCTCGAAGCCGATACCGGGGGCAACGTGAGTACGGAAGATCTGGAACTGCTCGCGTTCGCAGCGCAGGAGAGCGTTTCTCCGTTGGAGCGCCTCGAACACCAACTCCACCCCTGGGTCGGGTTCGCGATCATGCCGCTGTTCGCGCTCGCCAACGCGGGCGTTCACATCGAACCGGCCGCGATCACCGAACCGGTCTCGATCGCGGTCATGTTGGGTTTGTTTTTGGGAAAGCCCGTGGGGGTAATGTTGTTCAGCTTTCTGGCGGTCCGGGCCGGGATCGCGAAGCTCCCGCACGGGGTGAGTTGGTCCGTGCTCCTCGGCGGTGGCTTCCTCGCCGGGATCGGGTTCACGATGTCGCTGTTCGTTGCGGGATTGGCGTTTGAGGGTAACGAGCGCTTACTCGCGGACGCGAAGATCGGTATCCTCTTTGGTTCCGTGCTGAGTGCCGTGGGTGGCGCCGGGCTGCTAATGCTGACTCTGCGCAAACGCGCTCCCGGCGCTCACACCACGGCCGAAACCTGATGCAAGCCCCAAACGGCCGGGAGCACGTCGTTCGGCAGCGCGCGGAGCAACCGCTGCTGTTCGTCGATTTCGGCCGTGGACAGGATATTAAGGGAAACGTAGGTTTCGCGCACCTCGTCGTAGATCATTTGGATGTTCTCGATGACGGTGGCGTCCGACGGGAACTCGTGCCAGGTGTGGCGCACGTTCGAGTAACCCGCTATTTCGAGCGTTTGGGCCAGTGTCGCGCCCACGCACGGCGAAATGCGCCACGCGGAATACAGGTCGTTAATCGACTTCGCCCACACGAGTAACGGAGCGAGTTCCGGGCGCGAAGTCGCTTCAAGGTGCGCGATTCGCGCGAGCAGGCTGCGGAAATCCGGTTCCAGGAAGCCGACGCGCGTGCCGGAGTGCAGTCGGGCGCGCAAGCGGCCGAGCAGGAACTCCGCCATCGGAACGTGGTGCAGGACCGCTCGCCCGATCACCACGTCCGCTCCGTCGATCCATGCGCCCGGTTTCGCAACGTCCGCCAGTGTCGGCTGGAACCGCGACCCGCCGAGTTGCGCGAGAGATGCTTTGGCCTGTTCCAGTAAGCCCGCGGACGAATCCACGCCGATCACAACACCGTTTGCACCGAGCCGGTTCAGGACGCGCCGCGTGAACGCACCGGGACCGCAACCCAACTCGACGACGCGGTCCGCGGGCCGGAGCGCGAGTGCGTCGAGGAGCGCCTCGGACGGGGCCGCGAAGTGCAGATCCTGGAGAGCGAGTCGGCGCGCGGCGCGCTCGGACTGGCCCAGGACGTATTCCGAGGTGGTACTCATGACGCGGCCCTCACGAGTTGTTGGAACGGTTCGCCGAGCGCCTTTTCGATATACGGAGTGACGCGCCAGAAGCGCTTCAACTCGATGTACTCGGCGATGTGCCCGGCATCGCCCACTTTGGGGAATGTTGCACGCACGGCGCGGATCATCAGGTTGCGCGGCGTGTGCTCGGTGGCGACGAACTCCACCACGTCGGTGCGGTAGCCCATGATTCGCAGCGCGAGTGCGCGAAACGCATCCGTGACCAGATCGGCGGTGCGCTGGAGCAAGATGCCGTGTCGGAGGACGGGCCGGAGCACATCGGCCGGGCCGTCCGCGCGGATCACCTTGTTCAGATCGTGGTGACAGCACGGGACGCTGAGCAGCAACCGCGCGTCGCTGCGCACGGCTTGCGCGATGGCGTCGTCGGTGGCGGTGTCGCAGGCGTGGAGCGCGAACACGATATCGGCCTGGACGTCCGCGGTCCCGATCCGGCGGCACTCGAACAGGAGCTTGTCCGCTCCGAGTTGGTCCGCGCGGTCCATGCTCTTGCGGATCACCTCTTCGTTCACGTCCACGCCGAGGATGCGCGCGGGCACGTTAAGTACGTCGTTGAGGTAGTGGTGCGCTGCGAGCGTGAGGTAACTGGAACCGCACCCGCAATCGAGGATGGACACGTCGCGGTCGAGGTCGGTAAGCTTCGCGTCATCGAAGACGTGCCGCAGTTGTTTCAGGAATTCGTTGATCTGCGTGTACTTCGCGCGCATCGTCGGGCGCACGCGGCCGTCCGGCGTCGCGATGCCCATGACTTCGAGCAGATGGTCAGCCTTACCCTCGGGTAGCGGGACGTCCTTGACGCGGTTGTGCGATTCGGCCTCGCGCACCTCGACGGGTTCCTTGAGCTTGTGCCGCCCGACGTGAACGCGGCCCTTGCGACTCGTGCGGATGTCGATTTCTTCCGCGCCCGTGGTAATGTGAACACCCGCGAAGCCGAAGCCGATTAGCTCGTCGAGCGGCACTTCCATTTCGTCGTCGAGGAAGTTCTTGGTGACGGCCTTCTTCGCGCCCTGGTACGCGAACTGGTAGTGCCGCTCGCCGCGCAGCTCGATCGGCCGCACCACGACGCGGACCCACTCGCACGGCGCCCCGCGCGTCGCACCCGCGAACGTCGCACGCCGGAACGCTTCATCTCGCACGGCTCCACCGATCAGTTCCCGCATCTCGTCGCGATCTAAGTTCTTCTCCATGCCAGCATTTTACACGGCGGGCGATATCAAGCGAACCGGGCCGCGGGGCAATCCGCGGCCCGGCCGAGTCCCCGAAGTTATTTACTACCTGACCTGGTTCGCGGAAGGCTCACGGCACCGCCTTGGGGAGAAAAATCCGAAAGGGAAACAAGCACGAAATCCGAACCACCCAAACCATCCGTCGTTGTTCGAGTTTCGTATTTGTTTCCCTTCCGGATTTCCCGCTTTAGCGGGTGCTGGAACAGCCTTCCCCGAGACGGGTGCGAAGCGGAGCACTCGGACGACGCAACATCGTCCTGTCACAGAGTGACGAGCTAAACGCTCTTCGAGGATGCCGAAACCTTACTCCGCAGAGGTGTGTGACGCAAGAACCAATCACAGTGGCCGCCACTGTGAGCACGTTTCACCGCAGAGAACACGTGAGGGCGCAGAGGAAAGCAAGGACCGGACCGAAATGATTCGCTTTCAATCCGGTCTTTCTCCGCGCTCTCATGTGCCCTCGGCGGTGAAACGCTCTTATCTGGTCCGGTTCAATACTCTGCGTTACCCGGCGTGCGCGGGAACGGGATCACGTCGCGAATGTTCGCCATCCCACTCAGGAACAGGATCGTGCGTTCCAACCCCAGCCCGAAGCCAGAGTGCGGTACGGTGCCGTAGCGCCGGAGGTCGAGGTACCAGCCGTAGCCCTCCGGCTCCAGGCCCTGTTCCCTCATGCGCGATTCGAGCACATCGAGCTTCTCCTCGCGCTGGCTGCCGCCGATGATCTCGCCCACGCCCGGCACGAGCACGTCCATCGCGCGGACCGTCTTCTGGTCGTCGTTCACCTTCATGTAGAACGGCTTCAGCGTGCGCGGGTAGTCGTAGAGGATCACCGGGCACTTGAAGTGCTGCTCCGCCAGATAGCGCTCGTGCTCGCTCTGGAGGTCGTTGCCCCACGCCACCGGGTACTCCCACTTTTTCCCGCTCTTGAGCAGGATGTCTACTCCCTCGGTGTACGAGACGCGCTTGAACGGGTTGTTGAGCACGTTCTCCAGTTTCGCGAACAGTTCCTTGTTGTTCTCCAGCTTTTCCGCGAAGAACTTCAGGTCTTCCATGCAGAACTTGAGCGCGTCGGAGATGATGCGCTTCAGGAACGCTTCGGCGAGGTCCATGTTGTCGGTGAGTTCGTAGAAGGCCATTTCCGGCTCGATCATCCAGAACTCGGCGAGGTGGCGCGGGGTGTTCGAGTTCTCCGCGCGGAACGTGGGGCCAAACGTGTAGATCTTCCCCAGCGCGCACGCGAACGCCTCTCCCTGTAACTGCCCGCTCACGGTGAGGTACGCGGGCTTGCCGAAAAAGTCCTTGGTGTAGTCCACCTTCCCATCGACCTTCGGGGCGTCGCCCGGGTCGATGGTGGACACGCGGAACATCGCCCCGGCGCCCTCGCAGTCGCTCGCGGTGATGACGGGCGTGTGGACGTAGTAGAACCCGTGCTCGTGGAAGAACTGGTGGATCGACATCGAGACCTGGTGCCGCAACCGCGCGATCGCGCCGAAGGTGTTGGTCCGCGGGCGCAGGTGCGCGATCCCGCGCAGGAACTCGAAACTATGGCCCTTCTTTTGAAGCTGGTATGTTTCCGAGTCCGCGTCGCCGATCAACTCGACGCTCGACGCGAGCACTTCGGTGGACTGTCCCTTCGCGGGCGACGCCTTCACCTCACCGTCGATGCGCACGCTCGCGCCGGTGTGCAGGTGTTTCACCACGACCTCGTAGTTCGCGAGCTCGCCCGGCGCCACGACCTGCACGTTTCCCTGGCACGAGCCGTCGTTCAATTCGATGAAGCTGAACCCGCCCTTCGAGTCGCGCCGCGTGCGCACCCACCCCTGCAACCGCACCTGCCGCCCGACCGCTTCGGCCTTGCGCGCGTCCGCCACACTGATCTTGTCCATGTGCTCAACCCGCTTCGTAGGGACTGATGTGATGACCGTGTCAGTGTAGCCGCGGGGCCGGCGCCCGGTAGTTGTGTTGCGCCGGCGCTGCGCCCGTGAAGTGATTTTTTGAAGGGTGTTGATTGTTGCGAGCGCGGTCCGTGCTGTCGGATAATTGGGCCGGTGCCGATGGTGCAGAGGGCGCGCGATGACGTGGATCAAAACGACACCGGTCGAAGAGGCCGGTCCCGAATTGCGGAAGGTGTACGAGGCGATTTACTCGTTGTATCCCCGCGAGTACGCGGCCACGGCTGCGGCGCTGATCCGACCAGATGGCGGATCGGACAGCATCGTTGCTGCGCACAGTTTGATTCCCGAAGCGATGCGGCACATGATGTCCGGCCTCGCGATGATGTTTCAGCCGAACCTGCCGTTGACGCGGAGCCAGCACGAGATGATCGCGTCCGTGGTCTCCGCGCAGAACCAGTGCTTTTACTGAACGGAGAGCCACATCGAGTTGTTCCGCCGGGCGAGCAGTGCCGATCCCGAGCACCCGACCGCCGCGACCGACGAACTCGCCGCCGAGTTACGGCGGGACTATACCAAGGCGTCACTTTCCCCCGCGGACCGGGCGATGCTCGATTTCGTGGTCAAGTTGACGCGCACACCTTACAAGCACACGAGCGCGGACGTGGAGAAACTGCGTGCGGTCGGCTTTGATGACACGGGGATTTTGCAGATCACCATGATCGCCGCGTACTTCAACTACATCAACCGCGTTGCGGACGCGCTCGGTGTCGGTAAGCCGGCGGAGTGAAGGAGCCAGATGCGCTGTGCGTATTGGCGAACGGCCGGTGTGAGCCGGCCGGTGAGACTCGCACCATCCAGAATTGTCTACAGTACGGAACTATCCTCGGCATCGTTATTCGCACCGGCCGGCTCACGCCGGCCGTTCGCCTGTAGCGACACCAGTTACCGGTTCAAGAGGGCCACGGCGAGCATCAGCAGCGCCGCGACCAGCGCCAGGATCGGGTTAAACGGGCGCGCGAGTTGAGCCGGCCGGCGGTATCCCACATCCTACCTCTAAAACTCACTTGGACGCGGCGAAGTCGAACACCAGGGTCGCGATGTGTCGGACCGCGGCGTACTTCTTTCCCCCGAACTCGCCGCTCTTGTCCTCGGACCGGCGCGTCGCGACGCAGTACCGGCCCTTGTCCGCGAACCCGGCCGTTAGTCCGTCCTTGTCCGTTTTCACCGTTTCATCCTTGTCCTCGCCTTTCCCGGCCAACCCGACCGTGACCTCAACGTCGGCCACCGGCTTTCCCCCGGCCAGCACCTTGAACTGAATCTTGTCCCCGTTCCGAACCGGTACGAGTTCCAGCGCGCCGCCAACTTGCGCGCCCTTAACAAACGGGTCGCCGACGATCACCTTCGGATAGTAGAAGGAGAGCATGGGAGGGTTGTCCCCGCGCTGCGTCACTCCGGCTTCCGTGACCCCGAAAACGACCGCGGGCTTGTCTGCCGGCAGCTCGGCCCGGAAGAAATTCCCGTCACCCTTTTCCACGGCGATCTTGGTGTCTTTACCGGCCGCATCCCGAGCGGTGAGCGTCGTCTTCTCGGCGCGGGTCGGAAAGTTCGACGGGTCCGGCGCGGCGGTGTGGCCGAACACGACCCGAGCTTCCGCGCCGTCCACGTACACGAACACGAAGTGCGCGTGCCCGGCAGCAGCCAAACAGCCGATCGTCAGAAGCGCAGCGAGGTAACGCACGAGAAGTCTCCGTGTGGGGAGCGGTGTTACGAACGCAAGAAGTGTATTACTGGTCGTGTCGACCAGCGACTATGAAAAGTGCGTAAACTCTGGAAATCGACCGGGAAACCACGCAAATCACGCGATCCGAAAATTGCGGACGCGCCGACCGCACTCGCGGCAGTATTAATCCGAACACTGCACGGAGGCACCATGAACCGGCTTCGTACTGGCCCTCTTCCCGTTGTCCAACTGCGAGACGCGCTCCGCTCGGATCTCGATGCCCTGCCCGACGCGGAACTCCTCGACCGGTTCGCCCGGTACGCGGACCACCCTGCGTTCGAGGTGCTGCTCCGGCGGCACGGGCCAATGGTGCTCGGTGTTTGCCGTCGAACGCTCGCCAACGTCTCCGACGCAGAGGACGCATTTCAGGCGACGTTCCTTGTGTTCATTCGCAAAGCCCGGTCGCTCCGGCGCGCGGACCGACTCGGTCCGTGGCTCTATGGGGTGGCGTGTCGCGTGGCGATGAAGGCGCGGGCGCGAGCGGCACGGCTCGCCGAGTATCGGACCGAGGTACGCGAGATGATTTCCGATCCCAACGTGCCGGCCGCGGTACCGGACTGGCTCCCCGTTCTCGACACCGAACTGGCCGCGCTCCCGGCGAAGTACCGCGACGCGCTCGTGATGTGCGAACTGGAGGGCGCGTCTCGCGCGGACGCGGCGAAGGCGCTCGGCGTTCCAGAGGGCACGCTCTCCAACCGTCTGGCACGCGGGCGCGAACTCCTACGGAGGCGGTTGCTCAAACACGGCACGCTGCTCCCAACGGGTGGGCTGGTGGCGTTGCTCACGACAAATGGTGTCGGGCGGGCGATGGTGCCCGCGGCGCTGCTCGCGCGGACCTCCGAACTGGCAGTGACGGCAACGAGTGCGGTGACCGGGGCGGTCCCGGTCGGTGCGGCTCAACTCACGGACGAGGTACTGAAGAGCATGTTCCTCACGAAATTGCGCGGCGCCGGAGTCGCGGTTCTAGTCCCGACTCTCATGGCGACGGGGCTTGCTGTGGCGTGGTCCGGTGAAGAACCGCGCGCGGTGGAAGCGAACGGCGTCGCACGGGCACCGGCGCCATCCGGCTCGAAGCCGCTCGAACACGGACTCGTTCCGAGCGCTCGAGAACAGATCCCGTCCGCGAACACCGGCCCTGGGGCCGCGCTCTCAGATCAGGACGCGATGCAGGGGCTGTGGGTGGCCGAGCGGGTTGAACTCGGACGCGGGGGGCGCTCCTTCCCACGCGGTTTGCGTCGCGGTGCCGCGCCCAACCCTGCCGGGTGCAACACACCGATCCCAACCTAGCCCAGATCGCCGATCCCGCCCCCCCCCCTTCGGGAGCCGCTTCCGTCGCGACTTCTCGAGCCGCTTGATGTCCGCCCACGGCCCCGGTACCGAGTCGAACACGTCCACGATCGCTCCAGACTCCTCATCCACGGCCACTTGGCTCTTGAGCGCGTGGGCCTTCTTCTTGCCCGAGTAATACGCGCGCTGGCGACGCTTGGGGCGCGGGAGCCGTTGCTCGAACGAGTCGATCACCGCGGCCAAAGCGGGTGTGTCCGCGAGCAACGACGGCAATCGCTTGCGTTTGGCGACGCCGGGGTCGGGCATGCGCATCGTGTCCCGGCCCGTGCCCCCGGTGCCGGCCGGCACCGGGGGCGGGCGCGGCTGGCGGTCGAGTCGGAGACCCCGAACCGGAATCCGAGCACCTCGTTGGTCGGGTACTGGCACAGCCAGATGACGGTCAACAGCACGTGATCGGCGGTCGACAGATCGAAGTCGTCGCCGCCCCCGATCGCCCGTTGCCGGTTGGAGCGCGTGTCGGTGCGCGGCTTCAACAGCCAGGACCACATCCGCCGCCAACGCATCGAACGCGGCGACGGTCAACCCGGTCAGGCGACCGAACACGACCGGGGACTTTCGCAGGTTCTCGAGACGCGCAATCATCGACGCCATCCAACAAAACCAGATTCGTCCCGACAGCCTACGAACCAACGGCTATCGTGAATGAGGTATATTCCCATCCCTTTCAATGCATCACGTCTGTTCATCGTTGAGTAGTCGTGATGTGGCGACGTGTTTGGCGTCGGGGAACCGGGTGCGGGGTGGGCGCGGTTTCTTCGGTCCCCGCGTGGCTTTCCGATATCGCCCCAGGTTCGCACCTCGAGCCAACCCCACCAGCCATTCGGCCATCCGGCCGACCGACCATACGCCGATCTCGACCCACGCTTCGGCCGGGACCGCGATCCACAACCCCGGGCACGCGCCCGATACCTCCAACGCCAAGTGGTAATCCGAGACCCCGTCCGCGCGCCCCGCGCCGTGGGCCGCCCGCAACGCTCCTTTCACACCCGCGTACACGTTCCCCGCGGCCAACGCCACGCAGAACCCGAACAATGCGGCCGGCGGATAACCGAGCGCGTTCACCTCGCACCGGAGCACCGTTGTCAACCGCAGGAACAGCCCCTCGACCGACCAACGCCCCCGGTACAGCTCGACCACTCGTGCCCCGGTCGCCGCCCGGGCCGGCAGGTTCGTCAGCACCTCGATGACCTCGTCCCCATCACGGGTCGGGTGGTCCAACGTGAGCCGCACCCGGCGCACCGCCAACTCGGCCCCGCTCGGCTCGGTCAGCCAAATCGTCTGCTCGGCGAGCGCTCCGGTGTCGGTCCGACCCACCTCGACCCAGTCCGATTCCCGGTCCCAACTCAGGGTCGCGGCGTGCCGCCGGATCACGAACGAGCCGTTCCGTCGGGCGATCCCGAACAGGAACCCGGTGGTGCAAAAGTTCCGATCCGCGACCCACACGTCGTTCTCATCCACCGTCGCCAGGATCGGGTCGAGCAGGGACCGCTCCTGGGCGTGGGCGTCCTCACACGGGATCACGTCGATGGCCAACCCGAGAGCCGGGTCAAGGACCACCAGGGCCTGCCCCGGCAACGGCCCGGCGATCACGTCCCGCAACGGCTTGAGGCGCCGCTGGGTCTTGCTCAGGTGATTCCCATCGAGCACCTTTACTCGATACCCGGGAAGCGGTTCCACTTCCGCTCCGCCCATCGCCCGGATGACCGGCCCCAACCGCTCGGCCGTGTGTTGCACCCGTTCCCGTCCGGCGGCGGTCGGAACCCGGGCCAGGCGGGCGTACACGGCCGAAACGGACACCGGCAGGTGGTCGTCCGCTTGGTACGCGGCGTGGGCCGAGGGCTTCACCCGGCACACGACCGTGGCCATCAGATCGACGCATGTGGAGAACAGGAGCTCGCGGTCGTCCCGATCCCCGGCGATGCGCACGAACAGGTCATCCAGGTGCCCGGGATCGAGCGCGTACTCAAACGCACCCCGGATCGCAACCGCCATCGGGCTGTGGGCGATGAATCGCTCAAGGACCGCATCCAGCAACATCCGTGCTCCTCATCATGCCCACGCAACATCTACCCCCGTAGGCTATTACGGATCACACGCCTGTGTTGAAAGGGATGGGTATATTACCTACGGGTCCGGCCCTATTGGAGGCCCCCCCGGATGGTGGTTGGCGACAGGGGTACGGCCAACAGGAACTCGTGGACGCGATCGAGGCCCGTGGTGGTAACCCCGTGATCCCTAGTGGAGTCTCATTCGGTTGCTTGGTAATTGGTGGTTGGCCCCGAATAATAGGTCATGAAACCACCTCTGTTCGTTCGCGAACTCACCGATCCGGAGCGCCAGGCAATCAGCGCCGGGCTCCGTAGCCGCGAGGCGTTCACGCTCCGACGCGCCCAGATCCTCTTGGCCAGTGCTGAGGGCCGCCGACCGGCCCGGATCGCGGCGCACGTGGGCTGCGCCATCGGGACCGTCCACAACACCCTCCACGCCTTCGAGAAGGAGGGCGCGGGTTGCCTGAAGGAGAAGAAGCGCGGACCAAAGGATGCCCAACCCGTACTCGATGAGGCGAAGGCGGACCCGCTCAAGGGCATCCTGCACCAGTCCCCGCGACGCTTCGGCAAGGCTCGAAGCACCTGGACCCTGGATCTGTTGGCCGATGTCGCTTTCGAGCAAGAATTGACCCCGCGACGGCTGTCCCACGAAGCCGTTCGGCAGGCTGTCAAGCGCCTGGGCAGCGGGTGGAAACGCGCCAAAAAGTGGATCACCAGCCCCGACCCGGCGCACGCGCGAAAAAAAAGCGCGGGACCGCCTGATCCGGTTGGCGGCGGCGCACCGGGAGTGGGTGCTGGGGTATCAGGACGAGTGCTGGTGGAGTCGGCTGGCGTTGCCGGCGATGCACGCCTGGTCGGACGACGGCCCGTTGCGGTTGGTCGAGCGCGAGGTGCCGAAGGGTGATACGGACCCCAAGGCGCGGTCGTGCTACGGGCGGTTGCGTGCGGACACGGGCCGGATGATGCTGCGGTTCGTGACCGGTCGCCCGGTTTCGCAAGTAACCGAGGACTACTTGGCGTGGGTGCAAGCGGTTGGGCGAGGAGGGGAAGAAGGCGCTGCTCTTGGTGTGGGACAACGCGGCGTGGCACGTCAGTAAGCGGGTGCGCGTCTGGATCAAGTCCCACAACAAGAAGGCGCGTGCGGAGGGCGGTGTTCGGATCGTGGCGTGCTTCCTGCCGGTGAAGAGCCCGTGGCTCAACCCGATCGAGCCCAAGTGGGCGCACGGCAAAGAAGGCTGTCGTCGAGCCGGGACCCCTACTCGCGGCCAACGAGGTCCGAACTCGTGTGTGCGACTACTACGGCTGCGAACACCTGGAACCCCTCGCACAACTATCCGCCTGAAACTGCACTAGTCGGAAGAACCGGACCGCGCCGCAAAATATCGACACGGACCGGTACAAAAAACGCAACTTGGTCGAGCGGTTTTGGGCCAAGGCCAAACAGTACCGGCGCCTTGCCACCCACTACGAGAAGACCGTACGCAACTTCCTCGCTTCGTTCACGTGGCATCCATCGTGATCCTACTGCGGTATACCTTCGGTCCATCCACACGGCCTAGAAATCGATCGGGGAATCGGAGTACAATTTGTCCGACTTGCCGACGAACCCGTGCGCGGTAGAATCGGTTTTAGACACGTCAGCCACTCCTCAAAAGTGGTTGGTGTAGTGGTCGGGTGTAGCAAACACCACAACCGTGTTACTGGGAGATAGGGTATAGTTGACTGAAGTGGTTCAAAAATCTTGATATCCAAGTAAATTTGCCGCCTTAGCTCAGCGGTAGAGCACGGCTTTCGTAAAGCCGGGGTCCAGGGTTCAAATCCCTGAGGCGGCTCTGACGTAAACGCCGCAAGGAAATAATCTTGCGGCGTTTTTTCCTATTGAATGCGTGACGTGCATCGGGAAGTTACGTCGCTTTTTTCTATGCGGGCAAGCCTGACTGACAGCGCGGGAGGTGATGGGTTATCGCTTCCACGGAGGGAACCCGATGGCTCGTCGCACTCGCCGCCCGGCCCCAACCGTGGAGCACACCTTGGCTCCCACCACAACGACCTGCGTGGCAGGCGGTCGCCACGTGTACCCCGACTATTCCAACTTCCGCACCGTCACCACGCTCACCGGGGTAGTGGCCCACGAGTCGGGATCATCATAAGTTGTTGAGATGCCAGCCTCAACTCCTTCTCGGTCCCCGGTTCCGCCGTGTCCGCGGTGTGGGGCATCCCACGTGGTACGCAACGGTCTCACCCACTCGAGCACCCCGGGGTTCCGGTGTCGTGGGTGCGACCGGCGGTTCGTCGCGGCCCCGAAGACCGGCCCGGTCCCGGAGGTCACCAAGGACTTGGTCCGTCGGCTGCTGAGCGAGCGGGTCGGGGTGCGGGCCATCGCCCGGATCACCGGTCGGTCCCGGTCCTGGGTCCAGGGGTTCGTCAACACCCTGTACCGGGACCGCACCCCGCATGATCCCGGACCGCCCCCAAAAAGACCGGCCCGGTCGTGATCGAGGCCGACGAGCTGTGGAGTTTCGTGGGCACCAAGGCCGATGTGCGGTGGGTCTGGGTGGCTCTCGACGCGGGCACCCGGCGGGTGCTCGCGATGGTCCTCGGGGACCGATCCTCGGGCACCGCCCGGGGCCTCTGGGACGCGCTCCCGCGCGGGTACCGGACCGGGGCCATCGTGTACACCGATTTCCTCGCCTCGTATCGGGTCGTAATCCCCAGGGCTCTGCACCGAGCGGTAGGCAAGGACACGGGCCTCACCGCCCACATCGAGCGCTTCTGGCTGCCCCTGCGCTAACGGTGCGCCCGGTTCGTCCGGAAGACGCTCACGTTCTCCAAGTGCCCAAGGAATCACCTCGGCGCCTTATGGTACTTCATGCGACTGTACAACGCATCCCGACCGTAGGGCCACTACCCCTTCGGCGACTTCGCCGCGACCGAGCGGTCGAGTACCCTCCACCCGACGACTCTCGTCACTTCTCCTCGTTCAGCTCCAGGCGCGCGGCCGGGGGCGTAAAGTACAGTTCGTCCGTCTGGAGCAAGTTCCCCACGTCTACTACGGCTTGCCACTGCGCGGTCAGTGCGGCGAGATAGTTCTGGAGCGATTGAACGAGGTTCTGCTGCGCCACCACGATGTCGTTGAACGACACCTTGCCCCCGGGCACGTCGCCCGGTTCCTGCTGGTACCGGCAGATCACGCCCTGGTACACCTGCGTGAGAGCCGGAAGCACCTTCTCGCGGTAGTTCGTCGCGGCGACCCGGTTCGATTCGTAGCGCCCCAGGGCGTCGGCCAGCCGGCTCACGAGGTCGTTCTCGGTGACCGTGAGTGCCGCAGTGTTCGAGGCGATCTGAGCCTCGGCCGACCGGATGTTCCCCTGGTTCCGGTCGAACACCGGCATCGGCAACCCGACCTGGAGATTGAACTGGTTCAGCCGCGCGAGGTTGTCGTACTGGACGACGAGGTTGGTCGCTATGTCCGGCACCCGATTGAGCCGCTGGAGCCGGAGGTTCGTTTGGGCCTGGAGCAGGCGGTTGCGCGCGGTCAGGATGTCCGTGTGCGCCTCTGCGACCCGGATTCGGGCCGCTGCCGCGTCGATCGCCGGCGGCGACAGGTCGACCGATCCACCCAGCGCGACCGGCGTCATATCGGGCTGGCCTAAAGCCGCGGCCAACTGGCGCCAGTTCGAGCGGTAGTTCGCCTTGGCCAGCGCGAGCGCGTTCCGCGCTTGGACTGCTTGTGCGTACAACTGGAGCGGCTCGTACCCGGCCGCTTCACCGGCCGCCACCTGGCGCAACTGGAGTTGGTACACTTCGTCGGCCATCGTGACCAGCGCTGTGTTCACCTCAATGCCCTTTTGGGCCAACTGCACCTGGAAGTAATTCGACCGGACGGCCGTGGACACGTCCATTTCGGACTTGCGGACGGCGACGTAGGCGTTGATGTAATCGAACCGGGCCACAGCTTGTGCCAGGCTCAGTTTGCCGGGAAACTTGATGAGCTGGTTGACGAACCCGCCCTGTTGTCCTGCGTTGTTCGCCGGCGGGTGCGGGCCGGGTGTGACTTGGTCCGCCTCGTACCCGAGGGTCGGGTTCGGGTGCAGCCCGGCCTGAATCATCTGGCCGTAAGCGACCCCGACGTCGGCGGTCGCGCGTCTCAGCACCGGGCTGTTCGTCCGCGCCGTCTGTTGTAGATCGGCCAAGGTAAGCGCCGCGCCGGCTGGAGCTTCTACCGCCCCGACGGGGACGGCTTCCGGATACGCCTCGCGGACCAATTTCAGCCGGTCCCCGGGCGGCGTGTCTTTTGTCAAACGCGGCGGGCGCACCGGCGGCACTTCGGTACCGGGAAACCCTGGCGGTAGCTCGAACGCACGCGGCCCCTTGCCCGGTTCCCCGGCCGGTGGCGTGGGTGGCGTCATTTTCGGTGCCGGAGGCGGTGCGAGCAGTGCGGTCGTTCGCGCGTCGAACCCGGCGCTCGGCTCCGGCAAATACCCGGCCGGCGGCGTGCGGTACATGCAGCCGGTCGCAGTCAGGGCCGCGGCCCCGGCCAATCGAGCAGCTCGCAGCGACCACATCCGGTTCACCATCATCGATTCTCCAACCGCACGAAACACCGCGTTAGGAATTAATCGGATTGAGCTGATCGACCCCTTTATGCCGAATGTGTCAATTTCAAAAGATGTATCAGACAGGCAAGTTTGATGCGCGCGACAACGGGCCCCGAAGTTCGGAGCCGGTTGCAAATTCGTGAGGCGTTTAGTGGGAGAAATCGCCCGCGCCTTCGGGGGGAGTGCGGTCGCCGTAGAAGCTGTAGAGCACCGGAACCAGAACGAGCGTCAGGATGGTGAACAGCATCCCGCCCACCACCACCACCGCGAGCGGCCGCTGCGATTCGGACCCCATCTTGGTCGAGAACGCAGCCGGTAACAGCCCGAGAATGGCAGCCAGCGCCGTCATAACCACCGGCCGAACGAGTTGCCGCGTGCCGCGCGAGAGAGCTTCGTTCAGCTCCACCCCGCGAGCGCGCAATCCGTTAAAGGCCGAGACGAACAGCAACCCGTTCATCACCGCGACGCCGAGAATGGAGATGAACCCGACCGCCGCGGAGATGTTGAAGTTCAGGCTCGCGAGTTTGAGCGCCCACACCCCGCCGACGCCCATCGCCAGTACGTTGGCGAACACCACGGCCGCGTCCAAAAACGACCGGAACGCGAGGTACAAGAGGAGCGCGATGAGCGCCAAAGACAGCGCGAACATCCGGGCCATCCGCTTCTCGGCCTCTTCCATCTGCTTGAACTCCCCGCTCCACTCTGCCCGGTACGGGGGCTTCAGGAGCGGCTCCACCGCGGCGCGGGCCTCACTCACCGTGCTCGCCAGGTCGCGCCCACGGACCTCGAACTTGATCGCGATGAGGCGCTGCCCCTGTTCGCGGTAGATCGTCGAAGCACCGGGGCGCAAGAACGACCCGCCGGGATCGGGTTGACCGCTCGCGTTGATCGGCGTCACCAGATCGTCGAGGCGCCGGGTCGGGGTCGTTGTCCACACGGGGGCCGCGTTGTACGGGTTCCCGGTCGAGACGGGCGGCGCAACCGCAGAACCGGTCGGTGAAGTGCCCACCCCGGTGCCACTAATTTGAGAACTCGGGGCGCTGGGAGGTCCGCCGGCCGTAACCGTGTTGCCGACCGGCACCGGGATCGAACGGATCGCGGCCTCGTCCGCGCGCAACCGCAGCGGCCACCGAACCGTCAGGTCGGCCTGCTTCTCGCCCTCCTGGATTTGCGTCGCGGCCTTCCCGCCCACGGCCGATCCGATCACCGCTTGCACGTCCGCGGCCGACACGTTCCAAAGAGCGCACTTCCTGCGATCGATCGGGAACTCCAGGCTCGTTTGTCCCTGAATGCGAAACACCCCCGGGTTCTCGACCCCCTGAACCGAGTCCAACTTGTCCTTGATCTGCCCGGCGATCCGTTCGAGCGAATCCAGTTCCGGCCCGATCACCTTGATCGAGTTCTCCCCCTTCACCCCGGACAGCGCTTCCATCACGTTGTCGCGGATGATCTGCGAGATGTCCCAGTCCACCCCCGGGAACCGCTGGGCGAGCGCCTCGTTCAGGTCGCTCACCATTTCCACTTTCTTCCGCGGGCGGCCGTATTTCGGGTGCGCCGGCCACAGCGGTTCGGGGCGGAGCGGGCAAAACGTCTCGACGTTGTAGTAGCCGGTGGGATCGGTCCCGTCGTCCGGCCGGCCGATCGCCGGAACGACCACCGCGAACTCCGGGAACTCGTGCAGCAGCTCGCGTAATTGCCGCGCTCGGGTTCCGGATTCCTCCAGCGACACGTTCACGGGGAACGTACCCCGAACCATCAGGTTGCCTTCTTCGAGTTCCGGCATGAACTCGCGCCCCATGTTTGCCGCGACCACCCCGGTGTAACACAGGCCGCCGACGAACACCGCGAGCGCGACCCAGCGCAGCCGAAGGGTGACGCGGAGCTGCGCGAGGAAGACCCAGTTCAGGGCGCGAACGAGACGGTTCTCGGGATCACCGTGTCGCGGAACGAACAGGAACTTCAGCGGGGCGAGAATCACCGGGAGCAAAAACGCCCACGACACGGTCCGGCCCAGGCGCGCCCAGAAGCCCGTTCCCGGCGGCTTCCCCAAATTCCTCAAGAGCAGCAGGCACAACACCGGCGACACGGTCAGAGCCAGAACCAGCGCCCCGGCCAGCGCGAACGCATACGTGTCGGCCATCGGCCCGAAAATCTGCCCCTCCGGTCCCTTCATCGTGAAGAGCGGGAGCAGCGCGCACACCATCACGACGGTCGCGAAGAACAGGCTCTTGGTGACCGCACCGCACGCGGACGCGATGCGATCGGCCAGCGGCACGTCCGCGTGCTCGTCCGCGTTCAGGTGCCGGTAAATGCTCTCCACGATGATGACGGACGAGTCCACGATGATGCCGAAGTCCACTGCGCCGATGGACAGCAAATTGGCCGATTTCCCCCGTGCGTAGAGCACGCCGAACGCGAACAACAGCGCCAAGGGAATGTTGATCGCGACGATAACTGCGGCGCGAACATTCCCGAGGAACATCAGGAGGATGGCCGTCACCAGCGCCATGCCGACCAGCAGGTTCTCGTTAACCGTCTCGGTCGTGCGGTTGATGAGTTCGGTGCGGTTGTAGAACGGGGAGATCCGCATCCCCGCGGGGAGCTTGCCGGGCTGGTTCAGTTCGTCGATCCGGGCGAGCACGGCCGTCAGCGCGGGGAGCGACTCCTGCCCCTTGCGGAGCAGCACGATCCCCTGCACCACGTCGTCCTCGTCGCTCCACCGATTGTCGTCCCACCCGTCCCACCGGCCGCCCGCCGTGTAGAACCGCCAGCCGACCGGGTTATCGGGCAGACGCTCGCGCAGCTCCGCACGCACCGCCGCACGTTCGGCGTCGGACAGCGCGTCCCACGATCGCGCGTCGGCCGGGCGGTCCTGCCAGCGCATGTTCTCGTCACGCCACCACACGGCCTGTGTCGGGTCGCCGGGTTCCGGTGCGGGGCCGACGAACAGGCTCCGCAGTTCCTCGCCGAAACTCGGGGGCGTGGGTTCGGGCCAGTTGCGCTGTTGGCGCGCGTGTCGCTTTTCGCGGTCCGAGAGCGCGGCCCACTCGCGGGCGCGCAACGGGCGGCTGATCCCCACGCGCCCCTGCCGCGTTTGGTTCCCCACCACCACCCCGCGCGCGGTGAGTGCCTTGCTCCACGCCAGTTTCATTGTGGTCGTCGCGTCGTCGTCGCGCGAGGTACCGTCGGTGTTCAGCACCGGGCCGTCGTCCCAGCGCCCGGCGACGTCCCAC
The DNA here is from genome assembly GCF_001610855.1 of Gemmata sp. SH-PL17. Taxonomy (NCBI): domain Bacteria; kingdom Pseudomonadati; phylum Planctomycetota; class Planctomycetia; order Gemmatales; family Gemmataceae; genus Gemmata; species Gemmata sp. SH-PL17. The sequence goes on from NZ_CP011271.1 coordinate 5,242,109, forward strand.
TCGGTGGTGCCGTCCGGCTTCTGGAACAGTTTGGACGGGTTCACCGAGCCGTCCGCGTTCAGAACCGGCCCGCCGTCCACGAGGTTGTCCACGCGAACCGGAACGGTGTTCACCGCCGCGACGACGACTTGCCGGATCTCGCGGCACCGGCGCGCCTCCTCGATCCGCAAGTGGGCCGCGGCCCGAACCGGGTCGCGCGTCGCCAGCGTCGGAAGGTAAGGGTCTTGCCCCTGACCAATGAGGCCCAGCGATCGCACCACAACGGTGCGCTGAACGCCTTGCGTCAGATTGTCGCCGCTCCCGTTCGCGTTCGCGGCCCCCAGCGCGGACTGTAACTGAGCCAGGGTAATGCCGTACTGCCGCAACCGGTCCGGATCGGGTTGGACCTCGTAGCGCTTCACCGTCCCGCCGATGCCGGTCACGCCCGCGATCCGGGGCACGCGCAGCAGTTCGCGCTGAATCACGTAATCTTCGATGGCCTTCAGGTCGCTCAGGGTGTACACCGGACGCCCGGTCGCGTCCTTCGGGTTGTAAATGGTGAAGCGGAGGATCTCGCCGACCGGCGAGGCGGGAGAAATTTGGGGCGTGACACCGGTCGGCAAGTTCACCGACGCGAGCCGGTTGAGCACGTCCTGTTTGGCCTGGTCGTAATCGCGCGAGTAATCGAACTGGTTACGAACGTGGGCCAAACCAAAAAGAGATTTGCTCCGGGTCGTTTCGAGCCCCGGCATACCGGCCAGCGCGACTTCGAGGGGAACGGTGACCTGGCGCTCGACTTCTTCGGCACTCGCGCCCGGGTACTGGGCCACCACTTCGATGATGGCCGGGGCCGGATCGGGGTATGCTTCGATGTTGACGTGTGCGAATGCGTAACCGCCGGTCACAGCGAGGGTGGTCACGAGGATCATGACCACGAGCGGATTCGCGACCGCCCAACCAATCAACTTCTGAATCATCGGGCGAAAACCCTATGGTCGGGCGGTTACGGTTTCGGCTGAGGGAGGTCGGTGAACGCGCTGCCCAACAGGAGCGAGCCGGAAGTGACGACCGCGTCGCCCGGCTTCAGTCCCCCGGACCGTGCGGCGATGGCGATCGTGTCGCGGGAGCGGCGCACGACCGTCACCGGGCGCCGAACGTACCGGTCGCCGGACGAGTCCGCCCGGACGAACACCGAGCTCTCGCGCCCGTCTTCGACAACCGCCTCAGCGGGGACTTCGATTTCGTCGCTCGAAGTCGGGATTTTGACAGTCACGGTCACGGCCATCCCCGCGCGCAGGTCGCCTTTTTCGTTCTCGACGGTCCCCGTAACGAGTGCCGTGTGCTGCGCGGGGTCGATCGCCATCCCGATTCGTTCCAACTTCCCGGTGTGCACCGTGCCCGGCGATGCGACCGCGCTGATGGCCCACTCGCGCGGCAGCGAGAGCTTGCAGATCAGTGGAAGGTCTTCCTCGTACACGTGAACCCATACCGCGAGCGTGGACACGTCCCCGATGCGGAACAGGTCGGAGGTCGTGTCCACCACCTGTCCCGCGGCCACGTTCTTTTCGAGAATGACGCCGCTGATCGGGGCCTTGACTTCAACGCGCGCCCACTTCGCCGGGTCGGTCCGCTTCGCGTCGGGGGCGGACAACTGGTCGGCACTTTCCCGGAGCGCGGCAATCTCGTCTGCCGGCACGCGCCAGGCCCGAAGCGTCGCCTCGGCCCGCTCAACGGCCACGCGATCGGCTTGAACCGTCCGCTCGGCCTCGCGCACCGTGCGCTCCGCGGTCCCGTTGATCTGGTAGAGTTCGTCCAACCGGCGGTACGTCTTCTCGTCCGTTTTGAGTTTGGAAACGGCGTCCACGAACTCGCTCTTCTTCGCGCCGAGGTCCGCGCTCCACACCACGGCCAGCACATCACCCCGGGTCACTTTGTCCCCGACACGCAGACCCGAGTTGCTCGTCGGAAACGCGGACGGCATGTGGGAGCCCAGTTCCTGGTTAGTTGAACCGCCCGCCTCAATGACCTGTCCGGCGAACGGCGACTGAACGCGAACCAACCGCCCGTTGTCGAAATTGAGAACGCCCTGGAACGACGGCAGGTTCCGAGTGGCCGGCGGGAGCGTCGCGGGCACCGTTTTCAGCCCGAGGGACGCGCACACGTCCGCCGGGACGACGATCTGATCGGTTCCGTCGCGTCGGATCTTGGCGACCGTGTCCGGTTCCTTTTTCTCGACCGTTCCGCCGCCGTGTGCGGACCGCACGGTACCAGCCGCCAGCCAAGTCGCCGCAACGCCGGCGACGAGTACCACGCCGCCAACAGCTAAGGCACGACCGGCAAGACCGAGTCGATCGGTGAGGGCGGACAACTTAAGCATGATCATCCCAGGTGAACCGTCCGGCAGCGATGCGCACGATCACGTGGAAGTGATTAACTCAATTTCCATGCCACACGAGAAGCCGCGGCACGAAAATGACGGAAGTTGCTATTCAGTAACAAGATATGTCAATTGAATGATTTCACCCAAGAAGAAACAGCGCGCCGGACGTGATCGACCGACGACCGGAAAGACGCGCGGGTCTTAATCGGCGTGGTCGTCGTCCGCGCTCAGGCTCCGCTCGATTGTCAAGCCCAATGCACGGAGCTTGTGGCGCAGGCTCCCGCGCGTGATGCCGAGTAACTCCGCGGCGCGCAGTTGATTCCCGCCCGTTCGCTCCAAAACTCGTGTGAGGAGCTGACGTTCGAGCAGGGTGAGGCACTCCGAGTACAACTCCCGCGAACCGGCGTCCAATCGCTCCGCAATGAACTGATCCCAATCGAGCGCCGGCCGATTGGGAACTGTGGCCACTGGAGCCGGAGCAGCGCCGTTACTGGTGGGCGCCTCAACGGGCTGAACGGCGACCTCTTTTTGCAAAGACGCAAGAACGTCCGGCAGAAGGATGCCCCCGCTCATCTTGAGCATTCCCTGCTTCAGAACGCTCTGGAGTTCGCGAATGTTACCCGGCCACCGATATCGGCGAAGCGCGTCCCGGAACTCCGGCGACACGATCGGTACCGGGCGGCCGAATTCCGAAGCGAAGCGGTTCAGGTAGTAATCGGTCAGGAGATCGATATCGTCGCCCCGCTGTCGCAGCGGCGGGAGCGCGATGGTGAACACGTTGAGCCGGAAGTACAGGTCGGAGCGGAACCGCCCCTGCGCGACGAGTTTCTCCAGGTCGGCGTTGGTGGCCGCGATCACGCGGACATCGGTCTGGAGAGTTTCCGTCCCCCCCACACGCTCGAACCGCTGCTCCTGAATGGCCCGGAGGAGTTTGACCTGAGAGAGGAGCGGGAGTTCGCCCAATTCGTCGAGAAACAGCGTGCCACCCGAGCACTGCTCGAACTTGCCGATGCGCTTGCGGTCTGCGCCTGTAAACGCTCCCTTTTCGTGCCCGAATAATTCGCTCTCCAGGAGCGGTTCGGGGATAGCACCGCAGTTCACAGCCAGAAACGGCTTATCAGCTCGATTTCCGTGCTGGTAGATGGCCCGCGCAACGAGTTCCTTGCCAGTACCGGTGTCGCCCAGGATGAGAACCGTGGCGTCGGTCCCCGCGACGCGCCCGATGGCCTTGTACACCTCGTGCATCGCCGGGCACCGGCCGACGAGTGCATCGGCATCGGCGGGAGCCGGCGTGGTTTCGGCCACCACTGCCGGCACGTTCATGAGCCGGCTCACCTCGGCCGCGCGCCCGATCAGTTCTCTCAACTGTTCAAATGGAAGGGGCTTCGGCAGGTAGTCGAACGCCCCGCGCTTCATGGCCTGGATCGCCAGATCGGTCGTCCCGTGACCGGTAATCAGAATGACCGGCGTGCGGGCATCGATCTGCTTAATGCGGTCGAACGTCTGTAGCCCGGACGAATCGGGCAGGTTCACATCGAGAACCACCACGTCCGGCTTCCGTTCCGCGAACAGCGCCACGCCCTCGCTCGCGGTCCGGACCGTGAGGGTTTCGTAGTTGGGCGGGTAAAACGCCTTCTTGAAGGCGTGCTGGATGGCCGGTTCGTCGTCGATCAGCAGCAGCAGTGGCATCGCGTGTCCCCCGCACGAGTTTCCTTACCCGATGGGCAAGCGCATCACGAACGTGGCGCCACCGACCGGCCGATTGAACCCGTGCAGAACCCCTCCGTGATCTTCTACAATTCGCCGCGACACCACCAGCCCAAGACCGACCCCGGTTTCCTTCCCCGTCGCGAACGGCTCGAACAATCGGGGGAGCATGGCCGGGGTGATACCCGGCCCGGTATCGGTTACGGTCAGAGTGGCATCAGCGGTGTCGCGCCCGACGGTCAGTTCGAGAGTACCGCCCGTCGGCATCGCGTCCAGTGCGTTGAGCATCAGGTTGACGACCACCTGGCGCAACTGGGCCGGGTCCGCGTCGAGTGTAATCGCCCCCGGCGGAATAAATCGGATCGTCACGCCCTGCTGCCCCGCGCGCCCGCGGACGAGCTGTACGGCGCTCTCGGCGACCGCGGTCAGATCGCACTTCACGCGCTCCAGTTTCGGCGGGCGCGCGTAGTCGAGTAACGTTCTCAGGGACTGCTCGATGCGGCCCAATTCACTGTCGATGAGAGCCAGGTCCGCGTCCGTGAGCGCGCCGGCGGTCGGGTCCAGCCGCGCCATCTGAATTAATAACAATACGGACGTGAGCGGGTTCCGGATCTCGTGCGCGACGCCGGCGGCGAGTTGCCCCACCGCGGCCAGGCGCTCCGCCCGGCGCACGTCCTGCTCACGCTGCTGGAGCTGTCGCACGATCTGTTCGACCCGGTTCGCGAGCCCCTCCGGTCCGTCGAGGACCGAGCGCCCGTCGCGCTGCCACTCAACGGTCGCGACCTCCTGCATGCCCGAAGCGTCTTGAAGGCGGATCAGCAACGAATCCATTGCCCGGCGTAGCCCGCGCGCCAACCCGTACCCGAGTAGCAGGCCGGCGGCCGAACCGAGCACCCCGACCGCCACGAACCCCCAGGTCAGTCGGCGCAGGGTCGTCCGGTGGTCGAGCTCCGATTTTTCGATCTCCAGTGCGTTGAAGTCGCGCAACCGGTCGCACTCCGGAATCACGCGCGTCGTGAGGTACTCGGCCGCAGCAGCACTATCAGTCAGCGCACACAACAACAGGTATCGGGCAAAGCTATCGGTCACCTGCTGCGCGAGTTCCTGTTCGCCGCCTTTGTCGGCCAAGCGATCGATTTCCGAGAGGTGGAGCTGCACCCGTTCAAAGAGCGGTTCCAGGTTCGCCACCTTCCGCTCGTGAAGAGCGGCGAGGTCAACGAGCGTCTCGTGCAAATTGGCGGCCGCGCGCCGGCTCCCGATGTTCTCGTTCAGCACCTCGGCCGTTCGGAGCTGCTGGGCATTGAGATAAACGGCAACCGCCACGGACGTAGCCAAGAGAAGTGCGCTGGAGACGCTGGTCGCGAGGAGCAGGCGCCCGGGATAATTGTGCAGTGGCATAAGTCGCACCCGCGAATGTGCGAGGAGCACGTCCGTGATGAAATGGGGCCCCCATCGTGCGGCGGGGGCAACAAGAACCGGGCCAAAAAGTTCCCCCCGCCCGGTACACCTGGGAGCCCCCGGGCGCCGCGAGCACGTGATCCGAACGGGGTTTGGAACACGTGAAGCAGAGCACGCGCGGCCCACTCACTCGCGAGCGCCCCACTGCTCTCCGAGCGGCTCAGTCCTTGGTGTGCGGCGGAACCGGGGCCGCGATTTTCTGCTGGTCCTGGAGTGCCTCGTCGCGCGCCGCGGGCGCGAGGCACCCTTGGAACCACAGGATCGTGCCCCAACCGATCAGCCAAATGGCAATCAGTCGCAGGACGACCGATTGCCAGAATTGCGTCGCGGACCGGCCCTCCCGCATCGGTTCACTTCCCCGCTCGGCCCTTGCCAACGATTGTGCGCGATTCGGTCAAAACCTGGTCCATGAAAACGTCGTGTGCCGCGACCGGGATCTCTTCAAAAATCTGGCAATCGAAACTGAGCGCGACGAGCGGCGCGTCGAGCCGGGCGCGCGATAGCAGCCGGTCGTAGTACCCCTTGCCCTGCCCCATCCGCCCGCCGCGTTGGTCGAAAGCCGTGCCCGGCACCATGACGAGGTCGAGATCCTCTGGTTGCACCTTCTTCGCCGGGAGGTCGCGCAGTTCCGCCTTCGGTTCCAGGATCTTGTACGCGCCCTCGACCAGTTCGCTCATGTCTTCGAGCCAGAACAGTTCGAGTTCGTTGGTCTCGACGATGCACCACGGGACGATCACGCGCTTGCCGTGGGTGAGCGCCTCCGGGAGCGTGTGCCGCGTGCGCACCTCGCTCCCGGCGTCCACGTACCACATCACCGTCTTCGCGGCGGCGTAGGCCGGCAGCGCCGTGAACTTGCGGCAGATCTCCAGGCTGATCGCGTCCTTGTTCTTCTGAGCGACCCGGTTCTTGCGCGCCAGTTCGCGGATGAACGATTTCATCGTCTGGGCGTCGGTCGGTTGGGTATCTTCGATCATGCGCGGCGCTCCGTTCGGGGTACTTGCAATCTACCACAGTAACGGTCTACCGACATCGGGAGTGGACACTTGTGAGTATATAATTCAATACACCCAAACACCAACAAACGAGGCGCTCTTGTGGTCGCTGAAAACAAACCACGTGCGGCATTCGCCATAGTAACGGTCGTGCTCCCCGGTCCGGACAAGAAACGCAGGCCGACCCCGTACATGTTCCGGGTCACGTACCGGAACCCGAACCCGAGCGAACCCGGCTGCGTGATGACGTGGACCGTGACCGGCGGGCGCGAAGAGTACCAGATCGCGGCCGAGCGCGCGAGCGACGGGCACCTGAACTGGCACTGCACGTGCCCGGACGCGGTGTACAACGGCGAGAACCGCAGCGCGTACTGCTGCAAGCACATTCACGGCTTGCAAGCACTGATGGAAACGACGGGGAACCCGGTGCGGCGCGAGCGAGCGGTGGCTTGACACCTTCGCTCGCGCTGAGGGTTATTGCTTCGGGAACCGGTCCTGAAGTGCGGTCACGGTCAGTTGTTGCTGTTTGAGTGCCCGACACGCTTCAACGGCGGCTTGTGCAGCGGACAGCGTGGTGATCGCGGTCACGCGGCTGGCGACCGCTTCGGCCCGGATCTTCGACTCGTCGGTGGAACTCCCACGACCGGTCGGCGTGTTGATGACCAACTGCACCTTCCCGTTCTTCATGTGGTCGAGCAGGTTCGGGCGCCCCTCAGCGATCTTCGGAACGTCTTCCACCGGCACACCACGTTCGCGCAAGAACTGTGCGGTCCCGCGCGTCGCGATCACCTTGAAGCCCATCTCGGCGAACCCGCGTGCGATCGGGAGCACCGCGTCCTTGTCGCGGTTCGCGACGGAGATGAACACCGTCCCGCCCTCGGGCAACCGCGAACTGGCAGCCAGTTGCGCCTTCGCGAACGCCATCGGCATCGAGTCATCGATCCCCATGACTTCGCCGGTGGACTTCATTTCCGGCCCGAGGATGATGTCCACGCCGGGGAACTTGTTGAACGGGAACACACTCTCTTTGATCGAGTAGTGCGTTGGGATCACCTCGTCCTTCACGCCCAACTCGTCGAGTGTCTTGCCCACCATCACGAGCGCAGCGAGTCGAGCGAGCGGCACCCCGGTCGCCTTCGACACGAAGGGAACTGTTCGGCTCGCACGCGGGTTCGCTTCGAGGATGTAAACCTTGGGCTTATCGGTGACGATCCCGCCCGCGCGGATCCCGGCGACCGCGAACTGGATGTTCATCAACCCTTTTACGTTCAGCGCCGTGGCCAGTTTGCGCGCCTGAACTTTGATCTCCGAAATGACGTCCGCGGGCAAACTGTACGGCGGGATCACGCACGCGGAGTCGCCGGAGTGGATACCGGCCTCCTCGATGTGCTGCATGACACCGCCGATTACGGTCCGGTTCCCGTCGCTCAGGCAGTCCACATCGACTTCAGTCGCGTTCTCAAGGAATTGGTCGATCAGTACCGGGCGGTCGCGCGACAAATCGGGTTCGACGCGGCGAATGTACGCGGTTAGTTCGTCCTCGTTGTAGATGATCTTCATGTCGCGCCCGCCGAGCACGAAGCTCGGGCGCACGAGGATCGGGAACCCGATCCGACGCGCGACCCGCAGAGCTTGCGATTCGTCCACCGCGGTGCCGTTCGCAGGCTGGAGCAGCCCGATTTCGTTGACGAGTTTGGCGAACCGCTCGCGGTTCTCGGCCACGTCGATGCTGTCCACGCTCGTGCCGATGATGGGCACGCCCGCGTCCTGAAGTGGCGTGGCGAGGTTCAGCGGCGTTTGCCCGCCGAACTGCACGATCACGCCCTCGGGCTTCATCTTGTCGTTGATGTTGAGCACGTCCTCGGGCGTAAGCGGCTCGAAGAACAAGTGGTCGGACGTGTCGTAGTCGGTGCTCACCGTTTCCGGGTTCGAGTTCACCATGATGACTTCGTAGCCGTTGTCGCGCAGTGCGAACGCGGCCTGCACGCAGCAGTAGTCGAACTCGATACCCTGACCGATCCGGTTCGGCCCGCCGCCGAGGATCATGATCCGCGACTTCCCGCTGGACGGGCGGACCTCGTCTTCGCCCGGGGAGAAGTACACGGGTTGGCCCGACTGCTGGACCCGCGCGCCTGGCTCGTAGGTCGAGTAGTAGTACGGCGTGTACGCCTCGAACTCGGCCGCGCAGGTGTCCACGCTCTTGAACACCGCTTCGATCCCGAAGCTCTTGCGGAGCTTCCGAACTTCGGCTTCCGCGACGTTCCAGATGTGCGCCAGTTGCCGGTCGATGAACCCGCTCTGCTTGGCCTTCAGCATCAGCTCGGGCGTGACCTTATCGAGCGAGCCGACCGCACGCAGTTCGTGTTCGATGTTGACGAGATCCTCGACCCCGCGAAGGAACCAGGGATCGATCTTCGTGCGCTGGTGGATCTCGTCGAGCGACATCCCGGCGAGGAAGGCGTACCGCAGGTACCAGACCCGCTCCGCATTGGGGCTGGAGAGCTTGAACGTGATCTCCTCGCGCGCGGGCGGGTTCGCGGTGCCCCACCGGTCGCGCTTGTCGCAGCCGAGGCCGAAGCGGTTGACTTCCAGACCGCGGAGCGCTTTCTGGAGAGACTCCTTGAACGTGCGGCCGATCGCCATCGTTTCGCCGACGCTCTTCATCTGCGTGGTGAGCGTCGGGTTCGCTTCCGGGAACTTCTCGAACGCGAATCGAGGAACTTTCGTCACGACATAGTCGATGGTCGGCTCGAAGCAGGCCGGCGTTTCGCGGGTGATGTCGTTTCGGAGTTCATCGAGCGTGTAGCCGACCGCGAGTTTGGCCGCGATCTTCGCGATCGGGAACCCGGTGGCCTTCGACGCGAGGGCGCTACTGCGTGACACGCGCGGGTTCATTTCAATCGCGATCATGCGCCCGTCGGCCGGGTTGATCGCGAACTGAATGTTGCTGCCGCCGGTTTCGACCCCGATCTCGCGGATGATGTCCTTCGCCTTGTCGCGCATCCGCTGGTACTCCTTGTCGGAGAGCGTTTGCGCGGGGGCGACCGTGATGCTGTCGCCGGTGTGGACCCCCATCGGGTCGAGGTTCTCGATGGAGCAGATGATGACGACGTTGTCGGCCCGGTCGCGCATCACCTCCAGCTCGTACTCTTTCCAGCCGATCACGGACTCTTCGACGAGAACTTCCGTGGTGGGCGAGAGCTGCAGCCCGTGGGTGATGAGGTCGCGGTACTCGTCGCGGTTGTACGCGATCCCGCCGCCGGTGCCGCCCATCGTGAAGCTCGGGCGCAGCACGCACGGCAGCCCCACTTCTTCGACCGCGCGCATCGCCTCTTCGAGCGAGTGAACCACGACCGATTTCGGCACGGAGACGCCGATCTTCAGCATCGCGTCCTTGAACCGCTGCCGGTCCTCGGCCTTGTCGATCACGTCCGCGTTGGCGCCGATCATCTCGACGCCGTGCTTCGCCAGCACGCCCTTCTTGAACAGGTCCATCGCGGTGTTGAGCGCGGTCTGCCCCCCGAGGGTGGGCAGGAGCGCGTCGGGGCGCTCCGCGACGATGATCTTCTCAACAACTTCCCAGGTGATCGGCTCGATGTACGTGCGGTCGGCCGTCTCCGGGTCGGTCATGATGGTCGCCGGGTTGGAGTTCACCAGGACGACCGAATAGCCCTCTTCGCGAAGTGCTTTGCAGGCCTGCGTTCCCGAGTAATCGAACTCGCACGCCTGGCCAATGATGATGGGGCCGGAGCCGATGAGCAGGATCTTCTTGATGTCGGTACGTTTCGGCATGGTTCTCGATCAACAGGTGAGCCGCGGCGCCCAGCGGACCAGGGGGCATGGTGTATTTCCGGCGCAAACTCCGCTTAGCTTATGAACGTGGCGCCCGCGGCCAAGAGCGCGACGCGCGTTGCGAGCGGGTCTGTGGCGCGTAGCATGACCCAATCGCGCCATCCGGCCGGTTCTTTCAGGAGCTGACACATGTTCCGTCGATACGTTCCGCTGGTCGCCGCAATCGGCATTCTCGCCGGGTGCAACAAGAACCGCGACGGCACCGCTCAGAGTGAAGGTGATCCGAACGCGACTTACACGATCAAGATCCGCTCGGAGCACGCGGGGGACCGAACGGACGAAATCGAGTCCGAGAGCGGAACATCCGAGACGGTCACCAAAGGCAATAACGAGAAAGAGAAGCGGGACAAGAAAGTGGAGTATCGCGAGGAAGTCATCGAGATGCCGACCGGGGCTGTGAAACCGACCAAGCTCACTCGCACTTACAAAGTGGCCCAGCAGTTCGACTCGAAAACGGGCACGATGAAACCGCTACCCTACGAGGGAAAAACAGTTGCGATCGAGAAGAAGGGCGCCAACTACACGTTCACGGCCGACGGCAAAAAGATGAGCGCTCAGGACGCGGGCGACTTGACCCGCGAGTTCTCCAAGGCGAACGCCGGCAAGATCGACGACTTCCTGCCGAAATCGGCCGTCAAAGTCGGTGAGTCGTGGACCGTCGACCCTGCGGGGGTCAAAGCGCTCGGGGCAATACCGCTCCCGATCGATCTGGCTCGAAGCAAAATCACCGGAAAACTGACGCGCGCGTACACAAAAGACGGGAAACCGTGGGGAGCCGTCTCCCTCGACTGTGATCTGGCCGTAGGTTCGGGCGCCGGGGCACCGGGAATGGGCGGTGCAACCGGAACGATCAAGATGACCGGTGGGTTCGATGCCGTGATCGACGGTTCCTCGCGCGAGGGTACTATGACCATGAGCACCAAAATGGACGCGGTCATCAAGGACGTGCGCGGGGAGATGAAAGTCACCGTTGATATGACGGCGACGAAAACCGTGCAAAACGCGAAGTAAGGCAGTCCACGGCGTGAAAGGCACTGAAATAGAGCCGCGGATCACGCGGATCAAACAAATGAGCACATTTGTAGCCCCGGTAAGGGCGACAGCGAGTAGCCAGGGGTGGAGCGTAAACCCTGGCTGATTCTTCAATTTATGCTTTACGCGCCCAGGAGTGACACATTGTTCCAGGTCTGGAAGTTGTGGGCCAACAGAGTCGCCAGTTTCTCTCGATGTTTGGTCGGCAGATCCGCGAGGCACCCGTCGATGGCACTCTGGAACCTCTTGAAGTCCTGATGGTGCCGACTGTTGAGCACGTCCTTCTTCACGAACTTCCACAGGCGCTCGATCAAGTTCAGGTTCGGCGAGTACGACGGCAGGAACAGCAGCTCGATCCCCAACTGCTTGGCCGCGTCCTGCACCAACACGCACCGCTGATACCGGGCGTTGTCCAGCACCAACGTGACGGGCACCGAGCCCGCCCGGCGCGCGATCGTGTGAAGCAACGCGCACACCGACGTGGCGGTGATGTACGTCGTGTTGATCTCCGTCACCAGTTCGTGCGTGACCGCGTTCAGCGCGCCCAGCACGTTGTACCGCTGCCGACCACTTGCCGCGCGCACGTGCAACCGCACGAAGCACCACACCCAACCCAGGAACGACGCCAATACGAAGTGCGACGCATCCACGAAGTACACCGACCGCTTACCGCTCCGCGCCTCCGCCAACTTCGGTTCCAGGTCCGCCTTTTAAAAAGTCCGCCTGCGCTCGGGCGTGTTCCTCGATCGTCTTCTTGGGCGGGACCGGGATCGGTGCCACCTTCAAGCACTTCATCCCCAGGTCGTCCTTGAGGAATTTGCGCACCCGCGACACTTTTCGTCGGACGCCCGTCAGCTCCTCGATCCGCCGCGCCGCCTCGTGAGCCGTGTGAGGCGGGTGCTTGCGGAACTCCTGTTCGATCGTTGCCGCGTGTGGCGTCAGGGCACTGGGTTGTCCCTTCCACCCGAACGACCGAATCCCATCGAGGCCCTTCGCCGCGAAGATGTGCAAGGTCCGCTGAACCGTGGACCGGGACACGTTGGCGAGTTCGGCGATGCGCCCGTGCGACTCGTTCTTGCTCTTGAGCCACAGGATCTCCATGCGCTCCTGAACGCGCGGGTCCGGGTGCCCGTACCGATCGCGCACAATCGCTTCGACAACCGACTCGGGGAACGAGTACGTGGGACGCATGGAGCCTCTCCCGGTAACGGATTACGGTGAGCACCGATCTTCCGCTACAGCACCAGGCTCCTCAAGGATAAATTGTGTCACTCCAGGGTACGCTGAGAATAATGTGCTAAAATCGGCGAGTGACTTGGATTCATTTCATCGGTTAGATCATTGATTTTTTGTTACCAATCGCGTCGCGAGTAAGAACGCCCTTACCTCGTCGATGCTGTACGCTGGCGCTCGTCGATGCAATACAGCGTGGCAATTTGGGCACACGGGCCGAAGATCGGTAATTGGATCAACCTCAGATTCTTCACCGATTTCGGAAAGCGGGCGGAGGTGGTGAACGTGGATTAACCCCTCTGCAACTTGTCCGTAAACGGCACCAAAAGAGAAGCCACAAATCGCACAGCCTGTACCGTAGTGCGTGACACAGAGCTTTCTCGCACGCGGGTCGCGTTCGTAAGCGTTTACCGTAACTTGGTACTTGGCCCCTTCCCGAATCGGTGCGGAGGTATCGAGCTCATCTGCCAGAGATTCAACCAATTGGTTCGCTTCTTGTGACACGTAACTGGGCCGCGGCAGCACTATGCCCAAGAGTGACTCGAGGTACTCCAGTACAGCCGGTGAGAAGCTCCTCTTAAAAGGCGATACACGTTTGTACGAAGCCGCGTCCCGAATATACACATCGTGCGCGGCGCGGATCGAGTGAGGCAGATTCGCCATGCCGGTAGTCGGCACCACGCAAACGCCAGAAGGAACGGGGACAGCCCGATAGACCGGTTCTCCTCCAATTTGCGCGATGAACGGCGAGTTCACACCAAGGTCGAGCGGCGCGCGAAAAAGAAAGCGACAGTCACTTGCGTAAAGTGTCAACGTCTCGACTTGGCCGACATTCAACCGCAAGGATTCGGCGTACATTGTGACTCCCCAACTTCCCTCGGCTGCCGCGTGCGCGGTTCGGATGGAGTCGGCAAAATTATTCGCACACGCCCGCATGACGCCGGGGTCCGGCCACAGCCACCGGAACAATCGCGCGGCACTACGAGGATCGCATCGATCAATGGTGTTGTTGAACCCGTTTGGAAAGGCTGACATGGTTGTGCTCCTCACCGGCCAAATCCACGGATGGTATCAAATGGAGGTGACGTTTGGAACTACCACGAACGCACGTTGCGGTAGGCGATCCCAGCGCCATCACTTCGATTTGAGCCGCTCGATCAGGAAGTCGGCAGAAGTCTTGTACTTCGGGTGCGCTTTGCCGGGATAGACCAACACGCACTCTATTCCCTCTGCCTTCAGCTTTTCTTCGAGGATCATGCCGAGCAGGGCGGAGTGCGTGGGATCGTCCTGGTTCTCTCCCTTCACCGGCGGCTTCTTTTGCGACGGGTATTCCATGAAGACCGGCGGGTCGTCTTTTGTGACGTGCGTGATCGGCGAATACTCCTCGATCCACGGGAGCAGTTTCTCGCGCTGATCGAAGAACACTTGAAACGCGCCGTCGCGGTTGGTCGAAGTGCGCACGCCGAATGCGTGACCGCCGTAGCGGGCGTTCGGCATCCATTCGCGCAGCACCTTCGGATCAAGGGTCGTCTGCGCGCCATTGACGGCAACGCAAGACAGGCGCGTCGATTCGCGGCTGACGGGATCGGCGCTCTTGGGATCGGCGAGGTCGTTGTGGAACGCGAGCCACAACGACGAACACGCGCCGGCCGATCCACCGGTCGCACCGACGCGCGTCTTGTCGAGGTTCCATTCCGCCGCCTTCGAGCGCACGAATTGCAGTGCTCGTGCTGCGTCGTCGAGTGGCCACTTGACCGGCGGTTTGATGCCGGCCGCGTCCGCTTGTGTGACCAGCCGGTAGTTGATCGCGACCACCGAAATACCCGCATCAAGGTAGCGCTTTACACCGTTGCGGTAGCCGCTCTTATCACCGTTCACCCACCCGCCGCCGTGAATGAGCAACACGACCGGCGTGGACGACTTCGACTCAGCCTTCCAGAAGTCAAGCACCTGGCGCTCGTGCGTGCCATAAGCGACGTTCGCCGCCGTCCGCGCGATGGCCGGAGCGGGCGCCACGGGCCGCGGATCGGCCGCGAGGACCGCGTGCGGCGCGGTGACTTCCAGCCCGCGCTCGTCGGTCACCGCGAGTTCGTACACCACTGGGCGATTGGCCGGCAGTTTCGCAGTTACCACCCCGTCTTTGATGTCCGCGTCGATCGATTTCCAGTCGCGCTTCTGCCACGGCCCTTCCGCGACCGCGTAGTGCAGGTGCGCCGACTTCAACTTCACCTTGCTCGACACCTTCGCACTCACGGTATCACCGGCGCGCATCACGCCGCTGATAGACGGAAGCGGGTCGCCTTTCTTCAGGTGCGTGTCGATGAACGCATCCACTTCGCCGAATGTCCAGATGTGACCGTGCGGTAACCGCACGCGGACGGACAGCGTGCGCGGCCCTTTGACCAGTTCGTAGCACTTCTGGTAACTGTCCATTGGGTACGCGAAGTCGTTCGTGCCGTTCAGGAACAGGATCGGACACTTCACGTTCGGCAGGTACTTCGACGGGTCGAACGTCTCCACCCAGCGCTTGCGGCGGTCCGCATCGACTTTGTCGAAACGCGCCTCCTTCCACGCGCTGTTCTCGTGCAAGAACCCGCACCCGTAGACCGGCACGGCAGCTTTGAATCGGTCATCGACCCCCGCGACGATGCACGTGAGGTACCCGCCCCAACTGATGCCGGTCACCGCGACCCGATCCTTGTCCACTTCCGCGAACGAGCGCAACAAATTGTGCCCGCGGATCACGGCCGCGATCGCGTGGTACGTCCACATGTCGTTCACAGTTTTGTCGTCGAAGGCGCGGAACTTCGCGTCGTCGGACTGGTCCGGTCCGCCGTCCGCGAGTCGGCCGTTCGGCCCGTTGCCGGCGAGGTCCATCGCGAGCGCGCAATACCCGCGTGCGGCCCAGTGCTCGGCCCACGCCTGGAACGCCTTCCCACCCCCGCCGTGAACGAGTACGACCGCGGGGAACGGCCCATCGCCCTTCGCGGGGCGAGCATAGTACGCGAACACGCGCGTCGGCTTCCCTCGGTACGGTTCACCGGGGTAGTACACCTCGCGCGCCTTTTCGACCTCCTTACCCCACTCCGGTTTCACCTCGGCGCGCCCGAGCGCGACCACGTCCCACGGTCCCGTCTTCGGGGGATCAGCGGCGAACAGTGTAGAGGGCGCAAATACGAGAAACAGGAGAGCAACGGCGCGCGTCATCTGGGAGACCAATGGGAGTGCGGGGACAACAAACGGCACACGGTTGTTTGTCGTGCGGGCAGATCGGCAGTGTGACGCGCGATGCGGGCGGATGCAAGATATGGCCCGAAGTTGTGGGGCCGTTGAATGTGCGCACGAGCGGCCGGAAGTGCGAACTACGAAGAACTCAACGGCCCTGTCGGAGTTGCCTGCCACAACCACGAGCGGATCAGGTGCGACCGATCTGATTTCGGTCGCACCCGGCGCTTTTCATCACGCCTTCGTGACACCAGTTTTCCCGGCTTCAACGACGAACGACGCACGCACGTCCGCGGGCGCACCAGCTTTCAGCACGTCTTCCACGATGACGTAATCGCTGCGCCACTCCTTGGATGTAATGGCACACCGCACGTACCCGCGCTGACGGTTGTGGAACTTAATGAACGGGTTCTCGGCCAGGAGCGTGTCGAGGTTCTTCGGCTCCTTGACCCCGTTCCCACCGCTAGTAATCGACGTGCCGACGAACTCGGCCGC
This sequence comes from Gemmata sp. SH-PL17, assembly GCF_001610855.1. Taxonomy (NCBI): domain Bacteria; kingdom Pseudomonadati; phylum Planctomycetota; class Planctomycetia; order Gemmatales; family Gemmataceae; genus Gemmata; species Gemmata sp. SH-PL17. The sequence goes on from NZ_CP011271.1 coordinate 5,258,462, forward strand.
GACCACCGGGGTGTCAAGTTTGCGGTCGTCCACGCGCAGGTCATTGACCCAATTGGAGTGGATATCGCCGGTCAGCACCACCGGGTTCGAGACTTTTCGGTCCGCGATCCACTGCATGAGCTTCATGCGCTCGTGCGCGTACCCGGGCCACTGGTCCATCGAATACTTCTTCGGTTCGCCGGCCGCAAGGTCCGCCATGCCCATCATCACCTGTTGCGCGAGCACGTTCCAGGTGCTCGTGGACTTCAGAAGCGCGGACCGGAGCCACCCAGCCTGTTTGGTGCCGAGGATCGTGTTGTTCGGGTTGAGCGCGTCGTCGTTGAGTTCCGAAGACCGGTCCCCGTTGGGCTGATCCGTGCGATACTGCCGCGTGTCGAGCACCTGAAACTCCGCGAGCCGGCCGAACGCGATCGAGCGGTACAGTTTCAGGTCCGGGCCGTTCGGCACGCACCCCTTGCGCAGCGGCATCATCTCGTAGTACGCTTGATAAGCGTTCGCCCGCTGTTCGAGGAACGTGGCCGGGTCCGCCTTCATCTTCCCCTTCGGCTGTTCTTCCTGGATGTCGTTGGCGTAGTTGTTGTCGAACTCGTGGTCGTCCCAGGTCACGACCCACGGGAACCGGTTGTGCGTCCTCTGGAGGTGCGGGTCGGTCCGGTACTGGGCGTGCCGGTTGCGGTAGTCCTCGAGCGTCTTGATCTTGCCGTCCTTCGGCCCGACGTGCTTGCGTACCACCTTGGCGGTCTCGCGGCTCGGGTACTCGTAGATGTAGTCGCCCAGGTGGAACACGAGGTCGAGATCGTCCTTGGCCATGTGCTCGTAGGCCGTGAACAACCCCTGCTCGTAGTGCTGGCACGAGGCGAACGCGAACTTCAGCTTCTCGGGCGTGCTCGACCGCTCCGGCGTGGTGCGGGTGCGCCCGACGGGGCTGATCGCTCCGCCGCACTGGAACCGGTAGAAGTACCAGCGGTCCGGCTTCAACCCCTCGACTTCAACGTGAACCGAGTGCCCCAGTTGCGGGGTCGCGATCACAGTGCCGGTCTTCAGAACAGTCTTCATTCCTTCATCGTCGGCCAGTTCCCACCGCACCTCGACGTTCTCGGGAGCCATCCCGCCAAATTCGTCCAGCGGCTTCGGAGCGAGCCGCGTCCACAGTACCACGCCCGTATCGGTGGGATCGCCAGACGCGACCCCGAGCGTGAACGGGTCCGCGGTGAACTTCGGCTGCCGGGCCACGCGCCCGAATGCACGAGCACCGACCGTGGGGAGCGCGGCCAGCGCTGCGCCGTAAGCGAGGAACAGGCGGCGCGAAACGCCGCCCTCGGAGCGCACCGCGGCGCGCAGGTTCGACAGGTCCAGCATGGCAGCACCTCGGGCGAATGGGAGCGAATACCGAAAGGCTACGAAGCCATGCCGTGGTAACCGCGAAGTTCGGGTGAAACCGGCGTGAACGCCGCGCTCAGTGCGCCGCACGCAACGCGCGGTAGAGGGTGTGAATGAAGCCGGCGTTGTCGTTCTGGAGGTAGTGCATGGCGCCGCCCATGCGCGAGTAGCTCTTACAGAACCGCAGGTAGTACGCGGGGTTCGTCTTCGGCGGTTCACCCTTCGTCCAGTCCCAGTTCCCGCCGTCCTGGAGATCGACCACGAAGATCGCGTGGTCCTTCACCACGTCGCGCCCGCTCTGGAGTCGCAGATTGTTCACGCAACTGATGCTCTTCTCGAACACTTGCGGCCCCATGATCGCCGAACCCACCGAGAGCACGATGCCCCCATCAAGCCCATCCACAGAGCCGCCGAACAGCTTGAAGTCCCACTCCGCGGCGCGCCCGATCGCCGATCCGCTAAACACCGGGTGGTTCGAGATGATGTCGTACCCGATACCGGGGTGAACCGTGACTGGCACACTGTGGCGGTACGCTTGCGCCAGAATCGATGCGTGCTTCCACTTGTGGTCGATCTGTACGCGCCCCGGCGCCCAGTTCTGCTCGCGCATCGCGTGAAGGAGATCAGCCCGCGCCGCGGTGAGCGGGTGCGCGGGGTCGGCCGCGATCAGTCGCATCAACTCTTCGGTTGTCGGGAGTGTGACGCCGTCCTCGTGGATGAGCTTGCCGAGCGACACGCCGTAGCCGAGCCCATCAAGTGCGCCGGCCATGATCGCGAGGTGAATCGTTGACGCGGTCTCGTGCCACGTCCCGAAGTGCCCGCCCGCGACGCCCATTTCGACGCTCTCGGTGCTCGCGCCGAACCACGCATACTCCCAGTCGTGAATCGTACCCGCGCCGTTTGTCGCCAGGTGGGTGATCCACCCCGCGGCCATCATTCGTTCGAGGATGCTCGCGGCCCCGTTACGGAGCAGGTGCGCCCCGTAAATGAGCATCACACTCGCACCGCGAGCGCGAGCCGCTTTAATCTGTACCGCGCACGCGCGAATGAGGGCCGCGTTCTCCTCGGAACACGGCTTCGGCTCCGCGTCCGGGTTGATGAGGATGTCATCGGCGCGCGTCAGGCTTTCGCGCTGGGCGAGCGGGAACACCTTCAGTTGGCTCAGGTCCAGGGGTCGAACGGGCACGACAACTCCTTCGGGTCACGAAACGGCGGCGGGTTCGAGTAACCGGTTCCACTTGCGACCGGTACGGGCCTTCCACGAACCCTTGTGGTACGCATACCCGAAGATCAGCGGGACCGCCAGCGTTGCTTCGCTGTACACCATCTGCTCGAACGCGAGATCGACCTTCCCCCAACTTGATGCTTCCTTCAGCGTGCTCCCGGACAGCGCCCCGTCGCGCACATCGGCCACCGTCACCTGCACCGCGTACTTGTGCATGGGCACCTCCTGCCCCATCACGTCGGCCGCGACCACGATGTCTTGAGCGAAGTTTTTCGGCACCCCGCCGCCCACCATGAACAGCCCGGTCGTCGGGTTCGCGATCTTCAACTGGGTCAACTCGTAGAAATCCTTCGCGCTGTCCAGTGAGAGCTTTGGGCCGTCGCCTTTCGCGTGCTGGTGCGCGACCAACCCGAACCCCGCGGAGCAGTCCGAGAACGCCGGGCAGAAGATCGGCACATCGGCCTTGTACGCCTCGTACACGATGCTGTCCGGGGTCTTGCACCCGTTCTTCTCCAGGTACGCGCCCATCGCCCGGATGTACTCGCGCGACGAGTGCGGGCGCGGCTCCAGTTCGTCCGCAATCACGCGCGTAGTGTCGTCGCAGATACGCAGTTCGTCCTCGTCGATGAGCGTGTCGTAGATTCGGTCGATGTGCAGGTCGCGCAGTTCTGCGTCGAACATCCCCGAGCGCAGTTTTTCCTCACCGACCCAGTGCCGGAACCCGAGCGCCTCGAAGAAGTCCTGGTCCACGATGTTCGCCCCGGTGGAAACGATCGCGTCCACCATGTTGCACCGGATCGCATCAACGAACACCTTCTTCAACCCGGCGCTCACGAGCGACCCGGCCAAACACAGAATCACACCGCAATCTTTGTCTTCCACCATGCGATGCGTGATGCCCGCAGCGCGAGCCAGATCGCGCGCGGTGAACGCGGTCCGGCCCATCGCCTCGACCAGCGGCACCGGATTGAACTTCATGACGTCGATGTGTTCGACGGGGGTGTGCAGGTAGTCCGTTTTCGTCGGCACGCGCGGCTCCGGTTCGGGCATAAAAACGAAAAAAGCCACCCTGTTTGTCCGCTACGGGGCTGCCTGCTGGCAACAACCCGCCATTGCGAACAAGGGTGGCTGAACGAACCGAATCTTACCCCCTACCCCTCCACAGTCAAGGCCGCCAGGGTGTCGCTGTAGATTTGGGCATCGGCTTGGGGTTATTCTATTTCACCCCATTTCATGGAGTGGCAGGATGCCCACGTTGACCGTCGAATACACCACGGACGCCGAGCGGATCGAACTCGAACGGGCCATCGCCTACGTCCAAGAGATGCGGCGGTTGGGAACGACGGCCGCCCACGGCACCGTACTCGAGGCCTGCGAGACCTTTGCATTGGGCACCGGTCGCCGGCTCCTCCGTGACAACCTCGCGGCCACCGTCCAGGCTCGCGCCGACCTGGAAAAAAAGTCGCCGGGTGGCGGTCCAAAGGGCGACACCGCCGGACGGTGACGACCGCCCTCGGGCCGGTCCAACTCGACCGCGAGTACTCGTGGTGCCGAGGTCACGGGGGCACGTTCCGAGCCGACCACGCCCTCGGGATCGAGGGCTTCCTCACCCGGCAGGCGACGCGGTTGCTGGTGCTGGCGGGCGTCGAGCACTCCTTCGCGCGGGCGCAACAGGTTGTGGCGGAGTTCTGCGGCTGGCAGGTCGACGACGAGGTGATTCGTCAGGCGACCCACGCCCAGGCCAAGCGGGCGGCGGCCGCGCGCCCCGGCCGGGGCGACGCGGGGCGGTTCGCGACCGCGAAAGGCGCGGTGGAGGTGCTGATCGACGCGGGCAAGGTGAACACGCGCGACGGCTGGCGGGACGTGAAGGTCGGCCTATTTTGCAAGCGAGAAGCGGGCGCGTCGGCCACTCCCGAGGAGTGGGACACGCGCACCTTGCCCGGCCCGACCGTTCGCACGGTGCGTGCGGCGATCGAAGGGTGTGGCGCGTTCGGTACCCGGCTGCGAGAGGAATCGGATCGGCTGGGCGTGACGACCGCCCGCGATGTGACGGTGCTGGGCGACGGGGCCGAGTGGATCTGGAACCTGGCGTCGGACCACTGGCCCCAGGCGGCAGGCGTTCTGGACGTGTATCACGCCCTGGAACACGTCGGGGACGCGGTGAAGGGCACCTTCGGGGACGCGACGGGCGCGGCGGACGCGCCGGCGCGAGCCGGTCGTGCGGCGTTGGTGGCCGGGGGGAAAGTCGGTCTGGAGCGGTGGCTGGCCGGGGTGCTCGCGGCGGCACCGAGCGACGTCTCGACCGCTCCGTTGCTGGGGCTGGCGGCGTACATGGCCAAGCACCCGACCCGCTTGGATTACGCCCCGCGGTTGGCACGCGGGCAGAGTATCGGCAGCGGTGCGGTGGAGGGAACGATCAAGCAAGAGGTGAACTTGCGGTTGAAGCGAACGGGCGCGCGGTGGCGGGCCGAACACGTCGGCCCGCTGGTCGAACTCCGCGCCCTGAGCCACACACCCGATTGGCAAGCGCTCTGGGCGGCGGCGTAACCGCCCAAATCTACAGCGACACCCGGCCGCCATCACCCGAGCGACTAAGAAGCCACCTGGTTCAACACGGGCCGGGGTCGGGCGAGTGGGATGGGAGAACGCTCCCTGGAAGCGCGTCCTCAACACCGCCATACACGTCACCAAGTTTGAGCTTGCCGCGAACAAGCAGCATGCGGTCGGTGGCTCGCCGGTAGAAGTCGAGGAGCGGCCCGCCGACCGCCTCTCCCTCCAGGACACCGAGCGTTTGGGCTACCGCCTCGTAGGTCGACATGCGGTGCCCCAGGAGGTTGCGGCGCAAGGCCGTTCCCTCAAAGGCCCGGGTCGGGAGCGCGACCTTCATGGCGCCGGCGAGGAGCGGGAGCCGCTTCACCATGCGGCCCGCCTGCTTCCAGTTGCCGTCCGGGACGATGAGTGCCAGCGGCGACGGTAGAGTGGCAGCGAATTCCGGAGTCAGAGTCCGCGCCCCACGACCGGGGAAGAGCACGACCGGGGTCGCGCCCGCGGGCACGTAGGACGCGAGGTCGGCCGGGGGCTCCCGTCCCCCGTGACCGACGATCGTAGCGTTGCGGACCGCCAGTGTGAGGAGGCGGGCCGTGTTGCTCGTCCGGCCCAAATCGTGGACGTGGACGACTAAGAGGAGCGAAGTGCGAGTGGCAACTCGTGGGGCTTGCGCACACAAGCACAGCCATTTGTGGAGACGACAAATGGGACACGGAGTGGGGTCGCGGTCAACGGACATCGGGCTCCTGGTCGCAGCGGGTTGGCACTCGCGTTCACTGAAAGTCTCGGCGAACCGCGAGCGCCAACGAACCGGAAGAGCTATCATCCTCGCGCGGCCCCACACGACAAGCCCTATCACCCGAACGGACGCCGGTCTTCGTGATTCATCTACACAAAACGCGGGGCGACCCGGTCCACGATCGTTTCACCGATCCGGAGCGACGCGGTGGCCGCGGGCGACGGTGCATTGCAGACGTTCACCACGCGATCGGCTTCTTGAATGAGGAAATCGTCCACCAGTCCGCCGTCCGGCGCTACGGCCTGAGCGCGGATACCAGCCGGCGCCGGTTCCAGATCGTCGGCGGTGATCTCTGGCACCAAGCGCTGAAGCGCGCGAACGAACGCGGCCTTGCTCAGCGACCGCCACATTTCGCCGAGGCCCATCTTCCAGTGTTTCGCCCCCATCCGAACGAACCCGCGGTAAGTGAGCGTTTCGAGCAGGTCACGCGGGTTCAGCCGGAAGAACGAGTACGCCTCGCGCCCGAACGCGAGCACCGCGTTGGGTCCGCACTCGACGGACCCGTCGATCATCCGCGTGAAGTGGACCCCGAGGAACGGGAACTGCGGGTCCGGGGTCGGATAAATCAGGTTCCGGCACAACCGGTACGCGGACGGTTTCAGCTCGAAGTATTCCCCGCGAAACGGCACGATCTGCGCGCCGGGATTCTGCCCCGTGAGCCGCGCGACGCGGTCCGAATGCAACCCGGCGCAATTCACCAGTTGGGAGGCGATGAACTCTCCCCCGCTACTCACGACCGTCACGCCGTCCGGTTTGCGATGAACGGAGGTGACTTTTGCGCCGAACACCACGGCCCCACCCGCGATGCGCACCTTCTCGGCAAGGCGCTCGCACACCTGGCGGTAGTTCACGATCCCCGCTTCGGGAACGTGGATCGCGGCCACACCGCTCGCGTGCGGTTCCAGTTCCGCGAGCCGGGCCTTGTCAACGAGCGCGCAGTTGATGCCGTTCGCCTGCCCGCGCTCGTAGATGCGGTTGAGTGCGGGCAGGTCCGCGTCGGATACGGCGACGATCACCTTGCCGCAAATCTCGTGAGCGATCCCCTCTTCCGCACAGAAGGTCTCCATCGCCTTCTTGCCCGCGCGACAGTTGATCGCTTTGAGCGAACCGGGCTTGTAGTAAATGCCCGAGTGAAGGACACCGGAGTTGTGGCCGGTCTGGTGAACCGCGACCCGATCCTCTTTTTCCAGCACAACGACCCGCTTGTCGGGGCACCGTTTGGTGAATTGGTAGGCCGTTGCCAGCCCGACGATCCCGCCCCCAACAACAACCAAATCACTCGTCTGCATGTCCGCTCCCAAAGCCCGGTCCCGACGCTGTGCCGCGGAACGTACCGGTTGGCCCGTTCCGTGAACAAGGTCGACTCCATCCGTCTGGCCTCGGGGCGGCTAACATTTGCTAACATTTCCGGACCGACCAGAACCTACCAATCGCCACAACTGCATTTCTGGTAAAGTTTTACAAAACAACACAAGTAATATGCGCGTTACTCTTCTTGCGCGCTCGTGACGTCATGAAACAGTCTCTGCGATACACGAAGCAATCCTCATACGTGAACGCATTTTAACGGCCACAGAAAATGAACGCAAGTATATTATTCGATTTCTGTTGGTGAAGCACGACCCAATCTCCAAATCGCGAATGCCACGAGCAGATGACACGCCGACTCACGCTCACACATTCAATGATCGGGGCAAACGGCGGATGCTTTAAAGAAGAGTTTTTGACAGGATTCACAGGATCAACCGGATCAAGACAAGAAGGTATCCGAAACTCTGTCGACACTGTAAATTCTGTCAGATTGTGTGCTGGGTATTCGCTGGCGGCTCGCCCGAATGTAGCCGCACTCAAAACAACGAGGCACGGACGCTTGAGCCCGTGCCTCACGCGATGGGAATCGCTCAGCGGCTCACACGAGCGATTCGAGCAGGTACTTCAACTTGCGCACTTCGGGTTCAACGGGGAACGAGTTTTCGGGCATATCCCGGATGTCGACCGTCAGCGCCCGGTCGTAGCGGCACCGGTCGAGCTGCGAAATCACCTTACCGTATTCGAGTTCGCCCTGGCCGATGCGCACCTGGAACTGGTTGGGCATGCTCCCAGTATCGCGCACTCGCACGTGGCGCACATACTTATAAAGGCTGTCGTAATCGGCCTTTGCGTGCGGACCGACGTGATAGTGACTCGGGTCGAGCGTCAGCGCCAGCCCGGGCACGCGGCGGCACAGTTCGGCAGCGCCGAGCGGGTCGGCGGTGACCGTGGCCGAGTGCGTTTCGACGGCCAGAATCACGCCCTCGGTTTCCGCAACGCGCACCCAGTCCTGCAACCGCGCGACTTCGACGTCCAAATCGCTCCCGATCGGTGCGGCGGGAATCGTAATTAGCGGCACGGTAGAAACGCGCGCCAAGCGGCACACGGCGTGGAACTGCACCCGCGCAACGGCCGGATCGGACGCGCCGATCACGAGGTGGATCGCAGCGAGCGGCAGGTTCGAGGCCTTCAGGCGCTGGGCCACTCGCCCAACATCGGCGGCGACTTCTGCGGGCGTGAGCTGAGAGCTGCCGTCGTGGATCGCAAGGTCGGCCTTCGTGAATCGCATCTCGCGAACAGTGCGAAGGGCGTCCTCCAGCGACACCTTGCTGAAGCTAAGCGTCGAGCAGGCAACGTACACGGCGAATCCTCCCCCGCGCCCCGGGTCCATACAGACGGACGGGTCGCGTTCCCCCAAATGTTCTTCCCGGCGCCCTCCGACCCCCGTCGGAACACGCGCGGTGGAGTTCCCCCCACTCCGAGCCGGGTGAATAACGATCGCGAAATCCGCTTGCAAGCAAAAAGTTCCCAAAACTCGGCTTGCGGTCACGCGATCGCGGGGGTACGGACGCCCCAGGTTACGCACTCGCACCACAGTTAGGGAACCGATGGGTCCGCTTCCGATTGCCCAGTGGAACGACGCACTCGACCGGATGGAATCCGCACTCCTCTCCGCCACCCGCGCACTCGACCGCCACGAGGAGCGGTGGGAGCGCGCGGTCGCGCCGTCGGCCGGTGAGGGGGAACCGCCGCTCGCGCTGAACCGCATCGACGGGCGCCTGGAGGATTGGCAATCGCGTCTGCGCGCCGCGGACGAATTGACCACATCGGTTGAGCGCGAACTGGCGGAACGCACGGTGGCCGTGGAACGCTGGCGCACGCTGTTCGCAAAATGGGAAGGGCTACTAAAAAGGGAGTAACGGGTCGCGCCCGGAAATTTCCTTTAACGCGAAGAGTGCGCCATGTCTCAGTGCGCGGTCATCATTCCCGCCGCGGGGCGGTCCTCGCGATTCGGCGGCGCGGAGAAGAAGCCGTTCGTGTCGCTCGACGGGCGCCCGGCGTGGCAGCGCACGGCGGAAATCTTCTGGTCGCGCCCCGATGTGAGCAAGGTCTACCTAGTGATCGCGCCCGAGGACCGCGACGATTTCCGCGCGCGCTTCGGCCCCCGTGTGGCGTTCGTCGAAAACGTCGAAGTCGTTGACGGCGGTGCGGAACGGTTCGAGTCGGTCGCGAACGCGCTCGCCCGCGTACCGGAAGACGTGCAACTGGTCGCGGTTCACGACGCGGTTCGGCCGCTCGTCACACCTGCACTGGTCGATTCGGTGTTTCAAGCGGCCAAAGAACACGGGGCCGCGATGCTCGCGGTACCCGTCGCCGACACGCTCAAACAGGTCGATCCCGCCACGAACCGCATTACGGGAACGGTTCCGCGAGCGGGCGTTTGGCAGGCACAAACGCCTCAAGTGTTCCGACGCGACTGGCTCGTCGAAGCTTACGCGCACCGCACAGCGCTGAACGTCCCTATTACTGACGACGCTCAACTGATCGAAGCGATCGGTCACTCGGTCGTGGTCGTTCCCAGTGCGCCGATCAACTTCAAAATCACCACTAAAGATGATTTAGACCTCGCGGTCGCGATCCTGAAGGCTCGATCCGCGGCGAAAGCGAGTGAACCCGAAGGGCCGCGTTGGGGCGCGTTCGACGACGAGGCGAAGTGGTAATTCGGCCGTTCCCCTAACCGTTAGCTGGCACGGAAACGGCCGGGGCGTCAGGCCGCTCTCAGTCGTTGACGGGCCTCGCGCATCTCTTCGGGTTCGACACCCAGTGCTTTAAGAACCGGGCGCACCACGTCGCGGATGTAGATGCGATCGTCGAAAATGCCCAGTTCTTGCAACAGTTTCCCGTGCGGGCCGAAATCCGGGATCAGCGTTTGCGCGGGCATCTTGAACGTGTGAATCACCTTGTTGAGCGCTTCGAGCACGTGGTCCCGGTCCCGGTCCATGAAGAGCTTGGTTCCGTTCTTGAAGAACTCGAAGTGCCCGGTCTCGTCGCGTGCGAGCAGCGTCAGCGCCTTGTGAAGCGCTCCGTCACCGGACGCCTGTGCGACTCGGCGCAGCCCGCGGTAGTTCACTGAGGTGGCGAACTCCTGGAGCGTCGTGTAAAGGATCATCTCCAGTGGCGTTTCGTAGGGCAGATCCCACTCGCGACTGAGAACGTCGTCTTGAAATGCGTGGACCTGCTCCACCGAGCGCGCCCCGGATTTCGTGATCCACATCTCGAGCACGAGCGAGTGCTTCGACTCTTCGTACCCCCAGTTCGCCTGGAACCACGCGCGCCCGCGGCTGGACCGGACGAGGTGCATGATCTTGGAGGTGTAGTCCGGCAGGAACATCTCCACGGCCATGAACGTCTGAATGATCGCGGCGATTTCCGGGTTCGGGGTGGTGGTGATTTGGTCCCACGGCACGTCGTTCAAGACGTTCCAGCGCCGGTGCGCTTCCGCTTTGTGGAAGTATTCCAGGTACAAATCGTGGAACTTGCTCTCCAACTGTGCGAGCACGGCAGCTCTCCGGTGGCAAACGTCAAGCGGCAATTTGCGCGCGCGTGAGTTGATGACGGAACGCCCGATCCGTCACGAATTTTGCGAACAAGGCGCGTGCGGAGGATTCCGCGGGCCAGCGCGTTGAGTGGAGGGTCTCGGGCACGGCACGGCCCGACCGGTCGACAGCGACCGGACACGGTCAACGCTCAGATTCTTCGATCAGCGAGTTCAACCTCTCAATTCACAGACGGTACAGTTTGAGCGCATAACGATCAACACCAGTCTGAACTGGTCGGGAAGCTGCCAGGCCCCGCGGCCGCACGAACGGCGGCGGGGAGCAATGTGGCCCCGTGGCTTTCAGCAACAACGCTCACCCCTTCACCAGTTCCTCCCACAACTTCTTGTACCCCTTCAGGAACGCGGTCCCCTTCTCCACGTCGTAAGCGGTACCGACCTCGCACAGCGTGTAGCGATCGTATCCCGAGCCGCGCAGGAGTTTGAACAACTCGCGGTACGGATACGCCCCCTTCGCATCGTTCGTTAAGTCGTTGATGTGGCACGACTTAATATACGGCTTGAGCAACTCGAACCCGGCCGCGACGGACTTGTTCGTGATGTCGGTCCCGTTCGAGTTCCAGGTCACGCCGACTTTCTTGTGACCGCACGCCTCCATGATGGCCTTCATGTTTTTGGGGAGCTGCGTGATGGCCCCGTGAACCTCGACCCAAATCTCGACTCCGGCTTCGTCCGCCGCTTTGCCGCATTCTCGAAGGGCCGCGCCGATCTGCTCGAAGGTCTTTTGCTCGTCGGCTCCCTTCGGCACGCCGTTGGGCCTCACCTTCACGCCCGTTCCACCGATGTCGTGAACGAGCTGCGCGAACGCCTTACAATCTTCGATGTTCTTCTTCACCACTGCGGGGTCGGCCGAGTGAAATTCGCACACGCTCCCGCACCCCCAGAACACGACTCCCGCGTCCGCGAACTGCTTCTTGACGTCCTTTCGCTGCTGAGCAGTCAGCGAGCATTCGACGCCGTGTTTGTGCGTCGTGCGGCACTCGACCGCCGCGATCCCGACTTCCTGGCACACTTTCAGGATGGTCGGAAGATCCCAATCTTTCGGCACGTTGTAAGTCACGAGTCCGAGTTTGAACTTGGCGGCGTCCTCCGCTCCTTGCGCGAGGCCGGACCACAAACTGCCCGAGGCTGCAACAGCCCCGGTTGCGAGAAACGAACGACGGGAAAGGGTGCTCATGTTCCGGTTCCGAAGAGAAAGCGTGGGCCGGAACTGATGATCCACGTTGGAGATGCGACCGCAAGCGAAAAAAGTTTGGGGATGCGGCAATAACCGAATCGCGGCGCGCATCGGATATGGTGAGTAGGGAGTTGTTTGGCAGCGTCTCCTTGCTCATGTGGGAGCGACTGTGTTGGGCCGGTGGGTTGAGGGGTTGGCAGCGTCCCCGAAAACTTACCGGCCCAACCTATTTCATTTTTTGCTCTTCAACTCGCGAATTTCCTTACGCAATTCACCTATCTCGCGAATGAGCGAATCGAGCTTTGCTTCGGTTCCCTCCGTGTGTGGTGTGACAATTCCTTCGCGCTTGAGTTGCAGGCGCGTGATTTCGGCCTGAATTTTTGCGAGTGAGTCACGCTTAGCGTCAAAATCCGCGTCTCGCGTCGTTTGTGTGATCGTGCCAGAGATCGCGTCGTCGAGCATCCTGGCGGAAGCATCGCGACGAGATCGTATTACTTCGAGAACCTCCTTCTGGATTTCAACTTCCATCGATTGTTTCGCAATCCGGTCACGTAGCGATTGGGAGATCTCCAACTTGAGTCGCGCAGTGATCTCACCCCGAACGGAAGTCTGCAGAGCGTCGCATCGTTTTTCGAGTTCGGCGACTTTCTCTTTTTGTTTTTGGACTAAGGGTGTCATTTCACCAGTTCCTTGCTCAACGACCGTTCTCAGTTGCTTTTGAGCCGACTGAAGTTCGGACGACAAATCTTTGAGACTCGCGTCTCGGCTCATTTCCTGCTGAATCAAAGCTGCTTCGGGTTCGGAGACCGGCCTCGCAACGCGCCTTTTCAAGACAGCAAGTTCTGCCTCCATTTTGACGATTTCGCGACTCAACTTCTGGTATTCGGCCTCGACCTCGTCGAACTGCTTTTGCAGCGCTGCGCGCCGAACTGCGCGCTTCTCGATCTCCTCAGCAAGTTGTTCAAATTCCTTTTCCCGTTTCTGTAATTGTGCCTTCAAGTGTAAAGCCTCTAATGCCAAGTTTTTTATCTGATCGCGAACCTTCTTATCTTCATCGATTGCCCCTGGCTCTGGTGGCTGGGGAGGCGCGTTGACCAGTTCCGTGTTCGCCTTTGCGACGGGTGCGGCAACGTCTCCCGCAGGTTCAACCCTTGTGCCTTGCTGGGCCGCGACCCAACCGACCCCGGAAACGAGTGTCACGGCCAGCAGAGTTCCGCCGAACGCGGTGAGTAAAGTTCCACGATTCATGGTCTGAATGACTCCTTCAGCGAGGTGAGTTACGGGACCGGGTTCGAGTGAACCGAACCGAAATCGACGCGCGGCAGTAGTAGCCGAGGAAACAACGCGACCGGTGAGACTGATGCCAGCGACCGAAATCGTTGCGGGCAAAACCACTCCGCGCCGCGCGAGGCGCTCGGCCAACCGCGTTCGTGCGGTCGCGAGACGCGACAAGACCGTTCCGCGCGGGCACCCGAGTTCCCGGGCAGCGTCCTCGGTGGAGTGCCCACCGAGGTAACAGAGCACGACCGGCTTGCGGAGGCGCTCCGGGAGCCGGGCGACTTCCGCGTCGAGCAGGTCTGTGAGTTCCTGGCGTTCGGTGAGATCGGGTTGCGGTTCCGACGCCGTTTCCGCCACAGGATGGACGGGTCGGCGCTGTGACGCGGCTCGCGCCGACACACGGCGGGCTACCTTGAACAACCACCCGCCGAGGTTCCCGCGAACACCCCCGGCCTTACGCGACAGCACGAGAAAGACAGTTTGGAATGCGTCTTCGGCGAGTTGCTCGTCGCCGATCGCGCGCCGACACAACCCGAGGACCATCGCCCCGTGGCGCCAAACGAGCAACTCGAACGCCGATTCGTCACGGTCGCGTGTGAAGCGCCGGAGTAACTCGGCATCTGTGATCCCTTCATCTGCGGCTCGTCGGTGCCGGGCGAGCAATCGCTCCAAAAGTCCACGCATGTCTCCACTCCGATCACTCGGTTCAGAAGAGAAGTGTCACCGACGTGCGAAGCGATTCAAAGAATTTTGCACCACACAGCGAGATTCGAGTTCACTGTGCGGTCGGCGCGGGGGCAGGTACTTTAAGCCCACACACGGGTACCGAACTCAATGAGCGAGGCGAGTGAATCGTGGCCATTGATCCAGAAGTCGTGCGCATGGCGACATCGGGCGCATTCGTCGCAGCCGCGGTAGTGCCGGTGGGACTGATCGCCCTCGCACTTCGGCCGAAGGGTGAAGCCCTCCTCCCGCGGTGGAGGGCGTTCCCGGTGCCGTGGAGCGGGTTCGAGGTGACGGCCGCGTTCTTCGTGTTCTGGCTCGTCTTACCCGTCGTGATACTCCAGGTGCTCAACGAGAGCGGGTTCTACCAACTCGTTTATGGCGACGATTTCCCGCAAGCCGACGCGAAGGATCTCGATCCTGATTTTAAGGCAGAAACCACCACGTTGCGGATGCTGTGGGTGGGCGTACTCGGGTTACCACTTCAGATCGCGATTCTTGTGCTGACGCGATACTCCCTGTACCCGAAGTGGCACCCGCGAACGAACGGGAGCGTCGCGGGTCAAGTTGCGCTCGCGGCCGTCGCGTGGTGCGCGATCACCCCGGTCGTGTTGGTGCTGAATTGGGCCGTCAACACGATCGCCCAAAACCTGGGCTTTCCGCCCGAGCAGCACTCGCTCGCCAAACTCGGCGGACGCCCGCTACGCGATCAGGTGTTGTTCGTGCTGGAAGCGTGCCTCGGCGCTCCGTTTCGCGAAGAGATCGTGATCCGCGGCATCATGCTGTGGTGGTGCGTGGGGCGGATGAAGCTCCCCAACGGCGGTGTGTCACAGGGAACGGCCGTGCGGCCGTGGATCGTGATGTTTGTGGCCACCGCAATCACGGCCCAGAGCGGGAAGTGGCAGCCGGTGGCTTTGGCGTGTGTGCTGACAGCAGGGTTGGGGGTGCTGTGGCGGTTCACTCGCACCGGCGCGCGACGGGCACGCGCGGTCTACGTGACGGCGGCGTTCTTCGGGCTGATCCACACGGTTTGGCCGAACCCGATTCCGCTATTCGCGTTAGGACTCGCGCTCGGCTGGCTCGCGGTGCGCACCAACGGGTTGCTCGTTCCCGTACTCGTTCACTCGCTGTTCAACGCGGTGTCGGTGGTGTTCGTGTTACGCAGCGCCGCGTAGTGACCCGAACGGCAACTTCAATCTTTGAAGAACTCCACCGCGTTCCGGAAGAGTTGTAGCCCGTCACCCTCGGGCTTCAGCCCGCGCCGCGTCCACTGCGGGTGCTGCGTCGGGAACAGGTGCCGGTCCGGGTGTGGCATTAGCCCCAGAGCGCGACCGGTGGTGTCGCAGATGCCCGCGATGTCGTCCTGGGCGCCGTTCGGGTTGATGGGATAGCCGCCCCGTGCCCCGTTCGCGTCCACGTACCGGAGCGCGATCTGCCCGGACTGCTCCAACCCCTTGGCGATCCACTCCTTGCGGCACACGAACTTCCCCTCGCCGTGGCCCACCGGCATCGCCACGCGATCAATGCCCTTGAGGAACGGGCACTTTCCGGGTGTGGCCTGCAAGTGAATCCAGCGGTCCTCGTAATGACCACTGTCGTTGTTCGTGAGCGTGGCGAGCGGGCCGTCCTCGTCCGGCGGCATGAGCAGACCCGCCTTCAGCATCACCTGGAAACCGTTGCAGATACCGAGAATCAGCTTCTCCTGATCACGAAACTTCCGCATCGCGTCCACGAGGAAGTGCTGCATGTAGAGTGCTTGCACCTTACCCGCGCCCACGTCGTCGCCGTAGGAAAACCCGCCCGGGAGAACGAGGATCTGGTAGTCGCGGAGCTGTTTCGGGTTCTCGCGAAGCGCGTTCAAGTGCAGCCGCGTGCCTTGCCCGCCGACCATCTCGAACGCGGTCTGCACTTCGTGATCGCAATTGGTGCCGGGTGCCCGAAGAATCAGCGCGTGCGGTGTTGGCATGGTGAATCGTTCGCGAATGAGACGTTGTGCGGTCGAGCGCAACGGCCGGGTGGCAAATTCGTTGTAACGCCCGCGTGCCCTTCGAGCCAGTACCGCCCGTATTCACGCCTCAACGCAATGGTGCGTTGAGCCGGTACGGTCGGATCAGCGTGCGCCGCGCTATTCCTTCTCGAACAGTGCGTTAACGAACGCATCCGGGTCGAACGACTCCATGTCATCAATCTGCTCGCCGACCCCGATGAACTTGACGGGCAGTCCGAGTTTCTGTTTGATCGCGAACACCGATCCGCCCTTCGCGGTGCCGTCCAGCTTCGACAGGATGATGCCGGTGCATTTCACCGATTTCGAGAACTGCTCGGCCTGCGTGAGCGCGTTCTGCCCGGTGGTCGCGTCCAACACGAGCAGCACTTCGTGCGGCGCGCCCGGAATTTGCCGGGTTACAATGCGGTGGATCTTCTCAAGTTCTTTCATCAGGTGCGTTTGCGTGTGGAGCCGGCCCGCGGTGTCCACGATGAGGACATCGAACCCGCGTGCCTTGGCCTTCTCGCAAGCGTCGTGGGCCACCGCGGACGGGTCCGCGTTCTGGCCCTGTTTGACGATCTCGCAGCCGATGCGCCCGGCCCACACGGTCAGTTGCTCGACCGCCGCGGCGCGGAACGTGTCGCACGCCGCGAGCAGCACCTTCTTGCCGTCCGCGTGGAGCCGGTTCGCGAGTTTGGCGATGGACGTGGTTTTGCCGGCCCCGTTCACCCCCGCGATCATGACCACGGTGGGTCCGGTCGCTTGGTAGTTGATGCCGGGGGAAGCGTCCGTGAGCAGTTCGCGCAACTGGGCCTTCACGAACGTTTCGATCTCGCCCGTAATCTCCTTGTCGCGGAAGCCCTGCCGCACGCGGTCGACAATCAAGAGCGTGGCCTGCGTCCCCACGTCCGCGAGGTACAGGCGCTTTTCGAGTTCGTCGAGGAACGCCTGATCGACCCGGCCCTTCCCGCGCAGCAGGTCGAACACGCCACCGAAGACGCCCTTCGTTTTGGTCAGCCCCGCCTTGATGCCCTTGAACAGCCGCCCCAACATGCGCCGCCCTCGTGAGTGCGTGAGACCCTTATTGTATCGGACGCGGTTCGCAACACATCCCGCTCCCGCACCGGTTCTGCGAGGTTTCAAAGGTCCGAAATTCGCACCCGGCGAAGCTCGTCACGGGCACTTGGAGCTTCGGTTGACCGCGCATCGTGCGGGCCATATCATCAACTCAATCTGCCGGGCGTGCTATTTATGCCGGCCGCAACGCCTAATACGGTGTGTCGAGAGCGCTATGAGTACGGAACAACAACCGCCCGCGACCCAGCCCCTCGTTAAGACTGAACCCAAGTCGGAGACGGAGCCGAACGTGCTCGCGGCGTCCCTCGCCAATGGGTGGGAGAAGTTCAAGCAGGGGCAACTCGTCAGCTACCGAGTGATGGCGCTGACGCTCGTGATCGTGGCCGCGGTCGGGGTGACGTACTACATCCTGGTCAGCAACAAGAAGGTCGAGTCGTCGAAGTGGGTCGAGTGGGACTCGCTCGGTTCGGTCGCGTCGATGGAAGAGTACGCCAAGAAGAACCCGAACACGCCCCAGGCCCGGCTCGCGGCCCTCGAAGTGGCCCGTATCCAGCTCGGGGCCGACGGTATCGAACGGCTGCCCGCACAGGACAAGGACGTGCGCAAGAAGGCCGTCGAGAGCATCGAAAAGGCCCGCGAAACGTTCTCCAAACTGGTCGACGAGTTCAAGGACGACCCGCTCCTCAAAACACAGTGCCTGCTCGGTGCGGCGAAGGCCGAGGCCGTGCTCGTGGGGATGCTGAAGGACGACTCGCTGGACCAGTTCCGCGGCGACCCCAAGAAAGCGATCGACTGGCTCGACAAGGTCGCGGAGGCCGCCCCGGACACCAACTGGGGCAAGGACAGTAAGAAGCTCGCTGACGAACTCCGGAACCTGAACACCAAGGACCAGATCGTCAAGCTCCAGACGACCGTGTACAGCATCCAGGCGCCGAGTCTCCCGACGCTCGACCCGAAGATGCCGGGGCTCACGGGGATCCCGGGCCACGGCGGGCAACCCATAATCCTGCCGCAGTAGAGCAGGGAACAGAGGACAGAAAAACAGAGAGCAGAGGACAGAAATCAGAAGCCAGAGGTCAGCGGACAGAGAACGGGGAACAAGGCACTGACTTCTGGGTACGTGCCTCTGGTTTTCTCTGTTCTCCGTCTTCTATCCTCTGGCTTCTGATTTCTGTCCTCTGCTCTCTGTTTTTCTGTCCTCTGACCTCTGTTCCCTGACGTTTGCTACTACCATGTCCGACGAACTCGAAGACGATCTCGTCCCCGAACCGGCGCCCGTCGCGTCCAGCGTGCGGTTCCGCGAACCGCTCGACCTGCTCGTGATGGTCAAGTCCGAGGGGATGCGCCTCGATCAGTACGTTCTGCTCCACCTGGGCGCGGATTTCAGCCGGTCGGTGGTGCAGCGCGCGATCGAAGCCGGGGGCGTCACGCTCAACGGCAAGCCGATCACGAAGCCCAGCTACAAGGTGCGGAAGCACGACCGGCTCCACGTCGCGATGCCCGAACCGACGCACGAGATCCCGGTCCCCGAGGACATCCCGCTCGACATTCTGTACCAGGACGAGTGGCTCGCGATCGTCAACAAGCCGTCCGACATGGTCGTTCACCCCGCGAAGGGGAACTGGTCCGGCACGCTCGTCAACGCGCTCCAGTGGCACTTCCGCGAGCACTTGAGCACCGGGGCCGGGCACCTGCGGGCGGGCATCGTTCACCGGCTCGACAAGGACACGAGCGGCGTCATACTCGTCGCGAAGGACGACATGACGCACCGCGACCTCGCGATGCAGTTCGAGTCGCGCAAGGTGTTCAAGGAGTACGTCGCGATCGCGGCCGGCGAACTCGAGCGCGACTCGGACTACATCGAGGGGGCGCTGAAGATGCACCCCTACGACCGCCTCAAGATGATTGTTTCGACCGACCCCGACGCGAAGCACGCACTGAGCTACTACGAAGTGCTCGAGCGCTTCCGCGGGTTCACGCTGGTCAAGGTGCAACCGCGCACGGGCCGCACGCACCAGATCCGCGTACACCTGTTGCACGTGGGGTGCGCGGTGCTCGCCGACAAAATTTACGGCGGGCGCTCGCAGATGAAGTTGTCCGAACTGGCCCCGAGCCTGCCCCCGATCGAAGACGAAGTGCTACTCGCTCGTCAGGCACTCCATGCGTTCCGGCTCCGCTTCCAGCATCCACGAACGGGCCAGTGGATCGAGGCCGAAGCCCCCCTGCCCCCTGACATGCGCCGCACACTGGACGCACTGCGGGCGCACCGCGCGCTGAGGTGAGAAGGATTTAACTAGGATCAGTACGTTCGGAAGATCAACACCGGGCGGAATTAGTCCGGTATCTTGAGTTAGGAGTTACGCAGTTGGCAGTCGGTAGACCGGTTGCGCGAGGAATTGGCGCACGGCCTCTCGGATGATGGCGAGTTTGGCGGCGAACCAGGTAACCCCGGTGTTGAACCGATGCCACTCCAACCGGACGAACGCGCGGAGAGCGAACCCGATGTGGTTCCGTTGCGCGCGCCCCATCCGGGTCTGGCACCGGTCCACCGCGGTGTGCTGTTTCAGGCCCCGGTGGAACTCCTCGATCCCCCACGCCCGCTCCGCGAACATCAACCGCGCCCCCTCGTCCATCGACAGGTCGTTGGTGATCCAGTGCTCCGTGCCACCGTCTGTGGTGGCGATCCGGAACGCTTTCACCCGACCGAACCCCTCCAAGTGCACCACCGTGCCGCTCGCCGCGATGTCGCATTCCTCGATGGGTCGGTTGCCCGTGCGGTCCGGGTTCACCTTGCGGTTGCACCGCACCTGGGTCACGAACGTCCACCCCAACGCGCGCACCGCTTTCAGGTTGTCCTTGCCCGAATACCAGCAATCGAAGCACACGCACCGGGGCGCGAGCCCGCGCCCGGCGGCCACCCGGAGCATGTCCCGGAACTGATCGTTCTTGGTGCCGTCCCCGGCCGCTTTATCAACGAGGCGGTAGTCGCACGGCCACAGGGCATCACCGTCGGTCCACAGGGCGGTGACCAAGTTGATGCCCGGAACCACGCGCTTGTGGCGCCCGGACCAGAACCGGCCCACCAGTCCCATGTGCCGGGCGAATGGTTTGTCCAGAACGGTGTCGTCGAACACCAGCACCCCGTCGGTGGGAAGCAACGGGCGCACTTCGTCCCACAGGGCCTCGGGTTCCGGTTCGAGGCGGTTCAGGAGCCGGGTAAAGGCATCGTGAGCCGGAGCATCGGGGCGAGCCGGTTGGCACCGCCCCATCTCGGTTGCCGTGCCCTCACCCGGTGTGGCGACCAGGAACGCGATATAATCCTCGGCGGTGGCGCGGGGTGGGTTCATGGGGTACCAACTTACCTGCACAAGCCACCGAACGTCACCCCCAAACGGCCAACTGCGTAACTCCTATTGAGTCACTCGTAAAAAGCACGTCGAATAAAGCCTCTTCGGAATGCCGAATGTGATAGCCCTGGTGTGCTGAACCACTGTCGCACACCGGGTGTCCTTACGCGCGGGGCGCAAGATCATCGATCGGGTGCTCAGCAAGAGGGGGCACGAGATGACCGAAGCGGAATGGCTCGTGTGTAACGAGCCCACAGCGATGCTGGGTTCCCTTCGGTGCCCGGTGAGTGAGCGGAAGTTGCACCTCTTCGCCTGCGGGTGCTGCCGGGCCGTTTGGGAGTGCATCCCGCTCGGGCTCCACCGCAAGCTCGTAGATGTTGCCGAGCAGTGCGCTGACGGGCGCCTCGGCCACGGGATCTTGGAACTGGTCGAGAAACGCGCCCGCGCCCAAAGCGCTCTGCCTAATGAGGCAATACACGGCGCGTTCGCCGCTCTTGCTGTAACGAACGTGATAGGCTGGTGGGCGGCCAGTCGTACCCTTCTCGCAGCCCGCGAAGCTGTGTGCAAGTGGGCAGTAACCGTCGCGAGCACCGGTGAATTGCCCCCTACTTCCGCGGTCGCGACCGCAGCAGTGCGGGCATGGGGCACGGAATGGGCGCGTCGCAACGCAGAACCGGCGTGGTCCTGGAACAACATATGGCCCGAGGCCGCCCAAGCTGCCGGAGATGCGGCCCACGCGGCCGCAGAACAGATGTTCGCAAACGTGCTGCGGTGCCTCTTCTGCAACTCGTTCCGTCCGACATCTTTCGAGCCGGCGTGGCTCACCCCCACTGTTCTCGCTCTGACGGCGCAGATGTACGATTCGCGTGACTTCGGCGCGATGCCGATCCTGGCCGATGCGCTTCAGGAAGCCGGGTGCGACAACGACGACGTCCTGAGCCACTGTCGAGATACCAGCACCCCGCACGCGCGTGGGTGCTGGGTCGTGGACGCGGTACTGAGCAAGGAGTAGAAAGCGGCTATTCCAGCGCGACGACGGTGCGCATTTAATGTGTGCCGTCCAATACTTCGCGCACTTTTCGGGCGAGTCCCAGTGGGGTAAACGGCTTCTGGAGGAAGGCGTCCGTGGCTTCGAGGACACCGTGCCGGACGACGGCATCGTCGGTGTACCCGCTCATGTAGAGCACCTTCACCCCCGGGCGCCGGGTCCGGAGCGCGTCGGCGACCTCCCGCCCGCTGCGCTCCGGCATTACCACGTCCGTCAGAACCAGGTGGATGGGGCTGTTATGGGTCGAGGCAATCTGTTCCGCTTCGGCCCCACCGGTGGCCTCCAGCACCGTGTACCCCTGCGCCCGGAGCGCGGTCCGCGCGAGCCCGCGAACCCCGTTGTCGTCCTCAACCAACAGGACCGTCTCGGTTCCGCGCGGGGCAACGGAGATCCCCCCGGACGGGCGCTCCGCGTGAGCGGCCCCGACCGCAGGCAACAAGACGCTGAACGTCGTGCCGACCCCGACCTCGCTGTACACGCTCACGTGCCCGCTGTACGTTTTGACGACCCCGTAGACGGTGGCGAGGCCCAGCCCGGTTCCCTTACCGAACTCTTTGGTCGTAAAGAACGGCTCGAAGATCTGGGATTGCACCTCGTCCGTCATCCCCACGCCCGTGTCGCTCACGCTCAGCCGGACGTACCGGCCGGGCGCGAGTTCGGGGTACCGGGTGCCGTCGTCCAGCGTCAGGTTCGCGGTCTCAATCGTGAGGCGCCCGCCCTTGGGCATCGCATCGCGCGCGTTGACCGCGAGGTTCAAAATCACCTGTTCGATCTGGCCGGGGTCCGCTTTCACCGCCCACAGACCGGGGGCCAGGAACGTGGCCAGGGTGATGTCCTCGCCGATGAGCCGGCGGAGCATCTTCCCGATCGAGTCCACCAGTTCGTTGAAGTCGAGCACCTTCGGCGCGACGATCGCCTTGCGGCTGAACGCCAGGAGTTGCCCGGTCAGCCCGGCCGCGCGCTCCCCGGCTTCCCGGATGGCGACCACCGCGTCCCGGTGCGGGTTCGGGGCGGACAACTGGCCCAGGAGCAGTTCGCCGTACCCGTTAATGATGGTGAGCAGGTTGTTGAAGTCGTGCGCGACCCCGCCCGCGAGCCGCCCCACCGCTTCCATCTTCTGGGCCTGGCTGAAGCGCTCTTCCAACCTCTTGCGCTCGGTAATGTCGCGGGCGATGCCGATCAGCCCGGTGACGCGCCCGGCGGGGTCACGGTACGGAACCTTCGTCGTCAGGTACGTGCGTGTCACCCCCGCCACGGTGCCGACGTCTTCGGTAGTTTGAGGCGCCCCGGTTTCCATCACGCGCCGGTCGCTGTCCGTGAAGGCCCGCGCAGTGTCCGGGGGAAGCAGCGCGCCGTCGTCCTGGCCGATTACCTCCGCGATCTCCTTCCCGAAGAACCGGGCACCGGCGGGATTAATCATGAGGTACCGACCTCGAGCGTCCTTCATGAAGACGGCGTCCGAGATGCCCTCGACCACGGCACTGAGCAGGGTGTGGTTCTCGTGCAGTCGCTCCTCGGCGAGGCGCCGGGCCGTGACGTCCACCATAATGCCGCGGAGCTTGGTGGGTTCGCCCCCCTCGATAACCACGCTCACGATGTCGCGCACCCAAACGGTGCCCCCGGCGGCGGTGACCATTCGGTACTCGAAGTCGTGGTTCCGGTGGTCGCGGGTCGCGCGCAGGCAGTAGTCCGCCGCCCACCCCTGGTCATCGGGGTGGATGTGCTTGACCCAGAAGTCGGGTTCGTCGATCCACCGCGCGGGCGGGTACCCGAGTAACCGCTCGGCCTGCTGGCTCACGAACGTGAACCGGAACGTCCGGGCGTCCGCCTCCCACACGATCCCGTCGATGTTCGTAACCAACTCTTCGTACTGCTGCTGCGACTGACGCAGGGCCTCCTCCGCGCGCTTGCGCTCGGTCAAGTCGACGTGGCACCCGATCATTCGTACCGGGGTGGGGTTCGCATCGCGGACGAACTCGCCCCGGGCGTAGATCCACCGGTACGTTCCGTCCTTGTGGAGCATCCGGAACTCCGCCGCGTGTTCGGCGCGCTCCCCGGCGAGGTACCCGCGCAGCGCCGCCAACACCTTGGGCATGTCGTCGGGGTGGAGCCGGGTTTCCCATTCGAGGTAGCTGTTGCCGATCTCGTACTCCTCGTACCCGAGCTGCCCCTTCCACTCGCGCGAGAACACGACCTCGTTTGTCCGAAGGTTCCAGTCCCACAGCCCGATGTTTGCGGCTCGAACCGCGAGGCGCAAGCGCTCCTCGCTCTCGCGGAGCGCGGCCGCGGCCCGCTCGCGCTCGGTGACGTCCTGTACCGTGCCGACCAGCGCGACCGCGCGACCGTCCTCGTACACCGGTTCGGCGAACTCTTGCACGCAGCGCACGGTCCCGTCCGGGCGCACGATGTGGTGGTCGATGCGGTACGGTTGCCCGGTCCGGACCGTCTCGGCGACGGCCGCCCGGATCGCGCCCGCGTCGTCCGGGGGGACGCGGCGGAAGAAGTCCTCGGACGTGCCCGAGAACGCGGCCGGGTCGGTGCCAAAGATGCGGAACACCTCCTCGGACCAGCGGAGCCGGTCCGGGGCGAACTCCTGCTCCCAGTTCCCGAGGTGCGCGATGCGCTGGGCACGGGCCAGGCGCGCCTCACTCGCACGCAAGGTTTCTTCCGCCCGCGTGCGGTCGGTCACATCACGGCAAACGGACAGGACGTGGGCGGTCCCCCGATACTGCACGAGCGCGCTCCACGCCTCCAACCAGCGCCACGCCCCGTCCCCGGCGCGCACGCGGACGGTGAACAGGCCCGCGGTGCCGGCCAGCACCTGTTTCCAGTACCGCTCTCCGGCATCGGTGTCGTCGGGGTGAACGACCTCGAACTTGTGGGCCGGTACCCGGCCAAGGAGCCGGGGCACCGACGGGCTGGCGTAAACGGTTCGACCCTCAAGGTCCAGCAGGTACACCAAGTCGTTGGAATTGTCCGTCAGCAGCCGGTAAAGTTCCTCGCGCTCACGGAGCGCCTCTTGCGCCCGGGCGCGTTCGGCGATCTCCGCTCGCAGGGACTCGTTCGCGCGTGCGAGGTCGGCGGTTTTCTCCCGCACCCGGTTTTCAAGTTCAGCATTGGCGACGCGGAGCCGCTCCTCGGCCGCGATCCGCTCGCTGCTGTCGCGGGCCAGAACCAACCCGAGGGGCCCGCGCTCGGTGTGCAGGCGGGTGAGAGTCAGGTTGACCGGGGTCCACGACTCGCCGGCCCCGCGGCGCAGGTGGTACCCCTCTCGGGAGTGGAACGTCTGGGTCGTGTGCAGAGCGCGTCGCAGGTGGCTCAACCCGGCAGTGCCGTCGTCGGAGCGGAACAGTTGGTCGAGCGAGAGTCCCAAGAGGTCCGCGCGCCGCGCGCCCGTCATCCGCTGGGCCACGGGGTTCACGTCCACGACGCCCGCCGTGCCCGGGTCCACGATAAACGCCGCGTCCCCCATTTCCTCGAACAGGGTCTGGGCCAGTTCTGCCACATCGTGGGGCTTCACGGCTTACTCTCCGGGCGCCAGACGAACAGCTCGACGTCGTCGACCCAAACCTGATCGGTCGCCGCCTGGGGCGTTGCGGCGAGGTCGATTACCAAATTGCGGTGAAGACGCCGAGTGGGGAATGGAGGAAGTTCGCAAATTACCACATAGGTACTCCACTGGATCGTCGGTACGACCCAGTTGGGGCACCGGTACAACCACGGAGCCGGGCCGGGGGCAGTGGGGTCCGCGGAGAGTTGCGGACCGAGGCCGCGAACCCGGGTCGCGACCGGCCCCGTAGCATCGTCCGGGATCGCGACCGGCATCCCGGGGTAGACGGCGAGGCTCCCGCGCCCGTGGAGAGACCGGGCACGGTAGCGCAGTACCATCACCGCTCCGGGGGGCGGTGCCTGTGCCAGGGGCTGATAGGCACCCAGGAGATTTCCGCTCCGGGCCGGGTCCAAGTTGGTGAGCAGGAGGGCCGGGTTGTCGGGCCGGTCCTGTGGCCGGTCCAGAACGATCTGACGGTTCGCGCTCCACCCTGCGGCGTTCCCCGCGCGCCAGAGTGCCCCCACGTGCCCAGGGGCCAGACAGTCCCCGTCGAACCCGCCAGCCCTTACGAGATTTTTCTCACTCGGTACGACCGCCCGGAGCAGATCGGGCCAGTTGGCCACTACGCGCTGCGCCAGCGTGCGATCCTGAAGCGGGTAGACGAACCCCCACGCGCTCGGGGAACGGATCGCCATAACGGGCCGAGGCGCGGGCCAAACGGAGAACGGAAGGCCGGGCGGAACGGGCGTGCCCCCTGCCTCCGTCGGCACTCGTTCCACGGGCGCGCCCGGACTACTCACCAAGTCTCGACCGTCCGACCCGGTAAAGAGCGCCAAATCGTCGGGCCGATCGTGGAGAACTACCAGTCGGTCTGGGCGCTCTCCGTCCGCTGCTTGGGTATTGGAAGGCTCGGGCTCGGCCACCGCGGTCGGGCGCCACCACTTGGACGCAGCCAGTGGAAGAATCACCAGCGCGGCGAGTACCCCGAGCGCGGTGAGCACCCGGCGATTCACGCGGCCGGCGTTTTTGCGGCACGCCCCGGCCAGGGCCGTTTGGAACTGCTTGATCGAAGCGAAGCGCTCGCCCGGGTCGCGGGCCAACCCGCGCTGGAGGGTGTCATCGAGCGCCTTGGGCAGCCGCGGATTGTGGCGGAGAGCGGGGACGTACACGCGACCGGGGAGGCGCCCGGTAAACAGTTCGTAAGCGACGGTCGCGAGAGAGAAGACGTCGGCACGCGCGTCCAGCGCCAGGCCCGCGCGGTACTCCGGGGCACAGTAATCAAGCGTGCCGCAAAAGTACCCGCCCTCGAGTCGCGCGTCCGCGCCGGTGTGCGCGACCGAGATCCCAAAGTCGGTGATTTTGATCTGCCCGTCGTCGGCGAACAGGACGTTCTCGGGCTTGAGGTCGAGGTGCAAAATCCCTCGCTCGTGGATGTGATCGAGCGCCCCGGCGATGCAGTCCAGAAGCCGTGCCGCTTCGTCCGTCGGCCACGGTTGGCCGGGGGGCATCCGGGACCGGAGCGCCCCGCCCGCCGCAAACTCCATGACCAGATAATTGTGGCCCTCGATCTCCCCGGCGTCGTGGACAGTGACGACGTGGGGGTGCGCCAGCGCCGCCATCAACTGCGGCTCGCGCAGCCAACCCGAGTGCGCCGCGTGCCCGCCGGCCGGGGCACACAGAACCTTCACGGCTACGGTGCGCTGAAGGGTGCGGTGAACGGCCCGGTACACGGTGCTCGTACCGCCCTCGCCGATCATTTCTCCGAGATCCAATCCCGGAATATGGGGCGGAGCCGGGGCACTATTCTGTGTTGTACCGGACATCGGACATTTCCGTCCTTTCCGCCGGGGCAACCGACCCGCCCCGCAAATAGCGTAGTGCCGCGCCGGGTACAATTCCGCCTCTCAACGAAGCGGCCACGACACGAGTCCGCGAGTACACCGGAGTTCCGGTGCCGACGGCACCGCACGGAGTGCGGATGGGAGCAAGTGACTGTTGAGAAGTATACCACGACCTAATTGCCCGAGTTGTCAGAAGAAAATCGTTATTTTCTCCGTTTCTTCGGGTCTCCCTGCAAAAAGCGTCTAATAGATGCACGTTAATGCTCCGCATTAACCAGAAATGGTGCCCATCGTCATCGGGTGCGGAAGAAACGGCGCCGATCAGTGGCAACAAAATCACCCCAATGAACCCGTGCAATGTGCCACGAGATTCATTGGGGTGTAAAAGCAGCGATGTTTCTCGCTGACGCCTGGCTCACGTCTCCATCAGGAGCCGGAGCGGGTCGCTGAAGAGTTGCGCGAGGCGCACCGTGAACCGGCACCCGTCGGCCCCGTCGATGACGCGGTGGTCGTAGGTGAGCGAGAGCGGCATCATGAGCCGCGCGACGATCTGCCCGTCGCGCACCACCGGTTGCAACGAGGACTTCGACAGGCCCAGGATCGCGACCTCGGGGTAGTTCACGAGCGGCGTGAACCCGGTGCCCCCGATACCGCCCAGGTTCGTGATGGTGAACGTGCCACCGCGCATCTCGTCGATCGTGAGCTTGTTCGTGCGGGCCTTCTCCGCAATGGACGACACCTCCGCGGCGAGGTCGCGGATGCTCTTCTTGTCCGCGTCGCGGATCACGGGCACCTTCAGCCCCGCGTCCGTATCGACCGCGATGCCGATGTGGTAGTACTTCTTGAGGACCAGTTTGCCCGCGTTCATGTCGTAACTGCTGTTGAACCGCGGGAACTCTTTGAGGGCCGCGATACACGCCTTGATCGCGAGGACCGTCATCGTGATCTTCGGGCTACCCTTCGGGAGGGCGTCGACGATGCGCTTGCGCCCGGCTTCGAGGTCGGTGATGTCCGCGAGCTCGTGCTGAGTGACCATCGGCATGGTCCGCCAGCCGACCGTGAGGTTCTTCGCGATCGTTTGCCGGATCGTCGCGACCTCGGTCACCTCGACCGGCCCGAACTTCGCGAAGTCCGGCAGCGGCGGCAGCGCGAACGCATTCACGATGATCCCGCTGGCGGCCGCGGCCGCCCCACCGCTCTCCCTCACGCGCTGGCGCTCGGTGCGGACGAAGCCCTTCAGGTCGTCGAGCGTGACGCGGCCCTCGCGCCCGCTGCCCTTCAACTCGCCGAGAGCGACGCCGAGTTCGCGGGCGAGTTTGCGCGTCGCGGGTCCGGCGGGGACGAGCGTCTTGGTGCCGTTCGCACTGCCGTTGTTCGATGCGGGCTGCGGTTGCGGTTGCGAAGCGGCCGGCGCTGCCGATTTCGGTGCGGTCTGTTGAGCAGGTGCCGGAGTCGAAGCCGTTGGCGCATTCGATGCAGCGCCCGCGGTTTTAAGAGTGACGAGTTTTCCGCCGACGTTAACTTTGTCGCCGGGCTTCACGTGAACCGCCTCGACGGTCCCGTCCGACTCCGCGGTCACCTCCATCGAAGCCTTGTCGGTGCTCACCTCCACGAGCGCCTGACCCGTCTTGACCGCGTCACCCACCTTCACGAACACCGCCGTTACCGTTCCGCCCTCAATACCCTCGCCCGGGTTCGCAAGCACGACATCGACCGACGCGGCCGCGCGCGGCGTTTCGGCCTTCGGTTGCGATGCGGGCGCGGCCGGGGCTTCCGCCTTTTGGGGCTGGTTCTTCGGCGCGGGCGCCTCACTCGGCTTCGCGCCACCGGACACGCGGATAAGTTTTCCGCCGACGTTAACTTTGTCGCCGGGCTTCACGTGAACCGCCTCGACGGTCCCGTCCGACTCCGCGGTCACCTCCATCGAAGCCTTGTCGGTGCTCACCTCCACGAGCGCCTGACCCGTCTTGACCGCGTCACCCACCTTCACGAACACCGCCGTTACCGTTCCGCCCTCAATACCCTCGCCCGGGTTCGCAAGCACGATGTCCATTAGGCCCCCTACGAACCGCGTGCGGTCCGCCATTATGGTGTCAACTTGTTTGAACGGTCGCGCGGTGCGAGCCGGCGGTGCAAGGTTATTGATCGGGTCTTGCTACCCACGGCGCCTAGTGCTGGCACCGAGGACTCGCGCCTTGTTTGCTGTCAGGTTACTGTTCCGGGAGCCCTCACGTCCGCCGGGGCGACTGTTATTGGCCCCGAAACTCTGCGAAGCGGACGTCGACTTCTCACCCGAAACACAATTTCAAAACAAACCGCCGGTAGTGACCCGATCCGCCCGTTTGGTGGGTCGCGGAAGTCACAACCGGCGGTTTTGAGGGCACCAGCCTAGCGCCCGATCAGATCGTCCACGGATGCGCGGCGTCCGGGTTGATGCCCAGATCCGCGATCGCCTGCTTCACCGTGCCCGGGTCCAGTTGCCCCTGCTGGAACAGCGAGTACAGCGCCGCGACCGTGACGTTCTCCGCGTCCACCTCAAAGAACCGGCGCAGCGCCTTGCGGGTTTCCGAGCGGCCGAACCCGTCGGTCCCCAGCGCGAGCATCCGGCCGTTCAGGTACGGGGCGACCGTTTCCGGCAGCGCCCGCATGTAGTCGCTCGTCGCGATGATCGGCCCGTTCGTGCCACCGAGCACTTGCGCCACAAACGGCACCTTCTTGGTCGCGTCCGGGTGCAGGCGGTTGTGGCGCTCGCACTCGATGGCGTCCTTGCGGAGCATCTGGTAGCTGGTCGCGCTGTAGACCGTGCTGGCGATGTTGTACTTCTCGGCCAGGATCTGCTGCGCCCGGAGCGCCTCGTTCAGAATGACGCCGCTGCCGACGAGCTGCACTTCGAGTTTCGCGCCGACGGGCTTCACGCTCTTCACCGAGTACAGCCCGCGGATGATCCCCTCGCGCACGTGCTCGCCGGGCATCGCGGGCATGTCATACGCTTCGTTATAAACGGTGAGGTAGTAGAAGCACTCCTCGCCGCGCACGTACATCGCGTTGATGCCCTCTTCGATGACGACCGCGAGTTCGTAGGCGAAGGCCGGGTCGTAGGTGCGGCACGTCGGGATGGTCATGGCCATCAGGGGGCTGTGCCCGTCCTCGTGCTGGAGCCCCTCGCCGTTAATCGTTGTGCGCCCGGCGGTGCCGCCCATCAGGAACCCGCGGGTGCGGGCGTCGGCCGCGGCCCAGGCGAGGTCGCCGATGCGCTGGAACCCGAACATCGAGTAGTAGATGTAGAACGGGATCGTGTTCACGCCGTGCGTGCTGTACGCGGTGCCGGCTGCGATCCAACTCGCCATGCTCCCGGCCTCGTTGATCCCCTCTTGCAGGATCTGGCCGGTCTTCGATTCACGGTACTCGGTGTACGATCCCTTATCGACGGGTGTGTACGTCTGCCCGACACTGGAGTACATCCCGAACGTCTTGTACATCGGCGGCATCCCGAACGTCTGCCCCTCGTCGGGGACAATCGGGACGAGCAACTTGCCGATGTGCGGATCGCGGCAAATCGCGGTCATCAGATTCACCCACGCGAACGTGGTGGAGATGGGTTTCCCCTGGATTGTGGCCTCGTACTGGCGCTCGAAGCCCTTACGCTCCGGCGGCTGGCACGGGACGAACTCGTTGTTGCGGAACGGCTGTGGGCCGCCAAGGGCCGCCCGGCGAGCCTTCATATACTTCATTTCCGGGCTGTCGTCGGCTGGCCGGTAGAAGGGAATGTGTTCGAGTTGGTCGTCGGTGATCGGCAGCTCGAAGCGGTCGCGGAATTCCTTGATTGCGACCTTCTTCTGCTGGTGGTTGGTGAACTTTCCCTGCCCGCCGTCGCCGGCCATGCCGTAGCCCTTGACGGTCTTCACCAGAATCACCGTCGGCTGCCCCTTGTGCTCGGTCGCGGCCTTGTATGCCGCGTACACTTTCAGTGGGTCGTGGCCGCCGCGTTTCAGCCCCGCGATGTCTTTATTCGATAGGTGCTCGACCAGCGCCTTGAGTTCGGGCGTGTTAAAGAACGTGTCGCGGATGTATGCACCGCGGCGCTCGGCGTCCTCTTCGTCGGTGATGAGGTCGGCTTTTTTCGCGTGTGTGACCTTTTCTTCAGCCGTTCGCATGTCGCGCCCGACGTAGTCACAGTATTCGCCGTCGACCACTTCCATCATGCGACGAGCTAGTGCGCCAGTGTGGTCGTTCTTGAGCAACTCGTCCCAGTCGGTCCCCCAGATCACCTTAATAACGTTCCAGCCGGCCCCGCGGAAGATACCCTCGAGTTCCTGAATGATCTTCGAGTTCCCGCGAACCGGACCGTCGAGCCGCTGCAGGTTGCAGTTGATGACCCAGGTGAGGTTGTCGAGTTTCTCGCGCCCGGCGAGGCTGATCGCACCGAGCGACTCCGGCTCGTCGCACTCGCCGTCGCCGAGGAACGCCCACACGCGGGCGAGGTCTGTCTTCGCGAGCTCACGGTCCCGGAGGTAGCGGTTGTACCGGGCGTGGTAGATGGACATGATCGGGCCGAGGCCCATGCTGACGGTCGGGTACTGCCAGAAGTCCGGCATGAGCCACGGGTGCGGGTAGCTCGATATCCCACCGCCGGGCTTCAATTCCTGGCGGAAGTTGTTCAGTTTTGTTTCATCCAACCGCCCCTCAACGAAAGCTCGCGAGTACATGCCCGGGCTGGCGTGACCCTGGAAGAACACAACATCGCCGGGGTGGTCGGCCGAGCGGCCGTGGAAGAAGTGATTGAAGCCGACTTCGTAGAGTGTGGCGGCGCTGGCAAAAGTTCCGATGTGGCCGCCGACGTTGGTGTTCTTGTTCGCCTTCTGCACCATCGCCATCGCGTTCCAGCGGACGATGCTTTTGATCTTCCGCTCAAGTGCCCGATCACCGGGGAACGCCGGCTGATCCTCAACGGGAATTGTGTTGACGTAAGGTGTTGTGACTCCACCGGGCATTTTCGCCCCGGCCCGATCGGTCACCGCGATGAGCGTTTCGAGGAGGAATTTGGCCCGCTCCGGTCCGCCGTGTTTCAGCACGGCCTCCATTGCTTCGAGCCACTCGGTCGTTTCCTGCGGGTCAACGTCTTCGGGAAGTCGGGCGCTATTCAGAGCCAACACGTCCGGAGTGACGAGCATCGGCGAAATCCTCGTGTAGCGAGCAAGAATCGAGGCGGGGCGGACCGCGGGTGGCTCGGCTCGTGGTGCAAAATTAGGATAGGTGTGGGCTTCCGAGTCGTCTACACGACCGGGCCGCCCCCCTCACGAACCGAGGACCGCCGTGCGACTTCTATCCATTATAGTTCTGCCGCTGGGCGCGCTGACACTACTTCCAGCGGCCGACCCGCCGAAGCCCGCACTCGCCCCGACCCCGGTCACCTGGAACAAGTCCGGCAAAGTGCTCGGCGAGGTCTGCGTGGGACTGTCGGAACAGTCCAAAATCCCGATCTCGGTCGCGCCCGCGACGATCAAAACACAGTGCCCGGTCACGTTCGACAAGACGCCCTTCTGGGCCGCACTCCAGACAGCCGCGGACAAAACGCGCACGCGGATCGCGCTCTCCGAAGGCGGGCGGAAGGTCGAACTCGTTCCGCGCGGGGCGTCCCAGGAGATCGCCGCTACGAACGGGGCGTTCCGCGTGGTCGCGCAGCAAGTCGTGGGGCGCGCGATGCTCGACCTGGGCGCCACGTTCCACGAAGTGAGCCTGCTCGTTCACTGGGAACCGCGTGTTCGCGTGTACCGCATTGATGCGGCGCCGCGGATTAGCAAAGTTACGGACCCGACCGGGACGAAGGCTACCGCCGAGGACGGAGCCGGGAAGACGTTACCTACCAATTCCACGAGCGAAATGAAAGTGCGCCTTAACGGGCTGACGCGCAAGACCGAACAGTTCACCCTGGCCGGCGAGTTTACGGTGACCGCCGCCGACCGGTTGCTCGCGTTCGCGTTCGACGTACCGGACGGGAAGCTGCCGGATGCCCAGAAACAGGACGGCGTATCCGCGGTCCTGAAGCGCGTACAGAAGAAGGGCGATTCGTGGGAAATTGCAGTCGAAGTCACCTACCCCGCGGGTCAGCCGACGTTCCAGAGTTTCGAGGGTCAATGGTGGTTGCGCGACAACCGCCTGCTCCTGCGGTCGCCGGACGGCAAGGCGGTGGCGCTCGACGATTACGAGATCCCGGCCCCGGACGTCGCGACCCCACTTGTCGTGATCCACCGGTACAAGGAAGACCCGAAAAACGGCTTCAGCGCCCCGACTACCAAGGGCTGGAAACTCGTCTACGAGACTCCCGCGCCGCTCGTCGAGATCAAGGTGCCATTTGAGCTAAAGGGAATTCCCCTTCCGTAATCGGCAGCAGCGATCACGGACGCGGTGCGAGCGGCGTGGTCTCGTCCGGCGGCGCGAGCGGAAGGTTCCCGAGGTACAGATCCGTGTCGGGGTGCTCCTTGCGCCACTCGCTCCAAGTCGTCCGTTTGTACTCGGTGACGGTGTACGGGAACGCCGGGTCGCCCGGTTTGATGGGTGTGCTGGACTGGTGCGAATACAGGTAATCGCCGATTTTGAGCGACATGCTCCGGGCGTTGGTCGGGTCCGCGCCGACCAGTTTGACGTCGAGCGGCTTGTTCCGGTCGGGCGCGGTGTAGACCTGCACGCAGTTGTTCAAGTTGCAGTACGCGACCGTAACCGGTACCGGTCCGAGCATGTCGTTGTAAATGTGCGTGCTCGGGGACAAAAAGGCTTGCAGCACGTAAGCCCGGTGGCGCCCCCCAATCGACACGCCCACGACCGGCGCGTCCTCAGCCAACCGAATGGTCGCGGACCGGGTGGGAGCCGGCGTTGGAGAGAATTCCGTATGGGCTTCCCCACTAACGCCAGTGGTGCCACCGAACCACGTGGTCGCGGCGAATACGCCCGCCACTACCAGCACCAAACCCGCGATGCCGACCCAAGGAGAGCGAAGCATTCCCGATCCCTTTCGTTACCAACCGGTCCCGACCTGAAGGCGATGTGTGGGTGGTGTATCACCGGGTTCAGTATCCTCTCGCGCAGGTGTCGTGTCGAGAGACTCTCGTGCGAATTACTGAATTTCTGTCGGGTCCGAGACGGGTCCGGGCGTGCCGCTCGGAACGGTCGTTCCGATTTCTCTGGCGCCGGTCGTGCGAACTGCACGTATTGTTGGATGCACAACGGCCGCGCGAGTGTTACTCTCGCTAGTAAGAACGGGAACTCGCGGAACCAGCCAGCCCCATTGTTCGTGTTCAGGAACGCAGGAACTGCGCCGTGCGAATAAGAATTGCGCCACGCGCACCCGAAGCGTGAGACAATTGGGATCGAATCTCGCGCCGCGGATCTGGCTTCGGTCGCGCGTACCGGGAACGGAGCGTGGAGCGCCCGTTTTGGTCGCAAGTGAGTGAGCACCGGGGCGTTAAAAACCCCCCGTGCCACTTGACAGAACGCCCTCGAACCAGAATGATTTCCTTTACTCCGTGTGGTTGGCGCGCGCCGCTGCGTGTGGCTGGCACTCGCTTTCCTTCTCGCTGAGGATGTGTCTCATGGCGTCCCAACCGCCCCGCCGTCGCCGGCTCGAAGTCGAGGACATCGGGGACATCGCGGTTGTCAACTTCGTCGACAAGAAGATCCTGGACGAGCAGAACATCCAGATGATCGGCGACGACCTGTTCCGGCTGGTCGACGAGCTCGGCCGTCGGAAAGTGCTGCTCAACTTCGGCAACGTCGAGTTCATGTCCAGTGCCGCCCTCGGCAAGCTGATCACGTTGCACCGCAAACTCCAGGCCGTTCAAGGCAAGTTGGTGCTGTGCAAGATCGCCAAGGACATCCTTGACGTGTTCAAGATTACCAAGTTGGACAAGATCCTCACCATCTTCCCGGACGAACAGGCCGGGCTGCAGGGGTTCTGACCGACCGCCCACTCGCGCGGGGGCGCCTCCGTCCGCCCCCCGTGCTCCATTTCGCCGGTTCCCGCGACTTCCAAGCATGAGCGCCACCCGCACCGTCACCGAACTGACCATCCCCAGCGATCTGGGCGAGTCGCGCCGCGTGATGGAACTAATCGAGGACGCGCTGCACGCCAAGGGGTACACGGAACACGACATCTTCGCGATCAAGCTCGCGCTCGAAGAGGCGCTCGTCAACGCGATCAAGCACGGTAACCAGATGGACCCCGACAAGCGGGTGTTCGTCGTCTACCACATCACGCCCGAGCGGTTCGACATCCGCATCACCGACGAGGGCGACGGCTTCAACCCGGACGACGTGCCGGACCCCACCGCCATCGAGAACCTCGAACGCCCCTGCGGGCGCGGTCTGCTCCTCATGCGCGGGTTCATGACCGAGGTCGAGTACCACGGTAAGGGCAACATCGTCAGCATGGTCAAGGTACGCGAAGTTTCGGCTTGATCCTCGCCCCGGTCAAACTCACTCCGTTTTTAGCCACTCGTCCCAGCCCGTCGCGTCCAGGATCTGGTCCGCGAGGCGCTCCAATCGCCCCAAATCCGTAATCCCATTAAGAATCGCTGCACTCGCCACTGATGGCGAGCCAAACTTCTTCGTGCCCTGACGCAAGAGTAACTCTCTTGAAGCGCGGAGACGGCCCTGTTCGAGGCCTTGTTCAAGCCCCTGTTCGCGCCCCTCGCCGAGAATCGCCTGGTACGTCGTCGATTCCTTCATCAGCATACTCAACCTCCGGTACATCTCGGCCACGCGCTCGTTGTCGTATCGCAGGCCGCACAACACGTAAGACGATCCCAACACACTGTTCGTGACGGTTCGGTCCGCCCCGGTACCGACCAAGCACGTGTGAAACCGGTCCAGCGCGGTTTCGAGATCGGCACTCGCTTCGTCCGTCAGTAGCGCCAGTGGTGCGAGGCCGAGACCGCCCCTGAGCCAGTCATCAATCGAACGCTCCCAAACACGCTCTACACGATACCGGAACTGCGAAATAATGCTCCCGGTGACGCCGTGCCGCGTGTACAGCCCGTTCTGGTCGCTCGCCAGTGCCTTCGGCCGCAGGAGCACCAGCACCGTTTCCACCGGTAGTTCGTGCTGGTGGTCAATGAGAGTATTGTATCGCATCAAATCGCGCGGAACGCCGAGCCGGTGATTCGCTTCCAGTTCCAGGTGCAGGAGTGCCGGCTTCGAGCCGTTAATGCGAAAGATTCGGTCGGCTTGGAGCGTCGTCGCAAGATCGGTGTCGAGCGACTCGCTCGGACCGGGCGGAATGCCCGCGAGCCGCGCGAAGTACGCGGCCCAATCGTCCGGGCGGACGGCGATCAGCGCATTCAACGTCGCGTCGAACGGTTTCGCCATCCCGAAACTCCCGGTTTTGATTGTGATTGATACTACCGTCGCGAGACCGGTACCGACCAGGTCGGCAGTCCCTTCGGTTTTAAGTCGTACAGTCGAAAGTCGTAAGCTCGGTTTGGTCGCGGCCGGCGCTCACTTCGCTCATTCCCACGGTTCGGAGATTCCGATACACTCTTGTCGCGGCGCGAGCCGACGGCGTGACGTTTGACCTCGAGACTTTCGACCCGGACGCAGCCATGTCCCGCATGATGCAGCAGTACCGCGACGCGAAGACCCAGCACCCGGGAATGCTTGTCCTGTTCCGTAACGGCGACTTCTACGAACTCTTCGAGGACGACGCGGAACTCGGCTCGCGCGTACTCGGCATCACGCTCACCAAGCGCGACGGATCGATCCCGATGGCCGGGGTTCCTGTCCACAAACTCGAACACTACCTCGGACTTTTGCTCCGCGCCGGGCACCGCGTGGCAGTGTGCGAGCAGATGGAAGAGCCAGACCCGAAGAAGAAAATCATCCCGCGTGAGGTGAACCGGATCGTCACCCCGGGCACGATCACCGACGACGGGCTGCTCGACCCGCGCGCCCCGAACTACCTCGTCGCGCTCGTGCCCGCGGCGAAGGCCGGCGTCTACGGGATCGCGTGGGTCGACCTATCCACCGGGTACTTCTCCGCAGCCGACGTCCCCACTCCCAAACTGTCCGACGAGCTCTCGCGGCTCAACGCGGTCGAGTGCCTGTTCGCAGACGCTCTCACGAACGCCGTGGCGCAGGCCGCCGGGATGCACCTGCCGCGCAGTCGCGTGGCCCGGCCCGACTGGACCTTCGACCCCTCGACCGCACTCGCCGCGCTGAAGACCCACTTCGCGGTGAGCACGTTCACTGGGTTCGGGTTCGAGGACGCGCAGCCGTGCCTTATCGCGGCCGGCGCGGTCATCATTTACCTGCAAGAGACGCTGAAAGCGAGCCTCCAGCACATCCGCCGACTCCGGCCGCACCGCCCGGACGCGCTCCTCGCACTCGACGAAGTCACGCGGCGCAGCCTCGAACTCACGCGCACACTGCGCGACAACCAGCGCGACGGGTCGCTTCTCTCGGTGCTCGACCGCACCGTGACCCCGATGGGCGCCCGACTGCTCCACGACAGCGTGCTCGCGCCACTCACCGACCGCCCAGCCATCAACGCGCGGCTCGATGCTGTCGAAGAACTGCTGAAGGATCACGCGCTGCGCCGGGCGGTGCGCGAGCACCTCGAAGCGTGCTCCGACATCCAGCGCCTCACCACGCGCGTCTCCACCGCGAAGGCCGGTCCCCGCGACCTGTCCGCGATCGCCCGCACGCTCCGCAAACTGCCCGCGGTGAAAGCGAAACTCGCCGGGCGCCGGTCCCCGCTCCTGCAAGAGCTGGAAAAGCGCCTCGAACTGTGCCCGGACATCCGCGAACTGCTCGACAAGGCCATCGAAGACGACCCACCGCACATCGCGAAGGAGGGCGGCGTCATTCGCGCAGGGTTCAGCGCGGGGCTGGACGAGTTGCGCGCGCTCACCACCGACGGGAAGAACTGGATCGCGCGCTATCAGGCCCAGGAGATCACGCGCACCGGGATCGGGAGCCTCAAGGTCGGGTACAACGAGATCGACGGTTACTACCTCGAAATCACTAACGCCAACGAAACCAAGACCCCCGCCGAGTACAAGCACCAGAAGACGCTCAAGAACGCGAAGCGCTACTACACGCCCGCGCTGCGCGAGTACGAAGAAAAGGTCGTCACCGCGCAGGACAAGAGCCGCGCTCTGGAACTGCAACTCTTCCTCACGCTCCGGGATCAGGTCGCGGCCCAAACGCCGCGCCTGTTGAACGCCGCGGAAGTGCTCGCAGCGCTCGACATGCTCTCCGCGCTGGCGGAACTCGCGGCGGCCCGCAACTACGTCCGCCCGGTGCTCGTCGACGAGCCGATTCTGGACGTCCGCGACGGCCGGCACCCGGTACTCGATCAGATCCTGCCGCCGGGCACGTTCGTCCCCAACGACGCCGCGTTCGGTCCCGACGACGGCACGTTCTGGCTCGTCACTGGGCCGAATATGGCCGGCAAGAGCACGTTCCTGCGCCAAGTCGCGCTCATTACCCTCATGGCGCACATGGGGAGCTTGGTCCCCGCGAAGAGCGCGACGATCGGCATGACGGACCGCAT
This sequence comes from Gemmata sp. SH-PL17, assembly GCF_001610855.1. Lineage (NCBI taxonomy): Bacteria > Pseudomonadati > Planctomycetota > Planctomycetia > Gemmatales > Gemmataceae > Gemmata > Gemmata sp. SH-PL17. The sequence continues at coordinate 5,296,913 of NZ_CP011271.1, forward strand.
CTTCACCCGCGTCGGCGCGAGCGACGAGCTGAGCCGCGGGCAATCGACGTTCATGGTGGAAATGACCGAGGCCGCGAACATCCTGAACAACGCGACCCCGCGCAGCCTCGTGATTCTGGACGAAATCGGCCGCGGTACCGCCACCTACGACGGCGTGTCGCTCGCGTGGGCGATGACGGAATACCTGCACGACGCGATCGGGTGCCGGTCACTGTTCGCGACGCACTACCACGAACTGGCGCAACTGGCGACCGCCCTGCCCCGGTTGCGGAACTACAACGTGCTGGTGCGCGAACTGGCCGACGAAATCGTGTTCCTGCACAAGATCGCACCGGGCAACGCGGAGCGCAGTTACGGCATCCACGTCGCGCGGCTCGCGGGTGTTCCGAACGCCGTACTGAAGCGCGCGACCGCGGTGCTCAGTTCGCTAGAAAAACAACACGAACTGCCCGGTGTTTCGACGCCCGCCGTCGTCACCGCCCCAGTCACTACGAGCGCACCCGTTGTGTCTGGAGAACTCCCCCCACGGAAAACAAACGTGGTTCAGCCGCCGGAAGCCCCGCGGCGCAAACCCAAGCCCCAACCGAGCGGCCCGAGCCTTTTCGGAGAAGGTGAGGACGTCCCGTTCTGAGCCTCTACTCTGAGTTGAGTCAACGAGTTCGGCGCGCGGAAAACAGGCTGATGTCGTGGGCGGTGATTCCGCGTTCCGCGAGGTCGGCGAGGATTTCACCCACGGTGGGCGCGAACTTAAATCCGTGCCCCGAAAACCCGCACGCGGCACTCACTTGCGGGAACTCCGGGTGCTGATCGATCACGAAGTGCCGGTCCGGGGTGACCGTGTACATGCACACCTGCCCCTTCGTGAAGGCACCTAATCCGGGAAGCATTGCCGCCAGGTTCTCGCGCAGCACTTCTACATCGGACGTGCTCACGTCCCACGACACGCCGTCCGGATCGGGAAGTTCCGGCGCGCCGTAATGCCGCGCGACTTTTGCCCCGAACGGATCGATGGCCGGTAGTCCGTAGAACGGCACACCGGGCACGTCCGCGATGAACAGCGGGAACCGGTCGCGTCGGAACAATTCGGGGCGCCCCCCCGCCGCGAACCAGAGCAATACCTGTCGCATCACCCGGAGCGGAACGCCGATCGTCGCGAGTAACTTCGTCGCCCACGCACCGGCCGCAATCACCAGTTTCGCTGCGCGATAAGTTCCACGATCGGTTGTCACTTCCACACCGTCCCCGACGACCTTCCACGCACGAACGGCTTCCTCCGCGTGGATCTCGGCCCCAAAGGATACTGCGCTATCAATCTGAGCGCGAACGCACTCTTCGACGAACAAGAACCCTGCAGCTTGCTCGATGACTCCCATGAAATCGCCCGGGAAGTGGAACGCAGGGTAGCGCCGGTTAATCTCATCGCCGGTCAGTTCCTCGGCCGCAAGGTTGTGAGTGCGCACCGACGCACGGACCCCTTCAACGTGGTCACTCCCCGGCGGGCCGGCGTTCAAACACGGGCACTCGGTTAGCAAGTGCCGACCGGTGAGTTGTTCCAGTTCGTACCACTTCTCGAACGCCCGCCGCGCCAGTGGAACGTAGCTCGGGTGTTCGGCATACGCGGTGCGAATGATGCGCGTGTGCCCGTGCGAACTGCCGCGTGCGTGAACGAGTGGGAACTGTTCCAGGCCCAGTACGCGGCGCCCGCGGCGCGCCAGCTCGAAGCACGCGGCCGAACCCATTCCGCCCACGCCCAGCACGATCACGTCGAACGATTGGGACATCGATCGTCACCTCAACCTGTTCCCAAGCGCCACTCCGCGAATCATACTTGGAGAACGGGCCGCGGACGCCCTGATTTGCGCCGCGCGGCGAACTCTTTTGCCCCAACCACGGGCACCGTCAGCGCACGGGCTGGGTCATATCGCGAGTGCCGCTCGACCCGTTCAACCGCTACGTGCGCACGATCTTGTCGCCGAGTTCGGCCGTGACGGTCGCACCGCTCAGCCGGGCACGGGGCGTCTTCACGAACTTGTGGACGTAGGTGAGCGTCTTACTAGCTACCTTAACCTACGACTCGACGAATGCCCAATCTCTTTCCCACCGTCCAGATACACGCCTGACACCTCCCACTTGCCGTCCGTGAGCCGCACTGTCCACAGTTCCGTTAGGCCTCCAGAGAGCGGTTGAAGGGATCGGGGATGCAATGCGTGCACAACGGATCTGCGACCGTATGATCGACAAGAGTGTTATACTTGAACGGACCAAAGGTCTGGGGTGGATTCTGGAGCCACAAAACCACCGACGGGCGGCGTGAAAAAGCCGCCCAAGTACGAGACGCTGACCCCACGGGGTCAGCGTACTCACCCTCGGGTTGTGCACGGCCGGGAATCACAGAGGCGCACGGGGGCTGGATCGAACCGCGTTTAGTGAAATGAGTGGCGTGGCGCTATTGGTCACAACGATACTTGGACCGCGAGTATCCCAAAACCAAAATCGCGCCCACGATCACAATCGCCAACGCCAGAAACTCACCGCGAAGGAATTCACACACATCACCCCAAGCAATGTCATCCTCCGCACGCATCATCCGCAACCCAATCCAAACGGGTTTAACTCCCCCACCAATCACTAAAGCCCAACCGAATACAGTGCCGTATCCGGGAAGGGACGGACGGCTTTTGTGAGTGAGCAAAGTGCGGCGCATCGAGTATCGCCTAAATTGTAGCTGTGATCACATCCCGTGATGCGGACGACCACGAATATCGCTTCAGATTGCGATCCACAAGTTCAACTCAGACACTACCTACCTTTCCGCTGCTTGATTCCGACGCGAAGGGCTGCTAGCCTACGAAATTGAGGCGCAACCCATCGACCCGCCGCCACTTGCTGCCGGAACCGGCTATGCCGCTCACGCTCGAGCAGTACGTCGAGAAAATTCACGCGCGCCCGGACCTGCCGTGGCCTTCAGCGCCCAAAATCGACGCGCCGAAGGCCAAGCCGTCGCTCCACCCGATGCCCGTCCGGGCCGTGTTCTGGACCGTGTACGGCACGCTCGTAGCAATCCCACAAGGCGAAATCGCATTTGAACACCCGCAAGAGTTCCTGACCGCCGCGGCGCTGGAAAAGGTCATCAAAGAGTTCAAGATGTGGAACTCGATGAGCCGCAAACCGGGCGCGCCGTCGGAGTACATGCGCGAGCTGTTCAACAAGGCTCTCACCACATTGCGGCTCGCCGGCAGCGGCGGGGAGAAGTTCCCCGAAGTCCAGTCCGAGCGCGTCTGGGACGACATCGTCAAAAAGCTCCAGCAGAAAGACTACTCATTCGACGCCGTCACCTACGGCTCGCTCGGCGAGTACGTCCAGAAGATCGCCTACTTCTACCACGCGAGCATTCAGGGTGTTGGGCCGTACCCCGGCGCGGCGGACGCACTGAAACTCCTTGCTGATCGCAGCGTGTTCCAGGGGCTACTTGCAGACGGGCAGTGCTTTACCTTCGGCCAACTTCAGCGCTGCCTCAGACTAGAAGATCCGGACGTCGACCTGAACGCGATCATCCCGCCCGCGCTGCGGCTGATCTCTGCCGAAAAGAAGGCCCGCAAGCCGTCGGATACGCTGTTCAAAGCGGCGATGACGCTCGCGGAGGGGCGCGGACTGGTCCCGTCGGAAGTCCTGCACATCGGATCGAACCTGACACGCGACATCGGTCCGGCCAAGAAGTACGGGTTCCGCACGGCACTGTTCGCGGGTGATAAGAACAGCCTCTCTGCGACCGGCGAGCAACTCAAAGATCCGGCGTTGCGCCCGGACGCATTAATCACGGAATTACCACAGGTATTAGAACTGATCGAGTAGGGGCTGCTTTTCGCGCGAGCCGCGTGCCTTACAACAGAACTCTGGAAGCCCCGACGATAGTTTTGAGGGAGCGAGCATTCATGTCTGCCGAAGTGCCGGTGATCGACCCGACCGCGTTCGATTTCTCGAAACCCATTGCCGGGATCGAAGAGATTCGTGCGGTCAACCCCCACCGGTACGAGTTCGAGATGCTTAGCGGCATTGTCCACGTGGACCGCGCCTCACACACCATCGTGGGCTACAAGGACACCACCCCGAACGACTTCTGGGCGCGCGGGCACATGCCGGGCTTCCCGCTGTTGCCCGGGGTGCTCATGTGCGAGGCCGGCGCGCAGTTGAGTGGGTACTACTACACCACGCAGAAAATCGGCGACCCAGGCGTGCTCCTCGGTTTGGGCGGGATCGACGAAGTGAAGTTTGTGCGCCAGGTGCGCCCGGGCGAGCGGCTCGTGCTGGTCGGCATCGGCATCAAGGTTCACCGCCGGCTCACGCGGTTCCGCGTCACCGGTTTCGTGGGCACGGAGCGCACGTTCGAGGCGCTTATCACGGGCGTCCCGCTGGGCAAACTGGAGGAGCTTCGCGGTGCGTAAACCCCGGCGTCTCTCCAACGAACAGCTCGCGCCGTGGGTGTGGGAAGCGAAGAACTTGAGCGTTCGCACTTCTCCGGACAAGTCCGGAGATGCGGCTTCTTCCCATTCTGAAGGCGAGCCGGAACAGCCTGTGACACGCGCGCCCGTCACCCCCATCGATTGGGCCGCCCTGTACGGCAACGCGAACCCGGCCGAAATTGAGGTCGGGACCGGTAAAGGCTTGTTCCTGCTGAACGCGGCACTCGCGCGACCGGGCACCAACTTCTTCGGCATTGAGATCGTTCGCAAATACCAGCTCTACGCTGCGACACGGTACGCGATCCGCAACTTGCCGAACGTGAAGACCACCTGCGCGGACGCGAAACTGGTGCTCCGCGACTACGTTACGGCCGGGAGTTTGGCCGCGGTCCACGTGTACTTCCCGGACCCGTGGTGGAAGTCGCGGCACAAGAAGCGGCGCGTGTTCACCCCCGATTTCGCAGCGGACGCAGCCCGGGCCATCACAACGGGCGGCCGCCTCTACATTGCGACCGATGTCGAGGAATACTACGGTGTGATGACCGCGATCGTGGGCGCGATGCCGGCGTTCAAATTGCGGCCCGAAGAAGAGCAACTCGCCGCGCCGCGCACCGAAGCGGGCTTCGCTACAAACTTCGAGCGCAAGGCACTGGAAACGGGCGGGTCGGTCTGGCGTGCGGTCTACGAGCGCACGAGCGAACCGGTCACGGTAGTAGCAGACCCTGTCGAGTGACGACGGCCCTAGCGCGTCACTTCCTGTAAACGAAAACACGGGCTGTTCAAACTGCCCGTGTTCCCTGAAAATCAGGTTACATCTTACTTCACGTTCACGATGCTCTTCGCCGCGCTGGTGATGGTGCTGGCCGGGCTAGCACACGCTTCGCAGCACGCTTCGATTTGGACCGGCTTCGTGACCGTGCTGATCTTTTCGACGGTGCAGCAGGCCGCGGTCACGATGCAGCACTCGTCGGTCTTCGCGCAGCACGAGGACTTCGTGCTCACGCTCGCGACCAGGCTCGTCGCCACCGAGCTGGACGCTTCTTGAAGCGGGCAGCACTCTTCTTGCGCCGCGCAGCAGCTCGACGTCTCTGCGCAACACCCGCTGGTCGCCGGGAGGGGCATGCCGCACCGGGAACCGGAGCAGCCTGATTCGGCCTGGAAGAAGTAGTAGCCGCCACCAATCGTCATCAGGCTCGCGGTGAGGATTGCGAACACTTTCATCGCTATTCTCCGAATTGTGGTGAATAAGTTCTCGAATGTGTGCGGGAGCGCGTCCCACACGATTTAGGCGATACGATACCCCGAGGACGGGGTGAAAGCGACCACAAATCAAGGATCAGCAGCGCAGAACGTGCCGTTCGTGAAGCGCGATAAACCGGGCGTCGCGTAGCCCCTCGGGTCGGCCACGCGGGTACAGCCCTCGGTCGGAACCGAGGTGTTCGGGAAATGCGAGTAACCCGGCCTGCGCGAGTGCGAGCAATTCACCGGTCGGCTGCGGAGCCGTTTCAGTGACTTTGCTCTCCGTCAGCGCGGCATCGTGCTGCTCGACACAGCACACGCATTCATCGGGTGTGTGAGCGGGTGCCGGGTGTTCTGAAGAATTGGAAGCACTTTCGTGGCAACAGCTTCGCGCTGATTTGAGTCGGCACGATTCGATCGGGGCAGACGTAGACGTAATGGGCGCGCCAGCGCGCGCGGTCCGCACTGGAAGTGAGAACCAGCCGACCTTGCAGCAGCAGAGAGTTGGAGCCAGCGCGATCGCGACAGCCAACCCGGTGTGTACGAGCACCCGCGTCATACGTTGCCAGTGAGAAGTTTCACGCGGTCATTTTCTCATCGACCGGTCACAGAGTCAACTTCACATCACGCTTCTAACGCGCAACAAATCCCAAAGTGAACCGAGAAACAAAGAATGAACGTTGAGCCGTTGCCCAAACCGATTACGCTGGTGCCTCGCTTGCGGTTCGCGATCGTTACGCGATACGGCGTTCGGGCCGTCGGTCCCGACCGTTCCCGCGTCCGTGCGGTTCCATCTGTCGAAAGATGCAGGAGTTGTCCGCGTGTCCGCCCTCTCCCCTGCCCCGTCGCTCGTTCGGCTCGCGTGGCTCGCGGTCGCGCTCCTGTGGCCGGTCGCACTGCTGAACTACCTCGACCGGCAGATGCTCGCGTCGATGAAGTTCTCCGTGATGGCCGACATCCCCACCATTCAGGGTGACGCGGGTTGGGGATTCATGCTCGGCCAGTTCAAGTGGGTGTACGCCTTCCTCAGTCCGATCGGCGGGTTCGTCGCGGACCGGTTCAGTCGCCGGTTCACCATCTGTGGGAGCCTGTTCGTGTGGTCCGCGGTGACATGGGCGACCGGCCGCGTCACAACTTACGACGAACTACTCGTCGCGCGCGCCCTCATGGGTATCAGCGAGGCGTTTTACATGCCTGCTGCCCTCGCACTCATTGCGGACTACCACACCGGGCACACGCGGTCGCGTGCGATCGGGTTGCACCAAACGGCGATCTACTGCGGCGTCATTGCCGGTGGCTTTGGTGGGTACGCGGCGGACGCGCCCGATTTTGGCTGGCGCGGCGCCTTCAACATCTGCGGCATCTGCGGCATGCTCTACGCCGTTCCGCTCATACTGCTTCTCCGCGACGCACCGCGAAAGCCCACTGCCGTTGAGGACGCGCCGAAAGTATCCCCAGTCCGCGCAGTAACCGAGCTACTCAGCAACCTCTCGTTCGTGTTGCTGGTGCTGTACTTCACGCTCCCGGCGCTCGCGGGGTGGGTCGTTCGAGACTGGATGCCTGCGATCCTCAAAAAACAGTTCGACATCGGCCAGGGGAAAGCGGGCGTGGCCGCGACGCTGTACTGGCAGTCGGCGGCCCTTGTAGGCGCGTTCGTGGGCGGGTGGCTCGCGGACCGCTGGATGCGCACCAACGAACGCGGGCGTATCTTCGTGAGCGCGATCGGGATGTGCTTCATCGTCCCCGCGATGTTCGGTGTTGGGAACGCGGGGACTCTCAGCATGGCAATCGCGTTCCTGGTGCTCTTCGGTTTGGGGTGGGGGTTCTTCGATTGCAACAACATGCCGATCCTCTGCCAGATCGTCCGGCCCGAACTGCGCGCGACCGGATACGGGATCATGAACCTCGTGAGTATCAGTTGCGGCGGCCTCGCGGATTGGGGCTTCGGCGAAATGCGCGACCGTAACGTGCCGCTCAACATCATTTTCAGTGTGTTCGCGAGCTTCGCGATCTTCTCCATCGTGCTCGTCCTGCTCATTCGTCCCCGGTGCAAGAGCACCGATGAAGTGTGAGTATGTACTTTTAAGAGCAATCAAAACCGGTCGGGATCGGGCGCCCGGTCTCTTCAGCTTCCGCCACTTCCGGGATCGATACCGGTTCGCGCAGTGCAACCCCACTTTTCGAGGAGGCGCGCGGATTGCTCATTGGCTCTCGTCGTCCGCGCGGGATAATGCTTGCGCGGGCAACGAAGACCGCACCGGGAGAGCGCACCATGAAACTGTTCTTAATCACTGCGTGCTGGGTTCTGATCGGGTGTGGGGTCATTTTCGGGCTGGTTCACGGCATCGTTCCTCACCTACTCACACCGGACCTGTTTCCGAAAGCACAGGCACGCGAAGTCCAACATGTACCCGTGGAAAACGTAATCACGAGCGCCGGTTTCGCCGTGGGCGCCGGAACCGAACACAAGTAAATGCAATCTGCATCACCCATATCAAATTAAAAACGCGATCGAAGCAGAGATAGTCCAGGGGGCTTTCAAAGGGGGGTCGCCTTTGCTGCCTCTGCTTCCCAGTTTGCCCATTCCGCACAATTCGCATCGGATAGCCCACGACGGCTAGCCCCGTTTCAGTTTGCTTGTAGCGAGCCGCGACCGCTAGGGAGTGGGAGGCGCCCCCATTTATCGTCACGGTTCCACGCACAGGATGCCCCGCTCCCTTGCGGTCACGGCTCGTTTAGTCGCTACGGATCTCGAAACGAGACTAACAATTGCCAACGCTACTGCCCTGAAAAAGCCGCTTTCTGCGCGCGTCACATCCGTCACAAAACCTCGTCATTGCCCACAATTCCTGGGGTTTTCGAGCATGTTCAATTCGCGCGGCTAACAATTGCTAACGTTTTGGCCCCAGCCCGTGCAACACTCACAGTCCGCCATTACAAGAAATGGCAGATTCGAGCGAAAGTCACAAAGGAGAGCTTCCGTTTCTGCGGCCGAAGAAGCCCCACTCACTCCAGAATCCTGAGCCGAAAAGCACCCAGCGCCTTTTTCTTGACACAGTTGGTGGCCGGCGCAAGTCCGTTGATGGGTCGCGTTACACGCATGCAACCCAACTTCACGGCAGCGGACGCTTAGCCATGATTGCTCAAATCACCTCCACCGTTCTGTACGTCGGCCTCGCGGCGAGCGTCATGTTCCAGGTCGCGACCGTTGTCCGACTCGCTGCTCGAAACGTCCAAAAGCGGACCGCCAACGAAGCCAAAGCCCAACCCGCGGCCCGGTCGGTGCAACCCGCCTCGCTCACCCGCCCCGCGGTCGCAAAGCCCGTGTCGCGCGTCCGCCGTCGCGACTACCGCCTCGCCCTCCGCGCGGCGAAGGCGTCCCTCTCTGCATGAAATCTTGACAATCGGGCGGCACGTCGGTTGCAACCACCGTGGCCCGTCGCCCGACAGGATTCCAACAGAGGGCCACAAATGCTTCGTCACGTTTTCGCTCTGGCGTCGGTTGCGGTTCTGGCGCTCGCTTTCAGCCCGGCGTTCGCAGAAGATACGAAGCCGGGAACCCATGAAGGCAAAGTCGTCAAGGCCGAAGCCGGCAAGCTGACGATGACCGACAAAGACGGGAAGAAGGAGCACACGCACGTCATCCCGGCCACCGCAAAGGTGACTTGTGACGGTAAAGAGTGCAAAGTCGAAGACCTGAAGCCCGGTTCGGCGGTCAAAGTGACGACGGAAAAGAAGGAAGACAAGTTAGTCGTCGTGAGCGTCGAAGCAAAGAAGGCCGATTAGTTGGGACGGGAACAGCAGTTCCTCATGTGTGGGAACCGCTCTTCTCGGATTTAAAAGGAACGCCCCTGAATTATCAGGGGCGTTTTTGTATTTCCGACACGAATATCCGCCTGAAGTGTAATCCAAATTACCAGTTACGGATGTCGTTGTTACATTTTCACACACGATTGAAACGGACGGTTCACCCTTCGATTAGCTCGCGGCTCCGGTAATGGTAGCCGCCATTTGCGCACGCAGGTGCGGTTTGTACGTTCCAGGCACCGCGCGGAAACTGATCGCGAGCCGGTTCCACCCGTTGATCGAGATCACTGCCCACGTCAGGTCGACCAACTCCTTCTCGGTGAAGTGTTTACGGGCTTCGGTGAAGGTTTCGTCCGGCACGCCGTCTTCGAGTTCGGTTACCAGTTCCGCCCAGGCGAGCGCGGCCCGTTCCCGATCCGTGAAGAACGGCGTTTCGCGCCACGCGCTGAGTGCGTAAAGCCGTTGCTCCGTCTCGCCCGCGGCCCGTGCGTCCTGCGTGTGCATGTCCAGACAGTACGCACACCCGTTGATCTGTGAGGCGCGCGTCTTCACCAGTTCGAGAAGGGCGTGTTCCAATCCGCTCCCACGGATGTATGTTTCTAGCGCGTACATCGCTTTAAGCGGATCAGGAGCGTGCTTCAGGTAGTTCACTCGAGCTTCCATTGCGATTTTTCTCCCAAGGTCCGGGGCGATAGGTGCCGTCGTCATCGGCCGAAGGCGATAAGGGCCAACGGCTCAGTTTGTCAGGGTTTAGCACGACGAAGAGGGTATCAACGCGATCTTCGCGAGCCGCGAACGTGAGGACTTCCACGGGTCGGCCCGCGATCGTGAACACCATCCCCGGCGCGCCGTTTACGGTGGCCGGAGCGAGGTCGCCCAACTGCCGCAACTTGCGGAACACGACAGCGAGCAGATTGGCGATCCGGCGTGTCCCGATCACAGGGCGCGGAGCGGCGTGAGTCTTCCCTCCACCGTCCGAGAACAGTGTCGCGTCGGACGTCAGCATCGATTCGATGGCCCCCACGTCCCCGGATCGACACGCGGTGAAGAACCGGTCCGCCAACTCGCTCACGCGCTCGGGTGCGGCATCGAACCGCCGCTCGCGCGTGTCGAGGCGCTTCTTCGCACGGGCCGCGATTTGCCGGATGTTGACGGGGGACTTATCGAGCAGTTCCGCGATCTCATCGAACTCGTAGCCGAACACTTCCCGGAGCAAGTAGGTGGCGCGCTCGGTGGGCGAAAGCGTTTCGAGCAGAACGAGGAACGCCATCGAAAGCGAATCGGCCAGTTCGGTGCGATCGGTCGCGCCGGCCCACGAATCCGCGACCGGTTCCGGGAGCCACTGACCGACGTATTCTTCGCGCTTGGTTTTCCGTAACCGGTCGATGCACACCCGTGTGGTGGTCTTCACGAGCCACGCCTCGGGCGACTCCACTTCGGCCGCGTGCTGCTGGTAGCGCAGGTAGGCGTCCTGCACCGCGTCTTCGGCGTCGGCCACCGTTCCGAGCATCCGGTACGCCACCGCCAGCAACTTCGGCCGCAGGTTTTCAGCGCTGTGTGGAGACGGCTCGCTCATGTCATCACTCCCTCTTCACAACCAAGGACGGGGACGGGAGCGGTTCTGTGACACCGGACGAAAGTTTTTCGCGAACCCGTCAGCTTTCTTCCGCCGAAGGTAATCCGGGCAACCCGTCAATGCTCGCGCGGTTCTTCTGCGCTCGATATTGCGTCAACCCTTCGGTACCTTTCTTGTCGGCCCACGCGACGAGTTGCTCGCGGTCGCCCGCGTATTGGTAAAGCGGAACCGCATAACCGCACGAATCGGCGATCAGGCTCACGTCCATCACGACAACCGCGCGAACGCCGGCCAGGTCCGGGAACGCTGCGGAAACAGCCAGCCAGTCCGAATCGCCCGGTTCGACGGCCCGACCGTGCCCGTACAAACGCAGGATGCGTGGCCGGCCCTCGAAGGCGCAGAACATAATCGTGAGGCGCCCGTTCTCGCGCAGGTGGGCGATCGTTTCCACGCCGCTGCCGGTCAGATCCAAGTACGCAACCGTGGTCGGCCCCAGCACGCGGAAGGTGTCCAGGCCCTTGGGCGATACGTTCACATGCCCGTCCGCAGAAAGTGGTGCGGTGGCGACGAAGAACAGGTGTTGCCGGGCGATGAAATTTCGCAGATCGTCGTTGATTTCGGTGAACGTCTTACCCATGCGACCCTCACAATTCGGGAGACCGTGCGTGCGCCGCCGCTCCGCGTGCTGGGAGTAAGATTAGCCCTCGCCGTGCGGTAAGTCCGTTCAAGCGATTCCTGCGACACGCAGGAACCGAGGAGATCGGCAATGGGACAGCACTTAACGGGCAAAGTGGCTCTGGTGACCGGGGCGTCACGCGGGATCGGCCGGGCCATCGCCCTTCGCTTGGCCGCGGACGGCGCCGCGGTTGTGGTGAACTTTGCGGGCGGCGCTCAACAGGCCGCGGAAACCGTGACCGCAATTGAACGTGCGGGCGAGAAAACCGTCGCGATTCAGGCCGATGTGAGCAAAGTCGCCGACGTGCGCCGGCTGTTCGACGCCACCTTTGAGCGATTCGGCCGGCTCGATGTTGTGGTGAACAACGCCGGTGCGCTATTAACCAAACCCGTGGTCGAGGTTACCGAAGAAGAGTACGACCGGTTGTTCGGCGTGAACGTGAAGGGCACGTTCTTTTCCAGCCAGGAAGCCGCAAAGCGCCTGGCGAACGACGGGCGCATCATCAATTTCTCGTCGTCCACCACCGCGATGATGCTACCGGGGTACGCGGCCTACGTTGCCACGAAGGGAGCCGTTGAGCAGCTATCTCACGTGCTGGCCAAGGAAGTCGGGGCGCGCGGGATCACCGTGAACGTGGTATCCCCGGGGCCGACTGACACCGAACTGTTCAGTCAGGGGAAGACCGAAGAACAGAAACAATACTACGCGAAGATGGCGGCGCTGGGGCGGCTCGGTACCCCGGAAGACATCGCCGCGGTGGTCTCGATGCTTGCAGGGCCGGACTCCCGGTGGATCACGGGGCAGAACATCCGCGTCAACGGCGGGCTGATTTAATCGCCTGATCGTCGCCCTCAAGTTTCCGATTATCCCCACGCACCGAGCACCTTCCGCAAATGGTGCTCCAGGTGGTCGACATAGTCAGTGAATAGCCATTCCAGTGTGACTTCGGCAGCGCCACCAACCCGACACGTCGCACAGCGCCCCTCAGCGGACATGTTCTCGGCGACGTGCAACAGGTGCGTGTTGTACGCGCGCCAGAGATCAATCAGATTGGCCCACTTCGCGCCCTGGTAGTTCTGAACCCGAACCCACCCTTCTTGCTCGTACCGCGGAAAATCTTGACCGGCCGCCAACTGCCCGCGAACGAACCGTTGGTGATTGTTCGAGGCCGAGTCGATCAAGTGCCCGATGACTTCCTTCTTCGTCCACCGCTCGGGTGCCGGGCGCCGTTCGCTCTCGGTTTCCGAATACTGTGCGAGCACACCCGGAAGCGTCTGCACAGCAAATTTCAGGCGATCGATCGCGTTCTGCATCACCGTATCTCCCAATCGGGTCTCTTGTTGGGGAGGTGAGACAGTAGAACGCGCCAAAAGGTTCGCGCGCATTTTTAGGTTTTTCTACTCCTGAATCGGCAGGTCCACCGGAACAACTCCGGGATCGGAGGAACGCAGTTGCTTCTCGACACCCAGGTTGAGTGACTGGAGTTTGGCCCGCAGCGTCGTGCGCGAGATGCCGAGCAGGTCGCTCGCTTGCTTCTGGTTCCCGTGAACGTGATCGAGCACGGCCGTCAACAGCACGCGGTCAACCGATTGCGTGACCTGCCGGTAGATATCTGGTGTCCCCACACGTAAGAGGTCAGAAATGAGCGCCTGTAGGTCCAGTGTCGAGGACGGACGACTCGGACCGCCCCGAATCGATGCGGGCAAAGCGTCCAGCGTTATCACTTCACCCACCGCCTGCACGACCGCGAACCGGACCGTGTTTTCCAACTCGCGCACGTTCCCGGGCCAGTGATAGGCTTCCAGTGCAGCCAGTGCTTCGGGATCGACCCCTCGCACGTGCTTCCCCAATTTGCGATTTGTGGCGGTGATGAAGTAATTCACCAACAGCCCGACATCTCCGGTGCGCTCGCGGAGTGGCGGGAGCGGGATCGTGAACGAGTTGAGTCGGTAGAACAGATCCTCCCGGAACTTCCCCGCCGCGACCAGTGCCGCGAGGTTCTGGTTCGTCGCGGCGACCACACGGACGTTCGTCTCGATCGTTTCGTTCCCGCCCACGCGCTCGAACCGTTGGTCCTGGAGCAGGCGCAACACCTTGGCTTGCGTCGCCGGACTCATGTCCCCGATCTCGTCCATGAAGATCGTGCCGCCGTGTGCCTGCTCGAACTTGCCGATGCGCTTGCGGTCCGCCCCCGTAAACGAGCCTCTCTCGTGCCCGAACAACTCGCTCTCAAGCAGCGCGTCCGGAATGGCCGCACAGTTGATCGCGACAAAGGGACCGTCCGCTCGTGCTGAGTGCTGGTAGAGCGCGCGGGCGACCAACTCCTTCCCCGTACCGCTCTCGCCCAGAATGAGCACGGTCACATCTTGCGAAGCGATCCGCCCGATCAGCTTGTAGACCTCCAGCATGGCCGGGCACCGGCCGACGATCTGATCGGTGTTGGTGTCCTGCGGTGCTTCGTCCCCCATCAGCGTCGGGGTGGACTGAATCCGCCGCAGCTCGAACGCCTTCCCGATGACCTCGTCGAGTTGGTGCAGGTCAACGGGCTTAAGCAGGTACTCGAACGCCCCGCGCTTCATCGCTTCGATCGCGGTGTCGGTGTTCCCGTGGGCCGTGATGATGACCACGGGCAGGTGCGGGTCACCCTCGCGGATGTGGACGAAGGCGTCCAGCCCGGACATGTCGGGCAGGCGCACGTCGAGAATCACCGCGTCCGGCTTCTCGCGCGCGACCGCGGCCATCCCGAGTTTGGCGGTCGGTGCGGTCACAACCACCGTGTCGTCGCTCTCCAGTGCGGCCTTGAGCGAGTACAGGATGCCCGGCTCGTCGTCGATAATCAGCAACTTCGGCATTACTTCGCTCCGGCAGAAATGAGCGCGTCGGTTCGCTCCGGCGCCCGCGCAACACTCGGCAAACGAACCACGAACACCGCCCCGCCCGCCGGCCCGTTCCCGGCCCCGATCGACCCGCCGTGGGCCTCCACGATGCGCCGACAGATCGACAGCCCCAACCCCAGCCCCGTTTCCTTGGTGCTGATGAACGGGTCGAAGATCTGCTCCTCCAACCCGGCCGGTAACCCCGGCCCCGTATCGGAGACCTGAACCGTGAGCGTGTCTTCGCTCCCGATAGCCGTGATCCGAATCGTTCCCCCGGATGGCAGAACATCGAGTGCGTTGAACAAGAGGTTGTAAAACACTTGCCCCAACTGCCCCGGGTCCGCGTCGAGCGCCGGCAGATCGGGCGGAAGCACAGTTCGGATCTCGACGCCCTGAAGTTCGGCTCGTGCGCCGATACCCGCCAGACACGAGCGGATGAGTTCCCCCGGTTCGACCGGCTTCTTCTCCGGACGCGGCGGGCGGGCGAAATCGAGGAACGTGCGAATGATCTGTTCCAGCCGAAGGATCTCGCCCTCCAGCACGCGCAAATCCTGCGGCCGGAACCCGTTCGCCCGGCGCGGATCGGTCGCGGCCTGAACGAGCAGCTTGATGACCGTGAGCGGGTTACGAACCTCGTGCGCGATCCCGGCTGCCATCTGACCGACCCACGCGAGTTGTTCGGCACGCAGCGCGTCGCGCTCGGTTTGTTTCAGCCGATTGAGTACCGCGGCAGCGGCATGTGTCACGCGCTGGAGGGTCGTTCCGGGCGGACCGGTTGTCGGTAACTCGGCGGGAACATGAGCGGCTTCACCGAGTAGAGCCGCGGTATCGCGCAGCACGCGATCGGTGTTCAACAGCGACCGCCGGAGCGAAACGGCGATCACCCACCCACCGAGCAACCCGGCCACCGATCCGCACACACCCAATCCAACAAGCCCGACGGTTAATCGCTGCGACAACTCCCGATTCGCCTCGCTCGCGCGGTTCAGCATCCCTTCGTTGATCTTCAGGTACTCGCGAGCCGGTTCGAGGATCTCGCGTGCGAGAACCGTGTCAATCAACTCCAACACCTTCGCGTACACGCCTTGTGACGGGGGGGCTTGTTCGAGCCGGTCGTATTCGGCGAAAAAGTGCTCGTAACCCTTGCGCACGCGCCGCATGAGAACCTGCTCCTGGTCCATCGTGGCGAGTTTCTCTGCCCCCTCCAACGCTTCCGCGGCGCGCTGTTGGAGGCGCGGGACCGAATCCAGGTGCTTCCGCTCTCCGGTAATCAGGTACCGGTCGAATTGGACGTGGATCTCGCGCAGGCTGATCTCCAGTTCCTGTGCCGCGTGGACACTCGCTACGTGATTGTCGAGCATCACCGAGACGTTCCGCTGCGAGTCGCGCGCGTACCACGCGGCGCTCACCGCCACCGCGACCAGCAGCACACTGACCGCGGCAACCGGGGCGGTTAACCGCGCCACTATCCGGGTCTGCATGAATCCCCCTCAATCAATCGCACCGCACTTACCTCTCATCGCGCATTGTGTGCGCAACTCCGCGTTCGTCCAAGCACCCAATTCCACAACGCGAACCGCGACCAATTTCTGGTCACCCGTTCGAGATTTGTTCGTTTCGCCGACTCAAGGCACTTTGGACCGCGACGAACACACAACACCATCACCAATCGCACGCGCCACAAATACATCGCGCAAAGTATGCAATCAAAACGAGATACAGGTTCCGCTACCCGAAACGTGTTCGCTCCGCGTCGCTGCGAAGGGCGAGTCGTTCTGTTCTGGCATCCTCGTTGCCTAGAGGCGTGTGCAACCGCGGTGCCCGGAACACCAGTTTCGGGCGGATCTGCATTGGATGCAGTCATTTCTTCCGTTCTTGAGGTGACCCCGTGGGCTGGAGTAAGGAACGATTGCAAGAAGTGGCTCGCACGCGGCTGGGCGGGGCCAAACTGATCGTGGTCGCGAACCGGGAACCGTACATCCACCGATACAAGGACGGCGAGGTCGAGTGGATTCGGCCCGCGGGCGGGTTGACCACGGCTCTCGATCCGGTGATGCAAGCGTGCGGGGGCGTGTGGGTCGCACACGGCTCCGGAGACGCCGATCGCGCGGTGACCGATGCGAGTGGGCGCGTGGGCGTACCTCCGGACGATCCGAACTACGTGCTGCGTCGCGTGTGGCTCAGTAAGGACGACGAGGAGGGCTACTACTACGGCGCTGCCAACAGCATGTTGTGGCCCCTCTGCCACCAGGTGTTCGCACGCCCGGTCTTCGATCAGATCCACTGGGAAACGTACCGCAGAGTCAACGAGACGTTCGCCGCGGCCGTACTTGAGGAAGCGCAAGGCGGCCCGGCGCTCGTCTTCGTACAGGATTATCACTTCGCGCTACTGCCCCGGTTGTTGAAAGCCGCCCGCCCGGACCTCGTCGTTGCCCAGTTCTGGCACATCCCGTGGCCCGGCCCGGAGAAGTTCCTGGTGTGTCCGTGGGCCAAGGAGTTGCTCGACGGGATGCTCGGGAACGACCTGTTCGGGTTCCACACGCAGAACGACTGCAACAACTTCCTGGAGTGCGTGGACCGCGCGCTCGAATGCCGTATCGACCGCGAACGGTTCGCGGTGCAGCGCAGTGGGCAAGTCACGACCGTGCGCCCGTTCCCGATCAGCGTCGATCCGGAGCTGGCCCAGGAATATCTGGGCGACGACTGGGAAGATCGCGCGACCGCGCTGCGCAAGAAGCACCGGTTGGGCGACCGAGCACTGATCGTGGGTGTGGACCGCGTGGACTACACGAAGGGCATCCCGGAACGACTCCAAGCGGTCGATCGGCTGCTCCAGAAGCACCCGGAGTTGAAGGGGCAGTTCCACTTCTTACAGGTCGGAGCGCCGAGCCGCACGCACATCCCCGCGTACCGTGACCTGACCGAAGAAGTGAACATGCTGGCCGAGCGCATCAACTGGGAGCACGGGACCGAGGACTGGCAGCCGGTGGTGTTTCTCAACGAGCACCACGGACCGGATGACATCTTCGTCCTCTATCGTGCGTCGGCGGGATGCGTGGTCAGTTCGTTGCACGACGGCATGAACCTCGTCGCGAAGGAGTTCGTGACGGCACGCGACGACGACCGCGGGGTACTCGTCCTGTCACAATTCACAGGCGCCGCACGCGAACTGCCCGATGCCGTGATCGTGAATCCGTTCGACGTCGAGGAGATGGCCGACGGGTTGTACGCATCACTCACAATGCCGGCCCAGGAGCAAGAGCGGCGGATGCGCCGGATGCGTGCCCAGGTGGACGACCACAACATCTACCGCTGGGCCGGTGTGCTCCTCAGTGCCATTGGGAAGCTCATCCCGGACACGAGCGAAGTGCTACCCACGCAAGTCGAACCCGATCCACTCGACGTGATCGAACGCGAAATCGCCCGCGAAAACTATATCACCGCACTCCGACTCACAAGCGGTTAACAACCAGAACAGCCCGATTCGGCGCTTTGCGACTGCAAGTTAGCGGTCGCAAAGCGTTCAATATCACACCGACCGTTCGAGCATCCAACGGCAGCAACTTTAAAACTCTGACCCGAAAAGGAACCAATGACGCCCCCACGCGACTCCGACCGGTCCCGGTTGCCCGGTCTGTTGCTCGTTGATCCCGATCCCCGTGTGCGCGATGCACTCGCGCGTGCGATGGAGAACGAAGGTTGGCGCGTGTGGTCCGCGGCCGACGGAACAAGCGCGGTCGAAATCTATCACCAGAACCGGGACCAGATCGACGTCGCGCTCGTAGACCTTCTGTTCCCGGGGCTTCAGGGCGGGCGGCTTTTAGCAGAATTGGGTCAACTCGATCCTGATCTCATTCGCTGTGCGATGTCGGGTGGCGTGAACGCATACACGGCGTCCGCGTTCCGACGAATGAGCGGGACGCCCCTCTTCACCAAGCCGCTTGATACTCACGCACTTGCGTGCGCATTGCACGAAATGATGGCCCCCGTCAGCCCGAAATAGTTCGAGTTACGAAGCAAACGAATCGAGTTGTACCGCTCAACCTGGGCGGTAAGAGAATCGCTACGAACTCCCTTCGCAATCGTTACATCCCGACAACTCTGGTCATCAACTCGGCGGATTTCAACGCAGGTATCGAAGCGAGATACCCTATCTCGCATGCTCTTCGTATTTGTAAGGGTATGCTTTTGAGTTTTTGGTACATTTTTTGCAGCAAATAAGGCCTGCGCGATTGATTATCCTGGAAGTACCCGATGCCCTCTTCGAGTGCCCCCGTTGAATCTCACCAGAAAAAAGCCGATCTCCCGCTCTTCATCGGCCTAACTGCAGTTGTCGGGTTCTTCGTTGTTAGTGGGATTATTGCGTATTGGAACACCCGCACCTTGAGCCGCAATGCGCAACAGATTGCGCACACGCACGAGGTGCTCACGACACTTGACGACATCCAGTCGTTGATGAAGGATGCGGAAACGGGACAGCGGGGTTACGTCCTCATGGGTGACCCTCGTTACTTGGAACCGCACACGCTGGCGGTTGTCCGAGTCAAAGACAAATTAAACGACGTCGAGCGCCTCACCACCGATAACCCCGATCAACAGGCCCGAATTCCCCTTCTCCGAAGCCTAATTGAAGCGAAACTTGCCGAACTCGAAGAAACGATTATCCTTCGGCGCACACAGGGGTTCGAGGCCGCTCAGAAAATTGTCGCGACCGAGCGCGGGAAAGCGACGATGGACGGCATCCGCGATCAAGCGGCCGGAATGGAGCGCACCGAGCGCGAACTCCGGACCCAGCGCTTCGCAGAAATGGACAAAGCTTACTCGGTCGCCGTGGCCAGCGGAGTTCTCACCGGCGTGCTCGGCACTCTTCTCGCCGTGGCCGTCGCGTTCTTAGTTCGGCGTGCGGTCGCGCAACGGCGCGAGGAAGAGTGGCTCCAGAGCGGCCAAATCAAGCTCGGCGCGGCGATGACCGGCGACCAGCGGGTTGAGCAGCTCGGCGAGAGCGTACTCAAGTTCCTGGCCGAGTATCTGGGTGCGCACGCGGGTGCATTTTTCGCACAGGAAGAGGGAAGTTTCCGCCGGGTCGCGACTTACGGCACTCCCGCCGGTACCAGTACCCCGGAACGACTGGAGATGAGCGACGGGTTGGTCGGGCGCGCGATCAAAGACCGCCGGTCGTTCTTCGTTCACGACGTGCCCGACGGGTACCTGAAGGTCGGCTCGGCGCTCGGGCAGGCAAGCCCGCGACACCTCGCGATCATCCCGACCACGCTCGACAACTTCACGAACGCGGTGTTTGAACTCGGGTTCATTCACGCACCCGTACCTTTATCCGCCGAACTACTCGATCGGGCCGGAGAAGCGATCGGGCTGGCGGTCCGATCGTCCCGGTACCGCGCTCACCTCCAGAACCTGCTCGAAGAAACTCAGCGGCAGTCGGAAGAACTTCAGGCCCAGAGCGAGGAACTGCGTGTCTCGAACGAAGAGTTAGAGGAACAGAGCCGGGCGCTCAAGGAATCGCAGGCCCGGTTGGAACTTCAACAGGCCGAACTCGAGCAGACGAACGCGCGGCTGGAAGAGCAAACCCAAATGTTGGCAGACCAGCGCGACGACGCCACACGATCACGCGCGGCTCTCCAGGTGAAGGCCAACGAACTCGAACAGGCCAGCCGGTACAAATCCGACTTCCTGGCGAACATGTCGCACGAGCTGCGCACCCCGCTCAACTCGTCGCTCATTCTCGCGAAGCTCCTCGCCGACAACCGCGAGGGGAACCTCACCGCCGAACAGGTGCGGTTCGCGGAAACAATTCAGTCCGCGGGGAACGACCTGCTCGCGCTCATCAACGACATCCTCGATCTCTCGAAGATCGAGGCCGGGAAGATGGACGTGCGGGCCGAACCGGTCCGGTTGGCGCTACTCGCAGAAGACCTCACGCGCGTGTTCCAGCCGGTCGCCGAACAGAAAAAACTCACGTTCCAGATCCGCGTCGCTCCGGATTGTCCCAACTCCATCACCACCGACCGCCAGCGCCTCGAACAGGTGCTCAAGAACCTGTTCTCAAACGCGCTGAAATTCACCGAACGCGGCGAAGTGAGCATGGACGTGACCCGCGTCGCGGGCGATAAGATCGCGTTCGCGGTGCGTGACACCGGCATCGGCATTCCTGAACAACAACAGGAAGTCATCTTCGAGGCGTTCCGACAAGCCGACGGAACCACCAGCCGCAAGTACGGTGGTACGGGGTTGGGGCTATCGATCGGACGCGAACTCGCGCGGTTGTTGGCCGGCGAACTCGGGGTCACAAGTGAACCCGGGCGCGGGAGCACGTTCACGATCACTCTCCCGATCACCTACGACCCGACACTCGTTGCCCCGCGCACGCGCGGACCGATCACCGGCCCCGCAACTCCGCCTCCGCCAGTCGCTATCCCTACTCCTCCGGTACCCGCAACGCCGATCGCCCCGCGCCTCGCACCGAGTCTGGCGCGTCGATTCGAGGACGATCGCGAGCGCCTGACCGCGGATCGCCGGATCATTCTCGTCGTGGAAGACGACGCCTCTTTTGCCCACATCATGTACGACCTCGCGCACGAACTCGACTTCCAGTGTGTTGTCGCGAGCAGCGCCGAAGAAGGACTTGCAGCAGCCATCCAGCACCGCCCCAGCGCGGTCGTTCTCGACGTGGGGCTGCCCGATCACTCCGGGCTGTCCGTGCTCGATCGACTCAAGCACGACGCGCGCACCCGGCACATTCCGGTTCACGTTGTTTCGGCTCACGATTACGCCCAAACCGCACTTGCACTGGGCGCGGTCGGGTACATGCTGAAGCCGGTCAAGCGCGAGCAACTGGTCGAAGCGCTCGAACGGCTCGAAACGCGCCTGGAACAGCGCCTGCGTCGCGTGCTGATTGTCGAAGACGACGCGGTTCAACTCGACAGCCTGCGGAAGTTGCTCGGCACACACGATGTGGAGACGGTCGGCGCGCGGACCGCGGCCGAGTGCCTGGAGCGCCTGAAGAGCGAAACCTTCGACTGCATGGTGCTCGATCTGACTCTGCCAGATGCTTCCGGGTACTCTCTCCTCGAAACACTGAGCCGCGAGGACGCTTACTCGTTCCCGCCCGTCATCGTGTACACCGGGCGCGAACTCGCGGACGACGACGAACAGCGCCTGCGGCGGTACTCGAAGTCGATCATCATCAAGGGCGCGAAGTCGCCCGAACGGTTGCTCGACGAGGTGACGCTGTTCCTCCACCAAGTGGTTTCGGAACTTCCGGCCGAACAGCAGAAAATGCTGGAAAAGGCCCGAAGCCGCGACGCCGCACTGGAGGGGCGCCGAATCCTGGTGGTCGAGGACGACGTGCGGAACGTGTTCGCGCTCACGAGCATCCTGGAACCGCGCGGTGCAGTAGTCACGATCGCGCGCAACGGGCGCGAGGCCCTCGAAGCCCTGGAACGCTCGCTCAGCCAACCGGACCAGGCCGTCGATTTGGTGCTGATGGACGTAATGATGCCGGAGATGGACGGGCTGACGGCCACGCGCGAGATCCGCAAGCGGGACTCGTGGAAGAAATTGCCGATTCTCATGCTCACGGCCAAGGCGATGCGAGACGATCAGGAACAGTGCCTCGCGGCCGGGGCAAACGACTACATGGCGAAGCCGCTGGACGTCGAGAAGCTACTGTCACTTGTCCGCGTGTGGATGCCCCGGTAGTCGGTCGTAAGGTCACAAAGTCCCAAGTCGTAAAATCGAAAACTTGTGACCACCGGACTTTCGACTTTCGACCTTGTGACCTTACGACGGGGGGAAAGTGTCCGACAAGACCGAGGAGATCGAACTGCGACTGCTGCTCGACGCCATTTACCAGCGGTACCACTACGACTTCCGCGGGTACTCGGCCGCGTCGATCACCCGGCGCCTGCGCCAGGCGCGCGAGCGGTTCGGCTGCCGGAGCTTTTCGCAGCTCCAGGACCGCGTGCTGCACGAACCCGCTGTGCTCCCGGAACTGTTGGCCTTCCTCACGGTGCAGGTGAGCGAATTATTCCGCGACCCGGCGTACTTCCGGGCGATCCGCGAACAGGTGGTCCCGCACCTCCGCACGTACCCGTCGCTGAAGGTGTGGGTCGCGGGGTGCAGCGCCGGCGAGGAAGTGTACTCGCTCGCCATCCTGTTCCGCGAAGAGGGGTTGGAAGACCGCACGATGTTCTACGGCACGGACATCAACCCGGAGGCGATCAGAAAGGCCGAGGCCGGAGTGTACGAGATCGACCGACTCGCACTCTTTACTGAAAATCACCGACTCGCGGGCGGGAAGTCGTCACTGTCAGACTACTACACCGCGGCCTATGGCGCGGCCGTGTTCGACAAGACGCTGCGGCGCCGAACCGTGTTCTCCGATCACAGCTTGGTGACCGACGCGGTGTTCGCCGAGGTTCACCTCGTGTCCTGCCGCAACGTGCTGATTTACTTCGACCGCGAGCTACAGGATCGCTCCATCGGATTGTTTAAAGATTCGCTCGTTCGCAAGGGGTTTCTCGGTCTGGGCGCGAAGGAAAGTTTGCGGTTCTCCGCGCACGCCGACGCCTTCATCGAGTTCGCCCGGGACGAGCGCATTTACCAGAAGAGGGGCACAACGTGACCCCCGAACCGATTCCCTCCCCCGGAGCCGTCGTGATCGGTGCGTCGGCCGGGGCCGTGGACGCCCTGTCCGCGATCTTACCCGCGCTGCCCAAGGGGTACCCGCTATCGGTGATGGTTGTGGTCCACGTGCCGCCCGATAAAAAGAGTGTCATGGCCGAACTTTTCAGGAACAAGTGCCGCATGGACGTGTGCGAGGCCGACGACAAGGAACCTCTCGTTCCGGGCACGGTCTACTTCGCCCCTCCCGACTACCACTTGCTAGTGGAACCGGACCGGCGCCTGTCGCTATCGAGCGAGGAGCCGGTCCACTACTCGCGCCCGGCCATCGACGTACTGTTCGAGTCGGCCGCGGACGTCTTCGAGGCCGGGCTCGTGGGGGTGCTCCTCACGGGTGCGAGTTCCGACGGCGCACGCGGGCTGCGTGCGGTGTGCGACGCGGGCGGAACGGCCCTCGTTCAGCACCCCGACGAAGCGGCAGTCGCGACCATGCCCCGGGCCGCGATTGCGGCGTGCCCGTCGGCCTCCGTGATGTACCTGGAACAGATCGCGGCGTACCTCCGCGACCTGGGGAGGCGGCCGTGACCCGACCCGCACTGGCCCCGGTCCACTTCCTGCTCGTGGACGACCTGGAAGAGAATCTCATCGCACTCGAAGCGCTGCTCCGGCGCGACGGGCTCGTACTGCTCACCGCCCGCTCCGGCCCGGAAGCCCTCGAACTGCTGCTCAAGCACGAAGTCGCGCTGGCACTCGTGGACGTGCAGATGCCCGAGATGGACGGGTTCGAGTTGGCCGAACTGATGCGCGGGACCGAGCGCACGCGGCGCGTGCCGATCATCTTCCTCACGGCCGGCAACCCGGACCAGTCGCGCCGGTTCCGCGGGTACGAGGCCGGAGCGGTCGACTTCCTCAACAAGCCGATCGAGCCGCACACGCTGCGGAGCAAGGCGGATGTGTTCTTCGAGTTGTGGCGCGAGCGCCAGGAAGTGGCCCGCCAGCGCGACGAACTCAAGGCCGCGACCGCCGAGAACGCGCGATTGCTAGAAGAAACGCGCCGAACCGCGGACGCGCTCCGCGAGGCCGACCGGCGGAAGGACGAGTTCCTCGCGACGTTGGCCCACGAACTCCGGAACCCGCTCGCACCGATCCGCAACGGGTTGCAGATCCTGAGTCTCGCCCAATCCGCGGACACCGCGGCGCGGGCGCGGGCCATGATGGAACGGCAGCTCGGGCACATGGTGCGACTGGTCGACGACCTGCTCGACATCTCCCGCGTGACGAGCGGCAAAGTGCGCCTGCGCCCGGAGTTGATCGAGGTCCGCACGGCCGTCGAAGCGGCGATCGAAGCGAGCCGACCGGCGATCGAAGCGGGGCAGCACACGCTCACGGTTCACACCCCGAACGAACAGTTGTGGCTCCAGGCCGATCCCACGCGGCTCGCCCAGGTGATCGGGAACCTGCTCACCAACGCAGCGAAGTACACCCCCGACGGCGGCCGAATCAACGTCTCGGTGGAGCACGACAACGGGTACGCAGTCGTCCGCGTCAAAGATACGGGACTCGGCATCCCGGCCGACATGCTCCCGCGTGTGTTCGATCTGTTCACGCAAGTCGGCAAGCACCTGGACCGGGCACAGGGCGGACTCGGAATCGGGCTGGCACTGGTCAAGCGGTTGGTCGAAATGCACGGCGGTGAGGTGACCGTTGAAAGCCCCGGCCCCGACCGCGGGAGCACGTTCTCGGTGCGCATGCCGCTCGCGCCCGACGCTCCCGTGATCCCGCTTTCGAGTAACTCCATTCGCACGGCCCGCGGGAAATCGCGCCGCGTCCTGGTCGTGGACGATAACGCCGACGCTGCCGAGAGCCTGTCGGAGTTGCTCGCACTCTCCGGCCACAAAACAGAAACCGCTCAAAGTGGACCGGAGGCATTAAGTGCCGCCGCCCGGTTCCACCCGGAACTCGTGTTCCTCGACATCGGATTGCCGGGAATGAACGGCTACGAGGTCGCCCGGACGCTGCGGGCCGACCCGAGCAGCACCAAAGCCGTTCTCGTGGCCCTAACCGGGTGGGGTTCGGAAGAAGATCGGCGGCGCTCGGCGGAAGCCGGTTTCGACTTCCACCTGACCAAGCCGGTGGAGACGGGGCAACTCGAAGGGCTGCTCGCCAAACTCGCGAACGGTCCGGCGTGATACTTCAGCGGTCGTCCGTTCGAGAAAATCGGCTGGGACGGGTTCACCGCCCCTTGTACCCGGCCGCCGGGCAGTGGCCGGAGCCGTTCCCCTGAATCAGGAACGCTTCGACTGACGCGGTCGCGGCGAAGATCACGCACCAACGGCCGCAGGGTACTCACGCCTTACCCCATGACAGCGGCCGCGAAGGTCCGAAGCCTGACGTCCCTGTCACCGGACGGCCATTCGGCAAAAAATTGTAAGCGCGGAATTGAGAGGTGATGAAACTCGGCCGATCGAGTGCAAATCAGTACGGAACGGAGGAGAGACGATGGCGTCGCTATTCGGGCTGATCGGCGTGGCGCTCCTCGGCGCCGCGGCCATAGTTGGGATCTTCCTCGGTTCGGACAAAGTACCGCTGTCGATCACCGCGTGCGGGTTCGCGATCGCGGGCGGACTGTCACTGGTCGGGTCCGCTATTGTGGAGGCAGCGCAAATTTTGAAGTCTCAGAATCGGGAATAGCTCGTTCCGTATTGGTCGGCGCCGGGGCGTTCCCAACTGGTACCGGGGCTACATTCGTCGGCGTGTTGTGCCCAACTGGTACCACGACGACCGGGTGGTGCAGGCTGTAATCGCGCGGCTTGGGGTGCCCCACGAGGCGCCAAATTTCGGTACCCGCCGTGTACGGCAGCGTAAACGTGTCGCCGACGAACGTGAAGATGAGGTCGAAGCCCATTATCGGGACGAGCAGGTAATCGGCGGTACACGTCACCTTATCCCACGGGTACGTGGACATCGCGGCCCAGTCCCCGCGCACGCCCCCGTACACGCGACAGATCGGTGCGTCGGGGTTGCTCGTTGGCGCAACGGCGGGCTGTCGGAGATTGTCTACAGTCCCGCACCCGCACCCAATGGCACTCGCCAGGAGCGCAGCAGCGAGTGATTTCCGTCCGACCATAAGCTCCGTCCCTGTCAATGGGGCGAGTACGCGCGTTCCCGCGCGAATCGACCTCGTGTGCCACGCAACTTATCGGACGGAAATACCGTCAAAGACGAGAAAATCCCGATAATCCGCACTCCGGGGACAATCGTTTTCATTTATGAGTCCGCACGGCGACGAGTTCGTGCTATAGTTTCTGTCAATGAACTTGGTCCGAGAATCGGTGGTCCCGACGCGAGCGTTTCGCCGGGGGAACCTCGTTTGATCCTCCGGCGGGTTCGATCGAACACGCACCGCGAGTGCACTCCCGGAGGCCGCGCTCAGCACCGCCGACCTCGGTCATTGCTCGGTGCTTCACGCGCGTCGGCGCCATGTCGTTGTCCCGCTCCTCGCGGTTCAGTGTGCGCGTTCTCGGCCCAATAGCCGTTCTTTTTGTTTGCAGCTCGCCCGCTCCCGCACTCGATCCGGCCCGCGCCACAACACAGTACGCCATGCGCGTGTGGCAGACCGAACAGGGCCTCCCCCACAATTCTGTCACGGCCCTCGCTCAAACCCCGGACGGGTACCTCTGGTGCGGGACCGAGAACGGGCTGACGCGCTTCGACGGCAGCAATTTCACGCTCTTCGACCGCTCGAACACCCCGGCCATTCGGAACGAGACGATCCACGTGCTCCTCACCGACCGTAACGGCCGGCTCTGGATCGGGACCGGCGGCGGCGGACTGGTGCGGTACGAGGGGGGCGCGTTCACCCGGTTGTCCGTGGACGACGGCATGGTGGGCGATACCGTACACGGGCTCATGGAAGACAGTTCCGGAGCCCTCTGGATCGGCACGACCTCCGGGCTGAGCCGCTTCGCCGACGGGCGCTTTACGAACTACACGGTCGCGGACGGGTTACCCCACGACTACTGTCGCGTGGTGTGTGAAGCCCCCAACGGTCAACTGTGGGTCGGCACGAGTCAGGGGCTGTCGCGCCTCACCGGGAACCGATTCGAGACGTACACAACGGAACACGGTCTCCCCGGGAGTAACATTCAAGCCATCCGCGCGTGCTCGGACGGGGCGCTGTGGATCGGCACCAACGGGACCGGGCTGAGCCAGTGGAAGGACGGGCGGTTCACGAACTTCGATACCGAACAAGGACTTTCCAACGGGTTCGTGCGGGCGGTTCACGAGGACCGCGACGGGAACCTGTGGGTCGGGACCGACGAGGGCATCAGCCGGTGGAAGAACGGGAAACAGACCGGTCAGTTCCCCCGAAACCTGGTCGCGGGGCGGAGCGTCTTCGACATCCACGAGGACCGGGCCGGCCACTTGTGGGTCGGAACGACCGACGGGCTGCTCCGCATCGGTAACGGGCGCTGCGTCACCACGACCGTGACCGAGGGGCTCGCCGGTGACCTCGTCTGGGCCGTACACGCGGACCGTCGGGGCCACTTGTGGGCGGGAACGACGAGCGGTCTCAACGTCTGTCGGAACGGGAAATGGACCGCGTACACAACAAAAGACGGGCTCCCGACCAACGTCATCCTGTCGATCGCGGAGGAGACGGACGGGACGATGTGGTTCGGCACGTCGGGCGGCCTGGTGCGCTTCCAAAACGGGAAGTTTCACACGTTTACCGCCGCGGACGGCCTGACCAGTAGCACCATCGCCGCCGTGTTCTTCGACCGCCGGGGCACCCTGTGGGTCGGCACCAAGGGGGGCGGGGTCAACCGTTACAAGGACGGTCGGTTCACACCGGTCCAGATCCGGGCCGGGCGCAGCGATATCATCGCCCGCGTGTTCCACGAAGACGCCACGGGCGCCCTCTGGATCGGCACCAACGGGTCCGGCGTGTGCGTCCTGCGCGGCGACACGACCGAATGGTACACGGCCCGAAACGGGCTTTCTAGCGACCTGATTTTGGCGATTCACGAGGGCGCGGACGGGGCCATCTGGATCGGCACCCACGGGGGCGGGCTGAACCGGTTCCACAACAATCAGTGGTCGCACTTCACCAGCGCGAACGGGCTCTCGGACGACATCATCTATCAGATCCTCGAAGACGGCCCCCACTTCTGGATGAGCTGCGCAAAGGGGATCTTCCGCGTCCGAAAAGACGAACTCACGTGCGTCTGGCGCCCCGTTCACCCGTTGCTCTTGGGGAAGAACGACGGGATGCAGATCCTGGATTGTAGCGGCGGGTCGCAGTCGTCCGGGTGCCGGGCGCGCGACGGCACGCTCTGGTTCCCCACTACCCGGGGGCTCGTGGCCATCGAACCGGGGCGCGTCCAGGCGAACACCACCCCGCCCCAACTCTACATCGAACGGGTCATGGCCGACGGTGCGTTCCTGGACGCGCCGGGAGCGCTGACCGTCGCGCCCGGGCGGGGGCAACTCGAGTTCCACTTCGCCGCGATCGAACTCTCGGCCCCGGAACGGGTCCGGTTCCGGTACCAATTGGAAGGGTTCGACAAGGAGTGGGTGGAAGCGGGCAACCGGCGGTCCGCGTATTACACCAACTTGCCCCCGGGCCAGTACCGGTTCCGCGTGACCGCGTGCAACGGGGACGGGATCTGGCGCGAGGTGCCGCTCGAAATCGGACTCGTACTGCAACCGCATTTCTACCAGACCGACCTCTTCTACGGGCTGTGCGCCTTCGGGGTCGCGCTGGCCGGAATCGGGATTCACCTGTTCCGCACCCGGCGGCTCCGCGCCCGCGAAGAGTACCTGGCCCGGTGCGTCGCGATCCGCACCCGGCAGTTCCAAGAGGAAGTCGCGGAGCACGCGCGCACCGGAGAACAGTTGCGCCAGTCGCAAAAGCTGGAAGCCATCGGTCAGTTAGCGGGCGGCGTGGCGCACGACTTCAACAACTTGCTCACCGTTATCAACGGGTGCGCCGATCTCCTTTTGGACGGCTCCGGTTGGGGCGCACACGAGAAGGGTATGGTTCTCGACATCCTCGCCGCGGGCCGGCGGGCAGAGGGCCTGACGCGCCAGTTGCTGGCGTTCAGCCGGAGACAGGTGCTCGAACCGAAAGTGCTGGACCCGAACGCGGTCGTGACCGATACGGAGCGCATGCTCGCGCGGATGATCGGGGAAGACATCACCGTAACGGTGATCCTCGAACCCGGCCTGCACCGGATCAAAGCCGACCCGGTGCAACTCCAACAGGTGCTGGTCAACCTGTCCGTGAACGCACGCGACGCCATGCCGCACGGGGGCCGGCTCACGATCGCCACCCGCAACGCGACGCTCGACGAAGAATACGCCAAAACACACCCCGAGATAACTCCCGGCGAGTACGCCCTGCTGGAAGTGAGTGACACCGGGTGCGGGATGAGCACGGATATCAAGGCCCGGGTGTTCGAGCCATTCTTCACTACTAAAGGACCGGGAAACGGAACGGGACTCGGGCTGGCGACCGTTTACGGGATCGTCCGCCAGTCGGGTGGGCACGTCACCGTCGAGAGCGAGTCCGGGGCCGGAACCGTGTTCCGGATTTACTTCCCGCGCGCAGAGGGCGAGCCGGTCAAACAATCACAACCCCTCGGGCTCGGTTCGGTACCGGGGGGCGCGGAAACGCTGCTCCTGGTCGAGGACGAACCGACCGTCCGCGCGGTCGCCCGGCACGTTCTGCTGGCGTGCGGGTACCGCGTGCTGGAGGCCGAAGACGGAATGGAGGGCTTGCGCGTCGCCCGCGCCCACGCGGGGAGGATTGACCTGCTCCTTTCTGACGTCGTCATGCCCAATCTCGGAGGCCGGCAACTCGCCGAACAATTGCAGCAAGAACGTCCAGATATGCGCGTCCTTTTTCTGTCGGGGTACACGGACGACGTAGTTCTGCGTCACGGAGTTTCAGAGGCCGAGGTCGCGTTCCTGCAAAAGCCCTACGCACCCGCGACCCTGGCCTCCAAAGTCCGGGCGCTTCTTGATGGCCATTCATCCGAACACGGGAGCGAAATTTCTGAGCTGACCGGACGAGCCGTTGCCTGTGCGGACGGGGGGCCAGGTGGTTAATTGTCTACTGGGATCGAACGGTTCACCGGACCGGGGCAGAAGCGAGTTGCGGCGTCGTTCACGTTCTGCCGCCCGATCGGGTGGAACCGCCGAACGGGTCAATTCCGTTGCTGGGCTCGCCAAGGGTGTTGCGAACGCCGCGCGGGAACCCCTTGGGTAGCGGCGAAAGCCCGAAGTTCTCATTTGGGGCCGTAACCGTAAGTGATTGCACTCCCCCGCCTTCTTTCTCGGCCAGTGAGTACACTGTTCGCCCTCGTCCGTATTCCCTGTTTGACCGCGATCACCCGCTCTTTCACATTCCCACCTATCCGCCCGTTAAGTACACGATCCCGTCCGGTGCGGCCGGTTGTATTCGCTTAAAATGCGGCACTCGATTTCGGAACGCGCGTCCGCCGATTCCCCGCGGACTTACCGCCCGCTCCGGCAACCGTGGCCGTGCCCCCGATACCGCCCGCAGCCCGGCGGCCACTTGCGGTATTCCTCGAAACCGTGCGCAAGGCCGGCTCCCGTACCGGCCGATGTGTAGACGAACAAGGGCACCCGGGAACCGTACCTCGTCTGGTTCCCGCGCGACGAAGTCCGAGCCGGGGCGACACGGAACGCACGGGTACGGGCTCATGGGCGTGGCCGATCCCGGCGGCGTTCCGCGAACCGATCCGACGCTCCAGCACCCGCGCTGCGTGTTCCAGTTGCTGCGCCGGCACTTCGCGCGCTACACGCCGGACGTGTGCGGGTGCCGGCCCGAAGAACTCGTCCGCGTCGCGGAGCTGCTCTGCGCCAATTCGGGGCGCGAGCGCACCAGCGCGATCGTGTACGCGGTGGGCTGGACCCAACACACGACCGGGGTCCAGATCATCCGCACCGCGGGCATCCTGCAACTGCTCCTGGGCAACGTGGGGCGGCACGGGGGCGGGATCACGGCGATGCGCGGGCACTCCAGCATCCAGGGCAGTACCGACGTTTCCACGCTGTACGACACGCTGCCCGGGTACCTCCCGCAACCCGTCGCGGACGCCGACCACGAAATACTCGAGGGGCACATCGAGAAGGAGGGAATGCCGACCGGGTACTGGGCGAACTTCCCGTCGTTCGTCGTTTCTCTCCTGAAGGTGTACTACGGCCCGGCGGCGACCCCGGAGAACGAGTTCGGGTTCGGCTGGTTGCCGCGCGTGGCCGGGGACCACTCGCACCTCGTCACCTTCGACCGCATGGCGCGCGGCGAAGTGACCGGGTTCTTCCTGTTCGGCCAGAACCCGGCCGGGGACGGGATGAACGCCAAGCTCCAGCGCGCGGCCCTGCGCAACCTCGACTGGCTGGTCGTCGCCGACTGGTTCGAGACCGAGAGCGCGGTGTTCTGGAAGGCCGACCCGAACGGCCCGCCCCCGTCGGAGGTGAAAACCGAAGTGTTCTTCATCCCGGCCGCGAGTCACGTCGAAAAAGAAGGAACGCTGACCAATACTCAGCGGCTCCTCCAGCGGCACAACAGAGTGCTGGCCCCGGTCGGCGACGCGCGCTCGGATGCGTGGTTCGTGTACCAGTTCGGGAAGCGGTTGAAGGCGCTGTACGCCGGGTCAACCGACCCGAAAGACGCACCGCTCCTGAACCTCACCTGGGACTACGAACCCGTTCACCCCCAGAAGCTGGACGGTACCGCGAGCCGCATTTCGGGCGAACCGGACGTCGAACGGGTGCTGCAGGAACTCAACGGGTTCAGCACCACCGAAACCGACCCGCGCACGGACGAGCCGAAGTTGATTCCCGGGTTCTCGGCGCTCAAAGCCGATGGTTCGACCGCGTAGCGCTTCGGCGGCGCCAGGGTGATCGCCGCTGCAATTCTGGTTCTGAGTGGGGGCCGGGCCGTGCGTGCCCTCGTCGTGATGCTCCCCGCGGTTCACGGGGCGAAATAAACGGTTCGTGTCGGTGCTCGATACGACGGATGCGTGTTCCCCCCTCAGTCAACGGACCCCGATCGAGCGCGACTGGGACCAGGACCGAGGACGGTCCGACGCGCTACGCGGGCTGCCCGTGATTGGGGCCGGGCGCGCTGTGGTTCGTGTCGATTCACACGAGACCGGCTGGGGTGAAAAATCCCGTGCGTGCGGAGCAGGTGTGCCGCCGGTGGCACGGGGCACACAAGAACACGGATGCGCGGATCTGTCACCGGAACACGCGCCTACCCTACAGCTTTCCGTCGACCCCGAGTTGGTGGAAGTAGTGGGTCACTTTGTCCTGGTTTTCGAGGAGCCAGTCGATGCTCGGTTCGTTCGCCAGGGCCTTGCGGATCGCCTTCACCGTCGCTTCCCGGTTCACGTTGAAAAGCCCTTGATAATCGACCTCTTTGGGATCGACGGCGAGCACCGATGGGTCGAGCCAGACCGAGTAAATGATACCCAGATCGTTGGCTTTTTCCTTTGGGATGATGCCCGCACGAACGGCGTCGAGAACGCCGTTCGCGATGCCCGCCTGAACGCTCCCCATGAGGATGTTCGTGTACCGCGAGCTGGCCACGGTCACCTTGCTCACCATCAGCGTCGCGGGGCGCACCTGAACGTCACTGTTCAGGATCGCGAACACCTTCGTGTGCCCCTTCGTCTGATCGCCGACGAGCGTGGCCAGCGCGGTTCCCACCGGGCCGTCCAATTCACCGATGACGATTTCCGGTTCGGCGCAGAGGTAGTCCTTGTCGCCCTCGACGAGTGCCTCGCCCGTCCGCATCCCGATCCGCCCCGCCATGTCGCCTCCTCGAACTTGGTAAACTCTGGTGCCCGGTGTGTGCATCAACGGCTGCAAATGCGGGCGGCACAACTCCCAGCGCCGCCTTCCGGTTTTGGGGAGCCTTCGGCGCTTCGCTCCCGCCCTTCTTCGATGTCGCCATCACCACGGCGGCAATCACCCCGATGACGATCAAAATAGCCGCGACGAGCCGGAAGATCTTCCAGAAGCTCCACGGCCGCTCGCCGGACACCTTACCCGTGCGCCCGTTGATAAGGATCTGGAACAATTTCTGTTGGTAGTGATAGTTCGCCAGCCACACGGGGAGCAAGCAGTGCTTGAACGTGATACCGAGGTACCGCGTATCGGTCATTTCAATGCGCTGGTGGTCGCCGCCGATGTCCCGCACAATGAGGTGACGGATTTTCGGCTGCATCATCTCCTTCGCGACCACGAGGCCGTCTTTCAGATCCACCGCGTACCGTTCCGTCTTCAGACCTGCGAGGAACGAATCCTGAAAAGGTTCGAGTTCCCCCGTGTCCCACGGTTCGAGTCCGCTGATGAGGTGCGCGGGGATACTCTTCGAGCCGCACACGAGCATATCGTCGAAGAAGTGCTGCACCTCACCCGTAACCGGGTACCAGTTCGTTTTCGTCACCGTGCGACTGCGCTCGACCTCGTTCCCGTTGTTATCTTTCTCGGTGTAATACTCCGTTTCTTGGTAGTCGTCGCCGCGCATCCCGCGATACTTCGTGTACGTCATCGCGTCGTAGGTCCAGTACGGCAGGTACACGCCGGCGAGTTGACCCAGGTTCGCGAGTTTCTTCAGTTCCGTTGGCGCGAACCAGAGCCCGTGGAGCCATTTGTCGAACGACTCGCGCGCCGCCCGCAAGTCCACCGCGAACGGGATCACCGACTCCGGCGGGAGCATCCCCTCAACGACTTCGGGCTTGTTCTCGAGGTGCGTACTGCAAAACGGACAAATATCCGTGACGACTTTATCTTCGAGGAGCACCATCGCCCCGCACCCGCTGCACTTCGTCTGTGTGGAGCGCCCCGCGATCCCACCGACGTTGCCCTTCACGAGCTTGCTGGCGTACTCGTTGAAGTCGCGCTCCTCGACCTCCGCGCCGCCCGCTTCGACGTCCGACGTGTGACCGCAGTACGGGCACTTGAGTGCGCGCTCACGCGGATCGAACTCGACCTTCGCTCCGCAATTCAAGCACGGAAAGAGTTTGCCCTTCGGGGGCGCGCTCGAAACCGTCGGTTCCTTGTCCACCTGCGGTTTGGTCGCAGGGGGCAGCGGGGGCGGATCGGACGACGGGAGCGGAGGAGGTGTGCTCATATCAAAATCGAAACTCGAAGCACGAAATTCAAAAAGAAGACAACCGCTGCCTCTTTTTGAATTTCGGATTTGGGATTTTGAGCTTACCCCGGAAGTGGCGGCGGTGCCGCAGCGAAGAGTGAGGCCAGTTCGGGCACGGTTTCAGCCGCGGCCCAACCCGCCATGCCCGGCCTCCACACCAGTGAAGCACGATTGATGGTGCCCGAATTGATGTGCGCGGCCAGTGTTGCCAGATCGAACGGCCCGGCCTGGGCACCGTTGATTGCCGCATGGAACGTGACCGCGGTCGGGAGTGGGGGCGGAGCGCTCGCGGTGGCGGGGGAAGTCGTGTTGCCGGGCGTCACAACGCCCGGCGCCCCCGCTGCACCGGCAAAAGCCCCACCCATCTGCTGCCCCACGGCCAGTCCCGCACCGAGGCCCGCACCCATCCCGGCCAAACCGCCCGGGTTCGCCGCGGCCGTGGGGATCGCTTCGGCCGTCTGGAACTTCGTGTACTGATCGAGGTTGCCGAGCACCGACATCTGCGAGCGCTTGTCGAGGGCCGCTTCGACCTCGGGCGGAAGGGAGATGTTCTCGACGAAGAACTGCGTCAGGGAGACGCCCATCTTCGCCATTTCCGGCGCGATGCGCTCGAGCGCGATCTTCCCGACCTTCTCGTAGTTCCCCGCGAGATCGAGCATCGGGATGCGCGACGCACCGAGCGCGTCGATGAACCGCGACACGACCACGTTGCGGAACTGTGCGGAAATCTCGTACAGCTCGAACGACGGGTCGGTCGAAACGAGCTCCTTCAGGAACGTGCCCGGGTCGGTGACCTTAAAGGCGTAATTCCCGAACGCCCGCAGCCGCACCGGGCCGAACTCCGGGTCGCGGTACATGATCGGGTTCTGCGTGCCCCACTTCTGGTTCGTCCACTGTCGCGTGGAGATGAAGTACACCTCGCACTTGAACGGCGACTCGAACCCGTACTTCCACCCGAGGATGGTGGAGAGGATGGGCATGTTCTTCGTGTCGAGCGTGTACATGCCCGGCACTTTGACGTCTGCGAGTTGCCCCTCCTTCACGAACCCCGCGGCCTGCCCCTCGCGCACAACGAGTTTGGCGCCGTTCTTGATCTCGTTTTTGTGGCGCGTGAACCGGTGCGCGAGGATCTCGTTCTGGCTCGGTTCGGTCCACTCAATGATGTCGATGAACTGCCCCGACACCCAATCACGCAGCCCCATGACGGACCTCCGGCTAACGAGTGATGTGCAGCGGATACGCTCATGGTGCGCGCCGCGCTGCAAGAAGGCAACGAAATCCCCGCCCGGCCCGTATTTCTCCGCGCGAACGGACCGGTCAATACGGTGGGAGCAGCCGTCGGGCGGCGTGAACCAGCACCCACACAAAGAACACCGCGTTCCTGATCGGCAGCGCCCACACCGCGAGCGGCTCAGCGTGCTGAGGAGTGCTCAGCCACTTTCCCTCCGCGACGCGGCCGGCGAGTTTCTCCACCCACCGAACCGAGCGCGGCCAGTCGATCGCTCCGCGAAGCCACTCCGCCGGGATGCCCGCTTTGCCGACCCGAGCACCGACGAGTGACCCCGTAATCGCCGCAGTCGTGTCCGTGTCCCCACCGCATCGGATCGCCGACTGAACTGCTGTGCGGAAGTCGTCCGGGTACCGCAACCACGCATACAGCGCCACCGGAACCGTGTGGTACATGTAACCGGTGGCACCGCGTTTCAACCCGAGGTCGAGCGCAAATTCTTCTGTCGTTCGCCCCAAATGTAAATTCTTCCCAGCCACTTCGAGCGATTCGAGTAACGGCTCCGCGGCCGGCTCGACACCGAGTAGTTCGCGGAGTTCCGCCAGGAATTGTGCCGGTTCCGACAAAGTTTCCGTTCGAGTTTTAGCCGCGTGGTAAGTAGCCCACGCGACCGCGAGTGCCCCCACTTCGGCTTTCGGGTCGGTGTGTGTGATGCGCGTGGACATGCGCACGAAGTGTTTCAAGCGTTCGGGGTCTGGCCCGAAGCACAAACCGAGAATCGGCACACGCATCGCCGGACCGTTACCAGCCGAAAAGACGCCGCTCCGGTCCGGCGCCCAGCCGAGCCACAACTTCGCGCACGCGCGGATCGTGGCGCGCCCAGTCCCGGCCGGTATCCCTGCGGCCCACCAGCGGAGCCGGCGCGCGAGGTCGCGCTGGAATTTCACAGCATCCCCACCGGAAACCAGCAGCGCCTGTCCGGTCAAGCACGAGTGCTCGGTGTCATCGGAAAATAGACCGCGGCGGAAGAAGAATTGGTAGCGATCGAGGTGCGGAAACAGTTTCTTCGCGCGCCGTGGGGACAAGTTCTCGCACGGCAACCCCAGCGCGTCGCCGACCGCGAGACCGAGCACCGAACCGATAATGGCGTCGCGGTCGAGCGTCATGCGACGATTATACCCGTTCCGGTTAGCGCCCGGTGGGACTGGGGCGATCGATGAAACCCTTCGGACCGATGCGAAAATCGTCTTCCGAGATCGAGAGCCGCTCGCGCCCGCGGATCTTCTGCTCGTCGATCGAGTAACGGGTACCGTCCGGGGCGCGCCCGTCGGCGCGGTCCAACTGACGGGTCTCCCGCGGTCCCGCGAACCGGTTGCATCCGGCCAACGCGATCAGGGACATGACAATTAAGCGCCGGCGCATGGCTCGCTCCTGAAACGCACGAATCCGTTCGCAAGGGCATTATCGCCCTTCAGTCCAGCCCCACTCTACCTCGAAGCAAATACCCGGCCCAATGCCCCTGCGCAGCACCCGTGCGACCGGAACTCCCGGCACCGGTTACCCGACACCTTACCCCATCCTCTCTGCACGGTCCCCGAGCTTGTCTTGTGTACCCGCGTCCCGCTTCATACGATAATCCCTGACCTTCCGCACGCACCCACTTTTGCCAACCGGTCGGGCACCTTCGCCTCGGGTTGGGTTATCCCAGCGCGGGGTTCGGCGTCATGCCCACCAAAGCGATTCAAACGCTCGCGAAAAAGTACGACGAGTACCCCGATGACATGTTCAAGGACACGCGGATGTCCCTGGGCGAGCACATTGAGGAACTCCGCTACCGGATGCTGAACGCGCTGAAGTGGCTGCTGTTCTTCCTGGTGATCGGCTTCGTTCTGGACTTCGTCGGGAAATCGGTCGGGAACGACAACATCGGCATCGGGATGCCCATGTTGGACGTCATTACCGAACCCGTCAAACAACAGACGCGGGACTTCTATTTCCGGGCGGCAAAGAAGTCGGCCGACGAAAAACTGGCGCAGCTCACCGATTCCACCCCGGAAGAAATCGCAAGGGTCCGTCAGAAGTTAGAGGAAAACGAGTACAACCTCAGCGCGCTGACGGCCGAGGAACGGCGCAAGCTCCTCGGCGCGCCCGAGGAGATGCCGGTGTTCATCCCCGTGAAGGCACTAACTCCGGCCTTCGGTGCGCCCAAAGCTGATGCGCCTGAGGAACTGCCCGTTAAACTCAAAGTCTACCCGGCGCACATCAGCAACCTGAGCAGCAAGGGCGAGGGGCTGATGGAGAGCAAGAAGTACCTGACGACCTTGAGCGCGCAAGAATCGATGGTCGTGTACTTCAAGGTGTCGCTCCTGTGCGGGGTCGTCATCGCGTGCCCGTTCATCCTGTACCAGTTCTGGGCGTTCGTGGGCGCGGGCCTGTACCCGCACGAAAAGCGGTACGCTTACCTCTTTTTCGGGCCGAGTGTGTTCCTCTTCATCGCCGGCGTCGTTCTCTGTCAGTTCGTCGTCCTCCCGGGGGCAGTGAAAGCGCTCCTGAAATTTAACGAGATCCTCGGGTTCGACCCGGACATCCGGCTCAACGAGTGGCTCAGCCTCGCGATCATCCTGCCGCTCGTGTTCGGGGTCTCGTTTCAGACCCCGCTCGTGATGGTGTTCCTGAACCGGATCGGGATCTTTACCGCCGAGGACTACCTCACCAAGTGGCGCTATGCGTGCATCATCATCGCGTTCTTCGCGGCGATCATCACGCCCACGCCCGACGTCATCACGATGCTCTACCTGTTCGTACCGATGTTCGGGCTGTATATGGTGGGCATCCTCATCTGCCACCAGTTCCCCGGGTTCGACCCGAGCGAAGACACCGATTCCGAAGCGGCCGACGAAGTGGCCGTGTAATTGAAGGCGGAGAGCGAAAGGTGGGACGGCGCCCGTCCCCACCCGCCGCCTTCTGAGCGCTATGACCCCAGACCCCGCGAACCCGTTCGTGTTTCTCGTCGGCGCCGGCCCCGGCAGCCCCGGTCTACTCACCGTCCGCGGTGCCGAGGTGTTGGGGCGCGCCGACCTGGTGCTCTACGACCAACTCGTCCCCGAGCGCTTACTCGACCTCGCGCCGCCGCACGCCGAGCGCCTCTGCGTGCGCGACCTGCCCGGGAACCACCCGGACAAGTACCCACACATCCACAAGAAGCTCATCGAAACCGCCAACGCGGGTAAAACCGTCGTGCGGCTCAAGGGCGGCGACCCGCTCATCTTTGGGCGCGGGGGCGAGGAGGCCGAAGCGCTCCGCGCGGCCGGCCTCACTTACGAGATCGTGCCCGGCGTCACCGCAGCACTGGCCGCGGGCGCGTATCTGGAAATCCCACTCACGCATCGGATGTACGCGAGCAGTATCGCTCTCGTCACCGGGCATGAACTGCCCAACAAGCCCGGCAATAAGCTCGATTGGAAGGCGCTCGCCGCGTTCCCGGGCACGCTGGCGATTTACATGGGAATCGCCCGGCTCCCGGTAATTGTCGGCGAGTTACTCAAATACGGGAAAGCTCCCGACACGCCCGCGGCAATCATCGAACGGGCTTCAACGGGTGAGCAGCGGTCGGTATCCGCCACGTTGGGCAACCTCGAAGAAGCCCGGCGCCACGCGGGACTGGAAGCCCCGGGCCTGATCCTCGTCGGTGACACCGTCGCGCACCGCGCGCCCCAACCGTGGTTCGAGAACCGCCCGCTGTTCGGCCAGCGCGTACTCGTCACGCGGCCCGCGCACCAAGCTTCGGGCATGGTGCGAAAGCTCGAACTCCTCGGCGCGGTCGTTTCGCGCCTGCACGCGGTAGAAATTCGCGAGCGCGACGACTTCACACTCGTTGATCGCGGGCTGGAGCAGATTCGACGCGGCGAGTGGGACTGGCTCGTGTTCACGAGCGCGAACGGGGTCCACGCCCTGCTCCGCCGACTCGACGCCGTCGGGCGCGACCTGCGCGATTTGGGTCACATCAAACTGGCCGCGATCGGCCCCAAAACGGCCGATGTGCTCCGCGAATACCGGCTCCGAGCCGACATCGTCCCCGCGACCAACTTCTCGTCCGAAGGGCTGGTCGAAGCACTGAAGCCTCATGTTGTGGGCCAGCGCGTGCTGCTCGCGCGAGCCAACCGCGGGCGCGAACTGCTCCGCGACGAACTCGCGAAGATCGCGACCGTGGACCAAATCGCGGTGTACGACCAGGTGGACGTAACGACCCTCAGCGCGACCGTTCTCGACTCACTCCGGCGCGGGGAAATCCGTTACGTCACACTACCCAGCTCTAACATTGCGCGTGGAGTGATCGCTAGCTTTGACGAAACGATTCGCGGGCGCGTCGAGCGCGGCGATGTCTGCCTCGTTGCGATTAGCCCGGAAACCGGCAACGCGATCCGTGAATTGGGACTTCCAGTTGCGGCTGAAGCCAAAACCTTCACAGAAGATGGGCTGATTCAGGCCGTGGTTGAACTGACACGTGTTGAGGCCAAGCACTAAAAACACAACAGGAAGAGGTCATTACCCCCTTCCTGTTCGCACTCGTTTTCGACCGATGGTCGATTCCGCCAGTTATTTCAGGTCGCGGGAAGCGTTCCACCCGAGATAAACCACAACTGCGGATGCGAGCAGACCAAAAATATCGACGATAACGAACGGGCCGCCGCCGAACGGAACCTTGGCGACCAGATCGAGCAGGAACACCAACAGCATGAGGGCACCAACACCAAGTGCCCCAAAGCAGAGTGCCTTATCCATCGCCCGACCTTTCCGCGACCCGCGGCCGATTGAAATTGCGCCCATGACAACTAACCCCGTGTTGGCCGTCAAGATAGAAGGACGCGCCAGGATCGGACACGGTGGGGGTTACGGAGTTTTGATATTCTACCCCCCGTGCGCCTCATCGCAACGCGCCCCACTGACTCAAATCGATCCGTTTTCGTTTCGGCGCCGGGCGAGCGGTACAACCACTAAACCCGACACGACAGACACGCTCCCACCGCGCGAACCTGAGCTGGAATCGCCCCGCGGTTCCATTTACACACCCGCTCACGAACCGCTAAGTTGAACTTCACACACCCTTCGAGAATGTCCCGGACGTTCTCTCCCCTTGGAGCCGGAAATGGCCGTTCCGATCAGTGAGTTTGCCGTTCACCTCCGCCCGCAGGACAACGTCGCGGTCGCCCGCAAGCCGATCCCGTCCGGCACCACGTTCGCATTCGATGGTGGCACGTTCACGCTCGCCAAGGGCATCGGGATGGGGCACAAGTTCGCGGTTGTTCCGATCAAAGAAGGGGATCCGATTCACAAGTACGGCCAAGTGATCGGGTTCGCGGGGCGCAACGTGGCCCCGGGCGAGCACGTCCACGTCCACAATGTGACCGCCGGCGCGTTCGAGCGCGACTACGCCTACGCGAGCCAGATCCCCGCACCGCTGCCCCCGCCGGCCGAGTACCGCACGTTCATGGGGTTCGACCGCGGCGAGGGGCGGGCGCCCCACCAACGGTACGGGACGCGCAACTATTTGGCGGTCATCAGTACCGTGAACTGCTCCGCCAGCACGAGTAAGTACATCGCGGACCGCGTCCGCGCACTGGGCCTGCTGAAGGACTACCCGAACGTGGACGGCGTGATCGCGATCGTTCACCGGCAGGGCTGCGGGATGCAGTTCGACGGCCCGGACCACCAGCAACTCGACCGCACGCTCGCGGGCTTCGCCCGTCACCCTAACGTCGCGGCGTATCTGCTCGTTGGATTGGGGTGCGAAATCGTTCAGGCGTCCCACTTGATCGAAAACGAGAAGCTGAACCTGCTCCAACTCGACGGTAAGAAGGGCACGCCACTCGCGCTTTCGATTCAGGAGTGCGGCGGGATCGGCAAAACCGTCGAAGCCGGCGTTCAGGCGGTCGCGGAGATGCTCCCTCGCGTGAACGACGTGCGCCGCGTGCAACTCCCCGCCAAGCACCTGATCCTCGGTACGAACTGCGGCGGCTCGGACGGCAACAGTGGGGTGACCGCGAACCCGGCTCTGGGCGTCGCCAGTGACATGATGGTTCAGCAGGGCGGCACGAGCGTTCTGGGCGAAACGACCGAAATCTACGGTGCCGAGCACATCCTCACGCGCCGCGCCGTATCGAAAGAGGTCGGCGAGAAACTGGTCGAGCGGATCAAGTGGTGGGAGTGGTACACGTCGATGTTCGGGGCCGAAATCAACAACAACCCTAGCCCCGGGAACAAAGAAGGCGGACTCACGACGATCTACGAGAAGTCGCTGGGCGCGATCGCGAAGGCCGGCGGCACCGCGATGGTGGACGTCTACCGGTACGCGGAACCGGTCACGGCGAAGGGGTTCGTGGTGATGGACACCCCGGGCTACGACCCCGTGAGCATGACCGGCATCGTGGCCGGCGGCGCGAACGTGTGCGTGTTCACGACCGGGCGCGGGAGCGTGTTCGGGTGCAAGCCGGCCCCGTGCGTGAAAGTCGCCACGAACACGCCGCTCTACACGCACATGATCGGCGACATGGATATCGACGCCGGCAAGGTTCTCACCGGAGTGTCGGTGGAAGCCGTGGGCCAAGAGATTTTCGAGAAGGTGCTCTCGGTCGCGAGCGGCGAGAAGACCAAGAGCGAACTCAACGGCGTCGGCGAAGAAGAATTCGCCCCGTGGTCCATCGGCCCGACCCTGTAACCCGTCAACGCGGCCCGACCTACATCACGGGCACGGCCGGCGCGAGAGTACCGGGAAAAGCCCTCGCTAACCGCCCGTCACCGACAGCGGGGCAGTTGTTTAAAGGTGCCTGCCCGAACGAGGCGGTTGGGGCGGACACAGAATGAGGTCCAGCTCTCCAGAAGCCGAAAAAATCTAGGCCGGCAAACCTCGCTGGTGACGATCGAAACCGGCTTGAAATAGATCGCATGAGCAACCGTCCACTCACGCGATTCACCGGTGAATTGCGACCTCACCAGCGAGGTTTGCCGGCCTAGAAAAAATCCGCTGCGTTCATCCGCGGCGGATTTCTCTCCACACTGTCCCGTTGACGGATCCCTCACTTCCACTCACCAGTGCGTCGGACGGCGGACATTCGCGCCACCGGGTTGTAGTCTGGCGAAGACGCCACTACCGCGCAGGAGCCGCTGATGTCACGCTTGTTGTTCCCCGCCGTCGCCCTTTTGGGGATCGGAGTCATGATTTCGCCCACCGATGCCCCCGCGGCGCAACCGGCCGCGGAAGACACGCGCCTCAAAAGCCTGTTCCAGAGCTACCTCGACGAAGAGTTTCAGAAGCACCCGCTGTTCGCAACTCAACAGGGCAACCACGACTTCGACGACCAGCTCGACGATCTCTCGCCCGAGGCCCGTGCCAAGGACGTGGCCCGCGCCAAGGCGCTCGTCGCGACGCTCGCGAAGGAAATCGACGTCAAGAAACTCTCACAGGACGGCCGGATCGACTACGGCATCTGGGCGCACACCCTCAACTACGCACTCTGGTCCGCAGAGAACGACAACCGGTTCGAGTACGACCCGCGGACCTACGGCGAGTACATCTCGGACAGCGTGTTCCTCCTGCTCACGCAGTCGACGCTCCCGCGCGAGCGCAACGTCGAGAACGCGGCCAAGCGCATCAAGCACATCCCGAAGATCGTAGCCGCTGCCAAAGCCGGGCTGAAGAACCCGCCGGCCATTCTCACAGAGGTCGCGATCAAGCGGAACATCGGCGCGATCGCGTTCTACGAGAAAGACATTTACGAGTTCGCGAAGGAGACGCCCGGCTCCGAACCGCTCGCGACGCCGTGCAAGGCCGCAGTTGAGGCCCTCAAGGACTACCAGACGTGGCTCGAAAAGGAGCTGCTCCCGAAATCAAAGGGCGAGTGGCGCCTCGGTAAAGAGAAGTTCGCCAAGAAACTGGAACTCGAACTCGACGCCGGTCTCACCGCGGACGAGGTGGTGAAGATCGCGGAAGCGGAAGCGGACCGCGTCGAGCGCGAGATGTACTACGTCGCCAAGCAGCTTTGGAGCAAACTGTTCCCGGGCAAAGTGCTACCGCCCGATGATGCGACCGGCCGCCACGCGACGATCAAGGCCGTGCTCGATGAACTCGGCAAGGACCACGGCAAGCCCGAGACGATCGTCGACGACGCGAAGAAAACCGTGAGTAAGATCAAAGACTTCATTCGGGAGAAGAAGATCCTCACGCTCCCGGACCCGGACACGTGCCAGATCATCGCGATGCCCGAGTTCCAGCGCGGGTTCTCGGCCGCGTACCTGAACCCGGCCCCGCCGCTCGACCCGAAGGCCAACAGCCTCTACGCGGTCGCCCCCCCGCCCAAAGACTGGCCCCCGGCGCGCCAGGCGACGTTCTTCCGCGAGTACAACTCGGCGATGCTCCAGATCCTCACGATCCACGAAGCGTACCCGGGGCACTACGTCCAACTTGCGTACTCGAACCGCAACCCGTCGCTCGTGCGCAAGGTGCTGTGGTCGGGGTCGTTCGCGGAAGGCTGGGCCGTGTACACCGAGCAGATGATGCTCGACCAGGGGTACGGCGACGGCGACTTGTCACTGCGCTTGCACCAACTGAAATTCTACATTCGTGCGGTGCTGAACGCGATCCTGGACAACAAGATGCACTGCGCGAACCTGACCGACGACGACGCGATGAAGCTCCTGGTGGGGCGCGGGTTCCAGACCGAAGCGGAAGCGGTGGGCAAGGTCGCCCGCGCGAAGCAGAGCAGCACGCAGCTCTCGACCTACTTTGTGGGCCGCACCGCGTTCTACCGGCTCCGCCAGGACGTGCAGCGCAAGCGGGGCGATGCGTTCGACCTGGGCAAGTTCCACGAAGAGGTGCTCAGCCACGGCACGCTCCCGGTGAAATACCTCCCGGAACTGGTGAAGTGATCGCGAACCCG
This sequence comes from Gemmata sp. SH-PL17, assembly GCF_001610855.1. NCBI lineage: Bacteria > Pseudomonadati > Planctomycetota > Planctomycetia > Gemmatales > Gemmataceae > Gemmata > Gemmata sp. SH-PL17. Next base: position 5,341,539 of record NZ_CP011271.1, read on the forward strand.
ATGGCCGACCGAAGATTGTCCGTGTTTGGGTTTTTAAGCCCCGTGGGGGCGCAGGAGAGTAGCCAGGGGTGAAGCGATAGCGCAACCCCTGGTGGACATCGAAGCACCCCTAACACCGGGAGCGCGGTATTGTTGCGAGGGGGAAGCTCGCCAGGGGTTGCGCTATCGCTTCACCCCTGGCTACTCTCCTGCGCCCCCACGGGGCTACAAAGACGATCTCTATTCTCTGCCTTCTGACTTCTGTCCCCTGCTCTTCTGATCTGCGTTTTCGGCGTTCATCCGCGGTTCTGTCTTCCTCACGAAAACTGACGGCGCGGGAACTTGGTCTCCGCGCCGCAGCGAACTCACAGCCCTTCGACCTCGAACCCCTTGCGGTATTCCTTCTTCACGAAGGCGTTCGCCTTGTCGTTGTTCGTGAACTTCAGCGCCTTCGTGTCCCACTTCAGGTCGGTTTGGGGGAACCGGGTCGAGAGGCACCCGAGGAGCACCATTTCCGTGAGCGGGCCGGAGTAGCTGAAAGGGGCCGACGTCTTGTCGTTCCCGCGAACCGCTTCGACGAACTGGAGGTAGTGGTCATCGCCCTTGATTTCGGGCATCTTGAAATCCTTGTAGCCGTCCGCCGGCAGCAGCACCGGCGCGGCGATGTACGGCGAATACATCACACCCTTCTCGCCGATGTAGATCGAGCCCTGGTCGTTCAACTTGCGGCCCACCAACTTCTGCACCTCGGCCGGCGGAAGCACCTTGCCGTTGTACCACGTCAGCGCGACGGTATCGGTCGTGAACTTCGTTCCCGGGAACACGTACTTCACCTGAACGTCGAGCGTCCAGTTGTAGTCGTTCGGGGCGGCCAACTCGGAGCGGACCGTGAGCGGGTTCCCGACGCCGAGCGCGCCGAACACCGGGTCGAGGATGTGGCACCCCATGTCACCGAACGTGCCGGTGCCGAAGTCGAGCCGCTTCCGCCAGTTTCCGGGGTGGTAGTAGTCGCCACCAATGAAGGGGCGCTCGCTCGCGACCCCGAGCCACAGATCCCAGTCGAACCCCGCGGGCACCGGGTCTTTCTTGTCCGGCTTCGGGGCCGTATCGCCCCACGACTTGCCGCTCCACGAGTGGACCTCTTTCACCTTCCCGATGGCCCCGTCCTGCACCAGTTTGACGACGAGTTTGTGGACCGGGTGCGAGTGGATCTGGATGCCCATCTGGGTGACGAGCTTCTTCTCGGCGGCCACTTCGGTGATGCGGCGCGCCTCATGGATCGTTTGAGTCAGCGGCTTCTGCCCGTACACGTGCAGCCCGCGGTTCATGGCGCGCATCGTGATCGGCGCGTGCATGTGGTCGGGCGTGGACACGTTCACCGAGTCGAGGCTCTTCTCTTTGTCGAGGAGCTGGCGGTAGTCCTTGTAAATGACGCACGAGGGGAACTTCTTCTTGATGTTCCCCACGCGGTTCTCGTCGACCTCCGCGACCGCGACGAGTTTCAGGTGCTTACCCTTGGTCAGATCGTTGATGTCGGCCCCGGCCATGCCGCTGGCGCCGAAGCTCGCGTGCAGAACGGTTTCGCTCGGCGCCGCGTGCGCGTGCAGCCGCCACACGAACGGCGCGGCAATCGCGCCGGCACCAGATTTAAGGGCGCTTCGGCGGGTGATCTTCTTCATGGGTGATGAGTTCCTACGGGGTGGGAGTTAACGAGGCGAGAACCAGAGGGTACGGCAGAGCGCGGCGGACCGCAACACCTTGCTCGGGGCGAGTTCCGTTTGCGGTGTTAAGTTGGCGCGTCGGAACCGGGCGTTCTCGGGGCACGGGCGACGCGGGCGCGGGTGGGTAGGCACTCAGCCCAGGCGGAACAAGCGCCGGGCGTTCTCCTCGAAAACCTGCTCGTGGTACTCGGGGGCCACGGCATCTCGGATGAACTCGCGGTACGCGGCCATCGGCGCGAGCGGCCAGTCGGTGCCGTACACGAACCGGTTCGGGCGCTCCGAATACTTCATCGCGCGCCGGATGCCGTGCGCGAGTTCGGACGCGGCGTCGCGCCCCTCCTCCGAAGCGAAACTCCCGTCGTCACCGACCAGGAGACCGGAGAGGTCGGCCCAGACGTTGACGTTCTTGTAGATCACCTCGGCCGCGTCGGTCATCCACGGGTTGCCGAGGTGACACATCACGAACCGGCACTCCGGGTGATCGACCGCGACCTCGTCGACGCCGAGCGGGTGCGCGTATTTCAGTTTCGCCTGCGGCGAATACGTGTCGCCGGTGTGGAACATCACGGGAACCCGATACCGGGCCGCGAGCTCGTAGTACCGCTGGTAGTTCGGGTGGGCCGGCTCGAAGTGGAGGTACCCGAGGTACCCCTTCAGCGCGACAACGGCCCCGTTCGCGAGGAGCTGTTCCACCTTGCGGAAGTGCTCGGCGTCGGTCCGCGTCGGGTCCGCGATCCCGATGGGGCGCAGACCGGGAACGAACGGGGTGATCTCCAGCGTGCTGTTGATGCCGAGCGGGTCGTCGTCCCCCGCGCTCCACGCCCCCATCGCGAAGGCGTGGGACACGCCCGCGGTCTGCATCTCGCGCCGCAACTCGGCCGCGACGCGCTCCGGGGGCTCGCGGAGCAGCGGTGAGAGCGACCCCACCCCCGGCAGGTTCGGCGGAACGGCGTGGATGTGAACGTCGATCATCGCCCGGCTCGTGCGGGGAGAAAGTGCGGTCGGTTCGCTGCGTTTAGTGTAGAAACGCGAACAGTAGAAACGCGAACACCCACGGCAAACCGTGGGTGTTCGCTCCGATCGGTACCACAAGGGTTACGGCATTTTGTTCGGAGTCGACGGGTCCGGGAGGCCCGGAATCGCGGCGCCGGCACCCGGAAGAGGAGCCGCTGGCGGAACACCGACCTGCGGTTGTGCGGCGACCTGCTGGCGGAACTTCGTCATGTCGTGCCGGCGGATGACGATCCCGTTGCCGTTCGCGCCCGGTCCCATCGTGTACACGCCGAACTGCCCGGTGCTCGTTTCCGACAGGTACAGCGCCGACTGGCCCTGTGTGACGTAACCCGTGGTCATCATGAAGTGAACGTCTTGCTGCGCCTTTAGCCCGAATTCCGTGGTGAGATCGACCTCGGCCCAGCCGACGATCTTCCCCTGCGTGCGGTCGATGACGGTGCCGAGCAACTTGCCGGCCTTGTAATCGAGGAGCCAGACGCCGTCGGTCTGAACGCGCGGGTTCACCGACACGGCGCCGGTCGCCATGATGTAGTCCTGGAAGCGGTCGTTGGACGCCGCGGCCGCGGGCCGGGGTTGACCGAAGTAGAACATCGTGGCCGCCATGCCGACGGCCAGCCCGACTGCAACGAGACCCAGAGAGCCCATTCCGCGCATTGCTATTCTCCGCCGGTTCGCGGGGCCAATTGACGCCCCTCATATCACGCCCACCGGCGGTGTCCAGCCGAGTTACCCGACCTGCCAGGGCCGTTTAGTTCTCGGTCGAACGTGTGGTTGTGTTTGTGGGTCGAAGCGCTTCGAGTGGTCGAACGGCGAATCGTCGGAGCGCGGCCGCGAAGTTGGGGCGCTTGGCGGTGGTCAGGAGGTGCGTCAGGGCGTTGCGAGTCGGCACCAGGATTTGCGGGCCGGTGCCGCATCGAGCCCGGCTCGCGTCCTCACCGAGGGTGACGTCGCGAACCCGGTGCAGGTTGTTCTCGGTGGACTAGCGCGTGCGGTTCAGGGATAGCAGGCGCGGGGCACCGGCGTCGAGCCGGCGCAGGAGGTTGGAGAGGGTGGTTTTTCACGAGGTCTTGGCGGACCGGAACCCGAGGGCGTGTGCCAGTGGAGTTCCGTGGTCGCGTGCAAGCTGGGCGACGGTTTCCAGAGACCGCATGCCCGCGAGGGTGCCGACGACCATGAGGTTCAACAACACCGGGAGCGGGTATCGGCGACCCGACGGATCGCGCGGATCGGGAATCGTGGCCAGAACATCGGCCAGCGACGGCGCGACTTCCATACCGGTCTCCGATATGAGGACCGGCGACGAAATACCCGAACTTTACCCAACTGCCGAGACCAACGAACTAAACGACCCTGCAGGGATCTTCTCAGATTGCAATTTCGGGCTCGGGCGGCAATACGCGGTTACTCGTTCGCGGGGTGAGCTACTGTTTTCCAGGTATTTCGCACCATGTACGACGCCCGTGCCCCGGAATTTCAGGCGCGTGCTTCCGTGAGCGAGCCCAAACGCGATTCTTCAAGTCACAACCGTGACGCAAGTATGCTCGCTCCCATTCCAGCCCGTGTACTCCCAATGACGAACGCCCTCACGCGCCGGCACGCACAGCGTGCCTCACTCCTCCTCGCGCTCCTCTCCGCTGGCGCGTGCCAGCGCCAGGAACCCGCCCCCGACCCGAATCCGACAGCGCCCCAGGCGAACGCGCCCGAGCCGCCGACCGACGACGGGGTCTCGGAAGACTACGCCGTCCTGGAACGGTGCTGGTACGAGAACCGAAATACGGTCGGTTTTCTCAGAACGCGGGGCGAGAAGCAGGCCCCCGTGTGGAAAGTCGCTGGCGAACGCGGCTCGAGCAAGGCGATGGTCCTTTATGCCCGGTTTCTACAAGAGAGCACCGACGCACCGACGGCCTCCACCGAAGCCGTGACGTGGTTCCGCAAGGCCGCGGAATGCGGGAACATGGATGCGATGTGGCTCCTGGGGCGCTGTTACTTGGAAGGCCGGGGCGTTGCAAAGGACGCGACTGCAGGGGTCAAGTTGTTCTGCAAAGCCGCGGAACTCGGCGGCGTCAAAGCGATGGGTCATCTGGGTTTATGTTACACCAACGGCGGTGTACCCAAGAACCCGACCGAAGCCATCAAGTGGCTCCGCAAGGCGGTGGAACTCGGGGACACCAACGCCATGTGCGGTTTGGGTGCCTGCCACGCCAAAGGTGAGGGCGTGCCGAAAGACCCGGCCGAAGCGCTCAAGTGGTTCCGCAAAGCCGCGGAACTCGGAAATACTGAAGCCATGCGTGCTCTGGGTGCGTGTTACTCCAATGGCGAGGGCGTAGCGAAGAACCCGACAGAATCGCTCAAATGGCTCCGCAAGGCCGCGGAACTCGGAAATACCGAAGCCATGCACAATCTGGGTGGGTGTTACGTCGCCGGCGAGGGGGCGCCGAAGGATCCTACGGAGGGTGTCAAGTGGTTCCGCCGGAGCGCGGAACTCGGGAACACGGGAGCAATGGCCCACATGGGGCACTGTTACCTGCTCGGCGCGGGGGTCTCGAAGGACTCGGTTGAGGGGCTGAAGTGGCTCCACAAGAGCGCGGAACTCGGCAACCCGTGCGCCATGCACATCCTCGGCGCTGGATACATCGAAGGGCTAAAAACGACCAAGGACGCGACAGAAGCCGTGATGTGGCTCACCAAGGCCGCGGACCTGGGATGGGCCGAATCCCGATACATTTTGCAGCAACTGGGTGCCGGTCAGTGACACCGCCCGCCAAACCGTGCCTCTATTCACGCACGGCTACCAAGAGTACGCATTAGGGGTGATTAGCGACCCGATACGCGATTCCGGCGCTGCGCCCGCTACAACAACCGCATCATGGCGAAGCACCCCGATGTGGCGATTATTGGCGGCGGGATCATCGGTCTCACCTCCGCGTACTTTCTCGCGAAAGAAGGGCTGTCGGTCGCGGTTTACGACCAGTCCGACTTCGGCAAAGAGGCGTCGTGGGCCGGAGCCGGGATCATCCCCCCCGGTAACCCCGACCGCGCCGCGACACCGGCCGACAAGCTCCGCGGGATCGGGTCCGTGCGCTTTCCCACTTTTTCGGCCGAACTGCGAGAACTCACAGGAATCGATAACGGGTACCGGCTTTGCGGCGGGATCGATTTCCTCGAACCTGAAGACCGCGACGTCCCCACCGTGTGGCACGCGGAAGGCATCGCATTTGAGCGCCTGTCACTCGCTGGTGCCAAGCGCCTCGAACCGCTCGGCGAAGTCGAAGGAGAGCCGTACCTGCTGCCCGCGTGCGCTCAGGTGCGCAACCCGCGTCACTTGCGTGCCCTTATCGCGGCTTGCGAGCGCGTGGGAGTGCGTCTGAACGCCAATACCGGCGCCGAAGCGTGGGAACTCGGCGCAAATTGTATTACGTCTGTGCAACTTGCAGGGGGGGGACGTGTAACCGCGGGGCGGTTTCTGCTCGCTGCGGGCGCGTGGAGCGAGTTGCTCCTGCGCCCGCTCGGTCACCGTCCGCACGTCCGCCCGGTACTCGGGCAGATTGCGCTTCTAAAAGGCCCGAGTTGTTCCCGCGTGCTGATGCTCGGCAAACGGTACCTCGTCCCACGCGGCGACGGACTCACGCTCATCGGTTCTACCGAGGAACCGGAAGCGGGCTTCGAGAAGCGAACCACGGCCGCGGGAGTGGAAGAGTTGGTCGCGTTCGCGCGCCGAACGGTTCCGCCACTCGCCGAAGCGACGCTCGAAATGTCGTGGGCCGGCTTGCGGCCCGGCTCACCAGACGGGTTACCGTTCATCGGAAACGTACCGGGATGGGACAATGCGTTCGTTGCGTGCGGGCACTTCCGCGCCGGCGTGCAACTTTCGATCGGCACCGCACAAGCGATCACCGAATTGCTCACCGGCAAACCAACGAGTGTCGATTTGGCCGCGTTCGCACTCGACCGAACGCCCGATACGAGCAAGAAAAGCGCGTTCCGGTCGTGAGGTGCAGCACTTTTGATGGGCTTCACAGGATTCACACGATGGAAAACGCGGCTTCGTTTTGATCCTGTTTATCCCGTTAATCCTGTCAAAAGCTCTTCTACGGTGCGCAACTAAGCCCTCGAACGCACTAACCCGCCGATCCGGTCAAAAACACTTCCGGTCCCGTCGCTCCGGCCGTTCGGCACCGAGTCTGCAATAATACCCCCATGCAACCGACCGAACACCGCTCGGCCGTGGGTCAGTTGGCCGACGACCTCCGCTGGCTCGAAGACCACTGTCGCCGGCAGCCCGAACTGGCCGCCCACGCGGGCACGCTCCGGCTCGCGTCCGCGCTCACGCGCAACGTCATCGGGCCGTTCCTCGAAGGTCAGCCCACGCGCCCGCTGCACGTCGCGGTCGTCGGCGGGGCCGGCGCGGGCAAAAGCACGGTGGTGAACTTCCTCGCCGGTGATAAAGTCGCCGAAGCGAACCCGCAGGCCGGGTTCACCCGGCACCCCACGGCGTTCCTGCCACCGGGACCGGCCTTCCAGTGGCCCAGCTACATCGGTTTCATGGGCCAGATGCACCGGCTCACGCAGGACAAGCCCGCGAGCGCGGACGAAGACGTCTATCAGGTGAAGCGCATCGCCCCGCCCCCCACGGCCGGCGGAAAAGACGGGTACACGCACCCGCTCGGCGAGTTCGTCATCTGGGACTGCCCCGACATGACGACCTGGGCGTCCGAGGGCTACGTCGCGCGGCTCATGGAGGTCGCGGCGCTCGCGGACGTGATCGTGTACGTCGCGTCCGACGAGCGCTACAACGACGCGGTCCCGACGGAGTTCTTGCACCTGCTGGTGAAAGCCGGCAAAGCGGTCGTCGTAGCGCTCACGAAGATGCGCGCCCAGGACGCGGACTCCTTCATCGAGCACTTCCGCCAGGAAATTCTCGGCCGGTTACCGAAATTGCCCAATGGCGAATTGCCCGCGGTGCCGGTGGTGGCGATCCCGCACATGAGCATGGCCGAGCGGACCGACCCGGCCGGCGCCGGCGCGCGGTACCGCGTGCAGTTGTTGAACCAGATCCTGGTGCAGTGCGAGAGCGACGACGCCACGCGCGCCCGCACCGTCACCAACGCCGCGAAGTACCTCAGCACCGCCGGGGACGGGCTGCTCGACGTCGCCCGGCGCGACTTCACGGAACTCGAATCCTGGAAAGCGACCGTGGGCGCGGGGAAGACCGCGTTCGAGGAGCGGTACCGGCGCGAGTACCTTTCGGGCGAACAGTTCCGGCGCTTCGACCGGTTCCGTGAGCGCCTAACCGATCTACTCGAACTCCCCAGTGGGGGGCGCGTGATCGGCGGGATCTTCTGGGCGCTCCGCACCCCGTACCGCTGGACGCGAGATTACGTCTTTGGCCTCCTCGCCCGTCCGGACGTGCTGAACCTCTCGGAACAAACGGTGCTCACCGGCGCGCTCACGGGCTGGCTCGACATGCTCCAGGCGGAATCGCTCCGCAAGTCCGGTTCGCACACGCTCTGGAAGCAGATCGCGGTGCGGTTCGATTCGGAACTCGGCCCTCAAGCGCGCGACCGCTTCGCCACCGATTTCCGGGCCTTCGAGCTAAAGGAATCCGAAGACCTGGAAGAGACGGGGAAGGCGCTCGTGGACGGCCTGGAGAAGAACCCCGCCCTGCTTTACACGCTCCGCGGCGGGAAGCTCGCGCTCGATCTCACGATCATCGGTAGCGTGGTTTATTTCACGTGGCCCCCGGGGTGGCTCCTGCTGCTCATCCCGTTCGGCGTGTCGGCGTCGCACCAGTTCGCGGAACTCGCGACGCGCGCGGTGGCCGAAGGCGCGCGCCGCCGGGTGCGTTCCCACCGCGAGCAGTTGGTCACGACTTCGCTCTCGTCCCCGCTGGCCGCGTGGCTCGCGGAATGGCCCACGACCGGCGGAACGTCGTTCGAGAAGCTCCAGCAGGTGCTGCGGCGCGTACCGGAATCCATCCGCCAGATGGAAGACCGCGTGAGCGCCAAAGTCGCCGCACTGACCGCCTTGAAACCCGCCCCGCCCCCGGTGCCGAACTCGGATAATCCGGGAAATACGTCCCCCACTCGCCAGCCCACGGAGCCGCCGACCGCATGAGCGCTGAAGAAGAATCCGGCGGTGCCAGCCCCCCGCATACCGAAATGCCAGAAACCGCGCCGCAGCCGTTGTTGCGGACGCTCGCGCCCCTTTTGCGCGGGCTAGAGCGCCCGCTGCGCGCGTGGCTCGATAGCCGGCGCAAGTTCCCGCTCTCGATGATCCAGCGCGCGGAACTCGAAGGGCTGGCCGACGACCTCCGGCGCCAGGCCGAAACGCTCGACGTCGAGAAACCGCTGCTTGTCGTCATGCTCATGGGCGGCACCGGCGTGGGCAAATCCACGCTTCTCAACGCGCTCGCGGGGGGGCCGATCGCCCAGGCGTCGTTCACGCGCCCCACCACGCGAGACCCCGTGGTCTACTTCCACCACTCGGTGAAATCCGAGCGCCTCGACCCCGCGCTCCGCGTGTGCCGGCTCGTGCAACACGACCGCCCCGGCCTGGAACAGAAGATCATCGTCGATACGCCCGACATCGACTCCAACGACCTCTCGAACCGCGACAAACTCATCGCGCTCCTGCCGGTCGCGGACATCGTCTTATACGTCGGCTCGCAGGAGAAGTACCACGACCGTCTGGGCTGGGATCTGTTCAAGGAACAGCGCCAGCGCCGGGCGTTCGCGTTCGTGCTGAACAAGTGGGACCGCTGCGTGACCGGCGAGAGCGGCGTTCAGCCGGACGAAGACCTCCTCGCCGACCTAAAAGCCGAGGGCTTCCAGAACCCGCTCCTGTTCCGCACAACGGCCCAGTTGTGGCTCGATGCGGCCAAGGTTCACAGCGGGAGCGGACTTCCGCCAAAACCGGCCGATCTCCCGGAAGGCGAACAGTTCGGGCTGCTCCGCAACTGGCTCGAACTCGGGCTTACGCGCCTCGAAATCGAAGCCGTCAAAGCACGCGGCGTTGGCCAACTCCTGGTGCAGATCACCCGCATGGCCGAAACCGTGCGTCCGCCGGACCTGAGCGCGGAAGCCGAAAAGGTCAAAGCGTCGTGGGAACGCACGCTCGCCGAAGAAGCGGACGTGCAGGCGGACGTACTCGTCGGCACGCTGGAGCCGTACCAGACCGAAGTGGAGCACCACTTCAGCGTGGAGGACCAACAGCGGTTCCGCGGGCTGATGGCCGCGTACCTGCAACTCACGACGCGCCTGCGGTACGCGGGCAGCGGACTGCGCGACCGCATCCCGTTCGGCAACCTGAAGGGGAAACTGCTCGGGGGCCGCGTCGAAACGCCGGTGGAATGGAACCTCGGGGCATTCGTGCAGGAATGTGCCCGGACCGCGGGCGAGCGCGTGCTCGATCAGCGCACAACGGCCCTCACCAACCGCTTGCTCGTCGAGGGCGAAGCGAAGGGGTTCCCGCTCACGCTCCTCACCGACCCGGTCGGCTCCGCGGGCCGACTCGACTGGCGCGAGAAGATCACGCGCTCGGTTATCGAAGCACTCGCCGAGGTCGAGCGCCAGGCCACGCACCCGACGGGCTTCAAGCGCATCGTTCGCGGAACGCTGAGCTTGCTCGCGAACACGCTGCCGGAAATCGCGCTCGTGTCCACCACGGGGCTGTTGCTGTGGAACTTCTTCATTCACGGCGAAACGCCGGATCTCTTCCGCATGTCGTTGGTGGCGCTGATCCCGCTCGTCGTCATCATCGTGTTGCACTTGCTCATTCTGCTGCTATTACCGGTGCGCTGGCCGGCCATCCGGCACGAGTTCCGGAAGCAACTGGGCACGCGCGTCGCGGCCGATTTGGGGCGCGCGTACCTCACCATTCCGGGCGAGGTGTGCGACGCGATTCAAGAAGAGCGGAAGCAGGTCGACGGGCTGATTGGCGAAACGAAGCAGGTGAACGACTGGCTGGCCGAGCGCCAACAAGCGGCGCGAGTCGCGGAACTGTACGGGAAGTGAGTCTCCGTATAATTCAATGACCGAACGAGCAAATCGTGTGATCGCGGTTTGCTCCAAAAACTAGATGTCGTCACGACGCACCTCGAATCGCGAGAACGAAACGTCGGGCCGAACGAGCCGCCCGCGGAGCGAGCGGACCATACCCGGAAGGCGGGACACATGGCCGAAGGAAAATGGATCTCGGGACTGAAACCCGGAACGCCGATCGCGGACGCAGCGCGGGTCGTGCTCACGGAACGGTTCGCGGTGGTGCGGCAGTACCTCCCCCTCGCGGCTAACAATCCCTATGAGGATGTCGAGTACGTTCACCAACTCCGCGTGGGGACGCGCCGCACGGGCGCCGCACTGCGTGCGTTCTCGGACGCCCTGCCGCGGAAATCGCTGAAAGCCACGAAAACCGCACTCCGGACAATTCGCCAAGCCGCCGGCGACGCACGCGACTGGGACGTGTTCCTGGCCTCGTTACCCGGCGCGAAGCCCTTTGGCACGGCCACCGCGAAGCCCGCACTCGATTTCCTGCTCGGTTACGCATTCGGCCAGCGCACTGCGGCGCAAGCGCGCCTTACCGCGACGGAAACCGAAACCGGTCCGGAGTTTCTGACGCTCAGCGAGAACCTGCCCACGCGCACCCGCGAACCGGACGGCACAGACGCGCCCACGAATTTCGGCGAACTCGCTGTTCAACAGCTCGGGGCACTGTTCGCGGAGCTCACAGCGAGTGCGGAAGCGAACCCGACCGCCCCGCACGACCTGCACGCACTGCGGATCACCGCAAAGCGCCTCCGCTACGCGATCGAGATCTTCGCGGGGTGCTTCCCACCGTACCTCAAAGAGACGATTTACCCCTGCGTCGAGCGCGTCCAGGAACTGCTCGGCGAAGTGCAGGACGCGCACGTGGGTATCGCCCGTTTGGTCGATATCCGTGCGATCGTGGGTGATGTAGCGCCGAAGCAACTCACGCGCGTGAAAAAGGGCCTGGACGCGCTGGCGACTTCACTCCGCGGAAAAATCCCCGCGGGCACGAAGGTGTTCGCGTCGTGGCGCAAAGAATGGCTGGGCCTCATGGCCGCGCTCAAACTCGAAGTGGTCGCCAGCGTCGTGACTGCGTGACATGTGAAACGCAAAGACAATCAGAACCGCAGATGACACAGATTACGCGGATCAGAACCAAGAGTGCATTTGGCACACTCTGCTTGGTTTTATCTGCGTGATCTGCGTTATCCGCGGCTCTGATTGTTTTAAGGCATGACCCAATCGGACTTGAGTCGATAGACGCGCACGCGGAGGCGCGGGGAATCGCGCCCGGTGACCGGTTCCACTCCGCCGTAAAAGGTCGGAACTGTCTTCGCCGAGAGCCAGTCGTCGCACTCCACGTCGCCGAGCGCGTCGGCGACCCACTCCGACGGGTGCGAGACATCGAAGCCCGCATACGGTCTGGGGAAGTAGTCGCCTTCCGGGTACAGCGGGAGCACCACGAAATCGCCCGCGCGCGCGACCGTTTGCTTCGCAATCAGCGGTTTCATTCCTTCGCGCTCGCAATAGAACTGGAACCCCCAGTGCCCGACGAACCACACCGTTTCGCCGTCCCGACGGTTTCGCGTGTAGTGCGTTGCTCCCTGCGCGCACACTTTTTCCGGAAACGCATCAAGAGTATCGAACGCGGCCACGAGCACGCCCGCTCCGGCACCGATCGCCAGCACCCAACGCGGCGGCCTGCGCTCTGGGTGCGCACGAATAATCAGCGCGGCCGTGCGCGCGGCGAGTATGCCCATCACAAGGCTCACTCCGATCACGCGCCGGGCCGCCGGGAACGGCGTTAACCCCAACGCCGCGACCACTTCGATTACAAACCAACCGACGAGAAACAGGGACGAGCGGCTCAGGCGCGGGCTCAATCCCTTCCGAATACGAAGCAACAAAATGCACGCGCAAGCCGCCACCGCAGCCAGCCACACGGCTCCGCTGACCTGCCAGAACCCGGTTGCCACCGAGAAGCCGTTATCGATCACAGTCCAGCGTCGCGGAAGAGTCGCAACCAACACGAACCCGGCACACCACGCGACCGCAATACCCGCGACCCACTGGCGCGAAACGCGCAACACGCTAGCCGCGAGCAACCCGGCGCTGGCCGCCAAGCACCCCAAATACGCCGTGAGCGGCGCGATAAGATCGAACTTTGTTTCGAGCGTCTCCCACAATCCCTCACCGTTCCCAGAAGATCGCGCGTGGAACATGAAGTGTGACCGCCCGTACTTCTGCACGAGCCACAATTCCCAGCCGACGAACACGACCGCACACACACTTGCCGCGAGTGCCGCCAACCCGAACTGCCTATGAACGAGGCCAAACCACACGATCACAGCCGGCGCTACGAACGCGCTGTACTTCGTTTGCATCGCCAGTCCCGCCACGACACCCGCAAGGACCGCTCGCCACCAGCTTTGCAGCGTCGCGGCGCGAATGAACAGTTCCACAGAAGCGAGCGCGAGCGCAACGGCCGGTACGTCGAGCATCAGGTTTACAGCCGGAAGTACCGCGGCGGAGAGCATTAACAGCGGAAGCGCAAAGTTCTCTGTTCCGCGTGCGAAACGAATCAGCAGTAAACGCAGCGTCCAACTTAGTAACAGCAAAAAGGGAAACAGCCACAACTTCAATAGCCCGATGTGTTCACCGAACAGCTTCACGCCAATCGCGAGCCAGTACGGAACAACCGGCGGGCAAAGCACTTCCATCGCGGGATCGGGCTGGTTCCACCAGAAGAGGGAGAAACCATACGGATCGGCGGGAGCGGTCGCAATGTGTCGGGCGAACAGGACATAGGCCGTGTCATCGACCGTCACCGGTTTGGCGACGTTCGCCACCGTGACCAGCGCAGCCAACACAAACGGGTGGCAAAAAGAACGCCAAAACAATGCCGACTCCATCAGAAAGACGTGTCCTTCCCGGGGTGACTTCATCTGGGTGATGGCCCCTCCGTGTGGTAAACTACCAGCGTAAGAAGTGTTTTCCACTTGTGACATGAGACGTTCGCGGTGACCGAGCGGCCGGAACAACCCGATTTCGCCCCCGAGCGAGTTCTCTCGGCGTACCTGCTCGGTGCCTTGGAGTTCGACGCACTCACTGCGCTCCAGCGCCGGCTGGTCTACGACATCAGCGGCGACCGGGACACCGCGGCCCTGATTCTCTGCGAGCACCCACCGGGAATTACGATCGGCCGTGAAGGGAGCGTGGCGCACGTTCGCCCTAACACGAACGCCTTGGCCGCCCGGCGCTGGCCGGTGCGGTGGGTGGGGCGCGGCGGCGGCGTGATGCTGCACCAGCCCGGTCAGGTCGTGTGCTACCCCATATTCCCGCTCGACGCCCTCAACGTCACCGCCGGTCGGTACGTGACCGAGCTTCAGGCCGTCACGGTCGATCTGTGCCGCGAGTTCGGCGTCGAAGCACTCCCCGACCCGGCGCGGCCCGGCGCCAGCGCGAACGGTCGGCGCATTGCGCATATCGGAGTCGCGGTCCGAAGTTGGGTCAGCTCCTTCGGACTGATTGTGAACGCGAACCCGGACCTCGAACCGTTCCGAGACGTGCGGTGCGACGGTGATCCGGCGCCCATGACCTCTCTTCAGCGCGAAAGTTCGCTCCGCGTGCGCGTGCCCGGCGTGCGCCAACGTCTCCTCGAACTGATCGCGGCGCGGTTCGGCTTCACCCGCGTTTCCGTCTTCCACAACCACCCCGCGGACCTCCCGCGGCCGACACACCATGCGCTCCCTCACGCTTCTTGATAAACCCGACGCCCACGAAAGTGGCGCCCACACACCTCTGGGTCCGCGCCCCGCGCGCACGGGTAACCGGCTCCCGCCCTGGCTGAAGCGCCCGCTCCCCACCGGGAACGGCAACAACTTCACCGCGCACCTGATCGAAGACCTGCGGCTCGAAACGGTGTGCGAGAGCGCGAAGTGCCCGAACCGCCCCGAGTGCTGGTCGCGCCGGACCGCGACGTTCATGATTATGGGCAACCTCTGCACGCGCACGTGCAGCTTCTGCTCGGTTCCCAAGGGCACGCCCGAGCACCTGGAACTCGACGAGCCCGCGCGCCTCGCCGAAGCCTCTGTTCGCCTGGGACTGAAGCACGTCGTGATTACGTCCGTCACCCGAGACGACCTGCCCGACGGCGGGGCCATGCACTTCGCGGACTGCATTGCGGCCGTGCGTGCGCGGGTGCCGGACGCGGCGCTGGAAGTCCTCACCCCGGACTTCCTCGGCGACCCCGTCGCCATCGATACCGTGACCGACGCGAACCCCGAAGTGTTCAACCACAACCTCGAAACGGTCCCGCGCCTGCACCGCACCGTTCGCGGGCGCGCGCTGTACCACCGGAGCCTCGGGTTGCTCGAGCGCGTGAAGCGCCGGGCGCCGCACATCGTGACGAAGGCCGGGCTGATGCTCGGGATCGGCGAAACGATCGACGAACTCTTCGACGTGCTGGCCGACCTCCGCGCGATCAAGTGCGACGTGCTGACGCTCGGCCAGTACCTCGCCCCGACCGTGAAGCACATGCCCGTGGCGCGGTTCGTTCCGCCGAGCGAGTTCGATTCGCTGGCCGCGACCGCGCGGCTCATGGGCTTCAAGCAGGTTGTTGCGGGACCGTATGTGCGGTCCAGTTACCACGCGGCCGATATGGTGCCCACCCGTGAAGGAATCCTCGCGAATACCGGTCACAGCGCCTGACCTCGGCGCCCCGCGCGTCACGTTCAGTTTGTGGCACGTCCGGGTCGGCGACCGCGTGACCGAAGGCGACCGCGTCGCGGAGGTGCTGATCCCCGGCGCGATCTTCGATGTGCCCGCCCCCGCGACCGGCACGCTCGTCGAGCGCCTTGTGCTCCCCAACGATCCGCTCACACCCGGCACCGTGCTCGGGGTGATTCAGGAATAGGGCGATCTGAACGAGCCGCGACCGCCAGGGAGCGGGGCTGTGATTCCCAGTGTGTTGGTCGTGGGCGCCGAGAACGTGTTGTGCCTCCCGCTCCCTGGCGGTCGCGGCTCGTTACTGAACCGGTGCCGTTGAGTGCTCGTAAGTTCCCAGACCGTTCGTCGAGGTGGTTCATGCCGCGCCCCGCGTTCCTGTCGCTCGACGGTCTGGACGGCACCGGTAAATCCACTCAGTGCCGGTTGCTCGCGGAGTGGCTCACCGCGCAAAAGGTGCCGGTCACATCGTGTACGGACCCCGGCGGAACCGCGCTCGGCCAGGAATTGCGGAAGTTGCTCCTCTTCGGCCGTGAACACACCATCGCGACCACCACGGAAGCGCTCCTCTTCATGGCGTCGCGTGCGCAGTTGGTAGAAGAAATCATTCGCCCCGCGCTCGATCGCGGCGAGGTGGTGATTTCGGACCGGTTCCTCCTCGCGAACGTGGTTTATCAGGGGCACGCGGGCGGATTGAGTGCGGATGCGTTGTGGCAAGTCGGCGCGTTCGCTACCGGCGGACTGGAACCCGACCTCACACTCGTCTTCGACCTCCCTCCCGACATCGCGGTCGCGCGCCGGAACCGCGAAGCTGACCGCATGGAGGAGCGCGGCGCGGACTACTACGCGCGCGTGAGCACGGGCTTCAAGTACGAAGCCGGGATGCGCCCGGCGAAGTACCGCCTCATCGACGCGGCGCCCGATGTCGATACGGTGCAGAAGGCCGTCCGCCGCGAAGTGAGCCGGCTCCTCAGCGCCCACGGCTGGAACGTGCAGGAGTAGGGAGTCAGCATGTCGTGGGACCGCATTCGTGGGCAAGACGGCCCCCGGAACACGTTTTTCACCGCACACGAAGCCGGGCGCCTCGCGCACTCGTACCTGCTCGTCGGGCCGGAGGGGATCGGTAAGCGCCTGTTCGCGCGCGAACTCGCGAAGGCGTTTCTGTGCGAACGACCGCCCGCGAAACTGACCGCGTGCGATCGGTGCCCGGCGTGTGCGCAAGTCGAAGCGAGCACGCACCCGGACCTGCTCTTTTTGCGCACGCCGGCAGACAAGCACGAACTCCCGGTCGAAGACATGCGGGAGTTCTGTGCGCAAGTGGCCCTCAAACCCACCCGGGGCTCGCGCAAGATCGGCATCATCGAGGACGCGGACGACTTCAATGCGTCATCAGCGAACTCGTTCCTCAAAACGCTCGAAGAACCGCCCCCCGGCGCGCTGTTGCTGCTGATCGCAACCACGACCGACCGGCAGCTCGCCACTATACTGTCGCGGTGCCAAGTGGTGCGATTCGCGCCGCTTACTCCCCCTGACCTAAAAGCCATCCTCGAAGCGCAGGGCATCGAAGACGCGCAGAAGCGCGACCGCCTCGCGCGCCTCGGGAACGGGAGCGCGTCCCGTGCGCTCGCCCTGGATGATGATTCGATCTGGCAGGTGCGACAGAAGCTGATCGACGGGCTCACGTCGCCGCGCCCACAATTTCAGCCGCTCGCCGAGACGTGGAGCAAGTTCAACGAGGACGCCGGGAAGGAGACCGCGGCCCAGCGGATGCGCGCGTCGCTCGTGCTTCAGTTCCTGATCGAAGCAGTCCAGCACGCACTGAAACTCTCATTGAGTGCCACCGTACCCGACATCGACGCGACCGAAGCCGACCGGCTGAAAGCATTCGCCGACCGCGTCGGAACGGACACCCTGATGGAACTGCTGGACAAGTTCGTGGAAGCGGACTTTTACGTCGAGCGCCGGGTGCAACTCATCCTGGTCGTCGAATCGGTGCTGGCCAAATTCCCGCGCGAAAAGGGGTAGCCGAGTAGCAAGAACACGAACGATTCGCGATGGCAGAAGTGATTGGATACCGCGTCGCTACTCGGTTCCAGTATCGCTCACTGCTTGCCCAAAATGTGATCCAAGACCCAGCACCCGCGAACGTGGACCTGAGCGACATCGCGGCAGTGGTTCAACACGTCTTCGTTGTCACAGCCGGCCTCTTGAAGCGCGTCCGCGAGAATGGGCATCGCGCTAAAGTCACGCGACTCATACATTCCGCGACTCAGCAATACCACCGTGTCCGTGCGCCATTCGGGCGCGAACACGATCGACCGAAACGGGCTGCCGAAGATATCGCGCAAGAGAGCCGACTGTGCCCGAAACTCTTCGCGCCGCTCTTTCTTGGCAACTACCCGCCGTACACTTTTTGGAGCGCCGGAAAACTCGCCGCCTACCAGTTCGGGAAAGAGGTATCTCGAAGGTTCCAACGAGCTAAAGAGGCATCTCAAAGGTTCCAACGGGTTCGCGCGCCCCAGGTTTCGCACTGCCCGGTTACGCTCCTCCAAAAACGCCGGTAGCTCGGCCGTCATTTCCTCTGCTGATGCGGTCCCTTCTGCAAACCGTTCCGCGACGTCGAGTGCCCGAGCCGCAATGGGCCACGGCGTTAACCGGTGGCTGATACGCCGACAGCACGCGATAGCGAGCAACTGCTGCTTCCGCGCACTGGGCGCGACGCGGTACTCGCGCACCAACATTTCGGGGATTTCACACGCCAGCCACTCCAGTTCGTTCATCGCATCACCCCGCGACGTAGAGCTTGCGCTCGCGCACGTACTCCTCCACCGCCCGCGGGACCATGTACCGGATGCTCATCCCGTCCGCGGTCGCGCGGCGCAGTTCGCGACTCGCGATCTCGATCATCGGGCACGCGACGAATTGCAACCGCACCGCGTCCTCACTCATGCCCAGCGCCTTCGCGAGCCGGTCCGCGGTCCAGAGCATCACCCCCGGGCGCGGGACCACGACCAGCCCGGCCCGTTCGACCACCAGACGCGGTTCGTACCACCCGGGCAGGTCCGGTAAGCAGTCCGAACCCATCAGCAGGAAGAACTCGTTCCCGGGGTGCCGCGCGTGCAGTTCCCCCAGGGTGCGAGCAGTGAAGCTCGGTTCCGGCAACTCCTTTTCGATCCGGTTCACCTGAAACGCAGAGTGCCCTGCAATAGCCAGTTCGATCATGTCGCACCGCGACTCGAACCGCGTCACGCCCTTGTCAGACTTGTGCGGCGGTTGGTAGCTCGGCACGAACCAGACCTCGTCCAAGCCCGCCTGCGAACGGCACTGTTCGGCGAGGATTAAGTGCCCCATGTGAACGGGGTCAAACGTGCCGCCGAAAATGCCGATACGCATAACGTGTTCCAGCCGAATCCCGCCCTTGTGGGCGATGGGTGTTTTCGCAGCGCCCGCTCGAATCCACGACCTCTTGCACCCCAAGCAAGCGCGCTACTCGCTTCAGCCTACCAGTCACACCCCGTCCGGCAACGCGGCTCGTAACTGGCTTGCCGCCTGCTCCGGGGCAACGGTCGTGATGTGACAGCCGAACCCCCACTCCAAACCGGCCGGGCGTGCCGTGCGTGGGAGCACTTCGAGGTGCCAGTGATAGTACACGGGCGCGCCCGCGTGAAGCGGTGTCGTGTGAAGGAACCAGTTGTAGGCCGGGGAGTCCTGAACCGCGTCGAGGGCGCGCAAAACTGGCTTCAAGAGCGACGCCAGCTCCAGCGCCTCGCTGTCGGTTAGCGCCTCGTACCGCGGTTGGTGCGCGACCGGTAGCACCCACAACTCGTAAGCGAACCGCGGTGCGAACGCGGTCACAACAACGAAATTCGCAGATCGGGCCACCACACGAGAGCCGTCTGCGAGTTCCTTCTCAACGATGTCGCAGAACACACACCGCCCTGCGCGCGCGTAGTAAGCTTCTGCGCCGGCCAGTTCCGCGCGTGTCAGTTCCGGCACAATCGGGGTGGCGATGATCTGCGAATGCGTGTGGGCCAGCGACGCCCCCGCTTCGGCCCCGACGTTCTTGAACACAGAAACGTGTGCCAGTCTCGGGTCGCTCGCCAAAACTTGCATTCGCTCGCGATACGCTCGGAACACTTCGGCGAGTTGCTCGTCGGTAAGCCGCGTGGGATCGTCGACGTGCTCCGCGCACTCGATCAGAACTTCCGCGACACCCGTTGCGGGCATTGAGGTGAAGAAACCTCCCCCCCCGTCCCCCCTCCCTGAAGGGAAGGGGGAGCTGACACACGAAGTCTCAGAGGTTGGGGCTACACCCGACGACCATTCTTTCTCCCCCTTCCCTTCAGGGAGGGGGGACGGGGGGGGAGGTTGTGGCTGTAACCCCTCCCCAACCACTCCCCCAAGGGGAGAGGGGCTTAAAACCACCTTGAGTTCTGTTCCCCCTTCCTTCGCCGCCGGCCCGCGAGAAGCTCCGCTGACAGGACCGGCGCTCGAAGAGGCGAAGGGGGTTAGGGGTTTAGGTTGCCTTTGCTCCCCAGCAGGTCGTACCGCCGGGTACATATTTGGCACGATGCGGAGCTGCCAGCCGGGGCCGTTTGGCGCTGTTCCGGGATCGCGGAGGGCGTAGACCTCGTTCGGCGTCTCGTTCTCCTGACCGGGGCAGAATGGACACGGCCGCCCTTCTCCATTGGTACGATGTCGGGGAGCGTGGCCGCTCAACGCGATCGGGCGCAGTGCCCGCTGCGGAGCGATCACGACCCACCGACCGGTCACCGGGTCACAGCGCAATTCGGGATCAGCGTTCATGCAGGTAACGTAGGGCGCGACCGCGCCCGTTACTTGAACTGTCAGTGGTTGCAGTCCGCGCCGCCGCTCGTGGGCTGGACCGAGTTCCGGTTGAACACGGAAAGTGGTCCGCCAGCGGGTTGCACGCCCGACGGCGGATACTGAGTTTGGACCGTGGTACCCGTCGAAGCGGAATCGAGTTTGCGGTACGTGATCCGGTACTCGGTAGCTTCCTCTTGTTGTGCAGGCGTCGCGCTGATCGGCCGCTTGGCCGGGTACGCCTGGTTGCGCGGGTTGAGTGCTTCGTTCGTTTCCGGCAACGAGTTACGCGCGACGCGGCCGGTCGGAACCGTGCGTTCGTCGAGGATCTCGAAGTTCGGCCCGACGTGCTTCTCGATCAGTGCGAGGGCGGCTTTTCGATTGTTATTCGGCCAAGTGTCGGTGTCGTCCGGCACCGCGACGATACCCATATCGGCCTTTCTCTCAATGTATTTGGCTTGTGACGCGCACCCGCCCGTGGCAGCGGTGGCCGCCAATAACGCGAAAACGAAGGACCGCCTCATGACCTGCTTCCCCCGACGATTCGCGCGGCTTCCCCCGAAGTCGCCGGAATCTGCCGGGGTATAACAAACCGAGCTCTCGTGTCGAGGCGAGTTTCGCTACAACAAAACCAAGGTCATTCACCCGACACTTCACTCCACGGCTTTATCAATCACCGTACCGCCGACGTCCGTGAGGCGCTCGTCGCGCCCGCTGTGGCGGAACGTCAACTGCTCGTGGTCGAGTCCCAACAGGTGCAGAATTGTGGCGTGGAAGTCGTTGACCGAAATCGGGTCTTCGACAGCTTTTAGTCCGAACTCGTCTGTGGACCCGACAACGGTTCCGCCCTTCGCGCCGCCGCCCGCGAGCCACATCGTGTAACCAAGCGGGTTGTGGTCGCGCCCCTTACCGCCCTGGCTGTTCGGGGTGCGGCCGAACTCACTACACCACACGACGAGCGTGTCCTTCAACATCCCGCGCTGCTTCAGGTCTTTGAGGAACGCGGCGATCGGCCGATCCGTGTGACCACACATTTTCTCGTGGTTCGCGTTGATATCGTCGTGCGCGTCCCACTGCATCACGACCGGACCGCCCCCGCTGTAAACCGTCACGAACCGGACGCCGCGTTCCAACAGTCGCCGAGCCAGAAGCAGTCGCGTGCCGAAGTCGGCGGTTGCCTTGTCGTTCAAGCCATAGGCCGTTTTGGTCGCCTCGGTTTCTTTCGCGAGGTCGACCGCTTCGGGCGCTTCTTTCTGCATCTTGAACGCGAGTTCGTAGCTCGCGGTGCGTGCTTCCAGTTCCGCATCGCCGGCCGATTGTGCCGCGTTGAGCTTCTGCACGAGGTCGAACGCCCGTCGGTTCTGCTCCGCGCTCGTGTCCGTGGGCGGCTTCAGGTTGATGATCGGGCTTGGTCCGCGGCGCAACAGTGTGCCCTGATAAACCGGCGGCAGGAATGCCCCCGACCAGCACGGCGCGCCGCCCTCGGGCACACCCTCCGGTTGCGGCATGACACAGTAGGCCGGGAGGTTCTCGCTCACGCTGCCCAAGCCGTAGGTAACCCAACTGCCAATGCTCGGCCAGCCCATTAGGGTGCGCCCGCTGTGCAATTCGTACATCGCGGGCGCGTGAACGGTGTTGGTAGACCAGCACGAACGCAGGAAGCAGATGTCGTCCGCGCACGTCGCGAGGTGCGGCATGAGGTCGGACATCTCGACCCCGCTTTTACCGCGCTTCGAGAACTTCCGCGTGCTCGCAAGGAGCACTTCCTTCCCAGAGGTGAACTGGCTCTTGGGGCGCCCGGTCGATTCCGGGAGCGGTTTACCCGCCCATTTCGTGAGTGCGGGTTTGGGGTCGAACAGGTCCATCTGGCTCGGCCCGCCGACCATGAACATGAACAGAACGCGCTTCGCCGACGCTGGGAAGTGTGGCTTCTTCTGCGCGAGCGGATTTCCCCCCGCACGCGGCGTATCAGTTCCGCGCGCTTCTTGGTGGAGGAGCCAGTTCAGCGCGATACCGCCTAACCCGCCGCC
The DNA here is from genome assembly GCF_001610855.1 of Gemmata sp. SH-PL17. Lineage (NCBI taxonomy): Bacteria > Pseudomonadati > Planctomycetota > Planctomycetia > Gemmatales > Gemmataceae > Gemmata > Gemmata sp. SH-PL17. The sequence continues at coordinate 5,363,856 of NZ_CP011271.1, forward strand.
GGAGCGAAGCAGGAACTCGCGCCGCGACGAAGCGGGAGGGATGTGCATGTTCATGGTGCCAGCGTACCCGCACCGAACAGGCGCCGCAAGAACTTCACGTGCGCGCCCAAATATCTCTCCGTAAGCGCGGTCCATCACTCGACACAAAAAGAAGAAGGAGCGACCACAGGGCCGCTCCTTCGCTGCGAACATAGTAGTTTCGAGCTTATTTCTCAGCAACCGGCTCACCGCGGGTCGCGATCGAAATCACTTCGAGCGAGTCCACGTTCCCGCCCCCGCCGGCGGCGGCACCGCCGAGGAGCACAACGCGGTCCGCGCCAAACGGCACGAGCCGGGCCACGATACGGGTCTTCGCCACCGCGCCGACCTTCTCCCACCCGTCGCCCGCAGCCGTCAGCCGGTACACCGGTCCTTCGGACGTGTTCAGGATGAGCTTGCCGTTCACCGTGCAGGCCGCAGGTGAGAACGCGACTCGCTCGCCGCCCGGCACTGCGGGGCCGGTGCTCCACTTCTCCGTCGCCACATCGAGCACGTCCACGCGCTTGTCTCCGCCCTTGGCGCCCAACCCGCCGAGGACGTACACCTTGTTCCCGACCGCCGCGGCGGTGAGCGCCCGGCGCTGGAATGGCTGCGGGATCGACTTCCACTCCGGCTTCGCGCTGGCGAGGTCGAGGACCAGGGCCGCTTCGGGCCATACCGGTTTCTCGTCCTTGCCCTTCATCTGCCACCCACCGACCACGACGAGCTTGTCGCCGACCGCTACGACGTCGTGCGACGAGCGCGGGACGGGCAGCGCGGCGATGTCTTCCCACTTGCCGGTCTTCGGGTCGAACCGGGCGCACGACGCGGTCGAATAGTTGTCGGACGCTTCACCGGGCGCGTTCCGCGGTTGCATCCCGCCGATGCGGTACACCTTCCCCTTGTGGGCGACGAGGTTCATGCCCTGGGCGATCGGCCCCGAGGGGAGTTCTTCCCATTTCGCGCCGCCGTCGAGTTTGATGCGGTGAAACGTGCCCAGAACGGACTTCGTGTCGTAGTTGTGCGTCTTCCCGGCGTGGCCGCCGTAGATGTAAACGTAGCCGTCGCACTCGATCGCGCCGAAGCTCGAAACGGCCTTCGGCATCGGCGGGAGTTCCACCGCCTTCGTCGGAGCGTCCGCAGCGAATGCGGGTGCGCTGAACGCGAGCAACGCGGCGAACGCGGCACGGAATCGGGTCAACATGGGTTCTCCAAGTCAATGAGGATCAATCGACTCCGAAAACACGGTGCTTGGGTGATGCACGCGAGAGATGTTACCCCGTCCGTGTACACAGCGGAAGTCAGCACCCGGGAACCACTCGTTGACGACAGTAATTAGTGGGTACCGCAGCACGGCTAGGAAATCTCTCAATGCACCGACGCTGAGGCGCCCTATGCACCGTGAAACTTACCGACCGCATTGCATACGGAGGACGGCAGCAGGCCCGTTACCGGCGGAAGCTAGCGGAACTGGCAAATCGTGAGAATCAATCTCAACAGTACCACTTCACTCTAGACGCAACTCAAACGCCGTCAACGACCGTGCGCAGAATTCCGGCGGCGGTCCGCTTCAATGTTCTCAGCTCAGCGCCCAACGAAGCGACTACGACAAGGAAAATCGCTATGACAACCCTGCTAATACTCCCGAACTCGCGAAGGGTACGACAATGCAAGGCAACCAAACCGTCATCGACGCGCTGAACCGCGCACTCACCATCGAGCTGACCGCGATCAACCAGTATTTCTGTCAGGCGAAGATGTGCAAGAACTGGGGCTTCATGAAGTTGGCCCGCAAGCACTACGAGGAATCGATCGGCGAAATGAAGCACGCCGAGAAGATCATCGATCGCGTGCTGTTCCTGGAAGGAACGCCGGAAATTGCCCGGTACGACGTGATCCGCGTCGGGACCGACGTGAAGGAACAGTTCGAGAACGACCTGAAGCTCGAGACCGGCGGCGTGACGGCTTACAACGACCTCGTTGACCTCTGCATTAAGGTGAAGGACAACGGGACGCACAAGCTCGCGCTCGAAATCCTGGCGGATTCCGAAGAGCACGTGGACTGGTTGGAAACGCAGTTGGGTCTGATTAACGCGGTGGGTCTGGAGCGCTACTTGGCGGAGCAGATTGCTGGGGACGAAGACGGCGAGTAAACGGCGAGGTAGGTGTTCAGTTCGCGGTGGCAGCAGGTGCACCCGTCGCCGGCTTCGGTCGCCTGGCGCACCTCCTTCACCGTGCGCAGCCCGAGAGCGACGATGGCGGTAACGATCGCCTGCTCCGTCACCCCGAGGCAGCGGCACACGACCCGATCGGGGCAGCTCCCGACGGTCGCGCAACTGCGACACGAGCCGGCGCACTCCTCCGCCGTTTGGCTCAATTCCATTGGCGTTGCCCATCCTGTTGAGATACAGTCTCAAGGCATCATACTTATGCCTCTCGATACGTGCAACACCAGGGCGCGAGAAATCTCGTGCTCTTGTACACTTTTCCGATTCCGACCACGAAGCGGAACAAAAACGGCGGTAAAATCACATCACGCATCGCTCGCACAGCGCCAGACCGTGTCATGAATTCGCGTATGCCCACACCACCCGCTGCACCCGGAGGCGGTCGCGGCTTTGTTACTTCGCCGGTCGCGGAGCGCGCCGCGGTGCTACTGGCCGTCGCACAAGCGGTCGCGGCACACACCGACCTCGGTGCCCTGCTCCGCGACCTCGCCGCCGCACTGGGTGCCCACCTTCCACGCGGGTACCTCAGCTTCGCCCTGCTCGAACTCCACTCCCACGCGGGAAAGTTGCAGTTCCTCGAACCACTCGGAGGCGCCGCGCCCCCCAAACCGGCTGATACACCGACCGAACTCCCCGCTGCGGAATCGCCCACCGCGCACGTCTGGGACACCCAGGAACCGTTCTGGCTCGATATTAATGCCGACGGCCGGTTCCGGATGCTTCGTGCGGCATTCGCCAAACAGGGCGTTCAGTGCGCGTGCTTCGTCCCGCTCACCACTCCGCGGTGCAAGCTCGGCGCGATGGGGTTCACGAGTTACCTTCCCGTCACCCCCGCCCCGGGCGACATCGACTTCGCGGTTCAGGTGGGCCGGCTGGTCGCCCTCGCGGTGGAAGGCGCACTCACGCGCCAAGAACTGGAACGCGCCAACGCCCGACTCGCGGCGGAAAAGCTCTACCTCGAAGAAGAAATCCGCACCGACCGGCGAATGGGCGAGGTCGTCGGCGCGAGTCCGGCGCTACACGAAGTACTCCAACAAGTGGGGGTCGTTGCGCCGACCGATTCTGCGGTGCTCATTACGGGCGAAACGGGTACGGGAAAGGAACTCGTCGCACGGGCCGTTCACCGACTGAGCGAGCGCCGTGATCGGACCTTCGTGAAGCTCAACTGCGCCGCGATCCCGACCGGTCTCCTCGAAAGCGAACTCTTCGGGCACGAGAAGGGCGCGTTTACCGGGGCCGTCGAGCGCCGGCTCGGGCGCTTCGAGTTAGCAGACGGGGGAACGCTGTTCCTCGACGAAGTGGGCGACATTCCCCCGGAACTCCAGCCGAAGTTGCTCCGCGTGCTCCAAGAGCAGGAGTTCGAGCGCCTCGGGAGCGCGAAGACAATCAAGGTGAACGTGCGACTGGTCGCAGCGACGCACCGAAACCTCGCGAAGTTGGTCGCGGAGGGGAAATTCCGGTCGGACCTTTATTACCGATTACACGTGTTCCCGGTCCATCTCCCGGCCCTCCGTGAGCGACACGAAGACGTTCCCGAACTCGTTCGACACTTTGTGGCGCTGTTCGCCCAGCGTTTCGGCAAAAAGATCGGAACGATCCCGCCCGAAACGATGGGCGCACTCGAACGGTACAGTTGGCCCGGCAACGTTCGCGAACTGGAACACTTGATCGAACGTGCGGTGATCCTCAGCGCACCCGGGGGCGAACTCCGCGTGCCACTCACAGATCTCATTTCGCCCGAACCGACTAACGAATCTATATCCGAAGCGCCGGTCCTTGCGACACGAGCGACCCTGCTCGAAAGCGAGCGCGAGCTCATTCGCCGCGCACTCGACGAGTGCGACTGGATCATCGGTGGCCCGAGCGGTGCGGCCGCGCGGCTCGGTTTGAAGCGCACGACGCTCCTGTCTCGCATGAAAAAGATGGGAATGACCCGGCCAGATCGAGGCAGTGTCGAATGATCGACACGGGCGCGCCGAAGTGACGACACGCCGACACGCATTTCGACACGACAGTTCTGTCACACTCCTCCGGACCAACACTCGTTACCTCATCGCAACACTTCACTCTTCGTTTCCTCAAAACGCGCTCACATTTCGGGTCAGTGATCTCATTGGTACGCGACGTGCATTAAGGGGATAAAGCCTCTGAAATCACTCTCTTCATCCGAGGTCGCCATGTCGCGTTCGCGTCGCGGGTTTACATTGATCGAGTTGTTAGTCGTAATAGCCATCATTGCCATCTTGATCGGTCTGTTGTTGCCGGCGGTTCAAAAGGTGCGCGAGGCCGCCGCACGCATGAAGTGCCAAAACAATTTAAAGCAGTTCGGACTGGCCGCACACAACTACGAATCGACGAACAGTACGCTCCCGCCCACTCAACACACCACTGTCATCGCGGGTAGCACGGTGTCGTCCGGGGCGCCGCTGCAAGCCCTGTTGCTGCCGTACTTTGAACAGGCGAACAAGTTCAACCAGTTCAACATGAACTACAACGTGAACAGTGACGCCGCGATTCACTCCTCAATTCCGGCACTCACCGGGGCCAATGCCGCGGCCCGCGCCGGCGACGTGCCCGTGTTCCTGTGCCCCTCGGACGCTTCGAGCGAAACGTATTTCGGGGCCGGACGGCAGAACTACTTCGGTTCGCTCGGGGCCTACGCCGGCTACCGTGGGGGTGGTGGCGTGAACGACGGGATCTTTTCCATCCCGTACCCTTCCGCCGGCCAAACGATGAAGGGGATCTCGATTCTGGGCGTATCCGACGGGACCAGTAACACGGTCATGTTCGCCGAGGTGATGCGCTCGACGACCCTGTACAACGCGGCCAGCGGCATCCGCGACCACGCCACGGTCATCATCAATAGCGGGAACACCGGGTACAACGAGACCGACGGAACCACGATCAGCATGTGCGTCGACGGCAGTAATTGGAGCAGTTCGATCAAGTACGTCGGCTACCAGTATTACCGAAACCTGCCGTCGAACTTCGTGTTCACCCACACCCTGCCGGTCAACTGGAACAAAAAGTCACCGACCGGCCAACGGTACAGTTGCGGGAGCACGTCGTTCGCGTCCATGCACATCGCGGCCAGCAGCTACCACACCGGTGGGGCGAACGCATGCATGGCCGACGGGAGCGTGCGGTTCGTGAACGAATCGATCTCGTTCACGAACTGGCGCGCGATGGGCACGCGGGCCGGCGGCGAAGTCGTTTCGGAGTAAATGTGCTCTGAATACCACACGCCCGCGGAACGTTCCGCGGGCGATTTTATTTCCCTACTTCCTTTCGAGTCCTTCTCAATGAGTCGCTTCGTATTGTTCCTCCTCGGCACACTCACACTCGTCGGCTGTTCATCGAATCAGAGTCAATCGACGTCACAAGGCCCCGGAGCGGACGCGGTCCTGCACGAAGTGGGCGGTCTCATCCAGATGTACAGCGGAGAGGCCGGTAAGGGGCCGAAGAAGGTCGCGGACCTGACCAAGTATCAAAACGGCTATCCCCTGGGGTTTCAAGCTGTGCAATCGGGCGAAGTGGTCGTCGTCTGGGGCGCGAAGATCGGTGGCGAAGGCGAAGCCGCATCCGGACCGACGAACGTGATCGCATACGAAAAGAAAACACCCACCGAAGGTGGGTGGGTGTTGTTCCAGAACACGACGACCAAGCAGATGTCTGCCAGTGATTTCGCGTCCGCACCAAAAGCACAGTAACCCGTTACTTCACGACGCACGGGGCGCTTTCGCGTGCCGTGTGGTCGAGGACAGTGGCTACCACGCGGCTCTTCTCCGAGGTGGGAAGAGTCGCGGTCTCATCGGCCGACAAGCCGTGAACGCTCGTGGTCCATGTCTCGCCCGTCTGTGTCCGCAGAACGACGAATCGCGTTCCCACAGCCGCCTTAACGCGGAGCACCGGCTTACCGTCGACCGTGTCGCGGGTCACATCCGGCTTCGCGGGGGGCTTTCCCTGAGCGAGCCACGGCGTTTCTGGCACGAGTGCGGGTTCCTCGTAGGTTTTCTTCAACTCGTCCGCGACCCCGCCAGAATTGCGCACAAGGGCCTTCATGCTAAAGTGGATTGTGCCGTCCGTGCTCTTCTGCTTCCGGGTGATCGCGATCTGATCAGTGACCTCCTTCGCGGGCCAGCTCTTCTCCTGCCCCGTCACGCGGCTCGTGTACAACCCCGGCCAGAGGTGCCGGTTTTTAGTATTTTCACCCACCCACCAGTTGAGCAACTTCGGGAAGCTCTGCTTTTCCTGAGCAATCGGCCAGTAGAGTTGCGGCGTGAAGTAATCGACCCACCCCTCGTTGAGCCACAATTTGGCGTCCGCGTAGAGGTCCGCAAACTGGTCCAAACCCGCAATGCCTGCGGGATACCCCGGGCGCCAGACCCCGAACGGGCTGATTCCCACTTTCACCCACGGCTTCGCCTTCTTCGTCTCGGTATACATCCTCTGCACGAAGGTGTTTACGGCATCGCGCCGCCAATCGTCGCGAGCCAGCTTTCCGCCGGCCTTCTGGTATTTCTCCCAGGTGTCGTCGTCGGGGAACGCGATGATCTTCCCGTCCGCGCCCTTTTCCTTGTACGGGTAGAAGTAATCGTCGATGTGAATGCCGTCGATGTCGTAACGTTTCACCACGTCGAGGACGACCGCGACCGAGCGGTCCTGTACCTCAACGTTCGTCGGGTTCATCCAGTAGTGCGTGCCGTAGGGCTTCGCGAGGTCCGGCCGCGTTTTGGTGATGTGGTCAGCGGGCGCGGCGGATTTGGCCGACGGGTGTCGTGCGCGGTACGGGTTGAACCACGCATGCAGCTCTAAACCGCGTTTGTGGGCCTCCTCGACCACGAACGCGAGCGGGTCGTAACCCGGCGATTTGCCCATCGTTCCCGTCAGGTACTCGCTCCACGGCTCCAGTTTCGATTCGTAGAGCGAATCGGCCATCGGCCGGACTTGGAAGATGACCGCGTTGAGTTTCAGTTCCACCGTCTTGTCGAGAATCGCGATCAGTTCCGCTTTCTGCTTCTCGGCAGGAAGGCCCGGCTTGCTCGGCCAATCGATGTTCGAGACGGTAGCGACCCAAACCCCGCGGAACTCGCGTTTCAGCGGTGGCGGCCCGTCTGCGGCCCTAGAAATGGGCGCGCAGAGGCCGAGGGCAATTAGCCCGACCAGATACCGACGCATGGCAGATCTCTCAGGAGGGAACGGAAATGCGGTCGAGGGCAAGGCGAACGGCACCTTCCGCCGGTTCGCGGACGAGCGTTACGGGAGCCGCGGACAGACCGCGATCCGTTAAAGCAGCCAAAAACCGTTCGCAGTAACCGGGACCAGAAACGAGTAACCCGCCCGCGAGCGCGATCGGGAACGAAGCCCCCAGATCGAGCGCACGAGCGGCAGCAGCAGCAGCAGCGGCTAGTTCGCACGCGGCCTCACGAACAATCGCATCTGCAACCGGATCACCGCTTTCGGCGGCTTCCAGCACGACCGGCGCGAGTGCGGCGAGCGAGGCCCGATCGCCCCCGCGATAAACCACACCAACTAACTCTTGAGGGCGTTTCAAACCGAGCACTGCGAGCAAGCGATCGGTGAGCGGGGTAACCGGTGCGCGCCCGTCAGCGGAACGCGCCGCGGCGCGGAGGCCAGCGAGTGCGATCGCGTAACCGCTCCCCTCGTCACCGAGGAGCGGCCCCCACCCGCCCGATCGCGCCGTGCGACCGTCCGGGCAACGAGCAAGCGCCATCGACCCGGTGCCGGCTACGATGGCGACCCCGGACCCGTTTGGCGTGCCAGCGGCCAACAGCAGCGCCGCATCTTCAATCACATCAACAGTTTCAGCCAAACGAGTACGAGCAGCCCACTCGCGAACAATTTCCTGGTCCCCGGGACGCCCGGCCCCGGCCAACCCGAGACACGCGGCCCGAACCGGCTGCCGCGACCGACCCGCCGCCGCGAACGCCCGCGTGGTCGCTTCATCAAGGGCTGCGAGCGCGCTGGAAGTGCCGACCGCGTGGCGGTTCGACGGCCCCGCTTCCCCGCGACCCAGCGATTTCCACCCGTCCGAGGTTCGTGCCGCGAGCAACACGATCGTGCTAGTTCCGCCGCCATCGACACCGAGCACGAGTTGTTCCGCGTTCGTCTTCGCGTGTCCGTTACCGTTACCGTGGTGTTTGCCGTTTTTGCCGTTCGTGCCGACCGCAGCGCGAACCAAGCCATTCGCCTTTCGCAAGCGTTCGCGGGCTTCATCCGCCGAAACGCCGGCCAACTGCGAAACGAGAGCCGTTTTGAGTTCGCGCCCGCAGTTATTGAGGAGCACATCTGCCGCGGATTGGTCTAGTCCGGTCGCTTCGCGGACGATGCGGTTGGTGCGTACTTTCAGTTTCTCATTGGTCGCACGCAGATCCACCATCAGGTTGCCGTAAGTCTTGCCGAGCCGGACCATTGCGCCGGTGCTGAGGATGTTCAACACGAGCTTCGTCGCGGTGCCAGCCTTCAACCTCGTGGAGCCGCTCAGGATCTCGGGACCGGCCACCGGCGCAATCGCGAGGTCGGCGCACGCGCTCACTTCCGAATCGTGATTACACGACAGCCCAATTGTGAACGCACCGAGCTTTCGCGCATGATTAATGGCAGTCAAAACATACGGCGTGCGTCCACTGCTCGCGATCCCGACCAGAACATCCGCGGCAGTTAGGGAAACCGCGGCGAGGTCGTTGAGCGCAAGGTCCGAGCGATCCTCGGCCCCTTCGATCGCGTTCGTGAGTGCTGTGGGTCCGCCCGCAATGAGGCCAACCACAAGCCCCTGCGGAGCGTTAAACGTGGGAGGGCACTCACTTGCGTCGAGAACGCCGAGCCGCCCGGATGTGCCGGCACCAATATAAACGAGCCGCCCACCGGCGCGCAACCGATCGGTGATTACTTCGATTGCTCGGGCAATTGCTTCCGCCTGCGAAGCAACGGCCGGGATGATTTTCGCATCCTCTGCGCACATCAACCGGACGAACTGAAGCGCGGAGAGTTCGTCCAGTTCGGACGATGCGGGGTTCCGTGCTTCGGTTTGAAGGTGATCCATTGATTAAACCGACCATCAAATGGTCGCCGCAGCGCGTTCGAGTTACCGGAGTCGATGCGTTCCGGCTATGCAACAGGCATGCCGCACAGGGCAATCTTGTGAGGTAGGCCGAAACTCACGAGCGGGCCAAAAATCATTCCGCTCATTGACGCCACCGGCCAACTTTCATCTCGAAACTTGCGGCCCTTCGAGTCCGTCACCGCGTTCATTGACATTAATAGATAATTCGTGTCTGCTCGAAATACTCAATCTATTTTTACGATTTTGAACTACGCCCCAAGATGCAGTCCCAAATAACAGCCATCAGAATCGTCGTTCCGGCCCCGATGGGTGCGAACCACGGGAACGCGAGCAGGGGTTCCTTATAAAACACCGGCGCCCACCCCGGAAGACCGGCCGTTAGTCCGGTCGACGGCAACCAAAGAGCAAAAACGGTCAGGAACCCGCACACCAGCCCGGCGAGCGCGGCCCGCGATGCGACCAACTTTCGCATCGTGCCGAGGAGGAACAGCCCGAGCAGCAACCCCATCGTAAGCCCTGCGACCTCCAGCACCCGATCGATCACACTCTTGTTCCCGCCGAACTTGTACGTGCCGTAAGCCACCGCCATCTGTGCGATCCCCCACACGGCGGTCATGACGCGCGACAGCATCACGTACCACCGCTCCGAGTGGCCCGGGCGCAGTGGGCGATAGAAATCGGTCACAACGGCGTTCGCGGAACTGTTCAGCGACGACGACAGCGTGGACATCGCCGCCGCGAGCACCGCCGCCACAAGTATCCCCACTACCCCCACCGGCATCTTCGTCACGATGAACAGGCCGAATACCTCGTCGTTCCGCACGCCCTTCGGCAAATCGAACCCGCCGGACCGGTTCAACAGGAACATCGCGACGCCGACCGACAGGAACAGGAGGAACTGCACGAAGACCACGAACCCGCTCGCAACGAGCGCGAACCGTGCCTGCCCCAGCGACCGCGCACAGAGATAGCGCTGCACCATGAGTTGGTCGGCCCCGTGACTCGCCATCGAGAACACCGCACCGCCGATGAGTCCGGCCCAGATGTTCAGTGCGACCGTCGGCTTAAAGACCGTGTCGATCACTTTGAACTTGCCCGCGGCTTCGCCTTCAATGAGAAACTGGTCCCACCCGCCCGGGAGCAACTTCAGCACGAAGACCCCCGCAAGCACGGCCCCCGCGATTTTGATGACGAACTGAATCAGGTCGGTCCAGATGACGGCCTTCATACCGCCGAGGTAGGTGTAAACGATCGTGACCACACCCACAACCACGATCGCCGGACCGATGCCGCCCAAGACGAACTGCAACAGCAGCGCGGTGAGGAAGATGCGCAACCCGTCCGCCACGGTCCGCGTCAGGAGGAACAAGCCGCTCGCGACGCGCTGCACGGACGGGTCGAACCGCTGCTTCAGTACCTCGTAAGCGCTGAACAACTCGCCGTTCATGTATTGCGGCAACAGTAGCCACGCGACCACGCACCGACCAATGATGTAACCGAACGAGAGTTGCAGAAACGTCAGGTTCCCGCCGTCCGGGTTGAACGCGACCCCGGGCACGCTCAAGAACGTGACCGCGCTGGTCTCGGTGGCCACGATCGAGACCAGGATCATGAACCAGCCGATGCTGCGCCCGCCCACGAAATACGTGCGCAAGTCCTTCTGGGCGCGAGTGAACCACACGCCGAGCAGCGTCATCCCGAGAATGTAAACCGCAATAATGGTGAGATCGAGCGCAGAAAGTTGGGGCATCGGCAATCCCGGCCGGTGAGTGGCTCGTACCGACAGGGCGCCGGTATGTCGAACAGGTAAGATCGCAGGCGCAATGCGAACCGCGTGCCGAAAGACCGGCGATTTACCGCGGTACACTCTGCTGCGAGACGGTGACGATCCTACCACAGCGCGCAGCTTAGCGACTCACTCACACTCACAAAATTTTAATTGTACAGATTTTGTTCAGCATTCGAGGTGCGTCTGAGTGACATAAAACCTACAATCTGTCTCAAACAGGCAAATGGAACGACCTCCCCGTACTCTTCTGTTCGTATATCGGCTCATAAGTCGTATTAATAACACGAAAGGTCGGAACCTTCTGCCGGTGTGCCCCAGAAAGTCACCGCGGAACACGGTGTTGCACTTGATGGCACTCACCCGACAGGTTCAACTGACAGAGAAGTCGCTGCGCGGGCCACCTGAACTTGTACGCCCCCCGAAGCGGGGGCACCGCGAGCTCGGTCCCACCCACCCCAAACCCCACAAAATGCCAATGCCGAAACCCACCTCCGCCCTCGAGTCGCAGGCCAACTGGATCTCCGCTGCCGGTGAGCCGACGCGCCTCGCGCTGATCCGCGCGCTAGCGGCCGGCGAGAAGACCGTGACGATGCTCGCGCGCGAGTGTCAGACCGAAATGGTGAACGTGTCGCACCACCTCAGCATCCTGAAATCGGCCGGGATGGTGACCGCTCAAAAGGACGGGCGGTTCATGCTATACAGTCTGGTCGGGGCCGCGGCCACGGGCGCCTTACTGGAAATGACGCACTCGTCCGGGGCCAAAGTGATCGTACCGCTGGCCTAACACGTTGCAGACAAATTATTTCAAACGAAACACGACTCTTCGCTCCAGTTGTGAACGTCTTGTTCACAACTGGCGACTACTGACCTTCCTCAACTACCCATTAGCGAACACCGCCACTCGCGAGGAGTTGCTCGCCGGTCAGCCAGCCGGAATCGTCGGAGGCGAGGAACACGGCGATCTTGGCAATGTCATCAACCTTCCCGCCGCGGCCGAGCGGGGCCTGTTTCACCGTCTCCTTCTCCATCTCCGAACCGATGACGCCCGCGCTTACCGTCCCCTCGGTCTCGATCAGCCCGGGGTTCAGGGCGTTCACCCGGATGCCCTTCGCTCCGAGTTCCTTGGCCAGCACCCCGGTGATGGCATCCACCGCCCCCTTCGTTCCGGTGTAGACGGCACTTTGCGGCGGGGTGATACGGGCGACCACCGACCCGATGTTGATGATGCTCCCGCCCGCCTTCAGATGCTTGACGGCGGCTTGTGTGATGAGGAGGAGCCCGAGGACGTTGATGTTGAACTGGCGGTGGAAGTGCTCTTCGGTGATTTGCTCGATCGCGCCGAACTCGTACACCCCGGAGTTGTTCACCAACACGTCGAGGCGGCCGTAGTTCTTGATCGCCGCCTCGATGATTGCCTCGGCATCCGTCTTCTTCGACACGTCCCCGCCGACCGCGACGGCCTTGCCACCCTTGCTCGTGATGTCGGCCACGACCTTGTCCGCACCCGCCTTGCTGGATGCGTAATTCACTACGACCGCTGCGCCTTCGGCAGCGAGTCGCCGGGCGATCTCGGCCCCGATGCCCTTCGATGCTCCCGTCACCACCGCGACTTTACCGTTCAGCTTGCCGGACATGACCGTCTCCTTTTGGAACGTTGTGTACCGTGGAGTACAATACTGATGTCTGAGCCTTTCACGCCCCCAAAATTTTCTCCGTGAGGTGCGATATGGGGCGTCCGCGCGAGTTCGATACCGACAAAGCGCTTGATCGCGCGCTGGAAGTGTTCTGGCGCCACGGGTACGAAGGCGCGACGATTCCGGACCTGACCCGGGCAATGGGGATTAACCGCCCCAGCCTCTACGCGGCATTCGGAAACAAGGAAGCGTTGTTCCGTAAAGCGCTGGAACGCTACCAAACCGGCCCGATCGCGTTCGTTCACTTGGCACTGGCAGAGCCGACCGCTCGAAAAGTGGCAGAACGTTTGTTGTGCGGAGCAGTGCAACTCGTGACCGACACGAGTAAGCCGCGCGGGTGCATGGTCGTGCAAGGTGCCCTAGCATGTGGTGACGATGCGGAACCGATTCGGCGCGCGCTAACCGAATACCGAGAAGCCGGGTTCACGGCGATCCGCGCCCGATTCGAGCGCGCAGTATCAGAAGGCGATCTGCCCAAGGGAACGGACTGCACAACTCTCGCTCGATACATCGCCACGGTGTTGAATGGACTTGCTGTGCAAGCTGCGAGTGGAGCATCCGCGGACGAACTGCGGCGCGTGGCGGAACTCACCGTGCGCGCCTTCCCGACTGAAGGATGAGGCTCGCGGCTCCTGGCAAGCCGGGGCACAAGGTTTGCGCGTTCACCGCCTGCGAGTGCCTGTAAGCGAAGTTCCACACTTCGAGCAAGTAGACGGGCTGTTCAAACAAAAATGGGCCGCACCAGGCGGCCCGAATCACTTCTTCACCTTCTGCATTTCGTCGTTTACCGTTTCGCGTCCAAAGCAACTGGATTTTCGAGCACACGGACCGTCAGTGCGTCCGCGTCGATCTCGATCAGCCCGCCGTGCGGGAGGGTCGCATTGAATGGCGTGTGGCCGATCGGGAAGTTGGTAATCACCGGCACTTTCCGGTTCCCGAAGTATTCGCGGATCACGGTATCCAGCTCCTTCTCGTCCGATCCGTCGAACGTTCCCAAAACGAACCCGGCGAACTTGTCGAGTAACCCGGCCAACTTCAGCTGGGACAGCACCCGGTCAATGCGGTACGCCTTCTCGCCCGTGTCTTCGAGCACCAGGATGTTACCCTCCGCTTCGATCTCGTAGGGGGTGCCCATCGTCGCGCCGACCAGTGTCAGGTTACCGCCCACCAGTCGGCCCTTCGCTTTGCCGGCCACAAGGCGCTGCGGCTTCGGCCCGTTTTGGGGCAGCGCAACGGCGTACCCGTTCTCGCCCTTCGGGTACAGGTCCGCGCGCACGGTCCGCCAGAACACCTCGGACGAGTACCCGAACCCCTCGTCGTCGCGGTACAGGCCGTACTGCGGCATCGGGGCGTGGAACGTGATCACCCGACACTTTTTCGCGACCGCGAGGTGAAGCGCGGTCAGGTCCGAGAACCCGACGATGATCTTCGGGTTCTCGCGAATCGCGGTGTAATCGATGCGGTCCAGGATGCGCGTCAAACCGTACCCGCCCTTCACCGAGAACACAGCCTGAACCGTTTTGTCCTTGATTGCCGCGTTGAACTCCGCGGCTCGGTCCTCGTCGGAGCCGGCCAAGTACCGATCCTTGCGTGCGGTAAGAGTTGGGGGGACTTTCACCTTGAACCCCATTTTCTCGAACCGTTCCTTCGCCTTTGCGACCTTCTCGGCGTCCGCCGGACCCGCAGGGGCCACAAACGCGATCGTGTCGCCCACACGGAGAGCCGCCGGACGAATCCATTCCGCGCGCTCGGACGCGGACACCGTTGGAGGCGCAATTGGGAACGCCGCAGAACCGGCAATCGCAACGAGAGCCAGGACCGGCAATGTGCGGATCAGGGGGGCAATCATGAATAATCTCAAGCGTTGTGGCTCGCCCGCGTCACTTGGCGGGCGGGGCCGGTTTCTCGAAGTGCTGGTAGTCTTTGAGCGACTTCCAGTTTCCGCCCCACTCCCACCCGCGTGCGAGAAACGCCTTGGCAAATGGGTGATCGGCGGTCAGTGTACCGGGAGCCTTCGGATCGTATTTCGAGTCTTGCGGAAGGGTCGTTTTACCCTTGATGTACGGGTTCTGCACCGGGTTGATGTCGATCGCGCGCCCGAGGGCGTGCTTCGACAGCGACGTGCCGCCGGTCACCTCGCGATAGTTGAACGCGGAGGTGTTGTTCGCGGCCATTGACAGGTCATCGTCCCACTTCTCGTTCTTGCGGAACTTCGCGTGCGAAACCGGGATCACGGACCGGATCGGGAATTTTTCCTTTAGCGCGACCTCGAACACCTCGACGATGTCTTTCTCCAGATCCTTGTCCACAACGAGTTGCCCGCGGTGGACCTTCTCGTCGAAACCCCAGTACGTCACGGTAACGATCTTTTGCCGCTCGCGGAGATCCTTCGGACAGCGGCGGTCGAGGCCCTCAAAGGCTTCGTCAGCGGTCATTTTGCTGTCGATGATCGGATCAGACGTTGTGCCGGCAGGTTCGGCGGGCACCGGGCGCCCGATTGCGGGCACCAGTGCCAGAGCAAAAACAACCCACACGAGCGCGGGTACGGTTCTGTTCATCCGACTCTCCCTCGTGTGGGTACCACGATCACTTCAGGTCGATGTCGAGCGGCTGACCGGACTTCGCCTCGCCCGTGAGTTCCGACTTATTCGGGTCGCCGTACTTGTCCGGAATCGGGAACCAGCTCTTGATGACCTCCGGCGCTGCCGGGGGGATGTTGAGCGGGGGCTTGTCGTCGTCGCCGTCGCGCCCGCCAGCAGATTTGCGTGACGGCTCGGACCCCGGTGGAGGTGGACTGGACACGGCTACCTTCACCGGTCCCGGGCGCACCCCGCTGACCCGGTACGTGCCGTCGGGTTGGATCTGCCCCGACTTCGGCGCGCCCGCGGCGTCCAGAACGACGACCGTTCCGAAAGCCACCGGCTTACCCCTGTAAGTCACTTTGCCGGACACGTCCGTGGTCGGTTCGCCGCACCCGGCAAGTGCCAAGACCGTGATCAGAACAGCAGGTCGGATGAATCGGGTCATTCGGAGATCACCTCGCTCATAGCGCGCGTGGACATGGCGGTGATAACCGTCGGCCCGGCGGAGTATTGGAAGAACCGAACCGAGCCGTCCGCCACCGCGAAGTTCCCCCCGCCGGTGTGGTACGACCAGAAGTGGTACCCGTCGCACTGGCGCGGCGGCGAGGCCGGAGCCTGGAAGTACATCGGGAACGGGCACGCCCCGACCGAGTCACTGGTCCCGAGAGAAGCGGTATCGGCCGACGTGTACTGCGCCCAACCGATGCTATCGAGGTTCGGCGATCCGGCCATTACCCACCCCCACTGCAAGTCCTTGGCTGCGGGGCGCTCGGCGAACGCGACCGTGTTGCTCAGCCCGTCGGTTACGGACGAAAAGTTGATTTTCACGGGTTTCCCGGTCAAATCCGTCACGGCCATGATCCCGGTGTCGATGCCGAACCCAGCAGGAGACGCCTTCCAGTCGCTCCGCTGGCGCCCGGTGACACCCAAGTAGCTCCCCAAAGCGATGACGTTGACCCCGCTCGTGACGGTTGTGGGTTGCGTGTTGCTCGGGCAAATGTACGTCGGAATCACGCGCGGGCGGACCAGTGTGAAGTAGTCGGCCCGGGTGGGAATCGTTTGCTTGGCGATATTGTCCTGCTCGATGTAGGGGAGCAGAACGAAGGACCAGTTTTCGGTGTACCTGCGCGGGTCCGTGGACGCTAACCCGGCGGGGTAGTACGGCGGGAAGCGATCGTTGGCGTCGTGGTAGGTGTGCAGCGCGAGCCCGAGCTGCTTGAGATTGTTACTGCACTTCATCCGGGCCGCCGCTTCGCGAACCTTCTGCACGGCCGGCAACAACAGTCCAATGAGAATCGCAATGATTGCGATTACCACCAGCAACTCAATGAGCGTGAAGCCCGATCGCGTTTTCGTGGGCTGAGCGGACATAACGTGTACAGCCTTGAGGCGAATGGAGTGACAAGGAGAGGTGGGTTAGTGCGCAAGTGCAAGTCCGATGCCACAATCCGATTTGCGGAAGCACTCTTCAAAAACTCGCGGTTACTGCATCTGCCCGACATGACAAAGTGTCGAAGTGTCGATTATTCGCCACTGGCGCGTCGGTATTTCGTCACGTCCAAAATTGTCGCTCCACTACTGACAAAGCACCAAAGACAAAGCTCGCGGGTATAAACCACCCGCGAGCTCGGGTATCTTCAACCGAACTCACGATCCGTCAGTGTCCGCGGCGGATGTCAGACGGTGGGTACCGAATCTCGATCTGGAACACTTTCTTCGTCCGACAAATGATCTCCCACGTCTGCGGGTCGACGCGCATGGGCACGTCGATCCGGTGGATGTCCACGGTTACGTGGAACCCGCGCTCGGAGAACACATCGATCATCATCCGCAGCGCCACCGGTTCATCGAGCAGCGCCTCTTCACTGTTGATCTGCGCGTGCCCGGACATCGCGTGCGCTTGGACGATCGGGAGCAGTTTCGACTCGATCAGTTCCACCACGCCCCGAAACAGGTCCGGGTTCTCGCGCCCGTACTGCTCCAACCGGCGCACCAGTTCCTGCCGCGCGTGCCGCGCCAGTTGGGTCGCGATCGGGATGTTCTGGATCAGCGCGAACACTTCCGGGCTGAGTTCGAGCGAGCTTTGGTACGCAAACTCCCGAACAATATTGCGCTGCACCTCGGGCAGGTCGCCCTCGGCGTCGATGAAGTGGAAGTGGAAGATCTGGCGCAGCGACTGAAGTGCCTCGAACGTCGTGTCCTTGAAGCCCTTGTACCGTTTCCGGCACAGCCCCGGGTCGAGGTCCGTAACGCGCTCTTCCAAGAGTTCCCCGACCGCGGACTCGCGCACCTGCCGGTTGTGTTCCCGGATCACCCGCCCGCGTTTCAGTTGGCGCTCGACGCTCACCTCTTCCGTGACGAACAGCAGCGCGATGCGGAACATCGGCTTGTTCGCGTCCTGGGTCGAGTCGTCGCGCCCCCCGAGATCGAGCATCGCGTGGTAGAAGAGTTTCAGGAACTCCACCTGGACCTTGGTCCGCGGGAACCCGTCAATAATGACGCCGTCCCGGTACCGCGGGTCGAGTAGTTCTTCGAGCAACAGCGCGATGACCTCACGGTCCCCGACCATCTGGCCCGCGTTCTTGAGCGCGACCGCTTGCGGCGCGGTGAGGAGGCTGCTGATGACGATGGGCGGTGCGGTGATGTCGCGTGCGCGCGCGATGAACGGCGTGTTGGTGCCCTTCCCCGCCCCGGGCGCCCCCCGAGCCAAATGAACTCGTTCGGGAACCGCACGTCGCCGGCGTGGTGCTCCAACAGGTCGGCCCAGACCGCCGAGAAAATGAGTTGCGCGTCCTTGATTTCTAAGTCGGCGCTCGGTGGGGCGGTCGCGCGGGGCGCGGGGCTCGGGACGGGTTCGCTCACGGGAACTCCGGGGCAGGCGGGCAACCTTGAATGTGCGGCGCGCGGAACCGTGATGAACGAACCGGCGCTCAGAACCGGGTTCAGTGTAGCGTCCGAGTAATGGAGAACCAACGATGGTCCCGATAGAACGAGCGCGGGCTCGAGAACGGCCCCGTCACAGTGTGACCCGCGAAGTTTCGGAAGCGCAGTCCGCGGGGCTCGGGCGCGATTCCGGCCGCAAGAAGGGCTTGCTCGTCGGCACTTTGCTACGGGCCACTCAGGGCTTCGGTGCGTCGCCTTCTGCCGACCCCTTGGTGGCCACCTCCCAGAACAGCTCGCGGCCCGCGGCGAAGACCTCGCTGGCACGGAAGTCGAACACCTGGGCCGTCTCGCCCGGCTCCAGGCCGATCGAGTCGAGGGTCACGTAGAACAGGCCGTTGTGGTAACCGATCCGGGCGTCGGTGATCTTCGACTTGGGCTGCGAGGGGCGCATCTGGAAGCGGAACTCTTCCACGCCGTTGAGCCGCAAGCGGAGCCGCACGTGGCGCGGGTCTTTACCCAGATCCGTAATCGCCTCGCGCACGCGCGTGTGGAACTCTACGGTCACCACACGCGCGCCCTTGTGGACCACCTTCACGGCGCGGAGCCGGCCGCCGATGAACCGGTAGGCGCGCAAGAACTTCGCGACTTCGTGCGGTTGCAGGCGGGTCATTTCGGACATGGGGAACTCACACCAGTGAATCGAACACCCGAACGGCGGCCCAGCTCGGCTTGTTCTCTTCAATGAACTTGTTGTGCGTCGCGTCGTCCTGATAGGCGTCGTGGGCCGCCTTGTCCACGAACACCAGGTGCAGCCCGACGTGCCAGTCGCGGTCGTTCACCGGGCGGTCGAGTTCCGCGCACAGAGAACCGGCCGCAAAAAACACGATACCGGGTTGCACGTTCAGGTACTTCTTGCAGGCGTCGACCAGTTCCTGAACCTTGGCGGGCGCAGGATCCTTCAACTTGAAGAACACGTTGTGGGCCAGTCGCGGAGAGGACATTACGGTGGGCCTCGCGGTTCGCGGTGAGTTTCGGCGGGCGGAACCCGCTCCATCACATCGTAGTGGCGCCCGGCGCGGTCGGCGCCCCGCACGCTTGGTCGTTTCCGCGGGCCTCAAGGCGACGAGTCAATTATCCGGCGCGTACAGGTAAATCTCGACTGTATCGTCGGCAAAAACATGGAATTCTTCGACCTCCCGGCCCGTCTCCGGCAGACTGATTCGGGCCGTGAGAGCGGCTACGGCCGCGTAGAACCGCTCCCGGTCGGCGAAGACGTCACCGGTTCGGGCCACCTCGCGCTGGTACTCTTCGTCACCCTGATGGGCTTCTTCAAAGGCCCCGCGACACACCTCGAACCCGGCTTCGGGCACGAATCGACCGAACACGCAGTTCCCGTCGCGCTGGGACACGACAATACGGCCGACCCGCTGACCGTCCCAATGCACGGCAAGATCCGTCACGATTGCTCTCCACCCGAGCTACCCACACCAAGCGGCACCGATCGCACCATCGACCGCAAGATTAATGATCTCCACAATTAATGTCACAGTACATAGTAAATGTGGTGCGAACCTGCACAACAGCACGATTTCGATCCCCATTCTGGAACTGCGCCCAATGCCGACCGAACTCCAGCGCGTCCGTCAGAGCCTTCGCCGTCGCGCCCGACTCTTGCGGTCCGTGGAAATACGTCGCGCGGCCCGCAGGGGCTTCGACCTGGTACACTTCGGCTCCGGACCGGTGGAACGACTGTGTGCGGCCCTGATTCTCGCGGCCCTGTTCGTGTTCGTTACGCTCGCCGTGTCGCTGATCGCGAAGTTGGGGCCAACTTACGGGTTGGCTCTCGCGGGGATCGCGTTCCTGTCCGCACTCGGGGCCAGCGCGGTCCTGGTACTGTGGCCCCGGAATGACAGGGTACTGGAAACCGAGCGCAGGCAGTTGAGGGACGATATCGTCGCGTTACGGGCGCGCGAAGCGGACTTGCTCGATGCGATGGAAGAGGAACTGGTCAAGCGAGAAGACGCCCGGCACCGGGGAATCGACCGGGACGCGCGATCGCGGACGAGACCGTGCCCCTACTGCCGGGAAGTGATCTCGGCCCGCGCGCTCAAGTGCCGGTTCTGCGGGGAATTCGTTGACGAAGAATTGGCCCGTGAGCGGCAGCGGGCGTGGAACCCCGGAATTGCCGCGGCCCTCAGCTTCATCATCCCCGGACTGGGCCAGGTGTATAAGAGCCAGGTTCTCGGAGGGCTCGTATGGTTTTTCGTGATCGACTGCGTTTACGCGGGTAGTTTCGTTGGAATGTACATTTGCTGCATGGGGCTTCTCACTCTTCCCGTGGCCGTCATCCTCCACGTCGTCTGCATATTCGATGCGGCCGCAAGCAGTACCGCGTGACGTGTACTCCGCGCTCTGGTGTGGTGGGGCTACGCAACAAGAAGAGTTGCTGATGTGCTGAACTATCACCGCCCGACGCGCCCGCTCCGTTTCGGTCACGGGCAGGCGCATCGGGCGTGAGTGTTCTGGCCGTGGTGATTCAACTTGGGCTGTGCGGCCGTGGCCACTCACCGTGCGTCACTCGGACCAGTTGCTGTCCCACTCAACCGTGTAGTGAACGCTCGCCACCATCGGTTCGGCGGTGGCCGCGGGGTGTTGCCCTTCCGAAGTGCCGCCGAGAGTTCCACCCGACGGGCGCATCTCGTGTGCCCGCGTCCCGTGCGGGTTGTCGGTCCGTGTGTCGTCGCTCATGGTATCGCCCCGCAAAAGATGGTGCCCGAACAGCCCCGGCGAACCGCGCCGGCAATTAATCATCGTGCAAGACCACACATTCTTTGCCCGAAGTTGCGACTCTTTCGCGTTGTTTCGGTACACGACGGTACTGAATGGTGGGGTGAGGTAAGCCCCGTGCGGTTCGTCCTCGCAGTCATGCCATTCATTCATCGGCCAGTTCGTCCCATTGAAACCGAAAAAACGTTGAGCGCGGTCTACCGAATGGCGACACTTGGGGCGCGTCGCGGACCCGCGCTCGGTGGCCCGAGCCGGGAACGACCTGGTCCCAGAGCAGCACATGCGCACGCTACTGTCACTCTTCGCACTCTCCCTCGTTCCCAATGCCCTCCACGCCGATGAACTGGAACCGCTGAAGTACAACCATCCCGGCCTCGTGGTCGACCTGGGAGTGGGGTTGTGGGCGTGGCCGGTACCGTGCGACGCGGACGGGGACGGCGACTTCGACCTCATCGTCTCGTGCCCCGACAAACCCTCGAACGGGGTGTGGTTTTTCGAGAACGTCACCGGCGACACGGCCAAGAACAAGCACCCCGTCTTCAAACCCGCGCGGAAACTCAGCGGCGCTGCGCACTACGTCATGCCGTCCTTCGTGGACGGCAAACTTCGGGTTCTCACACCCGGCACCGAGCACCCGAACTTCATCACAAAGGGGCTAACCGAGGTGAGACCGCTGTCGGTGCCCAAAAACTTCTACAAGCCGGAGGGGAAGCAGCCCAAAGGCCCGAAGGTGCGGCACAACCAGTGGCGCTTCGCGGACTACGACGGCGACGGGCGACCCGACTTAGTCGTGGGCATCGAGGACTGGAGCTTCTACGGCTGGGACGATGCGTACAACGCGAAGGGCGAGTGGCAGAACGGCCCGTTACACGGCTTCGTGTTCGTTTTCCTCGCGAAAGATGGAGGAACGTTCGCCGATCCGTTCCGCGTGGAAGCCGGCGGTAAGCCGGTCGACACGTTCGGGTGCCCCACGCCGAACTTCGCGGACTTTGATGGTGACGGGGATCTCGATCTGTTGTGCGGTGAGTTCCTTGACGGGTTCACCTACTTCGAGAACATCGGCACGCGCACGAAGCCGAAATACGCTCCGGGCCGGCGGTTGAAAGATGCTGCGGGTGTGCCTCTCGCGATGGACCTCCAGATGATCGTGCCGATCGCGTTCGACTGGGACAAGGACGGTGATCTCGACCTCATCGTCGGCGACGAGGACGGGCGCGTAGCGCTCGTGGAGAACACCGGGCGCCTGGACGCGGACCGCGTGCCGGTCTTCGCGCGCCCGGTGTACTTCCAGCAACAGGCGGACGCGCTCAAATGCGGCGCGCTCGCGACCCCCGTAACCGCGGACTGGGACGGTGACGGCGATCTCGACATTCTGAGCGGCAACACCGCGGGGTACATCGAGTTCTTCGAGAACCTGAGCGGGCCGGGTGTACCAAACCCGAAATGGGCCACACCGAAGCGCCTCACGGTCGATGGCAAGCCGTTCCGGGTGACGGCCGGTCCCAACGGCAGCATTCAGGGACCGGCCGAAGCGAAGTGGGGGTATACCACGTTCAGTGTTGCCGACTGGGACGCAGACGGACTCCCGGACATCGTGCTGAATAGCATTCTCGGCGAAGTCGTGTGGCTCAAGAACGTCGGCACGCGCACGGCGCCGAAACTGAGCGCCCCGCGCCCGATCGAGGTGGCGTGGCCGAAAGAGCAACCGTCTCCTGAACTCGCATGGGGCTGGCGCAAACCTCAAGGGAACGCGCTCCTGACGCAGTGGCGCACCACGCCGGTCGCGTTCGACTTCAACCGCGACGGGCTGCCCGATCTCGCGGTACTCGACACCGAGGGCTACCTCGCGCTCTTCGAGCGCGCCAAACGCGCCGGTAAGTTGGTGCTGCTTCCTCCGCGTCGCGCGTTCGTGTCCGAAAACGGGGAACCGCTCCGGCCGAACCCGAACGCGGCGGGCAAGAGTGGGCGCCGGAAGTTGTGCGTGACGGACTGGAACGGGGACGGGAAGTTCGATTTTCTCCTGAATTCCGCGAACGCGGACTTGTTGCAGCAGGTCGGTGAGAAGAACGGTACCTGGGTGTTCAAGAACGCCGGCGCATTGGCGAAACGGAACATCGAGGGCCACGACGTCAGCCCGAGCGTCGTTGATTTCGACGGGGACGGCGTACCCGATTTCCTCGGCGGCGCCGAAGACGGGCGGTTGTACTTCCTGCGCAACCCACGCACGAAGAAGTAAATTCAGCGAAGTAGGGGCGTCGCGTGGTAATTTTGGACTCAGTGGGCAGTTCCAGTGAGTATGTGAGACGGGTCGCGTTTGATATCGAACGCCTTAACGACGACCGATCCCCCACCCGGCAGCGCGAGGACAAACGGGTCGGTCAGAGCGGGTTGGTTCCAGACCGCGGAGCCAGCCAGATAGTCGGCCCACTCGGTTAGCACATCGCCCGCGCTCGCGGCCACGACGATCAACAGGGACGCGGACAGCTTCCATCCGAGCCGCTTCAGCTTGTCCGCGTCGGCTTCGAGCTTTTGCTGCCACGTCCTGCCGACGCGGTTCCCGTCGTGGAGCAGAGCGATTTCGGCAAACAGCCAGCAGTGGTTGGCCCCGTCGTTGGGACCACCTACCCGCAAATCACCCGAGCCGAGTTCCGGTGTACCACCGTCGTCTGCCACGTTCTCGCTGCTGTAGGTGGGTTTGGCCGTGACCTCGCAGAACGGATAAGTCGCTTCTCGAAGTTTGCAGGCCAAGAACGCTTCCCAGTTGAGCCACTCCTCGAACGATGAAGTGGTCTCGACCATCAACCGCAGGTCAGCGGCGCGAGTCGTGAGCCGATCACAAACGGTTCGGAACACACCGACGGCGAAGGAATACGAAGCGCCCATTTGCTGACCTGTCGGAATGGTGTCGGTTCGTGTTTGTGGCAATCGGGACGCGGGCGCTGCAGTTACTTGAGCAGTGCCTTCAGCGGCTCCTCGATCGCGTCGGCCCAGATGCCGTACCCCTTCTCCGACAAGTGCAAGGCGTCCGGCATGATGTCGGCGGACAGAGTACCGTCGTCGGTCAGGAACTTCTTGCCGATGTCCAGGTACACCACGCTCTTCCCGTCTCCCAACTTGGAAATCGCTTCGTTCGCTTCGGTGATCTTCTTGCGGAACGCGGTCCCGGCCGCTTTGTCCCGCGGGAAGATGCCGAGCAGCAGTATCTTCGCGTCCGGGGCCTTCTTACGGACGCTCGTCACCACCGCTGTGACGCCCTTAACTGTGTCCGCGACCGAGTCGCCGGGGAGCCCGAAGTTGTTCGTCCCGATCATCAGCACTACGGCCTTCGGCTTGATGCCATCAAGGACACCGTCGTTGAGCCGGTACAGCACCTCGCGGGTGGTATCGCCGCCGATCCCGTAGTTCGCGGCATTGAGCGGCGCGAACCGCTTCTTCCACACCGACGCGCCGTCTCCGCCCCATCCTTGGGTGATCGAGTCCCCCAGGAACGCCACATCGACCGCGCCCTTCTTGGTCCGCGCGAGGTGCCCCGCGTGCAGCTTCTTCCAGGTTTCGACCGACATCCACGGGTACTCTTTCGCTCGTGCGGCCGGTTCCCACGCGACATCTTTCGCGGGCGGTTGTGCGACGGCGAGAAGGGTCAGTACGAGTGCGTGCATCGGCTGCTCCGAACGAGTTGGTAGTGTCAGCATATCCGCAACGCGACGCGCGTCCGTACTGCCTCCCACAACCAATCAAATTCAGATACTGTTGCGCGCAATCGTGCAATCAAAAAAACGCCTCGCGTCTAGACGCAGAAACTGATCGATTCTTGAACTCGGTATCGCATTGGACGCGCGCCGTGAATACTCGCACTTCGGCGGCTAACATTTGCTAACATTCTGGGACTACGAGGGGCACGCACCTTCATTTCGCCGCGAAAAACGCCTTTTCCCCCTCGCCTCAGCTAACATACGTTCCATTTCCCAGGTGCGAACGCTCCACGCGACCCTGCACACACTGTTCCATCTTCGGGCATTATACCGGCAATAGAATTGCGACATCAAGACCACTAGTGAAAATAAGATCAATAATTTACTGGAGGTGAGCTACTGAGCCGGCGACAGCGAAGAGGATTTCACCGCAGAGGGCACGAGAGGGCGCGGAGAACCGGACCGCGTTCCCACGGTGAACCTCGAAGCGCTTGAGATCCCGAAGCCCGTCGCCTACCTTGAACGCATGAATCCGCTCCTGATTAACGACGTCTCTGCTACTCGCACGGTTCGTGCGGCGGTCGTACAGTCGGCCCCGGTACTGTTCGACACGCCCCGGACGCTCGACAAACTCGCCGACCTGACGGCCGACGCCGCCCAGAAGAAAGCCGAACTGGTCGTGTTCCCGGAGGCGTTCATCGGGGGCTACCCGAAGGGGCACGACTTCGGGGTGAGTCTCGGCGTTCGCACGCCCGAGGGCCGGGACGAGTTTCGGCGCTACTTCGAGAGCGCCATCGACGTGCCGGGGCCGGCAACGGAGATGATCGGCGCCATTGCCAAGCAGCACGGCATCCATCTCGTCGTCGGGGTGATCGAACGGAAGGGCGGCACCCTGTACTGCTCGGCACTCACGTTCGGACCCGACGGTTCACTTCTCGGCACGCACCGGAAGCTGATGCCGACGGCACTGGAGCGGGTCGTTTGGGGAACCGGTGACGGGTCAACCCTGCCCGTCGTCGATACGCCGCTGGGCAAGGTCGGGTCGGTCATTTGCTGGGAAAACTACATGCCCCTGCTGCGGACCGCGATGTACGCCAAGGAGGTGGAATTGTACTGTGCGATCACCGTGGACGACCGGGAGACGTGGGTGCCCACGGTGCGGCACATCGCACTCGAAGGTCGGTGCTTCGTCCTGTCGGCGTGTCAGGTGTTGCGTCGAACCGACTTGCCGACCGACTACCCGACCGGGCGGTTCTCGGTCGACCAGGAGTGGCTGATTCGAGGCGGCAGTTGTATCGTCGGCCCACTCGGGCACTTGCTCGCGGGGCCGTTGTACGGTGAGGAGGCCGTGCTGTTTGCCGACCTGGACCGGGCCGACCTCGTGCGGGCCAAGTTCGACTTCGACGTGGTGGGCCATTACGCCCGGCCGGATGTGTTCCGGCTCACCGTCAACGAATCAGCGGTGAAGCCGGTGACGTTCGCAACTGCCTCCGAACAAGCCGAAGCGAGCCACGGATCGGCACGTGACGCCCTTACGTTGCTCGAAGTGGCCGGGCGCTTCGCTGTTTGCAAGTTGCCGCCCGGCTCGGCGATTCCCGCGTGGGCGACGGTGGGGGACGTGTTCAATATCAGTCGAACGGCCGACGAATTGTCGGTGGTGTGTCGGCAGGAACTGGTCCCCGAGGGAACGCACTGCGAGCGCGGATGGCGGTGCCTGCGGGTGGCCGGGGCGATGCCGTTCACCCTTGTCGGTGTGCTGGCTTCGCTCACCGCGCCGATCGCGCGGACCGGGATCGGGGTGTTCGCGTTCTCGACGTTCGATACGGACTACTTATTGGTGAAGGCCGAGCGGTTCCCGGAAGCAGTCGCGGCCCTGCGCGCGGCCGAACATACAGTGGAGCTGTTGACCACATGACTCCCGAACAAGTCGCCGCCAGCTACGACCAGATCGCCGACCAATGGGTCGAGGTCTCGACCTACGGGTTCGCCCAAATCGAGCGCGCCGTCGCCTTCGTGAAGCACAGGGGGGCGGCCCTTGATGTGGGGTGTGGTACGGGGCGGCTGATGGGACTATTGAGCGGGCACGGGTTCCGCACGGACGGACTCGACGTGTCCCCGGCGATGATCGCCCGCGCCCGGGAGCGTCACCCGGGGGCCGAACTGTTCCACACCGACGTCTGTCGGTGGGAATTACCCCGGTCGTATGACCTGATTGTGGCGTGGGACAGCGTGTGGCACGTCCCGCTGGCCGAGCAGGAAGCGGTTTTGAAGAAACTGTGCCGGGGACTGTCTGCGGGCGGGGTGCTCGTCTTCACAATGGGCGGAACGGATGAGCCGAACGAAAAACAGAACTCGTACATGGGACCGCCCTTGTACCACGCCACCCTCGGGATTCCCAACACGCTACGAGTCCTCGCCGAGATGGGTTGCATTTGCCGCCACCTGGAGTACGACCAGCACCCCGAATCGCACGTCTACCTCGTCGCTCAGAAGTCGGAGACCAGCGCCCCAACGACGAGCGACCTCGTTCGCCTGCGCCCCGTCGAGCGGAACGACCTGCCCCGGATGTACGAACTGCAACGCGACCCGGACTCGAACCGGATGGCGGCCACGATTCCCCGGGACCGGGAAGCGTTCGACTCGCACTGGGCAAAGGTGCTGAACGACCCGAGCGTCGCCGCCCGAGTGATCCTTGTTGGCGAGGAGTTCGTCGGAATCGTTTCCTGTTTCCCGAGGGACGGCGCGGATCACGTCGGGTACTGGATCGACCGCGCGTATTGGGGCCGGGGGATCGCCAGCCGAGCGCTGCGCCTGTTACTCCAAGAGATCCCCAAGCGCCCGCTAACCGCCACCGCCGCCACGAGTAACGCGGCGTCCCTGCGGATACTCCAGAAGTGCGGGTTCGTGGTCACACAGGTCCGGCACGACCCGGCCACCGACCGCTACCCCGAGTGCGAGGTCGCCGTTCACGTACTGAGGTAAGCCGGCAATCCGCACTCGGCCGACGCGAGGCCCGCTGGTAGGTCGCGCCTCGTTGGGAACGAGACGAGTTCGAGAGCTCCTTCTGAATCACCTGCGGATCGTAGAACGGTGAGGCATCTCCGATCACATCCCGCTCTATAGAGGTGCGAAGTGCGGGCGCGTCCTCTCCACGACGTCGCCCTTACCCGCAATCGTTGCTGCCTGGTACCCCGTGTGAAAAAATCGTGGATGAATTGGCCCCCGAGAGCGGAATGATGGGTAAGAGCCGCTGAACTCAGCACTAGGAGGGTGGGTGGTGACGATCCGAATTCATCGGACAGTGAGCGCGCTCGCTCGAATGCCGGCCGACGCATTCCCCGAAAATCGGCACACCGATGAGGAACTGATCGGCGCGTTCGTTGAGTTACGGGCTCCTGACGCATTCGAGGAACTCGTCCGTCGGCACGGGCCGATGGTCCTCGGCGTGTGCTTGCGGGTGCTGCGCCACCGGCAGGACGCCGAGGATGCGTTCCAGGCCACCTTCCTAGTGCTGGCGCGTAAGGCCGGTTCGATCTCACCTCGCAACGCGGCGGCCAACTGGTTGCACGGGGTCGCACTCCAAACGGCGATCCGGGCGCGGGCGATTACCATGAAACGGCGCAAACGCGAGACTTCGGTCCCGTTGGTTCCCGAAGCGGGGGTTCGGGAGGTCTGGTGGGACGATGCGGCAGCGGTTCTGGATGAGGAACTGGGGCACCTACCGAGCCACTACCGGGCCGTTGTCCTCCTCTGTGATGTGGAGGGTAGGACGCGAGCGGATACCGCGCGCCACCTGGGGTGCCCAGAGGGATCGGTATCGAGTCGACTGAGCCGCGCGCGGGCGCTACTGGCCCGGCGGTTGAGCCGGCGCGGGGTCGCGCCCCCGTTGGGCGGGCTGGCTCTGCTAGCGGGGCCGAGCGCGGCCATTGCGGTGCCGCCGGCGCTCGTGAAATCAACGGTCGAGGCCGCCGGATCCGTGCCGGGAGCGAGTACCTCCCCGGCAGTCACAACTCTCACCGAAGGGGTTCTCAAGGCCATGCTGATTACGGAACTCAAGACGCTCGCGCTGATAGCCCTGTTCGTCGGATTCCTCGGACTCGGTGGAGCGATCGGGATCGGGCGGTCTGCCGGTCAACAGCCCGGTAAACCAGTTGAGGAGAAACGGGCCGATGGCCCGAAGAACCCCGAAGTTGCTCTTCAGAAGGAGGTGGACGCCGCTGTTGAGAGTGTCAAACGGGCGAAGAAGGCCCTCGACTTGGCGGTCACGGAGCTACACCGAGCTGACGAGCGCCTGGCCACAGCCAAACGAAAGGGTAAACCGCTCGAAGTGAAGCCCGTGACCGGTAAACTGCTCCGATCCGATGTAGCGGAGCGAACGGTGCATGTAGAGGTGTACAAGGAAGTCGCGGATTCCCGCGCGGAGTTGTGGGGTGGGATCATCGGGTTCTGCGGGCACGTGTACGAAACCTTCCCATTGGTACCACAAGCGACCGTTCTGCAAGACCATGTGCCGACTAAATTGGCCGATCTGAAGGAAGGCGCACAAGTCACGCTCCAGTTGGGACGTGACGGCAAGAGCGCCGAGAGTGTGACGGCCGACGGCGGGTCCGTGCGGGGGCGCTTCGTGTCCTGGAACGAGACCAGGAACACGATCACGGTCACGATCGGCGCGAAGAGTGAGCCACGAGTGTTCCACCTATTGAGGGCGTGCGTGCGCGGGGCCGCTCACGTCAAGGACTTCAAACCGGGTACACCGCTCTTGATTACCCGGTCCGTCGAGGACGCGAACACCGCGATTGAAATCGAAGCCGTTGCTGCCGGTGAGGACAGAACCGAGCCCCAGCCCAATCAACCCGCGAAGCGGGAATAGCTGGTCGCACACGAGGGACGCTCAGCAGTGCCGCACGGATCCTCGGGCACTTGATTTAACGGCACCCATTTCCAGAAACGTTATTCGGCACATTTTGGCTCGAGTGCCGAATCCGCCTATTTCAATTGTCCCGCCTTCACGACCCCGCCCTGCATGACCGCAATGAACCGGGTGCGGTCTTCCAGTACGCTGATGTCCGCAAGCACGTCCCCGTCCACCACCAGCACGTCCCCGAGCTTTCCCGGTTCCAGTGTCCCGAATTCGGCCCCCCGCCCCATGATCTGCGCGCCCGTCCGCGTCGCACACGTGATGACTTCCAGCGGCGAGAACCCGACGTACTTCACGAAGAAACTCAGTTCGCGCGCGTAATCGCCGTGCGGATTCCATCCAAAACCAAAATCTCCACCCATGCCGAGGCGCCCGCCGGCCTTCAGGATCTTGCGGGCGCTTTCGGCCCCGCCCTCCAGCGTCTCCTTGTGTCCATCAATCACGCGCGGCGGTAACCGGAACTCCGGTCCGCGCTCGACGCTCGCCAGCTCGAAGTACAGGGCCGGCACGCACGGCACGTCGCGCTTCAGGAGTAACTCAAGCCCCTCGTCGTCGATGAACGTACCGTGCTCGATCGCGTCGTACCCGGCCCGCAGCGCGTTCTTGATCCCCTCGGTCGCCCGGCAGTGTCCCGTCACCTTCAACTTGTGGTTGTGCGCTGTGGACACGACCGCGTGCATCTCCTCGAACGTCATGCATAGCGTGTGGTGGTCGTTCGTGTCCGGCGCGGCCGCGTCGCCGGTGGGGTACGTCTTCACCCACTCCACGCCGTCCTTCACCAACTTGCGCACCGCGGACCGGGCCTCGTCCGGGCCGTTCACGAGCAGCACCAGCCCGTCCATCCCGATCTTGCGGAAGTCCGGGTTCCAGTCCATTAGCCCGCCGACGCCGCAGATCTCGCGCCCGCTCGCCGCGAGACGCGGACCCGGGCACAAATCCCCTTCGATGGCCTTCTTCAGCCACACGTCGATGTTGAACAGACTCCCGCCGCTACGTGCGGCGGTGTACCCGCACTCGAGGGCCAGTTTCGCGTTCGCCGCGGCGAGCAGCGTGACGTACTCGACTGGGTACTTGATGTCGAGGTCTTCGAGCGCGGCCACATTGAAGTACGTGGGGTGGAAGTGGGCCTCCACGAGCCCCGGCATGATCGTACCCCCGCGCGCATCGATCCGCGTAGCCTCGGGTTCAACGGTCGGAGCCTCGCGCATCGGTCCCGCGAAACTGATGCGCCCGTCGCGGATCACGAGCGCGGCGTCGCGCACGGGCGGGCCGCCGTTGCCGTCGACGAGGGTGCCGTTTGTAATAGCAGTTGTGCCTGAAGCGAGTTTCATGGGAGAGGTTCGCGTTGGGGCTAAAGCGAGTTCAAGAACGAGTGCAGTAACCGCAGCGTGCTCGGCGTGTCCTGCCAGTGAACCAGGTGGCCCACGGCGGGCAGATCCACCCGCGTGCAGTCGGGGAGTGCCGCGGCGAGCGGGTTCGCGTCTTCGGGCGGGAGCATCCCGCCGTACAGCGGGTCCGCGACGATGAGCAGCGCCGGGCACTTCACCCGTTTCGCGATCGCGAACACGTCGTAGCCGTCCAGCCAGTGCTTTTTGAGCGGCGGGTCGAACACGCCCGGGTCGAGGTCGCGCAAACAGCGCGCGACGAAACGCAGAGAGGCCGCGTCGCGGAAGTCGCCCAGGCGGATGGTTTCGCCCGGCTGCGCCCCGGGAACGCGCACGTCCGCGAACTCTCGCGCGACCGCGCTCGTGTCCTTTCGCCCCGCGAGTTTCTGCATCGCGGCCCAGATGGTGCCGTAGGGCGAGGTTTCGAGCGTCGCCAGGAACCGCGGTCCCGGTGGGTCGATCAGCACCACCGCCGTAACGAGATCCGGAACTTGCGCCGCGACGCCCATCGATACGAGCGCGCCGAGCGAGTGACCGACCAACACGCATTTCTTGTGAGCGGCCTTCACCGCCGCGACGAGGTCCGGGACGTAGTCCGCGACGCGGTACGCGCCCGGGGTGCGTGTGGATTCGCCGTGCCCGCGGTGCGAGTATGCGTGAACGTGCCACCACGCCGTGAGGTCGCACAGAATCGGGCTGAAGTCCTCCCACCGGCGCGAGAGGCCGTGAACGAGCCACAATGATTGTTTCGCGACCGGCCCCGCGACGCCCCACAGCGCGGAATACTCTTCGTCGCTGCCCGTGGGGTTGATAATGGGAATGCTGTCGGTGGTAAACATGGAGAGGCTCGTTCTGTTTGTAACCGCTTGCGGTGAGCGGTGAAAGCGCGATTTTACTCGTGGTACAGGCCTCTGGCCTGTGGGAAACGTCCACAGGCCAGAGGCCTGTACCACCAAACCACAAAGCCACGCGCATCAATTCAACGGGTAACTGCAGGCGCACAGAGCAAGCCGCATTGTTACACCAGTTTCCAGCCCTTGCGGTACTCGCGGTGGATGAACGCATCGGCTCCGGGGGCAGTTGGGCGCCTTCATCTTCTCCGCGTCCCATTCCAGGCGCTTGCCGACGCGGAACGCGACGTTCCCCAAGTGATTCGACTCGGTGAGCCACCCCGCGTACTCGAAGTTGCACGTCGTGGGGGCGCCGGTCTTGCAGGCGTGAATCCATTCCGCGTAGTGCCCGCGCGACTTCTCGATGAACGGCTTCGGTCGTGCAAAGTCCGCGAACTGCTTTTCTGGTAACAGCACGTGTTTGGAGTAATCGGAGAGCAACATTCCCCCATCCCCAACGAAAAGCACGCCGCTACCCACTGCGGGATCTTCTTCTCGGTGAGCAGCGCGGGCTTATTGGCGCCCTGGTACCACGTCATCTTCACCGATGGCATCTCCCTGCATGCGGGGAACTCGTAAGTGGCCTGCATCGACGCGGGCGCGATCTCCGGGTGCGGCTTCGGGCCGGACACTTCCACCGCGGTCGGCGCCTTCAACTCGAGCGCCCAGAAGGGCAAATCGTTCCCGTGCGCACCGAGACCGGACATAGTGCCGTTGCCGAAGTCCCACCAGCGGTACCACTTCGGCCCCGGCACGTAGATCGGGCTGAACGGCCGCTCCGCCACCGGCTCAACGATCGTGACCGATGAGGGCGCGGCCGTGTTCCGCCTCGCCTACGCGCCGAAGGACAAAGTGTGGGTCGCGGTCGTGAAGCCCAAGATCGTCGTTCCGGCCGAAGAGGGCGATCCGAAATTATGAGAGAAATCACGGCTGTCGAACGGAACAAATGATATACTCTTAAAAAAACCATAGATTCAGCCGGAGCCTGCGACGCAGGAGCCGAACTACTGAAATACTCTTGCTGGCCCCCTTTACGAGCGTGGCAAGAGAGCCGCCCTCCCGAAAGAACGGACCAACCTTAACACAAATCGTAGCGGACCAAATATTAGATCCGCTACGGTTGATCGCATAGACTCGATCGGCACGTCAGAAGCGCGTGGCAAGTTCGCCTCCCGCGTTGTGCTCGGGGGCGGTCACGCGCCCGTGACGATCTGCTCGAATCGACCGTTCACCAACATTTTTCTGACTCGAACCCGGACCGCGCTTCGTGCGGTCCGGTACCCGGAGCCGCGCGGCGGAATCCGGACGAAAGGGATTCGCTCGTGCCCACAGTTCTGATCGTCGACGACCACCCCACCAACCGCGAGGTGCTTGTGGCCCTGCTCGGTCACACGGGGTACCACGTACTCGAAGCGGTCGACGGCGAGGACGGGCTGAGGGGCGCGCGGGCCGCGCGGCCGGACCTCGTGATCGCCGATATTCTGATGCCGACAATGGACGGGTACGAGTTCGTCCGCCGGCTCCGGGCGGACCCGGACCTGGCGCACACGCGCGTCATCTTTTACACCGCGACCTACCTCGAACCCGAAGCCACGCGCCTGGCCGAGACGTGCGGCGTGGCGACGGTCCTGACCAAACCGTGCGAACCGGAGCTCGTCCTCCGAACCGTGGCCGCGGTCCTGGAACGACCCGCCGTTCCGCTCACGCAACTGGACGGCGCCGCTTTCGACCGGGCTCACGTACACCTGCTCACGGACAAGCTCTCGGAAAGGGACGCCGCGCTCCGACACACTAACGAGCGACTGGAACGGGTTATCGAACTCGGTTCCCGCCTCGCAGCGGAGCGCGCCCCGCACCAACTCCTTCAGCGCTTCGGTGACGGTATCCGGTGCCTGCTGGGCGCGCGGGCCGCCGTGGTCGGCTTCCCCGGGATCGCCACCGGGGAGCCCCTCCTGCTTACGAGCGGCATCGACGGCCCCGCGCACCGGGACGTGTTGCGCGCCGGGCCGCTGGGCGGTGAAGTGGCCCGCGCCGTTGCGGGTGGGACCGCGTTCCGCGCGGCGTCCCTCGAGGGGGGCACCGCGGTCGGGGTGCCGGTCGGGTTCCCCCCGGCGCGGGCGGTACTGGCCCTTCCCGTCCGCGCCGGGGACGGGGGGTCGGGTTGGGTGTGCCTCCTCGACAAGCTCAACGGAGCCGGATTCTCAGCCGAGGACGAGCACCTCGGCGGGATGCTGGCCACCCAGGTCGGGCGGTTCTATGAGAGCATCTGTTTGTACGCGGAGCTGGCCCGTCACAGTGCCCGGTTGGTCGCAGAGGTGGCCGCGCGGGGGCGGGCCGAGTCCGAGGCGCAGGGTACCGCCGACCTGCTGCGGGCCGTCACGGACTGGGCCCCGGACGCGATCTTCGTTAAGGACCGGGCCGGGCGCTACCTGCTGGTCAACCCCGCGGCGGCGCGGGTGCTCGGGAAGCCGGGTGACGAGATCCGCGGGCGGGTCGACGCGGATTTTCTCCCCCCGGACAGCGCCCGTGAAGTGGCCGCGCGCGACCGCGCAATCGTCGCGTCGGCACGAACCGATACGTTCGAGGAGGAGCTGACAACGGAAGCCGGTACGCGGTGCTACCTGACGACCAAGGGGCCGTACCGGGACGCGGCCGGGGCGGTCGTCGGGGTCGTCGGGGTTTCCCGGGACGTGACCGAACAGCGCGCCGCCGAGGGCGCCCTGCGCGTGCGGAACGACCTGTACGCGATGCTCGCCCGGACCAACCGGGCCGTGAGCCGGTGCCGGTCCGCGCCGGAACTGTACGGGGAGCTCTGCCGGATCGCCGTCGAGGTCGGTCGGTTCCGGTTCGCCTGGGTCGGGGTTCCGGAAGGGAACCGGGTGACCCCGGTCGCCACCGCGGGCGACGACCAGGGATACATGGCGACCCTGGTCGTTACCCGCGACGAGAACGACCCCCGGTCCCACGGGCCGACGGGGCGCTGCGCCGCGACCGGGCGCGCGTTCGTCGTCAACGATTTCATGAGCGCCGCCCAGACGCGCCCCTGGCAGTCGGAGGCCCGGCGGGTGAATTTCGCGGCGTCCGCGACCTTCCCCCTCGTGGAGCGCGGGCGCGTCGCCGCGGTCCTCACGATGTACGCCGAAACCACCGGTTTCTTTACCGACGACCTCGTGACCACGCTGAGCGAAATTACCCCCAGCGTCTCGTTCGCCCTCGATGCGTTCGTCGAGGAGCGCGAGCGGAAGCGCCACGAGTCCGATCTCCTGCTGCGCGACCGCGCGATCCGGGCGGTGTCACAGGGCATCATCATCACCGACCCGTGCCGACCGGACAACCCGATCATCTACGCGAGCCCGGGCCTCGAGCGCATCACGGGCTACGCGACCGGGGAGTTTCTCGGTCGGAACTGCCGGTTCCTCCAGGGCGCGGGGACCGCCCCGGAACCCGTCGCCCGGCTCCGGGCCGCGGTCCGGGCCGGCGAGCCGTGTACGGTCGAGCTCCTCAACTACAAGAAGGACGGAACCCCGTTCTGGAACGAGCTGTCCATTTCGCCGGTGCGCGACGAAACGGGGCGGCTGACCCACTTCGTCGGCGTACAGGCCGACGTGACCGCCCGGCGCTCGCTCGAAGAGCAGTTGCGCCAGTCCCAGAAAATGGAGGCGATCGGGCGCTTGGCGGGCGGGGTCGCCCACGACTTCAACAACCTGCTCACCGTCATCAACGGGTGCTCCGAGATGGCCCTCGGCGACCTACCGTCCGGCGGGTCCGCGCGGGCATTCATCCACGAAATTATGGCGGCCGGGGAGCGGGCATCGGGCCTCACGCGGCAGCTCCTGGCGTTCAGCCGCAAGGCCATCGTGTCCCCCAGGCTGCTGGACCTCCGGGTCGTGGTCGCCGACCTGGAACGGATGCTCCGCCGGCTCGTGGGGGAGGACGTCGCCCTGAGCGTCCGGGCGGGTCCGGGCGCGGGCACCGTGCGGGCCGACCCCGGACAGGTGGAGCAGGTGCTCATGAACCTGGTCGTCAACGCCCGGGACGCGATGCCCCGGGGCGGGTGCCTGCGGATCGAGATCGAAAGCGCCGACGTCAGCGCGGACGAGGCCCGTACCCGCCCGGGCGCGCACCCCGGGCCGCACGTTGCCCTCAATGTGACGGACACCGGGTGCGGTATGGAGCCGGCCGTTCTTGCCCGGATCTTTGAGCCGTTTTTCAGCACCAAGGGCGAACACGGAACGGGTCTGGGGTTGGCCACGGTACACGGGATCGTTCAGCAGAGCGGCGGCCACATTAACGTGTCGAGTGAGGTCGGTCGGGGGACCACGTTCCGGATCTACTGGCCCCGGTGCGCTCCGGAACCACCCCGGAGCGGCATACGCCCGGCCCCGGTCGCGCTCGCCACGGGGACCGAAACGGTACTCCTTATCGAGGACGAGGACGGGGTCCGGGCGCTGGCCCGCAACATGCTGAGGAAGTGTGGGTACACTGTTCTGGAGGCGCGCGACGGGGACGATGCGGTCCGACTCGCCGCGCAGTACCCCGGGCGCATCGGACTCGTGCTGACCGACGTCATCATGCCGCGCCAGAACGGGCGCGACGTGGCGGCCCGCGTCGCGCAAATTCACCCCGAGGCGCGGGTGCTGTTCATGTCCGGGTACACGGACGACGTCATCATCCGCCACGGCGTCACGCGGGCCGAAGTTTCGTTCCTTCAGAAACCCTTCTCGCTCACCGCACTGGCGACCCAGGTTCGGGAGATACTGGACCAAGAACCCGTACCCCACAGCCCCGCCCCTGCGTAAGGCGCCCGGTCCCCGACCAAGTGCTCGGACCGGCCCGCCGCGCGCCGGTGGTCGCCTCGGGAAAACCGACCGTACCGGCACCCGTTCCGAGCCACCACTACCTACGGCCCCTGCCGGTGCGCGACGACAAGCGACGGATCGATGTCACCGCGCACTTCAAATCGCGGGATGAGCACGAGGACACGGACCAGAACACCTCCCGGCCCGCTTCGATTTGCTGCCCCCTTCGATACGAATTGGAATCAATTCATACCCGCACTTCGCGAACGGATCGCTTCTCCTCGCGATTCGCCACAACTGAACTTGCGTATATTTTGCGATGTGGTAACATCGTTTAAATGGGAGGGATATTCTCTCGAATCCGCGCGACGAGCTTTACGCGATTCGGGACTCAAAAGTTGAAATCTCGGAGTAAAATTTCGTGCGCGACATTATCGCCGCAACCACCATCCAAAAAAGCAATTACGTCAACCAACACGAGCTAGACGAGACCCAAAATGTTAGCAAATGTTAGCCGTCGCCCGGTCCGACGAGAAGCCCCGGAGGTGATGTGAAACAAAATTGTGCGACGCGCGGAGCATCTGCCACACACTATTCGGGCGAACCGTAACTCGGAGGGTCGATCATGCCCCGCTCCGCAGTCGCGCTCGTGCGATTCGCCGCTCCGCCCACGTCTCGAACGACGGACGGGCAGTTGCTCCGCATGTTCGTAGCCGCGCGCACCGATGACGCATTTGCCGAGTTGGTCCGGCGGCACGGGCCGATGGTGCTCGCAGTGTGTCACCGGGTGCTCGCAAACCCGCACGACGCCGAAGACGCCTTCCAAGCCGTGTTCCTTGTACTGGCCCGCAAAGCGGGCGCGGTTCGCGGGTCGAACGTCGCGGGGTGGCTCTACAGCGTCGCGGTGCGAACCGCACGAGGAGTGCGCATCATGCGGGACCGGCGAAAGCACGTCGTCGCGAGTCAGAGTGCCAGAATCAGCGCCCCCACGATTCCGGACGACACCCTCGTTGTCACGGAGCAAGCGGCCATCATCGACGAAGAACTGGCGAAGCTCCCCGAACTGCTGCGCGAAGCGCTCGTGCTGTGCGAACTGCACGGGCTGTCCCGCAGACAGGCCGCGCTCGAACTCGGGATCGCCGAAGGGACGCTCTCCAGCCGGCTCGCTGCGGCAAAGCGGAAGCTCGCAGAACGCC
Source organism: Gemmata sp. SH-PL17 (assembly GCF_001610855.1). Taxonomy (NCBI): domain Bacteria; kingdom Pseudomonadati; phylum Planctomycetota; class Planctomycetia; order Gemmatales; family Gemmataceae; genus Gemmata; species Gemmata sp. SH-PL17. Next base: position 5,401,801 of record NZ_CP011271.1, read on the forward strand.
TCTCGGCCCGTGGAGTTACGGCCACCGCCGCACTAAGTATGCTGCTCTCTTCCGCCACAGTTTCGGCCGGCCTGCTCCGGACCACGACGGCCGCCGTTCGCGGCGCAGCGGGAAGTGTGGCGAACGCGGCCGCAGCCACGGTCCTCAAGGGGATGCTGTTCGACCAACTCCGGTCCGTTGCGCTCACTACCGTGCTACTCGCCACCGTTGTGTGCGGTGGGTACGCGATGACCGCCGCGCCCGGTTCCCCGCCAGAAGCAACGCCCACCGCTCCTGCACCACGACTCGCCGAAGACCCCGCCGCGCCACTCGTGAAGCAGCTCGGCAGCGAAGACTTCAACGAGCGCGAGGTTGCAGATAAAGAGCTGCGCAAACTCGGACTCAAAGCCGAAGCCGCACTCAAAGTCGGACTGAAGGCCGAGAACCCCGAAGTCCGGGCGCGTTCTGCTGCGATCCTCACCGCCGTTCGCAAATCTGCACTCGAAGAACTGGCGAAGACCTTCGACCCCAAAGCCGACGGCGAGCCAACTCACCCCGTCTGGAAGCGCTACCGGGCCATTGCCGGAAACACCCCTGCGAGTCGCGAGTTGTTCGCCCTGATCGTTAAGCACGCGGACTGGCTGCACCGACTCGGCACCGCGGAAACCGGTCCCGAATCGGCCGAACAACAATACCGCGAAGCAATGGTTCAAATGGGCCGGCATTTCCTGGGCAACATGCGCGTGTTTTTCGAGATCCCAGTGTGGCCGTGTGATTACGGCCAAGAAACCGCGTATTTGATGCTCCTCGGCAGTTACCCCGGCACCGAAAAGGCGCGGTCCAAATGCGTAGGCGATGAGGCTGAACTGTTCTTGCACGGCGAGGGGCGCATCCATTTCGCACGCGGATTGGAACTCGGGCTTCAGGGTAAGACGCTCGAACAGAGCCCCAAGTTTCGCCCCGATACAGTTGATGCAGTGCCGGGAACGAATCGCGTTTTTGGAAAATTGCTCGCGTCGTGGCTCACCCACCGGACCGAACCGGCCGTCATCTACTGCGCTCTCGAACTGGCCGTGAAATGGCGCACCGCAGACGTGTTGCCTGCGGCACGAACCATCGCGGCCGACAAGGAGCGCGGACCGGATGCCCGGTGCGCCGCCCTGCACGCCGTTGCCCAGTTCGGTACCATCGCAGACCTACCGCTATTCGCCCCGCTCTACGACGACCCAACGGGTCTCGTCGTTCCCCCTCCGCCGTCGATCGGACTCGGCCCGCGCTCGCGCCGCATGCAGGTTCGCGACCACGCCGTCGGTCTCGCGCTCCTGCTGTGCGACCGAGACCCGTTCGAGTTCGGGTTCCCCTACGCGCAGAACCGTTTCGCCCGCGAGAACGGTCGCCCGGTCGTCGCGGTCTACGTTGGAGAGCCGTTCGGCTTCCCCAATGAGGAAGCACGGACCGCGGCTCACACCAAAGCCCGTGCGTTCCTCGACAAGCAAAAAGACGCACCGAAGCCGGACCCGGCCCACATGAAGCTCATCGAACGGCTCGGCAGCGAGGATTTCGCCGAGCGCGAGGCCGCACACAAGCAACTGAAAGAACTCGGCTCGAAAGCCCGAGCTGCCCTCGAAGCGGGGATCAAATCCGGGAACGCGGAGATCGTGAAGCGATGCCGTGAGTTGCTCGACCAACTGGCCCGTGCCGAGTTCGACGCGACGCACTGGCCGCGGTTCGCAAAAGTGATCGGTGACGACAAGCCGAGTCGTGCCCTTTTCGAGCGCATCCGGAGTCTGCCGCGCAACGTCGAACTACTCGACGCGGTCGCAGCGAACCCGAACGCAGCCGGCAAGCACTACCACGATCGCTGGGCCGAACTGAACAAGACCGCGCGCGTCCCGATCGGGGTCGGCTCGTTCCAGCTCGTAGCCGCGCCGCTCGCGGACGTGGTGGGGTGGATGTATTTGGGCACATTCCCCGGCGCCGAAGGAGCGTTCAACACCTCACACAGCATCGATTTTCTTCCCGGTGGGAAGCACTCAAACGACGCAATTGCGGCCGCACTCAAGGACAAAACGGTCGCGCCCGCAGTTCGTCAACTCGTCGGTAAGTGGACCGCGGCGCGGGTCGATTACACTGGGCGCGCGTATGGCTTTCAACTCGCGCTCGATTTCGGCATCGAAGAGGTGCTCTCGGCCGCTCGCGAAACCGTTCGCGCGAAAGTCAAAGACGACCCGTACCCCGGAAACACGGCGCAGAACATCCGGCTCGCAATCCTCGTTGTTGGCAAGCTCGGCTCGAAGGACGATCTCCCGCTATTGGAAGTGCACTCAGCAAACGATACCCAGTGCGGCGTCTTCCTTCACGATCCGCCAGAGAAACCGGGCGAACCGGTCTTTCGCATCTACCGGCTAGCAATTGAGGGCCAAGACACCACGATCCAGGTGCGCGACGTGTCCACCGCGATGCGATTACACCTGCTCGGCCAGAACCCGGACGACTTCGGTTTCTACTGGCGCTGGCCCCACGGCTCGGATGCAGGGAAGCGCATGGAACCCGACAACCGATTCAGCCCGTACTCAATCGGGTTCCTGCGAAAGACCGACCGTACCGCAGCGCACAAGAAAGCTCAGGAGTGGTTCGACAAACAGAAGAAATGATTCCCCGTACCGGTGGCACTCAGCGCGTCCACTGGTCCCGAATGCGATCGAACTCGCCGTCGTCTTTCATGGCCCGGAGCGCGTCCTCGATCGCTTTTCGGAGCGCATGAGCTTCCAACCGAAGCGCGATCCCGAGTGGCTCTACATCGAGCGCGCAGCCGACGGTGTCGACAACGATCAGTTTGCGCTCCCGGCTCGCGTACTGGGCGATCAACTGGTGATCCAAGGCGAGGTCGGCAGTCCCAGACTGAACGGCAGCGAACGGCTCGGGGGAAGCGCGGTAGCGCACGATCTCTTTAACTCCCAACCCCGCGCGCTGCAAGCGCTCGATTGTGTCGTGTGCGGTCGTGCCTTCTTGCACTGCGATGACCTTACCGACCAAGTCGCGAGGACTTGTGGGGCGCGGTCCGGGGCGCGCGGTGAACACGAGCAGGTCGCGCGCGTACTCGATGAACGCGACCTGCCGTTTCCGCTCATCGGTGATCGTGGTGGCCGAAAGGAGAACGTCCAGGCGCCGGGTTTGAAGTTCGCGGTTCATCCCGGCCCAATCCCAGTACAACTCGTGGTGCTCCGCCTCCACACCCAATCGCCCCGCAATCGCGCGGGCCAGTTCCACGTCGAACCCCGTGAGCTGTCCGTCTTTCTTAAAGGCGTAGGGCGGACAGTTCGGGTCGATGCCGACCACCAGTTTGTGAGAGCGCTGCACGCGCCAGAGTGAATCGTCCTTGGGTGGGAGTATGATCCCGAGTGTCACGAGCGCGACAAGGCTGAAGAAACCGGTAAAGCCCGCGATTCGTGCCAGCACCGGGTTACGCCGACACCGACGACGGAATCGCCCCCAGGCGCCGTGGACCTTCACATGGGCCAGCGGCTTACCGGCAAGGAAGTTGGCCAGATCGTCTGCAAGTGCCAGAGCGGAGGGGTAACGGTAACTCGGGTCTTTCTCCAAACACTTGAGACAAACCGATTCCAGTTCCTTCGGGACCGAAGGACAGAACGAGCGCGGGGCGGGGGCTTCTTCGCTTTCAACCTTGCGCAAAAGGGTTGCCGTGGTTTCGGCAACGAAGGGCACGCGCCCGGTGAGTAGCTCGAACAAGATCACCCCGAGCGCGTAAACATCAGCCGCCGGCCCGACATTCCGGACGTCCCCGCGGGCCTGCTCGGGCGCCATGTAGCTGGGGCTGCCCATGACCACGCCGGTCAGCGTCAAGCTCGAACCGACGTCGGCCACTTTCGCCAGCCCGAAGTCGGCGATCTTCGGTTCGCCCGCTTCCGTGAGGAGCACGTTCCCCGGTTTCAGGTCGCGGTGGACGATCCCGCGCTCGTGAGCATACGCGACCGCCCGCGCGAGCTGCTCGACCAACCGCACCGCGGCGCGGAACTGTTGCGGCGAACCGTTGAGCTTCTGTGCGAGGCTCCCGCCCTCGACGAACTCCAGAACGAAATAGGGGAGTTGATCGGCCTCACCGATTTCGTGGATCTGCACGATGTGAGAGTGGCGCAGTCGGGCGATCGCGTGCGCTTCGGCCCGGAACCGGACTTGTTGCCCCTCGTCCGCGTGCGGTCCGGCCAGGATCATCTTTATCGCGACGGAACGGTTCAGTTTGACTTGTCGCGCCTTGTACACGACCCCCATTGCTCCGCGACCCAACTCGCCGAGCAGTTCGTAGCCGGGAATTTTCGCCCGCATTTGCCCGGTCACCGTACCGGTGCTAGCGCCTTCAAGCAGCGTTGGTGCTTCTACTGGCGTGCCGGTAGTGGCGGTGAAAACCGCGGTGATTAGCTCGTCTCGGTCCGGGAAGCGCTGGCGGTACTCGTCCCGGTCTGGTTTTTCGCCGTTCTGAGTGCGGTAGTGCAGTTCCAGTAGCAGTAACTCGCGAAAGAGTACCGACCGGTCGATTTCCGGAGCGCGTGCCAGAAGCTCTTCGATGGCGGGGCGATGGCCCGTGCGCCAGGCGTCCTCGAACATGTCGCACGCACGCTCCACCCGGAGCAGCCGCCCGCGTGCGTCGTCATCGTCCCACGATAAGGTAGCGCTCACGGCGGAAGCTCCTGCCCCCAAAGGGTACGGATCACACGCAACTTCCGCTCCACGCTCCCCAGTGATCGCCCGAGTTTGGCGGCGATCTCCTCGTTCGTGTGCCCCTCCATCTTCCAAACGGCCACCGCGCGCAATTCCGGATCGTCCAGTATCTCCAGGAGCCGCCGACACTCCTCGGCCACCTCGACCACCACCCCCGGTTCCGGTTCGCGATCGATGAGTTCGGCCAACACAGTATCGTCGCCATTCGCGTCAGAAGCGCTGAGCGCAATCGGCTGCGCACGCCCGCCGCGCTTGAGGGCGTTCTCGCGTTTCAGGAGATTCGCGGTTTTGCGGACGGTGAGGACCAACAGAATTTGCCACAAGTCGTCCCGGTCGAGGAGCCGCGGGAAGCGCCCCTCCACCGCGCCGCGACAGAAATTGTCGAACGCACTGAGAGCGGCGTCTTCTTCGTCCGCGGCCCGCCGCGGTGCGGACCCGAGTTTTTTCCGCGCGAGGCTCACGAGGCGCTCGTAGTACGCCTCCCAGAGTTTCTGAACGGCCCCTTCGTCGCCGGCTCGGAGCGGGCCGAGAAAGCGAGTAATGGACCCCTCAGCGGACATGTTCGGCTGCCTTGTGGCGACCCGGTAATCGGGTCGAAGTGAGAATGAGTCTAGAGGCGGGCCGGCCCGTTGACAAGCGCGAGTGCGGGCGGGCGATTTCGGAAAAAATGCTCACAGCGCGCAGGGTTCCGGACGCGGTTGTTGAGGAACGGGGTAGCGGGCCATTCCCGTACACCGGAGCCGACCCATGATAACCGCGGCCACGATCCTACTTGCGTTCGCACTCGCCTTCCCCGTCGGAACGCTCGTCGAGTACGTCCTCCACCGATGGCTCCTCCACGCCCGGAGCCGCACGTTCGTATCGCACCGCCACCGGATGCACCACAAATCGAACGAAGCCGATACGTTGTGGGGCGATTTCCGCGATTTCTCGCTCGGGGCCGTTCCGTTCTGTTGGCTGGGGTTCCTGCACTCCCCGGTCGCCGGCATCGGGTTCCTTCTGGGTGGTGCGGCTTACGTGTTCGTGTTGGCTCTGGTCCACAAACTGTCCCACGAGCGCCCGCAGCTCGTGTTCTGGATGCGCCCGACCTCGCACGAACTGCACCACGGCGAAACCCCGCGCTACAACTTCGGCATCGTCACCCGGTTCTGGGACCGCGTGTTTGGAACCTTCGCCGATCAAATGCCCGCGCCCCGCTACCTGCGTCGAGGGGGGCAAGTAATGAGCACGCCAGCACAACCCAAACCCTCAGTACAGCCCGAATTCACGCTCCAGCCGATCGAGGTCGTTTCGGTCCTCGGCGCAATTGGCTTGGTACTGACACACGTGGTTCTGTTCGCCCGTGTTCCCGAATTCTGGCACTGGTCTACGCCACTGGTGATCGTGCTCGGGTTACTCGGAGCAGACTTCTTCGCCACGATACTGCACTGGGCCGGAGACACATGGGGAACGGAAGCAACCCCGTGGCTCGGGAAGCGATTCTTGCACCCGTTCCGGTATCACCACGCGCGCCCGTTGGAGATGCTGAAGAGTCACTTCTTCACGACCAACGGCGACACGGCCCTCTCCACCCTTCCCTTTCTTCTGGTGCCGTTCGTGATCCCGCTCGATACCGCGGGCGGGCGCTTCAACGCCCTGTTCTTCGCTTCTGTTGGTGGGTGGGGCATGTGGACGAGCCAGTTCCACCAGTGGGCACACATGAAGTCGCCGCCACGGGTGGTCGCGTGGTTACAACGGCGCCGCGTGATCCTGAGCCGCGAACACCACTTGAAACACCACAAGGCCCCGTTCGCAACAAACTACGGCATCACTACCGGTTGGTGCGACGGGTTCCTGAACGCGATCCGGTTCTTCACCGCACTGGAGTGGCTCGTGACCAAATTGACCGGGTGCCGTCCGCGAAGCGAGTTCGAGTGAAAACGAGCACACCTCCAGCGCGAATGCGCATCAACTCGGCCGTTCTGGGGGTTGGAAAGCCGGGCGACGGGCGTAAGGTTGATGGCACCCAAAGGAGGTGCGCAGTGGCTGCTTCGCAGTGGGTTGTTGAAGGGACGATGGAGAACTTCCAGCAGGTCGTCGTGGACGGGTCGCGCGAGCGCCCGATCGTGATCGATTTCTGGGCGCCGTGGTGCGGACCGTGTCGGGCGCTCGCACCGCTGCTGGAAAAACTGGCCAACGAAAAGGCCGGCGAGTTTCTGCTCATGAAGATTAACACCGACGAGAACCCGGACCTCGCCCAGATGTTCCAGGTCGAGGGTATCCCGGCCGTGTTCGCAGTGCGCGACGGTCAGGTGGTCAACAACTTCACCGGGCTGCTGCCAGAAGCGCAACTACGGCAATTCATTGATGATTTGGGTACGGGAGCGGCCGCTCCCGCGGAACCAACGCCGCTAGACCAGGCGGCCGAACTGGAATCACACGATCGCGGCGCGGCGGGTAATGCGTACCGCGCGATGCTCGCGACAGCGCCGGACGATCCGGCCGCCCGCGTCGGGCTGGCGCGCGTGCTGTTGTCGGCCCCAGGCAACGAGCCACAAGCGATTCCGCTTCTGTCCGGGGTCGATTTCGGCGACTTTGCGACCGAAGCCCAGCGCCTCAAAACGATCATTCACCTTCGCGAAGTGCCACACGCCGACGCCGATCTTACCGCGGCCCGGTCCGCAACCACGGCAGAAGCGAAGGTCGCACTCGCCCGAATTCTCGCCGCACGCGGCGACTACACCGGCGCGATGGACGAGCTACTCGCCGCCGCGGACGACGACCGACAACTCGGGCGCACCGCGGTCCGCGATCTGATGCTCAAGGTGTTCGAGGTGATCGGCCCGCGCAGCCCGCAGGCCGATGACTACCGTAAGCGGCTCCAGAGCCGGCTCTACTGAGTGCTCATTCGCGCCGGTTCACGAGCGCGACCAGGAACCGGCTCACGAACAAGCACATAGCCGCACCCGCAAGCACAGCGAACGCGGGTGCGGCTCCCGTATCGGTCCGGGCCGCGTAGACGATGCGGGTCGGGCGCTCGACTGAGGTCTGATCGGCGGCCGGAATGAACGTCAAATCGCTCCCGCCCTTTCGCGGCGAAGAGCCATCCTCGAACTCGGTGAGCCACGTCCCCTCGTTCGGCGCCCAGCCCGGGATCTTCAAATGCGTGCCGACGCCCTTCCACCCGTTGGCACCGGGCTTCCCGGCCCACACGGTATTGCCCGCCCACAACTCCTTCGTCCCGAGGACGCCCGCCATTTTCTGGTTCGCGATCGCGTACACGCGGAACAAGCGGCGCGTCTTCGCCTCGCGCATGTCGTCCGGCTCGCTGTACGGAAAGAACGGTGCCTCGGTCGTGAAGCTCATGCGCACGGCTGCAGACCCAACGGCAGTACTCGCCCCCGTGGACGAGGCACCCGCAATCTTGAACGCGGTGACTACCCAGCCCTTATCGAGGTACGGCTTCAGCCACCGCGCAAGCGCCGGGCGCACTTCGTACCCGCGCTCGTTCAACCACGCCGCGAGCGCGTCGCTGTCGCCGGCTTTCATCACCTTCGCGTCGTACCCGGCGACGTGCTTCTCGGCCAGCAACTCGACGTCCGCGTGCCCGACAGCGGCTTTCGGCGCGCTGGCCATCCCGCACCCCATCGCGCACCCACCACCGCTCGGTGGCGACCGCGTTTCGATTTTGGGGGCCGTGATCTTCGCGAGTTCATCGAACGCTCTATCGTCGACCTCTTCGAGGACCGGCACCGACGGTGTGGGGACGAGGAACCCGAAGTCTTTCACCGGCGCTTCGCCCGGCGCGGTCGCGGCGAACGTGGCTCGGCGGATGAAGTGCTGCGTCTTGGCCTTTTCGTCCCAAATGATGATCGCGCTCTCGGTCGCGACCTCGACCACAACACCGCGTGGCGGAATCACGGCACACCCCTCGGACGGGGTGGGGAACGCGAACACGCCCACGAACAGAGCAGGCACGACCAACCGAACGCAGGTCCACATCAGCGCGGCTCCTCACGTGACGCACAAAGATTCGGCTCTATGATCCCCTAAACTGATCGATCCGTCCACGCAAACCTGAGTGTCGCGTGAACGGATCGCAAGTTCTCTGAAATCAGACCGCACGAAGTACGCTCTGCGTTATTTCCGGTGCGGCACGAACAGTCCGGTCGGTACGGGCGCGGTTGCTCCGCTCGGTGCCTTCACCCCGGCCGCGGTCGACAAGATCGCGGCCGTTGCGAGCGGGGTGACGCGCCCCGTATGTACGCCCGGCACGACGCCCGTTCCATAAACGACCAGCGGGACGTGCGTGTCGTACTCCCACGGGCTGCCGTGCGTGGTGCCCGTATCGAGGACCGCGGTCGGGAGGTAGTACGGCTTCAGTAGCACGTACACATCGCCGCAACGTTCCGCACGGAACGACCGCGCGACCATTTCGCCCGTTGCGTCGGTGGGAGGAATGCCGGCGGTCAGAGCCGTGCGGGTGTACACAGCCTCCACTCCATCGCGTTTCGCCAACCACTGAGCCAGCTCTGCTTCGACGTCGGCCTGTTTCACGCCCGCTGCCGTGACCGCCTTCGCGTTCAGGTACAGCCACGGACCGGACGACGCCTCCACCCACTTCGCCGCGGTCTTCCCGTACTTCTCGACCAGGAACGCTTCCACCTTTGCCGAGAGCGCGGGCTGCACGCGGGCCGCGTCCTTGCCCTGTTTGCGGCTCACTTCGGGGAGCGGGCAGATGCCGTGATCGGCCGTCATCGCCAGAACGTACTTCCCGCGCCCCACCTTCGCGTCGAGCACCTCCAGGAGCCGCTTCATGATCCGGTCCGACCGGAGCGTCACGTCGAGCACTTCCTGCGAATCCGGCCCCCAGGCGTGCCCGACCGCGTCGTTCGACGAGAAGCTCAGCGACAGCAGATCCGGAACGTCGTCCTTACCAAGCCCCTCCGCGGAGATCGCGCGTTCTGCGAGATCGAGCAACAGGTCGTTGCCGAACGGCGACGTGTAAACGGCGTTCAGGTACGCGGGCTTCGCCTTTGGATCGGTTGGCTCGAACGGGTGCGGGAACACGCGCCCCTGACCGGAAGCTCCTTTGCTCTCACCCGCAATGTCGTCCGGGCCGCTCAGTTTGGCGTAGTCGATGTCCGTGCGGAACCGGTCCCACGTCTTGCCGCGCCAGCGCTCGGCGGGCTTGGACTTGTTGAACGCCGCGACCCACGGGTGAACCGCTTCGCGGTAATACGTGGAGGTAACGAACTGACCGGTACCACCATCCATCCAGTAGCACACGTCGGGCGCTCGTCCGCCCGGAAGTGCCGCGCCACGGTTCTTGAGTGACAGCGCAACGACTTTCCCCTTCCCGTCCGTGCCCAGTTTGATGGCGTCGGCGATTGTCGGCTTCAACAAGCGTTCCGGCGACACTCCACCCTTTGCGCCCTTCTTCTCGTCGCTGTCCGTGCCTTCGGCCGTCCGCCCCGGAACCTGTTCGTGCCGGTCGGACCCGACACAGTTAACGGTCTTCCCGACTCCGCGGTCGTACCAGTCGTTGCCGATGACGCCGTGAACAGACGGCACACACCCGGTGGCGACTGACGAATGCCCCGCTGCGGTGACGGTGTAGGCGTAGGGGTAGTGGCAGTTCTGGAACCACGCGCCGTCCGTTGTGATGCGCTTGAACCCGCCCTCCCCGAACTCGTCTTTCCAGCGCGCCAGGTAGTCGCCGCGGAACTGGTCGAAATAGACCAGAACCACGAGCCGCGGGTGCGTGGACTCTTCGGCCACGGTATCCGGGGCGAGGAGCAAAGCGGCGAGCAGGATGGCAGCGAGAAGACAGAGCAATCGCACGGGAAGGGTCTCCGAGAGCAGGCAGGTATTCACATTTTATGAATATCCCCTCCCCGCTCGGTAGATGCGAGACTGCTCCAAACGATCTGTCGCAAACAGGATGCGAAGAGATTGTGGGGAATGCCCGCACGAGGCGCAATCGGATCGCGCGATTACCTGCGATACCAATCCAGGGCCAGTTGTTCGGTGCGCTTGATCCAGGCATTCTTCGCATCGTTGTATGCGTCGATGTCGACCGGGTGCAGTACGTAGGCCGCGCGCTTCTGCGCCTCGTACTCTTGCCGTGCCGAATCGTCGTGCCGCAAGTACGCGCAGAACGCCAAGTGGCGTTCCACTTCGGGGTTATCGAACTGATAGACGTGAACGTTGTGCGTTCGGAGCCCGTCGCGGTCCCGGGTGAAGTACCGGCGCCCCGGTAAACCGTACTCGCCCCAATCCCGGTACCCCGCGTCCCGGAATGCGGGCACCAAAGAATCGACGGACTCAATCACACGAACCACGGGCATCAAATCAATGATCGGCTTGGCGGCCAAACCGGGTACGGACGTGCTGCCGATGTGGTGAACGGCGACCAACTCCCCATCGAGCAAGAGCCGGAGTTGCTTCGCCGCGTCCTCGAACGCCGCCGGCCATTCGGGGGAGTAGTCTGCGAACGAATACCGGCTCCGCATGTGCCCCTCACAATGCCGTGAAACGAGTCGGGCGGCCGCCAAGTCACAACTCAACGACCGCCCGACACTCGTCCCGAAACAGGTTCAAACTACTTGCGACTGGCGAGGTACTCGACCAGCACCTTCAGGTCCGCGTCACTGATTTTGTCCGGCCCGGACGCGGGCATTGAAGACATTGGTGAGTGCGACTTCGGATTGCGAATGTGCTCGCTGAGCCACTGAGTCGTGTGTCCGGGTTCGGCCCCGGTCTTGGTGAGGTCCGGTCCCGCCATTCGTCCAGGTGGCCCACCCATCCCAGGAGGGCCGCCCATTCCCGGAGGTCCACCCGGTCCGCCGGGAGGACCACCCGCAGCACCAGGGGGACCACCGGGACCACCCGGAGGGGCGCCGGGAGGTGCCCCAGGAGGGCCACCCATCCCCGGAGGTCCGCCCATTCCCGGAGGCGGCCCCATCGCCATACCGGTATCACCGAGCTTGTGGCAGTTAACGCACTTGTTGTCCGCGTACACTTTCTTACCGGCAGCGAACTCGTCCCCGCCGGGCAATTTAGCGAGCACGTCCGCTGGAGACATGCCCCCCGGTGGGCCGCCCATTCCGGGGAAGCCACCGGGCCGATTGTTGCGCGAGTTCACGGGTGGCGCACCGCCCGAACCCGTGTCTTCGACCTTCTTCTGACACCCCACGACCGCGAGTCCGAGCGCCACGCTCAAGCAGAGCGGCGCGGGCCACGCCCTCAGAACACCTCCGCGAGTCATTACCGTGTCCTTTCCGAGATGAATGAAGCCGCCCGCCGCCCGGATGGGATAGATCGCGGCGGAGCGCTCGGGTGCGGGGATGTGATTCGGCCCGACCCGAACGATACCGGCAAATTAGACCACGGCGCATTAAACGAGACAAGCGTCTCGTTCGAGACTTCCGCGGTGTGATTGAAAAGATTTGATTGGAAATGAGATTCGGTACTACCGCCTCGGCCCACAGCGCGGGCCGAGGTATCGACGAGTGCATTCACACGAACGCCGATTTCACTTCAGCAGCCATTCCAGCACGGCCTTCTGAGCGTGCAACCGGTTACCAGCCTGCTGGAACGCGGCGCACGCGGCGCCGTCCATCACCTCGTCGGTGATCTCCTCGCCGCGGTGCGCCGGGAGACAGTGAAGCACCTTACAGTGCGACGGGGCTTTCGCGAGCAGTTCGCCGTTCACCTGGAACGATGCGAACCGGCGCAGGCGCTCCTCGCGCTCGGCTTCCTGGCCCATGCTCGTCCACACGTCGGTGTAGATCACGTCCGCGCCCTTCACGGCCGCGATCGGGTCGTTGACTTCACGGGGGAAATCGGGAGATACCTGCGCGGTGTATTGGGCCTTGAACCGGTCGTCGAAGCCGTACCCGATGGGGCACGCGAGCACGAACCGCATACCGAGCCGGCCGCACCCCACCGCGAGCGAGCGGGCCACATTGTTCCCGTCGCCCACGAACACGATCGTGCGCCCGGTTTCAGTGCCGAACAGTTCGCGCACGGTCAGGATGTCGGCCAGCCCCTGACACGGGTGCGACCAGTCCGACAGGCCGTTGATAATGGGGATGCTGCCGGTGCCCGCGATCCCGTCGAGCGTCTCGTGGCGGTACACCCGGAGCACCAGGGCGTCGACGTAGTTGGAAATGGTGCGGGAGAAGTCCGCGAGGCTCTCGCGCCAGCCCAGCCCGACCTCGTTGCCGGGCAGGTACAGGCTCGTCCCGCCGAGTTGCGCGACGCCACTCTCGAAACTCACCCGCGTGCGCAGCGACGGTTTCTCGAACACCAGCCCCACCACACGCCCGCTCAGGCTGTGCGACGGGATGCGGCGCGATTGCGCGTCCTTGAGCCGCGCGGCTTCAGTGAGCAGGTGGCTCAGCTCGTCCGTCGTCAGGTCGATGAGGTTCAGAAAGTGTTTCATTGTTCGATGCGTCGTGATCGTAGAGGCGGTCGTTAAGCTACAGTGTCGAATGTCGCAAAGTCGAAGACCCATAAATGAAGTGGGTCTTCGACTTCCGCGCTCGACCTTACGACGATTGGCGGAGGTTCAGCAGCACCTCCGAAATGATGTCGCAGCCGTCTTCGAGTTGCTCGTCCGACAGGGTCAGCGCCGGGAGCAACCGCAGCACGGTCTGGTGCGTGCAGTTGATGAGCAGCCCCTTCTCCAAGCACCCCTGAACCACCGGCGCGCCTTCGACGCTCAGTTCCACGCCGATCATCGTCCCCTTCACGCGGACGTCGGTAATCAGCGGGCACTTTTCCTTCAGTTCGAGGAACCGCTGTTGGAACCGCGCCCCGAGTTGCACGCCGCGCTCCAGCAGTCCCTCTTGCTCGATCGTCTCGATGGTGGCGAGCGCCGCGCGGGCCGCGAGCGGGTTACCGCCGAACGTGGCCGCGTGCGTGCCGGGTTTGAGCTTCTCCGCAACCTCCGGCGTCGCAACGAGCGCGCCCATCGCGACGCCCCCTGCGAGCGCCTTGGCCAGCGTAATGATGTCCGGGCGGACGTTCCAGTTCTGGTACCCGAACCACTTACCCGTGCGCCCCATCCCGGTTTGCACTTCATCGAAGATGAGGAGCAAACCGTGCTTGTCGCACAGTTCACGCAGCCCTTCGAGGAACCCCGCGGGCGGAACGTTCACGCCGCCCTCGCCCTGGATCGGTTCGAGCATGATCGCGCAGGTTTCGCCGTCGACGGCCTTCGCGACGCTCTCCAGATCCCCGTACTGGGCGTAATTGAAGCCGGGCAGCATCGGCTCGACGCCGGCGTGGTACTTCGGCTGCGCGGTCGCGGTGAGCGCCCCCATCGTGCGGCCGTGGAAACTGCCCGTGAGGGTCACGATCTTGTACTTGCCCTTGGGCTTCCCGTTGAGGCGCGCGAGCTTGATCGCGGCTTCGTTCGCCTCGGTTCCGCTGTTGCAGAAGAACGACACACCGTTGAAGTCGGTGCGCTCGGCGAGCGCCTGGCCGAGCAGCGCTTGCGGCTCGGTGTACCACGTGTTCGGCACGTGGATGAGCGTCGCGACCTGTTCCTGAACGGCCTGAACCACGCGCGGCGGGCAGTGCCCGAGGATGCCGCAGCCCCACCCCGGGAAGAAGTCCAGGTACCTGTTGCCCTCCGCGTCCCACACCCAGGAATTGCTCCCCCGCACCAGGCACACCGGGTATCGGGTGTAGTTCCCGGTCAGGTGTTTTTTCGCCAGGGCGATGGTCTGTTCGCTGGAAAGCAATTCGGTTGTCATTGGTCGGCGTTGAGAAATAGGGATTATGGGTCGGATCCGAGTACAGTGGGACAGAGAACACAAAGAGGAGGTTCGGCTTACCGCGTGATAACGGTGCCGGTAAACGTGTCGTGGAGGAACACGTTCAGCAGGGAGTAGGGCACCCTGCCGTCGAGAATGAGAGCGGATTTCGCACCGGCGTCGAGCGCCTCAAAGCACGCTTCGACCTTCGGCACCATGCCGCCATCAATCACGCCGGAAGCGATGAGGGCGCGGCACTCACTCTCGGTGAGTTGGGAAATGAGCGATTGGGGATTCGCACGGTCGCGCAAGACGCCCGGCGTGTCGGTCAGGAAGACCGCTTTGTCGGCCTTCAGCGCGCCGGCCACAAAGGACGCCGCGGTATCGGCGTTCACGTTCAGCCATTGCCCTTCAGTATCACGTGCGATCGAGGGAATGACCTGAACGTAATCGTAAGGGGTTCCCGCGCGCCCGACCGGAGAGTGCGCGAGGGTAGCCGGCGCTCCGACCCGGCCGAGATCGGTGGGCTTGCCATCGGCCCCCGGTAGCACGAGTCGTTCACCGAGCAGGGCATCGGGAGTGACCGTGGCCGGGCACCCCCATTTCGTCAGTCGATCGGCCAAATCGTGACCGATCTCCTGTAGCACGCGGACGACAATTTTGAGCGTGTCATCGTCCGTGTACCGGCGCCCGGCAACCTTCCGCGGCGTGAGACCGGCTTCGGCCATTGCGCGGTCGATCGGTTTCCCGCCGCCGTGGACGAGCACCACCTCGACACCGAACCGAAACAGCGTGACGACGGAACGCAGACAGGCGTCGGTCGCGGCGGGATCTTCCATCGCGCTACCGCCGAGTTTCACCACGATTGGTCGACCGCGGTGCGCGGTCAATCGCTCAACGGCAGCGGCAAATACTTCGGCGGTAAGGCTCGGCTCGGACATCCGAAACGGTCCCAGATTCGAGCAATAGCTTGATAGAAATCGAAAAATCCATCGTATGCCGCAGCGCGAACAGCGTCAACGGCCGGACTAAGATTCTCCGTGAATGTTGCGCGAACCGAGAAAACCACCGAGCCGGAAGCCACTCACGCGCGTTCTCATTTCACCGGTTTCGCGTAGTCGCCCCGCATAAACCCACTATCCGCGGGCGGGTCGTAGCGGATGTCGAGGTCCGGTGTTTCGAGGCGCTTCGAGTCCGTCGCGCGCGACTCGATCGCGTAATCGAGGATGCCTCCCGTAAGTTGCGTGCGCTCCACCGGGTACGGCGGTTTGCCCGTTGCGAAGAGCGTTTCCGTGTGCCCCGCGAGGGCTTCGAGGAAGGCGGCTCCCGGAGGAGGAGGCAGCCAGAACAGGCACGACGACGGCTTCTTTTCGCCCTCCACGCGGGCCGCGAACGTTTCGTCCGCGACATGACCGTCCAGTTGGAGCACGGTCGCCTTCAACCCGTCCGCATATTCGACGAGGAACGCGATCGGGCCTTTGACGAAGTTCCCCCACGTCGCGGGGCGCGGGAACCGCCGACAATTCGCGCGCACGTCCCCGGCGTTGCGCGACGTACTGTGCCCGAGCGCGTGCTCGAGCAGTTCCCACGACCACAACCCGTCGTCTCCGGCCTTCCACACCGCGTCGCCTTGTAAGCACGTCACCGCCTTCACGCCCTGGTTCGCGGGTTTCGGATCGCCCCCCGAGAACCGGCGCTCGACCATGCACTGTAGCGCTTCGAGCGCGTGGATGCCGTAGATCTCCAGTTCGCCGCGCGACGCGATCAGGGCTTCGGTGATCTTGGTGCCGCACTTGAACTCCAGTTCCGGTCGGCGCCACGTGACCGGGAGGGACGAGCCGGCCATGAGCGGGAAGCGCATCTTCTTCGCGGTCGCGACCATCTCCGCGGCCTTTGTGCGGTCGTAGCTGAGGTGCTTGTCGCAGAAGACGGGAACGCTCTTCCCGGTCTTCTCGAACACGGCCGTGATCTTCTTGAAGAACTCGTACCGCGGGTAGAGCTTCTGTCCGCGGTCGTTGTACTTGTAGTCGCCGTGTTCGCAGATAAGCAACACGCCGTCGACCGCGAGTTTACCGGTTCCGAGCGTGAGCGCGTCGTCGATGCTCTCCGAGAGACGGAAACTGTGCTCCTTCGCGAGTTCGCGGCTCAGGTCGTTCGCCTTCACCTGATCGACATACGCGGACGCGATCCCGAATTCCGGGAAGTGGTGCTCGTCGCCCTTCATGTACCCGTCGAGGTAGCGCCCGGCGATGTGGTAAGCGTGCGAGAGGTAGTGATAGATGGAGCAAACGACCGCGACCTTCTTCGCGGCCGGTCGCGCGCGCTTCGGCGGCTTGGTGCGTAACGAATCGGCCCCGGAAACGCGAGAAGCCGGCCAGCCCCCCGACGCAGCAAGCGCGGACGCGGCCAAAAACGAGCGACGGTCGATCGACAGCATGGGTATCCTCTGCGGTGTTACCGCACGAGTGTACCCGCCATTTGGTAGTGATTAAAACAAAGAACCCGGAGCACTGGCTCCGGGTTTGATGCCTGCCGATTGCGGATGCCTTACTTCCGGGTGCCGCTGATCGATTTGAGCGCGTCCTTCGCGGCAGTATTGAGTGGACTCTTCTTGTCCGTCGATTTGACAATATCGCGAACCACGGGCAACGCCTCTTTCGCTGACGTACCCATTGAAGACAGTCCCTTCGCAGCCGCAATCTTCACGGCCTCGGCTTTGTCCCCCTTCAGCAGCTTCACGAGGATGTCGCCGGCCTTGTCGTAAGGCTCGTCCGCCTTACCAATCGCTTCGGCGGCAGCGGCCCGAACCGCCGGGTCTTTGTCTTCGGCCGCCTTGTAAATGTCGGGGAGCGCGTCCGTTGCCAGCGACTTCTTGATCTGCGCGAGCGTCCCGAGTTCCTGGAGAGCCGTAACGCGCGCCTTCACGTCCTTGCTCTTCCGAAGTTGCTCCGTGTACTTCTTCGCGAGGTCGTCCTTCTCGCCCGCGAGCGCCTCTTCCTTGATGCACAGGTAGAACGCGCCGTTGAACAGCGCCACCGCACACATCGCCTTTACGAACCGAGCGGAACCCATGATTATCTCCCGTGAGGACTCGGTTGTTTGAGAAGCGCAACCTCGTTTGGGGCAATTACAGCAACACTACAACGGGATTCGGCTACCGGTTCGACGCGGGAACCCGGATTTTCGTTCCCCGAGCTGGTTCCTTATGGTGAAATCGCTCCCGAATTCGTCGAAACGGCCCACCGAGTCCGCCCACCACAATCAACACATCCGATCGTGCCCGGAGAACCGCCTCAATGCACCCGCGACTACTCGCTGCCCTCGGATTGCTACTCGTTCCAAGCTTCGTTTCGGCCGAGGATTGGCCCGGCTGGCGCGGCCCGCGTGCGGACGGAACGGTAAAGGATCAGGGTTTTCCACTCACCTGGGACGCTAAAGAGAACGTGAAGTGGAAGCTCGAACTCCCCGGCACGGGGCACTCGTCCCCGGTCGTGAGTCGAGGAAAGGTGTTCGTCGCGGGGTGCGTGGAAGCCGACAAAACGCGCGTGCTGTACTGCGTGGACCGTGCCACCGGCAAACTGCTCTGGACCAGAACCGCCGCGGTTTCGAGTTTGGAGTTCAAACACAGCGAGAACAGTTGGGCCAGTTCCACCCCCGCGACCGACGGCGAGCGCGTCTACATCACGTTCTTCGACAAGCCGCACCTACGTGTCTACTGCTACGACTTCGACGGCAAACTGTTGTGGGAAAGGACTCCGGGCGAGTTCCACTCCGTTCACGGCTTCTGTAGCCCGCCGGTGCTGTACAAGGATCTGGTGATCGTGAACGGCGACCAGGACGCGCCGAAGGACAAAAACGCATACATTGTCGCCCTCGATAAGAGAACGGGTGAGGAAAAGTGGCGCGCGGACCGACCGAACAAGCTGCGTTCGTATTGTCCGCCCGTTGTGGTGGAAGCCGCGGACAAGCCCCAACTCGTGCTGACCGGGAGCAAGTGCGTCACGAGCTATTCTCCGGACACCGGGAAACAGAACTGGATCATTGACGGCCCGACCGAGCAGTTCGTTTCCAGCATGGTCCTGCACGACGGCGTGCTGCTCCTCACCGCGGGTTTCCCGCAACACTGGGTCATGGCGATCAAGCCGGACGGCACCGGGAACGTCACCAAGACGCACATCCTGTGGTCGAAAAAGGGCGAAGGCGGGTACGTCCCCTCCCCCGTCGCCCACGACGGCAAATTGTTCCTCGTGGACGACGCTGGAGTCGCAAGTTGCTGGGACGTGAAGACGGGCAAACAGCTCTGGAAAGAGCGCCTGAGCGGGAAGAAGCACCACGCTTCGGCGATCGCAGCCGACGGGCGCATTTACCTCACGTCCAGCGAAGGCACCACGTTCGTGCTGAAAGCGAGTGAAGAGTTCGAGCTGCTGGCGAAGAACCCACTCGGCGAAGGCGTGTTCGCCTCCCCCGCGTTCTCGGACGGCGACATCTTCATTCGCGGAACCAAACACCTGTGGTGCATCGGCGCGAAGAAATAGTGCCGAAATGCGTGTCTCGCGGTTTCTGGTGATGAAATGTTCGCGTTGGTGACAGCGCCTACGCGAGCAAAGGGCGGGGCGATACAGTAACGGTAAGGAGGCCGCGAAATGTCCCTTGCCGACCAGTTCCCAGAAATCACCCAGCGGAACCAGCCGCTCGCCCCGTTCACGCACCTGAAAATCGGCGGCCCGGCCGAGTTCCTCATCCAACCGCGCTCGCTGGACGAACTCAACGCGGTCCTGTCCGCGTGCCAGCGCGACCGCGTTCCGGTCCGAATGCTCGGCGGCGGGTTCAACCTGCTGATCCAGGACGATCCCGTTCCGGGCGCGGTGATCCGCCTCACCGCGGAGGCGTTCACGTTCCTCCAGCGCGACGGGAAGCGCATCACCGCGGGCGGAGGCGGGCAACTGTTCGACCTCATCGCGTTCACCGTGAAGCACGGACTCGGCGGGTTGGAAACGCTCGTCGGTATTCGCGGAACCGTCGGCGGGAGCGTGCGGTGCAACGTCGGTGATCGTAACGGCGAAATCAGCCAAACCGTGCGAAATGTAACCGTGCTGACCGAGGCCGGCAAAGTGCAGGTCCGCGGGCGCGACGAACTCACGTTCAGTGAGCACCACAGCGACCTGGATGAGCCGGTGATCCTCTCCGTCGAGTTCGAGCTGGAACCCGAAGAACCGGCTCAGGTTATGAAGCGAATGCAGAAGGCGTGGATTCAACGAAAAGCGGCCGAGCCGCTGAGTTTCCAGGCATCCGTTCGGCTGTTCCGCAATCCGGCGGGTCACACCGCTGCAACCCTCATCGACCGTGCCCAAATGACGAAGGCGCGGGCGGGCGGCGCGGAACTGAGTGAGCGAAACTCGAACTACGCGGTCGCGCACCCCGGCACTACCGCCCGGGACATTCTGCAACTGGTCGAACTCGTTCGATCAAAAGTGAAGGACCGCACCGGTGTGGCGCTCGAACGGGAGTTACACGTCTGGTGAAGCGAGCCAAGAAAGCGCCCGCCCCGCCGCCCAAAGCCCCACGCACGACGCGGCCCATTGTCGCGGTCGTGCTCACGCTCGGTGTCGCGGGCGCATTGCTATTCGGTCTGTCGCGGTTGGGTGATGAAGCCCGCCGAAACATCGGCCCGCGCGACCGGTACGCGGTGCGGTTTGCTGACATTCAATGTGAGCCGCCGCCGAACACGTCGCGCGAGACATTTCTAACCGAAGTGCGATACAGTACCCAAATCGAGCCGACGTTCCAGATTCTCGATCCCGATTTGAAGAAGAAGTTGTCCACCGCGTTCACCGCGCACCCGTGGGTCGCGAGTGTCGACGCGGTGACAATTGAAGCCCCCGATGTGGTGACCGTGGCACTCACGTTCCGCAAACCGGCACTGGCGGTACTTCAATCTGGCGGCAAGCGCGTGGTCGATGCAAAGGGCGTGATACTCCCGATTTCTGCCCCGACGGATGGCTTACCCGAGCTTCTCAAGGCCCCCGCGCTGCCAACGAACGCGGTCGCCGGGCAGTTCTGGCCCGGGGACGTCGTAGTGCGTGCGGCTGCGGTCGCGGCAGAGTACAAGCCACAAACGATCGAACGTACCCCGCAAGGCTGGCAACTCATCCAGCGCAATGGTCAGAAGTTGATGGTAGCGAAGTAGGAGGATTATCACGCCCGCGTTGGGCGCCCCAATTCTTCCAGCGCGAATTGCGACCACGTCTCGAACTGCTCTACGTCGCGGAGTAGTTCCGCTAACGGGGCGAACCCCGAATCCGCTAGAGCGTCTTCGCGTGAGTGAGCGGTGCGAGATACCAACTCGAAGATGTGAACCACTCCCAGGTGAACGCTACCCACCGGAGTGCGGTCGTCGTTAATGAACCCCACACACCGCTCGTGGAAACCGCAGCCGAGTTCCACTTCTTCGGTTAACTCGCGCATCATGCCCGTCTGGTAGGGATCGTCCCCGCCCGCGGCATCTGCTTCGCTGATATGGCCACCTATTCCGATCGATCGCAGTGCTTCCAGGCGCTTCTCTGTGCCAGCCGCGCCGCGCCGGTAGTGAAACAGGTGGTCACCGCACTTCAGCACGATGTACGGGATAAGTTGCTTGAACGACGGATCGGTTTCGACCTCGTAACGTGGGCGAAACTGGAACACGGCCGGGTCGAGAATCGCCGCACGAAACGCACTATCTGCGGCGCGAAGCCCGTGAAAGTAGCACGCAGCGCGGAACCGCTCCGTCGGGATCACGAGCACCTTTTCGTCGAGCGGCACGACCGCCTCCATCCATGTCAGTGGTCACCGAACAACGACACAACGCCGCTCAGAACACGAACTTCAGCAGTACCGCGGCAAGAAGCGCAAAAGCGAGGATGTACAACCCCAGACGAATCGTGTCGTCCGACGTGCGCCGGGCGAGCAACTTCCGCAACGCGGCCCGATCACCGGACTCGATCGCGACTTGCAGCCCCAGTTCGTAGCTGCTTTGCGGGTAATCGCGGATCGCGTCTTCCGTCAGAACCTGCACGCCGTCGCGACGTGTTGGCAGTGTCGGCCCTACCGCAGCATGGAACCCGAGTTCGTCAGAGAACGCGAACGTCGCCGGCCACAGGTCGCACCGCGTGCGGTCCGGGAGCAGTTGCCACAAGTCGCGAATAAACTGCGCCGGCTCGTCACGTTTCAGCAGCACGCGGTTACCGTCTACGAGCGCCTGAGCGCTCCCGAGCAAGAGCGACGAATCGCCGACCTTCAGGATCGCATCGAGTTGTTCGAGCGTGCGTTCCGGCAGCACTTCCATCGGCCACGCGAGATCGGCGAGTTTACCGACCGCGTTCCAGTCCGGGTGGTAGCGCTCGGCGATCGCAAATGGATCGCCCAAATGTTTGTAGAGCTCGCGCGACAGCACAAGGAAGCGAAACCCGAGCGCGCCGTCGGGCCGGTCTTCAACGCGCGCCACCGCAACGTGTTTCTTCCCGAAGGGGCAGGCGAAATCGGCGCGCGGGCACGTGACCCCATTTGGGCGCGTGCCGAACAAGACCGCGATCCGCTCGGCCTCTGCGGTATCGAACTCATCGGTCTGCGCAACGACTCGAACGCCGCGCGTGCCCAAAACAATTGCTTGCTGAATGCGAAGATCGGGGGTCATGCGGACCCCAATACGTCGGACACGCGGACCACGCGGTGCTCGGTCGCGGCAGTGAAAACGGACTCACACAGCGCGACCGTTTCCAAGTTATCGCGCCCGCTAATCTCCGGCTCGGTGCCATTCTCGACAGCGACGAGGAGCTGTGCCATCGTGCCCACGAAGGCGTCCGGGAACCACACGTCGTCCCACTTCGGACGCACCCAAGTGTTGGGCTGTTGTCGCGTGCTGTATTCCAGCGAACTCGGCTCGCGGGCCGGGTACTTGGGCCAACCAATTGTGCCTTGCATCAACCCATCCGTTCCTTCAATGCGCCACTTGATCCCGATGTCACCGGCCGCGCCTTCCTTGCTCGGCCCGGTCCACACGTCGTCCCACGACGCAGCCCGCGCGCCCGACTCGTACTCCAGAATGTAAAGATTAATGCCGTCCCGGTGCGGGAATTTGGTGCGCGGATCTGGCCGGGTGGACGCGAGCACCCGCTCCGGTGTGCCGAGCCAGTACCGGAAGGTATCTAAGTGATGCACGGACATAATTTTAGTTGTCAGACTTTCTAGCTTCTCCGCCCACGGCATCCAGTGAGGGATTGCCCGCATTTCAATCGTCGCCAAGACAACCTCACCCAACCATCCACGATTGAGGATGTCTTTCGCCACTCTCACGCTCTGGTCGTACCGCATGTTCTGGTTAACTGCCAGCGTGATACCCGCATCGGCGCACAGATTCACGAGTTCCTTTGCCACGCCGACCGACAGGGCGAGCGGCTTCTGAGCGAGGATGCCCCGGAGCCGCCCCTTTCCAGTTTCTACCGCACGGCGAATCAGATCGGGTTGGGCGGCTGGTGGGACTGCCACGTCGAGGATTTCGACCTCGGGATTTGCAAGCAGCGCCTCAATGCTCTGAACAGTGGGGATGTTGTACTGTGCGGCGACTTCTTTCGCAGTCGTCTCGTTCCGCGAAGCAATGGCGACGGGGTTGAACCCAGCATTGCGGTACGCAAGCAAGTGGCAATCCCGCATGATGAACCCGGCCCCGAGACACCCGATCCGCCAGCCGAGGCGTTGAGGAAGTGCAGGCCTGTAGTTCAGACCGAATGCGGGATCGGGAGAGGTCGGCATCACATCTTCCCCAGCAGCAGATCCACCACCCAGCAGTCTCGGACGTGTTCGCCCGGTTGTCGGCAGTGGTTCATGATGTCTTCGTTGTCGCAACCGGCGTCTTGAAGAGCGTCGGCAAGGATCGGCATCCGATCAAAGGCTTTTCCAGCGTAGATGCCTGTAGCGAGCGCAACCACATTGGAGGTGAGCCAAGAAGGGTTAACGACGATGGGGCGGAAAGGGTTACCCAAGATTTCACGCAACAGTGTGGCTTGCTGCGTCTTGATCTTTTCCAATGCCGCCGCCCATATTTTGCCAGATCATCGATGAGTGTTATAGTGGACCCCTTTCCTGGGCCTCCGGTGTAGCTTAACCGGAGGCCCAGGAAAGGGGAACCGATGGCGGGCAAGCGGAAGAGCCACTCGGCGGGGTTCAAGGCCCAGGTCGCCCTGGCCGCTCTCAAGGGTGACAAGACGGTCAACGAGGTGGCCGCCCAGTTCGGCGTCCACCCGACCCTGATCCACGACTGGAAGAAGAAGCTCCTGACCGGGGCCGAGGCCGTGTTCGCCGCCGGGACCAAGACCACCGGACCGCCGGACGACAAGACCGCCGAACTCTACGAGCAGATCGGGCGACTCAAAGTCGAGCTCGACTGGGTGAAAAAAAATCTGCCGCCCTCGGCTGACGTCAAGCGGGCCATGATCGACGAGGGGCACGCCGAACTGAGCGTCCGCCGGCAGTGCCAGTTGATCGGGCTGGGGCGGGCGACCTACTACCGGGAGCCGACCGGGGCGTCGGTCGAGAACCTCAAGCTGATGCGGCTGATCGACCAGCAGTACACGGCGCGCCCGTTCTACGGGAGCCGGCGGATCACCCGGTGGCTCGTCCGGGGCGGCCATGAGGTGAACCGCAACGGGTGCAGCGGCGGCTGCGGGTGATGAGGCTGGAGGCCATCCACCCGAAGCCGAAGCTGTCGGCCGGGCGTGGGCACAAGGTGTACCCGTACCTGCTCCGGGACGTGCCAATCGACCGGGTCGGGCAGGTGTGGTCGGCCGACATCACATACCTACCACTGACCTCCGGGTTCATGTACCTGGCGGCGACGATCGACGGGTTCAGCCGGTACGTGGTGGCGTGGCGGCTGTCGAACACGCTCGACGGGGCGTTCTGCCGGGACATGCTGGACGAGGCGTTGGCGGCCGGGACGCCGGAGGTGTTCAACACCGACCAGGGGGTGCAGTTCACGGCCGGGGCGTGGGTCGAGCGGGTCGAGGCGGCCGGGGTGCGGGTGAGCATGGACGTCGGGAGCGGTGCTTGGACAACGTGTTCGTCGAGCGCCTGTGGCGGAGTGTGAAGTACGAGGACGTGTTCCTGCGGGGGTACGAGTCGGTGCCCGAGTTGGAGCGGGGGCTGCGGGCGTACTTCGCCTTCTACAACGAGGCCCGGCTCCATCAGTCGCTCGGGTACAAGACCCCGGTCGAAGTGTACCGGGCGGGAAGGTCAAAAGAGCCGGCGAGAGCGCAGCTAAGAATCGCCGGGTTTTGGTCTCGACAATGGGGTCCACTACATACTGCACCCGATTCCCAGTTCCGATTTGCCGGCCTTCCCCGTGTCACCGTACCATGACCGGGTGTTCGATCAGTACCCACATCCGAAAGGGTTCTCCTCATGTTTCGCGCGCTCCTGACGTGTTGCTTCGCAGTCGGTCTGTTGGCGGGCGGGTCCGCACTCGCCGCGGACGAGACCTACACGCTCAAGCTCTACAAGAGCAAAAAGGGTGACAAGACCGAGAACGAGAAGAAAGAAGAAGGCAAGACCAACGTCGATGTGGATTTCGGGGGCGCGAACAAAAAAGAGGAACTCCCGAACGGCAATAAAGAGGTGTACACCGAGGAGATCCTAGAAAAGAAAGAGGGCGACAGGCGGCCCACGAAGCTGACGCGGAAGTACACCGTCGCCGAGAAGACCGACAAAAACGGTACGACCAAGGCCGTGTACTCCGGGAAGACCGTGCTCATTGAAAAGAAGGGCGACAAGTACGCGCTCAGCGTCGACGGCAAGGAGCTAAGCAAGGAGGACGCCCCGGAGCTCTACAAGAGTTTCAACAAGAAGGACGGCGACCCGCAGAACGAAGACTTCTTGCCCAAAGACGCCGTCAAAGTCGGCGGGGGCTGGAAAGTGCCGCCGGAGAAGAGCGAGCAGATTTTTAAGTCGCTCGGCGAAGACAAAATGAAGGTCGACGTGAAGAAGTCGACGGTGAGCGGCAAACTCCTGAAGGTCTACAAGAAAGACGGCGCGCAGTTCGGTGTCCTCGAAATCACGGTCACCGCGCTCGTCACGGAACTCGAACTCGGTGAGGAGCAGTTCATCAAAACCAAAGAGGGCAGCAAACTGGTCATCAAGGCCACCATCGATGCCTGCATTGATGGGACCATCGAGTTCGAGGACAGTAAGATCGACGTAACCATCGATGTTTCCGCCGAACTGCCCAACAACGGCTCCCTCACGATTACGGCTTCCTCCAAGGGAACGGAAAAAACGCGCGCGGCGAAGAAGTAGTTTGTGCCATCGAAGCCCCGCAGACTGGTGGGGCTTCGGTCACGTGTGGAACTAAACCGCGAGCCGATCTCTGGTAATCGGCTCCGGTGTCCCGAAAGGCACGCGATCGGGAACTGCGAGTCCCATCACTTCGAGATACCCTTCCCCGCTACCAAAGCCGATGGCGCCGATTCGGTGGGCGCTGCGCGCCGTGCCCACCGGCCGGCGAGTACGCCGCACACGATCAGTTGCAGCGGGTGGTAAATCATAATCGGCAGTAGAATCAGCCCCACATCGGGGTTCGATCCGAAGATCAGCGCCGCCATCGGCACACCCGAGGCCAGCGTCTTCTTCGACCCGCAGAACACGGCCGCGATCCGGTCCTCTTCGCTGAATCGCAGCGCCCGACACACGGCCGACGTTACCCCGAGCGCCACTGCCAGTAGAACCGCGCACCCGATCCCGGTTCCGATCAGCGCGCCCCAACCGTGACCGGTCCACACGCCCCGCTGTACCGATTCACAGAACGACGTGTACACCAGCAACAGGACGGTTCCGCGATCGATCGCGTGAACGAGCGGCTTGTGTCGCCCGCTCCACGCGCCCAACCACGGTCGGGCGATTTGCCCCGCTGCGAGTGGGACAACCAGCCACTGAACCAGGTCGAGCACGACTTCACCCACCGGGAGCGAAGCACCGCTGGCTCCGAGGTATCCCGAGATCCACAGGGGAGTCAGAAGCACTCCCAGCAATGCCGAGAGCGTCGCGTTGAACACCGCGGCCGGGACGTTGCCGCGCGCCGCGGCCGTCAGTGCCACCGATGACGAAACGGTGGACGGCAACGCACACAAATAGAAGATCCCGAGCCTCAGACCTGTTTGCAGACGGTCCCCAATTATCGCCAACATCGCGATCCCGAGGAGGGGAAACAGGAGGTAGGTGCAGCTCTGCACCGTCAGGTGCAGGGGCCAGCGGAGCGTTCCGGCCTTGAGCGCGGCGAACGGCAGGGCCACGCCGTGAAGGAAAAACACGAGCGCGACCCCTGCCTTGGTCAGGAGGTCCGGGTGCATCCACCCACCGTCCGCGCCCGGTTCGGGAAACAACCACGCCAGACCAACCGCTGCGCCCATCCCGACCAAAAACCAATCGAGGCGCTGACGAAGTACGGAACGAATTCGACGGATCTGCACTCTGGGTGACTCCACGGAGCGGGCACTTGGACTGCTCGGTTCAGTTTAGTCTTCTGGAGCCATGCGGTGCGCGACACGGATCAAATGCTCGGCGGATCACGCGGCTTCCCAAACGCGGCACCCGTTCCTCCCAAAACGATCACAGCCGCGAATGGTGTTCGCGGCTGCATCGAAATTGCTGAAGTGATCCGTTCGCAGTGGGCAATCAGTTCACCCCGCGTCCTCACCGTGCCTCCGCCCACCGTTGTTTAGCGGACCGGGCTGTTGTCGCGCGTGCTCGCCCGTTCCCGTGAAATCACCCAGTCTGCGCTTCGGATCTTCTTCCTGAAACCCCGTGCCCTGTTGGTCGCCGAGCTGCCCCTGTTCGTCCTGATCGGGCTGGAACGTGGTTCCCATATGCGACTTGTTACCGGGTGGGACCGGTCCCGGGCTGTGACTCTTCTTGCTCATGGCGTTCTCTCCGAGTGAGAGGTGTTGGGCAGAAATCCTGTCGCAAGCGTTGTGCCAATCGCCGTCTACAAAGTGACCTTGGCGTGAACCTTGGGATCGTCCCCGACCTCGGGCCGCGTACCGGTTAGCAGCGCTTTGCCCGCTTCGATGAGGTACTTGATCCCGCTCGTGCCGCTGTTGTCCCAATACTCGCCCGTGTCAGCGTTGAACCGCAGGAGCACCAAGTCCGGATCGTCCTTCCCGCCCGGGAACCAAGCTTTCCACTCGATCTTCCAGAGGCGCGCGACCCGTGCGCGGTCCTCGACGGGAGTCGCCGTACCACTCACGGACACAAACTTCGTTTTGGATTGCATCGTCACGGCCGCGTGACCGTCCCGCGCGAGTTCGTCCACCTTCGCCGAACTTTTGCTCGTCAGGAACCAGAGCGTGCCGTCCTGTTCGACTTCCGCAAGTCCCATCGGCCTCGCGCGGAGTTGCCCTTCAGGGGTGCGCGTGGCCAGCATCGCGGTGCCGAATTCTTCGAGTAGCTCGTGCAGTTTATTGTCGGGTGACGTTGCCATTGGAGCACTCTCATGGAGCGGGGTGCATTAAGACCGGGCAATGACACGGTTCGCAAATTTCACGCCATCAGGCGGGCCACACAGCAGCGCAAATGCACCGGAGCCGCGAAGTAAACGGGGCGTATTCTGACCGTGTCGCCCAACGATCCGAATCGGGACAACCACATGCCGAAGGCAATTCGTATCCAGCAGACGGGCGGACCCGAGGTACTGCGCTGGGAAGCCGTTGAGATCGGCGAACCCGGTCCGGGGCAAGCCCGCATCCGACACACCGCCGTCGGGGTGAACTTCATCGACACGTACCACCGCTCCGGGCTGTACCCGATTCCGCTCCCGAGCGGACTGGGAAGCGAGGGCGCCGGGATCGTTGAAGCAGTCGGTCCGGACGTCACCGTCGTGAAGCCCGGTGATCGTGTGGCCTATGCGGGCGGGCCGCCGGGTTCGTACTCCCAAGTGCGACTGATCCCGGCACACATTCTCGTGCCGGTCCCGGAAGGTGCGACCGATCAGACGGCCGCCGCGGTGATGTTAAAGGGCATGACCGCGCAGTACCTGATTCGCCGAACCTACACCGTCAAGCCGGGCGAGACGGTGCTGTTCCACGCCGCCGCGGGTGGGGTCGGGTTGTTCGCGTGTCAGTGGCTGAAAGCGCTCGGAGCAACGGTCATCGGCACCGTCGGGTCGGACGAGAAGGCCGCGATCGCTCGGGCGCACGGGTGCGACCACGTCGTAATCTCCACCCGCGAGGACGTCGCAAAGCGCGTGCGCGAAATCACCGGCGGAGTCGGCGTACCGGTGGTGTACGACTCGATCGGGAAGGACACGTTCATGAACTCACTCGACTGCCTGCGCCCGCTCGGGCTGATGGTGAGCTTCGGGAACTCATCCGGCAAAGTGACGCCGTTCGATATCGGCGTTCTCTCGCAAAAGGGTTCGCTGTACCTGGCCCGGCCGACGCTGGCGACGTACACCGCGACCCGCGCGGACCTGGAAGCGACCGCGCGAGACGTGTTCGAGGCGATCCGCACGGGCAAGGTGAAGGTGGAAGTGCGACACACGTACCCGCTGGAACGGGCCGAGCAGGTTCACCGCGATCTGGAGGGGCGCCGAACCGTCGGCTCGATCGTAATGACGCCCTGAATTTCGTGGCAATGAGCAAGAGTCGGCTTCCCCGACACCAATTTCGTACTCCGCTCGGTCGCGCGGTAAGTGGGAGAGTTTGTTCCGCGCGTACCGGTCCGCAGGTCGGTTTCCGGGCACGACCTTCCGCCCGGCCGTTGTCGGTCCCTCGGTGAACCGGCATCGTGAACCGCGGGGAGGATGCGACAATGGGTGATCGAGTTTGGCAGGTTCCGCAGGACCAGTTCATCACCGTGTGGAACGATGCGCGAAGCTTGGATGAAGCCGCGGCGAAGTTCAAAGCGCTCGTGAACGGGAACGTGCCGTGCTGGGCGGTCATGGCACGTGCGATGTCGCTCCGCAAAGACGGAATCGCGCTCAAACCCCTCACGCGATCGGTCCCGCTCCCGGCGTGAGTTGGTCGATCATTTCACTCAAATTCTTCACCTGGTTAGAATTCCCGCCCCCCTGAGCGGGAACGAAACTTCCCCCGCGGGCCGGTTGGCGATAAACAGAGTGTTTCGCTTCTGTTTCGTCACTACCGCGGGAATCACCAAGATGGGTTTCGAGTGCGGGATCGTCGGGCTGCCGAACGTCGGAAAATCGACCCTGTTCAACGCGCTGCTTTCGACCATGCAGGCCGAAGCCGCGAACTACCCGTTCTGCACCATCGAGCCGAACGTCGGCCGGGTCGCGGTGCCCGACGAGCGGCTCCCGCTGCTCGCGAAGATCGCGTCGTCGGCCAAGCAGATCCCAACACAGTTGGAGTTCGTGGACATCGCGGGCCTCGTTCGCGGCGCGAGCAAGGGCGAAGGCAAGGGCAACGAGTTCCTGTCGCACATCCGCACCGTCGACGCGATCCTCTACGTGCTGCGGTGCTTCGAGGATTCGGACATCGTTCACGTGGAGGGGTCCGTGGACCCGCTCCGCGACGCGGAAGTGATCGAAACCGAACTGATGCTCGCGGACCTGGATAGTCTGGAGAAGCGCCTCCCCGCGGCCCAGAAGAAAGCGAAGGGCGGGGACAAGACCGCGGCCGAGCAGATCGCGATGATGGAACGGGCCATCAAGGTGCTGCAAGACGGCAAGCCCGCGACCGCGGTGAACCCCCGCGACAAGGCCGAGCGCAAGCTGCTCGACGGGCTGCAACTGCTCACCTCGAAGCCGGTCATGTTCGTGTGCAACGTCGAGGAACAGTTCGCCGCAACCGGGAACTCGCTCTCCGCGAAGGTGGAGGCGATGGCAGCGGCCCGCAACGCCTCCTGCGTCGTGGTGTCCGCGAAGATCGAGGCCGAAATCTCGATCCTGCCGAGCGAGGAAGAAAAGAAGGAGTTCTTGTCGTCGTTGGGGTTGGCCGAAACCGGGTTGGCGAAGGTCGTGAAGGCGGGTTACCAACTGCTCGACCTGATTACGTACTTCACCGTGGGGCCGAAGGAAACACGGGCGTGGACGATCCAGTCCGGTACCC
The DNA here is from genome assembly GCF_001610855.1 of Gemmata sp. SH-PL17. Lineage (NCBI taxonomy): Bacteria > Pseudomonadati > Planctomycetota > Planctomycetia > Gemmatales > Gemmataceae > Gemmata > Gemmata sp. SH-PL17. Next base: position 5,432,354 of record NZ_CP011271.1, read on the forward strand.
TGGCACCGCAAGCCGCCGGCGTGATTCACAGCGACTTCGAGGCGGGCTTCATCCGCGCTGAAACCGTGAGCTACACGGACTACACCCAGTACGACGGTGAAGCCGGGGCCAAGAAAGCCGGCCGGTTCCGGCTCGAAGGCAAGGAATACGTGGTGCAAGATGGCGATGTGCTGCACTTCCGCTTCGGACCGTGATTTCGGCCAATGGTAAGGGCGAACGGTCGGTGCGAACCGGTGGCGACCGACCCCAACCTCCCACTTGTGAGGCGTCGTCCCGACAATCAATGATCGGCCGTCGGGCACCAGGAAGTGTTCTGGCGGAGGGCAGCCGGGCACGACCCAGGCGGCGGTGTTGTGCGTTAGCGTTCACCCGGCGACGGGTCGGGCGCCCGCGCTTCAGCCGGTGCCTGAAGCGTATCTGGAAGTGCTCGAAAACGAACTCCACCAGTCGGGCTCGCCGACCTAGAAAAATGGACCGCGCGATTGTGATCGCGCGGCCCGCTCCGCTTCTATTCGCGAAAGCTCATTTACCCTTCTCACCGACCGGAACGACGGGTCCGGGCGGAACCGGCTCCGGCATGCGCGGAGTAGCCGGTTCTGCCATCGGTGGAGCGCTCGGGAACAACACGTCGAGCGCCGGGAGCTTACCCGGTTTGATGGGCATGTTGCTCGGCGTTTCCAGCCTGAGTTGCGGAACGGTCGGCACCGTGAGGTACGACCCGCGGTACGTGTTGTAGATCGTCCCCGGGTAGCCGGTCCGATCACCGAGCGGCCCGTAGCCCAATCCGCCGTAAGGCGCGACGTGGTACCCGAGTGGCCGCGGGGTAATCGGACTGCTCATGCTACCGAGGCCCTGCGGTTGAACGACTGGAGGAGGTAAAAACAGCGGCGCGGGTGGCGGTGCTCCGACGCGACCGGGCTGGGCACTCGCAACGGGCGCGAGAAGGGCGAGAGTCGCAAGGGCGAAGAAGGTTCTGTGGACTGACATGATGAACCTCTTGCACGAACGGGGCGATGGGCTGTGAGATGGTTGAGCAAATCGAGGGCCGGCCCTCCTGGGACCGCGGGTGCGCCGCTTCCGGATTAAACGAGAGTGTCCCGCCTGGGCTGGGGCGGGACACCACACCGCAGAAACAGACATCACGCCAGTTCGCGGATCGGCTGCGCGTCGGCGTCGATGGGGAAGTGCGGGCGGCCGTTCGCGTCGTACTCGCGCACCGCGTTGGGGTCCAGGCCCAGGTTCTTGTAGAGCGTCGCGAAGATCTCCTGGTGCGTCACCGGGCGCGACGCGGCGCGCTCCGCGAGCCGGTTCGACGAACCGATCACCTGCCCCATCTTCATCCCGCCACCGGCGAGCAGCGCGCAACTGAGTTGCGGCCAGTGGTCGCGGCTCGCCATGTTGTTGAGCTTCGGCGTGCGGCCGAACTCGCCCCACACGATCACCGAAACGTCCTTGTCCATTCCGCGGTCGTACAGGTCTTCGATCAGCGCGGTCACGGCGCGGTCGAGGAGCGGGAAGTCCTTGCGCGCCTGAACGAAGTTCTTGCCGTCCCCACCGTGCCAGTCCCAGCGCGTGAAGTTCATCGTCACCACGCGGGCGCCGGCCTCCACGAGGCGCCGGGCCACGCAGAAGTTCCGCACCATGCGCGGGGCGCCGTCGCGCTCGAACGCGGGGTCGTCCACGCCGTAGCGCTCCAGCACCTTGGGGTTCTCTTTCGAGAGGTCCACCGCGTCCTTCAGCTTCGACGACGTGAGGATGTCGAGCGCCTGCCGGTTGAACGAGTCCATCCCGTCCATCGTGCCCTTCGCGTCGATCTTGCGGTCGAGGTCGTCGAACCCCTTCAACAGACCCACACGGTCGTTGAGCCGGTCGAGGCTCACGCCCTTGAGCGTGAGGTTGTCCGACTTCATGCCGGTCTCGCGCCCGCCGACGAGGTGGAACGGCGCGTGCTGGACCCCGAGGAACCCGCCGTCGCCGTGGTACCCCCAGCGCTTCTCGCCGCACGGATACATGAGCGACACGTTCGCTGGCACCGCGGGATCGGCCGGTCCCTGCGACTTCGACACCCACGACCCGAACGACGGCCAGTGCCCCTGGTTCGCCGGGGTCCGCGGGCGCCCGGTCATACACTGGTAGGCGTCGTGGTCGCCGGAGCTGCCCACGAGCGAGCGGATGATCGTGAACTTGTCCATCATCTGCGCGATGCGCGGGAACAGTTCGCAGATCTGGATGCCGGTCACCTTCGTCTGGATCGGGTTGAACTCGCCGCGAACCTCGACCGGCGCGTCCGGCTTCAGATCCCACATGTCCAGGTGCGGCGGGCCGCCGGGCAGGTAGATGTTGATGACCGACTTGTGCGAGGTCGTGATGCCGGTTTTGGCTTCGGCCGCGAGCAGGTGCGGCAGCGCGAGGCACCCGCCGAACAGCGTGCCACCGGCCGTAAGGAAGTCGCGCCGGTTGAGGCCGTCACAAAATCCGCCGCGTGCGTGCGGCTCGCCAAAGAGAGAAAGCATAGGCAGCACCTTCGGCAACGCAGGGCAATAGTGGTGGGAGCCGACTAAACAGGCAGGTACAATATTTTTCGCCGAATTCCCGTTCTGTGTCCAGCAGAATCAGCGTAAAGCACTGTCGCACCTCCTCATGGAAGCTTCATAATGTGCCCGGGACGAGGCTCTGCGGAATACACGATAGAAAACCTCCGCCTTCTCACCGACGTCGAATTGGTCCGTCAGCACCCCGGAATGTACATAGGCAGCACCAATTCACGCGGGTTGCATGAACTCCTTTTCAGTCTGGTTACGGACTCACTCCACGAGATGATGCGAGCGAGTGGGCGCACGTTGAGTGTCACCCTTCACGCAGATAATTCCGTCGCAATCGTCGACGACAGAGACCCGGTCTTCGAGGAACCTTCACTCGAATCCGTATTCACTCAGTGGCACGGACACGGTCCCGACACGGACGGGCGGTATCGGGGAGCGTACCTGACTGCGAACGCCCTCTCCGCGGAACTGAACGTCCGCGTGCGGACCGACGGAAGCGTCTACCAACACACGTTCCGGCGCGGCGTCACACACGCGGTGTTACAAAGTGGCGGGCCACCCAACGACCGCGGACTAACGATCCGCTTCCGCCCCGACCCGCTCATCTTCGGCGAGTTGCAATTCGATAGCGAAATGATCCGCGACATGCTCCGGCAGCACGCATTCCTGCATAGCGGCGTGCGCATCTCGTTCACCGACGAATCAGGCGGTGCGCACGACGAGTTCGAGTTCGCCGATGGCATCCGAGCCTACGTGCAGTTGCTGAACACCACCCGCACGCCGATTCACCCGGACGTAATCGTGATTCGCGGGGAGCAGACCGGTATCGATTACGAAGCCGGCCTGCAGTGGTGCGAGGAAGATGAGATTTGCACGTCTTTTGCGAACGACTACTACCTACCGACGGGTGGGACTCACGTTCATGGGACGCGCACGGGCGTGACAAAAGCAATCAATCACTTCATCCGTACACGAATGATCGGGGAACGGCCCGTGAAAGGTGATGATGCACGCGCCGGGTTAACGGCTATTGTCTCGGTGCGGTTGGAAGCCCCCATCTTTATCAGTGCCGCACGAACGAACCTGGGGAATCCCGAAGCTGAACTCGTTCTCGCATCGGGCGTGGAACGGGAACTACTCCGCCACTTTGAAGTCAATCCCGAGGTCGCCGAGCGCGTCGTTCGCCACGCGATTCTGGAGCGGGATCTTCGCGAAGCTGCGCACGCAGCGCGAAAAAGTCTACGACTCAAGAAGCGACCTCGGTAATCACTTCCCGGGTCGAGTCCCAGCACTCCGGCAGTCGATCGGCCCGTGCCCTCGCGCAACAAAGCCAATGTAGCCCCAAGGCTAATCGCCGCGCCGAGCGCCACGCAGGGGTCGGTTGACGTACAAATACGCGCGGAGACGGTGCGTAACACGACGGGTCACCATGATCGCCACCAGCATTCTCGACCGAATTGGCAACACGCCGCTCGTGCGGCTCGATCGGGTCGCACGCGGACTACCGGTTCCCGTTTACGGCAAGGCGGAGTTCCTCAACCCCGGCGGCAGCGTGAAGGACCGCCTTGCGCTCGCACTGGTCACCGACGCCGAGCGCCGCGGGGTGCTCCGTCCGGGGATGACACTAGTCGAAGCGACCGCGGGCAACACGGGCGTCGGGTTGGCACTGGTGGCAGCGCACCGCGGGTACAAACTCGCGTGCGTGATGCCGGAGAAGATGTCGGTCGATAAGCGTGCCGCGCTCGCGGCTCTGGGCGCGGAAGTAATCATCACCGCGAACGCGCCGCCCACCGATCCGCGAAACTTTCGGCGCGTGGCTGAGAGTCTGGCGACCGAACGGGGCTGGTTCCTAACTGACCAGTTTGGCAATCCGGCGAACACACGCATCCACGAACAGACCACCGGACCAGAGATCGTTGCGCAGTTGGGTGCGCAGCTCGGTGCGTTCGTGTGCGGCGTCGGAACGGGAGGAACTATTACCGGAGTCGGGCGGCATCTCAAAACTCACGCACCGGGCGCGAAAATCGTCTTAGCCGATCCTATCGGGTCGCGTTTGGCTCACCTTGTTGATCCTCATCATCCGGACCACGACGCGAGTTACAAAGTTGAAGGGATCGGCGGCAGTGAAGCGCCCGCGATACTCGACCTTAGCGTCATAGACGGGGCCGAACGAGTCAGCGATGAGGAGTCATTCGCGATGACAAAACGCTTGATTTCCGAGGAAGGATTGCTCGTCGGTGGGTCTTCGGGAACGGCTGTTGTAGCCGCACTTCGGGTCGCGGCACGCGGGGACGTATCGGGGCCGGTGGTAGCGGTCCTGGCGGATTCGTGGGATCGTTACTTCTCGGCTGCGTGGTTTCGCGCACACGAGTGATGTAGCAAAATCGGACAGTTGAGAAGCGAGCTTCCTGATATGGGAGCTGAGCTGCGCAATAAAGAAGTGTCGAGGCGATGTTAGACGAGCCTAACCGAGCAAAACGAGACGCAAAGAACGCAAAAACGGCCAGGAAATGTACAGAACGACCAATAGTTAGCCAAAATGGGGCCGGAAAAAGAAAGTGGGCGGGATAAACCGCCGTGGATCGTCGCCCATTCAATCCACGTTAGTTATCCCGCCCACCAATGTTTATGCACTCGGTGTGCCAATCGCGAAATTCTTTACCGCGCGGCCCTAACTCCCCCCGCGCTTGGCCTCGAGTTCCTGCCACCGCGTGAAGAGTTTCTCCACCACAGCTTGTGCCTCTTCGAGCGCCTTGCACGCCGCGGTGAGTGCGACGTGGTTACTGCCCGCGTTCGCGACCTCTTGTTCGCGCGCCGCGACCGCTTCCTCCGCGGTGACAATCGCGGCCTCGATCCCGTCCCACTCCTGCTGCTCCTTGAAGCTCAGTTTCTTCGGCTTCGCGGCCGGCGGTGCGGGCGCCTTCTTCACCGGCGCGACGGGCGCCGGCTTCGCCGCTTCGGTCGCGCGCTCAAAGGACGTCAGCCACTGACCGACGCTACCGTACTTCGCGGACCCGCCCAGCCCGTCGAGGCCGATCACTTCGGTACACAGCCGATCCATGAGGTCGCGGTCGTGAGTTACGAGGATCACCGCCCCGGGGAACTCTTCGAGACTGTCTTCCAGGGCTTCGAGCGACGGGATGTCGAGGTCGTTCGTCGGTTCGTCGAGCAGGAGCAGGTCCGCGGGCTTCAGCATGAGTTGAGCGATCCGCACCCGCGCCCGTTCGCCCCCGGAGAGCGCGCTCATTTCGACATCGAGTTGGTCCGGGCGAAACAGGAACCGTTGCGCCCACCCGCCGACGTGGAGTTGTCGCCCGTTGAACGTCACCATGTCGCTGTTCGGGCTGAGAGCGGTGCGAAGTGGCACGGAAAGATCGAGCGTCGAGCGCCCCTGCTCGAACATCACCACGCGCAACCCGTCCGCGCGCGTCACCATTCCCTGGTCCGATTCGATTTCGCCCGCGAGCGCCTTCAGCAGCGTACTTTTGCCGCTCCCGTTCGGCCCCAGGAGTCCGAGCCGCGTGCCCGGGCTGACGATCAGGTCCAGTCCACTAAAGAGCGGGCGCCCGCCGAGAGCCTTGCCGATGCCGGTCGCCGTGAGAAGTTTCTTCGTCTGCCGACCGGTTCCGGCGAAGTCGATCGCCGCCGTTCCCGCCGCTGCGGTGCGGTAGTTCAGTTCGGCGAGTTCGTCGCGGCGCGCAGCAGCTTCACCGATGCGCGAGCGCGACTTCTTCCGCTGGGCGGATTCCTTACGCCCGAGCCACTCGGTTTCGCGCCGGACCTGGTTGGCAACCGCATCGCGCTGCCGCGCCTGCGCTTCAAGGAACGCATCGCGCTTGTCGGCAAAGTCGTCGAACGCGCCCGCGACCCGGAACGCGCCCCCGGGGTACACGCGGCTCACTTCCAGAATCTCATCGGACACGGCCCGGAGGAACGCGCGATCGTGGGTGGCCACGAGGTACGCGAACGGTGCCGCACGCAGGAGGCGCTCGAGCCACACCACGCCGGGCAGGTCGAGGTGGTTCGTCGGTTCGTCCATGAGGAGCAGGTCGGGTTCGCGCACCAGTTCGCGCGCGATCGAGAGGCGCTTGCGCCACCCGCCCGAGAGCGTATCGGCGCGCACGTCGAAGTCCTCGAACCCGACCTGAGTGAGCGTGATCGCGGTGCGCGTTTCGCGCTCGTGGTCCTCAAGGTTCTCGCCCACAAGGGCCGCCATCAGAACGTCGTGCGCGCTCTGCCCCGGTTCAAAGATGTCGTCCTGCGTGAGGTACCCGACGCGCACACCCCGGCGCGCGGTTCGCGTTCCACTATCGGGAACTTCGATCCCGGCGAGGATCTTCAAGAGCGTCGATTTCCCCGCTCCGTTGGGACCGATCAGCCCGACGCGCTCGCCCGCGCGGAGTTCGACCGAAAGCCCCTCGAACAGCGGTCGCGGGCCGTAGCTCTTACTCAATTCTTGCGCGGACAGCAGCAACGACATGATTCGTTCCGGGAGGTCGGGGCGCGAACAATCCAGTTTTCTTACGGTTCGCGACCGCCCCACGCAACGAAGTTGTGCCCCCGGAACGTGCCTCACGCCTTCACGAGTCGGAAGATGGTGATTTCGGGGCGCACGTTGAACCGCACCCGGAGCAGGTGCCCCAACCCGCGGTTGATGTACAGCGAGCGCCCGTCCCCGAGGTCGAACGCCCCCGACGTATAGCGCTGGTTCGACACGGGAAGTAGCGGTGGAGCCAGAAACGGCGGTTTGCACTGCCCGCCGTGCGTGTGCCCGGAGAGAATCCAACCCCGGTACCGGCCCCAATCCACGGGGGAATCCACGGCATCGGGGTTGTGGCACAACACCACGGCCGGTTCGTCGGCGGTCAACGTTGGGAGCACGGCCGCGGGGCGAAAGTTCGGCCCCCATTTGTCGTCCACACCAACGATGCGAAGCCCCGCGACGACTTGGCTCGCGTTCCGCAACACGGTGACGCCCGCGTCCGTCAGTCGGCGCACGAGCTGGTCCGCGATCCGCGAATCGGACCAGCGCTCGCCGTAATCGTGGTTCCCCAGCACCGCGAACGTGCCCAGCGGCGGTGCGGCGAGTGACTCGAAGACGCGCGCGACTTCCTCAATGCGTTCCGGGCTTGCCTGACTCATGAAATCGCCCGTAACAGCCACCAGATCGGGCTGAAGGGCGGACAGTTCCCGTAAGCACGCGGAGAGGTAGTCCGAATCGACTCGCGGGCACACGTGAAGATCGCTCACCTGCGCCAGCGTCTTGCCGTCCAGCTCCGGTGGCAAGTTACGGACCGGCATCTCGCGCCGCACGACCGTGACCAAATGCGGCTCGATGCGCCAGGTCCATACTCCGACGCCCAGCGCCGCGGCGCCGAGTCCTAATGCGAACCGGCGGCGCGTCAATCGAACCTTCATGGGCGCTCCATCGCAATTCGGACCAAGAACGACCGCTCGATTTGTGCCGCCAGAAGACGGCTCATCCTACCCACGTGCTGAGAACGCGCACAACTGCGACACGGCGTCGGCCGAACCGTCGCGGAGCCAGCCGTCGAGTTGCGCCGGGTCTTTGAGCTGCTGCCCGCGCACCCGCGGGACCGCTACGAACCCGCAGTCCACACCGTCCACCGCGGTCATATCGCCCCACAGTTTCTCGAACTGGCACACCGGGTACACGTCCTCGTGCCCGTGCCCCCAGCGTTTCTTCACGTCCTTCAGTGTCACGTAGGTCGGCAGCCGCGTCGCCATCTGGTTCACGGCAGCCCCCACTCGCGCGGTATCGCTCAGATCATTCCGCGTAAGGCCGAAGAAGTTCAGGAGGCCGTCGATGTCCACCCAGGTCGTCAGCGAGTTGTAGTAGGTGAGCATGAACTCTTCTTCTTCGCGGGGCATCGCCAGCCCTTCGAGAATCCGCACCCGGCCGTTCACGCGCGCCAGCCCGCCCCCTCGATCTTCGAGCCGCCGACCGATCGCCTCGAACGTGAGCTGCCGACCCGATTCGAGGTGCAGCCCCAGGATCGCGGGATCGAGGTCGGCACCGAGCGTGTCCACGTTGTGAACGAGCAGCGTTTTCAGTTGCGGGCGCTCGGCGAGTAAGTCGCGCAGCACACCATTGCGCAGTAAATTGGGCACCTCGTACCAGTGGCCGACCGGGTGCAGGCACTGGAGCGGTTCGTTATCGGTATAGTCCGCCCCCTCCCCCGCCCCGCGCGCCCAACCGATCAACGCGGCGTGGGCGCTTTCGCGCACGCGCTGTTTGCGCTCGTCGAGTACCTGATGTGCAGTTTCTTCCCACGCAAACCGCAAGTCGCGCTCCATCGGAACGAGCCGCAACCCCACCGACAACCCGCGTGAGAGTCGCACCGGTCCCTGATAGCCGTAAGATCGATTCGCTTCCAGGTGAGCGACGATCGGCTCGTGCGTGAGGTAGCCCGTAGTGAAGACGTGCGGTACGGCCGCGCCGAACGTGTTCGAGATGCGCTGACTCTTCGCGAGGTGGATTTCGAGGAACGTGCGGTGGTGCCCGCCGAGCCGCGCGAACGGGTGCAGCGCCTTCACTACGCCCGCGCCCTGGGTCCACCGGCTACCCGCGCCGGCCGCCAGCGTCACCACCGCGACCTCGCCTGCCGCCAGTGCCGCACGTCCGCGTGCCTCATGTGCCGCACTCAAGCCCGCACGCGCATCGACCACGTCGCCCGCCCGCACGTCCTCCACCACGGTCGAAGCCGGGAGCCGGTTCAGCGCGAGGCCGATCAGTCCGCGGCGCAGGTCGGTCCGGATGCGCTCGTGCTGCTCGCGGTCGAAGCCGTTCGCGGCGAGCAGCTCGGCGATGTTCCCGCTCCTGGTGGGCGAATTCGGCGCGCTGGGCAACATGCGGTCAAAGAGTGATTCCACCAGCCCGGACAGGTCCGGGTTCCGGCGGGCGGCCTGCCCCACGCGGTCGAGTTCCACGCGCCGGGACGCGGGCACGGAACGCGGGTCTTCGCGCAACCAGCGCGGCACCAGGAGCGCGTAGTACCCGCGCGGCAACAGGGCCTCATCGAGCGGTAGTAGATCGGCGGTGGTGCCGTTCGGATTGATCGCGAAATCGTAAACGACCGGCTCCATCGCGAACGGCAGGCTCGTTCGCAGCGCGTTCCGCAAGCGGCTCATTTCGGCACGCAGATAGGTTTGTGCTTCGCGCTTGCGGTTCGGCGCGACCATAAACCCCATCCCGCCGCCGGACATCCCCCCGAGCATCCAGAAGCCCCAGAAATCCGCCCCAAACTGCGCCCGCGCGGACGCGATCAGCGCCTCCGTGAAGGCGTTCGTCGCGGCCGGTATGACCGTTTGGATCGGCCCCGCGAAGTTCCGCGTCGTGGCGCCACCGAGCTGTTTCACGTCGCCACTTTGCAGGTGCCCCGCGATCTCGTCGAAGATCCCGAGCGCCTCCTGGCGCGCGGCCCACTCGCGCTCTTCGCGCAACAGGTACTTCTCGGTGACCATCTCCAGAACCGGACCGACGTTTTGGGCCATCCCGCCGTGAACGAGTACCAGACTGTCTTCGAGGTGCTGGCGCGCTTCGGGCGACACGCGATCCGGACCGAGAACCGTGTGGCGCGGAAGCAGCCGCCCGCGACTGACACCGAACTCCGGATCGCCCTCGGCCGAAAAAGTGCCTTCAATGAGCTTAATACCGGGCCAAACACCGCCCGAATCCTGCCACCCACCACCGGACCCGCCGATCCACTCGCCCAGAATCGCGCGAGCCGCGACGAGCCGGCGCTCGGACTCGGTCAGCCCGCCGGTCAGTGCCTTCGCTTGCCCGGTCGCGCGCATGCACACCGCAATCAGTGCGGCGAGCAGGTTCGTCGACACCGCGAGCCGCGACCCCTTCGGGATGTCGTTCACGACGCTCACGAGTTCGATGCCCAGCCCCGGCCCGACCAGCGCTTCGAGTACCTGTTTCAACTCCTGACGCACACCTTCCAGCCCGGGCGGAATCAAACCCGACGCGATCACCGCGGCCTTCAGCAGCCCCAAGTAGTCGCGCGCGAAGTCGAACACCTCGGCGAGCGATTTCACGTCAGCGGCGGCATCCAGATCGACGCTGACGAGGCGCAGGACCGGCTCGTCGATCACGCGGAAGTACACCTCGATGGGCGGGCGCGGGTGCGCGTCGCGCCCGTTCACCCCGAGGTCGATCGACACGTTCAGCACGCGCGCGCCTTCGGGGTAGTCCATTCCGAGGAAAAAGATGTCGCTCCAGCACGAGTGCGAGAGGTCCATTCGCACGGGCGTCCGCTCGCGCAACACGGGGAACGCACCGCCCGGGGTCGCCCGCGTGCGCAATTCGGGGCGCACACGCAGCGGGTGCTCGTCCGCGGAACCGGTGCGGAACATCCAACGGTTCCCTGCCGCCCCGCGGACGCTGGCGCGCACCTGATCTGCCAGCGTTTGGAACGCGAGCGCGTGGTGCGCCACGGCCAGCGCGCTACAAACGGGGTCACTCGGCCCGCTAGCCTGTTCTTCCGCGCGGAACAGGCGCACGGCCTCATCGAAGCGTCGGGCCAACAGGCGCTCGACGCCGGCGTAGGGGATGCGCCCGCTGGTCGGGAGTTCCGGGCGCGCGGGCAGGTGGAACCGGTCGATCGCGTAGAGGAAGAACAGCGCGCGCACGCGATCGTAGAGGTTCGCGCTGGCGCGCCGGAACCGGTCGAGCGCGTCGCGCTCCGCGAGCAGTTCGCGGTAGCTCAGTTTGCGACACGCGACCGCCAGCGGCGTGTTGCGCACGACAGGATCGGAGGACGTGATGATGTCGAGGAGCATACTGGTCCGTGCAAGAGAGTGGTCGCCCAAGTCTTCAGGCGCCTCATCATTCAGAGTGGGCGCTGTTCCGCTGCGCGAGCAAGTCGACGATTTGAGCCAGGATCTTCTCGCGGTCCACGCCGTCGAGGGCCAGCGCGAGTTGTGCCGTCAGTAGTCCATACTTCAGCCCGATGTTGTGGCGCTGGCCTGCTACTTCGAGTGCGAGATAGCGCTCGCGGCGGGCGAGTTCGGCCAATGTCGACGACAGATCAAGCGGCCGCCCGCCACGGTCCAGAGCCGCTTGTTCAGCGAGGATCTCCATGACCAGCGGCGTGAACACGTGAATGCCGAAAAAGCACAGGTAGAAACCGGCTCGCACTCCGGGCACAGAGAGTACCTGTTCGGCTTCGCTGGGGGTGGGCTTTTCAAGAACGTGCTGGATCTCGTAGAGGTCCGGGCGCTGCGGTACCCGGCGCCCGCCCACGGTCCCGTAGAACCGCAGCACGCTCTCGCGCGTGGGCTGCACCGCGGATACCGCGCACCCTTCTGCTCGCGCCAGGTCCGCCACTTGCCGCGCGGACCGCGTCGCGCCGCGGGCGACGTACAGGTGGTCACTGACGAGGTGAAGGAACGGTTGCCCGGCGGTGAACTGGCGCGCGAGCAGCACCGCGTGGCCGTACCCCAACGGTTCAGGTTGTGTGACGAACGTAAGGAGCGGCGCGTGCGCCCCGGCCGCGGCGCGGTACGTCGGTTCGTCACCGGGTGCGATCACCAGGCAGACGGCCTCGGCCCCGGCACCCACGACTTCGTCGAGGATGATTTCCAGGGCCTTTTTCTCGACGCCGTCCCGGTCGACCAGCGATTGAGCGGGTAGCCCGCGCTGCCCGCGCCCGGCGGTGGTAATAACCGCCTTGGTGATTTTCATCGTACCGCACTCATCGAATGAAGAAACGCCCGCGACGGGTAGGAATAGGCACCGGGAACTGAGAAAGAAAGGGCCGCGCGACATGCGATCGGAAACAGGTTGCGCCGCTTGCGGTAAGGGAACTGCTCGAACCGTTTGCTCCCGCGTCGCGTAGATGAACTAATTCGATGCGCGAGGGCACCCGATGGGAGACTTGCGGCCGATTAACGTGATTGTGTTCGGTCTGATGGGACTATTCGTCGCGGTCCTGATCGTTACCGGGATCGCCAAAGCACGACGCGGGGACGCGCACGCCAGTCGCGAACTGGAGCGCATCCCGCGCGTCATGACGGCGGAAGCCGATCGAACTCTTACTGACTGGTTCCGAAATATGGACCGGGACGCCGACGGGAAACTGACCCGAGCCGAGTTCCTGGGGACCGACGAACAGTTCAAGCGAATTGATACCGACGGTAACGGCGAGATCTCACCTACCGAGGCCCGCGCCGCGGACGAATGGTTCCGCAAGTCGGTGCCAAACTAAATCACTTTCCAGATTGGCTCGTTCGGTACCGCGCTTACCGGTTCCAGCATGGGGATTATTCCCACTCAGGCGGCGAGCGTAAGCCCCGGCAGTCGGGTCTCTTGGATGAACGCTCTCAGCAGGTCCGGTCGGTGCCTCGCCGCGATCAGTTCATCGACCACATGATCCCAGAGTTCCTGTTTGTCGTTGGCCGCCGGGTTCGCCAATCGACCATACTTCGTCCACCCCCAGACGCCCTCATCCGGGTTCAACTCGGGGACGTAATCGGGGAAGTCCTCTACTACCACGCACGGATGTTTCGCTAGGTTGGCAATTAAGCGGGAAATGCTCTGCTTGAACGACACACAGGCGAAGGTTGTGCGGGAAGCGCCGGTCGGTGCTCCTGTCGGTCCGCTCGTGGTGGCGCTCGGCACCGGGCGCCGACAAGGGGAACTGCTCGCACTCACTTGGGACGACGTGGACCTGAAGAACGGCACGCCGACCGTCCGCCGTAGCCTCGCTCAAACGAAGGGCGGATTCATCACGAAGGAACCCGAGACGGCCGCTTCCCGGCGGACGCTGACCGTGCCCGGTTTCGTTGTGGAGACGCTGACCAAGTTGAAGGCGGTAAGACTCAAAGCCTTGGACAAGCCGGTATTTTGCACCCGCGACGGTGGCTATTTGTGCAAGAAGAACGTCATGCGGGCGTTCCGGGGCGTCGTGGCGAAGGCGAACAAGGCGCTCCAAGCCACCGCTGAAGGAATCAATCTCACAGAGACCGCGGCGAACAGCGAGGGCGGGGTAAAACTAATCCCGGAGAAGGTCCGGTTCCACGACCTACGGCATTCGGTGGCGAGTTTGCTATTGTCCACGGGCCACTCGCTCAAGGCTGTGAGCCAACAGCTTGGACACGCCAACCCAACGATGACGCTTCGAGTGTACGCCCGCACGATGCCCAACGACGACGCGAAGTTGGTGGAAGGGCTGGCCCAGATAATGGCCTAAAAGCCCACTTTTTTTCGATTGGCTACAGTTGGGGCTTGATTTGGTGAGTGTCAGAAAGCGACAAGGGCCGCAACCCATTTGGATTGCGGCCCTTGTGTTGAGTGCGCGTTACTGGACTTGAACCAGTGACCCCCACAATGTCAATGTGGTACTCTAGCCAACTGAGCTAAACGCGCATTTACTGAGATTTCCAAGTTTTCGTTGCGGTTCAGGACGGTTGAGAAGGCGTCCTTTACATCCGTCAACCTCTGGAGCCTTAGTCGTTTGTTGTCGCAAACGGCTACCAACACACCCACGCCCCGGAGCAGAGTGTCGACGTGTCTAAAAAGGATTCTACACCCGCACCATCCGACGACAAGCCTCCGAAACCGAACAAGTCGTACCCGGATTTTCCGCTCTTCCCCCATGCCGCCGGGGTGTTGGCGAAGAAGATTCGTGGCAAGATGCACTACTTCGGTTCGTGGGACGATCCCGACGGCGCCTTCAAGAAGTGCCTCGCGGAGCGGGACGCGCTTCACTCGGGCCGCAAGCCGTGGGAGAGCGTCGAGGGGGACACCGTCAAAACGCTCTGCAACGACTTCCTGAACGCGAAGCAGGTGCTCGTTGATTCGGGCGAGCAGACCCGCCGCTCGTGGCAGAATTACAAAGAAACGTCCGAGATGGTGGTGCCTGCTCAGTCTTGTGCGCACTGATGGAGGTCCGGTCCGGTAAGGGATTAGGTCGTTGGGTTGGCATCTCCCCTCACTGGTTGGAACAGTCATGGACGACCTGAGCCGGTTCAATTGCCTCAACTCCGATTGTCCCAACCAGGGCAAACATCACAGGAACCTAACGGTGCCGCCCCGTTACGGACCGAACAAGACCCGCGTGCTCCGGTGCCCCACGTGCACGGCCCGGTTCTCCGAGCGCACGGGCACGTCCCTGTTCGACGCCCGGCTCCCGGCCCAGAAGGTGGTCGCGGTTCTGGCTCATGTGGCCGAAGGGGTCGGAACCCGCAAGACCGCGCGACTCGTCGGGGCCTACACGAACACGGTCACCTGGTACATCCGACGGGCCGGCGAACACGCCCACGATTTACGCGACGAGCTCGTTGCATTTTCCCCCGACGCCCCGTGAAGTGCAGTTCGACGAGAAGTGGGGATTCGTCGCCAAGAAGCAGAAGAACTGCGATCCGGATGGCGGCACGTGTGGGAACGGCTGGGACCACGTGGCCCTGGACCCCGAGACCCAGTTGGTCGTGAGTTCGGTGGTCGGCAAGCGAACCGCGGGCGCGACGCATGCGCTGGTGGGTGACGTCCACCGGCGGGCGTGTGATGTGACCGAGAACCTCGGACTAGCACCCGGTGTGCACCTCGGTGGTCTGGGGCACATACGGTCAGCAGGTGACGTCACCGCGGACTGGGCGCCCCCGGGCGCCCGCGCAAAGAACACACGGTGGTGCCGCCGGGGGCACGTCTGCGACCGTGCGCAAGGAGCGAGAGAACAACCGGGTGGTGGCCATGAGCACCCGCGTGGTATTCGAAACCGCCGTGGCGGTGGCGGCGGCACTGGTGGGGTCGACGGTCAGCCACGCGGTGAACACGTGCTTTGTCGAGCGGCATAACGGAACGGCTCGGAACCGGTGCCGCCGCAAGGCACGCAAGGGCTATGCGTTCTCGAAGGACTGGGACGTGCATCGTACCGCGACCGTGTTCCGTTACTTCAGCTACAACTTATGCTGGCCCGCTCGCACCCTGCGCGTCAAAGGCGATGATTGCCGGTACCGAAAACGACCCCCGGCGATGCCGCCGGGCTCACCGATCACGTGTGGTCGCTCGCCGAGTGGCTCGCATTCCCCGCCGTACAGCGCATATAGGACGCCACCCGATTACTCGGTTGAAGTGGCAGTCAAATTAACAGCCCCACAGCTCACTTAATACGGCACAAACGCAAGCCACGCGGCCCCGACCACAAATGTAATCAGCGTGACCGGGGTACCGACCCGACAGTAGTCCCAGAACCCGATTGTAACGCCCTCCTTCCGCGCCTGTTCGACCACAATCAGGTTCGCCACCGAGCCGAGGATCGTCAGGTTCCCCGCGAACGTGCTTGATAGAGCCAGGGCTAGCCACGCGGTCTCGCGCACCGCGTCCGGCATGGCCCCTACGACCGGCTTGAACAGGAGTACGGCCGGGACGTTCGAGACCACGTTCGACAGGACCGCCGAAAGCCCGGAAAGCGCCCACACCGGATCGGCCCGGCCCGCCCATTCGTCGACCCCGCTCACCGCGAGCACGTGGACCTCGAAGGCCCGCACCACAACGAACAGTCCCGCGAACATGAGGAGCAGGCTCCAGTCGATGTGTGCGTACACCTTCGCGGGGTTCACGCGATCGAGGAGCAACACGGCCGCGGCCCCGAGCGCGACAACGGCCATCGGTAGCCCGGCGAAGAACAGCCCGACCGCCGCGATCGTGACGAGCAAACTCTTCGCGAGCAGCGCGGTGTGACGTTTCCCGTTGGGCACGCGGTCACCATTTCCGTTCGGCTTCGTTTCTAGTGACGCAGCTTTCCTGAGAACCTTTCGATAGGCGACCAGCGTGACGACGTAGCCAATCGCCAGACCAATG
This sequence comes from Gemmata sp. SH-PL17, assembly GCF_001610855.1. Classification (NCBI taxonomy): domain Bacteria; kingdom Pseudomonadati; phylum Planctomycetota; class Planctomycetia; order Gemmatales; family Gemmataceae; genus Gemmata; species Gemmata sp. SH-PL17. Next base: position 5,448,725 of record NZ_CP011271.1, read on the forward strand.
AGGGCCGGAGGAGCGAGTTTGGCGGCGAACCGCAGGTACGAGATGCCCGACAGCCCCCCGATAATCATGTTCTGCGGGTTCCCGGTGAGGGTCGCTGCCGAGCCGAGGTTACTCGCCACCGCGAGACCCACCAAGTGCGGGCGCGGGTCCAGTCCCAGGTGCCGCGTGAGGTGCAACACCAGGGGCGTTAGCGCCAGGCACACTACATCATTGACGAGGATTGCCGAGAGGGTACCGGACAGGAGCATCGTGACCGCGAGCAACCCACTCGGCGACTTCACGCGCCCCAGCGCGAGTCCAGCGAGCCGGGCGAAGAAACCGGCCCTCCGCAGGAACGCGACGACCACCATCATCCCCAGGAGCAGCGCGATCGTCGCGAAATCGACCGCCCGGACCGCGTCCTCGAACGACAGCAGACCGCACGCGAGAACACCGGCGGCACCGACCAGCGATACCCCGGCCCGGTCGGTACGTAGCCCCGGCAACCGGCCCAGGGCCAATCCCAGGTAGGTCAGCCCGAACCAGAACAGCGTCAGCCCAAATGTCGTTCCTGACACAAAGCCTCCGAGCACAGAAAGCAGTTGATGTCGCGACGTCGGTACAGCGACCAGCGAACCGAGCGCAAACTCGATCTCCTCAACGACCGCTAAACGATCGCGAAGATAGTTATCAACTTGCTCGATGTGAAAGAAACGAGGAATCGAGATGTGCGATGGATGCCGTGTTATGCACGGATGTGCAGTAAGTACGTAAAAAATCCCCCCTGAGTCTTTCGACTCAGGGGGGATTAGTATATCTCGGCAAGTCGGTAGTGATAGCTGGTCGGTGCGGGTGATATGGGATTCGCCACGCTGCTCAAGGCGTGCGATCCGGTACTTGTTAACATCCTTAGAAAGGAGGTGATCCAACCGCAGGTTCCCCTACGGTTACCTTGTTACGACTTAGTCCCAATCAGAAAGTCCGGCGTCGGCCGCGGCAAAGCGGACTTCGGCCGTCCCTCCCTTTCGTGGCTTGACGGGCGGTGTGTACAAGGCTCAGGAACACATTCACCGCGGTGTTGCTGACCCGCGATTACTAGCGATTCCGGCTTCACGTAGGCGAGTTGCAGCCTACGATCTGAACTGGGGTGCAATTTTTGTGATTGGCTCCTGCTCGCGCAGTCGCTTCACTTTGTGTGCACCATTGTAGCACGTGTGCAGCCCTGGACATAAAGGCCATGAGGACTTGACGTCATCCCCGCCTTCCTCCGGTTTAACACCGGCAGTCCCTCTAGAGTGCTCCTTGCGGGTGGCAACTAAAGGTAAGGGTTTCGCTCGTTATGGGACTTAACCCGACATCTCACGACACGAGCTGACGACAGCCATGCAGCACCTGTACTCGGCTCCCTCTTGCGAGGTTCGTTACCGTTTCCGGCTCCTACTACCGAGCGCTTTCGCACATGTCAAGTCCAGGATAAGGTTCTTCGCGTAGCCTCGAATTAAGCCACATGCTCCACCGCTTGTGTGAGCCCCCGTCAATTTCTTTGAGTTTCAGCCTTGCGACCATACTCCCCAGGCGGGGTACTTAGCATTTTAACTTCGACAGTAAGCTCATATCTAGCCTACTATCTAGTACCCATCGTTTAGGGCTAGGACTACCGGGGTATCTAATCCCGTTTGCTCCCCTAGCTTTCGCGCCTCAGCGTCAGAAGAGGTCCAGCACGCCGCCTTCGCCACCGGAGTTCCTGTAGATATCAACGCATTTCACCGCTCCACCTACAGTTCCGCATGCCCCTACCTCCCTCGAGGCCGTCAGTATCTGAGGCAGTTCCACGGTTGAGCCGCGGGATTTCACCCCAGACTTGACAGCCCGCCTACGCGCCCTTTAAGCCCAGTGATTCCGAACAACGTTCGCACGGTTCGTCTTACCGCGGCTGCTGGCACGAACTTAGCCCGTGCTTATTTTTGGGATAGATCACACCTTGCGGCTTTTCTCCCCCACTAAAGAGCTTTACAACCCGAAGGCCTTCATCGCTCACGCGGCGTCGCTCGGTCAGGCTTGCGCCCATTGCCGAAGATCCTCGACTGCAGCCACCCGTAGGTGTCTCGCCAGTGTCTCAGTGCGAGTGGCGCGGGTCGTGCTCTCACACCCGCTAGACATCTTCGCCTTGGTAAGCCGTTACCTTACCAACTAGCTAATATCACATGGGCCCCTCTGAGGGCGATAAATCTTTGGTCTCACGACGTCATCCGGTATTACCCACCATCTCTGATGGCTATCCCGAACCCAAAGGTAGGTTACCCATGCCTTACTGCCCCTTACGCCGGTTCCCCCTTGCGGGATTCCCCCGACTTGCATGCCTAATCCACGCCGCCAACGTTCGTTCTGAGCCAGAATCAAACCCTTCAAGTTTTTATTACACCACGGCACTCTCGCGCCGCGGTTCTTGTTGAGTTCAACACTTGCCGTTGTTCGGTCATCAACTCAAAAGACTTTGACCGGTCTGGCACCAATCACCAACCCTTGCGGGCCAGCAATTGGCTCCTTACTTGGTCAGAGATCCGGGTCGATGCCGATTCAACGACAACAACCCGCACCTCTCAGCTATCGCTACCGACTTGTCAAAGATCGTTCGTTGCTTCGCGTGACTCGTTCCAGTCTTGCGACTTTCATCTCGTCTTCGCGTCGCGTTCACCACCGCGGTGCAGTGGTAACGGAATGATAAGAGCGAGCCCGAGGGGTGTCAACCGGGCGGCAAAAAAAATTGGGAAAGCGTCCCAGAACCCTGCTTTTCCAAGGGTTTCCGGTGGTTGCGAGATGAGTCTAGCCAGAACCAGAGCGACTTACGCCACAGCGGACAATCGTTCTGGGCGGTTCTGACCAAGGGTTGGGGAGCAACCAACTCCCGCCCGGCGATTGATTACGTGCCCATACTTTCCGTGAGAACCATCAACCATCGAAAAAAGACCGACACAAGCTTCTAGCACTCACCGAAGCCGCGTCTCAACGAAATACTGCTCGGGATTTACCGTTCCTACTGCGTGGTTGCTACTTAATACGCTTATTCCAGCCTTAGCGCCCACTTGCCGACTTGTGCGGTGGCAACTTTCACAGTTTCCAAACACAGAGACAGCAAATACATCGAGACGCGGATCGGGAAACGCCAGAGCGAAGTCTCAGAGGATCAAAGCTTCTTCAGTTCTCAGAAACATGACTTGCGGCTCACGAAATTTCGCACCTGATTTGACGCAATATCGTAAATGACGAAATTTCGCGTCCACTATTCGACCTGATAAATTACTTCAACTTCATACAAATTCGCAACTTGTATCGACATTTGTGTTTTGGCATGTGCCCTGCTTAAGAACTTCTTGCCGCATCTTCGGAAGCGTTCCGCAATCCAAGCAGGTAGGAGGAACCTCAAATGGCAGCGTCTATCCGGTGTCACTGTCAGGGGAACCCCGAGTGCAAGCTCTGCTTCGGGAAGAAGTTTTACCCCTACCAGCCCGGCCCCCGTGGTTGGATGCCGTTCCGTTGCCCGACGTGCCAAGGCGCTCGCAATCTTCCCGGTTCACCGAGCGTAGAGACGCCCTGCTTTACTTGCGCGGGAGCCGGGGGAATTGATCCGGCCAACCCACCATATGCGAAGGGCTGGTGGGGTGCGTTGCGTGTTGGTTGGAAGGCGTTTTTCGGTGGCGGGTAACCGGCCTCGTGCAAGAGGCGACGCCCAAAGACGGATTTCAGTGCAAAAGTAAGGGCAAGATCGCATGAGGGTGATCGCGCCCGAGAGGGTCATTTCTTCTTGACGTAGACCGCCACGCCGTACCCGGAACCGGCGGTTGTTTTGAAGCCAGTCGGGCGCCCCTTTTTCGGATCGTGTTGTACGCAGACCCACAACTTCCCGTCTTCCAATTTGTAGATTGCCTTCCGCTCGAAATCTTTACCGAGCATGTCCATCAGTTTTGGTGCCTTCGACGGGTCGAGCACGAGCTTCACTTCTGACGTGTGCGTTGCCGCTCCTCGCTTGAACGTGTTGGTCGCCTTGTCCCCCTCCACCACCAGCGTCCGATCCAGCTTCTCTTTCGGAGTCACCACGCCGTTCAGTTCCTCCGACTCCGCTACCCACGAACCTTTAAGCGCCTTCAGTTCTGTTTCGGGTGTCGGGTCAGCTCCGTACCCAGCCGCACACATTGCCAAAACCACTGCGCTGGTCGCCCACTTCATTGTCACGCCCTCAAAGCACTGAGCGCTACTTGCGCCCACGTGCCCGGGATGGTACGCGAGTGCCCGAAACGGGTCTTGGCGTTTTTTGACCTAGCCGACACTACGGTTTTCGGCGCTCTTCCAGTTCCTTGCGCCACTTCGCCGCGTCGTCGGGCCGGTTCGTGGCCTCGCAAAGTTCGACGAGCCGCGCCGCGCCCTCGGTGAGCCGCGCCCGTGCCTCCGGTGGCACGGACCGCTCCCGCTGCTTCATGCCCTCGTACCCGGCGAGCAAAAGCGGTTCGGCGTCGGCGAACTTCTTCTGCCCCAGGAGCGCGCCACCGAGCATCGATCGCGTGGCGAACGTCCGCCAGTCGTTGGGCTCCTTTTTTGCGCGGACCGCCAGGGCCTCGCGGAGCAGCGGCTCGGCTTCGGCCCACTGCTTGCGCTCCAGAAGAACCAGACCGAACTGGGCGAGCCGGCCGGCCAGTTGTGGGCTGTCCGGGGGCAGGGTGGCGCGAACCTCGGACAGTTGCTCTTGGAGCAGGCTGGTGAACTTGGCGCCTTCCCCCGCTTTCGCGTAGGCGCCCAGCAGGTGCGGGCCGATCCAGCGCAGTTCGGGGGCCGACTTCGAGGCCCGGTGAGCTTCTTCCATGAGCACGATCGCGTCCGCCAGCCGGCCCGCGTCCCGGTAGTTCACGGCGAGGTTGGCCGCGGTGTTGAGCGCGTCGGCGTGGTCGCGCCCGAACTTCGCCGCCTTCAGCTTCAGAGCCTCCTCGAACAGCGGAACCGACTTGTCGAACTGCCGCCCCAGCCAGTACGCACGAGCGAGGTTGTGCAGCCCGAGGAGCGTTACGGAGTGCGTCGGGCCGTACCGGGCTTTCCGCAGCGCGTACGCCTCTTCAAAGAGCGGGAGCGCCAAAGACAGCTTCCCGGCGTCGCGGTAGGCGGAGGCGAGGTTGTACTTACACGTCTGCATCAAGGGGTGATCGGCGTCGTGCTTGGACTTCAGCACGGCGAGCGCCGTCTCGAAGAGCGGGAGCGCCGCGTCGAGGTTCCCGGCCGCGTGGTAAGCCCCGGCGAGGTTGATCGTGCTGCTGAGCGTGTCGGGGTGCTCGGCGCCGAGCTTAGCTTTGCGGCGCTTGAGTGTATCCTCCGATAGTGGTATTGCCGCTTTGAGCCGGCCCGCGTCCTTGTACACCGTCGCGAGGTTGTTCGCGCAGGTGAGCGTGTGTAGGTGCTCGGCGCCGAGCTTGGCGCTCATGAGGCGGAGGGTTTCTTCATACATCGGCAGGGCGCGGTCGATCTTGCCGACGTCGAGGTACGTTTTGGCGAGATTGGTCATGCAGGTCAGCGTGCGGGACTCGTCGGGGCCGAGGTGGGTTTTCATGAGCGCGAGCGTCGTTTCAAACATTGGCACGGCGCGGTCGAACCGCTCCACCGCCGCGTAGTCCGCGGCCAGGTTCGCCGTGCTGACGAGCGTGTCGGGGTGCTCCGGGCCGAGTGTTGCGGTGCGGAGCCGGAGCGTTTCCTCGTCGAGTGGCAGAGCGAGGTCGGGTCGATCGGCCCAGAAGTACGCCTGGCCGAGGCCACTCATGGCGGTAAGGGTGTGGGCGTGGTCCCGGCCGAGGAGCGTGGTCCGGAGTTGGACGGCGCGCTGCAAGAACTCGATACCCTTTTTGGGCGCCCCGACGCTGCGGTAGTTCATGCCCACGATCCAGCACAACTCGGCCTCGGTCCGCGGGGCCAGATCCTTCCGCGCCCGCAACTTCGCCGCGGCCCGGTCCAACAGGTCGCGCAGGGTGGTGTCCTTGCTCAGCCCGTCCCGGTCGCCACCGAGAAGGTCTTGCCCCTCGACGCTGGTGAGTGCCAGGAAGTCGTCGCGCACGAACCGGTTGATCGCTTCGGCGAAGGTCCGCTCCCGTTCCTCGTCAAGTCGAGCGGCGTGCTCTTTCTCGGCGGCGTCGTTGGCCCTCTGCTCGTTGGTTTCGGCGACCCCGCGCGCGCGGTCGGCCTCGATCGCCTGCCACTTCGCCGCGCCCAAGCCGGCCAGTAGCGCGAACAGAACCAGGCCCGCCGCCACCGCCGGCCCCTTGTTGCGCAGGAGGAACTTGCGGAGGCGGTACGCGGCCGAAGGCGGCTGCGCCTCCACCGGTTCGCCGGCGAGGAACCGCTCGACATCGCGGGCCAGGGCGCTGGCCGACTCGTACCGCCGGTCGCGCGGCTTCTCCAGGCACTTCATCACCACCCGGTCCAGGTCGCCCCGCAGTTGCGCGACCAACCGCCGTTGCTTGGTTCGCGGCGGGGCGGCAGCCACTCGCGCGGAGGGTTTCGTCGGCTCCCTCTCCTGGATCATGCGCAGGATTTCGCCCAGACCCGCCCGCTGGAGATCGAGCGGCCGCGAACCGGTGAGCAGTTCGTAAAGGACCGCGCCCAGGGAATAGATGTCGGATCGCGTGTCGATGTCGGCGCCCGGACCGGCGGCTTGTTCCGGCGACATGTAGTCCAGTGTGCCGACCACGACACCGTTCTGCGTGGCGTGCGATTCGCCGAGAGCCTCGTCCCCCACGGCCTTCGCGATGCCGAAGTCGATGACTTTTGGCACCGGTTTGCCATCGATCACAGCGACCAGGACGTTCGACGGCTTCAGGTCACGGTGAACGACGCCCTTCTGGTGCGCGTGTTGAACCGCCCGGCAGACCGCTGCGAACAGCTCCAGGCGCCCGCGCACGTCCAGGCGCGTGCCCTCGCAGTAGTCGGTGAGCGGCCGACCGGCGACCAGTTCCATGACGAAGAACGGGCGGCCGTCGCCGGTTTCACCCCCGTCGAAGACGCGGGCAATGTTCGGGTGGTCCATCCGGGCCAGCGCCTGCCGCTCCATCTCGAAGCGGTGCAAAACCGACCGGCCGTTGAGCCCGGCCCGAATCACCTTGACGGCCACGGCCCGGCGCAACGGAGCGGTCTGATCGGCCGCCCAGACCGTGCCCATACCGCCCTCGCCAACGATTTCGCGCAGGCGGTACCGGTCGGCCAGTACGGTACCCGTGGCGTCCACAGGCCCGGCCGCCCAGCTTTCGGCGGGCGCATCTTTGAGGACCAGCGACGGGCGATCGGTCAGCGCGTCGAGTTGTGCCTGACAGGTCGAACAAACGTCGATGTGGTCGGTCGCCGCTGCCAACGACGGCGGGTCCAGTCGGCCGGTCAGGAAGTCGCGAAGCCCCTGCTCCCCCAAACAGCCGGTCATAGCTCTTCCTCGGACGCGCGGACGAACTCCTGGAGCATGGCCTGAACCTTACTCTTGGCGACGAACACCGCGCCGACGTTCATCCCGAGCCGGTTCGCGGCTTCGGTCCCCTTCAGCCCCTCGACAGCGGTCAGCACGAACGCCTGCCAGGTGCGCCCCTCGACCCGCGCACGAACCTGTTCGTATGCCCGCTCCAGTAGTTCGTGATCGAAGGCCGCCAGGAGCCGCTGATCCAGGTCGTCGCGGGCCGCGACCTGGTCCAGCACGTTGAGCGCCGCCGACCCGCCGGCCCCGGCACGGGCGCCGACGCGGTAGAAGTCGCTCCAGGCGTGCCGCGCCAGTGTCTTGAGCCAGGCGCGGAACCGCCTAGACGGGTCGTACTGGAAGTCGCGCAGTTTTTGGGTGAGCTGTAGGAGGACGTTTTGGGTCACGTCGGCGGCGTCGGCTTCTTGCAGGCCCCAGTGCCGGCACCAGGCGGATATCTGTGGCCCGTAGCGTGCCACGAATTGGTCCCACGCCGCCGGATCGTCCGGGGTGTGTTGCAGCCTGAAAAGTAGGCTGGCGCGCGTCCGCAGTTGAGAGCCTTCGCTGTCCGTCATATGGGGTGAGGGCAGTGTAAGCGGGTGGCCCGGCAGGGGCAATCCTCACGAAAACCCGGCGCGGCCCATCAACTCAGCGGCGCGGCCGGTAGCACGAGGAGACACCGGGCTTCGCCACGTCTTGATGACCGTGCCGGTTACCGGGGTTACAACACCTACGGTGGGCGGGAGCGTTATTACAGGAGTCGACAGGATCGGGGCGATTGAGTTCTCGACGGAATGGAAGCGCCACTGGTACCGTGCGGTAGCCCAACCGCGGCATATGCCTGGAGAAGTAGCCCAACAATTTCTCCGCCGCCTTCTGACGACCCGCCCGTTCCTCCGGTTTCTCGACGGCCAACAGTTCGGCCACCCACGCGCACACACCCGACAACCGTCCTTCAGCAGCAATTCTCGCCCCCGCTCGAATGCCGTCGTTGCCTCCGGCGTGCCCTCACCGAAGATCGCCTGAGCACAACCGCTCAATCGCTCGCTGGCGCGGTAAATGTCCAACGTCTGGGTGCAACCCGGTAACACCCGCTCGACACTCTTCCAGATCCAACTCGCACCGTCGCCCCGCGCCTGCACCGCCGCGAACGCGGTCGCGCCCAGGTGCCGCAGGGACGGCCCCCAACTCCTGCGGAACACCTTGCTCGCGGCGATCATCGCGAACGACACGACGGCACTCGCCTCCGGCAACCGGTCGTCCTGCCACTGGGGGGGTATCGCCGGCGCGCCGGTCTCCCGCTTCGAGATCACGGCGATCTTCAGGTCCGTCCAGCCCTTCTCGCGGGTGTTCACCTTGCCCGCGTCGATCGCCAACTCCACCTCACCCTCGGCTCGGCGGAACGTCCCGGCGGTGACGCCATCTTCCGGCTGGAACGCCACCATCGCCCGCCCGTGCAACGCCACCAACGCGCGCAAGGTTTCGGGGGCGACGCGCGCACCCAGCATCTGGCGCAGGTGCTCGCTGCTCTTGTCGAACGACATGTCCGCCGCCGGTCGGCAGCACTGCTTCGGGACGACTCGGCTGAACCGGTGGTTCAGGCCGATCAGGGCATCGGCCGCATAGAACTCTTCCGCCCCGCAGCGGCATTGCCAGTACCGCCGCTTCAGGCTCAGAACACCCACGGTCGTCACGAACTGGCGGAACTTGGCCCCGCGGTTCTCTTTGGCTTGCCCACAAGGGCAGGTGCGGATCGGCGCCCCCTTTTTTGGCGACCTCGATCCCGGAGAGGCTCTTGCGCCCCATGAGCAGGACCCACGCGACGAGCCCCAGAACGGCGGGCAAGGGGTGGATACGACCGTGTCGGCTGCGCGGATCGGGGAGCGCGGCGAGCGCGGCGTACAGCGTGCGAGGGGGCATGCGCAACTCCGGGACCAAGAGGCAACGCGCCCCGATTACCCAACTGCACTAAATCCACAACATGAAACAAGGAACGGCCCTGCGAGCGCCTCAATTGAGGTTGACGCAGTCCACGCGCGAAGTCATATCCCCTGCCCAAGCCAGTCTGAGTACCCGCAGAGGGCATGCGAATGATTCGCGTGGGGGCGTTGATGAGCGCATTAGCTTTTGGAGCGGTCGCGTGGGCCGACCCACCCGCGGCAGCTCCGTCGAGCGATCAAGACAAGGTGCAGGGCTACTGGAAGCCGCTCCAGTGCGATTACGAAGGCAAAGCCATGATGCCCACGGACATCATGAAGCAGGTCACCGTCGTGTTCGATAAGGACCAGTACCACCTGTATTTCAAGGACTCGAAGCTCGATAAAGACGGCAAGCCGATCATCTTCCGGCTCGCTCTCGCGAGCATTCAGTTCGACCCGAGCACGACGCCGAAATCGATCACGTTCGAGTTCGCCGAAGGCCCGCTGAAGGGCAAAAAGAGCCACGGCATCTACGAACTGGCCGGGAACCAACTGAAAATGTGCTACTGCACGACGGACAAGCCGAAGCCCACGAAATTCGAGTCCCCGGCCAACAGCGGGCACTTCCTCGAAACGTGGGCGCGCCAGGTGAAGTGAGGAAGTAAGTTTGGGCTGGCAGCGTCCGCTGCCTCGCGGGAAAATACCTCCGGTTCGCACAGACCCAGGAGGTACGCGATGAACCCCGTGCTGAAGATGTTTGCCGCGGTCGCACTGGTATTGGTACCGACCGCCGGCGTACTGGTGCAGGCGGCGCCGGCCAAAGACGGCGACCCGGCACTGACCGGCACCGTGTGGAAGGGCAAGCTCACGCAAAAGGGCGAGTTCAAGGGAACGGGTGGCGGGCCACCCGAGTTCGATTGCGAACTCACAATCACCAAGCGCGACGGCGAAAAATTCGAGGCCGATCTCGCCGAGAAGACCGACGAACTGAAGGTCACGTACCTCGTCCGCGGAACGATCGCCCTCGTGGACAAGAGCAACAAGGACAAGGGCTACAAGATCGAGTTCGAGTCGATCGGCTCGAAGGACGTCGAGAACACCGAGGCGATTACCAAGATCCCGTACACGGGAACGGTCAAGGACAAGAAGATCAAGGGCACCTGGAAGTACCCGGCGAACGAAGACGGGACCACACTCGAAGGCGCCTTCGAGTTCGAGCTGACGAAGAAAGACTAAACCTTCTCTAGATTGGCTGCGTTAGCACGCTCTTGAGCACAGGCAGAAAGCCTGTGCTCTTCGTGTTTATTGCTCGTGGCACAGGCCTCTGGAACGCCTCCACAGGCCAGAGGCCTGTGCCACCAAACCACGAACCAGCCCCACTCAACTTCACTTCCGCTCGAAGACCACTTTTCCGCCAACGACCGTGAGCAGAACCTTCGTATCGGCGATCTTGTCCTTCTCGGCGGGTGCGAAGATATCGCGAGAGAGGAGAACAAAGTCGGCCAACTTGCCGACCCAGATGCTCCCGCGATCCTTCTCCTGAAACCCCGCGAACGCGCTCCCGAGCGTGTACGCTTCAACCGCCTCAGCGACGGTGATCCGCTGTTCCGGATACCACCCGTTCGGGTGCTTGCCGTCGATCGTGCGCCGGTTCACCGCCGCGTCGATACCGGGCAGCGGATCGATCGGCGCCACCGGCCAGTCCGAACCGAACGCCAGTTTCGCTCCCGAACCGAGCAGCGAGCGGTAGGCATACGAACTGGCACACCGCTTCGCGCCGATGCGCCCCTCGGCCCAGCGCCCGTCGTCGATCACGTGATACGGCTGCATCGAGGCTATCACGCTCAGGTCTTTGAAGCGCTTGTAGTCTTCCGAACGGAGGTGCTGTGCGTGCTCGATGCGGAACCGGCGATCCTTCGCGCCGTTTTGCTTCGCCACGTCAGCGAACAGGTCGAGTAGCACCGCGTTAGCCTGATCCCCGATCGCATGAACGCACACGTTCATGCCCGCCGCATCCGCGCCCCGGATGTAACTCCGCATCGTGTCCGGTTCGGTAACGTAGACACCGGTGACCTTCGCGTCCGTTTCATACGGCGCAAACATCTTCGCGGTGCTACTCCCGAGCGACCCGTCCATGAACCCCTTTACGCCGCCGATGCGCACGAAATCGTTGCCGAAGTCGGCGGTCGCGCCGGTGTTCGCGAGTTCCTTATAAAGTGCGATCGGCCACCGCAAATCGATGCGGCACGTGAGTTTCCCCTCGCGTGCAAGCCGCTGGTAAATGCGAAAGAGCTTGCGCCGCGTTTCGGGCGCGCTACCGTCGAGGTCTTGAACGCTTGTCACGCCCACTTCGGCCGCGGCCTTCTGCGCTGTGAGCACGGCTTCGAGGATCTCCGCATCGCCGGGGTCCGGAATGAGCCGGTCCACGAGTGCCATCGCGTTGTCTTTGAGAATACCCGAGGGCGTCTTCCCATCCGCGAGGCGGTAGATCACTCCACCGGGCGGGTCTTTGGTGTCGGCCGTGATTCCAGCGAGTTTGAGAGCAGCAGAGTTCGCGAGTCCCATGTGCCCGTCGTACCGGCTGATGAAGACGGGACGGTCCTTCACGAACTTGTCGACGGTTGCAGCAGTTGGCAACACGCCTTTGAACGTGCGATCGTGGTCCCACTGTCCGCCCACGATCCAGCGCTCACGCGGGGTGTTTTTGTCGAACGCCGTCAGCCGCTTACCGAACTCCTCTTCGTCCTTCGCGTCCTTGAGATCGACCTGAGAGAGCGATTGCCCACCGGACAAAAAGTGCAAGTGACTGTCGTAGAACCCGGGAACGAGTCGCCCGCCCTTTAGGTCAATGAGCGTCGTACTCGCGCCCGCAAGTGCCTTCACTTCGGCGTCCGTACCCACTTTCACGATGCGATCGCGCCACACCGCAACCGCTTGCACCTCCGGCTGCTTGGCGTCGCCGGTCCACACGTTGCCGTTGTGAACGATGAGGTCCGCTGCAATTGGTGGCTCTGCCGCGGGTGTGAGCAGGAGCAGAAGGGTGAGCATTGAGGGTACTCAAGAAGCAAAAGAGCCGCGGATCACGCAGATAACGCGGATCAAAACAAAAGACGGGAACGGAATTTAAGCCCCGATAGGGGCGTAGGCGAGTAGCCCAGGGTGGAGCAACGCGCAACCCTGGGCGGGGTTGTCGTCGGGAGCGCGCCGTCTCAGAACACCGGGGTTTGCAGGAGCCCGCCAGGGGTTGCGCTCGCCTGCGCCCCTATCGGGGCTTAAATCCGGCCTTCTGATCTCTTTCGTGTCTGATCCGCGTTATCTGCGTGATCCGCGGCTCTTCTTTTCGGCTTTTCTCCCCGACTTCGCCTACACCTTGTCCGGCACGGTGAACGGCGCGCGGTACTTTCGCGTCAGGAGCGCGTTGGCTTCCGAGTCCTTGGGGAACGTTTCGGTCTTCGCGTCGAAATCGAGTTTGCGGCCGGCAAAGAAGTTCTTGCCGTCGAACTTGATACCGCTGTCCTTGAGGTGCTCGGCCATGCGTTCCAGCGCGTCTGTGCCGGACTCGTTACCCACAATCTTGCCGAGCTTCGGGTCGTAGCTCGATGCTTTACCCAGGCGGTAGCTGATGTTCCCCAGGTGGCACAGGCCGGCGGAGACGTGCCCCACTTCGATGTCCGCGTGGAGCTTCGCGGTGTCGCGGCTGCGAACGCAGTCGATGAAGTTCGTGAAGTGGTTCCCGCCGAGTTTCACGTCCGACGCCACCTTCGGGATCGGCTGCCCCTCGTCCTTCCCCTTCGGGTAGAACTTGGTGCCCGCGACGACGCCCTCCTCGAAGTGCAGAATGTTCCCAACCGTCTGCCCCCGGAACGCCGGCGACTTCAGCCCGCGCGTCTCGAAGATCAGTTGCGTTTCGCCATAATCGAATACGCTCACGAGTGCGTTGGGCGTTTCGGCCTGGTCGTTGTTCGCGTAGCGCCCGCCGAAGCTGACGACCGACTTCGGCCACGTCGCGCCGGGAATGAGCCAGCGGGCCTTGTCCATCTCGTGAACGCCCTGGTTCCCCGCGTCGCCGTTGCCGAACGCCCAGAACCAGTGCCAGCGGTAGTGGACGAGGTTCTCGTGGTACAGTTGCTCCTGCGCCGGCCCGAGCCAGATGTTGAAATCGAGGTCCGCGGGCGGGGCCTTTGTGGGCTTGGTGCCGATGTCGCCGCGGGTGCTCCCCCCGGTCCCACCGTCCTTGTAACACAGCCCGCGCGACACGAGCAGCTTGCCGAGTTTCCCGGACTTGGCAAGCGCCGCGAGGTCGGCCCATCCCTGCGAACTGCGGTTCTGAGTACCGTGCTGGACGACCCGCTTGTGCTTGCGGGCCATTTCGACCGCGATCCGGCCCTCGTGGATGTTGTGCGAACACGGTTTCTCGACGTAGACGTCCTTGCCCGCTTCGCACGCCCAGATGGTCATCAGCGCGTGCCAGTGATTCGGCGTGGCAATGGAAACGGCGTTGAGGTCTTTGTCTTCCAGGGCTTTGCGAACGTCCTGAAGGCACGGCGCGGCGGGGCGCTCCTTGCGGGCAATTTGGTCCAGGCGCTTCTGGTAAGTGCGCTTGTCCGGGTCCACGAGGTACGCAATCTCGACGTTCTTCATGCCAAGATAAGCACCGACGTGCGACTCGCCGCGCCCGTTCAGGCCCGCGACCGCGATCCGGATGCGGTCGTTTGCTCCCATCACGCGGGCGGACGATTTCGTCCCGGCGATGGTGATGGTAGCGGCCGTGGCGAGCGACGTTTGAAGGAACCTTCGGCGCGAAACGCGAGTCATGGATTGGCTCCGGCAGCGTGGTGGGAGGGGCGGGTACGATGAACCATACCCGCCGCTCGCGCCCGGAGCAAACGCGATCTTCACAGGTTGAGAGGCACGGATTGGCCACAAAAAGGCACAAAGGGCACAAAAGAAAACAGAAAGCAAAGCGCAAGTTTGGCTTTAGCCCCGTAGGGGGGTAGACGAGTAGCCAGGGGTGAAGAGAGCCACGCGAGCGCAACCCCTGGCGGGCTCCCACGAACCCGATGTTGAGGCAGCGCGCGCATCGCGGCAGTGCTCTCATCGTGGCATCGTGGCAGAGCGTAGCCCAGGGTGGAGCAACGCGCAACCCTGGGCTACGCTCTGCCGCCCCTACGGGGCTAAAACCCTTCGTGCCTTTTTGTGGCCAATTCGCCTTCTTGCTCTGATCGGCGTGATCCGCGTTATCTGCGGTTCATTTTCACTCTTTGCCAGCCCACAAAAACCGTTTGCGAGCGATTCCCGTTTCGGGTAAACTTCTGACACCTACCGAACGGTCCGGCCCTCCTCCCAACTCCCCCCGGAGTTTCACATGCTGGTCATTCCCGGTTCAGCGGCGAAGAGCGATTGTGATGGCGTGACGCGCCGCGATTTACTCCGCGTGGGCGGGTCCGGGGTTCTCGGGCTTACTCTCGGCGACCTCTTCTCGCTCCAAAAGGCCAGCGCGAACAACACCAAGGGCGACGCCGGAAACGGCCCGGGCTTCGGCAAAGCGAAGAGTGTCATCTTCATCTACTTGCAGGGCGGGCCGAGTCACCTCGACTTGTGGGATCCGAAGGACAACGTTCCGGACAAGGTGAAGAGCGTCTTCAAGCACCAGCAGACGAAGCTGACCGGCACGCACGTCACGGAGCTGCTGCCGAAGATCGCGACCGTGCTCGACAAGACCACACTGATGCGCGCGGTGAGCTACACGCCCTACGGTCTGTTCAACCACACCGCGGCCATTTACCAGATGCACACGGGCTACACCACCGACAAGGTGAGCGCGTCCGGGCAGCTGGAACCGCCCAGCCCGAAGGACTTCCCCACGCTCGGCTCCAACATCATCAAGATGAAGCCGCCGACCGTGCCGATGCTGCCCTTCGTAATGATGCCGCGGCCCCTGCAAGAGTCGAACGTCGTGGGCAAGGGCGGCAGCGCGGGGTTCCTGGGTAAGGGGTACGACCCGTACCTTCTCTACCCGCCCGGCGACGACATGGACATGGCGAAGATGGACCGCATCCGCACCGACGACCTGAAGCTCCGCGAGGAACTCACGCCGGTCCGGATGGAGCGCCGAGCCACGCTCCGCGAGACCATCAGCAAGGGTATGCCGGAAGTAGAAGCGGCGGTCGCGAAGCACGACCTCGACGAATACTACGGCAAGGCACTCGGGCTGGTCGTGAGCGGACGCGCGAAGAAGGCGTTCGAGTTGACCGAAGAGAAGGCCGAACTCCGGGAGAAGTACGGCAAGAACACGTTCGGCCAGAGCCTGCTCCTGGCCCGCCGGCTCGTCGAGGCCGGCACCCGGTTCGTCGAGGTCGTGTGGCCGAAGGTCGCGAACAGCGACAACCACTCGTGGGACGTCCACACGGGCCTGTCCACGCGAATGAAGACACAGGCGGCCCCGATGCTCGATAGCGGGCTCTCGACGCTGATTACCGACCTCGACGAGCGCGGGCTGCTGAAGGAAACGCTCGTGGTGTGCGTGGGCGAGTTCGGCCGCAGCCCGCAGCGCGGGGTCAGCACCTCGGGCAACCAGAACAACGACGACGGCCGCGACCACTGGCCGTACTGCTACACCGGCGTCATCGCCGGCGCGGGTGTCAAGCGCGGGTACGTTCACGGGAAGAGCGACAAGACCGCCAGCGCCCCGGTCGAAGGCGCGATTCACCCGACGGAACTGCTCGCGACGATCTACCACTCGGTCGGCATCAAGCCGGACACGATCGTGTACAACCACCTGAACCAGCCGCGCGAACTGGTGAAGGGCGAGGTCGTCAGCGGCCTGTTGAGCTAACCATACCCTCGGCAGTAACAAAAGAAACCCGCGCCCAGTGGGGCGCGGGTCAGTTCTGATTCACAAGTCTCCGAACACTTCACCACGGGATGTGCGAGCACTCCCATCACCGCATCACAGCCAGTTCGGGTCGGCGTCCAGGTCCGCGGGGGCGAACTCCTTTCGCTTCCATTTCTCCACAGCGAGCGCGGCCATTGCCGCGTTGTCCGTGCAAAGGTTGAGCGGCGGAATGACCAGTTCCGCCCCCTCCTTGGCACACATCGCTTCTAACGCAGCCCGGAGCGGCTTGTTCGCGCTCACCCCGCCGCCCACCGCGAGTCGCGTTAGGCCGGTTTTGCGCAGAGCTTGCTTGCACTTCATCGTGAGAACATCGACCACTGCGGCCTGAAAACTCGCGGCGAGATCCGCACGCTTTTGGCCCGGTCCGGGGGGCGTGGACCTCTTCACGTCCTGTCCGTGGCACGCATAGAGCACCGCCGTCTTCAGCCCGCTGAAGCTGAACTCTAACCGCCCGTCGTCGATGAACGCGCGAGGGAAGTGGTGGGCTTTCGGGTTACCGGTCGCGGCCTCGCGCTCGACCGCTGGCCCGCCCGGGAAGCCCAAACCCAGAATCGCCGCGACCTTGTCGAACGCCTCGCCCGCCGCGTCGTCGCGTGTGCCGCCTAACAGTTCGAGTGACAACGCCGTATCGCAGCGAAACAGTGCCGTGTGCCCCCCACTCACGACCAGCCCCAAACAGGGGAAGATGTCGCGGTTGGCCGCGAGCCGGCACGCGAAGATGTGACTCGCGACGTGGTTTACTGCGATGAGAGGAACCCCCAGACCGAACGCGAACGCCTTCGCCGCGCTCACACCCACGAGCAGCGCGCCGACCAATCCGGGCGTATTGTGGACCGCCACGCAGCCGATGTCTTTGAGCGAGACGTTCGCTTGCACGAGTGCTTCGTTCACAACGGGAAGCAGGTTCCGGAGGTGCGCGCGGGACGCGATTTCGGGAACCACCCCGCCGAACCGGGCGTGCAGGTCCGTTTGCGACGCGACCACGCTCGACAGAACCTGTAGTTCGTCCGTGAACACCGCCGCGGCCGTTTCGTCGCAGGACGTTTCCAGAGCCAGAAAGTGTGTCATGGGGTTCATAGTAGCGGGCGCGCCCGATGGCGCCCGGCACTACGCCCCACGAACCAGCGTTTGCGTCTGTTCGGTTGTAACCGCGGGCGGAGGGGTTTCGATCAGCGTGCCCGGCTCCCACCACTCGGTGGCCCGGGCCGCGTTCCAGTCCGCGCTACAGGCACAAGCCGCGAGTGCGGCTTCCAACTCCCGAGCGCTCTGGAACCGGTCGGCCGGGTCTTTCGCCAGACACTTCGCCACGATCGCCGCGAGATCGGTCGGTATGTCGCTCCGTACCGTCGACAAGTTTGGCGCGGGTTGAGTCAGGTGGGCGGCGAGCAACTTCCCTACGCTCGTACCTTCAAAGGGCGGGTGACCGACCAGAACGAAGAACGCGACGGCCCCGAGGCTGTAAATGTCGCCGCGCGGGTCCACGCTCTCACCCGCGGCCTGTTCGGGGCACATGTACGACGGCGTACCGAGTACCGTACCGGCCCGCGTGATTTTCACGTCCGCTTCCGATCCGTGGTCCTGAACGAGCCCGAAATCGAGGAGCTTGGCGACGTCGCGCTGCCCCCCGAGCGTGGCCACGAGGATGTTGCTCGGCTTCAGGTCGCGGTGAACCATCCCGTTCGCGTGCGCCTCGGTCAGCGCGCCGCACAACTGGCGCAACAGGTACACGGCCCGTCCCGGCGCCAGCGGCCCGCGGTCCTTGACCAGCCGGTCAAGGGTCGGCCCTTCGAGGTACTCCATCACATAGTAGAAGCTGCCGTCGTCGCTGCGCCCGTAGTCGTAAATGCGGACCGTGTTGAAGTGCGTCAGCGTCGTCACGGCCCGCACCTCGCGCTCGAACCGGGCCGCGGTCGCGGCTTCGGTCGCGAGTTCGGCGCGCACGAACTTCATCGCGCACGGGCGCTTGAGGAGCCGGTGCTCCGCGAGCCACACGTCGCCCATCCCGCCCGCGCCCAGCTTCTTGCGGAGCGTGTACGCGCCCAGTTGCTTCGCCTCACGGACCGCGTCGAACACCTGCCTTTGCAGGGCGCTCGACCGCGTCGCACAGAACACCGCGATCACCCCGGCCATAAACAGCGGGACCGCGGTCGCGGGGAGCAACCGCGGTAGGGCGGGGCGCACCGCGGGGTTCAGCGCAACAGCCAGAGCAGTCGCAACGATCGGGACGAGAATGAGGAGCCCGGTACCAATCAGGCTGCGCCGCCTAGTGTTCGGGATCAGCACGCCGTAAAAGATAACGGCGAACACGATCGGGTAGTTCGTCATTACGGCGTCGAAGCGGTAAACGATGTCCGGGTACCGCGGGTCCACCGATTCGGCGGGCGTCGCGTTCAACACGGCGAACCGAGCGGTCCCGCCGGTCAAACCGATCATTGCGAACTGGCTCACTTCGACCGTTCGTAGAGCAGAAAGGGCCGCGTCCGGGTTCCGCAACAGGAACACCAACCCGGCGATGCTCTGTCCGAACGCGAGGAGCGGGAGACCGATGGCCCACCGCCCTAAACCGCCCTCGGAAGGCATCACCGCAATCCCGGTGACGCCGAAAAGCGTAATCAGCCCCGTCGCGATCCCGATCGCCCCGTGCGTAACGAGCAGGCGCTTGTAGAGCAGTTGGCGCGTCTCTTCCACGAAGCCCGCGGACCCGGTCGAGGTCGCACGCGGGAGCGTGATCCCGGTTTGGGGGCCGGATTCGCTCGGACGCACGAGCGTCTCCTGGTGGGTGCTCGGTGCTTCGCGCACGATCGTAGCGCCGGGCGTGTCCGCGGCGACCGGGCGATCAGCGGTGAGGTCCGAAAGGTCCGGCATGGCGGCTCGAAAAACACTTTTGGGAGGAACTCGGCGCCCGAGCCTGTACTGTTCGGTTTGCGGGTGCTTGCTTCTGTGGCTGCTTTCCGCGAGCACAGAAAATAATCAAAAGGCGCGACCGTATCGGGGCGCGGGACACTACACCCTAGCACCACTTCGGGCGCGCAGAGTCATTCCGTCACTCGCGTTGAAGCCGATCTGTTACCAAACCCGGTTGCGTTGTACGCCGAGATTACGACGTTAAGAGCTGGCGCCGGTGTGCCACCAGCACGATACCTACCTGAGCCGGGCGCGTGAAATTGCAGTGATTCGCGAGAAATGGTCGCGCGAGGCCATTCTGGGCTGGCCTGGCCCAATTCCGCTTCTCTGATTTCGTGCCGTGCTTGAAAAATCTGCTCGCAGCCTACCCTACTTCGCGAACCGCGCCGACGCGAGTAATTCATCGAACGCTTTGAGCTGTTTTTCGACCGCGTCGACCGGGCCACTCATGCGGAAGAACCACGTCCCCTCGTCGCGCTCGACCACGACGGCCACGATCCGCTGGGCCGACTCGTCGGTTCCCGTAGCATCGAACCGGTGCCCCGCACTCCCACCCACTTTGACCGGACGGACGGCCTTCTTGACACCCTCCGCGTCGAGCGGTTCGAGTTTAAGCTGGCCGCGCCAGCGGTTGACATTGTCTTTCAGGCTCCCACTGCCCCGAAGCACGACAGACCGGACCGTATTGTCTTTGTCACCGACCTCGAATCGGGCGGCCACATTAAGTGACTCGTCACCGTCTTTCAGCTTGAGTTCGGTCCACCCCTTCGGGGTGGCGATCGTAATCGGTTTGGGTTTCGGTTCGTCCGCCTGTGCAAGCGGTACGCAGACGATGAGGAAGAGCAGAAGCAGAAGCGGGTACATCGTGTTCGACATGCGCCGGCCCTCGCGATGGTATTCGCACGATGATACCCGCTCGCGGCCGGGGCAACCAGCGAGCACGTGTGCGTACCAAGGGACGGCGCCGCCCCGTTATTTGGGGACGAGCACCACGCGGAAACCCACGTCGTAGTAGCGGAGGTCGGGGGGCACGTAGTGCCGGAACGCGGAGCGGCAGAACTCGGGCGCCCAGTACCACGATCCGCCGCGGAGCACACGGCTGGCGCCCGCGCCGCCCGACGGATCGTTCATCGGGCTGTTCTTGTAGTAATTCGGATCGTAGCTGTCCTGGCACCACTCCCAGGCGTTGCCGTGCATGTCGTAGAGGCCCCATGCGTTCGACTTCAGCCGCGCCACGCGGTTCGTCCGGTTCAAGGTGCCCTCACCGCGCGTACTGTTCTTGTCGTACCAGGCGTAGTGCTCCAACTGGTCGTCGTCGTCACCGAAGCAGTACCGCGCCCCCGATTTCCCGGCCCGGCAACAATACTCCCACTCGGCTTCCGTGGGCAAACGGTACGTCTTTCCCTCCTTCGCGCTCAGCCACGTGCAGAAATCCACGGCGTTGTACCAGGACACGTATGTCACCGGGCAATTGTCGGGCTCGTCCAAACCGGGAACCTTCCAACCCTCGTCGCCCGCGCTGTACCCTTTCTCCTCTACGAACCGGCGGAACTGCCCGGCCGTGACCTCCGTGGCGCCCATGTAAAACGACCGCGCGATCGCGACTTCGTGCGCCGGTGCTTCGGCCGGCAGGCGCTCCTCCTCGAACTTCCCTTCGTGCTTCTTGCGCAGCGCCTGGAACTTGGTGCTCCCCTCCGCGAACTCGTTGAGGCACCGGTCCACTTCTTCCGCGGGCGACCCCATCCGGAACCGGCCCAACGGAATGCGCTTGAACTTCATCCCCAGCGTGTTGGTGAACTCGGGCGGATTCGGGTTCGGCGGGCCGTCGCCCTCCGCGCCGTTCTTCACCGAGTCGGACGCGGCGCGCGGGCGCTGCAGCCAGTGCGTCAGGCCGGTGCTCTCGGCGAGAGCCAGTGCGAAAACGGAGAGCAAGAGGGCCGCGACCACAACCCATTTCCGCCGGCCGGAGCGCCCGAGCGCGGACCGACTCCGGCGGGGCCGCGCGCCCTCGGATGGTGCGCCATCGGCGAGGGCTGCGGCCACTTCTCCGGCCGACTGGAACCGGTCGTCCGGGTTCTTCGCGTGCAACTTGGCGATCACGTCCGCGAGCCACTGGGGGGCTTCGGGGACCACGTCCCGGACCGGCCGCGGGGCGTCCTCGATCACCCGCTTCAGGACCGCGAACGTGGCCGCGGCGCGGAACGGCGGGCGGCCCGTGGCCAGGGTGTACAACACGCTCCCGAGGCTGAACAGGTCGGCCCGGTGGTCGAGGGGCTCGCCCCGCGCCTGTTCCGGGGCCATGTACAACGGGGTACCGGCAACGACCCCGCTCTGCGAGATGCTCGCGTCGTCGGCCGCGCGCGCCAGCCCGAAGTCGGTGATCTTCGCCCGCTCTTGAGGGCCGGCTTCGATGAGCACGTTGCCGGGCGTCACGTCCCGGTGAATAAGCCCGGTGGCGTGGGCCGCGGCCAGCCCCTCGGCCATTTGCCGGCCGAAGCGCACGATCTCCGATTCTTCAAGGGGTCCGGTCCGGTCCAGGCGCTGTTGGAGCGTCTCGCCCGGGATGTACTCCATCACGAGGTACGGTAACGGGCGCTCCTCAATGGCGTAGATCTGAACGACGTTCTCGTGGCGAACCTGCGCGAACGACCGGGCCTCGCGCAAGAACCGCTTGCGGGCCGGTGAAGTGGCGGCGAGCGCCGGGGCGAGCACCTTGAGCGCGACCACGCGGTGGAGCACATCGTCGAACGCCCGGAAGACGATCCCGAACCCGCCCCTGCCGAGGATCTGGAGCACCTCGTAGTGCCCGATCCGGCCGAGTGAATCGGTCCGTGTGGGGGGAAGCAAGAAACTCAGGTCGCAGGGCTCTTCGGCAGCCGGGTTCTTGTCGGTACCGCCGCCCCGATTGGCGACCCGGGTCACGAGCGAATCCGCGTCCACCGGGAGGCGCCCGTCCCCCATTTGCGCGCCGATCGGCTCGTCCAGGAACGCACCCTCTTTGAAGTGCGCGGCCAGCAGCTCTTCCACCTGTTGGCGGAACGCCGCGTCCCCGCGACACGTGCGCTCCAGGTACTCGCCGCGCGCGCCCGGGTCGGCCAAATCGAGGGCCGCCAGGAAGACCTCTTCTTCCGTCATGTCGGGAACCCTTCCAAGGTGCCGGCGCTCCGGGACGTTAATCAATGCGAGATCCCGGCCCGGTCTCGGCCACCGTCGGTTCCACTTTTTCGTGCGCCCCCTCAACAGCGCGGCGGAGCCAAGCCCGAGCGTAGGCCCAGTGCCGCCCGGCCGTGCGTTCCGACAGGTCGAGTGCAGACGCGGCTTCGGCGAGGCTGAGCCCTGCAAAATAGCGGAGCTTCACGAGATTGGCTTTGAGCGGGTCCACCGCTTCCAGTCGGCTCAGGGCCTCATCCAGGGCGAGCAAATCCTCGCGCGGTTCGGGCACAAGGGCCGCTTCCGGGTCAAGCGCCTGACGCTGCATCGCCCCGCCGTGCCGGGCAGCGGCCTTTTTTCGGGCGCCGTCGATGAGAATGCGCCGCATGGACTCGGCAGCAGCGGCGAAGAAGTGTCCGCGGTGGTCCCACTGGTCGTGCCCAGCAGCGACGAGCCGGAGGTACGCTTCATGAACGAGAGCCGTCGGCTGAAGCGTTTGGCCGGGCGGCTCAGCGGCTAACCGGGCGACGGCGAGCCGTCGCAGTTCGTCATAAACCAGGGGTAACAACTGCGCCGCAGCGCGCGGGTCGCCCCAATCCGTCGCGCTGATAATGTGCGTGTCCTTGGCCATTTCTTTATCGGGCGCGGGTGATCTCATACCAGATCGTGCGGAATACTCGGTTTCTGAGGCCAGTCTTGCAGGCTAATGCGCGACAAACACGAAACGCTCCGCTCCCATAGGAGCGGCTGTAGAAAACAGCGACAAAAGTAGGGAAATTCTATCCGGGTCCGGATGTGAGGACACGAACGAGTTCGAGGAAATTGACGTGAGCCGGCAGCGAATAGACACGCTTTGAATCGATTTGTTAGCGCCCCGTAATCGTCCGATCCCGTTCGCACTGGCCCGCACGTTATCGCACGGGCCAGTGCGAACGGGATCGGACGACGCTGTTACTCGTCGTCCTCGCGCAGTTTCGCGAGCACGTTAAGGTCTTCGAGCGTGGTCGCGTCGCCGGTAGATTGCCGACCAGCGGCGATGTCACGCAGGAACCGGCGCATGATTTTGCCGCTCCGCGTCTTCGGCAGGGAGTCCGTGAACCGGACGTCGTCCGGGCGGGCCAGCGCGCCGATGTTGTGGACCACGTGGGCCTTCAGTTCGGCCTTCAGCTCGTCGGTCGGGGCCACGCCCTGCTTTAGCGTGACGAAGCACACGATCCCTTCGCCCTTCAGGTCGTCCGGCTTCCCGACCACCGCGGCCTCGGCCACTTTTGGGTGGTGAACCAGCGCGCTCTCGACCTCCATCGTGCTGAGCCGGTGCCCGCTCACGTTCAGCACGTCGTCCACGCGGCCCATCACCCAGATGTAGCCGTCCTCGTCACGGCGCGCGCCGTCCGCGGTGAAATAAATGTTGGGGTAATGGCTCCAGTACGTGGACTTGTAGCGCTCGTCGTCCCCGTAGATGGTGCGCATCATGCTCGGCCACGGGCGCTTCACCACGAGGAACCCGCCCGCGTTCGCGGGTACCGGGTGCCCCTGCTTGTCAACGACTTCGGCGGCGATGCCCGGGAGCGGTTTCGTCGCGCTGCCGGGCTTGGTCGGGATCGCGCCGGGGAGCGGCGAAATCATGATCGCGCCGGTTTCCGTCTGCCACCACGTGTCCACGATCGGGCACCGCCCGCCGCCGATCACGTTGTGGTACCACATCCACGCTTCCGGGTTGATCGGCTCGCCCACGCTGCCGAGCAACCGGAGCGACGACAGGTCGTGCCCCTTCGGGTGCTGGTCGCCCCACTTGATGAACGCGCGGATCGCGGTCGGGGCCGTGTAGAAGATCGTCACCCGGTACTTCGCGATGATCTCCCAGAACCGGTCCTCGCGCGGCTGGTTCGGGGCGCCCTCGTACATCACGACCGTGCTGCCGTTGCACAGCGGACCGTACACGATGTAGCTGTGCCCGGTGATCCACCCCACGTCCGCCGTGCACCAGTAAACGTCGTCGTCCTTGATGTCGAAGACCCACTTGTGCGTGAGCGACGCGCCCAGTAGGTACCCGCCGGTCGTGTGGAGCACGCCCTTCGGCTTCCCGGTGCTGCCGGAGGTGTAGAGGATGAACAGCGGGTGCTCGCTGTCCAGCGGTTCGGCCGGGCACTCGGCGCTCGCGCCGGCCACCAGGTCGTGCCACCACACGTCGCGCCCGGCCTTCATCTCGACCGCGGTGTTACAGCGATTGAACACCACGCACTTCTCGACCGACGGCGACTTTTCGAGGGCCGCGTCCACGTTCGCCTTCAGCGGCACCACTTTTCCGCGGCGCCAGCCGCCATCGGCGGTAATCACGAGCTTCGACTTCGCGTCGTTGTTGCGGTCCGCGACCGCATCCGCGGAGAACCCGCCGAAGACGACCGAGTGCATCGCGCCGATCCGGGCGCAGGCGAGCATCGCGACCGCCGCTTCGGGGATCATCGGCATGTAGATCGTGACGCGGTCGCCCTTCTCCACGCCCAACGATTTCAGTGCGTTCGCGAATTTGCACACTTCGCGCAGGAGTTGCTGGTACGTCAGCGTGCGGGAATCGCCGGGTTCCCCCTCCCACACGAGCGCGGCCTTGTTCCCGCGCCCGGCCGCAACGTGCCGGTCGAGGCAGTTGTCGCTCGCGTTGAGCTGCCCGCCGACGAACCACTTCGCGTGCGGAACGTTGCTCCAATCGAGCACCGTGTCCCACGGCTTGGTCCAGTGAAGGGAATTGGCTTGCTCGGCCCAGAACCCGTCCGGGTCGCGTTCGGCCCACTCCGCGAGCCGGTCGCGCTCGGTCGCGTTCACGGTGGTGCGTGCGACGAACTCGGCGGACGGAGGAAACTGCCGCGTTTCCTTCAGCACGCTGGTGATGTTTTTATCGCTCATGGTCGGATCCATGCGGGGAGGGTAAGTCGGCCGGGACCGGTGCTCAACGGTACTTGCGGGGCCGTTGGCATCGGTATAACAAGCTGCGGGTGAAGTACCAAGGACTATGGGCGCCGGACTTATGGACCATTTCACAATCGCCGCGGTACAGATGAAAATCGCGCCAGACCGCGAATCGAACCTGGCGAAAGCCGAGGCCGCGATCGCCGAGGCCGCGAAACAGGGCGCGCAAGTGGTGTGCCTGCCGGAACTGTTCACCGGATACTACTTCTGCCAGAAGGAAGACATCGCGCTCTTTGATCTGGCGGAACCGATCCCGGGGCCGAGCGAGGACCGACTCGGCGCGGCGGCGAAGAAAAACAAGGTCGTGGTGGTCGGATCACTGTTCGAGAAGCGGATGCCGGGGGTGTACCATAACACCGCCACCGTCCACGACGCGACCGGGAACCTGCTCGGGTTGTACCGGAAGATGCACATCCCGGACGACCCACTGTTCCTCGAAAAGTTCTACTTCACGCCGGGCGACCTCGGGTTCAAGGTGTTCCCCACCGCGGCAGCGAAGGTCGGCACGTTGGTGTGCTGGGACCAGTGGTACCCCGAAGCGGCCCGGCTCACGGCCCTCCAGGGCGCGGAAGTGATCTTCTACCCCACTGCGATCGGCTGGCACCCGCGCGAAAAGGCAGAATTCGGCGAAGCGCAGCATTCCGCATGGGAAACGAGCATGCGCGGCCACGCGATCGCCAACGGTACTTACGTATGTGCGGTGAACCGCGTGGGGCACGAGGTCATCGTCGGCGAGGGGTTGGAGTTCTGGGGCGGGTCGTTCGTGAGCGACCCGTTCGGCCGCATTCTGAAGAAGGGCAGCACGAACAAGGAAGAAATCCTGGTCGTGAAGTGCGACCGCAAACTCATGGAAGACGTGCGCCGGAACTGGCCGTTCTTCCGCGACCGGCGCATTGATGCTTACGGGAGCATTACCAAGCGCGTCGCCGATTAAGTCACCTCTCTTGCGCCCGTTCACCTTTCGGAGTTCTCACACGATGCACGCTCGTCTCCTCTCCTGTTTCGTTCTGTGCGCCGTTACCGGCGGCGCACTCGGGGCCGACTGGAAACCGGCCCCAACCCCGCTCATGACCAAGTGGGGCAAGGAAGTGAAACCCGATAGCGCGTGGCAGGAGTACCCGCGCCCGCAAATGGTGCGAAAGAACTGGCTGAACCTCAACGGGTTGTGGGACTACGCGATCACCAAGAAGGACGCGCCCAAGCCCGAGAAGTGGGACGGGCAGATCCTGGTGCCGTTCTGCGCCGAGTCAGCGCTGTCGGGGGTCGGCAAGAGCGTCAGCAAGGACCAGAACCTGTGGTACCACCGCACGGTCGAAGCTCCCGCCGGCTGGAAGGGGCAGCGCGTGCTGCTGCACTTCGACGCCGTCGACTGGGAATCGACGGTTTTCGTCAACGGCACGGAACTCGTCACCCACAAGGGCGGGAACGACCCGTTCTCGGTGGACATCACCGACGCACTGAAGGACGGAAAGGGCGAACTCGTCGTGCGCGTGTGGGATCCGACCGATTCCGGCGCGCAACCGCGCGGCAAGCAACAGGCGAAGCCGGAAGGGATCTGGTACACGCCCGTCACCGGGATCTGGCAAACGGTGTGGCTCGAACCGGTGGCAAGTGACACCTACGTCAAATCGATCCGCGTGACCCCGGATGTGGATAAAGGCGAAGTCGAATTCATCGTCGATGTCGTCGGCAACGCCAATGCCGTTCTGATTGGGCTCAAAGACGGAAACTTCAGCGGCAAACCCGGCCAGTCCATTCGCTGCAAGTTGGAGAACCCGAAGCTCTGGACCCCCGACTCTCCACACCTTTACGACGTTCAAATTAACCTTACTTCGCCGGACCGGGACAGCGCTTCATCGGACACCGTTTCGACCTACTTCGCGATGCGGAAAATCTCGACCGCAAAAGACGACAAGGGCGTGATGCGCCTGATGCTGAACAACAAACCGATGTTCCAGGTCGGGCCGCTCGACCAGGGGTGGTGGCCGGACGGGTTGCTCACCCCGCCGTCCGACGCGGCGATGAAGTACGACATCGAAGTGCTGAAGAAAATCGGCTTCAACATGCTCCGCAAGCACATCAAGGTGGAGCCGTCGCGCTACTACTACCACTGCGACAAGCTCGGGATGCTGGTGTGGCAGGACATGCCCAGCGGGGGCGTCCCGTCGCGCGGGCAACTCATTCCGCCGGACGCCAAAGAAGACGCCAAGTTCACCGACCCAGAAAAGAAGCAGTTCCGCGTGGAACTGAAAGCGATGATGGACCACCTGAAGTTCTTCCCGTGCATCGTGGTGTGGGTGCCGTTCAACGAGGGTTGGGGACAGCACGACACCAACGACGTCCTCAAGTGGGTGAAGGACTACGACCGCACGCGCCTCGTGAACGGTCCGAGCGGGTGGGTGGACCGCGGGTTCGGTGACATGAAGGACGCGCACATCTACCCCGGCCCGGGGATGTTCCCCACGATGCCGGACCGCGTGAGTGTGCTCGGCGAGTTCGGCGGACTGGGCCTGCCCCTCAAGGGGCACTTGTGGAAGGACACGGATAACTGGGGCTACCGCACCTTCAAAACCACTGAAGAGCTGCGTGAGAACTACCGGTTGCTCGTGCGCCGGCTGCACCCGCTCGTCGGCAAGGGGCTGAGCGCGGCCGTGTACACCCAGACGACGGACGTGGAAGTGGAAGTGAACGGGCTAATGACCTACGACCGCGAGGTCATCAAGTTCGACGTGGCCGAGACCGCGAAGTGGCACAAGGCGCTGTTCGGCCCGGCGCCCGAGTACCGCGAACTCGTCCCGACGTCCGAAACAGTCGCCCAGAAGTGGCGCTTCACGACCACCAAGCCCGCGGCCGGTTGGGAGAAGTCCGACTTCGACGCCGCAAAGTGGACCGAGGCCGACGGCGGGTTCGGGACGCAGGGCACGCCGGGCGCGGTCGTGCGCACCGAGTGGAAGACCGCCGACATCTGGGTCCGGCGCGGCTTCGAGCTAGCGGAGGCCCCGACGGGCGATGTCGTGCTCCGGATGCACCACGACGAAGACGCAGAGGTGTACATCAACGGCGTTCTCGCGCTCAAAGTGACCGACTGGACGTCGGGCTACACGGAGTTCTTCCTGACCGCAGAAGGTCGGAAGGCACTCAAGAAGGGCGCGAACGTGATTGCCATCCACTGCAAGCAGACCCGCGGCGGTCAGTACATCGACGCGGGTTTACAGGAGTTGAAGTAGGCGAGCGGCGGGCGAACCCCGCCCACCAGGGCGGTGGGTCTTGCACGTAGCAAATGCACCCACCGCCCTGGCGAGCGGGGTTCGCTCAATCACTAATTTGGTTCGGTGGCCCGGGCCTCTGGCCTGGGAAACGCCTCCCCAGGCCAGAGGCCCGGGCCACAATCAGATAACACCAGCACCCAACACCGCAACTCAGCGATTCAACCGGTACGGCGTCGGGTCGATGTGCGGCTTACCGCCGCCCACCAGTTCGCTGACGAGTTTCCCGGTTGCGGGGGCCATTGAGAGCCCGAGCATGTTGTGCCCGGCCGCGATCATCACGTTGCTCGCGACGGGCGCGCGATCGATGACGGGCAGCCCGTCGGACGTCATGGGGCGCCAGCCCCACCACTCCTCTTGCACCGGCTCTGCGAGCGGGTCTCGCAGGTACAGCTTCGCGGCATCCGTGAGCAGTGCCAGCCGCGACCGGTTCAGCGAATCGTCGTACCCGGAGAACTCCATCGTCGAGCCGAGCCGGTACCCGCTCGCGAACGGCGTGACCGCGACGCGGTGTTCCTCGAATATGAGCGGGTGCGTCGGGCACAGTGCCGGGCGCGGCATCGTCAGCGAGTACCCCTTACCGGGCTGGATCGGCACCCGGCACCCGAGCGCCGCGTTGAGTTGAGGGGTCCACGCGCCCGTCGCGATCACGAACTGGTCGCCGGGAACGTCCCCGGTCGAAGTTTTGAGCGCGGTCGCGACGCCGTTCGCCGTCGCGAGGCCGGTCATCGCGCAGTTTTCGCGGATCTCCACTCCCAGCGCCAACAGCACGCGCTTGAGTTCGCTCATCAGGCGGTCGGGCCGCAGGTGCGCATCGGATTCGTACAGGTAACCACCCGCCATGCCAGGCTTAAGGGCCGGTTCGAGTGCTGCGAGTTCGGTCGAATCGAACCGGCGCGCGGGCATCGAGAACTCGCGGCGCAACAGCTCGTCGGTGTGCGCGTAGTGCTCGAAGTGTTTCGGCGTCTGGAAGACGAACAGCAGCCCCTTCGACTCCCACTCGCACTCGATGCGCTCGGCCGCGATGAGTTCGTCGAACAGCGCACGCGACGAATTGAGCAGCGCCTGAATCGCGCGCCCCGCGGCCATCATGTCGCGCGTGTTGCACTTCCGGGCGAAGCCGAGGAACCAGCCGAGGTTCGCGAGCGCCACGCCCGGGCGAACCTTAAGGGGCGAGTTCCGCTGAAAGAGAGTCTTGAGAGTGGACGTGATCGCCCCGGGCGCGGCGAACGGCAGAACGTGACTGGGGCACACGTACCCGCAGTTGGCGTGCGAGCACCCGGACCCGAACCGCTGGCGATCCACGATCGTGACCGCGTGCCCGGTCTTCGCCAGGTGGTATGCGGAACACGCACCCACCACTCCCCCGCCCACAACCACGACGCGCTTCGTCATGCGATCTCCCTAAAAGGCGAACGGCCGGCACGGGCCGACCGATCGAGCGCGAGGGGCACTGGTGCCCACCTCTCACTAACCGGCGCGCGCCGGCCGTTCGCCCGGACTCACTGTTTCGGCTTGGGCTGCGTGGTGTACGGCGCGTCGTCCGTGCGGAACGGCGAGGCCGGCAGCCCCTCTTTGTTAAACAGGTTCAGGGTCGGTTTGGCGAAATTTACCCACCCGTAGCGCACAGCGACCGGTTCGGCAACCGCTTCGCTGGTGAGAACGACGGTGTCGTCCTTGATGGTTGCCTTCGCCGGGTGGAACTTCCCGTCCTTGCCCGCGACCGTGAAGCCCACGAGGTCGCCGTCCTTCGCGACCAGCCCGCCGCCCACGTGCGTGAACGTCAGCGTCGCGGTGTTGCTCGCGAACTTCGCTTCCTTGAGCATCGGGCCGTAGTACTCGATCTTCTTGCCGTACTCGATGCCCAGCGCCGCGAGCGCGAGGCGCTCACCGACCGGTCCCTTCGGCTTCGGGTGGATGTCGGTTTCGTTGCCAATGTCGGTGATCACCGCGATCCCGGTTTTCGGCAGAGTCTTGGCCGCGTACAGTTGGGAATCTCGCAGTTCGGCGTAGTCGGGTCTGTTCGCATCACCGCGAAATGGGGCGAGTTGAACGAGCATGAACGGCAGGTCGCAGTTGTACCGCGCGCGCCAGTCCTTAATCATCGTCGGGAACAGCGTGCGGTACTCGTAAGCCCGACCAGCGTTCGATTCGCCCTGGTACCAGATCGCGCCCTTCGTCTTGAAGTTCAGGATCGGGAAGATCATCGCGTTGTACAGTGTGCCGGGTGTATGCGGCCCCAGATCGACCGGTTTCTCGCCGGGCTTGGCCGGCTCCTTCGGGACCGGCTTGCCTTCGGCCTTGGCCTTGTCCGCGGCTTCTTTCCACACCGCCAGTGCCTTTTCGTAAACCTCAAGTGCCTTCTTCTGGTCGTACTCGTCGTAGGTCTTGACGATGGACCGGGCGCGATCGGCGTAATACTTCAAGCTCGGTTCAGCGTCGAGCGCTTCGAGGCTCGTCCACGCTTCGGCCGGGGTGCCGCCCCACGACGAGTGGATCAGCCCGACGGGAACACCGAGTTCCTTCTGGAGCTTCTGGCCGAAGTGGTATGCGACCGCGGAGAACCCGCCGATCGTGTCCGCCGAACTCACGTCCCACTTCGTGAGGTGTCCGAGGTCGTCCTGATTGGTGATCGGGCGCGGCGCGGTCCGCTTCTTGACGGTGAACAGGCGCAGGTCCGGGTTCGTCGCGCCCTCTTTCACCTTGGCCGGGTCTTCGCTGATGTTCACGGACCATTCCATGTTGGACTGGCCGGAGCAGACCCACACCTCGCCCACCGCGACGTTCTTGAACGCGACTTCGTTGTTGCCCTTTACGGTGAGGGCGTAGCCGGTGCCGGCCTTCTGCGCCGGAATCTTGACGGCCCATTTACCGTCCTTGTCCGCGGTCACTTTCGTGGTGGTCGCGCTCGCCTCGTTCGCGGTCTTTCGCGCCAGCGACACGGTAACCGACTCGCCCGCGTCGGCCTTACCCCAAACGACGATATCCGTGCCCTGTTGGAGCACCACGTTGTCGGAAAAGATCGGGTGCGGTTTCACATCGGCGCGGGCGGTACCCAGCGCCAGCACGCTCACCGATACGGCGAGCAGTACGGCCTTGAACGGACGCATGGAGAGGGCTCCAAGTGTATAAGTGGGAACGCGAATGGTAGGCGGAAGACAAAGTAAACTGCGGCCCGGCGAAAGGCAACGGAGCACTTACGAGTTTGCGCGGCGCGAGAATGTTACGACCCGAACAGATCAAGGACCGGCTTCCCGGCGCTCACGGCCCGCGTGAACCCGTCGGACCCGAGCTTCGTTTCCGGAGCCACGTCGAGCGCGTGGAACAGCGTCGCGCCGAAATCTTCGGGGCTCACCGGGTTGTCTTTCACATACGCGGCGATCCTGTCGGACGCACCGTACACCGCTCCACCGCGAACTCCCGCGCCCGCGAGCAGCGCCGAGTAGCACGCCGGCCAGTGGTCGCGTCCCTCGCCACTCACACGCGGCGTGCGGCCGAACTCACCCACCAGCACCACGAGCGTCGTTTCCAATAGCCCACGGTCTTCCAGATCGCCGAGCAGTGCGGACACGGCTTCGTCCACACGCGGAAGTGCCCAACTCAGCCCGAACGCAGTGGAGCCAAAGATGCTGCCGAGGCCCGGCCCCGTACCGTGCATGTCCCACGTTTGCACGTTGCGAAACGCCTCGCCCGGCGGAAGCCCGGTCCACGCGGTCACGCTGACGAGCCGCGTGCCTGCTTCGATGAGTCTGCGTGCCAGGAGTAAGTTCTGCCCGAGCGGGTGACGCCCGTAACGGTCCCGCATGCGTGCGGATTCCCGGTCGAGATCGAACGCCACACGCGCTTCGGGACCGGTGAGCAGATCGACCGCCTTCTCGCGGTACTTCCCCATGTTCGCGGCGTCCGCCCCACACGCGGTCTGATTGGATTCGACACGTGCGAGGAGCTTCTGCCGATCGAGCAGCCGGGGTGTCGGGACGTCGGCGGGTGAGTCGAACGACTTCACCTTGAAGCCCGGCGCGGACGGGTTATCGAGATCGGTGCCGACGCGCAACGGAGCGTAAGCCGCTCCGAGGAAGCCGCCCGTGAGGTAACGCGGTTGCACGTCGCCGGCTATGTTCTGCAACCACACGTAAGGCGGGACGTTTCTGGTCGGCGGGCACAGTTTCGCGACGACCGAACCGTAATACGGGGTGCTCTCGGCGGGGCGCGAATGGCCCGTCATACAGACGTGCATTCCGCCGTCGTGATTGGGGTCGCCGTGGGTCATCGACCGCACGAGGCAGTACCGATCGGCGAGCCGCGCCAAGCGCGGGAGGTGTTCGCAGATCCGCACGCCCGGAACGACGGTCGCGATCGGTTTGAAGGCCCCACGAATCTCCGCGGGCGCGTCCGGCTTCATGTCGAAGCTATCGATCTGGCTGCACCCGCCGTACTGCACGATGAAGATGCACGACTTCGGTTTTCCGCGACGCGGACCGCCGCCTCCCGGTGACGCGCGCAAGAGTTCCGGTAACCCCAATCCGAGAACGCTGATTCCGCCGAGTTGGAGGAGTTGGCGGCGATTGGGAGGCGTGTGGGGGCTGAATTTCATGGCGGGTACCCACGAATTCGGCGGATTGTGAGGCAGGACTTTTGAGCATACCACAACCACCCGCCGACCCGAGCGCGGATTCTGCTACGCGCTCACCACTAACTTCGCCGCCGCCAGTGCCCCGGCCGCAGCCCCAACGAACGGTCCGACGATCGGCACCCAGGCGTAACCCCAATCGGACCCACCCTTCCCCGCAATGGGCAGAACCGCGTGCGCAAGGCGCGGACCGAGGTCGCGGGCCGGGTTGATCGCGTACCCGGTCGTGGCGCCGAGGCTGAGGCCGATTCCCCACACGAGCGCGCCGCCGAGCGGGGCCGCCAGCGCGCCGTTGATGCCCTTTTCCACAACGGCCGTGCCGACGAAGACCAACACGAATGTCGCGAGTGCTTCGCCGAAAACGTTTGCGGGAAAGTGGCGAATCGCGGGCGCGGTGCAGTAACACGCGCGCTTCAGTTCGGGGTCGGGCGTTTCGGCCCAGTGCGGGAAGTAGTGCAGCCAGACGAGTGTCGCCCCCACGAACGCCCCCGCGACTTCGGAGGCGGCGAACATCAGAGCCTTGTCAACTTGGAGACCAGCGGTGAGAACCGCCGCCAGTGGCCCGACCGGGTTGATGTAGCCCGGCGCCCCGATTGCCTTCGCGGTGTACACGCCGGCCATCACCGCGAAGGCCCAACCCGCGGTGATAGCCATCCACCCGGCGTTCTGGGCCTTCGACTTGTTCAGCAGAGCGCCCGCAACGACCCCGTTGCCGAGCAGAATCAGAACCGCCGTACCAACGAACTCACCAAGCACGTCGTTCACGAGGCACCCCGGGAGAGATTTACGAGTCCCGAAGCGTACCCGCGCACGCGCCCGTGTGCCACGCGCAGGGGTTAAGAATTTCCTCTTTCGGCCGCAGCTCGCATCGCGCTCCAGGCCGCTTCCACGTCCGCGCGCTCGGTCGTGATCGAGCCCACCGACACGCGGACGATCCAGCGCCCCGCGAGGACCGCGGGCGTGAGGTACGCCGCTCCCGAAGCGTTCACGCGCTCCGCCCAGTCGCGCGTGTGGGCGTCGAGCGCTTCACCGGAAAGTCCCGGCGGTTCGTGAACCAAACACACTGTTTGAAGCGGCACCGGGGCCACCACGCGCCAGCTCGGGGTGCGCGACACTTCTCCCGCGAGCCACGCGGCGTTCGCGATGTCGCGCCGGAGCCGCGCCTGTAACCCGGACACCCCCTCGGCGCGAATGAGGCACCACAGTTTGAGTGCGCGAAACCGACGCCCGAGTGCGATTCCCCAATCGCGGTAGTTCGGTGCCTTGCCATCTGCCTGCGTGCGCAGGTAGCTCGGGCTCGTGGACATTACTCGAATGAGGTGCTCGGTGTCGCGAACGTAGAACAGCGAGCAATCGAACACCGCGCCGAGCCACTTGTGCGGGTTCAACACGAGCGAATCTGCCCCTTCGATCCCGGCCCACATCCCTCGACACTCGGGGAGAATCATCGCGGAGCCGGCCATTGCCGCGTCGACGTGAACCCAGATCCGGTGTCGCGCGGCAATTTCCGTGATCGCCCCCACCGGGTCGAGCGCGGTCGACGCCGTAGTGCCCGTCGTAGCGACCACCGCACACGGCACCTTCCCCGCGTCGAGGTCCGCGCGGACCGCCGCGTCGAGTGCATCGGGGCGCATCGCAAACGCATCATCGACGGGAACGGCGCGGACGTTGTCGCGCCCGAACCCCGCGAGCAGGGCGGCTTTCTCCACGGAACTGTGGCTCTGCGTTGAAACGTAGACTACCAACGGCTTCGGTTCGCCCTGCAATCCCCCGCGCACGAGCGAAAAGTGACTCGCACGCTCGCGCGCGCAGAGCAGCGCGAGTAGGGTCGAAGTAGACGCGGTGTCCTGAATCACCCCCGACCACGCGGTCGAAAGGCCGACCATCTGGCGCATCCAGTCGCACGCCAGTTCTTCCAGTTCGGTAAGTGCGGGGCTGGATTGCCAGTTCAAACCGAGCTGCCCCAACCCCGTACTGAGGAAGTCGCCCAGCACGCTCGCCAGTTCCGCGTTCGAGGGGAAGTAGCCGAAGAACCGCGGGTGCTGCCAGTGCGTGAGTCCGGGAAGGAGGATCGTGTTGAGATCGGCGAGCACCGCGTCGAACGGTTCGGCGGCAGTGGGCGGTTCGGTCGGCAGTTGGGCACGGATTGCCCCCGGCTCGGTGGTCGCCCGCACCGGGCGGGTCGCAATCGTAGCGCGGTAGTCCGCAATGAAGTCAATTAAACGGTGACCGTATTCGCGAAACTCATCGGGAGTCATCGATACCTCAGTGAACAGCGAAGGGCATTCTTCCCATCTTGCGGTGCGGGAAGCGCATATTTTCTGCGCGTGGTACAGTTCCGGCCCGTACCGCGAGCAAAAAATGCCCACCTTCAACACACCGCAATGAAGCCCATCAGTTCACGCGGAACCGTGCAAGGGCAGTTTCATCGAGTTCCACGCCCAGTCCGGGACCGTCCGGAACCTTCGCGTATGGCGGGCCGAGGTCGAGCGGGCGCGTGACGATCTCGCCGTCGTGGTAGAACGGGCCGATGGTGTCGGCCGGGAACGTGTCGCAGTCCACTTCCGGAAACGCGGCAGCGACGTGCAGCATCGCCGCGGTGCCGATCCCGAGTTCCAAATTGCTCCCGATCGTGCAGCGAAGCCCGGCCGCCTTCGCGACCGCAATGATTTCGGCCGTGCCCGCGATCCCGCCGTGCTTGCCCGGGTACACGCTGAAAATATCGGCGGCCCGGTGAACACTCAGTAGCCACGCATCTTGGAGCGTGAAAACGCTCTCGTCCGCCATGATGGGCGTGGTCGTGTCGCGACGGAGTTCCGCGAGAGCGGCCGGATCGCCCGCGGGAATGGGCTGCTCCGCGAGCAGGAGGTCCAGGTCCGCGAGCGCACGAAGGCAGTATTTCGCCTGCTGAATCGTCCAGCCACAATTGGAATCGATTGTGACCGGAATGTGGCGCGGGGTCACTTCGCGCACGGCCCGCACGCGGGCGATGTCGGTTTCCGGATCGAGTCCGGTCTTCACCTTCACGCACGACACGCCGAGCGCAAGGTGCTGCTCGGCCATCGCACGCGAACCGGGGACGTCGCGCGCCCACACGACGAGTTTGATGCGCACCCGGTCGCGGACCTTTCCCCCTAAGAGTTGGTACACCGGGACGTTCGCGGACTTGCCCGCGATGTCCCACAGCGCCATTTCCACCGCGGACTTCGTGAACGGGTTCAGTTTGATGATGAAGTCCATCGCCCGGCGCGCGGCCGTGATGTCACGCGGGTCGGTGCCGACGAATTGCGGCGCGATGTACTCCTCGATCACCGCGACCGTCCCGCGCTGCGTCTCGCCGGACCACAGACCGGAAATGGTCGCTTCACCAAGCCCCACGATCCCCGCGTCGGTGTGAACCTTCACGATTACGTAGGGCGACGTAACGTGTTCCCCGTGTGCGGTCTTCGCGGTCATGCCCTTTTTCAGTGGAACGCAGACCGGAATCGCTTCAATGCGAACAATCTTCATGAAGTGCTCTCGTGTCGGGTGATTCGAGGATGAGTTCTGGAACTGCCGCGAATACTCACTTCT
The DNA here is from genome assembly GCF_001610855.1 of Gemmata sp. SH-PL17. Lineage (NCBI taxonomy): Bacteria > Pseudomonadati > Planctomycetota > Planctomycetia > Gemmatales > Gemmataceae > Gemmata > Gemmata sp. SH-PL17. The sequence continues at coordinate 5,485,473 of NZ_CP011271.1, forward strand.
TCAGGGCCTTTGCAATTGCCTCGTTCATTCGCTTCTCGCTCCCCGGGTTCACCCAGCACCAGTCACCCAAGTTGCTGTCATTTTCCTTCCAGGCGCGTTCGATCGGGATGTACCCCGGGCCGCACTCGCCGTACCCCGCGACCAACACGAAATCACCGGGCCGAGCTTTCTGTGCAGCGAGCTGGAACTCGACGTAGCTCTCCGCCGGCAACAGCGCGAGCGCAGCACTGCCGAAGTCGAGTACGGGCAGGTCAATTGGTTTGCCCGCGTCACAGCGTTTCTTCCAACTCAGCCCGAGCGCGGCGAGGCACTGCCCGAACGGTTTCGGGTCGTCAGTCAGACGCTTCATGAGTGCCTTTTCCGAGAACCCCTCGGATGTGCGTGCCTCCAGAGAGATCGGCGTTGAGCGGAAAGTCACTTCTTTCACCGCGGTCTTCTTCGTCGCCTTCCACGCGGCAGCCATTGCAGAATGAATACGGTCGCCGAGCACTTCGCGGTTGGCCGGGTCGCCGTCGTTGTACTTGCCCGCGGTCACGTTCCCGCCGCACCCGCTCGCGTACATCTGGAACACGCCCGGGGTATCGGCTTGGCGCCTCTTACGAGCCATTCCGACGAAGTCCGCGGTCACCCCGCCCTTCCCGTAATAGCTCATCGGGTGCGTCGCGTAGGCCGAAAGCCCACACAGCGGTGTATCGCCGTTCCAGAAGCTGAGCGTCTTCAGCAACGGGTCAATGGTCCCCTCTTCGCCCGCGCGCACTTTCGGGTCGCGGCTCGCGGACATGCGGTTATACTGGACTTTCCCACTCTCATCGAGGTAGCGCCGGTTCGACGCGACCTTCTCCACCTTCGCCTCGCCCGTCCCGATGTGCGTGACGGGGCGCGCGTTCTTCAGACATACTTTGGCCGCGCTCGCAACGCGCGCCCCGGCCTTCGTCAGAAACGCGAGATCACAAATCGCACCTTTGGCCTTGTGTTTTTCGAGCAATTCCTGGGCTTCAAGGTCCATAATCGGTGCGTCGTGCTGGTGCAGCGCGCAGAGCATCACGCGGACCGGGTCGGTGTCCACGGCCAAGGCGATCGCCTCACGAAAAAGGTCGTAAGCCCCGTTCCGGATCTCGCACCAATCGAGCGCCACGAACACGACCGGTTTCCCCGCCCCACTCAGCACGAACCCGTGTGCGAGCAGTGGATCGACGATTTCCTTGGCCGGCGCAATGCCACCGCCCATACACGGGTGACCAATCGGGATGGTCACTTCCGCGTCGAAAGTCGCGAGCGTGAGTTTGGGTTCGGCTGCCCGAACCGGTGCGAACGGGGAACCGACCGTTAAGGCAATGGCTGCGCCCATTGCGTCGCGTCGAGTTGGGTTCATGGCGGGCCTCGTGGTATGCTGGTGTGCGGACACGAGTGTACTCGGAGTTCCGCGCGTGTTCACGATCGAGGACAAATCGTTTCTTCGCACCATCCTCGCGAACCCGTCCGACCTGACCGCGTGGCTCGTTTACGCCGACTGGCTCGACGAACACGACAACCCGCTCCACGCCGAATTTCTCCGGCTGGAGGTGCGCCGCGGGCAGCTCCGCAACGCGCAGTTCGAGTGGTACACCGTGGAAGCGCGGCTCCGGGAGCTCCGAGCCGAACTCGATCCGAATTGGGTCGCGGTCTTCGACCGACCGGAAATCGAAAACTGCGAAAACTTGTTCCTATTCAGGTGCCCCAAACAGTGGGAGAAGCTGAAACCCGTCGACACCCCGGCGGTCCGGTACTGCAGTTCCTGCCGGAAGAACGTGTACTTTTGCCACACTCTACCCGAAGCGCAAGAGCACGCCCGCTTGGAGCACTGCGTCGCGATCCAACTCGACGTACCGCGCTACCCCGGCGACCTGGCGCCCGGGGCACAAGAGGAACCCGTCCTGATCAGAATGGGGATCATGATTAGAACCCCGGAGCCCGAACCCGCGCCGCGCAGACCGTGGTGGAAATTCTGGTAACCGGTCCCGGCAGCGCGTTCGGGCGCCCGGCTCTCGTTCCTGCCGAGCGCGAAAGACCTTCTTCAGACGCACAAATCAGCGAATCGGGGTCGCTCCGGGTTCCGATCGCGGTATTGGGCCGGGAACGCCTCGGAAGGCGCTCGCCGCCGGTCTGCGGGTTCCTAGCATATCCGCGAACCGGTCTGCGGGCCGGTACGTAACACACTTGGCACCCCGTTATCGGATCGCGCCGCCCTTTAATTGGCCGGCCCCCGGAGACCGCCTAATGGCCGAAGACGTCGTCGTCGAGACCCGCAGCCTGACGAAAGTATACCGCGACTTCTGGGGTCGCAAGAAAAAGACCGCGCTCAATGCCCTCGACCTCAAAATCCACAAGGGCGAAATCTTCGGCCTCCTCGGGCCCAACGGGTCCGGCAAAACCACTACCATCAAACTGCTCCTCGGGCTCCTGTTCCCCACGAGCGGCGACGCCTTCGTGTTCGGCGAACCGGCCGCCAAGGTCGAAAAGAACGAGCGCATCGGCTACCTGCCGGAAGAGTCCTATCTGTACCGGTTCCTCAACGCCGAAGAGACCCTCGACTTCTACGGCCGGCTCTTCAACATCGACCCGGACACCCGCAAGCGCCGGGCGGCCGAACTCATCGAGCGCGTCGGGCTGGGCGCCGACAAGAAGCGCATCCTGAAGGAATACTCGAAGGGCATGCGGCAGCGCATCGGACTGGCCCAGGCGCTCATCAACGACCCGGAACTCGTGATCCTCGACGAGCCGACGTCCGGCCTCGACCCGCTCGGTACGCGGTGGATGAAGGACCTCATCCTCGACCTGAAGGCCCGGGGCAAAACCGTCCTGATGTGTTCGCACCGGCTCGAAGACGTGCAGGACGTGTGCGGGCGCATCGCCATTCTGTACAACGGCGACCTCCAAACGCTCGGCAAAGTGTCCACGCTCGTCGAGGACGCGGTGCGGCTCGAGGTTCGTGCTAGCGGGGTCAAAGAGTCGCCGGAACTGAAAGCGGACCTGGAAGCCGTGTTCAAGAAGCACGGCGGCTCGATCGAAACGGTCGGGCACCCGTCCAGCACCCTGGAAGAACTGTTCTTGCGGGTCATCGAAGAATCGCGCGCCCGCCCGGGTCGGCGCTACCTGCCGCCCGAAGAGGCGACCCGTAGCGCGGCGGCCCCGAGTGCGGCGCCGGCCGCGACCGCACCCGCGGCGGCCCCGGCTTCTCCGCCGCCCGCGCAACAGCAGCAACAAAATCAGGGCAAGAAGAACAAGAAAAAGCGCTGAGCCCCGAGTCGGGGTCGGAAACGTATCCGTGAGCGGTCGCCGGACCGCGCGCCCGTTGTTTCACGAGCTTTTTGGCCCCTTCATGAGTCATGAGGGCCACCGGTACTCGCCAGCGGCGCAGTCGCTGGCCCCCACAGGGTTCTCAAGGGCTCCCCCGATGTCGTCGGCGCTGTTCGGGATTCTGCAACTGGACCGGGGCGACCCCTACGGGTACGCACAGGTGACGGGGCTGCTCCAGGCGTGGCTCCAGGACGCGGGCGGGTTCGCGGCCATCGGCTTGGTCGTGTACCTCATCTACGCCCTGAGCACGCCCACGGACAAGTCCGAGTCCGAGCGGCTCCGCGTGCCGGTGTCCAAGTGGATGCTGGTGACGGGCGCTATCAGCCTCGTCTGTTACGTGGTCCTGCTCGTGCTCATGGTCCTGAACCGCGGGGCCCAGCCCGTGGTCCCGGTCCCGACCACGGGCGAGGCGGTCCGGGCCGAGCCCCCGGTAGTGCACCGGGAACTGCAACCGATGGTCATGATGATCGCGGGGCTGTTCGCGCTGCTCGGGTTGGGCGAACCGTTCGCCCGGGATCTCTTCAAGACGCTCCGGCGCAACGTGTCGTTCAACGCCTCGGGCGCGGTCCGGTTCTGGGGCGCCCTCAAGGCCTATTCGGGCGAGTTGCTCACCCGGAACCGCGTCATCGCCCTGATCGGCGCGCTGGGCACCTACGCGGTAATCGGGGCGGTCCTGTTCGCCGTCGGGGTCCCGCGCCTCACGGCCATCTGGACGTGGCTCCTCGCCGTGGGCGCCGGGGTGTTCCTCGCGGCCCTCGCGCTGCTCATGCTGTTCGAGGCCGAGGGCCCGGTGTGGGCCATCGCGAAGCTCAGTTTCAAGGAAGCCGTCCGGAGCCAGTTGCTCTGGGTGTTCCTCATCGTCCTGCTCCCGTTCCTGTTCCCGGCCCAGTGGTTCATGCCGATCAAGCCGGCGGACGAGCTGCGCACCACGACCGCGCTCATCACGGTCTTCATGAGCGTCCTGGTCCTGTTCCCGGCCGCGCTGCTCGCGGCGTTCGGCATCCCCAACGACATCAAGAACCTGAACATCTTCACCGTCGTGTCGAAGCCGGTGGAGCGCATCGAGATCGTGCTGGGCCGGTTCATCGGGTACACGGCCCTCATGACGCTCGCGCTCCTGGCGCTGACCGGGGTGAGCGTGGTGCTCATCACCAACACGTCGATCTCGGAGAAGGCCCGCGAGGAGACGTACAAGGCCCGCGTGCCGCACCGCGGGAAGCTCGAGTTCAAGAGCCTCCGGGCCGAGGACCGGCAGGAGAAAAAGGACTTCGAGGGCACCAACGTGGGCCGCGAGTTCGACTACCGCCGGTACATCGCCGGGCACGAGAAGTCCCCGCAGCGGGCCATCTGGAAGTTCGCGAGCGTGCCGGCCGAAATGGAGCGCCCCGAAGGGGACAAGGTGCCCGTCGAGTTCACGTTCGACGTGTTCCGCATGACCAAGGGCGAGCAGGACAAGGGCGTGATGGTCAACTTCACGCTCGTCACGCAGAACGCCCCGCTGCGCCAGCCGACCAAGGACGAGGGGGCCGAGTGGCAGTGGGTGGACACGGCCCGCCGGGACCAGTACCTGGCCCGCGCCGAGGAGTACCGGCGCCAGGGGTTCCAGGTCGACCGCGCCCAGCCCGGCGACCCGGCGTGGGCCAAGGTGAACGAACTCGCCGAGGAGTTCGGGTTCTTCGAGTACAAGGGCAAGCCGGTCTTCGACTACGCCGTCATGGGGATCGAGGTGCCCGCCGGGCTGTTCCGCAACGCGAACGGCGCGAAGGCCCCGCCCGGCAAGGACGAGAAGGGCGAGCCGCTCCCGCGCCTCACGATCCAGGTGAAGTGCGAGAGCGAGGGACAACTCCTGGGCATGGCCGAGCCGGACCTGTACCTGCTCCGGAACGAGATGCCCTACGCGGTCAACTTCTTCAAGGGCACGGTCGGGCTGTGGTGCCGGCTGTGCATCGTGATCGGGATCGCGACCGCCCTGAGCACGTACCTGAGCGGCATCCTCGCGTTCCTGGGGACCGCGCTCATCTACATCACCGGGTTCTTCACGGACCACCTGAGCGACCTGGCCACCGGGCGGAACATCGGCGGCCCGTTCCAGAGCATGTCGCAGATCGTGAAGGCGGAGCAGTCCACGACCCCCGCGTCCGACACGGCCTACACCCGCACGCTCCTGCTCGGCGACAAGTTCGCCGCGTGGGTCTACCGGCGGATCCAGAACGTGATCCCGGACATCGACTCGTTCAGTTGGGGGCACTTCGTCTCCGAGGGGTTCAACATCAACACCGAGTACCTCGTGGTGAACGTGCTGGTCACCTTCGGGTACCTGATCCCCTGGGTGATCGTGGCGTACTACCTCATGAAGTCCCGAGAAGTTGCCGCGTAAGGGCGCGCCGCGCCCGGCACTCACACGGGCCGGGCGCGGACCTGGGTTCCGAACACCGAACACCGAGCACCGAACACGACTATGAACCCCCTGCAACGGGCCGCGATCGTCCGCAAGACGACCTACCTCGGCGCGATCCTCGTGCTGTTCACGCTCAGCATGATCTGGCGGGGCGCGATCCCGGTCCCGTTGAGCGGGTCGAGCGGGCCGTTCCGGTGGGCCGCGGGCCACACCATCCAGGCCCAAGCGCGGAACCTGGACGTGTGGGAACTGGACCCGCAGGAGGGCGAGGCCGAGATCACGGGCAGCGCGCTGCGGCTCACCCTCACGGGCAGCCGCGGGCTCGCGGTTTCCGCGCTGTGGCTCTCGGCCATCGACAAACAGAAGCGCAACGACTTCCACGAGTTCGAGCAGCGGGTCATGATGGTGACCAAGTTGCAACCGAACTTCATCACGCCGTGGATCTTCCAGAGCTGGAACATCGCGTACAACGTGTCGGTCGAGATGCACGGCAGCGGCGACATGTACTTCTACATCGTCCGCGGCATCCAGTTGCTCGCGGAGGGCGAGCGCCACAACAAGCGGTCCCCGGACATCCGGTACCAGATCGCGTTCTACTACCAGAACAAGTTCGGCGTGTCCGACCAGGTGGAGACGCTGCGGTGCCTGTTCGACCTGAGCTGCATCCCGCCGAGCCAGCGGAACCCCAAACAGTTCGAGGACCCGGAAACCGGGCGGATCAACTACGCGAAGTTCCAAGAGTTCTGTGAAAAGCACCCCCACCTCGTCCGGCGCCTCCGCGGAGAGGACCTGCGGTACACGGACAAGCGCGCGAAGGAGAAGCTGCGCCGCGGCACGCCCAAGGAAGTGGTCGACTTCCTGAAGACCAACTGGGAGGTGCCCTCCCGGTACCGCCCCAACTACCTGAAGGAACTGACCGACGACCTGGCGGAAACCGAGAACCAGTTCCCGGCCCTGCCCCCGCAGTTCAACGAGGGCCCGGACGAGGCGAACCCGACGTCCGGCACCGCCGACGACCGCGCCCCCGGGCTGGGGTACTTCACCGGGTTCAAGGCGGCCCGGGCCTGGTTCAGCTACTCGCTCCTGTTGCTCCCGCCGCCGCTGAAGGACGCGCAGGGGCTCCCGGTCCCCGGCCCCACGCCGGCCCCCGGCACCTTCGACCACGACCCGGCGAAGCACCGGGTTCCGCGCCTCCCGATGATGGTCATCTTCCGCCAGGGGGCCCCCCGCGCCCAGAGCTACCAGGCGGAAATGGAGCAAAAGGAAGGGTGGTTCGACGAGGAGGGGTGGCAGATCGACGACCCGAGCGACCAGCCGTCGAAGTGGTGGTTCCCGGACAACCCCGACCGCCCGACCCAACCGCGGGGCGTGGTCGTCGGCACGGGCCGCGCCTGGTCGCTCGAGGAGTGGCGCAAGGCCGCCGAAATGTGGGACCGTCACGGACGGGATTACGGCCTCGTGTTCGCTCAGGGGCGCCGCGAAACCCTGGAGAACCGGCGCGGCGACCCGGGCTCCCTCCCCAACGACCCGACCCCGGAACAACTCACGGACCCGGTTCTCCGCGAACGGTACCTCGCCAAGGTCGCGCTCGAGTATTACGGCTCGAACCGGAGCGTCACGAACTTCCCGTACTTCCTCGCGTCCGCCCAGGCCGAAGCGAAGTCGCTGACCGTCAGGGCCCGGAAGACGCTCTGGAAGGCGGAACAGGCCCGGAAGATCAGCAACCCGCCGCTCGCCATCCGGCTCTACAAAGAGGGGTTGGGGTTGTGGAAGCAAGTTCTTACTGAGAACAAGGACTTCCTCCGGCCGGAGCGGTCCGACCGGACCGAAGAGGAAACGGCCGAGTACGATTTGGCGTACCTGCGCCTTCTGGTTCAGGACGACGAGCGGGTGCGCAAGCGGGCCAACGAACAGGTCCACGCGGCCCAGGCCGTGGTCCCGTTCCTGACGCTCCCGTTCCAGACCGAGGCCCTCGCGCCGGGACAAGTGGCGGTCGCCGACCCCCTGTGGACCACGGCGAACCGCGAGGAGATCAAGTGGTACGTCGTTGAAAACGTCGCCGACGCGGACTTCTCCTCGCCGTTCGTCGGCTCGCTCGCGCCCGACCGGATCGCCTGGGTGTCCGAGACGATGAAAGAATCCGTGCGGTCGAAGCAGGGGGTGTCGCGGAAGCCGCAACAGCAGGCCCCGGCCCCCGGCCCGGGCGGTCCCGGCGGGCCGCCGATGGGTCGCCCGAGCCCCCCGGGTGGGCCGCCCCCGGGCCAGTAGGCGCGGACCGATCGCCCTAAACGCGCCCGCTGACGGGTCCAAAAGCAGCACCAACCGGGCCGCGGGGGCACCCCGCGGCCCGCGGTTCGTACAACAGCCTCCTCGTTGCTCCTTCTAACTTGCGCCCACACTGACAATCAATGAACCGCACCGCTCTCGCCGTTCTCGCCCACCCCGATGATGCCGAGTTCCTCTGCGCCGGTACGCTCGCTCGATTGAAGAAGGAACACGGCTGGACGATCCACGTCGCGACGATGACCCCCGGCGACTGCGGGTCCGCGGAGCACGGCCCGGAGGAGATCGCCCGCATCCGGCGCGCGGAGGGGCGGGCCGCGGCCGAGGCCATTGGTGCGACCTACCACTGCCTCGAAGAGCGCGACCTGCGCGTGATCTACACCGAGAGCGCGCTCGAAAAAGTGACGCGCCTCATTAACGCGGTCGCGGCGCAAGTGGTGCTCACGCACAGCCCGGACGACTACCACCTCGACCACGAGCAGACGAGCAAGATCGTGCGCGCCGCGACGTTCGCGGCCCCGATCCCGAACTTCCTGCACGGGCGGCACTTGCACCCGCCGATCGCGCACATCCCGCACCTGTACTACTGCGACCCGCTCGAGGGGAGCGACGCCTTCGGGCGCCCGATCGTCCCGGGGTTCCGCATCGACATCAGCGCGGTGATCGGGGACAAGGCGCGGATGCTGGAGTGCCACGAGAGCCAGCGCGCCTGGCTCCGGGCGCACCACGGGGTCGACAACCTGGTGGACTCGATGCGCGAGTGGGGCGCGGCCCAGGGCGCGCACGCGGGCGTCGCCTTCGCCGAGGGCTTCCGCCAGCACCTCGGGCACAGTTACCCCCGGACGAACGTCCTCGCGGAGCTGCTCGGAACCGTCTGACGCTCACCGGAGCGGGTGACACCGGGCGCGGTCTTCACGTTATCGCGGTTTTTCGTGGCGATTCGTTCCTTGACGCGCCCCGAACCGGCCCGTAATCATGACCATCTGAACGCCTCTTCAGGCGCGCCCGGCCGGTCGCGCGAACCCACTCGGCCACTGGACCGTCTCGACTCCGGCTGCCGGAGCCGCCCCGCTGTCCCCAGGACGCTCGCAACATGACCCCGTCCGACCCGACGACCAACGTGCCCGCCGACTCTTCCGCCCCCGCCACCGACGCAGCACCGACGCAGCCGACCGAAGAACCGGTCGCGCCGGCCGAAAGCTCCACCGCCCCGCCGGTCGAGAGCACTGCGCCCGCGGAGCCGACGGCCGAGGGCGCGGCACCCGCGGAAGCGGCCCCGCCGCCCGCGCACCGCGAGCCGGCCCTGCCCGCTCAGCCGGTGCCGGACGTGCCGCCGGCGCCGCAGCCGCACGACCTCTCGCGCATCGCGCAGGATCTGCAGATCCGCAAGGCGCAGGTCGAGGCCGTCGTTCAACTGCTCGACGACGAGAACACGGTCCCGTTCATCACGCGCTACCGCAAGGAGCGCACCGGCGGGCTGAACGAGGACGTCATCCGGCGCATCCAGGACCGCGTCACGAACCTGCGGGCGCTCACCGACCGCAAGCGCACGATCCTCAAGAGTATCGCGTTCCAGGGGAAACTGAACGACGCCCTCACCCAGGCCATTCTCGCGGCCGAGGCCCCCAAGCGCCTCGAAGACCTGTACCTGCCGTTCAAGCCCAAGAAGAAGTCGCTCGCGACCGAGGCCCGTGAAAAGGGCCTGGGGCCGCTCGCCGAGGCGATCTTCAACCGCGACCCGGCCGTCGACAAACTGGACGAGGTCGTTCAGGGGCTGGTCGACCCGGACAAGTGGCTGCTGAACACCGACGACGTGATGGCCGGCGTCCGGAACATCCTCGCCGACATGGTCGCGGACTTCGCCGAGGTGCGCGGGCCGCTGCGGGCGTTCTCCTGGGACACCGGCGTCCTCGTCTCGATCCGGGGCGAGAGCGTCCCCGAGAGCAAGGGCAAGGAGTACGAGCCGTACTTCGACTTCCGCGAACCGGTCAAGGACATCCCGCCGCACCGCGTGCTCGCGATCAACCGCGGTGAGAAGGCCGGCGTCCTGAAGGTCCGCATCGACACCGACCCGGCGATGGGCCTGGAGATCACGACCTACCACCTCGGGCTCGCGGACCACCCGCACCGGGGGCTGATGCTCGAAGTCGCCAAGGACGCGCTCGAGCGCCTGCTCAAGCCGAGCCTCGAGCGCGAAATCCGCCGCGAACTCACCGACCGCGCCCAGGAGCACGCGGTCATGGTGTTCGCGAAGAACCTCCGGAGCCTGCTGCTCCAGCCGCCGCTGCGCGGCCGCAAGGTGCTCGCGGTGGACCCCGGCATCCGCACCGGGTGCAAACTCGCGGTGCTGGACGAGACCGGCAAACTGCTCGAAGACGCGGTGATCTACCCGCACGGCCAGAAGAAGAACGCGACCGACGCCAAGCGGAAGATGGAGCAGCTCGTCCGCAAGTACCAGCTCTCCGTCGTCGCGATCGGGAACGGGACCGGGTGCCGCGACACAGAACAGCTCGTCGCGGACCTGATCTCCGACCTCGCGGACCGGCGCCTGAACCCCGTACCAGACGCGCCGCAAGCGTCCACACTCGCTCCGGAAGCGCCGGTCGTAGCGCCGACGCCGCAAGAGCCGGTGCTCGCGCCGGTCGTGACGGCCGTGCCCGCGGCGATCTCGCTCGACTCCGGCGCGCCCGTGGTGCCGACCGAGGCGGTGACGCTCTCGACCGAAGCACCGGCCGCGCTCGTTCCGGCGGAAACGACCACCACACACCCCGAAGCAGCGCCGGCCCCGAGTGAAACGCTGACGACCGGTGCCCCCGAGACCGCGTCGGTTCCCGTGGCCCCGGCCGCACCCGCGGTCCCGCCCCCGCCGCCGATCTCGCTCGAAGGGCTGCCCGACGCGCCGGAAGACCTCGCCTACGTCATCGTCATCGAGGCGGGCGCGAGCGACTACTCGGCCAGCCCGGTGGCCCGGGAAGAGTTCCCCGACCTGGACGCGACCACGCGCGGCACCATCAGCATCGGGCGCCGGCTCCAGGATCCGCTCGCGGAGCTGGTGAAGATCGACCCGCAGCACATCGGGGTCGGGCTGTACCAGCACGACGTGAAGCCGAAGTTCCTGAAGGAATCGCTCGAGGGCGTGATCGAGTCGAGCGTGAACCAGGTCGGTGTGGATCTGAACACCGCGAGCGTGCCGCTCCTGCGCCACGTGTCCGGGCTGAACCAGTTGGTGGCGCGCGAGATCGTCACCTACCGCGAGAAGCAGGGCGCGTTCGCCAACCGCGAACAGCTCCTCCAGGTGCCCGGGCTGGGCGAAAAGCGGTTCACCCAGGCCGCCGGGTTCCTCAAACTGCCCGACGGCCCGGATCCGCTCGACAGCACGTGGATTCACCCGGAAAGCTACCCGCTCGCGCGGCAGGTGCTCTCGGACTTCGGGCTTACGCCCGCGGACCTGCGCGACAAGGCCAAGGTCGAGGAGCTCCGCGCCAAACTCAACGGCGCGAACCTGGCCGAGATCGCGGGTAAGCTGAACGTCGGCGAACCGACGCTCGACGACATCTTCGCCTCGCTCGCGCGCCCCGGGCGCGACCCGCGTGAGGATCTGCCCCCGCCGATCTTCAAGACGGGCGTGCTGCGCCTCGAAGACATCACGCAGGGCATGGAGCTGAAGGGTACCGTGCTGAACGTGGTGCCGTTCGGGGCGTTCGTGGACATCGGGCTGAAGGAGAGCGGCCTGGTTCACATCAGCCAGATGGCGAACCGCTACATCAAGAGCCCCTACGATGTGGTTTCGGTCGGCGACGTCGTCACGGTGTGGGTGATGGACGTGAAGGCCGGCGAGAAGAAGATCTCGCTGTCGATGATCCCGCCGGGCCAGGAACGGCGCCCGCAAGAGCGCGGCCCGGCCCGCGGCGGTCACGCGCCCCGCGAGCAGCGCGCGGAACGGCCCCAACAGAGCGCCCGCCCCGCCCCGCAAGAACAGCGCGAGCGCCCGCCGCAGCCGGCGCGCGACGATCGCGGTGGGAACCGGGGCGGCTACCCGCAACGCGGCGGCTTCCAACCGCGCCAGGGGCAGGGGCAAGGCGGCGGTCGGTTCAACCGCGGTCCGGCCCCGGCGAACACGAACCCGCCCGCGAGCGCGCAACCCGCGGAACCGGTTCAACCGCTGCCGCCCAAGAAGCCGAGCAAGCCGAAGCCGCTGCCGAACCTGACGCCCGAAAAGAAGGCCGGCAAAGCCGCGCTGAACACCTTCGGCGAACTGCTCGCGTTCTTCAAACCCGTCGAACCGGAGGCCCCGAAGGTCGAAGAGCCGAAGCCCGAAGCGAAGGCCGAGGAGCCGAAGCCCGAAGAGCCCAAGACCGAAGGCCAGAGCTAATTGCTGACTCGTGTTCCCCCGTGGTATCATCGAAGAGGACATTTGCTTCTTCGGGCGGTACCGCGGGGGAAGTTGGTAGCCGAATTGTTCCTCCCCTCGCTGAATTAAACCGCAAAACACGTTCTCTCGTTTCGAGTTCCCTTCCCGCGGCCGATCGCCCGTACAATATCTTCACACCCCGCACTCGTTTCGTTGGTGCGGAACGCTCGTAACAGTATCGCCGCCCCGCGCGGGCCACGCACCCCGCGACCGAGGACATAGAAATGGCCGAGCAACAAGACAGCCCGCCCCCCAACGGTTCGCAACAGCCCGCGCCCAAGCGGACCAACCCGCTGCTCCCCGGCGGGTGGATCGCGCTCATCGTGCTCGGGGTCATCGCGTTCGCGTTCCTCGCGTTCAAGAACAACTACCGCGAGATCGATTACTCCCGGTTCCGCGAGCTGATGAACGCGGGCCAACTGAAGTCCGTCACCCTGGTCGGTACCGACCGGGCCGAGGGCGAGGTCCGCGACCCGAACTCCGAACTCGCCAAAAAGCTCGAACTGGGCAAGACCGGCCGGTTCGCGGTGCTGCTCCCGCACAGCAACGACCAGCGCACGCTCACCGCGGACATCGAAAAGGCGGACCAAGAGGTCATCAAGAAGGCGCCGGCCGAGAGCCAGCCGGTGCCGGTCGTCATCAACCGGCGCGAGGAGCCGACCCCGTGGCTCGGGCCGCTCCTCCTGCAGTTGCTGATCGTGTGCGGCATCATCACCGTGTTCGTCGTGTTCTTCCTGCCGAAGCTCCGCGACCCGATGGGCGGCGGGTTCATCAACAACTACATCCGCAGCCCTGCGAAGCGGTACGAGAAGGGCAAGGGGCGCGTCACGTTCGACGACGTGGCGGGTATGGAGTCGGCGAAGCGCGAGCTGACCGAGATGGTGGAGTACCTGAAAGACCCGGGCAAGTTCACCCGCATCGGGGCGACGGTGCCCAAGGGCGCGCTGCTCGTCGGCCCGCCCGGAACCGGCAAGACGCTGCTCGCGAAGGCCGTGGCCGGTGAAGCGAACGTGCCGTTCTTCGCCATCAGCGGCAGCGAGTTCATTCAGATGTTCGTGGGGGTCGGGGCGAGCCGCGTGCGGGACATGTTCCGCACCGCGAAGGAGCACTCGCCGTGCGTGATCTTCATCGACGAAATCGACGCCGTGGGCCGGATGCGCGGCGCCGGGTACGGCGGCGGGTCCGACGAGCGGGAACAAACGCTCAACCAGATCTTGTCCGAAATGGACGGGTTCCAGCCGACGGAAACGGTCATCGTGATGGCCGCGACCAACCGCCCGGACGTGCTCGACGCCGCCCTGCTCCGCCCGGGGCGCTTCGACCGGCACATCACCGTGGACCGCCCGACGTGGAAGGGCCGGTTGGAAATCCTGAAGGTCCACACGCGCAACAAGCCGCTCTCGGACCTCGTGGACCTGGAGCGCGTGGCGCGCGGGATGGTCGGGATGAGCGGCGCGGAACTGAAGAACCTGTGCAACGAGGCCGCGCTTTTGGCCGTGCGCTCGGGCCGGAACAAGATCGAGCAGGTGGACTTCGACCGCGCGGCCGACCGGGTGCGGCTCGGGAGCCAGCGCGAGGAACCGTTCTCGCACGACGAGAAGCGCCGGACCGCGTACCACGAGGCCGGGCACGCGCTCTGCGCGTTCCTCATGCCGTCGGCGATGCACGCCCTCGACCGCGTGTCGATCATCCCGCGCGGCCGGACGGGGGGCGTTACCCTGTTCCAGCAAGACGAGGAGCGCGTGGACCACTCGCAGAGCGAGCTGAACGCGATGCTCGTGATGACGATGGGCGGGCGCGCGGCCGACAAGCTCGTGCTCGGCGAGCCGCTCTCCGGGGCGGTCGGCGACCTGAAGCAGGCGACCCGGATCGCGCGCGTGATGGTGACGCAGTTCGGGATGAGCGACCGCGTCGGCCCGGTGTACCACCAGCAGGGCGAGGAGCACGTCTTCCTGGGCAAGGAGATCGTGGAGTCGCGGGCGTACAGCGAGGGCACGGCGCGGCTCATCGACGAAGAGATCCAGCGCATCCTGATCGACGCCGAGGCCCGGGCACAGGATCTCGTGCGCACCCACCGCGACAAGCTCGACGTGATCGCGGACGCGCTCCTGATGCACGAAGAGATCGACCGCACGGAGGTCGAGAAGCTGATGTCCGGGGTGCCGCTCGCGGAACTGCGCCCGGAAGCGCCCAAGGCGGTGCCCCCGGCCCCCGTTCCGCAGCCCGAACCCGCTCCGAAGCCCGAAGCCCCGCCCAAACCGGGGCTGGCGTTCGGGGGTGCGTAAAGTAACTTCACCAGTCCGTAAAGACGCGCGGTTCGCCAGGAAATTTCCTGGCGAACCGCGCGTCTTTACGGACTGGTGAAGCATCTACTACTTCTTGTCGTCCTTCTTTTCCTTCTTCGGTCCCGCGTCCTTCAACTCTTTGATCAGGTCCACGACCTCGGCGTCGGTCAGTTTCGGCAGCGCGGCCCGCAGCGCCTTCTCGTAGTGGGCCACTTCACTCGGCTCGTAGGGGAACCCGACGTTCTGCTTCTTCCCCTTCTCTTCCGCGAACGAATCGGACAGCACCTTGCCCTCGGCCGACAGGAAGACCCACACCGGCACGCCGCCCGGTTCGGGCGCGTACTTCTCGTACAATTTCTCCCCACCCGGGTTGTCCACCACGTCCACTTTCACGAACACCACGTGCGGGGCCAGCGCCTTCGCGACCGCGGGGCGGGCGTTGAACTTGTCCAGGTACTTGCACCACCCGCACGTCGGCGAGCCGAACGCCAGGAACACGGCTTTGCCGTCCTTCTTCGCAGCGGCCAGTGCCTCGGCCAGCACGTCGGCCGCGGGCGGCCCCTTCGGTTTGGGGTCTTCGGCCCGAACCGCGCTGGGAACCAGAGCGAACACCGAAACGAGCAACACGCGAATCATGAAGCGCTCCTCAAAATGGGGGCAGCGGCGGACCGATTATCACCGCCCCGCGTTCGGAACACAACGACCCACTCCCCGGCAAGAAAGTACCCACCCGCGAGCCGCGCTGAGAGTAAGCCTTACAATCGGGGAGCGCCCGCAACGCCTCTTGAAATGCTCGATCGCCCTGAAATTCCAGGTATTTGTAACGTCCCGGTTCTTGCACGTTTTGTTTGGCACGTCGGCTGCTTTACATCGTGCGACGAACACGAGTCGGGCCGAACTTCCCCCCGGCCCACCCCACACACCTGACCGCACTTCACCCAACCTATCAACGAAAGCCGGCGACTTCGGTCGCCGGCTTCTTCTTTTTTCTGGGCGCCGGCCCGCATTCCGTCACCAAACCGCGATCCGATCCGGGGCCACAAAAACATCCCATTTCGGGATCACAAAAGGCATCGTCCCGCGAACCGTTATCCGCTACAAAACATGATTCATCCCCTCTCTCGCTGGAGTCACTCAATGGGAAAGAAGTCCAAGAAAGAAGCCCCCAAACCCGAGGAACCCAAGAAGGAAGCACCGAAGCCCGAAGCGGTGAAGAAGGAAGCACCCAAGTCCGAACCGCCGAAAAAGGAGCTCTCGAAAGCGGAAGTACTGAAAAACGCGATGGCAAAGGCCAAGGGCAAGGGCATCACGCCACTCAACAAGCCCGCCGAGGTCGTCCCGCCCCCGGCCGTGAAGGAACTGCCCGCGCCGCCCAAACCGGTGGTCCCAGAGGTCAAGAAGAAGCGGAAGCGCTTCGTGCGCGAGAAGCAAGAGAAGCGCGTCGAACCGACGGGTCCGGCGCTCCCGCCGCGGAGCAGTAAGGTGAACGCCAAGCTGATGACCAAGGGTCTGGCGCTCCCGCCGCAAGACGACGCGACCGGTCCGAAGCCGCGTTAGTGCCGTTCACACCCGCTTCTCTCAGCTCGATCAGCCAATCGCCCGTATGGGCCGGTACGTTCCGAATTTCGCGAACAGAACCCGGCCCTACATTTCTCCACAGCTCCCAAACGCTCGCATTTCGCTACCCGTTCGAGAGACTGTAATGCCAAACGAGGCTCCCACGAGCGACCGGCTCAAAGCTCTCGGCGACGGTCGGTTAGACGTGCTCGTGATCGGGGGCGGAATCGTCGGAGCGGGCGTCGCCCGGGATGCGGCGGCACGCGGACTAAAAACGCTGCTGGTCGAACAAGCCGACTTCGCCTCGGGCACCAGCAGCCGGTCGTCGCGCCTGTTACACGGTGGGCTTCGGTATTTGGCTCAAGGGCGCATCGGCCTCGTGCGCGAGGCGAGCACCGAGAAAATGCTCCTGAGCCGCCTGGCCCCGCACTTGTGCTCGCCTCTACCGTTCGTGTTCCCGGCGTGGCGCGGATCCGGTTGGTCGCGTTGGAAGTTGTCCCTCGGGGTCCGCATTTACGACCTGCTGTGCGGCGGACACAACCTCGGGCGCTCATCAACGCTCGGACCAGAAGCAGTGCGCGAGCAAATTCCCGGGCTTCGCGCCGCTGAGCTGAACGGCGCGGTGCGGTACTTCGATGCCCTCACGAACGATTCCCGCCTCGTCCTCGACACCCTACGATCCGCGGTAGGGGCGGGAGCGAGCGTGATGAATTACACGACCTACGTGTCCGGCGAGTTGATTGACGGCACATGGCGGTGCGTGGTTCAAGATCGCTTGAACGGGGCGCGCGCCGATGTGCAAGCACGCACAATCGTCAACGCGACCGGTGCCTGGGCACCCGGGCTGCCTCACAGTGAAGTCCGGCTCCGGCTCACCAAGGGCATCCACCTCGTCGTCGACCGCACGCGGCTCCCGGTGAGCGATGCGGTCGTGCTCCCCGAGGGGGACCGCATCCTGTTTGTAATTCCGTGGGGCGAGCGCGTCATCCTGGGAACCACGGACACGGACTACTCCGAAGACCCGGGCGCGGTTCGCACCGAAGCAGTTGACATCGAATACGTACTTCGAGTTGTGAACGGCGCGTTCCCCGAAGCCCGCATCACTCCCGGGGACGTGATCGCGACCTGGGCCGGTGTGCGCCCGCTCGTGGCCCCGGCCAAGTCCCGACCCGGTGCCCCATCAGACACGTCGCGCGGGCACGCGATCCGAATGGCCGAGCCGGGGTGGTTCGATGTGGTTGGGGGAAAATTGACCACGTACCGGCTCATGGGCGAGCAGACAGTCGATCAAGTGGGCCGGTTCCTGGGTATGCGGTTGCCGCGCTCGCTCACGGCCAAAGTGCCGCTTGCTCGCCCGGAGCACAGCGGCGTGCTCCCGCCGCCGGTCGATCCGGGCGCCGTTCGAGACTGTTGCCAAAACGAGTGGGCGGTTCACCTGGACGACGTGTTGGTCCGGCGCACGTCCTGGCTCTACTACCACCCCGACCGCACCGCCCTCGTTACGCAGGTCACTGGCTGGATGGGCGACAGCCTCGGCTGGGATGCGACGCGCCGGGTGGCCGAAATCGATCGCTTGCGGGACGTGACCGAGTTCCCGCTCGCGACCGGTGCCTCAACAGGTCCGTGATACCACTCCTCACGCGACCGGGTTTTGCAGCGTGCCGATGCCACTGATGGTGATGTTCACGTCGTCGCCCGACTGGAGCGTGAACTCGTCGGGCGGAACGATCCCGGTGCCGGTGAGCAGAATGGCACCGTTCGGGAACTCGTTCTCCTTGAACAGCCACTCCGCGAGGCTCTCGACGGTGCGGGCCATTTGTGCGAGCGTCGTCGTCCCCTCGAACGCGACCTTCTTCGCCCGCATAATGCGCAGTCGGATTTCCACCACGGGGAGTTCCGGCATGTGGCCGACGGGCGTGATGAGCGGCCCGATCGAGCACGAGCCCTTGTAAATTTTCGCTTGCGGCAGGTACAGCGGGTTCTCGCCCTCGATGTCGCGCGAGCTCATGTCGTTACCGACCGTGTACCCGACGATCTTCCCCGCGGGCGAAATGACCAGCGCGAGTTCCGGCTCGGGGACGCTCCAGGTCGCGTCGCTGCGAATACGTACCGGTTGCCCCGGGTGAACGACCCGCGCCGGGGTCGCTTTGAGGAACAGTTCGGGGCGCGGGGCGGAGTAGACCTTGTCATAGAACTGTGCCGCGCCCACCGATTCCTCTTCGCGGGCGATCTTGCTCCGCTTGTAGGTGACGCCGGCGGCCCACACTTCCTGTTGGTCGATTGGTGCGCGGAACGTTGTGCCTTCGAGCCGGTCGGCGGTGGCCAGCGAGTCGAGCAGTTCGCTGGCGGTCTTGACCGGGTCCGGGGTGTTGAGCAGGTCCGCGAGTGTCTTGATCGCGGGGTTGCGCCCCATATCGAGCGGGCGCGCCAGCCCGTGCTCGACCACCACAACCGTCTCCTGGCCCGCGCGCCGCACCTTACCGAATTGCATGACCGAACTCCAACGGAAGAGGATTCGTGCTATCGTTGTATGAGCGGAATCGCGCCCGGTTCACTCTTTACCCAGCACGAGATCGACGACCCAGCACCCGCGCACGTGGAGCGCAAGGGGATCGCGGCAGTGATTCAGGATCATTTCGTTATCACAGCCCGCGTCTTGAAGGGCGTCGGCGAGAACCGGCAGCGTGCCAAAGTCGCGCGCCGCGTACATCCGCTCGGCGAGGGCCAGCGCTGTATTCGTGCGCCACTCGGGCGAGAACCTCACGGGTCGAAACGGGTTCCCAAAGATGTCGCGGAGTGTGTGGCACATTTCGCCCGCGAGGATTTGAGTTCCTCCCGCATCGAGCTTCATCCGGAAGGCCAATGCGTCCCGCGTCTGGGCAAGCATCCCGTTGTAGAAACCGTTCGCGGCCGCGCTCCAGGCGACGTGAGTCGCAATGACCGCGGATATACTCGTCGCACGGACGTGGTCGATGTGAGGCGCAGACGCCGCAAACAGGTTCTCGCGCGCCATTTGTGCTTCACACCGGGCCGCGTAAGCGTCCGAGATCGCATCGTTAAATTGGGTCAGTGTCGCCAAATTGACCGCGTGGAGTTCCGCAATTTCGATCACGCGCCGGCTGCGCTCATCGGTGACTGCCGGCCACGCGAACCGACAACAACTGAAAGCGAAGAAGCGCAATTTACGAGCGTCGGTCGGGCGCTGTAAACGTCGATTGAGGCGGGCCAGAACCCAAAGTAGGCGGAGGGGACGACTTACCGTCAACCAGGTCTGTTCGTCCATCCGTCACCCCAGAATCGGCTTCACCGGTTCACCGCGGCAGATCGCGAGCGGGCGCCCGAGACCGTCCTGAATCTCGGTATCAAGCGGGATGCCCAATGAATGGTAGATCGTGGCGTGCAGATCTTGCGGCAGCACGCGCCCGTCCTTCGGGTAGGCCGCTAGCTTGTCGCTGGAGCCATACACAGTCCCGCCGCGCACCCCGCCCCCAGCGAGCGCGACCGAGAAGCACGGTCCCCAGTGGTCGCGCCCCCCTGCCCCGTTGATTTTCGGCGTGCGCCCGAACTCGGCCACCCACACCACGAGCGTGTCTTCGAGCATCCCGCGGTCCGACAGGTCTTCGAGTAGGGCACTGTACGCAGTGTCGAGCACCGGCATCAATTTGCGCACGCCCTCGGAGTTGTTGGTGTGCGTGTCCCAGTGCCCGTTGTTCGGCGCGTTCGCGACCCGCGTCCAGTTCACGCGGATCAGCGGTATCCCGGACTCGACCATTCGGCGCGCGAGCAGGCACGATTGCCCGAACCGGGAGCGCCCGTAACGGTCGCGGGTCTTCACGCTCTCGGCGTCGAGGTCGAACGCCTTGCGCGCCGCGGGGGACGAAATCATCTCGAAGGCGCGTTGCGTGTGGGCGCCGGCCCCGTCCGGTGCCGTGTGCCGATGAGCGACAGCCTGTCCCAGAGCTTCGAGTAATCCCTTACGCTGGTCGAAGCGCGTGCTCGGCACTTCGGGAGGAAGCGACAGCCCCGGCACTTCAAACGTCCCCAGCTCGGGCGCGCAGGTGATGAGCCACGGGTCGGCCCCGCGCCCGAGGAACCCGCCGTCCTGACCGGGCCACGTGAGGTTGCCGTCGTTCGCGCTCTGTTCCGGGAGCGTGACGGCCGCGGGGAGCGTACAGTGCGGTTGCAGCAGCTTCCGCACCACGCCCCCGATACTCGGCCAGTCGTTGGGGGCGCCCGGCTTGGCGTTTTCCACCTGCATCGGCTGGTGCGGGTAGCCGGTGGTCATGTAGTAGCCACTGGCACTGTGGGCGTTGTCGTTGGTCTGACACGCCCGCAGAACCGCGATCTTCTCCGTGAGGCGGCTCGTCTTCACCATTGTCTCGCCGACAATGAGTCCGGGCGTCGCGGTGCGGATCACGCCCATGTCCCCACGCGCCTCCGCGGGCGCATCCGGTTTCGGATCCCACGTCTCCTGTTGTGGCGGCGCGCCACCCAAGAACAGCAGAATCACGCTCCTCTTCTTGGGCGGCGCGGAGCGCGAACGGCTCGCCCCTTCACGGGCGTGGAGCAGGTTCGGGAGCGTCAGGCCGAAGGCGCCGAGCGAGCCGATGGTGAGTGCTTCGCGGCGCGACGGACCGTCACAGAGACGGGTGGAACGGGGCGCGGGGAGTGAGAGCATCAAAAACTCGCGCGGTGGGAGGGTTGCGAGTGCGGTCGGTGGGTTGTGAATAGAGTATGCCGCAAGGTGCCCCAAAGGTGAAGCGGAAACTGCCGACACGAAGGTGCGAGAGTGGGCCGCGGACTCAGCACCCAGTTTGGCGACGACCTTGCTCTTGAGGTTCTCGGCCCCTCCCAGCCACACGCCGTCCGGGATGTCGAGCAGAGCCGGGGTGCTCACGTCCAGAAGTCGGCCCTCGATCTGGTACTCCAACCCGCCGCTCGCGGAGCGCGCCCAGGTGAGGGGCCTTGCCCTCGCCCAGTTTGGAAACCCACTCCGGCAGCGGTTCCGTATCGAGCGTCCCCTTCCACGTCTCGCCCTGTGACGCGCCGCCGATGGTCGCCTCGACCTCAATGACCTTGTCGCCGACGAACGGTCCGGGGTCGATGGGCTCGGTCCGGTACGTGGCGCCGTCGGCTTGGCGGGTGGCGACGAACACCTGACCGCCGATGCTCACCGTGACCCGGGGTTTGAGCGCGGCGAGGGAGTCGGAGAGAACGGCGGCGTAGGTCTGATCGATCGGATTGAACCGGAGCTGGGGGTCGGAGCCGGAGAAGAACCGGCCGATGACCGTGTCGGCACTACCGGTCCCATCGTATTTCGCGGTGAACGAACTGATCGCCGGGGTGTACGCGATCGAACGAGTGTTGTTGGACCGATTTTCGCCCGCGAGGCCACCGGAGTTGACCTCGTAGAGCAACTGTGTCGCGTCTGGTGGCGGCGCCCCGATCGAGACGACGTACTCGGAGTGCGGCCCCTTCCCCCGGTCCATCGCCAGCCCGGCCCCCAGAAGCCCCGCGCTAATCTTCTTCCCGGTCCGGTCGGCCCAGAAAAGGTTGTACGTCCAACTCTGACCCGCGGGCGGAGCGGGGAGGGCCTCGCTATTGGTGTAGCTCAGATTCACGCCCCCCTTCACCGCGTCCCACGCGAGTGACGTGGGCGACACGTCGCGCGCGAGCGGTTGGATCGTGAGATCGGCCCGGAGCGTGGCCCCGGCCTCGAGTATCGTCGGTTGCCCTTGGCTTTGAATGGCCTGGCCCCGTGCCCCGATGACCAGGGTGACGAACGAGCCAATCGTCTCCCCTTTGAGCACCCAAGTGGAATCGACCGTCGTGCCGGGGTTGACAAAATCCCCGACGAAATCGCCCGATGCCGACCCGCTCAGGAACGCGGCCCCGACGTCCGGGCCGGTGTTCTTGGACGTCGTGGTCCCCGTCAGTGCGAGGGCGATATTGACCGGATCCCCGATATTCTCGCCCCCGCTCGGGTCGATGCGGTAGATGAGGCGCAGGGTCACGCCCGCCGTACTGAAGGCGAAAATCTTACCGTAGTCGGGGTTCACGCTCGCGCGCGCGGACACCTTCACCGTTCCGTTCGGCTGCACGTCACGGTCAATGCGTGCCTCGGCGTTCCGGGTCAGCGCCGTGCCGGGCACGGTGCTGGTCACGACATTTTGCGGCTCGAACCTCGGCCCGGTCCCGTCCGGAGCGGGCGAGGAGACGGCCTGCGCGGTGGACAAGGGGTCGAGGTACTCGTCGTAGAGCGTGAGGACCGCGGGGACTTCGCGGGGCTCCAGGACTTCGAGGCCGAGCTTGGGCTGAGTCGTCCGGAATGGCATGGCGTTGGTGTGGTTGTAATGTGTCTCGGGGCGCGCAGGCCCGAAAGAACGGGCCGCGTTCCAGCGGCTCGGACCGCCGGAACCGGTTCCGCATCCGCGGCCTCTCGCACAGATGCGGCGCGAGCGCGGAACCGGACAAAAAAATTGTGGCCCCGCGGTCCGCGCGATGCACTGCTGCTCTCCCGCCTCGCGCCGTGCCGGCTGGACACGTTTACTGACCGAGGTGCCCGCTCGTGTCACCCGACGCACCCGTCGGGGATCGGTTCGCAGAAATGCTCGAGGTCTGCCGCCGATTCCTCCTGTCCATTGCCAACGCCGAGTTACCGGACCGGCTCCGCCCCAAGGGGGGCGCGAGCGATCTGGTGCAAAACACGCTCGCGGCCGCGCACGAGGCGCGCCACCAGTTCACCGGCCGGACGGTGGGTGAGTTGCGCGCGTGGCTGCGGGCCATTCTGGTCAACGAATTGGCCGGGTTCCGCCGCCGGTACCTCGGGACCGCCGCGCGGAGCGCGCGCCTGAAACGTCCGCTCTCGGCCGCGGCGGGGTGCACCGCCCACGGCGCTTCGCCCGCCCCGAACCCCGCGGACGAGTCCCACCACCTCTCGGCCCTCGTGGACCGCCTTCCGGGCGACCTTCGGGAGGCCGTCCGCCTGCGGATCCAGGAGGAGCTCCCGTTCGCGGTTGTCGGACAGCGACTCGGTCGGACGGAAGAGGCCGCCCGCAAATCGTTCACCCGGGCCCTCGCGGCCCTCCGGGAGATGGTCGCTAGAACAGGCGGGCGCGAGAGCACATGAGCGGCCCCCACGAACCGCTTCCGAACGCACCCCTCTCGCCCCGGCACGCGGCCGAGTTAGCGGCCCTGCTCTGCGGCCTCGACCGTCTCGACCCGATCTTGGCCCTCCCCACGCACCCATCGCTCGCGGACCCGCCCCTGCCCTTCGGGCGGTACCGATTGCGGGCCCGACTCGGCGCCGGGGCGCACGGCATCGCCCTGCTCGCCGACGACCCGGCGCTGGGCCGCTCGGTCGTGGTGAAGGTGCCCCAGCCCGCGGTCCTGGCCGACCCGCCGGCGCGCGAACGGTTCGCCCGCGAGGCCCGGGCCGCCGCGCGCCTCGAGCACCCGGGCGTCGTCCCGGTGTTGGAGGCCGACGAAGAAGGCGGTCTGCCCTACTTGGTCGTCGGGTACGTGCCCGGCCCGTCGCTGGCGGTGTGGCTTCGCGCCCACCCCGGGCCGACCGGGACGCGCCCCGCGGCCCGGCTGATCGCGGCGCTCGCCGCCGCCGTCCAGCACGCCCACGAACGCGGGGTCCTGCACTGCGACCTGGCCCCGGCGAACGTCCTGCTCGCCCCGGTTGCGGGCGCCTCGCCCGAATCCCTCGCGGCCTTTGCCCCGGCGGTCGCCGACTTCGGGCTCGCCCGACCGGTACTAGAAGACCCGGCGCTGAGCCGCACCTTCTGGGTCGCGGGGACGCCGTTGTACATGGCCCCGGAGCAGGCCCGCGGGGACCGCCGCGCCCTGACCGCCCGCACCGATGTCTATGCCCTCGGGGCCGTACTGTACGAGTTGCTCACCGGCGGTCCGCCGTTCCCGCCGGAGGCCGGCGACGCGGTTCTCGCCCGCGCGCTCCGCGATTCACCCGCGCGGCCGCGGGATCTGAACCCGACGATCCCTCGGGATTTGGACGCCGTGTGCCTCAAGTGCCTGGAGAAGGATCCGGCCCGGCGGTACCCATCGGCCGCCGCCCTGTACGACGACCTGTCCAACTATCTGGCCGGGCGCGCGACCCAGGCTCGGCCGATCGGCCCGCTGAGGGCCGCGGCCCGGTGGGTGCGACGGCACCAGTTCCTCTCCGGCGCGATCGCCCTGGCCACGGTCGCGTGGGCGGCGATCCCGGCCCTCGTGGTCGGTTACTCGAACCGGCTGACGACCGAGGCCGCCAACCGGCGTATGGCGGAGGCCGAGGCCGAGGCCGCCGGGCGGAAGGGGCGCGAGCACGCGTTCTACGCGACCTTGGAGCGGGTGCGCCAGCGCCGGGCCGACGATCCCTACTCCGGGTGGGGCACCGAGTCCCTGACCGACCTGAGGGGATTGACGGTCGCGCCCCCGGACGACGCGCTGCCCGACCTGCGGTCCGAGGCCGCCGCGGCCCTGGCCGCCGTCGACCTGCGGCCGGTCCGCACGGCGGGTGAGGGCTTCTCGGCGTACGCCCCGGTGTTCTCCCCGGACGGCACCGCGCTGGCCGTGTGTGGCTGGCACTGGGAAGAAGGAACCCGCCAGGGGCACGTTCGGCTGCTCGATCCGGCCACCGGGCACCAGATTCGGGAACTGGCTTTCCCCATTGACCCGGCTTGGTCCGCTCGTGCGGGCACCGCCGACGGCTGTCGGTCGATCGCCTTCAGTCCGGACGGTCGGTGGCTCGTCGCCGGCACCCGGGGCGGACAACTGGTCCGCTGGGATCTGACCGCTCGCGCCCCCGAGCCGGTCCCCTGGGCCGCTCACACCGGGGACCACACCGACCCGCGCCGCGTCTGGGTGCTGGCCCTCGCTTTCGCGGCCGACGGTGGAACGCTGTACTCGTCCACCCGGGATTCGACACGGGCGTGGAACGTGCGGAACGGGTGGCAGCCGTTGGGGGGGGCGCCGGGATTACATCGTCCCGAGCGGGTCCGCGGTCCTGGGGGGCTCGTTCCCTGTTATGCAGGTCCGGGACCAATTGGGCCGGGAACTGTGCCGGATCGACCCGCGGGGGGCCGTCGAACCAACGGCGGTACAAGGGGAAGAGATCTTCGCCACAACCCGGGACGGGCGCTTGGCCGCGGCGGTGGTCCTGCCCGATGTCACACTCAATCTCATTGCGACCGACCCGGGGGCGAAACCCTCGCCGCTGCGGTCCCCGGACCGGCCCCGGGACGAGCGGCTCGCCATCACGTCCATCGGGTTTAACCCCGACGGCGCGCTCCTGGCAACAGCCGAGGAGCACGCCCGGCGCCTCAAGCTCTGGGACGTGTCCGGCGGGCAACTGCTCGTTGATCGGGCCGTGGGCGGGGGGAGCGGGCGGTTCGCGTTCGCGCCCGATGGTCGGCACCTCGCGGTTACGGAGGACCACCGAACGGTCCTCTACGAGGTCACAGGGCGGGTACGCGAGGCGGTCGCCATCGGGCCCCGGCGGTGGGCCCAGGCGGTCGCCGTTCGCCCGGACTCTCGCGCCCTCGTCGCGGTGAGCGACGACGCGTGGCGGAACGTAGAGTTGAGCACGTGGGACGTCCTCCCGGGCCGTCTTCCGACGGGGACGGGTTACCGCGACGTCGGCTTTCGCGGGGCGCGGATGCCGGTCGCAGCGGCCACACCGAGCGGAACCCGGTTCGCCTTTACCACGGCCCGCGCCGGCGCCGGGGCGGCCGGTACGAACGGCGACCGATTAGAATTCAGCAACGGGGCCGCGGTCGAATGCGAAGGCATTGCCGACCTGCGGTTCGCACCGGACGGGCGGCTGTGGGCGGCCGACGGGCACCGGATCCGCGTTTGGACCGCACCGCAATGGACCGAGGAGTGCCCACTGGAAAACGCCCCGGTCGATCGATCAGGCGGGGTCGTGTTCCGGGCGGTTGCCCCGGGGAACACGGTATCGGTCGCGGGTCGCAGGGACGGGCGGGTGTACGTTCTGCGAGCCAGCGGCCCGGTCCATTCCGTGCCCCCCCCGTTCAACTCGGCCGTGACAGCGTTGAGGCTCTCCGCCGACGAAAAGCGCGTTCTCGTTGGCGGAGAACGGGGAGAATTGTGCCTACTCGAAGCGAGCGGGCGGCTCGTTACTCTGCTCCGCGGCGCCCACAGGGACGAAGTAACGACGGTAATGTTCGGGCCGGGCGGGTGTCTCGTCACCGGGTCCGCGGACCGGACCATTAAGCTGTGGGTCGCCGGGTTGAAGCCGGTGCTGACGCTTTGGTTCGGTGGGGCGGTACAGCAAGCCCGTCTGAGTTCCGACGGCCAGCTCCTGACGGTCCTGGTGCGCGGTGAGCGCGGGGTACGGCGGTGGCGATTGGACCATTTGACTGCGGCCTTGGCCGACCTCGGCCTGCCGCCCGGGTGGCCATAAGATTAAATTCGACTGATACCGATTACGGGACCGTCCGCGGTGAAGTAGCGTGAGGTTACTGAAGCTCTCCCGGCCTTCGCCCACGGACGGCCGCCATGATTCTACCACCCGAGGCACACGATCCGGTGCAGGTTCTGGCGGCGCACGTCACCACCCCACTACCAACATGCTGTTTGGCGCGTGCCCGGGCGATGACGCCTGCGCTCCGGTTCACGGATTTGGGCAGCCGCTCCGCGGTGTCCCGGGCACGCAGCATTTGAGCAGGTGCGCGCCGGGCGGGCGCTCTTCTTGATCGCTCACGCTTCGGCCCCTGTTGCGGGCTCGGCGCAGCCGAACATCTGCCGCAATTTGCTCGCGGCCCGTTGGTAGGCTATCACCGCCCGGACGGGTGACACGCCGAGGCGCAGGCCCACGGTGCCCGTTAGCTTTCGTCGCCCGCCGTACACCGCGTGGCTCTGCTCCACGAGGTAGCCGCGCACCCGGCAAGCCCCGGTGCACTGCGCGCGGTGGCACCATGTGGCGGAGCTGGTTCGGGTGCCAGTGCGGAGCCCCGGCCTTTTTAGCCGCCCGCTGAACCGCATGGGCGTATGTGGTGGGCCGGAACTCGTTCCCGGGCGCCCGCAACGGATCGTTCTTGCGCCGGTCCTACTGCGACGGCTGAACGGTACTTTTGCGCTTGGCCCGCCTTGCCCCGAAGCGCTCCGCGCGCTTCGGCGGGGCTGAAGAGTGTGGCTTCGGGATCGACCACGCATCCCGCGACCGTTTCCACCGGCCGCTTCAGATCGCGGAGCAGTGCGGCGTCCCGCTCCCGGCCGGCTTCTTGGTACGCATCAGCCATTACCAGCCGGGCGGTGTCGCCGGAGATCTCGAAACCGATCGGGGGCGCGCCGGTGCGGAGCTGGAATCCGACCAGTGCGGCTTGGGCCTTCGGCCCGATCAGAACGGGGCGCGGGCGGTCGTGGTGGGCGGTCTTGTGGTGGCGCGGCCTGTGCGCCCACACGTCACCGGCCCGATCCACCTCGCACAACCGCAAGAGACAAACCGCACCGGGCCGCGTTTCCGTCAGGAACTGAACCTCCACCATCGCGCGCAGGTGCGTGTCGAGAAATGGCAGTGTGGCGACGACACGAGCGCGCTCAACAGTCGTTATCGGTTCCGTTTCCCGCGGGGCGCTCCGCGCGCCCCACCGCAGTCCCGCGAGCGTGCGGAGCGCTTCGTACCCGGCGCGGCGATTAATGACCTTTCGGGAGACGTTCGCTTCGACCTTTCGGCGGCGCACCTCGGGCCGAACGAGGTGGCAGACGCGGTCCCGGACCGTTCGTGAACCGGCTTGAGACTGAGCCCTTAGCTGAACGGTTGACGCGCGATGAGGCTTGACGTTCGGAGATGAGGTGCGCGAGTGCTGGGGCGAACTCGGTGCGATCTACGAGTTGAGAGGCTCGGCGCGCGTCTCAACGCGCGCCGGCGGGTGCGTTACTAACGGTATGGGTAGCCCAGCGCAGGCTATTTCTTGCCGGCCTTGAACTGCGTGCGCAGTTGTTCGAGAGCCGCGCCGACCAGCTTCTCGCCGCTGCCCTCGGCGACCCGGGCGCTGATCACTTCGTAGGCCCCCTGCGGGTACGCGGCCCGGTTCGGCACGTACCCGACGCTCCCGTTGGCCAGTTCCGCGATCATGGTCTGGCGGAACGGCGACCCGCGCTTGATCTGTAGGCCCAGCTCCACGAAGATCTCTCCCGGCAGGCTGACCCACGCGAGGTCGTCCCCGAGCGCGATCACCTGCACCTCCACCGGGTACGGCTTGCCGAGCCGCGCGGACACGTCGATTGCCTTGAGCGCCTGTACTTGGTCGAGGAACCCCGGGACCGGCTTGGTCCCCTTCTCGAGGTCCGCGAGAACCTTCTTCGCGGCCATGACCTGGTCCGCGGTCACCGGCGGGAGCTCGAGTTCGACCGTCGCCCGGGACGCGCGCAGCGGGCCGTCGGTCGGTTTCAGGGCGTCGAACGTGCGCAGCACCTCGGCCGCGAGCCGGGTTCCGATGCGGGCCGCCTCACCGTGCCCCTTCTGGGCCTTGTCATTACCCACGTTGATGTGGTTCACGTCGCCGCAGGTTCCGGTGGTGAACACCGTGACCACGTCGTCCCCGACCGCCGTACCGAGCGCCTTGGCCAGCGCGTGCGGGTAGTCGGCCGAGTAGTGCGTGCCGCCGACCGTGTCCAGGTGCATCGCGAAGTTGACGTACACCGCGACCGGCTTCGGGGGCTTCGTGTCGGTCTCGACCAGCACCACGGGAACGGACGGGTCGGTCGGCCCGGCGGGGCGCACGATCCTGGGGTTCAGCTTGCCCGGGTTCCACCCGACGGTGCCGTCGGTCATGTGGAACCGGCGATTGAACGCGAGCCCGCGCTCGGTGCCGCACCCGAACGACACGCGCACGGGTACGCGCGCCGCGTGCGCCTTTTTCACCGCGTCGGCGATCTTGCCGGGCAACTCGGCGAGGTACGCTTTTACGATCTTCTTGCCGTCCGGGGGCGCGTCGTGGCGCGGAACCTCGTCCCAGAGCACCGGACCGGTGTGCGAGTGGGTCGCGGAGATCATCACGTTCTGTCCGGGAATCCCGGTCCGCTCCTCGATCAGTTTGCGGGCGCCTTCGACCATGTCGCGCGTGGTCAGGAGCAGGTCGAGTGACACGAGCGCGACGGCCGTGTCGCCCTTCTCGAAAACGAGCGCCTTGGCGAACAGCGGGTCGTGGGTGCCCTCGGCCCCGCGGGGCGAGTAGTACCCGGCCAGCGGGCACCCGTTGGGCGGGGTGACGTCGACCGCCGCGGCTCCCGCGGACAGAGGGCCGGCGAGGGACGGAACGGTGAGCGCGAGTGTGAGTGCGAATGAGAGAAGGAGGCGCATCAGGTAACTCGGGGGGAATGCAGGGCGGGGTCGCGGCATTATCCCAGAAATGCGCGCGAGGAAAAGTGCGTGATTGGCTGCAGCCTCGAAGTCGTGGCGCGTAAGATTTGCCCCGCTCGCTTACAACGGCGTGTAGTTCTTACGCACACCGAGTAAGAGTTGCGGCCGCGATCCCCACTGCCCAAATTCGCGCGCCACCCCAGCCTCGCACGATGGTGATCGAAGGCGTGCCGGTTCAGGGATCGCGTGAAAGAAAGCGCCGTTTGCGCACCGAAAGCGCCTCAAGTCGGAGCCACAAAAATCCGCACGGGTTTGTGGCACACGCGCTGCTGAGGTACGCACATCGCCTCCACCGTCAAAGCCAAGAGGGTCGAGACATGCCAGCCATCAGCGCACTGGACCGCGACGAACTGAACCGTCTGGCCGACGATGGCTGCCCGCACGGGGGCGATCTCGGCGGTTCCGACTGAACGCGGAGCGATTACATCTCGTCTCGAATGCGCACTCTCCCAAGCCCCGCGGCGTGATGTCGCGGGGCTTTTTCGTTTGGTTGCTTGCTGTAGTGAAGTTGCACTCACCCGAAGCCTTCGGCCCCTATCGAGGGCTCGATCCGAAGGCTTCGGTCTGTGATCGAATTGCATTTCTGGCACCGACCGAGGCGGTGCCCCAGACGAAGTTCACTTCGTCGGTAGGCGGAAGCACGCAGCCTCCTGGCCGTTCCGGACGTACAGGAAGCCGTGAGCCACAACGGGATGGTTCCAGGTCTTTCCGGTCAGGGCCGGCACCTTCGCCAGTTCGCTGAAGTCGGCCGGGCTCGCCTCCACCAGCGCCACCGCCCCGCTTTCTGCCTGCACCAGCAACAGCGCCTGGTTCGCCAGCGCGAACACCTACCCGTGACCGTAGGCCGTGTCCTTCCACACCTGCTTGCCGTTCGCCAGGTCGACGCAACAGAACCGGCCGTCGTCGAACCCGTAGAAGTGCCCGCCGACGATCACGCCGTCATTGAAGTACGGCCGCGCGCCCCGCGTGCTCCACACGGTCTTGACGTCCCAGGCGTCGCCCGTCTTTATTACCCGGAGCCGCCGCACCCCCTGGTCCCCACCGACCCCGGTGCCAATTATCACGTCCGTGTCCGACAGAACCAGCGGCTGCGTCGCACGGTTCCCGCCCCCGAGGGGCCAGGCGTGTTCCCACAACTCCGCGCCGTCAGTCGGGCGGAAGGATTCGAGGCCGTAGTCGGAGTGGGCCGCGAACTGCGCCTCCGACTGTCGGTGGAGGGCCAGGTACGCGGCGCGCAGGGCGATCGGGAGTTCGCTTCCGGTGCTCATAAGGTGCGGTGGCGGGATTCGTGCGTCTACGCACGATCGGAATCGAATAGAGATGCTAGAGATGGGGACCGGCAGATGCTAGTGAGAAAACGGTGAGAGCGTGCGGCACAAGCGCCCACGATCATCCGTCGAGGCCGTAAGCACGAACCTTGTCGAACAGTTGCCGGCGGCTGATGCCCAGTAACTCGGCCGCACGGGTGCGGGGGTATTCGAGGCGGGCGCCGCGGTCGCCGGCGAGTGCCCCAATCGGATGACTTGACCCTTCTGGCGGTCAGTTGGCCCGTCGGCGGCGTGTCACGACGCCAAATAAGTCAGTTGCCATTTCAATCAAAATTTCGTTTATAAAATCGAATGTTCGACTTCTTGCGAAATCGGGTACTGCATACGAACGGTGGCGGATCGGCAGGCCCGAAGTGGGGTGCGTGGATAGAGTTCAGCCTGCCGTAGCAGGCGCGATTGACGTGTTCCGCGTTCGATTCGACAACCTGCGACTCGGCAACCAATCCGACAACGGCCCGATCGCTGACTTCTCGTTCAACGCGAACGACCCCATCAATGCGCCCCGGGGCGGGCGAACGGATCGATCCCGGGGAACGTGCAGGTCCGATGACGGAGTAGTGCACCGTCGCTACAGTCCGGCCCGCTTCGCGGCCAATCACTTCTTCGCGCGCCCCGTCCCGAGCGACTGCAAAAAGTTGTCTATCCGAAGAGGTGGTTGGTCCGTCGCCAAGAAACCTCGCCCTGGATATCACTTCTATACATGCTAGTTGTGCGGTGCGTGCCCGACAGCAGTCCCGGCGGCGACCTCGGATGTTGCCGACCCGTCGCTCCGATTACACGGTCCACATCGGTTGCGCGTCTCACTCTCGCAGCGCCCGCCGTTGCCCCTCGCGTCGTCGGGGTTGAACCCATTGCGCGAGGTCAGTGACTTTTGAATACCGCTCGCGCGGACGGTATATTACGGCGGCGCAAGGTACGCATTGATTGAGGGCGTTCAGGCAACGATTGGCTGAGATTTTCAGCGCTTCCGCCCCGCGCACCTTGCGCGCCGCCGTAATAGTGGTAAGTCCCAGGTGAGAGGACCGAAATCAGGAGGGCTGAGCGGGCGGCACGGCGGCGTGTAAGGGAACCCATCTCGACTCGAGTAACCTCCTCCCGCTACCCGGTTACCCAGCTCTTCCGCACCAGCCACGTCTTCACCACCTGCGTGAGCAGGACGTACCCGAACAGGATCAGCGCGAGGAGCGGCCAGTACAGCAGCGGCAGCGGGGCGAACCCGAGCAGAGGGCCGACCGGGGAGAACGGCAGGGACGCCCCGACGAGCATCACCGCGATCGTGGACACGATCAGCGGCCAACTGGCCCGGCTCTGGAGGAACGGGATGCGATTCGTCCGGATGACGTGGATGATCAGTGTCTGCGTCAGCAGCGACTCGACGAACCACGCGGTCTGGAACACCGACGCGTTGGCCGGGTCCCAGCACCCGAAGCCGTAGAGCATGATGAAGAACGTGACGTAGTCGAAGGCCGAACTGCACGGGCCGATGAACAGGATGTACCGGGTGATCTGGCCGATCGACCACGGGCGCGGTTTGGCCACCTGCTCCGGGTCCGCGTCGTCGGTCGGGATCGCGACCTGGGAGAAGTCGTACAACAGGTTGTTGGCCAGAACCTGGATCGGGAGCATCGGCACGAACGGCAGGAACGCGCTCGCGCCGAGGACGCTGAACATGTTCCCGAAGTTCGAGCTCGCTCCCATCCGGACGTACTTCAGGATGTTGGCGAACACCTTCCGCCCCTCCCGCACCCCCTCTTCCAGCACCAACAGATCCTTCTCCAGCAGGATCACGTCCGCCGATTCCTTGGCGATGTCGGTCGCGGTGTCCACCGAGATGCCCACGTCGGCGCCCCGCAGCGCCGGGGCGTCGTTGATCCCGTCGCCCAGGAACCCGACGGCGTGCCCGGCCCCTTGTAGGCACCGGATCACCCGCTGCTTGTGGGCCGGGGACAGCCGAGCGAACAGCGTCGCCCGGCCCGCCGCCGCCGCCAACTCCGCGTCGGACATCCCCTCGACCTGATTGCCCACCAGAACCGCGTCCGTGGCGATGCCCACGTCTCGGCAGATCTTCCGGCTGACGAGTTCGTTGTCCCCGGTCAGCACCTTGACCGCGACACCGCCCGCCCGGAGCGCGGCGATCGCGGCACGGGCCGTGTCCTTGGGCGGGTCGAGGAACGCCACGTACCCGCGGAGCGTCAGGTCCCGTTCGTCGTCCTTCGAGTACGCCGGCCGGGCGTCGAAGTCGCGGTACGCGACCGCGAGCACGCGGAACCCGTCGGCACTGAGCCGGTCGAACTCCTCTTTGAGGTCCGCCCGGAACATCGGGTTGACGGGCTGAATCTCGCCGTCGAGTTCGAAGTTCGCGCACCGCTCGTAGAGCGCCTCCGGCGCGCCCTTGCAGATCAGCCGGTGCCCGGCCCCGGGCCGTTCGACCACGACCGACATCATGCGGCGGGAGAAGTCGAACGGGATCTCGTCGACCTTGGCGTAGTCCGCGAACGACGGGTGCGCGTGGACCTCGGCGTGCGACAGTACCGCCCGGTCCATCAGGTTCTTCAGCCCGGTCTGGAAGTGGCTGTTGAGGTACGCGAGGAGCAGCACCTCGTCGTCCTCTTTCAGGGTCACGTCGCAGTGCTTCTCCAGGACGATCCGGTCCTGGGTCAGGGTGCCGGTCTTGTCCGTACACAGGACGTCCATCGCCCCCAGGTTCTGGATCGCGTTCAGCCGCTTGACGATCACCCGTTTACGGGACATCCCGATCGCGCCCTTGGACAGGCACACGGCGACGATCATCGGCAGCATCTCCGGGGTCATTCCGACCGCGACCGCCAGCGCGAAGAAGAACGCCCCGGCCCAGTCCCCTTTCGTCAGCCCGTTGATGAGGAAGACGGTCGGGACCATGACGAAGATGAAGTAGATCATCAGCCACGTGAACCGGGTCACCCCGCGGTCGAAGCTGGTCGGCGGTTGCGGCTCGACGAGGGTGGTGGAGATACCGCCGAGGAAGGTCGTCAGCCCGGTGGCCACGACGACGGCGGTGGCGGCCCCGCTCTCGACGCTGGTGCCCAGGTAGCAGACGTTCGTCCGTTCGAGCGGCGACCGGCCGGCGGCGTCCTCCCGGGCCGCGAACTTCTCGACCGGGAACGACTCCCCGGTCAGGCCGCCCTGGGTGACGAACAGGTCTTTGCACGCGAGGAGCCGCACATCGGCCGGGATCATGTCCCCGGCCGCGAGTTCGACCACGTCCCCCTGCACCAGGTCCGCGACCGGCACCTCGCGCGCCCGCCCGCCGCGGCGAACGGTGGCGTGAACGCTGATCATCGCCCGGAGCTTGGCCGCGGCGGAGTCGGCGCGGGCCTCCTGGACGAACCGCACCACGACCCCGAGGAGCACCATCAGGAGGATGACGCACCCGGCGCGGGGGTCGCCGGTGAGGAACGACGAGGCGGACAGCACGACCAGCAGGATGACGAGCGGATTGACGAGTGCCTTGCGGAGCAGGCGGATGCGCGGGTGGCGCTCGTCACGGGCCACGACGTTCGGGCCGTTCTCCCGCAACCGCCGCTCGGCCTCCTCGTCCGCCAGCCCCGCCGCCGAGGTGCCGAACTGTTGGAGCGCCGCGTCGGGGTCGGCGGCGGATGCCTCGACCAGCAGCGGCGAGACGTGGTCGGCCGCGACGGCCGGGTGCGGGCCGTGCGGGAGTCGCTTGGGCAGAACGGGCGTCGGCAGCGAAGGCACGGGTTCACCCCAGTTTCGTGTGGCGGTCGGCGACCACTGCCGCTCATCCCGGGTGACTTACGGAAGGCACCCGGTCAAGGTTTGTAAACTGCCCCGCCGCGACCACCGCGGCCCGCGCCTCGGTGGTCGGGTACAGGTCCATGAGCCGGTAGCAGCACGCGCACGCGAACAGGCGCCGCTTGCGCTTCCCGGGTTCGTTTTTCAGGTTCTCGAGCGCGTGCCACGGGTACCGGCCCGTGAGCCACTCGGTTTCGGTTACCGGCGCCCTCATTCTTTGCCCAACACGAGGTCCACGACCCGGCACCCGCGCGCGTGCGGCCCGGCGCCGCGGCAGTGGTCCAGCACACCCGTACTGTCGCTGCCCGCGTCCTGGAGCGCATCCGCCAGAATGGGTAACGCGCTGAAGTCACGTAACTCGTACATCTGGGAGGCGAGCGCGAGAACAGTGGACGTGCGCCATGCGGGTGAGAAGGACACGGGGCGGAACGGATTGCCGAAGAGGTCGCGGATCAAGTTCGTAACGATCGGGCGCTCCGCGCTCAGGAGTCTCATCCGGTCCTCTTTTCGCTTGTCCCAATTTGACGCCTCAAACGCAGTGATCCGCGCGCGAACAATTTCGGCGCAGAAATTTTGGCACGACTCCCACAACATGCCCTGAGAACACAACACGAGGCTACTGTATTCCCGAGCCCTACGTCGTGAACGGGGGACGGCGCGCCCATTACGAAATGCGTTCAATTGATCCAATGAAATTAGTCCGTCTGCGTGCCTCTCGGCGCAACTCAATGACTCAACCAGATCATCGGACATGAGTACGGCCGGAAGGAGGCGCGCCGAACTACACAACAAGAGCCGCAATTTCCGGGCGGTTACCTTACCCCCGAAGAAACTCAAACATCTTCCCGGGCTCCTCGCACGCGAGCCACTCGGCTTCGGTCATCGGCAGCCCTCACCCCTTGTCCAACACCAGGTCGACGACCCAGCACCCGCACACATGGGCACCCGGTTCGCGACAGTGGTTTAGCACGTCATTATTGTCGCAGCCCGCGTCTTGTAACGCATCGGCCAGAACGGGCAGCGCAGAAAAGTCGCGGGACTCGGACACCCGCCTTGCGATCGCGACCGCAGTGTCAGTGCGCCAATCCGGGGAGAACATGACGAACCGGGATGGGGCACCACGGATCAGCGCAATGTTACGTAGGATGTCCCGGATTGCGGTACGGGCATTGTGAGAGTGGCCGGGCGAACACGCCACGTGCCGGAGCCGTTCGGCCTGAATCGGTGTCGCCATCCGTGCGAGTTCGACGTGAATCGGGACCGATCCAACGGTTGCACCTGCCAACAGGTTTTCGTACTCGACAGATTCTTCGATCTCGAAGATCACATCAAATGCAGGCTCATACAACAGTGCGTCGCCCAAAAGATCCAGCAGGAAAGAGAGTAACCGCGGCCCACCGCACCGGCGCCCGACCCGGCCGACATGGTACGGGATTTCTGCGACCGCGCCCCGATCCCATACGTCCGCGCGGGTAGTCAGGTCTGTTCCCCGTAGCCATCGGAGCAACTCAAGACAGTCTTCTTCAGTCAACGTGTCTTGCCACCCTCGCTCCAAGCGGTTGCGCTCGTCGAGATCGCCGAACGGTCCCAAAGGTAGCGCGTGTTCGCGCACGGCGTCCAGGAGTTCTCGGCGGCGCTCGGTCCGCGTGCGCTCCTGGTCGGGGGCGAAGTCTGTACCGGGGCGATCGGCGACGCGTCCCCTTAGCAAGCGAATCACCGTCTGGTACACCGCTACTTGATTTGGGCCGGCTGACGTGAACTTTGTGGAGCCTCCTGAGTCGCCGTGCCCGCCGGTCGGGGGCCAAAGCCAAGTTCCATCGGCGGCCCGCTTGTGCGCCAACCACACGATCAATTCGGCCGCGACGGTCGGCGTGAGGGTGCTCAAGGCCGCAACGATTTTGGGGCGCTGGTTCGGGTGGTCGTGAACCGTCCAGACGACGGCCGCGAGCAATCCGTCGAGTGCCTGTTGCCGGGTTATGAGGGCGCGCTCCCGTAGTGAGAGCCGGCGAACGAGGGATCCCGCCAGTTCGTCGATCGGGTACATTCCCATGACGCGCCCACACTTTATTAGAAAATTATATTTATTTCCACTACTGATATTGATGTCACATCTACCAATATCGTAAAATCCCACGAGAGTACGGGCGCCTCCGGTACGAATGGGCGTGAGGTCACAAACAACGAATGTTAGCCGTTGGGAGCGACGGATGTCGTTTTTCCCGGGAGAAATCGCAGTGCGCGGCGGCCCGGTCCGGAAATGTGAGCAAATGTTAGCCGCGCGGGAGGGAGAAAGGTTCACCGCGGAGGGCACGCGAGGGCGCGGAGAAGACGAGAAACAGGAACGATCTCTGCTCCGGTCTTTCTCCGTGCCCTCGCGTGCCCTCCGCGGTGAAATCTGCTGAACAACGGCCGTTACGCCAGATCCTTCCCTCGGATCTGGGCCTTGAGCACATGGCGCAGCCGGCCCTCGACCTTCTCGTGGGCCTTCACGATCTCCTTCTCGCCGAGCGTGCGGTCGGGGGCCTGGTACGTCAGCGCGAACGCCAGGCTCTTCGTGCCGTCCGGCAGCCCGGTCCCGCGGTACACGTCGAAGAGGGCCGCGTCGGTGAGCAACTCGCCCCCGGCGGCCCGGATCTCGGCCAGCACCGCCTCGGCCGGGGTCGCGTCGGCCACCACGACCGCCACGTCGCGCTTCGCGGGCGGGAACGTGCTGAACGGCTTGTACCCGTAGCGCGCGGGCACCGCCGCGAGTACCGCTTCGAGGTCCAATTCGGCCACCTGCACGGCCCGGTCCCCGAGCAGGAACTGCGCCGCGACCTTCGGGTGCAGTTCGCCGAACGCGCCCACCGCGGTGCCGTTCACGCGCAGCTCGGCGGCCCGCATCGGGTGCAGCCAGGGCACGGTGCCGGTCGCCGCGAACGTGACGCTGGACAGGTGCAGGTCGCTTGTGAGGGCCTCTACCACGCCCTTGAGGTCGTAGAAGTCGTAGCGCGCCGGGACCGCGCCCTGCGGGTCGTCCCACGCGGCCCCGGTGCGCCGGCCGCACAAGACGATGGCCAGTTTCCGCGGTTCGCGCGGGAGCCTCGCGCCGGGTACGGGCAGATACGCGAACCCGAGTTCGTACATGGCGACGCTGTCGGCGGCTTCGAGGTTCTTCTGCGCGACCGCGAGCAGCCCCGGGAGCAGCGTGCGCCGCAGCACCCCGCGCTCCGGCGAGAGCGGGTTCAGTAGCGCGACGAAATCAGCAGAACCTAACCCCCCAACCCCCTTCCCTAGGAAGGAAGGGGGAGAAAAATCATCGGCGGTTTTAAGCCCCTCTCCGTTTAGGGGAGGGGTTGGGGAGGGGTTCTGCCCCGCCCCCAGTTTCGCTTCGGCTTCCAAACTGCTGAGCGAGTACGTGATCGCTTCTTGCAGCCCCTGGTCGGCAAGCAGGTCGCGCACGCGGTCCTCGCCCTCCAGGTCCGGGTTGCCCTTCGGCTCCGGGAGTTCGAGCGGGAGCAGGCGCTCCTTCAGGTTGTCGTACCCGTACACGCGGGCCAGTTCTTCAATGAGGTCCGCGGCACCGGCCTGGATATCGAGGCGCGTGGGCGGGGTCGTAACGGTCCAGGCGTCGTCCCCGTCCGGCTCAACCTGGAACTGGAGCGCGGTCAGCACGCGGACGACTTCGGCGCTCGGGATGTCGAACCCCAGAAGGCGCCGGATCTCGTTCTGGTCGAGGTCGATCACCTGTGGGGGCAGCGGCGCGGGGTACTCGTCGACTACGCCCGTGAGAACTTCCCCCTCGGCGTGATCGTGGAACAGTTGCGCGGCGCGGACCGCGGCCAGGAGCGATTGTTCGGGGTGAACGCCGCGGCTGAACCGCGTGCTCGCCTCGCTGAATAGGTTGAACTGGCGGGCGGTCTTGCGCACGCTGACGAAGTCGAAGCACGCGCTCTCCAGCAGGATCGTCTTGGTCGCGGCGCCGACTTCCGTCTCCGCGCCGCCCATGACGCCGGCCAGCGCGATCGGCCCGGCGGTGTCGGCGATCACGAGGTTCTCGGGCGACAGTTCACGGTCCTGGCCGTCGAGCGTCTTGAGCACCTCACCGGGCTTCGCGGGGCGCACGATGATCGTCGGGGCCTTACCGCCGGCGCGCGTTACGAGCACGTCGTAGTCGAAGGCATGTAGCGGCTGGCCGTGTTCGAGCATCACGTAGTTGGTGATGTCGACCGCGTTGCTGATGGGGCGCATGCCCGCGTAGTGCAGGCGCGAGCGCATCCAGCGCGGGGCCGGCCCGAGCGTCACGTTGCGGATGACGGTCGCGGTGTAGCGC
The DNA here is from genome assembly GCF_001610855.1 of Gemmata sp. SH-PL17. Taxonomy (NCBI): domain Bacteria; kingdom Pseudomonadati; phylum Planctomycetota; class Planctomycetia; order Gemmatales; family Gemmataceae; genus Gemmata; species Gemmata sp. SH-PL17. The sequence goes on from NZ_CP011271.1 coordinate 5,524,565, forward strand.
GGGCACAGTTTCGGGTCCGCGATCTCGACGCGAACCTTACCCTCAATGCTCTCCGCGACCGTTTCGACCTTTGGTTCGGCGATCGTGGCACTCACGCCGGTGAGCGCGGCCACCTCGCGCGCGATGCCGATCATCGAGAGGCACCGGGCCATATTCGGGAGGATGTCGAGTTCGACGACGATCTCACCGAGCACGTCCTGGGCCGGGGTGCCCGGAGCCGCGTCCGCGTCGTCGAGGATAATGATGCCTTCGCTCTCCTCGGCGATGCCCAACTCGAAGTCGGACATGCACATGGCGTCGTTGTCGATTTCGCGCAAGCGCTTCGGTACCAGAGTCATGACGGTCTTCTTGCCGTCTTTACCGGTGAAGAAGTACTGCGACCCGCACAGCCCGAGGATGATCTTCATCCCGCTCTGGCCGACAGCAATGTTCTCGGCCCCGGTGATGACGGTCTTCGGCGCGCCCGTGCCCAGGTCGAGTTTGACGAGTTTGAGACTGTCGGCGTTGGGATGTTTGGTGATTTCGAGTACCTGCGCGACGACGAGTTTGTCGCGCTCCCACACGAGCCCCGCGTCCTCCGGCTTCACGCGGAGCGTCCCTTGTACGGGGAACCCAAAGACCTTGACCCCCGACGATTCCAGTCCGGCGATCGTCAGGCGCTCGACGAGCGCGCCCGGATCGGCCGGGAGCGGGACGTAATCTTTGAGCCAGGACAGCGGAACGAGCATGGCGGGGGCCTTGTGTTTCACTGAGAATCGAATGCGGACATCGTATGGAGACGGGTCCGGGGGCGTCAGTGGTTCGCGGCGGTTCGCGGGCGCGTGCGAAAGCGGGGGCGAACCCGAGGGAGGAATCGTGTGTCTGAGAAGTGAAGTTTTCGACGAGGCCCCCTTGAAGTGCGGGCCTGGTTTCCCCAGAATAATGAGCGTTAAGCCCCTTTAGCTCAGTTGGTAGAGCAGCTGACTCTTAATCAGCGGGTCCTCGGTTCGAGCCCGAGAGGGGGCACTGACAGAAGTCCAATCGGCTGAGGCGTTTACGCCAACCCGTAGGTGGTCTACGGAGCAGCCCGAAGAGCCGAGTTTCTGGGAGCCCCTCCCGGAAACTCCTCAACGGAGTGCTCCGCATGGCCCGTCCCAAGAACCCGACCCCCACATATAAGCACCACAAAGCAACCGGTCTCGCCCGGTGCTGGGTCAACGGTCGGTGGGTTAGCCTTGGCAAATTCAATTCCCCGGAAAGTCGCGCCGAGTTCGCGCGAATCATCGCGGAACTGTCCCATTCACCTTCTGTTCCCGTCCGCGGTAAATCGCCTCGTACTCCCCCAACTACGATCGATCAGGTCATGCTCGCGTTCTTCGCGCACGCCGCGAAGCACTACGTGACCCGCACCGGCAAACCGTCCGAGGAGTACAACGAGTTCCGGCGGGCCGCGCGCCCGCTCCACGCGCTCTACGGCCACATCCCGGCTTCCGACTTCGGCCCGCGCGCCCTCGCGACCGTTCGCGCCGAGATGGTCAAAACCGGCCTGTCCCGCAACGTGGTCAATCAGCGCATCGGGCGGATCGTTCGCGCGTTCAAATGGGCCGTCGCCGAAGAACTCGTTCCCGTCACGGTCTTCGAGGCGCTTCGCACACTGAAGGGCTTACAGCGCGGCCGCACCGAGGCCCGTGAGACGGACCCTATCACCCCGGTTCCGGCGCACCACGTCACCGCGACGCTCCGGTTCCTCAACGCGCACATTTCCGCGATGATCGAGCTCCAGCGGCTCACCGGGTGCCGCCCCGGCGAGATCTGCGCGCTCCGCATGGCCGATGTCGATGCGTCCGACGCCGTTTGGCTCTATCGCCCCGTGGTTCACAAGACGGAGCACCACGGGTTCGATCGCGTCATTCCGTTCGGTCCGCGCGCCCAACTTGTTCTCCGCGCTTTCCTTGATGCGCGCCCGGTCGAGCCCGCAGCGCCCGTATTCAGTCCCGCCCGGGCTCGTGAAGAGCGATTCGCGCTGTCTCGCACCCGGCGTAAAACCAAAGTGCCGCCCTCGCAAGTCTCACGTCGGAACCCCACCCCGCTGCGCGTACCCGCGGCCCAGTACTCTGCCCACTCATTCAGCCAGGCCGTCCGTAAGGCGGCCCTGAAGGCCTTGGTTCCGCACTGGCACCCGAACCAGCTCCGGCACGCCTACGCGACCGATGTCCGCCGGCGATTCGGTCTCGAAGCGGCCCAGGTGCTCCTCGGGCACGCGAGCGCGAATGTGACGCAAGTTTACGCCGAGCGCGATCTGGCACGAGCGCTACAGGTGGCCCGCGAAGTGGGTTGATCCGCTCGCGGTCGCCGAACATTCCAAAAAAATCTTGGTCCGAATACTCCGGATGTGAGGCCACAGGCGGACCACGGATGGCGCCCCAGTTGGGGCGCCATCACGCACTGAACAGTCACTGGATAGGCACTTGAATTAACATCGTGCGGCCTTTGCGTTTCTTGACATCCCAATGACGCTCCTTGATGTCGCGATCTTGTATCTCCTGTCGCATCTTGTCATACTTCGGCCATCTCACCACTTCCACTACTACTCATGACTAACAGTGCTTACTAGCACTTCGCAGCACTTCTACGGTACTTGCCTAGCGCCGATAAGCGTGCATAAATGAGGTGTCTCAACACAGGAGGCTCTTTATGTCCGCCAAGGCCGAGTTGATTGTTGCCGACATGGATGGATTGAAAGTCGATGCTACTACACTTCACAGGCAACAACTTATCAAGCCACTTGCTGAACTCGTCGAGGCTCTCACCGACGAGGGGCTTATCAGCATGAAGGACGCGGCCAAACTCTACGGCCGCAAAACCAATTACGCGACCGTTCGCCGCCACTGCCTTGACGGGATCGTCCTACCCGACGGCACCCGCCTTCACCTCGAGCACATCCGACTGGCTGGTTCGATCGTCACCTCCAAGCAGGCCGTCATCCGCTTTATTGCGGCTCAGAACGAGACTCCTCCGGTCTCGGGTCAGATCCGCAATCGCGAAACTCCCGCGCAGCGCACCCGCGCCCAGGCAGCGGCCAGTGCTGAGATGGGCGCTCTTCTCGGCGCGAACTGATTCCCGGTCCTTCGCCAAGATCCACACCCGAAGTTGAGTTCCATCGTGGTACGGCTCGCTCAAGACGCAACGCATTCCGTCCGGTCCTTGCCCGAACCGGGCGAGCCCGTTGATCGAATCGAGGCCTTGGGTGAGCCGTTCTCGACCTACGCGAAGCTGCTCCTCGCGTTCGACGACGCGAACCGCGATCACCATGTTGCGCTCATCAATGGCACTGCGAGTCAGCGCGCCGAGGCCGAACTTCGGCGGGACAAGTGCCAGGCCGATATCGTGTCGTTCCAGCATCATCGCGCGAACGCGCTCTTGATGGACCTCAGGTTCGCCAAGATGTGGTCCCCTGCGGCGCTCGAGCTCTACTTGTATCCCGCTTTTCGCGATCAACTCGATTCACAAGAGCTCCGCATCAAGGAACTCGAAGACGCCCTCCTTCAACTGGCTTCGCACGTCGGGGCCATAACGAAGACCCGCTCATCATGAATATTCGCGACGAGGTGTCAGCAAGACTCGCGCAGCCGAGGCCCGAGGTGAAACTTCATCGCCCCGACGAACCTGCGGCCGTGCCCAAGCTTGCTCTTAATGTCATTCCTTTTGCTGGCAGGAGGATACAGACCATGCAGTACCTTGTCCCGGGCCGCATTCCCCTTGGCAAGCTCATTCTCTGTGGCGCGCGCGGCGGTAGCGGAAAGAGCACGCTCTGGCGGGCGATCGCGGCCGACATCTCCGCGGGCCGCTGTGCGCTCGGTCTCTCCTATCCTGATCCCGTTCGCGCGAAGGTGCTCTTCTTCGCCTCGGAAGACGGTGCCGACGATACCGCGCTTCCCGGGCTTCTTGCGGCCCAAGCCGATTTGCTTCGCGTTGCCTTTGTCGACGGTGTCGAGCGCGGCCCTTGCAAATCCGAGTTCATGCTCACCCCGGATCACATCCGAGTTCTCCGCGAACGACTCGAACAGTCCCCCGACATTAAGCTCGTTATCTTCGATCCGATCGCGTCCTATGTGGGCCGCGCCAAGGTCGATGACCATCGTGCGAGTGAGTTGCGATTAGTCCTTGATCCCTTGAGTGAGTTGGCAGAATCCAAAGGCGTCACGATCGTGATGATCGCGCACCTCAATAAGTCCACTGGCGACGCCGTTGACCGCTTCGCGGGGAGTGCCGCTTACCGTGACACGGTGCGCGCCGCGTATGCCGTCTCCGAGGATCCCGAAGATTCTAGCAGGAGGCTCTTCATGCCCGTCAAAGAGAACCTGCCCGGGTTCGACCGTTCCACGATCCCCTTTTCCCTCGTTCCGCTCACCGATGCTGAAATGGATGCCTTTTTTGCAGCTCCCGAGTGCCACCATCTTAATGCCACCGATCGGCAGACACTTCGCTCTCAATTGCGCCGCGTCAAATTCGACCCGCCTCGCACCGTCGATCCCAACCAGGCGATGAAGCCCCCAACCCGCAAGGAGTCGGGCACCGGATCGGATAACGGCCAAACCAAGCTCGACCGGTGCAAAGAGTGGCTCCGGAACTTCCTGCAGAAGTACGCTTACCCATCTAGTGAGATCGCCGAGGCCGGGCGCGCCGAGGGCTTCACATTCGACAACCTCAAATTCGCCAAGGCCCGGCTCAAGGAAGAGGGGGTCATTTCTCACAGTAATTCCGTGTACGCACCCGGCGCTTGGTGGTCCGGTCCCGGTCCCTGCCATACCTGGAAGCCACGACCGGAATTACCCGACTTCCGGGGCGACGAATAGGGACTCGGGCACTCGACACACCACACCCCATACCCCCGCCGGTACCCCACCACTACACCAGTCTCTCTCTCGCCAATCCACTTGCTTATATAATATATATAATATAATAATATATGTAGTGTAGTAGTGGAGGAGTGGTTTGGGGGTGGGGTACCCCCTGTTTCGGCTCCCCACACCCGGCCCTGTTGCGCTCCGGAACTGGGAGCGCTATCCTGGTCTCACGCCCCTCGCGTCCGAGACCACGATGAAGCGACTCACTGATGATCCGGATCAGGTGTTCGGATCCGAACACCTGAACCTCGCGTCCGAGACCACGATGAAGCGACTCACCGACGAGCAGCGCGCCCTGGTCGAGCGGCACATGCCGATGCTGAAGCACGTCGTCAAGCGTGCCGCCCGTTGCTGGGCTCACCAGCGCGAGGACCTGCTCAGCCACCTCGCGCTCCAGCTCTGCGGGGCGGCCGCTTCGTTCGATCCCTCTTTGGGCGTCCGGTTCATCACTTACTCGTACGCCAGTCTCCTCAGGGAGGCCAAACGCGAGTACGCGAAACAACTCACCAACGGGTTTACCGGTCTCCGCTCCGCCGACGGCCGTTTCACGCCCGTGCCCGTTGCTCATCTGAGTGCCATTAAGCCGAGTCCCGGTACCGGCTCCGACTTCGCGTATTCGATCCCGTCGCGATACGACCTTGACACGTGGTTCGTTAACGGCGCACCGTTTCAGCAGCCGCGCAGCCAGGTTAATCGCACGCTCCCCGCCGGCGTTCGATTCGTCAAGAGCCGGTGTTACCAGGCCCGAGTCAATATCGGGCCGCCGTCCCAGCAAATCAGCTTGGGTACTTTTCCCGCGAGTAGGTACGGCTCCCTTGACCGCGCCGCTCTTGCCGCGGGTCGCGCGATCGAGGCCTTCACCGATTTCTACGACCCCGACACACCCGGGCGCGACCTCGACGCCACCTTCGCGCACCTGAAGCGCGAGGGCCTCATCCCTCAGCGCGTTCAGGTGCCACGGCCCCGCCCCCGCACCAAACTGGCCGCATAATCAGCAAAATAGGCGAATTTACTGTGAAACAACCACCACCTAATGCGGGCAAGGGCCGCCCGAAGGGCGCGCTGAACAAGTCCACGAAGACGGTGCGTGATTCGGTTCTTGCCGCGTTCGACAAACTCGGTGGCGTCCGCTGGCTCGTGCACCTCGGCCGAACCAACCCGGTCGAGTTCGCGCGGCTGCTCGGGCGCCTGCTCCCGCGCGAGGTGTCCGTGACGAGTTCTTCCACCACGCCCCCGCCGCCCGCACTCTCCGACCCGAAGGTGATGGCGGCCGCGCTCGCGCTCGACGAGGCTTGCGATGCAGTGTCTCACGCCCTTGGCTCTGGCGCGGCTGACGCACCCGCACTACAAGTGGGCGAGGTGCCACCACGCGCTCCAGGGGAACCTCCTGAAGCTCCTGGCGAAGCAACTGACCCTTCCGAACGGGGAACCCTGTCGCCGTTTGATGATCCAACTGCCCCCACAGCACGCTAAATCCCTCATCGCGTCCCGCCTGTTCCCCCCGATCGTGTTCGCGCAAGATCCGAGCGCGAAGCTGATGTTGCTCTCCTACGGCGCGGAACTGGCCAGCGGCCACGGCAGCATCGCGCGTGACTACGTGAACGAGTTCCGCGAACACCTCGACCCGTCCGGGCGCCTCCAGGTCCGCCGCGACAGTAACGCCAAGAACAACTGGCGCACCACGTCCGACGGGCACATGTACAGCGCCTCCATCCAGGGCACCGTCACCGGCCGGGCCGCGACCGGCATCATCATTGACGACGCGTTCAAGGGCAGCGAGGACAGCGGTTCCATCCGCATACGCGATAAGGTGTGGGACACGTACAGCGCCGCGGCCGAAACGCGCCTCACGCCGGACGGGTTCGTGATCCTCATCGGTACGCCGTGGCACCCCGACGATCTGTTCGGGCGCTTGCTCGCGAACGAAGCGGACCAGTGGGTGCGGTTGCGCTTCCCCGCGATCGCGGAAGCCGACGACGCACTCGGGCGCGCCGAAGGGGAGGGCCTGTTCCTCTCGAAGTACAGCCAGGAGTGGTACGAGGCCAAGAAGCGCGCGTTCGAGCTGCGCGGCCAGTCCCACATCTGGGACGCGCTCTACAACTGCTCGCCCACTGGCGACGGCTCGTTGCGCGCGTTCCCGGACGAGTATTTCGGGCCGTGGATGTGGGTGGAAGAACTGCCGTTCAATAGCCGCAACCGCGAAGAGTTCCGCGTCCTCTCGCTCGACCCCTCGAAGAGCAAGACGGGCAAGGCCGGCGACTACGGCGCGTTCTGCGACCTGTCGCTGTTCAGCGACCGCCACATCTACGCCACGATGCACCTCGCGCGAGAACCGCTCCCGGCGCTCTACGCACGTGCGGTCGCGATCGTCGGCGCAGCCAAGAACGAGGGGCGCCCGTACCGCCGGTTCATCATCGAATCGAACCAGTTCCAGGAGGCCGTCGGGCTCGCGATCCAGGAGCGTTTGAACGCCGTCGGACTAGACGTGCCGATCGACCTGCACCTGACACCGTCGGACCAGAGCAAGCACGCGCGCATTCAGGTGGATCTGGGGCCGCTCCTCGCACAGAAGCGGCTGCACTTCGTCGGGCAAACCGTCTCGAACAAACTCACGCTCCAGCAGATGAAGGAGATCCCCAACGGGGCACACGACGACGGCCCCGACGCCGTCAGCATGGCCACGCAAGCCCTCAATCTCCTCCTCACCGGTACAAAGCGGCCCAGCGACAACAAGGTGCTTCGCACATAGCTCCCCCGACTTGCGCCCCAACGCGCAACGGCGTAGCATTCAGTATTACCGCGCGCAACAGGGCACGTGTCCCATGTCGTTCTGGGCGAAGCTCAACCCGGTCAACTGGTTCCGCGGGACGCTGAAAGAGGCGTCCCAATCGGACATCTACGGCACCCCCGTCTCGGATTACGAACTCAACACGTGGAATGGCCGCCCGCTCACGCCGGTCTGGGGTCCGGAACTGTTCCCGGACAAGCTCCAGACGATCCGCACGCTCCAGGAACTCAACCGCGTCCGCCACGTCTCTCGCTACCTGTACGAGCGCAACCCGAACGCATCGGGCGGCATCAACGGCATGGGCCGCTACGTCGTCGGGTGCGGTAGCGCGCAGGAAGTGCAAAGCACCGACCCCGACAAGGAAGCCCCGCCTGCGCTGGCCAAGGCCGTGACCGCATTGCTCGACGAGTTCAAGAAGGCCTCGCGCTGGAAGATCATCGAGCGGGAGATCTACCGCCGGTACCTGACCGACGGCGAGTGCTTCATCGAGCTCACGCCGATGGACGACGGTATCACGGCCGTGAAGTTCGTCGAGCCGGATTCGATCGTTCCACCGGAGGGCCAGTCCTTTGAGGGGCCGTGGTCCTGGGGCATCCTCACGCGGCCCGATCGCCCCGGCGTACCCGTTGCGTACAACGTGCGCGACTACAGCACGAACACCGAGCGCCGCGTCCCCGCACAGTTCATCTTCCACCTGAAGCGCGGCACGAACCTGAATCAGAAGCGCGGCCTACCCGCGCTCACCGCGTGCATCGACGAGCTGCAGGGCGGGAACAAACTGCGTTACGCTTCCCGTGAAGGCGAGAAGGTTCGGGCGTCGATCGCATATGTCAGGCAATTCGCGCAGGCGCCGGCTACCGCGATCCAGAGCCTCCAGTCGGCGCAGGCCTCGGGCACGTTCCAGCGCTCGACGCCGAACGGCACCCAGGACGTCACTTATCAGCAGATCGAACCCGGCACCGTCCAGGACATCCCGGAGGGGCTGGAGTACCAACCGCCTCCCCCTTCTCCGAATTCCGAAGCGGCGGCGATGAGCGTCAAGCTCTCGCTCGAAGCGACCGCGGCGGCACTCGAAGCCCCGTACTGGCTCATCTCCGGCGACTCGACCGCGTCGTCTTACGCATCGTCGCTCACGGCCGAAAGCCCGTTCATCAAGCTCGTCGAGGGCGAGCAGAGCGTGCTGTCCGAGTACGTGGACGATGTGCTCACCGCGGTCATTGAGATCGCGGCCGAGCAGGAGCGCGACAACATCCCGATGGACGTGCTGGACCAGATCGACCTGCACGTGAATTACACCGTACCCGTCGTCCGGCAGAAGCTCGACGAGGCCCATCGCAACGAGATCCTGCGGAAGGCGAAGATCAAGAGCCCGCAGACGATCAGCGCGGAAGAGGGCCTCGATTACGAGAAGGAACAAGCCAACTTCGTTGCGGCCGGTCCGTCGCCGGAAGAGCAAGCCGCGCAACAGGAAGCGGACCTGGCGGCGAAGCAACCGCAGACCGCAGGCGGCCAGATGAAGCGCGACCAGGGGAGCGAAGCGTAATGGGCCAGTTCATCAAAACCGAGCGGCTCGTTGAAACCGCGCTCTGGGAAGACGCTAGCGCGCCCGCGAACGGTGTACTCCCCAACGTGAAGATCCTCGGGCAGAAGAGCCGCAACAAGCGGTTCTACACCGAGGGCGCGATGAAGGGCGCCGTCTCGCTCTACGAGGGCAAAGCGGTCTACATCTCCCACGCGCGCGAAAAAATCAAGCACCGCGACGCCCCGGAGCGCTTCGGGCGGCTCAAGAACGTCCGCTTCGAGCCGGGCAAGAAGGAGTTGCGCGGCGACCTGGTGTACCTGGAATCGCAGGCACAGATGACGGCCATGCTCAAGGAAGACCTGGAGCGCGGCCTGAACTTCTTTGGCCTCAGCCACGTGGCGGACGGCCAGTTCCACGTGAAAGAGGGTGTCAAAGTGGTGACCAAAATCGACAAGGTTGAATCGGTGGACCTGGTGAGCGATCCCGCAACGGCGACGTCGCTGCGCGAGCAAACGGACGCGACGGCGGTGGCCGACGAGTTCGAGCAATCGGTTCTGGCCGTGCTCAACGACGAGGCCCTCGACGCGGCCGGGAAGAAGGCGAAGCTGCAGGAACTGAGCAAGCCCGCAGCGGCTGCAGGAGCGGCGGTGCCGACCACGCCAGTCAAGGAGCAGACCGAAACCGACCCGATCAAGGCGCTCACCGAACAGGTGACGAACCTCACGAAGACGGTCGCGGCGCTGCAGCAGAAGCCGAAGAAGTACGTCACGAGCCAACAGGCTCAGGCGACGACCCTAACCGAGCAGACCGACACCACGCAAACCCAACTCGACGCGCCGCCCAAGGACAAGGCCGCGCTCAAGAAGTGGCTGCGGAAGTAACACCGAACCAGTCATCAACTTCTGGTTGACAACTGCCCACATAACCCCGTTCACGCATCTGGAGACGAACCGTGGCCGACGCGAAATACAGCAACGCCGGACGCCTCATCAGCGGCATGCCGCAACCGAAGCGCGTCTCCGGTACCGTCGCCAGTGCGATCTACGCCGGCGACTTCCTCATCCTCGCCTCGAACAAGGCGAGCCCCGCTAGCGCGCTGGCGGACGCGGGCACCAAGGCCCAGAACCAGGAGGCCGGGCACGACGTGTTCCTGGGCGTGGCGCTCGACGCCAAGATCGCCGGGGATACGCGCGACGTCCTGATCGCGAGCCGCGGGGAGTACAAGTACCCGTGTGCGGCCCTCGGTTCCGCGTCCGATCCCGGGGCCTACGTCGGGATCGCTGGGACCGGTGTGGGCGGGGCCGACGGACTGGCCGACCAGATCGTCGAGATCGTCGCAACGCCGAACCTCGCGATCGGGCGGCTCAGCCGGCGCGCGGAAATCGGTGCCACGGAACTGTTCTTTGAACTGGCTGGCACCCTGACGACCACGCACGCCGGCCCGCAGACGATGGCGTAACCCCACACCTTCGATATCGGAATTCCGATATCGGAACTCGCTCACCACCAACACACTGCTCGAGGTACTACCGCGATGGCTCACCTAGCCGACAAGCTCAAGAAGATCCTTGAGCAGAACATGAACGAGGGGCGCGGCCTGGCGGGGTACCGCGGGCAACTGCGCGAGATGTTCGGCATCACCGAGGACGACAACGGCTCGCCGTTCCTCAACCGCGCCGAGCGCCTCATTGACCCACTCCAACTGGACGCGCGCGAGATCGCGATGACGTTCCTGGGGCGCGAGGTGGGCGGTTCGGATATTCGCCGCGCGTTCGCACTGCGGGAACAGTTCGGCACGTTCTCCGAGGCCGAGGGCGCGGTTGTGCTTCCGTCGCACTTCGCCCGGATCAGCGCGTTCACCGATACCGTCGCGGGGCTGGTCGATGCCCTCACGATGGAGGCGTACACCGCGCCCGAGTTCATCGGCGACTCGCTCATGGAAGTGAAACAGGAGCGAGTCAACGGCGGGAAGATGATCGGCGTCATGAACGACGGCGGCGTGTCCGGTGACCTGCTCGACGGTGAGCCGTTCCCGACCGTGGGGCTCAAGGAAACCTACGTCGAGATTCCCGACAACCAGCGGTACGGGAACGTCATCCAGATCAACGAGAAGACGTTCATCTACGACCGCACCGACATGCTCGAATCGTCCTGTAAGAACGCCGGGACTGCGGTCGCGCGTAACAAGGAAGTGCGCCAGGCCGACTGCGTGCTGGGCATCACGAACACGTACAGCCGCGACGGGAACGCCGCAAACACGTACCTGACGACGAACGGTGAGATCCCGAACAACTACACGAACTCGTCCACCAACGAGCTCACGAACTACGCGAACATCGACACGGCGTTCCAGATCCTCGAGGGGAACACGGACCCCGGCACCGGGTTCGAGATCACCGTCGCGGCGCCTCAACTGCTCGTGATGCCGCAGCGCCAGATGAACCTGGAATCGGTCCTGTACCCGGAGTTCGTGCGGCGAGTGACGGATACGGGTAACACGCTGACTCAGACGCAGCGCAGCCTGATCCGGCCCATCAACCCCGTGGTCCTGAGCCGCATCTGGTACAACCGGCTGATCGCGGCCGGTGTTAGCACCACCAACGCACCGGCCCGCTGGTACATGGGCGACCCGAAGCAAGCGTTCCGGTACCGCCAGATCATCCCGTTCCAGGTCAACAGCGCCCCGCTCTCCAGCGAAGACGCCCGCCGCGAAATCGTCGGGATCTGGGTGGCGCGTGAACACGGCGTCCCGTTCACCAAGGAACCGCGGTTCATGTACCGGGGTACGAAGGAGTAACAACGGGTCTATGGGAATTCCCATAGACATCGGGTCCATCGGAATTCCGATGGACGTCTAATCGACTGGAATTCCGGTCGATTGCAGAAGGGTTAGACCATGCCGACCGTTGCCGACAACCTGAACGCCACCATCGCGGGATACGCTGCGGCGCTGGCGGCCGACTCGGTGAACCCGCAGCCGTCTTACGAGTTGGACGGGAAGCGGGTTGACCGGAACCAGTGGCGCGAGGGCCTACAGAAGCTCATCGACGCGCTGCAGAAGACCGTTAACGCTCAGGCCCCTTACATCGTGTCCACGAAGATGGTGCTGTGATGGCGCTGGACCTGTCCGGGGATTGGGCACTGATCGACGACCCTATCACGATCAGCTACGAATCGCGCCTCACCGAGAACACGTACAGCGCGCCGGCCGCGGTTTCATACGCCCAGCGCAACGACGTGACCAAGGAAGACCTCGACGCGCTCAGTGCGTTCATCAGCAAGGGGTTACTGCAAAAGGACGCGACGGTCTTCCATGTATGGACCGCGAAGCTGAACGGCACCGTCCCGGCGATCAAGGACCGGGTGACCTACGCGGGCGAGAAGTGGACGGTCCAGATCGTGGGCATCCGGGACCGCGACGCGAACGGACCGCAGCGGCACCGGCTCGTGTGTTCCAAGTTCCAGGGGTAACCGATGGCTCTGAACCTCAACGACCGCCTCGCGGTGATGCGCAGCAGCGCGATGCAGGCCCGGTGCGAGGCCGCGGTCGCGAAGTACGCCCTGTACCTGCTCGGGAACGGCGGGTCCACGGTGAACCAACTGGCGTGGGCGCGCGAGGCGATCCGGGCGACAGCCGCGGTCGGCTCCCAGGTGAGCTACCACGTGCTCGACGATACGAACTTCCTCGCGGGCGGGTCGGACATCACCGACACGCAACTACAAGGGGCGATCGAGACGGCCGTGCAAACCCGGTTCATCGCGAGCTCGTAATGTCGATCGCGAACGTCCAGAGCGCGAACAACGCCACGGGTTCCGGAGCGAGCCTCAACATCACCGTGTCCGCGCTGACGGCGGGCAACGTGATCGTCGTGGGCGCCCGAATCGCGAACGAGGCCCTCGGCGTCACGCCGTCGGCCACGGGAGTCACGTTCACGACGCTGTTAGGCCCGACTAACCACTCGTCCGCCGGCGTCAACGTCCGAGCGTATCTGTGGTTGGGGGTCGTAAACACGGGCGGTGCGACGACGGTAACGCTCACGCTCAGTTCGAGTTCGGACACGATTCACGGCTGGGTGTCGGAGTTCTCCGGGGTCGCTACGTCGAGCGCCCTGGACCAAACCGCAACCGCGGAGAGCGTATCGGCCGGGACCAGTGGGAACATCAGCGCTCCGGTCACGACCACCCAGGCGGACGAGTTACTCGTCGCGAATTACGCGCTCAACGGGAGCGCCACGGCGACGCCGGGCAGCGGGTACACGAACATCGTCGGTGGCGCGCGGGCCGCGCTCGGGGAGTACCGCATCGTGTCGGCCACCGGGAACTACGACTGCCCGTTCTCGTGGTCGTCGAGTTTCAATTGGGTCGTGCAGTTCGCGACGCTCAAGGGCGCAACCACGGTGTCGATTGTTCCGCTTGTCGTTCACCACCGCAAACAGCAGGGGATGAGCTGATGCCGGTCTACCTGCGCCAGAGCACCGCGAGCCAGGAACTGCCGCTCGGCTACTTCGTGTCCTCGACCGACGGCGTGACGCCCCAGACCGGGCTCACGATCGCGAACACGGACATCAAGCTCTGGGTGAGCGGTGCGACCACGCTGGCCAACAAGAACAGCGGCGGGGCGACGCACATCGCGGGCGGCGTGTACTACTGCGTACTCGACGCGACCGACACCGCGACCATCGGCCCGTTCGTTGTCTTCGTGAACGTGTCCGGCGCGCTGGCGGTCCGGGTCGAATGCGTCGTGCTGGCCGGCGCCGTCTACGACGTGCTGTTCGGCACGACGGCGCCGAGCACCTACGCCGGCGGTGCGGTCGCGAGTGTAACCGCTGGGGTTACGGTTGCCACGAACAACGACAAAACGGGGTACTCGCTCGCCGCGAACCAGCACGTGATCGTGGACAGCGGGACCGTTACCACGGTCACGAACCCGGTGGACATCAGCACCGGGAGCGGGAACGCGCTCGTGGCGGCCACCGCCGCGGCCAGTGCGACCGCGGTGTGGTCGGCCACGATCCGGACGCTCAGCGCGTTCGCGTTCTCGGTGACCCTCACGAGCGCGTATGACCCGGCGAAAACCGCAGCCCAGGCCGCGGAACTGGTGAAGGTGCTCGCCGCGGTGTACGACACGGCGCCCGCGTCCGGGAACGTGATCACCCTGAGCAACGGCGCGACACAGACCATCGGGAGCGGGGGGCGCGTTACCGCGTAGCGGTCCCATGCTCGGCATGATGCGCTGGTTCTTCTTGTCCTCGGGAGGCGGTCCGGCGATGCCCACGGGCGACGTCATCAGCGTGCTCTCGCACGGGCTCTTCGTGAGCTCCGGGGGCACGTGCGACTATCCCGCGGAGTCCGACGTGCTCCTGGGCGTCGAGTACGCGAACGGCGGCATGACCGGCACGTTCGGTACTCCGGACCCGACCGCAACCAGCGTGCTCGACCGCATCCTGTCCGCGGTCGTCTCGAAGGTGCAACTGGCTGGTGTAACGGTCGGGCCGAACCTGATGCCCGTGGTGAAGCGCAAGCTCCCGAAGAAAGAGGAGAAGGTCGACGCGGATTACCAGGTGACCGTGTCGGGATCGGAGAACGTGGACGCGACGCGGCGCATCGCGTTCGGGCACGTGTTCCGGGTCGAGTACACGGTCGAGATCACGCTCATCACGCCCAACGCGGACCAACTCACGCACCTCGCGGACCACACCGTTTGGCGCGAGGCGACGCGGGCCGCGTTCATGGCGCCGAAGCCGCTAGCCGGCGTGCCCGAGGTGAAGCGGCTGGAGATCGTCGAGGCCCCGTTCCTCGACCGGTCCCTGCTGAGCCAGGGATACGACTACGACCAGATCCAGCTCACCGTTTGGACCTTCGAGAACAGGAGCAGTTGATGAGCATCACACACACGATTCAAGAAATCTGGGGCGCCGGTTCCAATCAGGTGCCCGTTCAGGTCACCAAGTCGGGCAGCGTCGAACAGAACTCGTCGCTCACACTCGGCGTGGTCACGAACCAGGCGGTGGACCTCCAGTGGGCGCAGGCGAAACTGCTGTCGATCTTCATCAAGACCGACGTGGATTGCACGCTCAAGATCAACAGCAGCGGCAGCCCGACCGACACGATCACGCTCGCGGCCGGTAACCCGTTCGTGTGGGTGAAGGGGAGCGGGGTGCCGTACCCGTTCACCGGGACCGCGGGCGCCGTCACCACGGCATTCGTCACGACTACGGTGGCGACCAACGTTGAGATCCGCGTGCTACTCGACCTGTAAGAGGCCCCCATGCCGCTCTCGTCCTTCGACCTGCAGGTGAGCAACACCTTCGCGTTCACGGTCCCGGTGCCGAGCTGGGCGGACCTGACGCAGGGGAACAACCAGGTCACGTTCGCGCTCGCGGACCTGGACACCGCGGTCTGGGACGACGCCTATGCCGCGGTACTCACGATCGCGGCCGCGGGTTCCACGACGATCGACCTGAAGTCGTTCACGAACCTCGCGGGCGAGGCCGTTGCGTTCACGAAGGCGCTCGCGATCGTGGTGAAGGTCGCGGGTACCACGGGCGTTTTGAAGATCACCCCGGGCGCGAGTAACGGGCTCGTGTGGTTCGCGGGTTCGACGGACGGACTGGTTGTGAAGGCGGGCGAGTCGTTCACACAGGCCGGAGACCCGACCGGCAACGGCATCACCGTGGATGCCACGCACAAGACACTAACGTTCGCAAACACCGGCGGAACGTCCATCACCGTCGCGGTGGTCATCGTCGGCTCAACACTGTGAGGTAGCACCCGTGGCTGATAACTGGATCTCGGGAAACGAATCCTACGTGAAGCTGGGCGCCGTCTCATACGGGTTCGGCAAGTGGCGCCTGCCGGTCGAGGGCGGGGTGAAGAAGTTCTTCGCCTTCGGCCACAACTTCCAGCGCACCACCGCGGGCGGAGTGTCGGCCACCCCGGTCGTCGAGGGCGCGTACAACGCGGGCAACATGCCGCTCGTCGTGAACCAAGTGTACGAACTGCACCTGGGGTTCGCCGTCGGTGTGGAACTGGTGCTCAACGCGCGCCTGTCCACGGTCGAATACAGCACGCAGATCAGCGCGGGCGACGACCCGGGGCAGGTGAGCGTCACCTTCGAGAGCGACGGCGTGTTCACCATCGCGTACACGTAACGGCGGGAATTCCCGTCGATTGGATACATGAACGAATCCCGAAACTGGAATTCCAGTTTCGACAGAGAGGCACCACATGAGCGAGCGCAGTGCGGCCCTGGGCATCAAGGGACCGCCCAAGGTCATCGAACACAACGGGAAGACGTACACCGTCGCGCCGGTGCTCACTCACGGCACCATGCTCGCCGTTGAAACGAAGTTGTACGAGCGGGCAAAGGCGGCGCTGCTCGAACTGCGCGACGTGTACCCGGCCGACGAGTACCTGAAGCGCGCCGACGAGCTCCGCAAGCAGCGCGAGACCGGGCACTTCGCGTTCGAGTCCGAGCACACGATGGCGTTCCTGGAAACCACGCCGGGAACCGCGCTGCTGCTCTCCTGCATGATGAGCGCGGAACCGGCCGAAATCTTCGAGCTGCTGGCCCACAAGCCGGAGGAGATGCGGACCATCCTCACCGAGGTGATGGAGGACTCGCTCCCGAAGGAGGCCCTCGCCCCAAAACGGAAGGCCCCGGGGCCGGACCTGGCGCGCCGCAACCGCGGCCGGCGCTAACCCCCGGGGTTCTCACCGCACAGTTCGCGATTCTGGTGAGCGAGTTCAAGGTCAAGCTCCCAGAGATCTGCGACCTGTCCCCGCGGCAGATGAAGGAGATCTACTTCCACGCGCGCGACAAGGACGGCACTATTCAGGTACCAGAGGGGTCGGCGGGAGTTCCCGCCGACCCGCGGGCGCGGTTACAGCAACTGCTCACGCTCGCGCCAGCGCTGGGGGTGAGTGCGGAACAGGTCGAGGAACTCAAGCGCCGCCTGGAGGCCCTGAACCGTGAAGCGCAGCAACAATGACCTCCTGGTGATGATCGTCCGGCAGCTGGGCACGCAGACGGGCATCCTGCGCACCCTCACCCCGCTCGTCGGACGCATCTCCGGGCAACTCAAGGACATGAAGGCGGGCGGGAACGGTGGGCCGCCCCGCCGCCCGCGCCGCCGGCCGACCGTCTTCGGTCAAATCGGCATGGCGATCGCGGGCGTCCGCAAGGCGCTCGGTGCTATCAGCATGGTGGTATCCACGGTCATCGGGGCGTTCAGTGCGATCCCGCTCGCGCTCCTGGCGATCGTGAAGACGTCGGCGGCGTTCGTTCGGGCGCTGAACCCGTACCTCGTGGAACAGTACGAGCGCGAGGTGAATAACCTGCGCGCCACCATCGGGTACGCGCTCGTCCCCATCATCAAGTACGCGACAAAAGCGGTGCGCGACTGGGCGGGCATCTTGCTCCCGTCCATCCAGGCCCTGCGGCCGATGGTCGAGGACATCGCGGCCGCGGTGGGCGGCGCGCTCCTCGGTGCGGTGCGGCTGCTGGCCCGCCTCATGGAAGGGTTCGCAAAGGTGCTCCAGCCGCTCGTCGGCACCATCGAATCGAACATGCAGAGCTGGGGCGCGCTCCTCGAGGTGATAGCGGCCGTGGTGGACGTGGTGACCCAGTTCGGCGGGGCCATCAAACTCTGGATCGACGGGTCGAAGAACTACGCGGAGAACCTGCGCCGGCTCGTCGTCGCGCTCGCCGTGGCCGCGACCCGCATCCTGAGTTTGTTCGGCGGGGCCGACGCGGTGAAGCGGTTCCGTGACTTACTGGCCGGCGCGATCGAGGCCCGTAAGAACCCGCCCCGGGGACTGCTGGCGGCCCCCACCGATGCGAGCGTGGGCTCGATCGAAGACATCGCCCGGAAGATGAGCGAGCGCGCTTACGTGGCCGCCAACGGGGGCGGGGACGTGAAGAAGAGCGAAACCGAGCTGCTCGAAGAGATTCTGAAGCAGGTGGACGAAAACAGCCAGGACCCGTGGAGGGGGCTCGTGAAGATCATCGCGGAAGGCGCGCGCGAGGGCGTCTGGGGAATGGCCCGCGAAGGGTTCGCGCAGAGCCCCGCGGGACAGACCCTCAACTTCGTGCGGTCCGAGTCGGGCGGGCTCTGGGACAAGGTCACGACCGGTGCGGGCGACATCTACCGCGAGGGCCGCGGGCGGTTCAACCGGTTCACACACGAAACCCTGGGCGGGTACTAATGGCAGCGCTGAAGTTCATCGAAATCACCGACCGGGACCAGGGCGGGATGCACACCAGCATCAGCCAGGAAGAGGGCCAGGCGGACGGCGCGTACCTGCTCGAAGGAGCGGACGACGCCACCCCGCCCGCCATCACCGCCGTGGCGCAGGCCTTTGATACGCTGCTGGGCGGCGTCACGAACCTGGAACCCAACGTGGTCAACGGCGGGGTGGCGAACGCGGGGAAGATCGCGCGCGTGTTGCCGCCCGTCCACCCGTTCCGGCCCGAGATGAGCGTCGCGGCCGTGAGCGACATGTTCGGTATCGGCCAGCACGTCAACGGCACGTCCGTGACCGTGTTCGGGCTCACGCCCATCACGACGCAGTTCCCGCACTACACCAAGTACGCCTACAAGGTGAAGTTCGCCAAGCGCCCGTACTTCCTGCTCCCGAACGAGAAGATCGGCACGTACAGCGGCACGTACTTCAAGCCCGACGGGACCAGTGTGAGTTACGTGTACGCGGACGAGTGGAGAAGGTTCACGAACACGACGTACACCCCCCTCCCGGACACCGTGTCGGCCACCGACCCCGCGGGCGCGATGAACTTTCGTACCGAGAGTGGTGCGGCGCCGAACGGACTCAACTTCAACGGCTCGCCGTACATGAGCCTGCAGAACGGCATCATCGAGACGTCGTGGTACCAGGTACCGGCCCGCTACGCAATGGACTTCACCATCGGCGGGACCACGTACAAGAGCTACATGAACCGGTTCGTGGGGACCGTGAACCAGAACGACATCACGATCGGGGGCCGGCTCTGCAAGGCGGGAAGCCTGCTGTTCCTCGGTGCGAGTCCGATACCGGGGCCGTACATGCCCGCGTCCCCGAAGATCCAGAAGTTGCTCGGCGCGCTCGCGGTCGGGCTGGACCAGAGCCTGATGGCAAACTTCAAATTGAGGTGGATCCACACCGGGCGCGAGGCGACGGACGTGCCCAACGCCGCGAACGCGCTGCTCACGAACAAGAACTGGATCGCGGCCGGCCACAACCTGCAGCCGAACTACGCCACGCGGAAGTTCGGTTACGTCGTCGGGCAGGGGCCGACAGATGACAAGAAGGCCCCGTGCTACGAGTCGTTCCCCCACGAACTGTTCTTCACCGATCCGCTCCTCGAGCAGCCCGCGGGACCGATCTAATGGAACCGGAACTCATTCGCGCCGAGATCACGGGCGTCAGCAGCGGCCTGTACTCGTGGGAGGAGCGCACCACGAACTACACGACCGGGGCCGACGTCGCGCCCGCGTCGGTGCGCAAGGGCACGACGTCCCTGAACCCGGCCGTGGAAATCAACGGGGCCACGGTGCCGACCGGGACTAAGGTCTGGTTGCGGAGGCGGGGCTACGTCGGCGGGCAGATGTACTATGAGTTCCAGTACGAACCGCCCGCCGGCTCGTCCGGCATCACGGGTAACTTCAGCCAGATCGGGACGAACTACACGATCCTGACCGACAACACCTGGGAGAACACGGGCATCACGCTGTCGCTGCCGGGGGCGGGCACGTACCTGATCCAGTTCAACAGCAATGTCTACCTGAACGTCTCGGCCATCACGACGCCATCTTCTAACGGCACCGCGATCCAGACCCGCTTCTATGATGTGACCGCGGGCACAGCAATCAATCAATCCGTCACGTTCGCGGGGCGAGTTGAAACGGTCAACCGGCCCATGCTGAACAATTTCTTGATGTCGTGCGTGTTCACCGCTAGCGGGGCGAAAACCTTGCGCGTCGAGGCGCTGCGGTACGGCGGCAATACTTGGGCCACGAGCATCATCAACAACGGGACCAATCTCGCTTCGATCGGGTACCTCAAACTGTGAGCATTGGGGCGCTCTGCACTAACCTCGCAAAACTCGGATCACTTTCCCATTCTTGAGGATCACGTTCATCGCGGTTGGCTCAGTCGCATCCTTCCACGCGGGGTCGGGCTTGAGCCATTTCTTCGCTTTGTACTGCCACTGTCGGCGGTCGCCGTATTGCGGGTCTTGGTGAACCGCATCGGGCTTGCCGATGAGTTCGGTGAGCTGGTCGTCCGTGAGCCCCATCAGCTTCTCGTTTGCGGTTCCCTCAGACCACGGCAGGTTCAGCCCGTTCGGAGGCTCGTGAGGCGCGTGCGCGAGACCCTTTGGCTCTTCAGTCGCTGCCCCTTCCGCACGAGCCGGAGCAGTCGCCACCTTCTCGGTGGTGACTCCGTTGTTGCACCCAGTCAACGAAACGACGAGCGCCAGACAGAGGAACGCACGCATGAGACAGCCCCAACGACGAAAAGCCCACAGGGTGACCCTGCAGGCATTATGCAAATCGCTGGGCGCTATCGCCACGTTGGAGAAATGTGAAGCCTAGTCGTCGCTCTGCTCGAGCTCGATCTCAATCCCTTCCGCACGAAAGAACTCACGGAGAGCGCGTTCAATGACCGCGGTCTTGGTGGGCTTCGCCTTGAACTGGTCGCGATATTTCCGCATCGCCGCACCCACATCCGCGGAAGGGCGGTAGCTGATCGGCTTCGCATCATCGTCAGCGCTGGCCGCATCTTTCTTTGTCGCCATGCCGAGCATTGTAAATCCCTTGCGCGTTTGGAACCACCTCAGTATTCCCCATGTCTCAGTACGTGTCAAGTGTAGTTGATTCGTGATTTCTGAAATATTCAGTTGACACGTATGACACGTATGGTAGGATGCCGGTGTGACGCAAACGAACCCCCAACGGAGAGCCGCGATGACCTGCACGACCAACGAGAACAAGGGTGTGATTCTGATGTGCCCGAAGTGCGAGTGCGTGTGCGTGGTGGAGTTCGACTTCGAGAACTTCATCTGCGACGAGTGCCAGGACGCGATGAACGCGGAGACCGCTGAGTAGTGGAAATGACGCGAGCCGGAGGTGGTTGCACCCATCTCCGGCTCACTCCCCAACCCCTGCAGACAAGGGACTGAGTAATGACCACTTTTACCGAATTGCTGGAACCGACCAAGAGCGAAAAGCACGGCTGCCTGATGTTCATGCCGGCGATCGCCGATTTCGGCATGAAGACCGGCACACTCATGATCTCCGGTAGCCGCAGCTACGCCGTCTATGACGTGGAAGAATTCCCAGCAGATCACGGCCGCGGGTTCATGCTGTTCAAGAAGACGCCAGGGACCGACATCACCGAAGACCGCTACGCCTGCTTCATCGGTAGCGACGACGTGGGCCGTTGCGAGTGCAAAGGGTTCACCCGCTACGGCTCCTGCAAGCACCTCCAGAGCCTGTTCACGCTCGTGCAGAACAACCAGATCTGATTCCCTCGGAATTCCGGTCGATTGAACCAACGTCGAATCGACGCGAATTCCCGTCGATTCGCCACCCATTAGACCGTCATTCGGCGTTCCAGAACTCATTAGATCCTTGGTCAGCGCGAATTCGCGCTGACCCTCATACACCTTTCCTCCTTCTGGGCTTTGTCATGGCTGACTGTCCCAAGGCCTCTCCCCGCAAGGTTTCGCGCCCGAAGCTGGATCCGTTTCACCGCCAGCAGCGCGATCAACAT
Source organism: Gemmata sp. SH-PL17 (assembly GCF_001610855.1). Taxonomy (NCBI): domain Bacteria; kingdom Pseudomonadati; phylum Planctomycetota; class Planctomycetia; order Gemmatales; family Gemmataceae; genus Gemmata; species Gemmata sp. SH-PL17. The sequence continues at coordinate 5,546,532 of NZ_CP011271.1, forward strand.
GCCCTCGTGCGATGGCTGCTCCGCACTCACTGCGAGATCAGCGACGTCATCAACGCCTTCCACCAGGGCGCCTTCAACTGCGCGCTGGCGGATCGCACCAAACAGGTTCGCGTCGAGCTCGAAAGCGCGCTGTCAAACCTCGAAGAAGCCTTATTTCTCATTCCCACTCCCTACCCGCCTGATTTCGTCACGGAGGCCCTCCGCGATGCCTAAGAGCAAACCGAGGCCCTGCAAGAGCGCACCCACGCGCCGCGACCGCCTGGTGCGCTGGGCCGAGACATTGGACGAGGTGCTTCGCATCGGGGACGTGATCCGCACCGCATACGCGGAGGGGATCGTGAGCGAAGAGGGTGCCTCCTGCGCGCTCCAGTGCCTCGACGAGGTGCGCCGCGCGCTGGTCGATAACCTGTTCCCGGACAGCGAAGACGACTTGTGAGCGGTCCCGCAACCGTGAACTTCTGGTTCATGCTTCAGGTGATACAAATGTATCACCTGTCAAATGCTTGACAGGTGGACACACTGTGTCCAGGTGTAACATTTGTTACACCTGAAGGCGGCCTCGCAACCGTACGGGAGATCCGTACGATTGGCCCACACTCAGGTGAGGCAAATGCCTCAGGTGGTAAACGCTTACCAGGTGCTTCATTTGAAGCACCTGAAGGCGGTCTCGCACTCGCGGCAGGTGAGGCATTTGCCTCACCTGGGACAAATGTCCCACCTGAAGCCCTCCCGTTAATTCCCGTTAACCCAACCCGACTCCCGTTTTGACCGTGTTTTCCTGCTTCAATAGTATTCGTTTGCGTCGGGCCATCGTGCGCTGTAAACACTACGTTTACAAGGCTCTTGGGGCACTTTTGGGCATTCTGTGACCTTCCTCTTAATCAGCGGGTCCTCGGTTCGAGCCCGAGAGGGGGCACTGGTTTAAACGCCTTATTTTCAAGCAAATCGGCTGTGCTCTGCAGAGTGTGGGGAAAGTCTCCGAACAACCGATTCCGTGGAATAACTCCACGGAATCGGTTGTTCGGAGACTTTCCGTGGCTCGCACTCGAAAACTCACACCCACCTAGTCTCATCACAAACAGTCCGGGCGCGGCCGCCTAACCTGGACCGATCCACTCGGGATCCGAAACGAGAAACTGCTTCCCGGCCCATTCGGATCGCCGGAATCACTCGCAGCTAAAGCTCGTCTCGAACTTGAACTCGCTTCGTCACCCACCGGCGCACTTGCGACGAACTATCCCATCAGCGTCGCTGAGGTTTTCTTGGCGTTTCAGGAACACGCCAAGAGACACTACCGCCGGGACGATGGCACGAACACGACCGAAGTGAACGAGTACCTAATCGTTGCAAATCACGTCTCCGAACAGTATGGCCTGACGCCTGCGATGAACTTCGGCCCGCTGTCCCTAAAAGCCGTTCGGCAGAAATTCATTGACGCGGGGTGGGGCCGCCGAACCATTAACCAGCGCACCGGACGTATCAAGCGCGTGTTCAAGTGGGCCGTGGGTGAGGAGTTGGTCCCGCCGAGCGTGTACCAATCACTGACGGCCGTGAATGGGTTGCAGCGAGGCCGAACCAGTGCGAAGGAACACGAACCGGTTGAGCCGGTGGACGACGCGACCGTAGACGCGACGCTCCCACACGTCAGTAGGCACATTCGCGGGATGATCGAGCTCCAGAGGCTCACGGTTTGTCGCCCGGGTGAGGTGGCTAGGATTCGCCGCGCCGACATCGACACGAGCAAGGCAGTCTGGTTGTATAAACCCGATGCGCACAAAACCGCATGGCGAGGGAAGACCCGGACCATTCCCATCGGGCCGAGGGCTCAGGAGTTGCTCCAAGGATTCTTCACCACCGACCCGAATGACTTCCTCTTCTCTCCTCGCCGAGCGATGGAAGAGTATCAGGCCGAGCGCAGCCGGAACCGGAAAACACCTCGGTGGCCAAGCCACATTACGCGCAACGGTGCTAAGCGGATTACTAAGCCGAAGCGAGCCCCGGCGGAATTCTATGACGGGACCAGCTTCGCTCACGCCGTCGCAAAAGCCTGCAAGCGGTTCGGAATCCCTCACTGGCACCCGAACCAGCTTCGACACACGGGCGCGACGAGAGTGCGGAAGGAGTTCGGGCTTGAGGCCGCGCAAGTGCTGCTCGGCCACTCGCGGGCCGACGTGACGCAAGTTTACGCGGAGCGAAACGAGACGCTAGCGGTATCAATCGCGACAAAAATCGGTTAAATGGCATTTTAAGCAACTCAGCACGAAGGCCCGTTGAGATAAATCTCAACGGGCCTTCGTGCTGAGCTAGAGGCGGCAACCTTTAAGTGGCCCACTGCCTTTCTAAAATATTTGGCTCATGAGGCGTCATGGCGTCAGAGGGTGGGGACCGGGTTGTGAGTCAAGCAGCTTTGGTTCTGCGCTGAAACAGGCAACTGGGTCTTGCGACAAGGCGCTCGTCGCACAGCGCGGCACGCACCACCAACACGCTTTCGTTACGCGCGGGTTCCAGAACATTTCGGTGCCCTTAACCCGGTAGTTGATCTCCTTGATCAACTACTCGACCCACGAACTAGTCACCGGTAGATCGCGTCTTGCGGTACTCCGGGTGCTTCATTCGATCAGCATTGTACCGCAATTACCCGCGCGCACGAGGCAGCGCCACATGCGGGTCGGTCGCCTCGGTGTCGGCCGGGATCGCGCCGATACGCTCCTGTTCGGCGTCCAGTTCCACAAGCCCCCCCGACACCCGGCCCCGCCAGCAACCACCGCGCGTACCGTCCCATTGCTCGCGCTCGCTCGCGGCGGCCGCTTGTCAAACGTAGCTCAATGCGTGGATGAAGTCTACCACCGCCACGTACTCTCCGAGCCAGCGTGCCCGGATCGACCAGTTGTGCGCCTGACCGTCACACACACAAATTTTAGGGGCCACACAGCGAATGGGGCCAATGGTGGGTTCGACAGCCGAGGTCGATGAAATGTTCACGAGCGTGTGGGGAAAAGAGCGCCTTCACTCGGTCCACGACGGCCCGCCCCAACAAGTGGCGCCAGCACGGCACGTTCGGTAATGATCGCATAGCCAGTGTTAAGCCAGGTCAGCGGTGAAGTCGTCTGGAGAGCAGGACGTTGAGCACACGGACCAGGAAAACGGACGTGGAAGCGCCCAGGCGCTGACCGCATTCGTGCGATTGCCCACACACGAGGGCGATGGCACGCACGGACGAATGGAACGGTACAACTGGTTGCCCGAGAACAATCGCGGACACGCGACGGCGCCCCGTAAATCCAACCAATGCCCCACTGTCTTTCCTGCGGAACCATAACCTCAAGCCCGACGCACACCGCATTGCGCTCCACTTCATCCCTGACGCCTCAAGACTACGCCATTTATCCCATTTGTCCGAGCTACTCGGGATCAGACGATTCGATGCCAGTGGGCAAAGGCGTCTAACACCGAGGGCATCCGGAGGATACCCGATGCCCTCGCATTGACCACGGTGTTTGCGGACCTTTCGCCCCCCCGAACCGAGACTGCGAATAAGTTGCACCCGCGGACGGACATCCTGGTGATCGCGACATGCGCGATGATCGCCGGTGCCGACGAGTGGGACGAGATCGCCGAGTGCGGGCGCACCAAGGAGCCGTCCTTCCGCTGGCTCCTGGCACTGCCCCACGGGTTCCGAGCCACGACACGTTCGAGCGTGTGTTCGTCAAGTTGAGCCCAATATTTTCAAGTTGGGCGATTTAGGAGTAGCGGACCGCATGGGTTTACCGGTCAATGGTGGTTACCGCGCCTCCATCGTCGGAGCCCCCATGCGGCCCATGAATCAGTCTATCCGAGCAACCTCGGGCCACGCCACCCGCCACTTGCGCCCGGTCCTCACCGACTGGCTCGGTCGCGCGGTTCCGTTGCCCAAGCGGCGCCGCACCTGCACCCCCGAGGTGGTGTGGCGAGTGGTGCTGTTCGCGGCCGCGTTCGCCCGGTCGGTGGCCGCCGCGTGTACCGCCATCGCGTCGGCCCCATCCGGGCAGGCCATCTGGGATTGCTTGTACCTCACGCTCCCAAAGCGGCGCCGTACTCTCGAGCGCTGGCTCCAACCGGCACTTCATGCCCCGCTCGGGAAACGGGAACGGGCCGCCCGAGTCCCGATCGATTAGCGCCACCCCCATGTTCCCGAATCGCGTTCCTGTGCCACTACTTCAGTACCGGCCTTGGGCCGCTCGCGGACGGCACGTTCGATCACGCCGTGTCGGGCGTGTCGATCTCTTACGCCAAGTCCCGGAACCCGATCACCGGGGACAGGACCAGAGACGCATACGACCAGCTCTTGAGCGAGATGGCCCGTGTCCTGCGCCCGGGCGGGCGGTTCGTGTTTTCGGTCAACGTGCCGGACCCGTCCTGGAGCCGCATCGCACGGCTCTCCCTGGGAGCGGCCCTCCGCACCGAGCGCCCGCTCCGGTACCTGAAACGCGCGGCCACAACCGCCATGAGGATCAGAGAGGCCACGTTCACCCCTCGAGGAATGCCCCCTCGCGATCGATTTGCTGAGGGGACAAGGAACGAAAATCGTCGCGCTTGCTCCTGTGGGCGGGAATCCCCCGCACTATCGGGGGATTCCCGCCCACAGAGGAGACAGCGAACCGGGAACTGTGTAAAGTTCCACAATTTCTTTCAGTCATAAACGGCTGGTTTTTCAGACATTTCGTCGAAATGCGCGCCCACTTCTCGCCGGACCATGATCTCGGCTCCCGGTTTGCCAAAGGGTCGAACGGGCCGGCCGGGCGCTCGCGACCGCTCTGCCGGCACCCGATCCGACACAAATAGTCGCGCGAACGGGAGAGACACATGCGATTCGCACCCGGCCGGTTAATGGGACCGGCGCTGTTTCTGACCGCGAGTTTACTGGTGGTCGCCGCGGGCGGGGCCGTCGGGCAGCCCGGCGGGGACAAGGAGCCGGGCAAGGAGAAGAAGGACAAGGGCAAGGGGCCGAAGGGCGGTCCCGAAAAGGGCGCGAAAGAGCTCCGCAAGGCGTTCGACGGTATCACCGACGTCGCCCAGAACGCGCCCGCGGGCCAAGAAGCGGCGCGCCTGCTCGACCACGCGAAGAGCTTCTACCGCGCGGCGCTCCGGGCGCACCCGGACGAGCCGCGCCGGTTCCGGGAACTGGCCCTCGCCGCCACCGACGCGGCGCGCGGGCTCGAGCACCAGCACCGGGCCGCGTACCAGCCGGTCGCGAACTTACCGGAACCGCCGTTGGATCTGGACGGACCGCCCGCGCCGAAGGACGGCCCGAAGGGGAAAGGTGTCCCTCCGGCGCCGAAGGACGGCCCGCGGGGGCGCGAGCCGCGTGACGCGGCGGGCGAGCGCGGCCCGTGGTCGCCGGCACTCGACGCGCTGAGCGACGTCCACGACCAACTCGCGACCGCCGCGCCCCCGGCCAAGGGCGCGGGCCGGGACTTCTTCGAGGGCGCGAAGGGCGCTTACCGCAAGGCCCGCGCCGCTTACGAGGCCGGGGACTATCGCAAGGCGGCCGAACTCGCTCGCGCGGCCGACGCCTGGCTCCGGGTCAACGAGCACCTCGAACGGGCCGAGTGGGACGGGGCCGCGAACCCGCCGCCCGCGCCCGAGCCGAAGGGCAAGGGGGCGCCGCCCCTGCCCCCGGCCGTGAAGTGACGCCGCACCGGTAACCCCACACCCGGTCCGACCGGCCCGCCCGCCGGTCGGTTCCTCGACACGGAGCACTTCCCGTGAGTACCCCACTCGCGATCCCCGATGCGCCCCCGACCGCGCCCGCCGAAGCGCTCGCGACCCGGGAGCGCGTCGGGCTGAACGCGGCGAACTTTTTCCTGGCCGAACTGACCGGCGTCGTGATGCCGTTCCTGGCGAAGCTGCTCGCGGAGCGCGGGTGGCGCGACGACGCGATCCAGTTCGCCGCGGCCGCCTGCGGTCTGGGCGTCCTTCTCGCCCAGACCCCGGCCGGGATCGTCACGGACCGCGTGCGCCATCACCGACTGTTGCTCGCCGCGGCGTCGCTCGCGGTCGGGCTGTGTTTCGGCGCGCTCCCGCTCGTGCCCGCGACCGGGTGGGCGGTCGGCCCGCTCGTGTTCCTGGGCGGCGCGACCCAGGCGTTCTTCGTGCCCCTCTTGGGCGCCCTGGCGCTGGGGCTCGCGGGGCACGCGGCGCTGCACAAGGTGATGGGCGAGAACCAGGGCTACAACCACGCGGGTAACATCGCCGCCGCACTCACCGCGATGGCGGCCGCCGCGTGGCTCGGGCCGGCCGCGGTGTTCTACACGGTGGCGGTCGTCTCCGTGCTGGCGGCCGCGAGCGCGTTCCTGATCCGGGGGCTCGATTTGAAGGAGCGGAACCCGACCGGTGCGCGGCCCGGTCCCGGACCGGGCGCCCTGTTCCGCGACCGGCGGGTGGTCGTGCTGTTCGCGGCGGTGGCGCTGTTCCACCTCGCGAACGCGCCGGTCATGCCGCTCGTGGGCCAGTACATCGCCCGGCTCGGCGGGAGCGACACACAGGTCGCGGCCGTGGTCCTGGTCGCGCAGGTGGTGATGGTGCCGGTCGCGTTCGCGGCCGGGGGCCTGTGCCACCGGTGGGGCCGCAAGGCGGTGCTCGCGGTCGGGTTCGTCGCCCTGCCGGTGCGCATCCTGTTGTACTCGTTCACGTCCGACCCGTGGGTCCTGGTCGCGCTCCAGGTGTTCGACGGGATCGGGGCGGGCATCTACGGCGTGGTCGCGACCGTGGTGTGTGCCGACCTGACCCGCACCCGGGGCGGGTTCAACGCGCTCCAGGGCGTACTCGCGACGGCGCTGGCGGTGGGCGGGGTTTTGGGGCCGCTCGTGGCCGGGCCGCTCGTGCAGCACCTGGGGTTCGCGCCCGCGTTTCGGGCGTTCGCCCTCGTCGCCGCGGTGGGGGCCGGGGTGTTTCTCGCTCTTATGCCCGAAACGAAGGAGGACGTGTCGTGACTCGTGCCGTGATCGCACCGCCGCCGACTTCACCTTCCGCGCCGCGGACCCGTGTGGCGCTGCACGGGGCGTACTTCCTGGGGATGGCGGGGATCGGGTTCTGTCTGCCGTACCTGCCATTGTACTTGAAAGAGGAGAAGGGGTTCTCCGACCGGGGCATCGCGCTCGTGTGGGTGCTCGCCGCCGTCGCCGGGCTGGTGCAGTTCCCGGTCGGGGTGTGGTCCGATCGCGCGGGCGTGCGCAAGCCGTTCCTGGTGACCGGGCTCGCGGCCCTGGCGCTCGCGACCGCGCTGCTGCCCCTGGCCGACCCCGCGGGCGCGTGGGGCGCCGTGCTGGTCGGGGCACTCGTCGTGCTGTTCGCGGAGAACGGGCCGTGCCGCGCGACGGTCGAGAGCATGGCCGGTGCGGAGGCCACGCGCCTCGCGCCCCCGGGCGGGGTCGGTGCGGCACTGGGGGCCCTGCGGTTCTGGCGCCCGGTCGCGATCGTGCTGACCGCACTGGTGGGCGGGGCCGTGGCCGAGGAGCGCGGGGTCGGGTGGCTCCTCGGCCCGCTCGCGGTGGTGCAGGGGCTGGCGGTCGGCGCCGCGCTCCTCATCCGCGAGCGCGGCCCGAACCTGTCGCTCGGCCCGGGCGCCGGTGGGGCCCGCACCGGGACGGGCGGTACCTGAGGGATCCGGGTTTGTGGGCGCTCGTCGCGGCAATGGTTCTGTTCCACGTCGCCAACGCCCCGCCCGGTGCGTACCTCGGGCTGTTCCTCAAGAACGACCTCGGGGCCCCGGCCCGTGACCTGTCTTACGCGTTCGTCGTGAGCATGGTGGCGTGGACCGCGTGCGTGCGCCCGGTCGGGTGGCTGTCCGACCGGCTCGGGCGCAAGCCCCTGCTGGTCGCCGGGTGGGCGGCGATGACGGCCCGGCTCGGGCTCCTGGCACTGGCCCGTGAGGGCTGGCAGGTGCTGCTCGTCCAGGTGCTCGACGGCCTGGCCCAGGGCCTGTTCGCGGTGGCCGCGGCCGCGTGGGTGACGGACCGGCTCGGCGGGGCGCGCCGGGCGGGCGCGGCCCAGGTGCTGATGGGGAGCGCGCTCGTGCTCGGGTCCGCGATCGGGCCGGCACTCGCCGGGCTGGTGGTCGCGGACCTCGGCTACCGGAGTGTGTTTGGCCTCCTCGCGGGCGTGGGCACCGTTGCGACACTCGTCGTGATCTGCGCCGTGCCCGGGGACCGAGCCCCGTCGCCAGCCGAGGAGGATACACGTGGCTCCTGACGCCCCCGTAACCGTTTTGATCCCCGGCGACCTGCACCTCACGACCCCGGGGCAACCGAACCGTGCCGCCGCGCTTCGTGCCATTGATGACGCGAACGAGTTGATCCGCCCCGATTTCGTTCAGTTCATCGGCGACAACGTGCAGGACGGGTCCGATGAGCAGTTCGCCCTTTTCGGTGCCCTGTGCGCGCGATTACGTATGCCCTGGTTCGCGCTCGTTGGCGATCACGACGCACAAGGGGATCCGACGGCGCGCCGGTTCCGGGACCGGGTGGGAGATCCGTGCGGGGCGGTCACGGTCCGCGGGTTCCGGTTCCTGCGCTTGAACACTCAAGAGGCGCGGCCGGTCGGACTGTCTCCCGACCAGGTCGCGTGGTTCCGGTCGGAGGTCGATGCCGCGCTCGCGGCGGGCGAGCGCGTGGTGGTGTTCCAGCACAACTACCCGTACCAGATCTGGGAAGATTTTGCCGGCCCCGGTACCGACGCCTGGCGCGAGATCGTGCAGACGCGCCGGGTCTACGCCCTCGTGTGCGGCCACACGCACTACTGGCAGCTCGCCAACGACGGGCGCAACGTGCTCGCCGCGGTGCGCTCGATCGGCGACCCGGAGGGCGGGGCACCCGGGTACGCGGTCGCGGTCTTCCACGGCGAAGATTTTGCCATCACGTACCGCCCGGTCACGGAGCGCGGGCCGCTGGTCCTCGTCACCCACCCGCGCGAGGTGCTGCTCGCGACCGGGCCGGAACACGTCGTGACCGGGGCCGACGAGGTCCGGGTGCGGGTCTGGTCGGGAGCGCCGGTCGGTGCGGTCGAGTTGAGCCTGAACGGTGGCACGCAGGTGCCAATGGACCCGTGCGGGGACGGGTTCTGGCGGGCGCCCCTATCCGGGGAGCGTCTCGCGAAGGGTACCCACCGGCTCGCGGTGCGGATCGAGGACGCGACCGGCGCCGCGGGTGGGCACGAGATCGAGTTCGCGGTCGATCCCACCGGGCGCTACACCGCCGTACCGATGGTCCGACCCCTGGTAACGTCAACGACTTTCTGCTGAACGGGAGAACTCGTGTCGGGAACAACTGCCCTTTGGCTGACGCTGTTCTGGTTCGTGCTGACCTACCTGGGATTAGCCCTGGGCCGGCTCCCGGGGCTGCGCACCGACCGGGCCGGGGTGTCGCTGGTCGGTGCCGCCGGTGTTCTGGCGTGCGGCCTCTTGTCGTTCGAGGACGCGGTCAAGGCGGTCGATTTCGCGACGATCGCGCTGCTCCTGGGGATGATGGTGGTCGTCGCGTTCCTGCGGAGGGCCGGTTTCTTCGCCCGGCTCGCTGGACTCGCGCTGGGGCGCGTGAAGTCGCCGAGTGGGTTGCTCGCGGTCACGATGCTCCTGTCCGGTACCCTCTCGGCGATTCTGGTCAATGATGTGGTGTGTCTGGCGCTAACGCCACTGGTACTGCACCTCACGCGGCGCCTGGGACTGGACCCGCGCCCGCACCTGGTCGGGCTCGCGGTGGCGAGTAACCTCGGCTCGGCAGCGACCCTCACCGGGAACCCGCAGAACATGATTATCGGGGGGCTGTCGGGCATCTCATACCTGCGCTTCGCCGCCAAACTCGCTCCTCCGGCCCTCATTGGTCTGGCGATTGGCTACGTCGTCACGCTGGTCGCCTACCGAAAGGTTCTCAGGAAAGGTGCGTCGCCGGAAGCGGAGCCGAACGGCAACGGTGACCGCGTGCCCAACGGGAAGCGGCACACCGCGCTGCTCGCGAAGAGCTTGCTCGTCACGATCGCGGCGGTCGGGCTGTTCTTCGCCGGGCTACCGATGGCCGTTGTCGCGCTCGGGGCCGCGGCCGTGCTGCTCCTCGATCGCGTGAACCCCGCGAAGGTGTACGCACACATCGACTGGAGCCTGCTCCTCATGTTCGCGGGGCTGTTCGTTGTGGTGCGGGCCTTCGAGGTCCACGTGCTCGCGGTAAGTGGAGTGGACGAGTGGGCGGGCCGAGCCGACCCGGTGTGGGCGCTCTCCGGGCTCTCGGCGGTGCTGTCGAACGTGGTCTCGAACGTCCCGGCCGTACTCCTGTTCAAGCCGGTCGTAGGGGCCATGCCGGACGCGGCGCGCGAGACCGCGTGGCTGGCTCTGGCTCTGTCCAGCACGTTCGCGGGGAACCTGACGGTGCTGGGCTCGGTGGCGAACCTGATTGTGGTCGAACAGGCGCGGAAGGAGGGCGTTACGATCGGGTTCTGGGACTACTGTCGGGTCGGCGTCCCGGTCACGCTGATTACGCTCGTGGTCGGGGCCGCGTGGCTCGCCCTCGTCCGGTATTAAAGAACGGGCTACTCTGAAATGAACGCGGGGGATCACGTTCGGTTCTGGGAACCCTGTACGAGGGCACAATGAGTTGGGCGCGGGTCACCGTGGTGGTCCTGGTGTTCGTGGTGTCGCTCGCGGCGCTCGCGGCCAGTAGCGCACTGGCGCTCTGGAGAGGCGCCGACGAGCTCGCGGCCCGCGACCAGCTCCGGGCCGCGGCCGCCGAACTGGGGTCCGCGGCCCGCGGACCCGTACACGAGTTGCCACCGGACGACGCGGGCGGAGTGGTACCGGAACCGGACAACCGCCGGCTCACCGAACTCGCGCGGCGGGTGCTGGCGAACTACCCCGGTACGGAGGGCGGGTTCTACTTCGTGCGCTCGGACCAGTTCGCCGGGACCGCGGTGAATGCGGCGGGACCGGAGCCGTCCGCGAGTAAGACCCACGAGCCGAAGGCGGATCAGAAGAAGGGTGGCAAGAAAGACGGTGACAAGAAGGTGGGCGCACCGCCGCCCGCGCCGAGCGCCCCCGTCCGGCGCGAGCCCCCGCCCCTGGAAGCGCCGTCGATCCGGCAACAGTGCCGCGAGGCCGTGGGGGCCGAACCCGGGTGGCCGCCGGTCGTGGAGGTCCGGGACGTGGGGCCGAGTCGGGTCGCGGTCGCGGCGCTGGCCGTGGGCGACGAGCGCCCGGCCCGGGCGGCGGTGTGGGTCATGGTCCGGCTGACCGGCCCCGAGCAGCAGAAGGCCCGCCTCACCCGGCTCCAGGTGGCGACGGGGCTCTCGCTCGGGGGCGTGGTTCTGGCCCTGGGGCTGATCGGCGCGCTCGCCGCGTCGCTCCGGCGCGAGGCCCGGCGCCGGGCGGCCCTCGGGGACGAGCTGCGCAAGGCCGAGCACCTCGCGGTCCTGGGCCGGTTACTCGCGGGGGTGGCCCACGAGGTGCGCAACCCGCTGGCCGCGATCCGCTCGACCGTACAGCTCTGGGAGCGGCTCCCGGCCCAGGCCCGCACGCCGGAGTCGCTCGCGGCCGTCGTCGGCTCCGTCGATCGGTTGAACGAGCTGGTCGGCCGGTTGCTCCTGTTCGCCCGGGCCGGGCACGAGGGGTACCGGTCCGTGGACGTCAACGCGGTGACCGCCGAGGTGCTCGAACTGGTCCGCGCGAGCGCGGACGCCCAGGGAGTGGCGCTCGAGGCCGATCTCGCGCCGGACCTGCCCCCGGTGCCCGGCGCGGCGCAGGCGATCGGCCAAGTGGTCCTGAATCTCGTCACCAACGCGCTCCAGGCCATGCCGGGGGGCGGGCGGCTGACGTGCCGCACGCGCGTGGCCGCGGGGCGCGTGGAACTGGCCGTGAGCGACACCGGGTCGGGCGTCGCGCCGGACGCCCGGGACCGCGTCTTCGAGCCGTTCTTCACCACCCGTTCGGGCGGCACCGGTTTGGGCCTCGCCTTATGTCGCGAGGTCGCCCGGCAGCACGGGGGCGACGTGACGCTCTCTACCGACGGCCCCGGAGCGACCTTTCGCTTCACGCTTCCCGTGACCGTGGGAGGGCACCCCGCGTGACCACCAAGTACCCGAACGGGCCGACGATCCTGGTCGCCGACGACGACCCCGCGACCCGCGCGAACCTCGCGCTGCTGCTCCGCTCGGAGGGGTACCGGGTGACCGAAGCGGCCGACGGGGACGCGGCGGACCGGGCCCTGGGCGACCCGTCCGTTGCCGCCGCGCTGCTCGACATCAAGATGCCCGGGCGCGACGGGCTCGCGGTCCTGCGGGCGCACGCGGACCGGTTGGAGGAGGTGCCGGTGGTGGTGGTCACGGCCTACGGGGGGAGTTCGGCCGCGATCGAGGCCATGAGGCTCGGGGCCTACGACTACCTCACCAAGCCGTTCGACCTGGACGAGGTTCTGTTGACCATCCGCCGGGCACTCACACAACGCGCCCTCGTGGCTCAGGTGCAGGCGCTGTCCGCCGACCCGCTCGCCGACGACCCGGACCCGGAGCGGGACGAACTGGTCGGGCGGTCGCCCGCGATGGTCGCGGTGTTCAAGGCGATCGGGCTGGTGGCCCCGGCCGACGAGCCCGTACTGGTCCTGGGCGAATCGGGCACCGGGAAGGAACTGGTCGCCAACGCGATCCACCGGAACTCGCCCCGGGCCGCGCGCCCGCTGGTCAAGGTGAACTGCGCGGCCCTGAGCCCGACGCTGCTGGAGAGCGAGCTGTTCGGACACGAGAAAGGCGCGTTCACCGGCGCGGTGGCCCGGCGCCGGGGCCGGTTCGAGCAGGCGCACGGGGGCACGCTGTTCCTCGACGAGGTCGGCGAACTCGGGCTCGAGTTGCAGGCGAAGTTGCTCCGCGTGCTCCAGAGCGGCACGTTCGAGCGCGTGGGGGGCGAGGAGACGCTGACCGCGGACGCGCGCGTCGTGGCCGCGACCAACCGCGACCTCAGGGCCCGGGTCGCGGCCGGCGAGTTCCGCGAGGACCTCTATTACCGGCTCGACGTGGTCGCCGTCACACTTCCGCCCTTGCGCTCCCGCAAGGACGACGTCCCGCTGTTGGCCGAATACGTCGTGAAGCAGCTCGCGCGGAAGCACGGTTGGCCGGGGCTCGCACTGTCACCGGAGGCGGTGGTCGCGCTGGGCCGGCGCGAGTGGCCGGGGAACGTCCGCGAGTTGCGGAACGCCCTGGCCCGGGCCGCGATTTTGGCCCGGGGGCGGGTCGTGCGCGCGGAACACCTCGCCGGCGACGATACCGCGGTCGTGCCGGTTCCCCCGGTCGTTGTTCCGCCCGGGGCCGGCGCGCTCGACCTGCGTGCGGCCGTGGCCGCGGCCGAGCGACGGGTGATCCAGCAGGCCCTGGAGCAGGCCGGCGGGAACCGCACCCGTGCGGCCGAGTTACTGGGCATCAGCCGCCGGCAACTGTTCGACAAGGTTCGTGCTTACGGCCTCGACGGATGATCGTGGGCGCTTGTGCCGCGCGCTCTCACCGTTTTCTCACTAGCATCTGCCGGTCCCCATCTCTAGCATCCCTATTCGATTCCGATCGTGCGTAGACGCACGAATCCCGCCACCGCACCTTATGAGCACCGGAAGCGAACTCCCGATCGCCCTGCGCGCCGCGTACCTGGCCCTCCACCGACAGTCGGAGGCGCAGTTCGCGGCCCACGGTGTCACCGCGGACCAGTTCGTCCTCCTCGCGACCCTCGCCCGGGGCGGGCACGCCCTGACCCAGCGCGAACTGGCCCGGCGCATGTCGTCCGACCCCAGTACCGTGCGCGCGATGCTCGCGCTACTGGAACCGCGCGGGTTCGTCGAACGAAGCACCCACCCGACCGACGCCCGCGCGCGGACGGTCGCGCTCACGGCGGCGGGGGAGCGAATGTTCCGGCAGCTCTGGACGGCGGGCGAACCGATCCGGGCACGGATGCTCGACGCGCTCGAACCCGGCGAGGCGGAAACGCTCGTCCGGCTCCTCGCGCGCGTCGCCGGGGCACTGAACCCGGAGTTGCCCCCCATCCACGAACCCAGTCCCTCTCACTCTCCGGAGGATGAAGCATGAGCGCGCGCGTGGTGGCCCTGGTCACGTGGGCCATGTTGGTGTGCCCGGCGGTAATGGTGCAGGCCCAACCGCCCGGCGCGGGGAAGGATGACAAGGCGGAAAAGTTCCCCGCGCCGCCGAACGAGTACGACAAGAAGCGGGACGGTATCGACCGGGGCAAGCTGGGAACGGTCGAGTACGACTCCGCGACGGTCGGGGGACGCGCAAGGCCCGGGTGTACACCCCGCCCGGCTACACCAAGGACCAGAAGTACCCGGTCCTGTACCTGCTCCACGGGATCGGGGGCGACGAGAACGAGTGGGCACGCGGGGGAACGCCCGACGTGATCCTCGACAACCTGTACGCCGACCAGAAGGCAGTGCCGATGGTCGTCGTTCTGCCCAACGGCCGGGCATCAAAAGACGTGACGGCGCGTGACCCGATCCCCAAACAGTCACCGGCGTTCGCCGCGTTCGAGAAGGATCTGCTCACCGACCTGATCCCGTTCATCGAGAAGACCTACTCGGTGAGGGCCGACCGCGAGTCGCGCGCGCTCGCCGGGCTGTCGATGGGCGGCGGGCAGTCGCTCAACTTCGGGCTGGGCAACCTGGACACGTTCGCCTGGGTCGGCGGGTTCTCCTCGGCCCCGAACACCAAGCGCCCGGACGACCTCATCAAGGACCACGCGGAGGCGGCCAAGGAGCTGCGGCTCCTGTACGTCGCGTGCGGGGACAAGGACGGGCTGTTCCGGATCAGCGAGGGCGTTCACAAGATGCTCGACGAGAAGAAGGTGCCGCACGTCTGGCGCGTGATCCCCGGCGGGGCGCACGACTTCAAGGTGTGGAAGAGCGACCTGTACCATTTCTCCCAGCTCATCTTCCGAGAAACCTCGAAGGACGAGCCGAAAGCCGAGAAGAAAGAGCCGACCGACGAGGGCAAGCCGTCAGCTACGAACCTGCCGAACGCCCAGTACCCGAAGGTCCACGCCGACGGGCGGGCGACGTTCCGGTTCAAGGCCCCGGACGCCAAGAAGGTGCAGGTGTTCACGAACTACGGGCTGGGGCCGCGCGGGCACTGGGACATGACCAAGGGAGCGGACGGGGGGTGGTCGCTCACCTCCCCGCCGATCCTGCCCGGGTTCCACTACTACGGCTTCCTCGTGGACGGGGTGTTCGTGAACGACCCCGGCACCGACACCTTTTTCGGCACCAGCAAGCCGACCAGCGGGATCGAAATCCCCGAGAAGGGGGTGGACTTCTACCACGCCAAGGACGTGCCGCACGGCGAGGTGCGGTCGCGGTGGTACACGTCGAAGGTGACCGGGCAGACCCGGCACATCCAGGTGTACACCCCGCCGGGTTACGACGACTCGAAGCAGAAGTACCCGGTGCTGTACCTGCAGCACGGCGGGGGCGAGGACGAGACCGGGTGGACCAAGCAGGGGCACATGAACTTCATCCTCGACAACCTGATCGCCGAGAAGAAGGCGGTCCCGATGATCGTCGTCATGGAGAAGGGGTACGCCGCGCGAGCGGGCGCCGCGGCCGAGCCCAAGGGGTTCAACTTCGGCGCCTTCGAGGACGTGGTGCTGAAGGATCTGGTTCCCCTGATCGACTCGACGTACCGCACCCGGGCCGATCGGGAGCACCGGGCCATCGTCGGGCTGTCGATGGGGGGCGCGCAGGCCATGCAGATCGGGCTGACTCACCTGGACACGTTCTCCACCGTCGGGGCGTTCAGCGGGGCCGGCAAGGTCGACCCGAAGACGGCCTACGGCGGGGTGTTCGCCGACCCCGCGGCGTTCGACAAGAAGGTGGACCTGCTCTACCTCCACTCGGGCACGGTCGGCCTCGACGCGGGGATCCACAAGGGGGCCAGCGACCTGCACGACTACTTGCAGAAGGGCGGGTCGAAGAACGTGGTGTTCCGCGACCTCAAGGGTCAGGGGCACGAGTGGCAGACGTGGCGGTACGCCCTGCACGACTTCGCCCCGCGGCTGTTTCAGCCGAAGAGGTGACCCGGCACTCGGACGCCCCGATTGTGCGACCACGGTAGTCCCGTCGGCCCGCGGACGAGACTACCATATTCTTAGACGCGGTGCCGGCCGAATGGGTTGGCACACATTGGGTTCACCACGAGCTCTTCAACTTCAGCACTCGCTCATTCTCCCTCGTGGCCGTTCTGCCCAGGAGCTACGCGCTAGTTGTCCGTCTGTGTGTGCTCTGCTCGCTGCGTCAAGTGTGAGCGAGCGGACCCACGAGGGGGCTCGCTCAGTCTTCTCCCGATCCCGGTTCCTGGGCCAACCGTTCGAGTTCCGCTGCGATCCGCGTGCGGGCCGCTCCCGATAATCGCCCTTCCGTAAGATCGGAATCAACTACGATCATCGCACACGCCGCGTGAACCTGAACCAGTTGCCGGCGGAACCGGCGACACGGCGAACAAAAGAGCGTGTGGACGTACAGTCCGGCGCGCGTGCTCACCGAGAGCGGTGCGTCCAGCGACCGGGAGATGGCTTCGACCGCCCGCCGGCAAATCATGACTCGCTCCCACTTTGCGGCTCCGTGCCGAACCAGTTCTTCGACAAGCACCACCACATGCGCAGCCGGGCGCGGTGCAGCATCACCCAGAAGTTCGCCGGGGTCAGCCCCAGTTCCCGGCACACGTCCTCGCTCGCGGCTTCGTCCAGGTACCGCAGCGCGAACACGTCGTGGAGCCGGACCGGGAGCTTCCCCAAACACCCGTTCAGAACGCCCCAAAACTCCTCCCGGTCGAGAACCTCGGCCGGGTGCCCGCGCGCCCAAAGGCCGGGCGGCGCTCTCCACTCCCCGCGCCGGGTGAACAGATCGTCCGTGAAACGGTCCGGTCCGGTTCCGGGGTCCGCGGCGAGGCGCTCGCGCACTTGCTTACGCAGCCAGTCGATCACCTTCCGCTTCAGGATCGCGGTGAGCCACGTGCGCTCGGACGCGGCCCCGTCGAACCGGTCCTGCGCTTTCCACGCCGCGAGCAGCGCGTCCTGAACGAGATCCTCGGCCGCGTCCGACCGGCGCACGTGGGCCACCGCGAACCGGTACAGGTAATCGCCGTGCCGCTCGACCCAGGTGTGCGGATCGAGGCGGGCGGCGCTCACTACCGGCGAATCAGCCTTCGACATCACCACCGTCCGTTTCGGGGAGTCGCGATCCGGGCATAGTCTCTGTCGCTCGGCGGCGCGAAACCTTGCGCGCAAAAATTCGAGCTTCTGGTGGGCCGGAATAACTTTTTCGGGCGGTGTAAGGACCGCTCCAGGTGTGCGACTGACTGCGGACGATCGCCCGCACCACTCCAGCAGGATTTCCCATGCTCCAATGGTTCCGCAACAGCCCGAAAACCGGTTCCGCCCCGCGCACGCGACTGAGCGCTGAACTGATGGAAGACCGCAGCGTGCCGAGCGCGAATTCGTTGTTCAACCCGGCCCCGCTCGGGGCGAGCACGTTCGTGTACGTCGAGAGCAACAACCCCGAACCGGGGCACAACGCGGTGCTGGCGTACAACCGCGCGGCCAACGGCGAGCTGCACCAGATCGGCACCTTCGCTACCGGCGGGACCGGGCAACTGAACGTCCCGAAGCTGGTCGGTCCCGACGACGGCGACCAACAGGTGCAAGCGACCCCGGACGGCAAATTTCTGTTCGCGGTGAACCAGGGGAGCGACACGATCACCGCGTTCCGCATCCGCACGGACGGGAGCCTGGATCGGGTCGGCGTCTTCGCAACCGGCGGGGACCAGCCGGACAGCATCGGGATTGCCGGGACGCACCTCTACGTGGCCAACCGCGGGAACGCCGCGGCCGGGGCACCGGGAACGACCGCGCCGAGCGTGACCGCGTTCAACATCAACCGGGACGGGACGCTCTCCGCGATCCCGCACTCGAAGGTCACGTTCCCGGTGGGCACGTTCGTCACGCAGACGCTCGTCTCGCGCGACAACCGGTTCCTGTTCGTGGAAGCCGCCACACTGGAGGGGACCGCGGGCGGGAACACCCTCACCCCGTTCCGCATCAACGCGGACGGTACCCTGACGGCCGCACCGGGCGGCGCGGCCGGGGCCGGCACGAACGCGCCGATCCTGCTCGGGTCGGCGGTCCACCCGTCGCTGAACATCATTTACACCGGGTTCACGTCGGCCGGCCAGATCGGGGTGTTCACCTACGACGAAACCGGGCGCACGAACTTCGTGGGCACGTCCGCGGACCAGGGGGCGGGTCCGTGCTGGTGCGCGGTGAGTGCGGACGGGCGGGCGCTGTACGTGGCGAACACGGGCACGGACTCGATCGGCGTGTTCTCGCTGGCCGATCCGCTCCACCCGGTGCAGATCGAAGAGGTGCAACTGGGCGGCCCGCGTGTGAAAAACGGGACGGCGAACAGCCCGCGCGCGAACGCATTCGAGATCGCACTCGATCCGACCGGGAAGTACCTGTTCGCGGTCACACAATCCACGGACCCGTCGTTCCCGCAGGGGAACCAGTTGCACACGCTGAAGATCGCCCGCGACGGCACACTGACGGAACCGAACGCCCCCGTCATCTTCTCGAAGCGTGACGTGCCCGCGAACGCGCACCCGCAGGGTGTCGAGGTCGTGCAACTCGGCGGGCACGGGCACCCGTTGTTCGGGTGGCTCGATTTCGGTATCGACCTCGAAGATCGTGCCCACCACCGGCGCCACTGGTAACAGGGAAGCAACCGTGCGCGGAGCACTTTTGATCCGCGCACGGTTCGAGGGAAGGTGTTACAAGACGTCCCAACACATGAGATCCAGGTCCACGACGTTGCGCGCACCGATTCCCTCATAAAAACGTCGCCCCAGAGCATTGTGCCGGTAGACGGTCCACACCATCTGTTTCGCACCACCGGTCCGCGCGACCTCGCGAGCCTCCTCCATTAAAGCGGCCCCGATTCCTCTTCCTCGTTCGGCTGCTGTCACATACAGGTCGACCACGAACAGCAACCGGCACGCCTGGTCCGTATCGTAGCCGGGGTGGTGGAGCAGGAACCCGACCACTTCGCCCGAACGCTCGGCCACGAGCCCTCGAAATGCCGGGTCGGGACCGAACCCGTCACGCGCGAGCGCTTCGGCGTCGAGCCGGAATTCGGATGTGTCGCCGAGTTCGCTCAGGTACGCCGAGAACTCTTCGGTGAGCGCGGCTATCGCGGGCACATCCTCGCGCCGGGCTTCTCGGATGCGCCACTCCGGAAACGACGACATTTCGATCCCTTCAAAGCACGAAACCACCGAACGGAAAGGCAACTGGTCCAACGGTGAAGCCCGGGTTGGCCCGCTACGTGATTTCATCGACCGTATCAACTTGCTCAGGTCGCGTGCACCGGCGCTGCGAGAACCTGTGTCAGGAAGGTGCGCCCGCTCTCGGTGTAGCCCGCGCGGGCATACAGTGGCCGCGCGGGGTGATCTGCCCCACCCGTCTCCACGCACAGCGCGCGGACGCCCCGCGCAATCGCCTCGGCCCGTGCGACTGCGAGCAGCGCGGTTCCCGCGCCCTGCCTGCGCGCGGCCGGGCAGACGAACAGATCGTCGATAAACCCTCTTGGCCCACCGTACTCCATACTAAAGGCCAGAGTGAGGACGACGTGACCGATCAGCCTGCCGCTCACTTCGGCCACCCAAACGGCTCCGAATTCTGGCGTGCCGAGTAACGTCGTGAACGTTCGCGCGGCGGCAACCGGCGGTAGCACGAAGCCCGACTCCGCATAGAAGTCTGTCATGAGCGCAACGAGGGCCGACACATCTGCCGTGGTTGCGGGCCGTATCACAAAGTTTTTTGTCATGCCAAGAAAGTGCCCTGGTCAGCTAACGTTGGAATTCGCCCACGGCTCTCACCGGGGGCAAGGCGGGATTTCATCTGATCAGTTCGGACGCCTACCAAGTACGTGCAGGAAATCAATTTTCGGAAGTAACGCGAAGAACTCGGACGTCGTCCCACATTTCGACCACGCCTGAGAGCAAAATGTCCTCGGCCGCGCGTTCACAGAAAACGGGATCGAGTGGCCCCCCGCCCGCGCTCGTGAGCAAATAGAGGGTGCCGTCGCGCGCGGCCAGTAGCGGTGGTATCCCTCCCTTGAGACACAATACCGCGCACCCCTTATGGGTCCGCCCGCCACCCGGTTTCATTGCTCCGAGGTAGCACTTGGAATCCACGATCTCGCCGCGCGTCGTTGCCGCGCCTAGGGACATCGCGGGCCTTCGCCGGAGGCTCGCTTGCTCCGCTTCGGGCAATTCCACGGGGCACAAGCCGTCGGTACCGTCGGCGAGTTCGAGCATGAGCACCCCCTCGCGCGAGAGGAGCGTGCCGGCCACTCGCACCGGGCGCCCGTCGTGCGGCCCGACGCGATCTTTAGCCCCGAGCTTACCTTCACTTACGAGCAGGACCGTTCGGGGCGCGCCGCCCGCCGCATCGGGCACGCGGATCATCGCGTATGGTTCGGCGTACACGACGCCAGTGAAGACCACTGGTCCGTCGGCCCACACACCGGAACCGGGTGCGCGCTGTCCCCACGCGAGTACCGCCCCGCCGATGGCTGACGCGATAACGACCGCACATGCGATCGGGAAGAGGAAGCGAGCGTAACGGCGCGGCATCGGGAACCACCCGATGAAGAACGGGTCGCGTTCGGGTTCAGTTCGTGACACGGTACTCCTCCTCGACCCTTGCGGGTTCGACGTGCGTTCCGGGCGGGAGCGGGTCCGGGTCGATCAGCACGCGCCTATCGCGCACCGCTACGCGATAAGTTGCGATCTTCTCCTGGAACGGTGGGGGCGAGCACCCGTCCTCGGGGCGGTACTCCCACCCGTGCCAGGGGCACGTGATGCACCCGTCGACGACCTTCCCTTCGCCGAGTGGCCCGCGCTGGTGGGCGCACACGTTCGTCACCGCCGAGATCCCGCCCGCGTGCCGAAACACGGCCACGCGCTCGTGACCGGGGAGGCAAACCACCTTGGCCCGGTCTTGGGGGATCTCGTCGACCGAGCCGGCGTCGACCCATCCGATCGGGAGCGGGACGCGATCCGTCTTCGGAAAGGGCCGCTCGTCGCGCCGGCGCTCGTGCAGCCCGGTCGCGAGGTGCAAGCCGGCGAGCGCGACGAACCCGACGCCCACAACGATCGGGTACAACAGATTGGTTTCGCTCCGCAGCGCCCCGAAAAGCACGTGGGCGACGAGCAGCGCGTAGGCGAGGTACACGGACAGGTGCAACCACTTCCACGCACTTCCGCCGAGGGCCTTCTGCCAGAAGTCGTGACTCGTCGCCGCCATGACGAACAGGATCGCGAGCGCCACGGCCCCGAGCCACTCAAAAGGGATCGGCCCCGGCACGGAGAAGAGGGACACGAGCGGGCCGAGCGCGCCGAACCCGTGGTAGTAGCCGGTGGTGACGATCGCGTGCGCCAGCCCGACGAGGAACGTCGCGACACCGAGGTGCCGGCGGTTGTACACGAGCGGCAGGAACCGTTCGTCGAGCCGGGCGAGCGGGCCGAGTGCGAGCGCCACGTGCAGCATGACGAGCGCGCACGTCCCGAGCGCGCGAGCGAGGAGCACCGGGAAGCTGATCGCGTTCTCGCCGGTCCAGGCCGCGCGGCCCACTGTCACGAAGGCGGCCAGGTACGAGGTGATCCCAACTACTACGAACGCATCGTAGACCTTCTTGTTCCGGTTCCACTTCACCGGCACGTATTTCGTACTCACGGCTCACCTCGCACCTGAAGCATGAACCAGATGGCAAACGCGGAGCCGACGGACGCCGTCACCGCGACCCAGGCCCACACGTGCGCCCGCCGATGGAACCGGGTCATGACGCTCCTCCATTCGCCCGCGCCCACTTCACCGCGAGTACGGGCCACAGTGCCGCGCTGCCCGGGAAAATGAGCGCGCGAAACCTCCAGGACGTTCCCCGCGCCGCGGGGTCGAGCCGCCCCACCCCGACCGTTATGAAGGCGACCGCGAAGGCCGAGCCTGCGAGCGCGTATGCCGCGATCACAGAGAGAAAGAGTTCCGGACCACTCACGAGATTTACTCCGGTGCGTACACGGTTCGGCCGCCGTCCACCGGCAGGCACGCGCCCGTCACGAAGTCGTTGTCCAGGAACGACAGTACGGCCTGGGCAATGTTGTTCGGACTGCCCTCGCGCTTCACGAGCGTCGCGTTGATCGCTTGTTGCTTCTCCGCTTCGGGCAGGTCGGGCGGCAGCATCACCGGACCGGGCAGGATCGCGTTCACGCGCACGCGCGGGTTGCGCAGGGCCAGTTCCACCGCGAGGCAGCGCGTCGTTGCGGTGACCGCGCCCTTACTCGGGAAGTACGCGGCGTACCCCGGGTACGGCCGTACCTCGGCCCAGTCGCCGATGTTCACGATCGCGCCCCCTTCGGGCTGCTGAACCATTGCCAGCCCGACCTGTTGGCACGTCAGGAACGTGCCGAGGGCGTTCGTATCGAAGTGGAACCGCACGTCCGCGGCGGTCACCTCTTCGAGCGGCTTCGGCTTCCACACCGCGGCGCAGTTCACCAGTACATCGATGCGCCCGAAGTGCCCGAGAACGTCACGAACCATCGCTCGAACGGCCCTTTCGTCGGTGAGGTCCGCGGGGAACGCCGCGGCCTCGCCCCCCGCGCTCCGGAGCGCGGCCACCGTGTCGTCCGCTTCGGCCGCGGAGGTCCGGTAGTGAACGGCAATCGCGTATTCTCGGCGCGCGAGCGCGCCCGCGACGACCGATCCGACCCGCTTCGCGCCACTTCCCGTGACCAGAGCCACCCGTTTCGGTTGCATCGAGGTAATCCGTGAGTGCAGTTATGTGCGTTCGATACCCGCGCGGGTACGGGGTTACACCGCGTTCGAGAATTGTGGTTCGAGGATCGCGCGGAGCGCTTGCCGCGCGCGGTGCAGGCGCGTCTTCACGGCCCCGCAGTTCGTGCCCAGGCGCGCCGCGGTCTCCTCGGTGCTCAGCCCCTCCAGGTCGCGGAGCCGGATCACGGTGCGGTACGATTCCGGTAACTGTCCCACGCCCTCGCGCACGCGGGCGCACGTTTCACCGCGCGACAATTCGGCGCCGTCCTCGCTCGCGTTCGTGGGCAGATCGTTTTCGAGTGACACGAGCCGCGAGCGCTTGCGCGCCCGGAGCCGCAACAGACAGGCGTTCACGGTAATGCGGTGCAGCCACGTGCCGAGCCGGGCCGTTCCCTCGAACGCGGCCATCGCCCCGAACGCGGACACGAGTGCGTCCTGTACGGCCTCGTTCGCGTCCGGAGTGTCGCCGAAAAATCGGCGCGCGACCGCGGTCATCGTGCCCACGTTCTCGCGGACCAGAAGTGCGTATGCGGCGCCGTCGCCCGCGCGCAATCGTGAAACCAAATCCGTTTCATCAGAAACAGGCATCGCAAGCTCCCGTGGGGTGTACGAGAGCCCAAAGCGAGAGCCGTGCCGTAAAGAACCGGGAGCGGAAGAAACAACTGAAGAGCTGCAATTTCAATGATTCAGCGGGTCAAAATTCTGTGCGGGACTTTGCGACCCCGGCACAGACCGGGTTCCACCCACGAAATATCGTGGGCGGCCACGAGGGAGCGTGGGGGCATCAAGTCGGGCGCGTGATCCCGAGTTTCTTCATCCGACTGCGGAGCGTGTTCGGGTGAAGCCCCAGCACCTTCGCGGCCCCACTCGCGCCCTCGATCACCCAGCCGGTCCGGGCCAGCACTTCGAGGACGTGGGCGCGCTCGACCGCGACCAGGCTGTTCTCACTCGGGACTATTGGTACGGCGCCGTCCGGTGTGGTCGGGAGCACCTCCGGGTCGATCTCGAGTTCCGGGCCGTCGGACAGGATCACCGCACGCTCGATGACGTTCTCCAGCTCGCGGATGTTGCCCGGCCAGTGGTACGCCGTCAGCGCGTCCAGCGTGCCCGCGCCGACACCCTCGAACCGCTTGCCGAGACGCGCCGCGAACTTCGCGACGAAAAATCGCACGAGGAGCGGAACGTCGCTCCCGCGCTCGCGCAGCGCGGGGAGGCGCACCGGGAACACGTTGAGCCGGTAAAAGAGATCCTCGCGGAACTGCCCGTCCCGCACCCGTTTCGCGAGGTCGCGATTGGTCGCGGCGATCACCCGCACGTCGACCCGGACCGGGGCCGTCCCCCCGACGCGCTCGAACTCGCGCTCCTGGAGCACGCGGAGCAGTTTGGCCTGCGTCTCGAGCGACAGTTCGCCGACCTCGTCGAGGAACAGTGTGCCCCCGTCGGCGAGCTCGAAGCGCCCCGGTTTGCGGGCCGTCGCCCCCGTGAACGCACCTTTTTCGTGCCCGAACAGCTCGCTCTCCACCAGGGCCGTCGGGAGGGCCGCACAGTTCAACTTGATGAGCGGCTTGCCGCGTCGCGGGCTCGCGGAGTGGACCGCCCGCGCGACCAGCTCTTTGCCGGTGCCCGTTTCGCCCGTTACGAGCACGGTCGAATCGGTACCGGCGACTTTCGACACGCGCTGGAGGACCGACACGAGGGCCGGGCTGCTGCCGACGATCTCGTCGAAATTGTGGGCCGACTTGATCTCGTCCTGCAGGTACGCATTCTGGTGCTGGAGCCGCGCCCGCTCGCGCTCGGCCAGTACCTGTTCGGTGATGTCCATCATCACCGTCCGCGTGAACTGCCCGCCCGGGTCCGGCTTCGACCACCACCGCACCCACACCGGGTGCCCGTCGCTCCTGCGGCGCAGTTCGATCACCACGGCGCCCGGTTCGGTCCCGCGCTCCAGTTCGCCGAACGCAGCATTTACCTTGGTCCGCATGTCGACGGTATCGGCGACCAGTGACCGGCCGAGCGTGCCGACCGCCTCTTCCGGCTTCAGTCCCAGCATGCGGAGCGCGGCGCGGTTGGCGCGGAGGAACCGCGAGTCGAGGTCCTCGTGAACGTATGCGATCGGCGCCTCGTCGAAGAGGTCCCGGAACCGGGCCTCGCTGTCCCGCAGCATCCGGTCCATTCGGAGGCGCTCGAGTTCCGCCGCGGCGCGGGCGGCAAAGATCTGGAACGTGTAGAGCAACCGCGGTTCCGCGGGCATCGGCCGCGCGTCGTACACACAGAGGTGCCCGAGCACCTGCCCGGCCGCGTCCCGGAGCGGCACGCCGAGGTAGCTCTCCGTGTCAGCGGCCCCGGCGTCACCGGGGAACTTCGCACTCACACCGGTCGGGTGGTGACAGAAGTTCCCCTTGAGCACGTCCTCGCACGGGGTTCCGGCGAGCTCCCACTCCGTGTTCGCGAGGAACGCGCCGTCCGACCAGTACGCCAAAGTGCGCACGCGCGTGTTCGACCCGGCGAACTCGGCAACGAACGCGCTCGGGACGGCGGTGGCGGCGCTCAGGTTCCGCACGAGCGCGCGAAAGAACTCCTCGCCGGTGTGCCGAACGGTCCCCTCGACGATCGCGCGCAGCGCGGCGACCTCTTCGCGGTCCGCGGGCGGTACGGGGTCGGGCATTGGTACCTTCGTGTAACTGAGCGCGGTGTTCCGGCATCGTATCAATCGTGTGGCCCCGCCGCGAGCCCCGCGACCTAAAGAGCAGCCATGACGCCCGAACCCGTATCCCCGCACCTCTGTACCGGTGATCCCGCTCTCGGTTCGTCGGGGGCGCGTCGAGCGCTCGCCGGGCTGTTGCGCCAACTGTTCGAGCTGATCGAGTCCCTCTCCGATGAGGAGTACGCGCGCAAACCCGTCGGGGTGGTGGAGAGCTCCGTGGGTGGGCACGTCCGGCACAACCTCGACCACGTCGCGGCGCTGCTGCACGGGTTACCGACCGGGCACGTCTGCTACGACCACCGGGGCCGGGGCACGGACGTCGAGCGCGACCGCCGCACGGCCCTGGACACCATCCTCCGGCTCGAGGGTGCGCTGTTCGCGTTCGCGTGGGGCGAGATCCCGCAACTCATTACCCTCTCGGCGCTCGTCGCGCCGGACCTCCCGCCGGTACTCGCCCAGACCAGCCCGGCGCGCGAGCTGGCGTTCGTCGTTAGCCACACGATCCACCACAACGCGCTCGTCCGGGTTATGGTGAAGGCACTCGGGGCCGACGTCCCCGCGGATTTCGGTTACGCCCCGTCCACCATTGCCTACAAGGGCTCCCGTCTGTGTGCACACTGACCATTGTCCCGCGCGCCCCCGGCACGGTGCGAATCGCGTTCAACCGCGACGAATCGCGGGTGCGCGGGGCGGGGCTCCCGCCGCGGGTCGAGCGATTCGGGGCGCGGGCCGCGGTATTGCCGATCGATCCCGTCTCCGGCGGAACGTGGCTCGCCGCGAACGATGCCGGTTTGATTCTCGCGGTGCTGAACGTGACGCCTCCGGACCGAACCCCGTTCCAAACTAAGCCCGTGCGGTCGCGCGGTGGCATCATTCCCGCGCTGCTCGCGTGTGATTCGGTGTCCGCGGCGCTGCTCGCCTGCGAGCAGTTCGAGTACCGCGATTTCGCGCCGTTCCGATTGGTTCTGGTGGGGCACGGGCTCGTCGCCGACGTGCGGTGGGACGGCCGCGAGTCGATGGTAATGTCGCGGCTCGCCGGGCGCGCGCCGCAGATGTTCACCTCGTCCGGCCTCGGCGACCACCTCGTGGAAGGCGCGCGGCGCGAACTGTTCGACGAATTATTTGCGGGCAGCCCGGAATCGTGGGACTCGGCCCAGTGCGCGTTTCACCGGCACCGGTGGCCGGGGCGCGAGCACCTGAGCGTCAACATGAGCCGCGAGACGGCGCGCACCGTCAGTTACACGGCCATCGATTGCGGCGCGACCGAGGCCGTTATTGCGTACCACGCCGGGGCCCCCGACCAACCGGCCGAGGACACGACCGTCTCACTCCCACTCACACCCGGTGCCACGTGACCCCGTTCCCGATCCCGGACTCCGCGACGGGTCCACTCCTCTGTGTGCTGTTGGTCGCCGCGACTCTCGTTTCGGAAGACCTCACGTGTTTGGCCGCGGGCCTGTTCGTGGCCGCCGGGCGCTTGGATTGGGCGCCCGCGGTCGCGGCGTGCTTCATCGGTATCGCGCTCGGGGACGCGGGCGTGTGGCTCATCGGGCGAGTGGCCGGGCACCAACTTTGGGCACGGCGACGGCTCGAAAAGTTGCACATCAACGGGCCGTCGAATTGGTTCGCGCGGCACGGTGGGAAGGCCGCGTTTGTGTCACGGTTCCTGCCGGGCACCCGTGTCCCAATACTTCTCGCGGGTGGGGCGGTAGGGGCCGGCGGCACGCGGGTGTTACTCGGGGCCGTGACCGCCGCGCTCGTGTGGGTACCACTGGTGGTGCTGTCCGTTGCATTCTTCGGAACCGCAGTATCGGGCTGGGCAGCGCCCGTTGTTGCGGGTGCTGCGCTAGCGGCCCTCTATCTCGTGCCGGGACTGTTAACGAGCACCGGGCGAGCCCGATTTCAGGCGCGCGTATCGCGACTCTGGCGGTGGGAATTTTGGCCCGCGTGGGTGTTCTACCTCCCACTCGTGCCGTGGTACCTGGTGCTCGGTCTGCGGTACCGCGGGTTTACTGTTTGGACCGCTGCCAATCCCGGCATTCCCGCGGGAGGCGTTGTCGGAGAGTCGAAAGCGGAGATCCTCACGAAATTACCCGCCGAGTGGGTCGTCCCTACGCTCCTCGTGCCCCCGGGAGAACACACAGATCGCCTGCACCTCGTGCGCGAGACGCTGCGTGCTCGCGGTTGGGACTTCCCGCTCGTACTGAAACCGGACGCGGGCCAGCGCGGGGCGGGAGTAAAAAAGCTCCACGACACGACCGACGTCGAAAAATATCTCCGGTCGAACCCGGCTGCGGTGCTCGCGCAGCCCTTTCATGCGGGCCCCTTCGAGGCAGGCGTCTTCTACTACCGGTTACCGGGCGAAGCGCGCGGGACAATTTTTTCGGTGACGGACAAGGTGTTTCCCGTCGTCACCGGTAACGGCCACTCGACGCTCGAACAACTCGTCTGGGCGCACCCGCGGTACCGTATGCAGGCCGCGACGTTTCTGACGCGGCACGACGGGGACAAGGACCGTGTTCTCGGTTCGGGAGAAGAGTTCCCCCTGGCGCTCGCTGGGAATCATTGCCAGGGAACGCTGTTCCGTGACGGGGCACACCTTGCGACATCGGGGCTGGTGGCCGTGTTCGACAAGATCGCGAAATCCTTTGACGGTTTCTTCATCGGCCGGTTCGACGTGCGCTATTCCGATCCGACCGAGTTCCGATCCGGGCGCGGGTTCGCGGTAGTCGAGTTGAACGGTGCTACGTCGGAATCAACCAACCTGTATGACCCGTCATGGGCCTTGTGGCGGGCGTACCGTGTACTCTTCCGCCAATGGGAACTGCTCTTCCGGATCGGTGCTGTAAATCGTTCACGCGGCCACCAACCGGTCGGCCCACGTGAACTGCTGAACCTGTTGCGAACCCATTACCGCGAGCGCCGAATTAGCTCGCTGGCCGACTGACCCGTGGAGTCACAATGAACATCCTCGTTACGGCCGGGAACACGCAGACGCCGGTGGACCGCGTGCGGTGCATCACGAACATCTTCTCCGGGCGCACGGGTGCCCAGGTCGCATCGAGGGCGTTCGAGCGCGGGCACACCGTTACCCTGCTCACGTCGCACCCCGAGGTTCTCGACGCGATCGCGACCACCCGAGAGCGCGGGGCACCGTACTGGCGCGTGCGCGCGTACCGCACGTTCGACGATCTCGACGCACTGATGCGCGCCGAGATCACGACCGGCGGGTACGACGCGGTCATCCACGCGGCCGCAGTGAGCGACTACCACGTCGCGGGGGTGTTCACGCACCGGGACGGGCAGTTCGAGGACGCGACCGCCGGGAAGGTGAAGAGCTCGCACCCCGAACTGTGGCTAAAGCTCACCCCGGCACCGAAGTTGATCGACAAGGTACGCGCGGACTGGGGCTTCGCCGGGAAGCTGGTGAAGTTCAAACTCGAGGTCGGCGTTTCGCCCGCGGAACTGGAAGTGATCGCGGAGCGCTCGCGGGTACATTCACGCGCCGACCTGATGGTCGCGAACACCCTGGAGGGCATGTACGACTGGGCGCTCATTGGCGCCGCACCGGGCGGGTACCAGCACGTCGCGCGGGCGGAACTCGCTGTGCGTCTGCTCACCGCGCTGGAAGTGATTTCACCTTCGACGAACCGGGTGTAACCATTGACACCAAACCGGCATCGAACCCCCGACCGGGGCACAGCCGTGTTCCGGCCCAGGAGAGCCTGTTATGACGAAACGATTCTGGTTTTCTCGGCTCGGTGTGGTCGTTACGCTTCTGGCGGTTCTGACCAGTGGAGCGACGGCGGCCGATACCCCAAAGGTGGCGGACGAAGCCAAAGATTTTGAACTGTCCGCACTCGGTGGAGAAAAGGTCAAGCTGTCGAAGCTAACCGGGGCCGGCCCCGTCGTCTTGGTCGTGCTCCGCGGGTACCCCGGTTACCAGTGCCCGCTTTGCACGAAGCAGGTTGCCGAGTTGGTGGGCAGGGCCGACGATTTCAAGAAAGCCGGGGCGCAGGTGGTGCTCGTTTACCCCGGTCCAGCGGAGAAGTTGAAGGAGCACGCGGACGAGTTCGTGAAGGGAAAGAACGTTCCGGCGAACTTCACCTTCCTCCTCGACCCGGATTACGCCTTCACCAACGCATACAACTTGCGCTGGGACGCGAAGAACGAAACGGCGTACCCATCTACCTTCGTCATCGACGGCAAGCGGAAGATCGTTTTCGCGACCGTGAGCAAGACGCACGGTGGGCGCGCAAAAGTGGAAGACGTGCTGAAGGCGATCCCGATGAAGTAACTTCGCCCGGCACGGATCGCACTGACGCGATCCGTGCCCGTATCTTGGATCTTCCGAAGAGGAATGCAGAGCAGCGGCGTTTGGAGACTCATCAACGTTCCCGTGGGCTTACCGGTCTTCGGGTCTTTCACGGCGACTTCGATCGACAACTGATCGGGCGCTTCGATCACGTAAGGCGGGAGCGCGATCTTCTGAAGTTCCCGGGGCAGTGCCGCGGGCGCAACCGGCGTGGGAACGGGAGTCGGGGCCGGCGCTGCTGCAACCGCGACCGGGCGCTCCGCACCGAGCGCGGCCAGCGCGTCGAGCTTCTGTTGGGTCTGCACCTGGGTGCGCCAGCTCAGCGCCAGCAGGCCGATGATTGCAACCGCCGTTACGAACGTGAACGTGCCACGGATCCCGCGCACGTCGGACCTCCTCCGGTTGGTCCGAGGCGATACACCAACACCTACAAGAACGTCAACCCCAACCGGTCGGGCGCTCGGGTCCGCTTAGTACGGGATGCGCCGCCCGCTCATTAACATTCGCGGTTCGCGTGGAGCGTTCGGGGCGAACCGCACCGGCGCGACCGCCGGGCACCCGATCAACAGCGCGAAAAGCACAGCGACGCGGATCATGGGTCGGAACCTCCTCGGAGTGGGACAAACGCTGTTATGCCTCACACGGCGAGAATAAAATGTGGTGAACGCGGAATCACAAACAGGGAAAGGTTGTTAACCCAGGGGCGCACCGGCCGGTTTCTTCGCAACCGTATTCACACACGACCTACCGTTTCGCTTCATCTTCGATCGAATCACCGAGTCCTACTGCACGCGAGCGCGATCGATCCTAATTTGATCTTCACTGCTCACGGCCTCGTCGTTGTCGCACCCGGGCCGGGCAGCAAGCCCGCTCTGTAACTCTGCGGAGACCGTTTGATGGCCGACGGCGATCACTTGCGGAAGCGCCCACTGTGGGTCAAGGTCGGCCTGTGGGGGATTCCC
This sequence comes from Gemmata sp. SH-PL17, assembly GCF_001610855.1. NCBI lineage: Bacteria > Pseudomonadati > Planctomycetota > Planctomycetia > Gemmatales > Gemmataceae > Gemmata > Gemmata sp. SH-PL17. The sequence continues at coordinate 5,577,398 of NZ_CP011271.1, forward strand.
AACCGGGCCTCCGCGTGGGGGTTCTTCTGGTTCTGTCTCGTTGCTGCGGTGGCCTGCGTTGCCTACGGTTTCGTGGACGCGCGGTTCTTCGTCGGCGGCCTCCTCGTGTTCGCGGGCGCGTGGTACTTCGCGTCTATTCGGTGGGTGGACCGTCACGGGCACTGGTCGTAGCGATTCACGGCGAAAGGTGCCCCAATGATTTTACCCGCTGACGTGCCATCGGGCTTCGAGCTGACGACCGACGACGACGGCCGCCCCGTGATCCTGTACCGCACCCACGGAGCCCGACTCCATGCCATATTCGGCATCGTGTGGCTGAGCGCCTGGGTGTGCGGTTGTCTCTGGGGAACCTACTCGGCACTGTGGGGGCCGGACGGAATGGACGCCTGCCTCATGGTATTCATGCTCCCGTTTTGGGCCGCGCTGTTCCTGGTCGCCGGCTGGTGCGCCTGGGACCACTTCTCGGTCACCCGCATCACGCTCGGACCGGACGTGCTGGAAGCCGAGAAGTACCTGTACCGGTTCCGCCGGCGGCGGCAGCTCGCGCGAGAAGAGGTGACCGCGGTCCGGCGCGTCAAGTACGTCGGCGACGACGAGGATTCGCGCCCGAGCTGGGGGCTGGCGCTCGACCGCGGCACCGAGGTTCACGTGCTCTCGCGGCAGCCGATCGACAAGGTCGACTGGCTCGGCCCCATCGTCGCGCGGTGGGCCGGTGTGCCCTTCGCACCCGGGTGGGATGCCGCACGAGAACAGCGCGACGTACTCTGATCTGAGAGCGCCGGTACGAAAGCCCGGACAGCCGACCGGGAAGTAGTTCCAGAGGGCGACCGATGACCGAAGCGGAGTGGCTGGCGGATTCTGACCCGTACAGCAGGCTGTTCGACCTGGAGTGGCTGCTCCGATCGCCCCAGCGCAACAGCAGCCCTCGGAAGTGGCGGCTTCTGGCTTGTGGAGTTTGTCGCCATCTCGCCGGGTTTGTTGGACGGGCCGAGTACGTTAATGCCCTGGAAATCGGAGAAGAATACGCCGACTCCGGGAACCCGAAGGACATGAAGCGTGGGTTCGGCTATCTCGAAGCGATCCGGTACGAACTCGAAGAACTCACGTTGGACTATGCCGAAACGAAGGCCACAATTGCAATCCGGTTGGGGAAATGTGCCCTGACGGGGAACGGACCCCAATACTTCGTCATGACCGTCGGGGAAATGGAAAGATACAGTACCCGTGAATATGGCACGGATTGGATAGAATCCCTGGCGCTGACAGTGGCCCGCTGCGTGTGGGGCAACCCCTTCCGCCCCATGACAGTCGATCCGGGGTGGGTTACGTCCGATGTCACATCCCTGTCCCGACAGATGTACGAATCACGCGACTTCAGTGCGATGCCGATCCTGGCCGACGCGCTCCAGGACGCCGGCTGCGACAGCGCCGATGTACTCGACCACTGTCGCGGGCCGCGGCCCCACGTGCGCGGGTGCTGGGTCGTGGACCTCGTGCTCGGCAAGGAATAGCGCGGACGGCCCGCGGTGGTGCCGTTTACGGAACAACCGGCCCGGTATTCGGCAGGCGCGATGCGAGGAACATGAGGAACTTCGCCAGCCCCCAAATCAAACACAGGCCCGTCAGCGAACCCCCGGCAATTATTGAGCACCCAACGGCGCACGCCAGCGGAAGCACCGGGCGGTTGGTTACGCCCGCGAGGGCATCCTCGGCTTCGCGTACTTGCGGCAGCGCGGCAGCGGCGGTCACGATCTCGCACGGGTCGCCGCACGACACGCAGAGGATCTCGGTTTGTGCGGCCGCGCCCTCGAGTGACGTTGAGGTGCGGCACCTGGGGCAGTGGGCGAATGTCATTCGGAGTCCCGCAGTGAGGGGCACGTTGGCCACGATTCTATCAGCGGCCGGCCCCTTGGGGCAACCCGGCCGGTCCCTTCCCGCTTCACGCTTCGTCACCACGATCTTTCGTTCGCGCTTGCCCCTGGCGCCAAAACGATCATGCTGGGAGCAGTTCCAGAGGGCGACCGATGATCGAAGCGGAGTGGCTGGTATGCGACCGCCCGGGGTTGATGTTGCAGTTCCTACGGGACCGGTCGCACGATCGGAAGCTCCGACTGTTCGCTGTGGCGTGCTGCCGGCGGGTCTGGGACGCGCTGACCGATGAAGACGCCCGCCGCGCCGTGGTGGTGGCCGAGCGGTTGGCGGACGGGCACGCGACACGGGGCGAGCGCCGCGCGGCGACCCGCGCGCTGTCCAAGCGCCCGAGGGAACCGGCGACCCTCGCCGCGGCTTGCGCGGTCCACGAAACGATCAATAAGGTCGAGGAAGCGAGCGCGCACGCGGCGGCCCTGGCGAGAAGCACGGGCGATGAGCTTGTATTTGATCTGTCCGAACTGGTCGGCCTTCGGGATCGCTTCTACTCCGCACTCGCGTCCCACGCCCCGCTCCTTCGGGACATCTTCGGGAACCCGTTCCGCCCCGTACCCTTCTCTCCTTCGTGGCGCACCTCCACCGCAGTTACGCTCGCGACGCAGATGTACGAGTCGCGTGACTTCGGCGCGATGCCGATCCTCGCCGACGCGCTCCAAGATGCCGGATGCGACTGCGCCGACGTGCTCGACCACTGCCGCGGACCGGGGCCGCACGTGCGCGGGTGCTGGGTCGTCGACCTCGTGCTCGGCAAGGAGTAGTCGCGCTCGAACCCCGCTTTATTCACTCGTCCTTTTTCGCGGTCTTCTTGGCCTGGTCCCGGATGAAGTCCGCCATCTCCTGGCGGTCGCATTCCGGATAGAGTTTCAGGAAGTGCTCGCTCTTGATTAACTTGTGCGCCGCCTTGTCCCAGTCCTTCGTTGAGTAATCCTCTTTGATCAGTTCCAGGTCCGCACACGTCTCAAGGCACTGTTTGCCCCCGCCGATCTTTCCACCGGGGGCGTACCCCTTTACCAAAACGAACGGTGTGCCCTCGGACACCGCAAAGGGGAACAGCGGGTAGTTCTTGACCGCCTGCCGATCGATGTTGGGCGGCCTGGGGCCACCGAGCTTGGCCTCCCACCCTTTGGGGTTCACGAAGAGCAGTCGACAAATCAGTAGCACGCGCTCGTGGTCCGCCGACCTTGCGAGATAAGCGTTCAAGACCTTCAAGCTCTTCTCTTTGCCCATTTGCCGCAGGTGGTTGGCCGCCGCAACCCACGTTTCACACCGGTGCTCCCCCTTGCGGAGCGTGGGCAATTTGGAAAGCGCCTCGAACTCTTTCTCCAGGGCCGCGTCCGGTTGCCCCGGGAGCAGACCGCTCGCGCACACGACCCAAGCAACGACCGACATGTAACGCCTCCGGAACAACCCGCAACAACGGACCGCGTGCCCAACCAACACACGCGGCTACCGGCCCGGGACGAACGCCTTGAGAGTCAAGTAGGGCTGATTGAGACTAATTTGAACCAGCCCCACTCCGCTCGCGTGCCAGTGCGTGACCGAGATGCCGGGACCGCCCCCGGCGTCACGGGTCTCCACCTTAACGGCGTCGAACGTGCCGGCCGGCAGCTTCAATTGCTCGGTCCTACCGGCCTGAGTCTTGGTCCCCTTGAGGCGCGCGCCCAGGTCCGCCCGAGACACGTCGAACTCGCACGTGCGATCCTCACCGAGCGGAAGCTTGAACATGCTCCACGGCGGGTCGTAGGGTTGCCCGGTCTCTTCCACCAGGAACCACTCGCGCTCCGTGATGAGCAGTTTCTGGTGCGCCTGCGTCTGGTTGCCCGCGACCTCGCGCTCGACGGTGACGAGCGCTCCCCCACCCTTCTGCGCTTCGGCACTGGTGATGACGTGTGTTTCTTCGTTCCCGCCCCGGTCGTAGACCCATTTCGTGCCCTTGACGGCCGGGAAGGAGAACGGCGACTCCTTCGGCATCAGGTGCTTGGGAACCGGCGCGGCCGGCGCGAGCGCACCGAACAACACGAGGGCACACGGAACTACGACAGTTGCACGCACGAATAGGCCTCCGCGTTCCTGCGATTGCCGAATCATTTTGTTTGCGTGATGGTACTCGATTGGCGATAAGCAAACAACAAACGGGTGGCCGAATTCGGGGCCGTTTAATGTGTGGGAGTGAGCCGATACGAATGCCCACCCGTTCGTGAACACGCGCGGTTCGCCTGAGCCTCTTGGCGAACCGCGCGTGTTCACGAACGGGTGGCGGCGTACAAGCCGAATCCGGAACCGCGCAACGGTTGAATCGGCTACCATTAAATCAGTCATCCCGGGAAGCGCCTCTCCGATTCCAAACTAAGCGAGAGCGATCATGAAACGGTTCGCAGGCGGGTTCGGCGTTGCGGTACTGTTTTGGTCTTTCGGTACGACCGCGGTCGGTGCGGAGCCGACCATCGAGGACGTGAAGAAGGCCTGGCACGCGCGCCAGGAAGCGACCAAATCGTTTCGCATCGAATGGGCGGAGAAGCAGGTGATTAAAGGCGGTTCGATATACCCGCCGGGCAGGAACAATACGGGTCCGCACCCCGCCGAGGACACAGAGCTGACGGCCTTGCGGAGCTTCGCTGCGGACGGGGACAAGGCCGCGTGCGCGAACGAGGGGCCGGTGTACGTCGTGAAGGAGAAGTTATTCCACTCGCGCTCCCACTCCTTCTACTACGACGGCAGCACGAGCATGTCCCTGTATAACGGGCAGCTCACGCAACCGGGCTGGAGCTACTTCAAGATCGAACGCGGGGACCGACAGGCCAAGTTCGACTTCGGCAGCGAGGCGACCAATCCGGTCCGGCGGCTCTACCGCCCGCTCGGTGGCGGCGCGCTGCGCGAGTTCGCGTTCGAGGAACATAAGATCGGGGACCGCACGCGGACCGTCCGCGGCGCGGTCTGCGTTGAGGTCACGTTAAAAGATCCCGAGGCCGGTTCGAGCTTCTCGCTCTGGTGCGACCCGAAGCGCGATTTCTTGCCGGTTCGGGTCGAGCGGCGCGTGAGATTGGAAGGGGCCGACTCGGAATGGGAGTACCGCAAGGACGATCAGGGGCGGTGGGTGCCGAGCGGTTGGCAGATCACCACGTTGGGCCCGAGGGGCGCGGTGGCCACGATTATAAAGGCCGAGGTGAAGAAGCTGGAACTCGACCACAAGTTCGCGGCCGGAGCCTTTACCCCGACCCCGCCACCGGGCAGCCACGTAGTCACGTGGGAAAACGGCGCGAGCAAGGACGAGTACCTCGTTCGCGCGGACGGGAGCAAACGGGAGCTGAAGGCGTCCGAAATAAAAGGCAACTTAAAGTTCGACGAACTGATCAAAACGAACACCGACGGCACGCGCTACGTTCCCGCGAAGAAGTGAACCGAGTCCGAGGCGCGGCTGAACCACTGCCGCGTGCCGGGTGTCTGTGTGCGGGTTGGGGAACATGCCCAGGATTGGTTCCGAGTTGGCGGAGGAGAACGTGGCGACGCCGGCGCGACAGATGTTGGAAGCGGTTCTCGCGGGTGATGCGGCCACGGTCGCCGACTTGCTCGATGTCGACCCGCAGCTCGCGGACCTCGCCGACCGTGCGCCGGGTCGGTTCAGCGTACTCCACCTCGCGGCCCGGCGCGGGTACCTGCCGGTGGTCGAGTTGCTGCTGGCCGCTGGAGCCGCTGTCAATCGGTGGTCGCACGACGGCTCGACCCCGCTGCACGAGGCCGCGCTCGGCGGGCACCTTGAAGTCGCGCGGGTGCTCCTTGCGGCCGGGGCCAACACGCGGGCGACCGACAACGGCGGCCATTCGGTGCTGTGCGCCGCTCTAGTAAGTGGCAACCCGACACTCATCGAGATGCTCCGTGCGTGCGACCAACCGGGTGGAAGCGTTTATGCGCGCGGGTACTTCCGCGGGCGACCTCGCGTCACATAATCTCATCTCGCTCGACTCACTCTCACTTCACCCACCTGCCACCGCGCTACTGGCGCGGTCGATCGTTGCGCTTCCAGATCACGCGCGGGGCGTACTTCTCGCGCCTCCTGCGCCGCGGTTTTCGGTCGAAGTCGTCCGGCCCGGGAAGAGTCAAGCGCCCGGTCACCAGTAGGCAATCGATGTTCGCCGCACAGACGAAGTACACGACGATCATTTTCTGCCAGACGCCGTAACTGCGTGCTTCGGTCGCCAACAGTAACAGAGTCGGGACCGCCAGGTGCGCGAACAGCCAGGGGCTCGACGCCCGGTAGAGCCGCAGCGCGTACCAACTGAACACGAAGCCCAACAGGACAAACGCGGCGAGCGTGTGCCCCGCAGCGGGTGACGGGGTCAGCGCGACCACTATGAGCAGAACCATCGATAACGCGGGCGCGAACAGTTCCCGGTCCAGTCCCAGTCGGTAGTACGTCCGCAGGTGAAGAGCGCCGATCAGAACCAATAGACCGAACAGTGGGTACCCGATGACGGGTTGCTGCTCGCGAAAGAGGCTGAGCGGTCGGTCCACCGCGTCGGGATCGTCGCCGACGTGTGCCGCCGCCAGAAGTGCCAGGAAGAGTGCGGTCGCGATAGCCACGTCAGAATCAACGCCGCCACCGCGCACTCATTTCACACGCGAAGGCGGTGGGCCGGCCCGGTTCAGGGCACGTCGAGCAACCCATCCGCCCCGCTCCACATTCCCGGGACGCGGGCACAGAGCCGCTCGCGTTCCGCCTTCTCCCGGCCGTTCCGGACCGGCCTACTTCGACTCAGGTTGGACGGGCCAGCGCTTACCGATCACGAACACCGAAACGAGACCGATGACCCCGCCCCCGCCGATGAAGCCCCCGGCCAGTTGGGAGCCGAGGTTCGGACTGTTGTACGCCGTGACGCCGCCCACCGCGATCGCGAACAGGCCGATTGCCAGCCCGCATATCTGCCCCCACCGGGCCAGCACGTAGGCCGAGCGCTGGTCCGCGATGATGGCCTCGTCGCGCCGGTTCTCCTGGTCCCGGCGGTGCTCGGCCTCGGCCTCCCACTGGGCCATGAACCGCTCACTGAAGTTCGGGATGACCGCGTTGTACCGCTCGAGCACGGTCGGATCGGGGAACCCTTCCGGGAGCGAATTGTTGTTTTTTGTTTTGCCCATGAGGTTCGGAGCAGTAGGCAGGTGACAAGATCGGGACAAAAAAATTCCACCAACCGTTCCGGGTTGGTGGAGGGAGAGAGCCGGCCCCCTTACCCCGGGCCGGCCACAATAATTTCACCCGCCGACTCGGACGCGGGGCGCACGGCCAGGAACACGGACCTCAGATCCCCGCACACCGCGGCGCAGTCCTGGTTAAGGGGGAACCGCTCGTACTTGGGGAACCGGATGGGGGTCAGGCACGGCGCAATGTTAAGGCAACTACTCGCCCCGCGGAACAGGTGCGAAACGGCCCGCCGCAGCCCCGCCCACCACGAGCGCCCGGGCGCATCGGGCACCGGCTGAACGGGCTGGAAAGTGTACGTGTGGGTTCGCGCCTCTTCGAGATTGGGCGGACTAACCGGGGTATTTGTCACTTGGCCCCCCAGGTCCAGGATCAGCGGCGCCAGCATGAGCGGGGCGACGTAATCTTGCGGCACGCCGGGCGGTCCGAAATCCATAACGAACTTTTTTGGCAGTTCGGCCGAATCGGGCTGATCGGGCATACGGCACCTGAGATAAAATCTGCGTAATAATAAATTTCGGGCGGGCAATAACATCCCCCGCAACCGATTTAAACCCTGTAATAACGTACTGATTTTAGCCGATTCTCGCCGCGAATATCGGCCCGAACCAGTGCCGCGAGATTTTAACGCCCCCATTTGCGGGAGCTTGGTAGATTTGAGGTAGCGCGAGAACCAACTACCCCGAGCGAACGGGCGAGCGGCCCTGAACTCTGATACGCACTTCCGGGGCCGAAGCGGATCCCCGGCACGGGTTTGCGGTTCGGGCGGTAAACACGGGCGAAATCCTTCCTTCAATTAGGAAGCAACCCGGACGAACCAGCGTGACCCAACCACGAAACGATCTTAATTAAAACAGAACGAAAAGCCAGCATTCACGGCCGATTATCAAGGCGTGAAGCAAAGCTATACGCCTTTGGACACTTTGTCAAGGCCCATCACCCGTATTTCCGGGGCCGCCTCGCGGTTGCGTAGTTCCACCCGCTTGTTAGCACTCGCGGTTCGCCTAAGTCTCTGGGCGAACCGCGAGTGCTAACGAGCGGGTGGAGCGCCCCCCGTGTGTACGCCACTCAATCCCGAGCCGGGTTCCCGTTTCGTGGCCGGTTCCGACGGGTCCGCACCACTTCCGCGAGGCCGTCCAGTACCTTGACCGTCTCGTCCCACCCGAGGCACCCGTCGGTCACGCTCTGCCCGTACACCAGCGACTTGCCCGGGGCCAGCTCCTGCCGGCCCGCCACCAGGTTCGATTCGATCATCAGCCCGAAAATGCGCCGGTCGCCGCCCGCGACCTGACCCGCGACGGCCGCCGCCACCGCCGGTTGCCGGTCGTACTTCTTGCCGCTGTTCGCGTGCGACACGTCCACCATCACGCGCTCCGGCAGCCCCGCCGCGGCCAGCGCCCGGCACGCCCCGGCGACACCAGCGGCATCGTAGTTCGGCGCCGACCCGCCGCGCAGGATGACGTGGCACGCCTCGTTGCCGCGCGTCTCCACGACCGCCACCTGCCCGTTCTTGTGGACCGACAGGAAGTGGTGCGGGATGGCGGCCGCCAGGATCGCGTCCACCGCCACCTGAACGTCACCGTCGGTGGCGTTCTTGAACCCGATCGGGGCCGACAGCCCGCTCGCCAGTTCCCGGTGGACCTGCGACTCGGTCGTCCGCGCGCCGATCGCCCCCCAGCTCACCAGATCGCCGATGTACTGCGGGCTGATGGTGTCGAGGAACTCGCACCCGGCCGGCACGCCGAGCTTGTTCACCCGGATGAGCAGGTCGCGGGCGACGCGCAGCCCCTCGTTGATGCGGAACGTGCCGTCCAGGGCCGGGTCGTTAATCAGCCCCTTCCACCCGACGGTCGTCCGCGGCTTCTCGAAGTACACCCGCATGACGATCTCGAGGTCGGCGGCCAACCGGGTGCGGACCTCGGCCAGACGGGTGGCGTAATCGATGGCCGCGGCGGGGTCGTGGATCGAGCACGGGCCGACGACGACCAGCAGCCGGTCGTCCCGACCGTCCAGGATGCCCCGGACCGTGGCGCGGGTGCGCGCGACCAGTTCCTCGGCCGGCGTGCCCTCGATCGGGAAGAACCGGATCAGGCTGTCCGGCGGCGGGAGGGGAACAACGGACGCGATCCGCTCGTCGTCGGTGCTCGATGTGCGATCGGAAGGAACATTGGGTGTGAAGTCGGTGGTCAACGGTTTTCCTTCGGCTGACTCGTTGCGGTGCGGCGCTCGACCAACAGTCGGACGCGCGACCGGGCGCGGCGAGCGACTGCGGGCGGCAGTATCCGGAGATGAAGCGATTTTACACGCACGCGCTGCCAGCGGCCGCAGTGAACACCCCGGGTACGCGATGGTTCCCGGGATGCGCCCGCGCGTCAGAATTCCCGGGGTTGAAACCCCGGGCTATTCCCGGTGACCCCTTCGGGGTCCAAAAACAACGAATGGGGTTTGTGCCCCAACGAGACCCAATGCCTTTGTGACCCCAAATGGGGTCACCGGGAATAGCCCGGGCTTTCAACCCCGGGTGTGCCTTGAACGGCGGTTGCGGTTGCGGTTGCGGTTGCGGTTGCGGCTGGGGCTTCGGTTGCGGCTTCTCGCTGACCGGCGGCTTCTTCTTAGAACTCGGTGAACCCGTCGTGGTCCCCGCTCCCGAGGCGGTCCAGTTCGTGACCGCGTCCGTTGCCGTTGGAGCGCCCGTTCTTGAGGGCCTTGGTGACCGCGGGTCGGGGTCTGGTCGTCGGGGCTTTGCTCCGAGGAGCGGGGCGCGGGGCCGTGCGCCCGCTCTCACTGAGTTTGAACCGTGCGACGAGATCGCGGAGTTGTGCCGCCTGGTCCGTCAGCGTTTGCGCCGTCGCCGACATCTCTTCAGTTTGCGAGGCGTTCTTCTGGGTCACGGAGTCCATTTGGGAGACGGCCTTGTTGACCTGCTCGATGCCCACCGACTGCTCCTTACCCGCGGCCGCGATCTCGGTGATGATGTCCGTCACGCGCTTCACACTGGTCACGATCTCGCCGAGGGTCGAGCCGGATTGGTTCACCAGTTCGGTGCCCGCGTCGACCTTCTTGACCGAGTCCTCGATCAGCGACTTGATTTCCTTCGCGGACGTGGCCGACCGTTGAGCCAAGTTGCGCACTTCGGAGGCCACGACCGCGAACCCGCGCCCCTGCTCGCCGGCGCGAGCCGCTTCGACGGCGGCGTTGAGGGCGAGCAGGTTGGTCTGGAACGCGATCTCGTCGATCGTGGTGATGATGTCCGCGATCTTCTTCGACGCACCGTTGATCTCGCTCATGGCGTCGACCGCGTGGCCGACGACCTGGCCACCCTTCTCGGCGACGTCCCGCGAGGTGCTGGCGAGTTGCCGCGCTTGTTGCGCGCTGTCGGAGTTCTGCCGGACCGTGGCCGTGATTTCTTCGAGGGTACTCGCGGTTTCTTCCAGGCTGCTCGCTTGTTCCTGAGCACCGGTGGAGATTTCGTCGCTGGCCGCGGACAATTGGCCCGAGGCATCCGCGAGTTGCTCGGACACCTCGCGCACACCCTCCAGCGCGGTCCGCACGGATACCACGGCCTTATTTAGTGCCGCGGCCATCTGCCCGACTTGGTCGTTGCCCAGGTCCGGGGCCTGTTGTGTGAAGTCGCCCGCGGCCACGGCGCGCACCGCGGTCATGATCGTGGCGACCTTGTCTTTCAACTCGGCCGCGTCCTCTTTGACCTGCTGTTCCATATTCTTGGCGGCCGTGATGTCGGTGGCGAATTTGACCACCTTGTAGGGCTTGCCGTTGAGGTCCAGGATCGGGTTGTACGAGGCCTGGAGCCACACCTCTTTGCCGCCCTTGCCGACCCGCTTGAAGTCACCGATCACGGGTTCGCCCCGGTTCAGGCGGCTCCAGAGGTCACGGTACTCGGGGCTGGTCGCGAACGCGGATTCGACGAACATGCTGTGGTGGCGCCCTTGAACCTCCGGGAGCGTGTAGCCCATCGTGCGCTGGAAGTTCTCGTTGGCGTTCGTGATGGTGCCGTCGAGCTTGAACTCGATTGTCGCTTGGGCGCGCCCGATGGCCACGATCTGGCCCACGTAGTCCGCGTTCTCCGCGCGCTGCTTGCCCACGGCTTCCCAGTTCACTTTGTCCTGTTGGAGCGCGGTCCGCATCCCCTGTACGGTGGCATTGAGGGTCGTCGCCATTTGTGCGATTTCGTCCGCTCCGTCCGCGTCCACGCGCTGCGTCAGGTCACCGGTCGACACGGCCGCGAGCGAGGCCTGCATCTTCACGAGCGGCCGCGCGATGGACACCGTCAGTACGAACCCGAATCCGAGGGCCACGAGGACGGTTCCGGCGATGACCACTTGGAGGGTCGTTCGGGTTCCGGTGTAGAGAGCGTCGGCCTCGGTCGTTTCCTGGTTCGCGCACTCTTCCTGAATGTGCATGTGCTCATCGAGTAGCTCGTTCATTCGGTTGGCGGCATTCAGTTCCTGGGGAAGCAGTTCGGCCCCTTTCTCGAGATCCCCCCGATCGATTGCCGCCAGAACCTGTTCGACCTCGCGCTTCCACTCGGTGACCGCGACTTGCGTTTTCTTCCAAAGGGCGGCCTCCTTATCGATCATCGGGTAGGCCGCGTACCGCTTGAGCCCCTCGTCCATCGTTTTCATTCCAGCGTCGATCCGCCCGCGGGCGCCGCGGGTGCCGTTTTCGTCTTTGCGCTGGGCACAGAACAGCGCCGTCCGCTCCCCGCGCTGGACCATGAGGCTCCCGACGCGGCCCTTGTCGAGTTCCATAACGGACGGAATGAGGTTCGTCGCGGCGTTCACCTGGTACTTCCGGACATCGGCGAGCGCATTCAGCGCCATGTAGCCGAGTACCGCCGACGTTATGGCGAGCACGAGGAACCCGCCCATGAGCCGCGGGCCGATTCGGACCTTAGCAAGTTGAGAGAGAATCGACGGGAGCACGGAACACCCTCCGCGAGTGTTTAGACCGGAATACCTTGAATCCGGTTGGACGCACGAGCAACATCCTTAGTCATGTAGGCTGGGCGCTTCGACACTAGTACATGCGAAAGGCAGATGAAGTACCAAGTTTGGGAAAAGCGGACGATTGCCAATCCGCAATAGTATCGCGAGGGAATCAAAGGACGTGTCGATTTCTGGCGCAGGTGCTCCTTCACGTCTCGACCTGGGAATAGTGCTAGTCGGGGTTCACGCGCACGTCCCAAACGCACTCGACGCGGTTGCGGCCCACGAACCCCGCCCCGGACTCGTCGCCGTTGCCCCATCGCAGTTGCCCGGACACCGCGCCCCCCACGGCTCCAGGTAGTCGCGGACCAGTCGCTCCAGGGCACTCGTCTGCCGGGTGACGAAGTGCCAACCGCCCCGCAGACCGATCTGCGCGCCGTCGGCCGAAACGTCCCACGGGCGCTCCCACGGTTGCTGCCGGTGGGCGCGGCCCACCTCGTCCCGCTGCTCGGCCGTAAGAGGCGGGGTCGGCCTCCCGACCCGCAGTGAAGCGGCCCCGTCCGCTCCGGTCACTGCTCACCCGCGCACACAATTCAATGAACCGCTCGTGCGTGCCGCGGAGCCAGAATATACGAAATCGCCGAACGTTCATTGCTCCGGGTCGCGGCGCGCGCCCGTGGGTCACGGATTCACGGGCGCCGGGGCCGGATTCATAAATTGAATTTATTTCCACTACTGATCTTGATAGCGCAATCTTCTTGTGCGTATAATGCCGCGAGGGGTGGTGCGCGCGGGCGGACGGGAGCAGCCTCCCGCAATGGAGGCGCAGATACATCAGGGGCCAACCGCTCGTGCGTATGGTCCGCTCGCTCCGCGCGCGGGAACGGCGCCCTCAAGCGAAGAAACACCGGTGTACCGGGGGCCAACCGCTCGCGGAGCGAGCGGACCACACGCACGAACTCACGAGCCGGAATCGAGCGGTTCGTGTCGCAGATGTTAGCCGGCGCAGGGGGCGAATCGACGTTTTCCCAGGCGGAATGAAGGGGCGGGCCGTCGCGGTCCCGAAGTGTTAGCAAAAGTTAGCCGCGAACTCGGATGACCGTCTTGTGTTCGTGCGCGGGTGCGGGTACGGCTCCATCTGCATGAGTTCGCGCCGGGCAACGAGTACGATCCGATCGGCAGTTTGCGAAGGAGTGCGCGGATGAAGTACGCGAATCGTCGCTCAGTGATGAGGGGCGCTGCGGCCGGGGCCGCGGCTCTTGGTGCCGCGATCCTCGACGGTGCGGCTCTGGGCAACGAGCCGAAGGCCCCGAAACTGTGGGCGCTGGAAGGGGAACTGAAGGTCCACCCGAAGTACATCTACCGCTACTACCTCGTGTTCGGCGACGGGCAGAAGTGCGCCTTATACGGGAGCGATCACGACAGAAATCCCGATCAACTGAAGCGCCTTGAAGCCCCGGTCCGCGTCCGGGTGAGCGGGGTACTGGGGACCGCTCACCACGCCGGCGGTACTAAAGAGAACCCGTCCCCGTTCGGCCCGACGTGGATCGTGTACATGGACGTCCACGAAGTCGAGGTGCTGAAGTGAGGGAAGTCGTAGCGCCGAATTGATCGCTTCGCGGTACAGACGGGCCGTGGTCGGCGTGGGAGGTTGGTCGATGAAGGTGTTCCGGTGGCTGTTTAGTTGGTGGCAGAGGCGAAGCGACGACACGCGGATTTCGCCGGCCCACCTCCCGACCGAGTTGCACTACATCATCCCCCTGGCGGAACGCCACGGCTCCGACGCGCGGGTCGTGCCCTTCGACGCGCGGCTCGGGCGCCACGTCCCATATGCCGAAAAACTGTCGGCGCGGGCGATCGCATCGCTACGGGCTTTGTACATCGAGATCCGCGCGAAGGATCACGGGCCGCTGATTAATCGCTGGTACCACGACTCGGGCGAAGGCCCGTGCCCGCCGGGAACCCGTTGGCCGATCTACGGGTTGCTGTGCCTGTTCGGGCAACTGGCGGAACTCGGCATCGCCCCGTTCAACGACCGGACCGTCCGACCGATGAAGATACGTGTGGAACTGGACTGGACCAAACTCTCCGATTCGCTCCGTTACCTCGCTGGCCCGGCGGAGGTGTATGGGGAATACCAGTTCGAGGGCGCGATTCTGGACTTTTTACGCTCGCGCATGACGCCGGAAGAGCGGGACGAGTTGCAGGCGCTGGTCCAGCGGTACGGGGACGTGATCGAGCGTTGGCTGGAGGAGTTCCCGATCACGCAGCACCGTGAGGCAGCGCTGGTGTATTTCACCGGTAACTTACTCGCAATGGGCGCCGACGCCGGGCTGCTGTAAGTGATCGCCGGCCCGTTCGCGAGCGATCACGGCGCGGTCGGCTTAGTGTGTTCGCGTGCGCGGATCACGAAGTCGTTCTCCTTCGACTTCCCGGTCATGACGAGTTCGCCGTCCGCGTTCTTGACCATCCGGATCTGGTACAGATCGGCCCACTTCCCGCCCGGAGCGCCGCCCGTGCCCAAGCGCCGCCACTCAAAGAACCCGCGGTACTCTTTTTGGGCCTCGTCATACGAGGCATACGCAACCCACCCGTTGATGCCGCGGACCTCGACTATGTTGGGCGTCGACTCCGCCACCCGGAGCAGGAACCGGGCGTTCGGAACGCCCTTCTCGTCTACCTCGATGTACTCTTTCGCCGAAATCCGGCCGGTGCCCGCTGGCTTCGCGTCCGGCTTGTCGCCGCCATTCGCGGTGGCTCCGGCCAGAAGCAGCCCTGCCAACGTCAGCCCAAGAGCGGGAAAGTAACGCACCATCGCGGGCTTCCTCGGTGAGTCAATTTCGGCGGGACGTACTAATGCGAGACGAGTCAGCGGATTTGCGAGCCAACAGATACGCTCAAGTGATGGGGCGGTCAAGTCGAACTCGCGCCGCTTGCTTGGGGCAACCCCACCGGCAGAGCGGGTCGTTCAAGTGCCTAGGTTGCTGGTACAATCGCAGCCGGAGGGCGACCCGATGACCGAAGCGGAATGGCTGGCGTGTGGTGATTTAGGTGAACTGTTCTTAGCCTTGCGACTCTTTCCGCCGACGAAGCGGAAGTACCGGTTCTGCTCTGTCGCATTTTGTTTGCGCCTTAAGGCGTCACTCCTCAGTGAGCCGGTGAAAGCGGCGCTCATTGTCGCGGCGAATTTCGCTGATGGGCTTGCAAGTGAAGACGACATCGTAAAAGCGTATGAATCGGTCGTTGATCCGTTTTCGAGTGGTTGCGTACTTCGGGCAGTGCACAGGAGGCAGCGGTCCACCGACGCTGAGGAGATTGCAGAGGAGTCAGTGTTCAACGGCTCGCTTGATGAAGATACTGAGCGGCGAATACACATCGCACTCTTCCGCGACATCTTCGGCAACCCCTTCCGCCCTGTCACCTTCCTCCCCGAGTGGCGCACCTCGACCGCGGTCGCGCTGGCGGGGCAGATGTACGAGTCCCGTGACTTCGGCGCGATGCCGATCCTGGCCGACGCGCTTCAAGACGCCGGGTGCGACAGCGCCGACGTACTGGACCACTGCCGCGGTAAGGGGCCGCACGTGCGCGGGTGTTGGGTCGTGGATTCGATTTTGGAGAAGGTATAATTGCGCGGTAGTGGCTGTAGACGCACGCGGTGGTTATTCTGAAGCACCCCAAGCGTTGATTCTTCCCCGTTAGTAAGTCGTGAAGTTTGTAACGGGGACAGTAACTGAGAACGAGGTTGTGATCTGACGGTTCGCCGCGCGGAGGGACCACCGGATGTCGGAATCGCTCATGCGGGTGCGCTGGATCAGCGGCATCGCGGTTGTGGCCGTCGGCCCGAACGCCCCGGGCGAGCCAATGCCACCCGGGAGCACTCTGGCTTCTCTCTGCGCCGGCAACCGGGGCGTGGTGATCGACTTTGCCGGTTACGAGCTCATATCCTCGGCGTTTCTCGGGTACCTGATCCGCGCGCACCACGCGGCGATGACGACGCGCAGCCGGTTGTGCGTGTGTTGTCCGGACGGGTCGAGTCGACAGGTGCTGGCCTCGGTCAAACTCGACCGCATGCTACCGATTTTCGCGACCCTGGCCGAGGCCGTGGCCGACTTCGGGCCACCATCCGGGTAAGCCTCTGGAGGGTACAGCAGTTCAAACTACTCCACGGAAACTTGTAATCCTGGCAACGTTCGGGGATATTACCCGGCCGACCTGGTTCTCGGTTCGGCTACGGGGTAACGTACCGCCGAAACGAGTCGCACGACGATTCCAACACGAGCCCGCGCGATGTCCGAAGAGCGGCACTTCCTGAAGGCGATTCGGGCCAAGCCCGATGACCGCACGATCCGACTGGTTTACGCCGACTGGCTGGAA
The DNA here is from genome assembly GCF_001610855.1 of Gemmata sp. SH-PL17. Lineage (NCBI taxonomy): Bacteria > Pseudomonadati > Planctomycetota > Planctomycetia > Gemmatales > Gemmataceae > Gemmata > Gemmata sp. SH-PL17. The sequence continues at coordinate 5,593,838 of NZ_CP011271.1, forward strand.
GAACACGACAACGCGCAGGGCGAGTTGATTCGCATCGAGGAAGAGGTCCGGAACTTACCGATCTATTCGGACCGGTACTGGGAACTGAAGCCGCGCCGCAGGGAGCTACTGAAGTTGGTGAAAAAGCCCTGGCTCAAACAGTTGGGCTACGGCGGTACCGACTACCATCCCGTGTTTGCCGATGTCCCGGCCGACTGGAAGTCGCGCTGGCGGCTCATCCGCGAGTTCGCCGAGCGCTGGTATCAGATCCCCGTGGACGACGTCGGCGGACCGCTCAAGCCCTTCCCGCGTGGGAAGGGAGAGTCGTTGGAGGGAGGGGACAGCCGAACGGTGGACGCCGCGATGGGTGACCCGAACGTGCGCGACGGGCTGCCCCCGTCACTGCGCGAGTGGCTCTTGTTCATTCGCGACATGCAACTCGGGTTGAAGGGCTTCAACGACGGCTCCGGGGACCGACACGTCTTTCACGATTCGGGGCCGCGGGTCGGCTTTCTCCAGGGGGGCGGCGGGCGCGAGGGATGTTTTGTCCGCGACGAGCACCGGCGCGAGCCCGATCCGCCTGTGTGGTGGGATTGGACCGCACCGAGCCCGCGCCGCGATTCGGCCCGATCGGTCGCGCCGCACGTGACGACACTCGCGCTACAGTACCTTCTAACGCAGTACGAGCCACAGTTCGGGGAGCCGTCCGCGGCCCAGCGGATGACGAAGAATGTCGCCCAAAAGCTAGCGAATTATTTCCCCGTGCGGTCGAACTTCGACGAGATCCAGATCTTCGAGCGGCAGAACGTGATTGCTTTGTTCTTCCTGGAACCGATGTTCGGCATGGACGGTCCCGCCCTGCATGTGAAAGTGCGCCCGCCCGCCGACCCGGAGGAGGTTCGCGAACAGTTGCGGTAGTTAGAGGTTGCCATTTAGAACGGGCGAAAGCACAACGCCGCGCCGGGCCACCTCAGCGGACCCGCACAACTCGCCTGCCGTATCACATACGCCGTCATTCGGGTTTGGGCGCGAACGTGACGAGTACCTCCAGTGCCACGTCGCGCACGTCCTGCGCTCGGTCCGTGAGCATAGCGCGAACCGTGCCCTCGACACCCGCCGTGCCCGCTCCGAGCTGACCCAGCGCTCGTAGAGCGGTGATGCGGACCGTCTTGTCCTTGTCCCTCAGGGCCAGCAGGAGCCCGGGGACCGATTCGGTCGAGTTCGCGTGCCAGAGGGCGTGGACCGCGACCAGGCGCGTCACCTTCGACTTGTCCGATAGGAAGGGCGTGATCACATCTATCGCTTCGTCGGGCGAAGCCTCTAGCACGAGGCGCGCCAGTTCGCGACAACTGCTGTGGTCGGCGCCGGTCTCTTTGCGGAGCACGTCGTCGAGTTCCTTTAGACCGGTGAACGACACCTGTGAGAGGATTTCGCGGACCTCGCTCAGCACATTCGGCCCGGGCCGGCGCATCGCGTGGAGCAGGGCCGCGCGGCCGTGCCCCAGTTCGCCGAGGTCTCGCCCGTAACTGCGGACCCGATCGAGGGGCAGGCTCTCGACGGCGCGGAGCAACGTCGGGACGACCTCGCCCGCGCTCAGCCCCAGTGCCGAGAAGGTCGCGCGGTAGTCCCGGATGAACTCGTCCCCGCGCCCGATGCACTCCAAGAGCACCGGTGCGACCGCTCGCCCGGCCGGGCCGAGCCGATCCAGCGCGTACCGCGCCGAGCGGTGGTACTCGGTTTCGGGCGAGCGGAACAGCGCGATCAGGGCGGACACGACCTCGGGCATCAGCTCGGGGACGGGCGCGCGTGCCAAGTGCTCGGCGAGCATCACCGTGACCGGTTGGCGCACCTTGCCGTTGGGGTTGTTGAGCTCCTCGCGCAGGGGCAACACGACGGCGGCTTGCGCGGCCGGGCCGAGCCGATCCAGCGCGTACCGCGCCGAGCGGTGGTACTCGGTTTCGGGCGAGCGGAACAGCGCGATCAGGGCGGACACGACCTCGGGCATCAGCTCGGGGTCGGGGGCGCTCTCCAATCGTTCGGTGAGCATCACGGTGGCCAGTTGGCGCACCTTGTCGTCGGGGCTGTTGAGCGCCTCGCGCAGGGGCGGCACGGCGACCGCGCCGATCGTTTTGAACGCCCCGGAGAACCACCCGCTACCGGCGAAATGCACAGCGGCCGCCAGGAGCCCCCGCGCGCCGGGCTCCCCGAGTTGGGCGAGCCCCCTGATCGCGGCGTCGCGCGCGGGATTCGCCGGGTTGATGGTGTGTCGCACGAGCGCGGGGATCAGGGACTCGTCGAGCCCCCCGAATTTGACGAGGGCACGGAGCGCGTCTGCGGCTTGCTCTTCCGTACCCGACCGAACCAGCTCGTGCAGGGTCCGGCACTCGGCCTCGCGTTCCCGCCCCGTGGTGCGTTCTTGCGCCCCTAAGCCGGCCAGAGTTGCGATCGCGAGTTGGCGGATCATGTAGTCGGTGTGCGACGCGCCCGCCCGCACCGCCTCCATCGCCTTCTCGTTGTGCGGGGCCAGCCGCGCGAGGCACCTGTACGCGCCGAACCGGGCGTCCCGTTTCTCGCTTTGGGTCTCTTTGAGCAACAGCGCGAGTTGGGGTTCGGCGGACGGGCCGAGGAGTTCGAGCGCGTCGTGCAGGTTCGACGCGCCCGGAACGCCCTTGGCGAGGAACGCAAACACCTTCGGCAACGCGCTCGGGCCGAGTCGCACCAGGGCGCCCACAGTTTTGTGCCCCTCCCGGGCGCGGGCGGTGGCGGCGACCAGGTCGCCGGTGGGGTCTTTGGCCTGCGGCATCATCCACTCCCAGAGCTCGTCGTCGCGCACCCACGGCGCCCGGGGGTCGCCCCGTTCTTGGAGCCAGTCGGCGAACACGAGCCGCGCCGTCTTGTCCGCGGGGTTCCGCGCGATCGCTTCGAGGAACGCGGCTTCTTCACTCATCGCGTGTTCCGGGAGGGGTGGTTCAGGTTGCGGGTCGGCTCGTCAGTTGGTGAGGAGCTTAGAATGGCCCCGGGGCGAGCATTTTGCAAGGACGGTTTGAAGAAGCGTTGAGCGGGTGCGTCCGGTGCGTGCGGCCGAACTGCCTCGACGGAGTGGGTGCTGGAGCCCTTCACCACGGAGGACGGCGTTGACATCGGCTACGTCGGCGATCTGGGGAACCGCACGCCCTTCGAGAGAACACGTTTTTCGATTCGTTCGAGCTGATTCCGAAGCCGTAACGGGGCAAGGTTCGGTTGCCCGCCTGACCGCATTCAGCGCGCGGGGTCGTTGAACCGTGGCGAGCGGAGTTGCTTCGATCCGCCCGTTTCGGCCGGCCACAAATTGTCGGAAGTCGTGGCGGGTCGGGGCACGAAATTTGTTTACCTCAACAGAAGTTCTTTCGTGCCCTCAACCGGACCGCCTGAATTTTCTCGCGTTGGGGTAACCAGAGCGGGTTCCGAGGTGTTGGCACGCGATCGTTTCGGATAGGCTCTTGCCCTGTGCGGTGCGGTCTGGTTCAATCGGTGTATCACTCGCCACCGCACACGCGCGGGCCGCGCTCAGTTCTGTACGACATGGTAGGCCGGGGAATACGATGAGCACTCTCGCACACAGTCACACATCGTTTTCAACGTACCTCAGCGAACTCGACCACACGCCCCTGTTGTCGGCCGCCGAAGAGCGCGACCTCGGCACCCGCGTGCTGAACGGCGACGTCCAGGCCCGCGACCGCATGGTGCGCGCGAACCTGCGGCTCGTGGTCAACATCGCACGCGGGTACGTCGGGCGCGGGCTGGCGCTCGACGACCTCGTGTCCGAAGGGAACATGGGTCTGCTCCGGGCGGTCGAGGGGTTCGACCCGGCGATGAGCACGCGGTTCAGCACCTACGCGAGCTTCTGGATCAAGCAGAGCATCAAGCGCGCGATCGTGAACACCGCGAAGACGGTGCGGCTCCCGGCGTACATGACGGAACTGCTCATCAAGTGGCGCCGCGCGACCAACAAGTTGACCGACGAGCTGGGCCGCACGCCGACGCACGAAGAGATCGGCATCTTCCTGGGGCTGTCGAAGAAGAAGATGGCGATCATCAAGAAGGCGATCCGCGTCGCGAACGCGGGGTCGCAGGCCGATCAGGGCGAGGCCGGGTGGAGCATCGAGGAGATGCTCATGGACCCGCGCTCGGACGCGCCCGGCGCCGAGATGGGGAAGACCGACGACCTCAAGCAGGTGTTCCAGTTCCTCGACAAAATGGATTCGCGCGAGGCCGCCGTTCTGCGCATGCGGTTCGGGCTGAACGACGAACCGCCCAAGACGCTCAAGGAGATCGGCGAGTGCCTCGGGCTGACCCGCGAGCGCGTGCGCCAGATCGAGAGCGAGGCGCTCGCGAAACTGGCCGAACACATCGGCGCGGATTAGTCCCGCACCTATCGCGATTTGCGGTATTGAGAGTTGGTATTTTTGCTTGTGGCACAGGCCTCTGGCCTGTGGAAGCGCTCACACAGGCCAGAGGCCTGTGCCACAAAACCACGAAGCAAACACATCAATTCAAGGCTGTAGCCGCTCGAGTTATCCCTTGATCGTCATGAGCGGGGTGAGTTCCACCACGGGGCGCGCGATGCCGGCGCCCGTCAGCGTGTTCACGACCGGGCCGATGCCCTTGTACGCGAACGGCGCCTCCTGCTTGATCTCTTCCAGCTTCTTACCCAGGATGTCCGGGCGCTGGCGCACGTCCGCGCGGCGCAGGTCGGTCGGCGTCACGACCCGGAACTCTTCCATGAACTTCCGGAACTCGTCATCGAACCCGCGCATCGCCTCACCCCGACTGAGTGTCCGCCCGGCCCCGTGACTGGCGCTGGCCATCGACTCCGCGTTCCCCTGACCCACCAGCACGAAGCTGCTCGCGCCCATTGAGCCGGGTACCAGCACCGGTTCACCGTAGTGGGCGAACGGCGTTCCCGCCATCGCCTCGAACCCGCGTGCCGGCGTCGCGCCCTTGCGGTGCAGCACCACTTCCTCGCCGTCCACCTCGTCCTTCCACACGAAGTTGTGCGGGGCGTCGTACACCAGGTCGCACCCCACGCGGTCCCCGAACACCTCGCGCATCCCGGCCACGGCCATCACCGCCAGGAACATGCGGTTGGCGTAGGCGAAGTTCGCGGCGTTGTGCAGCGCGTCCCAGAACGTCTCGGCGTGTTCGCGGTGGCGCGCGCCCTCGGGCAGCACGAACACGCCGTTAGCCGGGTGCTTGAGCTTCTCGGGGTGGATCTTCCTCACCACGTCCCGGTAGTGGCCGCCGCACAGGTGCCCGACGCCCACCGATCCGGTGTGAACCATGATCGTTACGGTACCGGGCTTCAGCCCCCAGGCATGCGCGACCGTCCCGTCGAGCACCTTCTCGACCCTCTGGATCTCGACGAAGTGGTTGCCCCCGCCGATGCTCCCGATCTGCCCGTCGCGGCTCAGGCGCTCGTCCGTACCCATGAAGTCCGACAAACCGAAAACGCGGCCCGCCGGGAGGCTGCCGCGCCGTTCGATCCGATCGAGTTGGTCTTCCGCGCCGAGTTCCCGGACCAGCGGCCACAGCCCTTCGTGGAGGTTCGCCGTGGCGTCGAGCACGGCTTCGAGGCCGCCGGTGAACATCGCGTGCCGCTGGCTGCGCGTCATCGGGATGTTGCGCCCGCCCTCGAAGAACAGGTGCCGGAACGCAGTTTCGAGGCCGTCCAGGTTCGCCGAAATGTCGTCCGACTTGAGCGTCGTGGTGTGCAACCGCATGCCGCAGTTGATGTCGCTGCCGATGGCCTGCGGGACGACGAACCCGCGGGTCGCCAGGACCGTGCCGACCGGGATTCCGCGTGCCTTGTGGAAGTCGGGCGTAACGGCAACTCGGACAATCTCGGGAGTTTGGTCGAAGCTATCGGGCGCGGCCTCAGCGACCTGCTGCACGTTGTCCTGGAGCGCCAGCAGCTCGATCAGCTCCGTGACCGCGGCCGACTCGACGGGCACCTGTTCGTTGGCGAACAACGTTGTGTCGACGTTGTGCGGGTTGTTGACCCGCACGCGGTTTTCGTCGAGTCGAGTGAGTCGCGGATCAATCGGCACAGGCACGCTCCCGGATAGTGGCTTTTAAGAGCGACACTCAGAACGTGGACCGGGTTCGCTATCTCGGAGGGCAATTCGATTACGTTACGCCGGTTATTCCCCGAGATGCGAGCGCATTGGCGTGGATTGACCTTAGCGCTTGAGCTGTGCCACGACCCACGCGACCATGACACCCAGAACGCCGAGGACGACGTCCTGGTTCTCCGCCATCAGCGCCCAGTTGATCTGCGAAGCGGGCTTCGCTTCGGGCGCAGACGTGCGCGCGGCCAGTTCGGTCAACTTCGATTTCAATTCCGCGGCTTGCTTCCGATCCGAGCCGAACGGGAAGACGAAGCTTTTGGTGAGGGCCGCGCCCGCGAGCGAAACTTCAGCGAACGTCCCGCTGCGGCGAGCGTAAGCGGTCACCCCCGGGCCGATCTTTCTGTCTTTGTTGGTGACCCGATCCAAGCTCTCGGCCGTGCGGAACACCAGCACCAAATCGACCGTTTCGCCTGTACCCGTTCGCGCGCCGCTGTTGAGCGCGACGAACACCGGTTCGCTCCAACTGCTCTCGCGTTTCACGAGCACCCCGCGGCCCGTCCAGCCGGGAGTGTTGCGTGTGGCGCTCGCACCCGGAACGATCGCGACGCCGTGAGCATCGGCCAGTGAGATTTGGGGAGGAAGCGTGTTGAGAACGTCGATCGCGGCCGGGAGCGTTTGGGCGCGTGCGGACGAGAGCGAAACGGTAACGGCGAGCGTGCCGAGTAAGTAGCGAACCATTGGCGACCTCCGTGTCGGTAGTGGCATCGGAGGTGTTCGCAATCATCGGGCCGAGCGAGACGAATCGAGGAGGATTTGCGCCAATTATTGGGCCAGTAACGAAATCGGCCGGGTGAGTCCAAACTCACCCGGCCAAGAGGTTCACATCCGCGTTACATTACGGGCGTTGGGGAAGCGGGATCGTGAGCGGCGGCGGGTAGCTGCTGGGAGCCGGGGTCGGGACCGGCCCACCAACCGCGGGCGGAACGGGAACCGGCGCTCCCAACGTTGGCGGCGCGACCAGCATCGGCTTTTCCTTGCTCATGTCCATCAGCTTGGCCTTCAGGTTCTCGGCCAGCTTGCGTTCGGTTTCGCGGCCCGGTTGCTGGAGCATCGCGTTGCTGTTCGCGTTCGCGTGGATCACGGCCCCGTCGAGCGATACGCCAGCGAACAGCCCGCGGCTCCGCGAGTACGACACGATCTCCGCTTCGAGCTTCCCGTCCGTCGCAGCGGCGGCCATCCGACCGACCGGCCCGGCGGCGATCGCGGCGTCTGCGCCGAGCGTCAACTTGCCCTTGCCTTCCAGGAGCCGGTCGAGGCTCTTGCGGTTACGGAACACGAGAACAACGTCCGTCGATTCGACGCCCGCCTGGAACCCGACACTGGCACCGCCGAGGTCAATGAACACCGGGTCGCCCCAGTTCCCGTCCTTGTCCTTCGCGAGCACGACCCCGTGTCCGCCGCGCCCGCCGAAGACGAACCCGGCCTTGATGACGCGGGGGATGATCGCCACGCCCTGGGCATCGGCCAGCAACTTGGCGGGAATGCCCTTCAGCGGGATCTTGGACAAACTTTCGAGAACTTCTTCGGAGTTCTCAAGAGTTCGGGCGTTACTGGGTGGGAGTGCAGAGGCTGGTGCAACGAGTAAAGCGAGGGTGAACGCGGCGAGTAAGTAGCGACACATTCGGTGTCTCCGTATTGAGCTGTTTGGAGGAGGGGCGTGCAGCCCGTCGCCGGTATGGTAATGCAAGCGCTGCGCCGAATCGCGCAATCTGCAGCGGCATGTGGAACAACAGGTGCCGGGATGGGAGGATTGCACCGATTGGGTGGATGGCAGAAGCCCCGTTCGGTCGACCGAGCGGGTCAAGTGGGTCAAGTTCGGGCCACCTCAAAGGCAGTCGGCCGGTTGTTGTGAGGTGCATTGTCTTTGGTTTGGTGGCACAGGCCTCTGGCCTGTGGGCGCTTCCACAGGCCAGAGGCCTGTGCCACGAGCACAAAGTAACGGCCGGAGAGACGTGTGGTTCCACCGGCCGTTCGCTCAGACGCACCACGGTGCTCGTGCGCGGTTCCCCTTGTTCTCAGGAAGCGTTCATAGTAAGTGGCGCGGGCTTACGACGCCGACATTGCCCCTTGTGCCCGAAAGCACGAAGCAATGTTACTCGGGGTACGCAGTACGGGCGGCACGATCGGTAATTGTTGCCGCCACCGCGTCCCGAAGGTTCGCACCTTTGACTTCGGAAGTTGCGCATGGTCCGCACGTGTGCCGGCGGGCTTTTGGTTACCGCGATCGGGCTTCTGGTGCTCGGCCCGTCGTTCGGGTGCCGGCACCGGATGATCGAGAACTCACCGGCCGCGTCCGGGTTCAACACGCGCGACCTGATCGACCCCGCGTCCCAGGCCGAGTCCGAAGAACTCACGCCGATCGACCAACTCGCTCAAACGGCCGAGCTGCTCCGCAAGGAGCGCCAGAAGAAGCTCGAAGAACAGTCCAAGAAAGAGGGCGGCGCGGCGGTCACCAAGCCCAAGCGGAACGTGCTCTGCCTGTCCGGGGGCGGGTCGTTCGGGGCGTACTCGGCGGGCGTGCTGGTCGGGTGGTCCGAGCGCGGCGACCGTCCGCAATTCGACGTCGTGACCGGCATCAGTACGGGCGCGCTCATCGCGCCGTTCGCGTTCCTGGGGCCGAAGTACGACCCGCAATTGAAGCGCTTCTACACCGAACTGGAGAGCCGCGACCTGTACCGGCTGCGCCCGCTGCGTGCGCTCGTGAGCGAGTCGTTCGCGGACACGTCGCCGATGGCCGCGCAGATCGACGGGTTCCTCACGCCCGAGGCGATGGCGGACCTCGCCGAAGCGCACCGCCAGGGCCGGCGCCTGTACATCGGGACGACCGAAGAAGAGGGCAAGCAGTTCGTGGTCTGGGATCTCGGCGCGATGGCCGCGCGGAACGGACCCGGGGACCGCGCGCTGATGAAGAAGGTGCTGCTCGGCTCGGCCGCGCCCGCGGGGTTCTTCCCGGCGGCCAAGATCGACGTCACCGTGAACGGGCAGGTGTTCACCGAGCGCCACGTGGACGGCGGGGTGTCGCAGTCCGTGTTCTTCCGCCCGCCGTATGTCGCGCCCGAGCAGCGCTCGGACGTGGCCGCGCGCGACCTGGCCGGAACGAAGGTGTACGTGATCGTGGCCGGGAAGCTGTACGCCGACCCGGAGGTGATCCAACCGTGGTCGCTGGCCCAAGCGGGCAAGAGCGTGTCGACGCTGATCTACGCTCAAACGCGCGGCGACCTCCAGCGCCTGTACACGATCTGCTTGCTCACCGGGATGGACTACTACGTCTCGGCCATTCCCCAGGGCTACCCCGCGCCGCTCTCCAGCACGGAGTTCAAGCCGAAGGTGATGACCGCCATGTTCGAGGAGGGCCGGCGCGTGGTCGCCTCGTCGGAGCCGTGGCGCACGCTACCCCCGGGCGTCGGTCCGGGCGAAAGCACGCTGAGCCGGGCCGGTCCGTGGCTGACGTTCCAGCAGCGCGGGCCGATCCTGCCGATCAGTGGCCGGAAGGGGCTATCGGTTCCGCCGCAGTACCCCGTTTCCGATCGCGGGAGCATTCCGGCCGGTCCGCTCCAACCACCGGAGAAGTAACCGGTAACGCGGTAGTCCTCATTGTGGTGCAGAGGATTTCACCGCAGAGGGCACGAGAGGGCGCGGAGAAGAACAAGAACGGGATCGCGCCGAGCCGCGGCTAACTTTTGCTAACATTCCGGGACTGCGACCGCCCGTACCTTCATTTCGCCCGGGGAAACAGCGATTCCCGCTCGCACCGGCTAACTGTTGGCCCCAGATTTTTCCAATAACTGGATATCTGCAGGATACGCTCCTAGTCGGTACGCACCCGCCTTGTTGCGAATTGTATAGTACACTGCCCCATCATCACTTAGTATAATTTCAACGATTTCACCATCAATATGCTGTTGATTAGGGATACGGTATCGAACGAAGTCGCCAAAATAAAATTCCGATTGGAAGGAAATGTGATGCGGAGAACGAGTGGGCATTGAATGAGAAACACTTTCATCAACTAGTTTCAACTCATCGGGACTTATGCTGCAATAGCCAATGCTATTGTCAGCTAGAACGCAGTACGAAATTTCACCTTGCACATTTAGTGCGATGTCAACTAAGGATCCGTGCCCTACGCCGTGCTGCCTGGACCGATATTGCACTCGATCCCCAAAAGCAAATCTAGAATACAATGTAATAGTTCGCATCTGCCACCCAGTATTAGCGATAGAATCCTCGCGCAATTTTGATAAAAATATTGAGCAAGTATATCATGGATCCAGGAAGTGAATGAATCGACCCGAGAGAGTCCGCGTCAGATCGGATCCACCCGGTAGAGCACCGGCTAACATTCGCACTGACTCCCCCACGCACAAGCGACCTCACACCGGCTCCTCGCGCGCACTATACCCTCGCCGGGCATTCTACTCAAACTCGGCATACTCCATCAAGGCCAGTAGTGGAAATAAGATCAAAATTTTTCTGCGTTGCTATGCGCGCTGATAACCCGTGAATTGCCTTTTAACTCTGCGCTCTCCGCGCCCTCTGCGGTGAAATCCTCTGGCTTGCGGTGAGGCTTCGACACTCTTCCCGCGGACACTTTCAAAGAGTTGCATGAAATCGGCCCCTCGGCCCGCCGTCTTCTCGTTATCCGGCCGGCTGGCGAAACGGAGGAATGCCATGCGGTTCCTTGTTGCTCTGGGCTGCGCTCTCGTCGTTGGAGGTGAAGTTGCCGCGGTCGATTACGACAAGACCGAGCGGCGGCTCATGAAAGAGCCTGCGTATCAGACCAAGAAGCCGAGGTACGCGCTGCTCCTCTTCGGGAAGGACGCGAAGCTCTCGGTCTGGGTCGTACTGGACGGCGAGACGGTGTTCGTGGACCGCAACGGCGATGGGGATCTGACCGGGGAGGGCGAAAAGTACGCCAAAGAAGCCGAGTGCAAGGCCATTGAGATCAAAGATCCCGACGGGAAAACGCGCTACACCATCGATCGCATCCAAACGGACCACTCCTTTTACACGGCCAAGGTGAGACAGGAGCGGGAAGGCAAGGGCGTACCCCCGGGACTCATGGCATATGTTTCGATCAAAGGAGCGGCCGAATACCAGCAGTATTGTGACATCGTTGAGATGCGCGATTCGCCGAAGGAGGCGATGCTGGCTCACTTCCACGGCCCGTTGACGATCGCGCCGATGACGATCAACTGGAAACTCCCCGCGAGCACCGCTCTCCGGAAGGGCAAAAATCCCCCGGAGTTCATCGCCAATGTCGGAACCATGAGCGAAAAGCACGGGTGCTGGGTGGTGGTCCGAACGTGTGACGAAAAGGAGTGCGCGTTTCCGGTCGGGGTCCGTCCGATTGCCGAGGTCGAATTCCCTGCGGCCACACCAGGAGGCGCTCCGATCAAGAAGACGTACACCATGAGCGGCTACCGCTGCGGCGCGGCCTTCCGGGAGAACCTGCAAGTTCCCGACGGGATCGGCGCGGGCAAAGCGAAAGTTCGGCTGTCCTTCGATGCCTGGAAAGACGGCCGTGTGGCCCCGAGCACATTCGAGATCCCGGTCCGTGAGCCGGAGGCGGATGCGAAAGGCAAGTAGTATTCGTTGAGCGCGCTGATCGGGATCGCGTCCCGATCACCGGACTGCGAATCCGATAGTCGCCGATCACGCCTTCCCGAGCACCAGATCGACGACCCAGCACCCGCGCACGTGCGGCCCCGCGCCGCGACAGTGATCCAGCACGTCCGCGCTGTCGCACCCGGCGTCTTGCAGCGCGTCCGCCAGAATGGGCATCGCGCCGAAATCCCGCGCGTCGTACATCTGCTGGGCCAATGGCACCGCGGTCTCCGTGCGCCACTCTGGAGAGAAGATGGCGGGGCGGAACGGGTTCCCGAAGATGTCGCGGAGCAGCACGGCTTGCCGAAGCGCTTCGGCCGCCATTTTGGATGTGTAGATGCCTCCTTTAGCGAGCTGTGCCTGAGAAGCGGTCCGACAGAGAGGGTCAATAGACTGATCGCACGCCCTCACAACACTCAAAGCTGCACACTTCTCCGGTTCGGCGTCCATACCAACAAAATGAGCACCGGCTTTAGCGGCAGCCTTTTGGAACTCCTTCAGTTGTTCTTCGCTTAGCTTTCCATCTGCGAGCGATTCGGACGCACGCAGTGCCTCCTGGAACCGTAAATCTTTGAGATAGTGAAGCACTTTACGAGCACAGGCGCATGCGAACAAACGGCGCTTCCGGCTGTCGGTACAATGTGAAGACTCGAATAGCTCTTCGGGGCGTTTGCACGTCAACCATTGCGCTTCGGTCATCGGGCGCTCCGTTCTAGCCGAGAGCAGGTTCTCGCCAAATAGCAACGATCGCGGTAGCAACCGGTTTCGGTGAGCCGTGTGATTGTCTGGGAATTATAAGGCCGGTCGGAAATGCGTCCGCGAGTGCCCGCGCCCCGAGTGCTCCCCGGTGAATGAACGCTCCGTGATTTCGTATATTCTGGCTCTGCGGTATGAGCGGTTCATTGAATTGTGTGCGCGGGTGAGCAATGACCGGAGCGAACGGGACCGCCTCGCTGTGGGTCGAGAAGCCGACACCGCAAACAATGGCCGGGCCGGGTGACCGAACCCCGAGGGGCCGATGACCCGCCCGTTCGCATACATCTTCGTGGGCACTGTGGCCGCGGTTGCGGTCGTGATCGCCGTGGGCGCCGTTCGCCCGGGCGCGCTGGCCACCCCGACGACGATGAAGGTCGAAGACTTCGGCGCGTACTGGACCGGCACGAAGGTACACCTCGCCGGACACAACGCTTACGATCCGCCCAACCTCCTCCCGCTCCAGGTCGCGATCGAACCGGACCGCACGGAACCGGTCGCGGCGTGGAGCCCGCCGTGGACGTTCGCGGTCCTCGCCCCGTTCGCCCCGCTCGACTTCGCGACCGCGCGCTGGGTTTGGCGGTTCATCCAGATCGGGTCGCTCCTCGCTGCCGTGACTGCCGTCTGGCGGGCCTACGGCGGGCCGCCGGACCGGGTGCTCTGGGGCTGGATGGCGACCCTCGGTTGGTACCCGACGCTCCAGGTGATCGGTCTCGGACAGCACAGCACGGTGGTACTGTTGGGCGTCGCCGGGTGGCTCGCGGCGCACGCACGCGGCTGGCACTTCGCGGCCGGTGCGTGTCTGGCACTGGTCCTGGTGAAGCCGCAGAATCTCTGCTTGTTCGGGCTGCTGTACCTGGTGTGGGCGCTCGACCGCCGGGCGTGGCGGGAACTCGCCGGCGGGCTGGTGGCTGGCGCCCTCCTCAGCATCGCCGCCGCGGTGCCGAACCCGGCAGTGTTCGCGGATTATTTTGACGCGCTCCTCCACCGCCCGCCGAGTACCACGCTCCCGCCGACGGTCGGGATGTTCCTGCGCCTCGCGTTCGGGACCGAGCGGTTCTGGCTCGTCCTCGCTCCGACCGTCGCCGGCGTAATCTGGTGCGTGTGGTACTACGCGCGCCACCGGCGCGACTGGGATTGGGGGGAGCGGTTGCCGGTGGTGCTGTTCGCGTCGTACCTGGTTAGCCCGTATGGGTGGGTGTACGACCAGGTGCTCTTCCTGGTCCCGGCGGTGCAACTGGTCGCGTGCGCTGCGGCGCGCCGACCGGCGGTAGGCCCTGTACTCCTGGCCGGAATCGCCGGGCTGACGGTCGTCTGCTACGGGTTGCACGCGGCCGGGTTCCGCGAGATCACCTTCGTGTGGCTCGCCCCGCTGACGCTCGTCTTGTACCTGCTCGGCCGGCGCGCGGTCGGGGGGCGGCTCGCGCTTCAAACGGGGCGCTGAGGACGGCACCCGAGCCGGGTACCTGATCCGTTGTGGCTATTTTGTTCGTGCAGTTGCGTAGTTCCACCCGCTCGTTAACACTCGCGGTTCGCCCAGAGCGCTTCAGGCGAACTGCGAGTGCTAACGAGCGGGTGGGCGCAGAACCGGCCCACTTCCACATATTTAATAGTTCTGTGCGCCAGAGCATTTGACGTTGCGTGGATCGCATTTCCGGCTATGTACCGGCGATCCACAATTAAATTACTTGGGGACCGCGCATGAGCGCCCGAGTTCTCTTCCCGGCCCTGTGCCTGACGCTCGGGCTCGGCTACGGCCTCGGGTCGATTCAGTTCTTCGCCCCGACGATCGCGGCCCCGGGCGCTCCTACCGCTGCGCCCACACCAGCGCCCGTGGCGGCGGTCGAAGCATCCGATGAGGCCGTGGTCGAGGTCCGGCTGCGATTACCGAAGGGTGGCAGCGCGGCCGGGGTGTTCGCGAAGGACAGTCCCACCCTTCCGCCGGGAACGCTCGTTAACACGCAGAAGTCGTCCGATATCGCGATCGAGGGCGACGGGTTCTTTCAGATCACGCTTCCGAATGGGGACATCGCCTACACCCGCGTGGGGAACTTCGGTGTCGCGGCGGACGGCTGTCTCGTCACGGCCCAGGGGTACCGCGTGTCGCCACAAATCAAGGTTCCGCCGCAGGCGGTGAGCTTCTGCGTGGGGAGCGACGGCACCGTTTCGGTTCAGCAAGCGGGTGCGCTAAACGCCAGCACGGTTTTGGGCCAACTGACCCTCGTGAAGTTCCCGAACCCGGGCTGGATGAAGCCCGGGGAGCACGGACTGTTCCGGGAGACCGAGCGGAGTGGCACCCCGCTGATCGGGATGCCCGGTCAGAACGGACTCGGCTTCACGCGACAGGGCTTCCGCGAGCGGCACTCGTTCAACTACGCGGCCGCGCTGATCGAGTTGGTCCGCGACCTGGAGAACGATGCCGCGAACAACGGCGAGGCGAGCAAGGTTCAGGTGAAAGTGAAGACGGGCAAGGAGTGACGGACCGAAACTGAAACGCTCCCATCGGGTCGGCCGCCGTTGCACGCGGATGTGGCGCGAGATACACACAGGCATCCGGGGCCGCCCCGTTCCTGCGGCACCCGGACAACCTGCGGCGGGCGTTTCGGCATTACAAATTCTTCTCACCTGTGACAACGCCGGATTTACAGGCCGTCGGGGTGGCCGCGGCGGGCTGTCCTACGGGCGCGTTTGGCGCGGCTATTTATTGCGCCGCTCCGCTTTGTGACTGCCCAAATCCCTCTTGGGGTCACTGGAGCCGCGACAAAAGAAGCAGTGGACGGTGGAGTAGTGGAAGCCGGCTTTTTCCAGGGCCGCGACCACCGAGTACAGCGTGGGCGAGCTGCCGTGAATAATCGAGCGATCCCGAATAGTCACGATGTCGTAGACGACATCTTTGATGCCGTCTAATTCTGTTTGGCGCTCCCGCTCCCACTGCTGTTCCGACTTGTGATTGGGCCGCTTATTGTCGTGGAACATGTCGTTAAACCTTTTGACTTGCGCCGGACGGTGGATGCCCGTTTGGATTTTCTCGTAATTTTCACCCGAATTATTGTGTGATCCTTGGTATTTCGTCAATTTGTAATCTTGCTTGGCCTGGCCCGGGCTGAACCATTCATTCACTTTCATTTGCCTTGTGGCGCTCGATAGCAAATGAGCGCCATTCAAGTTGTACCCGTTGGGGCAATAGTACGCGAGGTTGACGTGCTTCGGGGCGCCGGACCCGGACGTGATTAGTGTTTGTTCGCCGTGGGCGCTAATCATGCACGCGCGCGAGCGATCGGTCGGCGGCTTCTGCCCGCCTAGGGTCCAGACGTAGACCCACGAACCCACTTCGATGGGCATGTACTCACCGGTCTTCAGAATGTCCTTTTTGCTCACTTTGGGGCGCTCCGAAAGTAGGGGGACGGCAATTCCGGTTGATCGACGACCTCGATCGCGGCTTGCGAGCACCCCCTGTACGTAACGAGGCGCGGGAACCTAAACCCTCCGAGCGCGGAATTTCTGGTTTTCTTGCCGCGCCGGTTTCTTCGCGCTGGATTCTCGAATTGAGCAGCGCTTTTGCCGTGTGTGACACAGCGAACGAGGCGGCCGAGAAACAAAAAAGCTCCCGGTCTTTGATCGGGAGCAAGTGGATTCAGCGTGTCGAACTTTGCTTACTTCTCCAGCCCCGAGAACCGCTGGTTGGAGTCGAAGCGGCCGGCGAACGGCTTGTCCTTCAGGTAGTTCGCGCGCGTGTGCCGGGCGATGCCCTGGCCCGTGATCGCGACGAGCATCTCTTCGGGGTGCAGTTCGGAGGCGAGCTGCGCGTCCGCGTCGCCGAGGATCACGCGCCAACTGTTGCGCGAGGCGTGGCCCGGCACGCCGAACGCCTGGAGCACCGCCGCGTTGTTGACGAGCGCCTCCCAGTTGTTCGGGTAGAGCTTCATCATCTGGCTGAGATCCTGCCAGAACGTCCAGAGTTGCAGCCCGTACCCGCGGAGCAGCGACACCGCTTGCGGCAGCAGGTCGAGCGACCCGAGTTGTGCGGCTTCGTCCAGCAGAAACAGCGTGCGCTGCTTCGGGAGCTTCGAGCGGCGCATCACGACCGTCAGCAGCGTGACGACCCACAGCCGCAGCAGCGCGCGGTGGCTGTGCAGCTTCTCCGGCGGGAGCACGAGGTAGATCGTCATCGGCTTGTTGTGGAGCAGGTCGTTCAGCTCGAACGTGGACCGCTCCAGGCACCGGCCGACGGCGGTGCTGCCCAAACACTTCACGAACGTGGTCGCGGTGGTGCGGATGCACGGGCGCGTCTTGTCCGACGGGGCCGCGAGGTACGCGATGAACTCGTCGCGCGCCAGCGGCGACATCGTCTTTTTCCGCGTGTCGAGCGCGACCGCGAGCGTGTAGTCGAGGTCGTCGTTGTAGAGCAGCTCGCGGAGCGTGCAGAGGTTCCGCTTGTCCGCCGGCGAACTGGTCGCGACGTCCGCGATGAGGCCGGACACCAGCCCGCGGCCCGTGTCCTCCCAGTACCGGTCGGTGCTGAACTCGTGGCCCACCGCGAGCTGCGCGGCGAGCATCTCGGCGTCCGATTCCGGGTCCGAACCCGGGATGTGGAACAGGTCGAACGGGTTGAGCTTGTCGCTCTTGTTCGTGACCAGCCCGAACGGGTCGAGGACGATCACCTGCTGGCCCATCTCGCGCCGGCGCCGGGCGGTGACCTGGTAGTTCTCGCCCTTCACGTCGGTGACGATGACCGACCCGGGGTAGGTCAGCAGCGCCGGGATGATCGCGCCGACGCCCTTGCCCGCGCCGGTGGGCGCGATCGTGAGCAGGTGCCCGTCGCCGCCGTAGGTGAGCGCGGGCGCGTCGGACGCATCGAAGTGCGCGGACCGGAACCCGAGTGTGGCCTTGTGCGCGGTCCCGTCCCACCCGAGGAACAGAGACGCCCCGTTGTCCGGGAGCTTCGCGTGCGGCTCCGGGGGCGGGAGCGGGCTCTTCTTGACCGGACCGCGTGCGCGCGACGGCTTCTTGGCCGCGCGCGGCGCGGCCGGCTTGGTGCCATCGGTCGGTGCTTCGGCCGGGTCGAACATATGGGCTGCTCCTGCGTGAGCGGCAAAACGAGTCGCTGTCCCAGTGACGCGGGACTCGTGTGCGGACGGCTCATCCATCATACGCGAAAGCCGGTTTAACCTTGCTCGGATTTCGTGGGGCCATATTGGTGCCCCGGCGGAACGATCGGTGTGAACGCTTCCTTCGCGTGTGACTCACGTTACGTTTACTAGCACGGTTTCGGGACGTCGGTTCACGACCGGTAAACGGCTTTCGCGGGCGTTTCGTTTGTTGTTCCGGGAGAAGAAACGTGTCACCGATTTGAGATCAGGTCACAAGACGTCTACCGTGGGCGGCTCTTTCATCCTTACAAGGATCATAGCTCGTCCGCGGCGGGTTCGCGATGCCAGATAAAAAAACGCCCCGAATGGGGCGCGCGGACCACAGATACGCGGGGTGTCGCAGATACACAGGGCGAGAGCCCTGTGTATCCGGGGTTAGCATCCGAGATTAGCGGTGCGCGTCGTGGCACGCCTTGCAGTTGATGTTGAGCGCGGCCTTCAGCGCCTTGGCGTCCTTGTCGTCGGCCGCCTTGAGCGCGGCCTTGGTGCTCTCCGCGTACTTGTCGGTCAGCTTCTTCCACGACGCGGCATCGCCCTTCGGCGGCTTGTTCTTGCCCAGGTTCTCGCCGAAGAACGCGAGCGTCTTGGCGTACTTCTGGGCGTCCTCCCACTTCCCGTCCTTGACCGCCCCGTTGATCTTGGCCACGTACCCTTCGGTCTTATTGTGACCCTTCTTCATGATTTCAGAAATGTCGGGCAGTTTTTCGTCGGCCGCCGGGGACGCGGTGACGCTCCCGTAGGCGAACAAAACGGCCGCCATTCCGAAGGCGGCGAACAGGCTCGCCCGAATGAGCTTGCGAAACATGGAAACTCCTCAACACAGACCGCCCTTCGGACCGCGTGACCGTCACACGCTCCGGGGGCAGACTATTTCGCGCTGTTCGGTCGCCCCGAACAGAAATTTGTAGGCACCAAAAGAAGCCCGCGGGCGCGCACCTCAGTCGAGTCTTGAGGCGGTTTCGCGCCCGCGCTCGTGTGTTCGGGCAGTGGCTCGCGGCGGGGATCGAACCCGCCGTCGACTAGACCACTACCGGAGCACCCGGCCGGATCGTTTCCAATCACCGAGAGCGTGGGGTTCCTCTCACAGAATCACCTCTCGCGGTTCGGGTGCTCCGACAGAAGTCGTAAACGCCGACCTCCCGCCGGTTGAGACGCGAGCCGTGCAAGCGATATTCACGCGAACCCGCGCAAACGACTCGTGCCGCGCCGGATCAGGGTGCGGTCGTGAGCGGCTCGGCGGGTGCCTGCGCGGTTCGCGGGGGTGGAGAGGGTGGGGGGAGCAGGAGCGCTGTGGTGAGTGGCGCCCATCGGGGAAGTTCGGGCCGTGATTCGTGGTCACCCAGCGCGAGCGGCGCGACCACTGCTGGTACTGCTGGTTCCGCGGTCGCGGTACTAGTGCCGCTCTTCTTGTCGCAGCAGCACTTGCCGCCGGGAGTGATCTTGGCTTCGGTCGCGCGTTCCCGCTTGGGAACTTCGGGCGGCTTGCAGCAACTCTTCGGCGGAGCGCTGTCGGAACTCGAAGGCGGTTCCGGCTTATTGCAACAGCAGCCGGTCAGCGCCTTTTCGATCGGCGTGCAGGCGCATCCAACGGGGGCGCAACCGGGCACAGCGCTCGTGTGTGATCGGAGCACCGCGCTCACGGGCAACGCGACGGCCGGGGTTAACTGGCCGAGCAGGGCCAGAACCGCGATCGCGAGTCGGATTGTGGCGACCCGTGCGCGCAACAAGACACGTACTCCGGAAAACGCAACGAAGCGAGATTAGGCGCTCCCGGAAGTAGAGTCAAGCGCCGATTCGCGTTGCGCGCACCCTACCAGACACTCGGGCGGCGCGATATGGTAGGTGTGGCTTGCCATGCCATTCGGTCCCCTCGGCCGCTCCCGACCTTCCGGGTCCACGGCGGGGGGAGGAATCGACTCCGGTCCCGCGCCGACCTTCCGGCGACCCGGCGGGACACAATCCCCACCAATCCGGGTTACCCGCATGACCCCCTGGCACCGTAACGAATACATCCTGAAGGGCCTGTTCTTCGGGTTGTGGGCCTTCTTCGCGCTCCAAGTTCCCCCCTCACGAGACGACGCCTGGAAGGACATCTTCTGGGTGCTCGGGTGGGTGTGTACCGGGCTGGCCGTGGGGCTGGTCCTCGGCGTCGGCCGGCTCGTGCGGCGCGGGGTGAAGCCCTGGGAGAACCTGAAGGCGTTCCCGCTCCTGGTCCTGCTCGAAAGCCCGCAGTTCATCTACGGCGGCGTCATGATCGGCCTGATGTGCGGCATCATGTCCGGGCGCGAACTCGCGCAGCCGTGGTCACAGCCGCTGGCCGAACTCGTTGGCCTCACGTGGGCCGATATCAAGCACACCCCGCCCGTTAGCGAGTGGCTCTCGTTCTGCGCGTTCGGCGGGGCGCTCCTCGGGTTCGGGCTGTACCGCATGCGGCAGATGGAAGACGGGCGGTGGCGGTTCCTGACCGGCATCGGGGTCGCGGCGCTGTTCGTGTACCTCGCGTCCGAGTACATCCTCGAAATCAAGGTGCCGGACCCGGCCGATGCGTCCAAGAGCGTGTCCCTGTTCGAGAGCGCCGCGTCGCGCGCCAACCTGGGCATTTACCTGCTGCTCGGGCTGCCGTTCTTCTACCTGCTCACGTTCTGCGGCGAGGCGGAAGAGTCCGAGGTCGAGATCATGACGTTCTGCGGCGTCCTCGGGATCGCGCTCCACCTGATCGGCGTGGGCACGGCGCTGCCCGGGGCGGGCGCGGCGACCCCGTTCCTGATCCCGATCATCATCTACTTCGCCTACGCGACGCGGGTGCTCCCCGGGCTGCGGGTGTTCAAGCACGCGCTGCGCGGGTTCAGCTACATGAACCTGGGGCAGCTCGCGCTCGCGATCCGGTTCTTCCGCCGCGCGCTCGAACTGAACCCCGAGAGCGAACTCGCGAACGAGGGGATGCACCGGCTCCACAACAGCATCACGCTCGCGACCCTTGAGCGGCACCCGGACCTCGTCGAGGAACTCGACTTCAAGATGTGCCTCGACCGCGCGACCGGGCTGCTCATGCTCCCGCCGACGCCGGCCGCGAGCGAGGAGGCCGCGCGGTTCCTCGACCTGGTCGAGCAGAAGAAGCCGGTGTACCTCGCGCGGGTCGATTACCTGCGCGTGATCGCCCTGATCCACGCGAAGCAGTACGACCACGCGAGCGAGGCCCTCGCGCGGCTCCTCAGCCCCGAGACGCCGGGCTACCACCCGACCGTGCGCGCCCAGATCCTGTTCGATTCGTGGTTCCTGGCGCTCGACGGCCCGAAGGGGGTGGTCGAGCGGATCGGCTGGCCCGAACTCAACAAACCCGGCCGGCGGATGGAGGCGATCGGCGCCGTGGAGCGGAAGCTCGCGGCGGACGCGGGCAACGAGAAGGCGAAGGAGTACCGGAACGTCCTTTACACCGGGTTGCAGGAGAAGGAGTTCATCGCCGCGGTCGCCGTTGCGGGGGCGCCGAAGGACTTCAACTACGACTACGTCGAGCAACTCGGCTACCAGCTCGCCGACGACAACGACCCGGAGCGCCGGGAGCGCGGCTTGGGGTACTTGCGGATCGCGGGTCGGGGGCTGCTCGGGCGCGCCCCGGCGATCTTCAAGAAGCTCGCCGACGTGAGCGAGAAGTACGGCGACCCGCACTCCGCGCGCGGGTACACGGAGCAGATCAAGCTCGCCGGGCGCGCGTTCGGCCCGCGCAATCTCGCGAAGGACTTGCGGGAAATCTACCTCAACGCGCTGCGGAAACTCGCGGCACTCGCGGAGGCGGAAGGCGACGTCTTCAAGGCCGAAGCGGACGCGGCCGACGCGATCGGCGACGCGGCCGGGCGCGAGAAGAAGGACGCCGAGGCCCGGCCCTACTACGAGTCCGCGATCGCCGATCTCCAGTTGTACCGCGACGACGGCGGCGGGGCCGTTCTGGAGGCGTACCGCAAGATCGCCGAGATGTACGGCAAGATGCGCGACGCGCTGAACGCGGTCATCAACACGGCCGCGGCGCTCGAGTACAGCAGCAGCGACGCGGACCTGATCCAGAAGCGCGACAGCTACTACTACTCGGTCACCGTCGAGCGCCTGACCCGTGCGAAGGAGAACGTCGGGAAGTGGTTCGACGTGGGGTACTGCACGCGCAAGGCGATGGGCATTTTGAACCGCTCGGACGCCGACGCGGACCTGCTCGAATGGGCCACGCACCTCGCGCGGCTGGCGAAGGTGATCGAGCCGACGAGCAACCGCGTGCGGCTGGTGGAAGCGCGGTGCCTGATGCGGCGCGGCGAGCGCGACGCGGGGCTCCAGATCCTCGAAGACGTGCGCGAGGGGCAAAAGGGCTCGGGCGACGAGGAAGAGTCGTGGTACAACGCGACCCGGCTCCTGGGCCAGTTGTACCTGGAGGAGTTGAACCGCCCGGACCTCGCGGTGCGCGCGTACCTGGACTTCAAGGAGTACCACAAGAGCGGCGCGGACACGCTGTTCAACATCGCCCGGTGCTACGAGGCGATGAACGACCCCGCGAGCGCGATCAAGTATTACAACGCGGTGACGGTGTACGAAGAGCACCCGAAGTACTGGGACGCGAAGGAGGCGCTCCGGCGGCTGGGGAAGGGCTAGGCGCCCGTCCGCGCCCTCGCTGCGTGCCTCACACTGACGTCCCTCGCGCCAACTCGACCGCCGGCGCGGGGGCGGTCCGGGGCTCGCAATGCCACCCGGCGCTCGACCCGTGGCAACACCGGCCAATCTCGTTTCCAGATCCATGCAGCGACCAAACGAGCCGCGACCGCGAGGGAGCGGGGCTTCCGGTGCGTGGAACCGTAACGATAAACGGGGCGCCTCCCGCTCCCTTGCGGTCGCGGCTCGTTACAAGGGAACTGGATCGCGGCTAACATTTCTGGCGCCGCGAACCGACCCGCACTCACTCGCCGCGTGCGAAATCGCTGGAATTTCAGGCTCCGTGGCGCGCGAGTAACATTTGCTCACATTTCCGGCCCCGCCCCTCGTCTTCACATCCCAAACGCGCGCCCAGTTCCACCGGTTCGCGTGCGACGATAACATCTGATGGCAGAACTGGGCGTCCCAACGAAGGTGCCAGAGGGGACGAGCGATGATCGAGGCGGAGTGGTTGATCGAGTACGATCCGGTGCTGATGTTGGAGTTCCTCCGCAGCAAGTCCAGCGATCGGAAATTACGACTCTCGGTTTGTGCGTGCGTGCGCCGGATCTGGCGCCTTCTTGAAGACGATCGCAGCCAGGAAGCAGTGGAGGAGGCCGAGCGGTTCGCGGACGGCATCGGATGGCCTCAAGACCGTAGGGAACTCTGCCATCGCGCCTCAGAAGCATACACCGAGATACACGACCGGCGCAACGAGTATCCAGACGGTCTGGGACAAGCCCGGATATTTGCGGCGCAAGCGGCGGAGCATTCAGCAAGAACTCCTGAAGAGTTCGAGAATTACGCCGAAGAAGTCGTGAAGGCCGTACTCGCGTGCTCTCGGTGCGCGGGTTACAAGTTCGCCGAGCCAGACGCTCTCGTAAGCATCTTGCGCGACATCTTCGGCAACCCGTTCCGCCCTGTGACGTTCTCTTCCGTGTGGCGCACCTCCACTGCGGTTGCACTCGCGGGGCAGATGTACGAGTCGCGGGACTTCGGTGCGATGCCCATTCTGGCGGATGCGCTCCAGGACGCGGGCTGTGACAGCGCCGACGTTCTGAACCACTGCCGGGAGGCGGCAGTCCATGTGCGCGGGTGCTGGGTCGTGGACCTCGTGCTCGGCAAGGAGTGAGATCAACCAATGACCGAGGAAGAATGGCTGGGTTGTGTTGATCCCGCGCTAATGAGGAAGTTCCTTGAAAACCAGCGCCGTTTAAAGATAAGTTGGCGGCGCCGGGTGTGGAAACAGCTAGGTTATCCGGTGTACTCACTCAGCCACCGCAAAGCGATGTGCTTCGCTCTCGCGTGCTGTCGACAGGTTCCATTCCCTGAACCGTCAGACGGTGAGATTCTCGATTCGGTGGAGCGATTTGCTGAAGGTGAGTTGTCAAAGCAAGAAATGGCGCGAATCGCTAGCGCAGAATTCAACCGTCCCAACCGGTACCCCGGTGAGCCGTCGCCTTCGATTCTGGCTTGGCTTTCGCTATTTGCAAATGGTGAGGAATCATCTCTGTTTCATCGTGACCTCATTCACGGTGACACTTCGTCCCTCGGACGATTGGTCGGTGGCGTTATCGACGCCATCACACATTCAGTATCTCCCACGACGAGAACGAGTGACAGATTGCGGGACTTTGCGGAGAGGTGGCGCACGGCTAGCTTCGCCACCAGCGCATTTCTCCGTGACGTTGTTGGGTTTTTCCCCTTCCGTCCCGTCGCTTTCTCCCCCGCGTGGCGCACCGACACCGCAGTTGCGCTCGCTTCGCAGATGTACGAGTCGCGTGATTTTAACGCGATGCCGATTCTGGGGGACGCGCTCCAGGACGCGGGCTGTGACAGTGCCGATGTGCTGAACCACTGCCGGGAGCCGGCGGTCCATGTGCGCGGGTGCTGGGTCGTGGACCTGGTGCTCGGAAAAGAGTGAGGGTGACCGATGACCGAGGCGGAGTGGCTGACGAGCGATTATGCGTATTCGCTCTGGCAGCTCGTAATTGGCGGCGCGAGCGAACGTAAGTCGCAGTTGCTTGCCGTTGCCTTGTGCCGTCGCGCTTGGCCGCTCTTAACCGACGCACGCAGTCGGTCGGCAGTAGAGGTCGCAGAACGTTACGCGGATGGTGACGCGAGCGAAGATGAACGGATAGCGGCATACGACGCTGCAAAGCGCGTTGACGGCGCTGACGTGGACGAACGATACGCTCGGGCAATCGCTCAGGCGAGGATATACGCAAATGAAGTTGCCGAACGTGGTGAGGTGAGTGAAGGCGAGCAGGCGCTAGCTCGCCCTGCTGCAAACAGTGCCGATGCCGATGGTGTAGACGTATTGGCCGCTCGAGCGGCGGCCCACGCAGTCGGGCAACGCCAAGCAGAAACAAGTTGCGACGTGGTGTGGGAGGCTCTTCTTAAAAATGCTACTACGTTGGAGGATGTGACGGTCCTCGCTGACATCGTTCGCGATATCTTCGGCAACCCATTCCGCCCCGTGGCGCTCGACCCGTCGTTGCTCACGCCCACGGTCACCGCCCTCGCGGCGCAGATGTACGAGTCGCGCGACTTCTCTGCGATGCCGATTCTGGCCGATGCGCTCCAGGACGAGGGGTGTACCAGCGCCGCGGTGCTCGATCACTGTCGCGGACCGGGACCGCACGTCCGGGGGTGCTGGGTCGTGGATCAGGTGCTCGGCAAAGGGCACGGGCGACTGATGACTGAGGCGGAATGGCTGACGGGCGCGGAACCGAGGTTAATGGTGAAGCTCCTGAGCGGAACC
The DNA here is from genome assembly GCF_001610855.1 of Gemmata sp. SH-PL17. NCBI lineage: Bacteria > Pseudomonadati > Planctomycetota > Planctomycetia > Gemmatales > Gemmataceae > Gemmata > Gemmata sp. SH-PL17. The sequence continues at coordinate 5,618,926 of NZ_CP011271.1, forward strand.
GTAAGCGACCGGAAGTTGCGGTTGTTCGCTTGCGCCTTTTATCACCGGCTGTCGTGCGTGGCCGGCGATTCCTTCGCCGACGCCGCAGTTGAGATTGCGGAGCGGTTCGCCGACGGTCATGCGACGGCGGACGAGTTGAGCGGAGCGGCCACCGAGGTGTCCGCGGCCCGTGACGCGCTCGATTACAGCATGGCTAACCGCCCCGCGCACGTCGCTCTCGATCTGGCGCGGGATGTGACGCGCCCTGACGCCGGGCAGGGGGCGGGGGACATCACGCGCCAGTGCGCTTTCTTGTGTGCCAATGGGCCATTCCGGACGCTGGGGCGATTGTGGTGGACCGCGGACCATCGCTCCGTGCGAAACGATATGGCGGCTCAGATGGATCTGCTCCGCGACATCTTCGGCAACCCGTTCCGTCCCGTGGCCTTCTCCCCCGCGTGGCGCACCGACACCGCAGTTGCGCTCGCGTCCCAGATGTACGAGTCGCGTGACTTCCGCGCGATGCCGGTCCTCGCCGACGCACTTCAGGCCGCCGGGTGCGACAACGCCGATGTGCTCGACCACTGTCGCGCGCCGGGGCTGCACGCACGCGGGTGCTGGGTTGTGGACCTCGTGCTCGGGAAAGAGTAATTGATGGTTGGGTCGTGAAAGGAGCTGTTGATGTCGACCGAGGGAAGCGATCCTTCTGGCCCCCAAACCGCCGAGGCGTTCGATCATTTGGCCGTGGAGTGCTGGTTCCACAATCAGTTGACCGATGCGGCGGACAACTACCGCCGGGCACTCGCGATCCGAGAACAGTCATTCGGGCCGGACCACTGGGAAGTGGCGGACAGTATCGTTCGTTTAGCCGGGGCCTGCTCTTTTGCGGGGGATCACGCGGAGGCCGAGTCCCTGTGGTACCGCGCGATCCGCATCTACGAGCCGTACTACCGCGAACTGATGGAAGCGCGGGGGGAGTTGTTCGAGCACATGTTCATGTCGTTGGCCGGGGTACTCGGCAACATCGCGATCGCGGCACTTCAACGCGGGGACACGGTTGCGGCCGAGCGCGGGTACCGGCGCGTCGGTGCGTTGATCGCCGAGGCTTTCGGACCGGATTGTCGGTGGCTGCCGGTAGGTTCTCCGTTTGCTACTGCCCTCATCGAGCAAGGGAAACAGGGTGGGACGGACTGGGCGGCTGCGCTGGATGCACCCTAATTTTGCGCACCCGGATTGTTCCCAATCTCTGTCCAACGGCCGGCACAAGGGGCAGCGCCGGTTCGACTTCACTCCCGCACGAAACGACACGGGCCAGGGATCGCTCCCTGGCCCGCGGTGTTCTCGTGGTGTCTACTTCTCGACCTGGGGCACGGAACGCTCACGGCAACGCCCGCGGGGCCTGCAATTCTTATTGCAGGTGACCACGACCATTGGGGTCGTCCCAGCGCCTGCAGTAAGAATTGCAGGCCCCGCGGATAGCGGTGCTGGAACAGCGTTCCCCGCGACGAGTGTGGTGGAGTGTGCTCGGACGACGCAACATCGTCCCGTCGCAGAGCGACGAGCTAAACCGACCACGGGAACACCCACAGCTTACACAAATCTGTCACCCGAGTCCGCGGAGTCGGTATTTGGACCACCTCGACAATACGCGCTCGATTTTTGGACACCGTCCCGCCTTGCAGAACTCGATCTCCCTCCTCGCAAGGGAGCCATTTGGCGGCGGGCGGGTTATTCCGCAGGGAGGTCGGTTACGCGAGCAAGCGTTTTCTTCAGTGCCTGATATCCCACCGCTGACTGATACCGACCGTAGTAGCGATTGATGGCGTCAATGACGCCCTGCTGGTCGGCGAACTTCGACAGCTTGATGGACTGCGAAGGACTTCCCAGGCGCCGCGTGATCGTGAGCACCCGGTTGTCATCGACGCTCAGGGCGACGATGTCCGCATACGGGATCGGCCCGGGCCATTTCTCGAAGCCCATTTTTTCGCAGTCGAGTGTTAGCACCCCCTGCCCGCTCGGAATGCTGATCGGCGGGAAGGATTTGACAACGATCTCGTGCTCTTCGGCGCTCTCGGGGAGAAACCGGTAGGGCAAGGACTGCTCGTGGTGGTGCCGGAACCGTTCCTCGTACTCCCGCCACTGTTCCTTCTCCATCCCCTCGGCGGCCGGCAGGTGCCGGTACCACCCACCGTCCCCGCTCGCGGTCAGGAGGGCACGTGTCTCCTCGTGCTCGAGGGCATCCCGATGGCCTGCAGGCGCTGAGAAAGGGGCGGGTGCGTATCGAACGGGTGGGCCGGGGCCAGTCGACCGATGTCCGGACCCGAGGTGAAGCGCGCCGCGTACTGGTGGAACCCGTGCTCGATGCGCTCGGACACGTTGGCGGCTTCCATCGCGCGCTCTTGCATGAACAGGTCATTTTCCACCCCCGCGCGGTACCGGGAGTAGGCGGCCGTGCGCAAGAGCGCCCCGGCGACGGCGCGGGCCGAGGTCGTTTCCACCGAGATGCGATCGGCGCGGAACTCCCGCTGCCGGCTCTGTCGGCTCAGCGAGAGCTCGTACAGCACCCGGAAGCACCGCATGAAGTAGAAAACCGGCAGCGTCACCGCGCCCCCGTGCAGGGCCTGTAAATAATGGTCGTACCGGCTCAGCAGCGGGGCGATCTTTCCGGAGTACAGGGTGTCCTGACCGCTGAAGTGGGCCATCTCGTGGGCCAGGATCGCGTCGGCTTCGCTCCCGTGCAGTTGTTTGAGGAGCGACAGGCTGACGAAGAGCGTGCGCCCCCGGTACACCTTGCCCCCGACGATCACCTCGCGCTCCGTCACGAAGAAATTATCGTCGATCCCGGCGATGATCTGATCCGGGGGGTGGGTGCCCACCCGATCGCAGATCCGCTGCAACTCGTTCCAAACGGGCGCGGCCTCGTCTTTCGTGAGTACCCGCCCCGGAACGACGTGGTCGCTGTTGACGCGCTTGAAAATCCCGGCGAGCACGGCGCCGACCCCGACCACCGCCAGGACACCGACAACCAAAATGAGCTTCACGGAGTAGAAGTTGAACCACAGGGCCGTGACCCAGAACGACAGGGCGACGAGCAACGCCCCCTGTGCGACGACCTGAAGGGCGCTGCTGACCCGCAACACGTGCCAGCTCACCGCGAGGCTCCAGTACTGAACGAATTGCGAGCGGAACGACAGCGCCACGCCCGCCCCGACCAACAGGAGTACGGCGCCCCCGGTGATAATTGCCCCGGCCGAAAGAACGATCGCCCAACGAAACGTTGAGTAATACAAGCGCGTGTCGTCGGAGAGGAGCTTGGCCGTTTCTTCCCGCGAAGCCAGTTGTGAGAACGAGACTTCGTTAAAGAACGCGATCGCCCGTTCGCGCTCCTCTTTTGTGAGCTTCTTATCGGCGCGGATCTCTTCGATGATCGACTCGCGGATCCGCGAATCGAAGCGGGCCTGCGCGTGAAGGAAGAAGACGAGTGAGAGCACCGGGACGAGAAAAACAAACAGCGCGGGAAAGGCGAACGAGGTGAGGAACGGGAACTTCGGAGCCTGTTGCTCGGTTGTGCTCATGTCGATCATCTCCCGTCTTGGGCTTTGGGGTCGATCGGTCGCGCTTAGCCGTCGTCTGACTGTAGTCTAGAACTGTGAAGGAGAACCGTCTTCCCTGACGGCGTGGTCCGTGTTCCCCGGGCCCGAACGCCTTTGCCGGACGTTGCGCCCCGTGACGACCAGTAGAGCGTGTGCCGGGCCGCCGCGAACTGGCCATTTACTAAGTATCACACTTCCCTGAATCGAGTTCTGGTGGCCGCCACTTCTGTTCCCATCCTGATTATCAGACTGATCGTTCTCTGATTGGGTGTCATGTTTTGCCTGTTCCCAAAGGGCTCGATGGGGGAATGGGGCCGACAACAGCACGTCCCCCTCACAGTAACCAAACATGGACTCCTCAAGCCGGCGGGGTCCGGCTCCCGGTCCGGCACCGCCGTTGCCGAGTTGCATTAGGAACTGGGCGCATGCTCCGGGAAGACGGATACCTTTGTTAGACTCGAATACCCCTCTCTCCGTTCCGAGGAGCACCGGGTTCATCTGATACTCATGCCACTCTGAACCTGAAGCGGGGCACGCGGGCGGTGCTGGGAGCAGAAAGGCCGAGCGTTCACCGCGAAGGAGGAATCGACAAACGCGGTTGTAGTAATGGCACACCCAGAACGTGACGGGCAGCCGATCCACGTCAAACGTCTAACCGGAATGTGACTCCACCTGGAGCCACTTCCACGGGCAGCGCCCGGCGGGCTCGGATGCTCCACCCTGCGCATCCGAGCGAACTGTATAGGCGAACCTTTCATGCGAAACAGAGAGGTGGCATGCCCCATCCTGTGCGCAAATGCGTGGGCACGCGACCGAAACATTCATCCAAGAACTGACGAACGTAATCGTGATCGGAAGTGCTAACGGGTACTGCGCGACTCACGACTGTTCTTCGCTGGCACTTCACAAACCAGACTGACAGATCCAAGAATGCAATTGATTGAATCCGGATGTTGTCGCGACCCTGTTGGCCCACAACTTCCAGACCTGGAACAATGTGTCACTCCTGAAGCGTAAAGCATAACAGGCAGGTTCCGCTGTCGGGTCAGAAAAACCGACACCCGTTCCGGTTGACAAGCGCGAGACGGTGAGGAGCGTCAATATTGCTTGCCCGAGGCTCGCCGCGCTCGGCGCCCCAGCGTGCCGGTGTTCTTGAGAGCCCGTCCTATTTACCCGGGCCGGGGAGCTCGAAGTTCAACACATTCTTCCCGGGTTGGACCTTCACCGCCTTGAGAGGGGTCGCGGACGGGCTCTGGTAGGTCTCTGCGAATCGGGCCTTTGGAACGGCCGGGCTGGTGGCCGGGTTGCCCACCGTCGCGAACGGCCCGCGAACCGTCGTCAGGTCGCGAACCGTGACCCGGTGCGTTCCGGCGGTGGCGCCGGCGCCGCCCGGGGTGGTCAATCGATAGCGACCGGTGTCGTCCGTGTACCCGCTCGAGCGCGGCCCGGCGGTGCCCTGTTCCGGGTCCGGCAGGAAGACCACCTCGGCGTTGGCGAGCGGGCGCCCGCTGCAGGTAATCACCCCTTCGACTTCGGCCAACGGTGCCCCGCGCCCGCACCCGGTGGCGCCAACGATCGCGATGAGAATCCCCGCGCGGAGCGAAACGAATCGGGATGCCATTGAATTTGTCCTCGCAGAGCGCCGGTGCCGAGCACCGGCGCGGGCCGGTTGGGAGCCGTTACCGGGGTCAGTAATCCTCGGTGATAACTTCGCCGCCGGCGCGCGTGCACAGGGCGTTCAGGGTGGCGGGGGTGATGGAGTCGCGGAGGAACCGGACCGAACCGTCCGCGAACACGAAGCCCACGCCACCGGGGTGCCGGCTGGAGAACACCGTGTTCCGCTTCGACAGCAGGTCGCTCAGCACGAGTTGGCTCGACGGGTACGGGGCGCCGGGGAGCCGGTAATTGAGCCCCGGCGCCGTCCCCCGCGTGCTCCCCCCCAGTGACCACAACCCGGCCAGGCGCTCGCTGTCGAACGGGAAGTACGGGGCGCCCAGCATCGCCTGGGCCATCGGGGTGTAATTGGGGTCGCTCATGTCGAACTCCCCGAACAGCAGGGTGGAACTGGTCCCGTCGGTAATCGAGGTGAGCGTGACCCCGGGCGTGTTCGGCGGGAACACGCCTTCGTCCTTGGTCGGCACGTTCCACAGGGTGACGTCGACGCAGGCGCTCGGGGAGTAACTAATGAGCGAGCGGTGCCGGCTCGCCCAGTCGACGAGGACCGTCTGAGCGACCGCCGGGTCGGACGGGCACAGCAGGGTCGGGAAGACCGTCGCCGACGGCGCCGACGCCCCGCCCGTGCTCGGGTCCGCGGCCGCGGTCCAGGCGTTGTAAAAGGCCTGCTGCTCCAGGTACGGTGCCGTTGCAACGACCCAGTTGTCACTGGGCCTCATGCCCTGGAACCGCTGCCGCGAATCGTGGTACGTGTGCGCCGCGAGCCCGACCTGTTTGAGGTGGTTACTGCACTTCACGCGCGCGGCGGCCTCGCGCACCTTCTGCACCGCGGGCAGGAGCAGCCCGATGAGGATCGCGATGATCGCGATCACCACGAGCAGCTCGATCAATGTGAACCCGCGCGGCGGTGTTATCCGTTCCGACGACATGGTGATGATTCCGATAATGACAAACGTACCCCCACCGGACCGTCCGGCGGAGCGGGGCAGCAAAGGGAGAGTCGGGTCGGACGTGGAGCGGACCGCTTGGGGACCGCTCCGGGAGAGGTCGGGTGCCCGTGAGTCGAGAAACTATTCGCGCCGGCCCGTCGCTTGCGAGGTCGACGGGCTCGGTGCGGTGAGTGCCTTTTGGCCGAACAGAGCGGTGTCCCAGACCAGGGCGGTGCTGTCGGCGCTACCGGAGGCGAGGCGCCGACCGTCCGGGCTGAACGCGAGGACCTGGACGCGGGACGTGTGCCCCTCGAGCCGGCGGCCCTCCGTTCCCGTGCGGAGGTCCCACACTCGGACGGCGCCGTCCTCCCCGCCCGCCGCGAGGAACCGGGCGTCCGGGCTGAACGCCAGCACCAGCGTGGTCTGGCTCGGGGCCGCGACCCGCAGGACCGTTTCTCCACTCAGTTTCTCGACCCGAATTTCGTCCCCGCCGCCGGGGGCCTTCCGCGTAAACGCGATCCGGCTCCCGTCCCGCGAAAGCGCCACCAGCGGGCGCTCGGCCTGCGCGTCGAAGTTGGCCGGGAGCCGGGCCAGCAGTGCCCCCGTGCGGGTGTCCCACACGCTCAGAGCCTTTTCTCGCTTCCCGTAGCACACCAGGCGGCGGCCGTCCCCGGAGAACTCGGCGAAGCTCACCGGTTCGCCGCGGGCGATACGGGTTTCCACACGGGTTGTTCGGTCGATCAGGACGACACCGTCCCCCGGCCCCCAGGCGAGCCAGCGGCCGTCCGCGGAGGCCGCATACGCCGGTAGCAGGTTCGGGTCCGGCCGCGCCAGGGCGGCGGGAATCCCGGGGCGCTCGGTCGCCTCCCCGGTCCCCGGGTTCCACCCGGTCAGGACCCAGTGCGGCGCCGGTTCGGGGCACCATTCCAGGGTCTCGACCCGCTCCGCGGACGGGTAGCTCAGGGTGTACGCGGTCAGCCCCGGCTCGCGGAACGGCAGGCGCCGGATCGGGGCGCCGGTGTCCGCCTCCCAGAGCTGGACGTGCGAGAACCGCGCGGTGGTCGCGAGCGCCCGGCCGTCCGGCGAGAACGCCAGCGCGAGCACCTGCCCGTGCAGGGCGCCCGCCGGGCCGATCTCTTCCCCCGTCGCCACCCGCCACACCCCGAGCACCCCGCCGTCCTCGGCCGCGAGCAGGGTTCCGTCCGCGGACAGCGATTTCCCGCCCCCGAGCGAGAACGACCAGAGCGGGTTCAAGTGCGGGGCGACCGCGGCGGGCCGGAGGTCGCGCGCACTGGCCGGATCCCGGTACCGGATCTGCTCGGCGCCCACTTCGAGTAACGTCTGACCGTCCGGCGTGTACGCCACGAACGGGTCCGGGGCTCCGACCCCGGGGGCCGAGGCCCGCAGGTTACCGGTCGCCGTGTCCCAGACGCGGACCGTCCGGTCCAGCCCGGTCGTGGCGAGTGCCGTCCCGTCCGGGGAGAACGCGAACCGTGTCACCGGAGCGACGTTCCCCCCACCGAACCGGCGGACGAGGGTACCGGTCCCGACGTCCCACAAGCCGACCGCCGCGGTCGGCATCCCGGTGGCGAGAGTCGCCCCGTCCGGGGAGAAGGCAACGCGGGTTCCGCTTTGTCCTTCCAAAACCCGGACCGTTCGGCCGGTCCCCGCGTCGAGCAGGTACGCCGCCGGCCCGAGGGCCGTGCCGCACGCGAGCGTCCGACCGTCCGGCGCCAGAGCGATCGAACTCAGCAGCCCCAGGCCCGGAGCACTTTTCCACCGGACCCGCGGGCCGGCGGGCGCGAGGTCCAAGGCCCACACTTCCGAGCCCATCGCGATCACGCGCGTCCCGTCCCGCGAAACCGCCACCTGGGAGCAGTGGCGCGGGCCGTCGACGTGGCACGTCTCCTTTCCGGACGCCAGATCCCAGAACCGGACGACCCCGGTGGCGTGAACGGACACGAGCGTGCGCCCGTCGGGTAGGAACGCGACGTCGCCGTTACTGGGGAACTGGCCGGGTCGGAACCGCACGGTCCCGATCCGAGCGACCGCCCCGTCCGGGAGCGGGTCACCGAACCGATCCACCCGGGGCGCCGCGCTAACAATTTCTGAGCGGACCGGGAACGCGGGCCGCGGATCGCCCGGCGGACCCGAGCGGCGCTCGACGGCCGCGGCCGCGACACCGACACAGGCGACCGCGAGCACGACGCCAATGAACTTGAGCTTGGAACTACCGAGCGCCCGGGCCACACAGTCGGCCGCGACAACCGCCCCGGCCGCGGGCGGCCCGCCCCCGAGAGCCAGTTCGACGGCCCGGGCCGACAAGCCCGGCGGCAGCGCCTTCGCAGGCCCGGCCATCAGGATCGCGGCCAGCACCCCGGCCGGAGCGTAGCCCCGGCGCCCGAGCCGGAACCGGAGCGCGGCCATCGCCTTCTCCAACCGGGCGGCGACCGCGCCGATCGAACAGCCCAGTTCGCGCCCGGCCTCGGCGTAGGTCCGCCCCTGGAGGTGACACAGCACGACCGCCTGTTTCAGCTTCGGCGGGAGCCGGTCCAGTTCCTCGTCCAGCACCCCCGACAGATCCGGACAGGAACCGGGCGCGTCAGAGACCGGCTCGGGAATCGCGTCCACCAGAACCTCCCGTCGCCGCCCGGAGAGCTCGAACACTTTTTGGGCGGCCCGCCGCGCGACCCCGTGGAGCCAACCGGGTAACATCTCCCGAGGGCGGACCCGGTCGGCCTTCCGCGCGAGGACAATGAAGGTCGCCTGGAACGCATCTTCGGCGTCCTGGTGGCAGGACAGGGCGCGCCGGCACACCCCCCAAACCAGTGGAGCGTACCGCGCGACGAGGGCGCGAAAGGCCGCTTCGTCGCGCGTGGCCACGAAGCGGTCCAGGAGCGCGCCGGGGCCGCACCCGTCACCGGGCGGCGCGCCCGCGAACTCGTGGGCGTAGCGGACGATCAAGTCCTGCCTGGTCCCGCGCATTTTTCTACCCATTCCGAATCAGCAGCCGGCTCGCCCATATATCCCCGGCTCGCGAAGAAATTTTCAACGAAATTTCTCCGGTTCTCAAAAAAGCTGCGCCGGCGAGTCTGACTGGTAGCGCGGAAGGCGTTGGGAGGTGACGGGTTATCGCTTCCACGGAGGGAACCCGATGGCTCGTCGCACCCGTCGTCCGGCCCCAACCGCGGACGTTCTGGCGCCGGTGGGTAGTCAACGAGATGCCGGCGCGAGCGCTCCCGCGATTGGCTCGGTCGCGCCGCTCACAGACGGCCTCTTGCGCCCATTGACCACTTCCGGGTTCCGCGTTGAGGTGGCCGGGGGCCCGCACGTGGGGTCGCGTGGCCCAAACACGAACGCGCTTCGCCGAGCCGCTGGGTCCAGAACCTCTGCGAGAAGTGTCGGGGCCATTTCCCGGTTCTGGGCGGACCCGCCCGAGTCACTTGGTGCGCGAGTTTGTGGTCTCGCACCCGAAGTGTGCTGGCGACGTTCGCTCTCGTCACCGGTTAACCGAACAGTTGTCGGACCGGGATCCCATCGGCGACTTTCCAGGGACGGCCCGCGGGGTCTTGGAGCTCGGTCGCCGGGTCGATTCCCAGGGCGTGATACACGGTCGCGGTGAGGTCGGCGGGCGACACCGGATTGGACGCGGGATCGGCCCCGATCCGGTCACTCGCCCCGTAGACCGCGCCGCCCCGGACGCCGCCGCCGGCGAGCACCGCCGAGTAGCACCGGGGCCAGTGCTGCCGGCCCCCGTTCTCCACCCGCGGGGTGCGCCCGAACTCGCCCACCCAAACGACCAGCGTTTCGTCCAGTAATCCCCGCGCGGTCAGGTCGTCCAGCAGGGCGGCGAAGGCTGTATCGGCCGGCGGCATGAGACGGGTCTTGAGTGACGGGAAATTGTCCCCGTGGGTGTCCCAAAACGCATGACCGTCGTCGGGCCAGTTGACCGTGACCAATCGGGTACCGGCCTCGATCAGCCGGCGTGCGAGCAAGCAGCTCTGCCCGTGCGGGTGGCGCCCGTACTTGTCCCGGACCCGCGCGGGTTCGCGCGCCAGATCGAACGCCGTCGAAACGGCCGGCGCGAGGAGCAGGTCGAGGGCCTTGCCCTGCAACCCCGTAAAGCCCGCGCCCGGTCCGCCGGTCCGGTCCAGGAGCCGGGACAGTTCGGCGCGGCTCCGGAGGCGGGCGGCGGGCACATCGCCGGGCGCCGACAAGCCGGCCACGGTAAACGACTCCTGGTTCGGGTTCCCGGTGACGAGGAACGGGTCCGTCCCGGCGCCCAGCCACCCACCGTTTTGGCCCGGCGCGGTGCCGCCGGGCGCGGACGGGTGGGACACCGCCCAGGGGAGCGTAACGGCCGAGGGCATCGCACCGGTCGAGGGCGCCAGTTTCTGTACGACGGCTCCGAGGCACGGGCGTCGCCCCGGCTCGCGCCATCGGCATCGGAGTTGGGCTTGGGCGCGATCCGGCCGGTCATCAGGTGATGCACGGGCGACAGGTGCGCGGGGTCCGTGTGTGTCATCGACCGGACCACTGCGTACTGGTGCGCGCGGGTCGCCAACCGGGGGAAGTGCTCCCCGATCCGGAGCCCCGGCACGGTGGTCGCGATCGACCCGAACGCCCCGCGCACCTCCAGCGGCGCGGCGGGCTTGGGGTCCCACGTGTCGAGGTGGCTCGGCCCGCCCCACATGAACAGCAGGATGACGGACCGGGCTCGGCCCTTCGCGCCCGCGTCGGGGCGCGCCTGGAGCGCGTCGGTCAGTCCGAACCCGAGCGGCGCGAGGGCACCGACCCGGAGCATTTCGCGGCGCGACAACCCGCCACAGGACCGGGGCATTGGTGCGAGCATGAATGTTCCTCGGGCGCCGGTGGGAGACGCGGTGGGTGGTCGGTGGGTCGAGCGCGGCACGAGCGATTCAGCGCAGTAGTCGGGCGGTCAGGGAGGGAAGGCTAAATCCGGCAGTTGGGAGCAGTGTGCTGTGGGTAGGATCCGTGCGCGGTTCGTCTGTTCGTGAGGTCGGCTGGAGTATTCAGACTTTCGCAAACAATTGGCCCGCGGTCAAGTAACTTTCAGTCGCCGGTTGTTTTTTGAGCAGCGGAAGTGCTCGCTTTGCACCGATCGGCCGAACATTCGGCCGATCGGTGTCCGAAGAACCGGCTACAGACGATGTGCCGTCCCGCGACGGCACGATTGCTCTAACCGTTGTGACTTCTGCTGACGTCGACTACTTCAACGTCATCAGGAACTCGATCAGGTCGCGCATCTCACGGGTCGTCAGCGTGCGATCGACCGCCGGCATGGGCGAGAGCGCCGTAGAACGCCGTTCGATCTCGTCGGCTTGAACGGTGACTTTCTTGCCGTCCGGCGTTTGCACGACGAGCGTGCCCTTCTCTTCCGACAACAGCGTACCTCCGATCGTGCGCCCGTCCGCCAGCGCGAGCGTGACCGTGCCGAACCCGGTCGCGATTTTCGCGCTCGGCAACACCAGCGATTCCAGCAAGTGCTCGCGCGTCTTGACCGGGTTGCGGGTCACCACTTTCGTCAGGTCCGGGCCGGCCGTGCCACCGGACCCGTTGATCGTGTGGCACCGCACGCACTGGGCCGCCGTGTGGTTGAAGAACACGTCGCGCCCCGCGTCGGCGTCGCCCCCCGTCAGGCTCACCTTGAACTTGCCGACGGGGTCCTGCGGCAACGCGGACTCGAACTTCAGCCGCAACCGGTCCCGCAGCGGCGACGGGGCCGATTTCAGCGCGTCGAGCACATCCACTTGCAGATCGGCCGGCACCTCACCGGCCGCGAGGCGGTACGTCCAGGCGTCGAGCACTCGTTCCGCGGCCGGAGTCTTCAATGTGGCGACCGCGGCGAGCGCCTGCTGCCGTTCGCGCGTCGAAGCGCCTTCGTCGGCGAGCACTTCGTCGAGCAGCGGCACCCCGCGGGCCGGATCGGATTTCGCGACGAGCTCGCGCGCCTCGGCCCGCACCAGCGGCGCGTTGCTTTTCAGCGCGGCCGTGAGTACCGCGTCCGCCCGCTTCGACTTGTGCCCCGCGAAGAACCGCACCGCCGCGACGCGCAGGTTCGGATCGGCCTTGGGGTCGCCCGCGAGTGAAGCGAACCGGGCTTCATCGGCCCGCGCCCCGACCGCGACGACCAACCCGACCGCGTCCGTTTGGAGCCGGCCGGTCGTGCCGGCGAGGAGCGCTTCGAGTCCGCTCTCGACGACGCCGCGAACGATCGCCGCGTCGCGCGCTTTCTCGGCCCGCCAGAAGCCGGTGACGCGGTCGCGCGGGGGCGGGTTCGACCAGTCCTTCAGGGCCGCGAGGGCTTCGGCCCGGACCGCGGTCGAGAGCGTCGGGCAGGTCACGGCCGCGAGAACGGCCCGCGCGTGTTCGGTTCCACCGAGCCGGTAGTTCGCGTTGATCGCGCGCCGCGCGAGCGCGTCGCTGTCCGCGATCGGCGAGGCCACCAGTTTCGCGAGTTGGGCCGCCAGCGGGGGCAGCAGGTCGTCCATCGGGAGGTCGTGAATCGCGCGTGCGGCTTCGGTGCGCACCAGCGGGTCGGCGTCGGCCAGGAGCTTCGCGACCAGCTTGTCGGCGAGCTTGCGCTGAACCAGCACGACGGCCATTCGCACGGCCGCGCTCGGATCGTCGGACCGGGCCGCTACGGAATCGGCGTCCGCGATGCGGGCCAGGGCGGTGACGCAGGCGTGGCGGACGAAGGCGTCTTCGTCCTTGTTCGCTTTCAGCACATCGAACAAGGGGCCGACGGCCGGCTTGTGTTTCAATTTGCCGAGCGACTGCGCCGCGAAGAACCGCACCCGCGGGTTCGCATCGGTGAGGCGCTCAACGAGCGCGGCCGCGGCCGAGACGCTTCCGACGTCACCGACCAACTTCGCGGCCTGAGCGCGAACTTCGTCGTCGGCGTCGGTGAGCCGGGCCGCGATCGGACCGACCGCAGCCGGGTTCTTGCGCGCGAGCTGCCCGAGCGCCCACAGCGCGTGGATCCGCGCGAACTGGCTCTCGTTCTTCGCGGCGACGTTTCCCAACACCGCGTAGACCGCGGGCGCGCGCCCGGCTCGTTCTACAAGCGCGAACTGTGCCCGCTGGCGCACGCGCTGGTCGGCGTGCCCCAGCAACTTCGTGAGTTCATCGGCGCTCAGTTTGTCGAACCCCTCGGCGAACAGCTTCTTTGTTTCCTTCACGACGGGGCTGTCGACCTTAGCGGGATCGAACACCGTGTAGATGCGACCGCCGAGGCTCTTGCCGCTCCAGTCGAGGTTCACGAAGTCCGCGACGTACAGCTTGCCGTCGTAGCCGAACTCGGCGTCGGTCGCCTTGATCGGTTTGAAGAAGTCGTGGTAGTCCTCGATCTCGAAGCCGGCCCCCTTCGCCTTCACGCGGAACGCCTCCAACCCGGCTTCCGGGCCGCCGGTGTAGTTGCACATCACGAAGCTGTTCTTGTAGCGGTCCGGCAAACTCGTTCCGCTCGTGAACAGGAACCCGCTCGGCCCGGTGCCGATCTTGCCGACCGGGGGCACGATGTACGCGGGCTGCCCGGCGTGCGGCAGGTGCCAGAGCCGTTCCGCGAACCACGGCCCGCCGGTGTACGGCCCCGGGATCGTTTGGTACGGCATGTTCCACCCGCTGTTGCCGTCCTCGACCACGTAGACGAGGCGCGCGTGGTCGCCCTTGTCGCAGTTGTTGTCGTCCGCAAAGAGGTTGCCGTACTGGTCGAACGCGAGTTCCTGCGGGTTGCGCAAGCCGCGGTGAACGACCTCGAACTCGGTGCCGTCCGGGTTACAGCGGAACACCGCGCCCGTGCGCGGCCCGCTGTGCGTGGCGCCCTCCTTGCTGGTGACGTGGAAGCCGCGGTCGCCGACGCTGAAATAGAGTTTCCCGTCCGGCCCCCAGGCGAGACCGTGCAGGTCGTGGCCGAGGAACGCGCAGTTCACGCCGAACCCGGTGAGCAGCGCCTCGCGCACGTCGGCCTTGCCCTCTCCCCTAGTGTCCTTGAGCTTCCACAGGTTCGGAATGCAGGTGAAATAGACGTCGCCGTTGGTGGCCATGACCCCGGCCGCGAGGCCGTCGAGGGGGGCGTTGAAGCCGCCCGCGAAGACCGTGCTCTTGTCGGCTTTTCCCGTGCCCTTGGTGTCTTCGAGGAGCCGGACCTGGTCGCTGTGCTTGGTGAACCAGTCCATGCCCCCGTCGAACTTGTTGGCGTGCTTGCGGTACATCGCGAGGCGCTCTGCGGGGGTGCGGATCTGCAGGTCGTCGTCGAGGAGGAAGCTGCGGGTGCGGTTCTCTTCGGTGCCCCGGTTGAAGCGGTACTCCTCCGCAACGAACACGCGGTTCTTCTCGTCGAGCCCGATGGCGACCGGGCTCCCGAGCATCGGCTCCGCGGCGAACAGCTCGATTTTCAACCCGGCCGGGACTTTGAACGTCGCGATCTGCTTGCGGGCGGCATCGGTGCCGTCCGGCAGCGCGGGGTCCAAGGCGGTCACGGACCCCGCGGCGGGATCAACGGCCGAGCCCGCGGAAACGAGCGCGAATAGCGCGAACAGCGCGGCGATGCGGGAGGGGTGCATTGCGACCTTGGGAATGGGCCGGGGGTGACGGACCGTAACCGGGGTAGTTCATGATATTGGAACGCCCGAGCCCGAGGGCCACATACCGAACGCGCCGCGCGCACCTGGCGCTGGTGCACCAACAAATGGGCGCGGGCGGTGCCGCTCGAACCGAACGGGATTCACTCGCGCGGGACATCGGTCGGAGCTACCCGGTGGTGTGGGGCGAGTTGCCGGACCGGGTACGCGCCCGGCGGTCCGTTCACAAGAGCGAGCCACCGGTTCTCTGGCCGGAACCGTGACAACCGCACCGGATCGCGCGTCGGGCGCGGGCGCGGTTAATGTGGTCGCGGGGACGCGGGCGTGTGGGTCGGTGGCTTGCCGACACGCACGGGGAACAGCCCGGACGGGCTAACCACAAGTTCGGAGGAGGCGGCTTACCGGTTACCGAGGCGCGACATAGTTCGACGCGCGAAACAAGTACGCGCGGCCGCGCCTATTTCCCTTTCGGCACCTCGGCCGCCTTCTTGTACGTCTCGACGTCCGCGGTGAACCTCTTGAGCCGCGCCGCGTGCTCGCTCTTGGCGTCGCTGGGGTCGCGCCGCGGGTCCGGCTCCGCGGCCTTCAGTAACTCGACCGCCTCTTCCGCACGGCGAACGGCCGCGTCGTGGTCCCCCCGTAGATGGCGGGCGCGGGCCAGCCACCAGTAAAGGTTGATGCGGGCTTCCGAAACGTACTGTTTGGTCCGCGTGTGGGTGTAGCGCTCCAGGAAGTCGTTCGCGTCTTCGAGGAGGGCGATGACGAGGTCGATCAGCACGAGGTCGCGACCGGCCGGGGGCTCCAGGTCGGCGGCGTTGAGCAGGTCGCCGGCGAGCCGGTAGCAGCGGCGCACGTCCAGGCTCAGCTTCGCCGCGACCGCGAGTTCCGCGGCCCGTTCGTGCGCCGCGGCCTTCTTACCGGGCAGGCGCACCCAGAGGTACAGTTGCGTCGTGCGGAACCGGTCAACGCCCTCGGGGGCATCGGCGTACTCCTTAAGTGCGGCCTCGGTCGCGGCCAGCGCGTCGGCCGGCTTCCCCGCAATGATCTGGGTGTTGATGCGGTTGTACGCCTCCAGCGCCTTCTCCTCGCGCGCCCGCACGCGGCGCGCCTGCTGTTCGGCCCGCTGTTCGAGTTTAAGGCGGACGGCGTCGCGCTGCGGGTCGAACGTGCCGGCGATGATCTGGGCCAGCGGCCCGGCCATGTCCCACGGGCGCCCGATCCACGCGATCCGCCCGTCGGCACCGACGACAAACACGTCCGGGATGCCCACGCGGAGGGCCGCCTCGGTCCACGCCTTATCGACGGCCCCCGTCGGGTCGGTCGCGACGCGATACCCGATCTTGTCACCGTGCTTCGCGACATACGCGCGAACCGCGTCCTCGGGTTCGCCCGAGTACACGCTGACGAGTACGACGTCCTTGTATTTCTTCTGGACCGCGGTCAGATCGGGGATGCACTTGAGACACGGCGCGCACTGCGTGCCCGAGAACTCCACCACGTACACCGTCCCTTTGGCCAGTCCCTTGACCGGCTCGCCGCGGACGAACGCCGCCGGCTCGAACTTGGGCGCCGGGCTGCCGATGGTAAGTGGCTCGTCGCCGCGGGCGGCGGCCGCGTACATGAGGGCCGCCGCGACCAGTGCTGTTCGGCTCATATCGTGCTCCGTTAAGGGGCGGGCGCTAGACAAACGGCGTTGTGCGCCCGGCGTTGGCGGGCGTGAACGAAGCCGATGCACTCGGCGCAGCCGTGCGGCGCCGTTTCGCTGGCGGACGAGTCGGTGGGCACTGCGGCCTCGGATCAGGTGGGAGCACCGACAAGCGCGTCGCGAGCGCGCTCACCGGCGTTGGCACGGCCCAGAATGTTACGTTTCCGAAGATGTATGTAGTGCGTCCCCCGGTGGCCGTTTCGTGTGGAAGTGAATGGGCACGGGCGCCCACGCGCTCATGAACACGCGGTCCCAAAGATTGGCGAACGGCCGGTGCTGCCCTCCGATGTACCAAACGCCTTCGGCGTTCAGTCGTCCAAGCAGTAATCGACAAACTTTTTGCCCTGGTTGATCGAAGTGAACCAAACCTCCGAAGTTGGTTTGTCAAACTTCCCGTTGTACGCCACCTGTTTGTTGTTCCCGGCCCACTTGGTCATTTGTACCCGCCACCAATTATCGTAGAGGTAGGCGCGCGTGTAAATGTTTGCCCACGGATCGCATACGAACACACCGCGCCCCCAGGTGGTCATGTCGCGGTCCACTTCGCCGAGCGGCCGCGCCAGCCCCATGACGACGAACACGTGGTCCCCGGGATCTTTTACGCTCACCATTTCCAAGGGTAAAACGTCCTTCGATGCCAGGCGCATGAAGGCGATCGCGGACAGCTCGAAACAGTTCCCGGCCCGGCGTCGGCCGCGGCTTGGGCGCGGGCGTGGAGGAGGTCGAGGTCGCCGTTTCGGGTCGGGTACTCCTTGCGCAACTGGGTAATCGCTTTATACGCCTCCCTCCGGCGCTCGAGCCGGTTCACCGAGGGGCGCCCCTCTTTCTCCTTCGACATACCGGGGTTCATCTTGTTGTCGGATTTCAGCTCGCAACACGACCGGGCGAATTCGCAAGCTTCTTGTGCCAGTGCGAGAGTGGGCGCGGGCATGAGGTGTCCTCGGTTACCGAACGGGTGAAGTGGTCCCTTTGATCGAACCTCCTACGGGGCACGGGCGAAATTTATTTCAGCACGCGATTCAATTTCCCATCCCATGACACACTAAAAAACATCAATCACGAAGGACCGATGAGTATCGAGGCCCGTTCGCGATCGGATCGCGTGGCGCGGCCGCTTCGACCACGTTGCCGTGCTGCCCGAAAAGATTTTCTCGAAAACAGGGTTTAGGTTTCGACCCGGTCTTACGTACCAGATGCGTGAAACAAACGCACCCCCGCACACACCGGCCGCCGGCCGAACGCGAACGCACTCCCCCGTGACGTGAAGGCGCCCGCCCCGGTCCGTGAACCACTGCGGCTCACTCGAACCGAGTGAGCCGCGGGCCGGGGCGCGCACGCACTCGCGCCGTTGAACCTGTACCCGGCTACTGGATTATCGGGCGATCCAGGGGCCGCCACCGTCCGCCGCCCGCGCCTTTGAGTACCAACATGCTCCGTATTGCTCTCGCCCTTATTACCGCCGCCCTGTGCGCAGGTCCGGCCACCGCCGGCTTCACGATCACCGAGTACACCGGCCCGTCGACCGGGCACACGGTCTCCACTTTCGCCGTCGGGCAGTCGTTCACCACCGCGACCGGCGGCCCCTGGGACCACATCACGTTCAACTTCTTTGCTTCGGGCGGGGCGACGACGCCGGTCGCCTCGGGCACGCTGTACCTGCTCGACCAGGAGTACCTCGGGCGCGCGATCGATTTGAGCACCTCCACCCCCGGGTTCCTGGCGACGGGCACCGCGACGGCCGCCGGGGTGTACGCATTCGACTCGGGCGTGACGCTCCAGGCACAGACCCAGTACTTCGTGTACACGAGCGCCGCGATCGGAACGAACATCGCCGTCACCCTCCCCGGCGACTACGGCGGTGGGAAAGCGTACAACAACCAGCCGAACTTGAACTTCGCGTCCCCGTTCGGGGGCATTAGCGATGCCCTGTTCCGGGTGCAGGGAGAAGTCGCCGGCCCGCCCCCGGTGGCCGCTCCCGAACCGGCGTCGGTCACGCTCGGGCTGCTCGGGGCCGGCGGGTTATTCGCCCTGCGCCGCCGCTTGCGCCTGACGGGAAGCGAACAACGTTAATGTTCCAACGAGCCCCGGAAGCCGCCGATCTCAAGGCGCGTCCGGGGCGGTTGTTACTCGAGTACGTCACATACCGTTTTCACCGGCCGGCTCACACCGACCGATCGCCGAGAGGCCGCGGGCGAACCGCGCGTGTTAACGAACGCGCGGCCGGACCCTTTTTCGTGGTTACAAGCACCGCGCGGCTCAATCGGGTATCATGGTGGCGCGATTCCGCCCGAGGACGCCCCGTGTTGCTCAAGCTGCTCTTGCCCGCGCTCGCACTGGCACTCGTGGTCGGTGCGTGCGAGTGGCTGCGTGCCACCAGCACCCACCGACCGCTCTCACTTCGAGAACTGGACGCGCACTTGCGGAGCGAGTTCAAACTGCGCGAGCTGCGACTCGCTCCGCTCGCGGACGCGCGCTTCGAGGGGCACGGAACGGGCGCGAACAACCGCACCTACGAGTTCGAGATCGTTCAGAGCGACCGGCACCGAATGATTCGCGTTGCGGAATCGACAAACGCGCGATTCGCGAGCGATCCCGTCTCTTACACGACCCGGACAGACTTTACCGACCGCACCCACATCTATCTGCTGCTCGGGTTCGGGTACCTCACGGCCATCGGAAAGGTGGTCCGCGACAGCAGCGGCACACGTTCCGAAGGTGCCCAACCCGGACCGTTGGTCCGCTCCACAACGACCACGCGCGCCGGGAGTGCCCGATGACCGAACCCACGAACCGGCCGCACAAGGCCCTCACCGCCGCGGCGGTCCTGGGCCTCGCGGTGCTCGGGTGCTCCGCGTGCCTGATCGCGTTCGGCGACCGGCCGTTCAACGGCGTGCGCGTGGAGCGGCTGGAAGCGGATCTGAACGAGCGGCTCCCGAACGGCAGCTCCCGGGCGGACGCCGAAGCGTGGTTCGCGCGCCACGCCGTCCAGCCGGGAGACATATTCGACGCGACCAATAATTCCAAGATCGGGCTAACGGGGACCGTACCGAACAACAGCCTCGTGAGCAACGCGGAGATCCGCATCGAGCTCTATTTCAGTGCCGACGGTAAACTGAAAGACCGGGTCGTCTACCGGCACGTTTACACACTTTGACGAAGCGCCCGCGCCGCGCGAACCCACCGGCGCGAATCCCGTTCCAACGCGGCCCCGCGCCGAGTATCCTGTCGGGAAATGGCTCACGGGGCCAACAATGACCGAAGCGGAATGGCTCGCGGACACGGACCCGGTCCCGATGTTCAAGGTCATCTGGCGCAACATCAGCGAGCGCAAGTTGCGGCTCTTCACGTGCGCGTGCTGTCGCCGGATCTGGCACCTGCTCTCGGAGCGCCTCACGCGCCCCGCGGTCAAACTCGCGGAGCGCTTCGCGGACGGCGCGGGCACCGAGAGCGACTGGGACCGGGTGTACTCCGCGCTGATCTCTCACGCCAGCGAGAACCCCGACCGGGAGCCCCTTCAGGTGAACGCCGCCCTGGGCGCCACGTGCTCGTACCTGCGCCGGGACTATCCGCGCATCATTACGAACGGGCTCCGGTCCGCGTGCCGCGCCGCCGCGACGCTCGACCCTGAAACGCGCGCGCCGAAGTTCGCGTTCCCGTCCGAGGCGCAGCTGGACCACGAAGCGGCCCGGCAAGCGGACCTCCTGCGCGACGTGTTCGGCAACCCGTTCCGCCCGGTGCCGTGCGCCCCCGACTGGCGCACCTCCACCGTGATGGCGCTCGCGCACGGGATCTACGAGGAGCGCGCGTTCGACCGGA
Source organism: Gemmata sp. SH-PL17 (assembly GCF_001610855.1). Lineage (NCBI taxonomy): Bacteria > Pseudomonadati > Planctomycetota > Planctomycetia > Gemmatales > Gemmataceae > Gemmata > Gemmata sp. SH-PL17. The sequence continues at coordinate 5,639,225 of NZ_CP011271.1, forward strand.
TGCCGATTCTCGCGGACGCGCTCCAGGACGCCGGGTGCGACAACGATACCGTCCTCGACCACTGCCGCGGTGAAGGGCCGCACGTGCGCGGGTGCTGGGTCGTAGATTTGATAATGAGGAAGGGGTAGCGGGCCGGGGTGTAGCAACGCGCAACACGGGCTACACGCGGGCGCCCCGGTCGGGGCTCCGTTGGTGGTTTTCAGCCCCGGTAGGGGCGCGGGCCAGTAGCCCGGGGTGGAGCAACGCGCAACCCCGGGCGAACCTCCAGGCACCCGTGAAACGACACGGGCCGGGGATCGCTCCCCGGCCCGCGGTATTCCCGTGGTGTCTACTTCCCGACCTGGGGCGCGGAGCGCTCACGGCACCGCCGGGCGAATTCGGTGCTCGAGCAGCCCGGGGTTGAAACCCCGGGCTATTCCCGGTGACCCCATTCGGGGTCACAAAGGCATTGGCCCCGTTGAGGCGCAAACCCCATTCGCTGTTTTTCGGACCCCGAAGGGGTCACCGGGAATAGCCCGGGGTTTCAACCCCGGGATCTCTTAGCTCGAACTCCCGTCCGCAACAAGCAGGTAGAAGACGTTAGTGACAATTTGCGCGGGGTCATTGTTCCATTCGTCCTTCCAGTGCCCGTAAATCTCCCAGCTCGGGCCGGCCGGTCGGTACCCGTTGCTCCCGCACCATTGCCGAATCGCCCCGTGCGCCTCGTGGAGCCGGTGGTACGGTCCGTAATGGGTGGTCGTGGCCGTGAGGCCCGGGGGCGTGGCCGAGCCGATAACCTCACCGTGCCCCGCGAACGGGGCACTGACCTCGACGCCGACCTCCAGGTTGATCTGATCGTCCAGGTACACCGCGACGTGCCGGCCGGCTCCCGCGACCCGTTGCGAGCGGCCGACGTTCCACACGATCCCGCAGGCGTCCGGAACGATTTTGGAGAGTTCCCAAGCGGCCGCACGGCGCCGAACGACCGCAAGCGATTTGCTACTGACCTGTTCGAGCCGGACGACGTGTTCCATGCCACACCTCTGAAATTTCGGCCATCATCTTGCTGTTGAAAACTTGCGTTTTGTGTTTGTGGCACAGGCCTCTGGCCTGTGTGAGCGCCTCCACAGGCCAGAGGCCTGTGCCACCAAACCATGAACCAAACGCATCAATTCAACGCGGCCTGATCCGGGCTTTTTGAACGGATTCCCGCGATAGGCTGACCGGAACGTCCCGAGGGCCGGCGCTCTCGCGACCGAACGAAGTGAGCAGAGGGGAACCGACGGCGCGGCCGGACCGCCCAAGTGGTACCGGGACTCACGCCGTCGCGATCCGTCGCGTGAAAACAGTAACCGTCTGCGGCACTACTTGTCCTTCTTCTCCCGCTTCCCCTCGATGTCGAACTCCTGCTTCTCGCCCCCGATCTCCGCCGCCGCTTTCCCCTTGAACTTCTCCTTCTCGATCGTCAGTTTGTAATCGAGGGCGATCTCGTTATCCATGAACTTCCGCACGGCGGAGAACGTGAGCACACCGTCCTTCAGTTTCACGTCCTTGAGCTTTTCCCCCTTCTGGTCCGCCCAGTCCATCGTGCCCGTCAGCTTGTCCCCGTCCTTCTTGATGGTCAGGGTGGACGTGCGCTTCATCCCGCCGATCTCGTACTCGCACTGCCACGTCCCGACCGGGTTCGCCTTCTCGTCCCGCGCGCCCGCCGCACCACAGAGCCCGAGCACCATTGCCACCGAGAGAATTGCCTTCATGAGAACCTCCGAGAAGTGGTAAGAGCCGTTCGCCGCGGACGGCCCTGGGGCGATTGTAGGAACCGGTACGGGGGGCGACGCCCATTCGCGCCGGGCCGCGCGGAGCCGGATCACCCGGGCGCCCGAAGTGCTGGTACAATCGCGGTCCGGAGGGCGCCCGATGACCGAAGCGGAATGGCTCGCGTGTGTTGATCCGGACCCGATGCTGTGGTACCTCAACAAGCTCAACCGGTGGGAACACACCGAAGTGAGTGAGCGGAAGTTGCGACTGCTCGCGTGCGCCTTCTGTAGGCGGATCTGGCACCTGATGCCGGACGAGTTGAGCCGGGCGACGGTCGAATTGTGCGAGCACTACGTGGACGGGTTAGCTGATCCCCAACCGCTTTGGGCACGGGGCGGCATTTCGACGGTGGTACAGGAACACGCCTACGGCACGGACACGGTCGAGCACGAGGCGTATTTCGCGGCGCGGTTCGTAGGCAATCAAATAGACTTCCTCACCGGTCCGACCGCGTGCTGGGCCGAGCAGGGGGCCGCGGACTTCGCGTCGTACTGCGCCGCACGCGCGGACGCCTTCAGCGGGCGCCCGGCCGAGGAATCAGCGAAGAGCCATTGCCACATTATTCGGGACGTCATCGGGAACCCGTTTCGCCGGGTCGTAGACGCCCCGGAATGCACGAGCGACAGAGGCACTTTTGTACGCTACCAACCGATTGCGATTGATCCGTCGTGGCGCACCTCCACTGCGGTCGCGCTGGCGTCCCAGATGTACGAGTCGCGGGATTTCGGCGCGATGCCGATCCTGGGCGACGCGCTGCAAGACGCGGGGTGCGACAGCGCCGACGTCCTCGGTCACTGCCGCGGACCGGGGCCGCACGTGCGCGGGTGCTGGGTCGTGGACCTCGTGCTCGGCAAGGAGTAGCATCCCAACAGTAGCGTTGCTACTCTGGAGCGAGTTCCGCGAACAAGCGGCCCTCATCGGCGCGAACCAACTGGTGCCCGGCCGCGGGAAACGAAAGCCGGGTAACGAATCCGGGGCCGGTCTAATGGTCCCAAAACGATGGGGGTCGTCATGGTTGCAGTGCTATTGTCGTTCGCCATTGCTTCGGCGGTGCCCACGGATGTGGCCCTGCCGCGATTCACCGTCCCGAAGCTCATTCCTTTCGAGCCGGGGAACCCGAGACCGTCGGACGCGCAGCGGGAGTTGCTCGAGATTACCGAGTACCTGATTAAGGACGCCGAAGAGACCATCGAGTATCTCGAAAAATCCGGCTTAGATTCGACCCTTCTTGGTGAATACCGGGTCGAGTTAAAGAAACTGATTCAGCTCCGCAGTAAGCTTCAGAAGGGAATCAAGAAGTAATTCGGCTGTGCGGCTGTTGCCCAAAATGTCACGGGCCAGGGATTGCTCCCTGGCCCGTGCGCGTCCCGTGTTGTCTACTATCCGACCTGGGGCGCGGAACGCTCACGGCAACGCCCGCGGGGCCTGCAATTCTTATTGCAGGTGACCACGGGCGTCGGGGTCGCCCCAGCGCCTGCAGTAAGAATTGCAGGCCCCGCGGGTAGCGGTGCTGGAACAGCGGTCCCCGCGCGGGGTGTGGCGGAATGTGCTCGGACGACGCAACATCATCCTGTCGCAGAGCGACGAGCTAAACACAACCACGGGAACAACACACAACATACACGAACCCACCCCCGACGCAAGCGGCGCAGACCGAAGGAACGTGGGAGTAAAGGGAACGCAATATTTACCAAATAATCATATTAATCAATGACAACCTGCAGCGTGTCAGTTGAGGCGTCCGTCCCACTGACAGTTCGGTAGGCGGGCGAGCACGTTCCGGACATCGACTTCCCCGAACTGCGCGTTTCGTCTGACCCGGAACCGGGTGAGCCCCAAACAGGCAGAAAACCGCATTAGTCCCGTCGCGGAGACGTTTGTTCTCCGGAGCTCGAGGTCTTCGACGTGCGACAAACCGGCGAGGCGCTCGACCACGGCATCGGTCACCCCGGGGCCGGCCAAGTCCAAGACCGAATCGGCGCTAAAAGACAAACGATCGAGATCCCCGTCCGCACAGTCGCACTCAACGCGGAGCGTTCTGAGGCGACCGTCCGGCGTGTAGCCGGCATCCAAGTCGAGTGACTCGTATGTCTCCCGCTGCCCGTTTTCGTACCACGCTTCGGACTCCGTCGTCCCGTCGGGCCGCGCGCGATCGATCTCGGCTTTCGGCCGCCCGGACGGGAACCATTCTCGGCTCGGTCCGGGCCGCGTCGGGTGGAGGTCCAGCTCTTGTAGGAGCGAGCCGGTCGCCGGATCGAATGAGTAGGACACCCCGTGAAAAGGGGTGCCGTTCAGGGTGGCGTGTTCTGTCGGTTCAGGTGCCTCTTCCCCGGACGGGAACGCGAGCGATTGAAACAGGACGCGGGGCCTCCGGGCGGCCCAAGCTTCGGCCGGCCCTTTCCGCACCCCTCCGGTGACCCGAAAGTTCGCAACCACGCGATCGGCTCGAACCTCGTAAGCGATCCCGTCGAAGAGTTGGCCGCACAGGTGTAATCGGTCCGAGTGAAGCTGAAGGGCATCGAGGCGCAGGCGCCGCATTCCGTTCCTCGCGCGAGTGTGGTGCAGTATGCTCGGCTGACGCAACATCAGCCTGTCGTAGAGCGCCGGGTCAAACGCGATGGGCACCCACAACATACACGAACACGCACCCGACGCAACCACCGAAGGGCACAGGAACTTGCGAACGGGCGCCGAAACGGTCATGCTGGGAGCAGTTCCAGGGGGGCGACCAATGACCGAAGCGGAATGGCTGGAGAGTGATGATCCCTACTTGCTCCTCGACGTCCAACGGACAAGGGCGAACGACCAGCAGTTGCCCCCGCGCGCCCGAGCCAGATTTAGTTCCAAGCAGGTGGGCTTGTGGATCGTGGCGTGCTGCCGTCAGAATGAGGAGCTGATGGAGGGCGAGGGCACCCGTGAACGGGCCGCGGTCGAATGGGCCGAGCGCGTGCTTGGCAGCGCAATCGAGTGTGCTGAGGCATGGGAGCCGTCCGATGCAGACCCCTACCGCATGGGCGCAGCCGCGTACCGCTGCCTCAGCGTCGCTCACTGCGTGCTAGGTGGGGACGATGCCGTCGCCGTCTCGCTAGCTCGTGAGGCGCTTGAGCTACTCCTCGATGTCGATGCGGAGCCGTACCTTCTCTTCTGTGACCTTCTCCGTGACATCGTCGGCAACCCGTTCCGCCCCGTCACGTTCTTCCCTTCATGGCGCACCTCGACTGCCGTCACGCTCGCGTCCCAGATGTACGAATCGCGCGAGTTCGGCGCGATGCCGATCCTGGCGGACGCGCTCCAAGACGCCGGGTGCGACAATGCCGATGCGCTGGATCACTGCCGCGGTCCCGGACCGCACGTCCGCGGGTGCTGGGTGGTCGACATGGTGTTGGGCAAGGAGTGAGGGCGACTGATGATCGAAGAAGAATGGCTAACGTGCGGTGATCCGATCCCGATGCTGAACTCACTCGAACGCGCCACGAGCAAGCGCAAACTGCGATTGTTTGCCTGCGCCTGTTGCTACCGGATCCTTCCCCACCTTCGCCTCGCCGAATCGCGCACCGCGCTGAAAATGAACGAACAGTACGCCGACGGCGAAGTACCACTCACCGACCTCTTGAGTGTGGCGCGACTTCATCGCAACGTCGTCGGTAGTAACAGGTTCACGGCAGTCGGCGCCGTGGAGTGCGCCGTCGGGCTCGATTACACATACGGGCAACTTCTCCCAGCGCTGGTCTGCGCGATCGGTGCGGCGTCGAACGCCGCGTGGGTGGCGGCCGGTGTGCTGGAGGACAAGGGCCAGCGCCCGACGGCCAAAGAACGAGCCCAAAAATCGCGGGAAGATGCCGTCCAGACCGAGTTCGTGCGCGACATCTTCGGCAACTCATTTGAACCGATCATCTTCTCCCCCTCGTGGCGCACCTCGACCGCGGTCGCGCTTGCGTCCCAGATGTACAAGGCGCGTGACTTCAGCGCGATGCCGATTCTCGCCGACGCGCTCCAGGACGCGGGCTGCGACCGCGCCGATATGCTCGATCACTGTCGCGGTCCCGGACCGCACGTGCGCGGGTGCTGGGTCGCGGACCTCGTGCTCAGGAAGAAGTGAGGGCGACCGATGACCGAAGCCCAGTGGTTGACGTCGAAGAGCTTGGCCCCGATGTTCCCCTGTGTTCCGGGCACGGTGCTCTCCCGAAAGAAGATCTTGTTCAGCTTCGGCTGCGCCCGGCAGGTTTTGGGGTACGGCTCGGATGAGTTCATCCACTCCTTTGAGGAGTGGGCGACAGCGTGCGGGAACGTCTTGGATGTTATGGAATCGCTTATCGACGCGGCGGACAATGATGGCGCCCGGAATCAAGTCCTTCGAGCGGAAGTTGGCCACCTATTGGATCTGGAGGGGTGGGACGGCATGATAAAGTATTTCAGTCCCGCGAACCCCATTCGGTTTGCCGAAGACGTAGCAGCGGAGTGTGCAAGTTGCGCCGGGCGCCTCGGGGAGCCACCCGACGAGGGCGTGCGCGAGCACGTTGTCGCCGAACAATTGCATTTCCTACGCGACATCTTCGGGAACCCGTTTCGTCCCGTCACCTTCTCCCCCGAATGGCGCACCTCCGCGGTTGTGGCACTGGCGGCGCAGATGTACGAGTCGCGCGACTTCAGCGCGATGCCGATCCTGGGCGACGCGCTCCAGGACGCGGGCTGCGACCGCGCCGATGTGCTGAGCCACTGCCGTGGTCCCGGGCCGCACGTGCGCGGGTGCTGGGTCGTGGATCTGGTGTTGGGCAAGGAGTGAGGCGATCGATTCGCGAGCGACGGATTCGATATTTACATTTGTATTTATTTCCACTACTGATCTTGATATCGCAATCTCTATTCGCGTATAATGCCGCGAGGGAGCGGTGCGCGCGGGCCGAACAGAAACGCGATTGCGTTCGTGAGGGGCGGGCGGTTCGTGTCGCGAATGTTAGCCGGCGCTGGAGAGAAACAGCAGTTTTCCCGGGCGAAGTGAGGGTGCGGGCCGCTGTGGTCCCAGAATGTTAGTAGATGTTAGCCGCTTAAACTGGTTTCACCGCAGAGAGCACGAGAGGGCGCGGAGGAAAGGTAACCGGGGGTAGAAAACCGAACCACGCACCGGTGATGTGTGCCGCCAATGCCGGTACCCCGAACGGGGTTAGATTCCCCAGCCCAGGGTCGCGGCGCAGACGCGCACCCTGGGAACAAGCAGGGGCTGCTGGCACGATCCGCAACACTCAGAAGGCCCGCCCTTCCCCCGCGATCACGTCGAACTGCTGCAACTCGAATCTCGGGCCACGCGCGGCGATCGTGTATACCCAGCCCAGGTCCGCCTGCACGAACAGCATCCACCGGAGCCTCTGCGGTCGGCGATCACCGAAACTCCGGTAATCGGCCCAGTACCGCACCAACCACCCGCGCGAGTCTGGCTCACCCGGTTCCGTGAACCAGTTCGCCTGACCGGGGATAACCTCGCCGCGAATGAAAGGCTGTTTAACGTACCGGAAGTAACCGCGGCACAGCTCCTCTGCGAGTTGGGCGCTCACCCACGGGCGGGCGGCCCCGAACGCGGACCGCCAGTCGGGATCGGCCGCGTGCCACAGCCGGCGGTACTCGGCGAGCAGGGCGCGGAACCCGCTCCCGGCATGGGAGGCCCGCCACGCGAGATCGGCCCACACCCGCAGGAGCGGGCCACGCGGGTCGCCGCGGTCGTCCATCCAGTCCGCGTATACCAGCGGCGGAAGCGGGTCGTCCGGGGCAGCGGCAATCGACGCAATGAAAGCCCGGTTGTCGTCCGTCATCGCCACTCGCGCGGGATCATAGTTTTCGCGAACCCGCGCTTCACGGGGGTTGGATCTGGTTAACATGATCCGGCAGTATACCCTCAACCGTCGGTCGGAACAACGATGGCATCGTTGCGAAGCTCAACCGCTCAACCGCCCGCTGTGCTTACAGCACACACTCCACGGCGCGAGGTGCTATACTCGGGGGCGCGCCGGTCCGTTCGCGCGCAACCCAATCCCATGATCCGATGAGGGCACCGCCGTGCGCGTTCCGTTCAGTCCGATTGTTGCGCTCGCGTGCGCACTTCTGCCACCCAACGCCGCACGCGGGGAGCCGCCCGAAAAGCCCGCGGAGAAGGCCCCAACGCTCAAGGTCGGGGACGCCGCGCCGCCGCTCCGGGTCACCAAGTGGCTGAACGGGACCGAGGTGAAGCGGTTCGAGCCGGGCAAGGTATTCGTGGTGGAGTTCTGGGCCACGTGGTGCGGCCCGTGCATGGGAGTGATGCCGCAACTGGCCGCTCTTCAGACCGAGTACAAGGACAAGGGGCTGACCGTGATCGGCGTCACCGCGAAGGACGAGAACAACTCGGCCGCGGCGGTCGAAGCGTTCGTGGACAAAAAGGGCAAGCGGTACGGCTACACGTTCGCGTTCTGCGCCGACCGCACCACCTACGACGCCTACATGACCGCGGCCGGGCTCCAGGGCATCCCGTCGGCGTTCGTGGTCGGCCCCACGGGGAAGATCGAGTTCATCGGGCACTCGATGGAACTGGACCTGGTGCTCCCGAAGGTGCTGGCCGGCACCTGGCGCGGCCAAGCCGACATCGACCAGATACGCAAGGATTTCGGCCGGTTCGCCGGGATCATGAAGAAGGCCCAGACCGACCCGGCCGCGGCCCTCAAGGAGTTCGATGCGTTCGCGTCCGAGTTCCCGAAATTAACCGCCGGCTACTACTACCGGCTCAAGAAGCTCCAGCTCCTGCTCATGGGCAAGGAGTTCGACGCGGCCCGGGAACTCAGCGAAGCACTGATCCGGTCCGCGGCCGAGCCGCCGAACACGGTGCTCCTCAACGGCGTGCAGCTCATGTGGTCCACGTCGTTCGTGAACCCGGACAAGAAGCACGCGGACCTCGCGCTAAAGGCGGCCGAGGCGGAACTGAAGATCGAGGGCGCCCGCTCCCCCGCGGCCCTGTTCCACGTCGCCGAGGCCCACGCCTTCGCGGGCGACACGGCCAAAGCGACCGAGTACGGGCAGAAGGCGATCGCCGCCGCCGGCGACGCGGAGCGCAAGGGGTACGAGGACGCGCTCAAGAAGCTGTTGGGCAAGTAGGCGAGAACCACTCACACGAGCGGCACCAGCCGGGCGCACGGGGGCCGGCTACAGACACCAATCGAAACGAGCCGGTGTGAGCCCCCCGAGGCACCGGAAGCGCGATCCCAATCAATCGAACCCAGCAGACCGCAGGGGCGTACCGCGTTCGGACGAAACGTGCGCGGCCCGGCGCGCCGCGCCCTGCTGAGATCCGGCGGCCTGTCATTGTGAACAAATATTCATACACAATCAATTTGGCCCATATCGTTAAAATATCAACAATAATATTGCAATCGGTCGCAACGAACGCAATTATACAGTCAATACCTTTTCAGGCTTACGGCCGTCACTTTGTAAATCCGATTCGGGCGCACACGCGCCCGCCTCCGTTTACCGAGCGACCCCGGTTCCCCATTTCGCCGGAGGTAAGGGCAGATGGAAACACTGTTTCGCGAGTGGGTTCTGGACGTTTTTATCAACGGGTTCTGTGTCTCTTTGGTTCGGCCCGGGATCCTGATTTTCCTCGGTTTGGTGCTGTGCACGCGGTTCGGTGCCGGGTTGGGGCTCCCGCTCCTGTTCTGGCGCCCGCGCGAGCCCCAACCGACCGCGGGGGGCGCCGATCCGACGCTCGGTACACGGCCCAATCGCCCGGCCCAGTTCCTCGTCGGCATGGGCGTCGGGGCACTGATCTGGCAGGTGCTCCAGGCGGGGTACCTGTTTGAAGAACTCGCGAGCAACTTCACACGGGACCGCCCCCCGTTCTGTGAGATCCGGCCCCCATACGAGGACGCGCCGGTACACGATTTCGCGGGCGTGCTGGGCCGGTTCCGGTACGACCCGCTCGCGTGGTCGACCATGTGGCGGTACGCCCTGGCGGTGGGTGCGGGGCTGGCCGTCGCGGGCGCGGCGGTGGCGACAATCGGGTTCCTTTACCGCACCGGGGCGGCGGCCTACTGGCGGCGCATAGGGTGGGTGCCGTTTCAGCCCGCGCCGCGCGAGTACCCCCGCGGGATCGATCCGAGGGTGATCCCGCGATCCTGGCCCGCGATGCTCGGGGGGATCTTGTGCGGCGCCCTGATTCTGTCCGGGCTCACACACGCCCTTGTAAGTCCCTCCGCGGAGGCGCACGCGGAGAGGCTCGGGCGCGAGCGTAACGCCGGCGCGGGTGCGCCCGAAGCGCAACCGGAGCCCGCGCCGCCGCCCGCGGAACGGATCGGGCTCTCGCTCACCACTGGGGCCGGATGGGGGGACATGCAGGCCCGGCGCACCGCCGTCGACTACTTCGCGCGGTTCATGAAAAACAGGCGCATCGACGCGAAGCGCAAATCGGACCCGACTTGGCAGCCGGCCCCGGACCAGCGCGAACACGCGGCTCAAAAGGCCGAGGATCTCCGAACGAAAAAAGAAATGGCTCTCGAACGGTACGGTCAGCCGGACCTGATCCCTTACCACCCCATCTACGGGGCGTTCGTCATCAACTTCTGCGCTATTGCACTGGTGTCGGTGGTCCTGATGCTGCTCCCCCGAAGGCTGTCGTTCTTCTCGCCCGCGGTCGGCATCATCTTGCTGCTGAACCTTCTCCTGCTCGTCAGTACGCTCCTCAATTATTTCTGCCCGATCCCGGCCGACTTCATCTTCCTTTTGGTGCTCGGTCTCGTCCTCACCGCGGGGCGGGGTTACAAGTTGAAGTTCCCGAACCTCGGGGACTACTACCGGACCCCCGTCCCACTGAGCGCACTCTACGAGCAGCGCGCGGTAGAGGAAGCCAACGAGACGCGCGCCGACGCCGGTCCCCCCGCCTCATCGCGTGCGGAGGCGATGGGCCGCGCGGAACCCGCCACGGGAACCAACGAGACGCGCGCCGACGCCGGCCCGCCCGTGCTACTCAACAGCCCCGACAAGCGCGTGCGCTACCCGAACCCGCTGGTCGCGCCCGCGGGCCGGGCGAAGCCGCCGATGGCAATCGTGTGCGTCAGCGGCGGCGGGTCACGGGCCGCCGCGTGGACGATGAAGGTTCTGCTCGAGATCGAGAGCCACTTCGCCACCCCCGGTGGGGGCAAGCCCCCGGTCCTGTTCCCCCACCACGTCCGCTTGATGACCGGGGCGTCCGGCGGGATGATCGCCGCGGCGCAATACGTCGCGAGCCTCGCGGAACCGACCGAGTCGTCGGTGGTACGGGGGCACGTGAACCGGAACCGCCCGTTCGTGCGCCCCGACCCGGCCGCCCCGGGCCGGTTCTCGGGGGGCGATCCGCTCACGCACGAGCAACTGTTCGACGGCGTGTGTGCGGACTTCCTCACGCCGATCGTTCACACCCTGGTGAGCCGCGACCTGCTCTCGCTGCTCACCCCGCTCCACCTGGGCCGCACCGACCGGGGCGTCCGGCTCGAGAGGGAGTGGCAGCTCGCGCTCCACGGCCAACTGGACCAGACGTTCGCCGATCTGCGCCCGGGCGAGGCCGCCGGGTGGCGCCCGTCGCTCATCTTCTCCCCGATGCTCGTCGAGGACGGGCGCCAGTTATTTATCAGCAACCTGGACCTGAGCCCGGTCGTGCGCAACCGGGCGTTCATTCTGGGCGAGAACGGCCCCAGCTCGGAGGAGTTGAACCCGGAGCACCCGGGGGACCGCCGGCGCCTCCTCTCGCGCGAGGGCCTCGAGTTCTTCAAGGTGTTCCCGAGGGCCGACAACTTCCGGCTCGCTACGGCGGCCCGGATGAGCGCGTCGTTCCCCTACGTCCTGCCCGCCGCGTACCTGCCCACGAACCCGCCGCGCCGGGTGGTCGACGCCGGGTACTACGACAACTACGGGGTCGGGATCGCCGCCTCGTGGCTGTTCAACCACATGGACTGGGTCCGGGAACACACCTCCGGGGTGGTCGTCATCCAGATCCGGGACGGGGTGAGCGGGGGGTTCCGGCGCCGGGAGCGCGTGTTCGACGCCTTCCCGTCGGCGGTGGCCGCCGGGAGCCACTGGCTCACGAGCCCGCCGACCGGGTTGTGGAGCTTCCGGCAGGCCGCGCACGCCTTCCGGAACGACAACTTGCTCCACCTGCTGAACTCGCACTTCCGGGCGGGCGCCGGGGCCGACGACCCGGAGTTCTTCACGACCGTGTCGTTCGAGCTCCAGCAGGGCGACGACGTGGCGCTGAATTTCGCACTCACCGAGGGCGAGCGGAACGTGATTTTGAACGCGGTCACGGAGCGCGATTTCCGCTCGCAACTCGAGGCCCTGGAAGAGTGGTGGCGCGCCCGGGGCGCCTGAGCCCCCGCGCGAGCGGTGGGGCGGGCGACACGAGCGCGCGTCGGGCTTCTGAGAAGCGCCCGGTTGTTCGCGGGCGCGGGTCGTCCCGGGGTGCGGGCCGCTGCTCGTTCGCAGGGGCGCCCGCGCGGGCGCGCGTCGGTGGTGGCCGCCACCCACCGCCCTTGCGGGCGGGGTTCGCCAAATGGCGGGGCGCCCGCGCTGTTGGTCGAGCTACTTCGGCACGGGCTTCGGCAGGTGCAAGTACAGGTCCGCGTCGGTCATGCCGATGAGCACGCCGGGCGTTTCGCACTTCACGTAAACCGACACGAGCGGGCGCTTGGGCGTGCCGTCGGCGTGGGCCTCGGGCTTGTGCTTCAGCGCGTTGCGGAACAGGCCGGCCGGGAGGTCGACGGTGGCTTCCGCGTCGTCGAACACTTTGGGTACCGTGACCTCGTAGTAGCCGTACTTTTCGGCCAGTTCGTTGGCCGCCTTCCAACTCGCCGCGTCGGGCTTCTCGGCGCCCGGGTCGAGCTTCTTGTCCTTGTACGCGGCCACCGCTTTGTCGTACTGCTCCTTCTGCGCGTCGGCCTTGTCGCCGGCCCACTGCCACTCGGCGCGCAGTTGATCCGGCACTTGGGGGCACGTGTGACTGACCACGCGGACCGTGACTCGCGCGCCCGGTGGGGACTTCTTCATGTAGAAGATGGAGCACGTGAGCTTGGCCGGTACGGTGTCGCCCGCGGGCGCCGTCACGCTTTGCGGGAGCGCGTCGAACCCCCAGACGGCGCGCTCGGTCGAATTGGGGTTGCCGGAGATGTACTTGCGCGCGAGGCCCGGTTGCCCGACGTCAGTTCCCGTGAAGGCCCCGGCGCGGCTCTTGAACTGGAGCGCCCCGACGACGCACTCTTCCGCGGGCTTCTTCGGCGCCGGGAGATCGTCGCCCCGAGCACCGGGGACCGGGGCCAGTAGCGCGACCAGGATAAGTGGACCGTGCCGCGGGCCGATGAACGCGCGCATGAGACGTGCCCCTCTGTCGGGTTCGTTCGCGGGACTGTCTCAATTACGGTGGGTGGGACCGAAGGGTTCGCGCGAGGGGCCGAGTGGGGCGCCGGGAGAGGTCGGCGGCCCCGGACCGGAGTCACTTGCGGGTGACGGTCTCGACCGTGGTGACGTGTCGGAACCGGGCCGGCGGCGCGCCGTTTTCCCCGGGTCCGGCGGTGTACGACACGGCGCACTCCCAGCGGCGCACGAACCGGACCGTGGTTTGGCCGTCGACGGTCGCGGTGGTGATCCGGGTCGAGAGCAGTTCCTTCGCCATCGCGATGTCGTTACGGACGGCGAACGGGAGCGCGGCGAGAACCTGCGCGTCGGTCGGCGGCTCGACGTCCGTTACTGCCGGTCCGCCGACCGCGATTGCTACGGCCACCAACAGTTCGATCATCGGCCCGCCCCCTCGCGAAGTGCGTCGTCGCGTGCGGGCATAGCCACAGGGGGCGGGGGCGTCAATCGCACAAGGGCCGGCGGGGTCGCGGTTTGTTCCCAGGGTGCGCGTCTGCGCCGCGACCCTGGGCTGAGGAATCGAACCCGTTCGGGGTACAAGAATTGGTTACACAGACGCCCTGTCGGTGATGTTGTCCCGGACGCGCGTCACTGCACGATTTTGCACTTCGGGAGCGCCGCTTGGAGCTCCTTGAGTCCCGCGGCCGTTACCTTGGTGCCGGCCAGACTGAGTTCTTTGAGGTTCTTGAGCGCGGTGAGGTGTTTGATCCCTGTGTCCGTTATCTTTTCGCCGCCCAAGGTGAGTGTGGTCAGGCTTTTGAGCGCGGCAAGATCCTTGAGCCCCGTACCCGTTACCACCGTGTCGCTCAGGTCGAGTGATGTGAGGCCCTTGAGCGCGGCTAGGTTCTTGAGTCCCGCGTCTGTTACCGCCGTGCTGGACAGTTTTAGTACGGTGAGGTCTTTTAGTACAACCAGCTCCCTGAGGTTCGCGTCCGTTACTTGAATTCGGCTCAGGTCGAGGGTGGTGACCGGTTTATCGGGCGGGGGCTCGTCCCGGGGCGCTTCTCGGTGGAGCACCCCGTAGAACATGACGGCCTTGTCTTCGGCGTCGTCGGCGCGCGCCGGGGAACCGAGGCACAGGGCCGATACAGTGAGGGCGAGAACCGGGGTCCGGAACATCGTTGCTCCTGGGTGCGAACGAGTGCGTGGTGCCGGGTGAGCTTACCGCGAACTCGGCGCGCGGTCGTGGCGCTCGAGCCACTCCTGCATTCGCCGCTTGTAGTCGGCGCGCCCCAGTTCCAAGGCGGAAACGAAGTCCGGTGACACCCCGTCGAGTTCGACCGCGTCGCGGCTCATGCTGGCGACACGGACGCCGGTCTGTCGCAGCCAGATCACCGCGGTAACGGTCCCCGCGAGCAGTGCCACGGTCCCGATCAGTGCCCACGTCGGTGGGAACGGCCGGGCGTCCGGTTGGATCACCACCGGGGACACGAGGGTCAGGAGCGCCGCCAGAATGCCGGCCGGGAGCAGCCACTGCCGCCAGAGGAAGTGGCTGCGGTGCCGGGAGCAGACCGGGGCCGATACGGTTATCTCCTGGCGCGAGAGCACGTAGGCGATGGCGAACGGCAAGAACCCGAGGAACAGGAGGAAGTAGCACCACACCGGTACCGACCGCATCGACGCGCGCGCGGCGCCCTCCGCCTTCGCCCCACACACCAGACAACAGGGCGGGAGCACACCCGGGCCGACCTCTTCCGACGAAAGCATAACGCGAGCCATCGCTCACTCCTGAAATGGGGGTGATTGTATCCAGTCGGCCCGGACCGCGAAAGCGTCTGTCCAGCGACGGGTGCGGTCCGTGACCGAGTGACGAGCGAGCGCACGCAAGTCGTTCCGAAGTGAGATCGGTCGGCTACCGTGCTACGGGGCAGTAAGGTTGAACTATTTGTTCTGCCTTCAAGGGCGCACTCACCGTTGCTGCTCTCTGGAATGAGCGCCTGCAACCCGAAGGCGTTAATAACACAGCCCAGGGTCGCGCACGCGCACCCTGGGAATCAATCGCACCAGGCAACCAAATACGCACCGGGAATCACGCGGTCGCGGTGCCGACGCGCGCCGCGGTGTTTCGGCCGCGCACGCGCCGGGCGACGCCCAGCGCGGTCAGCCCGATGCCGGCGAGTGCCAGTGTGGTCGGTTCCGGGGTCGCGCTCGGCGACGCGGACACCACGAGCGCCCCGTTCGGGGTGGTGCCCATTCCGCCGCCCTCGCCGCGCAGGGTGTACACGTTCCCGCCGAGCGTGACCCAGTCCCAACTGGTCGGCTTGCCGAACTCCGACTGCTCGTGGATCCAGTCCCAGTCCCAGGTCGGGTTCCCGTTCTCGTCCTCGCCGGTCCACTTCTTGTCCCACTGCGTCGCGTACCACCCGTTGTACGCGAGCACCGCGGACTGGCCCGACGCGATGTCCTTCAGCGTCAGCCGGACCGTGAAGTTGTACGCGATCTGCCCGTTGTCGTCGCGCGGCGGGCCGGGGAACGCGGTCGTCGTGAACAGGTCGCGCGAGGTGTACTCGCCGGCCCCGGACGTGACGGTCCCGCTCTGGTTGGTCCAGTTCAGGAGGAAATCGTTCCCGTAGTCGCGTGAGTATTCGACCTCCGCGGAGTACGACCACTGGATCGGCCCGGCGGTCGCGGTTCCGGCACCGGCGCCGGTCAGGACTATCAGGCTGGCAAACAACAGTGCGCGCTTCATAGCAGCTCCGAACGAGGCTTGGGGCGGCGAAGGGTAACGGACCGGCAAAAAAGAAACAAGAGAAATGAGAGAACCCGATTTATGCCGCGTCGGTTGAATTGGCGTTTGTCGGTGGGTGCCGTGAACGAAGGCGCGCCCGGGGTTGCGCGTTGCTCCACCCCGGGCTACGGGCCTGCGCCCCTACCGGGGCTCAAAACCACCAAGGGAGCCCCGAACGGGGCGGCCGCGTGTAGCCCGGGGTGGAGCAACGCGCAACCCCGGGCGCCCTTGGTGTACTCGACCGTTCCGAGTTCCGGGCGCTCCTTCGGGGTCCACGTGCCGACCACCTTCACGGGGGCGACCTTCTCCTCTTTCATCAGGTGCTTCGGTAACCGGTGCGGCAACGGCTCCGCGTCCGGCAGGGAGAGTTGGATAAACAGTCGCAACGTTGCTTGTCTCAACGGCCGGCCCGGAACCCAGAGCCGCGCGCTGCGCGGTCGGAGTGGCCCAGCGGCGGGCACGGCCGGCGGCGCGAAAAAACGTAACGCATGCGCTCCGAAGGGCACAAGAGCGCTCACCGACCCGGCCCGCGACTTACGGCGGAACGGCCGGACGCCCTCAACGAAAGCGGATGGGGCCGCCAGGTGTTTAGCGCTTCCCTGATCGCTGGTATGATCGCGAAAGTCTCACCCCGCATGTAACTGGAACCTCCATGAACCGCAGATCGCTCTGTGCGGTGCCGATGTGCTCGATCGCGGATGCGGAGTTGTGTGGCTCGTGTTCGGCAAGAAGTGAGGGCGACCGATGACCGAAGTGGAATGGCTGCAAACCAGACGGTTCCGAGCTGCGCTCCAAGTATTCGTTGCTCCGCCCGCGGCTTCGGGAGTGCTCGGACGGGTTCGCGGGTGGCTTAAAGCTCCTCGGCCCGCGCCCCGCAGCACGTCCAAGCGCCAGATGCTCTTGGCGCTGGCCGGGATCGGGCGACGCTTATGGGCCGCATCCGGCCACGGGAACGAGGCCGGGCACCGGGAGTGGATCGAGCGGTGCGAGCGGTTCGCGGACGGGTGCCCGACGCCCGAGGATCAAACCATATTGGGTCCGCCCTACGGCCCGGGCGCCGCGATCCACGCGGAGTACCTGTTCTACCCGGCCGCGCTCCGCGCCCCGTCCCCCCTGGCGGCGGTGCAGCGAATTGTGGCCGAACTCGCGCCCACGCTCCCGGCCCTCACGAGGTTAATTAACACTACAGCGCGGGTTTAGATGATGCATCTATGTCGCCATTTTTTGTGCGCTCTCGTGGCCTGCTCGTTCCGCCGTTGGTGGTAGCGGATGACCTCTCCGACGTGCAGTAGTTCCGGCGTCCCGCGCCTCCGACGGAACGTCACCGCACATCGGGCGTTCAGCGCCCGGCACACCTGCTCCATCGTCACCTGCGGTTTTTTCCCCCCGCAGCCGGTCCGTGTGGATCGACACGAACCCGAGCACCACCAGGCCCAAGATCAGATGCCGCACCAACCCGACGTACTGCCGGCCCTCGTAGTGCGTCATCCCCGCTTCGCTCTTGGCCACCCGGAACTGGTGCTCGATCGTCGCGCGCCGGAACGCCACCCGCAGCACACGCGCCAGCGGTTCGTCGGTCGCGTTGGTGACGAAGTACTTGACCTCGGCCGTCGATTCGTTCTGCGCCACCACCAGCATCCAGCGGCACCCACGCACCTCGATCAACCGGCTCGTCGCACGCCACCGGGTGTCGCCAACGGTCTTGCGCGACACCCGGAATCGTCGGCCCCGCCGGGCGTCGTCGGCACGCAGCACCGAATCCGCGCGCCGCGGCTCGTCGCGCGCGGCCGTTGTCACCGAGAAGCTCACGGGCACTTCGCCCACGAACGGCTGGCCCACGGCGTCGAGGGCGCGCAAGAACGGCACCTTCGACCCGTACCCTTCATCGAACACGAGCCAGTCGAACCGCACCCCGTGGGCATCCAGGCGCACCAACTGCTCGTAGGCGATCCGCCACTTGGGGCGATAGCGGACCTCGTCGGGGATGCCCGCCGCCTGGCACCGCGGGCGATCCGCGTTCCACGACTCGGGCAGGTACAGGTCCGCGTCCAACAGGGCCTGGAACGTGCCCTTGGCGACGCCCACGTGCACGGTCACGATGCCGTTGTCGATCTTCCCGACGCACCCCAGGTACTGTCGTTGCACGCCCGGCGTCCGGTCCCCCTTCTTCACGGCACTGGTCTCGTCGATCACCCCGACCGTGCCCAGGTCATCGCCGGGCAACCCGTCGAGCACCTCGGCGCATCGCCGTTGGAGTTGCTCACGCGCCGACTCGTGTTGCCAGTCGGCGGTCGTGAGGAACTCCTGGAGGGTGCGGACCGCCGTTCCACAGGCCAGGGCGATCGGCTCGACGCTCTTGCGCGGCAGCTCCGAGAGCAAACCACGACCGTAGTTGTCGAAGTGGTCGGCCGTCCGCTTCTGTAAGAAGCAGCCGCGATACCGACCCAGATAGTGGGCGAACGCCGGCCCTAACCTTGCGATTTCCTGGTCCGTCATCGGATGCCCTCCGATGGCCCATCTTATTCACCGGCCGCGAACCCGCGCTGTAGTGTTAACGACTACTTCCCGGAGGAATCACCGCGCGGTTGCGACGCGCTCCGCGAGATCTTCGGGAACCCGTTCCGCCCGGTGACGCTCTCACCCTCGTGGCGCACCGACACCGTTCTTACCCTCGCGACACAGATGTACGAGTCGCGCGACTTCGGCGCGATGCCGATTCTGGGGGACGCACTCCAGGACGCCGGCTGCGACAGCGCCGATGTGCTGGATCACTGCCGCGGTGACGGTCCACACGTGCGCGGGTGCTGGGTCGTAGACCAAGTGCTCGGAAAGGAATGAGGGCGATTACGGACCGTGTGGAAGCACTCTGCACCAATTTTAGCGCCGACGCAGCCGGATGATTCCCAACGCGCTGAAGCCGAGCGCGGCGAGCGCGAGTGTGCCCGGCTCGGGGGTGGCGGAGGCGACCGAGACGTCGGCCACGACCATCGCCCCGGACGCGGTCACCTCGGTGTCGAAGTGGACGCGGTAGCGGTTCCCGCCGATGGTCCGTTCCTGGTTGGCGTTACCGTCGATCAGAAGGCTGAGCTGGTACGCGGAGAGCATCGGGTCGCCGGTGAGATCCCCGGTCCCGGTTACCCAGAAGTGCCCCTGCGCCCCGGACGCGGCGTCCGTGATGGTCAAGTCGGCCAGAACCTGGTCCGAGAGCGCATCGGACGCCATACGCCTGCCGGTATCGTGCCACTGCGTCCAGACCGTGCCGTCGAGCAGCCCCCCGAGTTCGAGCCGGGCCGCGTCGATGTGCGCGCCGGACCCGTTGACGGTTCCCACCTGCCCAACGACTTCCCCGTAACGGAGGCCGGTGGGTGAGGTCGAGTCGGGCCGCGCCGTCGGGCCGTAGTCATAGGTACCCGACTTGTTGCCCGTGACGGTCCCGGTGTAGTTCCAACTGATCGGCCCCGCGGACGCGATCAGCGGGGAGAGCACCAGGGCGGTCGCAACGAACACGGGACGTAAAAGCTGGTGCATCGGAGCGGTCCTTCGCGTAGACACGGTCGGCGTGCGCGAGAAGGTAACGCATGCGCCGCGAAAGGCACAAGCCCTTTCATAAACCCGGCCCGCGACTTACGGCGGAGCAGCCCACACTCCGACCCAACTTCGACGACGGATCAACCGCATGCCGACACAACGCAAACGGGCCGCGGGAGTGATCCCACCGCCCGTTGCGTTCATTTTGTCGGTGTTTACCAATCGCCTGGAACCTCGCCCCCGGCGGGTGACACCGCGCCCCAGAACGTCGCCGCCTCGACGTTCACATGAACCATGCGCACGCTCCCGTCGGCCAGCGCTACAAGGAGGCCGCTCGGGAACAGTGCTTGCGGAACGCGGTAATCGCAATCCATCAACTGCGGGAGCGCCTGAAACGTTTTGACGGTCAGTTCGCCGCGCTTCGAGACACCGGGCGGTACCGCGTCCGCCATTGTGTCGTCCGCAAACGTATTCGCGTGAGAAGGGACATCGGGAAGGGTCCAACACGGTACCTGCTGACCGCCGCTCGGGGGCACAAACGTGTAGCAGGTCGGGTTCGACATCCACCAAGTGAACGGCGTCCGGCCGCAGCGCGCGTAGTGTGTGGTGATGGCGATCGTCTGCGACGTGCCGTCCGGGAGAGATGCCGTCAGCGTCGCACCGCGTCGGAAAACCTGCTGATTGAAAGCATAACTCGTATCCCCCGCCGGTTCTGTATTACCACCGGCGCCTCCGATTGTTGTGCTGGGCACCCCGTGCGAGGTCAAAAAGCTCGGATCGACTTCGCTCCGGACCTGGGAGGGGCGCCACGGCGGCCCGTCGAGCGCCGTCGGCGGGGCGCCGAAGTCCCCCATTTCCAGGTACGGGAAAAGTGACTGGAACAATGATTCCCCGGTCGACGGCGCGACCGCTTGTGCGTTCGGGAGTTGCCCGTCGTGCGCGTCAGCAAACGAGTGGCAAGCCAGCGCGAACTGACGGAGCTTGTTCCCCTCTCGCATTCGGGACGCGGCTTGTCGCACTTTTTGCACCGCCGGCAACAGGAGGCCGATCAATATCGCGATGATTGCAATAACGACGATGACTTCAATCAGTGTAAAGCCACTGCGTTTCATCATTATCCTCCTGCGCCGAGAAACAACCTGCGGAACGAACGTATTGGCTGGCGCTGCCGCGATCTTAACGACCAGTGCGGCAAGGGCTGCTCCAGCAGGAGAGGATGGATAAACAGTCGCAACGTTGATTGTCCCAACGGCGACCCGGAACCCAAGACCGTAACGTTGAGCGGTCGGAGCGGCCCTTTGTGTGGACCGGCGCGAAAGCGTAACGCACACGCGCCGAAGGACACAAGAGCGTTCATAGGCCCGGCCCGTGACATGCAGCAGAACGGCCGGGCGCCCTCAACGAGAGCTGGTGAGGCCACCAGGTGTTTGGCGTTTCCCTGATCGCTGGTATGATCGCGAAAGCCATATCCCGCATGTAACTGGAACCGTCATGAACTGCAGATCGCTCCGTGCAGTGCCGGCGCGCTCGATCGCGGATGCGGAGTTGTGTGGCTCGCGCTCGGCAAGGAGTGAGTCGTGACCGAAGCGGAATGGCTCGCGTGTGCTGATCCTGTGTCGTTAATGCACGTTTCCCGGGAGAGAACTCAGAACCGGAAGGTGTGGCTGTTTGGGTGCGCTTGTTGCCGCCAGATTTGGAAACTCCTGATCCATCCCGCGAGCCGATCGGCCGTCGAGGTTGTGGAACGCTATGCGGAAGGAAATGCGGAACGGTCGGAACTAGATCGTGCGGCTGAAGATGCGAGATTTGCCTTTGAATTAGCCCAAAACGGAGGCGTCCCTTTTAGTTCGATGGTTGAACCGACGGCTCATTCCCACGCATTTGCTGCCCTCTCCGTCTACGATCTCGCTTATCCCGCTCTCTCTATGAGCCGGCAGTGGATGCGAGGAACCACTGAAGCTGCGAGCTGTGCGTTGGGTCGAGCCTCGAAAAGCGCTGAGCAGGTCGCCCTCGTTCGTGACATCTTCGGGAACCCGTTCCGCCCGGTCACCTTCTCCCCCTCCTGGCGCACCTCCACCGCCGTTGCGCTCGCAGCGCAGATGTACGAGTCCCGGGACTTCGGCGCGATGCCGATTCTCGCGGACGCGCTTCAGGACGCGGGTTGTGATAATGCCGACGTGCTGGGCCACTGCCGCGGTGGCAGCCCGCACGTGCGCGGGTGCTGGGTTGTGGACCTCGTGCTCGGCAAGGAGTAAGAGCGCATGCAAGGGTTTCACCGCAGAGGGCGCGGAGAGTGCCGAGGAAAACAAGGACGGATTGCTCGGGGTTCTTCTCCGCGCCCTCTGCGGTGAAACCCTGCATCATTACTGACGCTGCCATCTCCTCGAATAAATAATGTTAAAACTTCCACTACTGATCTTGATGCCACAATTATCGACAAGGTATAATGCCCGATGATGAAACGCCGCGCGAGGGCTGTTTGAAGTCCCCACCCAGAGCAGTCGGCGGGAGGCGAATGTTAGCACGCGCGAGGAGCAATCGATGTTTTCGCCTGGCGAAATGGGGGTATGTGTCCTCGCGGTCCCGAGATGTTAGCAAATGTTACTCGCGCCGGAGTGGACGCGGTCCCGGCGGCTCCGCGGTGCCCAAAGTGGCCCCGCGCCGACTTCTGAGACAATCATGTGAAATGCGGCTCACCCGAGTTTGCGGTTGCGACGGGGCTCCCGGATCGTCATCCTTTTACCTGCAGCTTCGTAACTGCCTTCATTGTTCACGCGCCTCCAGTTCGTCCGTTTCTGCTCAGTGAGGTTCCGCGCCGGCACCCGAGGCCGTCGGCCTCGAACGGCAGCGGTTTCCTGAGAGTCGGTGGTGCTATGGTCGGATCGCGACAACGAGGTGCCCGAAACCCGTTCGGCCTTGTGCTCGTTGTCGGCCTCATGACCGTCTGGCTTACCGCCGCACGCGGCGCGGACGGGGACGCCGAAAAACTGTTCCGCACGGGTCAGTACGCCGAGTGCGAAAAGGCCGTTACTGACCAGATCGCGAAGGGCGCAGGAACCGCAGAGCAGTGGATTCTGAAGATCCGGACCGAGGTCGCCCGCGGAAAGTACGATGCCGCGTGGAAGTCGATCGAAGACGCACGCACACAGTTCCCAAACGATCTCACACTGCACCTCTTCGCACACGATGTGTACCGCGCGAGCGGTCGGGAGAAGGACGCGGCCACGGTTTTGACTGCCGTCCAACGACAGATCGAGAACCGAATCGCACGCACACCTACCGAGCAAATCGCCCTCGGTCGTTACCTGTTGGCCACTGGCACCGACGCAAAAGAAGTGTTGGACCGATACTTCACTGCAGTCGTGAAGAAGGCGCCCAATCACCTCGATGCCCACTTCGCCATCGCGGAACTGGCGCTCGACAAGCACGACCGGGCACTCGCCGCCGAGACGCTTCAAAAGGCTCCCAAAGAAGCCGCGCAGGAACCGCGCTACCACGCACTGCTCGCACGCGCGTTCGCCGACGATGACCGAACCCGCGCGCTGAAGGCCGTCGCGGACGCGCTCGCGATCAACCCGCACCACGTCGATAGCCTGCTCTTTCGGGCCGAAGCCCAGATCGACGCCGAAGACTACCCCGCGGCCGAAACCACACTAAAAGCTGTGCTGGACGTCGATCCCGCCGAGCCGCGTGCGTGGGCGTATCGGGCCGTTCTCTCGCACCTGCGTGCGGAACCGGCCGGTGAAAAGAAGGCATACGAGACGGCCCTCGCCCGCTGGCCCGGCGACCCACTGGTAGAGCACCTGATCGGGCGGAAGCTGTCCCGGAGCTACCGGTTCACTGAGGGCGCGGCGTACCAGCGCAAGGCTCTGGAAAAGGACAAGCGCTACCTGCCGGCCAAGGCGCAACTGTGTCTGGACCTGCTCCGGTTGGGGAACGACACGGAGGGGTGGCAACTGGCGACCGAGGTGCTCGCGGCCGACGGCTACAACGTCGTCGCGCACAACCTCGTCGCGCTCCGGGACCACGTGACGAAGTTCCGCACGCTCACCGCGGACGGGTTCGTTCTCCGCATGGAGGAGAAAGAGGCCGACCTGTACGGTCAGCGCGCGCTGGCCATCCTCCAGCGCGCGAAGCGCACCCTCGGTGAGAAGTACGGCGTGCGCTTAGACCGGGCGATCACGGTCGAGGTCTTCCCGCGGAACCAGGACTTCGCCGTGCGGACGTTCGGCATCCCCGGGTCGGACGGCATCCTGGGGGTCTGCTTCGGGCCGGTCATTACCGTGAGTAGCCCGGCGGCGCAGGGGAAAGATCCCTCCAGTTGGGAGGCGGTCCTGTGGCATGAGTTTTGCCACACCATCACCCTTCACAAGACCCGAAACAAGATGCCGCGCTGGTTAAGTGAAGGGATTTCCGTTTACGAGGAGACGCTGGAGAACCCCGGTTGGGGGCGCTGGATGACCCCGCAGTATCGTGAAATGCTCTTGAGCGACGAGCTAACGCCACTGAGCCGGCTGAGCACGGCGTTCATGAACGCGAAGACCTCGCTCCACGTTCAGTTCGCCTACTTCGAGTCGGCCCTGGCCGTCGAGTTCCTGGTCCGCAAGTACGGGCTGGACGCGATCAAGGCAACGTTGGACGATCTCGGGGCGGGACTGACCGCGAACGAGGCACTCGAACGGCGCACCGGCGTGTCGCTCGCGAAGCTGGACCGCGAGTTCACCGACTTCGCACGCGAACGGGCCAAATCGGTGGCGCCGGGCGTGACCTGGGAGCAACCGGAGGGGCTGAAAGCCGACGCGGACTCGGTCGCGGTCCGGGACTGGCTCCAAAAACACCCCAAGAGTTTCTGGGGGCACCAGCGGTTGTGCGTGCGACTGATCCGCGAGGAGAAGTGGGCCGAAGCCGAGAAAGAGCTGATCGCGTTCCGCTCGCTCTACCCGGAGTTCGCGGGCACCGACAACGCCTACGAACTGCTCGCCGCGACGTACCGGAAGACCACGCGGCCGACCGACGAAACGGCGACTCTCGAAGAGTGGGCCAAGCGCGACGGCGACGCGACCGCCGCCCACCAACGGTTGATCGAACTGTACGAGGCCACCGCGGACTGGTCCGGCGCGGCCAAGAACGCCCGCCGCTGGCTGGCCGTTAACCCACTCACCCCCGGCCCGCACCGCGCACTGGCGCGAGCGGCCGAGCGGCTCCAGGAGCGCGACGAGGCGATGACCGCGTACCGCGCTGTTCTCCGGTTCGGCGTTCCCGATGCCGCCGACGTGCGTTACCGGCTCGCAGTGTTGCTCGAACAGAGCGGCGCGCGGGACCAGGCCCGCCGCGAGGTGTTAAAGGCTCTGGAAGACGCCCCGCGTGCGCGCGAGGCCCACGAACTGCTGCTCAAGTTGGTCGGCACGCCGGGATCGGCCCCCAGCGCCCCGCCCCCACGGGAGATCAAGCGATGACCCGCACCCGCCTGCTCGTCGTGACGGCCGTGGGCGTCGCGGCCCTGGTCGCGGCCGCCGGGTTCGGGTCGGCCGCGCGCCAACCCGGGCGGCAGTTCCCCTACGGCCGACAACCGGGCGATCCGCTGCCGCTGCCCGAGGACCGGGCCGGCGTCCCCAACTGGAAGGTGGACCCGAGCTTCGATCGGGACGTGTTCACGTTCGTGCGGATCGAGTACAGCTCGTACCGCGGGCGCCGCGGGGGCTCGTGGACGACCGACTGGCCGGACGCGGACCTGAACTTCTCCTTCCGGCTCCAGCAGCTCACCTCGCTGCGCGTGAACCCGAACCCGATCTCCATGCGGCTCACAGACCCGCGGCTGTTCGACTACCCGTTCATCTACATCGTCGAACCCGGGCGCCTCACTTTCTCGGAAGACGAAGTGCTCGCGCTGCGCCGGTACCTGACCAACGGCGGGTTCCTGATGGTGGACGACTTCTGGGGCGACTCCGAGTGGGAGAACTTCCGCCGCGAGATCGGGCGCGTGTTCCCCAATAACGAGCCGAAAGAGTTACCGGTGGACCACGAGATCTTCCGGTGCGTGTACCACCTGAAAGAGAAGCCCCAGATCCCGAGCATCCAGGCGGCCTGGGCCGGGAAAGCCCAGGGCATCACCTGGGAGCGCGGGCACGACGGGGACGTGCAGACGGTCCACTACAAGGGGATCTTCGACGACAAGGGCCGGATGATGGCGTTCATCGGCCACAACACCGACCTCGGCGACGGCTGGGAGCGCGAGGGCGAAGACCCCTGGTACTTCCGCGAGTTCTCGGAAAAGAAGGCGTACCCGCTCGGCATCAACGTGATCGTGTACGCGATGACGCACTGACGCGCGCCCGACGGCCCGGGAGTTGCGTCCCCCGCCCTGCCCCGCTCACCCGCCACGTGACCACGACCCTCGGCGCGCCCGCGCCGCCCGCCCTACCGAAAGGCTGCCCGTGACCGATGCCGGCTCCGAATACGAACAGGAAAAGCTAACGGTCGAGAAGATCCGCGCCACCCGCGGAGCGATCGAGCGCGAACTGGACAAGGTGATCGTCGGCCAGAAGGAAGCGACCGGTCAGTTGCTCACGGCGCTGTTCGCCGGTGGGCACTGCCTAATCACCGGTGCGCCCGGGCTGGCCAAGACGCTGCTGGTCCGGTCGATCGCCCAGATCTTCCACCTGAAATTTGCCCGCATCCAGTTCACCCCGGACCTGATGCCGGCCGACATCACCGGTACCGACATCCTGGAAGAAACGGGCGACGGGCGACGGCGGATGCAGTTCGTGAAGGGACCGATCTTCGCGAACGTGATCCTGGCCGACGAGATCAACCGGACCCCGCCCAAAACTCAGGCCGCGCTCCTGGAAGCGATGCAGGAGCACCAGGTGACGGCCGGGGGCGTCCGCTACCCTCTGGACGAACCGTTCTTCGTGCTCGCGACGCAGAACCCGATCGAGATGGAGGGCACGTACCCGCTGCCCGAAGCGCAACTCGACCGGTTTCTGTTCAACGTCGTCGTTGATTACTTGCCCGAAGAGGACGAAGTCGCGGTCGTCCGACGAACCACCTCCGGGCGCCCCAAACCCATCGAGCCGCTGTTCGACGCCGCCGACGTTCTGCGGTTCCACGAGATCGTCAAGAAGGTGCCCGTCGCCGACGACCTGATCCGGTACGCCGTTCGGCTGGCCGCCGCGACGCGCCCGGGACAGGCCGGAACCCCGGACTTCATCACGCAGTGGGTCAGTTGGGGCGCCGGGTTGCGCGCGGCCCAATCCCTTGTGCTGGGCGCGAAGGCCCGGGCGCTGCTGGAGGGGCGGTTCCACGCCACCCCCGCCGATATCCGCGCGCTCGTCCGCCCCACACTCCGGCACCGGGTGCTGCTGAGTTACCGCGCCGCAGCAGACGGCGTTTCGGTGGATTCGGTGATCGATCGCCTCCTTGAACACGTCAAGGAGACGCCCCGCTGATGCCACCCGCCGTCCCGTCACCGACCCAACCAAGCAGCCCGGCCCGCAGCGGCCCGGGGTTCGCGGACCCGGCCGCGCTCGTGCGGATCAAGAGCCTGCAACTGCGGGCGCGGGCGGTGGTCGAGGGGTTCGATCGGGGCATCCACCGCAGCCCGTACCACGGGTTCTCCGTCGAGTTCAGCGAGTACCGCGAGTACACCCCCGGCGACGACCCGCGCTACCTCGACTGGCGCCTCTTCGCCCGCTCGGACCGCTACTACATCAAGAAGTTCGAGGACGAAACGAACCTCCGCTGTCACATGGTCGTGGACGCGAGCCGGTCGATGGGCTACGGGTCCGGCGCGGTCAGCAAGTGGGAGTACGCCCGGACCGCGGCGGCCACGGTCGCGTACTTCCTGTCGCGCCAGCGCGACGCGGTCGGGCTGGTGACGTTCGAGGACCGGGTCGTCGAGTACGTCCCCCCGCGCGTGCGCCCCGGGCACCTGGCGCACTTGACCGCCGTGCTCCAGCGCGAACCGCAGGGCCGGGCCACCGACCTGACCGGTCCGCTCGATGAGATAGGCGCGGCCAACCCGCGCCGCGGACTGTTCGTGCTGTTCTCCGACCTGCTCGTTCCGGCTCCCGCCGTGCGCACGGGAGTCGGTAACCTCCGAGCGGCGGGACACGAGGTCATCGTCTTCCGGGTTCTCGATCCCCAGGAGGTCCGATTCGAGTTCAGCGCCCCGGGCCTGTTCCGGGACGCCGAAACGGGCCGCGAGGTGTTCGTGGACCCGCGCACGGCGGCGCGCGAGTACCGCACCCGGTTCGAGGCCCACGCGACAGACGTGCGGCAGGCGTGCGTGAGCGCGGGGGCCGATTTCGAGCAGATAACAACCGACCGACCACTGGAACTGGTACTGTTCGACCTGCTCCGGGCACGCGCTCAAAGTGGTCGTGCCCCCGCGCGGCGCCCCCAAAACCGGGGGCGCTCATGAGTTTCCTCGCTCCCCTCTACGCACTCGGGCTGCTGGCGGTCGCGGCACCGATCGTGTTCCACCTGATCCGCCGGCGGCCGAAGGGCGAAGTGCCGTTCAGCTCGCTGATGTTCCTGTCCCCGTCCCCTCCGCCTCCGGCCAATCGCCGACGACTGGATCAGGTTCTGTTGCTCCTGCTACGTGCGAGCGCGCTGATACTGCTCGGGCTGGCGTTCATGAGGCCGTTCTTCCGCCAGGAAGCTGCGGCGGCCGGGGGCGAACAGGGCAACTGCGTCGTCGTGCTGATCGACACCAGCGCGAGCATGCGCCGGGGCGACTTGTGGGCGCGAGCGGTCGCGCACGCCGATGCCGCCCTCGCCGATTGCAAACCGACCGATCGCGTGGCAGTCTTCGCCTTCGATCGCACCGTTCGGCCCGTCCTGGGGTTCGCCGAATCTGACCACCTTGAGCCGCACCAGCGCGCCGCCGTCGCACGAGAACGTGTCGGCCGGCTGACACCGACGTGGGGCGGCACCGAACTCGGCCGGGCACTGGTCGACGCCACTACCGCGATCCTCGAAGTCGGTGCGACCGAGAAAGCTCCGCGCGGCAAGATCGTGCTGGTCAGCGACCTCCAGCGCGGGGCGCGCCTCACGGAACTGGCCGGGTTCGAGTGGCCGCCCTCGGTGGAACTGGAACTCCGCACGGTCACCGACGAGCAGGGGAACGCCGGGCTGAGCCTGTTGACCGATCGCGCCGAATCCGAGCGAGGAACTCAAAGTGTGCTCCGCGTGCGGGTCACGAATGAGGCCGGCGCGAAGCAGGAGCGGTTCCGGCTCGCCTGGAGTGGCACTACAGGCGCAGACGTCGAAGCATATGTTCCGCCGGGCGAGAGCCGGGTCGTCAAGGTGCCGCGCCCGCCGGCCGGCCCGACGCCGGTACTCCGGCTCTTTGGGGACGTTCACGACTTCAACAACGCGGTACACGTGGCCGGTTCGCGGCGCCAGGAACTGACGGTGTTCTTCCTCGGCGCCGATTCGCCCACCGATCCCGCCGGGCTGCTGTACTTCCTCGAACGCGCGTGGGACGAAACACCGGACCGCGCGGTCCGGGTGGTCGCGCGCAAGCCCGACGCCCCGCTGACGGCAGACGAAGTGCGAACGGCGCCGCTCGTGGTTCTGGCCGGCACACCTTCGGCTGAAGTGACCACCGTGCTGGACAAGTACCTGCGTGACGGCGGAACCGTGCTAACCGTTCTCGCCGCCCCTCGCCCGCTCCCCGCGCTCGCCGGGGCCGGGACGCAGCCGGTCGAAGAAGCGAACCTCGAGCGCTACGCCATGCTCCGCGACATCGCGTTCGACCACCCGCTTTTCGCCCCACTGTCCGGCCCGCAGTTCAGTGACTTCACGAAGGTCCATTTCTGGAAGCACCGGCGGGTCACGGAACAGCACCTCGCCGGCGCGCGAGTGCTGGCCCGGTTCGACGACGGCGACCCGGCGGTGCTGGAAAAAGCGGTCGGGCGCGGGCGCTTCGTGGTCTTCGCCAGCGGCTGGCAGCCGGCCGACAGTCAGCTCGCGCGGTCGTCGAAATTCGTTCCGATGCTGACCGCGCTACTGGAGCTCCGCGCCGGGCGAACCATCGTGGGCACCAACTACCGGATCGGGGATCGCGTGCCGCTCCAGCCGGCGAGCGCGGCGACCGACGTGCGCAAGCCAGATGGTACTACCGCTGCCCTCGCGCCGGAAGCCACGTCGTTCGACGGCACCGACCAGCCGGGCGTGTACACGCTCGAGACCGCGGCCGGCCTTCGTACCTTCGCGGTCAATTTGGACCCCGCGGAGAGCTTGACCGCACCGCTGCCGGTTGAAACACTGGAACAGTTCGGCTGTCGGTTGGCCAAACGGGGCGCGGACGACCAGCGGGCCGCGATCGAGCGGCAGCAGCGGAACGCGGAACTGGAACGCAACCAAGCGATCTGGCGGATCTTGATCCTGGCGGCGGTCGCCGTGTTACTCGTCGAAACCGGGCTGGCGGGGTGGCGAACCCGCTCCGGCCGACAGGAGGGTGTAACGCCATGAGTGCCAGCGTCGAACTTCGGGACGCACTGGACCGCATCGGCGGCCGGTTCCGCCGGGTACGTTTGTGGGAAGGACTAACGGTCTGTTGGGTCGGCGGTGCCCTGGTCGGACTGGTCGCGGGCAGTTCGCTCGTGGCGGGCGCCGTGACCAGAACGGGCTACGTGCTCGCGCCGGCACTCGGAACCGCGGCCCTGGCCGCGGGTCTGGTCTGGTGGTGGGTCGCGCACCGAACGGCACGCGACCCGCTCTGGGTGGCGCGCCGGATCGAAGCGAAGCACCCGGACCTCTCGGCGCTGCTGCTGACCGCGGTCGAGCAGCACCCGACACCGGACGGGCGGCTCGGGTTCCTTCAACTGTCGGTGCTGGAATCGGCCGTGGCGCACAGCCGGACGCACGACTGGGACGAAACCGTTTCCCAGCGCCGGTTGCTCACGACACGTCTCGTCCACGGTCTGGCGCTCGTCGGCTTGGTGGTCGTGCTGGGCTGGCTCGGGTTACGGCCAGCGGCCTCCGCAAACGCAACCGGCACTCCCGTAGAAACGGGAACGGTCGCGGTCGGCGGGCGCGTGGTGGTGGAGCCGGGGAACACTGAGCTTGAACGCGGGTCGCCGCTGTTGGTCACGGCCCGATTCCTGGACGGAGTACCGGCCGAGGCCAGTCTGATTCCCGAGGGCGGACCGGATCTCGCGCCGCGCCCGATGACCCGCAACCTGGAAGACCCGACCTTCGCGGGGCACATTCCGGTCGTCAACTCGGACCTGTCATATCGAGTCGAGTTCACCGGCGGGCGGAGCGAAACGTTCCAAGTGAAGGTGTTCGAGCACCCGGAACTGGTGCGAGCGAACGTCCGGCTGGTGTTCCCGTCGTACACGGGCCTTGAGCCGAAGGCGATCGACGACGTGCGCCACGTCACCGCCGTCGAGGGCACCACGATCACCCTACACTGCCAGCTCAGCAAGGCAGTCGCACGGGCGGTGCTGGCCGACGAGAAGCACGAACTGCCGCTAGCACTACACGACGCCGAGAAGCACGTTTACACGGTGTCACTCACGGCCACCGAATCACAGCGGTACAAGCTGCGCCTCACCGATACCGACGGGCGCGCTAACAAACTGCCAGCCGACATCTCGGTGACCGTGACGAAGAACCTCCCGCCGGTCGTCACAGTTCCCCGACCCGGTCACGACGCGCGCGTATCGCCGCTGGAAGAACTGCCGCTCAAGGCCGACATGAAGGACGATTTCGGCCTCGTGCGGTACGGCGTTACCGTCACAGCGGCGGACCAAGTGCCCAGGGAGCTCGTGCTGGGCACGAACGCGGCGAAGGGCGCACCGAAGCGGGTTCAGCCCGATCACCTGATCGACTTCGAGGCGCTGAAGGCCAAGCCGGATCAGGTCGTGTCGTACTACTTCTGGGCCGAAGACCTGGGGCCGGACGGCAAGCCGCGGCGCACGTCCGGGGATCTGTACTTCGCCGAAGTGCGCCATTTCGAGGAGATCTTCCGCCAGGGCGAACAGCAGACCCAGGAACAGGAAGAACGGGAGCGCCAGGAACGGGAACAGGGCCAGAACCCCAACGCCGAGGCCGCGGACCAACTCGCGGAAATGCAGAAGCAGATCGTAAGTGCCACGTGGCGGCTGATCCGGCGCGAAACCGGCACCACCCCGACCGACAAGTTCGCCGACGATATTAAACTCCTGCACGAGGCGCAGGGAGCACTCATCGAGAAGGCCGGCCCACTCGCCCAGCGGCTCCAGGGGGCATCGGCCGAAGACCTCCAGCAAGCGCTTCGGTTAATGGGTGAGGCCAAGAAGCAGTTGGGCACGATCGCGGAGCGACTCGACCCCAAGGGGCTGCCGGCCGCGCTCGCGTCCGAACAGGCAGCGTACCAGGCGCTGCTGAAGTTGCGCGCTCGCGAGTTCGACGTGACGCGGCGCAACAACCGTCAGCGATCGAGTGCAGGTGGCGCGAACAGCCGTAGCCCGTCGCAGCAGCAGCTCCGGCAACTCGACCTGACCGACGAACAGCAGCGGTACGAGACCCAGAGCGCCGCCCGCGAACAGCGCGAGCGCCAGGGTCAGCGGGACCGCGAGCGCCAGGAAAACCAGGAACTCGCCGACAGGCTCAAGGAACTTGCGCGCCGACAGGCCGACCTGACCGACCGCGTCAAGGAGCTTCAATCGGCCCTGGAGCAGGCCCAGGACGAGCGGAAGAAGCAGGAACTTCAACAGCAACTGAAGCGGCTCCGCGACCAGCAACAGCAACTGCTCCGCGACACGGAAGACGTCCAACAGCGGACCGAGCAGGAGCAGAACCGCGAGCGCATGGCGGACACGCGGCAGCAGGTCGAGCAGAGCCGCGAGTCCGTGCGCCGGGCGTCCGAGGCTCTGGAAAAGGGGCAACTGGGGCAGGCGGTCAACGAGGGCACGCGGGCGCAGCGCCAACTGGACGCGGTCCGCGACCAACTGCGCCGCGACACGGCAAATCAGTTCGGCGAAGAACTGCGCGACCTCCGCACGCAGACCCGCAAACTAGACGAGGAACAGCAAAAACTCACCAAACAACTCGAAGAGATGCGCCAGGCCCCGAAGGGCGGACTGTCCGATGGACCGAACCGCGAACAGGTGCAAAAGGGGCTGGAACAGCAGAAGCAGCAACTCGACAAGATCACGGAGCGCATGCAGAAAACCGTTCAGGAGGCCGAGAAGTCGGAACCGCTTCTGGCACAGCAGCTCTACAACGCGGCACGCGGCGCCGCGGAGCAGAAGGTGGGCGACTCGATCGATCAGGCCCGCCGGTTCGCGGGTGCGGGGCTGCCGGAAGCTTCTGACGCGGCCCGCAAAGCGGCTCAGGGCACCGAGCAACTCCGCAAGGGTGTCGAGAAGGCGGCCGACAGCGTGCTGGGCGGCCAGACCGATGCTCTAAAACGCGCCCAGCGGGAACTGGACGAACTGGCCGAGCAAATGAACCGCGAGGTCGCTCAGGCCACCGGGCAACCGCAGCCCGGCCAGCGGCAGACGGGTGAACAACCGAAGGGCGCGAACGGAAAAGAAGACCTGAAGGCTCCCCCCGTGACCGGGCAGCCCCAACAAGGGAAGCAACCACAGCCCGGTCAACCCGGCCAACAACAACCGGGGCAACCGGGACAGCAACAGCCGAAACAGGGTGGCCAACAACCGGGACAGGGCGGGCAAAATCAACCGGGCGGACAGCAGCCGAAACAAGGCGGGCAGCAGCCCGGACAGGGTGGACAGAACCAACCGGGACAGGGGCGCCCCGAGCAGGGTCAACCGGGGCAGAACCAGCCCGGGAACCAGGGACCGCGCCGGTTGACCGATCCGCCCGCCCAACCGAACGGCCCCGCACAGCGCGGGGGTCGAGAAAACGGCGGCTTGGCGCAACCGAACGGAGGTGGCGGGCCGATTCGGGAACAGGGATTCCGCGAGTGGTTCGATCGGATGCGGGCGACCGAAGATCTGATCGACGACCCGCAACTCCGGGCCGAGGCCGCGCGCATCCGGGAGCGGGCGCGGCCGCGCGTGAGGAGTTCAAGCGGCACGCCAAGGAACCGGACTGGAAGCAGCTTCAAGAAATGGTCGTGAAGCCGCTGAACGAACTGCGGGACCGCGTGGCCGAAGAAGTGCGCCGGCGCGAGTCCCCGGACGCACTCGTGCCGATCGACCGCGACCCGGTCCCGCCGGAGTTCGTCGACGGCGTCCGCCGGTACTACGAACGGCTCGGGGGCGGCAAATGACGGTGCCGTCGATCGTTCTCGGTTCCCCGCACTGGCTGATCCCCGGGGCCGCGCTGGTCGCGGTCGGGGTGGTCGCGGTCGTCTGGAGCTACGCCCGGCGCCCCGGGCGCCGGATGGTGGTCGCGGCCGCCCTCAAGTTGGTCGGGCTGACCGCGCTCGCGCTGTGTCTGGTGGAGCCGCTGCTGGTCGGTTCGCGCCCCCAACCTGGGGCGAACGTGTTCGTGGTGCTGGTCGATACCAGTCAGAGCCTCGGGGTTCGTGACGGCGACTCCGAGCGCACCCGGGCGGACTGGGTGCGGTCCCTGCTCGAAGCGAACGCGGGCTGGCGCGCGCGATTGGGACAGGACTTCGACGTCAGGAACTTCGTGTTCGATACACACCTCCGGGCCGCGGATGGGTTCGACACCATCACGTTCGACGGGACCGCAACGTCGCTCCACACCGCGCTCGCGTCGGTCGCCGCACGGTACAAGGGGCGGGCGCTCGCCGGCGTGCTCCTCGTCAGCGACGGCAACGCCACCGACGCGGCCGACATCGACTGGGCCGCCCTTCCACCCGTCTACCCCGTGCTCCCACCGAACCGCCCCGGTCCGCGCGACATCGCCGTCCGCCGCGTTACTCTCAACCAGACGAACTTCGAGGCCGCGCCCGTTGCCCTTCAAGCAGAAGTGACCGCGCACGGGTTCGCCGACCAAACTGTGATCGCCGTTGTAACCGACGAAGCCGGTAAAGAAGTCGTGCGGCAGCAAATGACCCCGGCGGGCGATACCGAAACGATCACGTTCCGCTTCCAACTGCGCCCGGAACGGGCCGGTATCGCGTTCTATCGCGTGTGCGCGCGGGCCGCAACCGAAATGGCCGCGCCGCCCGATGCCCCCTCCGTCGAACAGACGCTGGCGAACAACAGCCGGCTGGTCATGGTCGATCGCGGCGGCGGGCCGTACCGGGTGCTGTACGTGTGCGGCCGACCGAACTGGGAGTTCAAGTACCTGCGGCGGGCCGTGGACGAAGACCCCGAGGTGCAGTTGGTCGGGCTGGTGCGGGTGGCGCGCCGGGAGCCGAAGTTCGACTTCCGCGACGGGCGGACCCAGGGGAACAACCAGTTGTTCCAGGGGTTCGAGCACCCGGACTCTGAGACCGCCGAACGGCGCGACCAGCCGGTGCTCGTCCGGCTCGGCACACAGGACGCAACGGAACTCCGCGGCGGGTTCCCGCAAACGGCCGCGGACCTGTACCGCTACCACGCGGTCGTTCTGGACGACCTCGAAGCCGCGTTCTTCACCCCGGACCAGCAACTCCTGCTGCGGAACTTCGTCGCGCGGCGCGGGGGCGGGTTCTTGATGCTCGGCGGGCCGGACTCGTTCGCCTCCGGCAAGTACGACCGCACCCCGATCGGCGACCTGTTGCCCGTGTACCTCGACGGGCCTCTCACCCCCACGGGAGGCGATTACAAACTGGCGCTCACGCGCGAGGGCTGGCTCCAGCCGTGGGTGCGGACCCGGAAGACGGAGGGCGAAGAGACCGCGCGGCTCAACGGCATGGCCGCGTTCCAGACGCTCAACGCGGTGGGCGCCCCCAAGCCCGGGGCCACGGTCCTGGCTCACGCACGCGACGCCGAGGGCCGGGCACTGCCCGCGCTGGTCGCGCAGCCCTTTGGTAAGGGCCGATCGGCGGCGGTCCCGATCGGCGACTTGTGGCGCTGGGGGTTGCGGCGCGAGACCGCGACCGACGATTTCGAGCGCGCGTGGCGGCAAACGGTGCGCTGGCTGGTGGCCGACGTGCCGGGCCGCGTGGAGATGCGAACGGCCCCGACCGCGGGCGCGGTGCCCGCCACCGAAGTGACCGTCCGGGCCACGGACCCCGAGTACCTGCCGCTCGACAACGCGACCGTTTCGGTCCGGATCGTTCGACCGGGCCGGGACGAAATCACGCTGCCCGCCGAGCCCGCGTCCCGCGAAGCCGGAACGTACACGACGACCTTCGTCCCGCGGGAGCCGGGGGCGTACCGGGCGGTGGCGACCGTTACCGCGCCGGACGGGTCCGCGGTCGGTCGGCGCGAGACCGGCTGGTGCGTTCAGCCCGAGGCGGACGAGTTCGCGCGCCTGGAACCGAACCAAGAACTATTGGAAGCCGTCGCGAGCCGCACACAGGGCGAGCTGATCCCCGCGGACGGCCTGGACGGGTTCGTTGCCACCCTGCCCTCCCGGAAGGCGCCCAACATGGAAACCTGGACGGCCCCGCTGTGGCACCGGGGGTGGTACTTCCTGATCGCTGTATTCTGCCTCGTGGCCGAGTGGGGGCTGCGCCGCCGGGCGGGGCTGGCTTGAGGTGTTAAGAGGGAACAACCTGTGAGCGTGCCGTTCGCGATCGCGCTGGTATCGACACTTCTTGGCGCCGTCGACCGGCCCCAGGTGCTCGTCGTTGTCGGCGCGGAAGGAACGCCGGAGTACGGCGCGACCTTTCAGAAGTGGTCCGCGCTATGGGAAGCGGCGGCCAAGAAGGGAGGCGCGGGGTTCGTGTGCATCGGCCGGGACGCCACAACTACCCCTTCGGACCACGACCGATTCCGCACGTTCCTGGCTGAAGCACCGCGCGTCGGCTCCGCCCCGCTCTGGGTCGTACTCATCGGGCACGGAACCGACGACGGGCGCGAGGCGCGGTTCAACCTCCGCGGCCCGGACGTGACGGCCAAGGAACTGGCGGAGTGGCTCGAACCGGTGAAGCGCCCGGTCGCGGTGGTGAACTGCACCTCGGCGAGCGCGGCGTTCATCAACCACCTGTCCGGCCCGGGGCGCGTGGTCGTCACCGCCACCCGGAGCGGGAGCGAGTCGAGCTACGCGCGGTTCGGCGGGTACCTGGCCGAAGCGATCGGCTCCCCGGCAGCCGATTTGGACAAAGACGGTCAAGTGTCGCTCCTGGAAGCGTTTCTGACCGCCGCCGACCGGGTGCGCGAGTTCTACCGCGGCGAGGGCCGGCTCGCTACCGAGCACCCGCTGCTCGACGACAACGGGGACAAACTCGGTTCCCCGGCCGACTGGTTCCAGGGGGTGCGCGCGGTGCGGCGCGCGAAGGACGGCGCGGCCGTGGACGGCACCCGCGCCCACCAGTGGCACCTGATCCCGAGCGCCAGGGAACGGGCGCTCCCGGTGAGCGTCCGGGTGCGGCGCGACGAACTGGAACTCGCGCTCGCCACCCTGCGCGACCAGAAGGACCGGCTCAGCGAGGACGAGTATTACGACCGCGTCGAGAAACTCATGGTCGAACTGGCCCGCTTGTACGCCGGGGCAAAGCCGGCGCCGTAAGCCGGACGCACTGTTCCAAGTGGAGAAGTAGCCCCGCGAAAGCACCGCCGGGCGCCAGAGTTTCACGACTTCTCCTTGAGACGGTCCAGCGCGTCCTTGGCCATCTTGGTCGGCTGCGCGTCGGGGTGGCCCGTCGCGAGATCCTTCAGGAGCGCCACCGCGTCCGGGGTGCCGAAGAACTCCAGCAGGGCGACGGCTCGAACGGCCCGGGTCCACTTCTTCTTGGGGCAGTCCACGTGCTCCCCGACGTTCAGCTTCTCGATCCGGTGTTCGGCCCACCACGAACCCTCGGCCTGGAAGCAGTACCCGTCGCCCTGTCGGACCGCCCGGAACGTGACCGGCTTGTTCGCCAGGTACTTGTCCAGGAACTCCAGGCTCCGCCCGCTGAGAACCGTGACCAACCGCTGCCGGGCCGGGGACTCGGTCACCTGGTCCATCAGGTCCACCAGCCCGGTCGCGATCCGCGGGTCCAGGTACTCCAGTTCGTAAAACGCGGCTTTCCACACCGCGTCTTTCTCACTCCCCAGGTCCGTCAGTAGTTGCTTGAGCCGGTCCTTGCTGAGCTTCAGCGGCTTCAGGTGCTCGCGCAGATACGGGACCGCGTCCTTCGGGCGCCCGGCGAGCGCGAGCAGGGCCTTGGACGCGGCCGGCTCGTCCTTTTCCAGGTCCGCCCAGTGCGCGTCCAGCACTTTGCGCACGGCGGCGGGGTCACTGGGAACCGGGGCGGCCGGGGCGCTGACGAACACCCCGAGCAGCACGACCCACGCGGCCAGAACCAACAGCGAGCGACGCATCGGTGATCCCCCGTTAGAAGGAAATATCCTACCGGACGTCGCTCCGATCATTCCGTTTCAATTGGGGCGCTCGAACCGTTGGCGCGGACCGGTGCCGCGCGCCCTCTGGCGCAGTTAACATTTGCTAACACTTCGGGACCACGCCCCCCGCGCCCTCATTTTGCCCGGGGAAAACGCTGTTTCTCCCTCGCGCCGGCTAACATTCGTACTCGCCCGCCCCTTACTCTCTCCCGCGCCTCACGTGCGCGAGCACTCAACACCGGCTCCGCGCGCACTCCCCCCGCGTCGGGCATTATACCCACACGCAACATGCGCTATCAAGTCCACTAGTGGAAATAAAAACAAAATTATTTGAGGCGGCGCGAGACGGGCGATGTGCAGAAGATTTCACCGCAGAGGGCGCGAGAGGGCGCGGAGAAGAAGCCGAGCCACTCGTGCCTTTCCTCCGCGCCCTCTGCGGTGAAATCCGCATTCTCATGTGAAGAAGTCGACCAGGCTCTGCGGTGCGCCCGCGCCGAAGAGATCTTCGAGGGCGCCTTGCGCGGCCACGGACGCGCTGCGCGGAAAGAGTTCCCGTTCATACGCGCCGAGCGCGGCTTCGATGTCGCCGGGGTTAGCGGCGATGGCCCTCCCGAGTTCGGCCCCGTCGAACATGGCGAGGTTGGCCCCTTACTGCGCGCCGGCCCAGTGCCAACTGAGTAACGGCGACGCCAACCGCCAGGAGAATCCCGATGCGCGCCGGCGTTCCATACCAAGCCTTAAACAGGGTGAGTGCTACCCCGCCGTAGAAGCTCATTTCGACGGCGGGCAGACGCGCGACAGCGATCAGAACCGCAACGACGCACCCCGGTTGCAAAATCGCGGTCAATCGCCCCGGGCACTGACGCCACTCTGTGACGCGCTCACCCTCCACCTGAAGCGCAGCCGTAGCCGCTCACGATACAAACCAGGCGAAGGGGCGTTGACCTCCCGAGCATCGAGTAACGCTCTGGCAACTGGGCGAGCGATCGGGCGCCGGCTCCTCTCTACACTCTGGAAACGATCTAAGTGACGGACCCTTCCGGCGGGATGGTCGAAAAGCACCCCATCGGGAACAGTCGGGGTTATAGGCACAGTAACGGCGTGCGCGCGCAGAGCGCAAAATACCCTGCCTTCAGTGGAACGATGAAGCACTGAAGTGCGCGCGGACTCGTTTGTGGGGAATGGCGGCAGCAGGCCGATTTTCGCTTGAATGTAACGTCCGATCATTTACCATATTGAACGTGTTCAATTCCTCTCCCTCTGGAATGCAATCGGGAGCAACGATGTTCCGGATCTCGGCACTCATTCTGACCGCATCGGCCCTGTGCCCGTGTTCCCCGGTTCGAGCCGACGACGCCGAAGACAAGGCCCTCGCGCTCGTCAAGAAGCTCGGCGGGAAGGTAACCCGCGACGAGAGCGCACCCGACAAACCGGTCATCGCGGTCGATCTGAGCCGCACGAAAGTGACGGACGCGGGGCTCAAAGAGTTCACCGCGCTCAAGAACCTCACCACACTCCAACTGGGTTACACTCCGGTAACGGACGCGGGCCTCAAAGAACTCGCCGCGCTCAAGAAACTCACCTCCCTCGACCTGAGTCGCACGAAAGTGACGGACGCGGGCCTCAAGGAACTCGCCGCACTCAAGAGCCTCACCACACTCCAACTGGGTGGCACGCAGGTAACGGACACGGGGCTCAAGGAACTCGCCGCGCTCAAGAGCCTCACCACACTCCAACTGAGTGCCACGCAGGTAACGGATGCGGGCCTCAAGGAGCTCACCGCGCTCAAGAACCTCACCACACTCCAACTGGGTGGCACGTCGGTAACGGACGCGGGGCTCAAGGAGCTCACCGCGCTCAAGAACCTCACCACACTCCAACTGGGTGGCACGTCGGTAACGGACGCGGGGCTCAAAGAAATCAACGGGCTGACCAAACTCACCACACTCCACCTGGGTACCACAAAGATAACGGACGCCGGGCTTAAGGAACTCGCCACACTCAAGAGCCTCACCACACTCCAACTGAACGTCACTTCGGTAACGGATGCGGGCCTCAAGGAAATCGCCGCGCTCAACAACCTCACCACACTCTACCTGAATTCCACGAAGGTGACGGACGCCGGGCTCAAGGAAATCGCTGCACTCAAGAACCTCACCACACTCCACCTGGGTGGCACGAAAGTAACTGATGCGAGGCTCAAGGAACTCAAGGGGCTGACCAAACTCACCGTTCTGACCCTCAACCACACGCAGGTAACAGACGAGGGGCTCAAGGAAATCGCCGCACTCGAGAGCCTCACGGCACTCGACCTGAGCCGCACGCAGGTAACGGACGCGGGGTTCAAGGAAATCGCCGCACTCAAGAGCCTCGCCACACTCTACCTGTTCGGCACGAAGGTAACGGACGAGGGGCTCAAGGAAATCAAATCGGCGTTGCCGAAATGCTCTATCTCAAAGTGATCGTGTAAGCGGGCCTTACCGGACTTTCTCTTCACGCCCTTCTCGTGCTAGCATGTGCACTTATCACGAGAGTACATGCCGAAGCGGAAGGGCGAGCCCAAGCCTCAAGGGACTGGCACGAAAAAGCAGAGCAGAACCAAAACAATGCCGCTCGCGACCGCACTTGCCTTTCCTCCGCGCTCTCCGTGCCCTCTGCGGTGAAATCCTCATGTGAAGGTGAAGAAGTCGACCAGGGTCTGCGGTGCGCCCGCGCCGAAGAGATCTTCGAGGCCGCCTTGCGCGGCCACGGACGCGCTGCGGGGAAACAGTTCCCGTTCATACGCGGCGAGCGCGGCTTCGATGTCGCCGGGGTTAGCGGCGATGGCCCTCCCGAGTTCGGCCCCGTCGAACATGGCGAGGTTGGCCCCTTCGCCGTTCGGGGCCATCAGGTGCGCCGCGTCGCCGACCAGCGTCACGCCGGGTACACGAGCCCAACTGTGCCCGGCGGGTAGCGCGTAAATGGCACGCGGCACGGGGGCGGTGTCACTTTCGGTGATGAGCGCCGTTAACTCGGGCGCCCAGCCATCGAATTCTTCGGCGACGCGGGCCAGGGCGGTCGCCCGGTCCGAAAAGTCGATGCCGTCGACCCACTCACGCGGCTTGCGCAAGATCACATATGCGTGCAACACACCGTTAGGCTCGCGGTGCGCGAAAATGCCCTTCCCCTCAACCGGCACCATCATCGAGCCGCCGCCGACGGCCACCGCGCTCGCCGGATATCGGTTGTCACTGTCAAACAAGTAGGTCTCAACAAATGTGGTGCCGGTATACGCCGGTTTCGTCTCGGAAAGGAGCGGGCGAACCTTCGACCACGCGCCGTCGGCCCCTACGAGGAGGTCGGACGTCACCGTCGAGCCGTCGGCGAAGGTCACCAAATGCCGCCCACCGCCAAGTGCAGACACCGACGCGACCTTCTGCCCCCAACGGACCGCGTCGGCGGGAAGTGATTCGAGCAGAATCCGCCGAAGCTCTCCGCGCGGCACCTCGGGGCGCCCGCCGGTGCCGTCGTCGGGTTGATCGAACAGGACCGTGCCGTCCGTGCCGAGCACCCGCGTCGCCTGCCCCCCGGGGTGGATGATTTCGCGGAACTGTTCATAGAGCCCCGCCGCCTTGAGTGCGACCTGCCCGTCGTTCTCGTGGATGTCGAGCATGCCCCCCTGCCCTCTCGCGTTTACGGAGGGTTCCGCTTCGTAGACTGTCGCCGGGATGCCGTACACGCTGAGGACGCGCGCGAGTACCAGCCCGCCGAGACCGGCGCCGATGATCGTAACATTCATCCTGATTCCTTTCGCAGTGCCGCTGGGTATGTTGGAGGATACGCCGTCTCCTTCGTGGCCGCATCAGGATAGTCTGCCAACTTGTATCGAAATTCGGTCAGCGGGGCGCGCGGCGTTTTTGGGGAACGCTGGCGATGAAGATGATGCACAAGAGCGACGAGCGCCTCGACCCCGACCGGGTGCCGCGGCCGGTGATGGCGTTCGGGGTCACCGCCGACTCACTGACCGGCGGGTTGGAAAAGGAGGCCCACGAGCACCGCAAGGGGCAACTGATCTACATGACGCGCGGCGTGGCGACGTGCGAGGTGGCTCAGGGCTTGTGGATCGTGCCGCCGCAATGCGCCGTCTGGGTTCCCGGCGGCACGCGGCACAGCGCCAAAGGGGTCGGGGCGATCGAGTGCTACAGCCTGTTCGTGGACGCGGCCCGCGCCCGAAACATGCCGGACGCCTGTTGCACGGTTTCCGTCTCGCCCCTGCTGCGCGAACTGCTCCTCCGCTGCGCCAAGCTCCCCACGCTGTACCCCGTTCGAGGGGTGGAATCGCGTTTGGTGGCGGTGCTGCTCGATGAACTCGCCGCCGCGCCCGTAGAGAAGCTGCACCTCCCGATGCCCTCGGACGGCGGCTTGCGGAAGATCGCCGACGGGCTGACGGCCGACCCGTCCGACCGGGCAACGGCGCAGGAATGGGCGGAGCACATCGGAGTCAGCGAGCGCACGCTCCGGCGGCAAGTGCTCCAGGAGACCGGCATGAGCTTCGGCCGCTGGCGCCAGCAGCTCCACATCATCCTGGCGCTGCAATGGCTCTCGCAGGGGGTGTCCGTTCAATCGGTGGCCACCGACCTGGGCTACGAAAGCGCGAGCAGTTTCGTCTTCATGTTCCGCAAGGCCCTCGGCACCTCCCCGGCCCGATACATGGCGCAGAGACTCGCGGGCGTGACAACTGCACCCACCTCAAATGACAGCCGGAAGGCGCCCGATAACCGGGGCGGAACGGCACGCAGAAAAAGACCGCTGGGCGCGACTCGATCACGTCGCTGATACGGCGAGCGAACGTAAGTCGCGTCGAGCGATCCGTCTCGCACTATCGGTGGGAGCGGGAGGAGCGGGTCGGTGGCGAGTTCGAGTACACGATCGCGACCGTCGACGGCAACCGGTTCGTGTTCGATGTCCGCACCGGCGAAGTGGTCTCCGCGTCTCGGACGGGGCGCGTGTCCCGATGGGGCCGGTGGATTGTACTCGGCGCGGTCCCCGTTGCGGCAATCGCATGGTTGGCTCGGCGTCGCGCGCGGGTGGGGCGGGCAGGCACCGAGCCGGTTGCTACGCCGGCCCCGGCCGCGTAATTGGGTAGCGGCTTGAACGGTGTCGTGCCTCTATCCTGACGAGATAAGCGAATCGGCAACGAACCGGGCTCCGATCCCACCGTGCCCGCGTTGCTCGGGCGCTCACGTGGTGCGGAACGGGGCGAACACGGCGGGTACCCCGCGCGTCCCGTAGCGCGGGTTGATTGGGGCACCATCCCACGAAGCGCAAGCGCCGGGCAATGGGCGCGGGCGCTCGGGCCGAGGGGATCCGTTCGAG
The DNA here is from genome assembly GCF_001610855.1 of Gemmata sp. SH-PL17. Classification (NCBI taxonomy): domain Bacteria; kingdom Pseudomonadati; phylum Planctomycetota; class Planctomycetia; order Gemmatales; family Gemmataceae; genus Gemmata; species Gemmata sp. SH-PL17. The sequence continues at coordinate 5,682,380 of NZ_CP011271.1, forward strand.
CCCTCACGACCGCCCGGCGCGGGCACAACGATTCCGTTGATTTCACCACGCGGAAACAACAATCGTCGCCCTCGGGTGCCCGGTACACTCACGTTTCGGGAACTCGGATCGAGGGGCAGAATCATGAGCCGAATATGGGCCGGCCTCGTGGCGCTCGTCGGGTGCGGTTGGGTCGAGGGGGACCGGCCGACCGGCGCCGAAACGAAAGCCGGGGACGAGCGCGAGATCGCCGGCGTCAAACTGCGCTGGTGCCCGCCGGGAACGTTCACGATGGGCAGCCCCGAGAGCGAGCCCGACCACCGCCCGGACGAGAAGCCGGTCGAGGTGACGTTGACCAAGGGGTTCTGGACCGCGAAGTATGAAACGACCCAGGGCCAGTGGAAGCGGGTGATGGGCGCGCTCCCCGGCAAGGCGACGGCGGAACTACCCGAGGACGACGACTTGCCGATCGGGGATGTGAATTTCGCCCGGGCCGAGGCGTTCTGCGCCAAACTCACCGAGTTCGGGAAGAAGGACGGGACGCTCCCGAAGGGCTGGGAGTTCCGGCTACCCACGGAAGCCCAGTGGGAGTACGCGTGCCGGGCCGGGACAACGACCGCCACCTCGTTCGGGGACAAGTTGAGCCCAAAACAGGCGAACTTCAAGAACATGCCGTACAACGGCGCGGAGGGCGGGCCGTCCCTCGGCCGGGCAGCGAAGGTCGGGAGCTACCCGGCCAACCCGTGGGGGCTGCATGACATGCACGGGAACACGTTCGAGTGGTGCCGGGACTGGTACCACTCGAAACTGCCGGGCGGGAAAGACCCGGACCTGTACGATACGAAGGGGGAGAAGAACCGGGACGGCTCGGTCTCGCGGGTGCGTCGGGGCGGGGCCTGGACCGACGAGGGGAAGTACTGCCGCTCGGCGCTGCGGTTGAAATTCGAGCCCGAACGCGGGTACGATCACATCGGGTTCCGAGTCGTCGCTGTCGCGAAACCGTAAGAGCGACAACACCCCGGCTCTGAGTCCGAACCCAAAATTACGCTTTCCCGAGCACCAGATCCACGACCCAGCACCCGCGCACATGGACACCCGGCACGCGACAGTGGTTCAGCACGTCGGCGCTGTCACAGCCCGCGTCCTGAAGCGCGTCGGCCAGAATCGGCATCACACTGAATTCGCGCGACTCGTACATCTGCGCCGCCAGCGTGACGGCGGTGGAGGTGCGCCATGCGGGGGAGAATGTTACTGGGCGGAACGGGTTGCCGACGATGTCACGGAGAAGGTCACAGAAGAGAAGGTACGGTTCCGCATCGACATCGAGGAGGATCTCAAGCGCCTCACGAGCTAGCGAGGCGGCGCGGGCGTCGTCCCCGCCTAGCACGCAGTGAGCGACGCAGAGGCAGCGGTACGCGGCTGCACCCATGCGGTAGGGGTCTGCATCGGACGGCTCCCATGCCTCAGCACACTCGATTGCGCTGCCAAGCACGCGCCCGGCCCACTCGACCGCGGCCCGTTCACGGGAGCCCTCCATCAGTTCCTCATCCTGACGGCAGCACGCCACGATCCACAAGCCCACCTGCCTGGGACTAAATCTGGCTCGGGCGCGCAGGGGCAACTGCTGGTCGTTCGCTCTTGTCCGTTGGACGTCGAGGAGCAAGTAGGGATCATCACTCTCCAGCCATTCCGCTTCGGTCATTGGTCGCCCCCTGGAACTGCTCCCAGCATGACCGTTTCGGCGCCCGTTCGCAAGTTCCTGTGCCCTTCGGTGGTTGCGTCGGGTGCGTGTTCGTGTATGTTGTGGGTGCCCATCGCGTTTGACCCGGCGCTCTACGACAGGCTGATGTTGCGTCAGCCGAGCATACTGCACCACACTCGCGCGAGGAACGGAATGCGGCGCCTGCGCCTCGATGCCCTTCAGCTTCACTCGGACCGATTACACCTGTGCGGCCAACTCTTCGACGGGATCGCTTACGAGGTTCGAGCCGATCGCGTGGTTGCGAACTTTCGGGTCACCGGAGGGGTGCGGAAAGGGCCGGCCGAAGCTTGGGCCGCCCGGAGGCCCCGCGTCCTGTTTCAATCGCTCGCGTTCCCGTCTGGGGAAGAGGCACCTGAACCGACAGAACACGCCACCCTGAACGGCACCCCTTTTCACGGGGTGTCCTACTCATTCGATCCGGCAACCGGCTCGCTCCTACAAGAGCTGGACCTCCACCCGACGCGGCCCGGACCGAGCCGAGAATGGTTCCCGTCCGGGCGGCCGAAAGCCGAGATCGATCGCGCGCGGCCCGACGGGACTACGGAGTCCGAAGCGTGGTACGAAAACGGGCAGCGGGAGACATACGAGTCACTCGACTTGGATGCCGGCTACACGCCGGACGGTCGCCTCAGAACGCTCCGCGTTGAGTGCGACTGTGCGGACGGGGATCTCGATCGTTTGTCTTTTAGCGCCGATTTGGTCTTGGACTTGGCCGGCCCCGGGGTGACCGATGCCGTGGTCGAACGCCTCGCCGATTTGTCGCACGTCGAAGACCTCGAGCTCAGGAGAACAAACGTTACCGCGACGGGACTAATGCGGTTTTCTGCCTGTTTGGGGCTCACCCGGTTCCGGGTCAGACGAAACGCGCAGTTCGGGGAAATCGATGTCCGGAACGTGCTCGCCCGCCTACCGAACTGTCAGTGGGACGGACGCCTCAACTGACACGCTGCAGGTTGCCATTGGTTAATATGATTATTTGATAAATGTTGCGTTGCATTTACTCACACGTTCCTTCGGTCTGCGCCGCTTGCGTCGGCTTTGGGTTCGTGTATGTTGTGGGTGTTCCCGTGGCTGTGTTTAGCTCGTCGCTCTGCGACAGGACGATGTTGCGTCGTCCGAGCACATTCCGCCACACCCCGCGCGGGGAACGCTGTTCCAGCACCGCTATCGGAAGTGTTCCGGATCCCGGAGCAGCGGACTGGTTCAACCGCACGTGTCGCCGTTCCGCCGCTCCGGGATCCGGAACACTTCCGGCGTTGCCGTGAGCGCTCCGCGCCCCAGGTCGGGAAGTAGACACCACGGGAATACCACGAGCCAGGGAGTAATCCCTGGCCCGTGTCGTTGAAGTCGGCCGGTTCACTCGTCTCTGGCTCGCAGCCCAGCGATGAAATCCGCGAACGAGTTGGCCAGGAGGACCACGTTGCCCGCGGTTTCGACCGCGCCGTCCCACGAATCGGGGTCCGGCCCTTCGTCGTGAACCCAGAAGTATACGCGCCCCCGGTGCGCCCCGGTGAGCCCGAGGCAGATCGCGTTGCCCCCCGGGTCGCCCATGATCCACACCAGCGCGCGGGGGATCTGCACCTCGTACCCCTGGTAACTGGCGCGCGCGGACCGGAGCGACAGGTGCCGTTCGTCGCGCAACCCGCCCACGCGACTCACGACCGCGGTCCACTCCCCCTCGGGCGTCGGGCCGTCGAACTGGTACCCGTCGAGGTTTCCCCCGTTGCACCGGAGCAGGAACTCGCGGTACTCGTCGGGTAACGGCGCGCCGATCTCGGCCTCGAACGCTTCGACCTGCGCGGGGGACGGGGGCGGCGTTCGGTCCGGGCCGAACACGCGGAGCGCGAGCGGCGAGAGCGCGCGGTCGGCGGTCGCGTGCAGCGCGGCGATGAGGTCGTCGATCGTCATTGTGCCCCCCGGGTCCGAACTCGTGTGACCACAGTGTGTACACGACGCTACGGCCGCCGCAATGTCCGCTACTCCTTGCCGAGCACCAGATCCACGACCCAGCACCCGCGCACGTGCGGCCCTTCACCGCGGCAGTGGTCCAGCACATCGGCGCTATCACAGCCCGCGTCCTGAAGCGCGTCCCCCAGAATCGGCATCGCGCCGAACTCTCGCGCCTCGTACATCTGCGCCGCCAGCGCGACCGCGGTGGACGTGCGCCACGAGGGGGAGAAGGTGACGGGTCGAGACGGGTTCCCGAAGAGGTCGCGGAGAACCGCGGCCTGCCAGCGGTATTCCAGTTTCCTCTGTAACCGCGGCCACACGAGTAGCGCCGCCTGCCGCGTGGCGCACGGCGCGTAAAGGTGCATATCGTTGGGCAAACACGCGGCGTGTACCGCGGCGGCCGCCGTTTCCCTTAAAGAATCGTCGAACTCCGTGAACGCCGCGTTGCTCGCGTCCTCGGCCGCGGCCAAATCGGACGCACTCGCCGAACCTTCGGCGAACCGCGCGCACGTATCCAGTGCGGTTCGACACCGCTCGTCGGGCAACAGGTGCCGGACGCGCTCGCAACAGCGAACGGCAAATATGCGCCAGGTCCGGTCGTTCAGAACCACTCGCTGTATGTAACGGATCATCTTCTCGGGGTGCGCAGAGTCGAGCCACTGTGCCTCGGTCATCGGTCGCTCCCTGGGAACCGCTCCCAGCATGACCGGGTGCGGCGCCCGGTGCAAGAACTCCCGGGGTTGAAACCCCGGGCTATTCCCGGTGACCCCTTCGGGGTCCGAAAACAACGAATGAGGTTTGCGCCCTCCCGACGTGCAATGCCTTTGTGACCCCGAATGGGGTCACCGGGAATAGCCCGGGGTTTCAACCCCGGGAGTTCTTGCACCGGCTGTGGGTTCGTGTATGTTGTGGGTGTTCTCGTGGTCGGTTTAGCTCGTCGCTCTGCGACAGGACGATGTTGCGTCGTCCGAGCACACTCCACCACGCTCGTCGCGGGGAACGCTGTTCCAGCACTGCTTTCGGCGGAACTCCGGCCGGACCGCGGTTCGCCTGGGACGACCCCGCGGGACGTGGTCCGAACCGCGGTCCGGCCGGAGTTCCGCCGGCTGTGCCGTGAGCGTTCCGCACCCCAGGTCGGGAAGTAGACACCACGGGAACACAACGGGCCAGGGAGTAATCCCTGGCCCGTGTCGTTTCCAGTCGATTCGACACTTACACATTCGCCGAAACGGGAACTCCCGTTTTGGACCGCAGCCGTTACGGAGAGGGCAGCAGTTGTGTTGATCTCCGACACGACGGCCGCGACCGGCGCGCCGCGTGTGCGCGTTAGATGGCTCCCGACGTCCGACGGCGCGCCGCGGCCTCGCTCGGCTGGTACTGGTACTGTGCCAACGGGACGAACTGTCCGCTCGACGTGTCGTAGGCGAAGACCTCACCCGTTTCGATCTTGTACACCCACCCGTGCAGGTGCAGGTCGCCCCGGACCAGGCGCGACGCGACCGCGGGGAGCGTGCGCAGGTTTTCTAACTGGACCAGGACGTTTTCTTCGACGGTCGCGGTCACCAGGCGCTCGCCCTCGAGGTGCCCGTAGTTGTCGCGGACGATGCGGCGGGTCGTTTCGGCGTGGGACAGCCACGAGGTGACGGCGGGAAGCGCCGCGACCGTTTCGGGCTGGAGCAGGCCCTTCATGGCCCCGCAGTGCGAGTGGCCACAAATGATGATGTCCCGGACGCCGAGCCCGGCGACGGCGAACTCGATCGTCGCGGCCTCGCCCCCGCTCGCCGCGCCGTGGGACGGGACGATGTTCCCGGCGTTGCGGAGGATGAACAGGTCGCCCGGTTGGGACCGGGTGAGCAGGTTGGGATCGATGCGCGAGTCCGAACAGGTAATGAACAGGGTTTCCGGGTTCTGCCCTTTTGCCAGTTGCTCGAACAGCCCCTGGAGCGGGCGGAAGTCCTCGGTTCGGAATCGGTGGATGCCCTGAATCAGCTTTTGCATGAACCCTTTGTGTCTCCGATCGTCGGGCGCAACAGTTCCGGGCGACGTCCCGCCCACCCGTTGCGGGTGCCAATCAGCTTACGAAGATTCCCGGTTCCGGCGCCCCGTTCTGAAAGCCCGGTGGCAGCGGGCGCCGCCCAGTTGCCTTCCCACTTCGACCCCGCCGTTTATGGCAACACGTTTAGCGTGCGCACGCGGTTACACCCCGGCGATCTTCTTGATCGCCTCCGCGACGGCCTCGGCGGTTTTGCCCGTCGTGTCGACCGTCCGCTCCGTGATTCCCGGAATGTCGGGGTAGCAGAACAGGGCGTGGTTGTGTTCGTAGAAGCTCGCGCGCCCGAGTTCCGCCAGCACGTTGTGGTTCCCGTCGTGCCCGTGCCGGTCCGTGAGCCGCTTGAGGATGTCGCTCCACTGCGCCGTCAGGAAGAATGGGAAGATTTCGCGCTTGGCGGCTTTCAGAATGCCCATCCACTCGTTCGCGCCCCGGGTAGCGCCGGGGAACGCGAGCCCGTCCGGTTCGCCCCATGCCAGTTCGATCACCAGGACCGGCTCGGTGGCGAGCTGGAGGTCGGCGTACCGGAACTCCGGGTACGCGCACCGCCACTCGCCCTTGCCCCAGTGCGCGTCGAGGTTGATGTACCGCACCGATTTCCCGAGGTGGGCGCGGAGCAGGTCGCGGACCGCGCTCTTCCCCACACCGGGCGGGCCGCGGAGGACGATGGCCTTGTGAACGGGGCCGGTGCTCATGTTTTCTGCTCCAGCAATCGTGAATACTCACTCACCCGAAACCGCGCTGTGACAGAATACCCCTCGTGCCCCCGCCGGCGAAGAGACGGCCCCTTCGCCAAACGCTCAAAGGAGTGCGCACGAGGTCGCTCACAAGAGCGGCTCATCACGGCGTACCGTTGCTGTTTCCTGCTTGCTCCTTCCCCAGAACTCCCGGGGTTGAAACCCCGGGCTATTCCCGGTGACCCCTTCGGGGTCCGAAAACAACGAATGAGGTTTGCGCCCTCCCGACGTGCAATACCTTTGTGACCCCGAATGGGGTCACCGGGAATAGCCCGGGGTTTCAACCCCGGGTGGGGATGCTTGCACCGGCCGCGGGTTCGGGTATGTTGTGGGTGTTCCCGTGGTCGCGTTTAGCTCGTCGCTCTGCGACAGGACGATGTTGCGTCGTCCGAGCACATTCCGCCACACCCCCCGCGGGGAACGCTGTTCCAGCACCGCGACTCAGGGGCGGACCATATTCAAACTTGGCGGGCGGGTTCGACCGCGAGAAGCGCGATCCCGCCGTCTGAATAAAGTCCGCCCCTGGCGGTGCCGTGAGCGTTCCGCGCCCCAGGTCGGGAAGTAGACACCACGGGAATACCACGGGCCAGGGAGTAATCCCTGGCCCGTGTCGTTGAAGTCGGACGGTTCACTCTTCTCTGGCGCGCAGCCCGGCGACGAAATCCGTGAACGAGTTGGCCAGGAGGACCACGTTGCCCGCGGTCTCGACCGCGCCGTCCCACGAATCGGGGTCCGGCCCTTCGTCGTGGACCCAGAAGTACACGCGCCCCCGGTGCTCCCCGGTGAGCCCGAGGCAGATCGCGTTGCCCCCCGGGTCGCCCATGATCCACACCAGCGCGCGGGGGATCTGCACCTCGTACCCCTGGTAACTGGCGCGCGCGGACCGGAGCGACAGGTGCGGTTCGTCGCGCAGCCCGCCCACGCGACTCACGACCGCGGTCCACTCCCCCTCGGGCGTCGGGCCGTCGAACTGGTACCCGTCGAGGTTCCCCCCGTTGCACCGGAGCAGGAACGCGCGGTACTCGTCGGGCAACGGCGCGCCGATCTCGGCCTCGAACGCTTCGACCTGGGCGGGGGACGGGGGCGGCGTTCGGTCCGGCCCGAACACGCGGAGCGCGAGCGGCGAGCGCGCGCGGTCGGCGGTCGCCTCCAGCGCGGCGATGAGGTCGTCGATCGTCATTGTGCCCCCCGGGTCCGAACTCGTGTGACCACAGTGTGTACACGACGCTACGGCCGCCGCAATGTCCGCTACTCCTTGCCGAGCACCAGATCCACGACCCAGCACCCGCGCACGTGCGGCCCTTCACCGCGGCAGTGGTCCAGCACATCGGCGCTATCACAGCCCGCGTCCTGAAGCGCGTCCCCCAGAATCGGCATCGCGCCGAACTCGCGCGATTCGTACATCTGCGCCGCCAGCGCCACGGCCGTCGAAGTGCGCCACGACGGGGAGAAGGGCACCGGGCGGAACGGGTTGCCGAAGATGTCGCGAAGACGCCGACACTGATCGATACTTTCGGCTTTCAAGACTTCGGCTGTTAACTTCGCCCAGGCGCGTTCACGAGTGCGCCGTACCATTTCCCCCTGCGTGCTCTGCCAACTCACCCACGCGCGCCATTTCCGTGCTTCCCGCGTCGAACGAAGAATCCGCTCTAAGTTCTCCAGGGCGACAACTGGCTCCACGGTGTCACGGGCTGCGGCTGCCGCTTCGGTCCCTCCGCCACCCAGTAGCTCCAGTGGTTGCTCCGTCGCGGCACTGACCGCTTGCTTGGCACCACGGCGTATTTGCGTCAACTCCTTGCTCATTCGCTTCCGTTCCGCCCCCCTGCTGTCGGCGAAGCGTTCGCTCGCTTCAACCGCTTGACGACTTCGATCATCAGTCAAGATGTCCCAGACGCGCCGACAACAGGAGGCTGCAAGCAGCCGCAATTTTCGCTGGCTGCTGTCCAAGATGTATTCCAACAGAGGCTGCGGCTCTTCGGACGCCAGCCACTTCGCTTCGTTCATCGTCGCCCTCATTCATTGCCCGGAACTCGTGCTGATGGTTGCGCAGAGGATGTCACCGCAGAGGGCACACGAGAGCGCGGAGCCGGACCGCCTTTGCCTTTCCTCTGCGCTCTCCGCGCCCTCTGCGGTGAAAACCTCGGTCCTCTCCGGCTCACACCGCGTCGGCGGGGTGTTTCCACGGGGCGCGGTACGGGCGCTTCAGGAGTTTCGTCGCCTCGTCGTCCCCGACGCAAATGTGCTTTTCCGGGTTCCAGGTGATCGACCGGCCGAGTTGCTGGCTCAGGTTCGCCAGGATGCAGCTCGCCGACGAGATGTGCCCCTGTTCGATGTCGGCGACGGGCTTCCCGCGACTCTCCCGGGCCTTCAGGAAGTCCTGCCAGTGGCGCCGCAGTGCCGACGCGACGTGGCGCTCCAGGTCTTTTTCGGTCTTGTCCTCGGGGAACTTGTCCTCCTCGAATAGGGCCGTGCCGGTGACGGTCGGCCGGTTCGAGCCTTGCGGGAAGAATTCGTACTTGTTCACGCTCGCCTTGAGCGTCCCCCTATCCCCGTAAATGAACGCGGCCCAGGGGTACTCCGGGTCCGGGGTGCTGCCCCAAGTGCGGTGCTGCCACGTGACGGTGAGTGACGGGAACTCGAACGTCGCGCTCTGGGTGTCGCTGATGTTCGACTTCGCGTTCTTCTGGACCAGGATGCCGCCGGTGCTGCTCACCCGCGTGGGCCAGCCGAGGTCCAGCATCCACCGGACCATGTCCAGCATGTGGATGCACATGTCCCCGACGATCCCGTTGCCGTACTCCGTGAACGCGCGCCACCACCGGCGGTGCGGCAGGTTCGCGTCGAGATCCTTGTAGAACGGCGCATCATACTCGCGCAGCGGGGCCGGGCCGGTCCACATTTCGTAGTCGAAGAACTCGGGCACCTTCGTGACGGGCGGCTTGTCCCCGCTCCGCATGTGGTAGTAACAGCAGATCTCGACGTGCCCGACGGTGCCGAGCTTCCCCTCCTTGATGACCTTCTCCTTCGCGTCCACGAGGTGCGGGGTGCTGCGCCGCTGGGTGACCACCTGCACGACCTTCTTGTGCTTCCGGGCGGCGTCGAGCATCGCCTTGCCCTCCAGCACGTCCACGCTCACCGGCTTCTGCACCCAGACGTCGGCCCCGGCCTCCATCGCGGCGATCGCCGGCAGCGCGTGCCAGTGGTCCGGGGTCTCGACCATGACCACGTCGCAGTCCTTTTCCTTCAGCAGTTCCCGGTAGTCCGCGTGGAGCCGCGGCTTCTTCGGGGCCTTGGCCCGCGCGGTGATGAGGTCGGCGGCCTCGGCGAGCATCTTCTTGTCCACGTCGCACAGCGCGACGACCTCGACGGGCGCGACCTGGAGCAGCCGGAACAGTGAACACTTGCCGTACCAGCCGGTGCCGACGAGCCCGACGCGGAGCGGCTTCGGTTCGGCGCCCACGACGAAGTACCCGCCGGCGGGGACGGCGAGCGCGGCCGCGGACGAGGTCCGGAGGAAGTGGCGACGGTCCATTTGGGAGAGACCTTTTGGGGAAGAGGGGAGGCGACCCGAACACTGGCATTATGCGCGAACGAGTAAACGAAATGCCACACGCCGCTCGTTTTCTGCGCGCGGCCGCCGAAGGTGCCGGGCGAACGGTCGGTGTGAGCCGGCCGGTGAAGTGGGAACGAGGTGACGATGCCGGGGATCAGTCCTTTGAGTTGATCGCCTGAATCGCCAGGTTCGCCGCGTCGCGGACGTAGTCCGAATCCCATTCGGTTCGGTTGTCGATGAGATCCCGGAGTGCGGGCAGGGCAACAGAAGCTTTTGCCCCATCTCGGCGAGCAACCGAAGCGAGGTATAGGCGACACGACCAGTGCGCTGTTGGGCGTTGCGAACGAGAAACGCTACCGGATCACTGGCCAGTTCGAGGATGCTGCGAATACCCGATTGCACCTCGTGGTCTTCGTCGGTGTTGATGTGCTCGACGATCAGGTCGGGGTCGGCACGAAGTTGGATCAAAGCTTCAGCCGCAGATTCCGGGTAAAGCCACATGTTTGAGGCCAACCACCGCACTGCCTCCAACGCAGCCGGGCCGATCTGTCCGAGGGTGTAGCAAATCGCGTTCTCCACAGGTCGTTCAACGCTATCCATCGAATCGTTGAACTCGGGCCATCGTTTCCATCCCTCGATCTCGGTGAGTGCCGTGACAGAGGGAGCGGCGGCGGCTTTGTGAAAGCCCAGGTCAACAACCGCCAGCCACACGTCTACCCAACTTTGCGCATCCAGTTTCGTCTGAAGTGTCAGCACGGATTGCAGTTTATCCGGCTTAGAACAGCGCATGAAAATCTGAACCGCTTCCCCTGGCACTTGATCTGGGTGCTCCCGAATCCACGTGCGAACCGCGTCTACGGCCGAGGTTCCCATCTCAAAAAGTGCTGCCTCCGCGGAACCACGGCGCTTCCAGTTGATCTTCTCCCGTTCAATGCTGGAGCGGACACCGGGACGAAGCACTGTCAGCGTTTTCAAAATCCCCGGCACCGGGTCACGGGCATCGGGTTTCATCCACTCCCAGATGTCGGCGTCCCGCACCCACGCCGCACGCGGGTCGCTCCGCTCCTCCAGCCAGTCGGCGAACACCAGGCGCGCGGTCGCGTCGTCCGGCGCGGCGGCGATGGCCGCCAGGAACGCCGTTTCATCGGGGTGCCGGTCGGGTGTACTCATGCCCGCGATGTTACCCGTCCGCACCCGGGGTTGAAACCCCCGGGCTATTCCCGGTGACCCCTTCGGGGTCCAAAGACCGTGAAGGGGTTGCGTCCCCAACGAGAAATCCCGGGGTTGAAACCCCGGGCTATTCCCGGTGCCCCCTTCGGGGTCCGAAAACAACGCACGGTGTTGGTGTTCCCCGACACGCAATGCCTTTGTGACCCGAATGGGGTCACCGGGAATAGCCCGGGGTTTCAACCCCGGGCCGGGGAGGGCTGTGAGACGTGACGAAACTCGATACGCTGGGAATGACGTCGGTCCGAATGAATTCGAGGCTCGGCTACAGAGGACTCGCATGAACGAATTGCCCGAAGAATTACCCGAAGAGCTGCCTGAAGAATTACCCGAAGATTTGCCGCCCCCGCCCCCGGCTCGCCCGGGCCTGATTCTGGCGGCCGGAGGGCTGTGGGTGCTCGTGGGCGCGTTTTTCTTGCTGATGACGTGCCTCGGAACCGTGCTCGACATCCTTCTCGAGGCCGGGCGCCAGGGGCCGGTGCGCAACTCGACCGCCGGTTGCGCGATGCAAGTGAACATGCTCATCTGGGGCGGGTTCCTCACGGCGGGCATCCGGACCTTACAAGGCAAGGCGAAAGACACGATCATCACCAGCGTCATGTCGATCCTCGTGGGCCTGCTGTATTTCGTAATCGGGGCCGTGTCATTGTGGCTCGCGGGTGGCCCGGGACGAGCTCCGGGTCCGTTCGTAACGGCCATGCTCGTTACGGGCGCGCTGTCGGTGCTCCTCGGGGGCGCACTGTTTTTGCCCGCGGTCCTCGCACTGGCCGCCCGGTCCCAGTACCTGGAGTGGCGCGAGGCCCTGGAACCTCCTCGACGCAGGCGGACCCGGCGGCGCCGCGAGGAGCAAGACGAGGAGCGCGATTGGGAGCGCCCGAAGTACCCCCGTGACCCGAAGCGGCCGTGGAACCGCGCCCGGCGCGATTCCGACGACGACGACTCGTGGGGGTGAAATACCAGGGCGGCATGTACCTTCCAAAGATTGGAAGGTGCTGTGCGAGCCGATGCACGCATCATGGTTAGCAAAGGCATTCAATGCAATTTGCAGATTCTTGATGCCGATTTAATGTTTACAGTTTGTTTCTGAATGGGCTGGCCACAAATGTTGAAATCGCGATAGTGTTCGTAAAAGCGAATTTTCTCTGGTGCAGCATGAGGCGGCTCGGCCCGGTGGCCGCGCGAAACGACTTCGACTTCAGCAGGCGAAAAGCAATCTGGTTTCCGGACAACTGGCATTTTACTGTGTTGAAAACTTGCGTTTTGTGTTGGTGGCACAGGCCTCTGGCCTGTGGAGGTACTCACACAGGCCAGAGGCCTGTGCCACCAAACCATGAACCGAACGCATCAATTCAACACAGCACGGGCTTTTCGAGGACACGGAATGGAATTCGCCTCGCTTATCTTCCTCGTGCTCTCACCGGGGGCGCCGACCGACAAGGCCGAGGCCGTCGTCGCCCAGAAGTCGCGGATGCCGAACCGCTATCAACTGAAGCTCCGCGTCGAGTCGCGCACGCCGAACGCGCCGCCGCCGCTCGAGTCCTCGTGGGACTCGACCCTACACATCTGGCGCGACGGGAACAAATTGCGCGTCGATCACCTGGACGCGCACTACACCCCCCCGCGACCGAATCACGATAGCCACGACCGACGCATCACGTGTGAGAATTGCGAGAGGGAAGGTTACGGAATCGTGACCACCGTCGTGCGGGGCGCTCCCCCGACGCTCCACGCGGTCGAGTTCGTTCGGCTCGGTACGCGCAATTTGGACGGGTACTGCACCTTTTTCGATTGGCGATATTTCGGATTGAGTAACGACCGGATGTGTGGGTACTCGAGACTTCATATCGGCACCGACTTTCCCGGTTTTTTCGGCCGACCCGAAGTGCAGACGAGGAACGAAAACCGGGACGGGGTGCCGTGCCTCGTCGCGACCATGTCCCGGAAGACGGCGAACCTCCAGCAATCCGTTTGGCTCAGTGAGCGCGACGGGTTCCATCCGATCTTTTTCGAGGACAAGTTCGAGGTCGAGGGGAAGCCCGAGAGTCGAACGGCGGAGGTGAGCTGGCAACTGACCCCGGGAGGGCACCGGTACCCAAAAACGATGAAACACGACACGACGATTTCGTTCAACGGCGCGAAATACCGGAGTGAAGAAGTCGTCACGGTCACACACGCCGATTTCGACAGCGCCATCGACCCCGCGGTGTTCACGCTCGCCGGTTTCGGGTTGAACGAAAACCAGGCGATCAGGCTTCCCGACCTGGAGCCTTCCAAGCTACCGCTGTGGCGGAACGGCAAGGTTGATGAGTCGTACACGCTCGGCCAGTACACGGCCGATATGCTTGGCCCCCCAACAGCAGTTGCTGACGGCCCGAAAACTGTGGCCAGCTACCCGACTGAAGGCAACACCACTCTCATCGTGAGCTTCGTGGCCGCGCTGCTAGCGACCGTGGCCGCGGTACTCGCGGTCGTCATCCGCCGACGGAGGGCCGCGGGATGACGGAGCCCAACCGATCACTTCGGCGCCGCGGAGTCAGTTTGGTGGAAGTGCTGGTGGTCTTGAGCCTCCTGTCGTTCCTGTTCGCGCTGCTCATACCCGCGGTGCAGAGCGCTCGGGCGGCGGCCGCGCGAATAAGCTGCCGGTCGAACCTCCGGCAGATCGCCCTGGCGACACATAGTTACGAGTCCGCCCACGGCCAACTGCCGCCCGCGTTCCGGCACCGGCGAACCGACGCGGAGACGCCCAACCTTCAGTGGCCGCTGCTGATCGCGCCGTACCTCGAACTCGGGGCCAACTGGCAGACGGCGGTGGACGATTTTCGGCGCGACCGGGACGCGATATTCCCGACGCCGCACCGCGGTCTGTCGGTGCCGCTGAAGCCGTTCTCCTGTCCGTCGGACCCGCGGACCGCGGTGAGCTGGGAGGTCAAGTTCGTTTACACACTCGCCCGCCCCCGTCCGACCCTTGTCACCCGATCGTTCGCGCTTAACTCGTACCTCGGGAACGGGGGCGAGTTCAGCGCGCGGCGGGACGGTGTCATCGTCGCGGACGGCACCGTAACTCTGTTACATGTAACGGACGGCACTTCCAACACGCTCGCGTTCGGCGAGCGCCCGCCGCCAAGGAACTTAATGCTCGGGTGGTTGTACTACGGGTGGGGGGCACACGCGAACGGGGTGGGCGAACTCAGCTCTGTTATGGGAGTCAATGACCCGAACCCGTTTGCCCGACGGGTACCGGACACGAGTTGCGGCCCCGGGCCGTTCCCGTACCAGCAACCGGATTTGAACTCCGAGGCCGACTGCGCCCAGTTCCAGTATTGGTCCTTGCACTCCGGGGGCGCCAACTTCGCTTTTTGCGACGGCTCGGTTCGGTTCCTCACGTACCGGGCCAACTCGGTACTGGCCGCGCTAGCCACCAGCGCCGGGGGCGAAGTGGTCGCTCCCGACTAAACACCGGCCGTTCGCTCGGACGCGCGCCACAACCGGGCACCGCACGTTCCACCGCCCGGCGCATACACCGGCCGCTCGCCAAGAGGTGCCGGACGAACCGCCCTCGCCCGGCGAGCACCTCCGGCACCCTGCCCTCGACTCCGGTCCCGCGCCCGGTTACGCTATCCGACGCTCCACACGGAGGTAACGGATAATGATGCGTCTAATCGTTGCTCTGTTCGCATCCGGCGCGCTGATCGGCCTCGCGCCCGCGGCACCGGTCCCCAAGCACCTGATGCCCAAGGAACCGCTCTACTACAGCGTGCAGAAGGGCACGCGCTGGGTGTACACGGACAACGGCATGGATTGCGAATTCGAGGCCACGGACGTGAAGCCGCTCGCGCGTGACGGGTGGACCGTCACGGTGGAGTGCGTGCGCGACGGGGCGAAGTCACCGTACCAGAAGATCGAGGTTTCGCCGCGCGGTCTCGTTGTCATCGAAGCGCGGGGGATCTCGGCCGAAAACCCGTTGTGCCTGCTCCAGCGCCCGGCGGAACCCAACGCGGAGTGGTCGTACCGCCGGGACAATCCCGGCGCCACATACAGTCGGGGCGCCATGATGGTGACCGGCACCGAGGACGTGAAGGTGCCCGCCGGGGTGTTCCGCGCGGTCCGCGTCGTTCATGAGGTGACCGTCGTGTGGAACGACAAGCCGATTCAACAACTGCGCGTCACCACCTGGTACGCGCCCGACGTTGGCCTCGTGAAGGCGACGGGCGAGGGCTACAAGTCGGAGCTGAAGTCGTTCACGCCCGGGAAGGGCTGATTCGTTCCCCGCGCGCGAGCGAGCCGGCTCGGAGCACCCACCCGCTCGTTGGCACTCGCGGTTCGCCAAAAAGACTATCGTGAGTTGGCCGCTGTCGGTCGCCTTACTCGTGAGCGGGTGTTTCTGCGCTCGCGATTCCGTGATACTCCTGTATCGCATCGCACGCGGTCTCGCACGTGGCGAGGTCGGCTAAGCCCCGCACCGCCCACTTGAGTACCGGCACGTCGCGTTCCACACCGGAACCCGCACACCCCCGCGCGCCGTATGTGCGATCGCGACGCACGTGGCGCACCAAAAGTTGTGGCGTGCGAGCCACAAGCGGGTGTAGGATGTCGGCACAGCACTTGCTGTGATAGGCGGACGACAGCACTTCTTTTCCTACCGTCACCCGGGAGCCGCATCATGCACGTTGAAGTCAACACCGATACCCGCACCTCCGTCGACGCCACTGCCGCAACTACCCGGATCGAGAACGGTCTGGCCCGGTACCGCGAGCGCCTCACCCGCGTGGAAGCGCACCTCAGCGACGTGAACGGGCCGAAGGGCGGCCACGACATACGGTGCGCGCTAGAGGCCCGCCCCGCCGGGCACCAACCGCTCGCGGTGACGAACGAGGCCCACACCCCAGAGGACTCGGTGAAGGGCGCGGTCGAAAAGATGGGCCGGCTCCTGGAGCACACGTTCGGCCGGATCGACGACGCAAAGGGGCACACGTCGGCCAGCGGTTTGCCCACCTGACCGAAGAAAGCCCGGGCTATTCTCGGTGACCCCTTCGGGGTCCAAGAACAATTACGGTATTTGCGCCTCGACGAAGCCAAGTGCCTTTGCGACCCCGAATGGGGTCACCGGAAATAGCCCGGGCTTTCAACCCCGGGCTGGCTGTGCGCGGTTCGCGCGACACGTCTTCAATCTTCACGTTACCACCGGCGCCCGCGCCAACCGCCGTAATAGCGCGGCCCGCCGTAGTAGCCCGTGTACCCGCCGTAATACGCTGGATACGTCGGGTACGTGCGGTACCCGGCCCATTGCCACGTCGAGTACGGGTTCGTCCACCCGTAAGAGTACGTGCGCAGACCGGGGTAGTTGTAGGCGTAGTTGTAAGAGTACGACGGGTACGTGTAGCCCACCGGCGTCACATACGGGCTGGAGTTAACCGACGGGTACACGATGATCTGCGCTTTCGCGTCGTTCGCGGTACCCAGGGTGAACGTCAGAGCGGCAGCAGCGGCCGCGGTCAGAAGTGATGCACGCATGGTCGCCTTTCATTCAAACGGGCGAAATCGGGCGGCTGTAAAGCCTACCGATATAATCCGCAACGCGCGTGCCACTCGGCGCCGGGAAGTCACGAAAAATCCGGTTATCGACGGGGAAGGGAAGAACCGCAGATGACGCGGATCACGCAGATAAGAGGAAACAGAGATTCAGGAGACAGAGGGGACAGATCAGAGATCCGAACCGTGTTGCTTCAGCCCCGTAGGGGCGGCCGCGTGTAGCCAGGGGTGAAGCAACGCGCAACCCCCTGGCGGGCTTCCACGTACCCCGGCGATCCAGGCCGAACGCGCCCGCCGGCGCCCCGCTTATCCCAGGTGAACCCATCACGTCTCGTTCGGTCTAGGCCGGATCGGTGCGATACCGGCGAAGCTAACATCTGCTAACAATTCGGCCGCACCGCGGACCATCGCAACCGACATTTCCGCGATCCGGCGCGTCGAGATTTTGTGCGCACGACCGTGAAGGCCCGTTTAAGCCCTCGCGCGCATTTTCGCGCCGGCGCGGAGGCGGCTCGCACGCGCTGTCTCGCCCGTAACGCCTACAGGGGAAATGGTTATTTCGTCTTCGCGGTAGCCAACTGTTTCACAACACGCAACAGGATCCACATTAGATTAACATATTAAAGAATAACATGCGTTATCCGAATAAGGAAAAAGTAGAAAACGACATATGAGATGCGTGAGTTCGGTGTGTACAATCGCCACGCCGGTAAGAAGCCGGTGCCATTTCCACTACAGTGAGTGTCTCACATGGATTCGCCTTTCGGTTTGCGCTCGCGCATCTCCCGCCTGCTGACGGCCCCGGTGCGGGAGCCGCGGCGCGCGCCCCGCGCCCGGCTGATGGCGGAGGCTCTGGAGGCCCGTGAGGTTCCGGCCCGGGTCAACTTCACGTTCGCCCTGGACGAGTCCGCGGGGAGCTTCGGACTCACGACCACGCAGCGGAACCTGTTCCTCACGGACCTCCAGGCCGCCGGCCAACTGTGGTCCGACCAGATCGCCGGGGCCGCGGCGAACCCGGTCACCCTGGAAGTGCGCGTGGTGCCGGCCGCGCTCGGGAGCAGCACCTACGCGAATTGCGGCCCGACCGCCCAGGTCGTGAGCGGGGGCGTGAGTGAGGCCGGGACACTGTACGAGAGCCGAACCGGGGTGGACCCGAACGGGGCCGTCTCGGACATCACGATGACGTTCAACACCGCGTACTTGCAGTCCAGCGCGAGTTTCCCGGTCGGCGCGTTCTTCGACCCGAGCGGGGCGGCCCGGACCGGGACCGTTCCCGCCGGGCAAGCGGACGTTATCAGCGTCGCGCTCCACGAAATGGGGCACGGGCTGGGGATCGTTAGTGCCCGAAATTCGAGCGGAGTGGTGCCCCCGGGTGTCGCGCCGACCACGTTCGACACCAAGATTTCCGGGACCGCGTTCGTCGGCGCCCAGGCTCAGGTGGTAAACGGTGGAGCGGTCCCGCTGAGCGCCGATTACAGTCACCTCAACGTGTCCGGGGATCTGATGTTCCCGTCCATCGGGGGCGGGGTCCGGCGGTCGATCGGCGGGCTGGACACGGCCGTTCTCCGGGACCTCGGGTGGGCGCCGGTAATCACGGCCACGGCTGCCACGGCCAGCGCCACCTTCTCGTTAGATTCCGCTGGGAACCTGTTCCGGCAGGCGGGCGGGACGACCACCCTCGTAGCACTGGCCATCACGGATATGGAAGTGGTTCAGGGGCAGTTGTTCGTGCGGAACGGCGGGAACAACGTGTTCCGCTACAACGCGGCCGGCGGGTTCGATTTCATTGCCGCGTCCGTCCTGCAGATCGGGCAGGGGCTGAACCAGTTCTTCGTGCTCAACGGCGGGAACAACGTGTACCGCTACAACTGGAGCACAGGGGGCTTCGACCTGCTGGCCTCCGCGGTCCTGGAGATCGGCCAGGGGCAGGGCCAGTTCTTCGTGCGGAACGGCGGGAACAACGTGTTCCGGTACAACGCGGCCGGCGGGTTCGATCTGTTGGCTTCCGCGGTCGTGAAGATCGGGTCGTCCCAGGGCGACTTCCTCGTGCTCAACGGCGGGAACAACGTGTACCGGTACAACGGGAGCACCGGCGGGTTCGATCTCATTGCCACGTCCGTACTGGAGATGGAATCGTCCCAGGGGCAGGTGTTCGTGCGGAACAGCGGGAACGCCGTGTACCGGTACAGCGGTGGCGGGTTCGCCCTGTCGACCGTGAACATCATCGACATCTGGTCGTCCGGCGGGCTGTTCTACGTCAAGCGCAGCGACGGGGCCATCTTCCGGTACTCGCCCGGCCTGGGCGATTACATCCTATCCGCGTAGTGCCGTAGCCCGCTGGTGTGCCCGCCGAGCGGGGTAGCACATCTGGGAGCGGGGCACGTCGCCCACGTGCTCTCGCTTCCAAGAGCCCCGGGCCGCGGAAGCATTTCCGGCCCGGGGCTTTCCCTTTTCTCCTACGGCTTCCGCGCCTTCTCTGTTTTTCGTCGTTTTTCCTTTCTCCTTTTCCCCTTTTGCCTTCTAACGCTACTCCCAGCCCTGGGCGGCTTCGGCGGCGAGGTCGCTGACCACGGCGACGAGCACCTCCAGCGCGGGCCACCGGTCCCCGGCGAGCGGGACGCCGTGGCGCGCGGCGATCCGCGACAGGTGCCCGCCGAGCGGCCCGGCGAGCAGCTCCGGCAGCGCGCCGGACTTCGCGGACTTGCTCAGGTACATGATCTGGCGGAACGAGCGCTGCATAACGGCCAAGGGCCGAGCCGGGTCCGGTTCGGGGACGCTCTGATCGTCGTGTGAAACGTCCGTTTCAGGTACCGGTGCGAACGTAGGGGCGGGCGCGGCGGCGACCGCCAGGTCACGCAGGATCTGGGTCTGGCTCACGCCCTCGGCCCGGGCGATCGCGCGGGTACTCTGACCCTCCTCTTTGGCCGCCATCACCCGGAGGATGCGCCCCGTGCGCGCGGCTTCCAGTTCCTCCACCGTGAGGTGCCGGCGCGCCAGGTTCAGGTCCAGGCACTCGGCGCGCGCGTCCTCGTCGGGCATGGCCCCGCGGTGCTGAACGGGCACGTCCAGGTCCAGTTCGGCGGCGATCTGGAGCCGGTTCGCGCCGTCGATGACGCACCGCGTGCCCCAGGTGGCGCTGTCGTAGGTCACGGCGCGGTTGAGCACCTTGTTGTGCCGCGAAATGCTGGTCCGCAGTTCCGTCAGTTCCAGCGGGCTGAGGGGCCGGAGCAACCCGGCGAAGGGCAGGTGAAAGGTCAGGTTCCCGAGTCGAACCGTTGGAACGGAGGCGTCTGGCACGAAGTAGGGTTCCTCTGGTGAAGGGGACGTTTTTTGTTCGGTGGCACGGGCCTCTGGCCCGTGGAGGCACTTGCACAGGCCAGAGGCCCGTGCCACAAACACAAGGCGCGTACATTTACACGGGGCATACGGACAGATGGCGGAACCGGGGCGCGCGTGGCTCGCCAGATTGTGGGCATCATTGCCCTCGGGTTGCGTGGGGGGCGCGCATCTATGCCCCAGGTGTGTGTGGATGTCCGCCAGGGGTTGCGCATGCGCTCCACCCCTGGCTACAGGCCCGCGCCCCTACCGGGGCTCAAAACCACCAAGGAAGCCCCGAACGGGGCGGCCGCGAGTAGCCAGGGGTGAAGCGCATGCGCAACCCCTGGCGGACATCCAACGGGGCAACGACGCGCGCAACCCCTGGCGGACACCCACGCACCCGGGCAACCCCTGGCGGGCACTCGCGCACCCCTGCACCCCGGGCATACGGACAGATGGCGGAACCGGGATACGGGTTCTGGTTCGTCGAGAAATAAGGCCCGGTCGCGGGCGGGTGGTCAAGGCGGTCAGGGTGCGAAGGTGCGCTATGACCGGCGCAAGTCGTTGCGGCGCAAGCCCCGGTCAGGGCGGTCAAGGCGGTCAAGGCACTTTGGAATCCTCTCGTGCGCAAAACCTCGGCAACTACTGGATAAATATCGACAATTATGTATTTTCTAGATCGAATCGAGACTGATTGTATTCTTTGGTGAGCATACGGAAGGGCGCGGAGTGTTTCAGCAAATAGGAAACGCCCTGGCCACCTTGACCGCCCTGACCGGGCCTTGTGCCGCAACGACTTGCGCCGGTCATAGCGCACCTTCGCACCCTGACCGCCTTGACCACTTCAGTTGTTCGGAGGGAGTTCGTGGACGGCAGGTGGTTGGACGGTACTGGCGCCTGAACCGCCCGGGATCAGTCCTCATCATCCCCGCCCGGGGACCAGCCCGGGGCGTCGCGCCGGCGCCGGTCGTAGTCGACGAGTAGCGCGTCCGGGCGCCCCTCGGTCCAGGTCACCCCCACGTACATGTTCTGCCGCTCGCGCCCCTCTCGCGGGCGCGCCCGCTTGACCTCACGGAACACCTTGCGCAGCTCCCCGCCAAAATTCCCGTCGGATAGGGGTAGGTAGCGCCGCTGGCGGCACCACTCCACATAGGCCGCGAACAGCTCCGTGGTCCTCAGTTGCGCGGTGGGCGCGGGCTTCAGGTGCTCGTCCAGGAACTGGCGGTGCGGGTTGCACAGTTCGCGGTGCTCGGCCTTCGCCGCTTCGCACGTTTGGGACGCCGTAAAGTGGCCCTGGCGGTACAACCGGCACAGGCCGTCCAGTGCCCAGTTCAGGATGCCAGGTAGTTCGCCAGATGCCGCCCACCACTCCGGTTCGGACATCCCGCGCACGCGCTCGGAATCAGATATCACCGCTGTGAACGGGACGAGCTGGTAGCGCCGCCAGACGCCCTCGGTGCGGTCCGCGAACCGAGGGAGGGTGTTCGTGAGGAGGAGCAGCCGGGCCGTGGGGCGCGTGTGGAGCGGGGTCTTGTTCTTGCGGTCGAAGCTCATGAGATCGCCGGACACGAAGCTCTTCAGTTTCGCCTCCGCGACCCGGTCCATTTCGCCCACTTCGGCTACTGCGTTCACCAGTTTCCCCAGCGTGCCGGCCAGCGCGAACCGCTCGCCGAACTCCTCCAGGGGCACGGAGGAATAGTTCCAGTCGCCCACCAGCGCGCGCAGCGCCGCCAGGAACGTGCTCTTGCCGTTGGACCCGTCCCCGGACAGGACGAAGAACGTCTGGAAGTGCGAATCGTACCGCAGCAGGTACCCGGCCATCTCTTGCAGAACGGCGACGCGCTCGGTGTCGCCGTCGGTGATGCGACCGAGGAACGCCTCGAATTTCGGGCACCGTGTGCCCGGCTCGAACTTCACCGGTAGCGCCGCCGGCGTGAAGAACAGGGGCGTGGCCGGTAGAACGGTCGCTGTTCCGCTCGCGAGAAGTTCGGCCACGTCGATCAGCCCGTTCGCGCAGGCGATGTACTCGCGCTGGGGAGCGACGGGGCGCAACCGGGGGATGCGCCCGGGCTGCGGGGCATCGGCTGTGAGCATCAGGGGCCAGGTCGTGTCCCCGTCCAGGTGGCACATGGACGCGGCCGCATGGATCGCGTTGCCCACCTTTCGGCCGTCCAGCTTCACCACCTTGGGGCGCGCGTTCCGGCGCCCGTCGGCCTCCCAGTTCGCCACGGCCACACGGTGATCGGCCTCGCACTCCTCGCGCAAAATGGTCCAGGCGCGCTTGCTGAAATCGTCGTCGGTCACGGTCACGTAGCGCCCGCGCTTCCACTCCCACCACTCGGCCCGGTGGTAGATCAGTGTGGGCAGATCCCCGATTCGGGGAACGAGCAACCGGCCCAGTCGGTGCGGGTCGAGGAAGTCTTCGTGGACGGGGTCTTGGGGCGGGGGCGCTTCGGGCGCGTCCGGGGCTTTCGTTGCGGGGCTGGTTCTTGTGGAACGGGCCTCTGTGGGCCTGGGAATTGGGGCGCGCCGAGGTGGGCCGTAGCCCTCCGTCCGGAGCCGTTCGGCGAGTGCGGCGAAGTTGTTGCCGTGTTCCAGCGCGGCGCGGAGCTGGCTCGGGTTCAGGCCGCGGTGGTCCGGGATGCCGGCCGCGTCGGTGAACCCGTAGAAGATGGGCACGCCCGACACGAGCATCAGGTTCCCGCTCTTGTCCCCGTTCTTGCCGGGGCGCCGGAAGTCCCAGCGCGGCCCGCGCCGGCCCGCGGGCTCCCACCGGTGGGCCTGGAGCAGCGCGGCCATTGTTTCCATTGTTTGGGAGCGATTGAACGACGCGAACACGTCCTCGGCGGGCGCCTGGGTAGGGACGGGGGCGCGGGGCGCGGGCGGATTCGGGTTATAGGTCAGGGCCGCGTCGGGGATCAGCGACGCGGGTTCGCCCGTTAGACCCAGGACGTGTTCGACAGCGCTCGCGCCTTCGAGCCAGCCGGCGCCGGACCAGACGCGCGGCCAGAAGTCGCGCGCGTGGTGGCGCCCGATGAGCCGGAGCCAGTTCCCGAACTTGGTCGAACCGTCGAGCGTGGCCTGCTTGGGGAACACCTCCGGTGGCCGGGGGAACCCGAATTCCCCGGCCCGGCGCACGAGCCAGCGCCCGAACGCGAACAGGACCGGCCCCTCCACCGGGTCCGCGAACAGCGCGCGCAGGTGGTACCCGCCGGTGCCGTTGGACTCGCTGAGGAGCGGGGCGAACCCGAGCGCGCGGAGGTCGTCGTACAGGGTTCGCGCGAACCGCTCGTTGACCGCGGGGTCGGTGGGGGTACCCGGGTGGGCGTCGATGTCGACCCCGACCCACTTCCCGGCCCCGTCCGTGCCCAGCGCGTGCAGCCCGATGACGTCCGCCGTGCCGCGTGCGCGGAAGTGCCGGGCGAGCAGCTCGTGGTTCACGAACCCGGGGCTCGGGCCTTTGACGGGGCGCGTGGTCCGGTGGACGCCCCCGGTATCGACCCAGCACCCGCCGCAGCGGTCGGTTCGGTTCACGATGCGCAGCGCGGCCCAGCGCGCGAGGTCGTCCGCGCGCGCGTGCCAGGCGATGGTAGTCACGGGTGTCAAAACGCCGGTTCTCCATAGGTTCCCGGGGCGCGTGGGTTCCCAGGGTGCGTATTGCAGCGGCGCTACCCGCCGCCCTTGCGGGCGCATCGATGCCCGAGGTGGAGGCGCGCCAGGGAGTGCGTGGGGGTCCACCAGGGGTTGTGCGCATCGATGCCCGAGGTGGGGTCCGCCAGGGGGGGGCGCGTCATTGCCCTCGGGGTGCGTGGAGGTCCGCCAGGGGTTGCGCGTTGCTCCACCCCTGGCTACTCGCGGCCGCCCCGTTCGGGGCTCCCTTGGTGGTTTTCAGCCCCGGTAGGGGCGCAGGCCCGTAGCCAGGGGTGGAGCAACGCGCAACCCCTGGCGAGCCCTCACCCCGGGCAATGATGTGCGCAACCTCTGGCGAGCCCTCACCCCGGGCAATGATGCGCGTAATCCCTGGCGGACCTCCACGCACCCCGGGGCAATGACGCGCACCCCGGGCGGACCCCAACCCGGCGCGCCTCCACGTACCCCTGGCGCGCCCCCACCATCGTCGGCGCGATCAGTCCCGGAGCGCGTCTTCGAGCGCGCGGACCGCGTTCTCGAACGCGGGGTCGTCCTCGTCGTCGTGGCACGGGCGCTCGCGGAACGTGGCCGGCGGGTCGAACCGGGGCGGCGCCCAGTGTACGACCCGGTCCGTGACGCAGACGGGGCAGCGCCAGATCTCCGTACCGTTGGGATCGACACACACGAGCACGCGGGGGTGGTTGCAGCGGTTACTGGTGGCGCGCTGGGACACGGCACACTTCTCCTTCGGTGCGGGAATCGGGACGTCGGGGTAAGAGAAGGGGACTTCGGTGAAGAGAAGGGGTGAAATGGTGAGCGGGTGAAGGGGTGAGAAAAACGGCTCGTTTCGCCTACGTTTTTGTCTTTTCACCCGTTCACCCTTTCAGACTCTCACCCCTTCAGGCAAGAAGGGTTACTCGTCGTCGAAGTCGTCGGCGCCGTCTTCACTCATGTCCTGGCGCTCGATGATTTCGTCGGTGATCGTGTCGAGCAATTCGTCGAAGTCGTCGGCGCCCAGATCGTCGGCCGCCTCATCGAGCAATTTCGTGATCTTACGCTGGTACTCGTCCACGGTTCGGTCTCCGGGGTTGGGGATGGGGACAGGGACGGGTGTTGAGACACTGGGGCGCCCCGTCACGCGGGCGCGTCGGCGGGGGCGGACGCCTTGAGGAAGCGGGCCACGGCAGCGGGGGTGGTCCACCACTCGCCCCGGCGCTTCACGCCGTCGAGGTGGGCCCCGCGCCGGCCCTCGATGACCCACCGGAGCATCACCACCGGAGGGGCACCGGCCGCGCCGCTCAGGTCCGCGAGCGGGCGCAGCTCCCCGTCGGCCGCCAGGCGCAGGATCGCGCGGCCGATCTCGATGCGGCTTCTCTTCGCCACGATTGGGGGTTCCTGGAAGATCTGTGGGCGGGGCGGAACGCGCCCGTTGGCAATCGGGGGCAGAAGCGCCCCGGTGGAATGTACTCCCGCGCTTGTATTTTGATCGCGCGTTCAGTATTACTAGATTTAGTACGCGATAACTGCGAGGGTGTCAAGCGGAATTACTAAAACTAGTAACGAGGTGCGCGACCGTGGCCGAGCGCGAACCCCTGAGTCCGTCTCAAGCGAAACTGCTGGAGTTCCTGCGCGCCGAACTGCGCGCGCGCCGCGGCGTCCCGTCGTGGCCCAAGATCGCGCGCGCGTGCGGCTGGTCCTCCACGCGCTCCGTGGGCTACAACCTGGACCAGCTCGCGCGCCGCGGGCACCTGCGCCTCACGGGGGGGCCGGGGGGCATCGAGCTGGTCGGCGCGCCGGCCGGGTTCACGCTACCGGTACTGGGCGACGTGGCCGCGGGCGCGCCGATCCCGCCCCCGGGGGACGGCGAGCCCGAGCACTTCGAGTTCGAGAGAGTGTTCGGCGGCGAGGACGTCTTCATGCTCCGGGTCCGGGGCGACAGTATGATCGAAGCGCTGATCGGCCCGGGCGATCTCGTGGCCGTCCGGCGCGCGCCCGAGGCCGCCGACGGCGAGAAGGTGGTGGCCATGATCGACGGCGAACTCACGCTCAAGGTGTTCCGCCAGCGCGCGGGCGGCGCGATCTGGCTCCAGCCGTGTAACTCGAAACTCGCCGGCATCAAGCTCGACCCCAAAAAGGACAACCGCGTCATCGGCGTACTCGTGGGGGTGGTCCGGGCCGGGAACTGATGACAGGCGGGTGGGCGAAGGGGTGAAGGGGTGAAGGGCAGAGCCGCGGACCCCAGATGTAGACAGGCAGCGCCCGTCCGATGGCGGTGCGTGTCGAACGCTCTCCGGTCGGTCACTTCCGCTTGCCCTCTGCGCGTGCCTATGAGTACACTTCCGGCCCGCTTTCCCGGAGGCAAGCCATGTGGTGCGCGCTGTTGGCTCTGGTGCTGTCGGTGTGCCCGGTCCTGTCGCAGAAGCCGAGGCCGGATCGCGTCGCGCGAATCAAAGTCGATGGGAACGTCCACACCCCCGACTCGGTGATCTTAAATGAGCTGTACGCATTGGGGTTGTACCCCGGCCGGCTTCTCAATCGCGCGAAATTGCCGATCGCTCAGACGCGACTGAAGAAATTGGGACTGTTCGAGGACGTGACCGTTGCGGTCATCGATAACGAGTTCGACAGCGAGTACAAGGACATTCTCATCCAAATTCAGGAGCGCTCGTGGGTGTGGCTCACGTTCGCGGTCGAAGACACGACAATCGCCGTGCTGACACTGGACGTCGACCTGTACCGGAGCACCGCGTACCGCGTACAAAAGAAGCTGTGGGGCCAGAGTCCGTAACTGCGATTGATTCCCCAGAGGCGGCGCAGACGCGCACCCGAACGAACCAACGGAGACGTGAATGACCGGACCGGTGCTGGTGTCCGTACAGGTCGGGGGGCCGCAAACGTTCGGCGAGGAGGGGGCCGCGGACCCGGCCGACCGACCGTGGACCACCGGGTTCATCAAGGCGCCCGTGACCGGGCCGGTCGCGCTGCGGCGCACCAACCTGAGCGGCGACGGGCAGGCCGATCTCGTGAACCACGGCGGGCCGGACAAGGCCGTCTGCGTGTACCCCGAGGTCCATTACGCCTACTGGCGCGCCGACCTCAACCGCGACGAGCTGCCGCCCGGCGCGTTCGGGGAGAACTTCACGGTCGGCGCGCTGGCGGAGCCGGACGTGTGCATCGGGGACGTGTGGAAGGTCGGCGCCGCGGTCCTCCAGGTGTCGCAGCCGCGCCAGCCGTGCTGGAAGCTGGCCCGCCGGTGGCGCGTCAAGGATCTCGCGCTGCGCGTGCAGCAGACCGGCTTCACCGGGTGGTACTTCCGGGTGCTGCAAGAAGGAGTAGTAGAAGCGGGTCTTCCACTGGAACTGGTCGAGCGCCCCGAACCGCACTGGACCGTCGAGCGCGCCAACCGGGTGATGCACCACCTGAAGTCCGACTACGCGCAGGCCGCGGAACTGGCCGCGCTACCGACGCTGTCCGCGAGCTGGAAGAACACACTGCGCACCCGCGCCGAGAAGCACACGCACCCGGACGCCGGCAAGCGCCTCAACGACCCGCACGCGAACTGAGGGCGTCGCGCTCCAGGGGCGCGCGACTATTTCCCGAGAGCGCGCCCCGGGCGGAATTAGGTGCCCCGTTCGGGCACCGGCATAGGCGGCACGGGCGCCACGCCCGTGCGGGCGGGGTCTACCGGCGCCCGGTTCTCGCACCCGACACCCTTCACCCCTGCGTCACAAGCACCGGTCCTCGACACCACACCCCTCGGGCGCGAGCGACTCCAGACCGCGCGCCGTTTCGCACCGGGCGCCTGCGGGTTATCACCAGCACAACCTCGCGTTTCCACACCCCATTCAGGGGGTAGATCCCGCGCGGCCCTTCAACCATCGGATAACAAATAAACTCTAGTGGTGACACACGATGCGGCGATTTGATAACCTTCCAATAGTACGCACGCCTTCTCGCATTCGCTTCGCACCTGGCCCGGGTCGTAGGTCGCACCATGAACGGAACCGGTGAATCGCTGCCCGTCCCCGCGTCGCTCACCGTTCACACCGCGGTCGAGGGGCTGCTGCTGCTGTTCAACGCGGTGGAGGACTACGCGGTCTTCGTAATGGACACGTCCGGGCGCGTGACCGTGTGGCACCCCTGCGCCCAGCGCCTCCTGGGGTACGCGGCCGAGGAGATCATCGGGGCCGACTTCGCGCGCCTGTTCCCGCCCGAGGACGTCGCGCGCGAGGCCCCCCGGCGCCAACTGGACGCGGCCGCCCGTTCCGGGCGCGCGGACGAGGAGGGCTGGCGCGTTCGGAAGGACGGCACCCGGTTCTGGGCCTTCACCTCGGTGTCCGCGATGCGGGACCGCACCGGGGGCATCTGGGCGTTCGGTCAGATCGTCCGCGACCTCACCGAGCGCCGGCGGGCCGAGACCCTGTTCCGCTCGGTCATCGACAACGCCGACGACTGCATCATCACGAGCGACGTCACGGGCCGCATCCTGCTGTTCAACCGCGCGGCCGAGCGCACCTTCGGGTACGCGGCCTCCGAGGTCGTCGGGCACAACGTCCGCGTCCTGATGCCCGAGCCGTTCCGGGGCCAGCACGACTCGTACATCGAGCACTACGTGCGGACCGGGCAGGCCCGGATCCTGGGCGCCGGGCGCGAGGTCGTGGGCCTGCGGAAGAACGGCTCCGAGTTCCCGCTCCACCTGGAAGTGTCGCAGTTCACCCTGGACGACCAGCGCCACTTCATCGGCATCGTGCGCGACCTGTCCGCGAGCAAGCGGCTCGAGGACCAGTTGCGCCAGTCGCAGAAGATGGAAGCGGTGGGGCGGCTCGCGGGCGGGGTCGCGCACGACTTCAACAACCTCCTCACCATCATCAACGGGTACAGCGAAGTGCTGATGGGGGCCATGCCCGCCGGCGACCCGAACCGCGAGTGGGTCCGGGTCGTCTGGGAGGCCGGGAACCGCGCGGCCGGGGTGACGCGCCAGCTCCTGGCGTTCAGCCGCCGGACCATCGTCGAGCCGCGCGTGCTCGATCTCAACGAGGTCGTCGCGCTGTCCACGAAGATGCTGAAGCCCCTGATCGGCGAGGACGTGATCGTGTCCACGGTCCTGGCCCCGGACCTGGCACACGTCCGGGCGGACCGGAACCAGATCGAACAGATCCTGGTGAACCTGGCCGTGAACGCGCGCGACGCGATGCCCGGCGGCGGGCGCCTGAGCATCGAAACGCGCGACGTGCGCCTGGGGGCGCCGGGCTCGGTCGCGTACCCGGAGCTCCAGCCGGGGCGGTACGCGCAGCTCACGGTGACGGACACCGGGGCCGGGATGACGGCCGAGGTGCGCGCCAACATCTTCGAGCCGTTCTTCACGACCAAGGAATCGGGCAAGGGGACCGGGTTGGGGCTGGCGATGGTGTACGGGGCCGTGAAAGCGCACGGGGGGCACATCGACGTGTCCAGTGCCATCGGAACGGGGACCACGTTCACGATCCTGCTGCCGGCCACGACCGAAACCGGGGCCGAGGGCGACGGCACCGCGCCCGCGTTGCCCCTGGCCGCGCGGGGCACCGAGACGCTGCTCCTTGTGGAGGACGAGGACGGGGTCCGGCACCTGGCGAAGTTCGTTCTCGAGTCGCACGGGTACACCGTGATCGAGGCCCGCGACGGGCGCGAGGCGGTGGCACTGGCGGGCGCGCACGCGGGGCCGATCCACCTCATGGTAACGGACGTGGTGATGCCGGGCCTGGGCGGGCGGGAAGCGAGCGAGACGGTCCGCGCGGCGCGCCCCGACCTGAAGGTGCTGTTCATGAGCGGCTACACGGACGACGAGGTGGTGCGCCACGGGATCGTCGAAGCGACCGGCGCGTTCCTCCAGAAACCGTTCTCCCCCCTGGGGCTGGCGCGAAAGGTCCGCGCGGTCCTCGATTCGGCCCCCGATAGCTGACGCCGAGTCGGACCCGCCTGGCGCCCCCTCCGGGGCCGGTCCCGTTGCTCTCGTAATTGCTCCCAGGGCGCCGCCCGCGCCTCGGGTCTCACTTCTTCGCGCGCTTCGCGGTCATGAGGACCGTTTCCGAGTTCTCGGTCGTCTTGAACTCGGTGGGGCGCTCGCGCCCGGTCAGGTTGATGCACCCGGTCAGGTTGTCGCCATCGAGCTTATAGATCCCGAGCATGGTGGTCCCGCGCCCCTCGCCCTCGGTGACGGTCGCGTCGAACGTCTTCGGCGACTTGGTCGAATCGAACTTGTGGGTGCCGGACGAGGTCACCTTGTCGCCGATCTTGATGGCGAACTTGTCGCCGTCGAACGTGACGGTGGTCATCTTGATCTGATTAAAGGGGATCTTCTTCCCGTTCCACTCCAGCGTCTCATACGCCCACGTTCCTTGTGTGGCCTTCTTGTCGTCTTTTTCGTCGGCGGCGCGCGCGGGTGCGAACACGGCGACGACCAGAGCGGTACACAGAAGCGCAACTCGGTGACTCATGACCCGGCTCCCGAAGTGACAATACAAGCACTTGAACGCGGCCCGGTGGACGCCACACGAGCCAACGGTTCAAAGCCTACGCGACCGATTTGCCGAATTCAAGAAGGCGTTCCCGGGTGCGTGTTGGTTGTGGCGCTACCCACCGCCCTTGCTGGCGGGGTTCGCCCGCGCCCGGGGTGGGGGCGCGCCAGGGGTGAAGGCGCGTCATTGCCCCGGGGTGCGTGGAGGTCCGCCAGGGGTGGGGGCGCGCCAGGGGTGCGTGGAGGCGCGCCGGGGGTGCGTGGAGGCGCGCCGGGGGTGCGTGGAGGCGCGCCAGGGGTGAAGGCGCGTCATTGCCCCGGGGTGCGTGGAGGTCCGCCAGGGGTGAAGGCGCGTCATTGCCCCGGGGTGCGCGTCATTGCCCCGGGGGTGCGTGGAGGTCCGCCAGGGGTTGCGCGTCATTGCCCGGGTGGGGGCGCGCCAGGGGTGGGGCGCGCCAGGGTTGCGTGGAGGCGCGCCAGGGGTTGCGCGTTGCTCCACCCCTGGCTACGGGCCCGCGCCCCTACCGGGGCTCAAAACCACCAATGAAGCCCCGAATGGGGCGGCCGCGAGTAGCCAGGGGTGAAGCGCATGCGCAACCCCTGGCGCGCCTCCACCCCTGGCGCGCCCCTACCCCCGGCGCGTCTCCACCCGGGCAATGACGCGCCCCACCCCGGGCGCGCCCCCACCCGGGCGCGCCCCACCCCGGGCGCCCCCCCCCCGGGCGCGCCCCACCCCGGGCGCGCCCACCCTGGCGCGCCTTCACCCCTGGCGCGCCTCCACCCGGCAATGACGCGCCTTCACCCCCGGCGCGCCTCCACGCACCCCTGGGGCGCCCCACCCCTGGCGCCCCCACCCCCGGCGCGCCTCCACGCACCCGGCGCGCCTTCACCCCTGGCGCGCCCCCACCCCTGGCGCGCCAGGGGTGGCGCCACCCACCGCCCTTGCGGGCGGGGTTCGCCCGCGCCCGGGTTCTCTTCTGTTTTCCTTTTTCCTTTTTCCTTTTTCCTTCCGCTCCTTTTTCCTTCCCCTCCCCCTGAACCCCCCGTTTCACACGTCGGTTAGAATGTCGATTCACAGCCGCCCCTTCTCCTCGCGCTGCCACACGTGACATCGGCCGGGCATGTTGTCAGCGCGCCACGAAACCTTCTGCCTCGAATACGTCATCGACCTGAACGGGTCCGCGGCGTACCAGCGCGCGTACCCGAAGGCGAAGACCGCCGGCGCCGCGCGCACCGGGGCGGCCAGATTGTTAGCAAATGTTAGCGTCCGCGAGCGCGTGGCCGAACTGCAACTCGCGCGGGCCGAGCGCGCCGACACCACCCACGAGTGGGTACTGGAGCGCCTCAAGCAGGAGGCCGAGTTCGAGGGCCAGGGGGCCAGCCACGCGGCCCGCGTATCGGCCCTGGCCCTCATCGCGAAGCACCTGGGCATGTTCAAGCCGGTGCCCGTCCCGGACCGCCCCCCGATCGACCTGTCGAAGATCCCCGATGACCTCAAACGTGCCCTCCTCGCTGGACTCCGCGCTGTTCGCGGCCCTGGGGCTCCGGGCTAAAGACCTGCCCCTCCTGGAGCCGGACCTGGAGCGCTGGGACGCATCCACCCTCACCCCGGCCCAGTGGAACGCGCGGTTCCTGCCGCACTACTTCGGCACGTACCCCCCTGCCCTGCTCCACCGCGACTTCGACGCGGACCTCCACAACCTGCACCTCGCGCGCGGCACCAGGCGCTCGATCATCGCCCCGCGCGGCGCCGCCAAGAGCACCTGGAAGACCCTCGCGTATCCCCTGCGCTGTGCCCTGGAGGGCTGGGAGCCCTACGTCGCAATCCTCTCGGATTGCAGCACGCAAGCCAACAACCAACTGCGCCACATCCGCCTGGAACTCGAAACCAACCAGCGCCTCGCGTCCGTGTACCGCACCGCGTGCGCGCCGGGGGCCGAGTGGAACGAGAGCAAGTTGCGCCTGAAAAACGGCGCGGTGATCGAGGCGTTCGGTACGGGCAAGAAGATCCGCGGGCACCGGAACCGGTCCGCGCGCCCGTCACTCATCATCTTCGACGACGTCCAATCGAACGCCGACATCCGCAGCGCCGAGTTGCGCCAGCACGCCTGGGACTGGGCCACGCGCGACGTGCTCCCGGCCGGCGACGAG
The DNA here is from genome assembly GCF_001610855.1 of Gemmata sp. SH-PL17. NCBI lineage: Bacteria > Pseudomonadati > Planctomycetota > Planctomycetia > Gemmatales > Gemmataceae > Gemmata > Gemmata sp. SH-PL17. The sequence goes on from NZ_CP011271.1 coordinate 5,714,759, forward strand.
CGCACCAACTACCTGGCGGTGGGCAGCGCCCTGCACCGCGAGTCCGTGGCGGTGCGCCTGGGCCAACTCGCGGGGTGGACTGGGCGCACCTACCGCGCGGTCCTCTCCTGGCCCGAGCGCGCGGACCTGTGGGACGAGTTCGAGCGCCTCGCGACCAACCTCGCCGACGGCAACAAGCTCGAAACGGCGCGGGCCTTCTATGCGCGAAACAAGCCCGAGATGGACCGCGGCGCCGAGGTCTACTGGCCGGACCGGTTCCCCATCGTGGAACTGATGCTCAAGCGCGCCGAAGTGGGCGCGACCGCGTTCGAGTCCGAGTACCAGGGCGTGCCCGGTGTACCCGAGGGCGCCGAGTGGCCCGCCGAATATTTCGATCGCACCGATTTCTTCTTCGACTCGTGGCCCGCGGACCTCGTGTTCAAAATTCAGAGTCTCGACCCCTCGAAGGGCACGAGCGAGAAATCCGACTACCAGGCGCACGTGCTGCTCGGGCTGTCGCAGTTCGGCACCCTGTTCGCCGATTGTGAACTGCGCCGCGAATCGGGCTGGGTGGAGCGCGCGATCGACATCGCGGCCGCGTGGCGCCCGGAAGAGTTGATCGCCGAAGTGAACAACACGATGGGCCTGTTCACACCGGCCGCAGAACAATTATTGCGGGAGCGCCACACGCAGGGCCGGCCGGTCGCGCTGAAGTACACCGAAACGATCGTTTCGCGCCCCAAACCGGTGCGGATTCGCGCGCTCAACGACTACCTGCGGCGCGGACAGTTGCGCGTCAAAAACACGCCCGGCGGCCGGCTTTTGGCCGAACAACTGCGGGATTTTCCGCACGGCGCACACGACGACGGCCCGGACGCGCTCGCCACCGCCGTCCTGCGGATGCAGGAGCTTGTAACTTAAGCGCACAAGTAATGCTTATAGTTTCTATGTAGAGTTCGTCTTAATTGTTCCAAACGGGTCACGAGTGTGGTAAGAAGGAGCCGCGTGCGATACGAACCGCCGGTCGCGCGTATGCCCAAGCCCAGCGTGATGCCGTGACCGATGAGCCCGCCCTTCTCGCTACAATTCTGGCCCGCCCGGACGAGGACACGCCCCGTCTGATGTTCGCCGACTGGCTGGACGAGCACGCCCAGCCGGTGCGCGCCGAGTTCATCCGGGTGCAGGTGCGACTCGCCGACCTCTTGCGCCGCATGGCGCGCGCCGGCCTCTGCCCGGCCCCGCGCGCCCGCACCGCGGCCGAGCACAAGCGCTACCCGGAACTGTTCGGGCTGCTCGCGCGCCAGGCCCTCATCTGGCCCACGTACAGCGAGTGGTTCCCGTTCGCGCCGGTCCCGCAGGACCACGCCGCGGCCACCTGCGAGGACATCTTCAACAAGCTGTGCGTGTACGCGCGGAGCGGTACCCTACCGTGGGTGTCGCTCACCCAGCGCGGGTTCGTCAAGGCGGTCCAGTGCTCCGCCGCGAACTGGCTCACCCACGCGGACGCGCTCCTGGCCCGGCACCCGATCGAGCGCGTGCGCCTCACGGACGTCGCGGGCGCGCGGGACCACGTCCGGCACGGGTGGCGCAACGGGCACAAGTGCCAGCTCGGGTTCCGGGGGCGCAAGATGCACGTACTGGCGCTGCCCCCGTCGGCGCCCGGCTCCGAGAGCACCTGGCCGCACCTACTCGAAGCCGAGTGGCCGGGCCTCGCGTTCGAGCGCGGGTTCGATTAGCGCATCCACCCTGGCAGCCCCGCAGATCACGCCATCGGCCGGGTTATGCCGGCCACACCCAATTCCCGCCTCCGCACGCTCGGCCAGCCCCCGGAACCGGACGGGCTCGGCCTTCTGCGCCGCGAACTCGCAGCAAAAACTCGGCGCGTCGAAGAGACGCTCCTCAACCTCGACAACCTCATCTCGCCTACCGACTGGCTCGACGCCGGCGACGGGTTCCCCGGGTTCGGCGCGTGGCGCTGGAACCGCCCCGGCACGCGCGACCAGGACCGCACCCACGCGCCCATCACCTACCTCAACGAAGAGGACTGGCGCCAGCACGTCGCGCTCGCACGCGACCTGTGCCAGCGCAACCACCTCGCACTCGGGTTCCGGGATCACGTCGCCAACTTCATCGGACCGATCAGCGTCTCGTTCGTGCTCCGGGGGCAATCTCCCGGGGCCAGCGCCAGCGGTCCCATCGACGCGGACGGGGACGGTGAGCCCGACGTCGACCCCATCGTGAAGGAAGCGACCCAGGCCTGGGACGAGTGGCGCGAGCTGGCCGAGTGGGGCGAGGGCGAGCACGACCGCGAGGCCGAGTGCCGCACGCGCCTCATCGTGGAGGGCGAGTGCACGCTCCGGTTCTTCACGGGCGACGCGCGCTCCGACGGCCTGCCCCATGTGCGCCACGTCGAACCCGAACTGATCCGCACCCCGCCCGGGGCCAGCACCACCGATCCCTGGGGCTGGGGCATCAAATGCACCGACGATGATGACGAGTGCGAAGAAGCGCTCTGGCTGTGCCGGCCCGATAACCCCGACGACGGGCGCGAGGTCCGGTCGTCGGAATACGTGCGCGCGAAGGCCAACGTCGACCGCACCGTGAAGCGCGGGCTGTCCGACTTCTTCTCTGTTGCCGAGCACCTGCGCAAAGTCCTGGGCCTACTGGACAACATGGGCCACGTGGCCCGGCTCCAGTCCGCCATCGCATGGTGGGAGCAGTACCCCACCGCGACCGAGGCCCAGGTCCGCGCGATGATCCAGTCGGGCACCGACTACTCGCGCCCCAAGGCCGCGCCCGGGTCGCCCGCGCGCACCACGGACGTGCAGAACTACGAACCGGGAAGCATCATCCGTACCGAGGCCGGGCGCCAGGTGCAGCCGGGGCCGGTGGCGACCGGGGTCGCGGGGTACGCCCAGGTGGAAGCGCTGCTCCTGCGCGGGGTCGGATTCCGCTGGGGGTGCCCGAGCTACTTCTCGGGCGACGCCGACGCCAGCTTCGCCAGCGTACTCGTCACCGGCTCGCCGTTCGTCCGCATCACCGAGGCCCGACAGGAGAAGGTCAAGGGGTTCGCGCGTGCCGTCGCGCGTCGGGTGCTCGAGTTCTGCGAGCGCACCGGGCGCCTCCCGCGCGGCACCACCCAGCGCGTGCGCCCGATCGCGACCGCGCGCCCGGTGGTGATCGCGGACGAAGAAAAACAAGCGCGAACGTTCCTGGCGCTGTACCAGCAAAAGTGCGCGGACCCGATCGAGTTCGTGCGCAAGCGCGGGGGCGACCCAAAGGTGGTCGCGGCGAACATCCTGGCGTGGCAGAAGAAGTTCGCGCCCCCGGACCAACCCCCGAGCGGGGCGGGGCCGGGCGGCCCGTTCCCCTCACCCCCGGGCAGCGCCGGCGGCGACGGCTCCTCCCCGAACGCGGCCCCCGTGGGCGAATCGCGCCGAGTACGGGAGAACTACAACGAGGCCGACCACCCGCGCGACGACCACGGCCAGTGGGTCCATAAGGACGATATTCAGGCCGCAAAGAGCGATCCCGCGAAGGCCGACGAACTGCGCGCGCAGGTCACCCATCCGGCCCAGCGTGCCAAGCTCGACGCGCTACTCAGTTCCGGCACACCGAACGATCAGACGGTCGGAACCGCGGCCCCCGAACCAGAAGTGGTTCCGTCCGTGACCGCCCTGAAAGGGCTCTTTGATAAAAAAACTGATGCAGAACGATTAGAAATCCTCAAAGCAGCGAGTCAGCACGCAAGTAATAAGGCGTTGATACTCGCGGAAGGTGGAGGCGCCCTGATTTTAGGGCCAAGCGCGAAGTGGCAATCGGCCGGCGATAGCGCGGTTACAATACCTGAGATGGTAGGAGACGGGTACGACTTTCACAGCGCCGACGGTTCGCTCTACCACCTCACGGACATTAAGGTGCGCGAGAAAGCGGGCGGCCCCCGAAGCGTCGTCCACACCGAAACGAGTCCCGACGCGAAGCTGACCGAAGCGAACTACATCCTCGCGGCGCACCCGAACACGCCCGTCGTAATTGGCAGCCTCCACTTCGGGTCCGGGATCCCCGGGGACCCGACCTCGGGAGCGACGTTCGTAACCGGGTTCCCGGGGGGCGGGAAAAAAGACGCAACGTACTCAGCGGACGCGCGAGGCGGCAAGCGCCCGAAGGGGAAACTGCTCTATGATAACACCAAGGAATGGGAGCGCGCGGTCGACGCGCGCCTCGCGTCACCGGCAGACGATGCCCCGCTCCCCGCTCTCCAGATCCATCCGACGTTGACGACCACGTTCAAGGACTGGACACTGGAGAAGGTCGAGGAAGCCCGAACTAAATACCAGGAAGCAGCACAGTTCCTCACAACCGGCGAGCGCGGTAAAAAGTACCGGGCACTGTTGGAACGCCAAGTTGTGGACCGCGTCGTCGACGGAACCATCGCGAAGTTGACGGCGGTTCAGGGCGACGAGCAAAAGGCCCACGTAATAACGGAAGTCATCAAGAAACGATTCCCCAACAACAAACACCTCGCGGAGAAGCTCGCTCAAATGGACATCTACAAAAAAGCCGTGTACGCGAACTCCACACCCGAAGAACTAGCCCAAGCCGCAAGCGGGATGCCCGACGAACACAAAACCGACCTGATGAAACAAACCGCAGCTACGATGTCCCCCGAAGCGCGCAAGAAACTAATAGCCGAACTGCTAGCCGCCGAGAACAATCCCCCAACAACGAGCTGATGGGAGCTAGCCCCGTGGACGAACTCGAAAAGGCCGTGTACGCGAACGCCACGCCCGAAAAACTTGCCCAGACCGTGAACGGGATGCCCGCCGAACACAAGAGCAAGGTCGCAACGGATGTGCTAGGCGGCCTAACCGACGACGACCTGAAGAAATTGCCGCCCGAATTGGTGGCGCGGATCATTGCCGCGCACCAAAACGCACCCGCAAAGCCCGCGAGCTGACAGCCCCTTCCCGCGCCCGCCGCGCCACTCAGGACGCCTCGGGCTTCGCATCGTCGGGCGAGTCGCCTTCGTCCGGCCGAGGCGTGCCTTTGGTGCCCGGTGGGAGCTTAAATCCTTTCGGAAGTCTGGCCCCCTCCAAGTTTGCACCGCTTAAGTTAGCGCCTGTTAGATCTACGCCACCCAGATTCGCATCAGTTAAATTTGCACCAGTCAGGTCCGCTCCGGTTAAATCTGCGCCTACCAGATTAGCCTCCATCAAATCCGAACCAATCAATTTCGCATCAATAAAAATAGCACCATTCGCATTAACCTTACGCATGATAGAACCAGACAAATTTGCTGCTCTTAAATTCGCTCGTCTCAATATTACATCAGTCAAATCAGATCCAACTAAATTTGCACATGTCATATCGACAAACCCAAGATATCCACAATTAAAATCGGCTCCCGATAGATCCGAATAACTGAATTTGTCAGACTCGAATGCAATCATCCGTACATCAATACCTGCAAGCGTCTGCCGTGAAAAATTAAAATTTGTCTGCCAATCATAATCCCTCACGCCGCTGCGCAACCGCAGGAATCGCCCCAGGTTGATACTCCCTTCCTCATCAGGGTGGGGAATCGGCGTTTCGTCGCTGAGGCCACGCGACAATCCAAAATATCCCATCAGGCACTGATCCCAATAGTTAACTAACAACCGGAGAGAATCCAAACAATCCGGGATAACTTGACCATCAGGAACACCAACATTAGCTGACTTCCAGCCGTGAGACGGAGGAGCCACAACGTCGGCCCAGAGACCGTGCAAAATCCGGTTCATCAAATCGACACTTGCTTTCGGCTTACGTGTGAAGCCGAAAGCTCGAAGCCGACTTACCAGTTTCTCTGGGGCTTTTGTCAATTGCCCGAACTCCGTGACCAGTTCATCGAGCAGAAGTCGCTCTACCTCACGTAACGGAAATTGTGCTAATGCCTGCATCGCGTCATCGCGTTTGCGGCGGAATAGACTTGGTTTAAAATCTAACGGGTCTTGGTGTACCTCCAATAGCGCACGAGCGCACCACTCTGCTAAAAGATACTGTCGAAACCCCTCGGGTTGGAACTCGAATTCGTTTTGGCGTACATCGCCGGGATCGAAAAAATGCAGTACGAATGCGGTCCGCACGTCTTTGAATCGTAGTTTCTCACACACTTCAGGGGTGAGCATGTCCTTCAGTAGTGCCTCCGAACACTTCCCATTGGACTTCGGCCATGAGGCTAAATACGCCATTTCCTGAAGCAGCAACCGATACCCGTCTTTCATATCTGGCGGCAGAGGGAATTGTTCACCGCTTTTCTGGAGTTTACCTGAGATCGTCTCGTCCACGAATGTGCGGAAAACTTCCGCTCGGCTCAAGCGCGTCCCCCCAACAGCTAATGGATGAACGTATCGAGCAAGCATGTATAGTAGCAAAGGATTGGCAGTCACAGTCTTGTCGGCCAGCTGCCGCAGACGCTTATCGGTCACACTCACGTCTGCGGTGCGCATCCGCCAGCGAATCGCCCAACCACTCACCTCCTCTTCCTCAAACGGTAGAACGCGAACTACGAACGCCTTCCGCTCCCGCCACTCGGTCTGAATGTTGGTTGTCACCACAGCCGATCGCATTGCCACGACGACTGTGTGCCCACGATCAACGAGTTTCGCCAACTTCAAGAAAAGCTGCCACACGATCTCGTTCTGGTGGCTGCTCATTTCATCGAAACCGTCAATGAAATACACCACCCGATCCTGGCGTGAGAGATCTTCGGTCGGCAATCCGTATTCGGTGCGCACTTGTTCGGCGATGGCTTCAAGCAGGTTCGAGTTTTGGTAAATTTCACGCCACCGCACGAACACGACCGGTAGCTTCTTATCCGAAACGTACTGCTTAGCTGTTTCTGAAGTGAGGACGCGCATCAGGCACGATTTCCCGGCGCCCATGTCTCCAAAGAGAACCACGAGTCGCGCGCGGGCCGCGGCAATGTGTCCCGATACAGCTCCGTAGCCCTTGATTTCGGGTACCTTCTCCCAATCAATCTCACTCTCTGTCCGGCCCTGCGGTACGCGCCCGTCGAAGTCCGCGCACTTAATTCGAGGCGGAATGAAAAGTTCGTCCTGCGGCACTTCGCCGAACAACCGGACTTGGTGGACTGTTGACAACTCCTCTGCGAGCAACTCCAACCCCTTTCGCCCCGCAGCGTCCAGCGATTCTTGCAAGCGCGCCTTCACGTCCGGTTTCTGAAGCAATTTCTCGACCGTCTCAGCTAGTGCGTCAGCCGTGCGCCCTCGGATCACGTCTATTGTCCGGCGGTTCTCCAGAGTGAGCCGACCGTCGGCCCGGCACGCCCCCGCGAACCATGCTTCCGCAATGTCAGCTAGTTCGCCAACGAGCGGCCACGACCGACTGGTACGCATCCCGCTGCGCCCGAAAAGCGAAAGCCACGAGAACTCCCGCGCCAACAGTTCGTTGGCCTTCTTGACACCGCCCTCGGGATCTTTAACAAACGCGCGCCAAGTCTCCTCTTGGCACAGCTCGTGGTGCTCAACGCGGGCTTTCTGGATTTGATTGAAGAACGTGGTGCTCAGTTCCGACGCGATGAGTTGCTCGGCGGTCGGGTCCGGGATTTGTCGGCTGGCGATCTTGAATACAAGGCCGATCGGCCCGCCGATACCGGCGAAGTCATCGATCATGTCACGCAGCGGTCCCTTTTCGAGCGTGGCCTTGATCGTACCCGTGGTCGCTTTGCTGACGTCGTCGACCCACTCACCGATCTTCTGCAGCGTCTTCTTGAGAGCCACGGGCGACCTCGTTTTGATTCGGGCGGTGATTACGCGAGCACGTCCTGAGATTGTGCCGAACGAACGAAGCGATGTGAAGTGAAAACTGAAGTCTTAACCCGCGGTTCATGGTCGGCGCCCCGCCATTCCCCACACCGCTCCGCGCACCGGCACTTGCAGTACAATTCCCCGTACCGCAAGTGCCTTTACAGTAAGGGAACGGATGGACGCCAGACTGTTAGACTACCTGCAACGCATCCTCACCGCCCGCGTGTACGACGTGGCCGCCGAGTCGCCGCTGGAGCGCGCCGCGCGCCTCTCGGCCCGGGTGGGCACCCCCGTCTGGCTCAAGCGCGAGGACACGCAGCCGGTGTTCAGCTTCAAGCTCCGCGGCGCGTACAACAAGATGGCCCGCCTGTCCCCGGACCAGCGCGCGCGGGGGGTCATTTGCGCGTCCGCCGGGAACCACGCCCAGGGCGTCGCGCTCAGCGCCCGGCGCCTCGGGTGCCGCGCCGTCGTGGTGATGCCCGTCACCACCCCGCGCCTGAAGTCCGACGCGGTCCGCGCGCTCGGCGCCGAAGTCGTGCTCCACGGGGACAGCTACACCGACGCCTACCACCACGCCGCCGAACTCGGCGCCCGGTCCGACCTCACGTTCGTCCACCCGTTCGACGACCCGGACGTGATCGCCGGCCAGGGCACCATCGGCATGGAGGTCCTGCGCCAGCACCCCGGTCCGCTCCGCGCGATCTTCGTGCCGATCGGAGGCGGGGGGCTCGTCGCCGGAGTCGCGGCCTACGTGAAGGCCGTGCGCCCGGAGGTCCAGGTGATCGGCGTGCAAATGGCCGATTCCGACGCCATGCGCCGGTCCGTTCAGTCCGGCGAGCGCGTTCAACTAAACGACGTAGGGCTGTTCGCCGACGGCACCGCAGTGAAGCTCGTGGGCGCGGAAACGTTCCGCCTCGCGCGCGACCTCGTGGACGCTTTCGTGACCGTGGACACCGACGCGGTGTGCGCCGCCATCAAGGACGTGTTCGAGGACACACGCAGTATTCTGGAACCCGCAGGAGCAATGAGCGTGGCCGCGGCGAAGCGATTCGCGGAGGAGCACGGGCCGAGCGACCTGGGGCTGGTGGCCGTTACCAGTGGGGCCAACATGAACTTCGACCGTCTCCGGTTCGTAGCGGAGCGGGCCGAGGCGGGCGAGGGACGCGAGGCGCTGTTCGCGGTCACGATCCCGGAGGAGCGCGGGAGCTTCCGGCATCTGTGCGAAGCGATCGGCCGGCGCAACGTGACGGAGTTCAACTACCGCATCTCCGACGAGCGCGTGGCGCACGTCTTTGTGGGCCTGGCGGTGAACGACCGGGAGGAAGCGCGGGCGCTGCACCGGGCGTTCACCGACATGGGGTTCGAGGCCCTGGACCTGGTGGACGACGACCTGGCGAAGGACCACATCCGCCACATGGTGGGCGGCCCGAGCCGGCTGGCGCGCGACGAGCGCCTGTACCGGTTCCAGTTCCCCGAGCGCCCCGGCGCGCTGGTGCGGTTCCTGACGGCCATGCCCCCGGACTGGAACATCAGCCTGTTCCACTACCGCAACCAGGGCGCGGACTACGGGCGCATCCTGGTCGGGCTCCAGGTGCCCGCCGGCGACCGGGCCGCGTTCGAGGCGTTCACGGCCGCGCTCGGGTACCCGTGCGTGGACGAAACCGCGAACCCCGTCTACCGCCTGTTCCTGTGCTGAGATAGGGGCGAGTGCTAAAGTGCAAAAAACGAAATGCGCCGAGAATTGCACCCGGTGCATTTCGTTCACTATGCTCGCACAAAACAATTCGGTTCGACTGTTTGCAGTACCACTTTCACAAAAAATCAACTACGGTCGTGGGCCGGTAGCAGGCGCGCCCCTGGGAGCTGACTTGCGAAGCGGAAATCGGATATCGTAGCGGTCCGCAATTGCACTGCTGGCGACCTCAGCACAATTAATCGCATGTTCGGCATCAGCTAAGCGCAACGCGAGATCCGCCTTCTCAATCTCGTCAAGATCGTAGTGAACCAGCATTTGCGAAGCGATCAGAGTTACTGCTTTAAACTCCTCCTGAATTGCAACGACCCTCCAAATATCGCGTAAAACAGCCCAAGGTGCTGCCCCGACCGTTTCACCTTTTTGGCTATCTAGATAACCTGCGAACTGGTCCGCAAGGCGGTACAGTCGCGCAGTGTATTCCCGGAGTACCCGCGCGGTGCGCCGGTACTGGCGCCGGCGACGCTCTTCCGCAGTTTCAACCTCGCTCTTCATACCGCTGCCTCCCAATCCTTCAGCGCGATTACTCTCTCGATGAGTCGGCGCACTGACTCGATCTGGGCTTGGTGGTCGTAACCGGCAATGCTCTTCTGAATCGCATCCCCGGTCACGGTCGAAAAGTTCGCGATCACGAGCGACGCAAGGGCGAGATCGTGACGAAAGCGAGCCGGATCAAGACCACTGACCAACTCAGATATTGCCTGTCCGTACTCACCCGTCGTGTAATGCCGTTGCACTTCGTCCCATTCATCGAACCATAAGTCGGCTTTCGCAGCCACAGTCAGCAGCCAAACGCGCTCCCGACAGGACCGAAGCGGTTCGGTGAGCTGCTTCAAAACTCGAAGTTCATCTCCCCGCCGGTTCGGGAGGTACCGAGTGAGAAACTCTTGCGTCGGTTTCGGAACCCTGGACCGATAGAGCGGGTGGTCGCGGAGACGAATCCCCTCACCGAGCGTGTGATACCCGTAGGCGCTCAAGAGAATGATACCACGGTACCGCCCTGCGGCCAAATCCACTTTGAGGTCCGGCCAATACACACTCGCCCGGTGCGGTTGTCCCGGCGTCGTTACAATCTGAACATCCGGGTCGTCCGCAAGTGGGCACTTCTCGATCCCGGTGCTCTCGTTGTAAATCCAGGGGTTATCAATCAGCCAGTCGCGCTCGCCGGCCAGAATGCGCAGGAGCGTCGTTTTTCCACACCCTCCGGGGCCGAGTACCAATATCGGGCGATTATCCGGCTTCCACCACCAATCTTTGAGAGACGTGAGCGCCTCCGTAATCTGTTTGCGGTTCTCATAGGCCCATGTGAGGGCACCTCCGACGGTAACACCGGCGGCTGCAGTTACAGGATCGGGCATTTTTGCTCCCTGTTGATCCGTCGATTATTTCACACCCGAACCGCACGTGCCAAGGTATTCGCACCCTGCCCGCGCCCCGGTCCACCGGGGCGCGTTCGTTTCCAGCCGGCGCAAGTCACTCATCCGCGGTCGTTGGTCATCAGTCGGTAGTCCCCTGCCCTGGCGCGAATCTGGCGAAGCGCCAACCGCGCCGCAGCCAGAACACCAGCTCCGGGACGAACGCTCCACGACCACCGGTCCCGAATGACCAACCTGACACTGCGCGGCGCGGAGCCGTCCGACTGGCTGTTCCTGGATCACCTCCAGCGCCGCCACCACGACGCGATCGGGTACTTGCCGCGCGTGGCCCTGGAAGAAGCGATCGACCGGCGCCGGGTGTTACTGACCCTGGAGAACGACGCCCCGGCGGGCTACCTGTACGGCAAGGCGACGTACCAGCGCCGCGCGGACCTGGCGATCATCTTCCAGGCGGCGATCTGTTTCGACGCGCGCCGGCGCCAGATGGGAACGGCGCTGGTGAACGAGTTCCTGGGGCGCCTGCCCACGGACGTGAGCCAGGTGTGCTTGTGGTGCGCCTCCGACCTGGACGCGAACCAGTTCTGGTCGGCGCTGGGGTTCGAGGCGGTGGCGCGTCGCGCCGGTTCCCGGCGCACGGGCCGCACGCACGTGTTCTGGTGCCGCCACATCAACGGCGGCGCGGGCACGTTCTGGGCGCCCGACGCCACGCGCGGCGGCGCGATGCGCGAACCGCGGGCGGTGGTGCGGGTGGGAGAAGTAGGAAGGGTGTAACGCCTTGCAAAGAATTGCCGCCCGGTAATACTATCCAACCCCACGAAGCAACCGGCCCGTTGCTCGGGTAGAGGTCGCGGTCCTTCACCACTACAACGGTCAGCGTTTCCGGCCTCCGAACGTTTTTAGTCCGGTAGTGTCAGTGAAGACGATGCGCTGCGGCGATGTCACTGAAAATCCTGTATCTGCGACTGATTCCAGCTTGGACCGGCGCAAGCCCGGCGCTAGACTAGCTCACTGCCGATCCGAACGATACTCGTTCAGCGGCCCAAATAACATCACACTCCGTTCCGACATGGCCGACACTCGCCAAATCGTCACGCGCGTGGTCGTCCCCGCGCTGGGAGGGGTTGGCTACACACCAGATTACCTTCAGCGCGACTACCAAATCCCGAACCTCGAAGGCATTCTCAGTTACGTTATGCTTTACGCGCCCAGGAGTGACACATTGTTCCAGGTCTGGAAGTTGTGGGCCAACAGAGTCGCCAGTTTCTCTCGATGTTTGGTCGGCAGATCCGCGAGGCACCCGTCGATGGCACTCTGGAACCTCTTGAAGTCCTGATGGTGCCGACTGTTGAGCACGTCCTTCTTCACGAACTTCCACAGGCGCTCGATCAAGTTCAGGTTCGGCGAGTACGACGGCAGGAACAGCAGCTCGATCCCCAACTGCTTGGCCGCGTCCTGCACCAACACGCACCGCTGATACCGGGCGTTGTCCAGCACCAACGTGACGGGCACCGAGCCCGCCCGGCGCGCGATCGTGTGAAGCAACGCGCACACCGACGTGGCGGTGATGTACGTCGTGTTGATCTCCGTCACCAGTTCGTGCGTGACCGCGTTCAGCGCGCCCAGCACGTTGTACCGCTGCCGACCACTTGCCGCGCGCACGTGCAACCGCACGAAGCACCACACCCAACCCAGGAACGACGCCAATACGAAGTGCGACGCATCCACGAAGTACACCGACCGCTTACCGCTCCGCGCCTCCGCCAACTTCGGTTCCAGGTCCGCCTTTTAAAAAGTCCGCCTGCGCTCGGGCGTGTTCCTCGATCGTCTTCTTGGGCGGGACCGGGATCGGTGCCACCTTCAAGCACTTCATCCCCAGGTCGTCCTTGAGGAATTTGCGCACCCGCGACACTTTTCGTCGGACGCCCGTCAGCTCCTCGATCCGCCGCGCCGCCTCGTGAGCCGTGTGAGGCGGGTGCTTGCGGAACTCCTGTTCGATCGTTGCCGCGTGTGGCGTCAGGGCACTGGGTTGTCCCTTCCACCCGAACGACCGAATCCCATCGAGGCCCTTCGCCGCGAAGATGTGCAAGGTCCGCTGAACCGTGGACCGGGACACGTTGGCGAGTTCGGCGATGCGCCCGTGCGACTCGTTCTTGCTCTTGAGCCACAGGATCTCCATGCGCTCCTGAACGCGCGGGTCCGGGTGCCCGTACCGATCGCGCACAATCGCTTCGACAACCGACTCGGGGAACGAGTACGTGGGACGCATGGAGCCTCTCCCGGTAACGGATTACGGTGAGCACCGATCTTCCGCTACAGCACCAGGCTCCTCAAGGATAAATTGTGTCACTCCAGGGTACGCTGAGAATAACGCCAAGCGACAAGCAGAACCCGAACGACCCACCGGTAGCCCGGACCGACTCGATGTTCTCGCGTTTACAAACTCTGACCAACAAGATTGGAACACGTCGGCGGTGGCCGTCGATATCGGGGCTAGGGCCAGCGGCACCGAAGAGAGCCGTAACCGGGCACGAGCGCTATTCAACGCGACAGCGGCACCGACTGCGATCATCGGACTCGAACAACAACGGGTCGATGTGTGGTTCAACTGCCACAACGGGATGACCGCAGTTCCGGGAAGTGTGGCCCTGAATACGAAGGCGCTCGAAAAGGCATTTCGCGACCACCAAACCGACGTGCGGCGCGAGCGGCTCGCTGAGCTGCGCACCGGGCAGCGGCACCTGTTCGAGAACCACCTTTACGCGCTCCGAGGCAACCTCGTTGGATACCTGCACCGCGGTATTCGAGCGGCCGTAGACCAACTCGGGGATTGGTGGAATAGCGACAACAAGAAATACCTCACCGCGAAATACTCGAATCTCCGCGTCGCGTTCTCGAAGATCGCGCTGGCGTTGCTCGCCGCCCGAATTCTGGAGGACAAGGGAGCACTCGGCGCGGGTCGCGGGCAATCAACCGATGCCCGTAAGCTTCTCGATGACGCCTGCCAAAAGTGGGATTCATTCTTCGACGATGTGGTCGAGCAGCAGCTGCCGATACTCGATCGCGGCTTCCCGGACGATGCCGACGAAATGCTGGAGAGCCTACTGGGCCACCTCACGGGGCCAGTCCATTTCGGGCTAGTCACGCACGAGATGCTCGGTGACCTCTACGAGCAAGCCGATCTACCGGCTCGGCGATTCGCCGTCGCACAGAAGGCACTGATCACTGATGAATTCCGATTGCAAGGTGTTCACTACACCCCGTTCCCGATCGCGCGGCGCATCGTGGATCGCATCCCGTTTGAAGACCTTCGTCCGTCAGAGCGGGTGACCTGCGACTTAACCTGCGGTTCCGGGTCATTTCTCGTAGCCACGACCGATCGGTTAGCCGAACTGTACGACCCACGCGAACGCGATGCCGGTTCGGACCGGATCGCGTACCTGCAGCGAAGCGTGTGCGGCAACGATCTCGACGATGTCGCACTCCTGCTGGTCAAGTTAACCTATCTCCTTGCGTACTGGAGTCGTTCGCGCGGAAGCGACGGCATTGCGTATCCGAACATCGTGAGCGGCAACGCACTCGATCTCGATCCAGCAAGGGCATTCGGTATTCGTCCATCGGTCTTCGTGGGTAACCCACCGTTCGACTCCGACGAACCTGCCGGAGATTTTCTGACACGCGCGATCGATTTTCTCTGGCGACGAGAGAAGGGGCAGTGCGGATACATTGGAATGGTACTACCGCAGGGTTTTCTGAAGGGTGATCAGCACCACCAAGTAGCCCGCAGCTATTTACTCAATCACGCTCGATTACTCGAAGTGTGGGAATTACCCGAACGCACTGTAGGAGACACTGCGGAAGTATCGACTTGCGTGATCGTCGCTGAAGTTCGCGCCGGTCAAGCGGGCACACCACGAGCAGTTCGGGTGGAACAAACCTTCAGTCGCCGCAAAGAGGCGCGGTCAGCAATCCGCGACGCTGGACTGCCGACTTGGTCCTACTCAGCGATGTTGGGTGGTGAGACTATCACTGCTGCCCCAGTTGATTCCCTTTCCAAATTGAATCAGCCTGGTAGACCAGCTCTCGGCGATCTTGCAAACGTCGTTTGGGGATTCCTCCATACCAAAGACAAGAAGTATGAATCTCCGGTGTTCCATACTAAGCCCGCAACGGGCCGAGTCCCCTACTTCCATCTCCAATCAAAGCTTCGCCCATACTGCCTTACTGAAGCAGATTGGGAAGAGTGTCATGCAAACGGCAAAGGGTATTGGGAACAAGGCACGGGGCCAGGGCCACGACATGAGAACTGGCTTCATTACGAAAGCCCCAAAATCGTCGTTGCCTCTCAAGGAAATCCAAACCAGCAGGCGCAGCTGATCGCGGCAGTCGATCTCGAACAACGGTACCCGGGCAAGCATTTCATCGTGATTACTCTGCGTGAAGGGTGGGAGCACACGTTTCGCAACCTTTCGCAGATTCCACTCGATGGTGGTGAGTCGCTTGTGTCGCAAGAATCCACGTTAAGGTGGCTCTGTGCGATTCTTAACTCACCGATCGGGCACGCATACGCTGCCGTGAACAACACGGCACGCGGGGGACAAGCCAAACAGTGGACTTCATTCAACATCCCTGCGACATACGATCCTAGAATCGCGGTGCTTGTCGAGGTACTCGAGCGACTTCCGCGCCCGGCGAATCTGGTAGACACGCCGACTTGGGATCCGCCCACAATGACGGCTGCTCCTACGTCGCAAAGCGCACCGTCGCTGCCAGGAATGGAAGACGAAGAACCGGAACCGAGCGGGAATGCCTATTGGGAACTGGTCCGCGAGATAAATCAGCGGGTGTTCGAGACCTACGGACTGAACGCCGATGACCAGCGGCAAATTATGACGTTCTTGCGGAGCATGACCGATCCGTGGGCCGCTCACGGAAAAGACGTTGCGGACCTGCCACCACACACGGAACTGCGTGTGATGCAAGGAGCCGTCCACAGTATCGATGTTGGCGCCCAGACGATTTCACTCAAGCTGTCTTGGGCTGCGTTCCGCCCTGGGCCGGTGACGATACCGATTCCGAAATTCATGCCAGGGTGGGCGCTCGAAGAAGGGCGTGGGTTCACTTGCCGCGCACCGCGTGAGACAAAAATCGACGACCTTCGCAAGAACGAATGGCTCCTGCGAGATTTCCGCCCACTGCCGTATGGCTACCTCTCAGTTCCTGAGTTGGAGAGGATGCTGGGCTATCAAGCGAATGGGACGAGCAACACGTGAGCCGATCGCCCGATCCACTGGTCATTCAATTTCTCAACGTCGGCCAAGGCGACGCGGCCGTTGTTTTCCTCCCCAATTCCAAGCGCGCCCTCGTGATCGATTCGTTTGACGGTATCGCGGTAGCCACCGCGCTTGCCGCTCGGAACATCGACGAGATCGTAGTCTTTTTTACCCATTCCGACGGAGATCATATATCCGGCGCGCAAGACCTGTTTACCAATTTCACCGGGCGACTAATTGGCCTCTTCTACAACCACGATCGTTCGCAAAGCCGTCCTGGGTCGGACTACCACCGGTACCTGCGAACTCTCGTGGCGGTGAGTCGCAATAACCCGTCGCAACAACCTTGGCAAGACGCATTCACCACGAGCCTTGAGCACCACGACGATTTCGGCAGCCTCGTTTCCTATCCCATTCGTCTTCGCATCCTTCATCCCACACATACACACTGTTCCGGCCTTTTAGGGCAATCTCCCAACGACCAATCCGGCGTTCTGCGCGTCGAATACCGCCCACGAAAAAAGCCGCCCCGTGCCATACTCTTTACCGGCGACATTCAACTCACGGGCATCAGCTTGATGCTCGAAGAACATCAGGCCGATCCGTCCGTACTGGAAGCAGACGTACTCAAATTCCCGCACCACGGAGCGTGGCCGACCACCTACGCTGGAAGCAGCGCATTTCCGAACCTTCAACGGCGCTCGATGGCTGATTTTCTGTCCGCAGTAAACCCGCAACTCGTCGTCATCTCGGCGGGTTTCAACAACCAGCACACACACGTTCAACGCGGACTATTCACCGCACTACAGGCGCTCGCGGGGAGTGGCCGGTTATCGCGTATTGCCTGCACCGAGTTCACCCCGACTTGCACGCAGGGCTGCCACACCCCCACACCACAGCATTGCGCCGGCGATGTCACGGTGACATTGCACCCGACTCCGCGAATGACCGTTTCGCCGTCGCCTGCTACTCACGCGACACGCATCCGTTTACATACGCTGCCCGGTGTACGGGGTTGCGATCCATTATTACCTCCACCTCCACCGCCGACACTTCCGCCTACCCCACCATCGCCCAAAAAGGTCAAGAGCGGTAGCAAGGCAAAAACGAAACCGAAGAAACCTTCCAGTCCCTGAGCAACTCTCCCGTGCCCGCTCTGCCATCGGTCGGGCATGGCGACCCAACGACTCACCGAACGCACCGCCGCCCCCTTCGCCGGGGCGCGCGTGAACCGCGACTCCGGCACCATCGACGACGTGCTCATCTGCGGCACCGCCAGCGCCAACGGGCGCGACTACCCCGTCAGCGTCTTCAAGCGCGACTACAGCAAGTACGAGGGCAAGCCGGTCAACTGCGACCACGGGCGCGAGAGCACCGTGGACCGGCGGTTCGGCTGGTTCACCCGCGTGCGTCCCGGTCCCGACGGGCGCCCGCGCGGGCGACTCAACTGTCTAAAAAGCCACCCGATGTACGAGCGGGTGATGGAGGCCGCCGAGCGCAACCCGGCCCTGTTCGGGTTCAGCCACGTCGCCATGTGCGACACCCGACGCGGTCCCAACGGGCGCGAGGTCGTGGAGGCGATCCGTGAGGTCGAGTCCGTCGACTTGGTCGCCCAGCCCGCGACCACCAAAGGGCTCTTCGAGGGCCGGTCCGCGCCGTTCAGCGCTCAACACATCGTCGCGTGGGGCGCCAAGCTCCCAATACCCGTCCGCCGCACCGAGGCCGATATGGACTCCAGCATCCCCGCCGACGACACCACGATCCCCGCGCCCGCAGACGATTACGACGATACCGACGATACGACCGACACCGAAACGGACGACACCAACGACGCCATCAGTGCCAGCTTCAAGGCCGCGATCACGGCCGTAATCGACAAGGCGATGGCGGGCGAATTGGACGCGCGGGCGGCCCTATCGAAGATCCGCACGCTACTCAACAGTCACGCCGACGCGACCAACGACGACGGCACCCCGGACACCGACGGAGACCCGACCACGCCCGAGTCGCGCCAGAAGACCGGCGCTGCCATCTGGGGGGTGATCGATGCGTGCGAGAAGGGCGGGTTCGCGGGCTACACCCGCGCCGACCTGGATCTCATCGCCGCGGTCCCGGCCGAGCGCCGGGCGGTCCTCATCGAGCGACTGAAGGAGGGGGCCTACGAGCGCCCCACGAGCGCCGGGCGCGGGCGCATCACCCCGCGCGTGAGCGGTTCCCAGCGGACCACCGAGAGCAAGCCCCCCACCGACGCGAAAGCGTTCGCCGAGTGGCTCAAATAACCATCAGTTCTAGAGTTCCAGGCTTCAGAGTTCCAAGTCCTGGCACGGGCCAGTTTTTACTTGGAGTTACCGAACCGCGGAACTGGGAACTCCGAAACTTGGGACTCTGGAACCAGGAGCACACGTGTCCAACATCCTCCGTCAAGCCAACGCGCTCAAAGAAGCCAAAGACACCTTCGGCGTTTACGACGAGTTCGGCTGGTACATCAGCCCGCACCAGTGGACGAGCGTCTTGACCGATTCCGGCACGGCCGTGGCCGGGGGCGTGGGCGGAGTCCTCACGCTGACCAACTCCGACGGCACCGTCGCGGACAACGACGAGGCCTACGTGTACTCCACGGTCGCCATGTTCCAGCCCGCGGCCAACAAGCCGCTCTACGCCGAGGCCCTGGTGAGCTTCACCGAGGCCAACGTGAGCGCCGCAAACGTCGCGTTCGGGCTGGCCAGTTCGGTCGCCGCGGATCTCATCGCGGACAACGGCGCGGGCTTGCGGGCCAGCGGTACTGTGGTCGCCATCTACAAGGTGGACGGCGAAACCGTGTGGCGCTGCGTAAGCCGCAACGGGTCCAACGTCACCATCAGCCTGAGCACCGCGACCGCGGGCGGCTCCTACCAGCAGCTCGGGATCGAAATCGTGGACGTGCTCACCGCGTCCGCGACCGTGGTGTTCACCGTCAACGGCCAACTGCTCATCGATTCCATCAGCGGCCTGCCCATCAAGCACACGCTCCCGCTCAGCGGTATCGCCGCGGCGAGCCTGTTCGCGGGCGGGAAGAATGGGTCCACGAGCCTCGAAACCTCGCTCTGGGACTACGTGGGTTGCTGGCAAGCGCGGTAACCGCCAACGGCGTCGAAGGTCACAAGGTCGAAAGTCGTAAAGTCCGGATTCATCCTCACGACCTGCGACATTTCGACTTTCGACCTTGTGACCTAATTCCGGACTGACCTTACGATCTTACGGCGCCCGAAGGACTAAAAATGAACCACAAGAAGCTCGTCGAATCTGTGAAGGCCCACGGCCCCGAGGCCCTCGCGGGGCTGAACGGGGCGCTGGCGGCCAAGGCCCTCCGGCCGCACGAACTGGACCTGGGAGCGCTCTTCATCGAGTGCTTCGGGTACTCCAATTTCTCCCACTGCCGCCAGCACCTGGGCGACTGCGCGAGCCGCGCGCACGACGTGATGACCCGCGCCCGCGTGGAGGAAGCGGCCGGGGCCAACTCCACCGCCGCGTTCCTGAACATCACCCAACAGTTCGCGTACTCCGCGGTGCTCGAAGCCTACGACGTGCCCTCGCGCGTGTTCGTCAACGCCATCCCCACGCGCCCCTCGAAGTTCAAATCCGAGCGCCTGCCCGGGATCACTCACATCGGGGACGAAGTGGCGGTAGTCGAGGAGGGTAAGCCGTACCCGGAAGTGGGCGTCTCCGAGGACTGGACCGACACCCCCGAGACGAAGAAGCGCGGCATGGTGGCCCGGGCCACGAAAGAGGCCGTGTTCTTCGACCAGACCGGCGAGTTCATGAACCGGCTCAGTTTTTTGGGCGAGTGGCTGGGCGTCAATGACGAAAAGCGCGCCATTGACTGTGTCATCGATGCGGGCGAAACCGCGAACAACCAGTACCGGTACAAGTGGCGCAACACGTCAATCCCCACTTACGGGGACAACAGCGGCACCCACACCTGGGACAACCTGGCGAACGGGCTCACGCTCACAGACTTCAACTCGATCAACACCGCCTGGCAGGTGCTCGTGGGGATCACCGATCCCTACACGGGCGAGCCGCAAAACGTCACCATCAAGCACATCTGCGTGCCCCCGGCGCTGGCGTTCACGGTCCCGTTCGCGCTCAAGGGCATGGTGAAGCGCACCGCCCCCGGCTACGCGACCAGCGGGAACCCCACGGGCACGGAGATCGACAACCCGGTGGGCGACATCGTGGGCAACCTCCAGGTGCTCACGAGCCAACTGTTCCGGAACCGGAGCGGGTCCGATACCGCCTGGTTCATGGGGGATGTGGGCCGGGCCTTCGAGCAGATCGAGAACTGGCCCCTCACGGTCACGGCGATCGGCGCGGGGAGCCAGCTCGAATTCGACAACGACATCATTTTCCAGTCGAAAGTGTCCAAGCGGTCCACGTTCAGCACGCGCCAACCCCGTGCAATGGTGAAGTGCGCGTAGCCACCAGTGGGATTCTTTGGTCTGTATTCTGTGGCACAGGCCTCTGGCCTGTGAAGGCACGGCACAGGCCAGAGGCCTGTGCCACAAGCAATGCGGCGCGATCAGATCAAGCATTACTAATTGATTCAGGTGGCAACTATGGCCAAGAGCAGAGACGAAGACGCGAAGTCCAAATCAAAGGCGAACGCCCCGCGCTCGTGCCACCAGAACGAGCGCGCCGAGGGCGACCTGAAGCGCTTCAAGTTGCGCGCACAAAACGCCGGGTCGCGCGGGTACCGCTACGTGCTGGCACCGGACCGCGCCGGGGCCGAGGCGTTCTACCTGGAGGCCGAGGGACTGGGGGTCCAGCCCGAGGGGGCCGATCCGGTCCAGGTGTCGGTGGTGGAGCTGCCGGACTGATCCCGTGCCATCGGATAGGTGCGGGCCAAATAAGGGAGGTGATCGTGGCAATGCCATCGGCGCTCGACAACCTGAAAGCGGCCCACGCGAGCGTGTGCGCCAAGATCGCCGACGTCCTCGCGGACCCGAAACCCAATTACACGCTCCCCGGCGGCGTGTCGGTGGACCGGGACCGCTACTATGCCGGGCTGCTCGCGCGCGAAAAGGAGCTGCGCGCGGTCCCCGGGGTCGCGCCCGAAACCAACCCGGTGTTCACGCTCACGAGTGTCGCGCGATGAGTGACGAGTTGGACGGTATCGACTTCGGGCAAGATTTCGCGGACCTGGCACCGGGCCGGCGCCCCGTGACGATCGAGAGCGTCGACCCCGACGCCCCGACCACCGTCCGGTTCACGGCCGAAGACGTGCCCGCGGCGCGGCTCGTCACGAAGCCCGGTACGGCCCCGGCCCGGGGCGGCGAGGTGGGGTTCAGCGGCACCGAGTTCTGGTTCCGCACGGACCTGCTCGGGTTCGAGCCCAAGGCCCGGGACCGGATCACCGAGGCCGACGGAACGGTCTGGATCGTCGACGCGGCGGAGCTGACGGGCGGGGGCGGCCCGAGCGCGCTCGCCAAGTGCCCCGTGACACGGAGCCGGAGCTAATGCCCACGTCACCCAACGTGATCGCCGATTGCGTGGTCGCCGCGATCCGCGCGCTGAACCTGGTGCCGCCCGCGAACGTGGTGAAGCGCAAGGCGCCCTCACTGCCCCCGGGCAAGGAGCCGCCCGCGATCGTGGTGACCGTGGGCGAAGCGGGCGCCGAGGGGCGCACGGAGCCGCTCACGGCGACCCAGAAGATCAACCGCTACCCGACCACGGTGGTCGTCATCACCGCGGCCGGGGGCAAGGCCCTGCTCGACGACGAGGCGCTACGGGAGTGGCGCGACCGGATCGAGGACCGGATCGACGACCGGTCCCGTACCACGTTCGCCGCGCTCGCGGGGTTCAACAAGGTCGATACGGTCGGCAAGGCCCCGTTCGACGGCGCGGTTTTGCCAAAGGACTTGAACTACTCGGCCCAGACGTTCGAGGTCGAGGTGATCGAAACGAGGGCGACGTGAGCGAAGAGAAGCGGATCCCGGTGTTCGAGCGGCGCGCGGCATCGGGCGCGGTTCGCGAGCGCGTGTCCGGGGTGAACGGAACCCCGCAGGCCGGGGACCGCACCGGCCCGACCGTCACCTGGAACCTGAGGGCCGCGCCGCTCGCCGGCCTGCGCCCGCGCCCGGGGGACCGGTACCGCGACGCGGCCGGGGTGTCGTGGGCGATCACCAAGGTCGAGGCGCTCGCGGACGGGGCGTACCCGTGCGCGTGCTCCCGGGAAGTGTGACCCGTGCCCTACGTAACCATCTACCGCCGACCGACCCCGAACGGGGATCTGTTCCGGCAGATTTCCGGCCTGGGCCTCCCGAGCCCGGACGACCCCGAAGACCCGTTCGGCGTGTCCGGGACGTCGTTCACGGTGCCACAGGCGAAGTTGGCCGAAGCCCAGATCGACCCGCCGAGAGCGGGGGACCAGATCATGGACAGCGCCGGGCGCTGGTGGGCGGTCGGCGCGGACCAGGAACAAGACCCGGACGGATACACCGTCGATTGCGGCGGTGCGTGAGGAACAAGGCCCATGAGCATCACCGGCAAGTACCTGACGGCAATGGTCTCGGCGGCGCCCATCGCGGGCACGCACGAGTGGAGCGCCAACGAGACCGGGGACCGGCTCGAGGCGACGACCGGCGCCGACAACGGGCGCGGGCGCAAGCACGTCGGCGTGATCGACAGCCGGTTCCGCATCCGGTTCTACTTCGACATCACGACCGGTGCGGCCAACTTTATCCGCACCGGCACCACGCTCAGTGATCTCGCGCTGTTCGCGGACAAGGACGCGGACACCCCGATCTACCTGATCGAGAGCGCGACCGTGTTCGATTTCAACATCGCGGGCCAGGTGCGCGACCGGTTCATCGTGGACGCGGACATCGAGGCCAACGGCGACGTCATCGACTTCTCGGACGGGAACTAATGGCACGCACCCTGGCAGAAATCTTGAACAGCCCCGCCGACTACGTCTACGAGGGCAAGGCGTACAAGCTCCGGGAGGCCGCGCTCGACGAGTGCGGCCAGTACCAGCGGTGGATGGAGCAGGAGGCCCGCGCGAGCGCGGCCCGCGCCACGGAGCTGCCCGAAGAGGACCGGCGCAACCTGCTCCGCGACGTCCAGGCCGACATCGCGGCCCAGCGGTACGCCTGGGGCGGTGAGGCGTGCGTGAACAGCCTCCGCACCCCGAACGGGATCGCGAAGCTCCTCTCGATCGTGTGCGCCGACCAGGGCGTGACCGAGGCGCTCGCGCGGAAAATCGTCCAGAGCCACTTCCTCGACGTCGCCCAGTTGCTCCTCGGCATCCTGGAGAGCGACCCCGAGGGAAAAGAGTTGGCGCCAATCCTGAACCGGATGGGGCTGGCGCCGAACTTCTTCCACAACTCGTCACCGCCCTCGCCAACGCCCCCTACCGGCGCGACCTCCGGGAGCTCGGCCGGCTCAGCGTCACCCAGCTCCGGGCCGTCTTCCTCGACGTCGCCCGCGACGAGCACGGGCGCCCCGTCCTGACGGTGCCGAAGGGCAAGATGCTCTCGCCCCGGGCGCTCCACGATCTGCGGTTCTTCCTGCTCGGCATCCGCGCCCCGGAACTCGTCCAACAAGCGTGGGACGAGCACCAGGCGAAGAAGAAAGCGGCCTGCCCGAAGCGGCGCCGGAGGTGACCCGTGGACCGACAACTCCTGTTCGCGATCGAGCTGCTCCGGCAGGAGATCGCGCACCTCCCCCTCGCCGTCGCCAGCAACGCGGCCCGGTCCGCGCAAGCGGCCCCCCAATCGGGCCGGCGCGACCCGATGACCATGTTGAGCTACAGTGCCAACGGGTCGGGCGGGTTCGCGGTCCCGGGCACGGCCACCAATCCGTTGAACGTGCCGCGCGCGGCCCCACCGGGGCGCGGGGCGCGGGTCGCGGGCGCCGCGGGGCAACTGGCGGCGGGCGGGTTCGGGAAGCTCCAGGCGGCGACCGCGACGCTCGGCGGGGCGTTCGGGAAGCTCCTCGGCCCGCTCGGGATGGTGACCACGTTTCTCACCTCGAGCGCCTCGGGGTTCTCCGTGTTGAACGGCGCGATGGACCTGTTCGCCAGCTCGTTCGGGGCCGTCGTGATGCCCGTCATGTACGCCCTGTCGGTCGCGTTCGTGGCCGGGGCCGACGTCATCAACCGCAAGCTCATCCCCGTGATGAGCGACTTCACCAAGAGCGTGCTCAACAGCGCGGTGCCCGCGATCGAATCACTCGCCAACATCGCGGGCAAGGCGGCAACGGCCCTGGCGTTCCTCACGAATAATAAGCTCACGCGATTAATGAGCGACGACCGGGGCGGGATGCTCGGCGCGCTCGACCGCACCATCGATCGGGTCTCCGACGATACACCGTCCGGGCCGCAGAGCGACGGGAGCCGCATCGGGCGGGCGAAGAACGCGCACCGCATCGCGGACGACCTGGCGACACTGTTCCTGGGGCCGATCGCTGGTAACTCGCTCGCGGGCGCGAAAAACTGGTCGATGAAAAAGATACTCGGTCAGGAAGCGGACCCGTACTCGGGACCGGGGGTAACGGACGGGAAGAAGAGCGAGGGGGCCGAGGCAACCGAGCGCGCCCGGCAGTTGGTGATGCAACAGTTACAGTTCAGCACGGCACCCCGGGCCAACATCAGCAACGCGACCGGTAACTGGTCCCGCGCACAGATGGCGAGCTTGGGCATGTCGCCCTTCGAGCGCGAAAACCTCAAGAACCAGCGCGAGATACTGGCCCAGCTCATCAAGGGTAACAGCGAGGTGCCCGCGAGCGGCGCCTACACCGACTTGGTTGGCGAAGCGAACCGGCTCACCGCGGAGAACAAATAATGCCCGTTGATCCCGATACCGGAATGTTGCGCCCGTTCAATGACGATGAAATCGACGCGATGCAGATCCGCACGTTCGGCGTGCGCGATATGAGCCACGGGACCGAGACTCGACGCATTGGCGAAAATACGATGCGCAAGAGCTTTTTCGTGAAGTGGTCGGAGCGGTTCAATTTCGTGAAGCTCGTCTGTGGGGACCAGAAGATCTACGTAGACTCCGGCTTTACGAAATTGTCCCGGATGATCCCCGACGAGATCTACGGCATCCACCACCCGGATTTCCCCGAGATCGTCGCGACCCGCATCGACAATATGAAGGGCGCAAACGGCCCGGGCATCGACGACGAAGACGGCATCGTGAAATACCCTGATGCTCAGATCGACGTGTTCTACGAGCACGTTCCCTATGACCTGCTATCGGACGACGAGGTTGCCGACGAAGACGGTAACGAATTCCTCCGCTACACGCACTTCGGCGGCTCGACGGGCAGCGCCCAGAATATCAGTGTGCCCGGTGGGGCCATGCGGTACTGGCGTGGTCCGGGCGAAGGCACCGCGCCCCCGCACGGGTTCCAAGTGCCATACGGCGTGAGCATCAGCCGCGCGGAAGAAGAATTCACTTGGCATTGGGTGCAGTTACCATACGAAGCATTCAAGCCGGGCAGCAATCTCTACGCGCGGATCTACGGCACCGTGGAAGGCGACCTGCCGTTCATCGGGTGTGTCAACAGCAGCCCGATATTCGACCGCGCCGTTGGCACGGTCGTATTCGCGGGGGTGACCGCCAAACTCGAGCGCGCACACAGCGGGCAGGGGCGCCGGTGGTCGCTCGAGTACAAGTTCGCGTACAGCGCGATGGGCTGGAACTGGCTGTTTTTCCCCGACCCGAGCGGGGTCAACGGGGGCTGGTACAACGTGAACAACAAGGAATATCAGGAAGCCGACGTGCTCGATGACCACCGGTCGCTCACCCCAGGGGCGCGCGACCTGAACATGCTGTTCAGCGTGGCCGCAGTTTAGGGCTTCTTCTCGACGGGCTTCTTTTCCGAGTAAGCGCTGTATCCACCGCCCGCGCTATTGACCCCTTTTTTGACGACATACACGGTTCCATCGGCTTCGGTGATCTCAGAGCCGGTGCGCGGTTCGGCGGTGCCGATTGCGACTTTTGTTGAGAGCTTAAACAGCACACGACCTTCGTTCTCGATCTTTGTTGCTTCCACGTTCTCGGCCGGTTTCAGGAATTGCTTGCCGGCCGCGTCCCAGCTCTTCACGGTGATCTTCACCGCGGTCCCTTTCTTGTCGTCCTGTGCGGGCAGCGTATCGGGCATCGCGAGAACTCCCAGAAGTGCGAGCGCGAGAGCGGACAGTATCAGTCGCACGGGTCGGCCTCCTTTGTAACGGGCGGACCCATGACACTACCACAACGAGCGGTAGCCGAAAGTGAACATGCGCTCGTCAGTCCTGATAGCAGATGTGCTCTTCGGCCGACTCGCGGGAACCGTGCAACTCATGAAGGTGAAGCCGATCCTCCAGCGATCGCACACCGGCGCCGGGCGCCGGTGGTCGCTGGAGTACAAATTCGTGCACTCGAGTTTCGGGTGGAACTGGCTGTACTTCCCGGACCCGAGCGGTGTGAACTCGGGCTGGTACAACGTAAACAACAAAGAGTACCAGGAGGCCGACGTGCTCGAAGACTACAGGTCGCTCACCCCAGGGGCGCGCGACCTGAACATGCTGTTCAGCGTGGCGGCCGTCTAAGGCTTCTTCTCGACGGATTTCTTTTCAGAGAATGCCTTAAAGACTCCGTCAACCCCACTCACACCCTTCTTGACTACATACACCGTGCCATCGGCTTCAGTTATCTCTGAACCGGTGGTTGGTTCTGCTCGACCGACCGCATTTTTGCTGATCACTTTAAACAGGATGCGGTCTCCATTTACTATTTTTTCAGCTGTCACGTCTTCTTGCGGTTTCAGGAACTGCTTGCCGGCCGCGTCCCAGCTCTTCACGGTGATCTTCACCGCGGTCCCTTTCTTCTCGTCTTGTGCGGGCAGCGTATCGGGCATCGCGAGAACGCCCAGAAATGCGAGCGCGGACAGTATCAGTCGCACGGGTCGGCCTCCTTTGTAACGGGCAGGCCCATGAGACTACCACAACGGGTGGCCAAACGGGATCAAAGAGAAATGCTTGCTCGATTGGCGGCCGGGAACGTCGGGGACAAGGACGCGCGCTTCCATGTCCCCGAGATAAAGTACGTGCTCGTCCCCAGTGGGATTAAGGTTTCTTCTCGGCGGGCTTCTTCTCCACAAATGCGCTGTACTTCCCGTCCCCGTCGAACGAGCCTTTTCGGACAACGTAAACTGTACCGTTTGCGTCGGTGATCTCGGACTTGGTTGTCGGTTGCGCTCGCCCAATAGCCACCTTCCCTGAAATCTTAAACTGCACCTGGCCCTCGTTCTCAATCCGGGTCGCTTCCACGTCTTCCTGCGGCTTAAGGAACTGTTTCCCTCGTGCGTCCCAGCTCTTCACGGTGATCTTCACCGCGGTCCCGTTCTTGTCGTCCTGCGCGGGCAGCGTATCGGGCATCGCGAGAACGCCCAGAAATGCGAGCGCGAGAGCGGACAGTATCAATCGCACGGGTCGGCCTCCTTTGTAACGGGCGGACCCATGACACTACCACAACGGGCAGCCGCCGAAAGTGAACACGCGCTCGTCAATCCTTACGACACAAAGAGTACCAAGAGGCCGACGTGCTCGAAGATCACCGGTCGCTCACACCCGGTGCGCGACCTGAACATGCTGTTCAAGGTCGCCACTTAGGGCTTCTTCTCGACGGGCTTCTTTTCAACGTAGGCCCGCCAAAACCCATCCGTGCTGTTACTGCCCTTCTTGACCACATGCACGGTGCCATCGGCTTCGGTGATTTCCGAGCCGGTGGTTGGCTCGCCCCGACCCGTCGCATTTTTACTTGAAATCTTGAACAGAACTCGATCCCCGCTCACTACCTTCGTAGCCTCGATATCTTCCTGCGGTTTGAGGAACTGCTTGCCGCGTGCGTCCCAGCTCTTCACGGTGATCTTCACCGCGGTCCCGTTCTTGTCGTCCTGCGCGGGCAGCGTATCGGGCATCGCGAGAACGCCCAGAAATGCGAGCGCGAGAGCGGACAGTATCAATCGCACGGGTCGGCCTCCTTTGTAACGGGCGGACCCATGACACTACCACAACGGGCAGCCGCCGAAAGTGAACACGCGCTCGTCAATCCTTACGACACATGCACTCCTCGACCCGAACGAGCCGGGGCGAAATGCGATAACGCAAGCAATTCCGACCCGTGTTGCCGCAGGGATTGCTCCGACGGACATCGACATCAGAAGACACAGACCTCCCGTAACTTTGACCAGCCACGTCACACTTCCCCCGAAATAACCAACATTCGGCTCCCCCGGTTCACGCCCCTTGTCGCCGGGCCGCGGCAAGGGTGGTAGCGAGCGGCTCCTCGACTTGAATCGTGGCACCGGTCGCGACCGTTCCGAATCGCCCTCGTCATTTTTGCACGTCGTCGTCGGTCGGGTGAGGCGGATCTCCGGGCGTGCCACCTCCGTTTCGCGACGGATCTGAACGGCTGCGTGCAAGTGCCGGCGTGCCATTGGCCCTTCATGCGGCCCACTTCGTCATTCCCGAACCCGTCCTCACCGTACTTCCTGGTGCGCATTACCGCGGCCCTGGGGGGCGGCGAGTACGCCTTTCAGGAACAGTGGCTCCTCCCGGACGGTTCCTACGCCGACAAAGTCGGGGGGCGCTACGGCGGCAGCGAGAACCCGGGCGTCGCGCTCACGGGCGTGGCGCTGGAGGTCGGGGACTGCGCCCTGTGCCGCTCGGCCGACGGCGCGGGCGGGCTGACGTGGGAACTGGTCAAGCAAAAGGGCACGTGCGGCACGACCACGACCACGACCGCCGGCCCCCAACGACCACCACGACCACCGGCCCGTGTTCGGGCTCCTGCCAGTGGACCTATTCGGCCTCCGCGAAGGCCTGGTCCCGCGCGAGCAGTTCGTGCGGAACCGGGTGCGCGTGCCTCGCCCCCACCTTCTGCCCGGCGACCGATGCCTGCACCAGTACCGCCTGCGGGCACTTCGGAACGGACCAGGCGCCCCCGTTCTGCGGCGGCGCGACTACGACGAGCGGCGCGTGCACGACAACGACTACCGCCCCGGGGCCGGGGTGTACCGCCGGGTGCACCTGGTACTGCCACCCGACCCGGGGGTGGCTGCTGAAGAACAACGGGTGCGCGGGCAGTTGCCCGTGCGGCGCCCCCGCGACCCCGTGTACCGGTTCGTGCGAAGAAACGAGCACGCCGTGCGTGCCCCCGCCCCCGCCCCCGCGGCCCTACTGCGCCGGGGGGTGCCGCTGGGTCTGGGTCACCCCCGAGAACTACTGGTACAAGCTCTCGGACTCGTGCGCCGGTGTGGGCGTGCCCAACTGCTACTGCGACCGGCCGGCCCCCGACGGCACCGAGTGCGCGGAAGAAGCCAGTACCTTGTGCTACGTACACGGGAGCCCGACGGGCAGCCCCCCGTGCAGCGCGGTCACCACCACGACGGGGGGACCGGGGTCCGGGTGCGAGGGGACGTGCCTGTGGGGTAGTTCGAGTGGCGCGTCGTGGGACACGATCCTCCGCGCGTGCCCCGCGTGCGACTGCGCCCCACCGGTGGGCGCACCGACGGGCACCTGCTCCCAGGCCGAGGGGCCGTGCGTCCCCGGGGTAACGACCACCACACCGGGCGCCACGACTACGACCGCCGGTACCTGCGGGAACTGCACCTACCAGTGCAACCACACCGGCATCGGCTACCACTACGTGAGCTCGGCGTGCGGCGCCGGGTGCGGGTGCCCGGACATCGTAGTCGATAGCGCGTGTGCCCCGGGCAGCTTCCGGGCACTCGCCTGCCGGACCGACGGGACGACACCCGGCCCGACCACGACGACAACTACGACCACGCCGGCCCCGACCACAACTACGACCACGACGTCCGCGGGACCGCCCGCCACCACGACCACCTCGGGCGGCGGGACGACCACCCCGGGCGGGGGCGGGAGCACAACAACGAGCGGGGGCGGGGGAACGACGACCCCGGGCGGGCCGTCCTACTTCTGCCAAACGTGCGAGAACGGCAGCCCGAATTTCTGCAGCGGCGTGATCGTGTGTACCGTGATCGGGGCACACTACACGATGATCGACTGCGTCGCGAACTGCCAAACGCCACCCGGAACGAGCACGTTCCTTACGTAACAACCGTGGGCGACTAATATCAGCACGTTTTGTCCCCCGAGTACCAGGCCCCCCCACATGAGCAGCGCGCCCCAGGCCCTCGACGCGCTCGCCCGGGCGCGGCGCGTTTGGGACAACCACAATCCGGAAAACGTGACGGGCGGCCTGATCCAGTTGTGCCGCGAGTTGGTGCGGCCCGATTGGGTGATGGTCGAAGTCGGGTGCTTCGCGGGCGTCAGTACCGCGATCTTCGCCCACTTCGCCGCGACCGTGTACGCCGTGGACCCGTGGGAGCTGGGTCCGGAGCGCGGGTACAACGAGATCCCAGCCTCCGCTATCGCCGCGGCCGCCGGGCGCTTCGATCTGGTGGCGGCGCGGTACCCCAATGTGCTCAAGCGCCAGGGGTTCTCGCCCGAAGCCGCGGCCGCGTTCGCCGGTGCTTCTCTGGACGCCGTGTACCTGGACGGCGCGCACGACCCGGCCGGCTTCGAGGCCGACGTGAGGGCGTGGGTACCCAAGCTCAAGACCGGCGCGTTCCTGATGGGGCACGATCTGAACCTCGTGGGTGACCCGCGCCGGTTCCTGAACAGCACCGCGGAACTGCGCACGTATCCCGAATCCTCGTGGGCATTCAAGGTAGGCCAGAATGACCAGTGACCTGTTGACGATCGGCATGGCGACGCGGGGCGAGCCGGACCACGTGTGGTTCACGCTCACGGCCCTGCACGCGAACCACCCGCGGTGCCGCTACGTCGTGGTGGACAACACGCCCGAGCGCGACCCGCGCGTGGAGGCGATCACGCGCGCCGTGGGCGGCACGTACTACCACCGCCCGGACCTCACGGGGACCAGCGCGCCGCGCGACGCGGTGTTCCGGTTCGCCGAGACGCCGTGGGCCATGTGCATCGATTCGCACGTGATCCTGGAAACCGGCGCGG
This sequence comes from Gemmata sp. SH-PL17, assembly GCF_001610855.1. Classification (NCBI taxonomy): domain Bacteria; kingdom Pseudomonadati; phylum Planctomycetota; class Planctomycetia; order Gemmatales; family Gemmataceae; genus Gemmata; species Gemmata sp. SH-PL17. Next base: position 5,745,973 of record NZ_CP011271.1, read on the forward strand.
TGCGGGCGGCGCTCGATTTCGCCGCCGCGCACCCGGGCTCGCGCGACCTGGTACAGGGGCCGATGATCTACGACGACGGGCACGGGTACGCGACGCACTGGACCCCGACCGCCCCGCCCGGCCTCTGGGGGGTATGGGGGCGCGACCCGCGCGCGGCCACGGGCGCGCCGTTCGAGATCCCCATGACGGGCCTGGGCCAGTGGCTCATGCGCAAAGAGGCCTGGCCCGGCTTTAACCCGCTGTTCCGGGGCTTCGGCGGCGAAGAAGGGTACCTGCACGAGGTCGTCCGCCGCGCGGGGGGAAAAGCACTGTGCCACCCGGCGCTCCGGTGGCGCCACAAGTTCCGGGACGTGTCCGGCTGGCACAACAACCCGCCCCCGCCGTACCCGCTGCACCTGAGCGACCACGTGTGGAACCTCCTGGTCGGGCACCGGGAGCTGGGTATCGAAGCGACGGAACAGATCCGCGCTCACTTCGGGAAAAGACTGGGCGCCCGGGAATGGGACGCGCTGGTACAGGCCGCATCCGCGGCCCAACCGTTCGGCGGCCCGCGCCCGGAAGTGAAGCGGCAGAAGATCCTGGCCGTGTGGTACTCCGACAACACCGCGCCCGCGGAACTACTGAAACACTCGGCCGCGTCGGTGGTCGCGGCCCAGGCCCAAACGTTGCGCCACGACGTGACCGTGTCCGCGTGCTCGTGGGCACCGATCGCCGGCGCGCCGTTCGACCGCCCGGGCGCGCAGTGGGGCCAGTTCCGGGGCACACAGGTGCGGGGCTACGGTACCATCCTGGCCCAGATCGAACAGGCCCATCAGCGGGCCGGGGCGCCCGGCGACTTCGACGCGGTCGCGTTCTGCGAGCACGACGTCCTGTACCCGCCCGGGTACTTCGACCGGGTCGGTGACGCGCTCGCCGCAAACCCGTCCGCGCCCGTCGTGAGCCACCTCGACTACATCGGGCTGAACGCGACCGGCTGGCAGGCGGTCCGGGCGCGGCACGAACCGCTGCACCAACTCACCCTCCGGGCCGATGCGTTCCGGGCGAACCAAGAGCGGGCCAAAAATGACGCGCTCCGGTCCGATGTGGTCATCCTGGAGCCGGACCGCGGCGGCGCGCGAACCGATTGGGCGCGCATCACGCCGACGGCCCCGAGCGGCGCCACCGGGACACCGAGCGTTCACGTGAACCACAGTGCCGGGCGCTTTACCGCGCACGGGGACGTGTGCTACGAGCCGCGCGGGTTCGCGCTCTGGCACCCCCACTGGGGCGAAGCGAAGCACTGGTGGCCGGGCGACATGAGCACCGTCACAGACGTGGCGACCGACCAGTTCAAGGGGGCGGGGTGCTCGGCGTGCGAGGCCTCGAAGCACCTCACCCTGGAATCGTGGGCAAAAGCGGCTGCGACCAAACCGTCCGACTTCCACGAGCACGTTCCCACGCTCCGGGATCTGGCCGCGCAGTGTACCAGTGCCACCGAATTGAGTTTGTGGACGAAACCCGCCGACGCAGCAATGGCCCACGGCCTGGGTGCGACCGGCTCGTTCACCAGCGTGTGCCCGCGCCCGAAACCCCAGTGGGCCGAACTCACCCGACTCATGGGCGCGCGATTCACTGGCATCGCTGCGGACCCGGCGTCCGTACCCGTACCTCCCACGGATCTACTGTTCATCGACACGGACCACACCGCGAGCGCACTTCTGCCGCTCTTGGAAGCGCACCACGAGCGCGTGACCAAGTACCTCGTCGCTCACTGCACTGTGACCTTCGGTGAGGTGGGGGACAAGCCCGACGCCCCCGGGGTGATGCACGCGCTCCGCGCGTTCTGCCTCAAGCACCCCGAGTGGGTGGTGAAGCGCCACGACAGAAACAACCACGGCCTCATGATCCTGTCGAAGTGCCCGGAGGACGTGAAGGAGTTGCCGTCGTTGTGGCGCAAGGCGATGAACTACACCGCGGCCATGATCCGGCACAAAGCCGCGGGGTCACCGGTCGTGTCCTTAGATGTACTCGAAGAACGCCAGGGGCACTGCGCGACGTGCGAGGAGCGTGCCCTGGACGCCTGCGCCGCCTGCGGGTGCCCCCTGGAGGCCAAACTCCCCCTGGCTACGGAGACGTGCGGCCTGGCGAAGAAGGGCAAGGAGCCGAAATGGGTCGCGGTGTAAACCTCGTGCCATCGGCCGGTCGCGAACTACAAATTAGATTCGTCGTTACGAGACAAGTAATCACCATAAATGACCCACCAGCCGACAAACCCGCGGTCACCCCGCGCGAATCATGTGGGAGTGACCCGTGGCATGGACCGAATTCTACTTACAGCCCAGCGGCGACAACACCAACTCCGGGACGACGACCAGCAACACCGCGACTGTCTCAACGGGCAACGGGAGCTGGGATACGACCACGAACCGGTTCACGGCCGCGAGTGGAACCCCTTTTCTCGGTGCCGTCGTCGGGGACTGGGCCGCGATCATGGCCGACGGTGCCATCGGGTTCACGTCACTGTCCCAGATAACGGCTGTGGACCCGAGCGGAACGTACATCGACGTAACCGCGACGGGGCGCATCGGGGTGATACCGGCCACATCCGCGAGCGGCCGCACGTGCAAGATCGGCGGGGCATGGGCCGACTTCGCGATCGCGACCCCGGGCTCGCAGTGGGGCGCGAGCGGGACTGCCGCAGTGCCGATGCGGATCAACGTGAAGGCGGCCACGTATGCGAACGCGAGCACCGCGCGCACGTTTGCAACGGCTGGTAGTGGCACCGCCCCGATCTGGATTCGAGGATACAACACTACGCCCGGCGATCTGGAAAACGATTACACGAACGCGCCCCCGCTCCTAACGTTCGCCGCAGCCGGGCTTACGATTTCCGGGACGTGCTATTGCATCACGAATTTCTCTGTACTCAACACTGGTTCCAGTTCGGCCATTTGGAACTGGTCCGGCACGAACGGCCGGGCGGACCGAATTCGTGCGGAGGCACAGAACTCTCCGTCCGGAGTGCAGGCGTTTACGTCCGGTACGAACGGTGCCGGCATGCTCGTGACCAATTCGTGGTTCAAGGTACCAACGACCGCGTCGCAGGTGTACACAGCCACATCCACGGTGCAAATGCACGGGTGCGTGTTCGAGGGCGGGCAGAACGCGGTCACGACGTCGAGCGCCGGAACCACACTGAACCATTGCGTGTTCATCGGGCAAACGACACGGGCGATCAATGCTGCGACCGCAACGATTTTCCTCATGAACTGCTCGCTTATCGGATCGTTCAGCGACTCCATCGTCCGATGGTCTTCATCACCCGGAGTGCTCTCGTCGATCACGAACTGCGTGTTCAGTGGCGCGGGCAAGTACGACATTGAGGCAGCCAGCGGGTTCACGCACCTGATCCACGCGGCCAACAACGCGAGCTACGGTGCAGCACTGGGGCACCTGTCGCACGCGGACCTGTCCGATCTGCACTACACCCAAGAAACATCCGATCCCTCCGTGAACGGCGCGACCGATCCGACTCTCAAGAAAACGGCCTTGTCCTACCAGAAGGGCATCGGTAGCGCGTTCGAGAACGAAACCTGGCGCTCATACCGCTCCGTTGGGGCGATCGAGCCACAGCTGACAAGCGGCGGGAGCTCGGGCGGTCCCGTTCGCGTGCTCGCGCCTAACACCTGGCAATTTGTGGGGTAACTAATGGCTGGAATTGTTGCGCACGTTAATAGCGGCGAAGTCGCGCTCGTGGCGAGCACCGCGAAGACCGTTTTACAGATCAAGGCGCCCACCAACCAGCGCGTGCTCGTCAGGAGTCTGCGGCTGTTCGGGAAGGCCGCGGCGGGTGGTACCGGGGTGCCGGTCAAGGTGCGCGCGACGCGCTCGAGTGCGAACTTCGGCACTCTCAGTGCGGCGACGCCGGGGAAGAATGATTCGAGTGACAGCGAGGCACTTCAAGCCACATCTGGCGCGAACGCGACCGTCGAGCCGACCAGCCCGACCGACACCGGGCTGATCTGGGAGGTTCCGGATCAATCTGGCGTGATCGAGTTCCTCCCGCCGGGGATGGAAATTCGCGTGCCGGGTGGGACGGCGCTCAACATCGAGTGTACCTCGACGGGCACACCAACTGTTGCGATCCAGGCCACCTACGAAGAGTGACCCGTGCCGACGATTATCACCGGAGTCCGGCGCCGCAAGCCGTTCGTCGGGGCGCCCCAGCGCCAGATCGGCGGCGCGTCGGTCCGCCGACCGATCTCGGTGCTCGTGGCCCGAAGCACATTCGTGCGCCCGTTCCTCGCGCGCGCCGTGCGGGTACCGGGACCGCGCCGCAGCAGTACACCGGCGCTCCCGATCACGGGCGCCGCGGTCTGCATGACCGGCAGTGATCGGTCGGAGGTTGCCCTGAGTGGCGCCGATGAATCTGTGGTCACCCTGGCCGGCGCCGATCGGTCTGTTTCGATCTTCACCGTGAATCTCGATTGCTGAGGGCGCCACCCGTGCCTCCACTCATCCGCGAAGCCCCGGCCTACCGATGGCCGGCACTCCAGACCCAGACCGTGCGCGTAGAATGTACGCTCCGCGCGGGCCTGTCGCTGAGCGACTACGGCACCGTCACACTCACCGTGCGCCAAGACCCTGAGTGGCCGCGTTCCGGCCCCGCGCGCACGGCCGTCGATGCCGCCAATCCCAGGTCTGACGGCTGGCCGATTGCAGCGTTCGCCGTGGGTGCCATTGATGCCGGCGCGACCAATCCCACGATCGTGTTCACGGTAACTGTGCCAGCCGTACCGGGGTATCGGCGCTACGCGCTCGATGTCGTTGCGTCAGGCGGAATCGCCGGGCGCGTCCAACTGGTCGACACGACCTGGCTCACAGTCGTACCGAGCCTGTTGGGATAACAAATGGGGTGCACAAAACGCGAAGGGCGCACAGGATCTCATTCCGTGCGCCCTTCGCGTTTTGTGCCATCCGCCGGGCGCTGGCATGAATCGCCAGCGCCTGTAACGGAGTAACAATGCGTGCGTACTACGCCCTCGTCCTGACCGCACTCGCGTGCATATCAGTGGGGTTCGCCCTACCCCCGGTGCCCAAGACACCCCGCGCACAGACCGAGTCCACTGCCCCGCATGCACTACGGGCACCAGATCAGCCGGACCGCGAGTGGAAGCTCCCGCCTGGCGAGCTAGCTCCCAACCAGATCGTGATCCAGGCCGATGCCGGCGACGTGGTCGATTGGGGCCACGCGACCATTGGCGTGTCCGACGCATGGAAGCAAACGAAGGGCAAGGGCGCGACGGTCGCCGTGCTGGACACGGGCTACGACCATACCCACCGCGACCTCAAGAACCAGGTGACCGCGTCCAGGGATTTCACCGCGTCACGCTCGGGCGATTCCGATGTGAACGGTCACGGGAGCCACTGCGCGGGCATCATCGCGGCCGAGGAAAATGGGGTCGGGGTGGTCGGGGTCGCACCGCAGGCGAAGGTGCTGGCCGGGAAAGTGCTCGGGGACAACGGCTCGGGCCTCTCGACCTGGATCGCGGCCGGAATCGATTGGGCCGTCGAGAACGGTGCGGACGTGATCTCGATGAGCCTGGGTTCGGACGCACCCGATTCGCGCATCGAGGCCGCGGTCAAACGCGCGCTGGCCAAAAACGTGATCGTGGTCGCCGCGGCGGGCAACAGCGGGCCGCGCGAGGGCACCGCGGGTTGGCCCGGGAGCTTCGAGGGCGTGGTATGCGTCGCGGCCGTCGATAGTAACCAGGCCGTCGCCAGCTTCTCGTCGCGCGGCAAAAACGTGCAAGTCGCCGCGCCGGGTGTGAACGTCCGCTCGTGCTACCCCGGCGACCGGTTCGCCACCATGTCCGGCACCTCAATGGCCACGCCCTATGTGGCCGGGTGCGCGGCCCTCTTCGTCTCGCACTGCAAGGCGCGGGGGATCAAGTGGACGCCGACCGATTTCGCCAGCGCCATCGCGAAAACCTCGAAGGACCTGCCGCCTACGGGTCGTGACACGGCCAGTGGGTTCGGACTGGTTCAGCCGGCAAAGTTACTGCCCGCCGATGACCCGACCGTTCCGAACCCGCCGGCCCCGCCCGATACCGGTGACGGCATCATCATCACCCCGCCCCCGGCCACGCCCATCACCATCGGCGGGCGCAAGGTCAAACGCATCGTGCTGGAACTGGAACCGAAGTGACAACGGGTTGTCGCTAGCGTAACTCGCCGGCGAGCGGCGCCACTTGGCTCGCCCTATCTCGCAAGGTTCACATGGTCACGATCGTCACCGTTGCCGTGCTCGTTCCCGTCGCGTGGTACGGCTTCGTGGCCAGCGCGGTTTTCACGTTGCTGCACACGGCGGAAGAAGTGTGGACCGGCGACGGCGCGCCGTTCTGGGGCTACTACCGCCGGCACTTCGGGCACGGGATCGGCAACATAGCCGGTGCCCTGCTCTTCTCGGGTCTCGCTCTCGCCCTAATTGGTCTGGCGATTTCGGGGTATCTGTGCGGCTCTCAGTTTTTCCTCGGCGGATTGATCGGGGCGCGCGTAGGTGATTCTGTTCTGTCGCACATCGGATTGCGCGTGCAATTTGTGGAGCCGAACCCGGGGCTGGCGACTGCGCCGCTGTACTTGGTCGAGGCCGCGGTGGTGCCGTGCGTGCTGCCGGTATCGACGGTAGGGGTCGCGCTCGGGTTCGGCGCGTTCGCACTGTTTTGGTTCACGTCTTTTGTTCGGAGGAGAACGTGATGCGCGTGGGTGTTCTGTGTTTAGTGGCTGTCGGGTTCGGGTCAGGCGCGCCGGTGAACGTGTCCGCCGGCCCGGTCCGCGAGTTCATCCGCGACCACCGACCGGGCCTGATCGTGCCCAGGTCGCAACCGCGGATTCAGCCGGTTGCTCCGGCCGTACCGATTACCCCAACGTGTCCGTGCGAGATCAGTTGTCCGTGTGCGGGAGGAGATCAGTTCCGATGGGCTGAGGCACCGGCGCTGAGTGTGACAGGTTGGTTGCACCCGCGGACGGTTAGCGCGTGTCCAGGGGGAACGTGCCCTGCTCCGCGGCGCTGAAGCGCGAAATGTGGCAGAAAAAACAACGCCGGCGGGTTTCCCCAACCGGCGTCGCGACCCGCGGATCGCCCATAACCGCGAATCGTTTGAGATATTAACTACCCTTCAGACCACACGCAAGGATAAAAAATGAATAGTTCCGTTCTGGACCTGATCGAAAAGGTTGCCGCACGAGTGGCAGACGGAAAGCTCAGCGCCACCGACGGTAGCGCGTTCCTCCGACGGCTCGTTCACGGCCCCGCGCTCGCGTTCGTGGTGAAGTGGACGGCCACCCCGTTAGACGACCTTGCGCTCGAACTGTTCAAGTCCCTGATCCCGGAGTGACGGCCGGTCCCCTCTTCAGTTGCGCGCGCACCGCCGCGAACCGCTCTCGGGTATTCCCGGGTTCGGCCGCGGCGTTCGGCGTAACGGCTGCGCGTTTTGTCGTCCTGAAGGTCGCGCGCCCTGGGACCGCCCCACCGTCATAGTCGGGTTCTTCCAACGAGATCGGGTCCGTGACCTCTTCTTCCCCCTCGGCCGAAGTGGGCAGCGGGCCGATGGTGAGTGCGGAGCCCGCGGTGGTCCGGTACAGCCCGCCGTTGCGCAGGCGCTGGGCCTCGCGCCGGCACTCCGAGCGGAGCCAGGTCGCGGCGAACCCGCGGAACGCGCCGAACAGATCGCCGGTGGGCGGCAAACGGGATTCGTCGAACCGCCCCATGAGCATCGTGAGCGTGACGAGCGCGCAGCCCTCCAGTTCGAGCTCCTCCTCGGACCCGATCGCGAACCCGAAGTCGGCGCGCACGCCCCGCGCGATCCCGCGCGCCCAGGCGATGTGGTCGCCCGCATCGATGCGCAGTTCGCGCGAGCCGGTCCGGGGTTCGGGTTGGGTGGACGCGCGAACTGCGCGCAGTTTGGAAATCATCGGCATAGCTGCAATCCCGAAATGTGAATCTGCGCACACCGTTCCCGCGATTCGCGCTTGCTGCGCGCGAGTTGTGTGTGGTGCCGTTCACCAGCGCCGAGAGCGCTGTGTGGTGGTGGGCGATATTAGCGAATGGCACGTGCCGGCGCGATGTGAGTAGCGCCGGGAAATGGGTACTAAACGGCACGTTTCATTTTCGATGGTTTCCGAACCCGATTCACCGTTTCGACTTACCGGGAAGCACTCGATCGCCCTTTTTGTTTGAGGTACCGACGATGAGGTCTGTTGCCGGGTCGCGCCACGCCGTCACACCGGTGTTCGAGTAAAATTTGGTGAACCCTCCACCACCGATTGAGCCAACCATCACGAAAGAGGAAGGCTTTTCTCCGAGCCGCTCATCGACCTCCTCCCAGGACGCAGCCACGATGACGATGCGACTCCCTCCGCGTTCAGCGGAAGCCCAGGGAAGTTGGGGAGCGGTCATGGTTGCCAGAGCGCAGGCAAGAATTGTAAGCATTGGGCCTCGCGAAAAGAGCCGACGAACCGATTGCCGCCAGTGCTCACCTGTACCCGCGGTGGGAATTCACATCAAGTGTTTTTGACGAGCGACCCTCACTTCGCGCGCGGGAGCTTCTCGAACTCGGGCTCCGGGATCAGCTTCACGGTTTCGGCGTCGGCCAGCAGGACGCAGCGCTGGCCGTCGGCGCCCGGGGTCCGCTCCCAGGCCAGCGCGGTGCCGGTCGGGTTCGGGACGCGCGCGAGGTCCACGCCCCACAGGATCACCGGCGGCTGGTCGTCGCGGCGCCCGCGCCACATGCCGATCAGCTCGCGGAAGTCGTCCGCGGTCGGTGGCGTTTTGGTCTGCGCGATGTGGCTCCGGTACACGCGACCGATCGAGCGCAACGTTTCTAGCGTACCGTCGGTCTGGACCTGCGCGAGCCGCTCGGCCCGTTGCGCCCGCCGCGCGGCGGGCCCGGACCGCACCTGTTCGGCGGATTGGGTCATCTCGTCCACACCACCGCGGCGCTTGGTGCCCGGGAGCAGAAAGATGGCCAGAGTGATCGCGAGTCCGACGGCCGCGAACCACGCGATCTCGCGCACCCAGCTCATGGCGCCCCTCCGGTAAGGTCGGGCGAACGGCATCGCGGAACGGCCCGGTGCATTGTGGGTGTGATGGGAGCGCTCGGGCCGCGGTACCATTGTATCGCGCCCGCACGATTGTCGCGTACTCGGGAACACATCGGACCGCCCGCGGCCTTACGCTGTGGCCTTAAGCGAATCTTCCACACCGCGCACGATGCCGACGAATTTATCGGCACCTTGGCCCGCGGGTTGCAAGTCGGCGCGCGCCGGGTTCCGTGAAGGTCCGCGGGTCTTCTTCAGGCGCTCTCGGCGTAGACACAAAGCATTGCACCATCAGCGGCTCATATCGCGCGCACCGCATCGCGTCCGAAACAAATTGAATAAGCCATGAAGTTGGTGTTAATCGATCTTGAGACCACTTGCATTAGCTGTTCGGCAAAATTAGCATACACCACGTCCACTCGCCCGTTAGCCCACTCTTTCCTAACTGCGAGGTCTCAGATGGCTCTCTCCAATCGTCGTCGGTTGAGTGTCGATCGCCTGGACGACCGCATCATGCCGGCGGTCCTGATCAACGAGGTTCTGGTCAACCCGCCGGGCTCCCCGGACAGCCCGACGGAGTACATCGAATTGCGCGTAACGGCGGGCAGCGCGCTCAGCCAGTTGAACAATCTCTACATCGTGGCGCTGGAAGGGGAAAAGCCGGGCACCGGGTCGTCGGACCCGGGGTCCGTGGACCTGGCCTACAAGCTCACGGCAACGGACATCGCGAACTTCAAATCGAAGTTCGATGCCGATAACAACAACATCGCCGACGCGGGCGGGATCATCCTGCTGACCGGGACCGGGCACGGGTACACCAATGCCGCCTCGACCTCGGTCGTCATCACGATCCCCGAGCTGACCGCCGGCAGCAGCTACAAGGGCCTGGAAAACGGGGCCAGCAGCTTCGTGCTCCTCACCTACGCCGGCACACTGCAAGCGGACCTGGACACCAACGGCTCGCTGGGCAGCGGCGCCGACGGCGACGGTGTACTCGACGCGATCGCGGGCGTGGCCTACCTCGACGGCGTCGGCTACCTCGATAAGGAAAACTCGGGCGATTTCGTCTACGGCGCCAAGATCCCCTTCGACGCCGACTTCACCCCGGACATTCTCGTTCGGGACAGCAGCTACACGACCCAGGCGTTCTCGGGCGTCGCGGGCGCGGCCGGGGCGAACTCGACCGCGGTCGCCGGCAACTGGTACGCCGCCGAGCTCGTCCCGACGCGCTTGGGTGTGACCACCGACTGGAACAGCGACGGCCTGCAGGACGGCGCGAACTGGCAAATCGATACGACCGCGTCCACGACCTTCGGCACCTTCCCCGCCGGGACCAACCAGACCACCGCGGGGGCGGCCAACCTAGCGTAACGAAAAGCACCTTCTAGCAGTCGCCTGTCCCCCGGAGCCGGCTCCGGGGGCAGGCAATTGCTATTGCGCCCGATCTCTTCCCCGCTGATCCCAATACGGTACCACCCATGCCTACCACAGCCCCCACCCGCCGCGCCTTCACGCTGATCGAACTCCTCGTCGTCATCGCGATCATTGCCGTCCTCATTGGCCTGTTACTCCCCGCGGTCCAGAAGGTGCGCGAGGCGGCGGCGCGACTGAAGTGTACGAACAATCTCAAACAATTCGGTCTCGCGATGCACAATTACGAGAGCGCGCACGGGGAGTTCCCCAAAAGCCGCCCGACGTATGACGCCGCGAAGCACTCCTGGACGCCGATCTGTTTGCCGTACATCGAACAAACGGCCCTGGCCCAGTTGCCATACGACTGGACGGTCGCGTGGAAGACCGAGCCGAATCTGACCGTTGTGAGAAAAAAGCTGGCACTGTTCATCTGCCCGTCCGCGCCCCAGGACCGGGCTAACCCCTGGCCCGGAGAAGAGCCCCCGGGGGTCGGGGACTACGGGTCGGTCAACGAGGTGAAGAGCGACTTCTACTCGGCAAACAATCTGACGCCCCCCACCACGGACGCCTTCGCGCTACAAGGGGTGCTGGCAAAGGGGAACCCGACCAAAATCACGGCGATCTCGGACGGCCTCTCGAACACCATGATGTTCGGCGAGGACGCGGGCCGGCCCACCATTTGGTACGATGGCAAGGCGCAGTCCGGTTCCTCCGGCCTGAAGAGCACCAAAGACGGGTGGGGCTGGGGCGACCCGGACGGCGGCTTCAGCCTCAGCGGGGTTACGTGGGCGAGCAACAAGTACAAAGACGGCGGGCCGTGTGTCATGAACTGCTCGAACGACAGCGAGTTCTACAGTTTCCACACGGGCGGGGTGAACGTCTGCATGGGGGACGGGTCCGTTCACTTCGTGCGGCAAACGGTCAACATCAGCACCTTCGCGGCGAGTATCACTCGGGCCGGCGGGGAAGTGGCGTCGCTGTTCGAGTAACCCGTCCCGCGTGCGAAATCGCGCGGCGCGTCGAGTTGAGAAGTCGCGAGTAGACGAGTGGTGCTCACTTCCCGGGGATGAACCCGCGCGGCACGTGATCCGACTTGAAGGTGCGCTCGAACTCCCGCACCTCGACCCGCTGGCGCGCTTCGAGGTCCGCGCCGCCGACCCGCAACTGCGCCACGAGCACGAACTCGCCCTTCGGGAGCGGTTCACCGGTGGTGGTAACGGGAGAGCAGCGCGAGACGAACACGTCCTTGAGGTCTTCCGAGCGCCCCGCCACCCCGAACGCGACCGTCCGGCGCGCCGTTCGCACGGGAGCTTTCGTCTCGGCGTCCACGAGCGCGAACGTGACCTCCGCCTCGCTCGGGCGCTGGTCGGCCGGCACGTTCAGCACGAGGGCGAAGTCGACGCCGAGACTCGGGTGGAGCACGGTGTCGTCCGTGACGATGACCAGTGGACTCGGGGGCGCGGGCGCTTTCAGGAAGTGTGCGAAGTTGGCGTGGAAGCAGCCCGCGCCAGAGGCGACCACAGCGACGAGGAGCACGATCGCGCAGCGCATGCGACACACCATCGCTCGTACCCCGGTCCGCGGGCGGGGATCTGTGGATCGAACCGGAATGCGGCCCCTATGCCACGAGGTGCCCGGCGGGGCAAGGGGAATTCGGGTCGCGCCCTGGCACTGGCTCAGGGCCGTTCCTTGTTTCATGTTGTGGATTTGAGTGCGGTTGGGTAATCGGGGCGCGTTGCCTCTTGGTCCCGGAGTTGCGCATGCCCCCTCGCACCCTGTACGACGCGCTCGCCACGCTCCCCGACCCACGCAGTCGCCACGGTCGTGTCCACCCCTTGCCTGCCGTTCTGGGACTCGTCGCGTTGGCCCTGCTCATGGGACGCAAGAGCCTCTCCGGGATCGCGCGATTCGGGCGACAACACGGAACCCCACTGGCCCACGCACTCGGGTTCCGACGGGGCCAAACGCCTACCACGTCCACGCTCTCGCGCACGCTCCGACGATTCGACGCGCAACAACTCGAAGGCGCCCTGTCGCGCTGGATCGAGGGGCGCATCGACCCCGCCGCGTTTGAACACCTCGCGCTCGACGGCAAGACCCTGCGTGGGAGTCGCGACGGGGACGTGCCCGGACTGCACCTGGTCGCCGCGTTCGCGCCCGCGGTCGCGGCGGTTCTAGCTCAGGTGCGCGTCGATTCCCGGACCAACGAACACAAGGCCGCGTTGGAACTGCTGGGGATCCTGCCCCTGACGGGCAAAGTGGTGACGGGCGACGCGATGTTCTGCCAACGGGATCTGGCGAAACAGGTGATCGAAGCCGGGGGCGATTACGTCCTCGTGGCCAAGAACAACCAACCGGCCCTGGTCATCGACATCGAGGGCGGGTTCGCGTTCGAGGCCGCCGCGCGCTCGATCGCGGCGGCTACTTCCCCCTGAACCGGTCCCGACGCCCGCGCCGTCGGGCCGGTCGGCCACCTCAACGGACAAGGGCCACGGGCGTCGGGAGACGCGCACCCTTGAGGTCACGCGGATCCTGACGGTGAGCCCGATGTGGAAGGGACTCAAACAGGGCTTCAAGGTAACGCGCGAGCGCATGGTGAAGGGCGCGCGGACGGTGGAGGTGGTGCACGGGATCACCAGCCTCTCGGCGGAGCGAGCGGACGCGGCGACACTTCTGGGCCTGGTTCGGGATCACTGGCGCATCGAGAATCCGTTGCATTACGTCCGGGATGTAACTCTGGGCGAGGACGCGTGCCGGGTGCGCAAGGGCACCGCCCCTCAGGTTCTCGCGGCCTTGCGCAATGCCGTGGTTCATTTGTTGTCCGGAGTCCGGGCCAAGAATCACCCCGAGGCCATCGAACAACTTCAAATACACCCGGACCAAGCACAGGCGCTTATCGGCATCCCGCAAGGTGAATAAAGGAACGGCCCTGGGCACTGGCTTTCACGCCGGCTGCGATTACCACTGCCAAAAAGCGAATTGGGACCACCGACCTCTGGTGCCGCACCAATCGCCCATGAGCACTTCAATCCGCTGGCGCGCTTCGAGGTCCGCGCCGCCGACCCGCAACTGCGCCACGAGCACGAACACGCCATTCGGGAGCGGGCGGCCCTGTTTGCCACCAAACTGGCTCGAATCGAATACGTCTTTGAGTTCCTTGGTTCGGCCCTTCGAGTCAAACGTGACCGACCGTCGCGCCGTTCGGACGGCCGCACCGGTGGTGGGATCAACGAGCGCGAGCGCGACTTCTGCTTCGCTCGGGCGCTGATCGCTCGGCAGATCCAAAGCGAAAGCCAGATTAAATGGCATAGCCGGGTGAAGGCAGGTGCCATCCGGTACGAGCGTCAGAGGGCCGGACGGTTGCGGTAAAGTTGATTCGGGCGCCGGCGAGGTTTTCGGGGCAAGCGCCGAGTTAGTGTGCAAGCAGCCCGCACTACTAACAACGAACGCCAGGAGCACGATCACACTGCGCATGTGATGCACCATTGCTTGCGCCCCGGTCCGCAGGTGGAGTCTATGGATTAGCTGGAATGCGGACCCTATGCCGCGTAGTGCCCGGCGGGGCAAGGGGAATTCGGGCCGCGCAACCGGTGCTAAAATGCCTCACCAAATGCGGAAGTGACGCGGTACGCTTCGCGGTGTACAATCGCGTCCTTTGCCCGGGGGTGTTGAGCCACATCAGCATGCAACAACCGACCGTCTATCGAGGGCGACGTGACCAGGGGTGGCTGGTTCTCGCCTGCTCAGTTCCGTTTCTGATGTTTGGCGCCGCGATTGTGTTGGTGTCCACCCTGTCGGCGGTGGCCCTCACGGGCGCATTCGGCGTGTGCGGAGCACTTGGCGCCGTAGGTGGGCTCGCCGCCATACGAATGCGCGTGACCGTCGGCCCTGACGGGATTTCCAAAACTCCGTCCATCCCCAGTGGGTTCACCATTTCGTGGGATAAGGTCGAAAAGTGGTCGGTGACGGACCTGGGCGAAGATCGAGACATGTTCAGCAGCCGGGCCGTTCGCTTCTCGGTCGGCTGGCGAAAAATGGAAGTCCAGGAAGCGGAAGTGTTCCACCCGGGGTTCGACCAGTTTATTCAGGACGTTCGCGCGTGGGCCGGCGAGCGCGAGGTCGCACCGCAATGAGGATGTTAGTTTCGCGTAGCGTAGGACGGACGCAATATTACATCTCCCAATTGACGGGAGCTATTTAGCGCAAATCCGATAGCGCGAAACGACCGGGATGAATCGGGCCGGGGGGCGGCCCGTTCTCTGGAGCCGTGGACGGGAACAGCAGGTTTACGCGCTCAGCGCTTGGCTCACTTCTTCGTTGATCGAATCGAACAGCGACTTCAGGTCGATGCCGTTGGAGGAGTCCGTGGGCGGGGGCGGGGGCGGACCTTGCGGCTGGCCTTGCCGGTTGTACGCGCCGACCCCGCCCCGGTTCCCGCCGGACGGCGGTGCGAGCACGGACACGTCGCCGGTTTGGGCCGCTTCCTCGAACTTCGAGGCCAGTTCTTCCAGTCGGGACAGGCCACTGGTGGCCGATGTGCTGTCGGTGCTGCTCGTGCTATCGGTGCTGTCCGTGCTGTCGGCCGAAGAAGTGTCGCCGATCGCGGAGCGGATCTTCGCGGCGATGTCCGCAGCGACCGCCTTGAACTTCTCAGGGTCTTCGGACGCGAGTTCCTTGAGCGCGGCGAACAACTGGCCCGGTCCGGAGATCTCCGCCGAGTCGCCCGTCTGGGGCGCGAAGCTCGTGGCGCTGGTCGACGAGCTGGTCGTCTTCTGCTGGAGCGACGACACGGACAGTGTGGCCGAACTGAAACCAACCGAACTAATCATGAGCGAGTCCCTTAATGTGGGGCATGGATCTTGGGTGCGAGTCCCCCCACTTAAACGCCGTCGCGCGCCCACAATCGCCTGGAAAAACCAGCGAATCACAATGTTTCGTGTGGTGCGCAAATCTCAGCATGGGCAGAATTTTAATGAGAGGCGCGGCGCGTGCTGACAGGGAAACTGAAGTGAAAATCTCTCATTAAATCCGTTTCGTCCGTTCTCCGTGAAAAAAATCAATTCTTACTGCACATCGAGATTCCGTGTCGCCGAAATGGACCATCAGATAGCCCGATGCTGTGTTGAAAACTTGCGTTTTGTGTTCGTGGCACAGGCCTCTGGCCTGTGTGAGCGCCTCCACAGGCCAGAGGCCTGTGCCACAAAACCATGAACCAAACGCATCAATTCAACACAGCAATAGCCCGACCGAGCGCGCAGCCCTGCCACCTTTTCCTGCCCGTCCGCGCCCGGCTGTTCCCGATACGTCCGTTTCCGGGGGATGGGAAATGAACTTTCGCGCGATCTGCGTAGCGCTGCTACTGTCGAGCCTATCGATCACGGGGTGCGGGACGGTTAAGAACACGCTCACGACGCGCCCCGAACACGGCGGGAAAACTCCGTTCGGCGGGGTGCGGCACGACATGGCCCACCTCAAGCGGGCCGCGAACGGGGAACTCGGGCTCTGCGCGGACCCGGACATGGAACCGGAGCGCGATCCCCAACTGGCGCTCATGCTGTTCTGCGCCGTGGACCTGCCGTTCAGTCTCGTCGGCGACATCGTGACGTGGCCCTACACGAAGACGTTCACCTACGTGAACCAGCCGGTCCCCACACCGCCCATGATGTTCTCCGACCACGCGGCACCGGTGGCACGGCCGACACTGCCCCCTGCTGGCCGGCCTACTGCAATGCCCTCTGTGCCCACCACCCCTACTAGTCAACCACCTGCTAACCTGCCCCCGATCCCGACGGTGCCACCGGTGCCCGTACCCGGCTCCGACAAACTGCCCAAGGCGCCGTGACCCGAACGGGTTCGGGGGCGCGTGCGACTACGCCCGGGTAACTTGCCACGCGACGAACCCGGTGTACGCCGCGACCAGGACCGCGCCCTCCCACCGGTGCACGCGCAGGCCGTTGGCGACGACGAGCATCAGCAGCACGGCGAACCCGGCCATCGCCGGGAGGTCGAGCGCCAGCGCGGTCGCCGGCACGTCCATCGGTTGCACGATCGCGGTGCCCCCGAGGATCAAGAGCACGTTGAACAAGTTGGACCCGGCGACGTTGCCCAGCACGATGTCCGCCTCCCCGCGCAGCGCCCGGCGGCCCCCGCGGCCAGTTCCGGCAGGGACGTTCCGACGGCCACCACCGTCAGGCCGATCAGCCACTCGCTCACCCCGAGGGCGCGGGCCATTTCGACCGCGGCCGTTACCATCAGGTGCGCGCCGGCGACGAGCGCGACCAACCCGACCGCGACCAGCACCCCCGCGACCCACACGCGCATCTTCGCGCCCGCGGTCCGCCCCACCTCCTCCTTCACCACCGGCGGTTCGGCCCGCGCGCCGCGGTACATGTACACCGCCAGCCCCGCGAACGCGCCCAGCAGCACCGCCCCGTCCGCCCGCCCCACGCGGCCGTCCCAGCACAGCGCCCACAGCAGCAGGGACGCGCCGATGACCAGCGGCACCTCGACCTTCAGGAGCCGCATGTGGGCGGCGAGCGGGGCCACCAGCGCCGCGCACCCGAGGACCAGACCGACGTTCGCGATGTTGCTCCCGACCACGTTCCCCAGGGCGATGTCGGAGCTGCCGCCGAGGGCCGCGGAGAGGCTGACGACCAGTTCCGGCGCCGAGGTGCCAAACCCGATCACCGTGAACCCGACGACGAACGGGCTGACGCCCAGTGCCCGGGCCACCCGCACCGCCCCGCGGATGAGCGCCTCGGCCCCGACCGCGAGGACGATCAACCCGCCCACGAACATCAGCACCTGAATCAGCATCGCGCCCCCCGAATTGTTACCGCGCCCATACTACTCCTCGGCTCTCACGCGCGCCATCAATTTGCGGAAGGCACGCGGTGGCCGGGTAGGTGCGTAAGCGTTTTAGACAGGGTTAGCAGGATCGGCGCTATTCAAACACACCCGGGGTTGAACCCCCGGGTACGAGAGGCCACAATTCATTGACAAAGGCCGGCTACAAAAAGCCATCGCAACAGGATCGGGTCAATCACCGGCGCGGGTCACGTGCAGCCGGTCGCCCGGCAGGATCTGGTAATTCGTGTACGTCACGCCGTGCTGAGTGATCCCCTCCCAGTCGACCGAGAGCACCTGCGCCGTGCCGCCGTTCTTGCCCGGCCGTGTGATGTGAATCAACAGTTTGCTCCCCAACCCCAGCGGGCCACTCGCGTTCGCGATCGCGTCCAAAACGCTGTCGCCCCCGGTACAAGGTAACCGCAAGACGGTCTGGCCGTTGGTGCCGGAGCCAGAAATGACGTAGTAGGCTTTGCTGTTGTAAGCGCGCACATCAACGATCACGACGAGGTTCTCCGCGGGCACGTTTTCCGCGCGCTTCGCGACGTGGTTCCGAACGGCCGACACCGCCTCTTCGAGCGTGCGCCCGGTGAGCGCGACCGATCCCCACTCCCCCAAACCAACGGTCCCGTCCGGGCGCACCTGGAACGGACCCGAAATCGGTTGCGTCGGCAACGGGCTGGTCTTACCGGTCTTCGGGTCTTTCACGGCGACTTCGATCGACAACTGATCGGGCGCTTCGATCACGTAAGGCGGGAGCGCGATCTTCTGAAGCTCCCGGGGCACTGCCACGGGCGGCGCGACCGGCGCGGGAACGGGAGTCGGGGTCGGCGCCGGGGTTGCTGCAACCGCGACCGAGCGTTCCGCAC
This sequence comes from Gemmata sp. SH-PL17, assembly GCF_001610855.1. NCBI lineage: Bacteria > Pseudomonadati > Planctomycetota > Planctomycetia > Gemmatales > Gemmataceae > Gemmata > Gemmata sp. SH-PL17. The sequence continues at coordinate 5,764,179 of NZ_CP011271.1, forward strand.
CGAGCGCGGCCAGCGCGTCGAGCTTCTGTTGGGTCTGCACTTGGGCGCGCCAGTTCAGCACCAGCAGGCCGATGATTGCAACCGCCGTTACGAACGTGAACGTGCCACGGATCCCGCGCATGTCGGACCTCCTCCGGTTGGTCCGAGGCGATACGCCAACACCTACAAGAACGTCAACCCCAACCGGTCGGGCGCTCGGGTCTGTTTAGTGCGGGATGCGCCGCCCGCTCATTAACATTCGCGGTTCGCCTGGAGCGTTCTGGGCGAACCGCACCGGCGCGACCACCGGGCACCCGATCAACAGCGCGAAAAGCACAGCGACGCGGATCATGGGTCGGAACCTCCTCGGAGTGGGACAAACGCTGTTGTGCCTCACACGGCGAGAATATTCTCAGCGTCCTCTGGAGTGACACAAGTCGGCCTTGAACAACCTGGGCCGTGTAGCGGAGGATCAGTTCGTCACCGATCCGTCGAGGGGGCAGGATGCGTCCCGTACACTCGTTTCCAGACCCCGTGGTCGAAGCGATCGCGGCCGCTCGTTATCAGCACCCCGACCCGCGCGTCCGGGAGCGCACGGAGATCCTCTGGCTCAAGAGCCGAAACGAACCGCACGGGCGCATTGCGGAACTCGCCAACGTGTCCCGATCCACGGTCCAGCGAACCTTGCGCATCTTCGCCGCGAAGGGGTTGGATGGCATCCGGTTGTTCGGCCGGAAGGGGCAACCCAGCGCGTTGCCCCCGCACCGGGCGACAATCGAAGAGGAGTTCCGCAAGCACCCGCCGCACACGGCTCACGACGCAGCCCGGCGCATCGAGGAGTTGACGGGCGTCCGGCGGAAGGCGTCACGGGTGCGCACGTTCCTGAAGGACGACCTGGGGATGAAGTGCTTGAAGATGGCCCCGATCCCGGTCCCGCCCAAGAACACGATCGAGGGGCACGCCCGAACACAGGCGGACTTTTTAAAACGCGGACCTGGAACCGAGATTGGCGGACGCGCGAGCCGGTAGGCGTGTGGTGTACTTCGTGGGCGCGTCGCACTTCGTGCGGGCGTCGTTCCGGGGTTGAGTGTGGTGCTTCGTGCGGCTTCACGTGCGTGCGGCGTCGGGTCGGCACCGGTACAACGTGTTGGGAGCGATCAACGCGGTCACGCACGCCCTGGTGACGGAGATCGACACCACGTACATTGCGGCCACCTCGGTGTGCGCATTGCTCGACAAGATCGCAGCCCTCGGCGGTTCGGCGCCCGTGACGCTGGTCCTCGACAACGCCCGGTATCAGCGGCGCGCGCGGGTCACCGGCAGGGCCAAGCAGTTGGGTATCGAGTTACTGTTCTTGCCCTCGTACTCACCCAACCTGAACCTGATCGAGCGCCTGTGGAAGTTCGTGAAGAAGGACGTTTGGTAATCGGCATCGAAAAGGGGCTCTTCCGCACTCTTGGTGATGACGGGTTGCAACTCCCCTGCAGTAATTGCAGTTACCCGATTCGCGCGTGGACGAAAATGTAGCGCGCGTGGTAGTCACAACTCGTTATGCTGCATACTAATTGAACGTCATTCTGATCAACGTGCTTCATCAGCTTTACGGAAGAGCCCCTTTTCGATGCCGATCACCCCCCAGGAAGATCAGCGCCGGCGCGGTGGCGCTGGCAGTGGAATGGGCTGGTCGCCATGTACCCGACCGGCGCCTCAGCTACGTCAGAGACCCCTTGGCCGCCTCCGAACCGATGTCGCCGTGACGACCATGTTCGACTGGCCCATCAGGATGAACACCTTGACGGGCTTGCCGGCGGCTCCGGGTGTGTCGTCCGGCTTCAGGTTCACGTCGGGCGCCTTCTGGCCGGACGCGGTGCCGGCCAACGGGATCAGAGTGGCGACGGCGAACAGGTAGCGGCGCGAAGCTCACTTCTCCCCGGCTTTGGCCTGGCGGGTGACGATCGGCACGTACCCGATTTCCAAGCCTTTTGGTGGGGTGACGAGAGCGGCCGGGTCGAGGTCGGCCACCTTGCCGACGGTCGGCGGCGGGAGGTACTCGCGGTCCTTCGTCCAGTTCTTGTGCAGCAACTCGACGCGCTTCTGGAGCGCCTCTCGCTCGGCTTCGGTCAGGTCGGCGTTCAGCACCGCAGGCTGATTGGCGAATCGGTACCAGTAGTACGTGACCACGCTGCCGTCGCCGAGTTTCGCCTCGAACGGTCCGGCCGCCGGCCCCGGCTTCTTCCAACTGCTGCCGGCCTCGTCGGGCGTGACGTAGGGTTGCGGCTCGGCGGTGCGACGACGGGGGAACTCGACCTTAGTTAGTCCGGTTTCGACCGGCACGTCCTTCGCGCTCACGACCACCCACCGCTCCTTGTCGTTCTTGTCCTTCTCGAGGCGGTAGTACTCGGGCAGGGTGACGCGCGCATCGCCCTTCGTTACGGCGTCCGACCACTTGTACCCGTAGGTAGTTTCGTCGAGTGCGGTGGGCGTGGCGAACGAACTCCAGGCCACCTGCGCGCGGCTGTCTCGCTCCTTGTTCGGCGGGTAGATCCGCCAAGTCGCCCCGCCCTTGCTCTCGAAGGTTTGAACCGCTGCGGCCTTCGGGTCGATGGCGCCCGACACCTCCTTGCCGCCGGCGAACCACGCCTGCACGCCGTCCCACAGCGCCGACTTGTTGTAGGCCGTGATGCGGTGAATCAGGGGCGCGTCCGTACCGGCGCTGACCGGGAACTGGGTGGGTGCGACGCGAGCGTAACTGGTGCCCTTCGCGTCCCGGGCGATGTACGCCGGGACGTGTTGCGTCTCCATCTGGACGGCCTTGTTCGGATCGGACGGGCGCGTGTCGAGGAACAGCCCGCCCAGATCGGGCTTCTCGACGGTCGGCTTGGACCAAAAATACGGCACGAAGAACGTGACCGGCCCCTTAAAGTTGCCCGTGTTCAGAAACAGGGTCCAGCACTGGTTCCCGGTCGGCACGTCCTTCCCGGCGGTGGTCTTCTTGGCCGGCGTCAGCGGCAGCGGCAGGTAGCCGTACCCGAGCAGTTCGCCGTTCGTGCCCGGCTTCAGGTTCAACCCGTCCGGCGGCCAGAGCACCCACGGGCTGAGTTGGGCGACGGCGTACTTGCCGGCGGGCTTCTGCCAGTCGCGGCCCTTGCCCGCGCCGGGGCCGTTCGCCCACTCACTGAACTCGAGCGCCACCCCGCCCATGATGAACTTCGGCGTCTCGGTGGCGAAGCGGGTGTCCCGCCACCAGCCGAGGCCGCCCTCGATGTCCGAGTACGCCTTCTCCGGCTTCTTGCCGTCGTACTGGGCGAACATCCAGGTGCCGAACAGCCCGCTCTGAAAGTCCTGGCCGGGGTAGTTCTTCAGCAGCGGCCACGCCGCCACGTACATCGAGAAGCCGGCGTTGTACTTCGCGTCCACCCGGCCGTGCGGCACGAGCAGGTAGCCGGCCATCTCCGCGCGCTGCGGTGCCGGGTCGGCCGCGGTCGCGGCCCCGGCGGAACTCAGCACGATCAGGCAGGCCGTCGTCAGTGGGCGGAGCGTCGAACGATTCATGTGACATCCTCTTCGGTTGTCGGGGGCGCGTGTACGGCGGTGCGTCCGCCGCTAGCGGCTCTGGGGCGAGACGGGCACCTCGCAGAAGGTCAGGGCGGCGATGCCGTTTTCCCCAACGAGCAAGGCGTCCGGGCTCCACGCCCGTTCCTTCAGGTAGGTGATACTTTTTGCGGCGGAAGGGGACTTCAATTTCACCGTGAGGGTCGAGCCCTCAACACGGCCGCTAGCGATCTGGTCCTTCGCCCCGTCGAGGTAAAACTGGCCGGCGAGCTTTTCCTTCCAGACGACGGGCTGGTCGAATTCGAGCGTCAGAGTGTCCCGCTCGGCGTTGGCAAAGGCGACCCGCTTCAAGTTCGGCGGCGTGATGGACCTGGTCGGTTTCTTCCCGTACACGTCGCGCTCGATGAGCGGTTGCAGCAACCGGGCGAACTCGTCGTACCCCTCCCTTGGGAAGTGGCAGCCGCCCCCCGGACGGATGCCGAGCGTGGACAGGATGCTCAGGTTGGAGAACCGGTCCGGGAGGGTGCGCTGTTGCTCGCGCAAGCGGTCGCCCGCGCCGTCCCTCCCGCCCATCGCGCACGAGTCCGGCCAGATCTGGAAGGCGTAGTAGTGCCGGACGTTCGGGAGATCCCGCTTCCACCCGGCGGCCATTTCGACGAAGTAGCGGTGGTAGTTCTTCCACCCGTACTCCCCCGACGGGCCGTCGGCCGGTTGGTCGTTCTCGCCCTGGTGCCAGATGACCGCGCGGACCCCGTGGGTGAGCTTCGCCCGTTGCACCCGCCAGAGCCAGCGGCCGTAAATCGTCGAGAGGTCGGCGGGGTCGGCCGGGTTGCGCTGGTGCTCGTCGATGCGCGTGCCGCCGAGTGCGCCGTTGATGATGCACACGGGCACCTGTTGGCTCTCGACCAGCCGCCTGGCCAGTTGCATCCCCCACCAGCCGACGAACGCCTCGTGCTCGGGCGGCTTGGACTTCCAGGCGGCCGGGGCCCACAGATTCGGTGCCTTGCCGCCCGCCCGTTTCGTGCGCTCGCGCACCCACCCCGCGCCGTCCGTGTCGCGCCCCAGGGGGCCGCCATACGTGCGAACCCACGGGCTGGTCTCCCGGGGCGTCCCCCCGGGTAGGTCGAGCGCCTCCGCGTTCGACTGGCCCTCGATCAGGTAGGCGTCGCCGCACACGAGATCCCCGACCTTGTGCAGCACGGTGTCCGTGCCACGGCTCCGCGTGCCGAATTCGACACGGTACTTCACCAACCCCGGTTTCAGTTTCGCCGCGAGCGCGTAGCTCCGGTCCCGGCCCGGCTTGCCGGTCTCGGTCGCGAACGGTTTGTCGTCGCAGTACACCTTCAGGAACACTTCGTCCGCGGGTTTGTCCAGCGTGCCGCGGTAGTGGAGCGTGCCCTCGTTGCGGTCGTCCCGGGCGTAGAACTGGCCCTCCTCGGGCTTCTCGTCGGGCTCCGGGGCGCGCTGGACCCACGCATCGGTTGCCGGTTCTTTGACGGCGATCGTTGCGGACCGGGTGACGGCCCGCCCGCCGTTGCTGAGCGTGGCCGTGACCGTGAGGGGGCCGCTGTTCTGCGCCCGGAGCAGGCGCAGCTTCCCGGCCACGGTTTCCTGGATCACGGCGAGCGGCCCCGCGGACCATTCCACCCGCACGTCCGCCGCCCCGCCGCCGGCCGCCTTCAGAGCGGCGAGGTTCGTGATCTCGGGTTCAAGGACGAGTTCCTTTCGCCCGTCCCACGCGGCCGGGATTTGCAGGGCGAACTCCGGGTCGGGGATGGCCTCTTGGACGGTCAGGTCGGTGTCGCGGACCTTGACCTCGTTCGGGAACACGGCCCGGAACCGCAGCTTCACCGCCGTGTCCCCGGTCACGCGGCCGGGCGCGAACTCGACGGCGGAGCGATCGACCGCGAGAACCTCCTCCCGGTCGCCCCGCACCACCGACCAGTACAGCTTCTGTGCCCCGCCCGCCCGCGCGGTCACGCGGACGCTCCCGCCCTCCCGGACCGTTGAACTCTGTGCCCCGACCGAGAACTCCGTTCCCGCACTCACGAGCGGCCCCACGAGGGTCTGCATCGGCTTCTGGTTCTCGTACTGCAGCCGCACCCAGTCGGCCGAGCGCGCCACCCGCGAGACCCGCACCTCGTCCAGGTCCCCCTTGAACCGGGACTGGTCGTGCCAGTTGCCGATCCACAGCCCGGCGGGACCGGTGATCTTCAGCGGCGCGTCCTTTCTGGCGGACACCCCCGCCAGCACGCCGTTCACGTACAGACGAGAATCCCCGCGCCTGCAGACGTGCGCGACGTGGACCCATTCGTTCAGATTCATCGGCCCGGCGGATTCGACGTTGGCCCCGGAGAACCAGCAGTCCATGCGGACGTGCGGCGGGCCGCGGAACTGCATCACTACCTTACCCTGCGGTTTCTCGTTGCCCCAGCCGATGAGCGTCGTGTTACACGTCTCGGGCCGGAACCAGACCTCGGTGGTGTGCGGGTCGTCCCCGGTCGGATAGTTCGTGATCGTGTCGCCGCACGTGACGCGGGCGTTCCCGTCGAAGTGCCGGGCGCCCCCGATGACCCCCTTCGCCGGGGTCGTGCCCAGATCCTTCGTGACCAGCGTACCTGCGTCGTCGCCGACCGTCTCACCCATGTGCCACACGCTCAGGTAGCCGTTCGACGCGGCGAACACCGCCGGACCGTCCGACTCGCTCGCGGCGTCCGCCTTGCCCCAATACATCCGGAGCGGTTGCCGCGAGTTGCCCTTGATGCTGGGCACCCGCACCCACACGCTCGCGGTGCCGGCTTTCACGTCCCATTCCTCGACCTGGTGGGCCAACCGCGCGCCCTCGGTGGTGGTGAACCGCACGTCGGCGCCATCGGGGCGCGCCTGGGTGAAGTCGAACCAGTCGCGGTGCAGCCGGACGAGCACGGGAAAATCCGTCACGACGGCCGTCGGGGGGAGGTTCGCCCCGTCCGGTGTGGTCAACAGCGTGAGCGTTCCCGAGTACTTCCAACCGCTGAGGGGGTTCTTGGCGGCGGGCGGCGGCGCGCACAGTTTCTTCATGGCGTGGCCCATCGCCTCGCCGATCAGGTAGTACGTCTCGGCGTTGGTGTTCCAGTGGTAGCCCTGGTTGCTGGGGGAGACGTCTTCGGCCCGCCAGAACGCCTTGGTGCCGACGAACGCGACGTTCCCTTTGAACTCCGGGTACTCGGCCACCGCCGCCTGTGCCTTCATGAGCGACAGCGCCCGCGGGTGCTTCTCCTCCGGGCCGCTCATGCCGGTCTCGGCGATCACGAACGGTAGCTCCTTCACCCCCAGATCCTTGCGGATATCGCGGACGAAGTGGGCCAGATTCTTCTCGTACTCGTCGTTGAAGGCCTGGTTCACGCGGTCGTTCCACCCCTGGTGCCAGCCGAACCCGGCCAGTTCGTACCCGCGGTCGCCCAGCTCCGGGAACTCCTTTTTCAGGTCCTTCAGCACCGCCTTTGTGCGGGCCACGATCTCCTTGTAGTACGGCCCGACCGCCCCGCCCGAACTCGGCGGGCGGAAGTCCACGGCCAGGCTCTTCCCGCCCCACGCCAGCTTGATGAGCAGGACGGGCTCCTCGTAAGCGCCGCCGATCACGTGGCCGAACCCGAGTTCCGGGCCGATGCGGTCCTCCTTCGCCCCGAACCCGGCGGTGAGTTTCCCCTTGCGGTCGAGGTAGTGGACCCACACGTCGTCCCGGACGGTCCACGTGCCGCCCTCGCCGAGCAGGTGCCCGAACTTGGCGGCGGTGCCGGGCTGCTTGGCCACGTACTCCAGGCTGCCCTTGCCCTCGTTCCGCTTCGGGTCGGCGACGATGAACCCGTGCCCTTCCATGTTCGACTGCCCGGCGAGCACGAACACCTTCACGGGCACGTCCGTCGCTCCGGCGGGAACCGACAGAGCGGCGAGGGCCGCGACGGCGAAAATTTGACGGCGAGTCATGCGGGCACCTCGGGCGATGTAACCGGGATAGTACTCGCCATCCTCGCACTCCGGAGTATCGTTCCGGGGAAAATGGTAACGAATCTGGGAATCCACCTCGTGGCCCGGATCGGCACCGCCCAGCGACTGTACGAGGGCTTTCGCCGCAAACCCGGTGTGAGCCCCGGCGAGTACCGCAAGCAGCGGCGGCGGCGAGGCAATCGAGCGAGCCCGATCTCGACGCCCGCATCCTCCCGTGTGCCGCGTCGCGCAAGTCGGGCCACAGCTTTTGCCCGGGCGGCGACTTTCGCGTCGAGTCCGCCTGCACGTTCCCGCTGCCATCCGAGACGAGACGGAAGACCGGTCGGATCGGGCACGCGCTCACGAATCAGCGGTGAACGGTGCCGGGAGCGCGGCTCGAAGACCATTTTGAGCCAGAAGGGAAATCGAGCGGGAATTGTGACTGCGGGCCGAAACGGGACGTGACCACAGTCCCCGTCTCGGCCCGCAGTCACAATTCCCGCTCGATTTCGTGCATCCTGCGCACCCCGTGCTCCGGCGACGCCGCTCGTGCATCGCAAAGTAGTGCCGAGGTAATCCAGAAGTGCTCCCCTGGATCTAACCGGCAGTCGTGCCCAAACCCGTGTCCGTTGCGCGCCCCGGCCCGACACACACCGGATTGAGTACCTCACCCGAGTGGCCGCATGGGAACAGCTTCGCAACGCGCCCGCGTGCCGGGTCGGGTGGCCGTTCACCACCGCCGACGCGCGCATCAAACTCAAACGCCTCTACCCGTCGATCCCGACCGGTTGACCCACTAGAAACTTTCGATAGTCCCGGAATTCGCCGAGTTGCCCGGCGGACCGCCCCGGGTATCATCACGCGCGATGAGATCGGCACCGAGTTCGAGCGACCGGCACCATGAGCGAGTACCAGTATTACGAGTTCCGCGCGATCGACCGCGCCCTGGACCGGTCCGCGCTGACCGCGCTCCGTGCGCTCTCCACACGCGCCCGGATCACCCCCACGAGTTTCACCAACGAGTACAGCTACGGCGACTTCCGGGGCGATCCGGACGAACTGATGGAGAACTATTTCGACGCGCACCTGTACGTCGCGAACTGGGGCACGCGCCAGCTCATGTTACGGGTACCGGTCCAGTTGCTCCCGCTCTCCGCGGTCGAGCCGTACACCGCGGAGGAAGGATTGCGCGCGTGGGCCACGGGAACGCACGTGATCCTGGATTTCGTGTCCCGCTCCGAAGACGATTACGGCTGGACCGAGGGCGCGGGGCAGCTCGACCCGCTGCTCCCCGTTCGCGCCGAATTGCTGGCGGGCGACCTGCGCGCCCTGTATTTGGGCTGGCTGGCGGCCGTCGAATCGGGCGAAATCGACGGGGGCGCGACCGAACCGCCGGTGCCGCCCGGTCTCGGCACGCTCTCCCCCGCCCTCACGGACTTCGCCGAGTTCCTCCGCGTCGATCCCGATCTCATCGAAATTGCCGCGCGCGCGTCGGCTTCACGAGTTTCGACCCGCCCCTCGGTAGCGGACCTCGCGTCCTGGGTCGCCGAGTTACCGGAGGGCGAAAAGAACACCGCGCTCGTTCAACTGCTCACGGGCGAAGGCGCGTCCGCGGCGGTGGACCTCCTGAGCCGGTTCCGGGCCGATGCCGCCCGCGCGAAGTCCCGCGGCGGCGCACCGGCACCGGGCGCTCGGCGCACGGTCGGGGAACTGCTCGCGGCCCGTGAACGGGGCGCCGAGGAGAACCGCCGACGGGCCGCGGAGAAGAAGGCGCACGAAGAATCGCGACTGGCGCGCGAACGGGCCGAAGCCCGCGCGCGTCGCTTGGATACGCTCGTCGGGAAGGAAGCGAGCCTCTGGCGCGAAGCGGGAACCGCGGTCGGAACGAAATTGCCCAAACAGTACGACCACGCGGTTCAACTACTTACCGATCTCCGCGACCTCGCGCAACGGGCCGACGCGATGCCCGAGTTCGCCCGGCGCATCGGCGAATTGCGGGAACAGCACCGCAAGAAACCGTCCTTCATCGAGCGGTTGGACAAAGCCGGAATGCCCAAGTGAAAGGACCACAATGGATCGTGCCCTCATTGATGCGTATGAATCCGCGCCCGCGAAGCTCCGCGCCGCGGTCGCCGGGCTGACCCGCGAGGAACTAACCGCGCGGCCCGGTCCCGGCGCGTGGTCGATTTTGGAAGTGGTCAGCCACATTGCGGACAGCGACGCGATCAGCATCGACCGGATGAAGCGGATCGTCACCGAGGACAACCCGCCCCTGCTCTACGCCGACGAGACGGCCTACGTCGCGCGCCTCTTCACACACGATCAGGATCTGGAAGACGCGCTCACGCTGCTCGAAGTGGGGCGCCGGCAGTGGGCACGGGTGCTCCGGCGCCTGCCGGACGCGGCGTTCACACGGGCGGGCCAGCACAACCGGCGCGGGACCGTCACGCTCGGCATGCTCGTGGGGGACTACATCGCCCACATCGACGAGCACCTCACGTTCATCCACGGTAAGCGGGCCAATCTCGGCAAGCCGGTGTAACGAACCAGTACCTAATTTGGCGGGTGTGCCCAGCCCCGATTTCGATTACGGAGGCACGAGCCGATGTTGTCACGGGAAGAAACCGGTGCCCTCGCCCGCCGTCACGTGGACGAGCAACCTCCACTGCCGGTCGTATTCGCTGACCCCACTTGTCGTATTCGCTGACCCCACTTGTGGGACAGTCGAACCCAGGGCCTTTTAGTTCTGTGCTCGCTCGGGTGGTGCGGGCTTTTTTCAATGGCCGAGTAATTCTGCGTGTCGCGCTGTTACGAACTACGAAATTTGACGGTTAAGTTTCTGGTGAAACGAGGGGCACGCAGAAACCGCACTTCTGTTGAGACACGTGATTTTCTGCCGTGCTTCAAACTTGTGCTGCCAACTGGTAACAGTTAAACGACGGCGTATTGAAACGGGTACGCGGGGAGTGTTGAGTGCCCGGATTTCGGCCCCGTTACCCTTGCCCCTGGTCCACTGGTTCTTCTATGAATATAGTTAACAGATGAACATTCGACGGGGCTTTACCTCACGTCGATGAATCCAACCATTCCTTCGAGGGGCGCTGCAACGGGACGCACGGGCGTACTTGCCAGGCTCGTTGGGGTGGATTATTACCGGCAACGGCGCCCGTTCATCGTTTAGGAGACTTTGAACGTGTCTACTGTTGCGCAAAAGCCTGCCACTTTCAGCGATTACCACGTCGCGGACATCGCGCTCGCCCCCTGGGGCCGCCGCGAAATCGCCATCGCCGAGACCGAAATGCCCGGTCTCATGGCTATCCGCGAGGAGTACGCCGCGCGCCAGCCCCTCAAGGGCGCGCGCATCACCGGCTCGCTCCACATGACCATTCAGACGGCCGTCCTGATCGAGACGCTCAAGGCGCTCGGGGCCGAGGTCCGCTGGGCCTCGTGCAACATCTTCTCGACCCAGGATCACGCCGCCGCCGCCATCGCCGCCGCCGGCATTCCCGTGTTCGCTTACAAGGGTGAAACCCTTACCGAATATTGGGAATACACCCACAAGATCTTCGAGTGGACCGACGGCGGCCTCACGAACATGATCCTCGACGACGGCGGCGACGCGACCCTGCTGCTGCACCTCGGCGCCCGCGCCGAAGCGGACATCCACGTTCTCGACAAGCCGACCAGCGAAGAAGAGCGCATCCTCTACGCCGCCATCAAGAAGCGGATCGCGGCGCAGCCGGGTTGGTACGCCAAGTGCCTCGCCGCTGTGAAGGGCGTGACGGAAGAAACCACCACCGGCGTCCACCGCCTCTACCAGATGCACAAGCGCGGTGAGCTGAAGTTCCCCGCCATCAACGTCAACGACAGCGTCACCAAGAGCAAGTTCGACAACCTGTACGGCTGCCGCGAGTCGCTGGTGGACGGCATCAAGCGCGCCACCGACGTGATGATCGCGGGCAAGATCGCCGTCGTCGCCGGCTACGGGGACGTGGGCAAGGGGTCAGCGCAAGCGCTGCGTGCCCTCTCCGCCCAGGTATGGGTCACCGAGATCGATCCCATCTGCGCGCTGCAGGCCGCGATGGAAGGGTACCGCGTCGTGACGATGGAGTACGCCGCGGACAAGGCCGACATCTTCGTGACGACCACCGGCAACTTCCGGGTCATCACGCACGACCACATGAAGGCGATGAAGAACAACTCCATCGTTTGCAACATCGGCCACTTCGACAACGAGATCGACGTGGCGTCGCTCGAAGACTACCGCTGGGAAGAGATCAAGCCGCAGGTCGATCACGTCATCTTCCCGGACGGCAAGCGGATCATCCTGCTCGCCAAGGGGCGCCTGGTGAACCTGGGCTGCGGCACCGGTCACCCCTCATACGTGATGAGTTCCTCCTTCGCTAACCAGACCCTCGCGCAGATCGAACTCTGGCTGCACAACGCCAAGTACCCCGTCGGCGTGTACGTTCTGCCCAAGAAGCTGGACGAGCACGTGGCCCGGTTGCAGCTCAAGAAGCTGAACGTCCAGCTCACCGAGTTGACCGCGGAGCAGGCGGCCTACATCCACGTCTCGAAGGACGGCCCCTACAAGTCCGACCACTACCGGTATTGATCGGTACCGGCCGTAATCGCGCAACCCTCCGGGGTACGGTTGGGTGTGATTCTCAGGTGAACCCCGCCCGCAAGGGCGGTGGGTGTTGGGTACAAACCCCACCCGCCGCCCTTGCGGGCGGGGTTCGCGCCGTAACTGACTGGCAATAGAAACTGAACTCGTTTCGCATGAGAGCGAACGAGAGACAAGTGCGAAAGTAAAATTCTGGGGGCGTCAGGCCGCGAACGTGCTCGGCGAAGATCCGTCGAACCGGTGAGAGAGGCGCTTGCTGTTGATGTCGAGGGCTTCGAGAATTTCGCTGACGGGGCCGGTCGGAATGTTATTGGCGATGGCCCAGTTGAGCACGTCCAGGTTTTCGGCGCCGGACTTGAGTTGATTCAGGATGACGTCGAGTAGTTCGGTCTGATTTTGAAACTCGCGGAGGAGGAGGCCGAAGTCACGGCCGGCGAGTTCGATCCAAAAACATTTGCCCTGAAGGTGCTCGACCCACCGCGCCCGCAGGTAGCCCATCCAGTGGTCTTTGACCCAGCGTTTAACGCACCCCTCACCGAGGTCGTACCCGGCCTTCTCGCTTTCCAGCCAGCGGTACTTGTTCTCTTCTTCGATGCAGTCGTGGTGTACGCTTTTCATCACCATCGTAGCACTCGGGAGAGTGGGGCACGCATTCATAAAGCGACACCTTACGCGATCGGCTGTGGGTGAGGACCGGCACGAATCGCGTCACGTTCTCAAATGAAATAGTAGCTCGCCGTTGAGACTGAATCAAGTTTCTGTCCCAACGTTACTCAGCGGGCCAGGTACCCGCCGTCCACGAAGAGCGTGTGGCCGGTGACGTAGCTCCCGGCCTCGCTGCACAGCATGAGCACGGGTCCGACGAGTTCGCTGGGTTGTGCCCAGCGCCCCAGGGCCGTGCGGTCGGCAAAGGCTTGTTTTTCTGGCTCGGACAGCACCGACATAGGCATATCGGTCATAAACGGCCCAGGCGCTATGCAATTGACCGTGATCCCGTGCGGGCCGAGATCGAGCGCACTGGCGCGGGCCATTCCGATGAGAGCCGCTTTCGTCGCGGAGTAGACGTTCCGCTTCTCTTTGGACACCTGGCCCATGATCGACGAAATATGAACCACCCGCCCCCAGCGCCGCTGCTTCATCTGCGGCACCAGTTCGCGCGTGAGGGCCATCACCGAACTCAAATTGACTTCCAGGACACGGTCCCACGTGTCGTCGGTGATGGCGTCGATCGCTTGAGGGGCGTTCATCCCCGCGTTGTTCACGAGGACGTCGACGCGCCCCATCTTCTCTATCGCAAATGTGGCGAGATTTTTGACCTCCTCGCGCACAGAAACGTCCGTTACGCAGTACGCCCCGCGGCGCCCGGTACCCGCCAGGATTTCGTCGAGCGCGGACTTGAGTTCGTCCTCATTCCGGCTGGCGATGACAATATCCGCCCCGGCCTCAGCAAGCCCGCGAGCCATCGCCTTACCAAGCCCCTTATTTCCGCCCGTCACGAGCGCGACACGGCCCGTGAGGTCGAAGAGATTGGTGGGCACTATGGCTCCCCCGTGTGTGTAGATTGCGTGCAGTTAATTTATCAGAGTGCCCGGAATCGCTGCAAGTGAAAAGTGTCACAAACTCGCGCTCCGAGGGAAAACAATGAAGTCACAGGTACCCGCGCTAGCCAAAAATTACAGGTCGTAAAGCCACGCAGAACTCCCGTCCTTCGCAACATTCGCGCCCCACACAACTCCGCGGTTCAGGCCGCCGTTGCGATACGCACGAGTTCGGCTGCCGCGGCGCACGCACCTAGAAGCGTGGGGACTATTGGTACCCCAGGGCAATCCTGGCCGAGCCGGTGTCGGATGTATCGCGCTCCGCTGAACCCATCCTCAATGCCGATCACAATCTGTGTTCCGTCGCGCTCGTGGCGCACCTTCCATCGGCCAGCTCGAACCGACTGGTCTGGGCGTAAACTCGGCCGGGCACGTTCACCGCCTCGCACGCTAACCAGAACAGAATCACGCCGTGTCCGGCCGCCCGGCGCAAGTGGTGCGTTTCCCAATCGACCTGAGCAACGTAATCGGAGCTGATCCGGGGACCGGGGCGCCGCGGGGAAGCAACGGAGATCGTCGGTGCGTGCTCCGCGAACCACCGGATCGCTTCCGATTGCCAGTCCGGAGCACCCTGGATCGGACCCGCCAGAAACACGAGCGGACCGTCAATTGGAGTAATAGTTGGTGGCAGTAGCACCGCGCCCACGGCGGCCCCTTTGCAACGAACACAGTGGATTGAGAATGGGTTCCATTTTACCACTCCCAATACCGTTCTTAGCGATGCCGGGCCGTTATTGTGACAAGCCGAACGTGCTCGATTGCAAAAAGACGGGTACGAAAACGAACTTGGAAGAGTGGATTCGCTCGAAACCGGCCCGAGGAACAGAAACGTTCTTCGGGCCGATTCTTGAAGGGTCAGAAACCCGCGAGGCGCGTGTCTGCGTCGCCGAACTTGTCGGCCTTCACCCCCATGCGATCCAGCAGCGACAGGTAGAGGCTGCACAACTTGCGGTTGGCGTTGCCCTTATCGCGGTAGTCGAGCGCGCGGCCCGTCTTGAGCGTTCCGCCGAGTCCGCCGGCCAACAGGAGCGGCACCTTGCTCGAGTCGTGCGCGCTGCCCGACCACATGCTGTTGACGAACAACAGGCACGAGTTGTCCAGCACCGTCGATTCGCCTTCCTTCATCGCATCGAGCTTCGAGGCGAGGTAGGCGAACTGGCTCACATAGAACCGCGTGACCTTCTCGTAGGCTTCGGACTTGTCGCTGTGGGACGCTCCGTGGTGGGCGTCTCGCACCCCGAGGAACGGGTAGAACAGGCCCGAAATGTCGCGGCACAGGAGCAGCGACGCGACCCGAGTTTTGTCCGTCTGGAACCCGATGGCGATGAGGTCGCACATGAGTCGCATGTGCTCGCGGATGTCCTCCGGCAACCCGTCGTCCGGGCGCTTCATGCCCGCAACGGGCTTCCCCCTATCTTTGGCCCGCCCGTCGGCCTTGTCCTTGTGTGCGCGGGCCGATTCGATTCGCTTTTCGACCTCGCGAACGCTGGTCAGGTACTCGTCGAGCCGCGCCCGATCGTCGGCGCTCACTTGCCCGCTGAGTGCCGACGCCTCAGAGCGCACGCGGTCCAAAACACTCTGGTTGCGGCGCGTGCCGCGGTTGTCGAACAGGCTGTCGAACGCCAGTGACGGGTACGCTTCCATCGGCACCGGCGAGGTCGCCGACTGCCACGAGATGTGCGAGCTGTACGCCATCGAGAAGTTCGTCTCGTGGTAGCCCGTGGTCGGCTGCTCGCACCCGAGTACCAGACTGGATTGTTCGGTCTGGTCGCGGAAGTGGTTCGCGATCACCTGATCGACGCTGATCCCGCCGCGAAGCTCGGCGCCCTTCTGGAGTGCGGCCCCGGAGAGAATGTTGCCGGTCTGTCCGGGGTGAATGCCGACGCCCGTCGCGGACTTGTTGAACAACCCGTTGACGACGTTCAACTTGTGCTTGAGCTTGGACAGCGGTTCCAGGCTCTTGCTCAGCTCCATGTCCGCGCCGGCGCCCTTCGCCCACCAGTGGTCGGGGCTGATCCCGCACCCCATGAACAGCGCCGCGAAGCGCTTCGGGGTAACGGACGCATTGCCCTCGGGCGCGCGGCCCCAAACCGGGACCGATTCGAGCCAAGGCAGGGCCATCGTAACCCCGGCACCACGCAAAAACGTCCGGCGCGAGGTTGAGGGGCGGTCGGCAGCGTCGGGCATGTCGTCCTCACTTCGGTGCGGCGGGGCCGCGCTTATTGAGAAACTGAGGGCTGGAAACGATTGTCTTAACGAGAACCGAGAAGCGATAGTCCCCGGCTTCGAGTTTCGTGCGCATCGCCCGGATGAGTTGCTCGTCGGACGGCAGCAGGCTGCGCCCGAGCGCGTATGCCAGGAGCTTGCGGCTCAGGTTGTCGACGAAGTCCTGCTGGCGGTGTTTCCGGATGTACTCGGTGAGCCCCGGAACGCCGTCGCCGTCGCCGCCCGTGCCAGGGAACGTGGCCTTTGCATCAATCGGGCGCCCGCCGAGATCCTTCGCCCGGCGCTCGCCGACGGGACCATACGCCTCGAACACGAGCCCGAGCGAATCGAATTTCTGGTGACACGACGCACAGCTCTTGTCGGCGCGGTGCCGGGCCAGTGCTTCGCGTAGCGTCAGTTCGCCCAACTTCGCCTCATCCGCGGGCAGTTCGGGCACGTCTGGGGGCGGGGCGGGGATGTGTTCGCCCAGCAGTCGGCGGGCGACCCAGTACCCGCGCTTCACCGGGCTTGTGCGCAGACCGGGAGCGTTCTTCGTCAGGAACGCAGCCATCGGTAGCAGACCGCCGCGCCCGTACTTCCCGGCCCCGTCTACGCGCGCCCACGAATCCGGTCCACCGGTCGGCACCGGCATACCGTAGTGTCGCGCCAGGGAGGGATTCACGAACGTGTGGTCGGCGAACAGGAAATCGAGGACCGAACCGTCGCGCGCTGCGAGATCGGTGAAGAACCGGACGGGTTCCTCGAACATCGCCGACCGCAGGTCATTATCGAACGCCGGGAACCGGCTACGGTCGACGGCGTTGTGCTCCTCGAACCGGCGGAAGTCGAGCCAGTTACCGGCGAACTCGGTCGCCAGCCCGCGCGCTTTGGGGTCGCGGAGCATTCGCTTCACTTGCGCGCTGAGCACTTCCGGCTTGCGCAAGTCGCCCGCTGTAGCGTGCGCGAGCAATTCTTGATCGGGCATGCTCGCCCACAAGAAGTAACTCAACCGGCTGGCGAGTGCGTAATCCGAGAGCGGTGTGGTCGCGCCGGTTCCGTGCCCGGGCAGGTCCACGCGGAAGCAGAAGTACGGCGACATCAGCACGCTGACGACACAATCGCGGATCGCGTCCTCGTGGGAGAGTTCCTCTTTCTCTCGCAACGCGCGATAGAACGCGGTCAGATTGTCCCGCTCAACCTGGCTCAGGGGGCGGCGATACGCGCGCTCGGCGAACCGGTGGACCGCCACGAGGTGGTGCGGTTCCGCGTCCTTGCGTGCCTTCTCCAGCCAGCGGAACGTGGTCCCCATGTTCTTGAAGTAATCGCGGACCGCCGTCAGTGCCGTTTCGCTGGCACCGGCCTTTTCTGCCTTCGCCAAATAGACCGTGGCGAGTTTGCGCATCTTGGCATCGGACGTCGCGTCCTTGTCTTCGGCACGGAACTCGTCGAACACGGTGTCGCGTAGGTAGTCGGTCTCGGCGCGCTCGTACCAGATGAACGAGAGGTACTGGCGCGCGGATGCATCGGCGGCGAAATCGAACTCCCGCCAGAGCCGGTCGAGTTCCTTCTGTTGGGCGGTGTCGAGGAGCATGTCGTACAACGGGCCGTCGTCGCGGAAGTAGCCCATCTGGTTGTGGAACCCGGCGCTCAACAGCCGTCCGGTCAAGCCCTTCTCCCCCTTCGGATCGAGGAACACGCGGGCGCGCTCGGACACGTAAAAGGCGTCGGGGAACGCAGCGCAGAAGCGCTCGAACGTAGATTCGTACCGCTTGATCGCGTCCGGGGCAGCCGGGGCAATCATGGCTTTTGCGGCGTCCGACCCGGCGGGTAATCGGAGGTCTTTCAGCGCGAGAGCGCCACTCGTGTACCGGGTCCGGTTCGCGGCCATCATGCGGTTCTTCCACAGCACGAGCGGTTGCGAGCCATCGTTGATCTTCGGCGCGGTCAGGTTCTTCACGTTCGGGACGAGCTTGGTCCGCAGATCCACGACGAAGTCGCGCATCCGTTCGCACCCGGAGCGGGCCGCGTCCTGTTTGTTGGCCCCGTCCGGTAGTTCGCGCCACAACGTCTGAAGCGCTGCGACCGGTCCGACCTCCTCCGGCTTATCGGTCAGGGTGCTCCAGACCGTCGAGAGGTACTTCGCGCTGATGCCGGCTTCGGTTGCGAGTTCTGGGAGCGTCGCGGAGGGCTTGCCCAGCGCCGCGCGATTCCGGTACCGCCACGCGGCGAAGAAGTAATCGGCGAAATCTGTTCTTTGCCGGCGGTAGAACGCGACGATCCGGTTGACACCGAACTTGTCGCGGTCCGTTTCTGCGATGACCGGGTGCGGCGCGAACTCGAACCCGTCCGGGGTGAACACGAGGTGATCGGCCACGCGGCGGGCCGCTTCCAGGTACTTCTTCACCAGTGCCGGGGAAGTTGAGAGCGACTCGGCAGAGTTGTCGAACCCGGACTCGTTCGCCGGGTCCACCGGGAAGTCGCGGGTCGGGCGGATGTCCGCTCCTGTTAGGTCGCGGATCGTGTGGTTGTACTCGGCGTTCGAGAGCCGACGGGCGGGCACTGGCCCGGGATCACCGGCGTTCCGATCACCCTCGTACTTGCGAACGGCTTCAGCCCAACCGATGACGTCGTGCCGCAACTGCTTCGTGGGCTGCTTTTTCGCACTTTCCGGCGGCATGTCGCCGGCCCGGAGGCGCTCGAGAACGAGTGCCCAGCGGCGGTGGTCCTTCGCGACGGATTCTAGCGTAGTGAACGGGCTCAGGTCGAGATCGCCCTTCGGCTTCTCCGCCCCGTGGCACGAAAGACAGTAGGTCTGAAGGAACGGCCGGACCGAGTCCTTGAAGGTTTGTTCCAGAGCGGCCGGGATTGGGTCTGCGGGGGGCGAGGCCGGGGCCGGTTGAGGAGGTGCGGCCGGCACGTGTGCGGCCGGCACGTGTGCGGTGGCACCGATAAGCCCCGTCAGCGCAGCAATTGCCAGACAGTGAGCGGTTCGGAATTGCATGACGTGCTGCGGGGTGGGTAGTAGCGGGCGGTGCAGAGTTTACTTTACCACGACGCCGGGGCGCTGTCTCGCGCCCGGTTTGTCAAATCGGGTCGTTAGTTGTCGGGGCTTAAGCACGACGAATGCGGAGCTTGTCGAGGTACAGGTAGTAAACCGGGGTGAAGTAGAGCGTCAGCACCTGGCTCACCAGTAGTCCACCGACCACAGCTAACCCGAGGGGCTGACGGCTCTCCGCCCCGGCGCCCCATCCGAACGCGATCGGCAACGCCCCGAGCAGCGCGCACATTGTCGTCATCATGATCGGTCGGAATCGCACCAGCGCCGCTTCGTGAATCGCTTCGCGTGGTGATTTCCCGCGAGTGCGTTCGGCGTCTAGCGCGAAGTCGATCATCATGATCGCGTTCTTTTTCACGATCCCGATCAGCATAATCAGTCCGACCATCGAATAGAGGTTCAGTTCACTCCGGAACAGTGCCAGTGTTAACAGAGCGCCGACGCCGGCCGACGGTAACCCGGAGAGGATCGTCACCGGGTGAATGAAGCTCTCGTACAGCATTCCCATAACGAGGTAAATGACCACGACCGCGGCGACGAGAAGCAGTCCCAAACCCTGCGCCGAGCGCTGGAACTCCTGGGCTGTTCCCTGGAACCCGGTCGTCACTCCAGCCGGTAGTTCTTCGCGTGCCGCGTCTTCGGCCTTTGTCAGCGCGTCCCCGAGCGAAGTGCCCGGGCGCAGGTCGAACGAGATCGTCACCGACGGCAACTGACCGGAGTGGTTAATCGACAACGGCCCGACCCCGCGGCTCACGGTCACGAGGGAATCGATCGGCACGAGCACGTCGGAACTCGATCGCACGTACAGTTTCGAGAGCAGTGCCGGATCACGCTGGTACGCGGGCGCGGCTTCCAGAATCACCCGGTACTCGGCGTTGGGCGCGTTGATGGTGGACACCTGCCGGGCGCCGTTGGCGTTAGCGAGCGCGTCCTCGATCTGGCGTGCCGATACGCCGAGGCTGGTCGCCTTATCGCGGTCGATTTTCACGTTCAACTGCGGGCTGCTTACCAGCAGATCGCTAGTAACTTCGATGAAATCCGGCATCGAGCGCAACCGGGCTTCGAGTTTCGGGGCGGCCGCGTACAGCGCCTCCGGATCGGGCGACTGGAGCGTGAGTTGGTACTGGCTCTTGGACGAGCGCCCGCCGACTTGAATTGGGGGCGGGTTCTGGAAGTACACGTTGACCCCGGGCAACCCGCCCGCGGTGCGGCGCAGTTCGGTCATCACCTCGTCGGCCGATGCCGACCGTTGATCGCGCGGAACGAGTTTTATGAACAGGAACCCGCTGTTCCCGCCGAATACCCACGCGCTCACCGCGTCGACGTTCGGGTTCTGGCGCACGATCTCCGTCACCTGTTCCTGAACACCGACCATGCCCTGGAACGACATGTCTTCCGCGCCCTGCATCGCGCACACGATGCGGCCGGTGTCTTCGCTCGGTAGGAACCCTTTGGGCAGGATCGTCAGGTAGTACCCCGTTCCAGCCACGAACGCGAACGAGAACAGGAGCATCAGAAGTCGCAACCGGAGCGTCAGGCGCAGCGTGCGGTCGTAAACGGCGAGCATCAGGTCGAACGCCCGTTCGGTCGCCCGATACACGAACCCGTGTCGCGAGCCTCCTTCTGTGCCAGGGGCCGCGCCGTGACCGCCCTTGAGGAAGAGGGCACAGAGCATCGGAGTGAGGGTAACGGATACCAGCCCGCTCACCACGATCGCCACCGAGATGGTGACTGCGAACTCGCGGAGGAGCCGGCCCACCATCCCGTCGAGAAACAGCACCGGAATGAACACCGCGACGAGCGAGACGGTCATCGAGACGATGGTGAACCCGACCTCGGCGGACCCGTCCAGAGCCGCCCGAATCGGGGATTTCCCCATGTCCTGGTGTCGGACGATGTTCTCCAGCATCACGATCGCGTCGTCGACCACGAAGCCGACCGCGAGCGTGAGTGCCAGCAGGGACATGTTGTCGAGGGTGTAGCCCAGCAAGTACATGATCGCAAACGTGCCGACCACCGATACCGGCAGAGCCAGACTCGGGATGATCGTCGCTCGCAAACTGCGCAAGAACACGAAAATCACCAGCACCACCAGACCGAACGCGATTAGCAGCGTGATCTGAACGTCGGTGATCGATTCTTTAATGGGAACTGAGCGATCGTACTGCACAGACAGCTTAATTGTCGGCGGGAGTTGAGCTTGCAGCGTCGGCACGAGGGCCGTCACAGCCTCGGCGACTTCGACCGCATTCGCCCCCGGCTGGCGCATCACGGCCAGAACGACCGCCCGGGAGTTTTCGCCGTCGGTTCCGTCGCGCTCGCGCGCCGAGTACCACGCTCCGATTCGGCTGTTTTCGGCGCCCTCGACCGCGGTTCCGAGTTCACTCAGCCGAACCGGGCTGCCGTTTCGGTACGCGACCACCATGTCGCGGTACTGCTTCGCCTCGGACAGTTGCCCGCTGGCCTGGATGAAGAACTTCCGCCGGTCGCCCTCGAACGTGCCGGTCGGGAGGTTGACGTTGGCGTTCCGAAGCGCGGCCGACACTTCATCGATGCCGATTCCGCGTGCGGCCAACAGGTCCGGATCGACCTGCACTCGAATGGCCTTCTTCTGCTGCCCCTGCACCATCACCTGCGCGACCCCGTTCACGAGCGACAACCGGTCGCCGATGAACGACTCCCCGTACTCGTTCACCTCGTGGATGGGCAACACGTCGGACCGGAGCACGAGGTACAGGATGGGCGAATCGGCCGGGTTCACCTTCCGGAACGACGGCGGCGTAGGCATGTCCGGTGGGAGCGACCGGGCGACGCGGGAGATCGCGGACTGCACGTCCAGCGCGGCCGCGTCGATGTCCCGGCCGAGGTTGAACTGGAGGATGATCGAGGTGGACCCGAGGTTGCTGGACGAACTCATGCTCGCCAGTCCGGGGATGGTCGTGAACTGCTTTTCCAGCGGGGTCGCAACGGCCGCGGCCATCGTATCCGGGTTGGCCCCGGGCAGGCTGGCGCTGACCTCGATTGTCGGGTAGTCCACCGTCGGCAAGTCGCTGACCGGAAGTGCCCGGTATCCGAGTAGGCCGGCTAGAACGACCGACACCGTGAGCAGCGTGGTCATGACCGGGCGGAGAATGAATAGCCGGGAAGCGTTCATTTCGCGCTCCCCGCTGGGGGAAGCGCCGACGGGTTCTTGATGGACACTTTGAGACCCTGGGCGAGTCGGAGGTGACCGTCAGTCACAACGACTTCGCTGCCCTTCAAACCCGATGTGACTACGGTCTCGCCGCTCGACTCGAAGGCGACCGTGACATACCGCAGTTCAACCGTTTGGTCCGGCAAAACGACATACACGTACTGCCCCTTTTGTCCCGACTGTACGGCGGCCGGAGGGACGACCACGCTGTTGGGCCGCTCGTTGAGGTCGAGAACCACGTCCACGAACAGCCCCGGCCACAGCGCTCGATTCGTGTTCGGGAATTGAGCTTTAAGTTGGACCGTACCGGTGCCGGGTTCGACCGCGTTGTCGACGAACGTGAGTTCGCCGATCGCTTTGGGACCGCCGTGTCGAGGTGTGGCTTCCGCATGCAATCGCCCGCGTCCCTCAAACGCCGCCATGACTGTTGGTAAGGCCCGTTCGGGAACCGCGAACTGCACGTCGATCGGGCTGAGTTGATTGATGACGACCAGCGGATTCGTGTCGGCCGTGGAGATCCGGTTCCCCGCAGTGACATGCAGCGCGCCCGTTCGCCCGTCGATCGGGGCCGTAATCGTGGTGTATTCGAGTTGCAACTTGGCCAGTTTGACGGCCGCTCGGTCGGCCTCGACCGCGGCGCGATCGGCTTCGACCGTCGCGCGGGTCGAATCAGCTTCCACCACCGAACCGATGCCCGACGAACCGAGGCGCTCCACTCGCGCGAGACTGAGTTCGGCCCCCTTTAGGGTCGCCAGATTCCGGGCGAGTGTCGCTTCGGCCTGCTGGAGAGCGGCCTCGAACGGGCGCGGGTCGATGGTGAACAGCTTCTGTCCGCGTCGGACGGTGTCGCCCTCGCGAAAATGGACGTGGGTCAGTTCGCCGGCGATCGCGGGGCGCACGTTGACCGTAGAAATTGTGCGGACCGAGCCAATAGCCCGAACCTGAACAGCCACTGTTTTCTTGTCGGCAGTAGCGACCGAAACAGGCGCGGGCGCGGGTTCCGCTTTGGGCGCGGGTGGTTTTGCGCACCCGGCAAGTGCCAGCAGGAGCAGCGCAAGCCGGCGCGGAGTGAGGACGGTGCGAGGGAGGTACATGGCAGGAATGAGCAGCAGGTGGGACAGGGGACCGGGACGCGGAGTTAGTACCCGCGTTCCGGTCGCCAAAAGCGGTCGCATCGCCGATGCGGTGGGTATTCTCTCATTATTGGAAATTGATCGCGAGACGATTCCGCAAGTTCTTGTCGGGCCGGGCTGTTCTGTCGTTAAATCCGGATGCCGCGATCGTAGGGCGCTCAGATGGGGTTCCGCTCCATGCGGAAATTGGTGAGCGCCACCCCACGAACTACGACCTGTTGCTCCATTAACACTGTGAACCCGTGGCGCTCGAAGAACGGTCGGGCAGTAATGCTGACTTCGGCAAACAAACGGGTGAGACCCGTCCGTGTGGCCTCGGCGACGAGGGCACGCATGATCGTCCCTCCGACTCCGCAACCCTGGTGGTCGGCGTGGACGAAGAACCGGTCGATGTGGCCGTCCGGTTCGAGGTCGGCGAACCCGACCGGTTGGTCGCCGATTTCCGCCACGACCGCGAACCGATCAGCGAGCGTTGCCCAACGGGTCGGATTGATTTCGTCGGGCGCCCAGGCACGCACTTGCTCAGGCGAGTAATCCCGACTGTTGACGCGATGGACCGTGCCTCGAAATAGCGCGAACAGCGCAGGAACGTCGGTGGGGTGAAATGGTCGGAGACGAATAGACGCGCTCATGAGACGAGTCCTGGGGTTTGCCTGAACTCGAACAGTTCTACGCGCTGACTGCTTACCGACGACTCCCTGCGACATCGGCAGACACCGCGGGCGGCGGGAAGAAGCCGGTTTCGCCCTCGAAGACGGTCGTGCTGAGACGCAAGCGGTTCACGAAGCGCCGATAGTCCGCCGGTCCCCAACCTGTTTCGGCGAGCAAGGCTCGCGCTTCCGCACCCGTATCCGCGCCGAAGCGCCCGCCGGCGTCGTGAAAATCCTGGCACACCACGACGTCGGGTTTGAAGTCCGCGATCCGGCGGGCGAATGTGTCCACGTTCGCGATTGGCAACGTGGGGGTGACGCAAACACCCACAGCAATGCCCGCATCCTTGAGCTGTGCGAGCGCGTCCCAGCGCCGATCAAGCGGCGGAGCCTTCGGCTCGAACTGCTGGCGCACGCGCTCGGAATCGGTCGGGATCGACATGTTCACGCGAAGGCTGCGGAAGTCCTTCAGCACGTCAATGTCGCGAGCCACGAGCGGGCCGCGCGTTTGAATCGTCAGGCGCGGCTGGTGCGGGAGGAGCGCTTCGAGAATGCCCCGCGTGAGCATAAGCCCCCGCTCGATCGGCTGATACGGGTCGGTCACGCTCGACATGTAGACCGGCTCGCCCGCGACGCGCGGTGCCTGTTTCTCGGCAAGCGCGGCGGCATTTTTCTTCGCGGTGATCCACTTCCCCCACTCGTTCGGCGGGCACCGATTTTGGGGCAGAAACGCTGCGTAACAGTACGAACAACCGAAGGTGCAACCGATGTAGGGGTTGCACGTCCACTCGAACCCGCCGCGCCGGATGAACCCGGTGGCGGGCGAAAAAATCGACCGCGACTCGATCAGTTCCATGCCCGGAACCTCGTGAGGAAATGTCTAAACGGTCGCAACGCGCGGCAGAAAGTGTATACTCGTCAACTGGACTGATGTCAATTATCAGAGGCAAGAGCGCGCCGCGGGGAGTAGTGGACACCCGTTAAAGGTGGCACGTTCGCGCAAAAAGGGAAAATGTGATCGGAAATGGAACTGGACGTGATCTTCAACTGGTTCCCGAACGGAGCGCGAGTGTTGTGCCCGCGAGTCTCCGATTCGGTTGGTGAATCTGACTTCGAGTAACTCTGCGGAACCCGCCCGGCGCCTCATTTCGACTTCGGCGCGAAGAGGGGAATTCCACCGTGGGCGGGGGGCGTGGTCGGCGTGTTCGGAAGCGCGGGGACTTCCGGAAGCTTCGTTCCGTTCTGCGGCGGGGTGACCGGGCCGGGGGTCGTTCCGGGGGCCGTCTCCGGAACGGCCGCTTTCGCGTCTTTGGCGGCCTTATCGACGTGATTGCCGATCACCGAACCGACGTTCTTCAAGATCTCCGAAGAGTCGTTACCGACCTTCTTCGTGTCCACATCGGTTGTAATCTGGATGTTGCCGTCCGTGCCCTTTGAAACGTTCAATTTGTACCAACCCATGTACCAGCCAACGCCGCCGAACCCGATAACGGCCAGCCCGACCAGAGCGAGTAAGTTTCGCATCACCGATCTCCTTCGTCCGTGAAACGGGACACCGTCCCTCAACATTATTCGCGCGGCGCGGGAAAAAAGACACTCGCGCGGCGCTGATTGAGGAGTGTACGTTACTCGAGCGTTTCGCGCAAGCCGAGTTGCGCGCGGACATCTTCTCTTGGTGCAAGATGGTGCGCGGCGGTAGAATGCGGTAGTTTTTGAAAACCGAGCAGCGCGCGGGCTTGCGGCCCCCGGGGGAACGGGATACCCTACTCCAGCCGTTCGCCCGCTCTCGGCTCCCGTTCTTTGACAGGAGCCCGCGCTCCTTTCCCGCTCCCGCTGCGGCTCCCGGTTGAGTCAACCGTTTCGAGCCGACAATCGGTGCCCCAGCATCCGAACCTGGGACCACGAGCGGTGTCGATTACCGTTGCGAGTACCACCTATCGGCGCCCCGCGCCGCCCACGGAGGTCACCTTCACTCATGGCCACAGCCACGGCGATTCTGGATACCCTGCGCACGCAGCTCGATACCACCGAGTACAAGAAGTTGCACTGGGAGGGGTCGTTCTCCGACTACCTCAACACGGTGCTCGAAACCCCGGGCGTGACGCGCACGGCCTACCAGCGCCTGTACGACATGATCCTGTCGCACGGCGCCGAAGACGTTTACGAGAACAAGGACAAGCTCCCCCGGTACAAGTTCTTCACCGAGTTCGCGACCAAGCACGCGGACGGGATCTACGGCCTCGACCGCTCCCTGATGCAGCTCGTGAACACGTTCAAGAGCGCCGCACTGGGGTACGGCACCGAGCGCCGCGTGATCCTGTTGCACGGCCCGGTCGGGAGCGCCAAGAGTACCATCGCGCGCCTGCTAAAGCGCGGGCTGGAAGAGTACAGCCGCACCGACGCGGGGATGCTGTTCAGCTTCTCGTGGAAGACCGAGGACGGTACCGGTTGGACGAAAGACCCGATGCACGGTGAGCCGCTGCAACTGGTGCCCGAGGAGCACCGGGCGCAGATCCTCACCATGCTCAACGACCAGTGCCAGAAGCCGTACCAGTACGAGATCAAGATCAAGGGCGACCTCAGCCCGTACAGCCGCTACGAGTACAAGACCCGGCTCGCGAAGTACGACGGCGACTGGCTCAAGATGCTCGCGAACGAGGTGAAGGTGTACCGGCTCGTGCTGTCCGAGAAGGACCGCATCGGGATCGGCACGTTCCAACCGAAGGACGAGAAGAACCAGGACAGCACCGAGCTGACCGGCGACATCAACTACCGCAAGATCGCGGAGTACGGCTCGGACTCGGACCCGCGGGCGTTCAACTTCGACGGCGAACTGAACATCGCGAACCGGGGCATCGTCGAGTTCATCGAGGTGCTGAAGCTCGACGTGGCGTTCCTCTACGACCTGCTCGGGGCGTCGCAGGAGCACAAGATCAAGCCGAAGAAGTTCGCGCAAACGGACATCGACGAGGTGATCCTCGGGCACACGAACGAGCCGGAGTACAAGCGCCTCCAGAACAACGAGTTCATGGAAGCGCTCCGCGACCGCACCGTGAAGATCGACATCCCCTACGTCACGCGGCTGCGCGACGAGGTGAAGATCTACGAGAAGGACTTCAACTCGGACCGCGTGCGCGGTAAGCATATAGCCCCGCACACGGTGGAAGTGGCCGCGATGTGGGCCGTGCTCACGCGGCTCAACCCGCCCAAGCACGCCAGCCTCAGCGTGCTCCAGAAGATGAAGCTCTACAACGGCAAGACGCTGCCGGGCTTCACCGAGGACAACGTCATCGAGCTGAAGCGCGACGCGCTGCACGAGGGCATGCTCGGGATCAGCCCGCGGTACATTCAGGACAAGATCTCGAACGCACTGGTCGCGCACCCGAACGAGGACAACATCAATCCGTTCATGGTGATGAAGGAACTCGAAGACGGGCTGCGCAACCACTCGCTCATCAAGGACGAGGACCAGTACCGGCACTACAAGGAACTGCTCTCGGTGGTGCGCGAGGAGTACGAGGACATCGTCAAAAACGAGGTGCAGCGCGCGATCGCGGCCGACGAGGACGCCCTCATCCGGCTCTGCGGTAACTACATGGATAACGTCCGGGCTTACACGCAGCGCGAGAAAGTTCGCAACCGCTACACCGGGAACTACGAGGAGCCAGACGAGCGCCTCATGCGCTCGGTGGAAGAGAAGATCGACATCCCCGAGGGCCGCAAGGACGACTTCCGCCGCGAGATCATGAATTACATCGGGGCGCTGGCGATCGACGGCAAGAAGTTCGACTACAAAACCAACGAGCGGCTCCAAAAAGCGCTCGAACTGAAGCTGTTCGAGGACCAGAAGGACTCGATCAAACTCAGCTCGCTGGTGTCGAACGTGGTGGACAAGGCGACGCAGGAAAAAATCGACGTCGTCAAGAGTCGCCTCATTCGGAATTACGGCTATAACGAATCGAGTGCGACGGACGTACTGAACTTCGTCGCGAGCATCTTTGCTCGCGGACAGACGAAAAAGTAAGGAAAAAGGAAGAAATATCGTCGCCGGGGTTTGGATGGGTGGGGGCCTGACCGACCTGAAGGTGTGAACCTGGTCAGGGCGGAAGCAGCAGCCATAAGCATTGGAGGGTGCGGCTCAGGGCACCCCCATCCTTCCACTCCCCGGTGACGCAATACACGAACCCCGGCCAAATGGCCGGGGTTCCTTGCTTTTTGGCTCGGAGCGGTGTTTCGTCTGGTATCATTGCGTTATGTGAAAGCGTTTCCTACCAGAAATGCACTGGAAAGTTACCTTAACAGATCAACCGATCAGTGCCCGCGAACCAGAACACGGCGTGGTTTCTCCTGCCAATTAGTCAGCCAGATCATTCGCGCAAGACCTGATCGGACACCCTGTTTCGCTTCTCCCCGACTCACGTTGTCTGGTACGATTCCAATACGCGACAATGCGCGGTAAGTTTGCTGCGCGCTGCGACGGTACCACCATCCACCCCGAGGCACGATTGCCGTGGGACAAAAGATCGAACAAGACCTCCAGCGGTTCCGCAAGCTGGTGCGCGGAAAGGTGAAGAGCAACCTCTCCAAATACATCAGCCGCGGAGAAATGATCGGTAAGAAGGGAAACGACTACGTGTCGATCCCGCTCCCGTCGATCAATTTGCCCCAATTCCGTTTCGGGAAGAAGAACTCCGGCGGAGTGGGGGTCGGCCCCGGCCAACCCGGGCAGCCGCTCACGCCCCCGCAGCAGGAGGGCGACGACCCGCAAGCCGGGGACTCGCCGGGCGGCCACATCCTCGAAGTCGACCTGACGATGGAGGAACTGGCCGACATCCTCGGCGAAGAACTCGCGCTCCCGCGCATCGAACCGCGCGGCAAGAAGAACGTCGTCACCGAAAAGGACAAGTACACCAGCATCCGGAGCGTCGGGCCGGAATCGCTGCGGCACTTCAAACGCACATTCAAGCGTGCCCTGAAGCGTCAAATTTCGGCGGGCACGTACAACCCGATCGACCCGATCGTCGTGCCCGTGCGCGAGGACAAACAGTACCGCGCGTGGAAGGAAGTGCCCAAGCCGGACAGCGTCGCGTGCGTCATCTACATGATGGACGTGTCGGGGAGCATGACCGACGAGCAGAAAGAGATCGTCCGGATCGAGTCGTTCTGGATCGACACTTGGATCAAGAAGCACTACTCGGGTGTCGAGACGGTCTACATCATTCACGACGCGGTCGCGCAGGAGGTGGACGAGCACACGTTCTACCACACGCGCGAGAGCGGCGGGACGAAGATCAGCAGCGCCTACGAACTGTGCAACAAGATCATCGACGCCCGGTTCCCGCCGAGTCAGTGGAACGTGTATGCGTTCCATTTCTCCGACGGCGACAATTGGGGCGACGACGTGCCCAAGTGCGTCGATTTGCTGAACAACACGATGCTGGCGAAGCTGAACCTCTTCGGCTACGGTCAGGTGGAATCGCCTTACGGCAGCGGCGAGTTCTTCGACCACGTTCACGAACTGGTGGACGATCACGAGAACGTGGTCGTGAGCCGCATCCCGGACCGCGAAGCGATCCTGGGTAGCATCAAGGAGTTCCTCAAGACCGGGCGGTAACGGGGAGTGTTGATTTTGAAGTGAGGTGCCTCGTGGAAGTAGAAATTAAGGAAAGTGTGAAGGAGGCGGGGCTGGAGGCAGACGTTCGGCGAGCGTCGGAGTTGCTTCCAGAGGTTGTCACCCCAGCCCTTCAGCACCACGTCCGCGTGCTCTGGGAAGTGTTGCGAGGGGGCGCCGGCGCCCGGTGGGTCATGGTCGCACT
Organism: Gemmata sp. SH-PL17; assembly: GCF_001610855.1. Taxonomy (NCBI): domain Bacteria; kingdom Pseudomonadati; phylum Planctomycetota; class Planctomycetia; order Gemmatales; family Gemmataceae; genus Gemmata; species Gemmata sp. SH-PL17. The sequence goes on from NZ_CP011271.1 coordinate 5,793,953, forward strand.
TGAGTACGACGAAGTAGTGACCGAACGGGAACTACTCGAACCAGAAACTCTGAGCGACACGGAAGCTCTGCGGGACCGATTCGTGTGGCTCTGGGACCGGGTTCTTCGGACGCGAACGCGCCAGCGGGTTCGTGAGCCGCTCGAACCGCTCGTGTTCGTCACCGACGAGTGAGGGAACCGTGCCGCCCAAAACGAATACCGAACTCATTCAGGAACTGGTCAAGACGGTAGCCGAACACTCCACGGCGCTTTCCAATCTGGAGATCGTGTCGCGCTCGCGGGAGGAAGCGTCGGCTCAGTTGGCGGACGAAACCACGGAGCTAGCGCGACGAACTTCGGAACACCTGATTCGACTTGAAGGCAGAGTTGAGATTTTGACCGAGCGCGATGCGGCCCGTGAGAGAGAAATCAACCGCTTCCGTGACGAAGATGCGGCGTTAAGGAAAGAGAACGCGGACCTCCGGCGCGAGTTGGCCGAAGCGCGACAAGAAACGGCCGTTCTCAAGCAACAACTTCAGGACCACGTCGCTCAGTACCAGGAGTGGGACAAGCGGCGCTGGGGGTTGATCGTTCTGCTGCTCGGTGCGGTACTCTCCCTGGCGTCGGGGTTGATTGTCACGCTGGCGAAGAAGTAGTGCCCATGAGCGATCCGGATTCGGCCGAACAGACGCAGCCCGGGCTGCACCCCACGGGCGACACGGTGTCGCCGGGTGCCCGCCAGTACAAGTTCATTGAACCGCGTCAGGTTCCGGGCGAACTTGGGCGGTTCGGGAACTACCGTGTCATTCGTCTACTCGGTTCCGGCGGAATGGGTCTCGTGTTCGAGGCCGAAGAGGTCGCCCTCGGGCGCCCGGTTGCCCTCAAAGTGCTCAAGCCGGAACTCGCAGCCGACCCGGAGAGCCGCGAGCGCTTTCTGCGTGAAGCGCGGGCCGCGGCCGAAATCCCGTCGGACCACGTCGTCACGGTGCTGAGTGTCGGGGAAGCCGGCGGCCTCCCGTTTCTGGCGATGCCACTACTGTTTGGCGAAACGCTCCAGTCTCGTATCGAGCGCCCGACGCTGGTCGATCTCCGGACCGCACTCATCATCGCACGCGACACGGCCGCGGGGCTGATGGCGGCCCACGTTCGAGGGTTGATTCACCGCGACATCAAGCCCGCGAACATTTGGATCGAAACCAGTGGGCCAGGTGGGACATTTAAACGCGCCCGCATCTTCGATTTCGGCCTCGCGCGGCGCCTGCACCACGAAACCAGCCTGACGAGTACGGGGTTCATTGTCGGGACGCCGAACTACATGTCCCCGGAACAGGCCGCGGGCCACGAGGTCGATTCGCGCGCGGACCTGTTCTCGCTCGGGTGCGTGATGTACGTCATGCTGACCGGCGAACTGCCGTTTCGGGGGAAGTCCGCGCTGGCCGTAATGTCCGCGCTGGCGAGCAAGGCTCCCGACCCGATCGTCGCGAAGAACCCGACCGTACCGCCCGCGGTCGATGAACTCGTGCTGCGATTACTGGAAAAGAAGCCCGAGGACCGCGTTCAGTCCGCTGCGGAAGTCGTGGCGGAACTCGATGACGCGATCGCGACCCTGTCCGGATCGGCTCCGCCGCCGCTGCTTTCACCCGCGAAAACTCGGCCCATCGGTGCCGATACACTGGCGCCGGGCAAAAGCGACACACTGCTCGGCGCACCGGTTGCCTACGAACCGCACACCGATCGCGTTCACCGCCGGCGCGCGATTTTCGTGTGCTCGGGTTTGGCCGTTATCGTTGCTCTGTCTGCGTTTATCGGCTGGCGGGCGATGCAGAATCAGCCGGTTCAGGCGGCTCCGGTCGAACCGATTGTTGTGGGCGTGCTTCACTCTCAGAGCGGCACGATGGCCGTGAGTGAGAACGCGGTCATCGACGCGACACTGCTCGCGATCGAAGAGATCAACGCCGCGGGCGGGGTATTAGGGCGCCCGCTGAAACCGGTTGTTGTGGACGGAAAGTCCGACCCGGACGAATTCGCGCGTCAGGCCGAGAGGTTGCTGACCGAAGAGCGCGCGGCGGTTATCTTCGGGTGTTGGACGAGCGCGTCTCGTAAGGCCGTGCGCCCCGTATTCGAGCGCAACGCCGGGTTGCTCTTCTATCCCGTGCAGTACGAAGGGTTAGAGGAATCGCCGCGCATCGTATATTTAGGGCCGGCACCGAACCAGCAACTCATTCCGGCTGTCGATTTTGTGATCGACACGCTCAAGAAGAAACGTATCGCGCTCGTCGGCTCGGACTACGTGTTCCCTCGCACGGCGCACGCGATCATCCGCGACCGCGTCGCGGAGCGCAAAGCGGCCGGTGCCGATATTGAAGTGGTAGCCGAGGCGTTCGTTCCACTCGGCTCGCCGCTTGTCGTTAATGCGATTGCGCGCGTTCGGAACGCGAACGCCGATGTCGTTATCAACACGATCAACGGCACCACAAATGCAGCTTTCTTCCGCGAACTGCGTGATCCGAAACAAGGCGTGCCGAACATTACCTCACTCTCGGTCAGCATCACCGAAAACGAGGTCCGCGGACTGGACCCGCGTGCCATGACCGACGACTACTTGGTCGCGAGTTACTTCCAGACGGTGGACCGCCCCGAGAGCCGTGCCTTTGTGCAAAGGATTCGTGCGAAGTACGGCAGCGATCGGCCCGCGAGCGACATGATGGCGGCGGCTTATTCGGGCGTCTATTTGTGGGCGAAAGCCGCTACCGCGGCTCGTGGTGTTGATCCGTCGGCGGTGGCGAACGCGGTTCGCGGGCTGGAAATCGACGGTCCCGGCGCGCGGATCAAGATCGACCCGGAAAACCTTCACGCTTGGCTGCCCGTTCGTGTGGCGAAAGTGCGGCCGAGTGGGGAAGTTGCGCTCGTGCCGGGTGCAGGATCGGAAACACCCGTGCGCCCGAGGCCGTTCCCACCGACGCGCTCCCGGGACGAGTGGAGCCAGTTCCTCCGCAAACTCGAAATGGATTGGGGCGGTAAGTGGCAGGCGCCGGAGCGGGGCAACCGCTGAGACAGAGCGGCTCATTCTTGCGAGAAGCCCGGCTCCCTTCATTCAGAAGGCCACGCGGTTCGTGTATGATGGAGTAACAGCTCGAAGGAGTCGCAGATGAACCTGGGCTTTTACAACACCAACTTACCCCCCCACCTCCGAGTCCTGAAGGACGAGATCGAGGGCTACGCGCGCGACTACGGTCTCGACTTCTACGAAACCATCTTCGAGGTCGTGGACGCCGACGACCTGAACGAGATCGCGGCCTACGGCGGGTTCCCGACGCGCTACCCGCACTGGTCCTTCGGGATGCAGTACGAGGAACTCAAGAAGGGCTACGAGTACGGCCTCTCGAAGATCTATGAGATGGTCATCAATAATGACCCGTGCTACGCCTACCTGATGCGGTGCAACCACACCGTCGATCAGAAATTGGTGATGGCCCACGTGTACGGGCACTGCGACTTCTTCAAGAACAATGCGTACTTCGGGCACACGACGCGGAAGATGATGGACGAGATCGCGAACCACGCGGCCCGCATCCGGCACTATGTTGAGCGGTTCGGCGAGGACGAGGTCGAAGCGTTCATGGACCGGTGCATGTCCATCGACGACCTGATCGACATCCACTCGGTCGCGATCAAGCGCCGCGACGACCACTCCAAGTACGACTTCAGCCCCCAAGCCACGGGCGACGATCCCGCCGAGGAAAACGTCGCGCCGCGGTTCAAGGCGAAGTCGTACATGGCCGACTACATCAACCCGCGCGGCGCACTCAAGGCCGAAGACGAGGAGAGCAAGCGGGCGAACTCCGCGCGCGCGGCGCGGTTCCCCGAGCACCCGGAAAAGGACGTCCTGCTGTTCCTCATCGAGAACGCCCCGATGAAGAATTGGCAGCGCGACATGCTCAGTATTATCCGGGACGAGGCTTATTACTTTTATCCTCAAGCTCAAACGAAGATACTGAATGAAGGTTGGGCGAGCTTCTGGCACAGCACCATCATGACGCAGAAGGTGCTGGACCCGTCGGAGGTGATCGATTACGCGGACCACCACTCGGGCACGATGGCGACCAGCTCGCGCCGGCTCAACCCGTACAAGGTCGGCATCGAACTGCTGCGCGACGTCGAGCGCCGGTGGAACATGGGGCAGTTCGGACCCGAGTGGGAAAACTGCACGGACATGGAAGAAAAGCGGCGCTGGAACAAGAAACTCGGGCTGGGGCGGCAGAAAATCTTCGAGGTCCGCAAGATCCACAGCGATATTACCTTTATCGACACGTTCTTGACGCCCGAGTTTTGCAAGGAATACAACCTGTTCTCGTTCAACTACCAGGAGCCGACGCAGAATTACGTGATCGAGAGCCGGGAGTTCCAGAAGGTCAAGCAGCGCCTGCTCTTCAGCCTCACGAACTTCGGGAAGCCGTGGATCTACGTGCTCGACGGCAACCACCGCAACCGCGGTGAACTGCTGTTGCGACACGAGCATCATGGGGTAGATTTGAAAGTAGACGAGGCGCGCGACGTGCTGACCAACCTTCAGTACATCTGGTCGCGGCCCGTTCACCTGGAAACGATCAGCGACGGTCAGCCCACCGTGCTGAGCTTCGACGGCACCGAACACACCCAACAAATTACCGGAGGGACCGATGACGCTAACCGAAAGTCTGCTCCCAAAGCTAAGTGAGTGGCACCCGGCCGGCGACGGGCGCCACTCGTGGGGCGGGTCGTTCCCGACCGCGGGGTGGACCGTCCAACTCACCGCCGACAAGACCGATTCGCTTTCGTGCCTGGTGTGGGAACTGGCCCTCGCCCGCACCGGTGACGCGCCCGCCGACTTCACGCTTCGTGCGTGGGCCGAGGGCGTCGCCCGGCGCGCGGCCGGGTTGTTGGAACCGCTCAAGTTGATCGAAGTGGACGAGGCCCGCGGGGAAGCGCTCCTCCGGAGCGCGGCACCCGCAAAGAAGGGCGATCGCGTCGCGTACTACGAGGTCCGGTTGCACGCGCCGGGCCGCGCGGACGTCCGGCGCTTCAGCGCATCGCGGACCGAGAGCAGCCGCGAGCAGATCGCGTTCGCCCTCACGCACGAGGTGGTTGCGAAACTGGCCGGTGACATCGCCGGGTGAGTTCGCTTCGTAAGGACGGGGAACTCGTTTCACAAAGAGCCGTAGCCGCGATTCGGGGGAACGTGTTCCTCGGATCGCGGCTACGGTTTTTGTGTTCGTTTGGTTTCCGCACCGAGTGCCGGGTTACTCCGTTGTCTTCGTCGGCGCGTGGGTCGTCGCTGTGGCGCCTATCAGTATCGGCGACGCCCTTTTTCGCTCCGAGTCACTCGATTTACTTTTGCGGCACGGGGGATTCGACCGCGGGCGGTACTCGCTTCGCGCACCCACGGGGGCGCGTTCGGTGGGCGCGGTTCGCGCTGGCAGCTCTGGCCCCCGTAGTCGCGTGCGGGGCCGGTCCGTATCACCACCCCACGCCTCGAGCAGACGTGCGCTTGTTTGGAGGGAATACCGTTGCCGTCCGCCCGCATTCATCCCGCTGCCGCGTTTGTCCTCCTCGTAGGTGCCATTTTTGTCTTGTACTTGCCCCAGGATCGCATGGGCGACGACGTGGTGCGGTTCCAAGACATGAACCGGATTCTGACCGGTCACAAGACCGAGGAAAAGTTCTCGATGGTGGGGCCACTGTTGGCGACCCCACTGTATTACTTGGGCCGGGCGCTGGGCGAACTGGAACGGTGGGTGTGGCACTTTAACCGCGTCGTCTTGCTGACCGCGTGCGTCGGGTTCTGGTGGCTGTTTCGGCCGATACTATCTGTTGTCGAGCGCGCGCGGTTTACTGTCGCTCTGGCGATGGTCTCGATGATCCCGCACCACCTTATGTTTTTCGGCGGTGAAACGTTCACCTGCGTGGTGGTGTCCTTCGGGATGGCCGCGTTCATGATCCGGGGGGCGTGGTGGGGCGTGCCGCTCATGGTCGCCGGTGCGGTCAACTTGCCCGGGACGATGGGCGGGCTGGCGTGCGCGGCGCTGGTGCTGGTGGCCCGCACCCGGCGCCTGCGGTACCTGGCCCTGCCACCGATCGCCTTCGGTCTGTGGCTCCTGGAGAACTACGTCCGCCGCGGCGACTTGTGGTTCACCGGGTACGACGGGGACCACGGGGTGCCGACGGTGCTGCCGTACTCCGGCAAGTGGGAGTTCAGCTACCCGCTGTTTTTCGGGCTGCTCTCGGTACTGTTTTCGTTCGGTAAGGGGCTCATCTTCTTCGTGCCCGCGCTGTTCCTGCCGCTGCCCGCGGACCCCGACCGGCCCGCGGGCGACGAGGACCGGCTCCGGTGGGTGTACCGCGGGTGGATGGGGTTCATGGTCGGCGTCGTGCTCATGTACTCCAAGTGGTGGTGCTGGGCCGGCGGGTGGTTCTGGGGGCCGCGCTTCTTCCTGTTCGGGTGCTTCGTTGCGGCCCTGGTTCTCGCCCGGCGCACCGCCGGGGCCGGGCGCGCGAGCACGGGGGCCAACCTGCTGACGCTCCTCGCGCTCGTGCTCTCGGGGTGGGTCGCGTTGTGCGGGCTGGTGTACCAGCAGTCCGGGTTGATCCGGTACGTTCCGGACGGGTACGCACTGGAGTTCGTTGTTTGGTACGTCCCCGAGTGCTCGGCCCTTTGGTGGCCGTTCGTGACGCCGGTACCGTTCCAAACGCAGGACTGGGTGTGGCTCGCGGTCATTGTGACCGGGCTGGGTTACTTGGCCGGGCCGGTGCTGGCCGCGCTCACCCGGCAGTTGCCAGAATACGTGAGTGCCGGGTGGCGCACCGTGTGCGCCGGCCCGGTCCGAATCTGACCGGCACGGACCCGTCTCGCCCGAATCCTAGTGGGGAACCCAGATGAGCACGACCCGATTCATCGCGGCAGCCGCCGCCGTTCTCGCGTTGAGCGGCGCGGCCCGGGCCGCGGTCGTTACGAAAGTGGTCGACTACGAGTTCGACGGCGTGAAACTGAAGGGCTTTTTGGCCTACGACGACGCGGTAAAGGAGAAGCGCCCCGGCGTACTCGTCGTTCACGAGTGGTGGGGCCTGAACGACTACGCGAAGGACCGGTGCAAGAAGCTCGCGGAACTCGGGTACGTCGCGTTCGCGGTGGACATGTACGGCGACGGCAAAACGACCGAACACCCGGACGATGCCCGGAAGATGACCGGGCTGGTCCGCGAGAACGTGCAAGTGTGGCGCGGGCGCGCGGAGGCCGGGTTGAAGCAGCTCAAGGCGCAGCCCAACGTGGACGGCGACAAGATCGCGGCCATTGGCTACTGCTTCGGCGGGAGCACGTGCCTCCAGCTCGCGTACACCGGGGCCGACCTGAAAGCCGTCGCCACGTTCCACGCGGCACTGCCGAAGCCGACCGGTGACGAGGCGAAGGCGATCAAGGCGAAGGTGCTGGTTTGCCACGGCGCGGCCGACACGTTCATTTCGGAGGACTCGATCAAGGCGTTCCGCGGCGCGCTCGACGGCGCCGGGACCAAGTACGACTTCGTCGCGTACAAGGACGTGGTTCACAGTTTCACCGTGCCCGGCGCGGACGCGGTGAACATCAAGGGCATGAAGTACGATAAGGCCGCCGACGAGGATTCGTGGAAGAAGATGCTCGCGCTGTTCAAGGATACGCTCGGGCGCTAAAGCGATCGTTTGCCCGGTGCCGCGATATCACTGAGTCGCGGCACCGGGTTTTCGGATTGTGCCGGGCCTATTTTTCGCACATTTCTTGCTTTCGCACTTTCGACTTTCGACTTAATTTAGTATTGGCCGATGGAGTCGAATGCGCACGGTTGCGCCCGCTCGCGCAGGAGGCACCGCATGTCCGCCGAACCCGTTCCCCCGCCCCCTCGCAAGGTGCTCCCGCCCCGGAAGCGCCCGGTGCCCCCTCCACCGCGCCGGAGGCGGTGGTTCGTTCGGCTCCTTCCGCTCGTTACGCTCTTACTCGTCGGTGCGTGGTTCGCTCCCACAATTGTTGCGAAGACCGATTTGCGCAACCGGTTCGCGCGGAAAGCGCTCGCGGACGTGCGCGGGTCCGTCGAGGTCGGCGGCGCGTCGCTCGGGTGGTTCTCGTCGGTCGAGTTGCGCGACGTGGTCATCAAGGACGAAACGGGTCGGCCGATCATCAGCGCCGCGAAGATCGAATCGCAAAAATCGCTGATATCGCTCGCCCGCAACCAGGGCGAACCGGGCGAGTTCACCATTGAGAAACCGGTCATCACTGTTGTTTGTCAAAAGGGGACGACTACTCTCGAAAGTACGTTCGCGGAATACCTCAAGGAGAACACGGACCCCGCTCCGACGCGGACTCCTGTGAGTGTCAAAATTGTCGGCGGTATGGTTACGATCGTTGACGCGGAAGCGGACAAGACCACGAGCGTCGAGGACATCAACGCGAACGTTCAGATCCCCGCGGACCGGTCCGAACCGATCGCGATCACCGCGACCGCAGCAACGGGGGGCATCAACGCGGAGGCGACGATCGGCGCTACCGGCTCCGCGAAGTTCGTGACTGCGGGCTTGGCACTCGATACGTTCGCACCGCTCTTAAAGCGAATCGACCCCGAACTGGGACTCGCGGGAACGGTCGGTACCGATTTGCGGGTGACTTGGGGGAAGGATTCGGCCGGGCGCCTGGCGCTGACCGTTTCCGGAAAGGCGAACGCGGCGCAACTCGCGGTCTCCGGGCCGTGGCTCAAAGGCGATCGGCTCGTCCTCGATTCGGCCGAACTGCCGATCGATCTCGAACTCGCGGGGCGCGGGCTCCGCGTGCGCAAATTCGATCTCGCGTGCGAGGTGGGGACCGTTTCGGCGAGCGGGACGTTCGACCCGGACGAACCGGTGGAAGCGCTCCTCACGCGGGCCGGCGCATCGGTGAATGCGAAGGTCGATATCGCGAAGCTGGCTGCAAAACTCCCGAAGGTACTTCGACTGAAGGAAGGGACCGAGTTGCGCGAGGGCAAACTCGACCTCGAACTCGTGAGCCGGGCGGACGCGAACACGACCGTGTGGGACGGGAAGGTCAACACGACCACGCTTCGGGGCGTGCGCGACGGGAAATCGATTGCGTGGGAGCAGCCGCTGCAAATTGACTTCGCCGCCCGCTACGCGAAGGGCGGGCTGCCGACCGTCGATCGGCTCGTTTGCAAGTCGGATTGTGTCGCGGTGATTGCGGAGATCAATCCCGAACGGCTGCGCGCCGCCGCGACTGTCTACCTGGAAAAGCTGAGCGCCCGCCTCGCGGACTTCGTGGATCTGAAAGGCTTCACACTCGCCGGTGTCGCGGACGCGACGCTGAGCACGTACCGCGGGCGCGACGGGAAATTCAATGCGGAGGCTACCGTCGCGCTCAAGGACTTCGCGGTTCACGATCAACAGGGAAGGGGACTGAAGGAACCGGCGCTGGACTTCCGGTTCCAGGTGACGGGCGTGGCGCCCGATACCGGCACGGTGCAACTCGCGACCGCGTCGGCCGTTCTCACTTCGTCGGGCGACGAACTGCGCCTGACGCTGAGCGAACCCGTGAGCGATATTCATAAACTCGCGAACGGTAGCGCTGATGTGAAACTCACGGGCGATCTCGCACGCTGGAAGGCCCGCGTCGCAGCGGTCGTCAAGCTCCCGGACTTCCCACTCAGCGGTTCGATCGATGCCGGCGGGCGGGCGAAATTCACCACCGACAACGTAACCATAGACCGGCTCGCGGTTGTACTCACGAAACCGAAACTCTCCCGCTGGATCGCGCTCGACGAGCCGAAAATGGACGGGGTCGGCGATCTGACGTTCGCGCGCGCCACCAGCACCGCAACCATCGCCAAACTGACGATCAACTCCGCCCCGCTCTCGGTCACTGGGGGTACGCTCAGCTTCGAGCCGCAAACAAACGGTGACGTTGCGATTAGCGGCATCGGGCAGTGCGTCGCTGATCTGAATCGGCTCGGGAAGGTCGTGCAACTGTACGTCGACCCAAATGGGTCGGACGCGCTCAGTGGTCGTGGGACCGGTCCGCTCCGATTTCGTTCGAGCGGCGACACGACGACTTTCGGCGGGACGCTGGACGTGACCGACTTCGGATACGGCCCGAAGGACAAGTACGTCTGGTTCGAGCAAGCATTGCATCTCGAAGCGGATGGTTCATTCAGCAGCGCCTCGGACGCGGTCACGATCAAGAGCGCGAAGGCCGAGCGCCCCGGCCTGGTCGTCGACGCGAAGGGCAAGCTCGAAAAAATCAGTGACACGCGCGACGTGAACTTCAACGGCACGCTGCGCTACGACTGGGACAAACTGACACCGCTAGCGCGCGGGTTCGTCGGCCCGACCTTCAACGCGACCGGTAGCGGTTCGCGCGGGTTCTACCTCGCGGGGCAACTCGAACCGAACGGCCAGAAGGTGGCCGCCGTTCCCGTGCCTCCGAAGCCCGAACCGAAGACCGGTGGGCCGATCGTTCTGAAGGCACCGACAGCGAACCCGCCCGCGCCCAAAGCTCCTGCGGCTCCAAGTGGCCCGAGCCTCTTCGCCACTTTGGACGGCGAGGTCGCGGTCGGCTGGCACTCGATGCGGGCTTACGGCTTCGACATCGGTACCGGCGAACTGAACGCGAAGATGGCGCGCGGGGTGGCGAAGGTCGCGCCGCTGGAGGCGACCTTCGGTGGCGGGAAAGTGAAACTCTCGCCGACTCTGGAACTCGGCACTACCCCGGCGGTGATGACGCTCGCGAAGGGGAACGTGATCGACCGCGCCAAACTCACCCCGCAAGCAACGGCCAGCGCGCTCGGGTACGCGCTACCCGCCATCGCGAACACCGGGGAGGCTTCGGGCGAAATCTCCGCGAACATTGAGGACGCCCGTATCTCGCTCGCGGACGTCAATCAGACGAACATGAAGGGTTCACTCGTGATTCACAAGGCCACAGTGGGGTTCAGCCCGGTGGTCGCCCAAATCGCGACGGTGCTCGGTGCGAAGGCCACCACAATGACCCTCGTGAACGACTCGACCGTGCCGGTTCAGGTTGCGAACGGGCGGGTGTACCACCAGAACTTCGCGATCCGCATTTCGGGCACCACGTTCCACACGAACGGCTCCGTGGGCTTCGATGACACGCTGGACCTCATCGTGGACGTGCCGCTGCCCAAGGAAATGCCCCTGCTCAAGAACAATCCCGTCTTGATGAAAGCCGTCGCGGGGAAGGTCGTGAAGGTGCCGGTGAGAGGGACGCTGACGAAACCCGAACTCGATCCGAAGGCGTTCAACGACGCAGTAATTGCACTGGCCCGCGAAAGTGCGAAGGACGTGGGGAAGGATCTGCTCGAAGGGGAACTCCGCAAGTTGTTCCCCAACATGCCCGCGCCCGGCACGAACCCGAAGCCCGGTGGAGGGATATTCCCGTTCGGGCTGCCGTTCGGAAAGAAGCCGTAACCCCGGTTAGTTGTTTCATTTCGACCGGCTCTGATCCCGGTCGTCGAATTGGGTTGTCTTCCGCGCGCGCAGTGCTCACAATGTCGGTCCCGCCCGAATTACTCTCTGAGATCCCTGCTATGACCCGCCTGCGCTTCGCACTTTTCTTCGTTGGCATTCTCTCCACAATGTCTTCCGCCGGCGCCCAACCGACTCCTCAAAAGGCGCACAGCGCGCTCGTTCACTCGGTCGCGGTGTCGCCCGACGGCAAGACCCTGGCGACCGCCGGTTTCGATAACGTGGTGAAGCTCTGGGATCTCGCCTCGGACGGAACGCTCAAAGAGAAGAAGGCGCTCGCCGGACACACCGGGCCGGTGTACGCGGTCGCGTTCCACCCCACCGACGCGAAGCTCGTTGCCACCGCGAGCCAGGACAAGACCGCTCGCATCTGGGACGTCACCGACGGCAAAACCAAGTTCGAGCTGAAGGGCCACACCGACATCGTGGACGCGGTCGCGTTCAGCCCGGACGGAAAGACGCTCGCCACCGCCGGTGCGGACAAGTCGGTGCGGTTGTGGAACCCGGCCGATGGTAAGGAAATCAAGAACCTCGGCGCGCACGACGGGTCCGTGTACGTTGTCGCGTTCAGCCCGGACGGGAAGACGCTCGCGTCCGCGGGCGCGGGGAAGGACAGCCTTATCAAGCTCTGGAGCGTGAAGGACCAGAAGGAACTGAAGCAGCTCAAGGGGCACGAGCAACCGGTGACGTCGATCGCGTTCGCGGACGACAAGGTGCTGGTGTCCGCGTCGATGGACCGCACGATTCGCGTGTGGAACGTGGTGGACGCGAAGGAAACGAAGAAGCTCGGCCCGACCACCGACGACCCCTACGCGATCACGTGGTCGGAGAAGGCGAAGACGGCGGCGGTGTGCGGCTACTCGGGGCAAATCACGGTGTGGGCGCTCGATGCGGACAAGCCGAAGTTCACGAAGGCGATTAAGAACCCGGGCTACTGCGTGGCGTTCGGTCCCGACGGGAAGTTCGTCGTCACCGGCCACGATAACGGGACCGTGGCAGTTACTGCTGTCACTCCCACGGGGAAGTAACTAACTCGGCGGGTGGAGAAGGTGGTTCGATCACGGACGGTTGGAACGGTGGATTCGCGGGGACCGGATCACGCGAGAGCCACACCGCCCGTCCGCGTCGCAAGAGCGGATCGTTCGTGTAGGGCTTCTGCGCGAATCCGCACCCGACGAACGAAAGACCCGCGCAGAGCATCGCGAGGCGCGCTGCGATTCGCATTCGACCCCCCGCCTCGCCAGGTGAATCCTCCGTATTTATCGGCGCGCGGGGTTGGGGAAGTTGAGCGGATCAGCGGGCGAAGCCGAAGAGACGCTCGCGAAGGGATTCGAGAGCTTCCGCAGCGGCGAGTGCGGTGTCCGGGTCGCTCGATTCGGCCGCGGTTTCCAGGTCCGGCCACGCCCACGACAATTCTTCCGCCGCAATGCGGGCGGCAGCGTCCTGGCGGATCGCGGGTTCCTCACTGTCCAGACCGGTTGTGATCTCCGCGAGCGCGGACCGTTCGCCCAATCGCGCCAGCGCGGACACCGCGGCCCGGCGCGTCTCCGTGTCCGAATCCGCGCGTGCGGCGCGCAGGGCACCCACAACATTATTTGGGTCGAAGGGCGCCCACCAACCCAACGAACCAATGGCCGCGTTCCGCAGCGCCGGGTTCGTGGCGGTTGCGGTCCGCAGTAGCACGCGCTCGGCTTCGTAACAGGCGTGCCCTCGCAGCGCCGTAAGAACGACCGCGGCGCGCCCGTGGTGCCGGGCTTTGCGCGAGTAGTGCGCGGCCTGCCCCGCGAGGACCGGGCCGACCACGGACGAGTGCGACCACTGTAACGCGCGAATCGCGTCCGTCCACCACGGCGCGCGGCGATCCGGCAGGTGCGGGAACAACTTCGTCACGTCCGCGCGCAACTCGAACAGGCACCGGAGCGCGACGCCCTGTTCGTCGGTGTCCGCGCTCGCGAAGCGCGCGAGTAAGCGAGGGGAGGCGCCCCCGAGCCAGTTCAGTCGGTGTTCGGAGGTGCCCCCGAGTCGCACTTCCTGGCGCGCGGCCAGCGCGCGAACGTCGGGCGGAACGAACCGCGCCCAGTGCCCGAGGCGCCGGAAGTAGCGCTCGGCTTCGATCAGGGCGCTAGTGAGCCACGGGTCGGCACACAGATCGGCACGACTCGTCAGGTCGGCGAGAGTATCGCCCAACCCGGCCTGGATTAGTGCGGGCGTCTCGACCGCGCCCGTCCGCGTTGCGCGAGCCGCGGTGGTGAGTGCCTGGAGCGCCCGACGGCTCAGAGTACGGTTCGGGTGGCGCAGAACTGCGGGGAAGTTCGTGAAACAGACCGCTTCGGAAGCGAGCACTGCGCCTTGCGGCGAGTTGCTCGCGGTCTCGGCACAATGGAGCACGGTCGGTAGTGCTTCCGCGTAGTTCAGCCGGCGCAGAGCGGACGCGACGTCCACCCAGTACCACGCGCGTTCTACCGGATCGGGCGTCAGTTCACGAGTGAGTTGGCGCTCAAGAAGGCGGGCGGCCGCGGGCGTTCCGAGGTCCGTGAGCGCGCGCACGCGGACGGCGAAATCCAGTCCCGCGTGCAATTCGCGTTCGACCAAGTCGGCGCGCCCGGCTTCGAGTAACTCGCGGAAGTGAGTTTTCGTTTTTTCGCACGCGGACTCGCCGAGCAGTCCGCCGGCCTGGAGGTGCCGGTGCTGGCGGTCCACCGCGGCGATGGCACGTGGGAGCGCCCGGCTCGGCAACAGCCAGCGCCGCGGGCGCGGGTGCCGGTACGCGCGCCAGAACAGCACGCCCGCCACAACGAGGATCAACGCGCCGTAGATCATCTGTCACACCCGAAGTAGGTCGGCAGAGTGCCGACTACGCCGTCGTGCCACCGTTACTCGCGCACGTGACCGTCCCCGGTCACGATGAACTTGTACGTCGTCAGTTCGCGCAGCCCGCACGGTCCGCGCGCGTGGAATCGGTCCGTGCTGATACCAATTTCTGCGCCCAAGCCAAGCTCGAATCCGTCGTTGAACCGCGTGCTCGCGTTCACCATCACCGCGGCGGAATCCACCCGCTGGGTGAACGCGCGGGCGGTGCTGATGTCGCGCGTGATGATCGCGTCCGTGTGGTGCGAGCCGAACGTTTCAATGTGCCGCGCCGCTTCATCAAGGTCCGCGACCACCTTAACCGACAGAATCAGGTCGAGGTACTCGGTCCGGTAGTCGTCGTTGGTCGCGGGCTTCGCGTGGGGTACGAGCCTCTGGGTTCGTTCGCACCCGCGCAGCTCGACCCCCTGTTTCGCAAGCGTAGCACCAATTTTGGGCAAAAACTCCTCCGCCACCGCCGCGTGAACGAGCAGGCTCTCGGCCGCGTTGCAGGTACCCGGGCGCTGGCACTTCGCGTTCACCACGATGCGCTCGGCAATCACCAAGTCGGCCGCGGCATCGACGAACACGTGGCACACGCCGTCGAAGTGCTTGATGACGGGCATCCGGGCTTCGGCCGCGACGCGCTGAATCAGTGATTTCCCGCCGCGCGGGATCGCGAGGTCAATGAATTCGCTCATCGCGAGCAGGTGCCCGACGGCTTGTCGGTCGGTGGTCGGCACGAGTTGGACCGCGTCGGCGGGTAACCCGCACTGTGTTAATTCATCGCTCAACAGCCGGTGCAGCACCGTGTTCGAGTGAATCGCTTCTTTCCCACCGCGAAGAATGACCGCGTTACCACTTTTCACGCACAGCGCAGCCGCATCTGCTGTGACATTGGGCCGTGATTCGTAAATGAAGAAGACGACACCCAGCGGTACGCCGACCTTCAGTATCTGGAGCCCATTGGGGCGCTGAGTGGCTTCCCGCACCTCTCCCACGGGATCGGGTAGTGTTGCGACCTGGCGCAACCCCTCGGCTGCAGATTTGATGCGCTTCGGGTTCAGCGTGAGCCGGTCAATAGCCGCGGCGTTCAGACCGAAGCCGGGCGCGGCCTCCACGTCGCGCGCGTTCGCCGCGAGCAGTTCGTCCTGGTGCGATTCGAGTGCGTCCGCGGCGGCGAGTAGCCAGCGGTTTTTCGCCGCCGTCGAAACCGTCGCGAGCACGCGGGCCGCGGTCTTCGCGCGCTGCGCCAGTCCCAGGCACAATGCGCCTAACTCGTCTTGGGGAGCGGAACTCGGAGGGAGAGCGGACACGAGAGAGCCTCAGCGTCGGTGTTGATCGATGGCTTCGAGTAGGATCGCCGCATCCCGTGCGCCTGCCACATCGTGGACACGCAGCACGTGTGCGGTCCCGCGTGCCGCAGCAAAGGACGCGATCGCCAGCGACCCCGGGTCGCGCGCGGCCAGTTCGCGCCCGCAGAGTTTTCCGATGAACCCCTTGCGCGACACGCCCAGGCATACCGGGCGCCCCAAACCCGCGAGCGAATTCAGGTTCGCGAGCAGTTCCAGGTTGTGATCGAGCGTCTTGCCGAAGCCGATGCCGGGGTCGAGGCACACGGCTTCGGGTGGGATACCGGATTCCCCCAGAACCCGCAACCTCTCTTGGAGGTAGTCCGTTACTTCTGAGACAACGTCGGTGTATTGCGGGTTCAGTTGCATCGTGGTCGGATCGCCGCGCATGTGCATGACCACCGCGCCCGCGCGGAACATTTTCGCGATCTCGATCATCGCCGGGTCGCGGAACCCGGACACGTCGTTGACGATCGCGGCGCCGGCTTCGAGGCACGCCAGCGCGACCTCGGCCTTCATCGTGTCCACGGAAATCGGCACGCTGGTGCGCGCCACCAGTTCCGTGACCACGGGAACCACCCGGCGCAACTCGTCCGCGAGCGAAACCGGCTCCGCGCCGGGGCGCGTGGACTCGCCGCCGATGTCGAGGATGTCGGCGCCCTCCGCGACGAGGCGCAGGGCGTGTGCGGTCGCGGCTGCCGTATCGCGGAAGTTCCCGCCGTCGGAAAAACTGTCCGGGGTGACGTTTACGATACCCATCACCAGCGGGCGCGGGCCGATGTGGAGCGTGCGGTCGCGGAAGTGCCAGGTGAGCGGAACCATACCGGGGACTCGGGAAGCCAGCGCCGCGGTGCGGCCCGTGACTTCCCGGTCGCTACTCTCCTCGGTGCTTACTTGGCCGGTTTATCGAGTTCGGCCTTGATCGCCTTCACGAGTTCCGGCGCGTTCGGCTCGACCTGCGGCTTGAACCGCGCGACCACCTTGCCGTCGCGCCCGATCAGGAACTTCTCGAAGTTCCAGCTCACCTGTTCGACCTTGCCCTTGTCGTTCGGGGTGGCCTCGACCAGCGTCTTGTACAGCGGAACCTGCCCGTCGCCCTTCACGACGACCTTCGACAGCATCGGGAACGTGACCTTGTAATTAGTGTCACAGAACTTCTTGATTTCTTCGTCCGAACCCGGTTCCTGCTTGCCGAACTCGTTGGCCGGGACGCCGACCAGCACGAACCCGTCCTTCTGGTACTTTTCGTACAGTTCTTGCAGCCCGGTGTACTGCTTGGTCAGCCCGCACGCGCTGGCGACGTTCACGAACAGGACCACCTTGCCCTTGAACTTCGACAGTTCGAGGTCCTTGCCATCGATGTCCTTCATCTTGTAGGCGAGCGGGCCGGTCACCTTCTTGTCCTCCGCGTGGCCGACGACCGTGAAACTCGCGAGCGCGGCCACGGCAGCGACGAACAGCACCTTCATGGGTCGATCCTTTGGGTGGGAAAGGGTACAGAAACGGGGACGGCACTTGTGTAGATGGCGGGACGCGGCGTGCTATTCACCGATCCCGCGGCGGGATTAGGGGATCGGGTTGTTTGAACCCTGCCCCGACGCTATGCCCGGGGTATGAAACGTCTCGTTCTTTGCGCGCCTCTGGCGCTACTGACCGGGTGTACGAACGCCCCGATCGCGGGGTTCCTTGATAACTGTTTCCCGAGTCGGGCGAAGAGCGACTCCCCGCCCCCGTCGGTTCCCGACCCGCGCCCGGGCGGGAACTCGGCTCCCCCGGGGCCGGGGCCGAAGCCGGATAAACCGTTCCCGGACCCGGATCTCGGAACCCTACCGAAGGGCAACTAGCGGCGGACCGCGCGGATCGCTTGCAGCCCGTCCTTCGACTTGTACTCCCAAACGATCTCGCCCGACGGGTCCACCTCGATCGCGCGCCCCGAGCCCCCGTTGCCGTAGTACATGAACCCGATGAGGGTGTTCCCGTTCGGCAGGCGCTGGCACGACGACGCATTGTTGGTGTCGTACTTCCAGACTTCCTTGCTGGTTTTTAGATCGTACTCGACCACGCGGTTGGACTCGCACACCAGGATCTTGTCGTCGCCCACCGAGTCGATGGACTGGTACTGTTGGAACCGGCCGAGGGTGAGCGGTTTGCCGACCTCTTTTCCGTCCTTCGCGCCGACGCGGAAGACGTTGGGCTGGTTGTTACCGTTGAACTGGGTGATGAACACCACGTCGCCGTTCGGCATCCGGTGCCCGCCCATGATGTCGTACTGCTGGCGCGTGTAGAGCCAGACCTGTTTCATGTTTTTGTCGTACTGCACCACCTGGTTGCGCGACACCACGACCATCCCGCCGTCCGACATGAGGTCGATGTTGAGGGGGTAGTTCACGCTCGTGCTCTTCACGATGCGCCCGGTGGAGTCGCGCTCGGTGAGGCGGTTCGCGTTCTGTTCGGCGATGATGTAGTTGCCGTTGGGGAGCTTCTTCACGTCCGTCGGATACGTCAACTGGTTGACGCCCTCGGCGCCGATCTTCACTTTCTCCTTCTGGTCCGGTCCCAGGGTCACGAGCTGGAACCGGCCGAAGTTGACGTCCTGCTCGATAATGTCGGTGTACCCGGTGATGCGCGGGGTGAACGCGAACGCCACGAGATCGAAGCCGTTGGCCTTCTCCTTCCACCACCCGGCCCAGGCGTCCTTGGCCTTCGTGAGGGACTCTTCCGATTTACCGAACCGCGCGTTGGGCTTGCCGTCCCCGGCCGCCTGGAGGAGGAACTCTTCGAGCTGCCAGATCCGGCCCCGGGGCAACTTGGGGATCATGTCGATGAGCGCGGGGACGAACTCCTTTTCGCGACTGGTGAGCAGCAGCGCCCACGTCCCGCGGAACTTGGCGTCCACGTCGGGCTCTTTGGCCAGGGCCGCTTTCACGAGCGGGAAGGCGTCCTTGATGCGGATGCGCTCCGCGGCCGGACCGCCCTCGATGAGCGCGACGTAGGCCGCGGACCGGCAGAGGACCGACTTGTCGTCGAGCGCCTTGACGAGCGCGGGCTCGGCCTTGCCGCCACGGACCGCGAGTGCGACCAGTGCGACCTGAATCTCTTCGGCCACTTCGTCCGAGTCCGCCAGCGGGAGGAACCCGAGGAGCGCGGCCGCGGCCCCGTCCGGCTTCAGTTTCGCGAGGGCGCGGGCGGTGGCGACCGCGACCCGGGAGTGCGGCACCTTCTCCATGCGCTTGAGCGCTTGCCGCGCCCGGTACGCGACCTCGGCGTCCGTGTTCTTTTCGGCCGTCTTCAGCGGCCCGATCGCGGCGGGGCCGAACCTCTCGACATCGGCGGTCGCCTTCACGCGCTCCTCGAAATCGTCGGCCCCGAACCGGGCAATGACCTCACCGATCTTGTGCTGGTCCTCTTCGGTGAGCGTGCGCTGCTTCAAGTAGTCGATGAGCGGTCCCGCTTCGGTCGCGGACAGCCCGACTTCCTTGAGCGCGGACTCGTCGGTCAGTTGGGTGTTCGTGGTGGTAGTCGTTCCACCGGCTATTGGGCGGGCCGGGCGCTTGATCGGCACCGGAACGGGGTCGTCCCCGCGGACCGGAACGAGCAGCAGCGCGGCGAGCGGCAGTGCGACGGCGAACAGCATCCCGTGGCGACGCATGGCGGTCTCCGGGGTAGACGGGCAACGACGCTTTAACTAATCTACGCACTCCCCGGGACGAGGGGAACGTGTTTTCCACCCGCGGGCGAGGGGTGCCTAGGAAGAGAATCAAAAAGTAGACTTGCCCGTAGCGGAACGCGGATTAAAATCTCTGAGACGCGGGATTGGTATATCGGTTGTGCCCAGCCTTCCCAAGGCTGTGAGACGAGTTCGACTCTCGTATCCCGCTCTTTTAAGTCCTTGATAAATCAGGACTTACGGCAGTGTTTGCTGCGGACATTTTTTGCGGACAAATTCGGTAAGAATTTCGGTACACTTTGCCACCTCGATTCCGACTTCATCAACCACACCTCGTTCCACCCCACGACAAGAATCCTCGCTGACACCGGTCAGTTGGTCGTTACGCCGTCACTCTTAGCCGAGGGTGCCATGTAGGGCCAGCGACAAAACACCGTCACCGAAGCCCTGTCCGTCACGACCGGCGTGGCCTCGTCCGCCGCTCGGCCAGTCATTGTCCTCACGCTACGGCCGACCACCGCCTCGGGTTGGGGCCACTTCAACTTCTCGTTGCACCCCGACAACGCTCGCTCGCTCCTCGACCGGCTGACCTGGGTGCTGACCCCGGCCGAGTTCGACCGTCGAGACGAGGATGAATCTCTGTCGTAGCCGTTCCTGGGTTCGGCATCGGATCATCCGGTCGGCGAGTGCGACACACGTCCTGAATCGGGCTGCCGTTCGAGAGGGAGACATCAAGCTGTTCGACCCGGAAACTCATCGCCGGAACGCCAACCGTGTGCCGATCTGGGCGTAGCTCATATTTGACGCCATTTTGACTGGTGAGGACGATCCCTCGGCGGTCGCCGAATGGCAAGAGTCGCAAGTCCTTGTTTTACGGCAGATGCGTACCGACCTGGGGACGCCCGGATATTTGACGCCAGCTTGATGCGGAACTACCGATCCCCAAAAGCACCCGAGTTGGAGGGGACATGACGAGGTACATGAAGGGGTACATGTTGAGGCCCAACTTCAGGCCCATGACGAGGCCCATGTTCTGAACGATACTCGGCTGGTGACGAGAGCAAAGTTCATCCCACCCGTCGTACCACCACGAGCCACGCCTTCGGGCCACCCTCGCTGAACGAGATGTCCTTCGGGTCGGGTCGAACCTCGAACCGGGTCGGCTCGACAGACTCGATTGTCCAGCCTTCGCCGAAGGCGTCCTCAATCTCCTGCTTCGACACACGCCTCGGTCCTTGCTCGCCCGGCTCGGCGTCCGAGAAGCAGAGCAGGAACAGCCGCCCGCCCGGCTTCAGCACCGACGCCCGCCCCTCGACGTATCGTCGTCGGTCGTCGTCGCCGAAGACGTGGAACAGCCCGCTGTCGATCACGCTGTCAAAAACCTCGGGCAACTCCCTCAGGGCCAGGGCGTCCATGACCAGGAAGGTCGCCGTCACGCCACGCTCGGTGGCTTTCGCCTTCGCCCGCTGGATCGGCTCGGCGAGGAAGTCGATGCCCGTGACCTTCTGGCCCCGGCTGGCGAAGTACAGGGCGTTCTCGCCTGTACCGCACCCGGAGTCGAGGATCGACCCGGTGATCCGGTCGGCCACGTCGAGGAACACCTTCTGCGGCCTGCCGATCTCCCAGCGGGGCTGCCCAGCGTAGATGTTCTCAAACGTGCTGCGGTCAACGACTGCCATAGCTCACTCCACCTTCGACCCGACGCCTTGTTGTCGAGTATTTTATCGTGTGACGGTGCGACTCGGCCCTTACCGGGTAGTCGGGTTGATGCAGGGGAGTCGATCCATGAGCGACATCCACAACCTTGAACGACAACTCAGGACCGCCGAAGAACGGCGTCAGCAGGCAATTGCCGCCCTTGCCCCGAAGCACCAGGGCGGTGAGTGGGAGGAGTACCACGCCGCCCATCAAGAAGTCCTTCGGCTCGAACGTCTCGTGGCGGCGGCGAAGGGCGAAGAGTACGCAGAACCGTGCGACTTCCCGCTGAAGTGGGACGCTGGCGCTCCCATGCCGCACCTGTTGGTGAACGACAACCGAGCGCTGCTGGCGTTCCTCCTGAATGAGCCGGACCCGGCCTGGGACGGGAGCTACGTCACCATCAAGAGTCCCGCCGACGAGCAGCCGGAACCGCTGGGCTTGGTCGAGTTCGTCGGCTGCATCTCGGCGAGGCTGGGTGCGCCAAACGACGAAGTGTTCGAGGGCCACCCGCTCAACGGCAGAGGGTTGGAAGGCTATACAGCACAGCGGGTGGTGAGCTCCCGTTGGTTGAAGGAACTCGAAGCGATCAACAGCGTCCACCGCTGCTACCGGCCCGAAAGCTGCCGGGAGCGGACCCACTTCATCTTCTGGTTCCACGACTCCACGTTCGAGTGCGTGGCCCGGTCGTTCAAGGAGGAGACGCACCGGACAAGCATGAAGACGCTGCTCGGCCTGATGGTTGAGCGGCTGATCGCCTGAAGTCCCAACTCCGGCGACCTGCACGACCTTCCGCTTGTGGAGCCGACTCACCTTGTCCGAGTGCCTTACCGCTTCGATCAGTTCCCCGACAAACCGATCTCCTCCGCATTGTCCGTTGTCCTCCTCCTGTCGAGTGATTGGGGCGGCTTCGACTCCCCACAGGCCAAGAATGCTGCCCTGTGGCTTGCGTAAAGACTGGCTAGAAAAGCACTTCTGCGCAAATCAAGAAAAAGCGGTTGACAGCGGCATCTGATTCGGCATAATTTGAACCTACAGATTTTGAACGTCCAAAAGGAGAGAATCATGCCGCTCGCTCAAGACTTCGCCCAGGATCACCAGGGTCGCCGCTTCGCCGACGTGATGAACGACACCCGCATCTCGTTCCCGGCGATCCTGACGTTCTTCGAGGACGCCGCCCGCCAACAACGGCTGGTCGATAGCGAACTCCACCACGACCGGCCGGCCTTGGCCGGGGTGGTGCGAGAGCTTGAACACCGGCAGGACGTGGACCAGTTCTTCCGCACCAACGACGGGCATGTGACCACCCGCTTCCGTCAGGCCGTGGGCGTCGTCGTGCGGATCATCATGGAGTCGAAGGGCTGGCGCACGACGGGCCGGAAGGGGTCGCTCGGCGTGCGGGCGAAAGTGCCGTCCCGGACGACGACCGCCGGGGCGTACCACAACACGGGCGGCTTGGCCGTGTGGTTCACCCGTGCGGAGCGCTACGAACTCGTCGCCGGGTCGCCGTTCCGCTCCGTCGAGGACCGAGCCGCCGAGATCGAACTGACGACCGGAACGATGGCGTTCGAGTGAGATGGTAGAAGAGGACTACGGCCTCGCCGCTTGCAACGGCGGCAAGGCCGTAGACTCTCAGAATACACGACCAGGATCGCAACTGCGGGAGGTACTACCCGATGGACGAATACGAAAAACGCCAGTTCGTTGAAGACGTGATGCACAAGCTCATGGAGCATCACGAGAAGACCCACACCCTCGATCTCGCAGACGAACGCTTGCTGGGAACCAGAATTCGGATCGTCTCCGATGACGGCCGCTGGCTAGAAATTGAACTGCTCGACAGCAAGGCCGGGAAAGTGCGGCTGACGAGTGGTGAGATGTTCGCCATGAAGGGTGGCACGTTTCGGGCAAATGACTCCCATCAAGATCAGCCCGTGGAGGGGCGGATCGTTGGCTCCCTGAAAAATGTCGGACCACTCCCGTCCCACGACGGCGACATGCAAATACTGGATGGGATACGATTGAATCCCTCCGTCACGTTGGCAACAGGCGAAATCTTGCCACTCACAGTGAAGCACTGGCATGTACTGATCTACGAAGTCGGCAACGAGCTACGAGTTCTGAACGGTGCGTGTGCTGTCACCATGACACTCGCATCTGGCAAGGTATTAGATGGCATTCACGATAGGTGTGAATTCGTAGTGTAGGTGTACGAACCTGGCCCTCGTGGATACTCCGATGATCGCGCGTCTGGATCACTTGCGGAAGCACCCGATCGTGTTTGAGCACCTGACGGGATTGCCCGTAGCGGTGTTCGACGCGCTGGCCGCGGACCTGGTTCCGGCGGTCGAAGCGGGGCACCGCAAGGGGCTCGAGCGACCCAACCGTCAACGCGCGGTCGGGGGCGGCGACAACTTCGATCTGAGCACCGCGGACCAACTGCTGCGGACGGTCATCTGGTTGCGCCAGTACCCGACCAACGAGGTGCTCGGGTTCCGGTTCGGGGTGTCCGACTCGACCGCCAGTCGGGTGCGGACCCGGTGCGTGCCGGTGTTGGAGCGGGCCGGTCGGGACACGATGCGGATGCCGGACCCGGGTGCCCCGCGCCGCAAGCGGTTGCCGGCCCTGTTGAATGACACCCCGGGGCTCGCGGTGGTGATCGACAGCTTCGAGCAGCGGACCCAGCGCCCCAAGAGGCGTCAGCGGGCGTACTACTCGGGCAAGAAGAAGGCCCACACGCTCAAGAGCCAGGTGGCCGTGGACGAGAGCTCGGGACGGATCGTAGACGTGTCCGACTCGGTGCCGGGGCCGTGGGCGGATATCAAGCGGCTCAAGAAGTCACGGCTGCTGAAGCGGCTCCCGAAGGGGGTCGGTGGGATCGGTGATCTGGGTTACGTCGGGATGGGTGCGTTGCACCCGACGGGGTTGGGAGCGGCGCCGCGCCGCAAGCCGCGCGGGCAGGAGCGCCCACCCGAGGATCGGAAGTACAACCGGGCATTCAGCCGCCGTCGGATCGTAGTCGAGCACGCGATCGGGCGGTTGCGCCGGTTCCGCGCGGTGGCGCACGTGAACCGCCACGCCCGAGCCGGTCACGCGGCACGGGTTCGAGCCATCGCCGGGTTGGTCAACCGCATGCACGACCACCGAAACGCTTCCTGAGCACTCACGGGGAGGGGGACCAAACACCCCACCCTTATCGTGAATGCAGTCTATTCGATTTGTGGGAAGAAGGGTGAATCGAAGTTGCCCGGATTCATCGCTCACTTCTTCGGCAACATCTCCACGAACTTTAGCGCCCGCTCGATCCAGCCCGCCAACTGCTCATCGTCCTCGACGCCTTCCGGCTCGATCCGCACCCAATTCCGCATCGGCTTGCCGGTGATGTCGAACACCCTGACGTGCGGCTCCAGTAGAGCCGCCTCGCCCTCCTCGGGGCCGAGGCGGGCGATGAGCGAGTCCTTCCACGCGCCGACGAGCAAGTTGCCGTTCAGCAGGAAACAGTCGCAGCCGAACATCCTCTTCTCCTCGACGTTCTTACGGCGGGCCAGGGCATCACGGATGCGGGCGGCGAGGGATTCGTCAAACGCCATCGGGCCTACTCCTTGTCCTCGAGGCAGTTCGGGCAGTACCACGGGGCCGGGGTGAAGACCGGCCTCGGGCTGCGCTTCCGACACTTGGCACAGAGGTAACGCTTGCCCCGAGGGGCCGTCTTCGGACGGGTGTGCTTCCCGGACGTGTCTCGTTTCTCGCCCATCTCTGCCTCCGCCCGATGATGTCCCACCGACGTTTTACTCACGGCGGCGACTTCGATCTTCGTTCCACTCGTTAATGGTGCCTGTTTCCGCTGTGATCCCTCACCACGTCCTGCCGTAAACTGACACGTCGGTCACCATGAAGATGCTCGGTGGCCTGTTTATCTGGGCGTGGTCGGCGGGGTTCGGTTGTGATTTGATGCACGGCCGAAACGAGGCGGCCAGCGGGGTCGTATCACGCCCGTCTATGGGCTTTCGGAAAAGAGGCTTGACTCTGTAGTACACTCCAGACTGTAAGATGCCTCCGTGATACGGTGCGACTTATGAAGCTCATGAAGATCGGCGAGGTTGCCAAGCTCTCGGGAACCGGGATCGAAACGATCCGCTTCTACGAGCGGGAAGGGCTGCTGGAGCCGGAGCGCCGCTCGTCCGGCTACCGACAGTTCGACGGTGCCTCGGTCGAGCGCCTGAACTACATCCGGCGGGCAAAGGAACTCGGCTTCACCCTGGCCGAAATCCGGGAACTGTTGGAGCTATCGTTCGCCGCCTCAACCTGCGAACACGTTCGCCAGCGGGCCGAGGCCAAGATCGCCGACATCGAGGGCCGGGTTCGCAGCCTGCAACAGATGAGGCGGTCGCTCGGCAGGATCGTGAAACGCTGCCGGGTGAAGAACTCGACCGAGGACTGCCCGCTGGTCCACAAGGCGAGGCGGAAATCGACACAGTAGCGTCCCGTGGGGCAATGACATGAAACGGCTCTGGATCGGCTTCTCGCTGGTGATGGTCCTTTCCTTCCTGGTCCTCGGCTGGATCGGGACACGCATCTACCAGGAGAAGCCGCCGCTCCCCGCCGGGGTCGTGACGACGGACGGCACGGTGCTGATCGGCGAGGGTGACATCCGGGCGGGCCAGAACGTCTGGCAGTCGCTCGGCGGGATGGAGGTCGGATCGGTGTGGGGCCACGGCAGCTACGTCGCTCCGGACTGGACGGCGGACTGGCTGCACCGGGAGGCGACGTTCATCCTCGACCGCTGGGCGACTACGGAGTTTGGGGCCGAGTACGCCAAACTGGACGGCGAGCGCCAGGCGCAACTCCGGGGGCGGCTGGCGAAGGAGATGCGGACCAACACCTACGCCCCCGGCACGGGGACCGTCACCGTCTCCCCGGTTCGGGCGGATGCGTTCCGGGCGAACCTCACGCACTACTCCGATGTGTTCGCCAACGGTCGGGCCGAGTACGCCATCCCGGCGGGGGCCGTCACCGACCCCGACCGGCTGAAGAAACTGTCCGCCTTCTTCTTCTGGACCGCCTGGGCCGCAACCACGAACCGCCCGAACGACCAGATCACCTACACCCACAACTGGCCGTATGAGCCGTTGGTCGGCAACCAGCCCACGGGGGAAACCGTCGTCTGGACCGGCGTCAGCATCATGATGCTCCTGGCGGGCATCTCGGCGATGGTCTGGTGGTACGCCGCCCGCCGGAGTGAGGAAGGGGCGACGGCCCCGCCCGAATCCGACCCGCTGGGTCAATGGGTCGCCACCCCGTCGCAGCGGGCCACCGTCAAATACTTTTGGGTCGTAGCCGCACTGATCCTGCTCCAGATGTTGCTCGGCGTGGTGACGGCCCACTACGGCGTGGAGGGGGACGGGTTCTACGGCCTCCCGCTCTCGAAGTGGCTGCCGTACAGCGTCAGCCGGACGTGGCACGTCCAAATGGGCCTGTTCTGGATCGCAACGGCGTGGCTGGCGGCGGGGCTGTTCATCGGACCGCTGGTGAGCGAACACGAGCCGAAGGGCCAACGCCTCGGTGTCAACATTCTGTTCCTGGCCTTGCTCGTCGTCGTGGCCGGGTCACTGACGGGCCAGTGGTTGAGCGTGCAGAACAAGCTGTCCGACGACGTGTCGTTCTACGTCGGCCATCAGGGGTACGAGTACGTCGATCTGGGCCGGGCGTGGCAGATCGCCCTGTTCGTGGGGTTGCTCCTCTGGCTGGTGCTGATGGTGCGGGTGCTGCTCCCGGCGTTACGACAGAAGGGGGAGCAGAAGCAACTGGTCACGCTGTTGGCCGTGGCGAGCGCCGCCATCGCCCTCTTCTACGGAGCGGGGCTGACCTGGGGCCGGCACTCGCACCTGTCGATGGTCGAGTACTGGCGGTGGTGGGTCGTCCACCTGTGGGTCGAAGGGTTCTTCGAGGTCTTCGCCACCACGGTCATCGCCTTCTTCTTCATGCGGCTCGGCCTGATCCGGCCCGGCATCGCCGCCGCATCGGCCCTCCTGTCGGCAACGATCTTCCTGTCGGGCGGCATCATCGGGACGTGCCACCACCTGTACTTCTCCGGCACCCCCACCGTCGCCCTGGCCTGGGGGTCGGTGTTTAGCGCCCTGGAGGTCGTGCCGCTGACGCTGGTGGGCTTCGATGCGATGGAAGACCTGCGGCGGTCCCGGTTGACGCCGTGGGTTCAGCGGTACAAGTGGCCGATCTACTTCTTCGTGGCGGTCGCCTTCTGGAACATGATCGGGGCCGGGCTGTTCGGGTTCATGATTAACCCGCCCGTCGCCCTCTACTACATGCAGGGACTCAACACCACGCCGCTGCACGGCCACGCCGCCCTGTTCGGCGTGTACGGGATGCTCGGCATCGGCCTCATGCTCGTCTGCTTGCGGGCCTTGATCCCCGGCCGGGAGTGGGCGGACGGGTGGCTGAAGTTCTCGTTCTGGTCGCTCAACGGCGGGCTGGCGGCGATGTGCCTGTTGAGCCTGTTGCCGGTCGGCCTGATGCAGACGTGGGCGTCGGTCGATCACGGGTACTGGTACGCCCGCAGCCCGGAGTTCATGCAGACGCCGACGATGCAGACGCTCCGTTGGCTGCGGGTGCCCGGCGACACGGTGTTCTTCCTCGGTGCCGTCGCTTTGGTCTGGTTCGTGGCCGGGCTGAAGACGGGCCACTCGTTCCGCACGGGGGAAGCACCGTGACCCCGTGCGACCTCGACACGTCCGTTCCCGACTGGATCATCGACCACCCGCAAACACTGGCGGTGTTCGAGGCGTTGGGCATCGACTGCTCGTGCGGCGGGAAGTCGCTGGGGTATGCGTGCCGGGTGCGGGGGCTGGACGCCGAAGCGGTCCTGGCGAAACTGCGGCAATGTTTGAGCGACCACGAACCGATCTGACGGTTCTTTCCGAACGACAGAGGCGGGCGATGGCAATTCCTCATGCGCAGCCGGGCGACGTGATCGACGTGCGCCCGTTGGGACCGGCTCTGGCAACGGCAAAGACTACCACACTGTTCAAGGCGGACCGGCTCGAAGTCATCCGCCTCGTGATGGCCGCAGGCAAGGAACTGGCGGAACACAACGCCCCCGGCGAGATCACGGTGCATTGCCTGGAAGGGAAGATCGCCTTCACCGCCCTCGGCAAGACCCAGGAACTCACGGCGGGCCGGGTGCTCTACCTGGGTGGCGGCGAGCCGCACTCGGTCCGGTGCCTCGAAGACGCCTCGTTCCTGTTGACCCTGGTGCGGCCTCCGTAGCCCGAAACGGGGATCACACCGTGACGCCTCCCGTCTTGCGGTCGATTCAAGTCGACCTGCCCTGTCAGTTCGGAAGGCGGGGGCGGCGGACCCGATGGACCGGCCCAGGACGAGCGGCTTCGACAAGCGCCCGTCGTCGCCCCCGTTCGGCTCGGCGGCATGAACCACGTCGTGGCGTTCACGAGGGAGGTCTTGGTCAGACTCCAGAGTCGGTTCCTCGGCAGCAAGATGAGTTACGCCGCCCTCTGGGACGAGTACGGGTTCCTCGAACTGTGTCGGCATTTTGAGCCGTGTCAGGTCTGGGGAGGCGGGGAGTGAAGGAACGAACGGGTTCGGGCTGCGTCTCCTCATGGCGGCGAAGCGAATCCTCGTTCGACACGTCCGTGGTGGCCCTTTCCGCTGAAATCGTTCACCACGTCACCCCGAACCGACTCGGCCGTGTACAGCAGCACCGTCGTGGCATCGGGCAGCAGTTGTTCGACGGGAATGAAGGCGTCGGCGTACCGCTCGCCCTGGTTGATCCGCACGGCTCGCACCTTCCCTTTGAAATAGTCGATGGGGTTGCCCAGGCCGATGTTCCCGATCACGAACTTCGTCCCGCCTTCGGCCCTGGTCGCCGGTCCCTTCGTCACGAGCTTGCCGTCGAGGTAGAGGCGAGTTCCCTCCTCGCTGAAGACGCCCGCAAGGTGCGACCACTTCCGCAGTGGGACGGGCTGAGTTCCCTTTAGGATACCGGGGACGATCTCCACGAACGGAACCACGCCCGTAATACCGAGGCCGATCCCGTACTTGGTCGGGATGTCGCTGCCGATCACCGCCTGGGTGCCGGTGTCCCGGTACTCCTCCGGCCACACCCACGCCTCCAGCGTGCAGGGGGCAAACCGCTGGACCGGGGTGACGGTCCGGGTCCGCCCGTCAAAGTGCATCACCCCGTCGGCCACGAACGGCATCGGCTCGCCGGGTACTTTCAAAGGGAACGATGGCATTGTGTCGGGTCGGGACCACGGACCCACCGTCGCAGCGATCAGTCCGACAACGACCACGCCAGCAACGATCCAACCGGCCAATGGTGCCCATCGTTCAACTGTCTGCGGTGACGGAAGCGCCGTCAACGTGGCCCGCAGTGCCGCCGTTGCCGGGCACTCGTCGAGCCACGAGCTGATCGCAGGCCAAGCGTCACCCCACCGTTCGGACAGAGTGTGCAATTCAGCTCGCCCGACCGGATCAAGTCCGCGCAAGAATGTCGTGGATCGGGTCATCAAGCTGGAGCAATCCGAACCGCTCGGCGGGTCCGGCCAGCCAACTCAATTCGGACGGTAACTTCGACCAGTCCAACGGGTCGGCCATGACGAGTGCCTCCGTTACCCCGCGCACCGCCTGTGCTCCCCGGTGCGCGTCAATGCTGTGATACGGTCGGACTCGGTCGGGGAGAGTCGACCGGGGTCCGATCCGTGCGGCGAAACCGCTTTACTCATTTTGGCCCGCACGCACGATCGCGTTGAAGACCAATTTGAACGTGGCGTGCGGTTGCGCCCGGTACAGCACCTGGGGGCCGTACAGCACTACCCTCCCCTTCCCCACAGCCGCGTCGATCACTGCCGTCCCGCCGTCGAGGTACTCCTGCCCGAACGCCCACCCGCTCCGCAACGGCGATTTACCCGCGAACCACGACACCCGCGTTAACCCACTCGCAGCGGCGCCGGTCGGGAAACGGAACGTCGGGCTGTTCGCGAACATCACGTCTACCTCGTCCGACATCCCCCACGCGAGCGGGTGCGCCGGGTCCACCTTCGCGCGGAGCACGGATGGGGGTACGTAGAACTTGTCGCGCCCGAGCGGTTTCTCCTTCCCGTCGGTCCCAGTCTCAATGAGGTGGCTCTCAATCTTCAGTCCGAGTTGGTTCGCGAGCGAAGTGGAACTACCGATGGTGAGCAGCGTCCCGCCGGCGGTCACGAACTTCTTCAGTTCGGGTACGGTCTTGGTAGTGGTGATGCTCCCGCGGCGCCCGCGGAACTCGGCCGGCAGCGCCAGTTCGTCCACCGCGTTCGGCTCCGGCGGTTGATCGCCGCCCCCACCCCCACCGCTACCACCGCCGCGCCCGCCGCCCAGACCGTCCACGATCACGATCACGTCGAACTTGTCGCGCAGCCCGCCGCGATCCAGGTCCGGCGGGTACACGACCGTAAACGGGAACTCGAACTGCTCGAACAGCCACCGGGTCCAGCCGGACGGCATCGACCCGCCGTACCGGTCCACGAGCGCGACCCGCACCGGTTTGAGCGTGCCCGCCTCTTTCCCGGGCGCCTCCGTGCTGCCGACGAACCGCGTGCCGAGCGCCCGGGCGATCTTTTCCAGCCGCTCCTGCGTGCCGTCCTTCTTGACGACGAAAAACATGCCCGCGGGGTGCTTCGCGCCATCAACGGTACACGGTTCTTTCAGGCGCCGAACTTCCTCGCCGGCCGCGAGCAACTGATTCACCGCGCGGAACGCATCGTTGGTGCTCGAACGGAGAAAGAACCCGACCGCTCCGTTCGCGTCGAGCACCTTGGCCGGCGGCGGCGGAACCTCGTCTTTCAGTTCCTCGAACGGGCCGGTGAAGCTTTCCAGGAGGCGATCGAACTGCACGCCCATCTGGAACGCGAGCGTGTAGCCCGCGGCGTCATAGGGAGGCGTCGGCGGCGCACCGGGGTACGCGAAGTCGTCCGGGTGGTCCTGCGGCTCGAACATATCGAGTACGTGCGCGCGAACTGCCTGCGCCGACTTCACAACGTAGGAACCGGCCGGGTACTTCTTCCCCGCCACCTCAAATGCACTCGTCGCGCGGTGGACCCGCACCCCGGTGCCAATGAGAGCGTTGACGAACTTGGTAGCGGTCAGGAAATCGGGCTGATCGGCCGGAACGACGTACCCGCGTGCGTCGCGCTTCGCCGGGTCGCGGAAGAACTTCTGGAACCCGTCCGCGCCGCGTGCGCCCTTCGCCGCAGCGACCATCTTGGGCGTGACGGTCCAACTGTCCCTGTTGCCGCGCTCGGTGGCGTTCTTGCCCATCAGCCAGATGTTGTACAGCAGTTGTTCGCGGTGCCGGGATGCGTAATCGAACACGGCCTTGTTCGCGGTGACCGAGTATTCGACCGACCGGCGGAAGTGCCACTCTTGCGGCGCGACCGGGCTGAGCAGGTCGGCCTTCGGCAGTTGCAGCGCGGGGTTGAACGGGACGCGGATCGGGGTCGGGCTGCCGATGGTCTCGGTAAGCAGCCCGATCATGTTGTGGAAGTACGCGGTGGTGCGGAGCCCGCCGTTGAACCACGTCGAGTACCGCGCGCCGGAACGGGTCGTCGCCCCGGGTTTGTCTTCGGCCAGGAACCGCTGCATCATCGCCGCCCCGACCGCGTCGATACCGCTAACCACGAGCGGGTCGAAGTTGTAGTTGAACGGGTCGCGGAACGGCGGGCAGAACAGGACCGTACCGGGCGGGCCGGTTTGGTGGTGGTTGTACACAATTTGCGGGAGCCACTCCCGGTACATCACGCGGTTCATGTTCCGCGTCTCGGCTTGAGTGTTGGCGTAGAAGTCGCGGTTGTTGTCGTGCCCGATGTACTTCTGGTACAGCCGCGGCAGCCCGCCGAGCGACCGCTTCTTCGGGTCTTTATCCCGCATGTACCAGTCGGCCACGAGGTCGTGCCCGTCCGGGTTCGCGTGGACGAACAGGATAATCACGTCGTCCAGCACGCGGAGCGTCTCGGGGTCGGTTCCGCTAACCATCTGGTAAACGGTCTCGGCCACGGCCTGCGCGCACAGTACCTCGCTCGCGTGCAACCCGCCGTCGATCCACACAACGGCCTTCCCCTCGGCCGCCAGCTTCTTCGCCGCCTCGGACGTGATCCCATCGGCGTTCGCCAGATCCCGCGCGATAGTCTGGTAGCGCGACAGGAGTTTGTGGTTGGCCGGGGACGTTACGACCGCCATCAGTTGCGGGCGCCGCTCCTCGGTGCGCCCGATATCGACCACCTTGATGCGGTCGGACTCCTTCGCGAGTTTGGCGAGGTACGCGGCATACTGTTCGTAGTTGGCGAGGCAGTAGTCGTCGCCCAGATTGAACCCGAAATGCGCCTTCGGAGTGGTGACCTTCGGGGCGACCGGTTCCGCGGCACGCGCCGCGCCGCCGGGGTAAAGGAAGGCGGTCCCGATCGCGAGCGCGAGCGGAACCAGGAGGCGTGAGGCCATTGGCAGGAACCTCGGTGTGTGGGAAGACCTACCGGTCCCTCTATGAGAAGGGACGCGGGCGGCGAAACGGGCATGCGTTAGTTCGAGTAAGTTGGGAATGTATTGGCCCTCGGTCGCGCGCGACTGGAAGCGCGCGACCGAGGCGGCTTGCGACTACTTCGCCTTCGTGTTCTTCACGTACAGATCGAGCCACGCGAGCCACCGCGCCCACATATCGAGGTTGGTTTCGCGGGCGATCGGCCCGTGGCCCTCATACGGGTACATGTACAGCGCCGCGGGCTTGCCCAGCCCGTCGAGCGCGGCGAACAGCGCCTCCGAGTTCATCGGGTGCGTGCCCACGTTCGCGTCCTCCATGCCGTGGTACATCAGCAGCGCGCCGTTGATCTGGTTCGCGCGCAACAGCGGCGACATTTCCAGGTAGGTTTCGCGGGCGTCCCAGAGTTGCCGGCGCTCGGACTGAAACGACATACTGGTGAGTGTGCGGTTGTAGCACCCGTCGCCAGCGATCCCGGCCTTGAAGAACGGTGTGTGCGCCAGCGCGTTGGCCGTGCTGAACGCCCCGTAGCTGTGCCCGCCGCACGCGAGCCGGTCCCGGTCGATGATCCCGCGCTTGTCGCACTCGTCGATCGCGGCCCACAGCCCGTTCCGCAGGTCCGGGAC
Organism: Gemmata sp. SH-PL17; assembly: GCF_001610855.1. Taxonomy (NCBI): domain Bacteria; kingdom Pseudomonadati; phylum Planctomycetota; class Planctomycetia; order Gemmatales; family Gemmataceae; genus Gemmata; species Gemmata sp. SH-PL17. The sequence continues at coordinate 5,827,190 of NZ_CP011271.1, forward strand.
GTAGTTGTCGTTCATCCGCCCGGCCGGGCCGACGATCGGTACGTCCGGCTCGACCACCGCGTAGCCGGCCAGCGTGAGGATCGCGACGCTCCGCGGCGCCGGCCCGGTGTAGCGCCCGGCCGTCGCCCCCGGACCGGTGCCAGTGCCGCCGCGCCCGGCCTTGGCATCGTAGTCGGCCTGGTCCGCGTACTCGCGCGGGTAGATCCAGAACAGCGCCGGGAGCTTGCCCTCGGCCTTGGGCGCCCGCGTCACCTTCACCCAGAACTTGATCCCGTCCGCCCGGGTCGCGCGGAAGCGCTCGGTCTTCAGCTCGTGGAACCACGCGCTCTTTTCCACGTTGTCGGTCAGCTTCGTCGCCTTTCCAGTGGCGATATCGGTCACATAGGAGTTGGGCACGACGTTCGACTTCTGCCGCGTGGTGAACACGTACTTGACGTCGTCCCCGTCCACGCCGTCGACCGTTTCGAGCACATCAGCCTTGCCCTCGAACACGCGGGTCTTCTTGCCGGTCTTGATGGTAACTGCGTCGATGTACGGCTTCGGGAACGCGCCCTCCCCGGCACCGCGAGCGCGCTCGGTGCCCGAAAGGTAAACGGTACCGGCGATCGACACGCGGACCACGTTCACCGCCCCCAGTGGCCGGGCCAACAGCCCGAGGCCGACCGTCGCCCCACCCCGACCCGCGCCGGGCTGTTCGGTGTCGGCGTCCTCGTTATCACTGTCGCCGTCCTTCTTGGCCGGCGGTTCGTCCTTCTTCGGTGCGGCGAAGTCGGAACCGCCGCGCGAGATCACGTAGGTCGTCTTCGTGTTGGCGAGGTCGATCGCGGTGATTTGCCGTTGCGCGTCCACAGTTTGCGAGATGAACAGCCAGTGCCCGTCGGCGGAATACTGCGCGCCCACGATCCGGTTCGGCGACTCGTACACGACCTTCGCATCGTCCTTCCCGAACGGCGGGAGCCACTGCATGACGCGGTCCTTGCGCACCGCCTTCGCGTCGTCCTTTTTGGTGTCGTCTTTCTTGGCGTCCTTGGCGGCAGGTTCGAGTTGCAGGAACGACATCCCCTTTCCGTCCGGGCGCCACGAGAGGTCACGCTTGGCGTCCGGGTCGAACGGCTCGGGCGCGACCGTCGGCGCGTCGTCCGGGTTCATCGGGTTCACCGGCGGGGTGGGCGCGGGCTGCGTCGGGTCCGGCACCGGTTGGGTGCCACCCGTACCGCGTGCGCCCTTCGTTAGCCCGCCCTTGGGGAACGGCGGTTGCGTGGGGGTCGTCGCCGGGGTCACCACGGGCGGCGTCTCGGTTTCGCGCAGATTGCGATCGGATAGTGTCACCAGCACCTTGCCGGATACGTTCCAGATGCTCTCCTGTGAGCCAAACCGTTGGAAGGGCGCGTAGTACGAGAACGGCTTCTTCACGGTCGCCACGCGGAACTGTTTCTCGTTCGGCGACGCACTGACGCTGCGGACCATCGCCGGTTCCCCGATCGGCGTGACCGCGCCGTCTTCGACGCCGACGATCGCGACCTGACCGGTGAGCAGGTGTTCGAGCAACTGCATCTGGTACGGCGATTCGAGCAGGTACCGGTACGTGCGCGACGGGTCTTTGCCGTCGCGTGCGATTCGGACCTTCGGCTCGGTCGCGATCCCGGGCTTCGGCACCGGGCGCTTCCCCCCATCCGGCAGCAGCACCGTGTGAATGCGCTTGCCGTCCGGGGACCACTGGAACGCCGTCACGAGGGTCGCGAGCACCGGCGTTTGGGTCACCTTCCGACACGCGCCGGTTTCGGTGTCGGCGACGCAGATGTGCGTGGCGTCCGGGAACAGCGCGAAGAACGCCAGTTTGGACCCGTCCGGGGACCACGCGGGACTCGCGATCCGCGCCCCCGACGGCACCCGCACCGGGACGGTGCGGCGCTCGGCCGGGAAAAACAGGTCGAGCGCTTCCGCACTGCCCACCCACAGCTCGCGCGAGCGACACGCGACCGGATCGAAGGCCATCTCCGCGAGGTGAACGCACGGGGCTCCGAGGCGCTCGACCGACGGCAACGGATCACGCTTGGCAATCAGAAACTTGCGCCCGTCCGGGCTGAGATTCGTAAGGGCAACGATCTCCCCGCGGGACGCGAGGACCGCGTCGGCGATCTCCTTCGGCGGGAGCAGGTACGTCTCGCGCCCCAGCGGGGCGAGCGTGGCCGCGGCGCCGGCGGGACGAGGAGCGGGAGCTGGCTCGGCAGCGCGCAGCAGCCCGGCCAGGGCGACCAGACCGACGCACGCGGCCGAGCGGCGGAGGAAGCGGTTTCCTCGCATGACACGGTTCCTGATTGGATGAATTAAGAGGTGCGGTCCGAGGAGAGCGAGACGGACCACGGATGTGAACCTGTTGTAGCCGTTTGAAGGTGTTCGGAAGAGTGCGCGGCGCTACTCACATCGTGCTCTCATAAATTTCGTCGACTGAGTTCGGGGAAGCTCCAATAGTTCCCGGTCACGCTCCGGAACCGCTCTTGATTGGCCGAAATGGTCGGAATGTTGTCATTTCGGCACACACACCGCCGGCCTATAGTTGTGCTGAAGACACGTTCGGGAGTGCTGTCGCATGGGCAATCGAAATCGGCTCGCGCACCGTTCCCGAGCGCCCCGAAAAATCGTCGTCCTGGCCTTTCCACAAGCCAAATTGCTCGATGTGACGGGGCCGTGTGAAGTGTTCGCCGATGCGAACCGGGCACTGGGGCGCAGTGCATATTCCGTAGAACTCGTTTCCAATGCGGCCGGGCCAATCGAAACGTCTTCCGGCGTGCAATTGGTGGCCCACCGCGGTTTCACCGGGGGGCGCGGCCCGATCGACACGCTTCTGGTGTCCGGCGGACCCGGCATCGATCGAGCTATGCAAGAAGTCGCCCTTCTCCGGTGGCTCGCGCGTTGCGCCGCACGAACCCGGCGCCTCGGATCGATCTGCACGGGCGCCTTTCTGTTGGCCGCGGCCGGACTCCTCGACGGGCGCCGCGCGACGACCCACTGGGCGTTCTGCGACCGACTGGCCCGGGAGTTCCCACGGGTCCGGGTGGAACCCGACCCGATCTTCGTGCGCGACGGAAACGTGTACACCTCGGCCGGGGTTACGGCCGGGATGGACCTGGCTCTGGCGCTCATTGAAGAAGACCTCGGGCGCGACGTCGCACTGAGCGTCGCCCGGAACCTCGTGCTGTTCGTCCGACGGCCGGGCGGTCAATCGCAGTTCAGCACGTCACTGGAGCTCCAGGCGGCGGACCGGGAGCCCCTACGCGACCTACAGACGTGGGCGGTCGAGCACCTGGCCGACGACCTGTCCGTGGGGGCACTGGCGCAGCGTACCCACATGAGTGTGCGGAACTTCAGCCGGATCTTCCGTCGCGAAACGGGGCACACCCCCGCGCGCTTCGTTGAGCGGCTCCGCGTTGAGGGCGCGCGGCGGCGATTGGAGGAATCAGGCGCGGGACTGGAGCAGATCGCCCGGGAGTGCGGGTTCGGGTGCGCGGATTCCATGCGCCGCTCGTTCCTGCGTGTGTTGCGGGTAGCACCGAGTGACTACCGAACGCGATTTCGCGGTGCCGAGGAGCAGGCGCCCGCACCGCGTTCGCGCCCCCAAATTGAAACCGAGGACTAAACGATGCAAACTCGCAGGCACTTCATCCGTGTCGCCCTAACGGGCACTGTTGCTGCAGGCGGGTGTGGCGCGCGCCACGAACCGGCCACAGATACCCCGAACGAGGAACAGAATATGGCGGACCACCTGAACGTCGGGATGCTCGTATTTCCCCGGATGGACCAGGTGGACCTGACCGGCCCGTTTGCGGTTCTGTCCCGTTTGCCGAACGCATCCGTCCAACTTCTCTGGAAGGACACGAAACCGGTGCGAGATTACCGAGGGTTGGGCCTTATGCCGGACGCCCGTTTGACCGAAGCGGAACCGGTCGACCTGCTGGTCGTACCCGGTGGCCCGGGCCAGGAAGATCTGATGGAAGACGAGGGCGTTCTCTCGTTCATCACCCAACAGGCCGCGCGAGCAAAATGCGTGTTCTCGGTGTGCACCGGAGCACTCGTTTGCGGTGCGGCCGGGTTGCTCAAGGGGCGGTCCGCGACGACGCACTGGCGCTCGGTCCACCTGTTGAAGTATTTCGGGGCCGTGGCGAAGGACCAGCGGGTAGTCGTAGACGGAACGTTCGTGAGTGCGGCCGGGCTTACGGCCGGGATCGACGGGGCGCTGCGGGTGGCCGAATTGTTACGCGGCTCGGACTCTGCAAAAGCGATCCAACTTGATCTCCAATACGCACCGGAACCCCCGTTCGATTGCGGACACCCCGACAAGGCCCCCGCCGAACTCGTCGCGAAACTGAAGGGAGCGACGGAGAAGTTAACGGCGCAACGGCTCGTGACGGCTAAGCGGGCCGCGGCCCGGCTCAAAGTTCCGGTCGAGGATTAATCACGACCGGAAAACAAGTTCAGGCGATTTGAGATGGGTCATCTACGCGGTGCGGCAGAAGTCTCAACTGCGCAGATGATTTACACGCGACTTCTGAGAACCCGCGTGCAAGTAACCTGGCGGGTAGCAATCAGGCCTCGCAATAGATTGAACGCGCATCAGAAACTTCATCCCCCAAGCGAAATTCAGAATTTGCATACAATGTGTCGGAATATTACGCAGTATTTCGCTGCAAGCTGAAGCAAAGCAAGTCCCAAAACACATCCGAGTGTCACGAAACGGCTCATCGAAACCCGCTTTGCTGCCGATGGTTACACACAATTGCTCTGAATGCGGTTGGGCGCGTTTTGCGCAGCGTGTGAATGGCACGCCAATCGCAATGCGATACACATCGCGTACATAAAGTTCGAGATTGTTTACACAAACCGCGAAAACTCGAACCCGTGTTACCAGTAACATACCCGTTCGGCAGTTCGCACCGCCCTAGTCTCACACCACCGGGCGTGTGCCATTCGATGCTGGTGTCCCGTTACTCGGTGAACACCTTGCGCAAGTACCTTACCACGCGCTGTTCTGACCTCGGGCGGGTCAAGGATGACACGTTTTACGGGCGGTCGAGACCGTCCACTCGGGAGCGACGATGAGCGACGAACTCGCCCTCCGAGCCGCAGTCGCGTGCGCCCCACTGGAGCGCACGCCCCGGCTCGTATACGCCGACTGGCTCGATGAACATGACCGCCCGCTCGACGGCGCCCTCCAGCGAATCCTCGCGGAGCCGGAGCGCGACGATCACCGGTCGGCCTACGCCGATGTCTGTACGCGAATCGGTGACGGCCCCCGGGCCGAGTTTGTTCGCGTGCAACTCGCACTCGCTAACCTGACGCCCCCGCACCAGTTCTGGCCCACTCAGATCGAATTCGATCCCCAAGACCACCTCTGCGGTGACCATACCGAAGGAACAAGACCGGGACCGCGCCGCGCGCGGGTGCTGGTCGGGTACGAAAGGTTCGCGGCCGACCCCCGCACCGTGAAAATCGGGGACGTAATTGATCTGGTGGGGCCGGTCGCGGCGGCGGCTTGCGAACAAAGCGCTGAGCTACTCGGCGCGCGGGTCGTCGGGTCGGTGGTGGATGTTGAGCACGCGGGGGCGATCAAATTCGATGTGGTTTGGGGTACCGACCACTATACCGATCGCGCGGAACTGAACGACCTACGGGTCCGGGAACGCGCCCTCATGGGCGGCCCCGGGTGGGAGCAGTTGCTGCCGGGACCGTGGGCACTCGCCTTCTCAAATGTGGAACACGTTCGCGCAGTCTCTGGATCCGTTTTGGCGGCCGGCGCCCGACGTGGGTTTATCACAATGGTGTCCGGCCCCGCGTCCGAGTGGCTCGTGCACGGCGACGCAATCTGTGCCCGGCACCCGGTGGAAGTGGTGCGGCTCAGGACTCTCCCGAACATCGAGGCCGACGACCACGGAACCGCGTTCGAGGCCCGGCTCCTCGGGCGCCCCCGCTGGCGCTCGTTCGACAAAGCCCGGGCCGTGACAATACAGCAAGTCGTACTCGAACTACTCGCGTCCGAGTGGCCCGGGGTCACGTTCGAGTTTGCGGGCAATTGAGCACCCCAGCGCGTATCTCCCCAAGCACGATCACGTCTCGCAAACGGCGGTTAAAGCAGCACCTTAAAAACGAACAGGCCCTTTTTCGACCGACCTGATACGTCGGGCCGAAAGAGGGCGCGAGATGCGATCTTGGGACTGAGGCTTATGTCCGGCGACCGGGGGGCTTCACTTTTTCGTGGATGAGCTTCACACACTGTTCGAGGAAGTCGAAATACTCCGTCCCCGCGATCTCCTTGACCCGGCAAACGAGATGGCGCCGGCGCTCGATCAGGTCGACGCAAGTTTCCACACCGAGTTTTACCAGCGGCCCGCCCGGGGCCTGCATGTCCAGAAGTTCCTGCACCTCGTCCGGGCGCAGTTCGACCGCGCGATCGCGGTTGCGTTCCAACCACGCGACGAGTTCGGGCAACTGGGCACGTTCGTATAGAAGATCGAACGTCTCCTCGTCGGCGGCCGGCTTGCCGTGCATGCGCGGCAACAGCCGTTCAAGTGGAAGTGTGCGCAGTTCACTCACCGTCAGACCAAGTGCGTCTGCACACTGGCTGACCGTGAGGTTCCGGAGCTGGCGCTTCGGTCCGCCTTGGAGGATCTGACGGACCGTGTGCCGGTTCAAGCGCGCGATCCGGGCGAATACTTCTTGGTTCCAGCCGCGCTCTTCGACGAGTCGCGCGATCTTGTTTGCGAGTTCGGCCCCGAGCCCCGGAGATGCCCCGTTCATCCGTGCTAACCCCGTTGGCGTTTTCCGTCTCTTGGCAATACTAATGCCGGACCGCGTTGGTGGAAGAGAAGAGTTGGTAATCGGGCGGAAAAAAGTACCCGCCGGCCGCTCTAAGTGAACGGCCGGCGGGCGCGAGATCAAAAACTGCTCAGGCTTAGTACGGGTTGCTGCTCCCGGCCAGGCCGCTCGCCCCGGTGACCGGGGGCAGCGGCAGCGGGATGCTCACGCCGCCCTTCGGGGGGGTCGTGGCCTTCGGGGTTTCCTTCGGGGGGGTCGTGCCCTTCGGCATTTCCTTCGGCGGAGTCGTGCCGCCCGTGGTCGGCGGGGTGACCGGCGCCGCGGGGGCCGCGCCGCACGGGTCGCAAGCCGGGGTGCAGCAGTCGTGGGACTTCTTGCTGCTCCAGCGGGCCTTCAGCTTGTCGAGCAGATTGGGCTTGGCGCCGGCGCACGGGTCACACGGCGCGGGGGCCGGGGTGCAGCAGTCGTGGGACTTCTTGGGGAAGCGGGCCTTCAGCTTGTCGAGCAGGCCGACCTTGCCGCTCGCGCACGGGTCACAGGCCGGGGTTCCGCAGTTGCTGCACCCGGCGCCAGAAACCACAACCGGGGCCGGCGTCGCGGGGGCCGGTTGAGCGACCGGGTCGGCACCGGCCAGGGCTGCCGACGACATGAGTAGAAACGCGGCTGTCACGATGGCTATCCTCCAGAACGGGTTGAGTTGCCGTGAAGAATCACTCACGTGGTTCTCGAATCGGCGGGGCGTGACGGGTTCGTGAAGTGCTTGAAGAAATTCCGTGACAAAGTGAGGCGCCGCGGGCGCGATCGCACCGCGGGCGCCGGACCACACAAAAACAGCGGATGCGCCGCGGATACCGACCGCGCCGCGCTCCACTCCAAGCGCCCCGGGCATGTTGGGGTTGCTCTCGCAGTGGACATCCGTTCTAAATACAGGGTTATTGCCGAACGAACCGAGGACCGATCCGTGGCGCGTGCAGAAAAGCAGTGGCACTTGCTCCCGTCCGACCCAACCGCGACCAACCGGCTCGCGGGGTCGGCGCGGGTGTCGTCGGTCGTGGCCCAACTCCTCATCAACCGCGGCGTGCGCGACGCGGCGGCGGCCCGCCGGTTCCTCGATACGCCGCTCGGGGGGCTACTCCCGCCGATGGCGCTACCCGGCGTGCGCGACGCGGCGGATCGCATCGCCCGCGCGATCACCGACAAGCGGCGCATCTGCATCTACGGCGATTACGACGTGGACGGCGTGACCGGCACGTCCGTGCTACTCCGCGTTCTCAACAAACTCGGCGCAGACGTGCAGTTCCACGTGCCCCTGCGCCTGTCCGAGGGGTACGGGCTGAACGGCGAGCGGCTCCGCGAACTTCAGCGCGCGGGCGTCTCGATGGTGGTGAGCGTGGATTGCGGGATCGCGAGCCTTGCGGAAGCACAAGTGGCGCGCGAAATCGGGCTGGAACTGATCGTCACCGACCACCACGAAATGAAGATGGGGCTAGATGGCCCGATCCTCCCACTAGCATCGGTGCTCGTTCACCCGCGATTGCCGGCCCCCGAGCCGTACCCGTTCGGTGACCTGTCCGGCGCCGGGGTCGCGTTCAAGTTGGCGTGGGCGGTCGCACAACGCGCCACCGGGTCGGAACGAGTGCCCGCGGACCTGCGCGAGATCCTTCTCGACGCGGTCGGGCTGGCGGCCCTCGGTCTGGTCGCGGACGTCGTTCCGCTTCGCGACGAGAACCGGATCTTCGTGCGCCACGGACTAGAACGCATCCGCACGAACCCCTCCGTGGGGCTTAAAGCACTTCTCGACGCCAGTGGCGTGAAACCGGACCAGGTGCTGACGTCCGAGGACGTCGGGTTCAAACTCGCCCCCCGCTTGAACGCGGCCGGACGGTTGGGTTGCGCGAGTTTTGCCGTGGAACTGCTGACGACTACCTCAATCACCAAGGCCGTTCAACTGGCGCAGCAGCTCGAAGCGCTGAACAGTGACCGACAATCGCACGAGCGCAAATACACCCAGGCCGCGAAGGAAATGGTCGAGGAGCAGTTCGCGGACGACCCGGCCATCGTGGTCGGGTCCGAGGACTGGCACCCGGGCGTGATCGGGATTGTGGCAAGTCGACTGGTGGACTACTTTGGCAAACCGGCGCTGGTGATCGCGATGCAGCCGAACGAACCCATTGCCACCGGTTCCGGGCGGAGCGTTACCGGGTTCGCACTACACACAGCGCTCGTGGCGTGCGACGACATACTCGAAGGGCACGGGGGCCACGCGGCCGCGGCCGGTCTTAAAGTGCGCCCGGAGCGCATCCCGGCACTGCGCGAGCGGTTCAACGCTTACGTCACGGGCCATTACCCCGGCGGCGCGCCGGCGCAGCAACTCACGCTCGACGCCGAGGTGCCCCTTTCGGCCATCACGTTCGGGCTGCTAAAAGACCTCGACAAATTGGAACCTTACGGCGCCGCGAACCCGAAGCCGAAGTTCCTCGCGGCCGGGCTAAAGGTAGAAGGCGCGCGTCTCATCGGGACAGGCGAGGTCCAGCGCCACATGGACTTCCGCGTGCGCCAGGGCGAAACGACGATCCGCTGCGTCGCGTGGGGTATGGCCGACCGTTTGGAAGAACTGATGAGCGCGAACGGCGACTGTTGCCTGGCTTTCACGCCCAAAATCAACGAGTGGAAGGGTTACAAGAAGATCGAGCTTCAGGTGATCGACCTGAAGCCCGGGAAAACGGTGCCACTGGTGTGACGTCTATGAAGAGTGGGGGTGAAGGGGCGAGCGGGTGAAAGGGTGAATTATCCGGCACGCGATCGGTTGATTTTCGGGATGCACCCGGTTGAGCGCAGGGCGTGCGTCTGCGCCGCGCCTACTGGGGACCAATCACCCCTTCACCCGCTCACCCCTTCACCCCCACTCTTCTCTTCCTCACCCCTTCCCCTCTTTTCCGTCCTTCGGCACGGGTCGAGGAAGCGGAAAGGGAGTGGTGCGCTTCTTCAGCATTTCGATCTTCCCGCGCCAGGTAACCAGGAACTTCTTATAGTCCTCGCTGTTCACCGCCGCGCCCACCGCACCGACGTTCGCGCGGGCCGGGGGCGGAACCCACGTTTCCAGATCCACCGACGCGATGTTCCACAGGGCCGCTTCGCGCACCGGGATGCTCTTGTCCGCGAGCAGTTTCCCCAACTCGTCGAGGCGCTCGGGATCGGGCTTGGTCGGCGAGACGAACCCCCGAATCAGACGCAAGAAGCGGTCGGCTGCGTCCTCATCGTCCTTGTCCTCGCCGAGCCCCTTGCTCACGAGCACGGCCCGCAAAATCGCCGTGTTCCCGCGATCGCGGGCGACCCAAGCCGTGAGCGCGGTCACGACCGATTGCCGCACGAACCACGGCAGTTCCGATTTCAGCACGTCCACGAGGGCTTTGAGCATTTCGTCGCCGGGGGGTGAGTTGTCGGCGAGCGCCGCGAGGGAATAGACCGTGAGGCGCGCGACGGCTTCGCGGTCGACGACCGTCGGGGGCGGATCGAGCCGCGACTCGATGACCTGGCGCACCACGTTCCGCTCGGTTACGCGATCGGCCGTTTCGGTGAAGATGCGCGAAATGTTCTTCTGATCGTCTCCGTCAAGGGTCGGGTTCGCAGTCGCCTCCTGCATGTTCGTGATCGGCTGCGGGTCGGCCAGCGCGCCGGAACCGGAATCCCAGACGATCTGCGTGTTCACCGCGAACTTGTCGACCGCCTTGAACCGGCGCGGGGCGGCGAACTTGGCCGCGCCGTTCAGGACCGCGACCCGGCCCTCTTGCTTCGGCGGCGCCCCACCCGCGCGGGCGTAAGTCGTACCCGGCTCGAACCACGAAATGAGTTCGACCAGCACGTCCGTTTTCTCGTCCGGCAGGGAGATGTCCCACACCTCGTTCGCAGCGCGAACCCGCACTTTCCGGCTCGCCGGATTCTTGTCCCCTTCGGGCTTCTTGCTCTTGAGGTAGATGCGCCCGCCGAGCAGCGTCAGGTCCGCGTCGAACCCGGCCGCGGGCGGGTGGAACTTCACGCGGGACTCGAACACTCGGTACGGGATCTGTTCCGGCACGTTGCCCCACAAGTACACTTGGACCTGTTTGTCGCGTGCGCCGATCAGCACGTTCGCCTTGTACCCCGGGAGCGCCATGACCGGCGCGTTCGACACAACAATTTCGTCACCGTCCCCCTTCACGCGGAGGCGCGACCAGACACCGGGCTTCGCCGGGTCTTGCGTGACGACGAGTGTGCGACTGGTTTCAACGCGCCCGATCTCGCGAACCGCCGTGTCGGGTGTTGAAACCGGGTCCGCGAGACCGGGTCCGGGGTCGTTAGACTTAGTAGCAGCGACTTCCCCTACAACTCCGCCCGCAGCGAGCGCGAGTGCCTCGCTCACGTCCACGACCTTCGGCTTCGGTTCAATCGGGATCGGGTCGCCCGGCTTCGCCGGCCCTTCGGGAGTTTTCGGCTTAACGGGCAGTGTTTCTTCGGGCGTCAATTGCGCGAACGAGTACCCGGGAGTCGTTTCCGGGGGCTTCGGGGGCTGGTGCGGGAGCGCCATGTACACGCCCACTGTGAGGAACGCCAGCATCGCCGCGGCGATCCCGAACAGCGCGAACCGCGCGGCCCAGGTGGTTGTGGCGGAATAGCGCTTCATACCGAGGAGCAGCGCCGCGTCCGCGTCGTCGTGCTCCCCCGGTCGCGTTCGGGTGTGCGCACCCCGCCAACGGGCAGTTTCTTGTTCGGCCGACGGCCCGGTGTGGCAGCCGGAGCCGACTGGAGGCCGTACATCCGCCTGTGCGCACGCGGGGGAACACGGACCGGTTCCGTGAGCACGAGCGTCAGAATTTGGTGACAGGCGGCTACTTCCGCGAGGTGAACGTCCGACGCTAGGCACGTCTCTTCGAGCTGCTTGAGCGTGTCCGAGTCGAGCGTGTTGTCCAGATATTCCGCGACCGTGTTGGGGTCGGCGGTTTCGTCGTCGGCGTCGGTGGGTACGGGCGTCTTCAGTCCGCGGCGCCGGGTGACCTTTTTGATCCGCTCGACGAGTTCACGGGCCTCGTCGCTGGCCGCCACTTTCCGACCGAGACTGCGCGTTTCGGTCGGGTTCAGTGTATCGTCTATGTAGGCCAACAGGGTGCGAAGCGTCAGGCGCGGCATAATGGCTCCTCAACAGCGGGCGCCATAGTTAGTGGCGAACCGCGCCGCGCGTCGTGCAACATTCCGGAAAAAGATTTCGGGGCACTCCTGGAACCCAACAGGCTCAACACATGACTGTCGTCCTGCTCCTGTTGTCCGCGGTTGCCACACCACCCGCATCAGTCACCGATTTGAAACTCGCGCCAGGGTTCAGCGCGAAGCTGTTCGCAGACAATCCCATCGCGCCTGATGTTTACACGATGACCATCGACGACGCGGGCCGCGTGCTGATCGCCGGGCGCGGGTACGTGCGCATTCTGGTCGATGACGATAACGACAGTTATGCGGATCGTGCGATCGATCTCATCGATGGGCTGAAAGACGGTCCGATGGGGCTGTTCGCGGAGGGTGATTCGCTCTTTGTGGTTGGGGACGGCGGGTTGAAGCGCTACCGCGGGTACAACGGCCGAAACAAACTAAAGGGACCGCCGGAAACGATCCTCGCGCTGAAAACGGCCGGCGAGCACGACGCCCATGCAGTCCGTCGCGGGCCGGACGGTTGGCTGTACCTCCTGTGCGGGAACATGTCCGGCGTGCGGAAGTCCACCATCACCGGATCGCGCTCCCCGGTACGCGACCCGATCGCGGGCGCACTGGTCCGCATCTCGCCCGATTTCAAGAACGTGGAAGTCGTCGCGGACGGGTTCCGCAACCCGTACTCGTTCGACTTTAACCGTGACGGCGAACCGTTCACCTACGACTCTGACAACGAGCGCTGCGTGGGCCTACCCTGGTACGAGCCGTGTCGACTTTATCACGTAGTACCGGGCGGAAACTACGGCTGGCGCTCACCGCAACTCTCGCAGACGTGGCGCAAACCGCCGCACTTTCCGGACGTGGTGGCGCCAATTTGCACACTCGGCCGCGGATCGCCCACGGGAGTTGCGTGTTACCTGCACACGCAGTTCCCGGAGAAGTACCGCGGCGGATTCTTCCTCGCGGACTGGACGTTCGGGCGCATCCACTACGTTCCACTTACTGCGAATCACTCGACTTACACGGGCCGGCCCGAGGTCTTCGCCGAAGCGAGCGGGACGAGCGGATTCGCGCCAACCGCACTCGCGGTTCACCCCAAAACGGGCGAACTGTTCGTGAGCATCGGCGGGCGCGGCACGCGCGGCGGCGTGTATCGGATCGCGTTCGATAAGGGCGACGCGAACCCGAAGCCGCTACCCACCACGAAGCGATCACTGGAATTCGACAAGACAAGCGCCGATCAGTGGATCAAGGACACAGAGCCAAAGTCAGAGCACGCGGCCGAAGATACGCGCAAACGCCGGCACGCCCTGGAAATGGTGGTGCGCTACCACGAGAAGATACCGCGGAGCGAAGCGCTCAACAACGCGGTGAAATCAAATCTGACTGCCACCGACCCACTGACCCGTGCTGCGGCCGCACGAGCCGCGGTCGTGCTCACGGTCCCGGTCGGTGAGGTGCCGAATACCAAGCCCCCCACCGCCGAACAACTTGCAGTCGCACTCGTGGTTGCCGCAGACGAACCCGCGTGGGCACTGAAGGTCGCGCTAGGGGTACTGGATAACACCAACGCGACGTCCGGTGAACTGATCGCCGCACTGCGGATCGTACACCTCGCGCACGGCGATCTCACCGCAAAAGACGCTGTGGGCACCGTATGGGAGGGGTACACGCTCCGCAACGAAATCCCGAGGGCGCTGGCCCACCAGCTACACGACATCCTCGCCAAGCGGGTCCGCAAGTTCTCCGAAGGGCCGCGCACGGTCGACCTCGAATTCGCGCGCCTGTTCGCGATTCTGGGGGGCGAATTCGATCCCCCAGCGCGCCGGGCGACGCTCGACCGAATGAGAAAAGACAGTGATCCGATTGATGACTTTCATTACCTCATCGCGGCCGCACGCACGAGTTCCAAGACCACTTCGCAGGAAACCGGTGAACTCGCCACAGCGCTGCTCGGGCTTCAGCAGAAAGTGAAATCGCGCGGGGTGACTCTGGACCGGCACTGGCCGCTGCGATTCGACGAGATCCTGACTCGGTTCGGCGGCAACTGGCACAAGTTAAACGAAGCGGTCGTCGATCACAGGGAGTTCGGGCGCCCGGAGCACGCCGCACTCGTCCGCCCACTCAAACTGAACGCGGACGATGCGACGAGGCGGTTCATACTGAGCGCGGCCGCGGATAAGCGTTATGCCTGGACGCCGGCGGTCGTGGAGTTCCTCGCACGAATGCCGCGTACAGATGTGGACCGGCTGCTACGCGATTTATGGGAGCGCCCCGGGTTGGAAGACGCGGTACTGCGTGTGTTGGCCCACGACCCGCGCGACGCTGATTGCCCCAAGTTTATTGTCGGATTAAAGGCATTCGACCCGAGCCTCGTGCGCGCATCTGCGAATGCTCTGGCCAAGTCCTCGGCAACGGACGCCAAGGAAGTCTGCGTCGCAGCCATCCGTGCCCTGCGCCGGTTCCCCGATGCGAAGACGGACGCCACAACGCGCACGGCCCTCTTCGGACTGCTCCAAAAGTTCACCGGTGAGAAACTCGAACCGACCGAAAAAGCCTGGGTCGCATGGTTCGTGAAACAGCACCCGGACGCAGCAAAAGCACTCGATGCCGGCGACGGGTTCGACACAACCGCGTGGCAGAAACGAGCCGCGAACATTGCGTGGGCTAAAGGTGACGCCGAGCGCGGGCGCGCCGCGTTTACGAAAGCGACGTGTGCCGCGTGTCACGACGGCGGACGTGCGGTCGGGCCGTCGCTGCTCGGGATCACGAAGCGGTTCGGGCGCGACGACCTGCTCACGGCTATTCTCCAACCGAATAAGGACGTGCCCCCGCGGTACCGCCCCGTGCGCGTGACGACCACCGACGACACGAGCTACACCGGCATCATCGTGTACGAAGCAACCGACGGCGTGATCCTGCAAACCGGCGCCGACACCACCGTGCGCATCGCCGGGGCCGACATCGCGTCCAAAAAGCCGGTCGACGTGTCGCTGATGCCGGCCGGGTTGCTCGACAAGCTCACGGACGCCGAAATTGCCGACCTGCTGGCGTATCTGGGCACGCTCGCGGAACCGGTCCCGAAGTGACGACTCTACCCCTCTCCCTGGCCACCTTCGGGCTTTTCGTCTGGGGCGGCGCGCATGCTCGTTTTACGCTCCACGACCTTGCGCACGTGGGCCAGTTCGTGAAGCGTTCCGCGCACCGCCAACCGTGATTCCCGCACCAACACGCTCGCACCGAACAGCAGCGCGGAAGCACCCATCAACCCGAACCCGATCGGTACCCACTCCATCATCCGCCCCGCGGACGCCGACAGTCCTACCGCGAGGCTCGCACCGACCAACAGCCCGATGGCCGTATACAGCGTAATGACTGCCGATTGCAGCATGAGCAACCGGGTAGTCAGAAACTCGATCTGCTCGGCGATCAGAATGCGCTTCTCGACGATTTCCGGGGCCGCCGACACGTCGGGTAACCCTTCTGCTTCCGTAGCGAGGGCGCGGATGCGATCGACCACGCGCCCGAGCCGGTTCGACGTGGACAGCACCAGCGTACCGGACGCGGAGATGAGCACCGCGGGCGTAATCATGGCCCCGAGAATTTCACCCGCGCCCAGAAACGTGATCGCCATGCGTGCCCCCTTGTGAAATTCATAGTAGTAGGCACTCCGTGCGCCGTTGCTCTCCCCTCCCCACTCGGCGACAATCACCGGTCCCGATTTCGCCACAGGACACACCATGCGTTTGCTTTCCCTGCTCGCTCTTCTCGCGTTCCCCGCGCTTGCGCTCGCACAAAAAGACGCAGCCATCAAGTCCGCCGCGGCACACGCGGACGTGAACTGGCCCGCGGCACTGAAAATCTGGAACTGGGCGGAGCCGGGCTACCAGGAGAAAAAATCCGCCGAGGAACTCGCCGCGATCGCGGAAAAGGCCGGGTTCAAAGTGACGAAGGGCGTCGCGAAGATCCCCACCGCATTCACCGCGGAGTTCGGGAGCGGGAAGCCGGTGATCGGCATCCTGGGTGAGTTCGACGCGCTCCCGGAACTGTCGCAGGAAGCAGTGCCGTTCCGCAGCCCGCGTAAGGACGGCAACGGGTACGGCCACGCTTGCGGGCACCACCTGTTCGGTACCGCGTCGCTCGCCGCGAGCATTGCCATCGCGGAACAAATCAAAGCGGGCAAGCTGAAGGGAACGATCCGCTTCTACATGTGCCCGGCGGAAGAGGGTGGGGCCGCGAAAGTGTTCATGACGAGGGCCGGACTATTCGACGACTGCGACACCGTGCTCCACTGGCACCCGGGGGCACGGAACAGCGCCGGCGACGCGAGTTGTCTCGCGCGGATCGCGGTGAAGTTCCGGTTCCACGGCACCCCGGCGCACGCGGCCGGTTCACCGGAAAAGGGCCGCAGCGCTCTCGACGCACTGGTGCTCACGATGCACGGCGTCGAGTTGCTGCGCGAGCACACCCCGGACGGCACGCGCCTGCACCATACGGTTACGTCGGGCGGCGGGGCCGCGAACGTGGTGCCCGAGTTCGCCGAGGGGTTCTTCTACGTGCGCCATCCGAAAGCGGACGTGGTGCAGAAGCTCTACCCGCGTGTGCTGAAATGCGCGCAGGCCGGCGCGCTGGCGACCGAAACGAAACTCGAAGTCGCGTACCTCGGTGGCACGATGGAGATCCTGCCCAACGACACGCTCGCGCAGGTCGCGAAGAAGAACCTGACCGCGCTGAACGACCTCAAATACGACGACACCGAAACGAAGTTCGCCCTCCGGTTGAGGGAAACGTTCCCCGACAAGGCACCCCCGCTGGAGGAGATCGAGCGCGTGTTCGATGTATCCGGCAAATCGAGCGGGGGAAGCACCGACGTGGGCGACGTGTCGTGGGTGGTTCCGGTGGTCGGGTTCGGCACCGCATGCTGGGTGCCGGGTACGCCGGGTCACTCGTGGCAAGCGGTCGCGTGCGGCGGAACGACGATCGCGAAGAAGGGCATGAACCTCGCCGCACGCACGCTCGCTGCAACCGCCTATGACCTGTTCACCGATGCGGACCTGCGCGCGGCGGCCAAAGCCGAACTCACGAAGCGACTCGACGGCCGAAAGTACGCCGCGATGCTGGAAAAGGACCAACCGCCGCCGCTCGACTACCGCGATTCCAAGCGCAAGAGCGGCGAGTGATGGAATCAGTAGTCCGTCGGAACCGGTTGCCCGTCGCTCCGGTGCGAGAGTAATCCCAGAGTGAGCTCGTCGATCCCGGACCGAACGGACCGGACGCCGCCGTCCACGAATGCGAACTGACAGATCCCGATGTGGGGACCGCCGAATATCAGGCGCGAATCGGTGTCGGCGGTTGCGATCGGGAAACCCGGACCGGCGGTTCGCGTCGAGCACACACTATTGTGCCCATCGTAAGTGTTACAGTCCCAGGGATAAGAGGCCGAAAAACCCTTGGGAATGTGTTTCTCACCGACGAGCAGGGTGCAGCTCGTGCCGTCGGTGAATTCGGCCACGCGCACGCCGCGGAGAGCAACGAACGCTCCGGTCGGCGGGACCACGAGCCCTTGATCGTTGCCCATCCTATCGGCCCCGTCGTCACCCGTTGTACCAATCGCGGCAGCGTAGTCCGCAACGGCCCCACCAACACTATTGGGGAACGCACAGCCCGGAGGTTGCACGAACCCTTTTGCCGTGTTCTGGCCAGGCGTGCGGCGCGACGGGCAGAAATAAACGGGAACGGGCGTGTTGAGGAATCCCGGGTCTAATAATTGCCCGATCCCGATCGAATTACCGTCCTCCGGCCATTTTCTGTACAGGTTGTCCTGCTCCAGCTGTGGGAGGATGAACCAGGCCCAGGTTTGCGTTTCGCCCCGGTAGCGCGTTGGTGGGAAGTACCCGCGCCCGTTCTCGTAGAGGTGACACCCCAGCCCGATTTGTTTCAGGTTGTTCTGACACTTGGCGCGGTTCGCCGCTTCTCGGGCCTTCTGCACCGCGGGCAGCAGCAGCCCGATGAGGATGCTGATGATCGCGATTACCACTAGCAATTCGATCAGCGTGAACCCGCACCGACGCGATCGCGCGTGCAACATGATTGACCCTCGAAGTGGTTACCGGGGCTTCTTGCCCGGCTGAACGACGATCATCGAACTGGGGATCTGGAACCGGAGCACCCCGCGCCCGCCCCACGCTTCCGCGGGCAACTCGACCCGCACCGGGCCAACGGCGTCCGGTGCCTCGAAGAGGAGCTGATCGTCAACAGACTTGCCCGGGAACACGTCGTAACCGAACGTGACTCCGGCCGGAACGTCCTGGCCAGTGTTCGCAGCGATCAGTTTCCGCCCGTCGGTGGTGGCACTAGCGGCCGGGACGGGGCGCTCCCCCGTCGTGTCCCAGTGAACGAACCGGAACCGATCACCGTGGCCGAGGTGCTGAACCCGCACGGTGATCGCGAGGAACGACTGCTTCGTGAACCGTTTTTTGGAATCCACGACTTGAACGGGAGCGACCGTCGCCCCGGTAATCTGAACGCGCACGAGCCCCTGGTGAAGGGCCGACCGGCTCGCGTCCGCGTACCCGCCCGGCCCGAGTTCTTCGGCCCCACTCGAAACGAGTTGCAGCGGGATGGCACGAATCGCTTCTGGGTCGTAGTCGGACGTCACGCGACTCGCCTCGTAACCCGGGCCGAGTAGCGACGGTAGGAACCACGCGACAACGAGCGCTAAGCCCGATACACTTGTTCCGCCGATTGGTGCAGCGAGCCGAGATAGGTTCTCCGCTCCCGCCGCAAGCGCGCCCACAAGTCCAACGAGCACGCCCACACCGGCCAGCGGGCGAGCGAAGGCTGCCGTCGATTGGAACGACGCCGTAGCGAGGGCAGCCGCGGCCAGAAAACAGGCGGCGACCCCGATCAGGACCGGTCCACTCTTCCCGTCCAAAATTTCTTCCGAGGGCTCCGGGTTCTCCGCGACCCGGAAAGCGGGACCGGGCGCCGGCGCAACGACGGGTGGAGGTTCCGTGGCGATCGCGGTTTCAGTTGGAGCCAAAGCCGGCTCCGGTACGGCCCACGCTGGAACGGACGCCTGCGTTCTCACATCAACAGGTGGGGCGGTACCCTCCTGCCCAGGCTCCTCGGGAATTGCCGTGTACCACGACAAACACGCCTGACACTTCACATTCTCCGCCATCGCACTGTCGGGCGCATCGGTCCCGCGCCGGCAGTACGGACAACGTGTAAAGAACGGCATGTGTGCTCCGCACTCAGACGCAATTTAGGCTGCCAACGCTGAATCCAAACCGCCACGATCGTATCCGGACCACGCACGCGCACAAGTATCAGAGTTGATAAACGCATGTGGAATTTTGGCAGTGAATATCGCTCACGCCATGCCAAACGTAACGGCACAACTTGGAAAGTGTTTGCGGGAATGCTCCCGTTCGTCTGATATCCGAGGTGGTGTCCGCAGGAGTTGTGCAGATTTGCTGATCGATTTTTGGCCTTACTCGTTTGCGAGCCAACCAGTTACAACAAGCGCCACGGTCGAGTACGTGCTCGGAATCGGTCCCGAGCACTTATGAAATAGTCATCCAGCGAAACTAAGTCGGGTGAGCGGACATCGTTCAGCCCGTTTTCCGCCCCAACTGTTCGTCACTCAATTGCCCGACCAGTTTCGTCAGTTCGATCGGGTCAGCTGGCTTCAGGAGGAACGCCGATGCCCCGGCTGCCAGTGCCGCCCGACGGACGCTCTCGGCCGTGTGACCGGTCACCACAACGACGGCCGGGGGATCGGGCAAGCGCCGTACCCGACGAATGAGCGCGCAGCCATCCAAGTCGGGCAGGTCCAAATCAACCATCAGAACGGCCGGGCGCGTATCGGACGCCGCTTTTAGCGCGTCCTCGGCCGTTCGAGCTTCACACGCATCGAAACCATTGAGCCGCAAGACGGCAGTAAGAACGACCGAATCGTCCGCGTCGCCCTCCGCGACCAGCACACGCGCCCCTCCGAGCGGACGGTGAACGAGATCCGTCGCAGTCATGGGCACCTCCGTCAACTCACCCTGGTGTGTGGCCGAGTATACCGGGAATAAAGATGGATCTCAACCTGTGACGCGATTGCACGCATCCACCGCACGCTTTGCGCACGGATCGGGCACAATTCAGAAACATGAAAAGGCACTCGAAAAGCCCTCGCGTTCAATTCGCCTGAAATTCCAGCACTTCGATTTTTTTATCAGACCATGCCCGATATTGGCGCGGCGCGTGCTTTACTGATGGGTACTGAAGAAGTGACTCATCGTGCAGAGTGAGGGGAGAGGCATTCTGCACGGTGAGTCGCTATCTGAAGCAAAATACTCGGCGGATTTGTAGCAGATGGAGAGGCTGCTGCAAATCCGCCGAGTGCGTTTTGATCGCACGGAATTCCCCGACAACACTTCGGCCGTCCCGAGCACCAATTCCGATTCGACCGAACCGCCAACACTGCGGCTTCAAAATCGGGTACCCTGACTCAACAACAATGTACACGCCGAAAACGGACCGGTAACTCCGAGTTCAGGAGCGCCCGATGTCTCCCGCCTACCTCTCCACAGCGCTCGCAATTACAGTTGGTGTCACGGCACTGTTCGGCTGCCACGAACCATCTACGCCCACACCGACCGATGTCACCCCGGCCACCACCGTAGCCGAAAGCACGGCCGCGAAAGTGTTCGAGGAACGCATCGCGCCCATCTTCAAGTCCCCGGACCCATCCAGTTGCACGCGGTGTCACCTCGCGACGGTGGACATCAAGCAGTACATCCTGCCGTCCGCGACGGATACGTTCCTCGCACTGCGCGAGCAGGGATTAATTGATCTCGACAAGCCCGAGAACTCGAAGATCCTCGCGCTCATTAATCGCGGCGCGGACGATCCGAAAGCCGCGGGGTTGATCTCGGCGAAGCGCCAGAAGGCCGAATATGAAGCGTTCGCGGCGTGGATCAAAGCATGCGCGAGCGATCCCGCGTTGCACAACGCTCCCAAGCCCGAAAAAATGCCCGCGCTCGCAACGAAACCAGTCGAAGTGGTCCGGCACGCGCGCAAGGACCGCATGTTGGAGTCGTTCGAGACAAACATCTGGTCGCTACGATTCCGCTGTATGAACTACCACACTGAGGGCACGCCGCAGAACGACAAGCTCGTGAAGGAGTACGGTGAGCGCGTCGCGTGGTTCCGGAAAGCCGGCCCCGAAGCCACAATGGATTACCTGCTCGCGAGCAAACTGCTCGATCTCGACAAACCGGAAAAGAGCCTTCTCCTCACGAAACCGCTCAACGAGGTGAAGCACGGAGGTGGGGTGAAGATCGTCGTCGGGGATCAGGGTTACAAGGCGATCCGCGCGTGGGCCGAAGATGTGGCCGCGATCAAGAAGGGTAAGTACGCAGCAGCAACCGATCTACCCACAAAAGAAGTGGCACCCAAACAGTTCGGCACCGAAGCGTGGTTCCGACTGAACAACACACCCGCGGCCTGGAACGGGAAACTACTCCAAGTCGATGTGCACGCTTGGGACGCGAAGACCGGCGCCTGGGAAAAAGACCCGATCGCCACTTCGGACCGGGCGTGTGGTGACAAAGGCTGGCAGCACACGGTTACGCTGCTCGCCGCACCGGGTTCCGACCGAGCAAAATCGTGGGCGAAGGTAAGCCTTCCCTCCCGGCGGGGAAATATCTGGTAAAGGTTTTCGTCGACTCCACGAACAAAGCACAGAAAGATTGGACGGCGCGAATCGGTACGGAAGAATTCGTCGGAGCGGCCGAATTCCAGGGGCGCTGGGCAGAGGGTTACGGTTCCATGACCATTGTGGACGCGACCGGGATCAAGAAGTAACAGTGCCCGCGAGGTGATTTGGCATTTCGGCGCGCTCGTGCCAAAATAACACCCGCCGCCCCAATCATTTGCGCCCTCTCGATCGGTCGAAGAATGCGAACGCTCTCGGACCTTGCGAACGTGTTGATCGGCTGTCGGATCGTCAACCGAACGCGCTGGGAGCGCGCTGCACGTGCCGGCGGGGGTGATCCGGGCGCGACCCTCGACGCGCTCACCGCGCACCCGCCCGACTGGTACACCGCGACGCCCGGAGACACGGGCGAGGTACCACCGGGGCTGAGCGAGTACCAGCGCGGCGTAATTGATTTGTGGCTCGAAGGCGATCAAACACCGATCGAGCGGCAACTGACAGTGAATCAGTTCCTACTCCTGGAGAAACTCGGTGAGGGTGGTCAGGGCGAGGTCTACCGCGGGCGCCAACTGAACCCGCCCCGATTCGTCGCGATCAAAACACTCACGCGCGACACTGAAACCAGCCGGGCGCGGTTCGAGCAGGAAGCCCGCGCGATGATGAAGATCCAGCACCCAAGCGTCGCGCGGTTTTACCTGTACGAGCGCGTCCGCGACGAGGACAACAAGCCGACCAACGAGTACCTGATCGCGATGGAACTCGTGGACGGGAACGACCTCCACCGAATGGTCCGGTGGTCCGGTCCCATTCCCTGGCAGTTCGCGGTGAAGTGGGGCATCGATCTACTCGGTGGGCTGGCGGTCATTCACCAAAATGGGTTCATTCACCGCGACGTGAAGCCCGCGAACGTGATCCCGCTCGGTCCGCCCCCGGAAGCCGGCACGCGCCCGAACGAAACCGCGGCCAAGTTGCTCGATTTCGGGGCAGTCGGTACGGTCGAGGGCGCTGCAGTCTCCAGAAGCGGCCGGCGCGTGTTCGTCGGCACCCGAGAATATGCCCCGCCGGAACAGTGGGCGGAGCGAGTCGTCCCCGCGTCCGATCTTTACGCACTCGGGGGTACCCTGTTTTACGCGCTGACGGGTCGTCCACCTTATGAAGTCGAGGGACGGGACGCAGTCGCGTTTATGAAGGCACACTCCCGCGCACCGATTCCGTTGGCGACCGATTTTAACTCGAACGTGCCAGAGAAACTGAGTTGGCTCCTTCAGAGAATGCTGGCGAAGCGCGCGGACGATCGCGGAACGGCAGTTGAACTGATTGAGGAATTCCGGGAGCTTCTCCCCGTGAACGACGCGCCCGCAAAACCGGTTAAATCGGCGCGCAAGTCGAAATCGGCTCAACCCGCTCCGATTCCGGCTCGGCGCCCTTTGGCGTCATCTGAAACCGAGGCACAAGGCGCGCTGGATCGTGTGTTCGGGCCAGTTCTTACGATTTTTGAGCGCGTGTTTCTTCCCTCCCGCCTGCGCCCGACCCCGGGAACGGCTCACCCGTTCGGCGAGCGCATAGCATCGCTAATCCGTCAACCGATCGTTTTGCTCGTTTTTGTGCTTATTGCGGCCTTGTTCGTGTTCTGGATTGTGTGGTAGGAGTGAATTTTGCAAGCGCGGCCGGATGTGAGGTATACTAATCCGAGTCGTCTCATTTCGCCCCGACTAACTCCCGACGACCGCGCCAACCCTCCATTTCGCCCGACCGGACTGCCGAGATGGACTTTCATCTACAAAACGTGCGTACAGGGGAAATCGTCAAATTACCCCCGGAACGTGCCCTTATTGGCGCGGCCGAACACGCCGACGTTTTGACGGACGACAGCCCGTACTTGGCCGCGCTCGCAGTGCGGTACCTGACCGGCTGGGCGCTGTTTGGGTTGTCCGACGACGGCGTCCGGTTCAACCGCCGCCCACTGCGTGCGGCCCAGCGCGTGACGCCCCGAAAAGGAGACGTACTCGCGATCGGCGAGAACAAGTTCACGTTTATTGCACCAAACAACACCGACGACGACGAATCCGAGGCAGAAGAAGACGTTCCACCCGATTGCTTCGCGTACATCACGAACCCGGACGGTATGGAAGAGTGCCGCGCGGTGGACCACGATCTCCTGTTCGGTCGGCTCTCGGTTTGCCACGTTCAGTTAGCCGATACGCGGCTCTCGCGATTGAGCGCGCTCCTCGCTTCGCACGCCGGCACCTGGTACATTCACACGCTCTCGAAAAAGCCGCTGGGCCGGAACCGAAAAGCCGTTAACTACATCGCCCGAATCGCGGACGGTGACGAGTTGCTCATCGGGCCACTCGTGGTGCGCATCGAGATCCGGCCCTCAACGGCCGAACGCGCAGCGCTCCCGGCTCTTACTGGTTCACGTGAGCGCCCGCCGCTGAGCGAATCGTCCATTCTCACAGACTTACCTGCATCGACCGACGGGTTTGGGGGAACGCCCGATCCGGGTTCCAGCCTCGACATCCTCGCGCTTCATGCACGCGGCCAGCAGCTTGAAAACTGGCTGAAGAAGCAACCACTGCCGGCACAGGAGCCGAAAAGCGGCTTGGGCGCGTGGCTCGGCGCGCAACGCGACCGGCTCCGTCGTTTCTGGCTCGATACGCCTGAAACGACGAGCGCGCGGAGTCTGCGGGCCGCGGGCCGCATCGACGAAGCGTTCACGGTCCTCGACCGCGCGATTCGTGTCCGGACGGACGGTCCCGAACTGCTCCGCGAACTCTACCGGCTCTACGAATCGGTCGCGCTCACAGACCTGTGTTATCGCCCGTTGCGCCAGATTGAGAAGCTGGCACAAGCCCGCGGAACAACGGACCCGTGGGTGTTCGAGACGCTGGCCAAATTGTGCGAACGCCTCGGACCCGAGCGCCCCGAAATGTACGAACGAGCCATTGCGTACTGGAACAAGCTCGAATCCGCGACCGGCCTGAGCTACGCCCACCAAAAGAACGATGTGATGGCCCGGCGCGCACTTCACGAGGGCGGCTACGCGGGCGGGGGATAGAATGACACCCCACCACCCGACCCTCGCGAGTCCCGCACATGCGTCCGATGATCGATGCCCACCTCGACCTCGCCCTCAACGCCCTCAACTACAACCGCGACCTGTTCCTGAGCGTCCCGAAGCTGCGTGAGGTCGAAAAGGGCTTCACCGACATCAAGGGGCGCGGGCAGGGAACGGTCACGTTCCCCGAACTCAAGCGGTGCCGCGTGCCCGTTTGTGTCGCGACGCTGTTGGCCCGCAGCGGCCCGGACGCGGCAACCCGCTGGGGCTTCAAGCGCGGCGACATCGACTACGCCACGCAGCACATCGCGTACTCTCACGCCTTCGGTTCCCTCGGTTACTACCGGCTCCTGGAAACACAGGGGCACCTGAAGTTCATTCACACCCGCAGCGAGCTAACCGCACACTGGAAAGCGTGGGAAGCGGACCCGAACAACACCCCGCTCGGGATCATCCTGAGCATGGAAGGCGCGGACCCGATCGTGACGCCAGAGCAAGTGGCGCACTGGTTCGGACTGGGTCTGCGTGCGGTCGGCCCGGCGCACTACGGGTTGGGGCAGTACGCCTTCGGCACGGCCGTCGATGGGCCAATGACACCCGCGGGCGTGAAGCTCCTGAAGGAGTTCATGAAAGTCGGGATGATTCTCGACGTGACGCACCTCTCGGACCAATCGTTCTGGACCGCGATGGACGTGTACGACGGGCCAATGCTCGCGAGCCACCACAACTTGCGAGCACTCGTTCCCGGCGACCGGCAACTGACCGACGAGCAGGTGAAGGAACTCATCAAGCGAAACGCGGTGATCGGTTCGGCCTTTGATGCCTGGATGATGTATCCGGGTTGGGTGCGGGGAGAAACGCAACCCGCAGTGGTGGGGTTGGAAGCGATCGTCGACCACATGGACCGGATCTGTCAGTTCGCAGGCAACGCGCGCCACATCGCACTCGGCACCGACCTCGACGGCGGGTTCGGCACCGAACAAACACCGCACGACCTGAACACGATCACCGACGTCCACAAACTGGAAGACATCCTCGCGCGCCGCGGGTACAGTTCGACCGACATCGACGGCATTTTCTACGGAAACTGGCTCCGGTTCTTCGGCTCAGCACTGCCGGCGTAAAACCAAACCGAGTCTCGCTGAAACCTCCAAACCAAGCGAGCCGCAGAGAAATCTCTGCGGCTCGCTTGGTTTCTGCACTTTGCCTATCGCAATTACCCGCAGCCCGTGGTTTCACCGCAGGTATCGCACTTCATACAGGCGCCACTGCGCACGAGCGTCATTTGCTGACAGTTCGAGCACGGGTCGCCCTCGTACCCCTTCAGACGCGCGGCCCGAATCCGCTCCGACTGCGATCCGGCTACCGGCGTGTAGCTGTTCCGCGGCGGGAGCACCGCGGCTCCGTTGGACGCCTTCGAGTGGCCGTTCCCATTGCCGTTCGCGTGCCCGTTGCCGTTCCCGTTCGTGTCACGCGGCGGGGGTGATTGCACCACGTCGCTACCCGACTTGTTGCCCCCGTTGCCGGTCGGCTTCAGGTGCGCCGAGCGCGGGTGGGCGATACCGGACTTCGGCGGGGCCTTCGGATCGACCGTCCGCGTGCTCACCACCTCTTCGTCGCCCTCGAAGTCGTCGTCCTCGTCGTGCAGCGAGTCCCCGCGGAGGTCTTCCGGCAGCACGTGAGCCAAGTCCTTGCGGTCGAGGTATGTGATGGCCAGTTCCCGGAAGATGTAGTCGATGATCGACGTGGACATCTTGATATACGGGTTCCCCTGCACCACCCCGTTCGGCTCGAAGCGCGTGAACAGGAACGCATCAATGTACTCTTCGAGCGGCACCCCGTGCTGGAGCCCGAGCGACACCGCGATGGCGAAGCAGTTCGTCATGCTGCGGAACGCGGCGCCCTCTTTGTGCATATCGATGAAGATCTCGCCGAGCGTCCCGTCCTCGTACTCGCCCGTGCGGATGTACATCTTGTGGCTGCCGATGCGGGCCTTCTGCGTGTACCCCGCGCGGCGGTCCGGGAGCCGGCGCCGCTTCGCGATGTACCGGTGAACGATCCGCTCCGTGATCCGCTCCGCGACTTGTACCTGGGGCGCCTTCGGCTCGGCCTTCTCTGCTTCCGGCGTCACCGACGCGAGCAGCGCGGCCTCGGGCGAATCGGCCACCGAGTTGAGCGGCTGGCTGAGCTTCGAGCCGTCGCGATAGAGCGCGTTGGCCTTGGTCATCAGTTGCCACGAGAGCAGGTACGCCTTCTTCACGTCCTCGACGGTCGCGTCGTGGGGCATGTTGATGGTCTTCGAGATCGCGCCGCTGATGTACGGCTGCGCCGCGGCCATCATGCGGATGTGCGCCTCCCACGACAGGAACCGCTTGCCGATCTTGCCGCACTTGTTGGCACAATCGAACACCGGGTAGTGCTCGGCCTTCAGGTGCGGCGCGCCCTCAATGGTCATCGTGCCGCAGACGTAGGCGTTCGCTTCCGTGACCTGTTGCTTGCTGAAGCCCAAGTGCGAGAGCAGGTCGAACGTCGGGTTGGCGAGAGCCTCGGCCGACACCTTCAACGTGTTCTTGACGAAGTCCTCGCCCAGCGTCCACAAGTTGAACACGAACGGCAGCTCGAACGTGCCGGGGAGTTGTGCTTCGATCTTCTTGAGCACCTCGTCCGTGAACCCCTTCGCCTTGAGAACTGAGGGGTTGATGTGCGGGCACCCGTTGAGCGTGGCTGCCCCGCGGCTGTACCGCACGATGTCCTCGACCTGCCACGGAGCGTAGCCGAGCTTCGCGAGTGCGGGCGGCACCGACTGGTTGATGATTTTGAAGTACCCGCCGCCCGCGAGCTTCTTGAACTTCACCAGCGCGAAGTCCGGCTCGATGCCCGTGGTGTCGCAGTCCATGACCAGGCCGATGGTCCCGGTCGGGGCAATGACCGTGACTTGAGCGTTCCGGTACCCGTGGCGCTCGCCGAGTTCGAGCATCCGGTCGGACTCGCGCCGCGCGGTCGCGAGCATGTCGGCCGGGCAGTACCGGGCGTCGATACCGACCGGGAACACGGTCAGCCCCTCGTACTCCGCGGGGGCGGCGTTGTACGTGGCGCGGCGGTGGTTGCGGATCACCCGCAGCATGTGGTCACGGTTGTCCGCGAACCGCACGAACGGCCCGACCTCCGCGGCCATTTCCGCGCTGGCGGCGTAAGCGCCCGCGTGCATGATCGCGGTGAGCGCGCCGCACTGGGCGCGGCCCTCGGGCGAGTCGTAGGGGATGCCCTGCACCATGAGCAGCGCGCCCAGGTTCGCGTAGCCGAGGCCGAGCGTGCGGAAGTCGTAAGACTTCTGCGCGACGGACGGACTCGGGAACTGCGCCATGTACACGCTGACTTCCAGGATCATCGTCCAGATGCGGACCGCGTGCCGGTACGCCTCGATGTCGAACTTGTTCGCCTTCACGTCGAAGAACGTCGTGAGGTTCAGCGACGCGAGGTTGCACGCCGTGTCGTCGAGGAACAGGTACTCGGAGCAATTGTGAACGGTAATACCGTTGGCAACGAAGTGGTGCGTTACGGGTTCCGTCAGGTCGTACACCGATTCGACGCCCAGGTACTCGAGGCTCTCGACTGGGTCTTCGAGCCGATCGGCGTAGGTCGTGACCTCGCGGTTGAGGCGCGCCAGTTGTTCGCACTTCGGGCTACCGGGAACGAACCCGATCTCACGCTCGAAAACGAGCCGCGAGGTGCGGCTGATTCGCAGGCTGTGGACCTGCTGAACCGGGTACTCTTTGACCCCACCGCGGCCGTCGGGAAGCATCGCCGTCGTCTGCCCAGCCACTCGCCGGTTGGTGTACAGCTTCGCTTTAACACCGAACGACAGAAGTAGCAATTGGACCTGTCTGAGCAGGTCGAGCGAACAACTGTCGAGGCTGATGTACTGTGATTTGGCACCGTACTGGGCTACGGTCCCGTCGGCGGTGAAGAGGCCACGAAGGACACCCGCGAGCGAGGCACGGTCGAGGCGGAAGACGTCGCTGGTGAATTGCTTGGCAGCACTGCCCTCGTTTAACACGGCGAACCGCTTCAGAACGTCCACCACACACCGACTGCCGGTGCCAACGCGCACGGTCGCTTGCGGACTGGTCACATGCGTTTCGCGTGCGCCGCGCCCGTCGACCGCGAACTCGGATCGGTACGAGCGGAGGTCTTCGTGTACCCGCTCCGCAACAGCTTGCTCTTCGGGCGCGAGGGTCACCATCGCGGCTTCCCGCTCACCCATCAAGCACCCGTCACCGACCATTAAGCCGAGGTATTCAGTCAACCGCGAATCGAGTTCCACGAACCCGTGCACCGGGCGCGGGTCGCGCCGGTCCGCGAATACGCCGCGTCCCAACTGCACCACGTCGTCCTTCGTCAACTCGCAGGCCGGTACGTCCCCGCGGTTCACGGTCAACACACGGTGGTCGCCGGTCAACTTAACTTCAAAGCCGGCGCGCGTCCGGAGCCGGTACACGGGCTTCTCACCGGTTTTGAAAGCCGGCTTGATGGAGTGAAGCTCACCATCCGCACCGACAACGGCCGTAGCGCGTTCAAGCAGTTGATCGATCCGGATCAATCCGTCCGCGGTGGCAACCAGAGTGTCTCCCGTCACACACGGGTTACTCGCCCGGATGTCCCCGTCGAGGGGGCACGTGTGCCACTCGTTGATGGTGGTGTGGAACTGCACGCCGGGGTCGGCACAGCTCCACGCGGCGTAAGAGATCTGCTCCCACAAGTCGCGTGCGGGAATCGTCCGCTTGGCCTTCGGCGCGCGGTTCTCCTTCTTGGCCTTCTCCAGTTCCGTGCGCCAGTACAGGTGCCACGGGCCGTTCGTCTCCACGGCCTTCATGAACTCGTTGGGAATGCGCACCGAGTTGTTGCTGTTCTGCCCCGAAACGGTGTAGTACGCCTTGGACGTCCAGTCGGTGTCGTACTCATCAACCTCGATGCTCTTCCACCCCTGGCGTGCGAGTTGCAACACGCGGGCGATGTAGTTTTCGGGCACGAGTGCCGCACGCGCGTCGAGCACCGACTTGCGAAGCCCCGCGTTCTTCGCCGGGTCGTACCGCTCCTCGGCGACCGCGTGGCCGTGAATGGCCTTCATCACCGCATTGAGGTGCTTGTTCAGCAACTTCGAGCCGGTCACGAGGTCCGCGACCTTCAGCTCCTCGGTCACCTTCCAGTTGACGAACTCTTCGATGTCCGGGTGGTCGAGGTCGAGCACGACCATCTTCGCGGCTCTGCGCGTGGTCCCACCGCTCTTGATCGCCCCGGCCGCCCGGTCGCCGATCTTGAGGAAGCTCATCAGCCCCGACGATTTACCGCCGCCAGAAAGAGGTTCGCCCTCACCGCGCAGCGACGAGAAGTTCGACCCGGTGCCGCTGCCGTATTTGAAGATGCGCGCCTCACGGACCCACAGGTCCATGATGCCGCCATCGTTCACGAGATCATCCGAGACGTGCTGGATGAAGCACGCATGCGGCGCGGGCCGCTCGTAAGCGCTCGTGGACCGTTCGAGTTGCCCCGTGAGCGGGTTGACGAAGTGGTGGCCCTGGGGCGGGCCTTCGATGCCGTAGGCCCAGTGCAGCCCGGTGTTGAACCACTGCGGGCTGTTCGGGGCCGCCATCTGCATCGCGAGCATGTGGCAGGTTTCGTCGTAGAACGCCCGCGCGTCGCGTTCAGAGGTGAAGTATCCGCCCTTCCAGCCCCAATACGTCCAGCACCCTGCGAGCCGGTGGAACACCTGGCGCGAGTCCGATTCCCCACCGGTCGGGGTACTTGGTGATTCGGGCGCGCTGCGCTGAATCCACGAAGGCACGTTCTCTTCGACAACGTGCGTGAGGTGCATGGGCACCCCGGCCCGCCGGAAGTATTTTTGCGCGAGGATGTCGACCGCGACTTGCGACCACTTCGCGGGCACCATCACGTCGTTCATCTCGAACACGACCGACCCGTTGGGGTTGCGGATCGTGGAGCTCCGGGGGGCGAACTCGATGCCGGCGAACGGATCTTGACCCTCGCGGGTAAATTTGCGGGTGATCTGCATATCTGGGTCCGGCAAGATTATTGAGCGAAAAAGATCGGCCCGTCCGTGAACCGGTCTTCATGATCGCGTCGCCTGCACTTGATCGGCAGACGAAGTCACCGAGGCACCGCCAAGATTTGTCGCGCGATCCAGGGCGCCCAATGCGCCTCCGGAACAACCGCTACAAACCCCCAAAACCATTCTACAGCAATTGTGAACACTATTCCACTATCCGCTACGCGGTCAAAACTGGCGCATTCCGAACTGACCATAAAACGAGCGCGGCGAGCACCTAAACGGATACTCGCCGCGCTCACAGAATTACGCGATCTCAGTTGCCCGTGCCCGGCACAAACGGGAGCGTTAAACCCGTTTGGTCCTGGTACTTACCCTTCTTGTCCGCGTAGCTCGTGTGGCAGACCGCCTCGCCCTTGTAGAAGAGGATCTGCGCGATGCCCTCGTTCGCGTAGATCTTGGCAGGAAGCGGAGTTGTGTTGCTGATCTCGATCGTGATCCGCCCGCGCCACTCGGGCTCCAGCGGCGTTACGTTCACAATGATCCCGCACCGCGCGTAAGTGCTTTTCCCCAAACACACGCAGAGGATGTCGCGCGGGATTTCGAGGTACTCGACCGTTTCCGCGAGCGCGAAGCTGTTCGGCGGAATAATGCAGAAATCCGCGTCGACATCGACGAACGATTTCGGGTCGAAGTTCTTGGGATCGACCGTGCTGCCCCACACATTGGTGAAGACTTTAAACCGCCGGTCCACTCGCACGTCGTAACCGTAACTCGTTACGCCGTAAGAGATGATGCCGGGTCGGTGTTGTTGCGGAGCGAAGGGCACGATCTTCACGTCGCGCTCGATCATCCAATCGGGTAGCACGCCCATCCCTTCCTCCACAACGGGTCCATTCGATTATCGGCTACTTTCGCGGTCGAGATACAAGCAAACGCGCAAGAACCGCGCACTGGAGCCGATCCAGTCAAAACTGCGGTAGCGGTGTCGATGGCCGAGCCGATACAACAGACACGCACACACACGACCGTCGACAGCGAGGACCGCGATGACGTCCACCCTGTTCGCGATTGCTTTAATCACGTCCGCACCCGTTCCTATTCCAGAGCCGTCTACCGAACTCTGGCAGGTCGCGCCCGGAACGAGCGCGAAGGTGTGGACCGTGACCGACAAACCGAGCGAGAAAAAACGGGCGCTGGTGCTGATCCCCGGGTTGCATGTTCACCCGCTGCGCCCGGCCAAAGCGACCAAGCCGGAACTTCGAGACTGGCAGCAACCCAAAAGCGAACTCGTGAAGGCGCTGGCGAAAGACTTCGACGTCTTCGCCTTCGGCTACTCTCAAACGATCAGCGCGGACGAAGTGGCTCAAGGCCCTGGGCTGCGCGACACGGTCGCGAACCTGCGCAAGTCCGGGTACACCGAAATCGTTCTGGTCGGGCACTCGGCTGGTGGCGTCATCGGGCGTCAATTCGTCGAACAGAACCCCGACGCGGGCGTGACGCGACTGATCGCGATCGCCGCACCGTTCGCGGGCGCGGAGGCCGCCACCTTAAATGTCGGCTACCCGAAGGTTCAGGCGCCGTTCGTGAAGTCGCTCGCGCCCGAAGCGCGGAAAGAAGCCATGCGGGGGAACAAGTTCGCCCTCAACGCGGACACCGAGTTCGCGTGCGTGGTGTGTCGACTCAAGCGCGGGGACACGGACGGCGTGGTACTCGTGCGCAGCCAGTGGCCCGAAGACCTTCAGCAGCTCGGCATCCCGGCCGTGATCGCGCCGGTCAGCCATTTCGACGCAATGGACAACGCCACGACCGCGAAAACGATTCTTGAACTCGCGAAGGGGAAGCTGACCCGCTGGTCAACAGAGGAAGTGGATACCGCACGCAAGATCCTGTTCGCTGAGCAGCCAGCCCGCTCGAACTTCCTCCGGCGCCAGGCAAAATAACAAGAGAACTCGCCCGGAAAATCCGGTGAAACACGAAAGCCTCTAGAGCGCTTGTAAGCGCAACGTTTACAGCGAGAGAGCCGAGCGCAAACGATTACTGCTGCTTAATCACAACGAACGGCGCGTGGGGGCGGAGCGACGGACGGGTACTTGGCCCGCTCGGTTCGCCACCTGGCGAGTTCGGCGGGTTGGTTCGTCGCGGTGCACAGTTCGATTAGTCGGTCTACCGCATCCGGCAGAAGGGCCTTTTGGGAACCGGGGATTTTATCGGCCCGCGCGCGAAGCCCCTCGTACCCCCCGGCGAGAAGCGGGGCCGCCTTGTCGAACTGCTTCCGCCCCACTGCGACCGCGCCGAGCAGGGACTTGGTTTGAAACGTCCGCCAGTCGTCCGGTAACTTCTTTTCGCGGATCGTCAGGCACTCGCGCAGAACTGTCTCGGCCTCCGGGAACTTGCGCGCGACGAGAAGGGCCTCGCCCAACCCGGCGAGCGTCCGCGCCAGGTTCGGGTCGTCGGGCTTCAGGAGAGGGCGCGTGGCCGCGAGCAGGTCGCGGTACGTCGCGGCCGCGCGATCGAGTTGGTTGTCCTTCAGGTACGCGGCCCCCAAGTACTGTGTCACCGTTTGCGTGTCCGGGGCGACCGCCCCGAACCTCTTCTGGAACGCGGTGGCGACCTGTTCGTGGAGGCGCACCGCGTCTCCCGTGCGCCCCACCGAGCCGTATGCAAGTGCCAGGTTCGCCATTGTGACCAACAGGTCGCGGTGATCCGGATCGAGCTTGGCCTTTTGAACGACCAGTAGTTGTTCGAGTAGCGGGATCGCGTCGACCGCGCGCCCCGCCGTGTCGTATGCGGACGCGAGCTGTGCGGTCGTCCGCTGCACCCCGGTGTCGTCTTCGGGGCCGACTTTTTTCCGCGCGGCGAGGGCCCGTTCGAGTACCGGGATCGCTTCGTCTAGTTTGCCGGCGACCCGGAGGGCCACGCCGAGGTCGTGGGTCGCGGTGAGTGTCGTTTTGTGCATCGGCCCGAGTTTCGTGGTCGCGAGGTCCACCACTTCGCGGAGCAGTGTGAGCGCGTCCGCGGGCCGGTTCAAGTAGCTGTAGGTCATGGCCAGGTCCTGCATGGCCGTGAGTACGGCCCCGGTGTTCGGTTCCTTGGCGCGTTTCGCGCGCTTCAGCGCCTCCTCGCTCACGGGCAGCGCGTCGGGCGCCCGGCCGAACTGGTAGCAGGTCTGGGCCAGTTTGCTCATCACGTCGAGCGTCCGGTGGTGGGTCGGGCCGAACTTGTCCTCGATCCGGATCAGCGTTTCGCGCTGCAGGTCAATGGCCTTGGCCGTGTTCCCGGACTCGGCGTAGGCCCGGCCCAGGAAGTTCACGGCCAGGAGCGTATCGGGGTGGTCGAAGCCCTTGTTCGTCCTCATGAGGGTCACGGCCTCTTCGTGCAGCGTCACCGCGTCGCCCGTCCGACCCACCGCCTGGTACAGCATCGCCAGGTTCGTGACCGAGTTGATGAACTCGACGTGGTCCGGAGCCCACGCCTTCCGCATCCCGGCCAGTGCCTGTTCCGCGAGCGGGATCGCGTCGCCCAACCGATTGGCGCTCCAGTACCGGCCGGCGAGTTGGGTCATCGTCATCAGGGTGTCGGGGTGCTCCGGCCCGAGCACCGACCGGCGCCGCGCGAGCAAATCCTCGCTCACCCGAACGGCCTCGTCGATCCGGTCCGATTGCCCCAGCGCGAACGCCAGTCGGTGCATCACGTCGAGCGCGGCGGGGGCGTTCGGCCCGAGCTCCTTCTGGTAGTCGGCCAGGGCCTTTTCCTGTATCGCGGCCGCGCGGTCCGGCAACCCGAGTCCGAAGAACGTTTGGCCCAGCGCGTCCCGGAGCCGGGCGCGCGCGAGGGCGGCCATGTCTTTGTCCCGGTCAAGTTGTGACGCGGCCCGCTCGAGGAGGTCGACGACCTTGAGCTGGCGCCCGTCCTCGGCCGGGTCCGGCTTGCGGAACGCATTCACGAGATAGTCGGAAGTAGCGGTCGCTTGCTTTTGGGCCGTTTCCGCCTTCGCTTGCGCGTGTTTTGAATCGGCGAGCGCCCGTTCGGTTTCTTTCTGTGACCGCTCGGCCTCTTCCCGCGATTGTTCGGCCTGCGCGAGCCGCTCTCGGGCCAGGCCCTCGGCCCCCAGCGCGCGCCGCAACCCCCAGGAGGTGCCGACGATGCCGCACACGAGCGCGAGAAAAACCAGCGCGCCCGCGGCGACGGGGCCGCGGTTCCGGCGCGCGAACTTCCGCGCCTTGTACCACCGGGTCGGCGGGCGCGCCTCGACCGGTTCGTCGGCCAGGTACCGCTCGACGTCGCGCGCCAGGCCCCCGACACTGTCGTAGCGCCGGTCGCGGTCCTTCTCCAGCGCCCGCATCACCACCCAGTCGAGTTCCCCGCGCAGCGCCTGCACCAGTTCGGCCGGGCCGGTGCTGCGGTTGGCCGCGATGAGCGGTCGGGCGTCGGCCGTGCTCAGCTTCGTGCTCGGGCGCGGCGGCTCGACCTCCCGAACCATTCTCAGCGCTTCCAGGATCGTCGCCCGCTTGAGCTGCTGGGCGTCGATCGGGAGCAACCCGATCAGCAACTCGTAGAGCACCACCCCGAGCGCGTACACGTCGGTCCGCGTGTCGACGTCGACCGCGAGCGGGTCGGCCTGTTCGGGGGACATGTACGCGGGCGTGCCCACGACGGCGCCGAAATCCCGGATGCTCTGGTCCGTCAGCTTCAGCTCGGTCGCCTTGGCCACGCCGAAGTCGATGACCTTCGGGGTCGGGCGCCCATCAACCTCGGTAACGAGGATGTTGCCCGGCTTCAGGTCGCGGTGGATGATCCCCTTCTGGTGCGCGTGCTGCACGGCCCGGCACACCGAGACGAACAGTTCGAGGCGGGCGCCCACCGGGAGCCGGTGCCGGTCGCAGTACGCGGTGACCGGCACCCCGCGCACCAGTTCCATGACGAAGAACGGCTGCCCCGCGCTCGTGGTGCCCCCATCGTACACGCGGGCGATGTTCGGGTGGTCCATCAGGGCCAGCGCCTGGCGCTCGGCGTCGAACCGGGCCAGCACGTCCTTCGAGTCCGCTCCGACCTTGATGAGTTTGAGCGCGACTTGCCGCTTAACGGGATCGGTCTGGTCGGCGAGGTAAACGGTCCCCATCCCGCCCGTGCCGATGACCTCGACGAGCGCGTACCGGTCGGCGACGACGGTCCCGATGCGCTCACTCATTTGGGGGACCGGTGCGGGGGCCGCGGAGATCAATGTGTCCTCGGCCGAAACCGCGGGCACGTGCCGCGAGTGCGCGCCGGCCGGAGACACGACCGTCGCGGACGGGTTCGAGGGTGGAAGAAGGGTTCCGTCGGTGTCGATGGCACTCCCGGATTCGTCCGGCGCGCGGAGCAGGGCCTCGACGCGCGCCCGGAGTTCCGTGTCGCCCGCGCACGCCTCGTCGAGGTACGCGGCCCGGGCCTCGGGATCGGGCCGTTCCGACGCCGAAAGGAAGATCTGCCGCTCGGTCATTTGAGGGTTCCACCGGAATATCGCCCGAGAGTCCGTCCGGAAGAAGGATATCCGGGTAGGCGTGTCCCATCAACGAACCGGGCCTTTGATAAACCCGGAGTGCATGATTCGTTTCGCGAATTTAAATAGGCAGAGATGGATAGGTTGGCGGTCTCGCGCTGGCGTTGTGCCCGGCTTCGTGCCCTAATCCAGAGTGACAAAGCCACCAGAATCGTCGCTCGTCACGTTGGCTCATTCCGGGGGCAGAACCACGTTGGTCCCGATCGGGTGAGACAGCTCGAGCGCCCCTTCGCCACGGCTGCGCTCGCCCGCGAGTAGATCACGTACCCGAGGAGCTGGCCGCCGAGCTCGTGCCGAAAGTTGGAAGCCACGGACCGCTTGTCACCTGTTGCGGGCCGATGTGTTCGGCCCGCAACAGGTGACAAGCGTAACGAACGGACCCGATCGTTACGCCCGTGTGATGCGCGAGCACGGGCGCTCTGCTGCGCGGGTCCGCGCCAAGCCGTGGGGGAGCGGCAGCCAAAAGACGCGACCCGCGGATGATCCGCGGGTCGCCGTATTTCGCGGTCCCGTTGCGCTCGTATTGGGTGACTGCTCGATTCGCTCGCCCCACGTTTAGAACTCGGTGAACCCACCGTCACCGCCGAGCTGATCGAGTTCGTGCTTGTGCCCGTTGCCGTTGGAGTGGCCGCTCTTCAGTGCCTTGGCCACCGCGGGCCGGGGTTTGGGCGCCGGGGCTTTGCTCCGGTGCGCGGGGCGCGGGACGGAGCGCCCGTTCTCGCTGAGTTTGAACCGGGCGACGAGGTCGCGGAGCTGGGCCGCCTGGTCCGTGAGGGTTTGAGCGGTCGCCGACATCTCTTCGGTCTGTGAGGCGTTCTTCTGGGTCACGGAGTCCATCTGGGTCACGGCCTTGTTGACCTGCTCGATGCCCGTGGACTGCTCCTTGCCCGCGGCCGCGATCTCGGTGATGAGGTCGGTCACGCGCTTCACGCTCGTCACGATCTCGCCCAGCGTGGAACCGGACTGGTTCACGAGTTCGGTGCCCGCTTCCACCTTCTTGACCGAGTCCTCGATCAGCGACTTGATCTCTTTCGCGGCCGTGGCCGAACGTTGGGCCAGGTTGCGCACTTCCGACGCCACCACCGCGAACCCGCGCCCTTGCTCCCCGGCTCGTGCGGCTTCCACGGCGGCGTTGAGTGCGAGCAGGTTGGTCTGGAACGCGATCTCGTCGATGGTCGTGATGATGTCCGCGATCTTCTTCGACGACTGGTTGATCTCGCTCATCGCCTCGACCGCGTTGCCCACCACTTTACCGCCGCGCTCGGCCACGTCCTTGGAGGTGCTGGCGAGTTGCCGGGCCTGCTGCGCGCTGTCGGAGTTCTGGCGCACGGTCGCGGTGATCTCTTCGAGCGTGCTGGCGGTTTCTTCGAGGCTCGAGGCCTGTTCCTGGGCGCCGGTCGAGATCTCGTCGCTGGCCGCGGACAGTTGGCCCGAGGCGTCGGCGAGCTGCTCGGACACCTCGCGCACGCCCTCCAGCGCAGCGCGCATTGAGGTGACCGCTTTGTTGAGCGACGACGCCATTTGGCCCACCTCGTCGGTGCCCAGGTTCGGAACCTCCTGGGTGAAGTCCCCGGCGGCCAGTGCGTTGACCGAAACCGTGACGGCCGCGACCTTGCGCTGGAGCTCGGTCGCGCGGGCCAGTTCCTGCTCGGCACGGGCGCGCGTGTCGGCGGCCTCGCGCTCGGCGCGCTCGCGCGTTTCTGCGGCCTCGCGCTCGGCCCGCTGGCGGTCCTTTTCGATCTGGTCCTTCTCCGCTTCTTTGGCCGCCACGAGCGCACCGATCGCGGTGTTCAGTGCCACCGCCATGCGCCCGACCTCGTCCTGCGACTGCACCTCGGCCCGCTTGGTGAGATCCCCCTTGGCCACGCCCTCGAGGACGGTTACCGTCTGTCCGAGCGGGCCGGTGACCGACGCCGCAATGGTCAGCCCGAGCCCGATGGCGGCAGCGACGCACGCGGCGATGGTCGCGAACAGAGTGAACCGTGCGGACGCATACGTGCTGTTGGCCTGCTTGTCTTCGTCCCTGGCAATTTCTGCTTGGTTTGCGAAGACGTCTTGAAGCAGATCGTTCAACCGGTTGGCCGTTTTCAGTTCGCGGATGGTCGCGTCCTCGGCCTTCTCGAACTCGCGCCGGTCCACGTGGCTGAGAATCTCTTCGTGATCGCGCTTCCAGTCGGCGATCGCGCTCGTGGTGTCTTTCCAGAGTGCCGCTTCCTTCCCGACCAGGGGGGTCGCTTCATACGCCTTAATCCCTTCGGCGATCATCTTCCACCCGTTGTCCATGTTGTCCCGCGTCATTTGGATGACTCTCTCGTCGTTCCGCTTCACGACGACGATCAGCGTTCGCTCCCCGCGCTGGATCCGGAGCGCCCCGGCGCGGACCTTGTCGAGGGCGAGGGCGGAGGGGACGAGGTTGGTGCCGGCGTTCACCTGGAACACCCGGAGTTCGCCGAGCGCGCTCAGGGCCGTGTACCCGAGGAACGCGCACCCGCAGGCGACGAGGAGGAACCCGGCGATCAACCGCGGGCCGATGCGGACTTTCAAGAACAAGGCGAGAAGGGACTGGGGCATGGCAGCGTGTCCTAATTACGTAAGTGCGTTAGATCGGGCAATGGCCGTGGATCGGGTGAGTGTCGGTTAGGCGGTGAGCGCCGGCTCGGTCGCGTTCCCAACGAGTCGATCGATGTTGAGCAGGGACACGAGGCGCTCGCCGGTGCGCGCGATCCCGGTGAGGAACGAGACGTCCACGCCCGCGCCCAAATCGGGCGTCGGAACGATCACCTCGGGCTTCACGTTGAGCACGTCGGACACGGCGTCCACGACCAGGCCCACGATCTTGGTGCCCACGGTGACGACGATGATGACCGTGAACACGGTGTACTCGGCCTCGCGCAGCCCGAGCCGGGCGCGCAGGTCGATGATCGGGACCACGGCCCCGCGCAGGTTCATGACGCCCTTGATCTCGTGGGGCGTGTTGGGCAGCGGGGTGATCTTCGAGTACCCCTTGATCTCCTGCACGCGCAGGATCTCCAGCCCGTACTCCTCGTCCCCCAAACGGAACGCCAGGAACTGGTTCCCGTCGGCCACGAGCTCGGTCGCCTCGTTCGTATCGGGTGCACTCACAACTAACCTCTCTTCGGTACGGGTGAGGAACCACAACTTCGCCAGTTCAGAGCCGGGCCAAGCACACAAGTACCAAGCCCCGCGATACTTTCGCCTCAACTACCCATCCGACGGCAACAGCGAGACAATTGAGTATCGTGACTCAAGCGAAGAGTTTGCCTGACAACCCTAGCACACGGTGTGAAAAAGCGTACTGTTTGCACACACTTGATTTAGATCGATGGTGATTGGCCAAAATTTGAACAGCCCACTCCGGGCGTCCTACGAGACGGGGAATACGTCCAACTGAGCGGGGGGGGTACCGGAGAGGCGCCGCGGCAGCCCCTGCGCCTCGGAGAAGCCTGTAAGCCCGCTTTGGCGCGAGGGTTAAGTGGCAAGGCACAGTCCAAATGGGGCGCCGAGAAGAACTCGTCCCGATTACGCGCTGAGATCAAACAAATCGGCGAGGCAGAGGGCGATTTCGTCAAAACCGAGTACAGGTGCTAGTCCTGTACGCACAAGTGGTGGGAACGTATCCTGGCACCGCCCGAACAGAAACGGGCGGACACAGCAGCGTGAAGTCACGCGGAACGCCGGCGAAAAGGTCACCAAGACCGTGGCCATCGCCGCCTGAACCACAGCCACGACCTCTCCGGCCTCGGGGCCGAACGCGGTGAACCCGGGATCTTTTCCGTCCTTCTCGGCCAGCACCTTCATGAACCCTCGCGTCTCAGAAACGATGTGGGTCCACGGGGCGCGGGCCGAATGTTGCGATGGATCTCCGGAGCCTCATGCGTAGCCGTGCCGTCGACGGTGCGATAATGTTGAGTAACGTGGAAGGTAGCAGAGGAGCAGGCCCGTACTCAGCGTTGAAGTTGGAATTCTCACTTTGGGTGTGGAACGCATTAAGAGTTCGATGCAGACGCGCGAACTTCGGGACTGTTGTAAGAGCCAAGGGCACTAACTTACCGTGGCCCCAACACAGCGAGCCAGCCGGGTGGTTGTGT
This sequence comes from Gemmata sp. SH-PL17, assembly GCF_001610855.1. Classification (NCBI taxonomy): domain Bacteria; kingdom Pseudomonadati; phylum Planctomycetota; class Planctomycetia; order Gemmatales; family Gemmataceae; genus Gemmata; species Gemmata sp. SH-PL17. The sequence goes on from NZ_CP011271.1 coordinate 5,867,663, forward strand.
GGAGTTTGTAGACGGGTGGGCTTCTCCCAGGAACGCCCGAGAATTAGCAAAACCGCCCTCGCTCGGGTAGATTTGGTCGCGCACGAACCGCGGGCGCACAAGCGATAAAATAACGACGTGGCCCCGGCACTCGTGGTGCAAAACAGAGAAGCAAACAGCCGGGACCACGCCGCACCATTCTACGCACGCAGACACCTGTTTTGTTCGCCGAGGCGCTCGTTTCATGGCACACTGGCTGTTCAAAGAAGAACCCGAAACGTACAGCTTCGCGGACCTCGAACGCGACGGCTCCACCACTTGGACCGGCGTGACGAACGCGCTCGCACAAAAGCACCTGCGCACCGTAAAAAAGGGTGACCTCGTCTTCTTCTACGCCACTGGCAAACTGAAGTCCGTTGTAGGCGTGATGGAAGTAGCGGCCGACCCGACCCCGGACCCCACGGACACAACAGGCAAGTGCGTCGCGGTCACGGTCAAGCCGCTCCGCCAACTTGCGGCGCCCGTGTCGCTGGCCACGATCAAAGCCGACAAAGCGTTCGCGTCGTGGGAACTGGTGAAGCAGGCGCGCCTTTCCGTGATGCCCGTTCCGGATGATCTGTGGGCGCGGATCGAAGCGCTCGGTGCCGAATAACGGCGCGCCCGCGGAAGCGCTCATCCCGTCCTTTCCGATCCCGCCCCGACGACCCATTCGCCCACGGTCCCGCCCCCTTCTCTACTCCGCGGCGGCGGCCTTCCATTTTTCCGCGCCGCCCGTTATCAATCGCGCTGGCCCCTGTGTGCGTGTTCCCGGTCGCACACGCCCGATTCGCCGTAAGCCGTGAGCTACTCGCAATGTCCAACGACAGCCAACTAACCGATCGTCTCCCGCCCCAGAACCGCGAAGCCGAGCGCGGCGTGCTCGGGGGTATTCTGCGCGACCCGGACACTCTGCCGACCGTACAACAGCACATCATCACAGACAACTTTTACTTCGACGCGCACCAGAAGATTTATCAGGCGCTCTGCGACCTCGCGACCGATGCTCAGCCCATCGACCTCGTGCTGCTGTACGAGCGGCTGCGCAAGAACAAGCAGCTCGAAGACGTGGGCGGGCAGGCGTATCTCGTCGAGTTATGGGAAGCCGTCCCGACCGGGGCCAACGCCGAGTACCACGCGAAGCTCGTCAAAGACACCGCGATGGTGCGCGGACTAATCCACGCCAGCAACGAGATCCTCCGCGACGCCTACGACCGCACGCAGTCCGGCGACGAGTTGGTCGCGCAGGCCGAGCGCAAGATCATGGAAGTCGCGAAGCAAGGGATGGTGGGCGAGACGGCCGTGCTCTCGACCGTGGTCAAGGAAGCGTTCGACCGGCTCGATTCGCGTATCGGCCAAGATAATCTCGCGATCAGCGGGTTGCCCAGCGGTTACGTCGACCTCGACAACATGACCGCGGGGTTACACAACACCGAACTCGTCATCATTGCCGCACGACCATCCGTCGGGAAGACCGCGTTCGCGCTCAATATGGTCCGAAACATCATCACGGAAGGAGCAATGACGGGCCAATCACCGGTTGTGATGTTCTTCAGTCTCGAAATGGCCCGCATCGAATTGGCCGAGCGCCTCCTGTGCTGCCAGTCGCGGGTGCCCAGCCACAACGTGCGTAAGGGGCACCTCAACTCGGATGACCTCCAGAAGCTGATGGACGCGGGCGACATCCTGCGCCGGTGCCGGCTCTACATCGACGATACCCCGAGCCGCACCATGATCCAGATCGCGGCCAGCGCCCGGCGCCTCCAGAAGAAGCACGAACGGGACGGCGGGCTGAAGCTCATCGTGATCGACTACTTGCAGCTCATCGAGCCAGAGAACCGCCGCGACCCGCGCCAGGAACAGGTCGCGCAGATCAGCCGCCGGTTGAAGTTCCTCGCGCGCGAACTGCACATCCCGGTGATCGCACTGGCCCAGGTGAACCGGGCCTCCGAAGACCGCCAGGACCACAAGCCGCGGCTCTCCGATCTCCGCGAATCGGGGTCGATCGAACAGGACGCCGACACCTGTATGATGCTGCACCGCCCGGGCAAGTTCGACGGCCAGGAGGACAACGTCCTCGAAGTCATCATCGCGAAACAGCGTAACGGTCCGACGGGCGAAATCACCCTCACGTGGCGGAAGGATTACAACCGCTACGAGAACTACATCGCCGACGTGAACATGAGCGACGGTCTGTGAGCCGGTTGCATTCCCCGCGCGTTCGATTTAGCATCCTCTTGAGTTCAGTTCTCACCCGTGCTCAGAGGATGCACGAATGGAGTTGTTCGCCCAGGGGCTTGTGCTCGCAATCGCGGTGGCTGTCGCGTGGGGATTGTGGGGCGCGGCCCAGCCGGAGCCGTACTTCGTAGTCACGGTCGTCCGCGGAGAGGTGCGTTCCACTACGGGAACCGTAACCTCGCCGTTCCTGCAACGGGTTCACGAAGTCGCGACCGACCATCGAATCGCCACCGGTCGAGTGTGGGGCGTGGTGCGCCAGGGCGGGCGCATCAGCCTGAACTTCTCGCGCCACTTTCCGCCGCCCGCGCGCCAGCAACTCCGGAACTGGTGGGGCGCTTCGGGTTGGACCGCAAGCATGAACCGCAACAAGTGCCCGCGACGGTAACGGCTCATCCCCCAATCGGGCGCGGGGGCGTCACGCGGAGCCGCGTCGCGTGCGGTTCCAGCGCGTCAATGATGCCCGGATACAGCGCGACACCTTCCACCAGCGCGCGTTTCTTGTTCGCCAACCCGCGCTGACCCGGCACGCGGACCGCCTCGACACCGGGAACCGGCGGGTTAGCGCGGCAGGCATTCGCGAGCCATCCCGTTTCGCGCCGGAACGCATCGAGTCCACCAAACGCCGACGGATCGATCACCTGCACGAACACCGACGCGCCCCACTGAGTCGGGGCTTCGGCCCGCCCGAACCCGCTCAGCCCCTGTGTGAGCGCTTCGACCATCAGCGCCAGCCCGAAGCCCTTATGTCCGTATTCGGCTCCCCCGAGCGGAAGGAGCGAGCCCGGCGGATTGGTGAACAGCACGTTCGGGTCGTCCGTCGGTGTGCCGGAAGCATCGAGCGCCCACTGACCTGGGAACTTCTTCCCCTCGCGTCGGAGCCGGCCCGCCATTCCGTTCGTCGTAATCGAAGCGCTGATGTCGATCAGGATCGGGTCGCCGTCGGTCGGGATGCCGACCGCGAACGGGTCCGGGGTGAACACCGCCTTTCGCCCCCCGAACGGCGCGACGCTGGCCACGGCCGGGTCCGAACTGGCGATCGTAATCATCAGCCCGCGATCGGTCGCACGCTGGAGGAACGCTGCGAGGCACGCGATGTGGTGGCTCTGCCGAATGACGACCGTTGCGACGCCGTAAGTCGAAGCGCGCTCAACCGCGAGGTCCACGGCCTTCGTTGCGAGCCACACGCCGGGGAGCCGGCGCCCGCCCCAGGTCACCGTCGCGCCGCGATCCGCCACAACCTCCGGCTCGCCCCGTGAAGTCATCCCACCGGATTCCAGTTCTCCGAGATAGGTCGGGGCCAGTTGCAAACCGTGCGTGGTGTGGCCGAGCAAATCCGCTTCGACCAGCCCCGCGGCAATCGTCGCCGGTTTGTCGCCGTCGGTTCCGGCTGCGGTGAACAGCGCGGTGGTGTACTCGATCAGATCACTTACCCGGTAGCGAATCTCGGAATTGGTATTCGACATCGTTTCACCTGGGAGAGCACTTACCGCCCGGCGCCGACCGGTTGCCAGTGGGGCCACATCGCGCCGGCACCGGCCTTCAAATCTGTGATCCGCTTTTCGGTTCGATCGGACAGGTTCATGACGTAAATGTTGCGAACCCCGTCGCGCATCGAACCGTAGGCGATCCACTTCCCGTCCGGCGACGGTTGCGGATGGTAGTGTAAAGAACCGTCCGCGGATTTGGTGAGTTGAGTGGGCCGGCCGTCGAGCGTCGTCTGGAACAGTTCCACGCTCTTGCCGACCTTCGCGGTGAAGTAAACCAGCGCGCCGTCAACGGACCACACGGGAGTGTCACTGCTCCCGCCGTGGAAATCGAACACGTCCAGGAACTCGATCACTCCCCGATACCCGCCGCGATCGGCGAGCTTCTTCAACCCGGTCCCGTCGGGCCGAACGATGTGCGGGTGACAGTTGTAGTGTTCGCCACTCACGAAGAGGAGCCACTTCCCGTCCGGCGCCCACTTCGGCGCGAAGTCGAACGGGTGGTCGGTTTTGATGTGCTTCTTGTTCGCGCCGTCCGCGTCGGAAACGTAAAGCTGATAGTTCTCGTGGTAGCAAATGAACTTCCCGTCGGGCGAGGCGCTGTACCCGTAGGCGAACCCGCCCCCCTTCCCCGATACGTCGCGCTTGTTGCGCCCGTCCAGGTCCATGAGGTAGGGCTTCGAGACACCCTTAATCAGCGGCGTGAACCCCAGCCCGCGCCCATCCGGGAGGAAGAACAAGCCGCCGTTGTAGTGGCTGACGCGATCCACATCCGTCACGTTTGTGACTTTGCCCGACGCGAAGTCGAGCAAGCACGAATCGAGCTTCCACTTGCCCTCTTCCATCCGGAACTGCTTGTTTGCTTCTTCCCACTTCGCGTTCTCGGGCGACTGCCACCCGGCACCAATAACTGCCGACTTGCCGTCCGGCGACCAACCCGCGAACTGGGTCCAGGTGTCGGGTTCCTTCGCCAGTTCTTCGGCGACAAGGTGCCGACCCGTACCATCGGCTTTCACGACCACAGCCCGCATCGTGCGCACGTTGGCGTGCCGGCTACCGGGGAGGTTCGTCTTCAGCTCCGTGTACCCGATGAGCGGAACGGCCGGCTCCGCCCCTGGTGCGAGCGCACAACTCGACAACACGAGCAAGCTCACGAACATCCTGGCACTGGTGAAGCGAATCACAGCGAACCTCCGTGGGGGCAATCGTTCCAGCTCGAATTACTCAAGCGGCGGCGGGCCGTTCTCCTCGTCGCGGAAATCGTAAAGGGTAAACGTGGACGTGCGCGCGAGCGGGCGCCGCGTGCGCAGGTACTCCAGAGTCATCGTTTTCGAGGGGGTCAGGTCCGGGTACATGGACACGACCGTGTGCCCCACTGCCAGGATGTGTGGACCGACCGCGCGGCGCAGCTCTACCTCGTTCGTGATCTCCGGAAGTTGGCGGTCGGGGTCGAAGCGCCCGAACGGGGGCGCGCTAACCGCGGGGTCCACACCGAAGTACCACACCCAGATCGGCGGGCGCCCGTTCGCCTCGTACCACGCCCGGAGTTCGGGAACCCCCTGCCCCCAATCGCCGTTGGAGTCCGCTACGCGCCAGTGCGCCGTACCCGGGCCGCCGTGCGCCTGGTTCAGGTACCCCAACCCGTTCGGCCACACCCACACCGAGATCCCGGCCAGCGCCAGCACCGCGGGGAAACCGACCCACGCCGCGCAGTGTGCGTACCCGCGTTCGAGGGCGACCGCGAGCGCGACGTAGCCCAACGCGACGGCCGGGAACGCGAGCCGCAACCCGATTTGGAGGTTCGCTTTCAGAAGGACGGTGAGCAACAGGAGCGCGACGAACGTGAGCGGATGCGCCGCGGCTCGCACCCGCGCGAGTGCGGCGAACATCAGGAGGAAGATCGGCAGCGGCACTTTCATCAACAGGAGTTCGGGGAAATAATAGCGGTACCCTTCTGGATAGAAAGTGCCGTTCAGAAACGTGGGCCGGGCCTGCGCGTTGAACCACCACTGGAACGCGAACGCGCAGACCGCGTGCGGAACACGGGGGTATTCTTTGGCCCACGCCTCGTAGCCGGGTTTCAGGGGCTCCGTGGAGGGCATCGCTTCCGCGACCCGCGCGAACGGGTACCGGCCCGGTTCGGGGTGACCGAAGTATTCGACCGCAATGGCGAGACCGATTACCAGGATCGCCGCTGTATTCAACACAGACCGGAACACGGTTCCGGCAGCCTTCACTCCCCACGCCTTCCAGTCGCCCCCGTCCGGGCGCGACAAACCGCCAGACGCGAACCGGTAGCACACTTCGAGCACGACCAGGGTGATGCCACCGTAGAGCAATGCGGAAATCTTGCACAGCGCCGCGACACCGAACCACAGTCCCGGAAGCACTAACCGCTTCCACCAATGGCCCGCGCGCCCGGTGTAAACGGCCCGAGTGAACGCCATGAGTGCAGCGCTCACTGCGACGTCCGTGGTGGCGAGTGAAGCGTGCCCCAGAATGTTCGGGTCGGCCGCAATAAACCCGGCCGCAAGGCGCCCGGCCCAAGGTCCGCTGGCCGCCCGCCCCAGGCGCCACGCGGAGACGACGAGCAACCACAACCAACCGAGTGTCACGGCACGCGCCAGCGGCAGCAGCGCGAACTTCTCTTCCGGCGTTTCGAGCCGCGCGCCCGACTGCCGCTCGTGGTAGTAAAGTGGGAGCGTGACCGCGTCGACCGGGAGCGGCATCGTGCCATAAATGGCTGTAGTTTCGTGAAAGAACGCCCGGGGGCGCCCGTCCGTGCGGGTCCACCCGCGCCAGGCCTCCAACCCGGAATCCAAGTAAAACGCTTCGTCGTAGGTCGCGCCGATTAGCGGCGACGCACTGAAACACCACTGAGCGGTCAACGCGGCCAGGACCGCGAGCCAGAGCGCGGCTACCAACCAGCCCCGAACGAGCGGAATCGAGCCGTCACGGGCCATCGGCACTGATCCTGGATCGCGTCGAAAGGTGGGGCGCTTCACACGAAGCGCGGAGTGATAATAAACGCGGTCTCGTCGAGATATCCAGTCACTCGTTGTACCCGCTCATTAAAGTGAGTTGTGATTACAATCTCACACTTCACTTCTCCAAACCAAATAACTCGATCCCCCCGTCTGCGTTCCGCTTCGCCCCGAGTAATTTCAGTTTGCCCCTGACGACCCGCTCGGCCCACACGTAGACCTCTTGCTCACCGTGCGCATTGGCAATGACAGCGTAGCGATACGGATTGCCCCACATGTCCAAGAGATCCGAATCCCCGTCTGGTAAGAACGACTTTCCCTCGGAAGGTCGCTTGTGAAGGTCCAAGAGCGCGACCGGATACTTTCCCCCCGATGCCGGATCTCCTCGATACACCTCGCACGATTGGAGCACGTACCTCGCCCGAAGAATTGTTTGTTCTGAGTTGTAATGCGCGTCTAGCTCCTTCGTCGAGAAAGCAGCGGCGACGAGTACGAAGAACGCGACCAACCCGGTAGCGATCCAATACCGCCGGCTCATCGATTTCTCCTTACGCCGTCGGCTTGCGGCCGCGGGGCGACTCATCCTCGTAGGCCTTCACGATCCGCGTCACGAGCGGGTTCCGCACGATGTCCGTCTGGTCGAGGTACACGATCGACAGCCCCTCGACGTCGCGCAGCCGGTGAACGGCGTCGGCCAGACCGCTCCGCACGGTGCGCGGGAGGTCGGTCTGCGTCATGTCGCCGGTCACGATGACCTTCGAGTTCGTTCCCATCCGGGTCAGGAACATCTTCATCTGCTCGACGGTCGCGTTCTGGCCCTCGTCCAGAATGATGCACGCATGCGACAACGTCCGGCCGCGCATGTACCCCAGTGGCAGGATCTCGATGACCTCGCTCTCCATGTGCTTCTTCACCGTATCCGGTTCCATCATGTCCGCGAGCGCGTCGTAGAGGGGCCGGAGGTACGGGCTGATCTTCGCGACGAGGTCGCCGGGCAGGAACCCGAGCCGCTCGCCCGCTTCGACCGCGGGGCGCACGAGCACGATCTTCCGCACCTGTTTGCTGCGCAACAGCGACACGGCCCACGCGACCGCGAGGTACGTCTTCCCGCTACCCGCCGGGCCGACGCACAGCACCACGTCGTGCGACTGGAGCGCCTGCACGTACCGGCCCTGGCCGTCGGTCCGCGTGCGCAGGTTGCGCCCCCCCTCCGTTGCGACGACCGATCCCGTTCCGCGTGTGGTTCCGCCGCGGATCACATCAATCACGCCCGTCACGTCCTTCGCATCGAGCTTACCGTGTTTGCGGGCGACCTGGCGCACCTGTTGAAGTGCGCGCTCGAACTGCTCCGCGGCTTCGGCGGTGCCCTCGATCTTCAGTTCCCCGCTGCGATACACGGCCTTCACCGCGAACGCATCGCGGAGGGCGCGCAAGTGCTGATCGCGCGGGCCGAAGAGGATCACCGCCTCGTCGCGGTCCTCGATCGTCAGCGTGCGCGTCACCAGCGAATCGGCCATGTTGAAGTTCCAATCTTGCGACGCAGAAGTACGAAGTTCGCACAGGGACACACGAAGTCGGCGGCGAGTTCGTTCCTTTCGTGCGTGTCCCTCAGACAGTAGATCGGCTTTTAGTGCCAACTGAACCACAGATACGCGACGGGAGCCGCAAAAAGTACCGAATCGATCACGTCGAGTACGCCGCCGAAACCGGGGATGCTCTTGGAAGCGTCCTTCATCTGGCCGTCACGTTTGATGAGCGATTCGGCCAGGTCGCCGAGTACCCCCGCCAGCCCCACTACCAGCCCGAACGCAATGGCTTCCGGGATGCCGTGCCGGAACACGTCGCCCATGAACGAGAAGCCCACCGCGACCGCGGCGCCGGTCGTCATTCCGCCCGCGAACCCTTCCCACGTCTTCTTGGGGCTGAGCACGGGCGTCATCTTGTGCCGGCCGAGGAACGTGCCCGTGAAGAACGCCCCGATGTCGTTCCCCTTCGGCACGAACACGACCAGCGCGAGCATGATCGCGCTCGTGTCGGCATCAGGCACGAGCCAGCGGATTTGCGCGAAGAAACACGCCAGGAGGCCCAAGTACGCGACCGCAAAGAGTGTCAGCGCAAGGCGCGGAACCGCGACTCCTGGTTCGCCGGTGTATCGGCGCATTTCCAGCAGGAACGCCGCAATCAGCACAGTCGCGAGAATCCACGCGACCAGCGCCCACACTGATGCGGGTACGAGGCTGAACTGCTGGTGGATGGCGGGGTACCAGTTCGCGAGCAGTGCGAGCAGTACACCGCAGGTGACAAGCCCTTCGGACGGGCGGTGTACGGCGGGGATGAGTCGAACGAGTTCGCGGGAGCCGAGGGCACCGGCGAGCATCAGGAAGGCGAACAGGAACGGGAACCACGCGAACCCGCTGCGCGCGAGCCACGAGTCGCCGAACAGCACGCCACAAGCTCCCAGCGCGAGGAGCGATCCGACTACCAGTCGCGTTCGGATCATTACGAATGCGCTCGTGGGTCGGTCATGTGGTGGTGTCCGTGGTCAGTCCGCCGAAGCGCCGTTCGCGCCGCGAGAAGTCACGGAGCGCGTCGTGCAGCAGACCGGCGTCGAATTCGGGCCAGAACTTCGGCGTGACCCAAATTTCCGCGTAGGAGATCTGCCAGAGAAGGTAGTTGCTCACGCGCATCTCGCCCGCGGTGCGGACGAGCAGGTCCGGGTCCGGCATCCCGCCCGTGTACAGCGCCCCCGAGATGGCCGCTTCATCGATCTCTTCCGGCTGTAGATCCCCGCGGTTCACGCGCGCCGCAAGCGACTGCACCGCGTCCACGATCTCGGCGCGGCTGCCGTAGTTAATCGCGAGGCACAGCGTCAGCCCGGTGTTGTGCTGCGTGAGGCGCACGTTCTCGTCGATCTCAGCGAGCACTTCATCAGGCAGCCCCGAGCGCCGACCGATCACCGTGAACCGGATGTTCTGTTCCTGGATCTTCTCTCGTTCCGCGAGCAGGTACTGCTTGAGGAGCGCCATCAGGAAGTCGATTTCCGGCTTCGGACGCTTCCAGTTCTCGGAGCTGAGGCAGTACAACGTGAGTTGGCCGATCCCGAGCCGGCAGCACTCTTCGGTAATCACGTCGACGGAGTGCGCGCCGCGCTCGTGCCCCTCGGCGCGTTCCTTGCCCTGGCGCTGTGCCCACCGCCCGTTGCCGTCCATGATGATGGCGATGTGGCGCGGCAACCGGGCCGGATCGAGTCCGACCGAGCGGGCGTATTCGCGGGGTTCGTGCGCAGTGGAAATCATTCAGTTGCACCACAAAGGCACGTGGACCGGCACACAGATCCACACAAAAGCGAGGCGCGATTCACAATTGCTAACAATTCCGGGCGTATCCCACACTATCCCCAGCGAGAATCGCCCCAAACACTGACGCATCCAACACTTCGATACGACCGGACGCCCTCAACGGTTCTTTCGGCGGCTAACAAATGCTAACATTTCCCGTTCAACTCACCGGTCGCGTACCCGAAAAACGTGATCCGTTAGCTACATCTGCCATCTGGTATTCGCGTGTCGTTCATTACACCCGACGAATACCGGTTTGACAATGACACGACACACTCAACTGATGACACCGCGGGCCGGGTGAACCGGGCGTTTCAGCCCGCGGTGCGTTCATTAGCGCTAGCATCAGTCCAAGTGTTGCGTCTACACCATGATCGTCTGTTCGCGCCCGGGACCGACGGACACCACGGACACCTTCAGCCCGATCAGCTCGGCGACGCGGTCGATGTAGCGCCGGGCCGCGCTCGGCAGGTCCGAGATCGCGCGCACCGCGGTCAGGTCTTCGGTCCAGCCCGGCAGCGTCTCGTACACCGGCTTGCACCGCGCCAGCAGGTGCGCGTCGCTCGGGAAGTGCGTGATGCGCGAACCGTCGAGTTCGTAGGCGGTGCAGATCTTCAGTTCCGGGATGCCGCTCAGCACGTCGAGTAGCATCAGCGTGATTTCGTCCGCACCGGCGAGCGCCGCAGTGTAGCGCACGGCCACCGAATCGAGCCAACCGACGCGCCGCGGGCGCCCGGTCACGGTGCCGAACTCGCGCCCAACAGTCCGAATTTGCTCGCCCAGCCCGTCGTTCAGTTCCGTCGGGAACGGCCCTTGCCCCACGCGGCTCGTGTACGCCTTCACCACGCCGATGATCCGCTTCAGGTGCTTTGCGGGCACGCCGGACCCGCCCCAAATGCCGGACGGGAGGCTGCTCGAACTGGTGACGTAGGGGTACGTGCCGTGGTCCACGTCGAGCAAGCTGCCCTGCGCGGCCTCGAAAATGATTCGCTTGTTGGCCGCGATCGCGTCGTGCAGGAAGCGCGTGGTGTCCCGCACGAACGGCCGGAGGCGTTCCGCGTAGGTCAGGTACTCGGTCGCGACCGCTTCGGGGTCGAAGACCTTCGGCGCCGTACCGCCCGCGAGCGCGCTCATGAGCTTGTTCTTGAACGGCACCACGAACCGCAGTCGTTCGCGCAGGTGGTCCGGCTGGAGCAGTTCGCCGACACGAATAGCGAACCGCCGGCCGACCTTGTCCTGGTAGCACGGCCCGATCCCGCGCCCGGTGGTGCCGATCTTCCCCTCGGAGCCGCTTTCGAGCAGCCGCTCCTCTTCCATGTGGTACGGGAAGATGACGTGCGCGTGGTCGCTCACGAACAGCGACCCGGACACATCGAGCCCGCCCTGCTTCACGAGCGATTCGAGTTCTTCGATGAACCGGGGCGGGTACACGACGACCCCGTTCCCGATGACGGACTGGACGTTCGACCGGATCACCCCGGTCGGGAGAAGGGAGAGTTTGAAGCTCTTTCCGTTGACAACGACCGTGTGCCCGGCGTTGGCGCCGCCGTTGTACCGCACCACGATATCGAAGCCATCGCCGAGGAGATCGACGATCTTACCCTTCGCCTCGTCCCCCCACTGCAAACCGACCACGCACGTACCGGGCATTGTGTGAAACCGCCGCGTTGCGAACTTCATTGGTGTGAATCAACCCGTCTCACGCTAGTCCGCGCGGCGTAGTGCGTCAAGGGTGGCCGGCGGTACGGGGTCACCTGGAAGCGTACTGCTGGTGCAATTTGACGAGTGGCGCATAGTCGAGCCGGTCGGCCGCCTGAATCGCGGCAATGTACTCCGATCGGATCGGACTGACTTCGCCTATCTGGGGTTCCGGCCACAGAACCGGGTCGGAACCGTGGAGCCGTAACCAGATGTTGGCGAGCATTCGAGCCCACCGCCCGTTCCCATTCAGGAACGGGTGAATCTTCACGGCGCGGTAGTGCAGGAGTGCGGCGTCCTCGATCAAGGAGTACGGCCCCTTCCCCCAATACGAAATGTCTTGAACGAGGCCGAGAACGTTGGCCTTGACGTCGTGTGCGGGGCACCCGAGATTGAGGTTGCAGGTTCGCGGTGTACCCGCCCAAGCCCAGACGCGGCCGAACATTTCCTTGTGAAGCGCGAACACCCAATCGAACGTGAACGGTGCATCGACCTCGGTCAGCCGGCCGACGAAATACTTGGCCACAACGAGAGTGATGTTCTCCGCCTCGGCTTGGTTCAACTGCCCGCGGGTTCCGATGTCCTTGATGAGCAACCCGGACACATCGTCGATGGGAGTTTCGCCCGGAATGGGCACCCAACCCGGATCAGTCTTCATCCCAGAGTTTCCGTTTGTTACCCGCGAGCAGGGCTTGAGCCGCGACTTCGATGATGCGCTCGTAACCGGCCGGGTCAACCGCTGCCGCTTCCAGACCTTGTGTTCCCTGAACGAACCTAGCAACGTATCGCGCTTTTGCGAGCGCGCGGTCGCGCAGAACGCGATTCACCGACACGCGGCGTGCCGTCGCCAGATCTAACCCGAGGACGCGACCGACCGCCACGACGTGTTCAAAACGGACCCCGGTTGGATCAACGAGAAGTTGACGGACCGTTGCAGTCGGTACACCGCTCATACGCGCCAGCGCGGGAACGGTGATTCTGAGTCGCCTCCGGCGCTTGTTCAGAATGGTTTGTATCATAAGGCCCCCATTAAAACTGATCATACCATCGACGGGGCCGCAGACCAAAGTCAACCACTCCGCTCAGCGCACTCGCACACGCAACGTACTGTGGTACCATGATCTTCGCGTCACGTTCCCCAACCGGAAAGGCGGTCGCCGTGGTCCGTGCCCGTTCCCCGCTCGCGCTCGTATTGCTCGCACTTGTCTGGATCGTACCCGCCGCGGCCGCCCCTCCTGCCGCACTTTCGGAAAAACTGGAAGCCGTTATCGAAGCTCCCGATTACAAGCACGCCTCCTGGGGCATTCTGGTCACCGACGCGAAGACCGGCGCGACCGTTTACTCGCGCAACCCCGACGCGGCGCTCGCGCCCGCGTCCGTCACGAAGCTCTTTTCGAGCGCGGCTGCGCTGGTCGCCCTAGGGCCGGATCAGAAGCAGGAAACTCACGTGTACCAGCGCGGACTTGCGCTCAAAGGGACACTTCGCGGCGACTTAATTCTGGTCGCGTCCGGGGATCTCATGTTCGGCGGGCGTACCTCCAAAGACGGGAAGATCGTTTTCAAGGACAAGGACCACACCTACGCAAACGGCGGATTTGGCGACTGTGAAGTGACCGACACGGACCCACTCGCGGCCCTGAACGACCTCGCCAAGCAGGTGAAAGCCGCGGGAATCACACAGATCGACGGCGAAGTGCTCATCGACGACCGGCTGTTCGCCCGCTCACGCGGTACCGGGAGCGGACCGGACTCGATCTCGCCGATCGTCGTGAACGACAACGCAATCGACGTGATCGTGACGCCGGGCGAAAAAGAAGGCGATCCGGCGAAAGTCGTGATGCGGCCCGAAACGTCCTTCTACACGCTCGACGCGAGCGTTGGAACGGGTTCGGAAAAATCGTCGGCGAACCTCCACCTGCTCGCCGTTGGGCCGACACAGTTCGCCGTTCGCGGCAAAGTGCCCGTCGGGAGTAAGCCCCACGTCCGGATCTACAACGTGGACGAACCGACCCTTTTCGCCCGGGCGCTTTTTATCGAAGCACTGCGTCGCAACGGAGTGCAGGTCCAGTGCGCGGTGCTCCGCCCCGCCCCCAGCCCTCTTCCCGCGAAAAGTGATTACGAGAAGCTCCGCAAGGTCGCGACGTTCACCTCCGCTCCGCTCAAAGACACGCTCCGCGTCACGCTGAAGGTGAGCCACAACTTGTACGCGAGCACGTTACCGGCACTGCTTGCTGCATCGAAAGGTCAAACCACGGTGGAATCGGGCCTCAAGGAGCAGGCCAAAATTCTGAAGGAACTGGGTGTGGATACGAGCGCGGTTTCCTTCGGTGGTGGTGCGGGCGGGTCGCCGGCGGACCACGCGAGCGCGCGAGCCACAGTGCAAGTCATTCAAGGCATGGCGAAGCGCCCGGAGTGGGACGCATACAAGGCCGCGTTACCCGTACTCGGCGTGGATGGCACGCTCAGTGAATCGGTGAAGGAAGACAGCCCGGCGCGCGGAAAGGCGTCCGCAAAAACCGGCACGCTCATCTGGTACGACAACGCGAACGAGCGGTTCCTACTCAAGAGCAAGGCGCTGGCCGGCACGATGACCACAAAGAACGGAACCGAACTCTATTTCTGCATCATCGTGAACAACGTGCCGCTCCCGGAAGGCGTCACTTCATCGCGCGAGGGGAAAGCGCTCGGCAAACTGTGCGAAGTGCTCTACGAACACGGCCCGTGATTCGATGAGGCGCATTGGTTCACTGTGTTGACCGTTTTCGCACAGCAAAGGAGTCGCCCGTGACTACGCCTTCAACTCCGGCCCCGCAAGTTGCGATTCTTGGTGGTATTAATGGAGCGGGGAAATCGTCATCCGCCGATCCCATTCTGCGTATCGGGATGAAGATGCCCATATTTGTAAACGCAGATACTATCGCACGAGGTTTAAACGCTTTCGACCCAGAATCAGAAGCAATTAAAGCCGGTCGCGTGATGCTGGAGCACTTGCGCGACCTCGCCACACGGCGCCGAAGTTTCGCACTGGAAACCACGCTTGCGGGCCGCACCTACGCGGACTGGTTGGGAGAGTTGCGCCTGAGTGGGTATGTGGTCCACTTGTTCTACTATTGGCTCAATGCACCCGAACTGGCAATCAACCGGGTGGCCGTTAGGGTGCGAGCCGGAGGGCACCACGTACCCGATGAGACGATCCGCAGACGGTACACTCGCAGCGTGCGCAATTTCCTGGAACTGTATCGACCGGTAGCGACAACGTGGCAGGTGTATGATAATAGCAACGGGCGACCGAAGCTGATTGCTTTCAACAACAACTACTTCGACACGATTCTCGATCCCGACACGTGGGAACGGTTCAATAGGAGCGCCGAAGATGCTTGAACCAACAACGTTGCCAACGGAAGACCTGATCGACCACGCAAAGATCGATACCGCTCTGGAAACCGCGTTCCGAGACATGCTTCTCGAACACGCCCGGTTGGGCCGTCCGGTGTGTGAATCGCGCGACGGCAAAGTCGTGTGGGTAACGCCCGCGGAAATCTTCGCGCGATACGGACTCGATGAATTCGGTCGTGAGAAGACCGCGTAACGTGCTCGCAACACGACCCTGGGTGAAACCGTTCGCCAGGGCCGTGCCGCATTCAAATCATCAGAAATCTTCGCCGAACGCCACCGCCCCGGTAACGCCGAGTTGGTACGCCGACACGCGGCGCTCGAAGAAGTTGGTCAGCTCCTGGACGTCTTGCAGGTCCATGAAGTCGAACGGGTTCTTCGCACCGAATACGGGTGCGACACCGAGAGCTTCCAAACGCCGATCGGCGACGTACTCCAGGTAGCTCCGAAGGTCGGTGAGCGACAGCCCGGCGACCCCCATCCCCAACACGTCGCGGGCGAACGTCGTTTCGCACTCGACGGCCTCTCGCAGCATCGCGACGATTTGCGCTTCCAGTTCCGCGTCGAACAGGTCCGGCTCTTCGCGGCGCACGGTATCGATCACCCGGAACGCGAACGCCATGTGCGCGCTCTCGTCGCGGAACACCCAGTTCGTGCCCGTCGCCAAACCGTGCAACAACCCTTTCGACCGCAGGAAGTACACGTAGGCGAACGCCGCAAAGAAGAACAAGCCCTCGATGCACGCGGCGAAGCAGATCAGGTTCAGCAGGAACGCCCGGCGGTGTGCCCGCGTTTCGAGCGTGTCCAGCCCCTCGATCGAATCGATCCACTTGAAGCAGAAATCGGCCTTCAGTTTGATCGACGGGATGTTGTCCACAGCGGCGAACGCGGCCTCCCGTTCGGCCATCTCCGGCAGGTAGTTGTCGAGCAGCGTGAGGTAGAACTGGACGTGCAGCGCCTCTTCGTAGAGTTGCCGCGACAAGTACATGCGCGCCTCCGGCGCGTTCACGTGCTTGTAGAGGTTCAACACGAGGTTGTTGCCGACGATGGAATCGCCGGTGGCGAAGAACGCGACCAGCCGGTGAATCAGGTGGCGCTCGGCCGGGGTGACGCGCGACCGCAGGTCGGTGAGGTCGGTGGAGAAGTCCACCTCGTCCACCGTCCAGGTGTTCTTGATCGCGTCCTTGTACATCTCGAAGTAGTCGGGGTAGCGCATCGGCCGCAGGGTCAGGCTCATGCCGGGATCGAGGAGCATCGTGAACCTCGTGAATTGCTGTATTTTGTTGGGAATTTGGTTTAATTCGTGAGGCAGAGCAGAGCGCCTTGTGCCACGCTGACGTCTGAATTTCTGCTTGTGGCACAGGCCTCTGGCCTGTGGAGGCGCCA
This sequence comes from Gemmata sp. SH-PL17, assembly GCF_001610855.1. Classification (NCBI taxonomy): domain Bacteria; kingdom Pseudomonadati; phylum Planctomycetota; class Planctomycetia; order Gemmatales; family Gemmataceae; genus Gemmata; species Gemmata sp. SH-PL17. The sequence goes on from NZ_CP011271.1 coordinate 5,884,199, forward strand.
CAGGCCTCTGGCCTGTGCCACCCAAAAGCAGGCCCCAGTTACTGACAGGCTTCGCACGAGCCGGGGTTTTCGAGTGAGCACGTCACCGCCGTCGTGTCGGCGGGCGCGGCCTTCGTCACGGTCGTTTTGGCGATGCCGGTCGCGGGCCGGGAGCGGAGGTAGTAGGTGGTCTTCAGCCCGCGCTTCCAGGCGTGCATGTACATCGACGACATCTTGCCGATCGTCGGGCTTTCCAGGAACAGATTGAGCGACTGGCTCTGATCGATGAACGGCCCGCGATCAGCGGCCATGTCGATGAGCGCCCGCATCGGCACTTCCCACGCCGTGCGATACACCGCGCGAAGGTGTCCGGGTAGTTCGTCGAGGCCCTGCACCGAGCCGTCGGCGAGTTTGATCTTCGCCCGCACCGCGTCGTTCCACAGCCCGAGTGACTTGAGGTCATTCACGAGGTAACGGTTCACCTGGAGGAACTCGCCCGAGAGCGTTTCGCGTTTGAAGAGGTTCGACACCTGCGGTTCGATGCACTCGTAAGCACCGACGATCGAAGCAATTGTGGCAGTGGGTGCGATGGCCACCAAGAGCGAGTTCCGCAAGCCGTGTGCGCGAATACGAGCACGGAGCGCGTCCCACCGCGCGGGCTCGGTCGGCGTGACGCCCCACATATCGAACTGGAGCGTGCCGGTCGCGGCCCGCGTTTCGGCGAACGACGGGTGCGCGCCGCGTGCTTCCGCGAGGTCGCAGGAGGTCGCCAGCGCGTGGTAGTAGATCTCTTCCTGAATGCGGCGCGAGAGGTCGCGGGCCGCGGGCGCATCGAACGGGAGCTTCAGTTTGAAGAACACGTCCTGAAGTCCCATCACCCCCAGCCCGACCGGGCGCCAGCGCGCGTTCGACGCAGCCGCGGCCGATGTCGGGTAGAAGTTCACGTCAATAACGCGATCGAGGAACCGCACCGCGATCCGCACCGTCTCGGCGAGTGCATCGAAGTCGAAGCCGTCGGCCGTAACGTGGCGGGCAAGGTTCACGGAGCCGAGATTGCAGACCGCGGTTTCACCGGTCGATGTCACCTCGACGATCTCGGTGCAGAGGTTCGAGCTGTGAACGACGGTCCCGTCCGCGGCGGTCTGATTGCAGGTGCGGTTGCAGGCGTCCTTGAAGGTCATCCACCCGTTGCCGGTTTCGGCCAGCGTTTTCATCATCCGAGCGTACAAATCACGGGCCGGCACGCACTTCGCCGCGAGACCGCGTCGCTCGGCTTCCACGTAGGCCGCGTCGAATGCTTCACCGAACAAGTCGGTCAGGTGCGGAACCACCTTCGGGTCGAACAGCGACCACTCCTCGCCCGATTCCACACGCCGCATGAAGAGGTCCGGCACCCAGTTCGCGAGGTTCAGGTTGTACGTGCGCCGGGCCGGGTCGCCGGTGTTGTCGCGCAACTCCAGGAACTCTTCCACGTCCGCGTGCCACGACTCCAGGTACACGCAGCACGCCCCCTTGCGCTTGCCGCCCTGGTTGACCGCGGCCACGGACGAATCGAGCGTCTTGAGCCACGGAACGATCCCATTGCTGTGCCCGTTCGTGCCGCGAATTAGCGACCCGCGTGAGCGAATCCGGTGGTACGCCAGCCCGATCCCGCCCGCGAACTTCGAGAGCTTCGCGACGTCGGCGTAGCGGTCGTAAATCGCTTCGAGGTCGTCGGTAGGCGAGTCGAGCAGGTAGCACGACGACATTTGCGGGCGCGCGGTGCCGGAGTTGAACAGGGTCGGCGTGCTCGGGAGGTAGCGGTGCGCGGCCATGAGCCGGAACAGTTCGATCGCGTCCGCGGCGAAATCCGCCAGACCACACGCGACACGCAGAAAGAAGAACGCGGGCGTCTCGATGACGTGCCGCGTTTCGGGGTGCCGGAGCAGGTAGCGATCGTAAACGGTTCGCAGCCCGAAGTATTCAAACAGGTCCGGTTGTTGTTCCCCCGCCGCGGCGTTGAGCTTGCGGGCGTTGGCCGATACGAACGCGAACGTCCCCTCGGCCACCAATCCGTGCCGGTATCCAGCCGCGATCGACTGCGAGAACGAATGAACGTCCTGGTTCGTGACTTCTTTGTCGATGTACGTCGAGAGCAACCGCGCCGCGAGCCGCGAATACTCCGGCTCCTCCGCGATGAGACAGGCCGCCGTCTGGATCGAGAGCCGGTCGAGCTCCGCGGTGGTCGCGCCGTCGTAAAGCCCGCCGATCGTCTTCACGGCCACGCGCATCGGGTCGACGGTCGGCAGTCCGCCCGCACACCTCTGCACGGCGCGGACGATCTTGTTCACGTTGACATCTTCGAGCGCGCCGTTGCGCTTGCGAACCTTCATGATTGCTTGGGGGCCAAGGAACCGAGAGGGACTGACGGGCGGTGGCGCTACAGCGCGATCGATGGTGGAAGTGGTCACGTCGCTCTCTCCCGGATGAACGCAATAAAGCGCGGGGAGTGAGCGAAGGCAGAGAGGAACGCGCATGCGGGCGCGGACCAGCCGCCCGCTGCCTTCCCCACGAAAGCACGGTTATGTCGCGCGATTTTTGGTTCGCGCGGTCGCACGGCAGGTCTTCGGACTCGCAGGCGCGTGCGGCTCACCGCACACCTACTAACCGTCGCTTCCCAACCCGACGCGGGTCAGTGCGTGTGACGGCGTTTGTTCCTGCATACCGCTGCGGGGGCAGTCCCGGATTCGCACCGGGTTCCCTTTTCATCGGCCCGCACGAAGCGAGCCGAACCGACGACAGGAAGCGTGTATCGGCCAATGTGTTTTGGGGTAATGAAGTTAATCCCCGAGTAGTGTGGGATCGATGTCAGTTTTCGGCGCGGTTGCGCCGGATCGATCGAAGTGAACGCCAATACCAGACGAACTGCCGAAGTTAGCCGACCGGTGAGAATAGCGAAGAGTTTTTGACAGGATTAACAGGGTCGACAGGATTCAAAAAAGCAACTGCGATCAGTCGAGCTGTCGGCCCGGGCACATCGGCCCAAAGAATAACGGCCGGCATCAGCCGGCCGCCACCAAACGGGATTAGCACGCGGTCGCGGTGCAGCCGAACTGTTCGGCCCGCCTCGCGCGGACGGCTTCGCGCTGGCGCCGACGGGCTTCACGCTTGTACTCGCACTGGTAGGCGGTGTACTTGGCGTGGCACCCGGTGCAGCGGATGAAGCCGCTCACCGCTTGTTGGCCGCACCCGGCGATGATGCACACCCGGCTGGCCTTGCGCTCGGCGTATTTCGCCCGTTCGCGTTCGCGTTCCCGCTCGCGGTGCGGTTGGCACAGCACCGAGCCGGGAACTTGGGGGGCGTCGCAGAAACGGCAGAGGCCCAGGGCTTGGCGTTCTTCTTTCGTTTTCGTGTTCGAGGTCATATCAGATTGTGTGAAATAACCGCGTAGTTCGGCTCACCGAACCCACGAGGTCGTGTTGTGCGGAAGTATCAGGCCCGAATCGGCGCGACTGCTACGAGTGCGATGAGGCGGTTACCTCTCCGATTTCGAGCACCCAATAACGTTGTTTCTGGCGCTGATTGAAAGAACGAATGTGCCGTCAAAAACAAACCTTCGCAACGCGGGACTGGTGCCTTCTTTCGTTGGCACAGTGCGCAGCGAGGGCGCGTTGACGGAATTAACCGAGCCGTGGCGGGTGGAAGATAGACGAGGCCCGAAGTATCGGGCGAGGAGATGTGGAATCGTAAGCGAGTAATCGCCCCGGCTCCTCGGCACTCAGCGAGGCAAGTCGGAGCACTTGATCTTTTACGGGTACCGGTACGGTAGGCACCGGCGGTACGGGCACCGAATCGCGCAACGGCTTACCGGAGCAGTTCGGCCCCTGGCAAGGCTTCGGCATCGAGTTGCGTTGTTCGGTCGATCCAGATTGTGGCGAAAACTGTTCAGATTCGAGGAGCGGTGAGAAACCCCACGACGAATGCCCGCTACACCCGGCCGAAGCCCGGTTCGGAGACAGGAAGGTAACCGCGATCAGCGCGATAACCCACCCGCAACGGCGTATGAAGGTGTGGGAGAACATCGGTTTCACACAAAACCAACGGACATCCAGAATCTACCCGACAAGTGAATTAGAAGCAACAGCAAAACCGTAACAAGGGCAGCAGAATCGGACATCGAGCTGAATAACAATCCGCCGCCCTTCCGAATACGCCGCGGCATTGCAAACTACATCTATGCAAGTAGTTCGGACCGCACGCGACCATTTCCCCCGATCGGGTACGGACGGCCGAGCCGGTCGTGGATCTCGGCTTGAGGGTCAATGCCGAGTAAGTGGAACAGCGTCGCGACCACATCTTTCGGCGAGAACGGCGTTTCGGCCACGTCGCCCGCAATGCGGTCCGTGCGCCCAACCACACGCCCCTTCGCGAACCCGGCCCCTGCAAACATCGCCGAGTACGCACGCGACCAGTGATCGCGCCCGGCGCCGGCCACGTTCTGCACCCGCGGGGTGCGTCCGTGTTCGCTCATGACCACAATGGCCGTGTCCGCCAGCATTCCTCGCGCATCGAGGTCTTCCAGCAGCGCCGAAAACGCACCATCCAGCCCCGGCCCGAGTTCGTCCTTCAAGCGGGACTCCTGATATACGTGCGTGTCCCAGCCGGTGTTCACCAGCCCGTATTCGTCCCAGCACACGGTAACAAACTTCCCACCGGCTTCGAGCAACCGCCGGGCCGCGAGACACGATTGGCCGAACAGCGTCATCCCGTAGCGCTCACGCAGTTTCGGGGATTCGCTCTGCACGTCGAGGGCGCTTTGGAGCTTGCCGGATGTAAGCACCGCGCGAGCCAGTGCCCGGTGGCGATCGAACGGCGTGTCAGTGGTCTTCGCATCGAACGTGCGGCGCGCGGAATCGAGCTGATCCAAGAGCGATGCGCGACTGTTGAGCCGGTCGAGCGTCAGCGTTTCGTCGGGTGTGACGGTCTCAAATCGGTCAGTGGGCAGAATGCCGGCGTAGGGGTCCGAGATCTTCAGCTTCGGGGTATTCGGGTCGCCCGAATCGCGGAGGATCTCGCGTGTGCCCTTCGCGCGGAACTCGGACCAGATGGTGTCGTAAGTCGGCCCGAGGAACCCGCCGAACGGCCCGGGGCGCGACGGCCCGCGCTTCGACCCGAAAGTAAACGGAAGCCAGTAGTTGCGCGGCACCGCGGGGGCCTTTGCATCCGCACGCGAGCCGAGGTAATCGACCACGGACCCGATGAACGGCCAGTGCCGCGAATCGCGCACGTTGCCTTCGAGTTGCAGGTCGGTCGTCGGAACTGCCGAGAACGCGAACGCGGTCCCGTGAATGGGCGTGGGGTGCGTCAACGAACGCAGAATCGTGACGCGATCGAGCATCCGGGCGATTCGCGGGAGCACCTCGCCCACTCGCACGCCCGGAATCACGCTCTGAATCGAGCCCAGCGCGCCGCGAACCTCTTTCGGCGCATCGGGCTTCGGGTCGAACGTGTCGATCTGGCTCGGCGAACCCCACAGGTACAGAAGGATGCACCGTTTCGCGGAGCCGAATCCACTGGCAGTGGGAGCGGCTTGTTCACGGGCGGCCGTTGCACGCGACCAGTTGGTGAGCGTCAGCCCGAGCGGGGCCAGCGCCCCAACGTGGAGCAGGTCGCGGCGCGTCAGCCCGTCACAAAAGACTTTGTTTGACCCGAGAACGCGGAGCATCGCTTCACTCACATTGAAGAAAACGATTGTCCACCGGGATCGGCTCTGGGCCGAGAACGTAGCGCTGGGGTGCAGCAACCCGCGCGTCCGTAGGGGGTGGGAATATCCAGCAAGCGGGGCAGGTAGGGATGTGAGTGTACCCAGAGCTTGAACTTGGCGACAGTCAATTTTCTGCGCGAAGCCGAAGTCGTTGACGTGGTGAACCCCGCCCGCAAGGGCGGTGGGTGATTGAGCCACTCGAACGAACCCACCACCCTTGCGGGCGGGGTTCACCACTTGTCCTCCTGTAGCCGGCCTCTGCGAGGCCGGGATGTCCACTGTTTGTGGCTCACCGGCCTCGCAGAGGTCGGCTACAGAGGACAAGTCATCCCATCGCCACAGACCTGGTACTACAAACAAAAGGCCCCGCAAGGGCGGGGGGTTCACAATACCATTTCGGCTACCGCTTCGGGTACGGCGGCGGTGCTGCCGTCTTCGGCGGGTTCTTCTTCAGTTCCGCGAGCAGCACTTCGATGCCCTTGTTCAACTGCTGGTCGTCGCCCGCGAACTCCTTCGCCGGGTCGTTGTCCACCACGATGTCGGGCGACACACCGACGTTCTCCATGATCCACTCCTTGCCGGCCAGATCGTAGCGCGAGAACTCGGGCTTGCTCAGCGACCCACCGTCGAGCAGTGGTAGCGCCCCGCGGATGCCGACCACCCCGCCCCAACTCCGTTTGCCGATGAGCGGCCCGAGTTTGTAGTGGCGGAACCGGTACGAGAAGATGTCGCCGTCCGACGCGGAGAACTCGTTTAAGAGGCACGTCATCGGCCCGACGAACGTGCCGTTCGGGTCGACGGTCGGTTCCGCGTTGCGCGCGATGCCGATCATCGCCGGTTCGCGCCGCAAGCGCTCGATCAGCATCGGCGACACGTTACCGCCACCGTTCCCGCGCACGTCAACGATGAGCGCCTGCTTCTTGAGCTGCGGGTAGAAGTGTTTGACGAACTCGTTGAGGCCGGCCTGCTGCATGTCGGGCACGTGGATGTACCCCACCTTGCCGTCGGTCGCGTCGGACACCTTCTTGATGTTCCCCTGCACCCAGGCGTAGTAGTACAGGTCGGCTTCGTCGGCCGTGGGGGTCACGACCACGCGGCGCGCGCCGTCCGCCGCCGGCTTCGTGTTCACCAAGAGCACCACCGGCTTGCCCGCAGTGTTCACGAGCAGCTCGTTGATGTTCTTCACCTCGCTCGTGGGCCGGCCGTTGATGGCGACGATCCACTCCTTCGCGCTCACGTTCACGCCCACTTCCGTGAGCGGCGACCGGCGCTTGGTAACCCAATTCTCGCCCGGCAGAACGCGCGTGATCTGGAAGAACCCGGTGTCCGCGTCGCGCTTGAATTCCGCGCCGAGCAGCCCCTGCGAAACCTTCCGCACCTCGGGCAGTTCGCCGCCGCCGATGTAGGCGTGGCCGGCGTTCAGCTCGCTAATCATCTCGCCGATGATGTACGTGAGGTCCGCGCGGTGGCCGACGTGTTCGACCAGCGGCTCGTACTTCTTCCGCACCGCGACCCAATCGACACCGTGCAGCCCCGGATCGTAGAAGAAGTCGCGCATCTGCCGCCAGCACTCGTGGAACATCTGCTTCCACTCCGCGCGGCGGTCGAGCGTCACTTCCAGCCCGGAGAGGTTCAGGGCATCGCCGATCGCGACCGGTCCCTTCGGCAAGTCGATGATGCCGTACTTGCCGTCCTTCTGAACGAGCATCTTCTTGCCGTCGGCCGAGATCTCGTACCCGCCCACCGTTCCGAGGTTGCTTTCCTTCTTCGTCGCGAGGTCGAACACGAGGAACGAGAACGGGTCACGGGTCGAACTGCGCTGGTAGTACAGCGACGTGCCCGCGGCCTTCAGATTGGAGTAGTTCCCCGCGGGGCCGGGGATCGCGACGATGCGCCCCGCGAGGCCGTCGAGATCGACCTTCACCTCCACCGCCCCGTCTTTCTTCTCGTCCTTTTTGTCTTTCTCGTCCTTTTTCTTCGGTTCGGCATCGTCGTCGAGCTTCGGGCGCAGCGGGTTCGGCGTCGCCTTCGCGAGCGTCACGAAGTAGATGCGCGACATGTCGCGGTACGAGTGGTTCCACTCGGTCTGGCTATAAACCGGGTTGAAGTCGCGCGCGGAGACGAAGAACAGGTACTTGCCGTCCGCACTGAACGCGGGCGCGCCAGCAGCGTACCAGCCGTCGGTGACCGGCGTCGCTTTGCCCGATTCGAGCGAGTACAGGTGAACCTTGTTGAGCGTATCGACCTCCTGGCGCCCGAACGCGATCCACTTCGAGTCCGGCGCCCAAACGAACTCGCGGATCTCCCACGCCTTCGCCTGGTCCACGAGCGTCACCTTTTTCGTTTCCACCTCCACGAACTGGAGCCGGAGTTTCTTGTCGCTCCACAGGATCTTTTTCGAGTCGGGCGACCAGAGCAGTTCGTACTTGTAGGTGTCCGCGCCGCTCGTGACGGGCTTCGCGGGCGCGCGGCCGTCGGCCGGGCCGACGTGGATCTCGTCCTCGCCGGTCGCGTCGGAAACGAAGGCCACGCTTTTGCCGTCGGGCGACCAGATCGGGTTGCGCTCGTGGGCGCCGGGCGAGTGCGTCAGGTTGCGCGTCAGGCCCTCTCCCGTCGGCACGGTGAAGATGTCGCCGCGTGCGGCAAACATGGCGCGTTTGCCATCGTTCGAGATCTCGAACGCGGTCACACTCTTACTCACATCGGTCAGCGCGCCGCGTGTGCCGAGTCGGTCTTCCTGAATCTGTACGGGCACCTTCACGGCCTTCCCACCCTTCACATCGAAGCGATAGATGTACCCGCCGTTCTCGAATACGACCGCGTCCTTGCTCGCGGACGGGAACTTGATGTCGAACTCCGTGAACTCGGTGTGCCGTTCGAGCTTCTTCGTGGCCGGGTCGATGGAGTACAGGTTGTACCGCATCTCCTTGCCGCGATCGGAAATGAAGTAGACCTTGTCGCCGACGAACATCGGGATGATGTCCTGCGCCGGGTCGTCCGTGAGCTGCTCGGTCTTCTTCGTCTCGAAGTCGTACAGCCACACGTCGTCGGCCATGCCGCCGCGGTAGCGCTTCCAGGTGCGGAACTCGCGGAAGATGCGGTTGTAAACGAGCTTCTTCCCGTCGGCCGAATAGCTCGCGAACCCGCCACGCGGGAGCGGCAGTTCTTCAGCCAGTCCGCCCTCTGCGGGCACGGTGTAGAGCTGACCGATGAAGTCGTTGAACGACCGCATCCGCGAGCGGAACAGGACGTTCTTCCCGTTCGGGGTCCAGCCCATCACGATGTTGTTCGGCCCCATGCGGTCGGACACTTCGTCGCGCCCGAGCGTCGCAGTGTAGGTCAGGCGCTTCGGTTCGCCGCCCGCCGCGGGGACGACGAACACTTCCGTGTTGCCGTCGTACTGCCCGGTGAACGCGACCTGCGTGCCGTCGGGCGAGAAGCGCGGGAACATCTCGAACCCGGGGTGCGACGTGAGGCGCCGGGCCGTCCCGCCGCCGGCGGACACCGTGTAGAGGTCGCCCGCGTAGGTGAAGACGATCTGATCGCCGTGAATGGCGGGGAACCGGAGCAGCCGGGCCTCTTCGGGCGCGGCACTGACGGGGCCAACGCCGACCGCGAGTGCGATCAGCGAGAAGAGCGCGTAGCGAAGCATGGTGCCCTCGTGGGACGAGTGGGTCGGTGAGCGAATTGTCGGAGAACGCGGGCACTCGTCAACCCGGTACGATCACGACCGCGACATTGTGACCCATTCGAGAGCCCAAATATCAGCTTCACGTTTTAGAAATGTGGCACCGCGTACCCGTCTGCGTTACTGGCTGGAGCGGTCATTCACCACGGTGTCGAGATCCGTGCGAAACGCTTCGGTTTCTCCCGGCGACCTGAATGTGAACGAGCGCGCGTGCCAAAGTAGCGTCCGGGCTTCATTGGTTTCGAGGTGTTTCAAGGCCCAAATCGCCCAATAACGAAGCCGCTCATCGTGCCCGCGCAGTTGCTCCGCGAGGAAATCGAACGCAGCGGGTGACTTGGCAAAACCAATCAACTCCAACAGCCAACACCGGAGCCCGTGATCGCTCTCTTTGCCGAACTCCTCGACGAGTTCACGAACGTATTCACTCGCGTGGGGTCGGAGCCAGTGGAACCCCTCTTCGCGCGACTGCCCGTTGCGCTTCCGCATCATTGCCAGGCACTTCTTGAAGCCGGGAAACCGATCCTTCATCCCGATCCCCTTCCGCGACTTATTCGCCAGTGATCGCCACCAGCACGCTTCAGACACCGACGGTGCCGGTCAAGTGTCTTCGAGCTGAGTGGGAACTTTCCATTCGTCCTTCAGCGCCCTCTGCGCAATCAGATCAGCTACAACCCGCTCAATCAACGCGCGATCCAATCGCACCACGAACAAATCCGGAGCCGAGTGGTAGCACCCTCTCAAGTATTCACCCGTTTCGCGGCACTCCTCAATCGACTTCGCCAAATACTTGAAGGTCCACACGTTCAAGGCGTATTTCGTCCCGCAAGCGAGTGTGACCTGCATGTTGAAGAAATCCGTTTCCGGATCATCGCCTTCTTGCGGTATCCAATGCTCGAATTCCAGCCAGAGTTGGAACGGTAATGATTTCGTCATGTGTGTTTGGACACGCCCGATGTTGCGCGGTTCGTATGTCCCTCGAAAGCCTCATTCACTCAACTACTCCCCGATGATCTTCACGAGCACGCGCTTCGGGCGGCTGCCGTCGAACTCGCCGTAAAAGATCTGCTCCCACGGGCCGAAGTCGAGTTTGCCCTTCGTGATCGCGACGACCACCTCCCGACCCATGATCTGCCGCTTCAGGTGGGCGTCCGCATTATCCTCGCCGGTGCGGTTGTGGTGGTAGTGGTTCGGGTCCGGGTTGAAGGGAGCCAGTTCTTCCAGCCACACCCCGAAGTCGCGGTGCAGCCCGCGCTCGTCGTCGTTGATGAACACGCTGGACGTGATGTGCATCGAATTGCAGAGCACCAGCCCCTCTTTCACCCCGCTTTTGCGAATGGCCTCTTCGACCTGCGGCGTGATGTTCACGAAGGCCATCTTCGAGGGAATGTTGAGCGTCAGGTACTCGGTGTGAGACTTCATGGTGCCTTCTCCGCGCGGCGCGGGCGACACGTTCGCGCCCGCCGACCCGCGATGGCGTTGTACGGCCGCGCCCGGCTCAAAGGCGAGCAATTCAGCATCCCAAAAACGTCAGCGCCGGAATGAGACGGAATCTCTTCCAGCACCGAACTCGTGAAAACAAAATCGCAAATTGCTCCGTTGACATCTCGTCCTAACCAAGTACCATTTCCACTGCCTTGATGAGATTTATTCTCAACAAGTAAATCACCTAGCGAGTCGCTTAGCCTCCGCAGGCTATTTGGTTCACCGAGAACCAACCCACGTCCAGCGATGCGTCTCGCGGCCATCCCACTCACTTGAGGAGGGTGCCGCGCTATGCGCCGCCCACACACAACCCCGTTCCCCGCGCCCATTCCACCACCCACGCGCGTTCCCGCGCCGGGGCACCTGGGCGGAGCGCGTTCACCCTGATCGAACTACTCGTGGTGATCGCGATCATCGCGATCCTGATTGGGCTGCTGCTGCCCGCGGTTCAGAAGGTGCGTGCCGCCGCCGCACGTATCAAGTGCGCGAACAACATGAAGCAGATCGGGTTGGCGACCCACGGCTACCACGACGGGAACAACCAGTTCCCCTACGCGGTGTCGTACTACCAGCCCCGCGAGGAAACTGCGAGCTACGTCACCGGGTGGATTCTGCTCCTGCCGTACTTGGAGCAAGACGCGGTCGCCAAGAAGTGGAACCCGAAGCTCCCGCGCCACAGCACCGATGATTCGGACGGCGACGGTTACACCAACGCGATGCTGCAACAAATGCAAATCGCGTCCTTCACCTGCCCGTCGATGACTCCCCCGAGCGGCACCTCGGGCGGTTCGCTCGGTACCGCCCCCGAGAACCGCGCCCCGTCCAGCTACGTGTTCTCGGCCGGTACCCCCACCTGTTACGAATCGACCTACGGATCCTACGCGACGCTCCCGAGCGACGGCGTCATCGTGCCGGTCCGCAACAAGAAATATTCCACGGACCCCTCCCAGCGCGACGCCTACGGTAACTCCCAAACCACCCTCATCACGATCAGCGACGGCACCTCGAACACGTTCATGGCCGGGGAGTGCGATTTCAAGCCGGCCGGCGTCCCGTCGACCTACGGCCCGGTGTGGGCCTACGGGTACCTCTACAACTGGACCGGTACGATGGGCGGGCTCAACAAGCGCGACGGGTCTTACGCCGGCGCCAACTACGGCACGTTCCGTAGCGAACACGGCGGCGGCGCCCAGTTCGTCATGGCTGATGGGTCGGTGCAGTTCATCCGCGACTCGATCGATCCGATCACGTTCGCCGCGCTCGGTACTCGAAACGGCGGCGAAGTCGTGACGCTCCCTTAATCCGCGATCCGCGAACTCACCACCCCTCACCCAGGACATTCAAGAGATGCGTAGTCGAATCGCTTGCCTGTTTGCAGTAGTTCTTGCGGCCCCCGCCGGCGCCGCGGAGCCGAAGGCCCCCGAAGTGCCGCCGCTGCCGAAGGCCGTTGCCAGCTTCGGCGCGGTCGCGTGTGACGGCCACCTGTACGTCTACGGCGGGCACGCCGGGAAGACCCACAGCTACGACACCGAGTCCGTTCTCGGCACGTTCCACCGCGTGAAACTCGACGGTGGGACGACGTGGGAAGAACTGCCCGCCGGCCCCCGGGCGCAGGGCATGAACCTCGTCGCCCACAAGGGGAAGGTGTACCGCGTCGGCGGGATGCAGCCCAAGAACAAGCCCGGTACGCCGTCCGACAACCACTCGCTCGCCGACTGCGCCCGGTTCGACCCGAAGAGCGGCAAGTGGGAAGACCTGCCCGCGCTGCCCGCCGGCCGGTCGTCTCACGACGTCGTGGTCGCGGGCGACACGCTGGTGGTCGTGGGCGGCTGGCAGATGAAGGGCAAGGGCGAGAAGTCCGTGTGGCACACCACCGCCCTGCTCCTCGACCTGAACGCGAAGGAGCCGAAGTGGGAATCGGTCGCGCAACCGTTCCAGCGCCGCGCCCTCACCGCCACCGCAGTCGGTACGAAAGTGTTCGTGCTGGGCGGGCTGGGTGCGGACGGCAAACCGACCGACGTCTTCGATGTGGAAACCAAGAAGTGGTCCACAGCCCCGGCGCTGCCCGCCGAGGGGAAGAAGGCGATGGCGTTCTCCCCGTCGGCCGCGACGGTCAACGGGCGCGTGATCGTGAACACGGTCGCGGGTCCGGTGTACCGCCTCACTGAAAAGGGCGACGGGTGGGAAAAGGTCGGCACCGCCGAAACCCCGCGGATGGTGGCCCGGATGGTTCCCTTCGGACCCACGTCCGTTGCTCTGATCGGCGGCGCGTCCCCGGACGAGGGGAACGTCGCGGGTATCGAGATCGTGAAGCTCGCCGAGAAGGGCACACCGGTCGCCGCACCCGCCAAACCGTAACAACGAATCGGCCGCGTTCTGCGGCCCCGAAATTCCGGCGGCCCGCCGCCGGATAGGTCGGGCGGGTAGACCGTCTGCCCGCCCGACCCGCGCTCTCCTTTTTTACCCGAGGCATGCCAATGTTCCGCTTCACTGGCGCGGCGATCCTGTTCGCCGCTGCGGCCCTGACTGCGCACGCACACTTCGTGTTCATCGTCCCTGACCCGAAAGACCCGGCCAAAGCCGTCATCGTGTTCAGCGACGATCTCGATACCGACGAGAACGTGGGCACCGAAAAGTTGGCGACGCTCAAGCTCACGTCCCGCGACGCCGCGGGCGCTGAAGGGGCAGTCGAACACAAGGCCAACAAGCACGACCTGACCGCGAAGGTTCCCGGCAGCGGGCCGCGCGTCGTGTACGGCACGCTCCACTACGGCGTGATGCAAAAGGGCGACGCGAAGCCGTACCTGCTCGCGTACCACCCGAAGGCCGTGGTCGGCGCCGTCGCCACCGACAAGCTCGTGCTCGGCGAAAAGGCGCTCCCGGTCGAACTCGTCCCGGTCGCGGCCGGCTCGAACGTGAAGTTCAAGTTCATCTCCGGTGGGAAGCCGGTCGCGGACGCCGAAGTGACCGTCATCAAGCCGGACGGCGGGAAAGACAAGGCGAAGACCGACAAGGACGGGCTGACCCAGGCGTACCCGGCGCAGGGCCGGTACGGGGCGTGGGCCAAGGACGTGGTGGCCAAGCCCGGCGAACACAGCGGCAAGAAGTTCGACGAGGCCCGGCACTACGCCACCCTGGTGACGGAGTTCCCGGCCAAGTAACCCGAAAGGAGGGCGTACCGTGACCGCGACGGACCGGGTCCGTGAAGACAACCCGCGGTGGCTGGCGGCACTCGCTGCCGCCGGACCGGTCGCCCTGGCCGCACTGTTCGTTCTGTCGCTCCCGATCGACACGAGCCGCGTACCCGCCGCAGCGGTTCACCAGCACCGACCCGCGCCGACCGACTCGCCCCCGGCGCGCTGCGAAGAAGTTCCGGAAACGACCGTTGCGAGGGAACCATGACTGTCGCCGACTGCTTGTGCCGGGCCGCGACCGAAAAACTCGACGCGAACGACTTCACCGGCGCGATCGAACTCGCCCGCGCCGGTCTGCTCCGCGACGAGAACCACCCGGGGTTACTCCAGGTGTACGGTCTGGCCGCGTACCACTTGGGGGAACCGGTCGACGCGCTGGAAGGGTTGGAAGGTGCGAGCATGATCGCGCCGCTCCAACCAATTTCGCAACTCGCCCTGGCCGACCTTTATCTGTGTACCGGTAAGCGGAAGAGCGCCGCGACCGGGCTGTTGTTTCTGGCCGAACCGGGGAGGTGCCCGACTCCCCTGCTCCCGGACCTGGCGCGCCTCCTGGGGAAACTCGGGGCGTACCGATCGGCGTTTAAGGTTTGCCGCCGACTCGCCAAGGCCCGGTCGTGGTACCACCCCGCCCACTACGGGATGGCTTACTACCTCGCCAAGTTAAACAAACCGATCGAGAAGTGGTTGCCGCACCTGCGGTCCGCGGTTGAGTTGGCCCCAGGCGCGGTCCCGTACCGCGTGGCCCTGGCCAACGCTCTGGGGAACGTGGGGCGCCCGGAAGAAGCGTGCGAAATCGTTCGGGACGTGCCCGCAGCGGCCCTGAGCTGTTCGGCGTGCCTCAAACGGCTCCAAAACGCGGCGGAAGAGGCCGGCGAAGTGGAATTGGCCCTGCGATTCCGCGACCGGCTCCGCGAAGTGACGCGCCGCCGGTGCGATACTTCCGAAAGGGACTGCTTCGAGACCTGAGTTTGTATATAAAGAACCGCTACTCCAAAAAACCTTGTTAAGGAGCACGCCGATGGCGCGCCCAAAAACGAACGCGAACGGCCTTAAAGTGGTGAAGTCGAAGGGCAAGCGGCAGTTGGCTCACGCCCCGAAGGGGTACGAGCCGCGGCCCTCGTTCATCGACTACAAGGACGTCGCGGGGATCAAGCGGTTCATTACGTCCCAGGGCAAGCTCATGTCGCGCAAGCGCACGGGCCTGTCCGCCGCGGCGCAACGTGCGCTCGCGATCGCGGTCAAGCGCGCCCGGTTCATGGGGCTGTTGCCCTATGTGGGCGAGTGACCGCTCCCTTCAATTTTTATTGATTGAGGCGACGGATGAGTCGATTCACCCGACCGAAGGGTAAAGTCAACCGGGCGCTGGGCATGGCCGTGTATGAAAAGCACGGCGCGGTCAAAGCCCTCGAGCGCCGCGAATACCGGCCCGGCATGCACGGGCTGCGCAAGGGCAAGGTGTCCGAGTACGGTCTCGCCATGCGCGAGAAGAAGAAAATCAAGCACTACTACGGGCTGCACGAGCGCCAGCTCACCCGGTTCTACCAGCTCGCGACCAAATCGACGGAGAACACCGGCACGGAACTGCTGGTGCTGTGCGAGCGTCGGCTCGATAACGTGGTGCGCCGCGCCGGGTTCGCCCGCACGCGCCCGGAATCGCGCCAGGGTATCAACCACGGTCACTTCCACGTGAACGGACGCAAGGTGGACATCGCGAGCTACCTCGTGAAACCGGGCGACGTGATCGCCGTGGCCCCGCGCAAGAACGTTCAGGCCAAGTACCGCGAGCGCCTCACCGAGGGGTTGCACAACGCCGACTGGATCACGAGCGACCCGGAGAACCTGTCGTTCACCGTGTCGCGTTTGCCGACCGAATCCGACGTGAGCCTGCCTGTTGAGATCCAGCGGGTGATCGAAATCCTCAGCCGCTGATCGAAGTCCCGCCCCAGTGATTTCCCAATTCCGGAGATGCCGTTTATGCGACTGCTGTTCGTGATGGTTGCCGCCCTGTCGTTCGCCCCCGTGTCGCGGTCCAACGAAAAGGCCGCGGCCGATAAGCAGGTGAACTGCCCGATCATGACCAAGGACGAGATCGGCGAAGACGCCAAGATCGTCGAGTGGAACGGTGTGAAGATCCAGTTGTGCTGCGACACGTGCCTGAAGAAGTTCAAGGCCGAGCCGGAAGCGTACCTGATCCCGGAACTGCTCCCGCAACTGAAGGGCAAGGAACTGCCGAAGCGGAAGATCGAGCAGGTGTACTGCCCCGTGTACCGCGACAAGGTGGTCAGCAGCAAGGACGTGTCGGCGGAGTACAAGGGCGTGAAGGTCTACTTCTGGAACGCCACCGCCAAGAAGAAGTTCGAGGCCGAACCGGAGAAGTTCGCGGACCCCGCGGTCCTGCCGCAACTCAAAGGCAAGAAGTGAGAACAGGCGGACGACTTAACACGTAGACAAACAAGGGCGGGACACCCCCGCTCTTGCACCATTACACTATCAAATCAAAACACGTCCCCTGAGAACACAACTCACTGTCATTTCACATCGTGGGCAACAATATTTGAATTCAACAATCAACCCAACTCAAAACTTAATCGCAGCGCATACAACCCGCACGACACCATCAATTACTACAAAAGCAACACTTTCCAATTCACCAGAGGAATATATGATCCGTCATTTGACCCGCATCCCTGGAGCACGACGATTGTGGTCAAAGTTCCCTATCGGATCAGTTAGCCTCCGAACCGAGTACGACATTTGGGACCGCCCCCACTACGCATACGGCGTGTACAAATCTGCCCAACTCGCACGGAATTTGAAATTACAAGAAATTAGTGTTATTGAATTTGGGGTCGCGGGCGGCAACGGGCTAGTTGCTTTAGAGCGAATCGCAGAACAGGTAAGCCAGCATCTCAACATAAAAATAAGCACATTCGGGTTCGATACGGGCCAAGGCATGCCCCCACCCACCGATTACCGTGATCTTCCACACGTCTGGCAAGCCGGGTTTTACAGTATGGATCAAAACAAGCTCAGGAGCCGACTCAGAACTGCGGAACTGGTTCTCGGCAATGTGGCTGACACCACATCTGAATTAACAACAAGAAGCAATTTTCCACCAATTGCTTTCGTCGCATTTGATCTAGACTACTACAGCTCAACGAAGAGCGCTTTTGGAATTTTTGCCGGCCCATCAAGTTCGCGATTGCCGCGAGTCCATTGCTATTTCGACGATATCGTTTGGCCCGAACACGCCTGCCACAATGAATACACTGGGGAATTATGTGCAATTCGAGAATTTAACGATGAAAACGAAAGTCAAAAAATATCCAAAATACCAAACCTTGCATGGATGAGAAAATATCCGGCCAGATGGAACGAACAAATTTATATACATCACGACTTCGACCACCCCTCGTATTGCCAACTTGTAACACCACCCGGCGACACATACCGCGAGCGACCGCTACAATAAAACTCACCCTCTTGGACACTACCGACTATGCCCCGCCTCGCCGTCGTAAAGCCCTTGTTCTCGGGGACGACATTCGGTCAATGATTGCTGTCATCCGTTCCCTCGGACGCGGCAATATCGAGGTTCATATTGGAAACCCCTCACCCCAAAACCCCGCCCGCGCCTCCCGGTACGTTAGCGCCATTCACGACATCCCCGCTTACTCACCAGATCAATGTCACAGGTGGATCAAAGCAGTTCAAGCCATCATGACCCGGGAGCAGTTTGACCTTGTTATACCATGCTCCGACCCTACCCAAATCCCTCTTCAGCAGCACCGTAAAGAACTAGAGCCGCATGGAAAAATCTACCTCCTAGATGATGCTGTATTCAAAACAATAACAAACAAAATATCAGTAAACTCTCTGGCCCGCAAAGCAGGCGTACAACTACCACGAGAAATGGTAATACACAGCGCCAACGAAGCACCGCTAATCAAAGATAGCTTTAAGATCCCAATAGTACTAAAGCCAACATCGTCATTTGACAGCAATCACATCGGCGAAAGACGCACGGTACAGAAAATATATAGCTACGACAAACTGGATTCAGCAATTGCAAAAATGCTAAACTACGGACCCGTGACAATTCAAGAAAATTTCATTGGGTGCGGAGTGGGAGTTGAATTCTTGCTCAATCAGGGCAAGCCACTACTCGAGTTTCAGCATATCCGTCTTCACGAACCATTGCACGGGGGAGGAAGCTATTACCGAAAGGGAATGGCTGTGACCCCACATCTCCGAGAAGCCGCCCTAGCCATCTTAGGCCAATTAAAATACACGGGCGTAGCAATGGCGGAATTCAAAATCAATCTCGCAACAGGCAACTGGATTTTTATCGAGATAAATGGACGTTTTTGGGGTTCGCTCCCTCTCGCAATTGCATCGGGAGCCGATTTCCCCCTTGCCCTCTTCAAACTTATTGTTGACCAGCAAACTGAGCACAATACTAGTTACCGAACTGGGCTCTGTTGCCGATACTGGACCGGAGACTTCAACTGGCAACTTGCCAATATTCGAGCAGACCGATCCGATCCCACGCTCGCAACTCGCCCGCTCTCGACGGTATTAAAAGAAACCATAGTAAGCACCCTTGCACTCAAAGAGCGAAGTGACACTTTAACTTTAGATGACCCGATGCCAGGGCTTGTCGAACTTAGACAATTGACGTCGACCATAGCACAACGTTTCATCCGACCAATTCGACGCAGGTGGTTACAATCGCAATTGGCCCGTACACGGTTGAAGAGCCGTGCGCGGATCGCTTTATTGCAAGCGCAGACAGTACTCTTTGTTTGCAAAGGCAACATTTGCCGCAGTCCCTTTGCTCACCAAATCGCGAAACGATTGTTTCCACCGAACCGCACATGTATTTCGGCCGGTTACTACCCGAAAGCTAATCGCCCGTCGCCCGCAACCGCAGTCACCGCTGCTGCCCAAATGGGAATCGATCTATCGGAGCACCGGTCCATCCAATTGACCGAGGAACTCGTTAACAGCGCCGACGCCATATTTGTGTTCGACTTCGAGAACTATGAACGGCTCATTGCAGACTACAACTGCCGCCACAAACTGCACCTAGTCGGAGCAATGTCATCCGGCCCAATCTGGATCGACGATCCGTATGGCCAACACATAGACCAATTTATCGCAACTTACGAGAAAATATCCAAAGCAATTACGACTCCGTTCAACTCTAAAGCCAGCACAAGCTAGCCAATCTACACCACCAAAAGATGTCAGATCAAGCGAGACTCAAACTTAGCGTAAACAACAAATCACGAACCAAACCAGCATACCGTGCCACCACCGAACAGCTTCGCCCTATATAGATCCAAACGCATAGCATATTCGTGCCGGCAGCTACAACGCCAAAAATGCACCCAGATAACGAATTATTACAAACACCCACTCCATACCACCTAAAACGGAATCAACATGTTCATCACAAATAAAAAAAAACACCTCGCCAGTATCCTGGATAATTTAGGAATTACCCGCTTAGCAGCGAAGCTCCCGCGTCAGCCACAATTATTTGTGTTTAACTATCACCGAATCGGCGCCACTTATGACAATCCCTACGACGACGCTGTTTTTTCGGCTACCGCAGAAGAGCTCCGCACACAGATGTTATTCATACGAAGATACTTCGACCTACCTCCACTGAACGACATAGTTGCGGCAGTGGCAAGCAACTCACACATAAAGCGCCCCACAGCGCTAGTCACGTTCGACGATGGTTACCGAGACAACTACGAATTGGCGTTCCCGATTCTCAAATCATGCAAAGTTCCGGCCGTTTTCTTTGTTCCAACTGATTTCGTAGATCGCCCCAGTCTCCCGTGGTGGGATCGAATCGCGTTCGTCGTTAAGCAATCAAGAACCGATATAATTGAGATGAAATTTCCCGAACAAATCGCCTTCGACCTTCGGACGACTCCGAGGAAACACGTCGTAAAGAAAATTCTAGACCTGTACAAACAACATCGCGGGCGCGACGAACAAAAATTCATATCGCACCTAGAAGAACAAGCCAAGATATCACCGCCGCCTCACGTACTTGCGCACCGATGGATTATCACTTGGGATGAGATTCGCAATATGATCTCGGCAGGCATGTCTATCGGATCTCACACGCACACACACGGCATCCTGGGTGGAATGGATGAGGCAACACAGGCCCGAGAACTGCGAGAATCAAAGACCATACTTGAACGGGAAACGGGCCAACCAATCACCACACTCGCCTACCCGGTCGGATCGACGACCGCATTTAACGAAATCACAAAGCGCCTAGCCAAAGAAATCGGCTACAGCCTTGCCTTCTCTTATTACGGTGGAGTTAATTGGCCAGAACACACCGATCCATTCGACATTAGGCGAATTGGGGTAGAAGCGAACGAATCAATGTCTCTCTTCCGCACGAAAACAGTTTTCAACAGCTTGCTCGGCAAAGCATTTTAGTATCAGCGATCTGTCAAATGAAGCAGTACGAAGATCCGGTGACGTTGCAACACGCGCCCGAAGAAACTCAAAATCGAGCCGAAGAAGCTCGCTGTCCCCACGGCAGGGTCAACGCATCTTGAAGTACTGACGGTATAGGTCTTTAGCCCTAGTAGTTCAACTGTTTTGTGTTGCGGGGTGATCTCGGTACGATTTTGATGTGTGGACCCGAAGGAGTCCGCCATGAAGAAATACCGCGTCACCCTGACCGCCGAGGAACGTGAATCCCTGGGCACGTTGGTCGCCACGGGTAAGGCGGCTGCCAAGAAACTGATCCACGCCCGCATCCTCTTGAAGGCCGACCAGGCCGACAGCGGTCCAGCCTGGACCGACCAACAGATCGCCGAGGCGCTGGACGTCAGCGTTGCCACCATCGAGCGGGTTCGGCAGCGGTTCGTCGAGCAAGGGTTGGAACCGGCCCTGGTCCGCAAGAAGCCGGACAAGCCCAGCCGGGAGCGCAAACTCGACGGGGCCGGCGAGGCGCGCCTGATCGCCCTGGCGTGCTCGAAGGTTCCAACGGGGCGTGTGGCGTGGACCTTGGAGATGCTGGCCGACAAGCTGGTCGAATTGAAGGTCGTGGATTCGATCTGCCCGGAGACGGTGCGCCAAGCGTTGCAAAAAACGAGATCAAGCCGTGGCTGAAGGAGCAGTGGTGCATCCCGCCGGAAGCCAGCGCGGGGTTCGTGTGCGCGATGGAGGACGTGTTGGAGGTGTACCACCGCCCCTTCGATCCGAAGCGCCCGCAGGTGTGCCTCGATGAGGCGAGCAAGCAGTTGGTGGGCGAGGTGGTGCAACCGATCCCGGCGGGACCTGGACAGCCCGAGCGGTTCGACTACGAGTACGTGCGTAACGGGACCGCGAACCTGTTCATGATCTCCGAGCCATTAGCGGGGTGGCGGCACGTAATGGTGACGGAGCGTCGGACGGCGAAGGACTTCGCCGAGGTGCTGCGGTGGCTGGCCGAGGACGTGTACCCGGAGGCGGACGCGATCGTGCTGGTGATGGACAACCTGAGCACGCACAAGTTGGCGAGCCTGTACGAGGCGCTCCCTCCCGAACAAGCTCGTCGGATCGCGGAACGGTTCGAGGTCCACTACACCCCCAAGCACGGGAGCTGGTTGAACGTGGCCGAAATCGAGCTGAGTGTACTGGCCCGCCAGTGCTTGGACCGGCGGATCGAATCCATTGACGAGCTGCTGAAGGAACTGGAGCCGTGGTCAGTTGAGCGGAACGATCGGGCCATCGGAGTGAATTGGCGATTCACCACAGCCGACGCCCGTATCAAACTTCGGCGGCTCTACCCCGCAGTTCAAAATAGTTGAACTACTAGACCGGTGGGAACCCGGAGGCCTGCCATGCCGGATCAGGAACTCGGTTTCATTCGCTACTTCGCGGCGTTGCCAGACCCGCGCGCAGGGTTCACGCACTATCTTTGTCTGTAATTCCTTGCAACACCTTCAATAAGTAGTCATCATCCCACCCGGCCCTCATGCGCCTGGTCTGGATACTGCCCTTCGTTCCGGCGCGCTTGAGCAGCGACACCGCGACGCGCCGGAGCATGCCCAGGTTGGCACCCGCGTGGCCGGCCCGGGCGCGGCTCTCGTCCTCTCGGAACGACACGTCGAGTACCCAGTGGAGCCCGTTCTCGATACCCCAGTGGTTCCGGATGTACCCGGCCAGCACGTCCGCGCCCACGCTCGTCAGGTAGTAATGAGCCGTGCTCTCGCCCCGGACCCCGTTCACCGCCCGCTCCCGGCACACCAGCGCCACCGCGCCCACATCCGCCCAACCGCCCGGCAACCCCTCGGGGCTCTCGACTACCGTCACGTACCGCTCCTCCGCGCGCCCGTGCCCCGCACACACCTCCGTGGCCATGTCACACCCGGCGAATGCGGACTCCCCGGCCCGCGCGAACACGTCCGCCACCGCGTCCCGCAACCCCTTCTGGTTCCCCTTCACGCACACCAGGTAATCCCCGCCCGGCGCGCGGATCTGGGCCACCGTCGCCTTCTGACAACCGGCCGCGTCAATGGTCACCAGTGCCCCGGCCAGGTCCAGGGCCCCGAGCAGGTCCGGGATCGCGGTGATCTCGTGCCCACCCTCGGGCACCGCGCGCATGCCCAGGATCAACCGGTTCTCCACGGCCCACGCCTCGACCAGGTGCAGGCACCCGGTGAACGTGCCCTCGGGTGCGCGCCGGGCACTCTTCCCGTCGATGGCCACCTGGACCAACCCGGTCGCTTCGCATGCGCTCGCCATCCAGCGCCCGAACCGGTCCGCGAACGCATCCGGGTCCAACGTGGCGAACACCCGGCCGAACGTGTCGTGACTCGGAATCCCGTTACGCAACTCAAGGAACCGCTCGAAGAACTCCTGCTTGGCCGGTCCGTACTCGGCAATCTGTTCCCACCCGTCGGCCCCGGCGATGATCGCGCACGTCGCGATGGTCAGGATGTCGGTCAACAGGTGCAACTTGTTCTCCGTATCGCGGCGCGGGTCGGGTACGTCCGCGAACACTGTGGCGAGCGGCAAGGACATCGGGAATCCTCCGGATGCCTTCGGTGTAGCCGTAAACACGCACCGGGTCACGGGTTCGTAGTGCGCGCACCCTGCAGGGGTGCGCGTGAACCGGACCAAGAAGCACGCACTCTCGGACATCCTCGGCGTGACCCTGTGCGCGGTCATCTGCGGGGCCAACAGTTTCTAGGAGATCGAGCGGTTCGGCGAGGCACAGGAACCGTGGCTCAAGCGTAAGCGCTCGGCGAATCACGTTGCTGGTGACGGAACGGGAATAGCCCGCTGATCACACGGGATCAGCGGGTTCGAGTGTCGTAATTGCTCACGTAGATTTCTGCGGCGCTGAGTTCGTGACGGGTCGGTCGCGGGTGCGGTTGAGCAGCCACCGATCGGGTAGCCAGTCGCGTAGTTGCTCGGCGGTTGGTTTCTCACCCAGCGCGAACAATCCCGGCAGCGATTCGCGCAGGTATGCCCACGGGTCGATCGACAGGTGCTTGCACGTCCCGACGACGCTGTACAGGGTCGCGGCCGTTCGACCGCCCACTTCACTCCCCACCACGCCCCAGTTGTTCCGACCCACGGCGACCGCCCGAAGGGTCCGCTCGGCGAGATTGTTATCCATCACCAGGTAGCCCGCATCTCGGTACCGGACGAGCGCCGCCCAGTTGTTCGTCGCGTACCCGATTGCATTCCCCAACGGGGACTTCGGTAGCGCACCGGCGCGCGTCAGGTCCAACCAGGTCCGCAAGTCGCTCAACGCCCCTTCCGACTCCCGCACACGGATCGCACGACGTTGCTCTTCCCGAATCGGCCGTTGCTCGTTCGCGACCGCGTCGTCCGAGGGGGCCAGTAGCGGGGGCAACGCGCGCTCGATCGCGTACAACCGGCCGATCAGTTCCAGCGCCCGGCCGGCACGCGCGTCACCGGCGTCGTGCGCGGCCACGAACTTCCGGCGCGCGTGCGCCCAGCAGCACACGTGCCGGACCTTCTCCGCCCGATACAGCCCCTCGTACTGGGCCAGCGCATCGGCTTGGAGGTAGCCGTCGTAACCGTCGAAGAACGTGCGCGGCCCGTCGCCCGTGTAACCGGTCGTGAAGTCGAACACGACGTGCGGGTACTCCGCGTCCCCGATCGCCACCCACAAGTGGGCTCGCGTCGTGCGGTCCTGCCCCTCAACGCGCAACTTCACGGGCGTGTCGTCGGCGTGGATCACGCGCGACCGCAACAGGCGCTCATGCATCAGCGCCACCAACGGGTCGAGCAATTCGGCCGCTTGCTTGAGCCAGCCGCCGAGCGTGGACCGGGCGACCCCGACACCCGAGCGCGCGAGTTGACCGGTGAGCCGATGCACGGGGACGTGGTCGGCGAACTTGGCGGTGATGACGCGCGCCAACAGGCCCGGTCCGGCGGTCACGACCCGCTGCTCGCTCGGTGTCGTGGGGTCGCAGTGCCGACACGCGAAGCTCCGCTTACGGGTGCGGAGGGCGAAGAACCGGGGCGGGTCCAGGTCCAGTTGCTCGGCCCTCTACTCCCCGATGCACTCACGGGCCCGACCGCAGACCGGACACGGCTTCTGTTCGTCGGTCAGGTCGTGAACCACGTCCCGACGTTCGAGGTACTCGGGCAATGCCGAACGCCCGTGCTCGTCGCGCCGGCGCGCGGGCATCGGGTCGGCGGATATGGGCGCGGGCTTTTTGCGCTCGCTGCGGCGACCGAACCGGTGCTTGGTGGCCGCAGCGGGCTTGCTCTTCAGCTCGGCGCTCTCGGCCCGTAGGCGCGCCACCTCGGCCAACAGCTCACGGACCAGCGCCTGAAGCGCGGTCACGTCGGTCGGGAACGCGGCGTCGGGATCGGCCGAGAGGGCATCCATGCCCGGATGATGACCACGGCGCGAGGTGCCGGCCAGCAAAAAGTGTCAACCTCGGGTCGCGACCTCGAACCGCTTGAACCGGCGGACCCGGGACAGGTCGATGCCATCGAGGATCATGGCGAACTGCGCGGGCGAGAGTTCGACGCCGGCTTCGGTGGCGCCCTTCGCCTCGGGGAAGTGATACCTTCCCGCTTCGCGTCGCTGGCACCACAGGCACAGCCCGTGGCCGCCCCAGTACAACACCTTCACACGACCGGCGGTTCGGTTCCGAAAAATGAACAGGTGGCCGCTCATGGGGTCGGCCTTCAGCCGGGACTGGATCAGCGCAAAAAGCCCATCGAATCCCAAGCGGAAGTCCACCGGCGTCGGCGCGTACTAGAGCTTAACCGAGGGCGGGATCGTCAGCACGAAATTGCTCCCACGGCCCGGAGCAAAGCCGCCACCTGTTGGGGATCGCAATCGGGCGCGAAGCGGAGCACGGCACCCGAGGGGAGCGCGACCTCGACGGCCGGCGCGGGTCGTGCGATCCGTACGGGGATGACGGTAGGGCCGTCGAGTGGCTCCGTGGCGGTCTCGGCCGCCAGTGTTCGACGCCACTGATAGAAGGCCGGGACGGAAACGCCCTCGACCGAACAGAACTGGGCGACGGTGACCCCAGCGGAGCGGAACCGCTCGATCCGCTCGATCCACTTCTGCCGGGTAGCCGCCGGATCACGGCGCGTGCGAACCGGATCGGTGGGCACACTCGGCGGATCGACGGGAAGAACTAACTCGTTCATCGCAGAACCCTCGGGTAGAGAAAACCAACCCCGAAGGTAACTCACATGTCAATGACGTGATCCGCCAAGCGCGTACGGTACTCCTCGACCTCGGACTCCACCAAACCTGGGGAAGGTCCAGGGCGTGCGCACTATGAACTGCTGACGATATAGGCGTTTACGTCTACACCGAGGGTATCAGGAGGATGCCCGATGCCCCTTGCACTGACCACGGTGTTCGCGGACGTACCCGACCCTCGGATCGAAACCGCCAACAAGCTCCACAAGCTCACCGACATCTTGGTGATCGCCACGTGCGCGGTGATCGCCGGGGCCGACGGGTGGGAGGAGATCGCCGAGTACGGCCAGAGTAAGGAGGACTTCTTTCGGCGGTTCCTGGCGCTACCCCACGGGGTTCCGAGCCACGACACGTTCGAGCGCGTGTTCGCCAAACTCGATCCCGATGCGTTCGCGGACCGGTTCGGGCGCTGGATGTCGGAGCTGTGCGACTCGACCGGGCTGACCCACATCGCGGTCGATGGCAAGAGCGCGCGGGCGTCGGCCCAGGACACGTTCACCGGGTGCCTGCACTTGGTTAGCGCATGGGCGACCGAGAGCCGCCTGATCCTGGGCCAGCGGTCGGTGCCCGAGGGCGGACATGAGATCACCACGGTGCCCGACCTGCTGGGGGCCCTGGATCTCAACGGCGCGGTGGTGACACTGGACGCGGCCGGGTGCCAGAAGGCGACAATCGAGCAAATCCGCAAGCAGGGCGGTGAGTACGTGGTGTGCGTGAAGGGGAACCAGAAGGGGTTGCACGACGCCGTGGCCGACGTGTTCGACCGCGCCGGGGATGACGAGTTCGCCGGGTGCGACATGGCGGGCGAGGTCGGTGCGGGACACGGGCGCGCGGAGGAGCGGTATGTGACCGTGGTTCACGACCCCGAGGGCTTACCGGACGGTTGGTCGGGTGTGAGTGCGGTGGCGCTGGTGTGCCGGGAGCGCCGGGTGAAGGGTCAGAAGAACGAAGGCACCGGGCATTATTACATTACCAGTCTGAAGGTGGGTGCGGGGCAGTTGGCGGGTTACATCCGCAACCACTGGGGCATCGAGAACGGGTTGCATTGGGTATTGGATGTGGCGTTCCGAGAGGATGATAGCCGCGCCCGAACGGGACACGCGGCCGCGAACTTGGGGATGTTGAGGCGCGTGGCCGTGTCGCTCCTGAAGCGTGCCAAGACCAAGGGCAGCATCAAGACCCGGCGCATGAAAGCCGGGTGGGACGACAACTACCTATTGCAAGTTATCCAAGGAATCACGGCACAATAAAGTGCGCACGCCCTGGGGGAAGGTCAGAGGTGTTCAACACCGACCAGGGGGTGCAGTTCACGGCCGGGGCGTGGGTCGAGCGGGTCGAGGCGGCCGGGGCTCGGGTGAGCATGGACGGGCGGGGCCGGTGCCTGGACAACGTGTTCGTCGAGCGCCTGTGGCGGAGTGTGAAGTACGAGGACGTGTTCCTGCGGGGGTACGAGTCGGTGCCCGAGTTGGAGCGGGGGCTGCGGGCGTACTTCGCCTTCTACAACGAGGCCCGGCTCCATCAGTCGCTCGGGTACAAGACCCCGGTCGAAGTGTACCGGGCGGGAAGGTCAAAAGAGCCGGCGAGAGCGTAGCTAAGAATCGCCGGGTTTTGGTCTCGACAATGGGGTCCACTACAGATCAAACTGCGATGAGTTGCACCGACTGCTTCCCAACTCCGGCCGTTACCAGGTGGCCGACGCCCGCTGCACTGACCTGAAGGTTAACAGCGGCACCGCCGTTAACACTAACCCGCCACTGCTTCGTCGGGTCGAGGTCGGCCAAATACACATCGCTGGTAGCCGTTCCCGCTGTAAAGGATACGCTGTAGCCACTCGTCGTGACGCGCCCTGCGGCTTGGGCACCGAACATGACCAGCGCGTCGGGCTGGCCGCCCCGTTGCACGAGCGCCCCTTGAGCCTCGCCGCCCTTACTCTGGACAAGGGAATTGACGAGTTTCGTCCCAGAGGTCGACGCCTGAACAACGTTCAGCATGGTCTGCCACTCACCGGGGTTCTGATTCGAGATGCGAACCTGGTAGCCGTCTTTCTCGTCCGCAGTGAAATCCGTGTTCCCGGCCCACATTACCGACTCGTCATACGTGCGTATCGTCTGGGCACTTGTGGACAGCGAACTGACCGACACATTCTGCCCGCCCTCGGTCGTCCAAGAAACTCCGTTCTTCGTCACGGTCGGAGCGACGGGAGCGTGGATGGTCCACTGAGCGAGGGCGGGCGCGGCTTCGATCTTGGCACGATCAGCCGCACGGTAACGGTCATAACCGGCTACAGTTCGCGGATCTTTCGCATTGACGCGGTCGAAACTAATAATCGTCGAAGACTTACCGTCAGCCGATGGTAGGTAGAAAAGGCTGCGGGTCCATTCTTTCAGGAACGCAGCGGGCGGTTGATAGTACGGGGCAACATAGTAATCACCACCCGTCGTTCCAACACTGTAAGAATACGAACCGTTCGCGCCGAACTCGTTTGCTACCGCCGAATGCTGGGCCATTGTTGAGAGCCCAGCGATCATCATGCTATTTGCAGATTCCGCACTTACAGCCGTCGCTCCGTACCCGAGAGGGCGGGTGACGGCCCACTCACCGTTTCGATACAGAGCAAAATCGCCCATGTATGTCGTTTCGTGATCAACACCAAAGTGGTTACCCATGTCGCTTACGAAGAGAGCACCATTAGCTCCCGTACCATCGCGGAAATAGGACGTTCCGCGCCCTGAAGCGTAGTACCCCGCACTGAGGGTGCGCCAGTCCGCGACCGCCGCATACGGGTTGTAAAAATTGAACAATTTCGCGTCCATCGGCTCAGCACTCAGATAACCCCGCGCGCCGTACTGCTGAACAAGATCCTTAACCAATTGATTCGCATACAGCCCGACCGTTGGATCATTCTGAGTCAAGCCTCCCAGCATGCCTAAAAGCGATGTACGCCGTACAGAAAGTTCTAATTCGTGAGGATGTTCATTATCCCCCCATGAGAAAGAATCTTTCAAATCAGGCGTGAGCGCAGCAATCTGCGCACGTGCAATTTGAGGAATCAATTGTGTCACTTCGGGGAAATAATCTTTGCCCGTGGCAGTGCGAACACCGGAGACCCCCTCGAGGAGCAACTGAAGTGTATTGATATTGTAACTGCTACTTTCAATAAACTCCCCGCCTGCCGCAAGACGGGCATAGTGACTGATTGCGTTTCGTGCGGTGGCCATGTTCACCCCGGTCGCTACGAGGCCACCCACAGGGGTACCGGTCGCGTCCTGCGAAACCTGATCGAGCCAGTGACTTCCGGTCACCAGGTCCGTGAACGCCAAGCCGAAGTACTGACCAATTGTTTGGTCGCTGTCCGTAACGCGGAACCCGCCCTTGTAGACCGGAGTGTTAATCGCCAAGGACCACTTCGCCCAGGTATTCAGTCCGGCGACATAAGTCGACTTCTGGCTCTCTGTCAGTGCCGGTTTGAGCCAGTCGTAGAACTGAGCGTAAGACATGAAGTACTGACGGACCTGATTAGCGCTCGTGGGTCCAGCAGTAATCACGGGCTGTATAGCCGCCCATGCTTTGGCCGCGTAGGTCCGATCACCGGTGACTTGGTAAGCCAAGACGGCCCACTGACCGTAGTCCCCGTATCGTTGGCTCTTAGTTGCCGTTCGGTCGGCATTGTCACGAATGAGTTGCCACCAGGGATCGTTTTCCCCGCGCATCCGATTCCATACGGCTTGCTGTTGCGTTGTCCAGAGCAGACTGGGAGTAGAACCGGTAGGCGAAGGAGCCGTTGTCGGCCACGCTGCGCCAGACCCGTTCGTGGAATTCGGTGCCCCTGGGGTCTTGGGGGGAGTTGTCCCGGCCGGCGCGATTGTCAACCCCGCGAGCGCGAAATTCCCATTAGCCCCTCCGCCGTCGGCAATGCGGAAATTGAGCTGGCCGTCTTTAACTGTCACACGATAAGTGGGGCGAATGAACTCGCCGGCTTGGGTCGTGAGATTTGTGGCGACCTGGCTCCCTTCGAGCCAGAGCCCGACCTTATCTCGCACCAACCCCGAATCGCCCAGGGTGGGGCTTACGTCGTAAGTACCGTTCGGGAGATCGACTTTAAATGTTGCATCTGAGCCGAAAACGAAATCTCGGTTCATCGGATCGGCAATGTTTCGGCTCGCCGTCATGAGCCAACTGCCGTTGGATACGCTCGTCCACCCCGCGCCGTTCGCCGCACCGTACAGCTCAAGCGCATGCGCGACCGCCCCTGCCGCGACCGGCTTACCAAGGGGGCCGAAGTCATAGGCGAGAGCGGCCATCAGTTCACGTTGTTCCAGTTGCTCCGCCTGCAGTTGCTTGCTTTGGTCGTGAGAGCGCGTCACCTGTTGCGAGCGAGTGAAAGGCATCAATCATCCCTTAATTTGATAATTCTGCTAGAATAAAATAAAATCTAACAGAATGCGGTTCTATCTACTCGGGCGTGCAGATTGCGAGTCGCCGCACGAGGAGACGCTTGAACGGGTGAGCTGTGGTAGTCGTTTGGGGGTGCCGAACCCTAGAACGGTGAGGGGACATGTCAAGAGTGGGCCACGGCGAGAGTGCCCGTCTAGCAACCAGTCAGGCGCGAGCATATTCAGTCCCACGGGTTGAAAATACGCTTACACGAAACTCCATTTGCTGCGCACACCTTTTCGGAACCGTCACACGAACCAAGAACCTTGACTCGGAACGAGAATCTGCGCGGCGGGCGATGCCGCACTAACCTCCGGTCTACAATAATTAATACCCGGCACGAATTGACAATAAAAAAGCTGGCACTAACAACCCGAGCAGAAATATCATGAAGCACTCGCATGCCGCCTATAAATGCGCGATCTGACCGCGTTTTTTTTTTTCGAGATTTGTTTGGCCACTACGAATTCTGCTCCTGTTTGTCCTTCGCTTGACAGGCGACGACAGTTTTTTCAATCCTCCTCACTCACAAAGCCATCACACTGAACGACCACTGCCTGCCTTAAATCGGCTACAAAATACAGTCATTGCTTCCACCGGCTTTGTCAAAGCCGGTAGCCCATCGCACAAACCAAATGCCGCGCCAATAGACTTGTTGCGCAATAGGCGCTGATCCAGGCGTACTTCGGCCATACAGTCGTGTGGCCGTTATCCGTACACGCGGTTGTGGAGGCCCGCGACGTTCTTCATCATCACCGTGTGGCGCCGGAGCGGATTGCGATACCGGTCTGAGGCGATGCGCCAGATCTTCATCTTCCCGATCCCGTGTTCGGCCACGATCCGCTCCTTCGCCAACCGCCGATTCGCGTGCCTCTGCTCGTCACTCAGTTGCCCCTTCCTCGGCTTCTTTTTGGGTACCCGTAAGTGGCTCCCCTGATACCCACTATCGCCCGATTTCGGC
This sequence comes from Gemmata sp. SH-PL17, assembly GCF_001610855.1. Lineage (NCBI taxonomy): Bacteria > Pseudomonadati > Planctomycetota > Planctomycetia > Gemmatales > Gemmataceae > Gemmata > Gemmata sp. SH-PL17. Next base: position 5,915,418 of record NZ_CP011271.1, read on the forward strand.
ACGCCCTCGGGAACCTGCAACCGCGACCGGTCGTACACCTTCTTGTCGCGAACGCGCCCCTTCGCCCCCTTCGACACGGCCTTGATCCGCACCTTCTGTTTCTCGCCCGGTCCCTTGCGCGCCCGCGTCACGACCACGTGATGCTTCACCGTGTGACGCTTCTTCTTCCCCGAGTAACTGCGCCGTTGGCCTCGCGTGGGGCGATTCACGGGTTGCTCGGTCGCGTCCACGAACACCGCTTCGAGGTCGCCCGGATCGATGCGCACCTTGTTCTCCGGGATGCGGAACACACCGGTCATGCACAGGCTCAGTTCCTGAACCTTTCGCGACACCGTTCCCTTATCCACGCCGAACAAGAATCCCACGAACTCCTGCGTGATGTACGCCCGGTAGTACAGCCGCGTCAGCAACAGCCGGTCGGCCAACCGGAGCTTCGCCTTGCGCCCGGCACCGGGCTTGCGCTGCCGAGGCCGGTTCGCCGATTGTTTCGCCTTTCGAGCGAGCCACACCGGCTCCAGATCGGTCAGGAGCTTGTCGAACGCGCCGGCAGTTTGTCCCGTAAACGCGCGAAAGAACGACGACTTCCGAACCAGCTTCTCATAATTCGTTATGCCGTCCGAATAGCCAGACCCCGCTATTTTGCAACGAGTCTAATACTTATGAACCCACGGCAAAATGCGTCTCTCTAAATCACTACTGTCCAGAATGTAAGCAAAGCTACCCGTTTGGAGGCTCTGGGAAAGGGAGTTCGGAGCCATCCCAGAGCGCTCTCAACAAGGCGGCGTTACACTTCAATCGGATGAGCCGGTCGAGGATCTCGGGGAACGAAGTTCGACAGTTGGGCGTACTTCAACCAACTCCACACGAGTTCGACCGGGTTCAACTCGGGTGCGTAGGGCGGGAGTCGCTCCAGGTGCACCCGTGTATTGCGGCGCAAGAGCGCGCGTATCACCAGACCCTTGTGTGTGTGTGATTGGAGTCACCATCCCACACCACGAGCACCTTCCCCGAGAGCGACCGCAGGAGGTTCCGGAGGAACGCGACCACCTCACCGGCCCCGAAGTACCCGTCGATGCGGTTGGCGAAGTACAACCCGAGGCGCCGGGTCCGGGGCGACACGGTCACGGCCCCGATCACCGACACCTTGTGGCGCCGCCCCCGTCCCCGCGGATCACCGGAGTGCGCCCGCGCGGAGCCCAGCTCCGGCGCCCGCGCGGAGCCCAGCTCCGGCGCCCCCGCGGAGCCCAGCTCCGGCGCCCCCGCGAGTTCAGGAACAACCCGGCCTCGTCGATCAGGACGAGGTGGGCGCGTGCGTCCCGGGCCTTTTTTGAATCCGCTTCCAGTCCCGGGCCACCCACCGGTCGATCCCCGGTTGGTCCCGTTGCCGGGCCGGGCGCGCGGGCTTCTGCGGGGAGCAGTTGCGCGCCGAGAGCCACTCGCGCAGGTAGCTCGGGTGGAACCGGACCCCGAATCGCGTGTGGATCACCTCGGTCACCCGGCGCGCGGTCCGCAGGTCCGTATCGAACCCGTATTCGGTCGGGGATCGGCCGAGCCGCCCGAGCACCTGGCACTCTTGGGCGCCGGTCAAGAGCCCCGGGCGCCCGGGTGTGGGTTTGGCCTTCAGACCCTGGGCCACGGTGCCCCAGTGCTGGGCCACGGTGCCCCAGTGCACACCCAAGAACGCGGCCACATACTTCTGCGACCACCCCTCGGCGACACGCTGTACCGCCAGCAGGCGACGCGCCTCCAACTCCACCGCCGTTCCTTTGCTCCTCATACCCAACAACTTACAACTACGCCCTCAACTGAGTAGCTTTGCATTCCTGCGAGGCATCAAACCGTTCTCATGCACCGAAACATCCGTACCAAGTGCGTCACCTCAAGCATCGCGTGTCAGGGCACCCCACTGGAGTGATTACCCATCAAACCGATGGCGGTCAGCGACAATCGTGGCACCACCGGGCAATTCAGTGTCGGCAATTGGTTCCGTGGACATGTCAATTCGGTGGTTAAAGCATCACCGATCTGCACCTCAAAATACGCTGTTCCAAAGTTGAGGCCACAAAGAAACAGCAAAGCGATCTCGTTTTTCCGCGCCGACAGTTTTTTGGGGTTGTACGCCAATTTAGTGGCCACTAAATTACATGTCCCATGACGCCCGGTGCGGGATGAGACTTCATTTCAAGTTGCATTCCACTCAAACAACTTGGGAAACCACCATGACGCTCCACACACACACCACAGCACCCTCATTTCTTGCGACACCTTACCCCTCGACTGTTCTGAAACACCATTCTCCCAATAGTTTGCACGCCTAACGACACATCCTCCACACAACTTTTTTCTTTTTATTCGGAACCATTACTTGGCAAATTGCAACGAACAATCAAAACATTACAGCCAGACTGCTTGCGACAACGAAAACACTATAGAAACCTAGACTTACAGCAATCCGGCGCAACGGTACAATTAATGCCGGACTAAAACACGACTGCCACAAGAAGCTCAGCAATTTTGGCAGTCGCCACAATACCAACAACCGCAACTGCAATCACTCAAAAAAGACCAGGCAACACCTGCAGCAACAACGCGGCTTAGTCCGGCCCACAATTAAACTTGGCAGGCTCGTTTTCATGTTTTCTAACCCCGCCCAGCGATCGCTTCTGCTATCGGCTGTTGTCTCGTTTGCCCTGTTGGGTTGGGCATACTGGGACACGCTCGAAGCCATTGGCGAACGGTGGGCCACGGACCCACAGTACTCCCACGGTTTTCTGGTTCCCGTGTTCGCGGGTTTTCTGCTCTGGAGGCGCAGAGAACTGCTGTCGTCTACCGACTTCCGTTCCCGGTGGTGGGGGAGCGCGTTAGTTCTTCTCGGCGTGGGCCTGCGGTTCGCGGGCTACGCGTTCTACCAATCGTGGCTCGACGCGGGCTCGTTCCTCGTTGTTCTGGCCGGCCTCACGGGAGCCGCGGGGGGGCGCCGGGCACTGATTTGGGCCGGCCCCGCGATCCTGTTCCTGGCATTTATGATCCCCCTCCCCTACCAAATCCAAATGATGCTAGGGGGAACGCTCCAGCGCGCGGCCACGCACGCCAGCACCTACGTCCTCCAGACGCTCAGCGTCCCGGCCGTGTCCGAAGGCAACATCATCATCCTGACCGATAGCCGGCTCGGGGTGGTTGAAGCGTGCAACGGCCTGAGCATGCTGATGACGTTTTTCGCGCTCTCGACCGGGGTGGCTATCCTCGCCGAACGAAGAACGTTTGAACGAATACTCATAGTAGCAAGCGCCGTCCCCATTGCGATTGCCGCGAACGTCGTTCGGATCAGTCTCACGGGCGTCTTGTTCGAGTTGCAACGCGGCGAATGGGCACGTGTGGTGTTTCACGACCTGGCCGGGTGGCTGATGATGCCGCTCGCGCTGTTGCTGCTCTTGGGCGAGTTGTTCGTTCTAAAGCGCGCGATTCTTCACGTGCCGAACGAAGCCGTTGCGTAACGCGATCAGACCCCCGCACCCGGGTGCGAGCACCAAGCGATCTCGAAAGTGGATTAACCCATGACCCCAATAAATAGCAACGGGCAGCCCCCCCCGAAAAGCGAGCCAGCGGCTTGACCGGCCGGGCGATCCTCAACGCCGTGAAGCGGCGCCCCTTCACGTTACTCGGGGTCGCGCTGCTCGCGGCCGGTACGGGGGCCGCGGTTTGGCTCTTTCTCCCGCTCCCGAAGGCGACCGCAGCCACCGTGTTTCACGTCTCGGCCCAGGCCCCTTCGGTCCTCGGACAAGCGGACGGACAGGCGAACTTTGTTTCGTACCGGGCGTCCCAGATTGCTACGATCAAGCGACAGCGGACCCTGAACAATGTGATCAAGGTTCCCGCCGTCGAGAACCTGGCGATCGTCAGAAAGAGCCCCAACCCGGTCGCGTGGCTGGACCACGCGATCAAGATCGACGCACCGGCCAACAGCGAGTACATGCGCGTGTCCCTCGAAGGGGACGACGCCACAGAGTCGAAAATCATTCTGGAGCACCTGAAGACGGCGTACCTCGCCGATGTCGACCTGCGTGACAACGGGGCCAAATGGAGCCGCTTACAAAAACTGGAAGAAACGAAACGGGGGTACCGCTCGGAACTAGAGAAATTCCACAAGCAAATTGACACGATCGCTGCCGCACTGGGAACAAAAGACGAAGCCACGCTGATGACCTTCGACTCGTTCCTTCGTGACGAACTCCGCCTCGCTCAACGGGACCTGCAAAACGCCCGAGAAAACCTCGAATTGGCGAAGCCAACCCCGAAAATCGGGATCAATTCGTTGGACGAAGAAGGGGCCGCGTTGACGCTGCCGTGGGATCTCGGGGTCGTCGAAATCGTTCCGCCCCTTTCCCCGGCCGAGTTGCGCGCCCAAATCGATGCCGAAATACGCCAAGACGCCCAACTCAAGCAGCTTGCTGAGGCCGCAGCCTCAGCGAAGGAGCGATTGAACAAGGTCAAAGAACGGTACCAAGAAGGCGAGCGCCCCCCCACAGTTATCAAGGCCGAAGACGACCTAAAAGCCGCAGAATTGAGGCGGGACAAACACCGCGACGAACTGGGGACTACGCTGGCGAGAGAGGTTCAAAAGAAACACGCCCAGCAAGAGATCCTGCGCCGCGCCGAAACCCGAAAACAGATCAGAATATTGGAGAAGCGGTTCGCCCTCGCCAAAGAAAAACACGACAACATACTAAGAAAAATATCCCAAACAAACGATTACAAAATTGAATTAAGCACGATCCAATTTTCGATCGGGCAAACAGAGAAGCTAAACCAATCTCTCGGAGAAACGATCGAACGTCTGAAAGTGGAACTCGGCGCCCCGTCGCGAGTGACCTGCTCGGAAGAGCCGTTCATCGTCACCGGGATCGAGGGGAACCGGAGGCTGAAGTACACCGTACTCGCGGCCCTCGCCGTTTTCGGGATCGGGTTCGCGGGTACCATCGGCTTGGAGACCCGGGCGCGGCGCGTCACCGACACCGACGACGTCACGAAAGCCCTCGGCGTGCGCTTGCTCGGCACGGTACCTGCCGCCGGCCAAGAATCGGGAAAACCGGGCGCACCGCCCCCCTCGCTCGTCGAGGCCATCGACGCCACGCGCACGATGCTGGTACACGGCACCGACGAACCCGACTTGCGTGTTCTGGTAGTCACGAGCGCCGTTTCGGGCGAAGGGAAGACCTCTTTGACGGGGCATCTGGCGATCAGCTTGGCCCGAGCCGGGTTCCGCACATTGCTCGTCGACGGGGACCTCCGGTCCCCGACCGCGCACCGCGTGTTCGATGCCCCGCTGGCACCGGGCCTTTGTGAGATCCTCCGGGGAAGCACCAGTGTCCTGGAGGCCGTTCGCCCGACCGGAATTCCTGGCCTTTCGGCCCTCACCGCCGGCCAGTGGACCCTGGCCACGCGCCACGCGCTCGTCGGCGACCGCTGGCGCGAGACCAAGGACCAACTCAAAGCCGAGTTTGATTTCGTGGTTGTGGACACCTCACCGCTACTCTTAGTGTCCGATACGCTGCTGCTCGCACGCGAGGCGGACGGGGTGGTCGTTTCCGTTTTGATGGGCGTCAGCCAAGTCGCGCTCGTGGACGAAGCCGTAACTCGCCTCCAAGCCGTCCGAGCTAAAGTAACCGGGGTGATAGCAAACGGCGTGCGCCACGCGGCTCACGCGTACACGCACGGGTACGGCACCGTCGACCCGGTTGAGCACACCCCAGCACCGGCCATTTCCGCGAGCCCGGTTACCACTGAAAGGGAATGACCGTGCGACTCACGATCGGACCGTTATTATTGTGCGCCGTGATTTTGGGCGCGGCCGGTGCAGTCCACGGGATCCAAACGGACCGATGGGGCACCTCCCCGCATCTCGAGCGCGCGATCGAGCGCCTGCCCCAGGTGCCCCCTAATGTGGGGGACTGGAACGGCACCGATGTTCCGCTTGAAGCCAACGATATGGCCCGGGCCGGGATCAGAGGGTGGGCGTTTCGTGTGTATAAGAACTCGCAAACGCGAGAAGAGGTATCGGTTCTCTTGGTCTGTGGGCGCGGCGGACCAATCAGTGTGCACACCCCGGACGTGTGCTACGCCGGCGCGGGTTACCGGCAATTAGCCGACGCGGCGACACAGGAAATGAAATGGGACGATGGAACAACGGGAACGTTTCGGGTAGCCCGGTTCGGGAAGCCGGGGATCGTCCCCTCTCAACTCGAGATCTACTGGACCTGGTCGCGCGACGGGCACACGTGGCAGGCCCCGAATAACCCCCGATTATCACTCGCTCGTGCGCCCGCCCTGTACAAAATGTACGTGATTCGGCAGTTCGTCGCCGGATCACGTGAGGAGAACGTGAGTTCGTGCCACAAGTTCCTTCAACGGGCCATACCCGACTTCAATCAGGCGCTCGCCCCGTCCGAGTGACGGCGAGCCCGCCCCTGTACTTTTAATCGCTCATCCTCCCGTCAATTGGATCGAACGATATGGTCGCCCAAAGTCACCAGTGCCCCCCTGGAGCGCCGTCAATCCTTACTCGCGCCGTTCCTCTGGGTTCCGTTTCCGAAAGCCGGACGAAGCGCGCGTGCGACGTCGCATTCGGTTGCGCACTCGTTCCGTTCGTCTTTCCGGTAATTTTGGTTCTCTGGGCGATCGTTCGGCTGACTTCCCCCGGTCCCGGTTTTTACTCCCAAGTTCGTGTGGGGCGAGGCAGCGAGCTCTACCGGATCTACAAAATCCGGACGATGGCAAATAATTGCGAGGCAAAAACGGGAGTGCAGTGGGCGAGCAAAGGCGACGCCCGTGTGACACCCGTCGGGCGGGTGCTCCGCAAACTGCACCTCGACGAACTTCCACAACTCTGGAACGTGATTCGAGGTGATATGAGCCTCGTAGGGCCGCGCCCGGAGCGCCCGGAATTCGTCGTGCCCCTGTCCGCGGAAATCGAGGGGTACCCGGAACGACACCGCGTCCGCCCGGGCGTAACAGGGTTGGCACAAATTCAGCTACCGGCGGACTCGTCCCTGGAGTCCGTTCAAACCAAACTCGTTCTCGATCGCTATTACGTCGAGAATGGGAACTTCGGGCTCGACCTCCGCATCATGCTCGGGACCGTCGTGTACCTCTGCGGGCTCTCTTACGCTCGGGTGCGCCGGGCCGTGTGGCTCCCGAACCCTTTGGCAGAGTGCGAGACGCCCCCCCCCCCGCTGAGATCGAAACTCTTCTCCGTGGCGATCCGGTTACCAGCGCGCGTGAAAGTTCACTCGCGGAAAGCGACTTCTCCTCGTGCGGCGGGGCGCAATGAATTTCGTCCTGTTTTTGCTCCTGAACGCGGTCCTGCTGTTGCGCCCGGATGATTTGTTCCCGGAACTCGCGGGGCTACGACTGTACCTGCTCGTTATCGTCCCGTGTGTGATGCTGTCGCTCCCGCAACTCATGCGGTTACTGACGCTCGATTCTCTCCGACAGCGCCCGGTGGCGGTTTGCGTGCTGTTGTTTTTCGCATCAACTATCATTTCTTTTGTCGCGCACGGGCGCATCGGCGAGGCGTTCTTCGAGTTCGGTCCAGAATTCGCAAAAGTCGTTCTGTATTATTTTCTGCTGATCGCCGTTGTTGACACCCCTGAACGGTTCCGCACGTTTGTCAGCACTCTCGTTGTGCTAATTGGTATGCTCACCGCAGTCGCCCTCGCTCAGCAGTACGGGATCGCTCATTTTCCGAGCATCACGCCGTGCATGCAGGCCGCAATCGATCCGGCCTCCGGCGAACGGTACGAGTTCCCTCGCTTAGTGAGCGGAGGAGTTTTCAATGACCCGAATGATCTTTGCCTTATTTTGGGCTTAGGTATTCTCTGCTGTGTCTATTGTTTGACGACGAATCGAAACGGGCCGATTGGGTTAGTCGTATGGGCGTCCCCGATCCCCTTGTTCGTTTACGCACTTTTGGAAACGTACTCTAAGGGCGGGTTGTTAGGGATCCTGACCGGCGGCAGCGCCTATTTGTACTCGCGCTACGGCGGCCCCAGATCTCTGCCCCTTGCGGCTACCGGGGCGGTACTTATTCTCGCCGCAATCGGGGGGCGACAAGGTGACATCTCGGGCGGGGGCACGGCCCACCAGAGGCTGATGTTCTGGGCCGAAGGCATGACGACCATTTTTGCCCAACCGCTCCTCATTCCAACGGGGCTCGGAATGGGGTGGTTCCTTGCAGAAACAGGGCACGTTGCCCACAACTCATTTGTTCAGGCGTACGTCGAATTCGGCGTTTTCGGCGGCGGCACATTCTTGGCTATGTTCTACACCAGCGGCCGCCTTCTCGACCGAGTCGGGCGGGGAATTTTGGCACCCACTTGGGCCACACAGTCACGACACTTTACCTTTGCTGCGGTCGTGGGTTACGCAGCCGGGTGCTACTCGCTGACGCGAAATTTCGTGATCCCAACGTACCTAATTCTGGGTCTCGCTTCCGTCATACTCGATCAAGCCGCCCCGACGCTACCCGAGCGCTATTGTGTGAGCAGTGGGTGGCTCGGCCGGATCGTCTTGATAAGTATTGCCGGCTTCATTCTTATCAAAATAGCCACACAAGGATTAGGCACCATAGGCGTGTGAATTGTCGCCAAAACAGGCAATCTCGCTCGATACAAACAAGATTCGCGCAGAACATTTGTCAATAATAATACCGAGAGACAGAGCGAGTGAGCAACAAACAAGCCATCAAACGCAACGTACTCTGGAACAGCGCCGGTCTCGCTGTTGAAGTAGCAACGGGATTTCTCATCCTCCCCTTTCTCATTGCCAGGCTCGGCAACGAGATGTACGGCATCTGGCTCATATTGGGCTCGCTCACCGTTTACCTCAGCATGCTCGAGCTTGGCGTTCGTGGCTCAATTGGGCGCCACATTTCCCTCTACCACGCGCGCGAAGATCAAACCAATGTCAACCGCACACTTACCGCCGGCACAGTGCTCCTTTTTTGTGCCGGAGCAATTATCTTCCTTGCACTAATCGCGGCAGAACAATTTTTCTTTCGCCTGTACCCCGCCCCCGACGGAACACACGCCCACGTCGCCCTCACCTACCGGCTCATGGCCGCAAACATTGCCGTCATCCTAATTGGAACAGCTTTTGATGCGGCATTATGGGGCTATCAACGTTTCGACTGGATCAACGCGGTCGACATTCCGTTTTCACTTATCAGAACCGTTTTAACTCTTTCGCTGGTTCACTCCGATAAAGACATTACCACGTTGGGGTTCATCACACTCTCGCTCTGGACCGCAAGTACCCTCTGCAAAGCTTTTCTAACGTTCCGAGCGGATCCAAAATTGCGAGTCGGCACCTGCCACCTAAGCAAATCGAGCTTCCGGGAACTACTGGGGTACGGGAGTTGGAATGTTATCGCCACATTCGCAAGACTTTCACGCACTCAACTGGCCCCGATATTCCTTGGCTCGTACCTGAGCCTCGCAATCGTCCCGGTGTACGCCATTGCCGCTCGACTCGTAGCAGCAACAGTTGCCGCTATGAATGCCGCTACGGGCGTGCTAACGCCACACGCGACATCGCTCCACGCCACCAACCAAACAGATCGGCAACGTCAACTTCTTATTATTGGCAGCCGGTACTCAACCACTTTCGGCATATTCATCACCGCGTACCTGTTTATTCTCGGCGCCCCACTTATCGCGCTCTGGGTCGGCCCGGATTTCTCCTCTGCAGCGACCCTATTAACAATTCTTATACTCGGGGAATCCTTGCCATGCACTCAGTACGTGACTAACGGCATCATCCTCGCCACGGCGCGGCATCGCACCCTTGCCGTATTCGCTCTACTAGAAGCTATCGCCATTTGCGTCATTATGGTCGCTCTACTCCCGAGCCTCGGACTAATCGGAGCCGGATTAGCACTGGCCGTCCCGGCGTTTTTCACCCGAGGCGTCGCGCCACTAATCCAAGGGTGCCGCATTACCGGCGTCCCGGTAATACAATATCTAAAACAAGCCATCGCCCCTCCGATCTTGTGCGCCGTCATTCCAGCGGTCGCCCTTAAAATTGCAATCGCGTCCCACCCCGCCACATCCTGGCTCACGTTCGTTACATACTCGACAACCTACACGGCTCTATTCGCGCTCTGCCTCTGTGGTACGATCAGTAATAAAAAAGAACGGCTGTCTAACCTCAGGGCCGGCGCCTTGACGTGGCTGTCCCGATCCGCACGTAGGAAAAAATCAAAAACGATACCGGCGAGAATCAACCAAACAACTGACGCCCCTTAAACGCCCCACCGAGCCTACTACCTGAAAAAGCATCATGAGCGCAATCAAAAAACTCCGTCAAGGCAAAGGGCCGTTCTGGGGCGGACTAAAACGTTTGGCCAAATCCGTTCTTTGTTTCCACCTTCCCGTAAACAAAGCAACCGCTCCAATTTTCCGCGCGTGTTACCACCTTCACGTCCTGATACGAGAGGGCTGGATATGGGGGTGGCGATTTATCTGGAACGAGCCACTTTTTCGCAGCCAGTGTAATTCAGTGGGGGCGCGTTTCCAAATGGAGGCCATGCCCTACCTCACAGGGAAAGGCCGCATCCACCTCGGAGATGGCGTTCGATTATCCGGGAAGCCTTCGTTTGCATTCGGGCGCGCCGGAGCAGAAGGCGCGCCCGAATTAGTAATTGGCGACGACACTTTTATCGGGCACGGTTGCAGTTTTAGCGTCGGCCGGTCAGTCCGGATCGGGCGGCACTGCCTACTCGCGTCCGGAGTAACGGTACTTGACATGGACGGGCACCCGGTCGACGCAAATCGGCGCCGAGCCGGCGACCCTACTCCGCCCGAATCTATCGCCCCCGTTATTATCGGTGATGATGTCTGGATTGGACGTGGAGCCGTTATCCTCAAAGGGGTCTCAATAGGCCACCGGGCAATAGTAGCAGCCCACTCGGTCGTAACAAAGAATGTTCCGGCCGATGCAATTGTTGCCGGAAATCCCGCTCGTGTGGTTAAAGAATTAGTAGCAGCGCGCGACCAGACCCAACAAGGCGCCTAATATTTACCTTCTACAACAGCCCCACACAACCTAACAACGCACCGAAGCATACGAGCCCGAAGGATATCAAAAGTGCCCTCTCCGCTTCACATCACGCACGCCGTCCTCTCACTCGACGTCGGCGGTCTGGAACGGATCGTGATTAGTCTGATTCGTTCCGCCCGCCAGCGCGGGCACCGGGTCAGCGTGGTGTGCGTAGAGCGCCCGGGCACGCTCGCTGTTGAAGCAGAAAAAGAGGGGGCAACGGTACTCAGCCTCGGCAAACCAACCGGGCGCCACCCGGAGTTCGTTCAACGGGCCGCCCGTGCCCTCACAGAACTCAAACCGGACGTCGTTCACACACACCAAATTGGCGCCGCGTGGTATTTGGGACAAGCGGCTCGCGGACTTGGCATTGCCCCTGTTCTTCATACCGAGCACGGTAACGAATTTGCCCGGTACACGGGCTGGTGGAAGAATCTAAAAATACGCCTGTTTCTACTACAAGCCGCCCGATTAGTTGAAAGGTTCTGCTGCGTATCGGAAGAGATTGCCGGCGCCGTTACCAAGTGGCGCACGGTTCCGCGTGCGAAAGTCGAAGTCGTCCCGAACGGCATTCCAACGGGCCCTACACCGAACGAGCTGTCCCCTGCGTCTGTACGCGCCGCACAGGGGATCCCAGAAGGCGCTCTTGTAATTGGGACCGTCGGGCGCATGGCAGAAGTCAAGCGCCAAGATCTGCTCCTCCGCGCGGTCGCGGAGCTCCGCCAAACGGTACCAAACGTGCATGCGCTTTTGGTTGGCGACGGTGACCAGCGGGCCAAACTGCAAAAACTTGCCGGTGAACTCGTAATCGCGGACCGTGTTCACTTTGCGGGATACCAAGCGTCTCCGGAGCACTACCTGAGAGCAATGGACGTGTTTGCTCTTACGAGTCGATCCGAGGGCTTTCCGGTATCCTTGTTAGAGGCGTGGCTCGCGGGCCTGCCAACCGTTTGTTCCGCAGTCGGGGGCATTCCGACCATCGTCACTCACGACGTCAATGGGCTGTTATTCCCCTCCGGAGACGAAGGGGCGCTTGTGAAATCGCTGTTACGTGTCCTAAATGATTCTGACACGCGGATACGGTTGGGACGCGCGGGGAATCAGGTCGTTCACGAACGATACTCGCTCGACCGGATGGCAACCGAATACGAAACACGATACCGGTCCCTCATTGCTGCCTCAAGAGAGCCCCGGTGATGCGAATACTCGCTCTAACGAACCTGTACCCGAACCCGTACCAGCCGAACCGGGCGACGTTCAACCGGCACCCACTGCGACTGCTCGCGGAACAGCACTCCGTGCGCGTTATTGCGCCCGTTCTCTGGACCGATGAGCGAAACGCCCGTCGCGCGGGAGCGGCCCGACTCCCGGGCAATCGGCAGATGATTTTCGACGACCTGACCGTCGACCATCCGCGTTATTGGTACACGCCCAAAGCCCTGCGATCCTGGTACGGGCACTTCTTCCTGTGGTCGGTGCGGTCCGTATTCCGGAAAGTTGTTGAGGAGTTCCAGCCGGACATCGTGTTCACCCCGTGGGTGTACCCGGACGGATGGGCCGCGGTCCGGTTGGCGCGCCGGTTCGGGTTACCCGTCGTCCTCAAAATACACGGCTCGGACGTTCGACTGGTCGACGACTTCCGCGGCCGAGACCGAGGAACCGTCGAAGCCCTGAATCGGGCGCACGGGGTCGTTGCCGTGTCACAAGACCTTGCGACACGCGCGATCCAACTCGGAGCCGACCCGGGCCGAGTCACAGTCATCACCAACGGGGTCGACCGGGCCAAGTTTAGCCCCGGCGACCGGTGTGCCGCACAAACCAAACTGGGCCTGTGCCCCGGCGTGCGACACCTACTGTTCGTAGGCAATCTCGTTGCGGTCAAGGGTTTGGACGTACTGCTAACGGCGCTCGCGCAACTCCCGGCGGAAATCGCTCCTTGGGAGTTGCACATTATCGGCGAGGGCAATCTTCGGGGGCCGTTGGTTGAACAGGCCGCTGCCTCCGGCTTGGCGAACCAGGTCCGGTTTCACGGCGGGCGCCCGCACGCGGAGCTCCCGGACTGGTTCCGGGCGGCCGACCTGTTCGTGCTCCCGAGCCGGTCCGAGGGTACGCCCAACGTGCTCCTTGAAGCGGCTGCGTGCGGTACGCCGTTTGTGGCCACGAACGTCGGTGGGATCCCCGCGATCGCTCACCTCGGTGCGAGTCGGCTCGTGCCGCCAACTGATCCGGTGCAGCTGGCCACCGCAATCGCCGGCGCCCTCGTCGCGCCGCCCCCGAAACCGGTTGAGGGGCCGCGCGACAGTCACGAAACGGCCGCCGATCTTGCCGAATTTCTGATTAAGACACTCGATCGGTCCCGATCGCGCCATATACCTCAGGTGGCCGGCCCGAGTCCGGTTCAATAGCCGGACCTCGCCCCCACGAGTCGCTCGCTTTTTTCTAGGGAGGCTCCCCATGATCGCCCGGCCGACACGAAAAGTTGTTCTGATCGAGCTGAACGAAATCACCTGGCGCTTCGTGGACCCGTTCCTTCAAAACGGGACCATGCCCGCCCTCGCGGATCTCGTGCGCCGCGGCGCGCGGGGCACCCCGATCGCTCCCGAAGTGCCACCCGATCTCGACCCGTGGATCTCGTGGATGACCGTGTACACCGGGCGCCCCCCGGAAGAGCACGGGGTCAAGTTCCTCGAGCAACCGCCCGAAACCGTCCGGGGGCCGAAAATCTGGGATCTCGTGGCCGACGCCGGCAAGTCGCTCGGCCTGTTCGGGTCCATCATGTCTTGGCCCCCGCGGAAAGATGTCAAGGGGTTCTGGGTGCCCGGCACGTTCTCGCCGAGCGCCGAGACGTTCCCAGCCGAACTGCAGCCGATTCAGGACATGAACCTGAAGTACACGCGGGCCCACACGCCCCTCGCCGACGGGGTGAAAACGAGCAAGCTCGGGATGCTCGCCCAGCTCCGCAAGCTCGGGCTGAAGGTCACGACCCTGGCCTCGGTCGCCCGGTACTTCGCGCGCCGCACGCTCCGGTTGGCCAAAGACTGGGAGAAGGTGAGCTATCAACCGCTCATTAATCTCGACTTTTTTGAGGCACTGTGGAAAAAGCACCGCCCGGACTTTTCCACGTTTCACTCGAACCACGTTGCGCACTACCAGCACCGGTTCTGGCGCTCGACCGACCCGACCCCATTCCTGGAAAAGCCCGACGCTACGGAACTGAAGCAGTTCGGTGGCTCGATCCAGTACGGCTACCGAACGGCCGACCAACTGATCCGTCGGGTGCAGAAGTTCGTGAACCAGGACACCGTACTCGTCGTCGCGTCCGGCCTCGGGCAACAGCCTTACGTCGTTGAAGAGTACCGCGGCGGCCGGTCCGTCGTCCGCATTCAGGACATCGGGCGCGTGCTCGAACTGCTCGGCGTGGCCGGGAAGTGCAACCCGTATTCGGTCATGGCCCCGCAGTGGAACATCCAGTTCGATGACCCGGAAGTGCAACGGCGAACGGTGCAAGGATTCCAAGCCGCCTACTACAAAACGCCCGACCAGCCGCTCTTCTCGTGCCAGGAGGTCGGGAACACGATTTGCGTTAACGCGCTCCAGAAGCTCCCCCGCCCGATCGATTGGGACGCCGACTGTGTGTTCCCCACGACCGAGCGCACGACCAAGATGCGCGACCTGTGCGCCGAAAAGGACGCGACCCCCAAACAGGGCTACCACGATCAGGCCGGTATGATCGTTATGTCCGGCCCCGGAGTCCGGACCGGTGCGACGATCGGGGCGTGCAGCACCCTTGACATTGCCCCCACGCTACTGACGCTCCTCGGCCTCCCGATCCCGGTACACATGAAGGGCCGGGTTCTCGAAGAGGCGCTAGAACCGGACGTCCGTCCGATCCGAGCGGACCAGCCGGCGGGGGACCGGGTGCTGTCCCCCGCCGGTGCCTAGTAGGGCCAATTTATCGGCGGGCGCGAAACGAGGTCGCGCCCGCTAGCTCCTCGGCCCGCACTAAACGGGCCGGCCCCAAGAACGTACATTTCGTCCGAGACGGATCGCGGCGATGCAAGTAAGCGCGGACGCGCAACGTAATGTGATAGTGACCGGACGGGGCCATTGACGGAACTGCCAACCGTCCCCGTGCCCAACCCGCGCCGAGATTCTCCCGGAACCAACTATGCCAACCTTAGCTGTCAGTCGCCCGGCCGGCTCATCTCACACACTCGAGCACCCCCTCCACAACCGCGACATTCTCTGTTTCAGTCACGACTGGACCGGCGACCCGCTGTCCAAAACGCACCTCATGCGTCTGCTCGCCCGGGACAATCGGGTTCTGTGGGTCAACTCGATCGGCTATAGAACCCCTGGGCTAAACAAAGCCGACGTCGGGCGACTGTGGAAGAAACTGCAAGCGGCCCGGGAACCGCTCCGCGAGGTTGAGAAGAACATTTTCGTTCTGAACCCGCTCGCCGTTCCCGCTTACGGGCTCCGGGCGGCGCGGGTACTCAATCGCATTTGGTTGCGGCAACAGGTCCGGTCCGCAATGCGAAAGCTGCGGTTCTCGAACCCGATCAACTGGGTTTTTAATCCAGCCGCGGCCGTACTAGCCGGCGCGTTCGGAGAGAAGACTCTCATTTACCAGTGCGTCGACGAGTACAGCGCGTTCTCGGGTGTCGCCGGCAGCGCGATTTTGGATCTGGAGACCCAGCTCCTCAAAAAAGCGGATCTGGTCGTGGTGTCGGCGGACAAGTTGTACGAGACCAAGAGCCCGCACAACCGAAACACAGTGGTCGTGCGCCACGGGGTCGACTTCAATCACTTCCGGAAAGCCCTCGACCCGGCCACCGTGGTCCCGCCCGAAATCGCTTCGCTCCCGAAGCCGATCATCGGCTTCTTCGGCCTCATCGCCGACTGGGTAGACGTGGAGCTCATGGCCGAGGTCGCCAAGCGCTACCCGACCGGATCGATGGTCGTTCTTGGTAAAGCGACGACCGACGTTTCCGCGCTCGCGAGTTTGCCGAACGTTCACCTCCTCGGGCGCAAGCCCTACGAGCAACTACCGGCCTACTGTAAAGGGTTCGACGTCGCACTGAACCCCTTCCGGATCAACGAACTGACCCTCAACGCCAACCCCTTAAAAGTGCGTGAGTACCTCGCCGCCGGGCTCCAAGTGGTAGCCACCAACATCCCGGAGGTCGCGATCCTCGGCACCTGCCGGATCGGAGACACGCACGCGGAATTCATCCAGCAAGTCGACGACGCCCTGAAGGTCCCTGGCCCTCGCGCGGAAATCAGCGAGCAGGTTCGAACCGAGGGGTGGGACGCCCGGCTGAGCGAAATCGAACACCACCTGGGCAACACTCTGGCCGCCAAAAAGGGATCCACTCGATGAAGCTGTCCGTTATCGCGGGTGCCAGACCGAACTTCATGAAGATCGCCCCCATTATGTGGGAGATCGCGCGCCGACCGGGGGTGACCGCCCAACTGGTTCACACCGGCCAGCACTACGACGAGAAGATGTCGAAGTTGTTCTTCGAGCAACTACAGATTCCGAAACCGAACATCGATCTGGAAGTGGGGTCGGGTTCCCACGCGGTCCAGACGGCCGAGGTGATGAAACGGTTCGAGCCGGTCGTGCTCGAACAGAAGCCGGACGCGGTTATTGTGGTCGGGGACGTGAACTCGACGATCGCCTGCGCGATGACCGCGGTCAAACTCGGCGTTCCGGTCGCGCACGTCGAGGCCGGGTTACGGAGCTTCGACCGAACGATGCCCGAGGAGATCAACCGCCTCCTGACCGACGCGATCAGCGACTGGTTGTTCGTCAGCGAGCCGAGCGGGATCGAGAACCTCAAAAAAGAGGGAACCGATCCGAAGCGGGTCTTTTTCGTCGGCAACGTCATGATCGACACGCTGGTCGCGTGCCGCGACCGGTTTTCCGCGGCCGGTGGGCTGGATGCGTTCGGTGTCCGCCCGAACGAGTACGTGGTCCTCACGCTCCATCGCCCGGCGAACGTCGACGACCCGGCCGTTTTCGGGGGCCTGATCCGCGCGATCGAAGCGGTCCAGCGCGACCTGCCGATCGTTTTCCCGGTGCACCCCCGGACCCGGAAAATCATGGCGGCGCAGTCGACCCACCTGCCCAACGTGAAGCTGGTCGAACCGCTCGGGTACCTGGAGTTCATGAACCTGGTTTCCAACGCCCGGTTCGTCATGACGGACTCCGGCGGGATTCAGGAGGAAACGACGTTCCTCGGGGTGCCGTGCCTGACGCTCCGTAACAACACCGAGCGCCCGAGTACCGTCGATCAGGGAACGAACGTGCTCGTCGGCCTCGACCCGGACCGCATCATCGCAGCGGCACAAACCGCGGTTCGGGCCGACCGGTCGGCCCACCGCGTCCCCGAGTTGTGGGACGGGCGCGCGTCCGAACGGATCATCGACGTACTCACGCGGTGAGGCCGCACGTGCCTTTCCCATATACCCCAAACCGAGACTCACAGTGACCACTGCACCCTCGAACTCGATGTCCGCCGCGCTGGGCGAAGCCATCCGCACCAAAAAAGCCACGATCGGGATCATCGGTCTCGGGTACGTCGGGCTCCCGCTCGCCCGCGGGTTCGCGACCAAGGGGTTCCCGGTTCTCGGGTTCGATGTCGATCCCGTGAAGGTCGAAAAACTCGAGCGCGGCGAGAGCTACATCGGGCACATCGACGCCGAGACGATCAAGCAGATGCGGCAGAACAAGTTCGCCGCCACTACCGATTTTTCGCGCCTCAAGGAGGCGGACGCGATCATCATCTGCGTGCCGACACCACTCACCGACGCGCGCGAACCGGACCTGACCTACATCGTCAACTCCGTGAGGGCGATCGCGGCGACGCTGCGCAAGGGGCAGATCGTCGTCCTGGAGAGCACGACCTACCCGCGCACCACGCGCGACGTTGTTCTGCCGATTCTGAGCGAAACCGGCCTCAAAGCGGGCACAGACTTCTTCCTCGCATTCAGCCCGGAACGGGAAGACCCGGGCAACGCGCACTTCTCGACGACGACCATCCCAAAGGTCGTGGGCGGGCTGGACCCGACGAGCCTCGAACTCGCGGCGGCCATGTACCGCCAGGTGATCGTGAACGTCGTTGAAGTGTCGGCGCCCGAAGTCGCGGAGGCGTGCAAGATCCTGGAGAACACGTACCGGGCGATCAACATCGCGCTGGTGAACGAGCTGAAGGTGCTCTACGACCGCATGGGCATCGACGTGTGGGAGGTGATCGACGCGGCCAAAACTAAGCCGTTCGGGTTCCAGGCGTTTTACCCCGGACCGGGGTTGGGCGGGCACTGTATCCCGATCGATCCGTTCTACCTCACCTGGATCGCGCGCAAGTACGGACTCAACACCCGTTTCATCGAGCTCGCGGGCGAGGTAAACACCGCGATGCCCGCTTACGTCGTCTCGAAAGTGGCCGACGCACTCAACGACGCGGGCAAGCCTGTCAAGGGGAGCAAGGTGCTCTTGCTCGGAATGGCGTACAAGAAGGACATCGACGACCCGCGCGAGTCGCCCGGCTTCGAGCTCCTCGACCTGCTGTTCAAAAAGGGAGCAAAGGTCAGTTACAACGACCCCCACATCCCGACCCTGCCGAAGATGCGCCACTGGCCACACTTGGAGCCGATGGAAAGCGTCGCGCTCACGCCCGAAGCGCTCGCCGGGTTCGACTGCGTGCTCATCGCCACCGACCACACCGCCTACGACTACTCGTGGATCGTCGCGCACAGCCCGCTCGTGGTTGACACGCGCAACGCGACAAAGAAAGTCACCTCGGGGCGCGAGAAAATCGTCAAGGCGTAACACACCATCAGATGTCAGACGTTAGCGGGTCCGCTGACGTGGTTTGGCTGCTAGTTCTCGAATAAAATCACTTGTGGCGTTTCTGAAATGGCACCACACCCATGATCCGAACGACCCGACTCATCCTCTCCGACCTTCGCGCGAAAGCCGAGTGGTGCTACGAGACCCGTGGGTGGAAGGGGATTATTAAGGTACTGCTCACGGACGGCACCCCCGCAATGATTTGGTACCGGCTCATGCAATGGGCGCGGCGCTGGCGGCTCGCTCCACTTGAGATGCTGTTCAATCGAATGAACACAATGTGCTGCGGGTGCATCATTGGACGCGGAGCCGAATTCGGGGCCGAATTTGTCCTGATCCACTCCCTCGGGGTCGTAATTAACGGAAACGTCCGTGGGGGCGCTGGCGTTAAAATCGAGCACCAAGTGACAATTGGGGCCGAGAAGCGCCAAAGTCCGGTGCTCGGCGACAACGTGTTCGTGGGCGCGGGAGCCAAAATCGTCGGCGCGGTTCGGCTCGGGGACGGGGTGAAAATCGGTGCGAACGCCGTTGTCCTGACCGATATCCCCGCCGGCGCGACCGCGGTCGGAATTCCTGCAAAAGTGGTTCGGATTGTGGAACCAAACGCAATTGAGATGCGACAATAGATTGCCGAGGAAAAGGTGTCTTTTGGCGTATTACCCTTTGACAGATGTGCCTGCCGCCATTACCATCACAACCTGAACATACCTGCCGATCCCTTACACATTTTACACGCCCGACGCTGACCGCCCCCAGCGAGATTAACCCATGCTCTCTGACGCCCTCTCCATCGCGTTCTGGACATGTTTGTTTCTGGCGTCGTTCACGTACATCATTTATCCATTCTTAATTCTTGCCTTCGCTTATTTATTTGGTCGCCGAACGCCCAAGCACGCTGCTGTTAAGTTTCAGTCACAATCCGCGGAGGACGCGGTTTTAATCGCAAATTCGGACGAAGCTGTTCCCACGCTCTCGCTCCTCATCGCCGCTCACAACGAAGAAGCGGACATCGAAGCCC
Source organism: Gemmata sp. SH-PL17 (assembly GCF_001610855.1). Classification (NCBI taxonomy): domain Bacteria; kingdom Pseudomonadati; phylum Planctomycetota; class Planctomycetia; order Gemmatales; family Gemmataceae; genus Gemmata; species Gemmata sp. SH-PL17. Next base: position 5,935,388 of record NZ_CP011271.1, read on the forward strand.
GGATCCGGAACGCGCTCGCGTTGGATTACCCGGCCGGGAAACTCGAAATCGTGATCGCATCGGACGGTAGTACCGACGCAACGAACGACATCGTCCGGAAGTTCGCGGACCGCGGGGTGCGTCTCCTCGCGTATTCACTGAATCAGGGTAAGGCGTCGGTCCTCGACAAATCGGTCCCGCGTCTGAACGGGGAGATTGTCATCCTCTCGGACGCGAACACGCACATGGAACCGGACGCGGCCCGGCGGTTGGCGGCGTGGTTCTCGGACCCGGACATCGGGGTCGTGTGCGGGCGCCTCGTCCTGACAGACGCGAAGACCGGCAAAAATGTCGACGGTTTGTACTGGAAATACGAAACGTTCCTCAAAAAGTGCGAAAGCCGCTTGGGAGCATTGTTGGGCTCCAACGGTGCGATCTATGCGATCCGCAAGTCTCTCTTCCCGGGTATCGCGGCCGGAACGATCATCGATGACTTTGTGATCCCGCTTGACGCAAAATTACAGTCGGGGTGCCGGATCGTGTACGACCCGGACGCCGTTGCCCACGAAGAAACAGCGCCAACGATGCGCGCGGAGTTCCGCCGACGGGTGCGAATTGGCGCCGGTGGGTTCCAAAGTATCGGGATGCTTTGGCCCTTGCTCTCGCCGATGCACGGGTGGGTGTCGTTCACGTTCCTGAGTCACAAAGTGCTGCGCTGGGTGTGCCCGTTCTTCCTTTTGGGAATGTTGGGCGCAAACGCGATGCTTCTCAGCGATCCAGTGTACGCTTGGACGATGGCAGCTCAAGCCGCGTTCTACGCCCTCGCGGCCGTCGGCAATTGGCTCCCTGCTCGACCGCGGTTCCTCCGTTTCTTCCGGCTCCCAACGATGTTCGTGTCAATGAACGCGGCCCTGTTCCTCGGGTTCTTCCGCTGGTGCCTCGGCCGCCAAGGCGGTACGTGGAAGAGGACCGACCGCACGACCGAAGGATTGAACCTCCCGGGAGCCCAACCCGTCGGTTCCGGGCAATAACAACCTTCGTGACCGAGTATTGTTCGAGTCGAGTGTGGGAAACAGTGAGCAGGAGCACGCCGGATGTTGGGCTTGAGTAGTCGAGGGCTGAATCGCTGGCTCGTTCCGTACCTGCTCTCGGGGGCGAAGCGCCAGGCGCCGCCCTCCGGACAACCGGTCCACCTGCTCCTGGCGATTTGCGATCACTACGAACCAAAGCGCGGGAACGCCCCGCTCGAAAAAGCCCGAGCGCGGGTGCGGCAGTGGATCGATGAATATCCGCGCCTCTTCGACCGGTTTCGTGACGCGGACGGGATGCCGCCGCGGTACTCGTTTTTCTACCCACAAGACGAGTACGAACCGGAGCTGGTCGACATGGTGGCGGAACTGTGCCGCCATAAGAGCGGTCAGCGGTACGGTGAAGTGGAGATCCACCTCCATCACGACAACGACACAGCGGACGGGCTGCGGCGCAAGTTACTGGAATTCAAACGAGATCTGGCCGAACGGCACGGACTTCTCTCGAAGGACAAAGAAACGGGCGAGATCGTTTACGCCTTTATTCACGGCAATTGGGCCCTCGACAACAGCCGGTGTGACGGGCGCTGGTGCGGGGTAAACAACGAGCTGGATGTTCTACGCGAGACGGGGTGTTACGCAGATTTCACCATGCCCTCCGCGCCCAGCGAGACACAAACGCGGAAAATCAACAGTATTTATTGGGCTATAGACGACCCAAATCGACCGAAGTCCCACAACACGGGCACCGATTTGGGTACCGCACCACAGCCCCCGAACAGTCTCCTGATGATCCAAGGGCCGTTGACTTTAGACTGGACACGAAAGAAGTGGGGATTTCTCCCAAAAATCGAGAACTCGTGCTTGCAGAAAAGTCAACCGCCGGATAAAAATCGCTTGGAACTCTGGCTCCGTTCGTGCGTTAAAATTCCGACGAAACCTAACTGGTACTTCGTCAAATTGCACACACACGGAGTAAATGAACCCAACCAAGACGTGCTCCTCGGTGAGCCAATGGTTCGGTTCCACGAGATGCTCTCGGAGCGTGCGAACCGGGATCCCCTTTTCCGGTTCCACTATGTAACGGCGCGGGAGATGGCAAACATCGCTCTCGCAGCCCATCGCCAACTGGATCTGACCATCCAAGAAGCGAGATCGCTCCGGTACATCCCACTCGGGTAACTTCGCCCAGTGGGCCCACCGTGGGTCCCGTTCCCCAAGGAGGACGCCCCAATGTCCCGTTTGAAGTTTCTCATGGTGGCGACTGTTGCTGCCGCAGCAGCTCTGTTCGCCCCGGCAAAGAGCGAAGCCGCCCTCACCGTTGTGATCAAAGATGGTGCCAATACCACCACCTTAACCGACGGTGACAACGACGGGCTTATCCAAACAACCGCTGCTACCAACGCCACCACCGGTGGCATCGTTGTGGGCGGTTACCGTATCGGTTTGACTTCGAGTTTTACGCCTGGCTCGTTTTCTTCGGACCTCACGACGAACACGACCTTGAAAGTTTTCCGCACCGGTGGGGCTATTTCCGGTCCCCTGGAGATTACCGTTATGGAAGACAACTTGACAACCCCCACCGCTGGCCCGAGCGGCTTGTTGAATTTGCTCAACTCCCTCACGCTGCTGCAAGTTGGTGGAAGCGGGAGCCAGGTTTCGGCGGTCACGACCGCCAGCAACATTCCCGCTGGTCCCGGTGATCCCAAGAGCACAAGCGCTGTTACGCTCTCGGCTCTTGGCTCGGGCGATTCTGACACAACGTTCGCCCAAACGACGAACCCCTACTCGCTGAAGCAAGTATTTACTGTTACGCTTGGTTCGGGCGGTTCTGCGAATTTTAGTGGTTCCGGAAGCGTCAACGCCGCTCCGGCTCCCGCCGGCCTCGTGATGCTGGCGACCGCTCTGCCGTTCGCCGGTTTGCTCCGTCGCCGCCTCCGCAAGAGCGAAGTCGCGACCGCTGCCTAAGTTTGTTATTCAGTTTTAGGCACCCCTGAAAATCGCGTCGCCTGGGTAGTCATCCGATTACCCAGGCGACTTTGTTTTTTGCACACACCTGCTACACTTCAAGCACTTCACTACCCCGCGATCAACACCTTTTGGTCCTTCCATGCAACTCAAAATCAACTGGCGGTTCCTCGCGAAGTTTTCCGCCGCGACCCTTCTAATGTTGATTGCGATTCACCTCGCCCACGGCTGGCAGGCGCGTCGTCAAGTCGGAGCGTTTCTCCGCCAAGCCGACGCCGCGCGCGACGCCAAGGACCGAGACGAGCAGGCAACGGAACGCGAGGTCACGTACCTCAAACGATACTTGGCAGCGAAGCCGAGCGACACGGACGTTCACGAACGGCTGGCCCGATTGATCTGCCGGTCGGCAAAATCCAACCGGGAGATCCAAGAAGGCTACCTCGTCGCACAAGACGTTCTGCGCCGCGACCCGACACGTGACGACCTGCGCAAGTTTTCGATCGATTTCGCGATGAATCAGCTCAACGATTTTCCGAGCGCGATCTCCGATATTGACATCCTGCTTCAAAAGCACCCCAAAGATGGTGAACTCAAGGCCCAGAAGGCCCGTTGTTTGGCGCTAACTCAGAAATACGAGGCCGCCGCGAAGCTCTACGGAGAGGCCACCGAGCTCCGCCACGATCTCGTCGATGCCTACCCCCTCTGGGCCGCGATTCTTCGCACAGAACTTAAGAACGAGAGCGCTGCGGACGAAGCCGTTGCAAAAATGTTGGACAAGAACCGAGAGAACTTTCGCGCGCACCTATTAGTCGCGAGCTACTGGCGCACGTTTTGGAGACTCGATCAGGACGCGGCCCGCGCCGCACGAGCCGTTGTAAAAGCACAAGGTCTGATAAAAGAGCACGAAAATAAAAAGCCAAATGACACCAACAACATCAAAGTTATCGACGCCATTAACCAAGCGGTAATGGCGGCCAAGAAACTGGCCCCCGAGGAACTCGACGTCATCATTGCGGCGTCCGATGCGCTGCGATTCGAGAGCTACAAACTGGCCCAATCCCAGAACAAAACAGAGCGAGAACAGGCTAAAGCCAAATTTTCGGCGTCTTACAATCAGTTGAAAGCAGGGCTCGCAAAGCACCCCCAATCGCCCGCTCTTTATCTCGCACTCGCGGCCCGAGAAGCCGAACAGCGCCAGGAAAAAGAACCTGTCGCGGTTATCAAAGAGGGCCTCACTGCGGTCCCCGACTCGGCACCCCTCGCGCTCGCACTCGTCGACTACCAGATCCGCGCGGGGGACGCCCCCGGTGCGACCGAAACGCTCGCCAAACTTAAGGGCCGCGGCCTCTTACCCGCCGAGGCCGGGTACTACGAATCTCGAATTCAGATGTTAAGGGAGCAGTGGGCCGAAGCCGCAACGGGCCTCGACTATGTGCGCAATAACGTGCCCAATAATCCGGCCCTCGGGCGCGAGGCGAACCTGCTACTCGGGCGCTGTTACGAACAACTGGGGCAACTTGATCGTCGGCTCGATGCGTTCACACGAGCCGTCCCAACGGACACAACCGACGTACTTTGGATTCCCGCGCTACTGGGCGTTGCCGAAGCCGAAGCCGCGCTCGGGAAAATTGATGCGAGTTTACAGACCTACATGAAGCTCAAAGACCGGGTTCCGGGAACGTGGTTACAAATCGCGCGCATCCGGATGGCCAAGGAACTCCAAGCGCCTGCCGACAAGAAACGAGGGTGGCGCGAAACCGAAGAAGCACTGAAAATCGCTGAAGACGTTTTCCCAAAAGACAACGCCGAGGTTCGCATTCTTCGGGCGCGGCTCCTCGCGGCGCAAGGTAGCCCGAACACGGCCCGCACGCAACTCGAAGCCCTCAGGTCAGAGAACCCCAAAGATAGTTCGGTGTGGCTCGCCCTCGTCGACCAGGATTTGCGCGACAAGAACTGGAAGGGCGCGGTCCAAACGCTCGACGCGGCCGAAAAGGCAGGTCAAGATTCGCCCGCCCTCCGGTTGGCCCGCGCCCGCCTCTGGGTCGAGACCCGTGACGAAAAACTCACCGAAAAATTTGAAACCCTCGCAAACGCTACTGACAAATTCACTCACGATCAACAGAGGCTCCTGCTGCGCGGTTTGGCTGAGCTGGCCCCCGCGCCACTAAACAGTCGGCTCTGGGACCGCCTCGCCGCGCTCCGCCCGCTCGACCTTAATGTCCAACTGACCCGCTTCGATCTCGCTCTCAGCTCCAAAGATGAGGACAAAGTCGCGAGTGTTCTGCGGGCGATTCGCAAGATCAACGGTGAGGCCGACTCCGCGGCGCGACTCTGTCAAGCGATCTACTTGATCTGGCGTGCTCAATACAAACAAGACATGGCAGGCCTCAGCGAGGCCGAGGGTCTGCTCGCCGGTCTGGAGCGCGAGCGGGGTGAGTGGGGCCGAGTGGCGTTCGCCCGGGCACTGATTCACGACTTGCGCGGCCACTACGGCCCCGCACTCGTGAAATACCGGCACGCGGTCGCCTACGGTGAAGCGAGTCCCGACGCGATCCGCCGGTTACTGGAGTTGCTCCGGAACAACGGCAATCTTGACGAGATCGCGAGCGTGCTCCAAAAGGTCGCGCAGCCTAACGACCCGACCTCCCTACGAATCGCCGCCGAAGCGGCGCTTCACGCGGGTAACGTGGACCGAGCCGTCGAACTCGCGGAACGGGCCGTACCCGCGAGTTCGACGGACCACACCGATCACATTTGGTTGGGGCAAATCTACTTCAGCGCCGGGCGCCATCCCAAAGCCGAAACCGCACTGCGCAAAGCGACCGGGATCCGACCGGAATCCCCAGACGGGTGGTTGCCCCTGATCCAGTACCTCGCCGTCACCAAACGCACCAGCGAGGCAGAAAAAATTCTGGACGAGGCCCAGGGCAAAGTGTCCCCGCCCGAACGGTCCCTGTTCCTTGGTTCGGCCTACGCCTTCCTCGGGAAAGAAGACAAGGCCCGTGAAGCACACGCACAAGCGCGAGCCGAGCGCCCGGAGCACCCCGGAACGGTCCGCGCTGAAGCGGTGTTCCTGTACCAGCACCCGAAATTCGACCCGGACAAAAAGAACGCGGACGCGATCGAAGCGTTCCGCCGACTGCTCGTGCTCCCGACGGCCTCCGCCGACGACCGGGACTACGCCCGCCAAATGATCGCGATCTGCTTCGCGTCCAGCCCCGATTACGCGGTTTCGCGCCAGGCCCTGTCGGAACTCGGTTTGTTGCAGGGGAACCAGTTGCGCCCGCTCACGGGGACCGAGTCCCCTGCGGAGCGCCGGGCCCGGATCCTCGCGCTCGCGTTCCAGCGCGAGCGCGAGAACCGGCTGGAAGCCATTCAGTTGCTCGAGAAATCCGACAGCGTCCTGACCCCGGACGACCAGTTCCTACTCGCCCAACTGCACCGCTCGGTCGGCCACCCCACCCAAGTTCGCACGGTCATGGCCGGTTTGCTCAAGAAAAACGGCCGGGTCGCGCGCTACGTCCAGTTCTACGCCGGCTGGCTGCTCCAAGCCGGCGACCACGTTGCGGCCAAAGAATGGGTGGACCGGCTGATCGAGTTGCAACCCGACGCCCTTGTGACCGCGGAGCTCCGGGCCCGGCTCGCGGTTGCCACGGGGGACACGAGTGCGGCGCGAGCGATCCTTGTCCCGCGTGCGAACGCCCCCGACGCCCCGGTCCCGACGATCGCCCGCGTGTGCGAGAGTCTGAAGCTCTACGAGGACGCCGAGCGGTTGTTCCGGCGCGCGGTGGAGAAGGCCAAAGAAAAGCAACCGGACGCCCCGCTCCTACTCGCCGCGTTCCACGGCCGCCGCGGGCAGACGCCCGAGGCGCTCCGAATTTGCGATGAGGTTCGGAAGAAAGCCCCCGTACTGACCGTCGCGAAGGTCGCCGTTGAGGCCCTTTACGACAGCCCCGCCCCGTCGCGCACGGACACGGAACACGTGGCCGCGTGGCTCAGTGAGGCGAGTACCGGCGCGAGCGGAGCGACCAAGGCGCTACTCACTCAGCTGCTCGCCTCGGTTCGTAACCTCCAAGGGGATTACGCGGGCGCCATGAAACTGTACACCGACGCGATCAGCGCCAACAACAGGGACGCTCTGGCACTGAACAATCTCGCGTTCCTCGTCGCGGCCAAAGACCGGGACTACCCCCGGGCGCTCAAGCTGATCGAACAAGCCAAGGAGGCCCGCGGACCGTTCATGGACCTGCTCGACACAGAAGCCCTTATTCGGATCGAAACCAGAGATTTCAGGAGCGCACAGGCGCTGCTCGAAACGGTAACGGCCGAGGCCCCGAGCGGCACCGCTTTTTACCACCTCGCGCGAGTGGAACTCGAACTGGGGGACAAATCCAAAGCGAAATCCACGTGGCGGCGCGCTCAGGAACTGGGAGTCAAACTCGCCGACCTGCACCCCCTCGAGCGCCCCGAGTTCGAGCGCGTGTCCACCCTTTTAAAGTAGCACTGGCCCGCGCGACCCGTTACACCCCAAAGTCCCCCGGGGCGCGGACACATTTCCGCGCCCCGATTCATTTCACCTCAGGTACCGATTGTGCCGATTAAATCGGCATGATGTTGAAACGTCACGGTCGGGGGGCACACATGAACGCGATTCGGAAGACCGTCGGGCCGACTGTTGTTTTAGTAGCTGCGGTGTTGGCCGGTAGCGGGTGCCTCAGCGCTGGGCCTCACGGGCCGGTAACCGCGCCCCCGGATTTGCCCCGCGAGTTGGTCAAGGTTTCGTTGCCCGACTACCGAGTCGAACCGCCCGACGTGCTCCTGATCGAAGCCGTCCGCGCGATCCCCAAACCGCCGTACCGGGCCGAACCGCTCGACGTACTGTTCGTATCGCTCGCCGACCCCGCCGGCGAACCGCTTTCGGGACCAGTGAGCATCGAATCGGACGGGACGATCAACCTCGGGGCCTCTTACGGCGGGTCGGTCAAAGTTATCGGGTTGACGATCCCCGAGATCCGAGCACTTCTTGAGGACCACCTGGAAAAGGTGGTCAAGTTAAAGGCCCCTCGGCTCACGGTAACGTTGGCCCAAGGGCGTGCCGCTCAGCGCATCAATGGCCCGCACCTCGTCCGGCAGGACGGGACGGTGTCCCTGGGAACCTACGGGAGCGTGCGGGTTTCGGGGCTGACACTGGCTGAAACCCGACAAGCTCTCGAAGCGCACTTGTCAACTTATCTCGAAAAACCCGAGATCTCGGTCGACGTTCAGGGGTACAATAGCAAACTGTTTTACGTCATTCAGGACGGTGGCGGGGTGGGACAAACAGTGACCCGTTTGCCCATTACGGGTAACGAGACCGTTCTCGATGCGATCTCGCAACTGAACGGGCTCTCACCGGTCGCCAGCCAAGACCGCATCTGGGTGTCGCGCCCGGCCCCGGTCGGCGCCAGCCCCCAGATCCTGCCGGTCGACTGGCGCGCGATTACCGAGTGCGGGGACACGAGCACGAACTACCAGTTGATGCCCGGGGACCGCGTCTTCGTCGCCGCGTACCCAATGGTTCGGGTCGATTCCACGATGGCCCGACTTTTTGCCCCGATCGAACGTGTTCTCGGAATCACCTCTCTGGGAACCGGCACCGCGAAGCAGATCCGGTTCTTTAACCAGTTCAACGGTGGCGGCGGCAGTGGCTTCGGCCCGTGACGCACAGTCGGCCCTGTGGTATGATCTAAGGGTCCAGGCCCCGAATCGATCCCGCGGAGAAACTTCATGAAGTGGCGTGTACTCGCGACGATCAGTGTGGCGCTTCTCGCGACCGACCGGGCGTCCGCGCAACCGCAGGTCGGCCCCCCGACCCAGCGCCCGACGATCAGCCCGTACCTCAACCTTCTCCGAGGAGGGGGATCAACGGCCCTAAATTACTACGGTCTCGTGCGCCCCGAGATCCAAGCCCGTCAGTCGATCCAGAACCTCCAGGGGGGTGTCACCGCGAACCGACAAGCAATCGACAACATCGACTCGGGCGCGTCGGGCGGCGACGCATCCGCAACGGGTCACCAAGCCGGGTTCCTCAACCACGGCAGTTACTTCATGACCGGCGGGGCCGGGCAAACCGGTGGTATCGGCGGCGCGAACCGCTCGGCTGTCAACAACAACCGGGCGCTCACTAACCAAGTTCGCCCCCCCGGACTACCCGGGGGGACCGGGGGCGCCCTCGGCACGCCTCCCGCGCGAAAGAAGTAGCCACTCGTTTAAGTGCGGTAGTCAACGGTGTGGCCCCAACCAGTTACTGTTGAGAGTAACTGGTTGGGGCCGCACCGTTGACTACCACTCTCAGTTCGATTTCTTCCCGTTCGCACTCGATGTTTTCTGCACGAGGCGATCCAGGAACCACGTGTGGGCGTCCGCCAACAGGTGAGCCTCGGCGGGGTCCACGACCCGTGGGACGGGGCGAGGGGCCGACGGGGGAACGGTCGGCGGCGTTGTTGCCGTGGGCGCCGCGAGCGCAGGGGCGGGAGCAGGGGACAGCGGGGCCGTGCGCGCTTCGCGGATCAGTTCCTGGACCTGCCGCATCTGCTCGCACATCATCGCCGTGTGCTCCTGCTGCATGGTCGTGAACATCCGGGCCATCGTCACGAAGCACTGCTGGAACTGCTCCATCATTTCGCGGAGCGGAACACCACCCGCCCCTGTTGAATCGAGTGCCGGTGCGAACGGACTCTGCTGCATCCCACTCACACCAAACGGAACCGGCGGGTGGGCGGTCGAGGGACCGACCCGGAGCAGCAGCGAGATCTTCCCGAGTTCGATCAGGTCACCGTCGCGGAGCGACGTGACCCGGGTCGGGCGCCCGTTCAAAACGGTCCCCCCGCGGCTCAGCAGGTCCACGCACCAGATCCCCTCGCGCGTCTTCACGATCGCGCACTGAAAGTACGCAACGGCCTCGTCCAAAAAGCGGAGGTTGCAGTTCGGGTGGCGCCCGACCAGGGTCACCGGTTGGTCGAGCGCGAAGCGCCCGTTCGGCCCGCCGGGGGCGTGAACGTCGAGGGTCGCAAGGGGAACCGCGTCCGGATTGAACCCCGGCTCGCGCCACTCGGACTCACCGGACAATTCCCCCGTGGCGGTGATCTGAACGTCGAACATCCCGATCCGGACCGTTTGGCCCGGGTGAATCCACCCGCGCCCCTGCCCCCCGTCGTCCCACAGCACCCCCGTCCGACTCCCGAGGTCGATGCAGTACGGCACCCCGTCAACGAGTTGTAGGTAAGCGTGGCACTGACTCACGCTCGGGTCGTCCAATCGAACACCGGCCCGCGGCGCGCGCCCGAGAAGGGCATACGGCTGCCCGATGCACTGGGAGCGAACCTCTCCGCTCGTCCGGTGAACGGCGTGAACGTCGAGACCGCCGGGAAGTCTGGTTGCCAAGGCGAATACTCCCGAGGACGATAGGGAAGTGGCACCATCTGACTGCGACATTCAGCACACTCGGGACGAGACTATTTGGAGGCGCCGATCGGCGGCGCGCGAATTCGACCCCTTAAGGACTAATAATTAGTCTAGAGCACAAGATCGCGCCGCGATACCGAAGATCTCGCGAACGCGGTTGTGGGCGAATCCGCAATATTTCGTACCCAGTTGCACAATGTTAGTTTGGGTTTCGCAGCAGAAAGCGGCACCGATTTTCTTGATCTTTTCTTCGTTTTCAACCTCACAGCTGCACCTCCCCCTGCGGGAGCCAGTTGTGTTACGGAAATCCGCACGTTCTTCTTTCGCATTAACAACGTGTGGCCCGTCGGGAAGCGCGGGCCTCCGTTTGTAGCGTGATCTATCCAACACACACACACACACTTCGGCTTCACCGAACGGCGGGCGCGAATTGATGCTCTGGTGAAAGCGACGGGCGGGTTACAAATGGGCGCGAATATTCATCGAATTTGACCGCACTTCCGTTGTAGACGGTGCTCTTGCCCGTTACCATTCCACCTCTCTCTCCGTTTTCGGTACTCGCCCAACACCAAACTCTGGAGTCGCCCCGTGCCGACCGAAACCGAACTCCACTACATCTGCAAGCCCACCGCCCTTCGCCCCGTCGCCCGCGTGATCGATTTTCTCACCACACAGGAATTCCTCGCTGACGAACCCGCGTGCAAGCGCCTCTGGGATCTCGTCTCCACCCTCTTCCGCACCCGCAGCAAGTTCCTCGCTGTGTGGTCTGGTGTTAAGTACGTGGCCGTTCACCGCGAACTGGACGGCCGCGCGGACGGCTTCCTTCTCGTGAACGCCCCGATCAACTGGCAGATCGACTACGTTGTCGTCAGCCCCGAGGCCCACGGCCGCGGGATCGCGTCCGCGCTCGTCACCGAAACTGCGAACCAGGCGTTCCTGCGGGGCGTTCCCTACGTCATGCTCACCAGCAAAGAGAGCCTGCGCCGCCTCTACGAGGGCTGCGGGTTCGTCCCCGTCTCCGAGTCCCCCGCGCTTGTCGCCGCGGACTGCCAAGCTATCTAAGTTCCTTTCGCCCCGATCCGAACCAACCCCGCCGCGCGATTCCCGATGCGGCGCGGGCCACACCCATCTCGTGTGCCCGCTCGGACCCACACTTACCCCTTAAAACTCATTCTCCTTTGCAAATCGGAGTGATCCCATGTGTGGCATCGTCGGCTTTACTGGTCGTCGTGAAGCGTCACCGATCCTGTTCGAGGGCCTGCGCCGGCTCGAGTACCGCGGGTACGATAGCGCCGGTCTCGTGACGAGTACGGGCAACCAGCTCCACGCTCGCAAAAAGGCCGGGCGCCTCGCTGAACTCGGCAAGCTCCTCGCGACACAGCCGGCCCCGGGCTGTCACGGTATCAGTCACACGCGATGGGCCACCCACGGCGGCGCCACCGACCGCAACTCGCACCCGCACTTCGACTCCAAAAACGAAATCGCTCTCGTTCACAACGGTGTGATCGAAAACTTCGCCACTCTCAAACAACAGCTCCAAGCCGACGGGGTTCAGTTCCGTTCGGACACCGATACCGAAGTGCTCGCGCACCTGATCTCCCGCTTCTACCGTGACGACCTGCTGACCGCGGTCACTGCGGCCCTCGCGCTCGTGAAGGGCACCTACGGACTTGCCGTCATGTGCCGACACGAACCGGGGGTGATCGTCGGCGCGCGGTTCGGTAGCCCGCTGGTCATCGGGATCGGCCCGGACGGGCACTTCCTCGCGTCCGACGCGACCGCTCTCGCTGGCTTCGCCGAGAAGGTCGTCTACCTGAACGACCGGCAGGTGTGCCAGATCGACGAAACCGGGTACGTCATTCGGAACCAGGACTTCGACACGGTTGATGTTCCGGTCCACGACATCGCCCACTTCCTCGGCGACGGTGACACGGAAAAGGGCGACTTCCCGCACCACATGCTGAAGGAGATCTACGAGCAGCCCGAAACGCTCGCCAACGCGATGCGCGGGCGCCTCGAAGCCGACAACGCGACCGCACACTTCGGGGGGCTCAACCTGGGCGCCCAGCAGTTGCGCCAGATCGATCGGGTGGTAATGACCGCGTGCGGTACCAGCTACCACGCGGCCCTCGTCGGCGAGTACCTGTTCGAGGAACTGGCCCGCGTGCCGGTGGAAGTCGAGTACGCGAGCGAGCTGCGGTACCGGAACCCGCCGATGGACCGTAACACGGTGGTGCTCGCACTCACCCAGAGTGGGGAAACCGCTGACACGCTCGCCGCGCTCCGCGAGAGCAAGCGCATGGGCCACACGACCCTGGCCATCTGCAACGCGGTCGGCAGTTCGATCGCGCGCGAGGCCGACGGCGGGGTGTACCTGCACGCGGGTCCGGAGATCGGGGTCGCGAGCACCAAGGCATTCACCTCGCAAGTGGCCGTGCTCGCGATGCTCGCGTTGTACCTGGGGCGCACACGGCACCTGTCGAGTACCCAGGGCCAGCGCATCATCGCGGACCTCCAGGCGCTCCCGGACGTGATCCGCAAGACGCTGGAGTGCCACGACCAGGTGAAGCTCGTGGCCCAGAAGTACGCGGGGGCCAAGAACGTGCTGTACCTGGGGCGCCAGTACCTGTACCCGGTGGCCCTGGAAGGTGCGCTGAAGCTCAAGGAGATCAGCTACATCCACGCCGAGGGGTACCCGGCCGCGGAGATGAAGCACGGGCCGATCGCGCTGGTCGACGAGAGCACCCCGAGCGTGTTCCTGGTCCCGCGCGGGAACGTGTTCGACAAGGTCATGTCCAACATGCAGGAGATCAAGGCCCGCGGGGGGCCGGTGATCGCCATCGCCAGCGCCGGGGACCACGAGGTTTCGGCCGTGGCCGACGACGTGATCGAGATCCCCGACGTGCCCGAGTACCTGCAGCCCATCGTCACCGCGATCCCGCTCCAGCTCCTCGCCTACGAGATCGCCCTGCTCTGCGGGTGCGACGTCGACAAGCCACGCAACCTCGCCAAGAGCGTTACAGTCGAGTAACTGGAGCAAACGGGCAGTTTGGGATGGATGCGTCAAAACTCAGAGTAGTAAGAATTTTCTGACTTTGGCGCTTCCATCTTGTCACAGATCGTGATACCGTCCCCTTACGCTTTTACCCGGAGTTTACACAACGATACTTGACACTAATCAGTTGGAATCTGGAGCTACCGTTCTCGCACGGAGTTACCAACTTCCATCTGATTGACATGGTCCCATGACTGCCTGGGATCACGAGGAACGGACGCCTCCAACCTTTTTCTCCAATCTCTACGGAATGGAATTCCGTGGGAATGTTGTGAGAACCGCTGAGGGAGCCGCTCCATGCCAAGCGTTGCCCGCTCCGCCCGCCGGTCCCAGTCGAATCTGGCGCCGACTCACAGAAACAACCCCGTCACTTCTCCGCCCACCGCGGGCTTTCGAGTCAAAGATCGCCTCGGGCGTCTGACCGTGTTCCTCATGGGACCGTTCTTGGCCTGCGCGTATCTCGCGGTTGTGACCGTACTTAGGCTCACGGACCGGGGTCACCAGTAACCCACAACCGTCCGAAAATAGTTCCCCCGCCAATTTGTGGGCGGGGTTACTTTTCGTTTCGTGCGAACGCGGAGCGGAGATCGTTTGTTTGCTCCTCGTCACGCTCGTTCCACGTTCGACCTGATTTGAGCGAGTCGTACCCACTCAAACGGCTAACATTTGCTAACATTTCCCGGGTACGACAGCATCAGCCGATCGACACAAATCATTTCCACATAGGATTTTACGAGCGACACCTTCGCAGTATGTTGTTAGCAAATGCCCCGCCCAACATCTCGGAATCTTCTCGCTAGCGGAATCTCCCCCTGCCGGCTTCACCCAATTATACGCATCAAAGTGGACACGCGATCACAAAACATTCCCGAACGATAATTTTTCCTGATTCATGCCGTCTCGATTGGCACTGAATACGAACGAATTAAACACTTGTCGCACAATCTGATTCAATCAGCCACACAGGAGCGCACCGTGTTCGGCGGTTCCACCCCGGAACATATCTGCACTGAACTCGTTTCGTGCATCATGCCGACCCGCAACCGGCGCACGTTCATCCCACTTGCAACTCGAGCTTTTCTCGCCCAAGACTACCCGAACAAAGAACTCATTGTGATCGACGACGGAACCGATCCCGTGGCGGATCTGTTCGCGAGCGTGCCCGGCACGCGGTATTTCCGGCTCCCGGGAGCGGTAACGATCGGCGAAAAGCGCAACCTCGCGTGCGAACTCGCGCGGGGCACGCTGATCGCCCAGTGGGATGACGACGATTGGTTCGCGACGAATCGGTTGAGCTATCAAACCGAACCGTTGCGCGCCGGGAACGCGGACATCACAGGACTGGTAACGGACCGCGTGCTCGTTTTGCCAGAAGGCACCTTTTGGACGATCCGCCCCGCGCTGCACGCACACATGTTCGTCGGCGACGTCCACGGCGGCACGCTCGTGTTTCGCAAATCACTGTTCGGCAAGCACGTGCGCTACCCAACTATCAGTGCTGGTGAGGACGCGGCCCTGCTCCGTGCCGCACTCGATCACGGGCACCGGTTACGCCGGCTCCCGAACTGTGGCACCTTCGTTTACGTCCGCCACAGTGCAAACGCCTGGCGGTTCGACACCGGGAGCTACATCGCCCCAAATGGCTGGCAGCGCGCGGAACGGCCCGACGCATTCACACACGAACTACTGGAGCACTATCGATTGGCCGCAACCTCGAATGCGTGAACCCCGCCCGCAAGGGCGGTGGGTGTGCTCGTCATTGAGCCACCCACCGCCCTTGCGGGCGGGGTTCACATGGGTTGGTGCGAACGAAGCCGGTCACTTCTTCAAAGCGTTGACCTTCACGGCGTTGGTGATCGTGCTCTGAAGCGTGAGTGACCCGGAATCGGGCAGTTCGGCCGTGATGTCGATGGTCGTTTCCGCTTTCGACTCCTCGAAATCGATGGTGCCGTCGATGCACGTATCGAGCGTTCCCTTGAGAACCACCTTGCTGTCGGCGGTGGTCTTGAACGATTGCCCGTTGAGGTCGATCTCGGTCACCGCGACCGTAATCGTGAGTTCGATCACACCGAGCTGCGCCCCGCCCCGTTTGTAGGCTTTTACTAGCTTCCCTTCGATCGTCGATTTCTCCACGTCGATCTTCATCCGGTCGTCGTTGAGGGCCTTGAACATCTTCGCACTCTCGGCCGCGGGGACCTTCCAGTCCGCACCGATTTTAACGGCCTCCTTCGGTATGAACTCCCGGGGGTTCGGTCGGTTGTTCTTCTTGAAGCTCTTGTACAGTTCCGGGGCGTCGCGCTCTTCGAGCACCTTCCCGTCGACGCTGAACTGGTAGGCGTCTCCTTTGTCTTCGATGAGAACGCTCTTCCCTGCGAACACGGCCTTGGTGGTTTCGCCCTTCACGGTCTTCTCGGCGACGGTGTACTTCCGCAGCAACTTCGTGGCCCGCGAGTCGCCGGCCTTCTTCTCCAAAATCTCCTCGGTGTAGGACTCGCGCGAATCGATCACCGCGTCGTCCTTGTCGTTCATGTCCGCGGTGTCGATGAAGAGCACGACCTTGGCACCCTCACTCTTCTCCGTCGCGCTCTTATCGCCCTTCTTACTCTCGTAGAGTTTGATGGTGTATGTCTCGTCCGCGGCTCCGACGCTCCCGGCGTTCAGAGCAATCACGAGCACACTCGCCAGTAACGTCCGCATCGATCGTCCCCCGCGTTGAGTGTTACCGGCCAAGCGCCGGTTCTCCCTACGAAGCGGAAGTTCCGATTGGGTGTTACTGAGCTTTGACGTGTGTTGCGAACGTTGAATATCCACTACTTCGGAAGGTACCCGTTGTACGTCGCCGAGAAGCCGACCCCGAACGCCTCACCGGGGCCGTGGTAGTGCCCTCGAGTCGAATTGTCCCCGCCCGTGTGGTCGCCGAGGCTCGGTACGTGGAAGTAGCTCTTCCGGCCGACTTCGCTCACGGCCAGTGAAATCACCTCGTCCGTTCCGATCGTGTCGCGGTGGGTCCGAACGGTGCGCGAGTTCAGGATCGCGCGCAGCCCCGCGCGCGTGAAACACCACGCCAGCGCGCCCCACGTGCCCGCCCCCACGGGCAGGTGGCGCCAGCCGACCGGTCCGCTCGCATCGGGCAGGTTGTGGTACGGGGTGTACAGCGAAACGTACCCCCACCTGCCGCGCGGGAGGACGTCGATCGCGTGCTGAAGTGCCAGCGCCGCACACGGACAGAACCGCACGTCGTCCTCGCAGAGCAGAACAAACGGTGTGTCCGTTTCCGCGAGCATCCACCGGGCCGCCGACACCCAGTTGCCCCACAACCCGAGTTGCACCGCGTTCCGATGAAAAACTACCCCCGAAGCGTCCGGTACCGGCGCCGTGGGTTCGGCGAAGACGCGAACCGGTTGCGGGAACCCCCCGCGCCGGAGTTCCGCGAGCGTTTGGGGCAGCGTCGCGACCGGGCGCGGCGCGGTGATAACCCCGATCGCGATGAGTTCGGGGCAGTGTTCGACCCGAATGCCCGGCGCGGCCGGCTCGGGGCAGCCGGGGGACGCGGGTTCGTGGTCCACATACGGGCACCGCGACCGGCACACCTCACCCGGAACCAACCCCGTGCGGAGCACGAGCCGGTCCGAGTAACACAACCACCGATCGGGAAGGAGTTGCTCCCCGCGGTGTCGGCACGCGGGCAAGTGGGCGAAAGACATATCGGCGCGGTCTCTCAATGAAATCCGGTTTCCCGCACTCACGCGGGGGTCACGACGAGCGCCGGGATACCGGGCTGGTCCGACTCGCACACGAAGCGGCTCGCCCCGTTCGCGCACCACTTGCTCGTCACCCAGGTGAGTTCGACGCGCTGCCCCGCGACGACCATCGCGGCGCGCAGGAGCGCCCCCGTCCCGTCCGCGCGGTGCATCAGTCGGAGGCTCGTCTCGTGGACCGCGTCCGTCCCGTTCAGCCCGCGCCAGACCGGGTCCGCCGGGGTGGACCCTTCGAGCACGTACCGGAGGACCGGTGCGGCCGCGCCCCTCAGCGCGCCGACCAGTTGCGCCGCCGGCCCGCTCACCGCCCCGTCGGGAGCAGCAAGTTCGACGCGGAACTCGCGCGGCACCGCGTCGAGTTCCGGGGCCACCACCCTCATGGGTGTCGAGGAACTCGACGAGCCGCTCGGCGCGCACGCGGGATACACCTTGGACCCGTGGTTCCACGCGGTGTACTCGCCCCAAACCGCGACCAGGTCGTTACCCGAGGTGCCCCCGGGAACCGGGTGAACGATCGGGAGCGCGGTAACGGCGTACCGGATGACGCCCCCCTCCCCGAGCGGGTTCGCGGGAACGACCTTCGTCGGGTCGTCGTACACCTTGACGTGAATCGCCCGTAACTGGAACTCGTCGTTGTTGGGGTCGATCACGCCCCCTATGGTGATCCGCCCGCTCGCACACGGCGCGCTGTTGATCGTGATGGTGGGTGTCGCAAAACGTGACACGGCACTGGCCCTCAGGAGCGCGTACCCGAACAGGAAGCCGGCTAAAAGCCCGCCGGCGCCCGCGAGCGCGAATTGGGCGAAATGTTCCATTACGGTCCCTCCGGGGCACGGGGTTGGGCGTCGACGAGTAGGGGGATCGGGGCGCCGTTCAGAGTGAGGTTCGAGAACAGCCCCTCGCTCCGGCGGGTGTACACACCGAACGGCCCGTCCGCGGGCAGTTGGAGTTCGGGGACCGCGCTCCCGAGCGCCTTGTACTCCACGTCGTTGAGCCACACTTCGGCCAACCGGTTGTTCCGCACACACAAGCGGAGCACGTTCTCCTCGCGCAGCACCGGGACCGGTGCGCTCTCGAGGTTCTTCCCGTGAATTTTGGGGACCTGCGGATCGAACCGGTAGCTCTCGACCGATCGGTTGAGGGTGATTTTGTTGTCGCCGTCCACGACGATCTGGATCAGCTCGAAATCCGCGGTACCGGTGGCCGGGTTCAACCGGTGCCCCAGGAACACTCCGATCCAGCCAACGTTATTGAGTTGTCGAACGGTGACGCTGAGCTCCCACGCGGCCCCCCTCCCCTCCCCGAGTTGGAGCAGCCCGACGCGGTCGGTCGACGTTTTGAGCCGGTTCGCGGGTAGCACGTCCCACTTGCACTCCGCGCGCCCCGTGGGCCAAACCAGTTCCTTCACCGCGGGCACCTTGGCAACCGGTTCCACGGGCGCCCCCGCGAACGGGCGCCCGCTCCCGGTATAAACGGCCGATCCGATGAGGCTCCCCAACAGGAGAACGATCCCCGCTCCGAACACAGCGGGCCTCAGCCACGCGCGCGCGGCCGGCCCCGGGCGCGCGCGGTGCGCGACCGCCGTTTGCGTCGCGTCCGCCAACCACGCTTCGAGGTCCGCGGCCAGGTCGCGCGCGGTCCGGTAGCGCTCGCGCACCTCTTTCGCCAGGCACTTCAGGCACGCGCGCTCGAGTTGCTCGGGGATCTCGGGATCGATGGTCCGGGGCGGGCGCGGCTCGCGCCGCAGGATCAGTTCCCGGTACTCGTCGATGCTCTCGGCCCGGAACAGCGGGCGCCCGGTGAGCAGTTCGTACAGCACGGCCCCGAGCGCGTAAATGTCCGCGCGCCCGTCGAGCAAGTGGGTGTCCCCGCGGATCTGTTCGGGCGACATGTACGCGAGCGTGCCCGCGACCCGGCTCCGCTCCGCGAACAGTTCGTCCTCGCGAACGGCCAGCCCGAAGTCGGTGAGGTACGGGTTCCCGGCCCGGTCGAGCAGGATGTTGGCGGGCTTGACGTCCCGGTGGACCAGCCCGGCGAGGTGCGCGGTGTCAAGCGCCCCGGCGACGGCCGCGACGAGCCGCGCCGCCCGGGTGAACGAGAAGCGCTCGGTCTCGGCGCACGTCCGGAGGCTCTCGCCGTCGACGAACTCCGAAACGATGTACCACCCGCTCGCGCCCTCGATCACATCGTGGACCGGCACGAGCGCCGGGTGCCGCAGCGCCGCCGCCTTACGCGCTTCCCGCAGGAACGTGTCGCGCGGCAACTCGCGCCCGGGCGCACGCGGGAGCTGGACCTTCACCGCCACGAATTTTTGTAGCACCGGGTCGAACGCCTGCCACACCTCACCGAACGCCCCGCGCCCCACGACGCGGACGAGCCGGTAGCGCCCCAGGAACTGCCCGGGTGCGACCGCTTCATTGTTTTCGGCGCCGAAGAAGAACACGGGATCGGGTTGCGGAAAACTGAGCGTCCCGCGCCCCTCCGCGGAGATCGTCAGCGCGCCGTCCGGTCCCGAGACGTTGAGCGAAGCGAGACCGGGTGACGGTGAGAGTTCGCGATTTTGTGATTCGTCGGTGGGTTCGGCGCGCGGCTCCCGGCGGAGCCGGAGCAAGCGGTCCAGGCGCGCGGCCACGCCGGGGTCGGTCGCGCGCAGGGCGCGCAAGTAGTGTTCCGCCCCGGAGCCACTGAGTGCGAGAAGTTGGTCGAGGGCGATGTTCAGGCGCTGGTCCGAGTCGGGTTCCATCGGTGGCGCTCCGTGGTTCCGGACGGTTCGAGCCTCGCTGCGGGTCGGGGAGGGAACGACCTCACAATAAAATTACCACATCGGCAGAAAATCGGAACATACTACCCGGATTTGATTTTCGCAAATTTTCGATGTGCCGCTGCCACTCCACTTCCGCTACGCCTTGCCGAGGACGAGATCGACGACCCAGCACCCGCGCGCATGCGATCCTTCGCCGCGGCAGTGATCCAAGATGTCGGTACTATCACAGCCCGCGTCCTGGAGCGCGTCGGCGAGAATCGGCATCGCGCCGAAGTCACGCGACTCGTACATCCGCGACGCAATCGCACCCACAGGCGAGGTGCGCCACGAAGGAGAGAAGGCCACGGGGCGGAACGGGTTCCCAAAGATATCGCGGAGCAGGCTGAGTTGAATCGCGCGCTCCGCCGCGTTGGTTCGCACGCGGGACTGGCCGATCGCCTCCGCGGCCCGAGTCGCGGTCAACTGGAAGTAGATCTTGGCGGTGCCGTGAACCACCATTTCGACCGCATTGGCCGCCCACCCGTCCGGTTCCCACTTGGACTCCGTCTGCCCCAATTCGTTCACCGCGGCGCGTGCGGCCACTTGTGCGGCGATCAGAGCCGCTCGCTTGGCCGCGCCGTCGGCGAACTGCTCAGCCACCTCTATAGCGACGAAACTCCGTTCGTCGGTCAACAAATTCCCGAGTCGTCGACAGCACGCGCAACCGAACAGCCGCATCTTCCGGGCGTTCTGTCGCCGCTGCACGGCCTCACACACCGGGAACCACGACCCGGCCGTGAGCCACTGGGTTTCGGTGATCGGTGTCTTCATTCGGGCCTCGCTATGATCGTGCCTTCAACCTACTCCTTGCCGAGCACGGGGTCCACGACCCAGCACCCGCGGACGTGCGGTCCGTTGTTGCGGCAGTGATCGAGGACATCGGCGCTGTCGCATCCCGCGTCCTGGAGCGCGTCGGCGAGGACCGGCGTCGCGCTGAAGTCACGCGAGCCGTACATCTGCGATGCAAGCGCAACCACGGTCGAGGTGCGCCAGGAGGGGGAGAGAGCGACCGGGCGGAATGGGTTCCCGAAGATGTCGCGGATGAAGTTAGCAAATCGAGCACCGTTGGAATTTGCACATATGATCGGATGATCGAAAATTTCCTCGATTAGAGAGAAGGCCGACATCCCGGTAGTGAACTTGTGCTCGTCCACTTCTGCTTCCTCGATACTAGCTTTTGCTCCTCTATCCAATGAGTCCCAGACAAGACGGCAACCGGCACAGGAAAACAGCACCAACCTTCTAAATGATGTGCGTCGGTCTGGAACCTCCAACATCGGTTTCGGGTCAGTTGCTACCAGCCATTCCTCTTCGGTCATCGGCCACCCTCCGGAGTTGCTCCCAGCATGACCGATTCCGCGCCTTCCGCCCAGCCGAGTTGCGCGCCCGGAGCGGAAACGCGCGGCCCCTAAAAAGGGGCTCGCACCACCCGTTGCGTCGGTTAGAATCGCCGCACTCGCTCCTCACCACGGGTACCCCACATGCCTGCCCGCTCCTGCCTCGCCGTTGTCATTTCACTTGCGGTCTCCGCACTCAGCGCTGCGGCCGATCAACCACCTCCGCCCACAGCCATTCGGGTCGGAGCTGCGGCCATCGAACTCGAAGCCGATGACGACATGGTCATTGGCGGGGGCATCCTCCCCTACAAGATCAAGGGCCAGGAGGGGAAACTGCGGGCGATCGCGACCGTCGTCGAGAAGCCCGGCGCGGGCAAGGTGTGCGTCGTCGCGTGCGATGTGCTCATGCTCAACCGCGACCTGCTCGATCCCGTAACGGAGGAGATCGCCAAGGCGCTCGGGATTCCCGAGGCGAACGTCCTCATCAACTGCACGCACACGCACCACGCGCCGAGCACCGTTACCATTCACGGATACGCGCGCGACGAGGTGTTCTGTCGCCGGGTGCAAAAGGCGATCGTGAAAGGTGCCCGGGACGCCGACGCGAAGCTCAAGACCGGAGCCGCGACAGCCCATTTCCGACTCGGCGAGGAGTCGTCTGTCGGGCAGAACAGCCGACTCCTCCTGAAGGACAACAGTATCTTCTGGATCGGCCCGCGCGACGACGCGGTGCGCCCAACCGGGCCGTTCGACCCGGAACTCCCGGTGCTCGCGTTCCGCGGCGCGAACGACAAGCCGCTCGCGGTCCTGTTCAACCACTCGACGCACACAATCGGGGGGCGCACCCCCGGGCGCTCGCCGGCCTTCTACGGACTCGCGGCTCAGGAACTCGAAACCGAACTCGGCGGCACGTTCCTGTTCCTGGAAGGCGCGTCCGGCTCTACGCACAACCTGAGTTCCACGGCCGCCGAAAACACTATTCGCATCAAGCAGGCCGTAAAAGACGCACTGGTGAAAACCGCCCCGCTCCCGGTGGCCCGCGTGACCGCGGTGAAGAAGCCGTTCAAGTTCAAGGTGCGCACGTTCGACGAGGCGAAGGAAGAGGCCGCGGTGTCGGCGTACTGCAAGACGCGCGCGGGGAAGCAGGCGGAGGCGTACACCGATGTTTTCCGCGCACAGCGCAAGGTGCTGGCCCCGAAACAGGGCGAGGAGCGGACGACGGTGATTCAAGCGGTGCTGATCGGTGACGTGGTTTTCGTGGGCGTGCCGGCGGAGTTCTTCACGGTGCTGGGCCAGGACATCAAGCGCCGATCCCCGTTCCGGTACACGTACATCGCGGAACTGGCGAACGACTACATCGGTTACCTCCCGGACAAGAAGGCGTTCGAGCTGGGCGGTTACCAAACGTGGACCGGGCTCCACAGCTTCGCCGAACGCGACACGGGCGAGCGCATGGTCGATACGGTGGTGACGATGCTGGAGGAACTGGCGAAGAACCCGTCATCCGCTCGTTGACACTGGTGTTCTCTCAAAGCCTCTTGGCGAACGGCCGGTGTAAGCCGGCCGGTGAGAATCACGAAGCCGATCACGGAGCCTATTCAGTGAACCCCGCCCTTGCGGGCGGCGGGTGGAAGCACCTGGCGGAATCACCAAAGCGCGGGGCAACAGCCTACCGCCCTTGCGGGCGGGGTTCACGGGTCTCAACGCGCAACAACCAACCACAGCACGCTCCACCGGCCGGCTCACACCGGCCGTTCGCCGGTCCCTGAAACCGCGTATCAACGCACGGATGGGGCACCCCGTTTACTCTTCAGACGACTCAGCGCGCCCGCCGCGTCGCGCGTGAGCACGAAGTCGGGGTCACCCGTGGCCAGGCGCGTCAGCACCTTCTGTGCCTCGGGGGTGCCGATGCGCTCCAACACTTCCGCGGCCCGAAACGCGCGCAAGTGCTCTCCCGAGAGTCTCGTTTCCTTGAGGACCGCGTTGAGGCGCGTACGCACTTCGGGCACGTCCGATTTCTCGGCCGCGTCGCGGAGTTGCATGGCCGCGGACAGAGCGAGCTCGGTTAGCTCTTTCGAGGCGCGCTCTCGTTCTGTGAAGTCGGAACTCCCCAACTTCGCGATCAGACCGGTGACGATTTTGGGGTCCACGGGCGCCGATGGTTTGACGCGGTCCGTGATGAGTTTGAGAGCCGCGGCCGAGTCCGCGGACAGGTACCGGATCGCCGCGAACCCCTTCCTGGCGTCCAAAACCGCCAGGTCCGTCCACGCCGCGTCCACGTTGTTGGGCGCGGGAGCCGGCGCCAGTCGCTCCCCGGTCACGTCCCAAATCAGGAGCGTGCGATCGGTCGCGAACGTACACAGGCGCGTTCCGTCTGGGGAGAACCGCACGCCCCACGGCGCGCTGATGTGCCCCGTGAAGCGGAACCGCTCTGTGCCGGTGGCCACCTCGTACACGCGCACGTCACCGGGGCCGAAAGCAGCGGCGAGTGTCCGACCGTCCGGTGAGAAACCCAGCACCGGGGAACTCCGTTCGCCGGTTTCTTTCGGCCCCGGTCCGACCAAAATACGCAGTTCGCGCCCGGTGCTCGCATCGGCAAGCCCCACGGTCCCGTCCTTATCCGACAGTGCCAAATAGCGTTCGTCGGGAGATACTGCCGCCCTTCCCGACCACTTCTCGGCTAGTCGGAGCTCTTCCTTGCCGGTTTCAAAATCGATCACGCGAATACCGGGCGCCCCTCCGCGTACCAGTAACCGCCCACTGTTCCGAAGGAACGTAAGTTGAACCACGAACCCGCCGGCGTGGGGAATTCTGCGCGCCTCTTTTCGTCCGGCCACATCCCACACATGTAGCGCCTTCGCTCCCCCACTCACCAGGGACTTACCGTCCGGGGTGAAGACCAAACCGCGCACCATCCCGTCTTTGGCTGCAAACGAGTGTAGCTCCTTGCCCGTTGCCGGCTCCCACAACCGAACCGTTCCGTCCTGACTTCCGGTCGCCAGCAAAGTCCCGTCCGGACTGTACGCGACGCTCTCGACCCCGGACGTGTGGCCGACGAGGTCGAGTACCTTCCGGCCGGTCGTTGGATCCCATACCCGTGCGACGCGGTCCGTATATGACGCTCCGGACACGATACGCGCTCCGTCCGGTGACCAGGTCGCGTCGTGGATCACGTACCGGTGCCCGCCCGTGTCATCGAGCGGTTTCCCCGTTGCGGGATCCCAAACGCTCACCCGGCTCCCGTCTGCGACAAAGAGCCGCTTCCCATCTCCCGTAAACGCGGCTTGAAACACCTGAAAATCGTGGGATTGAATGTCCCGGAGTTTCTTCCGCGCCGCTACGTCCCATATCCGAAGGACGTTCACGTTCGTGGCCCCCACGAGGGTCTTTCCGTCGGGGGAGAACGCCAGAAACTGCCCGAGTCGCTCGGGTTGATCGGCCAGTTTGGGCAACTCCTTCCCGGTGTCCACGTCCCACATCTGAATCTTCGTTGTCTTCTGGTCCTCGCGGGCCAGGAGCTTGCCGTCCGGAGAGAGTGCGACCGCCTCTGAGAACTGCTGCCCGGTCGGTGGGAGTTGGAGCAGCAACTTCGCGGCCCCCACGTCCCACACCCACACCGAGCCGTCGGTCAAATAGTACGCGACGCGCTTCGAGTCCGTTGAGAACCGAATGGGGTTGTTGAAAGCCGGCTGACCAGAGCAGGGACCAAGTTCGGTCCAGCGCTCTTTGTCGAGATTCCAGATGCGGAAGGCGCCCACAAAACCCTGCGCGCCAAAGTCTCGATGAAGAACTGCTACGCTCTTCCCGTTCGGGGCCGGCCCTGCTGTGGACCAGTCACCGATCGAGGGAAAAGACCGAATCAGCTCTCCGGACACCGGATCAAGGACGCGACTCTCGTTCTTGTCTCGTACCACTGCGACCAAGCGATCACCGGCCGAAATGAGATCGAACCGCACCTGTTGCGGTCCCGATTTCGTCAACCCCTCCCAGAGCGCGACCGGCTGCCCCGACTCACCGTCCCAAAGTTTGAGTCCCGTCCTGCCATAAGACGCGACTAATTTCCCATCCGCCCCCACGATCAACCGATCAATTGTCTCACCGTGGTGAAAACGAATCGACCCGAGTCGCGCCACCGCGCCGGGCGGGAGCGGGTCACCGAACGCATCGGTTGTTGGTACGGGGGCTGCCTTCGCGACGGGTTGCGCCACGCGCGGGGCCGGCGCAGGAGCAGGCGGGCTTTCGACCGGTTGGCCGGCCGCTGCCAAAACGAACGCCAGCACCGTAACGGCTGGGGCGAGCAGCACCGCGCGCCACCGTGTGCTTCTCCCGATGAGTGCGGCGAGCACTGGCGGTGCCCCCGCACTGACGCTCACCGATACAACCCGGACTGTGCTTTCCACAAGCGCCGCGGGCACGGGCTGTGGCGTGCCAACAACAAGTGCCGGAACGGTCAGCGGTAAGCCGTAACGGGCGAGGCGCCGACGGAGCCGCTCGCGCCCGCGATCGAGGCGCCCGCGCAGTACGCCGGGTTCGCACCCGATCCGCTGCGCGGCTTCTTCGTGCGTCAGTTCCTGGAGGTAGCACAGCACCAGTGGAAGCCGGTAGTTCTCTGGAAGTGCCGCGATCTCAGCGTCGAGTACCTCCCGCACTTCCTTCCACGTGAGATCGTCGGGCGCGGAAGGCGGAACCCGTCGAGCCGCTTCGCGTTTGCGGCGCCGGTCTTCCCCGCGTCGCGCACGCTGAGCGATCCGGACCGCGGCTGCGTGCAACCAGCCGGCCAGTGATCCGGGCCGCGTCAGGCGGTGAGCCGATCGTACCAGGAGCAAGAACACGGCCTGAAACGCATCGTCCGCCGCGGACTCCCCCAGAACGTGCCGACACGTTCGGAGAACGAGCGAGCCGTTGCGCCGGACCAGCTCCGTGAACGCGGCCTCGTCTCGGTCCGCGGTGAATCGCTGGAGCAGCTCGGTATCGCTCGGAGCGCCTTCGTTGTGCAGGGCGATGTCGCGTGCGAGGTGGATCAGGCGGGCGCCGGACATGAAAGAACCTCCGAGGGGTGTTCTACCCGAGAACTCCCCGCCGGAGGTCGCCTATACACACGCGATTTCAAAAAATTCCCGGCTCACGAAAAGTCGGGAACGATTTACACAACGAGCCGCGGCCGGAACCGGCGCACGAGCGCCAGGCACCCGATTCCGCTCACCGCGAGCACCACACCGGCCGGCGCCGGAGTCGGGGTCACCGTCGACGGCCCAATATCCCAGTGCCCCGTACCACCGTCGGCCGTAGCCCCGTCACTCGATTGCGAAACCGCGGCCCAACCCGACGCACCCGGAGTGAGCGCGTCGGAGGTCAAGAACGCCTGAACGAGCCCCGCATCGCCTTGGGTTCCCAGAACCGAACCACTGGTCCCGGTCGGGATTCCGGTGAGTGTGTCGACCGCGATATCGGGGAACACGCCTTCCAGCGCGTAGATCGTCATCACCCCGCTACTGTCTTTAAACGTGAACTTGTAATTCTTGATGTCGGCCGTTGAGAGCAAGCCGTCGGCCAAATCTGCTTGATCGACCTGAAAACTACCGGTTACAGATCCGCCATTAACTGACGAGTCCGTCGTGAAGCTGTAAGTGATGAACCCGGCCTGGGCGGGTGACGCGGCCGCGAGGAGCACGACAACGGCAGCGGCTGTAATCCAATGGTGAACGGCACGTAGCATGGGATTCTCCAAACGAGCGACGGGCGGCCCGTCGTCCGACGGACCGGGGCACGGTGGGAATCCGCAACGCGGCGAGAATCGGCCAAAAATTCGGCACGGAGCGCACAGACGGCACAGATCAAGAGTTCACGTTTTTTGTGAACTCTTTGGGTGGATTCACTTTCGAGCAACGGCGACGAGCGCGTCTTTTGTGCGAATGAACAGCGCGCTGCCGCAAATGGCGGGCGTGGCCATACACACGTCGCCCATTTTGTTGACCGCCAACAGTTCAAATTCCGGACCGGCTTTTACCACGCGCACCTCGCCCTGTTCCGAGGTGAAGTACAGGCGCCCGTCGGCCGCGACCGGGGAGGCCGTGTAGCTCGTCCCTCCGACCCGCTCCTTGTACAGCTCCTTGCCGGTCGCGGCCTCGTAACACGTGACCATTCCGGCGTTTCCGATCGTATAGAGGTGCTTCTGGTACACGATCGGCGTGGGCATATACGGTCCACCTCGTAGTTTCCCCCACGCGACGTGTGCGTTCTTCGATTCGTCTGACTTTAGAGAGATGTCCCCACTCGCGCCGGGCTTGATCGCGAACACCGGTTGGATCGGCCGGTTCCCGCTCACCACGAACGCCAGTTCGGGCGTCAGAACAGGCGTCGGAACGGTCGCTTCCGATTTCTTGTCGAGGCGCCACAGTTCCTTTCCCGTCGCCGGGTCGTACCCGCGTGCGTACTGCGAGGCGTTGGTCACGATCTCGACACGCTTCGCGTTCCGCCACACCGCCGGGCTGCTCCACGACGGGATCTCGTCGCGTGCCGTCGACCAGAGGCGCGAACCGTCCGCGAGGCTGTACGCGGCAATGAACGAGTCCCGGCTCAGGTCACACTGCAAGATCACGCGGTCCTCGTGGATGATCGGCGACGCGGCGAAACCCCACTCGTACTGCTGCTCCAGCGCGAAACTGGAATCGAGGGTGCCGAGGTCGCGCTTCCACAACAGCTTGCCGTCGAAATCGTAGCAGTACAGCCCTTCCGAGCCGAAGCACGCCACCACGCGCCGGCCGTCGGTCGCCGCGGTACAGTTCGCGTGGCTCCCCTTCAGGTGCCGTTTGATCTTCGGCACGCCCTCGAACGCGGTCTTCGTCCACAGGATCTTCCCCGTGAGCCGGTCGAGGCACACGACCTGGAACGCGAGCTTACTGTCGTCCTTCACCGAGTTCGGATCGCCATAATTCCCGGTCTTGAGTTCGGTGTTGCCGCCCACCGCACTGGTGAGGAAGATGCGATCGCCCCAAATCACCGGGCACGAGTGCCCCAGCCCGGGCACCGGCGTCTTCCACCAGATGTTCGCGCCCGTCTTGGCATCCCATGTCAGCGGCGGGTCTTGTCCGTCGGCCACACCGGTCGAGTCCACACCACGAAACTGCGGCCAGTTCGCCGGCGTTACGGCCTTTCCTCCGGCGACCTCTTTGGGCGCGACAGGCTCCTTCGGAACGGGCTTCGATCCCTGTGGAAAATACACAGATTCCGCCGTGAACCGCTTGGTAATGACTCGCGTAACCTTGTCCCCCTTCCGCTCGAACACGAGTGAACTCTCTTCGACTCCAAGGGGAACGAAAGCCCCCGGTCCCGTCGGTTTGTACGCGACCCGGCTGAAGCCCGAAACGGTCACCAGCCCCGTGTCCTTGATTTCGACCTTCATCGTCCCGCCGTATTCGCTCTCGTAACTGCCTGCGAACTGTTGCCAGGCGTCGCGATCTTTCTGTTCGGCCACCGGCAGCGGCTTCGCGCCAGCTTTGGTGAGCACGTCGCGAACGTCCTTCTGCGATTCACCGGTCGAAAAGAGTGCCGCATCGAGCGCTTCCTGGCTCACCTTCGCGCCGTCGAGGAGCGCCCGAAGTACGGGAAGGTTCCCGCGCCCCGCGGCGGAAACGACGGCCGCGTCGACGTCCTTCGCCCCGGCCTTGAGGAGCGCCTTCACGTTCTCGGGCTTGGTGAGGGACTGGCTGAGGGGCGTTTGGTACCAGATGCCGTCGCGTGCGCTGGGGTCCGCACCGCGTGCGAGGAGCAGCTCGATGATCTCGGTTTTACCTTTACTCGCAGCGATCCACAAAGCCGTGATGCCGTACTCGTTCTTGGAGTTGACATCAGCGCCTTTATCGATGGCCACGACGATCGCTTTTTCGTCTCCGGCCCGAACCGCCGCCCAGAGCGCTTCGCGAGCCTCAACTTTGGGATCAGCCGCCGACGCGGTGGAAGTGAGCACTGCCCCGAAGACAAACACCAGGAAATAACACCAGCGCATGGAACCGCCCTCGAATCGAGACGGAATCAGATCTCGCAAGTACCGCGGTATTCTAACTCCCCGCCCATCCGAGAGAAACGATCCATTCTGGCCCTTGCACAAACACCAACTCGACAACACTTCCGAAACGTGGAACGCGCACTAAAATGACCGTCTGCCTACCCGTAACGCGGTGCGTTGTTCGGTCAAAAAATCCGCTCCCCATTCGGCCCGCTTTGTGTGTGCCGCCGATCCAGATTTCGCGTGTTTTGCTGGAAGTTTTGCGGTTCCGAAAAAATCACGAAATCGACTCATTTGGATCGCGTCGAGCGGAATGATGTCTGTGAAGTCACCGATTGAGGATCGTATGTCGGTCACCGCCACACCCGCCTTCGCAGAGGTCATGCGCCAGATCGCGGGCGGGCTGCGCCCGGACCGAGTTCGGGACGCGGACCTGCTCGCGGACTTCGTGACCGACCAAAACACCGGGTTCGCCGACCTCGTTGCCCGGCACGGTCCGCTGGTGTGGGGCGTGTGCCGCCGGGGGCTGACCGACCCGAACGACGCCGAGGATGCGTTCCAGGCCACGTTTCTCGCACTGGCTCGCCAGGCCCGGAGCCTCGCCGATCGCGTGAGTGGGCACGAAACTCTGGCCGGATGGCTGCATCTGACGGCCCGGCGGATCACTCACAACGTGCGTCGAGCGAGAACGAGGCGGTGTGAACACGAGCGCCGGGCCGCGGCCGAGCGCGAGACACAAGCCGACCTCGTTGTGGAACCGGGCGCCCTGGGTTCGGTGCTGGACGAAGAACTGGCCCGTCTGCCCGCGCGGTTCCGCGAAACGATCGTTCTGTGTTACTTCCAGGGAAAAACCCACGCGGACGCGGCCCGGCAACTGGGCTGCCCGGTCGGTTCCGTATCGAGCCGCCTGGCCCGCGGGTGCGAGTTACTGCGCGACGCCCTGGCGCGTCGGGGCGTCACTCTCAGCATCGGGCTCATGACAGTGGCCGTTGCGGTAGCGGGTGCGGGCGGACACGCGGGCGCGGCTCTTCCGCCCGGGTTGGTGCAGTCCACAATCACTGCAGCTCGCGCGTTTGCAGTCGGCGGACCTGCAACCACCGAACCCGGCCGGCTAGCGCTGGGGGTGGTGCAAGCCAAGAGCGGATTGCGAGGTAAAATCTCCGGCCTCGTGGTGGTCGCGGCCCTGGGAATGACGCTCGCCGCCGCAATGGTGAGTCAAAAACCCGTTCACGCCGACGGGCCAACAGCAGCGAACCCGACCACGGCCCCCGAGACGCAACCGCGAACCGATTCGTCGGGCGACCCGCTCCCGGAAGGAGCCGTCGCCCGGCTGGGGACGTTGCGTTTCCGAACCGGCCAAATGGGGACAGCGGCAAGTGTCGCGTTCGGGCCGGACGGCAAACAACTGATCTCGGCGCACGGCACGGACGTGCTCTTCGTCTGGGAACCGGCGTCCGGGCGCGAGCTGCGGCGCCTGGACGCCCCTCAAATCTGTAGCGGGGTGAGCGCCACTCCGAACGGCCGACGAATGATCGCCGTCGGGCACGCCGAAGTGTGGGCGTGGGATTTGGCCGCGAACCAACCGCTCGTACTGTGGAAGACCAAGATCGGTCGCCTGATTCGCGCGAACGCCGAAATCTCCCCGGACGGCCGGTGGGTCGCGGTCGGCGGCGAAACAAAAGGAAACGTGGTCCTGCTCGACGCGGCCACAGGGGACGAGGTCCGAACGCTCTCCGTTGGCGGGTCCGGGTTCGCGTTCTCGTCCGATTCCAAGCTCCTCGCGGTGTGGGCCAAAGCACCGAGTTTGAATGCGGGTACGAAGACGGACGTGACCGTGTGGAACGTGGCGGATGGTAAGCTCCGGTACACACTGCCGTTCGCAAACACGACCGTGACGAGCGTCGCGTTCGCACCGGACGGGAAGACGGTCGCCACGGTCGCGGAAGACCGGCGGCTCCAATTGTGGGAAGCGGATAGCGGGAAGGCGCAATCGAAGCTGGCCGAGGACGCCGATCCACACGCCTCCGTCGGCTTCGTCAAAGACGGTACACTGGTCGAAGCGAGTGCGGGGCGGATTCGGTTCTGGAACCCCATAACGGGCAAGCAATCGAAACCGGCCATCAAGACCACGGACACCTCAGACGTGTACCGCTTATCGGCAGACGGCACCCAACTGGCCGGGGCCGGATTGTTCGGTGTCAGTTTGCATGAAGTGGCCTCCGGTCGCGAGATCGGGACCACAGCCGGAATGCCGGATGGCTTGGTTCACTCCGTCACGTTCACGCCCGACTCTTCGGCGATGGTAATGGCCGTTTACAGCGAATCGGCGGGTGCCGCACTGCACCTCTGGGACGCGAAGGACGGGCGGCTCCGCCGGCGCACAGAAGTCGGGCCACGCCAGATCGTTTGGGGCGTCGATGTCGCGAGTGACGGCACTGTGTCGGCCGCGTGCGTGCCGCTGTATCAGACGCCGCAACCTCCAACCCGCATCGTGACCTGGGACGCGGACCTCGCCCGCGTGCGTGCGACGTTCAGTCTCCCGACCGGCGTTCGGTGCGGAGCGGCCTCGCCCGATAATCGCCTGATCGCGATCTCGACGGGCGAACGGGTCATTCTCTGCGACCGAACCACCGGCAAAGAAGTGCGAACCCTGCCGGGAAAATGTGAAGCCACCAGCCTCGTGTTCTCGGCCGATGGGAGCTGCCTCGGCGCCCTCGACCCCGCGGCCAAGCGCGTTACGGTTTGGTCGCTCGCGGACAAGCGCGACAAGCCGTGGGTGTGGTCGCCCGCCCCGGTCATGGGCAAGGTCGCGGATATCCGCGCGCCTCTCGCATTGGCTCCAGACGGCCGGATGTTCGCGCTGAACGCGACCGGGATGCACGGCATTGTCAGCGTGATCGAAACCGCGACCGGTACCGAGCTGTGGCACGCAGACGCACGACTGAGCGGGCTTCCAGCCCAGGAGTTCGCGTTCGCACCGGACGGTCGCACCTTAGCCGCGGCCGGAACGGATGGAACGGTGCGAGTGTGGGAAGTTGCAAGTGGTGGAGAACGCTACCGCTTCGCGGGCCACCGGGCCGGGGTGTTCTCGGTCGCGTACAGCCCGGATAGTCGCCGATTGGCCTCCGCCAGTTACGACAGTACCGCACTCGTGTGGGATGTGGCCACCCTGCCCCGCGGAACTTCAACTGGGAAAGCCGCCGTAGGAGATCCCTGGCTCGTTCTCGCCGGTCAGGATACCGCGGCCGCGGCTCGCGCGATCGCAACGCTGACCGATGCCCCGGACACCGCGATCCCGTTGCTTCGGACCAAACTGACACCGCCCCCCGCGGCGAAGCCCGAGCAGATCCGGCAGTGGCTCACCGACCTGGGTGCCGACGATTTCAAGGCCCGCGAAACCGCGAGCCGCGAACTATCTCTGCGAGGTGACCTGGTGCTTCCGGAGCTGCGCCGGGCACTGACTAACGCGGATGTGGCCGAAGTGCGCTCACGGCTGGAGCAGTTAATCAACCGACTCGGAGCGCAATCACCGGACCGCCGGGCGGTGATCCGAGGGATCGAAGCTCTGGAACGGATGGGAACGAACCCGGACTCACAACGCCTGCTCCGAGAGTTAGCAGAAGCACCCGCCGAGAGTGTGTTGGGACGCGAGGCCCGGGCCGCGTACAGGCGGCTCACCGCTCCCCCGCCGCAGTAATTGACCCGCAGAGTTTGTAGTGCTGTTCACCGCGTAACGGAGCATTTCGGCTCCATCACGCGGGTGCGTGGAGTTCATCCCTCTCCGTTCACGCGACCGATACCGGGCCGACTCGCGCTCTCCCCGTGCCCCGGTCGAGTTTGTCGAAACGATTCCGATCGTTTCCCTCTTCCCATTATTTTTTGTTAGGGAGGATCGATTCATGATTCGTTCCGCGCGCCGATCCGCGTTCACGCTGATCGAGCTACTGGTTGTTATTGCGATCATTGCCATTCTTATCGGGCTACTGCTGCCGGCCGTTCAGAAGGTCCGCGAGGCCGCGGCCCGGATGAAGTGCTCGAACCACCTCAAGCAACTGGGCATCGCCGCCCACACGTACCACGACGCCCAACAGAAGTTCCCGATGGTGAGCGCGGGCGGAACGACCACCGCTCCCGGCTATGCGACGTGCTTCGTCCCTCTGCTCCCATACCTGGAGCAATCCGCCCTGTACGACGCCTTCTACGCCAAAGCCATCGCGCTAAAGCGGACGTCGATGGGCAACATCAGTGACGGCGGAACGGGTTCGCTCGACGCGGCGGCCCTTACGGTTCTGGTTTGCCCGTCCTCCACGCTCCCCAGCGGTGGCGTGGGCCAGCAACCCGGCACCAACATTTACAACGGCCTGACGAGCTACCACCCGAGCGCGACCGGCCTGGACCGTTCGGACAGTCGCTGGGGGAGCGACGGCGTGATCTCGAACGTGCGGAGCACCAAGATCCTCGACATCACCGACGGCTCCTCGAACACGCTCATGTTCGGGGAATGGTCGAACTTCGACCTCAACTTCACGAAGTGGGGGGCCGTGCTTGGCAGCGACTCGTCCTACCAGCTCTGGATTCTCAGCGGGTGCTGGAGCGCGTCGGAAGGTACGTGTCTCGGTACGGGTGGGCTGACGCTCAACTACAATCTCCCGGCACTTTCGGCCGCGGCCGACCCGCTCACGGCACTCAACACCATCCAGCTCCGGGCGCAAGCGTTCGGGAGCATGCACACCGGGGGCGCCAACTTCGCGCTGGCGGATGGCTCGGTCCGGTTCATCTCGAACAACGTTAACAGTTCCCCGCTGGTCCTGCCCGCGCTCTGCTCGCGCGCCGGCGGGGAAGTCGTCGATTCTTCCGCGTACTGACCCCACCCCACCACCGGAGGAACAAACCGTGCCGCGCCGATACCTGATCGCGTTGCCGTTCGTCGCCCTGATCGCCGGGTGCGGGGAGCGTCAGCCGGAGTTCGCTGTGGTCGAAGGGACGATCACCCGCAACGGGCGCCCGGCCGCCCACATCGAGGTCGCGTTCTACGCCGACGAGAACACGCAAGGTCCGCGCACCTCGGGAACAACCGATGCTAACGGTCGGTACCAATTGTTAACCGAGACCGGACAAGTCGGAGCCGTAGCGGGGCGCTACCGGGTGTGCCTGTACGACCGCGCCCCGGCGCTGTTGGTGTCCGCCAACCGGCTCTCGCTCACACCGGCCCAGGCGCAAAAGCTCCCGGCGGAAGTCGCCGCCAAGCTCCCGTCCACAAACGGTCGGTCGAGTTCCCGCGTGCCGGACCCGTATACTCGACCGTGGGAGACGCCGCTGCGGGCCGAGGTCCGGCCCGGAACTCAGGCGCTCGATTTCCAGATCCCCTGAGCGGAAGCGCCATGACCCGACGGCGGCGGGTAGTTCTCATCGCGAGCGCTGTCGTGCTCGTGGCCCTCGTTGTGTGGTTTTTACTCCCCTCCAACGAGGGGGGAATCGTCTTCGCGGCCCCCGGCGGTACGCCCCTCACACTGGACCTGGATTACCCGTCCGGTCCGGGACCGCACCCGGTCGTTCTGTTCGCGCCACACCGGGGCGATTGGGGGCCCTCGTTCAAGCGCGACGATCGGTGCCGGATTCTGGTCGACAACCTCACGCGCAACGGGTTCGCCGTTGCCACCATGCACTACCGGCTCGTCGGGGAGTACCGGTTCCCGTCTCAGATCGAGGACGGCAAGGCCGCGGTTCGGTGGCTGCGTGCAAACGGCGCGCAGCACGGTTTGAAGACCGATCGGATCGGCGCAGTTGGCGTGTCGGCCGGCGGGTACGGGGTCTGTATGCTCGGCACGACGGGGCCGAGCGATGGATTCGATGCACCCGGTGAAGATCCGGCAGCTAGTCGAGTGCAGGCGGTTGTGGCGCTCGG
Organism: Gemmata sp. SH-PL17; assembly: GCF_001610855.1. Lineage (NCBI taxonomy): Bacteria > Pseudomonadati > Planctomycetota > Planctomycetia > Gemmatales > Gemmataceae > Gemmata > Gemmata sp. SH-PL17. Next base: position 5,970,669 of record NZ_CP011271.1, read on the forward strand.
TGCCCCGGTGGACTGGACGGCCCCGATCTGGTCGAAAATGGTCGAACGGCAGTACCTGCGCCCGTACCTCGGCAAGACCTACACCGAAGACCCGGACCTCTACACGCGGGCGTCACCGGGCACTTACGCCACCGCGGACGATCCGCCCTTCCTGCTGATCCACTCCGTCGACGACCAACTGATTCCCATCGCACAGGCCCACGCATTCGCGGTGAAACTCCGGCGTGCGAAGGTGCCTGTCGAGATCGTTGAGGAAACCGGCGCCGAACACGTGTGGGGCGGCGAGCGCCTGGAAAAGACGCTCGCGGCGGTGGTCCAGTTCCTCGACCGCACGCTCCGCCGGTAACGCCTCACCAAGAGCGGTGTAGCTCTTGGTAAGGAATCCACCTGAGACGGTATCAGTTGTATCACCTTCACTTCTTGGGTTCGCCCTTCTCGGCGGCAAATTGTTTTAACGAAGCGTACTCCTTCCACGAGCCTTCGTAGAGGTGCACGTTCGGGTACTTGGCGACGTGTTTAAGGTAGAATCGGAGCAGGCTCCCCTCGCGCGACGTACCGCAATACACGTAGATCACCGCGTCCGCCTTCAGGCCGGCCGCCTCGAGGTCCGCCTTGACCTTCTCGAACGGGAGGAATTTGTGGGTGTTGTCCTTCTCCATGAGGCGCGCCCAGTGAAAGCTGATGGCCCCGGGGATGTGCCCCTTGCGGAGCCAGATATCGTCGTCGCCCAGGTACTCGTTGTGGGGCCGCGCGTCCACGAGTACCGTGCTGGGTTTGCGCTTGAGCACGTCGTCCACGGTCAGCGCGATCTCGGGCTTGCCCTTCTCGGGGAGCGTGCCCTTCGGGTTCCCGAAGTATTCCTGGGTGACCGGGAGCTTCTGCTTGGTCCACTCGGGCAGGCCCCCGTCCACGATCCGGATGTTCTCGACCCCATATTTCTCCAGCACGTAGGCCACCATGCTGGCACTCAGGATCTCGTCGTTGGGGAGCTTGTCCCCGGTCGCGTAGATCAGGTGCAGCCGGTCCTTGTTCACCCCGGCCCGGACCAGCAGGGCTTTCGTCAGATCGTCGGGCAGGTACTGGACCGGAACTCCATTGTCGGTCCCGCGCAGGGTGTCGAAGTTCAGGTGGTGTGCGGTCGGCAGGTGCCCGCGGAAGTAGTCCTTGTACCCGCCCCGGGTGTCGAGCACGATCGGGCGCTTGGCCGGGTCCGCGTCCTCGACCAGTTTCTTCGCCTCGGCGGGGGAAATGATCCCGATATCGGCACGGGCCAGGTTCGGTGTCGAGAGTGCGAGCGCCACGAGCAGGCACGAGACGCGCAGTTGGAATGGGTTCATAGTGTCGGACGCCCTCTAAGTAGACGTGCAGTCGGTCAACCCAGGTGCCAATGTAGGGCTGTGTCGAACCGCGTCCAAGCGATCGGCGGGGTTTGGCGAACCGTTCTTCGTAATCACCATTTGTCACCTGTAAGAATGCCGTGAAGTGATGGTGTGCTCGGGCGCCCGCATTGGACGATTTGTCACCTCAATACCTCGTTTCGAGGTGCCTCTGGGTGTTCTCCATAAATTCTTTCCGGCTTCTCATTTGACCGCGGTCGGCAATCATTAAATCATGAAGACGTGACCGCCCGAGTCTCGCCGGGCGGCGCTGACCACTTCGCTCGCACTGGGGGACCGTCGTGAAGATGCCGGGCCGGATGATTCCGTTCGCTTTATTCGGGGCCATTTCTGTTTCTCTAGCGTGTAGCTCTCTCGCGGCCCAGGACCGGCTCGTGACGATGCCGGGGTACGAGAACTACCAGAAGATGAGTAAGGAGCTTCCGGGCGCGGTGAAATCCGGCGCGGTCGCGGTCACCTGGAAGGACGAGGGGAAGGCATTCGAGTACCGGCACGACGGTAAGTTGCTTCGGTTCGACATCGCGACCGGGAAGACTGCTTCGGTTGGGGAGGCGAAGGACGGGCCGAAGGGGCCGGGCGGGCGCGGGCCGTTTGGGGGCGCGCTACAGGGCGGGGCACCGCGCGGCCGACAGGCCACTTCGACCACGTCACCGGACGGTCAGTTCAAGGCGTTCTACCGCGACCGGAACCTCTGGTTGTCGGACGCCAAGGGGCTGATCGAAATGGCGGTGACGACCGACGGGAGCGAGAAGTCCCGCATCAAGAACGGTTCGGCGAGCTGGGTGTACGGCGAGGAGCTGTTCCAGCGCTCAGCTATGTGGTGGTCCCCGGACAGCAAGAAGATCGCGTTTTACCGGTTCGACGAAACGAACGTCCCCGATTACTATTTGGCGCTCGAGCAGACGGCGCTCATGACGAAGCTCGACGCCGAGCCGTACCCGAAGCCGGGCGCGGCGAACCCGGTCGTCGATGTACTCGTTTACGACCTTGCAACCAAGAAGACGACGAAGCTCGACGTGCGCGACGGTAAGCCGTTCGCCAACGACGTGGTCGGGCACTATGCGTACCGCGTGTCCTGGTCGACGGACGGGAAAGAGGTGCTCTTCGAGCGGACGAACCGGCGCCAGAACGTGCTGGAGTTCGTCGCCGCGGACCCGGCGAGCGGGAAGTGTCGGGTCGTGGTTCGCGAAGAGTGGCCGGCGAGCTGGGTCGAGAACCTGCCGCCGATGCGGTTCCTCAAAGACGGGCGCCGGTTCATCTGGACCTCGGAACGCACCGGGTGGCGCAACCTTTACCTCTACAACCTCGACGGAAAACTCGTCACCACACTCACGAACCACCCGTTCGAGGTGGCGAACGTCGTCCGCATTGATGAAGAGGCGGGCGTGCTCTATTACACCGCCCGCAGCGGCGACAACCCGATGAAGCTCCAACTCCACCGCGTGGGGCTCGACGGCACGGGCGACACGCGGTTGACCGATCCCGCGTTCAACCACGCCATCGATTTCGCCCCGGACGGCAAACACTTCATCGACGTGTACCAGACGCACGCCGCTCCCCCCGCGAGCCGGCTCGTTTCCGCAGACGGAAAGGTGGTCACGGATCTGGCAAAGAGCGACACCACGAAGTTCGAGAAACTCGGGCTCCGGGCGCCGGAACTGCTGAAATTTAAGGCCGGGGACGGCACCACCGACCTGTACGGGTTGTTGCACTTCCCGTCGAATTTCGACCCCGCGAAGAAGTACCCGCTGCTCGTATCGGTGTACGCGGGGCCGGGTACGAACGGTGCCCGGGAAACACACTCCGTAGCGCCGGCACTGGCCGAATACGGGTTCCTGGTCGCGTCGTTCGACTCGCGCAGTGCGGGCGGCCGCGGGAAGAAGTTCCTCGACGCGATCTACGGCAAACTCGGCGTGGTCGAAATCGACGATCAGGCGGCTGGAGTGAAAGCGTTGTGGGAGCGCCCGTACCTCGATAAGACCCGCGTGGGTATTTACGGCGGCTCTTACGGTGGGTACGCCTCGATCATGTGTCTGTTGCGGCACCCGGACGTGTTCCAGGCCGCGTGCGCGTCGTCTCCGGTCACCGACTACCGGCTGTACGACTCGATCTACACGGAGCGGTACATGGGGCTCCCGCAGGACAACAAGGCGGGGTACGACGCGGGTAGCGCGGTGGTTCACGCGGCGAAACTGAAGGGGCGGTTGATGATCTACTACGGCACCGCGGACAACAACGTTCACCCGTCGAACTCGCTGCAACTGATCCGCGCGCTTCAACGGGCGGGCAAGAGCTTCGATCTCCAGATCGGCCCGGACGCGGGGCACTCGGGAATCTCACAACCGCGGATGATGGAGTTCTTCATCGAGAACCTCGTGCTCCGCAAGTAATCAGACTCGTTCGACACAGCACTAAAAACGACAACCGCCGGAGCGAACCCCGGCGGTTGTTTGTTTCTATCGCGGATCACTTACCGACAGAACAACCCCGTGCGCGCTTTCCCGTGGAAGATCGAAGCGCGGGTAACCGGGCCGACCGGTGCGGCCACTTCGGTCGCTGGTGCTTCGGGGAAGACCATCGTGAACGCACCGCTCTGGCGCGTTGTTCCGTCGGTACCCCCGAGCAGCCAGTGGCCGGAGTCGTAGGGGTACAAGCCGTACACGCCGACGGCCAAGCCGCCGCTCTTGTAGAAGGGGATCGCCGGTCCGGGCGGTGTGCCCGGGGGGACGAACACGTTCGGCGCGGGCGAACCGATCGCCGGCGCCACGAGGGTCGGATAGACCCCAACAGGTGGGGCCGGCGGAGGCGGGGTTGTAGGTTTTTGGGGCGGCGGGGGTTGCGCGCCGGCCGAAAGGCCGAGCGCTGCGACCATAACGGCCGCGGTCACGAATCGCTTCATTAGGTGCGTCCTCACAGGTGAAGCAGACCCTTCCAGTCTGCGCGCGACTCGCGCTCCGAGCGCACCCGATCTCCGTTCACGCGGCCGGTCCGTGAACGGGCGCGCCGCGCGAGCCCGCACCACCGGTACAATCGCGCGGGCGCCGAACCATCATTTTCTCATGAATTCTGCCACGGATACGACACCGCACCAACGACGGGCAGGCACTTGGTTCCACACGCCTGGCACTGGGTCACAAACGGTGTGAGCAAGCGACTTGTGTGAGGGGTTTCGCTCTCAAGAAACTCCGTCGGGTAGCTCATGAGCACTTCGTCACGGAACCGGAGCCATTCCTGTAACTCTTCCGGGTACGTTTCCGAAAGGCGCCCACTTACGCGGAGAGAATATCTGCCGAAAACGAGCACGCGCCCGTTCGATTCGAGGTACACGTCTGCCTCGGGATCGCTGGTCTGCACGCCCCCCACGGATACGCCCCCGAGTGCGACCAGAATTGGGCCGAGTTCGGCCTCCGCGCCCGGGTCCGTTTCGCCCATGAGTAGGAGGCCGGGTTCGTGGGTCAATAACTTGCCCGCAGTTGCTGGGGAGGCAACCACGGCATCAAACATCGTTCGGGCGTAGCCGACACGTTCCCACGGACGTTTCGTGCGGTTCACCCACACACCGTACATCATCGCGACGTAGTTCGGCGAAATCTGCACCGCGGTCGCTACGTGCGGCGCGACGTCGCACAAGTCCAGGACGTCCCGGGCCGTCAACTCGGCGCGGAACGCTGCCAGGAGAATTAGTACCCGGAGCCGCCCGCGTTCGGCCGGATCGCGCGGAACGCGGAGGTAAACGGCGAGCACGAACTCCGCGAAATCGGCCGGTTGGTCGCCGCGGAATACGGGAGTGAGGAGTTCCGCGATGCCTGTTGCACGATCGCGGCCGAGACGCCCGCCGTCGTCTATTTGCAGCGCGAGGGCCGTCGCCAGGAGCTGGCGCTCGGTGACGTTGCCGCGAGCACGTGCGATTACAGCACTCAGGGCACTCGCACGCTCGAACGGGTCACCGAGGCCGACGCTCGTGAGACACAGCCGCGTCAGGAACCGGGCCGAGTCGCGGCGGTCCACTAACTTCCACGCGAGCTTTCGCCACCCGGCATCGACGGCGCGGTCGGCCGGGGTGGTTTTCGTGCCGAGGAACACGCGCGTGAGAACGTAAGCGATCAGCGACAAAATGAGCGCGACCCGCACGGGCGTCAGCAGCGAGAACGCAATGAGTGCGGCTCCTGCGGCGAGTGTCGCCCGTGCGCGTGCCGGTGACACCCGTCCTCCGCGAGCAACAAACCCGTCACCGGCGAGCCGGCCGTTGGCCATCGCGAGCGCGGGCGGCGGCGGGGGCACTTGGGGAACCACGTCCGCGAGGCACGTCGGGCACAGCCCGGCTCCGCGTTCGCGTGCGGCCGTTCGGAGCAGAACGGTCTCGTCCGCGGTGGCCGTTTCCGCGGCCAAAATCCGCACCGCGCGCTCGCCGTCGAGTGCGCCCGCGCGGTCGATGAGATTCGGTTCGCCCGTCGCCGCGTGCTCGCGCCGGATCGCTTCAACCGCACGGGCACGCGAACGGGTCTTACTTTTAACGAGCATGAGGCCGTGCTCGTGCCACAAGTGTTTTGCCATTTCCGGGCGCGACAACCGCACGTCGCACCGGGGGCAGCTCATTTTGATCTTCCGCTCGCGGCGCGCGATGATCGCGTCGAGCGCGTCTGATCGCTCGGTGAGGCGCTGAAGGTGCCGGAGCCGGGCCAGCCCGCGCGACGGCGAAACGCGCCCCGTGAGTGCTCGCACGACGCGCTGAACGGCCCGCTGCGTATCGGGGAGCGCGTCCAGGGCGCGCCCGGCTGCTGCGGACCGGACCGTCAGCGGAACGCGGGGGCTGGCCAGAAACGGTAGTAGCTCACCAACGATCCGCGTGCGGTCCGCGGGCGGTGCCGCGCGCAGGCGCACCACGAGTTGTGCGAGCGCGGCACGCGGATCGTTAGTTGGAGTCATCGGTTACGAATGCCAATCAAAAACACCCGGGGTTGAAACCCCGGGCTATTTCCGGTGACCCCATTCGGGGTCCAAAGGGCAACGAATGTCAGCGCGGCCCCAACGGGGCCACCGGTAGTAGCCCGGGGTTTCAACCCCGGGGCCTTTAATTTGGAGTGCCACATTCCGTTCCTCAACCGATTTCGTGAATCGGCTCATCGCCCCGGGGCCTTGCCACAATGGGACGGAGCAAAAACGGCCCGGTGTGGTGCTTCCCGATCGACCACGTTCCTTGAATACTCCCCTCGCCGTCCGACTGGCCGACGTACAGTACGCGGTGTTTGCCGTGGTACTGCTTCACCATCACCACGTTCCCGGTCGCTTCGTCGTAAGTGCCGCCGAATGTGAACACGCCCACGACGTCGCGTCCGCTGCCGGTTACCTCTCCACCAGCGAATGCTAGTGTGAACGGCGTCATCGCTTGCCGACCCACGTGGTCTTGAAACCAGAACCCGTCCCACCGGCCCGACGGATACATCGTTGCTCCCTCGCTCCGCGCGAATCGTCGCTCCGACACACGACCGCAGCGCCGATTGTACCTGAAGCCGGCGCGGACCGCCTACCCGGTTCGCCGGGGCGCTCTAAGGTTCCTGAATGAACCAGTCCGATGCGCGACCGTATGTGTGGATGCTGTGCGGCTCGTTTGCGTTCGCGGTGATGGCGGTCCTGGCCGAGTACCTCACGCGCAAGCCCGACACTCTCTGCGATTGGCAGACCGTGGTCGTGTTCCGGGCCGCGCTGGTCACGGTGTTCGCCGCCGCGCTCGCGTGGCAGGCCGGGGCGCGCCTCGTGTGGTTCCGCCCGTGGCGCCTGTGGGTGCGGAGCATCTCGGGCAGTTGCAGCATGGTCGGCACGTTTTACGCCTTCGGCCACCTGCACGCCGAAGACGTGGTGACGCTTTGCAACACGTTCCCGCTCTGGGTCGCGCTCCTTTCCTGGCCGCTGTACGGTCAAGCACCGGGCTGGAAGACGATGGCCGCGATCCTGGTCGGAATCGCGGGTGTGGTGCTGGTGGAGCAACCGCACATCGAGGCCGGTAATCTCGGTGTGTTCGCGGCTCTCGCGGCAGCTCTGTTCACCGCGATCGCGATGCTCGGGTTGCACCGACTCCACGACGTGGACCCGCGCGCCGTTGTGGTCCACTTCTCCGCGGTGGCCACGATCTTCTGCTTCGTCGCGTTCCTTGTGACCCCGCGGACGCAGCCGCTCACCCGCGTGTTTGAAGCCGGCGTGTTCCTCCGGCTCATTGGTATCGGTGTCTCGGCGACGATCGGGCAAGTGTTCCTCACGCTGGCGTTCGGGCGCGGGGCGCCTGCAAAGGTGTCCGTGGTCGGGTTGATGCAGATCGTGTTCGTGATGGTCATGTGCGTGTGGGCCTTCGACCGCACCGTCAACACGATCGCGCTGGTCGGAACTGGACTCGTGATCGCGCCGACCGCGTGGCTACTGACGCGGCCCAAGGCCACGAGCGCCGTGAAGCCCAATCCGGCGCATACACTTCCACCCGCCACGCCTCAACCCGCTCCCAATCGTACACCGGCTTCCGGGAGCAATAGCGAGAACACTCCGCTCGCGACGCCGCAGTTGCGTCCATGATTTTCGGGTAAACCCGCCCCCCTTCCTGGCACGCGGCTAACATTTGCTAACGTTTCCCGGAGACGGGGCGCATGCGACGCGGGCCAAGTGTGTTAAATGTTAGCTTTTCCGGTGTTTTGTGCCTTCGTAATGCTTTGTGCGATGCCGCAAACGGCTAACATAACTCCAAATTTCGCCTTTTTGAGTACATTTTGGCACCGAAAGACACCCAGATGCACTTGCATCTGGCGCCTGTTCATTCACTTCAACAATACCACAAGCGAAGAACGCCTACAATCATATTTGTGGAAATTTGAACAGTATTTCTCATTCGCGAGCAGCCACTTGCGGTCCCGCGAAATCGGTGGTAGCGTGCGGTGTAGCCTCGCGAATGACCTCTCCGCCGCCGGGCGCTGGGGGAACCGCACATGCCACGCGCGCCGATCCCGACTTGGTGCTTCGCCCTCGTTGTTGTGCGTAGGGGCGATCACTTCTTAATCGTGCAAGAGAGCAAATACGGGCAGCCCTGGTACGTGCCGGCCGGGCGCGTGGAGCAGGGCGAATCGTTCGCGAGCGCCGCCGTGCGCGAGACGCTCGAAGAGGCCGGCATCCCCGTCCGCGTGACGGGCATTATTCGCGTGGAGCACTCGCCCAGTCCGGCCGGGGCGCGGATGCGCGTCATCTTCCTCGCCGAGCCGACCGACGACACCCCGCCCAAGACCGAACCCGACGACGAGTCGCTCGGTGCGGCGTGGGTCACGCGCGACGAACTCGCGAGTTACACACTGCGCGGCGACGAAGTCACGGAACTGTTCTCCTTTGTCGCAAATGGCGGTATCATCCACCCGCCCGATATCATTCAGGCCGAAGGGGTGCCGTACTGTGCCGCGGGCCGAAGTTCGTAAACGTGTCATTTCTCTGGTTCTTCGCGCTTGCCACTTCGGGCGCACCCGGTAATTTGTAAACACCCTTTACGAAATCCGTCACTCTCCATCGAAATGGGTGCAACCGTGTCTGTGCTCCTTCGCACTTCGGTCGTTGTGGCCCTCGCGGCCGTGCTCGCGTGCCTCCCCGCGTGCGGGAAGAAAGATGGCGACGGCAAGATCAAGATCGGTGTCGTCACCAACTGCACCGCTGACTTTTGGAGCATCTGTGAGGCCGGCGCGAACAAGGCGGCCAACGATCACGGCGTTGAGTTGCAGTTCCGTCAGCCGGAAAAGGCGTTCGATGCGGCCGTTCAGATGCCCATCGTCGAAGCCTGGGCCAAACAGGGGCTCAACGGGATCGCGGTGAGTGTCATCGACCCCGACGGGCAAACCGAAGACCTCACGCGGATCGCCAAGAAGGTTCCGCTCCTCACGATGGACAACGACGCCGATAAGACCGGGCGGTTGTGCTACGTCGGCATCGACAACTACGAGGGCGGCAAAGCGGTCGGGCGCTTGGTGAAGAAGGCGCTTCCCAACGGTGGTACCATCGGGGTCTTCATCGGCAGCACCAAATCGGCTAACGGCAAGGCCCGTACCCAGGGCGTGCTCGACGAACTCGCGGGCCAAAAGGACGCGCCGGGCGTGAAGGGCACGCACCCGCAAAAGGGCGATCTCGAAGTGCGCACGTATGGGAAGTACCACCTCGTGGACGGGGCCGCGAAGGAAGACAACGGCCCGGACAACGCTCAGAAGACCGTCGGGGCGGTTCTGGCCCGTGTGAAGGGGCTGCCGAACCTCTGTATGGTCGGCCTCTATGCCTATAACCCGCCGGCGATCCTCAACGACGCCAAGGCCAAGTCGATGGCGAAGGACATCAAGATCATCGGCTTCGACGAGGACTGGGAAACGCTCAAGGGCATTGCCGCGGGCGAAATCGAGGCCACGGTCGTGCAGGACCCGTTCGCATACGGCTACAAGTCCGTGGAGGCGCTCGCGGCGAACGCGAAGGGCGACACCTCGAAGCTCGTGAAGGAACCGATCCCCTACCGCATCGTGACGAAGGACGGTAGGGCGGACGAAACGGTCAACGGGCTGGTCGTGAAGTTCCCGAAGGTCGCGGAATTTGAAGCGAAATTGCGTTCCGACATCGCTTCCGTGCCGAAGAAATAACAACAGAGCGGCGGGCGCTCCTGGGCGCCCCGCTCGGGTACCACTTAACGAGTCGTGCCCGCACGAGTGTGCCCCGTGGCGCTCGTGTGGGTGCGGTTCGCCCGTCCGGTCTCGCACCTCCCGCACACTCTTATGCCCACCCCCCGGATCACAGTCACGAACGCCCGCAAACAGTTCCCCGGCGTCCTGGCGCTCGACGGCGTTTCGCTCACGCTCGCTCCCGGCGAGGTGCTCGCGGTCGTCGGCGAGAACGGGGCCGGTAAGTCCACGCTCATGAAAATCGTCGCGGGCGTTTACATCCCGGACGACGGCGAGGTGCGACTGGACGGCGAGCCGATCCGGTTCCGCGGCCCGGCCGAAGCGATCGCCGCGGGCGTCAGCCTCATTCACCAGGAACTGAACCTCGCCGAGAACCTCACCGTCACGGACAACCTGTTCCTCGGGCGCGAGGCGACGGTCGCCGGGGCGCTCCGCGTACTCGACCGGCGCTCGATGAACGAGCGCGCCGTAGGACTTCTCGCGCGTGTCGGGTTGCCCGAGTCCCGCGCACACGTGCGAGTCGAGAGCCTCCCGCCGGGCGAGAAACAGCTCGTCGAAATCGCCCGCGCGCTCGGGACCGACGTCCGCGTCCTCATCATGGACGAACCGACGTCGAGCCTCACGCAGAAGGAAACCGAGCAACTGTATCTGGTCATCGACGCACTCAAGGCTGCTGGCGTATCGGTGCTGTATATCTCGCACCGGCTCGCGGAGGTGAAGCGCGTCGCGGACCGCGTGACCGTGCTGCGAGACGGGCGCAACGCGGGTGAATTGGCGAAAGCCGAGATCACGCACGACAACATGGTTAAGCTGATGGTCGGACGCGACCTGAAACAGTTCTACCCGAAGGTCCACCGCACCGGGACCGGCGGCGCGCCGGTGCTCAGCGCTCGGGGCGTGCGTTTCACAGGTGGGCCAGCAACTCCCGCGGATTTCGAGGTACGCGCCGGCGAAATTCTGGGGATGGCGGGGTTGGTCGGCGCCGGGCGCACCGAACTTTCGGAAGCCGTTTTCGGCGTGCGGTCGCTCGTCGCGGGTGAGCTGTTGCTTAACGGTGAGCCGCTGCGCATTCGCTCCCCTCAAGACGCGATCGCCGCGGGCATCCTGCTCGTGCCCGAGGACCGCCGGCTCCACGGGCTAGTTCTGGCCGAGGGCGTGGGATTCAATTTGAGCCTCCCGAACCTCGATAAACTCGGTTCACTCCTCGGCGTGAACCGGCGCGAAGAGGTCCAACTGCACCGCACCTGGATCGACCGACTCCGCGTGAAGACGCCGAGCGCGGCTCAACCGGTCGGGCTGCTCTCCGGCGGGAACCAGCAGAAGGTCGTGTACGGCAAGTGGCTCGCGCGCGGGCCGAAGTTGCTCATTCTCGACGAGCCGACCCGCGGTGTGGACGTCGGCGCGAAGGCCGAGATCTACGCCCTGGTCGATGAACTCGCGGGGAAGGGCGTCGCGGTCTGGATGATTACGAGCGACATGGAAGAACTGCTCGGCATGTCCGATCGCGTGGTGGTGATGCACGAGGGACACGTCGCCGGGGAACTGGCGGGCACGAAGTTAACGGAGGAAGCGGTGATGCGACTCGCGACCGGGGGACCAGCGACATGATGCGGATTCTGGGCGTGCTGGGGCTGGTGTTGGTGCTGTACGGCGCACTGTTCGCCTCGCACGACAAGGCCGGCGAGGTCGGCAACCTGATCGACGTGGCGAACTACCAGGGGCAGTACGGCATCATCACGCTCGGCGCGGCGCTCGTCATCATCACCGGCGGTATCGACTTGTCCGTCGGGTCCGTCGTCGCGTGCGGCGCGGTCCTGTTCGGGCTCCTGACGACCCGGGGTGTCCACCCGTACCTTGCGGTGCCGATCGTCGTCCTGTTTGGCACGGGCGTCGGCCTCACCAACGGGTTACTCATTACGCGACTCCGGCTCCAGCCGTTCTTGGTCACGCTGTGCGGGATGTTCATCTTCCGCGGGGTGGCCCGCCTGCTCGGGGACACGGTGAGCATGTCTCGCGTGACCCAGGCCCAACCCGAGTTCGGCCCGGCGCTCCGAAACCTCCGCTACGTCCTCGTCGGTAAGAGCCCGGCCGACGGCGAACTCGTGTTCCCGGCTCAGTTCGCCCTGCTCCTGATCCTCGCCGCCGCGATCGGGTTCTTCCTGCACCGGACCGCCTACGGGCGCTACTGGTACGCCATCGGGCACAGCGAACTGGCCGCGAAGTACGCCGGGGTGAACGTGAACCGGCACCGCTTGTCGGTGTACGTCGCGTGCTCGGCGCTCGCGGCCCTGGCGGGGACGCTCCTGTTCCTCAACTCGCCCTCGGTGCAGTCCGACAACGCGGGGCTCGGTTGGGAACTGTACGCGATCCTCGGGGCCGTGCTCGGCGGGTGCAGTCTGCGCGGGGGCGAGGGCACGGCCGTGGGTATGGTGCTCGGCGCGATGGTGCTGCCGATCATCGAGAGCATCGTCAATTTCCGGGGCGACAAGAGCGACGTGATCCCGGCCGTGGTCGGCGTGACGCTCCTCATCGGCACCGTTGTGGACGAACTGATTCGCCGGCGCTCGCGGGTCCACAGGTAGCGGCGCCGTGCCCGAGAACCCGTTCGCCGCGCAACTCGATCCGCCGGCGTTCCTGGCGTGGCTCCTAGGAACGCCGGTCGCCCACCTCGGCTTCGGCGAGCAGTGGACGCGCCTGAAGCCCGCCCCGGTGTGTGGGAGCCGGTTTCAATGTCGGCGCCGCGGTCGTGAACCTGTTTAACGGGCGTGCGAGCGGAGGTTCGGCAACAGGGCCGTGAGCAAGCCGATGAGCGGCAAGAACGAGCACACCTTGTACACGTACCCGATGCTCGTCTGGTCCGCGAGCCACCCGAGAACCGCGGCGCCGACCCCGCCCATCCCGAACGCGAACCCGAAGAACAGCCCGGCCACCATACCCACGCGACTGGGTAAAAGTTCCTGCGCGTATACCATGATGGCCGAGAATGCGGACGCCAGGATCAACCCAATGGGGACGGTCAACACCGTCGTCCAAAACAGATTCGCGTAGGGCAGAACCAGTGTAAACGGGAGCACGCCGAGGATCGATCCCCAAATGACCGCCTTGAACCCCACGCGATCCCCGACCGGTCCACCAAGGAACGTCCCGGCGGCGACTGCTCCCAGGAACACGAACAGCCGGAGCTGCGCGTCCGCCACCCCCACCCCGAACGTTTCGATCAGGTAGAGCGTGTAGTAACTACTCAGACTCGCCATGTAGAAATACTTGGAAAAGATCAAGCACAGCAGCACCCCGATTGCAAACGCCGCCTTCCCCGGCGAGACGGGCGGGGGAACCGCGGAGGTCTTCTTCGCCAGGCGCTCCGCTAAATGCGCCCGATACCACCGCCCGACCCGGAACAGGATTACCATCGCCGCCACCGCCGCGACCGCGAACCAAGCGAGGCTCCCCTGCCCCCACGGGACCACGACGAACGCGGCCAGCAGCGGCCCGAGGGCCGATCCCGCGTTCCCGCCGACTTGAAACAAGGACTGCGCGAACCCGTGCCGCCCGCCGGACGCCAGCCGCGCCACGCGCGACGCCTCCGGGTGGAACACCGCGGACCCGACCCCAACCAGTGCCGCCGACAAGAGAATCGTGGGGAAGGTATCAGCAACGGACAGAAGCAGCAACCCGCCCAGCGTGACGCTCATCCCGACCGTCAGCGAGAACGGTAGCGGCCGGCGGTCGGTGTACAGGCCGACGAGCGGTTGGAGCAAGGAGGCTGTAAGTTGGAACGCGAGGGTGATAAGTCCGATCTGCGTGTAGGTGAGGGCGTAGGACTCTTTGAGCACCGGGTACACGGCCGCGATCAGCGACTGGATCGTATCATTAAGCAGGTGGGACACGCTGAGTGCCACTAACACCGCGAACGTCGTCACTGCCACGGGTGCCTGTTTCTCTTCGGTCACGACCACCACTCGCCCTCCATAAGAAAACTCCCTCGCTCGGACACCGCCGAACGCACCGAAGTTCACCGAAACAAAAGGATACCCCCCAAGGTGCAAGGGTTTACAGCCCGAGGGGTATCCCGGGTATCTCAGAGTTACAAGGACCGCCGATGGCGCTCAACAGCCTCCCGCTCGGGTATTGCACCAACGTACACCCGGCCCAGACTTTTGCCGAACTCCTCGGCGGCCTCGACCGCTACACCGTGCCCGTGATGCGCCGCGTCGGGCGCCCGATGGCCGCGGGGTTGTGGCTCGCGCACCCGGTAGTGAACGAGGTTCTGGCCGCACCGGACGGTACCGCGCGGTTGGCCGCTGAACTGAACGCTCGGGGGCTGACGGTCTACACACTGAATGCCTTCCCGTATGGCGATTTTCATGCCGCACGGGTGAAGGAGAACGTGTACCTGCCGGACTGGACGTCGTCGGAGCGGCTGTCGTACACGGAGCGGTGTGCCACGGTACTGGCCGAACTCCTGCCCGAAGGCGGGGAGGGCTCCATCTCCACGCTGCCGATCGGCTTCAAAGGGTTCGACCGCGCGCCCGGCTTCCTCCAAGCGGTCGAGCGGTTGACCGACTGTGCCCAGACCCTCGCCCGGATCGCAGCAGAATCCGGGCGCACCATTCGTGTGGCAATCGAACCCGAGCCGTTCTGTCTACTGGAGACGACGGAAGAAACGATCGAGTTCTTCCGCCTGCTCTGGGGCGTGGCTTCGGCCAGGGGCGCGGAAGACGCGGTGCGAGAGCACATCGGGGTGTGCTACGACGTGTGCCACCAGGCGGTGGAGTTTGAAGCCCCGGCCGCGTGCGTCGCTTCCCTGGACCGGGCCGGGGTGCGAGTGAACAAGGTGCAGGTGAGTTGTGCTATTGAACTGAACGCCCCGGCTGAAAATGCCGAGGGTCGCGCCGCACTCTGGCGGTTCATCGAGCCGCGATATTTGCACCAGGTGTTCGCTCGGTTACGCGACGGGCGAACGATCGGGGCCGTAGACCTGACCACCGAGTTCCTGGACGCCCCGGGACCGGAGTTTACGGCCGCCGAAACGTGGCGGGTTCACTTCCACGTCCCGGTCGACGCGGAGCATTTCGGGTCGCTCGGCACCACCCGATCGGCGCTACGCCCCGCTCTGGCGGCGATCGCGGCCCTGAATTACGCTCCGCACGTGGAGGTCGAGACGTATACGTGGGCGGTGCTGCCCGGAGAAGGGGCTCAGGATTTGGTCACGGGTCTGGCAAACGAAATCAACGCGACGCAGCGACTCATCGATGAGATTTCGACTCGGTAGGTCGAATCGGGTCTTACTGTGACCTCTCGGCTCCGCTCGCTCTTCTTGTGGCGGCTCGGTCGAATCACTGACCGAGCGACCATCGCAGGTGAATCGCGCGTCTTCCAGTCGCCCCAATTGGGGCGGACAGAATCACGAACCAAACCTCACCCGATCGGCTGCCAGCAGTCGAGGAGCTTGTCCGCGCCGCTCGGGCCGTTCGAGCCGATCGCGTACTTCTCCGGTTGGGTCGGGGCGTGGTCCGCGGCAGCGATCAGCGGGTCCATGATTTCCCACGCGCGCTCGATCTCGTCCGCCCGCATGAACAGCGACGCATCGCCCTGGATCGAATCGAGCAGCAGGCGCTCGTAGGCCTCGGGCAGCGTCTGGTTCTGGTACGCCTGCTTGTAGTCGAAGGTCAGGTTGTGCGGGCGCAGCGATACACCGTCCACGTCGGGCACCTTGGTCTGGAAGTTCAGTTGGATCGACTCGTTCGGCTGGATCACCATCTTCAGCCGGTTGCACTGGAGCATCTCGTTGGGCGGCAGCGGAAACATGAGCCGCGCCGGACACTTGAACTGGATCATCACCTCGCTGTACCGAGCTTTGAGCCCCTTCCCGCTACGAAGGTAGAAGGGCACGCCGTGCCACCGGCGGTTGTCCAGTTCCAGCTTGATCGCCGCGTAGGTCGGGGTCTTCGATTTCGGGTCCACGCCCTTCACGTTCAAATACCCGTCGTACTGCCCCAGCGCCATCACCTTCATGGCCTCCGCTTCGGGGCGCACGTTGACGGTCGAGAGCACCTTCATCTTCTCGTTGCGCAGGTTGTCCGCGGTGTACCGGTTGGGGTCCTCCATCGCGACCAGCGTGAGCACTTGCAGGATGTGATTCTGGAGCATGTCCCGCATCACGCCGCTCTTGTCGTAGTAATCGCCGCGCCCCTCCACCGTGACCTTCTCGGCAACGGTGATCTGCACGTGGTCGATGTACTGCGCGTTCCACAGCGGCTCGAACAGCGTGTTCGCGAACCGGAACACGAGGATGTTCTGGACCGTGTCCTTCCCGAGGTAATGGTCGATGCGGTAGAGCTGGCTCTCGTCCCAGTGCTTGTGCAGTTCGTCGTTAAGCTTCTTCGCGCTGGCCCGGTCGGTGCCGAACGGTTTCTCGATCACGAGCCGGCGGTACCCGGTGTCGCTCTTGTTCAGCCCGACCTCGGCCAGGGCCGAGCTAATAGGCGGGTAGTAGTACGGCGACACGGAGAAGTAGTAGAGGCGCCGACCGTTCGGTTCCTTCTCGTTGGCGGCGAACCAATCGGCGAGGGGCTTCGCGCCGCCCGGTTGGGTCGCGTCGGTGGAGACGTAGTGGATGCGCGGCGCGAAGGCGGCCCACTTCTCCTCGCTGAACTGCTCGCCGGGCAGGATCTCCTTCGCCTTGCCCTTGAGGTGCTCGCGGAACGCCTCGTCCGTGTACTCGCTGCGGGCCACCCCGACCACGCGCGCCTCCGGCGGGAGTTTGCCCTTCTGGGCGAGATTGAACAGTGCGGGGATCAGTTTCCGCGACGTGAGGTCGCCGGACGCCCCGAAGATGACCACGGTGAGCGGCTGTGCCATGTGCGGCCCGTTTTGTTGCGTGAGGGTGTGCGCCCCGCACGCGGAGCGGGGCGCGGAGATATGCTACACGCCCGCGGGCGTTTGGTGCCGGGAGTTTTTGCGTTTGATGGGTCGTACCGGTCGCGCCGGGTTCCGGATGTAACGCCGGACCGGGGACAAAACGGCCCCCGCCGTCAATTCGGACTGAAGTCGAACTTGGAGGCGTTCTCGCGCCCGAGCGGGTCGTTGACGAACTTGCGGAAACACACGGGGCACAGGTCGAACCGCATTTTCTTGCACGTCGGGAGCAGTTGCGGCGGCTCCTCGCCCTCTTCAATATCGCTCAGCAGCCGGGCCATCTCTTCGACGTGGTCGGTTTCCAGGTCGTCCTCGGTCAGTTCGGCCGGGTCGGTGGCCGCGAACGCTTCCATTTTCAACACGTACCGTTCGGCCCCATCCTGGGTCATGTCCTTGCCGCAAACGTCGCAAGAGAAGTGCATCATGACCTTCGGGTCCTCCAAGCGTAACAGAACCGTCACATTTGACCGGAGAGGCGGTCTCACGGGCGGCGGCGGTCGAGCGAGTCCGAGAAGGGTGAACCGCCGAATAAGCTCGTATACTCCACAACTCTCAGTTTCTCGGTGTGCTGTCAATTGGAATTGTTCGCACAATCCGGTCAAATCCCGCACTTGCTTTTCCGGGGAAATGTGCCTCGGACGGCAAGTTTTCCCTGGACCGAGTTGGGAACCTGTGCGTTCAACTTCCCGATTGGTGGCAACGAACTGCGCGGTCGCTCGGTTCGCGCGCGCGAATTTTCACAAACACCTGAAATTCTTGGGGAAATGTGGCCCGAGGCGTTCCGAGTCAGCCGTAATTGGCACGAGGGGTGCTTTACATTTTTTGTCTCCAATTCATAGTCGGTGGCGCACAGAACGACCGGTTATCGGGTCGGAGACTTCGCATCCCCACACAAACTTCCCCCGGCGGCTCGGGAGCGCCCCCGAACCGGACCTGCCACTGATTCTCTTCAAGCTGACACGTTCCCACGGCCGGTGGCTCCGACAGCCAGCCGGCCCGTATCTTTTTTGCGGCCCCATATCGTGTCTCCAACTCGTGTTTCCCACGAAATCCCGGGCTCCGAGTGACACGGTCGCGTGCTTGCGCTCCGGATCCGTTCTTACCGGCGCCGGAACAAGGGATACGGGCGGCACAACCGGCCCCCTCGCCACCGTCGGCACACGCGCCTCCACCCGTCGCCCGTGCGCACCGAATTACCCGCACAGCGCCGGGGCGCGTCATTCGGCGTTCGCGCCGCTTCCGATACACGACGCAGACGAGCTGTTGAGGGGATTCAGCCGTTCGGAATACGCTCGTCGTTGCGAACGGGGGACGGATTTACGGTCGGTCGGTACGCAGCAGCGCCGAACGGGGGCGCGCTGCGGCGCCCGCGCCGCGGAGCGGCCGGGAACGGGACTGGACCGCAGGAGGCGTTTCAATGTCGATTCGTAAGGGCACTCCGTGGCTCGCGGCCGTCGCGGTGCTGGGTGTCAGCTCGGTGGCGCTCGCCGGGCACTTCGGGACCACTAAGTACTCCGCCAACAACTGTTCGCCGTGCGACGCGCAGACCAACTTCGCGGCCGGGCAGGGACCGTGCGGGCAACAAGTCGTTTACGACAGCGTCATCGAGAAGCGGTACCACACCTGCTACCAGACGACCACCGAAACGGTGATGAAGCCGGTCACCAAGACGACGTACTCGTGCGAGGCCCGCACGTGCTACAAGACGGTGAACGAGACCGCGTACAAGCAGGTCCAGGAAACGGTGTGCAAGCCGGTGTGCGAGACCGTGCTGCAGGAGTGCCGCACCACCGTCTGCAAGCAGGTATGCGAGACCGTGTACCGGGACTGCCCGGTGACGGTCTGCAAGACCATCTGCGAGCCGCACACCCGGAAGGAGTGCTTCTTCGTGTGCAAGCCGATCTGCGAGACGCACTACAAGGAGTGCCCGCGGACCGTGTGCAAGCCGGTGTGCGAGACCGTCATCCGCGACGTGTGCAAGACGGTCTGCGTCCCGGTCACCGAAACGTGCTACAAGAACGTCCAGCGCACGGTCTGCAAGGACGTGTGCGAGACGGTGATGAAGGACGTGTGTAAGACGGTGTGCGAGCCGTGCGTCACCACCAAGTGCGTGGCCAAGTGCGTCCCGGAAACCGCGTGCGAAACGGTGTGCGTGCCCGGTAAGCTGACCTGGGAGTGCGTCCCGGTCTACAAGTGCGAGTTCGACCCGTGCACCTGCACCACCGTGCAGAAGCAGGTCGGTACCCGCAAGAAACTGGTCCGCCAGCCGGCCCACACCGAACAGCGCCAGGTGACCCGCAACCGCACCGTGACCGAACAGGTCCAGGTGACCAACTACGTGAAGCGCACCGTGACCGAGAAGGTTCCGGTCCAGGTGACCCGCAAGGTGCAGACCGTCGTGACCGAGAAGGTGCCCGTGACGGTGACCCGGAACGTGCAGAAGACCGTGGTCGAGAAGGTTCCGACGCAAGTGGTTCGCAACGTGCCGGTGACCGAGATCGTCCGCGAGCCGGTGACGACCCGCCGCAACGCTCAAGGGGCCTATGTCGACGCCTCGGCTCTCGGCGGCGACGCCGCGGCCCAGGCCGCGAAGGGTGCCAAGATCGTCGGCGGCGGCCCGGGCGCTCTGGCCAACCCGAACGCCCCGACCTACGACACCGACGGCCCGAACCGCGTGTTCGTCGAAGGGCTCCGCGTGTCCCGCGACGTGACCTACAACGTGACCCGCAACGTGCAAGTGACCGAAACGCGCCGGGTGGCCGAAAAGGTCGTCCGCAACGTGCCGGAAGTGGTCGTGACGAAGGTGCCCGTGAAGGTGACCACGATGAAGCAAGAAGTGATCACCAAGTGCGTGCCCTACACCGTCACGAAGCAGGTGCCGTACACGGTGAACGTGCGGGTTCCGCACACCACCACCGAGATGGTGCCCACGACGGTCACCAAGCGCGTCCCGGTTCAAGTTGCGACCGACGTGGTTGTGAAGAAGGCCCGCTACGTGCCGTGCAACAGCGGGTGCGGCACCCCGAGCACCGGGTGCAGTGCGGGTAACCCGTGCAGCACCGGCAACTGCTCGCCGATCTGCTCCAGCGGGCTCGGCGGCGGGCTGCGGAACCTGCTGAACGACCCGTGCCGCCCGAAGCCGATCCGCGACTTCTTCAGCGGCCTGTGCGCGAACCGCCTCGCGTGCGACCCGTGCCCGCCGGCCCACTGCGGCGACCCGTGCAAGTAATGTGACCCCGGCCTGACACGCCCGAAAGCCCCGGACCGCGGTCCAGGGCTTTTGTCGTTGACAGCAACAACTCTCCCGGTGCGGCGCGGGCGCATCACTTCTAACCAGCGCCGCTCTCGCGCGTTCGTCCGACGGGCGTAATTCAGCGCCCTACGGACATTGGTTGTCCGCACGCGCCGTGCGATTCTCCCGTTCCCGGTGCGAGGTCGCCTACTCCAACACCGGAAGTACCTCACCCGTTTCGAGGAACGTGCGATGCGTGTGTTCACAGTGGCCGGTGTCGTCGCCGTGGTCCTGGCGTTCTCCTCCGTAGGCGCGGAACCGCCGAAGCCGCCCGTGCCCCAAAAGGAGCACGAGTGGCTCAAGCAACTGGAGGGGCAGTGGGAGGTCGAGTCCGAGGGTGTCACCGAACCGGGCAAGCCACCGGTGAAGTGTCGGGGCACGGACGCGGCCCGCTCGCTCGGCGGGCTCTGGCTCGTGAGCGAGATGAAGGCAACGGTCGCGGACGTCCCGGTCACGGGCGTGATGACACTCGGGTACGACGCCCAGAAGAAGAAGGTCGTCGGCACCTGGGTCTGTTCGATGTGCGACGTCCTGTACAAGTACGAAGGCGCCCTGGAAGGTCAGACACTGACGCTGGAAACCGAGGGGCCGAACCCGAGCACCGGCAAACTCGTGAAGATGCGCGACGTGATCGAACTGAAGGACAAGGACACCAAAGTGCTGACCTCGTCCATGCTCGGTGAAGATGGCAAGTGGGTTCCGTTCATGACCATGACCGGCAAGCGCAAGAAGTAACCGCGATTCTGATACGCGCCCGCCCCATCGGGCCACCCGTCATCGAATCCGCGCCGCTCGCCCCGGCGCAACCGTGAGGGGCAACTGCCAAAACGGTTCGCCCCTCACGTGTTTCGCACCTCGGACCGCCCCACCTCCACGCCACCATTTCGTAGCCACAAACATTTCTTGCTGAAGAGAACACGTGTCAGGTGTTCAGAAATCGTACCCGCATCCCGCTCAAACGAGCGCGTGGTGCTCGTCGACCGGAATCGCTACGGGTTGGGCCGGCGCGGGTTGAGGCGCGGGGGCGTCCGGTAGTTGCTTGGCGTAGCGCTCTGTGAGGATCGGTCCGAGGACCGAGGTGACAACCAGCAGGACGATAACGGAGTTCAGCACCGGTTCGCCGATCAGTCGCTCGCCGGCCGCGTTCGTGGTGTTGTACGCGACCAGAGCCGCGGCCAGCGTCGCGGCGACTTGCGGTAGCGAAAGCGACCACATCGTCAGCCCCTCGTGCCACGTGTAGCCGTACACCCGGCGCGCCACCTCCGCCGCCAGGAACTTCGATCCGATCAACCCGCCGACGATCCCGGCCACCAGCCAGAAGTGATCGACCAGCGTCCGGGCGAAGGTGTTCACATCGATCAAGAACCCGATAGTCAGGAAGAACGTCGGGATGAATAGGTGGTTCCCGAGGAACTCGAGTTCGTGCTTGGCCTCGCAGTCACGGGTGGCACTATTCACAGCCAGGCCCGCGAGAAACGCCCCGATGATTCCCTCCAGGTTGATCGCCTCCGCCGCGACCGCGGCCAGCGCCACCACCAGCAACAACAGGGCGAACTGCCCCTCCTTCGCCGGTTTGAGGGCGAACAGTTTCCGACTGACCCAGCCCAGCCCGAGGAGCACCGCGGGAACGTACACGGCCAGTTCGAGCAATTGAACAGCAAACTGGTTCGGAGAGAAGCCGGTGGCGTGAATCGGGATGCAGACGGCCAGCACCAGGAGGGCGGCAACGTCGGTGAACACTGTCGCCCCGATCGCGACCGTCACGGCCTCGTTCCCCAACTTCCCGAGCTTGTCCACGATCGGGTACGCGATCAGCGTGTGCGACGCCAGGAGCGACCCGATGAGGAGCGCCCCGATCAGCGGGTACCCGGCCGCGAACCCGACGCCCATACCCGCCACGAGCGGGAGCCCGAACGTGAGCAGGCCGAAGCCGACGGACCGGTTCCGGGATGCGTTGAACTGGATCAGATCGATCTCCAGCCCGGCAAAGAACATCAGCAGAAGTTTCCCGAGTTCGGCGATGAACTCGACGGCCTCACCGTGCTTCGGGGCCACACCCAAACAAAACGGGCCGATGACCAATCCGGCCCCGAGGAGCCCTACGACGGCGGGGAGGCGGACCCGCCGACAGAGTGGTGGGACCGTGAAGAAGATCAGCATCATGATGCAAAACCGGACCAGGGGCGGTAGGTGACGGACCTGGTCCCAGACGAGATCGAACATACGCACCCCGGGGCCAATCGAAGGGCCTAATGGTAGTCAACCACGTTCGGCACGGCGCTACAATCGCACCGGCACGCTCCGTACTCTTCTGTTTCGCTTCGGCCGCCCCGTAACCACTCTTGATACGGCTCGGGTTCTTGAACCCGAGCGCGAGCGGATCAGAACTCGACGTTGTACTTTTTGACCATCTTCCGCCGGATGTCGAGCGTCCCGGATTGTATGGCCTTCCACGTCTCCCGCCGGTACAGGGCCTCGTTCTGCGAGGTCACCGTTTGGAGGTTGTTGACCGACGCGTAGTTGTCCACGACCGCGGTGGACGTGCTCCCGCTCGGGACCGCGTAGTTCCAACCGTACCCACCATAGTACCCGCCGACGTACCCGCCCCCGGTGTAGTAGTTCGGGGTGCTCACCACGGACATCGCCTTGTTCGCTTCCGCCAAACTGATCGCGCCCCCGGCCTTCTGCGACATGATCGCCATCGTGCGCAACGTGGTCGCGAGCGCGGCCCCCCATTGGAGCAGCTCCTCGTCCACGTTCAACAGTGGCAGTTCCTCGATGTAGCGGGCACCACTGTTCAAAACGGCCGTCAGCTTCTGAAACGTCGGCGGGCTGGTCTTCTGCACCTCGCCCATCTTCTTCTGGACCGCCTGGAAGTATTTCTGCGAGGCCTGGCGCTTGGCCTGCTCAACGGGCACCTCGTCCGGTGTGGTCTGGTCGACGGCCCCGAGCGAGGGGTGAAGAAAGGGGGCCACGAGTTCGTTCGCGCTCTCCGTCGTCAGCGCCCCGGAGAACGTCACCGTGTTGCCGCGAACGGTCGCGGTCCACTGGTCCATTTCCGCGCTGTGAAACCCCGATCGCTTGAGCACTTCGAGCAGGAGCGGTTGAGCGTCGGCGGCGAGCGGCGCCGCGGGCGCGTCGAATTCCAGCCGCACTTCCGCCACCAACTTGTCGGTCGCGCGGATGGACAAGGTGACGTAGTGGAGTTGGCCGAACAGGTCCGCGACGGGACCGATTTTCGCCGCCTTGTCCTTGAACGTGGCGGTTGCCGCGAGCCGGGTCTTCACCTGCGCCGGGGAGAACATGTCACTCGTATCGAGCACCAGAACGACGGGCGCGTTCGCCCCGACCCCCGCCCCGACGGTCGCCAACACGGGAGACAGTTTGGGTGAAACGGTGCCGTCCGCTTCTCGTAGCCAGCGCCCCGTGTCCTGGCGGTTGGCGGGCTGGTACCCGCCGGCGATCCCCGGTTTGAGATTCACCACGAACCGGTCGTTGCGGGTCAAAACGACGTTCTTGCCGGCGATCTTGTCCGGCGTGCCGCCGGTCACCTTGACCAGGTCCGCGTCGGACACCGGTTTCTTCAACCGGGCAACGAACGTTTCACCACTCGGCCCCGAGCGGAGGTCGAATTGAGACGCCACAACCAACTGGGACACGCCGGGCGGGAGCGAATCGAGGCCGGAAACCGGTTCGCCACCAGCGCCCCATTTTTCTTTCTTCGCGATCGCGGACTTCCCGAGGGCGTCCGCGTCCACGAACAGAACCAAATTGGTCCGGGCCGGAACCCAGCCAAGTAGGTCCGTGACGCGCTCCTGGGCGCGTAGTGTGCCGGCCCCCGTGCTGAGGGCCGCGGCGACCAGCATCACTCGAAAAACAGTAATCATGGGTACCCTCGAATAGGTGACTACTCGATTTTGAGTTTCCGAACTCCCGCGCGTTCTCGTGGTCCGTTTCCCCCGGCTCGGACGAGCCGAGGGCACACGACTCCGCGAATACTTTCAGCGACACCCCGCTCGCGTGCTCGTGGACGTGGGTGTGGAGGAGGCTAACCCGAACAGTGGGGAGAAACACCTGTCAAAAGTGACAGGTGAAGAAACGGAAAACTAACAGGTTACGTGAAATGCCCTCAAATCATCATGATCCGATGTCACCCAACGGGCGCGAAGAGCTGCGGATCGAGTCGGTGCAGGAGCTGGCGGATGCGCGGCAGCGCGTCGAGGCCCGCGGCCCGGCCGATCGCGGCCATCTCCTTCGCCTGCGTGAACGCGGTCAGGTCGAACCCGCGCACGTCCGTTTCGATCACCACATCGGCCGGGAGCACGCCCTGGGCGTTGAGGATGTGGTTCTGCACCAACAGGCTGCGGAGGAGCGTCTGTACCGCGGTCGGCTTCTTCCCGGTGTGCGCCTGCGTGCCCGGGGTGATCGCACAGAACGCCTCCTCCATTTTGGCCGTCACGCTGACCGCGATCACGAAATTGCACCCGCGCGCCACCAGTACGTCGGCCGGGATGTTGTTCGCCAGCCCCCCGTCGATGAGGGCCTGTCCCCCGCGGACGATCGGGACCGAGAGGACCGGCAGGTTGATGCTCTCGAGCACCGCGTGGGTCGCGTCGCCCTGATCGCGGACCACCGGGCGCCCGCTCACGAGGTCCACGGTGACCGTCAGGCACGGCACGGAGAGCTGTTCGAGGTGCCAGTCGCGCAGGTACTCGCGGAGCATCGGGTCGAAGTGCCCGCGCCGGTACTTGTACAGCAGGTACCAGTGGTCCCCGCGCGGCAGCCGGCGGAACACCCACGACGGGCGCAGGTCGCGCGCGAACTGGTTCGCGCTGTAGTCGCTGTCCAGGCCGCTGGCGTACACGACCCCGGTCATCGCCCCGGCGCTCGTCCCGGCGATCATGTCCACCACGATGCCCTGGTCCTCGAGCGCCTTGAGGACGCCGAGGTGCGACATGCCCCGGGCCGCGCCGCCCCCGAGCGCGACCCCGATGCGCACCCCGCGGAGGTCGTGGACCAGGCGCTCCAGCCCGGCCGACAGCGCCCGGCCGAGCGGGAACGCGGGCGGCGCCCCGGCGATCTTGAAGTCCCGGGCGACGAGGGCGCGGAGCTCGGGCGCGACCGGGGCCACGGGGCTCTCGCCCTCCAGCAACCAGGCGATGCCGATCTTGTCGCGCCACCCGTGCCCCGGGACGTCGAGCGCCCGGAGGTGCCGCAGCGCGCCCCCGCTGTGACCCGCGGGGACGAAGTAGACGGCCCGGTCCGCGATCGCCAGCAACTGCGCCACCCGCTCCGGTTTCGTGCCCGCGTGCAGGTCGAAAACGATGCGGTTCACGTCGTGCCACGCGGCCGCCTGCCGGCGGATCTCCTCTGTCTCCAGATCCCGGCCGTCCACGCGGAGCGCGCGGAACGGAACGTCGGGGAGGTTTTGCCAGTCGTTCGAGTCGCTAAATATGGCGAGCTTCTCGCCCAGCCCGCGCAGCCTCGCGATCAGTTGCCCGGCGACCGCGCGCGCGGCGGCGGACTCGTGGATCAGTGCGAGGACCGTCGGGGCGCGTTTCGGGGCCGCGCCGAAGAAGTGCTTCCGCAGGCCCCCCGAAAACGTCGACAGCCACAGGCGCCGCAGGTCCGGGTGCCGGAACGTCAGCTCCATCGCCTCTTCGTAGTCCAGGTTGAGGACCGTCGTCGGCTCCAGCGCGACGACGCGGATCGGGACCGGTTCGGTGAGCGCGCCGACCATCATCCCGAACTGCTCCCCGCGCTCGATCATCCGGAACAGGGACTCGCCCCCGCGTGCGTCGATCCGCACGGCCTTCAGCCGACCGCGGAGGACGAACCCCACGGTGGTCAATGGGGCGTTCGCCTCGTGGACGACATCACCGGTCGCGTGCTGGGTCACGCGCGCGAGCGAGGCCACTTCCCGGAGCGCCTCGTCGCTCGCGCTGCGGAAGTACTCGTGCATTTTCAGTAACGGGATCACGTCATCGTTCACGGCGGCGCCTTTCCAGTTCGCGGCGAATGTGGTCCCCGAACCCGTCCGCGGGGGCGGCATTGGCAATGTCGTTCAGGCGCGCGAGGCGCTTGAGCTCCTCGAACGGGAGCGCGCGGTCCAGGCGCCCGTCCGCGTACAGGGCGCGGTCGAGCCGGCCGTTGGCGAGCACGCGCCAGTCGAGCCGGCACCGGCTGTTGGGCAGCCGGTAGAACGTCGTGGTGCAGTTCGCGGTGACGCCGTGGTACCAGCGGGGCGCGTCGCGCAGCTCGTTGATCGCCCCGGCGTAGTCGAGGAACGCGGCCCGGGCCTCCTCGGGCGGGGCGGAGAACCGGTACAAGTGAGCTTCCTGCGGGCGCCCGTGTTTCGTGCGCCGGAGAACAATGTCGCGCTCGTCGGCCGCGACGATGACGAGCTCCTGCTGGCGGTACAGGCTCCGGGGAATGGAGAACCGTTGCCCCTTGCGGAACCGCACCTCGATTGACATGCACACGCGCCCGTCGGGGCCGAAGTCGAACGTGAGCACCGGGTGGCTCATCAGCGCGATGCCCCAGTTGAAGAAGATGATGTCCACGCCCCGCAGCTCGGAGAGGCGGTACGTCCGGGACTCGTACTGTGGGGTGAAATCGTCGAGCGTGCGGTACTCGAAGTTGCGCACGCTCGCGATGGTGATTACATCTCCGTCGCGGATCGTGTGGGGCAAGGTGGCCACGGGCGGCTCCCACTCGCGGTCGTGACTCGGTCGCAGCCGGCTCCACCACGCCAGAAAAAGGGCCGTGGTCCCGAGCAAGACCGCGAACGGGTACCACAGCGGGTGCCACAACGCGAACAGCACGGCAACACCCGCGACCCACGCGATCCCGGCCGCGCGCCCCCACCGCCCGGCGCCGCAGACGTCGTAGTAGATCGCGCCGGCCGTCCACAAGGTTGTGAGCGCTGCGACCACGAGCAGCGGGGCGAAAATGACCCACTCCAACACTCGGTCCATGATGGTTTCCAATGACCCGAACGTGATCGCAAAACGACCGGCGCCAAGTTCACGCAGACCGAACGGGGGCACGTCTCGCGAACCGCCGGCCCCAGCCGACTAAGCACACCTGTCCCAACCCGATCCACACCCACACCAGCGTGTGCGCGACCGCTGCAACGCGAACCCAAAATACGACCTGCACTCGCCTCTGCTCGACGCGCTCGTGCGCGTCGGTGATCTCCCGGCGGGCGCCTGTTAGCCCTTCGGCGAGGCGCTCCGAGCCGGCCACGACTTCGCGCACGAGTTCGATCAGTTCGCGCGTCAACCGAACCGCAGCCGCTGATTTCACGGCGTCGATGCGCGCTTGCGGGACGTTCAGCACCTCCGCGGCGCGGTCGATCGTGTCGGCCGCGGTTCTGGCGCGACTCGGCTGCTCGAACTCTCCGCCCAACTGAACAACGACGTCCTCCACCGCGCGCAGCCCGGCGGCCACCGCCCGGAGCGAGTCCGCCAGCGCCGCGGCGCGATCGATCGTCGGGAGGAGCCGGTCGAGGAGGCGCTCGATCGCGGCCCGCACCCGAGGGAGTTCCGGGTTCTCGGCCATCAGCTGTTCGGCCTCGTCGCGCACTTCGGCGAGGTCGGCGCGGATGGCGGCCAGTCGCTTCTCGACGCGCTCCAGTCGCACGTCCGCTTCGGATAACCCGTGGTTCAAGCGGGACGCGACACGGTCCGTGCGATCGGTGGTCCGAACCGCGGTCCACCAACCGCCCCCGATCGCCGCCGCGCACACCAGCACCCCGAGCGCACCGAGAACGGTGGCCCCGATTCCCAGGAGTCGTCTCATGCGTCTCTCTGTAGGGTGCGAAGACTCTTCCGCTACACGAGTCCGGGCGCGTCCCCAGAACTCACGCGGGATATGTTTTCACCACGCCGCCCTTCAGGGCGAACTGGATCAGTTCGGCGAACGTCTTCGCCCCGAGCAGCTCCATCATGCTGTACTTGTGGAACGCGACCGTCCGCGGGGTGATCTTCAGGAGCCGCGCGATTTCCTTCATCGTGTGCCCCTCGGCGAGTAACTGGAGCACCTCGCGCTGACGCACGCTCAACTCGACGGGTCGGGCAATCGGTTCGGTCCCGTGCAAGAGGTTCTCGACCAGTCCTCGGGTCGCCATCGGCGTGATGTACGAGCGCCCGAGCGCGACCTCTCGGATCGCCTGGAGCAGCTCCGACGCGGCCGAGTTCTTCAGAAGGAACCCCGACACCCCCACGCGAAATGCTTCCGCGGCCAGGTCAGCGTCCTCGTTCATTGTGAGGATGATGACCTTCACGTCCGGCGCGTCTTTCCTCAGTTGCCGGGCCGCGTCCAGCCCGTTGAGGAGCGGCATCGCGATGTCGGCTATAACGATGTCCGGTTGCAGCACCGGAACCTCGGTGAGGAGCGCCAGCCCGTCCGCGACCGCGCCCACCACGTCACACTCGGTCTCCACGAGGCGCGCGAACGCCTCGCGAATGAGGCGGTGGTCGTCCGCGAATAGCACACGGGGTCGATTCACGAGAATCTCTCCGCGGTAGAGACGAGTTCGGGTTCCGGTTCGGGGACGCGGGCTACGGGAACGGGCACGCGGACGTCGATTCGCGTGCCCCCAGCCAGGTGCGAATCAATGACAAGTTCGCCGCCTACTAGGTTCAATCGCTCGCGCATGCTGACCAGCCCCAATCCCGCGTTGACTACGGAGGAATCGAACCCGTCGCCGTCGTCCGAGACACGCAGCCAGATCGCGTTCGCGCTCCCGCGCAGTTCCACGGTGGCCCGAAGGGTTCCGCTGTGTTTGACCACGTTCCACAAAGCCTCCTGCGCGACACGGTACACACAGAGTGCAATGTCCGCGGGAACGGATTCCGGAACCGCGTCGTACTTGAACGTGGCGATCAGTCCGTGAGAGCGGTTCCGTTCCTTGCACAGCCCCTTAAGGGCCGCGACGAGCCCCAGGTGCTCCAGTTTCGACGGGTGCAACTGGTGGGACAGGTCGTGAACGGAAGACGACAGTTCCTTGACCCGGGCCGCGAACTCGCGCATGCGCTGAGAGGTTTGGGGAGCCGATGTCGGCGGCACGCACGCCAAAAGTTCCATCTCGATGGACAACAGCGCGAGGCTTTGGTTGAGGTCGTCGTGCAACTCGCGGGCGATTCGGCGCCGTTCGGCTTCCTGGGCCTCCAGCAAGCGCCCCGTTAGTACCCGCTGTTCCTGTTGGCTGGCACGTAACTCTTCTTCCACGCGCCGGCGCTCGGTGAGATCGGTGACGGTCGCCAGGACGAACGTTCCCTTGGGCGTTCGGAGCGCGCTCAGCCCGATCTCGACTGGGAACGCGCTCCCGTCCTTTCGCCGCGCAAAGGTGTCGATCCGAGCACCGGACAGAGTTGGGGGGGCCGCAACAAACTTGGCGCGTCCGGTCAGAAACCGCTCCAGCAGGTACTCGGGAACAAGCCGGTCCACCGGTCGTCCGAGCAAATCTCCCCGGTTATAGCCGAAAAGCGCCTCTGCTTGAGCATTGGCCAGAAGAACTGTCCCGTCCCGATCGACCATCAGCATTCCGGTGGGGGCCGTTTCCACCACTTGCTGGAACCACTCGTCGGTCCGCACGCGCGCCTCGCGCCGGACCAATAGCCCCACAATCAGCAGCGCCTCAACGAGACAAAACAAACCGATCCCAATGACGTGCCACTCGCGGATGCCCCCGACAATTCCCCCGGGGCTGGTGCCGCCACCGGATTCGGGCACCGTGATTTGTGGCTGTAGATGTGGGCTGACCGCGGCCAGGGCCGGATGTGCGTGGAGGAACGCGGCCACGCCGAGCGCTAGTCCACAAATCCGTGGCACAAAAGACCGCCAAGTCCATTGACGCGCCATGCCACCTCCCGGAACCGGGCGAGACGGAGCGTCCGTGCCAGAATTTCAAACCGCGCTTCGCGTGCGCGGGTCCGTATTTTTGTTACTTCGGTACGTAAAGCGATTATCCTACCGCGTTCCGATTGTCAACATTTTTCCCCACACCTGTCAGTATTTAGCCATTCAAACTGTCAGAAGTGACAGGTGCGTTCTTGATGGATTGGTTTAAACTCTCCCCGCACACTCTGCACGAACGAGCGATCCGGGCCGCGACTCCCGCCCCGTGGGGCAGATCGGAGGGGCCGATGTTCGTATCACCACTCGCCGGCAAACCGGCCCCGGTCGAGTCGCTGATCGACCCGGCCCGGCTCGAGCGCGAGTACTACGACCGTCGGCCCGACGTGGACGACACCGAGCAGCTCGTGAGCTTCGGCACGAGCGGGCACCGCGGCGCGCCCCTGCGGAGCACGTTCACGGAATCGCACGTGATGGCCGTGGCCCAGGCCGTTTGCGACTACCGCCGAAGCAAAGGAATCGACGGCCCGCTTTACATGGGCCGGGACACGCACGCCCTGTCCGGTCCGGCGCAGCGAACCGCGCTGGAGGTGCTCGCGGCCAACGGCGTGCCGGCGGTGCTCCAGTGCGACGACGGCTTTACGCCGACGCCCGTGATCTCGCACGCGATCCTCGCGCACAACCGCAGCGGCACGGACCACCTCGCGGACGGGATCGTGGTTACGCCGTCGCACAACCCACCCGGCGACGGCGGGATCAAGTACACCCTGCCCAACGGCGGGTCACCCGACACGGGTGTGACGAAGTGGATCGAGGAGCGTGCCAACGAGTACCTGCTGCGCGACAACGCGGGAATCCGGCGCGTGCCCTTTGCAGCCGCGCGAAGAGCCACTAGCACACGGGAGGAGGATTTCGCGCGCGCTTACGTTGACGACCTGCGAACCGCGATCGACATGGACGCCATCCGCGGGGCCAGGTTGTCCCTCGGCGCGGACCCACTCGGCGGTGCTTCCGCGGACTATTGGCCCCGCATCAACGCGCGCTACGGGCTCGCGATCGATGTCGTTAATCCGGCGGTGGACCCGACGTTCGCGTCTGTGGCGGTCGACCACGACGGGCAGATCCGGATGGACTGTTCCAGTCCCTACGCGATGGCCCGACTCGTGGGCCTCAAGGAGCGGTACCGGGTCGCGTTCGCGAACGATCCGGACGCCGACCAGTACGGCATCGTTACCCCGTCCGCGGGGCTGATGAACCCGAACCACTACCTCGCGGTCGCGGTCCGCTACCTGCTGACGCACCGCCCCGACTGGCCCGAACAAGCGGTCGTGGGCAAGACGCTCGTCAGCAGCGGGATGATCGATCGCGTGGTGCAGAGGCTTGGCCGAACACTGTGGGAAGTGCCCGTCGGGTTCAAGTGGTTCGCCCCCGGGTTGTTCGATGGTTCGTGCTGTTTCGTGGGCGAAGAAAGCGCGGGTGCGAGTTTCCTCCGCCGTGACGGGACGGTCTGGACCACCGACAAGGACGGGTTACTGCTCGCGCTGCTCGCGGCGGAGATCACCGCACGAACGGGAACGGATCTCGGCGAGCACTACCGCGAACTCACGAGCGAGTTCGGCGCGCCGCACTACACGCGCGTCGACGCGCCGGCGACGCACGAACAGAAGACGCGATTACAGAAGCTCTCGGCGACCGACGTGCAGGAATCTGTGCTCGCCGGTGAGCCGATCGACGCGGTTCTCACGCGCGCGCCGGGCAACAACGCCCCGATCGGCGGACTCAAAGTAGTCACGAAGTGCGGGTGGTTCGCGGCCCGGCCATCTGGCACCGAAGACGTGTACAAGCTCTACGCGGAGAGCTTCAAGAGCCGAGCGCACCTGGAAAGCATCGTCGGCGAGGCGGCGCGGATCGTCGCCGGCGCCGTGGACCGGAAGTGATACCCAATCGAACCCTCAAAACCGGGAGCAGCCGTGAGCGACATCAACGAGTTAGAGGCCCGCATCGAGGGCACGTTTACCGCGGTGAAAGACAAGCTCAAAGCGCAGCAACAGCGGGAACTGCAAAACTACCTGGACCGGCAGAAGCTGTTCCACGAGTACGAGAAGGTCCAGACCCAGGTCGTGGAGATCGCGAAGCCCCGGCTCCAGGCACTGGCCCGGCGCTCGGGTAGCCGGGTGTCGGTCACCCCGCTGGTCACCGACACGCGCCGCGCCGCCCGGTTCGATTTCAAGTCCGCCAAGGCGTACATCACGCTAACCGTCTCGGTCACGCCGGACCAGGAGATCAAGAACGCCGTCGTCGAGTTCGACCTGCGGATCGTACCGGTCTTGTGGAAGTTCGACCGGCACGCGGACTTCAACGTCCCGATCGCGGCCCCGGACTTCCCCGCGCTGACCAAGTGGCTCGACGACCGGATCGTCGCGTTCGTCGAACTGTACGTGCAGATGCACGAGAGCGAAATCTACGACAAGGCCGAGTTCGTTGAAGACCCGGTCGCGAAGGTCTCGTTCCCGAAGTTCGCGGCCGGCGCCAGCCTCGAGGTCGGCGGGCAGACGCACTTCTTCATCGACGACACTACTAGGGCCACGTTCGCGCAACAGAACGGCATCGCGGTCAAGTGAGCCGAGACGACCACTGCGGCAGCGAGGGCACCCAATGAAAGTCGGCATCGTCGGGAGCGGGTTGGTCGGTTCCACCGCGGCCTACGCACTGGTGATGCGGGGCGTCGGTCGCGAGATCGTGCTGGTCGATAAGAACGAGGCCCGGGCCGCGGCCGAGGCCGACGACATCCGGCACGCGGTCCCGTTCGCTCACGCTCTTGAGGTGCGATCCGGCGACTATGCCGACCTCTCGGGCTGTCGCGCGGTCGTACTCTGTGCCGGGGTCGGGCAGAAGCCGGGAGAAACCCGGCTCCAGCTCTTGCGCCGGAACGCCGCGGTCTTCCGCGAGGTCGTGCCGGCCGTTCTGCGGCACGCGCCCGACGCGGTCATCGTCGTGGCGACGAACCCGGTGGACGTGATGACTCACCTCGCGGCCCGGTTCGCCGCGGATGCGGGTGCCCCTCCCGGGCGCGTGTTCGGGTCCGGAACCACGCTCGATACGGCCCGGTTCCGCACACTGCTCGGCACGTTCTGCGGCGTGGACTCTCACCACGTTCACGGGCACGTGATCGGCGAGCACGGTGATTCCGAGGTGCTCACCTGGTCGCTGGTGTCGGTCGGCGGGATGTCGCTGGATGCGTTCGTGGAACTGCGCGGCCTGGATCTTTCGGAACCGGCCCGCGCGACGATCGACGAGAAGGTGCGCCGGGCCGCGTACACGATCATCGGCGGCAAGGGGGCCACGTATTACGGCATCGGGTGCGCGCTGGCTCGCATCGTGGACGCGGTTCTGCACGACCAGCGCTCGATTCTCACCGTCTGCGCCCCGGCCCCGGACGTTCTGGGCGTGAAAGACGTGACCGTGTCCCTTCCGCGGCTCGTTGGTGGCGCGGGCGTGCTCGAAACGTTCCCGCTGCCGCTGAACGCGACCGAGCAAGCGCAACTCCGAACTAGCGCGCGCGTGATCCGCGGCGCGCTCGACGAACTCGACCGCCCGGACCCGAACCCGGGCTAACCTGTCCGCTCGTGAGACGCACCCACTACCTGTGAGGAACTTCGTGATGACCACGACTCTTGCCCCGAACGCGCCTTCGACCGACGGCCAGGCGGCACTCTCGATCAGCGCGTTCGGCAAGGCGCGATCCACGATCGCGGGCGCTCCATTGAATGCGGACGAGTTGCAGAAGATCGACGCCTTCTGGCGCGCGAGCAACTATCTCGCGCTGGGGATGACGTACCTCAGAGCGAACCCGCTCCTGAAAGAGCCGCTCAAGCCCGAACACGTCAAGGACCGGTTGCTCGGTCACTGGGGGGCCAGCCCCGGTCTGGCGTTCGCCTACATCCACGTGAGTCGGGCCATCAAAGCCTACGACCTCGACGCAGTGTTCATGGCCGGCCCGGGGCACGGCGCGCCGGGGGTGATCGGGCCGTGCTACCTCGAGGGCTCGTACTCCGAGGTGTACCCGGACTGTAGCGAGGACGAAGACGGACTGCTGCGGTTCTTCAAGCAGTTCTCCTTCCCCGGCGGGATCGGGAGCCACTGCACCCCGGAAACCCCTGGCAGCATCCACGAAGGTGGAGAGCTGGGCTACGTCCTCTCGCATGCGTGCGGGGCCGCGTTCGACAACCCCGACCTGGTCGTCGCGGCGGTCGTGGGCGACGGCGAATCGGAAACCGGCCCGCTCGCGACGAGCTGGCACGTCGGCCGGTTCCTGAACCCCGTGCGCGACGGGGCCGTTCTGCCGATCCTGCACCTCAACGGCTACAAGATCAACAACCCCACCATCTGGGCGCGCGTGCCGCACGAGGAGCTCGAATCGTTCTTCCGCGGCATGGGCTGGGCCCCCTACTTCGTCGAGGGGTCGGACCCGGAATCGATGCACCAGGCGATGGCCGCGACCATCGACAAGTGCGTGGCCGACGTCCGCGCCGCACAAAAACAAGCCCGGAGCTCCGGTCAACCGTTCCGCGTGAAGTGGCCGATGATCGTGCTCCGCACCCCGAAGGGCTGGACCAGCCCGTCCGCGGTCGGCGGGCACAAGCTGGAGGGGAGCTGGCGCGCCCACCAGGTGCCGATGGCCGACGTGAAGAAAGACCCGGCGCGCCTGAAGCAACTCGAAGACTGGATGCGCGGGTACAAGCCGGAGGAACTGTTCGACGCCGGCGGGCACTTCCGCCCGGAACTCAAGGCCATCGCCCCGGTCGGTACGCGGCGCCTCGGCTCCAACCCACACACTAATGGCGGGAACCTGAAGAAGGCGCTCCGGCTGCCGGACTTCCGCAAGTACGGCGTGAAGGTCGATAAGCCCGGGACGACCGAGGCCGAGAACTGCCGGCCGCTCGGCGTGTTCCTCCGGGACATCATGAAAGCGAACATGACGAACTTCCGCGTGTTCGGGCCGGACGAGAACACATCGAACAAGCTCAACGCGATCTACGAAGTGTCCAAGAAGATGTGGCTGGGGGAGTACTTCCCCGAGGACGCCGACGGGACCGAACTCGCCCCGGACGGGCGCGTCATCGAGATGCTCAGCGAGCACACGCTGGAAGGCATGCTGGAGGGCTACCTGCTCACGGGGCGCCACGGGTTCCTCAGCACCTACGAGGCGTTCGCGCACGTCATCGACTCGATGTTCAACCAGCACGCCAAGTGGCTGACGATCTGCAACCACCTGTCGTGGCGCGCGAAAGTACCGTCGCTGAACCTGCTCATCACTTCGACCGTGTGGCGCCAGGACCACAACGGTTTCACCCACCAGGACCCGGGGTTCCTCGACGTGGTGGTAAACAAGAGCGCCGCGGTGACGCGCATCTACCTGCCGCCGGACGTGAACTCGCTCCTGTCGGTCGCGGACCACTGCCTGCGGAGCGAGAACTACATCAACGTGATCGTGTCCGACAAGCAGAACCACTTGCAGTACCTCGACATGGACGCGGCGATCGTCCACTGCACGAAGGGGCTCAGCATCTGGGCGCAGGCGAGCACCGACGCGGGCCAGGAGCCGGACGTGGTGATGGCGTGCGCGGGGGACATCCCCACGAAGGAAGCGCTGGCCGCGACCGAGCTGTTGCGCAAAGAGTTCCCGGACCTGAAAATCCGGTTCGTGAACGTGGTCGACCTGTTCAAGCTCCAGCCCAACACCGAGCACCCGCACGGCCTGTCCGACCCCGACTTCGACTCGCTGTTCACGGTTGATAAGCCGATCATCTTCGCGTTCCACGGGTACCCGTGGCTCATCCACCGGCTCGCCTACCGGCGCAAGAACCACCCGAACCTGCACGTGCGGGGGTACAAGGAGAAGGGCAACATCAACACCCCGCTGGAACTGGCGATCCAGAACCAGATCGACCGCTTCACACTGGCGATCGACGTGATTAACCGGGTGCCGCGGCTCCATGTGGCCGGCGCGCACGCGAAGGAGAAGTTCCGCAACGCGCAGATCCAGTGCCAGAACTACGCCTACGAGCACGGCGTCGATAAGCCCGAAGAAGCGAACTGGAAGTGGCCGTACTGATCCCGATCGCGCGAGCGGTCTCTTCTGTAGCCGGCCTCTAGGAGACCGGTGAGCCAGACTCAGTGGGCACCCTGGTTGCTGTGTTGAATTGATGCGTTTGGTTCATGGTTTGGTGGCACGGGCCTCTGGCCTGTGTGAGCGCCTCCACAAGCCAGAGGCCCGTGCCACAAACACAAAACGCAAGTTTTCAACACAGCGTAGCCTGGTCTCACAGAGACCGGCTACAGAAAGCCGCCAATAACTGACCGTCCGAGGGCCTGCGCGCCCGATGCTGCCCGGGTTCTACGCACCGGGCGAACGAAGATCTGATGATCGCGAACCACACCCGCGACGTATGGAACGAACTGGAGCCGTCACGTGAGTGCGAGTACCTCGTCCGCCGGCGAACCCACCGTCCCGCTCTCGGACGAGCGGGCGGCGCTCGACATTCTGACCAAGACTGTGTTCGGACTGTGGGACACGGTTAACAACCTGACGCGACTGCGCCCCACGAAGCGCGACCGCTACCGGGTCACGATCTTCGGTTCCGCTCGCGTCGATCCGAACCACTGGGTGTACGCGGCCGTTCGGGACACCGCGGCCGAACTCACGCGCCTCGGGTGCGACATCGTGACAGGCGGCGGCCCGGGGCTGATGCAGGCCGCGAACGAGGGCGTGAAACTCGCCGACCCGGATGGAACCCAACAGCAGTCCGTGGGCATCCGCGTCGAACTGCCGTTCGAGCAAGACGTGAACGCCTTCGTGACGCAAGCGTTCGAGCACAAAACGTTCTTCACGCGGCTGCACCACTTCGTGCTGGTGTCGGACGCCTTCATCGTCACGCCCGGGGGCATCGGAACTGTGCTGGAAACGCTGATGGTCTGGCAGCTCCTCCAGGTGCGCCACCTGCACGACACGCCGCTGATCCTCGCGGGGCACTTCTGGGACGGGCTGCTCGACTGGGCGCGGGCCGTGATGCTCAAGCCGGACGCCCCGCTCATCAGCCCCGGCGACCTGAACATTCCGCAGATCCTCCCCGACGGGCCGTCGATCGTGCGCGCCGTGCGCGAGCACCACGCCCGGTGGAAGGCCAAGCAGGGCTGACCGTACACCGTGAACTTCTCCGAGGAACCGCAATGCCCGCGACCGAACCGGACCAGCTCACACGCTACGAGTGCAACGGGTTCAAGTTCCCCGACCGCGACTACTACGACCGGCACGTGGTGTTCGACCACGTCGTGTCGCTGGGCGCCGCCACGCAGCGCGAGCGGTTCGAGGCCGTCTCGCGGACGCTCCGCGACCTCCTCACGCAGCGCTGGATCAAGACCGCCGAGACCCACGACCGCGCGAACCCCAAGCAGGTGTACTACCTCTCGATGGAGTTCCTGATCGGCCGGTCGCTCATGAACAACATCATCAACCTGGACGTCGAGCAGTTCGTCCGCGACGACCTCCGGTCCGACCCGCGCCAGGACTGGAAGGAAGTGCTGGAACAGGAGCCGGACGCGGGCCTGGGCAACGGCGGGTTGGGGCGCCTGGCCGCGTGCTTCATCGACTCGCTCGCGACGCTCCAGATCCCGGCAATCGGGTACGGCCTGCGGTACGACTACGGCATCTTCCGCCAGGAACTGAGCAACGGCTACCAGGTCGAGCAACCGGACCCGTGGCTCACGCGCCCCGACCCGTGGGAGGTGAGCCGACCGGGGGAGGGCGTCACGGTGCCCCTCGCGTCCGCGTTCGAGGTCCACGCGGGGCAGATTACCGTTCAGCGCGGGAAGTCGATGAGCCTGCTGGGGGTGCCGTTCGACCGCCCCGTGGTGGGCTACGGCGGGCAAACGGTTAACACCCTCCGGTTGTGGCAGGCCGCGACCCCGGACGTCTTCGATTTCGGTGAGTTCAGCGGCGGCGATTTCTTCGGCGCGGTCTCGAACCGCGTGCTGGCCGAATCGGTCACGCGCGTGCTGTACCCGGACGACTCGACGCCCCGCGGGCAGTCGCTCCGGTTCCTCCAAGAATACTTCCTGGTGCGCTGCTCACTCGCGGACATCATCGCGCGGTTCCGCAGGCGCGGGAACGACTGGTCCACATTACCGGACAAGGTCGCGGTTCAGCTCAACGACACGCACCCTGCAATGGCCGTGCCCGAGCTGATGCGCATCCTGCTCGATATCGCGCACCTGGGGTGGAACGAAGCCTGGGATCTGACCACTCGCACGCTCGCGTACACGAACCACACGCTGCTACCGGAGGCGCTCGAAAAGTGGCCGGTGGGGCTGTTCGAGGCGCTGCTCCCGCGCCACCTGGAAATCATTTACGAGATCAACCGGCGGTTCCTGGACGACGTGCGGGCCAAGCACCCCGGCGACGAAGAGAAGCTCGCCCGCGTCAGTCTGATCGAAGAATCACCCGCGCGCCGGGTGCGCATGGCGAACCTCGCGATCGTCGGGACGCACAGTACCAACGGCGTCGCGGCCATTCACACGGACCTGCTCCGCAGTAAGACGGTGGCGGACCTCGCGAACCTGTTCCCGAACCGGTTCAACAACAAGACCAACGGTGTCACCCCGCGCCGGTGGTTGCAACTGGCCAACCCCGACCTCGCGAAGCTGCTCACGGACGCGACCGGCGGCGGGTGGGTCACCGACCTGCCGCGACTTAAGGGGGTCGACACTCTCGCGACCGACGCCGGGTTCCAGAAGAAGTTCATGGCCGCCAAGCGCGGCGCGAAGGTGCGGTTCGTGGACTGGATCAAGACGACCGCCGGGATCGAGCTGGACCCCGACACACTGTTCGACGTGCAGATCAAGCGCATCCACGAGTACAAGCGCCAGCTCCTCAACGCGGTCCAGTGCGTGGTGTGGTACAACCGGCTGCGCGCGAACCCGAAGCTCGACGTCCCGCCGCGAACGGTGCTGGTCGCGGGCAAGGCGGCCCCGGCGTACCACCTCGCGAAGGTCATCATCAAACTGTTCACGAGCATCGCGCGGGTGGTCAACACGGACCCCGCGACGCGCGGCAAGCTGCGGGTGGAGTTCCTCCCGAACTACTCCTGCACGCTCGCCGAACACCTCATTCCGGCCGCGGACGTGTCCGAGCAGATCTCGACCGCCGGGTACGAGGCGAGCGGCACGAGCAACATGAAGTTCATGATGAACGGGGCGCTCACGGTGGGCACCCGCGACGGCGCGAACATCGAGATCGCGGAAGAGGCGGGCGAAGAGAACTGCTTCATGTTCGGCCTGACCGCCGAACAGGTGCTCGCGAGCCGCGGGTGGTACGCCCCGTACTGGCACTACGAGAACGAACCGGAAACGGGCGCCGCCCTCGACCTGATTTTCAACAACCACTTCAACCCGGACGAGCCGGGCATCTTCGAGCCGGTCCGCGAGACGCTGCTGACCAAGGGCGACTACTACATGCACCTCGCCGACCTGGGTGCCTACGTGCGCACGCAGGAAGCGGTCGCGGCCCTCTACCGCGATAAGAGCGCCTGGGCGAAGAAGGCGATTCACAACGTCGCGCGGTCCGGGAAGTTCTCCAGCGACCGGACGATCGCCCAGTACGCGGACGAGATTTGGGGCGCCAAGCCGTGTCCGGTGGAGTGAGGCACAAGGGGCGCCCATGACCTGGGAATTTGGCTACCGACTGAGGCACATGGCCCGCACCTCGCTGGTGCTGTGGGCGGTGCTGGCTCTCGTATTGGCCCTCGTCTGCGCACCAGCGGTCCGGTGGCTCGACGCGGAAACCGACTGGTCGGTGTTCCGGTACACCCCGGAGGGTGCCCGGGCCGTGCTCGGCACCTTCGTGAGTTCGATGCTCACGTTCATCGTGTTCGTGCTGTCGGCGACGCTGATCGTGGTGCAATTGGCCAGCGGGCAGTTGACCCCGCGGATCATTGCGCTAGTTCTCGCCACGCCGGGCGTGAAGATCGCGCTCTCGGCGCTCACGTTCACTTACGCCTACACGCTCGCGGCGCTGGGGCGGGTCGAGGACCGGGTGCCGCACCTCCACGTGAGCATCGCGGTGTTCCTGAATCTGGCGTGTCTCATCGTGTTCTTCCGGTTCGTTCAACAGTTGTCGAACGGGCTGCGCCCCGCGTCCGTATTGCAGCTCGTGGCCGATCGCACCGAGCACGTGATCGAACAGGTGTACCCCGTGCGGTACGACCCTAACCACCCGGAAGTGTCGCCCAACGAAGTGCCCCCGCCCTCCGCGCAGGTCGTCGAGTTTTCTGGACGAGCGGGCGTGTTGATGGCGTTCGGCGCGACCAGCCTCCACCGTTTGGCGCGCGAAGCGGACGCGACCATCGAACTAATCCCGCAAGTGGGGGATTCCGTAGCGCGCGGCGACCCGTTGTTCCGCATCTCCGGCGCGACGCGCGAGATTCCCTACGCGGCACTCCGGGGGTGCGTGGCTGTGGGGACCGAGCGCACGCTGGACCAAGACCCGCGGTTCGGGTTCCGGATTCTCGTGGACATCGGCAACAAGGCTCTCTCTCCTGCAATCAACGACCCGACGACCGCCGTCCTCGTACTGGACCAGCTCGACAACTTGCTCCTGCACCTCGGGCAGCACCGGCTCGACGAGGGCCAAGTGCGCGATCGCGACGGCAAGCTCCGGGTTGTTTACGGCACCCCGGACTGGCCCGACTTCGTGGCGCTGGCGGTGACCGAGATCCGGCACTACGGCGAAGGCAGCCTGCAAGTCACCCGGCGGCTGCGCGCGATGCTGGAGCACCTGATCGCCGCACTACCCGAGGAGCGGCGGGCGCCGCTCCGGGCGGAACTGGCCCTGCTGGGTAGTGCAGTCGGGCGCAGTTTCCAGGACGAAGAGGACCGCAAGCGGGCCGCCGTCGCGGACTATCAGGGGATCGGCGGATCCGATTCCTGACGCGGCACCGTGCCGTTTACTGGGTTCAGAGATGGTGGATTTTCTGGAGGGCGTGCTGAAGGTCGCGGTTCTGGTCTTCGTCGTGACCTGTATGGCCGCGGCGGGACTGGGGTTGAGCGCGCAAGCCCTCGTCGCACCGTTCCGGCGCCCCCGGTTGGTACTCGCTGCCGTGATCGCGAACTTCGTCGTCGCGCCGGCACTCGCATACGGGCTGACCGAACTGGTGAACCTGGACCGCCCCCACGCGATCGGTCTGCTCCTGCTCGCGGGCGCAGCGGGCGCGCCGTTCCTCCCCAAACTGGCGGAACTCGCGAAAGGCGATCTGGCGTTCTCGATCGGACTCGTGTTGTTGCTCACGGCGGGAAGTGCGATCTTTTTGCCCTTTGTGCTGCCACTGCTGATGCCCGAACTGTCGGCGGAGCCCTGGCCGCTGCTGCAACCACTGCTGTTCACGATGCTGCTCCCGCTCGCGGTGGGAATGGTCGTCAAGAATCAGTTCGAGCACGGGTCGGCGCGACTGCGATTCGTGCTCACCCGCGTGTCGAACATCAGCATGGTGCTGACCGTCGCGCTACTGGTCGGGTTGAACGTCCGCGCGATACTGGGGACGTTCGGCAGCGGGGCTGTTGCGGTGGCGGTGGTGTTCGTGGCCCTGGCGACCGCGGCCGGCTTCGCCCTCGGTGGTCCGACCGCGGACACGCGATCGGTACTGGCGCTGGGGACCGGACAGCGGAATGTGGCCGCAGCGCTCCTCGTCGCGACGCGGAACTTCTCGGACGAACCCGGTGTGGTGGTGATGCTGTTGGTATCGACCCTCGCGGGGCTGCTCGTATTGCTCCCGGCGGGGCGGTGGTTCGCGCGCCGGGCGTCCGGAGTGATCGAACCACGTTCTGTACCGATTCCCGTGTCCCTGGAGGAGCGACAGCCGTGACACTGCCACTCGACACGGACGCGGCGAGCGTGCTCGTCAGCGATTTCGACGGCACCATGACGCGACACGACTTCTACAAACTGGCGGTCGAATCGCTGGTGCCACCGGGCACGCCGAACTACTGGGCCGAATACCGCGCGGGCACGATCACGCACTTCGAGGCACTCCGGCGCTACTTCGCTTCTATTCGCATGAGTGAGGCGGAGGTACTGGCCGTGGTCGACGGGATGGAACTCGACCCGCAACTCCCCGCGGCGGTGGAGGAGCTGGGCCGCGCCGGGTGGAGCGTCGTCGTCGCGTCGGCCGGGTGCGCGTGGTACATCCACCGATTGCTCGCTGCCGCGGGGGTAAGGATTGAAGTGAATGCCAACCCCGGGCGGTTCGAGACGGGCGCGGGCCTGCTGATGCAGATGCCCACGGATTCGCCGTACCTGTCTCAGACCCTGGGGGTCGACAAGGCGGGGGTCGTGCGCCGGCATTTGGGCGCGGGCCGCACAGTCGCCTTCGCGGGCGACGGGTTCGCGGACGCGGACGCCGCCCGTCTGGTCGCCGACGAACTGCGGTTCGCCCGCGCCGATCTCGCGCAGGTCATGACCCAGGAGGGGCGCCCGTTCCACCCGTTCGAGGCGTGGTCGGACATCGCCCGCGTGCTCCTCCGGCGGGGGAACTGACATGCTCCGACCGACGCAGATCGCGATCCCCACACTGGTCCGCGCGAAGGCCGGCGCGCTCGACCGGCTCGGGCGCTACCTCGACCGGTCCGGGCACCGCCGGGTCGCGGTCGCCATGAGCCAGGGACTGGCCCCACCACTGCCGGACCGCGTGACGAGCAGCCTGAAGGAGCAGAGCGTCGAAGCCGCCGCGTGGATCGAAGTAGCGGACAACGGGCTCGAATCCACGGTGCGCGCGTTCGCGGACCTGCCCAAAGGCGTCACGGCCATCGTCGGCGTGGGCGGCGGGAAGGCGCTCGACGTGGCGAAGTACATCGCGTTCCTCGGGCGCTTGCCGTACTTCGCGGTGCCGACCTCGCTCTCGAACGACGGGTTCTGTAGCCCGCAATCGAGCCTGACGGTTCGCGGCGCGCGCCGGTCGCTGCCCGCCGCGCTCCCGTTCGGCGTGATCGTGGACACCGCCGTGTGCCTCGGAGCGCCGCGCGTCCTCACGCTCTCCGGGGTCGGCGACCTGGTGGCCAAGTTCACCGCGATCCGCGACTGGAAGCTCGCGTTCCACGCGAAAGGTGAACCGATCGACGACTTCGCGACGCTGATGTCGGACGGGACCATCTACTCGTTCATGAGCCACCCCGCCATCGACCTGGAGGGGATTCGGCTGCTGGCGACCGCGCTCCTGCTCAACGGGATCGCGATGGAGATTTGCGGCTCGTCGCGCCCGGCGAGCGGGAGCGAGCACCTGATTTCGCACGCGCTCGACGCGACCTCGGCGCGCCCGCGGTTGCACGGACTCCAGGTCGGTGTCGCGACCTACCTCGTGAGCGTCCTACAGGGCGACAACACCGAACGCATCGCAGCGCTGTTTGATTCCACCGGGTTCTGGGACGTGATCGCCGCGGACCCGTTCTCGCGCGAGGAGTGGATGACGGCGGTGCGCAAAGCGCCCTCAATCAAAGAAGGCTATTACACCGTGCTATCGAGCCGCGACGCGGTTCCGGAAGTGGAGCACCTCCTGAACTCCGATCCGCGCCTGGTGCGGTGCTTTCAATAACGGTGTGGTCCGGAACGAGAGAGAAACATGATTCGCAAAGACATCATCGATCTGTTCCGCGTACCCGCGGGCAAGAAGTTCCGGCTCAAGGACCACAACTCGGGCTGGAAGCAGACCGAGGAGTTCAAGGATCTCGGCAAGGACGCGCTGAAAGCCCGCGCGAAGGAAACTCTGGACGAGAACCTGCGCGCCCTCACGGACGCGCAGAACCTCTTGTACGCCGACGACCGGTACTCGGTGCTGATCGTGCTCCAGGCGATGGACGCGGCCGGCAAGGACGGGACGATCCGGCACGTGATGTCCGGCGTGAACCCGCAGGGGTGCCAGGTGTTCAGCTTCAAGAAGCCGTCGGCCGAGGAACTCGACCACAACTTCCTCTGGCGCTACATGAAGAGCCTGCCCGAGCGCGGGCGCATCGGGATCTTCAACCGCTCGTACTACGAGGACGTACTGGTGGTGAAGGTCCACCCGGATTTCCTCGGCGCACAGCTCCCGCGCGAGAAGGTCGGGAAGAAGTTCTGGGAGGACCGCTACGAGGACATCAACAGTTTCGAGCGGCACCTCGTTCGGAACGGGACGCTGATCCTCAAGTTCTTCCTGAACGTCTCGAAGGAGGAGCAGAAGCGCCGGTTCCTCGAGCGCCTCGACCGGTCGGAGAAGAACTGGAAGTTCTCGGCGTCGGATCTGGCCGAGCGCGGGTACTGGGACGACTACATGACCGCTTACGAGGACGCGATCAGCGCCACGAGCACGGACCTGGCACCGTGGTACGTGATCCCGGCGGACCACAAGTGGATCACCCGGTCGGTCGTAGCGGACATCGTGACGACC
Source organism: Gemmata sp. SH-PL17 (assembly GCF_001610855.1). Taxonomy (NCBI): domain Bacteria; kingdom Pseudomonadati; phylum Planctomycetota; class Planctomycetia; order Gemmatales; family Gemmataceae; genus Gemmata; species Gemmata sp. SH-PL17. Next base: position 6,015,283 of record NZ_CP011271.1, read on the forward strand.
TCGATCCAGGCACTCGACCTGAGGTACCCGGTCGTGTCCCCGGAACAGAAGAAGCGGTTGGAAGACGCCCGGAAACAGTTGGAGGCCGAATAACTCGGCCCGGCCCGTTCCATCAGCGAAGGAGTTCAGCCGTGAGTCGGAAACAGACGCGCATCGCGGTTCTTTGCTACGGGTGCTTGGCCACCGCTGCGGTGTGGCTCGTGTTCAGCGGCGGGGAGTCCGCGCGGTCCGCTCCGCCCACCAAAGGCGCGGAACCGGGTGCGGCGCCAATCAGCGCGGCCCCGGACGACCGACCGGCCGACAAGGAGAGCGTCCAGAAGGCGCTCGACGGGTTCGTGGCCGCGTTCCGTGGTGGCGACGCGAAGGCCGTGGCCGGCTCCTGGACCACAGAAGGCGAGTACACCGACGACGAAGGAACCACGTACCGCGGTCGCGCCGCGCTGGAAAAGGCGTACACCGAGTTCTTCTCGAAGAACAAGGGCCACTCGCTAGAAGTCGAGGTCGACTCGGTCCGGTTCCCGTCGAAAGAGACCGCGGTCGTCGAGGGGCACTTCAAGCTCCGCAAATCGAAGGGCGGGGAGCTGGTCGTCAGCCGGTGCAGCCTGCTCTACGCGCGCGAGGACGGTGCGTGGCGCATTGCCATCGCCCGCGAGTGGGCCAGCGACGGACTGACGCTCCGCGACCTGGAGTGGCTCATCGGAACCTGGGAGGCGAAGCGCCCCGGCGTGACCGTGAGCACGAAGTACGAGTGGACCGCGAACAAGGCGTTCATCCGCTGCACGTTCTCCGTCACGCAGGACGGGACCACGCACACGGGGATGCAGATGATCGTGCGAGACCCGGCCAACGGGGAGCTCCAGCAGTGGACGTTCGAGGACTCGGGCGGGATCGGCAGCGCGGACATCACGCGCGACGGGAAAAAGTGGGTCATCACCGCCCGCGGAACAGCCCCCGACGGACGCACTCTGACCGCGACCAACATCATGACGCCGATCGACGCGGACGCCTTCATGTTCCACTCAGTGGAGCGCGCGGTGAACGACGAAGGACAGCCGGATCTGCCCCCGGTTAAGGTCACGCGCGTCAAAACCAAACCCTAATTCCAACCACACCTAATGAGGAACCAGCCATGAAACGGACCCTCTTTGTGACCGGTGTGGCGGCGCTCGTCGTACTCGCGGCGGGGCACGACTCCCTGGCCCAGCGTGGCGGGCGCGGGGGCGGTGGTGGCGGAGGGCGAGGCGCGATCGCACCCGCGCGCACCAGCCCGCCTGTCGGCACGGGCACCCGTTCCAGCAGCACCGTCGTCGGCCCGGCCGGAGGAACGAGGACGGCCGGGAGCGGGAGCGGCTCGTACACCACCCAGCGCGGAACCACCGTCGACTACGCGGGCGCGGGTCGCACCGCGACCGGTCCGGGCGGTGCAACGGCCGGGCGCGGGGTCGGAGGGGTCACCGTGACTACCCCCGGCGGTAAGACCGCGACGAAGGTCGGCACCGCGGGCGGGATCGCCGGTCCGGGCGGCAACGCGGTCGGCACCAAAGGTAGCGTCACGGTCGGCAGCGGTCCCAACGGATCGTTCGGCACCGCGAGTCGCGGCGGCGTTGCCGTTGGACCGCAGGGAGTTACCGCAGGTGGGGCGCGCGTTGGAACCGCGACCGGGCCGGGCGGCACGGTTTCGGGCGGAACTCGCGCCGGGGTAGCAGTCGGTCCTTACGGGGCCGCGGCGGGCCGAACGACCGTCGCTGGCGGGGCCGGCGGCACCCGTTACGCCTCTCGAACGACTCTGGCGACCACCGGCGGCGCGGTGCGCACGAACTTCAGGTACTACGGCGCGTTCAGCCCCAACTGGTACGCCAAATACCCCGGGGCGTGGTTCGCGGCCGGCTGGACCGCGGCCCGGATCTGGACCGCCCCGGTTTGGGGCACCGTGTCCAGTTACTGCAGCTACCCGGCGGAACCGGTCTACTACGACTACGGCGAAACGGTCGTCTATTCGGGCGACACCGTGACCATCAACGGCGACACCGAGGTTCCCGCGACGGAGTACGCGCAGCAAGCGACCGACCTCGCCGGCGCGGGCAAAGAGGCTCAAGTCGAAGCGAAGAGTGACGACTTCCAGACACTCGGCGTGTTCGCGATGGTCGGCGAGGGCGAAACGAAGTCCACGAACATCTTCCAGCTCGCGGTGAACAAGGCCGGGGTCATTCGCGGGAACTATTACAACGCGCTGACCGACACGACCGAGCCGGTGTACGGGTCCGTGGACAAGAAGACGCAGCGCGCCGCGTGGACGGTCGGGGACCGCAAGACCCCGGTGTACGAGGCCGGGATCGCGAACCTGACGCGGGACGAGACGACGATGCTCGTCCACTTCGCGAAGGACAATTCTCAGCAGTTTACACTTGTGCGCGTTCAGCAGCCCGAAGACGATTCACCGACAGAAAACAAATGAGTACCGCCGCGGCGCTGGTTCGACCGGTGCCCGTCTTCCGTAGCGAATGACCCAACGAACGGGCCGGGGCGTCCTTTCGGGGATGGTCCGGCACGTCGGGGAGAAGGAACAATGACGAAGTGGAACCGCCGCACCCTGCGGCCGGCCGTTCTGTCCGGACTGGCGGCGGCCCTGTTCGCCCTCATCGGGTGTAAACCCGATGCCGAGAAGAAAGCGGACCTCCCGCACCCAATCGTGAGCACCGCGTCCCCAATCGAGCGCACGGTCACGCGCTACGAGATGGCCACCGGCCGGGCGACGCCGCTCGAACAGGTGGAGATCCGCGCCCGGGTTAACGGCTACCTGAAAGCAATTCGCTTCCAGCCGGGCCGGGAGGTCGAGAAGGGTCAACTCCTGTTCGAGATCGACTCCGAACCGTACAAGGCCGACCTCGCGCGGGCCAAAGCGAGCCTGGAGACGGCCCTAGCGGACCTCGCAACGTCCGAGGCAGACCAACAGAAGGCCGATAGTCGCGTGACCACCACCAAGGCCGAACACGAGCGCCAAGAGGCCCTGTTCAAGCAGGGCGTGGGCGAGCAACAGACCCGGAACATTGCCAAGGGGTCTTACGACGAGGCCTCGGCCGCGTTCCGGTCCGCGCAAGCCAAAGTCAAACTCAGCAAGGCCAAGATCGACGAGGCCCGGGCGACCGTTCTGTCCGCCGACCTGAACCTCGGGTACTGCACCATCACCTCCCCCATCACGGGCATCGTCGGGGACAAACTGGTTACCGAAGGGAACCTCATCACCGGGGGCGTGGGCAACACGACGCTGCTCACCACCGTCGTCGCGGTCGAGAAAATGGACGTGGCGTTCGACGTGGACGAGAACACGCTCCAGCGCATCCAGCAAGCCGTTCGGGACGGAAAAATCAAGAGCGCCGATGCCGGTGAGATCCCGGCAGAGGCGGGGCTGGCGCTGCACGGAACGGCGTACCCGCTGAAGGGGAAGATCAATTTTGCGGACAACCAGTTCAACCCCAAGACGGGCACGGTCCGGATGAAGGCCCGGTTCGACAACCCGAAACCGACCACCGGCCAGCGCTTGCTCGCCGCGGGCATGTACGCCCGGATCCGCGTCCCGATCGGCGAGCCAATCAAAGCGATGCTCGTCCCCGAGTCCGCGCTCGGGTCGGACCAGGGGACTAAGTTTCTGTATCTCGTCGGCGCCGAAAACAAGGCGGTCCGCGTGAACGCGACACTCGGTGTTCAGGAGGGCGAGGAGCGCGTCGTCGAGAGCATCGATGTTCCCGGCGAGGGTAAACCGCGCCCCCTCACCACGAGCGATCAGGTGATCGTTTCCGGGCTCCAGCGGCTCCGACCGGGCATGACCGTCGAGCCGAAACCGGCCAAGAAGTAACACCGAATCGCGCGGCTTGCCTGTTTTCTGTAGCCGGCCTGTGAGACCGGGACATCCCAGGTCGGTGGCCCCCGGTGGGGCCGGCTACAGAAGGCAAGTCACGCGCGACCGTAACGCACGTCGAGTCACCCAACCGCGAGGACGCACCGTGTCCGGGCTTTCCAAGTTCTTCATCGATCGACCCATCTTTGCCGCGGTGATCTCGATCGTGATCGTGATCGCGGGGTTGGTGTCCGTGCGCGCCTTGCCGATCGCCCAGTACCCGGAGATCGCCCCGCCGACTGTCGAAGTACGGTGTACGTACACCGGCGCGAGTGCGACCGTCGTGGCCGAAACCGTTGCGGCTCCCGTCGAGCAGCAGGTCGTCGGGGTCGAGCGGATGCTGTACATGTCGTCGCAGTGTACCAACGACGGCACCTACGTCCTCACGGTCACGTTCGAGGTCGGCACCAACCTGGACGACGCGCAGGTGCAGGTCCAGAACCGCGTCAACCTCGCGCTCCCCACGCTCCCGGAGGAGGTCAAGCAGACCGGCGTGAGCGTCAAGAAGAAGTCGCCCAACATCCTGCTCGTGGTGAACCTGACGTCCCCGGACAAGTCCCGCGACCTGCTCTACCTGAGCAACTACGCGACGATCAACATCGTGGACGAGCTGAAGCAGGTCGAAGGGGTCGGCGACGTGACCATGTTCGGGCAGCTCGACTACAGCATGCGCGTCTGGCTCGACCCGGCGAAGGTGGCGTCCCGGAACCTGACCGCGCCGGACATCATCAACGCCTTGCGCGCACAAAACGTGCAGGTCGCGGCCGGGAGCCTCGGGCGCCCGCCGGTCCCGACCGGGCAGGCGTTCCAGTACACGCTCAGCACCCAGGGGCGGTTGACCCGACCGGAAGAGTTCGGCGAGATCATCATCCGCACGGACCCGGACGGTGCGACGACGCGCCTCAAGGACGTGGTTTCCGATCGCCGAGCGGTCACCGACGCGACGGGGACCAAGCGGAACCTCGGCGGCATCGAACTCGGGGCCAAGAGCGAGGACACCGGCTGTACCCTCGACGGTAAACCGTCGGTCGGTGTGCCCGTCTATCAACTCCCCGGGTCCAACGCGATCGAGACCGCGGAGCGCATCCGCGCCCGCATGACGCAACTCAAGAACGACTTCCCGGCCGGGGTGGATTACGCCATCGTCTACGACACCACGCCGTTCGTCGAGGAGTCGATTGCCGAGGTGTTCCACGCCCTGCGCGACGCGATCATCCTCGTGGCGATCGTGGTGCTGGTGTTCCTCCAGAGCTGGCGCGCGACCCTGATCCCGCTCATCGCGGTCCCGGTCGCGATCGTCGGCACGTTCGCGGTCATGGCGGGGATCGGGTTCAGCCTGAACAACCTGTCGCTCTTGGGGCTGGTGCTCGCGATCGGGATCGTGGTCGACGACGCGATCGTGGTGGTCGAGGCGGTCGAGCACAAACTCGAACACGGCTACGCCCCGATCGACGCGGCGCGGCGCGCGATGGACGAGGTGGCGTCGCCGATCATGGCGATCTCGCTGGTGCTGATGGCCGTGTTCATCCCGTGCGCGTTCATCAGCGGGATCACCGGGCAGTTCTTCAAACAGTTCGCGGTCACGATCGCGGTCTCCACGTTCTTCTCCGCGCTCAATTCACTCACGCTCAGCCCGGCGCTTTGCGCGCTCCTGCTCAAGCCGAAGGCCGAGCAGACCGACCCGCTGACGCGGGGGATCAACCTCCTCCTGGGGTGGTTCTTCCGGCTGTTCAACTTCGGGTTCGATCGCGGATCGGCCGGCTACGCCCGCAGCGTCGGCTGGTTACTGCGGGTGTCCGTGGTCGTGCTCGTCGTGTACGGCGGGCTGCTGTTCCTGACGTACAAGGGCTTCACGACCGTGCCGACCGGGTTCATCCCGACGCAGGACAAGGGCTACCTGGTCGTCAACGTCCAGCTCCCGGACGCGGCGTCCCTAGAGCGCACCGCGGTCGTCACGTCCGAGATCGAACGACTCGCCCGCGGGGACGAGAACGACAAGCAGAATTACCCGGGCGTACCGGGGGTGGCGCACACCATCACGATCCCGGGCACGTCGGTCATTCAGAACGCGAACGGGTCGAACTTCGCGACCCTGTTCATCGTGCTCGACGAGTTCCACAACCGTCACAAGCCCGAGTTGCGCGGGGACGCCATCGCGGGCAAGCTCCGGGCCGAGTTCTTCCGGCGGATCGAGAACGCCTCCGTCGCGGTGTTTCCTCCTCCGCCCGTGGACGGCCTCGGCAGCGCGGGCGGGTTCAAAGTGATGATCCGCGACCGCGCCGCTCAGGGACTCAGCCCGCTCCAGGCCGCGACCGACGTGGTGGCCGCGAAGGGGAACGAGACTCCGGGGCTCGTCGGGCTGTTCACGCCGTTCCGGTCGAACACGCCGCAACTGTTCGTGGACGTGGACCGCACCAAGTGCCTCTCAATGGGCGTCCCTCTTAATGACGTGTTCCTCACGCTTCAGGTGTACCTGGGCGGCTACTACACGAACGACTTCAACCAGTTCGGGCGCACCTGGCAGGTGAACCTTCAGGCCGATCCGGGTCAGCGACTAACCCCGGACGACGTCAAACAACTCAAGGTGCGAAATAACGACGGAACGATGGTTCCACTGGGGAGCGTGGCCGAGGTGCGGCCCGTCGGCGGGCCGGTCATGGTCACGCGCTACAACGGCGTAACCGCAGCGGCAATCAACGGGGCGTCGCTCCCCGGGGTCAGTTCCGGACAGGTCATCACGTCCATAGATCAAGTGGCCACCGACGCTCTCCCGCAGGGGATGAACTACCAGTGGACGGAACTGACGCTGCTCCAGATCCGCGCCGGGAACACGGCTATTGTGGTGTTCGCGCTGGCCGTGGTGCTCGTGTACCTGTTGCTCGCGGCCCAGTACGAGAGCCTGCGGTTGCCGCTGGCGGTGATTCTGGTGGTCCCGATGTGTCTGCTCTGCTCCGTCGTCGGGGTCGCGATCGCGAAACTGGACATCAACATCTTCGTCCAGGTCGGGTTCGTGGTGCTGGTCGGTCTGGCCGCGAAGAACGCGATCCTCATCGTCGAGTTCGCCAAGGAAAAGCGCGCGGAGGGGAGCACCTCGCACGCTGCAGCGGTGGAAGCCTGCCGGTTGCGGTTGCGGCCGATTCTGATGACCAGTTTCGCGTTCATCCTCGGTGTGGTGCCGCTCGTGTTCGCGGCGGGGGCCGGGGCCGAAATGCGGCGAGCGCTGGGGATCTCGGTCTTCAGCGGCATGCTCGGGGTGACGCTGTTCGGCATCTTCCTCACGCCGGTCTTCTACCACGTGCAGGAAAAGTTCGCGCTCCTGTTTGGTACCCCGGTCGCGCCGGGTGCGGAACCGAAAGAGCGATCGGGCGCCGCGCACCCGAACGGCGACGGTGTCGCGGCCGATTCGGTCGCCACCAACGGACCGACCCAAGCTCCCAAAACCTGATTCTTTTACAAGCCGGGGCACCATGACACCCGCACGGACCAGTCAACCGTTCCCGATCGGATCGACCGTCACGGACGGTGGGGCGAACTTCAGCCTGTTCTCCCGCACCGCGACCGGTGTGGAGCTGCTGCTGTTCGATCGGCAGGACGACGCGCGGCCCGCGCGCGTGGTCGCGCTCGATCCGGTCGCGAACCGGACCTACCACTACTGGCACACGTTCGTGCCCGGGGTGAAGTCGGGGCAGCTCTATGCGTACCGCGTTCACGGTCCCCAAGACCCGGCGCGGGGACTGCGCTTCGACTCCACGAAGGTGCTAATCGACCCCTACGCGCGGGGGATCGTGGTGCCCGATCGCTACACACCCGGTGCGGCCCGCGCGCCCGGCGATAACGCTGCAACGGCGATGAAAAGCGTCGTCGTGGACAGTTCCGAGTACGACTGGGAGGGCGACACACCGTTGCGGTTGCCCTCGGCGCGCACGATCATCTACGAGGCACACGTCCGCGGGTTCACGCGCCACGCCAACTCCGGCATCAAAGAGCAGGTTCGCGGCACCTACGCCGGGTTCGCGGAGAAGATCCCGTACCTGAAGGATCTCGGTATCACCGCGGTCGAGTTGCTGCCGGTCCACGCCTTCGACACGCATGCGTGCCCGGCCGGTCTGGTCAACTACTGGGGCTACCAGCCGGTCTCGTACTTCGCGCCGCACCCGCAGTACAGTTCGCGCCGGGAGCCGCTCGGCCCGGTGAACGAGTTCCGCGATCTGGTGAAGGCGCTCCACCGGGCGGGGATCGAGGTCATTCTCGACGTCGTGTTCAACCACACCGCCGAGGGCAACCACGAGGGGCCGGCGCTCTGCTTCCGCGGCATCGACAACCCCACCTACTACATCCTCGAGGACGGCGGCGCGCGGTTCGCGGACTACTCCGGGTGCGGGAACACGCTCAACGCGAACCACCCCGTGGTGCGGCGCATGATCGTGGACAGCCTGCGGTACTGGGTGACCGAAATGCACGTCGACGGGTTCCGGTTCGACCTCGCGTCCGTGCTGTCGCGCGATTCCAGTGGCCACCCGCTGCCCAACCCGCCGGTGCTGTGGGACATCGAATCGGACCCGGCGCTGGCCGGGACCAAGCTCATTGCCGAGGCGTGGGACGCCGCGGGGCTGTACCAGGTCGGCAGCTTCGTGGGCGACTCGTGGAAGGAGTGGAACGGCCGGTTCCGCGACGACGCCCGCGACTTCTTCCGCGGTGAGCCCGGGATAGCGGGGCGGTTCGCCGACCGGATGCTCGGGAGCCACGAGGTGTACGGGCACAAGGGCCGCGAGGCGGAACAGAGCATCAACTTCGCGACGTGCCACGACGGGTTCGGCCTGAACGACCTCGTCTCCTACAACCAGAAGCACAACGAGGCCAACGCGGAGGAGAACCGCGACGGCGCGAACGACAACCGGAGCTGGAACTGCGGGGCCGAGGGTCCGACCGACGACCCCGCGATCGAGGGACTGCGGAACCGGCAGGTGAAGAACTTCCTCGCGGCCACGATGCTGTCGCTCGGCGTCCCGATGATCGTGATGGGCGACGAGGTGCGCCGCACCCAGGGCGGGAACAACAACTTCTACTGCCACGACAACGAGGCGAACTGGTTCGACTGGGCGCTGCTGGACAAGCACGCGGACGTGTACCGGTTCCTGAAACTGCTACTCGCCCGGCGCGGGCAGCGCGACGCGACGAACGAGCAGCAGCGCGTGAGCCTGACCCAACTGATCGCCCGGGCAACGAAGTCCTGGCACGGCGTGAAGCTGAACCAGCCCGATTGGGGCGAAAACTCGCGGAGCATCGCGTTCAGCGCGGACCTCAAGAACGATAACCTGACGTTCTACCTGGTGCTCAATGCGTACTGGGAACCGTTGGCGTTCGAGCTACCGCCGACCACACGCGAACCGTGGTTGCGGTGGATCGATACCTCGCTCCCCTCCCCCGAAGACATCGTCGAATGGCGCAGCGCACCGCCGGTAGCGGGCAACACCTATCCCGTCGGCCCGCGGTCGGTCGTGATGCTCTACAGGCACACGACGTGAATCACGACATTCGCCGTTGAAGATTGCGTGCGAGCACTGATCGAGCACAAGTGGTGCCGTGCGGGCACAGTGGGGCGCCGTTCGCTAATCGAAGCTCCATCCCGAACGTGGTAACGGTCTCGTCGTGCGAAGGGCGTGCAGTGCCCATTGGTAGCGTACATCGAACTCGCTCAAGTTCGCATATCTCTCCCGGCTGCCGCAACCTCCGCCGCCACGCGATCGGGTGCCCACGCCCCCTCGTGCGCGGTCAGCAGGTTGCGGCTCCGGAAGCTCACGCCGTCGGTATCGCTCGACGGCCCCGGCCAGCGGCCCACGAACGATCCCGGCGCGGCCCCCACGCGACCACCCAGCCACCCCGGAGGCGGCCCCTGCGGTGCGAACCATTCCCGCACCCGGTCCACGTCCTGAGAGCTCTCCAGACGGCCGATCAGCTTAGCACTACAGCGCGGGTTCGCGGCCGGTGAATAAGATGGGCCATCGGAGGGCATCCGATGACGGACCAGGAAATCGCAAGGTTAGGGCCGGCGTTCGCCCACTATCTGGGTCGGTATCGCGGCTGCTTCTTACAGAAGCGGACGGCCGACCACTTCGACAACTACGGTCGTGGTTTGCTCTCGGAGCTGCCGCGCAAGAGCGTCGAGCCGATCGCCCTGGCCTGTGGAACGGCGGTCCGCACCCTCCAGGAGTTCCTCACGACCGCCGACTGGCAACACGAGTCGGCGCGTGAGCAACTCCAACGGCGATGCGCCGAGGTGCTCGACGGGTTGCCCGGCGATGACCTGGGCACGGTCGGGGTGATCGACGAGACCAGTGCCGTGAAGAAGGGGGACCGGACGCCGGGCGTGCAACGACAGTACCTGGGGTGCGTCGGGAAGATCGACAACGGCATCGTGACCGTGCACGTGGGCGTCGCCAAGGGCACGTTCCAGGCCCTGTTGGACGCGGACCTGTACCTGCCCGAGTCGTGGAACGCGGATCGCCCGCGGTGCCAGGCGGCGGGCATCCCCGACGAGGTCCGCTATCGCCCCAAGTGGCGGATCGCCTACGAGCAGTTGGTGCGCCTGGATGCCCACGGGGTGCGGTTCGACTGGCTCGTGTTCGATGAAGGGTACGGGTCGAAGGTGCCGTTCTTGCGCGCCCTCGACGCCGTGGGCCAGCCGTTCGTGGGCGAAGTGCCCGTGAGCTTCTCGGTGACAACGGCCGCGCGCGACGAGCCGCGGCGCGCGGATTCGGTGCTGCGTGCCGACGACGCCCGGCGGGGCCGACGATTCCGGGTGTCGCGCAAGACCGTTGGCGACACCCGGTGGCGTGCGACGAGCCGGTTGATCGAGGTGCGTGGGTGCCGCTGGATGCTGGTGGTGGCGCAGAACGAATCGACGGCCGAGGTCAAGTACTTCGTCACCAACGCGACCGACGAACCGCTGGCGCGTGTGCTGCGGGTGGCGTTCCGGCGCGCGACGATCGAGCACCAGTTCCGGGTGGCCAAGAGCGAAGCGGGGATGACGCACTACGAGGGCCGGCAGTACGTCGGGTTGGTGCGGCATCTGATCTTGGGCCTGGTGGTGCTCGGGTTCGTGTCGATCCACACGGACCGGCTGCGGGGGGAAAAAACCGCAGGTGACGATGGAGCAGGTGTGCCGGGCGCTGAACGCCCGATGTGCGGTGACGTTCCGTCGGAGGCGCGGGACGCCGGAACTACTGCACGTCGGAGAGGTCATCCGCTACCACCAACGGCGGAACGAGCAGGCCACGAGAGCGCACAAAAAATGGCGACATAGATGCATCATCTAAACCCGCGCTGTAGTGTTAGTGCTGCAATTACTGAACACATTATAATCTACCGACCGCGGACTCTGCGTACACACCAAGCACGCCACCCCGTACTTTCGGCCCTGGGCGAACAGGCGCAGTAGCGGCTTCTTCGCAGGTGGTTGGGCGGTCCCGGCCGGCAGATAGTCGCGGGCTTCATCTAGGTAGAACAGCAAACGCGGCCGACCGGCCGAGCCGCCCGACGCGATCATCCACCGGTACACCTCGACCGCCAAAGCCGCCACGAAGCCCTGTTTCTCGGCGTCGTCCGCGAGCGCGTTCAGGTACACCACGTTCAGTGGTACTCGACCTTCGGCCGGTGGAGTCGCCAGCCGGCCCAAGTCGAGCGGTTGCCACCGGTAAACAGTCGAGCCGCCGGACCGTGCTCCAGATTGTTGAGTTGCCGAGCCAGTCGCTCCCGCTCGGCCTTCTTCACGAACCGGTCCGGGTCGTCCAACCCGGCCGCGGTCGGGTCGCGGAGAGCGGTCGCCACTTCCCCCAAAGTCAGCTCGCGCGCCGGTCCGCGCGTGAGCGCACGCAGCAACTGAAACACGAACGTCTTCTGCGACTCCACCTCCCCGGTCGCCTTCGCCAGAGTGACCAGATGCGCGGCGGTCGTCGCCAGCAAGTCGTCGGCGTCCTCCCCGCTGCCCGCGGACAGTTTCAGCGGATTCAGGCTAACCCGCGTGCCGTGATCTGTTCCGGGGGTCAGGATGCGCACGTCCGCGGTTTGCCGGAACCGGCTAGCCCGCTCGATTTCGGCGGGCTGCAACTTCGCCGGATCTGCCGGACGAAGGAACTGCACGAGATCCCCCTGTGGATCGATCGCCAGCACCGCGACTCCGGCCAGCACCGCCTCTTCCGCAACCGCCTTCGCCAACCACGTCTTCCCGCTCCCGGCCGCACCGACCACCGCGACGTGTGTCGGAAGCGCCGTTAGTGGCACGGTGGCCGGGGTGCCGGCGTTGACCTGACCGAGCCACAGCCCATCGGGAAGCGAGTCCGGAGCTGGGTCTTCTACCGGCGGGCGCACTTCCAGCCGCACCGGGTCCGCGCTCGCGTCCGTCCAGTGGGTCTGTCGCGTGCCTTCGTTCACCGGACCGAGTCGCCGCGCGCACTCGTGTCGCCACCGGCACCGCGGGCACACGTCCGGACTGCCGGGCGGCTTCAGCCCCTGACCGGTTGATTCATCAAACTTGACCCACTCTCGCATCGACGCCAACAGGTTGAACACGGTCGCGCGGCTCCCGCGAACCTCGTCCCAGGAGAGTTCGTGCAGTTCGCGCCGCGGGTGCAGGTAGAGCACCCCGGCCGACGGCTGGGTGCCGTGCTGAACGTGGTGCATCAGGGCGTAGATACCAACCTGGAACTTGTCGGCCGCGGCCGGCGGGAGCAGTTTGTAATCGAGGACGCGGTCGCGCCCCGACCGCCAGTCGTGAAACACGTAGTCGAGCACACCCGTAACGTGAACCGGTTCGCCGGTCGGCCCGACCGGGAACGTCACGTCCACCCGGCGCCGGGTATCGGCGAACAGTTCGTCGAGCACCTCGGCCGGCGGGCGCCCGTTACCGAGCGCGTGGGCCAACACATCGGCCAGCTCGGTCGTGTAGTTCCGCAGCACGTCCATGAACGCCCGCTGCTGCTCCCCGTCCTTTGCGGCCAGCGCCTCGCGATCCACGCACTCCCAGTAGAAGGCTTCCAGCAGCGCGGTGGCAAGCGCGTCGCGGTTCGCGCTCGGTGTCAGTAGGGCGGCGAGTTCTTTGGCGGCAAACAGTCGGCGGTGTTCGCGGTGAAAGGCATCAGCGGCCGCGTGGAACAGCGCCCCGGCCGCAACGGTGTCGTCGCCCGGGCGCCAAATGCGGGTGACCGTGGGCCGCGCTGCGTTATCGGCTTTAGCGCGGGCGGCGTCGAAGTAGAGGATGCGCGGACAGACCGCGGCCACGCACACCTGCGACACGCTGAAGCGAACGGGCGGCATCGGGCACCTGGGCGGAAGTCTAGCGCGTCGCGGGTCGGCGCTTCGGGAGCAAGAAGAAGCCGTCGGGGAGCTTCGTCATGGCGATGTCTTTGGACTCGGACATCACCTTCGCAACCGCTTCGATCCGTGTTCGGCAACCGGCCACATCCAGCCCGACCCGGCGGTCGGGCGGAAGCTGGTTGAGGAACTGCCGGGCTAATTCCTGCGTGTCGGTTCCCATCGTAATCGCGAGCCGCCCATCAACGAACGTGCGCACTTCAATATCGGTGATGGTTACCTTCTCGGGTTGCTGCACGTCCGCGATGAACCGCCCGAGGAGCGGATGCGTCTTGAATCGCCCGGTGCGCCGACACGACGCAATCACCTCGTCTCGCTGGAGCGCCCGCGCCGATCCGTCGGGCTGACGAATCTCCAGATCGCGCGCCTGTCGAGAAACAGTATCGAGCGCTTCGAGAGCAGCGTACTCGGTGAGTGGCAGTTCGAGGTGCTCGAACCCCGGCACGGTCTTTAGTGCGGTGTAGTGGTTGCGCCCTTGAGCCTTTGTCGCCCGACCGAAGGCGAGTGGCAGCCGCTGATCGGTAACGAGAATAACCTGATTGGGCGTGTTCTTGTCACCGAGGAGCCGAGCGAGCGCACTCGTGACACTATTTGAACTGCCGGTCGCCACGAAGACGAGACCGGTCGTCGTCTCCCCGCCCCCAGGTCGCGACGCGCGCACGAGCAAATCGTAAGGGGAGCCGTGCTTCGGTCGACTGACGGCTAGCCCGACCCCACTCGCGGCAAGTAGAGCTTCTGTCAGTCCGCACAAGTTGTCGGCGTTCGGTGGGAGTGCATTGGAAGTCGCCGTGTGCCGCGTGATCCGCCCGCTTACGGCCTTCCCCACCTCTTCGTCGATCAGCTCCTCGACCTTGCGGGGCTCTTTAACGGTGCGGTCTACGTTCGGCCACCGGTCGAGCCACTTCCGTTTGTCCGGTGCCGCAACGAGTGACTTCTGAAGCTCCTCCCACCGCTCGCGGGCCGCGTCGATCATGTGGCGCGGGCGCACGTCGACGGATTTACCGAATCGATCACGAAACCAGCTTTCTCCGAGCGGGAACAGACCATCGTCTGTGTAGTGCCGTTTCACTTCCTCCTCGCCCTCGAACGGTACGAGGAACTGTTCCAACCTCGCTTCGAGAATGCGCCGACACTTTGGCACGATCACGCGCTGCAATTCCACCTTATTTGCAGATAAGCGATCCCAGGTCGCCTGCGAAATGACTCCGGCCTCTGTCAACTTAACGAGTTCGCCTTGCACTTCAGAGAGAACCAGGAGCGTGTTCCGCAAGCGATCATTTAAGTCGTGGAGCAGACGGGACACGTCCGCGATCTGTTGCCGCGGCAGGTTGTTGATCTGATCGAAACAGATGATGAGTGGTTTGCCCTCAGCCCGAGCGATCTGAGCCAGCAGCGCCAGTACCCCGGCGCTGTCGGCCGCATCGAGCGGGTTCTCGACGTCGGCCGGGCGCTGCCCGACGGCCTTCGCTTCGTCTTCGTCCAACCCGTCGCCGCTTAACCGACGGACGGCCGCGCCCGCCGCTTCGCCGTCGCCTTGACGCGACCGCTCCAGCATCGCCGTCTTCAAGAAGCACCGCAGCAGTTCGCCCGCCGCACGAACGGCGGGTTGCGCCCCAACAAGTGTGACCGGACCGGCCACTTGCTTCCGGAATGCCGCATCCAGTTCCGCCGGCGAGAGTTTCTTCTTACCGGTGGTGACGGCCGGGCGAATCAGTTCTTCGAGCAGCGCGTAAAGCGGGGTGCGGTGCCACGGGGCCGTCATGCCGTTGGTGAGGGCACTAATGACCGCGTTCAGCACGGCTCGGTGGAGCCGGTCCGGGGCGGCTTGGAGTTCGAGGAAGTTGACCAGTATCGCCCGCCCGCCCGCGGCCCATTCACCGAGCCGCCGCAACAGGTTACTCTTGCCCGAACCGGACTCGCCCCACACCACCGCCCCGACCGCTTCGTTCTGGTCGTGTGCCCGTTCCGCCAGCGCGACCAGCGCGCGGAACTCGGTTTCATGAATGCTCGGCACATCGACCGGCCGGTCACCGGTCGCGGTCACGCGGTGGTGGCTGAACGGGTTCGTGCGCGCGAGCGTGTTCAGGAATTTATCGACCGGGTGCGGTCGGGCCTCGGTCGCGGGGGTCGTCGTACTGGCGGGCGATGTCATGGCCGACCTCGGGACACGTGGAGCAGGAATTCGCCTTCTTCCCGGATGGCCGCGGCCTGCTGCTCCGGGGTGATGCCGTCGTACCGCTCGTCCGAACTGAGCACGTACCGCCGATCGCGGCGCAACTGACGCAAGCAGGTGTCGAACGTCTCGCGTGGGACGGCCGGGAGCGCCGCTCGCAGGTCCACGAGACTGACGAAGTTGTTCGATCCGCGTTCCCGGTCGATCCGGGCGAACGCCGCGTCGAAGGTGGCCACGAAATCGGCCGGTAGATGAAGCGGCGCCTGGCTGGGCGTGGCGACACTTCGTGCAACCGGTTGCGCCGTGCGGAGGTGTTCGAGCAAGAAGAAAGCGTTCTGACCGTCGCTCTTGCCACCACTGAGAAGCACACACCCAACCCCGGCCGGCAGTTCGTCGGCCAGATCAGAATGGTTCAACAAGTTCTCAATCTGCTGTTTTTGCTGCTTGTTATTCACAAGCGCAACTAGTTCGCCGGCCGGGAACGCATGCGCATTCGGCCGCTTGCATCCGGTGAGGAGGTATGTGAGTAACGTCCCGATGACGAATCGCCCGAACTCCTCCCCGTCAGGAATCGCGTAGACATAGTCTGCGCCCGCCTTCACTTGTACCACCGCATTAGTGAACTCAGGCCGCTTCGCAGCCTTCTTGAAAGCAGCCGGCTTCAGTTCCGCGGCAGTTTCTAATTCAGCCAGCGTCACGCCGAGTTGCCCGCGACGGAGCATGTCAACCATGCGCTCGGCGTCCTGTACTTCCGGCGGTGGAGGCGGCGGTTGATCCTTGTGATAAAGTTTGACGCCCCTTCCCACCTTCACGCAAACGGCAAACGCAGGTAATTCGTCCGACGCGATTTGTCGCGCGAGAGCTTCCGCGAAGGCCGGTTTCAAGAACGCCGGGACCACCCCCGCGAGTTGGGCCGGTGCCCACGGCGGAATGCTTGTTTCGCCCTTCGCCCGCAGCCCCACCTCCAACGTGAGTGGGTCGGCAGCGAGTTGGGCGGCATCTTCGTGCAATGCAACGCGAGCGTCCATCCGCTTATTCACGGCTACGACGGCTTGTTTCTTAAACGCCGCACTGTTTGCAGCGCTCAAGACGGCAGCCGGCTCCGAGGCCGGATCGAGTCGGGCTGCGAGGTGGTCCAGGCGTATGGGGTAACGATCGCCGCCTTCGGTCCGGCAAGCGATCAGTTCCTGGACCAAACGGGTACCGAGATTGGGCTTCGGCATGGGCGGTCACACGGTTCGTCGCGGGGTAAACTCGTAACGAGTCTAACGCCCGGACGCCGCTGATCCATAACAAATTAACGCGCGAGCGAACAGAAAGCCACAGACCTCGAACATGGGTGGCGACACGCTGTTCTTAATTTACTCTCAAATTACATCAAGCCACCACCACGAACCTAAATGACATAATATTGTGCGACAATACTAAAACTTCGTGACGCGGGCCGCCTCTTCCGCACTCAGTAGCCCGTCCTTATCGAGATCGAGTTTATCGAATACCTCGCGCGTGCCCGTGAACTCGCGCGGAGACACATCGCCGTCGCCGTTGCGATCCATTGCCTGGAACCACTCCGGTCCCCCGCGGACCGGCTTGCCGATCGCGTGCTGCGGGTGACCGTGGCTCACGGTCGTCATCAAGTGGCGCGGAAGTTTTGCCCGATCGAACGCGCCACCAGTCACACACCCGGACGCCTTGAGCCGGTCCCACGCGGTCCGCAATTCGCGCACCGAGAGCGAGCCGTCGCGGTCCGCGTCGAGCAGTTCGTACAGCCCCGCGCCGTGGTCCAAAACCGTGAGGAACACGTGGCCCTTTGCGATCTGCTCTTGCAGGTCGAGCCAAGCCGTTAGCTCGTTCTGGTCGAGTTTCCCGTCACCGTTTCGGTCGGCGAAAAGTAACGGCTGGAACCGTGCGGCCTTGGTCGCTCCGAGTTCCTTCGCGTCGAGTGCGCCATCGGAATCGGCGTCGCATTCGGCGAACGCCGTCAGGAAGCGTTTGCGTGCAGTGACAACCTGTTCGGCGAGCTTCCCCCCATCGGCACGCAGTTCGACACGAAGGTTACCCTCCGCCAGAACCAGTCGCCCGTTTGCTGGCGGTTTTCCACCAACGGGTTCTACTACGGTCCCCTTCCCCGCCCCGAGCTTCACGTGCCACACGGTCGCAGCAGGCTTCGCACGTAACGCAAGGAGATCGTCAGCAGGGATCGCAGAGAGCTTCCCCGCTTCGCGCCGAACCGCGACCGTGCTCGCCCACTGCGTGTCGGCCGTGCGGAGCGGGAGCACGACGAACGACAGAGCGTCCGTCACCGCGTCCGATTTGGTGTTGGGGGACGGCGCCATTAGAAGCGAGGAGCCCAGCGCCCCCGGATAGGCGATACGGTCTACCAGTTCACCCGGCCCGACCAGTTCGTCGTCGTTCTTGTCGAGCTTGCGCAACACGTCCGGCGCGGCCTTCCACTCGGCCTCCTCCACCTTGCCGTTCTTGTTCGTGTCGAGCGTCTTGACGAGTGCCTCGGTGAGCCGGTCGGTCGCGGGTGGTTTGCCCACGCCCACCAGCACGCCGCCCAGCCCCGCACGGCGATAGAAGTCGGCCAGTTCGTCCGCGCGCACTTTTCCGTCGTTGTTCAAATCGAGATCACCCCAGGCCGGAGCGTCGCCTAAAAGCGCGGCGATCTGACCCCAAAGCACCTGGCGCAGCGCGAATGCAGCGGGAAGTCGCGCGGCCTCGGTTTTGTCGAGCGCACCGTCTGCGTTGCGGTCGTAGAACGCGAACAACTTCGCGAACGTCTCGTCCCAGATCGCGGGGACCGATTTTTCGCCGATTTCGACACGCAGTTCGAGCCGCGTGGGTTTCTCCCCGCCGACCAGAAGCAGATCAAGGGCCTCGGCGCGCGGGCTGACTTTGGGTGCATCTGCGGCCGGAACTACGGCGATTGCAGCAACGAACGCAACGAGAGCGAGGAACGCGCGGGTCACAGTAGCTCCTTGATCGGCTTCGCGTCCGGGTCGGCCACGCGGATCGGGCGCCCGACGTTGGACATATTCTGCTTCTGCGGGTCGATCCCGACGGCCTTCGCCACGGTCGCGATCAGGTCCGGCACCGATACGGGCTGTTCCTCGACCGCGAGGCCGTCTTTCGTCGTATTCCCGATCGCTTGGCCCGTTTTGAGTCCGCCACCCGCCAGCGCGACCGCCCACGACGCGGGCCAGTGGTCGCGCCCCGTTTGTGCGTTGATCTTCGGCGTGCGCCCGAACTCGCCCTGGCACACCACGAGCGTGCTATCGAGCAGCCCACGATCTTTGAGATCGTTGACCAGAGAGGCGAATCCCGCGTCGAGCGTGCCGCAGAGTTCCTTCACGCGGTCGAAGTTGTTCTGGTGCGTGTCCCACCCGTCGAGCGTAACTTCCACGAACGGTACCCCGCGTTCCACCAGTCGGCGCGCGAGCAGGCACCCCTGCCCGAACAGCCCGCGTCCGTAAGCGTCGCGCGTCTTTTGCTTCTCCTGGTCGAGATCGAACGCGGCCGCGGCTTCGGGCTTCATCAGTCGCACCGCGCGCGACGCGGCCGCTTGAACGCTCGCGGCAACCGAACTGTTGCGCCCCGCGACGAACCTGTTCTCCACTCCGGCGAGCAGTTCGAGCCGCGCCTTTTGAGCGGCATCGGTAACACCGTGTACGCGGCCCAGATCGGGCACCTTGAGCCCGTCTTGTGGCGCGGCCTGGTCGCCGACCACGAGCGGGTCGAAATGCGGCCCGAGGAACCCGCCCCCGAGTTCGATCGCGTAGCGCGCCGGGGCCATGCTGACGAAGTTCGGGAGGTCGGTGGACTCCGAACCGAGTTCCTTCGCGAGCACGGCGCCGACAGCCGGGAACTGGACCGCCCCCTGGGGCGTGTACCCGGTGCGCAGCAGGAACGCGGCGCGGCCGTGATCGCCCTCCTTGGTCTTCATCGAGCGCACGAGCGCCAGTTCCTTGCCGTGTTTCGCGAGGTTCGGCAAGTGCTCGCCGATCTTCATTCCCGGCGCCGTTGTATTGATCTCCTTGAACGACCCGCCGTTCTCGTGCCCCGGCTTCAGATCCCACAGGTCGATGGTCGCCGGGCCGCCGTTGAGCCACAGCACGATGACGGACTTAACGGGTTTCTTGGGCGCCTCGGACGCGAGTGCGCGCAGCCAGCCGGACATCGAACCGGCCGCGGCCCCGACGCCGAGGGCCGCACGAAAGAGCCCGCGCCGGGTGCAATCGAAGGTTACGGACATGATCGGTCCTCACGTGATCGTGGTCACCCGTCGCAACGACGGGTCGGTGTATTTACTGAACGGTGAACCGCTCCAGCGCGTTCTCTCCCTCCCGAACGGTCACCCGTTTGAACGGGCGGCTGGGATCTTTGAAGCGGTTCTGGAACCGGTCCTTCACCTCGATCCCGCGGGCTTCCAGATCGGGATCGTCCTTCTCGGGCCAGTACAGCGTAACGGCGTAGTCCCCGGTCGCCGCACCGTCACCGGTGGTGTACGTCGTCAACCGGAACGTCCCGTCGGCCTGAACCACGCCGCGCGGCCGCAACTTGTTTTGGCCCTGCGGGGCGGCGGGGTGAAAAGTCACCACCGCCCCCACCGCCGGGTTCCCGTTGACGAAGACCGAACCGGACACCGGTTCGACCCGCGGGGAGTCGGTGGTGGGAGAGCTACAGGCCGGGATCACGAGAACCGCGGCCACGATCAACGGGGCTATGATAACCGCAAATCGCGGCTGGGACGGACTGATTGGCATCGGTGACCTCTCAATAATCGTTGGGCGAGATCACCTCGCCACCACCAACGGTCGCAAGGGCCGCCATCACACTCACCTGCATCCCGCTGCGGACCGATTGCACGCTCCCGTCGGCGAACAAAGTGTTGACCGTGCCGGTGTGGAACGAGTAGATCCCGAGGTCGTTGCTGCAGTTGATCGCGCACGGCCCGTAGTAGCTCTTTCCGTCCGTGCTGTGCCCGCGGAGCAGCAGGCTGAACTGGTACTGGTGCCCCCAGGCAGCACGTTCCGGAACCGGGGCGTTCGTCGGCTGCTTCGTGCCGAGAACGTACCACTCCGGCATGCCCGCGTGCTCCAGAACCATGAACGTCTGGGAAAGCCCGTCGGTCACCTCGGCGAACCGGACCCCGCGCGGTGTGATCTCCCCGAAGAACATCCCGCCGCGACTCATGCTGGTGTTACCGAGGTACGTCGCCAGATCCTTGCTCACGCCGTTACACGCGGCGTAGTCCCCGACCGCCGCTTCGTAGGCCACACCCGAGTCCGAGGCCGAGATCGTCCACGTCGTCCGCGGGGTCGACGGGCACTGGAAGATCCGGAGTTGAGTCTTGATGACGGGCTGGTTGACCGGGTCCGAAAAACTGACGTCCCAGCGGTACTGGCTCGCGAGGGCGGTCTGCTCCAGGTACGGCAGCAGGAACATCACCCACCCGTGCTTGCCCATGCTGGTCGGCGGTCGGTACGTGCCCAGCGTGGGAACCTCGCGGTGAACGCCCTCGTAGTTGTGAACCGCCAGCCCGAGTTGCTTCAAATTGTTACTGCACTTCATGCGCGCGGCGGCCTCGCGCACTTTTTGCACCGCAGGAAGCAGCAAGCCGATCAGGATCGCGATGACCGCGATCACCACCAGCAGTTCGATCAGCGTAAAGGCGGAACGGCGTCGCATGACTGTTACCCCCTGTGATTTAAAAATCGTTCGGAGCCAGGACTTCGCCGCCCGCGATGCTCACGAGCGCGATCAGCATTTCTTGCGACATCCCGGCCTTCAGGAACCGCACCGAGCCGTCCACGAACAGCACGTTCGCGCCGCCCTCGTGGAAGCCGTAGATCGCGGCCTGGTTGCTGCAGTTCACTGCACACGGCCCGAACTGCGTCTTCCCATCAGTGGAGTGGGAGCGGAGGTGGTTCCAGTTCGGCGCCGCCCACTGGCCCGAGAGCGCCGTCATCTGCGGCTTCTCCAGCCGGTCTTCGCCCAATTTGCCGGTGTGCCAGTGGTTCGGCTTGTCGGCCATCTCCACGACGAGAACCGTTTGCGCGGTGCCATCGGCAATGTCCGAGGTGCGCAACCGCCGGGTGACCGTGCGCGTGTGCATCGCACCGGGGTGCAGGTTCTTCTGGTCGTTGTTCTCGTAGTACGCGCCCGCGGCCCCGACGTAGTCCGTGGGCGCAGCGCGGAAGCTCTTGGACTCGTTGTCCGGGTCGCGCGTCAGAACCCAGCGGTCCGGGTTCGGCGCGGCCGGGCACACGAACGCCGCCACGCGACCTTGAGCCACGGTCCGGTTGCCGTTCTCGCCCGCGTCCCACCAGTCGCGCCCGTCCGTGTACTTCTGGGCCAGTTCCTTTTCGCCAATGAAAGGGAGGATCTGCGTGTTCCAGCTCCCCGCGGGCGTGGGGCCGCTGTTGCGCGGCAGCATGTCGTCGTTGGCCGCGGCGTATTCACGCGCCCCGGTCCCGAGCAGTCGGAGGTTGTCCGCACACTTCGTGCGCGCGCTCGCGGCCCGGGCCTTTTGAATCGCGGGTGCCGTTAGTCCGATGGCAAAAGTAGCGAACGTGCCCAACACGAGTAACTCAATGGCGGTCGCTCCGCGGCGCGGGAACGTTTTCACGGCGGACCTCGTGGTTAGGGGAGTTTGATGTCGATCGTGTTCGGTTCCGGGCGCACCGTGAACCGGAGTTTCGATTTTGCCGGATCGTAAAAGGCGTGGTTGAGCCGGTCCGGTGGGTTAGGCCCTTCCAGTTCGTAGGGGTCCGGCTGCTTGAGCGGCACATACAGGATGACCGCGTACTCGCCCTCCGGCACGCCGTCGTTGAGTTCGTAGGTCGTCAGTTCGTAGTTGCCGTCTTTGTCGGCCGTAGCACGCGACTTCATCGCCGGAACGAACTGCTGGTTCGCCGGCCAAAACGTGACCACGGCGAACGGCATCGGTTCCCCTTTGTGAGTCACGCGGCCCTTCACCGAATACACGGGTAACTCGCCCGGGCGCTTCTTCTTGCCGCACCCGCTGACCAGGCACAACACGGCCACACAAAGACCCACGGTGAACCCGCGGGCCACCTTCGTCCGCATGCTTGCTCCTGCCGGAAGCGCGCCGGCGCTCCGCGTTTGTTGGAATATTGCCGGTAAGCCGGTCACCGCCCGGACGCGCGTTGCTGCGCCCGGGCGGTGACGACTGACTTGACGAAATAAGGGTTAGCGGCTCACAGGTCGCCCACGGAAACGATATCGCCGTCCTTGAAGCTGATGAACCGCTTGATGGTTTCGGAGGTCGTGGTCTCGCTGAAGAACTGCACAGACCCGTCGGCGAGGAGCGCGTGCGCACCGCTGGTGTGGAACCCGTAGAGCGCGGCCCCGTTGCGCTTGTTGACGATGTACGTCCCGAACTGCACGGTGCCGGTCGCGTCCCAACCGCGCACGTTGTTGTTGTTCGGGTTCGCCCACCCGCCGTGATTACTGTGGTTGAACGTCATCACGGTGTTCGTGTTGTCCGTCACCATTTTGCCGTTGATCCAGATGTTGGGCACGTCCGCGTTCTCGAAGATGACGAGCGTGTTGGACATGCCGTCGGTCACGTCGGTGAACCTCCGCTTCCCGATCGCGTTGACCGACCGGATGGTCCCCTCGATCCAGTTCGGCGGGTTCGTCGAGACGACGGTGGTGTAGTAGAAGCCCTCGGCCACGGTGTAGTCGGTCGGCGCCGCGGGGAACGACCCACCGGCGTTCTCCGGATCGGAGACGAGCACGGTGCGCTGCGCGCCCGGATTCGCCGGACAGACGAAGCCCTTCATCCGGACCTGCCCCGCGGCGCGGTTCTGGCAGCCATTGACCGACGCCGCCCAGTTCTGGCTCTGGTCGATCATCTTGTACACGTTGTCCTGCTCCAGGTACGGGAGCAGCAGCGTCGTCCAACTGACCATCCGGTTGAGGCCGATGTACTTGGGGAAGCAGTCGTCGTTGGCCGATGCGTAGTTGTGAACCGAGAGCCCGATCTGTTTGAGGTTGTTGGCGCACTGGAGGCGCGCGGCAGCGGCCCGCACCTTTTGGACGGCGGGGAGCAGTAGCCCGATCAAAATGGCGATGATGGCGATCACCACCAGTAGTTCGATGAGGGTGAAGGCGTGGCGGCGTGGGCAGGCGGGGCGCATTTCGCGCGCTCCTTTCAATGGTTAGTGTTGAACTCGGTGCTGTTGAGTAGCGCCCAGAGAACGTCGGCGAGGGCCTTGTTCGCGTCGCGGTCGGCCCCGCCGTTCTCGACGTACTTCACAAAGGGCGCGGACTCGTCGTCGGCCGGCTTGCGCCCCAAAACCGCGAGGTAAAGGGCTTCCACTTTCCCCTTCGTGTCGAGGAACGGGGCTCCGGCGACCGCGCACAGGGCGGGGGCCTTCGCGACGTCCGTCAAGTCGGTGGTCAACTTGCCGTTCATCAGCGAAAGTGATTGCAGAATGGACCGCTGCGCGCTGCCGGTCCGTTCGACGCGGAACTTCTCCGCGAAGCGCTTCCGTTCGCGTGGAGCGATTGTCGGATCGAGATCCTCGCGATCCGCGGGCAGCCCCGCCGCGACGCGGAGGCTGTCATAGAGTTGCTCGCCGGTCAGCCCGCGCACCGCGGAGCACGCGAACCACCGCGGGTCGGAACTTCCGCCGGCGGGGACAACCGCCGAGAGCTGGTACGCCCGCGTGAGCACGAGGGCCGTGGTGAGGTACTTCAAGTCGAACTTGCTCTCCGTGAACGCTCGTGCGAGGTCATCTAGTAATTCTGGATGTACGGGCGGGTTCGAGCCGCTCAGGTCGTCGAGCGGTTCCACGATCCCCGTACCGAAGAGTTCGGCCCACACGCGGTTCACCGCGTTCCGGGCGAAATACGGGTTATCCCGGGCCGTTACCCACTCCGCGAGCACCACGCGGCCGGTATCGTCCTTCAGGACCGCGGGCCACTTCGGTTCGCTGTCATTCAGGAGCCGCGGACCGATCGGCTTTTTCGTACTGGGGACCACAAGTTCGAGCCGCGCGGGTGTCGTGCCATCGGGTACGGTCGGACGAACGAAGAACGCAGCCGTTTGCCAGAACTGGTCGCGGGTCCAGCGCGCGAACGGGTGATCGTGACACTGGGCGCAATCGAGGTTGATCCCCAAAAACGCGCGGGCCGTGTTCGCGGCGAGGTTCTCGGGCTTCGCTTCGCTCGCGGTCAGGAACGTGGTCGGCGCCCCCGGTCCCGTTTTGACACGCGATGCGGTCAGCAGGTCACGCACGATCCGATCGTAAGACGCGCCAGACCGCAGATTTGATGCGATCCAGCTTTCCAAATCGTCGGCGAGGTTCGCGAACTGTGGGGCGTCGGCTTGCGGTACCCACTGCCGGCGCCAGAACGTGGCCATGTGGCGTGCGTGCGCGGCGGAATCGACCAACCGGGCAACGAGCTTCGCCCGTTTATCCGCGTCCTTGTCGTCGAGGAACGCACGAACTTCCGCAACGGTCGGGATGCGCCCCACGAGGTCGAGATGTACCCGGCGCACGAAGGTGGCGTCGTCAGCCCGGTCCGCGGGCTTCACCTTCTCGGCGTCCCACCGCGCTTGCAGATGTTTGTCGATTCGTGCCGCGAGCGCGGCCGGATCGGGCGGCGCAGCGCTCGCCGTTCCACAGCCGATCAACACACAAATAACAAGAACCGCGACGCGCACAGTGCCCCCTTAAACTCCGCTAACGAAATGGGAACGACGGCTGGCGCCGGTAACCCGTCGGTCACGGCGAAGCCGGAGAGGAAGCAGACCGCACCACAATTCTTTGCGCCGGCCACAACAGCAATTCTCGCGCCAAAAATGAGACCATAGTTACACTTAGACAAAACACTCACGTACCAGTCGGAAATGCGATTTTTGAGTGTGATCTGAAGCACGAACGTGAAGTGACGGAAAGATTGCTGGATAATCAATAGCCACAACTGGGCACGACATGACCACACAATCGCAAACTTCGTAGCCACGGCGACCGCGTGTGGATGCGCCCGACCGCCGGTGATGTCAAGTGGCCGAGTTGACGGCAATGCCGGACCGACTGTATGCTAAGCGCGGGTCGGTCGTGTTACGGGAAACCGGTTCATGCTCCGCGCGTTGTCCATCCTTGTCGCCTTGACGATGCTCACCCCTCAAGGGGTGTGTCTTCGCAAGTTCGACCATTTAGGGTGGCTGTTCCGCGCACCGGCCACGACCTCGATCGCATCGCAGACGCGCGCGGACGAGCAACACGCGCCGAGTTGCAAATGTGGGTGCCGGGAACGGGCCGATCGGGATCGGGAAGTCGCGGATTGTGGTACCGATTCAGTTGATCTTCGAGTTCGCGACGGCGCCCCCCCACTATCCCAAGAACCGTGCTGTCCGACGCTCTGCAAGTCAAAGCTCGATAAGATCGCGCATGCCGAGCCTTCGCAACCGAGCGAGGAAGCGGTCGCCTTCGTCGGATTCGCACCCGCTCCGGTCACGGCTACCTTCGAGTCACTCCCGCACCGCTTCTCGCCCCTCACGCACACGCGCCCGCCGCTCTACGTCTCGTTCTGCACGTTCCTGATCTAATCCTGCACCCCTCTCGTTGCTGGTTGATAGCGCCCGCACCGGGTCGCGTATCCCGCTATCATTTCATCCAAAATTCACCGCCGTTCTGCTGCACGGCGGAATCCGAACTCGATCGGGAGATCGTCCGGTGCTTGATACATCCGACCCACCACGCGCTCATCGCGAACTGTCCGTAGGGGCCGTTCCGCACCCTCCGTTCAATGTCCTCGGCGCGCTGCGATGGATTGTGCGGGCCGTTCCGTCGCTGCTCATCTTCTCGGTCCTTGGCTTGCTACTCGCTTGGGGCCACCGAACGGGATGGGCCCTCCCCCGCTTCTCCGCGCTCGCCGGAGAGAAAGCCGTGGTGAAGGGCGACTGGTGCGACGAGCACAACGTCCCCGAGTCTGTCTGTATCGAGTGCCGCCCGAACCTGCTCCCGCGCCAGAAGTCGTTCGGTTGGTGCAAGGTTCACGGGGTCCACGACTGCCCGCTCTGTCACCCGGAAGTCGCGCAAGTCGATAAGCGCCCTGCGGTGACGGACGCCGACTTGGACCGGGCCAAGCGGTCACTGGAGTTCACCGATCGGCCCGAGAACGCCAAACAGTGCCGCCTCCACACCCACCGTATCCAGTTCGCCTCGCACGAAGCTGTCAAAAAAGCCGGCATCGACGTCGATCCGGTGTGGACGGGGCCGGTAGTCGAGGCCGTCGGCGGCAGCGGTGAGATTGTTTACGACCAGACCCGCACGGCCCGGCTCTCGGCCCGCGTGCCCGGCACGATGTTCCGAGCCTACAAGCAAGTGGGCGATCGCGTACACGCGGGCGAAGTGATCGGACTGGTGGATGCTGCGGAAGTGGGCCGGGCGAAAGCCGAATTCCTTCACGCATTCGTTCAAGTGCGACTCAAGACCCGTATCGTGGAGGGGCAGAAATCGTCCGCCGGGGCGGTTCCGGGGCGCGCCGTGATTGAGGCCGAAGCCGCCGTCAGCGAAGCCCGCATTCGGTTAACCACGAGCCAACAAGCCTTAACGAACCTGGGGATGTCGGTCGCCCCCGAAGACTTGGCGCAGGTGCCCGAAGATCAACTCGCTTCCAAACTTCACTTCCTCGGGCTGCCGAAAGCGCTAACCGACACGTTCGACGCCAAAACGACCACCGGGAACCTACTGTCTCTCGTCGCCCCGTTCGACGGTGTGGTCGCGTCCCGCGATGTAGTGGCCGGGGAAGTTGTGGACACGACGAAGGTGCTGTTCGTTGTCGTCGACCCGCGAACGATGTGGGGGAACCTCGACTTGCGCCTGGAAGACACCAAGTCGGTCACCCTCGGGCAACAGGTCCGATTCCTTCCGGATGGAGCCAAAACAGAGACGGTCGGGACGGTCGCGTGGATCAGCGGTGAGGCCGATCACAAAACTCGCACGGTGCGGGTCCGGGCCATTTTGGACAACACGAACGGGCGGTTGCGAGCCAATACCTTTGGCACGGGGCGCGTGATCTTGCGGGACGAAAAACAGGTCGTGGTGGTCCCCAACGGAGCGGTCCACTGGGAGGGCTGTTGCCACGTCGTCTTCGTGCGGAACAAGGATTACATGAAGAACGGCTCGCCCAAGGTGTTCCACGTCCGCACAGTTCGGATCGGGGCCAAAACCGATACGCACACCGAGATTATCGCCGGGATTCTGCCGGGCGAAGTTGTGGCCGTGAAAGGGAGCGCGGCGCTGCGCGCCGAGCTACTCAAAAACAACCTGGGCGAAGGCTGCGACTGTTGCAAAAAGTGAGGCCCGCCCGTGTTGAACTGGATCATCGAAACATCGCTCCGGCACCGGTTCGCCGTCGTCCTCGGCGCGGTCGCGTTCGCAGTCGTTGGCGCCTGGGCCATGAGGCGGTTGGACATCGACGCCTTCCCCGACACGACCCCGGTACAGGTGCAGATCAACACCGTGGCCCCGGCCCTCGGTCCCGAAGAGGTCGAACAGCAGATCACGTTCCCGGTCGAGCAAGTGCTGAGCGGGCTGCCCAAGCTCAAAACTCTCCGGTCGGTGTCCAAGTTCGGGTTCTCGCAAGTGGTGCTGGTGTTCGAGGACGGCACCGACATCTACTTCGCCCGGCAGGTGGTGAACGAGCGGCTCGGCAGCATCCAACTGCCGATCGGGATCGAGCGCCCGAAGATGGGACCGGTCAGTACCGGTCTGGGCGAAGTGTTTCACTACGTTGTAACTGGCAAAGGAGACGACGCGACCGAGCTGCGCACGGTTCACGACTGGATCATCAAACCGCAAATGCGCACGGTCCCGGGGACCGCCGAGGTCAACACGTGGGGCGGGTTCGAGAAACAGTATCAGGTCCGCATCGATCCCGACCGACTGGTGAAACACGGGTTGACCTTCGATCAGGTGGTGGAGGCTCTCCAGAAGAACAACCGGAACGTCGGCGGCGGAACCGTGCGTCGAGGTGGGACCGTGCTCCTCGTCCACGGGCTGGGCCGAACCGCGAACGTCGAGCAGATCCGGAACATCGTTGTCACGGCTCACGACGGAGTCCCGGTCCGGGTGCGGGACGTGGCTGATGTCGAAGTGGGTCACGAGGTCCGACGCGGAGCGGTCACGGCAGACGGTAAGGGTGAGGTCGTTCTGGGTCTCGGGTTCATGACGATGGGTGAGAACACCCACGAAGTCACCTGGGCGATGAAGCACAAGTTGGACGACGTGCGGGCCGCACTCCCCCCGGGGGTCGAGGCAAAACCGGTGTACGACCGGACGGAACTGGTCGATCACGTCATCCGAACGGTCAAGAACAACCTGCTCGAAGGCGGGCTGCTCGTCGTCGCCGTGCTGTTCGCCTTCCTCGGCAACCTGCGTGCGGCACTCATCGTCGCCCTCGCGATCCCGCTCTCCATGCTGTTCGCCTTTTGCGGGATGCTGCGGTTCGGGATCGCTGCCAGCCTGTTGTCGCTCGGGGCCATTGATTTCGGCTTGGTGGTGGATAGTAGCGTGGTGATGGTGGAGAACTGCGTGCGGCACGTCGCCCACAGCGACGGGCGGAAATCTCGACTGGCAATCGTGCGGGACGCCGCTCTTGAGGTCCGCAGGCCGACGCTGTTCGGCGAACTCATCATCATGATCGTTTACCTCCCGATCCTGACGCTGGAGGGGATCGAAGGTAAGTTGTTCCGCCCGATGGCCCTGACGGTCATCTTTGCACTAATCGGGTCGATGGTACTGTCGCTCACACTGATGCCGGTGCTGGCGAGCCTGCTGTTGCCGAAGAGGATCGAAGAGCGCGAGCCACTGCTCATGCGACTGGCCCACGCCGTTCACACTCCGATCCTGCGACTGTGCGTGAACCACAAACTGGCCGTGATCGGGTTCGCGGTGTGTGTGCTCGTGGTCGCGTTCGGGATGATCGCCCCGAATCTCGGGTCCGAGTTCGTCCCGAAGCTCTCCGAAGGCGCGGTGGCGATTAACGTGGTGCGGCTCGCCGGAACCGATCTGGACGAATCAATCCGGTCGAACACGGAGATGGAAAAGGCGATCCTTGCGGCCTTCCCCGACGAGGTCCAACACGTCTGGAGCCGGGTCGGGTCCGCCGAGGTCGCCACCGACCCAATGGGCGTGGAACTGACCGATATCTTCGTCACGTTTAAACCCCGAAACCTGTGGACCAAGGCCCGTACCCAGGACGAACTCACCGCCCGGATCGAGCGAGAACTCAAGAACCACATGGGCCAGCGCCTCGCGTTCATGCAGCCCATCGAGATGCGCCTGAACGAAATGACCTCGGGCGTCCGGGCCGACGTGGGGGTGAAACTGTACGGCGACGACTTCAACGTGCTAACGGCGAAAGCAAAGGAGATCGAGGCCGTTCTGCGAACGATCCCCGGCGCGGCCGACCTCGCCGTGGAACAGGTGACGGGCCAGCCAGTGTTGCAAGTTCGAGTCAAACAGGACGAAATCGCCCGCTACGGCGTCCCGGCTCAAGCCGCCCTCGACCTCGTCGAGTCCATCGGGTCGAAGCCGGTGGGCGAAGTGGTGGAGGGGCAGTTGCGGTTCCCGCTCACGGTCCGACTCCCGGACCGCCACCGGGTCGATCCCGGGGCCATCGGGAACATGCTGGTCACCGCGCCGTCCGGCGAGCGCGTGCCACTGTCGCGGCTAGCAGCTATCGAAATCACCGAGGGGCCGTCCACAATTACACGCGAGTGGGGTCAGCGGCGGATCATCGTTACCTGCAGCGTGCGGGGTCGCGACCTGGGCGGATTCGTGGCCGAAGCTCAGCGCAAGGTTGCGGCGGACGTGCCTCTCCCGCCGGGGCGTTATCACGTCGCGTGGGGCGGGCAGTTCGAGCACCTCCAGCGCGCGAACGACCGATTACTGATCGTCGTACCGGTCGCGTTCGTACTGATCTTCGGGCTACTCTACGCGACATACGGGAGCGTGATCGACGCCCTCCGCGTGTTCACCGGCGTCCCGTTCGCCTGGGTGGGCGGTCTCTTCGCGCTGTGGCTCCGCGGGATGCCGTTCTCGGTGTCCGCCGCGGTGGGGTTCGTGGCCCTCTCCGGGGTCGCTGTGATGGACGACATGATCCTCGTCTCGCGCGTCCGTCAGCTCCGGGCACGCGGGCTTTCGCTGGACGAAGCCGTGCAACAGGCCGCGACCACCCGTTTGCGGCCCGTACTGATGACCGCACTGGTGGCGAGCCTCGGGTTCCTGCCGATGGCGTTTGGCAGCGGTGTCGGGGCCGAGGTTCAGCGCCCACTCGCTACCGTCGTTATCGGCGGGGTGATCGGGGCGCTGGTGATGTCGTTGTTAGTGCTGCGGGTGTTGTATCTCGTGTTCCAGGTGCCCTTCCGCGGGCGGCACGAACGACCGGCCGGGGACAAGCCCTCGGTGGGCGGGCCGGTCCCGAGTGACAGTTCCATCCTTCAGGAGACGGTTCGATGACAGCAGTAACGTTTCGGTGGTGGGCCGGGTGCCTACTGGTCCCGGTTCTCATGGCTCTAATCGGGTGCGGCCAGGGTGCTCAGACGACCGAGCAATCCAAGACTCCCGCAACCGACAAAGGGACCGCGAAGAAAGCCGACGACCACAGCGACTGGTGGTGCGCCGAGCACGGCATCCCGGAAGACGAGTGCAGCATGTGCTCGTCCAAGATCGCCAAAGCGTGCAAGGCGAAAGGTGACTGGTGCGAGAAGCACGACCGGGCGAAGTCGCAGTGCTTCGTCTGCGATCCGTCTCTGAAGGAGAAGTTCGCGGCCAAGTATCGGGCCAAGTACGGTAAGGAACCGCCGCCCATCGAAGACGAGAAGTAACCGACCGGCGCGCCACAACCTGATGCGCGGTCGGAAAATCGATCCGACCGCGCATCAGGTTGTGGCGGCGAGCACTTCGACCGCATCGCCCACAGCTACTTCACCGCCGGTCACGACCGTGGCGAGCACCCCGAGCCGCCCCTTGGCCAGTTCGCGGAGCTTGCCCTGAATCATCTCAAAGCGGGCGCACCCGGTGCGAAGAATACCTACCTTAATGACCGATTCGCCGAGTTTGATGTGAGTACCTTCGGCGAGCGCTGCGGGGTCGAGGCCCGCGAGTACGATTTGCTCGCCCATTTCTCCCGGCGCGACCTGGAACCCTTCGGCCCCGAGTTCGGCCAGTGTTTCCGCGCACATCACATTGAGCTGACGCGACGTGGAACTGCCCTTCATGTCGCCTTCGATTCCCCGAAACTCGACCAACCGGACACGGTCCGCCGGCACGCGCTCGTAGCGGTCCTGCGGGCGCCCGGTGTTCTTCGGGCGGTACACGATGCTCGCGACGTGTGCCATACGTGCCCCCTCGTCACGCGCTGGTCTTCGGGCGCAGCTTCACGGCGGTGCCGTAGGCCAGCACTTCGGTCGTGTTCTGGGCGAACTCGGTCGCGTCGTAGGCCATCCCAATGATCGCGTCCGCGCCGATTTCAACGGCCTGGCGCGCCATCTTCTTGAAGGCGTCCGAACGGGCCTGTTCGCACACCTCCTCGAACGCCCCGACGCTCCCGCCGAGGAAGCTCTTGAACGCCCCGCGGATGCCTTGTGTGATCGACGGGGCACGAACGATGATCCCGCGCACGACGCCGAGGTACTCCTCGACCTCGTAACCCTCCACGGTGAGCGTGGTCGTGACGATCAGGCGCGGGGCGTTGTTAGCAGGCACGTCAACATCTCCAACGAATGAGGGGGCACTGGATACTTCTCATTCGTTGGTAATAGGGCCTTATTTTGCCGGGGCCCAGCGCAGCTTCAGTTCCTTGGCCGCCTTCACCTCGTCCGGTCGGCTGACGATGTGCGTGTGCGGTGCGGTCTTCACCACGTCCGGGTCTTCGGCCTTGATCTTCAGGAGCGTGTCGGCGAAGGCGTCGAGCGTCTCCTTGCTCTCGGTCTCGGTCGGCTCCATCATGAGCGCTTCCGCGACGACCATCGGGAAGTACACCGTGGGCGCGTGGAACCCGAAATCGAGGAGGCGCTTGCACACGTCCTTCGCGGTGATCTTGCGCTCGCGGACCAGAGCCCGTGCGCTCGCCACGAACTCGTGCATGCACGGCCCCGGGTGCGGGACGTCGAATCCCTCGGTGACGCGCGCACGCAGGTAGTTCGCGTTCAGCACCGCCTGCTCGCTGACCTGCTTCAACCCGTCCGGCCCGAGCGTGCGGATATAGCAGTACCCGCGGAATAGGATGCCGACGTTGCCGAAGAAGCTCCGCACGCGGCCGATCGACTTCGGCATGTCGAAATCGAGCTTGAAGCGCGCGCCGTCCTTGACCACGACCGGCGCCGGTAGGTACGGCGCGAGGAAGTCGCGTACCGCGATCGGACCGGACCCGGGGCCGCCGCCGCCGTGCGGCCCTGTAAACGTTTTGTGGACGTTGTAGTGCTGCATGTCCGCGCCGAAGTCGCCCGGCCGGGTGATGCCGAGGATCGCGTTCATGTTCGCGCCGTCGAGGTACACGAGCGCGCCTTTACTGTGCAGCAGGTCCGTGATGGTCTTGATCTGCGTCTCGAACAACCCCAGCGTGTTGGGGTTGGTAATCATGAACACGGCAGTGTCGTCGCCGAGTTTCGACTTCAAGTCTTCGAGGTCGACGAGGCCGTTCGCCCCGCTCTTGACGGTGATCGTGTCGAACCCGGCGAGCGCGGCGCTGGCGGGGTTCGTGCCGTGCGCGGAGTCCGGCACGAGCACCTTCTTGCGGTGCGTCTCGCCCTTATCGCGGAAGTACGCCGCGGCGACGAACAGCGCGGTGAGTTCTCCGTGCGCCCCGGCCGCCGGTTGCAGCGACACCGCGGGCAGCCCGGAAATCTCCGCGAGGAACTGCTGCATCTCGTAGAGGATCTCGAGCATCCCCTGGGTCGTGTCGTCGTCCTGGAGCGGGTGCAGGTTGGCGTAAGAGGGGAGCGCGGCGAGGCGCTCGTGGCGCTTCGGGTTGTACTTCATGGTACACGACCCCAACGGATAGAAGTTGGTGTCGATGCTCATGTTCTGCGCGGACAGGTTCGTGTAGTGCCGGATCAGGTCGATCTCGCCCACTTCCGGAAGCGGGAGCGGGTTCGAGGCGAGGTGCTCTTGCGGGATCAGCTCGCCGAGCGATTTCGACGCGGGCACGTCGCACGCCGGCAGCCGGTGCGCCCGGCGCCCGGGCTTGGACAGCTCGAAAATCAGTTCCGTCGATTGCGTGTTATTCATTTCTGATCTGTTCCGAAAAAGAATGCCCGAGCAGTCTCAATTCTTATTGGCTCGC
The DNA here is from genome assembly GCF_001610855.1 of Gemmata sp. SH-PL17. NCBI lineage: Bacteria > Pseudomonadati > Planctomycetota > Planctomycetia > Gemmatales > Gemmataceae > Gemmata > Gemmata sp. SH-PL17. The sequence goes on from NZ_CP011271.1 coordinate 6,049,053, forward strand.
CAGATCGCTTCCTGCTCCCACTCTGCAAACAGCTCTTGGAGCGAGTCCGCAACTTTGTGTTGGCTCCAATCCTCGTCCTCAACAAACTCGCCGTCTTCGATCCACGGCTCTTCAGTACCCGCCGCGATGGAGTACACCCCACGGTAAAACGGCCCAGGCGGTTCGTTCACGAGCCCTACTCCGATCAGCAGGTTCATGCCGGATACACCCGCAGTCCCGCCGACCACAACAAGCCCGCACCGGGGATCATTCTCCGCGCAGTCCACGCAAACGCGACGAGCCGTTTCGGTGACACCTTCAATGTCGCCAAAAAAGTCGTCCGATTCGGGAAAGTACTCCTCGCCCGGGGTTGAGAGCCAGCCGCCGTTGTAGTTCAGCAAGAACGCGCCATACTCGGGCGGAAGGACGATACCAAATTCGCTCTCAAAAGCGTAAAGTTCCGCTCCGCTCGCAGGCGACGCATGGTCGTGGACGAACAGCTTCGTTTCAAAGCACACACCCATCGGCGCGCGGCTGATACGAGCAACCCACACAGGATCGAGCTCGGCTGCCAGCGCCCGCAACTCAGTGGCGTCACCGGGCGGACGGCCTTCGCGCCACGCGCGGCCCCACTCGCGCTCGGCGCGCAGATACGTTCCGCGCGGGTCGTCCCGGTCGTCGAGCCACTCCGCGTACACGAGGCGCGGAGTGTCGTCGCCGGGGTTATCCACGATCGCGCGAATGAAGGCTTCGTCCTCGGTCACGGCAGCAGCCCCTTCGCGCGGAGGATGCCTTCGGCCCACACCTGTTGCTCGGGGGTGAGTGGCGGGTCGCACGGCTCGCGGTAACTGGTTAGCGCCGCGTATTTACCGCTGTCGTAGCACCGGTCGAGGAGCGGTTGCAGGTTAACCGTCACCGGGGGAACATTGGTATCGAGCGGGATCGCGAATTCGGGCAACCGGTCCACCAATTTGATGCCCGCCGCGTGATACCGAGGGACCGCCCCCGCGACCACGACACTCACGTGGTAATCGAACTCGCCGAAGATCTTCCGTAAGTGAGCGAGCGGAGTCGCGGCCACGTGCGGCCCCCGGCGGAGTAGATCGACTTCCACCAGGTGTACACCCGAAAGACGGTACTCGTGCTGTTTATCCGTGTACGTCTTGCGTCCCTGTTCTCCGGCCCTCTTGTTCGTCAAACTGATGATCTCAATAGCCGTTACGAGCCGTTTGCCCTTTGCGGAAACAATTTCGAGGTACGGTTCCTCGATCGGTTCGGGCGTGAGTTGTTGACCGACCGCGACCAAGCCCGCGAGGGCGATTGCGGACGAACTGCTCCCCGGCTCGCGGTCCTTGCCGAACAGAGCGACGTCCGGTTCGCGGCGCAATTCATCGTCCACCCAGACCCGGTTCCGGCTGGTCGCAACGTACCCGGGCGGGAGCGCGGTGTTGATCGCCTCTTTGAGCAGAAAAATGAGACTATCGTGGAGGTCCGGAAAGACCTCCTCACCTTCCAACCACGGGTCCATTCCCGGAAACGGCGACGGCATCGCGGCTCCTCCTCACACGTTCGCCTTCAGCGCCTCCACCAAGCCATCGATCTCGGCCTTCGTGCGCTTTTCCGTCACCGCGACCGTGATGCAGTTCGCTAACGCCGGGTACCACCGACCGAGCGGCAGACCCGCGTGGTAGCCGGCCGTGCGGAGTTTCGCGAGCAGGGTCGGTGCGTCGCCCGGAACCTGGAGCGCGAACTCTTTCACGAACGGCGTCTTGAACCGCAGCGACACGCCGGGAACCTTCGTCAGTTGCTCGGCGGCGTAGTGCGCCTTGCGGACGCAAAGTTCTGCGGTTTCTTTCAGCCCTTGCGGACCCACTGCGGTGAGGTACACCGCGGCGCGGAGGGCGAGGAGCCCCTGGTTCGTGCAGATGTTGCTCGTCGCGTTCGCACGGGCGATGTGCTGCTCGCGCGGCTGGAGCGTGAGCACCCATGAGCGCTTGCCGTTGCGGTCGGTGGTCTGGCCGACGAGCCGGCCCGGGATCTTGCGCAAGAAGCGCGAATCTTCGTGGCACGCGAGGATGCCCAGGTACGGGCCGCCGTATTGAAGCGGCACGCCCAACCCCTGCCCCTCCGCCACGGCGATGTCGGCCCCGTAGTCGCCGGGGCGCTTGAGCACGCCGACGGAAACCGGGTCGAAGCTCGCGACGAACAGCGCGCCGACCTTGCGGGTCGCGTCGCCGATGGCCTGCATCTCTTCGAGGTGGCCGAAGAAGTTCGGCGACTGCACGATCACGCACGCGGTCGCGTCGCTCACCGCGCTCTTCACGTCGTCGGGGTTCAGGAACCCGTCCGGAGTGGGGAGCGTGCGCACGCGGCAGTTCAGGTTCGCGGCGTAGGTTTCGAGCGTCGCCCGGTACTCCGGGTGAACGCTCTCCGCGATCAGCACCTCGGGCCGCTTCGTGATGCCGAGCGCCATGAGGGCCGCTTCGGTCACGCTCGAACCGCCTTCGTAGAGGCTCGCGTTGGCGACCCCCAGCCCGGTCAGCTCGCACATCAGCGTCTGGTATTCAAAGATCGCTTGCAGCGTCCCCTGCGAGGCTTCGGCCTGGTAGGGCGTGTACGCGGTGTAGAACTCGCTGCGCCCCGCGATGGTGTCGACCACGCTCGGGATGAAGTGGTCGTAGGCGCCGCCGCCGAGGAAGCACACCGCGTCGCTCGCGGACTGGTTCTTGCCCAACAATCGGGAGAGGTGCGATTGCAGTTCCATTTCCGACATCGCGCTTGGGATCGCGAGGTCGCGCTGGAGCCGCAGTGCGGTCGGGATGTTTGCGAACAGGTCTTCGACGGACGAAACCCCGATCTTGGCGAGCATCGCCTTCTGATCTTCCGGGGTGTTCAGGACGTAAGACACCGAGCCAACCCTCCTAAGAAACGTGGTCGGGCAACACAGATGCGAACGCCCGGGCGCCTAGTGCCCTTCGGACGCGAGTTGTTGGTCGTACTGCGCGGCGGTGAGCAGGTGTTCGAGCGTCGCGCCGGGCGCGAGCTTGATCTTCACCATCCACCCGGCGCCGAAGGCGTCGTCGTTGACGGGCTTCGGGTCGCCCTTGCGCTTCGTGGGGCCGTCGTCGACGAGCGGTTCGTTCCGCTCGATAACGGTGCCGGCCACTGGTGAGTACAGATCGGACGTCGACTTGTACGATTCGATGATGCCGAACTTGTCGCCGGCCTTCAGTTCCGCGCCGACCGTGGGCAGTTCCAGGTAGGTCGGTTCGGTGAGTTGCTCGATGGCGAACGCGGTCACGCCGATCGTGACGACGTCACCGTCTTGCTTGGCCCACTCGTGCGTGGGGGCGTACCGCAGATTCGACGGGTTCGACATGGCTTCGCTTCCTCTTGGCGAGCGGGAGCATCTGCCCCCGATGAACCGGTAACGGACGGTGGCGATAACAGGGTTTATTTCTTCCGCTTGTAGAACGGCAGCGGCACAACGGTCGCCGGGATTTTGGTCCCGCGCAAATCCACATCGAGGGCGGAACCGACGGACGCGAATTGCGGGTTCACGTACCCCATCGCCAGTGACTTATCGAGTCCGGGGCACAGACTACCGCTCGTCACGGTGCCGACCTGAGCGCCGTCCGCGTCGGTGAGCACGCACCCCTCGCGGGCCGCGCGCTTGCCTTCGAGTTCCAACCCCACGCGGACCGGCTTCTGGGTGTCAGCGGTCGCCTTCTGGATGACGTCGCGACCGATGAAGTCGCCCTTGTCGAGCTTCACCGCCCAGGCGAGTCCCGCGTGGATCGGGTCGACCGTTTCGTTCAGTTCGTGGCCGTAGAGCGGCATCGCGGCTTCGAGCCGGAGCGTGTCGCGTGCGCCCAATCCGCAAGGAACCGCGCCCTTCGCGACGAATTCCTCCCACAGCGTAACGCCGAGCGCGTTCGGCACGATCACCTCGAACCCGTCCTCACCGGTGTATCCGGTCCGGCTCACCACACAGGGCTTGTCCTTGTACCGCGTCGGCATCGCGTAGTAGTACTTGAGCGCCGTCACGTCGTCGGCGAACATGCCCTGAACCAGCTCCACCGACTTCGGCCCCTGCACCGCGATCATCGTGGTGCTGAGCGTCTGGTCCTGGATCTCGACCTCGAAGCCGGTCCGGTGCTGTTCCAGCCACGCGAGGATCTTCTCGCGGTTGCTCGCGTTGATGACGGCCGCGAACCCGTAGGGCCAGCGGTACACGAGGATGTCGTCCAGAATGCCGCCGTCGTCCTTACAGACCAGACCGTAGCGCACCTGTCCGTCTTTCATCGTTGCGACGGAATTGGTGAACACTTTCTCCAGAAACGCGAGCGCGCCGGCCCCGCCGAAGTTCACGCGGGCCATGTGCGAGATGTCGAACAGCCCCGCGCCCGACCGCACGGCTTTATGCTCCGGCGCGATACCGGTGTACTGAACCGGCATCTCCCACCCCCCGAACAGCACCATGCGGGCCTTGTGATCGGCGTGCCACTGGTACAGTGGGGTGCGGAGGTTCGCCATCGAAGTTGGTCCCAACAAACGGACGCGGGGCGGCTCCGACGTGGAACCGCCCCTGCAAAGATTATCGTAGCCCCCTGTGGACTGAATTCCAGACCGGTACGGACCAATCACAGCGCTCGAACCGGCGAGTTTGTTAATGTGTCTCATGAGGATTGAGGAGGGACTCGCGATGCCACCGCCGGGCTACGAGCCGTTTCTGAAGGCAATCTGCGAGAACCCGGACGATGATACCGTGCGATTGGTGTACGCGGATTGGCTCGAAGAGAACGGCGATCCCGAACGCGCGGAATTCATCCGTCTCCAAATCGCGGTTCCTGACCGGCCGAGGGAGTTCGATCCGCGTTACGCCCGGGTGGAAGAACTACGCAAGCTCCACTCGGGAAAATGGCGAGCCGAAGTGCCGCAAGTGAACGGCGTCACCTACGGGCAATTTCGGCGCGGGTTCCTGGACCGCGTTACGTTTCGGAACTTCCAGGGTTTCGTGGCGCGCGGCGACGAACTGCTGGCACAGATCCCGGCGTGCGACGTCCGTCTCGTCCAGGTTCAGGCCTGTGATATTGGAACGCTGCTGAGCAGATCTCACGTTCCCCAGGTAACTCTCGTTCGGATCAACGCGGGAATCGCTGGTGCAGAGGTGATCGAGCGATTGGTCACCACAGAGTGGGAATGGGGGCTCCAGGAGCTAGAAATCACTGCTCGGGGGCCGAACGCGATTAACCCCCGCCCGCGCCCGATGATTACGGACCGCGAAGCCTTGCTCCTGGCACGAGCGACCGTGTTCCCGCGCCTTTGGTCCTTGCGTCTCACGGGCACCGTCCTCAGCCCCGGCGCTTACGACGAGTTGGTAGAGCGCTTCGGGAAAGGGCTCTGGATGGGATACAGGGCTTACCCGCGCCCACCGAGTTGAGCCTCCCGGTAACCTGCTTCTGTGAGCCACCAGCCGCGTACCTCAGGTATCGTGCCAGCGAACCCTACGATCAGGTGAACAACACTCTCGCCGTAAGTGTTGTGTTCGATGTCGCGGCGACTCGGGACCGGTGCGGACGTCGGGTGTGAGTGGTAGATTGCGAGCAGTTCCAGGCCACGTTCGCGCATGTGGCGGAACGCGAAGAACATCCCTCGAGCGTCTGTCAGGTAGTCCGTTGGGCTGCGCAACTCATTTTCGATCGCGAATCGCGCGGTTACGAACCCGGTGCCGTCGCGGATGTGGCCCGCGAGCAGCCCACAACACTCCAGCGGCACATCCGCACGGGCGTGCGCGACGACCTCTTCGAGCAGCAAATCGGGGACGGATAGCGTTGTGAATGGCGGCATGATGGTGCGGCGAGTGTGCAACCCGGGTCGCGTTTCGTAATCCTATTCATCGCAAACCATTGAGGATCATCATGACCACCGTAGCCGACCTGAAGGGCCAAACGGTCGCGTTCGCCGCGAGCGGCGGGCTCGACTCCTGCACCGTCACCAAGTGGCTCACCGAAAACGGCGTCAAAGTCGTTTGCTTCACCGCTGATATCGCGCAGCCGGACGAGTCCAATTTCGACGAGATCGAAACGCGGATGCGCGCGTGCGGCGCGGCGGATTACGTCGCGATCCCGCTGCACGACATGATCGCGGAGAGCGGGATCGAAGTGATCCAGTTCCAGGCCCGCTACGAGGGGGCGTACTGGAACACGACCGGGATCGGCCGGCACGTGATCGTGGCCGGGATGATTCCCGAAATGAAGAAGCGCGGCGCCACCGTGCTGAGTCACGGGGCCACCGGGCGCGGGAACGACCAGGTGCGGTTCCAGTTGTGTACGAACATGCTGGCCCCGGAAGTGACGGTGTACGCGCCGTGGCGCGACCGCGAGTTCCTCAAGAAGTTCCCCGGCCGCTCGGAAATGATCGACTACTGCAACTCCTACAAGTTGCCGATCAAGGCGAGTAAGAACGCCCCCTACTCCACCGACGCGAACCTGCTCGGACTGACGCACGAGGCCGGGAAGCTCGAACACCTGACCACCGAGCCGTGGTTCGTGACCCCGGGCATGGGCGTGCTGCCGAAGGACGCACCGGACACCCCGGAGAGCGTCAGCGTGCGGTTCGAGAAGGGGCGCCCGGTCGCGATCAACGGGAAGGCGACCACCGCGTTCCAGGCGATCCAGACCGCGAACGCGATCGGCGGGAAGCACGCCGTCGGCATCGCGACGCACTTGGTCGAGAACCGGTTCGTCGGGATCAAGAGCCGCGGCGTGTACGAGGCACCGGGGATGGAGCTGCTCGGCTCGGCCTACGCCTTCCTGCTGCAACTCGTGCTCGACCGCCGCGGGCGCGAACTGTTCGACCAGCTCTCGCTGTTCGTCTCGAAGCAAATCTACCAGGGCTACGGCTTCGACCTCGCGACGCACATGGCGCGCGGGGCGATCGCACCGATCACGAACCTCGTGACCGGCACGATCAAGCTGAAACTCTACAAGGGCCGCGCGGAGTTCGAGGCGGCCGAGGACGTGCCGCACCAGATGTACTCCGAAGCGAACGCGAGCATGGAAGCGATCGGCTCGTTCGACCACGCGGACAGCGAAGGGTTCCTCCGCGTGCTGCAGGTCAGCGCCCGCGCGCTGGCCGCGAACGGGCAGGTGACCGCCCCCGCGTGGGCGAAAGTGTAAACGGGTGAAGGGGTGAGCGGGTGAAGGGGTGAGAAACCACAGAGGAACGAACATGAGTTGCGCTGCTGGTTGTGTACATCGGTGCTCGGGCCGGGGTGTTTTCTCACCCCTTCACCCGCTCACCCCTTCACCCCTTCTGGGGTTCTTCGCCCTCCTCTGGCTCACCACGAGTGTTGCCGCACAGGGCACGAAAGACGACTACGAGCGAGCGAACAGCGTTTCCAAGTGGACCGCCGGAAAAGTGGTCGGTGGGAAGGTTAATCAACCGAACTGGACCCCCGACGGCGAGAAGTTCTGGTACCAGAATAATCTGCCCGGTGGGAAGAAGGAGTTCGTGCTCGTCGACGTGGTGAAGGGAACGCGCGAGATCGTAGCCGAAGACAAGTTGCCGAAGGACGCAAAGCCGGTGGCCCCGCCGAAGAAGCGGTTCTCGGACGAGTCCGCATCGGAAGATAACCCCTCCCCAACCCCTCCCCTAAACGGAGAGGGGCTTGATACCGAAGAGGGCGTCCGGTCCGCGGTGCATGGCTTTTCTCCCCCTTCCTTCTTAGGGAAGGGGGCCGGGGGGTTAGGTTCTCCGGTTCTCGCGGCGCAACCCCGGCGCGGGAGCGAATCACCGGACGGAAAGTGGGGCGCGTTCATCAAGGAAAACAACGTCTGGTTGCGCGACACCAAGTCGAAGGAAGAGGTGCAACTCAGCAAGGACGGCAAGACCGATGACTCTTACGGCCGCACGTACTGGTCCCCGGACTCGAAGAAACTCGTCGCGCTCAAGACGAAGGCCGGCGGGGACCGCCGGGTAACGCTCGTCGAATCGTCGCCGCGCAACCAGCTCCAGCCGATCACGTCCACCTACGACTACCTCAAACCGGGCGACCCGATCCCGCTGCCGAAGCCGCACCTGTTCGACGTCGAGAACAAGAAGGAAGTGGCCGTTTCGGACGAGCTGTTCCCGAACCCGTGGGCCGTGGGCCACGAGCACTGGAGCAAGGACTCGAAGCACTTCTACTTCACGTACAACCAGCGCGGCCACACGGTCATGCGGTTACTCGACATCGACACCGAAACCGGCAAGGTCACCAGCGTCGTCAACGAAGAGTGCAAAACGTTCTTCGATTACGCCAACAAGCTCTACGTGAACTACCTCGACGACACCGGCGAAGTGGTCTGGATGAGCGAGCGCGACGGCTGGAACCACCTGTACCTCGTCGACCTCGCGACCGGCAAAGCGAAGAACATCACGAAGGGCGAGTGGGTGGTGCGCGGCGTCGACCGCGTGGACGCGAAGACCCGCGAGGTCTGGTTCCGGGCGCTGGGGATTCACGAGGGCCAAGACCCGTACCACGTTCACTACGCCCGCATCAAACTCGACGGCACGGGCCTCACGAAGCTCACCGACGGCGACGGCACGCACACCATCGAGTACGCCCCGGACCGCAAGCACTTCATCGACACGTACTCGCGCGTCGACCTGCCCCCAGTCGTTGAGCTGCGAAGCGCGGCCGACGGCAAAAAGGTACTGGACCTGGAGAAGGCCGACGCGACCGCGCTGCTCAAGACCGGGTGGAGCTACCCCGAGCGATTCGTGGCGAAGGCGCGGGACGGGAAAACCGACATTCACGGCTACATCGTCCGCCCCTCGAACTTCGACCCGAAGAAGACTTACCGCGTCATCGAGTACATCTACGCGGGGCCGCACGACCACCACGTCCGCAAGAACTTCACGCCCTCGCCCTACGAGCAGCGGATGGCCGAACTCGGGTTCATCGTCGTGAAGATTGATGGCATGGGCACCAGCTGGCGCTCGAAGGTGTTCCACGACGTGTGCTGGAAGAACCTCGGCGACAGCGGGTTCCCGGACCGCATCCTGTGGATCAAGGCTGCGGCCGATAAGTACAAGGAAATGGACATCGCGAAGGGCGTCGGGATTTTCGGCGGCTCCGCGGGCGGTCAGAGCAGCACCCGGGCTGTGCTCGCGTTCGGGGACTTCTACACGTGCGCGGTGAGCGACTGCGGGTGCCACGACAACCGGATGGACAAGATCTGGTGGAACGAGTTGTGGATGTCGTGGCCGATCGGCCCGCACTACGCGGAGCAGTCGAACGTGACGCAGGCGCACAAGCTGAAGGGCAAGCTGATGCTCGTCGTCGGCGAACTCGACCGCAACGTGGACCCGTCGAGCACGATGCAGGTGGCCAACGCGCTCATCCGGGCGGACAAGGACTTCGACCTGCTCATCGTGCCGGGCGCGGGCCACGGCGCGGCCGAATCGCCCTACGGCAACCGGCGCCGGATGGACTTCTTCGTGCGGAACATGCTCGGCGTCGAACCGCGGGCCAAGTAAGCGAACGGGCCGGTGATTTGCGAAGAAGCATTTTTGACAGGATCAACCGGATCAAGGCCAAACGCGGCGTTGTCTTCTGAATCCGGTCGATCCTGTTCATCCTGTCAAAAATGCTGCCTTCTGTATTGAATGTCGCGTTACAGCGCCGGGAGCCACCCGAAGTACACGCGCCACTCGTCCAGTGACATTTTCTTCATTACACAAGCCAGAGCGAAGTTACCGATAACCAACGCGACAAGCGTCGACCACACGATCATGAATGGTAGCGCGTTCCACCGGCGCACCCAAACCCAGCCGAACACCAACCCGAGCAGAACGCCCGCGCACCACCCGCCCCCGACCAGGAACCCCAGGGCCGAAAACAGAATACCAACTGCGGTCTCACCGCGGCGAAAAGCCCGAACGGTCAGCCACACGTACCCGGCCATCACCAGAACCGAGAGCTGTAGGGACGCGATCAAGAGCCCTCCGGCCCAGCCGCTCTTGGTGAGCAATTCCGCACTCTCCGCGTTCATGATCCCGTCTCACTTTAAAGCCCGTGAACGAACCGCCGCCTTCGCACGCGCTCCGGTGCGGCCCCTGCCCCGCTGCAAATTCAAAGAGCAATCCTACTGCGCCCGAATTTGCGAACCAGCCGGAGAAACTACGCACGTGTCGCCCCCGGAACGTCCCGGCGCCACAATCCGGCGAGATGTTCTCCGCGCGTGGGGGGCGATCCCTAGAATGCGCGACGGCGACCCGCGCGATCCGTCCCGTCGGGCGGCGCGGCCCGGGCGCCACTTGAGGATCATTTCATGAAGGTGCTTCTCACCGCGGCGCTGGTACTGGGGCTGGCCGGGACCGTAACGGCCGAAGACAAGGCGGGTCCGGTCGGGACGTGGAAGTGCGAAACCGACATCATGGGTCAGAAGCGCGAATCGACCGTGACCATCAAGAAGGACGGGGACAAATTCACCGGAACCGCGATCGGGCAGGACAAGAAAGAAGTGAAGCTCGACAACGTGAAGTTCAAGGACGGGGAACTCACGTTCTCCGTCGACCGCGAGCGCGAGGGGACCAAGTTCACCATCAAGTACAAGCTCAAGGTCGATAAGGACACCGTGAAGGGCAAGGCCGAAGCCGAATTCGGCGGCGAGACCCGGTCGTTCGACGTCGAAGGCAAGCGCGAGAAGAAGTGAGCCGGCCCCTCGTTCACCCGCGGTGCGCCGTTAGACTCGGGCAAACGGCCGAGTCGACCGCGGGGTGCAATCATCCCCACCCGCTCGTTAACACTCGCGGTTCGCCAAGAAGTCCCAGGCGAACCGCGAGTGTTAACGAGCGGGTGGGCTTCTGAACTCAACAATCCCACGTGTTCACCCGCGACGTCAGCCCCGCGCGGGTGACAAACAAAAAGGACCGGCGCACCATTTTGGTGCGCCGGTCCTTTGCTTTTTCGGCTCTCGGGGGCGTTACTTGCCCGATTTGCGCGGCGCCGGGGCGGTCGGCAGCACCGGCGTGCTGACCGGCGCGAACTTGCCGGCCTTGAATTGCGGGAGCAGCGGGCGGATCACTTCGCTCGGCAGCACCCACGTTTCGACGCGCCCGGCCCGGGCGATGTTGATCCCCAGGACGTTGCCCTCGAGGTCGACCACCGGCCCGCCACAGTCCTTGGCGTCCACGACCAGGTCGGTCTGGAGCACTTTCTCGAACCCGGTCCGGCGCCCGGACAGGTTGCTGCCCATCGAGTTCTGCACGTCCCCGCGGTCCTTCGGTGCGCTCCCGAGCGTCACCTTGAAGTCCTTCAGTTCGCCCTTGCGCTTCGCCTTCACGTTGATGGTGTCGCCGCCGCGGAGCGTGTCGAGGAAGTCGCGGAGCGAGGTCTGCCCGACGATCTTCTTCCCGTTCATCTCGATGATGATGTCGTCGGACTTCAGACCCGCTTTTTCGGCCGCGCCGCCGGGGTTGAGTTCGGAGATCTTGGCGCCGACGAGCGCGCCCTTGTCGTCCTTCTCGTCGGTCGGGTAGATCCCCAGGTACCCGCGGTTCGGGTTCGTGATGACGGTGTCGCGCCCGGTCAGGTTGCGGGTCATCACACTGACGATGCCCACCGAAACCGGGTCGCTCGTGGGGCCGGCCGCGGCCACCCAGTTCCCCGCGGGGACCGCGGCGGTGTCCGCGAACGTGACCGCCTTCAGCCCCTTTACGTCCACCTTCAGGAGCGCGAGGTCCGTGGCGTTGTGCGCGGCAACGGTGGTCGCCTCGTACTCGCTGCCGTCGGGCAGGCGGACCCAGACCGCGCCCTTCAGCTCGCTCGCTTTCGTGAGGATGTAGCCGGACTCGTCGACGACCGTCCCGAGGACCGTGTCCTTGTCGTCGCACTTGATCCGGACCGTCGACTCGTTCGCCTTCGCCACGACCGGTTTGAACGGCGCGAGCAGTTTGGCGTCCTTTCCGAGTTGGGCGAGGGCCGGGGAACCGGCTGCGGCCAGTACCACGGCGGTAGCAAGCAGACGCGCGATCATCGGTCGTAACTCCGCTCAGGTGGGTTGAGAAGAAACTGGTTGGGAACGTGCGCGGGCACCTCGGCCCGCGGGTCAGGAAAGGACGGTTCCGGGCGGAACCTCGGCCCGGCCCGCGCCCCGGTGGCGCGAGGGGCCGGGGGGCACTACGCCCGTTTGCTCAGGGTCACCGGCAGAACCAGGATCGTGGTCCCGCGGCGCACGGTGATCCGCACCTGGTCGCCCGGCTTCGCGGACTCCATTTGTTTGCGGAACGCCTTGACGGATTTCACAACGTCGTTGTTGAACTTGGTGATCGTGTCGCCGATTTTCAGCCCGCCGCGCCCGGCGGGGCCGTCGTCTTCGACCTCCTTCAGCCAGGCGTCTTCCTCGTCGTCGTCCGGGAACACGACGCCGATGTACGCCCCGCCGCCGCTCTTGGTGGTCTTCGGCTGGTCGACCCATTCGCCCGCGACGAGCTTGTCCCAGTCGTTCTTGAACTGGTCGGCCTGCACGTGGATGTTCTGCGAGATGGGCAGCCCGATGCGGCTGTGGATGCCGATCACGTTGCCGTTCAGGTCGAACAGCGGGCCGCCGGAGTCGCCCCCGACCAGCGTGCAGTCGGTGCGCAGGATGCTCTTCGTGCTCCCCTGGATGCGCCCCAGGCGGGCGACCGGCGGGCGGCCGTCGCGCGGGCCGTTCGGGTGCCCGAGGGACACGACCCACGTGCCCTTTTGCAGGGCACCGGACTTCGCGACCGGCAGGAACGGCCACTTGCCGTCCTTCGGCCACGCGCCCTTCTTCGACTTCTTACCGGTGATCTGCACCATGCCGCTGTCGATGCCCTCGTTGATGCCGAGGGTCTTGCCCTCGACGGTGTCGCCGTCGGGCAGCCGGATGGTCACCTCTTTGCCCGCGGTGAACGGCAGCGCGCGGCCCTCGAGGGAGCCCTTCTTCGGCATCTCGTAGTCGCGGATGACGTGTGCCGCGGTGAGGACCAACCCGTCCTCGCTCACGATGACCCCGCTCCCGGCGCTCGCCCCGTAGAGCACGGCGACCGTGGCCGGCGAGCACTTGTCCACGACCTTCTTCACGGTGGCCTGAAGCAGCTTCAGTTCCGCGAGGTCTTCCGGTTGCGTCGTGCGCGCCGGATCCCATTTCGCTTCGGGATCGGCGGCGGTTGAAGAGGCAGCGAAGGCGGCAGCAATCAACAGACCAAAACAGACGGCCCAACGAGCCGACCGTGGCGCTTTCATGGTGTGACTCCAGCGGAGCGAGGGCGTGTGTTTCCTATGAAGAGTATCGGAGGTAAATTTTGGATTCACCATCATTACCCGTTTTCTCCACTTTCTCTCATATGCGCGGGCCGTGCAAGGGGTTGGTGGTATTGTTCGCGCCCAAAGTGACCATTTGGAAGGGCAATCGTGGGGTAGCGGTGAGGAAAGATTGCGCATCACTGGTCTCGAAATAGCCGCGCTGGTAGACACGCGAGCGGCGCCCGGATTGTGAAGTCCAGTCTCGAAACGGAGCGGGAACGGTGCGCCACCGGCTGTAGAGACCTGACGCCGGCGCGAGGGGCGAAATTCCCGCTCGTCCTCAAACACTAGCACAGACGCGGGGCCGTGCTTCTGATAACAGACGAATTCGCCCCGAATCGGTACCAACCCTTCTGCGGTCACGGGGCACCGCACGCGGCCCCTGGCCCGCTCGCACCCGCTGGTCGGATGCAATCCCCGTACCTTCCCCTAGCGAGCAAGTGCGGCCCGGTGTTACAGGTGAATACCGGCCGCAGCGCTATCAATTACTTTGAGAGTCCCTCGTACCGAAAGGTGCACATGTCTTGGGAAACGTGGGGCGTGTTCTTCTTAACTGAAACGGTACTCGCGCTGTCGCCGGGACCGGCGGTGCTGTTCGTCGTCTCGACGGCCCTGCGCCACGGCGGGCGCACGGCGGTGTGGGCGAACCTCGGCATCCTGTCGGGCAACACCTTTTACTTCATGCTGTCCGCGCTCGGATTGGGAGCGGTGCTGCTCGCGTCGCACGAGCTGTTCACGGTCGTGAAGTGGGTCGGGGCCGTGTACCTCGTTTACCTCGGTTTGCGGCTGATTATTTCTCCCGGCGGGAGCGAAATCGGGGATTCGCAAGATTCCAGTGGTGCCCCAGAAGCGGGCCGGGCGCGGAAGGTGTTCCGTCAGGCGTTCATACTCCAGGCGGCGAACCCGAAGGCGATCATGTTCTTCGTCGCGCTGCTGCCGCAATTCATTAACCCGAACGAAAACATAGCGCTCCAGGTCGCGGTCCTGGCGCTCACGTCCGTGACTTCGGAGTTCGTGGTGCTGGTCGGGTACGGGTTCGCGGCGGGGCGCCTGTCGCACTGGGCGAAGCGCCCCGGAGTAACGCGAACGGCCGACCGCGCGGCCGGGACGCTGCTCGTTGGGGCGGGAATTGGTTTGGGGCTAACTGCGAATCGCTGAATTGAGCTTACCGTGCCGACCGGCGGCCTCACGCGCTGGCGAGAGTGGGGCGCGTTGCCGCTTTCACACGAAAGACCAGCCGGAGCAGATCGCGCAGCCCCGGCTCCTCGATCCGGTCAAGGGCCTCGTCGAGCGTGACCCAGGCCCGCGTGCGCAGGTTGCGCTCGGGCCACGTGTCGCGGACGTCCGTGACCGTCATCCGGTAAACCAGGACGTGGAGCTCGCGCCCGAGTTTCTCGTAGGAGTAAGAACCGAGCGGCTCGGAATCGAGCGCCCCGACGAGACCGGCTTCTTCCCACGCCTCAACGAGAGCGGCTTCGCCCGGGGTGTGGCCCGGGTCGATCTGTCCCTTCGGGACGACCCACCGGCGCCCACTACTCGACGTGACCAAACAGATGCGGCCGTCTCGAACCGGGATCGCCGCAGCCTGTCGCATCCAGATCGGCATCGGCATTTCTCCAGCGAGGGGCATTCTGTTGCGTATCTTGGCGTATCGGCGTCGGAGTTCAAGCTTCTTAGGGCGCATTCACGGGATTCACATCAAGTCGGCCGGCGGTACCTATAATTTCCCCTCAAACTGCGCCGACCGGCCTTAATGAGTGCCCCGCGCGGGTTCATCAGGTGAAATTGTTTCATGCGGCAAGAATCGTTGAGCGTCCGACAGGTGATGCAGCCCGAACCGATCACGGTCCCGGCCGAGTGCCCGGTACGGGAAGTCATGGAGCAGATGAATCGGCTCCGGATCGGCGCCGTAATCGTTGTTAATGGCGCACACGAACTAATAGGCATTTTCACCGAGCGCGACCTGCTGCGCCGGGTCGCCGACGCGGACCCGGGCTGGCGCGACGCGCCCGTTGCCGGGTGGATGACGCCGAACCCGTTCACCATCGCGCCGGACGTGGGCTGGGACGAGGCCGTGGCGCTGATGGACCGGAACCGGGTCCGGCACCTGCCCGTCGTCGACGGCGGGCGCCGCGTGCTGGGGATCGTGTCCACGCGCACGCTGATGCTCCGGCGCGCCGAAGACCTGAACCGCCTGGTCGAGAACCGCACACGCGCCCTCAAGCAGGCGCTCGACGAGATCATGTCGCGCGACGCCGAGTTGCGGTACAACCTGAGCGCCGCGGGGCGGTTCCAGACGCGGCTCCTGCTCCCGCACGCGCCCCCGGACTGGCCCGAACTGCGCTGGGGCGTTCACTACGCGCCGCTCGACCACCTGGGCGGCGATTACTACGACGTCGCGCAACCGGGGCCGGACCACCTGGGGTTCCTGATCGCCGACGCCAGCGGGCACAGCATCGCCGCGGCGATGGTCGCGATCCTGTCGCGAACCGCGTTCTCCGAGGTGTCCGGCTCTACGATTTCCCCGGGGCCGTGCTCTCGGAGATGAACGAGCGATTGCAGGGGCTGGCCGACGAGCGCTTCGTGACCGCGTTCTACGGCGTCCTCGACCGGCGCACGCGGGTGATGACATACGCGAACGCCGGGCACCCGTACCCGATGCGGTTCGTGGCCCGCACCGGCGCGGTGCAGGAACTGTCGGTCCCGGGCTTCATGTTGGGGATTGTTCCCGGCGAACAGTACCGCGAGAAAACGATCCAGCTCGAACCGGGCGACCGGCTCTGCTTCTTCACGGACGGACTGGTGGAGGCGCGCAACGAAGTGGGCGAGGGCTACGGCACCGACCGGCTCCAGCGGGCGTTTGCGCGGCACGGTTCGTGTACGGCCGACGTGCTCACGGAGCGCTTGCTCGCGGACCAGCGCGCGTTCCGCGGGGACCAGAAGCTCAGCGACGACGTGACACTGGTGGTGGGGGAAGTATCGCGAGAAGAGTGAAGTGGTGCCGCGGGTGACGCACGACGGTTGCACTTAGGAACGCAGCATGTGTAAGCGATTGGTGTGTATTGCCTGTGTCCTTGCGACGCTCCTCCTGGTCGGGTGCGGCGGGCAAATAATTCGGCCCATGCCGAAGCACTACACGACCGAGGACTTGCACCGCCTGGCAATGGACGATCTGGAACTCGCTGAACTCGGTACACTCGAGCCCAAGCCTCCGCAGACGGAAGAGTTCTACGTGGGGCGGGGTAAGACGAATCGTGGTCGGGCCGTGAAGGTCGATGTCCGAATGTACTCAGATCGCGTCGTGTTTAGTGCCTACGCAGACTCGGACGGGCACGTTGTGAACAGAGTTATACGCAGCAAATAATTACTTGCAATTGCGTTGCGTGCTAATAACGCCAGGGCCATTGAGTTCTCGCGGTTGCGTCGTTCCACCCGCTCGTTAACACTCGCGGTTCGCCTGAGTCTCTTGGCGAACCGCGAGTGTTAACGAGCGGGTGGATAGCAATACCTGCCCCTTCCACACATTAAACAGCCCTGCTAATAACGCGGATCAGAGCCAGGAACCAAGAAGGTTCGATTTCTGGCTCTGATCTGCGTTATCCGCGTCATCCGCGGCTCTTTCTTTGTACTTCCTACTTCGCTTTGGCCGCGTCGAGCACCTTGAACATCGGCAGATCGGCCGGGTGAATGGCCCGGGCATCGATCCCGCGGCGCTTCGCTTCCTGGAAGGCTTTGTTCGCCTCCTCGGTGCTCTGCGACGACTGGCTCATCCGCAGCAGCGCGACGTGGAACCACCGCAGCGCGGTCGGGTCTTGACTGATCGCTTCGGCCAGGTCGCGTTCGGCCGCGGTGAACTGCCGCAGCGTGATCTGGACGCGGGCGCGGGTGTCGAGCAGGTCGCCCGTCAGCCCGCTCTCGCGGGTGGCCCGTGCCACCAGATCCAGGGCTTTTTCGGCCGTCGCGGGGTCCGCGGCGAGCAACCACGCGAGGTTGTTGAGCGCGATCACGTTGCGCGGTTCCTTCGCGATCACCTTCTCGAAGCCCTCGGTGGCCCCCTTCGTGTTGTGCCGGATCGCGAGGAACTCGGACCGGTTCAGCAGGAGCGGGATCGAGTCCGGTTCTTCCGCCAGGCAGTCGTCGAACCACTTCTGCACCAGTTCGCCCTGGCGGTCCGTGACGGATCCGCCGCGCACGATCGCCAGCCCCGCGCTCGCCCGGAGGCGGTTCGGCAGGTAGCGCCCGAACCGCTCGATGCGGTCGAAGGCTTCCGTCGCGCGCCCGTCGGCGGCCAGCACGCCGGCCACGCCGACGATCCCTTCCGGGCGGTTCGGCAGGACGGCCGTGTAGCGCTCGACGGCCGCGGTCGCCATCCGCCGGGCGACGGGGGTTCCGCGCACGTTGGGCAGGCGGCTCAGTTCGTCGAGCAGTTCGGCCACGCGCGCCGATCGCATGAGGTAGTCGCCGGTCCCCGAGTCCGCGACCCGGGCGTAGTCCTCGGCGACCGCCAGCCCGCGGTCCGGGCGCCCGGCCTTGCACTCGAACCGCGCGACGCTCGCCAGCGAGCTGAAGTCACCGCCGTGCGAGGCCATCAGCTTCCCGGCGAACGTGGTCGCGGTCGTGAAGTTGCCGTCCTCGACCAGTTCGTCGAGCGCGGCCCGCAGGTAGAAGGCGTAGGACGGGTCGCGCGGGTCGTTGAGCAACTGCTGGAGGCACTGGCGGCTCGCGGGGCGCATGTTGATCGCCCGGTACAGTTGCGACATCGCGAACAGGTAGCTCGGCGCGTTCGTCAGCTTGTGCGCCGCGCCCAGCGACTCGATCGCCTTCTTCAGCACGTCGCGCCGGTCGGCCCCTTCGAGGTAGCGCCCGAGCGTGGTGAGCACACTGGCGGTGGCCCGCAGTTCTTCCGGGGTGGCGTTCTCGGTCGTGGTCACGGCCTTCAGGAGCGTCATGGCCCGCGCCCGGTCGTCGGAGGTTCCGCCGACCGCGTAGATCATCGCGAGGTTGCGCCGCGCCCAGTCCGCGTCGGTCGGGGTGATGTCTTTGCTCGAGAGCAACCCTTCGAGGATCTTGGCGCCCTCGGCCGGTTGCGACTTGCTGAGCTTCACCGACAGCCGCGCCTGCGCGAGCACGCGCTTCTCCGCCGGATCAGAAACGTCCGGCACGAATGTGCTCCCGGCGGCCGTGTCACAGTACACCGCAACCATTCCGAAGTACGCGGGAGCGGGGAGCTTGCCACGAGCCGCGGCGAGCACCTCGGGACCGGCACCGGCGTTGTCCTTCGACACGAACAGCGCCTTGCGGAGCCAGTCGTCGGAGGTCGCGCGGGGTTGTTTGGTGGCGTCATCGAGCAGAATCGCGGCTTCCGGGTGCCGCAAGTTCACGGCACACTCCGCGACCCACGCGGAACCACCCGGGTCGCGCGCCACGAGGCCCTTGCACTGGTTGAGGACGGTGTTCGCCGCGCTCGCGGGCAGGACCGGCAGCACGTGACCGACCACGCGGCGGAACGGCTCGCCGGCCCAGCGCGGATCGTTGGACAGGCGCACGAGGAACTGCGCCGCGCGGTCCGGGGCGTTCGACCGCACCAGGTGCGCGAGCAGCGCTTCCGCGGATTCGTAGCGAGTCGGTTCCAACTGGAACGCGCGCTCGGTCAGCGTGCCCGCGCTCACGGAATCGCCGGTGAGTTGCTTGAGGCGAGCGAGCGCGAGGCAGGCGTCGGCTCGCGTCGGGTTCTCTCCGAACGCGGCGGTCACGCGGGTCACGATCGCCGGTGCGCTGTCGGTCGCAGCCGTGCGCGCGTCGCACAGGGCGACCGACGGGCCGTTCGCGCCTTCGAGCTTCACAAGCGCGTTCCGAGCGACCGTGCTCGATTCGCTGGCTCCGGCGCGTTCGTGGAGTTTCAACCACATGCCGGTGTTCGAGGGCTGACGGGCGACGATGCTCCGGAGCATGCGCACCACGTTCGTGTTGTCGCCGAGTCGGTCGTACACCTCGATCAGCCCCGACAGGAGCTTGATCTGTTCGTTCTCCGGCCAGCCCTCGATGCGGTCGTCGAGCGCGTCGAGCGGGCGCACCTGGCCCGGTTCGCGTGCGTACAGAGTAGCCCGGGCGAGCCGGATGTCGGCACAGTCACCGGCCGAAGCCTGAGCTTCGTCGAGAACCGCGAGCCCCGCGACGCAGCCGCTCAGATCGGCTGTCGCCAGCGAGAGGGCGGCCCACAACCGCGCGTCACCGGCCCGGCGCACCGCTTCCTGGCGCAACAGCCGCACCGCGTCCGGGAGCCGGCCCTGTGCGGTCATCACTTCCGCGACGAGGGTCACCGGTTCGGACGACCCGCGTGTGAATCGCGCTGAAAGCTGCTTCGCGAGTGCGTCTTCCACGCGGTGCCAGCTCTCCGCGGCGCCGAGCGGCAGCGTCCGGGCCTTAACTCGCGCCCACTGCGCGACGACCGTGCCCGTGGCGTAAGGCGACTGCAGCGCGCTGTCGAGTTCGCGGGACGCGGAGTCGAACTTGCCGAGCGTCATGTACAGGTTGCCCAGACCGACGTGGGCGGTCACGTTCTTCGGGTCCGCGTTCACCACGCGCTGGTAGGCCTTCTCTTCGGAGGTCGAATCGCCGAGCTTGTTGAAGCTCGTAGCGAGGAGCAAGTTGAGCTGAATGTCCAGCCCCGGCAGCCCGACGATCTCGGCCCGCAGGCTCTCGATCACCGTGACGGCCTGTTGCCACTGCTGTTCGCGCATCGCAATGCGAGCCTTCAGGTACTTCACCTGAGTGGCCGGGGCCTTGCTCGCTTCGAGCCGGCGCAGGAGTTCGGTCGTGCGAACCGTATCGCCCTGGTGGACCAGCAGGTCCGCGAGCGGCACCATCAGGTCGAGGTCGGTGGGCGATGCCTTCAAACCGTCTTCGAGCACCGCGATCGACGCGGCGGTGTTCCCGCGGACCAGTTCCAACCACGACAGCCCGCGCACGATCTTCTGGTTCTTCGGATACAGTGCGACCGCGTCGCGCAGCAGCGCGTGGGCCGCGGGGAGGTTGCGGCTGCGCTGCATGATCTCGGCCAGCAGGAGCGACGCTTCGGCGTGCTCCGGGTCGAGTTCGAGGACACGGTGGAGGTCCACCGCGGCGCGCTTGTACGGGTCACCCTTACGTGCAGCGCTCACGTCTTCGGCGGTGAACGTCTCGAACCGCGCGCGGATCAGGTACGCTTCCGGGTTCTGCGGGAGCGCCTTCACCATGCGGTCGAGCACGTCGCGTGCGCCCGCGCCGTCTTCCATGTTCTTCCAGACGAGCTGCGCGAGCTGCTGGTAGCCGAGGAGTTCTTCCGGCGCGCACCGCACCGCGGACTCGTAGGACTTGCGTGCCGCGGCGGTCTGGTTCATGCCGACGTGCGCCTCGGCGGTCTGGTGCCACAGGCGCGACTCGTTCGGGAACTCCTTCAGCAACTCCTCGCCGTGGGTGACGGCGTCGGCGAACTTCCCGAGCTTCAGCGAGACGGTGAGCGCCTTGCGCCGGATCTCGTGCCGGTCCGGGTCGAGCCGGAGGATCTTGTCGTAGAGGAAGAGGAGCTGCGGGCTGCCCTTCTGGGCGCCGGGGCGCGCCGCGAGCAGGTCCGCGAGTTGTACCTGGGAGTCCACGTCTTCCGGGTGGAACTCGAGGTACTGGCGCAAGTAGTGGATGGCCATGTCCGACTTGCCCGCGTCCGCGGCGCGCTCGGACTGCTGTTTCAGTGCGGTCGGGATGCGCTGCGCCTGGATCTCGTGCGCGCCGAAGAGCACGCCGGTACACACGAGGAGAACGAGGACGAGCTTGAGGAGGAAGCGCTTGTTGATCGTCGGCATGTATCCGCGTCCGTGCGACCGCCGCGGTCGTGTCGGATCGCCCGAACCGGACAAGCGAGCGCGGCAGACCGGGCATGGTAAGCGGTCCCGCGCACGCGATTCAACCCCAACGGCGCGGCGCCGCCGAAATTGGGGCGAAGTGCATAAAGAGCTGGCGCGCCGGCGGATTCATGCGTCGGATCACTTCCCCGCCCGGTCCGGGGCGAAGAACGGGCGCCCGGAGCGGTGAAGGATCTGGTACCCCATTCCGGTGAGCGGAAAATCCTTCGCGACCAGCCGCTTCACCTTGGTCTTGATGCCCGTCTCTTCAACAATGTCCCCGGGCTTTGGGTCCAACACGCCCAGGCTATCGGTGTGGACCACGAAGCGCTCGGGGCGCACGCCCCGCCCGAGCTGTTCGAGAAACGCATCGATGCTCTCGGTTTGGAGGCAAAACGATCCCGCGACCAGTTTGAGGCGGAACGTCTTCACCATCCACAGGGCGGCAATCGGGTCCGTGTAAAAGTATATGGGTTGCGCCACGCGAGCCTCGAACAGTGTTTGTGGGAAAAGATGAAGGTTTAGCGAACACGGACGCGCGGGTACACCCCAGTTGTTGATCGAGTGACCGTTTGATGGGAAGGTTCTGTGTCACAAAACTAATTGCGCGGACCGTTCCACTCGAAATGCGAAGCGCGCGGTGAGGCGATACCGGGTGCGCGTAGCCCCCTTCCCCGCCCCCGCCGCGGTAGCCGGTTACGAGTTAGCGGGACTGGAGTTTGAGTTCGCTCAAAGCGATTCGGAGCAGATCGGGGTCGCGCTCGCCGAAGTGCTCGCGAAGATCCCGTTCCGGGGTGGAACTGGTCGCGCACAGAACGGCGAAATAAAGAGGAGCCGCGTCGGTGTACTTGTGGAGCGATCTTTCGAGTGCGATCAGCAGATTCGGCACAGCGCCCGCCGCTTCGGGACCGTAAATACCCAGCACACCGACCGCGTCCGATACCACATCCGCATCGAGCAACAGGCGGTTCAACTCCGGCACAACGTCTTTAGCGGGCGGCTTCAATTCGCCGAGGGTCCGAATGACATCGGAACGAACGGTGCTGTCGTAGAGGTGATAGTTGAGCAATTGGGGCACGACCTCGAGCGCGGCCGCGCCGAACACGGGCAGGGCACGAATCGCGGCCGCGCGGACGGCAGCGTCCGAGTGCTTTAGCTGTGCGACGACCGCGCTCAGGAGTTCCGGAGCCGCCAACTGGAACTCGCTAATGTCCCACAGTGCGGCGAGCCGGAACGTGGCGCTGCGCAGCGCCAACCGTTCCAGTACGAGGGCGGGCGTGATGGTTGGAGGGCGGTCGATCGTGGCCGGTGTGAACAGCGCGTCGCCCGTTTTGTCGAGAAAGCGCAAGCCCGACGCGAGGGCCTTGCGCGCGTCCGGTCGGAGGTGGTGGCCCCACTCCGGGTGCTCTTCGCCCCGCACGTGGGCGAAGAGGGCCATCGCGTAACCGAACTGGATCGACGACAGGTACCCGCGTTTGGAGATCGACCACCAGCTCATATTGGCTTCCCACCCGGAGGAATCGCGGATGGTCGCGGTCGCCGCGAAAACGCCCGTGCCGAGGAACACGGGGAGCAGGTCCGTGGTCGTCTCGTGGTCCGGTTCGTGCCCCGTCAGGTGCCCGCCGCGCAACAGGATCTCGTGCGCGAGTTCGTGAACGATCGTGGCGATCAGCCCGGGCGGGTCCGCGGTCTGTGACTCGGCGATAAAAATGTGCCCCTTCGTGCGCATCTCGTACAGCCCGGCGGCGTCGGGCATGAGGTGATCGGGGAGTAGCTCCAATACGACTCCTTCTGGGTCGACGCTCATGTACCCGCACATGCGGTCGAAGCAGCGGCGCACGTCCGCGGGGCTCCCGGTGTACGAATCGGGGAGGAACTCGGCGGTCGGGAGCACGACGCGCGCGTTCCGCATCCGGGGCGCGCCGAACCGCTCGACGAACCACAGCATGCGCCGCTCGATCCACGCTTTCTCGGCGGTGGGGAGCGGGCACTTGGGAGTGAACAGACCGAACATGGGCACCCCGGGCGCGGTACACGTCTCGTTTCGCGACCCATCGTACCACGAGCGTCGGGCCGTGACAGCACGGGGGGCGGGCGATTGTTGAGCGGTGCATGGATTGCGGGGCGTTGTGAATAGCTGGGCGCCCGAGGAAAATTCCCCCGTGGTCCGTAACTCGGTGACGGCACTTACGCTAGGTTCTCGGAACGTCGTGGGACAAAGTAGCAACGGGCCGAACCCGCTGAACTGAATCCGACCACATAATTTTGTTTGTCGTTGCTCATTGCGCGCTCGTGCCGCTAACTTGGATCGCGGCCGGTGAACTACGTTATTCGGCGTGTAAGGGAGCCAACATGAAATCGTATCGCTTTCATCTGATCGCAGCGGCCTGTGTCACGATCGCTTCGACGGCGGTCGCACAGGAGCAGAAAGAGCCCCCGAAGCTTGATGAGGCAACGATCAAGGCGTGGGCGGACCAAGGGGCCAAACTCGAATGGCTGTCGATCGTGGACGGCCAGTTGCGGTACGATTCGCGCCCACCCGCAAGGGCAACGCAACTGTTGCCGGTGTTCGCCTACAGTGGGAAGGGAGATGTTGGCGCGACCGACTTCACCAAACTTCCGGTACCTCAGATTCCGTTCGGCGTCCGGCTGTTCAACGAGAAGAAAGGGGTGGGCGCCGCGTTGAAGAATCTAGCGGGTGTCAAGAACCTTTCCGGCCTAGCGGTCTCCGAGTGCGTGGCAACCGAGAAGGAGTGGCAAGCGCTGGGGGCATTCAAGCAACTGACACTCCTGGACGTATCGGGTGGGTATCAACGCGACACGCGCCCGCCCGAGTCCGTGCTGAAGTTACTCAAGGACTGCAAAGCGCTCGAAACGTTAGCAATTCATGGCATGCGTCTCACTGAAGCCGGGGTGAAGAACCTCACGGAGTTAAAACAGGTGCGCCGACTCGTGGCTTCGGGTACGGGTCTTTCTGACGCGCTTCTCAAAGAACTCAAGAGTATGGAGCGGCTTGAGGAACTGGACCTCAGTTTTACTGCCGTTACCGATATGGGCGTGACAGTCCTGAAGGATTTCAAAGCCCTCAAGGTGCTGAGCCTCGCGTCTACCAAAATCACCGATACCTGTGTCAAGGATCTCGACCAATTCTCGAAACTGAAAGTGCTCAACGTGTTTAATACAAAGGTCTCGAAGACGGGACTGGACGCCCTTCGGAAAGCGCTGCCGAACTGCACTATCAAAGATTGAACGGGCGCCGTTGAATTTGCATGAGGACAAGGGTGAGGCGAATCCCGGGTTCACGCACTATCTTTGACAGTAATTCCTTGAAGAACCCGGAGTCATCGTCCCAACCGGCCTTCACGCGCCGTGCCTGGATACTACCCTTCGTTTCGGTACGTTTGAGAAGCGACACCACACCCCGCGGGGCATCCGCTGTTCTCACCCCGCGACCGCCTTGATCTCGCGGCTCACGACCTCGATCACCGTTTCGAGCGAACCGGGCGCGACGGCCGCGATGATCTCCTGATAGATGCCGTAGTCGTAACTCGATGCGGTCGGCAAATAGCCCGGCTGCCAGTCGTTCGTTACCGTGCTGATGACGAGCGCGAGGTCCGGGAAGCGCGCGCGAAGCGTCGTCTGGAAGACCTGGTACAGTTCGCCGGGGCAGAACACCCACACCGAGCCACCGACGCGCGACACCGTGATCTGGTACGGGTACGACTTCCCGGGCGGCATCGCCGCGAGGCGCGTGAGCTGGCGCGTCATCTGCTCGGCGCGGGCGCGGCACTCGGACACGCGAGCTTCGTCATTCCCCGCACGGGCCGAAGATTCTTCGCGCTCCCATTTCACTAGCTCGGCCCGTGTCTCTTCCACCGTGGGCAGCGAGAGCCGGTACGGGAGCGGGACGACGAACCGGCGTGTGCCCCACGCGGCGAACGCCGCCTGTTCGTCGGCGGGAACGGGGCGGTGCGCCCAGGTGCCCAGGATCGCGCCGGACACGACCGGTCCCGTGTACTCGAAGTAGGTGCCCGGCGCCGGGAGCGCCTCCAGCGCGGAGAGTGCGGCGAACCCGAGCTGCCGGCCGTTGCGGTCGGCGACGGCCGCGTCCCCGACATACCCCTCGCGCGGGCCGAGGTCGCCGGACGCGCCCTGGATGAACAAACACGGCGCGCACGTACTCGCTTCGATCGCCTCGCGCATCGCGCCCACGTAGTCAGGGCTGATGAGCGTGTTCGCCCACGCGAGTGTCGTCGGGTGGCAAGCGTAGTTCACCACGGTCCCGAGCGTGCCGCGTGTGCCGTCGGCGAGCACTTTCGCTACGAGCACGGTGTCGTCGGCTTGCCCCTCGGTGTTGAAGCCGCAGACGAACTGCTTCGCGCGCTCGTCCCAGGTGTCGCGGTGGGCCGCGAGTGCGCACCGGGCGGAGCCGTACAGGATCGTTGCGTCGCGTGCCGAATCAATGGCGCGCTGTGCGAGCGCAACGCAGGTGTCCGCGAGCCGGTCGAGGTACGGGCCGATCAGGTCGCCGCCCGGAAGGTCCGCCCGCGAACGCGACATCCACCCCGACCCGTGCGTGTGCGACAGCGCCACCATCACATCATCGGCTGCTACTTCGCCAACACGGGTTCTGATGTTCTCGATTTCCGCGCCGTCGAGAATGCAGTGGTCCATCCCGATCACGAGTAGCCGACCGCCGCCGTCGAGCGATTCGAGGTACAGCGCGGTAGCCGTGAGCGGCTTGTGGACGCCCGTGGCGCGGTCGTGGCGCGCTGCGCCCCACATGCGGTGGTAGATGCCCACGGGGGGCGTGATGTCGGCCCGCGCGAACCCGGCCCGGCACCGCGCTTGAGGGGTGTGTACCCGCGTTTTCATTCCGGTTCCTCGAACAGCGTGCCCTTCGGATTCAGCAGCGACCAGCAGACCGCGGACCCGGCGAACATCCCGCCGAACAGGAGCAGCGTGAGGTTCCAGTTACCCGTTCCGCCTACAAGGTGCCCTACGGCAAAGGGGAACATCCCGGCGCCAATGTTCCCGGCCATGTTCATCGTGGCGAAGACCGGCGCCACGCGCTTCCCGCCCATCGAGAGCGCGGTGGCGTAAGCGCTCACGCCGCTCGCGTACCCGCAGAACGCCGCGACGCTGATGAGCGCGACCGCGGCGCCGGCCGTTTCTGCGTAGAACGCCGCGAGCGAAACGAGCGCGCACACCGCGGTCGCGGACGCGGCCAGTCCCTGTCGACTGAGGCGCGCTTTGTTGGTGCGAACCAGGAGCCAGTCGGAAATCGTTCCGCCCAAGAGTCCGCCGAGCATCCCCGCGAGGAGCGGCCACGCGGCCAGCCCGCCGGAACTCGCGACGCTAACGCCCTTCGTTTCTTGCAGGTACCGCGGGAACCACGTGAAGAACAGCGCGACCGCCCCCGCGCGCTGGAACTGCTGCGCGCAGAGCAGGACCATGTTTCGGTCGGTAAGCAACCGCGACCACGGTACGGGGGCCGGCGCGGGTGCCGGAGACGGGGCGGCGTCCGGCTCCGGTTCGGGTCGGAGTCGTGGTTCCGGACTGGGCGCGAAATACGCGAACGCGGACGCCCAGACCAACCCGGGGACCGCGTACACGACAAGAATTTCCTGCCACGAAAGCGGGCCGAACAACCGGCCCGTGACGAACTGCGATAGCGCCGCACCGCCGGCCATGCAGCACGCCAGCGCCCCGGACGCGAACGCCTGTTCGGTTCGCGGGAACGTGGCACCGATGGCCTTTGTCGCGCACACGAAGATCCCCGCCTGCGCGACGCCCATCGCGCCCCACAGCACGCACAGTTCGATGAACCCCGTCGCCGCACCCACGATCGCGGTGAGCGTGGACCACAGCACCGCGAACAGGATCAGCGCGGACTTGCTACCGAGCCGGTCGGTAACGATCCCCGCGGGCAGTTGGAACGCCGCGTACCCGGCGTACCACGCGAGCCACACCAGCCCCATGTCTTGCGCGGTCAGCCCGAGTTCGCCCTCAATGGCCTTCGAGGGCACGCTGAGCGCGGACCGCTGGAGGTACGCGATCACCGTCGCGGCGCACAAGAAGCCGAGGAGCTGAGTTTTCATGCGATCGGGCCGAGTGCGTCTTGGAGCAGCGCGAACAGGCGGTCCACTTCGGCCGCGGTCTCGGCATCGAGTTCCCAGCCGTAAGGCCCGCGCCGGCGCGTGTTGGGGAACAGCCCGCGCTTGTGCATCAGGTACTTTTCGATCGCCAGGAACCCGTCCAGCCCCGCTTGCAGTTGCAGCGCCACGATCGCGCCGATCGGGAACGAGAGGCGGTACGCCGTGGCGTCGTCGCCGCGCTGGAGCGCCTTCCAGACGGCCACGATGCCGTCGAGCAGGTCCATTCCGGGCATCGTACCTGCAATCCCGCGCCGGTAACTGTCGACGAGGAAGATCCCGCCCGAGCCCTCAAATATGGTCGCCTTCCCGCTGGTGGCGTCGCGCAGCGCGGACAGCGTGGGGCCGTTCGGCGCGGCTTCCGGTTTGAAGAGGATCTTCTCCGGCCCGTACTGTTCGAGGAGCTTCACGCACATCGAGATCGGGATCGACTGCCCCACGTAGCCCGATGCGTCCTGCACGATGACCGGGATGCCGACCCCGTCGGCCAGCGCGCGGAAGTGGTCGAGCAGTTGCGCTTCGCTGAGCTTCGAGGTGAGCGGCGGAACGGCCATGACCGCGTCGCAGCCCTCGCGCTCGGCGACTTTGGCGTGCGCGAGCGACTGCTTCGTGCTCTCCGCGCCCACCGCGACGAACACGGGACCGCGGCCCTCGGCGAACCCGACCAGCATGTTCGCGAGCGACACGCGCTCGTGGTCGGTGAGGCGCATCGTCTCGGACACCATGCCGGTGCCGATACCGGTCGCGCCGACCCCGAACGCCCACTCGACCTCGCGCTTGAACACGAGGTCGTCGATCTCGTCTTTGTCATTGAATGGCGTGTGCGCGATCGCCAGCACGCCGTGAAGCTTCTTGAGCATTCGGGCTCCGGGAAAATGGCGGAAAAACCGCCGCAGATAAATGCAGGTGCAGAAAAATCACCGCGGATAAACGCAGATAACGCAGATTAAAACCAGATCAAGAATTATTCATGTAATTGCGGGTGCGGACGTCTTGGGGTTCGTTTTAATTACATTTGATTAATAATCTTGTCTTGATCCGCGTTATCTGCGTTTATCCGCGGTGGCTTCTTGTATTTAGACGGCCTTCCTACCAGTCACCCACGCTGCCGTCGGGGTAGAACACACGCTGGGGGAGTTCCTGCTCGAACGGGTGCTTCTTCACCTCGGCCTCGTTGATAACGATGCCCAGGCCGGGCCGCGTGTTCGGGCGCACGATGCGGCCCTTCGGCTCGATGGTGAACCCTTCCTGCACCACGTCCGCGCGCCACGGGACGTCCGCGTGGACCGTTTCGCAGATGATGTAGCTCGGCTGACTGAACCCGAACTCCAGGCTCGCGGCGGTGCTCACCGGCCCCTGCGGGTTGTGCGGCGCGAGCGCGACCCGGTGCGCTTCGGCGAGCGCCGCGATGCGCCGCGCTTCGCTCAGCCCGCCGCAGTGGGTGATGTCCACCTGGCACACTTCGCACGCGCGGGCGCCGAACAGATCCTTGAACGCGGCCAGGTTCGTCACGCGCTCGCCAGTGGCGATGGGCGTGCTCACGGCCGCGTTGATCGCCGCGAGCCCGTCCACGCTCTCGGGCCAGCACGGTTCTTCGAGGAAGTACAGCCCGTAGGGTTCGAGCGCCTTCGCGAACTGGAGCCCCATCGCTGGGGAGGGGCGCGCGTGGCAGTCCACCATGATGTCGATGCTCTCGCCGACGGCCTCGCGCATCGCAGCGACGCACTTCTCGGCCGCACGAATCGGCTTGAGGCCCTCCAGCGGGAGCGTCGGCGGTACGGCCATGCTCTTGAACGCGGTGAACCCGTCCGCGACCGCTTTTCGCGCGAGGTCCGCGAAGCGCTTCGCGTCGTCGGTGGCGGTTTCGTAGAAGTCTTCCATTTTGCCGCCCCCGAGGTGGCAGTACGTGCGGACGTGGTCCCGCACCGGCCCGCCCCAGAGCTTCGAGCACGGCACGCCGCACACTTTGCCCAAAATGTCCCACAGCGCGAGGTCGATGCCCGCAATTGCGGTGGCGCGAATGATCCCGTGCCCGTGCCAGAAGTGCTGGCGGTACATCATCTGCCAGAGGTGCTCGATGCGCGTGGGGTCTTCGCCCACGATCAGCTCGGCGCAGTCCTGGACGGCCCCGACGACGGCCCGCGTGTGCCACTCGAGCGTGGCCTCGCCCCACCCGAACAGCCCGTCCTGATCGGTAGCGACCTTCACGAACACCCAGTTCCGCATCCGGGCGTGGCACACGTGCGTTTCGACTCGGGTAATCTTCATGGCGGCTCATTGTGCCGCGGCGCGCGCGCGAATGCTAGAGGCGAACCGGCGGGAATGCGGGTAAGCTATCGCGGTGCGCACCGGAGATCGGAATGAGTGACGAAACCGCGCTGCTGGCCGCGATCTACGCGAACCCCGACGACGACACCCCGCGCCTCGTGTACGCGGACTGGCTCGACGAACACGGCGACGCGGCCCGCGCCGAGTTCATCCGCGTGCAGATCGAACTGTCGTATCTGGCCGACGACGATGCGAGGGAGCGGCCGTTGTGTGACCGTCAGTGCGAGCTATCAGTTCATCGCCAGCGGTGGCTGGCCGAAGCGGGTCTTGTTGAGGGCAAGGGAATCGGATTCGTGTTCCGCCGCGGGTTCGTGGACGGTTTGTTTCTGGGTGGCTACGAGGCTTCGGACCTGAACATCATCAGCCGCATTCCCGGGTTGCGCCGGGTGCGACTATCGGGAGGCGCCCTCACGCCTACCGCGGTTCAGGCACTCGCCGCGCTCGATCTCGATTTGCTTACGATCTCTGGCACGCCATTCCCGTGTGAGTGGCTCGAACTGCTCGAGCCGCTCCCGTGCGGAACGGTCCTTGACATCACCCCGAAGGGCGAGCCGTTCGGTTACAACGTTTGGTACGAGTTCCAGGCGCGGCGCATCGACCGGCTCGCGCGCCTGTCGCCCGAAGAGCGACACTCTCAGGCACGGTCTTGGCAACGCGGGCACCACGAACGTGGCGTCACGCGCGGGGCGATGGTCGTGTCGGTCCGGGAGATATGGCCGTGTGACTTGGAAATGCCACTCCTCGCCGAACTTACGAGTGTCGACGAGGTCCGAATCACATCAAGTGACCTCTCAACGGCGGGAATCGAACACATCGCCAAATTGCCGAATCTGAAATCCCTCGACCTATCTTGGGTACCTGTCGAATCGATTACCCCATTAGCCCGTTGCAGAACGCTCGAGAAACTGCAGGTCGTTTCGCAATGGACCCACATCGACGATACGGGAACGGAGGGGTTGGAGCGACTCGTGAACTTGCGCGAGCTGACGTTGCGCAGCATTGTTTCCGCTGACCACACGTTAACCCGACTCGGAGCGCTCCGCAAACTCACCTCGCTCGATATCGAATTTGAATCCGTGGAGAACGAGGAGAGCTTTGCCGCGCTAGCGCACTTGACGGCACTGGAACGGTTGAGCATTGACGGCGACGTGCCGGGCGGCGCGCTGCGGTTCCTCGCCCCGTGTCGCGAGCTCCAGACGGTGAGCATTCGGGTTCCAACAGGGGGCGCCGACGGTTTCGCCGCACTTGCAGCGCTCACCAAACTTCGTGAACTACGAATCGAGGGTGACGCGGTCACTGATGAAGCGATTCGGCACCTCACGTCGCTGAAAAAGCTCCGCACACTGATGGCGCAGAATACGTTGGTCACGCCCGGAGGGGCGCGGTGGCTCGCGGACCGGCTTCCCGAGGCCACCATCATCCTCAACGAACACGTCGCGAAATCACGGCGGTCAGTGATTACCTTCTGTCGTCGCTCGGCCGAAGATGTTGATTTCGTATCCGCACTCCTCCCGACGCACTGGTCCGGACGAGTGGGGCGCTCGGTCACCGAACTTAGTGGCGCGCTGACCGAAGACGGCTGGGAGAACATTGATGAGCGACCGAGTAGGGCCGTTGAGCCGGCCGAGATTCGGATGTACCTCAGCAATGGGCACGATTCGGTAAGTACGATGAACGCGATTGTACAGGGTAATCAGTATTTGCAGTCGTGCACCGAAGCGCGCGAAGTTGTGGAACTGGACGAGATTGGGGCGGCGTGCGTGTACAGTTTCGGCGGTAACCGGTCTTTAGTTGCGGCGGTCGCGCTTGAGCGTGGGTGTGCGGTCCTCGAATGCACGGCCGCGTCAGAGCGGTTCGAGGAGTTCAGGCCGCTGTTCGAGTTCGTCGCGCGCTCGTTCCGCATTGGCGAAGCGGCACGTGAGGGCGTGGGTGAAGAGGTAACGGTCGCGGTTTCGGAGTTGTGAACAAACGGGAGGTAAGGACGTGCAACGGATCACCCGCGTGAGAGCGCAGCGGGATCAATCCGGAAGGGCGGCGGTCTCTCCCCCGGATCGGGTGGCGAGGGCCGGCAGAACCGGGTCGGCCTCGTACCGAACGAACTTCACGGACCCGTCGCAGAACGCGAAGTGCGCCCCGCCGGGGTGCCGACTCCAAAAGTGGTAAGCGTGACAGACGCTCGTCAGGTCGCCGTCGGTGAACGAGTACGGGCCGGGGGCGCAGGACTGATACGCCGCTCCCAGTGAAGACCCTTCGGGCGCGCCGCGCAGCGCCCGGACCGGGAGAGAGGCTTCGCTCGCGGTGTGCGCAAAACCCGTGTACCACCAACCGCACAGGTAGTCCGGCGTCGGCGGGCGCTCGCCGAAGAGCAACGTGTTGGTCGTGCCGTCGGTCACGTCGGTGATGCGCGTGCGCGACCCGACGTAAATCACCCCCGACGGGCGCTCCTCCTCGCCGACCCCGGAGACCCCGAGGTAGCCGGTGAGGGCCACGACAACGCCGCTCGGTGTGCGGTGGAGCCACGCTTGTCGGTCGTCGGACGGGCACTGGTAGGCTTTCACCAGCGTCCGCAACCCCACGTGCGGCGGGGCGAGGTGCGTGATGGGCATGCTCTCGCAGTCGGCTTGTGCCTGCCGATAAACCGGCTCCTGTTCGAGATAGGGCAACAGAACGACGTGCGCGTTCAGACCGAACAGCGGGTCGGGAGGCAGGACCGCACCGGGGGGCAACGCGCCCCGAGCCGATTCGTAGTTGTGACAGGCGAGGGCGATCTGCTTGAGGTTGTTCGCACACTGCATCCGGGCCGCGGCCGCGCGCACCTTCTGCACCGCCGGGAGCAACAGCCCGATGAGGACGGCGATGATGGCGATCGCGACCAGAACCTCGATCAGCGTGAACGCGGAACGCTTTCGCATGACAGGCTCCTCACGTTTGCCACTGTTTGCGCCGGGCGAACCATGCCAGAAGCACGGACAGAACGATGCCGGCCAATCCGATGCCGCCCCACAGGGGCCAGTTGAACGGGGGGCGGTCTTCGTAAACGTCGAGGGCCGGCGGCGGGGGTAAATAATGCGCCAGCCGGAACTCGTCCGGGGAGGCGCCTTGTGCGGGGTACGTGTACCGGACCTTGATCGTGTTGTCACCTGAGTTGGCGGGAACCGAGGTGAGCACCTGACTCACTTCCGTCACAACGGGGCGCCCGTTCTGTGCGGTGAATTTCCGAGTCATCACACCGTGTAGGGCCGGTGCTTCCCCCGCCTTTGCAGGCAAGTCGTACTCGAATCGGGTGAGCAGGTAATGGTTGCCGATCGAGAACGTCAGCGCCCCCCGTTCGACCGCAGCGTCACCCCGATCGGGGAGGGGGCGCGAGTAGCGGAGCGTTACCAGGTCGGCCCCGTCGCGTGCGACCGACTCCGCCTTGAACCCTTCGCGGTCGAGTACGCCGATCACTGTGCTCGATTGGACGGCCGCGGTGAGCGGACAGAACAACAGGTGACTTTTGCCGACAACCGTGTGAAAATATTCTTCCGGTTTGTTTGCGGACTGGGAGAGGAGCGCGTATTGGCCGGACGTCGGTGTCTTTTCAACGCCGAACGTCTCGTTCGGGGTCAGGCAGTACCGGCGGGCTCCCACCTCCACGAGCGTGGAGCGGTCGTGGTGAAAAGTGGTGAACGTAAGCTTTTCGGTCTTCCCCCGGATCGTTACATCGCGTTCGGACCGGACCGCCGGGATTTCCAACTCCCAATTGCGGAGTTCGGCTTGCCCGGCCCGAACGCGGGAAACCAGCTCCTCGGGTTCGCCCGCGACGGCGGTCCGAACGGAACCGAACAACAGCGCGAGTAGAAGCCAGTGTCGTTTCATGCCCCTGCTCGGATCGAGTGATTGCCGTGTTGGTTGGCTCACAGGGCCGGCGCACATTAGTTTACCTAATTTCCTGAAAAATCGCCGTTCCCATCTCACTTTTTGGCGCTTGCTGCGGACCACTACCGTGCGAACACATGAAAATCGGACCAAAAGAATGCACGGGGCCGTGGTTGGTACAGCGGGGCCGTCAGTAGCAGCACTCCCGGACGCCGCTGTCGTCGGTCGCCCACTCGTCGCGACAGTTGTAGAGCACGCAGATGTAGCCGTGGCACTTCTTATCCTCACCGCTACCCGGGTAGCACGGGATGAGTGACGTACTCGGGTCGTCGATCGGCGTCTGCGCCGACTGTACGTTGCTCGCGGTCCACATCAGCATCAGCACACCGAAGACCGCCAAAGACTTCGAGGCCACGTTCAGAAGCCGTTGCATGGGGCTCTCCATCGTTCGTGCCGCGCGTTCGGCACACACTGTCTCTGGAACCACCAGAGACGCGGCTCGTTAGGGCGCGTCGGCCACGTGGCCGACGATCACCCCGCGAAGTTTCGGGTGCGTCTTGTCGTCGGTGAAGAGTTCAAAGCGGTGCTCGAACCGACCCGGGGTTCCGCGGAACTTCAGGTCGATTTCAACCGTCACCTCGCCGGAGGCCGGAACCGTCACCGGCAGGTTCCGCGTCGTCGTGCAGGTACAATCCGCGTTGCCGCCGATGATCCGCACGTCCCGCGAACTGCGGTTCGTCACCACGACCGGGAACTGTCTTCTCGTACCTTCCGTTGCCTCTCCCGCCTCGACGACGCTCGATTGCAGCGCCACTGTCTGTCCCTGCCACCGGGCCAGCAGCGTGTTCCCGACCGGGCCGTTGGCGACCCAAGCCAATCCGCCCGTCAGTGCGGCCAGCGTGCCGACAGCGACAACCGCCCCCCGGTTCTCCTTCCATCTCATTTGCGGGCGGGAAAGAGCGAGTAGCCCGAGGGCCACGAGATTGACCGTTGCCGTGATCCCGGGGTGGACCTTCAGATCCCCGAAGCAACCACAATTACTCTGGCCGCGAAGGAAGCTGAACAGGCTGAGCAGAGCGAACATCGCGAGTAGCAGGCACGCCGACATAAACGCCGCGAGCCGCCACCGCCCGAGAATCAGCCACGTTCCGAGAACAATTTCGGCCTGCACAGCGAGGAACCGCAGCGCCGGCGTGTACACCATCTCCCCGGCCGATACGGACCCGTCCGAGAACAGCTTCAGTGCGGCCGCCGCGAGAAAATAAAGCCCGACGAGGCACACGGCGCAACGCGAGAGCCAGGATTGGCCTTCAGAAGACTTAGCGATTAAGTCACTCATTGAAAAACGTTTTTACTATAGTTGTGTATCTCGAGTCA
Organism: Gemmata sp. SH-PL17; assembly: GCF_001610855.1. Taxonomy (NCBI): domain Bacteria; kingdom Pseudomonadati; phylum Planctomycetota; class Planctomycetia; order Gemmatales; family Gemmataceae; genus Gemmata; species Gemmata sp. SH-PL17. The sequence goes on from NZ_CP011271.1 coordinate 6,083,945, forward strand.
ATAATTTTCCGCCGCATTTTGCGGCAGCCGGAATTATTTTTCGCAGCCCGCTCGGGATCATGGTCTTGGCAGATTACAATAAAATGATGTTTATAGTGACGTTATGGGCACTGGAGCTCGCGTACTTTACGCCCCGGACCAGCGCGTATTCATTCGCTTGATTTGCCTGGGGGAATTGCAGGTGCTCTTCAGTTTTTGGGCGTCGTTCGCCGACTGTCGTCGTGAGAACGCTTGAAAAAATCAGGCGAACCGGAAGCGTATTGGACGTGCCCGCTTACCCGTTCTCGGTTCCCTCACCTCGGAGCGCCGTTCGGGGCGCGAGTACCACCGGATTGGAGGAGCTTGGCGCCCCGAAGTGCCTTATGCTTTGCCAGGGCAGGAGCGATCCAGATTTGCGCGGTGTGGCCCTGCACCGCACCGCGCGGCGAGAGCTTCGGACCCTCAACAGGCACACACCGGTGCCGAACTCCCGCAATTTCTGGCGAGTTCGCACCAACTATCAGGAGTTTCACTCGTGCAACGGATCACCCGCGAGCAAGCGCGGAAGTACGCCTTCGACTGGCGCGACGAGCCCCTGTTGCGCGTGCGCCCGGGCGAGTCGTTCGAGATCGAGACCTACGACGCGAGCACCGGGTACTTCAAGTCGCCGGCGGACAAGGCGATCCCCGGGAAGCGCCCGGGGTTCGACCGGTCCCCGCCGCACGCGAACCCGGTCGGCGGCCCGGTGTACCTCGAGGGCGCGGAGCGCGGCGACGCCCTCGTTATCGCGCTCGAAGACATCGTGGTCGATGACTATTCATGGATCGCGATCGGTCCGCGGCGCGGGCCGCTGGGCGAATCGACCCGGTGGCCGGAACTGTCCGGCGACTACACGACGAAGATTTTCAAGCACACCCCGGGCGCCAGCGGCACCACGCGCGACGGCACGCTGCACTTCAGCGACAAGATCCGGTGGCCGATCACGCCCTTCGTGGGCACGCTCGGGGTGTGCCCGGACCGCGAGGTGGTGACCAGCCTGGACGGGCAGGGGCCGTGGGGCGGGAACCTCGACATCCGCGACGCGGCGGTCGGCAACCGCGTCTTCGTGCCCGTGTACCACCCCGGCGCGCTGTTTTACCTGGGCGACGTCCACGCGAGCCAGGGCGACACCGAGTTCACCGGGACCGCGGCCGAGACGAAGGCGACCGTCCGCGTGAAACTGGAGCTGGTGAAGCAGAAGCGCGTGCCGTGGGTGCGGATCGAGAAGCCGGACGCGCTCGTGTCCGTGTTCGCGGACAAGCCGCTGGAGTCCGCGGTCGAAACGGCCACGTTCCACCTCATGGACTGGCTCATCACCGAGTACGGGTTCACGCCCACCGATGCGTACTGTCTCGTCAGCACGTGCCCGGACTTCCGCATCAACGTGTACCAGATGTGTAAGATCGCCAAGCTGCAATACGTCGCAGGCGCGGAGATCCCGAAGAAGTATCTGGGGTGATCCGGGGCCGGGTAATATTGGCGAACGGCCGGTCGGCAGCGGTCCGTTTGCGGGTGAAATTGCGTGACGCGGTCGGTACAGTGCGCGACGGAATGTCGCATTCGGCCCCTTTGCAAGCGGTAGACGCAAATGCTCAGATGTGTTTTGACTGTGGTCCTGATTTCGTGTGCGTGGGCCAAAGGTCAGGAGCCGGTTATTCCACGATTGCCGCCGGCCCCCGGGCAGAAGGCAAACCCACGAGTAGTAGAAGTCGACCCCTATGAGGTTGCACTGATCGCCGCCACGCACCAGTTCGCCGAGCGGGGCGAGGTCGATCACCTGCGCGCGATGCTCGACAAGCACCCCAAATGGGTAAATGAGCGGCTCAAGTTTGTCGGGAATCGGAAACCGAGTCACGGCGACTCGTGGGGGCTGCTCCACCGCGCCGCGGTGCGCGGCCACCTCTCCACCGTCAAACTGCTCCTCGACAAAGGGGCCGACATTCAGGCCGACGGCGGTTCGGGGTGGACCCCACTTCACTTCGCTGTCAGCGCCGAAAAAGAGGACGTCGTTCGCCTGCTCATCGACAAAGGAGCCGACGTGAACGCCGCCACCCAATACCTCCCACCACAACGAATACCGTCGGGTCCGCCCAACGTGGCACCGGAATTTTCCGAGCCGGTGCCAGCGCGCACACCGCTCGATATCGCCCGGGGAAGTAAGCGCGACGAGATCGCCAAGTTCTTGTTGTCAAAAGGCGCTAAGCCGGCAAACCGAGAGCGCTAACGACAACACGCTCCGGGTCAACCGCGTGACCGAGGGGACGTTCACGGCGGACACCTCGGTACGGCCCAAGTGCCTCACGCTCACCTACACCGACGAGAAGCAGCGGAAGGCGCGGTCGCGTACATTTACAGTTTCGACGACGACCACCTGTTGCTGGGCGGGCGCTTCCCGCACTTCAACGAGGAGCGGCCGCTCCCGGATTTTGCTTACGCCGCGACCTTCCTGCGCCTCGAACGCGCGAAGAAGTAAAGCGCGGTGGATCGTTGAGTGCGCGGAAGTAAACAGGCACGGGAAGCACCCGCTCGTTGACACTTGCCCGGAGGCTTTCTTGGCGCTCCGACGAGAGCCGCACGCGCAAGTGTTGAGGCACGGTCTCACGCTCTCGACCGCTAACGGTTAAGAAGGCTTCAACAAAACAGGATCTGCGATCCGTCTTGGTCCGTGTTTTCTGTGTTCATCCGTGGCTGTATTTCTCTTCTTCACTCCACGAAGATGAACTCTTTCGCGTTGAGTAGCACGTGGGCGAGGTCGGCCCAGGCTTTCGGGTGGTCGGGCTTGCCGTATTCCGTGGACTGCTCGGTGACGAACGCGACCGCACTGGTGCGCTCGTCGACCGTGGGTTCGCGCCCGAACGCGGTCACGTACATCTGGCGCACGCGCTCGTCGGGCTTCTGGCCGGGCGCGGCGAGGACGCGCTTCGCCCACAGTTCCGCCTGCTGGATCACGAACGGGTTGTTCAGCATCACGAGCGCCTGGGCCGGGACGTTGGACACCGTGCGCCGGCCGATCGCGGTGAACGGGGTGGGGTAGTCGAACGCGGTAAACATCGGGTTGATGAAGTTCCGGCGCACTTGCAGGTATACGCTGCGCCGGCCGTCGCCGTCGAGCGGCCCGGACCCCGGGCGCCCGCGCCCGACCTGGTGGTCGGTAAGGAACGGGAGAGCGCCCTGGCCCTCCATCTTGGGATCGAGCCGCCCGCTGACTGCGAGGACGCTGTCGCGGATCGCTTCGGCTTCCAGGCGCTTCACGTTTTGCCGGTGGAGCAGCTTGTTCTGCGGATCGGCCGTGACCGCCTTCGCGGTCTGTTCCGGGGTCGCGCGGCTCGACTGCCGGTACGCGGTGGAGAGTACCATCAGTCGGTGCATCGACTTCAGGCTCCACTTCTTCGCGACCAGTTCGGTCGCCAGCCAGTCGAGGAGTTCCGGGTGCGTGGGGGCCTGACCCTGGATGCCGAAATCGTCGGGGCTGCGAACAATGCCCTCGCCGAAGTGGTGCTTCCAGAGCCGGTTCACGATCACGCGCGCGACGAGCGGGTTCGATGAGTCGGTGATGGTGCGAGCGAGTTCGAGGCGCCCGCTCCCACTACTGGTGAACGCGGACTTGCCGAACGCTTCGAGCGTGGCACGCGGCGCCTCGGCGCCGAGGTTCTTGTGGCTCCCGCGGATGAACACGTGCTCGTTGATGCCGTTGCCGTCGGCCATCACTGGGGCGCGCCGGGCGTCGGGAAGTTTCGCTTCGAGTTCACGGATACGGGTGACGAGCTTGTCCGCCTCCGCGCTCGCACCAACGGGATGCTCGGGGGACTTCACTTTCGTGCCCAGTTCGCTCGGGGGCGGGGCGTCCGCGAACCACGCTTCCGTGGCCGCGACCCATCCTGGGCCGTCGTCGAGCAACTCCAGGTACGCGGGTTGCCCCTTCCACATTCGGAGGTCGAACACCATCCAGCGGAGTTCTTCGCCGTGGTTGATCGACTGCGCGAGGCCGCCGTAGATCGGGTCTTGGATGAGTTGCAGGCCGTTGAGAATGAGGCGCGCCCGGGCACTGCGCCCCGCCACGCGGACCGCGAAGTAGGGCTTATCGATGGTGAACGTGGGTGATCGCAGCGAACCCACGAGTTTGCGTGCTTCCAGGCCACTGTGCGGGAACCCGGAAGCGGCTTCGGGGCGGAACGCCAGCCCGTCGGCGAACCAGCGCTTGTGCCACTCGCCGTCGAAGCGCTCGAACTCGACGGCCTTTTCGCGCCAGGTCGTTCCTTGCGCCGCGCGAGCAGCATTGGCCCCGGCGGGCTTCGCGGGCGTTAGCACACGATCCAATTCTGCGCGAACCGTCTTTAGCTCGTTGAGCAACTTGAGTGCGGAAGCGGGATCGCTCACATCGGCGCGGTTGTAGCGCGAACTGCTCAGTACCCCGAACAGCGCGTAGTAGTCCTTGGTCGCGATCGGGTCGAATTTGTGGTCGTGGCACCGGGCGCAACTGATCGTGAGCCCGAACACCGCTTTGCCGAGCACATCAATCTGGTTGTCGATGCGCTCGGCGAACTCGGCACGCGAATCGACGGGAGAGTGCTTCGCTTCTCCGAGCCACCAGAACCCGGTCGCGGCGAGTGCTTCGTTCGTGCCGTCCTTCCCGCGTCGCGGGGGCAACAGGTCACCCGCGAGTTGCTCCGTGAGGAACTGGTCGAACGGCACGTCCGCGTTGAACGCGCGGATCACGTAGTCGCGGTAGCGCCACGCTTCAGGGATCTCGTAATCGAATTCGTGGCCCTGCGTTTCTGCGTAGCGCACGAGGTCGAGCCAGTGCCGGCCCCAGCGCTCGCCGTATTGGGGCGAGGCGAGCAGCTTCTCGACGACCTTTTCGTAAGCGTTCGGCGAATCGTCTTTGAGGAACGCATCAATATCAGCGGGCGCCGGCGGAAGGCCGGTCAGGTCGAAGTAGATCCGGCGCAACAGCGTGCGCTTTTCGGCCGGGGACGCGAACGTGAGACCGGCCGCGTCGAGTTTCGCGAGCAGGAACCGGTCGATTTCGTTCGTGACTTGCGCTTTGGGGTTCGCGACTTGGGGCAGTTGGGGCCGCTTGATCGCGCCGAACGACCAGTGCGCCTTCGCCCGCGCCTGGAGGTCGAACTTCGCACCCGCACCGGCAGTTCCCGTTCCCGCGCCGTCATTGGGCCACGGTGCGCCTCCCTTCACCCATTCGGTGAGGATCACGATGTCACCGTCCGAGAGCTTGCCCTTGGGGGGCATTTTGACTTCGCCCGCGTAGCCGACGGCCGCGACGAGCTGGCTCTTGTCCGGGGCGCCGGGGGTAACGGCGGGGCCGCTCTCGCCACCTTTGGCGAACTCAGCTTTCGTATCGAGCCGCAAACCGCCCTTTTGCTTCTTCGCGTCGTGGCAGCTCACGCAGTTCGCGACCAGAATCGGCCGTACTTTCTTCTCGAAGTAATCGTTGTCGATCGGTTCCGCGGCGCGAGCCACTGCGCTGAGGGGCAATAAGGCGATAACAGCGAACATTGATATGCGCATGAGGCCGGCTCGCGGGTCGATGAGCGGAAGGCGGGCAGGAGTGCTTCTATCTTGCCCGACTTGGGGTGCGGGATCAACCCGGGCGCGGCAGTTTCGGGTTGTTTTGAGGAACGCGGTCTCCGGCTTCAGGGCAGCCGCGAAACCGCAGTAGGCGAGAAGCGTCATGAATGGGTTGCGGCGCATTCGGTTGCGCGCCGCGGGCAACTTATAGAAAACTCGCATGGCCTCCGAACGCGAATCGCCGTCCGTTGCCGACTACGTCGTGACCGCGCTCAGCCCGGCGCTCGTCATGCTCATGGTCGGCAGCCTCGTGTTCTTCCTCATCGAAGTGCTGTACGAGGGGCGGTACTCGGACCGGCTGCTGTACACGATCTTCTTCTTCGTGTTCGCCGCGGTGCTCGTCGCGCGCATTTCCATCCAGTACGACGCCGGGCGCGCCAAGATTTATGGCGTCGCGCTCGCGATCGTCACGTACCTCGCGCTGCTTTCATACGTCGAGTACCCCGGTGGGTGGCTCAAGTCCTGGGGCTGGCTCGTCAACCTCGGGCTGCTCGTCCTCGTCTGGTGGAGCGCGCACAAACTCACCTGGGACTGCACGCACATCGACGAGAAGGCGGAAGCGAGTGGGCGCGGGCTGCTCTCGGCGGCGGGCCTCGATGCGGACGACGAGAAGGCGAACCCCGACCGCGAGGTCGGGGGTGCCTCCCAACCGAAAGCGAAACCGGAGCGCAAGCGGCGCGGGAAGAAAAAGAAAGCGCAGCACGATTCGCGCTTGTGGGACTGGATCGAGAAGTACAAGGCGCACCGCGAATCGCAGCGCAAAACGGGTCACACTCCGGGCGTGTGGGTGCTGTACTTCGCGCTCGCGGCACTCCCGCTATTCGCGCTCGGGCAGTCGCTCGTTGACTCCAACGACGACAAGCGCCGGTGGGCGACGCTCGTTCAAATGACGGTGTACATTGCGAGCGCGCTCGGGCTGCTCGTGACCACGAGTCTTCTGGGGGTTCGGCGCTATTTGCGGCAGCGCAAGGCGAAAGTGCCCGGCGCGATGACCGCGAGCTGGCTCGGGCTGGGCGGGATACTCATCGTGGTGTTCTTGGTGTTCGGGGCGTTCCTCCCGCGCCCGCACTCCGAAGTGCCCTGGTTCGGCATCGAGCGCGCGGGGAAGGCCAAGCGCGACGCTTCAAAGTACGCCCAACTCGGTGATTCGGCCGGCGAGGGGGACGGCCGCGGGGGGAACAAGACCAAGGCCGGCAACGGGTCCGCGAGTGGGAAGGGCGGGAACCCCGGTGGTGGGAACAAGGGCGATAAGGGATCGGGGGGAAGGGACAGGACGGCAAGGGCGGCAGCGGGAAGAAGGGCGACCAGTCCGGCGGGAACGATAAGGGCAAAGGGAAGAGTTCGGGGAACGAGTCCGAAGCTCCAAAGGATCAAGACGACAGTCGCGGGGGCGGTTCGGATCGCGAATCCGAGGACGCGAAGGAGGACGGCGGGGACCGCAATCAGAACAGTAGCTCGCCGCCCGATTCGCAACTCAGTGGCGTACTGGCCCAAGTCGCGAAGGGCGTGAAATGGATCGTGTTCGCGCTGATTATTCTCGCAGTCATCTTCGGGCTGTTTTTCGGCGTGCTGAAGTACCTCGCGCCGTTCACCGAGTGGGCTCGGCGCTGGCTCGAAGCGATCCGCGCGTGGTGGGCCAACCTGTTCGGTCAGAAGACCAGCACGGTCCGCAAGAGTCGCGCGGACGAAGCCCGGCCACTGGCGCCCGTGCGCCCGCCGCCCTTCAGCGCGTACTCGAACCCGTTCGCCGACGGCACCGCGGACGGGCGCGACCCGTCGGAACTCATTGCGTACTCATTTGAAGCGTTCGATGCGTGGGCCTGGGACCGCGACGCGGGGCGCGAACCGACCGAAACTGCGCTGGAGTTCGCGCGCCGAGTGGGAGAAGCGTTTCCCGATCGCGCGGAATCAGTCGCTCGACTCGCGAACCTCTACACGCGGATGGCGTACTCCACGCTCCCGATCCCGGGCAACGCGCTCGTCGTGCTGGAGGAAGTGTGGGAGGAACTGGTCCACGGCGCGGGTGTCGGGGTGTGAGGGGCGAACTCCGCCCACAAAAACCCACAGATCGAGCCGTTGTTTGTGTGCCCGCTCGCGCCCTCTTGTGGGGCGGGTTCACATCGTCTTCATTTGCGGCCGTTTCGCCTCCCGCTTTGTTCCGCTTTACTTGAACTCGATCGCGTGCATGGGCACGAGGAACACGATGTCTTCCGCGCGCACGCCGCCGGGGGCGACGTGACCGCCCTGATCGGTCCGGTCGGCCCCGACGCTCCACACCAGGATCTGGCCCGCGCTCACGGTGCGAATCATCGTATCGTCGGCCGGTCCGCCCCGGAGCTGAGTCGACGAACGGAGTTCTTCTCCCGGGGAAATTCGGTACCCGAACGCGCGCCCGTCGGAATAGGGATCGACGGGCGCCGCACGGAGGTAGCCCCCGGCAACGAGTTCCGCCAGCGTCGCGGGCGTGGACTTTCGATCCATCAGGTGCGCGCGGCACGCGAACTTGATGGCCCCCACCCGGCGCATCACCCGGAGGTAGCGCTCGGTTTCGACCACGTCCCCGATCGACCGGTTCCGGGCGAGGAACAATCCGGCCCCCGGGCGCCCCACTAAAAATAGCGTGTGCTGTAAAGATGGTCCCGGGAACCCCTGCTCGAACCCGAGGCCGACCAACCGGCGCGTGCGCTCGCGCTCCCACGGTACGGTCCACGCGAACGAAACCAGGTCCGCTTCCGCCGCGGCCAGTTCGTCGCTCCCGCCCGCCGTGACCAGATGGGGCGCGAGCCACTGGCCCGGTACTCGCATTTGTTCGCGGAGCACGTACCGGTCCGCGAGGTAGTGCGGCTCCACGTCCAGGTCGCCACCCGTGTCCCCCTCTTCCAACACCCGGATCACCTCGCGGAGCCGCTCGGTGGGTCCGGCGAACCGCTCCAGCCACCGGTCCGCGGCGAGGAGGGCCATGCGCTCGACCTCCAGTCCGACCACGAGCGCCAGCACCCCGGACCCGTGGCGCAGGTTCCGGACCAGGGCCATAACGGTGCGCAACGCGGGCAGGAACTCACCAGGTTCCCCGGCCGCCTGGCGCTGGAGCCCCCGGGCCAGCAGCGTGACGGCCATGCGGCGCGCGTTTTCCAAACTCGCCGCGGTCGCCGCCGCGGTGTTGACCAGTTGGGGCGACTCGAACACGCCAACCGGCTTGTCCGCCGCGCCCGCGGCCATCACGGGCCAGGGCGCCTCGTCCGCGGTCAAATGTGGGTCCAAAAACACGTGGTCCAACCACGACGCCAGCTCCGCGTCGTGGGCCGGCCACCCCTGGCGCAGCACGATCTCCAGCCGCTCGTCCACCCGTGGCCGTCCGCGCCCCCCGGGTTGACGGTCCGGCTCCGGTGCGACGGCCGCGGCCGCCCGCGCGTACCGTTCGGCCGCGGCGCGGAACTCGCGCCCCGCGACGTTCTCATCGAACCCCGGGAGCGAGTTAACGAACGCGATGTCGGCGGCCCCGCTCGCGTCGTCCGGGACTTCCAGCACCCGGTACCCGATACCGACCGCGAACGCGAGCAGCGCCGCGCTAATCCCGCCCACCAAGCGCAACAGCGGCCCGTGCTGGACGCCCCGGTCCGTCGTCCAGGACCGGAGAATCAGTCGCGCGGTGACGAGCAACACAACCGCCGGCAGCCACACCTGCCAGTGCAGCACGCCGCCCGCCAGCAGCGACGGCCCCCACAGCGCCGACAGGCACCCGCCGACCATCAGCGCGACCCCGCACGCGACGACCAGCTTGCGGAACAGCAGCCCGCACAAGTGCCCGGTCGCGAACCCGTACACGGCCGGCAGCAGGAGGTACTTCCACGCCTGCGGTCCGAGCTCGTCGAACAAGCGTTCGTGGAAGATAATGGCGAACGGCCCGCGCCCGTGGCCGAACCGCGTGTGCGATTCAAACTGCGTGCGAACCACGGACGGGAGGGCCACCAGGAACAGCAACCAGAGGACCAGGAGCAGGTGCAGCCCGATCTTCACGCGCCACACGCGCCCGAGCGGGAGCCGCCCCTCGGCCCAAAAGGGAGCGATCCGGTGCGCCTGTTCGTCGCCGAACGCGGTAACGCCCGCCAGCACCCCGGCGACGAGCGCCACGGGCGGCCAAACGAACACGGCCCGCACTTCGGGCATCAGGAACATGAACCCGAACGCGAGCGCGAACGCGGACAGAACGGGGGCGACCACCCGGAGCTGCCGCGTGCACAGCCACACGAGCGCGCGCGTGGTTGATGTCGAGTGCCCGCGGCGCGTCGCCCGGGCGCGGTCGGGCGCGGTGAACGCCCGGCCGGACACGATCAGCGGCGTCAGCAGCATGAGTACCTCGAACGCCACCCAGCCGATCGGCCGCGGGAAGTTCGATCCCCGCGGCGCGAACGCGAGGCAGATCGGCACGAGGAACACGAACGTCGCGATCGTCGCGGCCGGGATCGCGATCCCGACCGAACCGAGCGTGGTCCGGGCCAGCGTGGACCCGAGCGCCCCCCACGCGAACGCCAGCAGCCCGTACATCACGAGCCGCCCGGCGAACGAGAGATCGGCTAACCCCAGCGCCGCCGCGAGAACCAAAACCACGCAGGTCTGAACCAGTGCCAGGGCGAACCCGGCCACGAGTTTCGTCCGCCACAGCGCCCACCGCGCGGCCGGGAGCACCTCCAGGAACGTCATCGTCCCCGCCTCGCGCTCGGCCGCGAACAGCGCGCCCCCGCAAACCATCCCCGACGTCACCACGAGCATGAGCGTGGCCAATCGCCCCAATCCGAGTGATCGAACCACGTCGAGCGCCGACGCCCCCGACGACGGCGGATCGCCCAACTGCGCGGCCCCGACGAGCAACCCGCCGCCCAACACGATCAGCGTGAGGCCGATCACCCACTGCTCGCGGAACTCCTTCCACACGATGGCGCGGATCATGGGTACTCACTTCGCTGGAAGACAGTTCGTGTTCGGTTTGTGAGCCGAGCGCACATGAGCGTGCGAAAAAGTGCCGATATCGTTTTGTCTTGGTGGTCTTCTGTAGCCGGCCTCTGCGAGGCCGGGACGCCCTTTGTCTGCGGTTCCCCGCCTCGCAGAGGCCGGCTACAGAAAGCCACACGGAGCCGTGTTATTCGACCTTCCGAACCATCGGAATCACGCCGTTGTCGCCCGGCGCGCCCGATTTCGCCATCAGCCCGGCGTACACCTCTTCGAGCGACACCGACACGTCCTCGAAATCGGATATGTCCGCCCGCTGGCGCAGGGCCGCGACCGCTTCGGGGTGGGGGTCTTTCACGAGCACCTGCCAGAAGCGCCCGGTGCCGTAGCGCTCCAGGATCGTCCCGAGGCCGGACGGGTCGGGCGGGGCGTCGGTGAACCGCAAGCTGAGGCGCCGGATCTTCTTCCGCACCTCTTCCAGCGTCGTCGAGAGGATCATTTGCCCGTCGCGGAGCAGGCCGACGTGGGTGCAGGCCCGTTCGAGTTCGGCGATCGAGTGGCTCGTGATGAAGATCGTGCGCCCGCTCGCCGCGAGGTCCGCGAGGCTTGCCAGAAACTCGCGCCGCGTGAGCAGGTCCAGGCCGGAGGTGGGTTCGTCGAGCAGGAGCACTTCCGGGTCGGGTGCGAGCGCGAGTGCCAGTCCCACCCGCGCGTACCCGCCCTTCGAGAGGTCTTTGAGGCGCTTGTTGGAATCGAGCCCGAGTTTGCCCGCCCACTCGCGGTAGCGTTCCAGGAACCCGGGACGGTGGAACGATGCGGTGAACCAGCCGATATCGGCGACGCTCATCCACTCATAAAATCGCGGGCGCTCGGGCATGTACCCGACGCGGAACCGCAGTTCCGTGGCCTTCGTCCAGCAGTCCAGCCCGAGGATACTGGCGCGCCCGGTGTCGGGCGGCACCTGCCCCGTCAGGATCTTCATCGTGGTCGTTTTGCCCGCGCCGTTGTCGCCCAGGAAGGCGTACACGGAACCGCGCGGTACCCGCAGGTTCAGCCCGTCCAGGGCCGGTTTCCCGCGGTAACGCACCACGAGGCGGTCGATTTCGATCACGTCTTCGGGCATCAGCCACGCTCGCCTGCGAAGTGGAACTAAACGGACCGTGCGAAGAACTTCTCTTTGACCTGCGGGTTCACGACCCAGTCGGCCGGCCACTCGCCCGCGAGTAGTTTGACGATGGCCTGCGCCGGTACCCGCGCCATGTCCTGGCGCGACTGCTGGTCCACCCCGGCCGTGTGTGCGGTCAGGATCACGTTATCGAGTCCGAACAGCGGGTTCGTTTGAGGCGGCTCGACCTCGTACACGTCCAACCCCGCTCCGGCGATTTTGTTAGCTACCAGCGCGTCGTACAAGTCTTTTTCGTGAACCACCCCGCCGCGCGACGTGTTCAGCACGAACGCGGTCGACTTCATCAGTGCGAGCGTCTCGCGGTTGATGAGGTTCTTCGTGAGTGGCGTCTTCGGCACGTGTAGTGTGACGATGTCCGATTGCTTCAGCAGTTCGTCGAGCGGCACCAGTTTGACGTTATGGGCTTCCGCAAAGGCATGATCCGGCTCGATTTCGGTCGCGATCACGTTCAGATCGAAGGGAATCGCGCGCTTCGCTACGGCCTTCCCGATACGCCCGAGGCCGATGATCCCGAGCATCTTTCCCCGCAGGTTACCGACCGCCCGGCGCGGCCACAGCCCGGCCCGCATCTCGATGTCCTGCTCGCGCAGTTTCCGCGAGAGTGCGAGCATGAACATGAAGGCGTGTTCGGCGACCGCGTCCTGGTTCGTCCCGGGGGCGTAGCACACCGCGACGCCGTGGTCGGTCGCGGCTTGCAGGTCCACCGCGTCGTACCCCACCCCGGCGCGGGCGATGACCTTCAACCCCGCGTCCGCCGCCTTCGCGATGACCTCCCGCGTGTACGGCTCGCTGCCCGCGAGCGTCGCGACGCACCCCGGGAGCTGGGCCAGCAGCTCGGCCACGCTCATCTGTTTTTCGGTGAGAACATTGTCGCGAGGCGGATATTCAATAATGTAGCCCGCTCCCCGAAGAATGGGACCGTAAGTGAACTCGATCTCGCGGAGCGGAGCGGGAGCGACGAGGACGCGGCGACTCATGTGAGACAGCTTCGGTTCAGAAGAGGTTGGGCCGGGTATCGAATGCGACCGGGCCGGTGCGAACGCCGACCCTGATAACCCGTGTTACGAGAAGGATACAGATTCGCGTCCGTATTGCGAATACGGTGCCCGGAAACGAACCCGCGGTTACGAGTCTGTGTCCGTCCCGCCAAGCCCCAGACCCACAGATTTGAAGGCTTTGTTAAGCCCGGGGCGGTCGAAAGTTCGGATTAGGAAACAAAAGTAGGGGCTGGAGCGCATGTAATGCGCCGCATTTGGGGAATCGAGGCCATGTTGCTTGACGCATGACACAACCCGGCTGATGATACTTTTAGAAGGTGCGGGCGTCCCGCACCGCGCATCAGCCGGCATGGCTCGGTCGTCGAATCGACCCCGGAGGAAGGCCCACGACAACGGTGCATTTCACACCTGTTGGGACGCGGCACCCCGCCCCTCCGGAGGCAACACCCATGCCCTGAAGGAGGCCACTTGAACACCGCTACGTTGAACACGGTGAGCACGGTGCCCGCCCCACACTCCGCCCGCCCCATTAGCAGCGCCCTTCACCGGGCCTGCCTCGCGGCGAGAACCATCGCCGACAATAAGGGGCGCGACATTTTGGTGCTGGACCTTCGTCCCTGCACCCCCCTGTTCGATTACTTCATCATCGCCACCGGCGCCAGCCGCCGCCAGATTCACACCCTGGCTGAGGAAACGGACGCCGCCCTCCGCGCCGAAGGCGACATTCGCCTCGGCATCGAAGGGTACGAGGCGAGTAAGTGGATCGTTCAGGACTACGGCGACATCGTGATTCACGTGTTCGACCCCGACACCCGCGACTACTACAAGCTCGAAGAGCTGTGGGCCGACGCGATCAAGGTGGACTGGGAGCACGAAGACTAAACCCGTATCGCTCACGGGGCGGTCCCGTGAGCCTTCCTATAACGAACCTATCGGCCGAACCGCGCCTCTAAGGGGTGTCGGTTTCGGCCGATAGTCGCTTTAGTTGAGACCTCCGGGCCGCCGCGATGAACCTGCTGACGCAAATCCGCTCCCTGTTCGAGCCGGCGCTGACCGCACTCGCGCCGGACCAGGCGAAGGTGCCGGACCTGCTCGCCGCCATCAAGCCGGCCTCGAACGCGGACCACGGCGACTACCAGGCGAACTGCGCGATGGCGCTCGCGAAGGCGCTCGGCCAGAAACCGCAAGACGTTGCTAGGGCACTCATCGCCGCCCTTCCCGCCAACGACGTGTTGGAACCACCGACAGTAGCAGGGCCGGGGTTCATCAATCTGCGCCTGAAACCAGATTTCCTCGCCAAAGCGATCGCGGGAATTGCCACAGATCAGAAGCTCGGTGTCTCGCTCGCGGCGAAATCAAAGACGTTCGTAATCGACTACAGTTCGCCGAACGTGGCGAAACCGCTCCACGTCGGGCACCTCCGCAGCACGATCATCGGCGACGCACTCACTCGCGTTCTCCGCTTCCTCGGTCACACGGTCATCGCCGACAACCACCTCGGCGACTGGGGCACGCAGTTCGGTATCCTGCTCTACGGCTACCGCACGTTCCTCAACAAAGAGGCGTACAAAAAGAACCCCGTGCGCGAACTCGCGCGCCTGTACGTTCTCATCCGCAACCTCACGACGACCGTCGATATTCTGTCGCGCGGGTTCACGCACCACCGCGACGAGGCCGCGTTCCAGACGAACCCGGTCGCGGAACTGACGCGCGTGTACATCAACGGGCTGAAGCGCGCGAGCGATCCCGACGACGATGACGACGAGGGGGGGGCGAAAGGGCCGCCCGCTCCCAACCCGGTCGCGAATGCTTGTCGCGAAGAAACGGCGAAACTCCACGCGGGCGACGCGGAGAACCTGAAACTGTGGTGCGAGTTCATGCCGCCGTGTATGGAGGAGATCCACAAAGTTTACAGGAAGCTCGAAATCCTGCCGTTCGATCACGAACACGGCGAGAGTTTTTACCAGCCCATGCTCGCCGACGTGGTCGAATCGATTCAGGCCGCCGGGGTGTCGGAAGAGGGCGAGGGGGGATCGCTCATCATCCGCTTCGGACCGGAGAACGTGTCTCTGATCCGCAAGCGCGACGGCGCGTTCACCTACACCACCACCGACCTCGCGACGGTCAAATACCGCGCCGAGACATTCAAGCCGGACGTGGCACTGTACGTCGTGGATTTCCGCCAGGGACAGCACTTCGCCAACGTGTTCGAGGGCGCGCGCCGCTGGGGGTACACCTCAATGGCACTCGAACACGTGAAGTTCGGTTCGGTACTCGGCAAGGACGGGAAGCCCCTCAAGACGCGAGAGGGCGGGGCCACGGAACTGATGCAACTTCTCGAACGGGCCGTTGAACTCGGCGGCAGCCTGTTCGAGTTGATCCACTGGAAGCGCAGCGCGCAAGGGCACGACGTTCCGAACTGGGACGAATTCGCTGAAGAAGAGAAAACCAATATCGCATCGGCGATCGGAATCGGTGCGGTGAAGTACGCGGACCTGAGTCAAAACCGCACCACCGATTACACGTTCGACTTCGCGAAAATGCTCGCGACGAACGGTAACACGGCTACGTACATGCAGTACGCATACGCGCGCTGCCGCGCGATCTTCCGCAAGGGCGAAGTTGGTGAATCGCGTTTCCGCACCAACCCGCCGGCGCTGATTACTTCACACGTGGCCGAACGCGCGCTGGTGCTCCAGTTGCTGCGCTTTCCGGAAGCGGTTGAGGCCGCGGCCGCCGATTACCTACCGCACCTCATTACCAGCTACTTGTGGGATCTGGCGAAGAGTTACAGCGTGTTCTTCGAGAACTGCCCGGTGCTGAAGGCCGAGTCGCCAGAACTGAAGGACAGTCGCTTGCTGCTCGTCGATCTGGTCAGCCGGGTCATCAAACAGGCGCTCGATTTACTCGGTATTCGTGTTGTCGAGCGCATGTAATCCGTGTCCAAAGTCGTGAAGTTAGGTTCGCGAGTCTACAATGACTCGGACCGACTTTAGGACTTTAGACCTTACGACTTTGGACGTTACCGCAATGTTCGTCGATCGCGTTGAGTTGTTCGTGAAGGGCGGGGACGGGGGCCGCGGGGCCGCGTCGTTCCGCCGGGAAAAATTTATCCCGCTCGGCGGGCCGGACGGCGGCGACGGGGGCAACGGCGGCTCGGTCATCGTCCGCGCCGACCCGAACGCGGACAACCTCGCCGGCCTCACGATGAAGAAGCACTGGAAGGCCAAGAGCGGCGAAGCCGGGTCCGGGGCGAAGTGCGCCGGCAAGAACGCCGAGGGCATTGTGCTGCTCGTGCCGCCGGGGACCATTGTCCGCGACCGCGAGCGCGGCAACGTGCTCAAAGACCTGGTGCAACCCGGCGATGAGGTGATCGTCGCCAAGGGCGGGCGCGGCGGGCGCGGGAACGTCCACTTCAAAAGCTCGACCAACCGCGCGCCGCGCGAGTACGAGCCGGGCGAAGAGGGCGAGGAGCGCTGGGTCTCGCTCGAACTGAAGGTGATCGCGGACGCGGGCCTCGTCGGGTTCCCGAATGCGGGCAAGTCCACGCTGCTCTCGCGGGTGTCGCGCGCCACGCCGGAGATCGCGTCGTACCCGTTCACGACGAAGTCCCCGAACCTCGGCATCGTCACCATCGGCGACAACGGGTTCGTCCTCGCCGACCTGCCGGGGCTGATCGAGGGCGCGGCACAGGGCGTGGGGCTGGGCCACGAGTTCCTGCGGCACGTCGAGCGCACGCGGGTGCTGATCCACCTCGTCGAACCGTTCCCGACCGACGGCTCCGACCCCGTCAAGAACTACCACCTCATTCGCAAGGAACTGCGAGAGTACGCCGTGCCGCTCGACGGCAAACCGGAAGTGGTGTGCGTGAGCAAGGCCGAACTGACCGGCGCGAACGAAGTGCGCGACCAACTCGCCGCGGACCTCGGGCGCGAAGTGCTGCTCATCTCGGCCGTGACCGGTGAGGGGCTTCAGCTCGTGGTGGGCCGCGTGGCACAGATGCTCGATACCATCAAGCGCGAAGAGGCCGAAGCCGCCGCGCGCAAGAAGCCACTCGAATTCTCAACTGAGGGTGCGATCCGCACCACCGACTTCCAAACCACTTCGGTCACGAGCATCACCCCGCCGAGTGACGAGGCCAACTCGTGACGCCGGACGTGGTGGTGGACATCGGCAACACGCGGATGAAGTGGGGTCGGTGTGCGGGCGGTCGCGTGACCGAAATGGTGTCGCTTCCGCTCGACGAACCCGAGACCTGGAATGAACAGTTCGCCGCGTGGGAATTGCCAAGTCCGACGAATTGGGCCGCAGCGAGCGTGAACCCGGCCGTGAGCGAGCTGTTCCAGGCGTGGGTAGCAGCCACCGGTAGCACGGTGGCGTTTCTCCGCGATTTCCGCGACGTCCCGCTCAGTTACGCGGTCGACCACCCGGAGCGTGTCGGAATCGACCGACTGGTGAATGCCTTCGCCGCTCACTGTTTCGCCCACCCCCATCCCGCGATCGTGGTTTCGGTCGGCACCGCGGTCACCATCGACCTGATCGACGAACGAGGCGCGTTTCAGGGCGGCGTGATCCTCCCCGGTCCGCGCCTGATGGCCTATTCGCTGCACGCGCACACGGCGAAACTGCCGCTCGTCGACGCCGACACGCTCCCCACCGTCGTTGCGCCGGGTAAGAACACCACGGACGCGATCCTGGCCGGTATTCGCGCCGCGATCGTCGGCGCCACGATCCTGCTCGTCAATCACTACACCGAAGACGACGCGACGCCCTGGGTGTTCGTCACTGGCGGCGCGGCGGGCGATCTCGAACAATTCGACTTCGGCGCCCGGTTTAAGGGTACGCGCGCGCTGCCGTCGCTCACGCTCGAAGGGGTGCGCATCGCGGCGGAGGCGCTGCCGTGAGTGACACCGTTGTGTCACTGCTAACGCCCCCCGGGGCCGGGGCGATCGCCACGGTCGAAGTGCGCGGGCCGCGCGCGTGGGAACTCGCGCGGCAACTTTTCCGGCCCGCGGGCAAGCCGGTGCCAGAAGCACCCGAAGTGAACCGTTTCTGGTTCGGCACCCTTGGAAGCGACGAAGTCGTTCTCGCACGAACGGCCAGCGACACAATCGAAGTTCACTGCCACGGCGGGCGCCGGGTCGTGCGCTGGGTAACGGAACAGTTCTTGACGAACGGGTGCCTCGAACGCGCCGCCCACACACAGAACGAAGGGCACGACTTACTACAGCGCGCCCCGACGCTCCGCACCGCGTCCATCATCCTCGACCAACTCAACGGCGCGTTCGCGCGCGAAGTGCGGCGCATCCTCGCGCTACTCGAAACTGATCCTCCGGCCGCGTATCAATCGCTCCAACAACTCACCGAACTCGGTAGCACGATCGGCGCCCACCTGATCGCACCGTGGCCTGTGGTCGTTTCGGGGCCTCCCAATGTCGGAAAGAGTTCACTCGTCAACGCGATCGTCGGTTATCAACGGTCCGTCGTATCTGCAACCGCAGGCACCACGCGCGACACAGTGACCGCTCGCACGGCATTCGACGGGTGGCCGGTCGAACTGACGGACACTGCTGGATTCCGTGAAGCGCTTGGATTGGAAGCCGAGGGGATCGAATTGGCAGCGCGGGCACGGGAAGCGGCAGATGTCGTTCTCTGGGTTCTCGATCTTACGGATCCCGCACCCGTACTCCCGAGTTACCCAGACAACTACCTTCCCGTCCAAGAGGTGGTGATTTTCGTCGCTAACAAGTGCGACCAGCCACAAAAGTGGAGCCCAAACACGGTGGGTGCGATACCCGTCTCTGCTGTGACCGGAGAGGGGATTCCGAAACTCATCCAGCTCATCTCTCGTTACCTTGTCACGGATTGCCCGCCCAGTATAGCCGTGCCCTACTCGCCGCGGCTCATCGATCTCATTTCCCGCTCGTATGCGGTTTCGTTTTTTGGGGACTGGAGCGAAACCGCGCGCCTCCTCCACGAAGCGCTCGCGGAGGCCGAGTCGCATCACTTCGCTTCGCCGTTGGGCTTGTCCTCGAAGCCCTGAAGGTCGGCCAACATCTTGCGGCCGAGGTCCGGGTTCGTCATGTAGACGAATGCCGCGTAGCCGGTCAGCCGGGCCAGCGATTCGCCTTCCTTGAGCGGCTTACCGGTCTTCAGTTTGTGCAGCGCGGAGCGGAGCTGGCGCCGGAGCTTGCGCGGCGTGCGCGGCGCACTGTCGCCGTTGACCACCAGCCCCGTCACGCTCTGCCGGCCGCCGCTGCGGTGCACGCGGGTCTTCTCCGTTTTGACCTCGAACCCCTCCGATTCCACGATGCGCCGCGCGCACCCGAGCATCGAGCCGAGTTTCGGCGGCCCCTTGTGGTCCATCGGCAGGCTGAACGTGAGGTCGTCCGCGTACCGCGTGTAGCGCCAGCCGTAGCGCTTCGCGAGGCCCGCGAGCCGGCGGTCCAACCGGAGACACAGCGCGTTGGTGATCGCGGGGCTGGTCGGGGCGCCTTGCGGCAAGCAGCGCGGCCCGAGCGAGACGTAGTAGGTCTTCCCCTCCACGTTCACGATCTCGCGCGGCGCCTCGGTGCAGATTTGCGCGAGGAGCGTGCTGATGCCGTCCCGGTACCCGGCGCGGCGGAACACGCCCTTCACGCGCTTCACCGTGATCGTCGGGAAGAACTCCTTGATGTCCATCTTCAGGAGAACTTTCGGGTTCTCGTGAACCTGCGCGTTGCTGAGGATCGAGCGCCCCACCAGGAACCCCTGCGCGGCCCCGTGGACCGGCAAGCGTTCGACGATGTGGTGCAGGATCCACCGCTGGGCCGCTTTGAGGCGCTTCTTCGGCGCCCAGATGGGGCGCTCGGTGCCGTCGCGCTTGGGGATTGTGAACCGGACGTAGTGCAGGCTCGTGGCCGCGTCGCGGTGGTAGGCCATGCCCTTGAGTTGCGGGATCGTCACGCCGAGCGCCTCGGCCAGTTGCTCCGCCTTATCGAGCGCGGGCAGTTCGTTCTCGGCCGCGCGCTCCTCGCTGTTCGGCGTGTCCCACTTGTCTTCCTTCGGCTCGTCGGTCCAGAACACCCCTTCGCCGAGGTGGACAATGTGGTTCGCCTTGTACGCGCCCCACGTCTCGCGGCGCAGCTTCCGGCGCTCTTCGGCTTCCTGCTTGAGCGCCTTCTTGTAGGTGTCCTTCTCGCGGTCGGACATCGCGTCCGCGTCGCGGCGCGTGACGAGGAACCCGCGCTCGCGGAGCTGCCCGTCGATGTACGCCTTCATGCCCCCGGCCTGAACGATCAGGCGCCACAGGGTCTGTGCGTCGGGAGAGGGTGCCGGGGTCGTGGTGCTCATGGTGATCCGGGGAGCAATTATTCACCGCAGAGGACACGAGAGGGCGCAAAGACCAAGGACAGCACTGAAGAACCGTTTTTCGGTTTTTCTCTCGCGCCCTCTCGTGCCCTCTGCGGTGAGTTCGTGTTCTGGCCCTATTCCGCAATCGCGTCGAGGTATCCCTTGGAATCGAGGTCCGCGAGCTTGGCGAAGTACGCCTGGCGCGCGTCCGCCTCGCTGTTGAACCGCATCGTCTGGAGTCGCATGGTCTGGCCGCTCAGCCCCCAGCGGTACTTGATCTTGTCGCGCTCGAGCGAGATCTGGACGACGTTCTCGACGTCCCCGTCGCGCTTGGCGAACGCGCGCGTCTCGAACTTCACCGCGTCGTCGCTCTTGGCCTTCTTCGACTCCTTCTCCGCGAACACGAGCCGGAGCGCGATGAGGTGGACGCACGGCCCGCCCTTGATGCCCTGTTTGCGGAACGGCGCACAGGTGCAGGTCACCTTGCGCACCTGCCCCTCGTCCGCGAGCACCATCTGCGGGCGGTAGTCGCGCTTCTCTTCCGTGACCGTCACCGTACCCGTGAGTTCCAGCCCGATACCCGCGATCCGGTTCTCGCCCGTGATGCGCACCGCGCCGCGCCGGGTCAGGAGGTCGTGCGCGACCTTCTCGCGCTGGTTGCGGAACTGGAGCCGCGCCAGGTCGAGCGGCTGCGCCGTGAGCGGCCGGTGCCGGTACACGCCGTTGGCGATGTCGTACATCAGCTCGCCGTTCTGACACCCGACCTGCACAGCCTCGACGAGCGCCGCGCCCTTCACGCCCGTTTGCGCGGCGAGTTCCTTCGCGTCGGCCTTCCACTGCTTCCCGAGGTACTCGACCACCTTCTTCGTCGGCTCGCCGTCCTGCGTCTTGCGTGGCAGCAGGAGGTCAAAGCCCAGCGCGCTCGACCAGTTGGCGGAGGTGAAGCCGGTCAGCCCGAGTGTCAGCGTGATGTCCCCGCACCGGAACACCCAGAAGCTCGGCAGCCCGCTCCCCAACAGGTACACGTCCACGCTCTGCACGAACGGCAGCAGGCGCTTCATCGTCATGAGCCGCCGGCGCCCCCACACGCGGACGAGGCGCGCGGCCTTCCCGCGGAACACGTCGCCGGTGGTGGTGAACACAGTTTCCCACGGTTCGGCGACGATCCGCGGCTGCTGCGCCGGGACCAGCTCGAACCGCAGCCCGCGCTTCTTGCCCTTGCGGTCGCCGTTCATCCGCAGGTGCCGCAGCACGTTGTACAGGTCCATCGGCGAGAGCTGGACGTGGTCGAACGGCAGCGTCGCGGCGGACTGCACTTGCAGGAACCCGCGGAGCCACGAGTCGGGCACCTGGATCTTCTTTTCGAGGGTCGCGCCGCGCGTTTCCGGTGCGGGTTTCCCGGCGTCGTGCCCGATCGCGAACTTCGTCTCCCGGTACCCGCGGATCTGCTGCACGCTCGAATACAGCGCGTCGCTGAAGTCGATGTTCGTGGTGCCGTACTGCGCCGCACTGAGCGTGTCGAACGCCTCGCCCCGAAACGCGAGGCAGGCGTAGGTGCTCTCGTCCTTACCGAACACCTCGAACGTGATCTGGTCCGGGTGGACCGACACGACCGGGTCGAGGATCGTGAGCGCGGTCGGGTCGTTGCGCAGCATCCAGGCGAAGTACGCCTGCTGCGCGTGCCAGACGCCCAGAGGGGCCGCGTCGCGCTTCAACCGCAGGTACGCGATGTACTGCGTGCGGTCCTTGGGTGCGTACCGGTAATCGCTGCCGATGACGCCGTACAGCGCGGAGAGCGCCTCGCGGAACCGCAGCGGGTTCTTGATAGTGGCATCGAACCGCACCGCGGCGCGGTCGAGGTTGCCGAACATCTCCACCTGCGCGGAGTTCCCGCTCGTCAGTACGCGGCTCGCGCCCGCATACGAGAGGTGTGCCCCACTGGACGGCGCTGGTGGCGGGGCGTCGGTATCGAGTTCGGCGGTCGGCTCGGTCGTTGCCATCGTGCGAATCCTCCCAGGAGTTGGAACCCCTGGCTGTTTCTGGCTATGCCCGCTGACCCCATAAGGGTCACAAAGTCCCAGGGGTTGAAACCCCTGGCTACTCCCGGTGGCCCCGTTGGGGCCGCAAAAACAACGGGCGTTTTTATCTCGCTGCCTTCCACATTCGGTCTTCGGACCCCGAAGGGGTCACCGGGAATAGCCCGGGGTTTCAACCCCGGGTTCCCGAGGCCGGTTCCCAACACGCCCCTACTCTTCTTCCTCGGCCACAGCAGGTTTAGCGTCCGCGCCGGGCTTGGCCTTCTTCGGCGCCTTCGGCATCGTGGCGAGCGTGTTCGCGGCCCCACGTGCCCGGGCACGTTTCGAGCGCCGGAGCGCCCGCCATGCGGCCTTGCGCAGCTCTTTCTCGTCATCCTTCGCAGTGCCGATCTCGACCAGCACCTTCTCGGCCGGTTCGGTCGCCATCACGCCCAATCCCTCGACTGCACCCAGGCGTGCGGCCTCGTTCGCCTTGCGGTCCTTCGCGACCGCGGCCAGCGTGTTGACGTCCTTTTCCGCGACGAAGACCGGCAGCGCGACCGGCTGGAGGTGAACATTGGCGGCGGCGCTGGTCACGTTCGCGGCGGAAACGGCCTTCGCGACCACGAGCCGGTTGAAGCCCGGCCGGTCGGAAAGCATCTTCTCCGCGAGCTTGGCGGCGCGTTTCGCGTCGAACCGGCCGAGCAACTCGGCGCTGAGCACTCGCACGTCCGCATCAGGACCAACTGCGAGCGATTCGAGCGTATCCAAAACCGCGGGCGTCACTTTGCCGAGCGCGAGGCAGCGAACGGCTTCGAGGCGGATGCCGCGTGCGAGCGGGTCGTCCGGTCGGGCCTTCGCGATGTTCGCGATGGTTTCCGTCTGAACCCCGACGCGCCCCCCGGTGAACAGCAGGCTCTCGACGACCTCGCCGGCCAACAACAGCGGGTTGCCCTTTGGCTTGTTCCCGCCGTAGTCATCGTCATCATCGTCGTAGTAATCGTCGTCATCATCGCTCGATGGCATCGCACCACCGGCTTTCGCCCGACGGTCCTGCCACGTCTTCCACCACTTCGTGAGCGCGCTCCCAACGGCGTCCTTCACGCTCGCGTCAGGGTTCGCCACGCGACCGAGCAGCCGCGTCGCGAGTCGCACCGTGCCCTCGTCCGCGTGGCTCAGCGACGCGACTGCC
Source organism: Gemmata sp. SH-PL17 (assembly GCF_001610855.1). NCBI lineage: Bacteria > Pseudomonadati > Planctomycetota > Planctomycetia > Gemmatales > Gemmataceae > Gemmata > Gemmata sp. SH-PL17. The sequence continues at coordinate 6,107,219 of NZ_CP011271.1, forward strand.
TCCTTCACTGGCAGGTTCGGGCGCGTGAGCAGGGCCGATTCCAGTTGCGCCTGAATCTGCGGCGAGCAGCTCGGGAACACGTCCATGATTCGGAGCGCGTCGCCCTTTTTCACGACCGGTTCGAGTGCGCCGCCGTCCTCGCCCGTGTTGCCGACGAAGGAACTCGCGTTCGGGTTCTGGATCAGGTTGTAGTTCGGTTCGAGCGAGTCCTTGCCCCACAACCGGCGGGCGCTCTTATAGGCCGCCATCGCGAGTTCGTAGTCGGTGTTGGTGCGCAGCACCTTTTGCAGCAGGTCGCGCGTGGCCGGGTCGTCGTTGTACCCGAGTTGCTCCGCGGCCGTGGACCGGAGGCGCGACAGCCACCAGCCGTAACCCTTCGCGTTCACTTTCGCGCGGACGATGTCCCAACCGCTCGGCGTGTCGAAGTACCGCAGCCCCACGAGTGCGCGCTGGGCGATGCCCATCTGCCCCTTCGCGTGCTTTTCGAGGAGGCGGAACACGTTGTCCGCCTGCGGGGACTTCTTCAGGTGCCCGATCGCTTCCGTCGCGGCCTCTTGGAGCGGGTTCCCGTCCTCGGTGGCGAGCGCGAGCAGCTTGTCGACCGAGCGCGGGTCGCCGAGTTCGCCGAGCGCGTGAACGGCGCGCACGCGGTGGCTCGTGTCTTCGAGATATTCGATGCCCGACAGGAGCACTTGCATCCCGTCCGCGCGCCCGCCGCGGGCCAGCCCCTCGGCCGCGAAGAACTGCGTGATCGGGTTCTTGTGCTTCACCGCCTTGAGCAGCGGATCGGGCGGCGCCTTGCGCTTGCGGACCCGCCAGCCGTAGGCCTGGAGCGCGGCGTCCCGGAGCTGTGCGTTCGGGCTGGTGCAGAGCGTGGTGAAGATCGCGTCCACGTCGTTACCGAGCGACCACCGCGCCGGTTCGAGCAGCGTGCCGACGATGTAGTCCGGGTCGCCACTGGTGAACGCGCGATCGACCAGGCGCGCGAGGATCGCGTCGTGGCGCGGGTGCTGGTCCTTCATCCACCCGGCGCGGTCGTTCGGGTGCTCGTCCTCGCGGTCGGCGACGTACTGGTCGTGCCCGCTGACGGTGAGGATCGCAGAGTTGAGTTCGTCCTGCCAGTCCTTCAGCTTGTCGAGGAGCAGGAAGAACCGGTCAGCGGTCTTGGGTTCACGGAACCCGGCCGCCGCGCTGAGCAGCATCTTCACTTCGGCGGTCCCGGCCGGGTCGTTCTCGATCCGGTCGAGGAAGGCGTCCGCCGCGCGCTTGTCGCCCAGCCCGGTCAGCGCCTGAACGATGGCGGACTGGGAATTGTAATCCGCGGCCTCGCGCAAGAACTTCGCCAGCGAATCGTAAGCGACCGCGTCCTTCTTTCCGGCCAGCTCGAACGCGGCCTTCTCGCGCACTTTGCGGTAGCGCGACTCCACCGCCGCTCGTAGGAACTTCTGGGCGTCCGCGCTCGATTCGTACTCGGACGCGAGCCACTCCACCGCCTGGAGTCGCATCGGCTCGTAGACGGAATCGAGCGCCTTCTTCGCGACCGGGATCTTCCCCTGTCGGTCGCGCAGGAGTTTCGCGGCTTCGATGGCCAGATCGTCCGACCGCGCGAGCATCACGCGCTCGAGGACCGCTTCACCCTTCTTCGCGCTCGTGCCGTCGGTGAGGAGCTCCAGCCCCTTCACGCCCAGGTCCGTGAAACCCGCTTCAAGCGCCTCGGCCCCGAGTTGCGCCTTGTCCATCCCGAGCGCTTGCAGGTGCTCGAACGCCTGCGTGCGGACCGGCTGGTTGGGGTCGCCCATCGCCTGCGCGAGCACCGGCTGCGCGGCCCGGCTGTACGCCGCGTCCTTCGACGCGATGGCGAAGATGCGTGCCAGCGCCGTTTGCCGGATCTTCCCGATGGGCTGACCGCCACCGCTCGCGCCCTGTTCGCGCACGAGGCCCACGTACCCGCCGAACGCGAGTTCCCGTAACTGCGCGGGGGTGAGCTTCGACGCGACGGGCACGCCGGCCTTCGTTCCGGCGTCTTTTGCGGCCTTGATCGCGGACGCGAAGCGCGTGCTGTGAACGCTCCACGCCGCGTTCCACTCCGCTTGCTCCTTGATGTCGAACAGCGACAACAGTAGCGCCGTTTTCGCCTTGAGCTGCGGTTCGGCGAACGCGAGTAGATTCGCAAGGTCGTCCACCACTTCGGGCGCGACCTTCCAGGGCGTGTCCTCGCCGCGGTCGTTCACTTCCTTAATGACGAACTCGCGGAACGCGACGGGATCGGCGAACGATTCGAGCGCCTGTGCCCCGGTGAGCCGGAACCGCGCGCCCTTCGCGGAGACGCACTCGATGCACTTCTCCGGCTGGCCGTCGGTGTCTTTTAGTTCGAGCAGGAGCGTGGCGAGTAGCGCCCGGTCGCGGAGTTTCTCGTCGGGGCTGTCCAGGTACACGGTGCCCTGCACGCCGGCAGCGGCGCCGAGCGCCACAGTCGCGGTGAACTGCTCCGTGGGCGTGACGACCGCGCTGCCCTCTGTGGAGCGGATCAGCGGAACGACGGTCGCGTCCCCGAGGTACGCCAGCCCGAGCGCGGCGCGGTACTTCACTTCCGGGTCGGAGTTCTGGAGCGCGGACCGCAGAGCGGCCATCGTATCGGCCTTCGCGACCCACACGAGCGCGTGTGCGGCGGCCTTGCGGAGCCGCGCGTGCGGGCTGTCGAGTAGCGGCGTCACGAGGTGGAGCGCACGCGAGTCGCCGAGTTCGCCCAGCCCGAAGAGGGCGTTCGCGACCGCGTCGAGCCAGTCCGAAACGCGCTCCTTCAACTGCGGTTCGGGAGCGGACGCGAGTTCGGTCAGCACGAGGTACGTGGTCTCGTCGCCGTGCTTCGCGAGAGCCGCCGCCGCGCGCACGCGGATGTCGGCGCGGTCGCTCTTCATCGCCTCCTTGAGCGGTCCCTTCGCGTCGTCATCGACCAGGGCGTTCACGGCGAGGAGGCGCACGTCGCGGTCCGGGTCCGCGATCGCCCGCAACAGCACTTGCTGCGCGGCCTTGGAGTGCTTCTTGATTAAGCCCTCGACCGCGAGCTTCCGGGCGTCCGGGAACCGCGACGCGAGGGCCGTTTCGAGGACGCCGAGGTCTTTGTTCTTCTTCGTGGCGAACTCGAACGCTTCCTTCCGCAACCCGGGGTCCGCGTCGTTGAAGAACTCGTACAGGAGCGGCGACGCCCACTCTTCCTTCTCTTGCGCCGTCACTTCGGTGAGCGCTTCGCGCCGCACGGTCGGGTGAATGGATTGCAGCGTGAACCGGAGCGTGTTCGCGGCGCCGCCGTCGATCTTCAGGTTGAGCGCGGCCTTGAACGCTTCGCTGCGCACGCCCGACGCGCTGTCGTTGAGCGCACGCACGAGCAGATCCCAGCCCGGTTCGCCGGGCGCGGTCGGTTTCTTCTTCTTGATCGTCTGAATCAGCGTCTCGAGCCCGCGGCGCCGGACGTCTTCGTCGGCCGCGGTCAGCCCGGACTCAGCGGCGGAGAGGGGCGTCTTGTCGTAGATCTTCACGAGCGCGGTGTACGCCGCGTCACGCACCGAGGCTTCGCGGTCGAACAGCATCGAGCGCAACCGGTTCACAGCGCGCTCGTCGTCGAGTGCGGCGAGCGCACGGCACACGTCGACGCGGGCGCCCGCGTCCTCCTCGCGGCTCAGTTGCAGCAGCAGGCCGAACGCGCGCGGGTCGCCCAGCACCGCCAGCCCGCGTGCGCCCCGCAAGCACGTGTCGAGCGCGCGGCTCGCGGTCGCTTGCAGCAGCGTGTCGTAATCCGTGGGCGCGAGTTTACCCTTCGCGTCCGCGGCCACTTGCGGCGCCGCTTTGTCCGCTTTCTCGGCCTTCTCCAGTTCGTTCAACTGGCGGTTGAGTTCCGTGTCACTCGCACGCAGCACCCCCGCGAGTTCCGGCTTCGAGAGCACGGAGAGCAGGAACGCGACCTTCCGCACGCCCGCGTCGGCGTCTTCGAGCCGGCGCCGAATGGCCGACTGCACCGCCGGGTCATCGAGCAGGTGGCGCTCGTAAGCGCGGATCAGGGCCGTCGCGCGAATGTCGCCGTGCTTCGAGTTGAGTGCGGTGAGGTTCGCGGTGGGCGCCTTCGCGTCGTACACCGTTTCGAGCGAACTGAGGGCCGTCTTCCGCACGTCCCAATTCGCCGCGTCGAGTGCGTCGACGAGTCGCGTGAGCGCCTGATCATCGGCCTTCGCGAGTGGTTCGAGCGCCTTGATCGCGAGCACGCCGACATCGGCGTGGCCGGTCTTCAGCGCGAGGTCGATCGGAAGGAGATCCGGCTTCAGTGGTCGGAACAGCCCCTTAAACGCGATCTCACGCACCTTGCTATCGCCGTGCCCGATCGCCCGTTCGAGGATCTTCCCGACGCGCGGGTTGTCACTCTTCGTCAGCAAATCCGCGATCAGTTCGCGGATCTTGTTGTCGGGGTCGCGTGTGAGCTGTTCGCCGAGGATATCGATGCTGGCGGAGTCCTTCCAATCCGCGAGCACCCGAAGCGCCTTCTCCCGGCGCTTCGGGTCGTACCGCTGGGACAGTTCGTTCTGCACCCAGTCCGCGGCGCCGGTAACCTTCGCGGTCACAGGGTCATCCGGGAACTTTCCATCCGCTTCGAGCTTGATGAGCCGGATGCTGTTGTCGTCGCACGCAACCGCGACATGCGGCTGGTTGTAGACCGTCACAACCGCCAGCGCAACAACGCGGCCCACCACGTCCTTCAGCGTGCTCGGTTTGATGGCACCCGGGCGCGGCCAGTTCTTCAGTGTCGCGTCGCGACTGCCCGTCACGAACCGGTCACCGGGCACCAGCACGAGGGCCGTCAGTACGTCCTCGTGCATGTTCGCGCGGCCCTTGTCCTCCGGTTCGAGGCTGCCGCGTGCGAACGTGGTGAGTAACTTGTTGTCGGCCCCGGCCGAGAAGAACCGCAGTTCCTCCGGCTCGAACTGAATCGCCGTGACCGCGCCGTCGTGCAACTTCGCGGACTCGGACGGCTCGAACTCGTCCTTGTCCTGCCCGTCGAAGACCGCGACGATGCCCTTCGTGGTCCCCGCGGCGAGCCAGTACCCGCTCTTGTCCACACTCAAACACGTCCCCGTGTCGGGGAGTTCGAGCGTCTGCTTGATCGCGCCGTCCTTGTCCGAAATGATGTCGATCTGTTTGCCGTTCAGAACGGCAATACGCTTCTTCGCGACTGGCACGATGGCCGCGATGTCGCCAGCGAATGGCCCGGCGAGGAGCTTGGGCGCCTTCTTGCCGCACTCGTAGAGGCGCTTGTCGGTGCCGCCGACGTAGACCGTGTTCCCGTCGGCCGCGATCGCGGTCCCGCCGCACTCCAGCGCGTCTTGTTGAAGGCTGAGCTTATCGACGTCGAGCCAGTACAGCGCGGTCGGGGCACCTTCCGGGTGAACCGTCACGAACGCGAGCGACCCGCCGATGCCTACCGCAGCGCGAATGTCGCCGCGGTACGTCTGCGACTTGCCCGGCCCGGCTTCGCCGAGCGCTTTGGGCGCGGACTTCGGTTCTTCCGGCGCGCCCGCCTCCCCGGATTCGTCGCTCTCGTCTTCGTCCTCATCCTCGTCGTTGTTGCTGAGTTCATCGACCGCTTCGCCCAGGCGCTCGATCTGCATGCGGAGACCTTGAATCTGTCGATCGAACGGCACGCCTGGGATCAGCGGTGCAACAGGGCCGGTGTTCGATTCGGCATCGGACTCACCGACCGCGGCCAGTTCGTCGTTCAACTCGGTGAATATCTCGTCCGGGAAGTTGTAAACGAGGTCATCGAGTTCGCTGAAAGCGTCGTCAAAGCCGTCTTCCGGGAGCTGGTCCTTCACTCGCACGAAGGCGCGCATTACCGAAAGCAGCGCGCGGAACCGGTCGCGGAGCGGGAGCCATTTTTTGGAGGCCATGTTACGCATCCTCCTTCTTCAGTTCGGGGTACTTGTGGCGGATGCGGGTGACCGCGACCAGACACGCGGCGCGTTCGCTCGGCCCGCGCGACGTCATGAACTCGTCCAACAGCGGGAGAATCCCGCTCCCGAACTCTTTGTCTTCCAACCCCAAGTCGCGCATCACTTCCACGAGGTCGAGTTTCGCGCGGCGCGCCGGGAGCGGCTTCACGCTCACCACCTTGTCGGGCTTCGGCGCGTTCGGGTCAGTGGAGTCCGTGTCTTCGACCGCGTCGCGCGACTTCTCCGGGCGCCCGGGCGGGATCTCGAACAGGATGCGCCGCAGGAACTCGCTCAGCGTCGGCTTCTCCGCGGGCCACTTTTCGGGCCGGTGCGGGACGCCCTCGCCGCGATTCGCCGCGGCTTTCTCGGCGTCCTTCTTGGCCTTCGCGCCGACGGTCGGTTTCGGGGGGAGCGGCGGTTTCCAGTCCGGCGTCAGCCCGCGGTCGCGGTAGACGGTCCACAGCGCGCGGATCACGAACGCGCGCACCTTGCGGTCCGGGCTTTCCGAGAGCCGGAACAGTTCGTCCGGGACGCGGAGTTTCGGGAGCCGCTTGATGAGTTCCATTCCGAGAGCGCGTGTCTCCTCGTCGTTCGACTCACAGAACCGGTACACGGCGCTCGCTTCGAGTTTCGCGGGATCGAGCCGGAACGGGCGGTTCGGCGGCGTGTCTTCCGCAAGGAGCGACTTCGCCACAAAGCGCCGAACGTCCATGAATGGGATGTCGGCCATGCTGACGAGGTAATCGACGCCGGGGTTCCAGCGCGCGAACTCCCAGCTCGCCAGTTCCAGTGCGAACTCGCGCAGCGGCTTACGACTCTCGCTGAAAAGCGGGAACACGCGCTCCAGCGTGAGGAACGATTGCGGGATCTCCGCGCCCGGGTCAACGGGCTTATCGGTGAGCTTCTGCGCGATGTCCGAGTGGTGGCGGCGAACGTATTCGCGTGCGAACCGACCTACGGGCGCGTCCGCGGGGCCGGGCGCGATGACGAGTTGCCACAGTCGCTCGCAGCCGCGTGTGGTCGCGTCCGCGGTCGCGGTCACCTGCTGACCGGAGAGCATCTGGAGGAACATCGTCTCCGAGATGATGCTGATGTTCGCGCCTTTCGAGTTCAGTTCCTCGGCCTTGACGTGTTTGGCGCCCTTCGCGCCTTGGCCGAGGAACGGCGAACCCGAATCGCCGACAACGAGGTAGTGCAGTTTGGGCGACACGTTCGCGGTGGGTACGCCGTTGGCGGCTTTCACCTGCGCTTCCGCGTCCGCCGGGGTGATGTTCGCCAACTTGCCCGTGAAGCTGAACGTCGCCTTGCCGAGATCGACTTTCCCACCGGTCGCGGGCGCTGCAGCAGTTGTAGTGGGTGCGGGCTGTTCGTCACGCGGCGCGAAATCGGCCGGGAGGAACGTCCGGATGAGTCGGTCGCTGGCGAAGTCGTGGTACATCGGTTCGCTGCGGGCTACGAGCCGCATGAGCCAATCGAATCCGAGTTCCGTGGTCGTGAACTTGCGCACGTCCTGGAACCAGCGCAACACGGTCGCGGCGCGGCTCTCGTCGAACGACAGTTCCTTTCCCCACGCGCCGTTCTTGACGCGGAACTCGGCCAACCACGGCGATGCGTCCCAATCGGGCTGGAACGCGATCATCTTCAGGAAGTCCATGCCGAGCGTTTGGGCCTTCTTGATCTTGCCTTGGTTTACCCAGTTGGTGACGTGGGTCGCGGTCGGCGGGAACAGCGCGAGCCACTTGAGCAACTCGCGGTCGAGCGCGTCGAGTTCGTAGTGCTTGGCGAGTTCGCCCGCGGCGTAATCGACCACGCGCTCGCTCTTGTTGCTGTCGTCCGGGTCGACCTTCTGGAGCAGGGTGACAAAAAACGCGGCCCCGAGTTCCTTCAGGTTGTGAATCTTCGGCAACAACTTCGTGGCGAACCCGAACGCTTCGTCGCTGTCCGAGAGCATCCGCCCCTGGAACCATTCGGGCGTGAGTTCCTTCGCGCCGAAGTGCTTGGTGATCGCGTCCGCGGCGAACTTGTGGCCGTGTGAAGTTTCGAGCAACTGGCCCCACGCATCGAGCCCCACACCCGTGCGCGGGTCTTTCTCGCCGAGGAGGTCGCGTGCGAGTTTCCGGACGTCTTCGTTGTCGTTGTTCGCGAGCCGGATGAGTTCACTCACCGGCAAGTCGCGTGCGTGGGTGCGTGCGTAGTTCGCCGCATACTTCCGCGCATCGGCCGACGGCGAATCGAACAGTTTTAGAACCGCTTCGTGCAGACCAAGTGAGCGGAACGCGGACTGCTCGAACTTCGGGACGTTCTGAAGCAACCACACCACGAAGTCGTGAATCGCGCGACTCGGTACCGCGACGAGCCGAACGACCCAGGCCGGCTCGGTGTCGCGGAGCACTTGGCGGAAGTCGGTCTTCAGCGCGGTGGTGGCGTAGTCGCGGACCGCGTCGGACTTCGCGCGTTCCAGCAGCGAGAACAGCGGGCGGTGGCTGCGCTTCCAGAGTTCGCCGTAAGCGCGGTTCTTCAGGTTGGTGGGGTCGGCGCTCTTGTCGTTCCAACTGAACCGGAAGTTGGAGCGCCCGTACTTCTTCGAGTCGTGGAACAGGATGTGGTTGAACACCCACGTCCCGGTCAGTCGGACGTTGTCGGTGTAATTGACGAGGAACTCGCTCGCGACGTCGGGGTACGTTGCCGGCAGGTGCAGCCCGACGCGGCGCAGATAGCGCCAGGCCCGGCGCGCGCAGTATGCGATCGTCGCGCCGCTCACCTGTTTGTTGTAACTGCCGCCCGCGTGCGCCATATCGAGCCGCGCCGCGATCGCGCCGTAGATCTCCGTATCGTTCCGGGCCTCCGACTCCTTGAAGATCCGCTTGATCGCCTTCCACGGGCCGTAAACGAGCGGCACCTTCGCGATGATGCGCAGGAGGTAATCGCGTGCGAGCGCGTCGTTCGATTCCCACAGCGCGAAGATCACCTCGTGGACCTTCAGCTTGTCCGCGAGCGGCACCTCAGCGCCCGGGTCCTCGAGCGCCTTGAGCGTCTCGACGCGGTAGTGGGCCTGCTCCTCGCGCGTCTTCTGGCGGTAGCGCCAGTCGCGCAACTGGGACAGGAACTTATCGAACGTGAGTGCGCCCGAGCGGATCGGCTTTTCGGGCGTTGGGGGCGGTTGGGTACAGAGCTGTTCGATCAGGGTGATGAGTCGGGGGTCGCGCGCGTCCCAGGCCTTGCGGACATCGTCCAGCGTCAAAACCGCCGCCATTGGAGAGGCTCCAAGTGTCGCTTCTACCGCGCCCGCGTCCCGCTCGCCGGGGACGACGTGTTGTTCAGACTTCTGAGACGCAGACGAGGGAACGTCTACTTCCCGACCTGGATTGTGGAAGGCTCACGGCACCGCCGGCCGTCCCCCGACCGGTACGGTCACGGAACGACGACACGCGGGGTTGTTCCAGACCGTGACCGTACCGGTCGGGGGACGGCCGAAAGCGGTGCTGGAACAGCCTTCCTCAAGCGGAGTCGCCTGACAAGCGCTCGGACGACGCAACATCGTCCTGTTGCAGAGCAACGAGCTAAACAATTCCCTCGTCCGCGTTTCAGAAGTGAGAGAAGGTTGTAAACGACCGGCGCCGCGGACGCAAGCGGCGTAGTTTTCATTTTTTCAGTTCATGCCGAGCCTTTAAAAGCACAAGGCCCGCGGAAAGTATCCGCGGGCCTTCGTGGTCGGTTCCGAGTTTACTTCTTCCCCTGGTTCGCGGAGCGCTCACGGCACCGCCGGGCGGGGCGCCGGCGCGCGCGGCGCGAAACCGCGACCATCGGGGTTGTCCCAGCTCGCGCGGCGCGCGCCGGCGCCCCGCCCGAAAGCGGTGCTGGAACAGCGTTCCCCGAGACGAACGTGGCGGAGAGTGCTCGGACGACGCAACATCGTCCTGTCGCAGAGCGACGAGCTAAACACGCGGAACACAACACCACGAGTCTACCCGGCCGTACTACACTCCGCAAGAAGGCGCGTGTAAACGTGCAACAGACGCTCCCGAACCGGTTGTGCCCGAAGGGACACGGCGCGCTGCAACTCGACGTATTCCTCGCGGCCCGCGCGCGTTTCGATCCGGACCGACTCGAAGCCGTAGCCGCTCAGATCGTAGGGGCTGGCGCGCATATCGATCTCGCGTGCGAAGCGGGCCACCTCGAAGGCGTCCGCCACCACGCTCGACGGGCAGAACGGCGCGATCTTGTACGCGAACTTGTAGAGGTCCATGTTCGCGTGAATGCACCCCGGTTGGTCGTGGTCGGAGGTGGTAACGCGGGTCAGTTCCCAGCGGTTCAAAGGCACTGCGGCCGGCGTAAAGAACCGGAACGCATCGTAGTGCGTGCAGCGGAGCGGCTGCGAATCAACCACGGCGTCCGTTTCTTCGCGCGACAACCGGAGCGGAACGTAGGGGTGCCGCACGTTCGGGTCGCGGTAGACCATCGCCCACTCGTGCAGCCCCAAGCACGCGAACGACGGCTCGCGCGCGAGCACGGCTCCGAGGTAGTTCGCGGCCCACTCAAGGTACGAGCGCCGGTGCGCCGGGAACGCACTCGCGGGGAGTAACAGCCCGGTGTCGGTGAGCGTGAACTCGCTCCACGGCACATCGGCGCGGGTCGCTCCTTCGAGCACGACTCCGAAACCCGGTGTCCACCGCAGCAGGTGCGCGGGGCGGAACGAGTAATACTCGAAGAGGAAATCGTAAATGGGGTGCTTCTGCCCGCGTGCCATCCGCGCCGTGCGTTCTTCCGCCCACGGCGTCACTCGCGCGAGGTACGCGACGCGATCGGCGGGCCAACCTCCCGAGAACCCCTCCACAACCCCTCCCCTATGCGGAGAGGGGCTTAAAACCACCGATGCCTCTGCTCCCCCTTCCTTCGCCGCCGGTCCGCGAGAAGCTCCGCTGACAGGACCGGCGCACGAAGAGGCGAAGGGGGTTTGGGGGTTAGGTTGCCTTTCTCCCCCTTCCTGGGGGTTAGGTTCCTCACGTTCCGTCGGCACAACCGTCACAATTTAATCCTCAGCACCCACACAATCCGGACGGTACACTTTCCTTCACCATTTTATCAGAGTGAAATAGCACGATGCCCGAAGCGCATCCCATTAAAGTGTTGCTCGTCGACGACCAGCCGATGGTCGGCGAAACCGTGCGCCGCATGCTCGCGGACGAACCGAACCTGGAGTTCCGGTTCTGCCCCGACCCGACCAGCGCCATCGACGTCGCCAACGAGTTCAAGCCCACCGTCATCCTGCAAGACCTCGTGATGCCGGACATCGACGGGCTGCAACTGGTGCGGTACTTCCGCGCGAACTCCGGCACGCGCGACGTTCCGCTCGTCGTGCTGTCCAGTAAAGAAGAACCCACCGTTAAGGCCAAAGCGTTCGCACTCGGGGCGAACGATTACATGGTGAAGCTGCCCGACAAGCTCGAAGTCGTGGCCCGCGTGAAGTACCACTCGCGCGGGTTTGTGGCCCTGCTCGAACGCAACGAGGCGTACCGCGCCCTCGCGGAAACACAGCGCGAAATGGCCGCGGAACTCGCTCGTGCTGCCCGGTACGTCCAATCGCTTTTGCCCGTACCTCTCACCTCCGGCCCCATCCGAATCGCCTGGAAGTTCGTGCCGACTACACAGCTCGCCGGCGACATGTTCGGCTACCACTGGCTCGATCCCGATCACCTCGCACTCTACCTCCTGGACGTGAGCGGGCACGGGGTCGGATCGGCACTGCTCGCGGTTTCGGCGGGGAACGTGCTGGCCACGAACTCGATCCCCGGGACCGATGCGCGCGACCCGGGCGGGGTCGTCACCAAGCTCAACGACATGTTTCAGATGGACCGTCAGGACGGCAAATACTTCACCATCTGGTACGGAGTCTACCGGCCGTCGGAACGCACCCTTGCCTACTGCAACGCGGGCCACCCGCCCTCGTTCCTGCTCTCCGCGGGCACGATTCACTCGCTGGAAGCCGACGCACCCGCGGTCGGGATGATGCCGGGGCTGCCCTACGCGACCAACACGGTTGCCGTGGCCGAGGGCGCCCGGCTCCTCGTGTTCAGCGACGGCATCATGGAAATCGAGCAGGCCGACGGCACCATGTGGCCGTTCTCCGACTTCCTCGACCGCATGACGGCCCAACTCACCACGGACGGCGATTTACTCGGCCGGCACCTCGATTTCGTCCGCGAGCTCAGCGGGCACGAGGTACTCGCGGACGATTTTTCGATGATGGATGTGCGGTTTTAACCGCTTATTCCACTTACGCATCCTGCGGCGCATGGGTAAGGTCCGGCGGCTGGTCGAACTCGCTGGACTGCACCTATTGGGCAGGTACTATCGCCTGTGTCGATACTCCCGCATCACACTGGCGCGCACCCATGCTCCGGCTCCGCGATGTTTCCCTGCGCGTAAAGCTTAACGCCCTTCTCATCGGGTACACCGCGACCGTCATCACGGCGCTCGGGTTGGCCGGGTACGTCTTGGACCGGTACCGGGTGGGCGGGTCCGCGTACCACGACGTCATCGAGCGCAAACAGCTCCTGGACCAAATGAGCCCGCCCCCGCTCGTCATCGGGCGCGTCTATTTGATGCTCCACGAAATGGACAACGCCGGGAACGACGAGGAGCGCCGCAGCGCCCTGACCCGGTACCGCGAGTACGAGGCCGAGTACCACGAGCGCCAGAAGTTCTGGCTCTCGAAGCCGGACCTCGACCCGACCGTGCGCAAGGCACTGGAAGTATCAGCGCACCAGCCCGCGCTGGAAGTGTTCCGGATCGCCAACGACGAGTTCATCCCGAAGAACCGCGACGAGAAGACGCGCAAGGACGCGACCGTGATCCTCCGCGACAAGATCAGCCCGCCGTACCGCGATCACGTCAAAGCAATGCGCGAGGCGGCCAGCGCGGTCGAGGGTGCGACGCGGGCCAAAGAAGCCGAAATCACCACCAACATCGCGTCGTGGGCCAATGTCACGACCGTGCTGAGCATCGCCGCGGTGAGCGTGTTCGGGCTGATCGGCGGGGTCATCATCCGGAGCGTCGTCAAGTCCACGAGCGCCCTGAACGCGCGCGTCCACCTGATGGCGACCGGGGCCGGCGATCTGACCGCGCGCCTGGCCGTCGACGGGGGCGACGAACTGGGCCAGCTCGCTGAAGGTATCAACGCGGTCATCGGTAAGATCCACGGCATCGTCATGAAGGTGCGCGAGTCCAGCTTGCAGCTACTTTCGATCGCGACGCAGATCGCCGCCACCGCCCGGAACCAGGAACAGACGGTGAACAACCTGAGCGCCTCGACGACCGAGGTCGCGGCGTCCGTGCGCCAGGTGTCCGCGACGAGCAAGGACTTGGCCGGCACGATGGACGAGGTGAACCAAACCGCGACGCACACGTCCGAACTCGCACGCAACGGGCGCGACAACGCGACCCGGATGGCGACCGAGATGAAGCAGCTCGTCGAGTCGACCGCGAGCGTGTCCACGAAACTCGGCATGATCCGCGAGAAGGCCGACAGCATCAACGCGGTAATCACGACCATCTCCAAAGTCGCGGACCAGACCAACCTGCTCTCGATCAACGCCGCGATCGAGGCCGAAAAAGCCGGCGAGTACGGCCGCGGGTTCCTCGTGGTCGCGCGCGAGATTCGTCGGCTCGCGGACCAGACCGCGGTCGCGACGCTGGACATCGAAACGATGGTCCGCCAGATGCAGGACGCGGTGTCCGTGGGCGTGATGCAAATGGACAAGTTCGCCGACGAGGTGCGGTCCGGCGTTCAGCAGGTGACGAAGATCAACCAGATGACCCACGAGATCATCAACGAGGTACAGAGCCTGAGCGGGCGGTTCTCCCTCGTGAACGACGGGATGCGGAACCAGACGACGGGCGCGCAGCAAATCAACGAGGCGATGACCCAGATCGCCGACGCGACCCACCGCAGCGCGCAATCGATCAAGGAATTCGAGCGCACCGCCGCGCACCTCCGCAGCTCGGTCGAGGGACTGAACGAGGAAATCGCGCAATTTAAAACGTGAAGCCCACCCGTTCATTAACATTCGCGGTTCACCCAATCCCTTGGCGAACCGCGAATGTTAATGAGCGGGTGGAACCAACGATCGAGCAGTTACACTAAAAGAGCACTGCGCTCCGCGATAAAGCCCCGCAGACCGAGCGCCGAACATGCTAGGACTCGTTTTCCAGGTCGGGCCGGACAAAGTCGTGGTGGACGTGCGCCGCGTTCACGAGGTCGTTCCGCGCGTGCAACTGACGACCGTTCACGGGTCGCCGCCGTGGATCGCCGGGGTGTTCGTGTACCGCGGGCGCATCGTGCCGGTCGTGGACCTGCACGCGCTCGCCGGGGTCGGCACGTGCCCGCCGCACCTGAGTAGCCGCATCATCCTGTTCCCGTACCCGCTCGGGATCCCCGAGGCGCTGGTCGGGGTTCTCGCAACGCAAGTCGCCGAGATCCGCGAGATCCGCCCCGCGATCACGCAAGCGATTCCGGGACCGTCGGGCCGACCGGGGCTCGGCCCCGCGCTCGTGGACGGCCCCGGAATCCTGCGACTGCTCGACCCGGACTGGCTCCTGAAGCAACTCGCCCCGAGTTCCGGCGGGCTGATCGAAGCGGGGACCGAGTCGTGATCGCCGCCGTCATCGAGAAGGTCGTGCGCGATCGCCTGGGACTCGACCCCGCGGCGCTGGGGACGAGCGTCCTGGACCGCGTCATCGAAGTGCGCATGAAGGCCCGCGGAATCACGGAGCCGTCGCTGTACGCCGCGCGGCTCATGACCGAATCGGCCGAACGCGACGCACTCGCGGCCGACCTCGTCGTGCCCGAAACGTGGTTCTTCCGCGGCAGTCACGCTCTGTTCGACCGGTTCGCGGCCTTCGTTCTCCGGTGCGCTCAAAACGCACGCGGCCCCGTGCGCATTCTGAGCGCACCGTGTAGCACCGGCGAGGAGCCGTACTCCCTGGCACTCGCGTTCCACAATCACCTCACAGGCCCGATCGCCTACACCATCGACGCGATCGACCTGTCCGAGCGCAACTTGGGGCGCGCGGCCGAAGCGCGGTACCCGTCGTCGGCGTTCCGCGAGCCCGGACCGGACCCGCGCCCCGCGTACTTCCGCAAAACCGGCGACGTGTGGGAACTGTTCCCGCACATCCGATCGAAAGTGCGGTTCCTCGTGGGGAACCTCGCGGACCCGCTGCTGCTAGCGGGCGAGCGCCCCTACGACCTCATTCTGTGCCGCAACGCCTTCATTTACCTGACGCCCGACGCCAAGCAGCGGGCGATGATGAACTTCGACCGGCTCCTCGCGCTCCACGGCTGGCTGTGCGTAACACCGGCCGAAGCCGAGCGCCTGCCGCCGGGCCGGTTCGTACCCGAAGGGCCGAACATGTTCGGCATCTACCGGCGCGTGGAAGTCGATACTCTCCTCCCCGCCACGCGGATCGAACAACCGCTGCCCATCGAAACACCCGCGCCCGTCCCTCGCGCTCCTCAGCGCGACACGAACGGCCTAACCGTCGCGCGCCGGCTCGCCGACATCGGGCGTCTCACGGATGCGCGAGCGGAGTGCGAATCGTTCCTTCGTGTTCACCCCACGAGTGCTGATGCACTCGCGCTGTTGGGCGTCATTCACCTCGCCACCGGGAACGAGGACGCGGCCTTCACCGCGCTCGGTAAAGCGCTCTATCTCGCGCCCGACCACCCCGAAGCGCTCAGTCACATGATCGGATTGTGCGACCGCCGCGGGAACTCGGGTCGGGCCACGGCTCTGCGCAAGCGCCTCGCGCGATCGGAGGGAGCATGACCGCGAAACCGCTCACCGTGGTCCCGCTGGACCAGTGCTGGAACCGCATCGGCGTGCGTGGGGACCGCTCGTGCCCGGAGCTGGAAAAGGTCACCCACTGCAACAACTGCCCGGTGTTCGCAGCGGCCGGCCGCCGGTTCCTCGACGCACCCTCGCCGCCCGGTTACCTCGACGAGTGGACTCAGCGGCTCGCGGTCCGCGAAGAAGTGCGCGAGGGTGACGAATCCAGTGTCCTCGTGTTCCGCCTGGGCGACGAGTGGCTCGCGCTGCCGGTCGCGGTGCTGGTCGAAGTGACGCGCCCGCGCCCGCTGCACCGCATCCCGCACCGCGGCGGATTGCTCGCGGGTCTGGTGAACATTCGCGGCGAGCTACACCTGTGCGTGCGCCTGGACCTGATCCTGGGCGTAACCGTGCCCTCCGACAGCGACCCCGATCTGCGCCGACTCGTGGTAATTCGGCGCGAAACGGAGGGCTGGGTCTTCGCGGCCGACGAAGTGGACCAGGTTCACCGCGTGCTGCTCCCGGACCTCGCGTCCGCGGCGCCGACCCTCGCCCGGTCGCACGGCAAGCTGACACGCGGAGTGTTCCCCCACGCGAACCGGTCGATCGGCCTGCTGGACGACGGGCGCCTGTTCCAAACGCTGCGGGAGCGCCTCCGATGAGCGCCATCGATGCGTCCATGTTCGAGCTGTTCCGCGAGGAGGTCAAAACTCACACCGACACCCTCGGTGCGGGCCTCGTGGCGGTCGAATCGCGCCCCGGTGATCCCGCGCTACTCGAAGAACTGATGCGCGCCGCGCACTCCATTAAAGGGGCCGCGCGGATCGTCAACATCGACACCGCGGTGCGCCTCGCGCACGTCATGGAAGACGCCCTCGTTGCCGCGCAACACGGGCAGATCCGGCTCACTTCAGCGAACATCGACGTCCTGCTTCGCGGCTCCGACATCCTGGCCGGGCTCGCGCTCCTGGCGCCGGACACCGTCACCACATGGGAGGCGGAGAACACCGCGGCCGTCACCGCGCTCGAACCGCTCTTGGTGGCCATTGCGAAGGGGCTGCCTGAAGAACCTACCCCCCCATCCCCCCTCCCTGAAGGGAAGGGGGAGGAAAACAACCCCTCCCCAACCCCTCCCCTAAACGGAGAGGGGCTTAAAACCACCGATGCCTCTGCTCCCCCTTCCTTCGCCGCCGGTCCGCGAGAAGCTCCGCTGACAGGACCGGCGCACGAAGAGGCGAAGGGGGTTGGGGGGGTAGGTTCTTCCCCCTTCCCCCCCGTGCCCATGTTCGAGCCGGTCACGATTCCGACCGAGCCTATCGCGTTACAGGCCGATCACTCGATGTTCGACCTGTTCCGCGAGGAAGCCCGCGAGTACCTGCAAGCTATCGCGAACGCGGTCCCGCACTTGTCCACGGACCCAACCGCGGCCGAATCGATTTTGGAATCGCTGAAGCAGCTCCGTGGCGCGGCGCGCCTCGTGAAGTGTGCGTCGATCGCAGACACAGCCAGCGCGGTGAGCGAGTTTATCCGCGCGTCGCGAGAGGCGAAAAAAACCTTCTCCCCCCCAGCACTCGAATGGACGCGCTACGCACTCGCGACACTCGCAGGGGTACTCGCAACCGACAACGACACGTTCCCGGAATGGGTCGAAACATCGCACCCCGCGCTCGCAACGATTGCGGACACGTTTAAACACGCCGCGAAAGAACAAAGCCGACCTACCCCCCCCGCCCCCCGCCCTGAAGGGAAGGGGGAAGCGGAGAAGAACCCCTCCCCAACCCCTCCCCTAAGCGGAGAGGGGCTTAATACCGAAGACGGTTCTGCTCCCCCTTCCTTCCTAGGGAAGGGGGCGGGGGCGTTAGGTTCTTCAGACAACCCCTCCCCAACCCCTCCCCCAAGGGGAGAGGGGCTTAATACCGAAGAGGGTTCTGCTCCCCCTTCCTTCGCCGCCGGTCCGCGAGAAGCTCCGCTGACAGGACCGGCGCACGAAGAGGCGAAGGGGGCGGGGGCGTTAGGTTCTTCCCCCCCGCCCCCTCCGGCCGAAACGGTAGTGCGCGTCAGCGCGAACAGCCTCAACCGGCTGATGGGTCTCGCGGGCGAGTCGCTCGTGCAAGCGCGGTGGTTGCCATCGTTCTCGACGGCGCTGCTCAAATTGAAGAAGCACCACGACCTGCTCGCCACGATGCTCGACACGGCGTACCACGCCGCGAACAGCGGGATGCCCCCGGACCAGCTCGCGAACCTCATTTCCGATACCCGGCGCCAGTGGGTCGCGTGCCGTCAGGAGTTGGGCGAAAAGACGTCGGACTTCGACGACCACGCGGCGCGGGCCGAAGACCTCAACGCCCGGCTCTACCGCGAGGTCATCGCGAGCCGGATGCGGCCGTTCGGTGACGGCGTTCACGGGTTCCCGCGCATGGTCCGCGACATGGCGCGAACGTTGGGCAAAGAGGTGCGGCTCGCCATTGCGGGGGAAACGACCGAGGTCGATCGCGACATCCTGGAAAAGCTCGAATCGCCGCTCTCGCACCTGATCCGCAACGCGATCGACCACGGCATGGAATCCCCGAACGTGCGCGCCGCGGCCAACAAGCCTACTGCTGGGACGATCACACTGGAAGCCCGGCACCGGGCCGGGATGCTGCTCGTCTCCGTGTCCGACGACGGCGCGGGCGTCGACCTGACGAAGCTCCGCAAGAAGATCGTCGAGCGCGGGCTGAACGCGGCCGACATGGTGGCCAAGCTCACCGAAGCGGAACTGCTCGAGTTCCTGTTCCTGCCGGGATTCAGCACGGCCGCATCGGTTACCGAGTTCTCCGGGCGCGGGGTCGGACTGGACGTCGTGCAGGACACCATTCGCAAGGTCGGCGGGAACGTCCGCATCACCACTACGCGCGGCGCCGGGACCGCGTTCCATCTCCAGTTGCCGCTCACGCTCTCGGTGATCCGCGCGGTCGTGATCGACGTGGCGGGCGAGCCGTATGCGTTCCCGCACACGCGCATCGACCGGCTCATCCGCGTGCGCCGCGACGAAGTGCGGTCGCTCGAGCACCGGCAATTTGTTACAGTGGACGGGCAGAACGTCGGCCTCGTCATGGCGGCGCAGCTCCTCGACATGCCCGCCCCCCCGCCCGTCGAGGCGGAAGTGCCCGTCGTACTGCTGAGCGACGGGACCGGCGAGTACGGCCTGATCGTGGACTCGTTCCGCGGCGAACAGGATCTCGTGGTGCGCCCGCTCGATACGCGACTGGGTAAGGTTCCGAACCTGAGCGCCGCGGCGATCCTCGACGACGGGTCGCCCGTTCTGATCGTCGACGTCGAGGATCTGTTCCGGTCGATGGACCAGTTCATCCAGACGGGTTCACTCGTGCGGTGCGACACCCGCCCGGCCGACTCGGGGCACAAGAAGCGCGTGCTCGTGGTGGACGACTCCATCACCGTGCGCGAGGTCGAGCGCCAGTTGCTGCTGCACAAGGGGTACGAGGTCGCGGTCGCGGTGGACGGCATGGACGGCTGGAACAAGGTCCGCGCCGAGTCCTACGACCTGCTCGTGAGTGACATCGACATGCCCCGCATGAACGGGTTACAACTCGTCCAGGCCGTGCGCGCGGACGAGCGCCTCCGCGACATCCCCATTATCATCGTCTCGTACAAGGAGCGCGAAGAGGACCGCATCCGGGGGCTGGAGGTCGGCGCGAACGCCTACCTCACGAAGGGCAGTTTCCACGACAACCGGTTCATCGAAGCCGTAACCGACCTGATCGGCGTGGCCGACGTTTAATCCGTTTCGGCCGCGTTACGAGCCACAACCGCACAGGAGCGGTGGCACTACATGTGCAACAAGAAGCAGAAAAAGAGCCGCGGATAACGCAGATTACGCGGATCAGGCAAAAGAGCGATTTATCTCTCCAACACGAAGAACGAATGCGTATTGGGATCGTGAACGATCTGGCTCTCGCGCGGGAGGTGCTCCGGCGGGTCGTCGCGTCCGTGCCGGGGCACACGGTCGCGTGGACCGCCGACGACGGCGACGAGGCCGTGCGCCTGGCGACGAGCGACCGGCCCGACGTGATCCTGATGGACCTCGTGATGCCGCGGCTAAACGGCGTCGAGGCCACGCGCCAGATCATGCAACACGCGCCGTGCCCGATCCTGATCGTGACCGCGAGCGTGACCACGAACTTCCCGCTGGTCTTTCAGGCGCTCGGCGCGGGCGGCATGGACGCGGTCGATACCCCCACGCTCGGCCCCACCGGAGCAATTCAGAACGCCACGAAATTGGTCGAACGGCTCCAAAAGCTGGAAGCGGCCCTCGACTGGCAGAGCGGCTCGATGATCGCCCCCGCGAGCCGGGTCGCGGCCCCGTCGAACGATTTACCACTGCTTGTGACGGTAGGGTCATCGACCGGGGGACCGGAGGCGCTAATTCACCTCGTGGGCGCGTTCCCGGAAGATTTCCCCGCCGCGGTCATTATCAGTCAGCACATCGGTGCGGATTTCGCGCTGGGGCTGGTTCAACAGCTCGGGAGCTGGTGCCGGCTCCCCGTTCGAGCCGCGCGCGAGGGCGAACCGCCGGTCGCCGGAACCGTTTACATCGCCGTCAGTGACGACCACCTCGAACTGGGTGCGGACCGGCGCCTGCACTACACGCCGGTCCCGCGACACTGGCCCTACCGCCCGTCGGTGGACGTACTGTTCACCAGCGCCTCGACGAACAGTTCGCGCCCGGGGGTCGCGGCTCTACTCACCGGGATGGGCACCGACGGCTCGACGGGACTGCTACGGCTGCGCGCGGCCGGGTGGCACACGATCGCGCAGGACGAGGCCACGAGTGTCGTTTACGGGATGCCGAAAGCCGCGGCCGAGAAGCGCGCCGCGGTCGAAGTGTTACCGCTCCCGCACATCGGTCTGAGCATCGTCGCGAAGATCAACGCTCTGAAGCGCCAGCGCCCGTGCTGAAGTTCCGTCACTTGCCCTCTTTGGCGTCCCTGGTGCTCGCTTGCTCCAAGTGAATCTCGGCGTCCAGGCGCCGGGCTTTGATCTTGAGGGCGGTTGCGGCAATTCCCCGTGCCGCCTCCACCCGAGCGTTGGCCCATTGCTCGTATTCCTTCAACACGTCCACGATGTTCTTGTAGAGAGTGATGCGGTCGGCCGGTTTCTCAGCCGCTTCCAGTTCCGCAGTGAGGGCCAGGAGCCTCGTTTCTAACACCTCATCAAACGATGTGCGCCCGTTCTTGTGCAGAGCGGAGAGCTGGTCCGCCGCTTCTTTCAGGGCGGCGATCCGCTCCTTCTGGAGTTGCTTGACCTTCTTGGCGGACGCTTCGATCTGCTCTTTCTGCGCCGGGTTAGCCCGGTCCTCCGGACCGACCGGGGCCATCAACAGAGGGACCATCAAGACGGCCAGAATCCGTGCAAGCATCCTCATCGTGGACCTCCGAGGGCTGGCAACCCTCGGTGATTGTCGGCTCTCGTTGGGAGAGGGTCAAACAGATTTCGAGACCACCAACTGGCCCCTTCGAGGCAAAAAAGCAAAGCGGGTGGCGGCCGGTCCCCGGGACCGGCCGCCACCCGCTCAACAGGCAGCCGTCCATATGAGACGGCTGCGAACCGAAATCGCGCTTACTTCCCCTTCAGTTCGCCCAGGGCCGCGCCCGCGCGGATCGCCTTGCCCTTCACCTTGAACTTCACCGTCAGTTGCTTGCCGCCCTCGATGGTGAAGGCGGCGGTGTCCTTGCCGCTCGTCGAGCCGTCGCCGAACGAGTCCTTGAGCAGCGCCTTCAGTTCGTCCGCCTTCAGTCCGGGTTGGGCGAGCGGCAGAACTTTAGCGAGCGCGGAGTCGGCCGACACGACCGCCACCGGGACCGCCTTCGCCTTCAGCCCCTTGCGGATCACCGCGCCGTCCGGCTCGATGCTCGCGACGATGGCGCTGTCCGACGTGGCCAGCCAGATGGTCTTCGTGCCGAAGATCTTGTCGAGGTTGTCGTCCACTTGCTTCAGGTTGATCTGGTGGAGCGAGAAATCCCCGATCTTCTCCACGTCGAACTTGAACTCCACGAAGTTCTCGATGAACGCGCCGTAGTCCCCGATGACCTTCTTCACGAACTTCTCGATCTCCTTGCCGTCCGTCACCGCGCCCGCGCCGATGATCTGGTAGGTGCCCTTCGCGCTCGGGCCGATCAGCGACACGGCAACGTCGAGTTCCCCGGCCTTCAGCGTCGGGCCGACGGCCGCGACCAGCGCTTTCACGACGTCTTTCTGTTCTTCCGGGGCGTTCTTCAGCCCGTCCGCGAGCAGGGCCTCGATAGCCGCGGAGAACTCTTTCTTGGACCCGTCGGTCACCGCGATCTTCACGTTCCCGCGGGCCGCCGCGTCCGCGGCGGCGACGATCCCGGCGGGCAGGCTCGTCTTGCTGCCGAGCGCGGTGAAGTTCTTCGCCAGCGCCGACCCGTTCTTCGCGGTCAGCGTGACCTCGGCGGAGACGTCGTCGGTCTTCGCGTCGGCGAACAGGCGCACGCTCAGGCGCTCGCCGTCCTCGGTCACGCCCTTCACGCCGGACAGGATCGAGTCGAACAGGAGCCCCTTCAGTTGCTTCTCCGCAGCCGATTCGGTGCCCGCGTTCTTCTTGCGCTCTTCGTTGACCCCGAGTTCAAACTGGCCGAACAGGAACGTCCGCAGGTCCGCGGGGATGCGATCGATGTGAACGATCACCGACGCGACCGACCCGTCGTCCTTCGCGAAATAGTCCTTCGGCGAAACGAGCACTTTCGGGTCGAGATCCTTCGCCTTCTGGGAAACGTACAGGTACCCGTTGGCGAACCGCAGGTGCAGTTCGTTGATGAACGGCACGGCAACCTTCAGGGTGCCGTCGTCGCCCTTTTCGGGGACCACACCGGCCCGGTTCTTCAGCGCCTCCAACAACCGGTCCTGATCGGCGACCGGGAGGAAAATAACGAACGGGCTGGTCTCCACTTCCTTGTTGAGGACGGCGTAGGCCCCGATCGGGTTCTTCGGGTCGACGCCCTCAATGCCCTTGCCGTCGGTAGCCAGAGCTTTAATGAGATCGCGGGCCTGCTTCGCGACGTCCTCTTTATTGGCCAGCCCCGCGATGTACTCGAACTTGTCCACCAGATCGTTCACGGACCGGAGCCGGATCTCGACCGTCGGTTCGGTGGCCTTTTGTGCGGACGCGAGACCGGTCGAGAGAAGCGCGACCGCGAGCGCGGCCAACCAGCGAAAACGCATTGAAAATTCTCCTTCGGGTATCTGACGAGGGAGTGTACCTTCCCGGGTGTCCGAAAGTGTCAGCGGTGTTAGGAAATCCTAAAACCACTTCGTCGCGCGGGATCGCGCGCCGGGCGCGTTATCATAGGAACCGACATGAGCCAGAAGACGTGGGGCGGGCGATTTACGGGCAGCACGGACTCGCGCGTGGAGGCGTTCACGGAGTCGATCACGGTCGACAAGCGCCTGTTCCGGCACGATATTGTGGGCAGTCAAGCCCACGCGCGCATGCTGGCCGAGGTCGGGCTAATTACCGCGGACGAAGCGAACAAGATCGCGACGGCCCTGGACGAAATCGGGACCGACATCGAAGAGGGCAAGATGGAATTCACCATCTCGCTCGAAGACATTCACACGCACATCGAAAAAGCTCTCATTGGCAAGCTCGGCGACACCGGGCGCAAGTTGCACACCGGGCGCAGCCGTAACGATCAGGTAATTACGGACTTAAAGCTCTGGGTCCGCGACGCGATCGACGAACTCGACGGCCTGCTGCTCGACCTCCAGAAGGCGTTCGTGGAATCGGCCGAGCGCGAGCACAACGTCATTATCCCCGGCTACACGCACCTCCAGCGCGCGCAACCGGTCCTCGCGGCCCACTACTTCCTGGCCTACGTCGAGAAGTTCCAGCGCGACCGCGAGCGCCTGCGCGATTGCCGCACGCGGGTGAACATCCTCCCCCTGGGCGCTGCGGCCCTCGCGGGGACGTCCCTGCCGATCAATCGCGAGTCGGTCCGTGAGAAACTCGGGTTCGATTCCGTCGCGCGCAACAGCTTGGACGTTTCCAGTGACCGCGACTTCGCGCTGGAGTTCGTGTTCTGCCTCTCGGTGATCGCCACGCACCTGAGTGGATGGGCGGAAGAGTGGGTCATCTGGAGCACCACCGAGTTCAACTTCCTCGATTTGCCGGATGCGTTCTGCACCGGGTCGAGCATCATGCCGCACAAGAAGAACCCGGACGTGCTGGAACTCACGCGCGGAAAGGCCGGGCGCGTGATCGGCGCGCTCCAGCACCTCTTTGTGCTGGTGAAGGGGCTCCCGCTCGCGTACAACCGCGACTTACAGGAAGACAAAACGGCGATCTTCGACTCGATGGACACCGTGGGCGGGTGCCTCGCGGTCGCGGCGCCGCTGGTGCGCCAGACCAAGCTCCGGCGCGAGGTGATCGCGGCGCGCCTGGACGCCGGGTTCCTCGACGCGACCACGCTCATGGAAGCGCTCATCGCGCGCGGCGTGCCGATGCGCTCGGCCCACGAAGCGGTGGGGAACCTGGTCCGCGCGTGCGAGGAGCGCAAGTGCCGACTCAGAGACCTCCCCAACTCGCTGTTCGAGGCGGTGGCGCCCTCACACGGCGCCACGGTCAAGGCGTCGTTGGGAGTGGAAAACGCGATCGATGCGTTCAAGAGCTACGGCTCGACGGCCCCGACCGAGGTGGCCAAACGGCTCGACGAGTGGAAGCAAAAGCTCGAACTGTAAGACCCTGTTTTGAGGGGCGCGATGGAAGCCTGGCTCGCGATTCTCGCGTGTTTCCTGCCGCCGATGGCACTCGGTCTGTTCCCGCCGCGCACCCCGAAGTGGCGCCGGGCACGCAAGCAGTTCTGGGTCACCTTCGTGCTCGCGGCGGCAATCGGGGCCGCGAGCGTCGCCTTCATCGACCCCGCAGGGCCAGCGGTCCTCGTGTTCGGCGCCCTGGTCGTGTTCGCAACCGTTGCGACGGCGTGGTGCTACTCGGTCGCGATCATGCGCACCGAGTGGAGCGAGTGGCGCGCCCTACGCAACCCACCTTCACCACCCGAACCGGTCGCGAGCGAGCCACAACGCGATCCGGCGAAGCCCTGGCTGAAGTGACGAGCGAGATGGCCGAAGACGAGCGGCCGTTGCGAGTACGGCTGAAGCGGTTATCGTAGGTGTGTAGAGACTCACGAGGCCGAACCATGATCCGTGCCCTTCAACCAACGCCGCTCGTAATCGAGTTTCCGGAAGTTTCGGACGAGGAACGCGCCGCCGCAATCGCCGGGAACGAAGAGTTCAAGAAGAACGTTGAGTGGTGGAACGCGCACGTGAAGGAGGTCCGCGACGCGCACACAGGCAAGTTTGTGTGCGTCGCGGGTCAGGAACTCTTTGTCGGGGATGACCCGATCAAAGTCCTAGCACGAGCAAAAGCCGCGCACCCGAGCCCGGGTTCGGGCTTTGTGAGTCTGTTCCTATCACCGCACCGGGGGCCGAAAATCCTGAGTACATGGCCGCGAGTGTCGCGTTGAACCGAAGCATTTGGTCTTCGGCGTCGTGGTACAGGCCTCTGGCCTGTGTGAATAATTCCACAGGCCAGAGGCCTGTACCACGAACAAAAACACAAGTTACCCACTGATCGTGGACCGCCCCGGCGACACCGTTCGCCTCCTCCGCCCGCCGCACCGCTATACCATTCAGAGCAACTAATTCGCACCGTTACAGAGGTAGTCCGTGTTTCAAACTCCGGTCGGGCGGGTCCGCGCCGCGGGCCTCGTGGAAGGCGTCTCGGCGCTGATCCTGTTTTTCATCGCGATGCCGCTGAAGTACCTCTCCGGGATGCCGGAACTGGGCAAAGAAGTGGTGTTCTGGGTGGGCGCGATCCACGGCGGGCTGTTCGTCGCCTACGCGCTCATCACGTTCACCGCGTGGGGGCAGGGCGCGCTGCGGGCGAAGCACGTCGGGATGGCCGCGGTCGCGTCGATCGTCCCGTTCGGGCCGTTCGTCATCGACCGCAAGCTGAAGGCGTTTGAAGACGCGAACGCCCCCGCCGCGCCGGTGGCGTAACGACACGCGGTCACTTTTTCGGCAGCGGGCGGGCGTAAACCCCGAGGTGACTCGCCGCGACCCGCTCCGTTCCGGGCTTGTTCGCGTGGATCGGGCGGTTCACGACGGTCGGCGCCCCGTCCGCGCCTTCCACCACGAGCGCGGTCGTGCCGCCGCCGTCGAGGTTGATGCCCTCCGTACAGCCGAGCGCCTTTAGCCACGCGCCCACATCGCCCGTCGTCGCGCCGTCGCTGAACTCTTTCTGGCGCCCGTCGATCACAAGAAACACGAGCGTCTTGCCGTCCGCGGTAACGCCCGCGGCGGTGCGCGGGTGGATCGACTTGTCCCCGGCAATCACTTCGCCCTTCTTCAGAACGATGTGAAACCCACCGACCGCGTTCTCGATCCCCTCGAAGTTGAACGGCGGGGCCGTGATCGCGGCCTTGTTATCCTTCGTGAGCAACAGCGCGGGCAATTTCTCCTGACCGGGCGAAACCAACTTCCCGCGGCTGACCTGAACCCCGACCACGTCCTGCTCCTTATCCTCGTCCTTGTGGATCGGTGCGAACGGTGCGGCGTTGATCGCGAGTTGCAGTTTGTGGCGCTTCAAGAAGGTGCTGGTTTTCAGCCCGTCGGTCTCGCCGGGCCGGTCCCCGTTACCGGGCGTCGCCAGGAACTCGATCCCGGGCGCGGTGAGGTCGATGCGGACCGCGTGCCCCTTCATGAGCCGGGGGCTCTCCGCACTCAGGTCGGTCCGCTCGATCCCGACGAAGAGCGGCTTCCACAACGGGGGGCTCGCGAACGGCTCATCGGCGCCCGCAGAAAACCCGGCGGACGCGGTCAAAAACGCCACCAAAAGGACGGATCGCATTTCTCGGTCTCGCGTGCTCAAGACGTAACGGGTGCCGACGGTTATGATACCTACCCCGTTCCTTTTGAAACGAACTCAGAGGGAACTCACAGAGCCTTCACGGACCAGTCATGGACCACTTCGATTACCGCGACCGCACACTGTACTGCGAGGACGTTCCCGTTCCCGAGTTGGCCGAGAAGTACGGCACCCCGCTGTACGTCTACTCGCAGGCCACGCTCCTCGACCGACTGAAAGAAGTGCAGACCGCGTTCACAGAGGTCAAACCGGTCATCTGCTACAGCGTGAAGGCCAACGGGAACCTGAGCATCGCCCGGCTCATGGGCCAGAACGGGGCCGGGTTCGACGTCACGTCCCAGGGCGAGTTCCAGCGCGCGCTCAAGGCGGGACCGGCCGGGTCGAAGATCGTGTTCGCGGGCGTGGGGAAGTCCGACGCCGAGATCGAGTTCGCCCTGAAGAACGACGTGTTCCTCTTCGACGTGGAGAGCGAGCAGGAATTGCACGCGATCGGCGCCGTGGCTCAGAAGCTCGGCGTGAAGGCGCCGGTCGCGCTCCGCGTGAACCCGGACCTGCCGCCGAAAACGCACGTCAAGACCGACACGTCCGTCAAGGGCGTCAAGTTCGGCCTCGACATCGAAACCATCGTGGACGTCGCGAAGGGCGTGGTCGGGCACCCGGGGCTCGCCGTGGTCGGGCTGCACATGCACCTCGGGTCGCCGATTCTGAAGGCCGAGCCGTACCGCATGGGGGCCGAAAAGGGCGTGGCGCTCATCAAGCAGTTCCGCGCCCAGGGCCACGACATCAAGTTCCTCAACATGGGCGGCGGGTTCGGGATCAACTACCGCAAGGACGAGGCGAAGCCCGCCAGCGCGTTCGCCGAGGTCATCATCCCCGCGGTGAAGGAATCGGGGTGCCAGCTCATCCTCGAACCGGGCCGCTTCATCGCCGGTAACGCCGCGATCCTGCTCAGCCGGGTGGTGTTCACCAAGTCCACCGGCGGGAAGCACTACATCATCCAGGACGCGGCGATGAACGACCTCATCCGCCCCACGTTGTACGGCTCGTTCCACCGCGTGTGGCCGGTGAACCCCTCGACTGATGTGCCCGTCCGCCCCGACGTGAACGGCGACCCGGACGACCCGAACCCGTTCCGCGCCATGCCCAACTGCTTCACCCAGGACGTGGTCGGGCCGGTGTGCGAGAGCGGCGACTACCTCGCCAAGGACCGCCCGCTGCCCGGGATGAAGCGCGGCGACCTGCTCGCGGTCTTCTCGGCCGGCGCCTACGGTATGGCGATGGCCTCGAACTACAACTCGCGCGTCCGGGCCGCGGAGGTGCTCGTTACAGGCCGCACACATCGACTGATCCGCCGCCGCGAGACGTTCGCGGACCTCGTCGCGTGTGAAGAGGATTGCTTAACGTGACGGGCGCTTCCAGAATGCACATCAGATGATCCCGGTCTGCGAAGGCGCGGTGATTCGGACCCGTGTCGGGCTCCTCGAACGAGTTGCGAGGAAATCACACACCGGTCCGAACGATTCGTAGCTATTGCCCCGTCGACCGGGATTACCCACTTTACCGCACCTTTTTCGCCCGTTAGCGTGAAAGGTGCGGCCCTGTTGCCGCCATCAGCTCTTACTCGCGCCCGGCCGCATTGAGGAGACACCCGGTGAGAACCGCTTCGTTCCTCGCCCTCGCTTTGGTTCTCGCGCTGGTGCTCGACTCGCGCGACGCGCCCGCGCAGCCGCCCAAGGCGCCGGTGTTCAAACCGACCGAGATCTACGACAGGCTCCGCACCACGATCGATGAGGGGAAGTTCGACGTCGCGGGGATCTACCTCGACGAGTTCCTCAAGAGCAACCCGCCCGACGCGGACTTCTTGGAGATCGAGCGCCGGTACGGGACGACGACGTTCCAAGCGCTCCGCACCATCCCGAAATACTCCGACGATCCGGCGACCGAGAAGAAGATCCGGGCCAACATCGAAGAGCTCAACAAGCGCGCCCAGGCCGCGGCCGGCAAGCTGCTCTACACCAAGGAGCGCGTTAACAAGTACATCGCCAACCTGGGCAAGACGCCGGAAGAGAAAGAGTTCGCCCAACTGGAGCTGAAGCGCACGGGCGACTACGCGATCCCGTTCCTGATCGAAACGATCCGCACCAACCCCGACCCGGACCTGTACGTCGGCATCATCGAAACCATTCCGGTCCTCGAAGCCCCGACGATGGCCGGGTGGGTCGCGGCCCTCGACGGGCTGCCGGCGGACCGTCAGTACGGCGTCCTGAGTGAAATGGCCAAGCGCCGCGACGTGCTGAACCTGCTCCAGAACGCCCAGACCGACTTCACGCCGAACCTGTGGCGCATCCTGTCGGGTCCGCGGTCGGCAAGCCCGACGCTGTACGACCTCGCGGAACAACTCATCAACAAAGTGGTCCCCGGCGCCAAAGCCGATACGAAGCGCCCGGAAGCCGAACTCACCGCACTGGCCCGCAAGTTCTACGACCGCAAGGCCCGGTTCCAGGGCGTGCGGAACAACTCCGACGGCAGCTCGCCCCGCGTGCCCGTTTGGGTCACCGTCGACCGCGGCGGGCTGATCTCGATCACGCGGTTGGATGTTCCGGTCAGTCAGGCGGAAGAATACTACGGTCTGCGTTACGCGCGCTGGGTGCTGGACGCGAAGCCCGACTACGAACCGGCCCAGGCGCTGATCCTGGCTCTCGCGTCCGAGCGAGCGGTAGAACGGGCGCGCGGGGGGAACCTCGCGGTGGCCGAACCCGCCGCGTACAAGTTGCTCGCCGACGCGCCATCGGCGCTGTTGACGGAACTTCTGGCGCGCGGGCTGACCGAGAAGCGCACCGCGCTCGTGCTCGCGACGGTCCAGGCACTGGGCGACCGCGCCGACCGCGAGGCCGCCACGCCGCCGGCCGGTGCGGGGAACAAGCCGTCGCTCCTCGTTCGGGCGCTGGGCTACCCGGACCACGCGGTCCAGTTCGCCGCGGCCACCGCCCTGCTCCGCTCGCCGGTCCCGGTCCCCGCCGGCGCCAAGCCCGCGGTCGTGGAGGCCCTGCGCCGCGCGGCCGCGCTCGATCCGGGTAAAGCGGGCGACGCGAAGGGCACCGTGCTGCTGGCCGACCCCAACAAGTTCCGGGCGGACGCGAGCGCGGGGCTCCTGCGCGGGCTGGGGTTCGATGTCGAACAACTCACCAACGGGCGCGACCTGCTCCGGCGCGTCGCCCGGGGTTCGGACTTCGACCTGATCTTCATCGACCACCACACCCCGAACCCGGAGCTGATCGACCTGGTCTCGCAGCTCGCGTCGGACACCCGCACCGCGGCCCGGCCGGTGTTCGTGATCGCGTCCTCGGACAAGCCGAAAACGCCGACGTTCGATCAGCTCCTGCTCCGCACCTCGGCCCTCGTCGCCGCGACCGAAGGGGCCGCCGTCTCGATGCCGCCCCCTTTCGTGCCCGACCCACAGGATTCCCAGATCAAGCAGGACAAAAAGCGGGAAGACACTGAGAAGGCCCGGGCGCAGGTCGTCTACAACGTAGTGGCGGCCCGGTCCGCGCGGGTCCACCGTATCGTCGACGCGCTCCCGCTGACGGTCGACGAGAACCAGAAACTGGTACTGGACCTCCGCATTCAGCTCATGACCCATTCGATCCTGGCTACCGAGGTTCCGCTCTGGGCCGGGGCGCGACCGGACACAGTTGCCGAGTTCGCGAGCGTCACGACCGCGGAGATCGCGCGGCTCCGCAAACAGCTCTCGCTCCAACCGGCGTCCGCGCCCTACGGGACGGGGGCCGCGACCCGCGAGCTGATTAAACTCATCGAACGCTTCGAGCCGGACGTCGCAAAAACCAAAACCTCTCAGGACCGGTACGACTCGATCCGCGCGAGCGTCCCACCGGAGGACCTGGGGGTCGCGGTTGAAACGTTCCGCGACGCGGCCGCCGAAACCCGGCTCGCGCGCACGCTCAAGAACTATCCCGAAGTGAAGATCGTTCCGGAACTGTACTCGAAGCTCGGTCTCGAATCGGAATTCAAAACGCTCTTCGCCGACCCGATGATGGTCCCGCGCGACGCCGCAGCGAAGAAGGCCGACGCGCGGACCGCGATCGAATTCATCCGACTGATGGCGATCGGCGACCTGCCCGGCTACGAACTCAAAACGACCGAAGGCGAGCTCCGGGACGCGGTCGTGCTCAACCCCGATCCGGACATCGCGTCCACGGCAATCGACGCCCTGGAACGGTTCAAGTCGGCGGCGGCGCAGCAGGCGCTCCTTCAACTCGCGACCAAGAAGATCGGCGCCACGCCAGTGTCCCTGCGGCGCAAGGCGGCGGATGCGGTGGTTCGCCACATCCGCGCGAACGGAAAAGCCGTGACGCCCGAACTGGTGAGCGAGGTCGTCGAACAGTCGACCCCGGAAGCCACTCCGGACGCCGAACTTCGCGCCAAATTCTTGACGCTCAAGGGCATGCTCGCGTTCAAGGCGGACGACTTCACCAGTCAACTGAAGGGCTACAACCCGCCGATCGTGCTCCCGGAGCCGAAGAAGGAAGCCGAGAAGAAAGAGCCAGAAAAGAAGGAACCGGAACAAAAAGACCCGCCCCCGCCCGAGTGAAGTAACTCAATATTTGGTACACAGGGATCTCGCCCTGCATAACAACGACACCCGCGCTCCGGAGGGGCACGGGTGTCGTTGTTATGCAGGGCATGATTGAGAAGATTAAAGAGTCGGCGAGATCGCAGTGCGGGTGGGATCGGAGCGGAAATGAAAGAAGTCGGTGGCAAATTGCCACCGACTTCCTGAGCGACCTGGCAACACGGCGCTCACGGGAGCGGAAGTGTCGCGCGGTTCTTTATTTTCGGCGCCCGCTCACGCGGTAGTTGTCCCCGGCCGTTCCCGTCGCCAATTTCTCGGCTTCCTTCTCCGTCTTGATCCCCGTGTGTAGCAGTGCATGGAAGCCGGGCTTCGCGGCCTCGATCGCGTCCCATTCCCGCTGCTCACACACCACGTTCCCGCCCACTTTCCCCTTCTCCAACGTCATTCGGTACACGACCCAGGCGTTGCAGATTTCGCGTGTGCGCATTGAGGCTCCGTTTTGGTGACGGTGCATTGTACCAGAACACCGACCGGCTTGTTAGGATTTCCCACCGAATAAAAGATTGCCGGGGAAGACCAAAAACTAACAACGTGCAGAGTCGATGTATAGCGCGTCGCCCCCTCCAGAGGAATCAGAAACTCGCCCCTCCAATGCGTTTCCGCCCCGGAGGGGCCGGCGGACGTAGCACAGGGCGGGAGCCCTGTGAACGATTCTCACCGCCGCACAACGCAAATTGCCCTTCTTCCCGATCTCATCACCGCCACCTCCCGCTCGATTTCTTTGAAAGCCCCCGCCCACTCCGCCGGGATATACTGAATTTGGCCGATCGCGGTGAATATTCTCGGGCACAGCGCAAGCCCCGCCGTCCCCCGCGTTCGAGCAGCGAACCCCGGCGGGACAGACCGGGACCATGAGGAGCAAAATCATGACCCGCTCGACCGCCAGCAACTCGTCGAATCAACCGACCATCGAAGCCCTGATGATGCGCTTTCTCGCCAGCCGCTCAGACGCCGGATCGTCGGCAGTCGAGTCGGGGGAGAGCGAGGTTGAACCGCACGAAGTCGCGGCCGGGTTCCGGGTTGACCCGCGGGCCGCTTGGCACGACGCGAATTACACCGGGGTGAACGGTTCCCCGCCCGCGGCCCAACTCCCGACCGAATGGGCGCTCCTGGTTGGTCAGCCGTCGTCCGCGTTCGCGCTGCCGATGGCGGCCGGGCACTTCCCGCAGCGGGTGAAAGACCTGCAACCGCTGCTCACGAAGTTCAACCCGGCCGAACTGCGGCCGACCGGCACGCAGGGCGCGCTGCCCGCGTTCGCCGGGATGCGGACCTGGATCGCCAAGAACGGCAAAACGAGTCCGCTCGTCGCGGCCGGCCTCGCTCGCACGCTGGGCGACTTCGACACCGCCGCGAAGCTGCTCGACGGCACGACCGGCGCCGAAAACGAGAAGGCCGCGCTGCTGTGGCAGCGCGGGAAGTGTGCGGAAGCACTCGCGGCGTGGGACGCGATGCCGGAATCGGCCGCCGTGCAGTTCAACCGCGGCATGGCTCGGCTGTTCCTGGGTCAAATCGCCGACGCCCGCCCGCTGCTGCAAAAAGCGGTGGACGCGATCCCCGAAACGAGCGGCTGGCACACGCTCGCCCGGCTGTACCTGGCCGTCGCCGAGATCCACGGTTAAGCGACCGACAACGACTGAAATACGCACCCCGCGGCCGGAACCATCCGACCGCGGGGTGTTGCGTTTTGGGCCGCACGCAGCGGAAGTCACACGACTGTTTTGCGCGCCCCGAGAACTCGGTATCATCGGAGGATCACGGAATCGAGGATGAACGATGACCGAAGCAGAATGGCTGACGTGCGTTGATCCTTGGACGATGTTGAGGTTCCTCCGCACGGATCGAAACGATCGAAAGTTGCGGTTGTTACTGTGTGCCTTTTGTCGCCAGAGTTGGGCACTTTTTGAGGAGATAGCAGGGGCACAAGCTTTTGTGGAACTCGCAGAGCGGATGGCGAACGGTTTTGTTGCGAAGAAGGAAGTCCGAGCCGTGCGACTCGGTTGCCTTCATGCCTTGGTGGACGGGATGGATTGGAAAGACGATGACGCCGATTTCATGCTGGATCGCTTCGGAGGGTTCCATTTTGAAGATGATCCCGCTTGGGTCCGTGAAATGGCTGTCCGATTGATTGCTGTTCGGGCACTGGGTCAAACGGTTTCCGCCAACGAGGTCGCACAAGTCGTTCGGGCACTTGCGGACGCACGAGTGGGAGCCACCGATTCGCAAGATTGCGACTTGATACGCGAAGTTTTCGGCAATCCTTTCCGCCCCGTCACCTTTGACTCCTCTTGGCTTACTTCCACCGTGCGTGCCCTTGCAACTGGCGTCTACACCGAGCGCGCGTTCGACCGGCTCCCCATCCTGGCCGATGCGATTCAGGACGCCGGGTGCGACAGCGACGACGTCCTGACGCACCTCCGCAGTGACGGGCCGCACGTCAAGGGATGCTGGGCACTCGATTTGGTACTGGGCAAAGCGTAGAATCGCATCTCAGATAAAATAGTGATCAAATTTCAATAAGTGACACCATAACCACATCTATATCGCGTATAATCCCAAGAGGTGCAAACAGCGCGTTTTGCCCCCTCGTTGTTTTGGTGTGTGCATCGCACAGAGCCAGCCCGGAGTGGGGCCAAAAGGTTAGCAAATGTTAGCCTCGGATTCTTGGGGGAGCACGAATATGCGGAATTTGCAGTAAAAAACGCGGGCGACTGCTCTGCGAAAAAGCAGCCCGGCAGCCCATTTGAGGCAGGAAACGTTAACGGATGTTAGCCCCGCCCACACGCACCCCGAGCGCGAACGGGTGACGCACAAGCCCGAACCCTTGCCGTTCACACCCATGCGGGTAGCTTGATGCCGCCTACCTTCCCGCACCACATTCACGGAGACACGTTCGATGTCCCGCCTCGCACTCGCCTCTCTCGCGCTCGTCGCGTTCGCGGCCCCCGCCGCACGCTGCGAAGACAACAAGCCGCCCGCGGGCTTCACGACCCTCTTCAACGGCAAGAACCTCGACGGGTGGCAGGGCAACGTCGACATGAACCAGCGCCGCACGCTGCCGAAGGAGAAGCAGGACGAACTCC
Source organism: Gemmata sp. SH-PL17 (assembly GCF_001610855.1). Classification (NCBI taxonomy): domain Bacteria; kingdom Pseudomonadati; phylum Planctomycetota; class Planctomycetia; order Gemmatales; family Gemmataceae; genus Gemmata; species Gemmata sp. SH-PL17. Next base: position 6,141,697 of record NZ_CP011271.1, read on the forward strand.
TGAAGCAGCGCACGAGGTCGGCGCTGGAACACTGGACCATCAAGGACGGCGTGATTGCGTGTACCGGAAAGGGCGGCATCAGCCTCCAGACCGCGGCGGACTACGGCAACTTCGAGCTGATGGTGGACTGGAAGATCGAGAAGCGCGGCGATAGCGGCATCTACCTGCGCGGGCAACCGCAGGTTCAGATCTGGGACTCGGACAACCTCGACGCGAGCCTGAAGGCCGACGCGGGCCTGGGATCGGGCGGGTTGTGGAACAACAGCCCGGTCGATTCCAAGGGCCAGAAGCCGCTGAAGAAGGCCGACAAGCCGGTCGGCGAGTGGAACACGTTCCACATCACGATGATCGGCGAAGAGGTGACGGTGAAACTGAACGGCGAACTCGTGGTCGATAAGGTGAAGCTCCAGAACTTCTGGGAGAAGGGCAAACCACTTCCCGCGAAAGGTCCGATCGAGCTCCAGTTCCACGACCACCCACTCTGGTTCAAGAACATCTACATCAAGGAATTGAAGTAGTCCGCGTGCTCCCTCTCGCTGGATTCACATGGCGCTGGCCACGTCCCCCACAACCGTCGCGCTCGGCTCGCTAGTCGCCCTCGCCGGGCTGATCGCGGGATTGTGGTGGCGCGAGCAGCAAACTCGCACCGGTCCGATCGATCGACCGCTCATTGTGTTTGTTGCTCCCACCAGCCGGTTGCCGATCGAAGCGATCGCGGCCGATTACGAGCGCGAAACGGGTCAGCGGGTCGAACTGCGGTTCGGCCCGTCGGAAGACATCCTCACAAAGGTCCGGTTCCCCGCACCCGGTGAGCCAGCGGACTTGTTCCTCCCCGCCGACGACAGTTATGTCAGGCAGGCACGCGACCTCGGATTGGTCGCGGAGTCCGTGCCAATCGCGACCGTCCGTGCGGTCGTGCTTCTCGCAAAGAACAACCCCAAACAGCTCCAGGCGTGGCCGGATCTGCTGCGCAACGGCGTAAGAGTGGCCGTGCCCAACCCGGGCGCCGCGGTCGGCAAGCTCGCGCGCGAGCACCTCGTTTCCACTCGCAAGTGGCTGGCGCTGGAACCGCGCGTCGTTGACACCGGAACCGTCACCGAGGCCGCGAACGCCTCCAAAGTGGGCAGCGCGGACGCGGCGATCGTGTGGGACGTGGTCGCAAGCGCCCCTGCGTACCGGGAGCAGGCGGTTCTCGTACTCCCGGAATTGAAGGGAGTAACGGGAAAGGTCGAACTGGCGCTGCTGAACCAGTCGAGCGATCCGCCCGCGGCACGGAAGCTCGCCCGCTACATCACCGACCCGAACCACGGACTGACACGGTTCCGCGAGGCCGGGTTCAACGTGGACGACAAAGCGGGTGGCATCATGTCCGCACTGCACGAAGCCGTTGCGTCCCACGGGGGAACCGGCCCATGAGTACGCAGGCGCTCCCACGAAGTCCTCGGTCCGATCTCCCGTTCTATGTGGCTTTCGGGTTGCTCGGTGCGCTGTACGTGGGGCTCATCGTCGCCATGCTCGTCGCCGACTTCGCGTACACATCGGTCGGCGCGGTCGGTCGGGCGCTCGAATCGCCGCAAATCCGCGCCGCGGTGTGGCTCAGTTTGCTCAGCAGCTCGGCCGCCGCGATCCTGTCCGTGTGGGTCGCGGTGCCGCTCGGGTACCTGCTCTCGCGCACGCGGTTCGTGGGGCGCGGGGTGGTCGATCTGTTGCTCGACGTGCCGATTCTACTTCCGCCGCTCGTAGTGGGGTTGAGCTTGCTCATCCTGTTTCAGACGCCCCCCGGCGCCTGGTTCCAGCGCACCGTCATGCCGGTGACCTACGCCGTCGCGGGGGTCGTACTGGCGCAGTTCGCGGTATCGGGTGCGTTTGCGGTGCGAACCATGCGCGTGACGTTCGACCAGATCGATCCGCGAGCCGAAGACATTGCGCTGACACTGGGGTGCAGTCGCGCGCAGGCGTTCTGGCGCGTGATGCTCCCCGCGGCCCGGCGCGGCGCGCTAACGGCATTCACGCTCGCATGGGCGCGGGCGCTCGGCGAGTTCGGACCGATTCTCATTTTCTGCGGCGCGACGCGGATGCGGACAGAGGTGCTTTCGACGAGCGTGTTTCTGGAACTGAGCGTCGGGAACCTAGAAGCCGCGCTTGCGGTCTCGCTGCTGATGATCGTGGTGGCCGTGCTGGTACTCGTGACGACCCGCGCGTTCGGGCTTCGTGGAACCGGGTTGATTTGAGGCGAGCGACCCACCCGCCGACCATTACGGTGAATTTGAACGAGAGAGTAGGAAGCGCCAAATGTGTTTGGCGCGAGCATCAGAAATTGGAAAACACCGCTCCCTCGCGGTCGCGGCTCGTAAAACCATCAACTCGCCATCTATCAGAATCACACAACATTCTTATTGCCTGACCCGCGTAATCTGCGTTATCCGCGGCTCTTTTTCTGCTTCAAATACACGGAGCCACGGCCCGCTCTTGCAGCCGCGATAAAAAGCCGACCGATTAGCCTTCGACGACTTCGATCACGACGCAGGACACGTTGTCGCGCGAGTTCTGGTCGAGCGCGAGCTGACCGAGCCCTTCCGCGCACTGCTGCATGTCGGTGGCGGAGGAAACGAATTCCGCGAGATCATCGTCGGTAACGACCCCGGTGAGACCGTCGGTGCAGAGCAGGAACCGGTCGTTAGCTTGAAGCTGCACGACCGCCACTTCCGGTCCTTCGCCCACTTCTTTGCTGCCGAGGTACTTCCAGAGCACGTTGCGGAACCGGTGGTCCTTCGCTTCGGCCGGGCTGATCGTTTTGGCTTCCACGAGGGCTTGCGCGAGGGAGTGGTCGACCGTGAGTTGTGAGATGCGTTTGTTGCGGATCAGGTAGCACCGGCTGTCCCCGACCCCCGCGACGAACATCTCCCCGCCCTTCCGCCACACCGCCATCACCACCGTCGTGCCCATGTTCTTCATGTCTTTGTCGAGGGCACCCATCGCCATGATTTCTTCGTTGGCCTGGACGATGGCCCGGCGCATCGTGGTCTTCACCCCCTCAACGTTCAAGTGCGGGGTGAGGTTTTTGCGCAGCTCGCGCGGGATGATGTCCACGGCCTTGCGGCTCGCGATCTCGCCCGCGGCCTGCCCGCCCATACCGTCGGCCACGATATTGACCGTCAGATCCGGGAAAATCTTGACGTCGATGGAGTCTTCGTTGTTCTCACGGTAGTTGCCCAGCAAGCTGCACTTACCGATGTTCAGTGTGAAAGCCATCAGACGCCTCCCAGACAAGTGCCGGTCGGACCCTTCCGCCGCCCCGCACGCGCCCGTTGGGATCGGAAAACCGCCCCAAATCCCGCAACGGACTGCCTTCAACTTACAACGCTACCACACGCCGTGCAACGCGGGAGAGGCGATTCGGCGTTTTCCGCCAAAACGCACAACCCGCGCCCGCATCACCGGTTCCGTCCAACGGAACGAGCCCGCAACACGGTTTCGGCCCCGCGAACCGGGCGCGCCAGCCCGCCTTTCGCCGGTCCGCACCTCACGCTACACTCTACGGCCCTTGAATCTTTCAAACGGCCGCCCGGACGGGCAAGGACATCGAGGCCGCGCATGGACGCCCCGCAACGCGAACGAGTGGTTTTGGTACACGACTGGCTCACCGGCACGCGGGGCGGCGAAAAGTGCCTCGAACCGCTGTGCCGCCGGTGGCCCGACGCGAAACTGTTCACCCTGCTCCACAAGCGCGGGAGCGTGCCGCCCGCGATCGAGGGCACCCGGGTTCACCCCAGTTTTCTCAACGCGCTGCCGCGTGTCGAGAAATACTACCGCTACCTCCTACCGGTAATGCCGTTCGCCGCGGGGTGGAGCGTTACCGACGCGGACCTCGTCGTCAGCCTGAGCCACGCGGTGGCGAAGTCGGCCCGGCCGCCGAAGGGCGTCCCGCACGTCTGTTACTGTTTCACCCCGATGCGGTACGCCTGGCACATGCAGGAGGCGTATTTCCGAGAAACCGGCTTTGTGGGCAAACTGAAGGCGCGGGCCATCGATACACTCCTCGGGCGCATTCGCGAATGGGATCGCCGCACCGCGAGCCGGGTGACGCATTTCGTTGCGATCAGCAACACGGTACGCGACCGCATCCGCGACTGTTACGACCGCGACGCGGCGGTGATTTACCCGCCCGTGGACACGGACTTCTACACGCCGTCGGGCGAACCGCGCGAGGACTTTTACCTCGTGGTGTCCGCGCTCGCGCCCTACAAGCGGTTCGATCTCGCGATCGACGCTTGTGCGCGTCTCGGCAAGAAGCTCATTGTGATCGGCAGTGGGCAACACGCGACCAAATTGAAGGCGAGCGCGGGGCCGAACGTGAGTTTCCTGGGCTGGCAGCCCGACGAGGTGATCCGCGATCACCTGCGCCGCGCGAAGGCGCTGCTGTTCCCCGGCGAAGAGGATTTCGGCATCGTTCCGCTCGAAGCGCAAGCGTGCGGGTGCCCGGTCATCGGGTTTGGTCGAGGTGGATTGGCAGAAACAGTGCGACCGCTGGGGGAAGCGAGCGAGCCGACGGGCGCGTTTTTTGCGGAGCAAACGGTCGACGCGGTGTGCGAAGCGATCGAGCGCTTTGAGCGTGCCCTCGACCGCTTCGATCCGCGTGCGGCCCGGCGCCAGGCCGTTCTGTTTCGCAAAGACCGGTTCGAGCAAGAATTGTTTTCGTTCCTGGAAGCAATTCTGCAAGGCTCGCCCACAGAAGTGCGCAAGGCGGCATAATCAACACTAGACCGCGGCCCGGCGCGACGGAATAATGGGGGTTATCACCATGAGGGTCACAATGAGTAGCGCGCCCACTCCCGCCGCAGTCCCCGCCCCCTCCAGTGAACGCCGCGTCGCCCCGCGCCGGCAGCCCGCGATGGGAACCGTGTGCCGCCTCGATTCCCCCGACGGCGGACCGTCGGCCCTGGCGCTCATCTGGAACATCTCGCAGTCGGGCATCAGCATGTTGCTGAACGCCCCGCAACCGGCCGGAACTCTACTCGCCGGGTACCTGGAATCGATGGTCAGCGACGCGATGCTGCGGGTCTCGATGAAGATCGTTCACGTCAAGCCGCTCGACACGGGCGACTTCTTCATCGGCGCGCACTTCGAGCACCCGCTCACCCCCAACGATATGAAGCCGTTCGTGGCCGAAGAGTGAACGTGTTTTGCGGACCGCCTCACGCAGCAAGTGCGGCGGCACGCGCCCCGGCCACGTCACCGGGCAAGCTCCCGAGATTCAGTGCAGGTTCGTGAATCGGCGTGATGGCTCCGAAGGTCGCATTCAGAGCATCGGCCACGCGGGCTACACGTTCCGTTGCTCCGGCCGCGTTCTTGGGCGTCAGTGTCAGAATCACTTGACCAGGCGCGACCTTCATTTCGGTGAACGTCAACCCGCGGCCACCAATCTTGACCTCATAGTCACTCAATCCCGTAATTAACGGCCCCGCGTCTTGGGCCATGCGCCCCACATCGGCCAGCGCGTTCGGGTCCGCGAGGTCCAGAGTTACGCGAAGGACCGGCAGCCTGGCCCATTCAGTAATGAAGGTACTCGCTGGCAGTTCTGGGTGCGCGAGCGCCTCTTGAACCTGTGCCGCGTACTGCTCGTGAACCACGTGTTTCTTGGCAATGCGCTGTTCGTGTGCCTCGCTCTCAAGGCGCGACTGATGAACGGCGCGGAGGGCGATCACGATAATCACCGCGCCCGCGAGGAGCTGCGGGATCAGAAGTTCGTAGAAGTTCATGCGCCCAACCTCTTATTCAATTCGTCCACCTTCTTCGTCAACTTCTCGATCTCCTTCCGGAGTTCGTCCTTCAGTCGAGCGATCTCCGCGTCCTTGGCCTCAACCAGTTTCCGTTGGAACTCTTTCTGAGCCTCCACGGAGGTCGCGTGGTTCGCTTCTTCGCGCTGGAGCCGACCCACATGGGCCGCTTTCAGCTCTCCGTAAGCATACCAGGCGACGAACCCGATCACGATCACGATCGGGTACTGGATGAGAATTTGCACCAACCAGTCGGGCATCACGGCACCTTGAGCGCGGGTAGCACGGTTGTCCGCTTTCTACAATACCCGCACTTCCCTCCCCTCTCCATCGCAGGAACGGCTTACCGATGCCCGAATACCGCACAGAAACCGACAGCATGGGTCCGATCCGCGTCCCCGCGGACCGGTACTACGGCGCCCAGACCGCCCGGTCGCTCACGCACTTCGCGATCGGCGCGGACACGATGCCCCGCGCCGTCATCCGCGCGTTCGGTACGCTCAAGAAGGCCGCGGCGCTCACCAACAAGGCGCTCGGGCTGATGCCCGCGGCCACGTGCGATCTCGTGTGCAAGGCCGCGGACGAGGTCATCGCCGGGCACCTGGACGACCACTTCCCGCTCCGTGTGTGGCAGACCGGGAGCGGCACGCAGACCAACATGAACGTGAACGAGGTCATCTCGAACCGCGCGATCCAGATCGCCGGCGGTACGATGGGCTCGAAGAAGCCGGTTCACCCGAACGACGACGTGAACATGTCACAGTCGTCCAACGACACGTTCCCGACCGCGATGCACATCGCCGCCGCAGAAGAGATCGTTCACCAACTGGTTCCCAGCGTCGCCGCGCTGCGCGACACGTTCGCCGCGAAAGCCAAAGAGTTCGCGGACATCGTGAAGATCGGACGCACGCACCTGATGGACGCGGTGCCACTCACGCTCGGCCAGGAGTTCGGCGGCTACGTCGCGCAGCTCGATTACGGCATCACCGCGCTCAAAGCGACGCTGCCGATGCTGTACGAACTCGCGCTCGGCGGCACGGCCGTGGGCACAGGCCTGAACGCCCACCCGGAGTTCGCGGTCAAGGTGGCGAAGCAGATCGCGGACCTCACCGGCCAGCCGTTCGTCACCGCGCCGAACAAGTTCCAGGCGCTCGCGGGGCACGAGCCGCTGGCGTTCGCGAGCGGGGCGCTCAAGGCGCTCGCCACGGGCCTCATGAAGATCGCCAACGACGTGCGCTGGCTCGCGAGCGGCCCCCGGTGCGGGCTGGGCGAACTCACGATCCCCGAGAACGAGCCCGGCTCGTCGATCATGCCCGGCAAGGTGAACCCGACGCAGTCCGAAGCGATGACGATGGTGTGCGTGCAGGTGATCGCGAACGACGTCGCGGTGGGCCTCGCGGCGTCGCAGGGCAACTTCGAGCTGAACGTGTTCAAGCCGGTGCTGATCCACAATTTCCTGCACTCTGTCCGGCTGCTCACCGATGCGTGCCGCAGTTTCCGCGAGCACTGCGCGGCCGACATGCCCGAGACCGATTACGAGGCGCTCGAGTACGGCGTCGGCAAGGACAGCGGCATGGTGGAAGTGGACCAATCGAAGCTCAAGCCGAAGAGCGGCGGGAAGACGCGCAAGGGCATCGACGCGAACCGCAAACAGATCGCGGCGTACCTCAACAACTCGCTGATGCTGGTCACCGCGCTGAACCGGCACATCGGCTACGACGCCGCCGCGAAGATCGCGAAGACCGCGCACCACAAAGGTACCACGCTCCGCGAAGAGGCGATCAACCTCGCGCCGCCGCTCAAGGACGGGAGCGGTACCCTCACCGCGGAGAAGTTCGACCAGATCGTGCGCCCCGAGAAGATGACCGGGCCGGGCGCGGATTAAGCAAACGATCGGCGCAGTTCGGCGCCCCAATCGCCCAAAAATACCGCCCGGAGGTGCGGGGACACCACCGGGCGGCCGGGAGATCGGACCCACACGGAGTTCGATCTTAGTATTAACGTAAGCCTATCATTCCTCCGCCGCAATGGGCGGAGTCACATTTTTCGACCGTGTAACTCGCTCCGCGTCTAACGCGGTAAGAAATTTCGCACGCCACACAACTATTTGTTAAGACGCCTCGTCTTGACTAAACCGGACCACTCGCGTCGCCTTTCACCATTTCCTTGGAGCGATCTCGCATGCGTCGGTACCTGATGACGGCGGTCATCGCCGCTCTCGTATTCGCGGTTTCAACGAGTTCGGCCTTCGCCCTTCGGATCGCAGCCCCGCCGCCGCCCGCACAAATGGCGGTCACGGCCCCGGTCGTCGTGACCGGCAAAATCACCGCCATCGAAAAGGACACCGTTGATGCCGCGTCGCCCTACGCGGGCGCGAACGACAAGGTCGCGTACAAGGTTGCGGTGGTGAAGATCGACAGCGCGCTCGTGGGCGCGAACAACATCACGCACGTCAAAATCGGCTTCATCCCGCCCGCCAAGGCCGAGCCGAACGCCCCGCAACCCGGGCGCCTCCGCCCCGCGGTAGTGCGCCCCGGGTTCCAGGCGCCGGAACTGAAGGAAGGCCAGCAGATGGTGTTCTTCCTCACGAAGCACCCGACCGCCGAGTTCTACGTCATGCCCGGCCTGTACCACCCGGTGGACATCACCACCGACGCCGGCAAGAAGTCGCTCGAAGAAGTGAAGAAGGCCACGGCCGTGCTCGCCGATCCGATGAAGGGGCTCAAGAGCGATAAGGCCGACGTGCGGACCGAAACCGCCATGATTATGGTGACCAAGTACCGCGCCTACCCGCTCACCGGCGGCGAGGTCAACGAGGTCGCGATCCCGGCCGACGAGAGCAAGCTCATCCTCAAGGGGCTCGCCGAAGGCAAGTGGACGAGCATGCCGCGCCCCGGAGCCGTGTTCACCCCGAACTCGCTCAACGCCTTCTACCAGCTCGGGCTCACCGACAAGGACGGCTGGAAAGATCTGGAGTTCCCTCAACCGCAACCGGGCCAACCGCCGGTCGATTTCGGCGCCATCACGAAGGAAGCGTTCGTCAAGTGGCTCGACGGCCCGGGCAAGGGCTACCAGATCAAGAAGGTCGTGCCGAAGGAAAAGTAACGATCGGATGAAGACAACCAGGGGTCGAGAAGCGGGCACCCGATTGGTTCCGTTTCCCGGCCTCGCTCCTTGAACTCGATTACTACCGCCACTCACTACCACGGTGCCACCATGCCCCGCGCCGCGCTCGTCGCGTTCGCAGTGTTCGCACTCGTTGCTCCCGCTCGTGCCGATCGGGTCGCCCCGATCGCGTCCCCGGTCCAGCGCGCGCTCCGCTCGCCGGTCGTGGTCGTCGGCAAGGTGACGTCGATCGAAAAGGAAACGGTCGACGCGCCGCTGTACCCCGGAAGCACGAACAAGGTCGCGCACAAGATTGCGGTCGTGAAGGTCGAAACCGGTCTCGCGGGCGCGGAGAACCTCACGCACATCAAGATCGGGTTCGTTACCCCCGCCGCCGGGTTGCGGCGCGGGCCGGACAACCCGGAACTCAAAGAGGGCCACGAGTGGCTGTTCTTCGTCACAAAGCACTCGGATAACGGGTTCTACTCGATCCCGTACCTGACGCCGCCGGTCGAATCGAAGGCCGGTGACTACAAGGCCCAGGTCGAGAGCGTGAAGAAGGCACTCGCGGCCATCGCGGACCCGGCCAAGGCGATGAAGGCAGAAAAGGCCGAGGACCGCTACAACGCGGCAGTCGCGATCGTCTACAATCTCCGGTCGGTGCCCGAAGGCACGCGCGGCGAAATCGAACAAGTCCCGCTTACCGCCGAGGAGAGTCGCCCGCTGCTCAAGGCCCTCACCGAGGGACCGTGGAAGTCCATGATCGCGTCGCAAGCGTTCAACGGATTCAGCGTGTTCTCCATGCTCGGACTGGAAGAAGCCGACGGCTGGAAGCAACCCGAGCCGCGAGCCGGCCAGGAGTTCGTCGAGCAAACCCGTGAGGCGTTCGCCAAGTGGCTCGACGGCGCGGGCAAGGACTACCGGATCAAGAAGATCGTACCCAAGAAGTGATTCGTGCGAGTTTACGGACAGACGACTTGTCTTTGGTTTGGTGGCACAGGCCTCTGTGAGGCCGGGCGCCCCTTGGTAGTGGCTCCCCGGCCTCACAGAGGCCGGCTACAAAAAACCATTCACCTGCACAGCTAGGTGTTACTCGAAAGGTTCCCATGACTCGCAAGTTGCTCGTTGCGGCGGTGGCCGCGCTCGTGTTGGTCGCGCCGGTCGAGGCCAAGCGCATCGCCCGGAACTTCACAGCAACCGAGAAGCTCGTTCGTGCCGACGCGGTCGTAATCGGTAAGGTGTCCGCGATCGAGAAAGAACTCGTCAGCGCGACACCGGTGCCGGGCGCCCCCGATAAGCTGTCGTACAAGATCGGCGTCATCAAGATCGAAACTGGCCTCGCCGGGGCCGCGAACGTGACGCACATCAAGGTCGGGTTCCTGCCGCCCCCGCCAGCAGCGCCGGCCGCGGCTGGCGCCCCGCCGGGCCGCCCCATTCGCGGAGGGCTGCTGCCGATCAATCTCACCGAGGGACAAGAGGGGCTGTTCTACCTCACCAAGCACCACTCGGGCGACTTCTACACCATCAGCCCGATGATGCCCCCCACCGACGCCAAGGCCGAGGATTACAAAGTGCAAGTGGAGCAGGTCAAGAAGGGGCTCGCGGTCCTCGCCGACCCGGTGAAGGCGCTCAAGAGCGAGAAAGCCGACGACCGGGCCTTCGCCGCGCACGTGCTCGTCAACAAGTACCGCGCGTACCCGGAGGGTGGGGGCGAGGTCGAAGATGCGAAGGTTCCCACGGAAGAGAGCCAACTCGTTCTGAAGGTCATCGCCGCGGGCAACTGGAAGCCCGACCCGAACGCGAAAGACGCGATCAACTTCTACCAGGCGTTCGGCATGCTCGGGCTGAATGACGACCAGGACGGCTGGAAGTACCCAATGGTGAAGCCCGGCGAGGACTTCACCGACAAGACCAAAGAAGCGTTCGTCAAGTGGCTCGACGGCCCCGGCAAGAGCTACCAAATTAACAAGTTCGTGAAGAAGAAGTAGCGCACCGGCGCCAAGTTTGAGGTCGAAATCGGAACCCGCTGTGGTCGACCACAGCGGGTTCTGTGTTTTTTATCCCCGCACGCGCTACTTGCGGCACACGAGGTACTTGCGAACGGCACGCGCACCGACCAGAATTCATCCGGGGGAACTAAACCGGCCGCCCGCCCGTCCGAACCGGTAGCCCTCGTGGGTGTTGGTACTCGCATCTGGTGAACGGGGAACGGTTATGTTGTTTCGCGGACGATCCTTAAACCCGTGGCTCTGGGCCGTTGCGCTCGCGGGACTGTGCGCGGCGCCGGGCGCGGCCCAACCGCCCTCCCCGCTCGAACTGGTGCGCGGGCTGCGCGAGAGCGGGCAAAGCGATCTCGCGATGGAGTACCTCAAGGAACTCGATGGGAAGCCGCTCTCCGATACCGACAAGGCCGCGCTCCTGCTGGAGCGCGCGAAGTGCCTGCTCGAAATATCCGAGTACGAGCCGGACGAGGGCACGCGCCTGGGCATGATCGCGGAGGCGAAAGAGGGGCTGAACGCCTTCGTGCAGAACTACCCGAACCACCCGCGTGCGGTCGAGGGGCTGCTCTCCGTCGCCAAGCTCACGTCGCTCGACGCGAAAGAGGTTCTGAGCCGGGCGCGGAGAATGGACATCCCCCCGCCGGGTGACGACGCGGAGGAGCGCCAGGCCCGCGAACAGGCCCAGCACAAGCAGGCGAAAGAGGCCGAGAAGGCGCGCCCGCTGTTCCAGCTCGCGGCCGGCCGGTTCGCGAGCGCGTCGGCCAAGTTGCGGGCCCGCCTGGACGACCCGGCACTCGCCCCCGGTGCCCGAAAGGCGCTGGAAACCGAGGCGTTCGAGGCGGAACTGGCCAGCGGCATCAACCAGTTCAGCATCGCCGAAACGTTCGTGCCCGAGGAGATCCTGGACGCCACCCAAAAGGAGCAGCGGAACAAGTTCCTCGAACAGGCGCGGAACAGTTTCGCCAAACTGGACAAGGGCCAGCCGACGAACCGGACCGTCTGGGTCGCCCGCGCCTGGGTCGCGGAAGTCACCTACGAACAGGGCGATCTCGCGGCCGCGACCGGCAAGGTCGCGGAGATCCTCCGCGCGACCGGGCCCGAGGCCGAAGACGGCCAGCGGCTCGCCCGGTTCTTCCAGCTCCGCCGCAACGCGCGGGTCGCGCTCGGCGAGCGCGTACAGGCGAAGATCACCGCCAGCGAGAACGAGATGCGCCGGTGGCTGACCCAGTACGGCGCCGCGCGCAAGCCCACGCCCGAGGTGTTCGCGGTCCGCTACTACCTGGCGCGCTCGCTCCACTTCCAGGCCGACGTCGCGACCCCGGCGCCCAAACCGCCGGCGGTCCTCGCGATCGGCGCCACGGCCCGCAAGCAGTTGGAAGAGGCCGAGCGGCTCTACCGCGCGCTGGCCCAGACCGACAACGAGTACACCGCCCGCGCCGCGCGCTACCGCACGGCCGTCGTGCGCAAGCTGCTCGGCACCGCGGACCAGAACCCGCTCAGCTACGAGTCGTTCGAGAAGGCGCAGATGGCCTCGCTCATCCAGATGAGCAACCTGGTTTCGGCGGAAGCTAAGGAGGCGAAACTCGGCGCCGGCGCCCAAGCGGACCCGAAGAAGGTCGAAGAGGCCCGGGCCGAAACCCGGGCCGCGCGCCAGCGCGTCATCGCGCTGCTCGAGCGCGCACGCGAGTTGGTCACCCCACAGGACAGCCCCGCCGACGTCGCCGACGTGTACCTGCGGCTGATCTACTTCTACCAGCGGAACGAGCAGTTCTACCAGGCCGCGGTGCTCGGCGACTTCGTGGCCCGCACGGTCAAGACCACCGGCGGGAAGGCGGCCACCGCGGGGCTCCTCGGGCTCAACGGGTACGTCTCCGCGAGCCGGGCCATCAAGACCGAGGAGCGCGACGCGCTCGCCGCCGCGCGCCAGTCGGACCGCGACCGGGCCGTCGCACTGGCCCGGTTCCTCGACGAAAAGTACCCCAACGACGCCGCGACCGATTCCGCGCGCCACCAGCTCGCCGGGCTCCTGACCGACGAGAAAAAGTACGCGGAGGCGTTCGACGTTCTGGTGAAGGTGCGCCCGAGCTACGCGCAACTCACCAACGCGCGGTTACTCGAGGGGTTCGTCGCCTCGCAGCTCGTCGCGCCGCTCGATTCGCCCCTGCCCAAGGAGGACAAAGCGCGCCTGTACCGCCGGGCCACCGGCGACCTGGCGAAAGTCCCCGCGCCCGCGTCCGTCGCCGCGCCCGACGAGGTGCGCGGCTACCTGTCGGCCCGGTGCCGGCTCGCGTCGATGATGCTCGCCCAGGAGCGCGCCGACCCGGAAGCGGAGCGCGCGAGCCCCGGGTTCAACCAGGCGTTCGACCTCGCGGGGAAGATCCTCGCCGAGGTGCCCACGTTCGATTGCCTGGTCACCAACGAGAAGAAACTCAACACGGACGGCCAGGAACTGAACCTCCTGGCGCTCGACACCTACACGCGCGCCCTGTACCTCCGCGCCCGGGCACTGACGGCCGACAACAAGTTCGACGCCGCGCTGGCACTGATTCAGCCCGTACTCAGCCAAGTACAGACCGCCGGGCCGCTGTTCACCGAGGAAATGAAGTCGTGGGCCGCGGGCGCCAGCAGCCCGGAACCGGAAGCCCGGTCGAAGGCCCGGATCGCCCAGCTCGCGGCGAACATCGACAAGAACCGCGTGGACGTGATCCTGGCCGCGTTCCGCGTGCAGGTGCGCCGGGGGAAGGCCCCCGAAGCCGCCGCACTGCTCGACCTCATGGTGCGGGCCGGCGGGTCGGTGGACGAGAGCCTCCCGCTCCTCGAACCGGTCGGGCGCGAGCTCGCGGCCCTGATGGTCGCCCGGCAGAAAGAGGGAAAGACCGACGAAGCCAAGAACCTCGCCGCGGGCCTCGGCGTGCTGCTCGACAAGATCCGCACCGCGAAGGCGCTCCCCGTGCCGTCGCTCCTGTTCATCGGGCAGACGCTCCAGACCATCGGCAAGAACGCCGAGGCGCTCGAGACCCTCAAGAAGGTGCCCGCCCCGACTTACGCCGACTGGGACAAGAAGAAGCCCGAAGAGTTCCCGGAAGCGGACCGCGGAAAGGTGCTCAACCAGGTCCGCGACCATGCGTTCGCGCAACACTCCATTGTGAAAGCACAAATCGAACTGAAACAGTTCGCGGAGGCCGAGGCGCTGCTCAAGGGGGTGATCGGCACCCCCGACAAGCCCGGGTGGGGCGCGGGGCGGCTCTACTTCCGCAAGGCGCTGGCCGAACTGCACGAGGCCAAGGGCGCGGCCGAAGCCGACCCGAAGAGGGCGAACGCCGAATGGGGGCTGGCCGTGCGCGAGTGGGCGACCCAGGTCGGGATGCAGCGCAACCGGCTGGCCAACCCGCCCAAGGACGCGACGAACGAGCAAATGGCACAGTTCCGCAACGCCTTCGCGGACTCGTTCTTCGAGGTCCAGCGCTGCACGGTGACCGCGAACCAGCAGATCCTCAAGGATCTACCGGCCAAGCTCCAGAAGACCTACGACGACGTGGGCAAGCGGTTCGCGGACATTGAAAAGCAGTTCCCCGTGACCGAGTGGCAGCCGGAGGTCCAGAACCGGTACTTCGAGTTCCTCAACGCCAACCCGCCGCTCCTGACCGCGTACAAGGCCACGGGCGGGAAACTGTTCTTGGAGAAGTTGCCCCCGCGCCAGTAACTCGCGGGCGGTACGCACACGGGCGCCGTCGGCGGTTCCGGGTTTTCGGCCCGGTCCGCCAGCGGCGCCCGTCTCTTTCCGTCACAGCAGCGTTTCGCACGGCCCTTCATCTCGCAGTCCGGTTCCGTTTTTCCATAGCCGGTGTCTGACAACGAATTTCAATCCTTGGAGATCGAAGGCACGATCCGCGGCTCATTTTTACCTTCCCCTCACCCCGCACGCTGCATTCGCACCACTTTTTAGTCTCGTTTCAGCGGGCTCCTTACGGGCAGGTTCGGAACGCGACTCGCCCCGAAACATCGCCCCCGACGCGACGAAGGGGCCGCTCCGCACATCTCGGTTGTAACGTGGCTCCACTCATCGCAATTTCATGTCCCCGGCTAAACCATTTGCGGGTTTAATGAGTGCCGTTTTGCTCAGAACACGAGGTTTCGATGCGCCGATTCCGACCGCTACTCGCGTTACTCGTCTTGGTTCCGCTCGCTGCCACCAGTAGTCAGGCCGAAGACTGGCCGCAATTCCGCGGGCCGACGGGAACCGGGGTCATAACCGATGCCAAACCGCCAGCGGAGTGGTCGGCTGAGAAGAACGTGCGTTGGAAGGTCGCCGTGGCGGGCGTCGCGTGGTCGTGCCCGATCGTGATCGGCGACAAGGTGTTCGTCACCACCGCGTTCTCGGAGGGGCAGCCGAAGCCGAAGTCCGGGGGCGGGTTCGGCGGCGGAAAAGGTGGTGGTGGCGGAGGGGGTGGAGGCGGCGGCGCTGGGGCACCAAAGGCCACGTACCAGTTCAAGCTCGTGTGCCTCGAACGCGCTACCGGGAAGACCGTGTGGGAGAAGGTCGTCAAAGAGGCGCGGCCGACGATCCCCACGCACGGGAGCAACACCTACGCGACCGAAACGCCGGTCAGCGACGGCGAGCGCGTGTTCGCGTACTTCGGCATGACGGGCCTGTTCTGCTACGATCTCAGCGGCAAAGAACTGTGGAAGAAGGATCTCGGTACCCACGCGATGCAAGCCGGATGGGGCACCGCGAGTTCCCCGGTGCTGGCGGCCGACAAGCTCATCATCCA
The DNA here is from genome assembly GCF_001610855.1 of Gemmata sp. SH-PL17. Classification (NCBI taxonomy): domain Bacteria; kingdom Pseudomonadati; phylum Planctomycetota; class Planctomycetia; order Gemmatales; family Gemmataceae; genus Gemmata; species Gemmata sp. SH-PL17. Next base: position 6,157,351 of record NZ_CP011271.1, read on the forward strand.
GTGCGACAACGAAGAGAAGTCCTTCCTGGCCGCGTTCGACACGAAGACGGGGAAAGAAGTGTGGAAGGTGGAGCGGCGCGAGAAATCCGGGTGGGCGACTCCTTTTGTTTGGAAAACCAAGGACCGCACCGACATCGTCGTCGCGGGCGCGCAAGCGATTCGCGGGTACAGCCCGGCCGACGGCAAGGTGGTGTGGACGCTCGACGTGGGCGGCGGGCAAAGTTCGGCGTCCCCCACGGGTGACGCGGAGCGCCTGTACGTCGGCGTGGGACAGGGTGGCGGCGGCGGTCCGGGTGGCCCGAAGGGTGGAGGCGGCGGTGGCCGAGCCGCCGGGACGCTGTTCGCAGTGAAAGCCGGTGCGAAGGGTGACATCACGCCGAAGGCCGGCGAAACGTCGAGCGAGGGCGTCGCTTGGACCGCGTCGCGCGCGTGGCCGGCCGCTTCGTCCCCACTCGTGTACGACGGGTTCGTGTACACGCTCGATCGCAACGGCGGCACCATCAGTTGCTTCGACGCGAAGACCGGGAAGGCGGCGTACACGAAAGAACGCATCCCGTCCGCTGGGGCGTTCTGGGCGTCCCCGTGGGCGGCCGACGGGCACATCTTCTGTCTGGACGAAACCGGTGCGACCCACGTTCTGAAGGCGGGCAGTGAGTTCGATTTGGTGCGGGTGAACAAGCTCGGTCGAGACACCTACTGGGCGAGCCCCGCGGCCGCGAGCGGGGCGCTGTTTATTCGCAGCGTCGACGCACTGTATTGCATCTCGGCAAAGTAACAGCTCTAGCGGGTTTGTCGCAACAAACTGGGCGCGACCTTCAGGGCTGTTGAGTTCTCGCAGTTGCGTCGTTCCACCTGCTCGTGGACACGCGCGGTTCGCCAAGAGGCTCAGGCGAACCGCGCGTGTCCACGAGCAGGTGGGCGCCAGTACCTGTCACTTCCACACATTAAATGGTCCTAACGCGACCTTCACGGCGCCCTTAACTGTCATCGACGGCGTGCTTTTTGTGGCCAACTTGCTTTGGCTTTGATCCGCGTGATCTGCGTTTATCCGCGGTTCATTTCTTATCTTCAGCCCGCACGCTGCATTTGAGCCACTTTTAGCATTTCGGCGGCTTCCTTGCGAGTGGTTTCGGAGCGCGACTCGCCCCGAAGCATCATCGCGAGTTCCTCGACGCGGGACTCGTCCGACGTCAGTTGCGTGATGGTCGTGGCGGTGCGTTTCGTCGTGGATTCCTTGCGGATCGTCCACTGGTACGTGGCGTAACTCGCGACCTGCGGTAAGTGCGTCACGCAGAGCACCTGGTGCGACTGGCCGAGCGTCGAGAGCTTCTGGCCGAGTACGTCGCCGAGGCGCCCGCCGACGTTCGCGTCGATTTCATCGAACACGACCAGCGTGCGAACCGGGTCGTGTGCGGCGAGGACGGTCTTCAGCGCGAGCATGGTGCGCGACAATTCGCCGCCGCTAGCGACCTTGCGTAGCGGGCGGGCGGGTTCGCCGGGGTTGGCGGTGAGGATCAGTTCGAGTTGGTCGATGCCCGAAATGGGCACGTCGCCCGCCATCGGGTCGTCCGGGAGCGCGATCAGTTCAATCGATGCATCGAGTTTTGCTTTCGGCATCCCGAGGTCGGCGAGGTGCTTTTGAGAATCGGCGGCGAGCTTTTTCGCCACTTTCGCGCGACCTCGACTCAGCACGTTCGCGACTTCTTTCATCTCCGTGTAGGCGACACGCAGACGCGCATCGATACCGGAGAGGTCGTCTTCCTGCTTCTGGAGTTCAGTTTCCTTCGCGTCGAGCGTGTCGCGGTAGACGATCAGTTCGTCCGGCGTTTTGCCGTACCGGGCCTGGAGCTTCTTCAGGAGCGCGATGCGCTTTTCGACCTCTTCGAGCCGGTCCGGGTCGGACTCGAAGCGCTCGGCGAGGTCGCGGCATGTATCGGCGAGGTCTTCCACTTCGGGGCGCAGGGCGTCGAGGCGCTGACTCACTTCCGCGAGCTTCGGGTCGAACGACGACCACTTGAGTGACTCTTTGAGGAGCCGGCCGATGACTTCGGCCACCGCTCCGTCGTCGTCGGAGAGGCGCGCGGCGACGCCGCTGGTGAACTTCGCGAGACTCTGGGCGTGAATGAGCCGCTCGCGCTCTTTGACGAGTGAGGGGAGTTCGTTCGGGGTGAGCTTCGCGTTGTCCAAATCTTCGCGCTCGAAGCGGACGAGGGTGAGTTCCCGTTGTCGGGCTTGTTTGGCGTCCGAAAGATCCTTGAGCTGCCCGCGCAACTCGCGCACGCGATCGGCTTTTTCGACGTACTTTTTGCGGACGTCAACGAGCTTGCCGAACGCATCGAGTAGTTCGAGCTGGTACGCGGGCTGGAGGAGCGAGTAGCTCTCGCGCTGTCCGTGAACGTCCACGAGCATTTCGCCGATGCGCCGGAGCGTGGACACCGCAACGGGCACGTCGTTCACGAGGGCCGAACTGCGGCCGGACCGGGACAGCCGGCGCGTCAGGATGAGGTCGTCTTCCTCGAACTCTGTTTGCAGCAGTTCCGCGGCGGCCGCGCGCTGTTCGGCGCGTGACAGCTCGAACCGGCCGGTCACACGAAGCTCGTCCGCGCCGGCGCGAATGAGTTCCGCGCTGCCGCGCTCACCTAAAAGTAGACCGAGGGCACCGAGGAGCAGCGATTTCCCGGCGCCGGTTTCACCGGTCCAGGCGCAGAACCCCGAGTGCAGTTCGACCCGCACGTCTTCGATCAGAGCGAGATTTTGGACAGACAATTCGCGGAGCATACCGCAATAGTACGCTCGCCCCGCGGTCGGGTGAAGGTGAGTCACACAAGTACAGTTTTCTGCGGGAACCGCGCACGCAGTCGGCGCCCCCACCGGTGGCTGCCGGGCGCCCCGTAAACGTCTAAAGTCTGCAAATTCGGTAAATTGGGCGCGGACAACAGGCCCGCGATCCCATTTTCGGTGAGTCGGTTCCCGCGCGCGATCAGTGCGCGGAGTTTGGTGAGGGTGAGAGATTCGGTTAGGGAGGTTGCGCCGGCGTCCGTCAGGCCGCATATGGACAGGTCGAGTTCCTCGCACGTGTGCAGAACCCGAGAAGTCTTGATGAACGTCGCGGCCAAATCGCCGTCGGTCGGCGCGAGTTGCAATTCGCGGACACGCAGCAGAAACGGCGACACAAAAAGTGCCGTGAGATCGGCACGACTGAGAGGCGCGACTGCGACGATTCGCGTAATCGGCGCGACGTCGAGTAGTTCGTTCCCTTTGAGCGTGAACGTGGCGGGATCGATGTGGAACGTGCTCATAAAGCCGCGCGGGAAGTCGTCGCTCCCCAGGGGCCGAGTTCGGGCCGCACTCGCGGCCCATTTTGGCAGTTCGTTCAACCATGAATCTGCGAACCGGGCCGCGAGGCGGGCAGTTTCTTCGATTCGGTCCGCGTTCGCGAACCAGCTCCGACCGGGATTGCGGGCCAGGTCGATTTGTACCCGGATGAACCGCGCGCGGGCGGAATTCGCTTCGCCCCCGAGTTCATCGAGGTAGTCCGCGAAGACGAGGCGCGGGGTGTCCTCGTCCGGTACGGCCGCAATGGTGCGTAAGAGGGCCTCGCTATCGTTCATGAATGTGAATCATACCCGATCCGATGCCGCGACTACCAACGAGGCGCACGCACGCCGGGATTTTCGGCGGCATCGAACCGTGCGAGCGGCGACAGCGTTGAGGCGCTCGCGAGCATGTAGACGCCGAACCCGGTCAGTCGGTTCCGGCAGACCCGCAGGACCGAGAGCCGGGCGAGGGCCGGGGACCGCGCCAGATCGAGCGCTCCGTGGTCCGAGAGCCAGCACCCGGAGAGGTCGAGTTCGCGGACCGCGCCGAGGTCCGAGCATTTCGCGAGTCGGCGGGCGATGCGGTCGCCGCACCAGCCGCCTGATAGTCGGACCGAGTGAAGTTTGTGGAGGTACGGGCTGGTGAAGAGGGCGGTCATTTTCCCGTCGCTGTACTCGCCGTGCAAGTGGAGTGAGGTGATCGGGGCCGCGGCGAATAGTGCGGGAGCGGTCGCGAGAAACATTTTGGGCGAGAGGCGCACGCCGTCCAGGAACCCGCGGCGGAACGCACCCGCGCCGAGTCGCTGACTCCACACGGTGCGCGCCACTTGGGGCGGGAACTCGGTCAGCCAGGATCGCATCCACCGTACCGCGAGCGAATCGATTTCGTCCGCGAGGTCGAAGTTGTGTTGGGGGTACGTTGCGGTGTCGGGGCTGGTGTTCGCGAGTTCGATCTGGAGCCGGATGAATCGCGCACGCGCGATCGCTGCGGGCCGGGCGGTTTCTTCCAGCCAGTCCGCGAACACGAGCCGCGCGAGGTCGTCATCGGGGCCACGAGAACGGCGGCCAGTAGTGCGTCGCGCTCGGACATGATCGTCCCCCGTTGGCACGGGAAAAGACCCCGGCCACGGGAACAGGTTCGCGCGCTTCTTGGGAGGCACAGATTCACACCCGGGGTTGAAACCCCGGGCTATTCCCGGTGACCCCTTCGGGGTCCGAAAACAACGAATGGTTTGTGCCTCAACGAGCGCCAATGCCTTTGTGACCCCAAATGGGGTCACCGGGAATAGCCCGGGGTTTCAACCCCGGGCCGCGTGTGCTCGTTAGGATGTAACGGCGATCTCGAAACGGAAATAAAGGGCTACACGGGGAGGGGGCGCTTGAAGTAGAGCAGCACGACGTCCTGCTCGGCTTCGACGTTGTGGTACAACGTGGACGAAACGAGTTCCCACCCCTCGGCGCCGAGCTGGTTCAGGGCCAATTCGAGACCGGCGGCGCCGGACTCGTTCCCCAATCCGTGGGTGATGAACTGGGCCGTGGTGTACTCCCACTTGGTCACGGTTGGTGCTCCGCGTGGCTCGTGTGAAGGCGCCCGGGCGTCGGGTTACCGAAAAACCGTCATTCCACCGGGTACTGCATCCGCCCGCAACTGTTGCAGGTGCGGAACTCCCCGCCCCGCAGCGCGGTGAACTGGGCCTCGGTCATGGTCGTCCGGCACCCCTGGCACACGCGGGCCTTGGCCGCGGCGAACGACTCCGGTCCCTTGGTCTTCACGATGTTGTCGTAGGTCTTCTTCACGTCCGGCGGGAGCGTCGCTTCGGTGCGTGCGAGGTCCGCCGTGCACACTTCTTGATCTGCTTTCATCCCCTCCAGGCGCTCGGCCGCGTCCACCTGGAACTGCTTGAAATCGGCCTGCGCTTGTGCCCACACCTGCTCGACGGTTGGGATCGCGCCCGTCTTCTCTTCGAGTTCCATGATGGTGCTGAGAATGGTGTCTTCCAGTTCGCCCTTCTTCGTCTTAGCTTGCGTGATTTCGGACTGCTTCGCGTCGTACTCCTTCTGCACGCCCATGCCGCTGAGTTGGTCTTCCAGTTTCGTGAGGCGGTTCTCGGTCTGCTTCAGGGTGCCCTCGTCTTCGCGCTGCTTGAGCTTGAGCTTCGTAATGGAGTCGTGGTGGTCCTTGTGGGTCTGGCGCGCGGCCTCCAGATCGTCTTGGTGCGCCCGGAGCACGCGCGGCCCGCGATCGATCTCGGCTTGCAGGTTGCGGAGGTGAACTCGGAGTCGATGGCACTCGCGCAGGGCAGAAGTAACAGACGACATGGCGGCTCCTTTGCGGGCATTGTATCAAAGGCGCACGCCCAACGGGAACGGGCTGGTGGAGCGGGCGTGTCGGCTGGTGTTGAAGTACCGGTCCCCTCAGCGCCAGAACTGCCACCACCGCTTGCTGCCCCTTTTGAGCAGGCGCCGGGCCGTCTCGATCACTTCCGGCACCGACCGGCACCGACTCAACCGTCCCTTGACCATGAGCCGCTTGCCGAAGATGAGAATGTAACTGTCCGGGATGTTGCTGATCCCCAGCCCCCAACCGCTGAACTCCCGGAGCGTCTCGGTAACGGAATGCAACCAGCCGGGATTGAACGGGTCGTCGCCGTACAGTTCGGCGTAGAGGTAGCGCTCGTGGTTGTGCTGGTCGTCGAGGACGAAGTACATCGGATCGGGGGCGCCGGGCTCCCAGGCTTCAGGGTCTTCGGCGAGCATCGGGAACAGGCTCTCGGCGCCGGGATCGATCTTGATGGTCCCCATCGGACCGGTCGCGCCGTACCGCTGGCAGGTGCGCACGACGGCGTTGCGAACGGTGTGATAGGTCTGCCACGGGAGGGCGCCGTCCGGGTGGGCGTTCGGAACGCGGGACCGGGTGAACGACACCACTTTGAGCGAAGCGAGTTCTTTCATGCGGTTCTTTGTCGGCACATTCCGTTCATTAACCGACCCGAAATAACAGGACCGGTGTGACCCGACTGGTGGGTTTTGACGCGAGAGCGCCGCACCTCCACCAGCCGGGTCACACCGGCCGTTCGCCCGGACGGGCACGGTCTCACGTCTTGTTCTTCAGCCCGTCGAGGAACCCTTCGAGTTGCCGGCTGCGGACCGGGTGCTGCAACTTGCGGACGGCCTTCGCCTCGATCTGGCGCACGCGCTCGCGCGTCACCTTGAAGATGCGGCCGACCTCTTCGAGCGTGTACGTGTACCCGTCGCCCAGGCCGTAGCGCAGCTTGATGATCTCGCGCTCGCGGTAGGTGAGCGTCTTCAGCACGCCCTCGATCTTGTCCTTCAGCATCTCGTTGGTCGCGGCGTTCACCGGGCTGTCGACCGAGTTGTCCTCGATGAAGTCGCCGAAGTAAGAGTCCTCGCTCTCTCCCACCGGCCGGTCGAGGCTGATCGGCTGGCGGCTGATTTTGAGTACCCGCTTGCATTCCTCGTAGGAAATGTTCGCGGCCTTCGCGGTCTCTTCGATCGTGGGTTCGCGCCCGAGCGCCTGGAGCAGTTGCTTCGAGACGTTGCGGAGCTTCGACATGGTCTCGATCATGTGGACCGGGATGCGGATCGTCCGCGCCTGGTCCGCGATCGCCCGCGTGATGGCCTGCCGGATCCACCACGTCGCGTAGGTGCTGAACTTGAACCCGCGCCGGTGCTCGTACTTGTCCACCGCCCGCATGAGGCCGGTGTTGCCCTCTTGAATGAGGTCGAGGAAGGAGAGCCCGCGGTTGCGGTACTTCTTGGCGATGCTCACCACGAGCCGCAGGTTCCCGCCGGACAGGTCGCGCTTGGCCTGCTCGTACTCCGTGAACCGCTGCTTCATGATGCCGACCCGCTTGCGCAGGCTGGCCGGTTCTTCGAGCGTGATGAGCATCAAATCCTGGAGCTCTTTCTCCAGGTTCGCGCGCTCCTCCTTGGCCGTGCGGTTGCCCTTGAGCGTTTCGATTTCCGCTTCGAGTTCGTCCATCCGCTGGCTGATCTGCTCCAGCTTCTTCATCAGCGGCTGCACCTTTTGGGTGCGGATCGACAGCTCTTCAACGAGCGTCACCGTCTTGCGGCGCCGGAGCCGGAGCCGCTCGCGGATCTCTTCCTTCTCCGTGCCCGGGGTGCGGTCGTCGCCGAGGCGCTGGAAGTCCTCGACGTTGCCTTCCATCAGCGGTTCGAGGGTCCGCAGGTTGTGCGGCATCCGCGCGAGAATCTTGTCTTTTTCGAGGTTCTCGGTCTGGGAGACTTTGATCGTGCGGTCGAACGGCAGGTCGCCGCTGTGGACCCGCTTGAGGGTCTCGACGACCTGGCGCATCGCGTAATCGCACTCGAGCACCTTGCGCCGGAACCGGCGCCTGGTGAGCTCGATCTTCATCGCGAGCGAGACCTCCTGCCGGCGGTCGAGCAGGTCGATCTGGCCCATCTGGGTGAGGTACATCCGGACGGGGTCGTCGATGTGCCGGCCGTCGCCGTCCGAGTCCTCGAACGCGGACGATTCCGGGTCGGAGATCAGGGCCTCGACGACCGCGGACGGTGCGTCCTCGGCGTCCTCGTCCGCGTCGATCAGGCTGATGCCGTGCTGGTCGAGCAGTTCGGTGATCTCGGTCAGGCGCTCGGGCTCGGCGTCGGCCGAGAGCGCGGTGTTCACCTCGTCGTAGGTGAGGGTACCGCTCTGTTTACCCTTCTCGATCAGGGCCTTGAGGACCTCGTCGTTCTTCCAGTCCATCCGAACCCCTCCCACACTGGTCGTCCGCGTTGAGCCGTCAATGGCTGCTGCGGCGGGTGGTTCTGAAAACTCGTGGTGCGAAACTCAGGTGACTCGTGTCGGCGGCCCCGCCCGGTTACCCGGTTACGCCGCGGGTGTGGCCATGTGTTCCGGGTCGTCGTCGTCCTTGGCTTCTTCGGTCTTGGGCCGCTTCGGTTGCCGGGTTTGTTGGATGCGCCGGAGCAGTTCGATCGTCTCCGCGTCGCTCGCCCCGGTCAGCAGCTCCTTAGCCTTCTTCGCTTCGGCCTCCGCCTTCATTTCGCCGAATCGCTTGAGCAGCCGGCTCAGCCACTGTTCGCGGTCCTGCATCTGCTGGCCGACGAACTGGAGCGTTTGGGCCGCCTCGAACAGGTCGGGGCGGTCGTTGAGCCGCTCGCGGAGCGCTTCCAGGTCGGGCACCATCCCGGCCGATTGCGCCGTGAACAGTTCGGTGAGGATGCGGCGCAGCCCGCTGTGCGTGATCTCCTCCGGGGTCACGTTGGGGGCGGCGGCCGCGACCAGCGTCGGGTCGCTGAGCAGCAGTTCCACCAGTTGCCGCTCGGCGGCGACCGCGGGGCCGGCTTTGGCGCCCCCGCGGGGGCGCTCGTTCGTCGGGAGGACCGCGTCCGGTCGCACCGTGGTCGTCGGGCGCCCGTCGCGGCCCCGCTGCTCGCGCTCCTTCTGTTCGGTCTCGCGTTCCTTCTGTTCGTATTCCTTGCGCAGCTCGCCGAACCGCGCCCAGAGCGTCTCTTGCTTTGAACCGAGTCTTTGTGAGAGCCGCGTGATAATCAGTTCCCGCTTCACCTGCGCCGCCGCCCCGGGGATCGGCGGGGCGGACGCCATGATGCCGAGGATGTCGTCTGTAATGCGCCGTTTCGTTTCAATAGAGGGGGACGAGTCCCGCTCCAGAAGTTTGTTCAGTTTAAAATCTAACGCATCCACCGCCGATGTCAGTACCTCTTTGAACGTGTCGATCCCGTTGGGGCGCACCAACAGGTCGCACGGGTCGAGGCCCTCGGGGAGCGTCGCGACCGCGAGTTCCACGTCCTGCGAGACGAACATGGCGAGCGCGCGATCGACCCCGGTGTACCCGCCCGCATCTGCATCATACAGGAGGACGACTTTGGGAACATAGCGGCGGAGCTGCGCGACGTGCTTGGGGTTCAGCGCGGTGCCCATCGTGGCGACCACCTGCGGGACGCCGCACTGGTGGGCCATCATGACGTCCGTGTAGCCCTCGACCACCGCGATGTAGCCCGCGTTGGCGTGGCGCGCGAGGTCCAACCCGTAGAGCAGTTCGCTCTTGTGGAAGAGCGGGGTTTCTGCCGAGTTGTAGTACTTCGGTCCGCGCGCGGCTAACGGGTTGTTCGGCATGATCCGGCCGCCGAACCCGACCACCTGCCCCCGCACGTCCTTGATCGGGAACATCACCCGGTCGCGGAACCGGTCGTAATACCCGCGGTTCCCCTCGCGGGTCGCGAGCAGGCCCGTTTCGACGAGAACGTCCACGGGCACGCGCTCGGCCTGGGCGAGTTTCACCAGCCAGTCGCCGATGATCGGCGCGAACCCGATCCCGAAGTCGCGGACGGTTTTGCCGGCGAGTTTGCGCTCGCCCATGTACTTACGGGCCGCAGCGCCCTCGTCGGCTTCGAGGTAGTGGTAGGCGTACTTGGCCTGTGCCCAGCGCATCACCTCGAGCAGCTTGGTGCGGTGGTAATCTTGCGGCGATTGTTGCTCGTCGAGCTTGATTCCGGCCTTCGCCGCGAGTATAGCCCGGGCCTCCTTGAACCCGACCTTTTCCTGGAACATCGTGAAGGAAAACACGTCCCCGTGCGCCTCACACGCCCAGCACTTGTACCGCTGGCGCTGGGGGTCGATGTCGAGTGACGGGCGGGTGTCGGTGTGGAACGGGCAAACGGCTTTGAAGATCTTGCCGGCCGGGATGATGTTGATGTACGAACCGACCACGGCGACGATGTCGCTGGCGGCTTTGACCTGTTTGGTAAGCTCCACCTGGTCGGACGGCACGGGACACCTTTCAACGTGCAAAGCTGAAAATGAGAAGATCAAAATGGAGAACGATCAGTCGTCCATTCGCCACTTGTCATTTTGACTTTTTCACTGAAAGCGGTCGGTCGGCCTTGGCGGACGTCGAGTGAACCCTGGAACCCCGTGCTGGTGGAGCGTGGCGAACCGGCGTTGTGTCTCACAGTTCTCGTCTTTCGCCCGGTCTCGGTTTCGGGTATTTTGTGTACCCCTCCGAGTATGTACGAGGCGCAGCGGAACGAGTGAGAGCGAGTGTGCCTAAGTCGATCGCCGTGGGTTGGGGTGGGGATCTCGAGTGGTGCCGTGGCTCCTCTGAGCCATAAAGGTCGGTGCATCAATCCGTTGATGCTTGGCGAATTATAGCCGGTCGTGTGGACCCGTCAAGGCAAGCTCCCACCCAACCGCCGCACCCCGCAAACTTAACCCATAACCCGGCTAGCGGCGGCCCGGAGAACCCGGAATCTCGACGCAAGTTCCCGTTCCCGTCGGTGATTCGTGCGCGTGCGCCCCGGCCGGCACGACCGGTGCAGAGGGCGATTTTGTTCTAACGCCTTTCTCGTTGCCCGCTGGTGCGGCCCGGCTTAGACTCATCCTCCGAAGCCACCCACGGAGCGCTTGCTCCACAGCTTCTCCCACGCTCGCTTCCCACAACGGTTGGTTGGAGACCCTCACATGACGACCCGTCGGATCAACCGGCGCGAGGCGCTCGCCGCGTCCGCTGCTGCACTTGGTTACTTCCACTTCGCTCCGGCGGTGTCCGCCGCCCGCGTGTTCCGCGCCAACGAGAAGCTCCGCGTCGCCGGGATCGGCGTCGGCGGGAAGGGCTCCAGCGACATCGACGACGCCGCGAACCTGATGGACGTGGTCGCCCTGTGCGACGTGGACGAGGGGCACCTCGCTCCGAAGGTCAAGAAGTGGGCGTCGGCCAAGACGTTCACGGACTTCCGCAAGCTGTTCGACGACACCGCGCTGCTCAAGAACATCGACGCGGTCACCGTGTCCACGCCGGACCACAACCACGCGGTCATCAGCATCCTCGCGATGCGCGCCGGGAAGCACGTGTACTGCCAGAAGCCGCTCACGCACGACGTGTACGAGGCCCACCTGATGCGGGCCGAGGCGAAGAAGAACAAGGTCTGCACCCAGATGGGCAACCAGGGCACGGCCGCGAACGGGCTGCGCCGGGCCGCCGAACTGCTCCAGAAGGGCGAACTCGGCGACGTGACCGAGGTCCACGTGTGGACGAACCGCCCGGCCAAGTACTGGAAGCAGGCGCCCGACATCAGCCCGGAGAAGCCGCCGAAGAAGGGCTCCGTGCCCAAGAACGTTCACTGGGACGAGTTCCTCGGCGTCGCGCCGGACTTCGAGTACGCCGGCGGCATCCACCCGTTCGCGTGGCGCGGGTACTGGGCCTACGGCACCGGGGCCATCGGCGACATGGCCTGCCACACCGCGAACATGGCGTTCATGGGGCTGAAGCTCGCGCACCCGGTGAAGGTGTCGGCCGAGGCCGCCGACGTGAACCCGCTGACGTGCCCCAGCAGCGCGCACGTCACGATCGAGTTCCCGAAGCGCGGGGACCTGCCGCCCGTCACCGTGCACTGGTACGAGGGCACGAAGGGCGGCAAGAAGGTGCTCCCGCCGGAAGCCCTGGTCCAGAAGGCCACCGAACTGTCGAAGGGCAAGCTGGTGGACAGCGGCTCCATCCTCGTCGGCTCGAAGGGGTTCGCGTACTCGCCGGACGACTACGGCGCGAACGTGTTCTTCAGCACCGGGACGAGGACCGGGAGCAACACCAAACCCGAAACGATGCCGGAGAACAACAAGCACGACCAGGGCCAGAAGAACGAGTGGGTCGAGGCGATCAAGGCCGGCAAGCCGGAACTGGCGCTCTCGAACTTCGGCCACGCCGGGCTGCTGACCGCGGCGTTCCTGCTGGGCAACGTGGCGATCCGCACCGGCAAGTCGTTCAACTTCGACGGCGAGAAGTGCCAGGCCGACATCAAGGAAGCGGCCCCGCTCATCCGCCGCACGTACCGCAAGGGCTGGGATCTGATCGGCTACAACGCCTAATGTGATGTGACAGGTATCCAGAAACGCCACGGCCCGCCGAACTTCGGCGGGCCGTGGCGTTTTTGTGGGGAGAAGCGCCGGTTGTTTGCTCGTGGTACAGGCCTCTGGCCTGTGGGAGACGTCCACAGGCCAGAGGCCTGTACCACGAGTCGTTAGTTTCCGGTCGTTCAGGGCTTCCCGGGCGCCGGCAGCTGCTTTTCGGGCGCCGGCGGCGGGGCTACGGGCAACTCCGGCACTACCACAGGGTTGGCCGGGAGCAACACGCCGGGAGCGCCGGCCGCGCCTCCGACGGCGGGTAGTGGGACCGGGCCGCCCGCAGGGAACGGGAACACCGGGTTGCCCGGCGCGGGTTGCGTCGGACCGTCGGCGTTCGGGCGCAACTTGTCCGCGCGCTCCGTCGTGGTGACGAACAGCACGTTGCTCATCCGCACCGTGCCCAGGTCCGCGACCTCGGCCATGAGCCGGATGGCCGTTTCCAGAGGTACGTCATCGAGCTTCAGGGTGACGGCCGCGTTCGCCTTGTCTTTCAATCGCGGGTCGATCACGATGTTCGCGCCGCAATCGGCCGAGAGCTGCTTCACGGCCGTGCCGAACGCGATGCCGTCGCAGTTCACGTTCACGCGCTGGCGGAACTGCTTGGTAATCAGCCCTTCTTCAGTGGAGATGTACAGCCCGTCCCGCGTCAGCCCGCACTTCAGATTGAATGGGGCGAGGGCCTGTTGGAGCCCGTCTTTCAACTTCACCTGTTTCAGCGTAACCGTGACGGTCGGCTGGTTCGGGTCGAGGCCGAACTGGTACACGGCCGGGTCGATGGTCACCCCGATTTTGGCCCGGTCCTTGAGATCCCCGATCACCTCGTTGAGGGACTTACCCTGGTAGTTCATGTCCCCGACTTCGTCGAGCGCCTTGCGCGCCGCGTCCATCGGGGAGGTCGTCTTGGCGGGGGCCGCGGGCGTCGGGGCGGCCCCGCGCGCGAGCGACGGAGTCACCACCGGGGCCGCGAACACGGCGACCGCGAACATCCGACACAGGGTCGAGCGCATGGAATATGGCTCCACAGATGTGACGACCGCCGGCGCGTGCCGGGGCCGGAACGAACTCACGCACCCTACCAGACGGGGCACCCCTCGAACAAGATTGGACCGCTTTAATAAAAACCCGGTCCGGCTTTGGAGAGGACGTATCTCAAGGCGGCCACTTACTTTGGGAAGCACCACCCGCTCGTTGGCACCCGCGTTTTGTCAAGAGACTTCAGGCGAACAGCCGGTGAGAGGTTCCTCTTGTCTGTCACCCAAAGGCTCCCGGTGCGAGCCGATCGTGACTGATTGTTGCGCGCGTTAAAGCGGTGAGCCCGCCCTTGTGGGCGGGTCGTTCGTTCCCACCGGGATTGGTGATCGCACCCCGTACACCCACCCGCCGCCCTTGCGGGCGGGGTTCACCGAAGCGGCTCCGCGATCGACTCGGACCCTCACCGGCCGTTCGCCTGAAGTCTCTTGACGAAGCGCGGGTGCCAACGAGCGGATGGAGCTTCTCGCAGCTGCGGTCGTGCGCCGATCCGTCCGAGTCGCGTTCCGACTGACCGGTTAGTTACCGACTTCGCTGGTGAGCAGAAACGTGGTCCCTTTTCGTGTGACTTGAAGACCGTATTGGAGTGCGATTGCTTCGATCGCCTTGTCCGCGGGTACGTTCAGCAACCGGATCGGGCTGGGTTTCACGTCCACATTACTGGCTTGGGGCAGGACGAGAATGTTCAGGTCGAAATCCTTGGCGAGTTTGGTGACGACCTCGTTCAGTGACTTGTCCTTCGCGATTATCGACACGAGTGGTTCGCTCAGACGCACGCGGCCCTCGGTGATTTTGGTGGTGGCCGACTTGGTGACCTCGGCCGCGAACACGACGGGCACGATTTCGATCCCGCTCTGCTTCACCAGGAACGCCGCGTCCATGCTGTCGAGCACCACCGTGAGGAACTGGTAGAGCGTCACCCCTTTGAACCGCGTCGCGATGAGCTTCGGCTTCTGTTCTTTGAAGTTCGGGTGGCCGATCTCATTGAACTGTTCCTCGCGAACGACGAAGCTCAAATCGTGCTGTTTCGAGAGGAGCGAGAGCAACTCGAAGATCGGGACTTCGTTGAAGTTCTTATCGCCCAGGTCGACGTCCTGGGTCAGGAGGGTGTTGAGATCTTTTTCGGTCTGATTTCTCTCGGCCGTTTTCGCCGCCTCGTTGTTTACGCGCCTGACCGGGACGATCTCGACGTAGTCGGGGGCCACGTTGTAGGTCGCACCGAGGGTCGTCAGCCACACGTTGAGGAACTGGGCAACGGACAGGTCTTTTGTGTCCAGCGTCTTGAGAAACGACTTCTTATCCCTGATGTCGGTCACTTTCTGGGCTTTGAACTCTTCTTCCAAAACGACGAACGAGACGGTGTGTTGTTTCGAGAGCTGTTTGAGGCCATCGACCAACGTCAGGTCGCCGATCTTCGCGCCGTCGATCTCGACTTTTTGTTTTTGCAGCGCCGCACGAAGTGCTTCGGCCGCGTGCGCCTTGCTCCCGGTTTTGGTGTCCGCAGCGACCAGTGGAGTGGGTGCCAGTGCTAACCCGCAGACGGCTACGAGCCACGCCATTTGGGACATGTGAGCCTCGAAATTGGAGACGCGGAGCCACTTTGCAAGGGGCGGGCGATGCCCCGTGCAGCCCTAACGGAATGCGCACCGGTGGCGTTGGCGCCGCGGTTCCAAAAGTCGGAAACCTTACCGAGGTACGAGCCGCAAGCACAAACTCTGAGTCGGCCGGAGCTTTTCGGGCGCCGCGGGGTACCCAATCGCACCATTTGAGTCGCGCCACATAGTGACCTGGTGCGGAGGTTGAATGTGCGAGCCACACGAGTCGCTTGAAGCGCGTGCCGGACACGCTCCAGCAACTGACCGGGATTATGCCCGAGGCGCTCGACCGCCTGCCAGCAATTACGATGCTTCAGCACAAGGTCGCGTTCCGAAACCACCCGCAAGGAAGCCGCCGAAATGCTAAAAGTGGCGCAAATGCAGCGTGCGGGATGAAAACAGGGCGAAATTGAAACACGAACCGCAGAGAATGCGGATCAAAACTGAGCAAATTGTTCACGAAAGATGACAAAGGCTACGGAAGAAAACAGGGTACAGCGCCCCACGCCTCGCCCCGTTACTTCTTCCCCAAAAGCAAATCCAAACCCCAACACCCGCACACGTGCGGCCCCGGGCTTCGCAGGTGGTCCAGTAGGCTCGCGTCCGAGCAGCCCGCCTCTTCAACCGCGTCGGCCAAAACTGCGAGGCGCACCGAATCTAGTTCGCCGCTGGGCAAAGCGCGTTCTTCGTAAGCCGACCGAGCCAGCGCGACCACATCCGCGGTCAGCCACCGGCGATCCAGAGTGACGGCGCGAAACGGGTTACCGAAGACCTCACGAAAGATGGCCGTCACACCGGCCTTCCGCAACCCGGTCATCCCGGCTTGGGTAGCGCAGGCCGCCGCTGCGTGCCAAGCGTCGGGATAGGCACTGTTTGCAGCCGCCCACGGCGCGCGAATGGCCTCCCGCCTCCGAACGGACTTGAACGCCGCGTCGCACGCCGGCTGCAATTTATTGGCAGGGGCGCGTTCGTCGGCGACAAGTTCGGCGAGTTCGACAGCGCGGTGGATGTCCTCCTGGTCGAACCGGTTCCACAGGCGCCGACTCACGGCGCAAGCGAACAGGCGCAGCTTCCTGGGGCTGAAATTCGTCCTCTGGTCTCCCCATAACATCTGACAGGCGTCTTTACTGGCCAGCCATTCCGCTTCGGTCATCGGCGCCCCCTTATTACCCGGCCATCACAGGGTAAGCAAAACTCGCCCGCCGATACAACGGTGGCGATCTACTGGGAGGCAGAAAGAGAAAACAGAGTGCGGTTCGCTTTTCCGGGAAATTCTTCCCAATTTCTCATGCAGGAGAACGTGCCATTGCGTACACTAGAGTATCAGTGTTCTGAAGCGTTTGTTGGAAACTGGGATTCCCGATCCGATGCCGACCCAAAACGGGAGAAGTGCGTAACACAGCCTATTTACTCAAACACATACGCAGTCGAAATTTACGGCAATCGCATAACATTTAGTGGCCCCAAAATGTTAGCAAATGTTAGCCTCGGAACCGAAGCCACTACCCATGAAATGGTTGGTGTTTCTTCGCCCCGGAGGGGCCGGCGGGCGTAGCACAGGGCGGGAGCCCTGTGCTCAAGACCCGAAGGTCAGCAGTTACTCTGGCACGGCCAAAACCTTGATCTTCGGTTCGCCTTCACACATCGGAATCACGGTTCCGAGTAGCGTTCCGGTGTGCTTCTCCTTCATGTGGGCTTCGAGCGCCGCGATGCCCTTGAAGTGCTCGTACATGACGTAGGTGGTCGGTTCGTCAGGGTCGCGGTTGAGGTAGTACGCGACGCACCCCGGTTCTTTCCGCGTGGCGACCAGCGCCGGGGCGAACGCCTCCTCGAACTTCTTCTCGTTACCGGCCTTCACTTTAAACGTGACCAGGAGCGCGAACGGCTTCTTCTCGTCCTTGACCTTCGACTTGATGAGCGCGACAACCGGGTTCTCGTCGGCCGCCGGGGTTGGGGTAGCGACCACAAGCAGCGCAAGTGGAGCGGTGAGTAGTAGCGCACGAAACATGGGTCCGTCTCCTTGGTAATTTGGGCCGAGCTATCGAACCACACCGCGTGCGCGATTGCACGCGGAAAACTGCGGTTGCTCACATCCCAAACTTTAGGGAGAATCTCCCGCCCTCAATGTCGGGAAGGGAATCCCCATGCGCGAACTAAACATTGCGGTTCTGGACGAGGAATTGCCGTTCCCACTTACGTCGGGAAAGCGGATTCGCACCTTCAACTTGCTCCAGCGCCTTGCGACGCGGCACAAAGTGACGGTCCTCTGCCACCGGAACCCGGACCGCAACGAAGCCCTGGACGCCGAAGACGCCTTCCGCGCGGCCGGGATCGCAACAGTCGTCGTGGACCGAGCGGTGCCGTCGAAATCCGGGGCCGGTTTCTACGCACGCTTGGCGGGAAACCTGCTCTCCCCACTACCCTACTCGGTCAGCACGCACGCCAGCCCCGAACTCTCCGAGGCGGTTCGCGCGTTCGCGAATGAGAACGCGGTCGACGTATGGCACTGCGAGTGGACGCCTTACGCCCAGGTGCTGCGTGACGCACTGGGTCCGCGCCTCGATTCCGTTCCGTGGACCGTCATGGCCCACAACGTCGAATCGCTCATTTGGCAGCGTTACGTGGAAACGGCCGATAACCCGGCGAAGCGATGGTACATCCGCAAGCAGTTAAAGAAGTTCGAGCGGTTCGAGCGCTGGGCTTATTCGACCGCGACCGCGTCGATTGCCGTGAGCCGCGAGGACGCGACGCTCATGCGCACGGAGTTCGGCGCAACCCGCACGCGGGTCGTTGATAACGGCGTGGACGTCAATTACTTCCGCCCGCAACGCGACATCGAACGCGATCCGGCCCAAATGCTCTTCATGGGCAGCCTCGACTGGCGCCCGAACCAGGACGCCGCGGAACAGCTTCTGAACGAAGTTCTGCCCCGCGTGCGTGCTCGTGTTCCGCACGCGACGGCCGTGCTGGTAGGCCGCCGGCCGCCCGAGTGGTTGCGAGCGCTGGCCGCAGCAACGCCCGGGGCAGAGCTTCACGCGGACGTGCCCGACGTGCGGCCGTTCCTCGCGCGCTGCGGGTTCCTCACGGTGCCGCTGCGGATCGGCGGCGGGTCGCGGCTGAAGATTCTCGAAGCACTTTCGGCCGAAACGCCCGTCGTCAGCACGCGGGTCGGGGCCGAGGGACTGGAACTGACGCCGAACCGCGACCTGTTCGTCGCGATTTCGACCGACGAACTGGTGAAACTGACGCTCGACGCGATCCAGCGCCCGGACGAACTGCAAGACACCGCCGAGCGCGGCCGGCGCCAGGTTCTGGCCCGCTACTCGTGGGAACTGCTCGCCGAGCGGCTCGACAGCGTGTGGACCGCGGTTGCTCGCACCCCGGCACTGACCGAAGCCTAACCGGTTGTGGGTTTTCGCATTGGGCGCGTTTCCGGGTGTCACACGAATGTAACATTTCGCATTTGCCAAGCGCGAAGCCGGGGTCGCTCGTCGAGTAAGGTGACTCTCCCCGTTCCTCCCTCCGAGGAACGGCAGTTCCCTCAATTCGATGAGGTTTCTCGCCATGTTTAGCGCGAAGTGGCTACTGTTGGGCGTTCCGGTCGCGGGCGCGGTCGGGCTGGGTGTGGGCGTCGATCAGTGGCTCAGCGCGGCCGGCGAAGCGAAGCAAGACCTCAAACCCTCCACCGTCCTCCCGATCACCCGCGTGATCCTGTTCAACAGCGGTGTGGGGTACTTCTCGCGTTCAGGCGAAGTGGAGGGTGACGCGCGCGTCGACCTCACGTTCCCCGAAAGCGACGTGAACGACCTGCTCAAGAGCATGGTCCTTGAGGACTTCGGGAACGGGCGCGTTTCCGCCGTGAGTTACGATTCCCGCGAACCCATCGCACGCACCCTCAGCTCATTCGCGATCAACCTCAACGGAAATCCCACATTCGCCGGGATTATCGCCCAACTGCGTGGCGAGCGCATCGAAGTCGCGGTCAGTGCAACGGCCGCGAACCAACCGGGCAAGCTCACCGGGACTATCGTCGGGGTCGAGAAGCAGAAAGTCCCTGCAGGTACCCAAACCACCGACGCGGAAGTGCTAAATATGTGGTGCGCCGAGGGTATGCGCGCCATCAAGATGAGCGACATCCAGTCCCTCCGATTCAGCAACCCGGTCATCGAGAACGAGTTTCGGCGCGCGCTGGAGGTGCTGGCGCTTTCGCACGACAGCCAGAAGAAGGCCGTTCAGTTGCACTTCGCGGGCGAGGGGAAGCGCAAGGTCCAGGTCGGCTACGTCGTCGACGCGCCCATCTGGAAGACCAGCTACCGCCTGCTCCTGAAGGACCAAGAGAAGCCGTATTTGCAGGGTTGGGCGATGGTCGAGAACCCAACCGACGAGGACTGGTCCACGGTCAAGATGGCGCTCGTAAGTGGTCGCCCGATTTCGTTCAAGATGGACCTGTACAACCCACTCTACATCAATCGACCCACCGTCGAACCCGAACTCTTCGCATCACTCCGCCCCGTTACTTACCGCGGTAATTTCAGGAGGGACACAGACGGGATCGCTTTCGACAGGCCACTCGGGGAAGCGGGACAGGCAAAACTTGACGCCAAACCGGGCGCCAAAGGTGGGTTCGGTCGCGGGGGTGCAATGCCGGCTGGAGCGTCGCCCCCAGTGGGCTACGCCGACGATAACATGGACGCACTTAAGAAAGCGACCGTCGCGAACAACCCGGAGGCCCGGTACGGGAAGGACACCGCAGCAGAACTGGCTCGCCGCATGAGCACGGGAAGCGTCGGTAATGCGGCGACCGCAGGTGCGCTAGGGGACTTCTTCCAGTACACGATCGACCACCCGGTCACCCTAGTCCGTCAGAAGAGCGCGCTACTCCCGATCGTGGGCAAGGACATCGAAGGGACGCGCGTCTCGATCTACAACGCGGGCGTCCAGGCCAAGCACCCCTTGCTTGGGCTGCGCCTCAAGAACACCAGTGGGGCGCACCTAAATCAAGGGCCGATCACGGTGTTCGAGGGAAGCACCTACGCCGGGGACACGCGCGTACTCGATGTTCAACCCAACGAAGAGCGCCTCTTGAGCTACGCGATCGACCTCGGAACCGAAGTCGATCCGAAAGCCGGCGCGGGCAAGCAGAAAATCACCAGTATCAAGGCCGTGAAGGGCATCGTGACGACCACGACCAAGATCACGGAAGAGACCACATACAAGGCCGTGAATCGCGCTCAGACGGACCGCACGCTGTTGATCGAGCACCCGAACCGGACAAGCCAGCAGTTCAAGTTGGTGGACACGGACAAGCCGGCCGAGGACACCCCCGAGGTACTCCGGTTCCAGATCGCACTCAAAGCCGGGGACACCAAGTCGTTCACCGTTAAGGAGGAGCGCGACGACGTGAGCACGATCGCGCTGACCAACGGGTCTGAAGACCAGATCCGATACTTCGTGTCGCTCAACGAGATCAGCGCGGGCCTTAAGAACAAGCTCAACGAGGCGCTCAAACTCAAGGGCGTCTGGGACAACACCGCGCGCGAGCTGAACCATGTGAACGGCGACCTGCAGCGATTCACGGTGGACCAGGACCGGATTCGCAAGAACCTGCGCGAGACGCCCAAGGAATCCGAGGTGTACGCGACGTACCTAAAGAAGCTCTCGGACCAAGAGAAGGAGATCGACGCGCTCACCGCCAAGCAGAAGGGCCTCACGGCTGACGAGTTCAACGCCCGCAAGAAGTACGAGGACTTCCTCGCCAACATCTCCGACTGAGATGAGAAAACAACGAACGGCCCATTCGTGGGCCGTTCGTTGCGCAACCGCGGTGACTACGCAACTCCATTCACGCGCTCGCCACCAACGAATACCTGTTGCACGTTCAGCGCGCGATCGAGCACGACCAGATCAGCGCGCTTGCCGACTTCCAGGCTGCCGATTTCGCTCTCGACACCGAGGATGCACGCGGGCGTGAGAGACGCCATCCGCACCGCTTCCGGGAGCGGTACACCGGCCGAGAAGTGTATTGTTCGCAAGCAGTGATCCATCCCCATCACGCACGATGCGAGTGCGGTTCCGTCGAGCGTGACACCCACGCCGTCCTTCTTCAGCACGCGCTCGCCGCTGCCGATCGCGCCGAACCAGTATTCGCCGTCGGGTTGGTCTACCGCGCGCATCGAATCGGTCACCAGCGCGAGCCGGTCCGGTCCCTTCACCTTGTACGCGAGCCGCAACAGATCCGGCGACAGGTGTTTGCCATCGGCAATGACTTCTGTCGAGAGTTCGTCGAAGAACAGCGTCGCTTCGAGCATCCCGCCGCGCATCGGGAACGCCTGCGAGAGCCGCAAACGGGCGCGGTCGGACATCGCACAAAACAGGTGGTCGATGTGCCGCACGCCCCACGACACCGCGGCTTCCACCTGCGAGAACGTGCCGTGGCTGTGCCCCGCGTTGAACCGCACCCCGCGCGGCGCGTAAGTGCGCACCAGCCACTCGGCATTCTCGATTTCGGGCGCCACCGTCACCACAAGGGGCATCCGCTCGGCGAGCTTCGTGAAGCGTTCCGCGTTCCCCGGAGCGGGCACCAGAAACTCTTGGTCCGGGTGGCATCCACGTGCCGGGCGCGCGAAGTACGGGCCGTAAAAATGGCTCCCCACAATCCGTGCGCCGCCGGGAACGTCGCCGTACAACTCCCCGCAGAGCGCGAGGAACTGATCGTACTGCGGACCGGTCGCGACCGTGCTCGTGGGCGTGAGGCTCGTGGTTCCGTGGCGCGCGTGACACCGGCACACGGCGCGAAACGCCTCCGCGGTGCCGTCCATGAAGTCGGCCCCGTCGCCGCCGTGAACGTGCAGATCCACAAACCCCGGCGCGAGATACATTCCGCCGAGATCGATCGCGCCTTTGGTCGGCCCGCCGACTTCCACAATGCGCCCGCG
Source organism: Gemmata sp. SH-PL17 (assembly GCF_001610855.1). Classification (NCBI taxonomy): domain Bacteria; kingdom Pseudomonadati; phylum Planctomycetota; class Planctomycetia; order Gemmatales; family Gemmataceae; genus Gemmata; species Gemmata sp. SH-PL17. The sequence goes on from NZ_CP011271.1 coordinate 6,179,147, forward strand.
CTCGATCGCCAAACTCGCGTTCGGCACGAGTCGGTCCGGGAGCACGAGTGTCGCGTTCGCGAAAACCGTTACAGTCATTTCATTCCCTCAAATTTACCCAACTCATGTTAGCCCGCAGGGTCACACGCGACCGGCGTGTTGTTGTAGAACAACGGTAACGATCACCGGAGGCGAGTCATGGCGCGGCGAAATCTGAACGGGTTACGGGTACTGGTCACGGGTGCGTCACAGGGCATCGGCCGGGCGCTCGTGCTGGAAGCCGCGAAGCGCGGGTGCAAGGTGCTGGCCGCAGCGCGCTCGCAGCCGCTATTAGATGAACTCGCGGCCGAAGCACGCAAAGCCAACGGCACCGTTCAGACGGTGGTCGCGGACGTGACCAAGCCCGAGGACCGGGCCGCGATGGTAGCCGCTGCCACGCAGCACTTCGGCGGCATGGACGTGCTCATCAACAACGCCGGCATCGGTGCCACCGGGCACTTCATGGACTCCGAACCGGAAGTGTTGCGCCAGATCTTCGAGACGAACTTCTTCGGGCTAACGGAAACGACGCGCGCCCTCCTCCCGCTGCTCAAACAGGGAACAACACCCGCAATCGTGAACATCTCATCGGTCGTGGGTAAGCGGGCGCTCCCGGCCCGGTCGCTGTACTCGGCGAGCAAGTTCGCCGTCATGGGGTTCAGTGAGGCCATCCGCGCCGAACTCGCGAAGGACAAGATCGATGTGATTGTCGTCTCGCCCGGTCTCACGCAGACGAACTTCTCGAAGAACATGCTGGAGCAGAAAGCGAAGATGCAGCTCGACCACCTTCGCGGAATGACGAGCGAAGAAGTCGCGGTCGCGACGCTGAAAGCCGTCGAACGCGGGAGCCTGGACGTGACGCTCACCCTCAAGGGCAAAATGCTGGTGCTGGTGAACCGGTTCGCGCCGTGGATCGTGGACTTTTTCTCGAAGAAGAAGGTACGCGAACTGTTCGCTGACGAGATCACCGAGCGCAAGAAGAAGCAATTGGAAGCGGCTGCCGCCAAGTAGCGGCTTTGATTGCGGGCGACCGGCCGGCTCACACCGACTGGTCGCCACTCGATGGCTCAATACCGCAGGATGAAGTCCAGTGTGAACCGGTAGCGGAAGAGATCCTTCGGCCCCGCGAGCGGCACTTCAAAGCCCGCACCGAACTGGGCGCTCTCGGTGATCTTCACGCGCCCGCCGAGCGTGCCCGTCAGCAGCCCGTTCTTGGCCTGTCCGCCGAAGTTAATCAGGTCGCGCCCCTCGCTCCCGATCGTCATCGCCTTGCCGCTCGACGTGTACAGGAACCAGTTCAGTTCCGCGAGCGGGTAGAACCGGTGGAGGTTGCCCGCGTCGAAGTCCAAGTGGGCCGACAGCCAGTAGTAATCGCTCCGCTGGTTGTCCGTGCTGAACGAGTATCCCGACGCGATGATGCTGTTGAAGCTCCCGAGCCGGAAGTCACGGAGGAAGTTCTGGCCGTAAGTCACATACGGCACGAGTGAGAGCGTTCCCGTGTCCTGGAACGTCGCCTTCGACCCGACCGGCAACTGGAACTGCAACCCGCCCGCGACCAGTGCACCGTTGTCCTCGCCGCGGTAGAACGTGTACTTCGGCCCGAGCCACAGTTCCGCGAACCCGGTGTCGTCGGAGAACGGCGACCCGCTGCCCGTGTTCACCGAAACGCCACCGATCTTGTTGAACACGATCGACCAGCGGTCCGTGATCGCCACGCGCGCCTGTGCCCCGAAGAACGAGACGTTCCCGCCGCGGAAGTCGCGCTGGTCGTTCGGTACCTTCTGGTAAATGAAGATCGGACGCACTTCGGTGAGTGACCGCGGGTCTTCCGCCAGGAACGGGTTACTCAAAGGAGAAATGAACCCGTCGAACATGTGGTCGCTGCGGAACCACTCGCCGTTGCGTGCGCCGAAAATCTTCTCGAACCCGTCGCCGAATTTACGGGACGCGGATTCGGCTTTCGGGGCCTTCGGTCCGGTCGGCTCTTTCTCGTCGCGAAGCTCCGATCGCTTGGTCAGGAACTCGTTGACCGTGTCCGCGCCGGGTGGAGTGTACGCGGTGCGCGCGAGGGCCGAATCCACAACAGTTGCAGGAACCGGAGTAGCGGTGTTGTTTGGAGTCGGCGTGCCGAACGACGCGGCCGCGGTGGGAGCGCCAAACGATGCGCCGCGCTGCGGTTTGCGTTCGGCGGGAGCGTCCACGAATCCGGCGGGCGCGACACTCGGCTGTGGGGCGCGATCCGAAACCATGACCGGCGCACCGAGGATCGGTGGCGGACGGGACGAATCTCGATTGGGAGTAACAGGGGTCGATTCCAACGACACGGGCGGACCGCCGGTCGGTTCGAGCGGGCCGGGCTGTTGCGCAACGGCCGGGCGCGCGATCCCGGTCGCCAACAACGTCAGCACTACCCACGACCCACGAGGCATGTCCGGCCTCCCTGCCGGGTCACGCGAAAGGGCACAAGCTCCCGAGCGCGAGAGCTTTCACACCTTCACGCGACCTACGTTCCGCCCGACATCCTGCCGGGTATCGTTTACAATCGGTCGGCGCGCGTAGCCCGGTTGAGCACCTTCACCGAGAAATCACGTCCGGTCTGGTAAACTCGGGAATATAACCGGCTCTGGAGAACCTCCTCGGCAACCTGGGTAAACATCATGAACCGGCGCACGGCAGTTCTGTTGTCCGCGGCAATCGTTGTGGCGGGGATATTAGGCAGTTTCGCCCACGCCTGGTGGTCCGGTGGGCACGAAACGGTCGCGGAAGCGGCCGCATCGCGCCTCCCGGACGATGTGCCCGCGTTCTACCGCAACGGCGGCAAGCACCTCGCGCACTTCGCCGTGGACCCGGACCGCTGGAAGAACCGCGAAATGGGGTTCCTGCGGCGCGAAGAAGAGGGCAACCACTTCCTGGACGTGGAGGATCTCGACGAAAAGAAGCTCCCCGGCACGCACCGCTACGACGGGCTGAAGATGATCTACACCGAGCTGAAGAAGGAGCCGAACAAGGTCGGGATGCTGCCCTACGCGATCATGGAGTATTACGAGAAACTGGTGGTCGGGTTCTACGACTACCGCAAGGCCCCGACAAACACCTCGATCCCCATGAAGTGCCTCGTTCACGGCGGCACGCTCGCGCACTACACCGGCGACGCCGCGATGCCGCTACACACCACCCGCGACTACGACGGCCTGAAGCAAGCCGACGGCACCACGAAGCAAAAGGGCATTCACGCGAAGATCGACGGGTTCCCGGAGAAGAACAAGATCACGCCGGACGAAGTGTGCCGCGGGTTAGAAGCGAAGAAGATCGACGACGTGTGGGCACACGTGAACAAGTTCATTGAGGAGTCGCACACGCACATTCCGAAGTGCTACGCCTTCGACGCCGCGGGCGAGTTCGACAAGCCGACGGCCGAGAGCCGCGCGTTCATCCTGGCCCGCGTCCGAGCCGGCGCGCAACTGACGCTCGACTTGTGGTACACCGCTTGGCTACGGAGCGAGAAGCTGCCGAACCACTGGTGAGACGAGGACAAATCATGAAGCGCTACGCGGTCGTGCTGGAGAACGCCGGGACCAATTGGGCCGCATATGTGCCGGACCTTCCCGGTTGCGTGGCAACTGGCGACACGAAAAAAGAAACCGAGCAGCTAATTCGCGAAGCCATTCAGTTCCACTTGGAGGGAATGATCGAAGACCAGCTACCCGTTCCCGAACCGTCCTGTCAGGTCGAATACGTCGAGGTCGAAGGGTAGCTCCCTCAGTCCGTCTTCTCGTCTTTTGCTTCCGGTAACGGTTCCGCGCCCGGTGGGGGTGTGCCGTTACCGGCTTTCACATATTCTGCACGCAGGGCCGCGTACTCTTCGGGCGTGAGTGCATCGAGTGTCTCGTCGGGCGTCGCCACACACGATGCACAACCCGCGCCCGGCCCGGTCCCCTGTTTGAAGATCTGCTTCAAAAACGGAATGCACCACCCGCAGCCGGTCCCCGCTCCGCCGCACATCGAAAGCTGGCTCGGCACCTTCGGCGCGTTGTGCCGCACCCAGTTCACGAGCTTCCGACGCGACACGTGGAAGCAGTAACAGACTTTATCATCTAAGTTCATTGCGCGGCGTCCGAATAGCTTTGTGTCGAGGCGCTCGTTCGCTCTATTTTATCGTTATGGAAGGCACCAACCGCACCGAGAAGTGAGTTCTCGTATGGAACGTCCGGTTCTGCTGTGCGGGCTGGGGCGCGTCGGCTGGCGCGTGCTCGACTCACTCCGAGCCGCCGGGCTGCCGGTCGTCGTGATCGACATCAAGGCCGATCCCAATGACCCGCGCTTGGCCGGCGTGACGGCTTTCAAAGGTGACTGCCGGCGCCACGAGCTGCTCGAACAGGCCGGCATCAAAGACGCCCGCGGGATCGTCATCGTCACGTCGGACGATCTGGTCAACATCTCCACCGCGCTCCTCGCGCGCAAGCTGAACCCGACCACCCGCGTCGTGGTCCGCATGTTCAACCAGAACCTGATCGCGCGGTTCGGCGGCGCGGTGAAGAACACGGTCGCGCTCAGCGTGTCGGCGCTCGTCGCCCCGGTCCTGGCCCTCACCGCGGTGACGGGCGACGCGCTCGGCGCGTTCAAACTTGACGACGGCCCGCGTCAGATTTCCGAACTGGTTGCGACCGAAGATTCCGAACTGATCGGGCAGCGCATCGCGGACCTCGCGGCCGCGCACGGCTTCACACCCCTCGCGTTCGTGCCCGTCCAAGGCGATCCGCAATTCCTGCTGAACGTCAACGGCAGCGCGACTCTGGCACCGGGCGACCGGCTCATTGTGTGCGGCCCGCCGGCGGCGTTGCAAAAGCTGTTGCAGCGGCTCCGCGGGGATTTACTCGCCGGTGTAAAGTGGGCGGGCACAGTGCGCCGGTGGGTGCGCACGGCCCGGCGCACGCTCCTCGAAGTCGATCTCTCGGTGAAGATCATCACGCCGGTTCTGTTCGTCACGCTGCTAATCAGCACGCTGACGTTCCGGTACGGTATCGGCACCGCGTGGGGCGACGGGCTGTACCAGACGGTCAGCATCATCGCGACCGGTGGTGAGTTGCACGGTGAGAACAAGCCCGAATGGGCGAAGGTGTTCATCAGCATCTTGAAGCTAGCCGGGGCCGCCCTCGTCGCGGGGTTCACCGCGATCCTCACGAACTACCTCATCCGCGCGCGGTTGGGCGGCGCACTCGAAATGCGCCGGGTGCCCGACGGTGGGCACGTCGTCGTATGCGGGTTGGGGAACGTCGGGTACCGGCTCGTGCAAGAATTGACCGCGATGGGCGAGCGCGTCGTGGCCATCGATAAGGAGAACGACGGGCCGTTCTTCGAGACCGTTCGGCGCATGGGCGTGCCCGTGTTCGTCGGCGACGCGACCGTGCCCGAAATACTACGCCAGGCCCGGTCCGATTCCGCGAAGGCCGTAATCGCCGCCACATCAAGCGAACTCGGAAACATCGAGATCGCTCTCCTGGTGCGCGAGATGGGACCGAAGCAACGGGTCGTGGTGCGGCTCAGTGAACCGGAGTTCGCGGAGGCCGTGCGCGAAGCCGCCGAGATCCGGCACGCGATGGCGGTACCCGCGCTGGCGGCCCCGGCGTTCGCGTCCGCGCTCTACGGCGACAGCGTGCAAACGCTCGTATCTGCGGCGGGGCGCACGCTGGTCATCATCGATTTGGTCGTCAACGACGCCGACGACCACCTGAACGGCAAGTCGCTCCGCGCGATCGTCCTCGACTACGCACTGTTACCGGTTGCCCTTTCGGGTCGGGATCTGAACGACGTGCGCGGGTACCGGCTGAAAGTGGGCGACAAGCTCACCGTCGTGGCCGAACTGCCCGACTACGAGCGCCTGCTCCGGCTCCAGCGCCCCGCCGCGGTGAGTCGCGTGGTGGTGGACACGTTCCCGGCAACGGCAATGGGAGTGCTCGCGACACACGTGCGGCTCCAGCGCGGCTGCACGGTCGAAGAAGCGAGCGCGATCATGTCGCAACTGCCATTCGTGCTCAACGAAGGTTTAACGCGCGGCGAGGCCCAAGAACTGACCGAGCAACTGGAGCGCGAAAAGGTGGTCACGCGGATCGAGTAAAGTGCCCGACACGCTCTACAGGAATTTCTTCGCCACCGCACCGAGTAGCAGTTTCATCTTCGCGAGCTTGGTCACTTCGGGGCGCTGGGTCCACACGTCATAGTCGCAGCGCTCGATGGCGCCGAGAATCGCTTCGCCGCCGCGAATGAACAGTTCCACGTCCACGCACGCCTCGCGCGGCAAGAGCGGGAGCAGCGCGGCCCCGCGTGCGAAATACGCGCGCGCGCGGTCGACTTCAAACCGCATGAGCGCGCGGAACTCGGGCGTACATCGGCGGGCATCCAGGTCCGCGTCGGTGTAGCCGTACTTCTGCCGATCTTCGGCGGGAAGGTAGACGCGCCCGATGTCGAGATCGCGCGACACGTCCTGCCAGAAGTTCGCGATCTGTAACCCGATACACACTTCGTCCGACAGCGCCGCGCGCTCCTCGTCGAAGCACTCGAACAGGTACAGCACCAACCGCCCGACCGGGTTGGCCGAATTCCGGCAATACCCGAGGAGCTGATCGAAGGTGTCGTACCGCTTCACCCGCTGGTCCTGCTCGAACGCGACGAGCAGGTCGAGAAACGGTTCCGGCGGAATGTTGAATCGCTGAATCGTCCCCCGCAGCGCGACCATAACGGGGTGCCGCGGCGCGGGCGCCTCTTCACCCGATGAATAGCACTCACGAAGTTGCTCGCGCCACCACTCGATGAGGTCGAGCGCGTACTGCCCGCCGCCGGTTTCGTCGGCGAGGTCGTCCGACCAGCGGCAGTAAGCGTAGACCGCGTGGAAGTGCCGGATCAGCCGGCGCGGGAGGAGCAGCGAAACGACCGTGAAGTTCTCGTAGTGCGCCTTCGCGACATACGCACAGTACGCCCGCGCGTCACTCAACGAAACGGGGGGCACCAGCCCCCCGCTCATCCGAGACGGTCCCCACTTCTCCAACTCGCGTGCGAAGTCCCAACTCATTACTTCTTCGCTTCCAGAATGCGGAGCTGCGTGCAGAGGGTGAACTTCAGCCCGTCGAGGTCGTACTCGGTTTCGGCGAAAAACGCCCGGAACCCCTTCTCCGGGGCGTGAACCGTAACAGGCGTTTTCGCGCTGGGGGATTCGGTCCACCGCATCTTGCGGAAGTCGCGCGTGTCGGACTCCGCCGTCCACACGCGGGTCGCGGTCGGCTTCGCCTCGGAAGTTATTTCCAGGCGGCACACTCCTGCCTTTTCGTCGCACACCCAGGACATCGCGGGCATCTTCTTGTCGAAGATCTGGCAGTGACCGAACGCGGCGAGCGTGTTCACCGCGCGAGCCGGGAGCAGTTCCTTCTTGCCTTCCTTGTCCATCTCGCGCAGGTCGTGGCCGGCGTTGGGCACGTACAGCACCCATTTATCGCCCTTCAGGTCGTCCCAGTACGTGTTGAGCGCGTCGAGCGGCCAGTACGGGTCGTTCGCCCCGTTGAGAATCATCTTGGGTACCGTGATCTTGTCGCGGTACACCCACGGGTCGACCATCCGCCACAGCTTCTTCCCGTCGGCCGTGTCCGGGATCGGCACCAGTTTGCGCTCGGTGTAGTCGTGGATCATTTCGCTCGGCTTCCCGAACGCGGCCACCTGGTTCTTCATTTGGACCGGCATGTTGAGCGTGTCGATCACGAGCGGCGCGATGGCCTTCACGCGCGTGTCACCGGTCGCCGCGGTCAACCACGAGGTCCACCCGCGCTTCGAGGCGCCGGTGATTACGAACGACTTCAGCTCGAACTTCCACTCCTCTTTCGCGAACGCCTGGAGCGCGTCCATCCCCCTCACCACGCTCTTCACCATCGGGAACAACAGTGGCCACGAACCGTCCTTCGTTTCGAGGTACCGGACGAACGTCTCGGCGATGAGCGTGTCTTCCCTCTTGCCGTCGAACAATGGTTGCTTCGGCACCCCGTACAGAAACGCGATCGGCGCCTTGATCCGCTCCGCGAGCGCTAGCCCCAGGAGCCCGGACGAGGGGTTCGGCGTGCCCCCCTGGTTCCACAGCACCATCGTCGCCTGCGGCTTCGCGCCCTTCGGCACGATCACCTGGAGCTTGTGGTCCCATTTGATCTCGTGCCACGTCTGCGAGACGAGGTCGATGTCGTAAATCGTTCCCTTGTCCGTCTCCTGCTTGCCCGCGAGCTTCCACGAGAAGGAATCGTCCTTCTTGGTGACGTAATCCACCAGTTCGGTCGGCAGAGCGGGGGGAGCTTCCGGGGCGGAACGGGCCAGGGCCGGCAGCGCCACGAGCGCTGCGAGGGCGAGGGTGAAGAAACGCAAGAGAAGGTCTCCGGGGAGGGGAATCAGGTTCCAACGAGGTTCGCGAAGAACGTACCGGCGGCGCCCGCGATCGCGTCTTTATACGCGGTCAGCCGGTGGTCACCGTCCTTCAATAGACGCAGTTCTACATGAGGGTACTCGACGCGGCGCGCGAAGAACAGACTATCGCTATCGGGAACGACGTCATCAGCGAGGCCGTGAAAGAGCAGTGAAGGCGTGCGCCACCCGCTGACCAGCTCCTCGGGCCGGAACCGGGCGCGTTCTTCGACCAACCCGATGCCGATTTCGACGCTCACCCACTCGTTTTGGACGAGGCGCCGACCGGTGCGTGCCCACGCGATCTGTTCTTCAGGGGTCAGATTGTTCCACCGGCGGTCCAAAAAAACGAACGCGGGCGCGAGGAACACGCACCCCACCACGCGCTCCGGATTCGCCTTCGCGAACCACGCGGACGCGAACCCGCCCATGCTGGAGCCGACCAGCCCCAGCCGCACGTGCCCGCGTTCCCCGAGCCAGTCGCACACAGCCGTCAGGTCTTCGAGCAACCCGCTCGCACGTAAATCGTACATGCTCCCGCTCGACGCACCGTGACCGCGGAAATCGAACGCGGCAAACGTCCACCCGCGCCGCGCGCACTCCGCACGCAGCGATTCCGCCTTCTCGCCCCCGCGGTGGCTCCCGAACCCGTGAACCCACAACACGGCGAACTCCGGGCGCTCGGTTCCGGCGCTGTAGGTACCGGTGAGGTGCGCGCCGCCGGGTAATGAAATCGTCACGAGGTCCGCGGGCATGCGTTTTCCGGCCGTTGAGTTTACAGTTCTTCTTGTGCGGCCCGCGGGCGCGGGTATTATGGTGATGTTGGTGTAACCAACGACCGATCCAAACGCCAGGACCGGCCTCTTCAATATCGCCGTGTCCGGGTCCGAGCCGAACACGGCATCCGACCGCCGCCTTTCCGACGACGGCCGCTTTGACAACCGCGCCGCGCGGCCCCACTCAACCGCCGCACGGCCCCTCACTACGACGCACTTTCGGGCGCCTTCACGCGCCCGGCCCGATCGACGGCCCAGAACCCGTCGCCCTTTTTTCTGTCCGTTTTGAGGACCGAGCTATGGACTTTCGACCCCTCGCCGAAGCGGAGCGCCGCCAGCTCCTCACGGCCCTGCGCGGCCACGCGGATCGTGGCGTCGCGCTGCTCATCGATCCGAAAGACACCGGCTTCGCCGGTACCGCCGAAGACGTGCCCGACGAACAGGTGATCGCCGCCGTGAAATCGGTCCCGGTCCACTATTGAGTGCAAGGGGTCTGCGTGGGGCGCATAGGGTCCGGCCGCGCCGCGACTCCCTGATTCGCTCGCTCCGATCCCGCGCGCCTCACTCTACCAATGGGCCTTCTCGACACCGAACCCGGCAAGCGACGGCTCCTGTCCGTCGAGGTACCGGCCATCGAGCGCTACAACGCCGACCGAGATCCGGACTACCGCATCGCGGTAGCGCGGGTCGGCGGGGGGCTGACGCTCTCGTATTGCCTGAAGCCGTGCCACAACGTCTACCGGCTCGAAACGCGGTTGCTCTCCAGTTACCCGATCATGGCTCCCGAAACGCGGGTGATGACCCCGCTGAAGCACTGCCCACACCTGCTCGAAGGGCAAACGATCTGCTTGTGGCGCCAGGGGTCCACGCGCGCGTCGAGCCGCTGGGACGCGAGCCAGTTCACCTGCGTGTTCGCGGTCGTCGCGGCGTGGCGCTGGCTGCTCTGCTACGAACTCTGGCACGAAACCGGCGAGTGGCCGTTGCCCGAGGCCAAGTAATTTCGCGTTAAAGGTTTCGCCACAGTTCTCGGTTCCCGGCGTGAGCCCATGCACCTGTTTCAAGTCGGCGCGGGCAGCGGCGGAATGGCCGTGCTCGATTTCCTCGCCCGCGATTCGCGCATCACCCGTATCACCCTCGTCGAACCGGACGTCTACGCTCCGCACAACGTTTACCGTCACCTGTTCCCGCTCTCATCCGTAGGGCGTCTCAAAGGCGAACTCGCAGAAGAGTGGATTCGCGCGATCCGTCCCGACGTCGCGTTTGACGCGCGCGTGGAGGACATCACCGATCCCGCACGCCAGGCCGAGTTCGCGCGCATCGCTTCTGCGTGCGATGTGGGCGTGTGCGCAGCGGACAACGAGGCTGCGAAGTTCGCGTTCGACGCACTCATGCGCGGCGCGGGGAAGCCGTGGACACTCGGCGAAGTGCTGAGCGGCGGCATCGGCGGGTGGGTCCACCGCTTCGCGCCGGGTGCGGCGTGCTACGGGTGTGTCGCGAGCCATCTCAAGCGCGAAGTGACCGAGCAACCGAGCGGCCCGCCCCCGGACTACAGCAACCCGACCGCTGCACAACCCGAAGCTACCATACCCGCGAGCAAGGCGAGCATCGCCGTGATCGCAGGAATGCACGCACTGGTGACACTGGAGATGCTGGGGGAAAGGCGACCTAACCCCCTAACCCCCTTCCCTAAGAAGGAAGGGGGAACAGAACCATCTTCTGCTTTAAGCCCCTCTCCCCTTGGGGACGGGGGGGTAGGTTCTTCCGCCACCGATTCCGCCCTGAGCATCCTCTTCTCACTTCAAGTGGTGCCGGGCGTGTTCGATACCGCGTTCCGCGCGCACCGGCTGCGGATTCCGCGTGCGCCCACGTGCCTGACTTGCGGGGAATCCGCTCCCGCACCGACCGGGAACCAACTCGATGCCGCACTGGACGACGCGCTGGCTCGTTTGGGCGCGCGATAACCTGTTCCGCCGCACGCGCCCGCGCGCGGTCGCCGCGTTCGTCGGCTACGAGCGCGCAGGGGCCACGCGCTGGGCCGCGCCCGTGCCGTGGACCGCGGACGCGGCCGTTCTCGACGTGCAGTTCCGGTTCCCGTACCCCGCCCGGCGCAAAACGGACTTCTCGCTCCGGCTCCCGACCGCCACGTTCCCCGCCGACGCACTCAAACCCGACGCGGACGAGCGGTTCCGCGTCTCGTTCCGGTTCCCGGTGCCGGCCGGCACGGTCCACGGAGATCTGCTGTGGAACGGCCGCGTCCTCGCGACGGTCCCGATTGAAGTTCTTACGCCGGACCGGTTCCTTACGAGTCTAAGCCTCACGAACGCGACGGTCGCGGTGCGGTTCGGGTCGGGAACGGTCGCCGCGACCGCGTTCGTCCCGGATCGCTGTGACGGACTGTTGGCGACGGCCGTACTGCGTTGCCCCACGGCCCTCGTCCCGCTCGCCGAACTCGGGCTGCGGGCCGTCTTTCACAACTCGCTCACCGGGCACGACCTCGTTGCGCCCGTCTCGTTGGGTGCGGCACAACTCGCGCGAACGGAAGCGGTAGTCACGGCCGTGTGCCCCGAAATGCCGCCCCCGATCGGGGCGTGGTGGGTGACGTGGATCGCGGGGACGCGCGCGTTAACGGCTCAGCGCGTTCACGTATTCTCGGCGGACCGGTTCGCAGACGGCGTGCGCGTGCTCGAAACGCGGTTCGCGATTCTGGACGCAAACGGCACCGTTCGCACCTCGAAGCTCCCTCCGGCACTGACCGACGCGGCCCACGTGGGGCCGTGTTTCGTGCTGAGTGCGAGCGAACCGGGCGCGGCGGCGCTGTGCCGGTTCGAGGTCACGGGGATCATCGACGGAGCGCCCGATCCCGCCACGCGGCGCGAAGCGGACACGATCGTGACCGACGGCCCGACGGTGTTCGTGCCCTCTTTGTTCGATGTGGGTGAGCTTGCAGGGGTGAGCGGCTTCGAGTTGCGTTTGAACGGCCGACTACTCGGTTCGGCGTCGCTCCGCCCGGTCCCCGCGGCGCGACTCACGGGCGAGGGCGGCTTCATCCCGCCGCCGGAATTCGCGTGGTCCGCCGCCGCTGACCACGAACTCATCGACCGCTTGAAGCGACTCTCAGGTTGAAGTTAAAGGGCGGTTGCCAAAACGAACCCACCGCCCTTCCCTATCGCTCCCACGGAAGCCGATCGTCCCAGTGAGTATCGGTCCATTCGATTCGTTGCAGGAGTTGATAGCTCTGGTACGCGAGCACACCGAAGAGAATCGCCGTGTAGACGGTCCCGGTAGGCACCCAGGACGGCAACTGATCCGTGAACCCCGCACCCGCGCCGCGCTGGTCCATGACACAGAAGATGGAGTACGCCACGAGGAGCAGCGCACAACCAAAGGAGATCTGCAACGAGATCCGCTGCCCGCGCCGGCCCCAGAACTTGATGCACAGTTCCCGGCTCACCTGCCCGCCGTCGAGCGGGAACACCGGGAGCAGGTTCACAAATCCCCAAATCAGGTTCACGAAGATCAAACTGCCGTATGCGTACAGTACGACGAGCGACGAACGCGGCCCCGCCCACTCGAAGGCCTGATTCGACCCGTATACCAACCCGCACAGTAAGAACCCGGCAAACGGCCCGGCCAGCGAAACAATGATCCGGCGCCAGCGCCCGGATACGGTTGCCCACGGGATCGCCAGCCCGCCGAACGCATACAACACGATTTCGGCGTCCGTACCGAACAGGCGGAACGCGATCGCGTGGCCCAGTTCGTGAACCAGGATCGATACGAACACGACCGCGACCCAGGTGAGCAAGAACTCGGGTCCGATGTCGAGCAACCGCGACCCCATGAGGGCGGTGCCGAGCCAAAAGAACGGGTGGACCCGCACCGGGAACCGCAGCACGCGGAACCGGAGGTCGTATGCTGTTCGTTCCGGTTCCACCAGCACGGTGCGTCCCCCGTAAAGAAATCGGCCCGTAAACGTAACAGTTTTGGATTGTATGCACGGCACGCGTGAGCCACAATCGCCGCGCGAGTGAGGGTTTAATATGGATTGGTCCGCGTTCCGCGCGCAGTTTCCCGTCGCAAATACCTGGGCGTTCCTCGACCACGCCGCGGTCGCGCCGCTGCCCGCTCCGGCGGTCGCGGCCCTACACGACTACGCCCGGAGCCTCGCGGCCAACGGCATCACCGCGTACCGCGAGTGGTTCCACCGCCTCACGCACGTTCGCGGACTCGCCGCCCGACTCATCAACGCGCCGCACGCGGACGACGTATATTTTGTGCCGAACACGACGCACGGGATCGGTGTCGTTGCCGAAGGGTTCCCGTGGAAGCCCGGTGATAACGTGGTACTCGCGGCCGAAGAGTACCCGTCGAACCAGTACCCGTGGATGAACCTCGCCCACCGCGGGGTCGAAGTGCGCATCGTCCCGAGTCGCGGGAACCGCATCGCGATCGACGACGTTCGGGCGGCGATGAACGACCGCACCCGCGTGCTCACGGTGTCCGCGGTCGAGTTCGCCAGCGGGTTCCGACAGGATCTCGATGCCCTCGGCGCCCTGTGCCGCGAGCGCGACGTTTTCTTCTTTGTGGACGCGATTCAGGCACTTGGCGTGTTCCCGATTGATGTGCAAAGGACGCCCATTGATGCGCTCGCCGCGGACGGCCACAAGTGGCTCCTCGGCCCCGAAGGGGCGGGCATCGGGTTCGTGCGCCGCGAGTGGGTCGAGCGCCTGCACCCCATCGGGGTGGGAGCGAACAGTGTGGTGAACCCGTGGGCGTTCACCACGATCGACTTCCGGCTGAAACCGCACGCGGGGCGCTGGGAGGGGGGTGCGTACAACATGCCCGGAATCACCGCGTTCGGCGCGAGCCTGGAGTTGCTCCTCAACGCGGGCACGGAGAACGTACAGCGCCGCGTGATCGAGCTAACGGACTACCTGTGCGACCGGGCGACGGCCCTCGGTTGGACCGTGTTCAGTTCGCGCGAAGAAAACGAGAAATCCGGTATCGTGTCCCTCACGCACCCGACGCTCCCCTCCGATGAAGTATTAAGCCGGTGCCGCGCCGCCGGAATCGCGGTAAACAGCCGCGCCGGGCGCGTCCGGGTCAGCCCCCACGCTTACAACACCGAAGGCGAACTCGACCGGTTCCTGGCCGCGGTCTGAAATGGAGGAAGCATGTCCGACAGCACCCTGAGCCCGCGCGTGGCGGTTTACACCGGCACGTTCGACCCGGTCCACTACGGCCACCTGGACATCATCCGGCGCGGCAGCCGACTGTTCGACAAACTCATCGTCGGCGTGGGCATCAACCCCGACAAGAAAACGCTGTTCAACATCGAGGAGCGGGTGCAGCTCATTCGCGATGTGACCAGCGGAAAGGGCGACAACGCGGAGCCGCTGTCGAACGTCGAGGTGCTGTCGTTCGAGGGCCTCGCGGTGCGGTTCGTCCGCGATTGCGGCGCCCGCATCATGCTCCGCGGGCTGCGCACGCTCTCCGACATGGAGTACGAATTCACCATGTCGCTCATGAACCTCGCCCAAGACCCGCAAATCGAAACACTGTTCCTGATGGCGAAGGAAGAGTTCTCGCACGTCAGCTCGTCGCTCCTGCGGCAAATCGCCGCCCTGGACGGCAACCTGTCGAAGTTCCTCCCGGAACCCGTTCGGACCGCGCTCGCCGAACGCGCCCGGCGGTGATGGAGAAGGGGTGAAAGTGTGAGCGGGTGAAGGGGTGAAAAGGCGAATTCCCGGGACGCGCCTGTTTGTCCCCAAGGTCGCGGCGCAGACGCGCACCCTGGGATCAAACCGCGACCGCAACTCACCGCCACCGCAACCTGGGAAACCAGCGACAACACCGGGCATTTTCACCCCTTCACCCGCTCACACTTTCACCCCTTCTCCTACTTCGCCGGTATCAGTTCCAGCGCCATCAGCTTCTCCTTGCCGCGCACGTAGAGCAGGCCGTTACTCACAACGGGCGCGGCCCAGCACGGGTACTCCAGCCCCGGCACCTCGTACTTCGAGACCTCTTCGTACTTGGTCGCGTTCACTTTGATGAGCACGAGGTCGCCGTACTCCGACAGGCTGATGAAGTGCCCGTCCACGAGCGTGAGGCTGCACCGCTTCGTGCGCCGCTGGCGCCACTTTACGTCACCGGTCGCGAGCTCGATGCACCGGATGTCGGAGTCTTCCGTGTGGCGCCCGCTGCTGCCGTACACGAAGCCGTTTACGTGGATCGGCGTGTTCCAGTGGCACATCAGCGACTGATCGCCCGCGTCCTTCTCCTTGTCAGTCCAGACTTCCTTCAGTTTGCCGCCCTTCAGATCGAGAAGCGCGCCGCCCACACCATAGCACTCGGTGAGCAGTACCCTGTCGCCGACCACGACGGGGTTGCTCGCGTTCACACTCTCCTCGTTCCGCGCGCGCCAGGGGTAGTAGAACTCGCTCTTGCCCGTTTGCGGGTCGAAGCCCATCAACCCACCGCGCCCAAAGTACAGGCCCGTCTTCTTACCGTTGAGCGTGGTAATGACCGGGCTGGAATAACTCGCGAGTTCGTCGCCCGTCGCGTACTTCACGGCGCCGGTCTTCTTGTCGAAGGCGACCAACCCAGTGTCGTTCGGCTTCACCATGCGGAAGTCCACCGGGCGCGGCCCTTTCACGCTCCCGCCGACGGGCAGGATGAGCAGATCACCGTCGATGACGGGCACGCTCCCGGCACCGAAGAAGTTCTGATGGAAGAAGTATTTCGCCTTCGTATCGACCTTCCACACCTCTTTCCCCGTGGCAACGTTCAGGCAGCAGAGCACGCCATCGGGACCGTACAGATACACACGATCCCCCTCGACCACCGGGCACGCGCGCGGACCGGGGTCGTAGCCGTAAATGTCCTTGTATTCGGTGGGGTATTCGTACTTCCAGAGGAGCTTGCCCGTTGCGGCTTCGCGCGCGGTGAGGCGAACGTTGTCGCCGAAACGGTCCGCGTGGAACAGTCGCCCGTCGGCGGTGACCGGCGGCGCGAACCCGATGCCGAGTTCGCACTCCCAGACCTTCTTCAGCCCCTTCGCGGGCCACGGAGTGATGATGCCCTTCTCCGCGGAAACGCCGTCGCGCGTCGGGCCGAGGAACGTGGGCCAGTCGGCCGCGTGCAGCGGGAGCGCGACGCTGAGAACGAGGGCAACGACCGCGAGGAATCGCGACATGGAATCGGCTCCGGTGGGAAGGATTTGAGCGTACACCGGCGCGCACAAAACAGCAACACCTGGAAATACTCCGCCCGTTGCCTCGCGGGGCGCCGACACTCGGCACCACGAGACAACGGGCGGATAATTCAACGACCTGTCTTGCTCCCCTTCCCTTTAGGGAGGGGGTTGGGGGGTAGGTCGTCTTTGCCTCAGCGCCCGCCCACACTCAGCGGGCCGTCGAAGCCAACGAACGGCACGATCTCGGCAAGCGGGGCTTTCACGCGACCCGTGTCGAAGATGCGCAGCGGACTGTTCTTCAGCCCGGCGCCCGGGCCGGTCACCACGCGGTTGCGGGCGGTCATGGCGACGCGAACGCCCCGCGGAACCGCTCATCGTAGGCCAGCCATTCGACCAGCATCTTGCCCTTCAGATCGAACACGCGCACCAGCGGAACCGCGCCCGCATCAAGTCCGACGATCGCGTTCGCAACTCCATCGCCAGTCACGTCGCCCGCAACGATGTACGCGCCCCCGCGATACTTGTTGTCCAACACGGGGAACTCGCCGAGCACGTCGCGATTCTTCCCGTTGAACACCTTCACGGTGGTGACCGCGTTGCCGGGACCGTTCACGGTGAACAGGTCCGGAATTCCGTCGCCGTTCGCGTCCCCCCACCCGATTCGCACGCCGCCAGCTATCTTCTGGTCGTGGGCGAAGAAGCTATCGATCTCCTTACCCTGCGCGAGATCGAAGACCTTGATGTGCTGCGTGCCCTCGGCGGTCACGGCGATGAGCGCGCGGCCGTCTTTGGTCAGATCGGTCCCAGAAACCTGAACCCCGCCCCTCCAGTTGGGGAACGGTACGAACTCGACGAGCAGGTTCAGGTCGCGCCCGTCGTACACACGGACGGGTAACGGCGCGCCCGGTCCTCGCACCGGGCCGGGGGCCACAATCAAATCCGGCACACGGTCGCCGTTGAGGTCCGACATGTCTACGCGGACGCCACCGTCGAACGACTTGTCGTAAGCGAAGAAGTTGTACGCGACCGTGCCCCTTTCATCCGCGAACACGGTGACACGCGGCTGCCCACCCGTATCAGCCCCCACCGCGAACGAGAACCGCTTGACGTCCGGCGCTCCCGGCGGCGGAAGCGGTGCCCCGGGGCCGGGCGGCAGGTTCAGCACACTACCGAGGCGCCGGTGCAAGTTGTCCACGCGCCCGGACTGCGCCTGAACAGCAGCCGGCCCCCGCGCAAGCGGCCGAGCTGCCCGAGCACCTCGCCCCAATGCTCGCCCATCGCAAGGTACGCTTGTTTGATCTGGTTCGCGTCGGCATCGTCGCGCACGCGGCGGGCCAGCACGCGCACGTCTCGTGCGTATTGACCGAGGGCACGGTCGAGTTGCCGCTCGTTCGGCAGCGCGTCCGCGCTAATGGTCCGCAGTTCTTCGGTGTTGTCGTCGATCGAGTCCGTGAGCCGGAGCAACCGGCGCTTGGTGCGGTCCGGGCTGGTGTCGCCGGCGCCGATCGCTGCGGAGAGCTGGTGGTACGCGCTGTCTGCGCGAGCCAGAGACGCCGCGGTCGCCTGCTTCGCGATCGGGTTTTGGTTGGTGGCCGCCGCGAGCGCGTTCAACGACTTCTCCACGTCCGCGAACGCGGCAAACACCTTGTCCCGTGGTACGCCCTTGCGCACGAGTTGGTCGAGTTCGAGGGTCTGCAAGATCGCGTTTTCGACCTGGGTGTTGATTCCGGCGCGCACGACCGGTGCGAGCTTCGCGTTCGCGATTTCGCCCTTGATCGTTTCCAGATCGAGCGACAGTTGCCCGGTCCACCGGAGCACGGATGATTGCCAGAACTGCTCGGGCGTGGACCCGAACTGTTTGAACGGGACCGCGGCCGGTGGCGCCTTGCCGGGTTGGGCCGATGCGGTCGAGACCGCGCCGAAGAGGAGAGCGAGTCCGACCCCTATTCCGAACCGAGGATGCGTCATGATGCACCTTCACCCTGTGTCGCGAGTCCCTGGCGCAATCCGCGCCCACCGAGACGATTGTATCGTTACCAGAACTACTCCGCGGAACTCGCTTGCGCGAAGAGGAACACGAAACCTAACCCCCAACCCCTTCCCTGGAAAGGAAGGGGAGAAAAACCAAAAAACGGTCTTCCGACCCGGTCAACGCCTGCGGATTCCGAAAGTCTGGCTCCCCTTCCTTTCCAGGGAAGGGGCCGGGGGTTAGGTTCTGCGAGCCGCGCATCGCCCTCCCATCTACAATTCGTCACATCACCAACTTCCGAGGTTCCAAATGGTTCGTGCCAGGCAAGCCGTCATTACCGAGCCGTTCAAAACGACCGTGCGCGAGGTCGAAATCCCCGATCCCGCCCCGAACCAGATCCTCATCGGGGCCGAATACTCGGCGATCAGCGCCGGCACCGAACTGGCCGTGTACACGGGCACGCACCAGTGGCTCAAAGATCCCGCGATGCCGGACTGGAAGTTCCCGTTCCGCTCGGGCTACTCCGCCGCGGGGCGCGTGCTGAAGGTCGGCAAGGAGTTCCCGGGCGGTTTCGCGGAAGGCGACCGCGTGAGCTTCCCCGGTAATCACGCCTCGGCAGAACTCCTCACGGTGGGCCACGAGCGCTGTCGCGTGTGGAAGATTCCCGACAATCTCGGGTTCGACAAAGCTTCGATCGCGTGCATCTCGCGCTACGGGATGGGCGTTTCCGTGCGCGCGGGGCTGACCGTGGGCCGCAGCGCCGCGGTGCTGGGGTTGGGCATCATCGGACAGTTCTCGCTGCGGTGCCTGCTAGCCGCGGGCGCGGGGCCGGTCGTTGGTATCGACGCAGTGAAAATGCGGCGCGACGCGGCACTCGCGGCCGGCGCGGACCACGTCATCGACCCCACCGCGGGGGACATCAAGCAACAACTGAACGCCTTCCTGGGAACGAAGGGCGCGGAGATCGTCGGCGACGCGACCGGCGTGCCGGATGCGATCCCGACCGCGATGAGCCTCGCGTGTGATGCGGGTCAGGTGGTCGTGGTGGGCAGCCCGCGCGGGCGGGCCAAGGAAGTGAACTTCTACGACGACCTGCACCGCCGCTACATCGAAGTAACAGGCGCACACGGGAACATGCTGTTCGAGCCGGCCCACACGCGACTCGCGGGCGCCTGGGACATCGACAAAGCCCAAAAGTGGCTCATTCGGCAACTCGCCGCCGGGCGCCTGAGCCTCGCGGGATTGGTGACGCACACCATCACCCCGGAGCAACTCGGCGACGCCTACGAGGGGCTGTTGAAGGACAAGGACAACTACCTCGGCGTCCTGATGAAGTGGGTGTGATGTGTTCCGGGGTCAGCGCGATCCGCCTGACCGCATCTCTTGTACCGTGACCGCGCCGGTGATGCGCCGTGGGTTGCCGCACAACGAGCAGGAGCACGGTGTGCGGTCCGCGGTGTACCGTGCGATCTGTTCGCCGGTGATGGCCCGCGGGCCGAACCGCCAACGAAGGTAGTGGAACGCCCGCCCCTTCGCCCGCTGCAATTGGTGCCGTCGGTACGCCAGCCCACGCATGCCGCGGTCGCCCTCGGTTCGGTGCCCGCAGTCGGCCGCGAACGCCAGACACGCCCGAATATCTTCGTCCGTCAAATCCGGGAATTCTGCCAATATTTCATCGACCGACATGCCACCAGCGAGATATTCGAGGACGTCACGAACAGTGATCCGCTGCCCGCGAATGCACGGCTGCCCGCTCCGCTTGTCCGGCTCGATCGTGATGAGGTGCTTGTAATCCATACCCCGAAGCCTACCCGTTTGGTGGCGAACGGTCAGCGAGTGCTACGTCACGCGACATACTGTCGCAAACAACCTCTTACGTCGAGACCACGAGCGCCGCACAGGGCTTTGTCTACCTCTTGATACTATCCCACAAGTCTCGCTCGTGATCACGAGCCCCCTTGTCCGGCACAGCGTGCCATTGAGAATCCTCGCCGGTCAGAACTCCGTCCAACTTCTTGGCGAACTGAACGATCGAGTCTGGAAAACGATTGTTGAAGTACACGGCTTTCTCCCACTCACCCTGACGAACCCAGAGCACCCACTGGGTGCCGTCGTGCATGCGGGAGTGGTACGCCTTGCTCAGTTCCAGCAGGCGATTCTCGGCGACCGCGTCGAGTATCTTGGCGACCTTTTCCGGCGAAAGAACGACGGTGGTTGTTTCCCAAGAATCAACGGTTACATCTCCCCGCAACTCAGATTTCCTACGGTGTAGGATCGCCTTACCATTCTGATTGAGTTTGATGGTATCCAACCCTTCCAAACCACTTCCTCGACCGAATTCGATCTGCCACGGTTTACTTGGATCGAGCCGCGGGGCGGGTTGGCACCCATAGAGGAATAGCGGCCCAACGAAGCAAAATAACCGCCACATCGAGTAGCCTCCTCCGCACTACCGCTTCAGAATTCGATGCTACCCCTTTCCTTCGCACACAGCAACGGCCCTCACTCCCACCCTGAACCCTTCACCCGCCTGCTGTGTCTAACTGTCGCCAAGTGGCACTTTGCCGGACCGACCCGCCCTGGATTCGCTCGTCGCGAAAAAAAGGCTGTAGCCACAGCCGGGCGCGAAGACCGGCCAAACCCGCGATCGCTCGGCGCGATCTGGGAGACTCGATCCCCATGCACAAGGTTCACGTCAACGTCGGCACCATTGGCCACATCGACCACGGCAAGACAACCCTGACGGCCGCCATCCTCGCGGTCCAGGCCCAAAAGGGGCTGGCCGAGGCGAAGCGCTACGACGCCATCGCCAAGGGCGGCACCAAGCGCGACGAAACCAAGACGGTCACCATTAATTCGGCGCACGTCCATTACGAGACGGCCACGCGGCACTACGCCCACACCGACTGTCCCGGGCACGCGGACTACGTGAAGAACATGATTACCGGGGCCGCACAAATGGACGGCGCGGTGCTGCTGATCTCTGCCGTGGACGGCCCGATGCCGCAGACGCGCGAGCACGTGCTGCTCGCGCGGCAAGTGGGCGTGCCGCACCTGGTGGTGTTCGTCAACAAGGTGGACCTCGTGTCCGACCCGGAGCTGCTCGACCTCATCGAACTCGAAACGCGCGACCTGCTCACGCGCTACGGGTTCGACGGGGACACGGTGCCGTTCGTTCGCGGCAACGCGAAGGGCGCGCTCGACCACCCCGGCGACCCGGACTTCGCCAGGTGCATCGACAACCTGCTCGCGGCACTCGACTCGCACGTCCCGGCCCCGGTGCGGAAGGTGGACAAGCCCTTCCTCCTCGCGGTCGAAGGCGTGTACTCGATCGAGGGTTTGGGCACGGTCGTCACGGGCCTGATCGAGCAGGGGCGAGTTGCCACGGGCGACAAGGTGGAAGTGCTTGGCTACGGCGAGGCCATCGAGTCGGTCGTCACCGGAGTCGAGGCGTTCCACGAACCGCTCGCGGCGGGCGTCGCGGGGCAGAACGTCGGCGTGCGGCTGCGCGGCGTGAAGGCCGATCAGGTGCAGCGCGGGCAGGTGCTCGTCGCGCCGAAGTCGATCCGCCCGCGTGCGCGGTTCCGGGCCGAGGTGTACGCGCTGCGCAAGGACGAGGGCGGGCGCCACACGCCGTTCTTCAACGGGTACAAGCCCCAGTTCTACGTCCGCACCACGGACGTGACCGGGGTGGTGACCATGCCAGAGGACGTCGAAATGGTGATGCCGGGCGACAACGCCCGCATCGAAGTGAACCTCGACCGGCCCATCGTGCTGGAGACGGGGAGCCGGTTCGCGATCCGCGAGGGCGGGAAAACCGTCGGCTCGGGCGTCGTGAGTGAGGTTCTGGAGTAACAATCGGAGCCACGGATGACACCGATAACACGGATCAAGACAACAGACGGTGTTAAAACACTTTCGGTCTTGATCCGTGTTATCGGTGTCATCCGTCGCTCATCTTCTTATCTCGGCTCTTCGTGAAACACCTGCCACGTGATACAAGAAGCGGTACTCGCACTCGTAACCACTTCGAGAACCGCCGATGACCGTCACCGACTCCGTCGCCGATATCGCCACGCCCACCGGCCCGATGCGCACGTACTTCTACACCCCGCACGAACCGGGGCGCCCACCGACCGCGCGCGCAGGGTTGGTGCTGTACTCCGAAATCTTTCAGCAAACGCCCCCCGTGCGCCGACTCGCGCTCCAGTTCGCGAGTTTGGGGTATTTGGTCGCGGTGCCAGAGGTGTACCACGCGCACGAACCGGCCGGGTGCGTGCTCGGCTACGACGACGCGGGGAAGAACCGCGGGAACGCACTGAAGCAAATCATTCCGATGGCGGAATTCGACGCGGACGCCCGCGCCGTGGTCGATGCGCTCCTGGCTCACCGCGCGTGTAACGGCAGCGTGGGGGCAGTCGGCATCTGCCTCGGTGGGCACCTGGCGTTCCGCGCGGCCCTGTTACCCGAAGTGCGAGCGACCGCGTGCTTCTACCCCACCGACCTCCACACCGGCACTCTCGGTAAAGGTGGCGGGGCGGACTCACTCGCCCACGCCATAGAGATTAGCGGAGAACTGCTGATGGTGTTCGGGCGCCAAGACCCGCACGTCCCCAGCGCGGGCCGCCGAGCCATCTACGACGCGCTCGAATCGGCCGGCACGTGGTTCACCTGGCACGAGTTCAACGCCGCACACGCTTTCCTACGCGACGAGGGCGAGCGCTACGATCCGTCCACCGCGCGACTCGCGATCGGGCTCGCAGCCGATCTCTTCCGCCGCGCGCTGTAAACATCCAACAGCGCGAATCACGCCTCCGAGATCAGCACCAGCGTGCTGAACGCGGCCACCGTGCACACGCTCCCCTCGGGGACGACGGGGCCGTTCTCGGTCGGGATGATGTCATCCGGGCTCGGCAGCGCGGTGTCGATCATCCGGCGCCAGCGCCGCCGCGTCGGGGCCGGTGGGATGCGGAACTTCAGCGGCTCGCTCCAGGCGTTCATCGCGACGTAGAAATCATTATCGATGTGGTAATCGGGGTCGTGTTCGCGTCCGGTGAACCGGCCGTCCAGTGCGAACGCCAGCGTGCGCGACGAGTGCCCCCAATCCGGCTGGTACGGTTCCGTGCCGTGCCAGTGGATGTCGGCCAGTGCCGGCAGAACGGCCGCCCCCATCTCGCGCCCGGCCCGGGCGAACTCGGCGACCGTACTCGTATCGGCTCCCGGCGGCAGCCCCGCGTCCCCGGGGCGCACGGGACCGGCAGACGGGAACACCTCGCCCCCGTGTACCGCTTTCCCCGGCTCGCCCGCCGCAACTGGAGGCGGCGTGGTCGCGGGGAACCCGCGCACCTCGCGCGCCGGCTCGCCGCGCATGAACTCGCCGACGAAGAACCGCCGGCGCCGCAACGCCGGGTGGCGCTTCCGCATGTGAATCAGCTCCCGCACGAAGCGCAGGAAATCCTTATTCTTCTCCGCGAGCGCCCAGTTCACCCACGAAATCTCGTTGTCCTGGCACCAAGCGTTGTTGTTCCCCTGCTGGGTGCGCAGGAACTCGTCACCGGCCAACAGCATGGGCACGCCCTGGCTAATCATCAGGGTCGTCATCATGTTCTTGGCCTGCCGCTCGCGGAGCGCGAGAACGGCCGGGTCGGTCGTTTCACCCTCGGCGCCGCAGTTCCACGAGTTGTTGTGGTTCTCCCCGTCGCGGCCCTGTTCGCCGTTCGCCTCGTTGTGCTTCTCGTTGTAACTCACGAGGTCGTTGAGCGTGAACCCGTCGTGCGCGGTGACGAAGTTCACCGAGTGGCGCGGGAGCCGGCCGCTCCACTGGTACAGGTCCGCGCTGCCGCAAATGCGGTCCGCGAGCGCGGACGTCATGCCGTAATCGCCCTTCCAGAACTGGCGCACGTCGTCGCGGTACTTGCCGTTCCACTCGCTCCACCGGCGCCCGAACGGGAACCGCCCCACTTGATACAGCCCGCCCGCGTCCCACGGCTCGGCGATGAGCTTCGTGTCCGCCAGCACGCCGTCCTCGGTGATGCTCTCGATCACCGGGGGTTCGACCATCACGTTCCCGCGCCGGTCGCGCCCCAAGATCGAGGCGAGGTCGAACCGGAACCCGTCCACGTGCATGTCCCCGACCCAGTACCGCAGGCACGTCATGATAAGATCGCGGACGATCGGGTGGTTGCAGTTCACCGTGTTCCCGCACCCCGAGTAGTTCAGGTACTTCCCCTGATCGTCCATCAGGTAGTACAACTCGTTGTCCAGCCCGCGGAAGCTGTAGGTGCGCCCGGCGTCGTTGCCCTCCCCGGTGTGGTTGAACACCACGTCCAGAATCACCTCGATGCCGGCCGCGTGCATGGCCTTTACCATGTCGCGGAACTCGTGCGTCTGGCCGAACTGTCTGGCGCTGGCCGCGAACCCGGCCTTCGGCGCCGCGAACGCGACCGGGTTGTACCCCCAGAAGTTGGTCAATTTCTCGCCCGTTTCCGGGTTCACGAACGGGCAGTCGCACTCGTCCCACTCGAACACGGGCATCAGCTCGACGGCCGTCACCCCGAGCCACTTCAGGTACGGAATCTTCTCAACCAGTCCGCGAAACGTTCCCCGATCCGCGACGCCGCTAGACGGGTCGCACGTGAACCCGCGCACGTGGACCTCGTAGATGAGCGAATCCTCGTACTCGGTGAGCGGCGGGGTGTCGTCCTCCCAGTTGTAGCGCGTGCCGCGCCGGTACAGGCTCCGGCGGCTCGTGCGCTGCGGATCGGTTTCGCAGGTACCGGCCCACTCCGCGTTGTCCGAGAGCATCACCGCGGACGGGTCGAGCAACAAGCGCGACGAGTCGAACCGCGTGCGCGGGCCGTGCGGACCGTCCACGCGCCAGCCGTAGCAGAACGCCTCCGGCAAATCGTGAACGCGGATGTGCCAGTGGTCGCCGGTCCGGTTCTTCCGGGCTTCGAGCGGGAACTCCGCCAGTGGAGTGTTCCCACCACCAACAGGAAGAATCACGAGCGTGACCCGTTGCCCGTGGCGGCAGAGGAGCGCGAAGTTCGCCCCGTCGGGCGTGAGCGACGGGCCGAGCGGCAGCGGGCGCCCGCGGCTGGTGCGGAAGGGCTGCGTCATTCTTGGCCCCCAGACGTCGGAAAGAATGCGATTACCTAGCGTTACGGTTCCCGCACCCCGCGGCAACCGCGTTTCGATTCCGCGAAGTGCGCGCGTCAGAAATAAAAACTCGATTTTACCCTCTAACAAGAGAGTCGAAGATTCCATGTGGGAATCCACAGGATTCACGGCACACTCGCAAAAATCCGAGCCGATTGCGTAAGTCGCTCCGCCCCCGGGCGTAAACATTCAACCAATCGCCGATGGGTCATTCGCGCCCGACTTGACCGGCCCCCGTTCGTGACCCAGATTTCAGTGCTATCCTTCGACCCGTAACGTCCCTCCGGGGCGCAATCCACTAGGGATGGTCAGGTGTCGACAACAATCTATCCCCCGCCCGCAATTCCGCTCCCTCCGCGGCACCGTGCCGCCCGGGAAGAGGTGCTCGCGGCCGTTCTCGACCCGACGCGGCTCCCGGCCGCACCCGCGGTCGCGCTCCAGGTCGTGACCGCGGCGTCGCGCCCCGACTGCGAACCGTCCGAAATCGTTACGCTGCTCGCGCTCGATTCGGCCCTGTGCGGAAAACTCCTCCGCGCCGTGAATTCGTGTATCTACGGGCTGAAGCAGCCGATCTCCTCGGTCGCCCGCGCGGTCCACGTGATCGGGCTGAACACCGTCCGCTCGCTGGCCCTCGGCCTGTCGATCCCCGCCGTGAAGTTCGGGCGCGGGACCGAAGCGGCGATGCGCGAGTACTGGATGACCTCCGTGGGCGGGGCCATCATCGCGCGGGAACTGGCCATACTCGTGCGGCGCGCCAACCCGGACGACGACCTCGTGGCCGGACTGCTCCGCGACCTCGGCGAACTGCTCCTGCGCCAGATGTACGCGGACACCTGGGCCAAGCACGTCGAATACTACGGCGACCGGCTGATTGAAGACCCGTGTGCGGCGGAACTCGAATCGTTCGGGATCGACCACGCGGACATCACGGCCGAGATCCTCCAGCAGTGGAAGCTCCCGCCCGACATCGTGGAGCCGATCCGGTACCACCACCAGCCCGCGCTGGCCGCGCCCGGCGGGAAGGTGCACCACAACCGCGCCGAACTGCTGCAGTTCGCGAACTACCTCGTCCAACTCGACACCGTCGCCCAGAACCCGGAGCTCCTCAACCGCGTGCTGAACACGGCGAAGGACCGGTTCCACTTGCCGCGCCAGGCGCTGGTCGCGTTCCTCCAGAGCGTCGCGCCGAAGATCGAGGCGTTCGCGGCCGTGCTCAACCAGGACATCGGCCAGTGCCCGAACTACGCCGCGGTGCTCGCCGCCGGCGCCGCCGAGTTGGTGAACCTCACCGTCGAGACCAGCCGCAACCGGATGAGCGGCCCGTCCTCGGCGACGCGGGCGAACGGGTCGTCGGCATCGGCCACGGGCACGCGCCCGAACGAGTCGACGCGGCTGCGCCCGAAGCCCCCGACAGCCCCGCCCTCGCGCACACCGGCGCCCGCGGGTGGTGCCGGTCCCGTCGAGTTCCGCCCCGAGTTCGCCAAAAACATGCCCGCGGGCGGATGCAAACTCGGGGACTACGAGCTGCAGAGCATCCTCGGGCGCGGCGCAATGGGGATCGTGTTCAAAGCGTTCGAGCCGAGCCTGGCCCGGTTCGTGGCGATCAAGATGCTCGCGCCGGAACTGGCCTCCGCGCCGGTCGCGCGCCAGCGGTTCGCGCGCGAGGCCCGGGTCGCGGCCTCGATCCAGCACGAGAACGTGGTCGGCATCCACGCCGTGCGCGAGCTGAACGGGATCCCGTACCTCGCGATGGAGTACGTGAACGGGAGTTGCTTGGAAACGCGCGTCGAGCAGCACGGATCGATGCCGGTCCTGCTCGCACTGAGCGCGGCGCGTCAGATCGCCTCCGGGCTGGCCGCCGCACACGCCAAACAGATCATCCACCGCGACATCAAGCCCGCGAACATCCTGATCGAGGACGAAAGCGGCCGGGCCAAGATCACCGACTTCGGCTTGGCCCGGGTGATCGACGACGCGAAAGTGACCGCCGACGGCACCCTGATCGGCACCCCGTTCTTCATGGCCCCGGAAACCGTTCAGGGGCGCGGGGCGGACACGCGGTCCGACCTGTTCGGGCTGGGCGGGGTGATGTACCACATGGTCACCGGGCGCGTCCCGTTCCCGGGCCAGACCGTGGCGGCCGTGTTCAACGCGGTCTGCACGAAGGATCCGGAGGCACCGCGCCGGCTGCGCCCCACGGTCCCGGACTGGCTCGAGGACATGATCCTGCGGCTGCTCCAAAAAGACCCGACCGCGCGCTACCCGGACGCCGCGTCCGTGGCCGCGATCCTCGGGGAGTGCTGCTGACGCCCGGAATCTCGGGAATCCGCGGACCGGTCCGTTGCCGCAACGGTCCGGTCCCTCATACGAATACCACACACGTTTCGTCTTTTTGTCTTTTTGATCTGCGACACCGACCCAACAGCACGACGTAGTTCGGGTGTGCGATGCCGTCCGATCCGCCCTCCCCGCCACCCTCCCGGAACCGCGCGGCCCCGAAACCGGCCCGCGGCCCGAGCCGGGCTACGCTCCTCGTGGCCGACGACGATGACTCGGTGCGCGACTTCGTCCGCATCGTGCTGGAACGGGCCGGGTTCGCCGTGGTCACAGCGACCAACGGGCGCGACGCGGGCCACCTGTTCGCCGCCACCCCGTCCGCGTTCGATCTCGTACTCACCGACGTCGTGATGCCGTTCGCCACCGGCGTGGAACTGGCCGCACGAGTACGCGCCCTGCGCCCGGACCTCCCGGTCCTCTTCATGTCCGCGTTCGCCGGCGGGTCCGAACTCGAACCCCACCCGCTCCCGCCCGACGAACCCCTTCTCGAAAAGCCGTTCCCGATGGCCGAACTGCTCGAAGTGGTCCGCGCCGCGCTCGGCGCCCGCAATTCCACCTGATCCACGGGCTACCCGGCCCTCAGCCCCCGCGCGTAAGATGTACCGGCACGGGTGGCGAATCGCGCCCGGCCGCGTTCACAAGAGTCCCGTTATGGCATCGTTCGACGACGAAGCTCCGGACCCGTTAGGGCCGGCGCGCCCGCTGCTAGTTGCGGCCAGTCGACTCGCGGCCCGGGCCGCGGGGACCGGGGACTTCGCCGGGAGCTACGCACTGCTCGCGTGTGCCGTGCGCCTCACGCGGCGGGTCCGCGGGTTGAGTGAGGTCGCGGACTTCCGCCTCGAACGCGCGACCGACGAGGCCGAAAACGAAAGCGCCCCAGAAGCACAAAACGAAGCACTCCGGGACGCGATCGAAGCTCTACTCGGTGACGCCGAGTCGCCCGACGAGGCGCTCCCGACCGATCCGCTCGCCGCGGCGCAAACGCTCATCGGCCGGGCCATCGCGATCGGCGCCCCCGCGTACAACACCGGCGACCATCAAGGGTGCTTCGACGTGTACTCCTGCACGGCGCGGATCGTTTTATCTACCGTCGATCAGATCCCGGAACCCGCGGCCGCGCAGCTCCGCGACGCGCTCGCGAAGTGCCGCGAACTGAGCGAGCCGGACGCCCAGGCGTGGGCCATGCGACACGCCTTCGACGCGATCGGCGAACTGGGCGGCGCGGGCGGCGAGATCACCCCGCGCCAAGTGCTCGCACTGATCTCGATGGCGATCTCCATCGGCGCACCGGCCTTCAACGCGGGCGACCACCGCGGGTGCTACGAGGTCTACGCTTGCACCGCCCGGCTACTCGTTAACAGCCCCGCCACACCGGACGACGTCAAAGCCGCTCTGCGCACAGCCCTCACGGACGCGAGCACGGTTCTCAACGTGACGCGCCAGGCGTGGATCATGCGAGAGGCGTTCGACGGGTTACTCGGCGCCGGGGCCGAAGAACGCGGCCCCTGATCCGCTCGTTCCGCCGTGCGGCCCGGGAGGACGTTTTCTTCTCCCGGGCCGCGTATAATCGTCCCCATCCTCTCTGTCATCTCTTCAAAGGAGCACCCATGCGCCTGACACGCTGGGCAATGGCAGTAACGATCGCGGCACTCACCGCGACCCTAGTTTCGACGACCCGAGCCGAGGAGCCGAAGAAGTTGAAGTACCCCGATACCAAAAAGGGCGAGGTCGTAGACGATTACCACGGCACGAAGGTCGCTGACCCGTACCGGTGGCTCGAAGACGACGTGCGCAAGTCGAAGGACGTGGCCGCGTGGGTCGAGGCCGAGAACAAAGTCACCACCGCGTTCCTCGAATCGATCCCCGAGCGCGAGGCGATCAAGAAGCGCATCACCGACCTCTGGAACTACGAGAAGATCTCGGCCCCGTCCCGCCACAACGGGCGGTACTTCTTCTTCAAGAACAACGGGCTCCAGAACCAGAACGTGCTGTACGTGCAGGACACGCTCGACGGCGACGCGAAGATGCTGATGGACCCGAACACCTGGACCAAGGACGGGACCGTCGCGCTCGCCGGGCTGGAGGTGAGCGACGACGCGAAGCTCATCGCCTACGGCACCGCCGAGGCCGGTTCGGACTGGAACACGTGGAAGGTGTTCGACGTGGCCGCGGGCAAGACGCGCGACGACGAACTGAAGTGGGTGAAGTTCAGCAGCGCGTCGTGGACGAAGGACAACGCGGGTTTCTACTACAGCCGGTTCCCGGAACCGAAGTCCGGGGCCGCGTTCCAGGATCTGAACGTGGACATGAAGCTCTACTACCACAAACTCGGGACGCCGCAGAGCGAAGACAAGCTGATCTACGAGCGCACGGACAGCCCGAAGTGGACCATCGGCGGCGGCGTGACCGAGGACGGTAAGTTCCTCATCGTCTCCATCGGCGACGGCACCACCAGCAACAAGGTCCGCGTCGCGTACCAGGATCTCACCGCGCCGGGCAGCAAGGTCGTGGAACTCGTCGACAACCACGACAATAAGTTCACCTTCCTGGGTAACGACGGCGGCGTGTTCTACTTCAAGACCGACTATAACGCGCCGAAGAACCAGATCATCGCGATCGACACCAAGAACCCCGACAAGAAGAACTGGAAGACGATCATCGCGGAAGCGAAGGAAGTCCTCGACGGCGTGGACCTCGTGGGTAACCGCTTCATCTGCAGCTACCTGAAGGACGCGAAGACCGCGGTGAAGGTCCACGAGGTGGACGGCAAGTTCGTGCGCGACGTGGAACTGCCCGGCATCGGCACCGCGGCCGGCTTCAACGGCAAGCGCGACGACAAGGAAACGTTCTACACGTTCTCCAGCTTCGCCACGCCCACGAGCGTCTACCGCTACGACCCCGCGACCGGCGAGAGCAAGCTGATCCGCCAGGCGCAGGTGAAATTCGATCCCGCGCAGTACGAAGTGAAGCAGGTCTTCTACGCGAGCAAGGACGGCACAAAGGTGCCGATGTTCATCGCCCACAAGAAGGGCCTCAAGCTGGACGGCACGAACCCCACGCTGCTCTACGGCTACGGCGGGTTCAACATCTCGCTGACGCCGGGGTTCTCGGTGTCGCGGTTGCAGTGGATGGAGATGGGCGGCGTGCTCGCGGTGGCCAACCTGCGCGGCGGCGGCGAGTACGGCGACGAGTGGCACCGCGCCGGGACGAAGCTCCGGAAGCAGAACGTGTTCGACGACTTCATCGCGGCCGGCGAGTACCTCGTGAAAGAGAAGTACACCTCCCCGAAGAAGCTCGCGATCCAGGGCGGGAGCAACGGCGGGCTGCTCGTGGGCGCGTGCCTGACGCAGCGCCCGGACCTGTTCGGCGCGGCGCTGCCGGCGGTGGGCGTGATGGACATGCTGCGGTTCCAGAAGTTCACCGCGGGCCGGTTCTGGGTGGACGACTACGGCTCCAGCGACAGCAGCAGCGAGTTCAACGAACTGTACAAGTTCAGCCCGTACCACGTGCTCCTGAAGAACGGCGCGAAGGCGTACCCGCCGACGATGGTGACGACCGCCGACACCGACGACCGCGTGGTGCCGGGCCACAGCTTCAAGTTCGCAGCGGCGCTCCAGGCGAACCACACTGGCCCGAACCCGGTGCTGATCCGCATCGAGACGAAGGCCGGGCACGGGGCCGGTAAGCCGACCACGAAGATGATCGAGGAAGTCGCCGACCAGTGGGCGTTCCTCGTGAAGACGCTCGACTTCAAGCCGGAGATCGGGAAGTAACGCGCGAGCAAACCGGGATGCGGCCGGGGTGTTCCCCGGCCGCGTTCGTTTGGTGTGCGGGAGGGTGCTCAGGAACCGAACGATGGGCGAAGATACCTGGCTCAACACCCAGAACCTGAACGAGTTGTTGACGCACCCAATATCTTCGACCACCGCAAGCGCCGACTTCTGCTTTGCGCGTGTTCTCGGCGATTATTAAATTCCCTTGCAGACACCCGATTCAAGCACGCGATCGATGCCACAGAGGAGTACGCGGATCAGAGGGTAACTTGGGAAGAACTTAAGACAAACGCACGGCGCGCTGCAATTGAGGCCCGCAACGCACTCACCGCCAGTAGACCGGGGGGCCGCATCCACGACGCGGCCGTTGCGGTGGTTGCCACGACAGCCAAATTTATGTCTTGGGATGTGCTTACATCAGCGCGACTCGCCCTGGCCAACACCCAAGGCCGGTACGAACAAGAAGTCGAGCGTACTGAAGAAATGGCACAAGTTCAATTACTCCGCGACATCTTCGGGAACCCGTTCCGCCCTGTCGCCTTCTCTTCTTCGTGGCGCACTAACACCGCGGTATCGCTCGCACGCGGCATGTATGAGTCGCGCGACTTTAGCGCGATGCCGATCCTCGCTGACGCGATCCAGGACGCCGGGTGCGACAACGACGACATCCTGATCCACTGTCGCGACCCGAAGCAGATTCACGTCCGCGGATGCTGGGTTGTTGACCTCGTACTCGGGAAGGAGTGACGGTACGCTTGTGAGGGGAGGTGAAGTATGTCCACAGTCGCAACACCCGCTGCGCCCCGACGCCCGAAACCGCGCCGGTGGACCGTTCCCGAGTTCCACCGCCTCTGCGGACTGGGGTTGTTTGCGGGCCAGCGCCCGATCCTTCTGAACGGGGTGATTCTGGAGCAGGGGCCGATGGACGCACCACACGCGAACGGTGTCGAGCGCACCGATACCGTCGTTCGCCTCGCGTTCGGCGCCGGCTGGCGGTTCCGCATTCAGCTCCCACTCGTACTCAATCTGCACACCGATCCGGTTCCCGATATCGCTATCATCGCGGGTGTACTCACCGGTAACCCGGATCACCCGACCACGGCCGCTCTCGTGATCGAAGTATCGGATACGACGTTCGACACGGATACCACCGACAAGGCCGAACTCTACGCCACCGCCGGAATCACGGATTACTGGGTGTTGGACGTGGCGAACCGCCAACTCCACGTCTTCCGGAACCCGCAGCCCCTCTCGACCAAATTGAGCGCAACGGCGTACCGCACGCGCACCGTTCTCGGCCCGACAGATACCATTTCGCCTCTGGCCGCGCCAAGTGCGACGATCCGCGTCGCCGACCTGTTGCCGTAACTCGTTGTCGCGATATGCCGAGGTAAAGTATGTCCGCAACAGCGATTCCGTTGGCCCCTCCGCAGTCTGTGCCCGCTCTCCCGCAAAGCCAGTGGCCGCGGCCGTGGCTCTGCACGCGCGAGCAGTACGAAAAGCTCCTGGCCGCCGGGTTCTTCCGCGAAACTCAGTACCAACTCGTGCGCGGGGAGATCATCGATATGGGCAAGGAAGGACCGCGGCACTTCAGCGTGGTTGACCTTGCCGTAGAAGTACTCCGGGGGGTGTTCGGACCGGGATTCTTCGTCCGCAACGCCGGCCCGCTCGGTTTCGGCAACAGCCAACCGGAACCGGATGTTGCGGTCGTTCGTGGATCGCGGCTCGACTACCTCAACGCGCACCCCGCCACGGCTCTGCTCGCGGTTGAAGTGGCCGAAACGTCGCTCTCCTATGACACCACCACAAAAGCCGAGTTGTACGCGAGCGCGGGGATCGCGGATTCCTGGGTTCTCGACCTCGTCGGTCGGCAACTCCACGTCTTCCGCGATCCGCAACTGATTCCGACTCTCGAAATCGCCACCTATCAAACGCACCGCACACTCGGCCCGACGGATACCGTTTCTCCCCTGGCCGCACCGAACGCGACGGTTCGCGTCGCCGATCTGTTGCCGTAATTCATTGTCGTGGTACGGGTTCGGTTCGCGTTTTTGGCTGTTGGAGTCGTCACACTCACACGTCGTCACTGTGGCCCGCGCGAATACCGGGCGTGCCCGAGCGTCTATGTGTTCACCCCGATCGCGCCCTTGTTAATAGCGCGACCGCTGGCGAGAATTGCCTTACCCACCCCATCGCTGCCAGGATCACCCTCATGCCCGAGAGCGCACCCAACACCGACGCGATTGCCGCCCGTGCGGTCGAACTCATCGCCCCGGACACGGTCGTCGGACTCGGAACCGGGCGCGCGGCGACCGCGTTCATTCACGCCCTCGGCGCGAAGGTGCAAGCCGGCTTACGAATCCGCGGGCTGCCAACGTCCGAAGTGTCCGCAGCGCTCGCACGGAAACTCGGCATCCCCCTCGTGACCTTCGACGACATCGATCGCATCGACGTGACCGTGGACGGCGCAGACGAAATCGACCCGAACGGCGATCTCATTAAGGGATACGGCGGCGCGCTCGTGCGGGAAAAGATCGTGGCCGCGTACTCGCGCAAATTCGTCGTGCTCTCCGGGGCCGAAAAGGTCGTGTCGGTGCTCGGCGCGCGAGGGACGCTGCCGGTGGAAGTGGTGTCGTTCGCGCTGACGCCGTGCCGCAAGCACCTCGAAGGGATGGGGTTCCCGTCGCAACCGCGGATGAAAGACGGGCAGATCGTCGTCACGGACAACGGGAACCACATCCTCGATTGCAAGACCACCGCGATCATCGATCCGGCCGGGACAGAAGCGAAAATGCTCGCGATCCCCGGAGTCGTTGGTACGGGGTTGTTCGTCAAGATGGCTCACACGATCATGATTCAGGCCGCGGACGGCAGCGTCGAAGTGCGCCGCGGAAGCGCGACGTGAGTGTGAGCTAAACGGACAAGAACCGCAGATGACGCGGATCAACGCAGATCAAAACAAAGACGAATTTCAAATCGGTCTTCTGTCTGATCCGCGTTATCCGCGTCATCTGCGGTTCTTTCTTCTTCTTCAATTCTCCGATTCGTCACCCGGCGCGGAACACCGCGACGGCGCCGGTCCCGCAACCAGCGGCCAGCGACTTGTCGTCCGCGGACCACGCCAGCGCGGACGCCTCTCCGCCCTGGAAGTCGAATTCCCCGATCTGGGCGCCCTTGCGGTTCGTCGGCTGCCACAGCAGCACCTTGCTGTCGAGCCCGGCCGACGCGAGCAGGAACCCACGGTGCTGGTACGCGAGCGCGGTCAGATTGGATTCCTCGTCGTGCCCGACGAGCATCGTCGGCTTCGACCCTTCCGGCCCCTTCGCCCCGGCCTGACAGTCCCAAATGCACACCACCGGCCCGCCCCCGGTCGCGAGGTAGCGCGAGGTGTAGTCCCACG
Organism: Gemmata sp. SH-PL17; assembly: GCF_001610855.1. Lineage (NCBI taxonomy): Bacteria > Pseudomonadati > Planctomycetota > Planctomycetia > Gemmatales > Gemmataceae > Gemmata > Gemmata sp. SH-PL17. The sequence continues at coordinate 6,214,206 of NZ_CP011271.1, forward strand.
CGAGTTCGCGCACCTTCGTCTTGTAGCCCCACATCTGGAGGTCGCGCGAGGCGTCGTAGTACCAGAAGTGAACCGTCGAGTCCTGGTTCCCGTGCGCGAGGATCTTCCCGTCCGGGCTCCACGCCATCGCGAGCGGCGATCCCTTCCACGCCAGCACGCGCAGTGGGTCCGCGTTCGCGAGCGGGTCGTAGGTCGTGGCCGATCCGTATGCGAGCAGCGTGAGGTGGGTCGTCCCCGGGCGCCAGTTCAGGTCCATCACCGTACCGGCTTGCGGGGGCAGCTCGCGCACGAGTTCACCGGCCGCGGTCCACACCTTCGTCTTCTTCCCGGCCGCGGTCGCGAACCACTGACCGGACGGGTGCCAGCTCACCTTCTCGGCCCACGACGCACCCGCGTCGAGTGTCTTGACTTCGCTGCCGGCCGCGGCGTCCCACACGCGCACCTTGCCGTCCTGCCCCACCGACGCGAGCAAGTTCCCGGTGGGCTGCCACGCGAGCGCGGCCGTGCCGAAGTTGTGCCCCTTTAGCTCGTGGGCCGGTTTCCCGGTGGCCGCGTCGAAGACCGTGATCGGCCCGCTGACCGCCGCGACCGCCAGGCGCGCCCCGTCCGGCGCCCAGGCGAGGCCGATCACGTGGTCCGCGGCCGCGGCCTGCCACACCGGGCGCAACCGGTTCTCCGCCTTACCGAAAATGCTGATGCGAGCCATATCGCCCCGAGATTTCAGAATGAAGATTTGCGCCGGACGGCGGGAGGCAAAAGGGGCGCGACTCCGCCCCCGACCGTCCGGCGCAAATCTGAAATCGACATCCGATCACGCCAGGCAACTCTTGAAGCCTTCCGTGAGGGCTTCGCGATCCAGGTTGCGGCCGATAAAGATGAGTTTATTGGAGCGCGGGGTCTTGCCCCACGGCTTGTCGAGTTTGCCGTCGAAAAGCATGTGAACGCCCTGGAACACGAACCGGTTCGGCTCGTTCTTGATGCTCAGAACGCCCTTCATGCGGAAGATGTCCGGCCCCTTCGCCTGGAGCAGCTCGCTCATCCACTTGTTCAGCTTCTTCGCGTCCAGTTCGCCCGCGACCGTGATGCCCACGCTCGTCACCGATGAGTCGTGAACGTGGTCCGGCACCTCTTCCTCGTGCAGCTTCAGGGAGTGCGTCTTGCCGTGGTCGTGGTCGTGCTCGCAGTGGCCGTGGTCGTGATCGCACTTTGAATGATCGTGTTCGTGCTTGTGGTCGTGTTCACAGTGGCCGTGATCGTGGTCGCAGTGCGCGTGATCCTTGTCGTGCGCGTGGTCGTGGTGCTCGTGCTTGTGGCCACCGTCCTTGAGGAAGTCGGGTTCGTGTTCGAGGATGCGGTCGAGGTCGAAGCCCTTCACGTTCAGCACGCGGTCCAGGTTCACTTCGGAGTTCTTCGTGCGGTGGATCTTCGCGGTCGCGTTCATCTTGCGGATCAGCTTTTCGAGCTTGTCCAGTTCGGCCGGCTCCACGAGATCGATCTTGTTGAGCAGGACCACGTCCGCGAACGCGATCTGCTCCTGCACCTCGTGCGAGTCCCAGTGCAACAAGACGTGCTTGGCGTCCACGAGCGTGACGATCCCGTCGATCATGGTCTTCGACTGCACCTCGTCGTCCATGAAGAACGTTTGCGCGACCGGGCCGGGGTCGGCCATGCCGGTCGTCTCGATGAGGATGTAGTCGAACTTGTCCCGGCGCTTCATCAGGTTGCCGAGGATGCGGATCAGGTCGCCGCGCACGGTGCAGCAGATGCACCCGTTGTTCATCTCGAAGATTTCTTCTTCCGAGTTGATGACCAGTTCCTGGTCGACCCCCACCTCGCCGAACTCGTTCTCGATGACGGCGATCCGCTTCCCGTGGTTGGCCGTGAGGATGTGGTTCAGAAGCGTGGTCTTGCCGGCGCCGAGAAAGCCGGTGAGTACGGTGACGGGCACGCGGTCGGTCGCGGTCGCGGGCATGAAGGTGCTCCTGTGCGGTAATCGGTTGGGTGACAGGAGAATTGTACCAGCCGCGTACAGGGCGCGAAGGTTCGTCGGGCCAGAGTTCCAAGTATGAAGTTTCAGAGTTCCGGGAGTTCCAGAGTTCCGGGAGTTCCAGAGTTCCAGAGTTCCAGAGGTTCAAAAACACAACCCACCTCCGAACTTTACGTTCCGCGATTCGAGCGCGGTGAACCGAACGGGCCACGAACTCTGGAACTCTGGAACTCTGGAACTCTGGAACTTAAATAACGGAGACGCCCGGCCGGGTTTCCCCTGCACCGAGCGCCTCCGCCAGCGGAACGGGCGGGGAACGACCCCGCCCGCGAGATTAACGGTGGAAGATGGGTAGCTTGCGCGGGCACCCGTTACTCGTGCCGCAGCGCCTCGATCGGGTCGAGCTTCGCCGCGCGCCACGCGGGGTAGAGGCCGAAGCACATCCCGACCAGAATCGACACCCCGACCGACAGGAAGATCGACAGCACGTGGAGCTTCGCCGGCAGAGCGGCGGTACCGGGCCACCAACCGCGCAACAGATCCCAAACGGCCGGGACCGCGTACACCGATGTGACACCCAGGGCCGCGCCGCACAGCCCGCCGATGGTGGTCTGGACCACCGCCTCGACGAGGAACTGCATGACGATGTCCTTGCGCTTGGCCCCGAGCGCGCGGCGGATACCGATCTCGCGGGTGCGTTCCGTCACCGTCGCGAGCATGATGTTCATGATCCCGATGCCCCCGACCAGGAGCGAAATCGACGCGATCATTGCCATAAGGAGCGTGAACCGCGTTTGGGCGCGCTCCGCCTCTTCGAGCTTGTCGAGCGGAACGGTCACGGTCCAGTCGCGCTTGGGGTGCTTGCGCTCCAGCATACCCTTGATCTCGTTACCGACCGCCTGCACCTTCGCCCGGCCCTCCGGCTTGTCGACCTCCGCGTTCACGGTGAGCGTGACCTGACTGTACTCGACCTTCTCGTTCATACGGGCGCCGGCCGTGCGGACCGAGATCACCTCACCGAACCGGCGCCGGCTCGTGCGGATCGGGACGTAGATGTCGCGGTTGTAGTCCTCCGCGGCCTGGCTCCCGCCGGAGCCGCCGGTCGGCATCCGCTCTTTCAGGACGCCGACGACGAGGAAAAAGTGACTGCGGATCCCGACCGTCTGGCCGAGCGCGTCTTCAAAGGGGAACAGTTTGTCGGCCACTTCTGAACCGAGGACGCAGTAGTTCTCCAGGTCGCTGTCGTCTTCTTCCAGGAGGAACCGGCCGCGCGAGAGTTCCAGTTTGTTCACGACCTGATAATCGGGCACGGTCCCGATGACGCGGGCGTTCACGAGGCGCTCCAAATACCGCGCCTCGCTCGGGAACACGCGCATGGGCACGATCCGCGTCACGGCCCCGTCGGTCGTGAGCGTGCTGAACCGCTCCAGGTCGTCTCGCACCAAACCGTAGCTCGTCACGAACCCCTTCGACGCGGTTGCCGAATCGTCCGGCGGTTTGGTGCTGCGCACGATGATGTTGGTCGCGCCCTGGCGCTTGATGTCGTCGAGCGCGTCCTGCATGGACCCCTCGCCGAACGACATCAGCGAGATGACCGAGCACGTACCGATGATGATACCGAGCACCGAAAGGACCGAGCGCAACTTGTGGAGCCACAAGCTCTTGACCGCGAGCGACACGCTGCGCTGGAGTTTCGCGGTGTTCGCCATGAACGGCAGCCGCGCCGCCAGCCCGGTCGCGAACAAAACCGTCACGAGAACGACCACCAGCACCAGCACCGCGACGGCCGCGATGAGGATCGTGCCGGCGGAGAGGCTGAACCCGAACATCAGTTGATCTCCATGATGGTGCGGGTGTCGTTGCGCACGTCCGATTCGACGCGCCCGTCGCGGAGGCGCACGACGCGCCTGGCCCATTCCGCGATGTCGTTTTCGTGCGTCACCATGATGATGGTCTTGCCCGACCGGTTCAGTTCCCGGAGCATCTGCATGATCTCGACGCTGGTCTTCGAGTCGAGGTTCCCGGTCGGTTCGTCGCCCAGGATCAGGTGCGGGTCGTTCACTAGGCTCCGCGCCACCGCGACGCGCTGCTGCTGACCACCGGAAAGTTGAAGCGGGCGGTGGTCGAGGCGCTCACCCAGGCCGACGAGTTCCGCTAGCGCGACGCACCGGGCCTTCGTCGTTTCGTCGAGCTTGATGCCCTGGTAGAGCAGCGGCAGCTCGATGTTCTCGACGACCGTGTACTGCGGGAGCAGGTTGTACGACTGGAAGATGAAGCCGAGGTAGGTGCTGCGGACCTCGGAGAGCTGGTCGTCGTCCATTTCGGACACGTCCACATCGCCGAGGTAGTAGTGCCCGCTGGTGGGGCGGTCGAGGCACCCAAGGACGTTGAGGAGTGTTGATTTCCCCGAACCGGACGGTCCCATCAGTGCGACGAAGTCCCCCTCGTCGAACGACAGGTTCAGCCCTTTGAGGACGTTAACGGTCTGCGTCCCCATGTAGTAGTTCTTGACCAGATCGACGACGCTGACGATGGCAGGCATCAGGGGGTCCAAGCAAGGGGCAGCGGCGAGCTAGCTTTTGGTAACCGTAACGAGCCGCGACCACCGGGGCGGGAGGCTCTCCGCTCCCGGTGGTCGCGGCTCGTTCAGACGGGTCGCTGTGTTGTGACGGCGTTGTGTCTGCGCGTATCCGCGAGGGACTCGTTCGGTTTTCGGCCGAAGTCGGGAACGGGATCACCCGGTCCCGACTTCGGTATTCCGAGCTATTAGAGACCGGCCGGCGGACCGCCACCACCGCCCTTTTTCTTACCACCGCCACCCTTCCCGGCGCCGCCCGCTCCACCGGGACCGCCCGCGCCGTCACCCTTGAAGTTCTCGCCCTTACCCTCACCGCCCTTACCGCCGCCCTTGCTGTCGCCGTCGCGGGTGCGGGTCTTGTCGTTCGGGTCGAGCAGCACCTTCGGGTTCATGACGATCTCGTCGCCCTCGGTCAGGCCCTCGCGGATCTCCACGAATTTCTCGTTGTAGAGTCCGAGCTTGACCTCGCGTTCGTCGTACCCGGTCGGCGTCTTGACGTAGATCTTGCGCGCGACGCCCATCTCGGCACCACCGACGATGGACTGAACGGGCGCGGTGAGCACCGGTTCCGTCGCGGTGTCCACGGTGATCGTGACTTCCGCGGTCATGTCCGGCTTGAGTTGTTCGCTCTCGATGCGCTTCTTGGTGCCGTCCGTGAACACCTCGTAGTCGACCATCACGAGCGTCTGATAGAGCTTCACGTCCGAGATCCACGAATCGGCCTGGCTCGCTACCGCGGAGACCGTGCGGACGTGTCCCTCGAACACTTTGCCGGGCAGCGCGTCCACGCGGATGTTCGCCTTCTGCCCCTCGGACAACTTTTTGTACTCGAAGTTGCGGTACTTCTCGCGCAGCCGGTCGATGATCTCCTGGCGCTGGGTGACGAGCCGGTTGAACGGATCGGTGTTGAACAGCATCGTGCTCTGGATGCCGTCCACGAGGTACGTGGGCACGCGCACGTCCCCGCGGATGCGGGCCACCATCGCCTCGTGAACCTTGGTGTTCACCTGCATCCGGTGCAGGTTCGGGATGCGGAGCAGTTTCTGCCCCTCTTTCACCTGCGCGCCCTGCTCGATCATACCCTGGCTGCTGCTGTTCCCGAACCGGTTCGACTCGTTGCGGAAGTACACCACCATCGAGTCCGGCTCGATCGTGTCGGGGGCCGTGATCCGGCACTTCGCCCTCTGTTGAGCGATTTCTCGGAGCGTGTCGTCCGCCTGGAGGTAAATCGAGTTGCACTTTTGCTTTTCGGCGGCGAACTGGACGAGTTTGGCTTCGGCGGCAAGAACGACTTGCTCCACTGTGATCTGAGCAATGTCGCGAGCGAGAATCAGGTTCGTGAGTTCCTGATTACGGGTGCTCGCAATTAATTGAGTGCGCTGGGCCTGGAGGCTGCGGAGCTTCTCGACCTGGCTGTCCATTTTTGAGCGCTCGGCCTGGGCCTGAGCGGAACTCATGTAGGACAACTTCACCATGCGATCCGCCCACGCGGACCGCTCGCGATACTGTTCGAGGTCGCTCTCGGCCAATTTCACCTGACCGGTCAGGTCGTCCAACTTCTGGCGAAACGTGCCGGCCTCGGACAGGGCCGCCGGGCCGCCGGCGACCGCGGCGAGCGCCCCGCGCGCCGGGTCGTAACTGAGGCCGGTGTAATCCTTCAAAGCGTTGACCGCTTTGGTGAGATCGGATTCGGCGGTCGCGACGTCTTTCTGGTTCTGCTTGACCGCGATCTCGTAATCTTTTTCCGCTTTGACCTTGTTCGCTTTCGCGGTTTCCGTGTCGATCTGCTGCTTCTCTTCCTGATCCTTCAGTGCGGAGTCGTCGAGGAGCATCAGGAGCTGCCCGGGCTTGACCCGGGAGCCGTCGTCGATGACCCAGTTGATGGTGCTGGCGAAGCCCTTCGTGCCGGCCCGCACCTCGCACACGATGTCGCGGTTATCGGCCGATTCGAGCGTCCCCTTCTCGGCAACGGTGACCACGAGCGATTCGCGCTTGACCTTGTGAAGCAGCACGTCCGCGCGGGCCGGGGCCGCGCGAAGGAAAAAGTACCAGCCACCGGCGACGCCGGCGGCTGCGAGAATCGCCCCCGCGAAAGCGAAGGGCAACAATCGGCCCCCGCCGCCGCTGCGCGACGGGAGCTTGCGCTGTTGGGGTTTACTTCCCGCCGGCCCCGACAGGTTGGGGAGCGTGGAGCCGTTCGCCGGGCCGTTGCCCGTCGGCGGGAGATCGGTTTTGGGCATCGGTTCGGTTGAAAAACTCATCGATCCATACCCCGCGGTCATCGAGGGTCATCTGTTCGAGGTCGACGTACAGTTGCATCCGACCAATCTGATACGCGACCCAAAGTTGGAAGAGCGTGTTCTGGGCAGTTACCAGACGGTTCTGGGCGTCTAGAACCTGTTGCGTCAGGGCCGCGGCGCTACCCGCGTCGTTCGCGGCCCCGGGTGCGGGCGGGGCCAGGAGGATGGCTTGAGCGTTATCCACTTGCGAATACCCCAGTTCCACCACCCGCTGTTGGATGCGGTACAACTGGGCCAGGGTTCGCAATTCCCGGAGGTCGCTCCGGACGTCGTTGGTTATGTTGTCCTCGAAAGCCATCAGCGTGCGGCGCTGGCGCTGGTAACCGATCAACGCGGCCCGGTAATTATTACGCTCCGCCCGGCGAACGAGCGGCAATTCCGCGTTAAATACAAGCTGATGGTTGCTACGATCGGCCGCAAACGCGAGACCATTGTTCCGACCGGCCGGAGTGTTGCTGCTTAGATCATACCGAACATTGAACACCCCTTGCAACGAATTTGCCTGAATTGCGATTTGGCGCCACGCATCTACGACCTGCCCGCGTGCGTTCATCAGGTCGAGGCGATTTGTGAGAGCCGTCTGAATGGCCGCGGTGTAGGCGTCGTCGAGCGGGGCGACAAGGACGTCGGTGCCCGTGTCGCCCACGGTCAGCGGCGGTAACGTCGGCCACTGGGACCGAACGGCCGTCAGGCGGTCGTTGCGCCCCTCCAGAATCAACTGGTAGAACGAATTGAACACGTCGCGGAACGCGGCCGCCTGTGCGGTGGCTCGGGCCGTCGGAGTGGTCACCTTCGTCCACGGCTGGGACTCGTAGATGCGCACCAGGCGCTCAAAGTCCCCCAAATCGATGTCGTCTTCCAGGAGCGCGATCTTCCGGGTATCGGCTTCCGGCTCGGGAAGCCCCTTCACTTGCCGATCGGCGCGGGCCGCGAGCAGCTTGCGCCGCTCCTCCCGGAGCTGGGCCAACCGCGTCGCCGCCTGATCGTCCGTCAGTTTCGCCGGCGCCCACGAATCCAACCGCTCACCGATCGATTTCGCGAACGGCGTCCCCTTGACTAACGCGGAATCCGTGAGCAAGTTGCGCCAGCGGGCGCGGAACTGGGCGACCGGTTCCGCCGGGTCGTACTTCGCGGCCGCCAGTTCCGTCTGCTGCACCTGGGCGTAAACCTCCTCGAAGCGCCCGAGTTGCTGGCGGATCGGGCGCAGCGGGCCGTCGTCGAGTTCCAGCGGGACCGTGATCGGCAGCCCGAGCTGGAGCTTGAAGTTGTCCAGACTGTCGAGGAACCCGCGGATCCCGCTCTGGCTGGCCCCGGTGTTCGCCGAACCGAGGAGCTGGGAGCGGTTGGTGAGCAGTTGCACCTCCACCTGCCCGACCTGCAAATCGGACTGCTGCCCGCCCTCGCGGAACGCCTGATACAACTGCAACAGGCGCTCCAGTGCCACGACGTTTTTCCGCTGGTTATTGAGGGTCGCGGACTGCTGGAGGAGCGGCAAATACCCGATGTTCGGCGCGGTGAGATTCCCACCGATCCCGCGCCCGAGGTTCGGCGACAGCCCCTGGAGGCCGTAGGGGTTGTTCGTGTACCCGCCGCCGGAGCCACCGGCCGCCAGCGCGACGTAGAAGAGTTTGCGGAACCGGGTGTACGACCGCATCGCGTAGACCAGCGTGCGCTCGGCTTGGGTGAGGTCTTCGAGCGTAACCGCGAATCCGCCGCCCCGGAGGAACGGCTGCATGAGGCTCAGCGACAGGTTGCTGATGCTCGTCTGCGGTTTGTCCCCGGACAGGTCGATCGTGATCTGGTTCGCGAGCTTCACCATGAGCATCGCACCGGTCGGGAACAGTTTGTTGACGCCGCCGGTGGTGTTCAGCGACCACCGTTCGCCGCCGTTGGCGAGTTGGCGCCCGGTCGATTCCCGGATCACTTGCTCCGTGAAGAACGCTTGCGCGGCAAAATTGAACCGCTCCAGTGTGACCGGCAACGCAATCAGGTACAGGTCTTCGCGCCGGTCCTGGTACTCCCGCGCGTTGAACAACCCGAGTTCAATGGCCTGATCGAGTTTCAGCCGGTACCCGGTCTGCCCGGATTCGAGCGCTTTGAGGTACTCCGAAGCGGGGTCGCTCCCAATCGTCAGGACCGACGGGTACAGTTCGGGCGGCCCCTTACCCATCGGGTCCGCGGTTTTGCCCGGGTTGTCCGGCCCCGGAGGTTGTTTCAGGTCCAGCGCCTTCGGTTCCGTGCCCGGCGGAAGAATCGGCGGCAGGCTGTCGATCGGTGGAACCGGAACGGGCTGCACCGGCACCAGCGCGACCGCGGGCACCGCCTTGCCGGTCGATTCCGCGTCGCCCGAAATGACCGTAATAACGGGCGGATGCAGTGGAGTCTTGGGCGGCGCGCTGTTTGTGGCGGTGGCCGGGACCGGACTTTGCGGTCCGCGTTTCGCCGCAGCGACCCACGGCCCGATCTCGTTGTTCGACTTCGCGGCCGGTGCCGCCTGACCCGCGCCGGGGAACCCCGGCGGGACGCTGTGCCGCACGGCCGGGCGCTCGGAAGAACCTACCCCCCCATCCCCCCTCCCTGAAGGGAAGGGGGGGAAAAGCACCCGCTCATTGGCGCTCGCGGTTCGCCCAGAGACATCCAATACCTGCTCCCCCTTCCCTTTAGGGAGGGGGGAGGGGGGGTAGGTCCGGCGGCGGCGCGTGCGGTCGGCGCGTTCGGGTCGTCGGCGCGGTTCTCCGCGTCCCACTGTTGGAGCAGCGAGACGTAGCCCTCGCCGTCCTGCCGCCCGACGCCGGACTTTTTCGTCGGGCGCTGTGGGTTGGGCGCCAATAACTTGGCCGCGTAGTCGTCGGGCGGGTACGGCGGGCGGTCCGGGTTGGAAGCGTCCGCGAAGCGCGCACGCGGGTCCGGGTAGACGTGCCAATCCTTCTTCACCTGCCAGTCCGGGAACACGTTTTTCTGTGAAATAATCCCCGCGACGTCCTTATCGGCGCGTTCGCGGTAGTTGTACCGAGCACACCCCGGCCCGAAGAGGAGAGCGAGGAGGGCGAACGCGGCGACGAATGGGAGGCAGCGAGCTGATCCGTGCATAGCGCACCCGTGCAGAATCCGGAACCCCGGCACATCCGGCACGGACGGTATCGACCGCACAGTTTGGTTGAGTTGAGGCGAATGGCGTTGAAGCCGTAATTGCCGCGCGAGATCGCTATTACTGCACCTATTTGGCGCAATCGATCGAACTCGCGCTACTGACATTGCGTATATAGAGAGAAAGCCACATCATCTCAATGAAGCGGCAATTGGGTTTGTTTTTACCGAGGAACAACCAAGGAGAGTCGGGGCAGAAATACTAATATCCACTACACGACCATCTATCTGTAAACAGCTTTCTGCATTGGATTTGCGCCGAATTAACAGATGCACCGCCGTCCGGAAAATGTTAGCGAATGTTAGCCACAGCCTCTAATGACAACGACATGAGAAGCAATCGCATAGAGAAAAACAATTGTCATTCCATCAAATCTCTGCGAAGCGTGTTGCCGAAACGATTCACGCACCGTTAACTAATCGGTCGCGCAAAATGCGCCGCGGCGTTCTCGGCGGCGACTTCCGTCGTAATCGCCCCAACAAGCGGCGACACCGTCGCCAGAAGGAGACGCGGGAGGTGAACTGACGGTACCGGCGAATCACTTCTAGTTGTCGCTCTGTTCCATCGTCGTAACTGGTGTAACAGAGATCCGGGTACAGAGCAAATAAGGGGAAAGCCACCAAGCTCAAAACGCCCAACATCAATACGCAGCCGACGGCCATAAACGGGGAAAACAACCACTCCCACCACGCGATAGGTGCGGGATTAGGTCCGGACCGAACAAGTGGAACCCGCATTTCGCACCACCGTTCCGTCAGAGGAACTGTCCAAACCGAAATAGTCTTCCCCGCACGGTAAGCGCGGGAAGCTCTTCAAAAGATTACACCAACTGGCACGCCGGCCGGCGCTTGGTGAACTCGACGCGGACGTCGATGGTGTCCGCGCGCGGCGGGAGCGCGAGGAGCTTCAGTTTGCGGAGGCGCGCGAGGTACGGCACCACCGTTTGCGACACGTTCGCGGCCCCGGCGAGTCCGACCGCTTCCAGGTCGGGGAACCGCGTGAGCAGGAGCGTCACGCCGGAATCGGTCACCTGCGTGTCGGCGAGGCCGACAGCCTTCAGACCGCGGAGGTTCGCGAGGTGCATGATGCCGGTATCGGTGACTCGGACGCACCCGGACAGGTCGATGGCTTCCAGCCCCGGTAACCGTGAGAGGGCCTTGAGTTTGGCGAGGTCGTCGTCGCCGGTGGTGTCCGGGTTGAGCGTGAGCCGGTACGCTTCGCCCGGCTTCGCAACGATCTCGCCGGGCAACTTGACGCTGCTCGCGATCCACGGCGCATCTGCGTTTGCGCCCGTGCGTGAGAACCAGACTCCCCGAATGGGAATGAGCCACTTTTCTGGTTCCGCGGGTACCGCGTGGGCGACGATCGTGACCGGGGCTGATTTGCCTTCCAGCGCGCCCTTTTCGGACAGCACCGGCGCTTTCGGGGTGGTCCCATTTCCGGACGCTGCCGCCCCGGTTTGGGTGGCGGGAGCAGTCGGAGGGGTCTTCTCACCCTTCTTTTCCGGAACCGGAGCTTTGGGTGTCAGAACTTGTGTGACCGGCTCTTTCAGTTTGCCCAGGCGCTCCGCGAGTTCGACCGCGTCCTTCGGGCGCCCGTTCGGTTCGGTGTCCACGCAGTCGCCGATGAGGTCCACGAGCGTGTCCGACACGTTTCGGCGCTTCAGTTCGCGCTCGAACCGCGTGCCGGGGGCTTCGGTGAGTTTACCCGTCAGCATCTGGAACGCGATGACGCCCAGCGCGTGAACGTCGTCGCGCGGGTCCGGCTTCGCCCCGCGCGACTGTTGGGGGGACGCATACAGTGGCGTGTACGACCCGCGGAGCGACGTTTCGAGCCAGCCCGTCATCATCGACATGCCGGCGGCGTTCGTGCGCAGGTAGTCCACCGCGACCCCGCCGATGCCGAAGTCGGTGATGCGCAGCCGGAACTCCTCGGATTGCCCAGAACCGTTGCGATTTTCGACGTGAAAAAGGATGTTCGCCGGTTTCAGATCGCGGTGAACGATCGAGGGCGCGAGCCGGTGGAAGGTGCCCACGGCCACCGCGAGTTGCTTGAGCGCGAGCACCGCGAGCGATTCGCGCTGACCTTCGGGAAGCGCCTGCCAGCGGTGAATGAGATCGGTGAGGTTCCCACCGCCGACGAACTCGTACATGAGCCACGGCGTCTCACCGTCGAGGACCGCGTCCAGGAGCGGGACCACGTTCGGGTGGGTGCCCTGCTCCATCACGCGGGCGATCACGCGCCCCTCGTGCGACGTGAGTTTGGCCCGCACCTTCGCGTCGGTGCAGAACTTCACCGCCCGCGGGTGCGGGAGGAACGAGTGGCGCGCGAGCCACACTTCGCCGAACCCGCCGGCGCCGAGCAGCTCTTCGAGGCGCCAGCCGGGGCGCCCGGGCAGGTCGCCCCCGGGCCGGAAGTGCGGTACCCGCGCGGGCAGCATTTTGACGAGGTCTTCCGCTTCGTCCACCGCGAAGTCCGGGGGCACGGTCTTCCCGGTGGGATCGTCCGCGCGCTTGAGCGATTGCCGGACCGCGCCGGGCATTTGGGTGAGGTACAGTTCGAGCGTGAGCCGGTCCTCGATCGGCCCCTGGTTCACGACCTCGCGCGCGACCTGCTCGGCCATCTTCTTCGCTTCTTCCGCGCTCGCGGCCGCGACTTTTGCGATCTCTTCGCGCAGCTCAGCGGCCTTCTGGCGCTCGCGCAGCATCTTGTAAGCGTGCTGCGCGACCTCGAAGATGTACGGGCCGCCGGGCACGAGTTCGGTCAGCCCGCGCAGCCCCTTGTCCCGAACCGCCAGCGCCACGCACTCGAACACGGCGAGCATGCCTCTCCCTCCGCCCCGGGCCAGAATGACTTAAATCGTAAGATATCGAGCCGGTCCGTGCCGACTTTTCCGACGCTGAGCTTTACGACTTCCGACGCATTGTTTGCCCCGGGCTGAATCGCGAATTAAATTGGTTTGACTCGCCGAACCGCAAGTCCCGTTCGGTCGGTCGCAGCGCGCCCCCTTACCGTACTGCGTCACCCCGGCTCCGGTCGGGTCAGGTCACTATGTCTTGGTCCACCTCAGCGCCGCGCCGCGATCTCGGCCTTTTGGGTTGGGTCACGAGCTGCGCGCTGTTACTTCTGCCCTGCACCGTGCTAGCTTTTCTCGGCTACCGCACGCACATGGTCCCGCTTTACGTGGGTGCCGGTGTACAGGGTATGTTCGTGTTGACGTTCCTGCGGGCGCACCCCGTGTGGCGCCCACCGGTCAGCGCGTCGCTCATCATCCTGTACCTCATCGCGCTCGCCTGGTTGTGGCTCCCGACCCGCGGGTCGCCCGACTGGACCGTTCACATTGGTCAGTCGGTTCTGCTCCTCACCGCGGTTGCACTCGCCGCCGTTCACGATCTCATTCGCACCGGTGCGGAACCGCTGCGCCGGGCGAACAAGTGGTGCGGGCGCCTCGTGGTTCGCAAGCGCTGGCCGATCCAACTCACCGATTGCCGTGCGCTCCCCGAAGTTGTTGCACTCCGGGCAGCCGTTCTCGACGAGGTACGACCAGTTCTCGCGCTGCTCACGGACCCGCGCCCGGAGGTGCAGTGCGCCGCACTCGGAGCGCTGGAGTATCGCCCGCAATGGCAGCCGGGGGAAGCTGAGTTAGTTCTAAAAACCGCACACGAAAGTCCCGAACCCGCGGTTCGAGCCGCCGCAGCCTACGCGATGGCCGGCGTCGGGTCCGCGGACCTCATTGCGGGTCTGGCGGGACTGCTCCGCGACCCGGTCGCCGAAGTGCGGTTCGCCGCGTCAGAAGCTATCCTGTGGAATGCGGACGCACGGTGGCCGTTCGCCCGGGAGGGCGTGCGCGAAGCACTGGCCGACCCGCGGCTCGCGAACGACGGTCCGCTCTTCGCCTCCGGGCGCTTGCCGGGAGCCGCGTTCGCCGACCTCATCACCTGGGCGGAAGAACACGCACCGCTCGCTCCGCGTGCGATCCTCACGCTCATCGAACAGTTCCACCGCGACCTGACCGACGGCCAGCGCCCGGAACTCGCGAGCCAGCTCGCCGCGATGATGCTCGATACGGGCGCGGCGCCCTCGCTCCGGGTCGAACTCGCGGCCCTGTTGCGCGACCACAACCTGCTGTCGGTCGACCTGCTCGACCGGCTCACGAACATGGACCAACCCGGTCCGATCCGGTTGTTTGCCGCAGAACAGATGCTGCGTATCAACCCGCACGACCCGGACGGCGTGGACGTGCTCCGCGGGCTGGCACGCCAACCCAACCGCGAAATGGCCCTGTCCGTCGCGGGGATCTTACAAAACGTGCTCGGGCTGGAATTGGGACTGCCGCCGGGCGAACTCCCGCCGACGAACAGCAAGCTCGCTGCCGACGTCACACGGCGCGTGCTCCTGTGGGCCAACGGCGCGAACCCGGACCAGATCCGCCCGACACCCGGCCCGATGGCGGGGCTGAAAGGCGCGCCGCGGTCCGCACTCGCGGGCGTGCGTGCCCCCTCGATTCCGCCGCCAAAACCGCCCGCGCCGCCGGAATCGCACGAACTCCCGCACACACGGGGCGGTTCCAGCGCGGTGTTTTGAGCCGAAAATGTGGTCCGCTCGCGGAGCGGCGGATGTACCCATTTAACCAGCAACGACAAACGCGCAAACCACTCCCGCTCACTGGCCCGAAGTGACTACGAGTTGCTGACGGCGCTCTCGGCGATTGCTCGCACGATTTCGTAAGCCGCTGCCCCTGCGATGCTGCACCGTTCGTTGTTCCAGCCCGAATAGGAGAATCGAATTTCCAGCGGGTGCAAATTGGTACCGAACTCCGCATTCGCCCGATCAGTTCCGGCGAGAACAGCAGCTCGGACCACCTCTTCAGTGGGGCATCCGTAGACAGAGCACACATCGATAGCAGTCACATACGGATCGGTAAGGCGCTCGTCGACGAGGTCGAGCATGAGCCACAAATGCTGTGGTCCGGTGACGATACTGGTTACGTAGTATTGTCCCTGACGAGACACTCCCACAACGATACCCTCTCGACTTACCTGGAGCCTTGTCCGAACGGGCTCCCGTAAGCAAACTGCTCGCGGAGCGAGCGGACTACACTCCAAACACTCCTCACATCAACCGTTTCGCTTCGCGAGAGAGGGCATCAGCCACGAACGCGAGCATCGGCGCGACCATTTGGTCTTCGTAGCGCACGCCCGGTTTCGCCCGCGTATCGAGATCCGCGGTGTGTGGAACTCCGACCGCGGTGAGTTTCTCGATAAGTCGGTCGTTACCGCGATAGTGAGCGGCGTCCGTCGGCGCACAGCAGAACCACAAGTGCGGCGGCCAGCGGTGCGCGTGGATGTGGAGCACGGCCGTGTCCTGTCGGCACCGCTCGCGGCTGTCGTATATCTCATCGAGCGGTGTTCCGCGCCCGTACCAATCCTGGCAATCCAACGCGCCCGAGACGCTTGCCGCAATCGGGAACCGCTCCGGGTGCTTGAACGCGAGCCGCAGCGCACCCTGCCCGCCCATCTCCACGCCGCCAATAGCGATCGCACGCGGACCCAAGCGCCACGCCGATTCCGCCCACGGTACGAGCGCGTCTAGTAAGTAGCGCTCCGGGGTGAGATCGGCATCAAACTCCGAACACACGCGATCGGCCCACCAGCACTGCCCACCGTGTGGCGCCACACACCGCAATCGATGCGTGCGTAGAGCGGCCATGAAGTTTGCATCAGTTGCCGGGGTGCGTTCGTCGAGACCGTGAAGGTAAAGAAGTGCTTGCGGAAGTGCGTTGGGCGGGTCGAACACATCGACCAACTTCCCGCCGATGGCGGTTTGCGTCCAGCCATCGGGCATGGGAACAACTCCGTTCGAGGCGCCCTCGCCCCTATGAGCGAGGGCGCGACGCCACTACTCCGCGCGAGCCTTCTTGAGCTTCTCGCTCACCTTTCGGCGGCGCTCGCCGTCGCGCTTCGTCAGGTCTTCGTGCTTGAGCGCCTTCTCCCACGCGGCGATGGCTTCCTTCTTCTGGCCCAGCGCCAGGTGGCAGTCCGCGAGGTGGTCCCAGATTTCCAGGTGGCTGCCGTCCTCGTCGTCGGCCGCGGCTTCCTTCAGCGGGATCAGTGCTTCCGAATACTTCTTCTGCTTGAACAGTACCCAGCCGAGGCTGTCGAGGTACGCGGCGTTCGGCTTCACCTCGTCGAGCTTCCCTTCCTTCTTCAGCTTCTCTTTTTCCTTCTTGTCGAGGTCGAGGGCCTCCTTGATGAGCTTCTCGGACTCCTCGAATTTCAGATCGTTGTCGGCCCAGATGAAGCCGAGGTCGTTCTTGTACGTGGCGTTGTCCGGGTTCCGCTGGATCAGCGTCTGGAGGTTCTTCGCGGCCTTCTCGACGTCCTTATTGTCGACGTACAGCCCGGTGAGGATGTACCGCGTGCGGTCCTTGAACCGGTCGCGCACGTCCGCCTTCAGCCCCTTGTTCGCGTCGATCTTGTCGAGCGACTTGTTGTACGCCTCGATCGCGGCCGGCAGCTTGCCCTGTTCGCGCAGCACCCAGCCCTTGAGTTGGAAGAAGTACCAGCCCTCGCGGTCGGCCTCGATGAGCGTGTCGGCGAGCCGCAGCGCCTCGTCGAACTTCTCCTCCTTGGCCATCGACTGCACGAGGCGCTCGAGGATGAACGGCTTGGCCTGCTCGTACTCGTCCGGCCCCATGTCGTCGACGAACTTCTGGCACGTCTCGGTCACGAGCGCGTACTTCTTGTTGTCCCAGTACATGTCGATCAGGCCCTCATAGGCCTGGACCATCTTGCTCCCGCTCTTGAGCTTCGTCGCGGACTCGACGAGGTACTCGTAGAACGGCTCGGCCACCTCGTACTGCTTGTTGAAGTGCGCGAGCCGCGCCACCATGAGAGCGCCGTTGAAGTTGAACGGGTTCTCCTTCCCCTTCGCCTCTTTCAGCATCTTGCCGGCCTCGGCCACCAGCTTCTTCGTCTTCTCCTTGTCCTTGGCCAGCGCGACCAGCTTGTCCCGCTGCGCGTCTTCGCCGGTGACGGAGTTGAGCTTCAGCAGCTCCTCGCGCAGCGGGTTCTTCTTCTCGTCCCCGCGCGCCTGCGAACCGATTAGCCCCGCGAACCCGAGCGCGGCGACCACCAGAACCACCCGTCGCACTCCCGCCGTTACCATGGCGCTCCTCCAATTTTAAGGAAGATGGCGAATCTCTACCCGTGGTGACGATTCTACCGATGCTCCGTAACCGGTGCCATGCCGCTTTCCCGCGCTTAAAGCTGTGGGGAAAATGAGATAGCGCAGACCCGAACGACCCGATACCGCCCCGGGCTTCCCCACTCTGGCGCCCCGTTTCCGGGATACAATCACGTCCGCCGCGGCGCTTTTGGACGGTCCGGGGGCGCGCGGTCAACCTGGCCGGTGGGGAATCGGAATGAAGACGTTCGCGCTGGCGGCAATCTCGGCCGCGTGCCTCTTACAGTCGGCCGCACGAGCCGACGACAAGATCGATCTGGCCGGCAAGTACACGCTCGTTGCCGGTAAGAAGAACGGCGCCGATGTGGACGAAACCGCGAAGAAGGCCACGTACACCGCGACCGAGGACAAGTTCACCATCGCGGGCGGCGACGTCAAGTTCGTGATGAAGTACAGGCTCGACACGGCCGTGACACCGGCCACGATCGACATGGAGATCGTCGAAGGCCCGGACGGGACGAAGGGCTCCAAGGCGCTCGGTATCGTCGAACTCAAGGACGGCACGCTCAAGCTCGCCTACTCGGTCGAGAAGGACAAGCGCGCGAAGGACTTCGAGGGCAAGTCCGGCTACTTCTTCGAGTTGAAGAAAGAAAAGGCCAAGTAACCACAAAGAGCGCCCGGGGCGGATGCCCTGGGCATTCCTCGATACTCGGAGAACCCATGACCCGCTTCGCAATCACAAC
Source organism: Gemmata sp. SH-PL17 (assembly GCF_001610855.1). Taxonomy (NCBI): domain Bacteria; kingdom Pseudomonadati; phylum Planctomycetota; class Planctomycetia; order Gemmatales; family Gemmataceae; genus Gemmata; species Gemmata sp. SH-PL17. Next base: position 6,232,147 of record NZ_CP011271.1, read on the forward strand.
GCTCGCTCTGGCAGCCCTCACGGTGTGCCCCAGTTCCGCGGACGAAAAGCTCAAGGGGATCGCGTGCCGGTCGGTCCACCTCGGCTACCCGGCGCCGGAAGGGGTCGCGTTTTACAACGAGATGACCGTCGAGAAGTCCGCCGACGGCACGTACTTCATGGCCGCCGGGTGGGGTAAGGGGTACTTCGGTATCCAGGAACTCGCGAACGGGAAGAAGCTCGTGCTCTTCTCCGTGTGGGATCCGACGGCCGGTGACGACCCCAAGAAAGTGGACGCCGAGAAGCGCGTGAAGATGCTCCACAAGGACGACGCGGTGCGCGTGCAGCGGTTCGGCGGTGAGGGCACGGGCGGGCAATCGTTCTTCGACTACGAGTGGAAGGTCGGCCAGACGTACCGCTTCCTCGTGACCGCGAAGCCCGACGGCGACACCCGCACCGCGTACAGCGGCTACTTCTTCGTGCCCGAAAAGAAGGAGTGGAAGCACCTCGTCACGTTCTCGACGCTCACAAAGGGTGAGTTGCTCAGGGGGTACTACTCGTTCGTGGAGGACTTCCGCCGCAACAAGGTGTCCACCACAAAGGAACGGCGCGCGGGCTTCGGCGGCGGGTGGGTGAAGACCACCAAGGGCGAATGGGTGTCGCTCAACAAGGCGCGATTCACCGCGGACTCCAACCCCGTGCTGAACATCGACGCGGGCGCGACCTCGGGCCGCTACTTCCTCGTCACGGGCGGCGACATCGAGAACAAGACGACCAAATTGCGGGAGCAGGTCACCCGCGACAAAGAGAAGACCGAAGCGAAGCCGCCCGCGGATCTGCCGAAGTGGGAGTGAGGTAGGCGGAGTATTCACCGCAGAGGGCACGAGAGGGCGCGGAGAGAAAAACAGAAGGCGAGTATTGATCCCAAGTGGGACCAATATCGAGGAACGCGCTACAACCGTAGCGCGTTCAAGCACCGGGAACCGGGAGCAATTGTGCTCTCAATTGCCGCCGAGTTTTGGAATCGGCCTCTTTCGCAATTCGGCCCGCAACCAGCGGATTTCAAACAGCGCGACGCAAAGCCCCAGTACCAGCACAGCGATCACGACGTAGAGCCAAAACTCCGTCGACTGGTCCGCGAGCGAGGACGGTGAGGACGCTGGGCGCGAGGGGAACAACTCGAAGTGAGCCGTTTGGTGAGTCGTCGTGGGGGGAATGGGCTGCGCGGCCCCGAACCGGTACCCGTCCGCGTCAACGCGAAACTGCATTCCCGTTGTCTGATCGTCGCACAGACAGCCCTCGATACCGGGAATCCGAAACGCTTCGTTCGGAACCGGGCGATTGACCCGGACCTCGGACAGGTTCCTTCGGGTGTGCTGCTTGAGTTCCCCGGCCTCGAACGAGCGCCTCTCGATCCGCGCCGGGAAAAACTGGCCGGGGTTCGGTTCGACGAACTCCGAGACCTCGTCTTCGTGCCGGTGGCGGAGCTGGTCGGCCGGGTGCTCGATCCGTTTGCGGATCAAGTAATTGTGTTTCGGGCTGAACCAAAACTCGTAGACGCACTTGTCGTTCTCTAGCACGACCCGGATTTCGCCGGGATGTCCACCGGACTGCCCCGGGAGACGTTCCACAGAACGGATCTTGTGAGGTTGTTGCAACAAGCCGTGAAAGGGCAGGAACCCGAAGTCGCGTGACCAGTGCTCGAAGAGCGCCGCCAGGCCGTGACCGTATTGAAACGCCGACATCGTTTCGGACGTCACCTTGAGGCTCTGATCGGAAACATTTTTCTTCGCCGGCCGTGCCCGCATCAGCCGGCCGAAACGGAATACTTCGTCGACGCGACTCCCGTCCGAATAAAGCGACCGGGTTCTCCAGACGTCGGGTGATTGCCAATACTGTCCCGGCCCGGTTTCGTGCGCCGAATCAATTGGCGTGCCCGGAATACCTTGCAACGGCACGTTATCGTATTGGATCGGCTCGTTCTTCAGTTGCGTCCATTCGTAGGAGTAGGTCACGGTGCGGATCGCTTCGAGCGCGGCCCGGTGGCGGTCCCGCACGTCTTCGAGTAGGGGCTTCGTGCCTCGTGCTGAAGTGGTGGCCGGACCGAGGGCAACGAGAAGTGCCAGTGCCATTAACACGTGCCAGCCCTCGCGCATAGGGATTTCGCGTGTGAGGGGCGGCATGGGCATGAACCGGCCGCCAGAGTTCCGAAGCACAACGGAACGCTGGGGGCTGCGTTTGTGAAGTTGTCAGAAAGAAAAAGCCGCGCCCGCAACGATTCGCGAGCACGGCCCTCACTTCGGTTCACGAACCTATTTCACTCTTCCAGGAACTTCTTGAACTCGACCTGATAGCAAGTCGTATTGCTGTTCCCGCAGAAGAGGTACTTCCCGTCCGGGCTGAACGCGAGCGACTGCACCGGGCAATCGAACGCGCGGGCCACGAGGTGCCGGCCGCTGAGCACGTCCCACGCGCGCACGGTGCCGTCGTCGCCGCCACTGAGCAGGTAGCTCCCGGTCGGGTCGAACACCACCACGTTGATGTTCTGCTGGTGCCCGCCGAACACGAACACCGTGTGTTGCGTCTCCGCGTCCCACACGTACACCGCGTCGTCGAGCCCGGCGCCCGCGAGGTACTTGCCCTGCGGGTCGAACGCGAGCGAGGTCACGCCCGTGTCGTAGGTGAAGAGTTTTTCCTTCGTCGTCACGTCCCAGATGCACACCGCGCCGTCGCGCTCGCACGTGGACATGTAGTCGACGCCGCCGCACGCGATCCACTTGCCGTTCGGGTGAAACGCCACCGTTTCCAGGGTGCAGGCGTCGGCGGCCTCGACGATAATCATGTCCGGCTGGCCGGTCGCGCACGTCCACAGCCACACGAGGCCGTCGGCCGGGCTGGTGTGCGCCAGGACCTTGGAGTCCGGGCTGAACGTGACGAACCCGACCGGCGGCTTGGTCGCTTCGAGAGACGCGGCGAGGTGCCCGTCGGCCGCGTCCCACAACTGCGTGAAGTAGTCCGTGCCCCCGACGCCGAGCCACTTCCCGTCCGGGCTGGCCGCGACCGAGAACGCCGAGCACAGGTTCGTCGGGGCGACCTCGTCGCCGCTCTCGACGTCCCACACGCGCACGTTCGCCGCCCCCGAACTCGCCAACCGCAGCGGCGAACCCGGGATGACCGCGATCGCGTGCCGGCCGCGCGGGTTCGGCCCGGCGATGAGCTTACCGTCACGCACGTCCCACACGTGAACGACCCGGTCCGCGCCGGCACTGGCGAGCTTCGTCCCGTCGGGGCTGAACGCGAGACAACGGATCTCGTCGTTGTGCCCGCGGAGCACCGGACCACGGACCGCGATTACCGCGTCGAGCCACAGGTGAATGTCGAAGTCCGAATCGGCGCACGCGAGGTATTTCCCGTCCGGGCTGAACGCGGTGGTCACCACCTGGTCCGCGTGGCTGTTGAGCAGCATGAGCGGGTCCGCTTGCGGCGGGCGCCAGACGCGGGCGGACGTGTCCCACCCGGCGGAAATCAACAGTGTCGAATCGGGACTCCACGTGAGCGCCGGGATGCGGTCGGTGTGGCTCTTCAGTTCGGCCACGGGCTTGTGCGTTTCCGCGTCCCACACCCGCACGCTGAGGTCTTCGCCCGCGGTCGCGACGAACTCCCCGTTGGGCGAGAACGCGATCGCGGCGATCCCCTTCCGCGGGTGCGCGGCGATCTCCCCCACGAACTTGTACGCGGCGGTGTCCCAGAACCGGAGCTTGCCGTCGTCGTGCCCGCTCACGACGGTGGTCCCGTCGGCGCTGAACGCGATCGCGGTGACCCAGGACTGTTGCTCGCTCGGTTGCTCGATGCGGCGCAGGAGCTGGCCGGTCTTCACGTCCCACAGCAGGAGGTCGTCGTTCCCGCTGGCGAGCACCTTCGCCCCGGCGCTGAAGCACCACAGCGTTTCGAGGTCGCTCAGGAAGTGCCGCGCGAGCTGCGTGCCGTCTTGTGCCCAGTGGCGGAGCACGCCGGCTTCGTCGATCGAGAACAGTGAGCCGTCCGCGGAGAACGCGATCGCGGCGATGTCGCCGTCGGTGTGGAACCGCGGTTCGCCGAAGACACGTTTCACCAGCGGAGACGGGCGAACGGGGGTCGTATCTTCAACGTGTGTGGTAACGGGTGTGGACATGAAACCCCTTCGTCTGAGCAGCCCTGGTTCCGGGTGAGCGGTGATTGGGGCGGAACCGGTGTATCGAGTGTAGAACAGCGTTTTCGTTCTGGCGAGAAAATCGGGGGCGACAGTCGGAAAAATCGGCGGACCGCACATATTTGGCGTCGCGCGAATTCTTCCCGCGTCTGAACATTGTGTGGGACAAGACTTTAGAAACAAGCCAGTTTATCGCGGCAACTAATAGATTTTTTGAGACTTCTTGAATGCTTTGTGTGGATCACCGCGTCAGCAGGCGTGAAACCCGGAAAGCACAACCAACAACGGGTAAAACGCTCCGGCCGTTTGCAGAAGACGGTTGGGTGATTATTGTCCCAGAAGGTAGCCACCGTCAACTCAAACGTCCATGAAACCGAGAAATGAATCGGCTCGTCGGGCGATTACATAACGGAGTATCTGCGCGGCGCGTCTGATAACAACGTGTTGTTCATCAGCTACGGACCGGTGAACACAATTCTTGGTCCCAGAGGACACAACATGTGGACGGCACAACGTACCGAGCTGGCCACCGGCCTTCACTTCGCGGTCCAACGAGACGACCATCCCGCCACCTTCGCCGAAGTCCTTCACGCGCTCCGAACCGACACCGAATTCCGCTCCTGGCTGAACGCGCTCCTCGCTGAGGTGCCCTTCACTGCGTTCCGCTGGGAAACGCCCGCGGTCACTTCCACAACCACGGGACAAGTGTTCGAGTTCGTTGTGCTGGACGCTCCGCACCTCATGAGGCGCCCCAAGCCGGACGCCTTCGAGGAGCACTTTCGCCACTCACCTAACGCGGAAGTGCTCGATTTCCCGAACCTCAGCGGCGACGCGATCCTGGTCGTCCCGTGTCCGATCACAGAACCGTCCGCATACGGGCACATCGCGGCGTTCGTGCGGAACGCTCCGGAATCTCAGCGCGACGCGCTGTGGGCGAGGGTCGGCAAAGCGATGGCTCAGCGCCTCGGTACGGCCCCTGTGTGGCTCAGCACTGCTGGGGCCGGTGTACCGTGGCTTCACGTGCGGCTGGACAACAGCCCCAAATACTACGGGCACGCCCCGTACCGGCGCCCCGCGAAATGATCCGCGCCCGCAGCGTAACACCCGGCCACATCCTTTGGGCGCCCGCCTTGATTAAGCTCGTACCGGCGTCTAGAATTCCGCAGGCTTCACGCTCCTCTCCCCCGCTTCCGCAGGGGCTTCCCGTCCGAGACGGTCGAACGCAACGGGTCAACACCGAACGGCCAACGGCCCTTCCTTGAAACCTTTTGCTGGTTCCCGCCTCAAAAGGAATATGATGGGCTGGAGCCGAACACGGTCTGCCGCGTTACGGCGCTTCGCAGATTCATCCCCAGTCGCGGGAGACGGCGTCGATGTATGAACGATTCACGGATCGGGCGCGGAAGGTGATGCAGCTGGCCAACCAAGAGGCCCAGCGCTTCAACCACGAGTACATCGGGACCGAGCACGTGCTGCTCGGTCTCGTTAAAGAGGGCTCCGGGGTCGCGGCCAACGTGCTCAAGAACCTGGACATCGACCTCCGGAAGATCCGGTTGGAGGTCGAGAAGATCGTCCAGCACGGGCCGGGCGGCGAGCAGGTCGTCATGGGGCGCCTGCCCCACACGCCCCGGGCCAAAAAGGTCATCGAGTACTCCATCGAGGAGGCTCGGAACCTGAACCACAACTACGTCGGCACCGAGCACCTACTATTGGGCCTCCTGCGCGAGCAAGAGGGGGTCGCCGCCCAGGTTCTCATGAACCTCGGACTCAAGCTCGAAGACGTGCGTGAAGAAGTCCTGAACCTGTTGGGCCACAACATGCCGAACGAATCCGAAGGCGGCGGCACGGGCAGCGGGGGCAACGAGCGCGGCTCGTCCGAGCGCACCGGTCGCAACAAATCCAAGACCCCGGCGCTCGACAGTTTCGGGCGCGACCTCACCGAACTCGCCCGCCAGGGCAAACTCGACCCCGTCATCGGGCGCACGGCCGAGATCGAGCGCGTCATCCAGATCCTGTCGCGCCGGCAGAAGAACAACCCGGTGCTCCTCGGCGAGGCCGGGGTGGGCAAGACCGCCATCGTGGAAGGGCTCGCGCAACTGGTCGTGGACCAGAACGTGCCGGAGATCCTCCGCGACAAGCGCATCGTCGTGCTCGACCTCGCGATGATGGTCGCCGGGACCAAGTACCGGGGCCAGTTCGAGGAGCGCATCAAGGCGGTGATGAACGAGGTGCGCCGCGCGAAGAACACGATGCTGTTCATCGACGAACTGCACACTCTCGTCGGCGCGGGCGGGGCCGAGGGCGCGATCGACGCCTCCAACGTGCTGAAGCCGGCGCTGGCCCGCGGCGAGATCCAGTGCATCGGGGCCACCACGCTCGACGAGTACCGCAAGTACATCGAGAAGGACGCGGCGCTGGCCCGCCGGTTCCAGGCGATCATCGTAAACCCGCCCTCGATGGCGGAAACGGTGGAGATCCTCAAGGGGCTCCGCGACCGGTACGAGGCGCACCACCGCGTGCAGATCACTGACGCCGCGCTGAAGCACGCGGTCGAGCTGTCCGAGCGCTACATCACCGGGCACTGCCTGCCGGACAAGGCCATCGACGTGATCGACGAGGCCGGCGCACGGGTGCGACTGAAGGGCATGACCCGGCCGCCGGACCTCAAGGATCTCGACGAGAAGATCGAGAAGCTGAACCAGGAAAAAGAAGCCGCGGTCATGGACCAGGACTTCGAGCGGGCCGCGAGCCTGCGCGACCAGTCCGAGAAGCTCCGCAAGGAGAAAGAGACCCAGCACAAGCAGTGGCGCGAGAAGGCCAAGGAAACCGACGGCGTGGTGGACGAGGAGGTCATCGCTGAAGTGGTCAGCAAGATGACCGGCGTGCCGCTCCGCAAGGTCGGCGAGGACGAAACGCGGCGCCTCCTCAATATGGAGGCCGAGCTGCACAACACCGTCATCAGCCAGAACGAGGCGATCCACTCCATCGCGAAGGCCGTGCGCAAGAGCCGGTCCGGGATGAAGGACCCGAAGCGCCCCATCGGGAGCTTCATCTTCGCCGGGCCGACCGGGGTGGGCAAGACGCTGCTCGCCAAGCAGCTCGCCAAGTTCATGTTCGGCGACGAAAACAACATCGTGCAGCTCGACATGTCCGAGTACATGGAGAAGCACAACGTGTCGCGGCTGGTCGGCGCCCCGCCCGGATACATCGGGTACGAAGAGGGCGGCCAGCTCACCGAGAAGATCCGCCGCAAGCCGTACTCCGTGGTGCTCCTCGACGAGATCGAGAAGGCCCACCCGGACGTGTGGAACATGCTCCTCCAGATCATGGAAGAGGGCCGGCTGACCGACAACGTGGGCCGCGTGGTGGACTTCAAGAACACCATGCTCATCATGACCACGAACATCGGGGCCGAGACGATCGTCGCCCTGGACGACATGACCTCGGCGTTCACCAAGGGTATCCGGAAGGACACCGAGGCGAGCTACCAGGACATGCAGAAGAAGCTCAAGGGGCGCATGGAGAAGGAGTTCCGGCCCGAGTTCTTGAACCGCCTCGACGAGATCATCGTGTTCCGGGCGCTCGGCCGCGACGACCTGAAGGCGATCGTGAACATGGAGCTGTCCAAGGTGGCCAAGCGGCTGTCCGAGAAGGGCATCCAGTTGACCGTGACGGACGAGGCCAAGGACTACCTGATCGACAAGGGGTCCAGCACCGAGTACGGCGCGCGGCCGCTCCGCCGGGCCATCGAGCAGCACCTCGAAGACATGCTCGCCGAGGAACTGCTCAAGGGCACGTTCCAGGGATCGGACACGCTGACCGTGAAGATCGTGGAGGAGAACGGCGAGAAGAAGCTCGGCTTCGACGCCCACTCGTCCACCCCGGTCGTCGCCACCGGCCCGTCGTCCTAACCGCGACGGGTCAATAACAGAAGCGGGCCACGCGCTTGCGGCGCGTGGCCCGCTTCTGTTATTGGTAGAGCATGTCGTCAATCACCAACGCGCCCCCGCCGGCGGTCCACTACCCCGACTCCGACGGTCAGCCGATGGCCGATAACACGCTCCAGTTCGAGTGGATCGTCACGCTCCAGGGGAACATCGACCTGATGTTCCGCGACCGGGCGGACGTGTTCGTCGCGGGCGACCACCTCATTTACCCGGTCGAGGGCACCGCGGACGTCCGCCAGGCGCCGGACGTGTACGTCGCGTTCGGGCGCCCCAAGGGGCACCGCGGCAGCTATAAGGTGTTCGAGGAAGACCACGTCTTCCCGCAAGTGATCTTCGAGGTATGGTCGCCGGGCAACCGCTTCAGCCAGATGGAAGACAAACGGGACTTCTACGAGCGGTACGGCGCGGAAGAATACTACATCGTGTACCCGGAGTTCCCGGCGCACGTTGATGGATGGGTGCGAAAGGGCGAGCAGTTCGAGCGAATCGCAGACATGAACGGGTACACCAGTCCGCGCCTCGGCATCCGCTTCGAGTTGCAGCGCGGAAACATCGCGGTGTACCACCCGGACCACCGACGGTTCCTGAGCTACGTCGAACTCGGCGCGCTCCAACACGAAACACAAGTTCGAGCAGAAGCAGCAGAGCAGAACGCCGAACAAGAACGACAACGCGCCGAACAGGAGCGGCAGAAGGCCGAGCGGCTCGCAGCCCGTCTCCGCGAACTGGGCGTCGATCCCGACACCTTGTGAGAACCGAAAATCACCTTACCCGGTAGACGGTGTACGCCGAGTCGGAGTGTGTCTCTTCCAGGTACGCGGCCGCAAGTGGCTTCGCGCGCGGCCAGACGATGTGCGTGATCCTTTCCGCCTTCAACTGCTCGTGCCGCCCGGGAGCGTTCCAGGCACCTTCCGCCGCCAGCGCGGACGCGAACTTCATCCGGCGCGCCCACTCCTCCACTTCCGCTGCGGCATACGGTACCGACTTGAAATCGACATACAGGCACGCCCCGGTCGCGAGTCGAAACCGCTGGAGGTCAACGGGCACCTGGTTCGTCCCCTCCTTCGCACGCGGGGGCGGCGCGAACGTGTTCGATACGGCCCCGCGCCCGGCACCCACCTTCGGGAAATCGGTCGGGATCAGGTACACGTCACCCGGCCCCGCGGTCGCGCGCACGAAGTCGTACAATTCGTGCTCGTCGGCCCCGCGGTAACCGAGCCCTCCCACCGTCACAATCACTCCGCCCACAACCAACCCCGCCAGCCCTGCAAACGCAATCTGGGCACCTCGCGTTCCCGGAGTAACACATGCAACCAATCGCGCGATAATGACCGCCGTCGCGACCGGTACGAGCAGCACCGAGATGCGCCACGGGAACGCGAGCGCCAGTGAATCCTTCTGAAGCACGAGCTGCGCTGCGGTCAGGAACGCCCCACCGATTGCTGCAACCACTAGAGCGCGGCCGAACGGCATTCGCCGCGCGAGTAACAGTCCGAACATGAGCCACGCCAGTTGCACGCCGGCCACCACGTCGAACCACCGCGACGGTACACAATGATGCGGAATGCGCACGCGAGCCAGAATGTGCATCGCGCGGTCTGCGTTCGAGCCGAACGGATCGAACCGCCACAGGGTGAACACGATAACCGGCACGACCAGCACCAGCGCGACGATTCCCGCTCCAATGCCCGTGCGTGTGCGCCCAGCGCGCATCAGTTCCAGCACGCAGCCGAGTACGAGTAACCCAGCAGGTAACAGGTACGTCGAGTGAAACCAACACGTCACCGCGGCCAGCGCGCACGCCACAACTGGGCGACCGTGTGCAAACGCGGCCAGCGCGAACACGAGCAGCACGCCGAACGCCGACGGCTGAATTCCCGGTCCGAGAAGGTACTGAGCGGCGAAGCCGGCTTGCAGGTACCACGGGTAATCCACACCCACCGCCTGAACCGAGAGCCACCGCAAAATGGCCGCGTGGGTCGCGGTGAAGAGAGCGGCAAAAGTGATCCGCGCCGTGCGCGTGTTCGGGAAGCCCGGTACGGCTGCGACCAGCCAGCGCACCGCCAGAAAGTACGCCATCAGAACGACAAAGTACGCGGGCTGTAGCCCCCAGGGGTGAACCGAGTACACCCCCGCGACGAGCGCGGAGAACAGCGGCGTGGGGTCGCTGGTGTTCGCGAGCCAGTCGTGCGCGAGGTGCCCGTGCCCGCCGAGTACGGCGCCGTGAAGGAGATACTGGTTCTGGTTCGAGTAGTACAGCGGGGACTGCGTGTGTGCCATCGCGAACGCGATCGCGAGCAGGACGGCTTCGAGCGTGCGGACGCGACCGGTCGGCGCGGGAGCAGGTGAAGGCATGCGTTCGTTTTACAAACGTCGCACGCAACCGCGAGGAGCGCCGACCCGTGCGGCTCTACCGCCGTTCGTAGAAGTTGCCGGGCAGTCGGCGCACGACCTTCTTCAGTTCCAACTGCATGAGCACGCGGGACAGGTCACCGACCGGTAGGCTCAGTTCGCGCGCCAGTTCGTCCGCGTGGCGCTTGGCGGCGAGCGCGTCGAAAACCCGCTCCTGGACGGAATCGAGTGCCGGTCGCGGTGCAGGTGGGGCTTCCGGTGCGGGAGCCGAACGTGGCTCGGCCGTTTTCTGGCTACCGGTTGTGCCGCTCCGATATTCTGGCGTCGAAATGCCCTTCAAATCCTCGATCACGTCGTCCGCGTTGCGCACGAGTCGGGCGCCCTTGCGAATGAGTTCGAGGCTGCCCGCGCTGGCAGAGCTGTCTACCGCGCCCGGCACCGCGAATATCTCACGCCCCTGCTCCGCCGCGTGGGTCGCGGTGATGAGCGCCCCGCTCTTCGCGTTCGCTTCTACAACGACGATCGCACGACTCAACCCGCTGATGATACGGTTCCGCGCCGGGAACATGCCCGGTTGCGGGGCAACGGTCATCGGCGTTTCGGTGACCAAACACCCTCGCTGCGCGATTTCGTCCGCGAGTTCGGCGTGTTCCGGCGGGTAAATCGCCGACAATCCGCCCGCCAGCACCGCGATCGTGCGCCCGCCCGCGTCGAGTGCGGCCCGGTGCGCGACGCCGTCGATTCCGCGTGCGAGGCCGGAAACGATCGTGAAACCGGCTCGAACGAGGTCGCGGGCGAGTTGTTCGGCCAATTTTCGCCCGTAAGCGGTACAGGCGCGTGACCCGACAATGCCAATCGCGTTCACATCGGCTTCCACCCAGGCCCCGCGGAAATACAACAATGGGGGTGGGGCGACCACCGCCGCAAGCGGCGGCGGGTACCCCGCGGAGCCGAGCGGCACCGGTGAAACACCGTGTTTTTCGAGGAGCGCGCGTTCGGGACCGGTGTCCACGGTCCCGAACGCCTCCGCGAGCGCGCCGGCCAACTTCTCCCCGATGTGCGGGATCTGGAGCAATTCCGGTGCTGTGGCGCGCAGGGCTGCGGCCGGCGAACCGAATCGCCCCAGTAGCGCGGCCGTTAACTTCGGCCCGAGCCCCGGCACCAGAGCAAGGGCGAGGTGGTCGTTGAGATCGGACATATCGGCGTGCAATTGAGGGCGTTGGGCGGCGCGACCCGGACGAATGGGCCGGCTGGGGTTTTCACGATACCCGATCCCCGATATTCCCGACACACCCGATTTTGGTACCCAGCGCGCCCGATTTCGATTGGGCGCTGGCGGTTGCGTTTCTCGTGGTGCATAATGCGGTTCCGGGCCGTACCCGGGACCAATTCAGGAGACGGCCGTGTCCGGCAACGGCAACAATCACAAGCTCAAAATCTTCAGCGGGCGCGCGAACCGGCCATTGGCCGAGGGCATCGCCAAGGTGCTCGCCGTCCCGCTGGGCAACATGACGCTCGGGGACTTCCCGGACCGGGAAACGAGCGTCCGCATCGAAGAGGACGTGCGCGGGCGGGACGTGTTCATCGTCCAGCCGACGTCCACGCCGGTGAACGACCACCTGATGGAACTGCTCATCATCCTCGATGCGTTTAAACGGGCCAGCCCCGCGCGCATCACCGCAGTGCTGCCCTATTACGGCTACGCTCGGCAGGACCGCAAGGACAAGGGCCGCGTACCGATTTCGGCGAAGCTCGTCGCGAATCTCATCACGAAAGCCGGAGCCGACCGCGTCCTCGCCCTCGACCTGCACGCCGCTCAGATCCAGGGATTCTTCGACATCCCGGTGGACCACCTCTACGCGGTCAAAGAAATCGCCAAACACGTCCGCAGCCTCGGGATCGACCAGAGCGAACTCATCGTGCTCAGCCCGGACGAGGGGAGCATCAAAAAGGCGCTCGATTTCCAGAAGAACGTCGGCGGGAAGATCTCCGTCGCCGACAAGCGCCGGACCAGCGCCACCGAGATCAAGCACGGGCACCTGATCGGCGCGCCGGTCGACGGCAAATCGGTCGTGATCTACGACGACATGATTTCAACGGCCGGGACCATCGTGGGCGCGGTCAACGTGGCCCGGCAGCACGGCGCGAAAGCGGTCTACGTGTGCGCCACGCACGGCGTGCTGTGCGGCCCCGCGATCGAACGATTGGGGTCCGCAAAAATCGACCAGATCGCCATCACCGATAGCATCCCGCTCCCGCCGGAGAAGCAGCTCCCGAACATCAAGGTGATTTCCGTCGCGTCGCTGATCGCGAACGCGATCCAGCGCATCCACGGCAACGAGTCCGTCAGCGAACTGTTCAAGGACGAACCGCCCATCACGCGGGAAATCAACACGAAGTAAAGAACCGGGAACGGTGCGCGGGATCACCCCGCCCGTTCCCGCACGCGGATCGCCTCCATTCCTCACATCCCGCCCGCTCCCATGCCCAACATTCAGGTCACGTGCCCGGAGTGCAAATCGGTGCTGGAAATCGGCGCCGAGTTCGCGGGCCAGGAGATCGAGTGCGGGAACTGCCTGCACGTGTTCGTTGCAGAAACCCGGCCCACACGCCCGGACAGTGCCGGTCGGTCCGGTTCGGGCGTGCGGCGCCGCACCGAGGACGCGCCCGACGACCGCGAGCGGAGCCGATCCGCGCGGAGTTCTCAGCGCCGGGACGAGGAAGACGATTCCGATCGCCGCTCCGCACGCCGGAGACGAGACGAAGAAGAGGACGATGATTTCGACTACAGCCCGCCGCGCCCGCGCAGCAGCGGTCCCGGCGCGGCTTCCGTGGCCGCACTCGTTCTCGGCTTGCTGAGTAGTCTCGCCCTCCCCGCGACCTGTTGCGGGTGCTGTTCCATACTCACGTGGCCGGTCACGATTCCGCTGGGGTTGGCAGCGATCATTACTGGGGCGTTTGGGCTTAATGATCCGAAGGGAAAGCCGCTGGCAATTACCGGCATGGTCATCGGCACCGTGTCACTGGCGTTCGTTGCCCTCCAACTCGTGATCGGCTTCGGTCCGCTCGTGGTACCCCCAGGTCCGCCCCGATAGCGATCCCGGCAATCTGTTCACGGCACACGAGCCACCACGACTACACGATTGGCGAATGAAAAAGCGGTCGCTGATGGCGCGGAGAGTAGGAAATATCGAACAAGCGTAAGTGTTCCGATTTGGCGTGATGCTCCACAACGACAAGGGAGACGGCACCACATGAGGCTCGCTCACTTGCTGCTCGCCGGCTTCGTAATCGCGGGATCCGGTTGTTATTACGAACCAAAACCCGACCCCGAACCGCAACCCAAGCCCGAACCGAAGGCGGAACAAAAGGCCGAACCCAAGTTGGTCACGGTCCGCCACGCCGACACGCTCGCCCCGGAAGACTTCGGGATCGGGAAATACGTCTTCGAGGAGAAAGTCCCCGCCGGAAAGGTAATGGTGTTGCGCCGAACGGAAGAACGGAACGGGCGCAAGCAGGAAGGGGCATACGAAACGATCGATTACACCAACGGTGGAACCGCGCGAAAGGTCGTGTTGGTGTACGATATGCTCGAATTCCCTTTCTCCGACCGCAAGACACAAGCCGTCCAAATCAAATACCCGGGCAGCACTGCGGTTACTTTTCCGGGGCTCCGAAGCTGTTCAACCGAAACTCGCCCCGGGCTGCTCAGGCTCGTGTTCGCCGATTTTCAGAAAGAAACCGTCGAGTTTAAATTCGAGTGCTTCGTCGAAGATTACAAAGTGGCGAAAAAGCGCATCCCCACCTTGTCGGCCGCGTCCCCGAACGAAACGTGGACTTATTGCTACCAGTTTGAAGATAAGTGATACCGACCGGATCGATCACGTTTCGAGTTCCCGGCTCAACAGTTCGCACCGCACCAAGGACGATCCATGCTCCGCTTCTGTGTTCCGCTCGCGGCTGTTGCACTCGCGTTCTGCGGGTGCTTCAACGACCCGAAGACCGCTCCGACCACTTTCAAGTCGGAATCACATGAGCACTCACACGATTTGGACCACATGATGGTTGAGGATGCGGGGCATTACCACGCCGCACTCACCGCCCACCTCTCCAGTAAGGACGGCAACGAACTCGACGTGTTCTTCCGTGCCGCCGCCGACCTCAAAAAGCCCGTCGCGCTGCCGATCGCAAAATTTACCGCGACCGCGAAAACCGCCGAGGGCAAAGAGCACAAACTGGAGTTCGAGCCGGCCCCGACGGACGAGCGCAAGGACGATCCCGCCGGGAAGTGCTCGCACTTCGTCGCGAAAGCCGGCTGGATGCGGGCCAAAGACGTGCTCACCATCACCACGACCGTCACAATCGACGGCAAACCCACGGTGATCGAATGGAAGGACTTTAACCCCAAAAAGTACGCGCATCACGAAGATTAGCATTCCGCGGGTGGTGTTTGCGGCCGCTCCGCCCCGGCGGGATATAACGCACTATGGCCCCAAACACTCACCACGAAAGACTCAACTCTCCATGCCGCGCGTACTGATTGCCGACAAATTGGAAGCCCCGGGCATCGAGCTGCTCAAAGCGGCCGGTCTCGAAGTAGACAACCGGCCCGGCCTCAAGGCCGACGAACTCAAGGCCGCAATTCGGGGCGCCGACGCGGTCATCTGTCGCTCTCAACCGAAGCTCAGTGCCGAGTACTTCGACGACACCGGCAGTCTCCGCGCGATCGCGCGCGCCGGCGTGGGCGTGGACAACATTGATGTCGCCGCGGCCACCCGCAAGGGCGTCGTGGTCATGAACACACCCGGCGGGAACACCGTCTCGGCCGCGGAGCACACCATCGCGCTGCTCCTCGCGCTCGCCCGGCGCGTCCCGGTCGCCGACGCGACCATGAAGGCCGGCGGCTGGGACCGCAACAAGTTCGTCGGGACCGAGGTCGCGGGCAAGACGCTCGGCGTCGTCGGGTTGGGGCGCATCGGGCGCGAGGTCGCCCGGCGCGCGAAGGGGATGGACATGAAGGTCATCGCCCTCGACCCGTTCGTGACCGCGGCGAAGGCCGCCGAACTCGGGTACGAGACGGCCGCGAACCTGGACGAACTGTTACCGAAGGTCGACTTCCTCACGCTCCACGTCCCACTCGGGAACGACACCAAGAGCCTCATCGGGGCGCGTGAACTGGGGCTGATGAAGAAGTCCGCCCGCGTGCTGAACGTCGCCCGCGGCGGCATCGTGGACGAGAAGGCCCTCACCGACGCGCTCGCGGCCGGCACCATCGCGGGCGCGGGCATTGATGTGTTCACCGTGGAGCCGATCGTCGCGGACAACCCGCTCCTGAAGGCGCCGAACATCGTGCTCACGCCGCACCTCGGCGCCTCCACGCTGGAAGCCCAGGAAAACGTCGCGATCGAAGCGGCGCAGCTCATCGCCGACTTCTTGCTCAAGGGCCAGGTCGCGAACGCGGTCAACATGGCGGCCGTGAACCCCGCGGAACTCGCCGAGGTGCGCCCCTACGTCGACCTCGCGCGCCGGTTGGGGTTGCTCCAGGCGCAAATCGCGCAGGGAACGATCCGCCGCGCGTCGCTCACCTACCGGGGTGAACTCGCGGGGCAGAAGACGCGGCTGCTCACCGCCGCGTTCACGGCCGGGATGCTCGAGTACCGGTTGAGCGAGGGCGTGAACCTCGTTAACGCGGAAGTGCTGGCGCGCGAGCGCGGGATCGAGATCGCGGAATCGTCGAACCCCAAGAAGGGCGACTTCGCCGCGCTGCTCCACACGGAAGTCGAAACCGAAAAGGGCACGACCGTCGCCGCGGGCACGCTGTTCGGCGACCAGTACCTGCGCCTCGTGCAACTCGGGCCGTACCGCATGGAGGGCTACCTCGACGGCGTGCTGCTCGTGTTCACGCACCGCGACGTGCCGGGCCTCATCGGGTTCGTCGGCACAATCTTCGGCACCCACGCGGTGAACATCGCGCAGATGACCGTCGGCCGGCAGGCGCCCGGAGGCGAGGCGATCGGCATCCTGAACCTCGACAACCCGCCGCCGGAAGCGGCGCTGGCCGCGGTGAAGAACCACGCACACATCAGCTCGGTCACCGTGGTGAAACTGCCCGCCGCGGGCGAACTCCCCGCGTGGCTGGGCTGAGCACGAACGCCCTTCGGCGCTGCTGAGCTTCTGCCAGCGGCACCGAAGGGCGCGTTTCCCTCGTTCATTCCGCCCGACCAAAGGCCACTCGGCCGGGCGCCCTCATCTCGTTGCGCCGTCAGTCAATTTATCGCTAGCAAAACCAATCTCTCGATCATCTCGCTCGCACAAACAAGGCGACGCATTTCCCACTTTACGGAACGCTAATGCGCAAATCCCCGCGTGCTAGCGCGGCGTGACGGCCATCGCTCTGGTTACGTATTTCTGTAGCCGGCCTCTGCGAGGCCGGGGAGCCACTGACTGCGGATGTCCCGGCCTCGCAGAGGCCGGCTACAGAAAACAATGAAAACAAGACCGGATAAGAGCGTCCACCGAAGTGTGCGCCTCGTTCACGGCGCCGCTCAACGTTCGGCGCGATCGTTGCAATCGTTCCACCCCGTCGCGCATCCCAAGACGGGTGCCCGGACCCGGACCGGTCGGGTCGAAACCGGTCGGGAACACCTCTCTCGACGCACGGAGCACGCACATGTTCACGATGCTTCTGTACGCGGCCTTCTTCGCCGTCACGCCCGATGACAAGCCCGGGGCCAGCAGCGCCGCAGCGCCCGCGATCTCGCTCGACGGCAACTGGACCGTCCTCTGCGCGGAGCGGGACGGCAAGGCGCTCGCCGACGCCAAAAACATGACGGTGACCGCCAAGGGTGACACCATCACGTGTAGCGGCAAGGATGGCAAAACGGCCGTGACCTTGAAGCTCGAATTCGGTCCGAACGGCACGCTCAAGGTGTCCGAGACCGCCGGCGGGAACCCGTCCGACAAGCCGATCGCAAAAGTGGGCGTGTACGTGCTGACGCAGGACTTCTTCTCGCTGTGCGTCCACGACGCGAACAGCACGGACAACGCAAATAACGCGAACAACGCGGGCAATAACAAACCCACGAACACCTGCACGTTCGTACTCCAGCGCTCGAACCCGCGGCCGAACGAACGGTAAGCGTCTAACCAGCGCCGTTGCGACGGTACCGGGGCCATCGTTGCAACGGCGAGCCGGTCCGCTCCCACATCAATTCCGGTCCCCTTCCCTTCAATTCTTGTCACGCGAGCCGGCGCGAGTTTGACTCGCGCCACTCGAATCGGCGCCGCAATTCCGCAGAACAACTACTGAGCGCGGAACGCCAACCCGAGAAGCCCCATGCGCCACGTTCTGTTTACCGCGTGTTTACTCCTCGCGGGCGCGCCGGGCGCGCGGGCCGCGGACGAAGCGCTCGGCAAGCTGTCCGAGAAGTACGAGTCCGGCGGGCGCGGCCCCGGCACCGTGTCCACCGGTAAGGGCGACCCGGGCGGGGTGTCATACGGCACGTACCAACTCGCGTCGAAGATCGGCCGCGCGGACGAGTTCGTTAAGCGGTACTACCCCGAAGAGTTCAAGGGGCTGAAGGGCGGGAGCGACGAGTTCACCAAGAAGTGGAAGGAACTCGCCGCGAAAGACCCGAAGGCGCTCCACGCCAACGAGCACACGTTCATCAAGGAAACGCACTACGACCCGCAGGTCCGGCGGCTCGAACGGGATCTGAAGCTCGACGTGACCAAGCGCAGCGCGGCGATCCGCGACGTGGTGTGGTCGGTTGCGGTTCACCACGGGCCGAACACGGACGTCATCGTGACCGCGGTGAAGCCGCTGCTGAAGGACGCGAAGATCGAGGACGTGACCGACGAGGCGATCATCCGCGCCGTGTACGCAGAGCGCGGGCGCAAGGACAAGGACGGCAAGCTCGTGCGGTTCAAGAACGTGGGCGAGGCACTGATTCCCGGACTCACCAAGAGATTTGAGCGCGAACAAACCGACGCGCTGGAGATGCTGAAGAAGTGAACGACCGGCACGACAAACGCCCCGCGCGCGAGCCGAACCGCCGCCGGGCACTGACCCACGTGGGCGGCGCGATCGACACCGAGGGCGACCGCGCCGACGCGGACCGGCTCGCCCGCGCGCTCACCGTTCCCCCGGCCACGGACGACGACAACGAACCGGCCCGCGCGCACGTCCACGGGTTCCACACGTACCCCGCGCGCATGCACCCCGCCACGGCCGCGCGGCTCGTCACCGCGTTCGTGCCCGCCGGGGGCCGCGTGCTCGACCCGTTCTGCGGGTCCGGAACGGTACTCGTGGAAGCGCTCATCGCCGGGCGGAGCGCGGTCGGTACGGATCTAAATCCCATCGCGGTGCGACTCGCGGCCAGCAAGACGCGCCCGCGCACGCCCGGCGACCTCGCGCACTTCGCGACCCGGGCCGAGGAGTGCGCGGACCACGCCAACACCCGGCGGAAGGCCAAAACCGGCGCGAGTCGGCGCTTCTCCGCGGAAGACATGGCCCTGTTCGAGCCGCACGTTCTGCTCGAACTCGATTCGCTCCGCGCGAAGATCGAATCGCTGCGCGACGATCCCGCCCGCACCGACCTGGAACTGGTGCTGTCCTCGGTACTGGTGAAGCTCTCGCGCAAGTCGGGCGACACGACCTCGGGTACGGCCCCGCGGCGCACCGCGGCCGGATTCCCCGCGCGCTTGTTCGTGCAGAAGGCGCAAGACCTCGCCGCCCGACTCGCGGTACTCGGGAACCTGCTCCCGCGCCCGACCCCGATCGCAACGGCACTTTTGGACGACGCGACCGAATTGAAGCGCGTACCGCCCGGTCCGGTGAACGCGGTCATCACGTCGCCGCCCTACGCGGCCACTTACGATTACCTCTCGCACCACGCGCTGCGGTTGCGCTGGCTCGGACTCGATCCCACCCCCCTCGCGCGCGGGGAGATCGGTTCACGAACCGCGTACTCGCGGATGAAGCCCGAGAACGCGCGCATCACTTGGGGTAAGGAACTCGAACGCTTCTTCCGCTCGGTGATGCGCGTGCTTTCGCCAAACGCGCCGATCGTCATCATGATGGCGGATTCGGCCGTCGGCGACGTGGCAATCCGCGCCGACGAAGTGGTCGCAGAGGTCAGCCGCGTGTGCGGACTGTACCCGGCCGCGCGCGCGTCACAGGCCCGCCCGCACTTCCACGGCCCGACCGCCAAGGCGTTCCGCGACCGCCCGCGGTTCGAGCACGCCCTCCTCCTCCGCAAACCGTAACGGCACGGTCACAAATGGGCACGCGGGGCTTCGTCCCCATGTGCTCTTTGCACGTCCCCACATTTTTCATCGACGGATTCGCTCCGCGCGGGAACAGTAGGGCAGGATCCACCCGCGAGGCCCGCATGACCACGACCGTTTCGACCGGGCTGCGCCGCGTTGCGGCCCGCCTGAACCCGGACACGGCCCCGGACGGTGAACTGCTCGGCCGGTTCCTCGAACACCGGGACGAAGCCGCGTTCGCGGTACTGGTGCGCCGGCACGCCGCACTGGTCCTCGGCATGTGCCGCCGCGTGTTGGGTAACGCCACCGACGCGGACGATGCGTTCCAGGCCGCCTTCGTGGTGCTCGTTGCGCCCAAAATACGCGAGCCATCAGTAGTCGTGGGCAGCACCATCGTGGCGCGACCCACGTCGTCACATTGCGCCCGTGGCAGACATCTCATCTGCGATTCGGTTGTCGATTGGCTAATCGGACGCGGCACCGGGCGTCGGCGCCTTTTTGCCCCCCGCTCCGGGCGTCGTTTTCGGCCCCCCATCGGAACCGGCCACCTTGGGTAAAGGTTGATCCAGTTTAGTCGGAAGAGCTGCTTCTTTTTTTTCGCAACCGACGACCAAGACGACGGGCACAAAAAAGCAGGCAATTTTCAAAACGCACTGTCTCATCGAGTTCTCCGTAGAGTGCAAGTTCTCTGCAAGAAATAAGGAGGGGCGTCCGGTTCCCTCCGAACCGGAGCGCCTGATCTGCAACGGCACGATTGGCTAGCGCGCGATCAGTTACCGATTTGGCCCGTGCTGAAGACGTCTCCGTCCTGTGCCCCGGACATTTGTTGGTAGACCATCCAGTCGCCTCCGGCCGGGAGCGGGTTGCGGACACCAGTGCTCCCCTGACGGAGGGTGCGAACGGCTCCATCGGCCATTGCGAAATTGACGACGCCCGTGTGCGTGCTCCCGAAGCACAGCGGCACACTAGCCGAACTCCCGCCCGAACCCGCGGTGGCCGACTGCATACCGAATTTCGTCGGCATGGACCCGATACCGAGCCAGGACCAAGCGAAGTCGGGTGTCGTTGCGCCAACGGAGCGCCCCAATCCTTCACCAAAGGCGAGCGTATTCGACGTGCCGTCGGTGATCGAGACGATGGTGGTCTTTGAGCGGTTGTAATAGATCCCACGGTACTTCTGCAGATTGATACCCGGGCCGTCCGACGGCGACGACGGGTGACCGTTATCACCGATCGCGCCGGCCACACCGGTGTAGTTGGTCAGGCCGATGTCGTAGGCACTCCCCCCGGAAAACCAACCGTAGGTACACGCATTCGTGCCGCCGGCGACCGACGGGTCCGCCATCGCCAGAATCATCGCCCCGTTCGTCGTCTGTGTGGCGGTGGTGACCGGGTCCGAGGGGCACTTGAAGGTCTTGACCTTGGTGTACGAGAGGCTGAAATCGGGGTTGGCGCTCCACCAGTTGACGCCCCCGCTCGACGGGAAGGCCACGGTCGTTTCCAGGGAGTACTGGCCCGTGAACTGTTTGAACAGGTTGTCCTGTTCGATGTAGGGCAGGATGAAGAACAGCGACCCCACGGACTGCCCGCCCCAGAAGCCGGTACTGGAGTTCCCGCCCAGGTTGCCCGGGGGGAACCGGCCGTTGGCGCTTTCGTAGTTGTGAGATCCGAGGCAAATTTGCTTCAGGTTGTTCTGGCACGTCATCCGCGCGGCCGCGTCGCGGACCTTCTGAACGGCCGGCAGGAGCAGACCGATGAGGATCGCAATAATTGCGATCACCACTAACAGTTCGATCAGTGTAAAGGCGCGGCGGAGCGAAACAGGACGGACCGAGAGCATGACGAGTCTCCAAAACGGGACACGAGCCGGATGAGAGAAATGTGATCGAGTCCGCGCGACCATACGGTCCCAAACGCCGGTGCTACCGACGGGACAAAAAGGACCGAATGAGACGCGCTGGAGAGAAATCCGGGGTAGGAGAGGTGTTGACGTGGAGATCGGTGGTTGCGAGGGCCACCGTTTTGCGAGTCGCCAACTTAGAACTCTACCCCAGTAATGAAGCACATCATTACCGAATTCTCATGAACGTCAATTCTACTTTTTTCTTTTTTCATCTGTTTTGATGCTCGCGAAGTGGAATTCTTCACCCAGGGGGCTGTAACTGCCGCGATCACCGTACTGTCAATTGACTTGCTTTTCGGCGATTTGACACGATTGCGAGCCGCCAGAACCGGCGCTTCGCAGTTGCGAAACCGCCCGTCGGGAGTCACGTCTCATCCCTGTGAATGCATCGCCCCGCTGTCCCGCGCGCTTGATCGACACGAATGGGGCTCCGGAGAAGTTGACCTCCGGCTGCTCGCTCTAACCGAATTTGAACTTATCCCACGTCAACGTACACCGGCGCGAGCCCCTCGCGAAATGGGAACCCGCCTTTGATGAAACTGGTCTCCAACACCACATTGCCGCTGCGGTCAATGTAACACGATTTCCCGCGAACTTCGACGTAGGCGAGCCCTCCCTCCTTGAAGAAACTAGCTTTGTCAAAGCGTGGCTCGATGACCATCGCACCACTCGTATCGATGTAGCCCCACCGACCGTTCAACTTCACACCCGCCAAGCCTTCTTGGAAAAACGATGCCTCATCGTACATGGGCGGTATTACCACATTCCCATCACGGTCCAAGTATCCGTATTTATCCGATCGCGAGAATTCAATCCGGCCGCATGAGAAATACTGGCTCAGCCAATCGACACCCCGCGGAGAAACCACGGTGCCGTCGCTTCGTAGTAGAGCTTCCCCTCCTTCGTGCCACACGTTGGCGACGCCCTCTCTGAACTCACCGGCTGAGCCGAACGGACCGAACGCGATTGCTCCGCTCCGATTGAGCACGTACCAACGGTCTCCGTCGTACACCCCTGCGTGACCTTCTGAATAGGAGTTGGCGTGTTCGTACCGCGGTTCCACGAGAAACGTGCCGTTCTTGGTGATGTAGCCGTACTTGCCGGCGACCCGGACCAGAGCAATGCCCTCAGAAAATGGACACGCCCAGTCGTATACCGGTTCGATTTCGTACCGGCCGAATCGATCAATGTAGCCGCACTTCCCTGTCGCAGCCTGGACCATAGCAAGGCCATCGAAAAAGGGTTGCGACGCATCGCCGAACTGAGGTTCAATGACAGTTTCGCCGGTATTGTCGATGAACCCCGACAGCCCACCGACTTTCACGAGCGCCAACCCTTCGTTGAACTGGCTCGCGTTATCGAAGCGGAAATCGATCCCCACGCGCCCGGTTTGGTCGATGTACCCCCAACGTCGCCTTCGAGTGCCGGTCATGAAATGTTCCTCTGCGCTTTTCTCCCCTGGTGACGGTGCACATCCACTTGTATTCCTTTGTCCACTCGCGTATGATTTGGAGTAGTGAAGGTTTTGGAGGGTGACCGAACAGAACCCACACTACCCCCAGAACTCGAATCTGGCGAACGGCCGGCGTGTCCCGGCTGGTGAAGAACTGGAGCTGCGAAGCACAGGAACCTTTACCAGCCGAAACACGCCGACCGCTTTTTTGGTGCGCGGAACGCGATGCACGACCCCGCTACGGGTGTGTTGGCACCCAACACACCCGTAGCGGCCGAACGAGCCGCGCCCGCAAGAGAGCGGGAGGGACTCCCGTTTGTCGTCCCGATTCCACGCACGGAAAGCCCCGCTCCCTTGCGGGCGCGGCTCGTTACGAGGAAACGAGGCTAACGCGAGCGATAATATCACAAATATTAGAATTTTTCAACTTGTTAATAACAATCAATTTGCGCCGAACCGCTAACAAGTGAGGGTCCGGGAATGTTAGCAAATGTTAGCATTGAGGCGCCCGGGGCCGAACTGCGCATTCGGCCCACAAGCGCACACCGCAGTCGCTCAACTGCTCGCGAGAATGTGCAAGATGTCGGCGTCCTTCACGACGTAGGTCTTGCCCTCGGTGCGGTTCAGTCCCTTCGTCTTGGCCTCTTTCTCGGAGTAGTGGCACGCGACGAAATCGTCGTACCCGATCACGTTCACGCGGACGAACTTCTCACTCAGGTCTTTGTGAATGCACCCGGCCGCTTCGACCGCTTCGCACCCCTTCGGGATCGACCACGTGCGGCACTCGTCCTCGCCCACCGTGAAGAACGCCTCGCGGCCCACGCCGTAGAACATCGCGCGAACGGTCGCGTCGCGCCGGAACTCGGTCACGCCCAGGTCGGCCATGAAGGTCGCCCGGTCCTCGTCGCCCAGCGCGAGCAGTTCGTTCTCCAGCTTCACCGGGGCCTGCACCGTGTGCGGTTCGAGCGCGAGCAAGTCCGCGGGCAGCGGATCATTGAACCCGCTATCACCGCGGTTCACGAACGCGATTTCGGGTTTGAGTGTGAGCAACTGGAAACTGCGAAGCGCCTTGTCTTCGTCCGCGGTCAGCCCGATCGCCGACGCGGGCGTTCCGGCCTCGAACGCGGCCACCACCCGCTGAAGGAGTGCGAGTTCGGCCTCGTCTGCCTCGCGCTCCTTCGCAGGTTTCGCCTTCTTCAACCCCGCCACGACCTTCGGCACGCGGTTCGACACCACTTCGAGGTCCGCGAACAGCAGTTCCTCGCGGAACTTCTTGAGCTGGTCCGCGAAATCGGTGCGCGAGAACCCGTCGAGCACGATGACCATGCCGTTCGCTTCGCGGATCACCCCGAGCCGGCGCGCGTTGTCCTTCTGCTCGCCGACCATCAGACCCGGCGTGTCGAGTACCGCGACCTTCGTGTAGGTGGTCTTTTTCGGTTTGAGAATCGACGCGATTTTGGCGAGCCGCTCGTCCGGGACGTCGGCCATCGCCGTCTGCCCCTGCTGCACCTTCGACGGGTCCGGTTTCTCGCCGGTCAGCCACTCGAATACCGTGCTCTTGCCGGTCCCCGCGAACCCGACCAAGCCCATCTTCATGGCGAACCTCACGTGTTTGTGGGAGCGCGTGCCCCTCGTGATAGAGTACGAAAACGCGAACAGGGGGCGGTTGCCCCCTGTTCGTCGAACGCATCTCGATGTGAGTTATTCCAGTGGGCGGACGCTCCCGGCCCCGCTCACCTTCTGTTCGAGCTGCGGGGTGCCCTTGTATCGGACACCGCCCGCACCCGAAACGTTGGCCTTCAACTCACGCGCTGCCCACACATTTGCGTACCCCGCACCGGACACGCGCACTTCCCCAGAGGTGGATTGCAAGCCCGTGGCGTCGATCTTGCCCGCCCCGGAGAGCTTGAACATGGTCCGCGTCGCGGTGCCGGTCGCGGTCGCCTTCCCCGCGCCGCTCAGGTCCAGTGTGAGTTCCTTGTAGTTCACGTCACGCAGCGTTGCGGTACCCGCGCCGGACAGCTTCACCTTCAGGTCGTCGCCGGTGAACTTCTCGACCGTCACGTTGCCCGCACCGGAAACGCTGAGGTTATCCAGTTGCGGAACCGTGACCACATACGCGATCTTCGTTTTGGGGCGCATCGAGGAGGAGCGCGTCGAGAGGCGGAGCTTGTTCCCATTCGATTCGGATACGAGCAGCTGCAGGATATTGTCGTCCGCGGTGACCCGCAGAGAAGCCACGTCACCCTGCTTAATCGTCACGTCACCGACGCCCGAGAGCGTGACCTCGGACACGGAACCGATCGAGCGTTCTTCGGTAACCGCATGACCGGAACCTTCGACCGTGGGGCGAGCGACCGCCCAGGCAACCATTCCCCCGAACCCCAGTGCGGCAACGTACAGAGAGTGTTTGATTGCCCAGCGAATCATGATGCCCCCGGAAATGAAGCCGACGGCTCACAGCTCCGGCATCTTCCCCGCGAGGATGTCCCGCTTCCACTCTTCCTCGAGCGGCCACGAAACGGTGCAGGTGCCGAAGTCGGCCATGTGCTGATACTTCGTCAGCCGGTCGATGGCATTTTGGAGAATCGCGGGGTCTTTCCGAAAAACCGGGCCGTGACTGGGCAGGAGGAACTCCGCGTCGTCGTCGCGGATGCGCGTGAGGGACGAAATGAAACTCGGCAGGTGCGAGCCGTGGTGGGCGTCGATCGCGCCCACGCAGCCGTCCTTGTAGATGTTGTCCCCGCTGAACAGCAGGTTCCCGAGCCTGAAGCTGAGTTGCCCAGGCGTGTGGCCGGGCGTGTGCCAGACCTTCAGCTTCAGCTTGCCGACTTTGATCTCGTCGCCCTCGGTCAGTTTCACGTCGATTTTGCACGGCGGCATCGGCATGTCAATGTTCTGCGCCGTGATCCGCGCGAACGTTTGCACCGTGTCACCGGCTTCGAGCGCGACCGCGGCGCGCGGGTGCGCGCCGGTTTTCGCCTTCAGCCGGTCGCGCGCCGCGGCGAGCGCCTGCACGTGGTCCGCGTCCGCGTGCGTGGCGATCAGCATCTTGCACTTCGAGAGCGGGAAATCGAGCTTGCGGATCAGCTCGATCACCTCGCCGAGCGTGTCGTCCTGCCCCACGTCGATGAGCGCCCACTCGGTACCGCCGTCGATGAGGTAGAGGTTCACCCCGAACGACTGGCTCGATTGGAGGTTCAGCTCGATCACGTTGGGGAAGAGGTATTTCCGCTGGACCATCGCGGTCTCCGTCCTGTGTATCCGTTCATCTTACCCAGCCCCAACCGCAATTCAACCGAGCACCGGCGCGAGCGCTACGTAACCACACGTGGCCATTCTGTGCCCATCGATCCATACCGCACGACCGGAATCTCATGAGAAACGCTCGATTCCGATACGGCACCGGGGTTGCTAAAGTCGAGTTGCCAAGCCTCCAACCCAGAAAGGACCGACTTCCGCCATGCCCTGCTGTTATTCGCCGCACTCGGTGCCGCGTGCCCGTCACGGGTTCACGCTCATCGAACTACTGGTCGTGATCGCAATTATCGCAATCCTCATTGGCCTGCTGCTCCCCGCGGTACAGAAAGTGCGAGAGGCCGCCGCTCGTATGAGCTGCCAGAACAACCTGAAGCAACTCGGGCTGTCCGCACACAGTTACGAAAGTGCTTACGGCTACTTCCCCGCGTCGAAGCGAACGACGCTCCCGCAACGGAGCTGGGCACCCGACCTGCTCCCGCACCTCGAACAGGCGAACGCCGTGTCCGGCGCGTACTACAACCTGAACGAGAACTGGTGGCGCACCACGGGGGAAGCCGCCCCGAACGTCGGTGTCACCATTCCCAACGGCACCACGGCTCAGACCTATTTCAAAGTGTTCAACTGCCCGGCCACGCCGAACCAACCGCGCCTCCAGAACAAGCTCGAATCCGCGGCCGTTCAGAACAAGATCGGCTCGACGACGGACTACTTCGCCGTCGAGGGGGCCAGCGCCGCCCTGTACTCCGAACTCGGACTGACCGCGAGCGACGGGCGCGGCGTGCTGCGCGACATCGTGGAGGGGACCACGCGGATCACGTCGATCGGCGACGGTACCTCGAACACGATCCTGTTCGCCGAGTGTGCCGGGCGCGAGGACGTGTACCGGTTGGGCAAGCTCGTCGCGAAAGCACAAACGGACAAGAACGCCGCGTCGTGTGCTAGGGCGCGTGGTGGCGCGTGGGCGACGAACGATAACCCCTACGAAATCGGCCAGCGCATCGAGTGGTGCAACAACAGCAACTCGGCGCCCGGACCGAACACGGGGCTGCCGATGAAGATCAACAGTTCCAACGAATGGGGCTTCCTCTTTTACAGCTTCCACACCGGTGGGGCCAACGTGTGCATGGCCGACGGGAGCGTGCGTCTGCTGCGCGACAGTGCCACGGCGAACGCGCTGCTCGCGCTCGCGACCCGCAGCGGCGGCGAGGTGAACGCCAACGACTGACCGGCCGCACGGGTTTCCGCGGTCGATCGCGCCCGCCCGGACGGTCCGGGTGGGCTTTTCAGTTCCTGTCATACGAATAGACAGTTCTCTACAGCACTTCACCCGTCCTTTACTCGTTCTTCACACCCCATAACTACAACTCCACCGCACCCAAAGTCCGTTTTCCGGGTAAACTAGCGTTAGATGTCGGACCGCTTAACGTACCCACGGGAACCAACATCGTGATCGCGACCCCTACCTTCCCGCGCCCCGGAATTGCCCCCACGCTCCAGAGCGGGCCGTCCGCTACGCACGAGGGAACCCCGATGGCGCAACCGCGGATTCTGATCATTGAGGACGAGCGCGGGCTGACCCAGTCGCTCACCTGGTACTTCAACAAGGAAGGGTTCGAGGTCACGGTGTCGAACGACGGACTGGAGGGGCTACGCAAGGCCCAAACCACGCTACCCGACGTCGTTCTGCTCGACCTGAACCTGCCGGGGATGAACGGGCTGGACGTGTGCCGCGAGCTCCGCGCCGGCGAGCGCACCCGGGACATGCCGATCATCATGATCACCGCCAAAACCGAGGAAACCGACCAGGTGGTCGGGTACTCGCTCGGCGCCGACGACTACGTGGGTAAGCCGTTCACCAACAAGATCTTGCTCCACAAGGTGAAGGCACTTCTGCGCCGCGCCCAGGGCCAGGGGGAACCGGGCGACGTGACCGACTACAGTGGCGTGAAGATCGACCGCATCCGGCACCGCGTCACCTACGGCGACGAAGCTCTCGACCTCACGCCCACCGAGTTCCGACTCCTGGAGTGCCTCGTCCGGCAGCCGGGCCGCGCGTTCAGCCGCAAGCAACTGATGGAAGCCGCGATCGGCGACAACTCCATCGTGCTCGAACGGACCATCGACGTTCACATCAAGACGCTGCGCCAGAAGCTCACGAAAGCGGGCGGGTCGGCGGACCTGATCGAGACCGTGCGGAGCATCGGCTACCGGTTCCGGGAAGACAAAGTCGAAGTGAAGTAACATTAATCCCGCACAAAACAAAAACCGCCCCGCTTTTGAGCGGGGCGGTTTCGTTTTTCATTGCTTTGCCCTAATCGACGGGCATTCCGGGAGCACCCGGAGTAGTAGGAGCGGCAGGCGATCCGGGAGCAGGCGGTTTACCCGGCGGACTTCCAGGAACTCCCGGTGCTGCCCCCGGGGGCGCAGCGCCTGGAGGCATCGGAAACCCTCCCGGAGCGCCGGGACCGGCAGGAGGACTTCCAGGAATCGCCCCAGGCGCGGGCGACAGCCCGCCGGGAGGCATCCCCGGAATACCGCCAGGTCCACCGGGAGGGGAGAAACCACCTGGAGGCATCCCCGGGCCACCAATACCCCCTGGAGGCACACCAGGGAATCCGGGATTTCCGCCGGGATTTCCCGGTCCACCACCCGGGAAGCCGGGGAAACCAGAGTTCCCACCACTGTTGGTCACACCCGGGGTTCCGCCCCCCACGTTGTCGGGATCGATGACCATACCGTTGTGGAACAACAGTGCCTTACCGTCCGGGGCCATAAAGAAATGCCCCTGGACCGACTCGTTCTTGACCGTGCGGATCGACGATTTCAGTTTCAAACCGTTGGCCGCGTCAGCGTCGGTCACCTCGTACACGTCCAGACCGTTGCCCCGGAACGACGACACGAACAGCCTCTTGTTCGCGAGGTCGTACTCGGCGTACCCCCCATTCGCGGACCGCGCGCCCACGCCGAGGTCCATTTCCGTGCTGCCCTTCAGCATGAACATCTTGAATTGGATCTGCGGAGCCGCGTTCCCTCCGTTGTTCTGTCCGCCGCCCGGACGCCCACCGCCGGGGCCGCCCCCAGGTCCGCCCGGCCCACCGGGGATCATCCCGGGTCCGCCCGGGCCACCAACGCCGGGGAACCCGGGCGCCCCACCACCCGGAGGTCCGCCCCCGCCGGGACCGCCAGGGAAAGGAGCGACACCCGGGCCACCGGGAGGCCCACCGCCCGGGCCACCGGGAGGCCCACCGCCCGGGCCACCGGGAGGCCCACCGCCCGGGCCACCCGGTCCGCCCGGAGGCCCACCGATACCTCCTCCCGGCCCACCTGGTCCGCCCGCGGGTAGCGCCGGTGTGTCCAGCCGGGCTACGGTCACCAGCATGCCGCCGCTAGTCGCGGGGGCCACATCGAGTACAGGCCCCTGGAACGAGGTCGAAGGCTGCGGGGTCATCGTCGCGATGTCGAATAACAGAACGTCCGAAGTCTTATTCTTCACGGAGTAGTCACCCATGACGATAAAGCTCTTGCCGTCAGCGGCTTTCGTCATGTCCCGTGCGGGTTCAGGCAGTTGTTTGCGGGCGGTTTCCTTGCGCGTGCTGGTGTCGTATGCGACGATTTCTGACACCTTTTTCGGCGCCCCGTGGGTCGTCAGGACGTAGAGGCTCTTGCCGTCCTCGGATAGTTCAATGGCGTTGATCGTGTGGCGGACCGTCAGCGTCGCGACGGGCTTCAGTTCGGTCTTTTCGTCCAGCGCCTTTCCGTCGGCCGTTTTCCCGTCGCGCAGTGCGTTCAGGTCGTAAATTGCGACGTCGCCGCTGGCCGATGCGTTGTCGTACTGGCTCTGCTTGGTTGTGACCCCCGGGTTCGTGATCGTCGCGGTGTAGAGCAACCCGCCCTTGCCGTCGACGACGGCGCGCGAGCTGAGTTGGGGCACCCGGTGGATCGAAACTTTCTTGAAATCGGGGTACGTGTAGCGCCGGAGCCACCCTTTAATCTGTTGGCTTTGGCCCGAGGTAATGACGCGCACATCGAACGTGAAAACTTCGTTCTTCTCCACATCGAAAGCGGCCGTGTAAAAGGGATCGATCTTCGCCTTCAGGTTCCCGTCACCGGTCCAGGGGGTTGGGGCGCTCGGAACCCCGTCGCCCTTGTAAGTGATCTTGAACGAGTTGAGGAACCGCTGCTCGTCGGTTTCGTCCGCGCCCGCTTTTCTCACACTGAACACGTAAAACACGCGGTTCTTCGCGATCACGTACCGCATCTTGCCCGGCGCGACTCCGGCTACTTCGATCTCGCCCTCGCGCCCCGCGAACCCGTCAACCGTAACCTCTCGCGGGTTCAGGATCTTCACATTGGGAATGGGCACGTCAAAGGCTTGTTTCAGCGCGAGCTGGGCCGCGGTCTGGTCGAGCGCGAACGGCAGATCCATTGTCCCGATCGCCAGAGCAAATTCGCCCTTCTTTCCGAGTACGGCGAGCTTCACACTGACGTTGCCGAGCGGTCCGGCGGGGGCCGTTTTTGTGTCCGCGGCTGGCGTACCTGGGAACTCGGCGGTGTAACCTTCGCCCTTGTAAGTAGCCCATTCGCCCGGGGTTCCGAGTTGTTCCTTGGTGAGATCAAGAACCCCCTCACCGATACTAGCGCCCCCGGGGGGCCGCTGACCGGGAGGGCCGCCGGCCGGGCCACCTGGGATCAGAGAGCCGGGCGCGCCCGGGGGGCGTCCCGGGGCACCGGGGGCATCGCCCCACCGGGACCGGGACTCATGCCGCCCGGACCGTAAACCGGGCCACCAGGCAGTCCGCCACTGGAACCACCACCGACGGGACCACCGGGAGGGAGTAACCCACCCGGCGGACCGCCACTCGAACCCCCGCCGGCAGGACCGCCCGGGGGAAGTGACACGGAAGTAGGCGGACCACCGCTCGAACCTCCTCCGGCGGGACCACCGGGAGGCAGTGGCCCGCCCGGCGGTCCGCCGCTCGAACCACCACCGGCGGGGCCACCGGGTCGTCCGGGCATGCCCGGTGGCCCACCCGGGCCACCGGGCATCATGCTCCCGGAGTTCGCGGGAGGGGTGGACGAGTTGCTCGTGCTGTCGCTTTTGGCCGCGGTTTCGTCTTTCTTGTCGCCGGAAAGCAACCAGATCCCCGCGCCCGCGATCGCAGCCAGCCCGACCACGCCCGCTGCGACGATCGCGATCATCGCCCCAGAACCGTTCTGGCTCTTACCCTTCTTGCGGGCCGGCTTGTAATCGTCGTCATCGTCGTCATCATCGTCGTCCCGGCGCTTCCGGGTCGAGCCGACGATACCGGACTTCTTCGCACCGCCCCCGCCCTTCCCCGGTTTAGTTTTGACGTCGTCCTCGTCATCATCTGCCACAACAGCTTTAGCAGCCGACTTCTGCGGCGCGGTTTTGGCAGCAGAAGCGGACGGTCTCTTCCCGGCCACTTCGAGTGCTTCGGGTACCGTCATCTGCGCCTTGCACGACGTGCAGCGGATCGTCTTGCCGGCCAAATTGTCCGGCACTTCAAACGTGGATTTACACCCGGCACACGAAATCGGGATAGACATGCGCCCCTCTGCGACTGGGGTTCCCGCGGCGAGAGTCGTTCGCGGGCGGAATGGCGGCTAACGGAATGACGACGCACCCGCGGCGGCGGATTGCCGATTCTGTATTCAGCCCAGAATAGCGAATCGAGAACGGCGCCGCAACGACGTTCTAACGGAGAGATCGGGCCGCCGTTGGCAGAAAACGCAGGTGTTTGGTGCCGCGCGAATCACCGGCCCAGCGGACCGAACGCGGCACCAAACGTCCGTTCGATCATTTCTTCTCCGCGACCACTTCGAGGATCACCCACACCTTGGAACCGAGCGGCGGGATCTTGTCCGTCTTGGCCTCGTAAGTGAGTTGGGCCTCGTCCTTGCTGATCTGGACCGGCATCTCCAGGGTCGAGTACGGGAAGTTGGAGATGCTGAAGATGTCGCCGCTGTTGGCCCCGTAGAACGGCTTGGCCTTCGGGTCGTCCGGGTTCTTGATGAACTGGCTGCCCGCGAACACCCAGGTGTGTTCGATCGGGGCCTTCTTCTTCGTGTCCCAGATCCAGTCCTGCGCCGGGTGGGTGTGCAGCTTGCCCTTGTGCTTGTAGTGAACGGACACGTTCACCTTGCTGCCGGTCGCGGCCTTGAACTCGGGGCAGCCGGTCTGGGCGTTCACGAACTGCGTGGGGGTGCCGACCTTCGCACCGGCCGCGAGGAGCGCGAGGTGAACCATTTCCGCGTCCTGGTCGATGCGGACGATCGCTTCGTGCTCCTTCGTGCCCTTTTTGCAGAGGAACTGTTCGAGCGCCCCCTCGCGCAAGCACACCTCACAGATCATCCCGATGCGAACAATTTTCTTCTTGTCCCCGTCGGGCGCCAGTTCAGCAACGATGGTCTTTTCGTCCGGTGTAACGGCCTTGGCCGTGTTCTTCTTGTCGAGCAACGGGTACTCGGGCAGTTCTTCCGGTTTGGGCGGATCGTCCGCGCCGGTCGAACGCGGCAGGGACGTGCCGACGACCAGTGCGGCGAGAGCCGTGAAACCGAAAATCGTCTTCAGCATGTGGGTACCTCGCGGGGTTTCCAGCAGTCAGACTATCAGCGGACCGCGACCTAACACAACGACAAAAGACCGTAACAATGTCGCCCGAAACGCCCTCCGATTCCGTGGCTAACATTTGCTAACAAGTTGGGCCGCAAAGCCTCGTTCCGAGCAAAAATCTCCAAAATCTCCGGCGTTTTGACACTTTCGCTCTTTTGTTGCCCGTTCCACGGCTAACATTTCGCACGACCCGCATCGGTATTTGGGTGGTCGGTTACGGCGCTTAGGCGAACGGCCGGCGCGAGCCAGCTGGTGGCAGCCACGGACCGCGCTCTCGCCGGTGTGGTGAGAGTCTCGATCCACGTGACCACTTCCACCAACCGGCTCACGCCGGCCGTTCGCCTAAACACACTGCGATCGTTTGTCAGCCGGCTTACGCCGGCCGTTCGCCCGGGCATATCGCAATTATACACGCGACCACAATGGACATAAAAACAAAACTTCCCTTTCGGACGCAAAAAATTCACTCGCGTTCACTCGGCGCGGGATTCCTGATATCGCCCCGGTGCGTACCGGGACGCGAGCAGTCCCGTAGCGGCATCCGGATCGATGTCCTGCACCAGTACGCCGTCCCGACCGTAGGGGTGATGCGCCTGGCACTCGCCCGACGGCGCGATGAGACTGGTTGCCGATTCTTGGTGGCGGAAGGCGTAGTTGACGCTGGCGAAGTAGATCGTGTTTTCCCGGCTGCGCATCATCATCGCCTTCTCGTAGTACGGCGCATCCGTCGCCCCCCACTGTGTCAGTTGCGGTCCCGTTTTGTCGCTGCCGGTGCAGTGCGGGTGGAACACGACCTTGGCGCCGCGAACCGCTGCCCACCGGACCGTTTCGGGGTAGCGGAACCCCTCGTGACAGATCACCACACCGAACTTGAGGCCGTTGACCTCGAACAGGCGCCGGGTGCGCCCGGGAACGTACAGCGGCTCTTCGGACGGATCGAGTTGGTTTTTGGTCTGAACGCCCTGTATTTCTCCATCCGCATTCACGACGACGGCCGCGATGTGTCGGCCCGCGTCCGTGTGCCACTCCATCCCGAGGATCGTGGCGATCTTGTACTCTCGCGCCCACGCCGACGCGACGCGGAGAACGTGTTCTTGCTGCTCTCGGTCGAAGGGCGGCACCTCAAAGTCCAGTCCCCGCAACCCCGGCAGAT
Source organism: Gemmata sp. SH-PL17 (assembly GCF_001610855.1). NCBI lineage: Bacteria > Pseudomonadati > Planctomycetota > Planctomycetia > Gemmatales > Gemmataceae > Gemmata > Gemmata sp. SH-PL17. The sequence goes on from NZ_CP011271.1 coordinate 6,266,287, forward strand.
AGGCTTCGGGGAAGCACACGATCTCCGCGCCACGAGCCGCAGCGTCGGCCAAGCACTGTTTGGTCTTTTCCAGTCCGTCCTCAACCGAGGACGCGACTCGTGGGGAGGCTAGCGCGATCAGCATGCGGCGTCTCCGCGTCGGGAACCGTGAAATGGTGCCAGTTCTCAGGGGCACTGTAGCAACGGAGGGAGCTCGTTTGCGGACTCCCTTCCACCAACACCCGTTATCACTGCCCGAATGCGCTAGCCCACCCACGAATCCCCGAAGAACCCGAACCCCTGGAACCCGAACAGACCGGTGAGGGGGCTGAGCGCGTCCGTACTCAGCGAGAAGATCGAAATAGCGCCGGTCGCGTTCTTTCCGATGGACGAGGTGAGCACGTCGGGCACGTTATCCCCGTTGACGTCGGACACTCCCAGGCGCGCGTCCGACGGAGCATTGAACCCGGTCGAGAGCGTGACGCCCGGCGAAAGCGTCATCGGGCCTCCGACGGGCGCGTTCAGGTCGAACTCGGTCACTTGCGCCTGTCCAACGTTCGGGGACACGAACAAGCGCCCCGCGTTGCCCCCCGCGATCGACACGCCCCCCAAATATCCGGGGTACGGGAACATTTGCACGGCCGGCACCACGAGCGTACCCGACGCGACCGAACCGATGTTGAACGCATTGGTGTAGAGCCGAATGTCGGACTGCGTGGTGCCCGCGCCGGACGCAGTGACGAGTAACGGTAACTGGCCGCTGCCCGGGTCCAGAGTGGCAACTCGAATCTCGCCCAGGAAGCCGGGGTACGCGAAGAAGCTCGCACGCAGGCTCGGAGCGCTTCCCAGGAACCCGCCCGCCCCGTTGTTAAAGTTGAACACCTTGAGGTGCCCGCTGGCTCCCGTTCCCGGCGAAGTAATGACCTCGGCGAACCCGTCGCCGTTGAGGTCCGCGGACGCGACGAACACGCCCCCGGCGAACCCGGGCGTTTGGCTCGCGTCGGGAACGTTGGAATAGGCATAGAAGTCCGCAATCACTACCGCACGCGACTGGAACCGGGACGAGGCCCCATCGAAGATCCGGATGCGCGACGCGCTCCCAGTCCCGACGCCCTGTGCGGTGATGATGTCAGCGACTCCGTCTCCGTTCACGTCCCCGCTCGCGGACCGGACCGTGCCCGTGAAGTTGTCGAAGGGGAAGAAGGGGCCGCCCCCGAACGGGTTGGGGAAGAAGTTGGTACCGGTGGCGCTCACCACCACCGCGGGAACGCTCCGATCTTCCAGAGACTCGATCCGAAGTTGTGCGGGACGGGAGCGGGGTAGGGATGAAGGGGTATCGGAATCGCGCCGGCGGAATGGCCAAATCATGGTGAAACTCGTGAGTGTCTTAAGGCGACAATAGCGTTTCTCTCTCGGAAAGCTCCGATCCGAGCTACTGTGGCTTCCACTCTGCCACGGCGTCGACCATCTGGGCGCTGTCGAACACCTGCCGGAACCGCACGAGGCACCCGTCCCGCATGGTGAAGAGCTGCACCCAGTGCATCGCGTAGGGGCGCCCCGTGGGTTTAAACCGGCCGCGCTCGTGTCCGTGTACCACCACGGTGTCGCCCTGCGCGACCACGGTCAGAACCTCGGGCCGCTGGTCCTCCAGCCAGGCGAAGTTGCGCGCCACTGCCGCAGCCACGGCCTCTCGCCCGTTCCAGCGCCCCACGAACGGGATCGATTCCGGGCCGACGTTTTCCATCTCCACGTCCTCGGCGAGTGCCCCGAGGAACGCCGCAATGTCCCCTCGGACGGCCGCTCGGTACATGCCCTGCAAAGCTTCTACGCACGAGGTCTCGGATGCCTTGGTCGCGGCGCGCGGGTCGCCCGCTTTGAACGCGGTGTCCAGATCTTCGACGAACTTCTCGATCACGGATGCTTCCATGAGGCACCTCGATCCCGGAGTTGGTGTAACGCACTCGCGCCCGCAATCGATTTCGGCCCATCTCTTCCGTCTCGGACGAAGCCCGTTTGCAGGCAGGCGCTTCAGCACCACGCTCGCGCGATCCGCACAATCACCGGTTGGGTGACCTCGACCCGTGCGCGGCTCTGGGTGCTACTGCAAAGCTCGTTCCCAGCGTACCCGATCCCAGCTCGGTCCGAAACTCTGCCGAGCGATCAGAAGCGATTCTGGCAGCCGTACAACCCCACCCGCTCGTTGGCACTCACGCTTACCTATCTCCACACCAAACGATCCCGAACTCAGCCAGAAAAGCCGTTGACGTGGCACTCGGCCTCGTAGAAACTGTTCTCACTCCCTCCTGCCTCTCGTTTACAGCCCGCCGTAGCGTTCCCACCCAACGCGAGCCAAGCCATGTCCGCACGCACCGCGTCCCTCGTACCACCCGCGCCTCATCTCATTCCGCGTCGCGGGTTCCTGAGAATCGGCGCGCTGGGGTTGGGCGGGCTCACGCTGCCGAACTTGCTCCGCGCGGAAGCCGCGGCCGGGGTTCGCTCGCCGCACAAGTCGGTGATCCTCATTTACCTCGTCGGCGGGCCGCCGCACCAGGACATGTTCGACCTGAAGCCGAACGCGCCGAAAGAGGTCGCGGGTCCGTGGAAGCCCATCCCGACCAACGTGAACGGCATCCAGATTTGCGAGGCGCTCCCGCACCTCGCGAAGATCATGGACAAGCTCGTGGTCGTGCGCTCGCTCGTCGGCAACCAGGCCGATCACGACGCCATCCAGGTGTACAACGGGTTCGACCCGAAGAAGCCGACGCCCGCCGGCGGGTGGCCGCAGTTCGGGTCCGCGGTCGCGAAGTTACAGGGGCCGGCCGATCCCGCCGTGCCGCCGTTCGTGAGCCTCTGTTACACCTGCACGCACGGGCCGTACAACGAGCCGGGACCGGGGTTCCTGGGACCGGCCCTCACGCCGTTCCGCGCGATGGGACCGACCCGCGACGACATGATCCTCCGCGGCGTCACCGTGAACCAGCTCGCGGACCGCAAATCGCTGCTGAAGAAATTCGACGACATGCGCCGCGACCGGGACTCGTCCGGCGATCTGAAAGCGATGGACTCGTTCACCGAACAGGCGTTCGGGCTGCTCACGTCGTCGCGCATGGCGGAGGCGCTCGATCTCTCGAAGGAGCCGCTCCGCGTGGTCGAGCGGTACGGCACCGGCGACCCGAAGGTCTTCATGGACGCGAACGGCGCGCCCCGCGTGCCCCAGAGCCTGCTCATGGCCCGGCGCCTCATCGAAGCCGGGGCGCGAGTCGTCACGCTGAACTACAGCAAGTGGGACTGGCACGGCGGAATGAACGCCGAGGGCCGGGCGAACAACTCGATCTTCCTCCGGGAACAGGAAGACTTCCCGCCGTTCGACAAGTGCGTCAGCGCGCTGGTCGAAGACCTGCACGACCGCGGGCTGGACAAGGACTGCACCGTCATCGTGATGGGCGAGTTCGGGCGCACGCCGAAGATCAGCGCGCAAGTCGGGCGCGACCACTGGCCCGCGGTGAACTGCGCGCTCATGGCGGGCGGCGGGATGAAAACGGGGCAGGTGATCGGCAGCACGGACAGGATCGCGGGCGAAGCGGCGTCGCGCCCGGTCACGTTCGGCGAGCTGTTCGCGACGCTCTACCACAACCTCGGGATCGACGCGGACAAGGCCACGCTCGCGGACCTCACCGGCCGCCCGCAGTACCTCGTGGAAGGGAGCGCCCAACCGATCAAGGAACTCGTCTGACGCACTATTGGTTCGGTGGCTTCTGTAGCGGCCCTCATCGGTCGCTCCAGAAGAACAGACGATTCGCACCCGCACTCGGTCCTATTGCGGTCCCAATAAAGCGCCCCGGTCCACCTCGCCGACCGGTTACGGTTTGTTCTTGCGGAGGTGCTCCAGCACCAACGCGAAGTGAACGCGCATCGGGCTGTCCTGGGGCAAGTTCTTGGCCTCGAGTTCGAGCCACCGTTCGACCCGGGCATTGAACTCCGCGACCCAGGGATTCTCGTTGCTGATGAGCTTGACTTTGTCCGGATAGTGCTTTGCCAGCATCTCGAAGGCGAAGGGGTGGAACCGCAAGTTCTTCAGTTCCGTGTCCGTTGACATTTCCACGAGGCGGCACGCGGCCTTGGTGTACGCGGCCTGGTACTCACCGTAGTACGGGTTGGTGGGGCGGGCCGGGAACTCGAACGCGATTACCTTCGCGTAGTACTCGCGCGCCTTATTTGTGGTTCCCGATTTCGGGTCGACCGCGCCCAGGGAACTTTCTCCGAGTTTGAAGTAAACGGTGAGCTGGGACACCGCCTGCCGCGCCTGAAGGTCCGCTTGGAGGGCCTCTGCTTTCTCCAGAATCTCCCTCTCCTTTTTCCGGTCCGATAGACAATCCCGGTACAGATCGGCCTTCAGGAGCAGAACCCGTAGCAGCGCGTCCGGGTCGTCTCGATATTTCCGTTCCAGGATCTCGGCCACGTCTCCGAGTTCCCTCCGCAGTCGCAGTTCCGGCAACCGCCGGTCAGCGACGGCACTCAGAAAGGCGAGTTCGTCCGTCAACTGCGCGGCCGGAACAGCGGCGATCCGCTTCACGCCCGCCTCGATCAGCGTGTCGCCCGGTCCCCCGGCCCTGAGCCGCTTGGCGACCTCGGGAAGCGACGCCAGTTGTTCCGCGTGCGGGACGGGCGCGGCAAGGGGCAGGCACGCATTGAGGAGAACTACCGTGAGGGCGCTCATGATGACCTCGAGGATGTGCTGAATCGGCTCAATGAGGGCAGCGTGGTGACACGGGTTGAACGTCACCAACGCGCTCCCGCGGGTACTCTCGCCCATCATCCCGGATTTGCTTCCGGGGGACAACGCCGCCTCGTTCGGGGTGGCGCCGACCCACCGCGAACCCGCACCCGCGGAGTCTCGTCCTTCTTGATCGCACGCGATTAGGGGAACGCCATGAGCGGGATCACTTATCTCAAAGGTGACGCGACCTGTCCGCAAGCGAAGGGGACCAAACTTATCTGCCACGTCTGTAACGACGTTGGCGGGTGGGGAAAGGGGTTCGTGCTCGCGCTTTCTCGCCGCTGGAGCGAACCAGAGTCCGCGTACCGGGCGTGGTTCGCGGCGCGGGACGGGTTCGCCCTCGGTGCCGTTCAGTTCGTGCAAGTCGAGCCGTACATCTGGGTCGCGAACCTGATCGGGCAGCGCGGCACGAAAACGGGCAGCTCCGGTCCGCCGGTGCGGTACGATGCCATCACCGCCGGTCTGAGGACGGTTGCAGAAAAAGCACTCGAACTGGGCGCGTCCGTTCACATGCCGCGCATCGGGTGCGGACTCGCGGGCGGCGACTGGTCGAAGGTCGAGCCGCTCGTTCTGGAGCACCTCCTTGGGCGCGGCGTTCGGGTAACGGTTTACGACTTCGAGAAGTGATTCACTTCGCTCGTTTGTCGAACACCGCGAACACGTCCGCGAGCGCCTCGCGCACGATCACCATGTGCTCGACGTGCGGGTACTCCTTGTAGGTGATGTTCTTCGCGCCGCCCGCCACGAGCGCCTTGTTCAAAGCGCGGGCACTGGTGAGCGCGAAGTCTTTTTCGCCGGCGCCAATGAAGAACGGCAGGTCCGCGAACGCCTTGGCGTCTTTCACAGAGCCACCGCCACTGAGCGCGGCCACGGCCGCGAACCGGTCCGGGTGCTGTCGCACTAACCCGACGGCCTGCGTCGCACCCATCGAGTGGCCGATCACAAATACGCGCTTCGGATCGAGTTCGTACCGCTTCGCGAGCTGATCGAGAATCGCGGGAACGGGCGGCGCGCTACTGAAATTCAGCCCGCTGCGCGTGGCGACCAGCACCCACCCGCGCTTGCGGCACTCGGTCACGATCTGCCCCGCACCGTAGCCCTCGAAAAACAAGTTCTCCGACCCACCAGCGCCGTGCAACGCGACCACAACCGGAACCGGCTTCTTGGGGTCCAGCCCCCTCAGAACGAAGATCCGTGTCGGGACCGATTTCTTCGCGTCGGTCGGTACGGAGAGCCAAAACTGTCCCGATTTCGCCGACGTGAAGAAGGGCTTGCCGTCGAGCATCGTTTCCGCGTTCTTGAGCAGGTCCGCGGCCGGCAAATCCGTTTCGGGCGCGGTTCCGCCGACCAGTTCGGTCAGCAGTTCGGCGCGATCACGAGCGGTCGCCTTCTCGATCGTGTCGATCGCCTCCCACGACGCGATGGCTTTCTTGAGCGCGGCCAGACGTGCATCGAGGTCCGCGATCTGCGAAATGCCGATCGCGGTACGGCGGATCTCGCGCCCGCTTTCCACCATGAAGTACAGTCTGCGGTCCAGCCCCACAAACTCACCGAGCGGCGGGAGCGGCACCTTGAGCGTGTGCGGGAACGTGTCGGGCCGGAGCGTGGTAATCTGCTTATCGGTGAACCAGAACTGCACCTCGGGACTTTTCGGGACATCGCACTTCGGCACGTAGAACTGCTTAATCGTAACGGTCAACTCCTGCGCCTTGCCGTCTACGACGCGCAGTTCGGGCACCGCGAAGAGGCTCCAGGCCCATTGTCGCGTGACGCTCGGTTCTTCGTCCGAGGTGAGCGCGAACCCGGCCCGATCGAGCGCCCGCGCGACCTCACCGAACTGAAACGTCAGGAACTGCTCGGTGAGCTTCTGAATGTGCGCGAGGGCGCGCTTGCGCGCTGTCGGGTTGTCCTGTTTCTCCCACTCCTGCTCGAACCGCTTGAGGCGCTGGCCGAGTTCGTACCGCTGTGCGAGCACCTCGGCCGCTTTCGGCGGCTCGGCCGCAGATGTGCTTGCCAGGAGGAGAATTACCGCGACCGACGTGCCGAACTGCCGCATTTCGCGTCCCTCAGAAGTCGGGTTGAATCGCTCCCAGTGAAAAAGTTACAACTTGTGTTCCCCCGGAGTGCCCCCAAAGTTGTGCCGCCCGATTTTGGTGGTGGGGAGGCGGGCGTGGAAGCGCCCAGAGGATCGACAACGGAAAGGAATCCACCGTGAAGCGTCAACTCTGCCTGTGCGCGCTGTTCGCGCTGGTGCTGGTCCCGGACTGGGCTTCGGCGTGCTGGCCGCGTTGGGGATCGCCGGTTTACGAATCGGGCTACTACTACCCGGCGCCCGCCCCGATTTACTACAACCCGCCGATGTATTACCAGCCCGTTTACGTGTATCCCTGCGCGCCGGTCGCCGCGCCGTCGCGTCCACCCCGTGTCGAATCCGCACCCAACAAGCGTCCCGATAGCGCCGCCAATAACCCGACCCCGCGCCCGACCACCCCGCCGAACCCGCCCGCGACGGGCCACTCGAGGCCGAACAGCGATCCGGGTGTGCGCCCGATTGGGGGCACGGAAACTCCGCGAACCGGCTCACCCGAACCGCTTCCGCCGATGACACCGATGACGCCGAAACCGGCCACACCGGAAGCGGCCCCGAAACCACCGACGACGACCGGTTCGATCGACGTGCCACGCGGTACCGACACGAACCCGCGTAAAACGCCCCCGCCCGAACCCAAGAAGCCGATGCTCGATTTCCCGTCCCTGGACCCGAAGCCGGGCGCAACGGGCGTGAAACCGCCGGCGCTCGATCTCCCGAAAGACGAGGAACTCAAGCTCCCGCCGCTCGACTTGCCGAAAGACGACAAGACCCCGAAGCTGCCGTCGCTCGACCTCCCGAAAGACGAACCGGGGATCAAGGTGCCGTCGCTCGATTTGCCGAAGGAGGACAAGGCACCGAAGCCGCCGGCGCTCGATCTCCCGAAAGTGAACGACCCGCTAGCCCCCACGCTGCCGAAGCCGGACAAGGAGCAGAAGCTGCCTTCCCTGGAGTTGCCTAGCGGCGCGACCGCGGTGCCGGTCCCCGCGCCGGCGCCGGACGCCTTGATTCCGCCGTCCGGATTGCCCCTGCCGAAGACCCCGGAAGGGCTGCCGCCGCTCACGGTTCCGCCCGAATCGCCGATCATGCCGGACGGCAAGCCGTCGGAATCGAAGTCCAGCCCGCTCACGGGCGCGCGGGCGCCGAAGGTGAGTGTGTTCCCGGCGTCCGGCACTGCGGCCATGAACGGGCTGCGTAAGGTCGGGTTCTACAACCACACCAACCGCGACCTGTCGCTGACCATTGAAGGCAAGACGGTCACGCTCCCCGCGAAGACGTTCCTGCACGCACAACTGCCGCAAACGTTCACCTGGAAGCAGGGCGACAAGCCGGCCGCGCAGGAAACCGTTCCCGCCGACGCCGCAGGTGTGGACGTGCTGTTCCGGGAGTGACTCGTGCTCGTGAAGAGAAGGGGTGAAAGTGTGAGCGGGTGAAGGGGTGAAAAGGCCCCGAGCGGTCGCGGGTTTTCGGCGCGCCTGGTTGTTTCGTGCGACCGCGGATTGATCCGGGGTGTCGCGGTTTGTTCCCAGGGTGCGCCCGCGTTGCGGTCGGCCCTGGGCTGAGGAATCTAACCCCGTTCGGGGTACAGAACACGCACAGGGAACGCGCCGGGAGAATGGTGCGGTACAGGTGAACCCCGCCCACAAGGGCGGTGGGTGGCGCCACAAACAACGACGCCCGCGCGACCAATGCCGGTACCCCGAACGGGGGTTAGATTCCTCAGCCCAGGGCCGACCGCAACGCGGGCGCACCCTGGGAACAAACAGGCGCATCACGAATCTCTTGGCTCGGGCCTTTTCACCCCTTCACCCACTCACACTCTCACCCCTTCTCTTCCCGAGCCACCCCTTCTCGGGTGTCGCTGTAGATTTGGGCATCGGCTTGGGGTTATTCTATTTCACCCCATTTCATGGAGTGGCAGGATGCCCACGTTGACCGTCGAATACACCACGGACGCCGAGCGGATCGAACTCGAACGGGCCATCGCCTACGTCCAAGAGATGCGGCGGTTGGGAACGACGGCCGCCCACGGCACCGTACTCGAGGCCTGCGAGACCTTTGCATTGGGCACCGGTCGCCGGCTCCTCCGTGACAACCTCGCGGCCACCGTCCAGGCTCGCGCCGACCTGGAAAAAAAGTCGCCGGGTGGCGGTCCAAAGGGCGACACCGCCGGACGGTGACGACCGCCCTCGGGCCGGTCCAACTCGACCGCGAGTACTCGTGGTGCCGAGGTCACGGGGGCACGTTCCGAGCCGACCACGCCCTCGGGATCGAGGGCTTCCTCACCCGGCAGGCGACGCGGTTGCTGGTGCTGGCGGGCGTCGAGCACGCCTTCGCGCGGGCGCAACAGGTTGTGGCGGAGTTCTGCGGCTGGCAGGTCGACGACGAGGTGATTCGTCAGGCGACCCACGCCCAGGCCAAGCGGGCGGCGGCCGCGCGCCCCGGCCGGGGCGACGCGGGGCGGTTCGCGACCGCGAAAGGCGCGGTGGAGGTGCTGATCGACGCGGGCAAGGTGAACACGCGCGACGGCTGGCGGGACGTGAAGGTCGGCCTATTTTGCAAGCGAGAAGCGGGCGCGTCGGCCACTCCCGAGGAGTGGGACACGCGCACCTTGCCCGGCCCGACCGTTCGCACGGTGCGTGCGGCGATCGAAGGGTGTGGCGCGTTCGGTACCCGGCTGCGAGAGGAATCGGATCGGCTGGGCGTGACGACCGCCCGCGATGTGACGGTGCTGGGCGACGGGGCCGAGTGGATCTGGAACCTGGCGTCGGACCACTGGCCCCAGGCGGCAGGCGTTCTGGACGTGTATCACGCCCTGGAACACGTCGGGGACGCGGTGAAGGGCACCTTCGGGGACGCGACGGGCGCGGCGGACGCGCCGGCGCGAGCCGGTCGTGCGGCGTTGGTGGCCGGGGGGAAAGTCGGTCTGGAGCGGTGGCTGGCCGGGGTGCTCGCGGCGGCACCGAGCGACGTCTCGACCGCTCCGTTGCTGGGGCTGGCGGCGTACATGGCCAAGCACCCGACCCGCTTGGATTACGCCCCGCGGTTGGCACGCGGGCAGAGTATCGGCAGCGGTGCGGTGGAGGGAACGATCAAGCAAGAGGTGAACTTGCGGTTGAAGCGAACGGGCGCGCGGTGGCGGGCCGAACACGTCGGCCCGCTGGTCGAACTCCGCGCCCTGAGCCACACACCCGATTGGCAAGCGCTCTGGGCGGCGGCGTAACCGCCCAAATCTACAGCGACACCCCCCCTTCTCTTCACGAACTGCTAATCCGACGCCGGCCCGCTCTCTTCGGGCGGGATCTCCTCCGCGCCGGCCGATGGCGGCACGCTCTTGTAGTCCGCGGCAGACGGGTGTTCCTTCGACCGACCGAGCAGGTCGCCGCACACCTGATACTTGAAGTTACCGATCTGCACTTCGTCGCCCGGGCGCAACTTCCCCTCCGCGACGCGCTCGCCGTTGATCCGCACGCCGTTGGTGCTGCCGAGGTCGCGGATCACCAGGTACTCGTTCACCTGCGCGAGTACGCAGTGGCGGCGCGACACCTTCTTCGAGTTCAACTGCACGTCACACTCCTCGTGCCGCCCGAACAGTAGGATCGGCTTGTCGAGGAGAATACTCGGACCGTCGGCGAGTGAGAGCAGGTGCGCGGGCATTGGCTGGCTCCGGGATGGGCACCCTCTATATACCACGCCGCGCGCCCGGATGCACCGGGCCGAATGCAATCCGGTCACCGGGCCGCAATTGAGGCGCGCCGCGATCGGCACGGCGCGGTATCCTTTAGAATTACGCTGTGCATTGTGCTGATAAGAACCTATATCGAAGTGTCTCTATCTCCCCGAGTTGGCGCCGTGTGTGCAACAAAACACGCGCCCTGAGCCACGAGATCTCAGAATGGCCGACCTCGTATTCCAGCGCTGCATCAACCCGACGTGCGGTGGCACCGCGGACCGCGCGGACACCGCGTTCCGGTGCCCCCGGTGCGGCGGGCTGTTCGACGTCGCTTACGACTGGAACAAGCTCCCGGTTCCCAAGTCGCTCAAACATTTCGAGGGCAAGTGGGCCAACCGCACGAACCCGCTGGACTTCTCCGGCGTGTGGCGGTTCCGTGAGCTGCTCCCCTTCGCGCCGGACGACGCTATCGTCAGTATCGGTGAGGGCCAGACGCTCTGCCAGCGCGCGGACGCAGTGGCCGCATACACCGGGCTGAACGCGGGCCGGCTGTTCCTCCAGTACGAGGGGATGAACCCGAGCGGCAGCTTCAAAGACAACGGCATGAGTGCCGCGTTCACGCACGCGCGCGTGACGGGCGCGACCCGGGCCGCGTGCGCCAGCACCGGGAACACCAGTGCGAGCCTCGCCATCTACTGCGCGGCCACGCAAATGATGCGCGGCGTCATCTTCATCGGTAGCGGGAAGATCAGCTACGGGAAGCTGTCGCAGGCGCTCGAACACGGCGCGCTCACGGTGCAAATCGAGGGCGACTTCGACGACGCGCTGCGTCGCGTGCAGGAAGTGAGTCGGCAGCTCGGCATCTACCTCGTGAACAGCGTGAACCCCTTCCGCTTGGAGGGGCAAAAAACCATCATGTTCCGCGTGCTGGAAGCGCTGAACTGGGAAGTGCCGGACTGGATCGTGGTGCCGGGCGGGAACCTCGGTAACGTGTCGAGCTTCGCGAAGGCGTTCGGCGAACTCGTGGACCTCGGGCTGATCTCGCGCGTCCCGCGCCTGGCCGTCATCAACGCGGGCGGGGCGGACACGTTCTACCAGCTCTACGAGAAGAACGGGCTGCGGTGGAACGGCGGGCAGTTCGACCAGTCGAAGATCGACGGCTACTACGCCGCGCTCGACGCGAACAACCGCAAGGCCGACACGCTCGCGAGCGCGATCGAGATCAACCGCCCGGTGAACCTGCCGAAAGCCCTGCGCGCGATGGACCGGTGCAACGGCGTGGTGCGCGCGGTGCCCGATACGGACATCCTGGACGCGAAGGCCAAGATCGGCGCCGGCGGACTCGGGTGCGAGCCCGCCAGCGCCGCGAGCGTCGCGGGGTTGCGGCAACTTGTTCAAGAAAAGGTGATTTCGCCGTCCGACTCCGTCGTCTGTGTGTTGACGGGACACGAGCTGAAGGACTCGGACGAAACGGTCGCGTACCACTCGGCGGACAAGGCCACCTTCGACGCGAAGCTCGGCAAGCGCGGGGTGAAGCAGGTCGCGTTCGCGAACCGCGCCGTGCAAGTGCCGAACGACCTCTCCGCGATCGTCCGGGCCATCGAATCCCGCGCCTGATCGTCCCCGGCGCCGACCGGGACACGGTCGGCCACTTTGCCGGGTGTACCATGCGCCGCGGGGCTTCACTGATCGAACTGTTGGTCGTCATTGCGATCATCGCGATCCTGATTGGCCTGATGCTCCCGGCCATCCAGCGCGTCCGAGCGGCGGCGAACAACACCGTGTGCCGGAACAACCTCCGGCAAATCGGGCTCGGACTTCACATGTACCACGACGCCCACAAAACGCTCCCGTTCGGGCGCCTGTGTCCGGCGCCGTGGAAGGACGGTAAAGACCAACGGTGCCTCACGTGCAACCCGGCCAACACTTACACCGGGGCGACCGAAACGTGGTGGTGCCCCTACGACAACCGCACGGGCGCGACCGTAACGACCGCCCTTCCCGGGTACACACCCACTGGTTCTGTTACGCCGTTCGTTGAGAACTCGCTCCGCGTGTTCCGCTGCCCGGACGCATCCGACCGGAACTTCGGCAGCCCGACAAACGGTGGATCGTTTCAGATCTGCTACGCGATCAACCCAGACGTGGGCGGGAAGAAGCTGACCGAAGTTGGAGGCGGATTACTCGTGTTCGAGCACGACGACCTGCCGTCCTGTCGCAGCGCGGCCGATCACTTCACGATGTGGCCCACGGATACAGCAACTCAAGCCGCGCGCCACGCCCCGAAGCGCCACATGGATAAAGCGAACCAACTCTTCTACGACGGCAGCGTGCCTTACGGCCAGTAACCGCGCCACTCGAACGGCCGGTGCCCGCCGCGCGGTGTACAACGACCCCACGAGCACGCGGCATTCCGAATAAAGTGCCGCCCGCTCGATGCGAGGCACACATGAAGATTCATATTGCGATCAACGGGGCGTGCGGGCGGATGGGTCAGCGACTCGTGGCGCTGGCGAAAGAAGATCCGGAACTGGAAATCGTCGCGGCCATCGACTCGGCGACGAACCCGCTCCAGGGCAAAGACGCGGGCGAGGTGGCGGGCGTCGGCGCGATCGGCGTGCCGATCCGCTACGACATCCCGCTCGGGCTACGGGTGGATTCGCTCATCGACTTCTCCGCGCCCGTCGGCACGATGGCGGTCCTGCCCGTGTGCGTGGACCGGCAGATCCCCGTTGTCGTCGCCACCACCGGCCACACCGACGCGCAGAAGGCCGAAATCGAGGCCGCGGCCCACATGACGGGCGTGCTGTTCGCGCCGAACATGAGCCTCGTCGTCAACCTGCTGTTCAAACTCGTGAAGCTCACCGCGGAAGCCCTCAAGGGCAAGGGCTTCGACCCGGAGATCGTCGAGCGGCACCACCGGTTCAAGAAGGACTCGCCCAGCGGCACCGCGATGCGGTTCGCGGAGATCATCAAGGACGTGCAAGGCGGCGCGTTCGTTCACGGGCGCGAGGGCATCATCGGCGAGCGCAAGTCCGAAGAGATCGGGGTCCACGCGGTGCGCGGGGGCGACAACGTGGGCGAGCACACGATCATCTTCACCACGATCGGCGAAACGCTGGAACTGGTCCACAAGGGCCACAACCGCGACAGCTACGCCCGCGGCGCACTGTTGGCCGCGAAGTACATGGCGAACCGCCCGGCCGGGCGCTACACGATGAACGACGTACTCGGGCTGTAAGCCCCGTCCGACGAACTGGCGCTTCGGGGAATACGCGAGCACGGACGCACCTCCTTTGAAGCGCCAGTTCTAACGAGCATTCGCGCCCGCACGTCGGTTATAATCACTTCCACTGCCCCGACCCGTACCCCGAGACCCAGCCTATGTTGCTTCGCGTTCGGCCCGCAGTTGGTATCGCGCTCCTCACCGCGATCGTGCTGGCTCCACCGAGTCCCGCCTCGGCCCAAGATAAGGACAAAGATAAAGACAAGGAGCTGGTGAAGCAGGCCAAGGATACCGCTCTCGCGAACTTGAAGAAGGCCGGGCTGGAAAAGCCAACGGTGGTGGAGACCAACAACTTCATCATCGTGGGGTCGGTGAGCGCGGAGAAAGCCAAGGCGCTCGGCGAAGTCCTCGAAAAGACCACAACCCTGACCCGCAAGACGCTCAAGTACGACGAGAAAGAGGCGTCTTGGAAGGGCAAGCTGACGGTCTACTTCGTTCCCGATAACGCGGAGTACAAGTCACTCATGCGGCGCGCCTTCCAGCAACCGCCCGAGGGCGCGTTCGCCGACCTCCGCGCCGAACCGCCGTTCATCGTCGATCCGGCCGAAGTGACGGGCAAGGCAACCGATGCGGACCTGTACGCGAGCACCGCGGCCCGCGTGTCCGGCGAGCACCTGAAGGCCAGAGGCACGGGCGCGCAAACCATTCCGGACTGGCTGCGCGACGGGTTCGGCCGAGTCACCACGATGCGGGCCGAGGGCACTACCTCGAAGCGCTACGTGGCGTACAAATCTCAGGCGAAAGCCGCGCTAACGAAGGGCGGCCGACCGCCGGCCCTCGCGGACATCTGGAGCGATGCCAAATCCGCGAACGGTGAAGTGCTCGCGACCAGCTTCGCCGAGTACCTCGCTTACGGTCCCGGCGCCTCGAAATTCCAGATGTTCCTCGACGGCCTCAAGCCCAGCGAGAACATCGCGATGCCGACCGTTCAGCAAGGTCTCGACGCGGCCGGGTGGAAGGAAAAAGACCTGCCCGCGCTCGACCTCGCGTGGCGCAGGTGGATCTCAGCGGGGAAGTGAATGAAGAACATTCCCCGATGTCGCGGTTTGCTCCCAGGGTGCGCGTCTGCGCCGCGACCCTGGGCTGAGGAATCTAACCCCGTTCGGGGTACAGAACACGCACAGGGAATGCACGGGAGAACCGGTTGTCGCCGGCACGGGTGAACCCCGCCCGCAAGGGCGGTGGGTGATGTCCAAATGCAGTTGACCGCCTGTATGTGCTGAAAACCTACCCCGAAGGGGTTAGATTCCTCAGCCCAGGGTCACGGCGCAGACGCGCACCCTGGGAACAAACAGGCGCCCCCAGAATTAATCAGAAATTCCCGCAATCACATGAACCATTCCGGCGTGATGATCCAATGGAGCTTCCCGCTGCCCTTCGCGGGATCGCCCTTGAACTCGATGCACGCGGCGGCGCCTTTTGCGAACTGAATGCTCCCGTCGGCCGCACCGAGGAGCCACTCGGCGTAGGCGCCGAGGTCCGGCATGTGCCCCACCGCGGCCACCCGGTCACCGGGGACGTCGGCCAAAAATTCGGAAAGTTTACCGGGCTTGAGTCGGTCCGGGCTGAGCGCGTCGTGCGTAACGGGCCGCGTGCCGGGCTGCCACACGTTCAGCAGCCCCACGGCGGTCTGGTGCGCGCGAACGAGCGGGCTGGCGGCGACCGCGTCGACGGTAAGTCGCAGCCGGGCGAACGCTTCCGCGATCGCGAGCGTCTGGGCGTGGCCGCGGGGCGTTAAGGCGCGATCGAAGTCCCGGGCCGCACCGGGCGATCCGAGTTCTACGGCCTCGGCGTGCCGAATTAAATATAAAAGCATCGCGGCCAACCTCTCTCAAACGCTAGCGCGGTGATGTTCACTGAAACCACACGTCATCTGCCCTTCCGCGCGGCCCACGTAACTTCTACATTACAGGAAGCGCTTGACTCCACCAGACCCGAGGGAAGTTCCCGACTTCTGGGTTTCAGGTGCCAAGTTGAAGTCGCCCTGAAAATCGGACCCGGTCCTGTTGGAACGGGTTGTTCACTTGGTTCCGGAACCCGAACTCGAAACTCGCAACGACTCCATGAAGCGGAATGACATTCGGAACGTCGCAGTAATCGCGCACGTTGACCACGGCAAAACGACCCTCGTCGACCAGATGCTCCGGCAGTCCGGTCAGTTCCGTAGCGAGGAACTGGACAAACTGGTGGGGGGCCAGCACGGCCTCATCATGGACTCCAACGACCAGGAGCGCGAGCGCGGGATCACGATCCTCGCGAAGAACTGCGGCATCCGCATCGGCGACGTGAAGGTCAACCTGATCGACACGCCGGGGCACGCCGACTTCGGCGGCGAGGTCGAGCGCATCCTGAAGATGGCCGACGGCGCGTTCGTGCTCGTGGACGCGGCCGAAGGGCCGCTCCCGCAGACGCGGTTCGTGCTGAAGAAGGCGTTCGCCGCCGGGCTGCGCCCGATCGTCATCATCAACAAGATCGACCGCCCGGACGCGCGCATCGCGGACGTCCACGCGCTCATGTTCGACCTGTTCATCGAACTCGGGGCCGACGACGAGACCGCCGTGTTCCCGATCATCTACGCGAGCGGCCGCGCCGGTATCGCCACCACCGACCTGGAGGTCGAGCCGAAGGACCTCAGCCCGCTGTTCGACGCGATCCTGGAAAAGGTTCCCTCCCCCGACGTGGACGAGAACGCCCCGCTCCAGATGCAGGTGATGGCGCTCCAGTACAGCGAGTTCGTCGGCAAGATCGCCATCGGGAAGATCTTCGCCGGGAAGATCCGCAAGAACCAGAAGGTGTCCGTCGTCAAGCAGAAGGACGGCACCGTGTTCCCGGACACCGTGGTGCAGGTTCTCGAGTTCGACCGGCTCGCGAAGCGGGAAGTCGAAGAGCTCAAGGCCGGCGACGTGTGCGCGATCGTGGGCATCGACGACGCGGACATCGGCGACACGATCTGCGAGTTCGACAAGCCGCACGCCCTGCCGCCGCTGACCATCGACGAGCCGACGCTCGACATGGTGTTTCGGGTGAACGACTCGCCGTTCGCGGGCCAGGACGGGAAGCCGCTGACGAGCCGCGAGTTGCGCGACCGGCTCCAAAAGGAACTGCAACACAACGTCGCCCTGCGCGTCAAGCCGGGCGCCCGCGAGAGCGAGTTCATCGTCAGCGGGCGCGGGCTGTTGCACCTCGGGGTGCTGCTCGAAACGATCCGCCGCGAGGGCGGCGAGGTCGCGGTCGGCAAGCCCCAAGTGATCGTGAAGGAGATCGACGGCCAGAAGCAGGAGCCCTACGAGCACCTCGTGGTCGAGGTGCCGGCGGAGCACCAGAACACGGTGATGCGGTTGGTCCTGGAGCGCCAGGGCGAGTTCCAGCGGATGGAGAGCCACCGCGGGAGCACGCAGGTCGAGTTCCACATCCCGGCCCGGTCCCTGATCGGGTTGCGCACGCGGATGCTGACGGGCACCCAGGGCACCGCGATCATGCACCACAACTTCCTCGACTACCGGCCGGTGCGCGGCGCGCAGGCCGGGCGCCCCACCGGCGTGTTCATCTCGAAGGACACCGGGAAGGTGACCGCGTACTCGGCCGAAGATCTTTCGGGCAACCTGTTCGTCGCTCCCCAGGACGCCGTGTACGAAGGGCAGATCGTCGGCGAACACGGCCGCGACAACGACATGGTGGTGAACGTGACCCGGCCGAAGCCGCTGACCAACATGCGGGCGTCCGGTAGCGACAAGGCCGCCGTGCTGAAGCCGCCGACCGTGTTCTCGATGGAAATGGCGCTGGAGTTTATCGAGGACGACGAACTGGTCGAAATCACGCCGGCCGCGGTGCGGATGCGGAAACTGTACCTGAAGGAAGGTGACCGCAAGCGGCAATCACGGAGCTAGTCGCGAAATTCATTGGGAGCACGGGGTTTCCACCTGCGCTCCCGTAACGGGCTCTTTTTGATTTCCTCAAAACAGAAACCGCCGGGGATTTTTCCCCGGCGGTTTCTGTTTTAGACACTTGGGTGGAACTCAGGTCGCGGCCGGGGCGTCCGACGTCACCGGCTCGACCGCGGACTTCGTCACGGTGCTGACGACCGCGGGTACGCTCGCGGTTTCCGTCGGGACCGTACCGTTACCGTTGGCCGAGGGTTCGGCGATCGGTGCGGGAGCCGTCTTCGGCTCCGCGCTCCTCGCAGCGGCCTTGTCCGCCTTCGATTTGCGCGGCTTCTTCTTCTTCACTTCCGCGATCTTCGTGGACTTCTTGACCTGTTCTTCCATCATTTTGCCGGGCTGGAACGTTACCACGTTCTTCGCCTCGACGTTGACGGGGTCACCCGTGCGCGGGTTGCGCGCCTTGCGCGGCCTGCGCTGCTTGACTTCAAATACGCCGAAGTTGCGCAGTTCAATGCGCCCCTCCTGGACCAGCGTGGCGATAATCGCCTCGAAGGTCCATTGCACGATTTCCTTTGTGGCGAGCTGCGTGAGGCTGTGCTTCGGAATGAGCTTTTCGTGGTTAGCCCGGTCGCAGATCGTCTTGACGATTTCTTTCTTGGTCACGAGCGTGGTCCCTCGGTGAGTCGGCCCGTTTCATCATCCGGGAACTGTCCTAAGTCTAGACAGCACATGGAATCGCGTCAAGCAAATACGATTTCAGGAGTTGCGACGAATTAGACTTACGAAGAGGGCCGCGAGCGCGAGCACCACGAGCGCCAGTTCCGGTGTGCGCCGGAGCGCGAGCAGAAAATTGGCGCCCGAATTCGCGCGCCGGCGTGCCCGGCGCCCGAGCGCGAGGGCGCGAAGTTGATCGTGCTCGCGCCGCAGCACATCATACCCGCGGCGCCAGTCGAGCGCGACCGATTGCCTCTGAGAAGGAAGCAGTGTGCGCACCGTGTGTGCGGCGTGTGATGAAGAGACGAGTGCGGTGACCAGCGCGCCCGGTGCGCTTGGCTCGTTGAGCACAAAGGCGACCCGCGGGATGGCTTCCCGAGCGCTCGCAACAGCCCGAATAAACAGCAATACCGAGATCGGCGTCGCGAGCGCTTCGGTCGGGTTCCCCATCACCGGGCGCAGTCCGTCCCACGCTCGAAGTGCCCGGCGCAGCGCGGCAAGTCGCCGATAAACAGTGCGCGGTTTGAGCTGATTGATGCGCGCAACGGGAACCGCTGGCAGAGGTAGTGCCGGCAGCGCGTCGGGTGCGTTGTCCGGTTCCGGCAGTTCTTCCGCAATCAGTTCTTCCGGCACAACCTCGTAAGGCGCCGGGGTCGGATCGGCCACTTTGTAGGCCGCGCTCGAATCTTCGCCGGGCGCTCCCAGTCCCGACTCGAACGCCACCTCGACCGGAACGGCTTCCGCGGAGCGCACGGCCCCGAACTCGCCACTCGGCGGTTCATCATCGACCACCTCGAACGGCGCAATGGCAATGCCCAACCCGCGATCGTATGCGGCGCGCGCGGTCGGATCGGTGAGGCACACGAGCGCCTGTGCGAGCCGGTTCATCCCGGCCGTGACGGGATCGGGGTGCAAGAGCTGGTACCGCCGGAGCAGTTCCATGCGATCGAGCACGCGGGACTCGATGTCGGCAAAATCTCCCGCTCCGCGCTCGAGTCCGAGTAGGGTGTAGTGGTCCGGCGGCCACGCGCCGGGTGGCATCCCGAGCCAGGAACACAGTTGATCGTGGGACTGACGTTCCAAGTTCGGGTTCCAGTTTCAAACGGGCGCGGTGCCATCAATTTAGAACCTGACCCGCGAGCAGAGAGGGTGAACCGATGGGTCCGGCCAAAACAATCGCGACCGCACACCTACGAATTGCGCGCCCGACCGATCAGCTGGAAGCGGTCGTTCAATTCTACCGGGACGGGTTGGGGTTCGAGGTGATCGGCGAGTTTCGCGATCACGATGGCTTTGACGGAATCATGTTGGGGCACAGGGGCGCGGCGTATCACCTGGAGTTTACGCACAAACGGGGACACTCGGTTGGTAAAGCCCCGACCGACGACAACTTGCTCGTCTTCTATTTGCCCGACCGGGACGAATGGCTCCGCGCGATCGCCCGATTGCAAGTCGCCGGACACGAACCGGTCGAGTCGTTCAATCCGTATTGGGACAAATCGGGCAAGACGTTCGCCGATCCGGACGGCTACCGCGTCGTCCTCCAGCACGCGGACTGGCCGAACTCGTAGCGGGTCAACCGGGATTGCCTCTCGTTCCCGCGAAATGGTATCACCCAGTCTTCTCCCGCTCCGATGACCGATAGAGCGGCCGTGCCGAGGTTCCGCGTTGAGTCCGCGTCCCCGCATCAACATCACCGCTACCGACCTCGGGGAGTACGTCCGCCACCACTCCTGCGATCGCCGGTTCCACCTCACCGTTCACTCCGCTCGTGAAGTCGGCCCGCTCCCGTTTTTCGAGCGCGTCCGCGACAGCATCGACCCGGTCCTCGCCGAAATGGGCCGCCGGCGCGAGGACCGCTGGGAAATCGAGCTGGTCGAATCCGGGTTCCATAATCTCGCCGCTCCGCTGCCCAAAGGCAAGCGGGACGAAGTCACATGGGACGCACTCGCGGGCGTCTTCGCGCGCCTCCAACCCGGAACGCAGGGGTACGCCCGACAGGTCGCGGTCGGCGGCAACATGGGCGCGTTTCGACTCTACGGCATTATCGACTTCGTTCTGCTCCGCTGGATCGGTGGCGCACCGCGCGTGTGGCTGGTGGAGTGCAAGGCGAGCCGCCGGGACCGCACCTATCACCGCATCCAGGTCGCCGCGTACCGGATGCTGCTCCGCGACATCATCGGCGACCAGCCCGTTCCCGTCGGTGCCCACAGTTTCGATCGGACGACCATCGAGTGCGTCGTGGCACGAATTGATGCCGATCGGAACACGAACCAGTCGATTCTCGCGCTGGCGCCGCTCGATTTGACGCACGAAGAAGCGGACCTTACTCAGCTCCTCGCCCCGGAAGGTCGTTTAGACGCCGCCGCCGCACGCCCGCTCGCGGAGATCGGGTTCCAGATCGACTCAAAGTGCGACGGGTGCTCGTTCGCGCCGCACTGCCTGACCGAAAGCGCACGCCTGCGGCGCCCGGAACTCCTCGGGCTGGATCCGGTCACGACGCGGCTGCTCCGCACGGCCGGCCTGGAGACACTCGATCAGGTGGCCAACCCACCTCTATTCGATCCCAAAATCGAATCACTCGCACGCGATCCCGGGTTCAGCGAGAACCTCGACCGGCTCCGGCTCCGCGCCCGTGCACGATTGTTCACACTCCCCAAAACGCGCACCGTCGTAGGGTCTGGCGTCGAGCCGATCCCGAATACGGGTGTCGGGCACTTACCGCCACACGAAGTGAACGGGAACCGGCTCCTCCGGATCTATCTCGCGATCGATTACGACTACACCGAGAACCGCATCGGGGCGCTGTCGGCACACGTCACGCGCAGCGCCGGGCGCCTCGACACAGCATTCGCCGACGGGCGCGCCGTGCCCGAAGTACGGGAGCGGTTTGAAGTCAAAAAAGACGCGAGCAGTCGGCCCACGAACGAGGACCGCCCGCTCCCCGACGGGCGCGAAATCATCGAGTACCAAGCGGTCCCGTGGTCGGGTACCAACTACGTCGCGGACACCGCTGCTGAAGGCGAGTTGATCCGCCGGTTCTTCGACCGGTTAGTGCGCCTCATCGCCGAGGAACTCGGCGTCGCATCAGCTCCAGTCCACTTCTACGTCTGGTCCCGTTCCGAAGTGCGCCAACTGCTCGAAGGGTGCAGCCGGGCCGGTCCCGAGTTACTCGGCCCGATTCGCCAACTGTTCGGGTGCCGCGAGGGGCTGGAACAGTTGATGTACTCGGCCGTGCAGGAAGAAGTGGACCGGCGCTTCGCCCTCGGTTGGACCGGGCGCGGACTCGGCGTCGTCACATCTCTGGAGTGGGCGGGCCGGCGGTACCACTGGACCCGTCTCGTTGACGGGAACGAACACGATCTCGCGCACGTGTTCGCCCAGGGCATCTTCGACTTCGCGATTCGCCTCGCGGTCGAACCGGACGGTTCGTGGGCACCAGACGAAGGCGCGGCGGGGCACGTGTTCGAGGTGCGCAGCCGGTTCTCCGACGCGCTCCCGGCCCCGTACTGGCACGCCGCGTGGGGCACGTTGCCGAAAGTCGATCCGAACGACGATCGCGTGCGCGAATCACTCGCGGCCTACGCGCGTGCCGGAACACCCGGATTGCTCACCGAGTACCTTCGGGCGCGTGTTCACGCGCTGCGTTGGGTCGAGGAAGGGATCAGCCCGAAGAATTCCGGCGTCGAGAAAGCATCGCTGGCGGCCAACGAGCTGCCCGTATTTCGCCTCGGGCGGGACGGCGTGGCTCGCGCCGCGACCGATTTCCTCCGGCTGGACCAACACGTTCGCAGGTCCGATTGGGTCGCTGCGCACTTACTTCCGCCGATCGCCCGCGTACCGGCCGGGCGCACGCTCCCGTTGCGACAGGTCAAAGTCGGTGCGGACAAAAGCACGATCACCGGGTCGATCGAACTGTTCGCGTTCGGCGGGTTAACGCTGACCGATCTGGAAGCCCGGTGCCGGTTCGGTCCCGGTTCGTTCGCTCGTCTGTCACCGTGGAACGGTGACCCGAAGCAGGGCCAGACGGTGGGGCAGTTGACCGCGGCCGTGGGGCGCACGTGTGTGGTGCGGGAGATCGATTGGCCGACCGGTCGCGTGACTCTGGACGCCATGTACGCCGAGGAGGACCGGTACCGGCTGTCGAGCGGCGCGAGCCGAAAAGCGGAAATGCTGTTCGAGCGCGGCTACGCGACACTGGACGAGAGCGTATCGGACTACGTCGCCGGGCGCGTGGACGACCGGCTCCAGCAGCAGAGCCACGTTTACGCATGGTTCGACCCAGTCGATCCACGGCCGCCCGCAGTTACTCCCCTCCCCACCACGGAAGTCAGTAGCCTACAGCAGTTGGTGGATTCCTTCTTGCTCCCGCCCGCGAACATCTACCCGGCCTCGCCGGACCAGGCACGAGCGGCGGTCGAAGGACTGAATACGCGGGTCCAGTTGATCCAGGGACCGCCGGGCACCGGGAAGACCACGACCACGGCCCTATCGGTTTTGCTTCGGGTGCTCGCAGGCGGGCGCGCGGGCGACATCGTGCTCCTCGCAGCACACACGCACACCGCGCTCGATAACTTGCTGGAGCGCATCGACCGGTACCGTGAAGCGTTCACCCAACATGCTGCAGCAAACGGCCGGCGAGTTCCGCCAATTAAACTGGTCAAGGTTCACACGAACGACCCGACACAACACGTCGTTGGTGGTTCGGTCGAGAACCTGCCTGCGGCCATACTCGGTGTGAAAAAGAAACTCACCGAACTCACGACAGGTGCAGTTCTGGTGATCGGCGGAACAACGGCGGGATTGCTCAAACTCGCCTCCGCGGTCGAGAAACTCAAGACATTCAACGGCGGGGCCGGACTCGGTGCGGCCCTCCTGGTCGTGGACGAAGCGTCCATGATGGTGTTTCCGCACTTCCTGGCGCTCGCAACACTTGTACCCTCGAACGGCCGAATTCTGCTGGCCGGCGACCACCGACAACTGGCCCCGATCACGGCCCACGATTGGGAAGCCGAAGACCGCCCCCCGATGGTGCTCTACCAACCGTTCGCCAGTGCATACGATGCTGTTCGGCGCATCATCGGGGCACAGGATGAGGGCGGCAACCCGACCGTACCCGCGACGAGCGCCCGATGGTCTGGGTTAACGCTCACGTTCCGCCTCCCGCCGGTGGTTCGCGAGTTGATCGCCCGCGTGTACCGTCGAGATCGGATCGAACTGGCCGGCCTACCGCGAACCGTGACCGCGGTCCCCGATGTCGGCGGCCCGTTCTGGGGGCACGTCTGGAAGTGGAACATCGGGCTGTTCCTGGCAATCCACGACGAAGACGGTTCGCGCCGAAGCAACCCGGTCGAAGTCGCGATCGTGGAGCAATTACTCGGCGCCGCGCCGCCACTTCCGGCCGGTTCGGTGGCGATCATCACCCCGCACCGCGCCCAGCGCAGTCTCCTCGCAACGCGGTTGGCCGCACTGTCGGGAACTGAGGGGCCGGTGGGGGTGATCGACACAGTCGAGCGCCTCCAGGGAGGCGAGCGCCCCACTGTGATCGTCTCGGCAACGGTCAGCGACCCAACAGCGATCGAAGCGAGTGTCGAATTCATCCTCGATTTGAACCGGGCGAACGTCGCGTTCTCCCGCGTGCAGGACCGACTGGTGGTGGTCTGTTCCCGCACGCTACTCGATCACATCCCGGCCGAGGCCGAGCACTACCAGTCGGCCATTTTGTGGAAAGCCCTGCGCGGACTGTGCAGTGAACTCGTGGCCGAAAGCGAAGTGAACGGCCACCGCGTTCGGCTCTACCGACCGCCTCACGCTTACGACAACCTCGGCTCAGCGAACGGCCGGCACGATTAGAAAAAAATTTTGGACAGATTAACCGGATCAACCGAACTCATACCAGACCGCGCAGAAGACTTGTTTTCTGTAGCCGGCCTCGGGCAACGACTTGCGCGGAACGGAGTTCGCGTCCTGTGATACCTTGCCGTTGAAGCTCGGGTGGTGAGGTGCGTCATGGAACGCGAACTCTGGGAGCTCGTTGGCACTTCCCATCGGCCGCGTTCGTCAAAACGAACCGGGGCGCGGATCGGCCCGCGCCCCGGTTGATCGGCTTGCTTTACTTCTCGACCTGGGGTGTGGAAGGCTCACGGCAACGCCGACCCCTGGGGCCACCCGGGGTGGAATTAAACCGCGACTCGCGAGGTTGTCCCAGCAATTCCACCCCGGGTGGCCCCAGGGGTCGATAGCGTTGCTGGAACAGCCTTCCCCGCGCCGAACGGCACAGTAACAGCTCGGCTGACGCAACATCAGCCTGGTGCAAAGCACCGAGCTAAACACAAGCACGACCAGTGAGTGATGTTGTACCCGACGCCCGGCGCGCCCGCAAGCACGGTAACCGGTCTGTTGCACCGGCGCGGGATTCGCAATAATGCCCTCAACGCCCGCATTCACCGAGAACGGACCTCTCATGCCCGCACCGACGCCGACCGTCTGGACGATCAAAGCGCTTCTCGCGTGGACGACGGACTTCCTCAAATCGAAGAACATTGATGGCGCCAAACTGGAGGCCGAGATCCTGCTCGCGCACGTCCTCGACTGCAAGCGCGTGGACCTGTTCGTGCGGTTCGATGAGCAGCCCGCGGACGCCGAACGAGCGAAGTTCCGCGAACTGATCCACCGCCGCGTGGCCGGGTGGCCGACCGCGTATCTCATTGGCTCGCGCGATTTCTACCTCCTCTCGTTCGAGGTGGAGCCGGCGGTGCTGATCCCGCGCTCGGACACTGAGACCCTGGTCGGCGAAGCGTTCAAGATCCTCAAACCGCTGCCCGCGCCCGCCGTGCTCGACCTCGGCACCGGGTCCGGATGCATCGCGATCAGCCTCGCGCACCAGAAGAAGGACTCCCGCGTGACCGCGGTCGACGTCTCCCCGGACGCGCTCGGGGTCGCGAAGCGCAACGCCACCAAGCACGGCGTCGCGGACCGCGTGACGTTCCTGCAAGGCGACCTGTTCGGGCCGGTCGCGCCGGGCAGCACGTTCGACGTGGTCGTGAGCAACCCGCCGTACATCGCGCAGTCCGAGTTCGCCGAACTCAGTGCCGAGGTGCGCGACCACGAACCGCGCCTCGCGCTCGACGGCGGACCGGACGGGCTGGCGTTCTACCGGCGCATCGCGGCCGGCGTCGGGCCGTTCCTGAAACCGAACGGGTCACTGTTGCTGGAAATCGGCTGGAAGCAAGAAGACGCGGTGCGAGGGTTCCTGGCCGACCGCCCGGAACTGGAACTCGGCCCCACCATCAAAGACCTGAACAAGAACCCGCGCGTTATCACCGCGAAGAAGAAGTGAACGGAGAACACGCGGTGGCGGGTTGTTGGTGAACCCCGCCCGCAAGGGCGGCGAGTGCAAGCACAAGTGCGGTTACCGAACAAGGTGGGGCGAACGCCCCGCCCTTGCGGGCGGGGTTCACCAACAACCCACCACCGTGGGGCTCAATGATGTCGTTCGAGAACAACAACCGGCGAGGTTTCGTTGCCTCCCCACTCCACCGCCACGAAGCAATACTCTCCGGGAAAACCCACTAAACGAAAGCCGGCCGCGGAAGGTTCAACCACCCGCTGTTTCACTTCCTCTTTCCAGAATTGGTAACAGTCTTGAGGGTCGATCCACCGCAGTGGAAAGCCACAATCTGCCACCACAAAACGTACTGGCCCTCGTCGGAGGAGGTCGGTCATTTCGGACCGACCTAACTCCCGATGTCTTGTAATCGGCAGCACCCCTGTTTCGTCCCAAATTTCGATCAGGGGCGTTCGACAAACAATTCGCTCTGTCATTCGGCGACTACTTCATTTTTGCAGTAACTCAAGTCTACGCGCGATTACTTGCTCGTTTGGCGAATGTGCAGACCCATGTCCACCTGATTACCCTTCGCGCGTTCCACCGCTCTCAACCAATCGGACCAAGCGGCTTGATCCGCCGGCGACCCGTCCGCCAGTAGACTCAGGCCGCCCAGCACCGATCCAATCTGGTCGAACTCATATTTGGAGTAGAGTTCTTCCAGAAAGGCGTACATGGCGGTGTACGCCTGCCGCACACTGATCTGTTCGTCCACACGTCCTCCGTCACGCCCGGCTTACTTCTTCTTGCAGTAGCTCAGCGCCATGAGCGCGTAGCCGGTCACGAGGTTCTTGTCGCCCTCCATCCACCGGTCGTTGTCGTTCACGAAGCTGCCGTCGGGCTTCTGGCGCTTCGCGATCGCGGCCAGCAGGTCCGCGCGCCAGTCGTGCTTCACGCCCTTCGCGTCGGCGAACTCGTCGACGCCGAGCGCGTCCATCGTCTTCGCGAACGTGTGGTAGTAGTAGTACAGCCCGCGCTGGCTGTTCACCTCCGGCATGCCCGGGTTCGCGTCGAGGGTGTAGTTCTTGCCGATCCACTCCAGCGCCTTCTGCACGCGCTTGTCGTCCTTCGCGATGCCGCAGTAGATCATGCTCTTCACGCCGGCGTAGGTCATGCTCCCGTAGCCGCCGAGGTCGTTCTTCGTGTCGTCGCTGCGCCGGTTCTCGCCCCCGTTGGCCCCGGTGTACACGAAGCTCCCGTCGTTGTTCTTCTTGGCCCACGGCGCGGTGTTGTACTCGCTCTCGAAGTTCTGGCACCGGCTGATGAACACCTGGGCCTTCTTGAACGCCGGGTCGTCCTTTGCGACGCCCGCGGCCTTGAGCGCTTCGAGGAAGAACGCGGTGTTCGACAGGTCCGGGCGCGACTTGTCGCCCGCGTACCCGGCGCCGCCGTAGTAGTCGCTGTCGTCCTTCTTCCCGCGGGCCTCGTCCCACTGGTACTCCTTGAGGTACTTCGTGGCGTTGCCGATCACGCCCTTGTACTTGTCGCCCTTGTTCGCCGCGTTGAGCGCGAGGATGTTGATGCTGGTGGTGTAGTTGATCAGCCCGGCCTTCGAGTCGTCGCCCGCGATGTGCCCGGACTTCGCGTTCACCAGTTTCTCGATGAACTTCACGCCCTTCGCCGCCGGTTCGTCTTCGGGCTTGGTCCCGGTGCGGATCAGGCCCGTGACCACGATCCCGGTGATACCGCGGTTCTGGGGCTCCGCGGACCAGCTCCCGTCCTCTTTTTGCGCCTTCTTCAGGTACTCGGTGGCCTTTTCCACGGCCGCTTTCAGCGCGTCTTCGTTCGGCTCTGCGGCCGACGACGCGGGCACGAGTGCGAGCGCGACCAGCGCGGTGAACGCGAGCAGGGACACGAGCAATCGCTTCTTCATGGGAACACTCCGAAGGAATGGACGCCCTTCATCGTACTGAGCAAACTCGGCGCTCGCAGTGAAAAGGGCGCGACAACTCGGATCTCATTTTGGCGCTGGATAAAGCGCGCCCACGCGCGGCCACGCGGCGCCCGCGCAGCCCGGGTTGACCGGAATTTCAATTCTGTGCGATAACCCTCCATCTTTGTTGGAGGCGGGGTATGGGTGCGCGCGAACACGGGGGTCTGATCGGGTGGTGTCGGCTGCTTTTCACGGACATTTTGTTTCCAGGTAAGGCCGACGCGGACACCCGGGTGCGCCGGCTGTCGCTACTGTTGGTCCTGCTCCTTCCCGCGGTACTGCTGTACCCCACGCGCGGGTTTCACTTGCTGGAACCGGACGAGGGGCGATACGCGCAGATCCCGAAGGAGATGCTGGTCAACGGCTCGTGGGTGGTGCCAACGCTCCAGGGCGAACCGTACCTCGATAAGCCGCCGCTCATGTACTGGCTGACCGCGCTGAGTTACCGCGCGTTCGGTATCTCGCAGGAATCCGCCCGGCTCGTGCCCGCGCTGTGCGTCCACTTCACGATTCTCGCCATCTACCTGATCGGCCGCCGGAGCGTGGGCGAACGAAGCGCGTTCTGGGCCGCGATGCTGCTTTCCGTCGCGCCCGGCTTCGTGAGCGTGGCGCGGCTACTCTTGCTCGACGGCCTTCTCGTGCTGTGCGTGACGACGTCCGTGTTGTGCGGGTTCGAGGCCGTGCGCACCGGCAAGCTGAAGCGCGGGTGGTGGATCGCCGCCGCGGTCGCGTCGGGGTTGGGGTTCCTCACGAAAGGGCCGATCTCGGAAGTGTTGCTGTTCGTGCCGCTGTGGGTGTACGGGTTCCTGATGCGGGGGGGGGAAAGGCAACCTAACCCCCTAACCCCCTTCCCTAAGAAGGAAGGGGGAACAGAACCAAATACAACCAACGCCATGCAACCCGGGATGGTTTTAAGCCCCTCTCCGTTTAGGGGAGGGGTTGGGGAGGGGTTACAGACGCAACCTGCCCCCGCGGTGGTTCGGTGGTACTGGTACCTCACGTTCTTCGGCGTGGTGTTCGCGGTGAACCTGCCGTGGTACGTGGCGATTTACTTCCGCGAACCGCAGTTCCTGAAGTACTTCTTCTGGGAACACAACGTGATGCGGTTCCTGCAACCGTTCGACCACCTGCAGCCCATCTGGTACTACGTGCCGATTCTGCTCGGCGGGTTGTTGCCCGGAACGCTCCTGTTCGCGGCGTACTTCTGGCGGTTGCTCCGCCCCGCACCCGGGGACAGCGCGAACCGCTCGTCCGCGGGCGGGTTCTGGCTCCTCACCGGGGCGTGGTGCGCGTTCTTCTTCAGTTGCTCCGGCAGCAAGTTACCGACTTACGTGCTCCCGGCGTACCCGTTCCTGTGTCTCGCGATCGGCGAGTTCGTGGCGCGCACGAAATGGAACACCGCGTTCCGCACCCGGGCACTGATCGGGGGAATGGCCGCGCTCGTGATGGTGGCGCACTACGTCGCGGTGCCGTGGTACGCACGCGAGCGGTCACCGTTCGGCCGACCGGAACTGGTCGAGCGGTTCGTAAGCGACCACGATGTGGCAGTGGTGTGCTTCCCGCGGAACTGCGACTCGCTCGCGTTCTATCACGACCGGTCCGACATGCGCAACGTGCGCACCAAGAGCGTGAACCAGCTCATGGTGGACTGCCACCACCGCCCGCGCACGGTGATCCTGTTCACGCACCACGACTCGCTCCAGGGCTTCAAGAACACGCTCCCGCCGAGCCTGGAAATCGTGGAGACGAGCACACTCAAGCGCAAGGGAAAGTCGTCGCTCCTCGACAAATTCGCGGGCGCGACCCCGTGGGGCCTGTGCGACGTGGCCGTCGTGGTACCGAAGTACCACGTCCCCCCGCGCGACGGCGCGGAGTGAGGAAACGAATAAAGACGGTATGGCCACAAAAAGGCACAAAAGGCACAAAAGAAAGCAGAGGACAGAGAGCAGAAGGCAGAACCGCGGATAAACGCAGATAACGCGGATCAAGACAAGAAACAGAATTTTGGACAGGATCAACAAGATTAACAGGATTCAGAACAAAGCCGTTGAGTTCTCGCGGTTACGTAGCCCCACCCGCTCGTTGACACTCGCGGTTCGCCTGAGCCTCGTGGCGAACCGCGAGTGTCAACGAGCGGGTGGGCGCCAGTACCTGCCCACTTCCACACATTAAACGGCTAGGATTGGATTTCAAAATCCGGTTAATCCTGTCAAATAATCTCTTTTCTCTTGTCTTGATCCGTGTAAAGAAACTCGTTCGCCGCGCGACCCGAATGTAACAATAAAGGTGATGAGGTAAACAATAAACAACTCTTCTGGTTGTTAGCTCGCCGCTACCATTCACGATGTCCGTCGGCGATCCGCTGACGTTGCGAGATCGCCGGGCGACAGAAATCAAAAGGAGATCGGATCATGAAGAAACTCCTATTGGCCCCCTTAATTCTCGCGACGTTCGGTGCGGCAACGGCTTTCGCGGGCGGGCGCCCGGTGATGTACGTCGTCGTCGATCGGGTCGAAACGACTCAAGACCAGTCGTCGATTTCGATGATCAGAATCTGGGGCAGTTTTACCCGTGCCAAGAACCCGACCTTACAGCTTGCAGAGTTCAGTACACCGATCGATGGCTACGTCCAATTCGGCCGCGGAAGCGACAAAGAGGCCCCGAAATGGCAAAAAGCCGCCGGAACCGGCAAGGCCGTTCTCGTCGGCAGTTGCGCCGGCGCCGGGGCTTTGAGACGGTGGCGATTCACCCGGCCAACGAGAAGCCAAAAGACGTCGGAGAAAACGTTCTGTATCCGACAGGCCACATCGAGCTTTTCGGCGACATGTTCGCCGGCGGGCGCGACAACCATCTGCCCGAAGTCAAAGCCCTGTTAGCGTTTGTTGCAGCCAAACAGAAAGTGGGTCCGCTCTGTGGAGGCGCAGCAGCCATCGTTGCGAAAAATCGAGGCGCGCAACCGATCGATGACGCCTGGATTGGGCAATGGACCGTCGAATTTGCGAACGGAGTCGTGGAAACGTGTGACCTCGTCAAGGAGGGCACGGCGAATGTCACCGAACCGAAGCGGCGTTCCCCGGGAAAAGTCCGCGACTCAATGAACGGCGTTGTGGTACTCGCATTCGATGACGACCGAGTCGAGCGCTGGACCAAGATCGGGCATCGTATGGTCGTGGAACACTGGGCTTCATCGGATCAATTTCCTGGCGGTGCGCCCGTATTGGGAATTGCGGAGCGTACCGCTGGGGCGAAGAAATGACCTTCGCCGCCAGGACGACTCATACGGTCTCGTTTTGATTGCCTTCTGTAGCCGGCCTCTGCGAGGCCGGGACATCCACGGTTTGTGGCTCCCCGGCCCCGCAGAGGCCGGCTACAGCAAAACGGACCAGGGGTTGAAACCCCTGGCTATTACCGGTGACCCCGTTGGGGTCCAAAGGCAAAACGGACCCGACCAGGGGTTTCAACCCTGGTCGGTTTTTGGACCCCAACGGGGTCACCGGTAATAGCCAGGGGTTTCAACCCCTGGTCTTGGCCAAGCATCACTCCGTGCGCCGGGCCGGGAGCGGGTACTCCAGGATTTCCTGGAGCAGTTCCAGCTTGCTCGGGCGGGCGAGCAGCGGGACCAGGTTCGGCAGCGCGTAGTAGTCCCCGTTAAACTGGTAGGCGTCCACCGCGATCCCCGCCTTCTTGCACTCGTCCTCCAGTTGCGAGGTCGCCCCCGAAACCTTCACGAAGCAAATAGTGGGATCGGTCTTCAGTTCCTCGCGGTACTTCAACAGCGCCGGCACGAACCGCGGCTCCGCGTTCTCGCCCTCGTCCGTGACGATCACGATCTGCTCGACGAACTGCTTCTTCCGGCGCAGTTGGTCGATGCCCACCCCGACCGAGGTGTTACCCCCAGCCGTGATGCCCGTAAGTGCTCGCTCCCACGCGGACAGTTCCGGCCCGGCCGATTCGACCGGGTACGCGATCGAGTCGAAGGCGTACACGAACAGTTCCTTGTCCGCGACCGCCGCCAACAGCGACCCGAGCCGCTTGCCGATTTCGATGGCTTGGCTCATCGAACCGGACTTGTCGATCAGCAGCGCCGTCGGCCGCGCGATCCGCCCGCGCGCCTTGACCTGCGAGTCGGCGACCGCTTCGAGCTTCTGCCGGACCGCCGCGCTCACGGGGACCGACTCCAGCGCTTTCTCGGCCTTGAACGCGCTGACCCGGGTCGCCGTCTTCGCGGACTCCAGCTTCGACTCGATGAGCGCCTTCACGCCGGCGTCGTCGAACGCGCCGCGCTTGCGGAGCATGTCGAGGTTGTTGATGACCTCCTGCGGCGACATCCGGCCCACGAGCGCCGTCAGCACCTTCGGGGTCACCCCCTTCACCAGCCCGATCGCCACCCGGAACGGGACGTTGTGGGCCGCGATGAGCTTGGCCTGCTCGTCCGCGGTCTCGGCCTTCGCCAGATCCTTCAGGCCCGCGAGCTTCGAGCCCTCCGGCGGGCGCTCGTCGAACAACACGGCCTGCGCGCGCGGCCCCGGCTTGACGTGCAGAAGCGCGTAGAGCCGCTTCAGCGTCTTGCGCGCGGTGATCGCGGTGGAGTCGAACCAGTCGGCGTCCGCCTCACGCTCGCGCAGGTAGCGCACGACCTCCGTCTTCAGCGACCGCGGCACGTTGCGGAACAGCCCGAAGGTGTCCGTGAGCGTAACCGTTCCACCTTCAGCCAGTTTCGGCTTGCCCGGCTTCTTGCCGCGCGACGCCTTCCGGTCGACCTTCGGGCGGAACGCGGACGCCGGCACGTCGTCCGGCTTGCGGTCCACTTCGATCGCAACGTCTTCCTTGCGGCCGTGGATGAAATCGATGACGCGGCCGACCTGATACGGCGGCAGCTCGCGCAGCATCGCCAGACCGGTGTCGCGGTGCCCCGGGAAGTCGCTCAGCGCGAGCGTGACGATGAACATTTCCTTGTGGTCGCGCACGTCCCCGTGGTCCGCGTACCACGCCGCGAGGCGCACGTAGAACCGCGGATCCTGCTTCACGAGTTCCGCGTGCAGCGGGTGAACGAGCCCCAACTTCCGGTGCGGGCAGGTGAGGAGGCTGTTCAACATCGACAGCCGCAAATCCGCCTCGGTCTTCGTCATCGTCATGTGAGAGCCCCCTTCTAACTCGCTGCGTGCCAATGAAAACGGCCGCGTTAGCGGCCGGTGGTGGTCGAAAAATATCGTCCGTACAAGTTCGGGAAGCGGTTCAACTTTTTATTCAGTGCGTTTGCCATTTCGCCACATCGCCCGTGCCCGGGCGACGGCGGGACTCGAACCCGCATACGCTTTCGCGTGCTGAATCTGAGGGTTTGTACGCTTTCCTTGTGGGGTACGGATTGTCTCCTCGGCCCTCGCGACCTGCCGCCCGCAGAGCCGGGCTTCACGGCCGCTCCGAAGTATCTGAAAGAATAAGCCCGCACGAGTTCGTGAAGCAGTGAAAACTTGATCCGAAGCTCTACCCACTGAGCTACCTCACGCTTTTGAGGGCGCGGGGGCAGGAGTCGAACCTGCGACCGTCGGGTTAACTGTTTGTACGCTTCCACAGTGGGGTACGGGCTGTACCCGAATAAGTGCAAGTGAACACCGCGAGCGCGCCGCACGAGTTGTGCGAGCAATTGGCACTGAGCGCTCTACCACTGAGCTATCCGCCCGTAAGTGGACGGAACAGGAGTCGAACCTGTGACCTCTCCCTGAGCAAGGGATTGTGTTTGTAAGCTCGTCGCGTTGGGTGCGACCCGCTCGTGGCGTTCGGAATAATGGACAGAGGCCGGCAAACGAGGTTCGCGAAATTCTCGGCGCGAATCTCCCTACCCGCTCGTGCGAGCCGACGGAATGCAAAAGCTCGGAGCATTTTTTGACAGGATTAACAGGATCAACCGGATAAGACCGAAGACAGAGTTATTGAGAGCGCGAAACCCGTAGTGGCTGGTTGTGGTGAACCCCGCCCGCAAGGGCGGTGGGTGCCGCCCTTGTGCGGCTACCGAACAAGGTGAGCCGAACGACCCGCCCGCAAGGGCGGGGTTCACCAACAACCGCTACCACGCGGGCGCCCCATACCGGCCCACATCCCCATATTAAACGGCCCTGCTGGGCCGGGTTACCGCGGTTGTGTTTATATCGGATTCGGCATATCATTCGGTGATGAGTACCGCCCGCAAGCCCCTCGTCTGGCTCGGCGAGGAGATCGGGTCGCCCCCGCTTGCTTCGGAGGGGAAGGTCGAGGCTTTTTTGCTCCTGGAGCGGTTGCAGAAGGGCGAAAAACTGAAGCTGCCGCATTCGAGGCCGCTCCCGAAAGTGGGCAAGGGGTTTCACGAACTGAGGGTGCGCGACGAGCGCGGCAACTGGCGCATTGTGTACCGGGCCGACTCGGACGCCGTTGTGATTTTGGACGTGTTCAAGAAGACGAGCGGCGCGGAGCAAAAGAAATCGTTCGAGCGGTGCGAGCAACGGGCGAAGCGGTACGACCGGGAGCAAAAGGCGCGGAAGGGTGACAAGAAGGGGTGAAATAAATGGACGCTGAGAAAAGGGCGAATCTGGAGTCCCACGGTTGGAAATTCGGCGACGCGACCGAGTTCCTGCAACTGAATGCCGCCGAGCGAGAGTTGATCGAGATCCGGCAGCACCTGGCGGGAGAAACGAAGCGGCTCCGTGAGCGGCAAGGGCTCAACCAATCGGACCTGGGGAAACGAATCTCCACGACACAACCTCGCGTGGCTCTGATCGAGGCCGCCGCGAAAGAAGTGTCTCTCGATCAAATCGCGAAGGCTTTTTTCGCTTTAGGGGGGCGCGTTTCTTTCGTGGTTCCCTCGGACGAAGGATCGGTCGAAGCTCTCGTCGGCAAGGCGCCCGGAGCGGTTCGCACGAAGTCTCCAAAGGCCGGTCCCGGGGGGCGTGGTAAGTTCATTCAGGTCGCCATTGGGCCGCCCGTGGAGAAGGCCAAAGCCGTTCGCAAGAGGAAGGTTAAATCCTGAGCGGGTAAAAGTTCGACTCAACGGGCCGCTACTACCAACCGCCCTCATGGGCGGGGTTCACCAACAACTCGCCACCGGCCCGCTTCACACTTGGCGGCACTACTTTTCTGCCAATTTTATTTTTAACACTTTGTCCACTAGTATACAATTTATCAAAACCACTTTTCACAGTGGTCGATTTCCGGTCGAACGGCCGGTGTGAGCTGAGCGGTGAACCCGCTAATCGCCGTTACACACTTAGCGCGGTAGTTGGTTGCCCGAACGGGCGAGTACGATGTGGCAGAATGTTAGCAGTTGTAAGCAAGTCACGAGGCAGGAACACCTGCCGAAGCCATTGCGATACAAGTAGTTAGCACGAATCACGTTCGATGAAGGCGCGGGGGCAAGTTGTGAGCGTTTGTTAGCGTGAGTTGCTTGTCGTTCGGAGGGGATCGAGCAAGAAGTGGAGTCGGTGCGGTGCTTCGATTAAGTCTGGTGCGACGATCGCCGGTCCCGGCGGGTAAGGCGATGGTTCGCGGTTCAGCAGGGGGCACTTGCAGCTACAGTTTCAATCCTGGAACCGAACTCGTGCCCGTTTTGCTATCACGGTCTTCAACAAGGTGCGTTCTTCGATCACGTTCCGGGGCGCCGGAAATTGATGCCGTCGGTGCGGGTTCCCACGAGGTTGAACCAGCACGTTCCGCCCGGACCCGCGTACACGAGTCGGGTCGAGGATCCGCCGGGCGGTGTGAGCAGGGAGACGTTGCTCCCGCGCACCACCGTCGGCAGCGACATCGGGGCCTTGATCCCCTTCCGGTGGAGCCGGGCGGTAATGTCCCCGGCGATCACGTTGGCGATCTCCCCGACCAGGTCGCCCATGTCGGGGCTATCGAACTCGATCTCGAACCCGGCGAACACCTTCGCGACCGTGACCGCGGATTCCTCCGGGAACGCCATCGCGAACGCCCACGGCGGGTCGCCCATGAACGAAATGGTGCTCATGATGCCCGCGGCACCCAGGTCGTTCTCGTCCACGGTCCCGTTGGGGACGTGGGTCATGTTGCACGAGGACTTGAAGAACGCGGCCGCCGATTCTTCAACGGCCTTGCTCACCACGGGCGGGAACACCAGCGCGGCAGCGAGAGTCTCGGCCATGTAATCGTCTCCGGGTGGGTTCTAAAAAGCGCGGCGCTCTGCGCCGCGCGCGGGGCCAATTCCTTAGCTGAACAGGCCACCGAAGAACCCGCCACCCGATTGCTGCTCGGCCGGAGTCTTGGTCTTGAGCACCTTGTTCACGAGCTTCTCGAGCTTGACGCGCATGTCGTCCGGGGTGAACGGCTTGCAGATGAACGAGTCGGCGCCGGCCTGGTTGAGGGCCTCTTCGATCTTCGCCATCGTCTGTTCGCTGGTCACCATGACCATCGGGATGTGGAACGCGGTGCCGCCGGCGCGGGCCTTCTTGACGAACTCGACCCCGTTCATGTTGGGCATGTTCCAGTCCACGAAGCAGATGTCGAACTTCGTGGGGTCGAACTTGGTCAGGGCGTCGGCCCCGTCCGACGCTTCGGTGAACTCGAACGTGGCCAACCGGGACTGCTTCAGCGCGTTCATCACCATGTTGCGCATGATGCGGGAGTCGTCCACCACCAGGGCGCGTAACGTCGACATGAGATTCTCCTCGTTGTGTGGGTCAGGGGTAAAACTTAAGGTGTTGTGTGAAGGGGCGGGGCGACAATGGGCACTCCGGACCCCCCGTCTATCATCGAACCATTCGTCGGCTTTTTTGCTCCGGTTCCGGCTCGCGGGACCTGGTGTTCGGGCGACCGAACGGGCCGGGCGGGAGCGCGCCGGCCGGATTTTTGTGGGGCGGCGTCAGCTAATCATCGCCGCGCTGCGGAGCAGGTGTTCCGCGACCCTCGTGAGCGGGAGCACCTCGTCGGCCCCGCCCATCGCGATGGCCTCTTTGGGCATCCCGAACACGACGCACGTGGCCTCGTCTTGGGCGTAGGTGCGCGCCCCGGCCCGGCGCATGGCGACCAGCCCGCGGGCGCCGTCGTCCCCCATCCCGGTCAGGATGGCCCCGGTCACGTTGGGACCGAGTTCGCGGGCACACGAGTTAAATAGCACATCAACGGACGGGCGGTGGCGATTTACCGGTTCTCCCGGGCGCACCCGGACCGTGGTCATGGCGCCGCTCCGGGCCACCTCCAGGTGGTACCCGCCCGGGGCGATCAGCGCGTGCCCGGGTACGACCCGGTCCCCGTCCCGGGCCTCGGACACGCGGACCGCGCAGCTCCGGTCGAGCCGGGCCGCGAAGGACTTGGTGAACCCCTCGGGCATGTGGATCACGGACACGATGCCGGGCGCGTCCGCGGGCATCCCGCCGAGCACGGTCGCGATCGCCTCGCACCCGCCGGTCGAGGCCCCGATCGCGATCACCTTGTGCGTGGTCCGCAGCCCGCCCGCGCCCGCGGTGCGGACGGCCGGGCTCGCCGCGGCGCGCGGGCCCGGGGCGCACCCGCGCCCGGCTCGCCGCCTTCACCTTCGTGACCAGCTCGCCCGCCAGCGCGATGGTCTTGGTCGCGACGTCGAGCTTCGGCTTGGTGACGAAGTCCACCGCCCCCAGCTCGAGGGCGCGGAACGTGGTGTCGCAGTTGCGCTCGGTGAGCGACGACACCATCACCACGGGGATCGGCCGGTGCCCCATGATGCGCTCCAGGAACGTGAGGCCGTCCATGCGCGGCATCTCGACGTCCAGGGTGAGCACGTCCGGGGAGACCTGCTTGATCTTGTCCCACGCCGCATAGGGATCACCGGCCGAGCCCACCACTTCGAGTTCGGGGTCGGAGCGCAGGATCTCGGTGATCAGTTGCCGCATGAGGGCCGAGTCGTCGACCACCAGCACTTTCGTCTTTGCCACGGTGCCGCCTTGCTTTTAAAAGAGGGTGATCCCGTCGTCCGGCGGGGTCTCGACGCGCTGGTTCAGCTCGCGCCCGAACTTCGTTTCGTTCTCCGCCACCTGGTTCTGCTCGCGCCCGGCGAGGTGCTTGGCCATCGCCTGGCCGGTGTGCGGGCGGAACCGGACCAGGCGCCCGCGGTTGCCCCCGAGCGACTGCCCCACGATCGGGATGCCCTCGGCCTCCAGGTACTTGAGCACGAACTCGGCGTTGCGCGCCCCGACGTTCAGGTGCTCGGACGCCACGTCCAGCACCTTCCCGCCGCCGAACACTTTTGCGCGGAGCCGGTTCCGGTCCCCGCCCTTCTTCATGATCGCCGTGACCAGCAGCTCCATCGCGTGCGCGCCGTACCGGGCGCTGGTGCCCTCGTCGGACGAGCCCGGGAGCGAGAAGTGGTTCATCCCACCGACGCCCGTTTCCGGGTCGTAGAGGCACGCGGCCACGCACGAGCCGAGCAGCGTCTTGATGACGGCCGGGCCGCGCGTCGCCTGGACGTCGCCGAGAATGATGTTGTACTCGTCTTCCTTAGCCCCCGAGACCGGAGCCGGGGCCGGCGCGCTGGGCGCGGGGCCGCTTCGGGGCGCGCCGCGGACCGGGGCAGCGTGCGCGCCGGCGGGGGCGTGTCGGTCCCCCCGCGCATCTTGTACACGGTGGACCCGAGCGGGGCGAACGTGTCCGCGAGCCAGTGGATGTTCTCGGAGTGCCCCAGGAACAGGAACCCGTTCGGGTCGAGTTGCGCGGCGAACCGCGTCAGGAGCTTGTGCTGGGTGTCGCGGTCGAAGTAGATCACCACGTTGCGGCAGAAGATCACGTCGAACTGGGCGCGGATCGGCCACGGCTCCTCGATCAGGTTGATCTGGCGGAACGTGAGCAGCTCGCGCAGCTCGGGGCGGGCCGAGATCTTCCCGGCCTTCGCGCCGGTGCCCCGGAGGAAGTACTTGTGCAGCATCGCGGGCGGGATGTCCCCGGCCCGGTCCAGGTCGTACACGCCGCGCTCCGCGTGCGCGAGGACCGAGGTGTCGATGTCCGACGCGAGGATGCGCGCGTCCCAGCCCTCGGAGGCCGGGCAGTGCTCGCGCAGGGTCATCGCCAGTGTGTACGGCTCCTCACCGGTCGAGCTCGCCGCGCACCAGAGCCGCAGGCGCTTGCGCCCGCTCGCGCGGAGCTGCGGGATCACCGTGTCGCGCAGGAAGTCGAAGTGGTGCGGCTCGCGGAAGAAGTCGGTCTTGTTGGTGGTGAGGCAGTTGATGAACTCCTGGCGCTCGGTGGGCGGGTCGCCGTCCTGGACCTTCCGCAGGTACGCGCTGTACGAGTTCAGCCCGAAGTGCCGCAAGCGCTTCGCGAGCCGGGAGCACGCCATGTCCCGCTTCCCGGCGCTCAGAGAGATCCCCGTCTCGTCGTAGAGGTACTGGCGGATCGCGGCGAACTCTTCTTCGCGCATCGCGGGTCCGTTCGGGGAACCTTCGGAGTCGTGTCGTTGAGCCACGGGCGTACTCACAATCGGATGAGGAGATGAACAACCAGTACCACACGATCCGGCCGCGCGCTCCCGATCGGGGTGCGGCCGGGAGAACTGCTATCAAAACTCCGCGAACCCATCGTCGCTGGAACCGACCGCCGCACGAGCACTCACCGGACGAGACTTGGGAGCCGGACCGCGGCCCCGGGTCGATTTCGGCACGGCGTGTTCTTCGCTGAGTTTGAACCGGGCGACGAGGTCGCGGAGCTGACCCGCCTGGTCCGTCAGCGTCTGGGCCGTGGCCGACAGCTCTTCTGTTTGGGCCGCGTTGCGCTGGGTCACCGTGTCCATCTGGGACACCGCCTTGTTCACCTGATCGATACCCACCGACTGCTCCTTGCTCGCGCCCGCGATCT
The DNA here is from genome assembly GCF_001610855.1 of Gemmata sp. SH-PL17. Classification (NCBI taxonomy): domain Bacteria; kingdom Pseudomonadati; phylum Planctomycetota; class Planctomycetia; order Gemmatales; family Gemmataceae; genus Gemmata; species Gemmata sp. SH-PL17. The sequence goes on from NZ_CP011271.1 coordinate 6,305,817, forward strand.
CCGTAATGATCGCCGTCACCCGCGCCACGCTCGTCACGATATCCCCCAGGGTCGAACCCGAGCGGTTCACCAGTTCGGTACCCGCGTCGACCTTCTTCACCGAGTCCTCGATCAGCCCCTTGATCTCCTTCGCCGCCGTCGCGCTCCGCTGGGCCAGGTTCCGCACTTCACTTGCGACCACCGCGAACCCGCGCCCCTGTTCACCCGCTCGTGCGGCTTCCACCGCCGCGTTCAGCGCCAGCAGGTTCGTCTGGAACGCGATCTCGTCGATCGTCGTAATGATGTCCGCGATCTTCTTCGACGACTCGTTGATCGCGCTCATCGCGCCCACCGCGTTGCCCACTACCTGACCGCCCTTCTCGGCCACTTCCTTCGAGCTGCTCGCCAACTGGCGCGCCTGTTGTGCGCTGTCCGAGTTCTGCTTCACCGTCGCCGTGATCTCCTCCAAGCTGCTCGCCGTCTCTTCGAGGCTGCTCGCCTGGTCCTGGGCGCCCATCGAGATCTCCTCGGTCGCGCTCGACAACTGCCCCGACGCATCCGCCAACTGCACGGACACCTCGCGCACCCCCTCCAGGGCCGTCCGCACCGACAATATCGCCTTGTTCAGCGACCGCGCCATCTGGCCCACCGCGTCCGTGCCCAGGTCCGGCACCTGCTGCGTGAAGTCGCCCGCCGCCAGTGCGTTCACGCCCACGAGCATCTGGTCCACCTTGGCACGCAACTCTGCCGCCACGCGATCGCGCTCGGCCGCCTCCGCGTGCTCCTTCTCCAACTCGCGCCGCTGCTGCTCCGCTTTCTCGCGCTCGCGGGCCGCCGTCTCACGGGCCTCGCGCTCCGCCGCCTCGCGCTTCTGAACCTCCGCGTCCCGAAGGGCCACGATCGCCGTGTTCAGGGCCACCGCCATACGACCCACCTCGTCCCGCGTCGTCACCGCGGCCGTCGGGGTGAGATCCCCGTGGGCCACCGTTTCCAGCACCCGAACCGTGTCGCCGAGCGGGCGCGTGACCGACGCGGACAGGAGGAACCCGAGCCCGATGGCCGCGGCCGTCACCACACCCAACACGATCCACATTTCCGCCCGCAGCGCGACGTAGCGCTCGCGGGACGTCGTCCGCTCGCGCTCGGCCATCTTTTGTTGAACGTTCATCATCTGGGTCAGCGTGCTGTTCAGCTTCCCGGCGGAACTGGCCCACTCGCGCATGCACGCTTCCTCGGCCGCTTTCGCGTCGCCCGCTTTCGCGTGCCGCACGATCGTGTCGCAATCGACCTTCCACGCCGCCAGCGCCGCAACGAGCTCCCGGTAGAGGCCCGCCTCTTCGTCTTCCATCGGTAGTACGGCATACGCGGACATCCCCTTATCGATGTCGCGCCACCCCTCGTCGATCCGGCCGTACAGGTCCTGGCACCGCTTCATGTCCTTGCGCATGACGGCGAGGACCAGCGTGCGCTCGGACCGCTGCGCCGCGACCGCTGCGGTGCGGATCGTGTCCAGGTTGATGACGGACGGGAGCAGGTTCCCGGAGGTGTTGTCGAGGGCCGTGTTCGTTTCTGCGTTAGCGGCCAGCCCGCGGAGCCCGACCATGAAGCAGGCAACGGTGACGATCAGGAACCCCGCGATCAGGCGGGGGCCGATATTCACTCGCGAGACGAGCCGTAGCATCAAATCCTCGCCCGGGCGGGGGGTTAGGGTGGAGCTGGGGGGTTCTCCAGCCAATCAACTCACTTATCGCAACATTTCCGAAGGAATTGCTTAATACTCAGCGAAACTTTGGAACACGCTTCGCGACTGGGCAACCCTGCACAAAAAATCTAGAGCGGGACGAACGCTGTGCCGATTTTTATCATCGTCCCGGTTTTTATCTTTTACGTGAACGACCCAGAATTCCGGTCCGCTCTCAGTTTTCTGTTAAAGATCGGTACGATTGAGGACGGATTTGCAGCGACGGGTTCACAAAACGGTACGAACCGTCCGGTTTTACGAAACGCGACTACTCGCATTCGGTTCGAGACATTCAGCACTCGCAAAGGTGTTCCGATATGCCCACGCCTCCACTTTTAGACCTTCCAGCCCCCCGTTCTCCATCACGATTACTCGGGGCGGTAGTGCTCGGGTGTGCCCTTTTCGCGTTCGCACGGGCCAACGCCCAGCAGCCCGGGGCGCCGGTGCCCGGCGAACTACCCGCGCTCCCGGAGGCGCCGGGTGCCGGCCCCAGCACGGAACCGATGGGAGCGGCCCCTACAGCTCCGGGAGCCGCTGCCCCTGGTGCCGCTGCCCCGGGAGCAGCACCCGCGGCGCCGGCCGCCAAAGCGCCCGAAGAGAAGAAGAAAGTGGACTGGTCGAAAGTTCCGGTCGTCGCCAAGCGCCCCCCGACCGGGTGGTGGACGGGAACGACGGTCCCGTCGGGCGGTCCCGGGTACTACTCGCTGCGCGACGTCATCGAGGGGAACTACCGGGACGAGCGCCCGAAGCAGCCGTATGGCCCGTGGAGCTTGAACTCCACCCCCTACTTCGACTTCGATTTCCGCTACCTGGATGACCCGAAGAACACACAGCACGACTGGGCCGACGCTTACAAGCGGGTCCACTTCGGGCCGGAAGACAACTTCCTGTTCTCGACCGGTGGGGAAGTGCGCTACCGGTACATGAACGAGCTGAGCAGCCGGGGCACGGGCCGAAACAACTTCTACGACCTGTTCCGCGTGCGGGCGTATGGGGACTTCTGGTACAAGGACGAGTACCGGGTGTTCGTCGAGTTCATGGACACGCAGGTCTACGGGAACCGGTTGGCCCCGGGCCCGACCGATGAGAGCGGCCCGGATATCCAGAACGCATTCGTGGAAGCCAAGGTGGGGAACCCGTTCGGCGGCCCCCTGTCCGTTCGCGTCGGTCGGCAGGAACTCCTCTACGGTTCCCAGCGCCTAGTCTCCCCGCCCGACTGGGGCCAAACGCGCCGGACGTTCCAGGGGGCGAAGGCGTTCTGGTCGAGCGATCAGTGGAGCGTAGACGCCTTCTGGGTACAGCCCGTCATCCCCAACGACTCTAAAGCGGACTCGGTGGACAACAACCGCAACTTCGTCGGGCTTTGGAGCACCTACCGGCCAAAAGCGGGGACGTTCTTCGACCTGTACTACCTCGGTTTGATGCAGGCGAACACGACCACCGCTAACGGGGACATTCACACTATCGGCAGCCGGTACACCGGTGACGTGGACAAGCGGTTCCTTTACGACTTCGAGGGCGCGGTCCAGTTCGGCGAGCGCGGGTCGCGCCACGTACTGGCCAAGATGTTGGTGGCCGGGTTGGGCTACCGGTTCACTAACCTTCCCTGGAACCCGCACTTTTGGATTTACTACGACTACGCCTCCGGCGACAAAGACCCGACCGGTCGGTCCGGGAGTTACCGCACCTTCAATCAACTGTTCGCGCAGGCGCACAATTACTTCGGGTACATCGACCTTGTGGCTCGTCAGAACATCCACGACCTGAATTTCCAGTTCAGCGTCAGCCCACAACCGTGGATGAACCTGTCCGTCCAGTACCACTCCTTCAACCTCGATTCGGTGAAGGACGGGTTGTACAACACGCGAGGGCAGATCATTCGGCAAGACCCAACCGGCCGGGCCGGGAACGCAGTGGGGCAAGAAATGGACATCCTGGCCACCGTCCACCTTTCCACGCACCAGGACTTCATGTTCGGGTACTCGAAGTTCTTCGGGGGCTCGTTCTGGCGGCGCACCGGCAACCCGAACAACGTCGAGCTCCTGTACGCTCAGTACAGCCTCAAGTGGTAAGTTGAAGCGCGCGACGTAACGAGCGGTCGGGGCACGTCCCCGACCGCTCGCTTCATTTTTCACGGCGAAGTGCGTCAAAAGTCGGCGAACCCGCCGTCGTTACCGCGCCCGTTCTTGAGGGCGCGCGTGACCGCGGGCCGAGGCTTGGAGCGCTCGGTCTTGAACGTCGCGGCCGGGTGCTCGTTGAGTTTGAATTGCGCGACGAGGTCGCGGAGCTGACCCGCCTGGTCCGTCAACGTCTGAGCCGTCGCCGACAGCTCCTCCGTCTGGGCCGCGTTACGCTGCGTCACCGTGTCCATCTGAGACACCGCCTTGTTCACCTGATCGATACCCACCGACTGCTCCTTGCTCGCCGTCGCGATCTCCGTGATGATCGCCGTCACCCGCGCCACGCTCGTCACGATGTCACCCAGCGTCGAACCCGAGCGGTTCACCAGTTCCGTGCCCGCGTCCACCTTCTTCACCGAGTCCTCGATTAACCCCTTGATCTCCTTCGCCGCCGTCGCACTCCGCTGGGCCAGGTTCCGCACTTCCGACGCCACCACCGCGAACCCGCGCCCCTGCTCACCCGCACGGGCCGCTTCCACCGCCGCGTTCAGCGCCAACAGGTTGGTCTGGAACGCGATCTCGTCGATCGTCGTAATGATGTCCGCGATCTTCTTCGACGACTGATTGATCTCGCTCATCGCGTCGACCGCGTTCCCCACCACGCGACCGCCCTTCTCCGCGACTTCCTTCGAGCTACTCGCCAACTGGCGCGCCTGCTGCGCGCTGTCCGAGTTCTGCTTCACCGTCGCCGTGATCTCCTCCAAGCTGCTCGCCGTCTCTTCGAGGCTGCTCGCCTGGTCCTGGGCGCCCATCGAGATCTCCTCGGTCGCGCTCGACAACTGCCCCGACGCATCCGCCAACTGCACGGACACCTCGCGCACCCCCTCCAGGGCCGTCCGCACCGACAATATCGCCTTGTTCAGCGACCGCGCCATCTGGCCCACAGTATCGGTCCCCAGGTCCGGCACCTGCTGCGTGAAGTCCCCCGCCGCGAGCGCGTTCACACCCACCAGAATTTGATCCACCTTGCGCCGCAGCTCGTCGGCGACCCGGTCGCGCTCGGCCGCTTCGCGCTGCACCTGCTCGGCCTCGCGCCGCACCTGTTCCGTCTTCTCGCGCTCGCGCACCGCGCCCTCACGGGCCTCGCGCTCCGCCGCCTCGCGCTTCTGGACCTCCGCGTCACGAAGGGCCACGATCGCCGTGTTCAGGGCCACCGCCATACGACCCACCTCGTCACGGGTCGTCACTTCCGCGGTCCGCGTGAGATCGCCGTGCGCGACCGCTTCGAGCACGCTCATCGTGCGGCCGATGGGCCGGGTGAGTGACCGCGCGAGCCACGCGGCGCAGCACAGGGTCACGAGCGCGGCCAGCCCCCCGACCAGCGCCAGTTGCGTCTGGGTCCGGTCGCCCATTTCGCTCATCCGGCGCTCGCCGGCCCGGATCTCGTCTTGGGGCATGTAGACCCCGATGACCCAGTCCCACGGCGCGAAGTAGGCGAACCGAACGACCTGCGTGCGCTTCGTTCCGCCCTCGGTCCATTCACACACCTTCTCGGCCGTTTCTCCGGATTTCAGCGCCCGCGCGCGCTCACAGACCTCGCGCAGCGCGGTGTCCTTGTCCGACGCGCCGGCGGCGAAAACGTTCCGGCCCTCGTCCGACGGGGTGGACGAAATGATCCACGTTCCGGGGGTGTCGAGCACGAACGCCCGCCCGCTCGCCCCGACCTCGACCTTTCGGATCGCGGCCCGCAGCCCGGGGACGTTCTCCTGGGGGATGCCGACGTACACGGCCCCGATCACCGCCCCCTCCGCGTTCACGAGCGGCTTGTACGCGGTGATGTACCAGGCGTTCAGCACGCGCGCGCGGCCCCGGTACGTTTTCCCGGAGAGCAAGCTGGCGACGACCGGGTTCGGGTTCCCGTCCGGGTTGGTCCGGGGGATGAACGTGCCGCTCGCCCGGACCCCGTTGGCCGTCGGGTGCGTCGTACTGACGCGCAGCATGTCGCCCGTCGCGTTCATGCGCTGGAACAGGGTGCAGTGGAACCCCGTTTGTGCGCGGACGTCGTCCACGAGCCGGTTCGGGACGTTCAGATCCCGGTTCTGACCGACCCACCGGTCCCCGAACATCATTTTGGGAATCACGACTTTGGCCGATTGGCCCGAGAGCTGGTTGACCGCGGTCCACTCCACCGTTTCGTCCGGCGACGGGCGCACCCCGCCGACGTCTTCGACCAGGTGGTCCGTGACCTTGAGTGCCGCGGTCGTCATCTGGTCCAGGCACTCTTGCTGGGGCAGGCAGAGGTTGTACGTCCCGTCGAGGGTGTGGGCCATGTCCTGGGAACTGAGGGTTCCGCACTCGCGGGCCGCGATGTCGCGCCCCTGGCGGGTGAGGTGAACCGCGAGCCCGATCACGGCCACGAGCGCGAGTACGCAAATACCCGCGAACCCGAACAGTTTGGTTCGGATGGAGGGCGAAGTTGTTGAGAACCAGGCAAACACGGGATACCTCCTCTGCCCCAACCGCGAGGGCGATTTCGACCTCCAATCTATGCGGGCCGAGACGTTAAGTGGGTTAAATATCTAACAACCGGTGAACAAAACAATTATCGATCAGAATTCGGTGAACCCGTCGTTGTCGTCGTTACCGAGGCGATCGAGTTCGTGGGTGTGCCCGTTGCCGTTACCACCCGTGTGTTTGTTGTTCTTGAGCGCGCGTGTGACCGCGGGGCGGGGCTTGGTGCCCGAGTGCGCGGACCGTGGCCCCTTGGACGCCGGCTTGTGAGCGACACGCGGCGCCGTGTCGGTGAGCTTGAAGCGCGCGACGAGTTCGCGGAGCTGCGCGGCTTGGTCGGTGAGCGTCTGCGCCGTTGCCGACATCTCTTCTGTCTGGGCCGCGTTGCGCTGGGTCACGGTGTCCATCTGGGACACCGCCTTGTTCACCTGATCGATACCCGTGGACTGTTCCTTACTCGCGCTCGCGATCTCGGTGATGATGTCCGTTACGCGCTTCACGCTCGTCACGATGTCGCCCAGGGTCGAACCCGAGCGGTTGACGAGTTCGGTGCCCGCGTCGACCTTCTTGACCGAGTCCTCGATCAGATCCTTGATTTCCTTGGCCGCGGTCGCGGAGCGTTGAGCGAGGTTGCGGACTTCGGAGGCGACGACGGCGAACCCGCGCCCCTGTTCTCCGGCTCGTGCGGCTTCCACCGCCGCGTTCAGCGCCAACAAGTTCGTTTGGAACGCGATCTCATCAATCGTCGTAATAATGTCCGCGATCTTCTTCGACGCACCGTTGATCGCGCTCATCGCGCCCACCGCGTTCCCCACCACCTGGCCGCCCTTCTCGGCCACTTCCTTCGAGTTGCTCGCGAGTTGGCGCGCCTGTTGCGCGCTGTCCGAGTTCTGGCGCACCGTGCTCGTAATCTGTTGGAGCGTGCTCGCCGTTTCCTCCAGGCTGCTCGCCTGCTCCTGAGCGCCCGTCGAGATCTCCTCGCTGGCCGCGGACAGTTGGGTCGAAGCGTCGGCGAGTTGCTCGGACACCTCGCGCACGCCCTCCAGGGCACTCCGAACGGACACGATCGCCTTGTTCAGCGAACCGGCCATTTGGCCCACCGCGTCGGTACCCAGGTCCGGAACTTGCTGCGTGAAGTCACCCGCCGCCATCGCTCCGACCGAGGTCACGATGGTGGAGATCTTGTGTTGCAGTTCGGTCGCCTGCGCCGCGCTGCGCTCGGCGCTCTCCTTAACTTGCTTCTCCAGCGCGAGGCGCTCGGTGATGACGGCCCAGGTGACCATCGCCCCGATGTAGTTGCGCTTCTGGTCGAACACCGGACTGAGGTTCAGTTCCAGTGTCTCGGTACCGAGCTGGATGTTCGCCGAGTGGGGCAGGTTCTTCGGATCGCCGACCAAGCGCCGCGGGTGCTCGGGGCGCTTGTGGAAGATGTCGATGGACTGGCCGAGCAACTGGTCCGGCTTGATCGGCAACAGGTGCTCGACCCCGCGCAGTGTTTTAAACGTCGAGGCGTTGGCGTAACGGATCTTGAACTCGCGGTCCGCGAACATCACGTTGATCGGGGCCGAATCGAGCATGGCCTGCACGCGGGTCATGTCCGTGACGTTGGCCTGCATGTTGCCGATCGCCGCGTTCAGAGCCGCGGCCAGGCGCCCGACCTCGTCGCCGCTCGTGACCTCCGCGCGCTGCGTCAGGTCCCCGGACCCGACCGCGTCGAGCACCCGGGCGGTGTTACTGAGCCCGCGGCGCACGCCCCACAAGCAGAACGCGACGACGCCCAGAATTACCGTGCTCCCGCCGATGACGGTGCCGCTAATTTGCGTGGCGAGTTGGGACGAATGGGCCAGTTGCTTCCCGATTGGGACGTCCGTTTCCAGAACGCCCCGCACGTCGCCGAGTTGCCAGTCCTTCTTGGGGCTGGCCGGGTGCTGGTTGTGGCAGGTCACGCACGCCTGACTGGTCATGCGATCGGGGATCGCGACCCGGACCGTTTCCTCGCCGTTCAGCGGCTCGACTCGGGTGAACGTCTCGGCTTGCGGGTTCGCCTTGAAGTGCGCCAGGGCGTCCTTACCGAACGAATCGAGCGCGCGATCGTTCCGGTTGGGGAACGGGTGCTCGCTGTACAGCCGCAGCTTCAGACCGCCCTCTTTCTGGGAAATCTCCGCGCTCAAATCGTGAATGAGGGTGGCGGGCAGGGGGATCGTGTCGGTTTTCTCTTTGTGGTCGTGGGACACGCGCAGCTTGGACCCGGCGTTGACCTTCTGGACTACGTTGTTCGTGTAATAAGCCCGCAGTGCCTTGAACTGTTCGATGGTGCCGCGCGCACTCGCGACGCTGTTCGTGATCGTCTCGTCCCGGGTGCCGTGCCAGGTCTGGTAAACGACCGCGGCCGTGGTGATACCCACGACGAGCGCCACGGGAACGAGGACTTTCGCCGCGATTCCCTGGTTCCGGACCCACGTCAAAGCACTTTGACTAGCCATCTCGATCTCGCATCACTTGCACTGGATGAGCGTCGGACCGCGTACCGCACGGTGCGCGGAGTAATTATCGATCAGAATTCGGTAAACCCGTCGCTGTCGTCGGTACCGAGGCGGTCGAGTTCGTGAGTGCGGCCGTTGGAGCGCGGGCCGTTGGTGGCCCGGGCCACCGCGGGCCGGGGCTTGGGCGCGGCGCCCTTCGTGTGCGTGCGCTTGGGCACGGGGCGCGAAACGGTGTGATCGTCGCTCAGTTTGAAGCGCGAGACGAGGTCGCGCAGGTGCGAGGCCTGTTCCGTCAGGGTTTGCGCCGTCGCCGACAGTTCCGCGGTTTGTGAAGCGTTGCGCTGGGTCACGGTGTCCATCTGGGACACCGCCTTGTTCACCTGGTCGATACCCACCGACTGTTCCTTACTGGCGCCCGCGATCTCCGTGATGATGTCCGTAACCCGCTTCACACTCGTCACGATGTCACCCAGCGTCGAGCCGGACTGGTTCACGAGTTCGGTGCCCGCGTCCACCTTCTTCACCGAGTCCTCGATTAACCCCTTGATCTCCTTGGCCGCCGTCGCACTCCGCTGGGCCAGGTTCCGCACTTCCGACGCCACCACCGCGAAACCCCGACCCTGCTCACCCGCGCGCGCCGCTTCCACCGCCGCGTTCAGCGCCAACAGGTTCGTCTGGAACGCGATCTCATCAATCGTCGTAATAATGTCCGCGATCTTCTTCGACGACTGATTAATCGCGCTCATCGCGCCCACTGCACTACCCACCACCTGGCCACCCTTCTCGGCCACTTCCTTCGAGTGACTGGCCAACTGACGCGCCTGCTGCGCGCTGTCCGAGTTCTGCTTCACCGTCGCGGTGATCTCCTCCAGCGCACTCGCCGTCTCTTCGAGGCTGCTCGCCTGCTCGTGGGCGCCCGTCGAGATTTCTTCACTGGCTCCCGAGAGTTGGCTCGACGCATCTGCGAGTTGCACGGACACTTCGCGCACCCCCTCCAGGGCGGTCCGCACCGACACCACGGCCTCGTTCAGGGCCGCAGCCATCTGCCCCACAATGTCGGTCCCCAGGTCCGGGGCGTGTTGCGTAAAGTCGCCCGCGGCGATCGCGGTCACCGACGTCGTGATCGCCGCGACCTTGTGTTGCAATTCGGCCGCGTCCTCGTGGATCTTCTGTTCGAGTTTCTTGGCCGCGGTGATGTCGGTCGCGTACTTGACCACCTTGTAGGGCTTGCCGTTGAGGTCCAGGATCGGGTTGTACGAGGCCTGAATCCAGACCTCCTTACCGCCCTTGCCCACGCGCTTGAACTCGGCCGCCGCGTACTCCCCGCGGTTCAGTTTGGCCCAGAAGTCCCGGTACTCGGGGCTCGACGCGAACGCGGGTTCGACGAACATGCTGTGGTGCCGGCCCTGGATCTCGGACAGGTGGTACCCCACCGTGCGCAGGAAGTTCTCGTTGGCGCTCACGATGGTCCCGTCGAGTTTGAACTCGATGACCGCCTGGGCCTTGCTGACGGCCGCGATCTGGCCCGCGAAATCCGCGTTCTGCTCGCGCTGCTTGCCCACGGCCTCCCAGCTCACTTTTTCTTGCTGGAGGGCCGTTCGGATGCCCCGGACCGTGGCGTTGAACGCCTCGGCCATTTGGCCCACCTCGTCCCGGCCCTTCACGTCCGCGTGCGGGGTCAGATCCCCTTGGGCGACCTCTCCCAGCGACACCATGATCTTGCGGATCGGGCGCGCGACCGTGGCGCCCAGCCACAGGGCGACGCCGAACAGGATCGCGGTCCCGGCCCCGGCCATCGCCAGCAACTGGAGCCGGGTCGCGGCCGCGGCGGTCAGCACCTCGCTCTCGTCCTGGCGCACGAGGACGCTCCAGCCGAACCCCTTGTAGTTCGAGTACCCCTTCGACGCGGCGTAGGCGTTGATCTGTGGCACCTTGCGGCGCTTGTGTTCTTCGACAACGAACCCCGTTTTCCCCTCGGCGGCGAGCGCCGCCGCTTTCAGGCCGAGCTCGCGCAGGTTGAGGGCGAGTACCGCTTTCGGGTCGTAGTCGTCCAACAGCACCCCGGCCTTCGAGATGAGTTGCGTTTCCATCCCCTTGCTCGAATTGCGGACCTCTTGCATGATCGGCTCAACGGCCCGCGCCCACGAGACCCGGTTCGACCACACGCGCACGACTTTTCCGGCCTTGTCCCGGACCGGCGCGGAGAAGCTGACGGCCATCCCGCGGTGCCGGTACATTTCGGCGACCCATTTGTCCTCGCGCACGTCTTGCGCGTAGCTCTCGCCGTCCGGCACCCGCCCGTTTATGCAGGCCTGGAACCATTCCTCGTTCTTGACGTCCCGGCCGACGAGTGCGGACGTGTCGAGCGCCTTGCCGTCACCGGTGACCGTGTTGGCCGCGATCACCTTTCCGCTCGCGTCGGCGACGACCATCAGGTCGTACAGGCCGTAGGTTTTCGTGTAGTAGTTCGCGGCGGCGGTCACCTCGCCCGGGGCACCCTGGGCCATCGGGTTGAACGCGAACACTTGAACGTCCCCGTACCGCTCGAAGAAGTTCCGCTCGATCTTGTCGATCGTGCCCGCGGCGCGCTGCTCGAGCAGGCGCCCCGATCGGTCCTCCAGCTCCCCGCGCGCGTTCGCGTCCGCCACGTAGATCACCGCGACCATCGGGAACAGTCCGAGCAGAACCAGGGCGGCGGTCAGCTTCCACTTCAAACTCAGATCGTGGAGCCGTTTCGAGAGTGACATCGGTGCGTCTCAGAATCCGTGGGCGTATTACGTCCGAGTTGCGCGATGAACGGAGAACGATCACTACACCGGTGACACCAATCACCGGCTCGGACACGGCCAAATATGGAATGCAATACTCGCGCGAGCACTGCGTTTTTCAGATAATGCAGTGCTCGCGCTTGTGGATCACGCGCGAGCACTGATAGCGGGGCAGGAATCAGAACTCGGTGAACCCGTCGTTGCCCCCACCGCCGAGGCGGTCGAGGTCGTGGGCGCGCCCGTTGCCATTGGAGTGCCCGTTGCTCATCGCGCGGGCCACCGCGGGCCGGGGTTTGGGAGCCGCCTTCGCGCGAACCGGCTTGGGCGCCGTGCGCGCTCCGGGGCGCCCGTCGTCGCTTAGTTTGAAGCGCGAGACGAGGTCGCGTAGCTGACCCGCCTGGTCCGTCAGCGTCTGCGCCGTCGCCGACATTTCCTCGGTCTGCGAGGCGTTGCGCTGGGTCACGGAGTCCATCTGGGTTACGGCCTTGTTCACCTGGTCGATACCCGTGGACTGCTCCTTACTGGCCGCAGCGATCTCCGTGATGATGTCCGTGACGCGCTTAACACTTGTCACGATGTCGCCCAGGGTCGAGCCGGACCGGTTCACGAGTTCGGTACCGGCATCGACCTTCTTCACCGAATCCTCGATCAGCGACTTGATCTCCTTCGCCGCGGTCGCGCTCCGCTGGGCCAGGTTGCGCACCTCGCTCGCCACCACCGCGAACCCGCGACCCTGCTCACCCGCGCGGGCCGCTTCCACCGCCGCGTTCAGCGCCAGCAGGTTCGTCTGGAACGCGATCTCATCAATCGTCGTAATAATGTCCGCGATCTTCTTCGACGACTCGTTGATCTCGCTCATCGCGCCAACCGCGTTGCCCACCACCTGACCGCCCTTCTCGGCCGTGTCCCGGGAAGTGCTCGCCAACTGACGCGCCTGTTGCGCGCTGTCCGAGTTCTGGCGCACGGTCGCGGTGATTTCTTCGAGGGTGCTCGCCGTCTCTTCGAGGCTGCTCGCCTGTTCCTGGGCGCCCGTCGAGATCTCCTCGCTGGCGCTCGAGAGCTGGCTCGACGCATCCGCGAGTTGCACGGAAACTTCGCGCACACCTTCCAGGGCGGTCCGAACCGAAACCACGGCCTCGTTTAGAGCCGCGGCCATCTGGCCCACCTCGTCGGTCCCCAGATCCGGGATCTGTTGGGTGAAGTCCCCGGCCGCCAGCGCGCTCACGGACTCCGTGATCGCCGAGACCTTGTGTTGCAGTTCGGCACTTTGTGCCGCGTCGCGCTCGGCGTTTTCCTTGACCCGCTTTTCCAGCGCGAGGCGCTCAGTGATAATGGACCACGTCACCATCGCCCCGATGTAGTTGCGCTTCTCGTCGAACACCGGGTTCACGTTCAGCTCCAGCGTCTCCGTGCCCAGCGGGATGTTCGCCGAATGCGGCAGGTTCTTCGGATCACCCAGCAACCGGCGCTGGTGCTCGGGGCGCTTGTGGAAGATGTCGATGGACTGGCCCAACAACTGATCCGCCTTGATCGGCAACAGGTGCTCGACCCCGCGCAGCGACTTGAACGTGGCGGCGTTGGCGTAGCGGATCTTGAACTCGCGGTCCGCGAACATCACGTTGATCGGGGCCGAGTCGAGCATGGACTTGGTCCGGGCCATCTCCGTCACGTCCGCCTGCATGTTGCCGATCGCCACGTTCAGGGCCGCCGCCAGGCGCCCGGTCTCGTCCCGGGTGTCGATCTCGGCCCGCTGTGTCAGGTCGCCCTTGGCCACGCCCTCGAGCACCGCCACGCAGCGGTTGAGCGGGGCCGTGATGAGCTGGGCGATCAGGTACCCCAGGAGCAGCGCCCCCGCCACGCCCCCGATGACCGCGCCGATCATCGTTTGGCGGGCGGAGCGGTACGTCTCTGTTCCGCTCTCGAACGCCTGCTTACTGGTCTTGAACTTGGTCTCGCGCAACTGGGCCATCGCCGTGACCAGTTGGTTGGCCCCGCCGGCCGACGCCTGGAGCACCTCGAGCGACTCCTTGTCGCGCCCGGCCTCGGCCAGGGAGTTCGCGCTCCCCAGGCGCTCGATCCACGCCGGCGCGAGCGCCTTGACGTCGGCCATTTTTTGCTTCTCATCCGGCGTGACGAGCAACTGTTCCGCGGCGTCCACGTGGCTCTGGACGTCGCGCAGGTACTGGCGCGCCTGGTCCGCGTTCTTCTTGCGCTCCTCGGGGGTCTTGGACAGGATCGTCATGCGCACGCCGCGCCCGCCCATCGCGACCGAGGTGCTGGTCTCGTCGATCGCGTGCATCCCCTTGAGGTGCTTCTCGTACAGCTCCTCCGAGCGGCCGTTCATCGTCTGCATGCTGGACGTCGCGATGTACCCCGTACCGGCCACCAGCACCGCGAGGGCCGAGAAGCCGAGGAGGAGCTTGGTCATCGTCCGGCAGTTGCGGAACCAGTTCATGGGCGTGCTCTCGGTGCTGGGGGGAGAGGGTGGGGGCTACGCTGTGAGTGCCGGCCCGGTCGCGTTCCCGACGAGCCGATCGATGTTGAGTAGGGAGACGAGGCGCTCGCCGGTGCGCGCGATCCCGTTGAGGAACGAGGTGTCCACGCCGGACCCGAGGTCCGGGGTCGGGACCATCTCCTTGGGCTCCACGTTGAGCACGTCGGACACCGCGTCCACGACGAGCCCGACCACCTTGGTGCCCACGGTGACCACGATGATGACCGTGAACGGGGTGTACTCGGCCTCGCGCAGGTTGAACCGCGCGCGCAGGTCGATGACCGGGACCACGGTCCCGCGCAGGTTCATGACCCCTTTGACTTCTCGGGGGGTGTTGGGCAGCGGGGTGATCTTCGAGTACCCCTTGATCTCCTGCACCCGCAAGATCTCCAACCCGTACTCTTCGTCCTGCAGCATGAACGTCAGAAACTGGCTCCCGTCCGGTGAGCCGTTCAGGTCGCTCGCTTCGGGTGCGTTCATAGTTCGTCTCCAAAGAAGCTGTCGGAACCGACCGCGGCGAGGGCCGGTTCCGGTGCGCCCTTGCCGAACTGGGTGTGCAACTGGGCCAGCCCGTGGATGTCGAGGATCATGGCCACGCGCCCGTCGCCGAGGATGGTGGCCCCGGCCAGGCCCTCGACGCGCTTGTAGTTCGCGTCGAGGCTCTTGACCACGGCCTGCATCTGGCCGAGCAGCTCGTCCACCAGGACCGCGTGCTTCTTGCCCTGGTCCTCGACGAGCACGACCAGCCCGCGGCACGGGTCGGTGACCTCGCTCGGGCGCCCGAGGATCTCGTGGAGCCGCAGGAGCGGGACCACCTCGCCGCGGACCGTGACCGCTTCGCCGCGCCCGGCGATCCGGTGCATGTCGGCCGGGTGCGGGCGGAACGACTCGACGACCGACAGCAGCGGGAGCACGTACACCTCGCCCCCGAGCCCGACCACCAGCCCGTCCATGATCGCCAGCGTGAGCGGGAGCCGGATGGTGAACGTGGTCCCCTGGCCCATCTGGGTGCGGATCAGGATGTTGCCCTGGAGCGCCTCGACGTTCCGCCGGACCACGTCCATGCCGACCCCGCGCCCGGACACGTCGGTCACGGCCTTCGCGGTCGAGAACCCGGCCTCGAAGATGAGCGCGTAGATCTCGGAGTCCGTGAGGCGCTGGCCCTCGGTGATGATGCCCTTTTCGAGCGCCTTCTTCAGGATGCGCTCGCGGTCCAGGCCCTTGCCGTCGTCGGTCAGCTCGATGAACACGCTCCCGCCCTGGTGGTAGGCCCGGAGCACGACGCGCCCGGCGGTCGGCTTGCCCACCGCGGCCCGCTCCGACGTCTCCTCCAGCCCGTGGTCGATCGCGTTGCGGACCATGTGCATGAGCGGGTCGCCGAGCTGGTCCACCACCGTCTTGTCGAGTTCGGTCTCCTCGCCGTGCAGCTCGAGTTCGACCGGCTTCTCCATCTTCCGCGACAGGTCGCGGACGAGCCGGGCCATCTTCTGGAACGTGCCCTGCATCGGGACCATCCGCAGCGACAGGCTCAGCTCCTGGAGGTCGCGCGAGATCTTCGACAGTTCGGGCAGGGCGAGCGAGAGCACGCCGGCCTCGGCGTTGAGTTCGTCGAACTCCTGCTGGGCCATCGACTGCGCGATCACGAGTTCGCCGATAGTATTGATGAGCTTGTCGAGCCGGTCCTTGTCCACGCGCACCGTTTCTTTGTCCGGCGCGCGGCGCGCGGCGGGTTCGGGGTGCCCGTCGGCCTTCGGCGCGGCCGGGCCGGGTGCGGGTGCGGGCCGGGGTCGGGTGGTCGTGGTTGGCCTCGGCCTTCGGTGCCTCGGCCTTCGGTGCCTCGGCCTTCGGTGCCTCGGCCTTCGGCGCGGCCGGGGCCGGGTGCGGGGCCGCCGGGCGGTGGCCGTGGGTCAACCCGCCCACGGCGACCCGCAGTTCGGCGAGCAGGTTCGGCAGGGTCGGGTCTTCGGCCAGTTTGCCGCGCTCGATCGCCCACGTGCGGACGAACTGGACCTGGCGCTTGAGGGCGTCGGTGCTGGCGAACACGAGGTCCATCGGCTTGCCCTGCAAGAGCACCTTGCCCTCGCGGGCCAGGTTCAGCAGGTTCTCGGCCTCGTGCGCGAGCATCTGCACGGCGCTCAGGCCGAGCATGCTGGACACGCCCTTGATCGTGTGGAACCCGCGGTACACCGCGTTGAGCGCGTCCGCGTTGGTCGGGTCGCCGTCGATCGTCAGCAGGTTCCGGTCCGCGGTCTCCAGGTGCTCGGCGGCCTCGGCGCAGAAGTCGCCGATCATCGCGCCGTTCTCGTCGAGGAGCGACTCCCCGGGCGTGCGCGGCATCTCCACCGGGGGCAGTTCGCTGAAGCTCGCCGCGGGGTCCGGGGCGGCGGCGGCCTGTGAGCGGTACGCGGCCAGCTCGCGCGCCACCGCGTCCTCGGCCAGCGCGCCGCTCGCGATCAGGTGGTCGCTCAGGGGCGGTGCGCCTTGTTCCTGCCGGATCAGCACGCGCCCGAGGTCGCTCTCGGTCAGGTACTCGAGCCGGATCGCGGCCTCGCTGAACCCCTCGTCGGCCCCCATCCACTCCACCATGTCCCGCAACTGGTCGATCGTCATCAGTCCGGCCTGGACCGCAACGGCGGCGGCCGTCTGGCGCCCGTCGCGGTGGCGCACGAGCGCGTCGAGAGCTTGAGCGGCGTTGATCGCGTTGCGGCTCACGAGGAACGCGGCGAACCGGACCGGGTCGGGGGTCGGGAGCCGGCGGTCGAACGTCCCGAACAGCGAGGCCCCCGGGTTCTCGATGCGCGGCGGCATCGGGGCCGAGCGCTCGGGCGGGGCGCGGCCGGGGCCGGGCGCTCGGGCGCTCGGGGCGGCGGGGCGGCCGGGACCGGTGGGGGCGAGGGCGCGGCGGCAACGGGCGCGGCCGGAGCCACCGGCGCGGGGGCCGGGGCGCTCGCGGCGAGCGCGACGGTCGCCTTAATCATGTCCGGGGAGAACGCGAAGACGTCGTTGATCGCGGTGAGCGGTTGTGTGGTTTCGAGGTGGACCGTCCAGGCGACGTAGCACCGTTCCGGGTCCAGATCGGCGAGCGCGGGGAGCGCGGACAGGTTGAATTCGACGCGCCCGACGGTGCCGAGCTGCGCGAGCTCGCGGAGCAGCGGGAGCGGGTCCAGCCCCGAGCGCAGGGCCTCGGGGTGCGGGGTCACGGTGACGGTGTATGCGGTCACGCGCGGCTCCGCGTCGGCGGGTTTGAGGCGGTCGAGTTCGTTCGGGGATTCCCACCACGATTTGGACGCGCGGCCGCTCCCGTTGGCGGGCTCCGGGGCCGGAGCGGGTGCGGGTTCCGGGTGCGCCTCGGCGCCGACCGCCGTGCCCTCGGCCGCGAGCCGGGCGACCAGTTCCTCGGTCCCCTCGGGCGGCGGCTCGTCGTGCCGGGCCGCGTTCACCAGCCGGGTGAGCACGTCCGTCGCTTCGAGCAGGATGTCCAGCCCGCGGCGCGGAACCTGGCCGTTGGCGCGGAACCGCTCGAGGAACCCCTCGACGGAGTGCGTGAACTTCGCGATGTGGGGGAACCCGACCGCGTCCGCCCCGCCTTTAACGGAGTGGGCGGCCCGGAACGCCTCGTCCACCGCGGTGGAATCGGGCGGCCCTTTTCCAGCCGGAGCAGGGCGCCTTCGAGGGTCGCGAGGTGGTCGATGGCCTCGTCGAAAAACGTTTTTCGGTACGCCGTTGGGTCGATCCGCATTTCCGCTCCGCCTGGTCCGGGGCGCGCGGGTGCGGGCTCCGGGAGAAGGTGAATGTCAGGGCACGAGTCGTTTCACGACCTGAATGAGCCGCGTCGGGTCGAACGGCTTGGTCACCCAGCCGGTGGCGCCCGCGTTGCGGCCCTGTTCCTTGCGCGCCATCTCGGTCTCGGTGGTCAGCACCAGGATCGGTGTGAACCGGAACGCGGGCTTCGCGCGAAGGCGCTCGATCAGGGCGATGCCGCCCATGATCGGCATGTTGAAATCGGTAATCACCAGTTGCACGGTCTTGTTGGCGACTTTGCGCAGGGCGTCCTCGCCGTTGATCCCTTCGACCACTGCGTACCCGGCTCCGCGGAGCGTGTCGCCCACCATTTGCCGCATCGTGGGCGAGTCGTCCACGATCAGGACGGTCTTCGTCATCGGTTCCCTTTCCCGAGTTCGCAACCCGGTCCGATATTGGGCCTGGACAAGTGCGTTCAGGCCTGCGCCGCAGCGCCCCCCAGCCCCACGAGGCGGAAGTCCGCCGCGAGCGGCCCACCGACGCCGACGATGTCGCACCGCCGGCCCCGCTTCATGAGTTCCCGGCCGAGCGACAAGAAGATCTGGAGCGCGGACACGTCGAAGAACTCCGCGCCCGCGCACGACACCCGGACGTTGGTCCCGCCGGCCACCAGATCGAGGGCGGCCTTGTGGAATGCGCGCGCACAGTCGACGGTGATGCGCCCCTTGAGGGTCAGATTCGACGCGCCCGTTTCCGGGTCAACGGCTACGTGAATCGGTTCATCGCTGTCCATTCACCGCGCCCCTGTCTCAGAGTTTCTTGTCGCGTCTTAATCGATCTCTCTCGCTCTTATCGAGCCGACCCACCAATATTTGCCCGAAGGTACTGAACTTCCCGGTTCCAACACCCAACGCGCGAAAATTCGTGCTGGTGTTCAGAGCCCGGTCCTTAGCGAGTCGAGTCGATGAGCCGCGAGTTGGGTCACTCGTTGCGGTTGAGTGATTACCTCAACGTGCCCACATTCAGTTCAGAACGAGTGCGCGGTGAAGTCAAATTTGTGGGCACGGTGATTGCCAGCGAAATCGGCAATTTGCGCTCGTATGGGTGCTCGGATTGTCCGGAAGACGTGCAAGTTCGTAACGAAATGCGACCGGAACAGGGCATTTCCGTTCGGCAACATATTCCGATCGCGCGCGGACGTTCGCCCGCTCTGATCGCGATCGAATTGAGCCCGGCGTTGCGAGTTCCGGCTGAAAAATTTGACCGGACTACAATTCTGACGGTGCTTAAATTGCCTCCGGTCCGCGCTCGCCGGTGCGAATACGGATGCAGTCTTCTAGCGGCAGAATAAATATCTTGCCGTCCCCGATGCGCCCTTCCGGACCGGTGCGGGCCGCGTCCATGATCGCGTTCACGGTCGGCTCGACGAAGTCTTCGTTAACTGCGATTTGTAACTGAACTTTCCGCAGCATGTTCACTGTCAGCTCGTGACCGCGGTAGACCTCTGTGTGGCCTTTCTGCCGGCCGAACCCGAGCACGTCCACGATCGTGAGCCGGAACACCTCTACCTTGTTCAGCGCTTCCTTGACGGCGTCGAGCTTCGAGGGCTGAATGATCGCCAGAATCAGCTTCATTATGTCGGTTCCTCGCGCCGGGGAAGTCTGCGCGGTTCGATGATCCCGCGGTCGGTGTCGAGGACCGCGAACTCCCCGTTGAACAGCGGGGCCACTACCACAAGATACCGTTTGTCCGGCTCGAAGTGCAGCGGGGCGCTCCCGTTCCACTCCACACGCCCCGCATCCGAGAGCGCGAGCCATCGGTGGAAGTGACCCAAAAACGCGGCGCGGTGCGGGATCGCGACGAAGCTCTTGGCCGTGCGTTCCTCGTCTTCCGGGCGCCCCTCGAACGTCCACAAATCGTCTGTTCGTTCGGGGTCGAGAAACGGTTCGATGTGGCTGAAGTGGCACCCACCGAGTTCGAGACGCGGCTGTAGCGTCTCGAAATAATCGAGTGTGCGGCGCAGGAACCGGAACCGGGTTTCCTCCGGCACGTTGCGACACAGTCCGAAATCGTGGTTACCCCACACGCCGACCGCACCGGCCCCGCGCAGCAGATCCGCGACCTCGTCGGCCTTGTTCCACTTCCCGAACAGGTCCGTGTTGTCGCCGAGCGTGACGATCGCGTCGACGGCTTCGGCCTTCAGCGCGGCGAGTACATCGGCGAGGATCTTCACCTGGTCGTGGATGTCGGTGACGATGCCGATTCGCATGGCGCTCACCCCCGGCACGGCACGACGATCTCGCCGTGCGATGCGTACTCCGGGCCGACCGCGTAGTTATCGAACGCGAGCGAATACGCGCCCTCGAACCACTCGCGGATGTGCGGGATCGCGGCTTCATCGAACGCCGGCCGAACCGCGAGCGCCGGCCCGAACGGGACCACGCGGATCTCACCGTGTTCGACGACCATTTCCCCCGCTTTGAACACGTACCGCGGCAGCTCGAACATCAGCTTGAAGTCGGTGCCGGGGGTGTACACGGTGATGTCCGCGTCGGCGCCGGGTCCGAGGTGCCCCTTGTGCGGTAGTCCGAGCATCCGCGCGGGACCGGCGCGCGTGACGATCGCGATCTCCGAGAGGGTGTATTCGCGCTCGAGGTCCGGGAGCGTGCAGACCGTGCGCAGGCGCTCGGGCAGGCGCTTCAGCACCTCGCGCCGGTAGTCGCGACTCAGAAGCAGCGCGCAGATTTCCGGGTACGCGAGGAACGAGCCGCCGTTCGGGTGGTCGGTACTCATCGCCACGCGCCACGGGTCGTTCACGAGCAGGTACCATTCGAGCCCGATGGCCCACTGGAGCGCGTGAACGAAGCTCTTTTCCTTGTACTCGATGGGCACGATCCCGCACCCGCCCTCGCACTCGGTGTCGCCGTTGAACCACTTCCGGCCCGTCACTTTGTGCAGGAAGTGCCCGAGCGGGCCGTCGCCGGTCATTGAAGTCGTGTCGCCGAACATCACCTGACCGACGTCCACGGTCAGGTTCGGGTGGCCGTTCACCCACTCCGCGAGCGCGGGCACTTTGGAGCAGAACGTCCCCTGATCGTCCGGTCCGCCGCCGTAACTGTGGAACTGAATGTGCGTGAAGTGCCCGCGGTGGCCATCCACCGCCCGCATCGTGTCGAGCGTCGTCTGCCAGTTCCCCGGCATTCCGAGTTGGTTGCAGTGAATGTGAGCCGCGTGCGGCAGCTTCAGTTCGTCGGCCGCGCGCGCGACCGCAGCGACGATCGCGCGCGGGGACACCCCGAACCCGGGAACGACGTCGTCGAGCCCCGCCATCCCGTTGCGGCCCTGCTTCCACACCTCCACTCCGCCCGGGTTCACCACTTTTAGCGCGTACCCGCGAGTCGCGTTGAGGAGCCACCCACAAAACGCTCGCACGCGCTCGGGTTCACCGCGCCCGAGCTGGTCCATCAGGTAGTGATTGTTGCCGACGAGAACAAAGAACCCTTTGTCGATGACCGGGGTGTCGTGGAACTCTTCGTGCGTGTGGCGCGCGCCCAGGGGCGGGATCGCGGCATCGAACACGGTAGTGTAGCCGAGCCCCGCGTAGAGGTAGCCCGTGGTGAACGTGGTCGGGGTGCTCCCGCGCGTTCCGGATCGGAGGAGATCGGTGCGCAAGAACGGGGTGTTGTCGCGCCGGTCCTCGGGCCGGAGCTTGCGCGCGACGTTCACCTTCGGACCGGCGATGTGCGCGTGCATGTCCACGCCGCCGGGCATCACCACGAGGCCGGAAAGATCAAACGCGCGCGCGGGGAGCGTTGCGGGGTCGGTGGGCGGATCGACGATCTTCCCGCCATCGACCCAGAGGTCGCGGACCTCGCCGTGAATACCGTTCGCGGGGTCGTAGACGGTGCCGCCGGCTAGCTTGGTGAGAGGCATGCGGAGATTCTAAGAGCCGCGCGGCCCACCGGGAACGCGGAGCCCGAGCACGCGGGCCGATGAACGAGCGATTTGCGACAGCAGGTGTAAGACCGCCGGTAGTGGCTGAAAACCACCGGCCGCCGAAACGCGGGGACACGGAAGCGATCCTTCCCCGTCTACGAGTCCAGAAACCGGAATTCGTTTTTGAGCGGTTCCAGAAGGACGAGTGTCTTTCCCTCGGGCGAAAGCGGGGTAGACAGAACAGGCCCGAGGGTTGCGCCAGCGATCCGCACAGCAACTCGGTGCAGCCAGGCCGGAACGGTAACGCCGCTCCGGACCGTGGCTGCCTTTCGAGCTAACACCAAGAACGCGGCCTGGAATGCGTCTTCGGCGTCCTGCTGGTGCCCCAACACGCGGCGGCACGCGGACAGAACCATTGCCCCGTGCCGCCACACGAGCAACTCGAACGCGGCGTTGTCGCGCGTGGCCGCGAAGCGCGCGAGGAGATCGGCGTCGGAACACGCGCCCAAATCGGGCGTTACGTCCCGTCGCGGCCTGCGCACCAGTGCGGCCAACCGCGTCCCCGCCATGCCGGTCCTCCACTGCCGCCTGTATAAGAGCCCGGTTCGCCGGAATACCCGCGCGGAATTTTGCTCGATTTGGGAAAGGACCACGACCCGCCGAAAACGGTAAGCCCCGCCCCCGTCACCGGTAGTTCCCGGAGGCGCTGCTTGTGAAGTGGCGAATCAGCCACTGTGGGCACGACACAGGTGAACGCAGGGCGTCAAAGACGTATACAAGCTCGGCACACGTGTGCGCGTGGGACTTGTGTCGGACTGACTCCCGGGAGCGCGGCTCCCGATCGTTGCGGCCGGGCGGCCGCGCTCATAGAAACCGTCATGTCACTCGTCGTCGAAAACGTCTCGAAAGAATACCCGACGCGCGGCACGACACCGCTCTCGGTGCTCCGCAACGTGAATTTCACACTAAACCGCGGCGACGCGGTCGCGGTCATGGGGCCGTCCGGTTCGGGTAAGAGCACGTTGCTCCACATTCTCGGCACGCTCGACCGCCCCTCGAGCGGCAAAGTCGCTCTCGACGGTACCGACCCGTTCGCGCTGCCCGAAGCGGAACTCGCGCAGTTCCGGAACGCACGCATCGGGTTCGTGTTTCAAGACCACCACTTGCTGCCGCAGTGCTCCGTTCTCGAAAACGTGCTGATCCCGACGCTCGTGAGCAAAGCCACGAACGCGGGCGAAACGGGAGCCTACGCACGACAGCTCCTCGACCGCGTGGGGTTGGGCGGGCGCCTCGATCACCGCCCGGCGGAACTCTCCGGTGGCGAGCGCCAGCGCGTGGCCGTCGCGCGGGCGCTCGTACTGAAGCCGACACTGCTGCTCGCTGACGAACCGACCGGGAACCTCGATCGCACCAACGCCCAGTCCGTCGGCGAACTGCTCCTCGAACTGCACAAGCAGGAGCGCACCGTTCTCGTGGTGGTTACGCACAGCGCCGACCTCGCGAAGCTGTTCCCCCAACGCTACGAAATGACCGACGGCGCGCTCCAACCGATTTGACCCAACCTCAGATCAGCCACACGATGCTTACGTTCACTCGACTCGTACTGCGGAACCTCGCGTACCACGCGCGCGGGAACCTCGCGGTGCTGCTGGGCGTCGCGGTCGGCTCGGCCGTGTTCACCGGCGCGCTGTTGGTCGGCGATTCGCTCCGCGGGAGCTTGCGCGAGCGCGTCGAGCGGCAACTCGGGGGCGTCGATTCGGTCGCGTTCTTCCCGCGCCCCGTGCGCGCGGGCGTGGCCGACGGGATGCCGGGCAAAGTCGCTCCCGTGCTCCTGCTCCCGGCATCCGTCCAGGCGAGCGGTGAACCCGCAACCGCGCCCTATCTCGGCAAAGTGACCGTACTCGGTGTGGACGATCGGTTCGCGCCCGCGGGCGTTTCGGGCGTCGATTGGGGCAGCACTAACAAGCAGATTGTGCTGTCCCACCGAATCGCAACGAAGCTCGGCGCAAAGCCAGGCGAGAAAGTGAAACTCGGCGTGGAGCGGTTCTCGGACCTCCCGCGGTCATCTTCACTCGGGAAGCGTGCCACCGACGACACGACCGCTCTGGAAGAATTCACAGTGGCCGCCGTACTCCCGGCCGATGCGAGCGAGAACGACTTCAACCTCACACCGAACCCGGCCGCGCCACTGAATGTGTTCGTTCCAGTACGCACACTTTCCCGAATGGCGACGGGCGACGCGGCCCCCACCACCACCGTGCTCCTCGCGAGTGGCGCCTCGAACGATGACCTCAATACCGCGCTCCGTGAGCGCCTTCGAGCGGAAGACTTCGGGGTGAAGTTCCGCGAGATCGACCGGCGCAATTACCTCAGCGTCGAATCCGCCGAACTGATTCTCCCGCCCGGGACGACAAAGGCCATCGAAGCCGCGGCCGCCGACCTGGGACTGCGTGCCGAACCAACCGTGGTGTACGTGGCCGATACACTCGCGTCGGGCAAAAAGGAGATCCCCTACCCCATCGTCGCGGGCCTGAACCCGAACGCGGCCGAGCCACTCGGCCCGTTCTTGCCCAAAGACGTTCCCGCACTCGCGGACAACGAAGTGGTTCTCCTCGATTGGCCCGGGTCCGAACTGAAAGGACTGGCGCCCGGCGCGAAGCTGCACATGACGTACTTCGACCCGGAAGTCGAAGGCGAAGGACGACTGAAGGAAACGGATCTCACGTTCCGCGGGTACATCCCGCTCACAGGAGCCGCACGCGACAAAGACCTGACGCCCGAAATTCGTGGGGTCACGGACGTGCGAGCGAATCTCTTTAACTGGGACCGCCCGCCGGTGCTGCCCGGCGACAAGATTCGCGCGCGCGTGCCAGAGAAGCCCACGCCGCACCCGCGCGGCACGTTCTTCAATGCGAACAAGGCCACCCCAATGGCCTACGTCACTCTCGCGACCGGCCGAAAGCTGTTCGGCAGTCGGTTCGGTTCGGATACGTCCGTCCGGGTCGCACCCGCCAAAGACGAATCACTGGAAAAGCTCAACGAGCGGATGCACACCGCGCTCCTAAAGCACCTCGACCCCAAAGCGAACGGCCTCGTCTTCGACCCGATCCGCCAGCGCCTTCTCACAGCTAGTAAGGGGGGCACCGACTTCGGCGGGTTGTTCCTCGGCTTCAGCCTCTTCCTGATCGCGGCCGCGCTCATGCTCGTGGGGTTGCTGTTCCGGCTCTCACTCGACCGGCGCGCGAAGGAAGTCGGGCTGCTCCTCGCTACGGGTTTTGCCGTCAAGCAAGTGCGGCGCCTGTTGCTCGCGGAAGGGTTGGTGGTCGCTGCGGTCGGTGCAACCCTCGGGCTAGCCGCGGGGGTCGGGTACAACCGGCTCCTGCTCACCGTTTTGCTCGATCTATGGCCGGACGAGGGCGTAAAGGCATACTTCCACCCACACACATCCGCACTGAGCTTCGTGCTCGGATTCGGCATCACCGTCGCGATGGCGTTCGCTGCGCTCTGGTGGAGCCTCCGCGGGCTAGTGAAAGTCACGCCTCCAGCGCTACTCCGTGGGGAAACGACGGTGGTGCGCACGGGAGCCGAAGGCCCGCCGCGTCTGGCGAAGTTAATTGCAATCGGAGCACTGATCGTCGGGATTGGTCTCATCGCGACGGGTGGGAAGGTCAGCAATCCCGACTTCCAGGCGATGACGTTCTTCGGTGGCGGTGGGTTACTCCTCACGGCTGCGCTAGCTGGGGCGTGGGTGTGGATGCGCCGAACGCGACACAAGGTCGTGAACGGACGCGGGTGGCCCGCGCTCACGCAGCTCGGTGCCCGAAACGCCGCTCGGAACCCCGCGCGCAGTTTGCTCACAGCCGCGCTGCTTGCGTCCGCCGCATTTCTGCTGGTCGCGGTGGAGAGCTTCCGCCGGCAGCCCGACCGCGAGTTCTTGGAAAAGACCGGCGGAAGTGGGGGATTCAACCTCATCGCCGAAGCCGATGTGCCGCTGTTCCAATCGTTCGGCTCGGGGTTGGGTCGTGCGGATCTGGAGAGCCAACTTAAAAAGGCTTACAAACTCCCCGGTGACGAGCAAAACGCAATCGATGACACGCCCGCATACACCACTGCGAAAGCGGAACTCGACTCGGGTTTAGAGGAAGTGTTCCCGCTCCGATTGCGGGGTGGTGACGACGCGAGTTGCATGAACCTGTTCCAGGCCGCACGTCCCCGAGTTCTGGGCGTGCCGGACCCACTCGTCGCACGCGGGGGATTCAAGTTCTACGCGACGGAAGCGAAAACCGACGAGGAGAAGGCGAATCCGTGGCTGCTTCTCACGAAACCTGCTCCCAACAACGCGGTCCCGGTGTTCTGCGAGAACAACACCGCACAGTGGATGCTGAAGAAGGCCGTGGGCGACGAGTTCACCATGCCCGGTGACGACGGCGCGAGCGTGACGTTCCGCATCGTCGGTACGCTGGTGGATAGCCCCTTCCAGAGCGAAGTCATTACGGGCGAAGCCGAGTTCGCGCGCGCGTTCCCCCAACAGAACGGCTATCGCGTGTTTCTGATCCGCACGCCCCCCGGAAAGGAAACGGCTCTCGCCCGCGTGCTGGAAATCGGGTTCCGTGCCAACGGTTTCACTGCGACACCCACGCGCGATCGGGTCGCTTCGTTCCAGGCGGTCATCGGCGCGTATCTCTCCACGTTCCAACTACTCGGCGGTTTCGGGCTGTTGCTCGGCGTACTCGGGCTCGCGGTGGTGGTGCTACGCGGCGTGTGGGAACGGTTGGGAGAACTGGCCCTCCTCCGCGCCGTCGGGTATCGACCGCGGGCGCTTCAGTTCCTGGTAATCGTGGAGCACGCGCTGCTCCTGCTCATCGGACTCGGGAGCGGCGTGCTGACCGCGCTCGCGTCGGTGGCGCCGCACGTCGCGAGCGGGGCAGCGATTCCGTGGGTGCGCCTCGCCGGGATGTTGGGACTGGTACTGGCCGTCGGGTTCGTGGTGGCGTCCGTGGCAACGGCGGGAATTCTGCGCGTTCCGGTCATCCCGGCGCTGCGTCGAGAGTAATGCGAGCGGCACATTGTTTGCTCGCACCGGCCGTTCGCTCAGTGTGCCGCCTCGTTTGTGAAGGCGGCACACACCGCACCTACCCCACAGCCTCATGTCCGGTAACAACTGTTATCGATAAGATTAATCAACTCGCCTCCGGAGACCCAACGCTCGTGATGTCCCTGCGCGACCCGATTAGTTCCTCATCGCACCTGCTCACCGCGATCTGGGCCGTCTTCGCGACGCTCGTGATGTACCGCCTCACCGCGAACCGGCCCGGGCGCCTGCTCCCGGTCGTGGTGTACGGGCTGTCGATGGTGTTGCTGTTCCTCGCGAGCGGCACGTTCCACGGGCTGCACTACGACACCTCGGACCAGCGCCGACTGTTCCAGAAGATCGACCAGTCGGCCGTGTATCTCCTGATCGCGGGCACGTACACGCCGATCCTGTCGGTCTTGCTCGTTGGCGCGTGGCGCAAGTGGTTCCTGCGCATGGTCTGGACCCTTGCGGTCGCGGGCGTGTCGTGCATGTGGTTACTACCGAAGGCCCCGCACTGGGCGATCGTGGGCATTTACCTGAGTTTGGGGTGGATCGGGCTGTTCCCTCTCCCCCTGTACTACCGTGCGATCGGGTGGCGCGCGATGAACTGGGTGTGGGTCGGCGGCGGGCTGTACAGCCTCGGCGCGGTGTGCGAACTCGCGCAGTGGCCGATCATCGTCCCGGGCGTGTTCCAGTATCACGAAGTGCTCCACCTGTGCGACACCGCCGCGAGTATCGTGTTCTTCCTGTTCGTGGTCCGCTACGTGATCCCGCACCGACCGCCGCGCCCGACCAGCGCACGGCCGGGAGGATTGTTGACCGCGCACAGTGCCGGGTTGTTCTCGCTCCCCTCTCCGCGCGTGGAGCGTTGAACCCGATCGCGATCGGGTCAGCGCTTCGGGCATAAAACCAAACCTCAAGAAGCACGGTTTTTAGACCCGTGCGCATAGCCCCTACTCTCAACACACGAGGAACCGAGCGCCGATGGGTATCCTGTTCCAGGTCACGGACGCACACAAGAGTTACGGCGATCAGATCCTGCTCGATGGGGCCGACGCGACCATCAGCGACAACACGAAGGTCGGGTTCATCGGCCGCAACGGGGCCGGGAAGAGCACCCTGCTCCGCGTCCTGCTCGGCGAAGAGGAGCTCGATAGCGGCGAGGTCGTGCGCTCGCCCAATTTGCGACTGGGGTACCTCCGACAGCACGACCCGTTCCTCCCGGGCGAAACGGCGCTCGAGTACCTGATGCGCGACAGCGAGCAGCCCGACTGGAAGTGCGGTGAGGTCGCGGGGCAGTTCGAGCTGAAGGGCGCGTACCTCAACGGCCCGGTCGCGAAACTCTCCGGCGGGTGGCAAACGCGCCTCAAGCTCGCCGCACTGCTGCTGCACGAGCCGAACCTGCTCATGCTCGACGAACCGACGAACTTCCTCGACCTGCGCACACAGATTCTCCTCGAACACTTCCTCCGGGACTTCCGGGCGGCGTGCCTGATCGTGTCGCACGACCGCGCGTTCCTCGGCGCGACGTGCGACCACACGATCGGGCTGTCGCGCGGAAAGCTCACGTCGTTCCCCGGTAAAGTGGACGCCTTCCTGGAGTTCCAGCGCGAGAACCGCGAGCGCGCCGAGCGCTCGAACGAGGCGATCCTCGCGAAGCGCCGGCACCTCGAAGACTTCATCGCGCGCAACAAGGCCCGCGCCGCGACCGCGGGGCTGGCCCAATCGAAGGCGAAGGCGCTCGAAAAGTTGGAAACGGTCGAGGTCCTCGGCGACGAACCGACCCCGCACATCCGCGCCCCGCAGATCGAACCGCGCAAGGGCGTCGCGGTGCGGTGCCGCGACCTCGCCATCGGCTACCCCGACCGGCAGATCGCGTCGGACGTGCAGCTCGAAATCGACCACGGCACGCGGGTCGCGATCGTCGGCGACAACGGCCAGGGCAAGACGACGTTCCTGCGCACGCTCGTGGACTCGCTAAAGCCGGTGGCCGGCGACGTGCGCTGGGGGCACGGGTGCAAACTCGGCGTGTACGCACAGCACGTCTACACCACCCTCCCCGAGCGCGACACGGTGCTCGAGTACCTGCAACAGAAGGGCAAGGGGCGGAAGATCCAGGAAATCCTGGAAGTGGCCGGCGCGCTGCTGTTCCGCGGGTCGCACGTCGACAAGCCGATCTCGGTGCTGTCCGGGGGCGAGCGCGCCCGCGTGTGCCTCGCGGGGCTGTTGCTGAGCGATTACAACGTCCTCGTGCTCGACGAACCGGGCAACCACCTCGACGTGGACACGGTCGAGGCGCTCATGGACGCGCTCCTGGAGTACGAAGGGACGGTCGTCTTCACCAGCCACGACCGGCACTTCACGAAGCGCATCGCCACGAGCGTGATCGAAGTCCGGGACGGGCGCGTGCTGCTCTACAACGGCAAGTACGACGACTACGTGTACCGCGTGAACAAGGAGATCGAGGCCGGCGAGCGCGAGTTGGCCGCCGGTAAGGTGAAGCTCCCGGACGAGGTCACGAAGGCTCCCAAAGTGGCCCCGCGTGTCACGCGCGACGAGACACAGGTTCGCAAAGAGATGAAGGCGCTGGAGGGCACCATCGCCACCCTCGACGAGAAGCGGCGCGCACTGGAAACGCAACTGAACGAACCGGCCGAGGCAGACGAACTCCAGCGCATGTGCGACGAACTGGCGGACATCGCGACCGAACTCGACACGGCCGAGCAGACGTGGCTCAAGTTGCAATCAGAGTTAGAAGCGAAGTGACGCGGGCACGGGGACAACGGCGGGAAAGCGAGGGCGGAAATTCTGCGTACTCTGCGCAACGTTCGCAGGTTCCTCCGCCCTTTCGGCCCCCGATAATTCCATTGACGCCGACCTCACGGGATGTGAACATCCAGTGAGGTGGTTATCGCGTGCGCGTTCCCTCCCCCGCACTCTTGCGCCTCCGAAAGCGGGCTTTACTCGGCCCGGGGTCGCGTTTCACGTCTCTTCTTTGTGTTCGCGAGGATTCTTTCATGTTGCGTTTCCTCGGGTCCGCTCACAAATTTTGCGACGGCGCTTCGCGGCGCGACTTCCTCCAGATCGGCGCGTTCGGCGCGGGCCTGACGCTGGCCGACATGCTGCGCCTCAGAACCGCTAGCGCGGCGAGCGCGACCACGAACAAGCAGGCGAGCAAGGGGCAGAAGTCCGCGATCATGATCTATTTGCCGGGCGGCCCGTCCCACATGGACATGTACGACCTCAAACCCGACGCGCCGGCCGAGTTTCGGGGCGAGTTCAACCCGATCAAGACCAACGTCACGGGCGTCGAGATCTGCGAGCACTTCCCGCTCCAGGCGAAAATGTGGGACAAGCTCGCGTGCGTGCGGTCCATCGTGTCGGTGGACGAGCACAGCGACTCGCTCGTGATGACCGGGTACCCGGACCGGGTGAACAGCACCGCCAACCACCCGGCCTTCGGCTCGGTCGTCTCGAAGCTCCGGAGCGGCAGCGGCGCGGTCCCACCGTTCGTCAGCCTGCGCGGGATGAGCCGCGGGAGCGAGCCGGGGTACCTCGGCATCGCGCACCGGCCGTTCACCCCGAGCGGGCAGGGGAACGCGAATCTCAAGCTCTCGACCGGCGTCACCCCCGCCCGGCTCGAGGACCGCAAGAACCTGCTGGACAAGTTCGACGACACCCGGCGCGAGATCGACGGGTCCGGCACGATGATCGGGATGGACGCCTACGCCGAAAAAGCAATGGAGATGGTGACCGCGGGCGTGGTGCGCAACGCCCTGGACCTCCGCAGGGAAACTCCCAAAGTCGCGGAACGGTACAAGGGCATCGAGCAGTTCCTCACCGCGCGCCGGCTCATCGAAGCGGGCGTCGGGTGCGTGACGCTCTCGGTCGGGAGCTGGGACACGCACGGCCAGAACTTCCAGTCGCTGAAGCGCCAACTGCCGCTCGTGGACCGCGGGGTCGCGAACCTGATTCAAGACCTGCACGACCGCGGGATGCAGGACGACGTGGTGACCGTCATGTGGGGCGAGTTCGGGCGCACCCCGAAGATCAACTCGAACGCGGGCCGCGACCACTGGGCGCCGGTCATGAGCGCGCTGGTCGCCGGGGGCGGGTTGAAGATGGGACAAGCTGTGGGCGCCAGCACCACGAAGGGCGAGCGCCCCAAGGATCTCCCGCTGACCGTTCCCCACGTACTGAGCACCCTCTACCGCGCGATCGGGATCGACCCGAGCATGACGTTCCCGAACGGGGCCGGGCGCCCGATGTACATCCTCGACGCGCGCGACCCGGTGAAAGAACTGATCGGCTGACCCATCCGTGCTGGTTGACTCGCGACCGATGCGGTACAAATGTTGTGCTGCACTGGTTCGTTCGCACTCGGCGGGCGGGTCCGCACAGTAGTTCTTCTGAGAAGGTACGCCCACATGGTTTCGGTGTCGCGCACAATTGGTTTTGTTTTGCTCGTCGGTTGCACCATGTTCACAACTGGGTGCGGCTCGAGCAATAAAGGTAAAATCGAAGGGAAGTGGAAAGTCACCGCGTTCCCCGAGAAGACGAGCGGCAAAAACAAGCAGGACATGGACGAAATCGCCAAAGCTGGCATGTACATCTACTTGGAGTTCAAAGCCGACGGCGGACTCACGGTCGGATTGGGTGCCGATAAGCCTGAAATGCTTGCAATCGTGAAAGCGGCGTCCCCCAACCAAAAGATCACGTGGGACGCCAAGTACAAGCTCTTGTCCGGAGACGGGGTCGAAGTCACCGATATGCCCAAGGATATGCAATCCGGTGGCGGCTTATTCGGTCAGAAAGACAAAGCCCGAGTAAAGGTCAACATTACGGGGGACCAAATGTCCCTCACCGACAACGAAGGCGTGACGAAGCTGACTAAAATTCCGTAATCGGTAGTCGCTCCGCGCCGCCGAAATCGGTACCCACCTAACACACGGTCGCGCGCCACACCTCGGCGCGCGACCTGCGTTACCCACCACACAGGGTTCCTCCATGACCCGCCTGGTCCTCGCACTTCTCGCCCTCGCCGTGTCCGTTTCCGCCGGGCGCGCGGCCGAAGCACCCGTAACCGCAGTCACCGCGTACCCCGCGTCCTTCAAGTTGAAGGGGATGGACGACGCCCCGCAACTCGTCATCACCGGCACCCGGGCCGACGGGCGCGCGGTCGACCTCACCACACTCGCGACCTACACCGTGGCCGATACGAGCGTCGCGCGCGTCGACAAGACGGGCCGCGTGTTCCCGCTCGTCAACGGCACCACGGAAATCACCGCGACCGTTGAGGGCAAGACCGTCAAGGTGCCGCTCGTCGCCGAGAAGATGGAGGCGCCGCTGCCGATCAACTTCACGAACCACGTGGTCCCGATCTTCACCAAATTGAGCTGCAGTTCGGGCGGGTGCCACGGGAAGATCGCGGGGCAGAACGGGTTCCGGCTCTCGCTCCTCGGGTTCGACCCGGTCTTCGACTACGAGAACCTCCTGAAAGAGGCGCGCGGGCGCCGCGTGTTCCCGGCCGCGCCGGACCAGAGCCTGGTGCTCACCAAGGCGAGCGGCGCGATGGCGCACGGCGGCGGTAAGAAGATGGACGCCGACAGCGAAGAGTACAAGATCGTGCGCCGGTGGATCGCGTCCGGGTTGCCGTTCGGGAGCCCCTCGGACCCGACCGTGACGAAGATCAGCGTGTACCCCGAAGCCCGCGTCCTCGACCGCCAGAACCGCCAGCAGCTCGCGGTGTTCGCGCACTACTCCGACGGCGCCGTGGAGGACGTGACGCGCCGGGCGCAGTACGAGAGCAACGACACGGACATCGCCACGGTCACCGAAACGGGCCTGGTGAACGCGCTCAAAATTACGGGCCAAGCCGCAGTCATGGCCCGGTTCAACGGGCACGTGACGGTGTTCCGCGCGACCGTACCCCGGGCCGGGGACGCGGCCAAGTTCGAGTTCAAAGAACAGACCGTTGTGGACCGGTTCACCGCCCAGAAGTGGCGCGAGCTGAACATCGCCCCTTCGGACCTGTGCAGCGACGAAGTGTTCGTCCGGCGCGTGTACCTGGACATCACCGGCACGCTGCCCGACCCGAAGGACGTGACCGAGTTCCTCGCGAACAAGGCCCCGAACAAGCGCGCCGCGCTCGTGGACAAGCTCCTCGATTCGCCGGAATACGCTTACTACTTCGCGAACAAGTGGGCCGACATCCTCCGCGTGAAGCGCCGGCAGCAGCCGAACCGCGCGTTCGGCACGTTCGCGTTCCACACGTGGATCCGCGAAGCGGTCGCGGCCGACAAGCCCTACGACGACTTCGTGCGCGACATCCTCTGCGCGATCGGCGACGAGAGCAAGTCCCCGGCCACCGTGTGGTACAAGGAGGTGCGCACGCCCGAGAGCTTCGTGGACGACGTGAGTCAGGTGTTCATGGGCCAGCGCATGGCGTGCGCCCAGTGCCACCACCACCCCTACGAGAAGTGGTCACAGGACGATTACTGGGGCGTCGCCGCGTTCTTCGGGCGCGTCGGGTTCAAGACGGTCCAGACCCCGGGCGTGTCGAACCAGAACCAGCAGAACCAGAAGCAAGTGCTGTTCGTGCGGACCAGTGGTAACGTGCAGAACAAGCGCACCGGGCAGACCGCGCCGCTGAAGGCCCTCGACGGCGACCCGATGACGGTTTCCGCGGACGAAGACCCCCGGCAGAAACTCGCCGATTGGATGACCTCGGCGAAGAACCCGTTCTTCGCGAAGACGGTGGCGAACCGGTACTGGGCGCACTTCTTCGGGCGCGGGATCGTGGATCCGCTCGACGACATGCGGATCACCAACCCGCCCTCGAACCCCGAACTGCTCGACGCACTCGCGCAAACGCTGGTCGATAACAAGTTCTCGCTCAAGGCCCTCGTGCGAACGATCTGCAAGAGCCGGACGTACCAGCTCGCGGCCGATCCGAACGAGTTCAACCGCGGCGACAAGCAATCGTTCGCGCGGTACTACCCGAAGCGGATCCAGGCGGAGGTGCTGTTCGACGCGGTGGTGAAGCTGACCGACAGCCCGACCGCGTTCCCGGGCCTGCCCGCGGACAAGTTCGCCCCGAACCGGGCGATCATGCTGCCGGACGAGTCGTTCCAGTCGTACTTCCTGGACGTGGCCGGGCGCCCGCAGCGCATCAGCGCGTGCGAGTGCGAGCGCGTAAACGAGGCCAGCCTCGCGATGACACTGCACCTCATCAACAGCCAAGAAGTGGAAGACAAGATCGGGCGCGCGGGCGGCCGCGCGGACCGCTTGGCCAGAGACCCCCGGCCCGACACCGAGAAGATCGAGGAGCTGTTCGTGCTCGCGACCGGCGCGAAGCCGACCAAGGAGAAGCTCGCGCTCGCGCTGGACCACATCGCGAAGTCCGGGGCGAACAAGAAGCTCGCTTACGCGAACATCATCTGGGCGCTGTTGAACTCGAAGGCGTTCTTGTTCAACCAGTGACACCGACGGGTTGAAAGCGCCAGTAAAAACGTGAACACGGCCTGAGTAACTCCCGGCCGTGTTCGCTTCGAGGTATCAATCACCCGAGGCCCAAAACGCCAATCAACATCGCGATCAGCACCAGCACCGCGAGAGCAACGACCCACGCGGGTGCACCTCGCGCCGGTACATCGCGCTCGGATTCGTGAACGAAGTCCTGTGCCTCGCCCTGAAAGTGGATGCCGCATTCCGGACATCGAGTTGCAGTAGCAAGGATCTTCTTGCCGCACCGCGCGCACGGTACCAGACTCGGGTTCTCGTCCCGTCTCCGGCGGTGGGCCTCGAAATTCAGTGGTTCGTCCCCGTTCGCCATCGCCCACTCCCGTAGCGGATCAAAGCCAATCCCAGCGCGAGTCCGCCGCTGCTACAGCACCCCGCTCGCCAATCCCAGCGCGACAGCCAGGAGCAGCACCGCGACGAGCACCTGAACCCCGCGCATGGTGACCTTCTGCAAGTACCGGTTGCCGAAGTACGCGCCGACGAACGCAGACACCACCGCGGCACCGAGTAGCGAGTAATCCAGGTCGGCCCCGGTCGCGAAGAGGGCCGGGACGTACACCCCGAGGCGCGAGAAATCGATGAGGCACGCGACCACGACCCCGGTCGCGACGAACCCCTCTTTCGACAGCCCGGCCTTCAACAAGAAGGCCGACCGGAGCGCGCCTTGCATCCCCGAAAGCCCGCCAAAGAAGCCACTCAACACCCCGCCGATCGACAGGTACCGGGCACTAAAGGTGACGTCGCGCGTGGTCGGTAGTAGTTCGATGAGTGCGAACGCGGCGAGCAGCGAGCCTACCGCGAGCTTCACTGGCGTCACCCGCACCTCGTGGCCGAACAGTGCGTACCGCACGAGTGGTTGGAGGTCGGTGAGTTGCAGCAGCAGCCACGCCCCCGCGAACGACGCAACAATAGCCGGTACGCCGAACCGGAGCACGGCGCGCCGGTCCGCGTGTCGCCCGACCAGCGCGAGTTTGAACAACCCATTGAGGAAGTGAACGACCGCGGTCAGCGCCACCGCGTGTTCGATGGGAAAGAACAGTGCGAACGCGGGCAGGAGCAGCGTGCCCAGCCCGAACCCGGAGAAAAACGTCAACCCGGACGCGAACAGCGCGACGGAGCAAACAACGAGATAGGTCATAATTGGCCCCGCCCGAGACTGCGACGTTCTACCGACCAGAAGCACTTCGGCAATAAAGTCGCGCGAGTGTCAACAAGAAGTGAGCAGCGAAACTTCTGAATTGCGTCATACCACTTCGCTCGTTAGTCTGTGTTTCAAATGTCCTTTCCCCACACTCCACCGTTCCGAGAATGGCGTGTCGCCCTGCTCATCGCAGCAGGGGTCGCGTGCGCGACGCCCGATCCGGCAATGGCCGGGTGCGGAAATCACGTCGTCACCCTCTACAGCAACGATTTGATAACCCCGGAAGCCGCCGCAACCGTCGCCCCGCTCGACGCGGCGGGGTTCCCCATGTTACCGACGGTGCCGTGTTCGGGTTCCGACTGCTCGCGCGCCCCGACCCGCCAACACCCACCGTGTGGCCCGACCTCGTCCGGACCACACGGCAAGGAAGGGGCACCGACCCTCGCCGCCGATGAGCCGGCGGACCGATCGTCGGCGCGCCTTCACGATCTCGTTCCCCCGCGCCCGAGTCGTCCGGCCACTTCGATCTTTCACCCCCCGCGCGGCCCGAATTCGTATTTGCCCTGACTCGTCTCCGAGTTCCTCTAACCGACCCCGGATTCGGAGAGGCTCTCGATTTTCCTTCGACAACCTCGCGAGGCTCGCGCCGGTGTGGGATTCCGCCCGCGCTGTGCCCGAGCACTTCCCCCCGAGTAACTGCAAAAGGCGCCTCTCCATGACGACTCAACGTATGCCCGCTTCCTACCGTTACTTCAGCGCCCTCATGCTTCTGGCACCGCTAGGCGTCGCAGCGGTGGTCGCTTGGCCCCGTCAGTCAGCTCCTCCCGAGCAGATCACCGCCGCGCCCGCGCCGGTCGCGCCGGCCGAAGTGAGTTACAAACCTCGCCGATGGGTTGACACCTCCGGGTTCAGTACCGTGACGAACCAGATGCCGCGCTGGGCGGCCGACTCTTCCCTGGAGCAGATCGCGACGTACTGGCGCGGGGTCGGGCACCGCCTGAGTGCGCGATTGGACGAGAACTTTGGCATAAGTTCGCCCGAATACCAGGTCCAGATCCTGTCGCTGAAGGCGAGCCTTCTGAACTACGACGGGGAGCCGGACAAGGCGTATGCGATGCTGGAGGAGTGCCGGGCGCTGACCGAGAGCAACCCGGAGTTGGCCGCGGAGTGGCTGTACACCGTCATCGCCTTTCAGGGGGTCACCGCGCTGCGGCGCGGCGAGACCGACAACTGTGTCCTCTGTCGGGGGGAGAGTTCGTGCATCCTCCCACTCGCGCAGGGCGCGGTCCACACCAAACCGATCGGCTCGCGGCTGGCGATCAAGCACTTCACCGAGTACCTGAACCGGTTCCCCGACGATCTGGAGATCCGCTGGTTACTCAACATCGCCCACATGACCCTCGGCGAGCACCCGGCCGGTGTCGATCCCCGGTTCCGGATCGCGCTCGACCATTACGAGTCCGCCGAACACGGGATCGGGAAGTTCCGCGACATCGGGGACCGGGTCGGGATCAACCGGCTCAACCAGGCCGGCGGCGCGATCCTGGACGATTTCGACAACGACGGCCTTCTGGACATCGTGTTCACCACGATGGACCCGACCGGGTCGATGGTGTTCTACCGGAACAGGGGTAACGGCACATTCGAGGACCGGACGGAGCGGGCGGGGTTGACCGGTCAACTCGGCGGCCTGTATTGCGTCCAGGCCGATTACAACAACGACGGCCACCTCGATATCTTCATCCCCCGTGGCGCGTGGGTTCTGCCCCCGATGCGGCCGACGCTGCTGCGGAACAACGGCAACGGCACGTTCACCGACGTGACCGCGGAGGCGGGACTGCTCGCCCCGGTCAACGCGATCACCGCCCAGTGGGTCGATTACGATAACGACGGCTGGCTCGACCTGTTCGTCTGCGGCGAGCGCCAGGCCAACCGGCTCTACCACAACCGCGGCAACGGCACCTTTGAAGAGGTCGCGGCCACAGCGGGATTGGCCCTGCCGGGGGGCACCTGGAAGGGGGCGACATGGGCCGATTTCGATGGTGACCGGTTCCCCGATCTGTTCCTCAACGATCTCGCGGGAGCAGCCCGGCTCTTTCGTAACAACGGGAACGGGAAGTTTACCGACATAACGGCGTCGGCGGGGATCGCCGGTCCGGTGGGGGGCTTCTCGTGCTGGGCGTTCGACTTCGACAACGACGGCCGGCCCGACATCTTCGCCACCTGTTACAAGCACTCGGTCGCGACCGTCGCGCAGGGGCTGATGGGCGAACCGCACACCGACGGCACGAACCGGCTGTACCGGAACCTGGACGGGAAGATGTTCCGAGACGTCACGAAGGACGCGGGATTGGACGCGGTGTTCGCCACAATGGGCAGTAACTTCGGCGACTTCGACAACGACGGGTACCTCGATTTCTACCTCGGTACCGGCAACCCCCACTTCTCCATGCTGGTCCCGAACCGGATGTTCCGCAACCTGAGTGGTCGGCGGTTCGCCGAGATCACCGGCTCGTCGGGCACCGGGCACCTCCAAAAGGGCCACGCGGTCGCGTGCGGGGACTGGCGCCGGTGCGGCACGATCGACATCGTGATCGAGATGGGCGGCGCGGTGGACGGGGACCGGTACCACAACGTGCTGTTCCGGAACCCGGGGAACAACAACAACTGGCTGAACGTAAAACTGATCGGCCAGAAGACGAATCGCTCGGCGATCGGGGCCAGGATCAAGGTGGTGACCGCCGGCCCGAACGCGAAGACCGTCTACCGCTGGGTGTCGACCGGCAGCAGCTTCGGGGCCAACCCGTTGGAGCAGCACCTCGGTCTGGGCAAGACCGACCGGATCGCGATACTGGAGATCGAATGGCCGACCAGCGGTACCACCCAGACGTTCCGCGACCTCGCGCCCAACCAGTACCTCGAGGTGACCGAGTTCGCCACCGAGTACCGCCGGCGCGAGTTCAAGCCGATCGTGGTCCCGGAGTGATCGCCCGGCCGCAACCGGTGAGAGGTCGTTCCCTTCACACATCACGTTTGCCCGGGCGCGCCGTCTCCGGTAACTTGATGGGTACCTCTCACCGGATTCGCACGCGAGCGTCCTTCCATGTACCGACTGTTCTTCGCTTCGCTCAGCCTCGTTGCGGCTGTGGGGTTACTGCGGGCACCGGCCGGTGACGCGCCCGCCAGGTCGAAAACCGTCGTCGTGTCCGAGCAGGCGCTCGCGATCCACAACGACGCGCTCCTCATCGACGGGCACAACGACCTGCCGTGGGAGCTGCGCGAGAACGACGGCCCGGGCTTCAAGAACATCGACCTCACCAAGCCCCAGAAGAAGTTCCACACGGACATCCCCCGGTTGAAGAAGGGCAACGTCGGGGCGCAGTTCTGGAGCGCGTATGTGCCGTCGTCCACCGCGAAGAAGGGCACCGCGGTCAAAATGACGCTCGAACAAATCGACGTCGTTCACGAACTGGCCCGGCGCTACCCGGACACGTTCGAGATGGCCTACGGCACCGAGGACATCCGCCGCGTGCGCAAGGCCGGGAAGGTCGCGTGCCTCATCGGGATCGAGGGCGGCCACGCGATCGACAACTCGCTCCCGCTGCTCCGCGACTACTACCGGCTCGGCGTGCGGTACATGACGCTCACGCACTCCGAGTCGCTCGACTGGGCCGACTCGTGCTCGGACGAACCCAGGGCGAACGGCCTCACGCCGTTCGGCGTGGACGTGGTTCACGAGATGAACCGGCTGGGCATGCTCGTCGACCTCTCGCACGTCTCGCCCGCCACGATGAAGGCCGCGCTGAAGGCAACGAAAGCCCCGGTCATCTTCTCGCACTCGTCGGCGTTCGCGGTCGCCGATCACGCGCGCAACGTCCCCGACGACGTGCTGAAGCTCGTGAAGGAGAACCGCGGGGTGGTGATGGTGAATTTCTACAGCGGGTTCCTCACGCCCGAGGGCGCGCGGGCCATGAAGCTCATGTTCGAGAAGGGGCGCGAGTTGCGGAAGCAGTTCCCGACCGACGACGCCAAATACCGCGAAGCGTTCCGCGCGTGGTCGAAAGACAACGACTACCCCGCGGGCGACGTTCACAACATCGTGGACCACATCGATCACATCGTGAAGACCGCGGGGATCGACTGCGCCGGAATCGGATCGGACTTCGACGGCGTGCCCAAACTGCCCACGCAGATGAACGACGTGTCGTGCTACCCGCTGCTCACGCAGATCATGCTCGACCGCGGGTACACGAAGGAGCAGATCCACAAGGTGCTAGGCGGGAACCTGATGCGAGTGTTCGCCGAGGCCGAGAAGGTGAGCCGCGAGTGGAACAAGGCCGGCCAATGACCCCGCGCGTCGCGATCATCGGCGCCGGGCTCGCGGGGCTGACCGCCGCGCACCGGCTGCTGTCGCGCCCGTCGCCCCCCGATGTTACGATCATCGACAAGGGGCGGCACTGTGGCGGGCGCGCGTGTACGCGCACCGTCGACCTCCCGGACGGGCGCAAGGCGCGGTTCGACCTCGGCCCGCCGAACCTCTACGCGCGGCACTCCCGGCTCCTCGGTCTGAACGGGCGCCCCGCACCGGACACGCTCCCGGAGCGGCCCGAGTTCAAAATGACGGCCCTGGCCTCGGAGCTCCCCGGCGAGCCGCTCTTCACGAGCCGCGCGGTCGGCCGCATCGGGGCTTCGGGTGAGGCCCCGGGCGCGCCGATTACCGGGCTGACCGCGGCGGGCGGGATGCGCGAACTCGCGTTCCGGCTCCTCACCGTACACGGCGACCGGCTCGATTTCCGCGACCACACGCTCGCCGAAAAACTGGAGCGCACCGACAGCGGCTGGCGCATCCACACGCGCTCGCTGCGCGACGAGCACCAGACCACCGTCGGCGCGAACGCGCTCATCGTCACCCCGCCCGTTCCCCAAACGCTCGAACTGTTCGAGCGAAACAAACTCGAACTGCCGGACGAATTGCGCGATTCTCTGCGCAAGGTGACCTACGCGCGGTGCATCGCCCTCTACGGCGTGTTCGCGGGCGCGGGCGGACTGCAACCCGGCGGCCTGTGGTTCGGCGACGGCCCCCTCGAATGGGTCACCGACAACCACCTGAAGAACGTGTCCGCGGTTAGCGGGTCGGTTACCGCCCTCACTACGAACGAGTGGGCCACCGAGCACTGGAACGACCCCGACGCCCGAATTATCGAGTTGCTCCTACCGCGGTTGCGCGCGTGGGTCGGCGCGCCGGTTCACCCGGACTGGGTTTGGGTTCACAAGTGGCGCTGGGCGCGCCCCGTGTCCCCGATTCGCCCCCCCTGCGCGGTGCTGCGTGATCTCTCGGCGGTTCTCGCGGGGGACGGCTTCGCGAGCGGCAGCGCCGACCACGCGGACGCCGCAATCACCTCGGGCGAAGCCGCGGCCCACCGAACGGGCGCGCTGCTCACGGCCCTTGCTCGCCGCGACGACCGGTACACCGTCCC
Organism: Gemmata sp. SH-PL17; assembly: GCF_001610855.1. NCBI lineage: Bacteria > Pseudomonadati > Planctomycetota > Planctomycetia > Gemmatales > Gemmataceae > Gemmata > Gemmata sp. SH-PL17. The sequence goes on from NZ_CP011271.1 coordinate 6,346,803, forward strand.
GCGCCCGCAGCGATACGCACTCGAAGTTGCGGTCACCACGCCCGAAGAAGCCATCTACGCGACGCGCGCCGGTGCGGACCGGCTGGAGTTGTCCAGCGGGCTCGCGCTCGGCGGCCTAACGCCCTCGCTCGGGCTGTTCCGCACCGTGCGCAAGATGGCGCCCGACGTTCCGCTGTACGTGCTGTTGCGCCCCCGGGCGGGCGGGTTCGCGTACTCGCCGTCGGAGTTCGCCGCGATGGTCGAGGACGCGGAAACGTTCATGCACGAGGGGGCGGACGGGCTCGTGTTCGGGGCGCTTACGTCTAAGGGGCAGATCCAGCACCACTGGTGCCGCACGCTGGTCGAAGCGGCGCGCGGGAAGGCCGTGTTCCACCGCGCGTTCGACTTCCTCCCCGAGCCGCTCGTTGCGCTAGACGAACTGATCGAAATCGGCTTCGAGCGCGTTCTCACGAGCGGCGGCGCATCGACCGCGGAAGCCGGAACGACGCACCTCGCGGCGCTCGTGCAACACGCCGGGTGGCAAATCGAGATCCTGCCCGCGGGGCGCGTGCGCGGGGAAAACGTCGCCGACCTCGTGCGCGCGACGCGGTGCGACCAGGTTCACGCCGGCCCGCGCGCACCCGTTTCGGACCAGAGCCTCGGGGCGCGCCCGACCCTGGCGCGCGAAATGGGCGCGACCACCGAACTCGACGACCACGCGGTGCGCCACTTGCGCCAGCAACTCGACGGCCTGGTCGAGTCCCTATCATGACGGGCATGACCGCCGATCCGCCGCTCGGAACGTTCCTCGCGACGCTGCGCCGCAGCCGGCTCCTCGACCCGCCCGACCTCGACCGGCTCACCACCCGCCACAATCCGACGTCCGCCCGCGCGTTCGCCGACGCGCTCGTTCGCACCGGGATTCTCACGCACTACCAGGCCGAAAAGCTCCTCAACGGGCACTGGTACGGGCTGGTCCTCGGCCCGTACAGCGTGCTCGCACCGCTCGGGCGCGGGGGCATGGGCACCGTGGTGTACCTCGCACGCGACCGGCGCCTGTCCGCGGCCCTCGGCGACTCGGAACTGGTCGCACTGAAGATCCTTACGAACCGAAAGGCCGAGCGCGAGCCGAAGGCGCTCCGGCGGTTCCGGCGCGAAATGGTGCTGGGCCGGCGCGTCGATCACCCGAACGTGGTGCGCACGTTCGTGGCCGGCGAACTCGACGACGTCTACTACACCGCCCTGGAGTACATCCCCGGGCGCACGGTGCGGCAACTCGTGCAAGAAGCCGGCCCGCTCGCGGTCGGCGACGCGGCGCGGATCTTCGCGGACGTCGCCGCGGGCCTGGCCCACGTCCACGAGCGCGGGCTCATCCACCGCGACGTGAAGCCGAGTAACGTGATCGTGCGCCCCGACGGGCGCGCGGTGTTGCTCGATCTCGGCCTCGCGCTCGTCCCGGGCGAGCAACTACCGACCGACCCGACCATTGTCGGGGGGCGCGGGTACACGGTCGGCACGATGGACTACCTCGCGCCCGAGCAAGCCCGCGACGCGAGTACCGTCGGCCCCGCGGCCGATCTTTACAGCCTCGGGTGCTCGCTCGTGTTCGCTCTGACCGGCTCGGTCCCCTTCCCCGCACCAACGGCCAAAGAGAAAATCGCCCGCCACCGGTCCGATTGGCCCCCCGCCCTCGAACAGGTGCCGCAGGAGTTCGCGCGAATCGTTCACCGGCTCATGGCCAAGTCCCCGGAAATGCGGTACGGCACCGCGTCCGAGGTGCGCGATCTGCTCGCAAAGTGGGCGACCTCTTCGCAAACCCGCACGCCAATCGACGCGATCGTGCTCGCCGATACACCGGGCAACGACACCGGCTTGTGGGAACTCGTACCGGGCGAAGACTTGCCGGAAACTAGCGCTGGTCCCGGTTGGGAGTTGGTTCACAACCTCGACGACACCCCGGGGTCGATCGAGGTACTGGAAATCCCACCGGAAAAGCCCTCGCGCAGCGGGTGCCTCACGGCGGGGGCGCTGTTCGCCCTGTTGGGTTTCGTAGTAACGCGCGTGGTGTGATACCGAATCGTGCGGGTTGCTTTGTTTTTTGTAGTCCACACCCGGGGTTGAAACCCCGGGCTATTACCGGTGACCCCATTCGGGGTCCAAGACGCATTGTGTTTCGGACGCCAACGGCGTCACCGGTAATAGCCCGGGGTTTCAACCCCGGGTACGAGAGGCCATTGCTGTTGAGTGAGGCCGTGAGCCCCTAAGTTTGTGGCTCACCGGCCTCACAGACCGGCTACAGAAAGCAATCAAAACGAGACCGTATGACGTGCGGCGCTCGCCGTAACGCAAATATACGCCCTATCGCTCGGTCGCGAATTCCCACAAGAAGCACTCCAACGAACCGTTGAAGAACGGCTCCTTGTGAACCACCTTCAGCCCCACTTTCTTCGCGAGCATCGTGTTGCTCGTAAATACGAGCAAGCGCCAGCCGGACCAATGTTCCTTGGCAGCCGCGCCGATGCGCGCGTACAGGCCGATCAACTCTTCCTCTTCACCAATGCGCTCGCCGTAGGGCGGGTTGCAAACCAGAACACCGGGTACGTCCGAGGGCGGGCGCGCGTCGCGCATTTCGAGCCGCTGGATGTTCAGCAAGTTCCCCACACCGGCCGCGCGCGCGTTCTGGAGCGCGAGGTCGACCGCGTCCTGCCTCACGTCCGAACCCGCGATTGGCGCGGGCAGGTCTTTCCGCACGGCCCGGCGCGCGTCGTCGCGGATCGCGTTCCACAGCGGGCGGTCGAAATCGGGCCACCCCTGGAACGCGAACCACTTCCGCGTGAGCCCGGGCGGGCGGTTCAGTGCGATCCACGACGCTTCGATGCAGAAGGTCCCGGACCCGCACAGCGGGTCCACGAGCGGCGTCGATTTGTCCCAGTTGGCGCGCAGGAGCAACCCGGCGGCGAGGGCCTCGTTGAGCGGCGCGATCGTCTGAATCGGCCGGTACCCGCGCTTGTGCAGCGACGACCACGAGCTGTCGAGGCTCAGGATCGCGTGGTTCTTGGACACGTGCAGGTTCAGCCCGATCATCGGCTGCTCGGTGTCCACGCTCGGCCGGCGCCCGGTGCGGTCGCGGAACTGGTCACAGATCGCGTCCTTCACCCGGCGCGCGGCGTACTGCGAGTGCGTAATTGCGGAATCGCGCACATTGCAATCGACCGCGAGCGTCTGGTCGGGCGTCATCCAATCGGACCAGTTGATCGACCGAACGGAATCGTACAGTTCGTCGGGCGAGCGCACGTCGAACTCGTGGATCGGGCGCAGGACGCGGACCGCAGTGCGGAGCCAGAGGCACGCGCGGTACAGCATCGCCGCGTCGCCGTGGAACGTCGCGCCCCCGCGCCCGGGCTCGATGTCCCGCGCCCCGAGATCGTTCAATTCGCCCGCGAGGACCGGTTCCAGTCCGCGGGCACAAGTCGCAAAATAGCGTGCCATTAAACCAGTTGTTGGATCAGGACGATGACACCGACCACGAAACCGATCGCGACGATGATCGAGAGTTGAATCAGCCGCTGCGTGTACCAGACCTCGACACCCTTCCCGAACCGCACCCCCATCAGCCCGGACTCGATCCCCGCGGAAATCAGCAGGTCCAGTGGGAGCGCGAGCAAGAAGACAATAATGGCCGCCTCCCAGGGCGGCAGCCCGGCCGCGTTACAGGCCTCGTGAACGACCCGGTCCAGAACGCCGACCGCCATTACCAGCGAGAGCCAGGCCACGAACATGATCCCGGACGCGACCATTACCGTTGGCTTCGGCAACCCACAGAGCACGCACGACGAGCGGTAAATGAACGTGAGGGCGAACAGCGTAACCGGCACCAGCATTAAGAAGAAGAGGCAGGCGGCGCATACGATCAGGAATCCCACTACTGGCCCCTCCGCGGAGCAGCGAACCCCGGATCGCACGAAGCGGGCGGGCGCCCGCGTCCCACACGTCTCTCAATTCTAACCCCGGGAGCACGCGCCGTTGACGCCGCTCCCGGGTTTTGAAGGCCCGACTCACTTCGCGCCGACCACCGCCGGTTCGCTCGGTGCCGGGAACTGCTTACCCAATTCTAGCACGCCGCCCTTCACGCGGGCGGTCACGGCCGCGTCACCGCCGGCCGTCAGCACGTCCGTGATCCAGCGCGCGACCTGCTTCATCTCGGGCTCTTTCATCCCGCGGGTCGTCAGCGCGGGCGTACCGAGCCGGATGCCGGACGGGTCGAGCGGCTTGCGCGGGTCGAACGGGATCATGTTCTTGTTAACGGTGATGCCCGCCGCGTCGAGCGCGTGTTCGGCGAGCTTGCCGGTCGACCCCTTCGCGGTCACGTCGATCAGCATCAGGTGCGTGTCGGTTCCCCCGGACACGACCGGGAACCCGGCCGCCAGCAGCTCCTCGGCCAGCACCTTCGCGTTCGCCAGCACCTGTTTGGCGTACTGTTTGAACTCGGGCTTCAGTGCCTCACCGAACGCGACCGCCTTCGCCGCGATCACGTGCATGAGCGGCCCGCCCTGCACCCCGGGGAACACCGCGGAGTTGATCTTGTCGGCCCACTCCTGCTTACACAGGATGAACCCGCCGCGCGGCCCGCGCAGGGTCTTGTGCGTGGTGCTCGTCACGAACGCGGCGTGCGGGACCGGGTCCGGGTGCTCCTTCGCCGCGACCAGGCCCGAAATGTGTGCCATGTCCACCATGAGCGGCGCGCCAATTTCTGCGCTCACCTCGGCGAACTTCGCGAAGTCGAGCGTGCGCGGGTAGGCGCTCGCCCCGGCGATTATGAGCTTCGGCTTGTGCTCGCGGGCCTTCGCAACGAGGTCGTCGAAGTCGACCCGGTGGTCGTCCTTCCGCACGCCGTAGCTGACGACCTTGAAATACTTGCCGGAGAAGTTCAGCCGCATCCCGTGGGTGAGGTGCCCGCCGTGGGCGAGGTCCAGCCCCATGATCGTGTCGCCGGGCTGGAGCGCGGCGAGGAACACGGCCATGTTCGCCTGGGCGCCGGAGTGCGGTTGCACGTTCACGTGGTCGCCGCCGAAGAGCTGCTTCACGCGGTCGATCGCGAGCTTCTCCACGACGTCCACGAACTCGCACCCGCCGTAGTACCGCTTGCCCGGGTACCCCTCGGCGTACTTATTGGTGAGGCACGAGCCCTGCGCGGCCATCACCGCAGTGCTCGTGTAGTTCTCGCTCGCGATCATCTCCAAGCCGATCCGCTGGCGCTGGCGCTCGCCCGCGACCGCAGCAAACACTTCGGGATCGGCCTGTTGAAGAATGTCCATCGGTTTCCTTGACTCACGGAGAGTGCCAGAAATTTTGACCACGGATGAACGCCGGCGCCGCGCACCGACCCGAACCCGCGACCACACTTCTGCGATCTGCAATGTTCCTTATGTTGTACCGACATCCACCCCCGCCGCCCGCAGTTTGTCCCGGAGCGTCCCGTCCGCGCGGTACACAACCCCCTTCCAACCAAACTTCTCAGCGGCTTCGACGTTCGTGGGGAGGTCGTCGACGAACACACACTCACCGGGATCAGCGTGGGCGTGCCGGTGGACATCGGCGAAGAACGCCGGCTCCGGTTTTCGCGCCCGGGACTTGAACGACGTGCCGAGTTCGTCGAAGTGCGCGAGCACGTTCGCGAACTGCCGCGTGTACGCATCGAAGTGCGCCTGCGTGGTGTTACTCGCGAGCACCACGCGGTATTTGGGCTTCAGTAGCGGAACCAGCGAGCACACTTCATCGTTTTGCCAGAAGATGTCCACGAACGCCGCGACGAACTGCTCGTCGGTACACGTGAGCCGCCCGTTGAGTTTCGCCTCGCGAATGTACTCCGCGGTATTAATGGCCCCGCGCTCGTAGTCGTCCTCGATCGCGCTCCCGTACAGCACGAGCGCGAGTTCCACCGGGTCCATGTCGGTGTAGTCCGCGAGGCGTGCAACCGCGCGCCCGTGGTCGAAGAACGCGATCACGTTCCCGAAGTCGAAAATCACCGTCTTGATTGGCATGAATCACCACTTGCGAGCGGCCGTTCCCTGCTACTTCCCGGGAAACTTCAGGATAGCTGCGGCCGGGTCGATTTTGTTCCGCGGAACGCCCGAATAGCCGATCACGATTCTGTTGCCGTCCGGGAAGATCGTCATCGTATGAATCGGCCCGAAGTCGCGTTCCGCGCCGGCAACGCGCTTGCCGTCCGCGACGCCCCACACGGCGAGGTACGACTTCCCACGCGGGGCCGCGCCCGCGGTAATAAGCTGGTTCCCGTCCGGGGTGAATCGCACTGCGTGCACCCACCCCGGGTGCGACGGCGCGGGCTCGCCCGGGAACACGGGCTTGAGGTCGGGGTTCTGGAAGTCGCGCAAAACCTTCCCCGTCGCCACGTCCCACAGTTTCACCGTCCTGTCGCTCGACGAGGACGCGAGGAACTTCCCGTCCTTTGAGAGCGCGAGCCCGAACACCTGGTCGCGGTGCCCGCTCGGGCCGTCGTCCTTCTTCGGCGGGGGCGCTTTGTCGTCTTTCTTCGGCTCCGGCGCCGGGTCTTGCGCGCCCTTAAATTCGCGCACCAGCGTCCCGCCCGCGGCGTCCCACAACTTGATGCTCTTGTCGTAGCTCGCGGTGAAAATCTGCTTGTAATCGTTCGACCACAGCACCGCGTAAATCGGGTTCTGCACCTGTTGCGGGGTCGTGGTGATGTGCGCGTTCACCTGTTTCAGAAGAGCGTTCTTGGCGAGGTCGTAGGTCCGCAGAACGCCGTCGTGACAACCGGTCGCGAGCACGTTCCCGGTGTCGTCGAACGCGACGCAGTCAACGAGATTCGGGTGCTGGAACGTCTTCACCGGAACGTCGGTCGCAAGACGGAACCGGCGCGCCTGTTTATCGGCCGCCGTGGTAGTGAACTGGCCGTCCGCGCTGAACGCCACCGCGCTCGCCGCGACCGGGTGCGGAAACGCCTGGATCTGACGCCTGAACTCGGCCGGCGTGGGCTGTCCCGGAGTGAAGCCCACGTTCCACGCGACCGCGTTGTTCTCCTTGTCCTTGACCAGCGCGACCAGCACCGTGTTCGTCGGCTGGAACGCGAGGCCCACGACCGGCGCGCCGGCGGCGATCGTGCCCACGAGTTTCGCATCGCCCACCGTGTAGACCTTGATGGAGCCGTCCGCGGCACCGACCGCGACGCGCTGCGAGTCCTTGGAGATCGCGACCGCAGTCGCGTCCCCTCCGGCCTCGAACACGCGCTCCTTCGTGCCGTTGTTCGTGTTCCAGCTCACCACGTCCTTGCCCGGCCCGATACTCAGTACGCGCTCGCTACCGGGCGACACCGCCACGCCCGCAGACTTTCCTTTTCCCAGGGGGATGAGGCGCGTGCAGGTAACGGGCGAAATCACGACGCTCTTATCCGCACTCGCGGTGATAACGGCGGAAGTGGTGGGGTGCGCGACGACTCCCCGTACCGCACCAGTGTGCATAAACGTCTGGTAAGCCGCGCCCGTTGCGACGTCCACGAGTACCGCGAGGTTGTCGCTGCGCCCGATCAGCAAGCGTGTTTTGTCCGCGTTGAAGCTGAGGCTGAGTACATCGGCGGGTTGCGTCAGTTTCCCCGCCTCTTTGCCGTCCGCGAGGGTCCAGAGCAGCACGTCCTTACCCACACCGGCCGCGAGCGTGAGGTTATCACGGCTCTGCGTGAGTGTGGTTGCAGGGGCTACAAGCGGGCCGATCTCGCGCACCGGTTTTTCGGGCTTGGTCACGTCCCACACGCGAATCAACTTGTCCGCGCCCGCGGTGATGACCTGGCCGTTCGCGCGGTTCACCAGTGCCGCGGTGACCTTGCCCGTGTGCGCTTTGATGTCGTACTTCGTGCGGCTCGGTTCCTTGCCGTCTTTGTCTTTCGGCAATTTCGCATCGAGTGGCAGGTTCCACCCTTTCAGCGCGCCGTCCGCACCTGCGGTGAACAGGACCGGTTGCGAGGGGTGAAACGCAGTTGCGGTCGTGCCGCCCGCGTGTGCTAACACGTCGCCCTTTGGCTTACCCTGACGGTCCCAGGCAATCACCTGACCGTCCGCGCAACCAGCAACGACCGTATTCGTGTCCGGAGACAGAGCAACGCTCTCGATGGTACCCTTCGCGCCCGCGAACGTCCCCGCCGCCTGGTTGTTGCTCGTGGTGCCGATCGTCACGACTTTGTCCGCGGTCGCGTAGAGCACGGTGTTGCCGTCGGCCGTGGAATAGAACGCAGTCACGGCTTCTTTGAGTCCGGGGAAAGTCCGCGTTGGTTGTGCGGGCGTCTGCCAGAACCGCAACACACCGTCGGCACTCGTCGTAAAAGCCCCCTGGCTATCGGGGCGAACGGCAAGTCCAGTAATATCCGCGGTGCCCGCACCGTAGCTCGTACTCAGTTTCCCGTCTGCGCCGTTGAAGAAACGAATCAACTTGTCCGCACCCGCCGTGACCCACACATTCCCCGAAGCGAGATACCCCACTCCCAGAACCGCACCGGCGTGCCCCTTCAGTTCGATCGCGCCCTTCTCTTCACCAGCCGGGAACACCTTCACCACACCGTCCGCACCGGCCAGCGCGAACGTCTTACCGTCACTCGCGACCGCCACGTTCGTTGTTGCGCCGGTGGTCGCGAACGTTTTCGCGGGCGCTGATACTGGAACGTCCCAAACACGGACGCTGTTGTCGGCTCCGCCGGTCGCGAGCAGATCGCCCTTCGCCGAGAACGCGACGCACAGCACCTGCCCCTTGTGCCCCTGTTCGCCGCCGTAGGTCCGCAACTCTTTACCGGTGGCCGCGTCCCATAACTTCACCGTTTTGTCGAAGCTCGCCGTCGCCACGAACTTCCCGTCCGGGCTGACCGCGACCGCTTCGACCGTTTCCGTGTGCGTTCTCAGCACTGCGACGACGTCGGGTGCGTTCGGGGGTTGAGCCGGCAACCCACTGACTGAGATGAAGAGAGCAGCACACAACGTGACGCGACTAATTTGGCGCGAGGTGGGCATGGCGGGTTCCGTGCGGGGAGTAGCCGGAGGGCAGATAGGTAGTGTCTCAGGACGCGGTGCGCGGGTCAACACCACGCACCGCGAACTATCCCCGCGGGAATTGTCCCGGGAATCACTTCCCCTTCGATCCGTGACCGCGCTCGCGCCACGCCCACCGGAACAGGTTCCGCGCGTCCGCGTAGCGGCTATCGTTCGAGGTGCAGCCCAACACGACCACGAGCACGTGATCGCCCTCGTAGCGCCCGCTCGCCACGAGGCACGAGCCGGCCGCGGTCGTGGTGCCGGTCTTCACGCCCTCGTACCCCTCGATGTCGAGCAGCTTGTTCGTGTTGTTCCAGGTCACTTCGCGCTTTTTGCCGTCCGCGTCGACCACCTCGCACGTGTGGCGCCGCGTCTGCACGTACTTCGCGAACAAAGGGTTCTTGAGCGCGGTAAACGTCAGCGTCGCGAGGTCGCGTGCGCTCGCGAGGTTCTTACTCAGCCCGTGCGGATCGAGGTACTTGGTTTCTTCCATTTTGAGCGCCTTCGCGGTGCGGTTCATCTCGGCGACGAACTTCGCGACCGCGTCGTCTTCCTTACCCTCACCCTTGAAGCGCCCGCCGAAGTGTTCGGCGAACGCGGTCGCGGCGTCGTTGCCGGACGGGAGCAGCAAGCCGAACAGCAAGTCGCGCACGGTCACTTTCTCCCCGGCCTTGAGGTCGGAAGAACTGCCCGGCGTTTTGTCCGCGGCCTCGGAAAACGTGACCACTTCGTCGAGCACCTTCACGTCCCCGGCCGCGAGGCGCAGCACGATGTGCGCCGTCATGATCTTCGTGGTGCTGGCGATCGCGAGTGGGTCGTGTTCCTTCGATCCCCACAGCACTTTGCCCGTCTTGCCGTCGGCGATGGCCCACGCCTTCGCGCTCACGACCGGTGGGCCGTCGATCTTCTCCGCGGGCGCCTTCGCCGGGAGCGGTTTCTCTTCGACCGAATACGCGGGAGCAAGAACAATCGACAGTGCGGTCACCGCGAACGCGAACGAGCCGGGCCATCGGAGCATGGTCGTGTTCCAGGTGGGAATCGGGGCGTGTGAGGCACGGTATTGATACGAAGCGTTATCATCGGGGGCCGAGACCAGCGCTATCTAGAATTCCGGCCCCGAAGCACTCTGGACACCTCTACGACGAGAAATCGGGGCGCCCGCACCTTCACTCAGCAAGGCCCAGAACCTTGATCCGCGATGCCAACGTGGTCGGTCTCACCCCGAGTAACTCGGCCGCCCCGCCCGGGCCGGACACTTTACCTTTCGTCTGGCGCAGCGCGACGCGGATGTTGTTCGCCTCCAGTTCCCGCACCTCGGCGTCGGTCAGCACTCGGTCCTCACCGCCCGCAGCGGGTACGGCGGCTGCTTTGCTCGTGGTTCCAGGGGAACCGACGGGCAGATCGATGGTCAAACGAGAGCCGTCGGCCGTAATGACCGCGCGCTCGATGACGTGCTGCAACTCGCGGACGTTCCCGGGCCAGTGGTATCTCTGAAGCTGCTGAACGTTCGCCAGTGTGAGTCGCGGTTTCGAGCGCCCGAGTTTGCGCGCGGTCAGCGCGAGGAAGTGTTCGGCCAACAGCGGAATATCTTCTCCGCGCTTGCGGAGCGGCGGAAGTTCCACCGGGAACACACTCAACCGGTAGTACAGGTCTTGCCGGAACCGCCCGGCCTCGGCTTCGGCGCGGAGGTCACGATTAGTAGCCGCGATAAGTCGAACGTTGATCTTCCGGGTGCGCTCTTCGCCCACGCGCTCCAGTTCGCCTTCCTGAAGCACGCGGAGCAGTTTCGCCTGAAGCTCGAGCGGGATTTCCCCCACTTCGTCAAGGAACAGCGTTCCACCGTCGGCCAACTCGAACCGCCCCGCCCGGTCGCGCAGCGCCCCGGTGAACGCGCCCTTCGCGTGGCCGAAAAACTCGCTCTCGTACAGCTCGCGCGGTACCGCAGCGCAGTTCACTTTGACGAGCGGGCGGGCCGATCGCTTGCTCCGACGGTGAACCTCACGCGCGACCAGTTCCTTGCCGGTCCCGCTCTCACCCAAAAGAAGAACAGCCGAATCCGTAGGCGCGACCAGGTCGATCTGGCGCGCGACCGCTTCGAGCGCGGGACCGCCCCCAACTAACTCGCCGAACGCGCCGGTCCGCGTCACTTCTTCGCGCAGGTACTCGTTCTCCAGCTCCAGTTTGGCGCGCAGCTCCTCGATCTGCTCGAAAGCCCGCGCGGTCGCAATGGCTGCCGCGGCGTGGTCCGCGATGGTCCGGAGCCAACTCATGCACTCGGCGCCAATAGCTCCGCGTGCGAAGACGGCCAACACACCGAGCACCTGACCGCGGTGAACGAGCGGTTGTCCGCCGAACCCCGCGATGCCCTCCGCGCGCACCCACTCGGGCCGCGCGACCCATTCGGGCGGCTCAGGAGACGAGAGATTCGGCACTTCGATTGGTTCGCCGGTCGCCGCGATTCGCCCGACTTTGCGCGCGCCGAGCGGGATGCGCCGAAACGCACCGTCGAGCCGCGTCCATTCGACACGCGGATCAACCGCCGACCGCCCCGCACTGGCGACCAACTGGAGACACGTGGGGCGCCCGTTGCACTCGGTCGGCGTCAGACACTTCGCACAGTCCACGGTCCGCTGCGCCAACCAGATTCGCGCGAGAGCCACACGCGGAGTCTCTGCGGCGCGCTCAACCACCATCCGCAGCAACTCCGGCAACCGGTGCTCACGAGCCATGTCGAGCAGCAACCGCTTGGGATCAGCGAACAGTGGATTAATACCGTCGGAATCCATTACGGCCCCTCAACGAGATTTCGCAATCAATTTACGAAAAATCATATCGATACGAAATATCGTCACTCCGTTACGAAAACCCATTCCCGCCTCAATCACTTGGTGAGTCGCATGTTACGCGATTCTTTTTGTGTTGGCACGCGGCGTGATTTATTCGAGGCCAATCTGCTGAATGATAGCAGGCGACACGAAAGGACCAAAACCATGTCTCGTCTCAACCAAGTCCATCCCGATACCGCGACCGGCCGGGCCAAAGAACTGCTGACCGCAGTGAAGGGCAAACTCGGACTCGTCCCGAACATGACCCGTGCGATGGCGAACTCCCCGGCGGTTCTCGACGGCTATTTGCAATTCAGTGGCGCGTTGAGCAAAGGAGTGCTGTCGGCCAAGCTCCGTGAACAAATCGCACTCACGGTCTCCCAAGCGAACGGGTGCGACTACTGCCTGGGGGCGCACTCGGCTGTCGGCAAGATGGTCGGGCTGACGGCCGAGCAGATCCGCGACAGCCGACTCGGGACCGCGGTCGACCCGAAGGCCGACGCGGTACTCCGGTTCGCCCGCCGCGTGGTTGAGACGCGCGGCCGAGTCGAGGACGGCGACGTCAATGAGGTCCGCGAAGCGGGTTTCGGTGACGACGCAATCGCCGAAGTCATCGCACACGTCGCGCTCAACGTCTTCACGAACTACTTCAACGAAGCCGTTAAGACCGATCTCGATTTCCCCAAAGCCGAAGCCCTGCCCGATCAGCGGTTGCAGGCGGTCACCGAATAGTTCTTTCCGTTCAGCGCCCGCGGATTCCTTGCGGGCATTCGCTCTTACCTGATTGGAGAAGCCATGAACCCGACGCACACCGTAATTGCTCCGCCGTTCACTCTGGAAACCGCCACTCAAAAGGTCCGACTGGCCGAGAACGCCTGGAACACCCGCGACCCGGAGCGCGTGGCGCTGGCCTACACTGAGGACTCGGTTTGGCGCAACCGGAGCGAGTTCCCGGTCGGGCGCGACGAGATCCGCGCGTTTCTCACTCGCAAGTGGGAGAAGGAACTCGACTACCGGCTGGTGAAGGCGCTGTGGGCGTTCACCGCGGACCACATCGCGGTCCGGTTCCGCTACGAGTGGCAGGACCACGCCGGGAACTGGTTCCGCAGCTACGGCAACGAGTTGTGGGAGTTCGACGAGCGCGGGCTGATGCGCCGGCGCGAGGCGAGCATCAACGACCTCGCTATTCGCGAAGAGGAGCGGACGTTCTTCTGGCCCGCACCCGGTCCCCGACCGGCGGACCACCCGGGCATCCCGGACGTGCGGTAACTCACTCTCCAACTTTTTCGACCGAGTGTTTCGCGGAGCACCTGTCATGAACCGGATCAACCAACTGTTCGAGCTGGCCGCACGAGCGGATAAGTTTGGGGTCGCCCTGACCCGCGTCGGGCTAATCGTGGTGCTGGTGTGGATCGGTGGCCTCAAGATCTTCAAGTACGAGGACGAGGGAATCGTCCCGTTCGTGGCCAACAGTCCTCTCATGAACTTCTTCTACCATCAGCCCGCGGGCGAATACCGTAAGCACATGAACCGCGAGGGCGAACTGGTGCCCGCCAACCGCGAATGGCACGAGCAGAACGGGACGTACCTGTTCGCTTACGGTCTCGGTTCGGTGATCGTCGCTTACGGCGTCCTCATCGCACTCCACCCGGTGTTCCCACGAGTCGCGACCGTCGGCAGTTTCCTGGTGTTCGTGATGTCGTTCGCGACACTCTCGTTCCTCATCACAACTCCCGAAACTTGGGTTCCGCCGCTCGGAAGTACGGAGCATGGATTCCCGCTTCTGTCCGGCGCCGGCCGGCTCGTTATCAAGGACGCGATCATGATGGGTGCCGCTGTGGTTACGATGGCTGACTCGGCAAAAGCATATTTGCGAAAGCGGGACGCGAAGTCGGCAGTCGCGGCTTGATCCGGGTCTTAACAACGAGCCGCGCCCGCAAGGAAGCGGGAGCACCTCTCTTGATAACGAGCCGCGCCCGCAAGGAAGCGGGAGGCGCTACCGCTTCCTTGCGGGCGCGGCTCGTCCGAACCGCGTCCCGTTTTGTGGTCACTCGCCCGAACTAATTCAGCACCGTGAATCCCGAATCCCCCTCACGCCTTCAAACAGGAGACACGATCATGATCCGCCTGGCAGTATTCGCCCCGATTGCGGCCGTCGCGTTGACGGTCGGCCTGGCTGGTTCCGCCGTCGCTCAACAACCGGCGCCTGCCGTCAAGGTGGCGCACAAGACGGTGAAAGTTGGTGACCTGGACATCTTCTACCGCGAAGCCGGACCGAAGGACGCCCCCGCGATCCTTCTGCTCCACGGGTTCCCGACCAGCTCGCAGATGTTCCGCAACTTGCTCCCGGCGCTGGGCGACAAGTACCGCGTGATCGCACCCGATTACCCCGGGTACGGCCACAGTTCGATGCCGTCGCGCGACAAGTTCAAGTACACCTTCGACAACCTCGCGGACGTGATCGATCAGTTCACCGAGAAGGTGGAACTCAAGAAGTTCGCCCTCTACGTGCAGGACTACGGGGCGCCGGTCGGATACCGGATCGCGGTCAAATACCCGGACCGCATCACCGCGATCGTGGTGCAGAACGGTAACGCCTACGAAGAGGGTTTGGACAATGAGTTCTGGAAGCCCATCAAGGCGTACTGGAAGGAACCCGCTAACAAGGACAAGCGCAATGCCCTCCGCGACGCCCTGACTTACGAGACCACGAAGTGGCAGTACACGCACGGGGTCAAGAACCCCGAACTGGTCAGCCCGGACGGTGCGGCCCACGACCAGTTCCTGCTCGACCGCAAGGGGAACGACGAGATCCAGCTCGACCTGTTCCTGAGCTACGGCAGCAACCCGCCGCTGTACCCGAAGTGGCAGGAGTACTTCCGCAAGCACCAGCCGCCGGTGCTGATCGCGTGGGGCAAGAACGATCAGATTTTCCCCGCGGCCGGGGCCGAGCCGTACAAGCGCGACCTGAAGACACTCGAGTTCCACCTCCTGGACGCGGGGCACTTCGCTCTGGAAACCAACGGGGCCGAGATCGCCGAACTGATGCGCAACTTCCTCGGTAAGCACGTGAACAAGAAATAACCCGATGAGGGTGTCCCATGCGAAAATACTCCAGCGACGTCGCCTTCACCCCCGCGGTGAAGGCCCTTCAGGAGCGAAAAGGCTCCCGCAACAGCTACGCCCGGATGGAGCGCAGCGGCAGTTGGGAAACCACCGTTACGCCCGAACTGGCCGCCTTCATCGCCGAGCGGGACATGTTCTATCTGGGCACCGCGACCGCCGACGGGCAGCCGTACATCCAGCACCGCGGCGGCCCGACGGGGTTCCTCAAAGTCGTCGACGAACGCACGCTCGGGTTCGCCGACTTCGGCGGCAACAAGCAGTACCTTACGCTGGGCAACCTGTCCGAGAACCCGAAGGCGTTCATCTTCCTGATGGACTACGCGAACCGCCAGCGCGTGAAACTGTGGGGCACCGCGCGGGCGGTCGAGGGCGACGCGGACCTGGAAGCGAAGCTCCGCGACCCGAGCTACCCCGGCAAGGTGGAGCGGGCGATCCTGTTCACGGTCGAGGCGTGGGACAGCAATTGCCCTCAGCACATTCACCCGCGGTACACGAACGAAGAGATTGCCCCGGTCGTCGAGAAGCTCCAGGCGCGGATCACGGAACTGGAGGCCGAAGTCAAGCGATTGCGCACAGCCGCGCCAGCCGGTCCGCAGTAAGGGCCGCCTCGTGAGTCAGGTTCACTTCTTCGACTTCGCTTCGTCCTCCGGAGGCGATCCGTTGTAGTGCAAGGACGGTATGAGTTTGGGAAGCCCGTGCAACACGAAGAGGGCCAGCGCAGTCGCTAGCACCGCGGTCGCTTCGCGGCCCATGCCCGCAGCAACCCCGATCGCGGCGGTCAACCAGATGCCCGCCGCGGTCGTCAACCCTTTTACGTCTTCCTGCCCCGATCCCCGAACAATAGTCCCGGCGCCGAGGAACCCGATCCCGGCCACCAGTCCCTGCAAGACGCGGGTGAGGTCCGCGTCCGACACTTTGGACAGGTGCGGGATCAGCACGAAGAGAGCCGCACCGATCGCGACTAACATGTGCGTTCGCGTGCCCGCAGCGCGCCCCTTGGATTCCCGCTCGTACCCCAGCACTCCGCCCAGTACCGCAGCGATCACCAGTCGAAGAACAACGCGGGTCACCTGCGCGGCGTCGGGAAGGTCCGAGAATTCCTCCTGTACCGTGCTCCAGATTTGTTGCCCCCAACTGCTCATGGCAGCACCATTTTCCCGTGGAGTTCGTGAATTCGCCCTCAACTTCAGTGCTCGCAGCAATCGCCACGCCACGAGACGTCCCCGTGCCAATTCCGATAAGGTTCGCGAACCACTCGGTACAGAGTTGTGTGCGGTGCCTCAGCTTCTATAAGTTGTGCGGTATCTCCGCTGTGCATTTCAGGCCGTGCCCTGCACGATTCACCCACGATCCCGGAGCCTCGTAATATGTCGTCCGCACTGATTACCGACCTGCTCGACGTCCTCGACAAACTCTCCGGAGGCGTTCACGCCGGGTTCCGACCGGCGCACGCAAAGGGGTTCCTGTACTCTGGTACGTTCGCTCCCGCCCCCGAAGCCGCAAAGCTGACACGGGCGCCGCACGCGACCCGGCCGTCCACCCCAATCACCGTGCGGTTCTCGCTGTCCGGCGGAATCCCGACTCTGGCCGATAACGATCCGAAGGGATCGAGTCCGCAGGGGTTTGCGGTCCGCTTCCACCTGGGTGACCACGTCCACACGGACATCATCGCCCACTCGCACAACGGCTTCCCGGCCCGAACGGGGGAAGAGTTCCTGGAGTTCCTGCGTGCGGTCGCGGCCAGCGGTCCCGATGCGCCCACGCCGCCACCGGTCGCGCAGTTCCTCGCCACGCACCCCGTAACGAGGCAGTTCGTCGAAACCCCGAAGCCGATCCCGTCGAGCTTCGCCCGGCAAGCGTTCTTCGCTGTCACCGCGTTCAAGTTCACGAACGCCGAGGGCACGAGCCGGTTCGGGCGGTTCCGCCTCGTACCGGACGCAGGAACCGAGTTCCTCAGCCCGGAACAAGCCGCGACGAAGACCGCCGACTTCCTCACGGCCGAGCTTTCGGAGCGCTTGTCGAAAGGCGCGGTCACGTTCCGCGTTGTGGTGCAACTAGCCCAAGACGGGGACGAGGTGACCGACGCGACGGCTGTGTGGCCCGAGTCCCGCGAACTGGTGCCTTTCGGCACGCTCACGATCACCGAACGGGTCGACGAGCTGAACCCGGAAATGCGGAAGATCATCTTCGACCCGATTCCGCGCGTGGACGGAATCGACTCCGCGGGCGATCCGCTCACGGACGTCCGGTCCGATATCTACCTGCTGAGCGGTCGGCGCCGCCGAGCTGCCGCTGCGAAGTAAATTGCAAACGCCGGCTCGTGGCATTCTTGGCGAACGGCCGGTGTGAGCCGGTGAGAGACACAACCAACTACTGCACGCAGTGTGACAACGGCGACTAGCGGGTTCACCGACCCGCAAGACAATCAAGACTGCACACACACGCTAAGATGTGTGGCAGCAGCGGTTACCGGGTTCAGCGGCCGGCTCACACCGACCGTTCGCCTCTATGTCTTGGCGAGCCGCGTGCTAACAAATGCTAACATTCTCGGCCCTCCGGTCACCCACCCGGGCCGGAGCCGCCCCTGACAGCGCGATCAGTCTTGAATGTAGGCACTGGTAAGCGACCGCTTGGCCCGCTGAAGGTCTCGGGGCGTACCTTCAAACATGACGGTACCGCCCTTAGTGCCGCCTTCCGGCCCGATATCGATGATCCAATCGGCGTTCTTAATCACGTGCAGATTGTGCTCGATGACGATCACCGTGTTTCCGGTATCCACTAGACGATTCATGACTCCCAAAAGATGGCCGATATCCGACATATGTAAGCCGGTGGTGGGCTCGTCCATCACATAAACGCTGCCCTTTTTGTGCAACTCACTGGCCAACTTGATGCGCTGGCACTCCCCGCCCGAAAGCGTGCTGAGCGGTTGCCCCAAACTCAGATAATCCAGCCCCACGTCACTCATCGCTTGCAGTTTGCGCCGCACTTCCGGGATCTCAAAGTGCTCCAGCGCCTGCTGCACGTTCATGGCCAGCACGTCGCTGATGGACTTGCCCTTCAGCTTGTAAGCCAGCACATCGTCTTTAAAGCGTTTGCCGCCGCACACTTCGCAGGGCGTCTTCACTTCGCTCAAAAAGGCCAGATCGGTGTAAATCACGCCGAGCCCCTGGCAGTTGTCGCAAGCGCCCTTGGAGTTGAAACTGAACAGCGCGGCGGAAACCTTGTTGGCTGTGGCGAACGCCTTGCGGACGTCGTCCATGATGCCGGTGTAGGTCGCGGGGTTGGAGCGACTGGACGCGCCCACCGCGGATTGGTCGATGACAATAGCGTCGGGGTGCTGCTGCAAAAAAACTCGGTTGATCAGCGAACTCTTCCCCGAACCGGCCACCCCCGTTACCACCGTCAGCACACCTGTAGGAATATCCACGCTGACGTTTTGCAAATTGTTCACTTTGGCGTTCTTAACCGACAACTTCCCCTTGGGCTTGCGGAACTCGCCCTTGAGCGGGACGCTCTGCTTGATGTGTTTGCCGGTTAGCGTATCGGCACGCAGTAAATCCTTATAGCTACCCTCGAAGACAATCTCGCCGCCGTGCCGCCCCGCGCGCGGACCGACGTCGACGATGTGATCCGCCACTTTAATCACGTCCGGATCGTGCTCCACGACGATGACCGTGTTTCCCTTGTCGCGTAATTTCTGTAGCAGCTCGTTCATGCGGTGAACGTCGCGCGGGTGCATGCCCGTGCTGGGTTCGTCGAAGACGTATGTCACGTCCATCAGGCTGCTACTGAGGTGCTTGACGATCTTGATGCGCTGTGATTCACCGCCAGACAGTGTGTCGGTTTCGCGGTTCAAGTTGAGATATTCGAGACCGATATCCACCAGGTGTTGCAGGCGCTCGACCAGCGTATTTACGATGGGCCGGGCGATCGGATCTTGAATCGCTTTCAAAAACCCGATCAACTCCGTGATCTCCGTGTTCGCCAGCTCAGCAATGTTGCGATCGTTGATTTTGCACTTCAACACTACTTGACTGAGCCGCCCTCCCCCGCACACAGAACACGGCCCCATCGTCATGTAGGGGGCCACGGCCTTTTGTGTGCGTTCCGACATCGTTTTGATGTCGCGTCGGATGTATTTGGAGGCGAACTTCTCGAGAATGCCCTGGAAAGTCAGATTGATCTCTTTGGCGCCGATCTTCGTCTTGATCTTCATCGGCTCGCAATACAGCAGCGAGTCCATTTCCTTCTTGGTGTACTTCGAGAGCTTCTTATCCGCGTCGAACAAGCCGGATTGAATACAGAGGCTCCAATCCCATTTGTCTACCGCGTAGTCCGGGAACAGGAGCGCGCCTTCGTTGAGCGATTTGGACGTGTCGAGGAACTTGTCCAGATCGACGTCCAGTTTCCGCCCGAGTCCGTTGCAGTTCGGGCACATGCCCTGCGGATCGTTGAAGCTGAAGACGTTGACCGGACCGGCAAAAGGTTGACCGACGCGCCAAAAGAGGCGGCGCAGGATGCTGTAAATGTCCGTCACTGTCCCCACAGTCGAGTGGGAACCGCCGCCGAGCCGCTTCTGGTCCACGACGACGGCCATACTTAGGTTTTCGATCGCGTCGGCTTCAGGTTGGGGGTAGCGCGGCAGAAAGTTACGGATGAACAGGCTGAAGTTCTCGTTCAGCAGCCGCTGCGCTTCGTTCGCGATCGTATCGAACACGATCGACGATTTCCCGGAGCCGGACACGCCCGTAAAGATCGTGATCTTGCGCTTGGGGATGCGCAGAGAAACGTTCTTCAAATTGTTCTCGCGCGCGCCGCGAATCTCGATGTATTCCTGGGGCACGAATTCTCTCCTTGAACGGTTAGATCCCGATACCGCGACCGTATCTCAGGAACGCGCGATGGTCGCAAGACCGAGGGCGCGCCGACAATCGGCGAGTCGGCGCCGCAGGAACTCTTGATCGGCGCTCGCGCTCGTCAACCGCAGCGCCTCCTGCCAGGCGCGCTCGGCGGCGGGGTGCTGGCCGAGGCGCGAGTGAAGTTCACCGATGACCGCGTGCCAGCCGGGGTAGCGGGCGGGAACGTCTTCTGGGGCCACGGCTGCCAGCCGGTCGAGTCCGGCTTGCGGGCCGTGAAGATAAACTTCGGCAACGGCGCGATTGAGTGCGTGGATCGGCGACGGTGCAATGCGATCGAGTACGTCGTACCCTTCAGCGATCCGGTGCCAGTCGGTGTCCGCAACGCTCGGCGCGCGGCAGTGCTCCCAGGCGATGCCCGCTTCCACGTGATAGCGCGTCAACTCGTCGCCGGCAGCAGCCCGCGCAAGCCACTCCATGCCCTCACGCACGTCGCTCCAATTCCAGGTAGAGCGGTCCTGTTGCTCGAACAGAACGATGCCGCCATCGAGAGCAACCCGCGCGTCGAAACGGGCCGCGTGGAAGCACATCAGCGCGAGCAGCGCGTGTACCACCGGGACGTCGCCAACGGGGTGCGCGGCCAGCATTTGCGCCAACCGCCGGGCCTCGTCGCACAAGTCGCGTCGAATCGGAACATCGGCGTGCGTGGCGTGACACCCCTGACTGAACAGCAGGTAAATGACCGAGAGCACCGCGTCCAGCCGGGCGCGGAGTTGAGGGGTGGCGGGTGCCTCGAAATCGACGTCCAGGTCGCGCAACCGATCTCTCGCCCGCTCGATGCGCTTCTGGACGTTGACTTCGGTTGTGAGCAGGCCGCGGGCGATCTCAGCCGAACTAAATCCGCACAACGTCCGGAGCGCAAAGGCGACGCGCGACTCCGCCGGAACCTCTTCGTGGCAACTCACGAAGAGGAGGCGGAGCGGTTCGTCGCCGATCTCATCGGCAAAATGCACTTCGGGTGGTACCGCACCCTGTTCGGTTCCGTCCGCCAAGTGCGGCAGTACCCGGGCGTAGGTTTGCTCCCGCCGTAAGGCGTCGACCGCCAGATTGCGGGCGGTGCGATAGAGCCAGCCGGCCGGGTCTTCGGGAACGCCGCGCCGCGCCCACGACTCCAGAGCCTGCACGAGCGCGGCCTGCACGACGTCCTCGACCAGATCAAGTCGGCGCACGCCGAGCGACCGGGTCAGTACGGCGACGAGCCGGCCGAACTCGTGACGGAAAAAGTGCTCCACGAGGGCGCGAGGTTCACTCATGCGTAGCCGCCCAGTTCGCGAATCTCGATTAGATTGCGCCCCGGGCACTCCCGGGCGATGGTCAGCGCCGCGTCGTAGTTCTCGGCCTGAATCAGGCTGAAACTGGCGACGAACTCCTTGGCTTCGACGTAGGGACCATCGGTTACGATTTCCCCACGGAGAACCCGGCCGCCCGGTTTCAACCCGTCGCCACCAGGGAGGATCGACGCATTAAACTTCTGCATCCAGGCGTACCACTGACCCGCCAAGGTTTGCATTTCCTCCGGAGACGGCTGAGATTGGGGATCGGTGGAGTGACGGAAGATGAACAGGTACTTCGACATGGGACGGGTCTCCAAACAGTTTCACGTGCTCGGACCGGGGCCGTATCCCCGATTCCGGAAGGACAACGAACGAGCCACGAGCGTTCGGACACTCGCCCCGAATTATTTTTTCGAGAACACATCACCGTGAGTGATCGATAGCTTCCGCGCGCAATCCACCCCATCAATAGTATACACAATACCACTTAAAATACAAAAAGAAACGCCGGCTTTTCGCCGGCGTGACGCGCGTTCCGCCTACAAAACGCTCAGCGCTTGATGCGTAGCCCCTGCCCCTGCATGGCCGCTTCGACCTCGTCCTTTGTGAGCCACGGGAGGTCGCCCGGGACGGTGTGTTTGAGGGCGCCCATTGCGGCACCGTAGTCGAGCCCCTTCTTCAAATCACCGTCGATCAGACCGTGAATCAGTCCGGCCGCGAGCGCGTCGCCCGCACCCAACCGGTCCACGATTTCGACCTCGTACCACGCCGATTCGTAGGTCTGACCGGCCGAATAGCCCACCGCCGCAAACCGGTTCCGCCACACGAGCGACGCCTCGCGCCGCGTACCGACCACGGTCGACACGCCGAACTTCTCCACCAACCCCTCCGCCACCTCGGTGAAGTCCGCCCCCGTGATACCGAACAGGTGCTCCGCGTCCGCCTCGCTCGCGATGAGCGCGTCCACTTGCGGGAGCAGGATGCCCATGACCTCGGCCGCGTGGTCCTTCGCCCAGAGTTTCGAGCGATAGTTGAGGTCCATGCACACTTTCACGCCGGCGTCGCGGGCCGCGTGCATCGCTTCATCGACCACTTCGGCCGCGCCGGGGCTGAGTGCCGCCGCGATACCGGAGACATGGAACCACTTCGCGCCCCGAAAGATCGCGGGCCAGTCGAACATACCACGGTGCGCGCGGGCGATGGACGAATCCTTGCGATCGTAGAGGATGGAACTGGCGCGCGGGGACGCACCGAACTCCAGGAAGTACAGCCCGCACCGCCCGTCTTCGGCGAACTGCACGAACTGATCGGACACCCCGATCTCGCGCACGCGGTTCGCCACGAGTTTGCCGAGCGCGTTATCGGGCAACCGCGACACCCACGCCGCCGAGTGCCCGAGCCGCACCAGCCCGGCCGCGGTGTTCAGCTCCGCGCCGCCGATTTCCAGATCGAGTGAGCGCGCCTGTTCCAACCGCTGAAAGTGCGGCGGCGCGAGCCGCACCATGACTTCGCCGAACGCGACGATATCGGGCATGACGTCTTTCGCTTTGTTTTGGAGAACGTACCGGCACCAAACGCGGGCGACCGCCCGCGCCTACGACGTCTTCCGATACTGTTTCACGACCTCGGCGTATTGCTTCGCCAGTTGCGTGATGCGGGCGAAGTCGCCGGCCGCAACCGCCTTCGGCTCCACCATTTGCGACCCAACGCCCAGACACACCGCCCCGGCCTTGAGGAACTCCGGCGCGGTATTCAGATCGACCCCGCCCGTGGGCATCAGTTTCACTTGCGGGAGCGGCCCGCGCAGCGCCTTGAAGAACGGGGGGCCGACCACCTCGGCCGGGAACACCTTCACGATGTCCGCACCCGCCTCCCACGCGGTCAGCACTTCCGTCGGCGTGAACGCACCCGGCATCACGAGCTTGTCGTAGCGCCGGCACACCTTGATGACGTCTACGTTCAGGTTCGGCGCGACAATGAACTCGGCCCCCGCGAGGAGCGCGGCGCGGGCCGTTTCCGGGTCGAGGACGGTCCCCGCGCCGAGCAGCACGCGGTCGCCGAGTTGCTTCTTGGCGGCGCGAATCACGTCGAGCGCGTTCGGCACGGTGAAGGTGACCTCGGCCACCGTTACGCCGCCGTCCGCGAGCGCCTTCACGACCTCGACGAGCGGTTCCGGGGAAGAGAAACGCACAACAGCGACGATGCCGCACTCGGTCACGCGCTGCAAATCTTGTTCACGGCTCATGCAGCGGATTGTCCGCAATTCCGGCCAAACGGCAACGGTCCGGCGCGCGAGTTCGCGCGGGCGCGGCGGAAATACCGGTACCGCCTCCCGTTCGGCACCCGACTTGAATACACTTCTCCCGTCGTGCCCGTGCCCAATCCTCCATTTCGGACGCTGCCAATGCGCCGCCGCCCGCTCCCGCTTTACATCCTGTCGGTCGGGTTCGGTCTCGTGCTGTTCACCGCGCTCCGGCCCGTGTTCGCGCACGCGGACGTGGTACCGGCAGACGATCCCACCCAGTACCCGACGGTGGAGATCAAAACCGTTTCCGGCCCCACGGTGGTCCGGAAACTCAAGCTCTCGGCGGTCACGCTGAAGACCGACACGGGCAGCACGACCGTCGGGATGCAGCACGTCAAGCGGATCACGTTCCAGAGCAACCCCGAGGGCCAGTCGAGCGACACCGTTCAGCTCGCGGACAAGTCCATCATTCGGGGGCGCGTGACCGCGGACCCGTTTGTGGTTGAGACGGACGGCGCCGACACCCCGTTGAAGAAGAGCGAGATCCGCGAAATCAAGATTGTGCGTGTCGAACAACTCTCGCTGCTAGCGGCCCTGTTGGGGCTCCTCACACTCACCGCAATGGAAATCGTGCTGGGCATCGACAACGTGATCTTCCTGGCCATCGTCGCGGACAAACTGCCCGCCGACCAGCGCCCGCGTGCGCGCAAAATCGGCCTGACCGCGGCACTGGGCACGCGCCTGCTGCTGCTACTCTCGCTGTCGTTCCTACTGGGGCTTACGACGCCGATCTTCACGCTCCCGGAACTCGGGTTCCTGCACGACATGGAAGCGCGCGAGGTATCGTGGCGCGACCTCATCCTGCTCGCCGGCGGGCTGTTCCTGATCGGGAAGAGTACGTTCGAGGTTCACGAGAAGATGGAGCACGCGAAGGCCGAGCACGCCGGGACCGAACCGACCGCGCCCGCAAAGGTAGTGAGTTTCGCCCGCGTCATCATGACCATCGCGGTCATCGACATCGTGTTCTCGCTCGACTCGGTCATCACCGCAGTCGGGATGGTCGATCAGGTGTGGGTGATGATCGTGGCAATGGTGATCGCGATGCTCGTGATGCTCTACTTCGCGGGTCCGATCGCGCACTTCGTGGAGAAGAACCCGACGATCAAGGTGCTGGCGCTGAGCTTCCTCATCCTCATCGGCGTGATGCTGGTCGCGGAGGGCCTGGGCCAGCACATCGACAAGGGGTACATCTACGTCGCGATGTCGTTCGCGCTGATCGTGGAGATGGTCAACATGAAGCTGCGCGGGCCGAAGAAAGAGGCCGAAGCGAAAGCGTAAGAACGGGCACTCCAAACGCCACGGCCCCAAGCCATCTGCTTGGGGCCGTGGCGTTTACGCTGCGAGCGCCGTTACTTTTTTGGGCGCTCCAGGCGCTTGATGGCCTCGGTCGCGGCGCGCTTGACGTCGTTGTCCTGGTGGTCCAGGGCAACTTTGAGGACCGGCAACGCGGCGCGATCGCCGAGCAGCCCGAGGGCCGTGGCCGCTTCTCGTTGCACCCCTCCCCCGGTGTCTTTCTCCAGCGCTCGGATGAGATCCGGGACGGCCGCCAGTGCCCCCGGGCCAATATTACCCAAAGCGGCCGCGGCTTCGTACCGAACGGTGTTGATTGGGTCGCGCTTCAACACTTCGATTAGTGCGGGAACTGCTTCGGCCGCATCCGCCCCAAGCTCCCCGAACTGGCGCGCGGCTTCTTCGCGCTTGTACCGATCGTCGCTCTGCAACTTCTTGAGCAGGCCCGGAACGGCCTTCTTTCCCCACCAGTCCAGTCGGATCTCTCTAATCTCGTGATTCTCCCCCGGCTTCAGCACCAAGGGCCCGAGATACGGACCGGCCCGATAGCCCGGCGCCCCAATTTGTAGATCATATGGCAACCCGGGGACCAGGGCCGCTATCGTGTACTTTCCGGCCCCCACGTGTTTGACGGAGCCGTGCTGGTCGGAAGCCCCCCCCGGGAAGCCTTCATTGGGATCGAGACTAAAGTCGCCCCGTATCACGATGGGCATGAGGTGCAAACGAGCGTTAGTGATCGGCTCGCCGTCCGGGTTGAGAACGCGCACGCGCGCGATCGCGGATTCGGCGAGCACGACTTTCAGAGGATCGATCTGGTACCCGGCTCGGTCGGTGGTCCTCGCGTAGGCGGTTCCGGCGAGTGCGTGATCCGAGTGCGCGATTGCAGTCAAATGGACGGCCTGGCCCTTGTTGACCGCACGGGCACCCACCATGTACCCGGCGAACGTCCCCTCGGCATCGCTCTTGAGGTGAACGGATTTACTGAACCCGCCAAAAAATTCGCTCGCGGGGACACTATGGATCTCAACGACCACTTCTACCCCTTTGGCCGGCTTCCCGTCCGGCAGAAGAACCTGCCCTGTAAACTTCGGCGCGCTCGCGATCTTGAAGTCGATTCCCGTGACGTGCTTGCCGGCACTCACATCGACATGTTGGAGCCCTTCGCTCCTGTTGTACCGGGTGCTCGTGCCGTTACAGTAGAGGTCCATCTTGCGCGGTGCCGCGAACAAGCGGTACCGCCCGTTGGCGTCGGCGATGAGGCTGTCGCGGTTCCCGTCGGTTGTGGGAAAGTTGATCTCGGCCCCGGGTACGGGCTTCCCGGTGTCCGCGTCGGTGACCGTCCCAGAAACACTTTGCAGTAGTTCAAGGAAGAGGTCATCGGCACGAGCAGCACGACCTTTGAAATGGACCTGTGCCCATTCACTCCAAGCGCCGACTTCTTTTTTGGGGCGCTCCGCGATCCACACACGATAGTGCTCACCGGGTAACACGTTGGCAAATGAGTACGCGCCCTCTTCGTCCGTTCGCGCGGTCCAGCGTAAGGACTTAGCGAGCCATCTCTCACTGTCCCAGAGCGTCACCACTACACCCGCAACACCCTTCCCGCCCGGCGCGGACAGCACGCGACCAGTTACCGTGGTTCGCGCGGGTTGTTCGTTGGGGGTGGCCTTCACCGCCGCTTTCTCCTCCGGTGCGGGGGCATCGACCGTGCGCGGACCGGCGAACACGGGAACCGCGAGCACGACGGCGATCAGCACCACGGCCGCGCGTTTGAATTTGGTGGCGAATACCGTCCCCAGCGCACTTTCGGCGATCCGACGCGGGCCGTCGGGTACGGGACCGGTGCGGGAGGCGAAGTTGAGGGCTGCTCGTGCGGTCAGTGCGCGAAGCCCGGGTGTGACGGTCGAGGCCATCGTGATTCGGGACACGCCCGCCAGCGCCAGCACCGCGACCGGCGCGAGTCCGCGTGCGGAGAGGCGCGCACGCAGTCGGGTGCGCCCGCGCTCCAGGCGCCCGCGGAGCGCGCCGGTCGCGCACCCCAGCCGAGCGGCTGCTTCTTCCAGCGTCAGCCCTTCCAGGCAGCACAGAACAACGGGAAGTCGGTATCCGGAGGGCAACCGGCGAACCTCTTCGTCCAGAATCGCCAGCAACTCGCGCCCGGACAGTTCGTCCAGCGGATCGCAACCACGGCCTTCGGCCTCTTGTGGCGGAAGCGATTCGGCCCGCGCCGAGCGCGTCTTGAGCGCCACGCGCCGGGCGACGCCGTACATCCACCGCGCGAGGGCTTCGGTTCGCGGAAGCGACGCAGCTCGGCGCGCCAGAACCAGGAACGCGGCCTGAAATGCGTCTTCGGCCGCGTGGGAGTCGTAGAGGATGCGCCGACAGGTGCCCATCACCATCGGGCCGTGGCGCTCCACCAGTGCGGCGAACGCGCCTTCGTCCCGGTTTCGGACGAAGCTCGTGAGGAGTTCGGTGTCGGTTTCCGTGGGTGCGGACGCGCGGGTCAGCGCGGACGCGAAACGTGCAAGCATGGGAAGCACTCCGGGCGGAACTGCTATTCAGTAGTATCTGCCCGAACGCAAAACAATGTGCGCGCGACTTTTGAGAAGTGACCGATTTCTGCCCCGCGTCGCTTCGGGAATCAACCGCCAAAAGCCGATCCGAATTGTTATTCGTCGATCAGCAGCCGGCGCCGAACTTCGTCGCTCACCGAGTACACGCGCTCGGGCGGGAGCAGGCGCTTGGCTCGGTCGGCCCGACCCGATTGAAGGAAGTCGTAGATCTTGCGCACGCGGGGCGTGTAGTCCTCAATGCCGACGATCCAGTCCTCCACGAACGTGCGGATCACGTGTCGGCTCAAGCCCACTTGAATGCTGGAACACGGTAACCCGGCTCCGCGCAGCGAACGTTCCGGATCCCACTGAACGTGAACGCGCGCGTTCGTGAACTTCTCGGACCAGTCCGCGTGCGATGTAAAGGCGCCTGGGGCGAAGGACGTCAGAACGCCCGCCGCGAGTGCCTCTTCCCAACCGGAGCGCGTGATGCGAACGGCGAGGACGCGCTCCTGCCCGCTCTTCTGACCCCAATTACTGCGGTGCATGAGCCACAAGAACGAGGGCTTGATCCAGGTCATGCGCTGGAACGAGAACGGCGGAACGAAGCGCTGCGCGTCCAGCGCGGGTTCGGCGATTTGAGGGGAGTAAGCCTGGTAGACGACGATCGTTTCGCGGTCGAAGTCCGCGCGGATCTCGCGTTGCTGGGGCACGGGCGCTCTCCGAGACCAGGAGCGAGGGCGCCCTCTAAAGCGCCCCTGATCCCGACAGCACGCTCGGAGAGAAGGTTCGGCCCGGCCCCGCGTCACCCAGCGACGACGGCGATCACTTCGATCTCGATGAGCCAGTCCGGGACCGCCAGCGCCGCGACGCCGATCAGCGAACTCGCCGGCGGCTTTTCCTGGTTCAGGTGCTTCTTCCGCACCTCGCGGATGTGCCCCAGGTGCTCGGGCTTCAGGTCGACGACGAAGTACGTGACCTTCACCACGTCGTCGAGCGTCGCGCCCGCGGCCGCGAGCGCGGACTTGAGGTTCTCGAACACGTGCTCCGTCTGGGCACGCAGATCCCCCTTACCAACCACCTCGGCCCGCTCGTTCAGGCTCACCTGACCCGAAACATAGATCGTCTTCCCGGCGGTCGCGGTGACGACGTGGGAGTACCCGTTCGCGGGGTTCAGCGTGGGCGGGTTGAGAAACTGCTTCTGCACGGTCGCGGTCCTTTCGTTTACAGGAGAGATCCCGATGCGATTGTAGTGAAGTCGCTCCGCTGCAATGAGGGATCGAGCCATACTTCGACGGGCACACGGTTTGCGACTAGCGCGGTAGAGTCGGGCAAATTTTCCCGCCGAGGCGTAAAAGGTGAACTAGTAGTTGATGTGGCATCTCAACCGCACAGGAGAGCATCATGCGCATCTCGATGTTGATCGCACTGGCACTGATCGCGGCTGCCTTCGCTCCGACCACGGCCCAAGACCAGCCTCCGGAAGAAAACGCGGCTCTGCGCGAAAAAGTGCGCGAACTGGAACAGCGGTTGGCGCGCGTCGAGAAGCAACTCGCCGCGCCCGCGGACGACACGATCCGGTTCGGCGACGTGGTGGTGAACATCAAGGACGAACGCCATCAGCGGTACCTGCGCATCGTGGTCGCGTTCCAGGTCGATCCCGCGAACCACAGGGAATTGTCCGCACTGGTTGTGAAGAAGAAAGCCGAACTCAAGACCTGGCTCATCACGTACCTCGCCGACCAGAGCACCAAGGACGTGTCGGGTAGCGCCGGTGTATCCCGGCTCCGGGAAGACATGAAACGAGCACTCGGTAAGATCCTGCAACAGGACCGCAAGGAGAACCCGATCAAGGACGTGTTGTTCGAGGAATACGTGGTGCAGTGAAATCGGCCGCACCGAGTTAAGCGCCTGTTTCGGGGAGCGGGGCAACCCGCTCTTTTCGCGAATGTGGGCGATCGTTTTGGCGTCGTAGTATCCCGGGACGTGAAGACTAACGCAGTCGAAGATGTACCCCTGCTCCCCGTCCACGTCGGACGCACAGCTCCGCCACAAGATCATGTTCAGGGCCGGGAAATGATACGTGTTCCGACCCGGGCAGTAGACGGCCGGGTCGAATCCGAACCGCCTTGCAATTTCCGCTACCACTTCGTCGGCCGCCGACTCGAACAGTTCGATACCGTCAAACGTCCCCCAATACTTGGGCGACTGGATGAACGCGACCACCGACGGCGAACCGCGAAAGTCGACCTGAATGTCCCGGTCCCGGTCGAGGAGGGGGCGAACCTCCTCGCGCGTCATCCCCAGACGGATCATGCCCGCGTGGGATCGAATCCCGACGTGCGGAACCACATCATCGGCCTCCATTCACTTCACTCCGCGAAGAAACGACGCCTCCCGCGACACAGTTACTTGTCCTTGATGCGGACGAGCGTTTCCTCGTTCTTCCCGTCCTCGTCTTTGGTCACCAACTCGGTATCCGTCAGCTTGACAATAATTGTTTTGACAACCACCTCCTTTCCATCTACTTTCTCTGTCGTTATGATCTTATTGCCATCCACATTGTACTTTTGAGTCAGCCTCATCTCCTTGCCATTGAGATCGAACGTCAATGTGAACGTGCCATCTTTTGCGAATTCAATTACCGTCGGCTCATCTTTTTTCTTGTTCTTCGGCTCCCACTTGCCGATGATCTTTTTAGCATCGATCTTCTCCTCTTTCTTGTCATCGGCGAGGGCCGGGTAGCAAACCAGCACCGCCAGCGTTCCGAGTAGCATCGCGCGCATCACGTACCCTTTCGTAAAGCGTTCCCGGCACTCTCACTCACGTCACGGAAGGTCGGTTACTTCTTCTCTTTCACCTGGAAGGACTTCAGCAGCCGCGTCACGGTTTCCTTCCCACCGGGTTTCTTCTCCACGCGCTTCACTTCCCCGACGCCCGGCGCGTACCAGGAGGTGAGCCGCCCGCCCTCGTGCTCCCACACCACGCGCAGGGCCGTGAACTTCCCGGCCGGCACCTCGATCGGTTCCGGGCCATAGACCGTCCGCTTGCCCCCATCAGGGACGTCCCAGGAGTCGCCCGACCGGAGCCCGCTCTTGAGCAGCCACGCGGACTCGCCGTTCGCCCCCTCCCGCTCCTGGCGCAGCCCCTCGGCCGACACGACCATCTTCGTGTACCGGGTCTCGTTCCCGTCCGCCCCGGCCCGCGCGACCACCAAATCGTCCCCGATCTTCTCCACCCCGGAGACCACCGCGACCTCGTCCACCCCGCTGACCTTCTCGTACACCCACTTGGCGCCCGGGGTGATCGGGAAGTAGATCGTCGTCCCCGCGCCCTTCGGCACCGGCGCCGCGGTGGAACTCGAAAGGGCCGTTACGAGCGCGCAGCACCCGGCGAAGTGAAGTGTCATCCCCGTCTCCCAGGAGATTCGGCGCCGGAGCGCCCGGGATCAGTGCCGCACGATTCTACCCCAGCGCCGAGCGCGAAGATAGCCGGGGGTTCACCCCCGGGCTAACTCGTTGGGGGCGCAAACGCCATTCGTTGCGTTTCGGACCCCGAAGGGGTCACCGGTAATAGCCCGGGGTTTCAACCCCGGGTGCGTCCACGCCCGTCTGTGTGGCCCCCGGACCATTCGTTGCGTTTCGGACGCCAACGGCGCCACCAGAAATCCCGGGTTTCAACCGCGCGCGCGAAACCGCCCCTCAATCGCCTTTCGGAACGTCCACCATGAACTCGAACACGTGCTCCTTGCCCGCCTGAATCTCGCGCTCCAGGCCCGATAGGTCCGGGCGCGCGAGTTTCGGCGGGAACACGGACGAAACGCCCTCTTCGACACCGGCGGGCGGAGGCGGCGCCAGCGACACGCGGTACCAGCCCGGCGGGATGTTGTTCGACCGGTTGACTTGCAGCGCGTATGAGCCGTCGGGACCGGTTTCCCCGAACGCGGACTTCCCGCTCCCCCCGCGCTCGGGGTGCGGTGTAAACACAACTAGCCCGCCCACAACGGGTTGCCCGTTCAGGATCACTTTTCCGCGGACCGTTGTCGTTACGGGTTCGGGCGCACCGGTCCCGCACCCACTGCCCGCCAGCACCAGGGCGGGGAGCCACAACCTCATTGCCGTTTTCATGAAGACCGTCCCGGGTGCGAATTGCGACCCTCTTGCCATCGACGGAATCTGCCCCGCCGGATTAAAGTGTTCGCGGTCCCACCCCGCGAAACGCACTCGTTTCAAGCGAATTTCCGTCACCGGACACTTACCCCGTTAGCATTGACGCCCCCAAAGTGATTGGGTATCTACGCTCGCCACGGCACCAGAGGGAAATGTGAGCGGCAGCGCCGAAAGCGAGGATTCGCCCGGCTTTACTGCTTACAGCGCCTGCAATGCGGGCCGGTGTGGTACAACCCGCGGGGACCGGAACCCCGCGTTACCGGAGCGGACGAAGAGGAGGACTGAGAGTGAATCGCACGTTCACGTACCTGTCGGCGGCCCTCGGCATCGCGGGCGTGGTGTACGTCACCGGCCTGTCGCACGCCCAGCCCCCAGCCGGCGGCGCGCCCGCGGCGGCCCCGGCCACGCGCCCGACGGTCGCGGTCTTCAACATGGCCGGCGTCATGCGCGACTTCGGCCAGGCGAAGTACCAGGTTCACCTGCTGAACCAGCGGAAGAACGAGATGTCCAAGGCCCTGCTCGCGCTGCGGGCCGAGTACCTCGGGCACCAGAAGGATCTGGCGACCAACCCGAACCACCCGGAAAAGGACACCAAGCAGCAGCGCATGCTCGCCCTGACCCGGTCCATCGAGGACGAGGATCGGAAGATCAACAAGATGCTCAACGACGACGCGAGCAAGATCATTTCCGACCTGTACGACAAGATCAAGACCGTGGTGGACAAGACCGCCGAGATGAACGGCTACCACGTCGTGTTCGCGTACCCGGACGCGGTGACCCCGGAAGAACAGAACAGCGCGTACATCAAGGAACTGAAGCTGAAGCCCCCGGCGGCCCAGCCGTTCTTCGTGGCCCCGCACGCGGACATCACCGGCGTCGTGGTGAAGACCCTCAACGCCTGGTACCAGCCGATCGGCGCCGACGGCAAGCCCGTGGACGTGAGCAAGCTGGTCGCCGACCCGGGCGCGCCGGCCCCCACCACCGGTGCGCCACCCGCGCCGGGCGCGGGCGGGCTGCCCGTGTCGCCGAAGTAAAACTGGGCAGATTGGTGTTAACCCCGAACCGCGAACGTGGTACAGAGTGCAAAATCCATGTTCGCGCTCCCGCCGACCACCCGGTCGGATCGGGAGGCGCGATTCGGTAAGATGGCTAAACTTGGGCCGGTCGGGGCGCCGATACAAGGTGTCGCGACCGGCCCGAATGGGTACGAGTGACTCGACCTCGATTCGGAACGGTTACGCCAGGGAAGGCGGACATCGTGCGCGTCATCGGCTATCGACACCAGCGAACCCTCGCCGCACCGGTTTCGGTCGAAGGCGTGGGCTTCATCACCGGGACCCGGGTGTCCCTGCGGTTCCTGCCCGCCCAACCGGACACGGGTCTGGTGTTCCGGCGCACGGACCTGCCGGACGCACCGACGGTACCCGCCCGCGCCGCCCGCGTGAGCGGGACGCAGCGCCGCACCACCCTTGGCCCCCAGCACACCAGCATCACACTCGTCGAACACGTTCTGGCGGCCCTCGCCGGGCTTCGCATCGACAACTGTGTCGTGGAACTCGACGGTGCGGAACCGCCCGGACTCGACGGGTCGGCCGCGGGCTTCGTCTCCGCACTGTCCACCGTCGCGACCGTGAACCAGCGCACGCGCCGGGCCATTTATGGCGTCTCCAAGCCGGTCGTCGTCCGCGCGCCGGGCGCGACGCTCGGGCTGCACCCGGCCACCGGCAGCGAACTGCGGATCAGCTACCGGCTCGATTACGGCCCCGGCAGCCCGATCGCGCCGCAAACGCACACGCTCGCGATCACACCGGACACGTTCGCGCACGAACTGGCCCCGTGCCGGACGTTCCTCACCGAACCCGAAGCACACGGGCTGCGTGCTCAGGGCGTCGGCCGGCACCTGACCGGCGCGGACCTGCTCGTGTTCGGCAAGTACGGACCGATCGAGAACGCGGTCCGGTTCGCCGATGAACCGGCCCGGCACAAGATCCTGGACCTGATCGGCGACCTCGCGCTGTGCGGGTTCGATCTCGCGGGCCACCTGGTCGCGTACCGGTCCGGGCACTCACTGAACGTGGAACTGGCCCGGCAACTGGCTTGTGCGGCCGGGGCCGGTGCCGAGGCCGAGTCCAAAAGTCGAAAGTCCACGGGTCGGAAAGTCGTAAAGCCCGCGAGCCGGGCCGCCTGACATTCGACACCGGACCGGACGACGATCTTCGACGTGCAACAATTGGGGTTGATATGGACCGTTTGCGGATGGCGGTGATTGGGGTCGGACACCTGGGACAGCACCACGCCCGCATCCTGGCGAACCTGCCGGACGTGAACCTGGTCGGCGTGGTCGACGCGAACCCGGACCAGGCCCGCGCGGTCGCCACGAAGCTCGGAACGACCCCCTACGAGTGCTTCGAGCCCCTCCTCGACAAGGTCGAAGCCGTCAGCATCGTTACCCCCACCATCCACCACCACTCGGTCGCGAGCGCGTTCCTCCGGGCCGGGGTTCCGGTCCTGGTCGAGAAGCCCGTGTGCCGCACGGTCGCGGAAGCGGACGACCTCATCGCCCTGGCGAAGAAGGCCAAGGTCGCGCTCCAGGTGGGGCACATCGAGCGGTTCAACCCGGCGTTCGAGGAACTGGTGAAGCGCCCGATCCGCGCGAAGTTCGTCGAGGCCGAGCGCCACGGGCCGTTCACCGGGCGCTCGGTGGACATCGGCGCGGTGCTCGATTTGATGATCCACGACCTCGACATGCTGCTCGCGCTCGTGGGCGGGAAAGTCGCGCGCGTCTCCGCCGTGGGCGCGGTGGTGTTCGGCGGGCACGAGGACATGGTGAACGCGCGCCTGGAGTTCGAGAACGGGTGCATCGCGCACGTTACCGCGAGCCGCATCACCCGGCACCCCAAGCGCCGGCTCCGCATCTGGGCACCAGAGGGCTACGCGGGCATCGACTTCGTCACGCGGAAGCTCACGCTGGTGCAGCAGAGCGAAGAGGTGCGGAAGTACGGGCTGCGCGTCTCGGAGATGGACCAGGTTACACGCGCACGACTGAAGGACGAAGTATTCGGGCGCTACCTGCAAGTGCTGAACCTGGACGCGGACCGGAAGCACGACCAGCTCACGGCGGAACTCCGCCACTTCATCGACTGCGTGCGCACCGGGAAGACGCCCCGCGTGACCGGCACCGACGGCCGCGACGCACTCGAACTGGCCGAACGGGTACTGGACGCGCTCCGCGTGCACCCGTGGGAAGGCACGCCCGCCGGTCCGCACGGTCCGGGTGGCCTGCCCACCCCCGCCGGGTTCCTCTTCCCGCCGATCCAACTCGCCCGCACCGAAGCGGCGTAAATGCAAGAATGCACAGGGCGGAAGCCCTGTGTTCTCGCCCCTCGCAAGCGTCACTCCACCGACCGATCTCCAATACCTTTATCCATATTGAGTTGCGCGGCCTTCTCGCGGCCGCGTTCGGACAGGCCGTAACGCGCGTTACGACCGGCCGATCGGCGCTCGAACCAACCGTGCGACAGAGCGGCAATGGCAGCGAACCGGTGGGTTCCCAAACCGACCTCGATCTCCGGAATCGTGAGCGTGTCTCGGTCGGTAAGCAACTGAACCAGAGCGAGCCTCCGCTCCATCATGGAGGGATACTTGTCGTCCACAACCCATCTCCTCATCCACCCGTCCTCGGGTGGCACCGGTTTCAGGGACGATCTCTTGCGCGCAAACTAACCTTTCATAATTTCTATTCTGGTTCCAACAGCCGGGTTCCGTCGCGAAAAACACAAGTAATTCTCGTTACTCTCGTGGTCAACTGGTGCGCAGCACATCGGGGGCCGGAGTGTGTTTCACACGCGGCTCGCGCGTACCATCGCGCGAGTTCCTGAAGGCGAAGTGGCGGCCCCTGTTTCAACGGCACGTTGAGCGGAAAGTCTTTTTCTCAAAGAACTTTCGGCTGCAATGATTGAATGGTCGTTGCCCCGGCGCACGAGCGGTTGAGATTGGGCCAAAACAGACACGGCCCCTGGATATTCCAGGGGCCGCTTCGTGACCACGAATGCGCGAGAAGTACCCGCCGCGGGCTTACTTGCGCTTAACGTCCTTGATGTTGATGTCCGCCCCGGTTTGGCGATCGTTCAGCAAATTTTCTGCGAAGAAGTCCCACATCCGCTGCGTGAAGTACGGCTGGGCGTTCCCAAAGGCGTGCCGGGCGCCGGGGATCATCAGCATGTCGAACCGCTTGTTCGCCTTAATGAGCGCGTCCACGAGGCGCATCGTGTTGGCGGGGTGAACGTTGTTGTCGATCTCCCCGTGAACGAGCAGCAAGTGGCCCTTCAGGTTCGCGGCCAGTTCCGCGTTCGTCGGGATGTGGATGTCGAACCGCATCGCCGGCAGCGTGACCGTCGGGAGTGCGGCACCAGCCGGGCGCGGCGGCGGCGCTTGTTGGACCTGGGCCGCCGAATTCTTGAGCGCGGCCAGTTTCGCGTTCAGCTCCGCGAGTTTGCGCTCCAGGTCCGCGACCGAGTCCTCGTTCCGCGGGTCGAACGAATCGAGGAGGTCTTCGAGTTCGGCTTCCAGTGCCTCCTCCGGCGTCGGCCCCTTCTTGCGCCCGCCCGTTCCCTTGCCGAAGCCCTTTCCGCCCCCGGTGTTCGCGTCGGTCGCGGTGGTCGTGGCGGAGGTGCCCTTCCCGTCGCTGACCGGCACCTCCTTCAGACCGTGGTAGGTCTCGGACCAGTTGTCGTTGTAAATGTTGTTGTCGTGGTTGCCGGCGCTGGCGACCGCGGCCTTGAAGAAGTCGTTGTAAGGCTTCTGCAGCACCGCCGCGGCCGACATGAACCCGCCGCCCGAGTGCCCGTAGATGCCCACGCGCTCGATATCGATAAAGCTGTGGCGCGCGGCGAGCGCTTCGAGGGCGGCCTTCTTGTCCACCAGCCCGTAGTCGCGCAGGTTGAAGTACCCGAACGAGTGGTACGCCTTCGACCGCTCCGGGCTACCACCGCGATGCCCCACTTGAATGACGATGAACCCGAGTTGCGCTAACTGCATCGTCTGACTGTGGGCCGAGAACCGGTACACGACGCCCTCGGTTTGCGGCCCCGGGTACACGTGGGCGATGATCGGGTACTTCTTCTTCGGGTCGAAGTCGAACGGCTTCCACATGTTCCCGTACAGATCGGTGACGCCGTCCGCGGCCTTCACCGTGAACGTTTCCGGCATCTGCCAGCCGGCCTTCTTGAGCGCGGACAGGTCGGTCGTCTCCAGCACCATCAGCACCTTACCGGCGTCGTCGCGGAGCGTGGCGAACGGCGCGCGGTCCACGCGCGTGCTGTTGGTCACGACGAACTTCTTCGACGGCGACAGCGACGACGACTGGTTGAAGCCGCTGAGTGGTTGATTCTCAACCACTCCACCAAGTGTGGGGTAACTGCCCAAGCTCGCGGTCGGTTCCTCGCTCGGGTCGAGGCAGGTCAGGCCGGTGCCGTCGAGTTTCACGCGGTAGAGGTGCGTGTAGTAGAGGTTCTCGCCCGGTTCGCGCCCGTTGCCGATGATGTAAACGAACCCGGCCTTCGCATCGACCTCGACGATCCGGCTCGCGCGCCACGCGCCACTCGTGAGGGCGTTCTTGAACGTGCCGTCGCGCCCGTAGCGGTAGAAGTGGCCCCACCCGCTGCGCTCCGACCACCACACGAACTCGTCGGTTTCTTCGATGTAGCGCGGCGCCTGCATGTCGAGGTACGCGGCGTCGAACGCCTCGTTCACGAGGCACTTGCACGTGCTGTTGAGCACGTCGAACGCGCAGATTTCGAGGTTCCGCCGGAGCCGGTCGCGCCGGATGAACCGCAGTTCGCCCGGACTCTTGCCCCAACGCAGGTCCGAGTACCGCTCGTCCTTCCACTTCGGCGTGATCCGCGTGAGCGTCTTGCTGTCGGCGACGCAGTAGTAGAGTTCCGTCTTGCGGACGAGTTCTTCGCCCGGCATCGGGTACTTGTACTGTTCGAGCTTGGGCCGCGGGTCGGCGATCGAGTCCACGAGGTAAAGGTCTTTCACCCCGCGGCTATCGGACCGCGTGATGTAGAACGCCTTCGAGTCAGAAGACCACGTCACGTTGGGCCGCGTCTTGCGGTCCGTCGGAGTCGTGGCCCCCTTCCCGGTGTTGTTCCCTTTCCCGAACCCGCCACCACCGCCACCGAAGCCGCCCACGAACGTGTACTCTTCCGCGCCGTCGGTCGAGAGTTGCGTCGCCTTGTCTTCGGGCTGCCCCTCGTCGCAGAGGTAGAGGTTGTACTTCAGCAGGAACACGTACTTCTTCTTGTCCGGCGAGTAGTTCTTGTACGAGGACGCCGGATCGGTCGGGTTCTTGGGCTGGTTTTCACCCATCCCGCCCGTCCCGCCGCCCATGTCGTCCTTCTTCTGCTCGGTCTCGCCCTCGCGCAACCGGCGGAGCATCTCGTTCACGCGCTCGTCGCCGAGCTGCCCGCGCAGGCGCTCGATGGCTTCCGCGTTGAGGGGACCGTTCCCGGGCGCGGACGCCTTGCCGGTCGCTTTCAGTTTGTTCGCGCCCAGATCGTACTCGTACTGGCTCTCACCGAACGCGAAGGTGAACTTCTTCCCGTCCGCCGCGACAACGACGCGGTCCAGCCGGAGCGTGTCGCCGTCGAGCGGCTTCTTCGACGCTTCCGAGAGCGCCGCGGCCAAGACCACGTGATCGAACAGCGGCACCTTTTCCTTCTTCGTGGGGTCGACGCGCCAGTACCGGTTCCCGGTCGCGGTGCGGGCCGCGTACCAGAACGTGTCCGTCTTGCCGATCCACTGCGGCGCGACGGACGCTTCTTGAACGTTGCGCGTCACGAAGTCGCGATCGAACTTTTGAGCGAGGGGGTAATTCGCCCCGGTGATCCGCTCTTGAGCGGAAACGAGGGGAGCTAGCGCGATCACAACGATCGCGACGACCGCGTGGCAGCGAGTCATGGCGGGGTGCCCTGGTGATGAAGATGCCGTTTAGCCAGATTATCTAGATTCGCATGAAAGTGCAAACTGATAGCAGGAAAGCAGTTAGCCGCCGCAATATCTGAGAAATATATGAGTTGAACCAGATGGCGTAGGTGAACCCCGCCCGCAAGGGCGGTGGGTACCTCGCCCTTGTGCATCCACCCGCTGCCCTTGTGCTCCACCCGCCGCCCTTGCGGGCGGGATTCACCTGCCCCTTGTGCTCCACCCGCCGCCCTTGCGGGCGGGGTTCACCAATCGCTCGGTGCTATCGGCCACCCACCTCCACGCTCAATGGCCCTCATAAAGCAACGATACTAGCGATCAATTCAATTTCACCAATTACATCGATTTAATCAACAAGTTAAATCATATCAATCACGTCCCCTGGGTTCTCAATGCCGCGGCCAATTCCCTATCGGAAGATGTGTCTATACGGGGAACAATAACGTTTGAAATTCCATCCCGATATTCCCGGCCCGAGTTCCCGCGCTCGCGATTCAGGAGCCGTCATGGTTAGGGGTTCGCGCGCCTTCGCGCCCACGTTGCGTTTCCCGTTACACGTGGAAGCACTGGAGGCCCGGTGGGTGCCAACGGCCTACACTCTGACACCGGTCGTTCCGGTCGTTGACGCAGCTATGGCGGCCCGGTTGTCGGCGGTGATCCAGCGCGGGGCGGCCGCCGGGAACCAGACGAACGTCTTCACGCGGGCCGGCGACAGCATCACGTTCTCGAACAACTTCCTCATCCCGCTCGCAACGCCCTCTATGGGGGTCGACCTCGCCGGGGACGGCTCGCTCAACGACACGCTCGCCTACTTCCGCGCCGGCCAGATCGGGGGATCGAACTCCTTCGCGCACCCGAGCGTCGCGGCCGTGAGCGGGTACAAGTCCGCGGACGTACTCGGGCTGTTGCCCAGCGAACTCGCGGTCAGCAGGCCCGCGTTCGTCCTCGTCATGGTCGGGACGAACGACGTCGCCGCGGGCGTGCCGCTCGACACGTTCCGGCAGAACCTGACGCGGATCGCCGAGACCGCACTGAACATGGGCGTGGTCCCCGTCCTCAGCACGATTCCGAACAGCAAGTTCTCGGCCGAACTGGAACGGCTACAACCGAGTTACAACCAGGTCATCGAAGACGTCAGCGAAGCCCTCCGGGTGCCGCTCTGGAACTACTGGCGGGCGCTCCAGCAGCTCCCCAATTTGGGGATCAGCGCGGACGGCGTTCACCCCAGCGTGTCCCCAACAGGTGGAGGCGATTTGACCGAGAAGGGACTTCAGTTCGGCTACAACGTCCGCAATCTCACCGCGCTCCAGACGCTCGATAAATTGCGGCGCGTTCTGATCTCGGGCCAGTCGCCCGACTTACCGAGCGACAATCAATCGTGGGCGCCGCTCACGAATGCCCTCGCCGTGGCCGCGGGAGACACAACCGGCTTTCAGGTCGAAGTGATCGACACGACCACGCGGCGCACGCTGTTCCGTTTCGATCCGTTCCCCGGGTTCGACGGAACCGTCCGCGTCGCGCTGGCGGACGTGAACCACGACGGCGTACCGGATCTCATCGCGTCGGTCGGCCCCGCTGGGCCGCCACACGTCAAGGTGTTCGACGGCCAAACGGGATCACTGATCGCGAGCTTCTACGCCTTCGACGCCGGTTTAACGACGGGTCTGAGCCTCGCAACTGGTGACGTGAACCGCGACGGCGCGGCCGACATCATCGTGTGCCCGGAAGCCAACGCCCCCGCACACGTAAAAGTATTCAGTGCATCCGGTGAGTTACTGGATAGCTTCCTCGCGTTCCCGTCGGCGTTTACGGGCGGCGGGCGCGTCGCGAGCGGGGACGTGAACCGGGACGGCGCGGCCGACATCATCGTCACGGCCGGGACCGGCGGGCAGGGACACGTCATGGTGTTTTCGGGAACGGATCTCGGGCTGTTGGCCAGTTTCTTCGCATTCGGCCCCGCGTTCGCGGGGGCGCTATCCGTAACCGCGGGCGACTTCGACGGCGACGGAGCCGCGGAAGTCGCCGTGGCCCCTTCGACTGCCGGGTACGATCCGCACGTAAAAGTGCTCCGCCCGCTGACGGAAGAGGTTGTGAGTAGCTTCTACGCTTACGATCCCGGGTTCCGTGGGGGCGTGCAACTCGCCACGACCGGCCGCAACGGGCACCGCGCGCTGGTTACCGCCACAAACACCGCGGCCGCAACAGACATTCGGATTCTCGATGCTCCTTCAAACGGCGTGTTGGATGCGTTCTTCGTATACGAAACTGGTTTCCGCTTCGGTGCGTCGCTCGGAGGGTAGTACCGAAGCGTGCGGATTACGTGTCTTCTGTAGCCGGCCTCACGAGCCCGAATTTCAATCGTCACAGGTAGTGTCGTTTGCGGATGATGCGTGCGGCGTTGGTGACGAGCTTACGACATTGCTCGCGATGAACGCGAACGGAAGAACGCCCCTAAAGGCCCGTGCCTCACAGGTTGTGGACGCTCCACCGCTCGCGGCATAAGCCAGTTGCGTCTCGACAGGTTCGCGCCGCCATCAGGCGGCGCGACGAAGAGGGAAGCCGGTGCGAATCCGGCGCAGGGCCGCTGCTGTGTTCGGCCAGGGTTCTCGGGCACTCGCCACTGTGACCATAGGTCACGGGAAGGCGCCCGCAACCCGTTACGAGCCGTGAGCCAGAAGACCTGCCTGTCGTTCATTGTTCGGTGCCTCGGAACCAGGCGACCGGGCCGACGGGCTTTTCGTTCGCGTGCATCCCCGTCCGCTCGTTTCCGGTCTCCGCAGGCACCCCCTTCCGCCCGTCCCGGCGAAGAGGAGCCGATCTGTGTCTCGCGAAGAATCGTTTAGTCCTTCGTCTCGTTCCTGGCTGCCGCGCGTTGCGGTGCTATCTGTTGTCATCGCGCTCGCGGCGGTTGTCCGGGTTGTGCCCCACCCACTGAACTTCACGCCAATCGGGGCAATGGCGATCTTCAGCGGGGCGTACTTCACGGATCGACGGGCCGCGTTGGTGGTCCCGCTGGTTGCTCTCTTCGTTGGTGATCTCTTCACCAGTTTGCACGTCCTGATCCCGGTCGTGTACGCCAGTTTTGCCCTGAACGTGCTGATCGCCCGGTGGCTGCGTTCTCATCGCACGGTTGTGGCAACGGCGACCGTAACGCTACTCGGCGCGCTCCAGTTCTTCATCGTCACCAACTTCGCGTGTTGGATCGCCTTCTACCCGCACACGGCCGAAGGTTTGCGTGAGTGCTACATCGCCGCCCTCCCGTACTTCCGGAACACGCTCCTCGGGGACACGGTGTTCGTTGGTCTCTTGTTCGGCGGATGGGCCGTCGCGGAACGCGCGTTCCCAGTGCTGCGCGAACCGGCACCGGCCACCGCGACAGTTTGAGCACTGGAGGCAGTCATGCGGATCGTGTCTCTGTTACCGAGTTCGACCGAGATCATCTGCCAACTCGGTCTGGGTGACGCACTCGTGGGCGTAACGCACGAGTGCGACTACCCGCCGTTCGTGGCGGACTTGCCGAAGGTCACGCGCACGCTGATCCCGCACGACGCCTCCAGTCGCGAAATCGATGAGCTGGTACGGGAGCGCCTGAAAACCCAGCGTGCCCTGTACACACTCGATCTGCCCACACTGGAGCGCCTGCGCCCCGACCTGATCGTCACGCAGGCGCTATGTGATGTGTGTGCCGTGGCCGAAGCCGAGGTCACGGCTGCAGCCTGCGCACTGCCCGGGCGCCCGCGCGTCGTCAACCTCGAGCCGACGTCACTCGACGAGGTGCTCACGACGCTCCGTATGGTCGCAGACACCGCGGGCGTGTCGGATCGGGCCGATGCCGTCATCGGCGCGTTGCAGCAGCGCATCGATTCCGTTGCCGCGCGCTCGATGCGCGTAACGGAGCGTCCGCGCGTGGTCGTTTTGGAATGGCTCGACCCGCCGTTCAGTTGCGGGCACTGGACTCCAGAGTTAGTTCAGTTGGCCGGTGGGGACGAGGTTCTCGGGCGCGCCGGTCAACCGTCACGAACACTGACCTGGGACGAAGTCATTGCGGCTCAACCCGATGTGCTGTTCGTGGCGTGCTGCGGGTTCTCGCTGGAACGAACACTAGTGGACCTACCGGGGCTGTGCTCCCGTCCCGGGTGGGCGAACCTGCCCGCAGTGAAGACCGAGCAGGTGTACGTCACGGACGGCAATGCGTACTTCAGTCGCCCCGGTCCGCGATTGGTGGACAGCCTAGAGATCATCGCTCACACGCTTCACCCCGACCTGCACCCGCTCCCGCCAGGATTACCACCCGCGCAACACTGGGTGCTGAATCGCGCGAGCTGCCGATCTTCTGTAGCCGGCCTCTGTGAGGCCGGTGAGCCACACACAGTAGACGTCCCGGCCTCTGTGAGGCCGGCTACAGAAAACAATCAAAACAAGATCATATGACGCGCACCGAACTGGGTACCGAACGAGTGGCGTGCGTATGAAGCCGCGAGTTCTGCTGTCGTGGAGTTCGGGCAAGGACTCGGCTTGGGCGCTACACGAACTACGGCGCCGCGGGGACGTCGAAGTGGTGGGGTTGGTCACCACGCTGAACGAGGCGTTCGGGCGAGTCGCCATGCACGGCGTCCGTGCAGAACTGGTGCAAGCGCAAGCCGAAGCAGTCGGCCTACCGCTCTGGCCGGTGCCGCTGCCGTGGCCGTGCTCGAACGAACAGTATGAAACCCGGATGCGCGCCCTGGTCCAAAAGGCTCGTGCCGAAGGCGTCACCGCGTTCGCGTTCGGAGACTTGTTTCTGGCCGACATTCGGGCCTACCGCGAACGCCAACTCGCGGGCACCGGTCTCGCTCCACTATTCCCGATTTGGGGAACGGCCCCCGACACGCCCGCGCTCGCCCGGACAATGATCGGTGCCGGGTTCCGGGCCACACTCACGTGTGTCGATCCCAAGCGACTATCGCCGGCCTTCGCGGGTCGCGA
The DNA here is from genome assembly GCF_001610855.1 of Gemmata sp. SH-PL17. NCBI lineage: Bacteria > Pseudomonadati > Planctomycetota > Planctomycetia > Gemmatales > Gemmataceae > Gemmata > Gemmata sp. SH-PL17. The sequence goes on from NZ_CP011271.1 coordinate 6,390,244, forward strand.
GTTCGATTCAGCACTGCTTGCGGATCTGCCGGCCGATATCGACCCGTGCGGGGAGAACGGTGAGTTCCACACGTTCTGCCACGGTGGTCCGATATTCGACCGGGCGATTCCGGTTCGGGTCGGTGACGTGGTCGAGCGCGACGGCTTCTGCTTCGCGGACCTGTTGCCGAAAGAAGCACATTTTTGATCCGCGGTCACGAGTTCTTCGCTTCCGATTCTCGCGCCACTCGAGCTTCGGCCGCTTTAACTGCGGTGTAGGCCAGTCGAAGCAAGGACCGGTCTCCGGTGACCGATCCGCCTCGGCGCTGGAGCAAATCGCCGAGAATATGGTCGGCTTCCGTTTTTCCGCGGCGCTCAACGTCACCGAGCATCGACGCAGTAACCGCCGACTGTGGGTCCGTGAGGCGCGCGATCCCCGCTTGTAACGAATCCGCACGCGGAGCGTACCCCGCGGCCGCAGCCACGGACCGGCACTCTTCCAGAAACGCGAGAGCCAGATCCACCCCACCGGCCGTGACGATGTCACCGACCGACGCCCGCGTGAGGCACGTCATCCCGGCCAGAGTCGCCAGGAACGTCCACTTCTCCCACATCTCGAGTATGATTTGATCGCTCGCGACGGCGTCCAGCTTCGCCCCAGACATGGCCGCGGCGATCGCGTCCGCGCGGGCCGATCGACCGCGCGGACGTTCGCCGAACACGATCCGGTGAATGTCGCTCAAGTGTGCGATGCGCCCGGTATCATCGAGGCGCGCGGAAATAAAGCACGATCCGCCGAGCACCCGTTCCGGGCCGAACCGAGCGTCGAGAGCATCGAGGTGGCGCATCCCGTTGAGTATCGGGATGATGGTCGTATTCGGTCCCACCGCCGGCGCAATGGAATCGATCACCGAGTCGAGGTCATACGCCTTACACGACAGGATCACGACGTCGAAATACGTCCGCAACTCCGTGGCCAGAACGGTCGGCGGCGCCGGCAGAGTAACATCACCCGCGCGGCTCGTGATGGCCAAGCCCGTCGCCGCTAATCGTTCCGCCCGGGCGGGGCGGACCAAAAACGTGACGTCGCACCTCGCTTCGAGCAACCGGCCGCCAAAATACCCGCCGGTCGCACCGGCCCCGACGATCAGGAATCGCACGATTTATTCCTCGTAGTCCGGGCGTGACGAATCACACAGCGTTAGTTCTCGGGCCACACCGGGGCGCCGGCGACCCCGACCCCGTCGGTCAGGGTCCACTGCCGCAATGACCCTTCTTTCGCCTGGATGACAAGATACACGAGCGGTTCGTCCGAGGTACTGCGCCACGACCGCACCCCGGCCGGAGCAATTCGCACCACACTCCCCTCGCTCACGTCGAACACCTCACCGTCTACCAACATCTGCCCCCGACCCGAAACGAACACGTACACCTCTTCGTTTTCCCGGTGCGCGTGAAGGAAGGGCATGGCCCCGCGATTGGGAAGTACGCCGCACGAAATCTCCGTCCCGGTCAAGCCGAGAAGCCCCTTTAAGAACACCTTTCCGTGAATGGTCGTGGGTAGAGACGGGTGCCGAACCGCGTAGCGGTTCCAGTCGCCGGACGCCCCGAGCTGCACCGCCGAGTAATTCGCTCCCTGAAGGATCTCGTCCGGTTCCCCGATTCGGGGCATGTCCGTGGCTTTGGTCGCACTCATTTTCGCTCCTTCTTGGGTTTCTTCTCGGGTACCGGTTTCGGACGCGACACCGTGTCTGCAGCTCGCCGACAGGCGGCCAGAATGCGATTGCTCAGTTCTTCGTCCGCGACCCCGCGGGCCAACGACATGCCCCCGATCATCAGCGCCAGCACCGCGAGTGCGTCGTCCGCGTCACCGGCTTGCCCGGCGATCGCGTCCGCTGCCGCACGCAGTTCCTTCTCGAACCCACTTCGCGCCTCGCTGGGTCCGCGGGCCACTTCGGCCAGTAACGGCGGTAACGGGCACCCTGATTCTGACCGCTCGCGGTGCTGCGGACTCAGGTACCACCCCACGGCCGCGGCCACCCACTCTGCCCCGGACAGACCGTCGAGGTGCGCCCCGGTGAACACCGTGGCCTTCCGCAGCGCGTGAACGACGGCTTCGGCAAACAGCGCGTCCTTGGACGGGAAGTGCGCGTAGAACGCGCCGGCCGTCAGCCCGGCCTCGCGCATCACCGCGTCCACCCCGCCACCGCGGTACCCCTGCCGCCGGAACACGGTCGCAGCGGCATCGAGAATTCGCTCCCGGGTCTTGGCCTTCTGGTCCTTGGGGAATCGCATGTGGCCCTTTGTATTACGACCGTAATTCTACGACAAGCCGCAACGAACCTCGCGTTTTTCCCGGGCCGCGCATACGCTTCTCAACACATCTTGAATTCGCACCCGCGAAAATGCCCGTCTACCCACATTCACAGGAGATTCGTCATGCTCCGATCGTTGTTCGTCACCGCATGTGCAATCTGCGTGTTAACCACGACCGAGGCCGCGGACACAAAGAAAGTTGATGATGAAACCAAGGCGATGAACGGCACGTGGGAACTGGTGTCCGCCGAGTTGGGCGGCATGAAATTGCCCGACGAAGTGGTGAAGTCCCTGACGCTGGTGATGAAAGACGGGAAGTATACGCTGAAGTCCCCCGGCCCGGACGATACCGGCACCGTCAAAATTGACCCGACCAAGAAGCCGAAGGAACTGGACGTAACGGGTCTCGAAGGGCCGAATAAGGGGAAGTCCTTCCCGGCCATTTACGAACTTGATGGGGACTCGCTGAAGGTCTGCTACGATCTCGATGGGAAGAAACGGCCGACCGAGTTCAAATCAACCGCCGACACAAAACAGTTCTTCGCCACGTACAAACGCAAGAAGGGTTGAAAGAGCAGATACCCGGTCGCGCTGAGATTGGATGCCTGAGTAAAAATCACGAGCCGGGTTTGCGGCAGCCTCTCCCTCTACCACAAACCCGGCTCATGTTTTTCTGCGGAGAACGACCCGTTGTACAGCACGCCTCTCCCACCGCACTGTACAACGAGTCGCCTCGTTAGTGTTGGGAAGTAAAGCACGCACCGCGCCAATTGCGAGCATCTCGAAGAAAAAAAATCGGAAACACGCATTTCACAAGGCTTTTTGCATTGATCTCTTTCGTGACCTGGGAAACGGGGCAAATCAGGCGTGCGCCATTATTGCGCAATTTGGCAATACACTGCCCACACTTAGGGCTTCCCAACAACGCCCAATGAATCCGGCGTGCCGGCGAAACACGTAATAAGCTTGCTCCGACCGTTTCGCTCCGGGTATCATCCCGTTTACCTGCCTGCCACACCTGCCTGTTCGCTCTTTCCACGCCGAGAGCATCTGATGCCCATCTCATCACACCCCGCGCGCCGCGAGTTTCTCCAGATCGGAGTGGGGGCCGCGCTTGGCCTCGGGTTCCGTGCGCCGGGCGCGGTGCAAGCCGCAGCGAATCGAGGGACCAAAACACAGTCCGTGATCCTCGTCAATTTGACGGGCGGGATGAGTCACATCGACTCGCTGGACATGAAGCCGGACGCGCCGGCCGAGATTCGCGGTGAGTTCAAGCCGATTTCGACCGCGGTGCCCGGCGTTCAGATTTGCGAACACCTGCCGCAACTCGCGGCCCAAATGCGCCGGTGGGCACTGGTCCGGTCGCTCTCGCACGGCGAAAACGGCCACCTCCCCGGTACGCACCGCCTGTTAACTGGCGCGACGATGCCAAACCAACGGCAAACGGACCTCGATAACGTGCTGTCGCGGCGCGACTGGCCGTGCTACGCGGCCGCCCTGAACCAGATCCGCCCGCGGCAGGACGGCATCCCGAGCGGCGTCACGCTGCCGCACGCGCTCATCGAAGGCCCGCTCACGTGGCCGGGGCAACACGGCGGGTTCCTCGGGCCAACCCACGACCCGATGCTGGTGACACAAGACCCTAATTCCCCGACCTTTACGATGGACACGTTCGCCCTCCCGGGCGGCACCGACCAGAGCCGCGTGGACGGCCGGCGCAGTCTCCTCGAACGTCTGGACTCGTCCGGGCGCGGGGACGCGGCGTTCCGCGAGCACCAGCGCCACGCCTTCGAGCTGCTCGCCTCCGGTCGCGTCGCCGGCGCCTTTAAGCTCGAGCGCGAGCCGGTGAAGGTCCGCGACCGCTACGGCCGGAACCAGTTCGGTCAGTCGCTGCTACTGGCCCGGCGCCTGGTGCAAGCCGGGGTGCCGATCGTGCAGGCCAATATGGGGATCGTGCAGACTTGGGACACGCACGTGGACAACTGGGGGGCGATGAAGACCCGGTTGCTCCCGTGGCTCGATCAGGCGATCACCGCACTGGCGGACGACCTCGACACACAGGGGCTCTTGGACGACACGTTCGTGGTGGTGTCCGGTGAGTTCGGGCGCACGCCAAAAATCTCCACGCTGCCCGGAGAGAAGATCTCGGGCCGGGACCACTGGGCACACGTGTATTCGGGGCTGTTCACGGGCGGCGGGGTGATCGGCGGGCGTGTGATCGGCAAATCCGACCGCGTCGGGGCACAGCCGGTCACCACGTCGTACACGCCGTTCGACATCGGCGCGACGATCTATCAGGCGCTCGGAGTGCCCCCGGACAGCGAGATCCGCGATTCGCAGAATCGCCCGTCGCAAGTCTGCACCGGGAAGCCGATGGACGTGCTGTTCCAGAACCGGTGACGGGTTCTGGTGCGGCTGTAACGAGCCGCGACCGCAAGGAAGCGGGAGGCGCAACCGATCTTGTATGGTTGCCATTTCCGCATACAGGAGGCCACAGCCCGCTCCCTTGCGGTCGCAGCTCGTTATGAAGCCCGGACCGATCTAGTTCGTGGTACAGGCCTCTGGCCTGTGGAGGCGCCTCCACAGGCCAGAGGCCTGTACCACAAGCAAAAGCACGAAACTTACACCACGTCCTTCGTGAACGGCTTCGGTTTCTCCACGATCTGGATCGGGCGCCCGGTTGGGGTTTCGTTCTTCTTGGTGTGGTCGATGCCCATCAACTCGCACACGGTCGCGAGGAAGTCCTGAGCGGTGGTCGGGCGGTCGACCACACTCGCGCCCTCCTTGTCGGTCTTGCCGAATACCTGACCGCCCTTCAGCCCACCGCCGAACATCGCGAGGCTCCAGGCACGCGGGAAGTGATCGCGCCCCGGGTTCGCGCCGCGCGTATTGATGTTCGGGGTACGTCCGAATTCGCCCATCCACACGATCAGCGTGCTGTCGAGAAGCCCGCGCTCCTTCAGGTCGGTAACCAGCGTCGAGAGCGCCGAATCGACCTGCTCGGAAAGCGTTTTCACGCGCCGGAAATTGTCCTGGTGCGTGTCCCAGCCGCCCAGCGCGACTTCCACGAACGGCACCCCGACCTCGACCAACCGGCGGGCCATACACACGCCCTCGGCGAAGCGCCCGGAGCCGTACTTGCTCTTGGTCGAATCGGACGAAATATCAAACGCCTTCGCCTCCTTCGACTGCATCAACTTGACCGCGCGCTCGTAAGTCGTCTTGTGGTCGATGATGGAATCCGCACCGTACTCGCGGTGGAACGCCTTGTCCATTTGTTCGAGCAACCCCACGCGGTTCCCGAGCTGCGTGGCAGAAACGGCCGACTTCAGGTCTTCGACCCCGCGACTCGGGTCGGTGACGAGAAGCGGTTGGTGCTTCGGTCCCAGGAACCCCGACCCGTAAGTGCGCCCGCCAATGGCGACGAAGTTCGGCATCGGGCTATCGGACTTACCCGCTTCTTGCGCCACGATCGAGCCGAGCGACGGGTAGGTGACGCCCCCCTGCCCCTCCCGGAACCCGGTGTGCATGTAATACTTCGCACGCGGGTGCGCGCCTTCGGGCGTCGTCATCCCGCGAACGACGAGGCCGTGGTTCATGACCTTCGCGACATTCGGCAAGTGCTCACTGATCTCGATCCCCTGGGCCGCCGTCTTGATCGCCTTGAACTCACCCGCGCCCTTGCTGTCGGGCTTCAAGTCCCAGGTGTCTTTGTGGCTCGGTCCGCCGTCCATCCACAAGAGAATGCACGACTTGGCCTTCCCCTTCCCGCCAGTTGGAGCGGCCTTCGCCAGCGCCGGGAACCAACCCGACAACGAGGGCGCGAACACACCGGCCGCGGCCAGTTTCAGCACGTCGCGCCGGGTCTTCTCTTGCAGCTTCGTCGAGAACATGACCGTCTCCGCGTTGGTGTCCGGTGAACCCCGTCTGCAAGGACGGGGGTAGTTATGTAGGTAAGCACCCGCCGCCCTTGCGGGCGGGGTTCACCATCAGCGAACCAATGTGAATTCGCTGCTGTTCAGTATGGCCCAGAGGATGTCGCTGTATGCGGCTTGGGCGCCGGTGCGCTTCACGTAAGTGGTCAGGTTCTTCGTTTCCTCGCTCGTCGGGCGCCGGGAGAGTGCGGCGAGGTAGATGCGCTCGATCGCTTCTTCGGGGTTTGTCGTCGAACCGATGATTCCCCGCGCCGCAGCCGAGCTATTCGCGACCGGTGCGTTCATCAATCGGAGCGCTTGCGGGATACCGGCTTCGTAATCGAGCGCGCTGGTCGAATCCGCTCCCGCGAGGAAGAAGTTCACGAACTGATCGCGCCCGCCCACTCGCGCCCCCCGTCCAGCCCCGACCATACCTCGCGCCCCCCGCATGTCTACCACACGGGCGCCCCCGGTCACTTGTGCGAGGGAGTCGTAAAGCTGTTCGGGCGAGAGCACCTTCACCGCGATGTGGCTGTAGAGGGCCTTGTCGTTCTTGTTGTCCGCGGTGGGCTTGCTGGTCCGCTGGTACGCATCACTCAAACAGATCGCTTTGAAGAGGTACTTGAGGTCGAACTCGCCCGCGGTCGAAACGTGATACGCGAGCGCGGCGAGGAGGTCCGGGTGCGTCGGCTCGTTCTCCGGGAGCATGTCGTCCACCGGGTTCACGATCCCGCGCCCGAACAGGTGCGCCCAGGTGCGGTTTACGAGTGCCTTCGCGAAGAACGGGTTGTTCGAGCCTGTCATCCACTTCGCGAGCGCCGGGCGGTACGGTTCACTGGCCCCTAGCTTCGGCTCCTCGCCACCGAGGAACTTCGTCGGCACCGTTTTGGCTGATTCGGGGAAGAAGTCCCGCTGGCGCGTGCGCCCGTTGCCCTCGGTCACGCCGATCGTAGTGTTGTCGGCGCCCTTGTTCGCGTTCCTGGGGTTGTCCGCCTTCACCTTGCTGTAGAAGCCGGCCATTCCCCAATATTCCGTCTGCTTCCACGACGTGAACGGGTGGTTGTGGCACTGTGCGCACTGGAGCTGAATGCCCAGGAAGTGCTGCGTGGTGGTGTCGGTGAGCTTGTCCACTGAGCGGTTCGCGAGGAAGTACGTGACCGCGGGGTTGTCCGTAACGGTACCGGTCGCCGTGACGAGGCCGGTCACAAGTTTGTCCCAGCCGGGGTTCTTGTTGAACTCGTCTTCCAGCCACTTGTAGAGCGGGTCTTTCAGGACGAAGCGGTTCCCGGAGTCGCGCGGGAACAGTTTCGCGGTCCAGATGTCCGCCATGCGCCGGCCGAAGTGCGGATCGGCGAGCAACTCGTCGACGAGCTTCGCCCGCTTGTCGACCTCTTTCGAGTCGAGGAAGGTTTTCGCCCGCTCCGCCGACGGGATGACGCCCGTGATGTCGAGTGACACGCGGCGCAGGAACTCTTCGTCCGAACTCTGCGCCGACGCGGTCAGTTTCGCGTCCGCGAGTCGACGGTTGATTTCGATGTCGATAATTTTTGCGAGCGCGACCGCGTCCTTGGTTTTCGGTGTCGCGAGAGTCGGGAGAATCGGCGCGGGCGGTTTCTCGACCGCCGGCTTGATTTCGGGCTTGGCAGCGGGGCGCGCGGGCAGTACGAACTTCTTGCCCTTCTTCCCGAGTTTCTCCTGCGCGTCGAGCGGCGAGAAGTCACCGATCAGCGCAACGAACCCGGCGGTTAGCGCGAACAGGGCCAGTGAACGGAACCGCATTGGCAAACCCTCACGGGTGCGAGCGAACGATACCAGATCCAACCCCCGCACAAGGGCGAAGGTTCCGCTCAGCAACCGATATCAGAATGCCACAGATCCCCGAAACAGACATGAGATCGGGGTGAAGGAAATGCAAGTCGCACGCACGACCGAAACCCGAAGGCCCAGAGTTCAGCGGACGAGACGTCCGCGGTCCCAGGAACAGCCGTTACAGTCCGAAAAGAGTTTTCGCGTTCCGCGTGGTGTGTTCTTCGATCTCGGCGATACTTACACCCTTCACCTGCGCGAGCAACGCGGCCGTGTGTGCGACATATGAAGGCTCGTTGCGCTTCCCGCGAACCGGTTGCGGAGCGAGATAGGGGCAGTCGGTTTCCACGAGGAGCCGGTCGAGCGGCACGTCTTTCGCGATGTCGCGCAAATTTTGCGCTGTCGGATAAGTCACCATCCCGGCAAACGAAATGTAAAGCCCCATCTCTAGGCACTCGCGTGCGGTGGCCGCGTCGCCGCTGAAGGAGTGCATCACGGCGCGGAGCGGTCCGTTAGCCTCCTGTCCGCGCAGAGCTTTCACCACGTCCGCTTCGGCATCGCGGCAGTGGATCACGAAGGGTTTTCGCAGGTCGCGCGCGAGTTGGATGTGGCGCGCGAAATAATCTTCCTGAACGGGGAACGGCGCGCGATCCCAGTAGCGGTCGAGCCCCGTCTCACCGATCGCGACAACACGCGGATCGCTCCCCGCGAGTTTGACGATGGCTTCCCAATCACCGACCTTGGCTTCGGCCACGTGATTCGGCTGAATGCCCACCGCGGCCACGACGAGCGGGTACGTGTTCGCGATCTCAACAGCCGCGAGAGACGATTCGAGGTCGATCCCGAGGCAAATAACGCGCTCTACACCGGCTGCGGTCGCGCGTTCCAGTACCGTCGGTAGGTCTTTACGGAACCGGTCATCGAACAGGTGTGTGTGGGTATCAATCAACATGCATCGTTTCCGCAGTAACCCGTGAATTCATTTCGCACTGAACGCACTCGCGGCGCGGGCCGTTTCGCTCATTAGCGGATCCCACACCACACCGGCCGCAAACAAGAACGCGACCAAGGCGACGAAAAACAATCCCGCAGCCGGGGAATTCGTTGCGGGCGCGGCCGTGCCTTCCGCGGGGTCGTCCAGGAGCATCGCGCGCGCGATCTTCAGGTAGTAGTACGCACTGATCGCCGTATTCACAGCACCCACCGCGAGCAGCACGAAGAACACCGTACCGAGACCCGGCGGGCCGGACGCGGTCGCGGCTTTCGCGGCCTGATACACCGCAACAAACACCTGAAACTTCCCCGCGAACCCGGCCAGAGGTGGGAGCCCGAGCAAGCTCGCCAGGAACACCGTCATCGCGACCGCGAGCAGCGGGTTCCGGTGCACCAACCCGCGAGCGGCACTGAGTTCCTCGCTCCCGGTCGCGTTCCGCACCAGAGCGACAACGCCGAATGCGCCGAGGTTCATCGCGACGTATGCCGTGAGGTAGTACAACACCGCCGACGCGCCCTCGGGCGTCACGACCGCGAGGGCCATCAGCATGTAGCCTGCGTGCGCGATGGTCGAGTACGCGAGCAATCGCTTCAGGTTCGTTTGCGCGAACGCGGCGAGGTTCCCGAACGTCACCGTAATCATCGCGATTCCAGCGATCCCGATACCGAGACTCGCAGGGATCGCCCAACTGCCGTGCTGCGCGGCATGCAGTATGAGCAACACGCGCCCGGTCAACCCGATTGCACCGGCCTTCGACGCAACCGACAGAAAGCCCGCGACCTCGGCCGCAGCGCCCTCAAACACGTCGGGGCACCAGAACTGGAACGGAACCGCAGCAAGTTTGAACCCCAGGCCCACGAGCGTGAACGCCAGCCCCGCGAGCACGGGTAAATCGAGTCCGCGTTGCGCGATACCCCCGGCCACATCGTGAAGCGTTCCGGTACCGAACATGCCCGCCAAGAGCGTGATGCCGTAGAGCATCACCCCACTCGCCGCGGCACCATAAACCACGTACTTCAGCGCGGCCTCGCTCCCGCTCCGCTTCCCCTTCAGGAAACCGGCCAAGGCGTACCCGGGCAGGCTCGCCATCTCCACCGCGATGAACACCATCAGCAAGTGTGCCGCGGACGTCATCAGCGTCATGCCGAGCGTTCCACCGAGCAGAAGCACATAGAAGTCGGCGGAATCGTCCCGATCGGGAATACCGGTGAGTAGCGAAAGAACGACCGTAATCAGTGCCGCCGCGAGCACGATCAGGCGCACGAACCGGCCCCATGCGTCCGCAACGAGCATCCCGCCGAAGTAGGGCACGGACCACTGATCGCCGGTCGACAGGTACCCGTGGCTGTCGCAAATTTGGTATCCGCTCACGAACAGCGACACGACGAGCGCGATCAGCGCCACGCTCCCGAGGTGAACGCGGTCCAGTATCGGGAGCAGACGAGCGAGCAAAAGGGCGACGATCCCGGCACACACCGCGAGTTCCGGCAGGAAAACGAGCAGATCGTTGTCCAGTGCGGCCCGGAGCCTGCTGACACTTTCGAGCGTTGGGAACATGCCGCGGAGTTCCTGACGGGTTCGGAGAAGCGATAGAGTACCCCGTCGACCGCGGGATGGGAAGGGTGCGGCCTGGGCGATGATCTTTGATTCACAGGGCTTCCGCCCTGTGCTACGTCAGTCGGCCCCTCCGGGGCGAAAACAAAAACCACCAACCGCCTGAAGTCAACGCACTTCGTCAGTCGCTCCCTCCAGGGCGAAGGCCACTACCTCCAATGCCTTTCCGCCCCGGAGGGGCCGGCGGACGTAGCACAGGGCAGAAGCCCTGTGCCCCAAGAGTTGCCGATCAGCCCTTCAGCGCGTCGTCGTGCTTGCCCCAACTCGGCGGCAGGTCCGCCTTTCGGCAGTTCGCGAGCGCGGCCTTCGCGCCGGAGAACTTGTCGGCGTCGTTGTCCTCCCACTCGATCGACACCGCGCCCTCGAAGCCCACGCGGTTCAGTTCGATGAAGATCTCTTCGAGGCTGTTCGCGTCGCGCGCGGTGCCCGGGGTGACGAACTTCCACCCGTTGGTCCAGTGGCCCATCCACCGGTGCCCGCCCAGCAACCCGCCGCGGCAGTGCTCGCGCTCCACCTGCACGCCCTTCACGTGCGCGCAGTGGATGTACTTCGCGTACTCGCGGATGAACTGGATCACCGACACGTTCTGCCATTCCATGTGCGAGCCGTCGAGGTTGAACCCGACCGTGCCCTCGAACCCGGCGTTGTTCATGAACGAGATGTAGTCGCCGGCGCTCTCGAGGTCGCCCATCGCGCGCTCGGACGGGTGGCACTCCAGGTCGAACGTGACCCCGTACTCCTTGCACAGTTTCCACACGTCCCCGAACCGCTCGGCGATCAGTTCCAGCGACACCTTCCACACGTCCGGAATGTCGTACCCCTCCATCGAACTCGGCAACGGCGGGAACAGGAACCAGTGGCTCCAGCAGTGCGCCGGGCTCCCCACGAACCCGGGCAGCGCGACCTTGCGGTTCTGGAGCTTCGAGAGGTGCCCGGCGTACCGCGTGGCCGCGAGCAGATCCTTCTTCGCCTCCGCGTGCATCAACTTGCCCACTTCGGCGGGCACGAAGAACGGGTCGGTCCGCGGCGGGTTGTTACCCGCCGCGCGCCAGGCCTTGTACGCGGCCTTCGCCTCGCCCTTCCCGGAGCAGAAGTTGAGCGTCTTGGCGCTCGGTTCGTCGCCCAACACCTGCCCCTGGAGGTGCGTCGCGACGGTGAAGATCTCCATCCCGTGCTGCTTGGCGATGGCCACGCGCTCCTTCGCGTACTCGGCCGCGCCCGCGTCGGTATCGCACCGGCGCAGGTCGAGTTCCCAGGACGCTTCTTCCCACCCGTCGAACCCGGCCCCGGCGATGAACTTGATCCACTCGCCCTCCGGCACGCCGCCGAACTGCCCGCGCACGAGGCCGATCTGGTGGTAGCTGCCCTTACCGGGCCGGTGAACGGGCTTGCCCTCGCTGTCTACGGTCTGCGCGAATCCCATCGGTCTGCCTCGTACTGGGGAAGAGGTTACGCTCGTGTTGAGTCAATCGGGGACGCACCGCAGACTTTACGCACTGTGGAAACGCCGGGCAAGCGCGCGGGCGAAATCACCGTCTTCGGACGTGTGATTCGCCGCGCGCACTTGGTACACTCGGCGAAAGAAGTATTGGAACCTGTCGATCTCCCGCACGCGAGGAACTCATGATCGACCCACAGAACGTGAGTGCGAGCGGTTCCGGGAATGATCCCGTCGAGCCGCCGGCCGCAAGCACGCCCCCCGCAGCCCCGAACCCGCCCCCGCCCGGCTGGTTCCGCAAGCTCGTTCTCCTCGGGGCGGCCACACTGGAAGCGCTCGAAGCGGTGCTCCGCTGGCTCACCGCGTACCCGCTGTTTCTGGTGCAGCTACTCGTTCTGTTGTTCGCGGCCTGGGGGATCGTGGGGGAGGATCTCGGGGCCGAGCACCTGTTCTGGCACGAGCGCCCGCTGGTTCAGTTCGGTACCGGGGGCGCGGTCGGACTGTTCGTCGGGGTGTTCCTGTTCCTCAACTACATTCTGTTCCGCCCGGACTGGCTCGTCGGCTCCTACCCGCCCGACCCGAAGCGCCCCGGGCTCCTCCTCCGGTTCCCGGGAACGCTCATCCCCAGCGCCGACGCGGAAGTTCGGCGCCTGGGTCAGTTCCTGTTGTGGGGAATGCTCCTGGTCCTCGCTCTTATTCTCGTTCCCAAATTCATTGCGGCCGCTTCCGCGCCGCCCGCGACCGGCGCGCTCGAGGGTGAGGCGGCCGCACTCGCCCCTCAACACCCCTGGCTGGACTACCTGAACGACCGGCTCTGGTTGGTCCCGTTCGTAATCGGGTACGTGCTCGCCGGGTTATTCGCGCGCGTGACGTACTACTTCGACGAGAGGCTCCGGGTTCCCGCGCGCCCGTCGCTCCGGGATTGGGTGCTGGATCTGCGAATCGTCCCGCCCAGCATCACCTCCCCGCGGGGCACGCCCTGGGACACGGTGCGCGAGTACCTCATCGGCCGCGACCGGAACCCGGTTCCGCCAGAGGTGACCCCGCTCCACGGGATCGCGACTCTGGTTATGGGGATGGCGCTGATCATTCTCGTGGGGTTGCTCGCGGTGGTGTACGTGTTGGACCACTGGGCGCCCGGGTACTCCCTCACCGGTCTCGTGTCGCTGGTGTGCCTGATCCTCATCGTCATGAGCATGCTGTACGGGTTCTTCGAGTCCCACTTCCGCATCCAGCGCCTCGCGTTCATCGGGGGCGCGCTGGTCCTCCTTGTGTGGAACTCGACCGACTTCTTCAAAGCCCCGGACGGGTACGGGAAGAACCACTACAAGCTGCAATTTCCCGGACTCGAAGGCACATCCGAAAACGCGGGCGTGAACCTGCCCCTTTGGGATCCGGCCCAGAAAGACGGGGGGCGCGACGTCAAAGCCATCCTCGAAGCGACGAGCGGCTACGCGGAAGTGTACCTGATCCCCGCGGACGAACCGCTCCAACAAATGTGCGAACGGTGGCAGAAGCAACCGGGCCGCGAAAAGGAAAAACCGAAGATCGTGATCGTCTGCACGAGCGGCGGCGGGATCCGGGCCGCGGTCTGGACCGGCGTCGTGCTGAACGAACTGGAGAAAGATTCCGCGCTCCCGGGGTTCCGGAACCACATCCGGTTAATCACCGGGGCGAGCGGCGGGATGGTGGGCGCGACCCTGTACACCGCCGATTTCGAGAACCCGGACGGGTTCGGGGAGGCGCACATCAAGGCACTGGCCGCGGACTCGCTCACGCGCACCGGTCAGTCGCTCATCCTGCGCGACATGACGTGGAACACCATCGCGGTCCCGCCCTGGAACCACGCCAGTTGGGACCGCGGGCGCACCCTCGAATGGATGTGGGAACTGAACACGGCCCAGCACCTCCAGAAGCACGCGGGCGCGGATTGGCAGAACCCGTGGCGCAAGACGTTCGCGGACCTGCGCGTGCTGGAGCGCCAGGGCAAGCGCCCGTCGATGATCTACTCGCCGCTCATGGTCGAGGACTCCCGGCGCCTGTTGATTAGCAACCTGGAACTGAGCGGGCTGGACGATTGGACCGACCTGACGGACGTGAGCGTCGCGACCGGGCCGCACGGAACGGCCGGGCGCTCGGCGGTCGAGTTCCACCGACTGTTCCCGGACCTGCCGCCCGACGAGTTCCGCGACTACTTCTCGCCCGGCCCGAACGCATCCGATCCGCGGCGCGAGGCCGCGGGGAAGGTGCGCTCGTCGGCAGACTTCCGCGTAGCGACCGCGGCCCGAATGAACGCCACGTTCCCGGTCATCAGCCCGGCCGTGAGCCTCCCCACAGCGCCCCCGCGGCGCCTCGTGGACGCCGGGCTTTACGACAACTACGGGGTGAACGTGGCCGGGCTGTGGCTCCTGAAAAACAAGGACGCGATCCTCAAGTACACGTCCGGGGTCGCACTGGTGCAGATCCGCGCGTTCCCGCTCCACGACGCCCGGAACAAGTTCGCGTCGTTCGACCCGGACACCGGCAAACTCGAAGCCAAGCCGCCCAAAGGCGACCTGTTCGCCGACATCCTCGCCTCGGCCAGCGCACCGGCCGAAGCCCTGCTCTCCGCCCGCGCCAACGCCGCGTTCTTCCGCAACGCGGAGCAAATTGAGGTGCTCCATCGCGCGTTCAATACCTGCCCGGGCGACATGCCGACGAGCCAGTTTTTCTACACCGCGTGGCTGGAGTTGCGCCGGCCGGCGGCATTAAACTGGTACCTCACAACTACGGAGCGCGACAGCATCACCACGGCCTATAAGGACCGCGAAGTGAGCAAACAGCACGAACTGCTCCGCCAGTGGTTCGGCACCGGCGGAAAGGTGACCCCGTGACCGAGCGCGAGGCGTTCATCGAAGCGATCGCGGCGAACCCAGCCGACGACACCGTCCGGCTGGCGTTCGCCGACTGGCTGCAGGAAAACGGCGAAGAGGACCGCGCCGAGTTCGTGCGCGTGTTACACGAACTGAGGACTGGGTGGTGCGAGGCGAAGTGCCCCAAACAACTGCCCAAAAGTCTCCAGTCGCTACGAAATCGAGTGCAAGAGTTATTCGAGTCGCGTGGTGCGATTTGGCTCGCCCCGTTCTACCGGGCACTCGGAACAGAACCTCCGTCCGTGCGCCGGGAGCGCTGGTCGTCGCGGTTTTGGCGGCGCGTCACCGGCAGCCGATCACACCCAATGGGTGAAAAATTTAGCCACTTGCTGTTCGGTTGCATTCACATTGAAGGGCGTTCTAAAAGGCCGTCTAGAAAGCGGTCCCGGGAGCCGTTTGGGGTGGTCGTTACCATTCGGGTATGAGCACTCGCGAGCGCTACCCGAGCGACCTGACGGACCTTCAGTGGGACAACATCGGGCACCTGTTCCCGCAGGGTAATGGGAAGACCGGTCGTCCGCGCACGTACCCGGTACGTGAGGTGGTGAACGCGGCCCTGTACCTGGCCCGGGGCGGGTGTACGTGGCGCATGCTGCCGCACGACTTCCCGCCGTGGAAGACGGTCAGCTACTACTTCTACACGTGGCGCGATGCGGGGGTGTGGGAGCAGGTACATAACGCCCTGCGGTCCGAGATCCGGGTGTGCGGCGGAAGGGAACCAACTCCGAGTGCCGGGATCATCGACAGCCAGTCGGTGAAGACGACCGAGGCCGGCGGCCCGAAGGGGTACGACGCGGGCAAGAAGGTGTCCGGGCGCAAGCGCCACGTGCTCGTGGACACGCTCGGGCTGATCTGGGGTTTGGTCGTTCTTCCCGCGGCCCCGACCGACTGGGACGGGGCGGTGAAGGTGTTCGAGAAGGTCGGGAAGACGATGCCCCGGTTGGCCAAGGTGTGGGCCGACGCGAACTACCGGGCGAGCGCCCTGGGCGAGTGGATCAAGGGGCACGCGCGGTGGGTACTGGAGGTGGTCACCGGGCGCCCCGGTCAGACCACATTCGAGGTCCACAAGTGGCGATGGATCGTGGAGCGCACGTTCGGCTGGTTCGGCCGGTACCGGCGCCTGTCCAAGGATTATGAGCACAACACCAAGAGCAGCGAGGCATGGATCTACATCGCCATGATCCATCGCATGTCGCGGTTCGGCTTGCCCGACAAGAACAAGGACGATGACCTACTGAGGAGACCGCCCAAGGCGGTGAAATCCTAGCTTTCTAGACGGCCTTTAACGAACCTGTCGAATCTCTCTACTTGTTCAACGGGTTCGTCAGTTGCTTGCGGGTTTCTCTTGAATCACGGCTCCCAATCCGCGACATTACCGCAGCATTCCGACTGGAGCCGGTCAATGATCTGCGGGTCACGATCGCCGGGAATCTCGATCAGTGGCAACGCTTGAACGCCCCCTGCCTCGCTCGCTTAAGGTCGTTGACCATTGGGGTGCCAAACGAGCACAACCAACAAATCCTCGAAATACTTGAAAACGTGTTTCACGGTCACCACTGGTCGGGCCTTAATGAGCTGACGCTAGAGCGCTCGGCACCCAATTTCCAACCGGGGCCACGCGAGTACATAGAGCAATTAGCTCATTCACCACTTTTATCTAACCTCCACTCACTCTCCCTAATGGTCGAACAGCCCGATCTCCACTTACTCACACACCAACCCCAAATCGAGAATCTCCGCACTTTTAGCGTGTGGGGGCGCTTGATGCCGGGCGCAACCGGCGTTATCGCCAGCGCTGCATTTCGTCCGAATTTGGAAGAATTGGATCTAACTCAGAGCTATCTCGAAGGCGACTGGACACGGGCACTCGCGATAGTCGCGTGGCCCAAACTGCGATCACTTGACCTCGGAGGCAACGAACTCACCGACACCGGCGTGCGGAGTTTGCTACCACTCATCCCCCGACTGACTGACCTCAGTTTGTGCGGTAGCAACATCACTGACGCTGGTGCGTTGGCACTCGCCGACGCGATCGATCCCGAAAAGATGGAACGCTTCTCGCTCAGTTACAACCCACTCTCGCCAGAAACGGTAGACGCGCTCCGCATCCGGTTCGGCGAGCGCTTCCACTTCACCGCTTCTACTGGGCCTCCATGACCGCCGACCGACTCTTGTTGTGGCTCATGCGGATCGACGCAGGCGTCGTGCTCTGCGCGTTCCCGTGTGCGTTCCTGCCGTTCGGGTGGATGGACACGGTTCACCGCGACTGGCTCGGGCTCGGCCCGCTCCCGGACGCCGTCATCACGCGGTACATGACGCGGTCGCTCTCGCTCGTGTACGCGATGCACGGGGCCATTGTGCTCGCGATCACCCTCGACTGGAAGCGGTACCGGCCGCTCGTGCCGGTCCTCGCGTGGCTCCACGCCGTTCTGGGGGTCGGGTTGCTGATCGTGGACCTGAGCGCGGGCGTCCCCTGGTGGTGGACCGCGGGCGAGGGACCGGGGCTGGTCGCGTTCGGGTTCGTCAAACTGTTTCTCTATCGGCGCGCAAGTCGGACCGCTCCGAGCGTTTCATGAGTGGGTGGCGGACGCGGGTCTACCACCTATCAGGTAGCGCCACATAAATTTACAAACGCCACGGCCCGAAGCGCGTTCAAGCGTTTGGGGAAGAGTTGCACCGAAAGGACTGCCATGATCGCTCCCAAGTGGTCGTTCCGCGTGCTCGCTGCACTCGCAGCCGTCGCGCCCGCAACGCGGGCCGAGGCGCAACAAGTTCAGCCGCAAGTCGGCGGAGTGTTCCGCCCGCAACCGAATGCCGGCCAAAAGGCGCCGGCCGTCATCGTTCACCCGCAAATCAACACGATGCCGGGCATCCCCGCGTCCGTGGTTTATCCGCCGGCGTTTAATCCCGGCCCGTTCTTCAACCCGGCACTCAACAACCCGTGGTTGAACCAGACCCAATTTGTGCCGTACAACCCGTTCGTACTGAACCCGTTTAACCCGCTATTCGCGCCGAACAACCCGTTCGTCAACAACCCGTTTGCACCGAACGTGTTCAACAACCCGTTTGCAATTAACCCGTTCCGACCGTTCGCGACCTCCACACCGCCGATTGCGATCCAGCAACCCGGCCAGTTGATGTGGCGCGGACCGGACCTGCAAGTGAACCCGATCTCGGGTACGGTCTATAGGCCGCTCAGCGGCGTCGCCCGCACCGCGGACGGCAGCACGTTCTTCCGCGTTCCCGGGAGCGGGTTGCCCACCTTTACCGGCGCCTACGCCCCGGGCACCGGGCTGTACTTCAACCCCGCGCAAAACACGTTCCTGAACCCCGCGAGCGGCGTTATCAGCCGCCCCGGGACGACGACCGTCTTCCTCCCGTGGATTCCGGGGTAATCGCTCCCGAAACAACGAACTGCGAAATCGCACGCGGCCCATCGAGTGGGACGAAATCCATTCGGCGGGCCGTGTTGATTTTCGGGTTGAAGCAGCCGGTACAATGATCGCGACGGACGATTCCGAACGCCCCGGAGCGCGATCCCATGTCAATCAAACTTGCCTACATCCAGTCCCAGAACGGCATTCCGGCAACGGACTCCTTCTACCGTGCGTGGGACGGGTTCCGCAAACGCGGCGTCCGGTGCGAGTTGTTCGAGCCGTCGCAACTCGAAGCACTTCCCCTTGCGCGAGATACGCTAGTGGCCGGTGGGGTGCCGGTCGTTGAAGCCGCACTGACCAAACTCGGGGTACCGGTTCCCGTAGCGGACAATCTCCCCGCGTGTCTCGCCAAATACCGCGGGCGCAAGGTCTGGTCCTCGACGTGGGGCACACTACGTTCCGAGTACGGCCAAAAGGTGCCGAGCGAACCGCTCTGGGTGAAACCGCTGCGCCGGAACAAGGGTTTCCCCTCGGTCGCGGTCTACGACGCCGACGACATGCCGGACGCGGCGCGCCTGCCCGACGGCCACGAGGTACTCGTGTCGGAGTACGTCACGTTCGTTTCAGAATGGCGGTGCTTCGTGCGCAACGGGCAGGTACTCGACGTGTGCCGCTATCAAGGTGACGTGTTCCACTACCCCGATCCGCAAATCATCAAGAACGCGATCGCGGACCACAGCCCCATCGCCCCGGCCGGCTACGGCATCGATTTCGGCGTGCTGACCACCGGTCGCACGGTTCTGGTGGAAGTGAACGAGGGCTATTCGCTCAACCCCTACGGGCTGGAATCGATGGAGTATTCCGAACTCCTCGAAGCCCGGTGGATCGAACTCATGGGGCGGTGAGTCAACGAATCACGGGCGCGTTCCGGCCGGTAGAAGCGTGTAAGTGAACGCGCCGAGCAGGTCACCGCGCTCGCCCCCGTGACATTCAACACACTGTCGCGCGCTGCGAATCCCACCCACGAACCGGACCACATCACCGCGCCGGGCCGCGAAGCCGTCTTCCCCGCGGCGAACGGCTCCCAACCCCGCTTCCTCGAACGTGTCTAACGGGCGCGTCGGCACGCCCGGCAGTTCGGTCATCGCCGGGAGCCGATCGGACATGTACACCACCGGCTCCGGGTGCTTCAGAAGGCCAACCAACTCGATTCGCTGTACCCGCCAAGCTTCGATCTCGGGTACTCGGCTGAATCGGTGAGACAGGAACCCGGCGACGCGCGTCCGAGACTGGACGTACCCCCATTCCCGCGCGTTCACAAAATCCAGTAGCCCGCTCGCGTGCAATCCGGCGAGGCGCTTCTGGTCCGTGTCCGGGACGGTCCCAAACGGCTCCCCGTACCCCCAGATCACTGGTGACCCGGGCTGAACTGGAGTATCCTCGCGCTCCAACCGGGGTTTTAGCCTTTCCTCCGTCGGGAAACCTACCCCCCGTGCCACCCCGAAGCCGGGACTGTTGACGAACGCCTCAACGGTATCCTCGTGTAGCCGCCCTAACAGGTATCCCCGGAGCGTGACACCGGCTTCACTCTGCACCGCCTGTTCAAACCCATCCAACTGCTCGGCCGTGGTACCGATCAAGGGGCGCCGAAAAGTACCCGATGGCTCGGCCACTCGATCCGCCATTGATTCAAACGGGTACTTCTGTCGGAGGGGGGCACGAGTCGCTTGCTCCTCCAAGGCAAACCAACCGGCGATCCCATAGGCCGTCAGCGCAGCCGCGGCCGAGAGTGGTAAGAAGATGGGCACTCGCTGGCGCACACGAGGCCACACCCCAAGAGCCACCGCCAGTAACAAGTACACCCCAGCCACCACCGGCAAAAAACCAACGAGGCAGAAGAAGGCCGGGAACATACCTCCCAGAGCGAACCGGGCCCAGCGAATCGGGTGCGGGTGCGGACGAGCCGCTGCGTGCGCCGCCACCAGAACAACTAGAGCAAAGGGCAGGGAGAGATAAAACATGGCGATCTTTGCTTATCAGTGGTTGCTCATTGGCCCAGCCCTCAGGTAAGACGACGGCAGTTCGGGCCGCATTCCACAAAGTGGTTCTGCGTTCTCCCAGAAAAGTTGCGCGGTCGAGCGAGCAGAGGCGCGTTACGGAAGTGCCGCCAGGAATTGCTTCAAGGCCGCAACGTACTCTGAGGTCGGCGGGTCGGAGTGCCCGCCGCCCGGGATCGTCATGAACTGCTTGGGTTCGTTTGCGGCCGCGAAGAGCTTCTGGCCCAGCGAATACGGAACGATGCGGTCGGCGTCCCCGTGGACCTGGAAGAGCGGGCCACGATAGTTCCGGATCTTGTCCACCGAGTTGAGCTTGGACTGCATCACCGCACGCACCGGTAGCAGCGGGACGTGGCTCGCGGCCACGTCCGGTAAGGAGGTGAAGGTGCCCTCCAGAATCAGCCCGCGTGCGCCGTCCGCCGCCGCGAGATCCACCGCTACCCCGCCCCCGAGTGAGTGCCCCACGAGCACCACGTCGCCCTCGCGAACGCCACACGTCGCGGCCAAGTACCGCCGGGCGGCGCGGGCGTCGTCGAGTACCCCGGTTTCGGTCGGGACGCCTCCGCTCTTACCGTACCCGCGGTAGTCGAAGACCATGACCGAAGCGTTGAGTCGGTCGCGGAAGAGGCGGAGTACCTCGCGCCGGGTGGTGATGTTTCCGCCGTTCCCGTGCGTGTACAGCACGACCGCTTGCGGGCGCTCGGCGCGCGCGAGCCACCCGTTCAGGCGGACCCCGTCCGACGACTCGATCCACACGTCCTCAACGCCGGACGTCGGCGCCCAATCGCCCGTGGGGTATTTTCGCGGCTGGAACACGATCGAATTTTCGATGGCGGTTGCGCACCCGCTTACCGCGAGCGCCAGAAAACCACCAATAACGAGGGCGCGAGCGCGGTTCATGTCACCCTTCCCGGGTCCGGCGCCTTGGCAACGAACGTGCAGAGTGCGGAATGCCGAGTCGTATGACGACAAGGAGCGACGCGGTCAATCTCAAACCGAAATGCGCGAATCGGTAGCTCCGACAGGGCGGTAAACTGGTCCGAGTGGGTGAGAGAGGCCGGCCGCGCCACAGAGATCACGGTGGCCCCAATATGCCTCGTTGCGTTCGGCTCCATGCTTGCGTAAACTCAACGCTTCGTTCCTACCCCGCCCGTAACTCATACCCACTCTCCCCACAATGAACCGTCGCGAATTCATCGCTACTGCTGCTGTCACGTCCACCGGACCGGTCCTGCTCGGCATGACCAAGAAGGCCGAAGAGAAGAAGCCGGTCATCGGCGTCGAGGGCCACAAATACGAGTGCGTTCACAACTGGGGCGAACTGCCCGGCGAGTTCGAGTGGCAGACGACGCACAACGTCGCGCTCGACGGCGCGGGCAACGTGTACATCACGCACCAGGGGCTGAAAAACAAAAAGGGCATGGACACGGTGTTCGTGTTCGACCCGAAGGGCAAGTACATCCGCTCGTTCGGCAAGGACTGGCACGAGGGGGGCCACGGCATCGAGATCCGCAAGGAGGGGAGCGAGGAGTTCATCTACTTCTCGAACACCTGGACCAAGACCAAAAAACTCGTGAAGACCAACCTCAAAGGCGAACAGGTGTGGGAAAAGGGGCGCCCGGAGTGCCCGGAATACGCCCCGCGCCCCGACGCGAAGGACGCGACCAAAACTGTCACCCCCGCCTACAACCCGACCAACATCTGCTGGCTGCCGGACGGTGGGTTCAACGTCGGCGACGGGTACGGCTCCAACTACATGCTCAACTACGACAAGGACGGGAAGCTCGTAAAAGTGTTCGGTGGTAGCGGAAAGGGTGAGGGGCAACTCCAAACGCCGCACGGCCAGTGGGTCGACGACCGCGTGAAGGACAAGCCGGTGCTCGTGGTGTGCGACCGCGCCAACGCGCGCCTCAGCCGCTTCCGGTTGGACGGCACGCCGATCGACTCCACCGCATCCGGCCAAGTCGTGCTGTTCCCCGCGCACGCAAAAATTCGCGGCGACGTGCTCCTGGTCCCCGACCTGCACGCTCGCGTGAGCCTGTTCGACAAGGAGAACAAGCCGATCGTTCACCTGGGCGACGACGCGGAGTGGCGGAAGAAGGTGCTCGACGGGTTCAAGGTGCGTTCACAGCCGAAGGAGTGGCTCCCGGGCAAGTTCGTCCACCCGCACGACGCGGCCTTCGATAAAGACGGCAACATCTTCGTCGTCGAGTGGGTCAGCACCGGGCGCATCACGCTGCTGAAGAAGGTCGGCTGATCGGTGCCGAGGTAACTGCCGCGTTAGAAGTGTATTCCCCGGTCGAATAGCCTCAAGCTACTTGACCGGGGCACGGTGCTTATTTACCAGTCGCGGGAACCGGGAAATTGGCGTCCAGTTCGCGGTTCAGTTCCAGCACGTTGACTAGCGGTTCGCCAACGAGCCCACCGAGCGGGGTGAACGCTCGCTTCTTCACAAGGGCGGCGATATCGTCACGGACCTTTTTACCGTCCCCACCCATCGGGGTACGGGCCTTCGCCACGCGATCGAGTTGGTACACCGATAGCGCGTTGCGAAGCGTGATATCCGGATCGAGACCCGAACCCGACGCCATCACCATGTCTGCGGCCACCGGTTCCAGGTCCGCAACACGATTCGCGTTCGCCGGGTCGCGTAACCACCGCTCGAAGAAGTTCGCGCTGATCGCAGTATCCGACGGCACCGGTTCGACGCGCTTCACTTTGGTCTTGTCCGCCTGCTCGACTTCCACCACGCCCGGCCATTTTCCGGGGTGAATCTTCGCGAAACTGGCGAAGAAGCCCGCGGCCAAATCTTCGGATTTTGGATCGTCCGTTTTGGTCGGGTTAGCGGCCTTCCAGTCGCGAATCACTTCCGGGTGCTCCTTCGCCCACGCGAGGATGAACTCGCCCTGAAGCCCGTACTTCTCGTCGGACGTGTCCGTTTTGGCCGCGAAATCCGTCTTGGCCCAGTTCCCAACGGCCAAATCGAACTCGCCCGCCCAGTCCGCAACTCGGTCCGGTTTGGCCGCGAACCACGCTTCGATGTCCTTCTGGACGGCCTTTTCGGGATCGGTCCCGGTGTAGAACCGGCTGTTCTTCTTGTACTGCACGATCGGCCCGAGGAACTGCGACACGCGGTCCCGGAGCTTCGGGTTGTTCGCGCCCCAATTCGACGCCCCGGACGCGGTCGCGTTGTAACTGGCCGCCGACGGCCGCGACCAGAAATATTCGTCGCTTGTGAACGGTTGCGCGATCAACCGCGAACCCTTCACCACATCATTCCCGTCCACCCCCGCTTCGGTAATCAGGCTCCCGGACGCAGCCGTCGGGAACAGCCCGCGCCCGACGGCGTACATCGTGACGGGGTACAGCACGCAACAAATCAGAACTGTAGACACCAGCAAAAACAAGTTCGCACGTATGTGAGCAGTCATATTTGTCTCCAGAATAACCGGTACGTTATCGTGCCCGGATGAGTTTGAACCGCGGTTGCACCCAACGAGCCGCGAACGCATGTGTGGTGCCCGTGAGTGTGGTCCGCCCGCTCCGCGAGCGGTCGGCTTCCTACGTTATGGTGCCGTGCCCGATACCCCGGGCACCCAAGCCCCGCTCGCGGAGCGAGCGGACCACACTCACGATTCCTTTCCGTTCATTTACTTGTGGCACAGGCCTCTGGCCTGTGTTGCGCCTCCACAGGCCAGAGGCCTGTGCCACAAGATCCAGAGCGGAAGCCCAAGCCCCGCTCGCCCGCGAGCGGACTACATTTGTTCCCACACGAATCGGTTACGCCACACCGAACACGGCCAGCAGCATGTCAATGAGCTTGATGCCGACGAACGGGATAATCACGCCGCCGAGCCCCCAGACCAGCAAGTTGCGCCGCAGAAGCGCGTCCGCACCCACTGGTCGGTACGTCACGCCCCGCAGCGCGATCGGGATCAGCAGCGGAATGATGATCGCGTTGAAGATGACCGCCGAGAGAATCGCCGAGGTCGGCGAGGTCAGATTCATCACGTCGATGGCCTTGAGCCACGGGAGCGTCCCCGCGAACAGCGCCGGTACGATGGCGAAATACTTCGCCAGGTCGTTCGCGATGCTGAACGTGGTGAGCGCGCCGCGCGTCATCAGGAGTTGTTTGCCGATCTCGACGACCTCGATCAGTTTCGTCGGGTCGCTATCGAGGTCGACCATGTTGCCGGCTTCTTTGGCCGCCTGGGTGCCACTGTTCATGGCGACGCCAAGGTCGGCTTGCGCCAGCGCCGGGGCGTCGTTAGTCCCGTCGCCCATCATCGCCACGAGCCGCCCGCCCGCCTGCTCCTTGCGAATGTAGGCGAGCTTCGCTTCCGGGGTCGCCTCCGCGATGTAGTCGTCGACCCCGGCCTGCTCCGCGATGCTCTTCGCGGTCAGCGGGTTGTCCCCGGTCACCATGACGGTGCGAATGCCCATCTTCCGCAAGCGCTCGAACCGCTCCTTGATCCCCGGCTTGAGGATGTCTTCCAGCACGACCAGCCCGACGATCGCGTTCCCCTCAGCAATCAAGAGCGGCGTCATCCCCTGGCTCGCGAACGAGTTCACCTGCTCGTCGGTGTGGGGAGGGATTACCCCGTTTTGCGCTTTGACGTACTTGATAACGGCGTCCGACGCTCCCTTGCGAATCGCCCGGCCGTCCGGCAAATCCACGCCGCTCATCCGGGTCTGTGCGGTGAACGCGATGAACCGCGCGCCCGACGGCGGAACCGCGGCGATGGCACTGGACGTGCGCCGTTGTAGTTCGACGATACTCTTGCCCTCGGGGGTCTCATCGGCCGCACTGGACAGCGCCGCGAGCAACCCCACTTCGGTCGCGGCGAGGCTCCCCAGCGGGACGAACCGCGTCGCGCGACGGTTCCCGAGCGTGATCGTCCCGGTCTTGTCGAGCAGCAGCGTATCGACGTCGCCGGCCACTTCGACCGCCTTACCGCTCTTGGCGATCAGGTTCGCCCGCAGCGCGCGGTCCATACCCGCGATCCCGATGGCCGCGAGCAGCGCGCCAATGGTGGTCGGGATCAGGCACACGAGCAGCGCGACCAGCGTCGGGACGTCGGTGCCCAAACTCTTCAGTTCGGTCGCACCGACGAAGCCTTTCATGTACTCCTCGGCGTGTGCGGCCATCGGCCACAGCGCCACCACCACGATCAAGAAGATCAGCGTGAACGCGGAAAGCACGAGCGAGAGCGCGATCTCGTTCGGTGTCCGCTGCCGGGCCGCGCCTTCGACCAGTGCGATCATCCGGTCCAGGAACGATTCCCCCGGCGCCGCAGTCACGCGCACCAGGATCGCGTCGGACAGAACGCGCGTCCCCCCCGTGACGCCGGAGCGGTCACCGCCGGCTTCGCGCACGACGGGTGCCGATTCACCGGTGATGGCGGATTCGTCCACCGACGCGACACCCTCGACAATCTCGCCGTCGCCGGGAATGACCTGACCGGCTTCCACGATCACGAGATCCCCGGGCTTGAGTCGCGTGGACGGCACTTCGTCGATGAACGAGCGTGGTTCGCGCAACCACGCAGCAAGCGTGCCGTTCGGTACGCGGGACGTGTCCGACACGCGCAGTCGTTGCGCCGGCGATTCCTGCCGCGTCTTGCGGAGCGCGTCGGCCTGAGCTTTCCCGCGAGCTTCGGCGAGAGCTTCGGCGAAATTGGCGAAGAGCACCGTCAGGAGCAGCCACACGTCTAGCGCGATCAGGTAGCCGAGCGTGGCCATTGTGGAGTCGGGTGCGACCACCTTGTGCGCCGTGTACACGAACGACAGCACGGTGCCGACTTCGACCACGAACATCACCGGGTTCTTCCACAGGATGTCCGGCCGCAGCATGACAACGGCACGCACCAGAGCCGCACGCAGCAGGTCGGGCGCGAACAAACTCAAGCGCCGACTCGCCCTGCGAGCCAGCTTCGGATCAGTTTCGGGAGGCATCAATATCGCGGACATATTCGTTGTGTGTAGTTAGAGTTTTGGGCGATCGGCCGGCGTTCACCGGCCGCGATTTCCCTGGGACCGTGAATGAACACAGTCCCAGGGACGATCCCAATTAGCGACCGAACGGCATCGGCCCGAAGTGCTCGGCCACCGGTCCCAGGCACATGGCCGGCAGGAACAACAGCGCGCCGACCAGGAGCACCGTGCCCAGCAACACGAACCCGAACGTAACGGTGTCCGTGCGCATGGTTCCGGACGTGAACGGGGTCGTCTTCTTTCGCGCGAGGCTAGCCGCCAGCGCGAGCGGGGCGATGATCGGGATGAACCGGCTCAGGAGCATCACCAGCCCCGTCGCGATGTCCCAGTGGGCCGCGAACGGCGCTGGGGTCGAAAGGTTCTTCTTCGCGTCGTTGAACCCGTGCGTGTCGCCCAGCCCCTCGAACCCGGACCCGTTGTTCGCACTGGCCGAGCTGAATTCGTAGAGGATCTCACTGAACCCGTGCGGCCCCGGGTTGTTGGTCGCCGCGGTGCCCCAATCGAGGGCAGCGAACAGCCCGGTGGGGCCGAGCACCATGACCGGGTGAATGAGCAGCGCGAGCATCGCCAGTTTCATCTCGCGCGATTCGATCTTCTTGCCCAAATACTCCGGGGTACGGCCGACCATCAGCCCCGCCAGGAACACGCCCACGACCAGGTAGATCAGCATGTTAATCATGCCGACGCCCTTGCCACCGAACACGCAGTTCAGTTGCATCCCGGCTAGCGGGGTGATCCCGGCCAGCGGGTTCAGGCTGTCGTGCATGCAGTTCACCGATCCGCAGGTGACCGCGGTGGTCACCGCCGAGAACGTCGCGCCCGCGGACGGACCGAAGCGCAGTTCCTTGCCCTCCAGGTTGCCGAGTCCCTCCTGATCGACCGGTAGCGCGGCCAGCGCGGGTACGACCTTCTCCGGCGCGCCCGCGACTTTCACCGTGCGCTCGGGCTGCGCCAGTAACCCGGGATTCGGCTTCAGGGTGTCGTGGTAGACGGCCCAGCCGATCATCGCCGCGAACATCACCATCATCACGACGTAGATCACCACCGCGTGGCGCATCTGGTTCAGCATCCGCCCGAACATCACGACGAGCGAGAACGGGAAGATCAGGATGCTGACGCACTCCAAATAGTTGGTCCACGCGGTCGGGTTCTCGAACGGGTGCGCGGAGTTCGCGCCGAAGAACCCGCCGCCGTTGGTACCCAGGTGCTTGATCGGGAGGACCGCGGCGACCGGCCCGCGTGCGATCACTTGCGACTTCGGCACGTCCTTGCCGTCAACGGTATCCGTCCCCATCGCGCCGACCTGCACAGTTTGTGCTTCCGCCGCCGGTTCGAGGGTCATGGGCATGCCGGACGCGATCAGCAGCCCCCCGGTGAGGGCGCTGAACGGCACGAACACGTACATCACCACGCGCCACATGTCCACGTAGTAGTTGCCCATGTGCGCGTCGCCGCGCAACCCGCGAATCACGGCCGCGAGCGCGCAGAACCCGACCGCGGCCGAGGTGAACATGTTCCAGACGATGAACACGAGCTGCGAGAAGTACGACAGGTGCTGCTCGCCCGAGTAGTGCTGGAGGTTGGTGTTCGTGAGGAACGAGGTCACGGTGTTGAAGATCGTGGTCGGGGACAGCATCCCCTTCCCGTCCTTGAACACCGGGTCCGACTGGTTCAGCGGCAGCACCGGCTGGAGCGCGAGCACCAGGTACCCGAACACGAACATGACCGTGTTGAACAACAACAGGCTGACCGCGTACTGTTTCCAGGTCTGCGGGCCGGTATCGAGTCGGCGCTCGACCCAGCGGAGCGGGCCGAACCCCTTGTACTTGCCGTCAATAACGCCGGCCAGGTAGCGCCCCATAGGAACGGAGAGCAAGACCGTGGTGCCGACGATCAGTAATGGAAGGAGCCACATGGCGGTACTCTTAAATCAAGGGAGCACGAAATCGGATTGGGGGTCCGCACTGAGGCGGGACCGGGTTAGAACCGTTCGGGCCGCAGGAGTGCGGCGAGCAGGTACAGGAACAGGAACAGGGTCACGGCCACGGTGATCCAGATCACGGTAGTTCTCCTCACACCTTGTCGCACGCGACGACGAAGGCGAACATGAGCGCGAACACGACTAGCCCGATGCCGATGGTCACCGGCACCCAGAACTCAAGGGACATCTCACGATCCTCCGGCAGCGATGTTGCGTTATCCCTCTTGGCAGTTCCCGCGCCGAAGTTCGCGGAATCGCCGAACCGCTGGAAATAACGGGACTTACGAAATTGGCTCTCTCAACCCTGCGTGAACGCGGGTTGCGAACCGCACGACGAGGATTGCAAACTGCAACCCGGTGACCCATGAAGCACACGACCGAGCCGTTTAACCTGCTCGTGATCGACGACGAGACGGCTCTGCGCCGGACGCTCCGGACGGCGCTGGAGAGCATGGACCACAAGGTCACTGAAGCCGCGAACTCCGCGCAAGCGCTGGAGGCGGTCCGGCGCCAGCGCTTCGACCTCGCGTTCCTCGACCTGAAGCTCGGAACGGAAAAGGGGCTAGACCTGCTCCCCGAGCTGCTCCGCTCCGCGGGCGACCTGCACATCGTCATTGTGACCGCGTTCGCCGGCTTCGATTCCGCGGTCGAAGCCATGCGCCGAGGAGCGTTCGACTACCTGCCCAAACCGTTCACCCCGAACCAGATCCGAATGGTGCTCGACCGATCTGCCCTCGTCCGGGGGTTGCGGAATCGAGTTGCAGCGCTCGAGGAACGAGTCGGCGGCCCTGACCCGACAACCGAACTGGAAACCCAGGAACCCGCCATGCAGCGCGTTCTCGACGCGGCCTTTCAGGTCGCCCCGACGGACGCAACAGTGCTGCTCCGCGGTGAGAGCGGGACCGGCAAAAACGTGCTCGCCCGGGCGCTTCACGCCCGGAGCAAGCGCTCCAAGCGCCCGTTTGTGACGGTCCACTGTCCGAGTTTGTCGGCCGAGTTATTAGAAAGTGACCTGTTCGGGCACACGCGAGGAGCGTTTACCGGCGCCGTGCAGGACAAAACCGGGAAGGTGGACGCGGCCGACGGCGGAACACTCTTTCTGGACGAAGTGGGCGACCTCCCGCCCGTCCTTCAGCCGAAACTGCTCCGGCTCGTCCAGGATCGCGAGTACGAGCGCGTCGGGGAGCCGATCGTTCGCCGAGCGGACGTGCGCATCGTCGCCGCGACCAACCGCCCGCTCGAAGCAGAAGTCGCCGCGGGGCGTTTCCGGGAAGATCTGTTCTACCGGCTCAACGTGATCGACCTGACGGTCCCTTCGCTGCGCTCGCGGCGAAAAGATCTGCTGTCCATCGCACGCGGTCTGCTCGCGTTCTTCAACCGTCAATCCGGCAAGTCGGTGGTCGGCTTCACCGCGGAAGCCGAAGCGGTCATGAACGCTTACTCGTGGCCGGGCAACGTGCGCGAATTACGGAACGCGGTCGAGCGCGGGGTCATCATGACGGCGGGATCGGAGATCGGGGTGGAACACCTGCCCGGTCAGCTCACCACCGCGCCCGCACCCCGAATGGAAATCGGCGGGCACGTCACGCTCGAAGATCTGGAAGCCGAGCACATTCGCCGGGTCATCGCATCGGCCCCGTCTCTCGACGAGGCCGCCCAGGTTCTCGGCATCGACCCGAGCACGTTGTGGCGCAAGCGGAAGCGGTCGAACCCGCCGAAGGGGAACCCATGAGACTGCGCACCCGCATCCTGCTCGCGTTCTTACCACTCGTCGCGCTCCTGACCGCGCTCGGAACCATCGGATTCGCACAGCTCGATCGGACCGGCACGCGGATCGACGCGATCCTGGAAGAGAACTACGCCAGCGTTCAGGCCATGTTCCGCTTGAACGAGGCGCTAGAGCGAATGGACTCGTCGTTCCAGTTCGCACTATCGGGCCGGACTCCGGAAAAGGAAGCAGGTGCCCGGAACCAGTTCGAGGCGCACTGGCGCGCGTTCGAGGAGCAGTTCCGGATCGAAGAGGGCAACGTTACCATTTACCCGGACGAGGACGAACTGGTCGCGCGGTTACGAATCTTAAAAGACGACTACCGCCGGCGCGGGGTACGGTTCTTCGCCTCCCCCCGCCCCCTCACAGAGCGACACGCGGACTACGAGGGCGCCGCGGGCGATCCGGGCCTGCTCGGTACGTTCCAGGAGATCAAAACGGTTTCCGGCAAGATCCTCCGCATCAACCAGGAGAGCATGGAACGCGCCCGGGACGACGCCCGCCAAACGGCGCGACGGGCACTCGTCGGATTCGGGATCAGCCTCGGCACGCTGGTAGCGATCGTGTTCGGGATCGCGTGGTACCTGCTCCGCAAGATCCTCGGACCGATCCGGGCCGTAACAGAAGCGACTCAAGCGATCGGGGGTTCGGGTCAGTTCGACCGCGAAGTGCCCGTCTTCGGCCGGGACGAACTCGGCCAGCTCGCCAAATCCTTCAACGCGATGACCGCACAACTGCGCCAGTACCGGCGCTCGAATCTTGATCGGATCGTTCGCGCCCAGCGGACGGCGCAAGCGACGATCGATTCGTTCTCCGACCCGATTCTCGTGGTGGAACCGGGCGGGCGCGTGGAACTGGCCAATCCCCCGGCACAGGGGCTACTCGGCGTCGCGCCAGCGGGAAGCGATACCGGCCCGATGTGGCAGCCGCCCGATCCGCTCCGCGTGCCGCTGGCGGACGCTCTCCAAACTCAGCGCGCGTACCAGCCCGAGGGCTTCGATCAGGTCGTTTCGTTCCGGGCGGGAGGAGAGGAGCGCACGTACCTGCCGCAAATCCGCCCGATCCGTTCCCCGGAGGGCGATACCCTCGGCGCCGCCGTGGTCCTGAACGACGTGACCCGATTCCGGCTGCTCGACCAGTTCAAGTCGGACCTCGTTGCGACCGTGAGCCACGAGTTGAAAACGCCGCTCACCTCGGTGCGCCTGGCCGTTCACGTCCTTCTGGAAGAAACGGTAGGGCCGCTTACCCCCAAACAAACGGAACTGCTCTTAGATGCACGCGACGGCAGCGAACGGCTCCTCGCGCTCATTGACCAGTTGCTCGCGCTCGCACGGCTCCAGCGCCCGCGTGACGAAACGACGTTCACCCCCGCGGACCCAACCGAGCTACTTAGGCACGCGGCCGAAGAGGTGCGGTCAAGGGCCGCCGACAAACACGTCGAACTGGCCCTCACGGGAAATGAACCAGCTCCACTGATCGCAGTCGATGCAACCCGAATCGGCCAGGCGCTCGGCAACATCCTCAACAACGCGATCACCTATACCGCGCCAGGTGGTCGGATCACACTCACCGCCGGCTCAGCAGCGGATGGGCGCGTGGTCCTCACGATCACGGACACGGGCGTCGGCATCCCGGCGGAGTACCTCCCACACGTGTTCGACCGGTTCTTCCGCATCCCGGGTCAAAGTGACGAAGCCGGTACTGGGCTGGGACTGGCGATCGTAAAGGAAGTGGTCACGGCCCATAGGGGCGAGGTCACGTGCGTGAGCGAACCCGGAAAAGGAACAACGTTCCGGATCACGCTCCCCACCTGGGACGAGCGAACGGGAGCACACCATGACCACTGACACGGCTCGCCCCGGTCCCGAACGGTTCCTGACGCTGTTGCGGGAACAGCAGCGCGGCCGGCTGAAGGTCTACCTCGGTTTCGCGCCCGGTGTGGGCAAGACCTACGAGATGCTTCAGGAGGGGCACCGGCTCCGCAAGCAGAACGTGGATGTGGTCATCGGGGTGGTCGAGACGCACGGGCGCGCCGACACGGCCGCGCTCGTCAGCGATCTCGAACAGGTTCCGCGGCGCAAACTCGAATACCACGGCGTCGTGCTCGAAGAAATGGACCTGGACGCGATGCTCAACCGCCGACCGACGGTCGCCCTCGTGGACGAACTGGCGCACACCAACGCGCCGGGCGGCCGGCACGCGAAGCGCTACCAGGACGTCGAGACGCTCCTCCAAGCCGGGATCAGCGTCATCACCACGATGAACGTGCAGCACCTCGAAAGCCTGTACGACATCGTCGAACGGTTCGCCGGAGTGAAGGTCAAGGAACGGGTGCCCGATTACGTGCTCGCGCAGGCACACCAGGTGGTTAACGTGGACCTGCCCGCGGAGGATCTTCAGGAGCGGTTGCGGGCCGGGAAAGTATACCCGCCGGAGCGGGCCGAACGCGCGCTGGCGAACTTCTTCACGGAACCGAACCTGAACCAGCTCCGTGAGATCGCGCTGGAACAGGTCGCACACGTACTAGACCGGCGCCGACACGAGCGGGACGGCGCGGCGCAAGCGAACACGTCCGCCCGGGTCATGGTGTGTTTATCGAGCCGCAGCCCCAACGCGCTGCGGTTGCTCCGCAAGGGCGCGCGACTCGCGGACCGCCTCGGCGCCCCGTGGTTCGCGGTCTACGTGCAAACTCCGGGTGAAAGCACAGAAAAAACCGACGCCGCCACTCAGCGCCGCGTGGCCGATTCACTCGCCCTCGCGCAGCAACTCGATGGCGTGCCGCTTACATTCAAGGGAGCCGATTTCCCGTCCGCGGTGGCCGCGTTCGTAGCGGAGTACGGCATCACGCACCTCGTGATGGGCCGCCCGCAGCGCCCGTGGTACCGGCGCTGGTTCGGTCCGTCGCTCGTTGACCGGCTCCTCCACACAGTGCGCGGGGTCGATGTCGTCATCGTGGACACAACGACATAAATGAGGACGCATTACGTCGCGCTTGTGGAACCGACCCGATAACGGGTAAAATCGTTGCACGCTGACCGTTCCGCGCCACCGGAGTCTGCCGTGAAGCGACCCCTCCTGTTACTCGGCCTGTTCGTGCTCGTTCTTGCCGCCGCTAATTTACCCGCCGTCGACACCGCCCCGGCCCCGCGCCTGATTACCGAACGCGACGACTTCTTCCGCAAGCCGAAGGTCCACGATCTGGTCCTGACGGTGGACAAGAAGGAGGTCGACGCGATCAACCGCGAGCCGCGCAAGTACGCCAAGGCGCTGCTCAAAGAGGGCACCACCGAGTACGCCGAAGTGGGCTTCCACCTGAAGGGCGCGGCGGGGAGCTACCGCAACTTCGACGACAAGCCGGGCCTCACGCTGAACATGGACAAGTTCACCGACGCCCAGCGGTACAACGGCATGGACAAGTGGCACCTCGCGAACTCGGCACAAGACCCGAGCTACCTCTCGGAACTGATTTGCGGCGAGATCTTCCGCGCCGCGGGCGTCCCGGCCTCGCGCGTCAGCCACGCGACGGTCACGATCAACGGGCGCAAGCGCGGGCTGTACTACATCAAGGAGGGCTACGACAAGCAGTTCCTCCAGAACCACTTCGGCAACAGCAACGGCAACTTCTACGACGGCGGGTTCCTGCGCGACATCGACCAGCAGCTCGATCTGGTGTCGAGCAAGAACGACGTGGCCGACCGTGCCGACCTGAAAGCACTCGTGGCCGCGACCCGCGAGGGGAACGAGAAGAAGCGGTTCGAGAAACTGGAGAAGCTCCTCGACCTCGACAAGTTCATCAGCTACGTCGTGGTCGAAATGATCACGTCCGACTGGGACGGGTACCCGTCGAAGTGCAACAACTACCGCATCTACCACCACCCGAAGACGAACAAGATCACGTTCATCCCGTCGGGGATGGACCAAATGTTCGCCGAGACCAACTGGCCCATCATGCCGGATTGGGGCGGGAGCGTGGCCCGCGCGCTGATGCAAACGAAAGAGGGCAAGAAGCGGTACCTCGCCCGGCTCCGCGAGATCATGACAAAAGTGTACAAGCCGGACGAGTTGATCGCGCGCCTCGACGAAATGGAGGCCGTCGTCCACCCGGCGCTCAAGACCGTCGATCCCGGGGCCGCGAACGACTACAAGAACCAGGTCAACCGGCTCCGGTTCGCGATCAAGGAGCGCGCGAAGAACATCAACGAACAGATCAAACGACTGCCCGTTGAGAAGTAACGTTCGGCGATTGCCGAATGAGGACGCTCAAACGGATAGATTGCAGGTCGGGCGGTACCCGGCCTGCAGTCATTACTGCTCCTGAATCCGATCTTTGATAGCGCTTGTATCCCCTTCGGACAAAAATGTACACTAACACCATCTGTGACCCCGTTCGTTCACAACGAGAAAGCCCTTCTACGTTTCGGGGACGGCATGGCGAAGGCAAAGAAGCAGGCGACCAAGGCTCCCTCTCTCCAGGAGCCGCCGAAGATTTACGAGGGCATCCGAGGTAATGCCGGTGCTGTAAAAAAGGGCGCCGAGATCACTCAGACCGATGCCGAAACAAGGAGAAGAAACGGCGAGGATGTCATCGTGTGCGGGCCGGACCGGGTTACGAACCGAAGACTCGCGGGCCAGATCGAACGAAATGCAATCGGGAGGGAGCCGAAGTGCTGCTTTCCCCACTTGAGCGCGGGCCGGATGTCGCTACCGCATTGGCAACCCGATCCGCGACCACCGGAAGGTCACACGTTCTACGAGACCGACAAACTCAAAGCCACCTGAGCGAGCCATGCGATTTTTCACGCCGGAACTGTACATTCGGTTTAATTCACCGAACGAAGACGAAGCCGATCGAGCCTACCAAGAATGGGAAAAGGCTGCGGAGCAGTACGCCCAACACCTCAAAATTTTCCGGGATCGCACGCCGTCTCAAATTCAAAGACTTGCCGAACTATCTTTGCACGATTGCTTGGTTCTTTCACGCGTGGAGCAAACACAAGCAGGCGCACGGCATTTCTCTCGGGAATTTTTTCGTGAATTTCACCCCGCGTTGGTCGTACCGTTTTGGTACTCTGTGGCCATCATTACGGTAAAGGACGAAGGCACGATCCGCTCTCTGATTTATTGCCTTTGGGACAACGTTCGCGTCCGTCCTCAACCAGAGGGGTGGCGGTTTTCCAAGGAGGGCGAACACTGGTTGTACGATGAAATCGAGTCGGTGACGGACGATCGCATGGGCCCCTGGGGCGCCGGGTATTTGCATCGAATCCTTCTCAGTACTGGGGTCGAGCTGGAAATTCCCTTCACGACGCTGTTCATTCATGAATTCTCGCTCACCAAGATTAGCGAGCCGTCTCTTGGGTGATGCGCGACCGGTCGCAGATCTTCGTGGCCGCATCTTTTCATTTCGCGGTCCTCTCGAACCACGACAACGCCCCCCAGGTACCGGGTCTTTGGCAACGAGTTAAGACGGTGACTTGTTCCCACATCGTTGCATTTAAAAATACACCTTAACCATAACAATATAAAATTAGAAAATACGATTTGTCGGCACAGCAACCGTTCGCTCCCACACATCCTTTCCTGTCCTTTCGACAGCCAGCACAACGCACCTCCAACGAACCCGATCACCTTTGTCGCACGGCACTTACTCTGCCGGTTCCCGCAATTCGTATCATGTCCACGCCGCGCGAGCGCGGGGTTCACGTGAACCCCGCGCCCGTACCGGCTCTCAATTTAACGCGGGGTCCAGACCAAGGGCTTCGCATACCTGGCCGGGCCGCGAGACACTCTCCGATATGGCCCGACCGAGTGGAGGTTTTTTCGATGCCGACCAAGCTCGACATGGCGAAGTTCGCGAAGTTCTGCAAGGACATGGGGTTCGTCTTCCAGTCCTCGGAGATCTACGGCGGGATCAACGGGTTCTGGGACTACGGGCCGCTCGGGGTGGAACTGAAGCGGAACATCAAGGAGGCGTGGTGGCAGGACATGGTCCGCAACCCGCCGCCCGGCCCGGACGGTCAGGAAATTCGCATGGTCGGGCTGGACTGCTCCATCATCATGAACCCGAACGTGTGGGTCGCGAGCGGGCACGTGGGCGGGTTCTCGGACCCGATGGTGGACTGCCTCAAGTGCAAGAAGCGGTTCCGCGCGGACAAGGTCCACTTCGCCTGCGCGGTCGTGGACAGCGCCCCGCACGCGATCTCGGTCGAGGCCGACAATGCCACGGACGCCGAACCGCTGCTCAAAGAGAAGATCGCCAAGCTGGACAAGAAGAAGCACCCGGTCGGGCGCGCGCTGAAGGCCGCAGCGCAACTGGAGTACCATTCGGCCACCGCACTCCCGGCCTCGTGGCCGCGCCCGTGCCCGGCGGAGGACTGCGACGGCACCCTCACCGAACCGCGTGCGTTCAACCTGATGTTCGAGAGCCACGCGGGGCCGATCGCGTCGGACGAAAACAAGGTCTACCTGCGCCCGGAAACGGCCCAGGGGATCTTCGCCAACTACAAGAACGTGCTGGATTCGTCGCGCCTGAAGCTGCCGTTCGGGATCGCGCAAGTGGGCAAGGCGTTCCGCAACGAGATCAACCCGCGGAACTTCACGTTCCGATCGCGCGAGTTCGAGCAGATGGAGATCGAGTTCTTCTGCCACCCGAACGAGTCGCGGAAGTGGTACGAGTACTGGCGCGACCTGCGCCGGCAGTGGTACTCGCGCCTGGGGCTGAAGAGCGAGAACCTCGTGCCGCGCGAACAGGGCCAGGAAGAGCTGGCGCACTACTCGGTCGGCACCACCGACATCGAGTACATGTTCCCGTTCTCGGACGAGCCGCAGGAACTCGAGGGCGTCGCGCACCGCGGCGACTTCGACCTCTCCGCGCACTCGAGTCGCAGCGGAAAAGACCTGAAGTATTTCGACGAAGAGGGCTGGAACGCGCTCCTCCAGGCGCGGCTCGAAGCGTTCAAGGACGACAAGGCCAAGCGCGAGGAAGAGAAAAAGAAGCTGGAGAAGGAAGAAAAGGCGCAGTTCCAGTTCGTGCCGCACGTGATCGAGCCGAGCGCGGGGGCGGACCGGTTCACGCTCGCGGTGCTGTGCGAGGCGTACACCGAGGACACGGCGCCCGACGCGAAGGGGAACCCGGAAACGCGGATCGTGATGAAGTTCCACCCGCGCCTCGCGCCGATCAAGGCCGCGATCTTCCCGCTCGTGAACAAGGACGGCATGGACGAGGAGGCGAAGAAGCTCTACCGCGAGCTCAAGCCGTTCTTCAACGTGGTGTACGACCAGAGCGGCGCGATCGGGCGCCGGTACCGGCGCCAGGACGAGGCCGGCACGCCGTTCTGCATTACGGTAGACGGTGACACAATGAAGGACGGCACAGTTACCATCCGCGATCGCGATACGCTTAAACAAGAGCGCATCCCGAAGAGCGAAGTGCGTAAGGTTCTTGAGAAAGCGCTTTCCCCAGTGTAAGCTCATCGACGCGCGCCCCGGAACCGGTTCCGGGGCGCGCGTGCCTTCAGGAGTCGCCCGTGAAGATTGTTGGCATCGACGGTATGACGGTCGGCGAACTCGCCGAAGAAGTAAACAACGGCGGCAAGTTCGTCATCTTTCAGTACGCGATCTCGCTCCTCGTCGTCAGCTTCAAAAACCCCACCGACATCCACTTCATTCGGGCCGGTCAGGGGACGTTCGGCAAGTCGATCGGCCCGACGCTCACCAGTCTGGTGCTCGGGTGGTGGGGCATCCCGTTCGGGATCTTCTTTACCATCGAGTCGCTCTTCATCAACCTGAGCGGCGGGCGCGACGTGACCAACGACGTGATGAACTCGATCCTCAGCGACATGCACACTCAGTCGGCCCCGCCGCGCCAACCTTGGGAGCGCTAAAAACGATGTGGGCCGCGGTTTTGAACACCGCGGCCCACGTCATATCGTCCCAATGGAAAGCCTTATTTCTCGCACTTCAGCGTGTACATCGCCTGGTTGGTCTTCGTCTTGAACTCGGTCGGTTTTTCGCCGCCCGGTCCCGTGTAGATGATGCGGATCGTGTTGTCCTTCCGTTCGATCAGGCCGAACAGTTCCTTGTCCTTGTCGCTGCCGGCGGTCGGCTTGATGACGATCGCGCACGGGCTCTTGGTCGAATCGAGTGTAAACTCGGCGACCAGGAACTCGGTGCCGTCCTTGTTCGCACCGGTGAGCTTGTTACCCGCGAACCGGAACGTCGCTCCCTTGAAATCGGCCTCGGCGACCGGTTGACCGTTCCGCTCTCCGCCGACGATCTGGTGTTGTCCTTCTAATTTTGGCTTCTCGTTGTCCGCTGAAATAGCCATCGCGTGAACGTTCAGACACAGAACCGCAACCAGTGCGGCGCGCACGAACATCGACATGAAATCCTCCGTGTCGGGCGAGGGGTTCCGGGCGAAGTGTCGGGGCGAGGCAGCGTCGGACGCGATCGGGGCGACGGGTCGGTTGAAATGGCCGTTCAGTTAACGGCGATGCCAGTGTAGGCGCCCCGCGCATCAAATGGCAATAGCCCGGAGAAGATTCCCGGGCCGCGGTTCGAGGGCTACGGCTCTTTCGTGAACTTGTTCGGGTCTTTGACGCCCTTGCTGTTGCTCTTCAGCACGAAGAGGTGCTGCTTCTCCCGCGTCATGAATTCCTTCGGCGCCTCGCCACCGGGCAGCGCGTAAATCAGCGTAACCGTGTCGCCCTCTTTCTTGATAAGCCCCGTCGCGGTCATTTCTTTGGGCTCTTTGCCCTTCATCGTGATGACCCACGGGGTCTTCGACGTATCGAGCGTGTAAGTTGCGGAGAAGAACTCCTTCTTGTCCTTATCAGTGCCGAGGATGGAATCGCCGGTGAACTTGACGATGGACCCTGCGATCTCGGCTTCCGGAATCGGCTTCCCGTCTTTTTCACCAGACACAATTACGTAACCGCCTTCCAAGGAAGCGGCAGTTTGTTTCTCGGGTGTCGATGGCGGCTTTTGCGCAGCGGGCGGGTCGGTGGTCCCCGCGAGAACGAAGCCGGCGGCCAGAAAAAGTGTCGAGCTAATCGTTTGCATCGGATTGCTCCTCGGGCGATGAGGGAGATTGTCGCGCGTTCCCGCTCATGACTTGCGGGAAACGAACGACAATCATGCAACCGATGTGCCGTCGCGTGTACTAACCGGGAAGTCGGCTCGCGCGGCTCCGCAGGAGGTGGTCCACCAACACGAGCGCGATCATGGCTTCGCCCATTGGCACGAAGCGCGGGAGCAAGCAGGGATCGTGTCGGCCCTTCACGAGAATTTCGGTCGGCTCCCCGGCCCGCGTAACCGTGCGCTGCGCGCGCGGAATGCTGCTCGTCGGCTTCACCGCGACGCGACACACGATCGGCATCCCGCTGGAGATCCCGCCGAGCATCCCGCCGTGGCGGTTCGATTCGGTCCGCACGGGGGCCTCGTGGTGCGGTTCCCACACCGCGGTGTTGCAATCGGCCGCGTCCGGGGCCACCGGCGATTCGTGGGGTTCTGGGGGAACGAACACGTCGTTGTTCGCGCTCCCGCGCATGTTCGCGACCGCGAAGCCGGCCCCGTACTCGAAACCGAGCACCGCGGGCAGCGAGAGCAGCGCCTTGCCCAGATCCGCTTTCAGTTTGTCGAAGACCGGCTCCCCCAACCCCGGCGGTACCCCGGTCGCGACGAGTTCACACACGCCGCCGATGGAATCGCGATCCATGCGGACGGAATCGATCAGCGCGATCATTTTCGCCGCGGTGTCGGGCACCGGGCACCGCGCGGGCGTCGCTTCCACTTGCTCCAGCGTCACCGCGGTGGGATCGGGAACGTCCGCGATCACGTCGCCGACCTGCTTCACGTACCCGAGTACCCGAATGCCCGCGAGCGCGAGGATCTTCTTGGCCACCGCCCCGGCCGCGACGCGGCTCACGGTTTCGCGTGCGCTCGACCGCCCGCCGCCGCGGTAGTCGCGGAACCCGTACTTCGCATCGAACGTGAAGTCCGCGTGCCCCGGCCGGTACTTGTCCTTGATGTCGCCGTAGTCCCCGCTGCGCTGATCCGAATTGCGAAACAGGATGCCGATCGGCGTGCCGTCTGTTTTGCCTTCAAACACGCCGGACCAGATTTCCGGCGTATCGGATTCGTCGCGCTGAGTGGTCAACTTGCTCTGCCCCGGCCGGCGTCGACGCAGGTCGGGGAGGAGGTCTTCGACCGATAGTTCCAGCCCGGCCGGGCAGCCGTCGATGATACACAAGTACCCGGGGCCGTGACTGACGCCCGATGTGGTGACGCGAAACAGTTTACCGAATGTGTTGCCTGCCATACTTTCGATTGTATTGCGTGCCCAATAAAGGCCGAAAGGCGCCACGGATAAACACCGAAAAACACGGATCAGAGAAGTCAGATTTGCGCGACAAAGGGAAGGATTCGTGCCGCGTCGGTGCGAGCGGCACTTAAACTCAAGTATTGTTCTGATCCGTGTTTATCAGCGTTTATCCGTGGCGCCTTTTGCATCTATTTTGCTCCGCGGCTTGGGGTGGAGCGCGGCGGGCAGCACGGGTATCGTGGAAACGATTCGTTTACGGAGGTTGCCGATGCGAACTGCGCTCGCGGGTGTCGTCCTGTTCTGTACCAGCGCGCTCGTTCACGCGCAGCCCGCCAAAGACCCCGATCCGCGGTACGGGATTACTGCCCGCCCCCAATTACACGCACAGAACACGCCCAAGAACGTGCTCCGAACGGCCCTCGATCGCATCGACGCGGGCGACTACTCGTACTTCATTGCGCAAGTCCTCGACCCCAAGTTCACGGACCAAATGGTCACCGATCGCGCGACCGGGTTCGAGGCCGCCACGGAGCGCGAACTCACACAACTGCGGGATTTCCAGCGGGCCAACCCGACGAAAGTAGCGCCGGAAGACCGCCTCCCGCTCGACCCGAAGGAGTTCCGCGCGACGGTCGAAGCCAAGGCGCGTCTCCTGGGGTTCAAGCAGCTCACCAAAGATATCGAAGGCAAGCTGAAAGAAGACCCGCAAGCCCTCAAAGACATGCGAAAGCTCCTGCGGGACGGCATGTTCGCGGAAGCCGACGGCACCGCGTCCGTGTCCCACGCGGACGTCAAGGGCCGCTCGCTGTATTTCAAGAAGATCGGCGAGCGCTGGTTCATCGAGAACCGGCAGGCCGAGGAACCGAAGAAAGAGCCGTAAGCGGCTCCCCGAGCCCGAGCGCCTCCATGATCGACCTCCGCAGCGACACCGTTACGAAACCGACGCCCGGCATGATGGCCGCGATGATGGCCGCGCCGGTCGGCGACGACGTGTTCGGCGAAGACCCGACGGTAAACGCACTCGAACAGCGCACCGCCGCGATGTTCGGGTGCGAGGCCGGGCTGTTCGTGCCCAGCGGCACGATGGCCAACCAGATCGCGGTGCGGGTTCACTGCCGCCCGCAGGACGAGATCCTTCTCGAAACCAACAGTCACATCTGTTTGTGGGAGGCCGGCGGCGCTGCGGCACTGAGCGGCGTCACGCTCCGCACGATCGATAGCACTACGGGGGACGGGCGGCTCGGCGCCAGCGACTTCACGGACAAAGTCCGGCCCGACGATATGCACTCGGTGCGAACGCGGCTCGTGTGCCTGGAAGTGACGCACAACCGCGGGGGCGGCACGGTCACGTCACCGGACGCGATCAACGAGATCTCGCGCTGGGCGCGCCACCACAAGCTCGCGACACACCTCGACGGCGCGCGTATCTGGAACGCGATCGTGAAGACCGGTGTGCCCGCGAAGGTGTGGGGCGGGATGTTCGACACCATAAACGTGTGCTTCAGCAAAGGGTTGGGTACGCCGGTCGGCTCGATGTTACTCGGCCCGCGTGAGCTGATTGCCCACGGCCGACGCATCCGCAAGCTGTTCGGCGGGGCGATGCGCCAAATCGGGTTCCTCGCCGCGGCGTGCGACTACGCGCTCGATCACAACATCGACCGGCTCGCAGAAGATCACACGAACGCGCGGATCATCGCGGACGCGGTGGCAGAAGTACCGGGCTTCACGCTCAAGCCCTACGAAGTGGAAACGAACCTAGTGTGGTTCGAGGTAGACGCACGACACGGCAGTGCGAAGGACGTCGCCGAGCGCCTAAAAGCGAACGGGGTGCTCGTGGCTCCGCTGGAAACGCGCGTGATTCGAGCCGTGACGCACTTAGATGTGACGCGCGAGCAGTGTGTAACTGCGGCCGACGCGATTCGCCGGCTGGCCCGGTGAAGTACGGGCCACCGACGCGGCTACTTCTTGTCGTCCTTCTTCGGTTCGACTTTCTTCTTCACGCGGACGAACTCTTCCTTCAACCCGTCCGGGTCGATGAAGACCAGTTCGTCGGCGGTGATCTTCTTGATGGTGAGCGTCTCTTTCTTGACGAGTGCGTCTTGCTTCACTTCGTAGGGTAGTTCGTTCCCGACGACACGGTAGCTGCCCTCGTACACGGACAACGTGTCCTTATCGATCCGCTGGCGAATGGTCATCTTCCCGCCCTGCGTGAACTCGACCTCCACGTCGGTGTCCGTGTTCCCGCGCGAGTCGAGCACCATCTTCCAGGTGCCGACCACCTTCTCGGCTTCCGTGCGATCCTTCGGAACGGGCGCGGCCCACACGGAGCCACCGACCCACAACGCGACCAGACCGACGACGGTACCGCGCATCGACGAACCTCCTCACGGGTGGTCCCAGGATACCACCAGCGCGAACGTGCGTAAAGCGAGACGGCCGCGGGGGATGAATCCCCCGCGGCCGTCGGCGCGCGTTCACGAACCGGTTACTTCTTATCCTTCACCCGGGTCATCGTGTCTTCTTTGCCCTTCGAGTCCTTGGCCACCAGTTCCGTATCGGTGAGCTTGGTGATCGTGATCGTTTCCTTCTCGGTCTTACCGCCGAAGGTCATTTCGATGTCCAGCTTGTTGCCTTCCAGCTTGTAGGTGCCGTCGATATTCTCGGTCTTCCCGCCGATGGTCACGTGGAGCGTGAACTTGCCCTTCTCGCCGATCTCCAGAACCAGCTTCGGGCCGTCTTTTTCGGGCTTCGACGGTTCCCACTTCCCGATCAGCTTCTTGGCATCGATCTTTTCGTCCGCGGCGCCGGCGAACCCGGCGAGGGCGAGAACCGCAACCAACGCGGCGAGGACACGCATGTGCTTGCTCCGGTGAGTGACACGATTTCGGCGACCGCCACGCGGTCGTTGGGGAGAAACTACACGCCCCGCCCGAACGCGGCGAGTGCAAACCGATGCGGGGCACCAAATACCGGAGCCGGCCGCGAGGGTTATCGCGACCGGCTCCGGAGTCACCAAGAACAGCGGGTTACTTCGGCTTCACCTTCTTGAAGGACTCGACCTTCCCGCCCTTGTCCTTGCCTTCCATCTCGTCGTCGGTCAGTTTCGTGAGGGTGACCGTTTCCTTGATCTCGTTGTCCATGAACTTCAGCACGAAGGAGAGCTTGTCGCCTTCGAGTGTGTAGGTACCTTCGATCTTCAGCTCCTTACCGCCCATGTCACCGGTGACGGTCAGCTTGCCGTCCTTGGTGAACTCCATCACCATCGCCTCGCCCTTCTTGGGGTTCACCGGCTCCCACTTGCCGACGAGCTTCTTCGCGTCGAGCTTCTTTTCGTCCGCCGCGTGCGCGCCACAAACCACGGCCAGCACGATCCCGAGTCCGAGTAGCGTCCGCATTTTCACACCTCTATTAATGTGGTGATGTGCGGCGCCCCGCGGCGCCGGCCACAACAGACTACTCGATCGTCCAATTAACGGCGAGCGTCAAAAAGCGCGGGCGCGGCGCCTCAAACGGCCGGGTCGTCCGGGGGCGGTTCCAGCGCATCGGACGCTACATCCGGCTCGTCCGAAACACCCAAACCGCGGATCAAGAGGGGAAGCGTAAGCCCCTGCCCCACCAGCGTGGCGAAGATCACGGCGAACGTGAGTACCTGAATTATGTCGCGATCGGGGAACGGGTGCCCCTGACTCGTGGCGAGCGGCAGCGCGAGGGCCGCGGCGAGTGACACGACGCCGCGCATCCCGGTCCACCCCACAATGACCACGCCCCGCCACGGCGGGTATGGGGTGGGGATACCCACTTGGTGATCGATCCAGCGCGGCACGTAAGCGCCGGGAAATATCCACACGAGCCGGGCCACGATTGCGGCGCCCGAAACCACCGCGGCGGCCACGAGCACGTCGGCCGGTGAGCGAGCGCCGCTGGCCTGATCGATGATTTGCCGCAGCGCGAACCCGACCAGAATGAAGATCAGCCCGTTCAGCAGAAACTCCATCCACTCCCAAACGGCCCGGGCCTCTTCATACAGTTCCTCGCTGAACACCCGCTCGCACCGGTTCCCGACCCAGAACCCGGC
The DNA here is from genome assembly GCF_001610855.1 of Gemmata sp. SH-PL17. Classification (NCBI taxonomy): domain Bacteria; kingdom Pseudomonadati; phylum Planctomycetota; class Planctomycetia; order Gemmatales; family Gemmataceae; genus Gemmata; species Gemmata sp. SH-PL17. Next base: position 6,434,790 of record NZ_CP011271.1, read on the forward strand.
ACTCACGGCCGCGAGCACGCCGGACAGGTGCAAGTGTTCCGCCGTCAGGTACACCGAGAACGGCGTGAGGAGCGTAATCGTGATGACGATCTTCGTGTCCGAGAGTTTTTTGCGATCGAGCCACCCGTGAAGCCACACCACGAACCACCCGCCCGCGATGCCGATCGCGATCCCACCGGCGCTGACGATCGCGAACTCGGTACCCGCTTCCACCAAAGAGAACGCGCCCGTAACCACGGCCGCGACCGCGAACCGGAGCGCCACGAGCGCGGAGGCGTCGTTCACCAAACTTTCGCCTTCGAGGATCGTGGTGATGAGGCGCGGCACGCGCAAGCGCTGGGTCACGGCGACCGCGGCGACCGCGTCCGGTGGCGAGACGATCGCGCCCAGCACGAACGCCGTCGGCCACGACATCCCGACGAAGTAGTGGGCCGCGGCCGCGACCACGACCATCGTGAACAGCACCAGCCCGATCGCGAGCAGCATGATCGGCCGGATCTGGTCGCGGAACTCCGGCCACGGCGTCCGGAACGCGGCCGCGTACAAGAGCGGCGGCAGGAACAGCAGGAACACGATTTGTGGGTCGACCATCACGCCCGGCGCCCAGGGCTGGAGGCCGAGCACCAGCCCCCCGATAACGAGCAGAATCGGTTCCGCGATGCCGAGCCGACGGGCCACCAAACCGAGCACGACCGTAACCGCGAGTAGGGCCAGAATCAGTTCGACCGGGTGAAGCACAAGAACCTCCGTGTTGTCCATAACGGCTAAAGATACCGCGGTCGCGTTGACTCCGACACCCCGACCGGCGTACCCTCACAACACCCCTGACGTGGATACCAACCATGCGCCGCATTCTGTCACTCGCATCATGCTTATTATTTTTAAGCGCATCGACCGCGTGGGCGGACAAAATCAGTCTCGTCGCGGGCGGCGGTGAAGGTGGCGACGGCACAGAAGCACTAAAGGCGAAGCTGATTCAGCCGTTCGGAGTCGATTTCGCCCCGACGGGCACGATCTACATTGTGGAAATGGCGAAGGGCGAGCGCCTTCGACTACTCCGGGACGATCGACTCGGCACCCTCGCCGGTACCGAGGGGAAGAAGGGAAGCGACGGCGACGGCGGTCCCGGGGCAAAAGCGACCTTCAACGGCATGCACTCGCTCGCGGTCGGTGCGGACGGGCACGTGTACCTCGCCGACACCTGGAACAACCGCGTGCGCCGGTACGACGTTGCCAGCGACAAGGTCACCGTGTTCGCGGGCACCGGCGAGAAGGGCTTTTCCGGTGACGGCGGACCGGCAGCCAAAGCGAAATTCGGCGGCGTGTTCTGCGCGGCGTTCGATCCGGACAAGAAGTACCTCTACCTCACCGATCTCGATAACCGCCGGATTCGCAAGATCGACATGAAATCCGAGGTGGTCACGACGGTCGCGGGCAACGGCGAAAAGGGCGTTCCGAAAGACGGCGAAGACGCACTGAAGCAGCCGCTCGTCGATCCTCGGGCGCATGCGGTCGATAAGGACGGCAATCTCTGGATTCTGGAGCGCAGCGGGCACGCACTGCGTGTTGTCGACGCGAAAGGAGCGATTCGCACTGTCGCCGGGACCGGGAAGGCGGGCCAGGGAACCGGGAAAGCGCTCGAAGCCGCGATGAACGGGCCGAAGCACTTGTGCATCGACCGCGACGGCTCGGTGCTGATCGCGGACACCGAGAACCACCGGATCGTGCGTTACAGCCCCAAAGACGGTACACTCTCGCTCGTGGCCGGTACCGGGAAGAAGGGAACGGGACTCGGCGGGGGCGATCCGCTAAAGGCAGAGTTCAATCAGCCGCACGGAGTCATCGTTCACCCGCGAACCGGCGACGTCTACATTTCCGATGCGAGCAACGGTCGCGTACTCAAAATCGTTCGCGAGTAACCATCATGAAGCGTCTCCTTCTGATTCTTGCGATCGCGGTTGCTCTGTCCGCGCTGCCCGCCAGCGCGGACCCGCCGAAGCCGCCCGCGAACCGCAACGTCCGGTACGGGATGCCCGGCGAAGCGAAACCGGACCCGGCCCACAAGGAAGCGTACCTGATCGACCGGCCGCAGTACGTCATGTCGTACAACGACAAGCACAAGACCGCGAACTGGGTGTGCTGGAACCTGACCGCGAAGGACATCGGGCGCACGGCCCGCGGCGCGTTCGAGCCGGACAAGGGGTTGCCGAAGGGCTTCACCCACATCACCAGCGCGAACTACACCGGGAGCGGGTTCGACCGCGGGCACCTCGTCCCCTCGAAGGACCGCTCGGACACGGAGGAGAACAACGACGCGGTGTTCCTCATGACGAACATGGTGCCGCAATCGGCCGCGTGCAATCAGAAGGGCTGGGAACGGTTCGAGAGCTACTGCCGGACGCTAGCGGAAGACGGCAAGGAACTGTACATCGCGGCCGGGCCGCACGGCATCGGGGGCGTCGCCAACGACGGCACGAAGAAGCTCACCATCGGTAAAAACGCGCCGTTTATTACCGTTCCCGCGCACGTCTGGAAGGTGGCGCTCGTGCTCGATAAGGGCACCAACCCGACCAAGAACACGCGCGTCATCGCGGTGTGGATGCCCAACGACGACACGGTTACCGACGACTGGCCGCACTACCGCGTGTCCGTGGCCGAGGTCGAGAAGAAGACCGGGCTGAAATTCTTCCCGCTGGTGCCCAAAGAGGTCTCGGAAGTGCTGAAGGAAAAGCCCGACGCGGTGAAGGTCACCGTTCACAAAAGGTAGCGCACGGGACGACACACATGGCGAAGACGACCCCGGTTCTGAAGGAACTCAAGGCGGCGGCGAAGGGGCTCCTGTTCCCCAGCGAGTCGGACGCGCCGTTGGAGGCGTTCGCGTGGCCCGGGGGCGACGGCCCGCCGGACGAGGCCGCGGTGCGCGCGAACGCGAAGGTCGAAAAGGACGCGCCCGTCCAGCAGCTCACGGTCCCGGACCTCACGCGGACGATCCCCAGCGAGAGCCGCGGGGAGTTCCTCCACCTGTTCGCGACGCTCGCGCACCACCTCAGCGGCGTGACCGTGTTCAAGGTGGGCGAGGTAAACATGGATGTTTACATCGTCGGCCGCACCACCGACGGGCAGTACGCCGGTGTGAAAACCCAAGTCGTTGAAACGTGACCGATTCTCGGAGCTAAGGAATGGCCTCGAAGAGTTTCCTGGACGAACTGACGCCGACGCAGCGCGTCATAGCCGGCGTCGTGATTCTCGTTATCGCCGGTGTCGTTGCGCTGGTGCGCTCGCGCCAGGAGGGGCACCCGCCCGGTCCGCAGGGCGATCAACAGACGCTCGAAAACCGCAACGTGCGATTCGGGCTACCGGCCGAAGCCAAGCACGACCCGGCGAACCGCGAAGCGTACCTGATCGACCGGCCGCAGTACGTCCTCTCGTACAACGACGCGACGAAGAACCCGAACTGGGTGTGCTGGAACCTGACCGCGAGCGACATCGGCACGGCCGAACGCGACACGAGCTTCGAGCCGGACCCGGACCTGCCGAAAGACTTCTACCGCGTCAAATCCTCGGACTACGCCGCGTCCGGGTTCGACCGCGGACACATGTGCGCGTCCAAGGACCGCTCGAATTCAAAAGAAGATAACGAGATCCTGTTCTACATGACGAACATTGTTCCCCAATCGCAGAACAACAATCAAAAGGGCTGGCGCCTGCTGGAAGAGCACTGCCGCTCTCTCGCGAAAAAGAACAGCGAGCTTTACATCGCGTGCGGTCCACACGGTCGAGGCGGAGCTAGCAGGGATGAGGTGAAGCACTTCACGATCGGCAAATCGCATCCGATTGTAGTGCCCGAGAGCGTCTGGAAAGTGGTGATGGTGCTGCCGAACAAGACCGCGGCCCCGAGCGCCGATACGCCGGTCTTCGCGGTGTGGATGCCCAACGATCAGACGGTGGGGAGCGACTGGAAGAAGTACGTCGTGCCCGTCAGCACGGTCGAGCAGCGCACCGGGTACAAGTTCTTCCCGCTCGTGCCCGACGACGTGGCCGGCCCGCTCAAGACCCACACCGACCGCGTTCCGTGACCGGTCACCACCCCTCGTCCATCGGCGGGGGGATGTACGCGCCGGGCTTCAGGCGCTCGACGTAGTCGTTCAACTGGCGCCAGTAGAGGACGCCGCAAATGAACGCGATCGGGAACGTCACGAACGCGGGGTAGAACCACACGCCCGGCACGATGAAGGCGACGGTCGCCAGACCGCACCCGCGCCCGTAGCCCTCGTCGGGGTCGTCCATTCCCCGCGAGCGGAACTCGTTCCGCAGCGACTCCGCCACGCGCTCCACCGTGACCGCGGCCCACACGAGGTTGAAGACCGGAATCAGGTTCAGCCACACCCGGGCCGGTTCCATCCGCCGGTTCTCTGGTGACACCCGGCGCAGCGTCCGCCCGATCGCCGACAGGAACGAGAGCGAGAGGCTAAACGACAGCACGAACGCGGTGACCGCGCACCCCAGCGCGCCCAACATTTCGAGAAACTGGTTCTGGCCGTACATCCGCACCTCCGCGACACAATCGAGGTGCAAGTAAGACGTTTACCGCCCGTCGCGATCCCACGGTTTTCGGTCGTCGCCGCGGTCGTCGTGGTAATCGTCGTGCTCGTCGCGGCGCCGGGTCGGGCGGTCGTCTTCGTCGAAGCGATCGTCACGGCGCCGGCGGTTGTCGCTTCGGTCGTCGTAGTCGTCGCGGTCGTCCGCACGAGGCCGGCGCCGGCGCACGGGGCGGTCGTCATCTTCGTCTTCGCGGGGCGGAGGGTCTTGGCCGGTGAGCTGTTTGTTGAACTCCGCGATCTTGACCCAGTACATGATTTTCAGGACGAGATGCGGCAGCCCCATGAACAGGAACATCGCGATGCACGACGCCAGCCCCACCCCGTAGCCGTAGGTCTCGTCCCGGCGGTGCCACCCGCGGTACCGATACTCGCGTTCGAGCGTCTCCGAGACACGTATGACCGTGACGAGTTTCCAGGCGAGGTTGAAAATCGGGATCAGGTTCAGCCACACCATCCCCGGTTCCATTGTCCGGTTCCGGGGGTGGCACTCGCCGATCGCCTTCGAGAGCGTGAGTAGAAAAAAGATCTCGACCACCACCGCGGCGGCCATGAACGTCCCGACGATCAGAAATAACGCGAGGATGCACTCCATGAGCGAACCGCCGTGAGGACGCGCCCGCCCGGCGCGCCGGGCGGGTGACGGGAACCGAACCGCGCCCTACTTCGCCTGGAGCAACTGCCGCAGGACGTAGGGCAGGATACCGCCGTTCTTGTAGTACTGCACCTCTTGCGGCGTGTCGATGCGGCACACCGCCTTGAACGCGACCGTCGTCCCGTCGGGGCGGGTTGCGGTGACGGTGAGTTCGCGGGTCGGGCCGTCGAAGTTCTTATCGAGGCCCGCGATCAGGCCGTCGATGTTGAACACCTCTTCGCCGGTCAGCCCGAGGCTCGCGGCCGACTCGCCCGCCTTGAACTGGAGCGGCACCACGCCCATGCCCACGAGGTTACTGCGGTGGATGCGCTCGTAGCTCTCCGCGATCACCGCCTTCACGCCGAGCAGGTTCGTGCCCTTCGCGGCCCAGTCGCGCGACGACCCGGACCCGTACTCCTTGCCCCCGATCACGATCAGCGGCACGCCGTCCTTCTGGTACGCCATCGCCGCGTCGTACAGGCTCACGACCTCGGTGCCCGGCAGGTGCCGGGTGAACCCGCCCTCCACCCGCGACCCGTCCTCGCGCGCGGGCACGAGCAGGTTCCGCAGCCGGACGTTGGCGAACGTCCCGCGCATCATCACCTCGTGGTGCCCGCGGCGCGCCCCGTACTGGTTGAAGTCCTTCTGCTCGACCCCGTGGGACAGCAGGTACTTGCCCGCGGGCGAGTCCTTCTTGATGTTCCCCGCGGGCGAAATGTGGTCCGTGGTGATGCTGTCGCCGAGCAGCGCCAGCACCCGCGCCCCGGTGATCTCGGCAATCGCCGGCGGCATCACGCCCATGCCGCGGAAGTACGGCGGGTTGGCGATGTACGTGGAACTCGCGCTCCACTCGTACAGGTCGCCCGTGGGGACGCGCAGTTCTTTCCAGCGCGAATCGCCCTCGTACACCGCGCCGTAAATGCGCTCGAACGACTCCTTCTTGATCGAGCTGCCGATGGCCGCTGACACTTCTTCGTGCGTGGGCCAGATGTCTTTCAAGAAAACCGGGTTCCCGCTCGGGTCCGCGCCCACCGGCTCGGTGTCCCAATCGATGTCGGCGCGCCCGGCCAGTGCGTAGGCGACGACCAGCGGCGGCGACGCGAGGTAGTTCGCCCGCACCTCGGGGTGCACGCGGCCCTCGAAGTTCCGGTTCCCGGAGAGCACCGCGGACACTACCAGCCCCTCGGCCGCGATCTCGCGCGACACGGCCTCCGGCAGCGGCCCGGAGTTCCCGATGCACGTCGTGCAGCCGTACCCGACGACGTTGAAGCGGAGCTTGTCCAGGTCGCCCAGGACGCCCGCGTTGGTCAGGTAGTCGGTCACGACCTGCGAGCCGGGCGCGAGGCTCGTCTTCACCCAGGGCCGCGTGCTCAAGCCCCGGGCGACGGCCTTCTTCGCCAGCACGCCCGCGGCCATCATGACCGACGGGTTCGACGTGTTCGTGCAGCTCGTGATCGCGGCGATGACCACCGAGCCGTCGTGGAGCGACCCGGCCGGCACTTCGGGCGCGGGGGCCGCCTCCTTCACGCCGAACGGTCCCGACGCGGATGAAGGGGCCGCGACCGGCAGCGGGACCGCGGTCGGCTTCTTCACGCCAGCCTTCAGCTTCGGGAGCGCCTCCGCGAACGCGGTCTTCATGTTCTTGAGCGCGATCCGGTCCTGCGGGCGGGTCGGCCCGGCGAGGCTCGATTCCACGGTCGAGAGGTCGAGTTCGAGCGTGTCCGTGTAGCTCGCTTCGGGGGTGTTGGCGTCGTGGAACAGCCCCTGTTCCTTGTAGTATGCCTCGACGAGGGCCACGAGTTCGGCCGGGCGCCCCGTAAGCGTCATGTACCGGAGCGTTTCGGCGTCGACCGGGAAGATGCCGCACGTCGCGCCGTACTCGGGGGCCATGTTCGCGATCGTCGCGCGGTCCGCGAGCGGCAGGTCCGCCAGCCCCGGGCCGAAGAACTCGACGAACTTCCCGACCACGCCCTTCTTGCGGAGCATCTGCGTAACGGTGAGCACGAGGTCGGTCGCGGTCGCGCCGGGCGAGAGCCGCCCCGAGAGCTTGAACCCGATCACCTGCGGGATGAGCATCGACACCGGCTGGCCGAGCATCGCGGCCTCGGCCTCGATCCCGCCGACGCCCCACCCCAGCACGCCCAGCCCGTTAATCATCGTGGTGTGGCTGTCGGTGCCGACCAGCGTGTCCGGGTACGCGGCCCCGTGCGGGTCCACGAACACGCTGCGCGCGAGGTGTTCGAGGTTCACCTGGTGGCAGATCCCGGTGCCCGGCGGAACGACTTGGAAGTTGCGGAAGGCGTTCTGCCCCCAGCGCAGGAACACGTACCGCTCCTGGTTCCGCTCGTACTCCAGGTTCACGTTGTCCACGAACGCGCGATCGGTACCGTACTCGTCCACCTGGACCGAGTGGTCGATGACCAGCTCGACCGGCACGAGCGGGTTGATCTTCGACGGGTCGCCGCCGAGCGTCTTCATCGCGTCGCGCATGGCCGCGAGGTCCACCACGCAGGGCACGCCGGTGAAGTCCTGCATGAGCACGCGGGCCGGCGTGAATGCGATCTCCACGTTCGGCTCGGCCTTCGGCTGCCAGAGCGCGAGGGCGTCGATGTCCGCCTTGCGCACCGCGAGGCTCACGCCCTCGTTGCGCAAGAGGTTCTCCAGAAGGATCTTAAGTGAAAACGGGAGCTTCTTCGCCTGCGGGTGAACGGCTTCGACGGCCGCGAGTCGGTGAATCGTGTACGGCTTACCACCAACAGAAAGGGTCGAGAGGCTTCCGAAACTATTTGGCATGAGAGCACCCGCAAGCAGGAAGGATTCGCGCTGATTCAGGTATTGTTGGAGTTGCGAAGGGGTAATCAAGACGGGCGGCACGTTCGGTGCGGAACCGGGCACCCGCGGTGCGCCCCGGGCGGCGCGCGAATCGCTCCGCGGGTCGCGTTTTCGGGAGCGCGAAAACCCGTCGCCGCCCATACGATCGAGACAGTTGTGCGATAAAAGGCACCACTCCGATTGCCAAGATTCATAATATTAGAATGACAACCCAACAGACCTCTCACATCGGCATGTGCATTTTTGGTGTATTTTTCCCTTGATCCTTCGCCCCGGTTGAGCGAAAGTGGGGCCGTCGCCTCGAACGGTGACGGCCACGCGCACAGTGGCGCTACGTCCTTTCTCGTCGGTTCCATTCTTCGTTTCGGTGTAAGGAGTCTCTCCCCGTGCCTGAATTGAACGTCCGCAAGGGTCGGCGTGGGTTCACGCTGATCGAGCTGTTGGTGGTCATCGCCATCATCGCCATTCTCATCGGGCTGCTGCTGCCGGCCGTGCAGAAGGTGCGCGAGGCCGCCGCGCGCATGACCAGTACGAACAACGTCAAGCAACTGGCGATCGCGTGCCACTCGCACCACGACGCCGTCAACCGGCTCCCACCGCAGTGGGCGACCTACGGCAACGTGACCGCCTCGTTGCACTTCTGGATCCTGCCCTACATCGAGCAGGACAACCTGTACAAGCTCGTGCCCCAGGGCGGCGCGGCGATGGTGTACGCGCACGACAACGCGACGGTCCGCCGCGGGGTCATCAAGACGTTCATCTCGCCCCTGGACGCTTCCACCCCGGGTTCCCTGGTGTACAGCGACTGGGCGATCTCGAACTACGCCTCGAACCACGCCGTGTTCGGCCAACCGAACGTGAGCTGGGACGGCAAGCGGACGATGACCGGCATTTCGGACGGCACCTCGAACACCGTGGCCTTCGCCGAGAAGATGGGCACCTGCGGGAGCAACGGCAGCCTGTGGACGCACGGCGACTGGAACTGGCCGTGGATGTCCGTGTACGCGATCAACGCGGACGGGAACCCGCCGCAGGCGCGGCCGACGGTCGCCAACTGCATCCCCACGCGCCCGCAGGGCCTGACCCCGGGCGGGTGCATCATCGGCCTCTGCGACGGGAGCGTCCGCACCATCAACACGAGCGTTTCCGCCGCCACCTGGCAGAACGCGAACTACCCGGCCGACGGCAACGTCCTCAACTCGGACTGGTAGCCCCGAGCGTTTCCGTCAATTCCCGGCACGCGGGCGCAAGTGTCCCGCGTGCCGGGGCGTTTTCACATTCTTCTCCCACACCCCGAGTTCGCGGAATGAAGCGCTCTGTAACCTCCCGAATCATTGTTTTGGCGTGCGTGACCGTAGCGGTCGGTGTTCCGGCCGGGTGCTCGAAAAAGCAGGCGGCGATCGTGCGCGGGACCGTGACGTATAAAGGAGCGGCCCTCAAGACGGGTACGATCACCTTCCACGGCGCCGATAAAGAAGTGGCGTCCGCGGCGATCCAGCCCGACGGCTCTTACACCTGCACCGACGTCCCGATGGGCGACGTCAAGGTGACCGTCGAGCAGTTCGGCGCCGGGCTCCCCGGCGGGCTCAAAGCCGGCGGCCCCGGGATGCCCGGAATGCCCGGAAAGACAGGCGGGTCGACGCTACCCGGTAAAGGTACCCTTCCCGGAGCGGGGCCGCCGGGTGGTGGTGGCGGGGGCTTGATTACACCGGGCGGCGGCGGCAGTAGCACCCCGACGAAGGCCCCGGACAACGCACCCCCGGCTCCGGAGTTGGCCAAACTGCCCGCAACAGTGAACAAGCCGGACACGTCGCCGCTCAAGTACACCATCGACGCGAAAGAAAAAACGATCGACGTCGTGGTGCCCTAATCCGTATTCCGCCCCGGCGCACTACCGGGGCGGATTCATTTCACGACCACACACATCCTTTTGACGCCCGTTTGGTGCCGATGGTTCCCGGACTCGTTGCACGTCACCCGCGTAAGAGCTTCAGGTATTCCCGCATCCACGCCGGATTATCGTGCCACGTGCGGCACGTCACGAGGTTCCCGCTCACCACGACCTCGCGGTCCACGTAGATCCCGCCCGAAAATTCACAATCGAACCGACACTTCGCGACCGTCGTCACCTCGCGCCCGCGGATCACGTCGGCCGCGGCAACGATCTCGATGCCGTGGCACACGCTCGCGACCGGCTTGTTCGCCGCGAACAGAGATTTCGTGATGCGCATGAGATCCGGGTCGTACCGGAGGTACTCCGGGGCGCGCCCACCGGTAATCACCATGCCCGCGAGCGCGCCGGGGTCCACGTCGCGGAACGCGATTTCGGCCGCGAGCGTGTAGCCCGGGCGCTCCTGCGTGATGTCCCACCCGTCCGGGCGCTCGTGCAGCACGAGGTGGTAGCCCCGCTTCTCCGGCCCCGCGACGAGCACCTCGTACCCCTCCTCGCGGAGCCGGAACAGCGGGTAGTAGGTGTCCAGCACCTCCGCTGCGTCGCCAATTGGCAGGAGAACAGTTTTCACGTTTCACCCGGAAGAACGAACGGTGCGGCGCGGCCCGCGTGTCGGATTCCGCCGCGGTCCACGAAAAGTGTAGCCGAATTTCGCGTCTTTTCCCGGCGCGCGGACCGTTTTGAAAGTATGCACCCCTTGTGCGGATCGGACGCAGGTCGCCCGGTCCGATCACAAATTCCAGCCGCGAATGAAACGTCCGCGCGGCGTATTTCGAGCCGATTCAAATAATGAATGTGTGATTAAACCCGATAGCCACTCATAGTTTTATCTTTTGAATTATTGTGTGCGATCCGCGGAACTTTTGAGCCCCGAGTGTTTTCAAATCAGTAGCGGTCCATTGCCGGCGCGGGGACCGGGGCCGGAGCGCCCGGGGCCGCGCGAGTGTCCGAATCACGTGTTCGAGCCGGTTCGTGCGGCGCGGGTCAGTGCGCGCCGCGGGGTTATTGAGTCCGTTCCTTCTGCCACTTGGTTCAACCGAGGGAGTTTCTCCATGCCCGCACCGAAGGGCCGTCGTGCTTTTACGCTCATTGAGCTGCTCGTGGTCATCGCGATCATCGCGATCCTGATCGGGCTCTTGCTCCCGGCCGTCCAAAAGGTGCGCGAGGCGGCCGCGCGCATGTCGTGCAGCAACAACCTCAAGCAACTGGGGCTGGCCGTTCAGAACTACGCCAGCTCGCGCTCGGACCAGCTCCCCAACATCACGTCGGCCGTGAACGGGTCGCCGCAGTCGCAAACGCACGGGGGCTCGATCCACTACTACCTGCTCCCGTTCATCGAACAGGACGCCATTTACCAGGCGGGGCTGTCCCCGATCGTCAGTACGTACAACGGGACGCCGTACAGTCAACCGTGGGAGGGGCCGATCGCGGGCAACACCAGTAAGCCGCAGGTGCTCTACCAGGTCATCAAAACGTTCGTGTGCCCGTCCGATGCGACCATGAACAGCGGGTACCCCAGCAACCGCGGCCAGGACTGGGCCGGGACGAGCTACGCGGCCAACTACGCGCTGTTCGGGAGCAACCGCGTCAACAACGCGGACCAGTCGACGTACCGGGTCGGCAACATCCCGGACGGCACCTCCAACACGATGACGTTCGTGGACAGCTACGGCGGGCGCACGTCGGACCACGGCCAACTGTGGGCGTACCCGGGGTGGGACTGGGCGGGCGACGGCAAGTACTCGGCGGTGTTCGGCTGGGGCGGCGTGACCAGCAACCGGTTCGGGGCCAACACCGGTTGGGGGAGCTGGAACCAGGCGCCGCTGTTCGGGGTGACGCAGTCCGCGGCGACCGACCGGTCCCGCGTGTACGCGAACCACAGCAGCGGGTGCCTCGTGGGTCTGGCCGACGGGAGCGTCCGCAGCGTCGGCGCCAGCGTGTCGCAGTTGAGCTGGCTGTACGCACTGACCCCGGACGACGGGCAAGTTCTGCCGAGCGACTGGTAAGAGCGCCAATTGCACGATCTTCCACCCGCCCCAACCAGGGCGGGCGTTTCCCGAACCGGTTCGTTTTCTCCCACCAATCAGGAACCCATGTCCCACATCGAAACTCTGCCGAAGTGCTCATTCACGAACCGCTGGCTGCCCGTAACGGGCCTGCTTTGTGTTGCCCTCGCGCTGACCGGCTGCGGGACGTCCGGCGACAAGGGCACGGTGACGGGCAAGCTCACGGTGAAAGGCGCCGCGCCAGCATCGGGCACGCTCATCAAATTCATCGGCGCGGACGGCAAGGAATCGAGTTCCATCGTGAACGCCGATGGCACCTACACTGTCAACGAAGTCCCGCCCGGCGACGCCAAGATCATCGTCACGGGTTCGGGACCGGTGAAAGTGGTCGGGCGCACGGCCTCGATGCCCGGCATGCCCGAAGCGAGCAAGGGCGCGGCCGTTCCGAAGAAGTATTCGCTCCCCGGCGCGATCCCGGGTTTCGCCGTCAAGAAGGGCAGCAACACGCACGACATCGACTTGCAGTGACGTGCAGGCTCGGGGACAGGGTCAGTGATTGATTTTCGGTCTAGCGTGTCTCGGGTATGAGAGCACACGTCCTCGCGCCCGAGCATCGTGAACCTATCACCCGATATTCGTCCGGGTGCCGGCGCCATGTCAAGCGGTTCGACGGTCAAACGCCGGCGGAGCTGAGCAGTTTCTTCGCCTTCGATCCGAGCTTCACCGGCGAAATCTTCGTAGGCTAAAGCGGTCGAATTGGGGCACGAGTTGCTGGGCGAACACCTGGAGACTCGTGCCGCTCGCGAGTTCAACGGAAGCCGGCAACAAGCGGCGCCTTGCGAAACAATTCCGAACGGCATAGTGCCCGAGTTGAAACAGACGTGAATTGTGGTTTGCGCACTTGCAAGTCTTCTTTGGCTCGCCAAAAGACCATCAACGTACAGATAAGGCTCATCATTTCCGGTTCGTCAGCAAGTCCACAACCCAGCACCCCCTAACGTGCGGCCCCTCGCCGCGGCAGTGGCTCAGGATGTCGTCGTTGTCGCACCCGGCGTCCTGAAGTGCGTCGGCCAGAATCGGCATCCGGTCGAATGCACGGTCTTGGTAAATACCTTCGGCAAGAATGCGAACGTCCGTCGTGAGCCAAGAGAGATCAACGGTGCCGGGGCGGAAGGGGTTACCGAAGATGTCACGCAGTAGGATGCTTTGCTTTGCTGTGCTGCTTCAGCTTCGTTGGCGACGCGATGGTCAATGCCCTGCTCGATTTTTTCCCAAACCATAGCCGTTCGCGCCTCTCGCGATGCCCATTCTGGGAAGTCGGTATAGTAAGCAGCCCAGCTACCACAATTCGCAGCACGGTCAGCATTTTCAATCCGATCGGGAGTATTCTTCTCCGCGTCACGCCACGCCTGGTCCGCCGCCCGCATTGCATCATTTGCCTCATCATCACTTACCAAGTCATCTACATGTTTTTCCGTAATCTCCACGGCACTGCGACTTCGCTCGTCCGTGAGTGGCTCATGAGGCGGTAGAGGTGGAGGCTGGTCGCAATTCGTTGCCCGACAGCGTCCTGCACTAAACCTCCACCTCTACCGCCTCATGAGCCACCGCTCCTACGACCTGAAAACACCCGATTCACCCCTGATGCCTCATGAGCCGAAATTTGGTGGTGGGTCTTGAAACTTGTGACGCGCGATTCGGTGCGGGATTTGCGTGACATCGCCAAGCACCCCGAGTGGATGGGCTGATTCCGGTGCGGTTCGCTCGCTTCGTTCGCTGTTGGGATTTATGATGGGCCGCGCCGGGAACCTCCTCGGCGCGGCCCGTTGCGTGAGGCACTATGTCCGACGAGAAGGCGCTGCTCGCGGCGATCTGGGAGCACCCGCACGACGATACCGTGCGCCTGATCTACGCGGACTGGCTCCAGGAAAATGGCCAACCCGCGCGCGCCGAATTCATCCGGCTCCAGTGTACGATCGCGAGAACGGACAAGAGCGATCCGCAGTGGCCCGTACTGAAGAAGCGCGAGGCTGGGCTCTGGGAGGCGCACCGAAAAATGTTCCGGCGGGGGCTACCGGACCGGATGCGCGCGTACCCGTTCGCGCGGGGGTTCGTTGCTCCCCCACTTCGGCCCATGAACAGCCACAAGTTTCACAAAGTGTTCCGCGATCTGCTCCCGCACGCGCCCACCTGGGCGTTTTGGTTCTCGAATCTCACAGAGAAGGAACTGGAATCGCTTTTCGGGGACGAATGTTTTCGTCGGATCGGGGTGCTTCAGCTCTTTCACAACAGCCGAGTGTTTACCAACCTGGTTGCATCCCCGCACGCGGGCAATTTGACTGAATTGCATTGGGGTTATTCTTTCGCCGGCCCGGACGCGATGAGCGCGTTGTGTTCGTCCGCGGCGAGCCGTCAACTCGTCCACTTGCGGTTCGATGGCGGCAACATCGGCGACGCGGGCGCGGAGGTGCTGGGGGAATCGACCCTTGCCGGTCAACTGATTGAACTCAGCCTGTCCTCGAACGACATCACCGCGGACGGGATCGATCGGCTGTTCGGACCGGGGCGGTTCGAGAAGTTGCAACGGCTCGACCTGAGCGCCAACGGGTTCCCAGACGGGGACGAACTCATCACCGCGCTCGTGCGCTCGGCCCGGCTCCCGGCCCTACGCGAATTGGGGTTGGTGGGAATGTGGTTAACGACGAAAGCGGCCGAAGCGCTGGCCGCGTGGACGGGCGCGCCTGGGTTGTTGCAATTGGATCTGGCGGGAAATATTGAGATCCGCGCGGCGGGCGTGCGCGTTTTGACCGAATCGGTGTGCCTTCAAACGCTTACGACGCTCGACGTGTTCCCGTCGAACGCCGAGCGTGCCGGTATTGCGGAGCTTCTCACGCAGCGGTTCGGGTCGGTGGGGCCGGACCCGAATGACCAACAATTCACGCTCCGCGGGGGATCAGCGCGCTAATCCCGTTTCGGCCCACCGTAACAGTCGAACGAGCCGCGACCGCGAGGGAGCGGCAAGACTTCCTGGGATAATCCGGTACGGGCCGCGCCTCCCGCTCCCTCGCGGTCGCGGCTCGTTACAATCCGGAACCGGATGACCCTACTTCACCACGGCGCTCACGGTGCTCGCGATGAAGTCGCGGTTGAGCTGCGCGATGTGCTCGACGCTGATGTCCTTCGGGCACGCGGCCTCGCACTCGTTGATGTTCGTGCAGTGCCCGAAGCCCTCGCGGTCGTGCTGGGCCACCATCGCGCGGACCCGGTCGTTGCGCTCGGGCTGGCCCTGCGGCAGTTGCGCCAGGTGGCTCACCTTCGCGCTGAGGAACAGCATGGCCGAGGCGTTCGGGCACGCGGCCACGCACGCCCCGCACCCGATGCACGCGGCCGCGTCCATCGCGCGGTCCTGGTCCTTCTTCGCGATCGGCAGCGAGTTCCCGTCCGGCGCGCCGCCGGTGTTCACGCCGACGAACCCGCCCTTCTGAATGATCCGGTCGAACGCCGAGCGGTCGCAAACCAGATCCTTCACCACCGGGAACGGTCCGGCGCGCCACGGCTCGATGTACAGTTCGGCGCCGTCGGCGAAGCTGCGCATGTGCAACTGGCACGTCGTCGTGCCCTTTTCCGGGCCGTGCGCGAGCCCGTTAATCATCATGTTGCAGCTGCCGCAGATCCCCTCGCGGCAGTCGTGGTCGAACGCGACGGGTTCCTCGCCCTTGCGGATCAACTGCTCGTTGAGCGTGTCCATCATTTCGAGGAACGACATGTCCGGGCTGACGCCGTCGAGGGTGTAGGGCACCATTTGGCCCGCGGCCGTGCGCGATTTCTGCCGCCAGACGTGGAGCGTGAGTTTCATCGTCGGTCCCGTGGGGTGGTCTCGGGAGTATTTTACGCGCGGGACCGCGGGGCGTCTCGCGGTTACGCCGGGAGCCAGTGGAACAGCAGGAGGATTTTGCGGCCGAAGATGACGGCCCCGACGGTCGCGGCGCACAGACCGGCCACGAGCACCGCCCCGGCCGCGATGTCCAAACAGCCGTACACGCGGTCCCGGGCCTCCTGGTCCAGCCCGCGGAACAGCGTCTCGATGGAGCTGTTGAACAGTTCCGCGGTGACGACCAGGCCGATGCACCCGATCACGAGGCACCACTCCCGGTAGTCGCACTCCAGCGCGACGGCCGCCGCGAGCGCCACGACCGCACAGAAGAAGTGAACGGAGAAACTGGAGTGCCCGCGCACCCCGCGCTTCACGCCGCGGACCGCTTCACGGAACTTGTCGCGCCACAAGCGCGACTTCTTCCGCGGCGGGTCGTCGCCGGGCGCGCTCCACTGGTTTGCGGGCATGCGTTCCCCACTTTCAGAGTTCCAGAGTTCCAAGTATGAAGTTTCAGAGTTCCACGTTCCAAAAGTTCCAGAGGTTCAAAAACAGAACCCACTTCCGAACTTTACGTTCCGCGATTCGAGCGCGGCGAACCGAATGGGCCACGAACTCTGGAACTCTGGAACTTTGGAACTTTGGAACTCTGGAACTCTGGAACTCTGGAACTCTGGAACTCTGGAACTCTGGAACTTTTCCGTTACCGCCGGCTGTTGAGCTGCTGGTTGCTGATCGGCGTGCCCGCGAACCGGCCGCCCAGGGCCGAGGCCAGGTTCGGTATCACGAGGAACTGGAACCCGAAGTTGTTCACGAAGGCGTTGTAAGTGAACCCGACCGTGACCGTCAGGTCGGCGCCCGTGCGCGTCAGGGTGAACGTGTTCGAGAGGGCCTGCTGGAGCCCGAAGTCGTAGCTCGCGCCCAAGTTCATGTAGTACCGGGGGCTCATCTGGTACCCCATCGTCAGCACCACCGCCTTGCTGTTGATCGGGTCCGTTTGGCGGTACCCGAGGTACACGTTGGTGCGGTCCGTGCGGTTCACGTACACGCCCGCGTTCCAGTACCGGCTCCCGCCCTCATACGGCTCGAACCACCCGTTCGACACCAGCGAGGTGCGGTCCCCGAGGTTCCACACGGTGCCGTACTCGAGGAACGAGAACGGGTTCCCGAAGTTGTCGCGCTTGGCGTCCGGGAAGTACGACGCGGACACGTCGAACGTGAGGAAGTCGACCGTGTGCTCCATCCCCGGGTACCCGCGCTTCGTCTGGAACCGCTGCCGCACGTCCATCTGGAGCACGTTCATGCTGTCGAGCGTGTCGGTGCGGTTCTCCACGAGGCGCCGGATCGCGTACAGTTGCGGGTTGAAGATCGGCGAGTTCATGAGCGCCAGCCCGTCCGCCCCGGGCACGAGCTGCGACTGGATCGGGCGGATGTTGCGGTACGCCTGGTCCACCGCGTCGTCGTTGAGCCGGTCGAGCATCGGGAACCGCGTGTACGGCTCGTTCGAGCGGGCGTACAGGTAGTTCCCGCCGAACACGACCTTGTGGTTCAGCCCGCGCAGGTTCAGCAGCTCGCTGCTCACGTCGCCGTAGAGCCGCGAGAACGGCAGGCTCGCCCGGGTACCGCCCCCGCCGTACACGCGCCCGACCTCGTTGCCGTTGATGTCGCTGGTGTACTCGGTGAGGTCGAGGACGCCGTAGGGCGCCAGTTTCACCGGGCCGAGGGCGAACGGGACGCTCAGTTCCTGCCACAAGTCGAACCGACCCGTATCGACCCGGCGCTCGGTGGGCAGGAGGGCGAACGGGGGGATCTCGGTGGGGCGCGCCTGGGCGTAGCCCGCGCTCGCCCGCGCGCTGTACACGAACAGGTCGTCCAGGAACGTCTGCCCGAGCAGGTGCCCGTCGACGCGCGGGAGCCAGTTCGTCGTGCTCACCCACTCGCGGTTGAGCCGGTCCTGGACCAGCGCGGACGCCCCGAAGTTGCGGCGCTGCCAGGTGAGGTACGCGAACGTCTCCTGGTTCGGCCCCATGTCGAATTCGTTCTTGTAGTACTGCTCCAGGAAGTTCTTGTCGCTCAGGTACGCGAACTGCCCCTGGAAGTACGTCCCCTCCATGACCTCTTGCTGGTGCCGCCACAGGGCGCGCCCGCGGAACGACGGCTGGGCCGGCTCGGTCCCGCGCGGGCCGCCGAGGATGTCCAGCCCGTCGTCCTGGAGGCCGTACAGTTTGATGAGGCCGGCGCCGATCGGGTACTCGCCCAGTTGCGGGGCCGGGAGGCGGTACGTGTAGTCGGTGCCGCCCGCGAGCCCGCGCCGGCTCAAGTAGTCCAGGTTGAGGCGCCAACTGTGACCCGGGGGCGGGCGCAGCGCGAGCAGTTCGTAGATGTCGAACGACGAGTAGAACTGCGACCCGAAGATCCGGTTCTGGCTGAACCCCAGCCCGGTGACCGGGCCGAGCGGGTCGGTCGCGTCGAACCGCATTTTGGGCAGGTAGAACACCGGGAGGCCGCCGAGCCGGGTGACCACGTTCGTGCCCGTAACGATCTGCTCCTGGCCCTCGATCGGCTCGCCGGTCCGGATGTCGCGGATCGGGAACCCGAAAATGTTCCGCAGCACGATCCGGCGCTGGCTCAGCGTGAAGCGCTGCGAATCGAGCCGCAACCCGGGGTCACTGGGCAACTTGCTCGCGTTCGACGTACCGTTCAGGATCTCCCAGTTCTCCAGGTCCAGCCGGCGCACCTCTTCGCCCCTCAAGTGGAAGGCGTCGGGGACGCTCGGGAGCGCCATTTCGAGGTCGGCCCGGAGCGCGACCGCGCGGTTCTGCGTCGCGTCGTAGTACACCTGAACGGCTCGGAGCGTCTGCGTCACGGCGGGCTTTTTTTTGTCCTTGTCCCCCTTGGTCGTGCGAACGATCACGTTGCCCGACAGGTAAACTTCGACCTCGGTTTGGCCGTCCCCGCCGGTGGCGAACCCGTCCTTCTCGTCCTGAGTTTTGTTCCGGAGCCACATCACCGCTTCGTCGGTCGCGAACTCGGTCGTTTGGTCCCCGTCCTCGCTGGAGATGTTGATGATGACCCCGCCGGTGAACAGGATGCGCTCGGTCCCGTCCTCGAGCTTGACCTTGTCCGCGTTGTAGGTGGTCGCCGCGTACCGCGGCATGACCTTGCCGTACCGCTTCTTCGATTGCGGGGTGGGGATCACCGCGCCGTTGGGGAGCGGGTCCGGTTCGTAGGGGGAACCGGTGTCGCGGGGCGGCTGGTACGCGGTGCGCGGGGGCACCGGCTGGACCGGGGACATTAGTCCGTCGGTCGGTAGCGAAAACGTGCCCGCCGCCGGGTCGTCCGGGAACCGCACCGTGGGGCGCACGGGCGGAACCGGCTGTGCGCGGGTCGCCGGTGCGCTCGCCAGGAGCGCGGAAATTACCAGCCCGGCCCAAATTATCGCTCGCCCGCTGAACACGCGGTGTCCCTTCATCGGCGCACGGCGAAACAAGTGGTTCGCCGCGCGAAGCGGTCACGCCGAAACGGTTCTGTCTGCACTGAAAGAGCGGGGACTTATAGGCGCCGCGCCGGGCGAATCAAGGCGGACTGTGCGGCGCGGGCGAGCGCACCGGCGCGCGTTCGCACCGTCACATCGCTCATCGGGTTTGTGCTCGTCGCCCCGCGGGTTAGAATGGGTGAATGAAACCCACCAGCACACCATCGCCGAACGCCGATCCCACGCTCACGTTCTGGGGGGCGGCCGGCGGCGTCACCGGGTCGATGCACCTCATTGAGACCGGGAACCACAAGATCCTGCTCGACTGCGGGTTGCACCAGGGCCGGCGCGAGGAGGCGCGCCAGCGGAACGGGCACTTCCCGTTCCACCCCACCCAGATCGACGCGGTCATCGTCAGTCACGCCCACATCGACCACTGCGGTAACCTGCCCACCCTTATCCGTCAGGGGTTCGACGGCCCCATTTATTGCACCCCGCCGACGCGCGACCTGCTCCGGGTCATGCTCGCGGACTCCGCGAAGATCCAAGAAGAGGACGCGGCCCACATCAACATCGCCCGCAACTACGCGGAGCCGTGGGTCCAGCCGCTGTACACGGTCATCGACGTGGAGAAGGTGTTCGGCCGGCTCGTCTCGGTCCCCTACGGGCGCGACACGGACGTCACGAAGACCGTGCGCTTCCGGTTCATCGAAGCGGGCCACGTGCTCGGGTCCGCGATGGTGTACGTCACCGTGGCCGCGCCCGATCGCGACCGGACGCTCACGTTCAGCGGGGACATGGGGCGCCGGGGGTTACCCATTTTGAAGCCGACCGGGGCGGTCCCGCCGGCCGACGTGCTGGTGTGCGAGAGCACCTACGGGAACCGCACGCACCGCTCGTTCGCGGAAACGGTCGAGAAGCTCTACGCCACGATCCGCGACACCGTGGACCGCGGCGGAAAAGTGCTCATCCCGGCGTTCAGCTTGGGGCGCACGCAGCTCATCATTCACATTTTGCAACAGGGGCTGCGCGAGCGGAAGCTCCCCGAGATCCCGGTTTACGTCGACAGCCCGCTCGCGTCGGAAGTCGCGGCGGTGTACCGGGCGCACCCGAACAGCCTGTCCGATGAGATCGCCCAGGCGCTGCGCGAGGGGCACGGCTTACTCGGCGGGGACGGCGTGACCTACGTGCGCGACTTCGAGCAGAGCACGATCCTCGCCACGCGCCCGGGACCGAGCGTCATCATCGCGTCGAGCGGCATGTGCGACGCGGGGCGCATCCAGCAGCACCTGAAGCAGCTCGTGGACGACCCGCGCTGCACGATCATCCTCGTGAGCTACCAGGCGTCGGGTACGGTGGGGCGCAAGCTCCTCGACCCGAAGCCGACGGTGCGGTTCCAGGGGCGCGACTGGAACAAGTGGATCGACGTGGTTCACCTCGACGGCTTCAGCGGACACGCGGACAAAAACGACTTTCTCGCGTACCTGGAACCGCTCGCGGGTAAGGTGGGGAAGGTGCGCCTGATTCACGGCGAGCACGAGCAGGCCGACGCACTGGCCGCCACGCTCCGCGACGCGGGTTTCGACGACGTGGGCGTCCCCGCACCCGGTGACCGCGTCGCGATCGGGTGAGCGCCGGGCTTCGCTGGCGGGCGCTCTTCGCGCCAAGTGAACCCGAACCGGGTGCGCAACTGTCCTTCCGCCATGACATCGGATAACCCGTTCCTGCGGCGGTCATTACCAAATACGGTGACAAACTCGCGCGACTCACACCGATCCGCGAGTTGTTCCTGCGCCCCGTGAACGCAGCAGCCATTATTGAGCTGTGCGTGCGCCCGTGGTTCGCGTCGGTCACGCACCTCTACCTCCACGATCTGCAGATCACGGACGCCGTCGCGATGGCGCTGCTCGATAGCCCTCACACGGGGCGCCTGCGCGTGCTGCAATTCCGCGCGAGCGAGCTGTCCCCGGCCACCGAACGGGTGTTCTGGTCGCGGTTCCCGGTGCCCTCGTGACTCATTACCATCGGACGACCTGATGAACGACCACGACGCGCTACTGCACGCGATCGGCGAGCACCCGGAAGAAGACACCCCGCGGCTCATGTTCGCCGATTGGCTTGAAGAGAACGGGCAGCCCGAGCGCGCCGACTTCGTGCGCAACCAGATCGAGTTGACTCGACGCGAACTAACGGCCGCGGAGCGCCACCAACTCGTCAAGAAGAACGTCTATTACCTCACCAACTGGGTTCCGCACTGGAAGGCGCAGCTCCCTCGAATTGACGGCATCGAGTGGGGCGACTTCAACCGCGGGCTGATCGAGGAGGTACAGGCCGCGGACGATCGCTCCGTGATTCAACACGCGGACGCGATCTTTCGTGTCCCGGGTATCCACGTCCTCCGGTTACGGCGCTTGAGAAGGGCGCAAGCCCTCGCTGAAGTCCCGCAACTCGCGCGACTCCGGGCGCTGAAAATGGTGAGTGCTGGTGCGCACGAGGACGGGTTGGGAATCCTCCTCGCGTCGCCGCACCTCGGCCAATTGGTCGTACTCGATCTGCACGGGAACCGGATCGATAACGTGGTGAGTGTTAATATCGCTGGTGGGTGGTTTCAGAACCTCACGGAATTGTGGCTCGGCTCGAACCGGGTGGGCAACCGAGGCGCGCGGGCGCTGGCGTCGTCGCCGTACATGACGCAACTGCGACTTCTTGACCTGCAAGACAACCCGATCGATCACGCGGCCTGTTCCACACTCCGGAGCCGGTTCTGGTCCAAAGTGAAACTGTAACCGGGCACCCAATGACCAACACGGAAACCGCGCTCCTACGGGCCATCGTCGCGAACCCGGACGAGGACACGCCGTGGCTCGTCTACGCGGACTACCTCGACGAATCGGGGGAGCCGTCGCGCGCCGCCCGTGCGGAGTTCATCCGGCTGCACGTCTACACCGACCGGCTCCCGTTCCATCACCCGGACCGGAAGGCCGCGGGGCCACGCATCGACCAACTGCTCTCCGCGTGGGGCGCGGTGTGGCGGGACGAGATGCCGCAGGGGTACAAGGCGCTCGCGTCTCAACGGCGCGGGTTCGCGGACCGCGGGATACTCACCGCGTCGCAGGCGGGGGAAACGGACGATCCGCGTGCGCACCTGCTCGAGTACCTGGAACTGGTGCCCGACGTGCCCGCGCGCCGGTTGCACGAAATCGTGAAGCGGCCGGTCTTCGCGCGGGTAGAAACGCTCGTCGTGCGCGGGGACCGGTTGCTCGGCTGGGCCGGGGCCTACGCGCTCGCGGGCGGTTCGTACCCGCTACTGGAGCACCTCGATCTCGCGCGGCAAGAAATTGGGGACGTCGGGTTGCGTGCGCTGTGCGAGTCGCCGGGCTTCCCCCGATTGCGCGGGGTCGACCTCCGCAACAACAACATCACCGACGCCAGCGCTGCCGTGCTGTCCGGCTCGGGGTTCCTCGTCAAAGTGCGCGGGCTCGACCTGTCAGAGAACCCGATCAGTCGGGAACTGCTCGCTCGTATTCGGAGCGGGCGCTACGGTTCGTAGTTTGTGGGTCGGTAATTTCGGTCCGGCGCGAACTCGTTGGTACTTTCGCCGGTGCGATTGGTTCTGAAGGCGGGCGCTATCCGTTTAGAAGGTTATAGTGGAATAGGGTCTAAACACATTTCTTGTGTAAGAACGCAGCACCCCGATGGACGACGAAGACGCACTCCTGCGCGCGATCTGTGCGCACCCGGACGAAGACACCCCGCGGTTGGCGTTCGCCGACTGGCTCTCGGAGCGAGGTGGGGCCGTAAACACCGCCTGGGCGAACGGCATTCGCGCGCAGGTGTGGCTCGCGAACGGATCGACCGATACGGCAGGCGCGCCGCAGTCGCGCGTGTTCGAGTCGGCTTATGGGCTAGAAAAACTGCGCGAGCGGCTGGGGATCGAGTGCGCCGGCGCGGACCAGTGGGAGCGCGGGTTCCCGACGCGACTGGTCGGCAACTTCTCCGCCGTAGCGGGTGTCTGGGCGCGCCTGGCCGACCGGGTTCCGTGCCGGGTACTGCACCTGAGCAGCGTGTCCGACCGCGCGGTCGCCGAGTTCGTCACGTGGCCCGCGCTGGACCGGCTGACGGAACTCGATTTGGCACTATGGTACGATCCGGTTGAGCGGGGAACGTTCGGAGAGGGCGCGCTCCGGTGCGTGGCCGAGTGCCCGGCGCTGCGCGGGCTGAAATCCCTGTTCATGGGGCCTCTCAGGTTGACGAACACCGGTGCGGCCGCGATCCTTAATTCGCCGCATTTGCTCCGGTTACAGCACCTCCAGCTCCGGCGCACCTACGACAGCCCGAACCTCACGTGGTACACGGAGACGCGCCTGCGCGCCGGCTTCGGTGCGGACGTGGTGGTCTGAACCTGCTCCGCGCCCGTCGCGTCTGTAGAAAGGCTACATTGGGCCGTGCAGACGAAGGAGCAGACCGTGACGGACAAACCCCGCTGGTTCCAGACGACCGCAATCGACTACCCGAACAGCCGGCCGCACATCGGTACCGCGTTCGAGAAGCTCGGCGCCGACGTGCAGGCGCGGTACCGGCGCATGGAGGGGTTCGACGTCTTCTTCCTGATGGGCAACGACGAGAACACGGTGAAGGTGTCGAAGCGCGCCGCGGAACTCGGCCAGGACACGCAGGTGTACTGCGACGACATGGCCCGTCAGTTCCGCGAGGTGTGGGCCGCGCTGGACATCAGCTACGACACGTTCGTGCAGACGAGCAGCGAGCGCCACAAACAGTGCTGCCGCAAGTTCATCCAGAAGGTGTACGACAACGGGCACATCTATAAGGGGAGTTACGAGGGCTGGTACTGCGACGGGTGCGAGGAGTTCAAGAGCGACAAGGTCCGGGACGAGAACGCCGGGAATTGCCCGGTTCACAAGCGCCCGCTTACTCGGCGGTCGGAACCGTGCTACCTGTTCCGGCTCTCCGCGTTCCAGGACCGGTTGCTGGCGCACTACAAGGAGAACCCGGACTTCATCCAGCCGGAGAGCCGCCGGAACGAGATGATCTCGCTGATCGAGACGGAGGGGCTGCGCGACATCAACATCTCGCGGACCGGCGAAGATTGGGGCATCCGCATCCCGTTCGACCCGGAGTTCACCATCTACGTCTGGTTCGACGCGCTGCTCACGTACATCACCGGAATCGGGTACGGCGACGACGAAGCGACGTTCCGCAAACACTGGCCGTGCGACACGCACTTTATCGGTAAGGACATCACCCGCTTCCACTGCGCGCTGTGGCCGGCGATGCTGTGGGCCGCGGGCGAGGAAGCCCCGAAGAAGGTGTTCAGCCACGGGTTCGTGAACTTCGAGGGGAAGATCGGGAAATCGCGCGAGGAGGAGTTGCGAGCACGCGGGCTGGATTACCTTCTGGAACCGATGCTCATCATTCAGAGGTTCAGCGCGGAAGCGTTCCGTTACTACTTCATGAGGGAGTGCCCGTACCCGTCCGACGGTGAAATCAGCCCGGAACGGTTCATGGAGGTCTACAACTCCGAGCTAGCGAACAACCTCGGCAACCTGTTCTCCCGCGAGATGACGATCACGTGGAAGAATTTCGGTGGGGTGTTCGACGGCACCGCGGGGCAGGTGCCGGACCCGGTCGTGCCCGGGTTGAACCTGGAGTTGTTTGTTGGGGAGGTGCGCGAGCACATTGAGGCGTGCCGGTACCACCTCGCGCTCCAGAAGATCGTGCAGGACTTCCTCACGCCGACGAACCAGTACCTCGAAGCGAACGCTCCGTGGAAACTCGTGAAGACGGACAAGGACGCGGCCAAGAAGGTGCTGTTCAACGCGGTGCAGTCGCTCCGTGTCGCGAGCATCCTGCTGAAGCCGTTCATCCCCAAGAGCGCGGAGACGATCTACACGAGCTTCAACTTCCCGACCCCGTGGGCCGAAGTGAAGTACGCGGACGCGATCGCACTGAAGGCCCAACCCGACGACCTGCGCATCACGGCGGAGTTGGTTGCAGACAAGGTGAAGCCGCTGTTCCCGCGGATCGGTTGAACATTGTGGGCGGGCACCCGCACCGGTGTGATTTGAAACCGGGCGGGTGTGCTCTCGACCACCTCCAGACGGCGCGGTCGGCACATTCGGCACTCTTTCGGATTGAGAAACGTTTTCCTTTCCCTTTAGTCCCGCATTTCCGGACCGCGCGGCTCGATATTCCAACACGGGCACGGATTTGCCCCGTTACCACGTCGTACCGCTACTACAGGTTCATGGATGAACGCCCTTACTTTGACCGTCCTGATGGCGGTCGGCCCAGTCGGTGCCCACCCGTCCTATCAACAACCGGCACCCGCGACCTACCAGACGCTACCGATTACCGTGAGCGCCGATCCTCCGGCACCACCGGCGAACCCGGAACCCGCTGCGGCCCCCGCTCCCGCGAACCCGGCCCTGTGCGACCTGTGTACCGCCCCGGTGCGCCGGTTGTTCCAGAGCGACCACGAGTTCGACGGGTTCGTCGGCCCGGTCTCGAACCCGGTCTTCAGCAAGGATCCGCGGTCCAACTCTTACGCCCGGTTCCTGTTCATCAACAACAACATCCCCGCGTCGCACCCGCTCGGGGGCGGGAACATTCAAGTGTACGCGCTGCAAACGAATCTCGCCGTGACCGAGCGGCTCAGCATCATCGCGGAGAAGGACGGGCTCGCCCACTTCGCGACGCGAAACGC
The DNA here is from genome assembly GCF_001610855.1 of Gemmata sp. SH-PL17. NCBI lineage: Bacteria > Pseudomonadati > Planctomycetota > Planctomycetia > Gemmatales > Gemmataceae > Gemmata > Gemmata sp. SH-PL17. The sequence continues at coordinate 6,460,881 of NZ_CP011271.1, forward strand.
GCCGTCGCAGACCGGGTTCCTGAACCTCGCCGCCGGGTTGAAGTACACCTTCTACCGTAACGTGGAGACCCAGACCCTTGCCGCGGCCGGGTTCCTGTACGAGATCCCCAGCGGCGAGGCGAAGGTGCTCCAGAACCACGGGGCCGGGTCGTTCGCCCCGTTCGTGAGTTTCGGCCAAGAGTTCGCGCAGAAGTGGCACTACCTCCAGACCACCGGGTACTACTTCCCGGTGAACAACGCGCAAGGGTCGAGCTTCCTCTACAACAGTTTTCACGTCGACCGACAGGTGCTCGGGTGGCTGTACCCGCTCGCGGAACTGAACTGGTTCTGGTACACGAGCGGCGGGAAGCGGCTGCCGACCGCCATCGGCGAGGGCGACGGTCTGTTGAACCTCGGCACCCGCGGTCAGGCCGGGGCGCACCTGGTAACGGCCGCGTTCGGGGCGAAAGCAGTCTTGAGTAAGAACTACTCGATCGGCGCGGTTTTCGAGGTGCCGCTGTCCAACCGGCACGACGTCCTCAACCAGCGGTTGACGGTCGAACTCATCGCCCGGTACTAAATTCGGTTTCGGTGCTCTTGTAGCGGCGGAACGAGCCGCGATCGCAAGGGAGCGGGGCTTCCCGTGTGTGGAACCGGGACGACAAACAGGGAGCCACTCCCGCTCCCTTGCGGTCGCGGCTCGTTCCGCCGATTAACAGCGCCCCGTCGGTTGGTCGGAGAGGTGATTTTGGAAAGGCTCGTGCCCGAGTACGGGCGCGGGTCACATTTCGATCTCGGTCCCGAGCACCTTCAAGAACGCCCGCAGCCATGCGGGGTGTGCCGGCCACGCCGGGGCGGTCACGAGATTCCCGTCCACGTGTGTGCCGTCGATCGGCACGTCCGCGAGCACACCGCCACACAACCCGATGTCCGGCCCGACCGCGGGGTAAGCGCTGCACGTCCGCCCCGTCAGCACGCCGGCCGCCGCGAGGAGCTGCGGGCCGTGGCAGATCGCCGCGACCGGCTTGTTCGCGCTGAAGAAGTGCCGCACCGCGTCCAGGACGTCCGGGTTCAGCCGGAGGTACTCCGGTGCGCGCCCGCCGGGAATCACGAGTGCGTCGTAATGCGTCGCGTCGATTTCCGCGAAGGTCGCGTTCAGCGCGAAGTTGTGGCCGGGCTTCTCGGAGTACGTCTGGTCGCCCTCGAAGTCGTGGACCGCGGTGCGGACCTTCTCGCCGGAGCGCTTGCCGGGGCAGACCGCGTGGACGGTGTGCCCGACCATTTGGAGCGCCTGGAACGGGACCATCACCTCGTAGTCTTCCACGAAGTCGCCGACCAGCATCAAGATCCGCTTAGCGGGCATGGCACGGTTCCGGTTTCAGGGGGTCAAAGGTGACCGAGTCCGATCACAAAGATAGCGAACCACGATAGGACGCACCCCGTTACCAGCACCCAAACGGCGCCACCTACGGTCCACGTCCCGAAAGTGAACCGGACGGGTTATTTTCGGGGCGTTGGGGTAAGGGCCGACCGATTGGTTTGGGTCCGTTCCACGAGCCGCGACCGCAAGGGAGCGGTGTGCGGCTCGTAGATGGTAAACCGAAATCACGTGTCGGAAGCGCGGGATTTTATGCCACCAAACCTTAAGATTGCCCGCGCCTGTTCAAGAGCGATCGGATCATCGGAGCAGCTTGTGCCTCCCGCTCCCTTGCGGTCGCGGCTCGTCAAACTCGCTCTGATGATCCCGAATTCGCACTTACTTCTTGCGCTTCTTTTTGTTGTCGCGGCGCGGGTTGTTCGGCTTGCCGTCCGTGCCGGGGGCGGCGCGTCCGTCGGGCCGCCGCGGTCGTTGCGGATCTGGCGCTTCGCCTGCTCGTCGGCCTGGCGCTGCATCTCCTCCATCTTGGCCTGGAGCTGTTCGCGCAGGCGCCCGAGTAGTCCTCGGCTCTTGGTCTGAGCCGCGGCGCCGGCGTCCGCGGGCGACTTGCCGTTGGGCGAACCGGTCTTGGGGTACAGCGTCGCGCCCGTGCCGTTACCGTCGGTGTTGGGTCCGCTAATTTTCGGCTTGGGGATGAACTGGCGCTCGATGATGGCCCACCCGGTGCTCACGATGAAGTACAGCGCGAGGCCCGCCGCCACCTTGTAGAAGAACACCGCCATCATCACCATCATCATCTTCATCATCATCCGCTGCTGCTCGGCCTGCGGGTCGGTCGAGGGCGGCATCATCTTCGCCTGCTGGTAGAGCATCAGCCCCACGGCCAGGATCGGCAGCAGGTTGAAGTACGGCCCCAGGTAGATGAAGCTGCCGAGGTCCTCGGGCGTGCTGATGAACGGGATGCCCTCGCCCCACCAGACGAGCATGTCCGGCGCGGCGAGGTTGTCGATCCACAGGGCCGCGTCGAGCCGGAAGAAGACGCTCTCCTGGAGCCCGAAGTAGAGCCCCATCATGATGGGCATCTGCGCGACGAGCAGGAGGCACCCGCCCATCATCGCGAACGGGTTGGCCCCGTTCTGCATCATCAACCGCGTCTTCTCGCGGTTGTAAGAGTGCATGTCGTCCTTGTACTTCTCTTGCAGCTTCTCGAACTCGGGCTGCAACTGTTTCTGCACCTCCATCATCTTCATGCTCATCGCGGTCTGCTTGCGGCTGGGCATCAGCAGCACGAGCCGCACGCACGCGGTGAGCAGCACGATGGACAGCGCCCAGCTCCCGACCGCGCTGTGAATGTAGTAGAGGAACATGTGCATCAGGTTCGTGGTCACGATCACGATGTCGGTCCAGAAGATCGTGTTGGCGAACCGGCCGATCCACGTGTCGGAGCGGAAGTCGGTGAGCGTGGAGAGGATCAGGTCGTCCTTGTAGTGCTTCACCAGCTCCTTGCTGACGGCCGGAGTGCCGTCCGCGTCCTTCGGCATGAGTTCGAGTAGCCCGACCTTCGACGGGCCGTTGTAGAGCAGGTAACTGTGCTCGAGCTTCTCGCCGGGCGCGAGATCGATGGTCTCGGACGCGGCCCGGACGGTGATGTCGTCGAACTGGGGCTGGTTCAGGTCTTGTTTCTTGTCGAACGGGATTTCGGTCGTGGCCCGCGCGTAGGCCCACGGGTTCTTCCCCGCGGTGTCGACGGCCATGCCGGAGGCGAAATACTGGTTGGCGACCACCGCGTACTTGAACGAGTTCTCGCCGCGGTTGACGGCCTCGCCGCCGCGCTTGAGGCCGATGGAGGATGCGTCCTCGTACTGGCGGCGCGGCGTGCCCTTGGCGTCCGTCCACCCGATGATCGCCACGCGGTAGGTGCTGGTGTACCACTCGCCCTCGATGGGCAGCCCGCGCGGGCCGGAGAGCTGGTACCGCAACTGTCCCTTCCCCTTTGCCGCGCCGGGCCGCGACAGCTTTTCGATCTCGACCCGCAGCCCGATGTGGTAGTCCCGCGGCCCGAGCGTGTAGGTTTTTCGCAATTTCACGAAGTACGGGTCGCCGAGCTCTTTCTCGAACACGACCTTGTGGTCGCCCTCGTCCGGGTGCTCTTCGGACACGACGGTCCAGTTCGTGGTGCCGAGGAACGGGTCCGGGTTCTTGTCCTCGGGCACGGGGTAGTGGAAGACGGTGTAGCTCGGCTCGGCGAGGATCGACGGGTCGGCCACCTTACCCGCAACGAGGTCCGGCACGTGGTACTCTTCGCGGAGCTGTTTCGTCCGCGTGTACGGGGTGCCGGGAACCAGGTACAGCGGGACGTTTTTTTTGGTCGGGTTGCCGTTGCCGTCCTTCCGCTTGACCTCGCGCCCGAGGCGGTCGGCCTGCCCGAACTGCGGCAGCACGATCTGCTGCACGCCGCCGCCCTGCGTGGTGAGCAGGGCGTGGTTGTAGAACTTGTCGGTGCCGAGTGCGATGAGCGTCGGCCGGGCGGTGTACTCGATGACACCGCTCGTGACCGCCTCGCCGAGCGCCCGCGGGTCGACCCCGGCGAGTTTCGGCGGCGCCACCTTCGGCGGTTCCGGGGGCTTGGGCTTCGGCAAATCGCCCGCGACCACGAGCCCGCTCCCGGCCGCGGTGAGCGACGCCTGCGCGGTCCGCTTCTTCTCGGCGGCTTCGGTGGCGAGCTTCGCGTCCTCTTCGGCCCGCTTCTTCCACTCCTCAGCGAGTTTCTCGTTGAGATCTTCCTTCTTGGCCGGCTTGGGAACCCAGTTCTTCTCCGCGTACTGCCAAAGGAAGAACAGCCCCCCGGCGAGGAAGACGAAGGCGACGACGTTGAGAGCGTTCTTGCGCATGTGTAAAAAATCAGTAGGAATCGCGAACGGCCCGACCGGGCTATCTTAGAAATTCGCACCGGCTTTTCTGTAGCCCGTGCCCGGTTGGGGACGCACCCGGAAAAACAACAAACCCGAAGGCCCGCGGACGAAGCTCATCCGTGGGCCTTCGGGTTATTCGCGGACCGCGCCCGGAACTTTAGCGCCCCTCGCCGAGCCGGTCGCCGAGGAAGTTGTCGAGGTCCGAGATCTCGTAGATCTTGTCGCGGGTCTTCTGCCAGTCGTACTCGACGCGGCGGAACTTGATCACGTCGTTGTCGAGCACCACGTAGCACGCGCGCCAGTTGCCGTCCCGGGGCTGGCCCACCGAGCCGACGTTGCAGAGCGTCTTGCGGCCGTCGAGCTTGTGCGCGAAGTCGACCTCTTCCGGGCTGAGGAACTGCATGTTCTCGGTGAAGATGCCCGGGACGTGCGTGTGCCCCTGGAAGCAGTACCGGTCGACGAGGGCGAAGATGCGCTCCATCTTGCGCTGGTTGTACACGTCTTCGGGGAACACGTACTCGTTGAGCGGGTTGCGGGCCGAGCCGTGGACGAACAGGTGCCCGTTCTCGCGGTGGCTCCGGGGGCGCTCCGAGAGGAACTCCCAGCGCTTCTCGCGCGCCGGGCGCGGCTCGCTGGGGGACTCCAGTTGCCCGCGGGTCCAGAAGATGGCGCGCTCGGCGGACTGGTTGAACCCGTCCGGGTCGAACATCGCGCCCTGGTCGTGGTTGCCGAGCAGGACGAGCTTGCAGTCCATGACGAGGTCGATGCACTCGCGCGGGTTCGGCCCGTAGCCGACCACGTCGCCGAGGCAGTACACCTCGCGGATGCCCTGGTCCTTGATGTCTGCGAGCACGGCTTGGAGGGCTTCCATGTTGCCGTGGATGTCGCTAATGATCGCCTTCACGCCGGAATCTCATGAGACGCGGGCCGGGCAAGTGACCCGTGTTAACTGTTAACTATAGCTCACGGTCCCGCGGTGGTAAACAGCGGACCACCGGGGGATTACGGAATGCCAGTCGGGGCGCGCCGGCGAGATACCGAAACGGGCGTTCACGCTCCGCGCGCGCCGATCACGTCGCCGAAGCCCCCGACCTCGAGATCGCGGCGGAAGTTCGCGGCCTGTTCCGGGGTGAATCCCAGGTGCGGCAACCGCACGCCGCCGAGGTCGACGCCCCGGGTGCGCATCACTTCCTTGGCCGCGGGCAGGTAGCCGTGGCGCATCAGGAGCGCGACCAGTTCAGCCGCACGGTACTGGTCGGCGCGGGCCGTCGCGAAGTCGTTGGCGCGGGCGGACGCGAGGATCCGGTTGAAGTGCGGGGCGGCGAAGTTGTACCCGCTCCCGACCGCGCCCCGCGTGCCCAGAACCACCGCCGCGAGCAGTTGCTCGTCCATCCCGAACAGCACGTCGAAGCGCCCGCCGCCCGCGTGGAGCATGCGCTGGAGCGACAGCAGGTCCGGGTTGGTGAACTTCGCGCCCACCAGGGTGGGGATGCGGGCGGGCGCCTGTTCGAGGAAGTCCGGCATCGAGAACGCGACCCCGGTGAGGACCGGGATGTCGTAGAAGTAGAACGGTGTGTCGGGCGCGGCGGCAGCGAGTTCCGCGCACCACGAAATGAGCACGTCCAGCGATTTCGGCTTGAAGTAGCTCGGGGCGACGGCCGCGATCGCCGATGCGCCGAGCGCGTTGGCGTGCGCCGCGAGGTGCTTCGCGTCCGCGAGGCAGTTCGCCCCGACGTGAACGACCAACCGCGTCGGGCTGCCCTTTGTAACGGTGGCCCAGCGTGCGGTGAGCGAGAGCCGTTCTTCCAGCGTGAGGGAACTAAATTCCCCCGTGGTGCCGCCGACGAACACGCCGGCCACGCCGTCCGCGGCGAGCAACTCGGCGTGCGGTTCGACCGCGGCGAGGTTCAGTTCGCCGGTCGAATCGAAGGGCGTGAGGACGGCCGGGACCAACCCAACAAACGGTGTGTGCGGTCGCATGAGTTCTGCGCGCTAGTGGAGAACGCCGTGTTCTGGGATGTTCCGCTCGCTCCGCGAACGGTTTTGCTGGTGTGCGGGTGAATTTACTCTATCAACGGCAGCCCGCCCGCGCCACGCGCGAACCGAGATTAAATCGAGCCGTGTTCCGCGAACCACGTCGTCATGTCTTTCGTGAGCGCGCCGCTGTTGTCCATGCGCGGTACCTTGTTCTGCCCGCCGTACTTCCCGCGGGCCTTCATCCACTCGTCGAACCCGCCGCGCTTCACGACGCGCACCTCGGGCACCAGCATCGCCAAATCGCCGACGCGGTGCGGGCCGTAGTCTTCGTTGATGCGCGTGAGTTCTTCGTCGATTTCCTTGGCGAAGCGGCTCGTGTCGGGCGTCTGGTCAGCGAACTCGATCAGGTATAGGTGGTGCCCCGGCTTGCCCGGTTGCGACGGGAACACGGGGCCGACGTGGAAGTCCAGCGCGTTCACCCCGCACACGGTCGCGGCGTGCGTGACGGCCTTCTCCACTTCCTCGCTGATGAGGTGCTCGCCGAACGCGGACAGGAAGTATTTCGTGCGCCCGGTGAAGCGAATCAGCGGCGGGTTCCGCTTCTCGAATGCGACGGTGTCCCCAACGAGGTACGACCACACCCCCGCGCACGACGTGATGACCACCGCGTACTGCACCCCGACTTCCACGTTCGCGAGCGTGTGGCGCGTGGGGCGCTCTTTGCTCAACTCTTCGGTCGGGATGAACTCGAAGAAGACGTCGTGGTCGGGCACGATCCGGAGCAGATTGTACCGCGGGTCTTCGGTCGCGATGAACCCTTCCGAGCACGGGTACACCTCGCAGAACTTCACGAGGTCGCTGCCGATTTCCTTCTTGAACAGTTCGCGGTACGGGTCGAACTTGGTACCGCCGTGGATCACGAGGCGCAGGTCGGGCCACACTTCGGCAACTGTTGACTTGCCGGTTACTTCCTTCAGGCGCGAGAACAGAACGTACATCCACGCGGGGACGCCGCTCAGGGCCGTGATCGGCTCGCGCGCGCTCAATTCCGCGAACCGTCGGACCTTCTCTTCCCAGTCGGCGATGAGCGTGAGTTCGGCGGGCGGGAACGTGTAGGGCCGGAGGAACTCGTACAGCTCTTTCGCCGCGATCCCGCTCAGGTCCCCCGCGAGGCTCCCGTCGGGCTGCTTCCGCAAGTCGGTGCTCCCGCCGAGGAAGAAGAACTTCCCGGTGAACAGCTTCGCGGTCGGGTTCGTGTGCCGGAACAGCGAGGTGGTGGTGAACGCGGCCTTCTTGTTCGACCGCACCATGTCCCACGACACGGGAATGTACTTGGTCGCGCCGCTCGTGGTTCCGGACGAGAGCGCGTAGTACGGGATCTTCCCGGGCCACGTCACGTCGTCGAGGTTCGGGTACGCGGACTTCCAGTACGTGTTCCAGAACCACTCGTAGTCGCGCACGGGCACGCGGGCCTGGTAGTCCGCGACGGAGGCGATGCGGGAGAACTCGTGGTCGCGCCCGAACCGGGTGCGGCGGGCTTTGCGGACGAGGCGCATCAGGGTCGCGTGCTGCACGGCCCCGGCGCCCATCTGGTCGAGCTGAACGGTGCGGTAGTGCGAGTACCGGAGGAGCGCGGCGTCGGCCGCCTTGCGGACGAGCCGGGTGTTCGCGACCGGCGCGAGAAATTTGGTGCTCGGCATGGGATCGGACCCTCGGTCATCGGTCAGTAGTTGTTCGCCCCGGGGCGCCCGACATTGTTCGGGACTTCCGCTCGAACCGGGGGAACCGCGACCGGGACCGAGAACCCGCGCTCAAGGACTCACGGGGTCGCCGCGCTCCGGAACCCGCGGCACACGTACACGCCGCCGGGCGGGAGGTTGAACGGCACGAACCGGAACCGCACGGCCTCGAAGTACCGGCGGTAGAGCTTGTAGTACACCAGCGGCATCACGGTGAGTTGGCGGAACGTCCCGCCGGCGCCGAGGGTGCGCGCGGCCGTCGCCAGGATGCTGTCCCGGGCCTCGGCCGGGAACGACGGGAGCGGGAGCCCGGAGAGCACGTGGTCGACCTTCGGGATGCCGCGCTCGGCGAGCAGGTCGCCGAACTTCGTCGCGTCGCCGAGGATCACCTCGACGTTCGGGGAGCCGCGGAACCGCTCGCGGAGCCGGCCGCAGAGCACGGGGTCGAGTTCGATCACCACGAGCCGGGTCTTCGGGCTCGCCAGTTTGACCATCTCGGCCGTGATCGGTCCGGTGCCGGCCCCGAGTTCGACAATGGACCCCGCGGTGGCCCAGTTGATGCCGTCGAGGATCTTGCGGGCCATGAACCGCGAACTGGGCGCGAACGACGCGATCTTCTTCCCCTGTGTGAGGAAGGCCCGCATCATGAGCCACCAGTCCGGTCCCTTCGGGGTGTGCGTGGCGAGGGGCGCCGGCGGGTTCGGGTTGGTTTTGGCACTGTCCGCCGCATTGGGGCCGGGCTGGGGGTGGGGGGCCGTATTGGGGGGAGTTGCCGGGGGTGTATGGGCGACCGGCTGCGGCGGCACAGTTGATGGCATTTATTTGCTCGCTCGTGTTGGCTTCGCCAGGATGAGTTTGGTCCACGACGGGTGCGCGGTCGGTCGCGTCGAATTGAGGAAGTCTACGACCAGTCGATTGATCAGCCAGTGCTTCTCGATCTGGGGCGCGTGGCCGCACCGCTCGATCTTACGGAAGTGGCCGTTGGGCAGCTCGCGGGCCGCTTCTTCGGCCGTGACCGGGTTGCACACCTTGTCCTCGGTCGCGGTGACGAGCAGCGTCGGCGCCTTCACGTCCTTCATCTTCCCGCGCACGGTGTGATCGAGGGTTCCGCGCACCGTGCGGATGAACCCCTTCTGCCACTTCCGGTTCGCGAACTTGGACCGGTAGTACCGCTCGATCTCGCGGTCCACGAGCCGGGGGCGGTGGAACACGCTCTTGACCATCATCTCCGCGTTCCGGCCCACCACGCCGTCGATGATCGGGAGCTGCTCCTCGTCGCCCATCCCCGAGGGGCACAGCAGGACCACGCGGTTGACCATCTCCGGGTAGCGCGCGGCGAACTCGACGGCGACCTTCCCGCCGAGGCTGCTGGCCACGAGGTGGTACGGCGGGGTCTGCACGAACTGGTCGAGGTAGATGAAGAGCTGGTTCACCAGGTACTCGACCGTGATCGGCTCCTTGGCCGCGATCAACCGGTGAATCGTCTCGCCCTCGTAGGCGAGGATGTTCGGGGTGTGGACGTCGAAGTACCGCGACCAGAACTTGCGGTTGCGGTACCAGGACTCGGCTTGCTCGGCCAGCCCGTTGATGAGCACGAGCGGGTGCCGGCGGCCGTAGTGCCGCGGCCGGAGCCGGTCGATTAGCCCCTTAATTGGGGAACGCATGGCGAGGGGACTCCGCGACGCCGACCCGTGGCGCGACGGGGCGGCGAATGATGTTACAGGATAGTGCGGGCGGTTCCAGTGTGTAGAGAAAAAGTACAACCCGCGCGGGTTTCTGGACGCCGTGAGTATCCCGTTAGTACGACCGGGCGATTTTGCCCCGCTCGCCGGCCCTCACGAACCGTAACGGACGCGCGATCGGTCGCCGCTCGCACGCGGCCCGCGCGATTGGCCGCCGCGCACGCGGATTTCACACAGTAACGGGTTCAAAAAGCCTTTGCACCGTTCGCGCCCGCGCCGCTAGTATGATACTCACGCCATTTCACGCCCTCATAACGGCACGCGGGAGCGCTCCATGCCGAGTTTCAAGGTTCCCTGCCCCAGTTGCGAGGCGCCGGTTCTGATCAAGAACCCGGACCTCGTCGGCACCAAGGTGGAATGCCCGAAGTGCAAGTACCGCTTCAAGGTGGAAGAGCCGCCGCCGGAAGGGGGCGCGCCCGGCGCGGCGGGGGCGGCGACCGCCACGGCCACCGCCAAGGACAAGAAGACCGATAAGGCGGACAAGAAAGAGAAGAAGGCCAAGGCCGCGGCCGGCGGGAAGAACAAGAAACTCGTGCCCATTATTGTGGGCGTGGTCGCGGTGCTGGTGCTCGGCGGGGTCGGGGTCGCCGTTCTCGGCGGTAAAAAAGACACCAAGAACCCGTTCGACATCCCCAAGCCCGTCGCGAGCAACAACAATCCGGACGAGCAGAACCCGGACGAGCAGAACCCGGAGAAGAAGGGCGCCCCGGTCGTGCCGACGATCCCGGGTAGTGACAAGATCGCGACCAATCTGCTCCCGGGCCAGGCGGTCGCGGTTTATAATTTCAATCTGGACCGCCTGCGAACGACCCCGGTCTACGACCCGCTCGTGGATCAGGCGGTGGCCCAAATGTTCCAGGGGACGCTCGGGGTCTCGACCGAGGACGTGCAGTCTTACGTGCACTGCTTCGCGGGCGACACGCGCGACCCGTTCGGGGTCATCCGGCTCAAGAACCCCGTGAAGGCGCCGGACCTGCTCGTGCGGATGCCGGTGCTCGCCAAACCCAAAGCGGTGAAGGGGCGCGACCTGTACTCGTTCCGCACCGCGCCGTTCCTGAGCGCGGTCTCGAACGCGCTCGCGATGCGGGCGCTGTTCGGGGACATGTACTCCGCGATCCCGATGCCCCCCTCGGCCGCGCAAAGGGACAAACCGTTCGGCGTGTGCGTGTACGACACGCAGCACGTTCTGGTCGGCGATTACGTTCTGTTGGAGCGGTTCCTCGGGGAACTCGGGGCCGACGGGTACCCGCCGTTCCGGACCGAGCTGGACAACACGCCGGTGATTACGCCCGACGCGGCGCCGACCACGCCCGGGATGCCGACCGAGGGGACCGCGCCCCCGGCGCCCCCCACCACTCCACCCACGACGCCGGCGGTTCCCCCGAAGCGGCCCGGCGGTCAGGGCTTCACGACGGTGAACGCGTACCGGACCCTCGAATTCAATTTGAAGCGCGCGCTCGATGAATTGGAAGTCGACCCGTCGGGGAAGCCGATCCTGGTGTACGCCGAGAAGTTCGATCGGGCGCACTACGACCCCAAGATGCTGAAGAAGGACTACCTGCTCCTCTCGACGGCGCTCGACCCGATCGCGAACCGCATGAGTTACCTGAGCGGGCGCGTGTCGGCGTTCAGCGACCGGCAACTGGTCGCCCAGTTGCGGCTGAGGTTCGCGGACCAGAGCTACGTGCCCGAGATCGCGAAGGACACGCTCGCCCCGGGGCTGACGGCCGTCGTGGAAGTGTTAAAGCTCTTGCTCACAACGGAGATCGAGTTCCGCGATTACACGGTTCCGGGCAGCGTGCCGCCGGGGGGCGGGCCGGGGTTCCCGGGCGGCCCCCCGGGGCCGGGTGGGTTCCCGGGTGGCTCTCCGGGCCGGGCGGCTTCCCGGGGTTCCCCGGGGGCTCCCCGCCGGGAGTTGGGTCGAGCGGGGGGCCGCTTTCGCCCCCGGGCGGCGTGAACAAGGGCGGGCAACCCGGGCGGCTGCCCGGGCCGGGTGGCCCCCCGGTGCGGGTGGCCCCCCGGTGCGGGTGGCCCCCCGGTGCGGGTGGCCCCCCCGAACCCGGTATGCCCGGCCCCGGAGGGTACGGGCCGGGCGGCCCCGGAAGGTACCCGGGCGGTCCGGTCGGCCCCGGGGGAGCGAGCGACCCGAACGCGCCGCACGAACCGGTGTCACACGTCGACCTCGAACTGACCGACGACCAACTGAAAATCACCGTCGACGTCACCTGGGCGGAGGAGGTGTACCGGACCGCGGTCCGCCCGCGCATGATGGGCGTCGTGAACCAGCTCAAGGGGAAGATGGCCGTGTTCTCGGCCGAATCCGGCCCCCACGTGCTCGCGCAAGCCGGGCCGCGGGCGCTGGGCACGCCCCAGGGAACCCCGCGCGGCACGTGGAACCGGGCGAAGACCGATCCCGACCGGATCGGGTTGGACTACCCGCCGGTGCAGCGCGTCAGCTTCTTCGCCGACCTGCTCCCGTACCTCGGGCGCGGGTCGCTGGGCTCGCAGGTGAACAAGAACGCCGCGTGGTACGCCGATAAGAACCTGGAGGTGGGCGGCGCGTGGGTGCCCGAGCTGCTCGTGCCGACCTACCCGCAGTCCGCGTGGCGCGCGACCACGCCCTACGCCCCCGACGCCGTGTTCGGCGCGACCAACTACGTCGGGATCTCCGGGGCCGGGCTCGATTCCGCACGGTACGACCCGAAGGACCCGGCCGTGAAGACGAAGCTGGGGATGACCGGGTACGGGTGGGGCTCGAAGGCCGAAGAGGTGACCGACGGGCTGGCGAACACGATCTACCTGATGCAGACCCCACCGGGCTTGCAGCAGCCGTGGATCGCGGGCGGCGGCGCGACGGTGCGCGGGCTCGACGAGAACGACCCGATGGCCGGGTTCCGCTACAACCAGGGCGGCAAACCGGGCACCTTCGCCCTGATGGGCGACGGCTCGGTGCGGTTCATCCCGGCGACCATCGACAAGAAGGTGCTGCTCGGGATGAGCACCCGTGCCGGGGGCGAGGCGCTCGCCGACATCGACGTGCGCGCCCCGCGCGTCGACGCACCGAAGCCCACGACGACCGACCTGAAGAGCAACCCCGTTACGCCGGTCGTGCCCGCGCCGGTCGTTACTCCCAAGGCGGACGATAAGAAGCCCGATGACAAGAAGGGCGACGACAAAAAGTCCGACGATAAGAAGCCGGAGGATAAGAAGTCGGACGACAAGAAAGCGGAGCCGATGCCGAAGGCCGAAGGTACAAAGCCGGATGACAAGAAGGGTGACGACAAGAAGCCGGACGACAAGAAGTAGTCTCGGTTCGGAAGAGTGAGCTTCCGACGAAGCGAGGGCGGCGGTTGTGGGTTCTACCCACAACCGCCGCCCTCGCTTTTGTTTCCGATCTGCGTTGATCTGCGTTGATCTGCGGTTCCGGTGATTCTCACCTCACCACATCGGGATCTTCACCCGGTCGCCGCTCAGCGCGCTCTCGTGGGCGCAGATGCCGACGAGGGTCCAGTTCGCGCTCGTGGGGGCGTCCGGGAACGCGGGCTGCTTGCCGGTCACCGCCATGAGGAAGTTGTGGACCAGGTGCGGGTGGCTGCCGCCGTGCCCGCCGCCCTGCACGAAGCTCAGGTGCGTCGCGTCGTGGATCGCCCCGGTAAACTTGCGGATCGGGTCCGGCAGGCGCCCGGCGAAGTCCGGCACCTTCACGCGGCGCGGGATCTGGTGCTCGGGCAGCCCGCGCATGTGCAGCACCGGGTCCTCGCCCTCCACCTGCTGCCACTCGAAGCTGACGTTGCTCGCGGTCACGTCGAAGCTCTCGCGGTACTGCCGGGCCGTGTCGTACAGGCTGCGGGTGACTTCCGCGCACACGTCCGAGTCCTTGATCTTGAACGTCGCGGTCTCGATGGCGAACGGGGAGCCGTAGATCGGGATGAACTCCTCGCGGATGCGCCCCGAGCCGTGGCACACCACGCTCTCGGCGAGCGCGAGCTTGCCCTTCGCCGGGTCCGAGAGGATCGCGAGGCACGGGCTGACGCAGTGGGTCGCGTACCACATCGGGGGCAGGCCCGGCCAGTAGCCCGGCCACCCGTCCATGTCCTGCTGGTGGCTCCCGCGGAGGAACTGGATGCGCCCGAGCACGCCGCGGTCGTACAGATCTTTGGCGAACAGGTACTCGCGGGCGTACACGACGGTTTCCATCATCATGTACACTTTGCCCGTCTTGCGCTGCAGCTCGATGATCTCCTTGATTTCTTCCTTCTTGGTTGCCATCGGTACGGTGCAGGCGACGTGCTTGCCGGCCTTGAGCGCCGCGATGGTCTGCGGGCCGTGGTCCGGGATCGGGCTGTTGATGTGGACCGCGTCGATGTTCGGGTCCTTGAGCATCGCCTCGAAGTCGGTGTACCGGCGCTCCTTCGGGATGCCGAACTTCGCGCCGCACGCCTCCAGCTCGGCCTTGTTGCGCCGGCAGATGGCGTACATCTCGGCGTCCGGGTGCGCCTGGTAGATGGGGATGAACTCGGACCCGAACCCGAGGCCCACGATGGCGACGTTCACGCGCTTGTGGCTCATGGAAAGAGACTCGTCGAGTGAGAGAGTGGAACTGCCCTGAGATTACGAGTGGGCCGAATCGCGGGCAACACAGAAAGGACGCGGTATGCGCGGGTGCCCGCGCCGGGTCGCCAACGCGCACGGCCCGCGCCCGTTATTACGGTAACCCGGAGGGCAGCGATGAACTCAAGTGGAGCGGGGTGTAAAGCGGTCGCGCGCCGCGGGTATCCTCTCGCGGTGAGGTTGCCCCGGTCGTTCCCTCGTGAACGGCGTTCCTCGTCGCCGGTTCGTGCCATGCCTCGGCAGCAATTTCGCCACATCCCGGGACTGTTCCTCGACACCGATTACTTCGCGCCGGACCAGTGCTCGCAGCTCGTGCGCCAGTCACTCGCGCTGTACGAGCGACTGGAAACCGCAGTCGGTGGTGCGGAAGGCTCGTTGGAGACGGCCCACATTCCGCAACCGGCTTACGTGCGCAGCGCGGAACACAACCTCAAAAGCGAGGAACACTTCGCGCGCGTCGCCTTGACCGAAGAGGACCAGCGCACGATCCGGTGCGAATATTTCCCGCGGTACGGTGAAGACGGGCACGCGCTCGCGTACTTCCAGCGCAACGCGAACCTCCCGGATTTCGTCGCACGCGACCTCGCGCCCGGCGTTCACGGGCTGGTCGCGAGTGAGGGATTCGTAGCGCCCGATCAGGAACTACCGGCTCCAGCTTTGGTAACGCACCCTCCGCTTGCTCTGTGCCTCTAACCGTATATGAGCCGACCAATTGGAACCGCTGAGGAACTGGAACGCCGCCGTAAGCGGGCCGTGCAAGCCGTAGCCGACGGTCAATCCCGAAAGACCGTCGCCCAGGTGCTGGGCGTTCACATCAAGACTATTTCCCGGTGGGTGCGCGCCGCGCGGGAGCCGGGTGGCTTGGCTGCCAAGCCCCAATCCGGACCGGCACCCGGACTGAGCGACGACGACCTCCGGACGTTGGAGGCCTTACTAGTCCGGGGAGCCAAGGCCAACGGATGGCACAACGAGTTGTGGACCGCCGCGCGGGTCGCACGGCTGATCGAGCACCACTTCCGGATCGAGTATCACCCCGAGCACGTGCGCAAGATCCTCAAGCGGCGCCTCGGGTGGACCAGTCAGAAGCCCCGGCGCAAGGCCCGCGAGCGCAACGACAAGGAGGTGGCCCGATGGGTCGCCGACGAGTTCCCCCGGATCGTCCGGGAAACGTTCGGGCGCAAGGCGTACTACGTGTTCCTCGACGAGTCCGGGTTCTTCCTGACCCCGACCGTCCGGCGCACGCTGGCCCCACGGGGGAAGACGCCGGTGTTGAGCGCCTGGGACCGGCGGGACAAGTGGTCGGCCATCAGTTGCATCACACTCCGCCCGGTGGTCGGGCGCCCGGGCCTGTACTTCGAGTTGCTCGACCACAACGTTCACGGCGAGGACATGGTCGCGTTCCTGAAGACGTTGCACCGGCGGTTGGGTCCGCTGACGGTGATTTGGGACCGAAACCCGATCCACTCGAAATCGAAGGCGGTCCAGGCGTGGCTGGCGGAGCACCCGGGCGTGGTGGTGGAGGACTTCCCCGGCTACGTCCCGGAGTTGAACCCGGACGAGGGCGTCTGGGGTTGGACCAAGTACGGTCGATTGGCAAACCTAGCGGCCAACGACAAGCAGGAGCTCTGGGATCATGTGGTCGAGGAGCTGATCACCGTAAAACATCGACCGGACCTGTTGAGAGCGTTCATCGAAGAAACGCGACTACCCGGCTTAACACTCACTGCTTGATTGGGAACGTTCCCCACGCGGGAACCGGTAGTGTGGAAGCTCACGATGAACTTCTACCAGCGCGTGAACGGCAAGGTCGCGGGGTTCCCGTTCCATGTCGACATCCCGGCGAACGGCGTCGTCACGATGATCCTCAACGTCCAGCGCGAGGTGCTGTTCCAGATCGCGAAGGGCGACGCGGTGACCGACATCCCGCTCCCGGTCGGCGCGCTGCTCCTGCTCAGCGGCGAGAGCCGGTACGTGTGGAAGCACCGCGTGCTCCCCGCGGACGCGCCCGTGAGCGGCGGGGGGCACGCGATCGAGCGCGTCTCGCTCGTACTGGGGTTCCAGTAACGCGACCCGTGTGCCGGCAATTTTCTTTCGCGTATCGCGCGAACCAAGTGTTATCCGACGCCTCTATCCGGGTGAACGTCCAATTCTGCGGCTCGATCCGGGTTTGCCCGTCGCGGACGCACAACACCAAGGAAGAACACCATGAAGAAGCTGATTGCGCTCACGGGCGCGGGCGTCGGCGCCGCCGTTGGTACGGTCTACGCGGTGGAACCGGTCGCGGTCGCGCGGTTCCTCGATCAGGCGATGAAAGCGGTCGCGCGGGCGGCCGACGGGATCGAGGCCAACCCGGTCCCGGTATCGGTCGCGCTGGGCACGTTCCTGTTGACGGTCGTGTACCACAAGGCGCGCGGGAAGTCGTTCCGCGAGTCGGTGGAAGTGGCCGCGACGCGGGTACAAGTGGTCGCGGTGCCGACCCCGGTTGGTGAACCCGAAAACCAAGTCGTGAAGCGCGCCCAGGCGCGGGCCACGCGAACGCAACTGATCGCCGACCAGATCGCGCTGGAGAACCAGATCCGCAAGCTCCCGGCCGATGTGAAACAGGCGGAGAAGGACGTCTGTTACACCGAGCAGGCGGTGACCGAGACCGAGAAATCACTCACGGCGCGGCGCCAAGCACACACGGAAGCGGTCGAGAAACTGGACGTGCTCCGTAAGGAGCTGACCGTCGGCCGATCGGAACTGTCCGCGATCGCCGCGGAACTCAAGAAGCTCGCCGAAGTCGTGTAAACCGCAATGGTCGGATGCTGGTGAACGGCCGGTGCCTGCGGGCTGATTGATGACCTTCAGAAGAGTTTCGACAGGATTAACAGGATCAACAAGATCAAGACCTATATTTGGTTTTGTATCCTGTCGATCCTGTTAATCCTGTCAAGAAATCTTTGTAACGCAGATCACCCCTCCCGGAACGCTTCCCATTCTCCATCCACGCCAAGTGCTTCGTTCGGGCGGAACCGCGCCTTGTATTCCAGTGATCGGCACCCCTCGACGAAGTAGCCCAGGTACACGTGCGGCAGGTTCCATTGCGCTGCGGCGCGGATGATCGAGAGCACGTTGAACGTGCCCAGCGACCGGTTCCGCTCGGCCGGGTCGTGGAAGAAGTAGATCGCCGACAAACCCTCCGGGAAATTGTCCACGTACCCCACGCCGACCAGTTTTTCGCCCAGGTAGTAGCACCACTCCTGCGTGACGAACGGGTTGTCGACGAACGATTCCGCGAAGTCGCTCGCGTCCTTCGGGCCGTGGTCGGACCAGCCGACGTGTTCGTGTTGGTACGAGTGGAACCGGTCGTAGAGGTCGAGTTTTTCGTCCGTCACCTCGGGTAGCCCGATCACCAGTTTCACGTCGCCGTCGTTCGCGGCCATGCACCGGCGCTGGGACCGGTCCGGCTTGAACGTCGCCACCGGTACGCGGAGCGACCGGCACGCGGTACACGCCGGGCACGTCGGCCTGAAGAGCGAGAACCCGAACCGGCGCCAGCCCGCCTTCAATCGCTCCTGGTACTCAAGGGGGGTGAGTTGCGACACCATCTGGTACGTGAGTGACCACTGCTGGTCCGGCAAGTAGCTGCACGTGCTCGGCGGGGACGTGAAGACGAACAATGATTCCATGCTCACCCCGGTTGGTGATCGCGTTTCGGGTGCGCTGCGTGTTGGGTAACCGAGCCGTTAACGGAACTCGTATCTGGCGGACGGGAGAGCACTCGACCAACATTGTATCCGCGCAATTGCCATTCAATCACTGGAGTCCGAGAGCGAAATCCGATTGTCGGGAACCGCACCCGCTGTCCTGTGCGAACGGGTGGGTGGACTGCACCGGTGCTCCGACGCATACTACCCGCACACGTTCATCATAACGAGGGTGGCTCATGTCGTTCGATCCGCAACTCTCCGTGCGTGCCGCGACCCTTGCGTATTTCGCGGACCGCGCGGAGCGGTTCCCCGGGCTCGTTGCACGGATCGAAGAGTTCTTCTCGGCCCCGACGCTCGAAACCGGCCGGCAGGTGCTCCGCGCGTACTTTCGCAATCACAGTACCGGTGATGTGGAGTCGCTCCGGACGATCACGGCGAGTTTCGCGGACAAGCGCGTGGTGCGCGCGATCGTGGCGTCGATCCTGGCGGACGAAGAGGCACTCGCGGCCATTGCCGCGCGATCGTACCCGCACCCCATCGGGTTCGACAAACTGGTGCTCGACGACGATCGGGCGACCGGCTTCAAATTCCGGCTCCACGTGTACTGGCGCGGGGCGAACTTTGCGTCCCTCGAACGGCTTCACCTGCACCGGTTCGAGATGGCGTCGGCGATCGTGACCGGCGAACTCACGAACCACGTCTGGCGCGTGGTCGAGTTCGTGCCCGCGAACGAACTGGTGCGCGGCATGGACCTCTCCCCAACGATCGGGGAACAAGCCCACACTCGGCGCACCATGCCCGCCTACGCGGGCTACCGGCGCGACGCGAACGGCGACCTGCGCAAGACCCATTTGGGGACCGCGGTCCTCGAACGCGGCGCGTCGGAGACATTCACATCGGGTGATGCTTACGCGCAAGTGTTGGAAGACGCGCATTTCGTGGAAACGAACGCGGAGACCGGTTTCGCCAACGGGGATTTTTGTTCCACGGTGTACATTCACGGCCCGTCACTGGTCGATGGGGCCGGGCGCTCGCTCCCGATTCTGTTCGAGGAAACGCTCCTCCCGGACGACAACAAACTCGTTCCGACGATACCCGCGATCCCGGTGGAAACGCTCCGAGGGTGTCTGAACCGCTACCGCGACACGCTCGACGAAATCCTGAAGTTCTACGACTGGCTGTACCACCCCAAGCACGGGCGGAACCTCTCGGTCGGGATGATCGCGGGGTATTTGTTGTGCGAGGCGTTCAAGACCCCGCACGCGATCGACGCCTTCGAGCGCCGGTACGACGAGTGCAAGGACGTGCTGGAACGGTCCGAGCGCGCGGTGCGGGATCTGATTGAGGGCCGCACGAACCCGGCGCACCTCAACGACGACGACCGGAACACACGGTACGTTCGCTTGCTGCTCGCGAAAGCGAACTCGTACCCGAAAGGCGCACGCATATGGGCGGAGGACTACGGCGCGCTGACGAAGGAGATGTGGCGCTACTTCGGGGCGATTCGCGGTGAGATGAATTCACGCATCACGGTGCTCAAGCCCGTCTGGGACGGCGTGGTGAAGAGGAAACTGCCGGGCGGGATGCACTACGGGCACGTCGGGGCGATGATCGAGGCCGCGTTCGAGGCTAACGGGATCGCGATGAAACACTTCGAGGCACATTGGGCCGGTGGCGGACTGGTCGCAACTCACAAGGACGAGCACAATATCGCGAGCGTCGTGGACGACGAGATCGAGGGGCGCATTAGCGAGGTGCTGAAGGGGCACTTCCCATCGCACCGGTTCTATGGCGAAGAACACGGCGACCCGAACCGCGCGTTACCCGCGGTCGGGGAGCGCCGGTTCCTGGTCGACCCGCTCGACGGCACGCGCAACTTCCTGTGCCGGCGTGAGGAGTTCTGCATCGCTATCGCGTGCCAGGAGTGGAACGGCGTGGGATGGGTGACGACGGACGGTGTGGTCGCGCACCCCGCGTCCGGGCGCATCTTCTGGGCGGAGCGAGGGCAGGGGGCGTTCGTCATCGAGCGCACCGACCTCGAGCGCCGCGCGACCGTGTTCGTGCCCGCGGTCGACCCCGCGAACCCGCTCAAGCACCAGCTCATCGATTATTCCGCACGCGGACTGGATTTGGCCGCGCAAACGGACACGTTCAGCGAACTCGCACGCAGCGGAGCCGCACTACGCAACAGTGGATCGGTCGCGCTGATTCTGGCGCACATGGCCGGGCGCGGGGGAACGGGCGCGATCATCACGGCCAACGACTACGACGTGGAGGCCGGTCGGCTGATCGCACACGAGGCCGGCGCGTGGATCACGCAGATCGTGTTCGTATCCGGCGGAGACGAACGCACCTGTACCATCGTGGGCGCTGAGGAGCGCATTCACAACGCGCTCGTCGTGCTCGTGCGCGAGCAGATCCAGAAGCACGGCGGCCGGCTCTCGGACGAAACGCTCACCCCGCCGGGACTGTGAGTGCGAAGTGTGGGGCGTCAGCGCAGTCCGCGAGCGAGTGATGAACGCACAAGGCGCGGCTGGTGGGTCGATCAGGATAAGGCGAGAAAAACAGTGGGAAAATGGTTTTCCACGGAGCCCAAGTGATGAGCCAACTGCCATTCCGTGATTTCTACGATGCGATTAAGAGGAACGATATTGTCAAACTCCAACAAATTTTGACGGACCATCCCGGGTTCCTCCAAGAGGATGTGGGGGCCGAGTCGTGGCTTCAGATTGCTGCGAAATATGCGGATATCGCAACTGTGGAGTTTTTCGTGCAGGTGGGTCTTGATGTGACCCCGGCACTTGAAGATGCCGTTCTCTACGATCGAGTGGATGTTGCGCGTTTGCTTCTCGACCACGGGGCCAAGATCCTCACAACCGATGTTGGTTGGGGAGGGGCACCGCTCCTCGCAGTCGCCATAGACTCTGTCAAAATGACACAGTTGTTGCTTGACCGTGGGGCCGATCCGAATGTTTCGTGGGGTTCTCCGCCGACGAGTGTATTAAGTAAAGCACTTGACCGTGGTCGGACCGAGGTCGCTGAACTTCTCCTGGCTCACGGTGCAACCCCCACTGCACCTGCCCCAGAATCGCCAGTGACACTCCGCGAAGAAATCGTTCGCCATTTCGCATTGAGGATCGGTCCCGTTGAACCGCTCAGCATCGCGGAGATTGTGCCGGGCGAAGTCGCTGTTTCAGTGCATATCGTTCCGCCAGCACCCGGGCACGGGTACCTGCTTCTCTTTACGACAGGGATGAGTGATCGCGCACTCACAGTTCCCGCGGGGCGGGAAGATGACCGGTACGCGGAATTGGTGCTGCTTCTGCCGAGCGATTGGAAACTCAACCCCGACTCGCTTGCAGATTCAAGAAGTGGGTGGGCAATCGAATGGCTGCGCCGGGCGGCCCATTTCTTCCACGAGCACCGAACGTGGATCGGCCCCGGGTACGGCATCCTGGCGAATGGGAGCCCGCCTCAACCCCTGGCACCGGGCCTTCCTTTCGACAGCCTTCTCCTGTTTCACCCGGAGTCAGGCACCGCTCAGGTTCGCGTCGCTGATGGACGGGAGATCCGGTTTTACACCGTCTATCCACTACACCCCGATGAGCGGTTCCTTGAAACCCACCAGGGGCCGGCTGCACTCCTTGAACGACTGGCACCACAAGCCAGCTTCCCCATAATTGATGTTCACCGTCCAAGCGCTGTTGGGTGATTGCCACCCTCGTGTTCGTATCTGGCCCGTGAGGACAGCCCTCACGGGCCAAAGTCATTGGAGCTACGCTTGTGGAGAAGCGGTGGGCGGGGTTTGATTCTCTGGTGCATTCGGTATCGAGCCCGCAACACTGCTTTGCAAGAATGTGATAAGGGCAGTCAACTGTGCGGGGTCGTGAACGACAAGGTCAAGGTGCCAGACACATCCTTCCGCTTTTCCCCCTTCAATATGAAAGGGGGCGTCCCTCAAAACGAAAGTACACCTCGCGAAGTTGCATTCAACGTAAGCGTTGCCCGAGAGATAAACGGTCTGATCTTCAAAAGTCACTCCCTTATGGAGGAGTAGGGTCGCCATTTTTGCTCTCGCCTCTGTAAAAGTAGGGTCTGTTGGTATCGGTCAGTCGTCGAACGCCGACTCGATCGCGACCGGTTCGAGTGGTACCGTGCACCCCTCTCATACCGAATCGTGCTGATTAGTTATCTTCTGTAGCCGGCCTCTGTCAACGAATTGCAAACGTGGGTTGTAGATCGGCTTTTGGTTGTGCCCTCTCCCCTTGCGGGAGAGGGTGGTGAGGCTTTGCGAACCGGGTGAGGGGTGGGCGCCCGAGTGTGGAAGCAACACCCCTCACCCCGCCGCGAAGCGCGGCGACCCTCTCCCGCAAGGGGAGAGGGCAAAACCACCACCACGGGCGATCCACGTTTGCAATTCGTTGTGTGAGGCCGGTGAGCCACAAACTGTGGATGTCCCGGCCTCACAGAGGCCGGCTACAGAAGACCATCAAAACGAGACGGTATCACGGAGCCGGTGGCTGCATGGGCGGCATGGTGCGGAGCCGGAGGCCGCCGCGTGCGTAGTTACCGTCGCACGGGCTGAGGGCCGGGGGAATGTACATCCAGCTCGGCCCGTCCTGCCCGTCGTTCAACCCCTCCTGGTATAGTTGCGTCATCACCTTGCGATCGAAGCTGACGGCGGTATCGACCTGAATTTCGGTGTCCTGCCGGAGCGCGATCATGTGGTACCGCATCCCCGCGAGTTGCGACTGCCAGTACGTGTTCGCCAGTTCCGCGCGGCAGTGGGCGAACAGCATCGCCCCCGTGCTCGCGCCGAGCACGGGCAGGATGCGCCGGCGCACGGGGCCTTCTTCCGGGTACAGCCGGCCGGACACGATCGCGTAGAAGTTGGCGCGCGTCTGCATGGGGTCCGTATTGGGTCCGAGCCGCGCCAGCTCGAACACGCCCGGGGGCATGAACAGCGGGGCGGTGACCCCGCCGTCGGCGTGGTACTCGGTTTCGCGTTGCCCGTCGACCGCGATGCGGAAGGGCACAGGCGGGAGCACGCCGGGGATCGACGCCGACGCGAGTAACACGTCCCGGAACAGCGTGCCCCCCTCGGGGCGCGGGCGGCACGCGATCGCCCCCATGTCCCAGATCACCGCGCGCCGGGTGCGCAGGTCGGTGGTGCCCACGTAGAGGCGCCGGCCCTTACGGTGCTCTTCCGCGATGCGGTCCAACAGCGCCGGAGTGATTTGCGATTCGATGAGCCTCTGGAGCGGCTCCGAGGTCGCGAGCGCGTCGCGGAACGGGATCGTCACCCAGGCCCGCATGTGGAAGATGTCCGAGGTGCGCACGCCCGTGTAGAGCTTCACCGCCTGTGCGTCGTACTCGCTCCCCAGGAACGCGAACGGGGCGATCAGCGCGCCGGTGCTCGTGCCGGTCACCACGTCGAACTCGGGGCGCGTGCCGGTGCGCGTCCAGCCGTCGAGCACCCCGGCCGAGTACGCGCCGTATAGACCGCCGCTCGACAGTGCGAGTACGTGTTGTGGCTTGCGCATCCCGACAATGAGGTCCGCCGGGGACGCGAGCACCGCACCGGGCGGCACAATGGGCGGGCCGTCTTCCGACGCGAGTACCCGGTGCGCTTTGGCGCGCGCGCGTTCCGCCGGTCGGGGTGTTTGGCACCCGACCAGGACTGCCAGGGCAATGAGCGACCCCGCGAACACCGTCCGGCTGCCGGCGCAATGGCGCAACGTGACCATGCGGCGGCGTGTACCCGCACTTCACGACGGTGTCAACAGCAGTTGGGCGCGGAAACGACGAGACAAATTCGAGGGGATTCTGGTTGTGAACTTTAGTACATTGGGGTATGATTTGGGTGTTGGTGGCAATGGGGATACAGAGCCTCCCCCGCGTTGTGTTTGTCGGTTTTTTCGGGGCGAAGGCAAAATTTCAATCAAACGCTACAAGAGGCTCCCGATTTTGGCGAAAGCGTATCACGAATCGGCCGGATTTGGATGTTTTGTGGCGATTGTTAGCCCCGATTGATAATGCCTCACGAGTGCCTTTTGCGTTTCGAGAATCGAATGATTTGGTGTATCGGCGCTTGCTGCGATATTCGGGCTTCGGTTCACTCCAGCAGATTGCCCCGAAGTCCAAAACGTTAGCAATTGTTAGCACTGGCAGGCCCGTGTTCGGATCTTAAGTTTAAACTGAATATGCGGTTGTGGACAAAAGGTGGCTACTTGCGTTGTAGCACGAACCGTCCGGAATCGCGGCGACTGGTGAACGTCGCGTCGAAGTTCGCGTTCGTTGCGGTCGCGGTCGTGCGGAACGTGCCGAACGGCCCGAGTGGTTTCTCCGCGGAGAGCACAACCGCGCCGTCTCCGGTTCCGACAACGTCCATCGTGGTCGTGTACCGGAACGGGATCACCTTCGCGAACCGACCGCGATACTTCACGCGGTACGCATCGTCGCCGAGTGGGGTGAATGTCGCGTGCAGCGGTCCGGTGTGACCGTTTTTGTCACTAACCCAATAGCCGGACCACTTTCCGGTCAAAGTGGGTGCGACGGGAACGACAACCGTTTGTGCGAAACTCCCCGTCGGCAGCACGCAAAGGGCGAACAGAGCTAGGATTCGGTACATCGGCGTAACCTCTTAAGGATCGGGCAGATATTCTACTTTTCCGCCGGTCGCGTGCTCGCGTCCAGAGCACTTCGGGGCGTAATTGAGGGGCTTTGGGATCGCTCTAGGAATTGCTCCGGTTGTATCGATTTCGTGGAGATCGCGTCGTGACTCGTTTCGCTTTGGTGCTCGTATTAGCCGCGTTTTCTGTACCTGCGTTTGCTGCAGAACCGGAGAAGATCGACCTCTTTGATGCGGACCGAGGCGGGTACAAACAGTACCGCATTCCGGGGATCGTGGTCACCAAATCGGGTGTGGTGCTGGCGTACTGCGAGGCGCGCAAGAGCGCCCGCGGGGATTGGGGCGAGATCGACATTCTGTTCCGCCGAAGTGCTGATGGGGGCAAGACCTGGGACGAGCCGAAGAAGATCGCGGACGTGCCCGGACCGAAGGAGAAGAACCCCGTTGCGCTCGCGCAGAAGCTCGCGAACAAGGACGACGTGACGTACAACAACCCCGTCATGATCGCGGACAAATCGGGGGCGGTTCACCTGCTCTTTTGCCTCGAATACATGCGGTGCTTTTACGCCCGATCCGATGACTACGGCAAGACTTGGACCGCGCCCACCGAGATTACCGCGAGTGCTTTTGACCCCATCAAGAAGGGCTACGACTGGAAGGTGCTCGCTACCGGTCCCGGTCACGGGATTCAGCTCAAAAGCGGCCGATTGCTGTGCCCCGTGTGGCTCTCGCTCGGCACTGGTGGCCACGCACACCGCCCGAGTGTTGTGACGACCATTTTCAGCGATGACGCGGGGAAGACCTGGAAGGCCGGCGAGATCGCGGTTCCGCACACAGCGGAGTACGTGAACCCCAACGAATCGTGTGTCGCGGAGCTGTCCGACGGCACCGTTGTGCTGAACGCACGCAGCGAATCGAAGAACAATCGCCGGCTCGTCACTCATAGCGCGGACGGCGCGACCAAGTGGAGCAAGCCCGTGTTCGATGATGCACTCGTAGAACCCGTCTGTGTGGGCAGCATTCTTGTGCTTCCGGGCAAGAAGCCGTTGTTACTCTTCAGTAACCCTGACAATCTGGAGAAAACCGGCGCAAAAGTTCCTCCCGCTCCGGGGAGCGGACGCGATCGCAAAAACCTGACTGTGCGTTTAAGTGAAGACAATGGCAAGACTTGGGCCGCGAAACGCAGCGTGGAGAGTGGCTTCAGCGCTTACTCGGATCTGGCAGCCACAAAAGACGGTCCCGTCTTGCTCTTCTACGAACGCGCCGGCGAAAAGGGTGCGAACTACGGACGGCTCACTCTGGCGCGATTCGGAACGGAGTGGATCAGAGAGAAATAACGAAGAACAACCACGGGCATGAAGAGAAAAATCGCCACGGATGAACACAGATAACGCAGATCAAGACAAAAAGAGATTTCGACAGGATTAACAAGATGAACAGGATTGTGAATTGCGATCCCGTTCATCTTGCCAAAAGTTTTTCTTGATCGGTGTTATCTGTGTTCATCCGTGGCTGCTATTTCATTCCTGTTTGCCGAGCCACTTGAGGACCGTGGGGCCGGGAACGACCATCTTCACCACCATTTGGAGGGTCGATCCCTTCGGGTTCGGGTCGGGTTTTGCGGGATCTTTGAGCTTGTCGTCCTTCTTGTCGTCGGCACGCGACGCACCCTTTTTCGGCATTTTCATCGCGCGGATGCGGCGCGCGGGGTTCTTGCCGTCGTCGCCCGCATCGAGGCTGAGGGTGAGGGCCGCCATGCCGACCACCGCACCGTACTTGTTCAACACCGGAGCGCCGCTCGATCCGCTCGCGTACTCCGCGGTAATGCCCATCCACTTTTCGGTTTTGCCGTCTTCGTTAGTGTTCGTGCTGTACCGCGTAATAGCGCCTTGTGTATACAGATAGAACAGATCGCCGGGGTGACTGATGACTCCGACCCACGCGCCGACATCTGCGTGTCCCGATGCGATGGGGAGCGGGGTGAGCCCCTTCGCGCCGATGCGGAACACCGCGACGTCGGCCGTTTTGTTGCCCCCGAGGAAATCAGTGAGTGGGTACACGTTCCCGTCGCGGTCGGAGACGCCGAACATTTCGCCCGGCTTCAGATCCTCGAACACGTGCCAGTTGGTGACCAGCACGCCGTCGGCCGCTGCGACCCACGCGGTCGCGTAGGTGCCGCTTTCCCAGTTCCCGTCCTTGTCCGGGTAAACGCTTCCGACGATGAACACACTACGAACCGCGGACTTGTACACGTCTTCTGGTGCCAAGACCTTGTCGCCGGATTTGGTCGTCGCGATCTTTGCGGGGCCGGCCTTCATTCGGTCGACGAGTTTGTCGTGCGCCAGCAGTTTGTCGGCCTTCGCGAGCTCTTCGAGCTTGTCGTACAAGCGCTTGTACACGTCGTCGTCGTCGATGTACTTCGGCTCCCGTGGGGCTTCCGTGCGCGGCTGTTGGGCCGGCGCGGGCGCCGCGGACGCAAACGCAACGAGCACCGCGGCCAGGAGCGCCCGGCTCGCGGTGGGTCGGGGAAAGAGACGTGATCGCATTCCGTCACTCCTCGCGCTTGGCAACCGTCTGAGCGTACCCTTCTTCGAGTCGGCGGGTCAACTCCGGGAACTTGTCGAACAGGCGCTTCGGTACGCGCTTCTCGGTACGAGTGAGCGCATACGCGGTCAGGAGAGGGAGTGCGATCGTCGAATCGACGTAACACGTGACCGAGTCCGGCAGTTTGTCGGGGTCGACCTTGCCCCAAGTCATCGCTTCGCTCGGCGTCGCACCACTCAACCCGCCGGTGTCGGGGCGCGCGTCAGTGAACTGTAGGAAGTAATCGTGCCCTGCCTCGAGCAACCCGAGTACTTCCTGAATTTGCGGCTCCGTTTGGAGCATGAAGTTTTTCGGACTTCCGCCCCCGAGGATCAGAACTGAACTATTTCCACCCGATGCCTTTGCGTCCCACACGATCGCGGCCGACTGGTTCACGTCGCGGAGCGGGTCGATTCGGAGCTTGCTGCCTTCGAGCATGAGGGCCGCGAGATTCATGCCGATCGAACTGTCGCCGGGCGAACTGGTGAAGATCGGTACCCCGTGGCGGTACGCGGCGGCCAGCAAGTTCTTCCCGCGGTGCCCGGTTTGGTCCTCGCGCTCCGCGAGGTATTTGCCCACGAGGTTGTGGAACTCGGCCGTCCCCATTGTCTGCTGGAACGCCTCTCCGCGACAGAGGGTGCGGAAGAATTTGTCCGTTCCGAGCAGGTTCTCGTAGTCGAAAATGATGTCGTAAATGCGGATAACCTGATTTTCGCGCAGTTCCAGGTCCGGCAGGCTCGGTCCGGCCTGGTACAGGTCCATGCCGAGTGCGTAGTGCGTGTCGTGGTACAGGTTCGCGCCGGTCGAAACGATCCAGTCGATGAACCCGGCTTCCACGAGTGGCACCAAGCACGACATCCCCAGTCCGGCCGGCGTAAGGGCGCCCGAGAGCGCGAGGCCGATCGTGCCGTTGTTCGCGAGCATCTTCCGCACGTACAACTGGCAGCCCTCGCGGAGCCGGCCGCCGTTGTAAGACAGGAACGCGCCGTCGATGAGATCGGCCGCGCTCGTACCACCCGCGACACCCGCCGGGTCGATCCGCTCGCGGCTGATCTTGTGCAGAAACGCCTTGTTCGCGTCGGTCCCGGCGTGGCGGTCGTAGTGCGGCTTGTGTGGGTGCATGGCTGAAACCAGAAGTCAGGGGACGGAAACCCGAGAACCCGCCTACACGCGAGATGCGGGCTGGTTTACGGGCGATCCTCGGCACCGGTCGGTAGGAGCCGCAGTGCGGCCTCGTAATCCTCCGGCGAATTCAGATTACGGAGTGACGCCAGTTCGGGGTCCACGTCGGTCAACTCTTCGGGCTCGATTACGCGCGTCGGAACGCGGTCGAAGAGGTCCGTCGCACGCAGTTGCCCCTCTGTGAGCATCGCACGCACGACCTGCGCAACTTCCATGCGGTACGCTGCGGCCAGTGGATGAAGGAACCCGCCGACACGAGGAACGGTGGCACGTAATCCTGCGCCCCCCCTCCCTGAAGGGAAGGGGGCGTTTGGGGCCGAACCTACCTCCCCATCCCCCCTCCCTGAAGGAAAGGGGGGCGGGGGGGGAGGTTGCCTTTCCTCCCTCAAGAACGAAACCACCCGGCGCACGAATTCCGGCTTCAGAAACGGCACGTCGCACGCGGACAGGTACACCGCATCGCACTGCCCCGCGAGTGCGGCTAAACCCGCAGCTAAACCTGCGAGCGGGCCTTTTTCGTCGATTTCGTCGCTAACAATGGCGACTTCAGATGGTAGTGGTGGCACGTCCTGGTTCCGCGCCGCAACGACAACAACCGGTTCGACGATTTCGCTCAGAACGCGAACCGCGCGCTGGAGCATGAATTCGCCGCCGAACGGGAGCCACGCCTTCGGCCGCCCCATTCGCGACGATTTTCCGCCGCACAGCACGACTCCGCCGATCTTCATGCCGGTTCCCAATTGTTCCGTCCGCGCATTTGCACTCTCACATATCGCCGATAATCCCTATTGGCTGGCAGAAGGTCAATTCACGTCCTATAGGAAGTTAGCCGGCACCCCCGACACCCGACTCGACCCGTGAGCGTTCCATGTTCTTCAAAGCTTTTACGCGGCTCTTTGGTCGCGAGACGCCGAATGTGTTGGCCCAGCCAGCACTCATCCGCGATCTCGGAAAGGTCGAGTCGTTCCCGACGCTCTCCGACACGACCGTGCGCGCCCTCGCGCTCGCGAACGACCAGAACGCGACGCTCGCGAACCTGGCCGAACTGGTCCGGCGGGACGGGGTGCTCGCTGTAGCGGTGCTCAAACTCGCGAACTCGGCCGCGTTCCGCGGGAAGCGCGGGACCGAAAACGTCCAACAAGCGACCGTGCGTCTGGGTATGCGCCGGTGCCAGCAGATTATCGCGGCTGTTGGGGTGGGCGGGGTCTTCAAATACAGTACGCCCCAAGTCGGTGTCATGTGCGAAGGGCTGCTCCGGCACGCTCTGTTTACCGCGACGCTGGCGTCGCGGTTGAACAACGCGGGCGGACTCGGGTTCCGCGGGGAAGAGTTCACCGCCGGGTTGCTCCATGATATCGGCCGCGTGATCGTGTGTGTTCGGGCGCCCGATGCCTTTATGCACGCCGATCCCATGACGTTCGAGGAAGACAGCGGCATCCTGGGGCGCGAGCGCGACATCCTGCAACTCGATCACTGCGAGATCGGGGTCCGGTTCGCCAACGCGAACAAGCTCTCGCCGGGCGTCACGAGCGCGATTCTGAATCACCACTTCCCCAAAGCAGAACGGGATCACCCGGTGCTGGTTGCTCTGACGGCCGCGGCCGACGGGCTTGCGAACCACGTTCAGCGCGAACGGAAGTTGGCCAACTACCAGATGGAAAAGTGCCCCGGCTTCTTGCGCCTCCACGAGTGTGCGGGCCTGGAAACGATCCGGCTGATCCGGAAATCGCTCTCCAAGACGGTTATTGAATCGCTGCGGGAAACGCGCGCGATGCTCCAGATCACTGCCCAGAAGCAACCGACTCGGGCTTCCAAGATGTAGAGCGCGATCCGTACCACGCGACCGACCGAAAAAGTGGTCGCGAACCGGCCCGCGAACTGGTAACCTCCCGACCAATTGAGTCCGGGACCGTTTGCCAGGAGATCGCCCGTGGCCCGAAAATTCCGCGTTGGGATCGTCGGATTTGGGATCGCGGGCGCAACCACTGCGTACCTGCTCGCACGCGACGGCCACTCAGTAACACTTTTGGCTCATGAGGCATCAGGGGTGAATCGGGTGTTTTCAGGTCGTAGGAGCGGTTATCCTTTCTGGCCGTGCGCCCTTCTTTCTTGGAGCGTCCAGGGATGGACTTCCCGATCCGGGAGTTGATGGACATCGATGCGTGCGACCAGTTCCTGGTCGGCACGCTACACCCCGACGGATTGCATTGCCCCGGGTGCCGGCGGGGCGATGCGTTGTCCGTTCACGACCGCCATCGCGCGCCCGTGTTCGACTACCGGTGCCGCCACTGCGGGGCCGTGTTCAACGCGTACACGGGCACCGCGCTCCAGAAGACGCACCGCTCGCCCGTCCCGTAGGTGTTGATCCTGCGGGGCATCTGCCAGGGCACACCAACCGCACAGCTGGCTCGCGAACTCGGATGTGATCGCAAGCACCTGCTCACACTCCGGCACCGACTTCAGGGCTTGGCTTTGCAAGCCGCGGAGCACATGGGTCCGGTGCCCGGTTCGACAACCGAGGCCGATGAAATGTTCCCGAACGCGGGGGAAAAAAGGCATTTGCCACCCGGACCCCGATGACCCGCCTCGGCGCCGGGCCAACAAGCAACGGGGCCACGGGAACTTCGACAACGATCGCCCGCCGGTGGTCGGAGTCGTCGGCCGGGGAAGTGGCGCGGTTGCCCTCGCGGTCGTGGGTCGAACGGATCAGGAGACGCTTACCTCATTCGTCGGCTCGTCGACCGTCGCGGAGGCGATGGTGTACACCGACGAATGGAAGGGGTACGCCCGGTTGGCGCAGAACAATCGCGGTCATGCGACGGTGAACCACACGCCCGGTCAGCGGGAGTGGGCGCGAGATGACGACGGGGACGGGATTCGCGAAGTGCATGACAACACCCTGGAAGGATAGTGGGCCGCGCCGCGAACGATCGCGAATTCGTTCATATTTATTAGCAAACACAAAATATAACAATTCGTCACCATCTTTCTGTGGTCATACAACCTCAAAGACGCGATACCCGATACGCTGAGAATTATGCTCCTGATCACCCCTGACGCGGGTAAGCGTCACATTAGTTGGTGGATGTTTGTTTCATGTGGTCGTGGACCGTCGCCAGAAGTCGGTCCGCTGGCCGCGTTCGCTGCGATACAACGCGCGGACATGGCAGACCGCATGGGAGCCCGGTTCGCTCCACCGCATTCCCGATCCCTTCATTCGCTGTCCCACCACCGTCTTGCACGCGCTCTCGACGGCACCCGAACCGATGTACCAGCCGGCGGCTTCGTAACTCGGGTAGTCCATCCGATCCACCTGATTGCGGAAGTAACCCAGCACCTCACTCCGCACCGTCGCCAACCCTTTTCGGCTCGGCCATTCCCAACCCTCCAGCACCCCGATCATCACATGGCCCCATTCGTCTCGTAACAGGCGCGACCACGACTTCGTCTGCGCAAGTGCCGCGCCTTCGTCGGTCGGGTGTAACGCACGCGCCAACTGCGCCAGGTATTCCGCCGCGTGATAGAAGTCCAAGATCACTGCTTCCACACGCGGGAAGTTGAGCCGCACGAAGTCCTCCAAGCCCGCGCCGCCGTCGGTCAGCGCCACCCACACCTCCGCACGGTCCAAGTCCACTTGAGCACCCTGGCGGCGTATCAGCGGACCCATTTCCGCCAGCGGGTACAAACCGCTGATGTACCGAGCCTTCATCGCCACGCCCGGCTTGGGCAGGCACTCGAACACGCGCTCGCGATCCGGGAGCGGGTTGAACACCATCCCCACGTAGGCCATCCGACCATCCGCCGCTTCGCCGCGTGGCCCTTGTTGGCGCACGCCGGTGGCGTCGATCCCGATGTAGCCCACGGTGCGCCCGCACGCGTCCCGGAACCAGTCCCACGCCACTTTGCCGCCGAAGGTGCGACCCTTCTGAAGGTGTTCGGCAATTCGTTCCCCGGTCGCTTCGGTGGTCCGTTGCACCGTCGATGCACTCAGCACAACGCCGGTGGTCTCCTTCAACAGTTCGGCTCCCTTCTCGAAACTGTCGGCGACGGCCCCGCAGAGCGTGGCGAGTCGTTCCACCGCCGGCGAGAGACGCCCAGCGGTCAATCCGACTCGCCCGTCCCAAGGGCAGGAGCCTTTGGCGCAGAGCCCGCAGTAGTAATAGGCGCGGTTGCAGGTGACCGGCCCGCCGAGCGTTTCGACCGTTTTCTCGCGGTACCCGTGGAAGGGGGCGCGGTGGGAGCAGTGGGGGCAGTCGATGGCGCTGGTGGTGTAGCCACTTTTTGGGGGAGGTGTTCCGCGTAAGCATCGGCGACGATGCCTTGGGCTTGGTCCCGCAACGCGAACTCCGTGTCACCAAAGAGGTCGTCATCGGTGGTCGCAACGAGCCGACGTGCCATCCCCAAGATGGCGTCGGCGGATCGAGCCTTGATGCGCGCGGCCAATTCTTGGGCTTTGGCTTCGAGTGTAGGTTCAAGCGGTTCGGACATAACGACCTCCTGCCCGGGTAAATTCCCCACGACGCTCAAAGCTACACCGAACTGAACACAGTTCCCACCAACTTCCCCGATGCCTACCCGCCTGACGCCTCATGAGCCGAAATTTCTTGGCATATCCCGTCACACCTGTTACAACTGTTGCGAAATCACCTCCGCTCTGCCCTCTCTCACATGCCGGTGTTTGCGTGTCAACAATCGTAGCCATCTGTCCGTATTGCCGTTCCGGTGGGGTTCGGGCCAAGGGCACCGCGCTGGGCGCCAGCGCCAAGTGCCCCAAGTGCAAGAGCAGTTTCACGATCGTTCCGGACGACGATCTCCCGGATTGGGTCGCGAAAGCCAGCGCGGACGCGGTCGTGATCTCCGCGCCGTCGGCCGAGAAGCCGAAACTGAAACTGCCCGCGGTCGAAGAGACCCGCGCGATGGACGCCCTGGACGTGACCGAGCCGTCACCCGTCCTGCCCGCGGAGCCGCGCCCCCAATCACGTCCCGCGGCACAACCGGCCCCGGTGTTTACCCCCGACGCGGGCGAACCGGCCGCGCCCACCGACGCCGGTTTCTTGCTCGCGCTCGGGGCGCTCACGCTCGTGGGGCCAACGGTGCTGGCGTCCCAGCTCCCGTTCGGCCGGCTCATCGCGCTCGCTCTGGCCGCGATCGGGTTCATCGGGGGGCTACTGTGTCTCGGCGCGGAAGGGCGCGCCCGGATCGGAGGGGCGCTGGCGGCCCTGCTGCACGCGGGCGTCGCGGTGGTTGTGCTGCTCCTCCCGTCGTGGCTCAACCTGGACCCGTGGGACGCCCCGCCGGTCGAGGAGCCACAAGGCCCGGTTGTGATCGAGCACGGGACCGGCATCAGGACGATGACCACCCCCGGCGCGGTGCTCGACGCCGGGCGCAGTTCGTGGCAACTCAAGGACGTCCGCGTAACGGTCCGGTCCGTGGTGGGGCCGGTCGAGCTCCGCGGACCGGACAACGCAAAGCGCACGACGAAGGAATCGTACCTTCAAATTTCCGTGCACATCGCCAACGTCGGCTTCGAGCGCGAAGTTTCACTCTCTGGGTGGGCCGCCGGCTTGACCACGGACGGGGTGCGCGTGACTGATGGATCGGGCAAACAACTCGATCCGGCGAAATTTGAGGGCACGTTCACTCCGGACCGCGGGCGCCCCGCGCCCCGCGCGATGCCGGGGAACGTGTCAGAGGTTCGGTTCCTGTTTCCCGCTCCGCCGAAGAAGACCGATTCGGTCCAGGTACAACTCTCCGGGGTCGCATTCGGGTACCCCGAGGACATCAAGTTCCGAATCAGCGCGCTCGGGCTCCAGGTTCGCCCCCCCGGATCGCAAGACCTCCCCCGTTAGGAGATGACCGTGTTCAAGAGAAAAGCGTTCACGCTGATCGAGCTATTGGTTGTCATCGCCATCATCTCGATTTTGATCGGGATGTTGTTACCGGCCGTACAGAAGGCGCGAGAAGCCGCGGCGCGCATAACCTGTGCCAACAACCTGAAGCAAATCGGGCTGGCCATGCACATGTACCACAACAACTTCGAGCGGTTGCCCCCGTCGCGCGTGTACGGGATCCACCCCATCGTCCCCCCTCCCCAAGCGGACAACCTGGTCTACGAGGGCGGCGCGACTTGGGCAGTGTTCATTCTGCCCCATCTCGAAGAGGAAAACTTTTACCGAGAATGGAGGCCCAATTTCACCTACTACGAACAGGGCACTATCACCCGGTACAACGTGAAGGGCTACTTCTGCCCGTCGCGCCGAACCAGCAAGGACGGCTTTAGTGTGTCCGGGGACGTCCCGCAGATCGCTCCTGCGAACTACCCCCACCAACCCGGCGGGTTGTCCGACTACGCGGCGGTCCTCGATCCGAGCGGAAGCGACTCGGCGAGCCAGGTGTCGGTCCAGGTTAACAACGCCGTGAACGGCCCGTTCCGGATGGAGACCGGGTTCCGGTTCGCCGATTTCACTGACGGGCTGACCAACACGCTCCTTATCGGTGAAAAGCAGGTTGCGAAGGGCAATCACGGGGTCGGGTGGACGGACTGTTCCACCTACAATGGGAACTACGCACGGTGTTGGAGCCGCTCCGCTTCGCGCTCCAACCCGTTGACAACGAACCCGACCGATACGGGATGGAAGTTCGGGAGCCGGCACTCCGGAGTCGTGCAGTTCTGCTTGGCCGATGGCAGTGTGCGGGCACTCCCAGAAACCACCGACCCGATCTTACTTGAGCGCCTCACGACGCGCAACGACGGGCAAGTGATCTCCGAATACTAAGGACTTTTGTGGAACCACTGGAAGCGTTCGGCCTCGTTGATGTGCGTATGGGGCGCGTCCTGCGTGCCGAACCGAACGCGGGCGCGCGGAAGCCGGCGTTCAAACTGTGGATCGACTTCGGGCCGCTCGGCGTGAAGCAGTCGAGCGCCCAACTCGTTGCGCTCTACACGGTTGAAGCACTCGTCGGCCGGCTCGTCGTGGCCGCGGTGAACCTGGGGACGCGCAAAATCAACGGGTTCAACTCGGAAGTGCTCGTTCTGGGCGCGCCGGACGCCGAAGGGAATGTCGTGCTGCTCGCGCCCGACCACGACGTCCCGCTCGGCGGCCGGATGTTTTGAATTGCTCGACCCGTTTGCATCACGCCTTTGCAAGAGCGAGCGGGCGCGCGAGGGTCACAACCAGGCGCTCGACTTGCACCCGTTCCGGAAGGGCGTTCCCGCCCTTCAAACCGTGGTTGATTTCGACCAGCCAATCGGGAAGTTTCAACAGTCGGCGCCCGCCGAGGTGCTTGAGCTGCTTATCGAAACTGATCCGCGCCTTGTCCCACTTCGGCACGTTGGCCGCATCCATCGCGGGACCGAGTGCCATTTTCTCTACTAAATGGAGCCGCCCCACGGTAGCGAGCTTGCGGAGCTGGGCCGTGAGCGGCCCGATAACGGCCATCGGGTCTTCGCCCTCGCCGAACAGTTCCTGAAGGATGCTCAGGGCCTCCCCCGGGCGCCCCTCGCCGACCGCGTCCATAATGCGGAACACGTCGGCCGCCTTGCTGCGGCCCACGAGTGCGTCCACGTCTTCGGCCGAAATACCGGGCTTGGAACCCACCGCGTTCGCGAGCTTGCCGATCTCCTGATCGAGCAAGCCCATCGACGTGCCGACGAGTTCGACGAGCAAGTCCGCAGCGCCTGCCACGAGCTTCTTTTTGTGTGCGGTCTTCGCCCATTCGACGCACCACGCCGAGAGCTTGTATATGGGCAGGGACTTGCACCCGATCTTGGCCGCGTCGGGGAGCGCTTTCGCGAGTTTGGTAGTTTCCGGGAACGTCTTGACGTCGAGAATCAGCACCCCGACGCGACTCGGTTTCGTGAAGTACGCCTCCAGCGCGGGCCGATTGTCCGTCACGAACTTGTCGGCATTTTCCACGATCACAACGCGACACGGAGCGAGGAACGGGAGTGTTTCGAGTTCGTTACGGGCCGTGGAGAAATCGAGTTTGTCTCCCGCGTACACGCTGACCGCGAACGACGGGTCTTCCTCCCCGAGCACGACAGAAATGATGCGCTCGCGGGCGTGCCGCTTCAGGAAGTCTTCGTCACCGACGAGGGCGTACACCGATTGGCGCTTGGAGTCCTTCGCCGCGAGGAATTGCAGTGCGTCCATGAATCGCGTTCCCTCACGCAGCGCGTTGTGACAATCCGTGTGATGTTACCAGCCGGCTCACGCCGGCCGCTCGCCAGTCTTCTGTTTGTATTCATCCACAAGGACACGCGGCGCGCCAATGTCAATCACGTGAACTTCGCCGGTCCAGGGCTTCGATGCGGTGTTGAGGAATCCGCGTTTATGGGCCACGAAGGTCGCGGTGTGCGTGGCTTTCACGGTCGGCCCAAGCGGTTCGCCCGTATCGCAATCGAGACCGGAGGGAATATCGATCGCGAGAACCGGACAGCGGGAGGCGTTTATTTGGGCGACGACTCCGTCGTAAGGGGCCGCAAGTGCGCGGCTCAACCCCGTGCCAAAGAGGGCATCTACGACCCACCCATCAAGGGCGCTGACCTGATCGCCGACAAGCCCGCTCGCTTTGGCCGCACCGTAGTTCACCGCGGCGTCACCCGTTAGCTTTTTCGCATCCGCCAGAAGCCACGCTTTCACCGGCCACCCGTGATTATCGAGGTGCCGCGCGATGACGAAGCCGTCGCCGCCGTTGTTACCCGGCCCGCACAGAATCACGACCGGCTTGCGCTCCAGATTCAGGCGCATGAGGAGTTCTGCGCACCCGCGGCCGGCGTTCTCCATGAGCACCACGCCCGGAACGCCGAACTCGTTGATGGCCCGGCGATCCAGTTCGCGTACCTCGTCCCGCGACAGCGTGAACATGGCGTGCCCTTCTCGGCGTTGTGGTTGTAACCCCTCCCCAACCCCTCCCCTAAACGGAGAGGGGCTTAAAACCATCACAGGTCGCGCGACGCCTGCTGTATTTGGTTTTGCTCCCCCTTCCTTTTTAGGGAAGGGGGGTGGGGGGTTAGGTCTTGCCCAAAACGAGGTCTGCGACCCAGCACCCGCGGACGTGAATCTGCTTCGGGTCGCGACAGTGGTCCAGCACATCCGCGCTGTCGCACCCGGCGTCTTGAAGCGCGTCCGCCAAGATCGGCATCGCGCTGAAGTCACGCGACTCGTACATCTGGGACGCAAGTGTGACTGCGTTGGACGTGCGCCACGAAGGGGAGAAAGAAACGGGGCGGAAGGGGTTGGCGAAAATATCGCGAGCGCAATCAGATAGTGCGGACAGAAGGAAATAATCAACAGTCTCACCGGGATCAAAATCCCAAACACCGAAGGCGACTACTCGCAGGAACGAATAATGTTCCCGCGCCTCTCTCGTCCGCGAATCGTCGCGGGCCATATCGATGTCAAAATCCAGCGCGTCTTGCTCGCTCCGCGTGAGTCCCCGACCCGTTTCCTCGAACACGCGCTCGTTATCCGCGATCTGTGCCGCCCACTCTTTGCGGATTTGAAACCTCCAGTGACGACACGCGGCAAAAGTGAACAGCAATTCTTTCCGCGGTAGTGAATCGTCTTCGCCGCGCAGGACGTGCTGCGGACAGACCTCGCGAAGCAGTTGGCAAGGGTTCGTCGATCTCAGCCATTCCGATTCTGTCATCGCGGATCTCGCCTCCAAACGCAAACACCCTCGATCACGGCGAACCGCGGTCGAGGGTGCCTTACGCTTCAACCCGCCGGCCATGCGGCCGGGGGGTGCTGAAGTTAGCCCAGGTTCATCGAGAGGAGGAACTCCATGTTGGACTTCGTCTTCCGCGACTTGTTCAGGAGCATTTCCATCGCTTCCACCGGGTGCATGTCGGCCAG
This sequence comes from Gemmata sp. SH-PL17, assembly GCF_001610855.1. Taxonomy (NCBI): domain Bacteria; kingdom Pseudomonadati; phylum Planctomycetota; class Planctomycetia; order Gemmatales; family Gemmataceae; genus Gemmata; species Gemmata sp. SH-PL17. The sequence goes on from NZ_CP011271.1 coordinate 6,499,164, forward strand.
CACGCGGCGCAGGATGCGCACCTTGTCGTACTCCTCCGGGTGCATCAGGAGCTCTTCCTTTCGCGTCCCGCTCTTCACCGCGTCGATGGCGGGATAAACCCGCTTCTCGACGAGCCGGCGGTCGAGGTGGAGCTCGCTGTTACCCGTGCCCTTGAACTCCTCGAAGATCACCTCGTCCATGCGCGAGCCGGTGTCCACCAGCGCCGTCGCCAGGATGGTGAGAGAACCGCCCTCTTCGACGTTACGCGCGGCACCGAAGAACCGCTTCGGCTTCTGCATCGCGTTGGAGTCGAGACCACCGGAGAGCAGCTTCCCGCCGCCCGGGGCCTCGGTGTTGTGGGCGCGGGCCAACCGCGTGATCGAGTCGAGAAGGATGATGACGTCCTTCTTCATCTCCACCATCCGCTTGGCCTTCTCCAGCACGATCTCGGAGACGTGGATGTGTTCTTCCGGCGGCTCGTCGAAGGTGCTCGCGACCACCTCGGCGTTCGGGCTGTTCACCAGCCGCTGCATTTCGGTCACTTCTTCCGGGCGCTCGTCCACGAGCAGCACGAACACGTAGGACTCGGGGTGGTTGCGGATGATCGCGTTGGCCATCTTCGCGAGCAGGATGGTCTTCCCGGTCCGCGGCGGGGCGACGATCAGCCCGCGCTGGCCCTTGCCCACGGGGGTGATGAGGTCCACGATCCGCATCGAGAGCTCGTCGGGCGCGCTCTCGAGCCGGAGGCGCTCGTTCGGGTGCAGCGGCGTGAGGTCTTCAAAGCTGGTGACGCCCGTCCCCTCGTCGGGGTGCTTGTTGTTCACCAGCTCGATCTGCATCAGGGCGAAGTTGTCCTGGTTCTCGATCGGGAGCCGGATCGGGCCTTCCACTACGAGCCCGGTGCGGAGGCTCATGCGGCGGATCTGCGACGGCGAAACGTAGATGTCTTCCGGGCTGGCGAGGTAGTTGTGCGCCTGGCTGCGGAGGAACCCGTAGCCGTCGGGCAGAACTTCCAGCGTGCCGGACCCGCGGACCACTTCGCCGCGCTCGATCTGCCGGCGCACGACGCCGACGATGAGTTGCGCCCGGCTCATCCCGGTGTGCTCGCGGATGCCCTCTTTCTCCGCGAGCGCGAAGAGTTCCGGCATCGGCATGCGGTAGAGATCGTCGAGGCGGGAGCCGGTGTGGACGGGGCGCGGCCGTTCGACGCGCTCGGGCCGCTCGCGCTCGACGCGCTCGGGGGGCGGAGCAACGGGGGCCGGGGCCGGCGGGGCGCCGGTAGCGGGACCAGCGGGGCCATCGGTCGGCTTGCGGAAGGGCCGCTTGGCGGCTGCGGCACGGAGAAGTGAGGGGCGCGGCAGTGGCGACCCTTCGACGCCCTTGGCGTCGGGCATAGCAGATCCTCGGTCAGAAGGGAAAAGAGGACTGGTGGCGGTCAACCGCCTCCCGGTCAGACGTGGCACGGGTGCCACCAAAAACGAGTTACGCGGGACCACTTCCCCGTAACGCTACTCAACAAAAACTCGGGTAGAGGATTCGCACAGACTTCCCCACACGGGGCGAGCACTATATTTGCAGTTCGATCGCCGATCGTCCAGTTTTAGCATTTCGTCCAAAACATCGGGCGAGGTGACCTACAGTGCCAAATAACAGGGGGGGAAGTCAAGACGCGTTATGAGCCGTAATTCTTCTCGGCTAACCACGCTAGTAAAGTGCGGGCTCCCAACTTACCGGCAGTCTACGCTATTCGCGTGCGACGTCAACCAGATTATAGGCAGTACACGACAAAAAATCCAGGTTTCCACCTGCGGAGTGTGAAGAGAACCGCAACGTACTGATTAAGCCATCAGTTACGGTCTTTTGGCGCGACTCAAAACGGCCCAATTTCAGACGTGGGCGTCCACGTCTGAACGTTATCAGACTAAAGGCCAGTTTCCCTACCAGGACGTGACTTGCGCAGTACAAACTGAATCACACAAACTGTATCGCACACATTCAAATTCTGATACAATATTCGCCCGGTCTTCATCTTCACAGGCCACCCCACCGTTACCGTAATGTTCGCGGATTTTTCCGCGCAACGCTTCGTCGGCCCGACGGGGGATCTGTTCCATGTCCTGTCTCTATTATCGCTCACTGGCAGGTGCGATTTTCGCCGCGTGCCTGATCGTGCTGGCCGGGTGCTCGTCCCGGTCGAACAAAATCCCCATTACCGGCGCGTTGACGGTCGACGGCGAGCCGGGGTCGCTGGCCACGCTCACGTTCTGGCCCGGCGACCCCAACGGCGAGGGCGCCGGGACGGTGTTCACGGACGACAAGGGTAACTTCGTGAGCGGGGACGCCAAAACCGGCACCGGCTTCGCGCCCGGTGAGTACAAGGTCACCGTGTCCCGGTTCCTCGATCGCCACGGCAAACCCGCCCAGGTGAGCGGGAAGAAGTCCGAAGCGTCGATGGAAACGCCCGCCAAAGAGTCCATCCCCGCGCCCTACCGCGACCGCAACAACACCCCACTTTCGATCAACGTCACCCACGATTCGGCGACGTTCACGCTGGAAGTCAAAGCGAAGAAGTGACCCCGCTCCCGACCGTCCCACCGCTGCCACAACCCGCACTGTGTCGTTGTCGTTCCTTTTTCCCACCCCATGATTGGTGAGCCAATGTCAACTCCGCGTCGCACCGGTTTCACCCTGATCGAACTGTTGGTCGTGATCGCGATCATTGCGATCCTCATCGGTCTGTTGCTCCCGGCCGTGCAAAAGGTCCGCGAGGCCGCGGCCCGCATGAAGTGCACGAACAACCTGAAGCAGATCGGGCTGGCGTTCCACAACATCCACACGACCGAAGAGCGGTTCCCGCCCGGCGCCCTGGACAACGGGGCCATGTGGTCGGCGTGGCTCATGCCGTACCTCGAACAAACGGCCGTCTACCAGGCGATCTGGGTGGTCCCGGAGAGCGGGCACAACGACGACGGGCTCGTCGGGCCGTCGGGCTCGAACGGGAACTGGGCCGTCGGCGGCGGGTCCGGGCGGCCCTCGCGAACGCCTCGATCACCGGCGCGAGCATCAACGAGCGCAACATCGCGGCGTGCGAGCTGCTGATCCCCGGGCTCCGGTGCCCGTCGTCCACGATCCCCGAGCACTCGTTCAGCCCGAGCTACGAGAACTGGTTCGTCGCCAAGCGCACCCCGATCAGCTACGCGGTGTGCGGGTCCGGCACGCGGACGCAGCTTTACGTCCACACCGACGTTCAGAACCTCGACGGCGCGTTCCAAAGCATCCGCCGGACGACGTGGGGCGGGCGCCTGCGGATGCGGGACTTCACCGACGGCCTCTCGAACACGGTCTTCGTGGGCGAAGAAGAGTACGCGCTCAAGACCTCGTACACCGACGCGGAACTCGACCTCCAGGGCGCCGCGCGCCGTAAGGCGTGCTGGCAGTTCGGCTCCGACAGCATCGACTGCGACTACGGGTTCAACGAAGCGTTCGGCTCGACCGGCGTGAAACTCAACTACCCGAAGAAGACCATCTCGGACCCGACCGCCGACCTGGAAGCCTACATCGCCAGCTTCGGCAGCCGCCACACCGGCGGGGCCAACTTCATGCTGGGCGACGGGTCCGTCCGGTTCATCCGCGACGGCATCGACCCGGCCACGTACAGCGGCCTGGGCACCCGCGCCGGGGGTGAAGTTCTCGGCGACTACTAACGTCCTCCTGTCGCTCGTCTTAATTTCGTGGCACAGGCCTCTGGCCTGTGTGAGTGATTCCACAGGCCAGAGGCCTGTGCCACGAAATTAAGACCGAAGCGCATCTCAACAAATCGCAGCCCGCGGTGGTACCGGCTGTAGAAATCGTGGCACCGCGACCAACGGCGCCACCCGTCAATCACCTCCGTGTGCTCATCGAACCGGTGCCCCATGCGTCGATTCGCGAATTGGAAGTTCGCCCTCCCCGTCCTCGGGTTGCTCGCGATCGGCGGAAGCGCATGGTACTTCCTGTTCGCGAAGGGCACCCGGTACGCACTGCCCGAAGCTACCGACTTGCGCCCGTTCGTTCGTGCCAATCCGCCGGTGCCGATCGTCTTTACGTCCCGGTCCGAGCCGGCAAGTTTTAAGGCCGCGGCCCCGGAAGCCGAGGGCTTCACGTACCCGGGAACGATCCCGTGGACAGCACAAGAAGGGCGCCTGCGGTTACTCGACACGAACGGCAAAGTGTACGAGTTGACGTGGGGCCGCGTGCTCCCGGACGGCGGCACGCTAATCGACGTGATGAGCCCGTCCGTTACGCTCGACGGCACGCGAATCCTGTTTGCCGGGCGGAAGGCGTCCCCCGATGCGGGGCGCTGGCGGATCTATCAGGTCAATACCGACGGAAGTGACCTCAAACCGCTGACCGGCGGACCGGACGATCCCGGGTGCCCCTCCCTTCCTCCACTACGATTCGCGCTCGACGGCGCGCGAATCCCGGACGCCGAACGCAAACACCTCGACTTCGATGACGTGGACCCGACCGACCTCGGACCCGCCGGGATCGCGTTCGCGTCGAGCCGAGTGCCGGACTTGGGGCGCGATCACACCCGGCGCTCCACACAAATCTGGGTGATGCCGGTCGGTGGAACACCGACCCTGCGGTCCGCGAACCGCAACAACGACCGCTGGCCGGTCCTCGTCTCCCAGGACATGATCGTGTTCAGCTTGTGGAGCCGGAACCGGGAAGTGGTGACGGCGGACCTCTCGGACGTGCGCCCGGTATCTACGGGGGGTACGTTCGCGACGCGGCCCCCGGACCACTGGATGGCCGCGCGGGTCACGCCCAACGGGGCCGATTTCGGCTACGCGGTCAAGTGCCCGGAACCGGTCTGGCGCCCGCGCCCGCTCTTTAACGGGCGCATCGTGTTCATGACAGAAGCCTCTGCCGGGCGCCTGCGCGTCGCTCAGGCCGATTGGGGGCACCTCCGCTCGGCTCCGAGTTCGCTCAGTGCGAGCGCGGAAATGCCGAGCACGGGCGGCGAACTCTCGTTCGGCCCCACACGCGACGCGGACGGGCGCGAGTTGTCCGCCGGGTGCCCATCCGCGTGCCCCGGTGGGGCGGTCCTCTTCGCCGCGTCCCCGGTCGAAGCGCTTCCGAGTGCCTTCGGACTCTACACCGCTTCGGACGACTGGACCGGCGCCCCACCAATCCCGGAACTCGTATTCGACGACCCCGCGCTCGCGGACGCCGAACCGGTCGCCGTTTATGCACGAGCGCTGACGCCCGAACCGGTCGTTCGCGCGGAACCGGCCGCGACCGGGTTCGCCCGCCCCGCGAAACTCAAGCTCGTCGACGGGCGGGAACACACCGGGCCGAGCGGATACATCGAGAACGCCTCGGTCCTCGACGCCATGTACATCGATCCGCCGGACGCGCCGGACCCGATTCGCTCGCCGATCCCGGACCCGCGTGCGACCAACAAACCGACGGGCTACCGGGCCCCGGCCATCTTACCGCCGCCCGATGTGCGTTCGGTCGCGTTCTATGCGTCGTACCGGGACCGGTTCGACGACCCGGCCCAACCGCGAATCACCGGCTCGTGGGAGAAATTGACGGTCGCGCCGCTCAACGACGAGGGGAAGTTATACACCTGGGTTCCGGCCGATCCCTCGACCCCGACCGTCGTGGTCGGGCTGAACGCGGACGGCAAAGTTGCGAAATGGACCGCGCCAACGAAGAGCGCGAACGGTCGCGCCCCCACGTTCTACGCCATCGCTGGCGACCATTACAGCGGCATCCGCGCGAACGGCTACCACTACTGCACCGGGTGCCACACCGGGCACACGTTCGCGGCCGCAGACATCCGCGAACGACAGAAATAGGGCCGACGATTGCCCCACACGAGCTACCCACTCACCGCTACCCACCGCCCTTGCGGGCGGGTTCGCCAAGCAACCGTGAACCCCGCCCGCAAGGGCGGTGGGTAGCAACGGACCACACGTGCTAACCGCGCCCCTCACTTCAACTTCAATTCGCTTGGGGGGAGGCACAATCCCTCTTTGCAGGCGTTCAGTTTCACCCGAACCTCGACTTCTCCTTCCCCGGCAGCAAACGTTCCCCGAATCGTCGCCGTGCCCTCGTACACGAGGTATTTCGAGCCGGTCGAATCGGTCAGCTCTTTCCCCTTCGGGTACTCCACTTTGGCCTCGACCTTCTTACCGCCGACATACACGGTCAGTTCGGTCTGAGATTCGGTCAGCATCTCCGAACCGACCGGGTTCGCGTACAGGTGCCACGGGGCCTCGACGGTCAAGGCGAGTGTAAACGCTCGCTTCCCGTCCTTCGGTGCGGCGAGCGTGAGCTTGGGTGTTACGACGTCGGCCGATTCCTTCGGCTTCTTCGGCTTCGGGTTGTCCTTCTGCGTGGCCTTATCGGGTTCGCCGGCCGCATCGAGCAACTCGTCGAGCGTGCGGAGCATGAGTGGCATGCTCGTGGGGTTGGTGCTCAGCGCCAGCGAGAACGATTTGACCGTGCGAATCCCGCGATCACGGTAGCTGTCGTCCTTCAGCTTCACCCCGAGCCGAAGCAGGTTGCGGGCCATCTGCGAGTTGCCCGACGGCTGCACGCCGTCGTAACTGTCCTTCGATCGCGCGAAGAGCTTCTCGCTATCCGCCGCGGCGAAGAAGAACCCGCCGCCGACCGCGTCGCCGTAGTGCTTCACCGCGAGGTCGGTGAGCTGCTTCGCCGCGTCGAGCCACTTCTGTTCACCGGTCGCGTCGTGCAGGTTCAGTAAGCCGTGAATCAAATAGGCGTAGTCGTCAATGAACGCGGCGCCCTTCGGGGTCGGCTTCTCGCCCGGCGCCGCGGCGAAGATGCGGAACAGGCGCCCGTCCTTGTCGCGCATCCGCGTGAGAACGAAGGTCGCCGCGTCCGCCGCCGTTTGCGTGTACGCCTTCTCTTTGAAGATCTCCCCGGCCTTCGCGTACCCGGCAATCATTTGCCCGTTCCAAGCCGTGATGATCTTCGTGTCGAGGAACGGACGCTCGCGCTTCGCGCGCACGTCGAACAGTTTCTTCTTCAATAGTTCGAGTTTGGCGAACAGTTCCGCTTCGGTCAGCTTCTGTTCCTTCGCGATCTCCGAGAACGCTTTCGGCAACCGCAGGATGTGGAACTTCTCCTCGAAGTTCGGGCTCGTGACGCCGTACACGGCCTTGAACAACGCGACATCGGCCTCGGCACCGAGAACCTTCTTGATCTCGTCCGCGGTCCAGACGTAGAACTCGCCTTCCTTCTCGTTGCTGTCCGCGTCGAGAGCGGAGTAGAAGCCCCGCTCCGGCGCCGTCATCTCGCGCTTGATGAACCCGAGCGTCTCGGCCACCACGCGCTTGTACTCCGGGCGCGGGTCGAGCGCGTGGGCCTCGCTGTACAGTTCGACCAACTGCCCGTTGTCGTAGAGCATCTTCTCGAAGTGCGGTACGGTCCACGTGCGCTCGGTGCTGTAGCGGTGGAACCCGCCCCCGAGGTGGTCGTAGATGCCCCCTTCGAGCATCTTCGCGAGCGTGGTGGTGGTCAGCTTCGCGAGCCGCTCGTTACCCGGCTTTTTGCTCTGGGCGAGCAGGAACCCCCACACGGGCGGGCGCGGGAACTTCGTACCGCGGAAGTCGCGCCGCTTGTTCCCGGTGCCGCCGTGCTCCGGGTCGATGTCGAACGCATCCACCCCACCGGTCACCAGTTCGCGCTTGATCGGCACGAGCGCAACGATGCGACTGTTCGCGTCGAGCATCTCGATCGTGCGCTTCGCGATGCGCTCGGCCTGCGCCTCCAGATCAGCGCGATCCTTGTCGAACTCGATGACCTTACCCAGCACCGTCTTGAACCCGGGGACCGTGTCCTCACCGACCTTCTTGTCTTCGGGCGGGAAGTAGGTCGCGCCGAAGATCGGTTTGCCCTCGGGCGTGAGGAACATGCTCAGCGGCCACCCGCCCTGTTGGTCGCTCGCTTGCAGCGCGGTCATGTAGATCTCGTCAACATCCGGGCGCTCCTCGCGGTCCACCTTGATGCACACGAAATTCGTGTTAAGGATCTTCGCGATTTCGGCGTTGGAGAACGACTCGCGCTCCATCACGTGGCACCAGTGACACGCGCTGTAGCCGATCGACAGGAAGATGAGTTTCTTCTCTTTCTTCGCGCGCTCGAACGCTTCCGGCCCCCACGGGTACCACTCGACCGGGTTGTAAGCGTGTTGGAGTAAGTACGGGCTGCTCTCTTTCGCGAGCTTGTTCGGCTTCCCCTTCTCTTTCGATTTCTCCTTGGGCTGCGCAGCGCCCGAAGTGGATAACGCGAGTACACACGCGGCACACAGCAGGAAGGCGAACAGGCGGCATCGCATGGCCGGGCCTCCGAAGAAGACGTTCGACAGGATTAACAGGATAGACAGGATGAACGCAAGAAGCCCGTCTTCAATCCCGAAGGCACATGAATTCTGTCAAGAATCTCGACCCGATCCGCCCGCGAGCGGCCAACGGTCACCGGTTCGCGCGCCCGCGGGAGCGGGGACGTTCGTGTAGTACGCCCACACCGATTCGTACCCGGGGATCTCGACAAGGTCGCGCACGAACAAGTTCGGCACGTCCTCGAACTCGTCCAGTTCCGCGAGCCCGCGTGCGTCCACGGCGAACAGTTCCCCGTGAACCGCGAGGCCATTCACCGCGTCGCGAATCAGCCCGGGGTACGGCCCGAGATCGACCACTCGATACCGGGCCGCGGTCGCTACTTCCGCAACGAACTCTTGGTCCGCGATCCGGGGATAATTGCGCCCGCCGCGTTTTAGTGTGCCATATACGAATAGGAGCGTTATTGCTGACGCCACAATCACTTACCTCGCTCGAGAAAATTATTCGCGGGCCTAAAAAATAAGGGATCACGGCAATCCGGGCACGAGTGTTTGATGGTGCAGCAATAGAACTCGCGCGGCACCAAATCGGGCGCGGCGCGAACCGTCGAGACGAGAAGTGTCGACCGCCCCACGAACCGATGGCGATGATCCTACCAGGTGCCCCCGGATCGGTGCCCGCCCCTGTGCGGCCCAAGTGAGCGAACGGGTAGAAATTTTCTCCGTCGTCATTCGATAAAGAGCAATAAGTAGCGGGTCCGCATACGACGGGGACGGTGCGCCGATCGGAAGGCGCGCCCGGTCCGGTGGCACCGCTACGTTTCGTCAGACCCGCGCCCCCGTTGAGAGATCCTGTGAGCACTGCCAACACGAGCGACCTGACCGGTTCCCCGGACGTGAGCCAGTTCCTGACGTTCCGCTTGGGGGACGAGGAATACGGTCTGGGCATCCTGCGCGTGCAGGAAATCAAAGGGTACTCGAAAATCACCCCGCTGCCCAACACCCCCCGAGAAGTCAAGGGGGTTATGAACTTGCGCGGGGCCGTGGTCCCGATCATCGACCTGCGCGCCCGGCTCGGGCTGCGCGAGGCCGAGTACACCGTGTTCACGGTCATCGTCGTGGTCACCGTGGGCACCAAGATCGTGGGCCTGGTCGTGGACGCCGTGTCCGACGTACTCAACGTCGGCGCGAACGAGATGGTCCCGACCCCGGACCTCGGTTCGGGCGTGGACACCTCGTTCCTCAACGGGATCGCGCGCACCGGCGAGCGCCTCGTCTCGCTCCTCAACATCGACAAACTGGTCGGCGCGTCGGACGTGGGCGCAACCGCTCTCGCGTAACCGCGCCGTGAAACAGAATCGCCCATTATCTCCCCGCTCGGCCGGTGTACGGCCCGAGGGTACCGTTTAATGTCTTCTTCAACGTGGAACTAACTCATGGCCAAGTTTAACGACCTCGGGATCGGCACCCGCCTCATCGGGGGATTCTTGCTACTAGCAGTCGCGTGCGCCGCGGTCGGGTTCTGGGGCATCCGGTCCATGACCGAGATCAACGCCGCTCTGGAGAACTCGAACGGGAACCTGCTCCCGTCGGTCCGGGCCATCACCGACCTGCGGAGCTCGTTCAGCGCGGTCCAGCGGGCCGAGCGCGCCATGCTCGTAGCCGCGGGGAACAAGGACGAGGCGACCCGAAGCCAGGCCGCGGGCGCACAAGAAACCGCCTGGACCAAAGCGCGCGAGTCGCAGAAGCGCTACGAGTCGTTCCCCATGACCGACAAAGAGAAAAAGATCTGGAGCGACTACCTGCCGCGCCTGGAAGAGTTCCGGCGGGACCACGAAGCGACGATGGCGGCCCTCAAATCCGGCGACCTCGAAAAGGCCGAGAAGTTATCTCTCGCTTCAGGCCCCAACGCGGCGAAGCTGAGCGCGCTGTTGAACGACCTCTGCGATCTCCAGGGCGAGATCGCGGAGAGCGAATCCAAGGAAGCCAAGGAGCAGTTCGCGTCGGCCAAAACGACCATGTACGCGGTCATCGGGGGCGCGGTTCTCTTGGCCGTCGGGCTCGGGATCTTCTTCCGCAACCTGATCGTGAACCCGCTGAACGCGACCGTGAAAGTGCTGCAAGCCGTGGCCTCGGGCGACCTGACTCAAAAAGCAACGGTGACCTCGGTCGACGAGTTCGGGCAAATGGGCGCCGCCCTCAACGCGACCGTCCAGGGCATTCACACCGCACTCCAACAGGACAAAGTGAGCTGGGAGGTCGTGGGCAAGCAGCGCGCGGAGAACGCGGACTACATCGGCCAGATCATGGCCATCGGGCGCGCCCAGGCGGTGATCGAGTTCAAGCTCGACGGGACCATCGTAAGCGCCAACGATAACTTCCTCGCGCTCGCGGGGTACTCGCTCTCCGAGATCCAGGGCCGGCACCACAGCACGCTCGTGGACCAGGCCTACGCTTCGAGTTCCGAGCACCGCGATTTCTGGAGCCGGCTGAACCGCGGGGAGTACATCGCGGGCGACTTCAAGCGGATCGGCAAGGGCGGCAAAGAGGTCTGGTTGCAGGCCTCGTACAACCCGATCCTGGACCTCAACGGCAAACCCTACAAGGTCGTCATGTTCGGCTCCGACGTTACGGCCGCCAAGAACATGGAACAGAAGGTGAAAGAGGACGCGGCCGAGTTGCAACAGAAAGTCGCGGCGATCACCGTCTCGGTGAGCGCACTGGCCGCGGGCGACTTCACCCAAGAGGCACCGAACCTGGGCAACGATACCGTGGGCCAGATGGCCGCCGCGCTCAACAAGGCCGTGGTCTCGGTCCGCACCGCACTCGAAGGGGTGCGCGAGGTGTCCGAGCAGCTCGCCGACGCCTCGGGCCAACTCTCCTCGGCCAGCGAGGAAATCTCGACCGGCGCTCAGGAGCAAGCGAGCAGCCTCGAAGAAACGGCCAGCACCCTTGAAGAGATCACCGCCACCGTGCGCCAGAACGCCGATAGCGCGCAGCAGGCCCGGCAACTCGCGAGCAGTTCCCGGGACGTCGCTGAGAAGGGCGGTCAGGTCGTGGGCAACGCGGTCGACGCGATGAGCGAGATCAATCAGTCGTCGAAGAAGATCGCGGACATCATCACGACGATCGACGAGATCGCGTTCCAGACCAACCTGCTCGCCCTCAACGCCGCAGTGGAGGCGGCCCGAGCCGGCGAGCAGGGCCGCGGGTTCGCCGTGGTCGCAAGCGAAGTCCGAAACCTGGCCCAACGGTCGGCCACGTCCGCGAAGGAAATTAAGTCGCTGATCGAGGACTCGGTCAAGAAAGTCGATGCGGGCACCGAACTCGTGAACCAGTCCGGCTCGACGCTGGGCGAGATCGTGACGAGCGTGAAGCGCGTCACCGACATCATCACGGAGATCGCGGCGGCCGGAAAGGAACAGTCCGTGGGGATCGAGCAGGTCAATAAGGCCGTGTCTCAGATGGACGCGGTAACCCAGAAGAACGCCTCTCAGACCGAAGAGATGTCGGCCACGGCCCAAACGCTGACGGACCAGGCCGGACAGCTCCGCGACCTCGTCGCCCGGTTCAAGCTCAGTGAGAACGGGCGCTCCGTCCCGCGTCCCGCGTCCCGCCCCGCTCGCGCGAAGGCCCCGGCGTCCAAGCCCCGGCCCGCGGTGGCCCGCGCGATGAGCAACGGGCACTCCAACGGTAACGGGAAAGGCCACGCCCACGAACTCGACCGCCTCGGCGGTGACGACGGGTTCACCGAGTTCTAAAAAGTTCCCGCTCGCCTCGTGGTCCGCCAGGAGGCGAGCAGTTCACCTCTCACGTCTCTCTCAGATCGATTCAAAATTCCGGCGCCGGCACAGATATCTCATTGCATACTTGGATTGTTCGCCCGACGTCCAACCCATGTCCACCTCCGACATTGAATGGTCCGATCGGGCTCCCCGCCCCTGCACCAACACTTGCTGTGTGACCGGTGAGCGGCCCAGCTCTCATCGCCCCACACGGCGCCTCTCCCAGAGTGCCATGTCATGAACTGGTTTCGCAATCAAACCGTAATGGCCAAACTCCTCCTCGGGTTCTCGGCCGTTTGTGGGATCGTCGCGGCGAGCGGCGCGCTCGGGTACCGCGGCCTCTCGACGTCGCGCGAGGGAATGCGGGTTCTGTACGCCGACTACACGGTCGCGGGCACGGACCTGGCCAAAGCGTCCGTCAACCTGGCCCGGTTCCGGAACAACATGGTTTTCGCCGTGAGCGCGCGCGACCAACAGACGGTGGACCGGATCCTCGGAACCCAGCGCGGCCTGCGCGAGCAGATCACGAGCGGCCTGGACGCCTATGCCGCAACGGAGCTCCGCGTCTCGCACAGCGGGCGCGACGAGAGGAAAGACCTGGACAAGGTCCGCGCCGGCGTCAAGGCGTACTTCGAGGCCGCGGACCAAACGGCCCAGGCCCTCCAAAATTACTGGCGCGCCGACACCGACAAGGAGCGCGAGGGCCACAAACAAAAGATGACCGCGGCCATGTTCTCCGCCGGTCCCAAGTTTGAAACCGCGACGGCGGCCATCGACGAGCTCATACAAACCGTGACCGAAGTGGCCCGGGACATCAACGAGGACGGGAACGCGGCCGCCCGGTCCGCCCAGCAGACGCTCATCGGGGGCACGACGTGCGCCGGGCTCGCGAGCATGTTTATCGGGCTCGCACTCGCGCGCGCGATCACCCGGCCCCTCGTTCAGACGGTCGCCGTGCTGGAAGCGGTCGCGAACGGCGACCTGACCCCGAAGGTCGAGGCCCACAGCCGGGACGAGCTCGGCCGGATGGCCGCGGCCCTGAACGCCACGACGAGCGGGATCCGAACCGCGCTGGGCCAGGACCGGGTCGACTGGCAGCAGGTCGGTAAGCAGCGCGAGCTGAACGCGGACTACGCGGTCCAGATCGCGGCCATCAGCCGGTCCCAGGTGGTGATCGAGTTCAAGATGGACGGGACCATCACAAACGCCAACGAGAACTTCCTGCGCACCACCGGCTACGGCCTGTCCGAGATCCAGGGCCGGCACCACAGCATGTTCGTGGACCGGGGGTACGCGGCCGGCCCCGAGTACGGCGAATTTTGGGCGAAGCTGAACCGGGGCGAACCGATCACGACCGAGTTCAAGCGGACCAGTAAGGACGGCAAGGAGGTCTGGATCCAGGCCTCGTATAATCCGATCCTGGACCTCAACGGCAAGCCCTACAAGGTCGTCAAATACGCCACCGACGTGACCGCGGCCAAGAAGCTCGAACAAAAAGTCAAGAACGACGCGGCCGAGTTGCAGCACAAGGTCGCGGCGATCACCGTCTCGGTGAGCGCACTGGCCGCGGGCGACTTCACCCAAGAGGCCCCGGACCTGGGCAACGATACCGTGGGCCAGATGGCCGCCGCGCTCAACAAGGCCGTGGTCTCGGTCCGCACCGCGCTCGAAGGGGTGCGCGAGGTGTCCGAGCAACTCGCCGACGCCTCGGGCCAACTGGCGTCCGCGAGCAACGAGATCTCGACGGGCGCCCAAGAGCAGGCCTCGAGCCTCGAAGAAACGGCCAGCACCCTCGAAGAGATCACCGCGACCGTGCGCCAGAACTCCGACAGCGCGCAGCAGGCCCGGCAACTCGCGAGCAACTCCAAGGACATCGCCGAGCGCGGGGGCCAAGTGGTGGGCAACGCGGTCGACGCGATGAGCGAGATCAACCACTCGTCGAAGAAAATTTCCGAAATCATCACGACGATCGACGAGATCGCGTTCCAGACGAACCTGCTCGCTCTGAACGCCGCGGTCGAAGCCGCCCGGGCCGGGGAACAGGGGCGCGGGTTCGCGGTCGTCGCGTCCGAAGTTCGGAACCTCGCTCAGCGCTCCGCGACCGCAGCGAAGGAAATCAAGGCGCTGATCGAAGACTCGGTCAAGAAGGTGGACGCGGGAACCGAACTCGTGAACCGCTCCGGGGCCACGCTCGGTGACATCGTAACGAGCGTGAAGCGCGTGACGGATATCGTCACCGAGATCGCCGCGGCCAGCAAGGAACAGTCCACGGGCATCGACCAGGTGAACAAGGCCGTCTCCCAAATGGACTCGGTCACGCAGCGCAACGCCTCCCAGACCGAAGAAGTGTCCGCCACGGCCGAGTCCCTCACGGACCAGGCCGGCCAGCTCCGTGACCTCGTCGCCCGGTTCAAACTCGGCGACGAACGCGCCGCGCCGCGCCCGGGGGCCAAACCCACTCGGGCCAAGGCCCCCGCAACGAAGCCGCGGTCTGCGGTCACCCGCGCGTTAAACAAGGCGAATTCTAGCGGGACCGGGCGCTCCCACGAACTCGATCGCCTGGGTAACAACGATGGTGGGTTCACCGAGTTCTAAGCCCGCGGTGCGACTAAACGCCGCGAGCGGCCGGGGGTACCCGACCGCTCGCGGCGTTTAGTCGCACCCGGCACCGCGCACGAGATCGCGCAACCGAGTGCGCGGTGCCGTAAGAGGAACGCGCCCCGGTAAACCGGGCAACCCGCTCGCCCTGGCAATCTTACATTCTGGCGCTTTTCCCAGTCGCGGGCGCGGCGGTTGCGAAGCGTCATGCGGTTCGGATCACGTCCCGGTAAGGAGACCGATCATGTCCCTGGCACAAACGCTGCTCGCCCCGGTCGTTGCGATAGCCGTTTCTCTCGGCGGCGCGGCAACCGCGAACCCCGTCGATGAGCACATCCCGGCGCCCGCAATCGGAACCACGCAAACGCTTCCAGTACTGTCCTTATCGCTCGCAGTCGGCGGGACCGGGCGCGAGTCCCAGCGCGCGGTCTACTCGCCGCCCCCGGGGTGGTACGTGCGCAGTCACCGCGTCGTCGCCACCAACCGCTACGGCACGGTGACCTTCGCCGTGAGCACCGTGCCCGCCGGATGGGACTGGCGGTCCGATGAGCAGGCCGCGTTCGCGGGCAAGTCGAGCGCGAGCGGCGCGGTGAGCGCGTACAAAATCGCCGGAGGCGGTCAGCTCGCCAGCGCACGCGACGCCACCACTACCGACCACCGCACGGTGGCATCGAGTCACCACATCCTCGTTCTCGACGCCACCGCACGCGGGTCCGGGTTCCTTCAGAGCGGCAGCGGCGCGGATCTGACCGTGGTGGCGGAACTCGTCTTCCTGGGCAAATGAGCGCGGTCCCGGAATCGTTTTGCTCGCAGTTCACACTCATTGGTACACTGCGGTTCTCCCACGCTGCCCTCTGGACCCGCTGCCATGAACGAACCCGTCTCCCGTCGGACCGCGCTGCAAACCGGCGCCGCGGTCGCACTCGGTAACACGCTGCCCCGAAAGGCCCGCGCCGCGCAACCGCCGAAGCGCCCGCTCGTCGAAGCCTACGCGATGCCTCAAAGCTACGCTGCGGGCGAGGACGTGAAGGTGCGGCTCTCGTGTTCCGAAGGGGGGTACTGGTACAAGGTCTACCGCCACGGGGCGACGAAAGAGGAGGTCGAGGGCGGGTGCGTCGAGAACCCGCGAGCGCACGACGTCCCCAAGGACGCCTCGTCCCACGGGTGCCGCTGGCCGGTCGGCCTGACCGTGCGCACGGCGGGCTGGAAGACAGGCTACTACTCCGTGGCATTCGGGAGCGTGGCGGCCCCGGCGGGCGAACTCGCGAGCGCGTTCTTCGTCCTCCGACCGAAGCACCCGGGGCGCGACGCGAACATTCTCATCCAGCTCTCGACCAACACCTATAACGCATACACGAACTGGAACGGCTACAGCCTCTACTCCTACCACGGCCGGCACAAGGTCCAGGGGCGGCGCGTGTCGTTCGACCGGCCCCAGCACTCGCAATTCCCGCAGTGGGAAGAGCCGTTCGGGAAGTGGGCCGAGAAAGCCGGCTACGCGCTCGACTACTGCACGAACCTCGATCTCGAATTCCACCCGGAGTTGCTCAAGAGCTACAAGCTCGTGCTCAGCGTCGGGCACGATGAATATTGGTCCGCGCCGATGCGCGACAACCTGGAAGCGTTCATCGGCACCGGCGGGAACGTCGCGTTCTTTAGTGGGAACACGTGCTGCTGGCAGGTGCGAACGGAAGAAGAGGGGCGCGCGCTCGCGTGCTGGAAGCAGGCGTTCGGCGACGACCCCGTCTACAAGTCGGGCGACCACAAAACGCTCACGTCGCTCTGGAGCCACTACCTCGTGAACCGCCCGGAGAACCAGCTCACCGGCGTCGGGTTCCTCTGGGGCGGGTACCACCGCAGTCACGACCAACTCATGGACGGCAGCGGCGCGTTCACGGCCCACCGGCCCGACCACTGGCTCTTCGCGGGCACGAACCTCAAGCGGGGCGACACGTTCGGCGCGAAGCTGCCCGGGTACAAGGTCGTGGGCTACGAGTGCGACGGGTGCGAACTCGTTTGGAAGGACGGGCTCCCCTTCCCCACTCACACCGACGGCACGCCGAAGAACTTCGAGGTGCTCGCGACCGCCCCCGCCCGCTGGCACCCGGACGACTGCGAGTGGTACGAGAAGTGGCAGAAGGGTCGCGCCGGGAACGCGGTCGTCGGCACCTACACGCGCGGCGGAACGGTTGTGACCGTCGGGACTACGGATTGGAGTTTCGGGCTGCGCGGGAACGACGCGAACGTCGTCCGCATCACCAAAAACGTGTTGGACAAGTTGGGGAAGTGAAAGTTGCGCGGGGCGGCGATCACACCGCCCCGGTCCTACTGAACACTACTGGATCAGGTCCGCGGTCGTCTGGAGCACCTGGCTCTCGACCTGGAGCGACTGCGTGTTGAACTGGAACGCTTGCTGGGCGATGACCAGGTTCACGAGTTCCGAGGTGACGTCCACGTTCGACTGTTCCAGGGAGCCCGAGGTCAGGGTGCCCAGCCCGTTCGTGGTCGGGACGTCGGTCACGCCGTTCCCGGACGCGGGGGTCGCGGTAAAGGTGTTATCCCCGAGCCGCAGCAGCCCGCCCGGATTGAGGAACCGCGTGAGCGTGAGCTGCCCAACGACCTGCGTGCTGCCGTTCTCGTTGACCGCGGTCACAACCCCGTTGGGCGCCACCGAAATGGAGTCGGTGCCTGCCGGGAGTAAAATGCCACCCGCTAACCGGAACCCGTCCGGTGTGACCAACTGACCGGTGTTGTCGACGATGAAGTCGCCCGCGCGCGTGTACCCGGTGGTCCCGTCCGGGAGAACCACGGAGAAGAAGCCTTCCCCGTTGATCGCGATATCGAAATTGCCCCTCGACTGCTCCAGCCCGCCCTGAGTGAACTGCCCCGTGACCGAATCGACCACGACGCCGTTCCCGATCTGGATGCCCCGGGCGGCGTGATTCCCGCCGTGCTCGCCCCGGCCGGCGCCCAACGTAAAGGAGATCCTGAAACGTGATCTGCGCCGTCTTGTACCCGGGCGTGTTCGAGTTCGCGACGTTGTTGCTGGTCACGTCGAGGAAACTGGACGCGGCCTGGATGCCGGTACTGCTGGACGAGATGGCGCTGTAAAGCATGGTATCGCTTTGTGTGTTGTGGGACCGCGGCGCCCGTTTCTGACAGTTTCGGTTCCGCCCGGCCCGAAGCGAAACCCGTTCGCCCCTCGATCCCGCGAACTCGGGCGGTCACGAGCCGACGACCCGAGCAATTGCCCCGACTGCTAGAACCCGCCGTTTGAATTTTACCCTCTCTCTCGGAGTCCCGCCATGAACTCCCGCCGCACGTTTCTCAAATCCTCCGCCGTCGCGATAACTTGTGCCAACGGCACGGGTACCGCGGAAGAACCGGCCCGGAAGGTCGGCCCCGACAAACTCACCATCGCACTCATCGGGTGCGGCGGGATGGGGACGCACCACCTCAACCTGCTCGCGAAGCACAAGCAACTGAACATCGCCTACGTGTGCGACGTGGACGATACCCGGCAGCGGGCCGCGGCCAAGATCGCCACCGACGCGGGCCACGCGGTGAAGGCCGAGCGCGACCTGCGCGCGGTCCTCGCGGACAAGGCCGTGAACGCGGTCTGGATCGCCACCCCAGACCACTGGCACGCACCCGGCGCGATCCTCGCGGCCGACGCGGGCAAGCACGTGTACGTCGAGAAGCCGTGCTCGCACAACGTGCGCGAGGGCCGGCTCCTCGTCGACGCGGCGCAGCGCAACAAGGTCCACATTCAGGTGGGCACGCAGTCGCGCAGCACCCCGACCTGCGCCGAAGCGATGAAGCGCCTCCACGACGGCGCGATCGGCGAGGTGCTGGTCGCAAAGGCGTGGAACAGCCAGTTGCGGCGCAGCCTGGGCAAGGTGAAGCCGACCGAGCCGCCCAAGCACCTCGACTACGAGGCGTGGCAGGGACCGGTGCCGGAAGCGCCGTTCTACGCCAACCGCGTCCACGGTTCCTGGCGGTTCTTCCGCGACTACGGGGCCGGCGACATCGGGAACGACGGCGTCCACGACATCGATGTGGGCGTGTGGGGGATGAAGTTCGGCGCGCTCCCGAACCGGGTCGCCGCACTCGGCGGCAAGTTCTTCTTCGACGACGACCAGGAGTGGCCCGACACGCAGTACGTCGTGTGCGAGTACGACGCCGGGAACGGCGGGCCGAAGCCGCGCCAGTTCATCTTCGAGCAGCGCATCTGGTCGCCCTACGTGCAGGAAGACTACGAAAACGGGTGCGCGTTCTACGGCACGAAGGGCATGCTAATCATCGGCCACGGGGTCGGCTGGAAGCTGTTCGGCGAGCGCAACAAGCCGCTCGAAGAAATGAAGGGCCGCGCCGACCTGTCGGCCCACCACCAGAACTTCATTGACGCCTGTCTGAAGGGCGAGAAGCTCGCGGCCCCGGCGAGCGTGGGGCACGTCTCCGCGGGCATCTGCCACCTCGCGAACATCAGCACCCGGCTCCGGAAGACGCTCGAGTTCGACCCGGTGAAAGAGGTCGTCACCAACAGCCCGGACGCGAACGCCCTGGTCCGGCGACAGTACCGCCCGAACCACTGGGCCGTACCGAAGGGCGTGTGACCGGGCGCGGTGCGCCGGGCGGTTCGGGGCAAACGATCCCGGACCGCCCGCGCGAGGTTCAGAGCTTTACCCCTTTCCCGAACCGTTTCTTGAGCGTGCGAATCGTACCTTCCGGGATCTGGCACTTTCTCACGTCGAGGTGCTCCAGTTTCGCGCCCGCGGGCACGGCCGCGAGTAACTTCGCGCCGGGTGCACGGAGGGGGTTCTGGGAAAGGTCGAGCGACTTCACTTGCGTGAACACGGGTGCCGCCACGAGCGCTCGAACCGCGTCCGCAGTGAGCGCGTTTCCGCACAGCGAGAGGTGTTCGAGCGCGGGCAAATTTTTGACCTTCGCGAGCGCCTCCGCACCCGCGGAACCGAGTTCGGTGCGCGCCAGGTGGAGCGACTTGAGGTTCCCCAAGTGCTTCGATTTCGCGAGCGCGAGCACTCCGGTCGCGCCCAGTGGGTTATCAGAAACGTCGAGCACCGTGAGCCGCGCGAGGGCCGCCGACGCCGCGAGTGACTTCGCACCCGTGGCGTCCATTCGGTCGCTCGCGATGTTGAGCGCGGTCAAGCTCTGCGTGTGCTTCGAGCCGAACAGCGCGCGGAGGTCGTTCTCGATCCGGCAGTAACCGCACGAGCACATATCACGGATGTCCACCGACGCGAGCCGCGCGAGGTACGGGCACCGCGCGAGCCGGGTGACCTCGTTCGATGCGTCCGGGAACGTGGCCGTGCGAACCGTGGGCGCGATCTCGAAGAGGCGCTCGGCCTTTTGCGCGAACGTGGTCGCGGACATGCTGACCCCGTCCAGGAACCCGCGCCGGAACGTCCAGGAACGACAGATCTTGGCGCCGGCAAGCTCCTGCGCCCACCGCTCCCCGTGTTCCTTCAAAATCGCTTTCGCGGCCCGTTCGAGCACCCGCCGCGCAGCGCTCCCGGGCGCGAGGTGCTCCAACTGGCACTGTGCCCGAATGAGTGCGGCCCGCGCCGCGTCATCGTTCTGGCCGCGTTCATCGAGCCAGTCCGCGAAGACCAACCGCGGCGTATCGTCGTCCGGGGTCGCGAGAATGGCATCGAGAAACGGACGTTCGTCCTGGGCGACCATGAAAGCACCTCCTAATCCGCGATCCGGCCCGCGCACTCTGTTTTCACTGCCGACGAACCGCGGCATGTAACACCGACTCACACGCTAACAAATCAAGCGCTTGAAGCCAACATTCCCCGCCAAATCTTAGCGTGCGTCCACACGTCGCCAAAGCCGGTTGGGACGTTGGCACACGATCCCTTGCGCGTGGCGCGATCTGCTTTGCGGCCGTTTGACTTACCCGGTAAACTGCTCGCGGTACGGTTCCCGATTATGGGGGTACTCATGATCCGCTTCACACTGCTCGCGGTCGGTGCGCTGTTGGCCGGCGCACCAAACTCGGTACGGGCACAGGACGACGTTAAAGACGTCCCCTCGGAAGACCTGAAGGTCGGTACGGACGAGAAGAAGAGGTACTTCCTCATCGGCCCGGCGAAGGACGCAAAAGCGCCGAAGCAGGGGTACGGACTCGTGGTGATTATGCCCGGCGGCCCCGGCTCTGCGGACTTTCACCCGTTCGTCAAGCGCATCTACCAGAACGCGATCCCGGAGGGTTACTTGGCCGCCCAGCCCGTCGCGGTAAAGTGGACCGATAAGCAGCAAATCGTCTGGCCAACCGAGGCGAACAAGAAAGACGTTGAAGGCTCGAAGTTCACGACCGAGGCGTTCGTCACAGCGGTGATCGACGACGTCGCGGCCAAGCACAAACTCGACCCGCAAAAGGTGTTCACGCTGTCGTGGTCGTCGAGCGGCCCGGCCGCTTACTCGGTCGCCCTCACCAGCCCCAAGGTAACAGGGTCACTGATCGCGATGTCGGTGTTCAAGCCGGATCAGTTGCCGGAACTGAAATCCGCGAAGGGGAAGCCGTTCTACCTGTACCACTCCCCCGACGACCGCGTGTGCCCGTACCGCATGGCCGAGCAAGCGGAAAAGGATTTGACCAAGGCCGGGGCCAAAGTCAAGCTCGTCGATTACGATGGCGGACACGGGTGGCGTGGACCACTGTACGACGACATCAAATCTGGGATCGAGTGGCTGGAAAAGAACGCCGCGGCTCCGGGCAAGTGAGGAGCAGACGTATCGGCGACAATCTCTTTATAAACCTGCGTGCAATTGATATGATTTGTGAAATCAAGAAGATGAATTCGTGAAAATTTCGTGTTGCACTTCGTTTTGCGTTTCGATAACTTTGGCACGAGCGTGATCGGACCGTTCGGCCCAACGGTGTCGAACGGCCCGCTCGCGACATATCTCCCCGGCAACAAGTTTTATTCCAATTGGCCGCCGTCACGAACGGTCGGCTGCGCCCCACTTTGCAAGGCCCAACATGTCCCGCCGTCGCAAAGGCTTTACCCTCATTGAACTCCTGGTCGTAATTGCGATCATCGCGATCCTCATCGGGTTGTTGCTCCCGGCCGTGCAAAAGGTACGCGAGGCCGCGGCCCGAATCCGGTGTGCCAACAACCTGAAGCAGCTCGGGCTCGCGCTCCACAATCACCACGATTCCTACAACGCCCTGCCGAAGATCGACGGGTTCAACCTGGGTTGGGGGCACCTGCCGCGCCTCCTGCCGTACATCGAGCAGGACAACTTGTACAAGCAGATCCGGTTCGACGTGAACGTGACGTGCGAGGCGATGGCAGTCATCCGGCAAGCCAAAGTGCCCGTACTGCTTTGCCCCAGCGACCCGCGGTCCTCGACCATCAGTGACAACCGCACGATGCCCGTCGCGGGGTGCCCGCAGTTGGGTACATCGGGTGCCCCGGACGGGACCGGGAGCTTCTTCCGCGGTTGGCACAGCAACTACGTCGGGAGCTACGGCGACGGGTTCAACAACATCGCGTCGCCCGCGATCGACCCCTACGGCGGAGACGGGGCGCGGGTCACCTACGGGTGCGGCGGGTGCGGGAGCAACAACACCGTTACCCCGACCTCCGCGTGCCCGCAACCGGGCCAGGGATACGGAGGTGGGGCCAACCACCGCGGCCTTTTCGACTACACCGGGACCACCCCGGCGATCAACTTTTCGTCCATCACCGACGGGCTGAGTAACACCATCGCCTTCGGGCACACCGACTGGTCTACCTCATCAAACAGTTCCATCTGGATGAGCAGCACCGGCTCGGTTCACGGCACGAGCATCCCGCCGAACTGGAAGCTGCGAGTCTGCCAGTCGACGGCCGGGATGTCGGTCGATGCGTGCGGCGGGGTCACGTCGAGTTGGATGGGCCGCGGGTTCGCGAGCCGACACACGGGCGGCATCATGGTGACGCTGGGAGACGGCTCCGTGCGTTTCGTCCCGGATTCCATTAACCAGTTCACTTACAACGCTCTGGGCAGTCGGGCCGGGGGCGAGGTCGTCGGGGACTACTGATCCCTATCAAGGAACCGTCAATGAGTTTCGGCTCTCTTCGTAGTAGCGCGCCGGTTGTCGGCGCCGCTCTGGTGGTCGCGTTGCTGATTGGCTGCGGCTCCTCGAACGGCGTACCGGTCGCGAAGGCCCGCGGAACGATTACGTACAAGGGGAAACCGGTCGCGAAAGCGGCCGTGTCCTTCATTCCCGAAACGCCGGGCACGGTCCCGGCGCTGGCAACGACTGATGAGAACGGGGCTTACACGCTGTCCACCTACGGCAACGGTGACGGTGCCCCGGTCGGTCGGTGCCGCGTGGCGATCTCGCTGACCGGTCCGTCGCCGCCGCTCCCGGAACACCTGGCTAAGGCCGAGGCCGCGGCGGAAACGCTCCGGATGCCGGGTAAACCGCTGATCCCGAAGAAATACTTCTCGCCGGAAACGTCCCGCCTCACGGCCGACGTCGTGGCCAAGACCGACAACGTCTTCGATTTCCCTCTGGATGGCGACCTGACGCCGTGACGTGAGGTCACCAAAAGAGCGGGGTCATTTCCCGTTCGGTATCGACGTGCGGAGTATTCCCGAGCCGGTCACCTGCATGGTGCCTTCGCTCGGCGAATGGGTGTTACTCACGATAGCGGCAAGTTCGTAGTCGAAGTGTGTGAATCTCGGCGCTCGTGAGTGCCCTCAATGATCGCGCATCTGGCCCACCCGCGGAAACAACCAGCGGTAACACCTAACCGGGTTGACCGCGACCGTGTTCGATGCGCTGGCCCGGGACGTGGTTCCGGTGATCGAAGCGGCACACCGCCAGGGCTTGAGCGCCCGGGGCCGGCAGCGAGCCGTGGGCGCGGGTGATAACTTCGATCTGAACACCCCGGATCAACGGCGGCTGGCGGTGGTCTGGCGCAGCCGGTACCCGACCAACGAGGCCCTCGGGTACTTATTCGGGGTGTCCGACTCGACCGCCAGCCGGGTTCGGAACCGATGCTCGCCGGTTCCGAGCTCTCGCCCACGCGAACCGGCACCGGCGCGGTGGGCATACCGTCCGGGTCCGGGCGGTTACCTGGTTGGTCAACCGCATGCTCGACCACCGGGCCGATGCCGTTTGAACACCTGTTGGGAGGGATACCGCACCCACACGCGCTATCGTGAATCAGGTCCAATCGATGATGCGCGGGCAAAAACCGTCGTGATTGTAGCACCCACCTCCCGGCGGTGAGCGTTACGCGGCACTCGCGAACGGGCGCTGCGCGAACGTGTGAAGCCCCCATACCGCATCGAGCGCGGCAAAGAATCGTTCGCGCGAGTGGACCGCGGGGACTTGGGCCGCCCGCGCGCCCAGGGCCTTCCGCCAACCGGGGGCCGCGAGCAGTTCGCGAATCACTGCGGCCGTGCCACTCGGGTCGGTTCGCATATCGATCGAAATGGCCGCGTCGCCGGTCGCGTTGAGTGTACGCAGGCCGAGCGGCGTGGTAACGACTGCGCGCCCGGCAGCCATCGCGTCCATCGCGGAAACGTATGGCCCCGTGGCAGAGTGCGCCGGCGCAACGATCACGCGCGACGCCTCGTACGCGCCGGTTGTTGAAGGGAGTTTGGTAACCCGGAGATCGGCCACCGGGAACCGGTCCGCGACCGAACCCGCCACCGTGAGCCGAACGCCGCACGCACGCAGGTGGGGCAGGTACACGTGTCGGTAGAACCATTCGAGGTCCGCGAGATCGCCGTTACACGCGCTGCCGCAAATGGTTATGTCGTGTTCTTCGTGTGCTTGTGAAGGTGCCCCGTGCGCCGAACACACCCAGAGGGGAACGTGGCGCGCGGACTTCACGCCGTGCTTGCGGGCCGCGTTCGCGTCGGCTTCGGTGGGGAACAGGACGTGGGTGAACAGGCGGTACAGTTCCGCTTCCACGCGGCCGAACGCGAACTTGTACTCGGCTTCGCGCACCGCTTGCGGCACTAGCTCGGAAGTGGCCGCTCGGCGCGCGTAGCTGTCACCGACCGCGAGCACCTTTCGCGTGGTGTGCGGGAGCGCGTGAGCGAACGGGGCCGCGCACACGTCCGTGGTGAAGAACACGTCCCACGGCTCGGCCGCAAGTGCGCGGAACGCGCGATCATTTGCGGCCCGTTCGCTCGCGTAGAGCAACTGGCTAAGTGCGGTTCCCAGTTCGTGTGCGGATTCCGGCGTGCAGTCGAGCGTGATGGTGCGCTCGCCTTCCTGCGCCGTGACACCCCAAGCGGGGATTTGCTGCGTGACGCAATGAACGTCCCAACCGTGCGCGCGGAAGTAGTCGCGGTGCGCGAGCGCGGTGTGGCTCGCGCCGCACGCGGAATCGAACCGCCCCCAGGGGTGATAGAGCAGTACACGCACTCGGGCGCCCTCCGTGGCCGTCACTTGTTCGTCGTGTTGAATTGGTGCGCTTGATTTTGTGTTTGGTGGCACAGGCCTCTGGCCTGTGGAGGCGCTTACACAGGCCTGAGGCCTGTGCCACGAGCACAAAAGCCGCACCGACTGTCAAACTGCGGCTCGCGCGCCGACTTTCGAGGTCGCGATGTTCGTTGGCTTCGTGCCGATCAACTGCGCGAGCAGGTTTTCCGGCGAGTGGTGGCTCAACCAGCGGGTGCGCGCTTCCGACGCGGCCGCACGATAGCTCGGGTAATCGGCGACAACGTCCCGCAACGCGCGGAGTAGTTCGTGCTCGTCGCGCACAACTTCGCCGCTGCCGGCCAGTTGTTCGGAAGCCATCCACGTGCCGGCCGAAACGATGGTCGGCTTTCCGGCCGCGACCGCCTCGGCGAAGATGCCAGAACTGCGTGCGCGATAGGCTTTCGCGTCGTAAAAGCACAGCACGACGTCGGCCGAACTGAGCAGCCGGTAGTAATCATCGGCGGGCACGAAACCGTCGCGGTACGGGCGCTCGACGACCGACTCCGGGTGCGATTCCAGCTCTGCGAGGGCGCTGAGCATCGCGGGTTCGCGCTCTTCGGGGTGGATCGCACCGGGAATGACGAACTGCACGCGGTTCTTCTCGCCCGTGCTCATCGCACGCACGAGGGCGGGCAGTTTCGTGAAGCCCTTTTCCTTCCGCAAGTCGCCGAGGAACAGCACGCGGAGCGGCCCCATTGTGTTCCGCGGAGAGGAAGGGGGGATCAGGTCGGCGCGAAATGCGTATGGGAGCACGCCAAACGAGAACCCCGCGAGTGCGGTGTAATCGGCCGCGAGTTCGGCGGTGTCCGTGTAGAAGCGCGCGTTGCCGGTTTCGGGGTACGCGCGGCACGCATCGAAGTACGCGCGGTGCGTGCGCGTGTGGAACGCCTCGACGGGCGACGGTTCGCGCTCCAGTTCGGAGGGCGAGAGCATTGTGTGCCGGTATTCGAGGTGGAACGTGGGCAGGCGTTCGGCGCCGACGCGCTGCACGAGCGCGAGTACCGCGAGCGCGTCGCGCCCGTAAGCCGTCGGGAAGTAGACGTGGTCGTTCGGCCCGGTCCCGCTGAGCGTGAGGAACCGTTCGAGGTCGGCCGCGAACATTTGGTAGTGAACGAACTCGTTGTGCTCGGGAGGAATGCGCCCGAGTGCCCGGCGGAGCAGCCCTTCGGCGTCCGTTGGGAGCGGGCCGAAGTGGTCGGCGCCGAAAGTCGGCACCGGGGGAAGTCCGCGGCGCTTGCGTGCAGTGGCGCGAACGTGGTCGAATGCGACCGGCGGCACCAGTGCCCGGAACACCCCGCTCACAACCGGCGGGAGCGTGCGCGTCGCGAAGTGAGCGAGTTTCGCCTTCAGATTGCGTTTCGGTTGGGGCGGGGGAGCGAGTCGCGCATCGAGCAGTTCGCGCAGCGTCGCGTGGCCGTCAAGCACGGCTTCGATCGGGGTATCGCAGAGCGGACCGAGTTCTCCGCGAAGGGGAATCACCGACGGCTGAACTTCGTCGACGATGTGGCCCCAGTGGTCGACGCGGAACAGCGGGAGCGTCGGCAGATCGGCCGGGAGCCCGCGCCCGGTGCAGCGCGCGTGAACGCCCATCAGTACATCGAACCCGCGGCGCCGGGCGGCCCGGGCGATCGCGACCCCCGTTTCCACGAAATGCCCGCGCGCTTCGGTCATTCCGTTGTTCACGATCAGGAACTTGGCCGCCATGCCGTGTCCTCGTGTGTCGGTGGTGAGCGCAACGGTAGGGGCGACTATCTCGAAGTCGCCCACAATTCGATTGCGGCGGTGAGGTCCGCGACCGCGTTCGGCAACTCGCGCCCGTGGCCCGTGCGCACCAGGACCGATCGGCACCCGGCCGCGTCACCGGCGCCCGAATCGCAGACCTTGTCGCCGACCATCCACGAGCGCGCGAGGTCGATGCCGAAGTCGCGTGCGGCCGCGAGCAGCATTCCCGGTTTCGGTTTGCGGCACGCGCAGGTTACGCGGTACGCGCCTATGCCCTCGGTGGGGTGGTGAGGGCAGTAGTAGTAGGCGTCGACCTTCGCGCCGTGTGCTGCCAGGAGTTCCGATACGCGGTCGTGGACGGCGCTCAACCGGCTCTCCGGGAAGTACCCGCGTGCGACGCCGGACTGGTTCGTGATGACGATGACGAGTACGCCCGCGTCGTTCAGCTGCCGAACGGCTTCTGCTGCGCCCGGGATAAGGCGCACTTGGTCCGGCGACGAGAGGTGGTTGACCTCTTCGATCAGCGTGCCGTCGCGGTCGAGGAACATGGCTTCACGCGACATGGATCGTTTCCCGCTGCGCGACGAACCCGCGGAAGTCGTCCGGCGTGCCAATGTCGTGGAACCCCGCGTCTTGTGAGAACGCAGCGAGCGTTAAACCGTCGCGGAGCGCGGCCGGGAACACGTCGCGTTCCAGCGACACGACTTCGTCCGCGGGGATGCGCGCGAGGAGATCGCGTTCGATGACATAAACGCCCGCGTTCACCCATCCGCTTTGCGCGGCACCAGTTTCTTTCTCGCGGAACGCTCTCACGCGAGTGCCGTCCGTGTCGATGCTCCCGTAGCGGCTGGCGTCCGGCATGCGCGCCAGTGTGAGCGTCGCTCCTGTATCGTGCCAACGGGTGCGCGCCGATGCGTGTGTGTGAGCGAGCTGGTGCAGATCGACGTCAATGTAAGTGTCGCCGTTCACCACAACGGCTGCGGGCGCGAAGAACCGCTCCGCGCGCTTCAGGGCGCCACCGGTGCCGAGCAGCTTCTCGCCATCGTGGGAATAGTCGATGCGAACGCCGAAACGCGAGCCGTCTCCGAATTCGGCCTCGATCTGGTCCGCCATGTGCCCGACGCACAGCACGAATCGCCGCGCCCCGCGCTGACGGAGGAGATCGAGTTGCACCGCGAGGAACGGTTCATTGCCGACGGGGGCGAGTGCTTTGGGGCGATCACTGACCGCGGACCGCAGCCGCGTTCCGAGTCCGCCGCAAAGCACAACAACCGGAAGATCGATCGTCACGCCAGCTCCTGCGCTGTTCTGTGGGCACTTGAGGGCGTCGCCGCTCTCGGTGAGATTAAATCCGAGCGGGGCAAGAAATTTTTAGAGCGCCCACGTAATGGCCACCAGTGGTACAGCGCCGCGAACGGACCTGTCAACGCGAACAACGGCACGGGGTGCCCCTGTAAATTTTGACCGCCCGCAGTTGTCAGTGGTTGACCACTTCGATCGGAGCGGGTCTCATCGAAAATGCCCGCCCCTTGGCGCCGGGTCCGGTTCTCATCCCCGCACTCGGGCAAGCACACGTCGGCGTCCAGTAGCGCCTGGAACGCTCCCCCGGCCATGAGAGGTCGTTCGAGTCGGCGGTAACGAGGAGCTCCTGGAGTGGGCGCACGCGGGTCAACGCGACGGGCTCGGCACTCTTGCGCGGCAGGTCGGGAAGCAACTCGCGGCTGTAGGTGTTGAAGTGGGCGGCCGTCCGCTTCCGCAAGAAGCCCTCGGAACCGCCGCGAGCGCCGGGCCCAGGGCCGCGATTTCTTGCTCCGTCATCGGCACCCCTCCCGATGACTCGACTTACGAAACCCGGGGGCACCCGCGCGGTACTGTTGGCCGGTGTTGCCGGGCGGATCGCTCACCCCGCGCGGCGCGAGAACACGCGGTCCGCGATCCGGCTCAGCAGCCCCCGCTGCGCCTGGAACTCGTAGGCGCGGATGTGTACGTTCAGTTCCGCGACGCGGTCCCGCAGGGCCTTGTTCTCGCGCACGTGGGCCTCGATTTGTGCGTCCTGGCCGTTGATTCGGAGCCAAAACGCGGCGCTCGATTCGCGGAGCTGGGTCTGCAACTGGTCGCACGCCGCGTGCAGTTGCTGAACCTGGGCCTCTTTCTCCTGAAATTCGGAGCGCGCGGTCCCGAACTGCAACTCCAGTCCGCGGCGCCGGTACCCCAGCACGGCCTCGCACAAGTTTGCAGCTCCGGCCACGTCGGACACACCAAGCGCGTCCGCATCCAGGTGCAGTGCCTCACTGTCGGCCCCGGGTCGCGCCGAACGCAACTGAACCGGAGCCGGTGCGCGGTACGGCGTCGCAGCGAATTCCGCGTCGAACCACGCCTGGAGCGCCGGGTCGTCCGCGAGCGACGAGCGAACGAGTGCCAGCGCCGCAGACCAATCGTCCGCGGAGACTCGCGCACCGGTCACGCACGCGGCCACGAGCGCGCGGCGATCCAGGTCCGCGTCGAGGTCCGGGAACAGAACCCGTTTCGCGAACACGAACGTGTCGGCGACCGGGACGTGGGGGAACACGGGCAGGTCCGGCACCGTCGGCTCGGACCGCAGCCCGTCGCGGGCGTTGAGCGCGTGGAACTCGCGGTCGATTTCATTGCGCCCACGGTTGAACAGGGTCGCGATTCCGTTACTCGCCGCGGACTGGCCCGAAACCGACATCGGGGCCGTGATCGAAAGGAACTGCCCGGCCGCGTGCGCGACGGCGAACCCGGAGTACACGTCCGGGACCGGGTGCGGGAACACGCGGCCCGCCCGCGCACGCAGGGCCGCGAGCACGTCCCGGTGGACGGCCGCGTTGTACAGCATCGGCAGCGCCGTGTAGAACTCCCGGAACGCCGCCACCTCGCGGATCGCTTCCGCCCCGTCGCGCATCCCCGCGGTCCGCCCCAGCGGAATGCGCAGGTAGTTCCCCTGCCCCGGGAGCGCAATATTCGGCCAAGTGTAGTACGCGGCGTCCCACCGGATCGCCCGCGCGCCCGTTTCGCGTGCGATCCGGTCCAGTTCAGTCAGCGCGTGAGGGAGCAACCCGTCGTCGTCGCCGATGAGCAGAACGTACTCGCCTCGAACGTGCGAAACCCCGAACTCCCAGTTCGTGCTCATCGCCACCGGCTCGGTCGTGCGCACGTACCGCACCTTCGGCGATCCGCACGCATCCACCACGGCCTTCGTAGCGGGCGAGCTGAAGTTGTCCGAAACGATGATCTCGTAGTCGTCGAACGCCTGATCCAGGCACGTGCGCAGGGCGAACCGGAGCGTCTCGGCGCGTTCCCGCGTCGGGATCACGATACTGAAGCGGGGAACGACCATCGTCGCGCTCCTTGCACCGGTGGGCGGGCTACACCCGCGGGACGCGGTCACAGTTCGGGTCGGCGCAACGATCTACCAATCTTCTCACGAACACGCAAGGCGAATTGCAATTTGGGAAAGCGTGGGAAGGGACGTGGGTGTGGCGGGCGCTACTCGGGCGGGGCCGCGACCTTCGCCCAACTCGCGGAGCGCACGCCCGGTTCGATGAGGAGTCGGGCGACCGTGTCCTGGATGGCCCGGTCGTTCGCCGGGGTCGCGGTCACGTCCGCGCGGAGCACGGTCTTTTTCTTCTTCGGCTTGCCGACCGCGGTGCCCGTGAGCACTATTCCGGGAACCGAACCGAGGTGCCGGGCGAGCACGGCGCGAACGAGCGAGTGATCGCGGTCCTGACACGTCACGCGCAACTGGTAGTACGCCGGGGTGCTCTGCAACCGCGACTGGCGCTGGTCGACCCACTTCGCGATCGGCTTCAGTCCCAGAACGACCAGGAGCACGAACCCGGTGCCGATGGCCGCGTGCAGCCCGAACCCGATACCTGCCATCGTGCCGACCGCGGCGCTGCACCACAGTCCGGCCGCGGTGGTCAGCCCGCGAATGTTGGTGCCTTCCTTGAGAATCACGCCGCCGCCGAGGAACCCGACGCCGCTCACGATGTAGGACGCGATTCGAGTGGGGCTGTTCGTATCCCCCTGAAGTTGTGTCAGCGTGACGAAGAGGGCCGCGCCGGTGCTCACCAGCGCGTTCGTCCGCAACCCGGCGGGGTGCTGACGGAACTGCCGCTCCAGACCGATGATGGTGCCGAGGAGTGCGGCCAGCGCGACGTTGCCGGTGAAGTTCCACAGTTCCAACGCGGGCGCTCGCTTTCTTGGCCACTAAATCCGATTTCGGTGCCATCGTAGCGAGCCGCACGAGCCGTGACCGCTAGGGAGCGGGAGATGCCACCGCTCCCTGGCGGTCGCGGCTCGTTACGAGAAACTGACGCGGCCACCGTTATTCCTTCGGCCCCCCGGGAACGCGCAAAGCCCGTCGCGCTCACATCCGTGCGAGGATAGCGTCCGTGAACGCGGTGGTCCCCGCAGTGCCACCGATGTCGCGGGTGCGGACCTTCCCCTCCATCAGCACGGCTTCCACGGCCTTCTGAATCCGCGCGGCCGTTTCCCCCTCGCCGATGTCTTTCAGCAACTCAATGGCCGGGAGGATGAGCGGCAGCGGGTTCCCCACGTCCGGCGGGACGCTCTCGTGAGACGCCCCGTACACCGCTTCGTACACGGTCACGTCCGTACCGCTGTTGATCGCGGCCGTGGTACTCACACCGCCGACCAGCCCCGCACCCAAGTCCGAAAGCAGGTCACCGTACAGGTTGCCCGCGGTGAGCACCTCGAACTGCTGCGGCCGGCTCACGAGCTGGTTGCAGGTGTTGTCGACGATCAGATCCTTCGCGGTGATCTCCGGGTACTCGCGTGCCACGCGCCGGAAGCAATCGAGGAACAGCCCGTCGGCCATCTTCAGAATGTTCGCCTTGTGGATGCAGTGGACCGTCTTCCGGCCGCGCCTGCGCGCGGTCTCGAACGTGAGCCGGAAGAACCGCATGCACGCGGCCTCGGTCACGATCTTGAAGCTCTGCACCACGCCGGGCACGATCTCGTGTTCGCTGGCGGTGTACAAGTCTTCGGTAATCTCGCGGAACAGCAGGAAGTCGACGCCGGTGAACCGGCTCGGGATGCCGGGCAGGTTGTGGACCGGGCGCATCGACGCGAACAGCCCGAGCGCGCGCCGGAACGCGACGTTGTAGTTCGTGGGCACGCTCGGGCCGTGGGCCGTCGGCATCCCGGCGCCCTTCGGCTGGAGCAGTTTGGTCTTGAGCGCGATCCCGCACTGGCGGACCGCGTCGAAGGTGGACTTCGGCAGCGCGTCCGAGCCGTGCTCGATCGCCATGCGGCCCGCGAGATGGACCTCGAACTCGATCGGCACCTTCGCGGCCTCGAACAGCCGCCGCACCGAGAGTTCCTGGTCCTCGCCCAGCCCGCCGCCCTGAACGAATATCACCTTGCGCATCGACGTCCCCCGTGGCCTCGCGTCGCGGGTATCTTACAAAGGCGGGGCGGAAGAGCAGCCGCGGATCAACGCAGATAAACGCAGATCAGAAAAGAACATTGGGTTTGGCGGACCGGAGCGGGCTCACAGATCCACCAAACCCGTGGTGCCATTTGTCTCTTCCACCACGCCCGTTGTGTTTTGATCCGCGTTTATCTGCGTTGATCCGCGGCTGCTCTTCCTTGGTTCCCCTACAGCCGGTGCCGGATCGCCCACAGGTCGGGGAACACCGGGTGGAACAGCGAGCGCTTCAGGAACTCGACGCCGAGCGACCCGCCGGTGCCGCGCTTGCTCCCGATCGTGCGCTCCACGAGCTTGATGTGCCGGTAGCGCCACTCCTGGAGCCCCTCGTCGAAATCGGTCATTAACTCGAAGAGGATTTCGAGATCGGGCTGGCTCTTGTAGAGGCGCAGAATCCCCTCCTCAACCGTCTCGTCGGGCTGCGTCGGAAGGGTCACATCGCGCGTCTTAAGTTGCTCGGGGATCGTGACCCCGTGGTGCGCGAGGTACGTGTAGAACGAGTCTACCACCGACGGCTCGTTGAGGCGCTTCACGAGTTGCTCGTAGCCCGGGGTGCCGGCCTTCTGGTGCTTGAGCATCTCAGCGCGCTTGTAGCCGAGCAGGAACTCCATCTCGCGGAACTGGCTCGACTGGAACCCGGACGCCTTATCGAGCCGGTCGCGGAAGCTGTTGAACGACATCGGCGTGAGCGTCTCGACGATGTCCACCTGCTCCACCGCGACTTTCATGATCGTGCGGACGCGCTTGAACGTGCTGATCGCAGGGTAAGTACGCCCCGCGACGAAGTCCGCTTTCACCTTGTCGAGTTCGTGCAGGAGCAGCTTGAACCACAGTTCGTAAGCTTGGTGAACGACGATAAAGAGCAGTTCGTCGTGCTCGACCGGGTCCGACCGCGGTTTCTGGAGCGCGAGCAGTTCCTCGACGAACAGGTAGTCGGTGTATGTAAGGTCCACGGCAAGCCCCCGTTGTGGCGACGGAGGTAGCTTACGCGCGTTTGGCGTACCAGGCGTGAATGAGACCGGTTTGGAGGAACTGCACGGGCGCCTCGAAGCCGCCCGACGCGATGATCGCGCTCACTCGCTCCAGTGGCAGAAAGGCCACGTCCCGAGCGTAAGCAGTGCGGAGGGCCTCGAGCTTATCCGGAGTGGCGTCCGTCTCCCGCATCAGCCGGAGCCAGACTTCGAGCAGGCTCTGGTACGTCGCGGACGCCGGGTCGGAAGCCAGATCTGCGCTCACCAGATACCCGCCCGGCCGAAGGCGCTCCGCGATCGACCGGAAGAACTGGGACCGCGCATCGGGATCGAGAATGAAGTGCGAAACGAGCAGAGATGTGGCTGCGTCGAAAGGCTCGGAGGGCGGGAGCGAATCGAGGTAGCCCTCGTGAAAAACGCACCGAGACGCGATGCCACATTCCTCGGTCCGGCGCCGGCAAACGTCCAGCATCGGGGCGGAAGGTTCCACCGCGGTGAAGCGCCATTGTGGGAATTTCTGGGCGAGGTAGATCAGCTCCGAACCGGTCCCCGCGCCGACGCACAGGATTCGCGCCTCGGCGGGCAGGTCGGCGAACACCGCGCTGATGAGCAAATGCAGCGCATCTCGCATGGGGGCCAGTTTCGCGAACCGCTTGTCGTACTCGGACGCATGTTTTTGGTCGAAAATCACGGACGGCTCTTGGCGCTGCATAACGAACCCGAGTGTGTGGGGCGTGAATGAAGGAATGATGCCGCCCCACTCGCGCGGCCTTTCAGGGGCGGCCTACTTCTTCTCCTGCACCCGATTCCACGTGACCCGGTTCTTCGGCCCCATCGCGGACACGAGTCCGCCGTCCTTGTACTGGTACCACCCGCCGAGGGTCGCGCCGCCACTCGCGGCCTTGTAGGTGACCTTTCCGGCCGCGTCGACCGTGTACGTCCCGTCCGCCATCACCCACGCACCGTCCCGCAGGACGAACGGCACCCGGATCGTCCCGTCCGCGCGGATCTCCAGCGGCACCCGGTCCTTGTCCGCCGTCTCCCACTTGCCGACCACCGCGCCCTTCACGTCCTCGGCCTTCTTCGGGTCGTCCGCCAGTGCCCACCCGCCGAACGTCACCGCCGCCACGACCATCGCCCACCGCGCCATAAGAACCTCCCGGAGAGTTGAACCGGACACTGATTAAGACGGCCGAGATGCCGGGGCGGATGTGCGGGACACGGAATTTTCAAAGCACGTTCAGTCAGGTTGCCACGACGCCACGGACCGGGAAAGTGCGCCCAGGGCCACTCACCGGTAAGGCCGATCGCGCATGGGCGCCAGTTTTCGCGAACCGCTTGTCGTATTCGGACGCATGTTTTTGATCGAAAATCACAGACGGCTCTTGGCGCTGCATAACGAACCCGAGTGTGGGGCGTGAACGAAGGAATGATGCCGCCCCACTCGCGCGGCCCTTCAGAAATTGCCGCACCTTGTAAAACTTCATCGCACCGCAAGTGACACGCGCACGGGTGCAATTGCAACCGAAGGTTTAATGAGAACGAAATCATGGAAGGCTCATCGCCCCTCGATTACACTCGTCGCAACGACCTTCGGAGGAACACACGTGCGGACCCGAATCGCTCTCGCCTGCGTGCTCGTTGCGCTCGCCTCCCCCGCGTCCGCCCAGCCGAAACCGGACGACGCACTGGACTATTTTGAGAGTGGTAACGAAGCGATCGAGAAAGAGAATTACAAAGAAGCAATTAAGGACTTCACGAAGGCCATCGAACTCGACCCGAAGTTCGTACCGGCCTATCTCGGCCGCGGCCACGCACAGGATCAACTCGGCGACCACGGCGCGGCAATCAAAGATTACACCAAAGCGATCCAACTCGACCCGAATAGTACCGATGCGTTTCAGCGCCGGGGGACCGCTCGGAGTTGGAACGGGGATTTGTTCGAGGCCATTGAAGATTTCAACAAAGCGATCGAACTCAACCCGAACGACGCGCGCATGTTCCACAACCGTGGGACAACCCGGATAAGTTTGGGCTGGACCGAAAAAGCCGTCGCGGATTTCACCGAAGCGATCCGACTCGATCCCCAATTCTCGCAGGCTTTTTATAACCGGGGTTTCGCACAGCGCCAGCAAAGGAAAATCGATGCGGCGCTGACCGATCTGAACGAAGCGATCCGCCTCGACCCCGAATACGCGCTCGCACTTTACGGACGCGGCTGCGTGTACGCAGATCAAGATAAATTTGATCGGGCACTGGCAGACTTCAATAAGGCGATCGAACTCGACCCCAAATACGCCCCCGCGTTCTCGTCCCGGGGCAGTTTGTTTCGGTCACAGGGAAAACTCGGTAAGGCGCTGGCGGACTTCAACGAAGCCGTCCGGCTCGACCCCAAGAATTCTTTTCGGTTCCTCCAGAGGTGCGCGTGCCACTTACAACAGGGCACCGACCTCGGCGCCGCACTCAAGGACGCGGACGAAGCCATCAAACTCGACCCCAAAAACCCGGAAGCGTTCGTTCTACGCGGCTACGTGCAAACGAGCCGCAACGATTTGGCCGGTGCCCGGACCGCTTACGACGAGGCCGTCCGCCTCGGTCCCAATAACACCAACGCGCACATCTATCGAGCGGTTTTTCTCGCGCGCTGCCGCGACGAAAAGTTCCGGGACAGCGTTCAGGCGTTTAAGGACGCGGACCGCGCCTGCGAACTAACCGAGTACAAGAACCCACTCGCTCTGGAGGCAATGGCATCGGGCACGGCCGCAATCGGTGATTATCCCGGGGCCATTAAATGGCTGAAAAAGGCGCTCGAAGACCCCTGGTACAAAAAAGAAGCCACCTACGCCCAAACAATGTTGGCGGCATACGAGGCGAACAAACCGCTTTACATTGCCCCGCACGTCCCCACCCGCGTCACCAAGGACTGACGGTACCTACGCCCCCAGGTTCTTGATGATCTGGTCGGTGATGGTGGCGGTGGTCCCGGTGCCGCCGATGTCGCCGGTCAGCCCGACCCCGGCTTGGAGCGTCTTGATGACCGCGCGCTCGATCCGGGCGCCGGCCGCGCCGTGCCCGACGTGTTCGAGCAGCAGCGCCGCGCTGCGGATCACCGCGATCG
Source organism: Gemmata sp. SH-PL17 (assembly GCF_001610855.1). Taxonomy (NCBI): domain Bacteria; kingdom Pseudomonadati; phylum Planctomycetota; class Planctomycetia; order Gemmatales; family Gemmataceae; genus Gemmata; species Gemmata sp. SH-PL17. The sequence continues at coordinate 6,535,632 of NZ_CP011271.1, forward strand.
GGTTCGCGATCCCCTTCCCCGCGATGTCCGGCGCGCTCCCGTGGACCGCCTCGAACACCGCGAACCGCGTGCCCAGGTTCGCGCCCGGCACCAGTCCCAACCCGCCGCCCGGCCCCGGCCCGCCGATCAGCCCGCGGCGAGGTCCGAGATCACGTCCCCGAACAGGTTCTCCATCACCAGCACGTCGAAGTTCGACGGGTCCATCGCCAGTTCCAGGCACACATTGTCGATCGGCTTTTCCTCGAACTGGATGAACGGGTAGTCGTCCGCGACGGTCCGGGCACATTCGAGGAACAGCCCGTCCGAGAGGCGCATCACGTCCGCCTTGTGGCAGAACGTGACCAGTTGGCGCCCGCGGTGCCGGGCCAGCTCGAACGCGAACCGCACGATCCGCTCGGCCGCGGACCGGGTGATGAGCCGCACGCTCTCCACCACGCCGGGCACCACCTCGTGCTCCAGCCCCGCGTACAGCCCCTCGGTGTTCTCGCGCACGACGATCAGGTCGACCTTCTCGTAGGGCGTCTTGATGCCCGGCAGCGTGTTCACCGGGCGCACGCTGGCGAACAGCTCTAACCCCTGGCGCATCCGCACGTTGATCGAGCGATACCCCTTCCCGATGGGCGTCGTACACGGTCCCTTAAGCGCGACGCGGTACCGGCGAATCATCTCCAGCGTTTCTTCGGGGAGCGGTTCGCCGAACTGCTCCGCCGCGGGGATGCCGGCGGGCGCCTTCACCCAATCGACCTTCACCCCGGCGGCGGCAACAACGCGGCACGCGGCCTGGGTGACTTCCGGCCCGATCCCGTCGCCCTCGATCAACACGATCTGCATGGCAATCCTCTGCGGAGAGGGGTCTTCTGTCAGAATGCCGGTCGGACCCCGATCCGGCAAGCGGCTATCCGTTGAGTCGTGGCGCGAGTTTATGCCCGAGGCGCGATCGACACGCCGTCCGGGCGCGCGGAATGCGCCCCACTTCGCGGAACTGAATCTGGTAAACTATTCTCTAAGTTAGGACATTCTGTCGCCGCCCCCGGTACCCACAACCGGGAGGAGAGCCGGAGATACTTGATGGACTCGACAGTGCGGGCCACCTGCCCAAAATGCCAGGCCTCACTTCGCATCCCCGCGCAGTGGATCGGACAGGCAGTGAAGTGTAAGAAATGCGGCGCGCTCGTGCGAACGAAGGCACGCGCGCCCGAAACGCCCTCCGGGACAAGTGCCCCATTTCCGCAACCGGTCCCGGCGCCCGAAGCGCTCCCCGCACTCGATCTCGATCTCCCGCCGGACGAAACGCTCTTTCCCCAACCGGCGCTCAACGCGCCCGGCGCACCGATCCCGCCCGGATATCCACACCCCGCACCGCCCGGATACCCGGTGCCGCCCGGTGCCGCATACCCGGCCCCCCCGGGATACCCCGCGCCCCCCGGATATCCCTACGGCGCACCGCCCGGATACCCACACGCGCCTGCCGGCTACGCTCCGCCTCCGGCCGGGTACCCGCACCCCGTTCCTCCCGGCTATCCGCACCCGGTTCCGGGCGCATACGCTCCGCCCCCCGGGTACCCGCAACCGGCGGGTTACCCGTACCCGCAACCCGTGCCCGCAGCGCCGGCCGCACTCGAACCGCTCCCGGCCGCGCCCGCAGCACGGCCCGCGCCGCAACCGATCTTGATCGACGACGAGTTCGAGGTCGATAGCGCGCCCCGAGCAAGCCGCAACCGGCGCGGGCGATACCAATCCCGGCGCGCCAAGAGCGGTGGAGGCGCTAAATTCATTTGGATCGGTCTCTGCCTCTTGCTGACCGCCGGGTTGGTTGCGGGCGGCATTCTCTACGGCAAACAGATCGCCGCCTTCGCGGTGAAAGAAAAGGAGAAGGAAAACGAACCCGGGAAGCCCGAACCGGGACCGGACAACACAAACAACACGAACACTAATCCCGGCACTAACCCGAAGCCCGCGAGTGGAGCGTTCCCGCGCCGGATGCTGTTCATTTCCGTGACGAAGTACATGTACCTGAACCCGCTCACCGCGGGCACCGGGACCGCCGACCGCCCCACGAACGCCGCAAACGCGCTCGCGTTCCAGTGGCGCGTCCCCCAAGACAAAGACAACAACCAGCTCTTCGTCCTCTCGGACAGCGCCACCGGCAAGGACGAGCGACTGCCGATGAAAAACGTCCTTCAGGGCACGTACCAGGAGTTCTGTCAGACCTCGCGGCCCCAGGACCGCGTGCTGATTTACTTCGGCGGCCACGCGATCGAGAAGGACGGCAAGGCGTACCTCGCCCCGATGGAAGCCGAACTCGACGGCGAGGAGTGGGAGAAGACCCTGATCCCGCTCGACCAGTTCTACGACGAAGTGAAGAAGTGCAAGGCCACGCAGAAGGTCGTGGTGTGGGACGTGTGCCGGTACAACCCGGAACGCGGGAAGGTGCGGCCCGGTTCGGAGCCGATGAGCGAGGCACTGTACAAGGCCCTCACGACCGCGCCGCCGGACGTGCAGGTCATCACGTCGTGCAAGGCCGGTGAGAATGCGCTGGAGTTCACCCAACTCCGGCCCGACGGGTTCGCCAGCCGGCTCGTTTATAGCGGTAGCGCGTTCCTCGAAGCGGTCAAACTCCCGCCCCCGGTGGTCCCCAACGCCCCCAAAACATCGGTAACTCAAGCCGACCCGCTCCCGGTCGCCGATTGGCACGCGACGCTCGTCAAGCGCACCACGAACATCGGCACGCAGGCCGAAAAGGTCGGCAGCGGCGGCAAGCAAACGGTGATGCTCACCGGCGCGGCCCCCGCGACGCTGACCGCCCCCGACGGAACCGAGAAGGTCGCCACCCGATTCAGCTTCCCTCAAGCCCCAAAGGGCGCGTCCCAGGCCGAGATCCGGTCCGTCGAAAGCGAGTTCATGCTCCCCCCACTCAAACCGGAACTGAGTGAGGTCGCACTGGCCGAGTTCCCGTTCCCGGCCGACGTGATGAAGGACTTCGCACCCGACGCGACGCTCGGCGAGATCAGGAGCGACAAGGAAAAGTACAAACTCCGGAACGCGGTTCTGCGCAGCTTCGACAAGCTCCGCGAAAAGTGGGCGAGCGGGGCCGGCACCACCAAGATCCGCGACACCGTGAACGGCCCGATCAACGACGCGCTTAAGGCCGCGGTCAAAGAGGAGCAGAAGTTCTGGGCCGTGAGCATCGCGGACCTGGAACTGGTGCTCGGCGCCCTGACGGACATGGCCGCCGAGCGCCAGAGCGAGCCGAGCAAGCGCTGGCAGGCCCACTACGATTTCGCGCTCGCGTCGGTCAAGGCCCGGCTCGCGTACATGAATGAGTACAACAAACTGCTCGGCAACCTCATGACGGAATCGCTCCCGCCACTCGACGCGAAACTCGGCCAGGACGGGTACACGCTCGTCGCGTCCGAAACGCTCAAGAGCGGTAAAGAGATCAAGAAAATGGCCGAAGAAGCACAAACCCTCTTCGGCGAAATTAGCGCCAAGTACAAGGGCACGCCCTGGGCGATCCAGGCCAAGCAAGAAAAGGCCGTCGCGATCGGGCTGAACTGGAAACCCGCGTCGCTGAAGAAGGAATGAGGCAGGCGGTCGAAAAGAAGAACCGCGGATCACGCGGATAACGCGGATAACGCGGATCAGAAGACAGAGAGCAGAGTTCAGAGAACAGAAGACAGATCGGTTTTTAGCCCCGGTTAGGGGCGACAGCAAGTAGCCAGGGGTGGAGCAACGCGAAACCCCTGGCGGACTCTCGCGCAAATCCCCGGTCGCAACTCTCCCGCCACACTTCCCCTCGCACTACGCTCCCTGTAGCGCTGGGGGCGTTCCTTTCTCACTTGGCTTTGAACCGCGTGTCGCGCGGTCCGCGAGCGCGGCCAGAATCACGCCCGTGAGGTAATAGCCGAGGTTCACCACAGAGAAAGTCATGCCCCAAAACCAGCGCACCAAGAACACGTGATGGTTTTCGGCCGGAATGCCCGTCAGCTTGAACAACTCGACAGCCAAACAACTCGCGAACGCAATCGCGGCGAGAAACAGCGGCGACTTGCGGATGAACAACATGCCCCAAGCGATGTAAGCGGCCACAGCATACAGGACTTCCCCGAGAACCCGGTCCCAAAGGAACCAGCCCGTCGGGTACAGCCGAGACGCGAGCCCGAGCGCCACCGTAACAGCAAGAGCCAACAGCAAACGGATCATAAGCACCACACCTCCGTTGGGGCCGCGTTCGTCCGGCACGTCTTCACGCCGAACCAATTCTTTGCAATGCAAAGTAATCTATGATAGGTATGAATGCAATCCCAACGGGATGGGGCCGTTTCGTTCTCGTGTGACGGCACATACCGAAGGACAGTTGGTGAACCCCGCCCGCAAGGGCGGCGGGTGGAAGTATCAAATGCGAGCACCAAACAAGGTGAGGCCAAACGACCCGCCGCCCTTGCGGGCGGGGTTCACCAACTCAACACGCGCCCCCACCAGCCTCGGCAGGCTCCCCGGGTGGCCGTTTGCCGATCCCGACCTCGCTCCTTACCCCACGCGGGTGCGGTCTCTCGTCGCGCGCAGTGTAACGCCCGTGTAATGTCCCGCGTGGGGCCGGCGCGTTCGGTGCGTCTACGGGTATGATGCCGTCGTCACATTGGGGAGCGAACAATGACCACAACAATACTTTTGCTCGTTGCTCCACTCGCGGGCGCTCCGCTCGAAGTGTCCGACGATCCCGCGATCTTTTCGTGGGTCGCGGATCTGGGCGGCGCGGACATCGGGAAGCAGTTCGCGGCGCGAGACGCGCTCGTCAAGGCGGGGCCGAAAGCAAAGTCCGCGGTCCCGCTCCTCATCAAACAGCTCGGCGACAAAAACGCGCAGCGCCACGCCATTGAGGTTCTCGGAGCGATCGGGCCGAGCGCGAAGGACGCGGTTCCCGCGCTGATTGCCCAACTCCCGAACGAGGACGGGATCGGGTACGCCGCCGAGGACATTGCGGTGGCAATCACGGCGATCGACGGCCCCAAGCCCGAAGCCACCCGCGCGCTCGTCCTCACGTCGGCCAAGGGCGGAGAAATCATGGTCCTCCATTCCGACACGCTGCACCAACACCCGGCGGAAGTGGTGCAGCACGTGATCGCCCTGTGCGGCGACAAGGACGCGCGAGTACGAGCGCGTGCCGCGACCGCACTCGGTGAACTCAAGCGGAACCCCGATCGGAAAGAAGTCACACTGTTCGATAAGGCGGGCACCAAAGCCACAAAAGGCATCCCCGCGGCGCTAGACAAGTTGCTCACGGACGAGTCCGCCGAAGTGCGCTTGAGCGCGTGTCTGGCCATCTCCCGCACCGAGGAGCGCCCCGAGAAAGTCATCCCCGTCGCTGTCGCGGTGGCACTCGACGATAAAAACGAGCGCCTCCTGGACCACATCCGCGCGCCGGAAATCTTCCGCCCCGTTCCGAAGCAAGCCGCGGCCGCGCTGGTCCCGCTGTTCGGTCACAAATCGGACCGCGTGCGCCGGTGGGCCGTCGACACGCTGGCCCACCTCCCGGTGCGCGAGCAAATGGAAGGCGCGCTCCAGGCTCGAGTCGCACACACCCGCCTGGGCGCGGCCCTTGTCCTAGGCTCGCACCGGTTCGACGACGGGAACCCGACGCCCGCACTCAAAGCCGCGCTCGCGGACCCGGAGTTCGCCGTCCGGTTCGCGGCCACAAAGGGCGTGTACCGGTACGTGTATAAGAGCGACCCAGACCTGATCCGCGCCGTCCCGATCCTGATCGAAGGGCTGCAACAGAAAGAGGAACAGGTTCAAATCGACGCCTGCCAGATTCTGGCCTCACTCGGCCCACCCACCAAAGACGCAGCTCCCGCGCTGAAAAAGCTGATCGAGTACCGGATGCAACGAGTATCGTTCGAGGCCGCTCTCGCGCTCGTCGCCGTGGACCCGAAAGACGCGAAGGACGCGCTACCCGCACTCGTCGAATCGCTCAAATCCAGCCAGAACTCGTCCGCACGTTGGGCCGCCAAAGCACTGGGCGACCTCGGCGCGGACGCGAAACTCGCACTGCCGGAACTCGTCAGGAAGTTCGATGCGAACGACGCGCACCTGCGAGTCGCCGCGGCCGATGCCGTAATCCGCATCGACCCGACACAGGCCCCCAAAGCGATCGAAGTAATTACCGAACTACTCAAGGACCGGAAGAACCTGCGGAGCGGGGTTCACGAGTATTCACTCAAGGCCCTGGTGCGCATCGGCGCGCCCGCGAAGGCCGCCATGCCCGCTCTGGCCCAAGTGCTCACCGATAACGACGCACTATTTCGCGGTGATGTGGCGCTCGCGATGATTACGATCGACGCCAAGAACGCGACGGCCGCTTACGATTGGGTCCGCAAGATTCTGGACGACAGCGTGCCGGACCGCGACGACGTGCGCGAACAGTTACCCGCACTCGGTAAGCTCGCCGAACCGCTCGTACCGGACCTGATCGCGCAACTGAAGTCCGAAAACGACCACAACCGCCAATACGCGATCGAAACGCTCGGCGCCGTTGGGCCGGGCGCAAAAGACGCGCTCCCCGAATTGAAGAAGCTGGTCAAAGCGGACCCGGAAATAAGCAACCGCAAGTGCGCGGCCGAAGCCGTGAAGAAGATCGAAAAGAAGTGATCGTTCTCCCAGGGGTGCGATACTGGCCGCGCCCCTTCGCGTGTCTATTCCTTCCGCACACCCGCGATCGTGATCCCGAACCCGAGCACCGCCTTCTTGTCTTCGGCAACGAGGGCGCGCCGGACCGTCGCGATGACCACGCCGTTACCCTTATCCACCACCTTCGGCCCCGCATCTTTGGCGTTATTCGGCCACAGAAGCAGTACCGCTGGATGGCGCCCTTCGTTCACGAGGCTACTCACCTCGATGAGCTTCTTCAGTTCGATCGTGTCCGCGGATTTGTCCTTCTCCGCTTGAGACATCAGGCAGAACTCCGGATTCGGGCTGGTGCCGGTGTGGTCGCCGATATCGGGCTGCACCGCGAACCGCAGCGTATACACGCCGGCGGGGATCTCCTGCTTGCGGAAGTCGGTGAACTTCGCGGGGAACTGGATCGCACCGACGAGCGTACCCTCCGGGATCTCGCGGTACGTGAGCCCGTTCTTGACCTGCTCCTCGGTCGCCTTCGCCGGGATCTCCGTGCGGAACCACACGGTCATCACTTCCGTGTCACCGTCGCGCACCACGAGGGCCTGTTCGTCGAGGAGCTTCCGCACCGGTTCGGCGAGTGCCTCGGGCGCGGCGACCTTCTCCACCTTCGCCGACAACTTCTGCTCCGCGGCCACCAGATACGCGGGGAGCACGACCACAGCCAGAGCAAGCACAAATCGCATAGTACCTCCACTCAGCCCACCACATCCTCACCGAACCGCTCGATCACCTGCTGCCACACGCGCCCGCGCAGCCTGTTGCCTTCGAGCAGTCGGAGGCGCTTCAGGTTATCGAGGTACGGCGATTTCACCAGTGCCCGCGCCGCGTCGTTATCGAGGTCGTTGTTGCGAAGGTCGAGCGTGGTGATGCGCCGCAGGCTGCGGTGCTGGGCGAGAGCGGCAACGCCCGCGGGCGTGATGACCGGGACGAGGCTGAACGTGGTGAAATCGGAATCGAGGTCGGGAACCTCTTCGCCGATGAGTTCGAGTTCCGTTACGAGGGCGAAAGCGGCCAGCCCGAATAGCACGTCGAACGGTTCCGCGGACGCGATACGACCGCCAAACAGCCTCACCGTAGTAGCCGCGAAGAACTCCGGGGACAAGCGGACGATGTCCCCGCGCAGGGTGTTTGTGTCGAGCAATCGCTCCAAACGGAGATCGAGTTCCGCGGGCGGCGGCGGAAAGCCGCGCCAGGACTTGGGCGGCGCGGATGTTACTGTCGCGGGTTTGGCGCCGCGCCCGCACTGCCAGCGAATGAGTGTCGCTCTTTCCTCTTCACCGTGTTCCTGAAGGAAGTCGGCATACACGAGGCGCGGCGTGTCATCGTCGGGCGCGTCAAAAATCGCCCGCAGGAACGCCTCGTGTTGCGACAACAGATCCATTACATGAGCCCGGTGCGCTCGTCGAACCCGAACACGCGGTTGAAGTTCTGCACGGCCACGCCGCTCGCGCCGCGAACCAAGTTGTCCTCCGCGGCGAGCACCAGCACCTTCCCGCGAACCGCCTTCACGCACACGTCGAGGAAGTTGGTGCCGGTCGTGTCCTTCGTCGCGGGCGGGTTGGCGCGCACGCGGACGAACGGCTTGTCGGCGAAGTAGCTCCGGTACAGTTCCACCAGTTCGGTTTCGGTGACGGCGCGCGTCGGTGTCGCGTAGATCGTGCTGAAGATGCCGCGGTCCATCGGCATGAGGTGCGGTGTGAAGATCACCGATACGGGTGCCCCCGCGACGTCGCCCAGCGCCTGCTCGATCTCCGGCGTGTGCCGGTGCGTGCCGACCGCATACGCCGTGACGCTCTCGTTGCACTCTGGGAAGTGGAAGCTCAGTTTCGGCGTGCGCCCGCCACCGGACACGCCACTCTTGCTGTCGATCACGATCCCGGTCAGTTCGATCAACTTGTTCGCAACGAGCGGCGCGAGACCGAGGATCGCAGTCTGCGGGTAACAGCCGGGGTTCGCGACGAGCTTTGCCCCCGCAAGCTTATCGCCGTAAATCTCGGGTAACCCGTAGATCGCGTGCGCGAGGTTCTTCTGGTCGTGGTGCGTTTCCTTGTACCACTGTTCGTACACCTTCACGTCGCGCAGGCGGTAATCGGCGCTGAGGTCGATCACGCGCATCCCGCGTTCCAGTAGTGGCGGAATGCTCTCCATGCTAGTGCCGTGCGGGAGGCACCCGAACACGACCTGCGTGCCCTTCGATTTCAGCGCATCGGGATCAAACGGTTCGCACCGCAGATCGAGCCGGCCCAACAGACTGGGGTGCAGGTCCGCGATGTGCTCGGACTGGCGCGACGTGATCGCCACGATCTCCGCGCCCGGGTGCCGCAGCAACAGCTTGATGAGTTCCACCGCCGTGTAACCGGACCCACCGAGAATCGCGACCTTCACCTTGTCCATTGTTTCCTCGGAATGCGACACAAAGCCCCACGTTCGTAGTATATCGGCGACACAAAAGCACAGTACACCGAAGCACCGGGCAGCGGCGAAAGATAGTTTTCGGCCTTCTCTCCAGGGGGCGGGAGCCCAGTAAACTCATTGCGCCTCGTAAGCACACGGAACCCGCGATGCCCGAACCCATGACAATCACCGAGGCGGCCGAGTTCATCCGAAAAGGGGAACTCACACCCTCGGCGCTTCTCGACCAGTGTCTGGCGCGCATCGACCGGTACGAAGAGCGCGTGAAAGCGTGGGTGTACCTCGACCGCGACGGCGCACGCGAACAAGCCGCGCGCCTCACGGCCGAACTCAAGCAGAACGATTACCGCGGACCGCTGCACGGCATCCCGATCGGCATCAAAGACATCATCGACGTGTTCGACATGCCGACCGCGTGCGGCTCGAAGCGCTGGGCGAACAGCTTCGCCCGACGCGACGCGACCTGCGTGGAACGGTTGCGTCAGGCGGGTGCAATCATCGTCGGGAAGACGGTCACAACGGCCTACGCGAGCTTCGACCCACCCCCCACGCGGAACCCCTGGAACCTCGACCGCACCCCCGGCGGCAGTTCGAGCGGCTCGGCCGCGGCGGTCGCGTGCGGGATGTGTTTGGGAGCACTCGCAACGCAAACGGGCGGCTCGATCACCCGGCCCGCGAGCTACTGCGGCGTGTACAGTCTGAAACCGACGCACGGCCGCGTCAGTGTGGACGGTGTACTGCCGCTGGCGCCGAGCCTGGACCACATCGGCGTGATGGCGAACTGCGTGCGGGATTTGGCAATTGTGTTCCAGACGATCGCCGGCTCCGATAACCGCGATCCGCACTGCCGAAACGCCATCGTTCACGACGCATTCGGTAACAACTACGAGATGCCCCGCGATCCCGATATGGGTTACGAGCACCAGTGGATGTGTGTGACGGACGACTTTTTCCCGAACCGCTGCGACGATGCGATGCGGGCCGCGTTTGACGCGACGGTTCGGAAGCTCGTGCGCTACGAGCCAGTAAATGAGCAAGTCGGGCGTGTCCGACCGGTCGCGCTACCAGCAGGGTTCGCGGAAGCGCCCGCGCAGCAACTCACCGTCATGGCGACCGAAGCCGCTGCATACCACGAACCGCGATACCGCCGGCACCCGGACGACTATCCGCCGAAAATCACGTCGCTCATCGAGCACGGGTTGCGCACGTCCGCTGCGGAGTACGCGCGCTGCAAACAGGCTCAGGCGCGCCTCGTCGACGACTTCCGGACCCGGTTCCGTGCGCTCCTCGTGCCCGCGACCCCGGCGGCCGCGCCGAACAAAGACACAACGGGCGACCCGGCATTCAACGCGCCGTGGAGCTTCGTCGGAATGCCGGTCGTGTCCCTGCCCTTCGCGTGGACTGCGGACGGAATGCCGCTCGCGGTCCAACTCGTTGCCAAACGAAATCAGGAAGCGGACTTGTTCCAAACGGCCGCGTGGGTCGAAGCGGCAATCGGTTTCGCGCGCCGGCCACTTCCGCTATGATGAGCCGCATGTCGTTCGCGGAACACCTCGACATCCTGTACGAAGACAACCACTGTCTGGCGCTGAACAAGCCGGCCGGGTGGCCGACCACGCACTTCGACGGCAAGGACGAAACCATTGACCGGCTCGTCAAAGCGTACCTGAAAGAGAAGTACGACAAGCCCGGCAACGTGTTCCTCGGGGTCGTCCACCGGCTCGACAAGCCCGTGAGCGGCGCGCTCCTGTTCGCGCGAACGAGTAAGTCCGCAGCGCGACTGAGCGAACAGTTCCGCGAAGGCGGCGTCGAGAAGTGTTATTGGGCGGTCGTCGAAAACCAGGTTCGCGGGAAGACCATCACGGCCGCGCCGTGGGCCACCGCAGATACTGGTGCGATCGAAGACTGGCTGAAAAAAGACGAACTGAAGATGCGCGTGGAAGTTGTAGCGCCCGAAACACCCGGCGCTCAGTTCGCGCGATTACTGTTTCAGGTACGTGCGCGTCACAACGGGCTCACGTGGCTGGAACTGCGACCGCACACGGGCCGCAAGCACCAGCTCCGCGTACAACTCGCCAGTCGCGGAACGCCGATCTACGGGGACGATAAGTACGGTAGCGACCAATCGTTCGGACACGCGATCGGCCTGCACGCCCGCAGCCTCACGTTCCTCCACCCGACGACGAAAGAACCCATCACCGCGAAGGCCGACGTACCCAAGTTCTGGCGCGGGCGCTTCGCGTACCTCCTCAACGGCGACCGGCCGACCTAGCCCGACACACCCGCATGACAACCGACGAAAAGCTCGCCGCGATCCTGGCCGCGGTGCAAATCGACCCGGGCAACCGCGGCCTCGCCCGCGACCCACACGACAACTTATTCACCGCCACCGCGGGCGACTTTCAGGCGGCGTGCCAGAGCATCGTAAAGGCCGAAAAGCCGCATCTCGGTGTCGTCACGGGTTTCTTTATTCCATCCTCCAGTCCACCGGCATTTGAAACGGACGGGCCTCTCGGTGCGATCTTTCTCGCACGCGCTCTGCCAGCCCTCTCCATCGCGGTCACACTGTACAGCGAACCCAAAGGCCATCGCTCTCACGCCGTTGCGATCCGACAGTTCGGGTTCTCCGCGCAGGCCGAATCGCTTGTTGTGGACTCAAACGGTGTCGTCGCGCTTCCGAGCGAGAATCGCTTCTCTCACCTCATTGCGCTCGAACGCGGTGGCCCTGCCGTAGACAATCGCTGTTACACCATGCGTGGCCGTGATATCAGCCACGAAATGCTTCCGGTCCGAACGTGGTTCGAGGCCCCGCAGCGCGCACCTTCGATTGGTATCGGCGACGGGGGAAACGAAGTCGGGATGGGAAAAATCCCGCACGAAACGATCGTGAAGAACATCCCCAACGGCGATCAGATTCACTGTCGAGTGCCGACGGATCATCTCATCGTTGCGGGAGTGAGTAATTGGGGCGCATATGCGCTCGCCGCGGGCATATACGTGCTTCGCGGGGTGAAACCACCGACAGATTTGTTCGATCCCGACCGCGAACGCGAAATTCTCGAAGTGATGGTCCGCGAAGGGCCGCTTGTGGACGGTGTAACGGGTCAGCAAACCGCCACCGTGGACGGGCTGTCGTGGGACGAGTACGTGAAACCGCTCGTCCGCATTCGTGAGATTCTGGAGGCGTGATGGGTAGTGGTAGTGATCTGCGTAACGCGACCGGGGCACAAGTGCGGTCCGCGTGCCGCTCGGGTACTCTGACCGGGCCGACGCCGGGCCTCGCGCTCGGTTTCGTCCACGCCAACCTCGTGATCCTCCCGCGCGACTGGGCGTTCGACTTCCTTCTGTTCTGTCAGCGGAACCCGAAGCCGTGTCCGGTGCTCGATGTCACGGAACCGGGCGATCCAGAAGCAAAGCTTGTTGCGCCGGGCAGTGATCTGCGTACCGATTTGCCGGCGTACCGCGTGTGGAAGAACGGCGAGTTAGTCGAAGAACCGACCGACGTCACCCGCCACTGGCGCGACGACCTCGTTTCGTTCGCGATCGGCTGCTCGTTCACCTTCGAGAACGCTCTCCTCGACGCGGGCGTTCCGGTGCGCCACATCGAACAAAATGTAAACGTGCCGATGTATCGCACGAACATCCCGTGCAAACCGGCCGGGCGCTTCAGCGGACCACTGGTTGTCTCGATGCGGCCGCTCACGCCCTCACAAGCTGTAAAAGCCACTCAGGTGTGTAGCCGGTTCCCGCGCGCACACGGCGCACCGGTCCACTTCGGCGCGCCGGCCGCGATCGGCATTCAGAACATCGACAAACCGGATTTCGGTGACGCGGTCGAGATTCGCGCGGGAGAAGTGCCCGTATTCTGGGCCTGTGGTGTGACTCCACAAGCGGCCGTGATGCAAGCGAAACCGCCGTTCGCGGTCACACACAAGCCCGGTCACATGTTCCTGACCGATCTGAAGGACACCGACCTCGAAGGCGAATGAGTTTATCTCTTGAAGACCAGAATGGTCCCGATCACAAAGATGATCGCGGACCAGTATTGGATCGGAATCCAGTACAGTGAGTGCCCTTCGTTCGCGGTCACGGCGTTGCCCCAAGCGTCACGGCCGATCACTTTCTTGCGGTTGAGCAGAACCCCCAAACCGAGCGTGGCGATTGCGGTCGTCGGTACCGCAACCATCCGCGGCCAGCGAACGTTCGGCTCGAACTGTGCGATCGCTCCTGCCGTAACGACGCCAATGATGACGATCGGGATAACCAGAAACCCGAGGCCGCTCCAAACGATGAACATGGGCGAAGCTCCGATCACTTGTGGTTGGTTCGTGAAGCTGGGATCACTTCTGCCCTTGGCATCCTGAACGAAACAACAAATACGTTCGGCTCATGAGGCGGTAGAGGTGGAGGCTGGTCGCAACTCGTTGCCCGACAGCATCCTCTGCTAAACCTCCACCTCTACCGCCTCATGAGCCATACGTTCTTGTCTTGATCCGCGTAATCTGCGTTATCCGCGGCTCTTTTATGCCCCTCACACACTCCGAGATCAAACAACGAAAAAACCCCGCACAGCTTTGGCTGTGCGGGGTTTATTGTAAAGTAGCCGGCGATACCTACTCTCGCGCTGGACGCACTACCATCGGCCCCGAGCGTTTCACGGCCGTGTTCGGAATGGGAACGGGTGTTTCCGCTCGGGTCTGGTCACCGGCAAGCTGCTTCAAATCTACTTGAAGTCGCTGGGGACGAGGTTTCGTCGCCCGGTGGCCCCGGGGTGAGCCGGGGCCGGTGTATCGTTGTCAACGTGGTGAAGCGTGTTAGTCGCACTGTGCCGCATGACATGCGACACGAGCGAGGAAGCGAGCAATGCGGCCAAGCGCTCGGCTGTTAGTACCGGTTAGCTGAGTGTGTTACCACACTTACACGTCCGGCCTATCGACCTCGTAGTCTACGAGGAGCCTTCGCTTGCGCGGGATACCTGATCTTGGGGGAAGTTTCACGCTTATATGCCTTCAGCGTTTATCCCGTCCACACGTGACTACCCAGCGGTACGGCTAGCGCCATAACTGGAACATCAGAGGTGTGTCCCTCCCAGTCCTCTCGTACTAGGGAGAAAGCCCCGCAAGTATCCTCCGCCCACAGCAGATAGGGACCGACCTGTCTCACGACGGTCTAAACCCAGCTCACGTACCACTTTCATCGGCGAACAGCCGAACCCTTGGGAGCTTCTCCACCCCCAGGATGTGATGAGCCGACATCGAGGTGCCAAACCTCCTCGCCGCTATGAACGCTCAGAGGAGATAAGCCTGTTATCCCCGGAGTACCTTTTATCTGTTGAGCGATGGCCCTTCCATCCGGGACCACCGGATCACTAAGGCCGACTTTCGTCCCTGCTCGTCCCATCGGACTCGCAGTCAAGCACCCTTCTACCTTTACGCTCGATGCCCGATTGCCAACCGGGCTGAGGGTACCTTTGCACTCCTCCGTTACCTTTTAGGAGGAGATCGCCCCAATCAAACTGCCCACTTAGCACGGTCCCTGACGCTACACACGTCAGGTTAGAATTCAAACACGGCAAGGGTGGTGTTTCATCATTGACTCCCCACGCACCGAGATGCGCGGTTCATAGTCTCCCACCTACACTACGCATGCCGGGTCTAAACCCAATACCAAGCTGCAGTTAAGGTTCACGGGGTCTTTCCGTCTAGCTGCGGGTATGTCGCATCTTCACGACAACTACAATTTCACCGAGTCTCTCGTGGAGACAGTGTTCCGGTCGTTACGCCATTCATGCAGGTCGGAACTTACCCGACAAGGAACTTCGCTACCTTAGGACCGTCATAGTTACGGCCGCCGTTTACTGGAGCTTCGGTTGCGAGCTTCACCTTACGGCTAACCCTCTCCCTTAACTTACCAGCACCGGGCAGGCGTCAGTCTGTATACCGCGGCTTGCGCCTTCGCACAGACCTGTGTTTTTAGTAAACAGTCGCCAGAACCTTTTCACTGCGGCCCCCTTGCGGGGGCACTCCTTTTCCCGAAGTTACGGAGTTAAATTGCAGAGTTCCTTCACGAGAGTTCTCTCGAGCGCCTTAGAATATTCATCTCACCTACCTGTGTCGGTTTTAGTACGGTTTCTCGCACGGTTTTCTCGGCCGGTCCGCGGTGGATATCGGGGTCTTAAGTGCCCTGAGGCAATCTGATCAGCCTACACCACCTTGAACCGGCGTCCCGTGTTGTGCGAGGAGCGCAGGAATATTAACCTGCTCCCCATCCGCTACGCCTTTCGGCCTCGCGTTAGGCACCGGCTAACCCTGGGCGGATTTACCTTCCCCAGGAAACCTTAGGTTTACGGCGAACGGGATTCTCACCCGTTTTATCGTCTACTCATTCCGGCATAATCACTTGCATGCGCTCCAGGGCTCGTTGCCCGTACCCCTTCGCCGCACACGCAACGCTCTCCTACCGTGCATTGCTGCACCCACCGCTTCGGTGTCGTACTTGAGTCCCGTTCATTATCGGCGCAGGACTCCTCGACCAGTCCGCTATTACGCGTTGTTTAAATGGTGGCTGCTTCTAAGCCAACATCCTGGCTGTCTCGGGAATCCAACTTCCTTTCGCACTGAGTACGACTTCGGGACCTTAGCGGGTGATCTGGGTTGTTCCCCTCTCGACGATGAAGCTTATCCCCCACCGTCTAGCTGCCCGGACTGGTACACTGGTATTCGGAGTTTGGCTTCGACGGGTAGCCGGGTAGGCCCCCGTTCGAAATCAGTCGCTCTACCCCCAGCGTCAACTATCCGAACGCTAACCCTAAAGTTATTTCGGAGAGAACGAGCTATCTCCACGTTTGATTAGACTTTCACTCCCCCACACAGCTCATCCCATCGGTTTTCAACCCAAATGAGTTCGGTCCTCCATGAGGTGTTACCCCCACTTCATCCTGGCCATGCGTAGGTCACGTGGTTTCGCGTCTACCGCACCCAACTTAGCGCCCGTTTGAGACTCGCTTTCGCTTCGGCTCCGGGCCAGAGGCCCTTAACCTGGCTGGTTACGGTAAGTCGCCGGATCATTATGCAAAAGGCACGCGGTCACCCGTTCCCGTGAGGGCATAGGGCTCCCACCGCTTGTAGGCATGTGGTTTCAGGTTCAGTGTCCTCCCCTTATCGGGGTTCTTCCCATCTTTCGCTCGCGCTACTTGTTCGCTATCGGTCACCAGAGAGTATTTAGCCTTGCGGGATGGACCCCGCCGATTCGGACTCACTTTCACGTGTTGAGTCCTACTCAGGATACCGCTCGGCCCTTGCTCCTGTCACGTACGGGACTTTCACCCTCTGTGGCGGGTCATTCCAGACCCTTTCGTTAGGAACTCGGGATCCTAAATGCGGTCCTACAACCCCACGGTGTTACCCGTGGTTTGGGCTGTTCCGCGTTCGCTCGCCGCTACTGACGGAATCGAGGTTTCTTTCTCCTCCTCCAGGTACTGAGATGTTTCAGTTCCCTGGGTTCGCTCGGGTACTCCGGGATCAAAGCTCGTTTGACAGCTCCCCCGGACTTTTCGCAGTCTTCCACGCCCTTTCGCCTTCTGGTGCCAAGACATCCCCCACACGCCCTTACTAGCTTGGCCGCATTGCTCGCTCCCCCGCCACGTCGCCGCAACAGGTTCACAAGCACTCTTCCAGCTAGCATCGTCCCGAGTCACTTGGGTGCGACCCGGGCTGACGATTCATTTCTCACTTCTAAGGCTCGTGTCTTGTCTTTGCATTGTCATGCACTCGGCCACCACCCGCACCGGACGAACCGACCCTCCCGGGCCGAACCAATCCGCCGCCAGTGGCACCGAACAGATGCAACTAACTTGCTTCACCACGTTGTCAAAGATCGATCTCGCAGGCAGCAATGCCACCTGCATTTGTGGGCAACCTCCATCTCCCTTTCAGGAAACTTCTATCACCCAATTAGTTCGTTCACCCTGTCGAGCAAAGCGAACTCTATCTTGCTTCAGCCTTCAATCCACTCTATTTGCGATTGTGTTCGCAACCACTTGACAGCGTTACATTTACATTATCGCGAAGAGTATATTAGTCACGGCCCTTCTCACTGTCAACCCGGCCCGCGATTTTTTCTTCTCATTCTCTTTGCAAGTTATTCGCAAAGACTCGCAGGATTCTCGGATCGGACACAACTTTGGTGTGGAGAAGAGGGGAATCGAACCCCTGACCTCCTGCTTGCAAAGCAGGCGCTCTACCAGTTGAGCTACTCCCCCGACCGTTTCACCAACCTAGGTGCGCGTGCCTGGATTTGAACCAGGGACCCCGTCGTTATCAGCGACGTGCTCATACCAACTGAGCTACACGCGCAACATCTCTCCTCATTCCCTTCGGCTTCGATCGACCTTGAGAGGTCGTCTATCACGATTTCGATCGCCCTATCAAATACGAAAGCCAAACCGATCTGGTTTGGCCCCCTCAACAACCAAGTTGTCGGGAGAGCTAACCGCCTTGCAGCGGAATCATCGCGGTTGAAATCGGCAACCGAGTAATCATGCACACCTCAAGGGGTGGGATTGCACGTTGAGATTCTAAAAGCGAGACACGGTGTGTCAAGTGTCCGGTTCGCGCGCCGCCCGAACATGGTAAGCGCCGAAAACCGCGGCGCGTTGCTATGAAACGACTTCCGACAATTCCGATCGTTTCAAAAAATCTTCCTTCCCACCCGCCGCGGCGCTATGATAACGCGGATTTCACTTGCACCACTTACGGGCAAAACGATGGCTGATTCCGCTCCGATTTCGCCCGGGCGCCGGCTCCGCGAGGCGTGGGCACGCGGACCGATCGCGATCCCCGGCGTGTTCAACCCGCTCGTGGCGAAGATGGCCGAGCGCCTGGGGTTCCAGGCGGTCTACCTCTCGGGGGGTGCGCTCTCCGCGGGTAACGGCGTGCCCGACATCGGGCTCCTCACGCTCACGGAGTTCACGCAGGCCGCACAACTGACTGCACAAGCGACCTCGCTACCGTTACTCTGCGACGCGGATACGGGTTTCGGCGAAGCGCTGAACGTCGAGCGCACGGTCCGCATGTTCGAGTCGGCCGGGGTCGCGGGGATTCACCTCGAAGACCAAGAGATGCCGAAGCGCTGCGGGCACCTCTCCGGGAAGTCGGTGGTGAGCGCGGAGGCAATGGTCGCGAAAATCCGCGCCGCGGTGGCCGCCAAAACGGACAAAGACTTCGTCGTCATCGCCCGCACCGACGCAAAGGGCGTTCACGGTTTCGACGACGCGGTGAATCGCGCGAAGATGTATTTGGACGCGGGCGCGGACGGGATCTTCCCGGAGGCAATGGAGTCGCGTGAAGAGTTCGAGCGGTTCGCGAACGCCCTTCCCGGCTCGGTCCTGCTCGCGAACATGACCGAGTTCGGCAAGTCCCCGAATCTCGACGTAACCACTCTCGGATCAATGGGTTACCGGCTCATCCTTTTCCCCCTCACGGCCTTCCGTGCCGCGATGAAAGCGGCCGAAAACACACTCCGCGACCTCGCGGCAAATGGCGTACAGACGGCCAGCATTCCGAACATGCAAACTCGTGCCGAATTATACGACCTACTCGGCTACACGGGCTACGAGCAGCGCAATCGCGCGTACTTTGGTGGGTAAATGACGTCCGAAACGCGCCCCAGGGTGTTGCCCTGGGCTTAGGAATCGCGCCCCTTCGGGGCTTTTGCAGGCCGATGGCCTGCGCGTCCTCAACCCAGGGAACCAAAGATGTCCGACGCACCCGCGCCGATCGTTCAGCTCCGCGGTGTGAGCATGCAGTTCGGCGCGCAGCCGGTGCTGGCCGACATCGATCTCGACATCTTCCCGCAAGACACGCTCTGCGTCATCGGCGAAAGCGGGTGCGGCAAAACCGTGCTGCTGAAGCTCATCGTCGGCCTGCTGAAACCGACTAAGGGCGAGGTACTGTTCGAGAACACGCCGATTCACCAGCTCTCCGAACGCGACCTCACGCTGCTGCGTCTTCGCGTGGGGTTCCTGTTCCAACAAGCGGCACTGTTCGACAGTTTGAACGTGTTCGATAACGTCGCGTTCGGGCTACGTGCCAAGGGCGGGGTGAGCGACGCGGACATCGCCGCGAAGGTGCGCGAGCGCATCCTGGAAGTGGGGCTCCCGGCATCGGTGGAAGCCAAAATGCCCGCGGAACTCTCCGGCGGGATGCGAAAGCGCGTGGGGCTCGCCCGCGCACTGGCACTCGACCCAGACATGATGCTGTACGACGAACCGACGACCGGTCTCGACCCGATCATGACGGACGTGATTAACGAGTTGATCCTCCAAACGCGGGCGCGCCGGCCCGTCACGTCGGTCATCGTGACGCACGAACTCCGCACCGTACACAAATGTGCGAGCCGCGTCGTGATGCTGTACCCGCGCTCGCGCCTCAAGCCGGACGACAAGCAGATCCTCTACGACGGCCCGCCCACCGGCCTCGCGCAAGCCGACGACGCCCGCGTCCGGCAGTTCGTCGAGGGCGAGGCCCGCGATCGACTCACGGAATTGAGGGACGCGCCATGATGGAAGAGGAATGGCTGAAGTGCAACAACTTGGAAGCGATGCTATATGAGTTGCGTCTCAAGGAATTCGATAGTTCACGGGTGCCTGTTTACATTTCAACGTTCGCTGAAAATGGGCGCGTGCGCAAACTACTCACGCCCGAAATGCAACGGGCGTTCGATGACTACGTTCGATGGGTTCAAGAGGATGGACCCAATCCGGCAACTCTCTACCCACAGTTCACGGAATTCGATCCGTTAGAAAAGCAAATTATTGATGCGTGGGCCGTGAATCACGAACTCAGGCATCTGATCGGCCGCCCACTTAGTTCTTGGGCTTGGTGGGATGCGGGCTCATTTGTAATGACAGAAGCCTATAGCAAGCCCGTAGTGGGGCAATGGCACCGGCAACCAACCCCCGACACTGCCGAACTGCTGCGAGCTTCGGCCAATCGTCTCCGAGATGTTGTCGGGAACCCGTTCCGCCCAGTTACCTTCTCTCCCGAATGGCGCACCGAGACCACAATCGCGTTAGCTCGGCAGATGTATACGTCGCGTGACTTTAGCGCGATGCCGATTCTGGCCGACGCACTCCAGGACGCGGGCTGCGACAATTCCGATGTGCTGAATCACTGCCGCGACACAGGCGCAACGCACGTGCGCGGGTGCTGGGTTGTGGACATGGTGCTGAGAAAGAGTTGACGCCGTTCTCTTTTCGGACCGAGGTAGGGATCTGTGGAACAGTTCGATTTCCACGGGCTTGATCTCATGCGACTCCCGCGCGGGCTAGTCGTCTGTGGGCACTGTGGAGATGCGGAGTTTGAGGTCGGGAGTGTGTTCACCGAACTGCACTGCTCTCACATTGAAAGACGTGGAGCACTACACATTTCAAAGCGCGTCGAACTCACTCTTGAGGCCGAAGTTTGCATTCGGGTGGTCGAAATCAATGCCTATGGCCAATCAATCGAGCGGCTTTACCCGAGTTATTCAGCCGGCATTCTTTTCGATGGAGATGGGTTGGACCAGTTGGCGCGAATCGATTTTACTGCCGATGCCCGAATGGGCCGATATTGGTCCCTTTGGGGACAACGTTTAGGTTCGGGCGCGCCAAACTGCGGTACCTTTGCTTACCCTCAATCTGGGACCATCGCTCCCGAGTTCTTGACATCGACCGTGATATTGCTGGCAAAAGCCATTCATTCTGATTGTGCATTCGACCGAATGCCAATCCTCGCCGATGCTTTGCAGGATGCCGGGTGCCAAGATGCTGACATTCTGAACCACTGTCGGGTGCAGGGGCGGCACTCTCGAACATGTCACGTCCTGAATCGTATCTTGGGCCACGCGTAATGCGAACGACGATGCAAACGAAAACGGGCGAGGCACTGCCCCGCCCGGTAGCCCTAATTTTCCGACCAGCCGACGCTTAATCGCGTTTAGATTCCGCCTTCCACTCCACACCCTGCACGCCCTCGGTGCGGTTCAAGTCGCCGACCAGTGTGAGTGGCGCTGCGCCTTCGCGGAGTCGCAGCGTGTAAGTGAGGTCGAGCGCGGTTCCCTGCCGGACCGTGACGGCCGAGTTCAGTTCCACGCCCTCCGCGTGCTTCGCAAAAGTAGTCGTTAGCGCCTCGGTCGGGTCCACGCCGATCCCGACGCGGACGATCACCGTCGTTGCGGGTCGCGTGGGTGCGGGGGCCAGTGCCTTTTCACCCGACCGGCCCCAGTACGCCAGTAGCCATGCCACCAACCCCACGATCGGAATACCAACAGCCGCAACGAGATACGCTCCGGCACCGGCCGCCATCCCGACTACGACCGCGAAGATCACGAATGCCGTGTCGCGCGTGTCTTCGACCACCGTGCGGAACCGGACGATCGACAGCGCCCCCACGAGCGCGAACGCCCGCGCGATGTTTGTGCCGATCACCATACTCACCATCCCCAGAAGGATAGCGAGCAGGACCATTGTCGCTACGAACGATGCCGCTTGTGCGCGGGTCTTGCGTTGCGTCAGGAAGTACGCCAGCGCCGCGGCGATCCCGAACAGGGCCGCCAAAATCAACCGCAAGGCAATGTCTTCGGGTGTCAACGGTGCCGGCTCGGGGGTCGCAGGGTCGGTAAACGGGTTCGCTACTTCACCCGCGTGCTTAGACATTCACGGTCCTTGCAGGCGCGAGCCCCGCGGCTTGAACGAACGTGCGGTACTTGGAGACGGGCGTCGGAGTCAGCCCCAAATCCGCCACGATCCCCTTGAACAGCGCCGGCATCGCGGTGCGGAACTTGAACTCGCACACCACCTTGTCCAGGAGCGCTGGGACCGCGCCTACGGACTCCAGTTTCCACTCGCGCACGAGCACCCCGCGAATGTTGCGGTCGAACGTGAGGCGCACGGTTCCGCCGTCCGCGGTGCCCAGGTACGCAACGCGCTCGTAAGCCACTCGGCACACGGGTTGGAGTTGCTTCTGGAGCAACTGGCTGTGGAACCACTCTCCGGCCCATTCTCCGTTAAGCGCGGGGGCCGCGAGTTCCGGCACCTCATCAGCGCTGATGCGCACGCGGTGCTTGCGGACCTTGTCCCCGTTCTTGGTCTTGCGCTCCACGAACACGGGTCCGGTGTGCCCGTACCGGCGCACCCGGAACTTGTCGCGGTTATACCCCTCGTTCCGGTAGAACACGTCGAAGTTCGGGGTGTCCGTGTACACGCTCGTGGTGATGTAGGCGTTCCCCATCGCGGGATCGGCGTATGCGTCCAGGTCCAGTTTCCCGGTCACGCGGTCCACGACTTCGGCGACCTGCTCTTCGGTCAGCAGGTACTTCACCTCGTAGGCGGTCGGGGCATCGGTGCCGGCGGCGGGGTTGAACAACGAGGGCGATTCCAACCCGCTCGCAGGTGTCGCATAACCACTTCCCGAAAGGGCGAGCGCCCCCTCGGTGGTATCGGACAACTCCGACATTCTCACCGCTCCTTCACCCGCTCTTCAAACGGGATTGCATTGTGAAACGGAACCGCTCGGCCGTCCGGGACAGCCGATCGTTGACTCTTTTCCTGGCGGGGAGTCACACCAAAACTTGGCAGCGTTGGTGGGAAAACGGTTTGGGAGGAGCGTCCGCAGGAGAAAACACCGACATTACCCGAATTACAACGACCAAGTCTACCGCAACCAACCGCCCAATGCGCGGACTTTTTCTCACCAATTCGCAGCAAGTTACGTCGACCGTAGCACAAGCATCTGCGCGTGCGAGACATTCCGGGGCATTCACCGCGTCTTCGTTGATCTTTTATGGAGTACGGTGCGGCGCTGAAAGCTTGCGCGTCGCGATTGGTTCTCCCGCTCGTGAACACGTGCTGCTCGCCAACCTCCTGGAGCGGTGAGGCAACGAGTGGACGGGGCGCCAGCGCTAAATCCCACCAAATGCAGACATGATGACCTTACTGGCGACTCGCACCCCAGTCGTAATTCACGTGTCATCAGGTGTCACCTCGCCACTGTTTAGCAATCGGAACGTGGAGTGTCGCTCGACACCTTTGCTGAACCGCTCCACGAACACGGCTTCTCCGGGAAACACCGTTAGCGACTCAAGGAGATCGCAAGTAGCTTGGTACCCGACATCCCGACCGAAGGCCCGGCCCAGCACCATCAGGGACGCCCCGCTGACCGTGACCCCCACGAATTCCAGCCGCATGACCAGCGTCGAAGTGGTGGTGAAGTGCCGATCCAGAGTGCCCGGGAACCGGGTGATCTGCTCGACCACTTCCACCAACGATCCGCGACATTCGTACAGTCGCCTGACCAAAGATTCGAGTTGAGGAAGCAGTTCGCGCTTCACGGAATGCTCCGTTGCAGACCGGACACGGCACCTGGACCCAAACATTCACCGCAGACAGTCGGTGTGACTACTTACCTTACAAATAGGTGGGGCGGGTAGACCGTGGTCCGGGCAGCGTGAGAATATTCGAGCGAATCGTCAACATGCTACGCAGAAATATGTTGAAGGCGATTAAGGTGCAGGTTAAAGTTTTCTCACTATCTCTCCCGCTCCCGCCGGTCTGTTATGCCGACGATCATTGCCATTTGCCCGTACTGCCGTGCCGGTGGGGTTCGTGCCACGAGCTACGCAGTCGGCGCGAGCGCGACGTGTCCGAAGTGCAAAAGCAACTTCACGCTGATGCCGGAGGATGACCCGCCCGACTGGGCGAAAGGCAGTGCGGAGGCGAGTTTCTCCTCGGCACCGTCGGTCGAGAAGCCGAAACTGCCAACCGTGGCAGAGACACTGCCCACCGCTGCGGCCTTGTCAGACGTGACCGAACCGTCCCCGGTGCTGCCGGCTGAACTGAAACCGAAGCCCGCTCCCGCGACAGCACCGTCATTCGACCCGCCCGCTCCGGCCGACATGGGGCTCGTGTTCGCGCTGCTGGCGTTCATCCTCGTGGGGCCGGCGGTACTGGCGTCGCAGCTACCATACGGGCGAATCATCGCGCTGGTGCTCGCCGCGGGCGGCCTCGTGGGTGGGTTGCTGTGTCTCGGTGCGGAAGGCAAGGCGCGGTTCGCGGGCTTGGGGGCCGCCGCGCTCCACTTCTTAGGAATCGTGGTGCTCCTGTTCCTTCCATCCTGGCTGGGTCATTACCCCTCCAGCAGCGATGGGAAACCGGAGGAACTCAAGGGGCCGCACGCGGTCGACCTCAACTCCGGTGCGCCGGCTCCCATTTCTCCGGCCGACTGGCTCAACGCGGGTACGGTTTCCTGGCAGTCCGGCAACGTGCGGGTGACGGTGCGGGCCGCGGTCGGCCCGCTCGAACTGTCCGGACCCAAAGGGGCGAAGCGGACGACGAAGGAGCCGTACTTGCGCCTTGCGGTCCGGGTGCGGAACACCGGCGTTGAAAACGAGCTCCCACTCTCCGGGTGGGCCGCCGGACAGGGCGCGGACGGCGTTCGCGTCCTCGATGCCAACGACCGCCCGCTGAAAATCGCTGCGTTCGAGAGCGCGTGGGCGCCGGAGCGCGGCAAGCCGACCACCGGCGCACTGCCGGGGCACGCGTCCGAAGTGGTGCTCGTATTCGCCCCGCCGCCGGCCAAGTCGGAGTTCGTTCGCGTGCAACTGTCTGGTGCCGCGGTCGGAGCGCCAGACGAGATTCGGTTCCGGGCGGGGCTCCCCGCCCGCGGTTCGTTCCCGTAACCCTTACGCCCGCCTGGGAGGTCCGCCATGTTGCGAAGAGCGGCGTTCACGCTGATCGAGTTGCTGGTGGTGATCGCCATCATCTCGGTTCTGGTCGGGTTGCTGCTGCCCGCCGTGCAGAAGGCACGCGAGGCCGCAGCGCGCATCTCGTGTGCCAACAACCTGAAACAAATCGGGCTGGCGATGCACCTGTACGAGCACACTAATAACCACTACCCGCCCAGCTCGCTGGAGCGCGGGAGGGCGACGTGGGCGGTGCTCGTCCTGCCCTACCTGGAACAGGACAACCTGTACCGCACCTGGGATCTGTCGCGCACGTATCACGAGCAGACGCCAGTGGCCCGCGAGACCGTGGTGAAGACGTACTTCTGTCCGTCGCGGCGTTCCTCGGCGGGCGCGTTGAGCGTATCCGGCGACGTTGTTCCGACCGACCCGCTCCGCGTCCACCGCCCCGGCGCACTGGGCGACTACGCGGTCGTCGTCGACAAGAGCGGCCACGACGCGCCCGAAGAGACCTGACCGAACATGACCGGACCGTTCCAGTTGGGAACGCCACAACGATTCGCGGACTTTACCGACGGACTGAGCAACGTGATCTTCGTGGGCGAGAAACAGGTCCACATCGACAAGCACGGCCGCGGTTCACTGGACAGCTCCATTTACAACGGCGAAAACTCGCTCGCGCACGGCCGCGGCGTGTCAGCCGGTTTGACCACCGACCCGCGCGACGACAGCCCTAGGTTCGGCAGCCGACACACCGGCGTCGTTCAGTTCTGCTTCGGCGACGGCCGCGTGCGCCCGATTTCGGTGAACATCGATCAGTACACGTTCGAGCTGCTGGGCACGCGCGGCCACGGCAAGGTTATCCCGGACTTCTGAGTTCGCGTTCGGAAGAAGTTGCGAAGCGGGTTTCGTGGAGCGGGCTGTACCTACCCCGCGAAACTCGGTTCGCGTTTCACGCGGGCGAGCAGCACCGAACGCTCCACTCACCCATCACCCGGACCGCGAGACCACAAACTGGCGCCGCCACTATAACCTTCTGTCCACTAGCGTATAATTGGGTGTATCGAAGTGCGTAGATGATCTGGTCGCGATAAGACAAAGGTATTTTTGGGGCGGGAGTGTCAACCTGTTGTTAGCCGCGCACGGGGACGAAATGGAGGTTTTGAAGCCGTATTTAGCAGATGTTAGCAACCGACGTGCGTGCACGGCGGAACGCGATCGCGTCAACATATTGCAAGAAAAGCACTTAGGGCTCAAAAACTCAAGCAAAGACCTGCCGCAGAGCCGAAAACGTTAGCATTTGTTACTCTCCCCACCCCCGAAGCGAGGGCTGCGCGACACGTTGCTGAACGCGAGTAAGTGTCCGGTGTTGAGAAGAAGCAGGAAGAGCCGCGGATAACACAGATCACGCGAATCAGACAATGAGAACGATTTATCACCAATCTAATGCAACAAGCCGGGCTTATCTCGCCCGGCCGGTGACTGAGTTGCTCAGCGAACTTACTTTTCGGGCTTGATGGTGTTCTTCATCATGGTGCGGCAGGCTTTCTCGCACTTCCGGCACTCGTCCATGCACTGTTTCATGATCGGGTCGTGATCGGCGTGCTTCTCGCATGCATCCCCGCAGCGCTTGCACGCCTCGGCGCACGCGGTACAGATCAGGTCCGAGAACGGTCCGCTCTTGATGGCGATCGCGGACGCGGAGGTGCAGATGCTCGCACAGTCCGCGCAGGTGCGCACGGTGGTGAGGTGCTCTTTTTGCCCGTCGACGGCCATTTTCGTGCAGTGGGCCGCGCACAGATTGCAAATGCGTGCGCAGTCGTCGCACGCCTTCGCACAGTCCATGAACTGTGACATCTTGGGGTCGACGGCTCGGTCTTCGGCGGCCGTCGGGGTAGTCGCGGGTGTTTCGGTCGGAGGTTTTCCGCCGATTGCGACTGCGGTACCCGCGACCGTGAACGAAACCGCCAGCAGTCCCAACACCCCGAGCAACTTGGTGTGATTCATGCGCCCCTCGCGTTGAAGACGTGAACGCGCCGCGGGTGTTCGCGGCGCCACGAAGGGAGCATGTGCAACCGGCGCGCCGTTAGGCCGCGCGCCGGTCCTCGCGCTTCAACCACTTCTGCATACTTTCGAGTTCCCCGGCCCATTCGCTGCTGAACCGCTTCTGCCCGAAGGCATCGTAAAGCAGGTCGAGCGTCTCGATGAGTGTCCGGAGCTGGTTCGCGCGGTCGTCGAGCTTCCCGCGTGCGTCCGCCCCTTCATCGGGGGGCGGTAACTTCGCGCCGCCGACCCCGAGTGTTTCGGCGTGCAGCGTGAGTTCATACTGGTCGCTGTGCCGCACGAGCGTGAGGCCCGCCTTGCGTGGGAGCTTGCCGCTCTGGATCGCGCGCCGCGCTTCTGGCAAGCGCGACGGCCCTTCATGCGAGATCGTCTCGTGCCCGGTCTGCCCGCGTGGGCACTCCAGGTTCAGGGTCCGGGCGATCATGAGCGTGACTTCGGAATCGTCCGCGAGCTTGATCGTGTCGGAATGCACGTCGGTGTAATACCACAGCCACAGCAGGAACTCGTTGCCGAGGAAGTCGCGGCTGCTCTCGTCGGCGATCCACGCCACGTCCGCGGGCGTGCTGCCCGGTACAAACACGCTGGGGGAGGAGTCGTCCACCATCCGCGTGCGCGTGTTGAGTTCGGCGAGGTGGTACGCCCGGCGCCCGGCGGTCACGCACTCCAGTTCCGCGCCGAACGTCTGCTCGAACAGGCTGCACAGCCGGTCCACCTGCGTGAGCGACGTGGCGCCGAACAGCACCTCGTTCGTCTGCCGGTCCCACAGCACCGGGATGCACTTGCGCTTGCGGTAGCGCCCGTCCTTCGACTCCTGTTCGAGCCGGTCACGGGCCATTTCTTTGGCCTCACGCTTCTGGCGCGCGCTCGCGAACCCGCTGGGGTTGTCCTTCGACAGCGCCTTCAGTTCCACGGCGATGTACGCGCGCAGCAGGTCCGCCGGGAGCTTGTCCGTGTCGACGCGGAGGTCGAACGTGAGCGTGTCGTTGATGATGTTCTTGGCGAGGTGGAAGTCGGTGTCGAGGATGTGCTCGCCCGCGGTCCAGCCGGTCTCGACGCCGTCGGCCGACGCGATCCGCTGGCGCCCGGCCTGCCGGTCCATGAGGCGCGCGAGGTGCTCGTCGTCGAACTGGCGTGGCGCGGGGCCGTTCACCTTGAAGCGAAGAAACGTGGCCCGTCCGGTGAAGAAGCCCATCGCGCAACCTCCTTGTCGCTCGACCTTTGTCGCTCAGTTCCAGGGCATCGCGCGAGCGTCCTGCTCGTCCGGTGTCCCGCCCACAGCGCGAGCGGTGGGGCGCGGCGAGTCTTTCGGCTCGCCACAAAAAAAGAAACCCACCCGAGTGCGTCGGGTGGGTCGGCGGAGCGAGTGGCGGTCACCCGACCAGCACGGCCTCGCTCACTTCCCCGTCCCGGTGGCGCATCTCTTCCAGAATGATCGGATGCCAGGCGGTGTCGCGCTCATTGGTGGGCACATAATTTTCGCGTGCCCAGCGGCGGAGCCGCAATTCCTCAATAAAGTCCATGTCGGAAAGTAAGCCGCTGCCCATGACTCGACCCTTTCGGTCCGTTCCTTTAGCCCGCTCCGGGCGGGCCCCGACGCCGCGCTTGCCCCACACAGGCAACACTGGTCGTCGAGGAGAGGTTCTGCCGGTGGTCCGGCAGGGCAAGAGGATTCGCGCAGAAAGTATAGGAATCACGAAATAGTCGGCAATGCGCCCAGGGGAATTTATCCGGAAATCAGAACGAACGTTGTCGGGAGGCAAGATGGGCAACCTTTGCGAATCGCCCCGCCCGCAAAAGAAGGAACACCGAATGTCGAAGAACTATCCGTGTACCAAACGTTCGCCTCGTGCGCTCTTGATTGCGGTCGAATAGATCCCCGGATATCGTGGTGCGGGTGTCAGATCGATTGCTGCGCGACACCATGCGAGGGGGACCGATGCGCAAGATCTGCTACTCGGTCGCGATGAGCTTCGACGGCTTCGTGGCCGGGCCGAACGGTAAGGCCGACTGGATCGTGATGGACCCCGAAATCGACTTCGGAGCGATATTCGCCCGGTTCGATACCGTGCTGATGGGCCGGCGAACATTTGAGGTCACTCAGGCGCAGGGGCAGGGCGGCGCGATGCCCGGCGTGACGTCCGTGGTCGTTTCGCGCACACTGCGCCCGCAGGATCACCCCGACATCACAATCATTGGGGACGACCTCGGCGGCGCGCTGACGCAATTGCGGTCCGCGCCGGGTAAAGACATCTGGTTGTTCGGGGGCGGGACGCTGTTTCGCAGCGTGCTGAATTTGGGGTTGGTGGACACGGTCGAAGTCGCCGTGATTCCCGTGCTCCTCGGCAGCGGCGTTCCGCTGTTACCACCCGGTGAGGGCCGAACGCGCTTGCGTTTACTGAACAGTAAGGCGTACAAAGCTACCGGAACTGTGATGCTGGAGTACGCCGTCGAACGCTCTTGAATTGTGTTGCGCTTGTGTTTCCCCCCATACGGTGCGCCATGCCGTTGATCGCTTGCCCCGCGTGCGGCCATCAGATATCGATTGAGGCGGTCGCGTGTCCCCAATGCGGGCACCCGAACCGTCCGGCTCCGCCGTCTCCCGCACCGCAAACCGGCCCAAAGTGCTGCCTGTGCCCGGCGCCAGCCACGACGCGGTGTCAGGGGTGTAACATGTTCTGTTGCCCGCGCCACGTTCAGTCGATCTACGTCCAGCACAATCAAGGCGGCGCGAACGAACTGCGGTGTCCGAGTTGCTACGAATCTGCAATGAACTGGAAGATATTTGGGTTCGTATTTGCGGCGATCGTGGCAGTCATCATGCTGGCTCTCATAACGGGAATAGCATCACGGTAACCGCCATACGGCGAGTCCTTCCCAAAATCGCTCACGGAGGAGCGGCACGTGAATTTCTTCGTTGGCACCAGCGGCTACTCGTACAAGGAGTGGAAGGGGAGCTTCTACCCCGACAAGCTCCCGGCCAACAAGATGCTCGGCTACTACGGCGAGCGGTTCCGCACGGTGGAAATCAACAACACGTTCTACCGCGCGCCCACAGCATCGATTCTGGAAACGTGGGCGAGCCAGGTGCCCGTGGACTTCCGGTTCGTGCTGAAGGCACCACAAGAAATCACGCACGTGAAGCGGCTCGCGAATTCGTGTGAGATGGTGTCATCGCTGGTCGCAAGTGCGGGTGCCCTCAGCGAACGGCTGGGGCCGATCCTGTTCCAGTTGCCGCCGACGTTCCGCAAGGACACTGCGGCGCTCTCTGACTTCCTCGCGTACCTGCCGCCGTGCCGCGTGGCGTTCGAGTTCCGCCATCAGTCGTGGTTCGACGACGACGTGTACGAGTTGCTCCGCGATCATCAGGCGGCCATGTGCGTGGCCGACGCGGAGGACGATCTGGACGTTCCCTTCATTTCAACAGCGGATTGGGGCTACCTCCGATTGCGCCGACCCGACTACGACGACACCGCGTTGCGAGAGTGGGCCGCGCGAATGCGGGGGCAGGGCTGGCGCGAGTGCTTCGTGTTCTTCAAGCACGAAGATGCGGGGGCCGGACCGCGCATGGCGTCGCGGCTCCTGGAACTAATTGCGGAAGGCTCGCCGCAGAAACGGGTCGCGTAGGAGGTCTGGTTGATGAGTGGGGGCGTCGTACCCCACCCGAAACAGAGGTTGCTCACCGAATATCACAAGACACAATTGGTCCGGATTTTAGCCAAATATTTCGTCAAGTAACCAAAACGTTCCGGCCACAATAGCTACCGGGACAGCTATTGGCGCGAGGGCCACGGCCGTGGCAACAGTGCCCGCGACTGCTGCGTGACCGGCGCCGACTACCGTTCCGGCGACCCCGGCAATGGCTGTATTCGCGGCTTGAACCTGTGCGGTCATCGCGATCTTCGTGCCCAGATCGGCTGCAACTGGCAACCCTACACTTGTGGTGAGTACTTCTGCACTCATGTTCCACCCTCCGCGTTCGTGGCTGGAAACCCCGTTCTCTTACAAATTTTGAATCGGGGCTATTTGACTATACGCGGGTGTTTGGCTTATATGTGTCTTGTCATTGAATTTTAATTGACTCCTATCTGTGCGTGAGTTTTTTGTGAATTCGTGCATTTCGCAATGGCATAATGCGTAAAATAGGGTCCAAGCCGGCCACACGCTCAGACACTTTGCCCACCTTCTTCGGCCGGCTTGGAGGCAACAATGCCCGCTCCCGACGTCCTTTCTGGCGAATCGGCCGACCCCCCCAGTAGTCGCTCCGAACCCCCATCTAGACCGGGGGAGCCGCCCGACGGACCTCCCCCGCAACCCGCCAACGCCAACGCGGACCCTCCGGTCCCCGCGCCGGCCCCGTTCCGCGCCGCGTGGCCGTGGGTGCTGTGCGTCATCGGGTTGGACTACCTCAGTACGCTCGCGTACCAGCCCTCGATCGCGTTCGGCGCGGCGGGCCGGCTGGCGCCGCTCGTGACGGTGCTGATCGCGCTCGTCACGCTCGGGTTTGCGCTCCCCGTTTACTGCTACATCGCGGGCCGATCGCCCCACGGCGGCGGGTCCACCGCGCTCCTGGAGCGCGTCGTCCCGGGGTGGTTCGGGAAGCTGCTCCTGCTCGTGTTGCTCGCGTTCGGCGCGGTGGACCTCGTGTTCACGCGGACGTTCTCCACCGCGACCGCGGCCGAGCACCTCACGTTCAACCCGCACCCCCAATGGCAGCAGGCGCTCGACGACGCCACGCGCTGGGGCGACGGCGCGCGCGCCGGGCTGCCCGATTGGGCGAAACAACGGTCCGACGGCCTGTGGCACCGGCAAACGGTCGTGTCGCTCGTCATTCTCGTTTTGAGCACGGCGACGGGTCTGCTCTTCTTTCGCGGGTACACGCGGAACTTCATCCGGCTCGCCGCGCTCACGGTTCTCGTGTACCTCGCGATGACGCTCGTCGTGATCGGGAGCGGTGTCGCGTATCTGGTGGACCACCCGAAGTTGATCGCGTCGTGGTGGGCCGACGTGTGGAGCGGGAACGGGCGCCCGGGGGCCGAAGCACCTTCCCCCGGTGGTTGGGGCGCACTGCTCGGCGCGTGCATTCCGCTGGTTCCCGCGCTGTGCCTCGGGCTGAGCGGGTTCGAGCTAACGCTGATGGCGATGCCGCTCGTTCGCGGGCGGAAAGACGACGATCCGCAGAAACCCCGCGGGGTGATCCGCAACACGCGACTCTTGCTCACGCTCGCAGCGATCACGATGTCCGCGTACCTGCTCACGTCCACACTCGTAACGACGGTACTGATCCCGCCGGGCGCCCAGGAAGTGAACGGCCAAGCGAAGTACCGCTCGCTCGCGTACCTCGCGCACGGCGGGGCGCTCTCCGACGGCCAACCGGCGACCGAAATGAACCCCGCGCTCGGGTTGGCGTTCGGTACCGCTTACGAGCCGCCACGGTCGCGATTCTCGCGCTCGCGGGGCTGAGCTTCGCGCTCACGCTGGCGTCGTGGATTCCGCCGTACTTGAACCGGCTCGGGATGGAGTTCAGTTGGTCGGTGAAGCTCGGGGTGCTGGCGTACCTGTTCCTCGCGCTGAAGTTCGTGCTCATCGCGTACTACGCGACCGACATCGACGCCCACCGCGCCGCGTACCTCACGGCCGTGCTCGCGCTCTTCGCGTTCGCCGCGCTCGCCGCGACCGTGGACGTGTGGCAGCGCCGAACCGCACGCGAGTGGCGCAAAGCACTCCGCGTGCCGCCGGTGTTCCTGCTCGCGCTGGCCACGTTCGGCGCGTGTACGATCCTGGTCGCGTGGACGCGGCCCGTGGGTGCTGTGGTCGCGGGGGCGTTTGTTGCCCTGGTGCTGGTGCTGTCCGTTATCAGTCGGGCGTGGCGCAGTACCGAGTTCCGGTTCGAGGCGTTCGAGTTCGCGGACAAGGTGACCGAGCACGAGTGGGAGCGCCTGATGGCGGCCGATCTGCCGATCCTGGTGCCGCTCCGACCAGGCAAGCACGACCTCCGGGCGCGGGAGATCGAGGTCCGCACGCGGCACCGCATCCCCGGTACGCTGCCGATCATGTTCGTGTTGGCGGAAGTGGCCGACCCGAGCGATTTCAACCAGCGCCCGCTGGTGCGGATCGCGCGCGAAGAGGGGCGCGTGGTGATCCACATCACGCGCTGTTGCTCGGTGGCGCACGCGGTGGCCGCGTGCGCGCTCGAACTCGCGAAAACGGGCGGCGTGCCGGAGGTCCACTTCGGCTGGTCGGTCGAGAACCCGGTGACGGCGAACCTGCACTTCGTGCTGTTCGGGATCGGTAACGTGCCGTGGATGGTGTACACGCTGATTCGCCGCGCCGATGTGCCGGACGATCGTAAGCCACACGTCATTGTGGCGTAGCGAACGGGACGGCGCGTGTTATAGCCAAGGGCATCGAATCATTGAATGTTCTTCTGTTGCCGGCCTCCGCGCCCCCGGGAAGTCACTGGTAGTGACTTCCCGGGGCGCGGAGGCGGTGCGACTGGTGGAATCGTTCAAGTCTTGCTCAACTCTCTTTTGCCAAGCGGAGAAGTGGCGCACTGACCTCCGGTGAGTGGACCGGGGCGCCGTAACCTTTGTGGAGATTGCTCGGCCGAGTGAATCAGCAGTTCGTCCACGGGAGTGCGAAGTGGATTATCCGAGTCTCTTGAAAACGGTCTTTGGCCACTTGGACGAACTGGGGATACCTTACCAAGCCGCTTCCGGTGAACCGGCCACCGACGAAGCACTGGCGTCTGCCGAAGCCGCAATGAAGATCCGCTTGCCGGCCGAACTTCGAGAGTTTTATCAAACTGTCGGGGACGGGTTCTCATTCTTCTGGGAGTCTGACTCCGGCGACCCCAAGACGCCGTGGGGAAGCCTCCCGGTCCCGTCGCTATCGTCCCTCGTTAAAATGTACACCGGCTGGCGGAGGCTCGTGCTTTACTCCCCCGAGCGAGCCGAGGAGTACGGCTTCCCTCATACGAAAGACTCCGCCCTGGCAAAACACACCGCGGCCCGGATGTGGCACTGGCTACCGATTATCGCGGAGGAGAACGGCGACGCGATTTGCCTGGACTTGGGCGCCCCCGGGTGCCCGGTCGTCTTCGACCAGCACGACTGGATGGACGGAGGTTCGGGCGATAACGGGCACCCACTCGGCGCGAACTGGCGGGACTTCCTGATCGGTTGGGGCAGTGTGTGCTTCCAGCTCCCCAAAGACCCGTACTGGCCGTGGTGTTTCCGACCGGGCGGCGTGGCCTGGGACGGTGAGCACTTCCACAGCCGCTTCCGTGTGGCTGAACTGGCCAAACTCCACACCGCCTAACCACGGTGACGTGGCCAAACCGTTTACAGCAGGCTGTGCTCTGCAAGACTGGTTTACGACAGAAACCGACGGAGCACGTTCTCGGTGATGCGCGAAACGGTTTCATCCACCGGCAGCGACGCGACGAAGTTGATCGAGCCGACGGAGAACACCTCGCCGCCCGAGGGCGTGTTAAAGGTGAGCATGTCGGCGCCGCCGTTGTCGGGGTTGAGCCCTCGCGCGATGACTTGCGCGTTGTTCGGTGAGTGCGGCGACGCCTTGTCCGTTTCGTGCCCGGACGCACCACCCGGGCAACGCATGTGTAAACACTTCTCGCCGAACGTGTCGCCGGTCTTCAGGCCCGTACCCGCAAAGGCCCAATGCGATGCGTCCAGCACGCGGTACGGCGCGCCGGTCATGGCGCCCGCGGGGGTGAACACGCAGCCCAAGAGATTCGCTTCGGATTCGTGGCGCATCGCGTAGCGGCTCTCGTACCCGCCCAGGCCCGCGACATCCAATCCCGCGATCGTTCCGTTATGGTGAAGTACGGCCCCTGTGGGGAGCAGCTCCACCGCGCAGTTCAGCCCGTTGCCACCGAGGTATACGAGCCGCCCGCCTTCCTCGAACACCCACCGCTTCACGCGCGCGTACATGCGCGGCGTCCAATATTCGGGGTGAACCGCGAGCACAAGAACGCGGTACTGCGACAGATCGAGCGTGCCGTCGTCGAGCTGCGTTTCGGCGAAGTAGTCGTAAGCGAACCCCTGCCGTTCGAGCCAACCGAGGAGCCGCCATTCCGCCGGCGCGAGGTGGCACGCTTGTCGGCCCCCGATCGGGTCCGTGATCTGCTCCGCGAAGTCGATGTGGTTGAACGGTTCGGGCCGGTCGAACGAGAGCGGCGGGTACTGATCCGCGCCCCACGTAAAGAACCCCGAGTCGGAGTAACGCTTCAGTTCCGCGCGGGCATTGATCGTGGGCGTTGGGGGGAGGCCGTCCGCGTGGATGTAGTTACTGCGCCCGCCGAAGTTGTTGTAAGCGTTCCAGGTGAAGTTCGACGCGAGCACCGCCATCTTCGCGGTGGGGCGCGCCGGTGCGACGATCCACGGGAAGCTGAATTGCCGTCCGCTCGCGGTCGAGGCCCGAAAGTAGTACAGCCCGCTCCGCGCCGGCCCCGCGACGTGCTGCGAATGCACCGAGTTCGCGTAGCCGACCTTGTTCCACTCCGCGCCGGTCTGCGTGTAATCGCCGTCGGGTGTAATTTGCATCACGGCACGCGGACCGTGTTCGTCGTGCCAGCCGAGCGCCCGCACGAACTCGGGCCGCCAACCGTATCGCCACAGTTCGAGCTTGTACGGCTCGATCGAGTGAACGCGGAACTCGGACGGTTCCCCGCTACGTACCCACTTCGGCCAGGCATACCCGAGCAACCCGTCGGAGAGCAGCCGGAAGTGGTGCGGTGTGGGGCCGGGCACCGTGACTCGGCTGAACTTCGCGCCGTACCCCGACTTTTGAAGCACCACGCGGTACTTGTCGGGCGGCAAATCGAGGTGAACCGCCCCGGACGCGCGCGACCGCACGTCCCACGACTCGCCCGAGGCGCCGATGAACTCCAGTACCACATCGGGCAGCGCAACGAACCGCTCGTCGCTGACGTAACCGATCAGCATGGGCGTCTCCGAACGTATTGAGGCAGTGAAGAGTTTTGACAGGATTAACAGGATCAACAAGATCAAGCAAAGAAACTTGTCAGGCCCCAATAGACCGCATTCACGATAGGTGCGAATTCGTAGTGTAGGTGTACGAACCTGCCCCTCGTGGATGCCCCGATGATCGCGCGTCTGGACCACCTGCGAAAGCACCCGATCGTGTTTGAGCACCTGACGGGGTTGCCCGTAGCGGTGTTCGACGCGCTGGCTGCGGACCTGGTTCCGGCGGTCGAGGCGGGGCACCGCAAGAGTCTCGAGCGACCCGACCGACAGCGGGCCGTCGGTGGGTGCGACAACTTCGACCTGTGCACCGCGGACCAACTGCTGTTGACCGTCATTGGGTTGCGCCGGAACCCGACCAACGAGGTGCTCGGGTTCCTGTTCGGGGTGTCCGACTCGACGGCCCGCCGGGTGCGGCCCCGGTGCGCGCCGGTACTGGAGCGAGCCTAACCACTACCAAGCGCGTAGGGTAGACCAGTGCACCCCTGATGCCTCATGAGCCAAAATCATTCTCGTGTCTGATCCGCGTTATCGGCGTGATCCGCGGCTCTGTTCTCTGCCTTTCGATCACCGTCTTGATCCGTGCTTTCTGTGTTCATCCGTGGCGGATTTCGGCTTTCCTTCGCCCCTTACCCGACCGGCGACGGGTTGCGTTCGACGAACCCGCGCTGGTGCCAGTAGGGGTACGCGAGTGTCACCGCACTGGCCGCGTCGAGCTTGGCGACCTGGGCCGGGGTCAGGTTCCAGCCCACTGCACCGAGGTTGTCGCGCAGTTGTTGTTCGTCGCGTGCGCCGATGATGACGGTCGCCACCGTGGGGCGCTGGAGCAACCAGTTGAGCGCGACTTGCGGGACCGTCTTGCCCGTCTCCTTCGCCACCACGTCGAGTGCGTCCACGACCTTGTACACGTACTCGTCGTCGACCGGCGGTCCCTTCTCGTTGCTGATCTGGCTGTTCAAGCGGCTCGTCTTTGGGAGTGCCTGCCCGCGACGCATCTTGCCTGTGAGTCGGCCCCACCCGAGCGGGCTCCACACCACTGCCCCGACGCCCTGGTCGATCCCGAGCGGCATCAGTTCCCACTCGTAGTCGCGCCCCACCAGCGAATAGTACGCTTGGTGCGCGACGTACCGCGACCAGCCGTAGCAGTCTGAAGTGGCCAGCGATTTCATCAGGTGCCAGCCAGAGAAGTTCGAGCACCCGATGTAGCGGATCTTCCCGGCGCGAACCAAGTCGTCGAGCGCCGAGAGCGTTTCTTCCACCGGCGTGGTCGCGTCGAAGCCGTGCATCTGGTAGAGGTCGATGTAATCGGTGCCCAGGCGCTTCAGTTGCGCTTCGCACGAGCGGATGAGGTGGAACCGGGACGAGCCGACGTTGTTCGGGCCATCGCCGAACCGGAACGTGGCCTTCGTGGAGATGAGCACCTTGTCGCGCCGGCCCTTGATCGCGGCCCCGAGCACTTCTTCCGCCAAACCGTTCGAGTAGATATCGGCCGAGTCGAACATCGTCAGCCCGGCGTCAAGGCACACGTCGATGAGGTGCGATGCGCCTTTCGCATCGGTGTCGCCCCACGCCTTGAAGAACTCATTGCCCCCGCCGAACGTCCCGGTGCCCAGGCTGAGTACCGGAACTTTGAACCCCGACCGGCCCAACTGACGGTATTCCATCGCGTCCTCGACGTGCAGTGAATTCGGGCGACACTCTGCACGCCGTTATACTCGAATCCGCACCCGAAGCTTACGCGGCGCCGGATTGTGGCGGCTCGCCCAGCGCCTTTCGGAGCGGGCAGTTGTCCGGAGCGGGTTCGCCCTTGCGGTAGCGGTCGAGCAATTCCTGTGACCGGCGCGCGAGCATGCGCCGAATCTCCCGGCGCTTCCCCTTCACGCGCGGGATGGTCATGGAATCGTAAGCGGTTGTCTGGTGCCGCATCCATGCGATGACGGCGGCCTCGGCACGCTGCTCCACGGGGATTCGCGTGGTGCGCGCGACGGTCCCGCTCCCGACGGGCGTGGCGTGGTCGGCCACCGCACGTGCAAGTCGGTCGGCGAGGTCCGCGTGCAGCGCGGGGAACTTCAGAAATGCGCGAACCGCGAGCCAGAACTCCTCGACGTACTCGGTCTGGGCCTTTTCGCGGCGCCCGGCGTCGGCCTTCTTGCGGCGCGCGTAGGTTTCCGTGGAGCGCTCGGCTTCGAGTTCGGTTTTCAGTGACTCAACGGTCGCGGCCGGCGCCCAAACTCCGCGCGAGAACACTTTCCGCCCCCGCTTCTCCGCGACGGACCAGCTCTCACCCGCGGCACGGATTCGGCGCGTGAGTCCAGCGTCCCCAGGTAGCACGAGTACCCAGCCTTCGGGGACTGTGCGAACCGTACCGTCGGGTGCACGCACCGAGTTCGGGGTCGGTCCGGGAGTGAATGTGGGAGTGTTATCTGTGCGCATTGGGACAATATCGGCCGAACGGCGCAGAGGGCTTCAATCAACTCGCGCGTTGGCTCCGTGTCTATCGGCTGAAAGAGTGCGACGCGAATCGCCGTAATGACGGTGGCACCAATGAAACAACACCAACTCGTGAGGGCGAAGCGATGAAGCGCATTCTGCGGAAGCTCGGCGTGATGAACAAGAACAAGCTCGGGAGCTGGAAGCGGTTCAACAATCTGGTAACCACGACCCGCGACCTCATCGCGTTTCACGGGGATAACCGACCACCGGCAATGATCCTTCAAGCCGGGGGGCTGCACCGCTACATATCCAGCCCAACCAGCACGAAACCCACAATCATGGACGGTGGCGGGACGAAGAACACCGTGACTACCACGACACAAGTGGATGTAGCGGCGAACTACGCGACCCGGGGCGGGGCCGCGCACCCGACCGCTGTCACCGGGGGCGGCTGGCCCCGGTACATCTACGCCGTATTCATCCGCGCCGGCGACGGGATCTATTTGCCGGACGCGCTCCCGGAAGACGATATCGCGCTACCCGGGGTCATCACCACGGCCAACATCAATACTCACGAGGTACTGACCCTCGACGTCCCCATCGCTCAGGTGATCGGGTGGCGCGGAGTGGCCCAATCGCGAAACGGCGGGGGCTGAGTTGCGACGCGGGGAGTTTCTTGGCCAACCACCTGTTCAACCGAACGCTCTTCCCCGGCACCGCGGACGGGGCCGCCCTCCAGCAACTGAACATTCTGAAGACGGCCAGTCCGCTCCCGGTAGCCCAAACTGTCTGACGGTCCGTGTCAGTTACAATTTGACCGCCCGTAACCGGAGCGCGTTCGCGATCACGGACACGGAACTCAGGCTCATCGCTGCGGCTGCAATCATTGGGTTCAGGAGAAGCCCGAACACCGGGTACAGGGCGCCGGCCGCGACCGGAACGCCGAGCAGGTTATAGGCGAACGCGAACATCAGGTTTTGCCGAATGTTCCGCATCATGGCCGCGCTCAGAGTTCGCGCCTTCGCGATGCCCCGCAGGTCACCTTTCACCAGCGTCACCCCGGCCGATTCCATCGCCACATCGGTGCCGGTGCCCATCGCGATGCCCACGTCCGCTGTCGCCAGAGCCGGGGCGTCGTTCACCCCGTCACCGGCCATCGCGACTACGCGCCCTTCAGCGCGGAGCCGGCGAACCGCTTCGACTTTCTGCTCCGGGAGAACGTCGGCAATCACCTCATCGATCCCGAGCTTCTTCGCGACCGCGTCGGCGGTAGTGCGGTTGTCCCCGGTTAGCATGACCACCCGAACGCCCGCCGCGTGCAGGGTTTTCACCGCGTCGGGCGTTGTGGCTTTGATGGGATCGGCCACACCAATGGCACCGGCCACTTGCCCATCCACTGCGACGAACACGACCGTTTGCCCGTCGCGGCGCAGATCTTCGGCCCGCGTCGCGAAACTGCCCAGATCGCGAATCCCTTCCGCTTCCATCATCGCCCGATTACCGAGCGCGACGCGCCGATCCGCAACGCGGCCCCGCACGCCCTTCCCAGCCACCGACTCGAAACCCTCGACCGCGGCCGGCGTGACGACACGGTCTTGCGCGCCCTTCAGGATCGCTGCGGCGAGCGGGTGCTCGCTCCCGCGTTCCAGCCCGGCCGCGAGCCGCAGGAGTTCAATTTCGGTGAACTCGCGTGCGGGGAGTAGCGTGACCAGCCGCGGTTTGCCTTCGGTGAGGGTGCCGGTCTTGTCCACTACCACCGTGTCCACTTTCTCCATGCGTTCCAGAACATCGGCCGAACGGATCAGCACGCCGGCCGAAGCCCCGCGCCCGACACCGACCGTGACCGACATCGGGGCTGCCAGCCCGAGTGCGCACGGGCACGCGATGATGAGTACCGCGACGGCGTTCACGAGGGCATAAGTCAGGGCCGGTTGCGGGCCGAACAGTGCCCACAGCGCAAACGTGACGATCGCGCACCCGACGACCGCCGGAACGAACCACGCGGCCACGCGGTCGGCGAGTTTCTGCACCGGTGCGCGGCTCCGTTGTGCTTCGCCCACCAGCCGAACAATACGCGCAAGAACTGTTCCACCGCCCACTTCGGTCGCGGCCATCACGAACGACCCGGTGGTGTTCACGGTTCCGCCGGTCACTGTGTCGCTGGGCTGTTTCGGCACCGGGATCGGCTCGCCCGTGAGCATCGA
The DNA here is from genome assembly GCF_001610855.1 of Gemmata sp. SH-PL17. Lineage (NCBI taxonomy): Bacteria > Pseudomonadati > Planctomycetota > Planctomycetia > Gemmatales > Gemmataceae > Gemmata > Gemmata sp. SH-PL17. The sequence goes on from NZ_CP011271.1 coordinate 6,576,142, forward strand.
TTCGTCCACCACGCCCGAGCCTTCGGCCACGGTCCCGTCCACGGGAACCTTTTCACCGGGGCGCACGCGCAGTTTGTCGCCGACGTGAACGTGACTGAGCGGAACGTCCTCCTCCGCGCCGTTCGGGCTGATGCGCCGGGCGGTAGCGGGAGCGAGAGCCAGGAGCGCCCGAATCGCGGCACCGGTGCTGCGTCGGGCGCGGAGTTCGAGTACCTGTCCCAGCAACACGAGTGTCACAATGACGGCAGCGGCCTCGAAGTACGTCGGGATCGTACCGTGAGCGTCGGTGAATTCGGTCGGGAACACGTCCGCAGCCAGGGTCGCAACCGCGCTGTACACCCAGGCCGCGCTGGTGCCCAGCACAATGAGCGTGAACATGTTCGCGGACCGGTGACGCAGTGCTTGCGCCGCCCGCACGAAGAACGGCCACCCGGCCCAGAACACGACCGGCGTGGACAGCACGAACCCGATCCAGTTCGCGGCCAGCATCAGGCCGTGTGGTAAATGCACCCCCGGAATCATCGGGAGCATCGCGAGGACGAACACGGGAAGCGTGAGCACGCCCGCGATCACGAACCGCCGGCGCATGTCGCGCAGTTCCGAATCGTCCTCTTCGCCCGCTTGCGGGATCATCGGCTCCAGCGCCATCCCGCACTTGGGACAGGTACCGGGGCCGTCGTTCACCACCTCGGGGTGCATCGGACAGGTGTACTTTGCGGTCCCCGTCGGGTCCGTTGGTGCGGGTGAGTGCTGATGCGCGGTCTTCGCCCCACCACAGCACGAGTGCGCTTCGGGAGCGTGCGTGGAAGTCGTGTACCGGACGGGATCGGCCTCGAACTTCACGAGGCAGTGCCGGCTGCAAAAGTGGTACGTCGTGCCCGCATGAGTGGCGGAACCGGCCGCCGTGGATGGGTCGACGGTCATTCCGCACACGGGATCGACCGCCGATTCCGCTACGAGCGACAAAGAAAACGAGGGGCGTTTCTCGCTGTTATGGTCGTGGGGGTTCATGGCGCGTTACTCCGAACGGATCGTGTCTCACCGTTCAAAGTTTACAGCCCGTACCTAAGTACGGAGTCAAGTAGGAGGTGAGGGGAAAGTGACGATTTCACACAGAATCACTTACCGTGTCTCGCGTTTGGGCGATTGCAGTAATGATCGGGCAGCCGCCCGCCGGCCCCGATCCGTGGCAGGTCGCGACGAGCTGCGTGAGCGCCTCGCGCATCGCTTCCAGGTCGCGGATGCGCTGGTCGATGTCGGCCAGCTTCGCCACCGCCTTCGCCCGCACGTCCTGGCGGTCGGCGCCCGGGTCGTCGCGCAGCGCGAGCAGTTCCTTGATGTCTTTGAGTTGGAACCCGAGGAGCTGGGCGCGGCGAATGAACTCCACCCGCTCGACAGTACACTCCGGGTACTGGCGGTACCCGGACGCGCGCCGAGCGGGTTCGGGCAACAGCCCCTCGCGCTCGTAGAACCGGAGCGTCTCCACTCCGACCCCGGCCCGTTTCGCGACTTGTCCGCTCGTAAGTGTCATGGGTGTTACTCCGATGAACACATTTTACGCCCGGACTCGTGCCATGAGGGAGAACAGGGCAGGCATCGGCCATAGAAGGCCGAGAACAGAGCCGCGGATCACGCCGATAACGCGGATCCGACACGAAAAGAATGCATACTTGATTTTTAGCCCCGATAGGGGCGAAAGCGAGTAGCCAGGGGTGGAGCGAAGCGCAACCCCTGGCGGGCTCCCGCGAACCCCGACGTTTCGTTTTCGATGCGATCCGCTCCCGCGAACCCCGACATTTCGTTTTCGCGCGATCCGCTCCCGCGCACTCACCTTGTCGAACCTGGCGGGCTCCCGCGAACCCCGACGTTTTGGTTTGGAGATCTCCGGCGTTCTGAGATTTCCAGTATTTTGAAGTGCGCTCGTTACGACGAATCGCGCCAGGGGTTGCGCGCGTTGCTTCACCCCTGGCTACACGCCTGCGCCCCTACCGGGGCTACAAAACACTGCTGTCTGATCCCCGTAATCTGCGTGATCCGCGGTTCTGTTCTCCGCCCTCAGTTCTCTGCAACTCTTTTCCGATCTTCGCCTGCGCGCGGCACAATCGTTGCAACGACTGCACTTCTTACCTTGAAGCGCGCCCGCGCGACTGGCGGTTGGGCCGCGAATCCGGTACTTCTTCCTTATCTCCTCACACTCTCAATCGTGCTAGGGTCATCAATGAGTCACGCCGGCGAAACGTCCAAGTTCCTGCCGTTCGGCTCGGACCCCGCGCCCGCAGCGCCCAATCCCTCTGCTCCCGGCGAGTACGGCTGGTTCGGTCCGCAGGACATGTACCTCTTTAACGAGGGCAGTCACCTCCGGCTCTACGACAAACTCGGTTCGCACCCCGCGACCGTGAACGGGGCGAGCGGGTACCACTTCTCGGTGTGGGCGCCGAACGCGGACTACGTCAGCGTGGTCGGCGACTTCAACGGGTGGGACCGCGGGAAGAACCCGCTGCGCGCCGTGGGTTCGTCGGGCGTGTGGGGCGGGTTCATCGCGGGTGTGAAGACGGGTTCCTGTTACAAGTACCACGTCGCCGCGCCCGGCGGGTTCATCGCCGAGAAGACGGACCCGTTCGCGTTCACCTGCGAGATCCCGCCGAAGGCCGCCGCGGTGACCTGGGATCTGGGCTACCAGTGGAGCGACGCCGACTGGATGGCGAAGCGCAAGTCGAAGGGCGCGCACGACAAACCGGTGAGCATTTACGAAGTCCACCTCGGGTCGTGGATGCGCGAGGCCGACCCGCCGTACCACTCGCTGAACTACCGCGACATCGCCCCGAAGCTCGCGGCGTACTGCCAGGACATGGGGTTCACGCACGTCGAACTGCTGCCGATCACGGAGCACCCGTTCTTCGCGTCGTGGGGGTACCAGACGACCGGGTACTTCGCCGCGACCAGTCGGTACGGGACGCCGCAAGACCTGATGTTTCTCGTGGACACGTTGCACCAGCACGGCGTCGCGGTGATCCTCGACTGGGTGCCAAGCCACTTCGCGACCGACGCCTGGGCGCTGTCGCGGTTCGACGGGACCGCCCTCTTCGAGCACGCGGACGCCAAACAGGGGTTCCACCCGGACTGGGGCAGCTACGTCTTCAACTACAGCCGGCACGAGGTGCGCAGCTTCCTGCTCTCGTCCGCGATGTTCTGGCTCGACAAGTACCACATCGACGGGCTGCGGGTCGACGCGGTCGCGTCCATGCTGTACCTGGACTACTCGCGCAAGGCGGGCGAGTGGGTGCCGAACCAATACGGCGGGCGCGAGAACATCGACGCGGTGAACTTCCTGCGCCGGTTCAACGAGGAAGTGTACAAGCACTTCCCGGACGTGCAGACGTTCGCGGAGGAATCGACCGCGTGGCCGATGGTGTCGCGCCCCACTTACGTCGGCGGGCTCGGATTCGGGTACAAGTGGGACATGGGCTGGATGCACGACACGCTCAAGTACTTCATGATGGACCCGGTCCACCGGAAGCACCACCAGAACGACCTCACGTTCCGCATGCTCTACGCCTACAACGAGAGCTTCGTGATGCCACTCTCGCACGACGAGGTGGTGCAGGGCAAGGGGCCGCTCTGGGACAAGATGGCCGGCGACGAGTGGCAGAAGTACGCGGGCATGCGCCTCCTCTTCGCCTACCAGTGGGGCATGACCGGCAAGAAGCTCATCTTCATGGGCGACGAGATCGCCCAGCGCCAGGAGTGGCGGCACGACCAGAGCATCGACTGGCACCTTTTGAAATTCACCCCTCACAAGGGTGTGCAGGGGGTGGTGCGCGACCTGAACAAGCTGTACGCGGCCGAACCCGCGCTGCACGAACTGGACAACCAGCCCGGCGGGTTCGAGTGGATCGACTGCACCGACGCCGCGAACAGCGTCATCTCCTGCATGCGCAAGGGGAAGGGCGACGACATCATCGTCATCGTTTACAACTTCACGCCGATCCCGCGCCACAACTACCGCGTGGGCGTGCCGGGGCCGGGTGCGTGGACCGAAGTGCTGAACACGGATGCCGGGGTGTACGGCGGGAGCAACGTCGGAAACTCGGGTAGCGTGTACGCGGAGTTCCAGCCGCTGCACGGCCAAAAATATTCCGTGTCGCTGAATCTGCCTCCGTTGGGCGCCGTCTTCTTCAAGGGGAAACTGTAGCCCGACTCGCACTCGGAGGTTCGCAATGCCCGCAAGATCCCTCGCCCTGGTGCTCGTATTCCTTGGGGGCGTGGTAGGTTGGTCCGCGCCGGCGCCCGATGAGCCGACGCCGAAGGAACTCGAAGCGGCGCTACAGAACCTCAAGCAAATCGGGCTCGGGTTCCACGGGTACAGCGACTCACACGAATTCCAGTGGGTCGATGACATCACCGACAAGGACGGTCGGGCGCTGCTGAGCTGGCGCGTGGCGCTGCTGCCGTACCTCGACGCGGAGGATCTGTACAAGGAGTTCAAACTCGACGAGCCCTGGGACAGCGCCCACAACAAGAAGCTCGTCGCGAAGATGCCCAAGATTTACGCCCCCGTCCGCGTGAAGGCGAAGGCCGGTGAAACCTTCTACCAGCGGTTCGTCGGGAAGGGGGCGCTCTTCAACGAGAAGGGATCGAGCTACAAACTCAACGCGGTCCCGGACGGCCTATCTAACACGGCGCTGGTCGTTGAGGCGGGCGATCCGGTGATTTGGTCGAAGCCCGACGACCTCCCATTTGGCGCCAAACAACCGCTACCCAAACTCGGCGGGCTGTTCGGCGGTTCGTTCCACGTCCTGCTCGGCGACGGCTCCGTTTTCCGCGTCAAAAAAGACTTCGACGTAGACGAAATGAAGAAAGTCATCATGCCCGATGACGCCCAACCCGTCGACACGCGGAAACTCCAGAAGTGAGTCACAGGAAAGTTATTGACAGGATGAACAGGATTTAGAAAACAGTACGCAATACCGGTATCACGAAACCTGGGTGCCTGTTTTAAATCCGGTCAATCCTGTTAATCCTGTCAAAACTCTTTTCTGGCACGGGCTGTTCGCGCGGGTCTGTGAATCGTCGCAGTACATCTCCTTCACAACCGAGGTTCATGATGCGCACGTTCTGGTTACGCGCGATCGCGTTGGCGCTGATCGCGGGAGTATTCGCGGTGCGGCCGATGGCGGCCGGCGAGCCGACCAAGAAGGAACTGGAGACCTCGCAGAACAACCTGAAACAGATCATGCTCGCGGTCATCAACAGCTCCGACGCGAACAACGGCCGGATGCCGATGAACATCACGGACAAGGACGGCCGACCGCTGCTGAGTTGGCGCGTCGCGATCCTGCCGTACATCGAGCAAGACAACCTCTACAAGGCGTTCAAGCTCGATGAACCGTGGGACAGCGACCACAACAAGAAACTCATCGAGAAGATGCCGAAGCTCTACGCGCCGGTGCGCGTGAAGGCGAAGGCCGGCGAAACCTTCTACCAGACGTTCTTCGGGGAGGGCGCGCTGTACGGCTCGAAAAACGCGCCCACGTTTCCGGCCAGCATCACGGACGGCACCGTGAACACGGTGTTCGTGGTGGAAGCGGGTGATCCGGTGATCTGGTCCCGGCCGGTCGACCTGCCGTTCGCCGAGAAGCGCCCGCTCCCGAAGCTCGGCGGGCTGTTCGACGGTGACTTCCATGTCGGCATGTGCGACGGGTCCGTGATGCGCTTCAAGAAGGACTACGACCTGGACGAAATGATCAAAGCTATCATGCCGGCCGACGGCAATGTGATCGACTTCGGGAAACTCACGAAGTGACCGGCTGAACCAAATTGCAACGGTCACAACGTTCGGGGATGATAAATCCGCCCAAATCATCAGGAGCGCAGGCTCCGGAGGCGGACGTGTCGCACTCGTTCCGGATCGCCGGTGTCGTACTGCTCGCGGTAGTGGGTGGTGTGGTCACGCACCGGGCCGATCAAGCGTGGCTGGCCGGCCCGGATTGGTTGGTCGGGTGCGGACTTGCTTCCGCTGCGCCCGTTCCGAAGCCACTTCCCCCGACCGCCGAAGAAGTGCAGAAGCGGTTGTTCGGCACCTGCTGGTACGAGATCGGTAAGGTCGTGGCCGGGAAGAAAGATCCCGACGGACCGCTCGGTTGGAAGTTCGGGGCGGGCGAGGTAGAGAACTGGCAGATTACGGGTGAGTTGGTGACCGGCCGAATGTTCGGTGGGGCCACGATCGACATATCCCGGGACGTGTGGCGGATGGACATCCTCAGTCGGGGGGAGCGGGGGCGCGTGGCCGTTCTGCCGACGATTTTCAAGTTCGAGGGGGACACGCTCGTTTGGGTCACCGAGTTCCCCGGTGACGGGTGGTGCCATCAGGTGGACCCGACCGGGAACTACAAGGGCCGGCCGAACGGATTTGAATCGACCAAGCAGAACCGCTACGCGGTCCATCGACTGAAGCCGTGCGAGTACCTGCGAACAACTCCACCCAAGTGACCGATGATCGAAGCGGATTGGATCTTTGATTGGCGAACTTGCGAGTTCAGCACGAACGAATTAGAGAGGTGGGAATGGAATCGCGGAGCACGTAAGCGCCGCCTCTTTGTTATCGCTTGTTACCTCGAACTCCTGCCGCTGCTGGTGGATGAGCGGAGCCGGGCTGCTATTGATGCGGCCGAGCGACACGCTGACGGGTTACTCACAGATGCGGAATTACAAACCGCACGTGGGATAGCAGAGTTCGCTGCGTGGGAGGCAGAGAATAGCGACGAGTTCAGCGACAAGGAACGTGCGGCGATGGCCGTATTGCCGTGGGTTGCGGTCTCAAATGGTGAACTGATGGACCCGAACTTCAATCCAACGGGATATGCCTTGGATCTAATGGAGGGTGAAAAACAGGTGTTCAGTGGAAATTGTGGCTTGATGTGTACGGGCCACGCGAACCGGTCAAATTCTCCCCTTCGTGGCACACTCCCACCGCGATCGCACTCGCATCCCAAATGTACGAGTCGCGTGATTTCTCCGCGATGCCCATTCTGGCTGATGCGCTCCAGGACGCGGGCTGTGATTGCACCGACATTCTGAGCCACTGCCGCGGTCCCGGGCCACACGTTCGTGGGTGCTGGGTCGTCGATTTGGTGCTGGGCAAAGAGTAGTCGCGCGAAGACGATTCACCGCAGAGGGCGCGGAGAGCGCAGAGAAGAGGCACGAGCGGCCGTGATTCGTTCGGCTTTGCTTCTTCTCCGCGCCCTCTCGTGCCCTCTGCGGTGAAAAACTCTTCGCGCGCTCTGCGATGAACAGCTCCGCACCGCGACGCACTCAATATCCCACCGCGGCGCCGTCTTTACGTGATTCGCTGCCCCGTGCAGCACGCCGGTCTTCGGGTCGATCAGGATGCCCTGGTAACCGCCGCTGTTCACCTTCACTCGCTCCACGACGTGCCCGCGGCGCTCCAGTTCTTTGACCACTTCGTCGGGAATCCCGATCTCGGCTTTGATCGTGCCGCCCTTCGGTTTCTCCGCGGTGCCGGTCGGAGTCGCACTGCCGACGTGCTCCACGCGCGGCGCTTCGCCGGCGGCCTGCACGTTCATGCCGAAGTCGATGAGGTTCACGAGCACCTGCGCGTGGCCCTGCGGCTGCATGTCGCCGCCCATCACGCCGAACGTGAACCACGGTTTGCCGCCCTTCGTCACCATCGCCGGGATGATCGTGTGGAACGGGCGCTTGCCCGGTTCGAGCTTGTTCGCGTGGGCCTCGTCGAGCGCGAACAGGCACCCGCGGTTCTGGATGCCGAACCCCGTGCCCGGCGCGGACAGCCCCGAGCCGAAGCCGCTGTAGTTGCTCTGGATCAGCGACACGCAGTTGCGGTCCTTGTCCACCACCGTGAGGTAAATCGTTTCCGACGTGCTGAGCTTCGGGTCGCCCGCGGGGACGTTGGTGAGCGCGTGCTTCGGGTCGAGGAGCTTGGCGCGCGTCGCGGCGTACTCCTTGGAGACGAGTTCGGTCACAGGTACCTTCGCGAACACGGGGTCGGCGTAGAACTTCGCCCGGTCCGCGAACGCGAGTTTCTTCGCCTCGACGAGCAGGTGCCAGTAATCGGCCGATTCCGGCCCCATCTTCTTGAGGTCGTGCGGTTCGAGCAGGTTCAGCATCTGGAGCGCGGCGATGCCCTGACCGGGCGGCGGGAGTTCCCACACGTCGTACCCGCGGTACGTCGTTTTGACCGGGTCGACCCACTCGGACTTATGGTCGGCGAAGTCCTTCAGTGCGAAGAGCCCGCCGACTTTATCTGAGAGCGCGACCAGTTGTTCCGCGATCGGCCCCTTGTAATAAGCATCGCGCCCGTTTTCCGCAATGAGCGTGTACGAGCGCGCGAGAGCCGGGTTCTTGAACACCTCGCCCGCGTTCGGAGAGCGGAGCTGGGCGCCATCGCGGATCAGGAACGTTTCGCGCATCCCCGGGTCGCGCATCTTGTTGACCGACTTCCAGTGCCCAGCGATCACCTCCGGCACCGGCACGCCCCTCTCGGCGTAACCGATGCTCGGCGCGAGCAACTCCTTGAAGCTCTTGGTGCCGAACTTCTGGCGCAACTGGTCCCAGCCGTCCACGCACCCGGGCACGGACCACGACAGCGGCCCAGACGTGGGGATGTCCGTCAGCTGCTTGTCTCGGAAGTACGCGAGTGTGGCCCGGCCCGGGGCGCGCCCGCTCGCGTTCAGGCCGTAGAGTTTCTGCGTCTTCGCGTCCCAGACGATCGCGTAGAGGTCGCCGCCGATGCCACAGGAGGTCGGCTCCATGAGGCCCATCGCGGCGTTGGTCGCGATCGCGGCGTCCACCGCGTTGCCGCCGTTTTTCAGCACGTCGAGCCCGATTTGGGCCGCGAGCGGGTGGCTCGTTGCGACCATCCCGTTAGCCGCAACAGTTTCCGAACGTCCGGCTTTACCGGCTTGTGGGGTCGGGCGCTCGGCGGGGAGTAACGGCGTTATGGTGAGCGCGAGAACGGTGGCAGCGAGAACGCGCGTGAGCATAGAGTGGGTAGGGGTCAGAGTGGCGCGGTGCGTATCGGATGCGCACCGCGCGGGAACGGGCTACTTCTTGGGAACCGGTACTTGTTCCTTCGCACGCAGGTACGCGATCAGGTCGCGCACCTCGTCGGGCTTCATCGCGTCGAACAGGCCCTCGGGCATGATCGACAGTGCCGTTTGCTTGCGCGCGACGATGTCCGCGACCGGGACGGTGAGCGTGTCGTTCACGGTGCGCACGGTGACCGCGTCCTTCGTTTCGCGCAGCACGATCCCGCTCACCACGCGGTCGTCGGCGAGGACAAAGTTCACCATCCGGTACTCGTTCGGCACCACCGCGCTGGGGTCGAGGACGTTTTCGAGCACGTAGTCGAGGTTCGAGCGCTGCGACCCGGTCAGTTCCGGCCCCACCGCCTGCCCCTCGCCGAACATCTTGTGGCACGACGCACAGTTCTTCGTGAACAGCGCCCGACCGTTGGCGACATCGGCCTTTTTGACCGTGTCCTCAGTGAGCACGTCCTTCCACTTCTTCATCAGGGCCGCGCGCTCTTTCGCGACCGGGGTGATTTTCCCCCACACTTTTTCCAGCCGTTCAGAGAGTGCCTTGTCGTTGAGCGCGAGCACTTGCCGGGCCGTCACTACCGGAACATCCGCGCGCGGAATCGTGCCCTTCTCGACGGAGTCGAGGAGTTCCTTCGCGAAGCCGACGCGCGCGGCGAGCGTTTGCACCGCGTCGGCCTTCTCCTCGGGCGTGAGCTTCGGGTACGCCTTGATGAGCGCGGCCGGCGTACCGGCGTCGGGGAAGCTCGCGAGCGCGCGAATCGCAGTGCCGCGGAGGGCTGCGTCATCAAGGAGGTTTTGCAGCGCCTTCGCGAAGTCGGGGAGCTTCCGCGGCGCGAGCAGTTCGACCGCGGCTCGGCGCTCGTCGGGCTTCGCGCTCGTGTCGGTGACGCGCTTCAGGAGTGTCGCGATCGCGTCCTTGTCGCCGAACAGGACGGAGAGCGCCTCGACCTCGCGCGTCACCTCACCTGTTGCTTGCTTCAGTATCTGCTTGCGGGCCTCGGGCCAGTTGGCCGGCAGCTTGACGTTTTGCCGCCCGGAAAGCACGTCGCGCATCGCGGCCAGCGTTTCACGGGTCAGACCGGGCGGGCTAATGATGGACGGAAACGTGAGCGGCTGGTTGACGTTACTGAGCAGCTCGATGAGCCGGGGCACTTCACGGTTCATCTGGTCGTCCGGCCCGCTCAACAGCAGGCGCACCACGCTCCGCCAGATGAGCGGGCTGCTGGTCTCGCACATGGTCGTGACCAGTTGCCCGTCATCCAGAGGGATAGCCAAGTCGTCTGCAAGGCGGTACCAGACCGCCAGCGCCAGTTGCGGTGCCGACTTCGCCGTCAGCTTCTCGGCCAGAATTTTGGCACACCCCCGCGCACGCGACGCCCCCGCGTCCGTCCGTCCGGCCTGAGCGATCGCCGCGGTGACGTTTAACAAGACGAACTCAGAGCGTTCTCCCTCCAGTGCGTTGAGGAGCGGGACGATTGACTCCGCTCCCCGGGGGCCGTCGCAGGCGAGCCCACAGCGGAAGCCCCACGAGCGGAGGGACACGTCGTCGGTCGCGACGAGCACGGCCGCGTCTTCCAGGTTCGCGCGTCCCGTTGCCACGAGCGCCCACAGCGCCCGCAGTCGCTTCGGAACCTCCTTCTCGTCCTTCAGGATCTTCCGCAGTGCGTCCGGAGTTGCTTTCTCCAGCTTCCCGGCCGCGGCGCGCTCCTGAAGTACGCGACGGGCTTTCCGCACGAGCCAGTCGTTCGGCGACAGTTGTAGCTTTACCAGTTCCGCGTCGGTGAGTTTTGAGATGTCGGCTTTCAGTGGGTTCGCGTTCTTGTACACGACGCGGTAGATGCGCCCGTTGGTGGTGTCGGCCTTGTCGTAGTTGTGGCACTCGCCCGTGTCGCACCAGTCGCTGACGTACAGCCCGCCCTCGGGTCCGGTCTTCACGCAGATGCCGCGGAACCACGAGTCGTTCGCGAACAGGAAGTCCGGGCGCCGGACGCCCTTCATGCCGCTCGCCGTGCGTTCGAGTCCGTCGTTGTTGAGCCGGTTGCCGTGAATGTTCGCGGTGAACAGCGTGTTGCGGTACTCCTTCGGGAAGTTGTCCGCGAGGTAAATCGCCGCCCCGCTGTGCGCGTGCCCGCCGCCTGCGTCGGAGTGCTCGGGCTTCCCGCCCACGCCGGTGCCGCGCGAACTGGTCCAGTCGCCGCCGGCCCAGTGCTTGTAGTCCACGCAACTCTTCATCAGCCCGTAGGCGTGCGGGTTCGCGTCCTGGCCGTACATGCGCTGGTAGTGCCCGCCGGGGACGAAATGGAACAGGTGGTCGATCACGCAGTTCGTGATGAACAGTTCGCCGTGGTCGTCGAAGTCGAGGCCGAACGGGTTCGTGGTGCCGTGCGCGACCGCTTCAAACCGCTTGTTCGTGGGGTGGTAGCGCCACACGCCGCAATCGATGTAGGTGCGCTTGTCCTTCGGCGTGCCCGGCGCGCCGACCCACGCCTTCGCCTGGATGCCGTTGCAGCCGTAGAGCCAGCCGTCCGGCCCCCACACGAGCGAGTTGAAGATGTTGTGCTTCGTGTCGATCATGTTCCATCCGTCGAGCTTCACCTCCGGCTTGCCCGGCTTGTCGCCCTCAAGAATCGGGACGAACAGCAAGTTCGGCGACGAGCAGAGCCACACGCCCCCGAACCCGAGTTCGATGCCGGAGAGGTTCGATCCGTTGTCGAAGAACACGGTCTTCTTGTCGTGAACACCGTCGCCGTCCGTGTCTTCGAGGATGACGACGCGGTCCTTCCCCTTCCCGTCCTTCGACCAGATCGGGTAACTGAGGCACTCGACCACCCACATCCGCCCGCGGTCGTCGAACGTGAACGCGATGGGCTGCACCACGTCCGGTTCGCCCGCGAACAGCGTGACCTTGAAGCCGTCGGGCACGGTCATGGCCTTCGCCGCGTCCCGGGTCGGGATCGGTTTGTCGGCCGGGGGAAGATCGGCAGCGCTCGCGGACGCGGTCAGAAGGAGCGGGAGAGAAAGCAGAACTGTTCGCATGGTGTCAACTGGCGGGTTGGGGGAGGGCCGAATTTGGGATATGGTAACCGCAAGCGCGACGAGAATCGAACCCCTTTTGCCGGGAGCGAACAATGCCCGCGATCCTCTCCGATGCCGCGGCCCGCGAGTACCACGCCACAGGATTCCACCTCGCCCGCGGGTTCTTCGACGCGGAAGAGATCGATCTGCTGAAGCGCTCCGCGAAAGAAGACAACGAACTCGACAAGCGCTCGTTCGGGCGCGCCGACGGCGAGGGGGGCGTGGTGCGGTTGTCACTGTGGAACCACCCCGGCGACGGCATTTACGGCATGTTCGCCCGGTGCGAACGCATCGTGCGCAGTGCCGAGAAGCTACTCGGCGGCGAGGTGTACCACTACCACTCGAAAATGATCCTGAAGGACGCGAAGGTGGGCGGCGCGTGGGCGTGGCACCAGGACTACGGCTACTGGTACCAGAACGGTGTGCTCACCCCGAATCTCACCAGCGTGTTTATTGCGGTCGATCCCTGCACGAAAGAGAACGGCTGCCTGCAAGTGATCCGGAACTCGCACCACGCGGGGCGCATCAACCACGTTCTGACCGGCGAGCAGGCCGGCGCGGACCGGGAGCGCGTCGAGGAACTGCTGAAGCGCCCCGACCAGTTCCCGCTCGAATACGTTCTGATGGAACCCGGCGACGCGCTGTTCTTCCACTCGAACCTGCTACACCGCAGCGACCAGAACAAGAGCGATAACCCGCGCTGGGCGATGATCTGCTGTTACAACGCACGGGCCAACGACCCCTACAAGGAGAGCCACCACCCGCGCTACACCCCGCTCAGCGTGGTGCCGGACGCGGCCATTAAGCAGATCGGCGTGAAGCGGTTCGCGGAGAGTGGGAACGTGGCGTGGCTCGAAGACACGCGCGACAGCAGCGCGAAATCGCTGCTAAAAGAAGAAGCGTCCTGATCCGGCGAGATTTGTCGCGTGTGTCGTCGAATATTCGCGGAGGTGCCGCGTGCCACAATCGACCTCGAACCGCCCGCCGACGATCGCCGAAGCCTTTTTTCGCACCGGCTTCGGGTGCGTGTCGGCCATCGTTTTCAAGATCGTGATCGTCGTGATCGTCATTCTCGTGCTCGATTGGCGGAGCCAGGAGAAGAAGGCACGCCAAGAAACCGAACGCACGGCAACGAGCGAGACCGCGACCCGGCTCGCCGACGAGATCGCGAAAGACACCGACCCGAACGGTCGCTTCGTCCGCAAACCCGTCGGTCCACTGTCGGAAACAGATGCGTGGGGGCGGGCACTTCGCCTGAACTACCAGCCGGGCACACTATCCGACGGGTTAGAGGTGCGCTCGGCCGGACCCGATGGCGAGTGGAACACCCGCGACGACGTGGTCGTGACCCGCAGTTCAAAAATCAGTAACAAGGCGCTCGTTCGTGACGCGGCCGGTGGGCTGTTCGACGCCGCGAAAACCAAGTTGTGGGGCAAGAATTCGCCAGACACCGAGAAGAAGTGATTGCGCATTTCGGGCGGTCGCTTGTTCTTACGAAGCCGCGCTGCGGGAGGCCGCAATGAACGAGAATGCCGTTGGTGAGTGTGGCTGAGGTTGAATTTTAATTGCCGAAATCCTGCTAGCCAACTGTTCGAGCCAGTACTTGATTTTCCCCGTTGTTCCACGCGGGTAGTCCGAGTTACATAACCACCTGCCAGGAAGGTGTTGATGAGTGACGCGAAACATGGGGTGGATGAGGTGCTTGCTGCTCAGGCCGGTGTAGCTTGGCACGTGGGTGACAAACTTCACGCTGGCCGTCTCCTTTTTGAAGCGATCTCAATGGAATTGCGCCCGCAATGGGCGTCCGGCCTGCTCGACGATCTTCTTAGACGGAGCCGCGTGTGGCATGCGGCGTTGGCAACAGCAACTTACGTGGCTAGTCATCCAGAACAATGGGGTAAAGCACACTCAGTATTCTCGATGATTAGAAATATTGTTTTGGAATTAGATCGAATTCAGTCGAAGACAGACTCGCAGCAGCGGCTCCTTCGTCTACTTACGTTTGGTGAACTAGTCGCAAAAGTTACCTATAATTCCACTAGTCCAACCGATCCGTTCGATGCTGAGGCAGGGTGGAGCATCGCAGCTTGTTATAAAGATGTGTTAAATGATGTTATCGGCGAATATTCGTCGCAATTGGCTTGTAATTTTTTGCCCACGGTGAAGAGGTGATGGCGCGATAAGTGAGGCACACCCTGTGGTGTTTTATCATCCGTTCCAAAGGTGGACTTCCCAATCGTAACCCCGAGGGGCTGTCGTGCGGGAACTGGCACTCGTCGTCGGCACGATGGTGTTCGCAGGCTTCCATTTTTTCTGGTACGTCCGGGTCGTTGCGCTCTGGCTCTGGGAACTCAGGCGAGCGATTGGGCGTGGGCGCCGCCGGTTTATCTGCCCGCCGGCCTCATATTCGCCTCCCCACTTGGTGCGATTGGTACACTGCCCCTTTTGGCCGGCTCGTTGTTGGCCGGCTTCGCGGCCACTGAGTTACTCCTCGCTGGCCCAAGCCGTTCCATTTACCGTACCGGGCAGTGGCGGCTCTGGCTCTTCCTGTTGGACTGGGCGTGGATACCGGTCCCTACGCCCGTGAGTTGGATCTATCAGTGGACCGTGGTCTACTGATCGCTTCTTGCAAATTGGCACCGCGGGGCAAAGCGGCGCACGCATTTCCACATCTATTGCTCACCCTAATAACGACGGCCCCAGCCCGGATAAAACGGGGGCGAGCTACTCCGGTACTGCGTCGTTCCGGTCGTGACTGTTCCGCGACGCGACACGTGCTGGTATGACAGCGACACCGTGTTCGTGACGCGGGTTGGGCGCACCGCGGTGGCCGACACGACCGCGAACCCGCCCGGCGCGCACGCGACCCCGCTCGGCGTGAAGCCGCTCGCGGCGTGCGTGGCGTAGAGCGAGGGCGTGCCATTTGAAGAACCGGGGGCGTTTTGGTTCAATCGCACGTAGTGCAGCCAGAGCGGGTTCGTGTACCCGGGCGCCACGGAGTTCCACGGCCGGTAGGCGCTCGACCCGTAAAGATCGATGATCGGGCCGGCGAGTTCGGAGAGGGAGCCCCGCAGCGCGAACCCGACGCGCGCCGCCGCGTTGCTGCTGATCTGCGAGAAATTGCCGTAATAGTAGCTGTTGAAATTCGGCCCAATGTAGAGCGCGTCGAACGTCCCACCCTGGCCCCATTTTCCCTCAACTCCGAACGGGATCACGTACTCGGGCCGGTACGTCCACCCGCTTTTGGCTCGCTGGGCCTTTGAGAAGTACATCGGTACGTAGAGCAACCCTCGTTCTTCCAGCGCGAAATCCCAGTACCCCGACACGAACACGAAGCCGGTTTCGGTCGCTACGAACTGGCTCTGCTGCCAGATCACGCCTTCGCGGACCGGTGCCCAGTACCCGGGCTGCCACTCGAACCGCCCGTCCTTGCGTTCCCATATACCGGGAACCCACATCGCGTTCGGGTTCTCTTTCGCATCGGGAGCCTCGTCTTTGGGCGCGGGCGGTTCGGGCAGGTCCGCGAGGAGCGTTTTCGTTTCGCTCGGGCGCCAGTAACCGGGGAAGTAGGTCCACTCGGATTTGATTTCCTTCCAGTGCCCCGGTTCCCAGGTGCGTCCGGGCGGCACGTTGCGGTAGCAACCGCACACCCAGACGAAGTCGGCCCGGTCCGCGCCCCACTGCCACTGGCCCGGAATCCACCGCGCGATCGGGCTTTCAACTTTCACATTCGGTGGCACTTCGTCGATCGGTGGCGGCGGGACTTTGGGAGCGGTGATCCCGCGCCCGCGAACGCCGGCACTGGGCTGAGCAAAAGCTTCGTGAACTGGTCCGCGCTCGACAACCGTGACCGGCTGGGTCGCTGGGTCGACTTTTCTCTCGGGCTTCACGGGCGGAACGGGTAGCGGTAACGGTACTGGGTCTTGGGTGCGCCCGGACGACGTAAACGCGAATACGGCGCAGAGGGCCGTTGCTCGCGCGAAATGTGAGTGTGACATCATGCGGCAACTCCTACGGGCAGGTGCGAGGGTGCCGCTATGTCGTTACGTGGGAAGCATTTGTCTCGCCTGTGTGCGGAATGGTCTCTGAACCGGACCCGGCCCAGAAGTTCACCCCCGCGCCCGCCGTGGTCTTAAGAACGCACCCGCGGACAATACTTGCGTCAGAATCGGGATTTTTGCGGCAGATGTGTTGCTGATGGTTGTTTAATCGTCAAGTGCTGCTTGCTTGAGAGCTAATGACGTAGTGAATACAGCCACGGATGAACACAGATAACACGGATCAGACAAGAAGTAACGGTGACCGCACTCACTTTCGGTGAGCTGGAAGGGCTAGCTCTCAAATCCGTTTCTTGGTTTGATCCGTGTTATCTGTGTTCATCCGTGGCTGTATTCGGGCTGTATTCACCGCGCCGTCAGGTAGTCTTCCAGCATCTGGAACTGCTTGCCGAAGTCGTGCTCCGTGACTCCGACGGGGCTCTTGAAGAAGCACGCGGTGTGCGGCATCGGGCCGCTCTCGCCTCGGCGCTGTGCGAGGGCCGCGAGCCGGACGAGGTCGATCACGAGGGGGGCGGCGAGCAGCGAGTCGCACCCCTGCCACGTGAACTGCATCATCATCTTCGTTCCGAGGAACCCTTCAAAGTGAATGTGGTCCCAGGCGGTCTTCCAGTCGTCCAGCGACTCGATGTACTCGATGCTCACGTGCGACTGCGGCTTGTACCCGAGCAGCTCCGCGAGCAACAGATCCTTGCTCTTGACCTTGCTCGCCTTGTTGTCCGGGTCGTTGAGCACCTGCCCGTCGCGGTTGCCGAGGATGTTGTGCCCGACCCAACTGAGCACCCGGAGATTGCGCCGCGCGAACATCGGGGCCAGCACCGATTTGATGAGCGTTTCGCCGGTCTTGAGGTCTTGCCCCGCGTGCGGGACGCCGCGCTTGCGTGCGAGTTCCTCGATCGCGGGGAGTGTCGCGCCGCGGCTCGGCGTCATGTTCACGTAGGGCAAGCCGGCATCAATTGCGGCGAACGCATACACGCCGCTCGTGGGGAGTGCGGCGGGTGCGGGGCGATCTAGTGCAGGAACGAGCAACTCTAGCGACTTCTGTTCGTCGGTCGCTTCAAACGGCGGCTCGGTCGAGGCCGCGTTCACCACCACGACCTGATCGAGCTTGTTGGCCGCTTTAAACGCCTTGAGGTCGCCCTGGATCGCGTCGATGGCTTCGCGCGCGGTGTTGGCCCGGCGCATGTCGCCCCGATCGGCGAGTGCTGTAATCGCCGCGTTGGGGCGATACACCACGCCCGGTCGAATGTTCGCCGACCACGTTTCCAGATCGCCCACACAGGCCGCCAGCGTGCGCTCGTCGAACACGTTCGACCGCTCGTGCAGTTCGCGCGCGGCGGTAACGAAGTTCCCCTTCCGGATGTCGTGCCCGCCGAGAACGAACGCGGCCGGTTCGTCGAAGTCGTGCCCGCGGAATTGGGGAAGGGCGGTCACCATACCCGTTGTCGGGGTGTGCCCGCGCGCGAGCGCAGAAAGCCCCAGAGCGGTCGTGCTGGCGACGCCGCCACACGCACCAATTAACCACAATCCGACGCGCCGCTGGGCCATTGGAGAAAATGTCCGTCAAAGGTGGGAAGCGAGCGGTAGATCCATTCTACCGGAATTGTCGAGGGCGTGTGAGGGCGGGTCAAGTTCGCGTGCGGGCTTGTTCGGGAACGACGGCCGCGGTTCGCCCTCCCAACCGGGTGGCCAAATTTTGTTCACAACTGGGCGCGAGGTGCTCGCACCAACTCCCGCGCCGCGAGCCAACCTACGATCGCCATCACCGGCACGCCGACTTGAAGGACTACCGGGAACTTCTGGAGGTCTTGCACGCGCGCGAGCGCGGTCGTGACGCTCAGCCCGGTCCACGCGAGCGCGGACAAACAGAGCCAGACCGCCTGCGATTCGGGCCGCGTCTCCCACAACACTACGGCCGCAGCGACGAGCAGCGTCCACTCATAAATGAGCGCGTGCGGCGAAGCCCACAGCGACAAAAAAAACGCGGCCGGGAACATCACCGTTACCGGCGCGCCTGTTTTCTGCTTCACCCGCCACGCGATCACGATACTTGTGAGCGAGCACAGCGCCGCGAGCGGCCAGTGTAGTTGCGGGAACCCCGGCAGGAGCAGCACAAAGAACGCTTTCGGGTTTACGACGTTCCACTGACCGAACCCGCCGAATCCGGCGTTCGCGGCCAGCGTTTGAACGAACGCGCGCGAACCTTCCGGGATGACGGTCCACGACACTGTAGCGAGGAACGCGCCAGTGATACCAGTACCGAGCCAGCAGCGGAAGTACCGCCGCGGCTCGAACGCCCACCACACGAACAGCCCGAGCAGCAGTTGCGGCTTGAACCATAGTAGCCCCGCGACCAACCCGGCCGCGAACGGTCGCTCGGAACGCAGGAGGCGGTACACGCCCGCGAAAATCGCGAGGCTGATGAGCGTGTTCTGGCCGAAGCTCACGGTCGCGAACACCGGAAAGAACGTGAGCGCCCACAGGAACGCACGCCCGGGGCGTTCGGGGGTGAGTAGCCGGACGGCAAGCCCCAACAGCGCGAAGCCGATGCCGGTCCAGATCAAGAAACTTACTGGGTACGGTAACCCAGCAGTGGGCACGTACAGGAGCGCGTAGAACGGCGGGTTGCGGTACGCCTCGAAGCCGTCCCAGTCCCAGCCGAGTAGCTGCTGTTGGTATTTCGTCTCCGCGAGTTCGTTGTAGTTGTAAAGGCGGTACGATTCGCCGTCGCGTATGAGCCGGGCGGCGTGGTAGAACGCGAGGTGATCGGTGCCGACGAGCTGGTCCCGGCTGTCTTTATACCAGCCACCGGAAGCGAGGCTCGCGATCCACACGGCCCACGGCACGCACCCGATGACGACCCCGACCCACAGCCGGTCGCGCAGCCAGTTCGCCAGCCCGGAGTACGTCATCGGGACTCCAGCACGTCCCGCACGAGCGGTTCGGGGACGTTATCGAACAGCTTCACCGCGCCGAGCTGCGTGGGCAGAATGAACCGCATCTGGCCCCCCACGGCCTTCTTGTCGCGGCGCATTACCGCGATGAATTCGTCCGTCGGCCACTGTGCGGGGGGGACAATCGGGAGTGCGAGCGCTTGCAGCAGTTTCGTCTGACGCCCCACGAAATCGGCGCCGATCAGTTCCATTTTCTGAGCGAGCCGGGCCGCACATTCCATCCCGATCGACACCGCTTCGCCGTGCAACAGCGAGCCGTACCCGCCGCACGTCTCGAAGGCGTGTGCGAACGTGTGCCCGTAGTTCAGGATGGCCCGCAATCCCGTCGTTTCGTGTTCGTCTTTCTCCACCACGTCGGCCTTGAGCCGACAGGAGCGCGAAACGATGTGCGCCAGTGCTTGCGGGGTGCGTGCGCGGACCGCGGCGGCATTGGCTTCCAGGTACGCGAAGAACTCCGCGTCCAGAATGACGCCGTACTTTACGACTTCCGCGAGCCCGCTGAGGAACTCGCGTTCCGGGAGCGTGTCGAGGTACGAGAGGTCGATCCACACGCCGGCGGGCTGGTGGAACGCGCCGATCAGGTTCTTGCCCTTCGGGTGGTTGATGCCGGTCTTCCCGCCGACGGATGAATCGACCATCGACAGGGACGTCGTCGGCACCATCACGAGCGGCAGCCCGCGGTTGTAGCTCGCGGCCGCGAACCCCGCGAGATCGCCGATCACCCCGCCGCCCACCGCGACTACAGCCGTGCTGCGATCGGCCGCGAGGTCGTAAAGCGCGTCGTAGAGCTTCGCTAGCTGCTCCATGCACTTCGACGGTTCCCCCGCCGGCACCGTGGCGAACCCGGTACGCAACCCCGCCGCGGTGAGGGTCGCTTCGACCGCGCGGCCGTGGGCCTGCGTGTTCGCGTCGCACACGACGAGGGCGGTGGAGGCTTTTCGCAGCGCGGAGCGCACAAACGGGCCGATGCCCGCGGGATCGCCGGGCGTAATGACGATGTCGTAACTGCGGGAGCCGAGATTCACGCGGACGGTGTTCATACCCGCATTTCAGTGGGAACGTGGAGGTTCGCCAAGTAGCGAGCGGGTACGATATTCGCCGATGCCCACGAACTCGCCCGCATTTGACGACGCGCCCGTGCCCGCGCCGGCTCCCTGGCGCGAGTGGGCACGCGCCCCGCTCGTTCCCGTGGCTCTGGCCGCGTCCGTGGGGTTACTCGCGGACCGGTACATCGGCGTGACGCTCGATCTGGCGCTGCCCGCCGCGGTGCTGGCGCTCGTGGGGTGGTATTTCTCGCGCCGAACGTCGCCACAAGTCGCGTTCGGGTGGCTTCTCGTCTGTGCGGGGACGCTCGCTGCGGCTCACCACCACGCGCACCGGAACCCCGAAGCCCCCAATGACATCGCCGCGTTCGCGAAGGATTCGCCGACCGCAGTCCGCGTTCGTGGGCGCCTCGCGGAAGAACCCGACCGGTTCCGTCCACCGCGTCACGATCCATTGCTGACGGTACAGCGCGACGCGAGCAGTATGGGCGTGCTGGAAATAACAGCGATAGAAGGCAGTGCGGGCTGGCACGCGGCGACCGGGAACGTGCGGCTTTCGGTGGAGGGGCGGATCGATGATTTGCATTGCGGCGATGTGGTGGAAGTTTTTGGGCGCCTGGCACTTCCCGAAGGCCCGCACAACCCCGGCGAGCGCGACTACAGAGCGTTCCTGCTCGATCGCCGGATTACGGCCGATTTGCGCGTGAAGCGCTCCACTGATGCCGTTGTGCGACTCGAAGAGGGCTGGCGCGCATCGCTGTTCGGCTGGCTCGCAGTGGTTCGCGGCTGGGGTTCGCGGGCACTCGCGCGATCACTGCCGAAGGACGAATCCGGACTCGCCACCGCGCTGCTCCTCGGCGACAGCACGGCCCTGGACCGCGACGAGTGGGACGTTTATGTGCGCACCGGCGTGATTCACGTGCTCGCGATTTCGGGCCAGCACCTGGTGATTCTGGGGTGGTTCGCGTGGCTCGTGTTTCGGGTGTGTGGCGTGCGCCGGCGGCACGCGGCTTGGGCGGTCGCGGCGCTGCTGCTCGGTTACGCGCTCCTCACCGGTGCGCGCCCGTCAGCGATCCGAGCGGCAGTGATGGTGTGCGCTGTGTGCGGCGGGATCATTCTGCGCCGACCGGTCATCATGGCGAACGTGTTCGCGCTCGCGTGGCTCGTCGTGCTGGTCGTGAACCCGACGGACCCGTTCACGGCCGGGTGTCAGTTGTCCTTTCTGAGTGTGTTCATTTTGCTGTGGGGCGCGGTGCGCTGGCTCAAGCCGCGTGAACTCACGCCCGTGGAGCAACTCATCGAAGAGACACGCGGCACACCCGAGAAAATCCTCCGGGCGACACTGCGCGTGTTGGTGCAAACGTTCGCGGTCAGCGTGATCCTGACCGTGGTCAACGCGCCGCTCGTTCTCGCCGGGCAGAACGTCATTTCACCCATCGGTATGCTACTCGGTCCGCCGCTCATTCTGCTTACGGCGATCGCGCTCGTGACGGGCTTCTTGCTGCTCATCGTGTCGCCGGCGGGTTCGTGGGTCGCTGAGCCATTCGCCCGCGTGACCGAGTGGTGCATGGCCGCGTGCGAGTGGCTGGTTCACCTGGGCGACCGCGTGCCGGGCGGGTACGTCTACTGCCCCGCGCCGCCGATGTGGTGGCTGGTCGGCTTTTATGCGCTCGTGGTGGGGCTGATCCTGTTCGACGGCACGCGGGCGAAGCGGCTCCTCGCGGCCATTTGTGCGTGGGTGTTCGTGGGGCTCGCGCTCGGTCTACCGCCGCGAACGTCGGACGAGCTGCGTGTCACGTTTTTGGCCGTGGGTCACGGCTGTTGTGTGGTGATCGAAACTCCAGACGGGCGCGTGCTGCTCTACGACACCGGCACCACCGCGGGGCCGGACGCGATGCGCCGCGTGGTGGCCCCGTACTTGTGGAGCCGCGGGATCGGGCGCATCGACGAAGTGTTCCTCTCGCACGCGGACCTCGACCACTTCAACGGCCTGCCCGAACTGCTCCGGCGCTTCCACGTGGGGCAGGTGACGATGACGCCGACGTTCCCGGACAAGAACAGTCCCGGCGTCGGAGCGGTGCTGGCCGCGCTGGAGAAGCACGACGTTCCGCGGCGCACGGTGGTCGCGGGCGAGCGGTTCACGGCGGGGAGCGTGTCGTTCGAGGTCTTGCACCCGCCGGCGGTCGGCCCGGAGGGGACCGAGAACGCGCGGAGCCTCGTGCTCTTAGTTCGCCACGAGGGGCACACAATACTGCTGACGGGCGACCTGGAGGGCGAGGGCCAGGCGCTCGTGACCGCGAAGCCAGTCGCGCCCGTCGACGTGCTCCTCGCGCCGCACCACGGCGCGAAGACCGCGAACGCGCCACGCGGACCGGTGGAGAAGCCCGAACCGGGCGCGGTGGCGTCGTGGGCGCGTCCGAAGTTGGTAGTGTCGAGCCAGCGGACCGGTTCCGCGACGGCCCACTTGCACGCGAACTACGGCGCGGTGGGCGCAACGGTGTGGGACACGCCGACCGCGGGCGCGGTGACCGTGTGCAGCCACGCAACCGGCGTGACCGCGGAAGCGTTCCGCACGCACGAAATGCGCGTCGTCACGCGGGGGAAGTGAGGTGATGACGCAAATTGGCGGTTGTTCGGTTCGCGAGTAGCCCAACAGAACAAACACTGGGGCGGGCTGGCGATCTATGTCGCAAGAAGTAACAAGGTCGATGGTTATTAATAACAAGATTATTGGCTCTGTAGCAAGGAAAGGGAGTAATGGTTGCGTTCCCTCCCACACGCGGGATACTTTTACAGGGAGAAGTCGAGAGGGAGGTGTGCATATGCCACCGGGGCAATACATCCCAGATCCCACCGAGGGCGTCACCCGCGTGGAGGATCTTCCCCCAGCGCGGGCGCGCGCGGTCCCGCAACTATCGGCACCGCTGTTGCCCGAGCTGCGGGCGGTCGGCCTACCGCTACGACCTGGGCCACCGCACCCTCCACGATCTTGGTAATCGATCTCGCGGCGATCCCCTCGACCTGCTCGTGACGTACTCCAAGCACCGCTGCGACCACTGCCACCACCGGTTCTGTGCGGACCTGTCGGACGTGGCCCCGGCCGGGAGCCATTACACCCACCACGTCATCTCCGTGGCCGTCAGCCTGGTCGTCGAGGACGGACTGCCGTACCGAACGGCATCCTGGCACCTGTGGCGGGACCATCGCGTCTTCGTCCCCTACGCCACGATCCAGAACTGGGTCGAGGCGGCGGGGGAAAAAAGCCGACGAGCGGGGCGTGTCCGAACACCTGGACTGGGCACTGTCCGGCTTTTCCGGTTATCTGGCGGTGGATGAACTGTACGACGGCCCGTTCTGCGTGTTGTCGGCCGTAGACAGCCCGCAGCAGCGACGGGTTCTGTGCGAGGTACTCGACCACGCCCCCACGCATGACGACATCCGGCCTTTCCTGATGCGGTTGAAGGAGGCCATCGCGGCCCGCGGGGGCGAACTCCGCGGGATCACCACCGACGGGTCCGCGCTGTACCCGATCCCGCTGGCCGAAGTCGTCCCCGCGGTTCCCCATCAGGTGTGCGAGTTCCATGTCCTCAAGGAGTTGACCAGGGCCATCTTGCATGCCGTGGCCGGGGTCCGCAAGAAGTTGAAAGCCCGTGTTCCGGCGTTGTCCCGCGGACGACCGCGGGACAACGCCGCGGCCCGTCGCCAGGTGCGGAAGGCCAAGCGGATCAAGCAACGGGTGACGGACGTGTTCGAGCATCGTCACCTGTTTGTTCGGCACGCGCTCACGACCTCACAGCGGGCCACCTTGAGTGGGCTGGTGCGCGGCGAGCCGATACTGGTTGCCCTGCGAGCAATCATGGACGAAGTCTACCATCTGTTCGACCGCCGCGGCCGCACCGATACCGCCCTGACCAAATTGGTCCGTCTGCGGCGGCACGTCCGACGTTATCGATCCCTGGGCCGGGCTCTGGACCAGTTGAACGCGCCCAACCTGGAGAAAGCACTGACGTTCCTCGACGATCGGCTCGTGCCCTCAACCTCCAACGCCGTGGAGCGGAGCAACCGCCGTCACCGCAAGATGCAGAAGTCCGTCTACCGAGTCCGAACAAAGACCAACTTGGAGGGTCGGTTGGCTCTGGACCTGCAACGCGAGCGCCAAACCACAGGACGACAAGCGACGACAAAGACTCTCCACAAGCAGCGGAGAGAGGAATGACTCCCCTTCCTTGCTACAGAGTCGAATTCCCGCAGTATTTAGGGCCATCGTGACGGCAGGCCGGAACACCCGGCGGTAAGCTGAAACGCTTCGACTATAAGGCCTTACGGCCAGTACCCTCGGCGCGATTCGAACGCGCGACCCCCGGTTTAGGAAACCAGTGCTCTATCCCCTGAGCTACGAGGGCTAATACCTTATTTTTCAAACACTTGCGACTTCTTACCCGCCTCCATCCACCACATTTGATACCTCTTCTGACACCCGCTATCCTCGCAAGTGACCAAGGGTGTAGCAACACTCGTGGTCGAGCCACACCAACCGTTTGTGAGGAACGACCACCGTGTCTAAGAGCGATTCTACTTCGTCCGAGTTCGCGAGCAAGCCAAACAAACCGTACCCGGGCGATGGGCGAAGAAGATCCGCGGGAAGGCGCACTACATCGGCCCCTGGAACGATCTCGACGGCGCCCTCAAGAAATATCACGCTCAGAAGGTCGATCGACGGGTTGCAGCCCGACGTCGGGCACGAGATGTTGTGGGTTCTGCGCGACGCGCTGGTGGTGACCTATTTGCGCGGCATATGTCTGGCGGGATACGCCACCCATTCCGACATTGACCACACGCGATCCGCTAAACCGGCGGCCATTGCGGGCGTTCGTTTCTGCCACCGACCGCGTTCGCCCTTGACCCGGAGGGTCCGCACGGGCCAGCCGAAGTTGTAACTGAAGTAGCGGAACACGGTCGCGGCCCGATGGGTGTCCCAATCCTTCGAGAGCGCATAGGTCTTGCGCGCCTTGCGGCGGCACCGGTTCCGGTCCGTCCCGTTGTGGCGCCCCACGACGCTCGTGCTCACCACCCGCCCGACGGCGGACGCGGCCACGGCGAGGGCCACCGCCGCCGCCCCGAGCACCACGCGCGTGCTCGCCCGCACCACCCGGTTGTTCTCCTTCTCCTTGTGAACGGTCGCGCACGTGATCGCCGGCGGAACCGCCACGTGCGGGTTCCGGGGCCGACCCGGGCGACCGGCCCGCGGCGGTGCGACCACGTGCCCGTAGGCGCCCCGGATGGGCTCCGCGTACACGGGGTACTCGTCGGACGTCATCCGCCGCATCGCCCGACCGCCGGTCCGCGGGCGGAAGTCCCGGACCCGCGCGTGGGTCGCGTCGGCGGTCCGCTTGCCGACCACCGGGCTCACCACCAACCGGGTCTCGGGGTCGAGGGCCACGTGGTCCCCGCCGTCCCCTTGTCGGGGGCATCGCCGGCACAGTTCTTCTGCTTCCTGCCGACGAGCGCCCACTTCTCGTCGAACGGGAGCTCCGCGGTGTTCGGGGGAAAAAGGGACCAACTCGTCGTGCCGTTGTGCGGCGTGGTCGCCGGCCCGTCGGGTGTACCGGGCGACGGTGCCCGGGTGGGCGCGGATCCGCCGAGCCGTCTTGCGGGTGCCGATCCCTTCGGCCACGTGAGCCCGAACCGCGGTCACCTTCTCCGCCGAGAGCCGCGCGTCGAACCGGGGCGTGCCCTTGCGCTCGGAGACGCGCGCCTTGCCGGTTCGACAGCGGAGCATCCGGCGGACCTTACCCGGCCCGTACCGGGAGGTCACGGTCCGGTTCCCGTGACCACGCTTCCCGTGGTCCGGGCCGCGCGGGTTCAGACCGCAGAACGGCCCCAGGTCGTCCATGATCGCCCCCGTGATCCCGGATTGACGGGAGTCGTTCTACGGCAACCCATCTTGCTCGTGCAGCGCAAATAGGGCACCACCCGATCTCGGCCGGCGGTAAATGGGCAACCACGGGTAACCGCGTCATAGCTTCTCCTCCCACAATTGGAGAGGATAGCCACCAACGAGATTCGGTATATTACAGCGGCGCGCAAGATACGCATTGATTGAGGGCGTTCAGGGAACGATTGGCTGAGATTTTCAGCGTTTCCGCCCTGCGCATCTTTCGCGCCGCCGTAACAAGTAGTCTAACGCGTTCACCTTCTTCCTCGGGATACTGTCTGCGACCCGCGATCCGTGCAGCGCGATCGTCCTCTGCGTACTGTGTTGCTCCGTTCTCCCGATTCTGATCGACCGCCGCACCGAATTCCGCTAGCGCCCGCTTTGCAATCACCCACCGCCCTTGCGGGCGGGGTTCACGGAGTGCAATCACCCACGTTCGGCGATCGGCTTCACCGTGCGCGGAGCCGGTCCCTTGTAGATCGCGCGGGGTCGAATGAGCCGATTGTTGTCGAGTTGCTCGATCACGTGCGCGGCCCACCCCGTAATGCGCGACATCGCGAAGATCGGTGTGTACAGCGGAATCTCGAGCTTCATCGCGTGGTACAGCCGACCCACGGGCCAGTCGAGGTTCGGGTACATGTTCTTCTCGGCCGCCATCACGCGCTCGATGATGTCAGCGGTCTCTTCCCACTTCGTCGCCCCGGCCCCTTCCGCCGCAGCGCCCGCGTACTTCTTCAGAATGGTCGCGCGCACGTCACCGGCTTTGTAGACTCGGTGACCGAAGCCCATGATGCGCTCCTTGCGCGCGAGCGCGGCTTTTGTCCACGCCTCGGCTTGGTCCGGGCCGCCGGCCGCGAGCAGGATGTCCATCACCTTCTCGTTCGCGCCGCCGTGGAGCGGGCCTTTCAGCGCGCCAATGGCCCCGGTGACGCCGCTGTGAAGGTCCGAGAGCGTGGAGACGATCACCCGCGCCGCGAACGTGCTCGCGTTGAACTCGTGCTCCGCGTAGAGAATGAGCGACACATCCAGTGCCTTCACCTCGGCCGACGACGCCTCTTCCCCTCGGAGCATGTAAAGAAAGTTCGCCGCGTGAGAGAGATCCTGGCGCGCGGGCACAACGGGTAACCCCTTCGCGATCCGGTACTGGTCCGCGATCGCGACCGGGATCTGTGCCAGTAGGCGCTCGGACTTGCGCAAGTTCGCAATATGCGAATTGTCAGCCGCGTCCTGGTCGAAGTGCCCCAGCGCGCTGACCGCGGTGCGGAGCGCGTCGAGCGGGGTCGTCCACTTGGGCAGCGCGGCGAACAGATCTTTCAGTGAAGGCGGGAGCCTTCGCGCGGCAGCTACGCCCGCGTGGAACTCCTGCAACCGCGCCGCAGACGGCAGTTCGCCGTGCAGTAAGAGGAACGCGACCTCGTCGAACGAGCAATTTTCCGCGAGGTCGCCGACACTGTAGCCGCGGTAACTCAGGCCGTCCGCGACCGTGCAGATCGCGGTTTCACCAGCGGGCACGCCTTCGAGACCGGGAGAGTAAGCCGGTGTGGTCATGTTGTCCTTTCACGGAACCTATCGTAGAACCTCCCCCGGCCGCGAAGCCTCGAGCACAGCGGTTTCGCGCGCCCACGCCCTCTTCCTTCTTAGGGAAGGGGGTTGGGGGTTAGGTTCTTCGCCTCAAACGACTTTTGCGCTAGTGGGCGGCCACACGAGAGCGTAAACGGTGTTGGCCAACATCGCGAGAACGAAGTCGATCATCAGGATGGCAACGAACGCCACGACGAACGCCTCGGTCGCGGCCCGCCCGACACCTTCAGCTCCGGGCCGACTGTTGAACCCGCGGTGACACGCGATCAGCGACAGCACGCCGCCGAACACGAAAGCTTTCCCTAAACCCACCATCACGTCCCACACTTTAACGAACTCGCGGGTGTGGCGCCAGTAGTGAAAGCTGTCGATGTTGTACACGTGCAGGCAGATCAGGGAACTACCGAGCAAACCCATGACATCGGCTAGAACGGTGAGCAAAGGAAGCAAGAAAAGGGCCGCGAGCAGGCGCGGGCCGGCGAGGTACTTCACCGGGTCTACACCGAGACACGCGAGCGCGTCGAGTTGCTCGGTCACGCGCATGGTCGCGAGTTCCGCCGCCATCGCGGACCCGACGCGCCCCGCGAGCATGACCGCTGCGAGGACCGGTCCGAGTTCTCGAACCACCGATATGTGAATGACCGCACCGAGCGACGTTTCCAGGCCGATTGTGTGGAACTGGCCGTAGGCTTGAACCGCGAGCACCATGCCAATGAACATGCCGGTGATCGCGACCACGCTCACGCTGTTGGTGCCGACCTCGACCGAGAGCCGCAGGAAGTCCCGGCTCCCAAAAGCGCGCTGGGCAATCCCCTTCGCGGCGCGCAGCGAAAACAACCACCAGTCCCCGAACGCGATCATGGCGTTCGTGAACGGACCGGTCCACCGGGCAACGAACGCGGGCGCGGGACGAGCAGAAGACATGACGCGGTTGTACCGCGCAAATGTGCCGAAGGGCAGACCAATCGGGGAACACCTGGGACCGCGGGTGTCCCGCTCGCATCTTCTCGTGTCAGTTGGGCGCGCCAATCGCTATGGTCGACGCGCGACTAACCTCAAATTTTCGCGCCCAGGAACCCGAGCGTGCGGGACGCTCGCGGTCCCAGGCAAAAGCAAAATGCCCTCCCCAAATTCGGAGAGCGCACGGGGTTTATCGCGACAGCGCCCGAACCGGGACGCCATTCACCCACTGAATCCAGACACCGTGAACCGTGTCCCACGCGATACCCGTGAACCGGCGCGCTGCGAGGTCCACGTTCGTGTCACGCGGATATTCTGGGGCCGGTTCCGGCTCCCCGAAGAAAGCCCGCGCCCGGCGCCCCATTTCCCTCCGAGCCGCGAGCATCCGCAGTGACGCGAGTTCGGACTGCCCCATCAGCCACACTATGACCGCAATGGCCATCAGGCTGAACTGCGGGATCATGAACCCACCGACGAAGAACAGTACGGCGACCACGGTGCCGACCGTTACCGCGACCTCAGTCGCACGCAGGCGCGTCATCTGCGTCGCGAGCAGCGCCCGCAGCACGCGGCCCCCGTCCATCGGGAACGCCGGCAACAGGTTAAACACAACCAGAAACACGTTCGCAACGAGCAACCGGTTCACGAACGCTTCGATCGGGTCCGACATCCGCTCCCAAGGGAGCGCCAGTCCGCCCGCGGACAACCCGAGCAGTAACCCGACCGCAATCACAACGTTCACCGCGGGACCAGCGAGCGCGACCACGATCTCTTGGCCCGGCTTTTCCGGCATACCTTCGAGCGACGCGACGCCGCCGACCGGGTACAGCGTGATGTCCCGCGTGCGGATGCCATACGAAGCCGCCGCGAGCGCGTGCCCGAACTCGTGCAGCGCGACGCACGCGAACACGGCGAACACGAACAGAACTTCGGACGTGAGTTCCCCCGCGCTCGCCCCAGCCCCGGACATCACAACGAACAGCGGCAGGAGCCAAAACGTCGGGTGGATATATAGGTCAATGCCGAATAGTCGGCCTAGTTTCAAAGAGCTAAACATTAGAGCGATTCCCCTTTCCGGCGGCAGATTATGCACCGCCCATGCCATTATTCGATGGCGGACAAGGGAAATTGGATTCACAGGTCGGATAGAAGGCTAAATCGCTCAAAAGAAGTGCTGATTCTGTAATCACATATTCGCGGCAAAATCGTTCGCAACTCCAACAACCCGCGGCGAAACGGAGATGGAGTTATCTGAACTACCCCGCCCTTGTGGGCGGGGTCACCTGCGATCAGGAGCTGGAAGCCGCGGCTAGCGAAGCTACCAACACCCGTCATTTACTCCTTGATTTCTTCCTTCACCAAGTTCAGGTAGAAGGTCTTCTTCTCTTCAAGTTTCTTGGCGAGAAGAGCTTCGGCCTCTTCCTTCTGGTTGTAGGGGAACTTCTCAACGACCTTGCTGCCATTGTCGAACACGATCCACACGGCGCGGGTGCGGACCTCTTTCGCGGTCCGCGAGCGCTTAGTAGTCGTCTTCTTGACGGCGACCTTCTTGACCTTCTTCTTCTTCTTGGGGCGGTCCTCGTCGTCGCCGTCGTCGTCGCCCGAGTCTCCATCGCCCTCGGCGTCCGCGTCACCCTCGGCGTCCCCCTCTCCCTCGGCTTCCGCGTCGCCCTCGGTATCGGAATCCTCTTCTTCCTCGTCCTCGTCTTCGGTTTCTTCGCCTTCGGTTTCTTCCTCACGCTGCTTGGCCTCGAGCGCCTCTGCCTCGCGCCGCAGGTCCATCCGGCTCTTGCGCCCCTTTGCCATCTGCGTCCCCTCCGAGCATATTTGAATCGCAACCGTTAAGCTAACTCGGGACACGGGTAGCGACAAGGGCGAGCGCGGGCACACTTCGTGCCACACGCCTCGACGCTAGATCCACTTCTTCCAACGGAAGAACGCCAGTGACGCGATCCCAGTGAGCAGCATCAGCCCCAAGGCGAGCGGGTACCCCCACTCCCATTCGAGTTCCGGCATGTGTTTGAAGTTCATGCCGTAGACACTGGAAATGAGTGTCAGTGGGAGAATGGTGGTGGAGATCATGGTGAGCACCTTCATGATCTGATTCAGCCGATTCGAGACGGCCGCGAGGTGCGTTTCGCCGAGGTCACTGACCATTTCGCGCGCCGCTTCGATCAGTTCCGTGTAGCGCACCAGGTGATCGTAGACGTTGCGGTAGTACGCGATCTCGCGCGCCTCCACCAACTCGAACTCCCCGCGGATCAACCGCGACAGCACCTCGCGCTCGATGATGAGCGTCTTCCGCATGCCGGTGACGATCCGTTTGAGTTTCAGGATGCCAGAAATGAGTTTGGCCGTCGGGCGCGTGAAGATGCGCGATTCCAATCGGTCCAGTTTACCCGCGACCCACTCCACCACCGGCGCGTACTCGTCCACCATCGCATCGAGAACGATGTGGAATACGTAATCCGGGCCACGCCGGGCCGAGTCCCCGTGGCGCGCGAGGAACTGGTGCGCGCTCGCGATGCACGGGACCGATTCCATCGAGTGCGTGATGAGGACGTTCTTCGTGAGCACCGCACTTAACTGTGGCCGGTGCCGGCGCAACATCCGCGACGCGGACGGGAGTTTCGCTTCGCCCTCGGGCACCTTCCCCTTCGACGCGGCCAACTTCGAGAGCCCGGGCGGGAGCGGGTTCACGATCACAAACAGGTAATCCGGGAACTCTTCCACTTTCGGAAAGTGCGCGCCCTGGTCCGGTTCGCGGCGCATGCGCGTGATGTCTTCGAGCGTGAGCATGTGAACGGCAAAGAATTTCTGAAATACTCTCGCCTCTTCTTCCGGGGTCGGATTGCTCATATCGACCCAGATGAACTCTTCGGCCGGAATGGTGGCGGCCGATTCGGGCAACCCTTCCGCGCCCGTGCGCTCGCAGCACGAACCGTTCCAGCGGTGGACGGTAATCATTAACGTGTTCCGGAAGCGAAAGTTTGAATTGCCGCGGCCCCGTTCGCGTCTAGATACGGAGAGGTCCGTCGGGCGGCGCGTTGCGAAGTCGAGGACCGGTTCCGAAGTCGACAGGCCCCTTGTTCCACTGGCCCCGCGTTTTTCGCGGTTCCGAATTTCGGTTGGAAGATGCCACGTGGGTGGGGGTAGAATACGAGCCACCGGATTCGCTCCCGCCTGGAACGTGTCCCCCTCATGCCGATTGCCGCGTTACCCACTCCGCCGGCTCTGCTCACGGACGATGCGCTGCTCGCGCGCTTCGCGACCGGCGACCGCACGGCACTCGATGACCTGTTCCGCCGCTACCGCGGGATCGCGTACCGGGTCGCGTACCGGCTACTCGGGCGCGAGGCCGATGCGCTCGACGCGGTCCAGGACGGGTTCGTGAACGCGCTCACGCACCTGGACCGGTTCGGCGGTCGCAGTTCGTTCAAAACGTGGCTCCTGAGAGTGGTGTGCAACGCGGCCCTCGATATCGGTCGGCAGCGGAAGCGGAACGAGCGCGTGCCGCAGGTGCCGCGCGGGTTCTCTCCCGACGGTTTCGGGGCCGACGACCTCCCGCCAGCGGAAACGAACCTCGTGCGGTCCGACCTGCGCCGGGTGATCGACGCGGCCCTCGCCCGCTTGCCCGACGTGCAGAGGCAAACGTTCGTCTTGCACGTTGAAGGCGAACTGACCTATCGTGAGGTCGCTGACGCGCTCGGGATCTCCATCGGCACCGTGATGAGCCGCTTGTTTTACGCCCGACAGAAATTGAAAGACCTGCTGGCCGCGTACCAACAGCCATGACACCCGCCCCGCAACAACCCGAACCGAACGAGCGCGACGTCCTCAGCGCCTACGCCGAGGGTATTCGCTCCGCTGCGCGCGCCGTTCGCCCCGACGAACCGTCCGAACCCGAATGGGATGCGGTGTACCGGAACATCCGGGCGCGGTTACACCCCGCGGCTCCGGTACCGCCCCCAAGAAGAGGTCACTGGCGCACGACCGTTTTGGTGGCGGCCGGGGCGGCAGTAACTGCAGTTGCCGCTGCGATCGCGTGGGTCGCGCTGACCCCAACGCCGACAGAAAAACGCGAAATCGTTGGTGTTCGCCCACCTCTCCCGTCCGTAGTGGCGCTGGCACCGGCACCACGCGAGGTAACCGACCCGCTCGCGGACTACACGGTGCTGCCAATGGCGACGGCCGAGGAAGTCGACTTCCACCGCGTGCCCGGGTCCGGTTGGTTCCCGGTCGGTACCGACCCACTCCCCAGTGTGATTTCGCTCGCCACCACGGACGAGGTCGAACTCGACGCCCCGCACCCGTCGTGGCCCCGCGTGACGCTGTCCCCCGGGGACGCGCCGGTCCTCTTCGTCGCCAAGCCCAGGTGAGCCATGTCCGCTCTCGTTCTGGTCGCGTACATGTTCGTGGCGTGCCCCACCGAAGATCCCGTGCGCGTCACGGTGGTAATCGTGCTCGCCACGGCCGACAACACGACCGTCGATCCGAAACTCAAGGAACTCGCGAAGGAAGTACAGAAGCGCGACCCGAAGTTGACCGGCTTCAAGCTCGTGGCGACCGAGTGCAAGTCGATCCCAGTCGGCGGCAATACCACGATCTCACTGACCGACAAGCAAGAACTGAAAATGAAGGTGGACCAGTCGAAGGACGAGAAGGGGCGGATCAGCCTGACCCTCAACCCGCCCGGCATGGACGCGGTCACTTACGCCTGTGCGTGCGACAAGTTCTTCCCCGTCGTAACGCCGCACCGCACGAAGGGCGGCGAGCAACTCATCATCGCGATCATGGCGAAGCCCTGCACCGCGAAGAAGTGACGCCCCGCCCGATGCTGTGACTCGCGCCTCTATAAGCAACTACTCCCAGACAACTGTTAGCGAACCCCGCCTGCAAGGGCAGTGGGTTTGCCTGAGTCACGAGTACCCCGAACTACCCGCCACCCTTGCGGGCGGGGTTCGCCTGGGTGCGGGCAATCACTTCTTGGGCGCCGGAGTAGCGGGGCGGTTCTTCGGAGGCGCTCCGATCGACGTACCGGCCCCTTCCTTGATACTCGATGCGCCCGTGCTCCGGTCGTAGGTGATGACTTTACCGATCTGCTCGTTCCCCCCCCTGAAGCGGTTCGAGAAACGGGCCGCGGCCGCCTCACTACCGGTCAGCGTGACCGCGTTCCCGCGGCTCTCGATCGTCGCCGCGGTCCCCTCGTAATCGTCGCTCCGCAAGAAGGCGTTCCCGCTCGCTTTCATGTTCTGCGCGGCGGGCGTATCGCCCTGCGCCTTCTGGCTCCAAACGAGGAGTTTGTCGTTACAGGTGAGCAGCACCGCGCGGGGCGGCAGGTTGTATTCCAGGCCGTCGACTTCGAGCGTGGGCGAATTGGTCGGTACGTGGATGGCCGTGACCTCGCCGCTGAACGTCGCCGCCTGGTACAGTTTGGCCTTATCGACGCCGATCATCCGGCCCGTGAACTTGATGAACGTGAGTTTCATCTCCTGTTCGTCCTTCGCCGGTTTCGCGCCCACCGGCGGACCGGCGGGGTTCGCTTCGCCCCGCTGCCAGATGCGCAGCCTTCCGTCCGGCCCTTCGGCGGTCACGCGCGGGAACTTCTCGCCCCCGCTCGATTCTTGTGCCTGGGCCTCCATCGTCAGTTCCGACGCGCGGAGCCACTGCGCTTTCAACAGTTTGCCGTCCTTGTCGTAGTCCACCTGCGTGTACAAAACTCCGCTTTCGACCTTGCTATCGTCCTCGTCGGCCGGGGCGCGGTGACACCGGATCCTGTCGATCTTCGCGCTCTCGTCTTTCTTGGCCGCGGCCCCCGTCATCGGGTCTTTCGGGTCCACGCCCGGAGGCGGAGCGGGCTTCTTCCGCGCCTGGTTGAAGTAAACCGGCCGGTCGAAAACGACGTCCATCCGGTGGCACTCCACGGCCGACTCGCCCTGGTGCGCGCGGACCTTTCCGGTGAACACCGCGGAGCGCTGCGCCCCGTTGAAAGTCATCGAGTCGCGCCAGTGGACGATGACCACTTCCGCCTGCGCGAGTTCGCTCCCCGCGAAATTGTTCTTGGTCGGCATGGTGAGCGACCCGCGCCCGTCCACCGACGCCGAGTTGAGCACCTGGTTGAGAACGATCTTCGGCCCCAGGAGCGACATCTCCTCCTGGTGGACCTCGCCGATCTTGTCCGGCCAGCCGAAGACGGTCATCACGCTCCCGTCGTTCGTCCCTTCGATCAGAAGGAGCCGGCCGAAGATGTCGACGCCCCGCTGTTTACTGGGGTCGGTCGGCTCCTGGTGCACGACCACGTTGTCCTCGCACCGGGCGCGGTCGAGTTGGTACTTCGCCGCGGGCGGTTCCGCGGGTTTCTCGTCCGCGGGCTTACCCCCGGCCTGCTTGTCGGCGGGCGCCACCGGTATCCGCTTAACGAACGTCTCGATGGTCTTCGCGCTGATCTCGAACGGCGGCTTCGGTTTCTCCGGCGCCTTCGCGATCGGCTCGGGCAGTTTCGGTGCTTCCGGCCCGGCCGGGGGCATCGGGTCGGGCAGTTTCGGCGCGGCCCCTGGCGCCGTGGGCGGAGAAGGCGGTCCGGACGCGACCGCGTCGGGCGAAGCGGGCTTGTTCGATTGGGCGACCGCGCCGACCGTGGGAACCGGATTGGCGTCGATGAAGTGAACCGTGAGCTGGTCCGACTCCTTGATGTCGTAATCCGTGGAGTGGCTCGTTACCTTCCCGATGGCCTCGACGCGGGACGGCTTCGGTTGTCCGCCGCCGGAGGCGACTTTCGTGTCCGCGTTGGCCTTCCCGTCCGCGGGTGGTGATCCACCGGCAGCGATTTTCGTATCCGTGCTAGCTTTCTCGTCCGCGGGCGGTTCGACACGCGGTTGGAACCACAGTTTGATCACGTTCCCCTTCAACCAGTAGTCCGCTTTTCGGTCTTCGAGCTTCGCGTCGCCCGTGAAATCGAACCGGTCCTGTTCGCGCCCGCTAATGACTTCCTTGGACTGCACGAGGGAGATCCTCCACTCCGCGCGGAGCGGCTGATTGTTGTTCGCGGCATCGGTCAGCGCCACCTCGCCCGCGCCCCGCACGGTCATTTGCAGCTTGCGCACGGGAGGTTGGCCCTGGGCCTGCGCGATCGGCGGCCCCGGCTCGATCGTGAGCGTCGCCGGTTCCTGGGGCGTGCCGGCCTTGAGTGTGTTGTTGTCGCGCACGACGACAACGGGAGTGCCGTTCAAAATCGTCTTGCTGGCCGCCTGTTCGTGGACGAGATCGCGCCCGTAAGCCTGCGTCGAACTGAGTCCTGGTGCAGCGCCGGGAGTGGGAGGGGCTGTTTCCTCTTGCGACGCCACCGTCACGAACCGCCCCGGCGCGTTCACCCAGGCGTGGAGCCGCTTGATCGCCGGCGTGTTGGCCGCGCGCGAAGCGCCGGTCGGTCCGCCGTTGAACTCCAGTTCGAGCACCTGGCTGAACAAGCTGCTCGTGCCGCCGCGCGAGGGGATCTTCGTCACCTGGACGTCGTTGGGCAGGTTCGAGTCCGTTTGCGGAACCACGTCGAACCGCGCGAGCGACTTCTCCGCGTCGTAGGCGAACGGCCCGCGCGTGTCGATCTGGAGCAGCGCACGGTCCATGAGTCGCGTGTTGTACGCGGCCGTCCCGAGTCCCCCGGTAATCCCCGCGATCGCCGCCGGGGGCGGAACGAACGCGAGCCCGCTGCTCTTCGGCACGTTCGATTGCACCGGTGTAGTACCCGCGAGCGACTCCCCGTTGTTCACCCACAGGTTCAGCACCACCTGTTCCTGGAACTCGATCCGGCGCACCCCTTTCACGGGAGTCGTACCGGGTTTCGGTTCCTTCTTCGGCTGGTTCGGGGGCGGGTCCGGTTCCAGGTACACGCGGAGGCCGACCGCCGTTAGGGTCGGCGGGGGCAGGCGCTGGCCGCTCAGAATCGCCGCGATCGCGCCCGTGTTGCGGTTGTCTTCACTCTTGGTGGGGGCCGTGACCGGCGCCGGTGAACCGACCGAGCGCGGGAGGTTCTGTCGGTCCACGATCTCGACCGGCGCGTCCGTCCAGAAGTCCGGTGCGGTCGCGTTCGCGCCGGCCGTCTTCGGGTTGCGGTAGAACACCGGGCCGACGGTGCGGAGCACCAGGAACCGGTTCGGGTCGTTCGTCCGCTGGTTGTTGGTGATGTGAACGACCCCGCGCCGCGGGTCCGGGAGCGCCAGTTCAAAATCGCTGATGAGTTCGACCTTTAAGAGCGCCGCCTTCTTCATGTCCGCGAGGTTGTTGATGACGCGATCGAACTCGAGCACGCCCTTATCGGCGTGGGCCGTGCTGATCTCCGTCACCTCACCCGGTTGGCGGAGGTGGGGCGGCTTCGGCTTACTGAAGACCGCGATGCTGAACGGCGTGAGAGTCACGCGGGTCGAGTTGGGCTTGTCCGGCGGCATCCCGGACGCGACCACCACGGACGAGTCGCCGCTCTTGAAATCGAACTGCATCTTGTAGTGCGCGCCGTTCGTTTCCGGGCTGTTCGCGCCGAACGCTTCGATCAGCTTCAGCTCGGTTTTGAGAACGGTCGAACTCTCGGGCGGCACGAACTCGCCGAGGGGGCGCACCGCCAGCATTTGAGGGGGAAGTTGTGGCAACCCGTCGAGCCAGCCGAGGAGTTGTGCGTAAACGGCATACGCGCCGGCGAAGAGCACGAAACCGGCGAGCAACAACATCGTTCGCCGCGGCGT
This sequence comes from Gemmata sp. SH-PL17, assembly GCF_001610855.1. Lineage (NCBI taxonomy): Bacteria > Pseudomonadati > Planctomycetota > Planctomycetia > Gemmatales > Gemmataceae > Gemmata > Gemmata sp. SH-PL17. Next base: position 6,613,554 of record NZ_CP011271.1, read on the forward strand.
CAGCACCGTCCACTCCGGGGTTATGTGTTGGTGTAACCGGTGGTCAGTTCGGCCCACCGGCCCTGCACCTTGAGCAACCACTCGATCAGGTCGCGCACGGCCCCGTGTCCCCCGGGCACCGCGGTCACGTAGTGCGCCACCGCGCGGGCCTCGGGACAGGCGTCCGCCACCGCTACCGCCAGCCCGCACCGCCGCAACACTGGCACATCGGGGAGGTCGTCCCCGATCGCGCACACCTGTTCCGGGGACGCGCCGGTCAGGGCCAGCACGTCGTCGAACGCGCGGAGCTTGTCGTCGCGGCCCTGGAGGACCGGGGCGATTCCCAGTTCGGCCGCCCGGCGCTCCACCGCGCGCGAATCTCGTCCCGAAACAATGGCCGCCCGCTTACCCGCAGCGCGCCACAACTTCAACCCCGAACCGTCGCGCACGTGGAAGAACTTCAGCTCGCGCCCGTCGTCCGCGTAGACCACGCGCCCGTCGGTGAGGACGCCGTCCACGTCGAGCAACAGGAGTTCGATGGCCGCGGCCCGCGCGGGAATGTCAGACGTCTGCATCACTTTACGCGCTCTTGCGTGCGACCACGCGCGGTGTTAGCCGAGTTTCCGCGCCCCCGGCCAGCGGATCGAGTCCGATCAGATCGGTAATATCGAGCATTCCGACGGGCTTACCGCCCTCATCAACAACGGGCAGTTCGCTAAACTTTCGCGCCTTTAACACGTCCAGCGCGACAGACACGCGCGCGTGCGGCCCGATTACAACGGGTGCGTGCGTCATCACGTTCGCGATCGGCGAATCCAGGAGCCGATCCTCGCGGTTCTCGAAGAGGCGCGCGAGGTCGCTGTCGGTGAATAGCCCCGCGAGCCGCCCGTCCGCGTCCACGAGCATGATCGCGCCGGTGCGCCGACCGGTGTGCCGCACCTTCGCGAACACCTCGCGCACGGTGTCCGTCTGCACCGCGATCCGGAGTTCGGCCCCACACCGCATACACTCCGAAACCACCGCGAGCTTGCGCCCGAGCGAACCGGCCGGGTGGAATTTCGCGAACTCGTCGGCAGTAAACTGCCGCTGTTCGAGCAGCGTGAACGCGAGCGCGTCGCCGAGCGCGAGCATCACCGTCGTGCTGCTACTGGGCGCGAGCGCGAGCGGGCACGCTTCCTTGATCGGGCCGTACACGACGGCGGCGACCGCGGCGCGGCCGAGCGTGCTCCCCGCGCTACTCGTGATCGCCACCAGAGACGACGCGAGTTTTTTCAACGGTCCGAGCAATCGAATTAACTCTTCCGACTCGCCGCTGTGCGAGAGCAGCAGCGCCACATCATCGGGGTGGACACTGCCGAGGTCGCCGTGGACGGCGCGGGTCGCATCGAGGGTGTAGGCCCGGGTGCCGGTGGAGTTGAACGTCCCGACGATCTTCTGCCCGACGTCCGCGGACTTCCCCACGCCGACCACCGCGACGCGCCCGCGGCACGCGAACAGCTCGTCCGCGACGCGACCGAAGCCGTCATCGAGGCGCCCGGCGACGACGTCGAGTGCGGCGGCCTCAGTCCGCAATACGCGCCGGGCGTAGTCGAGCTTGTCGAACGCCGTTCCGGTGGAGTCGTTCATGGCTGGTTGTGGGTGAAACGTGGTCTCGGACCTCAGATTGGAACCCGAACTGCCCGAACTGCTGGCTCTCGCAAACGGCCCGAGTAACAATTGCTAACCTTTTGGGCCGCGGGCCAATGTCCCGGAGAGCAAAACCGCCTTAACTACTGCGCCCTCAAACATTTCAGACACATATCCCACTTAAACCGCCGTCGCCGCTTTGCTAACATTGGCTAACAATTCCGGCTCCTTTGTGACCTTTCGCCCCCTAATTCACAGCGGGCACTCGTGTGGTTAGGGGTTCATCGACACGAGCATAAGCACCCACCGCCCTTGCAGGCGGGGTTCGCCTACGACCCTGCTACCCATACTCCCCAATTCTACACATATGAACAAAAGAATACAAACAGTTTCGACTGTGGCTCTCCGCTTGTGACAAAAGCGTTACATCAACGCCGCGTCCCGGCACACCTCGCGCGAATTCGGATGGGGAGGAATAGCCCGAGGGGGAAAGAATTGCAAGGCGAACAAGCCCCGTGCGCGGCCCACGGGAACTCGCTACAAGCAATCTGGAAGCAAATTTGCGCGTCTAAAAGCCAGTAGATATCGGACACCAAATTCCCAATAACTGCACTAGTATTTTTCCCGACCCGGCTCGACACGACTCGTACCGGATCACCCACAACTACTCGCCGCAAACCCTTTCTAAAAAATATCATAAATCGATTCACCCAAAGCGAATCTCATTATTCCGCTCGCTCTCATTCGCGCAACGCACAGACCATTTCTTCTGCCAAAATAACCCATTTTGCTTGCTCCATCCATTTTTTCAGCCTATGTGTTAATTCGGACGGGGCCAAAACGCGGCCCGAAGGCTCGTATTCGACTCGCACGGCGGTGTAACCCGGCGCTTATTCGTGACGGGAAGCGACCAGGCGCACTCCGACCCGCGACCCGCTGTCCGGGTCGGAACGATTCCCGTGCGCGAGTGGGGCCGCGTATCACGCCGCGCGCCCCGCACCTCGGACCGTTTCGGCCCCTCTCCTCCGGCACCCCAACCGCCGGAGGGCCGTTCATTCTCAAGCTGCGAGGTTTCACCGTGACCGTGATTTCCACCCTCCTCCGCCGGCTCCAGAAGGCCCGCTCTTTCCGCCCCGGGTGCCCCCTCCCGGCGCGCACGCGGTTACACGTGACGCTCCTGGAGGACCGCACGGTCCCCACGACCCTCACCTGGATCGGCGGAGCAATGGGCAACAACGACTGGTCGACTTCGGGGAATTGGAGCGACGGAGCGGCTAACACGGAAGTCCCGGACTCGGCCGACGACGTTCTGGTGTTCGACGGCACCGCCTCGACCTTCACGAGCAACAACGACATCTCGTCGCTGACGGTGAGCGACATCCAGCTCAGTTTCTCGGGTTACACCATCACCGGTTCGCAGCCGGTCACCGTGAACACGGCGGTGACGGACACGACGACCGCCGGCTCGAACACGATCTCCCTGAGCATCGACGGTACCGCGGTGCTGACGAAGTCCGGTGGATCGAGCTTGTTCCTGTCGGGGACGAACACGTTCACCGGCGCCACCACTGTTTCGGGCGGCGTGCTGGAACTCGACGGCGGGGCGGCGGTGGCCGACACTAGCGCCGTCACCGTCGCCGCCGGAACAACTCTGAACCTGGACGCGAACGAGACCATCGGGTCGCTCGCCGGGGCGGGCAACGTGACGCTGAGCACGTTCACCCTGACCGCCGGGGGCGATAACACGAGCACCACGTTCTCCGGCGTCGCCTCCGGAACCGGCGGGCTCACCAAGGCCGGCACCGGCACACTCACCCTCACGGGCACTAACACCTACACCGGGGCCACCACCGTCTCCGCGGGCACACTCACACTCAACGGCGGCACCGCCCTAGACGACACCAGCGCCGTCACCGTCGCCGCCGGAGCCACCCTCGATCTCGGCGCGAGCGAAACCATCGGTTCCCTCGCGGGAGCCGGCGACGTGACCCTCGGCGCCAACACCCTGACCGCCGGGGGCGACAACTCCAGCACCACGTTCTCCGGCGTCGCCTCCGGAACCGGCGGGCTCACCAAGGCCGGGACCGGCACCCTGACCCTGTCCGGGGCCAACACGTACACCGGGGCCACCACCGTCTCCGCGGGCACACTCGCGCTCAGCGGCAACGCTGCGATTGCGGACGCGGCAGCCGTGACCGTGAGCACCGGCGCCACGCTCGCTCTGAATAACGACGAAACCATCGGTTCCCTCGCGGGAGCCGGCGACGTGACCCTCGGCGCCAACACCCTGACCGCCGGGGGCGACAACTCCAGCACCACGTTCTCCGGCGTCGCCTCCGGAACCGGCGGGCTCACCAAGGCCGGGACCGGCACCCTGACCCTGTCCGGGGCCAACACGTACACCGGGGCCACCACCGTCTCCGCGGGCACGCTCACACTCAACGGGGGCACCGCGCTGGCCAACACCAGCGCCGTCACCGTGAGCACCGGGGCCACGCTTAATCTGGGCGCGAGCGAAACGATCGGCTCCCTGGCCGGCGCCGGCAACGTGACGCTGAGCACGTTCACCCTGACCGCCGGCGGCGACGGCACCAGCACCACGTTCTCCGGCGTCGCCTCCGGAACCGGCGGGCTCACCAAGGCCGGTAACGGCACACTGACCCTCTCGGGGGCCAACACGTACACCGGAGCCACGACCGCGACTGCGGGTTCGCTCGCGCTCAATGGCGGCAGCGCCCTGGCCGACACCAGCGCCCTGACCGTCGACGCAGCGGCCGTACTCTTCCTGGGCGCGAGCGAAACGATCGGCTCCCTGGCCGGAGCGGGCAGCCTGAGCATCGGGGCGTTCACCCTGACCACAGGAGGCGACAATACCAGCACCACGTTCAGCGGTGGCATCGGCGGCAGCGGCGGGGTCACCAAAACCGGTACCGGAACGTTCACCCTCTCGGGTACCACCAACAACTTCTCCGGGGCCACGACCGTCTCCGCGGGCACACTGGCACTTTCGGGCGGTTCTGCGCTGGACGACACCAGCGCCGTTACCGTCGCCGCCGGGGCCACGCTCGATGTGGGCGCCAACGAAACGATCGGCTCTCTCGCGGGTGCGGGCAACGTGACCCTCGGCGCCAACACCCTCACCGCCGGCGGCGACAACTCCAGCACCACCTTCTCCGGCACCGCCGCCGGAACCGGGGGCCTCACCAAAGCCGGCAGCGGCACACTCACCCTCTCGGGAGCCAACACGTACACCGGCACCACCACCGTCTCCGCCGGCACGCTCACGCTCGCGGGCAACTCGGCCATCGCGGACACGGCCGCCGTGACCGTCAGCGGCGGTGCTACCCTGGCCCTGGGTGCCGACGAGATCATCGGGTCCCTGGCCGGGGCCGGCAACGTGACCCTCGGCGTGAACTTCCTCACGGCCGGGGGCGACAACACCAGCACCACGTTCTCCGGCGTCATCGGCGGCACGGGAACACTCACCAAGGCCGGTAGCGGCACACTCACCCTCTCGGGGGCCAACACGTACACCGGCACCACCACCGTCGCTACCGGCACACTGGCGCTCTCGGGCGGTACGGCCTTGGCCAACACCAGCGCCGTCACCGTCTCTGCCGGGGCCACGCTCGATGTGGGCGCCAACGAGACCATCGGCTCCCTCGCGGGCGCGGGCAACGTGACCCTCGGCGCGAGCATCCTCACGGCCGGGGGCGACAACTCCAGCACCACCTTCTCCGGCATCGCCGCCGGCACCGGCGGGATCGCCAAGGAGGGCACCGGGGCGCTCACCCTGTCCGGAACCAACACCTTCAGCGTCACCGCGGTCTCCGCGGGCACGCTCACACTCAACGGCGGCAGCGCCCTGGCCGACACCAGTTTTGTCACCGTGAGCCCCGGGGCCACGCTCGATCTGGGCGCGAGCGAAACGATCGGCTCGCTCGCCGGCCCGGGCAACGTGACCCTCGGCGCCAACACACTCACCGCCGGGGGCAACAACTCCAGCACTACGTTCTCCGGCGTCGCCTCCGGCACCGGGGGGCTCACCAAGGCCGGCACCGGGATGTTCACCCTGGCCGGGGCCAACACCTACACCGGCGCCACGACCGTGTCCGCGGGCGCACTCACACTCAACGGCGGTACGGCCTTGGCCGACACCAGCGCCGTCACCGTGAGCGCCGGAGCCGCGCTCGACCTCGGGGCGGCCGAAACGATCGGTTCCCTCGCGGGCGCCGGCGGCGTGACCCTCGGCGCCAACACACTCACCGCCGGGGGCGACAACTCCAGCACCACGTTTTCCGGCGACATCTCCGGCACCGGCGGGATCGCCAAGGCGGGTACCGGGGTGCTCACCCTGTCCGGCACCAACTCGTACACCGGTACCACGACCGTGTCCGCGGGCACGCTGCTCGTCACCGGGAGCATCGCCACTAGCTCGGACGTCCAGGTCACGGGCGGCACCCTGGGCGGCACGGGTACGGTACCCGCGGTCACGGTGAACACCGGCGGCACCATTGCCCCCGGCACGTCCCCGGGAACGCTCAACACGGGCGCCCTGACTCTGACCACGGGGGGCACCTTCAGCGCCGAGGTCAACGGCACCACCCCCGGCACGAATTACGACCAGGCCGTCGTCACCGGCGCGGTGGACGTGACCGGCTCGACCCTGACCGTCACGCTCGGGTTCACGCCCGTCGCGGGCACCAGTTTTATCCTGATCGACAACGACCTCGTCGACGCGGTGACCGGCACCTTCAACGGGCTGGCCGAGGGCGCGACCTTCACCAGCGGCGGGGTGACGTTCACGATCAGCTACGTCGGCGGCGACGGGAACGACGTGGTCATCACGACCGCGCCCCCGACCGTGTCCATCAACAACGTGACGGCGGCCGAAGGGAACACGGGCGGGACGAGCTTCACCTTTACTGTCACCTTGTCGAACCCCAGTAGCCAGACCGTGACCGTGGACTACGCGACCGCGGCCGGAACCGCGACCGCGGGCACCGACTTCACGGCCGCTTCGGGCACGCTCACGTTCGCACCGGGCGAGACCTCGAAGACCGTCACCGTCACCGTCACCGGTGACACGGAGATCGAGTCCGACGAGACGTTCACGGTGGTCCTCTCGAACCCCACGAACACGACGATCGCGACCGGCACCGGTACCGGCACGATCACGAACGACGACGCCGCCACCAGCACGACCGTCATCAGCGTCGGCGCCGGGAACGGGACGCCGGGAACGGTGGTCCCGGTGGACCCGGCGACCGGCCAACAGGGGACACCGATCCTCGCGTTCGCCGGGTTCGGTGGCGAGATCCGGGTGGCGTCCGGGGACATCAACGGCGACGGACAAGCGGACACGATCACGGGCGCGGGAGCGGGAGCGACGGGTGGGCACGTGAAGGTCTTCAGCGCCGACGGCACGCTGCTCCGGAGCTTCCTGGCGTTCGACGGGTTCTCTGGTGGCGTGTTCGTCACGTCCGGGGACGTGAACGGCGACGGGTTCGACGACATCATCGTCTCGGCGGACGCGGGGGCGACGCCGCACGTGAAGGTGTTCAGCGGCGCCAACGGCGCGCTGCTCCAGAGCTTCTTCGCTTACGACATCGGGTTCCGGGGCGGGGTCCGCGTGAGCGTCGGGGACGTGAACGGCGACGGGTTCGACGACATCGTCACGGGTACCGGGGCGGGCACCACGGCGCACGTGAAGGCATTCAGCGGCAAGGACGGCGCGCTCCTCCGCAGCTTCTTAGCCTACGATGCCGGGTTCTCCGGTGGCGTGTACGTCGCGGCCGGAGATCTGAACGGGGACGGGCTCGATGACATCGTCACCGGCTCAGGCCCGGGCGCCCCGGGCGGGCACGTGAAGGTGTTCAACGGCTCGGACACTTCGCTGATTCAGAGCTTCCTCGCCTACGACGCCGGGTTCCGGGGCGGGGTCCGCGTGGGCGTCGGGACCGTGAACGGCAGCGCGGCCGTGCTCACCGGGGCCGGCCCGGGCGCCGGCCCGCACGTGAAGGCGTTCGTTAACGGCGTACTGGTGGCCAGCCTCCTCGCGGGCGACCCGACGTTCAGCGGCGGCGTCTACGTGGGCTAAGAAGTAAGAGGGTAAGAGCGCACAGGGCTTCCGCCCTGTGCTACGAACGCCGGCCCCTCCGGGGCGGAAACGCGCTGACGGTTTTTGTCTTCGTTTTGGTTCACTACGAACGCCGGCCCTCCGGGGCGAAGACAGGAAACTATCAGCCGCGGGTAGAGCGGTACCTCGCGGCGGGCAGTACCCCCAATGCCTTTCCGCCCCGGAGGGGCCGTCTGACGTAGCACAGGGCGGGAGCCCTGTGACCCTGTGAGAACGACACGGCCCCGGGCGCACGTAACGCCCGGGGCCGTGTCGTTCTCACAGGGAGAATATCAGTTCGTCTTTTCCTTGACGTCGTAGCAGTACATCACGTTCTGGTCGCGGATGTAGAGTTTGCCGTTCGCGATAACCGGGTGCGGCCAGCTCTGCGAGTGCGTCTTGACGTTCGCTTCCGGGAGCTTGAAGGACGAGACCACTTTGAGCTCCTCGGGCGACGGCTCGATGAGCACCATCACCCCGTTCTGGTACCGGAAGTAGAGGCGCCCGTCGGCGAACAGGACCGCCGCGGACCCCTGCCCGCCCGCCGGTAGCTTCTCCGGCCCCCACTTGATCTCGCCCGTCTTCAACTCGACGCACACGGGTTTGCCGTTGTTCTGGTCGTGGCCAAAATAGATGTAGTCCCCGACCAGCACCATGCCGCCGTGGTGGTTGTTCAGTTCCGGCTTCTTGTACGCCTTCAGCTCCTTTGCCTCGAACGCGCCCGCCCCCTTCGGGACGATCTGGAGCAGCGCCGCGCCGCCGTTGTAGGCGCACGAGACCCACACCTTGTCGCCCTTCACGATCGGGATCGGGATCTGCGCCACGCCGCCCGCGGCCGGGGCGTTCTTGTACTGCCACAGCAGTTTGCCCGTTTCCGCGTGGACCCCGACCACCCCCGACGACTGGCCGAGGAGCACAATGTACATGGGGACGTTGTCAATCGTCGCCTTGAGGGGGGACGAGTACCCGAACCCGCCGCCGACCGGGTTCACTTCCGTTTTCCACACCACGTCCCCGTTCTCGAACTTCAGCGCGGCGACCGCGCCTTTGCTCCCGCTTGGGGCACAGATCACCTTATCACCGTCCACGAGCACGGAATCCGTGTACGCCCACGTGGGAATCTTGCCGCCGAAGTCGTCGACGTAGTTCTTCTTCCAGACCAACGTGCCCTTGGCCGCGTCCAGGCACGAGAGCGTGCCGTTCGCACTAACCACGAACAGCTTCCCGTTGTGGTACGTGGGCGTACTCGCCGGGCCGTTCGTTTGCGGCGCGAGCCCTTTGGCGGGGTCGGCGAACGGGGTGAACCACAGTTCCGTACCGTCCGCTTCCTTCAGCGCCCACACGCCGTCCTTCCCGTCACGGGTGCCGATGCCGAAAATCTTGCCATCGGCAACAGAGGGCGTGCCCCAACCGAGGCCGAGGTTCTTCGCGGTCCAGACCTGCTTGGGACCGCCGGTCGGCCACTTCTTAAGAAGCCCGGTTTCGGTGCAGATGCCGTCGCGGTTCGGGCCGCGGAAGCCCGGCCAGTCGGCGGCAGTTACTACAGCGGGCGTCACGGTGAACAGAAAGGTGCAAACTAGAAAGGGAACTCGCAGCGCCATGATGGCAGTAGCTCCGGTTGTGTGGGGCGGCAGGAACGGTGGGAGAGAAGTATCAGTTTACGCGGTTGTGTAGGTGCCGCAACCCCGGTGAAATGAGCACTCTTGTCTGTTGAGTTCTTGTCGACAAGACGTTCGACCGACTTCGCTGGCACGCCCGGTTCGCCAAAAGACTTAGGCGAACCGGGCGTGCCAACACGAGTGCGGGAGCCGACCACACTTGGCCCGCACCCACACATTAAAAGACTGTGAATGCGAACCGCCCGGCCGAGTTCGCAACTCGCCGGGCGGGGATCGTTCAACAGTGAACTTTCGTGCTACCAGCCACCACGCCGGTAATACCCGTAGCCATAGCCGTAACTGTAGGGGCGCGGCGGACCGACCACGACGACCGGGGCCGGGCGCACGTAAACGGGCCCCGAATCGTAGACGACCGAGGGCGCGTCGCGAACGATCACGCGGGTCGGGGCCGGGCGCGCGGCCTGCATTTCCGCGATGACGCGCGACGATACACCCGCCCGCTTCAGCTCGTCGAGGTCCGATGCGGTGAGCTGGAACGTGCTGCCGGTCGTGCGGATCTGGTTAATGATGACCGTATCGTCGTGCCCGCCCTGCGCGAGCCGGATCACGTCGAACATGCCCATGCGCTGTTGCTGCTGTTGGGCCGCAGCCAGTGCCGCGGCCTGGTTGATGTCGCGGTCCCGGCGCTCTTGCTTATCGATGTCGTTGCCGACGAGCGCCCCGGTCGCGGTCCCGGCCAACCCGCCGATCACGGCGCCGGCCCCGGTGTGCCCGGTCGCCGCGCCCACGGCGGTGCCCAGCGCGGTACCGACCACGCCGCCGCCGATCGCACCCTTTTCTGTATTGTTCATCGACGCGCAGCCGGCCCCGGCCGCCGCGAACGCGAACACCGCTAAAGCTCCCAGGCGTCGAAAGTGTATCTGGCGCATCTGTCCCTCTTGCGATTCCGCCCCTCAGTGAGGGGTTATGCCGAGTTCAAGCGCACCGGTCAACCGCGGTTGGGCTTCTTCAATTTAACGGGTGTATCCAAATTCTCTGGGGTCATGCCGCCAAGCTCCAATAGGCCTGCCACTGGATGGAGTTCCGCACGCAGACCAGGCTCGCCATCGGTCGGACGTTCTTCTTGAGCCAGCGAGCACCTCGGGCTTTCAAACGCAATCCCAGGGTCTTGGCTTGTCCTTCCACCGCACCGCTGCCGATGGCCTGGCCACGGGCCAACCGATCACGATACGCCAAACGATTCGTGTGCTTGGCGAAGTAGCCCAACAACTTCTCCGTCGCCTTCTGCCTTCGTGTCCGTTCTTCGAGAGTCTCGACGGACAACAGTTCTGACACCCACACGCACACACCACCCCAACCCTCACGCAACAACACGTCGCGACCGCGCTCAAAAGCAGCACGGGCCTCGTCGGTCCCCTGGCCGAATATCCTCTGCGCACAAAGGCTCAACCGCTCACTGGCGTGGTAAATGTCCAGCGTCTCTCGACAACCCGGCAGCACACGATTGACCGACTTCCAAATCCAACTGGCCCCGTCACCCAACGCATGGACGCTCGACCACTGCGCCACACCCAACTGACGCAACGACGGACCCCAACGGCGTCGAAACACTTTCGATTTGGCGATCATCGCGAACGACACGACCGCACCGGCCGGGGGCAAGCGCTCGTCGTCCTGCCACTGCTCGGGTGATACCGCCGTGCCGGCCTCACGCTTGGAAATCACTGCGATCTTCAGGTCTTTCCAGCCTTCTTCGCGGGTATTGACCTTGCCCGCGTCAATCGCCAACTCGATCTCGCCTGGGGTTTGGCGAAACGTCTGGGCCGTGGCGTGATCCTGGGGTTGGAACGTCGTCATCGCCCGGCCATGCGTTCCCACGAGCTGGCGCGCGGTCTCGGGGGCCAACTTCACTCCCAGCAACTCCCGGAGATGTTCGCGGGTCTTGGCGAACGACACATCGGCAGCCAAACGACAGCAATGCTTCTGAAGAACCGTGCTGAATCGCTGCGTCAGACCGATGACGGCATCGGCTGCGTAAGCTCCTTCGGCTCCACAGCGGCATTGCCAATAGTGTCGCGTGAGGTTCAGAGGGCCGACAGTGGTCACGAACTGCCGGGGCTTTTTCCCGCGGTCTTCTTTGGCTCGCCCGCAGTCGCAGATTCGGATCGGCGACCCTTTTTTTCGGCGGCTTGGATGCGTCGGGTGACCGCATCGGCCAAGAGGTTTTTGGTCAGTTCGCGTCCCTTGGGTATGACCGCCGTTTCGCAGGCGTCCAAGACCGTGCCGTTGGCCGCGGAGAGCGCCAGAGCTTGGAGCTCTTCGTGGACGGCCAATAGCTGCCGGACTAGCGCTTCGCTTTCGGCGGGGATTTCAATCGTGACGGTCTTGCTCATAGAACATCCCTGTTCGCATCCGAGAACACCCCACTTACCCAAATTCCGCCAACCCCACCAGAGAAGTTAGTTACACCCAATTTAACGCTTCGGGCGGCGCGACTTGCACGCCGGGCGCCCGAGTGCGAGCGGGATCGGCCCCGTTCGACCGAACAGTCGATACACGCGGTACAGGCGGCCCCAGTTCCGCGGGGGCGGTTTTAATGGGGCGTGTTGACTTCCGCGCGACCGACTCACACACCAACTATCGGCACCGAACGAACCGCGACCGTAGGCGCGTGTCGTTAAGATGGAAAAGACGGATTCCGCGCAGTTTTCCTAAAGGACGCGACATGCTACCCGACCGGCCGGTGGACAACGCCCCGTATTACTCGCTCTCGCACGGAGGTCTGACGGTCGAGGGGTGGTCGCGCGCCGCGGTGCAGAGCTACTGGCGCATCCCGGAGCTGAAGATCGGGTTCGACCTCGGCGCCCAGCCGTGGGACTTCATGGGCACCCCGACGTGGTTCGTGTCGCACACGCACCTGGACCACGTCGCGGCGCTGCCGGTGTACGTGGCGCGGCGCCGGATGATGAAGATGGAACCGCCGACGGTGTACGTCCCGACCGAAGGGTTGGAGGACGTGAAGAAGCTGATGATGATTATGCACCGACTCGACCGCGGGCGGCAACTCGCCCACCTGAAGGGGCTGACGGCCGGCGACGAGATCGAGTTGAGCCGCGAGCACCTCGTCACGGTGTTCAACACGACCCACACGATCCCGAGCCGCGGGTTCGTGGTGTGGGAGCGGCGCAACAAGCTGAAGGACGAGTTCGTCGGGCTGCCCGGTGACAAGATCCGCGATCTCAAGCTGAGCGGCACCCCGATCACGCGCGAGGTGCGCATCCCGATCGTGGCCTACACCGGCGACACGTCCCCGGCCGGACTGGATGCGTGCCCCGCGTGCTTCGAGGCGAAGATCCTCATCACCGAAATGAGCTTCATCCGCGCGAGCCACCGGCGCGACAAGATCCACAAGTTCGGCCACATGCACCTGGACGACTTCGTGGAGCGCGCCCCGCGCTTCAAGAACGAGCTGATTATCGCGGCGCACTTCAGCACGCGGTACCACCCGAACGAGGTGCGGAAGCTGCTCGACAACAAGCTCCCGGCCGACCTGAAGGCGAAAATGCACCTGTGGGTGTGACGAAACACTGCCCCAATGAAGCACTGATGGAACCGAAGTGAGCTACTCTCTCACCACGATCTGGTACGAGCGCCAGCGGTTCCTGCCGGCGATTCTGGCGGTCGCGTTCAGCGCGGTACTGGTCGCGGTGCAATCGGGGCTGGTGCTCGGGCTGCTCTCGATGATGTCGCTCCCGGTGGACCGCGCCACCTCGGACGTGTGGGTCGGTTACCCGGCCGTGCGGAGCGTGGACACCGGCCGGCCCGTCCCGGAGCGCTGGGTGTCCCGGCTCGCCGCGCAGCCCGAGGTCGAGCGCGCGGAGGGCGCGATCATCGGCTTCACGCCCTGGACGCGGAACGGCGAGATCCCCGCGAAAACCACCACGGAAGTTTGCACCGTCGTCGGTACGCGGCTCGACGCCAACTCACTCGCCGCAATGGAAGTGGTCCGCAACAACCGCGAGCTACTCGCGAGCCTCACGCAGCCGCTCTCGATCGCGGTGGACGAGTCCGAACTCGGTAGGCTCGGGATTCGCGGCGCGGGCGATACGGCCGAAATCCTCGGTGTTCGCGTTCGGGTGGTGGGCCTGGTGACGGGGTGCCGCAGTTTGGGCGGCCCGTACCTGTTCTGTTCGCTCGAAACCGCCCGCGTGCTGCTCCACTACCAGCAAGACGAAGTCACGTACTTGGTGGCGAAATGCACCAAGCCGGAAGACGCGCCCGCGGTCGCGCGCCGGATGAACGGCTACGCGCAACTGAGCGCGTTCACCGCGGACGAGTTCTCCGCGCGTTCGCGCCTCCACTGGCTGACCACGACGAAGGCCGGCGTCGCGATCGGGTTCACCGCACTACTCGGCTTGCTCGTCGGCGCGGTAGTGACGAGTCAAACACTGTTCGCGGCGACCGCGGCCAGTCAGCGCGAGTTCGCCACGCTCCGCGCGATGGGAATTCCCAAGTGGCGGTTGAAGTTCTCGGTGCTAGCTCAATCGTTCTGGGTGGGGCTGTTCGGCATCGCGCTGGCCGCGCCAATTACGATCGCACTAGCCGAAGGCGCGACCGCAATGGGAACCGCCGTGCGCCTGCACCCGTTCATTCTGGGCGGCGCCGCGGCGGTCACGATGTGTATGGCGGTCGGGTCCGGGTTGGCCGCGCTGCGGTCGTTCCAGAAGGTGGACCCGGCCCACAACATCCGCTAATCACACCAACACACACGGCTAATATTCCAAGGGGCGCGATCGCACCTCTACCAGTTGATTGGCATTCCAAACGACATATCGCACCAGTATCCTGCACGCTCAGAAGTGAGGAGAGGGGCATGGTGCGAACGAAGCGCGCTGTCGCGTTGGTTCTCGTCGGGTTGCTCACCGGAGTCGCGGCGGCTCGCCGGCCCGCGGACGATTTGTCCCCTCGGTGCGAACTCGAAGGGCACACCGAGCAAATTCTCGCGCTCGCGTTCAGCCCCGACGGAACCCGGTTGGCGTCGGCGGCGGATGACGGGCGAGTAAAAGTGTGGGACGTGACCACGGACCGTGTCGTCTGGACGGGCGCACGTGTTCAGGGCAGTGTCTGGTGCCTCGCGTTTAGCCCTGACGGAAAACTCCTGGCCGCCGAATGGGGCGCGGGCCGGGTCCAATTGTGGGCCACCACCACCTGGCGCCGCGTGGACGTCTGCCGGGACCGGCAAGGGTGGATTAAGGGGTTGGCGTTCAGCCCCGACGGGAAGCTCCTGGCATCGGCCCAGGGCGCGGGGCGAATTGCGCTGTGGGACACAGCGACCTACGAGCGTGTGGCGACCCTGGACGGCCACGATCCCAAAGAAGACGTTGCCGCGGTCGCGTTCAGCCCCGACGGGAAGCTCCTCGCTTCGGCCGGCGGGGACAAGTGCGTGAGGCTGTGGGACGTGGCGAAGTGCGAAACTACGGCCATCTTCGAGGGCCACACGCACTGGGTGCGGACGGTGGCGTTTAGTCCCGACGGAAAGATCGTGGCATCGGGCTCGAACGACGAGACGATCCGCCTGTGGAGCACGGTCACACACCAACCGGTTCGGGCGATGACGGCCGGCGGGGTCATTATGTCCGTGGCGTTCAGCCCCGATGGCACCCGGTTAGTGGCGGCGGGCGGCGGTGACAGGATTCGGGTGTGGGACACGGGTACGGGGAAGTGTGTCGCGACGGCGGTTCACGGCGACATGTCCAAAGTGCAGTCCCCGTTGGAAAAAGAGATGTACATTACCGCGGTCGCGTTCCGACCCAACGGCCGGACCATCGCCTCGGGCGGGCGGAACCGGGTCATCAAACTGTGGAACTGGAACCGATAGCTCGCACCGCAGCGACCGATCAGATAACCGGTCGCGGTTTCTTCTCTCATTTCCGCTTCGTTGCGCCTACTTGTCAGCCGTTGCGCGCGTCCACAGCCGGGGCACCGAACTCGCCCAACTTCGGCGTGATGCCCAGCCCCGGTACGACTGGAGCCGCGAGTCGACCGTTCTGGCGCTGTGGCGCGCCGGTCGCGATGGACCGCGTGACGTAGCTGTTGAAGTCGGTCGAACTGAAGAGGAACTCGGTTGGGGTGCTGTGCGCGAGGTGCGCGATCGCGGCCGTCACGATGTCGCCGCCCCAACTGTCTTCGAGCGTCATCCCGATTCCGAGTGAAATGCACAGGTCGCGCAGTTGCTTCGTTTTCGTAAGCCCGCCGAGCTTGCTGATCTTCAGGTTCACCACGTCCATCGCGCCTTCGGCGTGCCCGCGGACCAGCATGTCGATTCCATCAACCACCTCGTCGAGCACGAACGGGTGATCGGTGTTCCGGCGCACCGCGAGGCACTCTTCGTAGGTGAGGCACGGTTGTTCGATGTACACGTCAATGTCGCGCACCGCGCGCACCACGCGCACCGCTTCGTGCTGGAGCCAACCGGTGTTCGCGTCGGCCACCAGGCGGTCGCCCGGTTGGAGCACCGCCGCCACTGCTTTGATGCGCGCGATGTCCGTGTCAGGGTCGCCACCGACCTTCAGTTGGAACCGGCGGTACCCCTCCGCGCGGTAGCCCGCGACGTTCGCCGCCATCGCTTCGGGCGATTCCTGTGAGATCGCGCGGTACAGGTGGAAGTCCTCGCCATAGC
The DNA here is from genome assembly GCF_001610855.1 of Gemmata sp. SH-PL17. Classification (NCBI taxonomy): domain Bacteria; kingdom Pseudomonadati; phylum Planctomycetota; class Planctomycetia; order Gemmatales; family Gemmataceae; genus Gemmata; species Gemmata sp. SH-PL17. The sequence goes on from NZ_CP011271.1 coordinate 6,629,575, forward strand.
GCCCGCCGAGCAACACGCACACCGGCAGCCCAGACACCTTACCCAGAATGTCCCAGCACGCGACGTCCACGGCCGATTTCACATACGGGTGCCCCTTCAGGGCCGCGTCCATCGTGCGGTTCAGTTTGCCCAACTGCGTCGGGTCTTCGCCCAACAACTTGGGCGCGAGTTCTTGCAGCCCGGCGCGCACGCCCGCCGCATAAGCCGGAAGGTACGCAGGCCCAAGCGGACACACCTCGCCGTAGCCGGTGACGCCCGCGTCCGTCTCCACCGCGACGACCGTGCTATCGAACACGGTGACGGACTTGCCGCCGGACCACTTGTAGCTGCCCTCGTGGAGCGGGAGATCGACCTGCCACGCAGAAATTCGAGTAATACGCATTGTGCGTTCCTGGTACCGCGACCATCCCGATCGCAAAAGCGAACACGCTTCGGAAGGGTATGGAAATTGGCTCACTTTGTGAGGTGAACCGCGTTCAGCAGTCGGGTTCGGATGCCCGTGACGAGCCGCGACCGCAACAGTAGTTTCAAGGGTCATGGCAGTGTCGCATGGGAGTTCCTAAGTTCAAGGTTCTCAAGCACTTGAACGGGAAGCTCCCATGCGACGTGGTTATTCTACGATTACCCCGGCGGTGATCCATGCGTTGGCCCGGCGAACGTTGGCCCGGGCACTCGATTGGCCCGACTACAAGCCGTCGATCACGGGCACCCAGTTGGTTGATCTGGTGCTGCGGATCGCGAGCACCACACGAACCCTGTTCGCGGTGGCGACCCGGTACTTCCACTTCTCGCACGAGACCGCGCGACAGGCCGTTCGTGCGAACCTGGGCTCTCGGGACCAACTCACGGCCCGGTTGGTGGATGCGCTCCACCAGGTGGCGACGTTCACCCGTCGGGATCGGAGGCGCCGGTGGACGTGTGCCATCGACGTGCATTACGTGCCGTTCTACGGGGACCGCTCCACCCCGGGGATCATCGGCGGACCCAAGAAGGCCGGAACCTCGTTCTTCCACGCCTACGCCACGTGCGTTCTGATTCATAAGCGCCGGCGGTACACGGTCGGGCTGATGAGCGTGGCGAAAGGAACCAAGCCGCACCAGCAGGTGAGCATCCTTCTGGATCAGGTGGCGGCTCGCGGGCTCCAGGTCCGCGGGGTGGTGCTGGACGCCGGGTTCGACAGCGGGGAAACGCTGCTGCTGTTGCAGCAACGGGATCTGTACTACGCGGTGCCGATCCGCAAGAAGGGGAAAGGCACGAACCGGCGCAACGAGTGCGACGCGCAACCGTCGGGTACGATCGCCACGATGGGATGGGTGACCGAGAAGAGCCGCCGGGCGGTATCGACTCGGGTGCTCGTGTGGCGCCGCCCGGGCGAATCGCACGCCCGGGTGTACGCATTTTCCGGGTGGGGCAAGGGAACGGCCGTGTCCGAGGCGACGCGCGCGTGGCTCGGGCGGCGCCGGTACCGGGAGCGGTTCGGGATCGAAACCAGCTACCGGCAGAAGAACCAGGCCCGCGGGTGGACCACCAGCACCAACCCCGAGTACCGGTTGCTCTTGGAAGGGGTCGCGCTGGTGTTGCGACAGGTGTGGGTGTGCTTGGCACTCCAAATCGCCCGCGCCCGGAAACGGAACCCGAGTGCGTGGGTGCGCGAACTCCCGTTGGTCGAGATGCTCGACTGGCTCACACTACGGATCCGCTCGCGATACCCGCGCACACGATGTATCACACTGACCCACAATACACTTACACGCACGGCTACGCCTTGAAACTACTGGCAAGGGAGCGGGAGGCGCTTCCGGTGCGGTCCGCGCGTCTCTTCCTTCCTGGCTCAGACCGCACCCCAGGAAGTCTCTGCCCCGCTCCCTGGCGGTCGCGGCTCGTTCGCCCACTGTCACCCGATCAACTCGTTAATCACGTGCCCGTGAACGTCGGTGAGTCGGCGATCGATCCCGTTGTGGCGCACGGTGAGTTTCGTATGGTCGATGCCGAGCAGGTGCAGGATCGTCGCGTGGATGTCGTACACTTCTGTCGGGTTCTTGCGGTCGGCGGGCTTGTACCCGAAGTCGTCGCTGGGGCCGTGCGACACGCCGCCCTTCACGCCCCCACCGGCGAGCCAGCTGGTGAAACAGTACGGGTTGTGATCGCGCCCCTTCCCGCCCTGCGACGACGGCATCCGCCCGAATTCGGTGGTCCACAGAACGATCGTGTCTTCGAGCAGCCCGAGGCGCTTCAGGTCCGCGATGAGGGTCGCCGCACCGCGTGCCATGCCGTAAGCGAGCGGGCCGTGGTCGCGCTTCACGTCCTCGTGCGAGTCCCAGTTCCGGCGCGGGAACCCGTTGTCGTTGCCGCTCCAGATTTGCACGAACCGCACCCCGCGCTCCAACAACCGACGCGCGACCAAACACTTGCGCCCGAAATAGTCCGTTTCCTCGATCGGGTTGATGTCCTTGTCGAACGTCCCCTTCCCGTGGTCCAGCCCGTACAGTTTGAGCGTGCGCGCGGTTTCCTTCGAGATATCCAGCGCCTCCGGCGCCGCGAGCTGCATTTTCGCCGCGAGTTCGTAACTCTTGATGCGAGCGCCCAGGCGCTCGTCGCCCGCCCGGGTGTCTGCGTGAACGTGGTTGAGCTGTGCGAGCAGGTCGATACCGGCCTTGTCGGAAGCGCGAGTGATGAACTTGGCGCGGTCGTCCGGGAACAGGTCTTCGATGGGCGTTTTCGTACCGGGATAGATCGCAGCGCCCTGGTGCTGCGCGGGTAGAAACGCGCTGTCCCAGTTCTTGGTGCCGTTGGACGCCAGCCCGCGGTGGTCCGGGAGCACCACGAACGTCGGGAGGTTCTGGTTCATGCTGCCGAGGCCGTAACTGGCCCAGCACCCCATGCCGGGGAACCCGGGGCGGTTGAAGCCCGTCGTTTGGAGCAGCGTGCCCTGGCTGTGTACGCCAGTCTTGCCGACCATGTTGTGAACGAACGCCATCTCGTCCACAACGTCCCCGAGCGGCGCCACGACCTCGCTCAACGGTTTCGCGCACTTCCCGTAGGGTTTGAAGTCCCACACCGGTTTGAGCCACGGCCCCAGACCGTTTTGGAACGCCTCGACGTGCTCGCCGAAATTCGCCTCTTTCCCGTGGTGCTTCACCAGTTCGGGCTTGAAGTCGAACAAGTCAACGTGCGACGCCCCGCCCGCCATGAACAGTTGCACCACCCGCTTCGCTTTGGGCTTGTGGTGCAGCCCGCCGTCGGCGCGCGCGGGCGCGTCCGCGGACAGGCGGTCCGCGCCGAGCAGTGACGCGAGCGCAATGCCCCCCAACCCACCGCCCGAGTGGAACAGAAAATCGCGCCGGGAGAGCATCGCAACACCTCAGAACGAGCGAAGAATCTCAATACGCAGAGCGAACGAAGAACCAAATCCGCCGCGGATAAACGCAGATAACACGGATCAAGACAAAAGGCAGATTGGCCACAAAAAAGCACAAAAGAAAGCAAAGATCGAGTAAGGGAATCCGAGGTCCGGAGTTTGGGATTTAGCCCCGTGAGGGGCGTAGGCGCGTAGCCGGGGGTGAAGTGTAGCGCAACCCCTGGCGAACTCCCGTGAACCCCGGCGCCTCGAATTTCCGCGCCCCGAACTCTTGCACCCAGTCCGCCAGGGGGGTTGCGCTACACTTCACCCCCGGCTACGCGCCTACGCCCCTCACGGGGCTAAATCCCAAAACGTTCTCTGTCTTCTGATCTCTGCCCTCTGCCTTCTTTTGTGCCCTTTGTGCCTTTTTGCGGCCATTCCGCCTTCTTGTTCTCTGCTTGTCTGATCCGTGTTATCTGTGTTCATCCGTGGCAGATTTTCGCACCACCGCCCTCAATCCACGAAGACGAATTCGTTCAGGTTCAACACCACGCGGCACATGTTCGCCAATCCGTGCTCTTTGCCATAGGCGGTTAGCGCGTCGCGTTCTCTTGTGCTCGGGGTACGACCGAGCGCCAGTTGGAACGCGGCCGTCACGCGCTCCGCGTCGGTGGCGCCGAGTTTTTCGATCCGCGTGGCAAAGTGCTTGGCCATTGCGACCGCGAGCTTGTTATTCAAGAGCGCGAGTGCCTGTTGGGGCGTGAGCGTTTCGTTCCGCTTCTCGACCGCGAGCGACGGGTCGGCGCAATCGAGCGCCGCCATAAACGGCTGCTGTTTGGATCGCACGATGAAGCGGTAGACAGCGCGCCGATGCGCCTTCGCGTCTTCGGGGTCGTGCAGGTGGTACTGGTAGTGCGGCGAGTGCTCGGGCTTCTCGACCACGAAGTCGCGGAAGCTCGGTCCGCCCGGTGTGAGATCGAGCTTCCCGGCGACCGCGAGAATGGAATCGCGCACCGCCTCGGCTTCGAGCTTGCGGCGGTTCTGGCGCCACACGAAGCGATTGTCGCCGTCCACCTTCGCGTTCGTATCATTCGATGTCGAAACTTGTTTGTAGGTGGCGCTCGTCACGATGAGTTTGTGGAGCTTCTTGAGGGATTGGTGATCGCGCAGTTCCGACGCAAGAAAATCGAGTAACTCTGGGTGCGTGGGGAGTTGCCCCATTTTGCCAAAGTCGTTGGGCGTATCCACCAGGGCGCGGCCGAAGTGGTACTGCCACACGCGGTTCGCCATCACGCGCCAGGTGAGCGGGTTGTTCGGGTCCGTAAGCCATTTCGCGAGAGTCGCCCGGCGGTCGCCTTCGGTGTGATTTGGCGGCAGATCGAACCGGCCGTTGACACCCGGAACCGCAGGAATCGCCCCCGGCCCGACGTCCTTGCTCGGTTTGGTGACGTCGCCGCGCGGGAGCACGTGAATCGTTCGCGGCTTCCCACCAGCGGCGCCGGTGCCAGTAAACGAACCACTTCCGGTGTGAATCGCGCCGATGTACGCGGTCCGGCGCGAACCGGCGAGTTTCGCGAGTTCCGTATCGATCGTGGTCACTTCCGCACGGAGCGCAGCAAGGTCCGCGACACCCTTTTCACCGAGGGCTGTTTTTAGCAGCACGTCCCGGCGCTCAGTGAGTTTCGCGAGTTCGGACGCAGCGAGTTTCGGCCCCGCGGGGGCGAGGCCGTCGGTGAGATTGCTCTTGCGCCATCGTGCGGGCGCCTCGATGCTATCGAGCGCGGTCACAGATTTATTCAACGCGCGGTTCGTGCCTCCCGCGTCGAGCGCTTCGAGTTCCGCCAGTGCCAGCATGTAATCGTTCTGCCGCGGGGCCAGTACCGTTGCCGTCACGCGGACGTACCGCCCGACGTTGCCGCCCGCCTTCGCAGTGTACGCGGCCATACCGGACGGCGGGTAGTCTTTCGTGGTTTCGTCCGCGAGCACCACGACATCGTTCTTGAAGGTCGCGTCGTCTGAAAGTTCGATCTTGAAGCGCACTGGAAACCCGAACCCGGCGCCGATGTTGTTGAAGTCGTCGTGACACGGTTTCAGCACGATGCGGTCGAGTTTGATGTTCTCGCCGAGGTCGACCTGCACCCACTTGGCGTCGTCCCGCTTGGACGCGAGCTGGGAGTGGTAGCCGAACTCCGGCGGCTTGAGGGCCGATGTCGGTTTGGTCGCTTCGCGGAGCTGCTTCTCCAGTTCCGCAAGCTCCGCACCCGCGAGTTTGCGAGCGTCCGCTTCCAGCGACGCGATCCGCGCGGTCGCGGCCTTCTTCTTCGCGTCCAGTTCCGCGCGCTTCGAGGCGATTTTCGGGTCCGCGTCGTAGGTTCTGTCGGTGCGATCGAGGGCCGCGAACACCGCCTGAAGACGGTAGTAATCCTCCTGCGCGATCGGGTCGAACTTGTGGTTGTGGCACTGCGCGCAATGGACCGTCAGCCCCATGAACGTGCCGATGGTGTTCGCGACAAAGTCGTCGCGGTCGAGGTGGCGAGCGATTTTACCGTCGATTTTCGATTCGGGTACCTCGACGTGTCCGATGAAGTCCCACGGACCGGCCGCAAGGAACCCGAGTGCTTCGATTCCGTCCACCGTGCCCGGGTACAGCACGTCGCCCGCGATCTGTTCGGCGATGAACCGGCCGTAGGGCTTGTCCGCGTTCAGCGCGCGGATGACGTAATCGCGGTAGGGCCACGCATTCGGGCGCGGTTGGTCCTTGTCGTAGCCGTGCGTTTCGCCAAAGTGGACCACGTCGAGCCAGTGCCGCGCCCAGCGCTCGCCGTATTGCGGCGCCGCGAGCAGCTTATCAACGAGCGCCTCGAAAGCCTTCGGGTTCTTGTCACCAACGAACGCTTCGACTTCCTCTGGTGTGGGCGGCAGCCCGATCAAGTCGAAGTACAACCGACGGACCAGCGTGCGCCGGTCCGCTTCTGGTGAGGGCGCCAGCCCCTTCTCCTTGAGCTTCGCGCGGACGAAGTGATCGATCGGGTTCGCATCCCCGGGCACAGCGGATTTCTTCAGCGGCTTGAAGCTCCACCAGTCCGCGGGGTTCGCGGTGGCGGAGCCGTCGTCGGGCCACTTCGCCCCGCCATCGATCCACCGCTTCAGTGTGGCGATTTCTGCCGCGGTCAGTTGCGGCTTCTTCGGCGGCATTCGGCGGTCCGCGGCGTCGCTCGTCACGAGTTCGATGAGCAAGCTGTTCGCCGATTTACCGGGCGCGATGGCCTTCCCCGAATCGCCGCCCTGAAGCGCATCGGCCTTGCGATCGAGCCGCAACCCGCCCTTCGATTTCTCCGCGCCGTGACACGAAACGCAGTGCTTCGCGAAGATCGGCTTCACGTCGCGCTCGAAATCCACCGGTTTGGGCGGTTCGACCGCGAACGTACCCGTGGGCACCACGAGCAGCGCGGCCATTAGCGCGAAGTGAACGACGAAACGGGAGAGCATTGCGAGACTCCGGGCGGCCGGACGGACACGGCGGGAAGTAGGTCTAGCGTACCCGATTACGATCGCGTTGCCAGCACGAGATTTGGGCAACTGCGTGTTGTGTTGAATGGGCGTGTATAGTTCTTGGTTCGGTGGTACAGGCCTCTGACCTGTGGTAGCGCCTCCACAGGCCAGAGGCCTGTACCACGAGCAAAAGCATACGATCCAACGCGCGGGCGGTGTTCACCACTCTTCGCCTTCTTTCTGTGGTGGTGGCGACGGCTCCACGAGTGGCGTGAAGCGGTACAACCACCACGCCCCCGCCGCGCACACCAGCACACACACGTACAGATCGATCAGTGGATCCCACGCCGCGCGCGCCGTTAATCCGTGCAGTTTCTCTTGCCGATCAGTGAACCAGCCCACGAACTTCTGCGACACCATCGCTCCGAGCACGCCGGCGCCGTTCGCCAGGCCGAAGACCGTGCCGACGTGCTTGCCCGATTGCGGAATGATGACCGACCACCAGTTCGGGAGCGTGAGGTGCATCACGCAGAACGACGCACCCCAGAAGAGTGCGAGTGACAGCGCGTCGTCGCACTGGACGCCCGAGTAAAGGAACCCGGCGGCAGTAAGGTACGCGCCCACCCCGAGGTAACGACGGGCCGCGACCGGGTCAGCGGCGCGCTGCGGGATGCGGTCCGCGAGCCAGCCGCCGACGAGCATCCCGATTGCCGACCCGCCGAGCACGAGCGACGAGAGCCACCCGGCCTCTTTGTTGTCTACTCCGCGTGCGTCGCGAAGGTATGTGGGGAGCCAGCCGTAGAAGAAGTAGGTGTAGAACGCCCCAAGAATCATGATGAGGCTGAGAACGAGGACGCCGCGGTTGGTCAGAACCGCCCGCCACGGCACCGGTCCCGGGTCGAGGGCGAGCGGGGCTTCTTCTGCGTGGATGCGCGCGAGTTCGGCTTCATTCACACTCGCGTGCTGTGACGGGTCGTTGCGGAACCACACCCAAAACCCGACCGCCCACACGATGCCGAGCGCGCCGAACAGGAAGAATGCCCAGCGCCATCCAGCCGCGTCGATGAGGTACGCGGCTCCGGCCGGCGCGATCACCGCACCGATTTGCGCGAACGCGAGCATAACGCCCTGCACGCGGCCCCGTTCGCTGTGCGGGAACCACCGCGACATCACCTTCGCCGCGCTCGGGAACGCGCCCGCTTCCGCTGCACCGAACAAGAACCGCACGACAAGCAACGTAGCGAGTCCGGTCGCGAGACCCGTGAGCGCGGTGAACACCGACCACACGAGCACAATGCCCCCGAGCACGGACCGCGGACCGAGCTTGTCCCCCAACCGGCCGACGGGCACCGCGAACATGCCGTAGGCCAGCGTGAACGCGGCCATCACGTCGCCCATCTGGTTCTTGGAAAGACCCAAATCATCGCAGATCGGCTTCACCGCTTGCGACATGCAGATGCGATCGAGGTAGAGAATGGCAGCAAGCCCGCAGAGCCACGCGGCGACAACGAACCGCGTTTGTGTCGGCGGCTGAACTGGAGGTTCGAGATCCGGTGACGGCATGATCGCGCCGTGAGGGAGGGCAGAATTCGCACCAGTGTAACGGGGGTGAAATGAAAGAGGCGCGGAAAAGGCGGGCGAATGTTGCGGAAAGAAATGCGGTGTTCTCGTTGCCGGATGAGTTGCGGCAGTTGTTTGGAGCGCTCGGCGAGCGGGTTCGGTTTCGTGAAACCCAGGTGGCGCACCACCACACCGGGCCGAGCGCTCGCGGACCATTTCAACGCCACTACGAAGTAGAAGGTGCCGTGCGCTACGACGCAACCGGGACCGGTCGCTCGGCTCCGTCGAGCCGCGCACGGGCGGCGCCCTCGAGTGCCGCCCGTGCGCGGGCGGACCGGCGCTTGCGCAACGCCGGAACAGCCCACAAGTATATCCCAGTCAGCGTCAGCACGATGATACCAACGGCCACAAGGTCCACGAGCAGTTTGCCGGCGTCGCCACCGACCTTCCCCGTATGGAGATCCTTGAGTGCCTTCCCCCAATCCGTACCCTTCAGGGCCGGTGGGGCGCCGGTCACCGCATCGTTCGCGCCGGCCTTTTCGGGTTTCGGCTTCGCACCTTTGCCCTTTTCCCCCTTCGATTCCTCGGCCCGCGGCTCCTTCTTCTCGCCCTTGAGTTCGGTGACCCCGGTGACCGCGTCTACCACCACCTCTGGCCCGCCGACGGCCTTCACTTTATACACCACGCGCCCGTGCTCGGGCTTCACCTCGACGCGCTCGACCGGGCGGTCCCCGAGGTGCGGCCCGGCCCGGTCCAGTGCCTGTGACAGAGCGATCGGCAGTGCCGCGAGTTCCCCCGCGGTCGTGCCCGGCTTACCAGACGGCCCCGCGTGCTCCTCCCCCTTGGGGGGCGCCCCCACGAGTTCCAGCACGGGTTGGAACGTGTTCTTGTGGTTCAGGTAGATCCCGGTCGCGGCGATCACCACTAGGAAGATAGCCGCGAACAGACCGAACCAGGTGTGGAGCTTCCTGTACGTGAGCAACCGCGCGTTCGGGTTCGGCTTCACCTTCGCGGGGGACTCGGTCGGGGGCATGGCTGACCCTTCGTGGGGTGCAGGAGCGGGCTAGTAGTTGGGAACGACCTCGCCGTTGGCGCGCGTCGCGAGCGCGGCCAGAACCTTGATGTCGAGCCTGTCGGAAAGGAACCGGACCGAGCCATCAAGGAACGCGGCGTTGGCCCCGCCCGTGTGCATTGCGTAAACGTTCTTCTCGTTCGTAGCGTTGACGGCGAGCGGCCCCCCGGACCGCTTCGTGCCCCCGGTCCCGACCTCGACGGTCCCGTCGGCGGTGGCCCCACTGACCTCGATCGCGTTCTCCTTCGCAGCCCACCCGCCGCCCTTGTTCACGTCGAGCGGTTTGGCCGGGTCGTTCCCCTTGTTCTTCGTGTACTCGGTGTTGAAGCGGAAGAACTTCGGCCGGCGGGCGCACTCCGAGAGCAGGAGCGTGTTCGACGCCCCGTCGGTCACCTGGGCGAGCCGGGTCGCGGTGGAATACTTGTTCTTGGCCGGATCCTTCTTGTCGACGTCGTCTCTTCCTTGTCCAGCGCCCCCACCCACTTAGTCTCCGGTTCTTTCCCGCCGTCGATGCAGGCGATGTAGGCCCCGGTCGCGTCGGTGCAGCGGGCCTTGGCGGGGTCCGCCAGATCCTTCTTCACGCCCTTGCACACGAAGTAGTCACCGCACGAGGCGTAGTAGGTCTTCGCTTCGCCGTCGTCATCGGAATCGATGTAGTCGTCGAGCCGATCGGCCGGGAACGCGGACGGGCACTGGAAGATCTTGAGCGGCGTCGAAACGACGGCCCGGTTCGCCTCGTGCCACCACGTCACGTCGAAGCGGTACGGGGCCACGAGGCTCCCCTGTTCGATGTAAGAAGCGGTGGCGTAATGAGGTCAGAGGAAACCGAAGCAAATGCAGGACAACGCCAAGCTCAGGAAGGCGTTGTGCATGTGCGTGCTCCGATCCGTTCTCAACCTCAGCCTTCGGTAGCGATGCAACCACGCAAAGAACCGTTCGACCGGCCAACGATACTTCCCCAGCCCGCTCCCGTGCGTCGTCCGTCTTCGAGCGAACACCGGTTCGATGTGCCGACGACGCATCCGTTGGCGGTGAGGCTCCGAGTCGTAGGCTCGGTCCGCGTACAGTTTCTTCGGACGACGCTTTCGCCGACCTCGACGCTTCGGGCCGATTGCGGGTATGGCATCCACGACTTCCGGCAACGCGATCACGTCGGGCACGTTGGCCGCGGTCGTGATCGCACCCAGAGGCACACCGTTTGGATCGACGACGGCATGGTGCTTGGACCCCGGGCGCCCACGATCCGTAGGGTTCGGACCGGTTCTCGTGCCCGCACCCAGGGCTCGAACACTCGATGAATCGACCGCCCCTCTGGACCAGTCGATGGCCTTGGCATCATCCAACTCGGCCAACAACAGGGCGTAGAGTCGGTTCCAGACACCGGCTCGATGCCACGTCTTGAGGTAACGTCGGCATCGGCTGCCCGAACCCCAACCCAACTCGCACGGCAACTCGTTCCATCGGATTCCGGTCCGGAGCACGAAGAGGATTCCGGTAAGCACCTTGCGACGGTCCAACGGCTTGCGACCGGGGTGACGGAACCGACGACGTTTGGGGCGGGGCAAAAGCGGTTCGATTTTCACCCAGAGTTCGTCGGGTAGTAACGGCTTGGACATCGTTCAATCCTCCGAGGCGTTCCGGAGGAAGACGGTCGCGAAACCGATGCCGATCACTCATTACGTCACCGTTTCTAAGCGAGCGTGTACGGGGCCCACCCGTGCTCGATGTGGTACCCGGTGATCTTGTTGTGGAAGTTGTACTCGGCCGGGGGCAACTTCCCGTTGGCCGACTCGTAGTTCATCACCCCGAGCGCGAGCTGCTTCAAATTGTTCTGACACTTGATCCGGGCCGCGGCCTCGCGCACCTTCTGAACCGCGGGCAGCAACAGTCCAATGAGAATCGCAATGATCGCGATCACGACGAGTAGCTCGATCAGTGTGAACGCGCGGTGGGTAGGGCGCGGGTGCGGCATGGGTTCCTCGCTTCGGGTCGGCCGGCCTCTAGCACGCCGACCCGGAACCCCTGTAAACGAAGGGATTTCGGAGTTTACGCGGCGCACCAGAACGACGCACGGTGACCACCTGCGGTCACCCGGCACCAGAGCGCCAATTTTGGCGCTCGCGGCAATGCGGTATTCGGGTCGCGAGCCGCGTTGCGAGGTGGGTTCCACCGCCATATCGGGTGGAACCTGAATAGCGGAGCAGGCTGCGAATTAACTGAGACTTCATCTCAACAAATAACAACATAGTGGAGAGGAACCGCCCGTCAAGCCAATACTCAATCAAGACGTCGCTCGTGCAGAGGGGACGACATCAGAATCATGGTTGCAACTCCAGCCGTCGTGTAATTCCTATGGCCTCCAGGAACGACTCGTCGTGACTCACCATCAGCAGGGCGCCGTCGTAGGCACGCAACCCGGCTTCGACGGCCTCGATCGAATCGATATCCAGGTGGTTCGTTGGCTCATCGAGGATCAGGAGCGGAGGCGGGGTCGCTCCCCCCAACACGCAGGCGAGGCCGGCACGCAGGAGCTGGCCACCGCTGAGTGTGGATACGATTTGTAGCGCAGCTTCCGCGCGGAACATGAACCGAGCGAGTGCGGTCCGACACGCGAACTCGTCCGCGCGCGGATTGATCCGCAAGAAATTGTCGCGGATCGTGGTTGCTGGGTCGAGCGCGCTTACTCGCTGGTCGAGCACGGCGAAATCGGTCATCACCTGAACGGTTCCGACCCAGGAACTCAGTTGACCGGTAACGAGCGCCAGCAGCGTCGTCTTCCCGGACCCGTTCGGCCCCGTAACGGCGATGCGCTCGGGGCCGATGATGGTCAGAGACAGTTCTCGGACGATCGGCCGGTCCGGTTCGTAGCCCGCGGTGACGGCGTCGAATTTCAGCACCGTCTTGTTGGCGGGCAGGTTCGTCGGCGGGAGCCGGACGGTGAGCGGTTGCAGGATTTCGATGCGCTCGCGAGCGGCGGACGCGGCTTCAAGAGCGTCCTCGCGCTGGCGCTCGGCGAGTCGGGCATTCCCGCCGCTCGTGTCCTCGCTCCGGTCCTTCATCCCACCGAGAATGATGCGCGGCGTCCCGCCTTTCTCCCCCTTCCGCTGACCAGCGCGGCTCTTCCGCGCATGGCGCTCGGCCGTGACCTGGGCACTGCGGGCGACGTCCGCGACACGCTTCTCCGCGTCCGCCAAGTCGCGCTTCGCAGCCGCCAGTTCCTGGGTCTTGAGGGCGCGATACGTGCTCCAATTACCACCGTACCGCGTGGCACCGAGTGTGGTCAGTTCCACGATCGCGTCGACGGTTTCGAGCAACTCCCGGTCGTGGCTGACCACGATCGCACCGGACCGCCAGCCGGCGAGCAATTCGATGACGGCCGCGCGCCCGTCGCGGTCGAGGTTGTTGGTCGGCTCGTCCAGTAAGAGGAAGTCGGGTTCCGCAAAAATGAGCGCGGCGAGTCCGGCCCGCGTGCGTTGCCCGCCCGATAGAGTGGTGAGGGGTGTTTCGGGACGTGTTTCAAGCCCGACACGACCGAGTGCAGACGCGACCCGCGTCTCCAGGGTCCAATCGGCATCGGCCAGTTCTTCGTCGGTGGCTTCACCGCGCTCGGCCCGGTTCAGAACCGCCAGAGCGTCTGTTACGCCCAACAAATCGGCAACCGTTTCGTCCGGGTTCACCTGAACCGTTTGGCGCAGAACCCCCAGGGTACCGACGACGGACACGCTCCCCGACCGCGGGCACAATTCGCCGGCGATCAATTTGAGCAGCGTCGTCTTCCCGACCCCGTTACGGCCAACGAGCCCCGTCCGGGCCGGGCCGAAGTTCAGGTTCAGGCGCGAGAAGAGCGGCGGGCAATCGGGCGCGGCCCACGTGAGATCGAACAAACTAATGGAAGCGGGCATGGAAATGATCCCTCCGGCGACGGGGCGAAAAACGCAACTGTCTCGGAAGCGATCATCCACGTCATAGTGACCTCCCAGTCAGAATGGCTCGGACCTTGGTTTAGACGCGCCGAACGTGTGCTCGGTTCGCGCCGGTGAGAGATATGGCCGCTCGACCACCTGGCGCGAAGGGCAATTTCAGCAAACTACGCGATTAAACTTCATTAAAGGGATCGGTGTAGAACACCGACGAGTTCACCAGCTATAACGACGTCCAGAGCCACGGCAAGCACGTCCCCATCAATCACCAAGAGGCGTTCGGAATGGGGGCCGCACACATCAACGGGCGCGCCAGCCTCCACGAACCGCGAACTGACCTCCGTCTCGCAATTCTTATCCGGCTGGGCTGGACGCGAAGCACGGTTTTGGGTTAGGGTACGGATGTTTATTTGAGCCGCGGTCCCGTTCCTCTCGAGGTTTATCGTGCCAGCCCCCGCTCCGCTGCCGCCCGCGTTGTTCGCCGCAGTCGCCAAACATTGGGGGTTCTCGTCGCTCCGCCCGATTCAGGAACAGGCTATCCGCGCGTCGCTTGCCGGGCGCGATTCGCTCGTCGTTATGCCCACGGGCGGTGGGAAATCGCTCTGCTTTCAGGCCCCGGCGGTCGTTCGCGGGGGGCTGACGGTCGTGATCTCGCCGCTCATCGCGCTCATGAAGGACCAGGTCGATAACCTGACCCGCATCGGCGTACCCGCGGCCCGGCTCGATAGCACGCTCACCGCGGCCGAGCGCGCGTCCACCGCCGAGGGCATCCGCAACGGTACCACGCGGCTCGTCTTCACGTCTCCTGAGCGGCTCGTCAACACCGACGTGTTCCGGATGCTCCAAAACGCCGGGACCAACACGATCGCGGTGGACGAAGCCCACTGCGTGAGTCACTGGGGGCACGACTTCCGGCCCGAGTACCGGCAACTCGCCCGGTTGCGCGAGTTCTTCCCCAAGGCCGCCGTTCACGCTTACACCGCAACGGCTACCGAACAAGTGCGCCGTGACATCGCGCAGCAACTCGGGTTGAAGCAACCCGAAATTTTGGTCGGCAACTTCGACCGGCCGAACCTGATATTCCGCGTGCTCCCCAGATTGGATTTGCAGACGCAAGTGCGCGAGGTGCTCAACCGGCACGCCGGCGACGCCGGGATCGTGTACTGTCTGCGCCGCAAGGACGTGGACGAGATGACCACCGCGCTAAAGGCCGCCGGGTACCGCGCGCTACCGTACCACGCCGGGATGGACAACGAGTCGCGCCGGGCCACGCAGGAAGCGTTCGCGGCTGAAGAAGCCGATATCGTGGTGGCGACGGTCGCGTTCGGCATGGGGATCGATCGCTCGAACGTGCGGTTCGTCGTCCACGCCGCGATGCCCAAGACTATCGAGCACTACCAGCAGGAAACCGGGCGCGCCGGGCGCGACGGGTTGCAGTCCGAGTGCGTGCTGCTCCACTCCGGCGCGGACTTCGTCTCGCTCAAGGCGATCATCGAGAAATCGGCGGAAGAGGCGCAGACCGCGGCTGAGTACGTCACCGCGAGTATCAAGCACCTCGACGAGATGGCCCGGTACTGCCGCGGGGCCGTGTGTCGGCACAAGGCGCTCGTTCAGCACTTCGGCCAAACTTACGACGCGCCCAACTGCGGCGCGTGCGATTTGTGCCTCGGCGACACGCAGGAAGTTCCGGACGCGGTGACTGTTGCGAAGAAGATCCTCTCGTGCGTCGCGCGCGTAAAAGAAAGTTTCGGCATCGCGCACGTAATCGACGTCCTTCGCGGGGCCGATACTGCCACGATCCGCGCACGCGGGCACCACGAGCTGAGTACGCACGGACTGCTGAAGAGCGTTCCCAAAGCCGACTTGCGCGATTGGGTCTACCAACTGATTGGGCAGGACGTGCTCGTGCAGAGCGGGGACGAGTACCCGCTACTCAAGTTGAACCCCGCATCGTGGGCCGTGATGAACGGTAAGCAGACGGTGCGGCTCATCCAACTCGCCCGCCGCGAGAAGCGCGGCAGTTCCGCCGCGTCCGCGCAACCGTTCGCGCTGCCCGCCGGGGCCGATGCCAAACTGTTCGAGGCGCTTCGTCAGCTCCGCCGACAGGAGGCGTCGCGTGCGGGCGTGAAGCCGGAACAGGTGTTCCCCGACACGGTGCTGGCGGAAATGGCGCGCGGCCGGCCGACCACCGAAGACGCCCTTCGGCGCATCTCCGGTGTCGGCGATTACCGGCTCCAGTCTTATGGTCGGGCCTTCCTGAAGGCGATCATCGCGTACTGTTTGCGTACCGGGCTCATGAACGACGTGCCGCTGCCAAAAAGTGCGCTTGCACCGAGGACCGCGCCGGTCGCCTTACCTCCCGCAACGACCAAACCGGGAGGGAAGAAAGAACTCGCGTTCAAGATGTTCCGCGCTGGGGCGGCGATTACAGATGTCGTGAACAAGACCGAGTTGACCGCCCCAACGATCACCGACTACCTCGCGGAGTTCGTCCGGACGGAAAAGCCGGCGTCGATCTTTGGCTGGGTGCCCGAAGACGTGTGCGAGCGAGTTGCGGCCGCCGCAGAGATCCACGGCACCGCCAAACTCAAGCCAGTGTTCCTCGAACTCAACGGTGAAGTGAGTTACGACGCGATCCGCGTGGTGTTCGCGCTCCTCGATACGCAAGCCTAACTCGACTCCGCTTCGCGCCACTGCAACTGCCCGCGATTCCGGCCGCAAGGTCGGCAATACCACCCCTCTGCGCGGGCCGGGCGCCGGTGCCGGTCGTACTCCGCGGCACACCCCGGACACAGCGCCCGCCAACGACCACGCGGCATCTCGATCTCTTCGCCGTAACACGCTTCCGGGCGTGCGCCGATCGCGCGACACTTCGCCCGCCAAACCGCATCGTGCCCGTGCCTCGGACCGACCAGTGCGTGCGCGATTTCGTGGAGCAGTGTGTCGAGCACTTCCTCGTCGGTGTTTCGCGCTGCGAAATGGACCGACAGTTCGATGCGCCCGGGTTCGCCCGCGTGTGGGTAGAAGCACACGCCGGCGCGCCGCACGTTCGCGTTAAACCCGAACTCCCACGCGGTCAACCCGTGGGAATTCAGCAACGCGCGGGCCTGGGTGCGAATGCGCGCCGCGCGTTCGGTCAGCCGAAACGGAACCTCGACCTCCATCCGAATTCCTCCCGCGCGAAAAACGCTCTCACACAACTTTACTCAGCGGTCCGCGTACCCACTTTTGCGGCGCGAGGCTTCGGTCCGGGGGGCGCGGCGTGCGGGGCCGTGCCGTCCGCGTATTCGCTTCGATCGGTACGCGAGATTCCTTTTGGCGCGGGAGCGTGGCGCGCGTACAACGGAGAAACTGCCTGAAACACGAGCACTGAACCGCTAAGGGAACCTACCTTATGAGCCGTTCGAGTTTGGCTGCTGTTCTTGCCCTCGCGCTCCTCGGAATACCCGCGATCGCACACGACACCTGGGTTCAAACGAACGCCCACATCATTCGGACCGGCGACGCCGTTCACATTGATCTGCTGCTCGGCAACCACGGCAACGATCACCGCGACTTCAAGATCGCGGGGAAACTCCCGAGCGAGTCCGTGGGGGCGTTGGTTGTGGTAGGGCCGGACGGCAAGAGCTACGATCTGAAGCCCGATCTGGCGGATCTCGGATACGCGCCCAAAGAAGGCTTTCACACCGCGAAGTTCGCACCCGCGAAGGCCGGGCTGTACGTCGCCGCGCAGAGTTCCGACACCGTCGTGAACCACGGCAAGCCGGTGCGGGCCGTTCGCAGCGCCAAGACGTACTTCGTGGTTTCCAACTCGCTCGACAAGGTGCCCGCCAACCTGACCGGCTTCGACAAGCCGCTCGGCCACAAACTGGAACTGGTGCCCGAGGTGAACCCGGTCGCCCCGATGGGGCCGGGAACCGCCCTCAAGGTGAAGCTGCTCCTCGCCGGGAAGCCGCTCGCGGGGGCGCGCGTGAGCTTCGTCCCGCGCGGGGGCGCACTCAAGGAGGGAACCGACCCCACTTACGACCGCACCACGGACAAGGACGGGCGCGCGAGCTTCACCCCGAAGACCGGCAACTACTACCTCGTCGTGGCGCACCACGAGACGGATGAGAAGGGTGACAAGTACGAGGCGACCAAGTTCGCCGCCACGCTCACCGTGTTCGTGCCGGACAAGTGCCCCTGCTGCGACGAGTAGGCTGGGCCGGCGCGCGCAATCGAATGAAGATTTTTGACAGAATTAACAAGGATTCCAGGGGTTTCAACCCCTGGCTATTTCCGGTGACCCCGTTGGGGTCCAGAGGCCAGAGGCGCTGTCTTTATGACCCCAACGGGGTCACCGAGAATAGCCAGGGGTTGAAACCCCTGGATGCGAGACTGTCAAAAGTTCTTCTGCATTACACCGGTCAAACTGGTTCCCCCGTACCCAACACGAGCCCCTTACTCATGCGACGACTCGCCTCGGCTCTTTTTGCGCTCCTTGTTACCACCGCGACTTTATACGCACAACAGCCGAAAACCGATACCCGGTTCGAGCGCACGGAAGCGATGATCCCGATGCGCGACGGGAAGAAACTGTTCACCACGGTTCACGTGCCGAAAGCCCCGAAGGGGCCGGTCGCCATCGTTCTGCTCCGCACACCCTACGGCATCGACGGGCGCACGGAGCGGCTATTCCGGGACTACTTCAAGGAGATGATCGACGACGGGTACGCCTTCGTTCTTCAGGACATTCGCGGGCGATTCAAGTCGGAGGGGACGTTCGTGATGACGCGCCCGGCGCGCGACCCGCAAGACCCGAAAGCCGTGGATGAAGCGTCCGACACGAGCGACACCATCGACTGGTTGTTGAAGGAGGTGAAAAACAACAACGGGCGCGTCGGGATGCTCGGGATCAGCTACCCCGGCTGGCTCGCGGCGGTCGCGATGCTCGACCCGCACCCGGCACTCAAAGCGGTTTCCCCGCAAGCGTCGCCGGTCGACATGTTCCTCGGCGACGACTTCCACCACAACGGCGCGTTCCGGCTCAGTTACGGGTTCGAGTACGTCGCGATGATGGAGACGGACAAGAGCAACTTCAGCTTCAAGTTCGACAAGCACGACACCTACGAGTGGTACCTGAAGCTCGGCGCGCTCTCGAACGTGAACCGGCTGCACTTCAAGCACACGCTCCCGACGTGGAACGACTTCGTTGCGCACCCGAACTATGATGCGTTCTGGAAAACGCAGTCGCTCGAACCGCGGCTCACGAAAGTCACGGTGCCGACGCTGAACGTGGCGGGCTGGTACGATCAGGAGGATTTTCGCGGGCCGCTGAAGATCTACGAGTTGCTGGAGAAGCACGACACCAAGAACCAGAATTTCCTCGTGGTCGGTCCGTGGAACCACGGCGGGTGGGGCGGCGGTAGGGCCGACAAGTTGGGGCGCATCCCGTTCGATTCGGCCACCGGCGCGCACTTCCGAAAAGAGATACAGGCTCCGTTCTTCGCGCACTACTTGAAGGACATCGGCAAGGGCGCGCCGCCCGAAGCGCGCATGTTCCAGACCGGGGCGAACAAGTGGGAGACGTATGATTCTTGGCCCCCGAAGGGCGTCGTATCGCGAAAACTGCACTTTCACCCGAAGGGCAAGTTGAGCTTCGATCCGCCGGCGGAAGGAGCGGCCGAAGCGGACGAATACGTCTCCGATCCCGCGAACCCGGTTCCGTACCGCCCGCGCCCGGTGCGCCCGACGTACCCCGGTCCCGAGTGGCCCGAGTGGATGGTGCAGGACCAGCGATTCGCGCACGGGCGCCCGGACGTGCTCTCTTACGAGACGGAAGCGCTCGCGGAAAACGTGATCGTAGCCGGTTCGATGAAGGTGAAGCTGTTCGGCTCAACGTCCGGCACGGACTGTGACTGGATCGTTCGGTTGATTGACGTGTACCCCGACGACTACACGAAGCCCGCAGACCTGGCCGGTTCCCAACTGCTCATCGCGGGCGAGCCGGTTCGGGCGCGGTTCCGCAAGAGTTTGGAGAAGCCCGAGCCCGTGAAGCCCGGCGCGGTGGAGGAGTACACGATCGACCTGAACTGGGGGCACCACCGGTTCCGCAAGGGGCACAAGATCATGGTGCAGGTGAGCAGTACGTGGTTCCCGGTGATCGACCGGAACCCGCAGAAGTTCGTCCCGAACATCTTCGAGGCCGTGGATAGCGACTTCCAGAAGGCGACGCAGCGCGTCTACCACACGCCGAAGTTCGCGTCGCACATCGCTCTGGACGTGCTGAAGGCGAAGTGATTGGGTTGATCCTGGGACCGCGGTTATTCCGCCCGTGGTCCCGAGGACGGTCACAGCAACTCGCTGATCGGTTCGGGATCGTCGAGCACGTTGACGGGTCGACCGCTCGGGTCGAGTAGTTGTAGCTTCGGGTCGATGCCGAGAACCTGGTAAATCGTGGCGTGGATGTTCGAGGGTGTGACTGCGCGGGTGTGCGGGCGCTGGCCGAGGCGGTCCGTCGAGCCGACGACCTGCCCGCCCTTCACGCCGCCGCCACCCATAAGGCAGAACATCGCGCTGCCCCAGTGGTCGCGCCCCGGCGTGCCCTGGCTCATCGGCGCGCCGCCGTTTCCGCCGTCGTTCATCTTCGGGGTGCGGCTGAACTCGCCGCACAGAACTACGAGCGTTGTGTCGAGTAGTCCGCGGTCGTCGAGGTCGGTGAACAGCGCGGAGACCGCGCGATCGACCTTCGGTAAGTAGTTCTCGTAACCGGTCTTCAGATCCCAGTGGTGGTCCCACCCACCGAAGTGGACCGTAACAAACGTCGAACCGGCCTCGACCAGCCGACGGGCGAGGAGCGTGGATTGACCCCACGTGTCGCGCCCGTACCGGTCGCGGAGCCGGGTGCTTTCCTTACTAATGGCGAACGCTTCGCGCGCGGTCGGCCCCGTCACGAACTCATACGCCTCGCGCCCGAACCGGTCCATTGCTTGAGCCGTCGGGTGCGTGTCCAGGTGCTTGCGCTTATTGTCGAAGTGCGTGAGCAGTGACCGACGGTCCTCCATCTTCTCCAGCGTCAGCCCGTTCGCGAGGTTCAGGTTCGGCACCTGGAAGTTCGCGACGCTCGGGTCGCCGGTTAAGAACGGGTCGTGTTGCGCGCCGAGCATGTGGGCGCCGAAATACCCGGGTGCGATCCCGATGCTGGCCGCGTGCGGGGTCGCAGTGTAGCCCGGCATCCCGTTCACGCGCGAACCGAGTTCGCGGTTCACGATGGCGCCAATGCCCGGGAACTTCTGCGCGTTGTTCGCCCCGGACACGCCCATGTCTTTGGTCGTCAGCATCCGGTGCCCGCCGGCGAAGTGGTCGCCGGTGTCGTGGTACAGCGAGCGCACCATCGAGAACTTGTCGGTCACCTGCGCCTGCTTGGGGAACAGCTCGGTGATGTCGAAACCGGGCACCTTAGTGCGAATCGGCTTCCAGATCCCGCGGTACTCGGCCGGCGCGTCCGGCTTCATGTCGTACATGTCCATGTGCCCGGGGCCACCGTCGAGCCAGATCAGGATCACGGACGTATTCTTGCTGCTCGTCGGAGATTGAGCCGAGGTCGCCTTCGCACGCAGCACGTCCGGCAGCCCCAAACTCGCCATCCCCGCGACGCCGATCCGGAGGAAGTCGCGGCGCGAGGCACCGTCGCAGTAACGGCCAGAAGAACCGAGATCGAGGCTGAACATGATGGGCCTCCGGGACGGGCACGGGTGGTGGGAAGAACTCGGCGGGTGGGTGCGCGTGGCGCGCTCGTGCAGCAATCAAACTGTCGCATACCCGCGGCTTGCGGTCAAGAACGCTGTGCCGAGGGTC
Source organism: Gemmata sp. SH-PL17 (assembly GCF_001610855.1). Lineage (NCBI taxonomy): Bacteria > Pseudomonadati > Planctomycetota > Planctomycetia > Gemmatales > Gemmataceae > Gemmata > Gemmata sp. SH-PL17. The sequence continues at coordinate 6,650,795 of NZ_CP011271.1, forward strand.
ACCGGGAATAGCGCTGCGTAGCACCGTCGCCCACGGGCGCGACGGGCCGCGTAGTGCTCCTTTCAACGACTATTATCGGCCCGCGAACGGGCGCAGTTGCTCTGCGGTCAGTTTCTCGGGCGGGTTGTACTTCTCACCGACGGCGTACCCGCCTTTGGTGGGAGCGTCCTTTTCATACGCCCAAACGTCGTCGGTGATCGCCGCGCCCCAGCGCACGACCACGCGCCCGGAGCGGATCGCGTCCATTCCCTTGTTCACGTTCGCCAGCGGGCTCGCCGCGGCCGCGGCTTCGTTCGCGGGGAGCCGGTCCCCCGTACCAACGGCGGCAAATAGGAGCGAGTAGACGTTGCTCAGAGCGTTGATCCGGTCCCGGTCTTGCATGACGCGGTCCGCGTCTTTCTTCTGCTCGGCCCATTTCGCGTCGGTCCGCGCTTTCTCCGCGGCTTGTTCTTCTTCCGTCAGGACGCGCGGGGCGCCCTGGTGTTCGATCCGCGTGACCTTGTTGTTGCTGAAACCGATCCGGAGCTTGCCCTTCTCGGTGGTCCACTCGTACTGGTCCGCTCCGTCCTTTCGGCCCGAGCCGAGAATCGCCTCGACCTCGGACAGCGTCATGCCCGGCTGCACCTTTTTGGCGTTCTCCTCGGACACCTTTTTCGTGCACCCTCCGAGCAGAGTAATCAGGACAACTAAACAGAGGCATTTCGCCGGACCGCGCATGACAACCCTCGGGAGAGTGGGACCGATGATTCGCAGGTGCTTGCCAGTTTCGGGCCGCTTGGGGCATCCATGTCCCCGACCGCTCCGCCTGGGGCACGTTGGTACGGCTGACCGGCGACGCAAGCGACAGGTCGTATTATAATTGCCAAATCATTTAATTAAATTGCATATTTAAATGCCCGCCGAAAATTGGCTTGTTCAACGGCCTCTAAATGCCGCACCGTACCGGCGGTCGAGTCAGACACGCAGAACAGAACGGCCATCTCGTTGGTCGCATGCTGGGCAACCAGATAAAGGCCAGTGGTCGAGAAACCGAAGCTATCGCCGATGTCTGTTTACGCCCCGGCCGATCGAGACCCCGAAAAGGGTCGCACCCGCGGAAAGATGCGCCGGTGTCCGTGCTATGTCGCTCCTTGACGAATTCCTGAATCTACGAAGCAATCAATACGTGCCGATTCTGTTAGAGCGGCGGTTCTCCTCGTAGCGATCGATTTACTTGAAGGTGTCTTTCGTCCGCACGTGTTCGGGCCGAATTCCGATTCCAACGAGCCGCGCCGGGATGCGCCGCAAGATCGGGAACCGCTGAAGAAGGCGCGCCGCGGTGGGCACCTTCAATGACCTGTGAGCCGACAGCGCGCGTGTAATCACTTTCTTCTGCACTTGGACCTGAATCCACTGCGTCAGTTGTGTTGGAAGAGTCCTGCGCCGTTGCACCGCGGCGAGATCCGCTCCGGTTACGGTCCCGGCGCGGAGTTTCTCTGCGAGAATATTCGCGGTCGCGACCGCGTCCTGAATCGCGAGGTTGATCCCGACTCCGCCAACGGGCGACATCGCGTGGGCCGCGTCGCCGATGCACAGCACCCCGGGGCGCCACCACTTCCGCAACCGGTCTACCGTAACGGTGAGCAGCTTCACATCGTCCCAGCTCTGCAATTCCTGCACGCGATCCGCAAGAAACGGTGCCACAGAGGCGATGTCAGCGCGGAACGCTTCGAGTCCTCGTGTCATTACCGCGGCGTGATCGCCCTTCGGAATCACGAACCCGCATTGCCAGTAATCGCCGCGATAAATCATTACGAAGATGCGCCCGCGGTCGAACCGCCCCACGGGGCGCTCACCGTCCGACGGTTTACGCGACAGGCGCATCCACAACACGTCCATCGGCGCGCCGAAATCTTGTACGGGTAGCCCGGCGCGAGCGCGCACTGTGGAGTGCCGGCCGTCCGCACCGACGGTGAGGTCTGCCCGAACTTCGAGCGCCCCTTCGGGCGTTGTCGCTCGCGCGCCGAGTACCCGCCCGTTCTCTTCGATCAGGTCCGTGACCGCGGCGCGCATCACGAGCCGGAACGTCGGGTACTTCTTCGCGTGCGCGCTCACGAAATCCAGAAAATCCCATTGCGGCATCAGCGCGATGAACTTGCATTTGGTCGGGAGGTGCGCGAAATCGGCGAGCGGGAACTCGGCGCCCGCGACGTTACCCGCGAGCACGCGCGCTTCTTGGTGCGGGTGGCGGAGGAACTCATCGAGGAGCCCGAGTTCGTGGACCACTTCGAGCGTCGACGGGTGGATGGTGTCGCCGCGAAAGTCGCGGAGGAAATCGGCGTGCTTCTCCAGAACGACGACCTCGACCCCGGCTCGTGCGAGGAGGAGACCGAGCACCATCCCTGCAGGTCCGCCGCCGGCGATGCAGCACTTCGCGCGAATCACTTCCGGGGCATTTGACATGAGCGCTCCCGACCGAATGGAGTGACGGCCGGGGTATTGTAGCTTCAAGTATCTGCGTCGGGCGCTTTCTCGTCGGCGTCGGTCAGCTTGACGCCGCGCTTTACGAGCGCCTGGCGCAGAATGAACTCGATCTGCCCGTTCAAGCTGCGCAAATCTTCCTCGGCCCAGCGCTGTACCGCCGCGTGGACGCGCGGGTCGAGTCGCAGCAGGAACGGTTTCACGTCTTTCTTGGCCATACCCCAATGTCCTCGGTGAGCGGGCGCCCCAACTCTCTATTTCCCACCCAACGATTTCTGGAAGAACCCCACGAGTTCCGGCATCAGCTTCGGGTGCAGCGGCAGTGCCGGGTCCGAATAGCTCGGGAGCTGCTCCGCCCGATCGGTTTTGGGCACCGTCTTCAGCACGTGGTTCATGCCCTCAATGGTCACAACCTTGGCACTCGTGTTGGCATCGCTCAAGCACTTCGCGTCCGTGGCCGAAACTTGAATGTCGGTCGATCCGGACACGATTAGAAAGGGTGCTTTCACCCCAGTTGCCAGCTTCGCCGGGTCGTTCTTGAACATCGAAATCAGGTACGGCTGAACGCTTGGTCGGAACAACGCGGCCAGTGTTTTGGGCGTGTCTTTGACCGTGTGCCCGGCTTCTAGTTCTCTCAGAATTGTGTCGCTCTGCTTGTACAGTTCGTCCGGCAGTCCCCGTTTCAGTTGCTCGCGAAGAACTGTTTGAAGCGGGCGCCCCGGACCACACAGAGAAACGATCGCGTCGAACTTCGCGTCCTTCGCCGCGACCAACCCGATGAGTGCGCCCTCGCTGTGACCGATGTAACCGAGCTTCGTGAATCGCGCATCTTTGCGGAGCAATCCCGCCCACGCGAGCACATCAGTCGCGTAGGTCTCGACCCGCACGTCTTCCTCTTTCGCCAGTGCGGGAGTGCTTGCGCCCACTCCACGCTTGTCGATCCGCAACACCGCGATCCCCTTCGCGGCGAGCGCCCGGCCGACCATCTTGAGATTGTCGGTGCGAGTGAGCGGTCCGTTCCCGTCACGATTTGTTGGCCCCGAGCCGGCATGAAGCAGCACCACCGGCCACGGCCCGGTCTTCTCGGGCAGATCGAGCGTGCCATACAGCACGCCAGTGTCGGTCTTCAGTTCCACCAGTTCGCTGAGCAGTCGCGGCGCGGGGACGTCCGCGGCGGGTGGAGCGGCTAGAACCAGAGCGAGTGCAAGGTACATGCGTGGCTCCTGAAGAACCTACCCCCCGACCCCCTCCCTAAAGGGAAGGGGAGAAAGGCGGACCTAACCCCCTAACCCCCTTCCCTAAGAAGGAAGGGGGAACAGAACCAAATACAACCGACACGAAATATCTGCGACCGTTTTAAGCCCCTCCCTTTTTAGGGGAGGGGTTGGGGAGAGGTTCTTCTCAGTTGTACAGCGTGCCAGTGTTGAGCACGGGTTGCGGGGCGTTGTGCCCGCAGAGCACTACGAGCAGGTTGCTCACCATCGCGGCCCGGCGCTCGGCGTCCAGTTCGATGATGTTCTTCTCGCTGAGCATCTGGAGCGCGTGCTCCACCATCCCCACGGCTCCCTCGACGATCTTCGCACGGGCCGCGATGATGGCCCCGGCCTGTTGCCGCTGGAGCATCGCGGACGCGATCTCGCGTGCGTAGGCCAAGTAGCTGATGCGCGCCTCCTGAACTTCCACTCCGGCTTGCCGCATTCGCGCCTGGAGTTCGAGCTTCAACTGGCTCGCCACTTCCTCGATGTGCCCGCGGAGCGAGTGCGCATCGGTGTCGGGCGCGTCGTAGCTGTAGCGGCTCGCAAGATTACGCAGAGCCGCGTCCGCCTGGAGCTTCACGAACTCCTCGTAGTCATCCACCTGGAACACCGCTTCGGCCGCGTTCACCACCTTCCACAGCACCACAGCCGCGATCTCGATCGGCGTACCGTCGTGATCGTTCACCTTGAGCGGCTCGCGGTGCGACGTCGCCTGCGTGATGACCCGCCCGGTCGCGTCCTTCGTTTCGTCCGTCTTGTTCATCCCCGTTTCAAACACCTGCACCCGCAGGCTCACCCGCGTGCGCCAGTAGAACGGGTTGCCGTAGAAGAACCCGGTTTTGCGCAGCGTGCCGACGTAGCTACCGAACAGTTGCACCACGCGCGCCTGGTTCGGCCCGTTCACAATGAACCCCGCCAGAGAAATCACCCACAGAAGCGACAGCGGAACGATCGCCCACACCAATTTCGGCTCCTTCCACTGTGAGGCCAGCACGATGAGTGCGATGATCGCACCCAAACCGACCAGCACTCCGAACAGCCCGAGCCAGCCCGACCACAGTTTCAGCTCACGGTCTTCCACGACACGTCCTCCGATATCTGAGTGATATCACATTGAAATCGTAATATCTACCCGTGTTTTCGACAAGTGAATCGATGGATTTCGCGGATTCGTCTGATTTGAGCCAAAACTAAAAGGCACACAGGGCTTCCGCCCTGTGCTACGAACGCCGGCCGCTCCGCGGCGTGAAAGGTATTGACGGTATTTGTCTTCGCCCCGGATGGGGCCGACTTCCGTAGCACAGGGCGGGAGCCCTGTGTCTCCGCGTGCCATCGGATCGGTAAAATGCTGTTATGAGCCAAACCATCCGCTTGTTGCCGTTCGCCGGTGCCGACGGCGCTACGAATATGTCCGCAGACGAAGCGATGCTGGAATCCGCCGTGGGCGGGGTCGCGTCGCTGCGGTTTTACACCTGGACCGAGCCGACACTCTCACTCGGGTACTTCCAACACACCGAGGAACGCAGCGCCAACGCGAACCTCGCGGGGCTGCCGTGGGTCCGTCGATCGACCGGCGGGGCGGCGATCGTCCACCACCACGAGCTCACCTACGCCCTCGCGTTACCGCCGGGTAAAGAGTGGGTGTCGCAAGAACACTGGATTTGCCGGTTCCACCACGTTGTGCAGGGCGTGCTGAAGGAACACGGCGTGAAGACGCACGCGGTTGTCTGCGGTGAGGAACAGAAGCTCGGGGCGCTCGTGTGCTTCCTGCACCAAACGCCCGGCGACCTGCTCCTGAACGGCTCGAAGGTAGCGGGAAGCGCCCAGCGGAAGATGCGCGGCGCGATGTTGCAACACGGTAGCATCCTGCTCCACCGCAGCGAGTTCGCTCCGCAGCTTCCGGGCGTGTGCGACGATGCGGGCGCGCCGAAATTCGCTCCCGAACCTCTCGCGCAGATGCTAACGGAAGCGTTCGCGATCGATACGGGCTGGACGATAGTTCCGGGCAAATGGACCACAGAGGAACAAGAACGCACCCCGGCCATTCGTGCGGAGAAATACGCCAACCGTTCGTGGAACGAAAAGAGATGAGACAAAACTCGCCGCGGATGAACGCAGAAAACGCAGAACAAGACAAAAAGCAGAGATCAGAAGACAGTACGTTTGTAGCCCCGTTAGGGGCGAAGGCGAGTAGCCAGGGGTGAAGCGCAGTGAAGCGCAGCGCAACCCCTGGCGGACCTCCGCAAACCCCGGTGTGAGGATTCCTGGCTGGCTCGGCAACCCGCCAGGGGTGAAGCTGCGCTTCACCCCTGGCTACCCGCCTTCGCCCCTAGCGGGGCTACAAACGCATCTGCCCTTTGCCTTGATCCGTGTTTTCTGTGTTCATCCGTGGCGCATTCTTGCCCCCCGAGTGTCATGAGTGTTCCACGTTACACCGTTCGCCAGTTGGGGTGGTACCAGGCTCCGCACGGCGACCCGTACACGCGGCGCGTACCCACGACCGTTCCCGTTGCTACTCTCGACACGTTTGACGACGCCGAAGCACACCGTCGCGAGTGCGAATCGGCCGCGCGCGAGTCCGAGAACCCGTTCCGCTTCGGCGGGCGCTCCGTGTTCTTCCAGTCGTCCCTCGATGGCCCGCGGCTCCACGACTGGCTCATGGACGCGGGCATCGAGCCGCCCGTCAGCGAGTTGCGCCATGACGACTGGCGCGCGTGGTGGGAGGCGTTCGCGCACACCTGGAGCGCGGACCAACTGGCCCACGCTTGGGCCGCGTTCGACAAGGTGCGGTTCTTCGACGTGGCCGAGGAGCAGGCGGGCACGTTGCTCCCGCTGATCCAGGAGATCCGCTTCGTGGACCGTGAATCCTGGTTCCCGATCGAGACGTTCTACGGGACGTTCGATGTCCCGGCCCACCCCGGCATGGCCGTCGGCGAGTCGGACGACGAGGGCGGGTTCCCGTTGCGCGCGTACCGAACCGCGAGGCGCGCCGCGGAGATGTGCGAGGAGATGAACCACAACCCGTTCCGGCGCCCGGAGTACCTGACACAGTTCCGCTGGCTCCGGACTACGCGCGTCCGTCAGTCCGGGCGCTCGGGTACGTTTGAGGTTACTGAGGTGCCGGGGACGTGCCCCCGCGTGCGGGCGTCGCGTTCTTGGTGCAGCGGCGCGCGTTCGGTGCGTCCGGGCACATCTGCCACGGGCGCCGCGGGAGCGACACCGGGTCACGGGTACCGATCCGGTTGTTCGCCGACCATTCCGCGGCCCTGGCTTATCGCGACGAACTCGCGGCCGCGGTCGTTCAACTGATGAACCCGTTTCAGGTGTACACACCGCCCATGACCGGCCTGACGGAAGCGAGGTTCTTCGCGGCCGTGGCCACCCTGGAACCGCCGTTGCCGTGGCCCACGGGGTTCCGGCTTCTGGATTGGGTGGAGTGGTGGGACTTGTGCCAGGACGAAGCCACGGACGCCCAACGCGCGGGCGCGTGGGCACTGTTCGCGAATCAGCCGTTCTTCGAGGTGACCCGCGTGGAGGTTAGCGATGAGTGACGCCGCTTGTTGCTACCTCCTCAAGCGGAGTACCCTGCACGGCGGCGCAATTCCGTAACGAACGCCGCGTGTTCCGGGCTCCCGTGCCCCAGTTGAGCCACGGTTAAAACGCGGGCCGCGTCACCAGCAACGGTTGCGACCGAATCGAGCCACAGACCCGGGAACACTTCGCTGCGGATGATGCCGTCTGCGCTGGGAGCGAGCGGCCAGTAGTACCCGTTGCGCAACACGAACCAGTCCAGCGCCCGGTCGGCGACCCGCCACACGATGTACTCTTGCACCCCGAACCGTCGGTACACGTCGCGCTTCGCCCCGATGTCCTCATCGGCCGTGGTGTTCGCGATTTCGACAACCAGTTCGGGGCCGCCTTCCAAATAGCGATCGCGCGTTACGCGGCACCGTCCGCCGTGTGATTCGAGGACACGCAACAGCGCGTCCGGCTGCACCATGTTGTCGTCATCGAACCGAACGCTCGCGTTGTCGGCTCCCTCGGTACCCGGCGTGAGAGTTTGGTACATCCACAGCCACCCGATCAGGCCGAAATGAGGAACGCCGTGGTCGCGCGAGAGGGCGGGCATGTAAACCACTCCGTCGACGAGTTCGGCCTTCTTCACCTCCGGCATTGCGTCCCAGCGGCGCTCGAATTCGGTGCGCGTGAGTCGGTCCCCGTCGCGGAGCGGCGGTACTTCCGTCGATAGCGCGGTAACGTCCGTAGCCATAAACCCTCCGTTCTCGACTTCATTGTCACAGAGGAGAATGAGGGGCGGAAACTCAGTGCTACCCCTTCAGCCCGAAGAGTTTCCGGAGGGCTTCGCGGAGGCCCCCGCTGTGCCCCTCGCTGCTGGCCTCGCGCAGAGCGGCGATCGGGCCGTGCAGGAGCCGGTTCTGGAACAGGCGGAATGCGCCCTCAATGTCCGACTTGTCCTTGTCCGTGAGCTTACCGTTCAGCTTACCGAGCAGCGGACCCAGCACCGAGTCACGGACCCGGTCTACTTCGGCTGTCAGTTGGCCGATTACAGGACCGTTCGCGCGACGGTTCCACTCCGCCACGAACTTCTCGACCTCCGACTCGACGATGCGCTCCGCCGAGGACAGGTGCCGCTTGCGCTCGCCCATGCTGCGGTCGGCCTCGCGCGCGAGGTCGTCCACGTTGAACACGCTCACGGTGTCGCCGTCGTGGATGCGCGCGTCGAAGTCACGCGGCACGGCCATGTCGAACACCACGAGCGGCCGGCCCGCGCGCTGCGGGCGCACCCGCTCGTCGAACCGGCCCGCGCTCACAACCGGCTCCGGCGCTCCCGTCGTACTGAGCACGATGTCGGCGCGCACTAGCGCATCGTCCAACTGTGCCCAGGGCACCACCACTCCACCGCACTCGCGGGCGACGGCCGTCGCCCGGTCCGCGTTGCGGTTCGTCACCAGGATCGCCGCGGGTTCCAGTTCCGCGAGGTGCTTCAGCGTGAGCCGGCCCATCTTCCCGGCGCCGATCACGAGCACAGTTTTATCGGTGAACGTGTCGAACACCTGGCGCACGAAGTCCACCGCGGCGCTCGAAACGGAGACGTGTCCGTGCGCGATGCCGGTTTCGGTCCGCACGCGCTTCGACACCCGTAGAGCCGTCGGGAACAGCACGTTAAGAAGCGGACCGGTCGCGGTGGATTTGTGCGCGGACTCGTAAGCGTCTTTCACCTGCCCCGCGATCTGCCCCTCGCCGAGTACCACGCTGTCCAGGCCGGACGCGACACGGAACAGGTGCCGAGCGGCAGCGGAGTCCGCGTGCTCGTAGAGGTGCGGAACGATCTCGGCCGGGGCCACGCCGTGAACTTCCGACAGGAACTCGGCCATGAGCGGGATGTGTAGTGGCGCAACCGTTTCCTGGCGCGACAGATAGATCTCGACGCGGTTACACGTGTCGAGGATCACCGCTTCGGCCGCGAACCGGGAGTTCAGTTCGGCGAGCGCTCTTTGGGTCTTTTCCGCGTTGAACGCGAGCCGTTCACGCACCCCGACCGGGGCGGACGCCACGTTACAGCCGATCGCACGGAGGTTCATTTCACCCCTCCGATCGCGAACGGGTGCGACGCCGCGAGCGCCACGAGCAACAGACCGAACGCCGCGATCGAAAAGAGCGCGAGGCGCCGGGCCGGAACGTGGGCACCGTACCGCAGGTAGAGGAGTACCAGGAATTCGAGCCACAAACCCGCTGTGGAAAGCACTTTGAGCGACAGCCAATTGTCGCCGAACGAGAGTCCGTGCGGGAGGAGTAGTGTGCCGACCAGGAGCCCCGCGGTGAGGAGCGGGAACGCGATGTTCAGCGCCCGCCGGTTCATCGTTTCGAGCCGCTCCAGGCTGAGCATCGGCACCACGGTCCCCGGGCTGACCTTGTTCCTCAATCGTCGCGCCTGAATTAGATACATCATACTTGCAAGGAAGCTCACACTCACACCCACCGACGCGAACAGAATTAACAGGCCGTGTACGCCGCCCCAGAAGCGCTCACCGGACGCCCATTCACCAACATCGAACGCCGCGTGTTCGGGTTCCGCGGTGAGCAAAATGCGCGACACCACAACCAATCCAATAACGACCGGCAGCACGAACACGGCCCACGCCTGTCTCGCGTGGTGAACAGTGCCGTAGAAGTAAAAGAGGGCGAGCACCCATGCGAGCATGAGCACCGAACCGGACGGCACCGCGGGCGACGGCTGCTGCACGAGCAGGTACGCGGTGTGCGCGAACAGCCCCGCCGCACCGAACACCAGCCCCGCGACCCGCCAGCCCCGCGCCGGCCACAGCAGCCGGGCGATTTCGAGCAGGAAGGCGCACAGGTAACTGAGGCCGATGCAGTAGTGGTGGATGTTCTTTACGATTTCTGTTGTCGTCATGCGCTCAACGCGGGTCGAATCGGCGGCTCTTGCATCCCCTCATTGTAAGCACAATTCCGCGCGCCGCACGGTCTTCGTACCCTCAAACCGTGTACGAGCACGGTTCGGGGACTATTGCGATACGGGCGCGGGACAATTGGGAGCGGGATTTCGCGCAAAAAGGTACGGAACGAGGTGCATGAATCGGGGGATTGCGGCGCGTTTCGAGGCGCCCGCGTGATAAACGGGCACGAGTTATTGATCGAGCGCGAGCCATTCGGGGAGCGGGTCGTTGATTTGTGCCCACGCGACTGATCCGCCGCACATCTCGGCTTCCGTCATCAGCGCGGCATCGAGAGCGGCGCGAATGGCGACCTGATCGAGCGATTGCCCGATAAAGACCAGTTCTTGTCGACGATCGCCGTATTCGCCCTCAAAGGTTGCCAGGATCTCGGTTCGCTCATCCGAGTCGGTGGGCCACTGGTCACGCGGGACATCGGCCCACCACACGGCTTGCGGTGACAACTCCACCACGCGCCCGGCTTGCGACCACAGGGCGGCCCACTGCGGTCGGGTCGCGATCCACATTAACCCTTTTGAACGGAGCAAAGAATCGGTCAGCTCGTCGTTCACCATAAACTGGTGCAGGCGCTCGGGATGAAACGGCTTCCGGGCGCGGTAGACGAAGCTGCTGATGCCGTATTCGGCCGTTTCAGGCCGCTCGTCGCCGCGCATCACGGCCATCCAGCCCGGCGCGTTCGCCGCACGCTCGAAATCGAAGCGCTTGGTGTTGAGGATTTCGTTCAGCGGAACGCGCCCTCGCTCCGAGCGAATGATCTTCGCGGAGCCGTTCAGCGCGCGAATCACGGCTTCGAGTTGATCGAGTTTCTCGGAAGAGACAAGATCGGTCTTGTTCAGAACAATCACGTCGGCGAATTCGACCTGATCGACTAGCAGGTTCACCACATCTCGATCGTCTTCCGCGCTAAGAGCGAGGTTCCGGTCCGTAAGTGACGCGGGCGAGAAATAGTCGTCGAGAAAGTTGGCCGCATCCACCACGGTGACCATTGTGTCGAGCCGAGCGACCGCCGAAAGTGCGTGCCCGGTTTCGTCCTCGAACGTGAACGTCTCGGCAACCGGGAGCGGTTCCGAAACGCCCGTAGATTCGATCAGCAGGTAATCGAAGCGGCCCTCCTTGGCCAACCGCGCTACCTCCTGTAGCAAGTCCTCGCGAAGTGTGCAGCAGATACAGCCGTTCTGCATTTCCACCAGCTTCTCGTCGGTACGCGAGAGTGCCGCACCACCGGTTTTGACCAGTGCGCCATCAATGTTCACTTCGGACACGTCGTTAACGATCACTGCGACTCTCAAGCCCTCGCGGTTCGCGAGAACGTGATTCAGCAGAGTCGTCTTCCCGGCTCCCAAAAAGCCTGAAAGAACCGTCACCGGCAGCGAGGAACCACTCATACGATCTCGTTTTGATGGCTTTCTGGAACTGGCCGCAATGAGTCTGGGGATTACTATCTGTGCTCCTCAGGACTCATGCGGCCGACCGCGAAAGGCGCGCACAATTCGTTGTCACGCGAGGCACGGAAGCGGCTGGAACTCCCCGCCCAGAATTGACTTCGGGTCCGCCTTGAACCAGTTCGCGAGAACGGTCGCGTACACGCGGCGGAAGTCCGTCCCGAACTTCAGGTCACCCTCATCGAGATCGGTCAGATTCGGTCGCGCGCCGTGGATACCGGCTTTCACATTCCCGCCAGCCAGGAACATCACGCCCGCGGTGCCGTGGTCGGTTCCTTGTTGCTCGTTCTCTGCGACTCGCCGACCGAACTCACTGAACGTCATCACCAGCGTGCGATCAAGGTGCCCCAGAGCCTTCAAGTCCTTCACGAAACTGCCGAGGCCCTGACTCAGTTCCTGGAGCAGCCCGGCGTGCCGACCGACCTGCGTGACGTGCGTATCGAACCCGCCGAGCGAGACGTAGTACACGCGCGTCGGCACGTCCGCGGCGATCATCTGCGCGACCACTTTGAGTGACTGCGAGAAGTTGAACGGGGCGTACTCGGTCGCGGCCCGCGTGTCCTTCAGCGCGTCCTGAATCTTCTTCGAGAGCATGAGCGTGTCGTTCGCCGTGCGCTGGAGGAAATCGAGCTGATCGTTCCCCGTCGGGCGCACGCGGTTCAGTCGGTCCATCGCGTGGCCGGTGGTGCCGGTGTCCCACTGGAACAGGCGCGGATTGGTGAGCGTAACGGCCCGGCTCTTGGCGTGCGCGAATGTGAGTGCGGGCTTTTCGCCGAGTTGCAGTCCGAGCATCGGCGACGCGATCCCACGGCACTCCGCGTCGAAGTACTGCCCGACCCAACCCGTTAGAACGTCCTTCTCTGGGGTCGCTGTTTCCCAGATTTCGGTGGCCCGGAAGTGCGAACGATTCGGGTTCGGGTACCCCACATTGCTGACGACGCCGAGCCGCCCATCGTCGTGAAGCGCACGCAGTTCCTTCATTTCGGGGTGCAGCGCGAACTCGTCCGTCACCTTTAGTGCTTTGTCCCGCGCGATCGCGATTTTGGGGCGCGTTTTGTAGTACACATCGTCGCGGAACGGCACGAGCGTGTTCAGCCCGTCGTTCCCGCCCGCCAGTTGAATTACCACCAGCACGCGGTCTTTGTTCGCTGCGAGTGATGGAGTTCGGTCGTCGCCCGCGATCAGTCGGCCGGTTTCGGACAGGAAGCCGGGCACGGTCGCGGTGAGCGCCCCGACACTCAGGAGCCGCCGGCGATCAATTGAGGGAAACATGAAAATCTCCGTTAGGCGAGTTGGTATTCGGGGGTCATGAGGATCAGCCGGCACGCGAGTTTTACTCGCTCGGCCGGTTCGACCTGGTTGACGGCATCGACGAGTGCGGCCTTCGTGTCGGGGCGCGAGGGAACCGCGAGGAGCCGGGCCAGAAGTACGTCGACCAGCGCTTCGGTCTTCTCTGGAACCTTCCCGCCCACAGCTTTCTCTGGAACGAAGGTGACCTTGAACCCATCTTTCCTGCGTTCCGCCTTCCGCAACTGGTCCGCGACCTGGATGCGTTTGATGAGATCGCGGCGCGCGGTTTCGTCGGCCGGCAGTGCGAAGAAGCGGTCAGTGGCGAGCGGCTCGAATCCGCCCGGCTCCGTGCCGTCGAACAGCGCTTCCGGCAGGTGATAGCGGACGGCCAGCGTCCCCGAACTGATCCAGTCCCGACCGCCCGGCCAGCCCTTCACGTTCGGCGGGTTGAACAGTTCCTGTCCCATCGCCGCCGTGACTTGTGCCAAACTCGGCGTGGCGGTGACATCGAGATCGAGCAACCGGCAGGTGCCGACGAGCAAATGCACCGGCGACTTGATGAGCGTCCCGCGGCTCTCCTTTGCGAAGAATTCCGGCGACGTGAGCAACGCGGCCAGCACCGAGGCGATGTTCCCCTTCGACGCCACGAACGCTTCAGCCACTCGGTCCCGGAGTTCGTTCTTCGAGTCTGCGGCACCGAAGAACGCGACCAACTTGCCCGCTACGAACTTCGCGGTTGCAGGGTGGGTCGCAACGATATCGAGAACCTCCTTTGCTCCGAATCGCCCGGTTTTGCCGAGAACGGTCTTTTCGCCCGCGTCGTGCTTCTCCTTCACGAACGTCGGCACCAACCCGTCGCGGCAGAAGGCACGCGGCGCGCCCTCAACGAGCGGGCGCGTCTTGGACCCGGGCGGGGCGCTGAGCGTCCAGCCGGTGAGCGCCCGTGCGATCTCCTTGATGTCGGTTTCGGAATAGTTGCCGATCCCGAGCGTGAACAGTTCGAGGAGCTCGCGGGCGAAGTTCTCGTTCGGCTTCTTCGCGTCGCTGTCCTCCATGTTGAGGTACATCATCATCGCCGCGTCGAGCGTGACTGCTTCGAGCAGGTCGCGGAAGTTGCCCAAGGCGTGTGCCCGCAGTGCTGCGTTTTGAGTGTAGAGCGGCTGGGCGACGGACATCCGGCGCGCTTCGGTGGTGAAGTGCCCGTGCCAGAACAGCGTCATCACCTCGCGTAGTGGCGCAGGCGTGCGGATCGCGTGGTCGATCCACCAGCACCGGAGTTCGTTCCGCTCGCGGGACTGGCGCTCGCCCGCCTTGCGGTGGTTCTCCATTCGCTCTTCGTTGGTCGTCTCCGGGTACACGCGCTCGGTGTTCACCCACGGTTCTTTCACCCACGCGGGCTTCTGCGGTGCGGGCACGCGCTGGGCCTCTTCGATGAGTGCGGAGACCGCGTCTTTGAGTGGGCGTGCGGCCAGCCGCTCCGCTTGCTGCGGGGTGCCGCCGAAACTGGTGCGGCTGAGTAAGTGAGACGCGGCCGACACGTCCCACATTGGTTCACGGGTCATCTTTGGTCCTCGTGGGGTGTTGGGGGTGGGTGACTACTTGGCGATGTCGGCCACGAGCGTGGCGTAGTGGCGAACCTCCTCGAATTTCTTGCCGTCGTGTTCTCCCGCTCGGGTTTCAGCGTGACGGAACCACGCAGCGAACCGCCCGCTCCCCTCAAAGGCGCCCGTGTAACCCTCTTTGTCGGTCGTCACCTTTTCCTTCTTCCCGTCCGGCAACAGCACGTTCCCCTCCGAGCCGGCGACCGGCTTCCCCTTCGCGAGCAGCCGGAATCGAGTCTTTCCACCTTCCGTGACTGGGACCACTTCCAGCGCCGCGGACTCACCCACTGTCGTCTTGGCGCCGGTCGCACCGCCTGTCACCGCTTTTGGGTGATACACGAGCAGCGTCGGCTTCTCGCTCTTGGTCATCAGACCGTAAATGACGTCGCCAGAAACAACCGCTGTCCCGGCGGGCAGAGTCGCGGTGAACTGGTGCGGTTCCCGCTTGGCTTCGATCGCGACACTCTTGCCATCAGCCGTGTGGCCGGTCAGCTTCAGCCCGGCGAGCTTGTCGGTCGTCACCTTCGTGTCGGGATCGAGCGTATCGCTGAACACGACAACGATGGCCTTCCCGTCAGCGCCGGGAACGACATAAACCATGTGCGCGAGCGCCGCGAACGGGGCCGTGACGAGTGCTGTGAGAACGAGTAGAGAGCGGATCATGGGTCGGTCCTTTCGGTCGGTTGGTAGTTGGAAACAAAATTGGGGCGAAAATCACTTCTTCTTGCGGCCGGCTTCGGTCCGCTTTTTCTTGGCCTCGTCGTCGAGGTTGTCCACGACGTAGGGGTCGTCCTTCTGCTCGGCGTCCATCTTCTGGTACTCGGACCAGGTGATCTTCCTGGCCGGTTCGCCCGTTGCGGGGGCGGACGACCCGCACCCGACCGATACGAGGGCGATTGCCAACAACGCGAACCGTTTCACGCACGCACTCCGTTAGTAGTTGCCGATCACTTCTCCACCCGCGCGGCTGCCGAGTGCCTTGTACGTCGCCATCGGGATCGACTGGCTGATGAACCGGACCGAGCCGTCGCAGAGTAGGAAATTCACCCCGCCGATGTGGGAGCTGCGGAAGCTGTATTTGCCGTCTTCCGAGGTGCGGGCCGGGTCGTAGGCCCAGCTCGCGACCTGCTGGGTGTTCATCGGGGCTTCGGTGTACTGGTAACTGAAGTAGATGTGCCCGTAGTTCCACGTCGTGTCGCCGGTCCGCGCCTGCCCCGCGAGCGGGCCGCTCGTGAACGAGTACCCCTTGAGCGTGTGGTGCCCCTCGCCGGCGAGGAACGTGTTCGACGTGCCGTCGGTGATGCTCAGCAGGGTCACGCGAGCGCCTTCTTTTCCGGGGAGGATAACCCCGTCGGAGGGCGTGAACCCGTCGGCCCCCGTACCCGGTTGCCCGACGCCCTGGTAGCGGCGGTTGCCCGAGCACCAGTAGTAGCTCGACCATCCCGGGTACTGCACCGCGGTGGGTTGCGGGTCGGCAGGCGCCACGAAGGTCTTCAGTGGCATGTTCGAGATCATCTGATTGGTGAACCCGTCGCCGTCCGGGTCGGTGGTGTCGAACGGGTGCAGCTTGGGGTTGTACCGGCGGGCCATGTTGTCCTGCTCGATGTACGGGAGGATCACGGACCACCCGCTGCTGATGACGTGGAAGTTCGGGTCGACCGACGTGTACGTGCCGTCGGGGTTCGCGGTCTGCGGGTAGTAGTTGGCCAGCGGGAACGAGTTGTTCACGCCCAGGAAGTTGTGCGTCGCCAGCCCGATCTGCTTGAGATTGTTTTGACTGCTCATGCGTGCGGCGGCTTCGCGGACCTTTTGGACCGCGGGCAGGAGCAAACCGATGAGGATCGCAATAATCGCGATCACCACCAGCAATTCGATCAAGGTGAACGCCGAACGGCGTGACGGTAGAGCGCCCATTTAAAGCTCCTCGATTGGGAACAGGGACGGGAACCACAGCAGGCCGGCGACAGAAGTTATAAATAATAAAACTTAATATTCCACAGGATAACCGTATTTAATAATGAAATATCACGCAACCCTCAGCCTCGTCGGAGCTTGGGTGCGTGAAAATTGTTGTGATCTGGTCGCGGCAGACGCGACGGTCTGCAACCCGAGGAGTGGACGGATGGGGCTAGTGCATGTGGGCGGTACCGATTCCGGGCCGATAGTTTAGCGGGCTCCCTCGGAGGTTTGCCGCGCTACCGCGCCACGCGATCTCGGACATCGATTGGGAGCGGATCAAGGGTTTGCTCCCCGCGCACGGTCCGAAGAAAGGTACGCGCCGGTTCGTGGATGCGGTGCTGTTCGTGGCCCGCACGGGTATCCCGTGACGCGACGTGCCGGAACGGTTCTGGCACTGGAACGCGGTGTGGCGGCGGTTCGGGCGGTGGTCCCGGGTGGGGATCTGGAAGAACGTGTTCGAGGCGCTCCAAGATCCGGACCGGGAGTGGCTGATTCTCGCCCCCACGGTGATCCGCGCCCACCCTCCGCCACCGGATCCCCCCCAAAGCCGGTGGTACATGGCGCAATCGGGGCGAATTCGGGACCAAGATCCACGGCCGCGTGAATGCGGCTCGAACTGCTTTTCGGTGGGTACCGGTAGCGGGTCGATTACACGGGACCAAGATCCACGGCCGCGTGAATGCGGCTCGGGTTACCGACGCGGTTCGTGCCGAGTGCGGGCCAAGAGGCCGACATCACCTACGCCCCAGCTCAGTTGGAGCGAGTTCTGGCAGCGGTGGTGATTAGTGACAAGGGGTACGACCAGCAGGAACTCGTGAACGCGGTCGAGGCTCGTGGCGGTGAGGCCGTGATCCCGAGTTGGGAGAACCGGACCGTGCCACGGACCGGTACAAGGGCCGCAACTTGGTCGAGCGGTTCTGGGCCAAGGCCAAACAGTACCGCCGGATCGCCACCCGTTACGAGGAAACCGCTCGCAACTTCCTCGCATTCGTTCAAGTGGCGTCCATCATAATCCTGCTCCGGTAGACTGACGGTCCGTCTGTGCGGCCTAGAAAAACAAATTTGAATTCAAGGCCCTGACCGGTGGTGCCGATAAGTGGGGTACGGCTCGCCGGGCGGTTGTCAGCGTGGGGGACGCGGACGCCGTGCGGCGAGCAGCGTACACAGCGCACGGAGGCCGGACATGGTCCGCAAATTCATCTTCCGCAAACTACTACTGGCGTTGATCGCGGCCACCGCGCTGACCGCTAATAGCGGTTGCCTACTCAACCAGTATTCCAGCGATCCGAACATCCGGATGCAGCAATTGCTGTATCAATCGGAAGATTTGCGGCAGATCCAGAACGAGTGGCGCCGCTTCTGGTTCAACGACCAGCCCAGCCACCTGACGCCCGAGCGCGTCCACGGCGGTATCTACTAAGATCGCGCCTGCGGTTCCAACGGCTTCAACAGACGCGGGTACGGCACCGAGTGATTTGACTCGGCGCCGTACCCGTGGAACTTGAAACTTCAGGAACCCGGAACGTGGTCACTGCCCGCCGGTGCCGCTGGTCGGGGCCGTGTCCGGCCGAGCCGCTGTGCGCAGGCCGTCGCCGGTCACGCGCACGCCCAGCGTCGCGGGCTTCCCACTGTTCACCACCTTCACCAGAATCACGTTCCAGCCCTGTTTCAGTTCGACCTCGAACGTCTCCACGGGGGCCGCGGTCGACCCGTTGACCCACGCGCGCCAGGGGTTCGTGCTGTCCAGGGCGATAGCCGCCTTTTGCTTCTTCGGTGCGAACACATACGCCCGCACGTAAACGGCCGGGGTGTTCGTCGGCGCGAACGCGGCCTTCAGGTCCATTTTGCCGTTCGGCTCGGCCGCGAGGGGCTTCCACTTATCTTCCGTGATCGGGTCGATCTTGCTGCCGCTCATATCGGCCGGGAACGGTCCCGCGACCGTCGAATCGACCACCAACCCACGCAGCGATTCCTGTTCGGCCTTGCTCTTGAGGAACGCGAGCAGGTCGATGAACTGCTCGAACGTGATCTGCGACACCACGTTATCGGGCATCAGCGAGAGCTTGCTCGGCGTCAGGGCCTCGATCTCGTCCTTCGCGATGCGGTTATCGCGCCCGTTAGCGTCACGGATGACGACTTCCTTCGCGTCGTCCTTGACCTTCAGGCCCGTGTACACCTTACTGTCGGCCGTTACGAGCCGGTACGTCTGGAACCCCTCCTTGATTTCCTTGCTCGGATCGACGATCGACTCGAGCAGTTTCTCGACGGTGTGCGTGTCCCACACGCGCGTCAAGTCCGGGCCGACCGCGCCGCCCACGCCCTCGACCCGGTGGCAGGTAGCGCATGCGAGCACCTTCGTGTTGAGGTACAATTCCTTACCCTTCTTCGCGTCCCCCTTCGAGTTCACCAGAACACGGATCTTATCCACTTGCCCCGGTTCCAGCGAAAGGAGCAGGCCGCCGCGGAGCACGTCGGCGCGGAGCTTGGCGAACGCGGGGTCGTCCGCGAACTTGTTGATCGCGTCGTTCACCTGCGCAAAGAACTCGCGCGGCAACTTCTTCGCCACGAACCGCTCGCCGATCAGCTTCGCGCCGGGCTTGGTCGCGGCCAATACGGTGACGGCTTCCGTCAGGAGCGTCGGGTCGGGTTGGTCGAGTAGCGGTTCGGCCGCCGTGCGCGCCGACACGATGTCGAGTGCGGCGAGCGCCCGGAGCGATTCGGCCTTCAGGAGCGCGGGGTGCTGGCCACTGAGCAGCGTCTTGATCGGCCCGACCGCGGCCTTATCACCGAGCACGCGGAGCGCCTTCACCGCCGCAACCCGTTCCACCTGCGTGCGGTTGGAATCGCCGACGAACTCGATCAGCTTCGGGGTCGCTTCCTTGATGCGAGCCGATTCGATCGCGACGATCGCGGAGAGGCGGGTCATTTCGTCCGGGCGCGAGAGCAAATCGAGCACGAGGTTCACCGCGCGCGGGGCGAGGGCCGTGCCGCTTGCCGTGAACACATCGACCGCGGCGAGCAGCACGTTCGCCGGCTCGTTGGGGCGCTTCGTGAGGTAGTCCGCGAGCGGGTCGAGCGAAACGGGCGGGTCGAACTGGTAGTTCGTGTACGATCGCACGAGGGCCTCGCGCTGGGCGGGTGTCACGTGCGGGTGGAGCATGATTTCGGGGATCGCGTCGGCCGCGGGCTTGGTCCGCAACCCGAGGAACACCTCGGCCGCGAGGTTCGCGCCCTTGTCGTTGGTCTGCGCGAGCGTCAGTAGAGCGTCGATGCCGGGTTTGCCCAGGCGCTCGATCGCCCGGACGTAAGCGTCCTTCAGGTACGCATCGGCTTCGGCGTCCTGGCGCAGCGAGTTGACGAGGGTTTCCCCGGACCCGTCGGCCCCGAGGCGCCCGAGCCCCAGCGCGGCCGCCCGGCGAACGGCCGGTTCGCGGTCGCCGAGCGCCTTCAGAATCGCCTCGTACACGCGCTGGTCCTTCGGCTTCGCGTTGTACGCGAGACCGTCCACCGCGAGTCGGCGCACGTCACCCGATTCGTCGTTCATCAACAGGCGGAACAGGTCTTCGACTTCGGGCGACCAGTTCGCTTGCAGCACGCCGAGCGCCACGAGCCGGGCGTCGCCGTCCAGCGCCCCGGAAATGAACTTCTTCAACACGAGGTCGCGCGCCTTCGGTCCGCGGCGCACCAGTTCCTTGCGGGCCTCGACGCGGTCGGTCAGGTCCGGCGCCGCGAGCGTCTTCAGCAGGTCCGCATCGGACTGCTTGCTGATCTTCGACCACGAATCCATTCCGCGGCGCGCGAGTGCGGGTTGCTCGGTGGTACCGGCCCAAGTCACGCGGTAGATGCGGCCGTTGGTCCCGTCGCCGGAGAGCTTCCCGGCGCCACCAGAGTTGGTGCGCCAGTCGCAGACGTAAATGGCCCCGTCCGGACCGGTCACCATCTGGCACGGGCGGAAGAGCGGGTCGTCGCTCTTCATGAACTCCAACTCGTTGGTGATCTTGAACGTGCTGCCGTCCGGCGCGACCTTGTACGCGCGAACCAGTTTTCGGTAGACGTCCGGGTAGTACATCAGCCCGCGGTACTGTTCCGGGATGCGGGTGTCGTGGTAGATCAGCATCCCGGCCGGCGACCCGCGCCCGGTCTTAATCATCGGGGGCACCTTACCCGGCAACTCGCCCGCGACCGCGCCGCGAACGAAGTCCGTTTGGCAGCACCGCGCACCGATCCGGAGGCGCCAGCCGAAGTCCGCGCCCTCCGCCACGTGCATGATGCGGCAGCCCTGGAATTTGCTGCCGTCTTCCTGGTCGTTGTCGGTGTGGAACAGGTTGAACTTGTCGTCGTAAGCGATGTCGCGGTACGGGTTCCGGTAGCCGATGGAGTAGGTTTCCATCTTCGAGCCGTCGGGCCGGCACCGGAAGACCGCACCGGTGCGCAGCACGGTCGCGCGGCTCCCGTCCGAGCCTTCCACGAAGTTGTCGTCGTCACCGCTCGTGAGGTAGAGCATCCCGTCGTTCCCGAGCGTGAGGCCGGAAACTTGGTGGTGGTGGAACCCGCAGAAACCCTGCGCGACCGTTTCGCGCACGTCCCACGGGCCGTTCGGCTTCGACTGCTTCCACCGGCGCACGGTCCCGCGCCCGGTCACGTAGAGCCAGCCCTCGTGGTAGAGGATGCTCGACGGTAGTTCTTCCGAAATGATGATCTGCGGCTTCTCGAACTTCCCGGTGCTCGGGGAGTATTTGAACATCTTGATGAGGTCGGTGGTGAACTTCTTCATCGTCGCGACCTGCCGCACGGTGCCGTCGCGGTAGCGGAAGGTTTCTTTCACCTCGAACCACCGGTCGCCGGTCACCGCGTCCGGGCGCCATTCCATCACGTACAGGTTGCCCTCGGGATCGAAGGTCATGCCGACGGGGTTGATGGCGTCCGGGGCATCAACAACGATTTCCGCTTTGAAACCCTCGGGCAAATACGTGCCCTTGAGCTTCGGGTCGAACGTGCCCTGATCGACCATTTTCACCGGAAACGGCGTCGGTTTCGTCGGCGTTTGATTCGGCGCGAACTCCGGCGGGGCGGGGGGCGGGGGGGCCGCGGTCGCGTCCGGTGTGTTGGGCATTAGCCCCGTAAGAACGAGCACAAGCGACGCAAGGGAGAGCGTGCGCATGGTAGGAGGGTCTCCGCCAAATGGATGCGCGAGAAGGCAGGTGGGATGGGTAAAGATTACTGCGCGACGGGGGCAACGAGGAAGGCTAATCCGCGCGAACGGGAGCGGTTCAAGGAAGATTGGGGCGATTGAGCGGGTTATCCCGGGTCGAAGTGAGCGTACAAAATGCCGTCGGTCTCGCGCCCGCCCATAACGGACCGGCGCGAAACCACAGAAATCACATTACAGGAGCTTCGCGAGCACCACCGCGATAATGATCGCGACGCCAATAATCACCCCGGCGCCGAGAGTCGCCCAGGGCGATTTCTTCGCGGGTGGTGTGGTCGTTTGCGGGCTAACTTCACCGCCGAACGGGTTGGACGGCGTGAACGGCTCTCGCTGTGTTGCGGGTGTTTGAGCCTCGGGCGCCTCCGATCGCGGGGGTGCGGACGGGAGCGGCGCCAACACCGGGCGCGAACCCGGTTTGGCGAGCGGGTTCACCGGGGGAAGTCGCGGACCGGTTCCCCACGGCGACGCATTCGGTGCCCCGAACGGGTTGAGGGCCGGGGGCGTCAACACCGCGGCGGCGGACGCAGCTTTCACCTGGCTGCCGACCGGCGCGTTCAGCGTCGCGGCGGTATCGAGCGGCGTTTCGATGACCGCTTCGCACTCTTCCTCAGTGGTTCCTTCCATCGCGGCCGGACTGAGCACCGGCATCTCCTCGGCGGCCGGGAGCGGCACGCCCGTCGACACGAAGGCCTCCAGTTCGGCGACGATCTGGGCCGGCGTCTGGTACCGCGCTTTCGGGTCTTTGGCCATCATCTTCCCGACGATGACGGCCAACCCCTCGGGTACCTCGGGCCGGATCTGTCGGATCGGAGCCGGTTCCTTGGTCCGGTGCCAGAGGAGCTTTTGCGACACCGTGCCCGTGGGGAACGGCGGGTGCCCGGCGAGCAGGAAGTAGAACGTCGACCCGAGGCCGTAGATGTCCGCCCGGATGTCCACCGAGTGGCTGTTCGCGACCTGTTCCGGCGCCACATAGTCGGCCGTGCCGAGCACGATCTTGTCGTCGTACTTGATGGTGAGCTGGTCGGTGTGGTCGTTCAGGAACCGGGCCAGACCCATATCCAGAATGCGCGCGACGCCCTTGCGATCGATGAGGATGTTGCCCGGCTTGATGTCGCGGTGAATGAGTTTGTTACGGAAGGCGTACTCCAGCCCCCCGGCGACCTGGCGCACGTAGCTCACCGCGCGCTGAAGGTCCATCGGGCCGAACCGCTTCACCACGTCGAGCAGGTTCGGCCCGTCCACGTAGTCCATCACGATGAAGTGGAGGTTACCGTCCTGGTCGATGTCGTGCGTGCGGATGATGTTCGGGTGATCGAGGCTCCCGGCAGCGCGGGCCTCGCGGTAGAACCGCCCCAGAGCAGCGGGTTGCTCGGCCTTCGCGGGCGGGAGCACCTTCACCGCGACCCGGCGGCGCATGAACATGTGCTCGCACAGGAACACCTGCCCCATGCCGCCGACCCCGACGCGCTCCAGGAGCTTGTACTTCCCGATCGTGAACCCGCGCCACTTCCCGAGCAGGAACTGTTCGGACTGGAAGTAGGTCAGCACCCCGTCCTGAACGAGTTCTTCGGCGAGCTCTCGCGGATCGACCGACACCCCGCGCGTCAGTTGGCGCCGCTGGAGGTACGCCGAGAGCCTCGTCTCTTCCACCATGCCGCTCTTGCGGATCAACTGCAAAAGCTCTTCGATCGAGGAAGGTACGGACATCGCTCACCGTGCGTGCGGGGGCACCGCCGCCCGGAGTTCCGTTCGGGCGGGGACGTGATTTCCGCCCAACACTAGGACAGGTTCAGGTGAGACGCAAACTTCACTCGAAGCGCGGAATGCGGAGCGTGGAACGCGAAACACAAAGGGCATTTTTGCCTTCCGCGTTCCGCGCTCCACGCTCCGCGTTGGTCAAGCCCGCGATCCGAAGTACCCGGCGACGACCGCGATGATGATCCCCTCCCAGATTTTCAGTGCTTCCAAGTTCTTCTCCGCCACATTGGGGAGCACGAGGAACTGGAGGATCGTCTCCACGAACAGAAGCATCATGGCGACCGTACCGACCCAGGCGCGGATCGAGAGAAACAGGTTGTGGTTGCGCCCGATAACGAACCGGAGAAAGAGAGCAACCCCGAACCCCCCGGCCAGGCACCCGAGAAGCACCGGCCACTGCGAGATTTCGTTCGTGCCGGGCGTGAGCCGGGCCGCCGCGAGTTCCGGATCCTTCCAGATCGCGAACGCGACCACCGCGGCGCTGCCGCCCACGAAGACCACGCGCATCAGCCACGGGAGCACGGCCGACGTTCGCGCGTCCGTTCCGGGGTGCGACGCGAAGGCCAAAAACACCAGCGTGAGCAGGAAGAAGTGCCCCAGCGGAACCGTTATCGTGGTACCGGCCGGGAACAGGAGCACGATCCAGAAGAACGAGCAAATCAGCACCGATAAGATACCGCGGATCGAACCGGACGGGAGACCGAACGTCGGGTACTCGTGCGGCGGAGCGAGAGCGGGCGCAACGGCCATGACGTCCTCCATTGGGTGACTTCGTCAACACATTTCTGTGACTACTGAGTGATTCGGGCGCGGCCCCTGGCTCTTTCCATTTTCCGGCGTTCGAGACGCCGCGTGCGCGGACCGGAGCCTCGTGAAGACTCGGTCCCGGGCGCTTCTGTTTCAAGGCTCGGAACTTGGAACTACCCATTGTAGCGGACTTGACGGCCGGACCCGGCGACGTAGCATGATAGTCTTCCGGCGCCGACGAAGCGTCGCGTATTCTGTTTTTGTCACCCCGGCCCGGGCCGGAAGCGGATTGCAAACGATGTCCACAACTCTCGCGAACGCGGCGACCGTCCAACAGAACTGGGTCGTCATCGACGCCACCGATCTCGTCGTCGGCCGCCTCGCGGTCACGATCGCGAACGTCCTCCGCGGCAAGCACAAGGTGACCTACACCCCGCACTGCGACACCGGTGACTTCGTCGTGGTGGTGAACGCGGAGAAGGTGCAGTTCACCGGTAAGAAGTGGGACCAGAAGGAATACCAGGACTACTCCCACTACGCCGGCGGGCAGAAGATCACCTCCGCGAAGGAGATGCTCGCCCGCAAGCCGGAAGAGATCATCCGCCGCGCCGTGAAGCGCATGATGCCGCGCGGCCCGCTCGGCTACAAGCAGCTCGGCAAGCTGAAGATCTACACCGGCAACCAGCACCCGCACCAGGCCCAACAGCCGCAAGAACTCAAACTCAAATGATTTCGGCGGGCGAAACGTAACTGGTTCCGCCCGGTTCCGATCACCGAGATACCCCACCGGCATCGTTCAAGGACTCACTGACAATGGCCGAGAAGAAGCCCGCGAAAGCCCCGAAAGCGCACCGCACCTACTACATCGCCACCGGCCGGCGCAAGACCGCCGTGGCCCGGGTCCGGGTCACCGAGGGCAAGGGGCAAGTGCTCATCAACGGCAAGCCGTTCGACCAGTACTTCAACGAAGACAAGGACCGCGGCGCGGTCCTCGGGCCGTTGAAGATCACCGACCAACTGACCCGCGTGGACGTGTTCGTGACCGCCAAGGGCGGCGGCATCACCGGCCAGGCCGGGGCCGTGTCGCAGGGCCTCGCCCGCGCGATGAAGACCATGTTCAGCCCGGCGGACGAGCAGAAGGCCAAGGTCTTCGGCACCACGACCGTCATCAAGGCCCTCCGCGACGAGAAGAAGGAACAGGCCCGGGCGAAGGCCATCGCGCCGAAGCCGGCCGCACCCGCGGCCCCGGTGAACGAAGGCACGCCGCTCATCCCCGTAGGCACCGCGCCGGCAGCAGCGGCTCCCGCGTCGCCGGCCGACATCGCCAGCGGCATGGTGAAGAAGCTCCGCGACTCGGGCTACCTCACCCGCGACGCCCGCATGAAGGAACGTAAGAAGTACGGTCTCCGCGGCGCCCGCCGTGGGACGCAGTTCTCGAAGCGCTAAAGCCTTCGAGATGGTGGTTATCACGAGCCGTTTGGCAGAGATTGGTTGCAACCAATCTCTGCCAAACGGCTCGGTTGTTATTTGGGATGGTTACAGTACAGCGAGTCAGACCATGCACCGACCGGCTCACGTCAGCCGTTCGTCTTCCGCACGCAATTCATTGCCCGAGTGCGGTTGCTGGTTGCTCTACCAATCGCGCGGTGCCCCAATTCACGTCCGCTTGCACGTCTCCGGCCGGTCCGAAATCGATCACGAGCGCAAGTTCTTTCGCGCCGCGGACATCGACCTTCACCGGGATCGCGTTGCCGGCCGCGAGAGCCTTCAGTTCGGGAAGCGGAACCTCTTTACCGTCGACACGAATGCGCACGTCCGCGAGCCCCCGTTTCCCAGTTACAGCATCGAGTCCAACAACCGCCTCAAAGCGGCCGTATTTCCCCGCGAGATCGTATGTCAGCACCGTCTTCGGGTGCGTTCCGAGCCCCTTATCGAACGTCTCCTCCCCTTCCCCCGACTGAAGGAACAGCGGGTTCCCACGTACCGTGCGGTCAGCGGCCCATGCCCAGCCGTCACCGAGAAATCCGACCGTTTCCGCCTTCTTCGGCTTCAGGTCGGAGAGGTACACCGCGGGGCCTTGAAATACGTTAAGAGCCACCAGCTTCGTGAGCGGTACTTCGATCGCCGGACCGCACGCGGCCTTGCAAACGAGGGCGTTTCCCTTCAACGCGACCTCGTTCACATTTAATCGCGTACCGTCGGTGAGCACGAGGCCGGCATACGGCCCCTTCGGTCTGCGCGGGCGCACGAAACGCGGGTTGAAGCCAATAGCTGCGAGGTCCGCTAGTGGCACGTCACGCGCTGCTCCGCCGTCCGGTGTGAACTTCACGCCCGTAGCCGTGAAGCCCGTGAGCGTGCCGCGAACCGTGTCGCCGTTGCGGTACAGCAGCGCGTCGCGGGTCGGTGTACCCGCCAGCCAGGTGTATTTGGCCGGATCGGACGGGGTATCGGCTGCCGGCGGTTTCAACCACACGGCAGCGACCGCGTCGAGCGCGATCGACCAGCTCTCGTCGGTCGTTGCGTGCGTGAAGTACAGTGCTTTCGCGTCGCCGCCCGTGACTTTCCCGGGTACACGATCCCCGACCGCGGTGATGATGTGCGCCCCGGTCGGGAACGGTGGAAGGGCGGTATTGGGCTTTCGTAGTGCAACCAAGCGCGGCACCGTCTGCGAACCACCGGTCGTGGCGACTTCCGCCCCAAGTGTGAGCGACACCGCCCGGAGTTTCCCGGTGGGGGCGCTCTCCGTAGTACCGATGACCGTGAACGCGAGCGGGTCCGGTGGAGCAGAAAGAGCCAGGGACAACACGAGCGGCAGCATCATCAGCTCCGGAGCGAACGTCACCTGATCGAGGCGTCTGGACAGATAGGTTACAGTGCCACTCCCCTACTCCTCAAGAGATCCCCCCGCGCCCGTAGTTATGAGCGACCCTAACAATCGCTAACATTTTGGGGCCGCATCAGTGAACGGAGCACCGTTCCGAGTGAAAGAGTTCTAACTACTAATATTTCAAATACTTCTGACACATCTCCCCTTCGGCAATTGCGAAAACAATCACTAACAACGGCTAACATTTCGCTAACAAGCCCCCTCACGTGTGCACCCAAAGTACCGGCACGTTCTGCGAGAAGTGCTCCGGCCAACACACTCATTATACACAACATGAACAAAAGAATACCGTCTTGCAACCGGAATTGGCTAACTGCTTGCGTTTGCCTTGGTTCGGATCGCGGCGGTCGGCAGTAGGCTTTCAGCAAGCGAGCGAGCGATTAGCGCCTGATCGGGTTACGAAATGGAACACGAAAATAATCAAGAGTTACCAATTATATATCAATTAATATTATGATTAACATCCCATAACACCACGACACTGCCACGCAAATCTTCCCACGCGGCTTCGATAAGAGCATGCGGGGAAGACTCGCTCCCCACCCGCGAAGACAATAGGGGCCGCGCCGTCAGTACCGGATCGCGAACCCGACTCCCGTGAAGAAATCGTCCGCGTGCTTGTTCAGCCCCACACCGAACCGGATGTCGAGCTGGAAGTTGGGCGTGACTTGGTAGAGAAAACCACCGTTGTAGTAGTACTCCGGCCCGACCTGTGTCGGTGTCGCGCCCGAAGGAAAAAGGGCGAAGCACTCGGTGTACGCACTGAGACGCTTGGTGAGCGTGTACCCGACCGAAAGCGACTGAGCATACGAAAAGTACCCGTGGTCGTCCTCTTCCGCGTTCGCGAACACGCTGCTCCCGGCGAGTGAGATGCGGTCCGGGATGACGTCCCACGAGTACAGGAACAGTAGCCCGGGCAGCACCTTGTTAGACCCTTGTTCGCGCGACCCGGTGGGAAGGGTCATTTGAAGGGTCACGGCCGTTTCGGGCAAAATGCCGTCCTGCTTCGTCAGAGCAAACTTGGACGCCAAATAAAGGTCCTGGGGACCGGTTTGGAGATTGACCCCGGCGGGGTTCGCGGGGTCCGCGGCGCGCGTGTGCAAGAAGTTTTGCCCGATTTGGACCTCGAACCAGTCGGCAAATATCCCGACCCGCACCAGTGCCTCCAAGAAAGCGTGCGAGTTCATGCGACTCGCGCCGCGGCCGTCCGAGGTGAACGTGTACCCGCTTTCGAGCTGAATCCGATTCCGACCGATGGTCCGACTCGAATTGGTAAAGTCCGGGCGCTCGGTCACGATGGGGTCCGGCTCCTCCGACTTCCTCTCTCCACCGTTTTTGTCCCCGTTCGGCTCGTCGTCGCCGGGCTCCTTGCCCCCGGCCTCGTTCTTGTCGGGTTCTTTTTTGTCGTCCTTGTCGGATTCCTTCTCGCCCTTCCACGAGAAGAGCGCCTGACGAGTGCGGTACTCCGGCAACGGGCGGTTGGCGGCCACGCACCCGGTACAGAGCACGAGTACCGCCATCAGAAGTGCGGACAGCCTTTGGTCCACGAGGGCGCCTCCGGTTCAATGATGCCGATTGTGCCAGTTACCACGAATACAGAACCCGAACCTACTTTGACGCTCTTGCGGATATCGTCTTTTTTGACGCGCGGCTCCATGAAAATGACCGCAGATTGTGCTGCCCGGAACCGCGTGTGATTGTGCTCACTGGGCCGAGCGGGACATTCCCGCCAGCTCCGACGGTCGGTTGGTCCCGCTCCCTCTCGGGAGAAGGAGAGTTCGTAATGAGCTGGTTTCGTAATCTGAAAATGGCGGCGAAGCTGGGTATCAGCTTCGCCATCCTGGTTCTCCTGGTCGCGTGTACCGGGGGGCTCGGGCTGCATGGGTTGGGACAAGTCAACGACCGCGCCGATGACATCGCCAAGCACGCCGACGGCCTCAACCACGTTCAGGAAGCCAACGGGGAACTGCTCCGGATCTCGCGCGCCGTCCGCAACGCGATTCTCGACACCGACACCGCGAGTATCGACAAACGTGCGGCCGACATCCGCCGGGCGGACCAGCGGTTCCGGACCGAGTTTGAAGAGTACCGGCGAACGATCGTCAAAAACGACACGAAAATCAAGGCGGCCGAAGTCGAGCGCCAGTTCAACGAGCTGCGCCCGCTCCAGGACGAAATCGTGACCCTGGCACGGGCACAGAAAGACGAGGAGGCCAAGGCCCCGCTCCCGCGCATCCGGGCGATCGCCGATTCGATGGAAGAAAAGATCAATGCGCTGGTCGAGTCGAAGCAGGAACTCATCAAACAGGCCCAGACCGACGCGAGCGCGACCTACGCCCAACTCCGCGGGATCGTGACGACCGTTGTGATCGGGGCGTGCGCCCTGGCCGTCGCCCTCGGGGTCGGGCTGTCGCGGCTCACCGCCCGCCCGCTTCAGAAAACGATGCACGTCCTCGAAGCCGTAGCGAAGGGCGACCTCACGCACCGGGCCGAGGTCACGTCCACGGACGAGATCGGGCAAATGTCCGCGGCGCTGAACGTCGCCATTGGCGCGCTCGTGGCCGCCAAGGAAGCCGAGCGCGCCCAGGTCGAACGGGACCGCGAGCGCGCCGCGCGGGAAGCGGCCGAGGCGCGCGAGCGCACCGAGCGCGAGGCCGCGGCCACCCGCGCGCAAGCCGAAGTGGAACGGGCGCAAGCGGCCGAACTCAAGAGCCGGATCGACACGATCATTACGACGGTCAGCTCCCTGGCCGCCGGGGACTTCACGCAAGAGATCCCGGATCTGGGCGCCGACTCGGTCGGGCAAATGGCGCACTCACTGAACAAGGCCGTCGTTTCGGTGCGAACCGCTCTGGAAGGCGTGCGCGAGGTGTCCGAGCAACTCGCCGATGCTTCGTCCCAGCTGTCCGCGGTCAGCGACGAGATTTCCACCGGCGCTCAAGAACAAGCGAGCAGCCTCGAAGAAACCGCCAGCACGCTCGAAGAGATTACGGCCACGGTCCGACAGAACTCGGACAGCGCCCAGCAAGCCCGCCAACTCGCCAGCAACTCGAAAGGCGTGGCCGAGCGCGGGGGCCAGGTCGTCGGCAACGCGGTCGACGCGATGAGCGAGATCAACCAGTCCTCGAAGAAGATCGCGGACATCATCACGACCATTGACGAGATCGCGTTCCAGACCAACCTACTCGCCCTCAATGCCGCTGTAGAGGCCGCTCGCGCCGGCGAGCAGGGGCGCGGGTTCGCAGTGGTGGCCTCGGAAGTGCGCAACTTAGCCCAGCGCAGTGCCACGTCCGCAAAAGAAATTAAGTCACTGATCGAGGACTCGGTGAAGAAGGTGGACGCGGGCACCGAACTCGTAAACTTGTCCGGTTCGACGCTCGGCGAGATCGTGACCTCGGTCAAGCGCGTGACGGACCTGATTACCGAGATCGCGGCCGCGGGTAAGGAACAGTCCACCGGGATCGAACAGGTCAACAAGGCCGTTTCGCAGATGGACTCGGTGACCCAGCGCAACGCCTCGCAGACCGAAGAAATGTCGGCCACGGCCCAAGCACTCACGGACCAGGCCGCACAACTCCGCGACCTCGTCGCCCGGTTTAAACTCAGCGACGCGCGCCCCGCTCCGCGTTCCACGAGCAAGCCCGTTCGTGCGAAGGCCCCGGCCACCAAGCCCCGGCCCGCGGTCGCTCGGGCCATGAGTAAGACCCACGAACGTGATTCGTTCAGTGGTACTGGTAATGACGGATTTACTGAGTTCTAACGCCCGCACCATCGTGTATCATGGTGAGCAGTCGGGGCTTCGGGAGGGAGCTGTTTCTTCACTCCCGAAGCCCCGACTGCTCGCGTCATTGAATCGCGGTTTCTTGCCTTAGCTGAGTTCTCAGCCGTCTCATTAGCTCAACCGCCCATCAAGATAAAAGATTCGACCGCACGAGCGATTGCGAGCTAGAGATTAAGTGGATTCACCAAAGACAATATTTCGCCCCCGGCCGCAACGCGGATCGGGTTACGCGAGAACATATTTTTCGGGCGGGACCAAACCATGAAAACGTTCAACAACCTGGGGGTCGGTACCCGTCTGATTGTGGGGTTCCTCCTACTCGCCGTGGCCAGCGCCGGTGTCGGCTACTTCGCGCTCACGTCCATGAGCGACATGAACGCGGCGCTGGAGAACGCGAACGCGAACCTGATCCCCTCGATTAACGCGCTGAACGACATGCGCGGGAAGGGCGTCAACACGATCCAGCGCAACGAGCGCACCCTGATCCTGTCGGCCCGGAGCAAGAACGAAGAAGCGTACCGCGGCGCTGTAACCGGTCTGGAAAAGGCCTGGGTCAACATCCGGGACGGGTACACGCGGTACGAATCGTATCCCATGATCGAGAGGGAAAAGCAGCTCTGGGGCGAGTTCCGCCCGCGCCTGGAGGAGTTCCGCCGGGACCACGAAGCGACGATGGCGGCCCTTAAATCCGGTGATCTCGATAAGGCCGAGAAGCTGTGCCTCGGATCGACCGCGAACGCGAACAAGATGGGCGACGCCTTGGACGCCCTCATCGACCTCCAAAAAGAAGTTGGTGAGAAAGATGCGGGCGAAGCGCGCAAGGAGTACGCCGCGGCCCGGACGACGATGTTCGTGGTGATCGGGGGCGCGATGCTCGCGGCCCTGGGGTTGGGAATCTTCTTCCGGGGGTTGGTCGTGCGCCCGTTGGCCGCGACCGTACAGGTGCTCCGGGCCGTATCCACCGGCGACCTGACGCAGAAGGCCGTAGTAACCTCGACCGACGAGTTCGGGCAGATGGGCGCGGCCCTCAACGCCACGGTCCAGGGCATCCACATCGCGCTCCAACAAGACAAGGTGAGCTGGGAAGCCGTCGGTAAGCAGCGCGAACAGAACGCGGACTTCGCGGCTCAAATTGTGGCTATTGGCAAGTCCCAGGCGGTAATCGAGTTCAAGCTCGATGGGACCATCGTGAGCGCCAACGAAAACTTCCTGCGCACGGTGGGGTACAGTCTGCCCGAGATCCAGGGGCGCCACCACAGCATGTTTGTACCCCCGGCCCTTGCCTCCGGTTCCGAGTACCGCGATTTCTGGAGCCGGCTCAACCGCGGGGAATCCGTCGCGGGCGAGTTCAAGCGCATCGGCAAGGGGGGCAAGGAGGTCTGGATTCAGGCCTCGTACAACCCGATCCCGGACCTCAACGGCAAACCGTACAAGGTCGTCAAGTACGCCACCGACATCACCGCCGCCAAGAACATGGAGCACAAGGTCAAAGAGGACACGATCGAGCTGAAACAGAAGGTCGCGACCATCATGACCGCGGTCAACGCACTGGCCGCGGGGGACTTCACCCAAGAGGCCCCGGACCTGGGCACCGACGAAATCGGCCAAATGTCCGCCGCGCTCAACAAAGCCATGATCTCGGTGCGCGAAGCCCTGGAGGGCGTGCGCGAGGTGTCCGAGCAGCTCGCCGACGCCTCGGGTCAACTGTCCTCGGCCAGCGACGAGATTTCCACCGGCGCCCAGGAACAAGCGAGCAGCCTCGAAGAAACCGCCAGCACGCTCGAAGAAATCACCGCGACCGTGCGCCAGAACTCGGACAGCGCCCAACAAGCCCGCCAACTCGCCAGCAACTCCAAGGAAATCGCCGAGAAGGGCGGGCAGGTTGTGGGGCACGCGGTGGGCGCGATGAGCGAGATCAACGAGGCCTCGAAGAAGATCGCGGACATCATCACGACGATTGATGAGATCGCGTTCCAGACCAACCTGCTCGCGCTCAACGCCGCTGTCGAAGCCGCACGAGCCGGCGAGCAAGGGCGCGGGTTCGCGGTCGTCGCATCCGAAGTCCGCAACCTCGCTCAACGCTCCGCGACCGCGGCCAAGGAAATCAAGTCTTTGATCGAGGACTCGGTGAAGAAGGTCGATGCGGGTACGGAATTGGTGAACCAGTCCGGTTCGACGCTCGGCGACATCGTGACCAGCGTCAAGCGCGTGACCGACATCATCACCGAGATCGCCGCGGCCAGTAAGGAACAGTCCACGGGCATCGATCAGGTCAACAAGGCCGTTTCGCAGATGGACTCCGTCACCCAGCGCAACGCCTCGCAGACCGAAGAAATGTCGGCCACCGCACAAACCCTCACGGACCAAGCCGGACAACTCCGCGACCTCGTCGCCCGGTTCAAGCTCGGGCACGACGAGCGCCCCGCTCCCAAGCCGACGCACAAGGCCCCCCGGAGCAAGCCCTCGAACCCTAAGCCCCGGCCCGCGGTCGCCCGGGCCATGAGCAAGACCCACGAGCTCGACCGGCTCGGTGGCGGTGGCGGTGGTGGAGACGACGGCTTCACGGAGTTCTAAGGTCGTCCGCCCCGCATTGAGTTGTCCCCGAAGTTGAGGAACCCGTTGTGAAGTGTGGAGGGTGGATCGCGTTCGGATGCTGGTTAGCCGCACTGGTGGGGGGCGTGGGCTTTTTATCGGCCCACCAGTTCACCCCGGGCCAGAGCGGACCGGCCCCGCGCCAGTTGAGTGAAGCGGAAACCGGTACGAAGCGGGCCGAGCGCCCGCGCGTGATGATGTTCGTCCACCCGCACTGTCCGTGCAGCCCGGTTTCCCTGCGCAACTTCGCGAAGGCGGTCGCGGGAACCGGGGCCGAGGCCGTGATTTACGTAACCGCAGAAGACCCGGCCGCGACCCCGAACGGCCGGGTCGCACGGGTTTGCGCGGCCGAGTTGCGCGCCGACCCGGACGGGGCGGTCGCCAAACAGTTCGGGGCCATGACGTCCGGCCACGTGCTCCTGTACGGCGCCGACGGGCGCCTGGTGTTCGAGGGCGGCATCACCGACGGGCGCGGGCACGAGGGGGACAACCCCGGGCTGCGCGCCGTCACCGCCCGCTTGTCCGGAACCGAAAACGAACCGGTGTCGTTCCCCGTATTCGGCTGTCCCCTACAGTAAATTCCCGCCATGAGCGCTGCACCGCTGAAACCGGCCCCCACCGCCCACGCCGAAGAACTGTTCCGCACCGCGGTGGCCAGTAACCGCGCCCGCGCCGACCGGCTCTTCGCCGGCCTCATGGTGGCGCAGTGGGTGCTGGTGATCGTGCTGGCCGTGGTCGTCAGCCCGCGCGCCTGGGCCGGGGCCGAATCGGGAACGCACCCCCACATATGGGTAGCGGTTCTGCTCGGCGCGGTGTGCGCGGCGGCGCCCGCGTACCTCGCGGTCAACAAGCCCGGGGACATGGCGAACGGGTTCGTGGTCGCCGTCTCCCAGATGGTCATGGGCATCCTGATTATGCACCTGACCGGCGGGCGCATCGAGTCGCACTTCCACGTGTTCGCGTCCATCGGGATGCTCGCCGTGTACCGCGACTGGCGCGTGCTCGTGCTGGCCGTGGGGGTCGCGGCAGTGGACCACATCGCCCGCGGGTTCCTCTGGTGGCAGTCGGCTTACGGGTCCAGCCCGTACAGCAACTGGCTGTGGCTGGAGCACGCGGCCTGGGCGCTGTTCTCGATGCCCGTTCTGGCCTGGATGTGCGTGCTCAGCACGGACGAAATGCGCACGCAGGCGACGCGCGAGGCCGCGCTCGCCGAAGCGGAACGCGCGTCGGGCGCCAATCTACAAGCGATCGCCGCCCAAGCGCAGGAAATTCGCGAGCGCACAGAGCGCGAGACCGCCGAGCGGACCGCGCGCGAAGCCGAGGCCGAACGGGTCCGCCAAACCGAGCGCCAGCAGGCGGAAGACCTGCGGCGCAAGGCCGATATCATCCTGACCGGAATCACCGCCCTGGCCGCAGGGGACTTCACGCACCAGACGCCCGAAATGGGCACCGACGTTATTGGTCAGATGGCCGCGGCACTGAGCAAGGCCGTCGTTTCCGTGCGCGAAGCCCTGGAGGGCGTGCGCGAGGTGTCCGAGCAACTCGCCGATGCCTCGAGCCAGCTCTCCTCGGCCAGTGAAGAGATCTCCACGGGCGCCCAGGAGCAGGCGTCGAGCCTCGAAGAAACCGCCAGCACGCTCGAACAGATCACGGCCCGCGTGCGCCAGAACTCGGACAGCGCCCAGCAAGCCCGGCAACTCGCCAACAACTCGAAAGAAATCGCCGAGCGCGGGGGGCAGGTCGTCGGCAGCGCGGTCACCGCTATGAATGCGATCAACCAGTCGTCGAAAAAGATCGCGGACATCATCACGACGATCGATGAGATCGCGTTCCAGACGAACCTGCTCGCGCTCAACGCCGCCGTCGAAGCCGCACGAGCCGGGGAGCAGGGCCGCGGGTTCGCCGTCGTCGCCTCGGAAGTGCGTAACTTGGCCCAACGCTCCGCGACCGCAGCCAAGGAGATCAAAGACCTGATCGAGGACTCGGTCAAGAAGGTCGACGCCGGCACCGAACTCGTGAACCGCTCGGGGGCTACGCTCGGGGACATTGTAACTTCGGTCACGCGCGTGACGGACCTCGTCACCGAAATTGCCGCCGCGGGCAAGGAACAGTCCACAGGTATCGATCAGGTCAGCAAAGCCGTCTCGCAGATGGACGAAGTCACCCAGCGCAACGCGGCCCAAACCGAAGAAATGTCGGCCACGGCCCAAACGCTTACGGACCAGGCCGGCCAGCTCCGCGACCTCGTCACCCGGTTCAGGCTCAGCCACAACGAAAGTAGCGCCCCGGCCCGGCCCACACGAGGCACGCGCCCTAAAGCCAAACCCAAAGCGCCGGTTCACAAGCCGCGCCCCGGCGCGAGCCGCCCGGTGAAGAGCAAACACACCCACGAACTCGACCGACTCGGTTCGGGCGGCGACGACGGCTTCACCGAGTTCTGATCATTGAATCGCATCACTCCGGCGCGGGTAGCGAGAGCATCCACACCGCGAACGACGCGAGCCAGTGCTCGCCCGCGTAGTCCCCGCTCGAAACGTGCTTTAACCCGGCCTCGGCGTGCTTCGCGGCGGAAGCGGCCAGCGCCTTGCGCGCCGGATCGTCTTTCGGGAGCGCGGTGATGATGCCGCGCAAGCACCACGCGCGACTGAGGTTCAGGCCGTCGAGGTGAACGAGTTGCGGGTCGGTGCGGTCGGTAACGGTCGCGGGGCCGAACAGGTTCGCGGGTTCGCCTTTGACCGCGCCGGGCAGGTACCTGTGGAACCACGCGGCGAACTCGGCCGGTGGAAGTACCCGGCGCATGAGGTCCGCTTCGCACAAACTCGGGGAGAGGAAGTCGGCCCCGTCCGGTTCCCAGCGCGCGGGCGCGTCCGCGTCCTTCCCGTAGTACGCCTTCGCCCGTTCCTCGATCAACTCTTGTAGCTTCTTGTTACCCGTCGCTTTCGCGTAGTCGTGTGCGAACGTGAGGCCGAACGCGGTGTTCGAGTGAACCCCGGCGCGGATCGGGTACGTCTGCTTCGGGAAGTATTCGATGTACCGGTTGGCGATCAGTTCCGCGAGCGGGCGCAGGTTCTCGGCCCACGTCTTCGCGTCCGGGTCGTCCCAGGTGTGCAACTCTTCCGCGAGTTTGAGCAACCACGCCCAACCATAAGGCCGCTCGAACGACTTCGCTTCCGGCCGATTGAAATACTCAACTTCGGTCTTGATGTTTGCCGCAGTCAGGTGTTCCGCGAGAACGGCGCGAATATCCTTCGCTTGCGGGAGCGTCGGGTGCGCCCGCAGCACGCGGACCAGCATCCAGTGCCCGTGAACGGCGGAGTGCCAGTCGTAGCAGCCGTAGAACGCGGGGTGCAGTGCTTTGGGCGTTTTGGTGTCCTTGTCGTCGAGCAGCACGTGCCCCGGCTTGTTGGGGAACTCCTTCTTCGCCCCCTTCAGCGCGAGTTTGGCAAACGCGGACGCCCACTCCGGGGTGAGCGTCTCGCCTTTCGGTGTCGCGGGCGGTTCGGCCGCTGGCATGGCGCTGAGTACCACTAAAGGAAGTAGGAGCAACAACAGGATACGCGACATAGCAGCTTTCGTTTGTGTGCAGCGGCCGGAACCACCGGTCGTCTTCCGTCACTTACCGTAGATGTCCGCGGCGGCTTTCTCGAACGCCGATCGCGCCTTCGCGCCCTCTCCCGGGAAGCCCGCGTGCTGAACCATGTACACTGTTACGAGCTTTTTGTCTGGATCGATCCACACGTTCGTAGCGAACGCCCCGCCGTGACCGCACGGCCCCGCGACCGCCGGGCCGTCCTTCTTCGACTTGCGCGTCGTGCTCAGACCCAAGCCGTAACCGCTCTCCCCCTTCGCCTTGTCGAGCAGCGTGTCGGTTTGGGTGCCGGTCATTGCGCGAATCGAATCTTCGGAAAGCAAGCGCTTTTCGCCGTGCGTACCGCCGCGCAGGACCATCTGCCCGAACGCGGCCACGTCCCGCGCCGTGGAGAACAACCCACCGCCCGGGCACGGGTGCCGCGTCGAGTCGCTGAGCGGGTACGCCAGCGGCGAAATGGGCATCGCTTCCAGTCCCTTGCCGTCCTTACTCGGGCGGTAGGTCTTCGCGAGCCGCTTCAGTTGCTCGCTCGTGGGGCGCCAGGTCGTTTCGGTCATCCCGAGCGGCCCGAACAGCCGCTTCGCCATGAACTCTTCGTAGGAAAGGCCGCTGGCCACTTCGATGATGCGCCCCGCGGTGTTGATGCCCGCGTTCGAGTACACGTATTTCGCGCCCGGCTCGTACTGGAGCGGCGTGATGGCGTAACTGCCCACCGCGTCCTTGAGCAGCAATTTGTCGATGGTCGGAGTTTCGAGCGCGGAACCGAACGGCATTCCGCTCGTGTGGCGCAGGCAATCCCGGATCGTGGGCACGCGGCCCGGCTTCTTTAACAGCACCGTGTCCTTGTCCTGGAACACGGCCATCCACTGCGTTTTGAATTCCGGCAGGTACTTCTCGATCGGGTCGTCGAGCGCGACCTTCCCCTCGTCGACGAGCATCATGAGCCCCGCGGCCGTCATGGGCTTGGTCATCGACGCGATCCAGAACAGGTCGTCCGGCTTCATCGCGATCTTGGCCTCGCGATCGGCGAAGCCCACGGTTTCGACGGTCAGCACCTTGTCCGGCGACGCGACCAACACGACCGCGCCCGCGAGCTGGTTCTTTTCGACGAACGGTTGCAGGCTGTCCGCGACCCGCGGATCAGCGGCGCGAGCGGACGGGGCGAACACGAGCAGCGCGAACAGGAACGCGCGAGAGAGGCGCATCGGTGGAACCTTGGGTTCGTGGGTAGGTGGCCGGCCCCACGCAGATTACGGGATGTCCCGAACGTTTGCAGCCATTTTCGCCCCACCGCGATCGTTAGCCCCGCGCGGCTAACATTTGCTAACGTTTCCGCCCCAGCCGCCTCAACGGTGCGTTTTCCCAGGCGTTTTTCACACCCGCGGCTAACATTCGATGAATGCGCGCACCCTAGTTTTTGGGCGAACAACCAGCGCGAGCGACGCACGTTGCCCCACCCGCTCGTTAACACTCGCGGTTCGCCCGCGCCTCTTGGCAAACAGACGGTGCAAGGCGGCCGGTGGAGAGCGACTCGCGTGCAACCCCGGCGAACCGCGAGTGTTAACGAGCGGGCGGCAGCGACTACACCAGTCACTCGCCAAGCACTCGGCTCGCAATATGAACATAAATACATTATACGCACATCTCGGTGCGGCGCAACCGAAATAAGCCGAACGATTACCCCAAAATAACGGGAGTAACCCACGGTCCGTTCACTCTTTACAGTTTGCCCTGGACGCGCGTCTGAGGAAAGGGCGTATACTAACGGCAATGGCACAGGACGAACCCATGACCCCGCGCCGCAAGAAGCCGCCCGTTCCGCTCCCGCCGCTGGACGGCCCGTTCGTGGCGATCGACTTCGAGACGGCCGACAACGGCCCCGATAGCGCCTGCGCGGTGGGGGTAGTTCGAGTGGAAAACTCGAAGATCGTTCACCGCGAAGCAATACTGATCCGCCCGCCGCGCGAGCGCATTCTGTTCACTTACGTTCACGGCATCACGTGGCCGATGGTGAAAAGCGCGCCGGTCTTCAAAGATGTGTGGTCGAAGGTCGCCCCGGTACTCGAAGGGGTGAAGTTCCTCGCCGCACACAACGCCCCGTTCGACCGGCGCGTGCTGTCCGCGTGCTGCGCCGCGGCGGAACTGGCGGCCCCCGCCCTGCCCTTCGTCTGCACAGTTCAGCTCGCGCGCCGAAAGTGGGCGCTCAAACCCGCGAACCTGCCCGCGGTGTGTCGGCGTCTTGGGATCGGCCTGATGCACCACGACGCCGGGTCCGACGCCGAAGCGTGCGCCCGGATCGTGATCGCCGCCGCGTTCCCTGGAAGCGATCACGACCATTCTTGAGTTTGGTCCGCTCGCGGAGCGAGCGGTTGGCTACCGTGGGCTACAGGCAAATCCATCACCAGGAAATCCAAGCCCCGCTCGCGGGCTAACGCAGGCCAACACCGGACAGGCCGCCCGCGGTCCCAGGTTCATTCCAGCATGAGGGCCGCGAGCGCGAGCGTGCCGAGGCCGTAGAACGTGTACTCCACATCAGTGTGTTCGTCCCACAACCCACCGCGGAACCCGCCGATGGGTCGCTCGCACTCTTCGGCGTAGCGCTGGATCGCGTCCCAGTCGAGCTTGTTCGCATGGCCGAGTTGGTCCAACGTCCAGCTCCCGGTGAACGTCGAGAGCAGGTCCGCTGCGGGGATACGATCGTTTGCTCGAAGCCCGCCCTCGAACGGCGAAGGGAGCGCCGCGAGGAACGTCGCGGTGCCGGTGCGGGCCGTGTCGTCGAGTGCGCCGAGGATCTGGAGCAACCCCACGCCCGCGGCGGTGGGGTTCGTACCGCTCCGCTTCATCGCGGAGATTTCCACGTACCCGCCGTCGTCGCGCCGGCGCGATTTCACGAACGCGGCCAGTTTCTCCGCATCCGGGGAGGAGCGCCCAAGAAGCTGCAAACAGAGCGTGACGAGGAAACTGGTGTAAGTGCTGCCGTACAGCGCGCCGGGCGTTTTACCGTAGCCTCCGTCTGGGGTGCGAAACGTTTCGAGCGTGGCCGCGACGCGCTCAGGCCAGTCGGCAGGGGCGTCTGCCAACACATCGGGACCGCCACCCAACGGAACCAGATAGCAACTCACGACGAGCGAGAAGAAGTCCACCACGCCCGCGCTGCCGGTCATCTTCGTGCGGAGGAAGTTCGCGGCCTTGTTGCAGACGTCTTCGTTCAGTGCTTGAAGCACTGCCAGCGAGCGCAGCGCGAACCCGGTGTAATAAAGATCGGACCCGCCCTCGCGCCCGGAGAACCCGCCGTCCGGGTTCTGGGCTTCGAGCAGGTACGTGGTGTTCCGCTCGCGCTGGTCCGCGGGCAAGCGCTCGATCCCTTCGAGCAACCGGGTCGTGAGGCGCACCAGGTACGGTTCTACTTCGGTCACAGTTGCCCTTCCAGGATCTCGCGCACGCGGGCCGGGATCTCCAGGGACTCGATCTGGTCCGAGTTGGTGCCCCGACAATACACCGAGGTCATGCGCCCGACCGCGATCGGTTCGCCGCGCTGGTTCGTGAAGTCGAACCGGTAGCCCACGGACTTCTTCCCGAGCTTCTCCAGGCGCACCGCGATCGTCAGCACGTCCGAGAACTTCGCCGGTTTCTGATAGTCACACGTCACCGAAACGCGCGGGAACCCCCACTTCACGCCGTCCTCGATCCAACTCACGGACAATCCTCGTGCGCGGAGGAAGTCCGTCTCCGCTACTTCCATAAAGCGGAAGAAGTTCGAGAAGTGCATGATGCCGGCCATGTCGGTGTCCCCGAACTCGACGCGGCGCGTGATGCTGAATGGGGTCGTCATACGGGAGTCGGTGCCTGGGTGCGGACGAACTGGTTCAGGAGCGCGACGGTGTCGCGTGCCATCGTGTCGGCGGTGAAGCGCTCGCGCACAGCGGTTTCGCCCGCGCGCCCGGCGCGCCCGCGGAACTCGTGATCGGTCAGCACGCGGTGCAGCCCGCCGGCGAGTTCATCGATCGAGTCCGGGTCCACGAGCAACCCGCCGCTGGTAGACTCGACCAGTTCCGGGAACGAGCCGTGTGCGGGCAGCACAACGGGCACGCCGTTGGCCCACGCTTCGAGCACGTACAGCCCCTTCGGTTCGCGGTACACCGTGGGCACGCAGAGCACATCGATGTTGCGCATGAATCGCACTTTGTCTTCGTGCGTAGGACTCTCGACGTGCTCGAAATCGGCGATCAGCCCCGCGCTCGTGAGGCGCTTGATCTGCTCCTCGAAGTACGGCCGGTTGTTCTCGCCCATCCACCCGCTGGCCCGGAGCTTCGCGTCCGGTGCGCCGGGCGTTTGGCGCAACCGAATGAACGCTTCCACAACGCGGTGGAACCCTTTTTCTGGGCAGATCCGGGCGAAGTACCCGATCGTGAGCGGGCGCGTGGGGTTCGCGTCCGCGGGTCCACCGTGACCCGTGAGGCTGATGCCAGGCGGAACGACGTAGATGTTCTCGCGGGCCACTCCCATGTACCCGGCCATGTGATCGGCGTAGTACGCGCTCGTGCTGATGTACGCATCCACGGAGCGCCCGTTCTCGCGAATCAGCTCGAAACACTTCTGCCGTTCGTGCTCCGAGAGCTCGTCCAGGAAGATGTCGTCGCCCTGGAGCGTGACGAACACCGGTACCCCGAGCGCTTGCTTCACCGAGGGAATGGCGCCGGACAGCAGCGCGTTGGTGAACAGCACCACGTCCGGTTTCTCGTCCCGGAGGTACTCCACCAATTTCTCGACCTCTTTGGCCTGATTTCCGCGTGCGCCGCGCAGCATCGAGATCGTGAGTTCGGCCTGCTCGCTGTACTTCGCGCGCACGGCGAACCGCGACACCCATTTCAGGAGCCAGCGGAAGTTGAACAATCGGTCGAGGAACCGCGGGGTGTGGCGGAACAGCCAGAACTTCTGTTCGAGGTAGATGTTCACGCCGCCGAAGAAGACCTTTTGCTGCGACGCATCCGGCTCGTCCACTTTGATGGGCATGTACGCGGGGATGAGCAGCGCGTCGTGCCCGAGGCGCCGCAGCGCGGTGACGAGCGTGTTGTCCCGCATGCAACTGCCGCAATACATGCCCGCGGCGCCGGCGGTGATGAACGCGATTCGCATGGCCCGCCCGGGGTGAACGATACTTCACGTTTTCTTACGGCGGATACCGGACCGCGGCGAACGGCTTTCAGAGTGGGAGTACGGAAGGCAGATCAGTAAGCGGAACCGCGGATCACGCAGATAACGCGGATCAGACAACGGAAGAATGCGTATTTGGTTTACAGGGCCGTTTAGTTCTCGCGGATGCGTCACTCCACCCGCTCTTCCTGCGCCTCGAACGTGCGAAGGAGTAACGCGCGGTGGATCGTTGAGTGTGCAAAAGTAAACAGGCACGGGAAGCACGCGCGAGTGCCAACGAGCGGGTGGAGTAAAGGCCCTGTGACCCGCGGATTTCTTCTGGATAATCCACCTGTTAATGCGTATACTTTAGTAGAAGAGTTCCCGATGGCCCGACCGCGTCAACGAAACGTGGCCACCGGATTTACGCGAGTGGCTCGTTTTGAGGGATTCGCGGGCGAAATTTGG
Organism: Gemmata sp. SH-PL17; assembly: GCF_001610855.1. Lineage (NCBI taxonomy): Bacteria > Pseudomonadati > Planctomycetota > Planctomycetia > Gemmatales > Gemmataceae > Gemmata > Gemmata sp. SH-PL17. The sequence continues at coordinate 6,693,464 of NZ_CP011271.1, forward strand.
TCGAATCTGTCGTCTGTGTTAGCCGAATGTTAGCAGAAATCGGCCCAAAAACGGTGAATTGAGAGCGGTTTTGGAGCCGGAAGTAACAGGGAAACAAGCAGTTGGCGCGTATCGGCGAAGAGGGACACGGGGCCGGTTTCCCAAAACGTTAGCAAATGTTAGCCCCGCTGCCCGATCCACCCCGTGGAGACTTTTGTGCCCGTTCACCGCATCAGCGCCGAAGCCACGATTTCGGCTCCCGCGTCGATGGTTTACGCCACCATCGCGGACTACCGCGACGGGCACCCGCTCATCCTTCCGCGCCCGCCGTTCGTGTCCCTGGACGTGGAGCAAGGCGGTATCGGCGCCGGCACTGTTATTCGATTCCAGATGCGCATGCTCGGCGCCACGCGCACCATGCGGGCCACGATCTCGGAGCCGGAACCCGGGCGCGTGCTCGTGGAGACGGACGTGGAGGGCAAGATCGTCACGACGTTCACGGTCGATCCGGTCGAGGGCGGGCAGAAGGCGCGCGTGACGATCGCGACCGACATGAAGGTTCACGGGTGGCCGGTCGGCTGGCTCGAACGGCGCCTCGTCACGCGACTGTTGCAACCGGTGTACGCTCGGGAAATCGCGCAACTCGGCGCTGTGGCAACGGATCGGGCGAAAACGTGATCGGAGATGATCTTCTGAACTCGTGGGTCCGCGCTCGCCGATAGTAGCGAGTCACGACCGAATCTCTCTATCGCGCTGGATCCCGGACCGATGCCCGAACTGACTCTGAACCGCAACGACCGCCGCCCGGTCCCGATGGTGTGCATGTACTGCGGCGCGACCGCCACCACGAAACAGGAATGGCGGGTCGTCAATCACAAGCCGAGCCAAGGCGGGGGCGGTGGAGGTGATCTGTCGGTGGTTCCACTCGGCGATGATCCCATTTCGGCGGTGTTCGGGCTACTCATGCTGCCGTTCGTGCTGTGGGAACTGCTGAAGGGGATTGTGTCGGCGATCGGTGCGCTCGTCGGGTTCGTGACAAAGCCCCGAAGTGCAGCGACGCCCGCGCCCAAACCGGCCGCGCCGGTCGATCCACCGACGATGCTCGTCGCGGTCACGACTTGCGACCGGCACCGCCGGTTCCGCGACCGGTTCGTGTGGATCGGCTTCGTGATGTCGCTTGGGCTGGTCGCACTGTGGGCGTGGGCGATTGTTGTCACGCGACGGGTGATGGGCACCGAGAACACGGACCTGGCCGTCACGCTGGTGATGACGGCGATCTTCTCAACAGTTGTGCTGCCGCTCGCGCTGTCGGTTTGGTACGTATTTGCCGGTCCTGTACTCGTGGACCGCGTGACCGAGAACGAAGTGGTGCTCGATCGGGTGCGCCAGTCGTACTTCGATGCGACCGGCACCGCGCCGAAGGGGTAGGACATACGGATGTCGCCGTTGAACTCCGCCCTTGCGGACGAAGTTCAACGGCGACGGGTGGGGAATCGTGCTTGTGGTGCGGTTCACGCCGCGGCGCGGGTTTCCGTGCTCGTGACCGCGTCCGCCGGCAGGAAGCCGTGCTTCGCGAGCGCGCCGCGGAGCTTGCGCATGGCTTCCGTCCAACTGAACGACGGGGCACGCTGAGCGGCGGCGGTGCCGAACCGGTCGGCAGTGGCGCGGTCGGCGAACACCTCGCGCATCCGGGCAATGAGGTGGTCGTTGTCCGGGTCGGCCCACATGCCGGAGTAGATCTTGTTCTTGGCTTCGATGAGCTTGTAGCCGACCTCGTAGCCGACGGCCGAATCGAAGACCTCGCCGACGGCGCTGAACGTAGTGCTCACGAGCGGCACCCCGCACCCCATCGCTTCGAGCAGGTGCAGCCCGAACCCCTCGCCGTAGGAGGCGTTCACGTAGCACGTGAGCGAGCGGTACCAGTCGGCCAGTTCGTGCGGCGTGAGGCTGCCGTGGACGACCTCGATGCGCGAGTCGCCGTGGGTCTTCACCATCGGCGAGCGCGGGGTGATCTTCACCTTGAGGCGCACGTCGCGCTGGTTCGGGAACGCCTTCACGAACAGGTCGATAACGCGCTGGACGTTCTTGCGCAGCCCGCCCTCGTCGAGCGCGCCGGCGGTGCCGAACGTGCAGATCTCCGGGCCGCTGTTAGCCGGGCGCGGGGAGAACACCTCGGGGTCGTAGCCCAGCGGCACGACCTCCATCGGCACCGTGACGCAGTTGGCGCGGAAGCAGTCCACGCCCCACTGACTCGGGATGAGCAGCAGGCCACACTTGTTCAGGTACTTTGCGGACCCGTGCGGCAGCGTGTCGGTTTCCCACATGGTCCAAGCCGCGGTGCGCGTACCGGGGCGGAACCGGTGGAGCAGGTGCGGCGGGATGATCGCGAGGCGCGGTTCGTCGAACGTGTACATCCGCTCGGTGGGGACGGCCTCGTCCGGCACGAACTTCGGGTTCATGAACGCGCGCGGGTCGCGGAACACGTGGACGTTGGACGCGGTCAACCCGACGAGCGCCTTCAGCACCACGTGGTCGTACCCGCCGTGGCCGTGGATGTGACCGGCGAGGTACAGCGGCGGACCGGTGCGGACCGGCACGAAGAACCCGGCCGGGCGCAGCCCGTGGCGCGGGGAGCGCAACTTGTTGAAGAACCGGCTGAACTGCCCGGAGGCGAGCCAGCTCGCCGCGCGGCACGACGCACGGAACGCCCCGCGAAAGTCCCGGGTGTACATCAACAGGTTGAGTTTCGTGCGAATCGCGTGGATCAGCCCGGCGCGGCCGGTCGCGTCTGCCATTTCGGTACTCCATTACCGGGACGGCGGATGGTAAAGTTGTGCCCGAAAAAATCAAGCCGAACTGCGAACCGGGAGAGGTAGTGGGAGGCGGGTCGGCGTTGCTGGTGAAGTAGGTCGGGCTGTGCCCGACGGTGCTAAACTTCACAAGGGGACTGTGGATAGGCTGGTATTGCGCGATACGCAACAGTCGGGCACAGCCCGACCTACGCAGCAACGATCGGCGGCTTTTGTAGCCGAAAGGGATGTGATTCGGGTGTGTTCGTGTGCCGGGAAGTGACGGAAGGGCTACTCTTTGCAGGAAACGGCGAACGGTCGGTACGAACCGACCGTTCGCCCAGAAGGTCCGATTTACTTCGGCGCGATGGTGATCTGCGCCTTGGGCTTCATCATCGTGATGACGGACTCGCGGAGCCGCATCGCGTAGAGCATCTGCACGTCTTCCTTCACGCCCTTGTCCTCGAACTTCTTGGGCGCGCCCTGGCGCCGCGAGGTCACGAGGATCAGGTGGTAGCCGAACTCGGTGGCGACCACGTCGCTCATCTCATACGGTTTGAGCCCGAACGCGGTCTTCGCGAACGGCTCGACCATCGCCCCGGCGCGCGGGAAGAAGTTCAAGTCGCCGCCGTCCTTCTTGGACGGGCAGGTGGAGTACTCCTTCGCGTAGGCCGCGAACAGTTCGTCGGTCTTGTTGGTCCGGGCCTGTTCCTTCGCGAGCGCGTCCGCGGTGGGCGGCAGCGCGGCGACGGCCTTGGCCGCTTCCTGCTCCACCACCTGCTTGATCCCGCGCAGCTTCTGGGCCGCGTCCTTCTGCTTGGCCTCGTCCGTGCCCGGCGTCATGAGGATGTGGCGCGCGCGGACCATCGTGCCGTCGAACACCTCGGGGCTGCTGTCGAACAGTTGCTTGAGGGCCGCGTCGGTGCCCTGCTGCTGGACGAACTTCTCCCACTTCATCTGGGCCGTCACCTCGGTCCGGAACTCGGCCTCGGTGAGCATCATCGCTTCGAGTTCTTTGGTGTAGTCCTTCTTCGCGTCGGTCAGCTCCTTCTTCAGGTCGCCGATGAGCTTGTTCACGTCCTTCTCGTCGACCGTCACCTTGAGGAGGGTGAGGTACTCGTCGATAAGGGCGTTCTCGATCAGGTGAGCCATGATCTCTTTGCGGGCCATCTCCTTGTGCGCGTCCGGGAACTGGCGCAGCGCGCGGTAAACGGCGACCTCGGGAATGGCCTTCCCGTTAACAGTGGCAGCGGTCCCGGTGGGGCGCACTTCGGGCGCCTTGGCCGCGGGCGTCACGGACGGGGCCACACCGGGGAGTCCGGCAGCGGCGCCGGGTGCCCCACCGACCGGCGGGGTCGCGGGTACACCTGCGGGCGGGGTAGCGGGCGGCGCGCCCGGCGCCGGCGGTTGGGCCGCGGCCGACGCGGTCAGGGCCGAACCGAGAACCAGGGCCGCGGCCCCGCGAATCGACTTGCGCATCTCGGACTTCCTCCAGGCGAATCGGGTGCCCATATCGCCCCCCAAGGCACCCCGGGTTCACAAAGGCCGAGGTGATAGCGTGGGTAAGCGGAGGCGTCAAGTCAGAGTTGCGGGCGGATTCAGGGCCGTTGAACGCCTGGTCTTGGTGAGCCGCGCGTGCTAGCGAGCGGCTGGGGACTTCCCGCGCTTGTCGTAGCGCACGTAGCGGTACGGCGACTTCCGGAACACGTCGTCGATCAGCTCGAACAGGTCCGGGTCGTACTTAGCGAGTTTCTCGCGCGTGTTGATGTCGTTGTGGACACCCGCGTTCGGCGGGCTATTGCAGTCAAAGTAAGATTGCACACCCTCGGCGAAATACTCGCTGGCGTTGGTCGCGGCGTAGGTGTCCTTCCATAACCCTCGCTCGATCGCCCGGGCGTAAGTCGCGCGGAGTCGGGCCTCGAACTTCGGCTCCGCCGTGCGCAGGCCGTACTGGTGGATACAGTGGCCGAACTCGTGGATCAGAATGTTCTCGCGCGGGTACCGGTCGCCTCGCAGGTTCAACAGGTTCTCCTCGCCGCACGACGTGACGCGCCCGCCCAACCCGCGTGCGCGCTTGTCCCAGTAGTCTTTGGGCGTCATGTTCCGCTGTTCGGGTACGTCCGTGGTCATTTCGGTGGGCGCCATCACGACGAACCGGCAATTGGCCTTCACGAGCGCCCGAGTGACGTCGTCACGGTCCGCGAGCATCATCCCAATGAGGTACCGGGCCTCTGCGAGCGCAGCGTCCGATACTTTTTCCGACGCGAGAATGGGAAGCCCTTTATAATCGGCTGCTTTCGCGTAAAAGGGATCGAGTTTAAGTGCTTTGCGGAGCTCCTCCAACACCGGACGGACGATCGCCCGCGGCGCCGGTGCGACGTCACGCGGTTCGGACGCTCCGGCAACGGGCGACAGCAGCGATGCGTGCAGCACGAGAACCGCAACCACAGCGAACCAACGCACGGGGCGCATGGCGATCGTCTCCGGTTCGTAACGAGGACCGCGAATATCGTAACGCACGCGAAACGCACAGGTATGATCGAATCGTGAAACCCATTCGCGTGCTTCCGGGAGAGGGCCATGCGCAGCGCGACCTACGCCAGTCTCGGGGCGATACTCTTCGCGTTCGTTTCCCCCGCCGCCGATCCCAAGCCGGACGCGGTCACAAAAGATCAGATCGAAAGCGACCTGAAGCTCGTGCCGAAGGTGTTCGGCGACACGCGGATCATCGAAGCCGGCACGCAGCCGTACATCGAGTTCAAGCTGGTCAACACCTCCAAAACGCGCACGCACAAGGTGGTGAAGCCCGGTGACGGCTCCGAATGCGGCTGGCGCGATCCGTGGGTTCACGTGACCGCGGAGCAGCGCGGCGTGGACGGCTCGTGGACGGCAATGCAGCGCCAGTCGTTCGGGCGGTGCGGGCTGTTCGATTGGGATTGGGCGAAGGACGTGGTTGAACTGAAGCCGGGCGCGGAACTCGCGCTCTCGGACTGGTACTCGCCGGCGCGGTTCGAGTTCCAGTATCCGGGCAAAGTGCGCCTGACCGGACACTACGCCTACCGCGCCGCTGGCGGAAAAGACGGCAAACCGCGCCCCGACGCCGAGCGCGGACTCATGGCCGGCGTGCCGCTGTTCGAGGTGCGCTCGGAGCCGGTCGAGTTCGAGGTGGTGCGGTCGTTCGACGTCCGCGCCAAGGTGAAAAAGGCTCTGAAAGTCGGTGTCGAAATGAAGGCCAGCGAGGTGATTGAAATCACCGTCACGAACACATCGAACAAGCAGCAAGCGGTGGGCAACATCAGCCAAAACGGTTACGGGGTCGGCATCACCCCGCACTCCGAGAACGTGACCACGATCGTGTTTAAGGACGTACCGGTTTACGGTGCCTTGAAATTCCTGGCGCCCGGCGAAACCGTGACGGTATTCGGCGGCGGGGATTTCGCGGGCAAGGTCGACGGGACGTGGAAAGGCCTCAAGGCGGGTACGGTCCGCGTGCGGGTCAGTTACAGCCTCCCGACCGACAGCTCTGCCACCCACGTGGTGTTCGCCGATACCGAAGTGCGCGTGGAGTGATTGCTGCGATCCGTCAGATTTCGTCCTCGGGTATCTCGGCGAAGTGCTCGATGTGATACCCGGAGTAGATCCTGCCGGACCGGTGGTCCGCAACGACACAGTGACCGGGCATGTTCGGGATCTCGCCGAAGTAGACGTACACCCCGTCCCGGGTAAAGGGATAACGGTCGCGGTACTCAACGGGCAGCAGATCGACTTGGAACCGGACGAGGCTGTACTGACGCGGGTTCGGATGGGGCATAACGCGCTCGGCGGAAACAAAAGCGGGTGTACCAGCACAAAGTTCTGGCACACCCGACAAAAAGTCACGTCCACCCAACCTACGGCAACTGCACGTTTTCCATTACGAACGGCACCTCGACGATTACGGGGCGCGGGCCGACGAGGACCAGTTTCGCGGGAGTACCCGCGTCCTTGCGGAACGTCAGGTTGAGGTTCTGGATCATCATCGTTCCGTCGTCGCTGGAATCGTTGAACGCGCCGTTGTTCTGGGAAGACATCTGCTTACCGTTCGCGTCGAATGCCTGCACGGTCGGGGCCTGAGACGGGCGCGGCGATTCGGGCCAGATCCCGCCGGGGTTGAGTCCGCGGCGCGCGTTCACGGCCCACGGTGAGGGGTGTTCCAGTCGCACCTGGATCACGACGCCCGCGTTGCCCTTCGGCTCGCCTACGGACACCACCGTCAGGCGTGTTTGCCCCGCACCCTCGAACGCCACTCCCGCGTTCTTCGCCAGGTCGGTGATCGTGATGAGGTTTTGATTCGGCATTTGGATCTCGCCGAGTACGTGCCCCTCCATGCGCTTGATGGTGCGGGCGGTGGGAGTGCCGAGTTTCAGCGGCACGTTCACCATGCGCGGGTTCGCAATCGTTTCGGCCGGGATCGGCATCCCGGTCCGCGGGTCGAACCGCCCTCCGAACCCGCCCCCGAATCCCCCACCAACGAACACCGCCCCGCCGCCCCACGCGGCAACGCCCTCGAACTCTCCCCCCTGCGCGACCGGCCGGGCGGTCCCGGCCCCGCCCAGGCGCCCGGCGTCGTCGACGAGTTTGTGAACCTTCACCCCGACCACGTCCTGCCAGTTCAGGCCCGGGAGCGGCGCGACGTCGAAGCACAGAGTCGTTTCGCCCGTACCGAGCGTAACGCGGTGCCCCGAGAACGTTCGCGGCATCACGAGCACGCGGACGGCCGAGTCGCGGGCACCGGGCAGGCGCTCACCCTTGCCGTCAATCAGCACGATGGGCACCGCGTCCGGGAGCGGGACCGTGGGCGGCGGGACGTACACCCGGCGCCCGTGCGGTTGCTGTTTGGGCACGGCGAGTTCGAGCCGGTGCGCTTCGCACAACCCGGCCGCGGCGCAGAACTGTTCGAGCGCCTCCCACACCGGAACCTCGCCCGCGGTTACACAGGTCACCTTCCGGAGCGGGTCCGCGATTCGGGCCGGGTCGAGCGCAAGGTTCAGTTTGGTGCGCGTTTTCAGGTCGTTGATCGCGCTGCCGAGCGGCATGTCGCGGTACGCGAGCGCGATTTTCTTCGGCACCAGTATTTTGCTGCTGTCCGAACGGCGCTCGAGTTTGAAGAGAATAACGGCCGCGCGCTGGCGCACTTCGGGGTTATCCGATTTGCCCGCGTCGCGCAGCGGGGCGATCGCCTCCGCTCCGGCCTTCTCCAGTTCCGAAACGGCCGATTCGCGGTCGCGGAAGTCCTCGGCCCCGAGGCGCGCGATCAGTTGTGCGATCCGCGATTGAGTAGCGGCCGCGGGCACCGGCGCCGATACGCTCGTTCCTGGCGCCGCTGGTGCGGGTGCTGGAGGATTTCCGCCAGCAGAGCCGATGGCCAGCCCGCACGTCCCGATCGCCGCGAACAGCCGCCTCATGTTGTGCCCCTTCAAGATGTGGAGAAGCGACTCAATACTACCCACGGAGTCAAGCCGTTCGCAACCGGCCAGACCGCGCGAGTTACGATTCGTGTGAACCGGTGACACGTGTGCGGCCGGGCGAGGCGCGAGCGATTATTACGCCCGATTCCCCAGCGCCGCCCCGCCGCCTCTCATCTTCTCCAGCCGCAATCATGACGCCCGCCCCGTCGATGTCCAACTCGCGAACCGACTCGTGCGCTGGCGCCGCCCGGTGCGCACTGGCCGGAACCGACGCGACCGCTACAATTTGTACTCCTACACGCCCGGCACAAAATCCGGCTGATGCGCGACGCGACCGCGTCGGGTGCAGGCCGGCCGGGGTGAACATGAGCCGCCGCGTGCGGCCGAAAGGTGCTTCGATGTCTCTCGGGTTGATTGGCTACAAAGTCGGGATGACGCAGATCTTCACCGCCGAAGGTAAGGCCGAACCGGTCACGGTGCTCCAACTCGGGCCGTGCCCCGTGCTCCAGATCAAGTACCCCACCGCCCAGAGCGAGCGCACAGGCACCGTCCGGAAGGACGGCTACACCGCGGTGCAACTCGGGTTCAAGGACAAGAAGCGTAAGAGCGCGACCCGCCCGGAACAGGGCCACGTCGCGGCCGCGCTGAAGTCGAAGCGCAAGGACGTGCGTCAGAAGGCCGGCGTGGTGCTGCCCCCGAAGGCGGACTGCGAGCCGCAGCGCGTGATCCGCGAGTTCCGCCTCGACGTGGGCGGCGCGTTCGTGGACACCGCCTCGGTGAAGGCCGGCCCCGCCGAAGCGACCTTCAAGGTCGAGCGCATCAAGGTGAGCGGCGAGGGCGCGACCAAAAAGTTCGAGGCGTACAGCGAAGAAATGACGGTGAAGGTCGGCGACAAGCTGACCATCGATCAGGTGTTCAAGGACGTGCTCGCGGTGGACGTGATCGGCACCACGAAGGGCCGCGGGTACTCGGGCGTTATGAAGCGCCACAACTTCGACGGTATGCCGGCCGCGCACGGCTCGAAGAAGAACCACCGGCAGCCCGGTTCGACGTCGTCACTCGCCAGCAACCGTGGTAGCGGCCGCCCGAAGAAGGGCCGCAACCTGGCCGGTCAGTACGGGAACGAGCGGGTCACGATCCGCAACCTGACCATCGTGAAGGTGGACACGGAGAACAACCTGCTGCTGATCCGCGGCGGCATCCCGGGGTTCCCCGGCGCAGTCGTTCAGGTCCGCCCGACGAACAAGGTCGGCCCCGGCTCGCCGAAGGCCAAGACCAAACAGCGCGAGGCCCCCGCGGTCGCGGCCAAGAAGAAGTAATGCACCGCTAACGTGCGACGCGACGCCCACCCGCAAACGGGTGGGCGTCGTGCGTTTGTGGGCTTGTCGAGCACGCGAATCGGTGCAGTGACTGATTCCACTTCAGGTCGAGATGCGTCACATCTCAAGCAGTGACACCAAGCTGTTGAGTTCTCGTGGTTGCGCAACTGCACCCGCTCGTTAGCACGCGCGGTTCGTCTAAGCGCCAAGGCGAACGGCCGGTGTAAGCCGGCCGGTGAGCGGCTCGAAGCCGCTACAAAGCACATTTGGCGCCCTTGTTCATAAGGGCGCCGGGGCACCGCGCGGTTGGTGAACCCCGCCCGCAAGGGCGGCGGGTTGCTTGATCCACCCGCATTCGGGCGCTCCTTGTACTCCCGCTCGGGCTTACACCCGCCGCCCTTGCGGGCGGGGTTCACCAACAACCGCACAACAACCGGTTACCGCAGATTCTACCGGCCGGCTCACACCGGCCGTTCGCCTTGGCGCTCAGGCGAACCGCGCGTGCTAACGAGCGGGTGGACGCACCGTCAGTGACGCCGCGTATTCTTGTGTGAGTGAAACCTGCATTCACCATCCCAGGTATTCAGAGAGCGGGCGCCGGAATCGGTTTGTAACAACAGCAGATGTGAGCCGCGAATTGCGTTAGATGAGCTTACTGATTGGGTAAAACAATTCGTGTGCGAAACGAATGTCTTAAGGACGGATCTCCACAACATGGGGTATCAGCCATGTCTAACGTTCTGGTGACATACACGAACGACACGAAGAAAACTGAGTCCTACCGCCAATTAACGAGTTGGCTCCGAGAAAGCACTTGTCACGAGCATCACGCTTTGGCTGAGCGGCTCGATGAAGACCACATTGAATTCCCCTGCGCCGCTTCAAGTGACTCAGCCGCGATTCAGCGTGGACTCGCGGAAGGGCCGGAACAGTTTGCTGGGGTCGTAGCCTTCACCAACGAGGACGCACAGCGAGGCTACGCGCTGGCGTATCGCAGGGGTGAGCCGGAACCGCGCCGAATCCCTCTCACAGTGCCGCATGCGAAACTGAACGCAGAACGGGAGCACCCGCTTTCGCGCCCCCAAGTGTTCTCCAACGCGCTCAAAGTCGCGACCGACTTCGCGGCCGAAAGTGGGTCGTCGATTGTTTTGGTCGTCAAATCTCACGGCGACCAAAACCTTGCGCTGACCGGTCTGATGGCCGAGTTGCTTGAAGCTCGCTCTAGCGAGGAACTGCTTTGGGCGCTGGATGCGTGCCAACCAAATGCCCCCGTCGTAGCAGAACAAAGAGCCCTGGGGCGGAACCACATGGGTCGTGCGTTTCTGGGTCAGCGTTTCTTAGGGCACGCACTTCTAGGTCGATACTTCCTGGGGCACCACAACTTGGGGCGATATTTCTTGGGTCGCCACCACATGGGGTTCAACGGCTTGGGGTTCAACATTTTGGGTAAAAATCAGCTAGGGAAGAGTTTGCTGGGACATCGGCATCTCGGACACAATATTCTTGGGCGCATCCTACTCGGCCACGAGCTTGGCCGCGCGCTTCTACTCGGCCGGTATCGTAACGGGGTAGGCACGTCCAAGTGGGAATTCGCCACGCGGCTGAAGGCGGCCTGCAAGCGGGGGCGGATCGAGATAGTCGCAATCGAAGCGTGTGACGCGCGCCTTCCCGATCCGATCGTGAGGCATCTGCCCTCCACGCTCCGGGTACTCACGCTGACCGAACCACAGTCGTACACGAACGTCAATTACCCGGCCGTATTCGACCGAATGCGAAATGGGAACCAGTCGCTCCCGGATGCGCTAACAGGCGTGCTGTTGGAAAACGGGCTGTTCCAAAGGCAACGGTGAGCACGCGAACGGCGCCGGGCCTACTTCTTCGCCCGCGCGCCTTCGACTAACTTCACGACGTCCTTCGCCCCCTGCGTGCGGGCCAACGAGAGCGGCGTGTTGCCGGCCGTGTCCGCCGCGTCGGGCTTCGCCCCAGCGCACAACAGGTACTCGACCATCTCAGTCCGCCCCGTCAGGGCCGCGAGCATCAGCGGCGTCTTACCCGTTTCACTCGCGCCGTTTACGTCCGCTCCAGCCGCGACCAGCAACTTCGCGAGCGGCACGCTCCCCTTAAACGCCGCTCCGTCCAGCGCGGTGAACCCCATCTTGTTGCGGTGCCCCAACCCGGGTTTCGACTGCTTCAAAATGATTTCGACCGCATCCGCATGCCCGTAGTAGGTCGCGAGAATCAGCAGCGTGTCGCCGCGGGTATTCGCCTCGTCCGCGGGGAACCCGGCGGCGAAATACTCCTTGAGTGTCTTGGCGTCTCCTTCGCGTGCAGCGCGGAACGCGAGTTCCTTGAGTTTGGCGCGAGTCGCATCGTCGAGCACGACCGGGGCGGCAGGTGCGGACGGAGGCGAGGACGGAACAGCGAGCGCGGTCGACAGAATCAGAGACGCGAACATGGATCGATCCTCGGGTATGGGAACACGAATCGTGCGGTTCGTACCCGGGGTTGAAACCCCGGGCTATTACCGGTGACGCCGTTGGCGTCCGAAACACCATGCCTTTTGGACCCCGAATGGGGTCACCGGGAATAGCCCGGGGTTTCAACCCCGGGTGTGGTCTCGGCCCACCGGCGCAAGTGGAGTGCTACTTCACAGCCAGCGTCTTCGCGATCGTTTCGACGTCGGAGGCATCGACCCCGACCGCCTTGGCCAACCGGGTGCCGTAGTCGGCGTCGGCCGCGTAGAAGTGAGCTACCATCTTCTTCTTCACGTCCGCGTTCTTCACTTGGCCCAGATCGCCCGCGAGGTTCTTAATCAGGTTCGTCTTTTCGGTATCGGTGAACGACCGGTACAGTTCACCCGCTTGCCGGAAGTTCAGCTCCTTGGCGATCGGTTGCTGCTGAACGGTACCGCTGAGCGTGAGCTTGCTGTACTCGGCCGACGCGGTATCGCGGCGCCCGCCGACCACGCTCGGCTCGTAATTCACGTCGCTTGCGGTGTGACCGAAGTTCATGGCCCCGGCCTGGTTGTTGTTCGCCACCGACGCGAGCGGCCGGTTCACGGGCAGCATCAGGTAGTTGGTGCCAACGCGGTACCGCTGGGTGTCCGGGTAGCTGAACAGCCGCCCCTGGAGCAACCGGTCCTCGCTCGGTTCGATCCCCGAAACCACCATGCCCGGTGCGAATGCGGCTTGTTCGGTGAACTCGAAGAAGTTGTCCGGCACCTTGTTCAGCGTCAGCGTGCCGAACGTCACCTCCGGCACCCCGGTCCACACCTTCGTCGCGTCGAGCGGGTCGAAGTCGAACTTACCCAAGTCCTTCGGGTCGAGCATTTGAACACACAGATCCCAAGCCGGGAAGTTCCCGGCCCGGATGTTCTCGTACAGGTCTTCGGTGTGCCCGCTGTGGTTCTTGGCGCTGGCGGCTGCGGCTGCTTCCGCGGTCGCGGGCTTGTGGCCCTGCTTCGAGCGCCAGTGAAACTTCACGTAGGTCACCTCACCTCGCGCGCTCACCAGTTTGAATGAGTGGACGCCGAACCCGTCCATCTGCCGCAAATTCGTCGGCGTGCCCTGATCGCTGTACACGAACGTGAGCATGTGCGTCGATTCGGGCTGGTGGCTGAAGAAGTCGAAGAACCGGTTGGGGTCTTGCTGGTTGGTGACCGGGCTGGGTTTGAGGCTGTGGACCATGTCCGGGAACTTCATCGCGTCGCGGATGAAGAACACGGGCAGGTTGTTGCCCACCAAGTCCCAGTTGCCCTCCTCGGTGTAGAACTTCACGGCGAACCCGCGCGGGTCGCGGAGCTGTTCGGGCGAGCCGCCCGGGTGAATCACGGTGCTGAACCGGAGGAACACCGGGGTCTTCTTCCCCTTCTCGGCAAACAGCTTGGCCTTCGTGTGCTGCGAGAAGTCCCCGGCGCTCACGAACTCGCCGTGCGCGCCGACCCCGCGGGCGTGGACGACGCGCTCCGGGATGCGCTCGCGGTCGAACCGCGCGAGCTTCTGGATGAGGTGGAAGTTGTCCAGCGTGACCGGACCGTTCGGCCCCGCCGTGCGGCTGTTCTGGTTGTTACCGACCGGCTGCCCACCGTCCTCGGTGAGCGAGCGCGGTTGAGAAGCGGGTACGGCGGGCGCGGGCGTGCCCGGGACGGGAGCGGGCGGTTGGGCCTGAGAATACGCCACTGCGCCGACGAGAGCGGCAGCAAGGGCCGGGCGGAAAACACGTGCGACGGACATGAGCACCTCCGGGGCAAGAAACCGGGTCGAACGACCTCTTCACCCAGAATAGCCGCGCACGAAATAAGTTAAACCCGATCCAACCATCGTTATCCATCGCCATTACCAATTGGAAATCACGCCGCACGCAACGAGTGCCACACGGGAATGCTCCACGCGCTCGTTGGCACGCGCGGTGCGCCAAGACTTGAAGCGAACGGCCGGTGTGAGCCGGCTGGTGGAACCTGCGGTGACCGGTTGTTGTGCGTTATTGGTGAACCCCGCCCGCAAGGGCGGCGGGTCGCTCGATCCCGCAAGGGCAGCGGGTCGCGCCTTGTGCTCCCGCTCGGACTTACACCCGCCGCCCTTGCGGGCGGGGTTCACCAACCGCGGTGCCCCGGTGCCCTTACAGAACAAGGACGCCAAATGTGCTCCAGCATCGGCTTCGAGCCACTCACCGGCCGGCTCACACCGGCCGTTCACCTCAAGTCTTGGCGCACCGCGCGTGCCAACGGGCGCATGGAATTACGCATTTGAATCCTGTCAATCCTGTTAATCCTGTCAAAAAACGTTTCTTAACCGAGTCGCATATTACTACCCAACACATCACTGGCACAAACTGGCAAAATCGAAACAAATTGAACGCATGACCAGACGCTTGGCCGGCGTATAATGGGGAACCTGACGGGCCAGTACGCAAGCACAGGGTAAAAGCGAAGTGATCGCACGCGGAATTTGCCAGAATACGGTTTCTCACAAGATACTACCACCAAAATATTTACGATGAATACGCACCACTTTACGGCCCCAGAATGTTAGCAATTGTTAGCCGTTATTAACGGGCGCCCGAGTTCACGAGTTGCGGCGCCCAGATTCTCGTAAGACGCGGTCGCGTGTCGGAACCGGGGACATACAAACACCTGTGAATGAAACGCGATACGCGCCGGTTCGTCGTGAGTCGGGCGCGGGCGTTTCTCAACAGGAGTGCTCTCCCAATGCGTGTCCCGCGCGTCCTGGGGCCGATGACATGTGCGCTACTCGCCGCGGCGGTCGCCCCCGCGGTGCTCCCGAAGGCGGCTGAACCCGGCCCCGCACCCGACGGGTGGAAACTGGTCTGGAGCGACGAGTTCGACGGGAAGGAGATCGACCGGTCCAAGTGGGACTTCGAGTTGGGCAACGGGTTCTACAACTACGACGCGAACATGTGGATCAGCGGGTGGGGCAACAACGAACTGCAATACTACACGCGCGAGCCCGAGAACGCATTCGTCAAGGACGGCACACTGCACATCCGGGCCATCAAGGAATCGTACAACGGCTGCGGGTACACCTCCGCCCGGATGAAGTCTCGCAAGCGCGACGGGAGCGAGCTGTTCAGTAAGAAGTACGGCCGGTTCGAGTTTCGCGCCAAGCTCCCGACGGGCCAGGGCGTGTGGCCCGCACTCTGGATGTTGCCGCAATCCGACAAGTACGGCACCTGGGCCTCGTCCGGCGAGATCGACGTGATGGAAGCGCGGGGCCAGGAGCCGACGAAGGTACTCGGCACGCTCCACTACGGCTCGCGCTGGCCGAACAACGCGCACAGCAGCAAGACCTACGATCTACCGAATAAGGGGACGATCGCGGACTTCCACGAATACGCCCTCGAATGGGAGCCGGGGCAGATCAGTTGGTCCGTGGACGGCAAAGTGTATGCGACCCAAACGTCCTGGTGGAGCAGCAGTAAACTCGACGGCGATAAGGGCGTGAAGCCGCGCCAGGAATCGGACCTCAATGCGTGGCCGGCGCCGTTCGATCAGCCGTTCTACCTCGTGATGAACGTCGCGGTGGGCGGGAAGTTCCTGGGCAACCCGGACAAGAATACGAAGTTCCCGGTGGAGATGGTGGTCGATTACGTCCGGGTCTACGACAAGGTGGGCGGGTACGGCGCCACCAAGCCGCGCGGCCCGGGAGCGCTCCCGTTCGGGAAATGAGCCGCGAACACAAATTCGGTGACGCGGGCGACTTCGATCGGCTCGCGCAAACCCTGGAAGGTGCCACGTGAACGACGATGCAGCATTCACTGCGGCTCTCGTTGCCGACCCGAACGACGATGCCACGCGACTCGTGTACGCGGACTGGTTGGAAGATCGAGGGGACGCGCGAGGTGAGTTCCTTCGGCTCCAGCACCAACTGGCGTCCGTCCTGGGACGCATTCAACACGTGCGTCCCCAGGTCGAAACGCAGTGGGCCAGCAGCGTTGCGATTCGGCGCGACCTGATTATTCGCGCCTTCGATGCAGATCAACGCCACACAGTGACAAAGCTCGCGCGGTTACACGCTGGCATGATGCTCGAACAGGCGCGGGCGTTATTATCCGATCTGCCTGCGGTGGTGCTGCGGGATCTGCCGCTGGAAAGAGCCGAGGCGCTGCGCCAGGAGTTCGCGAAGGTCGCTATTGTTACGATAGAACGGCCCGCGCCAAAACCAGCGCCGGAGGAACGCTCGTGGCCCGAAAGCGAATCGGCGGCCTGCCCGCCCGGTACTCCTTCATCCTGAACCCGTACTCCGACGTGCGGTTGAGCAAGTGCCCGCGGTGCGAGAAGCTGACGCACATGCGGAAGTTCCCGCTCCTGATCGACATCAAGGAGTACGGCCCGCTCGCGCTCGGCAAGACGTGCCGGTACTGCTCGAAGTGCGAGTTGATTATGGCCCACAAGAACGAACTCGACGCGGAGATCAATCACGCCATGACGCGCCTCGCCCCGGCCGCGGTCGGGAATGAGTACGTGGTGTTGGGGACGATGGAACGAAAGGTGTGGCAGCAGGGATTAACGAACAGCAAGCCACTGGCCGAGGCACTTGAGCACTTCGCCGAATTCAAGAAGGTGCTGACGCTCGAAGTTCAACCGGGCGGGTGGTTCCCGGCCGAAGGCCCCAGAAAAACGAACGGCGCGGGCTAACAGCCGCGCCGGGCCAACTCGCTACTTGATGAGGCCCTGTTTGATGGCGGCTTCGAGTTTGGCCGTGTCGCCGGGGTGCCCGTGCCACAGCACCTTGCCCGCCGAGTTGAGCAACACGGCCGTCGGGTAGCGATTGACACCCAGGCGGTCCCGGACGCTGCCCGGTTTCACCGGTTCGATGAAGACCGCGTAGTTCAAGTTATGGTCTTGCGCGTACTTCCCGGCGGCCGCGGCGCGCTCCTTTTGGGGCAGGTCGTCGCACAACACGCCCATCACCTGGAGCCCGTTCGCGCCGTAACGCGACTGCAAGTCCTTCAGGATCGGGATCACCTTGGGGCAGTGCAGACACGACGACTCCATGAACTCGACCAACACGAGCGAGCCGTCTTCGATCATCGAGTCCGAGTCCCAGGTGCGCTCCATTGGGTCGAGCAGGGTGAACTTGTCGGCCGTGCGCCCCGCGTTTGTGCCCATCGAGGAACCGCTTCCCCCCACCGGATTCACTGGCGGCGGCAGCTTCGGCACCGGCGGGCCGTTCGGGTTGGGGATGCTCGCGGGGGGCGGCGTGCGCGGGTCACGCGGGCCGTCCGCAGTGGACTCTGGACGAACTGGTTTCGGCGAGGGCACCAGATCGTCCGGCCCCGGGACGAGGCCACTCGGCGGCGCAACGCCGGGCGTTTTGGGCGGGGGTGCTGCGTTGTTCGCGCTGCCGATCGTTGCAGGCGGCACCCCGGTCGTCGGACCAGCCGGCCCCCACGCATCGCCCGGTGGTTTGGGACGAACCGGCTGAGGGGTCGACGGCGCGGCCCCCATCGGCGGGATGTAGTCGCTGCCCTTATCCGAGGGTTTCGGGGAGGGCGGGAAGGTACCCGTGGGCGGGGCGACGTCGTCGCGCAAGAGGATCAAGAGGGTCGCGTTCGGAACCTTCGTTTGGGCACCGCCCGATAGTTGTTTGCCGTCCTGCGTCGCGATGGCCGTAACTTCGTAGCTCTTGCCCTGCTTGAAACCGGGGGAGAAGAAGTACCCCTCCGCGTCCGTGTAGAGGCCCACTTCGAGTGGAGTCGCCGGCGCCCCGACCTGCTCGACGCGCACATACACGTTGCGCGCCGGTTTGCCGTAGGGATCGAGGACGCGACCACCGAGCGAGTCTTGAGCCGCAGTCTTCGGGTCGAAGTTCGGGTCTTTGGGGTTCGTCGGACCGGTGGATTTGGGAACGCTCGTGCCGGAACCGGGGAGCCGGTCCATGTTATCGAGCCACGTGGGGGTGTTTTTCGCGAGGTCGCCGCGCGCGTCTTTTCCGTCCTTGCTCGTGTCCTTGTTCTTCAGGCGCCCGGCCCCGAGACCGGTCGGGGTTTTGTCGCCCGATTTGTCCGTGGACTTGCACCCGACGAGTGCCAGTAACGCGGCGACGATCAACCCGGTACCGGCGAGCCTCATTGAACAGATCCTCCTCGGTCCCGGGCGAACGGTCGGGCGGCTCGCGCGTAAGAATTACACACCCAGCGCATCATTCCCGCGCCTCTCCTGTTGGTCAAGGCCACCCGCGGAGCGGCCGCTCTGGGATCCGTGTTGAGTTTGACGGTACGCACGGGTATAGCGGTTTGTCCAGCGCCCGCGATTCTTGACTGGCCCGAACAGCGGGCGTATCGTGACTTTAGACCGCTAACGATCAAACATTGCCCGGACGGATGTTCTCATGGCCGACCGCACGTACCGCTGGGTTCTCGTCACGTTGGCCGTGATCGGTTTGAGCGCGGACCAGGCGAGCAAGTACGGGGTGTTCAAGTGGCTCTACCGGGACGGTGCGTTGAGCAGCGGTATCGGTAACGAACACGACATGGTGCCGGGCTGGTTCAAGTTCATTGCCCAGTTCGATCCCGACGCGCCACTGTGCGACTGCGGGTTCTCCGCGCTACAAACGTGGAGCGCGCCGATCATGCCCCGCGTGAACCACGGGGCGCTGTTCGGCCTGGGACAGGGTCAGAAGGGGAACGCGAACGGCTTCTTCGCGATCATCAGCGTCGCGGCGGCCGTTGCGATCGTCGTTTGGGGAACGCGCCGACATACCGCCAGCGAGCGGGGGCTGATGGTCGCACTGGGGCTGATCCTCGGCGGTACCATCGGGAACCTGTACGACCGACTCGTGTTCGGCGGGGTGCGGGACTTCCTCTACTTCTACCGCATCGAGTGGCCGGTGTTCAACGTGGCCGACTGCTGCCTCGTCGTCGGAGCCGCACTGCTCCTGATCCAAGCGATATTCGTCCCCTCCGTACCCGAAACGACCGCGGCCACGCCCGCGCCGACCGAGTGCCCTGCGCCCGCAATCGCCGAAGCCCCCAAAACCTAGGCCGGCAAACGTAACTGGTTCATTAGTGGCCAATTTTGTAGGCATTGGGTCACCGAAGGGGATGGCCCATGAAGACGGCGAAGACGGCCGAGCCGACGATCACCCACGACCTGACGCCCGAGCGGACGACGTGCCCGCGTTGCGCCCGGCCGATGACCGCCGACTACGCCAACCGCCGCACCCTCCACACCCTGACCGGTGTGACCCGCCTCAATCTGACCATCCGGCGGTGCCACAACACCGCCTGCGCGGCCCACGAGAAGCCGTACCGGCTCGAGGCCGAGGGCTCCTTCGCGCTGCCCCGGCACGAGTTCGGGCTCAACGTAGTCGCTCTCATCGGGCGCCTGCGGTACGCCGAGCACCGGCCCCTCCCCGAGATCCGCGCGCACCTCGTCGGACGCAAGGTGACGGCGTCCGACGAGGTGCCACCAACCGGCTCGACCGGTACGACGAGCTCCGGGCCACGTCCCTCACCGACAACGCCCGTCTGAAGGCGCTCCTGGCCGCCCAGAAGGAGGTGATCCTGGCCCTCGACGGGCTCCAACCGGACGTCGGGCACGAGATCCTGTGGGTGATCCGGGACATGCTCAGCGGCGAGATCTTGCTGGCCAAGAGCCTGTTGAGCGTCCGGAATCAGGACCTTGCCGCGTTGCTATCGGCGGTGAAGACCGCCTGTGGCGGTGCCCGTTGCCGGGGTCACCTCCGACGGCCCGCACTCGATCCGCAAGGCGGTCGCCAAGGCGCGGCCCGGGGTGCCGCACCAGTTGCGCCAGTTCCACTACTTGCGGGAGGCCGCCCGCCCCATCTACGAGGCCGGCCGGCACGCCAAGAAGGCGGTCCGCGGGGTGCGCGAGATCGAGCGGAAGGTGGAGGACCGGGCCGGGGTCGAGGTGGTGCGCGGGTACTGCGCGGCCGTGCGCAGCGCCATCACCGACGACGGGCGGCGGCCGCTGGACTCGGCCGGGCGGCGCTTGCGCGGGCGGCCGGAAGCGGTGGCGGGAAGCCTGAAGAAGCTGTGCGCGGGGAGAAAGGGGCGGCTCGGGAGCGGACCCGGTTGCACAGGCTGGTGAGTACCGGGCTGGAGGGGACGGCCGAGCTGTTCGCCCCGGTGGAGGAGCTGTTCGACCGGGTGTACCGGGTGGCCCACGAGCTGAGCAACCACGAAGCCCTGACCCTCTACCGGCGGCACTTCGAGCCGTCTGTGGCGCTGGCCGAACCGCGGGTCATGGTCGGCGTCAACGCGGTCGCGGCAGACACACACGACGAGGCTCATCGGCCATTCACGTCGGTTCAGCAGGCATTCTTGAACCTGGTTCGCGGGGCAACTGGGTTACTCCCACCTCCAGTCGAGTCGATGGACGGCCTGTGGTCACCGATCGAACGGGCACACGTTGAGCGCATGACGCTGTGCTCCGCGGTCGGCTCGGCGGATGTGGTGCAACGCGGGTTGGAAGCCATCGCCGAATCGACCGGGGCGGACGAACTGATCGTGACGGGACAAATCTATGACCACGCCGCCCGGCTCCGATCGTTCGAGTTGGTCGCGGAAACGCAACGCGGAAAATAACCGACGAGCTGGTGCGGATAACCCACTCGATAACCTGCGAGTACCCGCGCGAACCTCGGCAATGTTACGCGCGTCTGCATCGGATCGTTCATTTCGCCCAACTCGCACGGTAACGAGTATGCAACTCGCGTCTTATCGGTCGCCGAAAACAGTTATCAGGCAAAGCGGAATCGTCGGTCGGGGGCTGTTCGCGACCGAGCCGATCGCCCGCGACGAAGTTGTGTGCGTGAAGGGCGGCCATTTACTCGATAAAGCCAGCCTGGAGCGTCTGAAAGCGGTCGTAAGCGACGCCGATATGCAGATCGCTGACGATCTGTTTCTTGCACCGACAACGGCCGAGGAATTCGAGTCGGTGATGATGTTCCTGAATCACTCGTGCGAACCGAACGTGGGCGTGCAAGGACAGATCGTGTTCGTTGCGATGCGGGACGTGAAAGCGGGCGAAGAGCTGACACTGGACTACGCCACGATCGACCACGACGCCGAACCGATGCCGTGTCAGTGTGGGGCCTCAACCTGTCGCGGATTGGTGACGGGAAGCGACTGGCAACTCCCGGCCCTTCAGCGAAAATACGAGGGCTATTTTGCGTGGCACTTGCAACGACGAATACAAATTGGGCGGTAATATAGGCGCCGATCGGTACGAGAACTGCTCCTTGTCACACCTACTTCAACAGCCTGAATAATGAGAATCGGCGTCAAAGTGGCGAATACCACCGGCGTGCCGCGGGCTAACAAGTTGTGCGCGAAACCGAGTGTAGACTCACGGTTCAGCCAAGACAATCAATAAAACGAATGATTATATTTGCTAGTTGAGTTGACACGTCTTAATCGGAGCCGGCAAGTTCATAGGTATTTCGGTTGGACGACCAACTCACGTCCGGGCCGGTTAGCTCGCGAGCCGCGGGCGTCTCGGACCGGGTTCATAGCTGCAAGTCAGTGAGATCCGTGTTTCGCCCAATCATTTCATTTTATCGTAGGGGGCTCCATGCGCCTGGGAACCAAAACAGCCCGCGGGTTCACATTAATCGAGCTACTGGTGGTGATCGCGATCATCGCGATCCTGATCGGGTTACTGCTACCAGCCGTGCAAAAAGTCCGCGAAGCCGCGGCGCGTATGAGGTGCTCCAACAACCTCAAACAGATCGGGTTGGCGTACCACAACCACGAGAGCACGTTCGGCTACTTCCCGACGGCCGGCGGCCGGTGGTGGGATCCGGCCAACGGCCCGATCCCGGCCAAGTCCGCGGTCAGCCCGCCGGCCCTCGATCTGACGACCCAGTTGGCCGGGTGGCAGTTCCAGATCCTCCCCTACATCGAACAAACGAACCTCTGGAAACTGTCTCCGGTGTCGACCTCGGCGGCCGATCAGACGCTCGGCCGGAACGCGGCGATCGACAAGGTCGTGGTCCCGACGTACTCTTGCGCGAGCCGCGCGCTCCAACCGTACTCCAGCCTCAACGAATCCGGTCGGATGATCTTCCGGGCCGACTATGTGAGCAGCTACGGTACGTCGGGCGAGTACGACAACCCGCACAACGGAATGGACGTCGATAATTTCGAGGGGCGGTTGACCGTCACCGGGGTCACAGACGGGACGTCGAACACACTCATGGTCGGTGAGAAGTACATCCCGATCAACCGATACCAGAGCGACGACTGGGGGAGCGATCCGATCACCCGGGGGCACGGGTGGGGGGTGTGCCGGCGGACCTGGGATCTGCCGATCCCGGATAACATCGGGCAGCGTGACACCTCGACCAACTGGAATTACGGGGCTAACGAGCGGTTCGGATCGGCCCACCAAACCGGTATGAACGTGGTGTTCGCCGACGGCTCGGTCAAGCACCTCCGGTACAACATGGACGTGAACGCATACCGGGCGATCGGCACCCGTAACGGCAGTGAGGTGGTACCGGGCGACCTGTGACCCGCTGCCCCGGTCGGGCGGGTCGCAGGTACCCGCCCGCGTTCCTCTCTCACCGCCAAGGAATTACCATGCTTCGCCTCAGTCTGTGCTTGTTTCTCGTCGGCGTCGTACTCACTTCAGCCGGGTGCAGTTCGTCGGCCCCGCGGCAGTACGACGACCAGACGGTCGCCGCGTCCGATATGTTCCGCAAGATCTCGACCGCGTACATGCAGGCGTACCGAACGAAGAAGAAGCCCCCCACCCCCGACGATCTAAAGCCGTTCCTGAAAGAGCACGGCGAGACGATCGCGTCGCTCGTATCCCCTCGGGATCAGAAACCAATCGTGCTCGTCCCGTTCGTACCGGACAACCGGTTGGGCGAGGGCGAAGAACCGATCCTGGCATACGAAGCCGAGGGCGTAAACGGGGAACGGATGCTCGTGGACAGTCGCGGCTTGGTTCGCGTCGAGAAAGCCGAGGACTTCGCCCGCATCAAGTTCCCCGGTGGCCACAAGCCGAAATAACGTCCGTAGCTGCGAACAGACGGGCGCCGGCGCTAGCAGTAGCTCCTGCGCCCCTTGTTGAAGTTCGGCAACCCGTCCTTCTTCTGCGGTTGACTATGGCGGTCGAGTATCGGTGGGTACCTACTTCCCAACGCGCTGTGGGGAACGGAGTTGCTCTAGCACAGCGGGTTCGAGCCGGGTCTTGCCGAGGTTCGTGGCGTTACGGTTGAGTGCGTCCGAAACGGCGTGACTCAGGTCCGGGTAGCGGAGGAGCGTGCCGCTCACGCTGAACGTCGGGCGCTCGAACTTCGGCATGCCGGGACCACCGAACTTCGGTTGGTCCTGTGCCACATCCAAAAACAGCTTGTTCGACGGCTCCGGCTTGTTCTCGTGGGCCAGCACCACCGCCAGCCCCAAACGCCCCGCGACACCGGCAGTGCGTGCAGCGATCGGGTCGCGCCACTCCCGCTCGCGACCGCGAAGGCGCTCGAACCGGTCGTTGGCTTCCGGTAAGCGCCGTTCCTTCACGTAGAGCAGCCCGAGTTCGACGGACGCCTTGATCGCGTCGTCCGGTTTCGTGCCCTCGGTGTTAAGAACCACGAGCAACTCGCGCTCGCGCGTCGTGTTGAGCCGGTCCGGGGAGCGCACGTCGGGCAACCCCGGACCACTACTCGCGCCCGACGGCGTGTGCGCGGCGTCGGCGGACGGGTTCGTGCCGGCGTACAGGAACACCCCCCCGACCGCGGCGAGCACGCACGCGGCCCCGATCAGGAGCCACTGACCCCACCGCCCTCGGTGTTCGGAAGAGAGCACGGGAGCTTGCGTGAGCAAGGACGACGAGTCGCCCGCTCCCAGCGCAAGCACCTTCCCGGTGTTTTGAGAGAGGGAAAATTGCGCGGTCCCCGTCATTAACCCGCCGCGCACCTTCATCAGGTCGCGGAGCACGTCGCGCGCGGACTGATAGCGATCCTCCGGCTTCTTCGCCATCATCTTGTGGACCATGCCGCACAGTTCCGTGGGCAGGTCAGGCCGCAAGCCTGAGAGCTGGCGCGGTTGCTCCTGAACGTGCTTCAGCGCCACATCGAACGCAGACGTGCCCCGAAATGGTGGCTCCCCCGCGAGGAGGTGAAAGCACGTCACGCCGAAGGAATAGATATCGCTGCGGTGATCGACCGCGTGCCCCTGCACCTGTTCTGGGGACATGTACAGGGGCGTACCGAGCGTGACGCCGCTCTGCGTGATGTTCGTGGCCGGCGTTTCCCCCGCGAAGAACCGGCTCAGACCGAAGTCGGTGACCTTCACCTCGACCTTCCGCGTCACCAGGATGTTCTCGGGCTTGATGTCGCGGTGAACGATGCCCTGTTCGTGGGCCTTCTGGAGCGCGAGCGTGACTTGCCGCACCACACTCAGGGCAATCGGCAGATCGGGCGGTCCCTTGCGCGCCAGGTAGTCGCGGAGATTGCGCCCCTCCACGAACTCCAGCACCATGTACCGGACCCCGTCGGACTCGCCGATCTGGTGGATGTGAACGATGTTGGGATGGTTGAGCTTCGCGACCGCCTGGGCCTCGGCCTGGAACCGAGCCAGCGCGGTGAGGTTCGCGTTCAACTCGTCGCGGAGCAGTTTGAGCGCGACCTCGCGTTTCAGCGACGTTTGGCGGGCGAGGTACACTTGCCCCATACCGCCCGCTCCGATCCGGCGGAGGATGTGGAAGTCCCCCAGCGTGCGGCCGGTCAGGTCCGGTTGCTGCGGCGCGGTTTGCGGCTGGGTATCCGGCATGGTCCGGCTCGCAGGAGGTTCAGCAAAACCGCCGTGTGGGGGTGTCAATTAAACGCAACGGGTTGTTCCGCAGCGACCGCCGAACGAGCCGACGGTGGAGAACGTGAGGCGGATGTCAACGACCTCCATCTTATCTCATCGCACCAGAAAGAGAAATGAGACGATTCTGGGTATCAGTCCGCCCGCGCGCCTCGTCAGTAGCGGGCGCAAGTAAGAGCTAGTAACGGTCCTCCAGGAACTGTGCGGTGACGAAAAGAAACTCTGTGATAAACTGGCCTGAACTCCTGCCGTGGTTTCACCCACCAAGCCCACCACACGCCCCGACGGAGATCTCCTGTGCGTGCCCTACTAACTTCATTCCTCGCGCTCGGTCTCACTTCTTTGGCCCTGGCGCAACCGTCGAAGCCCACGGCCGACGAGCAGAAAGCAATTGATGCCGTTGTGAAGGCCGGGGGGACGGCCGAGATCGACCCCAAATTACCCGAGAAGGGGCGCGTTTCGGTGAAATTCGAGACCGGAGCCGACGCCGCGCTGGTGGCCCTCAAGAAGTACCCACAAATCGGCTCCGTCGACGTGTTCGACGCCTCGAAATGTACCGATAAGGCGTTCACCGCACTCAAAGACCTGCCCAACTTGCGCCGGTTGATTCTCAGCAAATCTAACCTGACGGTGACCCGCGTCAACGCGATCGCGCAGTGTGCGAACTTGCGCGACCTGCGAATTCCTAATGCCGGATTGACTGATACCGAAATGGTCGGCCTGAAAAAACTCGCGTTCCTCGAATCACTCGATATCTCCGAGAACCCACAGGTCACTGACAAGGGAATGGCGACGGTCAAAGCCCTAGAGCGGCTGCAGGCTCTGTACCTCTCTAAAACCGGAGTCGGCGATAAGGGACTGCTCGAACTCAAAGTGCTGGACGGGCTGCGCACGCTCTACGCGGGTTCGACCAAGATCACCGCGGACGGGGCCGAGAAGTTCGCCGACGAGATGCCCAACCTGCGAGCCGTGCGCCGATAATCACTTTTAATGCCCCGCGCCAATCACGAGGGGGGCGGCGAGGGGTGTCATTTTTCTTTGCAAATCTCGGCGAAAGATTCGCGCGCGCGTTGCCGTAAGGGTGTGGTCTCAGGTTTGAGGTCATTTTGCGACCATCCCTGGACCGTGAACGTCTCGCCGCTCAACGGTCCAGGTATAACGATTTTGGGCAACCATACCGGGCTAGTGCCCGCGTCGGCCACACTCCTCTGAGACGGGGACGGGTCGCCCAAATGGGCGAGGTGCCTACGTCCCCAGGAACACTTGAGGGCGTGCGCGAGCAATTGAGATCAGAGAGCGAAAAGGTCACATGACTACGCCCACCACCACGCCGCGCTCCACTCGACTCGCGACCGATATCGCGAAGACGCTGGCACTGTCCGAACCCGCGAAAGCGCTAATTAACCCGGCACACACACCGCGGCAGTTCTTTGACGTACTCGCGGCTCAACCCGAGTTGGCCGAAGACGCGATCCGCTTCCTGGCCGCCGCGCTCCCGAAGCGCGAAAGTGTGTGGTGGGCACTCGGGTGCGTGCGCGCCGCGTTCCCCAAGCCCGTGCCGGAAGTCACCCGGGCGATTGCAACTGCCGATGCGTGGGTGAAGGAACCGACCGAAGCCAACCGGCGCGCCTGCGGTGACGCAGCTTCGGCAGCTAACTACGGGACCGCTCCGGGGTGCCTTGCGGCCTCGGCGTTCTGGTCCGGAGGAAGCCTCGCGCCGCCGCACCTCGCCGTGGTGCCGCCGCGTGACGACCTCACCGCGACCGCCGTGGCCGCAGCCATACTGCTCGCAGCCACCGTTGATGTGACACACATCCCAGAGAGCTACACGCTGTTCCTCGCACAGGGCGCCGACATCGCGTCGGGTAAAGCACGTCTCTGATTCAGGCTTCGTGTTTTGTAAATGGAGAAGGGGAACCGGCCGGTTCCCCTCGTCATCGGAGCCGTCATTTCTTCTCGTAGAGATCCACGAAGAACTTGTTCCCATCGTTCTTGAACACGTACTTGTGGGCGTCTTCCCAATCGTGAGCCGGGGCCGCGCTCCGTTTCAACTTGTACGAGATGAAGAACGGCTTCTGCTTCGGGTCGAACTCGGAGTCGAATCGCACGTGGAAGTCCGGCGAGTGGTTCTCATTCGCCTTATCGTAGGTCCACCAGTGGAGCCGCTGCTCGCCCGGCTTGATGGTGGCAGTGTGCCAGGGATCGTTGCCCCACTTGTAGCTGTACGTGATCGTGTGCGTGCTCTTGTTCTCGATGCCAGTCACGGCGAACCGATTGGCGGCTTCAGCCGTTCCG
The DNA here is from genome assembly GCF_001610855.1 of Gemmata sp. SH-PL17. Taxonomy (NCBI): domain Bacteria; kingdom Pseudomonadati; phylum Planctomycetota; class Planctomycetia; order Gemmatales; family Gemmataceae; genus Gemmata; species Gemmata sp. SH-PL17. The sequence goes on from NZ_CP011271.1 coordinate 6,720,590, forward strand.
GGGCTGAACATCGTGGCGACAAGTGCGACCGGGGCGGCCAGAGCGAGTAGGCTTGAGCGAATCATGGTTGAGTCCGTCACAAGGTGAAGTTCTGGTTGTTGTTCCGCGTCTCGCGTTGCGGGTAGTTTTGCACCGCTTACATCTCCGGTACGCGGCTACGCCAAGCTCTTGCGCTGAGACGAACTACTTTCGCGAATTTCTCTCAAGTCCCCTGTTTAGCGTTCGAGCACACCTGCTGTTCCGTTGGAGAAGGAATCTGCGGTAGGTAAGATGGCGAATACTTGGCGCCCCAGAGGACGTTCCGATGACACGGTTGTTCGCCACGCTCGCACTACTCGTCCCCTGCGCCTCGACGTTCGCCGCCGAGAACGAAGTACCGGCTTCGGGTAAGAAACCGCAGGTGGCCGATCAAATCAGCCCCACCGAACGCGGGTACCAAGCACTCACACAGACCGCGTTCATCCCGGCGTTCTGGACGCAGAACGTCGTCCCGAATGCGTGGAAGCAGTGGGGCGCGACCGAAAAGCCCACGAACTACACCACGGCCGTCCTCGAACGCTACGGCCTGCACTCTGCGCCCTACGCGAACGACGGACTACCGATGGGTCTGCGCAAAGCGAGCCGCGTGCTGAACACCGGGGTCGGGATCGACTGCATGTTGTGCCACGCGGGTTCGATTGACGGCAAAAGCATCGTCGGCCTCGGAAATTCGACGCTCGACGTTCAGGCGCTCTTCGAGGACTTCGCCAAGGTCGACGGACTGAGCGGGAAATTACCGTTCACGTTCTCGAACGTCCGCGGCACCACCGAAGCGGGCGGGTTCGGCGTGTATCTCCTTGGGTTCCGCAACCCGGACCTCACCCTCCGTACCCCACGCAAGGAACTCGGGTTACGTGACGATTTGTGTGAGGACGTGCCGGCGTGGTGGTTGATGATGAAGAAGAAAACCATCTACCACGCGGGTACGACGGATTCGCGCTCGGTGCGCACGCTCATGCAATTCATGATGCACCCGCTCACGACGCCGAAAGACTTCGAGAAGCACGAACCGGCCTTCCGCGACATTCAACAGTACCTCATCAGTCTCGAACCGCCGAAGTACCCGTACCCGATCGACGAAGCCAAAGCCGCGAAGGGCAAAGTGCTCTTCCACCAAAACTGCGCGACGTGTCACGGCACCTACGGTGAGAAGTGGACGTACCCCAACAAGGTGATCCCGCTCGACGAGATCGGCACCGATCCGACGCGGCACAAGGGCATCGACGTCACCTACGGCAAGGAATACTCCGAATCGTGGTTCGGGAAGGAAAAGAACGGCTGGTTCGTGAACGGGCTTCCGTTACGCGCAACAGCGGGTTACCAGGCACCTCCACTCGACGGTATCTGGGCCACGGCTCCGTACTTCCACAACGGCAGTGTTCCCACTCTCGATGGCGTATTGAACTCCAAAGCCCGCCTGAAGCGCTACACGCGGAGCTTCAAAACAAACGAAGCCTCCTACGACAAAGTGAACGTGGGGTGGAAGGTGACCGAGCTACGCGACCCGCCGAGCGAGAAACTGCCACCGCACGAAGCGCGCAAGATTTACGACACCTCGAAACCGGGTCGGAGCAACGCGGGTCACACCTACGGTGACGACCTCACGGACGAACAACGCGCGCAGGTGATCGAGTACCTGAAGACCTTGTAGCCAAAGCGCTAACCGCGCGGCGTCAACTTCTGAATCGCGTCGGTGAACGCGGGCCACTTCGCGGTGAGTTCGGCCCGCGACGCACTCTGATAGTCCGCGTAATCGAAGCCAGGCGCGACGGTGCAACCGAGCAGCGCGAATCCATTGTCGCCGATCAGGTGCGTGCCCTGCCACACACCACCGGGCACCACGGTTTGCGGAACTTGCCCCGCCGTAATGTCTGCACCGAGAACCACTTCGCGTCCGCTGCCGTCGGGCCACAATTGCAGCATGCGCACGGGCGACCCGAGGTAAAAGTGGAACACCTCATCGCCGGGGAGCACGTGCAGTTCAGACACGTGCCCCGGTTTGAGTAGGTAGTAAATCGCGGTGGATACGCTGCGATCCGCGTTGTGCGCGGGTAACGCCGACGCCGGGAGCGTTGCAGTGGAGCGGTACGTTTCGCGGAAGAACCCGCCCTCGACCGGGTGCGGTTGGAGTTGCAACAGGCGAATCACATCGTCCGCGATCATAGTTAATTCCAGCAGAATCGCAAATAACGCAAGTCCAAACGCAGCATCATCTTCCGACGAATCAATCCGTCTTAATCCGCGTTATCTGCGGTTCTTCATTCCTCACACTTCACAAGCTCACGGCGCCTGGCCGCGGGCCGATTCCAAGTTCGCGCTCTTCCAGGCGGCTTCGAGCGTTTGCACACTTTGAATGCCGTACTGTCGCTCCAAGGCGCGCGGGGTGCCGTAGCGTTCGGCGTCGCTCAGGAAGATTTTGAAGTTCCGCTCGCCCTTCAGCTTAATCAGGTGCTCCGTGACGCTCACGCTCTGGCAGTAATAGCCCGTGATTTTCTCGGAGGGAAAATCCTTCAGTTCAAAGAGAGCCGCGAGGTTCCGCAATTCGTTATCGCGTGCGCAGCGCGGGAGCGTTCGCGTGTACCGGCTGATCTCTTCCGGCGAACCGGCCAGGATCGCCATTCCCTCTTCGGCCCACTTGGGCGGCGGCTTGTCGGCGAACAGGTCGGCGAGGACCACGTGCGTCAGTTCCCGCGGCAGCGCGTTCGAGACGGCGGCGGTGTCATCTGCACGCAGATCGATCCGGCGGGCAGTGGCGCGTTTGTTAGTGAGGCTGACACTGGCGTGCCCCGTCATCGCGGCGGGCTTGCCCGTGGCTTTCGCGTAAACGTCGCCCGTCGTGTGGATTACGATGTCACACTTCGGTTGCCACGCGCCACCAGGCGCTCCGGACCAGCGCTCGAAAATCTGCTTGCGTCCCGCCTCCGCCGCGTTCGCCACCGACTCGCCGAGAGCGCGATCACCGCCGTGATGCACGCGGAAGCTGTCCGTCTCCACCACGTCGCCGGCCGCGCTCACGACCGGAGTAACCGCTTTCGCGCTACCGGCCTTGGCTTGGGCCGCCTTCAGCAACTGCTGGCCGACTTTCTGAAGGTCCGCGCTCTGCGGAACGAGTTGCAGTGCTTCTGTCACATCCTGTACGGCGCTGGCGGCGGTTACCGCGTCACACGACGGCGAATTCACGCGGTCCGCCGAGAGTTTGATGCGGCAATACGCCCAAGCCGCCTTTTGTTCGACAGTGAGTTTAGCCCCACCGACCGAAGCGAAGAGCTGCGCCGCGTCCGTGTAGTTGCCCTTCTTGAACGCCGCAACCGCACTCGCCGCCGAATCACCCGCCGGCGCAATTGTTGGCGCCGCAAGCGGTTCCACCGTCGGCTCGACCAGCGACGGGCCGAGATTTGGTTCCGGCAGCGTCGCGGGCACAGGCGGCATTACGGGCACCGCGGGGGCCACCGGCGTGGGGACCGGAGCCGGCTTCGCTTCACCACCGAGAAGCGAAAGTTTGCGTCGTGTTTGAGCGATGCGTTCCGCGTCCGCGTTCGGAGTCTTTTCGAGTCGGGCAACTTCGACGGTGTAGCATTCGCGGAGCAGTGTGAGGAACGCCTTACTGCCGTCCGCGTTCGAGATTTCCTTTTCCAGCGCCGCAGTCGCTTCGGCGGACGAACCCGCTTCGAGGTACTTACGGGCGTCGGCCATCGCCTGCTGCACCGCGAGTTGCTTCTCGATCGGGTCCGGTTGTGCGTCGGCAGCGACCGTGAAGCGCGCAGCGAGGGCGATGCCCATGAGGGCAAAAGCGAGCACGAAACGAAGCATCTGGCGGCGTCCTTGCCGTGAAGCGGCAGACCGGGCGATTCGCGCCCGCCGCGGAGACGGCACTCTATACGCAGACGCGGAAAGTGGGACAAGCTCAAGTACGGCAGCCGTCCTCATCCGCTTCGTTGGCACCTCGAAATTCAGAATACCGAGCGACCCATGAGACTACGAATTGACAGGGCGACTATCCTTCACCACTCAAATCCTCTCCAAAAACGCCCGAAACCGGGCTAACAATTGCTAACATTCCCGGATTGCGCCACCCGAAATTGCATTTTTCACGGGAGAAAATGCAATTCGCATTGGGTGCATGCTAACAATGACGAAATCCAGTACGTTGCAATAAGCCGCACAATCTCAAACGCGCAATGTGGACGATGTGAGGAACATTAACACCCGTCAGACATGAACGCGATGTCAGTAGAAATGGAATTTTTGGCTTCGCGACAGGGCGCGAGCCAAAACAAAACGGAACCGCCCGCGAAAGGCCAAGCGCCACCCGCGCTCCCAGGGCCGTTTAATGTGTGGAAGTGGGCAGTTACGAGGTACCTGCCCGGCGGATCACGTGTCGATTACCCGCCACCACACCCGTTCGATCGAGTTCGTGTCCGGAGAGTACCTCGGCAGGGAGGGGCCCTCACCGGAATGCTACGTTTCGCCGACGGCTAACGTCTCCAACAAAGCGGTCAGCGCCGCCCTGACCGACGCATGCGTGTAGGGGTCGTCCGGGTCGGGCGGGCGGCCCTCCACCTCGAAGTGCGGCCGTTCCCCAAACACTCGTCCCCACTCCACGTCGGCCTCGCGAACGAGTTCCTTCAGCAGATAGTCCGAGTCGAGAACCTTCCGGATGCCGGTCGCCAGCGCCGCGAGCGGCTGGTCGAGGTTGTTGAGCAGCACTTCGCTTTCCGTGAAAAGGCGGAGGACGACGGTGCCGAGAACGCCCCCGGCATCGGTCAGGTGACGGGCGATGTGTTCCTGTACTTCGATCTCCGCTTGGCGCTTGCGTGTAACCGGCGACACGCCCTTCATCATCCCGGGACCGGCCATCCGCCCGATCGCTTCGCTCAACGAAAACTTGCGCTCTGCACGGATCTCACGTTCGAGTTCGGCGTCTTTGTCGGACGGCGCGTCCTTGTGTTCGCTCATGATGTCGGCACCTCGTGGGATGCGGGCAACTTCGCTGCAATTGGCCGGGCGGCCATTCTAGCGATCCTCTGGAGCGAATTTGTCGCGCTCGCGTGCTAGCCCGTGTCTGCTGACCCGGGACCAGCGGGCCATATTGCGCCGCACGCCCATCCGACCATTAACGTGATTCGCCGAGCCGTTACATTACGAGCGGGTGGAGTGACGCAACCGCGAGAACTCAACGACCCCTCGGACCGGCTCACTTCTTGACGGCCGTTCCCAGAAGCTTGTCGAGTTCCAGTCTGATTTCCTTCGACCCGGCCCCCTTCATGATGGCCGCGTTCGCTTTGTCCAAGAGTTGCTTTTCCAGGTCCGGCTTGAGCGTCTTCACCGTGTCGAGGACGAAATCACCCGCGGCCTTCGCGTCCTCACCGTCCAGGCCGGCGGTGTGATCGATGATGATCTTGTCGTGGAACAGTTTTGCGTCGGTCACTTTGATGAGCAGCGTGACCTTCGGGAAGAACGAGCCGGGTAACTTTTCGCTCTTGCTCACGACCTCGGCTTTGATCTTCAGCCCGGCCTTGCAGTGCCCGCGCGTCTCGCCCGAGTAGAGCTGGATGCCGCGCTTCCAAAGCTGGTGCTCGACGCGGAAGTCGATCTCCATTTCCGTGTCGAGTGCCAGGTTCGCCGTGTTCGCGTCCAGGCGCACGAGATCGGCGATCGCCACGTTCAGCGTGTCGGCCGGCTTCCGCGCAGTAACGGTGGTCCGGCGCCACAAGCCGTCGTTAACCATCTGGCGCGGCGCATCCGCTCCGAACCGTTTGGGGTTGCGCAGCATCACCGCACCGACAACGAACTCCTTCTGCTTCCCCCACCCGTCGTTCGCCTTCACGAGCGGTTCGGGGAGGTTCGCGAGCGTGAGTGTGCGGAGCGTTTTCGATAGATCCGCAACCTCTTGGGACGTCGGTTGCGGCACGCTCTTGGGCGCTTTAAGCGGGATCGGAGCCGGTGCCAGCGTCGGCTTGGGCGCGGGCAACGGAAGCGGAACCGGTTCCGGATCGGGCGGTTGTGCGGAAGTACCCGCAACCAGCACCAGGCCAAGTACCATCGTCGCGGTGTAACGCATCATGAATGCTCCGTGCGCAACCTGTGTCCCTGGAGTGCGGTCCTCGCAGCCGGCTCTTTCAAGTTACCGATAGCCGCTAATTATTGTCGAGCCTCATGCTTCGGTTCACGGCTCTTCCACAAACTAATGCGCGGCCTTCAGAATGCGCTGGATGTACTCTCGGACCTCGTCCACTGCAACGCTGGTCGCGACGCGGGCGTTCGGCGCGGACGCGGGACTGGGGCGGGTGTCGATCACCGTCATCCCGCGCGTCAGTTCACCGCGCGTCTCGACGTCCACATAATGCGATTCGCTGCTCACGCACCCGGCGACCGCCACGGCCACAGTGCCCAGCACGTCCTTGAGGTGGAAGCCCTCGATGCCGTACAGGTTCGAGCTGGCCCGGATGCCGAACGGCACGATCTGGCGCAGGAATTGACACGTCCGCGAATCGGGGTTCGGCAAGTTCAGCAGGTCGCGCGGGGAGAAGATCAGCCGGCGCGTGGAGTCGAGTGTAATGAGCAGCGGGTTCAATTCGGCCGCGAACACGCGCTTGGCCGCGTCCGGGTCGAGGTGCATGTGGAACTCGGCCACCGGACCGGAGTTCCCCGCTTCCCGCCAGCACCCACCAATAACGACCGTCTGATCGAGTAGCGCGGGCAGAACCGGATCGCGATCGAGCGCGGTGGCGAGCGTCGTGAGCGGGCCGAGATTGATGACCGTGATCTGGCGCGGGTGCTCGTGTGCCAGTTCGCACAAAATCTTGTCAGCCGGGTGGAGCGTGTGCCGCGTGGCGGACGGGAACGTGACGCCGCCCAGCCCACCGGGTCCGTGGAGGGCGGTGCCGTCCGTGTCGTAGCGCACAGGTAGCGCGGCCCCGAGCTTCGGCCACTTGGGGGGATCGAGGACGTCGATGAGCGTGTGGACGTTGGCGGTCGCCTGTTCCGCGGACACGTTCCCGGCCGTCGGTAACAGACCGACGACTTCCAGGTTCGGGTCGTTGAGCGCCAGGGCCACCGCGAACGCGGTGTCGATCCCCGGATCGGCGATGAGGAGCACCTTTCGTGGCATTGAATTGTTCCCGACGGAGAGAGCGAGCCGCGAGCGAGAGTCCGCCCATTTTACCGGGCCGCCCCTGTGAGTGAAACCAAGTATCGGACCACTACTTTCGATTTGGCGACAGCGGGTAAGCAATTCCCGCGCCGGCACTTGCAAAGGGAGTGCCGGTAATCACGCCGGAGCCGTTCACGTCGAGAGTACGGTGATTCGGAACAGGTGCGTCCGGGTACCCCAGATCCGCTCCCCTCACCCGTTCATGCCGTTTGCCCGGCTTGCAAGGATTGTGCCTATTTCCTGATGCGCCCCGACTAAACACCCGATTAGGAATGTGAATATCCGTTTTCCGGGAAATCGAGCCGATGCATACTTTTGACTGGAGAAATATCCCATGAGCTTATTCCAGCAGCGAGTTGGCTCGGTGATATTCTTGGCGACGCTGCTCGGCGTCGTTGCAACTGGCTGCAAAAGCGCACGTCAAGCCAGACGAGAATGCCCAACGCCCACCACCCTCGGCATGCACACCCGTGACACGATCGACCCGGTCGCGCAAGCCGAGTTCAGTGCCCAAGCCGATTTCAAACAGATTGCCGCGCGCTCGGAGATGGTGCGTAAAGCGGCTTTGGAAAAGGCTTTAAAGGAGCGCAACCCGAACACTCCGTTTCGGGAGAAGAACGTCCTCAGTTTGTCCGGGGGCGGATCGTTCGGGGCGTTCTCGGCGGGGGTTCTGTGCGGTTGGACCGCGCGCGGCGATCGCCCCGAGTTCGATGTCGTGACCGGCATCAGCACCGGCGCGCTGACGGCCCCCTTCGCGTTCCTCGGGTCAGCCTACGACCAACAGTTGAAGACGTTCTACACGACCCTGGAAGCAAAAGACCTCTACAAGATGAAGCCCGTGCGCGGGCTGTTCCGTGAGTCGCTCGCGGACAACACCCCGCTCGCCGAGAAGGTGGCGGAGGTGCTGTCCCCGCAGGTGATATGCGAACTGGCCCGGGAGCACCAAAAGGGCCGGCGCCTCTACATCGGCACGACCGCGGCGGAGAGCAAACAGTTCGTCGTCTGGGACATCGGGGCAATCGCCTGTCGCGGGCGCCCGCAGGACGTGAAGCTCATTCAGCAAATTCTCCTCGGGTCGTCCGCCATTCCGGGCGCCTTCCCGCCACAGCACATCACGGTCGACGTGGACGGCAGGTGTGTGACGGAGCGGCACATTGATGGGGGCGTCTCAAAGGCTCTCTTCGTCATGCCGCCCTACGTGCCACCGGAGGACCGCTCGAAAGACCCGAACGCGGACCTCGCGGGAACGAACGTGTACTTCGTCGTCGCCGGGAAGTTGTACGCCGACCAGGAGAAGATCAAGCCGCTGGCGCTCACGCTGGCCAGCAAGGAAATCTCCGCGATGATCTACGCGCAAACGCGGGGCGACTTGCAGCGCTATTTCACGACCGGGATGCTGACGGGGATGAACTACTATCTGACCGCCATCCCGCCCGAGTACCCGGCCCCGACGTCGAGCATGGCGTTCACGATCCCGCAGCTCACGGGCATGTTCAACGAGGGGTACCGGATCACGTGCCAGGGGATCGCGTGGCGCCGCACGCCGCCGGGCGTCGGTCCCGGCGAAGAGGACAACGTCCGGGCCGGGACACAACTGACGTATGAGATCCGCGGTCCGATATCGCGGAGCGAGAAGGGACCGACTCCCTTCGTGCCAATTCCCATTCCAATTTCAAATGAAGGAATTCCCCCGGTCCCACCCGTCAAGTAGTCGCACGCGACCGACGCTGAGTTTCCTCGGGTCGCGGTCATGCAGAAGGCTTGCGGGCGAACCGGCGGAGCTTAGGACTACCGGACAAAACCCGATCGTAAGAGGATCACGCAAGCCGCCATCTGGCACCAGCCGAGGTAGTTGCGCGCGTTGCGGTCGCGCCGCCTGCGGACCCGGCCGAACTGGGCGAAGAAGTTGTGACACCGCTCGACGGCGTTGCGCACCTTGCCGACTCCGGGGCGCTTCTGACCACGGCCGGGAGCGTACAACCGGAACCCCTGGGAACCGGCTCGGCCCCGCGACGGTTCGTTCCCGTATGCACCGTCCGCTCGGGCGGTTGGTCGGCCCCGCTCGTCGGTCGTGTCGGTCGGCACCTCCGGGGCCGGCGCACGAACGACCAGGGCCGCCAGCACCTTGTGGGTCTGGCAGCCGTCGTTGGCCCCGGCTTTGGTGACTACGACCGCCAGGGGCATGGCTCGCGCGTCGCTCGCTATGTGGATCGCCGTGCCCGACTTGCCGCGATCAACCGGACTCGGCCCCGAAGCTTCGCCCCCTTTTCCGACGGCTTCTTGGACCCGTCGAGGAGGATCTGGTCCCAGTTGATCCCGTGCAACCGCTGGTACCGCTCGGCCAGTTGTTGCCACGCCCGAAGAAACGCATCCTCGCGGAGCCAGTCCTTGAGTCGGCGTTGGACCGTCTTGTACGACGGGAAGCACCACGGGAGCAACTCCCAACTAATGCCCGAGGCCAGGACGTACAACAGCGCGTGAAGGCATTCCCGATTGCCGCACGGCGGGCGACCGTTGCCGGACCAAACCTTGGTCGGCAGGACCGGCTCAAAGACCGCCCAGATGCCTTCCGGTAGTTCGCGGGCCAGATCCTTCAGTTGCATGGACCGAATCCTGAGCAGAATGGGTGCCGATCAGGATAGGCGACTTCGTAGTTTTGTCCGGTAGTCCTTAGCTCCGCCGGCGTCATTTCCGATTTGCCAGGTCCGCATGGCCTGGCTACGAGTACAGACAGCGATACCAGGAGTGACCTTCTCAGCATCTACCGCGTTGAAGCGAAATCGGCTTCAGAGGTCGAGAGATGACCGAAGCAGAGTGGCTAATGTGCGAAGACCCACTTTTACTGCTGAAAGCGGTTGACGATGGGACAGACAAACGAAAACTGCGATTGTTTGCACTCGCTTGCTGCCAACGCATCCAGTTTCTGCTGAGTGGTGAGGACACGAAAGGATGTCGCGCGGCCCTTGTCGCGTGGGAAAATGAAGTCGAGGGGCCAGACGGTGAAAGCCGTTTTCGGGCCGCATTGGGCGATGTGGTCAGTGATGCGATCGGCACCGGCGCGTCGATCCGCAACCCGGGCGAAGCCGGACTTTACGCGCTACATTACTCCGCGGGAGCTTTCGAGACTGCTTGCCGGGGCCAATGGGCAAATTGCGCCGACTTCGCGTGTGACGCCGTCGCTTACGATGCGCTCTGGCGCAGTGGTAATCCCGGGTTGGAACGGATCGCCGCCCTCTGGGAGCCGAGGGGGTGGCCGGGAGACATGAACCAGCGCAGGGACGAGACTGCGGTTCGGGCTTTGCCCGAGTTCGTATCCGCGTTACGAACCGAACAAACCAATCAGGTCAGTCTCATCCGCGACATCTTCGGCAACCCATTCCGCCCCGTGATCTTTTCCCCTTCCTGGCGCACGTCCGACGCCATCGCGCTCGCATCACAGATGTACGAATCGCGTGACTTCAACGCGATGCCGATTCTGGCGGACGCGCTTCAAGATGCCGGATGTGATAACGCCGACATCCTCAACCACTGCCGCGACACGTCGTTGACGCACGTGCGCGGGTGTTGGGTGGTCGATCTGGTACTCGACAAGACTTAGCCCGCCGAGCTGTCCCGGCGGCACAATTCCGCCAGCACCGCGCGCGGCTTGCCCGCCTTCAGCGCCGCGTCCGCTCGTTCGACGCCGTCCCGGAGCGTGGGCACGGCCTCCGCCGCCCACAGCGCGGCCGCCGCGTTCGCGACGATGATGCGGCGCGCCGGGCCGTCTTCGCCGTTCAGCACGCCGCGAATGATGGCCGCGCTCTCGCGCGAGTCCGCCGCGCGAATCGAGGCCGGCGAAACCGGCGCCAGCCCGAACTCGCTCGGGCTCCATTCAAGGACGTCGTACTCGTCCCCGCGCACCACGCGGACCATCGTCGGCGCCGAGAGACTCACTTCGTCCAGTCCGTCGAAGCTGGTGACCAGCACAGCCTGCCGAACCCCTAAACGCGCAAGTGCCGCGGCCAGCGGATCGAGCAACTCAGCTTTGCCCACACCAAGAAGTTGGTAGGGTGCATTGGCTGGGTTCGCGAGCGGCCCCAGCAGGTTGAACAGCGTGCGGGTACCGAGCCTTTTCCGGAGGTCGGCGACGTGAGCCATACCGCGGTGGAAGTGCGGGGCGTAGCAGAACGCGAACCCGGTGCGATCGAGGCACCGCTGTGCCCACTCCGGGCCGGCCTCGATCGGCACGCCGAGTTCGCGCAGCACGTCCGCGCTGCCCGACTTACTCGACACGGCTCGCCCGCCGTGCTTCACCACCGGCACACCGGCCCCGCACGCGACCAGCGCCGCGGCGGTGCTGATGTTGAACGTGCCGCTTTCGTCGCCGCCGGTGCCACACGTGTCCAGAACCGGACCGGACACGGGGACGAGTCCAATCATCTGTTCCCGCAGCACGAGCGCCGCAGCGGCGATTTCTTCCGCGGTTTCGCCCTTCATTCGCAGCGCGGTCAGGAACGCGGCCCCGCGGGCCTCGTCCACGCGCCCGGCGACGAGATCGCGCACCGCTTCCGTCACCCCGGCCGCCGGTAAATCTTGCCCGTTAAGGAGTTGGGCAAACAGCTCGGGGAACCAAGTTGGGGTCAAATGCTCCAAACGACGCACCCAAAAGAGGGGAGAATCCTCAAGCCCTGGCGAAATGGTATCGCGCAAGCTCAGAAAGCGAAATTTTTCTCTTCCGTTGTGAACAGTTGTTACTTATACTTTCATACAGTGGACGGGTGTAACGATTGTGCCGGTTGCGTGATCCGAAAAGGCACGAGAAATACACCCCGGTTCATCACAACCACCGACAGACCTGGATAAACCTCCAGTGAGGAAAACCGTCTGTCTACACTAACTCCTCGTTGAGGCCACCTATGTCCGACCGCCCCCTGCTGACCGATCGCCAGGAAGCGATCTACAACTTCATCCGCAAGCACATCGAGGACAAGGGCTTCCCACCCGCGATCCGCGACATCTGCACCGAGTTCGGCATCTCGTCGCCGAACGGCGTCATGTGCCACTTGAAGGCGCTGCAATCGAAAGGATACATCCAGCGCATCCAAAAGGGAGAGAACTCGGTCAAGGCGCAGGCGCGCGGGATCACGATCCCGGGCGTCACGTCCGGCGGGTTCAGCCTCCCGCTCGTCGGCGTGGTCGCGGCCGGTCGCGCGATTGAAACGACCGAACAAGACGACCGGTTGGAAATGCGCGACCTGTTCGGCAGCGACGACCTGTTCGTCGTGAAGGTCCGCGGCACCTCGATGATCGATGGCCACATTGCCGACGGCGACTTCGTCGTGATCCGCAAGAAGGAAACGTGCGAGAACGGCGAGAAGGTGGTCGCGATGGTCGAAAAAGCGATGACGCTGAAGAAATACTACAAGAAGAAGAACGAGATCCAGTTGCACCCGATGAACAGCACGATGGAGCCGATCATCGTGGACCCGGCCCGCGAAGACATTCGCATCCTGGGCGTGCTGGCCGGCGTCATCCGGAAGTGCTGAACCGCTCCGGCGGAGTGCAGTGACTGAGCGACCGCACGAAAGCGGGTCACAGTTGGTGGCCCGCTTCCGTCACTGTCCCTTTTTGGGTTTCGGCTGAGTCTTATTGCCTGAAGTCTTAGGGGCCTTCGGCGCGCGGCTCTCGAAAATCCGCGACACCTTCACAGCGAACCCCGGCAGCACGGTTCCACCATCCAGTTCGTCGTTCACCCCGAGCGTCTTCTTGCGCTTCGGGTTGCCCTTTGGGTACACATCCACTTCTTTCCGCTCGGGGTCCACGAACCACACGAGTTTCACGCCAGATTTCGCATACTCCGCGAGCTTGATCTCCATTTCGCGCTGCGTATTGCTCGGGCTGAGCACCTCTACCGCGAGGTCCGGCGGCACTTCCAGAAACGCGCCGGCGGGGTTCTCGATCTCGTTCGGGTCGTCCACGCTGTCCCAGCGGATGAACGAGACATCGGGCACGCGAACCAAATCGAGTTTGAACCGAATCAGTCCCTGAGCACCGGCTACGAGTCCGAGATTGTGCGTTTCAAGAAACGCCAAGAGGAGGTAGATGATCCGCGCGCCAATCGCATCGTCTCGGAAGCCCATCGTTTTCTCCACGAGAATCCCGTCGACGAGTTCGCACCCTCGGTCGCCAGTGATGGAGCCATCGAGCAAGTCCTGTACGGTCGCGGTACCCGGGGCGGGAAACGACAGAATGCGCGATTCGGGGACGTGGCCGATCCGCTCTTGGACGTCGGCGATCGTGGGGAACTTGGTTTTCGGCGTGGTTCTCGCAGTGAAAGCGGGCATTCGTGCGCTCCTGTGGGTCGATGGCATTGTGACGCAAGGCCCCATTCGTCACAACCTCAAGGGGCACTCATTTCTTCAGGGTTCGGCGGTGTAAGGGAAAATTGGTGGCGGACAAGCCGGCAGAATTTCGCATTGAGTGTGAACAGCCGTAACCACACAAGCGGGTTCGTTGACTATGCCTGCGATGCTTCACAACGGTCAGTGGTACCTCTATAGCGCGGGAAAGGACTTCGAGCCGCTCAAGCTGCCGCCCGGATTCCCGCCCCTCATTCCGCTGCCGGGCGCCCGACCGCGTGTCTCGCGGTTCGTTGGTGTGTGGCTCAATCTGGCGACCGGGCGCGGCGGCGGAGTTCCCGCGATGGACGAGGAAGGTGCCCTGCGGCTCGCACGCGAAGAGATACTCAAACAACCGCCGGCCGAGCGCGTCGGGGCGTCGCCCCAGGATTGCCGCGCGCACGCTGGCTCGGCTGTAACGGTGTCTGACGACTCGGGTTGTGCGATCGTGAGGTGAGTGACTCGACCGGCGTGAACGTTAGACGAGACTGCCGGACTCCACCCGTTCGTTGGCACTCGTGGTTCGCCTGAATGTTTCTTGGCGAACCACGAGTGCCAACGAACGAGTGGAACACATGCCCGCGGTGTGGTTACTTGCCCGTCAGTTCTTTAACGAGCGGCGCGGCCGGGTACAGTTTGCGGAGCGCATCCAGTACAGCCTTCGAGTGAACCGCGATGTGCCGGGCCTGCACGTCGGTGTACACGAAGTTCCGCACCAGCCCGTGCCGGTTTCGGTCGAAATTGATGCCGACCAGTTCGCCCGCGCGGTTCAGAACCGGGCTGCCGGAGTTGCCGCCGATCGTGTCCGCAGTGCTCACGAAGTTAAAAGGGGTCTTGAGGTCGAGTTTGTCCTTCCCCTCCAGCCACCGCTTCGGCAGATCGAACGGCTCCTTGCCGTCTAACTTCGCGGCCTTCTCGAACGCTTCGCCGAACGTCGTGTGGAAGTTCAACTTCTCGCCGCCGACCTCGTACCCGCGCACGGTGCCGAACGCCAGGCGCAGCGTGAATGTTGCGTCCGGTGCGACCGAGTTGCCGTAGGCCAGGAACCGCACGCCGGAGAGCGCGGCATACGCCTGACGCTCCGGTTCTTCGGTCTCGTTTTCGTACTGCGTGCGCAGTTTGCGCGATTCGGCGTCCACAGACTTCGCCAGAACAATGAGCGGGTCTTTGCTCGCGTCGATCGCTTCCTTCCCGCCATCGACCAGTTTCTTCCGCTCGGCCGGGTCGAGGAGCTTCGTCCCCGCGATCAACTCTTCCGCACGAGCGGCCGGGTTCTTCCCCGCGAGAACGATCTTCACGAGCGCGTGCTCGCCGCCGAGGTTCTCAGCCATGAACGTGAGCGACGCGGTGAGCTTCGCGCGCTCCAGTTCCGGGTAAATCGGCGCCGGGCTGAAGAGCTGGTACTTGAGCGATTCGAGGTTGGAGTCGCGGTATTCGCGGAGCCGGTCGGCCGACTTCTTCGGCAACTCGTCGCCCATCCGCACGCAGTGCCGGGCGGTGCCGAACAGCGGCGAGAAGAATGCGTGCCCGGTTTCGACCAGCCCGTGCTCCTTCTCGAACCCGCGGAGCTTCACCTGGACGGCCTCGATCTTCACGAGCGCGTCGAGCGTGTCGTCGAACGCGGCCAACCGTTTCGGATCGACCGGCCCGGGGGTCAGTGACCGGTACTTGTGTGTCGCGGCGCTCTCAACGAGCCCGCGCTCGGATTTCTGCTTCTGTTCCATGATCTTCGGATCGAGCAGCCCCTGGAGTTGCCCACTGAACGCCTTGCGCGCGTTCGCGACGCTGTGCAAATCAGTGGCGGCTTGCCGCGCGTTCTCGCCGCTCTGCTCGCTGTACTGTTTCAGGGCCGCTTCGAGCGTGCGCAAGCGGTACAGCGTGTAGGGCAGCGTGTGGTCGCGGCGGTGCTTGAGGCGCGCGAGCGTTTCGAGGCGCTGGGTGGTTCCGGGGTGCCCGGTCACGAACACCAAGTCGCCGCCCGCGGGTCCGGTTTCGCTCCACTTAAAGAAGTTCGGCGTCTTCGCCGGCGCGCCGTTCTCGTAAGCGCGGAAGAACGCGATGTCGAGGTTCATGCGCGGGTACTCGAAGTTATCGACGTCCCCGCCGAAGCTCGCGATCTGCCGCTCCGGGGCGAACACGAGGCGCACGTCGGTGTACTTCTTGTAGCGGTACAGGTGGTACAGCCCGCCGTTGTAGAGCGTCACCACGTCCGACCGCAGCCCGGTCTTGTCGAGCGAGTCCTTCTCGATCTTGCCCATCACCGCGCGCCGGGCGGCGAACGCTTCCGCGCCGGTCATGTTCGGCTTCACGGCGGCGTTCACATCACCCGTCACGTCGACGATTTCCTGGAGTACGTTGATTTCCTGGTCCGGGCACTTCAGTTCCTTCTCGCGCGTATCGGCGTAGAAGCCGTCGCGCAGGAAATCCTGGCCCGCCTTGCTGAGCTTCTGCAACGAGTCGGCCGCGACGTGGTGGTTCGTGACGAACAGCCCCTCCGCCGACACGAACCCGCCCGATCCGCCGCTGTTGAGGCGCACCGACCCGAGCATCGCGTTCTTCACCCACACGTCGGTGAGGTCGAACTGGTGCGCGTCCTTGAGGTGCTGTTTGGGCGGGTCGTTGAGCAACCACATCCCTTCGTCCGAAACCGCCGGCATGGTCCAGACTCCGACGAGTGCGAGTGCGAGAACGAGAGTGGGAATCCTATTTGTGCCGCGGGCTGATCGAACAGCCTTCCCGCGGAAGAACGCGAGGTCGCTCATCGGGAACTGCCCCTGGGACGCGAGTGTCACACGACAGGACAAGAACACGGGGGATAGTGTACGGCGGCGCGAGCCACTTCGCGACACCGGAAAGTGCGGGCTACAAACGCCCACCCGCTCCGCGACCGTCGCAGTTCACCATTGTCCTTGGCGAACCGCGACGGTCACGGAGCGGGTGGAAGTTCACTCCAGTCATTACGCCGTGTGCGGCGGAACCGGCGCCTCCGGCTTGGCTGGCTCGTGCGCCGGTGCGGGCGCGTGAGCCTTGCTGCCGCGGAAGCGCTCGATCAGGTTGTAGAACACCGGCGTGAAGAAGATCCCGAACACCGTCACGCCCAACATCCCGCTGAACACCGCGGTACCGAGCGCCTTCCGCATTTCGGCCCCCGCACCCTCACCGACCAGCAGCGGAACCACGCCGAGGATGAACGCGAAGCTGGTCATCAGAATGGGCCGCAGGCGCTGGGTCGCGGCTTCGACGGCCGCCTCGAACCGCGGCATCCCGGCCTCGCGCTTCTGCTTCGCGAACTCCACGATGAGGATCGCGTTCTTGGTCGCCAGACCGACCAGCACCACCAGTCCGATCTGACTGAACACGTTCAAGTCCTGGAACGTCACCAGTAGCCCGATCACGGCGCACAGGAGGCACATCGGCACGATCAGCACGATCGCGAGCGGTAGCAGCCAGCTCTCGTACAGCGCGGCCAGTACCAGGAACGCCACCAGCACGCTGAGGCCGAACACCAGGAGCGTGGTGTCGCCGCGGAACTCGAACACGCCCGATAGCCCGACCTTCGTGTTGGCGGCCTGCTTCTGCTGGTACGCCATGTCCGTCCACTCGTAACTCAAGCCCGGTGGCAGGTCGCGCTTCGCGAGTTTCTCCATCTTCTCGATCGCCTGCCCCGACGAGATCAGGAACGGGATCGTGATCCCGTTCAGGTCGGCCGACGGGTACATCTGGTAACGGTTGACCTTAGTCGGCCCCTGGTACGGTTCCGTTTTGATGAGCCCCGCGATCGGGATCATGTCGCCGTTCGCCCCGCGCACTTTAATCTTGTTCAGATCCTCGACCGACCGGCGGAACGGCCCGTCGGCCTGCACGGTCACCTGCCAGTTCCGGTTGTCAAGCGTGATGTCGTTGACGTAGACCTGCCCCATGTACGACTGGAGCGCGTCGTTAACGGCACTGACCGACACGCCCATCTGCTGCACGCGGTCGCGGTCCACCGTGAGGAACACCTGCGGGTTGTTCGACCGGTACGAGCTGAACGCCGCCGGGATGCCTTCCGCCGGGTTCTTGCTCGCTTCCCCGGCCAGCGCCCACGTCATCCCTTCGAGCGCTTCCGACCCTAAGTTCCCACGGTCCTGGATCTGCATCTTGAACCCGCCGGCGTTACCCAGTCCCAGGATCGGCGGCGCGCCGAACGCGGTCGCCGTACCACCGCGGATCTTCTCGAACTTCGCGTTCAGGTCGCGCATGATGTCATCCGCGTGGCGCCCCTTGCGCTGCTCGAACGGCTTCAAGCACACGTAAATACCGCCGTTGTTCGAGACGTTCGCGCTGGAGAAGATCGAGTACCCGCTGATCTGCACCGTGTTGGCCACGCCGTCCGTCGAGAGGCACGCATCGGCCACTTCCTTCATCACCGCGTCGGTACGCTCGACCGCGTCGCCCGGGGGCAGTTCCAAGTTCACAACCAAGTACCCCTGGTCCTGCTGCGGGATGAACCCACCGGGTACCGTGCGGAACCCCATATACGCCAGCCCCAACAGCCCGGCGTACACCACCAGCACCACGACCGTGAGCCGGATCAGCCAACCGATCGAACTCCCGTACAACTTCGTCCCGCGGTCAAATGTCCAGTTGAACCCGCGAAACAACCACCACCCGAACAAGTAGAACAGCGCCTTATCGATCCAGTCCTTCCCACCGTGGTGGTCCCGCAACAGGATCGGGCACAGGGCCGGGCTGAGCGTGAGCGAGTTGAACGCCGAGATCACCGTACTGACCGCGATCGTCACCGCGAACTGTTTGAAGAACTGCCCGGTCAACCCCGGGATGACCGCGGCCGGCACGAACACGGCGCACAGCACGAGCGACACACCGATAATCGCCATCCCCACTTCGGACATCGCTTTTCTGGTCGCGTCGAGTGGGGTAAGCCCCCGCGCGATGTGGAACTCGACCGCCTCGACCACCACGATCGCGTCGTCCACCACGATGCCGATCGCGAGCACCATACCGAAGAGCGTGAGGTTGTTGATCGAGTACCCGAGCGCGAACATGACCGCGAGTGTCCCCACCAGCGACACCGGCACCGCGATCATCGGGATGAGGGCCGCGCGCCAGTTCTGCAGGAACAGCAGCACCACGATGAACACGAGGACGATGGCCTCGAACAGCGTCTTCACCACCTCCTGCACGCTCGCCCGCACGAAGTCCGTCGGGTCATAAACAATGTCGTACTCGAGGCCGTCCGGCCAGTCCGGGGACGCGCGCAACTCCTTCATCTTCTCCTTGATCGCGGTCGCGGTACTGAAGGCGTTCCCCCCCGGGAGCTGGAACACCGGGAGCCCGACCGAGGGGCGGTTGTTCAGCGCGCTGGACGAGTCGTAGGCCTTCGCCCCGAGTTCGACGCGGGCCACGTCGCGCAACCGCACCAGCGCCTCGCCCTTCGCCCCGGTCTTCACCACGATGTCCTTGAACTGCTGCTCGGTTTTCAGCCGGCCCAGCGTGTTCACCACGAGTTGCCGCGCCTGCCCGCGCGGGACCGGCGGAAGGCCGATCTGCCCGGCCGCGACCTGTACGTTCTGCTTGCGGATCGCGTCCACCACCTCGGCCGGCACGAGGTTCACGTTGGTCATCTTGTCCGGGTCCAGCCACACGCGCATCGAGTAGTCGCGGTTCCCGAACATGAACACGTCGCCGACCCCGTCGATGCGCGCGAGTTCGTCCTTCACCGCGAGGTTCGAGTGCCGGCTCACGGCCAACTGCTGCTCGAAGATCTCGGCGTCCGACTTCGCCTCCTTCGTCGCGAACATGTTCACGACGAGCAGGATCGCGGTGGACTGTTTCTTGGTCACGACCCCGAGCCGGCGCACCTCCTCGGGCAACTGCGGCAGGGCCACGTTCACCCGGTTCTGCACCAGAACCTGCGCCATGTCCGGGTTCGTGCCGTGCTTGAACGTGATGATGAGCCGCATGGCGCCGTCGTTGGTCGCCTGCGACTCCATATACATCATCCCCTCAACGCCGTTGACCTGCTGCTCCAGGGGAGCGGCCACGGTCTCGGACAGCGTGCGCGCGTCGGCCCCGGGGTAGTTCGCGGTGACCACGACCTGGGGCGGGACGACTTCCGGGTACTGCGCGATCGGGAGCTGAGTGAGCGCGAGTATCCCCGCGAGCGTAATCAGCACCGAGAGCACCGCGGCGAAAACCGGTCGCGTGATAAAAAACTGCATGAGCAATGGGCCGGGTCAGGGTTCGCGAATCAGAACAGCAAGTGACGCGCGACACCGAGGCCCGGGCGGGACCGGGCCGGCGCGCACACGTTGTCACTCGACACGATTGGTTATTTCACTGTGACGGGCACGCCGGGGCGCACGCGCAGGAGGTTGTCGGCCACGACCGTATCGGACTCGTCCAGCCCGCTCGTTGCGGACGCGGACGCCCGCCGGTTCACTTCCACGAGCCCGTTGAACGCCTCGCCCGGCTCGACCTCGCGGAGTTGGGCCTTCCCCTCTACGACCACGTACACGTACTGTTTCCGCTGCTGACTGAAGATTACGGACTCCGGTATCGCCAGAACCTCGCGGGGGCTACCGGCCGAGACCCGCACCTGCACCGACGACCCGTCGAGAAGCGGCGGCACGCGATCCTTCCCCGGCACGGCCGGGGGGAGCGGGTTCGCGAACTCGGCGCGAATGGTCCGCGTGCCCGTTTCGCGCTCGATCCGGACGTCGGCGTAATTGACGGTACTGTTGTGGACCCGGTCGTTCGGGTCCGTGACGTAGTCCTTCTCGTTCTTGAGCTTGATCGTCACCCCGATCTTCTCGGGGGTGGCGATGGCGCCCGCCCGGATGCGTTCCGTGTACCATAGCGACGTGAGCTCGTCCACTTCCCACAAGCAGTAGATCGGTGTAACCGGGTACACGGAAACGAGTTCCGTTTTGTAGGCGTCGACCAGTGCCCCGGACGCTACGGGCATCACGAACGTCTGGCTCACGCGCCCGGTTGTCGGGGCGTAGATGGTGCAGTATTTGAGGCTCTCTTCGGCCTTCGTCAGCGCCGACTCGTTCGCGATCTTCGTGGCCTTCGAGACCTCCAACTGCGCTTCGGACACCTTCACGTTGGCCGCGGCCTTGTCCAGTTCGGTCTTGGACCCGACGCCGGTATTGATTTGTTGTGTGATGCGGGCGTGTTCGGCCTTGTCGCGCTCGATCTGCGCCGTCCAGTTCGCGATGTCGGCCTTCGCCTTCGAGATGTCGGCTTTGGCCTTCTCCACGTCGGCCATGTAGAGCACCGGGTCGATCCGGAACAGGACCGTCTTGCCCTCTTCGACGTAGTCGCCGTCCTTGAACTCGCGCGTGAGCACGCGCCCGGTCACCTGCGGGAGCACCTTCACCGGGTCTTTCGTAACCAGGCGCCCGGTAAACTCTTTCGTCGGGTTGAGCCGCGTCAGTTTCGGGCGAACGGTCGCGACCGTCGGCGGTTCGGGCGGGGGCGGCTCGCCCGGCCCCTTCCCGCACCCGATAGTCGTCACGACGGTCACACCCAAAACCGCAATTGAAAACGCATGCGAAAACCGCATCGATCGCTCCGTGCGACGTTGAATACAAGAAGTGTTAATAAATAGTGGGGGCGACCGGGCGATCTAACAGTCTCCGAGGAAACCTCGAATTCCGCTGAATGGCAACACGAACCCAGACCTTTGTCAATGTCCGTAGCCGGGCGAAGTGTGTGAAACTTGTGCGGGGAAAGACGAGTTTGGAGGAGTGCGCCGTAGACCGGGAGTCGGTCCCATGAAAGTGCGCGCTGAACGCACCGCGTGATTGTTCGCGGGATCGCGCGAAGTGTGATCCGAACAGACCGACAAATTAAGTGGAATTTTTGACCGGAGTAGTGGGGGTGGCTCGATTGAGATGGAGCCTCGATCACGTAGGTGCCGGTTCCCCGCGGTGTGTTGAACCCGTAAACCCCGTCGGAGACGCTGCACTCGATCTCGCTCCCGCCCGCGCGAACGCGGGAGGAGCGGGCGCACTCAGGTCGAGGCTTCGATAGACGCGAGTTCCGGCTCGACCACGCCCTTCCAGCACCCGGGGCAGATGCCGTGACTGAAGCGGGCCGCCGAGTGCGCGGTAATGTACGTTTCCACCCGGTGCCAGTAGTTCTGGTCGTCGCGGACCGCCTTACAGTAACTGCAGATCGGGAGCAGCCCCTTCAGCTCCTTCACCTGACCGAGCACGGCTTCCAGATCCCGGACGCGGTCGGCCAGCCCCCGCTGGAGCGCCAGCACGCGCTCCCCCACGCGGATGCGCGAGCGCAGCTCTTGCCGGTCGAACGGCTTGGTCACGTAATCGTCCGCGCCGCTCTCCAACCCGGCCACGATGTCGTCCGACTGCCCGCGCGCGGTCAACAGGATGACGTAAGTGGGGATCGGCTGGGCCAGTGCGCGCACCCGCCGGCACACCTCCGGTCCTTCCAGCCCGGGCATCATCCAGTCGAGGATCGCCAGGTTCGGCGCGTCTTCGGCGAGCAGCGCCGCCCACGCCTCGTTCCCGTCGCGGGTGACGACGACGTCGTACCCCCACCCGCGCAGAGTGTGGTCCAGTAGCGTGCGCGAAACCGGGTCGTCCTCGGCGATGAGCGCGCGGGGAGCGGCCACCACCCGGCGCCCCGGGGGCGGCACGGTTCCGGAAATGCTCCCCCGCGACACGTGTTCGCAAACCGGCGCCGGGTACGGCGGCGGGGGAGGAGCGGGAACGGCGGGTGTTTCTGACATGGTCTGTATCTCGATCACGAGAACCGGTCGCGCGCGGCGCTAACCCGCGCGGCCGATTACTCAGTTCGGGTTCTTTTCAACCAGCGGTCTGCGGTTCGGCGAACCCGGCGAGGGTGGCCGACAGCCGGGTGACTTCGTGCGCCAGGACCGTCAGCGCGTCCGGCGCCGCAGCGAGGTCGCCGCTCGCGCCGATGTTTTCGAGTACCGCCGCGGCCTCCGCCGCCCCGGTACCGCCCACGTACCCCGATGCGCCCTTCAGTCCGTGCGCGGCCCGCTGAACGGTGGCGGCGTCGCCGCGGGTCACCGCGTTCCGCAGTTCGTCCAGGAACCTTTGAGAGTCCGTGCAGAAGATCCCCGCGACCTCGGCGAACAGCTCCTCGTCCCCGCCCAGGCGCTCGAGAGCGGCCGCGCGGTCGAATGCCGGGGTCGCGGCCCGCGGGGGCGGGGTCGCTTCGGTAACGGTAACCGCCCCAACGGGCGCGGCGCGCTCGGCCGCGGAGACCGCGGCGAGGGCGGTCGCCCAGTCCAGAACCCGGAGCAGTTCGAGCCGCTGCACGGGCTTGCTCACGTACTCGTCCATGCCCGCCGCGAGGCACCGCTCCCGGTCGCCCTTCATCGCGTGCGCGGTCATGGCCACGATCGGCATGCGCCGGCCGGTCCCGACCTCGCGCGCCCGGATCGCGCCGGTCGCCTCGAAGCCGTCCATCTCCGGCATCTGCACGTCCATGAAAATAACATCGAACGGCGCGGCCCGGTCCGAACCGGAATCCGGGGGCAGGAGGCTAGTAATCGGCCGGTCGCCCGCGCCCCGGCTCTCGACCACCGCGGCGGCCCCGTAGAGCGCGACGAGCGCCTGGCGCCCGTCGGCCGCGAGCGTCACGCGGTGCCCGAACTTGTCCAGGAGCCGGGAGATGACCCGCTGGTTGACCGGGTTGTCCTCGGCCACCAGGATGCGGAGCGCGTGCCCCTCCGGGGCGCTCACGGGGGCCATCTTCGGCACGGGCTTCGCGTCGTGGCCCGAGATCCCGGGCGCGCCCGCGCCGCGCATCGCGGCGGCGATCGCCCGGTTGAGTTCCGCCGGCTTCACCGGCTTGACCAGGTACGAGGACACGCCGAGGCTCCGGCACCGGGCCGCGTCGCCCTGGCGGTCGGCCGAGGTGAGCATGAGGACCACGGTCCCGGCGAGCGCCGGGTCGCGCCCGATGCGCTCGGCTACCGTGAACCCGTCCATTCCCGGCATCATCCCGTCCAGCAGCACCAGCGGGAACGGGGTACCGTTCGCCACGGCCCACCGCAGCTCGTCCAGCCCCTCCGGGCCGCTCGCCGAGCACGTCGGCCGCGCGCCCCAGTGCCGGACCGTTTCGGCGAGCACCCGGCGGTTGGTCGCGTTGTCGTCCACGATCAGGACCGACAGCCCCTTGAGATCGGCCGGGGCCTCGATCACGCGCTCGATCGACCCGCGTGCGCGCTCCAGGCGCACGTCGAAGAAGAACGTGCTCCCCTTCCCCAGTTCGCTCTCGGCCCCCACCCGCCCGCCCATCAGTTCGACCAGGCGCTGGCAGATGGTCAGCCCCAGGCCCGTGCCACCGTACTTCCGCGTGGTGCTCCCGTCCGCCTGGGTGAACGGCTCGAACACCGATTTCAGCTTGTGCGGCGCGATACCGATCCCGGTGTCCGTAACGTTGAACCGGAGCCGAACACCGTCCCCCGGCTCGGCCACTCGCTCGCACCGAACGAGCACCTCGCCGGTCTCGGTGAACTTGATCGCGTTGCCCACCAGGTTGTTGAGCACCTGGCGCAACCGGTGCCCGTCGCCCAGGAGCACGTCGGGCACGTCCGGGTGGGCCTCGTAGGTCAGTTCCAGCCCCTTACTGTGAGCGCGGACGGCCAGCGCCTTGAGCGTGTCGCCGACCATGTCCCGGACCGAGAACGGGAGCGGGTCGAGGTCCAGTTTGCCCGCCTCGATCTTCGAGAAGTCGAGGATGTCGTTGATGACCGTCAGGAGCGCGTCGGCCGACGACTTCACCAGCCCCACCGACTCGCGCTGGTCGGGCGCCAGGGGCGATTCGAGGATCAGGTCCGTCATCCCGATGATCCCGTTCATCGGGGTCCGGATCTCGTGGCTCATGTTCGCCAGGAACTCGCTCTTCGCCCGGCTCGCGGCTTCCGCCTCCTCGGTCGCCTTGCGCAGCGCGACCTCGCCCTGTTTGCGGGCGGTAATGTCCTGGATCTGGGAGACGAAGTGGAGCGGGGCGCCGGCCGCGTCGCGCACCAGCGACACCCCGATCAGCGCCCACACCACGCCCCCGTTCTTGTGGAGGTACCGCTTCTCCAGCTGGTACGCGCTCACCTGCCCGCTCAGGGTGCGGCCCACGCACGCCAGGTCGGACTCCAGGTCGGCGGGGTGAGTGATCCCCTGGAAGTCGCACGCGAGTAACTCGGACTCGGAGTACCCGACGATCTCGCAGAATGCCCGGTTCACGCGCAAGAGCTGCCCGGTGGGTGCCACGAGCGCCATCCCGGTCGCGGCGTCGTCGAACGCCCGGCGGAACTGTTCCTCCTTCTGCCACAGCTCCGCAGTCCGCTCGCGCACGCGATCCTCGACGGTCGCGCGGGCCGTTTCCAGTTCGGCCTCGCGCTCGGCGGTGCGCACCAGGTCTCGCTCGCCCCACCAGCACGAAAGGCACAGGAACAGGTCCATGAACACCACCCAACCGGTGTGCTCCACCCAGCGCCAGTCGGTCCCGACGGTCGTCCCGTACACCGATTCGGGCCACGCCGCGCCGCGCACGATGTGGTCGAGCGCGGTCACCGCGGACGCGATCAGGAGCACGCGCCAGTCCCGATACAGCGCCAGGAACGCGAGCGACCCGAACACGTGAAAGTGCGTCTCCAGGCGCCCGCCGGTCAGGTGAACGAGCAGCCCGGCCGAGAACATCTGGGCCGCGGCGATCACGAACCGCGTGTTCGCCTCACCGGAGCGGGCGCGCACGAGAAAGACGGGGAGCGCGACGATCAGGCCCCCGAGTGCGACCGCGGCCCACACGTGCGGGTGGACCCGACTGTCGGTCCCGGCCCAGGTCAGCGGCGCCACCCACGCGGCCAGCGCGATCATCGCGACCCACTGGAACACGAGCAGCCCGGCGAACAGTCGGTCGGTCCGCCGGTGGATCGCGGCGCGGTAGAGCACCGCCAGCTCGCGCGCCCGCGCCGCAGTTTCCGGATTCGTCGCTACCGAGGGCATGTTGGCCTTTCCGCGTCTGCAACCGCTCAACGAGCACTGGCGCGCCCGGCCCGCGTTGCTAATCAGGGCGTGAACAGGGGGCACCCGAACACGGGGGTGCTGGTGGGCGCGTCGCGCCCACCGATCCAGTCCAGAACCGCGGCGCGCCCCGGGCTCGCGCCCGCGCGCCCGCGGGCCACTGTCAGCCCGCCGCGAAACACGGTCCCGCCGGCCGGATCGGTCAGGACCGCGTGCCCCGACGTTTCGGCCCCGAACCGCCGCGCGGTCGTGCCGGCTTCATCGAGCCCGACTTCCGCACCGGGGATCCGGGTCGCGAGTCCCCACGATTCCCCGCGCTCCCAGCCCTCACGTGCGTCCTCTGGTCGGACGAACAAAATACGAACCAACAGGTCCGGCTCCACGCGGCCGATCTCGGCCACTTCACCCAGTGTCGCACGTGTGCACGGGCAGCGCGGGTGCACGAACACGGTCAGGCGCCAGCGCTCGGGAGCCGAGTCGTCGGGCGCGGACGATTGCGCGCCGACGGCCCCCGGGGTCGCGTCGTACCGTTCCCAGATCCAGAAACCGGTCAAGATCGCGGCGAGCCAGACGAACCCGATGAGCCAAACTTTTACATCGCGCGCCAAGGCCGAACCTCCAACCGCACACCACCCGGCGCGCCCGATCCCGGTCGCACGGAACCACTCGAACCCGAACCGCCCTTTTATGAGCCGTCCGGATTTCTGAAACGCTAGTTCATACTGGGTATCACCCCAGACTAATTCGGTAGGTGGTGCCCGAATCCCGGGCACCCGCCCGCTGAAATTGCGCACGGCAGATGAGAACGCACCTGCGGCGCGAATTGGGCGGTGGCCGAATTGAGCCCGGGCGCGAGCGCGGTTGTGGGACCGGGTGTAAGCCAGCTCGGAGGCACTGGGGACTGTCGCGCGATTTTTAAGCCGGCCCGGTAGCCCCGAGCGGCACCGGCGACGGCTCTTTTGCGGACGAACGTCACGAATTTCCGCCGGTTCGCGCTCCGAGTGACGGGCACGATCCGGGATTCCTATTTCACGCGAGACTTCATTCGGCCGTTTGAATAGGCTAGTGTGACTCGCGGCACAAGGATTCCGGTGACACGAAACGTCTCCCACGCCGGCTCCGTACAGCCCGTCACCTGAGCCGACTGCGTTACCTTTCTCCGGGATGCGCGGACATGCACCACCTGCGGGTCAGCGGAATCGCCTTCGCCCTCGGCCTGTTGATGTCCGCTCCCGAACCGGCGCTGGCTCAAGACGACCGTTCGCCGCTGCGCCTGGACGGGCTCTTTCCGGTCGGCGCCCGGACCTCGCTCACCGAAACGTGGGGCACGCTCCGGTTCGGGGTCGACAACTGGGGGCCGACCGCGCGCGAGGCCCGGGTCGTCGCCTTCTACCCCGACCGCCCCGACGTGCAGTACACCCGGGACGTGTGGGTACCCGGCAACTCTCGGCTCAGTTCCTGGCTCACCATCGGCCCGCCCCCGGCGCAGAACTTCCAACTCCGGCGGGACATCGGCTATCGCCTGTACGAGCGCGTCGACGGGGAATTCCGCCCGGTCGCGTCGCGCGACCCGGAGCGCCTCGTTACACGGGCCGTGCCCTACCGCCCGCGCGAGCCGAGTACGGCGGTGTACCTGGACGCGCCCGAAGACCCGGACAGCCCGGAATCCGTGAGCACGAAAGGCTCGGCCGCCGCTCAAGCGGTGCTGTTCGCGCGCACGTTCCGCCACGCGCGGGGGTTATCGGAAGCGGTCTCGGTCGTTCTCGACCGCCAGCTCCCGCCGACCATCGAGGCGTTCGACGGGATCGACCAGTTCGTGCTCGCCGGGAACCGGCTGACCGCGGACCCGGCCGCGGCCCGCACCCTGCGCCACTGGGTGCTCCAGGGCGGTACGCTGTGGGTTCTGCTCGACCGCGTGGACCCGGCCGTGCTCGCGCCGGTCCTCGGCGAGGCCCTCCGGTTCGAGGTGGTCGGGCGCACGGGCGTCACCGACCTGCGGCTCCGCCCGCCCGCCGAGCGCCTCGACCAGACCGACCGGCGCGAGTTCGAGCAGCCCGTCGATCTGGTCCGCGTGCAGCTCTCCGGGTCGGAAACGGTGCTCTACGAGGCGAACGGCTGGCCCGCCGCGTTCAGCCAACCGGTCGGGCGCGGGCGCGTCGTGTTCACCACACTGGACGGGCGCGGGTGGTACCGCCCGCGGGGGCCGCGCGACCCGGCATCGCGCTTCACCGAGATACGCGACGTGCCCGTGTCGCTCGACGCGCTCGACGGTCTGGCCGTCCACCTGTACCCGGACCCGCAGCCGGAGCCGCTCCGCACGGAAGAGCTCGCGCCGCTCCTGACGGCCGAAATCGGCTACGAGATCGCCGGGCGCGGGACCGCGAGCGCGATCCTCGCGGCGTTCGTGCTCGGCGTCCTGGCGCTCGGGCTCTGGCTCCGTCGGTCGCGCGCCCCCGAACGGATCGGGCTGTTCGGCCCGCTCCTGGCGCTCGTCACCGCCGGCGTTTTTGTCGCCGCCGGGGTCGCGTCGCGCCGCGCCGTCCCGCCGACCGCGGCGTCCGTGGCCCTGGTGGAGGTCACGCCCGAGAGCGGCGAGTCGTCGTGGCGCGGGATGTTCGCGGTGTACAGCCCGGAGTCCGGGGGGATCCAAGTCGGAACGGACCGCGGCGGGTCGGTCGAACTCGACTCGACCGGCCTAGACGGGCAGACCCGGCAGCGCGTTCAGACGGACTTCGACGCCTGGCACTGGGAGAACCTCGCGTTCCCCGCGGGCGTGCGGGCGGGGCCGTTCCGGTCCACGAACCGCACCGGGGCCGGCGCCACGGGGCGCTTCGGCCCGAGCGGTTTGGACGGCAAGTTAGCGCTCGGAACACTCAAGAACCCGGCCGACGCGGTGCTCTTTACCCGAGCGGGCGCGGCACTGACCGTGCGCCTCGAACCCGACGGTTCGTTCCGGACCACCTCGAACGACGTACTGCCCGCCGACCAGTACCTCTCCGGGAGCGTCCTGACCGACCGCCAGCAGCGGCGCCAGGACGTGTACCGGAAGCTCCTGGCGCGCCAGAACTCGGCCCCCCTACACGACCGTTTGTACGTGTGGGCGGACGCGGACGACGTTCCGTTCACGGTCGACGGGGCGAAGCGAACGGTCGGGTCGGCACTGCTCTCGCTCCCGATCGAGTTCGCGCCCCGGCGGGGGGGCGAGCTGGTGACGATCCCCCACGGGTTCGTCACCCACGCCGCGATGATCGACGGGCGCCCCCGGCGCCCGATGCTGGAGCACTCCGAATCGGCCCAGGTCCAACTGCGGTTCCAGTTACCACCGTCCGCGCTCCCGCTCGCGCTGGAGCGGGTGGTCCTCATCGCCCGGGTCCACGCCCCGGCGCGCAAGTTCTCGGTGGCCGCCCCCGGGGACGGGAAACCGGTCCCACTGTTCGACGCGACCGACTCGAACGGGCCGGTCCGGATCGAGATCACCGACCCGCGGGCGCTCCGACTGGACCCGGCCGGCGGGCTGCTCCTGGACCTGGCCGTCAGCGAGCGGCTCGGCCCCGACGGGCGCCCGAACCCCATCCGCACGACCGACATCGAGCAGGCGCGGTGGCACATCGAGGGGCTCGGGCTCGAAATCGTGGGGCGGGCGGGGAACCCGTAACCGGTATCGCTCAACGGGAGAACGCGATGGGAACGGACGGACCGATTGTCGAAGTGCGCGACCTGACGAAGAAGTACGGCCGGTTCGTGGCCCTGGACGGGCTGACGCTCTCCGTCGGGCGCGGGCAGATCCTCGGGTTCATCGGGCCCAACGGGGCCGGCAAAACGACCGCCATCAAGATCCTCGTCGGGCTGTCCCGGCCCACGGCCGGTAGCGCGACGGTGGCCGGCGTCGATTGCGTCGCGCGCCCGCGCCAGTTGAAGCGGCTGATCGGCTACATGCCCGACACGTTCGGCTCCTACGACAACATGCGGGTCAACGAGTACCTCGATTTCTTCGGTGCGGCGTTCGGGATCCCCCGGCGGGCGCGGGTGAAGCGGATCGACGAGGTGCTCGAACTGGCCCGGTGCCCGCAGTTCCGGGACCTGTTCGTCGAGAGCCTCAGCCACGGGATGAAGCAGCGCGTCGCGCTCGCCCGCACCCTGCTCCACGACCCGGTGGCCCTGATCCTCGACGAACCGGCCAACGGGTTGGACCCGCCCGCCCGGATCGAGATGCGGCACCTGCTGCTCGACCTGGCGGCGCGCGGGAAGACGCTGATCGTGACCAGCCACATCCTCCCCGAACTCGCGCGGATCTGCGACCGCGTGGCGATCATCGCGCGCGGGCGGCTCCGCGCGTCCGGCACGCTCGAAGAGGTCGCCCGGCAGCTCAGCCCGCTGCGCACCATCGAAGTGCTGCTGACACGGGCAACCGATCTCACCAAAACGGAAGGCATCGTCCGCGGGCACGCGGCCCCCGGCTCCGAGACCGAGGCGTCGGAGCCGGAACTGGCCGTCCGGTTCCGCACGGCCAACAGCGAGAGCGAACTCGCCGGGTTGCTAACACAGTTGGTCGGTGCGGGGGTCGGGGTCGCACAGTTCCGGGAAGTGCAGACCGACCTGGAAGAAGCGTTCATGACCGCGGCGCGCGAGGGCGACGCCGAGGTCGCGGCGGGTACGGGGGGGGAATCGTCGTGAACCCGATCGTCCGCCGCGAACTACTCGATTTGCTCCGCGCGCGGGGCACGGTCGTGATCCTGGTCGGCTGCGCGCTGGTTACGGGAATACTCGTCCTGACCCACTGGCCCGCGGGCGGCGTGGGCGACCTCGGTGGGAGCGCGGCGCTCGGCGTCCTGCGCGCCCTGGGGTACGGGTTGCTGACCGGCCTCCTGCTCGTCCTGCCGGCGTTCCCGGCGTCCGCCATCGTGCGCGAGCGCATGCGCGGGACGCTGGCCCTGCTGCTGAACTCGCCGATGACACCGTCGGCGATCTACGCCGGCAAACTCGGCGGGATTCTGGGCTTCACCGCGATCCTGTTGCTACTCACGGTCCCCGGCGCGGCCGCGAGTTACGCCCTGGGCGGGTCCACCGTGACCGGCGGCGTGGGGCTACTTTACGCGGTGCTCGCAGCTCTCGCGGTGCAGATCGCGACCATCGGACTGTTCGTGAGCGGCCGGGCACAGGGAACCGACAGCGCCCTGCGCACTACTTACGGGGTGGTGCTGACGCTGACCGTTCTGCCACTCACGGCCCACTGGCTTTTGCCGCGGGACAACCCGGTTCTGGCGGGTCTCGCGGCGTGGCTCGGGTGCCTGTCCCCGGTCCCGGCCGTGTTGGAAGTGGTCGGGCACGGACGGGTCGGGCTACCGGGCGAGAGCTACGGCGGCGGGGCCGTTACCCGGTACGTGTGTCTGGCCCTGGCGATTAGCAGCCTGCTCGCAGGTGCGGCGATCCGCTCACTGGGCCGGGTTCCGCTCGACCGCGCGCGGGCCGCGGGCGTGATGACCAACGACCGGTCCGCGGGCGCGCGAGCCGTGCGCCGGGTGCTGTTCCTCGTGGACCCGAACCGGCGCTCGCGCGGGACGAGTCGGCTCGTCAACCCGGTGCTCGTGAAGGAACTGCGCACCCGGCGGTTCGGGCGCGCGCACTGGACCCTGCGCTTGCTCGCGGGGACCGCGGTCCTTTCGCTGGCACTGAGTTACATTGCGGCCTCGGGCGCCCTCGGCTGGGGCACGGAGGTGATCGGCGGCGCGCTCGTTCTGATGCAGTCCGCGCTCCTCGTGCTATTCGTCCCGAGTCTCTCGGCCGGCCTCATTAGCGCCGAGCGCGAGGGGGGCACCTGGCAACTGCTGCGCACGACACCGCTCTCCGCGGGCGCGATCCTGCGCGGGAAGCTGATGAGCGCCGTGTGGCCGGTGCTGCTCCTGCTCTGCGCCACGATGCCGGGGTACGTCGTCCTCGCGACCGTACAGCCCGAGACCGCGTCCCAGATCGGGCGCGTGCTGGCCTGTTTGGGTTCGATGGCCGTGTTCGCGGTAATGGTGGGCGCGGTCGCGAGCAGCCTGTTCCGCTCCACCGCCGCCGCGACCGCCGCGTCGTACCTGGTGCTCGCGCTGGTCTGCATCGCGCCGCTCCTGGTCTGGCTCGGCCGGGAAGCGCCGTTCAGCCACCGGGCCGTCGAGGTCGTGCTGATGATCGACCCGGTGGCCGCGGCCCTGAGCGCGGCGAACACGCCCGGGTTCTCGCGCTACGACCTGCTGCCGTTCAACTGGTGGGTGATCGGCGGCACCAGCCTCGTCCTGTTCCTGGTTCTGATCGTTCGCACCCGGCGCCTGTACCGACCGGACTAGACACAGGTTTCGGAGATCACCGTGCCCCGGATCACCACGAACCGCTCCCTCGCCCTCGTGCTCGCCGTCCTCGCGAGCACGACCGGGGTCGCGCGCGGCGAAGACCTGGATTCGGTCATGTACCGCGACCCGGAAGTTCCGGTCGCGAAAGTGGTTAAGGTCTACCCCAAGGAACTGATCCCCCTCTGGTCGACGGCCCTCGAGCGCCCCGACCGGGAATCCCCGGGTCAGGCCGCGCTCGCGATCGCCACGGCCCACGAGGGCGGGATGACCGGTCTGGCGGTCACGGTGCCCGCGCTGATTCGGCTCCTCGAGCGCCCCGACCCGTACCCGACCGTGGTGTCGTCCGCGGTCCGGGCGCTGGTCGCGCTCGACGCGCGTGACGCGGCCCCCACGTTCCTGCGGCTCGCCAAAACGGGTGATCCGGACGTGCGCGAGTCCGTCGAACTGGCGCTGGCCCGGTGGGACCACAAGCCCGCACGCGACCTCTGGATCGAGCGCATCGGCCAACCGGCTCCGCACGGGCGGAGCACCCTGCTCGCGGCCCGGTGCCTCGGAACCGTTCGCGACGACCGCGCGGCCACGAGGCTCCGCGAACTCGCACTGGCCACCGACACCCTTCCCCCGCTCCGCCTCGCCGCGGCCCGCGCGCTGGGCGAGATCCGCCGATCGGGGTCCGAAGCGGACGCCGCGCAATTGGCCGGCGACATTACCCCGCGCGGGGTAACCGGGCGCCTCGTCGGGGCCGCGCTCCTCCGGCGGCACGAGGGGGACGAAACGGTCCGGTTGCTCCAGAAGTTTACCCAGGACAAGGAACCGGCGGTGGCGGCGCTCGCCGTCGTGCGCCTGTCCGAACTCGGCACCAAGCACGTCCTCCCGGTCCTGACCGCGGCCCTCGCCAGCCCGGACGCCGAGGTGCGCGCGCACGGCGTGGAGGCCATGTTCCGCAACCCGTCGGACAACTACGTCCGAGAACTGGCGCGGGTGCTCAACGACCCGCACCCGGACGTCCGCGTGCGCGCCCGTAAGTGCCTCCGCGAACTGGCCGAAACGCCCCGGCGCGAACTCGTCATCGAGCGCGGTGTCGCCGCGCTGGGCGGGAACTGGCGCGGGCAGGAACAGGCCGCGATCCTGCTCGGGCAACTGGTTCACAAGCCCGCGTCCGGGCGCCTGGTGGAACTGCTGAAAGCGAACCGGCCCGAGGTGTTCGTAGCGGCGGCCTGGGGGTTGCAGCAACTGGCGGTGCCCGAGACGCTCCCGAACGTGTTGGAGCACATCCGCAAGCGCCACGCGGAAATACTCCTACAGGGAACGAACATAAACACTCTGGCGTTCCCGTCCGACGCCCTGGACCAACAACTGTCCCACCTCATCCAGTTCCTCGGCCAGGCGCGGTACCGGGAAGCCGACGCCGCGCTCCGGGCGATCGTCCCGCGCATCCTCAAACCGGGCATGCCCCCGGGGTTCACGCCCGTCGGCCCGTTGGCGCGTGCCGCGGCGATTTGGGCCCTCGGGTTGTTCCACGAGGGCAAACCGGACGACAAACTCGTCACCGTGATCGAGAGCCGACTCACCGGGGACGGGATGTTCGGGCGCGACGACGAGCGCGTCCGGCGCATGTCGGCGCTGGCACTGGGGCGGATGGGGGCGAAGCAGTCGATCGAAGCGCTCCGCAGCAATTCCGAGGACAAGGCCCCTTCAACGAGTACCGTGCCGAACGCCTGCCGGTGGGCGCTCAACCGCTTGACCGGCGAACCGATCCCGCCCCCGGGGACGATCGAATCGGTGCAACGGGACTGGTTCCTGGTTCCCCTCAAGTGACCCGTGGGCTGTTGACCGAGCGGGCGATTGGCGCCGGTCAAGCGCCCAGCGCGGATCGTAGTCGCGCGATCTGGTCGGCCATCGGGCGCGGGGCGGAGGGCGTCGGCTTCCCGATCTCGCCTTGTACTTTCAGGTGAACAAACACCGGGCCGCTCCCGGTAACCGCCTCCGGCGCGACCGCGGCCCATTCCTCGCTCGTGGCGCACGCATAAACGCGCCCGATGCCCGCGGCGCGAGCGAGCGCGGCGAAGTCCGTGCGGCTCGCGTTCGCCACCGCCTGGCCACCGGTCACCTCGTAAAGTCCGTTGTCAATGAGCACGATATAAAGCGGGACCGGGAACTGGGCCGCCGTCACGAGGCAGCCGAGGTTCATGAGCAGCCCGCCGTCCCCGGTGAGCACGATCACCCCGCGCCCCGGTCGCGCGAAGCACAGCCCGAGTCCGAGCGGGACCGCTTGCCCCATGCTCGACGGCAGGTAATGGAAATCGAGCGGCGAATCGGACATTTGGGGCCAGATCGCGACCGAACCCATCGTCGTCACAACGATCTGTTCGCCCCGAACTTGGGCCAGCACTTCGAGGGCGGCGCGGTGGGTCATCATGGTGCTTACTCCGCCCAGAGGATCGCGGCCGGGGTCGGTTGATCGACCAGAGCTTTTAGCGCGCCGGTCAGTTCCAGGGCGCTCGCCTCCGCCGGGTCGAAGCGCGTGTGGGGCAGTTCCCACGCTTCGACCAGTTTCGTGGCGAAGTGCGGGCAGTTGTCGCCGCTCTTGCCGGTCCGGGCAACTCGTTCGCTCCGCACACCGATAATAAGTTTGAGCGGCAGCTTCAGATCGTGGGCCACGTTGCGCACCGCGTCGCCGGCCTCGAAGAACCCGGTACACTGGACCGCGACGAGCGGCCGCGCGCCGCCGAGTATCAGCCCCGCCGCCAGTGCCACCGCCTCCCCCTCGCGGCACACGCGGACCGGCGCCAGGTGCGAGTTCCGGAGCGCGGGTTCCCACGTCCCCAAGTGACTGTCGGGAATCCACACGAGGTGGGTAAAGCCCGCGGCTTCGAGGGCCGATACGACTTCATTAGGGCCGAGCATAACGGGCCTCTCCCCTTCCCCGGTCCCGTGGGCGCGTAAGACGGGACGCGGACACCACGAATAATACCCAGAAGCGGGCCGCGTGTAATCTCTTTGAGGGCCGAATGGTCGAGATCGTGGTTCGGGTGCCGGACAACACCCCGCCGTGGCGCCGAGCGTTCCTGGCCGGAGACGGGCCGCTCGGCGACTGGTCGGCGACCGGTGTACCGCTCGACCGCTGGGACGACGGCACGCACCGCACGCGGCTCGACCTTCCGGCCGGGCACGAGGGGCGCTTCATTGTCACGCTCGGGCGGTGGCGCGAGGCCGAGAGCGACGGCAACGGGCACGAGCGCCCCCCGCGCGAGTTGCGCGCGAGCGGGCCGTCACGGGTCGAAGTGGACGTGCGCGGGTGGGACCAAACGAGCATCGATTACCACCACGGGTTCCCGTCGCGGTTCCTCCCGCACGCGCGAACGATCAGCGTGTGGCTCCCGCCCGGGTACGGCGCGCACCCCGACCGGCGCTACCCGGTTTTCTACATGCACGACGGGCAGAACCTCTTCGACGCGCACACCGCGTTCGCGGGGGTGCCCTGGGGCGCGGACGAAGTGGCCGAGCGCGAGATCCGCGCCGGTTCGGTTCCGCCGGTCATCCTGGTCGGGGTCGCGAACACCCCGGATCGCTTGAACGAGTACGGCCCACAACGGTGCGGGCGCAAGCGCGAGCGCGACCTGTCGCGCGAGTACGGCCGGTTCCTGGTCGAAGAAGTCAAGCCGTTCGTTGATGCGTTGTACCGCACGCGGACCGAACCGGGGCACACGGGCGTCGGCGGGTCGTCGATGGGCGGGTTGATCTCGCTGCACCTGTGCAAGTGGTACCCCACCGTGTTCGGGAAGTGCGCGGCGCTGTCGCCCTCGCTCTGGTGGGACCGCGAATACTTCTTGCGGAACGTGACGGTTTCGCCGGGCTGGTTGGAGCGGTGCCGCGTGTGGATCGATGTGGGGGAACACGAGAGTTCTTCGCGAATCGGCAGCGCGGCCACGATGCGCCGGACGCGCCGGCTGGCCCGGTTACTCGCGCGCTACGGCCCGCACCCGGACGAGCGCAACCGCTACACGGAAGTACCGGGCGGCACGCACAACGAGCGCTCGTGGGGGGCGCGTTTCGATCAGGTACTGCGTTTCTTGTTTACTGCGGTGTAAGGGCAGCGGCCGCGCGCACCGCGGCAAGAAGTTGCTCCCGCGTGAACGGCTTGGCCAGGTACCCCTCGGCCCCGTGGTCCGGGACGTCCTCTTCGGCCCGGCCGCTCATGAGCACGATCGGTGAGCCGCGGGTGGCGAGCCGCAGATCGGGAATAACTTCGACCCCGCTCCGGTCCGGGAGCGAAACGTCGAGCAGCACCACCGAGTACCGTTGCGAGGCCCGGAGCGCCCGCCCCATCGCCGTGGCCGCGTCCCCGGCGTCGTCCACCCCGTACCCCGCGCGCTCGAGCATCAACCGAGCAACCGTGCAAATACTCGACTCGTCGTCCACCACCAGTACGAGCGGGCGCGGGATCGGGAGCAGCGGGGTGTCGTCGGACAGGGGCATTGAGCGTCCTCCTCAAGAGGAGATGGGCGACCGCGATGGGTCGAGTCGGGTCAGGCCGGGACCGGTCCGAGTTGGTCGGCGATCCCGCGGAGCAGTTCGCGGTCCGAATCGGGCCGGGTCGGGCTGCGCGGGTGCGTGGCATCGCACCCGATCCACCCCCGCAGTTTCAGGAACATGGCCGCCGAGTGCTTGTAAGCCGGGACCGGCGCGCGAAACGCCAGGAACCCCAAATACTGTAACACGTCGTTCAGCTCGTAGAACCGCGGGTCTCCGGTACTCCAATAGACGTCCCGCCGAGCAAACAGTTCCGGTGCAAATGTGCTCAGCCCCAGGAGGTAATCGCTCCCGTACATCACCATATCGATGCCGAGGTCGTTACCCGTATACACCTTAAAGTCCGGCCGCACCGCGTCGCGGATCACGAGGCGCTGCCACTCGGCTTCGCGCCGGAGGGACGAGTGTTTCGCCCCGGAGCACTTGCGGACGCCCAAAAGCCCCCGGAACAAATCTGGGGAGTAAATGCGCCCGAAGGATGCGAACATCGTGCCCAGCTCGAACGCAATAAACGAGTCACAGTCCCGACCAATCGCCTCATACGCCGCGAGCAATTCGTCATCGGGCAGCGCGGTCAACCCGTGGCTCTGGAAAATGACCGGCGTGCCCCCGCGCTGCACAATGGCGGCGACCGCGCGACGATATTCTTCTAAATCGAAGGACGCCCCGAAAACATCTCGAACAAATGCGCCCGCGACAAAATTTTTCCCGCCCAGTGCGGAACGAGTTGCGTCCAGCACCTCAATTTTTTGTTCGGGCGCGAGAAGGTTCACGAATCCCGTGTCCATATTCACGGCCGGCGTCAACCCCGCGTCCGCCGTGCGGACGCAGTGAGCCGTGAAGCCGGCCCAATCGATGGCACCGGAGTCGGTAAACGGGAGCAGGATGGCAGAAATGCCCGTGATTTTCCGTCTGGGACGGAGCAAGGTGAGCGGATCGAGCAGCGAACCAACGGCCATCGACATCTCGCTGTGTCTGCGTTCTACGGTCGCATGTATAGCGGCAACGGGATGAACACTGGGTGAGAGGCTAGTGCACCTCTCACCTTCCCACCAGACGATTCAATTACAGATCATACCCGTTCTGTAATCCGAACGTTACGCATTTCGCACACCTGAGCCGCGCACCGGGCGGCGGTGACACCCGAGCCGATCCGCCCGCGCCGCGAGGTTCGCTCGCCACGCACCCCGCGGGCGCGGCCGAACTGTTACTTCGCTTCCAGGTCCACCTGGACCGCGTGCAGGATCTCTTTCGTCGCGTCGTTCTGCACGAGTGCCACGAGCTTCAGGTTGCGGAGCGCGAGCGGCCGGTCCGTGCGCGGGAACGGGCCTTCCGCCTTCGTGAAGTCGTCGAGGTACTTCGTGAGCGCGGACTTGACC
Source organism: Gemmata sp. SH-PL17 (assembly GCF_001610855.1). Taxonomy (NCBI): domain Bacteria; kingdom Pseudomonadati; phylum Planctomycetota; class Planctomycetia; order Gemmatales; family Gemmataceae; genus Gemmata; species Gemmata sp. SH-PL17. The sequence goes on from NZ_CP011271.1 coordinate 6,758,426, forward strand.
GCGTCCGGGTCGATGGTCACGGTTTGCTCGTGCGTTTTCTTGGTGAGCGCCACGCCCTTCGTCCCGCCCGGCATAGCGCGCACCACCATGTGGTGGTACCGCAGCCCGTTGCCGCCGGTGTACCGGACGCGTTCCTCGGCCAGCACGAAGCGGAGCATCACCTTGTCGCCCGGTGCTTCCAGATCGGCGACGGTCGCCTTCGCGCTGAAGCCGCCCTTCTCGCCCTTCGAGATAGCGAGCGAAAGCTTCACTCCGGTCGGCTTTTCGAGCAATTCGTCGAGAATTGTGCGGAACTGCTTGTAGAACTTTTCCGAATCGGCTGCGGACCCGCCGGACCCGGCCCCTAGCTTCCCGCTAATGAACAGCGTGGGCGCGCCCTGAATCTTGTCGGAGTAATACTCGACGCGGTCCATACCGTCCGGACTGGTGAGCGGGTCCGGACGCGGCACGTGGAAGTGGTACTGGAGCAGGATCACATCGGACGGTTTGTAGGCTTTCAGCAGACCGTCGAACGCGAGATCGACGCCGACGCACGGCGGGCACTCGGCCCCGGTGAAGACCTCGACCACGGCCGTTTTATCGGTTTTCGCCTTGCGCCCGGCGAACACTTCCGCTTTGAACGGCGGGTTCGTTTTGGCGTAATCCGCGAAGTCGCGCAGTTCGAGCTTCGTGAGTTGCGTCTGGTAGGGTTTCGCGTCGTCCGCTTTACCGGCTTTGGTCAGCGTGCGGACGAGGGCTTCCAGCACCACGATCCGCGTCGCGGCGGTGTCTTCGTCAGTGAGCAGGCGCTCGGCCCGCTTCGCCTGTGCGACCGCGAGTTCCGAGAGCGTCGGCTGCGCGGCGAGTAGGTCCACAGTGCGCAGCGTCATGTCGCGCTCCCAACGCGGGCCGAACGTGCCGGCCGTCTTGTTCAGCCGCTCGATGACCCCGCGCACCTCGTCCACGGGCATCTTCTTCTCGCCGGCTTGTGCGAGCACCGCGAACGCCGCGCCGAACATCTCGGGACCGTCCTCGGACTGAGTGAGCGCCTCGCGCGCGACCGCGAACGGGTCGTCGAGCTTCGCGAGCTTCGTCGAGTACATCGTCGTGAGTTGGAGGCGCCCCCCCACGACCGACAGCGACCCGTTGAGCTTCTTTTTGTCCTTGCTCAGCGCGCCGTCGAAGGAGAGGAGTTCGCGCCCCATGAAGCCGAGCGCGAACTGCACCGTGTCGCCAGTGACGGTGACCGCGGTGACGGTCGGCTTGACCTTCAGTTCGTCCGAGGCCCCGAGGTACTCGCCGGTCCACTTACCGTCCTTCTCGGCGAGTTTAATCAGCATGATCGTCTCTTCGCCGCGATCAATGGGCACGGTGAGCTTCCAGTTGCCCGACGGCGGTGCGGGATCGGCGGAGCGGCCCAAACCGGCCGCGACGAACAGTACGGTGAGGGCACAAACGGTACGGAGCATGAGGGGTCCGGGTTCGAGGCAGGGGCGTGAGGCGGGCTAGAATCGGTCCCGGTAACGATACACCTTCGCCACCGCGTCCGCCACCTGCTGAACGTCGGCCGTTGCGCCCGACAGAACGGGGTGGTGCAGCATGACGCAGCGCTCGTGTGCGTCGGCGGCGTGCGTGAGTTCGCCCGCAGCGCGGAACCGCGACGGCGACCGCCCGATATGAAGGGCCTTGAATCCGACATCGAACGCGATGCCTTCCGCACGCAGCGTTTTCACGAACACCTCGCGCGACAACCCGAAGGCACCGGGAGCGTACTGAAAACCAACTTTGTAGAAGGCGGCAATGGAATCGGGGATGAGGTTGATGAAGGGTCGAATCGAAGAACCCCTCCCCAACCCCTCCCCTAAACGGAGAGGGGCTGAAGACAGGGCCACAAACAATTTGACCTCTTCGGTTTCGGGTTCGGTTCCCCCTTCCTTCTTAGGGAAGGGGGTTAGGGGGTTAGGTTGTGGCTGTAACCCCTCCCCAACCCCTCCCCTAAACGGAGAGGGGCTTAAAACCGCCGTTGGTTCTGTTCCCCCTTCCTTCTTAGGGAAGGGGGTTAGGGGGTTAGGTTGCCTTTCCTCTCCCTTTCCTTCAGGGGGGGGTAAGTTCTCCCACCAACTCCCGCACCCGTTCGGCGCGCTGCACTGTCAACGCACGCAGCTTTCGTAACTGCGGGCGCAGTACGGTCGCTTGCAGTTCACTGAGAGGCGCCCACTGTTGCAGTCCGCGGTGCAGCCACGTTTTCGTGCGCTGGTAAAGTTGGGCGTCGTTGAATAGAAGCGCGCCACCGCGCCCGGCGGTGAGCAGCTTCGAGCCGCCGAAGCTCAGCGTGCCCACATCGCCCCACGTCCCGACCGGCTTACCGGCAACCACCGCCCCCAGAGCTTGGGCCGCGTCTTCGACGACGCCGATGCCGCGTGTTCGGGCAATGCCCATCACAGCAGGCATCGCCACGAGTCCGCCGTGCAGGTGCGAACAGAGGATCGCCTTCGTTTGCGGCGTGAACGCGGCGTCCAGTTTGGTTTCGTCGAGTTGCCAGTTGTGCGGGTGAACGTCGACCAGCACCGGCTTCGCGCCGAGCGCGTGGACCGTGAGGAAGTTCGATTCGTACTCGTAGGCCGCCATCACCACTTCGTCGCCGGGACCGACGCGGAGCGCCCGGAGCGCGGCTTCCACCGCGAGCGTGCCACTCGCGCACGTGAGCGCGTGGGGGACGTCGTGGAACGCGGCCAGCTCCGCTTCGAGCGCGCAGATGTGTTCGCCGTGGTACTGCCCCCATGCACCTGCCGACATCGCACCCGCAACCGCGGCCTGGACGTCACTATCCAAAAGCGGCCACCCGGGGGGACCGTCGGGGCGTATCGGTGTGCCGCCCAGCAGGGCGGGAAGATCGGGTTGCATGACGGTATCCGAACGGCTCCGCGAAATACGGGGCGGAAGCGACATTTGTACCTTGCGCAAACGGTTCGCGGCATTTCAGGTATACTGGAATACCGCCCCACGAACGGAAACCGACCCGGCGCCCGCCGGTGCCGGACGGGAGTTTACATACAGTCGCGGGAACTGAGTGGTGGATTTGGTACTCGGTCGCGAGTAGGTTAACATCCCACGCGAGCCGCCAAGGTCTTTTCTCGATGAACGAAACCAGTTGGCAAACCGGCGCTGACGGCGACGAGATGTTGGAATTCGTCGCCGACCGGCTCTCGCCGCGCCAGTGGCTGCTCGCGTCGGCGGCTTACGCGCGCCGGCTGTGGGACGTGCTCCCCGACGGCCCGCTCCGGCAGGCCATCGACTTCGCCGAACTCGCGCTCGAACCGCTGAGCGCCAAAACCCGCACCGAGTGGCTCAAGAAGATTGATGCGGCCCTGCCGGAAGCCGTGAGTGCGGCGGAAGCGGCCCAGCGCGAGATCGTGCGGTCCGCCGACCCGGACGCGGCGACCGTCGCGGACCCGGTTCTCGCGCGCCCCAACCAGATCGCACCTTCGTTCCCGCTGTTCCAGGCCGCGAGCCGACACGCGGCCAACGCGATCGAGTGGATCGGCGAGGCCGTGGGTGAAGCGGCGTCCGCGGTCCGCGTGCTGTTCCGCGAAGCAAACGAGCAAATGCTCGAAGAGATCCGGGGACTCGTGGAGCAGGCCGCGAACAGCCGCACGCGGGCCAACGGCGCGGCGAACAACGCGCTGCGGCTGAAGCACGAAGGCGACGAGCACGCGGACCGCACCGCGGGGGTCAAAAACAAGCGGCTCGCGGAAGCGGAAGCCCTTGAAATCGTGCGGAAGATCGACGAGGGGAAGCAGCGCAGCCAGGACAACGAGTTCGAGGCCGAAATGAAGCGCGAGCGCGCTGCGGCGAAGCAGCTCGCCCGCGTGCTGCGCGAAATCGTCGGCAATGCGTTTACGCCACCGCGATTCGAGCAATCCTGGCGCACCGACAACGTCACGCAGCTCGCGCAGGGTATCTTTGAAGAACGGGCGTTCGAGCGAATGGTGATCCTCGCGGACGCGCTGCTCGACGCCGACTGCGACGAAGAAGCAATTCTGCGCCACTGTCGCGGAACCGAACTCGGGGTGAAGGAACCCCCGCAGCACTTCCGCGGGTGCTGGGTGATCGAACTCATCCTGGGGCGCTACGCCCCGCTCCCCGCGCCGAAGCCGGGCAAGAAGCCCAAACCGAAGCGCAACCCGCTCGACGACATTTTTGACTTCGGCCCGCTCCGCAACGACGACACGCGACTGGCGTAATGCCCCCGGTGAACCCGCCCACAAAGGCGGGGATATCGCCGGACGCACCCGCTGCGCAACAGTCAGGAAGCGATCCCGATCAGGGCCGCGGCCAGCGCGAGCACGGCCCCCTTTGCGAGAAGCCGCGACCGCAGCATCCGACCGAACTTCCGCGCCGCACTACCGATCCAGCGACCACCGGTCACACGAACCTGCACGCCGTACTGCTGCGAATCCTTCCCGGCCACACGAGACACAAAGCGAACCACAACGCCGAAAGTTCGCACCACATTCTTTTGCTTCTTTGCCATTGCACGTCTCCCTGAATCAAGTCTGAATTTGGCGCTCACCCGATGGCCAGTCGGGTAAGCTGGAACCAATCGCGATTGACGTGGGTAGCATTGCAGAGACGGTTGCCCGAATCTGTGGGCGGATCACTGACACACCGGCGCATGGCGAAACAACCCACCAAGAAAGGTCCATCTACGACCGGGTGAACGCCACAGCTATTCGGGAAAGCACGCCTCGCTAAAGGCTGGTTTCAGCACTTCGCGGAATGACAAAGGGAACGGACGACGAGTTGCGAACAATCGCTACGTAATGCGGCGTGGTGTGCAACAACCCGAACACGCACGCACCCGGGGCGTCCTACGAGGCGTTCGATCCGGCCACCGCGGTCCTTGGTGCGCCGGCTGGAGTTCCGACATACGCCCGGCGCGGGTCACCGCGGAGAACGAGTTGAGCGCGATGACCCGCGCCGGGGCGCCGCCGGCCGCTTGGTCGGCCCACACCAACGACAACCAACGGGGCGTCGATCGGCCGTTCCGCATCGATGACGCGCGTTGAGCTGAAATCACTCTGACACCAAAATTAAAACCTGACAATTCCCTAAGTTGCGTGTTCCCGCTGCTTCGTGCCCGACATCGGGCGCGGAATGTAACGAGCACACGCGAAACTACCGACGCGCCAATCTATGCACACTTCAGGGGCGTCTCTATTGACGGACAATGCCTGTCCGTTCTAGCCCCGTGAGGTCCGATGCGATTCCTCCAAACAGCGCTCACCAGTTCTTGCGCCGCTCTCGTCGCGTGCCTGGTTCTGCTCACCGGTACGGCCCGAGCCGATGCCCCGACACCGTTCCTCGAAGGCAAGCACGTGGTCGGTGCGGTCGAAACCGAACCGGCCGTTGTGTTCAAGTTCTGGTCGATCTACGTCGTGGTGGTGACGTCCGATACGGCCGAAAAGTACGCGATTCCAGCAACTGCGAAATCGGGAGTTGTGGACCCGAAGCACTTGGGTCGTAGCGCCACCGTTGAAGCGAAGATCCTCTCCTGGGCGCGGCGCGAGGGCCGAGTGCCTGCGGTCCAGTTGGAGATCCTGTCTGTGAAGTGAGCCGGTTCAATCGCTCTGCTACCGGCCTATTCAAAATACGAGCGGTTCGGACCACGCGAGCGGCACCACGAACACTTTGCCGTCGCCGATGCGCCCGGTGCGGGCGACCTTCGGGACGGTTTCGTTCAGCGCGTCTGCCTGTTCGTCGGTGGCCCAAACGGTGATTTCCACTTTCGGCAGGTACGCCGTGCTGTACTCGGAGCCGCGGTAGCGGTCGAGGTACCCCTTTTGCCGACCGTAACCCTTGGCCTCGCGCACCGAGCACGCGGTCACGCCGAGGTCGGCAATGGCCCGCAGCACGGCTTCGGCCCGGAACGGCTTTACCACGATCGTAAGTTGTTTCATGTCAGGAACTACTGCTACTCGAAGACGATGAACCCGTGCTGCCGAACCCGCCGCGGCTGATCGATGAACCGGCCGGTGCCGACGGCGTAACCGAGCGCGATCCGGTTCCGGTCCCGGCGCGGTACGTGGTTGTGGTGGTCGTGGTGCGGTAGCCGGACCCACCGCTGAGCCACGAACTCGAACTGGAATTGTGGCTGCGCATCGGCGCGCTGTACGGCGCGTGTGGCACGGCACGGCTCATGAGTATCAGCGGAATCCACGCGCCGTTCGACCACACCCACGGGCGGTGGTGCCGGTCATAGGGAACGCTTGGTTCCGGGATCGGGCGCCCCTCCGCGTCGAGCACGCGATTCCCGTGCTCGTCGGTCTTCCACTTCTCGGGGATCTCTTTACCCTGCTCGTCGTACCACTTGACGTCCGCCGGATCTTCTTGCTCGGCCGAGACTTCGCGTTGCTCCTGCGCGTGCTGGCCGCAGCCGAGCGACGCCAAGCAGCACCCGGAGAGCGTCAGCCCGCCCAGCAGTTTGAGGGTAATTGTGCGCGACATCCGCATGGTGTTTAACCGCCAATAGCCCGAACAACGATCAGGCTGGTTCCGAGAACCACCGCGCCGACCAAAATGCCGACCGCGATGTTGCCCTTCGCAAGTTCTTGTTCGACGTCGAGTTTGGGCGTGATCCACTCGAACACTTTGAAGCCCAGTGCCAGGAGCGCGATGCCGAGCAGCCCGAACACGGCCGCGGCCAACAGCGACATCGCAAATGCTTCCGAGTTCCAGTGTTCCGCGAACAGTGTCATAGCCGCACCCGTTCCGAGTGAAGAACGAAAGCCCCGAACCGGGCACTACTGTACGGTTACATTCGCGGGGATTCACCCGTCATTTTTGCAAATCGACGAATGATCGCGTGGCCCGGTCATTCTATAAGGCCACGGTGTTGAAAGGGGTTCACCCGAAACTACTTGGGGCGAACGTGGTCGCGGATCTCGCGCAGGACGGACATGGTGTAGAACCCGGCCGTGATGTGGCCCGCGTCGAGCCACACGATTCGCTGTTTGCCGGTCGCTTCCCACAACGCGGTCGCGGCTTGGGGCGGGACAACCTCGTCTTCCCGCGCCGCGATCATCAGCAGGTTCTTCCCCTTCAGTTGGGGCGAGTAGGTAATGGGATCGACCGGAGCAATGATGCGCTTGATAAGTCCCTTCGCACCGACCGCATCGAGTGTCTTCTTGATCTCCTTGGCCTTCGGGTGCTCGTAGTAGGCATCGACCAATCCGCCACCGCCGAGAACCATGCACACGTTCTTGATCCGCGGTTCGTTGGCGGAAGTGATGGCCGTGAGGAAGCTCCCCAGGCTCGTGCCGACCATGCCGAGGTTGTCGGCATCGACTTCTGGCCGCGAGGCCAGCCACGCGATCGCGCACCGGCAATCGAGCACGCCCTGCCGGATGCCGGCCAGCGTGCGCGGGATGTCCGTGGACACGAGCCGCACTTTGCTGTCGGGGGCGCGCCGTTGGTTGTAGTGCGGCAGCACCACAACGAGAGCCGCGACGCCGTTTTGAGCCAACCACATCGCTTCGCCGCGTGCGATGCGCTGGTTCCCCTGCATGATGTCGAGCACGACGACCGCGGGGAACTTCCCCGACCGGTTCGGGGCGAAGTATTCCGCGTGGACGGTGTTGTTCTCCCGGATGTCGGTCGTTACCGGTGAGGGGAACGTGAGGTCGCGAACAACCACGTCGCTGTGACGCAACTCGTAGCGGTCCGCGAGTTGGTATTCACCTCTATAAGCTTCTTTGAAGCGGTACCCCTCTGCGATGGTCGTCTTCGCGTCGTCCGCCGGTACCTGGATCGTGCCCGCGGTGCTGGCAGCGAACGCGATGGGTGCGAACCCCAACGCGACCACAACGGACAGGGCTAGGCGTGACATACGCGGGGTTCCGTGTCGGCGGGAAAACTCCACCAGATAGTACGCGATCCGCACACACGTCTCAAGAACGCGACCGGGATTCTCATTCATGTGGACGACAGCCAAGTACCTCCAAGCCGAGCTAACAAATGCTAACGTTTTGGCCCTTCGGGAGTATTCGATCGCGGCCGGTAGACGGTTAACCGTCGGTGCCTCAAGGCTTTAGACGTCTTTCGCCCGGTCGCCCGCGGAACGGGATGCTAACAACTGCTAAAAAGCATCCAAATTCCCGCGGTTTCGAGCTAACACACATCCGGTTTTTGCCGCGGTTTGTAACCGATCTCACAGTTTTCTGTCGCGTCGTGAGCGCCTTACGATGAGCGGACTACCGCAACTCACGACGAGTGCCCCTCGCTCGCCAAATTATAGATTAGTGTACAAAATATTACAAGCAATTCTCGATGAATATCGGAAGGACGTGAAATGATTGATCGCGGGTGGAGTTATACAGCCAATTTCCACACGTTCAATAGTCCTGCGCGCCGGCTACTGTGGGAGTGCGACCTGCGGCTTTTTGCCGTCGCCCGGGGTGAACGACTTGAGCGTCCGGCTCGGCCAGTTCTCGCCGATCTGAACCAGCCCGACGCCGCTCGCGTACCAGTGCTCCTCGCGGACCTTGAAGCCGTTCGGGGTGTCCTCCGTGTTCACGGCCTTGAACGTACCGGCCGGCACTTTCACGAGCCCCGTCTTGGGTACCTGAGTGGACGCCCACTGGTAATGCGGTCCGCGGTACTCCCACTCGTGCTCACAGTCGATCGGGAATTTGATCCGAGGTATCGGGGCGCATTTGGAGACATTGGCCCGCGCCACCTCGTGCCACCCGCGCATCCGAAATTCGCAGCTTGTAAGCGAAGGACATCGTTCCGTTGGTGTTCGCGGACGCAATGGTGATGGCCTTCGCCCCGCGCTTCTCCTCAAGGTTCACAACAGGCTCAGCTCGATCTCGGCCGCGCTCAACATCGGCCCTCGTGGGTCGGATCGGCTGGGGACTTGGGGCGCTTGGGGATTCCGATCGTGGCGGCGCGGTAACCACCATTGACCGGAAAACTCATGCGCCTTGCTACTCACAAATCGCCCAACTTGAAAACTTGGTGTGACGGGTCCGCACTTCTCCGTGAAATGGCGAACTCTCGAGTCGCCTCCTAATACGGGCTATCCGGCTATCCGATCGCGGCCGCTATTCACTTGAACCCGGCGAACTCAGGCATTAGCATCGACGCGAAAATAGCTGAGAGCAGGATCGGTGGCGCGAACCGCTCGGTACCGGTTCGGACCCGAATTGCCCGGCGCCCGACCCGATGCCCAGGTGGTTCACCCGATGAGCGCATTTCTGCCCGCGTTCGATCCGGACCCGGAAACCCGTGCCGCCGGGCGCGCCGCGAAGCGGGGCGAGTACACGTACAACCACGAATACGTTTCGCCGCTCGCGTTCGTCGGGGAGGTGCCCAGCCGCGACCGGTTCCCCATCGATTTCACCACGCTCGTTCTCGGCAAGATCATGACGAACGTGGCGAACCAGGCGGACGCGGATTCCGCGCTGCGCCGGCGCCTGCGCGCGATGGACGTCCCGATCGCCGACATGGTGCTCGCCGGGTCGACGGCCGTTCGCGCCGTCGGCGCCGCGGTGGGTGCCGTGATCGGGGCGGCGGCGGATGCCCGTCGGTTGCAAACGATCGACGACTACAACGCTCTCTTCCACGTCATCGGGCTGCCGCCGATCGCGAAGGACTTTGAATTCGACAGCACGTTCGCGGAATTGCGGCTCGCCGGGCCGAACCCGGTGATGATTCACCGGGTCGACAAGCCGGACGATCGATTCCCGGTCACGGACGCGCATTTTCAGGTCGCACTGCCCGGCGACACCCTCGCGGCGGCCGGGGCGGAAGGGCGACTGTTTCTGGTGGACTACCAGAGACTTGACGGGGTCGAGACCGGTGTAAGCCCGTGCGGGCTGCCGAAGTACCTCTACGCCCCGCTCGCGCTGTTCGCGGTGAACAAGGACACGCGAAAACTGGTCCCGGTCGCGATCCAGTGCAAGCAGCGGCCGGGACCGGAGAACCCGATCTTCACGCCGGACGACGGCTACAACTGGCGGATCGCCAAGACGATCGTGGAAATCGCCGACGGCAACTACCACGAGGCGATCACGCACCTCGGGCGCACGCACCTGACGGTCGAGCCGTTCGTGGTCGCGGCGCACCGGCAGTTCGGTCCGAACCACCCGCTCAATGTGCTGCTCCAACCGCACTTCGGTGGCACACTCGCGATCAATCACCTCGCGCGTCTCAAACTGATTTCGCCCGATGGCGTCGTGGACCGGCTCCTCGGCGCGAAGATCTCCGCGGCGCTGGAACTCAGCGCGTGGGGGGTGCAGGGCCACGCCTTCATGGATTTGCTGCCGCCGGCGTCGTTTCGGCGCCGCGGGGTCGATAACACGGCCACCTTGCCGAGCTACTCCTACCGCGATGACGCCCTCTTGCACTGGGAGGCCGTTCGCGAGTGGGTCGCGACGTACCTGCGGTGCTTCTACCGGTCCGATGCCGAAGTCGCGGCGGACGTGGAAGTCGCGGCGTGGCTCACGGAGGCGTCCGCGAAGACCGGCGGGCGCATCAACGGGATCGAACCGGCCCGCACCTTCGCGGAACTGGTCGACGTGACCGCCCTTGTGATTTTCACCGCGAGCGCGCAGCACGCGGCGGTGAACTTCCCGCAATACGACATCATGAGTTACGCCCCCGCGATGCCGCTCGCGGGTTACGCCCCGGCGCCCACGAGCAAGACCGGCGCCACAGAAGCCGACTACATGGCGATGCTGCCACCGCGGGACCAGGCCGCGCTCCAGATGAACACCGGCTTCATGCTCGGAACGGCGCACTACACGCGGCTGGGGCACTACGAACCGGGGTACTTCGGCGAACCGCGCATTAACGAACTAGCGGCGCGATTCGCGGCGAAGATGGACGAGATCGAGGCCACCATCACGGAAAGAAACCGGCACCGCCGGCCGTACCCGTTTATGCTGCCATCGGGTGTGCCGCAGAGCATCAACATTTGAGTTTCTCGGTATGGCTGGTCACGCGCGCTCGGCCGATGGGGTAGCTGCGGTCAATGTACCATCCGTGAAGCGCGTTCGTTCCACGAGCGCCAGACTGGAAGACACTTTTCGTGAACGAAGACGACATCGTCCTCAACGGCATCAACGGTGCGACGGGTGAGTACCTCGTACCACCGATCACGCCGGCCCAGGCCGTCAACATCGCGAGCGGGCGCCCCGCGGAAAGTACCCTCACGACGTGGCTCAGAGCCATCGCGAGCGTCTTCAAGCGGCCGAAACTCGGCCTCCCGATGGACGTCGACCCGGTCAACCCGGCGCGCGCCGGATGGGCGCTCGTGCTCCCCGCTGGCGCCCCACCGGAACTCAGAGCCGCGGTTCAACCGCTCATCGATCGCCGCAAGTCGGTGGTTCCGCCCGACCGGTGTAAGGTGCTCGAGTACCGGCCCGGCGAAACGATGAAGAAGTGGCTCGCGCGGTACGGTGTGGCGCCGGGCACGGTCACACCGACGAAGGTTCCGTACTACGTCACGCTCGTCGGCGGGCCGACCGAGATCCCGTTCGACTTCCAGTACCTGCTCGACGTCGAGTACGCGGTCGGGCGCCTCTGTTTCGACGCCCCGGAGCAGTACCGCCGGTACGCAGAAAGCGTCGCCGCGTATGAAACGGCTTCGAGCGTCAAGAACGCGAAGGAAGTCACTTACTGGGGTCCGCGCCACGCTGCGGACCGCTCCACGCAAATGAGCGCCGATTCGCTCATCCGGCCGCTGATGGAGGGCGTCCCGGCCGCGGGCGACCAGCCCGCGGAGGCGTCGGTCGCCACCGAGAAAGGGTTCCGCTCGACGTGCTTCCGCGCCGCGGACGCGACGAAGGCGAAACTGCTCGAAACGCTACACCCGACGACCGGGACCGCGCCGCCCGCGGTGCTGTTCACCGCGTCGCACGGGATGGGGTGGCCGAAGGACGACCCGCGCCAGCGCCCGGCACAGGGCGCGCTGCTCGCGCAAGATTGGGCCGGGTTCGGGCAGGTGACGCCGGCTCATTACCTGACCGCGGCCGAGATCGAAGACGGTGCGAACGTGGGCGGAATCGTCGCGTTCCTGTTCGCGTGCTACGGCGCCGGCACGCCCGCGACCGATGCGTTTCTCACCGACCGCGGGCGCGGGCCGGTGGACATCGCCTCGGCGCCGTTCGTCGCCGCGCTCCCGCAACGGTTACTATCGCACCCCAACGGCGCGGCACTCGCCGTGCTCGGGCACGTTGAGCGCGCGTGGGGGTACTCGATCCGCCCGACCGGGGCCGGAACACAGATCGGGCAGTTTCGCGATTTTCTCGCCCGCGTCATGTCCGGACAACCGGTCGGGCACGCGACGAAGAACTTCAGCGAGCGCTACGCGGTACTTTCGACGGCCCTGGCGAGCGCACTGGACGAATCAAGTAAGGAACCGAAACTCTCTCCTCAAGAAATCGCCGCAACCTGGGTCGAGCGCAACGACGCGCAGAATTACGTTATCCTCGGCGACCCGGCCGTGAAACTGCGGACCGATTTGCTGAAGTGACGTGCCCTTCGCGCGGAGCGCCGCGCGACCGGGGCACCGACTCCCGTCCCCGGAACCCGGCCACTTATGCCCACGCCCTACCACGTCCGGCTCGCGGTTTCGCAGTACGGTGAACAGTTCCGCGCCGAACTTTTTACCGAAGACCTCGGCGACACCGAGGGCGACGTGCTCACGGAGTTGCCGCCGAGCATCGCCGAGTGGGTGCCGTACCTCGCGCAGGGGGCCGACCTCCCGCCGGACGCGGCCCGACAGCTCGGGAAGGATCTGTTCGCGGCGCTGCTCGGTCAACCGGAGAACGCGAAGAAGTGGGCCGAGGTGCTCACCCGGGCCGACCGCAAGGGCCAGCCGATCCGCCTGCTCATCGACGCCACAACCGAAGCCGTTCGCGACCTCCCTTACGGTCTGCTCTGCGAGCCGCACGACGACTGGTTCCTGTTTCGCGGGAAAAAACACTCGGTCGAGTTCGTTCGCATTCTGCGCCGGTGCTCGCCCCGCCCGCTAAAGCTCCGCGGGCGGCTCCGGGTCGTAATCGCGGTCGCGGAGCCGAGGAGCACCGACGTTCCGCCGTTCGATTCGCCCCTCCGGTTGCAAAAGTTCGCAGCGGCGGTTCACAAGGAAATCGACCTCGTCGTTTGCGGGCCGAGCGGCCCGAAGCCGCTTGCCGCAATCGCCCCGAATCCGGAAACCGCTGATCCCGCTGTGTTCACCCCGTACACGAAGACCACTCGCGGCGCTCTCCGCCAGGCACTCGCGGGCGAGTTCGATGTGTTCCACCTGCTCGCCCACGGACACGGGGCCGGGGTGCTGCTTTGCACGGACGCCGGCGCACCGGCCGAAACGACCGCGAGCGAACTCGGCGAGTGGTGCGGCGCGGGCCAAACGCCACTGGCGTTCCTGCAAGTGTGTAAGGCCGGTCAGACGGCCGGGCGCGGGGGCTTCGGCGGGGTCGCGCAGCAGTTGCTCAATCCGCGCAGCGGGAACATGGCGGCGGTGGTCGCGTCCACGTTCCCGCTCGACGCCGAGCACAGCACGGACGCGGCCGTCGGGTTCTACCGCCAACTCGCGGCGGGCAAACCGCCCGAGGAAGCGCTCACCGCGGAGCGCCCGGAAGCCGACTGGTGCTGGGCGTTCCTCGAACTGTGGGCCAGACCTGGCGCGCTCGGCGGCACGCAGCAGCGGGCCGCGTTCCAGTTCGTCAGCCCGTACCGCGGCCTTTCGAGTTTCGGTGAACAGGACGCTGACCTGTTCTTCGGCCGCAAAGCCGAAGTCGCGGAGCTGCTTCAGATTTTGCGCACCGAGCCGGTCCTCGGGGTGGTCGGTGATTCCGGCAGCGGCAAAACGTCGCTGCTGCAAGCGGGGCTGGTTCACGCGATCCGGCGCGACGGACTGGCCGGATCGGACAAGTGGCGCATCGTCTCGCTCCGCCCGGGGTACCGCCCCGCGCAAGCGCTCCTGGCCGCGCTCACTGGGGCCACCGGGGAACCCACGCCGGCCGCGCTGCGGGCCGCGCTGCGGGCGGACGCACAGCCGCTGATCGTGGTGTTCGACCAGTTCGAGGAAGTGTTCACGCTCGCGCGCGATGTTAACGAAGTGCGGCTGATGAGCGAGGTGCTCGCCCAGGCCGTCGATCAGCAGCGCGACCGGTTCCGGCTCGTCATCGGAATGCGGAGCGAGTTCCTGGGGCAGTCCGCGTCCGCGCCGGAACTCGGCCGGCGCATTCAGCGGCCCTGGGTGCTCCGGCCGCCCGGCGCGGACGACCTGCGCGGCATCGTTGCGGGTCCGGCCGAGCACTGCGGGTACACGTTTCAAGGGCCGCTCGCCGACGGCAACCCGGCGCACGCGGTCGGGCTGCTCGATCGCATCCTCGCCGACCCGTTGCTCGATCGCAACAAGGGCGGGGCACCGCTCCCGCTGTTGCAGTTCGCGCTCGAGCGGTTGTGGCTGAAGGCGGTCGAGAAGGGTGTGACCGAATTCACGCACGCGGAATTCGACGAGATCGGCGGGATGGGCCGGGCGATCGCGCAGCACGCGGAGGCGGTGTTCCAGGCGAGCGCCACCGCGACCGAGTTCGGGGCCGGGGGGCGCCACCTCGTGGAGCAGATCGTCACCGCACTCGTCAGCGCGCAGGGGACGCGCCAGCCGCTCTCGCGCGAGGGGCTCCAGGCGGAAACCGGCGCCCCGGAAGCGGCGCGGGCGGTGATCGATTACCTCGTCGGCGAACGGCTGCTGACGATCCGCACCGACCCGGAGGACATGTCGAAATCGCTCGTCGACCTGTCGCACGAGGCGCTGATTCACAACTGGGACCGGCTCCGCGGGTGGCTGGCCGAAGACCCGCAGGGCCGGGCGATGCGCGAGGAGTTCCGCACGGCCGCGGAGAAATGGGAGGTGGGCTTCGCGGGCACCCCGGCGCGGAGCCGGTACGCGCTGCCCGGTACCGACGTGGCCCGGAACTATCTCGCGTGGATCGGCACCAGTAACCCGCGGCTCGTGCCCGTGCAGCAGGAGTTCGCGCGGGCGATGCGCGACATGCTCACGCGCCACCAGCGCCGCCGACAACTCGTAACGGCCGTGTTAGTGGCCCTCACGCTGTCGGCGTGCGCCCTGGCGTTCTACGCCGACGGGAAGGCATCGCTGGCAAACAAGAACGCGACCCGAGCCCAGGCGGAAAAAGAGAACGCCGAGCGCGAGAAGGAGAACGCCAAGCGCGAGGAGGAGAACGCCAAGCGCGAGGAGCGACGGGTACAGGAGCGATCCGCAGCCCTACTTCTGGACCGCGGTATAGAGCTGTGCGAGCGCGGCCGACCCCGGATCGGTATGCTCAGCATCGCCCAAAGCCTCGACAAGTGTCCGTCGGAGGCTGAAGCCCTGCGCCGGGTCATTCGCACCAACCTGTCCGCGTGGGCCTGGTACCTGATGTGCCTGGACGGGGCGCGACAGTTCCCCGGTCCGGGCATCGCGGCCAGCCCCGACGGACAGGCGGTTCTGATCGCCGTCGCCCCGGGAACGGCCCAACTGTTCGATGCGGACACGGGCCACCCACTCGGGCCGCTCATCAAACCGGGGGAGCGGAACGCGGTATGGGGCGAGGTCATGCGGGCCGGGAACGAGTGGGTGGTGCTCACCTACGGGTCGCACGTTGCCCGGCTCTGGAACGGCACCACGGGGGCTCCGGTGGGGCACGTGTTTGAAACAGCAACCGCCCCCGGTGTGCCGGCCCAGGGCGAGATCCTGATCGCCGCTATCAGGCCCGATCGACAGGCGCTCGCGCTCGGAATGGCTCACGGTGAGGCCCGGCTCTGGAGCGTGACAACGGGGGAGACGCTGGGGCAACCGTACAAGCACGAAGGGCCGGTCCACGATCTAGCGTTCACTCCCGACGGCGGGATGCTGCTGACCGGCTGCTCCCGGCGCCCGAACCACCCACTGATGTCGGACGTGGCGGCCGTGGCCCGCGTCGGGGCCGAGCGGCGTGCGGCCGGGGTCGCGCGGTTCTTGAACCTGTCCACGCGGGAGCTCGTCTGGTCGCACACGATGAAAAATCCGGTGACGTCCGTCGGCGTCAGCCCCGACCCCGGCGGGCGGTACCTCGCGGTCGGCGGGTTCGCGGTCGCGATCTACGACCGGCACGAGAAAAAAATTCTCACCAACAGTCAGAAGGACCACGAGCCGGCCAACTGGACCGCCTTCGACCCCGAGGAGCCGGGCACGATGTTCATGTCCCGCTCGTCCGGTGACGTCGAGCTTTTGCACTTCCCGGAGTCCTCGCGCGCTCCGACGGATGACGCCGAGTTCTCACACGGGCCGGAGCCCTCTCACGACCTCTCGAACCCCGTGACGAGCGAGCGACTGTCGCCACAGGGACTCGTGGTCGGGGCGGGGTTCCGCAAGGACCGGAGCGTGTTCACGTTCAACCGCGACGGCACCATGCGGCTCTGGCGGCGGCCGCTCACGCAGAAAGCGCAGCGCGAGTTCGTTCACACCGACGCGGTGCTGTCGGTAGCGTTCGGGCCGGGCGACAAGAGCCTGGCGACCGGGTGCCGTAACGGGTCGGCGTACCTCTGGAACACCGACGCGCCCGATAAATGGAAGCACCAGTTCACCCCGCCCCAGAAAAAAGAGAGCGCCCACCCGCTCACCCAGGTTCGGATCAGTTCCGGTGGCGAACGAGTGATCGCCCAGGACCAGCACTTTAACCAGTTCGTCTGGGACGCGGCGACCGCGCGCCCGGTCGTTCCGGCGGCCGGGGAAGCGATCGTCGGAGTGGCCGACGACGGGGCCACCGCCCTCGTGCGGCTCCCCGATCTGACTTACCGGGTGAAAAATCTGCTCACCAAACAGGCGGGGGCGCCGTTCGTCGTCCCGGGCGGGGTCGGTCCCGATGCAGCGCACAACGACGACGAGACGACCATGCTGCGGGTCGTGCGCGTGGCATTCAGCCCCGACCGCTCGGTCGTGGCGACGATCAACGAGCCCGGTCAGGTGCTCCTCTGGCGCTCGGACACCGGGGAGGCGGTCGGACCCCCGATCGCCCACACGATCCGGGGCGGAACCGACAAGATCCGTGCGGTGAGCTTCAGCCCGGCCGGAACCCGGCTCCTGACTCAGAGTTCCCGCGCCCGCGGCGTTTGGGACGCGGTGACCGCGCGCGAGGAGCACGTGCTCCATAACCCCGTCGGCGTGCAACTGTCTCGGTTCAGCCCGAACGGGCGACTGGTGCTCTCGGGCACGAACTTTAACATGGTGCAGATGTGGGACGTCCCCGGCCGGTCGGTCCGCGAGACCGCGCTGCTGCACTCGGCCCAGGTGTGGGGGGTGACGGCCAGTCCCGATGGCTCGCGCGTGCTCACCGCGAGCTACGACCGCACCGCGCGGGCCTGGGACGCGGAAATCGGCAAACCGATCTCGCCCCCACTGTTCCACGGCGAGGGAGTGAGTGAGGTGGTGTACAGCCAGGACGGTAAGTGGATTCTGACCGGGAGCTGGGACCGGCGTGCGCGGTGCTGGGCCACAGTGGAGCCGGTGCCCGATGAGGTCGAAAGGGTCAGGCTCTGGGTCGAAGTCATGACGGGGCTCCAGATCGGACTCACCGGGGCCTCCGACCTGCTCACGGCCGAAGAGTGGCACAAGCGGTACCGGCGGCTCAACGCGCTCGGTGGGCCACTCGTGGGGAGTGCCACGCCCGAAAAATGACCGACCCGGCGGTCACCCCGCGGTCAGCGCCGCCTGCCACACCGCGTGCGCCACCTCGGGGCGGTAGATGTCGTTGTGCGCGCCGCCGCGCCCGCCCCCCTCGCGGATCACCTCGCTGCACTCCAGGTTGTACGCCGCACCTGGAACGAAGTTGTAGTCGGTCGTTGCCGGGAGCAGCGCGAGGTCGGTCGCGTTCGTGCCCGGCCCCTGGATGCCGTGCGAACCCACTGCTCCGTACTTCGGCAACTCGCCCGGCGCCGCGAACGCCACCTGGCCCGCCACCCCCGCGCCCAGCGGGTACCACCTCCCGGTCGCCGTGTCGAACACCGACCGCGTCGAGATGATCGGTCCGCGCACCCGCTTGTCGGAGAACACTTTGTTGAAGTAGCCCGGCTGACCCGGCGTCGCGGGGATGTCGTCACAGTACGACCAGATCGACAGCGCGCCCTGGACCAGCGCGAGCGAGTCCACCGGGCGCGCCACGCGCCCGCGGCCCTTCGGACCCGCGAGCGCCGCGGACACCACGATGCACCCGAAACTGTGCCCCATCAGGTGGAACCGCAGGTTCCGCGGTGCCGCCTGCATCATCCGCGCGAGGAACTTCGAGCCGACCGACTCGCCGAACCACCGCGCGCGGTCCTTCATGCGCCAGAACGAGAGCGTCCGCAGCACGCCGAAGATCCCCCCGCCGCTAAAGAGGCCGAAACTCGGCGCGTCCTCGCGGAGCGACTGGTACACGCCCTCGGGGTCGAACCCGGAGCGGTCCCCGCCCGGTCCCGCGCCGACCCCGCCGATGCCGAGATCGGCTTCGAGGTTCAACTGCCGGTACGCCGCGAACACGTCCGGCGGCAGCGCCTCCGGCTCCACGTCGTCCATCGCGCCGACGACGATGCGCCGGATCGCGTCGCGCGCCGCGGGCGTGTCGGCGATGCGCGCCGCGTAGTCGTCGACCATCGCCTGGACCGGGTCGGCCGCGGGCGCGCCGTCGATCGGGACCGAAAACGATCCCCCCTCGCCGAACGACTCGTCGCCCCACGGCATGCTCGGCCAGTGAATGCCGATCACGTGTGGTTTGAAGCCCGGGCGCGCCTGGTTCATGCGTGCGACGTCCGCGGTGCAGGCGGTCATCGCCTCAACCCACTTGTCGTACTGCGCCCGGGCGGACGGGATGTCACCCATCCACCCGTGACTGAGGACGAACACGTCGGTGACCCCGGAGTCGTCCGGCGCGAGGGTGCGGAGGACCAGATCGGACATCACGCCGTTCGGATCATCGGCGCGCTCGTTTCCGCCGGAATCGAAGCAGACGAGGTCGTAGGCGGCCCGCCGATCGGTCGGGGCGAATCGGGGCATAGCTTCCCCTCGGGTCCGTGTGGGACCGCGCTCGTGGAACAAAAACGGCCGGAGTGTTGGTAGAGTGTAACCGCCCCTGCGGTTGACACAACCTGTTAAGCCCGGTCGCGCCGGATTCGCCGAAATCGCTTGTGAATGGTCCTAGACAGCCGCATTCGCTCCAGTTACTCTCACACAATAAACTAGCACTTGCACACCAAACACAATCCCGCCGCGGGGCGGGCCAGGGTGACGCCCCGTGCTACCACCGCCCCCACACAAATCGGACGAATCCACCGCCGATCGAACCACGTCCCTTCCCCATCTGGAACCTTCGGGGGCCGAAGGACATTTAACGCCTCCAGGTGCCCCGACCGGGAATCATTCGAGTAGTGTGCCGGACCCGTCGGGCGCGGTGCCGGTACCTTACGCGGAGCTGGAAACCGCGTTCGGGGACCGCTACGAAATCGGTACACAACTCGGGCACGGCGGGTTCGGGACCGTCTACCACGCGCTCGACCGGCGACTGAACCGCCGGGTCGCGCTGAAAGTGTCGTGGAGCGTGACGGCCGACACGGACCGGCTCCTCCGCGAGGCCCGCGCGCTCGCTCAGCTCCGGCACGCCGGGATCGTCACGGTTTATGACGTCGCGGTCGCCGGAACGTGCTGCTTCGTCGTGTCCGAACTCCTCACAGGGCCGAGCCTTTCTCGCTGGCTCGACGAGCACCGCCCGGCACCCGCCGATGCCGTTGGGATCGCCGCCGCGGTCGGGGACGCACTGGCCCACGCACACGCGCGGAGCATCGTTCACCGCGACGTGAAGCCGTCGAACATTGTGTTCGCGGAGGACCGGCGCCCGGTGCTGGTCGACTTCGGGCTGGCGCTCTCGGACCTGGACACGGAGAACGAACTCGGGGTCGTGGCCGGTACACCGTCTTTCATGTCGCCCGAACAGGCCGGGGGGCGCGGGCACCGGCCCGACGGTCGCACCGATGTTTATGGATTGGCCGCGACCCTCTACGCGATGCTCTGCGGGCGGTCGCCGTTTCGCGGGCGCACCCGGAGCGAGGTCATTCGCCAGGTGCGGGAAGACGAACCGCAACCGCTGCGCCAACTCCGGCCCGACGTGTCGCCGGAACTGGAGCGTGTCTGCCTGAAGGGGATGGCGAAGCTCCCCGGCGACCGCTACACGACGGCCGCCGACTTCGCCGACGCGCTCCGCCGGGCGGTCGGGCTCCTGCCCTCGCTCCCCGCGCCTCCGGTACCGGTCGTGCCGGCGCCGAAACCGGCCCCACCCGTCGTTCCCGCGCCGAAACCGGCGGCCCCGGTCGCGGCGCGCAGCGCGCGAGCCGAATGGCGGCAGGTCACGATCCTCCAGTGCTCGTGGGAAGCGGGAGAGAATGACGAAGACCCGATGGAACAGGTGACCGCGTTCCAGAGGGCGTGCGCGGAAGTGGCCGTCGCGCACGGCGGGTTGCCGCTGCAAGTGTCCGGCACCGCGTTCCTGGCCTGCTTCGGTTACCCGGTCGCGCGCGAGGACGCCCCGCGCCAGGCCGTTCGCGCGGCCCTGGCACTCGGGGAGCGGTGCGCGGCGGTCGCGGTCGGCACCGGGCCTGCCGTGGTTACCGAGCACCCGCCCGCGCCGCCCGTCGTGGTCGGGGACGTGGTCACGATCACATCGGCGCTGCTGTCGCAGGGAACGGCCTCTGGGGTGACAGTTTCTCACGCGACGTTCCAACTCGTGGACGGCTTCTTCGACTGCGAGCCGCTGGGCGCGGTCCGCCCCCGCGGGCTCCCGCAGGTGCCCGTGTTCGTTGTGCGCGCCGAACGGACCGCGCGCAATCGCGTCGATGCCACGGACCCGGCACGGCTCACCCCGCTCGTCGGCCGCGACCGCGAGGTCGAACTGCTTAAAGAGCGGTGGGAACTCACGGCCGAAGGGGTGCAGAACGTCATTTTGCTCGTCGCGGACCCGGGACTGGGCAAGTCGCGGCTCGTCCGTGTGTTGCGCGAACACGTCGCACAGGACGCCGACGCCCCCGCGTTCGAGTCGACGCGCTCGGCCTCGGCCGGGGGCGCGGTCATCGAATGGTTCTGCTCCCCGTACCACCAGGGTAGCCCGTTCTACCCGGTGATCGAGTACTTCGACCGCGCCTACCGACTGAGCCGCGAACCCGACGCCGCAGCGCGCCTCGATCTCCTTCTAGCGCGGCTCCGCGAAGAGGGCGTCCACGATGCCGAGGACCAGGCGCTCCTGGCCGCGATGTTGTCGGTCCCGACCGGCGACCGGCTGCCGCTCCTCGCGCTCACTCCGGAGCGCCAGCGCGAGAAAACCCAGGACGCGGTACTCAACTGGCTGAACGCCCGCGCCGCCTTCACCCCGCTCCTGTTCGTGGTCGAGGACATGCACTGGGTCGACCCGTCCACGGAGGCGCTACTCGCGCAGTTCGTCGAGCGCGGCGGTGAGGCCCGCGTGCTCGCGGTGTTCACGTTCCGCCCCGAGTACGACCCGCCGTGGAAGGGGAAGGCCGTTCAGACTGTGGTCGCACTGAACCGGCTGACCCGGGGACAGATCGCCGAGATGATCCGCACGCAGATCGGTGATCGGGCGATCCCGCAGGCAGTCACGGACCAGATCGCGGAGCGGACCGACGGTGTCCCGTTGTTCGTGGAAGAATTCACACGGCTCCTGGTCGAGCGGGGCACGACCGCGGACGAGGTCGGGGCCGACATCCCGACCACCCTCCGCGACCTGCTGCTGGCGCGGCTCGACCGGATGGCGAGCGACAAGGCGGTGGTACAACTCGGCGCGGTGATCGGGCGGACGTTCGCGCACGCGGTCATCCGGGCGGCGTCGGAGTTAGACGAACAGGCTTTGCGGGTCGAACTCGACAAGTTGGTCGGGGCCGGTCTGCTGTTCAGCAAGGGATCGTTGCCGCGCACGACGTACACGTTCAAGCACGCCCTGATTCAGGACGCGGCGTACCAGTCGATGGTGAAGAAGCGCCGGCAGCAGTTCCACAGGGCCGTGGCGGAGAAACTGGAGGAACGGTTCCCAGAGGTGGCTCAGACACAGCCGGAATTGCTCGCCCGGCACTTCACCGAGGCGGGCGAAGCGGACCGGGCGATCGACTACTGGCTGAGGGCCGGGCGCCGCGCGCGGGCGGCGTTCGCCAACGCCGAGGCGATCGAGCACCTGCGGCGCGGGCTCGGGGTACTTGCCGCGCGCCCCGAATCACCGGACCGGGACGCCCTGGAACTTCAGTTCCAGATCCCCCTCGCGGTCGCCCTCATGACCGCCCGGGGGTACGCCCACCCGGACCTGGAGTCGGTTCACGCGCGCGCCCGGGAATTGTGCGAGCGGCTCGGTCCGTCGGCCCCGTTGTTCCACGTCATCTGGGGGAACTGGGCACTGCGCCTGATCCGGGACGAACTGGACGAAGCGAACCGGTTGGCGGGCGAACTGTGCGAACTGGCCGACCGACGTGCCGATCGCGGGATGCGGGTCGAGTCGGACTTCGCGGTGGCGATCACCAGCCTGTTCCGCGGGGAGTTCGCGCGGTGCCGGGCCGCGGCTACCCGGTGCCGAGAACTCGAGGACGCCGGCGCCGCGCTCGCGCACTCTGCACACACCGGGCAGAACGTCGGCATGGCGTACCGGTGCTACGCCGGGCTCGCGGCGTGGTACCTCGGCTTCCCGGACGAGGCCGCGGCCCGGATGCGCGAGGCGGTCGAGTTCGCGCGGGGCCTGGGGCACCCGTTCAGCCACGCCTATGCGCTGCACCACGCCGGCTGGCTCGCCTACCTCCTGCGGGACGGCGAGAGCGGCATCCGGTACGGGAACGAGTGCGTGGCGGTGTCCGAGGAACAGGGATTCGCGTTCTGGAAGGCGCTGGGGATCATCAGCCGCGGCACCGGGCACATGGTCGCCGACCGGCCGGATCAGGCCCTGGCACAAGTCAGCGCGGGGCTGACCCTGTACCACACAACGAGCTCGCGAAAGTCGCTCTCCGAGTACCACGGGTTCCTCGCCGAGATCCACCTCCGGGCCGGGCGCCCGGAAGTCGCGCGGACCGAGATCGAAGCGGGGCTGGCCGCCTGTGAGCGGACGAACAACCGCGTCTACGAGGCCGAACTGCACCGCCTCGCGGGTGAAGTTGCCCTCGCCACAGTCCCCCCGGACCCGACCGCGGCGGAGGCCGCGTTCCTCCGCTGTTTGGGAGTTTCACAGCGCCAGGGCGCCCGGTCGTGGGAACTGCGGGGGGCGACGAGCCTGGCCCGACTGTGGCGCCGCATCGGGCGCGCCGCCGAAGCCCGCGCCCTGCTCGCGGCCGTTTACGCGCACTTCACCGAGGGGCTGGGCACTCCGGACCTGCGCGACGCCCGTACCGTGCTCGACGAACTCAACACCGCGGTGCCCACATGACCCCGCCCGTCGCCCCCTCGCCGCTCGAACGGGTTCCACCGGACGAGGCAGCAGCGATCGCGGACCTCGTGGCGCTTCAATCCCGGCTCGGTGATCCGGCCCGCCCCCGGCGCGGGCAGCACGCCAAGGGGCACGGTCTGGTCAGCGGCACGTTTACCGTTCGCGCCGACGTCCCGCCCCCGCTGCGCGTCGGCCTGTTCGCGGCCCCGAACAGTTTCGCGTGCTGGGTCCGCTTTTCAAACGGGTTCGCCGAAGACGACCGCCTACCGGACGTTCACGGGATCGGGATCAAGGTGCTCGACCCGCCGGCCGCGGACCACGACTTCTTACTGGTCGATCACGAGACGTTCTTCGCGGCCGACGTGCGCCGAACGGTCGGCGTGTTCTCGCGGCACGTTGAACTGCTCGCCGCCGGTGTGTCACCGGCCGAACACGACCGCCTGCTCGCGGCCGAGTACCCGGTCGAGGCGGTGCTGCTGGGCGGGTTCGTTCGCCCGGCCGATCCGTCCCCGCTTGAACCGCGGTACTTCAGCGGCACCCCGTATGCTCTCGGTGACCGGGCGGTAAAGTACCAATTGGTCCCGCGATCGGAGAACCTCGCGGTTCAGCGCACCTCACCCGACACCCCCGACTTCCTTCGGGCCGCGCTCGCCGCGCACCTCTCCGCCCGGCCCGCCACGTTCGACTTCTGCGTGCAGTCGCAGCACGATCCGGTCTCCGACCCCGTGGAAGATCCGACCGTCACGTGGGGCGAAGCCGCGGTCCCGGTCGCCGTACTCACACTACCGGTTCAAGAGTTCGACACCGCAGAACGAGAAGCTCTGGCGGACGCGCTGGCATTTTCGTTGTGGCACGCCCCGGCTGAACACCGCCCGCTCGGGGGCATCAACCGCGGCCGGAAGGCGGTGTACGAGATGAGCGCGACCGCGCGCCGATCAAAGTAGTACCAGGAGCCCACCCATGATCCGGTTCGCACTGGCGCTGACACTCCTCGCTCCGGTAGCGGTTCGCGCGCGCGGGGCGGACCCGATCTACCTCGATCAGGGGTGGAGCAGCGACGAGCGCGCGGCGTACTACGCTCTGCCACAGGGTTCGGAAGTGGTGCCGTACTCGTGGTTCCTCGCACTCGAACAACCGTGGACCGAGAAATTGTTCCGCGACGACGCCCACATCGAATCGTTCCGCTACATCCCGTCCGCAGCAAACAAGTTCAACCCCGATGGGCTGCCGGTCGGGTTCACCAAGGGGCGCGGGAAGGACGGAAAGGACTGGTTCGGGCTGACGTGCGCGGCGTGTCACACCGGGCAGTTCACTTACAAGGGCAAGACGGTGCGGGTTGACGGCGGAACCGCACTCGCCGACGCCCTCGGGTTTCAGTCCACTCTGGTCACCGCGGTGAAGGCGACCCTCGCACAGCCGGCGAAGTTCGACCGGTTCGCCCACCGCGTACTCGGCGAAAAGCATACTCCCGAGCGCGCGAAGGCGCTCGCGACCGAACTGCGTGAACAACTCCGGGTGATGGCCGACTGGGAAGCCACCAGTCGGCCCGCGCACCCCGGCGGGTACGCTGTTTGGGACGCGCTCGGGGTACTGCTCAACACCATCACCGGCACCGCACCGGGCATTCCCGACAACTACCGCGTTCCCAGCACCCCGGTCAGTTACCCGAGCATCTGGTCCACGAACCGGTACGACCGGCTACTGTGGAACGCATCGGTCGAGAGCGTCACACTGAGACAGGTCGGCGAGGTCATCATCGTTTTCGGCCGCGCGCGCGCGGCGGCCGGCCCGGACGGAAAACTGACGTTTGAATCCAGCGCGGATCTAAACACTCTCGCGAAGGTGTACGACTACACCTCGATGCTGACCCCACCGGCGTGGCCGGAGGACGTGCTGGGCAAGATCGACCGTAACCTGGCGAAGCGCGGCGAGAAGGTGTACCAGGACCAGAAGTGCGCGACGTGCCACCCGCTCGCGCCGTACCCGACTGTGGAAGCGAAGGCCGGCGGCCGAAAGCTCATCAAGACGACCGCGACCCCGTTGAAAGAGGTGGGCACGGACCCGCTCTACGCCGAGTATTTCACGAGACGAACCGCCGTGCCCGGTGCTCTCGCACCCGTGTTCAAGGGGACCATGTTTGAAGGGCAACAGGAAGTGCCGGCTGCGATCCAGTTCCTTGCGACCCTCACGCGGATCACCGAGGCGGATCTCGACCGGGCGGCGAAGACACCGTCCGAACGCGCGCGATTGCTCGGTGACCGCCCGCTGCCTCAATTGCCAAAAGCTCCGGCGGAATTGCAGCAACTGGTGAACGCTCTACACGCTTACAAGGCCACGCCCCTGACCGGAGTGTGGTCCACGGCCCCGTACCTGCACAACGGGTCGGTGGCGAACCTGTACGAGTTGCTCCTGCCGCCGGAGAAGCGGATGAAGTCGTTCTACCTGGGGCACCGGGAGTTCGATCCCAAGCACGTCGGCTACCGCACCGGGCCGTTCGAGCACGGGTACAAGTACGACACCGCGCTGCCCGGGTACTCGAACCGCGGGCACGAGTACGGGACCGGCCTCGCCGACGACGATCGCTGGGCGCTGGTCGAATACCTCAAGACGCTGTGACCGGTGCCCGCGGCCGGAACCGCGCCCTCATCCCCTTGGGCATCATCACTGCGAAGAAAAACGACTGCTGGTACGGCCGGGAGACGTCCACGTCCGGCTCGCTCTCGCGGTAGATCGTCGCGAGCACGAGTCGGTGAACGAACTGCCCGAACGCGGCCCCGACGCACGCACGCGGCCCGCGCCCGAACGGGAAGAAGTGCCCGCTGCCATACGGGTTCGCCTCCGCACCACCGTTGTCCCAGCGCTCCGGAGCGAACCGCTCCGGTTCCGCCCAGTGCGGCGCGAACTTGTGAAGGTACCAGTTGGAAATGAAGATCTGCGTGTCGGGCGGGAGCACGTGCGAACCGAGTTCCACCTCGCGGCCGCGCGCCGTATTTCGGAAGTAGATCGGCACCGCCGGGTAGTACCGCATCGCCTCGCGGATCGCGAACTCGAGCGGTCGGACTGCATCGAGCGCGGTGCGATCGAACCCGTCGGGCAGTTCGTCTCGTACCGCTCGCGCGACTTTGGTCCCTTCCTCCGCGTGTTTCGCGAGAAGGTACAGCGCGGTGTTGACCGTGCTGCTACACGAGAACACGCCGCCAAAAAAGTTCGTCGCGAGCGCCTCCGCGAGGGCCGCGTCCGATAGGGACGTGCCCCGCGCGAGCACACAGTTGAGCAGGTCGGGGGCGGCCGGGTCCGGGTTCGCTCGCGCCTCTGCGACGGCCCGTGTAAACGTGCCGTACCAGTTCTCCCGGGCCGCGTGGAAGAACGGGTGGAGCGGAAAGATCTGCTTCGGGAGGGCCATTCGGCCCGTACCGGTGCGGGCCAGTGTGCGGAACCAGTGGAACCGGTTCGGCGGAAACACGCGCCCCCAGAACGCCCGCGCGAACACATCGAACACCAAGCGCTGCATCTCCCAATACAGATCGACCGGTTCGTGCGACCGGCTGACCCACCGCCCCACCGTTTCAGCGACCACCGCGCGGAGCGGTTCGACCTGTCGGGAGAGCCACTCGTCGTGCGAGATCGTGGAGAGCGGGTTGCCGCGCCGCGCTTCTTCCCACCCGCGACCGAAGTTGGTGATGAACAGACTGGGCCGCGTGATGACCGGTTTGAGCGCGTCGACGGGCGCGTCCTTGTAGAACTCCGCGGCGCGCGTGTCGAGCACCTCGCCGATCAGGTGCGGGTCGTTGAGTACGACCGCCGGTTTGTTGAACAGCCAGATCAGGGTGATCCCGCCGTACCGGTGCCCGTACTCGGCGCACAGCTCCCACGGCCACCGCCCGAAGAACGCGGGCGCGGTCCCGAACGGGAACCGCGGGGTCGGTCCGGGGACGTGTTTCAGGCGCGCGTGCTTGTGGTCGTTGATCGTGCGGTGCAGTCGGGCGAGCATCCGGTCTGCTCCGAAGAGACGAGGGCCGTTTCCGACCGGCTTACTAGGACCGGCCGGGAGGTGCGAAAAACAGGACTGCGAAACAGGCAGATCCGCTGACCGTTTATCCGTCCGCAAATGAAATTGTCTGTAAGTAATGTGTGGTATGAATTTAATGGTTGGTACGGTCACTCGCAAGTGATTTCGCACCGGCTGGGATGCTTTGCCTCGTCCGCCGCGTGCGTAAGCGATTGGTTCATGAGGCGCCCGGGTGATGCGAAGCGTAATTCGGAACGTGTCGCGCACACGATCAACGCGCATAGCTGGGGAGTTGCGCGCCTCGAGCCGTCGTGAAGTCTTTAACTTTGATTAATCGCGCGGTCGCTTGCGCTCTGAGGGAACAGGGTTTGGAGTGAATTCGGTGGGTGCATTGGCGATCTGTGCACGGCGGAGGTCATTATCACAAAATCACCAAGGGCTGCGGTTGACCTTACTTCCACCGCCGGTAGGATAAGCCGTGCATTGATGAGATCGATTCTCAACAACACACCAGCGAGCCGCTCAGCCTCCGTAGGATTTCCGGTTCCGCATTTGAACCGCTCTGCGTTCAGCCATGCGTCTCGCGGCCATCTCACCCATTGAGGAGGTGCCGCGCCATGCGTCGCACACATTTATCCCCGCGCGGGTTTACCCTGATCGAACTGTTGGTGGTGATCGCGATTATCGCGATCCTCATCGGTTTGCTCCTGCCCGCGGTCCAAAAAGTGCGCGAAGCCGCCGCACGCATGAAGTGCCAGAACAATCTGAAACAGCTCGGACTGGCGTTCCACAACCACGAGAGCAGCTACGGGTATTTTCCGATCGCCACCATGCAGCGCAGCGTCGGGTCACCGCCACGCACGGTCAACGCCTACTGGGGCGTTCAGGTGCTGCCGTTCATCGAACAGGACAACGTCCGCAAGGCGTACAACTTCGATCTGAACAACCGCGACCAGGGGAACAAAGACGTAGTCGCGATCCCGGTCGCGATCATGGTGTGTCCATCGGTCCCGAATCCGAACCGCCAGACCACGATCCCGGCTTCCAGCCCGGCGTTTACGGGTGCGGCCACGGACTACGCGGCTACCGTGGGGGTCGCCACGGCCCAATACACAAACGGGTTCGTGACCAACGCGAACCCGAATGGGACGGGGATTCCTACGGGCATCATTGGCTCAGCGGGCCTTCCCCCGGCCCGGTTCGGGGACATCACCGACGGCACCTCGAACACGATGCTCATCGCCGAAGCCGGCGGGCGTCCGGAGAACTGGGTCGCGGGGAAGGTGAACAGTGCAACGACCGTCACACTCGGGGGATGGGCCGAGTACAACGGGTTCATCGTCCGCGGGTTCATGACCGACGGCACGGCCTCGACTTCGAGCGGGGGAGGCGGACCGTGCATGGTCAACTGCAACAACAATCTGTCGCTGTATGCGTTCCACACCGGCGGCGCCAACATCCTTTACGGCGACGGCTCTGTTCGGTTCCTGCGGTCGTCGGTCAGCGCCACGACCGTCGCCGCGCTCATCACTCGTGCGGGCGGAGAAATCGTCAGTGAGAATTAGTGCTGTTGGGGTCGCGCTTGTCGGAGGGGCAGTCGCGGTTCTGGCCGGTTCGAGTCACTCGGCCGGACCAGTCGCGCCCGCCCCGCGTGTTGTGGAGCGGTTCGCAGCGGGGCATTCCCGCGAAGGACTGCCGATCTCGGGTACCCCGGTGCCGACCTACGCACGCGACGCGGACCACTGGTTGAACGAGCTGCAC
The DNA here is from genome assembly GCF_001610855.1 of Gemmata sp. SH-PL17. NCBI lineage: Bacteria > Pseudomonadati > Planctomycetota > Planctomycetia > Gemmatales > Gemmataceae > Gemmata > Gemmata sp. SH-PL17. The sequence continues at coordinate 6,787,664 of NZ_CP011271.1, forward strand.
ACGCTCCTCTTCACTCAATCGCTCGTTCCCGAAGAAGTGGCTGCGGTCCTGCCCACCGAACGGACTAACCGAACCGACGTGGACTTCTTCGTAAAGGGCTGGCAGTTTGGGAAGCGAAAAGGCACAGAACTCGATCGCACGACATTTGGGGGCGACGTCCGCGTGTCCGCCGTTGTCACGGTGGACGCGAAACGGCGCGAACGGTTAGTCTTGCTGCTGGATCGACTTTCGTCCGCGGATCGGGTCGCGGCTGTGCCCGAACTGAAAGAGCCACTCGCGCGCCTGATGCTCCAGTGGGACGTGCTCAGCGTGTGGTGGCGGCTCGAATCGGATCGCAAGTGGAGGCACGACGATCCGGAGTTGCTCACCGCGATGGCCAAAGCGGTTCGCGCACTGGCCCAGCCCAAACGGGTGCTCGAAGGGCTTCCCTCCGGGGCGACCGAACTCACCAAACAGTTCGCCGGGCGCACGGAAGCGAAGTCGCCATCCGAACCGTTCCTTCCGCCCACTCTATTTGACCAAAGCCCGAAATCGGCGTGGGTCGAAATCGAGCGCAAATCCACGCGACTGTTCCGCGGAGATACCACGTTGCGAACCAGTCGCGTGTTCCTCGATGCCGGCACCCGCACGCGCTCCGTGGAACTGATCGAAGCTGCGAATGCAAAGGCGGCCCGTCCGGAAGTTCCGACCGGCACGCAGGTCGGTCTGGTGCTGACTCTGGTCGGGTTTGATGAAAGTCTGATTCCCGTCGCTACGCCTGTTGTGGACGAAGTTCGGGTGCGGCGCGTGACCGGGCCGTTCCGTCTTGGTGCGGACAATTCGACCAGTTCGCATGATGGAATCGATCACTGGGTGTATTTCCGGAGTCGCTCGGGTTCGCTGCTCGGCGGGCAGCCGTTCCGGTTCATTCCCGACACGACGCAGGGGTTGTTTCTGGAGTACGGATCGGCCAAACACACCACGTTCGCAGCTCAGTGTGCCTTGTGCCACCGGGCCGAGATCAACACTCTCTCGGCCCCAATGGGGATCAGCAGTTTGAACCCGGGCGCTCGGCCGCGTGTCCTTGATAAGCCGGATACCCGGTTCCGGCTGGCCGAAGAGGAAATGAAGTCCGTGGCCGAGCGGCTCCGGCTCCGCCTCGACCCGAAAAGCAAGTAGCTCGGTAGAATGCCTCAATGTCCGTGTTCGAGCAAGCATTCATATTGACCGGCCCGACCGCGTGCGGGAAATCCGCCCTTGCGCTCGATCTCGCCGAACGTATTGGCGGCGAGATTGTTGCGCTCGATTCCATGACCGTTTACCGCGGAATGGACATCGGCACCGCGAAACCCTCCGCGGCCGAACGCACGCGCGTTCCGCACCACCTCATCGACGTGCTCGATCCGTGGGAGTCGCTCACGGTCGCGTCGTGGCTCGAACGTGCGGAGATCGCTTGTACCGATATCACCGCACGCGGGAAACGACCGATCTTCGTGGGCGGCACGCCGTTCTACCTCAAAGCGCTCTTACACGGGTTGTTTCCGGGGCCGCCAGCAGATGAGGAACTGCGCCGAACGCTCGAAGCCGAAGCTGCACGCGACGGCAACTCTGCGCTTCATGCACGGCTGGCCGCAGTCGATGCGAAGACCGCAGCACGGCTTCATCCGAACGACGTGCGCCGTGTGGTGCGGGCACTCGAAGTCCACGCACTGACTGGGAAGCCGATTTCGAGCTGGCAGCAGACCTGGGACACCCCGGCGTTCACCGAGAAACCGCACGCCGCGCCTCCACCAGCCCGCATCCCGACCGTCAAACTCGACATCCCGCGGGAAACGCTGTACGACCGCATCAATCAGCGCGTCACGCGGATGCTCGAAGCGGGCTGGTTGGACGAGGTCCGGCGATTGTGCGAATTGCCGAGCCCACTCAGCCGCGAGGCCCGGCAAGCGCTCGGCTACCGCGAATTGCTCGAATATCTGGCGTCCGGCGGAGACTGGAATGAAACCGTCGACCTGATCCGCACGCACACGCGACAGTTCGCGAAGCGGCAACTCACGTGGTTCCGTGGGATGTCCGCGTGCGTGGCGGTTTCGGTGGATGCACCCGACCTGGCCGACCGCGTGCTGAAAGCGTGGGGCGCTAATATGATGTCCCCATGATCCGCGTATCCATCGCAAATCCCTACGAATACGAACTCGAGTTCCAGCAACTCAAGGACGCCGCACGCACGGTGCTGGAGGGCGAGGGCACGAAGGCGGGCAAGGTCACGCTCGCGTTCGTCGACAACCCGCACATTCACCGGCTGAACAAGCAGTTCCTCGACCACGACGAGCCGACCGACGTCCTCACCTTCCCGTACACGGACCCGGGGGCGAAGACCCTTGAGGGCGAGGTGGTGATCGGCTACGAGGTCGCCAAAGAGTACGCGGCCGACCGCAACCACGAGACCAACCTGGAACTGCTGCTCTACGTCGTCCACGGGTGCCTGCACCTGTGCGGGTACACCGACACCGACGACAAGGGTGAGCGTGAGATGCGCGCGAAAGAACGCGAGTACCTCACGAAATTGGGACTGCCGGACATTGCTGGCGGGTGAACAGAATCGCGAGTTGCGTTTCGATGATGATTCCACAAATCCAACCGACCGAATTAAAGCGCATCCTCGACGCGGGCCAACCGGTCGTGCTGCTCGATGTGCGCCAGCCGGACGAGCACGCCTTTTGCGCGCTGCCGAATAGCGTGCTGATTCCGCTGGGTGAACTCGCTGGGCGCGTCGAAGAAGTGCAACCGGGCGACGCGCCCGTGATCGTGTACTGTCACCACGGGGTTCGCAGTTTGACCGGTGCCGCGATCCTTCGCAGCGCCGGAATCGAAGCCTTTTCACTGGCCGGCGGGATCGACCGCTGGACGCTTACGGTCGATCCGAGTGTGCCGCGGTACTGAGCCGGTCCGCACTCGAGTGAGGGTGCGGACCGCGGTTTACCTCACACCGTGCATCCACTTCTTCAAGATCGGCGAGAGCAGTAACAACAGCGCCCCCGAGCCGAGTGCGAACAGGCCGACGTTGTTATTCTCAGCGTACCCTGGAGTGACACAATTTATCCTTGAGGAGCCTGGTGCTGTAGCGGAAGATCGGTGCTCACCGTAATCCGTTACCGGGAGAGGCTCCATGCGTCCCACGTACTCGTTCCCCGAGTCGGTTGTCGAAGCGATTGTGCGCGATCGGTACGGGCACCCGGACCCGCGCGTTCAGGAGCGCATGGAGATCCTGTGGCTCAAGAGCAAGAACGAGTCGCACGGGCGCATCGCCGAACTCGCCAACGTGTCCCGGTCCACGGTTCAGCGGACCTTGCACATCTTCGCGGCGAAGGGCCTCGATGGGATTCGGTCGTTCGGGTGGAAGGGACAACCCAGTGCCCTGACGCCACACGCGGCAACGATCGAACAGGAGTTCCGCAAGCACCCGCCTCACACGGCTCACGAGGCGGCGCGGCGGATCGAGGAGCTGACGGGCGTCCGACGAAAAGTGTCGCGGGTGCGCAAATTCCTCAAGGACGACCTGGGGATGAAGTGCTTGAAGGTGGCACCGATCCCGGTCCCGCCCAAGAAGACGATCGAGGAACACGCCCGAGCGCAGGCGGACTTTTTAAAAGGCGGACCTGGAACCGAAGTTGGCGGAGGCGCGGAGCGGTAAGCGGTCGGTGTACTTCGTGGATGCGTCGCACTTCGTATTGGCGTCGTTCCTGGGTTGGGTGTGGTGCTTCGTGCGGTTGCACGTGCGCGCGGCAAGTGGTCGGCAGCGGTACAACGTGCTGGGCGCGCTGAACGCGGTCACGCACGAACTGGTGACGGAGATCAACACGACGTACATCACCGCCACGTCGGTGTGCGCGTTGCTTCACACGATCGCGCGCCGGGCGGGCTCGGTGCCCGTCACGTTGGTGCTGGACAACGCCCGGTATCAGCGGTGCGTGTTGGTGCAGGACGCGGCCAAGCAGTTGGGGATCGAGCTGCTGTTCCTGCCGTCGTACTCGCCGAACCTGAACTTGATCGAGCGCCTGTGGAAGTTCGTGAAGAAGGACGTGCTCAACAGTCGGCACCATCAGGACTTCAAGAGGTTCCAGAGTGCCATCGACGGGTGCCTCGCGGATCTGCCGACCAAACATCGAGAGAAACTGGCGACTCTGTTGGCCCACAACTTCCAGACCTGGAACAATGTGTCACTCCTGGGCGCGTAAAGCATAAACACGTCCAGCGCCTGATTCATCGTTTCCTCGCGGGTCGCGGTCCCGGACGTGGCCGACTTACCGGCAATCCACCCACCGGCCTGGAACCCGATCGCGGACGAGAGGAACCAGAACCCCATCATGAACCCGACCACTCGTGCCGGTGCCAGCTTGGTCACTAGCGATAGACCGACCGGCGACAACGCGAGTTCCCCGAGCGTGTGGAACAGGTAGCACAAAATGAGGAACATCAGCGGCATCACCCCGTCCACGGCGGCCCCGCGGCCCAGGTTCAGAATCAAGAACCCGACCCCGAGGAGGAGCAGACCAAAGGCGAACTTCACCGGGGCCGCGGGTTCCAAACCCTTCTTGGCCAGCAGCCCCCACATCAGGGTGAACAGCGGCGCCAGGAGCACAATAAACAGAGCGTTCACTGCCTGAAACACGCTCGCGGGGATCGGGCTGCCGAACACGGTCTTGTCCACGTTCTCGTCGGTGAACACGTTCAGTGCGCTGCCGGCGAGCTCGAAGAACCCCCAAAACACACTCGTGAAGAACAGGAGCGTGATGAGCACCCAGATCCGCTGGCGCTCGGCGACCGGGTACAGGAACGAGAGAACCAGCATGTACGTGATCGCCGCGAGGCCGAGCGCGATCAACAGGTAGGTCACAATGCTGTTCTTGTAGATCAGGGCGGCCGCGACGAGAACGAACAGTAGGGTGCCAATGTACACCGCCGGTCCGACCGGCAAGCCGCGGAACGTTTTGATCCCTTCCGCGGGCGGGTCCGCGTACTGTTCGAGGAGCCCGCGCGACGAGGTGTAGAGGAAGATCCCGAGCCCGACGCTCATCCCGATCCCCGCGAGCAAGAACCCGTAGCTCCAGCCCTCGATTTGAGCCACCGCCCCGCACGTGAGCGGGCTGATAAACGCCCCGGTGTTGATCCCCATATAGAAGATGGTGAACGCCTGATCGCGCCGCGGGTCGCCCTGCGGGTAGAACTTGCCGATCATGCTCGAAATGTTCGGTTTGAAGAACCCGTTACCGGTCACCAACAGGGCCAACCCGAGGTACAGCGCGTACTCGTTGCCCTGTCCGGCGGAGAGGGTAAACTGCCCGGCCGCCATCAGGATCGCCCCCCAGATGATGGCGCGCCGGAACCCCAGGATCTTGTCCGCGAGGAACCCACCGGCCAGCGGCGTCAGATACACCAGTGCGCCGAACGCCGCGTACACGGCGTACCGCGTTTCCTTGTCCATCCCGAACCCGCCGTTCATCACCTGGGCGCCGAGGTACAGCACCAGAAACGCCCGCATCCCGTAGTAGCTGAAGCGCTCCCACAACTCGACCATGAATAAGAAGAACAGAACCTTGGGGTGAACCTTCCGGTTGGTCGCGATGACGATCGGAATCCAAGCGAACACGAACAGCCAGGCAATCGCCATGATCCAGTATTCTTGGCGCATGAACCGAACCTCGGATTGATCGGACTTGTGGAGCTACTGGGGGAGGATGGGCAAATCCTAATGATTTACCCATGCGCGGGATAGCGCATTCTTCACAGAATGGCCCGGGGGAGCGACTCGCGCGCGTGCAGATTTTTCTAGCCGCTTGCTTGCGCGCCGCCAGCGGGTACGATGTCGTCGTGCGGGCTACGCACCCACTCCGCCTCCTCACCCGCCGGCCCGTCCATTCGGAGATCTCACCCCATGTTCCGTTGCCTGGCTGTGACCACAGTCGCCCTCGCCACCATTGTCGCTACCGGGGCACTGCGCCCCGCGCGCAGCACGGCCGCCGACGATCCGAAACTGCCGATGACCATCGGCTCCGTCGAACGCAAGGACGCGAAGCTCGACGCTCTCATCCCCAAGGACGCGAAAATCGAAGTTCTGGCCGGCGGGTTCAAGTGGACCGAGGGACCGGTGTGGGACAAAAAGAACAACGCGCTGCTCTTCACCGATATTCCGAACAACCGCGTTGTGCGCTGGTCCGCGAAGGACGGGGTGAAGGAAGATTTCATTAAGCCCAGCGGGTACACGGGCAAGGACGAGTTCAAGGGGTACGAACCGGGCGCCAACGGCCTCGCATTCGATAAAGACGGCAATCTCATCCTCTGCCAGCACGGTGACCGGCGGATCGCTCGACTCGGCAAGGACGGCAAGTTCGAGACACTCGCCGACAAGTACATGGGGAAGCGGTTCAACAGCCCGAACGACCTCGTGCTCGCGAAGAACGGCGACCTGTTCTTCACCGACCCGCCCTACGGCCTGCCCGAGCAGATGAAAGACCCCAAGAAGGAACTCGATTTCCAGGGCGTCTACCGCCTCTCGCCGAAGGGCGAGGTCACGCTCCTGACGAAAGAGATGTCGCGCCCCAACGGGATCGCGCTGGCGCCCGACGAGAAGACGCTCTACGTCGCCAACTCCGACCCGGACAAGGCGATCCTGATGGCGTTCCCGATCAACGCCGACGGCACGCTCGGCAAGGGCAAGGTGATCTTCGACGCGACGGCCGACGTGAAGGCCAACCCGAACAAGGGACTGCCCGACGGCCTGAAGGTGGACGCGAAGGGGAACATCTTCGCCACCGCGGTGAACGGCGTGTACGTCTGCTCCCCCGAAGGCACGCTGATCGGCCGCATCCTCACCAATGATAAGACCGCGAACTGTGCGTGGGGCGACGACGGGAGTGTGCTGTACCTGGCCACGAACGACAAGCTCACCCGCATCAAGACGACGACGAAGGGCTTGGGGTGGTAGTGCAGTAGAGGTGCGTATCCTGTCGCAACAATGTGGCCCCGCCTTTTGTGGGCTGGGCCACCTGCATTTCCAAACTGGCACGAGCATGGCCGGTCGGTTGGTCTTACTTCGCTTCGGGGCGCAGCAGCGGGAATAGGATCACGTCGCGGATGGTCTGCGTGTTGGTGAGCAGCATCACGAGCCGGTCGATGCCGATCCCCAAACCGCCCGCGGGCGGCATCCCGTGGCGCAGCGCGCGAATGAAATCGTGGTCCATCTTGGCCATCGAATCTTCATCGGACAGCCCGGCCAGTTGCTGCGTGAACGTCTGCTCCTGCGTGATCGGGTCGTTCAGTTCGGTGTAGGCGTTCGCCAGTTCCATGCCGTGAACGTACAACTCGAACCGCTCCGCGATCGCGGGGTTTTCGCGCTTCCGCTTGGTCAGCGGGCACAGCGGGGACGGGTAGTCGTACACGAACACCGGCCCGACCAGCTTCTCTTCCACCAAGTCCTCGAACAGTTCCTGCACGAGAACGACGTGCGCCTTCGCGACCTTCGGCGCGCCCTTCGTCGGGGCCATTTCGAGTTCGATGTTCTCGGCCCGCGCTGCGGCCCGCACCGCGACCTCGTCGGTCATGTCGCAGCCGACGTGTTCGTGGAACAGGTCCGCGTACTTCGCGCGCTGGAACGGCGGCTCGAAGTTCACCGTCTTCTCGCCGAACGGGATCGTGCGCCCGCCCCCCAGGATATCAACGCAGGCCACGATCAACCCCTCGGTCAGGTCCATCATGCTGCGGTAGTCGCCGTAAGCCTGGTACAGTTCGAGCATGGTGAACTCGGGGTTGTGTCGCGGGCTGATGCCCTCGTTGCGGAACACCCGACCGAGTTCGTACACCTTTTCGATCCCGCCGACCAGTAGGCGCTTCAGGGGCAGTTCGAGCGCGATGCGCACGAACAGATCGATGTCGAGCGCGTTGTGGTGCGTCTCGAACGGGCGCGCGGCCGCCCCGCCCGCGATCGCGTGCAGCGTGGGCGTTTCCACCTCCATGTAGCCCTGAGCGTCGAGGTGGGTGCGGATCGTGCGGATGATCTTCACGCGCTGGTGCGCGCGGCGCAGCGTGTCCGGGGTGTAGATCATGTCGAGGTACCGGTGCCGCAACCGGAACTCGATGTCCCCCATCCCGAACACGTCCTTCGGGTGCGGTTCCAGGCTCTTCGTGAGGAACGTCAGCTTCTCGACCTGGATCGTGAGTTCGCCGGTCTTCGTCTTGCCGAACTCGCCGTCCACGCCAACGAGATCCCCGAGGTCGAGCAGTTGTGCGACCTGCCACTCCTGCGGCGTGACCTTGTTCACGCGGATCATCAACTGCACGCGCCCGGTCTGGTCCCAGATTTCGAGGAACAGGAGCTTCCCGCCGGTGCGGTAGCGCACCACGCGCCCAGCGGCGCGCACCTTCGGCCCCGGCTTCGTCTCGTCGAAGTTCTCGGCCGGGAGCTGGCGGATGTCGCCGATCGGTTGGGCGTTGTCGAACCGCTGGCCCCACGGGTCGAGGCCGAGGGCCTCGATCTGCTGGAGCTTTTGGAGCCGAACTTCGGCGAGGTCGGATGTTTCTTCGGGCACGGGTGTGTTCCGTTGTGTGAGTAACGTTAGAGGCGTTTTATCCGCTAGTAAGAATCAAGGACACCCGACGCCCGCCCGGTGTTCGCCCCGACGTGGCACGGCGCCCGCGCAACGGGTATCGTAACCCCACTCATTATGGGGCTGTGCGATGAACGACGAAGCGGCACTCATCGCGGCGATCGCGGCCGCGCCCGACGACCGGCACCTGCCGCTGGTCTTCGCGGACTGGCTCGACGATCGCGGCGACCCGCGCGGGGCGTGGATTCGCCACCCCGCTGTTTCTCTCTGGATGCCACCCAACTACGAGAACCCGATCCCGAAGTTACTTGCCGCGCTCGCGGCGGATAAGCGCGTGATCGATGTGCGCCGGGCCGCGGAAGTGATTGGGGAGCCGATCGTCCCGGGGCTGATCGAGCTACTCAGGCACGAGAAACCACGAGTTCGGCGGCAGGCGTGCATGTGCTTGCGGAACATCGGCAAGCGCGCAAAAGAGGCCGTCCCCGCACTACTCGACGTGCTCGGCGATCCCGAACGCGACGTGCGCGAACAGGCCGCGAAAGCCCTCAAGGATATCGGAGCGACCGGAATCACCGATACCGATCAACTGAAAGCCGCGCTCACCGACGACGACTGGAGCGTGCGCCACGCGGCGAGCCAGGTACTCGGTTCGATGCGCGCGAAGGGGAGCGTACTCCAAGAATTCGTTGAACAACTCGACAGCCCCGATCCCGACGACCGCCAGGAAGCGATCCGCGGGTTAATGCAGCTCGACACCGCGGATGCGGTACCCGCGTTTGATCGCGCGCTCGATGATCCCGAAGTGGCGGTGCGCGAAGTTGCGGTTCAGGCACTCGGCCGGTTGAAATTTGCAGACGCATCGGGAGCATTATGCCGCGCGATGAAGGACCGCGTCGCGACGATTCGCAAGAGCGCGGCCCGTCAACTCGGGAGCGGCGGTCGTTACGCAGCCCTCACGCCGGAAGTGGTCGCGGCACTTGTCGCCTTGCTCGATGATCCGGTACCCGATGTGCGCGCAGCGGCGTGTACCACAATCGCTCGATTCGATAGCCCGCTAGTGCCTCCTCTAATCCCGCGCGTTGTTGCGTTGCTTGATGACCTCAGCACCGAAGTCCAGCAAAGCGCGATCGGCACGCTCGGCAGCATTGCCAGAGGTAATAAGGCCGCACTCAAAGCCCTGACCGCGCAACTCAGCAACCTCGATCCCAAGCACCGCCAACTTGCTGTTAACGCTATTGGAATCGTTGGGCGAAATGATTCGGGCGCGCTCACTGCACTCACTCCGCTCTTCAGCGATCTGGTCGAGGAGGTGGCGTATGAAGCGACCAGCGCCATCGGCAACTGGGAGAAGCTCCCGGCTTCGGTTGCGGCCCCACTTCTCGAGCGACTCTCTCGGTTGCGAGACGCCGATCAACAGGTGCACGCGATCGCGGGTGTTCTGGTTGCGCTCGGCCGATTCGAGGAGCCACCCGCCGGGGTGATCGAAGCACTCCGCGAGGCCGTGCGCAATCCCCCCGTCGGGTACGGTCAACTGAGCGCAATCGAGGCGCTTGCTGCTCTGGGGCCGGCAGCAGTTCCGGCAATTCCGGATCTCGTTGCCCTGTTCACTCGCGACGATCCGCCCGTGAACTACTACGCGCATTCGTTCGCGGTGACGGCACTCGTCCGTGTCGGCGAACGCGGGCGCGACCAGCTTGTTGCGTTGCTCGATACCGAGAGTGACGACACGCGCACGATTATCCTTCAGGGTTTACGAGATCAGGGGCGCGTTGCGCTACCGTTCCTACCTGCCGCGCTCCGCCTCTACCACCGCACGACCGACGAGCGGCACCGGGCACTCATCGTAGAACTGATCCGCGCCCTTGGCCCCGAAGCGGACGGCGCCATTCCGGACCTGATGGCCTCCCTCGAAACGACGCAATCGAGGCACACCAGAACCAACACGCTCCGCGCGCTCCAACAGTTCGGTACGACGCTCCTTCCGTACCTCCCGCAGTTGATCGAACTCGCCCGGCGGCCCGAATTCGCGAGCGATCTCGATACGATCGCCACGATCGTCGCGCATTTCGCCCCGCGCGAACCGCAAGTCAAAGATTCACTGCGCGAATTTCTACGTGCGGCTGTACCGGATGAAACAGACAACAGCGCTCAGCGTCGGGTCAAAAAATCTACCCGGCAAATCTGCGCGAGTGCGTTGTTCGCGTTGAACGACGCGACGCTATTGCCGGAGCTTGCGACGTTAGTTGACGATCCCGACCCCGATATTCGCGCGGCCATCGCCTATGAACTGAATCGGCTCGACACACCGGCCGTTCTCCCGTTCCTTCGGCGATTACTTGGCGACAGTGCGGAGACGGTACGCCTACGTGCGATCGAGGTATTGGTCCGACGCAACGACACCTCAGCCGAAACGATCGCCGCACTGGTTCACGCGGTCGAGGCCCACGCGGTGAAAGTGCGCCGGGCGGCGATCGATGCGCTGGGCAAGTTGAACGTGAGCACCGACGCGGTTCTCGCGTCACTCTCCGCCGCGACGAGTGACGGTGACAAAAAGGCGGCCGAGCGCGCCGCGATTGTACTGCGAAAATTGGCTCCGAAAGCTCCGAAAGCACCGAAACCCGCTCCCGCGCGAGCCAAGAAACCGCCGGTGCCGACGAACCCCAAAGGGGGCCTGCGCCAGTCGTCGAGAAAGAAGAAGCCCCAATGAAGTTCCCGCTCGGTCCGTGACCGGTGCCGAACGGATGGGTACACTGGTCCGACCACTTCACCACGGAGACGCTCATCATGGCCGACGACGCCCCCGCGACGCCCCCGAACGACAAGCCCGAGGAGCCGAAGAGCCTCATCGAAAAGGCCGGCGCTGCGCTTCCGATCGCGCTGACCGCGCTCGCAACAGTGTTCGCGTCCATGTCCAACGGCGCGCTGCAAGAAGCGATGTACTGGAAGTCCCAGGCGGCCCAGGACCAGTCGAAATCGACGAACCAGTGGTCGCTCGCCGGTTTCAAACGGGACCGCGCGCTGATTATGCAGACGACCGCGGTTCAGTTGCGCGCCTCGTCCGGCTACGCGCCCGCCAAGTTCGATGTCACGCTAAAAGACGCTGCCACTCCCGAAGAGCTTCAAAAAGCCCGCATGTGGCTCACCGAGCGCGGTGAAAAGGGCGGGCCGCCACCCGTTAAACTGCCCGACATTGAGGACGAGAAGATCAAAGAACTGCGCGACGCGATCGAGCACCGCGAACCCGAGCACGACTTGCTCAAAAAGGCCGGGCGCGTCGAGATGACGAAAATCACCAAGGCGATTGACGACGCCGAGAAGTACACCGAGCACACCGATAAGGAATGGACCCCGATCCTGAACCTGGCGAACGGGTTGGTGCGGGCACAACTCGCGTTCAACCCCAGCGCCCCGGACGCCACTCAAAAATCCGCGGGTGCGACCGCCGCGCAAGCTACGGGCTTCGACCTCGAAGAGCGCCGGTACCGGGCCGAGTCGCGGTTGAACCAGGGGATCGGGTTCCTGTACGAGATCCGCACGAAGGTGAGCGCGGCCGAGAGCGACAAGCACCGCAAGAAGAGCGAATTCCTCTCTTACGCGATGCTCGTGGCCCAAATCGGCGCGGTCGCGTCCTCGCTGGCGCTGGCCCGCAAGCAGAAGAACGTGCTGTGGCTGTTCGCCGCGATGGTCGGGCTGGTCTCCGTCGTCGTTGGCGGGTACGCTTTTATCCCACCCGCGTTGCTCCCGTTCTGATTCGTGTTACGGGGCGGGTCGCGTGCTCGCCCCCATAACGGAAAGGCTTCCCATGCACGGCACGGAGCGCCGACTCAGCGAACAACTGTTTCACGACCGGCAGGCCGCGGAGCGCGCCGAAGCGTTCCGCGCGGGCCGGGCCGACCTCCGGTTCGATACGGGCTCCTACCTCGACCACGAAACCTGGGTGCGCCCCGCGTTCGAGGCGCTCGGTCCTCTGCGTGGGAAGCACGCGCTCGACTATGGGTGCGGGCACGGTATGGCCGCCGTTGCGATGGCCCGAGCCGGCGCGATCGTGACCGCGTTCGATCTGTCGCCGGGGTACGTGAACGAAGCCCGTGCCCGGGCTGCTGCGAACGACGTGCGCATCGAGTGCGTCGCTGCCGACGGCGAAGATCTTCCGTTCCCGGCCGCCTCGTTCGACGCAGTTTGGGGCAACGCGATCCTGCACCACCTCGACCTAGCTAAAGCCGGAACAGAACTGCGCCGCGTCCTCAAACCAGGCGGAATCGCCGTGTTCTGCGAACCGTGGGGCGGTAACCCGCTCTTGGGGTTCGCACGCGGCTCGCTCCCGTACCCCGGCAAGGACCGCACGCCGGACGAACACCCGCTCACGCACCGCGACCTGCAACCGCTACGCGACATCTTCCCGTCGGTCGAAGTTCGCGGGTTTCAACTTCTCGGGATGGTGCGACGGGTGTGGCGCAATCGTCACGCGCTGGGCCTCCTCGACACGGCCGATACACACTTACTCCGCGCTTTACCCGCTTTGGGGAACTGGTGCCGCTACGCGGTCATTGTGTTACGGAACGCTCAGTAGGGGAAATGGTACGACGGTCTTATCCGAACACTGGATCAGTCGCGCTAAGAGCGGTTCCAGGAGAGGCCGATGGACGAAGCGGAGTTGGACGCGCACCTGTGGGCGGGGAAGAGTGCGCGAAAGCGGATTCTGTACCAGTGCGCGTGCTGTCGCGCGATTTGGCCCAAGCTGAACGACGGGCGCACGTGGGAGGCTGTCCACATTGCCGAGTTGTGTGCGGATGAACTTGTGCCGGAGAGCGAATTCCGAGCGGTTGCATCTACGGTAACAGCGGCATGGGGCGCGTTCCTTTGCGAGGTCGAACGCGACGCGGATTTCCGAACCGCGCAATACGCTCTTTTGCGAGAGGTGATTGGCTACCCAGAGCGAACCGCGCCTTTTCAGCTTGCGTGGTGTACTTCTACGGTCCTCTCAGTTGCACAGGCCATGTACGAGTCGCGGGATTTCGGCGCGATGCCGATCTTGGCGGACGCGCTCCAAGACGCCGGGTGCGACAACGCCGATGTGCTCGACCACTGTCGCGATGCCAACGCACCGCACGTGCGCGGGTGTTGGGTCGTTGATCTGGTGTTGGGGAAGGAGTAACTGCGGAGATTTGGTGTGCAACTGCCGCTCACAGCGCGAGCGGACGACGCTTCGTGCGAAACCGACTGCATTAGTGGCCGTGAGCCAGTGACTTACCTGTAATTTGTTCCATGATCCAGCGGTTCGCGTCGCCGAGCATATCAGCGTGAACGCAGTGCGCGGTCGCGTAGCGGTTCATGCGCACGTCCGATCCCGCTCGCGTGAGCTGAGTCACAGCGCGCCGGGCTTCCGTAACCGGCACAACCGGGTTCGCGGTGCCGTGGCCGATCAGGATACGGAGCTGATTCGCGCGCACGCGGCCCTTCGGCAGTCGGCCGTTTAGTGCGACCACACCGGCCGCACAGGTACCCATCGATAGGCCCAGGCGGTACGCGGCGGTGGCGCCTTCACCGATCCCCATGAGGAACACGCGGTCGGGATGAACGCTGAACTGGCTCGTCGCGTATGCGAGTGCGGCCTTCGTCCCCCGGTCCGGCTGCCCCTCGCCCCAACCGAACGCCGGGCGACCGTCCGCGCGACAACCGAGATTGACCGGTCCGCGGAGACACAACACGATGTAATTGCGCCGACTGAGTTGAGGGACCAACCGAACCGAGTGCTCTTCGCACTCACCTTCGGCGTGGAACACCACCACGAGGGGGTATGCGTATTTCGGTTGGTAGTCGGTCGGTAAGTACACGCGGACCGGGCGATCCGTCGCCGGCGCCAGAACGGCCGAGCGGAACCCTTCGGTCGGGTGCTCGGCGGTGCGGTTTGGTTTGGTAGCCGGCATGGTCAGTCCAATGATCCGGTTGGGTGGCTCTGGCGGGCTTGGGACCGCCCGGGAGCCGAACACACCGCGGGTCCGAATTTGATGGACCCGCGAGTCGATTCGCGACAACTCTACGTTCGTTGCGGAGCACATTCAAGCGGCCCTCGCGGCCGAGTTGAGTCAAAATGGCGAGTTTTTCAGGTTCGCCGCGCGGTTGCTCCGGCTGCGCTATATGCAGTGGAATAGGGAATCTGGGTCAGGTCAACAGGCGGGTCAATGTAAGAAAGAAAATCCGTTCCGAAAGCTCCCGCGCAGCGCGGCGCATTCGCGCCACTCGCGCAGGATGGCGCATCCGCGCAGCGCGTTATAAACGTGCGCGTCCCGGGTTCGAGGGTTCAAACTCCGGGCAGATGCCACTCCTTTTTCTCTCACATTCTGAAACCCGCACAGTCTTACGCCTTCACCAGCCCCCTCTCTTCTAGGTACTTCAACACGAGCGCGACGCCCTGTTCTACCGGTTGCGCGGCCGCGTCGAAAACGAGTTCCGGCTTCACCGGCGGTTCGTAAGGATCGTCGATGCCCGTGAAGCCTACACTTTTACCGGCCCCGACCGCAGCACGGGCCTGCTTGTACAGCCCCTTCGGGTCGCGCTGTTCGCAAACCTCGATCGGGGTGTTCACGTACACCTCAATGAACGGAATCGCCCCGGTCTTGTTCTGCTCGTGGGCTTTGCGGGCCGCGTCGCGGTCCTTGCGGTACGGACTGATGAAGCTCGTGAGCGCGAACAGCCCCGCGTCCGCGAACAGCTTCGCGACTTCCCCGATGCGGCGAACGTTTTCCTCGCGGTCGGCTGCTGAAAAGCCCAGGCCGAACCGCTGCGATTGTTCTTCGCCGTACCCGTGCGTTTCGGCCAGAACCTTCGGCCCGGCGTTCAACCCGAGTCGGACGTTGTCGCCGTCGAGGGTGTACGCCGCGTGCCCGCGTTGAATGAGTACCTGTTCCAGCGCCATCGCCAGCGTGGACTTACCCGAACCCGACAACCCCGTGAACCACAACGTTGCGCCGGTCTGCCGCAGGAGCTTGGACCGCTCCTCCCGGGTGACCGTGCCGCTGTGGAAGAAAATGTTGGACATCGTGTTGCGTTCTCAGCCTTCCGCGTGCAGCTTTCAGCTATCAGTTGTGAACATTCGCGCCTCGCTATCCGGTACAAGTTACGGAGTCGGAAACGCGGAGTCAGCGCGAGGGCTTTCGCCCCAACACCTCAAAGCCGGTCACGGCCCCGCGACCCGGAACTCCGCGGGCTGGCTCTTTACCACTCGGCGCCCGGTCGCGTCGCTGAGTTTCACGGTGACGGTGTACACGCCCGGCACGGTCGGGGCGGCGAACCCGTAGCAAGCGTGGAAGTCGAACAGTGGTGACCGGGTGACGAGACTCTCCTCGAACCGCACCACCGGCACGCGCTGGTCGGTCGATTGGAATTGCGGAACGAGGTTCTCTTTCGCGTCGCGGATTTCGACCTCGGCGCGAACGTGCACGCGGTACCCGTCGCTCGTAATTTGGTTGCTGAGGTTCCGCAATTCGAGGTACAGATTGATCCGATCATTGGGCTTGTAGTGTTCCGCCACCGGGCGCGGAGTGTACCGTCCGAACCCCTCTACTTTACTGCAGAACACGAATTTTTCGATCTTGAGAGCGGCGCGCGGTTCGAGCCGCGCGATGGCCCCTCGCAGTTGTTCCACGAGTGCCGCCGTGGTGAGTTGGTCGTTCATCAGGTCGGCACTCGCGCCGCGTGCGAGAATCGGGAGCACCGCGAGCACGAAGTCCTGATTGTTCTTGTCCATCGTCCGGATGATTTCGATCGCCTGATCCGGGCGGTTTTCAACATAGGCCCGGACCGCGGCCAACAACGGCGGTTCGGGTGGCGCGGTGAATGGCGGGAACTGTTGGGGTTCTCCGCTCGCTGTTTGCACTCCCCCCGGTGGGTTCGTGACAATTGGGACCGTCTTCGTAGCCGTGGAATTGCCGCTGGGGGCCTTGGGTACGACCGCTCCGGGAACCTTCGGCAGAATCGCGAAATCCTTGCGCGGGGCGGTATTGGTAGTCGGTTCGGCTTCGACCGGCGCTTTCGCAGTAGTTTTGGTGGTCTGTTCTGGCGCAGGGGTAGGAGCACTCGGCGTGCTGCTGATGTGCAGGCACGCCTGGAGAGAGATCGCGTAACATGCGACGAGCGCGAGAAGCGGCCGACGACCGGGCATCCGTGACCCTCGAACCTGCCCGCGGGCAACGCGGGTCGGCTCTCATAACGTTGGCACCTCTCCGCGCCAAGACCTCTCAATGCTGCACTACTTGAGCGGCCGACCGAGTAAGTACAGCCCGCACGCGGTGGTGATGGCGGGGTAGTTACTGTCGAGGTTCGCGCGACTCGCCTGCCACGATCCGTCCATTTGTTGTTCCTTCAGTAGTTTCTCGGCCCCCTCGCGATACCAGGCCCTAACTTGCTTGCCCGATTTGAACTCGGTCGAACCGAGTGCGCGCCCGAGTTCGGCGGTGGTCATCCAGGAATAGGCGCAACTCTTCCCGTCACCGAACTTGCCCACCTTTTCACCGAGTAGTGCGGCCATGCCCTTCTCGAACGCCGGACCGGGGTCGGTGGCCTTCTTGTCGTACTTCACCGCCACCGCCAAACTGAGCAGCGCCGCCACTGTCATGCTGTGACTCGGCTTGTCGTCACCAACGTTGATGTACTTCCAACCGCCGTCTTTGTGCTGTGTGTCCGCGTAGAAGTCGCGGATCTTGGGCCAGATGTCTGCATCGACCTTCGCCCCGGCTTGCGCCGCGACGTGGAGGGCCATCACTGCGAAGTGTGTGTTGGAGTTGTCCGCGACCTCGGTAGCCGGATAACTCCAGCCGACCAATTTGCCCTGGCGTATGATCGCCTTTTCGAGCAACCAGTCGGCGCCCGCCTGAATTTCCTTCGCGTACTTCGTCGCGTCGACCCGGGCGAGGGCCTGAGTGCGCAGGCTCACAACGTAAGTCTTGCTCGGTTTGAGCGCGAGCAGGTATTCAACCGCCTTGGCTACGGCCGGATCGTTTGCCGGGACGCCGGCTTCGATCAGACCCAGCACGACAAGAGCCGTGGTACCACCGTCCATCTCGAGGAGCGATTTGAAAAGCAATACGTCCCAACTGCCGTTGGGTTGCTGCGCGTCTTTTAAATATTTGATGGCCTTTTCGCGAGCGGGAGCGACCTTCTTCTCGAACTCCGCGTCCCGCCCCTTGTCCAGAGGAACTGGGGCCGCAATCGCGATCGCGAGTGAAGCGATGAGTGCCGTCATACGGTTCCTCCTCTAATTTTAATTTAAGACTTAACCCATTGTTTCCCGGCCCGTGCAGGGACACAATGGGCACTCCTCCCCATTTCGTCGGACTCGCATCAATATTTGTACTGGAGTTACCTCATGGCACTGCGCGCCCCGTCTGCCCGCGCTTTGTTACCCGCCGTAATCGGTGGGTTGTGTTTCCTTCTCTTGAAGACCGACGCCCGGTCCGCGGCGCCGGTCGAAGAGGCGCCGGCCCCGCGCATGGCGGCGGCCGATGTGGACCAGGCGCTCATTTCGGAGATCAAAGCGCGCTCCGAGATCATGAAGAACCTCCAGTACCTCTCCGACCAGATCGGCGGCCGGTTGACCGGGTCCGCGAGCCTGGAAAGAGCGAACAAGTGGACCGCGGAGAAGATGAAGGAGTACGGCCTGGAGAACGTGCGCCTGGAACCGTGGGAGATCCCCTACGGCTGGCAGCGCGGCAAGGCCGAGATGAAGATCGTCGAACCCAACAACGGGCGCACGCTGATGATCGCGTCCTACGGCTGGGCGCCCGGCACGAAGGGCAAGGTGACCGGCGACGTGGTGATCCTCAAGGGCCGCAACAAGGCCGATCTCCAGGCGTACAAGGGCAAGCTGAAGAACGCGATTGTTATGGTCTCGCCCCCTGCGAACGTGAAGCCGATCACCGACACCAGTTACGGCCCGGGGACCCCGCGGAAAGAGCCGTCCAAGGACGCTCCGAAGAAGGATGAGCCGAAGAAGGATGAGCCGAAGAAGGATGAGCCGAAGAAGGATGAGCCGAAGAAAGACGAACTCAAGAAGGAAGAGCCGAAGAAGGACTCGGCTTCGACGACCGAAGACATCGGGGCCGGTTCGTGGATTCGCGACGAGCAACAGCCCGGTTTCGGGTTCGCCGGTGAGATGCGCGCGTTCGCGAAGGAAGAGGGCGCGGCGTGCGAAATCACCGATTCGGCCAAGCCGCACGGGTTGCTCGTGACCACCGGCGGGTGGCGCGGGGACCGGGCCGCGGCCGAGAGCGGCATGGCCCGCGTGTTCATGGCCCACGAGCACTACGCCCTCCTGTATCGGCTCGCGTCCCGCGAGAAGGAAACGACCCGCGTCGAAGTGGAGATCGAGAACAAGTTCATCCCCGGCCCGATCGTCGTTTACAACACGATCGGTGAGGTCCGCGGGAGCGAGAAGCCGGACGAAATCGTGGTCGTCGGCGCGCACCTCGACTCGTGGGAACTGGGCAGCGGTACCACCGACAACGGCACCGGGAGCTGTGTCGTTCTCGAAACGGCCCGCACGGTCGCGAAACTCGCCAAGGACGGTCAGCCGCCGAAGCGCACGATCCGGTTCTGCCTGTTTACCGGCGAGGAGCAGGGGCTGTACGGCTCGAAGAAGTACGTCGAGAAGCACAAGGAAGACATGCCGAAGCACTCGGTGGCGCTGGTCCACGACACCGGTACCGGTAAGGTGCTCGGGTTCGGTACGCAGGGGCGCAAGAACATCATCCCGATCCTGGAACCGCAACTCGAATCGCTGAAGGCAATCGACGGCTGGAAGGGGCTCGACATCGCCGGCATGGGCGGCACCGACCACCTGCCGTTCGAGAGCGCCGGCGTGCCCGGGTTCGCGTGCAAGCAAGACATGGACGAATACCGGTTTACGCACCACACGCAGTCGGACACGTTCGACAAGGCGAAGGAGCCGAACTTGCTCCAGGGCGCCCAGGTGATGGCCGTGACCGCGGTCCGCGTCGCGAACCTGCCGGAACTGCTCCCGCGTAAGTAACGGGGCGCGAGCCGAGATCAACAAAAAGAACCCGCGGGCACTTCCGGTGCCCGCGGGTTCGTCATTTCAGGAGTGCGATTCACATCGAGGTCGGCGTGGACGCCGGTACCGCGTCTTCACCACTGTTGGGAATCGTGCTCGGCGGAATGTTCGAGGGCGGGATTCGGTCCGGGTTCCCGATCGGCGCCGGATTTCCTGCCGGAACCGGGTTCCCTGCGGGCACCGAGTTTCCCGTCGGCGCGGGGAACACCGGAGTGTTCGAGGACGGGATCAGATCCTGGCCCCCTGCGGGGATCGTCGGAGCGGGCAGAGTCGTCGACGGCGGGACGCTGTCCGGTGCCGGTGTCGATGGCCGCGTGGGGCGAACCGGCTGGCGCGACGGTGTCGGCGGGAAAGTCGTTCCGGGGCGGGCCACCGGAGGAGCGAAGCCCTCGGCGGGGGCGTAAGTGGCTGCCCCGCTGCCCGACATCGGGTAGTAGCCCGTCGGCGCCGGGAGTACGATCAGCAGCGTGTCCTGCTTGAAGAGCGCCAGTTCGCGCGGGTTCGGGAGCTTCCCGTCGTTGGTGATGAGTGCGTGAACGTCATTTTTGAGCGTTTCTTTCCACACTTTTTGCGCGAGCCGGTTGCCCTTCATGTCGAACACGGCGATGTCGGCCGGGTCGTGGGTTTTAGCGTGCACACCGGATTTGTGCTGATAGACCGTCACGTACCCCCCGTTGTCGGTCCTTTCAGCGACCGCACCGTATGAGGACACGCGCTGGCGCACGATCAGTTTGCCCTCTTCGAGCCGCACGACCGCTTGCGTCGGGAACGTGGCGTAGGGCACGTCGTCGTCCTCGACGCCCTTCGCCGCGATCTTCTTCGGTGCGGTCTTCGGTTGGGCCACGTCTACTTCCCGGTCGTCGGGCACGAGTGCGACCACGGGATCTTGGTCCTGCACGGGAACGCGGAGCTGTTGGGCCAGTGCGCCCCCGACGCCGATCAGCCCGCAGGCCAGCAGGCCGATTCCGAATGCTTGTCGTAAACGAGTTGCGAGCATGGTCTTCAGCACTCCGTCGGTGAGGGAAGAAACGGCCGGGGACACTCCCGGCGGGACGACCCCGCCAGGTACGAATCGCGTGGCCGCGTAAACGGTTGTGTGACTCAGGGTGTGCGGGACAACGGTCGCCAACGAATCGCGCCCGATGACGGCGCTGATCGCGGTGAGGCTCGCCGTGACGCCGCGTCGTGCGAGCCGGTCGGCTAGCACCTTGCGTGCGTGCGCCAAGCGGCTCGAGAGCGTTCCTTCGGGAATGCCCAGTTGCGCGGCCGCGGTGTGCCGGGGAAGGCCCTCGAGGTCGCACAGCACGACGGCCGTGCGGTACTTGTCAGGCAGTTTCGCTAATTCTTCGTCGATCACGCGGCGCAGGTCCGCGGTATCGTCCCGCGGATTCGGCGCGGCCGGTTCGGGTGCGGCAGACACGACGTGCTCCTCGGCCCGGCGGCGCGAGGCGCGGGCATCCAGCGCGGTGCGGCACGCGACGCCGTAAAGCCAGTTGGCGAGCAGCTCCGGCCGGGTCAAGTGGCTTGCCCGGCGAGCTAACACTAAGAACGCCGCCTGGAACGCATCCTCTGCGTCGTGCGGGCGCCCGGTTACCCGTCGGCACGCGGCCAGAACCATTGGCCCGTGCCGGCGCACGATCTCCGCGAACGCTTCCTCGTCGCGGGTGGCGACGAAGCGAGCGAGTAAATCGCGATCGGACACGTCGGACGTGCCGAGCACGACGCGGAGCAACTGTTGGGTGAGCGGACGCGGTGACTCGATTGGCATCAGGTCTCCCGGTAAACCGCGAACATCATGTACTGGGACGAACCACCCCAGCGCGTCGATAAATTTTCGGAATAGATGATTTCACCACAAAAACACGGAATTCGACAGCCCACGTTGAGGTAATGTGTTGGAATCTTGGCACTTGTGGCAGGCACAGTGTTCGAGGTAGCGGGCCTCGTTATTCTGAGTCCGAAGTGTGGTCTTCGTCCTTTCACCGACGGGTTACCTCATCCATGCCTACGGTTGCTGAGTGTGCGGCTCACCTCGATCGATTCGCCCCG
Organism: Gemmata sp. SH-PL17; assembly: GCF_001610855.1. Taxonomy (NCBI): domain Bacteria; kingdom Pseudomonadati; phylum Planctomycetota; class Planctomycetia; order Gemmatales; family Gemmataceae; genus Gemmata; species Gemmata sp. SH-PL17. The sequence goes on from NZ_CP011271.1 coordinate 6,809,363, forward strand.
TGCGGTACAGCCGCGGATTGGGACAACGTCGGGTTGCTGTTGGGCGACCCGAGTTCGGCCGTTCAGCGCGTGATGACGTGCCTCACGCTCACGCCCGACGTGGCCGAAGAAGCCGTCCGCGAGGGCGCGAACCTGATCGTTTCGCACCACCCGGTGCTGTTCCGCGGCGCGAAGAAGCTCACCACGGCCACGCCCGACGGCCAGGTCGTGGTACCGCTGTTACGAGCGGGGATCGCGGTGTACTCGCCGCACACCGCGTTCGATAACTGCGCGGGCGGGATCAATGACGGCCTGTGTCAAAAGCTCGGCGTGGTGAACGCAACTCCGCTGCGCCCGCGCGAGGCCCGGCGCCAGTGCAAGCTCGTCGTTTTCGTACCAGAGACCGATTTGTCGAAGGTGTCGGACGCACTCTTCGCGGCCGGTGCGGGCATCATCGGACAGTACAACGAGTGCAGCTTCCGGCTCGCGGGTACCGGCACCTTTTTCGGGACCGACTCGACCAATCCGACCGTCGGGCAGAAGGGGCGGCGCGAGGACGTGAGCGAATGGCGCCTGGAAGTGGTTGTGCCCGAGTCGCTCGTTTCAGGGGCGATCGCAGCCATGCGCAAGGCTCACAGTTACGAAGAGCCGGCGTTCGACGTGTACCCGCTGAAGCCCGGCACCAGTGGCGGCGAGGGGCGAATCGGCGAACTGGAGCAACCTACAACACTGGGCGAACTTGCGAAACGTGCGAAGACCTCGCTAAAGGCGTCCGCGTTGCAGGTGGTGGGCGATGTGAACCGCACGGTGCGAACTGTCGCGCTCGCGTGCGGGGCCGCGGGGGAGTTTTTATCCGACGCGATCAAGCGGAAGGCAGACGTGTTTCTCACGGGCGAAGTGCGGTTCCACGACGCGCTAACCGCACGCGGTGCGAACGTCGCGCTCATTCTTCCGGGACACTACGCGACCGAGCGCCCGGCCGTCGAAGACCTGGCCGCGAAGCTCGCTTCCGACTGGGCCGGAGTGACCGCGTGGGCGAGCCGAGTCGAGCGTGATCCATTACAAATCGCGGAATTCGGAGCGCGGAACGCGGAGTCATAGCATCCAGGGGTTGAAACCCCTGGATGCGAGACGCTGCAATTCCGCGCTCTACATGGTTGACTTCGGTCACGCGCGACGTTATCACCCCGCGACCACGCAAGGACGCTGGGGGGGGATCAGAATGAATCTGCGGCGCGTGTTAATGGCGGTGGCGCTGGTGTGCGGCTTGTGCGTGTGGGGGTTCGCGCGCTCAAACGTGGAACCGGCGTCCGCGCAGGGGGCCAATGCGGTCCCGAGTGAGACCGAAGAAGACGAAAACGGTAACCACGACGAGGCCGCGGCCCGGTACCGCACGAACCAGGCGCGGCACTGGCGCCAGCTCGCGATCGGCACGGCCACGAGCCACTGACCGACTACTCCTTGTGCGGCTGGTATCATGACGCGAGACAACTCCGCGTCACGAGCCGGTTTCGCACATGGCCCTGATTCACATTGATCCCGTTCCACCACGCTGCTCTCCCGGCGTGGTGCTTTCGTTTGTTTGCACGGGCGGGAAGCTCGATAGTAAGCACATCGGCAAGATCGCGTTCGTCGGCCGCGGGGCCACGGTCGAAGTGCCGGACGCGAAAGCCCCCGCACTCGTGAACGCCCTCGACGGAGCCACACTCCAGGACAAGCCGGTGCGGGTCCGCTTCGCGGGCAAGGCCGACTTTACCGACGCGAACCACCTCGCGAACCTCTCCAACCTCCTCGATCTCGAAGCGAAGGCCGAACAGGAAGAGGCCCGGCGTCGCGCGCAAGCCGAAGAAGGCTCGCCGGTTGGCGACGGAACCACACTCACCAAACTGGTTCTGCGGGACTCGGAATTCGGCCTCGGCGGGCGGCTTCTGCTTACCTTCGGCCGCAAAACACTGAATGAAGCACTTCCGCCGTCGCGTCTCGGACCGGGTTCACCCGTCGTACTTAATCAGACGAATGTGAACCGCCGGATGCCGTCGTATCGGGGCGTGATCTACGACCGCGACACCGCGACCATCGGCGTCGCCATTGACCCGCCCGACGACGAACTTCCCGACGAAGCCGTCTGGCGCCTCGACCTATCGCCGGACGAAGTTTCGCGCCTGCGCCAGCAAGACGCCCTCCGCCGGGCGGCCAGCGCGACCGGCGATCGGTTGGCCGAACTGCGCGACGTGCTGCTGGGGGAAGGGGAACAAAGACAACCTACCCCCCCCACCCCCCTCCCTGAAGGGAAGGGGGAGGAAAGGCAACCTAACCCCCTAACCCCCTTCCCTAAAAAGGAAGGGGGAACAGAACCGAGTACAGAAAACACAAATCTGTCAGTGCCCGTATTAAGCCCCTCTCCCCTTGGGGGAGGGGTTGGGGAGGGGTTCTTCTCCCCCTTCCCTTCAGGTCTGGGGGTTAGGGGGTTAGGTTCTTCTCTGAACCCGCCCCAGCGTGCCGCGGTCGAATTCGCGTTGGCGGCGAAGGATTTCGCCATCATTCACGGTCCGCCGGGGACGGGCAAAACCACGACCGTTGTGGAGTTCATTCGCGAAGCCGTGGCACGCGGGGATACCGTTCTGGCGTGCGCGCCGAGTAACCATGCGGTCGATAACCTGCTCGAAAAATTGCTCGCGGCGGGCGAACTCCCGGTCCGGCTCGGGCACCCGGCCCGCGTGATGCCGGAACTGCGGGCGCGGGCCATCGACATACTCGCGGAGAAGCACCCCGACGCCCGGCAAGCGCGCAAAATCGCCCGCGATGCGTTCGCGCTGTTCCGGCAAGCCGATAAGTGGACGCGCGAGAAGCCGCAACCGGGGGAGAAGGCCGCGCTCCGGCGCGAAGCACGCGACATGCTCGGCGAGGCCCGCAAGCTCGAAGCGCTCGCGGTCGAGCGCGTGCTGGACGAGGCCAAAGTCGTTTGCGCCACGCTCACCGGTTTGGACAGTCAGCTTTTGGGCCAGCGCCGGTTCGATATCGCGGTGATTGACGAGGCGTGCCAGTCCACCGAGCCGGCCGCGTGGGTGCCGCTCCTGCGCGCGAACAAACTCATCCTCGCGGGGGATCACTGCCAGCTTCCCCCGACGATCATTTCACCGGAGGCGGCCGAACGCGGGCTTTCGATCAGCCTCATGGAGCGGCTCGTGCGGCAGTTCGGGCCGGATGTATCGCGCCTGCTCACCGTGCAGCACCGGATGAACGCCGCGATTATGGGCTTCTCGAATCAGGAGTTCTACGACGGCAACTTGATTGCGCACGAGAGCGTCGCGGGGCACCGCTTGTGCGATTTGCCGAACGTGACCGCCGATCCACTCACCGAAACTCCGGTGCAATTCATCGATACGGCCGGCGCGAGTTATGACGAGGAACTCGAAGAGGACACCGGCAGCCGGCGCAACGTACAGGAAGCGGCCCTCGCGGTGAAGAAGGTCCGCGCGCTGCTCGCCGCGGGGGTAGAAGCGTCCCAAATCGGCATTATTACGCCGTATCGGGCACAAGTTCGATTATTGCGCGAACGTATCGGTGACGTGCCGGGTCTGGAGATCGATAGTGTGGACGGCTTCCAGGGGCGCGAGAAGGAAGCGATCGTCGTTTCGCTCGTGCGGTCCAACAACGAGGGCGAAATCGGCTTCCTGGCGGACACCCGGCGCACGAACGTCGCCCTCACACGCGCGCGGCGCAAGTTACTCGTCATCGGCGACAGCGCGACCCTCGCGAACGACCCGTTCTACCAGCGAATGCTCACGTACTTTGAAGAGATCGGCGCAATGAGTAGCGTGTGGGAAGAGACGGAGTAACGCTCCTCGCGGCGCCGAAAAAACCAACGGGCAACGACATGCCGCAGCCAACGGACCGGGACATCGCACACAGGTCGCTGTGCCTCGCAGAACCGCCGTACCTCAAGTACTTCGCACAGGGGCGGTTCCGCGAATGGCGTGGGGTCGCGCTCATCGCGAGCGTGTTGCCCGGTCCCGGGTTCAACTTCGCTTCTGTGCTGCACGGTAACGCACCGGCGCTGAACGAACTCCTCCCGGTCGCACGCGAATTCTTTGCGGGCTGCGAACAGGGGTGGGGGATTCTCGTCGAAGGTGACGCCGGGCACCCGATGGAAGCCGAGTTACTCGCACGCGGGTGGGCCGTGGCCGAGGACGAACCCGCCTACGTGCTAAGGGAAATTGACGCGCGCGCCGGCGGGGGCCGGAGCTGGTCGTTCGCCACGCGCAAACCGAACGCGATGCCACGGCGTACAAAACGATTACCTCTGCCGCGTTTCAGGCGCCGCCCGAGATGGCGGACCTGATGGTTCCGTCGCTCGAATTCGTGCTCGATCCGGACATCGCGCTGTTCGTCGGTTCGGTTGACGGCGTCGATGTGACCGCGGCCGGCTATTCGCGGATCGGGACCACGGCGGTGTTGTGGGGCGTCGCGACACTGGAAGAACACCGCGGCCGGCGCTACGGCGAAGCGGTGTCGCGTGCGGCTCTCGCTCACGCCGCCACACGGGGCTGTACGAACGCGACGCTACGGTCCGGTCCGAAGAGCATCCCGGTTTACGAGCGCATCGGCTTCCGGTACGTTTGCCAGCACCGCACCTACGCCGCCCCGCGGGAGCGTGACGCACTGGAGCGAGCCCGCCATGCACCCCGAAGCCGACGCGCTCCTCGACGCGATCTTTGACAACCCCGGCGACGATACGCCGCGCCTGGTGTACGCCGACTGGCTTCAAGAGCACGGACAAGAAGATTACGCGCAGTTCATCCGCTTACAGTGCGCTGCGGCCCGCGAGAAGCTGTGGAGCGATGAGGCAAACCGACTGTGGGAAGAGATCGGCCGCGTGTGGAACCGGCTATACGATGATTGGTCGCTCGCGAGTTCACTCGAATTGATTTGGATAGACGCGGTTCACTTTGAACGAGGTTTCCTAAGAACAGATGTGATTCTTGGAGATCAGCAAATTGAGGAAATCGCAAATTATTGGGCCGGGTTCTTGATAGGTGAAGTGTGCTTGTTGAATGTCAGCGATCTAGCTTGGTTGGCTGAGTCGTCCATATCGAAACAGCTTCGCAAGGTGTCTTTATCACGCGGTGCCGATTCGGAATGGCAAGATAGCGACGATCAGTGTTTGGACAAATTCGTTCACTCGGAGTTTACCCGGAAAATACGAGTTTTAGACCTGTCGCACGTGAGCATGCGACAGGCGATGATCAAAGCGTTACTCCTACCCGACGCACTTCGCGACTTGCGAGAACTGCGGATTTCGTTCCCAGAGAGAGCCGACTGCAATCCCGACGAAGCAACAAAGCAACTCGAAGCCTGCTTCGAGTTGGTAGCTCGTCACTGACTTACGCACCCTCACTTCGTCAGTTGCTCGCGCAGCCAGCCCGGTTTGTCCGTCGTGATGCTCTCCGCGCCCACCTCGATCATCTTTTTCGCCAGGTCCGCGTCGTTCACGGTCCACACGTAGAGCTTCAGGCCCGCGGCCTTGATCTTCGCGGCGAATGCTTTGTCCAGCACCGCGGGCGTCGCGGAGAGGTCGAGGCCGTCGGCCTTGATCTCCTTCGCCTTCGCGATCAATTCGTCCGCGGTGCGCGGCTTGCCCTTCGTGTTCAGGCTCACGAGCCACAGCGCTTGCAGGTCCGGGCGGGCCTTCTTGGTGGCCGCGATCACGTCCGCGTTGAAGCTGATGACGCACACCTGTTCGGTCGTTAACTTGCTCGCTTTGATGACGCGGGCCATCTCCGGCACCGCTTCGGGACCGCACTTCACTTCAATGAACGCCCGCTTGCCGGCCGGGACGGTGGCGAGCATTTCGTCCAGGGTCGGCAGTTTCTCGCCTGCGAACTTCGCGCCCTTCCACTTGCCCGCATCGAGCGTCCGCAGTTCTTCGAGCGTCGAATCGGCCACCTTCTTGTCTTCGCCCGCGGTGCGCTTGGTGGTCGCGTCGTGGATCACGACGAGTTTGCCGTCTTTCGTGAGGTAAATGTCGAACTCGGAGGCGTCCGCTTTTTGCTCCCACGCGAGCTTGATCGCGGCCACCGTGTTCTCCGGCGCGTCGAACGACGCCCCGCGGTGCCCCACGATTTCCACTTTCGGTTCGGCGGCGTTAACAAATCCGGCGGCGATTATGGTCATGAGGGTGGCGAGCGTGCGGGTCATGGCGGCTCCGTTAGGTTCTGGGGCTGTCGGTCGTTGTACTAATGACCGGGACCGTAGATCGGCACCCGGCGAATCGTGTAAGATTGAAGAAATCGCCGCCTCGATACCGAACGCGCGGGACCATATGCCTCATTCCGTACTCATCATCGACGACGAGGAGCCGATTGCGTGGACGCTGCGGCGGGCGTTCGAGCGGGAAAAGCACCACGTTTCGGTCGCGGCCACCGCGGAAGACGGGCTAATGAAGGCGCGCCAGAGCGCGCCCGACCTTGTTTTCCTCGACGTTCGGCTGCCCGGAATGGACGGCCTCACCGCACTCGGTGAGATCAAGAAAGTGGCCCCGAGCGCCGCGGTTGTGGTCATCACCGCGCACGGGAACCTGAACACCGCGGTGAAGGCCGTGGAGGGCGGCGCGTTCGACTACCTCGCGAAGCCGTTCGAGTTGGCCCAAGCGCTCGACGCCGCGAACCGCGCGCTGGTCGAACGCGACGCGCCCGGGAAGTCGGGTCTCTTGGGCTCCACGCTCGTCGAGGTGGATTCCAGCCCCGATGCGATTATCGGCCGCAGCCCGACCATGCAGACCGTGTTCAAACGGATCGCGATGGTCGCGCCGACGAATGCGTGCGTGCTCGTTACGGGTGAGAGCGGGACCGGTAAGGAACTCGTAGCCCGCGCGATCCACGCGAACAGCCCGCGCCGGCACAAGCCGCTGCTCGCCGCACACGTGGCCGCGTACAACACGAACCTGGTTGAGAGCGAACTGTTCGGGCACATCAAGGGCGCGTTTACGGGCGCGGAACGGGCACGCGACGGGCTGATGAAGCTCGCCGACGGTGGGACCGTGTTCCTCGACGAACTCGCGGACATCCCGTTACCGGTCCAGGCGAAGTTGCTCCGCGTGCTGGAGCGCCAAGAAGTGCAGCCCGTCGGCGGCAGTGAGTCGCAGGTCGTGGACGTGCGCGTCGTTTCGGCCACGCACGCGGACCTCTCCGCGGCCGTGCGCGAGGGGAAGTTCCGGCACGACCTCTTTTTCCGACTGAACGTTTATCCCATCCACCTCCCGCCGCTTCGCGACCGCGTGGACGACATCCCGCTGCTCGCGGAGCACTTCCTTCGCAAGTTCGGCGTACCGAATCCCGGCAGTGCGGTCCCCGCGGAAACGCTCGCGTTCCTGAAATCGCGCCCCTGGCCGGGCAACGTGCGCGAACTCCGTAACGCGCTCGAACACGCTGCGATCGAAGCACGCGGCGCGGCACTGCGGCCGGAACACTTCCCGGACCCGAGTACCGCGGCCGGGCCAGCATCTACTCCCGAGCGCCTGCGATCGCTCGTCACCGAGTGGGTACGCGAACAGGTTCAGGCACTCGAAGGGCGCGAGCCGGCCGACCTGCACCAGACGCTGATCGACGCCATCGAGCCGGCGGTGCTCGACGAGGTGCTGCGCCAGGTGGACGGTAACCGACTCGTCGCCGCGCGGTGGCTCGGTCTGGCTCGTGCGACCGTGCGCAAGCTCATCCGCAAGTACCACCCGGACACCGCCGAACCGGACGAAGATTGAGTGTCGCGGGCGCAGTAGACCTGCCGCTATACTGGCTCCGTTCATCCACTCACGGAGCCGTCCATGCGCCGCCTCATTCCCCTCGTCGTGTTATTTGTTGCCGTCGGGAGGTTGGCCGCCGCGCCGCCCGAGCGCACGCACGACATCGTTCCCGCCGACTACGCGACCGTCAACACGATCAACGAGATCGCGGTCTCGCCCGACGGTAAGCAGGTCGCTTACGCGCTCGCGACGTGGGACAAAAAGAGCGACCGGCGCGCCTCGGAACTGTGGGTCGTGGACACGGATGGAAAGGGAAAGCCGACGCAACTCACCAGCGACCGCGCCAACGACCGGCACCTGAAATGGGCAGGCGACGGCAAGGCGATTTACGTCGTCGCGAATCGCGGTAAGGACGCCAAGTCTCAGGTGTGGAAGGTGCCGGTCGATGGTAAGCCCGAGGCCGTCACCGACGTGAAGGCGGGGATCATCAATTTCGACTATGCCCCGAAGACCGACACCGTGTACTTCACCACCGACGCGAGTGCGACCGACAAGGACGATTTCAGCGCGCTCCGCGAGAAGTTCGGGAAGGTCGATTACGGGCACGGCACGCGCGCGGTGAGCGAGCTGTTCTCTGTGAATAAGCCGGGCGCGGAACCGGAGAAGGTGCTGGCCGATAACCGCTACATCCGCGAGTTCGCGGTGACGGACGACGGCAAGCGGATCGTGATGGTGAGCGCGTTCGACGACACGATCGTGAAATCCGAGGGCGAGTCGCGCGTGGACGTGTGGGAGGGCGGGAAGATCACCACCCCGCCGACGGACATCTACCGCGCGAAGGCTTCGAGCCCCTATGCGTGGCTCGAAGGACTGACCTGGAACCCGGCCGGCACGCGCTACGCCTTCTGCGCGATTCACGATGCGTACCCGACCGAACTCATCATCGGCGAAGAGAAGGACGGAAAGTGGACCACGATCCGGGCGAACCGCAACCAAGTCGCTGCACCTTCGGTGCGGGAACAACAGGTTCACGTGCGGGGGTACGGCAGCCCGTTGCAGTGGATCAGCGACGGTTCGCTCTCGTACCTCCACGAGTACGCGGGGTACAACACCGCTCGTACTTACGTGCTGAAGGACGAAGCCACGCACGCCCCGTCCGCACAGTTCCCGGAGAAACAGGTCGTGTACGCGGTCCACTACCGGCCCGAACCGCGCGTGCGGGCCGTACTGGTCGGGGACGGGACCAGTTTTCCCGTCTTGAAGGTCCGTTCCGCGACGACCCGCAAGTTTGAAACGCTCGTGGACCCGAACCCGCACACCGCGTCCTGGAAGCTCCCGAGCGTCGAGCACGTCACCTGGAAGGCGCCGGACGGCGCGAGTATCGGCGGGCCGCTCGAACTGCCCCACGGGTACAAGAAGGGCGACAAGCCGCTGCCGCTGGTGGTCGCGATCCACGGCGGGCCGACCACGTCGAGCTGCAACGACCTGCGCTTCGACGCGCACAACGGTCGGCTGTACTTCGCCGCGAAGGGGTACGCGGTGCTGTGTCCGAACTACCGCGGGTCCACCGGTTACGGCGACAAGTTCGTGACGGACCTGATCGGCAACGAGAACGACCTCGACGTGAAGGACATCGTCGCGGGGATTCAGCACCTCATCAAAGAGGGCATCGCGGACCCGGAGCGCGTCGCGGTGATGGGCTGGAGCAACGGCGGGTACCTCACGAACTGCCTCATCACGATGAAGAACCCGCCGGTGAAGATCAAGGCCGCATCGAGCGGAGCGGGCATTCTGGACACGGTCGCGGAGTGGGGCTTTAACGACGAGCCGGCGTACCCGATCGTGTTCAAGAAGGGGCTGCCGTGGGAACAGGCGGATATGTACAAGAAGACCTCGCCGACCTACGGCATCGGCAACGTGACGACGCCGACGCTGATCCACGTCGGCGGTAACGACGACCGGTGCCCGCCGGGGCACAGCCGGATGCTGTACCGGGCGCTGAAGGAGTACAAGAAGGTGCCGACGGAACTGTGCGTGTACCCGGGGCAACCGCACGGGCTGGGCACGCTCTCGTTCCGCACCGCGAAGATGGAATGGGATCTCGCGTGGTTCGAGAAGTACCTGAAGAAGTGAGATGTTACCGCAGTTACTCCGCCGTTCGTGATTGTGCGGCGGAGCGACTTACTCACTCCCTCATGGACCAGGTGAGCGCGAAGTAATCGTTCACGTATGTCGCCACGAGGCCGTGGTTGTTGTCGCCGCCGTCGATGTACTGGGCGGCCAGGAACGGGTAGTCCGCTTCGGGCGACGGGAGCGGCGGCGCTTCGCGGAGTTGGTGCAGGTGCCCCAACCAGCTCTGCCAGAACCGCCCGCGCGTGATCGGGAAGCACGAATCGATCGCGGCGATTTCGCGCGACCGGAACGGGTCTTCGCGGAGATCGGTGAGCACCGTTTGGGCGACGAAATCGAACGGAGAACCGAAATCGCCCGCGCGCCCGCGGTACAAGTTGAGTCGGAGACTTGGGGTCGGGTCCAGGTGGTCGCGCGGCCCGAAGATTTTCGCTTGGGTGAGAGCCAGCAACGAGCGCGGGCCGTTGAGCGTGTACTGGTTCACGTCCGCGATCGTGCAGACGCGGCACATCGCGTCGAGCCACCGGTCGGAGATCCGCGTGCGCCGGCTTCGTGAGGACGGGCGCCCGCGAACCCAGCGGTTCCAAACTTTGTCAAGTCCCGCGAACTCCGATTCGGTGCCGTCCATGTCGAGCAACCGCGTGTGAGTGCGCACGAACTCCTCGCGCGGGTCGCCTTGGTCCGCGAGCCAGTCCGCGAACACGAGCAACCGCGTGCGGTCGGCACGGTCGCTCGCGATGCCCGTCAGGAATGCGTCTTCGTCGGACATTGCTTCATGCCAGTTTCAGCGATTTGAACTGCTTCACGCACCCCGTGATCGCGACTTCGGTCGGCAGGCGCTCGATGCTCGACGCGCCGAAGAAGCCAACAATACCTGTCGTGTGGTCGAGGACGTAGCGCACGTCGTCGGGTTCGGAAATCGGCCCGCCGTGGCACAGCACCAGGATCTCCGGGTTCACGGCCTTCGCCGCGTTCGCGAGTTCCTGCACGCGCTTCGCGGACTCTTCGAGCGAAAGGGCCGTCTTCGCGCCGATTGCCCCTTTTGTGGTCAGCCCCATGTGCGGGATGAGAACGTCTGCACCGGCGCGCGCCATTTGCTCCGCTTCCTCGGGCGTGAAAACGTAGGGGCAGGTGAGTAGGTCGAGGTCGCGTGCGGCCTTAATCATGTCTACTTCGAGCGCGTAACCCATGCCGGTTTCTTCCAGCCCGACGCGAAGAGTGCCGTCGAACAGGCCTACCGTGGGAAAATTCTGCACGCCGCTGAACCCGGCGTCCTTTACGTCGAGGAGGAAGCGCTTCATCACGCGGAACGGGTCGGTACCGCAAACTCCCGCGAGGACCGGCGTGCGCTGCACGATCGGCAGCACCTCGCGGGCCATGTCCATGACGATCTGGTTCGCGTCGCCGTAGGGGAGCAGTCCGGCGAGCGACCCGCGCCCCGCCATGCGGAACCGGCCCGAGTTGTAAATGATGATGAGATCGATCCCGCCCATCTCGGCGCACTTGGCCGAGAGACCGGTACCGGCCCCGCCGCCGACGATCGGAACACCGGCCGCGACTTGGGCGCGGAACCGCGCGAGAATATCGGAACGCGATTGCATTGAGGAGTGGGGGTTCGGGAAGAGGTAAGGCCCGAATGACAGGATACGGACGGGATGAGATGCGGACGATTACGAAGCTGAGGCACGAACGCTTCGCGCTACCGGTGTTCTGCCGGCTTCGGAGCTACGAAAACCAAGCCGGATCTCGGTTCCTGGTTCTGATCCGCGTGATCTGCGTTTATCCGCGGTTCTGCTCTTTGTCTTCTGTCTTCTGCTCTTCGCTTTCTGTGTTCTGTTTTCTGTCCTCTGCCTTCTGACTCTCGGCTTCCAGAGCCATTTTCGCTTCGGCCTGGGCGAGTAGTTCGTTCAGGAGCTTTTCGGCCTCATCTTGGGACTGCTCGGTCTGCGGGCCAGTTTGCTGCGATGTGGCCGGACGATTTCCGCGAACGCGCCAGATAACGAGTTCGCTCACCGCGACGAACCCGAACCCCCAAAGCGCCATCGTGAACGGGATGCGGGAGCGAAGGGACGTGTTGATTTCTTCGTCCGGGTCGGCACTGCTGCGGGTGGCACTACCGGTGAGCCACAGGCCGGCGAGTTCGGCGAACATCATTCCGATGAGCGCGAGAGTTCCTGCGGTTAGCCCACCGTGTAATAGGATGCGCCGCAATACCGGGTGCATTTTCGCCGCCCTCGTCGCCGGGTACTCGTTACATGTAACATATCACGCGATTTAAACTTAACCGGTCAGACGCGGAATCACGGGAGGGCGTTCCATGTCCGTACTGCTTATCGGCACCCTGGACACTAAGGGAACCGAGTTCGCATACGTTCGCGATCAACTTCGGGCGGCTGGTGTTTCTGTGCTCGTGGCCGACGCCGGCGTGTTGGCCCCGCCCGCGTTTGCCTCGGATATTTCGCGAGAAACGATCTTTGCCGCAGCCGGGACGACGCACGCACAGGTCAAGGCTGCCGCGGACCGAGGAAAGGCGGTTGAACTGGCTGCGAAAGGAGTTGCGAAGCTCGCCGCTGACTTACACAAGCAGGGGAAGCTCTCCGGCGTGCTCGGGTTGGGTGGGTCTGCGGGTACGACGATCGCCACCGCCGCGATGCGGGCGCTCCCGGTGGGAGTGCCGAAGCTGATGGTCAGCACGCTCGCGAGCGGGCAGGTCCAGCACTACGTCGGCACGCGCGACGTGATGATGATGTACTCCGTTGTGGATATCGCTGGGCTGAATCGCATTAGTCGCGCAGTGCTCAACAACGCGGCGGGAGCGATGGCGGGGATGGTGGGCGGGAAGCAACCTAACCCCCTAACCCCCTTCCCTAAGAAGGAAGGGGGAACAGAGGCATCGGCGGTTTTAAGCCCCTCTCCCCGCTCCGGCCCGCGAGAAGCTCCGCTGACAGGGCCGGAGAGCAAGCTGGGAGGAGTTGGGGAGGGGTTACAGCCTTCCCCCGATAAACCGGTCGTTGCTGCCACGATGTTCGGCGTGACCACCCCGTGCGTAGAAGCGGCGCGGAAGGTGCTCGAATCGGCGGGGTACGAGGTGCTCGTGTTCCACGCGACCGGTACCGGCGGGCGCACGATGGAGGGGCTGATTCGCGACGGCCTCATCGCGGGCGTGCTCGACATCACCACGACGGAGTTGGCAGACGAACTGGTGGGCGGCGTGCTCTCCGCGGGTCCGGACCGTCTGACGGCGGCGGCGATCGCGGGGGTACCACAAGTCGTCTCGCTCGGCGCGCTGGATATGGTGAACTTCGGCCCGCGGGACACCGTGCCCGAGCGGTACAAGGAGCGACTGTTCTACCAGCACAACCCGACCGTCACACTGATGCGCACTACGCCCGAAGAAATGGACCGCTTGGGGAAGGACATCGCGGAGCGAACGAGCGCGTCGAGCAGCCCGACGTGCGTGCTGGTGCCGCTCCGAGGGGTGTCCGCGATCGACGCCGAGGGGAAGCCGTTCTGGTGGCCTGACGCGGACGCGGCCCTCTTCCAGAGCCTGCGCAACTGGATCGCGCCCTACGTGGAACTGATCGAACTCGATCAACACATCAACGACCCGGCCTTCGCGGAAGCCTGTGCGCGGAAACTGTTAGCAATGATGGGAGAGTGAGCGCCCAGGGTTGGCGGAGCGCTGTCGAGCGGGTTCATATACCCGGCCACGACCCTCGACGGGTTCGGCCGGTATGTGGTGGCCTGGCGCCCGTCGAACGTGCGGGACGGTTCGTTCTGCCGGGAGGTGCTGGAGGAGGCGTTGAGCCGGCCCCTGGTGGTGTTCAACACGGACCAGGGGGCAGTTCAGGGTCGGGCGCCTGGAGCGGTGAGCGTGGACGGTGATCCCGGGGTCACGGACGCCCCCGGGTGGGAGTAGGAAGGACAATTTTTGGTCTAAACAATGAGGGGCACCCCAGAACTAAGGGGGCGAACAGTGCTCAACCATCGCACTCTTGCAACCTGATGATCGAGGTCGACTACAGTAGACAATTTAAACGGCGGCGGACCAGCGACATCTATCGACCGCACCTCCGAATCTATCCTTCTGTCCACTGTCGTATAATTGAGTGTATCGAAGCCGCGCAGACGTTCTGATGCCGACAAGACGAAGACGTTTTGGGAGGGGGAGTGTCAGCCTGTTGTTAGCCGCGCACGGGGGTGAAATGGAGGTTTTGGAGCGGTGTGTTAGCCGATGTTAGCATTCTGCACAAGCACCCAGTGGAGCTAAATCGCGTCAACGTATTGTGAACGCAACACTTAAGGCTCAACGCCGCGAACAAAATCTGCCGCGGGGCCGAAAACGTTAGCATTTGTCACTCCGCACTGATCCGCAGAGCGATAGGTACGTGATGCCGCGCTGAATGCGAGTAAGTGTCCAGTGTTGAGAAGCAGAAGGATGAACCGCGGACAACGCAAATTACGCGGATCAGACAATGAGAGCGATTGGCGGTTATGTAAGGGAAGCGACATGGCGCAACCCTGGCAATGTTGGGTGTGAAGCTGAGAACCTTTGCAGCAGTTAGTGCTGGTTTCGACGGGGCGGTTGCGGGTACAACTGATGGACCTGCCGAGCACTATCGCCCCTGCTCTTTTAGTACGGTTCCGAGAGCGTCGCTCCTGCCAAATTCCGAGCGCACGCAATCGCAACGAGGCGCTGTGATGAGTCACCGTTTCCCACACGTTCCCGCACTCGCCTCGCGACGCGACTTCCTCACCGCGGCCGGGGGCGGGTTCGGCGCTCTTGCGCTGTCCGCGCTCGCGGCCGCGGAGTCGTCACCCGCAACGCACACACCGGCCGATCCGCTCGCGCCGAAGAAGCCACACTTCGAGGCGAAAGCGAAGTCCGTGATCTTCCTGTTCATGGAAGGCGGACCGTCACACGTCGACCTCTTCGACCCGAAGCCGGAGCTGACCAAACAGCACGGCAAACCGCTGCCCGCGAGCTTCGGTAAGGTGCTCACGCCGATGGGTACGGGCGGGAACAACCTGCTCGCCAGCAAGCGGAAGTTCGCCAAACACGGTAAGAGCGGGCTGGACGTGAGCGACTGGTTGCCGCACTTGGCCAAGTGCGCGGACGACCTCACGGTTCTGCGTGCGTGCTGGGCCGACGGGCTGAATCACGTCGGCAGCGTGTGCCAGATGAACACCGGCTCCATCCTCGCGGGGCGCCCGAGCCTCGGTTCGTGGGCGCTGTACGGCCTCGGGAGCGTGAACCGCAATCTGCCCGGGTTCGTGGTGTTCACCGAGGGCGGACCGGAACCACTCGGCGGCGCGCGGAACTACGGCACCGGCTACATGCCCGCGACCTACCAGGGCACGCTGTTCCGCAACGGGCCGAACCCGATCCTGAACCTGAACCCGCCTGCGGGTGTTGGTGGGGAGCGTCAAAAGGACAAACTCGCACTCATCGGCGAACTGAACACCATCCACCGCCGCGAGCGCGCGAGCGACACGGAACTGGCCGCGCGCCAGGCCGCTTACGAACTCGCGTTCCGCATGCAGGCCAGCGCCCCCGATGTCGTTGATCTGTCGAAGGAGAGCGAGAAAACGAAGGAGATGTACGGGCTGAATCGCAAGGAGACGGCCGAGTTCGGTCACCGGTGCCTACTCGCCCGGCGCCTCGTCGAGCGCGGCGTGCGGTTCGTGCAGGTGTATTGCGGCGCGGGGAGCCAGTGGGACGCCCACTCGGACATTGAGGGCAACCACACGAAGATGTGCGGCCGCGCGGACCAGCCATCCGCGGCGCTCATCCGCGACCTCAAACAGCGCGGGATGCTCGACGACACGCTGGTGATTTGGGGCGGCGAATTCGGGCGCACACCGATGAGCGAGGGCGCGAGCGGGCGCGACCACAACCCCTACGGTTTCTCAATGGTGATGGCGGGCGGCGGCGTGAAGGGCGGGTGCGTTCACGGGACGACGGACGAGTTCGGACTCTACGGCGTCGACGGCCGCGTTCACGTCCACGACTTCCACGCGACGATCCTGCACCTGCTCGGTTTCGATCATACGAAACTGACGTTCTTCCACAACGGAAAAGACGAGCGGCTCACCGACGTGAAGGGCAAAGTGATCCAGGAGATTCTGGCGTAGGTTACAGCAAGGAACCGCGGGTCACGCGGATGAACGCAGATAAAACCAGCGCGGAACGGACGGTATAATTACGCAAAATGCTAAGATATTACAAATATAGGACTTGCAACTTTCTTCTGTCCTGATCTGCGTTCATTCGCGTAATCTGCGGTTCTTCTCTGGTACCGCTCACTTCTTCGGTTGTGTCGTCGGCCGGTCGTAGTCGCTGTTCTTGCCGCGTTCACGGGAACCACCGCACCCGATCGCGCCGACGCAGAGTGCGAAAAGCAGTCCGAATATTAAGGAACGTTTCACGGTTAACTCCTTCACGATCAGCGATTTGCGATTTCGGGCAGCGTCGGCGATACGGCCACTAACCAGAATCCGATGCCGTGCCGAATCCGCTGTGGGCATGCTATGAAAACGACAAAGGGTCGACCGATCAACGGTCGACCCTTGTTCCACGCGAACGTGGTGCCCGCCATAAGCGGGCATCGAATTACTTGCCCGAAGCCGGCTTGGTCGTGGCGGTAGCGCCGCCGCAGCCAACAACGGTGGAGACGGTCAGGGCGACGACGAGGGCGGCGATAACCTTCTTCATGGGATACTCCTCGGAACGGTGACGTACAGGTGGAACAACAGAGAGGTTCCTCGCGTCGCCCGGACGTCCCGGGGTTGCGGCCTTCTGTTTTGTTGGGGTTTAAACAAACCCACCACATGCTTCAGGCAAATTCGGTCTGAAGTAGTGCGTAACTCGTTTCCGAATTACGGGTTCCGGTGCCATCATTGCCGATTCATGCGATCAATCCGTTTCACCCACGCCCACATAGATACGAAGCCGGGAAGGATATTCCCGAAAAATTTTCACCTCTCGAAATTTTCCTCCCTATTGTGATCCCGCTCCCCGGTTCTCGTCTGTGCTGAAAGCCGAAACGGGAGTGGAACTTCGGTGGTCCGGGATTCGTGAAATATCGAGTCCCGAAATCCGAAACTTTGGAACGCGAAACTTGTGGCGGCGTGAGAACAGCGCGGCGCGCGAACAAAGTTCGGGAATAAACCCCGCGGTTCGGGTTCGTAAGGGTGAGGGTCGGGTATGGCGTCTTCCGGCGGGCTACCCCAGTTAATCGACGCCCATTATGAAGCCCTCTACCGGTACGCCTACCGATTGAGCGGGTCCGCGGCGGACGCCGAGGATCTGACGCAAGAAACGTTCGGGAAGGCACTCGCCCGGTTGCCCCAGCTCCGCGAACTGGACCGCGCTCGAGCGTGGCTGTTCCGGATCTTGCGGAACCTGTATTTGCACAAAGTGCGGGACCAGAAGCGGCACAAAGTCGTCCCGCTCGATGCTGTGGGCGACCTGCCCCAGCAAACCGGCGACGACTCGGTGCCGGAAATTGACCCGGTGAAGCTCCAGCACGTGCTGGACGAATTGGATGAGACGTTTCGCACGCCCATCATCCTGTTCTATTTTGAAGAGTTCAGTTACCGCGACATTGCCGAGCAAATGGAGTTGCCGATCGGAACCGTGATGTCGCGTTTGGCCCGGGGCAAGGCGTACCTCAGAACCCGCCTCAGCCCGGCCGACGAAGCGGACCGCGAACGGACCGCGCCCGCTCCGAAGAAGGTGACCGATGGACTGCCGTGACGCGCAATTTTATCTCCGACTCCGCCGCCACGCGACCGACGAACTCGGTCCGGACGTGACCGGTCCGCTCGACGACCACCTGGCTACGTGCCCGGCGTGCGCCACGAACGGCCGCGTGATCGCGTCGTTCGACCGCGCCGTTGCGCGGGCAATGGTTGCTGTGCCGGTCCCGAGCAGGCTTCGTAGCCAGTTGCTGGCCCGCGTCGCCGAGAAACGGGGCGCGGACCTGCGCCGGAAGGCGTACCGGGCCGTGGCCGCCCTCGCCGCATCGGTCCTGTTTGTGGGCATCGCGTTTGGGGTATTCACCAACACGCGCCCCAAAGTCGACGCCGACGCTCTCGTTCAAAGGGCCGACGAGCAACTGAGCGATCCCGAGCGCTCGACACGCGAGTGGCTCACCGCCCAGAAGCTCCCGGGCCGGCTCCCGGACGAATGGGGGCTGGACTATTACCTCGTGATGCACCGCGGGCACGAGATGATTAACAGCGAGTACGTGCCGGTGTACGTACCGGTGATCGTGTTCCGGAGTTCGGACCCGCGCGACCCCACCGCGTTCGCGAAAGTGTATTTGTTCCCCAACAACGGCCGGTTCGACCTCAAGAACGTCCAGGACGCCCAGGCCTCGCTCACCACGGCCCGGGTCGTTGTCGGGCAGGGTGATCTGCGCGGCGTGACCTACGTGATTGTCCACACCGGTGGCCCCCACGACGGACTCAAGCAGTTCCGCAGAAACCTCAACGGCCCTGGGGTCTGAACGTCCGCCCTCTGCTTTCCACCGCGCCCCGGTCTGGCGACCGGGGCGCGGTCATTTGCCGCGTACAATTCCCGTGTCGGTGACGCGCCGACGCTCCACGTCTCATTGAGGTGCATCATGAACATCGAACTGAGGTACTGCTCGCTCTGAGGGTACGAGCCCAAAGCCGTCAGTTTGACGGCCACGCTGTTGAGCAATTTGAAGCAGAAGATTAAGGGGCTGACCCTCGTCCCCGCGGGCGGCGGGTGCTTTGAGGTGATGCTCGACGGCGAGTTGATTTACTCGAAACTCAAAACCGGCCAGTTCCCCGACGAACAGACCGTTCTCGAATCCGTCCGGGGCAAATTGAAGAAATAGCCTCGATCGTTCGTCACAACTCCCAGCAACGGCTCGAAATCCGTGCGCCAAAGGACTGGCGCATTGCGTTTCTTCCGCATCACGGTGATAATTTCGTCGGTCCCACCCCTCTCATGGAGACCGCTATGCCCCGCCGGTCACTTGTTGTGCCGTTCGGCATTCTGTTCACGTGTCTCGTGCTCGTTCCGGCCTGCAAGAAAAAGCCGGCTCCTACTGCGGCCCCCCCGGAGCCGAGTGCTCCCACGAGCACCGTCAGTTCCGATTACCTGCTGTTCGCCCACCTGAACGTGAAAGACATCCGCGACGGTGCCATCTTCACCGAGGTGAAGCAAGCGTTCGCAAAGGCAGGCGGCGGGTCCGATTGGGACCAACTCGAAGGTCGAATCGGTCGCGAGACCGGGGTCAAACCGACCGATGTCGACGCGGTGACTGTCTGCGTGACCGAGGCTCCGGCGCGAGGGGAGCCGAACTTCGTCCTGATCGTCGCGGCCAACAAGCCGATACCCAAAACCTCTGCTTTCGGGCTGAACCCGCAAGCGAAGCCCGACGCCCGCGGCTTCTACCAGATGCCGGGCGGGGGACTCATTCACTTCCCGAACGACAAGACGGCGGTTCTACTCAGCCCGGCACTCGTTCCGCAGTATCTGGAAGGGTACGCCAAGAACCAAACTAGCGGTTGGCCGCTTACCCCGGACCTCACGCGATCCGCCGCGGGGCACACGGCATTCGTAGTCGCTCGGTTGGACAAGTTGCCGGCCGAAGCGCGAAACGGCAACGAATTTAAAGATTTCGCACCATTCCTGACCGCTCGTACTGTCACCGTGACGGCCGACTTGAAGGGTAAGGAACTGAGCACTACGGCCCGCGTCACGTTCCCGGACGCGACCGCGGCCGGCCGAGCCAAAGAAAAGGGCCAAGAGCTAATCAAAATGGCGACCAGCGAGGTCGAGAAGCTCATGACGAGCAAATCCGACTTCGCGGCCGTGCTACCCGCTGTTAAGGAAGCTCACCGCGCACTCCAGGCGGCCAGGGTCGAAGTGTCCGGGTCGGACCTGACCCTCGCGGCCGGCTACAAGGTCGACTTCGACCTTGGGCAAATGGTCACCGAGGCCGTGAAGAAGGTCCGGGGTTCGGCCGAAAAAATAACGACCACCAACAACTTCAAGCAGATCGGAATCGCCCTGCACAGCTACCACGACGCAAACGGCCAGGTTCCCGTACATGGAGTCGGGCCAAAGGGCGCGCTGCTCACAACGTCGCTCTTCGATAAGACGAATAAGAAACCGCAGCCGCTCTTGAGTTGGCGCGTCGCGATTCTGCCGTACCTCGAACAGGACAACCTCTACCGACAGTTCAAGCTCGACGAACCGTGGGACAGCGAGCACAACAAGAAACTCATCGACAAGATGCCCAAAGTGTTCGCACCGATCGGTAAACCGGGCAAGCCGGGCTACACCCACACGCAGATGGTCGTTGGCCCGAACGCTCTACAACTGCCGTCCGTCCGTATCCCCACCTCGTTCCCGGACGGCACGTCGAACACAATTGCGGCTATCGAGGCGGCCGAACCGGTCATCTGGACCAAGCCGGACGACGTGATGTTGCCGGGCGCCGCACTGCCGAAGGATCTCAAGAAGAAGTTCGGCGGATTGCAGCCGGGTGGGTTCACCGTTGTGATGTGGGACGGCTCGGCCCGATTCATCCCCGACACCGTTAGTGAACGAACCCTCGGCCTGCTTCTCAACCCAAAGGACGGTCAGGTGATTCCGTCCGACTGGTGAAGTGTACAAAACACGAGCGGCCCGCCAAAAGGCGGGCCGCTTTCGTACTCGAATCACGAGTTACGCCCGCTGGACGGACTGGAACAGTTCACTCATCTTCATGCCCAGTGCCAGACAGATCCGGTACAGGGTTTCGATCGAGGCCGAGTTCTTGCCCAGTTCGATCTGGCTCAGGTACCCGAGCGAGACTCCGGTGCGGTCGCTCATGTTGGAGAGCGTCAGTGCCAGTGCCTTTCGGCGCTCGCGGATCGCCGCGCCGAGCGCCTCTTTGAGCGCGTCCTCGGTCATCCGGAGGAGCCCCTGGCTCTCCAGGCACCGGTACACGATCTCGCGGAGCTGCTCGATCTGGAACGGCTTGGTCAGGTAGTCGCAGGTCTTCGCCCGGAGGCAGTTGATCGCGCTGTCCACCGACGGGTAGCCGGTGACGACGACGATGTTCGCGTCCGGTTGGTGGTCGCGGATCCAGCCGAACACCTGTTCCGCTTCGAGCCCCGGGAGCACGTAGTCCAGCACGATCAGGTGGTACCGCCGGCCCGACGAGAGCGCGGACTCCACCATCATCGGGTCGGACACGACCTCGGTCACGAAGTCGCGGTTGTTGAGCGCGGCCTGGATGACGGCGCACGTGTGCGGGTCGTCGTCCAGGATGAGAATGTGGATGTCACCCGAGGACTGAAGTTCCCGCGACGCGGGCATCGCTTGTGGTTTCGGCGGCGGCGTCATGATCGGGTACAACGGTTTGGGTGTCTGGGTCAAACGGTCCTCAATGTCGTAAGGCACGGTGGCTAACCTCCGACCGCGTTAGCGGTGACAGATCCGGACACGGCCGGGGGTCGGGCGGCCGCCAGCGGCAGCACGACCCGCACCTGAGTGCCGGTTCCGGGTGATGGTACGGGTTCGAGTTGAATTCCCCCGCGGTGCGAACACAGCACCCGGTAAACGATGGCCAGTCCTAGCCCACGGTGGCGCACTTTAGTGGTAAAGAACGGTTCCACGAACAGCCGCCGCCGCACCTCCGGCTTGATCCCCGGGCCGGTGTCCGAAACGGTGATTTGGAGGTACCCGCCGACCCCGACGCGCCCCAGGTACCCCCGGGCGTCCGCGTCGCTCAGTTCGACCGGCCGGGCGGAAACCCGCACCACACCACCCGATGGGCACGCTTCGACGGCGTTTTCCAGCAGGTGCCCGAGCACGATCTGGAGCGGACCGGCCTCGACCGCGGCAGGCGGCAGGTTCGGTGCGAAGTCTTTTTCGATCCGGATCCCGTTCTGAGCCGCGATCTTCAACCGCGTTTCTTCTTTTGCCAGTGCCAGGCTCACGGTGCCCGGGTTCGGCTTCACCTGTCCGCTGCGGCTCAGGTGGTGCAGTTGCTGGGTAAATTGAATCCCGCGCTGCCCGACTTTGCCGATCTCGGCTACGAAACTTGCGGGTTGCGAACCGGGCTGCAGCAACGGGAGCGTGAGGTCCGAGAACCCGATGATCCCTTGGAGCAAGTTGTCGAAATCGTGCGCCATGCGCCCGGCGATGACGGCGACGTCACCGAGCCGTTGGTACAGGCGCTCGGGATCGATCACGGGACCGATGAGGGACGAAAGCGCGGGAGCGCGTTCGACGGTCTTGGCCACGAGAGCGAGGTAGGCCCGCTCTCCGTCGGCCCAGGGCTGCCCGGCGGTCTTCTCGGCCCACAGCACCCCGATCGGGCGCCCGGCCGGTTGGACGGCCGCGAACACGCGCCCCGTCGTTCCGGGAACCGAGTACAGGACCGTGGACTCGCCGCTCTTGAGCCGGCGCAAGGCATCGGGTACTTCGGGCGGGGCCGGAACGTCGATCTCTAGTCCGGCCTGAACTGTTTTCGTTACTGAGGCGCTGTCACTGGCCCACACGAACCCGCACGCACGCCACCCGCACGCACGTGCCCAGCCGGACAAGAGTGCATCGAACGCGGCCGGCTCGGTGGTTTCTTGCCACCAGTTCGGGACATAAGCGAGTGCAGCAGTTAGCGTTCCGGGTGTGGACATCTACGGCTCTCCGGACCGTCGGCATGAACGAGTTCGGCCGGGTTTGGTGCGACCTGAATTCAGGGAATTCATCCTGTATCTAGAACGGGCGTGAACGAAGTCAACCGGGTTATATCGCTTCAGCCGAATCGACGGATCACGCGGGGAGATAGGACCGATACAGAGACACTAACAACAGTATGCTACTAACTGAGTTAGCGATCCGGAGCCGGGATGCGAATTACAAAATTAACAGCAAACTGCGAGCCGAAAGTGATTGCTAATTTTGTCGTTCCCGGAGCGAAAAATGCAAACAGGCTTGGGAAATCACTTCATACAAGAAGAACGCTGGGAACTGTCTACCTGTGCGGTCACTACCGCTGATGTACCCTGAAAAAGTAACGCCGGATGGGAGCCAAAGTCTCCCACCCGGCTCCGATTTCCAGGATCGTCGCGGTAATCCCGGCGCTACTGTTTCTTTTCGGGGTCTTTCTTTGGCTCCGGTTTCTTCTCGATCTTCCGAATCGCGATCCCGGCCGCTTCACGAACCTTCACTTGTGGGTCCGCGAGACGCAATCGCAGCGCAACAATCGTTTCCAGTGCCTCGGCTTTCACGCCCTTGTCGGGTGACATGAGATCAACGCCGAGGTGATCGTACCCCAACGCGGCGATCTCCTCGACGAGCGCAAGCCGCACCTCGAAATCGGGCTGTTTGGACGGGTCGAGTAACGGGCGCAGCTCCTTGAGCCGGGCTTTTACTCCCGTCGGCCCGAGGGCTGACCCAAACGCCCGCACCGCGTCCACGCGGATGTCCTTCGTTTTGTCGGTCGTCGCTAGTTTGAATAAATCCTCTACGGCCGGGGCCGCGGCCGCTCCGAATGTCCCGAGGGTTCGTGCGGCCCCTCGGCGCACCTCGTCCTCGGCGTCGGTAAGAGCGACAGTCAGCGCTTTAACGATCGGGTCGGACTTCTCCGCGAGTAACCCGATCGAAGCGAGTAGTTCGCGCCGGATATCGAGATCCTTTTCCGCACTGAGCATCGCGGCCATCGTTTCAGCGACGGTGGTCCCGGCTTCGGGAGTGACCCGCCCGAGTGCGTAAACCGCAGCAACACGAACCGACTTGGTAGTGTCTTTGAGTAACGGAATTAGTTCCGGAGCGGCCGATTTCGCCATCGCTCCGGCGAGTGCAAGGGCTTCTGCGGCGGCGATCCGAACCGCCGGCTCGGGATCTTTGAGCGAGGGCGTCAGAGATTCGACCCCGGCCGCGCACACGACAGGAAACTTGACCATCGCGGCGATGATCTCTTTGCGAACCTTCGATTCCTTCTCTGTTTTGAGCACGTCGATCAGCGCCGGGGCGCCGTACTGTTTCATGTCCTCTTCGCGGAGCCCCGCGATCACGATCGCAGCTTGGGCGCGAACGGCCGCGCTCTTGTCGCTCCGGAGTACCGTGGTGACGTACTCGATCGCGCCCGTTCGGCGCTCCATGATCCAGATTTTGCCCAGCGCATCGATCGCCAACGAGCGCTGCCGAACGGACTGCCCGGTCTGGGCAATGCTCGCCCACTCGCTGAACTTCTTGCCCTCGTAGACCGGGTCTTTGTCGTCCGCACTTACCTCGCTACCCGCCAGTACGACGAGCGCACACGCACTAACGACCCGCACGGCGGTAACGAACATACTGTGGTCCCCGGGGCGACTGTTCGGCCAATCTCGATGATATGACGGACGTGACGAGCTGGTCAAACAGTTTCACCGCGTGGCCATCGCGTGCCCGGAGCGAAAATCGCGATGCAATGAACCCGCACCAAAACTTCGCGTGCGGTGACCGCGACTAGTCACCACACGCGAACGAGCACTGTGTTACGCCGCGTCCTCGACGGTGCGTATAAAGTCGCGGGCCGCCACACGGACCCCACGAACCGCTCGCCAGTACGCGCCCACCAGAATCAACCAACCGATTAGCAGCGCGGCCTGCTCGTACATTAACCGGTCTTCGACCGGCTGAATTTGCGGTTGCAGGTGGATCTTGTACTGATCTAACCCGAACAGCACCAGTACGGGGATCAGAGCGCAGAGAAAACCGAAGAACCCGACCGCACGAGCGACACTCGGCCGCTTCAGCGCCAATCCGCTCGCCGTCAGAGCCGTGAGGAACCAGAACTCCGCGAGCGGTGTGCAAAGCAAGAACGCCGTCCGCGCGTACTTCGCTTCCTCGGCAAACGATGCCTTCTCGCACACGGCGTAACCGAGAAGCGATACGAACGACACCAGCGCGAGCAACCCGCTCAAGGCAAACAACCCGCGCGAGCCGCTGTTCCGCGGGCCACCGCTGCTAACGAGCCGGCCAATGGTCAACAGGAAGCCGGCCATGAAAACCGGCACCCCATACGCCAATATGTTGATTTCCTCAGTCTTCGAGAGCGGGATCGCGTCCGGTCCGCCGGAGTTGATGTACCCGTCGATCCGGACCCACCCCTCGCCCTTCGGCAGTTCGCCAACGGCCCGAGTGTACACCGCTTTGCCGAAGCCGACGAACCCGAGCAGGGCGACGAAAAGCAGCGCGAATTGCACCCAGAACAACCCGCGCCGAACGGCGGCCCACTTCTTCGCGAGTACTTGGTCGGGCGTTTTTTCCGTACTCGTTGCACTCGGTTTCGGCTCGGGTCTCGCGGGTTTGGGGCGCGGTTTGGCCCCGCGATCACGAGTGGGAAGCGGTTTCGGTTCGGGTTCCTGATCCGGTTCCGGCTCCAGGGGCGGAGCGGGAGGATGAGACGAACTAAAGGCCCGCGCCGGTGCGGTCGGAACGGGAGCGGTCGGTACCGACGCGGCCGGAACCGCGCCCCAATCTTCGGGCGGTGCAACCGGGGCCGGGCGCAGCGGGGACGCTGCGCGCGACGGCGGTGGGGCGACGGGTGGGAGCGGAGCGGTCGGGGCACCAGCCGAAGCCGATTCTTCGGACGTGGGCACCGGCACAGCCGCCTGACAGTACGGGCACTTTACCCGCTTTCCAGCGGATTCGTCCCGCGCCCGGAACCGTTTCCCGCACGACGGGCAACCCAACGTAATCGGCATGGCGACGAACTCCCGGCTAACAGCAAGTCTGTGGTGCGCGCCCCAACAGGTACGTCTGTGTCGACATGGTAAGCCCGAACGCAGCACGGAAAAACCCCGGGCGCGGGAAAAATCGTCTGCGGAGGTTCCGCAAAATGCGACCGTACCGCACCGCCGAGTACCTAGAAACGTGGGGCGGGCCGCTTCCAATCCGCGTCGTAGGGAATTGAGAAGAGTTGTTGAAGCAGTTCGGCCTTGTTCGGCGCCTCACCCATGAGAACCTCGACGGCCTTTCGCAATTTCACGGCCCGCGGGTCCGTCGCAGCCGCACCGGAGCCGTCCCCGCGCCCGATGCGGTCGAAGATCGCGGCCGTTTCGAGCAATTTGCTACGCGCATCAAGGAAGAACTGGTCCAGCGCGGTCGCGGCGGGAAGCGGAGTCATGGCTAATTCCTGGCAGCGAAGAAGCACGAATACAGAAAAAGCCACGGATGAACACAGATGAGACGGAATCAACCAAAACTGCAAAAGGGGAGTAGTCGGCGGCGTGCAAGCTCAACGAATCTCTCGCCCCATTTCGATCGATACTTTCCTGGTTTTGATCCGTGTTATCAGCGTTTATCCGTGGCTACTCTTCCGTGCGGAATTTCACTTTGAGTTCCAGTGGCACCAGTTCGTTGAGGCTGCCGGAGCGGAAGCCTTCGAGGTCGAGTGTGACGAACTTGAAGCCCAGCGCGCGGAACGACCGCGTGAGTTCCGTTCGCACGGGTTCGGACACGAGTCGCGTCAATTCGCTCAGTGGCACTTCAACGCGCGCCAGGTCGCCCTCGTGGTACCGCACGCGGCACTCGCGCAGCCCGAGGGCGCGCAGGTACGTTTCCGCGTCCTCAACTCGCTTCGTGCGCTCCGGCGTGACCGCGACGCCCGGCGCCATCCGGCTCGACAAGCACGGCGCTGCGGGCTTATCCCAGGTAGGAAGATCCCAGTGCTTCGCGAGAGCACGAACGTCGGCCTTGGTAAACCCGGCTTCTTGTAACGGATGGCGCACGAAGTGTTCGGCCGCTGCAATCAACCCCGGTCGATAATCGCCGAGGTCGTCGAGGTTCGCGCCGCTCACCACAACGGGCACTTCGAGTTCCGGCAGCAGTGATTCGACCGTGGTGTACAGCTCCGTTTTACAGTGGTAACAGCGGGTGCCGTCGTTCTTCGTGTAATCGGGATTGCGGAACTCGTCCGTTCGCACCACCACGTGACGAATTCCAATCAGCTTCGCAAGTTCCCGGGCGTCGGCAAGTTCGGTCCGGGCCACACTCGCGCTGTCCGCTGTCACGGCAACGGCACGAGCGCCGAGCGCCAGGAACGCGGCCTTTGCGACAACCGTGCTATCGATTCCCCCACTGAACGCGACCGCGACGCCCTCGAACCCTCGCAGAACAGCTAACAAGCGGTCGCGCTTTGCTACGAGTTCCGCGTTCAGGTCGGGTGTTTGAGCTGCTGTCCCCATGCTTTCAGTATATCCGCGAAGCGAAAATTCAGGAATTCTTCGCCTCGTCCGTTCGTTCCGTGCCGTCCTTCGTGAAGTCGAACGCCGGATTCGGCCCCTCATCCTGGTTCGCGGTCACCCCCGACTGAAACGGCCGGCGCACGGGAGTCGTTGCCTGCTGGTGCGCGAGCGCTCCGGCGTACCACTTCGCGAGATTCACCCCGCCCAGCACGATGGCCAGTAGCGCGCCGAACGTCAGGCGCGTGAGATCGTTCAGTTCGGCGGCCGTTTCGGGCGCGAGGGCGCGGAACGCGAGCAATCCGATCCCGGTGCAGGTCATGAACAGGCCGAACGTGAGTCTCATGTGCCGCACCGTCATCGCCGCGCTCCCGTAGGTTCTCCCATCTTATTCCCGCTGACCTGTTGCGAACCACTGCACCCGTGCTCAAAATCAGGCACCTCACGGGGGGCTCTCCAATGGCAAAGTATCGCGTCGCGGTGATCGGTCGGACCGGTAAAGGGGCCTACGGTCACGGCCTCGATACCGTTTGGTTGAAGTGCGACAAAGCGGAAATTGTCGCGGTCGCGGACGAGAACGAAGCCGGGCGCGCGGCCGCAGCCAAGCGTCTGAACGCGAAAAGTGCCTACGCCGACTTCCGCCAGATGCTCGAAAAGGAAAAGCCACAAATCGTGAGCGTGGCCGACCGTTGGCCGGACTGCCACCGCGACATGGTTCTCGCGTGCGCCGAACACGGTGCGAGCATCTTCCTGGAAAAGCCCGTCGCCCAAACACTTCAGCAGGCCGATGAAATGGTCGCGGCGTGCGACCGGCACCACGTCAAATGCGCAATAGCCCACCAGACCGCCTACAGCCCGCGCGTGAAGGTAGCGAAAGACCTAATTGGAGAGGGAAAAATCGGCTCGGTCCTGGAGTTACGGGGGCACGGCAAGGAAGACAAACGCGGCGGGGGCGAAGACCTGATGGTCCTCGGCACGCACACGTTCGATTTAATGCGTCACCTCGTGGGGGATGCGAAGTGGTGTTTCGCCCGCATTCAGCAGGCGGGGCGCAAAGCCGTATCCGGCGACGTGCGACAGGGCGGCGAACAAATCGGTCCGATTCTGGGCGACCACATCACGGCCACCTACGGTTTCGCAGGTACCACTACCGGCAACTTCGTGACGCACGTCGCGAAAGACGGTGCGAGCACCCGGTACTGGCTCGAAGTACGGGGAACGAAAGGGACGATCCACTTAGGGTTCGGCATCCTCCCCGCCGCGTACCTGTGCGAAGACCCGAGCGGGATGTTCGGCAAGAGCAAGGCACCGTGGACGGAGATCACATCGGCCGGTCTGGGCAAACCCGAGCCACTAAACGCGAAGGAACTCGACAACGGCAACATCTTGATCGCAAACGACTTGATCGAAGCCATCGAAAAGGATCGTGCCCCACTCGACGGTCTGAGTGACGGCCGCGCCGCGCTGGAAATGATTATGGCCGTGTACGAGTCTCATCGCCTAGAAAAGCCGGTCGATTTGCCGTTGAAGAACCGCAAACACCCGCTCGCGGCCATGTAACCAAGCCTTTTCCACATAAACACAGAGCCCAGGAGCCAATTCTCGTCCCCGCTTCGAGTTGACACGCCCGGTTCGTCGCTGCTAGAGTCCGCTGCCCCGAAGCGCGGAAGGAGCCAGCGGATTAACCCGGAGTCGTGGAACGCACTGATTCGTGGGGAACGGCGCGGACCGTTCGCAATGATCGCGCGCGCCGGGCTCAGGGTCGCGAGTTGGCCATACGGTCTCGCGATGCGCGTGCGGAACCGGGCGTTCGAGCGCAGTTGGAAGCGCGTGCATACCGCCGCGGTACCGGTCGTGAGCGTCGGGAACCTCACGCTCGGGGGCACCGGTAAGACCCCGTGTGTGGAGTGGGTCGCGTGCTTCTTCCGCGAACGCGGCTGCCAAGTGACGATCCTCAGTCGCGGATATGGTGCCGAAACCGGGCGCAACGACGAAGCAATGGTACTGGAGGAAAATTTACCAGACGTACCGCACCTGCAGGGAATCGATCGTGTGGCGCTCGCGGAAACCGCGGTGGAAGAACTCGAAGCAGAACTCCTCGTACTCGACGACGGGTTCCAGCACCGGCGACTGCACCGCGACCTCGATATCGTGCTGATCGACGCGACGCGCCCGCCGACGCGCGACTACCAGTTCCCGCGCGGTACGCTGCGCGAGCCGGCAAGCGGACTGCGTCGGGCCGGGGCGATTTTGCTCACGCGCTGCGATCAGGTACCCGAAGCCGAAGTCGAGGCGATTCGCGCGTGGGTCACGGAACGGTTCCCCGATGTACCGGTCGCAACGACCGAGCACCGACCGACGGGACTGGTGGGCTGCAACGAAGCAAATGAAGAAGTCCACGAACTGGTGGAATCGCTCGGTGGCAAGACTGTAGGCGGGTTCTGCGGGATCGGGAACCCGGCCGCGTTTCGGCACACGCTCGAATCATTGGGAGCGCGGATCGCGGATTTTCGCACCTTCCCCGACCACCACGCTTACACGCGGGAAGATGTGGATGACCTCAACCGCTGGGCAGCAAGTTTGCACTCCGATGCGGCCATCGTGACAACGCAGAAGGATTGGGTGAAGCTCCGAGTACCCACACTTGGTGGGCGCCCGCTGCGGGCCGTGCGCATCGGGCTCCACTTCCGTGACGGAGAAGCGACCTTCGCGGAAGTGCTGGAGCGGGTCGTAGCACCCGCGGAGTGATCGAGGTCCGTAAAGGCTGGAATGATTCCCCGATCGCACGGGGTTGGATCGGTGGCGCGGGCAGGACGCCCGCGCTCCTCAGAAGAATGACAACGGATTGTCAACAATGACCGACCTGACCGAACTCGTGCAGAACCTCGGCGCGCCCCGCGTCCTCGTCGTGGGCGACGTGATGCTCGACCGCTACGTGTGGGGCAACGCCGAGCGGATCAGCCAAGAAGCTCCCGTCATCCTGCTCCGCGCCGACAAGCGCGAAGAGCGCCTCGGTGGTGCGAGCAGCGTCGCCACAATGCTCCAAGCTCTCGGGGCATGCACGAGCGTGATCGGCGCCGTTGGCACCGACGGTGACGGGTTCCACGCCCGGCGCATCCTCACCGACCTGGGCATTGATGCGGACGGCGTTGTTGCCGATCCCGACCGCCCCACCACCGTTAAAGAGCGCTACATCGGGCGCGCACAAGCCAAGCACCCGCAGCAGATGATTCGAGTGGATTACGAGAGCCGCGAACCCGTCTCCGACGCGGTAGAGCGCCAACTGGCCGACACGCTCGTTGCCAAGATCCGCGAAGCCGACATCGTGCTCGTGAGCGACTACGACAAGGGCGTTTGCACCCCGGGCCTGCTCCGCGTTGCGATCGAGGTCGCGAAGGCGCGCGGCATTCGCGTGATTGCTGATCCCACACGCGGCGGCGATTACGCGAAGTATCGCGGGTGTTCGAGCATGACGCCGAACCGCCTCGAAGCGGGGCTCGCGACCAACCGAAACATTCGCACACACGCCGAAGCTCTGACCGCCGCCGCACAGTTGCGCGACACGCTGAGCCTCGAAGCTGGAATCGTCACGCTCGACAAGGACGGCATGGCGCTCGCGCACACCGACGGACGTAGCGCGATCTTCCCGACGCGACCCCGCCAGGTGTACGACATCACCGGTGCCGGCGACATGGTGATGGCGACACTCGGGCTCGCGCTCGCGGCCGGTGCCGACTACGACTCGGCCATTCGTCTGGCGAACATCGCGGGGGGGCTCGAAGTCGAGAAGATCGGCGTCGCCACCGTCACGCGCGACGAGATCCTCGCGGACCTGCTCCACGCACCGTTCCGAGCCACGGAGCGCGTCCCCGGTGCCGCAAAGGTCGCGGCCCTTCCGCAACTCCTCACCGAGCTCGACTCCCGGCGCCGGAACGGGCAGAAGATCGCGTTCACCAACGGGTGCTTCGACGTGCTCCACGCGGGGCACGTGCAGTACCTCGCGGAAGCCCGGCGGCAAGCCGATTGCCTCGTCGTGGCACTCAACAGCGACACGAGCGTGAAGCAACTCAAGGGGCCGACGCGCCCCCTCAACCCGGAAGTCGCCCGCGCACTCGTACTCGCGGGGCTTCAGGACGTGGATTTCGTGACCATCTTCAGCGACAAGACGCCGATCTCGGTTATCGAGGCCGTCCGCCCGGACGTGCTGGTGAAGGGCGCGGACTACCACAAGTCGGACGTAGTTGGTGCGGACTTCGTGGAGAGCTACGGCGGGCGCGTCCACCTGGCCGACCTCCGCGCCGGGTTCTCCACAACGAACCTCATCGAGCGCATGAAAGCGGCGTAGTTCTTCCTGGATGTGCTGTGGCGCCAACCGGCCGGTTTGACTCATGCACCGAATTGCGCTCTTTCTCCCGAACTGGATCGGCGACGTGGTGATGGCCACGCCCGCGATCCGCGCCGTGCGCGCGGCGTTCCCCGCGGCCGAACTGGTGGCAGTCTGCAAGCCCTATGTCGCAGACGTACTCGCGGGCGCGCCCTGGTTCGGGCGCACGATCCTCGCGGACAAGCGCGGCCCGCGTTCGCAGCGCCTGTTCGGTGTCGCGCGCCAACTGCGCGAAGCACACGTTGATACCGCCCTGCTCTTCCCCAACTCGTTCCGCACAGCACTTATTGCCTACTTGGGCGGAAGCACGCGCATCGTCGGGTTCGCGCGGTACGCACGCGGGCGAATGCTGACCGACAAGCTCTACGCCAAGACCGACGATCGCGGCCGGTTCGTGCCGTCACCCGCGCTCGATGACTACAACCGGCTCGCAGCAGCACTGGGAGCCGCCCCCGATCACCGGATGGAACTGTTCACCACACCCGCCGACGACACGGCGGCGGAAGCCGTGTGGAAACAATTCGGCCTTGCTCGTTACGCGCGAGTAGTGGCACTCAATCCCGGTGCGGCGTTCGGCGCGGCGAAGCACTGGGGAGAGGATCATTTTGCGGAACTCGCCCGCGCGCTCACGTCGCGTTTCGGGTGCGGGGCGCTCGTGCTGTGCGGCC
The DNA here is from genome assembly GCF_001610855.1 of Gemmata sp. SH-PL17. Lineage (NCBI taxonomy): Bacteria > Pseudomonadati > Planctomycetota > Planctomycetia > Gemmatales > Gemmataceae > Gemmata > Gemmata sp. SH-PL17. Next base: position 6,841,464 of record NZ_CP011271.1, read on the forward strand.
CCGGCGAGCGCGAAATGGCCCGAAAAATTGCGGAGGAGAGCCGCTCGCCGCACGTGTTCGCACTCAGCGACGCCGCACTGTCACTCGGGTTAACGAAAGCGCTCGTGAAGCGTGCCGACCTACTCGTAACCACCGACAGCGGCCCGCGGCACTTCGCGGCCGCGTTCAACCGACCGGTCGTGTCACTGTTCGGTCCCACGCACATCGAGTGGACGGAGACGTACTTCGCGAAGGAAATTTGCCTCCAGAAGAAGCTCGCATGCGGCCCGTGCCAGCAGCGCGTGTGCCCTCTGGGGCACCACCGCTGTATGCGTGAATTGACACCCGCAGAAGTCTTCCGAGCGGCTGAACAGCTCCTGACGCGAGTGCCCCTCGCAACACGGGAGGTACCGCGTGCCGCTTGACACAACGACCGCCCCCAGAACGAGCATCCGCGAACCGCAAGTCGTGTTCGCGCCGAATCCCGACACAACCGGCACGCTGACGATCAACCCCGTGTTCGCAGAGTTGTTCGCCCGTGTCAGGTTGGTGTCTGCGGCGGGTTTTTTCGAGCTGCCCGGCGAGGTAGTGAGCGGGCACGCGGACCGGCACGTGATGCGTGTGGAAGTGCCGGGGGCGCCCCGTGCATTTTATCTCAAACGACAGCACGTCGTGGGCTGGCGCGAGAAGTTGCGGAACAGGCGCGCGGGGTTCGGGTGGGCGTCGCGTTGTGCGCGCGAAGCCGAGTTACTGAAACAACTCGAAGCCGCGAAGTTGCCCGCACCGCGGTGGGCCGCAGCGGGCACGCACGGCAACCGCGCGTTCCTGCTGGTGGAAGAAGTTCCGGGGGCGGTGGACCTCCGGCGCGTGCTGAGTGACAACACGCTCTCGCGTGCCCAACGGCGCGCGCTCGCCACGCGACTCGGTGAAACAGTCGCGGCGGTTCACGCGGCCGGGTTCAGTTCGCCGGACCTCACCGCGAAGCACGTCCTCGTGAACCCGGATACGCTCGCGATTACGTTCCTGGACTGGCAATCCGCAGAACGCAGCGCGTCCGCGAGCGAACCTGAGCGAACAAACGCGCTGGGCGCGTTGCACGCTTCACTTGCGGAAACGCTGTCACCGCCCCCGGAGCGGGTTCGCGTGTTGCGAGCGTATCGCGCATCGTCTTTACCCGCTCAGCAAAACGCCGAACGCATGCCATTGAACGCGCTCGTGCTTCGCGCCGCAGCGCGGCACGCGAAGCGTCGATCCATTCGCGATCAGCTGCAACCCGAAGGCGCCTCGCAGAAACAACGGCTCGTGTGGCTCGCGGGCGAAGCGGTGTGCGCCATCCCGGAAATCGCTGTGGAATGGCCCAAGCCCGCGGTCGCCCCGCCGTTCTACAGCCCCGGCGCGAACGACTCGATCACTCTCCGCGTCTTGGGGCGCGACGCGACGCTCGTGCGCGGCTACACATCCGCCCCCGTTGGCCGCTTCCGCGCGTGGGCGCGAGCCACCCCGTGGCGCTCGCCCGGTGTGACGATCGGCCGCGTGCTGTTCCACCTTCAGCGGTACGGCGTGCCCGGTCCGCGTTTACTCGCGTTTGGTCAGCGGCTCACGAGTGCGATCGGGGCCGAGTGGTTCGCGCTGTACGAAAGCCCGCCCGGAGTGCCCTTGCAGAAATGGCGGCACACGGCATCTTCCGCCGCGCGCCGGGCGGTCCTCGATCGCGTCACCGACGGCTTGGCTAAGTTGCACGCCGCCGGGTGCGTGCTGACCGATCCGCAGGCCGCGTTCGCGGTGTGTGACGGCGCCGTGTGTGTGGCCGATCCGCGTGCGGTACGAATCGTGCGCCGCGTGAGTGCTTCGGTCCGAAGGCGGGATATTCGCGACGTAGCCCGACTGCTAGGAGTGGAATGAACGCGCACCCGCGAAATCTCAACTCCGATCCGTCGCGGTTCCCGCCGGCCGTGGGCGATCCGGTGTCGTCGTGGTGGCGCCGGATCCGGCGCGGCGTGCGGCTGATTCGGCGCCAGGCCGATTGGGAGCGGTTCGCGGGCGAGAACTGGCCGGACCGCGTTATGCAGGTGCCGCTCACCGATCGCGAGTACCAGAAGCAAGGCCGGTCGATCGGGCGCAAGGTCTTCACCGAGGGCCGCGACAAGCTCAGCGTGTACCTCAAGCGCCACTACCGGCTGCCGTGGCTCCACGGGGTTCTGGCCACGCTGATGCCCGGGCGCGCGTGGTCCCCGGGGCTCCAGGAGTGGCAGCGCCTGTGCTGGGCGAAGGAGCACGGGTTCCCCGTTCCGCGCCCGGTCGCAGCGGGACAGTTCGTCGGGCCGTGGGGCAAGTTGCAGGGGTTTCTCGCGGTCGAAGAACTGCACGGGATGCTCCCGCTGCACGAAGCCGTTCCGCGTGCGGCCCGGGCGCTCGATGCGCGATCCTTCGCGCGATGGAAACGCGGGCTAACGGCCGAACTCGCGCGACTCGCGCGCGAACTCCACCTGCGCAAGGTGTTTCACAAAGACCTCTACTTCTGCCACTTCTACATCCCGGAAGCGCTCACGCGGACGGTACCTTCCGACTGGACGAACCGCGCCGTGATGATCGACCTGCACCGGCTCTCGCGGCACCCGGTTACGGCCGTCTGGTGGCAGGTGAAGGACGTGGCCCAACTGCTGTTCTCCTCCGACGTGGAGGGCGTGACGGCGCGCGACCGCGTGCGGTTCTGGAAGCTGTACCGGCGCAACTGGCCCGGTGGGAAGTGCCCGGGCGAGTGGCTGCGCCCGCTCGTGAAGTGGAAGTGGAACCTGTACCGTCGGCACAACGAAAAGAAGCCGTCGGCCGTGCCCTACGACCGGCAACGGAGCGCCGCTTAGATGGACATCGCACTGTGTTACGAGAGCGTGCTCCCGGCACGCGGCGGGGCGGAAACCTACCTCGGCGACCTCGCGCGCCGGCTCGCGCGCGACGGGCACGCGGTTCACCTCTATGCGGCGCGCTGGGACGCGAACGCGCTGCCGCCCGCGACGCACTTCCACCGCATTGATGTGCCGAGCGGCCCGCGGTTCCTCCGCCCGTGGCGGTTCGGGGCCGCGTGCGAAGAAGCGCTCAAACACAACCAACACGACGTGAGCATCGGCTTCGACAAAACGTGGGGCCAGGACGTTCTCTACCCGCAGGGCGGGTTACACGCCGCGAGCGCGGCCCACAACCTGCTGAAATTCCCTAACGCGCTTTCGCGCGGAATTGCCGCATTGGGTAAGTGGCTCGACCCGGCCGCCTGGTCGTTCGCGCGGCTCGAGCGCAAGCAGTACCTGGGGCCCAACCAGCCCCTTGTGATCGTGAATAGCTTCATGGTGCAACGACACTTCGAGCAGTTCTACGGCGTGCCGCCCGAGTCCGTGCGCGTGGTGCGCAGCGCCATCGACCCGATGCGGTTCGCGGCCGAAGACCGGCTCAAGCGCCGGCACGAGGAGCGCGGGCGGTGGATGGTGTTCCCGGAAGAGACGGTCGGGCTGTTCGTCGCGATGAACTACCGGCTGAAGGGCCTCTCCCCGCTCCTGAAAGCACTCGCGCTCGTCCCGCGCGACAAGCCGTTCCGATTAGCAGTGGTCGGGAACCCGAAGTTCAAGCGGTACCAGCGGGAAGCGGAGAAGCTCGGCGTCGCGGACCGCGTGGTGTTCCTGGGGCACCGCGACGACCCGAAGAACTGCTACTTCGCCGCAGATTTCCTCGTTCACCCGACGTTCTACGATCCGTGCTCGCTTGTCGCGCTCGAAGCACTCGCGTGCGGGCTGCCGGTCATCACGTCGCGGTACAACGGCGCGAGCGAACTGCTCACTCCGCCGAGCGACGGCGCGGTCATCAACGACCCACACAATGCGAAGGATCTGGCCGCTGCGATGCACCGGTTCACGGACCATTCTTACCGCGCAGAAGCATCGAGTGCCGCACGACAAACGGGCACGAAATGGACCTTCGAGCACCACTACCAGGCGCTGCTCAACGTGTTCGGTGAAGTGCGCAAAATCAAGAAAGCCGCATAAAGTGAGTCCCGCCCACGAGGGCGGGGCTCACTTGCCTACAAGGGCAGGTGGAGTTGTGCCACGGATCACCTTTTGTTGAACGTGCGCCCCAACGAGTAGTGAACTTCGGCCGAAGCGCGCACAACGATAGACTTGGTCAGGTAGTCGTATGTGATCGAACCGGGACCGTGGGTTTCACCGTTCCACGAGAGCGGATCGATCGACTTCCGAATCGCCGCCACGATCGCATCGGCATTGGCAGCCGTTTGCTGTGCGTTCAGGATCGGCCCCCACTGGAGATCTCCGAAGGGCCCGACTCCCTGGATCAAGTCACCGAGATAGTACACGCGAGTGGTGAGGAGGCTCCGCGATCGCTCCACGGTGACGATCTGAATCGCCTCGTCCTTCACCACGAACGTTAGCCCTTGCGCCGCGAGGATCGATCGCAGTACAGTGCGACCGGAAAGCCCGTTCGCCTGGAGGGTCGCGCCTTTCTTGAGATCGAGTTCGAGGTCCGCAACCGACTTCTTGTCGATCAACAGATCCTGCCCGAGCATGTTCGAGAGGTCTTGCAGCGCTTCCTCAAGTGGCCGTTCGCGGAAATCCACCTTGATAGGTTTGTCGAGCGCATCGATGATCTGCTTTTCTTTCGCAGTCAGTTGAATGGTGCTGTTCTTCAACCGCCGCTCGCTAATTTCCGTCCAATTCTTTGGAAACTCGACGTCGTTAATCGCCGGGAAAGACGACCGAGTGATGCTTTCCTGGTTCTTTACCCACCGATCACGCAATTCCATCTGGATGGCGATCGCGTCTTCGAGGCGAGTTTTCATTCCGCCGTTCTGACCAAGAGCCATAACGGACGGGTTTTTCGGGTACAGTTTTGTCAGGCGCGCGATCTCGGCTTGTGCCTCGGCAGTCCGGCCCGCGTTGTCCGCTTGTTGCACCGTTTGGAGCCCCGCAACTACATCCTTGCGCTCGGCAACGGCCTTCTCTTCAAGGACTTTTTGGGCGGCCAACACCTCCGGGCTTTTCGGGTCAAGTTTCATGCCGGGATTAGCCGGGTTTGCAACCGGCTTCCCTTCAAGCTCAGCGACCTTCGCGTCTATTGAGTTCGAGAGCCAGGCTCGGGTCGCTTCGCTGATGGACGCGGGCAAGTTCTGCTTCGCATTTTTCAGAATTTCGATCGCTTTCGGTCGGTTGGAACGTGCCATCTCCTGCTTGGCGGCTGCCCACGCACTCCCAACAACGCTCACCGCTTCTTTCTCAGCGAATTGCTGTTTAGCCTTTGCGAGTTCGGTCAGATCAGGAGGCGGAGCGGCCGGGCGCGGCGGCTGTGCGGCGTTAGCTGCCGCAAACAGGTTGGTGCCCGTAACGACAGCCCCTAGCCAGCGATACCCTTTGAAGCCCATCGTGCCGGCCCTCCCAAAGTTCTGAACGCGAACCGACCATTGCATCTCTAAACGTAACCGCATTATCCGGCGTTTGCCAAGTCTCCGAATTCCTTTCCAGTCCCCGGTTTGCCCATTCGCGCGGCGCAATCGCGCTGTGCGGTCGGCGTTGACCAGATTCCCCCCACGGGGTATTTGCCATGCTGCGGAGGGTTGTTATGCGCCGTCGGCGACCGATGTTTCTGGCACTCGCGATCTTGGCTGCGTTTGCAGGTCTGGCGAGCGGTGCGCTCGTCGTCGCTGTGAAACGCGACCCGGCGTTTTACGCGACTGCAGCGAAAAAAACGGCCGATTGGGACTCGCACGAGCGATCCACCAAGTTCCTCACTCGCGTCCTCGATCTGCAAAACGACATCCGTGCCAAGGCCGAATGGGGCGACACGTTCACGACGGAAGAGCTGAACTGCTTCTTTACGGAGAACATGGGGGCAAAAGACGGCCTTTCCGAACTGCTCCCCAAAGGGTTCCACTCGCCGCGAATCGCAATTGAGGGCGATCACCTCAAACTCGGGTTGCGGTACGGTGAGGGCTTCTGGAGTTCAGTTGTTTGGATGGACCTGAAGGTGTGGCTCGTAGCGGATCAGGTGAACGTCGCCGCGGTGGAAGTGTGCGCCCTCCAAGCCGGAGGGCTGCCGTTCGGTTCGCAATCGATCCTCGACAAAATCGGGGACGTGGCGCGCGAATCGAGCATTGACGTCACGTGGTATCGCAACAAGAGCAATCCGGTGGGGTTGTTCCGATTCTTCTCGAAACAACCGCGCCCGACTTCGCAAGTGCTCACACTGGACGTAAAGGACGGGAAACTCATCGTCGCGGGGCGGTCGTTCCTCGACCCGGCCCCCGCTCTACCTACGGGCGTCAACCCGCCGCCGACGCCGTGAGTCGAAACACCCACGATTTTCCCTCGCGCCGAATCACGACCGAACCGGTGAACTTCGTACCCCGGATTTCAAGTTCCATGCGGTTCGGTCCATCGGCGGCCCAAACGCAAGTGCCAGCATCCCAACGCAACACGTGCCCGCGCCCGCCCGAGACCGGTCCCTCGTAATCGAGGTACAGGAGCCGGTGTGGGAAGTTTGGTTCCGCAGGAACATCCACCCCGGAAACGGGTTCTGCTAACAGTCGCCAAGCACGGAGTGTGTCGCCGGCTTCGACCAGGAAATCCCAGTGAGGCTCGGGCCAGTCGTGGGTCAGAACAACGAACCGTACCACAGAATGGCCTACGACGGGTTTGGTGAGCTTGATAGAATGCGACGCTGGAACGGCACTGCACCGAGACACGCATCATGGCGAAGGGCGATAAAAAAGACAAGAAGGCCGAGGCTGATGGCACCGTGAACGTGTGCCGGAACCGGCGCGCGCTACACGAATACGAAATCTCCGACCGGATCGAGTGCGGCATTGTGCTCGTAGGCACCGAGGTGAAAAGTCTCCGCGACGGGCACGCAAACCTCGAAGATTCCTACGCCCGCATTGATAACGACGAGGTGTTCCTGATCGGCGCCGAGATTCCCGAGTACCTGTACGGGAACCGGGCGAACCACAAGCCGAAGCGCACGCGAAAACTGCTGCTCCACCGGCGCGAAATCAACAAGTTCGCGGGTAAAGCGTCCGAGAAAGGGCTGACGCTCGTCCCACTCCGCTTGTATTTCAAGGACGGTAAGGCGAAAGTAGAGATCGCGGTCGCGAAGGGTAAGCAGGCACACGACAAGCGCGAGTCGATGAAGTCAGCCGACGCCAAGCGCGACATCGACCGCGCGCTGGCTTCGCGGCGTAAAAGGTAGTCGGAACCGTGAACCCCACCCACAAGGGTGGTGGGGGCTAGGCGGTGCCCCACAAGGACAGCGGGCACCACGGACCAGGGAGGGTCGCGGTGCGGTTGGTCGCGCTGGTGGAATCCGAATCACACGTGTGTTGCCGGTACCGGCTCACCGCGTTCCACAGCGCGCTTGTAGCGGCCGGCCACACTCTCGATTTCCAACCCCTCCCACAATCACTGTTTGGTCGCGCGGCCCTCGGTCGTGATCTCACGTCCTACGACGCGATCATCCTCCAGCGTAAGCTGCTTCCGCGGTGGGTCATCGCTCTGTTGCGCCGACGGGTTCAGCGCCTGATTTTCGACTTCGATGACGCAGTTTGGCTCCGCGATTCTTACTCCACAAAGGGCTTTAACGATCCCAAACGAGCCGCGCGCTTCCGAGCCACGATCCAAGCGTGCGATTTGGTGGTCGCGGGAAATGCGTACCTCGCAGAAGAAGCTCGGAAATTCGTGCCAGCGAACCGCATCACCGTGATCCCGACCTGTGTGGATGTCACGAAGTACCACGTCCGGGAGCGCACCAGCCACGATTCCGCCCTTCGGCTCGTGTGGGTGGGATCGGCGAGTACGCTGCAAGGACTGGAACGGTTCGGCCCCACTCTCAGTGCAATCGGGCGCGCGGTACCAGGCGCACGATTAAAACTCATCTGCGACCGATTTACCGAATTCCCCGACTTACCAGTCGAGCGTTGCACCTGGGTCGAAGCGACCGAAGCCGCGGAAATCGCGTTAGCGGACATCGGCATCGGCTGGGTACCCGACGATCCGTGGAGCCGTGGAAAGTGCGCGCTAAAAGTGCTCCAGTATCAAGCCGCGGGCCTACCAGTGGTTGCGAACCCGGTCGGTGTGCAAGCCGACTTCGTGCGCGACGGTGAAACGGGCTTCCGCGCGAACTCAACCGGTGAGTGGGTCCGTGCAATTCAAGCGCTGGCCGCAGATGTCGGGATGCGAAAAAGACTGGGCGAAACGGCTCGGTGCGACGTGGAAACGCATTACAGCGTCGAAGCGGGCGCCCGTTTGTGGATCGGGTCGTTGGCTCGTTTTGGAACCACACGGATGGCCGGATAAAGCCGATCGCGAATCGGCAAAGGTGCCTCATGTTCGGTGACGTGCTCCGCAAATTCGGCTCTCTGGTCGCAGGCGCGACCGGGCCGATCGTGCGCGCACGCGACCGCGTCTGGCACCTATCGCCCGAAGGCCAAGCCCTCTTCGGCTCGGCGGGACCGGCCCTTGATGCCTGGATCGCCGACGGTTCGGCCGAAGTGGTAAAAAGCGGCCCGCATCGCACGGTGTATCGCGTCGTGCTCGCGTCCGGCACGGTGTACGTAAAGCACTGTCGCATTAACGGCCCGCGTGCATGGGCGCGCGAAGTAATACGATCCCCAAAAGCGCGGCTCGAATTCGAGAACGCCACCCGCCTGCGCGCGCTCGGTATCGGTGCGGCAATTCCACTCGCATGGGGCACGTCGGACACGCGCTGGCCGGGTCAAAGCTTTCTCATTACACGCGACCTCGTCCCCGCAATTGCTTTCCCCGACTTCGTGGAGAATCGCACACTCGTTCCGTGCGAACGCCGTAAACTGGCGCACGCTTTAGGTGCGTTCCTGGCTCAGCTCCACGACAACGGCGTCGCGCACCCAGACCCACACCCCGGCAATCTGCTTGTGGAGGGGGAATCCCTTTGCCCCCAATTCAGCCTCCTCGACGTCCATGCTGTCCGGTTCGGCGCGCCGTTGTCGTGGACCGAAAGTCGCGCGAATCTGGTCCGCTTCAACCGTTGGTTCCAACTGCGTGCGAGTCAAACGGATCGGCTCCGGTTCTGGCGCGGCTACTGCGAGGGACGCAAAACACTCCCCAACCTCGGTGCGAAGGAAACAAAAGAACTGGAGCGCGAAACACTCGCCTCCAATCGCCGGTTCTGGGTGACGCGCACGACGCGGTACCGCGGAACGCACCGCACCATTCGCAAAATACGGTCAGGGCGAGTACGGGGACTGGCCGTGCGCGACCTGCCAGGCGACTTCCTTCGCTTGCTTCTGGCTGCTCCCAACGACCTATTCATGAAGCCTGGTACGCGACTGCTCAAGCAGTGCGTGAGTTCCACGGTTGCGGAACTGGAGATGCCGACTCCCGACGGACCGCGAACCGTCATTTTGAAGCGCGTTAATGTGCGAAGCACCCTCGACCTGCTGAAAAACCTGTTCCGCTCGTCCGCGGTTCGCCGGTCGTGGTTGTTCGGTCACGGATTGTGCGAGCGGTGGCTCCCGACCCCGCGTCCACTGGCCATGTTTCACGTCTACCGCGGCGGATTTTTGCCCGCGGAAGGCTATTTGCTTACCGAAAAGGTGCCACACGCGATCGGCCTGCCCGAAGCCGTGAAAGCGTGTCGCGATGCCCACGTATTGCGTGCGTGGGGTGAAAAGCTGGCCCGCGTGGTGCGTACCATGCACGACCGCGGCGTTTCGCACCGCGATCTGAAGGCACCCAACGTGATGCTCCAGAATGCGGCGATCGACCCCGCGAACGCGACGCCCGTGCTCATTGATCTCGTTGGTGTTCGAGCCAGTTTGAATGCGGTTCCGTTCGCCCGACGAGCCAAAGAGCTCGCCCGATTGAACGCGAGCTTTCTTGCAACGCCACACGTCACTCGCACGGAACGGCTGCGGTTCCTGCGCGCGTACCTGAGCGTCGGGGAAAGGCAGTTAGGCTGGAAAACGTGGTGGAATGCGGTATCTGAGGCGACCGCCGCGAAGGTGGCAAAGAACCACCGGAGCGGGCGCGTGCTCGGATAATCGATATTGCCCGCGAAATGTGAAGTGCCGCGCGTCTCATAACCGAAGATAGTCCGGTTGTGCTCAACGCGCAGCGCTGATTGTTCCCGTGTCGCGGGGCGATGTGTATGCCGTTTTCGCCGCGCTCCTCTCCGGTTGTTCGCCTCGCGGCCCTCGCAGCACTCTTCAGTGCGCTGACGGGTTGTGATGCACTGCGAACCAACCCGATGGCAGCGCCCCCGCGCTCCGAGGAACCGCCGCCACCTTCCACGCCCGCGACAAGCACGCCGGTTTCGACCGCCCCGCCCGGCAAAAAACACACACGCGGCTCTTACTACGTCCTCTATCACGACTTCGAGATCGATAAGACCGACCCGCTGTTCGCCGAACTCGATGCTCTGCCGGAACAGGTTTTCAGCGAACTCAAGTTGCCACCCAGCAACAGCATTGTGCAGGTCTTCCTCTTCGACACGCAGGAGCGGTACGAGCGATACATGCGCGCGAAGTACCGGAATCTGCCGCCGCGACGTGCATATTTCATCGCGGAGCCGCGTACCGGTGGAACGGACGAGCTGAAGATCTTCACCTGGCTGGGCGACCATCTCTCCACCGATTTGCGGCACGAACTCACGCACGCCCTTCTGCGCAGCGTGCTGAAAGAGGTTCCGCTGTGGCTCGATGAAGGGTTGGCGGGGTTCTTCGAGTTGCCGCCACATCAGGATGGCGTGAACCCCCAGCACTTGGATACACTGCGGCGCGGGCCGTTTCAGCCCGATCTCGCGCGGCTCGAAAAGCTGAAAGACGTTGTGGAAATGCAGAAACCGGAGTACCGCGAGGCGTGGGCCTGGGTCCACCTGATGCTGCGGACCGGTCCCGGGGCGAAGAAAGTGCTGCACGACTACCTCCAGACGCTCCGCACCGACCCGAACCCCGGTCCGCTGCTCCCAAAACTGAGCGAGGCCGTACCCGAACCAGAACAGGCGCTCGCCGACCACCTCACAACCGTTGAGGTACCGAAATCGCGACCGCGGAGTCGGGTAAACGCGCAGAAGTAGGAAGACGGAAGCACCGCGGATTACGCAGAAATCGCAGATTAAGACAGAAAACGTGAATCTTCGGTTCTGATCTGCGTTATCTGCGTAATCCGCGGTTCTTCTCTGTAAGCACCACGGAAGGAACCGCACCATGATCGCCGTCACCGGCGCGGCCGGGTTCATCGGATCGAACCTCGCCCACCGACTCGCAGCCGAAGGGCACTTGCTTCTCCTGGTCGATCACGAACTTACGCCCGCAAAAGCAGAGAACTTCGTCGGGCTGCCGCGGTTCGCGTTCAGCCGCCACGATCACTTCCTGGACGACCTCACAGCCGGACGCATCGAACCGGACGCGATCTTTCACCTCGGCGCGTGCAGTTCCACCACGGAAACGAGTTGGGACTACCTCTTTCGCAACAACGTGGAGTACACGCGGCACTTGTGGGAATGGTGTGCCCGAAAGCGGAAACCGCTGTTTTACGCTTCGAGTGCCGCGACTTACGGCGACGGCTCGCTCGGTTTCGACGACCACACTTCGCCGGGCGAACTGCGCCCACTGAACCTCTACGGCAAGAGCAAGAACGATTTCGATATCTGGGCACTCGCAGAAGTTGCGGCCAACCGGCCCGCTCCCTCAAAGTGGGCCGGGCTGAAGTTCTTCAACGTGTACGGCCCGCGTGAATCGCACAAGGGGCGCATGGCAAGCGTCGTTTACCAGACGCACAAGCAGGTCAAAGCGACCGGCGAAATGAAGCTGTTTCGCTCCACCGATCCGCAGTTCAGCGACGGCGGCCAGCGCCGCGACTTCGTGTTCGTCGGCGATTGCGTCAATCACCTTCTCTGGTTGTGGCGCAACGAAGCCCCCTGTGGCGTTTATAATTCTGGTAGCGGCGAGGCCCGCACGTTCCACGATCTCGCACGCGGGGTGTTCACCGCACTCGGGTTACAGCCGCGCATCAGCTTCATCGACATGCCCCGCGACCTGGCCGGGAAGTACCAGAACTTCACCCGAGCCGAGACGCAGAAGCTGCGGGGCGCCGGGTGCGACGTCCCCGCGACCGCGCTCGAAGAGGGCGTCCGCGAGACGGTGCAGTGGCTGGAACGCGGTTCGGCGCCGGCTCTCCGTGCGGCGTGAAATCGTGCGGGACGGTCGGAATCCGCTAACCTGACAGTAGTCTCGCCTATCTCCGCCCGTGCCGTCCGATGAACTTCCTGATTACCGCTGGCAACACGCAGACCCCAATCGACCGGGTTCGGTGCATCACTAACACGTTCGCGGGGCGCACGGGGACGCCCATTGCTCGCACCGCGTGGGGCCGCGGACACACGGTCACGTTCGTGACCTCGAACCCGGACGCGCTGCTCGAATTCGGCCTCAACCCTCGCTCCCCCGGCGAGCGCTTCTCGGTGCTCTCGTACCAAACGTTTGATGAACTGACCTCGATTTTGCATAACCAACTTCGCGTCGCCGCGTTCGACGTGGTATGCCACTCTGCTACGGTCAGTGATTTCCTCGCCGCGGGGACGTTTACACCCAACGCGGGAACGTTCTTCAACGCTCGTACCGGCGAGTGGGAGTCGGGCACCAGAACGCCAACCCTCACCGAGCAACAAGCCGGTAAAATCCGGAGTGCGGAACCCGAACTCTGGGTGCGACTCGTGCGGGCACCGAAGCTCGTCGACCGCATCCGACACCCGTGGGGGTTTACCGGGGTACTGGTGAAGTTCGAGCTCGAGGTTGATCTGACCGAGCAGGAACTCGTGGATGCCGCGGAAGCGTCGCGCACTCAATCCGGGGCCGACGTCATCGTGGCGAACACGCTCGACGGCGCGGCACACTGGGCGTACCTCGGACCGATCGCCGGTCGGTACGAGCGGGCCACGCGGCGCGAGATCCCGGACCGTTTGGTGCTGGCACTCGAAGACCTCTATCTGAAACGGACGCGCGATGGCTAACGTACTTCTCGGAGCGACCGGCAGCGTGGCCGCGGTGCGGGTGCCGGCCCTCTTCGATTCGCTCACCGCCGCCGGGCACGCCGTGAAGGTCGTCGCAACCAACGCGGCCACGTACTTCTTCGATCCCAAAGCGATCGGGCAGAACCTCCCCCAAACTCCTCCCCTTAAACGAGATGGGCTTAAAACCAGCGATGGTTCTGCCCCCCCTTCCTTCCTAGGGAAGGGGGTTGGGGGGTTAGGTTTCGTCTTTCTCGACGAAGACGAGTGGCCCGGGCGCGACGCGGGCGAGCGCTACCAACGCGGCGACTCGGTGCTACACATTGAACTCCGCAAGTGGGCCGACATCTTCGCCGTTGCGCCACTCGACGCGAACACGCTGGCGAAACTGGCCGTCGGGCTGTGCGACAACTGTCTGACGTGCGTGTGGCGCGCGTGGGACGTCACGCGACCGGTGGTCCTCGCACCCGCGATGAACACGCTCATGTGGCAAAACCCCTTTACGCGGCGGCACCTGCGTTCGATCGCCGCTGATGCGGGGGCGGGCCACATCCCCGCTCACCTCGGCGACGAGCCGCTCATTCAGCAGATCAACGACCGCAGCCCGACGCTCCGCGTGGTGGCACCCGTCTCGAAGCAGCTCGCGTGCGGCGACGTCGGCATCGGCGCGCTGGCGGACGTCAGCGAGATCACGGGTGCGATCCAGCACATGCTCGGGCGCGCACAAGCCGCGTAACTTGACTCCCCTCGTACCATTCCCCGCCCGCGGTGACGTTCACCAGAGGCGGGTGATGAACAACGTGTGAAGGAACTCGTATGAAGACGCTCCTGGCCGCCGCGTTCGGGCTGGCTGTGTTCGCCCTCGCGGGCACCGCGCGGGCCGACGACACGGCCAAACTGCTCGGCAAATGGGAAATCACGAAGTCCACCGGCGATTCCCCGGTCGGCGCGATCGTGGAGTTCGCCAAGGAAGGCAAAATGACCGTCACCATCAACAACGACGGCAAGGACTTAAAGCTCGAAGGCACGTACAAACTCGACGGCAAAAAACTCGCGGTGAAGTTGACCCTGAACGAGCAGGAAATCAAGCACGACCTCACGGTTACCTTCAAGGGTGATGACGGCCTTGAACTCGAAGACGCGGACAAAAAGGTCGATACCCTCAAGAAGAAAAAGTAGCCTCGCCCCGCGATTTTCTGAGTGCCCGACCATCGTTGGTCGGGCACTTGTCATTTCTGGCTGTGTTTGAGTACACCGAAATCACTCATCAGCACGCCCCATCCACCGGCGTCGCTACTGATCCCTCTTGGTTCACTTCAACCGTTCTTGCACTTGCCGACGGCATTTACGAAGACCACGCTTTTGATCGCGTGCCCATTTTGGCCGACGCACTTCAGGACGCCGGGTGCTTGCAGGAAGACATCCGGCCCCACTGTCCCCAACCGGGTGAACACGTCCGGGGCTGTTGGGTCGTTGACTTGATCTTGGGGAAGAGTTGAGCCGCGCTCACTCCGGTTGCTTCTTCCGCTCGTGGATGCGCTCGAGCAGGTTGTCCCAGGTGACCGCGGAGCGCGGGGCCGGGGTGCGCGTGCTCGCGGAGAGCGGGTTCGGCTTCGCGTGCGGGGTGAAGATGCGCTCCTCGCCCATGCGGTCCCACATCATGCGCGCGAAGGGCGTCGGTTCGATCGGCTCGTCCAGGTGCCAGCGCCCGGTTTTGGTGGGGCGGACGAACTTTCCTGCTCTAAGCCGGCGCAGGGTGCGGTGCGATTCGCCCTCGCGTGAAAACTGCGGGAACACCGCCCGCACCGTCAGCGCCACACCCGTGTGGTTCATGATGACGCGCAGCACGTCCCGCTCCTCCTTGCGAAGCAGTTTCGCGAGGGCGCGCATCTCGGACAGGAGCCACCCGAAGTTGGCCTTGAGATCCCGGGCCGTGCAGCGAATCATCACGCTATCGACATCAATGTCCACTTGCGACGCTTTCATCCGGTTCTCCGTGCCGGTGCCCGCTCGTGCGAATGCGCCGGGCGGGCGAATACGAATTCGTGTGATGGGCGTAGTGGCGATGGGCGTTGAGTGTGCCACACACCTTAGTTGAGGATTTGACGTGAAGCAAATCGGTGCGCTGTGTGAACGCGCGGATTGAGGGCACGGATGCGATCGCGCATGAATTCGACACCGGCTTCGTGCCGGAGTAGAGATGTGTTTTGGCGAACCCCACTCACAAGGGCGGTGGGTAGCGTCACAAGGACACCCGGGGTTGAAACCCCGGGCTATTCCCGGTGACGCCGTTGGCGTCCGAAACACAATGCCTTTTGGACCCCGAATGGGGTCACCGGAAATAGCCCGGGGTTTCAACCCCGGGATTTCTGGGAACATCCCCCGAACCGAACCCCACCCACCGCCCTGGCGGGCGGGGTTCACCGGCTTCGTCCAGTGAGCGAACTCACCCCTTGGTGTCTTCGTCGTTCAGGAAGTCCAGCACGTCGCCCTCGTCCCACTGCGCGCCCGCGCGCTTGCCCCTTCTGGCGGGCGCCGGTTCCGGTTCCTGCTCCTCGGCCGGGTCGTCCGCACCGGGGAGTGCGAGGTCGACGTCGTCCTCGTCCAGCGCGGGCGGGTCGCCGAACACGCCCGCTTCACCGAGCCGGTCCCACACGACGCGCGCGAACGGGCGGATCTCGATGTGCTCGTGCGGGCCCCAACAGTCCCGGCCCGCGGGTCGGATGAATTGCGCGGTGCGCAACTTGCGGAGCGTCGTGTGCGCTTCGGAACCCCGTGCGAAATCCGGGAACACCTCGGCCACCGCGAGCGCCCCGCTGTCGTGCGCCATGATCTGCCGGAGCACGTCCCGTTCGTCCGGGCGGATGAACGGGGCCGCGGACCGCATTTCGCGGAGCAGGCCCGCGAGCACGGTCGCGATCTCGTCGGTCGAGCAGCTCATCGTGACCGAGCCCAGGTCGAGGTCGATTTCGGATTGGGTCAGATTCATCCGGTCCTCCCAGTGTCGCTGGACCCGCGGAACGCACGACCGAACGCGGTCGCGCTCGCGAGTTGGTGAATGGAGTGGCGACGGGGGCGAGTGCGGGGCGATAGATGGGCGGAGCGACGGGCAACGTAACGATGGGCGAGTTAATATTAGTCTAACCAAAAGGCGGGGCCGACGCAAGTAGTTCCCCGAACCGAAATTGCACGCGGCCGGTCAACCGCCGGTTCATTCCTTACCGAGCACCAGATCGAGCGCCCAGCACCCGAGGACGTGTGAAACTGGGGGCGGGTCGGACGCACTGTCGGCGTGCTCCCGGGGCACGAGGGCCGGGTCACGCAGGTGGCCCAGCAGGTCGTCGTTGTTGCACCCCGCGTCCTGGAGGGCGTCCGCGAGGATCGGCATCCGGTCGAACGCGCGGTCGGTATAAATGCCGTCCGCGAGGAGCATTACGTCCGACGTGCGCCACACGGGGTTGAACACGATCGGGCGGAACGGGTTCCCAAAGATTTCGCGCACGAGTGCGGCCTGGGCCGCTGCTTCGTCTGCCTTGTATTCGTGCCCCTCATCGTCGAGGGCGTGAATGCTCTTAATCATCTCGTGGAGGTAGGCTTGGGCCGCGTAGTTGGCGGCGCTGGTCGCGAACGAGTCGGGCGGCTGGTCCGGGCGCGGGATCTTTGCGGCTTCGACGCACGCGCTCGCGTGGACGTGAGCGATGTACGGTTCCAGCCCGTTGTGCTGGCGGTAATCGGTGTAGAGATCGCCGACCGTTGTTGCGGCTTCTTTGCGGGCGGCTTCCAGTTTCTTGTCGGTAGTCAGTCCGTCGGCGTACAACTCCGCGACTTCGACGGCGGTCGCCGCGTGGGTGTCTTCCACCCAGTGCCAGTGCCGCCGACAGCACGCGCACGCGAACAGCCGGCGCTTCCGGTTCCCGGTCCGGCTGTCGAGCAGCGCGAGCAACTGCCGGGGACTGGTCCCGCGAACCCAATCGGCTTCGGTCATCGTCTTTCGCGCGGCCACGGTCACTCCTTGCCGAGTATCAAGTCGAGCGCCCAGCGCCCGCGCACGTGTGTTGCGTTCGGATCGCGCAGGTGATTGAGGAGTTCGTCGCTGTCGCACCACGCTTCTTGGAGCGCGTCCGCGAGAACCGGCCGCCCGCTAAAATCTCCGGTTTCATCGAGGTTCTTTGCGAGAAGCATCACATCTGGTGTGAGCCAGTCCGCGAACAGAGGGATGTATGTGTCTTCTGGGTATCCTCTACTCTCCCATTCCATGCCGGGAGCTAGGTGTTCGAGCCATTGCGAGTCGGTGACGCCGATGTGGAATGTTGCTTGGGACGCTCTGCTCTCCACCGGAGTGCGGTGCCATCCTCGCTCACTGACAAAATAATCATCGACCGTAGTCGCGACGCAGCGGTCGACGATCCCCACACAAGAGACAAATCGCCCGGCGTTTCTCCAGTTCCATTCTCCGTCTTCGTAAGCGTAGCGACCTGCAAGAGCCTGGCCGAGCGGAGAACTCTGGGCGAAGTCTGGGGCCAATTCCGTCAGGATGTCTGTTTCGTCCGTAGGGCAGCGAACCGATGTCCTCCCATCGACCGTGTCCCAGAGGAAATGGAGAACTAACGTGGGGGAAGGGCAAAGACCGGCTTCGTCGTAGAGTTCCGTGACACGACAAGTTAAATACTTGTCGCGAATTGATAGAACTTGCAAACGATATAAGTCGGGCATCACCGCCCCCTCCACTCACCGGCTCGGTCGAATTACCTCCTCCGCGAACCGCTCCATTTCCTCCAATTGCGGGCTGCATTGCAAGAGCAGTAGGTTCACGCCCGCGGACTCGAACGCCTTCACGCGGTCGAGGACTTGCTGCGGGGTGCCGATGAGCCCGCTGCGGAGCCCGCGGTTGGACACGGAGTAGTCTTCGAGCGACACGCGCTGTTCGAGCTGCGTGCCCGCGAGCCACTGCTGGTAGTTGTGGTACCCCGCGGCCGATTGCTTCACGTCCGTGATGCGGTTCAGCTCGTTCTTCGCTTCGGCTTCGGTGCCCCGCACGATGCTGTACCCGGCCACGCCATAAATCATCGGCCCCAGGCCGAAACCCTCGCGGCGCCGGCGCATGTCCGCGATCTTCTCGGCGATGCGCTCGGGCGGGTCGCCGTGCATCACGTAGGCGTCGCAGGTTTTTGCGATCAGGTTCTTCGCGGTTTCCGATTCACCCCCGGCGTAAATCACCGGGCGCGGCTTGCTCGCGGGCTTCGGCTGGAGCACGTTGTCCTGCACGCGGTAATACTTCCCCTCGAAGCTGAAGTGGTCCTGCTTCCACACGCCGTCGAGCACGGAGAGCCACTCGGCGGTCCGGGCGTAGCGGTCGTCGTGCTGCTCGAAGTGGACGCCGTACTTGGTGGCCTCGTCCTTCCACCAACTCGAAACGACGTTCAGCGACAAGCGCCCGCCCCCGCCGATGTGGTCGATGTTCGCGGCCTGTTTCGCCAGGAGCGCGGGGCTGTGGAACGTGGGGCGCACCGCGACCATCAGTTCCAGCTTGGACGTGACCGCGGTGAGCGCCGCGGCCGTGCTCCACGCATCGAGGGACGGGACCTCTTCCCCCTTGATGTCGTTGAGGTTCAGTTCCGCGACGAGCGAGAGATCGAACCCGATCTGCTCGCTGCGGATCGCGAGCCGCTTGCTGTACTCCCACGTGGGCGCCATGTTCTCGTCGTCGACGTTGCGCAGCCACCCACCGAACACGGGCATCCAGTAACCGTAGCGCATGTGACAGTCCTTACTTTGGTTCCGTCTGGTTCCCGTATCGGTCCCGGGCGTGGTAGTAGTCATAAGGCGGGTCATCGTCCGTCAGTATCGCGGCCAGTTCATCCAGTGAGGCGGCGAACGGGAAAAACACTTCGCGCACGCTGGCTACGTGCCACATCGTCTCGTGGCAGATGTACCCCGCAGCGCCCAAATGTTCGCGAACGTCGATGGCGACGGGATCACCGTTCGGGCACCCGCCGACAATCAAAAGCCCGTCACGAATTGCGATTGGTACGAAGTCTTTGTCGTTTGCTCCCAGTATCCCCTTTTCGGAATAGAAATTGAGCGCTCTGACCCCGCCCGCTTTTCCGAGGACGTAGCGGCTCACAACAGCGACGGCCTGTTCGGACAGGCCGTGGGAGCGGAGCCAATCGAGGAATACTGAACTGGGCTTACCCGGTTTGCCGCCGTATGTGCGATTGAGGTCCAGGAAGCGGGTGTCATTGTGCATGCTGTGTCCGAATCGGCTGGGTGGGCACATGCTGGGGGCATTTACTTCGCCCGCGCCACCAGATAATCGACGAGCCGGGCGAACGGGTCAAATCCGACCACGTTGACCGCGTCGGCCACGAAGTTGGAGAGCGCGTTGACATCGTAATAGACGATTTTGCCGTCGCGATCATCAACCATGTACTCGATCCCGCCGACGTCGATCCCGGCCGTCTGCATGATCTTCTCGCACGCCGCGATCACCTCGGGCGGCGGCGTGTAGCCCTCTACCTTCAGCCCGGTTTTCGGCGCGTCAATGGGGCACGCGGCGCGGACCAGTTCGACGCCGTCCGCGCGCTGGCAGATGTCCGCGGGGCACAGGTTGAACGATTCGCCCGTGGTGTAAACCTTGATCGCGTAGAGGAACTTCCCGCCGAGCGTTTCGACGCGGGTGATGTGCCCGCCGCGTGCTGGCACGAACTCTTGCACGAGCGCGGTGTGGTCCACGCCGAAATCGAGCTGGTTCGCTTCGACCGCCGCCGCGAGAACGTCGCGCGACGCGAACTTCACGATCCCCGCACCGCTCCCGCCGATGTTAGCCTTCACCACCACCGGGAAGCGCAAGCCCTCGCTCGCCTCCACCGCCTTCGACGGGTGGTTGATGACGCGCGAGTGCGGGTACGGCAGCCCGAGCGATTCGAGCAGCGTGAGCTGCCGGGCCTTGGAAATCTCGGTGGAGAACCCGTTCAGCCCGTTCACGACCGGCACCCCGAGGCGCTCCAGGTGGGCCATGAACCCGACCGTGAAGAACATCCCCTGTACCCCGCCGCGCAGGTACGCGGACGGGCTCATGCGGTTGAACACGAGCGCGTAGGGCGACGAGTGCTCGCCCGGGTCGTAGACGTGTGCCCGCGGGTCGAGGCGAACGAAGGTGATGTCCCGGCGCTCCAGTTCCGTGAACAGCGGCCGGAACCAGTCGGGGTGTTCGTGGTAAATGGCGAACGGCTTCCGCATGTCGGACCCTCAAGGGATGCCAACGATTGTAGCCGCGACAGTCCCTCGCGTCACGCGGGTGTAATTTTCAATGTGGATAAAAATCCACTTATATTATTGTAGGCACTGAATCGATCGCGTAAAATGCGGGATATCTGTTCCTGGGTACACGGTCGGCGCGAGTCGGCTGGTGAAGTAACGTCCGCACCGTGCGGGTGGCGGTTTCAGAACGGGGGACACGCGCCGGCACGGTGTAGGTTCACCAGTCGGCTCGCGTCGACCGTGCGCCGGAGCGACCGCATTCCAAGAGATTGGCGAGCGACCGGTGTGAGCCGATCAGTGCGCTAAACAGTTTCCGCCAAGTGCGAAAGTGGTGGAGGTGAAAACGATGTATGGCGTCCCCAGTGAGGTAGACCTGAACTTTCTTCACGGCTCCGAGTTGATTCAGGTTCGCTTGGGCGTGCATCAGGTGCAGTTCATCTTTCACCCGGTCGGGGCTATCAATGTGGATGGCAAATGGGAGCTTTTGGGGGCGGACGGTTCGGTATTGGACCGGAGCGAGCCTGCCCCCCGAACCCGGGCTTTTCAGCTCCATCGACTGCTGGGACTGCGCGTCACGCAAACACAAGTTGCCCCGCCAACTTCCATCGCCGTGCGATTCGAGAGCGGAGATACACTGCGGGTGTTCGGTAGCTCGAAGGAGTACGAGTCGTTCACCATCCAGCCAGGTGACATCGTGGTCTGAACCGGTTCAATCGCTTGAGAGCGCTGTTGCAGCACTGTGAGCAGGGCGTCGGTATCATTTCTTCATTGAGCAGGAGCCGTTAGGAACCATCGCACACGGGAGGACGGGTCGTGCCAGGTGGAACATACTTGTACCGGTGTGACCACTGCCCACTCATCCTCGAAGTCGGCGGGGGAACCGCCTGGAGAGAGGACGGGACCGTCATTCAGGAGGACGTTTGGGTCGCGTGCGGGACGTGCGGCACCATGCACCGACTGACCGCGCGCGACGGTACCTGCCAGGTGACCGCCTTCCCGGGTCCGGTTCGAGGGATGCGGACCGTGACTATTCTCGACGCATGGGGCGACCCGGCCGAGACCTCTGAGTTCGCTGTGGAGGGGGAATTGCGTCAGGCCGGGGAGCATGCCGGTGGTATCGCGAACCTCGGCCAGCTCCCGTGCGACCACTGCGGACAGATCGGGCGGATGGTGACGGTAGCAGATTTGCGGGCTCCCGATGGCCGGTACCGCGAAGTGGATTGTCCGGTGTGTGCCCACCCGCTGGACGGGTTCGGCCTCACGGACTGGATATGACCGCCTGAGTGGTGCCGATTCTTCATTCGGCGCGAGGTATTCAGGGGCAACGAGTGGGCGGCTTTCCGAAAACGTGAGCAAATGTTAGCATGGAACGCTTTGGTATTGGAATTTCCAGGCGTTTATCGCGAAGCACGGCCACAAAAGGCGGCAAAAACGGAGGCGAATGTTAGCCGCGAGGGGCAAAAAACGTCGAGATTGTAGCAACTCACCGCCAGGAAACGGGCCTTACGCGGCGCGAACGTGTGAAGCTCCCACACCGCACCGAGCGCGCCGAAGAACCGTTCGCGCGAGTGGACCGCGGGGACTTGTGCCGCCCGCGTGCCCAGGGCCTTCCGCCAACCGGGGGCCGCGAGCAGTTCGCAAATCACTGCGGCCGTGCCACTCGAGTCGGTTCGCATGTCGATCGAGATGGCCGCGGCGCGGCGAGCAACTCGTCGTACCAGTCGAGCAGGCTGGTGACGGTGCGCGGGCCGAGTTGCACCGCGCGGCGGGGCGTCGAAAACGATCAATCATAAAGGCAATATTCAGAATGAATAACTGACGTGTGCAACGAAAGCGGGTGTGTTGCAGGAGTTCGCCATCGCGTACAACTTGGCCCGCGTGGTGATGTGCGAGCCCGGGCACCGTCAGGGCGTGAGCCCGGAGCGGATCAGCTTCGCGGGCGCACTGCGGTGGCTCTCGTCCGCGCCGCCCGGCACCCCGTTACCCAGATTAGTCATCAACCCCGTGCGACCCGAGCAATGGTGTCAGAGGCGTCGAGCGAAGAAGTATCCCTACACATCTGCCCCAGAGCCGAATTCCGCAGACGCATACGGGGCCAACAACGTACACCTTCACTGAATGGCATTCCGGGAGAATCGCTAAATCTCACGGATCCCATGAACAATGCAACTTCACTTCCCACGCGACTGAAATTCGTTGTGCGCGGCCGGCTCCAGAAATACCGAAACGAGTACGTGTCACTCGGCGGGTGTGACGCCCAGGATGATGACGAAGTTCGCGGCCAGTTCGCCGGTCTTCGACCCCTTCACTTTCTCGAAGTCCACCGTGATCGCGTCGCGCTGCTTCTCGTTGCGCACGCTCTTCCAGATGCCGTCCTTCTCGTTACCCGGATCACCCTTCACATACAGTTGTGTGGTCAGCAGTTCCTTTTTCCCCTGTTTGATCTTGAAGTGAATGTGCGGCGTGCGTCCGGGGTACGGAACTGGTTTGATGGTGCGGAAGTAGTACTCACCCGTCTTGCCCGTCACGAACCGCCCGAAGCCCTGGAAGTTCTTGTCCTGCTGGTCCTTTTTCTCCGCGCTGTCGCCGGTGTGCAGGTACACCCCTTTGGCGTCGCACTGCCAGATCTCCACTACCGCGTTCTTCAGCGGGTTCCCTCGCGCATCGAGCACCTTGCCGGTCAGGTGCGCGATGTCGCCGACCGCCGGCGTAATCCCGTCGTTTATGATGAGGAGGTCGTTGTCGGTGTCGAGTGGTAATTTGTTCGGGTAAAATGGCCCCTCGGTTTGGGCGGGGGTGCGGGTCAGTTCCTCGGCAAACGCGCCGCGCACGGTCCAGAACGGAGTGGTCGCCGCGATCGTGGCGGACGCAAGAAATGATCGACGGTTCGGCGGGAACAACGGACTACTCATCGGGAACCCCCCTTACGAATATAGAAACACGGGGCAGTTTAACGCCGCCGCTGGAGAAAATACAGCGGGCATTCAAAAGGGCGTTACAGAAGCCCCGCACTCCGTTACTTCGTGCGGTGACCCGGGACCGCCTGGAGATAGCCCTGATGTCGGCAGCCGGGTGGTCGGCTCCCAAGATCGCCGGTCACTTGGGCCGTCACCCGCGCACGGTCCGGGCGGCCCCTCAAGGGGTTCGCCACACGGGGCACCGAGGCGCTCCACCCCGACACACCCGATCCCACCCCGGACCACGACCGATAAATTGTCCGAATTGCTCGGCCAAGAGCGAACCCCGGCACCGGGCGAACAAGTAACGGGGGCACGGGAACGTCGCCAACGACCGCCCACCCGTAGTCGGGGTGGTGAGTCGGTGCACCGGAGCAGTGGCTCCGGAGGTCGAACGAACGGCCCCGGAGACCTTAACCGCGTTCGTGACGGCACACGCCAACTCTGGAGCGACCGTTTACACGGATGAGTGGCGCGGGCACACAACAAGGTCGGCGTGGCCGGCGTGGTCCGCACTCTGCTTGGGCTGCCACGGCCCACCTCGACGCCTCGTGAGCCAAAATTTCTACCGAGCAACGACCAGTAGCCCGCCCTAAAAAAAGTTCGCGTGCCGCGGGAGCGTCAAACGGGAATATGTGTCAATAACGCTCCCGACGGAGGACGAACGGTGCCTACCCACACGCTCACTCAGATCGCGTCCCGGCTCCGGAAACAACCGGATTCGACGGGAACCGACGCGACCGACCGCGACCTGCTCGAACGCTTCCTCGACGCGCACGACGAGGAAGCGTTCGAGGCGCTCGTTCGCCGGCACGACCGGCTCGTGCGCTCGGCCATCACGAAAGTGCTCCCGGACGCACACGACGCGGACGATGCGTTCCAGGCCACGTTCCTCGTGCTCGTGCGGCGCGCGAAGGCCATCGACTGGCGCGCCGGGTTGGGTCCGTGGCTGTACGGCGTCGCGCACCGCGTCGCGGTTAAGGCGCGCGACGCGGGGCACGCCCGCACCCGCAAAGAAAAGGACGCGAAGGCACGCGCCCCGGGAGCCGCGCCGGACCTCTCGTGGCGCGAAGCGTGCGTGCTGCTCCACGCCGAACTCGACAAGCTCCCGGACCGCTACCGGCTTCCCCTGTTGCTCTGCTACTTGGAAGACAAAACGCGCGACGAAGCAGCGGCGGCCCTCAAGGTCACGATCGGCACGGTGAAGGGACGATTGGAGCGCGGGCGCGAGATGCTCCGCACGCGGCTCGCCCGCCGCGGGGTCGCGCTCTCGGTCGGACTACTGGCCGCAGCCGCCGGTGCCCCCGCGGGTGCGAGTACCCCTTCCGCGGTGGCGGCGGTACTGGACGCCGTGCGCGGGTCAGCGCGCCCTCGGGCACTCGGGCTCGCGCGGGAGGTAACCGCTTCTTCGCTCTTGTCGAAACTGACGAACACAATCGCGGGCGTAATCGGCCTGGTTGCGGTGGTGTGCGTTCTGGCCGCGAGCAGTGCGAAATCACCTGAACTCGACGAGAAAGACAAGGCCCCACAACCGGCTCCGGCCGCGAAACCCGATGCGAAACCGGTTCCTGCGGACGTGAAAGGCAACGAGCCGCAGCCGATGGTCGTAACCGTGACTGTCAAAAAGCCGGACGGCAAACCCGCGACCGGCGCGAGCGTGAGCGTCTGGGCCGAAAGAAAGCAGCAAGCTACGGGAACGACGGACGCAAACGGGCGAGCCGAGCTAACGGTCCCGCAGTCCTTTGAGAAGGTCGTCGCGGTTGCATTCGCGCCGGGATTCGCACCGGATTGGGCCGAGTTGTCGTCTAAAACATCGCCCTCGGGCGCTATGCGGAGTGAACTCACGCTCCAGGAAGACGCGGTGGCCCTGGAGGGGCGCGTGACCGACCTGGAAGGGCTCCCCGTTGCGAACCTCCCGGTCGCGATCGAGCGCATTGGCCGCCCGAAGCCGGACAAAACGCTCGACGATTTCGTCCGGGTGAACCAGGAACAGCGCTCACGAGGGCTCACGTCGCTGTTCGATCTGGACTCGATCCCGGCCGAAGCCGTCGGGCTGCCGAAGCAGGTCGTGACGGATAAGAGCGGGAAATTCAAGATCACCGGTATCGGGAAGGACCGCGCGGCGCGGATCACCACGCGCGGCGAAACGACCGAACACCTCCAGGTGCGCGTCGTCACACGGACCCTCGAACCGAAACTCGAACAGCACGGGCCGTTCGGCCTGCACGGGTCGAAGTTCACGTTGCGCATCGGTCCGGCGCGCCCGATCGTGGGGACGATCCGCGACGCGAAGACCGGCGCCGGTGTGCCCGGTATGAAGGTCGCCGAACTGATCGCGAACATCTGCGAGACCGCGACCGACAAGGACGGCCGGTTCCGGCTCGTGGGTGTGAGAAAGGAGATCCGGTACATGCTCGGCACCGGGTCGCTGGGCGCGGCCCCGTACTTCGACACGAATCTGGTGATCGAAGACCCACCGGGGCTGGGTGACATCTCCGCGGACATGAAAGTCCAGCGCGGAGTGGTCGCGATCGGGCGCGTGCTCGACGCGGCCGGTAAACCAGTCAAAGGGTCGATGTTCTACTCCTGGGCGCACGACAACCCGCACGCTAAGGAGTACCTGGAACTCACTGACACACGAATCAGCGTCAGTATCAGTGGCTGGCACCAACTGAACCACGACGGCCGGTACAAGTTACTCGTCCTCCCCGGCGAAGGTGCGATCGGCGTGTGCGCCAGCCCCGAAGACGCCTTCCAGCGCCTCAACGCCCAGGTCGAGCTGGCCAAGCACAAAGTCGATTCGTTCCCGGGCGACGCGCTGCACGCGGTGGTCGCGGTGAACATCGATCCGAAAGAACCGAAGACGCTGACGCGCGATTTCGCACTGACGTCCGGCAAATCGCGCCCGCTCGTGGTTCAGGGAATCGACGGGAAATTGCCCAACAAGCTGCTCGCGGTCGGACACACGGAGAGCGCTGAAGCGAAGCGGGTGACGGGGGACACGTTCAAGATCGCCGGTCTCTCACCGTCGCGCACGCGAGCCGTGGTCTTTCTCGATGAAGCGCAGACGGTCGGCGCGGTCGCGACCGTGTCCGGTGACGCCGAAACGCCTGTCACTGTCGCGCTGGAGAAACTCGGTTCGGTCTCCGGGCGCGTGTTCGACGCGGACGGGGCGCCTGGGGCCGGGGCCGATGTCCGCGTATGGCTCGTTCTCGCCCGCGCGAAGTACGACAACTTGCCCGACGAAGTGTTCGCGGACCGCGGCGCGCTCGGAATCGATGCCGGCGCGTGGCAGCGGTTCACGGGGCGCGAGACCAAGACCGACAAGAACGGTCGGTTCAAGCTCGAGGGGCTCCTGCCCGGCCAGCAGTACCGACTCGTCGCCGGGTTCCACCCGGAAAAGAAGGACGGCGAACTCCTCCACGAGCGGGCCAACTTGACCGTGAAGCCCGGCGAAACGACCGATCTGGGTGATCTGAAACCCAAGAAGTGAATCGTCCTCCCACTTCCGCGTGCCGGCTATACGACCCGGCGCACGGAACTCACTTGCGTGAAGACAAAATTTGGTCGGCGCACATGACCTTCACGAAGAAACCGTGAGTGGGAGGTCCATCATGTCCGGTAACCGGTCCGTTGCACTGCGAAAAGTGGTCCGGTCGGTCGCGCCACAGAGCCAGTCTGCGACCGATCGCGAATTACTACAGTGGTTCGCTCGTAACAACGATCAGTCGGCGTTCGAGGCACTCGTGAACCGACACACAGGAATGGTGCTCGGGGTGTGCCGGCGCGCTTTACCCACATTGCAAGACGCGGAAGATGCGTGCCAGGCCACGTTCCTGGTTCTGGCGGGTCAAGCGGGTCGAGGGAAGTGGGACGAATCGATCGCGAACTGGCTTTACACGACCGCGCGCCGGGTCGCGAGTAACGCCCGGGTCGCCACCGCCCGCCGATCGAAGCGGGAGGTCGGCGCCGCGGTGCCCGAGTCCGTTGAATCGGTCGATCGTTTGACCGGCCGCGAACTACTCGCGGCGCTCGATACCGCCCTTGATGCGCTCCCGGCCCGGTACCGCGAACCGCTCGTACTGTGCTACCTCGAAGGCCTAACGCGCGACGAAGCGGCCGCGCGCCTCGGGGTTCCGTTGGCCACACTTCACACGCGCATCGATCGCGCGCGGAAGCGGCTACACGAGTCACTAACAAAGAGCGGCTGCGCGCTCGGCGCGGGGCTCCTGGCGCTCGCGGTTACCTCACCGGCGGGGGCCGTTCCGCCCCATCTGGTGAGTTCCATTCTTACCAGCGCGTTCGGTTCTCCCCCAATCGTCGTGGGGGAACTGGCAAAGGCGGCGACCGGGAGCGGTCTCGGCAAAACGGTATTGGCCCTCGCGGTCATCGGCTTTGCCGCGATTGGTGTGGGCCTGGGAGCACTCAGTTCCACACACGCGGCAAGCCACTCACCGGAACCGGTGCCGCCCGTGACAGAAAAGCCGGACGCCCTCCCCACTCCTATTAGTGCGAAGCTCAAAACCGATCGGGTCGAGGTCAAGGGAGTGGTACTCGGACCGGACGACAAGCCCGTGCCGGGTGCCAAGTTGTTCCTTCAAGCCCCGAACGAGATGGTACCAGCACCGCAAGCGGCCACGAACGCGGACGGCACGTTTGCGTTCCCGCTCGACGAGAACAGGTACACGGTCCTCGCAACTGCCCCCGGGCACGGGATCGCTTGGGAGTCGGTGCTTGTTCGCCCGGTACCCGCTCTTACGCTCCGACTGATGCCCGACGAACCGATTCGCGGTAAGGTGGTGAACCTGGAGGGCAAGCCGGTCGCCGGGGTCCGCGTGTCCGTCACCGTGGCCACCAAGCCAAGGGAAGACAAAACGCTCGATCGCTGGCTCGAATCCACACACAACCCGAAGAATGAACAGTTCGCCCCGATCGAAAATCTGGGAGATTACACCAGCGCTTTCGCCGGGCTCATTGCCCCGGCCACATCCGATCGTGACGGGAAGTTCGAGATCCGGGGACTGGGCCGTGACCGTATCGCGCACCTGCGAGTCACGGGGCCGGCCATCGCGACGCACGAAATCAACGTTGTTACGCGGAAGGTCGAGCGGTTCACGACTCGGGGGCCGAGTTACAACGAGGGCGAGGTGATTCACGGGTCCGAACCCGTCGTGGTGGCCGCGCCGGTACCGGTCACGACCGGCCGGGTTCTCGACAATGCGACCGGCAAACCGGTTCCCGGAGCGGTACTGTGGGTCGATCACCTGGTGCAACGTAACTCGGTCATCATGGGGCTGAAAGCGGTCGCGGACCGAGCCGGGCGATTCACACTACCGGGCCTCCCTCAGGGTAAACAAGGGCTCAGCGTTATTGTCGTACCGCCGACCGGTACGCCGTACCACCGCGTTCTTGTCACCGTACCGGACGGGGCGGCGCGATCCGCGTTCGACATTAGGCTCGCTCGCGGCATCCCGGCAACCGTAAAAATCATCGACAAAGTGACCCGTGAACCGATCAAGGCGAGTATCCGCTACGGTGTTTTTGGGGGAGAGAACCCGAACGTTAGTGCGGTGTCGAACGTCAACGCCGGGTCGAATGTCTGGTTAACTGACTCGTGGTCCGACGTCCCGCACGTCGGATCGTGCGAATCCGAGTTCCGCGTGGTCGTGTTTCCCGGGAAGGGATTACTGGCAGCTCGGGTCAATTGGCTACAGAGCGGAGAATACCTGAATGGCATCGGCGTAGAAGCGTTCGAGAAATACCGCCACAAGGACCAACTGATTGGACTCGTCTATTGGTCCAACATGCACCTGCACGAGTGGAACACGCTCACCGCGATCGACGTACCCGCGGGTGCCAAGGAGTTTCACTTCACGCTCGAACTGGATCGCGGGATGATCGTCACAGGGCGCCTGCTTGATGCCGACGAGAAACTCGTTACGGGAGCCGAGAGCTTCGGCCTTCGGAACCTCACTTCACGCGGTGGAAGTTGGTCTGCCGCGGCCGAAGCAACGTTCACAGTAACGGCCCTGCGCCCCGGACAGAGGCGACGAGTGATGTTCGTTCACACCGAACGGAAACTTGCTGGGTCCGCGGTGGCGGTCGGCGGAACGAAAGAACCACTCGAGGTGCGATTGGAGCCGTGGGGAGAAGTGACCGGGCGGCTCGTTGGTGCGAACGGGAAGCCCGTAGCGGGCCGGATGAACATGTCCTACGAGGTGACGGAACAGACCGACATCAAGCTCGGCTCGTCGCCGCTCTGTCATCCTGGCGGGCACGGCATTTCAACAGGCCCGGACGGACGGTTTCGCATCCCCAGTCTGATTCCCGGGCTGGCATACAGGTGGGTCGCGAGCGGCCCCAAAAACGAACGCGCGATCGTACCAGACGTGATCCCTAAAGCCGGCACAACGGACCTCGGGGACATTGTGGTACGCGACGAACGGCCGTAATGCCTGGTTACAAAAGAGAGGAGCTTGTCATGCCCACTCAGCACTGGGAAGCATATGCGCCGGACGCGAAGGCCCCGTGGGACTTGCGCCGGGTGGTTCACCTGCACCGGCGGGCCGCGTTCGCCGCGCCCTGGGACGACCTCCAGCGCGATCTGAAGGCCGGCCCGGAAGCGGGCGTCAACCGGCTGCTGAAGGGCGCAGCGAACGGCCACACGCCTGATGATTTTGCGTCCACAGCGGAGGTTCTGGCGGACGCCGCGGTCAGCGCCGGCGACATCAACCGACTGAAGGCGGCGTGGTTCTATCGCATGCTGTTCGGTCCGGACCCGGTGGGCGAACAGCTCGCGCTCGTGTGGCACGATCACTTCGCCACCGGGAACACCAAGGTGCGGAACGCTCGCGCGATGCACCGGCAGAACGAGCTGTTCCGCACGCACGGGCGCGCCAAGTTCGCCGACCTGCTGAACGCCGTCGTGCGCGACCCGGCCGTGCTCGAGTACCTCGACGCCCCGACCAACCGGAAGGGGCACCCGAACGAGAACCTCGCACGCGAGTTGATGGAACTCTTCACACTCGGCATCGGCAATTACACCGAAGCCGATGTGAAGGAAGCGGCCCGCTGCCTCACCGGTTGGAGCGTGGACGCGGACGTATTCACGGAACACGCAACGCGCCACGACGATGATTCCAAGACCGTGTTGGGCGCGACCGGCAAATGGACCGGCACGGACCTCCTGAACCAATTGCTCAAGCACCCCGCAACGGCCGATCGCATCGCGTCGAAGCTCGTGAAGGCGTTCTTCGGTGAGGGGGCATGCCCGGTCGACGCGGTGAAGGAGCTCGCGCACGGGCTGCGCGAGCACGACTTAGATGTGAACTGGGCGTGTGGCGCGATCCTGCGCTCGCGGCTCTTCTTCGCCGACGCGAACATTCGCACGCGGATCACCGCACCCGCCGAGTTTGTCGCGGGCACCGCGCGGGCGCTGGGGCTGTTTGATCCGGCCCCGAGCACGCTCGCGATGGCCGACTGGTCCGCCCGAATGGGCCAGGATCTGTTCGACCCGCCGAACGTCGGCGGGTGGCCGGGCGGGCGCGCGTGGGTCACCTCGCGCACGCTGATCGCTCGTGCTAATTACGCAGCGGCACTCGTCGAAGGGCCGAACGCGGGGCGCACAACAGCCTACGATCCTGTCGCGGCGACAAAAGCCGCGGGCCTCGGCGCCACCCGCGCCGACGTGCTGACGTACCACCATCGGTTACTATTCGGCACCGATCTGACCGCCGAAATGTCGACTCGTCTCGCTCAACTCGACGGCCGCAAACTCGTGACCGCACTGCTCTCGACCCCCGAAGCCCAGTTGGGATAGGCCCCATTCGCCAGGAGATTCCCATGCTCACGCGCCGCTCGTTACTGAAGTCCGCGCCGCTGCTGGCGCTCGCACCGACGGTCCCCGCGTTCCTTGCGAAGACGGCTTGCGCCGCGGGGCCGAAGCCGGACACCCGCGCCCTCGTCGTCGTACAACTCGACGGCGGAAACGACGCACTGAACACGGTCGTTCCGTTCGCCGATCCAGAGTACGCCAAGCTCCGCACCAAGTTGAGGCACGATACGAAGCGACTGGTAAAACTGAACGATTCACTTGGGTTGCACCAGGCGCTGAAGCCGCTCGACAAACTCTGGGACGGCGGACACCTCGCGGTCGTACCGGGGATCGGGTACCCGAACCCCAACCGATCGCACTTCCAAAGCATGGCGACCTGGCACACCGCGCGGTTCGAGGAAGAGGAGATTCGCGCGAGCTACGGCTGGCTCGGGCGCGCACTTGATGCGGGCGGCGGGGAGTCGTGTGTCGTGGCCGGTGACGCGCCCCAAGCGGTTCGCGGGCGCCGCGCGGCCGCGGTCGCACTCACGCGCGCGGACGATCTGCTCCTCACCGATCCCGCCACAGCGAAAGCGGCCATTGGGGCGCCGACTCTGGCCGATGATTTACTCGCCTTTGTTCAGCGGCAAGCGGCCAGCGCGAACACGAGCGCAGAAAAGATCGCCGAACTGACCCGCGACAGGTCCGACGCCGCGTACCCCGCCACCGCGCTGGGCCAGAAACTGCAACTCGTCGCGCGGCTCCTCAAGTCCGGTTCGGCGGCCCGCGTCTATTACACGACCCAGAGCGGGTACGACACGCACGCGCAGCAGGAGAACGCGCACTCCATTTTGCTCTCCGAGTTCGCGGGCGCGGTATCCGCGTTCTTCGCGGACCTGACCGCGGCGAAATGCGCCGACCGGGTCGCGCTGCTGGCGTTCAGCGAATTCGGGCGGACGATTAAGGAGAACGGGTCGGTCGGTACGGACCACGGAACCGCGGGGTGCGCGTTCCTGGCCGGTCCCGGATTAAAGGGAGGCGTTCACGGGACCGTGCCGAGCCTGACGGATTTGGTGGCCGGGGAGCCGAAAATGACGACCGACTTTCGCCGCGTGTACGCGGCAGTATTGGAACACTGGCTCGGCTTACCCGCCGAAGGCGCCCTCGGCGCCCGGTTTGATCCGCCCTCACTCTTCCGGGGGTAGCCGACCATTGACGCCAACTGTCAAACAAGGCCCCAGCTTTCGCACTTTTTACCGTCCTCGTTCCGCCTCACGGGTGCTCAAGGGCGGCACGTTTGAATGCACCGCCCTTGAGCACTTAAAAATATGGAAAGCCGGCTCCCATGCACAAGCAGCTCGATTTCGTATTGAAAAGATTCGGTCAGTCACTCGTCCACTGCGGACCTAATCCAGGTGGGCGCATGGTGCCACAAGGTCAGCACCCAGCACGGCGGCAGCTCGAAGCTCGCGTCCGGGCCACAGCCACGCCGAGTCCACCCTGTGTCGGACTGTTGGCCAGGCGCGGTGGTCATTCCTGGTTCGTCGCAAGTGGCAACACTTCTACAGCCGCGAGTAAGTGGGCCGCGAGTTCTGTCCGCGCGATGTGCTGATACCCGCCCAAACCGGCGCCGATGAGCGCCCAGTCGCGCATGCCCTCCAGGGTGTTCGCGACCATCAGGTCGGC
Organism: Gemmata sp. SH-PL17; assembly: GCF_001610855.1. Classification (NCBI taxonomy): domain Bacteria; kingdom Pseudomonadati; phylum Planctomycetota; class Planctomycetia; order Gemmatales; family Gemmataceae; genus Gemmata; species Gemmata sp. SH-PL17. The sequence goes on from NZ_CP011271.1 coordinate 6,874,194, forward strand.
GCGCGAATGGACCCGCGAGCGCTCCGCGATCTCCTCCAGTTCCGCGGCCGAAACGCCGACTTCGAGTTTGAACTTCACCAGCTTCCCGGCGAACCCCCACTCCGCGCGCACCTTGTCGATCAACTTCGGCGCGGGCGTGAGTTTCAACCACAGTTCGGGGTGTGAGCTCTTCACCTTCCCGGCGGTCGCGTCCTCGAACTGCCCGTCCCGGTGCGTGAACACCCCCGCGACGTGGTAGTCGCTCACTGCGGCCGCGTGGATGACCGCGTCGTACCCGCCGGTCGTGATTTCGGCCCGCATCAGAGCGTCGAGATCGTCGAACGTGCGGTACGCGCGCACGCGCGCACGCGCCAGTGCGGTGCGCTCGCGCGTGGTCGCGAGCGTATCGAGAACCTCGGGGTGCGACGTGAGCAGGGCCACGGTGTGCCCGCGCTCGAACGCACTTGATGCGACCTGGGCACCGGTGCGCCCGGAGAAGATGTTCGTGATGCACCGCACGCGGTCCACAGGCGTCTGCGTGTTCCCGGCCGTAACGAGGATGTTCATGGCGCACCCGTGAAATCGTCTGCGGCAACGTGGTTGCGGTACCGTGAAGAACTCCTGTCAGGATACGGTTCCGTAGTGCGGAGAGCGGTCCGCTTTCGGTTGAGTCGATCTGTAAAATTTTGCGGTGCGCGAGAATTTTCAAAATCGTAGGTTCATACCACGCACCCACTACGAGCGCAGCGCCCCAAATGCCCGTTGTCCGTACCAGAACGCGGCGATAAGTTTAGTTCACCCACGAGCAAATCTCCCGCCCGCTCCGAGTTCGAGCGGGAACCGGCACAATGGTCGCATTGTGGGGTTCCGGGATCGTCCCGCGCGAGGTCGACGCACTATGGCCGTGACCGTTCCCGATGGCCCCGCACTCAACGCCGGGATCTGGAAACTGTACCGCGAGTTCTTCGAGCTCGCCGAGCGCCGGCGCCGGTGGGTACTCGAAACCGACGTCCCCTGGGACCAGTGCAACCCGAACACGCCGCCGGAAATCGCCGACGTCGTCGAATCATTCTGCGCGGTCGAGTTGTTCCTGCCCGACTTCGTCGGCAAGGCGCTCCCGATGGCCCGCACCGTCCGCGGGCGCGCGTGGTTCCTGGCGAACTGGGGGTACGAGGAGTCGAAGCACTCGCTCGTGCTCCAGGAGTGGCTCCTCCGCTCCGGTGCGCGGACCGAGAATCAGCTCGAAGAGGTCGCGAACTGGGCCGTAGTCGGCGAATGGCAGTTGCCCCAAGACGACGTGCGCGGGATGACCTGCTACACGATGTGCCAGGAGCTCGCCACCTGGCTACACTACCGCAACTTGCGTTTGCTCTTGGGCAACACCGACCCGGCGCTGAACAAGATCCTCTCGCTCATCAGCATCGACGAGCGCGCACACTACGACTTCTATGTCAAGGTGATGAAGTTGCACCTCGCCGACGACCGCGCCGGCACGCTCGAACAACTCAAGCGCGTGCTCAACGGGTTCGCGATGCCGGTCACGCACCTGCTCGCCGATAGCGCGCGCCGGACCGCTGCCGTGAAAAACATGAACATTTTCAACGAAGCGCTGTTCTACTCGGACGTGCTCGTGCCCATCCTGACGACACTCGGGATCGATAAGGCGGAGCTTCGGAACCGGGCGCTCCAGAAGAAGAGCCTGCCCCCGACGACGCCCCGATGACGGCCACTTACCCGCAGGACCGTTCCCACGCGATCGATATGGCCACGCACTCTCGTCGAACCGTCATCACCGGGCTAGGCGTTCTCAGTCCGATCGGCTCCGATCCCGTCGCCTTCTGGGGCGCGCTCCGGGCCGGCGCGTCCGGTATCCGCACCATCCGCGCGGTCGAGCCGTCCGTTCTCTCCTGCCGAATCGCGGGGGAGATCCCGGATTTCTCGCCAAAAACGCTTATCGACAAGAGCTACCGCAAGTCGCTCAACGCGATGTCGCGTCCGGTTCAACTCGGGGTCGTTGCCGCGCAACTGGCGGTTCAGAATGCCGGGCTGGTAAAGGGCACGGTGCCGCCCGAGCGGTTCGGTGTCGTGTTCGCCTCGGTCATGAACGAGACCGAAATCGACGACCTGGCCGGACTCAGTACCGCGTGCTCGATTGGCCCCGGCCGACCGGTCGATATGGCCGCTTGGGGGCGGGTGGGCGTTCCCCAAATGCCCCCCATGTGGATGTTGAAGTACCTGCCGAATATGCCGGCCTGTCACGCGACCATCATGCACGACGCGCAGGGGCCGAGTAACTCGCTCACGCCCAGCGATCTCGCTGGGGTCGCGGCTGTGGGCGAAGCGCTTCACGTGATCCGGCGCGGGACCGCGGACGTCATGCTGGCCGGTGGGTGCGAATCGAAAATCACCCCGGTCACACTCGCTCGATTGGACACGTTCGCTCCGCTGACACGCGAGTACGAGCACCCCGAAAGTGCAGTTCGTCCGTTCGACCGCGATGCCTCCGGTACCTGCCTGGGCGAAGGGGCCGCGGTCTTTACCCTGGAAGAACTCGCGCACGCACAAAAGCGCGGGGTACCGATCCTCGGTGAAGTTGTCGGGTTCGCGTCCGGGGTGGACCGCGGAATGACCGGCGCGGGACTCGCCCGTATCATCCGGGCCGCGCTCACCAACGCGGGAATCCAGCCCGGCGACATCGACCATGTCAACGCGCACGGTGTCGGCGTGCCCGAACTCGATCGCTTTGAAGCGCGCGGAATCGCCGCGGTGTTCGACCGGGACGTACCCGTGTTCGCACCGCTGAGCCGGTTCGGAAACATGGGTGCCGCATCGGGAACGATGGAGCTCGCGTGCAGCGCGCTCGCACTGCAACACGGGGTACTTCCCGGCACGCTCAATCACACCGTCCCGGACGATGACTGCCCGATTACCGTTCACACGGGTGCCCCGCGCCCGGTGACCAAACCCTACGCGATCAAAATCACCGTTACGGACCTCGGGCAGTGCGGGGCGGTCGTTATCAAACGGTGGGAAGCGTAGCGATCCGGGCGAACGGCCGGTGTGAGCCGGCCGGTTGTTGTGTGGGCTTTTACCAGCCGGTTTATACCGGCCGTTCGCCGATAGAGTAAGCGTAAATGCGCAGACGTGTCGTCATCACCGGGATGGGCGTTATCACCCCGCTGGGGCACAGCGTGGGCGAGTTATTCGCTTCGCAGATCGAGGGGCGCACGGCGGTCGGGCCGATTTCGCGGTTCGACGCCTCGACCCTCGCCACGACGTTCGCCTCGGAAGTGAAACACTTCGATCTCGTGAAGTACCTGAAGGACGCCACTCCGTTTACCCACAGCGGGTTGAACACTCGGTTCGCGCTCGGCGCCGCGCAGCAGGCACTTGCGGACGCCGAACTATTGGATGAGTCCCACGGTGACCGGGGGCGGATCGGCATCTACCTTGGGACCGGCGAGGGGCAAGAGAACTTCGCCGGGCTCATTAACAGCACCGCGGCGGCGGTTACGAGCGGCAGCGACCGCGCCGACCCCGTGCGGTTCATCACGGCTCTGCGACCAGTCCTCGACGCACGGAACGAGTCCGAGGTCGAAACGCACACCACGATCGGCCACCTGGCGAACCTGTTCGCGCTGGACGGCCCGAACGTGTCCTGCCTCACCGCGTGCGCGGCCGGGTCGCAAGCGATCGGCGAGGCCGCGGAGCTGATCCGTGCCGGCGACGCGGACGCGATGGTCGCGGGCGGATCGCAGAGCATGTTGCACCCGCTCGGGGTCGCCGGGTTCACTCGACTCAGCGCCCTGTCGCAACGGAACGACAGCCCCCAAACGGCGAGCCGGCCGTTCGACCTCACGCGCGACGGGTTCGTGATCGGTGAAGGCGCGGGAGTCGTGGTTCTGGAGGAACTGGAACACGCGAAGGCACGCGGTGCGACGATCTACGCCGAACTCACCGGCTACGGCTCCACGGCCGATGCGTACCGGATGACCGACCCCCACCCCGCGGGTAGGGGCGCGATCCGGTGCATGGCGAATGCCCTCGCAGACGCCGGGCTGCGCCCCATCGACATCGGCTACATCAACGCCCACGGCACCAGCACCACCGCGAACGACGCGATGGAAACGGTGGCGATCAAATCTGTGTTCGGCGACTACGCCCACAAGATCCCCGTTTCGAGCAGTAAGAGCATGCTCGGGCACTTGATCGCTGCTGCCGGGGCCGTCGAACTGGTGATTTCTGTGATGGCGATCCGCTCGGGCGTGCTCCCGCCAACCATCAACTACGAGACGAAAGACCCAGTCTGTGATCTGGACTACATCCCCAACGCGGCCCGCGAGGTCCGGGTCGATCACATCCTCTCGAACAGTTTCGGATTCGGCGGCCAGAACGTGTCACTCACGGTGAGCCGGTACCGCGCGTAGAGGTGCCAGTTCCTCTTCACGCGCTGAGTAATCGGTCACCCGGTCGGGTTCGGTGCGCGACCGAGCCAACGTTCGAGCCAGCGCAACCGCACCCCGCCTTTCACGAGACTAATCATCACCGCGATCGGCAGTAGCGCCACTCCCAGAACGAGGAAATCGAGGCCGGGGGCGTCCTCGCGCAGCGCGCGGTACGAGCGCCACGCGACAGTTCCCGCCCACCCGATCGCCACCGCAGCACCAATCGCGCGGCGCCACCAGTCGCGGCGCCACAACGAGATCCAAACCGCGAGCACGACCGCCGCAGCCAGAAACGCCGGTTGCGGCGCAATCACGTCGTCGAACGTGAGGGTGTTCGGCTTCACGAGCGCCAGCACCGCGAACACAACGCTCAGTGCATCCGGGGCAAGTGCAACACCGCGAGCCCACGCATAAAGATAAAACGCTCCCGCTGCGAGGAGCGTCACGAACAGCGGGGTACCGCCGAGCCGCGTCGCGAAGTGGTCGAGGAACTCCCGGTAGATCGCGTCACTTCGGTGCCCCACCGCGGCCAGCGCCACCAACCCCACCGGTACCGCTAGCGCCACCCACTGCGTCGCGCGGCTCTTTTCCACGAGTCCGAGTTCTAGCAACAGAATCGCGATCACGAACCCGAACGGCACCAAAAAGTACGGCCCGAAAATGAGTTGGTCGCTGGCGTTGGGCAGCAGGTGGAACGACCAGCACAGCAGGAACGCGCGCCCGCACACGGCGACCGCGAGGAACACGAACACCGACCACGGGTAGAACGGCCACGGCCACGGGCTGCCGTTGTCGCGCACGTACCCGCGCCCGCGCCGGATCGCAACAACGAGCGTCAGGAACACCAGCCCCGCGGCCGGTGCGAACCCCCATAGCCCCCACATCAGCGCCTCACTGTGCGGGTCGGACAGTACGGCCACGAGCGCGAGCGGGTACAGGAAGAACAGCGCCAGCGCGAGGTGATACGGCACGCGGAAACCGAGGGGCAACCGCAGCCGGATACTTCGCAGAACGAACTCGGTTACCGCGACCGCGAACGCCAGCCCGCCGACGAAGTACCCGCGCCCGTGGCCGGGGTTCAGCACGAGCAATTCGTCGAACGTGACCGACGTCGAGAGGAACATCAGTACCACGAGCAGCAGCACGGTGCGGACGTCGTTCCACACGCGACCGAACCGCACCAACACCAGCGCGGCCGACGCGAGCAGGAGCGTGTAACCCGCCAGTCCGCCCATTAGCGCCCAAGAATCGGTGTCGCGCTCCCGGGCGCTAAACGACATGCGCAGCCCGAACAGGAACAGCCCGGCGCTGATGACGTAGAACGGGTTGCTCGTGGACACCCACCGGAGAAACGGGTGTGGCTCGCTTGCAGGTGGGGGCGAACTACTTGTGGGCGGGGGAGAATTGGGAACATCGGGAACGGGAATATCAGCCGACGACATGGGTACGACCCTCAAAAACTACGGGCCAGAATAACGATTCGGGGAGATGAAAGATGTGAGAACAGCGTCCCCGCTCGTGCCCGTTACCCGAAATGACGTTCCCCGTAGTGCGCCAGTTCAGGTACACTCACCGCGCTCCAATAAACACGTTCGCCCCAACAGAGTGAACTTCTCATTTGTGGTAACGAAGTGTAACAATTCGCACCGCACCGCAAACTCTCCGAGGGGCCAGAACGTCGGAATACGTTAGCATCGGGTGATTTGCGTTGCGACCTTTCCCGCCCCGCCAGGGGCTTCTTCACGAGGGTTGGGCATGTTTAGCGCGAAGTGGCTGCTGTTGGGCATCCCGGTCGCGGGCGCGGTCGGGTTGGGTGTGGGCGTCGATCAGTGGCTCAGCGCGGCCGGCGAAGCGAAACAAGACCTCAAACCCGCGACCACGCTCCCGATCTCCCGCGTGGTCCTGTTCAACAGTGGCGTGGGGTACTTCTCCCGAAGCGGTGAGGTGGAGGGTGACGCGCGCGTCGATCTCACGTTCCCCGAAAGTGACGTGAACGACCTGCTCAAAAGCATGGTCCTCGAAGATTTCGGGAACGGGCGCATTTCTGCCGTGTCCTACGACTCCCGCGAGCCTATCGCGCGCACGCTCAGCTCGTTCGCGATCAACCTCAACAACAACCCAACATTCGCGGGCATCATCGGCCAGTTGCGCGGGGAACGCATTGAGGTCGCGGTCAGTGCCACGGCCGCGAACCAGCCGGGTAAGCTCACCGGGACCATCGTCGGGGTCGAGAAGCAGAAAGTCCCCGCGGGTACCCAAACCACGGACGCGGAAGTGCTGAACATGTGGTGCGCCGAGGGCATGCGCGCCATCAAGATGAGCGACATCCAGTCCCTCCGGTTCTCGAACCCTGTAATCGAAAGCGAGTTCCGGCGCGCGTTAGAAGTGCTGGCCCTGTCGCATGACAGCCAGAAGAAGGCGGTTCAGTTGCACTTCGCGGGCGAGGGGAAGCGCAGAGTTCAGGTCGGGTATGTGATTGATGCACCGATCTGGAAAACCAGTTACCGGTTGCTCATGAAGGAGCAAGAGAAGCCGTATCTGCAGGGCTGGGCGATGGTCGAGAACCCGACCGACGAGGACTGGTCCACGGTCAAGATGGCACTCGTGAGTGGGCGTCCGATCTCGTTCAAGATGGACCTGTACAACCCGCTCTACATCAACCGCCCCACCGTCGAACCCGAACTCTTCGCCTCGCTCCGCCCCGTCACGTATTCCGGTGGGTTCAAGAACGATGGTCGGGTCGACAATGGTCCGCGGCATTTGGAAAAACTCTCTCTCGCCCCGCCGATGGCCCCGGCTCCCGGCGGTCCTGGTTTCGGCGGTCCCGGTGGTATGCCCGGAGGCGGTCCCGGAAGTGGGGCCGGCGGCTTCGGCGGAGGTGGTGCTCAATTTGGTCTCGCCGACACGCGAGACAAGTTCAAGGAAGCCGAAAACAAGCGGTACGCGCAAGACTTCGGCCGCGAACTCGCGGGCAAGATGAGCACGGGGAGTGTCGGGAATGCCGCAACCGCGGGCGCGCTGGGCGACTTCTTCCAGTATACGATCGACCACCCGGTCACGCTGGTCCGGCAGAAGAGCGCGCTGCTCCCGATCGTGGGTAAGGACATCGAAGGGACGCGCGTCTCGATCTACAACGCGGGCGTGCAAGCGAAGCACCCGCTGCTCGGGCTGCGCCTCAAGAACACCAGTGGCGCGCACCTGAATCAAGGGCCGATCACCGTGTTCGAGGGGAGCACCTACGCCGGGGACACGCGCGTTCTGGACGTCCAGCCCAACGAGGAGCGACTCCTGAGCTACGCGATCGACCTGGGTACCGAGGTCGATCCGAAGGCCGGCGCGGGCAAGCAGAAGATCACCAGCGTCAAGGCCGTCAAAGGCATTGTGACCACCACCACGAAGATCACGGAAGAGACGACGTACAAGGCCGTGAACCGGTCGCAGACGGACCGCACTCTGTTGATCGAACACCCGAACCGCAAGAACCAGCAGTTCAAGCTCGTGGACACGGACAAGCCCGCCGAGGATACCCCCGAGGTGCTCCGGTTCCAAACTCAGGTGAAGGCAGGTGAAACCAAGTCCTTCACGGTCAAGGAAGAGAAGGACGTCGCGCAGTCTATGGCCTTGACTAACGGGTCCGAGAACCAGATCCGGTACTTCGTCTCGCTGAGCGAGGCCAGCGCGGGTCTCAAGGCGAAGCTCCAGGAGGCGCTGAAGATCAAGAGCGACTGGGACGTGACGCTCCGCGAACTGCGCCAGGTTCAGTCCGAACTCCAGCGCCTCAGTGTCGATCAGGAACGGATCCGGAAGAACCTGCGCGAGACCCCGAAGGAAGCGGACGTGTACGCGACGTACCTGAAGAAGCTCTCGGACCAGGAAAAAGAGATCGACGCGCTGACCGCGAAGGAGAAGGAGCACACCGCGACCGAGTTCAAGGCGCGCAAGAAGTACGAAGATTACCTCGCCAACATCTCCGACTGAGAATTGAGGCGCCGAGACGAGTTTCGTAGGTCGGGCTGTGCCCGACGCATAGTGCGAATGAGTGTTCGCGTCGGGCACAGCCCGACTACATTACGAACCGGCCCGCGAGCTGTTGCTCGCGGGCCGGTTCGTTTCATAATCGCGGCCTACACTATGACTGAGCGAAGGCGCCAACAATTCGTCACCGAAAGCCTCGGATGAACCTCTATCGCGACGCGCACTACACCTTTCGTTTCACGGAAGATCGGCTCATTCCGCGGTTCCACTTGGAGGGTGTCGAATCGGGGCACGCCGTGACCGTCTTCGCGCTCACGGACGACGGATCGCGCTCGCACCTTCTGGCGAAAGCGCGCGTGGGGGAGGGCGGTTGGGTGGAACTGGCGGAACCGCTCGTTGTGCGTGCGGGAAGTGGGTTCGTTGCGGTACCGGCGCCGGTATACACGATCCGCGACGAAGCTCCCAACGACGCCGACGGCGTCCGGCTCGTGAACCGGCTCGCGTTCAACGGGGACGCGGAGGCCGAGCTGGTCGAGGCGCTTCGCGCGGGCGGATACGTTCGCGCGTCGCTCGTTGCGGAATGCGAGGGACGAATCGTCGGTCACGTTCTGTTCAGCGATCTGCCGATCGTCACCGAACGCGGAATTGTTTCTGCTCTGGCGTTTGCACCAATGGCCGTGTTGCCGGAGTTTCAGAATCTCGGCGTTGGTTCGCGACTGGTGCCCGCGGGACTCGATGCGTGCCGCGACCGGGGGCACCGGATCGTCGTCGTACTCGGGCACCCGGCGTTCTACCCGCGGTTCGGGTTCTCGCCTGCGCTGGCCGCGAAGCTCAGTTCCCCGTTCTCGGGCGAAGCGTTCATGGCGGCCGAGTTGGTGCCCGGCGCGCTCACCGGGGTTGCGGGCCGCGTCGAGTACACGCCGCCGTTCGGAGCCTGGGTGTGAGTCTGTGATACACTACCTTCATGCTCAACGCTGATAAACCCGCACTGGTTCTCGCGCCGATGGAGGGCGTGACCGATGCGCCCATGCGGGCGGTCCAGGGGGACGCGGGCGCGTTCACTTATGCCGTTACCGAGTTCCTCCGCGTCAGTCACGCGGTCCCACCCCGGCACGTCTTCCGCGACCACGTTCCCGAACTGGACACCGACGCGAAAACGCTGACCGGGCTCCCCGTTCAAGTTCAACTGTTGGGCGGCGACGCGAACCTGATGGCGGAATCGGCCGTCCGCGCGCACGAACTCGGCGCAACGGCTGTCGACATCAACTTCGGGTGCCCCGCGCCCACCGTGAACCGGCATGACGGCGGAGCTGCTCTCCTGCGCCACCCGAAGCGCATCCGCGAGATCGTTACCGCGATCCGCGCCGCGCTCCCGCGCACGGTGCCGGTGTCGGCGAAGCTGCGGCTCGGCTGGGACGGGATCGACGCGATTCACGAGAACGCGACGATGGCGGCCGAGGGCGGGGCGTCGTGGATCACGATCCACGGGCGCACGCGCGTCGCGGGGTACGCCCCGCCGATCCACTGGGAGCCGATCGGGAAGGTGCGCGAGCGGCTCGGGCTGCCGGTCGTGGCCAACGGGGACATCTGGACGATTGACGACTTCCGCCGGTGCCGCGACGCGACCGGGTGCCGGCACTTCATGCTCGGGCGCGGGGCGCTCGCGGACCCGCGGCTCGCGCACCGCGTCGCGGCCGAACTCGGACTGCGCCAACTCTCGGAAAACGCTCCCCCGGATGTGCCGTTCGACTGGCTTGCTCAGTTACGGGCGCTCGTGGAGTGGTCGCGCCGGTTCGACATGATGCGGTCTAATAAGAACGTGAGCCGGCTCAAGCAGTGGCTCCGGCTGGCCGCCCAGTTCGGGAGCTTCACGCGCTTCGATGCGGTGAAGCGCGCGGATAACGTCGAAGATCTGTTTGCGGCCCTCGAAGTCCCCAACTGACTTACTCGGTCCCGTCGAGTACGGCCCGTACCTTCCGCGCGAGCGAGGTGGGCGTGAACGGTTTCTGGAGGAACGCATCGGTCGCTTCCACGATCCCGTGCCGCACGATCGCGTCGTCCGTGTATCCACTCACGAACAAAACTTTGACCCCCGGTCTCTGCGCACGCAGCGCCTCGGCGACCTCGCGCCCGCCCATGACCGGCATCACGACATCGGACACCAGCATGTGAATTGGGGTCGGGTGCTCTGCCCCCATGCGCACTGCCTCCACGCCCCCGTTCGCTTCCAGAACCGTGTACCCGTGCATCTCCAGCGCGAGCCGGGCCAGGCGCCGGACCGTGTCTTCGTCCTCGACGAGCAGGATCGTCTCCGCACCCCGCGGAACGGTCCGGATCTCGCCGGACCGCGGTCCCGGGCGCGTTTCGTCAGTCACCGGCAGCAAAATTTTGAACGTCGTACCCACACCGACCTCGCTATAAACGGCGATGTGTCCGCGGTGCGTTTTGACGGCCCCGTACACCATCGCCAACCCCAACCCTGTTCCCTTGCCGACCTCTTTGGTCGTGAAGAACGGCTCGAAGATCCGCGCCTTCACCTCGTCCGTCATCCCGGTTCCAGTGTCCGAAACGGCCATGAGGACGTACCGCCCGCACGGGAGCTCCGGGTACGTGACCGCGTCCTCTTCCCGGAGCGTCACGTTACGGGTTTCGATGGTCAGTTGGCCCCCACGGGGCATCGCGTCGCGCGCGTTGACCGCGAGGTTAATGACGATCTGCTCCGCGTGCGTCGGGTCCACTTTGACCGGGCGCAGGTTCGGGTCCAGCGCCGTCGCCAGGCGCACGTCCTCGCCCAGAATCCGGTGCAGGAGCAGTTCCGATTGCGTCACCACTTCGTTCAGATCGAGGACGCGCGGCTCCACGATGGCCTTGCGGCTGAACGCGAGGAGCTTGGCCGTTAGCGCGGTCGCCCGCTCGCCCGCGGTCGCAATCTCCTTCACGAGCCGGCGCCCCGGGTCGCGCGGGGGGAGTTGCTCCATCAGGAGCTGTCCCGACACGTTAATAACAGTGAGCAGGTTGTTGAAGTCGTGCGCCACACCGCCCGCCAGACGGCCAATGGCGTCCATCTTCTGGGCCTGCCGGAACTGGTCTTCCAGGCGCCGGCGCTCGGTCAGGTCGCGGACCACTTTCGTGAACCCGCGGAGTTCCCCGGACCCGTCGTGCAGCACCGTGATGACGACCCCGCCCCAGAATCGCGTCCCGTCCTTGCGCAACTGCCACGCCTCGTCCTCGAAGCGCCCGCGCAGAACGGCCAACCGCAGTTCCTCCTCGGCCCGACCCGCGTCGAGGTCTTCGGGGCGGTAGAAGGCGGAGTAGTGGCACCCGACGATGCCCGCGGCCGCGTACCCGAAGAGGCGCTCGGCTCCGGCGTTCCAGGTGAGCACGTGGCCGGCCGGGTCGAGCATGAACACCGCGTAGTCCCGAACTCCGTCCACCACGAGCCGGAACCGCTCCTCGCTGACGCGCAGGGACTCCTCCGCCGCGCGCCGGTCCGAGATGTCGATTATTACGGCCGAGGCCCGGACCGGGCGCCCGGTCGCGTCGCGCGCGGCGACCACGCAGATCCGCGCCCAAAGGGTGCTCCCGTCCTTTCGCCGGTAGCGCCGGTCCGCCTCGTATGAAGCGCCCTCGGCCCGCCCGATGTGCTCGTATTGGCGCAGCACGTCCTTCAGGTCTTCGGGGTACACAAAGTCCGACACGGCCCGCGCGCGCAGTTCCTCCTCGGTGTACCCAATCATCCGGCAGAACGCCTGATTCGCGTTCAGAATACGTGCATCCGGCGAGAGTTCGACCATGCCGGCGGTGGTCGCGTCGAAGAACGCCCGGAACCGCCACTCGCTTTCGCGCAGTTCCTCTTCCGCCAGCTTTCGATCGGTGACGTCCTGTACCTGACCGACGTAGAGCGCCGGGTGCCCGCGCTCGTCACGGACGAGCGACACGCTCGTCACCCCCCACAGGATGTGCCCGTCTTTGTGGACGTAGCGCTTGTGCTGAACGAAGTGCGACGCGCCGGCCAGGAGCAGTTCCCGGCGGGCGTAGCTCTCGGGCAGGTCGTCGGGGTAGGTCACGTCCGCCGTCGACATGTTCAGCATTTCGGCCTGCGTGTAGCCGAACAGCCGGGCGAACGCGGCATTGGCCCGGAGGAACCGGTGGTCCAGTGCCGTGATGACCATCGGCACGTTCGAGTCCTCGAACGCCCCGCGTAGCATGGCCTCGCTCGCACGCAGAGCGTTCTCGGTCTCCTTGAGCGACTGAATGTTCCGGCTGGCGCCGACCAATCCCACAATTTCCCCGTTCGTGCCGCGCAGGGGCGTTTTCAGAACGAGGTGCCAGCGCTCGCGCCCTTCGGGGTCGCGCACCAACTCTTCTTTGTTGAAGACCGTTTCGCCGTCGCGGAGAACGCGCAGATCGTCTTCGTGGTACTCCTGCGCGAGATCGGGTGGGTGGAAGTCGAATCCGGTTTTTCCCGTGATTGCCGCTTCGTCCGCTGCCCGGACCAGTCCGACGTGGGCCTGATTGCTGACGACGAACCGCGCGTCCGCGTCCTTTGTCCAGATGGCGATCGGGAGGGCATCAATGAGCGTGCGCAGGAGCGTCCGCTCGCGCCGCAAGGCGTCTTCGGCCACGCACCGCTCGGTCACGTCGCGGAAAATCAGGACCGCGCCGAGGATCGCACCGTCGTCGGCCCGGATCGGTGCGGCCGAATCGTCGATCGGGCGCTCGGTGCCGTCCCGGGCGATCAGAACGGTGCCGCGTGCTAGTTCGGCGTTCTCGCCGTCGGCCAGAACTCGCGCTACGGGGTTCTCGACCGGTTCCCGAGTGTGTTGGTTGACGACCCGGAACAAATCTCCGATCGGTGCGCCGGTGGCGTCCGCGGTCGCCCACCCGGTGAGGCGCTCGGCCACCGGGTTGAGCACCGTCACTAATCCCTGCGTATCGGTGGCGATCACCGCGTCGCCAATGCTCTCCAGCGTCACCCGCAGCTTCTCGCGCTTCCGCCACAGTTCTTGTTCGGACCTGAGGCGCGAGTTCACTTCGGCTTGGAGGTGGTCGTTGGCTTCCGTCAACTGAGCCGTGCGCTCGCGCACGCGCTCTTCGAGTTCCGCCTTGAGGCGGGTGAGCTCCTCGTTCGCCTCGCGGAGCTGCCGGTTCGCTTCCTGGATCTGCTGCGCCCGTAGGAAGACCTCGGCTTCGAGCCTCTGCCCGCGCGCGATCAGGTCGTCCGCGCGCTTCTCGTGGTCGATCCCGCGCAGGCGGAGGTGAACGAACTCGGTGACGTCCTCGACGCGGTGGACGATGTACGCGACGCGCCCGTCCGGTCCGAGCACCGGCGAGTTCACGGGGCTCCAGTACCGCTCCTCGAACCCCCCGCCCTCGTCGCTCGGGCGCCGGACGTCGTACTTTTGCACGGCCATCGCGTCCGGCTTGCGGAGGTCCAGCGCGCGCTCCAGGGACGCGCGCAGGTTGCGCACGCCCGTGGCCCCGGGGTCGTTCGGGTTGTCCGGGAACACGTTGAAGATCCCGCGCCCGAGGATCGCCGCGCGCTCCGTCATGGTCGCGCGGAGGTACGCCTCACTGACCGCTGCAATCGTAAAATCGGGGGAATTAGAGAGCAGAACGAGGTACAGCCCGGGGGCCGACTCGAAGAGGAGCCGAAAGTCCGGGGGGGTAGGGGCGGAGGGGGGCATTGGGGGCGCTCGTCGGACGAGGGTCGATCAGATGATTCACGGGCCTCGCGAAGTTCGGGATAAACGGGGCCGCGCGATGGAACCTCGAGTAGACATACCAAACATTTTTGGAATATGTCACTAATGGCAATTGTCCGAGCGATTAACTATGCAGAATATCGAACGGCAACTGCGCGGAGCAAGGCAAAATTGCGCCGATTCGTCACGGCATAAGGGGCGGTGTTTAGAAATTTGAGGTGAGAACTGGGAATTCAGCCAGCTGTGGAACGCGCCCACTGGTCTACGGACCGGACGCGAATCAAGGGGGCACAAATATCCTGATTTTGCAGCCAAACAAGTGAAATATCCGCGCCGCAACAACGGTAGTGTTCGATCGCCCTTTATCCCCCGGCCTCGAGTGTGGCTCGCATCAGTGCCGCGATGTCTGTGGCGTTCTCGTCATCCTGTGACTGTAATGCGCGGATCACTTTCTCCCGGCGCTCGGTGGGGTGGTTCTGGTTGAGTTTCTGCTTCCCTTCAATTTTCGTGATCTCGATCCGGAACCCGACGATTTGCAGCAGGAGCCGGTCCACGAACGTGCCGGACTCGTCCATCACCCACGGGTTCGGCAGCGCGGACTCGTAGTAGGTGACGGTGCGCCGAACGATATCGAGTAGCGCGTCGCGTTCTTCGACAAGTGTCGCGCGCCCGGTCACGTGAACCGCGACATAGTTCCAGGTAGGGACGACGTGCGTGCTCTCGTACCACGTCGGCGAGATGTAGGCGTGCGGCCCGCTGAACACCGCGAGTACAGGCTGCGCGACTAGTTCGCGCCAGTGCGGGTTCGCGCGGGCCATATGACCAACGAGTGTGCCGTGTGTGCCCGCGTCACGGTCGAGAAGGAAGGGCAAGTGCGTCGCGAACGGTACCCCGTCCACGAGCGACACGAGCACGCCGAAACTGTGGCGCTCAATGAGATCGTGGAGCGCGGTGCGGTCGGTCTCGGCGAAGTACGGCGGTGTGTACACGAACGGTCCTCGGGGGAGTTAGCACAGACACATCTCCCGTGCGACAAGTTCGCACGGGAAGCATGGGCAATTTGGCGCTTCGAGGGAGACAGCGGAGTCATTATCGGATTTAACGTCGCGCGCCGGGCACCTCGATGAATCGCAGATTTTCGTACCGCGAGTGGCACGCCCGCTGCGTTACTACTCGCATCGAACACGCGAACGGGTCGCGGTTCGGCAACAAATACAGTGCGAGATTCACGATGACCCCCGTGGATGCCCTCTCCGACCTGACACAATCCACCCAGATTGACGCGACGGCCCCCCGGTTCTTCCTCGACCCCGCAATTGACGCGAACCCGGACGACGGTGACTGGTGGTTGGACATCGGGGGCGTGGATCTGCCCGGCTCCCTTGCCGTGTAACCCTTTCCACGCACACGACCCGAACTGTAGTTTTTACGCGATATTTCCGAGGGACGTTCCGGCGCAAACGATCATCCCTTGAGGCGTTACGAGGTTAACAGCAACGAGCGCCCGGCCCACACTTGAGGAAATCAACGTCATGGAACGCGAACTCGACGTGTTGACGATGCTCCTGCTCGACCCGTGTCTGACGGCCGACGAAGCGGCCCGCGAAGCCGCCGCCCGGCACCACCTCGCGGTGGTCGTGGCCGAAGCCCGCGACGAGCGCCTCTCTCCCCGCGCCCGTCGGAGCCTCCGGGCTGAACGCGCACCGGCCGGTGACGGTCCGGCTGTCGGGTTCTGATTTCGCGCGACCAATGACGTTATCAACGAGGGCGGGCCGTGGAAGATCCACGGCCCGCCCTCGTTGATGTGTTTTGTAGGTTGGGTTTAAAGTTTGGTGCGGGCTACTGGCTTCACACTTCCACACTCCACCGGTCGGCTGACATCCTCGCGGCCAAGGGTCTCACCAAAGATCAAGCGGCGCTTCACACTCCAATGCTCCACCGGCCGGCTGACACCGGCCGTTCGCCTGGAGACTCTGGGCGAACGGCCGGTGTCAGCCGGCCGGTGAGATTCCCTCGCTCGTTTCCAAGTCAACGAACGAGTGAAATTTTCGCCCGCTCCTCGGGTCGGGGCCGGTAACAACGACCTACTTCTTTTTGCAATAGCTGATTGAAAGAACTGCGAACGCGGTGGCGAGTTCGGGCAGGTTTTCCAGGAACGCGCCGTTGGAGTTGGCCCAGCTCCCGTTTTCCTTCTGGCGCTTCTTGAGTTCGTCGAACAGTTCCTGGCGCCAGTCGTGCTTGGTCCCCTTGGCGTCGACGAACTCGTCCTCGCCGAGCGCGTCCATCGCCTTGGCGAACGTGTGGTAGTAGTAGTACAGGCCCGAGTCCTTCTGCCCCGGGTTCTCGGTCACGGTGTAGTGCTGGCGCACCCAGTTCACCGCGGCCTGGACGCGCTTGTCGTCCTTGCCCACGCCCGCGTACAGGAAGCTCTTGAGGCCCGCGTAGGTCATCCCGCCCTCGCTCCGCAGCCCGCCCTCGGCGGTCAGCTTGGGGCTCTTGGGGTTGTCTGCGTCGGACAGGTTGTAGACGAACCCGCCCTTGTCGGCCTCGCCCGCCTTCTTCGCGAACGGCAGGTTGTTGAACTCGTCGCTCGCCAGGTTCTGGCTCCGGCTGATGTAAACGAGCGCCCGCTTGATGGACGGGTCGTCCTTGCTCACGCCGGACGCCAGTAGCGCCTCGACCATGAAGTGCGTGTTCGACATGTCCGGCCGTGCCCGCCCGCCCGGTTTGTCGTACCCGGCCCCGCCGAAGTTCGCGTCCTTCTCGGTCAGCCCCTCGGCGAACTGGAGCGACTTCACGTACTTCCCAGCGCTCTCGATCACCTTGTCGTACTTGCCCCCGGCGTTCGCCTCCTTGAACGTCATGATGGCGAGGGACGTCATGTAGTTGGACAGCCCCTGATCGTACACGCCGCCGTCTTTTTGAATCTTCGATTCGAGGTACTTGAGCCCCTTGGCGATAGTCGGATCTTCGGCCGAGACCCCGTTCTTAACGAGCGCGGAGACGATGAGTGCGGTCAGCCCCGGCTCGCCGGACCGCGGGGTTCCGAAACTCCCGTTCTCCTTCTGAGCCGTCTTGAAGAACTTGAGGGCCTTGTCGACAACGGCCTTCACGTCGTCGGCGCTCGGCGCCGCGAACACGGTCCGCGGGAAGGCGACCAGTGCCGCGGGCGCAACGGCAGCCACTTTGAGCCAGTCGCGACGGTTCAGATGGGACATTCGCAACCTCGAATTTTAGGGAATCGGGGCAAAGGCGAAGTGCAACCGGTGCGCCGACCCGATATTGGGCGCGCACAGGCCCACCGCCAGATTACGCGGGAATCCGGGCGGGGGGAATGGGCAATCGTTGGCCAGGTGTGGGCGAGAAATGCCCAGAAAAAATGAAGGCACGGAGTTTTGCCCCGTGCCTTCATTTGCGTTGTTACTTCAGCACTTCCAGCTTGATGTCCTTGAAGCGCACTTCGAGCGGGCCGCCGCTGTGCAACTGCAACCCGACCACGCCCCGCCGGGCGAGCTTGTCGTCCGTGTAGTCCGTACACAGGTTGCCGTTGATCCAAATCTTCACGTGCCCGCCCACGGCTTCCACGACGTAGTCGTTCCACTCGTCGGGCTTCACGAACCGCTCACCGCCCTCCTTCGCGAGCAGCCCGCGCCCGCTCTCCTCGTAGAGCTTGCCCCACCACCCGGCGCCGATGTCGGCCTGCGGGCCGCGCATCTCACCGTCGGGGAGCGGAACGCTGCGGAACTGAATCCCGCTGTTCTCCTTGTTCGGCGCGAGCTTCACCTTGAGCGAGAGCTTGAAGTTCTCGACCGCCGCGTGCGATTTCAGGAACGTGTTCTTCTTCAATCCTGTGGTGGACTTACCGACGATCTCGCCGTTGTCGACCGCCCACAACCCGTCGTCGCCGTCCCAACCGGTCAGATCCTTGCTGTTGAAGAAGTCCTTCGCGTTGTCGGCCGTGGCCAGGAGCGGCACCTGCCCGTTGGTTTGCAGGTACGCGATCAGCGAGCGGAACTCGTACTCGCTCGTCTGTTTCAGAATGTCCTCGGGCATCATCGAGAGTTCCGACGCCTTGCTGCTCGCGATGTCCTTCGAGGAGATGGTCAGCGTCTCGCGCTCGGTCTGCACGGTCAGCACGCCGTTCACCTCGCTCTTCACGATCCCGGTCACCACGCGGTCGTCGGTCAGCACGATGCGCGTGGCCGCGTACTCTTTCGGAATGACCGCGCTGGGGTCGAGGATGTTTTCGAGCAGGTAGTCGATGTTCGAACGGTTCGCCCCGGTGATCTCCGGGCCGACCTTCCCGCCCACCGCGTAGAGCGTGTGGCACTGCATGCACGTTTTCGCGAACACGGTGCGACCCAGGTTCACGTCCGGCGCCGGCATCGCGGCGTTCGTGAGCTTGGCCTTCCACGACGCGATCAGCTTCTTGCGCTCCTCCGGGGACTCGCGCACGACGCCCCACAGGTCCGCGATGCGCTTGTCAATGGCCGCGTCCTGGTACCCGCGCAACTGGCGGACGATTTCCGCGGGCACGTCGGTGGCGGGGATCTTCTTGTCGGCGATCGCGTTCATCAGCTCCTTCGCGAAGCCGGCGCGGGCGGCGAGCGTCGCCACCGCGTCGCGCTTTTCCGCGAGGTTGAAGTTCGCGTATTGAGCCAGGATCGCGGCCGGGGTCTTCGCGTCGTCAAACGCGGCCAATCCTCGCAGGGCGGCCGTCCGGAGATTCTTGTCCGCGAGCGCGGCCTGGAGGAGCGGCGCGGTTTCGGCATCCTTCGCGTCGACCAGCGCGGTCAGAGCCGCGAGTCGTGCGGCGGAATCGGCTCTCGCGTCGGTCAGTACCTTGCGCAGCGTGCCGAGCGCGTTCTTGTCGCCGAATACGACTGCGAGCCCGAGCGACTGCTGGCGAACGCCCGCGTCCGGGGACTTCATGAGCGCCTCGAACGCGGCGCCCCACCCCTTCGGCATCGGGAGCGAACGCTTGCCCTTCGCGCCCTCTTGCAGCCCGTGAAGGTACGCGACCCGCTGTTCTTCCGTCTTCGACTCGGCGAGCGCCTTAGTGAGTAGATCGAACGCTTCCGGCGATCCGAGCGCCCCGATGCGCCGCGTTGTACACTGGAACACAAACGGAATCTTACCTTCACTCGCAAGAGCTAGCGCCTTCACAGGATCTGCTGCGCACAGCGGTTCGAGCGCGTACCAGTAGAGGTACGGGAGGTTGTGGTCGGTCGCGTCTTCGGTGTGGGCGAGCAGGGCCGCAATGATCGGTGTTCGGTTCTCGGTCCGCATCCGTTGTAGGGCGGAAGCGATCGCGCCGCGCACCACCGGGGACGGTCCCTTTTCGGCAAGAATCCGAATCGATTGGTGCAACTCGGCCGAGTCCGGCGTTTTCTCCGTGCCGAGCCGAACGCACCAGGCCGCCACCTGCGGGCTCGCGTCGCGCAGCATCCGCGTCGCGTAACTGCTGTCGCCCAGCCCTCCCACCGCTTCCAGCGTCCACAACAAGCGGAGCCGGACCGCCTCGTCCGGCGTGGAGATCGACCGCCGGATCAAATCGCCGTACCATTCGAGGACTTCCGGCTTGGGCTTCTCGCCTTCTTTCCAGGCGCCGTTCGGGTACCGCTCCTGTAGGATGCGCCGCGCCGTTCGCGCGTACCAGTCGTTCGCGTGCGTCTGATACCCGTACAGCTCCTTGTCGCTGCACTTCGACAGATCGAGGTTCTTGACCGGCTTCGCGTCCTTGTGCGAGATCTTGTAGATGCGGCCGTTGGTGCGGTCCCACTTCTCCGGTTGGTTCAGGTGACAGATTTGTTGGTCGTACCAGTCGATGAGGTAGGCGTTGCCGTCCGGACCGGATCTTAGCGCGAGCGGGATCGCCCACTTGTCGTTGGTCAGCAGGAAGTCCGGGTTGCGGTCCGCCACGTACCCGCTGCCCTTCGGGGTGACCACGTCCACGTTGATGCGGTGGCCGTGCAGGTTCCCCATGAACAGCTTGCCGTGGTACTCCTTCGGCCACGCGCCGCCCTGGTAGCACATCAGGCCCGCGTGCGCGTGTCCGCCACCGACGCTGTCGCTGCGCCCGTTGCCGCCGTGCGGGTTGGCCCCGGCGTAGTGCCGGTGGACCGCGATCGTCTTGATGTCGTCGTAGGTGTACGGGTTGAAGTCGGTCCCCGCCTGGCGCATGTAGCGCCCGCCCTGGATGATGTGCCACATGTGAGGGATCACACAGGCTTCGATGAAGAAGTCGCCGGTCGCGTTGTAGTCCAGACCCCACGGGTTCGACGTGCCCCGTGCGAACACCTCGAAGACGTGCTTCGTAGGATGGTACCGCCAGATGCCCGCGTTGATGGGCGTCCGCTGATTGTCCGGCGTGCCCGGCTTACCGACGCGGCTGTGCGTGAACACGCCGTGGCACCCGTACAGCCAGCCGTCCGGCCCCCAGATGAAACTGTTCAGCGTCTCGTGCGTGTCCTGGTAGCCCCAGCCGTCGAGCAGGATTTTCGGTTCGCCCGCGGGCTTGTCGGTCTTCTCGTCGTGCGGGACGAACAGGAAGTACGGCGCGGCCCCGATCCACACACCGCCGAACCCGACCTCGATGCCCGAAACGAGGTTCAACCCTTCCATGAACACCGTGCGCTTGTCGAACTTCCCGTCGCCGTCGGTGTCCTCGAAGATCAGGATCTTGTCGCCCAGCGCCTTGTCCTTCTCGGGGAGCATAGGCCCCTTCGCCGGGTTGCGCCGCGGGTACACATACGCCTCGACCACCCACAACCGCCCGCGGTGGTCGATGCAGAACGCGACCGGCTGGTGAACGTCCGGCTCGCCCGCGAACAGCGTGACCGAGAACCCGTCCGGCACGGTCATCGCTTTGGCCGCGTCGAGCGGCTTCAGACCCGCGTGTTTGTAAGCGTCCGCGATGCCGGGTAGTTCCGCCTTCGGGCGCTCGGGGAACGAGGGCTTCTTCTCGTGGAACCGGAAGTCGTCGAAGTTGATGTGCCCCCACCCGCCCGCGTCCTTATCGACCACGCGGACGAAGATCACTTTGTCCTTGAACTTCGTCAGGTCGACGGACACCCGGCGCATGTCCTCTTCGTCCGTCCCCGTGGCGCGGAAGATCACGTCCTTCCCGCTCACGATCTCGACGCACGTGTCGAGCGTGTGCGACCCGCCCCCGACGAGGAAACTGGCCCACGGGTGCGTCACCTTGAACGGCGCGCTCGTGAGCGTACCGGTCGGCTTGTCGCCGAACTTCTCGTAGCCGCCGATCCAGAACTGACCCTGGTGCCGGCTGCGGTTGTCGTTGCGCCGCGCGAACACCGTGTCGCCCTTGATCGGTTGGCCCTTGAAGGCTTCGCCCTCCGCGGTCCAGTCCTTCAGGTCGCCGGTTTCAAAGTCGAGATTCAGCGCTTTGCCGTCTGTGCTGACCGGCAGCACACCGATGTCGTTCGGGTCGGGCTTCGGCTGCGCCGGCGCGAGTAATGCGAGAGAAAGTATCAACGAATTCATGCGGTCGCTCCGGAGGGAGAGTCACGGTACTAACGTGATACCCGGAGCCGTACATCCGAACAAGTATGTAACCGGTATGTGCGATGGCGCGCTTTGGGCAGTGATCCGAGACGTCGGACGCAACCGCGGACGCGCCGCGACGTGTGGCGGCTTCAACGCCGCTTGCTTTTCCCACGAACCTCGGTTTAACTGCGCCGGTCGGGTATCATGGCTGACGTACCCTCGCACGAGAGCCGCCCATGCCAATCACATTCAATTGCCCTTGTGGGAAGACGTTGCGCGTTCCCGACGAATCCGCGGGGAAACGCGCGAAGTGTCCCGTGTGCCACGCGATTGCGGCCATACCCCAAGCCGAACCCATATTCGAGATCGTGGAAACACCTCCCGAACCGGTCGAGGCTCCGCCGCTAACCCCGCCAAAACCTTATGGCAAGCCGCGTTACGATGACGACGAGGACGACAAGACGCCTTACGGTCTGATCCAGCCCGCACCATCCAGTTCCACACTCGACCGCCACGGCCAACCGCGGAAGAAGGACGGGCTGCCGAACTTCAACAAGGGGCGCAAGAACTACGGCTAACGCCGGCGCCCGTTATCCCCCTCACACGCCCACGGTACCCCATGCCCATTGCGTTCGATTGTGCTTGCGGACGGCACTTTAGTGTCGGCGATGCGTTCGCCGGCAAGCGGACCAAGTGCCCATCGTGTAGCGCCCCGCTCACCGTTCCCGTACCCGAAACAACGTCGGAACCGAGTCACGCGGAAGACGAGGCGTACCGCGCACTACTGGAAAGCCCCGATCCGGAACCGGTGGCGACCGACTATTCGGCCCGAACCACCCCGCAAACCGACGAGGACGGGCGCCCTAAAAACGTCTCGGCGATTGGGAAGCCCCTTTCGTCCAAAAAAGCTGCCAAATTCACCAAACCATCGGCCGAAGAACGCGCGGAGCGGAAGGAACGCAAGCGGCGCGAGGGTCGCCCATACGACCCGGAACGTCCGCGGAAGGTTCTGTACATGATCGGTGGCGTACTGATGATTGTCGGTGGCGGGGCGCTTTGTTTTTTCTCGATCAACGAAGGTATTTCGATTCGCGGGGGCGTTTTCGGTTTCATGCTCGCGTTCGGGGGTGTTGGCACGTTCTTCCAGGGCGTTACTGGTGATTTCAGCGATGATGCGTGACCGCGCTTTGAGCGCGGCTCATGTGTGCTACGCGACCTGTCGTTCTTGTTGTCACCAAAGGCCCGTGTTCTGAAACGATTGGACCGGGAACGGGGCAGGAATAGCCCACTCGCGCGGTCGACCTCCGCGTATACAATTCCATCAAGGCGAGCGGGGGGCGAATGCCCCCTGTTTCTGTTGGTGCTCGCACTCACGGAGAATCCCATGTCCGACGTTCGCGAAACGCAGCTCCTCGTCATCGGTGGCGGCCCCGGCGGGTACCCGGCCGCGCTCCACGCCGCCGACCACGGGATCAAGGTCACGCTGGTGGACGAGGGGGCCAAGCTCGGCGGCGTGTGCCTCAACCGCGGGTGCATCCCGAGCAAGGCGCTACTGCACACCGCGAAGATCATTCGCGAAGCGCACGAGATGGCGAACTACGGCGTCACGTTCGGCGAACCGACGCTCGACCTCGCCAAACTGCGCGACTTCGTGCAGGCGAAGGTGGTCAGCAAGCTGACGGGCGGCATCGGCCAGCTCACGAAGGGGCGCGGGGTCGACGTGGTGAAGGGGCGCGCGGTGTTCACGTCGCCCAACACGGTCGAGGTGACCGGCGACGCGCCGCAAACGATCAAGTTCCAGAACTGCATCATCGCGACCGGGTCGCTCCCGGTGGTGCCGAAGCCGTGGCAGATCAACGACGACCGCGTGATGGACAGCACCGGTGCGCTCCTGTTGCCGGACGTGCCGAAGCGGTTCCTCGTGATTGGCGGTGGATATATCGGGCTGGAAATCGGCAGCGTGTACGCGGCCCTGGGCAGCAAGGTGACGGTGGTCGAAGCGCTCGATCGCATCCTCTTCATGGCCGACAAAGATCTCGTCGATCCGCTGGAAAAGAAACTCAAGAGCGAGTTCGAGGCGATTTACACCGCCACGAAGGTGATGGGGCTGGAAGCGACGAAGGACGGCATCGTCGTGAAGCTCGAAGGCGCGGGGGCGCCGGCGTCGCTGACGTTCGACCGCGTGCTCATCTCCGTCGGGCGCCGGCCGAACTCGGCGGGGCTCGGACTCGACAAGGCCGGCGTGAACGTGACCGAGAAGGGCTTCATCCCCATCGACAAACAGCGCCGCACGAACGTCCCGCACATCTTCGCGATCGGCGACGTGGGCGAGGAACCGGGCCTGGCGCACAAGGCCACGGCGGAGGCCCGCGTCGTGGTGGAAGTGATCCACGGCGAACCGGCGGAGTGGAACCCGCGCGCGATCCCGGCCGTGATCTTCACCGACCCCGAAATCGCATGGGCCGGCATCACGCAGAAGGAAGCCGACGAGAAGAAGATCCCCTACGAGGCGCTGAACTTCCCGTGGGCCGCGAGCGGCCGGGCCGTGAGCATCGCGCGCACGGAGGGGCGCACGAAGATGCTCGTCGACCCCGAAACCAAGCGCATTCTGGGGGTGGGGATTGTGGGTGCGGGTGCCGGCGAGATGATCGCGGAGAGTGTCCTGGCGATCGAAATGGGCGCGGTGGCGCGCGACGTGTTGGAGAGCATCCACCCGCACCCGACGCTGAGCGAAACCGTGATGGAGAGCGCCGAACTCGCTTACGGCGCCGCCACGCACGTCGGCCGGCCGCGCAAGGTCGCGCGGTAGTACACGCGGCCCGTCGGTAACTCGAAACCCGGGGCCAATTGTCCCGGGTTTCGGGGTAGAATGCTCCCCATCTCCCCGAACGAGAACAGGAGCGCTCCGTCGTGCCGACCCCGACCCCGCTGACCGGGTACACATCGTACAAGGGTTTACCACCACTCGCCGGGCTTTGCACGCTCGAAGAGGCCGCGCGCCCGGGCCTGTCCGTCGAAGAATGCGTCCGGCGACTGAAGCGCTTCCACTACTGTTTCAAGCGGCTGCACCAGATCCTCACGGCTCGCATCACCGCGGAACCGATCTACGAACTGAAAACCGCCTTCGCGCACCATGCCTATTTGTGCGCGGAACACGTCACCGCGCTGCGCACGCGCATCGGCGAAATGCGCGAACCGCCACTGGGACTGGAGGACGTCCCGCACCCGGCGCTGGAAGCGTTTTTCGATGAGATCCAGTGCGCGCCGACGACGGAAGAGTTACTTTTCGGACTGTATGCTTGGGCGTTTCAGTGCCTCGAAAGCGCGCTCGTGATGTATCAGTCCGAGACGAACCCACTAACCGATGCTCCCAGCCGTCGAGTCAACCGATTCGCACTACTTGAAGTGCGCGAGATGCTTGAATTCGGCAGAAAGGCAATGAAGGCTATTGGGATCGATGTGGACAATGTCAAAGAGGAGCAAGTGCCCGCAGTGTGGCACAACAACCTGTCTGACTTGCTCACTGAGACCGGTGGCTTCTACGCCGAAGAACCTACAGGCAAACCGATCACCCGCATCTATTCCAAAACGCCCTACCAGTATGACCCGCTCCCCAAGCGCGACGAGCGGTTCTCGGACCCGTGGAACCAGGGCGTGAACGCCGAGTCGTTCCTGTACGACCCGGCGAAACCGGCGCGCGCGAAGGCGCTCATGATGCTCTACAAGCGCCTGCGCGAGATCGACGTGCCCGAAATGATGGCGTCGATCATTACGCAAACGCCGGGCAAGCCGTGGGGCTACTACCGCGACATGACCCGCCAACTGTGGGACGAGGCCCGGCACGCGATGATGGGCGAGGTCGGGTTCGTCGCGCTCGGCGTGGACTGGACGAAGGCGAAGATCACGTTCAACTGGTCGTACCGACTCAACACCGAGTGTACCCCGATGGAGCGGCACGGCGTGCTGTACTTCATCGAACAGGGGCTCATGCCGCGCACCGGCAAGCGCTACGAGTTCGAGGTCGCGCAGGGCTCCGGGCTGCCGCTCATGGCCACGCTGCAAGACTTCGACTGGGCCGACGAGGTGCTCCATTCGCAGATCGGGCGAGCGTGGTACGTGCCACAATTCGGCAGCCTGAAGGAATCGCTGGATTACGGCGACGCGGCGTGGTCGAAGGTGCTGAGCAACTGGGCGACCGTGAAGGAGCGGGGGCTCACGCAGCACGAGAACTGGTGGCCCGCGGTGTACGCGATGGCCTGCGCCGCGGAAGGCGTGCAACCGGACGCGGTCGTGCTCGCGTTCGATGAAACCTACGAGGGCAAGCGCGCGGACCTGCAGCGCATTGCGGCGGAGTAATGAAGCGACCTACCCCCAACCCCCTCCCTCAAGGGAAGGGGCTTC
This sequence comes from Gemmata sp. SH-PL17, assembly GCF_001610855.1. NCBI lineage: Bacteria > Pseudomonadati > Planctomycetota > Planctomycetia > Gemmatales > Gemmataceae > Gemmata > Gemmata sp. SH-PL17. Next base: position 6,900,208 of record NZ_CP011271.1, read on the forward strand.
AGACCAAAGGCCGTGTCTGCTCCCCTTCCCTTGAGGGAGGGGGTTGGGGGGTAGGTCGGGGCGAGCGTCGCACCACCAAGATGCCCGCGAGTAATAGCGCCACGCTCCCGATTCCTGTGGCCATCCCAAGTATCACCGGGCCGACGCCAACTTCCGTAATCATGTGCCCCGCGATCAGGTGACCGAGCGGGGCGCTCGCGCTCAGCGTCATGGCCCAGATCGCCATCACGCGCCCGCGAACCTCGTCTGGCACCGCGAGCTGGAGCGCGGACTGTGCCGTCGCGAGAAACAGAATCATTCCGAAGCCGATCGCGGCGCAACACCCGTCCGCGGTCCACGCCCGGTCCGCGAACCCTAACCCGGCCATTCCCCCGGCGCACACCGCAACGCCCATCAGCATGAACGCCCCGCGGCGCGACACGCTCCCGAAGGTCGCGGTGGTGAGTGCGGCCCCGAGCGCGCCCGCGCCGAGCGAACTCAGCAAGAAACTGTACGCTTCTTCCTTCAGCCCGAGGCGGAGCTTCGTGTACGCGGGGAGCACCGTGATAATGGGCCATCCGAACACACACAGCGCGAACGTGAGCAGCACGACGGCCCCCATCGCGGGGTGCGCACGCAGGTAACGGACGCCGGCCCACGCCGAGGCGCCGGGCTTCTCGTGAACGCGGGGTTCGGGGATGCCGCGCAGCGCCCGGAGCACCGCGAGAAAACTCAGCGCGTTCAGCGCGAAGCACACGGTCGCGCCAATGGTGACCGCGTTCGCGCCGTCGGGCAGGTACGGCACTAGTGCGCCCGCGACGACGAACAGCACGCCCGCCAGCGCCGGGCCAACGGCGCGGGCGGAATTGAAGACGAGCGAGTTCAGCCCGACCGCGTTGATGAGGTCTTCTTTGGGCACGAGGTCCGGCACGAACGCGAGCCGCGTGGGGAAATCCACGGCCTGAATCACGCCGTTGAGTGCGATGAGGGCCAGTACGAGGACCGGCGTCGCGAACCCGCACCCGACCACCGCGGTGAGTGCGAGTGCGTTCAGAAGAAAGGCCGTTTGCGTTGTGGAAACGAGCTGCCGCTTGGGGTACCGGTCGGCGAGCGCGCCGCCCCACGCGCCGAGCAGGAGCGTCGGACCGATCTGGGCGACGAGCAACCACGACGGCCAGCGCGGGTCGTTAGTGCGCTCGTACATGAGCCACATGAGTGCGGCCGACTGCATCCACGTGCCGACGAACGAAACGATCTGCCCCGCGAAGTACCGCCGGTAGTTCGGGTGCCGCAGCGAGCGGAAGGTCGTTTCCTTCAACGCGACCCACAATCTGCCGTCCATAGTCGTGAGTCCACAGTCTGCGATCCGCTATCGTTCCTTCACATTCGGCCGGCGCCGGTAGCAAAGAACGACGGGCTATGAACTCATGACTATGAACCGGTCCTCAATCGGGAGTTCGGAGGTGGTGAATGCGGGATGAGAGTCACCGCAGCGGTGCGCAACGTCGGGTCGCAGATGCGCTCTTCTCACAGAAAGGATGAACGAAACACCCACTCAACATGAGGAGCACGACTATGATCCGCAAGATAATCCTGTCTGCTGTGATCGCCACCGCGACTGTCGCCGGCCTGACCGCGACGCCGAGCACAGTTGAAGCTGCGTCGCCGGGTACATTCAACCGCGACCGTCACCGGGTCCGGTTCGAGGTGCAAGTGCGACACCGGGGGCACTGGGAAACCTACGGCACATACCGCGACCGGGATGAAGCCCGTCGCGTAGTTCGGATGCTCGAACGCCAGGGGAGGGATGCGCGGATCGAAGTGGAACGGGATCGCTGGTAAGCAGGTGTGAGCGCAAAAAAGGACCGGTCGCGGACTTCGGAGCGTCGCCCATTCACTCCGATGTACCACGACCGGTCTGAAGGCAGAATACCTGCGCGACACAGTTGTGCATACCCGAAGTGGGCGGAAATTCCTCGGACACCAAAAACTAGCGTCCGAATTTCAGACAGGGCGCGAACGGAAGTGACCCGCATCGAGTAACTTTGCATATTCCTGCAATAAAGTTCGCGCCAAAAAATATACCAGCAGTCACTCAGAAACGTACTTCGAGGCCCAAGTGCCTAACAGTTTGCACAGGTCCGCGGTGCCCAGATCCGTCCCGATGTAGCCGTCGAAGTTCTCGACCTGTTTGCCGAGCGCGAAGTCCGCGACGTAGCGGTCGATGGTCTTCTTCGCGACGCCGGTGGTCGCGTGGATCGCGTCGGTGTCGTGCCCGGCGCGGTGCAGCGCGAGAATGAGGTGCGGGCGCCCCTTGGAAATCTCCGTCGGCTCCGTCAGGAACCGGTACGCGCGGCCCACGAACTTCAGCGCGTCCGGTTTGCCCTTCGATTTCTTCAGCGACAGCCCCACGCGCGAGCACGAGAACACGGGCGCAGTACGTGGAGTCGCGGCTTCGACGATGTGAATGGGGGATGTGGTGTCCCAGATTTTCCGCTGATTAATGGCGCCGTCCAGCACCGCGACACTCGCCGCTTTCGTTTGCGCCAGCAAGTGATCGACCGTCACGCACGGCCCGTCGAGCATCGTGCCGTTGTCCGCGACAACGGTGCGGATCAGAATGCCGAAGTACGAAGTGCCATCACCAAGCGCAATGTCGAGTCCCTTGAACGACCCACCGCGGTACTCGCCGCGCGTGCGGTGGAAGTACCAGCGCCCGTCTTCGAGCTGAACCGGGTCGCGGTGGGCGAACAGGTCCGGGTGCGCGCCGCCGGAATAGTAGACTTCGAGTTCGGCGAACCGGTACCGCCCGCCCGCTACGATGAAATCGCAGTTATTCATCAGGCGCCCGACGATCTCCGCGAACCACGGCGCGAAGTGCTCGTCGGCAGTGACGTGCGCCGGCTTGTGACCCAACTCAGCGAGAGGAGGCATAGGCAGTCCAAGTTATGTGTGGAGCAGAAGTAAATTCGGGTTCGCAGATTCCGTTTCGTGGAGCGAAGCACGTTCACTGCACCTTCAGCGCCCGTACCCACTCCGCGGCGCGGGCCAGTTCGTCGTCGGAGAGGCCGCCGGGGCGGTGGATCGCCGCAGTCACGGCCCGGCCGCTCGTTTCGTCGGTCGCGGTCACCTCGATCCGGCCGTTGGATGCAACTCCGCACTTCACTCGCACCGGCGCGCCCTTCGGCAAATTGGGCGGCAGCCCCTCGATCCAACACTCCCCGACCGGAATACACGCCTCGGCCTGGTGCGCTTCCCCCTGCAAAATGCGCACGCGCACGCGGGTCTGGTTCTCTGCGGCGGTGAAGTACATGCGCGACACGGACGCCGGCAACTGCGTGTTCTTCAGAATGAGTTTGTCGTTCACGCGCTCGGCCCCCGAACGCACCTCCACCCCGAGGCTGTGCGCGTTCACGCTGATCTCAACCACATCAGCCAAATCAGGTATGGCGGGCAGCGCGGCTCCCACGTCCATCGCCGCGGACGCGATCCCCGCGTGAACGGCCGCACCGCGAGCCACCACCTCACTGACCGCGAGGCTCCGGTCCGGCGACTTGCCGGTCAGGTCCGTGAGCATCTGCGTGCAGGCCGGCATGTGCGTGCTGCCGCCGACCATGAGCACCTTGTCCACCGCGTCCCAGGTCAGTTTGGACTGCTTCAGAACCTGTTGCGCGGTGAGGCGCGTGCGAACGAGTAAGTCGCGCGTGAGCGCTTCAAAGTCCGCGCGGGCGAGCGGGAACGTGAACTTGTGCCCGCCGTGGTTCACGGTGAAACTGGCCTGTTCGATCTTACTCAGCGTCCGCTTCACACGCTCCGCGGTAGAGAACAGGTGAACGAGCGCCTGCGGATCGGTCCGCGGATCGGCCCCGCCCTGGCGCACGAACTGATCGGCAGCCCAGTTCACGAGGCGCTCGTCCCAGTCGCGCCCGCCGAGCCGCACGTCGCCCTCGATGGCGAGCACCTGGAACCGCTTGCGCCCGAGCTTCACGAGCGTGACGTCGAACGTCCCGCCGCCGAGGTCGTACACCAGCACCGTTCGCGGCTGCGTGACGTCCTCGCCCTGCTGCGCCGAGTACGCGAGCGCCGCGGCCGAAGGTTCGTCGATGATGTCGATGACGTTCAGCCCCGCGATCTTGCCCGCGTCCATCGTCGCCTTGCGGCGCGTGTCGTCGAAGTACGCGGGTACGGTGATGACGCACCCGGTGACCGGCCCGAGTTGCAGCGCCGCGTCTTGTGCGAGTTTCTTCAAAATGACGGCCGAAAGCGCCTCCGGCCGGAACTCGCGCCCGGCCACCTGGGGGCCGTAATCGGGCAGCCCCATGCGCCGCTTAATGAGCGTCGCGACGCGGTCGGGCTGTTCGAGGGCCATATCGAGCGCGGCCTGCCCGACCACCGCGGACCCGTCCGGCGCGAGGTACACCGCCGAGGGCGTGAGTATCTCGCCGTCACGATTGGGTACGGTGAACGGGCGCCCGCGATCATCGAGCGCTGCGACGGCACAGAACGTGGTGCCGAGGTCGATACCGATCAGCGACATGGGAAAATCTGAGTGCGGAAAGAAGAACGGAAGACCACCTCGATTCTAACGCAAATCGGCCCACGATGTGAGTGAAGCCCTTCATTGTCGCGCGACAAAGAACGAGGGCGCTATTGTGATCGTCCCCGCCCTCCGAGTTTTCGATGAACGCGACCGTTACCATTTTCCCGTTCGATCTGTTCGGTAGTGCCGGCACCGGTGCGGGGGCTCGGCTCCTCGGCGACGCGGTTCACGAGATCCTCGACGACACGGACCGCGAAACGCGCCCGTGCCGGGCCGACGTGCTGCGCGGCGCGGTTCGAGTGAAGGAGTTCGCGTTCGAGACGCTCGCGGAGGTCACCAACTGGCGCAAGCACGGCCGACAGGCCGCGCGACAAGCACTGAAGACCAAAGAGTTCCTCCTGTGGCTCGGTGGTAACCACCTCGCTGCGCTCCCGGTTCTTGAAGAATTGGGGAAAGACACACTCGTGGTGCAGTTCGACGCGCACCTCGACGTGTACGCCTTCCACGACACCACCTCCGAACTCTCACACGGCAACTTCCTGACGCACTTCGAGACGCCGCGCCCGCGGCTCGTGAACGTCGGGCACCGCGACCTGTTCCTCACGCCGGAAGAGATCGGCGAGACGTTCGAGGCGGTCTACCCGGCGTGGGACGTCGCGGCGGATGTGACTCGCGTGGCGTCTGAACTGCGCGCCAAAGTGAAGGCTGCGAAACGGGTGTGGATCGACATCGACTGCGACGCGCTCGACCCGACTGCGTTGCCGGCCGTTCACGAACCGCTCCCGTTCGGGCTGGCGCCGCCCGCGTTCCTCGCGCTGTTTGAAGCGGTGTGGGAGGGGAACGTTGTGGGGGTATCGATCACCGAGTTCGATCCCGGTCGGGACGTGCGCGACACGAGCCTGAATTTACTCGGCTGGCTCGTCGAATACGTGCTGCTCAAAGCCGCAGCGCGTGCGTCCTGACCTATTGCGGCCAAAACGCACGTGCCGATTTGCTTCCGCGAAGTGGCTCCGAACTCACTCCCAAGAATCGGTATCGCGAGCCACCCTCAGCACCTTGTGCTTCACGGGCGTTGCGGACGATTTCGCGACCGCAATACCGATCGCCGCTAACCCGCCGGCCAACAACAGGCCCCCGATCACGATCCCGACTACCAGGAGCGCGCGCGAGCGCCCGTTGGATTTGACGGCGTGATCGTCTGCGGAATTTTCGGCCTTGGAATCGGTCGGAGCGGGGGTAGCCGGCGCGCTCGGGGCGGGCGAACTGGGGGCACCCGCCGCGGGGTTCGTCGGAAGAATCGGAATCATTTCCTGTGCCGCATCCGGTTCGGAGGGCGCGGGCGCAGGAACGGTCCCGGACGGTGGGCGGGCCGGCGGACCGGACGGTGGAAAGGACGGCGGCAGAGCCGGTGGTCCCAACGGTGCGTGTCCGAAATCGTGCGGGGTCATCCCGTTGGAAAACCGCGCGCCGCAACTCGGGCACTGCGGAACTAACGGTTTGATCGGCCCCCTTCCCACTACGTACTTACAACCCGAACAGCGCCACTCGTCGGACAGCCCGCCCAGATCCATACCCGGCGGGCGCGGGATGGTGGGCGGGCGGAACGGCGCAATGGGCGGGCGGCTCCCGGGCAAACGCCCGGGCTGTGCGGAAGCGGGTGACAGCAAAAAGCCCAGCGCCAATGCGGAAAAGATGCCGACAATGGCAAAGCGCACGTGAAAGGGTGATGGCCTGGGCACGGCAGTAGGTCCGGAGGTTTAATAGAAGGGGACCGGCTGATGTTGAAAATAATGTACCCCCTACCGAACCACCACACAATCCGGAAGTCGATCGCGAGTTCGTTTTAACGGTTCCCGGAACCGACTTCCCGGGCGCGCCCGCGCCGGTCGAGTACCTCGCGAATCCGGTTCGCCAAACTGAACGTGGTGAACGGTTTAGGAACCAGGGCGTCGGAAACCGCGGTCAACTGTTCGCGCGGCCCCTCGGCGATGTACCCGGACATGAGCACCACGCACGCGGTCGGGTACAACCGGCGGAAGTGCTGGGCCAGCGCGGACCCGGTCATCCGCGGCATCTGGACGTCGGACAGCAGCAGGTCGATCGAGCCGCCCCGGGCCGCGGTCAGCGCCTCTTCGCCGTCGGTCGCCGGGATCACCGTGTAGCCAAGGTCCGTCAGCGCGCGGTGGAGCAGCCCGCGCACCTGGGCATCATCCTCGGCCAACAGGATCACTTCGGAGCCGCCCCGGAGCGCCGGCACCACCGGGGGGGCGTCGCAGTGCGCCTTTAAGCCACCGACCCGCGGGAACAGGATATCGAACCGGGTGCCGGTCCCCGGGGCGCTCTGCACCTGGATGTGCCCCTCGGCCTGCTTCACGATACCGTACACGGTCGCCAGCCCCAGCCCGGTCCCCTTCCCGACTTCTTTTGTGGTGAAGAACGGCTCGAAGATCCGGGCCACCACGTCCGGGGTCATCCCGCACCCGGTGTCCTCGACGGTGAGTTGGACGTAGGCCCCCGGCGGCACCGCGGCGCCGCCGAACCCCTCGCCCGGGAGGAGGTCCGTGTGGGCCGTCGCGACCGTGACCCGCCCGCCCCCGGGCATGGCGTCCCGGGCGTTCACCACCAGGTTCATGGCGACCTGTTCCATCTGGCCCACGTCGCCGCGCACCTCGCTCGCCTCCGGACCCAGCCGGTACACCAGTTCGGCGCCCGACCCGAGCATCCGCGCGAGCATCCGGTGCAGGTTCGTGAGCACCTGGTTCAGGTCCAGGCGGACCGGGGCGATGACCTGGTTGCGGCTGAACGCGAGCAACTGGCGCGTCAGCCCCGCGGCGCGCTCGCCGGCGCTGTGGATCTCCCCCGCGTACTGGACCACCGTTTCGTCCCCGCGGCGCAGCTCCATGAGCACCGCCGCGTACCCGTTGATGACCCCGAGCATGTTGTTGAAGTCGTGGGCGATGCCCCCCGCGAGGCGCCCGAGCGCGTCCAGGCGCTGGGCGTGCTGGAGCGCCGCTTCGAGGGTGCGCCGGGCGGTCACATCGGTGGCCAGGCCCGCGACCCGGTGGGCGCCCCCGCCCGGTCCCAGGATCGGGAACGTGCGCTCCTCGATCCACCGCACCAGCCCGCCGGGGGTGACGATCCGGTAGCTGGCGGACCGCGGGCGGTCCGGGTCCGGGGTGCCGAGGTGCTGGTCGAACTCGGCCCGGTCGTCCGGGTGAACGCGGGCGCGCCGGGTGCCCGGGTCGGCCAGCGCCTCGGCGACCGGCGCCCCGAACACCCGCTCCCAGGCCGCGCTCGCGTAGATGAGCCGCCCCCCGGCGATCTCGTACAACCAGAACACCGCGTCGATGTGGTCGGCCAGTTGGCGGAACCGCTCCTCGCTCTCGCGCAGGGACGCCTCGGCCGCGAGCCGGTCCCGGACGTGCCGCGCGCTCCGGAGCGCGCGGGCGATGATCTCGGGCAGGGACCGGAACATTTCCGGCGACTTGACCACGTAATCGAGTACCCCGGCCCGCATCGCCGCGACCGCCCGGTCCTGGTCCCCCTGGCTCGTCATCACCACCACCGGCAGTGCCGGCCCCGCGCGCTCCAGCAGCTCGGTCGCGGACCCGTCGGGCACCCGGAGGTCGGCCAGGATCAGGTCCGGCGCGTGCGCGCCCAGCCACAGGCGCGCGGCCGCGAGGCTGTCGACCACGCTCACCCGGTACTCGTCGGGGCGCCGGTCCAGAACGCGCCGGCACAACTCGACGTGGGCCGGGTCGTCTTCGAGCAGCAGCAGTTCCAGTGGCATGGTCGGGCCTTGTGCGTCACGGGGCCGCCCGGCGCTCGTGGGCGGGCGGGTGGTTCCGTTGTCCCCAGTAGACCACGAAGTCGGCGAGGAGCTGGTCCAGCGCGGTCAGCTCGATCGGTTTCGTGAGGTAACTGTTCGCGTGCAGGTCGTAGGCCCCGCGCACGTCCGCGTCCCGCGAACTGGTGCTCAGGATCACGACCGGGATGTGTGCCGTGTCCGGGTGCGTTTTGAGCGACCGCAGCACCTCCAGCCCGTCGGCCTTGGGCAGCCGCAAATCGAGGAGGATCACGTCGGGCCGCACGGCGGTCGCGAACGCGCCGCGCCGGAACACGTAATCGAGTACGGCCTCGCCGTCCTCGACGAGAACCAGGCTCTTGACCACCGGGTGCCGCTGAAGGCACCGGCGCACCAATTCGGCGTGATCGGTGTTGTCTTCGGCGTGCAGGACCAGCAAGGTCCGGTTCGTGTGGTCCGACATGATCGGACTCTGTTGGGCGCGTATTCCGAACCGGTGTGACCGGGCACATCCGGTGGGCGTTCGCTGGGTACGGGAGTGAGCGTTTTCAATATAGGCTACATTTTGACACGCGCCAATGAATAACCCGAACGGCTCCCGCCCGTGCCCGAAATTTATGAGGACCGGTACCACACGAAATTACAACGTGGTACGAGCAGAATACGTTGCCATTACGGGGGATTGTGCGCGCGAACCGGGAACCGATCCCGCACCCGTATCCCTCACGGCGAACACAATTTAAGAAACAGAACTCGTAGCCCGCCGGTCCGCCACCCCTGCGTGCGCCGAACAATCTTGCGCCAATATGATAAAAAATTATCAATCCGTTCCGCCCACGTGCCCGCTCAGAGCGTGTGTTCGGTGCGGGTGTCGTGCCCGGGCAGGTCGATCACGAACGTCGACCCCGTACCCGGACCCGCCGACTCCACCCACACCCGCCCACCGTGGAACTCCACCACCTTCTTCACCAACGCCAGACCCACACCCGTACCCGGGGACTTCGGGTCCAGCTTCTCGAACAAACCAAAAATACGCTCCCGGTGACGGGGCTCGATCCCGATACCCCAGTCCCGAACCGACACCACCACGCGACCCGACGCCACCACACCCGACACCTCCACCACACCACCACCACCGTACTTCACACCGTTCTCCAGCACGTTCTGGAACACCTCCACCAAACGACCGCGGTCACCCAACACCACACCACACACACTACCCGACACGCGCAACAACACACCCGCCGCGCGAGCCGGACCCGACACCCGCTCCAGCGCCTCACCCAACACCTCCGACAACACCACCGGCACCAGTGGACCACCCACGCGACCCACGCGCGACAGGTCCAACAGATCATCCAACAGCGACATCATCCGGTCCGCCGCCGTCGTGATCCGCAACAAATCACCACCCGCACTACCCAACTCACCCGACGCCAAATCCTGGCTCAGAACGTCCGCGAACCCCTTGATGGTGACCAGGGGGCTCTTCAGATCGTGCGACACCGTGTACGTGAACTGCTCCATCTCCGCGTTCCGGCGCTCCAGCTCCCGCACCAACTCGCCCTGGCGCACCTCCCACTCCTTCCGCTCCGTCACGTCGATGTGGCACCCGAGCACGCGGTGCGGCGCGCCGGTTTCGTCCCGGAGCACCGCACCAACCGAGTTGAGCCACCGGTACGAACCGTTCTTGTGGCGCGCCCGGAACTCCACGGAAAAATCGGCCCGGTGTCCGTCCAGGTGCCCCCGGATCTCGCCCTGCACGCGGTCCCGGTCGTCCGGGTGGAGCAGTTCGATCCAGCGCGCGTACTCCCGCGGAACCTCGGCCCCCGTGTACCCGAGCTGGTTCTCGAACTCGAGGGACACCAGGGCGCCCGTTCGCAGATCCCAGTCCCACGGGGTGAGCCGGGCCGCCGCGACCGCCGTGCGCAGGCGCTCCCGCCCGTCCGCCAGTTCCGCCTGCGCGCACTTCAGATCCTCGACGTCGGTGCTCGTCCCGTACCACCGCGCGATCGCACCGGTACCATCCCGGGACGGTACCTGCCGGTTGATGTGCCACCGGTACGCGCCGTCCGCGCGCCGGATCCGGAATTCGTTCACCTGGGGCACCCCGGTGCGCAAGACCTCGGTCCACGTGTCGAGCACCCGGGGCAGGTCGTCCGGGTGAATCACGCGCTCCCACGCCCTGCCCCTCAATTCGCCCGTACCGATTCCGGTGTACTCGGACGCTTTGACATTCAAGTGGGTCACCGCCCCGTCCGGGTCCGCGATCCAGACGATCTGCGGGATCGCGTCGGCCAGTTCCCGGTACCGCCGGTCACTGGCGGCGAGCGCGTCCGTCGCGTAATGCCGGTCGCGCGCCATCAGCAGTGCCAGTAACGGCACCCAGAACCCGCCGGCCAGTGCCCCGGGGACGACCGGGACGGGGACCGCGAACCACACCCGCAGCCCCTCACCCACCGTGGCCGAAAGTGTGACGCAGGTTGCAAACGTGATCAGCGCGCCGTCCACCCGGCTGCGGCGCGCGCACAGAAGCGCGCAGTAAAAACCGAACACGTTTGAAACGTACAAGGGGATCATAAACATGAGAAATCCCCAACCGGCCGGCGCGGTTCGCGGCGCGGCGACCGGCCCCCACCCGCCCAATTCGCTCCGCTCCACGCCCGTGACACGGGGGTTCATGGGCGCGACCAGTACCTGCCAGGCGAACACCGCGAGCAGCGCCACACTCAGTGTCCCCAGGAACCACCGGTTCCGCGCCCCGGTGAACAGCGCCACCGTCCAATTACTCATGAAGTACATCACACTACCAACGGCGTACCGCGCCCGGTACGCGCGCTCGGCGCCCTCCGCGCTCTCACTTGTAAAGAGCGCGACGAAGATCACGCACATCGCGGCCCGGATCGCGCACTCCGTGCCGAACACGGCGAGCAGCGCCTCCCGGCGCCACAGGAGCCAGAGGATCAGGTAGTACACTGCGGCGAACGCGAAGAAGCCCACGAAACCCGTGAGCATCAGTACGAGCGGAGACACCGAAAGCCTCGTCAGTTGGTGAGGCCCCGAACCCTTGTGGGTGGGGCGGTGGTAAGAGCCGCGTGATCCGCTCAGTGTTGTTGTTCGGTGTGGGTGTCGTGCCCGGGCAGGTCGATCACGAACGCCGAACCCGTACCCGGACCCGCCGACTCGACCCACACCCGCCCACCGTGGAACTCCACCACCTTCTTCACCAAGGCCAAGCCCACACCCGTGCCCGGGGACTTCGGGTCCAGCTTCTCGAACAGACCAAAAATGCGCTCCCGGTGACGGGGCTCGATCCCGATACCCCAATCCCGAACCGACACCACCACGCGACCCGACGCCACCACACCCGACACCTCCACCACACCACCACCACCGTACTTCACACCGTTCTCCAGCACGTTCTGGAACACCTCCACCAAACGACCGCGGTCACCCAACACCACACCACACACACTACCCGACACGCGCAACAACACACCCGCCGCGCGAGCCGGACCCGACACCCGCTCCAGCGCCTCACCCAACACCTCCGACAACACCACCGGCACCAGTGGACCACCCACGCGACCCACGCGCGACAGGTCCAACAAGTCATCCAACAGCGCCATCATCCGGTCCGCCGCCGTCGTGATCCGCAACAAATCACCAACCGCGCCACCCAACTCACCCACCGCCAAGCTCTGCCCCAGCACACCAGCGAACCCCTTGATGGTGACCAGGGGGCTCTTCAGATCGTGCGACACCGTGTACGTGAACTGCTCCATCTCCGCGTTCCGGCGCTCCAGCTCCCGCACCAGGTTCCCCTGGCGCACCTCCCACTCCTTCCGCTCCGTCACATCGGTCAGGTACCCGTGCCACTGGGTGCTCCCGTCCGGAAGTGCTTCCGGAACCGCGCGGCTCTCGCGCCAGCGAACGCCCTGATCGGGCAGTACGACCCGGTACTCGACGTGCAGCGTGGTTAGCGCCGCGGCCGACTGTTCGACGGCCGCGCGAACCGCGCCGTGGTCGCCCGGGTGTACGTACCGGCCCCAGTCGGCCGACTCCCGCCCCTCTTCCGGGGCGACCCCCAGCATCGCGCGCAAGCCCACGCTGGCGAACGGAAAGTACCTGTGCCCGTCCGGGCACTCGCGGTACTGGTAGAGCGCCCCGGGAACCTGGTCGGTCAACTTCTGGAGCAACTCGTCCCGCTCCCGGAGCCGCGCCTCGGCCGCGCGCCGGGCGGTGACGTCGCGAACGTTCGCCACGATCGCCCGAACGGACGGGTCGTCGAGCTGGTTGGTGCAGACCAGTTCCGCCCACCGGTAGGTGTCGTCCCGGTGCCGGAGCCGCGCTTCGACCCGGAACGCCTGGCGCGGGCTGCGGAGCGCGGCGCCCAGGGCACCGGAGGCCGCGCCCGCGTCGTCCGGGTGAACCAGGTCCAGCACCCGCCGCCCCCGCAACTCGTCCGGCCGGTACCCGAGCATATGTTCGACCGCGGCGGAGTGGTACAGCGCCGCGGCGCTCCGGTCGAGCAGGGCGACCGCTTCCGAACTGTTCTCGATCATCGCCCGGAATTGGGTCGCCCGGCGGCGCACCGCGACCGCGACCCACAAAGCCAATGCGGTCGTGGACGCGAGAAACGCCCCGGTCAGCCCGAGTTGCACGCGCTGCCGGGTGTCGACCAGGTGGGCCACCTCGGTTTCGTCCGCGTGCGCGGTGTCGATCGCCAGTGCCACAGCCCGGTCGACCGCGGCCCGGTGCGCAGCGAAAAGCGGGTCCAGTTCGATTTCGAGCACGCGGATCGCGGTCGCACGGTCCCCGCGCCGTAGCGCGGGAATCAACTTTTGGTCCACGGCGTCGAAGATCGCGAGCGCGGACTCCCGGGACGTTTCGGCCACCTGAACCTTAAGCGGGCCGTCTTCAAGGGTGCCCTTCCAGTGCTCGAGGCTCTCGAAATAATTGGCCTTGAGGCGCCCGTACTGATCGATCTGGCGTTCGCGGTCGTCCGGAACGGTCGCGCGCGTCATCAAATGAGCACACAAGTACACTTCGATTGCGCAGAGCGGCGGCGGCATGACATCGGCGAGCAGCCGGTTGTTCGCGTCGATCCGCTGGTAGTACGGTCCGTTGACTTTAACGACAGAAAGCGTGTGCGCCGTGTACGTACCGTACCCGATGGTCGCGACGAATACGAAGCCGGTGAGGAACAGCAGGCGCGCTTCGGTAGTTGCCACGGTGTCCGTGAGTGTGCGATTGTGGTGCCCGCACCGCGCGGGCCGAGATCGCTCCCGATCGGGAGTACCCGACAGAGGGGGATCCGGCCCGGACCCGCGACCGGGCACGACAGTGCCTCCCGGTCGTCAGTCCCGCGAGTTCGAGCGGGTTAGGGATGGTCTTGACCGAAATTTAACGTGTGGCGCGGGGACTGCCAAACGCAATGTAACCACTTTGGCCACCGGGCCAGCGCCCCGAAGCGGTCCGAGTTCTCAACGAATGGGTTTCATAAACCGCCCGCTCGGACGAATCGAATGCGCAGTACCCGCGCCCCCGTTTTGCTTGAAGGTAATTGCGTGCAGTTACTTATGCCGAAGTAAAAGGCCGAGTTCGGCTCCCCGGTATTCATTTTTTGGGCACGAGATTCACTTCCCCAACGTTTGCAATAGAGGAGTGTGTCCCATGCTCTATTCAGTACCAGTGCCGCATGAACGACACGGATACCGGGCCGGCGAAAAATTGTGAACCGCCGCGCTTCATACAGTCACGTTCAGCATCTCAACCGTGGGGAACCGTGATGGAGGGGAGCACCGAGTTCCGGCCGGTAGAAGCGTATACTGAATATCTTCGCCTTCTTGCACGCCTCCAATTGGCCCCGCAACTCCGGGCGAAACTGAACCCCTCCGACGTGGTTCAACAGACGGTCCTCCAGGCCCACACGCACCGGGACCAGTTCCGGGGGCGCACCGAGGACGAATGGGTCGGGTGGCTCCGGACGATTCTCACGAACGTTCTTACGACCGCGCTCCGGGCCTACGGGCGGAAGGCCCGCGACGTCGGGCGCGAGTGGTCGATCGACGCGAACCTGGAAGCGTCCGCGTCGCGGATCGAGCAGTGGCTCGCGGCCGCACAGTCGTCCCCGAGTCAGCGCGCGTCGCGGCACGAGCAACTGGTTCGCCTCGCAGCCGCGCTGAGCCAATTGCCGACCGACCAGCGCGAGGCCGTCGAGTTGCACCACTTGGGCGGCTACACGGTCGCCGAGGTGGGCGAATTTATGGGGCGCACGCGGGCCGCAGCGATGGGGCTGATTTTCCGCGGGCTGCAACACCTGCGCGAGTTGCTCGGTGAGGAGGAGGGAAATGGTGAGCAGTGACCCGGGGGCCGATCCCAACGACCGGCTGAACTCCATTCTGGTCGATTACGTCGAAGCGCTCGAACGCGGGGAGCGCCCGGACCGCCGGCGCCTGCTCGACTCGTTCCCGGAATACGCCCGGGAACTCGCCGCGTTTTTCGCGACGCGCGACCGGCTCGACCGCATCGTGGCGCCGATCCGCACGCTCGCCGGAAGTGGCATCCGTCGCGGACTGCAATCGACTCAGGCGGATACACGAGCTGACGCTTCTCCTCCGTCCGAGATCGGACAAATCGGTGACTTCCTGCTGCTCCGGGAGGTGGGGCGCGGGGGCATGGGGGTCGTGTACGAGGCGGAGCAAGTATCCCTGCGGCGCCGAGTCGCCTTGAAGGTACTGTCGTTCGCCTCGGCACTCGATCCACGGCACCTCCAGCGGTTCCGCAACGAAGCTCAAGCCGCGGCTCAACTCCACCACACGCACATCGTGCCCGTGTTCGCGGTCGGGGTCGAGCGCGGGGTTCACTATTACGCGATGCAGTTCATCGAGGGTCAGAGCCTCGCCCAACTCATCGCCGACTTGCGCACCGCGAACAGCCGATCGAGCGCCACCGCGCTGTCCTCGAACCACGACACGCCGATCGTGACCGCGAACTCGGCGGAACGCGGATCGCGCGGTCGGGCGTACTTCCGCCGGATCGCCGAGCTGGTGAAACAAGCGGCCGAGGCACTCGAATACGCGCACCAAGTCGGGGTCGTTCACCGGGACATCAAGCCCGCGAATCTGATGATCGACGACGCCGGGCGCCTCTGGGTCACGGACTTCGGGCTGGCGCAGATGCGCAACGACACCGGACTGACCGCGACCGGCGAGGTGGTGGGCACGGCCCTGTACATGAGTCCGGAACAGGCCGTCGGCCAGCGCGGGGTGGTGGACCACCGCACAGACATTTACTCGCTCGGGGCCACGCTGTACGAGCTACTCACGCTCACCCCCGTATTCGATGTCGAAGACGGCCGCGCGCTGCTCTACCAGCTCGTCCACCGCGACCCGCGCCCGCCCCGCACGGTCGACCGCTCGATCCCCCCGGAACTGGAAACGATCGTCCTGAAGGCGATCGCCAAAGCCCCGACCGATCGGTACGCCACTGCCCAGGAATTCGCTGCCGACCTCCAGCGGTTCCTGGACGACCGCCCGGTGCTGGCGCGCCGACCCACGCTCCGGGACCGTGCGGCCAAGTGGGTCCGGCGGCACCGCCTGTTAGTGGCGGTCGCGGCCGGGTGCTTCCTGCTGACGACCGTCGGTCTGGCGATCAGCACCGCACTCATCGCGCGCGAGAAAATCGCCGCGGAAGACGCCTACCAACGAGAGTGCCAGGCCAAAGAACAGGAACGTCAGCGCGCGGAAGAGGCCGAGGCCCGGCGCCTGGAAGCCGACCAAAACTACCTGCGCACCCGTCGGGCGGTCGATTTGTTCGTCGAACTGAGTAACGAGGAGCTGTTCGATTTCCTCCCGCTCACCGGTCTACGAGTGCGGCTGCTTGAAGCGGCCATCGCGTACTACCAGGAACTCAGCGAGAGCCGCGCGGACCCGCTGGTCCGTGCCAATCTCGAAACGATTCGGGGCCGAGTCGCCCGACTACACGAAGACCTGGGCGCGCTCAACGTGGTGAGCACGCTCTTGCTCCTTGAGCAACCGGTGGTTCGCGCGGACATCGGGCTGACCTCGGACGCGATCGACCAGCTCACCCCGACCCTCGATCGGCTCCGCGCGTACCGACAGAGTTCGCCATCGCAGCCCGAATCGCCGAAGTCACAGATCGGAGAGATCGCCGCGGAAGCGCTCAAAGAGGTCCAGAAGGTGCTCCGCGTGGACCAGTATCTGCGACTCCACCAGATCTTCCGCCAGATCCCCGGACCGCACGTTTTCGGGCGCCCCTCACTGGAAGCGCTCGGGTTGTCCGACGCCCAGCGGGTCCAGATCCGGCGCATCCGCTCCGAAGCGCTTTACGCCTCGCTTCGGTTGTGGAGTACGGCTGAAACGCGGAGCGCGAGCCAGCCGGAGTTTGAAGGGATGTGGGCGCGAACGAACGAACGCATTATCGAGGTACTGACTCCCGCCCAACGCACCAAGTGGGCGGAGATGGTCGGCACGCCGGTTCAGGGGGAAGTCAAGTTCCCGTTGCACTCGTCCACACGCCCGCGCTAACGCCTTCCCGGGCGGTCGATTAAAAAATCGATCGCCCGGCGCGCTTCACTCATCTCGCACCGGCGTCTCCCCTCCCAGACCGACACGCTCCGCCCCACCCAACGGCACCGCGGCTGACCGCGTGCGCACGGCCGGCTCGTTTCGCATCAAGGAGAGAATTGTGCAATTCCTTTCACGGCCAATCTTTGTGATTGCGCTGTTCCTGTCAGGCACCGGGTGCGCGAAGCCGGGCGGCGGGCCACCCGGCGGCGGACCACCCAGCGGTCCCGTCGATGTCGAAGTGAGCGCACCGGTCCGCGGTACCGTCACCGACGCGGAGGTGTTCACCGGTCGCACCCAAGCGGTCATGTCCGCCGACCTCCGCTGTCGGGTGTCCGGCTACCTGGAGAAAGTGCTCTTTCGCGAGGGCGAGGACGTGGAACTCGGCGCGCCGCTGTTCCAGCTCGAACTCAAGCCGTTTGAACTCGCGGTGCGCCAGGCGCGGGGAACGCTCGAACAGCAGAAGGCACAGTTGAAGTTCAACGAGGCGAACTACACGCGGATGAACGACACCTACAAGCAGGGTGTCGGCAGCGTAAGCGACCTCCAACAAGCACTCTCGTCCCGGGACGCTTCCGCCGCGGCTGTAGAAACCGCGACCGCAGCGCTGGAGACGGCCCAACAGAACCTCGCCTGGGCAACTGTCCGCGCTCCGTTCGCCGGGCGCATCAGCCGGCGCCAGGTCGACCCGGGGAACACGGTCGCGGCCGACACCACGATTCTCGCATCGCTCGTCCAACTCGATCCCCTGTACGCCTACTTCGACATTGATGAGCGGACCGTTCTGCGCGTGCGTTCCCGGTTGGCTCCGAACGGCGCAACCAAGTCCGATCAGGCGCTGCCCGTTTCGCTCGGTCTGTCCGACGAGCGCCCGGAAGAGTTCTCACGTTCCGGAGAGCTGAAGTTCACGGACAACAAGGTGGACCCGAACACCGGAACGCTCCGCGTGTGGGGCACGTTCGCGAACCCGAAGCGAGATCTGCACCCCGGGCTGTTCGTCCGCGTGCGGCTCCAGGTCGGTGCCCCGCGATCGGTGCTGATGGTGGCCGAAGCCGCACTCGGTTCGGACCAGGGTCGCAGGTACGTCTACGCCGTTGATGCCGAGAACCGCGCGGCCCGGGTACCGGTCGAAATCGGTCCACGTGCGAACGGGCTGATCGCGATCGAAAAGGGGCTGACGGGCGAGGAGCGCGTGATCGTCCGCGGGTTGCAGAACGTGCGCCCGAAATCGGAAGTGGTGGCGAAGGCGGTCGAGATGCCGCGAGTCAAGTCGCCTCCTACCGGTGCAGGTCCGTCGCCGGCGGGTCCGGGAGGTGGGCCAGCGGGCGCGAGTGGTCCCACAACCGGGGCGCCTGCTCCGGCCCCATCCGAAGGACCGATGTCTCGCCCGCCCGCGGGTTCAGGTGGCTCACCGGGTGGTCCCAAGGGCGGCAAGCCGGGCCGATAGCCGCCCAGATCCACCACACGAGACACCCCCATGCTGAGTTACTTCTTCATCGATCGGCCGGTGTTCGCCACCGTTCTGTCGCTCGTCGTGACGCTCGCCGGCGCGGTCGCGTTGGTGAATCTGCCGATGACGCAGTACCCGCCGATCACCCCGCCGAACATCACCGTTTCCGCTAGCTACCCGGGAGCCAGTGCGAAGGTCGTGGCCGACGCCGTAGCAGCCCCGATCGAGCAGGAGGTGAACGGGGTCGAGAACATGCTCTACATGTCCTCGAACTCGGCCAACGACGGTTCGTACAGCCTGAGCGTCACGTTCAAACCGGGAACCAACCTGGACTTCGCCCAGGTGCTCGTACAGAACCGGGTAAACCTGGCCCTTCCGCTGCTGCCCGACGTGGTCCGCCAAGCCGGGGTCACGACCCGCAAGCGGAACCCGGACATGCTCATGGTCATCAACCTGTATTCCCCCACCGGGGAGTACGACCAGCTCCACCTCAGCAACTACGCCGCGATCAACATTCGCGAAGAACTGGCGCGGGTCAAAGGAGTGGGCGACGTCGGGCTGTTCGGGAGCCTCGACTACAGCATGCGGGTCTGGGTCGATCCCGATCGACTGACCTCAATGGGGATCACCGCCGGCGACGTGCTCACCGCGATCCGCGAGCAGAACCAACAAGTCGCGGCGGGACAAGTCGGGCAGTCTCCAGTTCCTGACGGGCAGGCGTTCGAGTTCCCGA
The DNA here is from genome assembly GCF_001610855.1 of Gemmata sp. SH-PL17. Classification (NCBI taxonomy): domain Bacteria; kingdom Pseudomonadati; phylum Planctomycetota; class Planctomycetia; order Gemmatales; family Gemmataceae; genus Gemmata; species Gemmata sp. SH-PL17. The sequence goes on from NZ_CP011271.1 coordinate 6,919,306, forward strand.
TCCACGTCCTCGGCCGTCTGACCGCGCCGGAGGAGTTCGCCGACATCGTGATCCGCCGCACGGCCGACGGCCGACAGGTGCGCATTCGCGACGTCGGCCGCGTCGAACTCGGAGCCAAGAGCGTCGATACCTCGGACAAACTCGACGGCAAGCCGACAGCAAACATTGGCGTGTTCCAACTGTCCGACGCGAACGCCCTGGAAGTGGCCGACCGCGTGCGGGCGAAGATGGAAGAACTGAAGGAAGCGTTCCCACCCGGGATCGAGTACACGATCGCCAATGACAGCACACCGTTCATACGCGAGTCCGTCCAGGGGGTAGTCAAAACCCTCATCGAAGCCGTGGCACTGGTCGCGGTCGTGGTGCTGCTGTTCTTACAGTCGTGGCGCGCGGCCGTCATTCCGCTCGCCGCAGTCCCGGTCGCGGTCGTCGGCACGTTCGCAGCAATGGCCGCACTCGGTTTCACTCTGAACACGCTGACGCTGTTCGGATTGGTGCTGGCGATCGGGATCGTGGTTGATGACGCCATCGTTGTGGTCGAAGCCGTTCAGCACAAGATCGAGCACGGGCTACCGCCGCGCGAAGCCACCCGCCGCGCGATGGAGGAAGTAAGCGGTCCTGTAATCGCAACCGGATTGGTGCTCGTTGCGGTGTTCGTTCCGTGTGCGTTCCTCGGGGGTATTACCGGACTGTTCTTCCGCCAGTTCGCCGTAACCATCGCCGTCTCCACCGCCCTTTCTGCTCTCAACTCGCTGACGCTCAGCCCCGCTCTGTGCGCGATCCTGCTGAAGCCCGCGGGCGTCCGAAAAGACCTACCGGGGCGGGTGCTCGATTTCCTCTTTGGGTGGTTCTTCCGGTTGTTCAATGCCGGAGTCGGGCGGTCTACGAGCCTGTACGCCCGGTGCGTCGGGTTAACCGTGCGCGTCACGCCGCTGGTGCTGATCGCGTACCTGGGTCTGCTGGGGCTGACATGGTGGGGATTCGGCAAGCTCCCGACGGGGTACATCCCGAGCCAGGACCAGGGCCGGTTAATGTGCTCGATCCAGTTGCCCGACGCGGCCTCGCTGGAGCGTACCCAGGAAGTGGTGGACGAAGTGTCCCGGATCGCACGCGAAACTCCCGGGGTAGCTCACACGGTCGCTGTTTCGGGCCGGTCGCTCCCACTTGGCGCGAACGGATCGAACTACGGGACGATGCTCATCACCCTCGACCCGATCGAACAGCGCACGCACCCTTCACGTTCCGCGAACGCGATCAGCGCCGGTCTGCGGAAGGCGTTCACCACTCGTCTGCCGGACGCTCTTGTCACGGTCATGGCTCCGCCCGCAGTGCCCGGTTTGGGATCGGCCGGCGGGTTCAAAGTGATGGTCGAAGATCGAAGCGGAGAAAATGACATCCTGCGCCTTCAAAGGAGCACCGAGCGCCTGATCGTTGAGGGGCGGAAAGACCCGCGGTTGGCCGGGCTGTTTACGGGGTTCCGGGCCGATGCGCCGCAACTGTTCGTGGACGTGAACCGGCAGCAGTGCCAAACGATGGGCGTACCCGTTGGGGACGTGTTCGCCGCGCAACAGGCGTTCCTCGGTTCGCGCTACGTGAACGACTTCAACCGGTTCGGTCGGACGTGGCAAGTAATCGTCCAGGCTGAAGGGCCGTTCCGCCACACCGTCGAGGACGCGAAGCGGATTCGAGTGCGGAACGACCAGGGCGGGATGGTCCCGCTCGGGGCCGTGCTCGACATCCGGGAGGTGGCCGGGCCGCTCGTGATTACCCGGTACAACATGCACCCGGCCGCTGCGGTCATGGGCTCAACGGCGCCCGGAGTTAGTTCCGGCGACGGGATCGTGGCGATCGACCAGCTCGCCGCCCGCGTGTTCCCGGAGGGAACGGCGCACGAATGGACGGAGATCAACTACATCCAGATCGACGCCGGGAAAAACATCTGGAACAAGCTCATTTTCCCACTGTCGGTGCTGTTCGTGTTCCTGGTGCTGGCGGCCCAATACGAGAGCTGGGCGCTCCCGCTGGCCGTCATTCCGATCGTCCCGCTGTGCGTCCTGAGTTCGATCGCGGGCGTGGCGGTGGCCGGCTCGGACATCAACGTGTTCACGCAGATCGGGTTCGTGGTACTCATCGGGCTGGCGTGCAAGAACGCGGTGCTCATCGTCGAGTTCGCACGGACACTGCAAGCCGCCGGGCGGTCGGCCCGGGACGCGGTGGTCGAAGCCAGTCGACTGCGATTGCGGCCGATCGTGATGACCTCGGTCGCGTTCATTCTCGGGGTCATTCCGCTGGTTTTCGCGACCGGCTCCGGTGCCGAAATGCGCCGGGCGCTGGGTACGGCCGTATTTGCCGGGATGATCGGCGTCACGGTGTTCGGTTTGCTCCTCACCCCCGTGTTCTTCTTCGTCATCGAATGGGGCGCTGAGGGGCGGTTAAGTCGCACCCACTGGGTGCGCCGGATCGGGCAAGGCGGGCTGGACCTCGTTCGCCTGCGCCCACTGTGGAGCCTGACGCGCACGGTCGTCGGCGCAACCCGGGGGCGATTCCGCGTCGCCCGGTCGACTTCACCCAACGCGCGCACGTCTGCAATCACCTTACAACCCGAACCAATCACGACCCGCAGCGCGGTCTTGTCCAATCATTCTGAGGTGGTTCCTTAAATGTCCCATTTCTTCATCGGCCGGCCGATCTTCGCGGCCGTGTTGTCGATCGCGATCGTACTGACCGGCGGGATCGCGCTGTCGACGTTGCCGGTCGCACAGTACCCGGAGATCGCTCCGCCGACGGTGGAAGTCTCCGCGGTGTACCCGGGGGCGAATGCGCGAGTGGTCGCGGACACCGTGGCCTCGCCGATCGAACAGCAGGTGAACGGTGTCGAGAAGATGCTGTACATGTCATCGCAATGCACGAACGACGGGGTGTACACACTGACCGCCACCTTTGAACCGGGGGCCGACCTGAACATCGCGCAAGTGCTGGTCCAGAACCGAGTGTCGATGGCCGAGCCGGTGCTCCCGGACCTGGTCCGCCGGCGCGGGATCTCGGTGAAGAAGAAGTCACCGAACATCCTGATGATGGTCAACCTGTTCACGACCGAACAGAGCGGCGACCCGGCCGCGACCAACCTGTTCCTGAGTAACTACGCGACCATCCAGATCGCCGACGGGCTGAAGCGGATTCCCGGGGTCGGGGACGTGACCTACCTGGGGCAGCGCGATTACAGCATGCGGCTGTGGCTCGACCCGCAGAAGCTCCAGGCGGTCGGGCTGACGCCCCAAGACGTGATCGCGGCAGTCAACGAGCAGAACATCCAGGTGGCGGCCGGGCAGATCGGCCAACAGCCAACCCCATCCGGGCAGGTGTTCCAGTACACCATGACCACGCTGGGGCGGCTGGAAACTCCCGAACAGTTTGGGGAAATCGTGCTCAAGCGCGGACTGGATGGCACACTCGTGTACATGCGAGATGTGGCCCGGATCGAACTCGGGGCACTGTCTTACGACCAGAGCTGCACTCTCAACGGACGCCCGTCGGTCGCGCTGTCGGTGTACCAACTTCCCGGGTCGAACGCACTGGAAGTATCCGGCCGCGTGAAGGCGAAAATGGAGGAGTTGCGAGAGCACTTTCCGGCCGGGATCGATTACGCGATCGTGTACGACACCACCCCGTTCATCAACGAATCGATTCGCGAAGTGTTCCGCACCTTGATCGAAGCCGTGGTGCTGGTCGCGGCGGTCGTACTGCTTTTCCTGCAATCGTGGCGCGCGGCCATCATTCCGCTCGCCGCGGTCCCGGTCGCGGTCGTCGGCACGTTCGCGGCTCTAACCTGTGCAGGATTCAGTTTGAACACGCTGACGCTGTTCGGACTGGTACTCGCGATCGGGATCGTGGTCGACGATGCCATCGTCGTGGTCGAGGCCGTCCAGCACCACGTGGACCACGGCATGACGCCACGCGACGCGGCCGCGCGAGCCATGAGCGAGGTGAGCGGTCCCGTCGTGGCGGTCGGGTTGGTGCTGTCCGCGGTGTTCATCCCGTGTGCCTTCCTCGGGGGCGTGACCGGGCAGTTCTTCCGCCAATTCGCGGTGACGATCGCAGTCAGTACGCTGCTGTCCGCGTTCAACTCGCTCACGCTCAGCCCGGCCCTCGCCGCGCTGCTACTCCGACCCCAGCGGGGTCACCGCGCGGAAGCTTTACCACAAATCGGGTACTTGGCTCTAGGAGCGGGACTTGGTGTCGCGGCCGCCATGCGATGGCCCGTTGCGGTTGGCGAGTTGGTCGGAATGGCCGTCCCCGCGTGGGGCTGGATCGCGGTCGGCGCGCTGGCCGGTGCGATCGTGGGCCGGCTCCTGGCTCGTCCGGTGGATGCACTGTTGGGCTGGGTGTTCGGCGCGTTCAATCACTGGTTCGATCGCGGCACTAACTGGTACACGCGGATCGTGGCCGGGTTACTGCGTGTCACTCCGATCGTGCTACTCGTCTACGGTGGTCTACTCGGGTTGACGTACACGACTTTCACCCGCACTCCAACCGGGTTCATCCCGGCGCAGGACAAAGGGTACCTACTGGTCGACATCCGGCTTCCGGATGCGTCGTCCGCACAACGAACGGCCGAAGTGGTCCGCCGCGTCGAGGCGGCTGCACGCAGCGCGCCTGGAGTGAAAGACGCGATCGCGGTGTCCGGGCAATCCCTTCTTCAGAACGCGGCTGCACCGAACTTCGGCTCGCTGTACCTGATGCTCGACCCGTTCGACCAACGGCGCACACCCGACCTGTCGGCCGACGCGATCGTGTCCGCGCTCCAGGAGCGGCTCCGGGCCGAAGTGCCGGACGCGGTGTTGGCCGTGTTCGGGGCGCCGCCGGTCGAAGGGCTGGGCACAGCGGGCGGCTTCAAGATCATCGTCGAGGACCGATCGGCCGGCGATCTGGTCAACCTTCAGACCGCGGCCGACCGGGTCGTCGCTACCGCGACCAACGACCCGGCACTCCAGCGCGTATCCACGAGCTTCCGGGCCGATGTTCCGTGGCTGGAACTGGTGATCGACCGGGCGCAGGCCAAGGACCGCGGGGTGTCCATCGATTCCATCCGGACCACCATCGAAGCGAGTCTCGGGCCGTACTACGTGAACGACTTCAACCGGTTCGGGCGCACGTGGAAGGTGAACGTACAGGCGCGAGACGTGTACCGCCAGGACACCGCGGCGATCGGTCAGTTGAAGGTGCGCGGGGCGGGCGGCGGAATGGTGCCGCTCGGGTCACTGGCATCCGTTCGACCGACGAGCGGTCCGGTCCTGGTGATGCGGTACAACATGTACCAGTCAGCAGCGATCAACGCAGACGCGGCCCCGGGAAGCAGTTCCGGCGAAGCACTCGCGCGACTCAGCGGAACCGCACGAAGCGGACTACCGCCAGCTATGCGCGCCGAGTGGACCGAACTGGCACTGCTCCAACTTCAGGCCGGCGACACGGCCATGTGGGTATTCCTGCTCGCGGTCGTTCTCGTGTTCCTGGTGCTGGCGGCTCAGTACGAGAGTTGGGCGCTGCCGCTCGCCGTCATCCTGGTCGTGCCGATGTGTTTACTGTGTGCCCTCGTCGGCGTGCTCATGGCCCGGCTGGACATGAACATCTTCACGCAGATCGGGTTCGTGGTGCTCATCGGGTTGGCGTGCAAGAACGCGATCCTCATCGTCGAGTTCGCCAAGCAAAAGCGCGAAGAGGGACTGGACCGCCGGGCCGCGACTCTGGCGGCGTGCCAACTGCGGTTACGGCCGATTGTGATGACCTCGATCGCATTTATTCTGGGGGTGGCCCCGCTGCTGGTGGCCGAGGGCGCGGGTGCAGAAATGCGACGGGCGCTGGGCACCGCGGTGTTCGCGGGGATGATCGGAGTGACCGCGTTCGGTATCTTCCTCACGCCCGTGTTTTACTTCGCCATCCAGTGGTTCGTCGATCAGCGATCCTCGTCTGTCCTCACGGCGCCAGACGGTGAGGTTGAGTCGTCGAACGCCCTCCAATCCGTTTAGAGATGGTGCGCGGCGCCACCGCGCCGCAGCGCTTAGAATGTGCCGAGGTTCGGGTTCGCCCTCAACAGGAGTAGCCAATGAACGGCTCGATCCGGACGATCTCACCTTCGACCGGGCGCAGCGGCGTGAAGCTGCTCGCAGTGTGCAGTGCAGCGCTGCTCATCGGACTGACGCTCTACGCCTCGCGCGATTCCCTCCCGCCGGTGCCGGACTTAGCGGCCGAGGAATCGCGCGACCAAAAGCCCGCAGCGCCCGCTCCGCGTGCGGTCGAGGCGGCCAATGCGTTCCTCGACGCTCTCGACGCCAAGCTCCGAGAAAAGGCGCGACTCGAATACAGCAGCGACAAGAAGCCCAACTGGTCCAACCTCCCGGTGAGCTTCGTCCCGCGGAACGGCGTTCCGCTCGGCGACTTGACGAAAGAACAGCGGACTAAGGCGATGAGCGTGGTCGCGTCGGTTCTCAGCAAAGACGGATATCAGAAGGTCATCGACATCATGGACGGCGACCAGAAGTTGGTCGGCAACGCGGGCAAGGGAGGCGGAAAGGGGCCGCTATTCGGAAAGGATCTGTACTACCTGGCGATCTTCGGCACGCCGTCCGAAACGAAGCCGTGGATGGTGCAGTTCGGCGGGCACCACCTGGGCATCAACGTGACCGTGATCGGTAAGCACTTCGTTCTCACCCCGACGCACACGGGGGCACAACCGGCCCTATTTAAGCGAGACGACAAAGAGGTGCGACCGCTCGGCGCCGAGAGCGACGCGGCGTTCAAACTGATGGCGGCCCTGAACGAAAAGCAGCGCGCTGAAGCAATTATCGGCGCGCGCTCCCAACAGGAACTCCTCCTGGGACCGGGGCGCGACGGCAAAACGATCGAGCCGAAGGGGATTAAAGGCTCCGCGCTCACCGCCGACCAGCAAGCACTGCTCCTGGACGTGATCGGCGCGTGGGTCAACATCGTGGAACCCGACGCGGCCGCGGCGCGAATGGCGGCGATCAAAGAGAAGATCGGCGATACGCACTTCGCGTGGAGCGGCCCGACCGAGAAGGGCAAGGCCGCCTATTTCCGGGTCCAGGGACCGAACGTGGTGATCGAGTACGCCCCGCAAGGCGGCACCGATCACATCCACACCGTCATCCGCAACCCGGAAGATGACTACGGCGCGGGAACCGCGAAAACGCTGAAGTGACGCGGCTCGCGGCCCCAGGGTTACGATGGGGCCGCTCAGCTCTTCTGCTCGGTCGCGAGCAGTTTCTTCTTGCGGTGGGCACCGCCGGCGTAGCCGTGGAGCTTGCCGTCGGTGCCGATGACGCGGTGGCACGGCACGATCACCGCGACCGGGTTGGTCGCACACGCGCGGGCCACGGCCCGCGCCGCGGTCGGTGCGCCGATCGCTTCGGCCACTTCGCGGTAGCTCCGCGTTTCGCCGTAGGGGATCGCGAGCAGCGCGTCCCACACGCGCCGCTGGAACGCGGTCGCGCGCACGTCGAGCGGAAGCTCAATGTGCGGTTGGTCGCCAGCGAGGTGCCGTTGCAGTTCCGCGAGCCACGGCTCCAGTTCACCGTCGTTGCGGTTAACGGCCGCGGCGGGGAACTCGGCCCGGAGAGCAGTTTCGGCCTGCGTAACACTGTCCGCGAAACTCAGCCAGCAGATCCCCTTCTCCGTTGCGGCCAGAAGCACCCACCCCAGATCACACTTCGCCGTGGTGAACCGGATCGCGACCGGGCCGCCCTTCTGGTACTGGCCCGGGGTCATGCCGAGTTGGTCCGCAGCGCGCTCGTAGAGCCGGCTACTGGACCCGTACCCGGCCGCGGTCATGGCGGTCGTCACGGTATCCCCTCCCCTAAGTTTCGTTTTGAGCCGGTCGAGCCGGCAGGCGTCCGCGAACCGGCGCGGGCTGAGGCCGACGACCCGTTTGAACACCCGCTGGAGGTGCGCGGGACTGAGACCGGCTTGCTTCCCCAGATGGGAGAGCGTTAACGGCGTTTCGAGATTGGCGCGAATGTAGTCGCACAGATCGGCGACGAGCGAAACGGTATCGGGATCAGCGACGGTCGGCATCGCGGTACCTCCGTGCTCACGATACCGCGGTGTGCGAGCGCGGGACTATCCGGTTCTTGCGCCCGACGAGAAATATGTGGCGCGATCGAGGTGAAGCTCGAGTACCAGTGGCACGAGGCAAATACGCCTTCACGGGAAAAACACACCCGCTCGTTAGCACTTGCGGTTCGCCAAGAACCTTCCGAGCGAACCGCAAGTGCTAACGAGCGGGTGGAGGAATGCGCCCGACTGTTACGGCTTCTTCGGCTCCGAATCACTATTGGCCCCGGGATCTTTCTTCGGTTCCGGGTTCTTCTTCGGCTCCGGATCTTTCTTCGGCTCGCTCTCCGCACCCTTGCCGGATTGCGTGCCCACACCGGTCACGTTGGCCCGGTTCACGTCGGGCGGCGGCCAGATGGTCACCGGCTTGGCGTACTTGGCGGCCGCGTCCCGGAGGCACACGATCAGCCCGTTATCGGCCGCGAGGTACACACGGTCCGACGCTGTGTTCACGATGTTGATGTTGAAATCGCTGAAGTTGGCCGACCCGAGCGGTACCGATTTCTGGCGCGCCGGGTCGGTGGGGCGCTTCGCGTCGTACACCAGGAACCGGCCCTGACGGTCGCGGATGTAAACGAGTTCCTCGTTCGCCCCGATGACCCGGTCCGCGCCGTTGTCCGAGCGCCAAACGATGTCGCCGGTGGCGCGATCCAGGCACACGACACCGGTGTTGTCGCCGGCCGCGTAGAGGTGCGTTTTCGTGACGAACGGGGAGTGGTTGTTGAGGCCCCCGGGGTTGGCGCGCCACTTGGGCGAGATCCCGCTGGCCAGGTTCCCGCCCGTCGCGTCGAGCGCGATCAGGGTGCCGTTGGAGAACGGCACGTAGTGGGTCGTTCCGCTCGCGACGGGCGCGGCCGGGATCGAAGACATGAGCCGCTCGCTCACCGCCGGCCGCTCCACCTTCTCCACCTTCTCGTCCTGGCGCGGCTTCCCGAGCGCGAAGATCACGTTATCGTCGGTCACCCCCCACACCCGCGTTTGCGTGAGCGTCAGCGGGTACAGGACCCGGGTGCTCAGCCCGTACTCCATCTGCAGAGCGGGCCCAACCGCCTTCGGGCGCAGGTCGCTCAGGAGCAGCGCACCGGCAACAGACGACGGGATGGTGCTCAGCGACGCCGATTGCTGAATGTACCGCCCCGACTCGCTCTGGATGCGGTACGGCTGCCGCAGCGACGGGACCACGCTGAGCGACGGGGCCGGCGCCCGGTTGTCGAGCGAGTACGGCGGGGTGATGCTCGGGAGCGCGCTCAGCGACGGGGTCTTCGACCCGCCCCCCCCGCCCACGGTCGCCCCGTTGGGGCGACCCACGGTCCGGGGCTCGAACGTATCACTCGGCACCGGATTCGTACCGGGGGCGTATCGGCCGAGCAGGTCGTCGACCGGGTTCGTACCCGCCCTCGTCGCGCCCTGTTTGAGCGGGTCGTTCTCGACCCGGGTCGGGCCGCTCGGGGTAATCGGCGGGGGCGTTTTGAACACCGCGATGCGGTGCGCGCCCACGTTCCCGGATCGCACGCCCAGAACGCAGTACACGGCCCAGTTGTCCGCGACCAGCCCGGTGGTCGGCGTGCTCCCGAGTTCCGCCACGAACTCCGTGACCCCGGTGTAACGGTAAAAAGCGTACAGCTTGGTGACGTGGGCGCAGAACACGAAGTTCTCATTGGCCGCGACCGGGAACGCGGTCCAGGGCGTGCCGTTGCCCAGTTGCGCGGTCCACTGCACGCGCCCGGTGCGCGCGTCGATGGCGGCGAGCGTCCCGGCCCGCGTCTGCACGAACACCTGGTCGCCGATCGTTTGGACCTGCGAGAGCGTGTCGCGGTTGCCCTCGACCGGGACCACCACGCTCCACTCGGTGCGGAGGTTCAGTCGGTCGAGCGCCGCCTTCTCCGGCGGGACCGCCTTCGAGTACACGCTATTCTGTTGGGCCGGTGCGGAGCCGGCCGCGAGTGCGAGGCCGACGACCGCGGCGAGACGATGCCACATAGATGCGACTCCGGTGCGGCGGGCACGAAACTTAACTTTTAGTCTAACAGCGCCCGACCGCGAACGTGAGCGCCGAACCGCGCGAACGGTCGACGAAGAATCCGAAGTTGGTGCGGGTGGCGCCGGTTGTGCGGGCCGGTCACTTCTTGCCCAACTCGCGTTTCCGGCGGAAGAAGTCGGTGAGGAGCGCGGAGCACCGGTCGGCGAGTACGCCACCGACGACCTCGGCCCGGTGGTTCAACCGCGGGTCACTCGCGATCTGGTAGAGCGTGTGGCAGGCTCCGGCCTTCGGGTCGGTGCAACCGTACACCACCATCGGCACCCGGGCCTGAACGATCCCCCCGGCGCACATCGGGCACGGTTCGAGTGTGACGTACAGGATGCACTTTTCCAGCCGCCACGATTTGAGCGCGGTGGCGGCCTGTGTGAGCGCGATCATCTCCGCGTGCGCGGTCGGGTCTTTGAGTTGCTCGCGCATGTTGTGCGCCTGCCCGATCGCCCCCAACTCCGGGTGAATGATGACCGCCCCGACCGGCACCTCGTCCTCTTGGGCGGCAGTGCCGGCCTCAACGAGCGCCGTCTCCATGTGGTGAACGTGGAACGGGTGCGCCGGGTCGGTGAACGCGAGGTCGAACGGGTTGAGTGAGTTCATACGTAACGAGTTGCGACAACTAAACGGTATCGGACACAGCCAACGCGATTCGTTGGCCGTGCCGCGAGCCTGAATGTCTTTGTAAGCGCGAAGTGGGGCTACTTCACCAGTTCGTTGAGCGTGTAGTACGCTTCCGGGTGGAGTACGGGTTCACCGGCACGGGACTTGGGACCGTCGAGACGGAACTCGTACACGCGGCCCTTCTTCAGCCCGCCCACCGGAACGGTGAGCGTTTTGCCATCTTTCGAGAGCACCGCGGCGCCGACCTTCTCGGCGCGGGTGTCCACTTCCGGGCCGCCGTAATCGCTCTTGTAGGCGTAGGTGTACGAACTCACCGACACGGGCTGTTGCCCGAGCGTCTTCGGGTCCAGCGGCTTGGTGAACGTGAGCGCGAAGCCGTCTTTCGTCAGATTAATGTGGTGAATGTCGCACGGCTCAACGCCCGTGTATGTGATCCGCTGGAGGCCGTAAGGCTTACCGCCGAGTGAGCCCCACCCGCGGTTCGTCTGCCCCGCGAACAGGCTCCCGTCCGGTGCGAAGCACAGCCGGTTCACCCCGCACTGCAAGCCGCTCCGGAACGGGAAGCACGCACCCTGGTACACGCCGTTCACTTGTTCCAGCGCCACGCGCATCACAACGGCGTTCGTCTGGTCCCCGACGAAGCACTGGCCCGCGTAGGGGCCGAATTTACCGTCCGTGGTGTCCCAGATCGGTTCGCTAACAGACTTCCCCATGCGCCCGTAGGGGAACCAGATGCACGGCGGGTCCAGGTCCGGGTACACCGGCGCCGGGCGCACCCACGGGATCGTTCGCCCGAGGTCGTTCCATTTCTTCTGCGAGGGTTGCGTCCCGTCGTACCACATCCCGCTCGCGACCTTCTCGGGCATTTTCCCCACGAACGGCGAGTCCTTCACCCACCGCAACCCGGCCGGGTGCCCGTAGAACGCGCCCTTTTTCAGGTGGTGCATCTTGTTCGTCACCGACCACTCGCCCTGGTTATCACAGTAGAAGAGTTCGCCGTCCGGCGCGAAGTTGATGCCGTTGGGCGAGCGCAGGCCGCAAGCGAAGGGCTCCATTTTGCCCTCGGGCGAGACCTTCACGCACCACCCGCGCCACGGGGCCTTCGACTGGTGCCCGCCGCCGAACCCGACGTTGAGCGTGATGAAGAAATTCCCCTGTTTGTCGCGCGCGGGGCCGAAGGCGTACTCGTGGTAGTCCCCCGATACGCCCCACTTGTCGCACACGGTCTGGTACTCGTCCGCGCGCCCGTCGCCGTCCGCGTCGATGAGCTTCGTCAGTTCGGGGCGCTGGATCACGAACACCGTGTTGTTGGACTCGACGAACATCCCGAGCGCTTCGTGCATCCCGGTCGCGAACTTCGTCATTTTGATGTCGGCGGGGTTCGGCGCGGTCGGGTTGTGGATCAGGTACACGTCCCCGCGCCGCGTGCAAGCGAGCAGTTTCCCGTCGGGCCGGAACGCCAGCCCGCCCACTTCCAGCACGCAGTCGTTCGCCAGGGGAATCGTGTCGATCCGGTACGACGCGGCTTCGTTCTTCGCGGCCGCCTGCGCGGACTCAACGACGTTCTTGGACGGGAAGTCGCGGTCGAGGCGCTTGCGGATCGTTTGCGGCACGATGTCTGGTAGTTCCGGGTTGACGTACACGGCCCACCCGCCCGCCTCCTGACACACCTTGATGAGCAGTTCGTTGGTCCCGGCCTTGATCTCGGCCACCGCTAGATCCTGGTCCGGCGCGGCCCCGCGGAAGTGCGCCTCGTGTAGCACGCGCTTGCCGTTCACGAACACGCTGATGGTGTCGTCGCTCCCGAGCGAGATGGGGAGCTTGAACGCCTTGGGTGACTCGAACGTGTGGTAGAGATACACCACCGCGTCCGTCGTCACGTCCGGGAACAGTCTCTGGAGGTTGGTGACCTTGCCCAGTCGGAACGTGTCGTACTCCTTCCAGGTCACTTTCGCGTCGGACTTGCCCGCGTAGGTCGCCTTCAGATCGACCTTCTTTTCGGGCGGGAACGCGAAGTCGAACCCGGTCTGGTTGATGTTGTCGAACGGACCCGCGAAGTACCACTTGCCTTCGAGTGTTGGTAGCTTGTGCGCTGCGAGCGTGGCACGCACGCTGTCCGGTCGGTTCCCCCTACTCACGTACTCGCCCGCGGGTTCCTTTGCCGGTTGCGCCGCGGGGACGAGCGCCTGAGACGGAACGAGAGCGACACCGGCCACCAGCGCGGCCGTGAGGAACGAATACAGGCGCGTCATCGCGGCTCCGGACGTGTGCGCGTGGCAGGATGCTTGAGGTGAGACCGAGTGTACCCGGTTAGAACCGGCTCCACAACCGAGCGAATTCGGCGGCAAACACAGCAATCAGGCTCGCGTCGGCGGTATCGACGATGTTCTCGAAATTCAGGTCGGCCGCGCCGCGGGTCCAGTTGTAGCTGCCGTTCAGGAGCCGCGTGCCGTCGAAGATCGCGAACTTGTGGTGCATGTGCCCGTTGAGCCCGGTGTCCGCGTGCCCGTGCATGTCATCGGTCTTCACGGCGATACCGGCTTCGCGGAACTTCTGAATATCCGAGCCAGCGTCGTGCTGCTTCTCGTTGTCCGTGATGACCCGCACGACCACCTTGCGCCGGTGCGCGTCGAGGATCGCGCGCGAAATGCGGTCGTCCGTGATCGTGAACACGCACACGTCCGCGGTCCGGCGACACTGGCTGAAGCGGTGAAGGATTTGCTGGAGGCACTGTTCGCCCGGCGCGAAGAACGCTTCGTCTTGCCCGGCCGCGGGCACACCAGACGCTTGAACGGCCGGGGCGAGCGGCGCGAGCACCTTCATCACGTCTTCGAGCCACTCCACCAGTTCGGCAGACGCGGGGTCGGCGATCGCCCGGCGCACGACCTCGAACGCGGAGTGCCGAACCAGCCCGCGGTGCTGGTCGGTCTTCACGTTCTTTGCCAACCAGTCCGTGAGTGCGGATTTCTCGCCGCCGGAGAGCTTGCGGTCAGCGAGCGATTGCGTGAGGAAGCGGTCGAGGTCTTCGGGGTTCATGCGAGATATTGTAATGAACCCGGTCGCGAAGAGAGTGAGATCGGGGGAAGAGGCGAGTAGCTGCTCGAACTACTTCTTTCGCTTCATGACGAATAACGAGTGATCCGTCCGAGGCCGAGTTTTGAACTCCTTCGGACGGTCATCTGCCGGCCCGACGCACAGTTTAAAGTCGTCCCCATCCAATTCGTAAATCCCAATTTGGCGGGTCTTGCCTCGGATGAAATCAAGTTGCCGCGGGGTCTTGCTCGCGTCCAGCTCGAAAATCGCCTCCTTGCCCAACAAGATCGATTTATCACCAGAGAAAACAATCTTGGCACCAGTGAGAAAACCGGGAGGAGGAGGTTCGCCGTTGGACTCTGCGGAAACAATCTCCCATTCTCCTTGGAGAGATGCGTGATCTTTCTTCGCACGCTCGTCCTGTATTTTTTGAGAGCAAGCCGGTACTAAGGTAAGAAAGCAGACCGCGCTCACCCACAGGAAGAAACGCATCGCGTAGACCACTGTTGTCTCCGGGTGATCGGGTTTCGTGTGACGCGCTGTCCCGCTCTTACTTCTCCCGGCGGATGCTCCACTCCGCGATCGCTTCCAGGATCGCGCGGCACTCGTTGCGCGGGAGGCACTCCAACTCTTGCTTCGCGGCGCGGGCGAGTTCCTCAGCCCGGCGTTTTGCGAAAGCGATGGACTGCGTCTTTTCCAACGCTTGCAGGACACGCACCCCAAGCCCCTCCGCGTTGGTGCGGATCGCGTCGCGGAGCTTCGCGGACTCGGTCGGCGCGAGGCGGTTCAGGCAGTGGATGACCGGGAGCGTGAGCTTCTGCTGTTCGAGGTCGGTGCCGAGGGTCTTGCCCGCCGCGTCCTCGGTGCCCACGAGGTCGAGCAGGTCGTCCGCGATCTGGAACGCCAGCCCCAGCGACCGCCCGTAGTTCCCGAGCTTCGCCGCCACGTCTTCGGACGCGCCCGCGTAGAGCGCCCCGAGCCGCCCGCAGCACTCGGTCAGCGCCGCGGTCTTACCGTCGATGATGGCGAAGTAGTCGGCCTCGGTCAGTTCGAGGTTCCCGCGCTCGGTAACCTGCCGAAGTTCCCCGGCGCACACGCGGTTGGTCACCTCGCCCGTAATTTGGCACGCGCGCCCGTCGACCGTGCTGGTCAGGTGGAAGGCGTGTGTGAACAGCATATCGCCGAGCAGAATGCTGACCTTATTGCCCCACCCGGAGTTGACCGTGGGGGCGTGCCGGCGCATGTCGGCCTCGTCGAGCACGTCGTCGTGAACGAGGGTCGCGGTGTGGATCATCTCCATTGCCGCGGCGAGCGTATGGTGCGCGGGCGCGATCTTCCCGACCGCTTTGGCCGTGAGGAGCAATAGCGCCGGGCGGAGCCGCTTCCCGCGGTAGTGTTTGAGGTGCTCGATGAGTGGCCCGAACGGACCGCGGTGGGGCGCCAGCGTACTGTCGAAGATGCGTTCGGCTTCTGCAATATCCGCCGCGACCGGGGCGAACGCCAAACCCGCGGCCTTCGAGCCGGATCGGTGAGTGGGATCGATCCCCGGAGCGGTTCCGCCAGTAGTAGCGGGCGAAACGGTTGCCATTGCGGTCCCCATCGCGCGGCCCTCCCGCATTTCCGGTGCGTGCCGCAACCCGGAAAGCATACGCCCGTGATGCCGACCGTCAATTGCAACCGCGGGCACGACTCCCGGGTCGCACGGAGTTACGCCGGGTCGCGAACGAAGTGTCCGCTCTTCCCGCCGTCCTTCTCTTCCAGCCGGACCGCCTCGATCACCATCGCGCGGTCGGCGGCTTTGCACATGTCGTACACCGTCAGGGCTGCTACGGTAACCGCAGTCAGGGCCTCCATTTCAACACCCGTTCGGGCGAAAACTGTGACCGCGGACTCGATCCGCAGCGAATCCCCCGTCGGGAACGTGAAATCGAGCTTCACGGACGTCAGCGGGAGCGGGTGGCATAACGGGATCAGGTCGGCGGTCTTCTTCGCCGCCATGATCCCCGCGAGCCGGGCCACTTCGAGCACGTCGCCCTTGGAAACCTGCTTGTCCCGAATGAGAGCGAGTGTGGCCGGCAGCATGCGCACGACCGCCGACGCCCGGGCCACGCGGTGCGTTTCGGCCTTCGCCCCCACATCGACCATACGGGACGCGCCGGACTCGTCGAAATGCGACAGTGTGGACATGGCACCACTTGTAACGCGAGACGTTCGTGAATGCGCCAACTGAACCGAACCCGTGCCATTTTATGGTTTTACGGGCGGTAGCAGCCGCGCGCCGCGTTCGCCACTGGAGGGCGCGGGGGTGGGGAGTTCTTCCGCGCCGGGTGGGATCGCGGGCGGTACACCGGGAGGGGGCATTTCCGGGAAGACCGGCTGGCGCCCGTTCCCGCCGCTTCCGGGCGGGATCGGAATCGTGGGCACGCGCGGCCCCTCGGAACCGGACGGGTGCGGGTACGGCAGCACGTTCCCGGCTCCCGCACGCGGCGGAGCGGGTGGTTTCACGGTAATATCACGATCCGCCTCGAACGTGCGACCGTCCGTGGTCACTAAGCGCACAGCGACCCGAACGCGATCCGAACTCGGGAGCGTCTGCCACGGTACCGCGACGAAGTACCCCGTGCTAATAAGGCCGCTCTTCCACGTCGGGCGGAGCTTGTCGGCCGAGATGTTCCACGACCCGATGGGGTTCTTCAACCCCGCAGGGGTGATCTCCCACGCCGCAACCAAAGCCCGCGCCGGAACCTTCACCGCGGACCCGTCCTCGTCCCGCGGTACGATCACAACGAGCAGTCCCTCGTCGCCGGGAACGCCGTCGTCATCGACGCCGCCGGTTCCGCGTGCGATCGCGAGTTCCTTCACCGGGAAGTACGCGCTCCCCCCGGTGACGGCTCCGGGTTGCGGACCGGACGCAGGGGCGGGGCGCTGAGAGGCTTCGTAAGCGCGAAGCAGGTTGCGCGACTGATCGAGCGCGGCCCGCGTGTCCGCGAGTTCTTTCTCGCGCGTGCGGATTTCCGCTTCGAGCAGGTCGTACCGGTTGTTGGTTTTACAACCCGTGAGAAATGCGAACGTGATACAGACGACCCCACCGGCCGCAACGCGGTGCGTGAACCAGCGCGGGTTCCGCCAGTGGTGTCGCATCCTGCTTCCCAAAAACCTAACCCCCTCCCCCTCCCGTTCTTCGAGAGGGGGCAGACAATTTCCTGTGCTCGCGCCGGTTCGGAACGAGAGGGGGCGGTTCTCCTTAATCCCCCGTCGGGCGGCTGGCGAGGGCTTCCGCCGGCATCCGCTCCAGAACCTTGTCGACCAGACCGAAGTCGCGGGCCTCTTGCGCGGACATGAAGTTGTCGCGGTCGGTGCCCTTCGCGATCGCCTCGACCGGCTGACCGCTGTGCTTGGCCATCAGCTTGTTCAGCGTGTCCTTCGTGCGGAGGAACTCCTTCGCGTGGATGAGGATCTCTTCCGCGGTGCCCTCGCTCCCGGCGCTGGGCTGGTGGATCATCACGCGGGCGTGCGGCAGGGCGTACCGCTTACCCTTCGTCCCGGCCGTCAGGAGCATCGCGCCCATGCTGGCGGCCTGGCCCATGCAGTACGTCGCCACGTCGCACGTGATGAACTGCATGGTGTCGTAGATCGCCATGCCCGCGGTGACGCTCCCGCCGGGGCTGTTGATGTAAAGGCTGATGTCGCGCTTCGGGTCTTCAAACTGGAGGTACAGCATCTGCGCGACGATCAGGTTCGCCATGTCGTCCTGGACCACGCCCTGAAGGAAGATGATCCGGTCCTTCAAGAGGCGGCTGTAGATGTCGTAGGCGCGTTCTTCGCGGCCCCGGCTCTCCACGACGATCGGTACGAGCGGCATGTTCGGTCCTCCGAGCGAAGCGCCGCGCCCTCAGTATCGGGCGGGCGGGTCGCGGGTGATGAGCGGTGTCTCTGAGTGTTAGTCGCGCGCGCCCGTGGCGTGGCGGACTTGCGGTAGAAGCGCGGGAAGCGGGGTGCGGGGTGCGGAGCGAAAGCAACGGGCAGCGGGCGGTGGCTCGTTCCCGTTTTTTGCTTTTCGCTTCAGTTCCGCGCCCCACGATCCGGGTCCCGCGTCGGATTTACTTCTTGGGTTCGGGGCGCGAGAGCACCTCGTCCACGAGACCGAACGACTTGGCCTCGTCCGCGTGGTAGTACTTGTCCCGGTCGGTTTCCTTGGCGATGACCTCGAGCGGTTGGCCGGTGTGCTTGGCCAGGATCTCGTTGAGCCGCTGGCGCTCCTTGATGATCTCGTTGGCCTGGATCTCGATGTCCGAGACCTGCCCGCCGACCTGCCCGTAGGGCTGGTGGATCATCACCTTGGAGTTCGGCAGCGCGTACCGCTTGCCCTTGCTCCCGGCCGCGAGCAGCACGGCCGCACCGCTGGCCGCCAGGCCCATGCAGTACGTGTGGATCGGGGCCTCGATGAACTGCATCGTGTCGTAGATCGCGAGCGTGGCGGAGACGGACCCGCCGGGGCTGTTGATGTACATGTGGATGTCCGCGGTCTTGTTCTCGTACTGGAGGAACAAGAGGCGCTGGATCACGAAGCTCGCCATCAGGTCGGTGATGACCGGGCTGCCCAGATCCTGACCGGCCCCGAGGAAGATGATCCGGTTGTCCATGAGCAGGTCGGCGATGCCGACCGTGCGCTGGCGCGAGGTCTGGCCGCGCTGGAGCGTCGGCTCGAAGGTGCGGGCCGCGGCCATCGGTTCAAACGGTGAGAACATGATTTTGGCCTTCCGAGCTGAGCCGTTCGACCGCGACCCGGCGCGGAGCCATTACGCTCTCGCGCCGGGTCGCGGCGAAACAAGAATGGGGTCACTAACACTGTACGCAGGAGGTCAACTGGCGCTGTCGGCCTTCGGTTCGCCCTCGGCCGGGGCGGGCGTCTCGGGCTCGGGGAGCACGGCCTGTTCGACGGTCGCGACCTCGCCCGGCTGCTCGTCCGCCTTCAGATCGTAGTCTTCGTAGGTCGCGTTGGTGATAATCAGGTCCAGCGCCTTGCGCTCGAGCAGGTCGGCCGCGACCGCTTCCAGCAGGTCTTCTTTTTCGAGCCGGGCCTTCACCTTGCGGAAGCTCTCGCCCGACTGCTCCGCGATGCGGTCGATTTCGACGTCGATGTCCTCTTCCTCGATCTCGATCTTCTCGACCTCGGCGATCTTCTGGAGCACGAAGTGCTCCTTGAGCGCGTCGGCCGTGCTCTTGAGCACGTCCTGTTCGAGCACCCGGCGCCGGCCCTGGATCTGCTCGTCGGTCATGCCCGCGTTCCGCATCTCCATGACCTTGCGGGCGAGCGTCTTACGGGCCTGCTTGCGCAGCATGTCTTGCGGCAGATCCCACGCCGCGGCCGACGCGATCGTTTGCAGAACCTGTTCGCGGGCCGAGCGGCGCTGGCTGTACTCGAGGCGCCGGTCCAGAACCGCTTGCACGAGTTCGGTGAAGGCGTCCGGCGTGCTGACGCCGAAGGAGCCTTCCAGAAGCTCCTGCGTCACTTCCGGCTGGCGCGTGGTCTTCACGTCCTTCACGGTAAAGGTCGCTTGCACCGTCGCCCCGCGGAGTTGCTCCGAGGCCGTTTCCTTGGAGAGCGTAATATCGACCACGCGCACGTCGCCGGGCTTGGCGCCCTTCATCTTCGCGCCGAAGCTCGTGGCGACGCCGTCGGAGAGAGCGAGTTGCGGCTCGACCTTAACCTGGACCTCGTCGAGCTTGTTGATGTCCTTGCCGTTGAAGGCGATCGTGACGTCCGCGGTCACGGTGTCGAACAGGTCAACGACGGCCGGTTCCTTCGGAACGATCTGGCCGTAGGGCTCGAGCAGCCGCTTCTTTTCGGCCTCGACCTCGTCCGCGGTGTAGGTGTGGACCGGGCGGCGGAGCTTGATGCCCTTGTACTCGGGCAGGTCGAACTCGGGGCGCACTTCAATATCGAACTCGTAAACGAACGGCCCTTCCTTCGGGATGTTCACGAGCGTCGGGTCGAATTCCGGCGGGCTGAGCGGCGCGATCGCCTGGTCTTCCGCGAGCTGTTCGAGGCTCGCCATGAGAACCTGCGACTTGATCTCTTCCGCGACGCTCTCGTAGTACTGTTTCTCGATCATCTTGCGCGGCGCTTTGCCGGGCCGGAACCCGCGCACCTGCGGCTGGTCGCTCCGCGTCAGTTCGGTGAACTTCTCATCGAACCGCTTGTCGATGGCCCCGCGATCGACGGTGACCTTCACGTGCTTCTTGCACGGCCCCACGTCCTTGATCTCGACCGCCTGCTGGAGCTTAACGTCCGCCTCGGCAGCGACTTCGGCACCGGCGATCTCGGCGAGCGCGGTCGCCGTGACGTCGTCCTTTGGGGCCTCGGTGGTTGGGGTTGTTTCGTCGGCCATCGCAATATCCTCCGTCGGTGAAGCCGAACTCGTGCCGTATATGAGTCGCCTTAAAACGACAAACCGGGAAGTTGGGGCAGCGGGATTATATACCCGCCGTAAGCCCGCGACTTCCCGGCCCTTGCGCGCTCGCGCGCCACATTAAATCAGAGCGGGTGATGGGACTTGAACCCACGACAACCTCGTTGGCAACGAGGTACTCTACCACTGAGTTACACCCGCACTTGTCATCCCGGCACTCCCATTTCTAGGTACGTGCCATCGCGGTTTCAAGTGGAGAATATTTGAAGTAGGTGAGGTGGACAGTGGGCACTCTGGAGAAAACTTGCAGGGTAATCCGGCGGGTACGGTATTTGAAGTGAAAATGTGTGCCGAATTGTTGACCTCGCCTCCGGCAAATAATGACGTTACGCTCGGTGTTTGAGGAGGCTCCCGTGACGACCAAACCACCCGCAATTCCCGTTCGCTCATTTCGGTTCAGTCGCGAACAGTACCACCACCTCGGTGAGCTGGGATTCTTCGACGGAAAACGGGTCGAACTCATCCGCGGCGAGATTCTCGAAATGAGCCCGATCAACTGGCCCCACCAGCTCGGGAAAATCAAACTCGCCCGGGCGCTGAGTTCGGCCTTCGCGGGAATTGGCTGGGTGAACGAACAGGGGCCGCTCGCGACAGGTGATTCCGAACCACAGCCGGACGTGGCCGTAATTCCCGGCCGCCCCGAAGACTATGCCGAGCACCCTCGAACCGCGTTACTCGTTGTCGAAGTCGCGGACACCACTCTGGCCGACGACACCACAACGAAAGCGGAACTGTACGCGACGGCCGGGATCGCGGACTATTGGGTGCTCGACCTCAACGGGCGCCAGCTTCACGTGTTCCGCGATCCGCAACTACTACCGCACGCACTCGACGCCACCGCATACCGCACGCACGACGTCCTGCAACCGACGGACTCCGTTTCCCCACTCGCGGCGCCGACCGTGTGATTCTGGTAGCCGATCTGCTGCCATAAAACGAAAACGGCCGGCTTTCGGCCGCTGTTTCCATTCACTCACATCGCGTTACTTGTCGATCGAATCTTCGGCGTAGGTGCTCTCGTACACGAACTTGGTGCCCTCGCCCTGGTGGTTCGCAAGTTCGGCCTTCGCGGAGAGGCGCGACGCCTGGTACTTGCCCGCGACCGTGTTGAAGTACACGTCACCGGTCCACAACATCGGCACCAGCGGAACTTGCTCGCTGGTCGCCTTCGGCGGGGCCTTCAGCGCCGTTTCCACGCCCACGATGAGGTAGCCGTCCTTCAAGCCCTTGCTCGTGTACTTCTGGGTGAAATCGTAGTTCTCACCGGTGCCGTTCGGCGGATCGATCTTCAGCCCGAACGGGCGGTCCCACGACTTGCCCGCGTCCGGCAGCGCGTCCGGCAGCACGAGGCGGAACGGCAACTCTGCTTGCAGGCGCGACGCGGAGCCGGTCTTCGCATCTTTGACTTCGATGAGCTTGCCCTGGGCGTCCATCCGCACGGTAACGATCGGCTTGTTCAGGTACGCTTCCATGTTCTTCGCGTCTTCGGGCTTGGCCGAATCGGTCGTTAGCGTCATGCCGTCGGGCTGACGGATCACGCTCTTCATCTCGCTGATGCTCATTTCGAGCGTCGCGACGCCCTCTTTGTCCACGTCCTTCACGGTCCACTTGCGAACGAGCGTGAGGTTCGTGCCGGACTCGCTCGTAACCGGTTTCTCAGTCTTCTCGTCGAGAACCGTTTCCTTCACTGTCGTGGACTGAATGACGCGGTACGCGAGCACCTTCCCCGGCTCCCACTTGAACCGCGGCGCGGCCGGCGCGGGTGCCGGGGGTTGTCCGAGCGCCGGGAGGGCAGTCGAGAACGCGAGTGCCAAAACCGTAAATCGCAACATGATGGGCCTCCCGCACGAAACAACGTGCACAGTTTGGGAAGCGGCATAGCGAGAAGCGGCACCGGCGCGAAGGCCAACCGCCGCTGACGGGCAGGGCTGTTTAAGTGGAAGTGGGCAGGTATTGCCGCCCACCCGCTCGTTAACACTCGCGGTTCGCCTGAGTCTCTGGGCGAACCGCGAGCGTTAACGAGCGGGTGGAACTACGCACCGGCGCGAAGGCCAACCGCCGCTGACGGGCAGAAGAGTTTTGACAGGATTAACAGGATTGACAGGATTCAAAAAGCAACGTCGCATTCGGTCTTGATCCGGTTAATCCTGTCAAAGCTCTTCTTGTTTTCGCACCTCACCCGAGCCATCCGGTGACAGCCGGAGAAACCTCGCACTGGCCGTTTGCCAAGAAGACCGAGCGAGCCGCGAGTGTTGACGAGCGAGTGGTGCTTCCCGTACCGGCCCACTTCTCCCACTCAACGGCCCTACCACGTGCGTTTTTCGCCCGCGCGAGGTGCTCCCCGGGCGCGTCAGGAAACAGACCTCGCGGCGATCGACTATCATGCCCTCTGGGACCACTTGTGCCACTTCCGCTAACCCACGCGACCGCTCATGCAGATCGACCCGACGACCGCGCCCGTTCCGGACGTGTACCAGTACCTCGTGGGGCTCGTCACCCCGCGGCCCATCGCGTGGGTGACAACGCTCTCACCGGCCGGGGTGGTGAACCTCGCGCCGTTCAGCTTCTTCAATGCGTTTGGTGCGAACCCACCCATCGTCGTGTTCTCCCCCACGCTCCGGCGCGACGGCACGAAAAAGGACACGCTGCTCAACCTCGAAAAGCTCGGCGAGTTTGTTATTCACGCCGCGACCGCGCCGCTCGCGGAGAAAGTGAACCTCTCTTCTAAAGAGATCGCCCCCGACGAGAGCGAAGTCGCGCTCACTGGCCTGAGCACGCTCCCGAGCGCCAAAGTGAAGCCCCCGCGACTCGCCGAAGCTCCTGTCGCGCTGGAGTGCGTCGTCCGCCAGATCGTTCCGTGCGGAACCGGTCCGATCGCGGCGAACTTGGTGATCGGCGAAGTCGTGATGATTCACGTCGCGGACGAAGTGCTCGACGGCAAAGGCGGTGTCGACCCGCGCAAGCTCAAAACGGTCGCGCGCCTCGGCGGGGCGTTCTGGTGCCACACGTCGGATTTGTTCGAGCTGAAGCGGCCGTAACAGTGCTCGCGTTCACTCTGGGAACCCGAACTCCGCGAAGTAGCGTTCCAGAACTTCGCGCTCCAGGTCGAACGCATAATCCTCCGCGAACCCCTCTCCGCGTGGCGCGTTGTCCTTCTTCATGTGAGTGTGCATGCGGTCCGCGTGGTGGCCGAGTTCGTGCAGAAAGACGTGGCAGAGCTGGTAGGCGCGGGCGGTGGCGTCCGTCCAGTGAATGACGATGCCTCTCCCAGCCCCGCCGTCTTCAACCCGAGCACCAATGCGTTCAAGGAACCAGCGGTGCTCGGCGAACCACACCGTATCGAGCGCGTAACTCATCTCTTTGGGCCACGCACAGATGCCGAGTGCGCCGCGATTGTACCACCCGTCGCACCCGCGGCGCCCGCGATCGAGGCTGAACAGGTCCAAACCGACCGCGAGCGTATCCCAGCCCGGGATCAGTGCAATGAATCGCTCAATGTCGCGTTTCAAAAGAAGGTGCCGGTACCCTTCCCCGGGTTTGCGCCGGTCGATCACCAAGCGCGCCTGCGTATTGCGATACGCGCTCGGTGAAAGCGCCCAATTGTTCTGTTTCTGCACGCACCCGTTGCGAACGCCCGGCGCGGTCTTGCGATAGAAGTGCGACATGCGTACCCCCCCCTCCTCCTCCAGCAGAGGGATACACGCAGTCACAGGTTCACCATTACGGCTGCGATTTGCGAAGGGCCACCGACACGACGAGCCGATCTTGCCGCGGACCGACGTGCTGAACGGCTCGCTAGTTCATGCCCTTCGACTGCTGTGTGGCAGTGGTAGCCCGACCCGTACACCGCGTCGGCCGCCATCCACTTAGTCGGCACCCCGGCCTCCACTGCCCGGTTGATAATGTGCCGCGCCAGCACGACCTTGGCGGCGAACTTGATCTTCTCGGGAAGACCGGCCCCCATCGCGCCGATCCGCGTCGTTGATCTACTCATTGGGTAGGTACAGTGTGCGGTCGAGTAGCGCTCGCCCCTTCTTTGTTGCGTACCCGAGGAACACCCTGATTTGGCCGTTCTCGATGCGCTGGCGGTGTCTGAATATTGGCGAGCAAAGCCACCGAACTTCGTACCCTTCTTGAGGAACCCGGTCCGTCGATCACTCGCACGCCGTTAGGATGGCCCAGGTGTTCCCGTAGGTAGCCGATGTGAGCGTCGCGGACCGCATTGGCGATCCAGTCGGCCCCGTCGAGCGCCGGGGCGCTCAGGTGCTCGGCCAGTTGCCACCCGTGCTTCCGCTCAGTCCCGCTCAGCGGGTCGCGAACATACCCAACGGCTCGTCGCCGCGGCTGGTGGTGGGTGAAGTGGCCACCGATTCGCTCGTTGACCGCACCTATTTCGTGCGCCCTGGCCGTCATCTGCTGCGCGTTGGTCGTCCCGACATCTCTCGCTTCCGCCGGAAAACCGGGCAAGGCCGTGACTGTTTTATAAACATCATGATTAATGCAATTTCGCGTTGCTACTCGATATTCCTGGCGTTTTCTTTCGCACACATCGAACATGCGCTGAGGAGTAGCATTGGCACCTGAAGCTTGGGTGCAACCCATTCTGACTGAGAGAACATGCTTTATGGACCGGGCCGACAAGATGGAATTGCTACACGCCGCGTTGCGAAACGATAATGCGACCGAGTTCGCCCGACTGCTGAAGCGTTTCCCGGACTGCCGGTACGACGGAGCCGGGGACGACTACTGGATGAGTGCGGTGGCCATGCGGGGCAAGCTGTGGGCAATTGAGCTACTGGTGGCCCGGGGAGCTGACGTGAACCGGCCATCGAACTCGACCGACTCGGTACCTAGCCCCGAGGGACCGATCGTGTACGCCGCCAACAACGGTCACATGGATGTGGTCCGGTACATGCTTGATCGGGGAGCAGAGATCAACCACATGATTGAGGGGCGGGTCCGGTGCCAAGCCCTGGTGGGTGCGGCCATCTGGGGGCACCTGGACGTGGTCAAGCTGTTGGTCGAACGGGGAGCGGCCGTCAACGCGGTGTGGGCCGAAATGACGCCATTGGATCAGTCCGAGTTACACGGTCGGGATGAGGTGGCCGCGTACCTTCGGTCGATCGGCTGGAAGACCGCGGCCGAACTGGGCGAGTCCGCCAGTTGACTCGGTCAACACGAAACGTTAGTTGCGTCCAGAAATATACATTGTAGATTTATGATTATTTGTATACTATTTTCCTAGCCTCGTGTATGATGTAGGGAGCTGCTCGGTGCTGTGGCGTTGTTGGGGAAGTTTGGCCTCACGGAATTGGTGACGGATGTTAGCCTTCTCGCCCGTTTCTTGGAGTGACGAAGAACAAAATGCCCGGAAAATTCCGCGTTCGGTGCGCGTTTCGCTCGCCGGGAGGGGCCGGGGGCCAAGTTGTTATTCTCAGCGTACCCTGGAGTGACACAATTTATCCTTGAGGAGCCTGGTGCTGTAGCGGAAGATCGGTGCTCACCGTAATCCGTTACCGGGAGAGGCTCCATGCGTCCCACGTACTCGTTCCCCGAGTCGGTTGTCGAAGCGATTGTGCGCGATCGGTACGGGCACCCGGACCCGCGCGTTCAGGAGCGCATGGAGATCCTGTGGCTCAAGAGCAAGAACGAGTCGCACGGGCGCATCGCCGAACTCGCCAACGTGTCCCGGTCCACGGTTCAGCGGACCTTGCACATCTTCGCGGCGAAGGGCCTCGATGGGATTCGGTCGTTCGGGTGGAAGGGACAACCCAGTGCCCTGACGCCACACGCGGCAACGATCGAACAGGAGTTCCGCAAGCACCCGCCTCACACGGCTCACGAGGCGGCGCGGCGGATCGAGGAGCTGACGGGCGTCCGACGAAAAGTGTCGCGGGTGCGCAAATTCCTCAAGGACGACCTGGGGATGAAGTGCTTGAAGGTGGCACCGATCCCGGTCCCGCCCAAGAAGACGATCGAGGAACACGCCCGAGCGCAGGCGGACTTTTTAAAAGGCGGACCTGGAACCGAAGTTGGCGGAGGCGCGGAGCGGTAAGCGGTCGGTGTACTTCGTGGATGCGTCGCACTTCGTATTGGCGTCGTTCCTGGGTTGGGTGTGGTGCTTCGTGCGGTTGCACGTGCGCGCGGCAAGTGGTCGGCAGCGGTACAACGTGCTGGGCGCGCTGAACGCGGTCACGCACGAACTGGTGACGGAGATCAACACGACGTACATCACCGCCACGTCGGTGTGCGCGTTGCTTCACACGATCGCGCGCCGGGCGGGCTCGGTGCCCGTCACGTTGGTGCTGGACAACGCCCGGTATCAGCGGTGCGTGTTGGTGCAGGACGCGGCCAAGCAGTTGGGGATCGAGCTGCTGTTCCTGCCGTCGTACTCGCCGAACCTGAACTTGATCGAGCGCCTGTGGAAGTTCGTGAAGAAGGACGTGCTCAACAGTCGGCACCATCAGGACTTCAAGAGGTTCCAGAGTGCCATCGACGGGTGCCTCGCGGATCTGCCGACCAAACATCGAGAGAAACTGGCGACTCTGTTGGCCCACAACTTCCAGACCTGGAACAATGTGTCACTCCTGGGCGCGTAAAGCATAGCATTTGTTAGCCGTCGGAGTCGTTGAGTTCGGGAGGGCCGATCCGTGGCAGATTCGATCCGACTCCGCGCGAGCGATCCCCACAACTTGGATCGCTTCGTGCAGGTGCAAGAGGACGACTACGAACAGGCGCTCGCCGAGATCAAAAGCGGCCGGAAGCGTTCGCACTGGATGTGGTACATCTTTCCGCAATTCGACGGGCTAGGGTTCAGTTCCATTTCCAAGCAGTACGCGATCAAGAGCCGCGCGGAGGCCGAAGCGTACTTGGCGCACCCCGTACTCGGTCCGCGCCTCATTGCGTGTACCGAGGCCGCGCTTCGTGTTGACGGGCGGTCCGCGCTGGAGATCTTTGGATCTCCGGACGACCTGAAGTTGCGATCGTGCGCCACGCTGTTCGCCCGTGTGTCGCTGACGGGTTCGGTCTTCGACCAACTGCTCGACAAATACTACTCCGGCGAGCGCGACGCCAAGACACTGCATCTGTTTGATTGATCGCCTGAATGATTGTAATTTTTAAGTATGTTCTCCGAAATGCGAACGGGTTCCGCTCACAGCCATGAGCGGAACCCGTTCACTGAGAATTCGTACTTTCTTTACACGCCTTTAGCGGCGTCGCGGACCTCGCCCTTCGGCAAATTCGGGGTCGCCTTTAGAGCACGCATCATGTTTGCCTTGTACGCCTCCACGCCGGGCTGACCGTAGGGGTTCGTGCCGTTGAGCCGGCCCTCTACCACTGTTGCCAGCATGAGCATCTGGAGCAGTTGCCCGATGGTGTGCTCGGAGATCATCGGCAGGGTGATGTCCGCGGTCGGGCGTGCCGCCTGAGAGTAGGCTTCGTTCGTACCTTTGATGGCCGCGTCGAGGATGTCGGGCAGCCCCTTGCGGCTGAACTGGTTCAGGTCGTCCTCGTTCCGCTCGGACATACCCAGTGTCACCGGCGGGTGCTTGATTTGCCGCACGATCAGGTTGTTGATGAGCTTGTCGCGTGTGCCGTCTTGGTGCTGTTGTCCGCGGCTGTGCAGGTCGCGCGTGCCGACCATCGTGATCGGGGTCGCGCCGCGGCCGTTTTTGCCCAGCGATTCTGCGAGCAACTGGTCGTACCACCAGCCCACCGCCTCGAGCTTGCGCGACCACGCGGACAGCACGCGGGTAGTTTTGCCGCGCTCGGTCATCAGGTGGTTCACCGCGGCGAATTGCAGCACCGGGTTGCGGTCGAACGGTTCTTCGATGAACCGCCGCGTCATCGTCGCGGCGCCGAGCAGCATCGCGCGCACATCGAGCCCCATCACCGCCGCGGGAAGGAGTCCCACTGCGGTGAACACGCTGAACCGCCCGCCGACTTCTTCGGGAATAGTGAGGATGTCGTCTTCGGGGAACCCGTCGGCCCGACACAAGTCGCGGAGCTTACTGCCCTTCGTTCCGGTGATAGGCACGATCACCTTGCGGAGCATCTCGGACTTCGGTCCGTAGAACTTCGCGGCTTCGCCCTTCACAGCGCGGTACGCGGCGGCCGTTTCGAGCGTGCCGCCGGACTTGCTGATGACGACGACGCCCCACCGCTCTTCGATGATATCGGGGTCGACGCAGGTGTTTTCGAGCAGCTCGAAGAGGTCTTGCAGCGAATCGTTATCGAGGTCTTTGCCCTCGAAGTAGATGCGCGGCTTGCCCATGCGCAACTTCGCGGGCAGTTCGTTGTGGTGCGAGTGGCAGAGCGCGTCGAAGATGGCCTTCGACGCGAGGTAGCTCCCGCCGATACCGAGGATCACCACGCGGTCCACGGTGTCGCGCAACTGTTGTGCGAGGCGCAACACCTTACCGAGTTCGCTCGCGTCCTGTTTGCGCTTGTAGCCGTCGAGCAGTTTTTGGGGCAGGTCGATGAAGCCCGGTTGCAGCGGGCGCATCTTCGGCGGCGGGTTCTGCAACTCGCGCTCCGCGACCACCTGTCCGCGAACGGACGTGACCCACTGCTTCACTTCGTCCACCTTCTCGGGCGGGAGGAAGTGCTGCTGTTGAAGCTCGGCGAGCGGGGTCCAGGTTTCGTGCGGCTGGGCCAAGAGCCGCGCGAACTGGTACTCGATGTTCTCGTCGGGCAGTTGCATGAGTTGGTCCTTGGTCGGTCGTCCGCCACTGGCTCCGGTCACTGGATACGAGGTCGGTTGAAGGCCCACCCGGGGCCAACAACGAAACACTCGGACCAAGGACCAATGCCCTCGGACTAACCGTACTGTACGTCATTATTCGCGAGGCGTAAACTCTTCCGCATGAACATACACGAACTCATTCGCGACCTCCGCGAACCGGCGAAAACCAAGATCGTCCTGCTCGTGGCCGACGGTTTGGGCGGGCTTTCCCGTCAACCGGGTGGGCTGACGGAGCTGGAAACCGCGAAAACTCCGAACCTGGACGCCTGCGCCCGCGACGGCGTGACAGGTCTGAGTATTCCGGTTTTGCCGGGTATAACGCCCGGTAGCGGCCCCGGACACCTCGGGTTGTTCGGCTACGACCCGCTCGAGTACCGCATCGGGCGCGGCATTCTGGAAGCGCTGGGCATCAACTTCGCGGTCGGCGCACGCGACGTCGCCATCCGGGGCAACTTCTGTACCCTCGGCGCGGACGGGAAGATCACCGACCGCCGGGCCGGGCGCCCCACGAACGAAAAGAATAAGGCTGCGGTCGAAAAACTTCGCGCGATCAAAATTCCCGGCGTGGAACTGTTCGTCGAGCCGGTGAAGGAACACCGTTTCGTGCTGGTCATCCGCGGCGACGGTCTGGGCGACCGTGTGAACGACACTGACCCGCAAGCGGTTGGCGTGCCTCCGCTGAAGGCCGCGGGTGCGGACGCCGCGTCTCAGAAGACCGCGGACGTGGTGAATGCGTTCATCGCGGAAGCGACGAAGGTGCTCGCGAGCGAGGGCGCGATCAACGGCGCGACGCTCCGCGGGTTCGCGACCTACCCGAAGATCGCGACGTTCGCGGACGTGTACGGGCTGAAGGCCGCCGCGATCGCCGTGTATCCGATGTACAAGGGGCTGGCTCGGCTCGTGGGGATGGACATCCTCGACCCCGGGCAGACGCTCCAGGGCCAAGTCGAGACGCTCACCAAAGTGTGGAACGACTACGACTTCTTCTTCCTGCACTACAAGTACACGGACAGCACCGGCGAGGACGGCAACTTCCCCGCGAAGGTGGACATGATCGAAAAGCTCGACGAGATCGTGCCCGACATTCTGAAGCTGAAGCCCGACGTGTTCATCGTGACCGGCGACCACAGCACGCCGAGCAAGATGAAGTCGCACTCGTGGCACCCGGTGCCGACGCTGCTGCTCGCGGACATGTGCCGCGCGGACGAGGTGACGGAGTTCAGTGAGCGGGCGTGCTTGCGCGGCGGGTTGGGGCAATTCCAGGCGATGCACCTGATGCTGCTCGCGATGGCTCACGCCGGGCGCCTGGGCAAGTACGGGGCGTAAGATGACGGATCGCGCCGCACTCCCCGAACCGGCCGCGGTACTTCCGGGCGAAGCGTCCATCCTCGCACAGGTCGTTTCGGACCTGTCCGACGAGACGACGAAGCTCGTCTATGCTGACTGGTTGCAGGAGCACGACGACCCGCGCGGGCCGTTCCTGCGCGAGTTCTTGGCAGCCGTTCGCACCGATGAACCGCTGCCACTGTCGGAAGGGTTGTCGAAACCGTGGCGCGATCTTGTCGGCGTAACGATCACGGAAGCGGCACGCACGCACGGCTTCGCCGATCGGATCGAGACGTTCCTGAAAGTCGCGCTCCCAACGATCCGTGTCACCCCGTCCGATGCTCCGGTGGTCGCTCCACCGATTGCGCGGAGTCGCTACGGCGGGCGACCGGATCTCCCGGCCGACGTCGAGTGGCCGCGCTGGACGAACGGCAAGCCGCTCACCTTTCTCGGGCAAATCGACCTCGCGGACCTCACGGGAAGTGTCGTCGCGCGCGAGCTACCTCCTGCGGGCCTGCTATCCGCGTTCTACTACCTCAACGAGAATGACGACGACCTCTACGGCGGTCCGAGGCGCGACGGCGACGGGAACGAGACTGAAAGTGAGGGCTGGCGGCTCTTTTACTTCCCGCCCGGTGCGGTGCTGCGGTTGCACGACGACTCGGATGCACCGACGTGGAGCCGGTTCCAATCGCACCCGCTGACCTTCGACGAACGGATCGAACTGACTTTTGACCGGAACGGCTGGTACGGAGTGTCCGAACTAGAGGGCGCGGAATGGGATCGCTACGTTGATTTGGTTAGCTCCGTAAACGCCCACGACGAGTGCGGCGACCGGCTGTTGGGCCACTTCCAGTCCGACGAATGGGCGACCAGGTTCGGCCGCACCGGGCGGTCGCTGTGGAGCATCGGTCTGACCGGCAATCGCCCCGGGCTGTGGGGCGATTTTCTGACGCGCCTTCACATTCTGATCGCCAGCGGCGACCTACACACCCGTCGGTTCGACCGCGCCGGGCTTGAAGCAGAGTGGCTCAGTTCCTGAGCTACCGCGTTACTTCAGTAACCCGTAGTTCACGAGCGTCTGGCGCACCTTCGCTTCGCCGGCCGCGTCGATCAGGCACATCGGCAGGCGCATCTCGCCGTTACCGCGCCCGAGGAGCTTCATCGCGGTCTTCAGAGGGATCGGGTTCGTCGCCACGCCGAGCATGTCGCGGCAGAGCGGGAACAGCTTCCGGTGCCACTGAAGCGCTTCGTCAAACTTACCCGCGGCGAACGCCTTCACCAGCGCCATCATGTCGCGCGGGATGATGGCGCCGACCACGCTCATCACACCCTTCCCGCCGATGCTCATGAGCGGAAGCGTGAGGCTGTCGTCGCCGCTCAGGATCGTGAGGTCGATGAGGGCCGCAACCTGCGAGGCTTGGTCGAGGGAGCCGGTGCCGCCGCTACGGGGGGCGTGTTCAATGCCTACACGGGCACCCCGCTCCAGAAAACGTACCGCTCGCCCGTTCACCTACTGATCCGCAGGTAAGCAAAGTCCCTGACGTGGCAACGTGTTTGTAACTTGTTGGGTATGAGGAGTAAAGGAACAGCGGCCGAGTTGGAGGCGCGTCGTCGGTTAGCGGTTCAGCGCGTGGGCGAGGGGTGGGCACAACAGGACGTGGCCGCGTTCTTGGGCGTCCACCCGGCCACCGTCAAGAAGTGGGTCGCGCCACCGCGCCGACGGGCTGAGGGCCGGGTCCACGCCCGGGCGCCCTCGGTTCCTGACCGATGAACAGGAGCGCCAGGTGCTCGGGTGGGTTGGCGAACCGCCCACAGCCCACGGGTTCGATACGGATCTGTGGACCGCGCGCCGGGTGGCCGAGCTGATCCACAAGACGTTCGGCGTGCGGTTCCACCCGCACTACCTGCGCGAGTGGTTGTCGATGCGCAACTTCACCCCGCAGAAGCCGGCGCGCCAGGCGCGTCAGCGGAACCCGGCGGCCATCGCCCGGTGGGTGGCGGAGGACTGGCCGCGGATTCAAAAAAGGCGGCCGAGGGGCACGCCCACATCGTCCTGATCGACGAGTCGGGCCTGCTCATCAACCCGTTGGTGCGCCGCAGTTGGTCGGCGCGCGGGAACACGCCGGTGATCGGCGGCGACGGCGGGCACCGGCGCAAGGTGTCGGTGATCGGGGCCATAACGGTCTCGCCCCGGACCCGCCTGTTGGGGCTGCGCTGGTCCACCCGCGCTGACGGGTATTTCGGGGCCGGTGAGGTGGTCGGATTCCTACGGTGCGTGCTCGGCGCGGTGCCGGGGAAGGTGACCGCGGTGTGGGACGGCGGGGCCAACCACAAGGACCCGGTGATGCGCGCGCTCCTGGCGCGGAACCGGTGGGTGTGGCTCGAGCGGCGCCCCGGAGCTGAACCCGGTCGAGCACGTGTGGGGTTGGCTCAAGTACGGTCAGTTGGCGAACTTCGTTCCGGGTGACTTGGTTCAGTTGAATCGCGAAATCAATAACCGACTGAAGCAATTGAGCGGCGACCGCCTGGTGCTGAGATCGCTCTGGGAAGGGGCGCAGCTGCCCTTCCCAGAGAAACTACGCCGGGAGCTTTGCTTACCTGCGGATTAGTAGTGCTGATCCTGCGCGGCATCCGCCAGGGCACCCCGACCGCACAAGTGGCCCGGCAGTTGGGGTGCGATCACAAGGACCTGCTGACGCTCCGGCATCGAAGAAGTCGGTGCCGGTAGCGCGCGGAACAGGATCGCGACCACCGAGTACAACCCCAACAGGCACGAGCCGGCGCGCAACACAGTCTTCTCGCGCCACCCGCGTGTGGTCTCCAGGGCCAAACAACTGCGGGCCTCTTGGAACGTGGTTTCGATATTCCAGCGCCCGCAGTAGTGGCCAATGACGGCCGAAGGCGTCAGCTCGGCATCCGTGGTGAAGAAGTACTCGTCCCGATGTGTGCCGCTCGTGTCCCGGACGAACACCCACTGCACGGGCACGAGGCCCTGAACCGCCTTGTACCAGTGGCACGCGCCGTCAAGAACCTCGACGCGCCGCTTCCCGCCGCCGTACCACCCGACCTCTAACTGCGTGAAAGCCGTGGCGTCGGTAACCGCCGCTCGGGGCTTAGGCCGACGCGGACCCTTAATCGCCCCAAACAATAGGGACACCCACACCCGGGGTGTCGCTGTAGATTTGGGCGGTTACGCCGCCGCCCAGAGCGCTTGCCAATCGGGTGTGTGGCTCAGGGCGCGGAGTTCGACCAGCGGGCCGACGTGTTCGGCCCGCCACCGCGCGCCCGTTCGCTTCAACCGCAAGTTCACCTCTTGCTTGATCGTTCCCTCCACCGCACCGCTGCCGATACTCTGCCCGCGTGCCAACCGCGGGGCGTAATCCAAGCGGGTCGGGTGCTTGGCCATGTACGCCGCCAGCCCCAGCAACGGAGCGGTCGAGACGTCGCTCGGTGCCGCCGCGAGCACCCCGGCCAGCCACCGCTCCAGACCGACTTTCCCCCCGGCCACCAACGCCGCACGACCGGCTCGCGCCGGCGCGTCCGCCGCGTCCGTCGCGTCCCCGAAGGTGCCCTTCACCGCGTCCCCGACGTGTTCCAGGGCGTGATACACGTCCAGAACGCCTGCCGCCTGGGGCCCGTGGTCCGACGCCAGGTTCCAGATCCACTCGGCCCCGTCGCCCAGCACCGTCACATCGCGGGCGGTCGTCACGCCCAGCCGATCCGATTCCTCTCGCAGCCGGGTACCGAACGCGCCACACCCTTCGATCGCCGCACGCACCGTGCGAACGGTCGGGCCGGGCAAGGTGCGCGTGTCCCACTCCTCGGGAGTGGCCGACGCGCCCGCTTCTCGCTTGCAAAATAGGCCGACCTTCACGTCCCGCCAGCCGTCGCGCGTGTTCACCTTGCCCGCGTCGATCAGCACCTCCACCGCGCCTTTCGCGGTCGCGAACCGCCCCGCGTCGCCCCGGCCGGGGCGCGCGGCCGCCGCCCGCTTGGCCTGGGCGTGGGTCGCCTGACGAATCACCTCGTCGTCGACCTGCCAGCCGCAGAACTCCGCCACAACCTGTTGCGCCCGCGCGAAGGAGTGCTCGACGCCCGCCAGCACCAGCAACCGCGTCGCCTGCCGGGTGAGGAAGCCCTCGATCCCGAGGGCGTGGTCGGCTCGGAACGTGCCCCCGTGACCTCGGCACCACGAGTACTCGCGGTCGAGTTGGACCGGCCCGAGGGCGGTCGTCACCGTCCGGCGGTGTCGCCCTTTGGACCGCCACCCGGCGACTTTTTTTCCAGGTCGGCGCGAGCCTGGACGGTGGCCGCGAGGTTGTCACGGAGGAGCCGGCGACCGGTGCCCAATGCAAAGGTCTCGCAGGCCTCGAGTACGGTGCCGTGGGCGGCCGTCGTTCCCAACCGCCGCATCTCTTGGACGTAGGCGATGGCCCGTTCGAGTTCGATCCGCTCGGCGTCCGTGGTGTATTCGACGGTCAACGTGGGCATCCTGCCACTCCATGAAATGGGGTGAAATAGAATAACCCCAAGCCGATGCCCAAATCTACAGCGACACCCCACACCCCAGGGCCG
The DNA here is from genome assembly GCF_001610855.1 of Gemmata sp. SH-PL17. Classification (NCBI taxonomy): domain Bacteria; kingdom Pseudomonadati; phylum Planctomycetota; class Planctomycetia; order Gemmatales; family Gemmataceae; genus Gemmata; species Gemmata sp. SH-PL17. The sequence goes on from NZ_CP011271.1 coordinate 6,954,239, forward strand.
TTTAGTTCGTTGGTCTTGGCAGTCGGGCGAAGTTCGGGTATTCGCCCGGTCCTTTTTAGGGGGACCGGTATGGCCGCCGCGCCATCGCTGACGGAGGTTCTGGCCGCGATTCCCGATCCGCGCGATCCGTCGGGGCGCCGGTACCCGCTCCCGGTGATCCTCAACCTGGTGGTCGTCGCCACACTCGCCGGCATGCGTTCCCTGGAAGCCATCGCCCAATTCGCACGGGACCACGGCACCCCGCTGGCACACGCCCTCGGGTTCCGGTCCAAAAAGACCCCGTGCAAGGCCACGCTCTCCAACCTCCTGCGCCAACTCGACGTCGGTGCCATCGAAGCCGCTCTGGGGCGGTGGATCGCGGCCCGGTGCCCGGACCTCGGGGACCAACTGTGCCTCGACGGGAAGACCGTGCGCGGCACCCGCGGCGGGACCGTTCCGGGGGTTCATCTGCTCGCCGCGTACGCGCCCCGCGTTGCCGCCGTGGTCGCTCAGGTCCGGGTCGATGGCAAGACCAACGAACACAAAGCCGCACTGGAACTGCTGGGCGTACTCCCGGTGACCGGGATCGTGGTCACCGGGGACGCCATGTTCTGCCAGAAGGACGTGTGCAAGGCCGTCACCAAGGGCGGGGGCGAGTACCTGTTCACCGTCAAGGACAATCAGCCCACACTGCACTACGACATCGCGTGCATGTTCGGCGAATCGGCCGCCTTTTCCCCCCTACCAGCAGAGCCGATGGGCGACTGAACAGGACGCCGTTACGACGACCGACAAGGGCCACGGTCGCGTCGAGACCCGCACCCTGCGGGCCACACCGGTGCTATCGAAGTACCTGTCCGCGTGGCCCGGCATCGCTCAGGTGTTCCAGATCCACCGGGTGCGCCGGTGGCCCGACGGGCGCGTCGAGGAGGAGACCTCCTACGGGATCACCAGCCTGCGCCCGCTCGACGCCGGCGCCGCGCGCTTGTTGTCCCTGAACCGCGCCCACTGGTCCATCGAGAACAACCTGCATTGGGTTCGCGACGTCACCTTCGGCGAGGATGCGAGCCGCATCCGCAGCGGCAACGGCCCGCAAATCCTCGCCGCCACCCGCAACGCCCTGACGCACCTACTCACCGCGGCCGAACTCCCCAACTTCGCCGCCGCGCTCCGACGATTTGCCATTCGACCACTCGAAGCGTTCCGGCTCGTAAACACAGCCACACGTCAGACCGAGAACTAAACGGCCCTGCCCCACACCCGTGTGAACCTTGACGGAGCAGCAAGAGTCTGTTATTACAACAATACCCTTGGAGAGTTGTGGGTGAACTGGGCGATTAACTCAGTGGCTAGAGTGCGTTCTTCACACGGACGAAGTCACAGGTTCAAATCCTGTATCGCCCACTGACTTACGACGATGGGTGCATGCTTCAGTGCACGCTTCGCGGTAAGAAGTGAGAAAGAAAGACCCGGCCAACCGCTGCAACGGCTGGCCGGGCACATGTCGCAGCAAACCCTTCGGCTCACCACCACGCTGGTTCGGTGACCCCCGAGCAGGAGGGCATTCTAAATGCCTCAAACTCCCCGTCCGTGGTTCCGTAAGCAAATTGGTTGGTGAATGCCTCAGGTCGGCGGCAAACAGCAAAAGCTCGCGCAGGGTAAAGAGAATAAACGGCAGGGCGATCGCGCCAGAGACAGCCGGACTCGCATCCAGCAAAAGCTCGCGCAGGGTAAAGAGAATAAACGGGCCGCCGAGCAGAAGTTCCGCGACCTGCTCACACTGCGAGACACCAACACCCGCACCCGAGAGCGGACGGCCGACCGTTGCCGCCGGTGAATCCGATTTGTTCGCGAGGGTGGCGCTGAGATGGAGTAGGAGGAAGATGACGGCGGGGCGGTCCCGAGGTAAGACGGCCTCGACCTGCGCCGCCGTCAGAGTGCCGGAACGGAAGGCGGCCACGAACGCCCCGTCCAGGCTCGGGGTCACCGGTGTCATGGCCCGTACCACTACTCCGTTACATCTGGAGCGGGTGCGATCGCCGTGAGCGACAGTAGGCGCAATCTGGTTTGGCCACCGGTCGGAGCTGCTGCAACGCTCGGCTAATGCACGGCAGTGTCAGCGGTGGCTCGGGCTCCCCCTTTTTCGCGGGCTCGGCCCGTCGGCCGCCCGCTCCCGTTCGACGCGAACCCGCTCCCGTTCCAAGAGCAGGAACCCGTAAGCCAGCATGACCATCGCGGCGCGGTGGTGGAACCCGCGCCATGAGCGCCCCTCGACGTGGTCCAGACCCAAATCCTCCTTCATCTGCTGGTACCCCTGTTCCACAGGCCACCGACTCTTCCACAGGCGGACGGCCCGCAGGCGGCTCGTCCCCGTCGGCAGGTTCGAGAAGGCGTATTTGACGCCGTCGGCCCGCTCCTCGACCAGCAACCACACCGGGTCGGAACCGGCGCACGCACCCCGTTTCCACCCGAACCCGGGCCGTACCCGCACCCAGGCGAATCGACCCGACATCCGCCCCTTCGTCCCCATGCGCCAAGTCACCCGCCGGAGCGGGGTACGGGCGGCCACGTCTCGCAACCGGACCGGGCGGGGCGAGTCCGGCCGCAACTGGGGTTGGACTGGGGCCGCCCGCCCGCCGGTCCGACCCCGCCGCGTCCCGCCGGTCGATCCCAGACCGGCGGGGTGGTGAACACAACGGCTTCGTCCGTCACCCCGACGATGTAGTGTAGCCCGCAATCGGCCCGGGCTTGGCGGGAGCCCCCGGACACACCGTACCCGGCGTCGGCCAGGACCACCCCTCGGCCCTAACCGGGTCCAGCAGGTCCAGCGCGATCGGCCCCTTCGCGCGCTCCCGGCGCACTCCGGCCCGCTTCAGGCGGCCGGCGTCGGTCGCCCGCGACTCGGGGGAGGAACAGCCGCAAGGCGAGCGGGTAGTGCCCCTCGGGAGCCGCATAGTGGATCGAGACCGCGGCCTGGCCGTTGGCCTTCTTGCCGAGCGCCCCGCAGTACCGCCTTTGTACCCCGACCGAGCGCCGCCCTTGCTTCGGGAACGTGGTGTCGTCGATCACGAACACCGCGTCCGGGTGGGCGAACGTGGCAGCCAAATGGCTGCGGTAGCGGCGGAGAACGGCCTCGCGGTCCCACGGGCTCTGGCTGACGAACTGCTGGAGCGCTTGCTCGGGGTCCGTGCTGGTCAGCCCGGCGGGCCGCAGCACCCGGTGGGACAGGGGGCTCGACACTCTTCCGATCGCCGTCGGTCAGGGGCCGTGCCGGTACACCACGGCCCACTGTGCGGGCTTGGCCTGGGGAAAGTCCGGGGCAAATAGGGCCGCGCATTCGCGCAGGCGCTCGAGAACGGCCGGGTCGAGGTTCGGGGCGTATCTCGTCATGACCGGTTAGAGACCCGAACCCGATCATCGGGTGCGGCCTTCTAACGGAGTAGTCGTAGATCCGTAGGCGTTCACAGCAGTGGCCGGTTTTAGGCGGGTGCCGTATCTCTTCAGCGGCATGACGCCTCCTCCGCTACCACCTGACGTGTTCGGCGCGCGTCCTCCGGCGGTGCAGGCGTACATCCGTTATCTCGAAGCCCGGCTCGCCGATCTTGAAGCTCGGCTCGGGCAGAACTCGACGAGCTCCTCGAAGCCCCCGTCGTGCGACCCGCCGTACCTCAAGCCCGCTCCGTCGAAGGCCTCCTCTGGCAAGCGGAAGGGCGGTCAACCGGGCCGCCCCAAGCGATCCCGTCCCGACCTGCCCGCGGGCACCGTCATCGCGTTGCGGCCGAGCGCCTGTGACCGATGCGCGAACGTGCTCTCCGGGGACGATGCCCAACCACTCCGCCACCAAGTCGTCGAACTACCGCCGGTACGTCCGGTGGGCACCGAGTACCGCCGGCACCGGCTCGCGTGCCCGAGCTGCGGACGGATCCGTTGCCCGGCACGGCCGGCCGAGGTCCGAGGTGGGTACGGGCCGCGGGTCCAGGCCGTGTGCGCGCTCCAATACCGGACGGCTACTGCGCTCGAGCCGATCGCGGAGGAGGCCCGCGCCCACATCGCCGGGAAGCCGGCGAACGCGGACGAGACCGGGTGGCGGGAGCGGCCCCAAGCGGGGCTGGCTGTGGGCCGCGGTGACCGCTCGCGTGTCCCTGGTCCGCCGGTCCCGCGCCCGCAAGGTGCGGGGTGAGTTGATCGTGGGTCGGCCCGGGGTGCTGACCACCGACCGGTACTCGGTCTACAACCACTTCCCCGTAGGTGAGCGCCAGGCCTGTGGGGCGCACCTCCGACGGGACTTCCAGGCCATGATCGACCGGCGTACTACGGCGGCGCGCAAGATACGCATTGATTGAGGGCGTTCAGGCAACGATTGGCTGAGACTTTCAGCGTTTCCGCCCCGCGCATCTTTCGCGCCGTAATAATGGCGGGTCCGTGGTCGGCAAGGACTTGTTGACCTATGCGGACGTCCTGCTCGCCCAGTGGAAGCGGGTGCGGGACGGGGCGCGGACCCGTCGCGGGTTCCGGCAATCTTACCTCGGGTGGCTCCGAACCGGGATGCGCGGCTTCTTCAAGCGCGGGATCGAGAGCGTGGGCGCGGTTACAGCCGGGGTGTGCCGGGAGTTGCGGGTTATCGAGCCGGCCCGGTACACGTTTGTTGCCGTGAGCGGGGTCGAACCGACGAACCGCGCGGCCGAGCGGGCGCTCCGCCACGCCGTCTGCTGGCGGAACACGAGTTCCGGGACCGACTCGGCCGCCGGCCACCGGTTCGTCGAGCGGGTGCGGACCGTGGTGGCGACGGGCCGGCAGCAGCAGCGGGGTGTGCTAGAGTTTCTGTCCGGGTGCGCCCGGGCAGCCGTCGACGATCTGGTCCGCGTCGCCCGACTGTACGCACTGGTGGCGACGATGTACTGTCCCGATGCCCCGGGAGGCCGAGCATGAGCCGGACGCACCACCGCGGGGCGACCCGCCGTTCGCTCCTCGCCGACACCGGCCTCGAGTTCACCGGGCTGGCCCTCGGAGCGATGTTCTTCCGCGACGGCGCCGGGCGCGCGGCCGACCCGATGGCGGAGATCGAGAGCGGCCCGCACCACCCGGCGAAGGCGAAGAACGTCATCTGGATCTTCTTGTGCGGCGGCGTTTCGCACCTCGAAAGTTGGGGCCCGAAGCCGGCGCTGAACAAGTACAACGGCAAGTCGATCGCCGACACCCCGTTCGCGGGCGCGGTGAAGGCGGAGAGAAAGGACGTGGCCGAGGGAACCCGAGGCACGGCAACCGCAAAACACTCATGGGACTGAACTGCGGCACCGCGCGGTACGGCAAATCCAGACTGCTCGCGGCCGACTGGTGGAAGCACACGGCTGAAATGGCCGACGACTTGGCCGTCGTGCGGACGGTGTGGACGACCGACAACGACCACGGGGCGATGCTCCAGTTCCACACCGGCCGGCACGTTCGCGAAGGAGCCTATCCGACGATCGGCTCGTGGGCGTGCTACGGCCTCGGGGCACTGACGGGCGATCGGCCCGAGTACGTCGTCCGGGGCGTTCCGCCGGGCGACTGCTGCGGGGGCGAATGGGCGCACGGGGCCGCGTACCTCGGCCCGGAACACGCCGGCGTTCGGCTCAACCTCGAAGGCGCCCCGCTCCCGTTCGGCAAACTGCCGGTGGGGAAGGCGGCGAAAGAACAGGCCAACGAGTTCGGGCTCATCGGCAAACTGAACCGCCTGTCCGGGATCGACTACCCCGACGACCCGCAGGTGCAGGCGCGGATCAAGTCTTACGAACAGGCCTTCCAGATGCAGACCGCGGTACCCGAAACGCCGCAACTCGAAAAAGAGTCGGAGAAGACCCGCGCCATGTACGGCATGGACCGGGCTGAAACGGCCGCGTTCGGGAAGATCTGCCTCACGGCCCGGCGCCTGGTGGAGCGCGGGGTGCGGTTCGTCCAGGTGTACCACGGGGGCGGAGGGGACTGGGACGCCCACTCCAAGATCAAGGACAACCACACCAAACTCTCGACGCAGACCGACAAGCCGATCGCCGAGCTGCTCCGCGACCTCAAACAGCGCGGGTTACCGACGCCCAAAACCCGCTCACGGCCCGCGTCGCGGTGAACCACATCTGGATGCGGCACTTCGGTCAGGCGCTCGTCCCGAGCGTGTTCGACTTCGGCAAGAACGGCCGCCGGCCGATGCCCCCGGCGCTCCTGGACTGGCTCGCGGCCGAGTTCGTCGAGCACAAGTGGTCGATGAAGCACCTGCACAAACTGATCGTGACCAGCCGCACGTACCGGCAGGGCTCGACGCCGGACGCGAAGAACGTCACGGCCGACCGCGATAACGTCTATTTCTGGCGGGTGCCCCCGCACCGACTCGAGGCCGAGGCCGTCCGCGACCAACTCCCGTTCGTGGCCGATAATCTCGACTTGACGACCAGCGGTCCGGACCTCGACCACGACTCCGGGCTGACGGTGTATCGGCGGAGCCTCTACTTCCGGCACGCGCACGAGAAGCAAATGGAGTTGCTCAAGCTGTTCGACGCGGCCGGGGTGAGCGAGTGCTACCAGCGGCGCGAGAGCATCGTGCCCCAACAGGCACTCGCGCTGGTCAACGGCCCGCTGAGCGCGGAGATGGCGCGGCTGGGCGCGCGGCGAATCGAAACCGAAGCGGGAACCGACCCCGGGAAGTTTGTGCCGGCCGCGTTCGAGCGGGTCATCGGGCGGGCACCGACCGCGACGGAGCGGTCCGAGTGCATCGCCTTCATGGACACGCCCGGAACGCGCGGGAGCGAAAAGGAAGCCCCGAAAGACGCGGCCGAACGCCGCCGCACCGGAGTCGTCCTCGCGCGGTTCAACCACCACGAGTTCGTCACCGTGCGCTGAGTGATAACGTCCGACGGGGGGTCGAGATGTCCGATGCGACACCGACCGAGTCCGAACTGTGGCAGCGCCTTCAGACGCGGTCGTATGTCGCCGCGGTGTGCGACATCCTCGGCGCGCTCGACTTTCGCCAGCAGGCGATGCACCACCGCCTGCGCCCGTTGCTCCCGGACCGCGAGCGGTGCGGCTTCATCGGTCGCGCCCGGACGGTCCGCTGGATGGAGGCCGACTACGCCGACGAAGAGAACCCTTACGGGCTGGAAATCGAGGCGATCGACGCCCTTCGACCGGGCGACGTGGTCGTCCACTCGACCGACTTAGCCGGAACGAACGCGCCGCGGGGCGAGTTGATGTCGACCGCGGCGCAGTGCCGCGGGGCGGTCGGGTGCGTGTGCGACAGCCAGATCCGCGACTGCCTGAAGACGATCGAACCCGGTTCCCCGGTCTACTACACCGGTATCCGCCCGCTGGACTCGATGGGGCGCGGCCGGGTGATGGCCTACGACGTCGCGGTGCGGTGTGGCGACGTACTCGTGTGCCCGGGGGACACCGTTTTCGCCGACTTTGATGGCATCGTGGTGATTCCCGCGTCGGCCCTTGCCCAAGTTGTCGAGCGGGCCTGTCACAAGACCGAAAAGGAATCTCTTTCCCGAAAAGAGTTGAAAGAGGGCCGGACCCTGCGGGAGGTTTACGATCTCTACGGCGTCTTGTGAGACGGATAGATTACAAACCAACGGCCCGACTCATTTCGCTGTCGGTTCGGACGGCGTCCAGGCGGCGCGTCGGGCAGCAACTCCGGTACGCGATCCGCGACCAAGAGCAAGTCACGGTGCTTCGGTTTGAGTGTGGACTGTGAGAGTTACCCAAACTCGCCCATTTGGAACTCGACTCCGCAGTTGTGACGGGGCCGGACTCAACGCGAGTGCCTGACCGCTCTCACCTTCTTACTCCTTCAACAATGGCCGCTTGCGGAGTGACGTTTGGCTACGCCCGCCCGTTGTCGTCTCGAACAGGACAACGTGGCTCGTCCCGCGCGGTCGCTCACTTCTTCTCGGCCGGCTCGAATCCGGCTTTGAGTAAGTCCTTGTAACCCGGTTTCAGGGGCCGCACGTCGTAACCGAGTTTCTTCAGCTCGTCGGCCGCCTTCAAGCACCGAACGCCCGACCCACAGTGGCAATAGACGATCTTGTCTTTCGGAGCGACCTTCGCCACGTCCTCGGCCCGCGCACCGCCTTTGAGCACACTCAGCGGCAGTAACTTGGCATCCTTGAGGTGCCCGTCGTCCCATTCGTCCTTCTCGCGCACGTCGAGCAGTACGGCCTTGCCATCGGCAACCGTCTTCTTCACTTCCGCCGGCGTGTCTTTCGTGTGGTCTGCCGCCCTCGCGGGCGCAAGAATCGCGGCCAACCCTACGAGCGCCGCCACTACCAAAAAGTTCATTCGCATCGGATCGTCCTCGTGTGTTGCGGTCCGCCGGAGCGGGGTCAGTGATCGGGAGTTGTCCTTCGGTACCCGTAGGTCCGACCGGCCGAGCCCGGGTCACCTGACCCGCGGCTTGAGGATATCGCCCAGCACGTCCGGCCTGGAGGGTACCCGCTCCAATTCCAGGTACCGTAAGCCGTCGGAGTACGACACCACGATCGTGCGAAAGTCCTCTCCGTCCTCGATCAGCAACTCGAGCTTCTTGCGGGTGACACTGTCGGCGATCGCATCCCGCAGGCGATTCGGGCTGAATTTCTTGCCGTTGACCCCGAGCACCTTCATGCCCGGTGCCAGCCCCGCCTTGTCCCCCGGCAGCCCGGGGTCGACGGTCGCCACCACCCCTCCGGGTACCGACAGCCCGAGAGAGTCCGCGGCCGGGTTTTCCGGCGGTGCGCCCAGTATCCCCACCCCGGGCGCCTTGTCGGCGTACTTCAGCCGGTAGCCGAGCTGCCCCACGACCTCCAATGGGAGCGACTCCTGCGGGGCCGTCACCCGGCGCTGCAGGAACGCCTCCCAGTCGTGATCGACCGTCGCCTTCAAGTCGCGCACCACGTCGGCGAGGTCGTACCCCGCTACCTCCTTCTTGCCCGGCACCGCCGCGAAGAACCGCTTGCAGAAGTCGTCGAGCGACTTCGCCCCGCCGCTCTTCTCGCGGATCACGGCGTCGCACTCGTACCAGAGCAGCATCCCCTCCATGTAGAAGTCCTGCCCGCGGCGCAGCTGGTTCCACGAGTTCCCGGGATTGCGGCTGATGTGAGCGGCGACGGCGGTGTCCTCCAGGGGCCGCCAGCGCCGGCCGTCGGTCCGGGACAGCGCGCGGATCTTGTTGGTGAGTGAGAGCTTGTACTCCTCCGGGGTGAGCAGCCCGGACCGCACCGAGAGCACCTCGCCCAGGTACTCGGTCAGCCCCTCGTACACCCACAACAGCTTGGTCTTTTGCGGGGTGTGAAAGTCCGCGGTAATCATGGCCGCCGGGCGCCGGTACTTGCCGCACCAGGAGTGGGCGTACTCGTGCGGCAACAGGTTCGCCAGCCACCAGTCCTTGCGGAGCTTCTCGTCGATCAGTCCCCGTTCCCCCACCCCATTCAGGCTGCACGACAGGTGCTCCAGTCCGAACTTGCCGAGGGCGTCGCTGCACACCACCAGGAAGTGATACTCGGGGTAATGAGCGGTACCGAATAGGGCCCACGCCTCCCGCACCACCCGCGAGTACAGGTCGACCACCTTCGGGTCCAGGTTCAGGGCCTCGGATGATTCGGACGTCAGGTGGAGGAAGGCCGGCGGCCCGGCGCCGGCGTCGAGTTTGAACGTCTTCAGGTGTCGACCGGCAATGAGGGGGCTGTCCACCAGAGTCGCGAGGGAGACTTGCCGAAAGGCGATGGCGCCGCCCTTGCCCGGCTCCCCATCCGCTTTGAGGGCGGTGGCGTGCTTCCACCCGTCAGGGAGCCGCAACCGGGCGCTCACCGGCTGGTCGTCGGCCGCCGGCCCCTCCGGGTACACGAGGCACGTGTTCCAGTTGATGACGCCGAGGTCCGGGGTACCGACCGTGTAGATCCCGGCCCGATCCGGCCCGGCCGACTCACAGACGGTGTCCAGTTTCACCCGGATCTGCTTCACCCCGTCCGGAACTTTAACGACGAAGCGATGCAGATCCACCTCGTCGCGGGTCCACGGCACGGTGGTGCCGTCGGCGGTTTCTATCCGGAGCCCGGCGATGTCCTCGACCCGACCGTGCGGGCCGTGCGAGCCGGGGAACCACTTCGGGTACGCCAGCCGCAGTTGCCCGGGCTTGCACGGGATGTCGATCGTGGCGTGGACGAGTCGCCGCGGGAGCTCGCGAGCGTCCACTTCCAGAACCAGTCCCGCGTCGGCTCCCGCCGTCGGACCGACCACGATGCACAGGGCCGTGAGAACGGCCGCGGAGCGCGCGAATGACATGACGTCGTTACCCGATTGAGTTGAATACGGTGTCCGTTCGAGTGGGAGCGCCCGGCATCGGCACGCGATCGGGAACCGACTAAAGCGTTGACTTCGGGCCGCCCCAGTACGATACCCGACAGGCTATCTGATCCGAGGTCAAGTTCAATCGGGTCCCGCCTCACGCGGCTCATCCCTTGCAAGAGGTGACGCGGAAGATTTCTGGTCCGCCGCACCAGCCGCTTGTCCCGTACCCAAGGCGAATTCTTGTTCCAAGAGCTCGCCACTTCGCTTAACGTCTCGATCGGGGCCAAAAGGACTCGGCACGTTCCACACACAATCTCATTTTTCGGGAGGATTCGTCCATGAGTCGAGCGACCGTGACGTGCTGCGGTGTGACCTGGCTCCTTGTCATCGCGAGCGTGCCGGAACTCCGCGCCCAGAAACCGCCGTATGACGTGTTCCCACCGGCCGCGGCGCCGTACTACCGCGTGCGCTACGAGGCCTCGAACGAGCCGGGCGCGCTCGCGTTCGCGGTCAACTACACGGTCTGGGTTCCGCCGGGTGCCAAGGCCCTGCGCGGGGTCATCGTCCACCAGCACGGGTGCGGCGAGGGGTCGTGCAAGTCGGGGCTGACGGGCGCCTACGACCTGCACTGGCAGGCGCTGGCGCGGAAGCACGACTGCGCGCTGCTGTCTCCGTCCTACGAGCAGCCGGAGAAGGCCGACTGCCAGATGTGGTGTGACCCGCGCAACGGTTCCGACGCCGCGTTCCAGAAGTGCCTCGTCGATCTCGGCGCGAAATCGGGCCACCCCGAGCTGGCCAAGGTGCCGTGGGCCCTGTGGGGGCACAGCGGGGGCGGTCACTGGGCGGGGGGAATGGTGCTCTTGCACCCGGACCGCGTCGCAGCGGCGTGGTTGCGCTCGGGCGTTCCGCTCCTGAAGGCGGACCCGCAGCGCGCCGGGATCAAGGCCCACACCCTCTCGGACGGCGCACTCAAAGTACCGGTGATGTGCAACCTGGGCACCAAGGAGGGCGTGACCGTCAAGGACAAGCCGTTCGCCGGCGTCTGGCCCGCCAACGAACTGTTCTTCAATGAGGTGCGTGGTAAGGGCGGGCTCATCGGCGTGGCGGTCGATCCGCTGTCGAGTCACGACTGTGGGAACCAGCGGTACCTGGCCGTCCCCTGGCTCGACGCCTGCCTGAGCGCGCGCCTGCCAGACGTCGCCGGTGATCCGCTCCGGGCAATGCAAGCGGACAAGGCGTGGCTCGCCCCGGTCCTCGGCGGGGACGCGACACCGGCCGCGAAATATGTCGGCGATTCCCTCAAGGCCGCGTGGCTCCCGAACGAACCGGTGGCGAAGGCGTGGGTCGAATACGTGAAGGACACGAAGGTCACCGACACCACCCCGCCGCCCGCGCCGACGAACGTGCGCGTGCGGGGCAACAAGCTGACCTGGGACGCCGAGGCCGATCTCGAAAGCGGGCTCGCGGGTTTCGTCATCGAGCGCGACGGCGCGTTCCTCGCGAACGTACCCGACTCGGGCAAGAACCCGTTCGGCCGACCGATCTTCCAGAATCTGCAGTACAGCGACACACCCACACAGCCGCTCGTGCCGATGCAGTTCACGGACACGACGGCCGGGGCCGGCAAGAAGCACACCTATCGCGTCACCGCCGTGAACACGGTCGGATTGAAGTCGAAGCCCAGCGCGGACGCGGCGCCAGCGCAGGATGTGGACGCCATCGCCGGCAAACGGATCGTGTTCCTCGGGGACAGCATCACGCAGTCCGGCGGGTACGTCGCGTTCGCCACGTACTACCTCGAAAAGCGGTACCCGAAGAAGGACTTCGACGTCCTCGGTCTCGGGCTGGCGAGCGAAACATTGTCGGGACTGAGTGAGGACGGGCACGCGGGCGGCCAGTTCCCCCGCCCGTGCCTGTTCGAGCGCATCGGGCGCGTGCTGGAGAAGGCCCGGCCGGAGATCGTGTTCGCGTGCTACGGGATGAACGACGGCATCTACCTCCCGCTCGACAAGGACCGGTTCGCCGCGTTCCAGAAGGGGGTTACGAAGCTGATCGAGCAGTGCCAGGGGGCCGGCGTGAAGCGCATCTTCCTGGTCACGCCGCCGATTTACGATCTGGTGTCCAAGAAGGACGAATTCAACTATGACGCGGTCCTCACCGAGTACGCGAAGTGGGAGATGAGTTTGAAGGTTCCCGGTGTGACGGTGATCGATCTGCACACCGCGATGCGGAAGGCCCGCGACGGACGCACCGAGCCGTTCTCGAAGGACCGGGTTCACCCCGGTGACGACGGGCACCTGGTGATCGCGAAGTCGATCCTCGCTGCACTCGGCGTCGAGGTGCCCGACGAGACGGTCGCGGCGATCAAGGCCGACCCGTTGTTCGAGTTGGTGGAGCAGAAGCGCGGGACACGGTCGGCCGCGTGGATGAAGCACGTCGGGTACACGCGCGAGAGGACCGTGAAACCGGAACCGCTCGGGACCGCCGAGGCGGACGCGGCGAAGCTCCAGGAGCAGATCGACGCGCTCCGGCGCCGGAACTAACCCCCGTGCCCTTCGGCGTTCAGCCCGGAGCGAGCGACACGCACACGGCCCGCTTATCGTTTGGCCTTTCCCAGGTTTGGTGGAGCCCAAGTTAACGGTGTAAACCGCGCGTTGCGGCGCAAGAACGCGCGGGTCACCGGACCCTTGTGATTGGGGCCACCGTCTCACACCACGAGCACCTTCCCCGAGAGTGCGCGCAATAGGCCACCGACGAGAGTCACGAGGCCGCGGATGGTTAGTCGCGAGCAGTGCCTCTCGAATTCGTCCCCTTTCAGGCCGCATGCGCTGCCAAGTGGCGGTCGAATCCACGTCCGCACCGTCAGGATCTCTCCCTCCGCCGCCACCGATTTCAAGAACCGCGCGGCTCCGCGCCGAGCAGATTTGTTCGCCGAGACCTCAAATGGCAAATCGGGCCGTGAATGACCGATAATGGATAGCCGACTTTTTCAGGCGCGCTTTTGAGTACGGGATCGCTCATGGCTCTGAATACGCTCCCCTCCGCTATCAACAAGGCCGTGGAGGAATCGGTCGCGGTCTTCTTCACGGGTTCTTGTGGGTTGACGATCGTTCCGGGGGCGCACGAGGGCGCCCCGCCCCCGGGGATCATGAGTACCATCTCGTTCCGCGGCGACGGGCACTGGTACTTCGCGCTGGCGCTCTGCGAGGACGAGGCGGTCACGATCGCGCGGGCGTTCGCCGGGTTCGATATCCCGTTCGACAGCCCGGACATGGGCGACGTCGTGGGGGAAATGGTCAACGTGATCGCCGGGGACATTAGCGCGCGTCTGGGGAAAGTGGGGATCGCCGCGCAGATGTCCCTGCCCACGACGGTGCGCGCGGGCAGCGCACCGATCCCGGTTCCGCCCGATGCCCCGGTCGCACGGCTCACGTTCTCCGGCCCCACGGGCGCCTGCTGGCTCAACCTCGTCGGCCCACAAGAGGTCTCGGAGAGGGCCACCGCAGACGCGGCCCCGGATCGCGCCGAGGTGGCCGAACTACCTCCGTCCGGCGGCCCCCCGCCCCAAGAGAGTGCGCCGGCCGCGTGCGAAGAGACGGTCGCGCCCTCGGTGTTCGGCGCCTGGCCCGCGGAAGAAGCCGAACCCGAGCGGGAACTCGCCGAGCCGGGGGCGGCGGGAACAACTTCGCAAGTGCCCGATGAGGGCCCCCTTGCCGCTCCGACCGACCGACCGACCGGGCCGGTTCGCGCGTCGGGGCGCCGGCTCCTGTGCCTGGCGCTCGTGTGCGCCTGCGGGGGCGGCGGCGGCCTGGCCGGTGTGCTCGTGACGCGGGCCCGGCAGACACCGGACGAGCCCGCGCCCCCTGCGGGCCACGCGAGTAAGCCGAGCAGCAAACCGAAGAGCCCGGTCCCGCACATCGACGCTCTGATCCGCGGTGGGCGGTTCGCCGAGGGGCTCCGGGAGTGCCTCGGCGCGCCCCGAAACGGGACCGGCGCGAGTGAAACCGCTCTCGCCCTCCGCGAGGGCCTGTGCCTTGAGGGAACGGGGCTCTGGTGGGAGGCCTCAAGTGCGTACCAGAAAGCGGAGGACGACCCGAATGTGGCGGTCACAATGGTCGCGCTGCTCGGCCGGGCCCGCTGCGCCGCTCAACAGGGCTCGTACACGCTGGCCCGTGCGCTGACGAGACGTGTGGTCTTCCGGTCCGGGCACCCGGGCTGTCGCGAGTTGGGGGTCCGAGAGGAAGCCCAGTACCTGCGGTCGAAGATCGACGCCCTGGAATCCGGGGGCGCCCCGTTCCAATCGAACGAGCCGCCCCTGTCCGCGGGCGCGAGTACCGGCCTCGACTGGCTGGACCGCGCCCCCGTGGAGCCGGCTCCCGCGCCGGACCGCGATGTGTTAGAAGTCCACCGCGCCTTCGGGGGCTCGGGAAACCTCCGAGTAACCGTGCGCGTCCCCCCGCGCCCGGCGCGCGCGGTCCTGCGCGCGCTCGGCGCGACCGCGGGGTGGGAATTGCGAGCAAGCGACGCGGTCCTCGCGCTCCTGGGGGCGCCGGTCGGGCCCCTCGAAGTTGAGCACGTGCCCGTGTCCGAGTTACTCAACGTGCTGACGGAGGGCACCGGTGTCGGTTGGGCGCTCCAATCGGACGTACTCCTTCTCACCCAGCAGAGCCGGGGCGACGCGCCACCCTAAAATAGCACTTCAAAAGAACCGGCGGGTACCCGCGAGAAGGCTCTCCGCCCCTGCGGTGCAAGGGCTTCGAGTCGCGCGCGGTGGTGCCCCGGCTCCCTGGTACCCGGCGGCACCCGATTCTTTGTTGGCCCAGCCACATGGCGCGCCGTTCGGCGCCGCACAGAAAGCACCACGAGTACCACCGCCCACGGTGTAGAACGCCCTCCCGCGCGGTTCCACGCACCACCCAACTACGCGCGCTGGCACAACTGCTCGAACGGGCGGATCGTGGCCCCGTCGGACGACAGGACCGCGAACACGACTTTCGCAAAACAATCGGCGAACTTGCCGCGGAGCGCCTTCGCGAACAACTCGGCGATCAGTTCCGGGTCGTTCTTGAACACCCCACAGCCCCACGCACCGAGTACCGCCGCGTCGTGCCCGTGCCCGGCCATGAGCGCGAGCACTTTGTCGACGCGCTCGCGCATCTCGTCGCGAACGAGAGCGCGTTCTTTGTCGCGGATCGCTCCGACGTTCACCGCGGGCGCCGCGGGCGCCGTCACGAACGCGCACAAGTATGGCTCGTCGAGAAGTTCGCCCTCGTCGTCCTTGAACACCGGCACCGCGGGCGAGTAGATCGCGTAGTTCGTGTAGAACCCGCCACCGAGGTGCGCGTGCGCCCGGTACATCGCGTTGCCGCTGATACAGGCATACAACCCGGACGCGCGACAGAGCGATTCTTCCTGCGCCCGCGCGCCACCGAGGAACCCGCCGCCCGGGTGCCGCGCCGAGGCGAAGTTCAGGGCGACCGGCCGAAACCCTCGGGCAACCAACTCCCGCGCTGCTTCGAGTGTAGTGCCGTTTACGGTCTCGACGATCGTGGGGCGCTCGGAAGGGGTGAATCGCGGTAAGCGTTCGTCCGGTGGGTACGTGAGCGTACTCTCTCGCGCGAACTCAACGAGGTGGCGAATGTGGACCGTTTCGTCCTTGCGGTTCGCGTATCGCCCGGCCGTGATGATATCGATCGTGTCGCGTGCGATCGCCGCCGCCCGGCTGCGTTTGGGATACATATGCACAACTCCGTGTGTGTCTGAACGACACGGAACGCGAGGAAAGGGTTCGGGCGAGGCAATGCCGAACCTCCGCGAGACCGCACTCAACCCCGCGGCGCCCTGTTGGGATGTTTTTTGTTTTTCTCGTTTCGGTTTTCGGCGCGCCAGTTGTCTTTGTAAGAGTGAAATGTGAACTAACGGAGAAGTTATGGGGCGCGATGTGCCGCGCGGGCTCGCTCACTACACCCGGGATATGGCCGGGTTGTGGCGCGCGGACGCGCGGACCGACCGCGAACGGCCCTCCGCGTTCGTGATTTGGGACGGCTCGGCGTTCGCGCCCCGGGTGGTCCGGCACGGTCAGACCGTGTGGTCCGCGTGCCGGCGCGTGCTGGGTAACGGCACAGACGCAGAGGACGCATTTCAAGCAGCGTTCATCGCGCTGGCGCGGAACGCCGCCCACGTGCGCTCGGCTTCCATATCGGGGTGGCTCCAGAAGATGTCCTACACCGTGGCCGTGAACGCGCACAAGACCGCGCACAGGCGCAACACGGTCGAGCGCCAGTTACTCGACCGGGCCAACCGTTCGGACGAGCAATTCCCCGATGAGGAGCTGCGCGCCGTTGTCGACGACGAAGTCGCCCGCCTCCCGGAACGGCTCCGGGTGCCACTCACGCTTTAATTACTTGAAAGGTAAGACGCAGGTCGAAATTGGCCGCATTCTCGGTGCCACCGATCGCGCCGCGGCGCACCAGCTCAAACAAGCACTGAAGTTGCTCCGCGATCGCCTTGTGGGTGCTTTCGGTTCCGGCGGAATACTTGCCGATATTTCAACGGTAGGCCCCGCCGGTCGGTGAAGTGCCGGGCGCCGGATACGTGTTTCATCGGCGCCTCAGCCCTCCGTGGCGTGCTGGTCTATCACGACCCGGCTCCTCCGCCTATCATCGCGGTGTCGGCCCGAGCAGGCCGAGCCATCATGATGTAGACGGGGTTGCCCGACGAGGTACGGGGCCGTATGGACGATCCGAACAACTCACCACCGGTGCCCGATCCCGCTTTGCAGCGCCCTTCGACCGGGGCCACGCTCTCGGCTCCGCTGCCGCGGATCTACTGCGTCACCGACCCCGCCGCCCGCATCGCGGCCGTCCTGGAGAAGTGCCCTCGGAAGTGGTGGCGCGTTGGCCGATGGGACTTGGTGACGGGTAGGTACGAAGGTGGTGCGTGGTTCCGGGGCACGCTGTACCCTCAGCGTTGCGACCTGTCACTCGGCGGCCAGTGGCTGTCGTACTTCGCGCTGAAGACCGACTCGGCGTGGCCGGCGGGGGAAACGTACAACGCGGTTTCGCGGTTACCCTGGCTGAAGGCCCTGGCAGCGTGGCGGGAGGCCGGGACGTGGAGCCGGGGGTACCATTTCGTGGCCGACACCAGTGTTTGGGACGTCGGTACCCCCACCGTCGGCGACGCGGCGGTTTGCAGGACGCTGCGCGGTATGGGGCGCACCGCACCAGCGCAGTTTGCAACAGAGCGCCGGCGGGGATGGCGAGAGGCGGCAGCGACCCGGGAGCGGGAGCCGGACGACGTGTGGGACGAGCGCCGGGAGGTAGTCATGGAGAAGGTCGCACCGGCCAGCCGCCACGTCGTACTCTCTGTGCGTGGTAAGTTCGAGGCGTTCCGGACGGCACCCGATTTGTGGCCCCCGCACCCCGCCCCGTATGCGCTGACCCGGAGCGGCCGTGTTGAGACTCTGACGGGCGTGCAGTGGGCCGATTGGACCTACGAGGGCCACTTGGCGACCGCGACGGGCCGGACGCTCCGAATCCTGGACACGCAGCGCGGTCGCGTGGTGAGTGAAACACGGCTGGCGGACGAGGAACCTCGGCCGGGTCCGGCGCCCGAGTGGGCCAACGAGTGGTAACGACGAATCACTCGAACAGATCCGAACCGTACTTCGCGGGCACTTATGGTGCGTTCGCCCTGTACACGGGAAGCCCCGCTCCCTCGCGGTCGCGGCCCGGTGGTCGCTATGCGGATCACAAAACGAGCACGCGCGGTTTGCCCAGAAAACTCCGGACGAACCGCGCGTGCTAACGACCGCGTGAAGGGTGTTCCGCTACCTCGGGCGCGGAATTACTTCTCGACGGCCGGCACGTCCTGGAAGACGGCCTCGCTGTGGGTGACAGTGACCCCGTTCTGGCGGTAGGTCACCGACCCGTACTTGCGGAAGATTTTCAGGGCGCCGATCACTTTCCGGGCCACCTCTTCGTTCTGTTTCGCGTCGCCCCCCGGCGCGGCCGCGCGGAGACCGAAATCGACCCACGGGGCGGCCGTGTCGACCATCCCGGCCCAGTTGAAGTAGAACGCCGAGTCCGCGGTCTTGCGCGCGAACGGCGCGAGCCCGGACGCGAGCGGCGTTTCGGTCAGGAGCCGGTCGGCGTGGCCGCGCGACAGGGCCAGAACCGCGACTTTGTCCGAGAGCCCGCCGGTCGGCTGGAACTGCTCGTCCACCCCCAACCCGGCCGGGATCGGATAGTGCGCGAAAGTTCGTCCCCCCTTGGTCTCGACCTTCGGCCGCGGGATTTCAAACTCCGGAATCGACCCCGGCGGCGCCAGTTCCCGCGCCTTGCCCAGCAGCTTGTTGGCGCCCGCGAGGTACCCTTCCAGGGCCTTTTCGAGCTTCTCCCGGTCGCTCACCCCGACTACGATGCCGAACTCCGGCAGGGGCATCGGCCGGTCGGTCGGCAGCGCGGCGTGCCACTGCTTGCTGGACCACTTGGCGTCGAGGACCACGGCCTCCTGCCCGTCCGCGAGCGCCGGCAGCCAGAGCCGCTCGGTCACGTCGCTCAACTCTTGCAGCACCGGGTAAATCTCCTGGCGCACCGACTTGATGATCGGCTCGGCGTCCGGCGCCTTGGCGATCGCGACCTTTTCGACGTGGCCCGCGATGATCTTGGCCCACTTGACCGCCGCCCGGTAGTCGTCGACCGTGGTGCCCGAGCGCCACACGGCCGCCATCAACGGGTCGCCACCGAGGTGGTTCAGCAGCGTGAGCGGGCGCGACTCGCCGGCCGCGGCGGGCGAGTAGTCGTGGGCGTAGGTCTCCCACCCGCGCGCGGTGCGGAAGCTGAACGAGGTCGCCGCGCCCGGCTTCGTGATGTCCTTGGCGATCGATTTCAGCAGCGCTTCGCCGTCTTTTTCGATCGCTTTCCGCACGTCGTCGGGCAGGTCCGCGTGTTCGAGCCCCGCCTTGAGCACGTCCCCGTAAGCCGTCACGTCTTCGGCGGTGACGCCGGTCGCGCGCCGGACCGCGGCGCTGGTGTAGCCGACGGCCGTCAGCGGCTTCCCGGCGAGTTCCGCCAGCGGCTTGAATTCCGGCAGCCCCGCGAGCTTGGGTCCGGGGCCGCCGAACTTGGCCAGTTGGTCGGTGGACGGGCCGACGGCGACCAGCAGGTAACCCTGGCGCACCCCGATGGAGACGGTCAGTTTCAGCCCCTTGAGGTGCTTGATAAGCGGGGCGAACTCGCCTTCCTTCTCCTCGAACATGGCGATCGGCACCTGGTCCCAGGGGATCAGCGACCCGTCGAGTTCGAGCACGAGGAACTCGTCCCCGTCCACCGTGGCGCGCTTCGACCGCCCTTTGAGGGGGGTGTCGGCGAGCGCCCCGGCGACGAGCGGGTCGAGCCGCTTCAACTGGGTTTTGACCTTGGCCGCGTCGCTCACCTTGAACCCGATCAGCAGCTCCGGAACCCGCACCCGCTCCGGGCGCTCGGCGAGCCCTTGGAGGACGATCCGAATACGGGCCGTGTTCGGGTCACCGCCTTGCCCCAACAGTTTCTGGAGAGCGGGGCCGTATCGCGCCCCGCCGGCGAGTTCCTGCCCCAAAGAGAGCAGGTCGCCCGTGCCGGCCCCGGTGGAGACGAAGACCTCGTGCGAGGCCGCGTCCAGCAAGAGCCCGAGCAGTTCGGCGTTGGCCGGCTCCGCCAGAAACGCCCGCAGCGCGGCCGCCTCGTTATTGCCCGGCTCGGAGAACTTCTCCATAGCCTTCTTGCGGAGGTCTTTCACGACCGGGTCGTTCCACAACTGCTGCCACGCGCGGCTGCGACCGAGCAGCTCGATCGTTTCGCCGAGCCGGAGGACCGAGTGGTAGGTCTCGGCGGTGGCAGGTACCTTGTGGAGTGCCGTGGTAGGGGCGGGGTCGGCGGCCCGCACCGGTCCCGTGGCGGCAACGGGGAGCGCGGCGGCGAGCGCGAAACAGAGCGGGATTCGGTAGCGCACGAAGGCGAACATTGTGAGGCCCCAAAACACGTCGGATTGGTACGGACCGGACGGGCGTCATTGTATCGGCCGACCGAGACGATCTCGTTCATAAAGTCCATTTTCTCTTCGGAGCGATCGACCGTGTGAACGACCGTGCCGCGTGCCCGCGTCAGATCTCTAAACGGTCGGCCGGAACGAGCACGTCGAGAGTGCTCCCGGGACCGATCGACGACCGAACCACACGGCCCGGACGGGCGACGCGCGTGCGCCGCTACCTAGAGGGGCGAATCGCTCCTCCGTGATCGCAACCGGCGTTTTGGCGGTGATGAATTCCCGCAGCGCGGGTGGCGTGTGTTTCAGATCGAACAACTTCAGGACGGCCGCTTCGATCATACCGTCCTGCTTCGGAACCGCGTCCCAAATGGACACCATCAACACGAGACATAGTTTCGCTACGGCCATGCCACCAGTCCCTCGCCGTCAGTGCGGGCGCCCAATTGATATATTTTTGAAAGATTGTTTAATCTCTCAATAAATAAATATACTGACAATTGAAAATATAAACAAATAAATATCACCACTGCTACGACTACTCGCCTTCGCGCTGAACGGGTTCCGAAAACAGATGCTCTGCCCATTTGAGCTGCGGGCGCAGGGCGCGGTTTGCGCCCTACGCAAATCAACTCGATTCGCTATGCTTTTATCGCGCATGCAGTTGTGAACAAATCTTGCTGTGTTGAATTGATGCGTTTGATTCTTGGTTTGGTGGCACAGACCTCTGATTTGTGGAGGCGCTCACACAGGCCAGAGGCCTGTGCCACGAACACAAAACGCAAGTTTTCAACACAGCAAACAAATCTGTCACCGATTCCCTCGACGGTTCTGAAAACCGGGATTCGCACGAAATTCGTTCCGCGGTCAGCGTATGATCCCCCTATCCGCGCGGACGACACCATGACGCGAATTCACCACCTGAATTGTGGCACGCTGCACGCCCCACCGAACCCGGCCGCGTCGTGTCACTGTTTGCTCCTGGAAGACACGAACGGGCTGGCGCTCGTGGATACGGGAATCGGCCTCGCTGATGTGCGAAAGCCGCTCGAACGAATCGGGCAACCGCTCATCGACATCGCCGGGTTCCAGTTTCACGAAGATCAAACGGCCATGCGCCGGGTCGAGGAACTCGGGTTCCGCCCGGTCGATGTTAAACACATTGTTGTGACGCATTGCGATCCGGATCACACCGGGGGACTGGCCGACTTTCCGCACGCGACCGTTCACGTCGCAGCGGAAGAACAAGCGAACGTGGAAACGGGCCACTGGCGCTACTTGCCCGCGCACTTCGCGCACGGCGTTCGGTGGCGCACTCACGCGCCGAGTTCGGACGTGTGGTTCGGTTTGGAAGCCCGGCGCCTGGACCTCGGGTTCGCGTCCGAAGTGCTACTCGTGCCGCTGTTCGGGCACACGCTCGGGCACTGCGGGGTCGCTGTGCGACAAGGCGAGCGCTGGCTACTGCACGTGGGCGATGCTTATTACCTGCGGGTCGAACTGGAACGCGACGACCACCCGGTATCGGCACTCACCACACAACGGGCGGACGATAACGCAAAGCGCGTCGCGAGTCTGGAACACCTCCGGCGGCTGGCACGCGATCACTTCCGCGACATCGATATGCTCGGTTACCACGACTTCGGCGAGTTTCCGCATTCACCCGAATCACCCGCTTCCCGAACAGCACCATGACGACAATCGTTCGCCCGGTTCGTGACACAGATCGGGCCGAGTGGCTGCGTATGCGGCACGCGCTCTGGCCGGAAGGAACGGCGGACGAACACGCTGCCGAGATCGCGGACTATTTAAGCGGCCGCCTCCCGACCGAGTCCGGGTTGCTTCTGGCGTCTGCGGTATTTGTGGCGGAACGAGCGAGCGACGGGTTGTGCGGGTTCCTGGAAGCGTCCATTCGGACGTGCGCGGAGGGGTGCGAAACCAATCGCGTGGGGTACGTTGAAGGCTGGTTCGTGGACCCGGATGCGCGCCGGCGCGGGATCGGGAAACAGCTCATTGCGGCGGCGGAAGAGTGGGCTGCCGGACGCGGGTGCCGGGAAATGGCATCGGACGCTTACGTCGAAAACACTGTCAGCCGCGACGCTCATCGCGCGCTCGGGTTCACCGAATCGTGCCGGCTGGCCCACTTCAGCAAAACATTAGCCGGCTCGACAAGCGCCGACCGCGCGATCGGTCACCGGCTCACGTTACTGACGGTTGCCGGGACGTTCGCAGTGTGCAAGTTGCCAGTCGGTTGTGCAATTCCGGCGTGGGTGACTGCCGCAGAGGGCTTGTTCTCGATTACCCGAACCGCGGCTGAGTTTTCTATCGTGCGTGCAGAGGATGCGGTGCCCGAGGACGTGCAGTGCGAGCGCGACTGGCGGTGCTTGCGGGTCGCGGGCGCGATGCCGTTCGCGCTGGTTGGTGTACTGGCCGCGCTCGCGGTTCCGCTCGCCCATGCTGGCATAAGCGTGTTCGCCGTTTCGACCTTCGATACCGATTACCTTCTGCTAAAAGCCCGTGACTTCGAGAACGCGGCCCGGACGTTGCAAGCGGCCGGACACGTTGTTGAAGTCGCGGGCGAGTAACTCATTCTCCGCGGTTTACTTGCAGTTCTTCTCCACGAACGCGCGGAACGACTTGTTCAGCGGGTCCGCGTCGTTCACGAACTGGATGATGATCGTGTAGTGATTGCGCTCCTTGCACTTGACGAGTTCGGTCGGGCTTTCGGCCTTCTTCAGTGCCGCGTGCATGTCTTCGGCCATCTTGTCGAGTTGCGGGAAGTCGTTGTCCGCATACGCGATGAAGAACGGCGGGTGCTTGCCGGCCGCGTGGGTCAGCGGGGACGCGAGTTTGCACACCTTCTCGTCCTTGCCAAACGGCCCGTCGAACACCCTTTCGCCCGCAATAATCCGGTACACACCACTCAACGACGCGACGCCCTTAATCTCTTTCGGGGAATGCTTTTCCGCCTTGAGGTACTGCTCGTCCGTCACGAGTAGCGACACGAGGTGCCCACCCGCGGAGTGTCCGCACAGGAAGAGTTGCTCCTGCTTGCCGCCGTACTTCGCGATGTTCTCGGCCGTCCATGCGAACGCCTTCGCCACGTCCTCGATGTGGCCCGGGTGCTGCACTTGGGGCGACAGGCGGTAGTTGCAGATCACGCACCCGATACCGTCGGCCGCGAGGGACTGACCGAGGGACGCATAGATGTTCTTGTTGCCGCTCTTCCAGCTCCCGCCGTGGACGAACAGCACGGTCGGGAAGTCCTTTTTGCCCTTCGGAACGTACACGTCGAGGACGTGTCGCGCCTTGTCTGCCCCTTTGTCCGTGCGGTACGCGATGTCGGCGTGCTTCTCGAACAGAGCCGATTTGTCGTCGGCCGGTGCGCTGACGCCCAGAGCCGCCAGCACCCACAGTACGTTCATCGCGCTCGCCTCGTCGTCGAGTAGGGAGTCCAACTGGTGGTAATTGTAGCGCACGATACCTCTCGGTGTGATGAAAGCTCACACCGAGATTAGATTCGCTCACCGGCACGGCAGATTCAGCCGGCGAACACGCGGGAGTAGACTTCTTCGTTGAACCCGACCACGAGTGTCCGACCGACGCGGGCCGTTGGTGCCCGCAGGTTGCCCGTCGGCCCCATCAGGCGCGCGAGGAGCGTCGCGTCGTCGGGGCGGTCGTTCTTCAAGTCGAACGTCTCGACCTTCGGCCCTTTCATCGCGATGAGCGTGTCGATCCCGTCGAGCAGCGCAAGCGCATCGTCCGCACTGTAGCGAACTTTGGTCGCGTTCACGGTTTCGGTCACGGCCACGGACTGGTGCCCAAGGAACCCCTGGGCTTTCTGGCACGTCGTTCAGGCACGCCGTTCGTAAAGCCATTCGATCTGTTTGGACATCGGTCCCTCTGGAGTGGAAATCGGAAAGCCCGCGAACGCCGTTCGCGGGCTTTCCTGTGTAACCGATTCGCCGGTCTACTTCTGAACCTGGTTCGCGGAACGCTCACGGCACCGCCGGGCGGCGCGCCCCTGCGCATGCAGGAGAACCACGACCGGCGGGGTTGTTCCAGGCTCCTGCATGCGCAGGGGCGCGCCGCCCGAAAGCGGTGCTGGAACAGCGTTCCCCGAGACGCATGGCGTAGCAATCGCTCGGACGACGCAACATCGTCCCGCTGCAGAGCAGCGAGCTAAACCGTACTGAATCGGTTGAAAGCGTTGTAGTCGGGCGCGGAAACGGGGCAAGCGGCAGAAGAACCTAACCCCCTAACCCCCTTCCCTAAGAAGGAAGGGGGAACAGAACCAAATACACAGACAACCAAACTCCAATCGGCGGTTTTAAGCTCCTCTCCGCTTAGGGGAGGGGTTGGGGAGGGGTTGCCTTTGTTCCTCCCCCTTCCCTTTAGGGAGGGGGCCAGGGGGGTAGGTCTTCGGTAACTCGAACTCGAACGTGTCTGTGTCCACGAACGCTTTCGTCGCCAGATCGTACACGCGACGTTGCCCCTTCAGGTGCCAGCCGTCGATGGTGTAGTCGTGGTAGCCCCACCGTCGCGTTTGGGTCGAACTCCCGGTGCAGATCGTCGGGAACGGCAGATTCGGCGCGATCGGTAGCGCGTACCAGTGGTGCCGGTGCCCGTGCAACCACAGACTCACGCCGCACTCGGCTGCGGCGTCGCGCGCCGCGCGCCAGTCGTGGAGCCGGTGCCAGCGGGGTTCGATCTGGTGCCCCTCTTTCAAAAGCGGGTAATGACTCACGACGATGCGCGGGCCGGCGTCCAGCATGGCGCACAGCGCGCGAAAGCGCTCGAGCTGCGGAACGCCGACGCGCCCGGTCGCGTCCCAGAAGAGCACGTTCGGCTTCGCGGAGTTGAGCGCGATCAGCCACACGTGCCCGACCTTCTGTGCAAACGGGTACGGGTCCGTGGTCACTCGCTGACCTTGTTGCCACGGCGCGAAGGGCGTTTCAAAGAACCGATCGCGGACCGAG
This sequence comes from Gemmata sp. SH-PL17, assembly GCF_001610855.1. NCBI lineage: Bacteria > Pseudomonadati > Planctomycetota > Planctomycetia > Gemmatales > Gemmataceae > Gemmata > Gemmata sp. SH-PL17. The sequence continues at coordinate 6,979,510 of NZ_CP011271.1, forward strand.
CGCCGGATGTAGAGGTCGTGGTTGCCCGGAACGGCGATCCCGGGCGGAAGGGCCGTGCAGCCCACCCCGAGCCGCGTCGCGGCTTCAGTCATTTCGGAGGGGAAGCCGAGTGCGGTCGCGTCGCCGGAGAACACGAGGTGGTCGAAACCGCGCGACGCGAACTCGGTCCGGAGCGCGACCGTGACGTCGTTCGCGTGGAAGAACCGCGCCCCGCGCCCGAGCAGCCTCACGTTTACCAGGCCCGTGGTGCGCTTGTTGAACGTGTCCCGCACCCGCCAACCGAGCGGCCGGGCGGTCAGGTGAATGTCGCTGAAGTGCGCGAGTCGGATTGCCATGTTCGGAAGTTGTCGTGCGGCCCCGGGCGGTACGGAATACAACCGACCACTGTAGGGTATCGCGGCGCGCGACCGGCGGCAGGTGCTTTCCGTTCCGCGCTCCGCACTCCGCGTTCCGCGTTGAGAGCATGATTACTTACAACTTCTCCGGCAAAGTGGTTCTCGTTACCGGTAGCTCGCGCGGGATCGGCGCGGGCGTGCTGACCGCGTTCGCGCGGGCCGGCGCGACGTGCGTGCTCCACTTCTGGGACGACCCCGCGGGCGCGAACCGCAAGGACGCCGAAGCGCTGGCGGCCGAGTTCCGCGGGCTGGAGAGCAAGCCGCCGGTTCACATTTTCGCGGGCGACGTGCGCGACGCGGCCCAGGTCGAAGCCCTCATGAAGCAGGTGAAAGACCAGTGCGGCGGGCTGGACGTGCTCGTGAACAACGCGGGCATCATCAAGGACCGCACGCTAAAAAAGATGACGCTCGACGAGTGGCACGCGGTCATTCAGACGAACCTCGACGGCGTGTTCCACTGCTGCAAGTACGGCACCGAGATCCTGCGCGACGGCGGGCGCATCGTGAACGTCGCGTCGGTCGCGGGACTGGTCGGCTTCCACGGCCAGACCAATTACGCCGCCGCGAAAGCCGGGGTCATCGGCCTCACGCGCGTGCTGTCGAAGGAACTCGCGCGCCGGCAGATCACCGCCAACGCGGTCGCGCCGGGCGTGATCCAGACGCCGATGCTCGGCGAGATCAAGCCCGAGGTCATGACCGAGTACCTGAAGCAGATCCCCGCGGGGCGCCTGGGCAAGCCGGAAGACATCGCGAACGCGGTGCTGTTCCTCGCGACCGAGGAGAGCGGGTACATCACCGGGCAGGTGCTCCCCGTTACCGGCGGCTGGGTGTGATTTCTGGCCGGGCGCCCGGCGGTGAGGTAAGCTGAACCGACTCGATACTCTGGAACCAATCTCCATGAAACGACACGTAACGCGCGGCCTGGTGGCGCTGGGACTGGTGACACTGGCGGCCACGGTGAGCGCGCAGACCGTCCCGGACACGGTCGAAGTGCGCAACCGCAAGGACGGCACCACGAAGACTTACTCCGGGCAGTTGAAGGCCGGCCCCGCGGGGTTCCAGGTGTTCAGCGGGGAGAAGCTCGAGAAGGCCACCGAAGCGTTCGCGCCGGACGACATCCTCAAGGTCGCGATCGGCGATTTGCCGGGCGTGGAGCGGAACGCCTTCAACGCGGCGAAGACCAAAGAAGACAAGAAAACCGCGAAGGATTACGCGGAAGCCACCGAAGGGTACAAGGCACTCATCAAGCCGGGCCTCGCGGAGCGGAGCAAGCGCCACCTGGAGTTCCGGATCGCGAGCGTGAAGCAGAAGCTCGCGGACGACCTCGAGGGCGACGCCTGGGCCAAGGCCGTGGACGCCGCGATTCTCAACTGGAAAGAGTTCTGCGACCTCTACTGGGCCGCCCCCGGGTGGGAACTGTGGCCCGCGACGCGGGCGATGACGCGCCTCCAGATCGAGCGCCGGAAGTACAGCGACGCGGCCTCCGCGTGGTCGAAGCTGAAGGGCGCCGCGGACCTGCCGCCCGAAGCGAAGCTCGAAGCCGCCCTCCAGGAGATCGACGGCCGGATTCGCGGTAAAGAGTACGCGGTGGCCGCGGGCGCGGCGGAAGACCTCATGAAGACCGCCACGGGCGCGCGCAAGGAGCGGCTCGCGATTTATCACCTGACCGCAAAAGAGGGGGGCAGCGGAAAGTACCAGGAGGGCATCGACAAGATCAAAGCCGAAATGGACAAGTCGAAAGACCCGTCCGTTCACGCCACCGGGTTCGCGATGACGGGCGAACTGTACCTCGCCGCCGGCAAGCCCCGCGACGCGATGTGGGCGTACCTGTTCGTGGAAACGGTCGTGAACCAGGACAAGGAAGAGGTGTTCAAAGCGGTTTCGCGCCTCACCGAAATCTTCGAGACCCAGATGGACGAGGAGCAGACCAAGAAATACCGCGAGAAAATCAAACGCTCCCGCGGCACGCTGTAATTAGCCAGAGGACAGAAACGGGTGCGCTCAAGCCCCGTTAGGGGCGGAGGCGAGTAGCCAGGGGTGGAGCGGAGCGCAACCCCCTGCGCGGGCTCCCGCGAACCCGGATAGCGTGGTGCCTCGTCGCGACGCCCGTATTTTTTACACTCCCCGGTCCGCCAGGGGTTGCGCTCCGCTCCACCCCTGACTACTCACCTCCGCCCCTAACGGGGCTTGAACACCTCTAGCCTCTGCCTTTTGTCCTCTGCCTTTTGCCCTCTGCCTTCTGATCTCTGCCCTCTATCTCTCGCCCTAACTCCTTACCCCTTCCGATTCTTCTACCTGTTCGCATTACCGCGCCCCAATTCCCCATCTTCCCGTGTCTTTGGATTGTCGCGGTTTGGCTGGCGGGGTAAACTGTGCAAAGATTGCCCGTTGTTGTCGGTACGAGGCGATTTGCATGTGGGCGCTTTCCCTTCTCGCGGCCGAAGACCCGTTGACGCGACCGGAAATTATTTACGGTGTCGCCGGCCTTGTGGGTGCGATGCTCGTCGGGGCCATCGCCATTTCGCTCACGGACAAGTGGCGCAAGCGGGCCACGGCTCCGGCACACGATGCGACGGACATGCTCACCAATTACCGTGACATGTACGAACACGGCGAGATCACGGAAGCGGAATACACGGAACTGCGGCGCAAAGTGGCGGACAAGGTGAAGAACGCGCCCGCACCGGTCGCCCCCCGCAGCCCGACCCGTCCGGGCGCCCCGATCCCGCGAAATTCGCGATCCCCGCGCCGCCCGATTCCGGGGCGAAAACCGAGCCACCCGCGCCGCCCGCGGTGCCGCCCGAATCGCCCCCAACACCAGGAGCCTCCTAACTGGTGCTCCGGGCAGAACCCGTACCACTAGCCGGGCAGTCGGCGCGATTGCGCCTGTTCTCCGGTTCTCGCGCGACTCGACTCCTACCCGGCGGTATGATTAGGCTGAAGTCGAGGAGCCGACGGCTTCTCGCGAACGACCGACCCAGTGCGGGGACCGAGCCTCTTCCGCACGCCGCGAAACAACAATCCATCCGGCACCACCAGATCGGGGAGCCCAATGCCTTCGGACCGCACCACCGGTGACTCTGGCGGACGCCGCCCACCCGGAACCGCCGGCCGCAACCGCAACGCATATTGCTCGTTTTGCCGCCGCAGCCACCGCGACGTCGGCCCCCTCGTCGAAGGACCGGGCGACGTCTACATCTGCGGCGAGTGCATCGAGCTGTGCCAGTCGATCATCGACCAGGAGAAGAAGCGCCGCGGCCCGGCCAAGGCGTCCACCTCCAACACGCCGGCCCCGCGCACCATTAAAGAGAAGCTCGACGGGTACGTGATCGGGCAGCAGCGCGCGAAGAAGGTGCTCTCCGTCGCGGTCCACAACCACTACAAGCGCCTCAGCCTCGACGCCAGCAGCCGGCACGAGGTCGAGATCGAGAAGAGCAACATCCTCTTCGTCGGCCCGACCGGGAGCGGCAAGACGCTCCTCGCCCGCACGCTCGCGAAGATCCTCGACGTGCCGTTCGCGATCGGCGACGCGACCACGCTCACCGAGGCCGGGTACGTCGGCGAGGACGTCGAGAACCTGCTCCTCAAGCTGCTCCACGCCGCGGATTTCGACATCGAAGCGGCACAGCGCGGCATCATCTACATCGACGAAATCGACAAGATCGCGAAGACGAGCCAGAACGTCTCGATCACCCGCGACGTGTCCGGCGAGGGCGTGCAGCAGGCCCTCCTGAAGATGCTCGAAGGGACCGTGAGCAACGTGCCCCCGCAGGGCGGGCGCAAGCACCCGGAGCAGCAGTACATTCAGGTCGATACGTCGAACATCCTGTTCATCTGCGGTGGGACGTTCGTCGGCCTCGAGGACATCATCTCGCGGCGCCTGGGGCGCAAGTCGATCGGCTTCGGCGCGGTCGACAAGGAGCACCGGGAGAAGTCGCTGGGCGAGCTCCTGAGCCAGGTCACCGCCGACGACCTGATCGAGTTCGGGATGATCCCGGAGTTCGTGGGCCGGTTGCCGGTTCTGGCCCCGCTCGACCCGCTCGACGAGGAAGCGATGCTCCGCATCCTCACCGAACCGAAGAACGCGCTGGTGCGGCAGTACCAGAAGCTCTTCGAGATGGAAGGCGCCGAGGTCGAGTTCGAGATCAACGCGCTGAAAGAGATCGCGCGGCTGGCGAAGGCCCGCGACACGGGCGCACGCGGGCTGCGGGCCATCGTGGAAGACGTGATGCTCGACGTGATGTACGACCTGCCCGAAATGGAACACAAGGGCAAACACGTCATCACCGCCGAAGTGGTCCGCGGGGAGCGCAAGTTGGGCGAGAAGAAGCCCGGCAAGAAGAGCGCGTGAGTATCGGGGGAGGGTGAGCAACGAGCGCCCGCGGGTCGGACCCCGCGGGCGCTCTCGTTTTTGTGTCTTCAACGGCCGCAGGGATTCCCGATAGCGAACTGCGTCATTTTTCTGCGCTTCCGGACTTCGCCAGAAGCGCTGAATGAATACGCCGAAACTATTTGTATCCCTTTGTCCACTAGCGTATAATTTGTTTGTGGACACCGGACGTGGCACTTGCTGCGCTGCGAAATGACGCTCGACGAGCAAAACTCGTGGACGGATCTGGGCCGAAATCACAAAAATGTTAGCCGTTATTGGCCGCTGACAAGGGGTATTTAAGCAGCAACAAACCCGAAGCTACTGAAACAACGGATGTTACGTCACCGGAAAAGATCACGGCCCGATGCAATGTACCCGCTCTTCCCGAAACGTTAGCAATTGTTACTTTCGGTCGGAGAGCGAGCCAGAACTGAGATCGAAACGGCCACTTCAACATCGTGCAAGTGCGAGTATGAACATTCGCTTTCAGCCGCCCGTGCGAACCGTCGCCGATCTGCTCCACCGCCTCGGGGACATTCCGGCGGACCGCGTCCGGTTCAACCCGGTTCCGGGCACCGCGACCGTTGAAGACCTCTTGCGCGACGAAAACCGCCGGTGCGAACTGGTCGACGAAACTCTCGTGGAGAAGCCAATGGGGGTCCGAGAACCGCTCCTCGCGATCTACCTGGGCGAGTTAATCGGCCCGCTCGTGCGGCGACAGAACCTCGGAATCCTGACCGGAGCGGACGGAACTTACGAACTGCTCTCCGGTCTGGTCCGGTTGCCGGATCTGGCTTTTGTTTCGTGGGACCGCTTACCGGGCCGGCGCCTCCCGGACGAACCGGTGCCGAACGTCGTACCGGACCTGGCCGTGGAAGTGTTAAGCGCGAGTAACACGCTCGGCGAGATGGCCCGCAAGCGCGGCGAATATTTCAAAGCGGGCGTGCGGCTCGTGTGGGAGATCGATCCGCGGGCGCGCACCGTTCGCATTTACTCGTCAGAAATTGCGTTCACCGATCTGACCGGGACCGATACGCTCGACGGCGGAACGGTTTTGCCGGGCTTCACTCAGCCGCTCGCCCAGTTCTTCGCGGAACTCGATCGCCACGGTTAGAACGATTCGCGCCGTCGCGTGTGCTGGCGCTGTTCGTGTTGCACGCCGGGGCGATTCCGGGTCTACTCTGCCCACGTCCGGAGGACCGACTTGAGCGGAGAAATGAGAACATGACCACATCACGGATGATGCTCGGTGTCGCGACGGGTTTTGCGCTGGTGCTCGCGATCGGATGTGGTTCAAAGCCAGAACCGGCTCCGGCACCGTCGAGCGCACTGGAACCCGACCCAAAGCCGAACGATTCGTCGGCCGCCCCGGTAGCGCCCCTGGGGGGAAAAGAAGCACAAGCGCAGGCGCCGAAAATCCCCTGGGAGCTGGACGCGGACAAGCAGGTCGCCCCCGCCGCGCCCGTTCGCGGGATCATTGCGGGCGTCGACGTGACGCCCGAGGTCTCGGTCACGAGCGACGAACTAGCATTTCGCCTGACGAAGCCCGGCGCGCCGATGCCGGAGCGGTCAGTATCGATCAAATTCCCGGCCGGCCAGCAATCCCTGGGGCGCAACTGGAAGGTGAAGGGGGGCGACGAGCCGGGACCGAAGGTGCCGGAAGTGTGGCTCGAAGTCCAGGGTCAACCGATCCACCTGCACCCGTCTGGGTATGCGATGACGCTCGAACTCGGCGCGCGCAAAGACGGGAAAGTGAACGGCAAGATTTACATCAGCTTACCGGACAAGGATCAAACGGTGCTCGCGGGCACCTTTGCAGCGGACTACACCCGCTTACACACGGAGAAACCCGGTTCGGACGAGGTGCCCTACGTCGCCGGTGAAGTGACCGTGGTCGGTGCACCCGCGAGTGCCGAACTGCGGGTCGCGTATGCCGCGTTCTTGCCCACGAAACCGGTGGTGTTCAAGGAACTGCAACTCGCGGCCGATCCGCTGCCGATCGAGCAGGCACGCTGGACGAGCGACAACGAGAAACCGCGCTCCTTCACGCTGCTCCCCGGTGACGGTAAGGCACGCCCGTTCCGCTACGAGCACGCGAAACTTCCGCCCGGTCGTTACCTGCTCTCGGCCGCCATCACGGGCGGTCCGGCTGTGTGGAAATGGGTCGATGTCGCAGCGAACAGCACGCTGACGGAGAATTTCACACTCGACGCATCGAAGACGGGCGGAATCGAAATCACGGCGCCACAAGGCGCGACCGGCAAAGTGTTCCTCGCGCCCGCTGATGAACCGAACCGGCCGGCCCTGGACTCTCAACTGTTCGAGGGCATCTCGATTCAGGTCGTGCGCACCGAAGTCGAAGTGATTGGTGGCAAAGCGATTGTGAAGAACCTCGGACCGGGTCGTTACGAGGTGCGGTTGGGCGACGAGCGCCGGTTCGTGGACGTCGTCCCGGGCAAGACCGCTGAGGTGAACATGACTCCGCCGAAGAAGTGAAGAACCTAACCCCCTGGCCCCCTTCCCTAAAAAGGAAGGGGGAAAAGAGCCACACAAGCAGGGGCGTAGAAGGAGCGCAAAGGCTCTCAGAACGCGGCTTGCGACACGACCAGTTTGACGCCGGTCACGAAGTTCTTCACTTTCTCGCGGTACTCAGTCATGTGTGATGTCGCGCTGTGCGCGTAAAGCGCCTCAACGCTCTCCCATTTTTCGACCACCGTCACCACGTTGTCGTGCGGGCCGTCCTGTACCGCGATCGTCGTCGGGACATCGATCGTGGCCTGGTACTCGATGCACCCGGCTTCCGCTCGCACGAGCGGCGTGACCCACCGGAACACTTCCAGATAGGGCTCGCGCACTCCGGGGTGAAGCGTGATCGTCGCAATAACGTGAATCATTGGGTTCCTTGGCGTCTCTGCGAACGGGGAAGCAACCGAATTTGGTTATAGCGGGCCGGCGAGCGGCACGAGCAGGTCCGCGTCGTCTTCGACCGGATCGTTTACCCGGGTACCGATCGGCCAGCACTTCATCTGGTCGGCCGGATAAGGGGTGAAGCGCGAGAGCAGTTTTTCGGGGTTCGCCTCGTTCGGATCGAGCCACGCGGCGAAGCGCCCCTCGTCCACGACGACCGGCATCCGCTCGTCCATCGGCTTCACCAGCGCGTTCGAGGGCATCGTCAGCACCGAAACCGTTTCAACCGGCCCACGGGGGCTATCCCACCGGTCCCAGATGCCGGCGCACACAAACACTCCGTTACCCGACGGGCGGAAGTAATAAGGCTGTTTCCGCCGGATCCCCGGTTTCCAACCGTAGAAGCCGCTCGCGGGAACCAGACACCGGCGCGACTGAAACGCACTGCGAAACGAGGGCTTTTGTGCCACAGTTTCGGATCGCGCGTTTACGAAACCCTCGTGGGCTGGATCGGTGTTCCAGTGGGGAACGAGTCCCCAGCGCAGGTCCGCCAGTTCGCGTGCGCCGTTCGTCAATCGCACAACGGGAACATCGTGCAGCGGCGCGACATTGTACCGTGCCCTCGATAGCGACCGGGCGTTGTTCGCGCCGGGCGCCAGACCGAATAGAGCGGCGAGTTCCGATTCCGTGGCAGTAATGACGAGTCGCGCGGGCATGGGGCGTCCGGGTTGGTGTGAGGGCGCGGAGCATACCTCGCACCCGGTGGTGAGCCGATGTCGGTGGGCGAATCCCGCAAGGGCGGGTTATTCGCTGCGAAACGCGCCCGCGGCCCTTGCAAGTGGCGCCACTACCCTCGCAGTTTCTTCACCGTGACGGGCTTCTTGACGTTCGACATTGCGTTCACCCGTGGGAAAGGAACGACGGGTTCCCACAATACCACCCGGGAGAACCGCAGGGTAACGCTTTCTCAGTTGCGTTCTCGTCTACCTGGTTCGACAATTTCTGCGTGTTCTCTCCAACCCGGAGCCTCTCATGGCGAATAAGCGTTTAGTGATTCTGGCGGCGGTCGGTGGGGCGGTCGCCGCGTTCGGCGTAATGACCGCGTGCGCGGCGCTGCAACGAGAGTACAAGAGCGGGATCGTGTGGCCGGAACCGGCGGTGGTCACCCCCGGTAAGACGGACAGCGAACCGCCCTCGGACGCGACCGTACTCTTCGACGGCAAGGATCTCTCGAAGTGGGCCAACGGCGACAAGTGGGAAATCAAGGACGGCTACGCGGTGGTGCAGAAATCGGACATCGTCACGAAGGACTCGTTCGGCGACTACCAGTTGCACGTCGAGTTCGCGACGCCGGAGAAGGTCAGCGGCAGCGGCCAGGGTCGCGGGAACAGCGGCGTGTTCCTGGCGAACCGCTACGAGGTGCAGGTGCTCGACTCCTTCGACAACAAGACGTACTTCGACGGCCAGTGCGGGAGCCTCTACAAGCAGACGCCGCCGATGGTGAACGCCAGCAAGAAGCCGGGCGAGTGGCAGAGCTACGACATCCTCTTCACCGCGCCGCGGTTCGACGAGGCCGCGAAGGAAGTGAAGGTTCTGACGCCCGGGTACGTTACGGTGATTCACAACGGTGTCGCGGTACAGAACCACTTCGCGCTGCACGGCAACACGAACTACGACCGCCCGGCCGCCTACGAGAAGCACCCGCTGAAGCAGCCGATCCGCCTCCAGAACCACAGCAACCCGGTGAAGTACCGGAACATCTGGATTCGCGAGATCAAAGCCCTCGAAGGCAAGAAGCCGCAGTAACGGCTCGGTAGCGCCCGACCTTGAGGTCGGGCAGTGCCGCTGCCCCGCTGCCCCGCTGGTCGCAGGTTGTTAGTGCAGCGGGGCAGTGTCCGTGAAGTTTTTGGTCCTGCGACCCCGATTAACCCTGAAACGACAAGGAACGACGATGGCGGCGTGGAACGGACACCTGGCGACACTGGTGGGAGTGATCGCGGTTGTTTGTGGCGGGTGCCAACCCCAGGGAACCGGGTCGACGACCGCAGCGACTGCGAGCACGCTTACGAATTCACCCCCCAAAGAACCTCCGCCCATCAAGCCGAGTGACGCGCCCGAAACGTCTGCTCCGAAGCCCGCCGCGTCCGGTCCGGCCCCAGTTGTCAAACTCACCGTTGGCAAAGAGCCGAACTACGTCAACCTGATCCCAAAGGACGCGCCACCGACCCCGAAGTTCTCGCCGCTGGACAAGAAGCCGGGCTACCTCCGCGGATACGTCAAGGACGCGGCCGGGAACCCGCTCCAGGGAGCGTATATCGGGGTTCGGTCGACGCTCATCGGAGGTCGGTACTCCGGCGCGAGCGCGGAGTCGGACGAGAAGGGGTACTACGAGGTCCAGGTGCCGCAAGGCGCGGCCCACTTCTACGCCGCCGGATACACCGTCGATTACGCCGACGGCCGCGCCGCCTTGACTCTCCACCCGGCCGACGGCAAACTCACCTCGTTCGCTTCCGTCGACGGGTCGGTTGAGAACTTCGTGCTCTGGACCTACGGAGTGGCGGACAAAGACAAGATGAGCGAGAACCCGAGCTACCGGAGCAACTTCTACGGCGGCTCGCTGTACATTGGGCACCACGTCGACGATCCTGGCGATGCGCTGGGCCAACCGCACAATCTGAAAACCGGAACGGAGATCGAGATCACGCTGACCCCGGCAGGAAAGCTTCTGGACGGGAGCATTGGGAAGAAATTCGTGATTAAGAAGGCGGTGTTCAGCACCGGGTTCTCGATCAACAACATCCCCGTGGGTCAGTACCGGCTGACCGTAAAGCGAGCGGACGGTCAACCGCTGCGAACGAAGCTGAACAAACCTCGCGGACTGACATTCGGGATCGCCCCAGAAGAAACCACGGAAAGCGCGATTCTCTCGCTGCATCCAGGTGGGGCAAAAGCGGGGATGGCGACGCCGGGACGCGGGAACTGGGAAGCCGTCGAGGTCTACGTCGAAATTCCGAAGAAGTGACCGCGACTTCTGCGCCAACTTCGAGTCAGGGTTGACCGTGCGGGCGAGCGTACCGCGCCGCGTCGTTACGGCTTCCGCTCCCAAACCACGACCTCACCCACGCGCGGTGCAGCTTGACCGCCCGCGCGGTCGACCGGTGTGCCGCAGCCGGTTAGCAGGAACCTCCCACCACTCGACCACGCCAGCGACGAAACCGCGGTCTCTTCTGGCCCCAAGAGGTGATGGATTTCTGCCCCGTCTTTTGCGGCAAGTAGCACAACGCGCTCTGGACTTTTGCGGGCACCGAGATTGGCGGCGATTGCAACGGTGTTGTCCTCGGGCGAAATCGCCACCGCGTGAACGCGACCAGCACCGTCGCCGTACTGCTTCCGCCACAGTTCTTTGTGGGTCCGCGCGTCCCACAAGATCACCGTTCCCTTTTCGTCTCCTGACGCGATCACATCGCCGTCCTTCGACCACACAACACAGGTGATTCGCTCCGAGTGCCCGGTCAGTTCGACCTCTGATTCGGCTCGCCCCGGTTCCCACAGAACGACACAGCTCTTGTCTTGCTTGTGTCGAATCAGAGCGAGCTGTTTACCGTCTTTTGACCACGCGGCGCTCGCGGGCAGAACCGGCAGTGGCTTGCTCTCCTCCGGGCGCTCGCCAATGGAAATCGCTTCGCTCTCTTGGGCCAGATTCTGCACCTTCGTGGCGTACCCGTCACTGGCCGCGAGCCGCTTCCCCTCCGGGTGATACGCGAGCGTGTGCATCTTGCCGAATCGCACCACGATTTCGTTCTGGTCGTACCACGCGGCCGACTTGCCGGTCTCCACATCCAACCGCTTCACGTCGGTCGGTCCGGCAACGCACAGGTGCTTGCTGTCCGGGCTGTACGCGAGAGCAAGAACCGGCGCGTTCCCGTTCGTCGGCTTGTACGTCCACAACACCCTGCGCGTAACCGTGTCCCAGCACGTGACGTTGGCGTCGGTCGCGGCGGCGAACGATTTGCCATCGGGCGCGATCGCAATGCCGTTCACGAGTGCCGCGTGGTCGGTCAGTACGGAGGACTGGCTCCAATTGTGGCCCGCGGCGGGCTTGGGCGCGGGCTTCTCTGGTACAGAAAGAGCGAATACCCGCACTTTCCCGGTCAATTCGCCGAGCTTGGTGAGGTGATCGAAGTTCGCAAAAGCGGATGCGAGCGCCGTGCCGTCCGGGTGGAACGCGAGTGACGCGATCCCGGCAAACGGCCCGCCTACCGGGTGACTGGAGATTAGCTCCGGCTTCTTCGGGGGGCTTGCTGTCGACCAAACGAATATCTCTTCAGAGTAAACGTCCTTTCCCTTTCGCTCTTGCGGTTGCACCACGGCTGCGGCCGTGTGCTTGCCGTCGACTGAAACCGCAACCGCCGCAACTCGCCCACCGAGCGTCAGGCGCGACTTCTCTTTGAACTTGACCGCATCCCAGATGATGACGATCCCGTCGGCGTCGCCCGTAACGATCCACTTGCCGTCCTTTGACCACGCGGCCGAAACAACCGTCGCCTTGTGTCCTTCGAGGAGTTGATTCCCCGCACCCGAACCGGCCGCCCACGCCCACAGCACGTTCTTGCCCGTGGCCTTGTCGAGCGGCCCCGTCACCACCACCCGCTTGCCGTCCGGAGCGACCGCGAGCGGACCCGCATGCGGATCTGACGGCTGCTTGCCATTGGGACGCACCGGCAACGTGATCGTGGATACGTTCGGCCACTTCAGCCAACTCTTCACGGTAATCTCACGCGCGTCACCGAAGATTACCTTGCGGCTTGTGGCGACGAGCTGACCGTCGCTCAGAATCGGCGTGTCGGGGAAGAACGCGACCGCATAAGGGGCACTCTCACGAACTTCGAGGGTGTCATTGGCCTTGCCCGTTAAGGCACCCAGGAACATTACACCGTCCTTCGTGGTAACGGCGAGTTCCTTACCGTCGGGAACAACTGCGAGTGCCGCGAAGTGCCCCGCGCCCCGATACTCCCAGAGCTTCTTCCACGAAACCACATCGTAGGCGTGAACGTGACCATCAGTTCCACCGACGAATAGCACTTTGCCGTCGGCCGAATACACAGCAGAGCCGCCGAGCCAGCCGGTCAGTTCGAGCACCTTCGCTTCTTTCCAAGAACTTGAAGCGGCCTTTGCATGCGGCTCAACCCCAGAAACGGTAGCGGCCCCGGTACCCGGTGGAGCGTTAGGTTCCGGGTGCGCGTACCAAGCGGGTGCGGTGGCGACGACCGCGAGCAACACACCGACCGTGAGCACGGTCGTGACCAACTTCGTTGGAGTCGAGGAGAGACTTCGCATCACACCCTCTGCTAACGCGAGGACGGAATCGGAAACGCCACGACCGACAAACGAGCCGATCGTGACGGAAACGAGTTCAGCAGAAACGATTGACGGTGTAACAACGGCGACCAACCCGGCGGCGGGCAGCGCGACTCCGTGGCGCGCGAGCCGAGTTGCGAGCGCCTTGCGCCCGCGTGCGAGCCACGCCGCAACCGTGCCTTCTGCCCGATCGAGTTCGAGAGCCGCTTCGGAGCGCGTTTTGCCTTGCAAGTCGCACAGCACGATCGCCGCGCGGTGCGTGTCGGGCAGCGCAGCGAGTTCGGCATCGATGATCGCGCGCAATTCAGCGCGTTCGAGTTCGCCGGGAGCCGCACTTCCTGTGCTTGTAGGGGCAGAGCCCGCCGAAACGATCGCTGCCATTTCGCGCCTCCGCTGCCGAACAGTAGCCGTCTTCGATTTGCGTGCCGTGCGCACCGCGACGCCGTACAGCCATCCCCCAACCGCCCCAGGCGGGCGGATCGAGTTCGCCTTACGTGCGAGAACGAGAAATACCGCCTGGAACGCATCTTCAGCCGCATGCGAATCGGCGAGTACCCCGCGACACACTCCCAGCACCATCGGTCCGTGCCGGTTCACCAGCTCCGCGAACGCGGACTCGCGGTCGACACCGTCAGGCGCAATCGCGCGGACCAGTTCGGCGTCGGTTCGGGGGCCACCGGGTTCGAGCCGGCTTATGACCCGGCGGACGGCAGCGACGGACATCCGGCGCCCTCCTTGTGGCAACGACTCGAAGTGCGAAACGATCCGCCCCGAGTACGTTCTGTTATTGTTTGCCCACCGAACGAAAAATTGATGCAGTAAATTGCGGCGAACGCGGTCGGCGCTCTTGACTTTACTTTGCGTAGCAAAGTATACTTTCGCGACCTCGAACCTCGTGGAGCGCAGCACACACATGGAAGTTCGCGACGCTCTCGACCAACTCGACCGCATCCACGATCAGCTCACCAAGAGTGAGGTGTACCGGGGATTTCGCGTACCCACCGTGGCGATGGTCGGCGCGCTGGGGTTACTCGCCGCGGTCGGACAACGGTGGGTCGTACCGGGCGGTGAGCCGCGAGCGTTCGTGTGGTACTGGTCGATCGTCGGCGGGATCGGCACGCTGCTCGGTTTCGGCGCCGCGATTCGTTCGTACCTGTTCCGCGAAGACGACTTCGAGCGCCGGCGCACGCGGCGCGTGATGGGTCAGTTCCTGCCGTGCGTGCTCGCAGGAGCGCTGCTAACTGTCGCCTTCGCCCGTACCGATGGATTCGTTCCGCTGCTGCCGGGAATGTGGGCGATCGTGTTCGGGCTGGGTGTGGTGTCCGTTCGCCCGCACTTGCCGCGTGCGGTCGGGCTGATCGGAATCGTTTACGTGTTAATGGGTGGCCTTCTGCTCGCGTGGCTCCCTCCGGAACCGTCGGGCTGGTGCGTCGGGGGCGTGTTCGGTATCGGGCACCTGGTCACCGCGCTCGCGCTGCAATCCACGAAGGAATACCACGATGACTGACCGCGAGAAACAACCCGAATCCGAGGACGCGGGCCGCTTCGCCTACGAGGGCCTCGACCCCGTACTGCACTCGAAGGCGCGCATCGGCATCCTGACCGCGCTCGCGACTCACCCGGACGGGCTGTCGTTCGCCGACCTCACGCGCCTGTGCAGCCTCACGGACGGTAACCTGAGCCGGCACCTGGACACGCTCGCCAAGACCGAGGACTCGAAGCCCGCACTGGTAAAGATCACGAAGACCTTCCAGAACCGGCGTCCACTCACCACCGTCGTTCTCACTAGCAGCGGCCGTAAGCGGTTCCGCGAGTACCTCGCGCACCTGGAACAAGTTCTCCACGACGCGGCCGAAGAAGCGGACGCCACGGACACCGCAAAGGGCAAGACGCGCCCGGGACTGGCGGGGGCGTAAGCTCATTGACCTTTCTGGTCGAGGATCAACGGTTCGTGCGGGCTATTGCCCGCTTAATTTTTGCCCTTTAACTTTGCATTGCAAAGAAATCTGCGAATCCAAAATGGAGGCCGGTATGAGGAGCGCGATGTTGGAGGCTCTGACTCTGACCACCGAAAGCACGGCGCCAGTCGCGTACACAAACGCGGCGCCCGTTGTTTGGACTTCGTCGGAGTGGGTCGCGTACTTCCGGCACAACACGGCCAACCGGATGCCCGTCCCGTGGGCCGAAGGCGCTGGGGCGTCTCCGGAAGAACTGGCAGAGATCATCGAGTCGCTCCGCGCGTGGCAACTCGGGGAAACGTCCGACGGTTTGCGTCTCATGAGAGCGGCTTCGCGATACGCGGTGCGAATGAACGATCCCGGCTTTGTGGATGCGATCCAACTATTCATCGCGGAAGAACAGCGCCACGGAGAGGAACTCGGCAAGTACCTCGACTTGGCCGGCGTGCCGCGAAAGGGGCGAGATTGGGGCGACACCGTGTTCCGGTGCTTTCGCCACTTACTGCACCAGATGGAAGTCTGGGCGACGACCGTGGTCATGGTCGAATCACACGCGATGCTGTACTACGCCGCCATTCGGCGCGCAACCAGTTCCGCCGTGCTACGCAAGATCTGCCACCAAATTCTGCGCGATGAAGTGCCACACCTGCGATTTCAGTGCGAGCGCCTCGCGATACTACACCGCGATCGGAATCAGGTACTTTTGGCGCTGACGATGGGCGCCCACCGCGCGCTGTTTACCGGCATTACGCTCGCGGTGTGGGTTGGACACCGGCGAGCGCTCCGCGCGGGAGGATTCACGTTCGGGCGGTTCTGGCGCTCGGCCTGGACGCAGATGGGCAAGGCATGGCGCGCGATGAACCCGCGTGCGTATCAGTGGTCCGTTACTTCGCGAGCGTTGGGCGCGCTTTCAACCCGCGCCGGATGATCCCGAGCACGTGCTCGCGCTCGGCGCCGGCGAGCGGTCGGCGGGGTTCCCGGACCCACTCGGCCCCCAAACCGGCTTCTTGGATCATGAGCTTGATGTACTGCACGAACTTCGGGTGCGTGTCGAGCTTCATCAGCGGGGCGGCCCACCGGTAGAGGCGCCGGGCCTCGTCCCACTTGCCCGCGCGCGTCAGTTCCCAGAGGCGCTGGTTCTCTTCGGGGAACGCGATCCCCGATCCCGCGATCCACCCATCAATCCCGAGGATCGAGGATTCGAGGATCAGGTCGTCCACGCCCGCGAAAACGGCCAGTCGGTCACCGAGTGCCAGCCGGATCTCCGTCACTCGGCGCGGGTCACCGGAACTTTCTTTGATCGCGGCTAGATTGGGGATGTCGGCGAACTCGGTCAGGCGCTCGGGCGTGACGTCGACGGTGTACGCGAGAGGGTTGTTGTAAAGCATCCACGACAGGTCCGTCGCCGCGGCCACCGCACGGAAGTAGCCTGCTGCTTCACCCGGATCGGCTTTGTAGACCATCGGGGGCATGACCATAAAGCCGGATGCCCCGATCCGCGCACAATCCCGCACATAGCGAACCGCAGCGCCGGTCGATGATTCCGCGACCCCCGCGACGACCGGCACGCGCCCGCCCGACACCCGGACGGCGTTCTCCACCACCTGCCGCTTCTCGTCCGGGTCGAGCGTCTGGTTCTCCCCGAGCGACCCACACACGACGAGCCCGCTCACGCCGGACGCGATGAGCGCTTCCAGGTGACGGGCCGTGGCCCCGAGATCAAGCGACTGGTCGGACCGGAACTGGGTCGTCACGGCCGGGAAAACACCGGCCCAGCGAACGCTCATGAGATTTCCGTGGACGGAGGCAATGATTATTGGCAAAGCAGTATAATTTGTGAGCGAGCGCGGGGTCTTGACCGAGCGTTGACTCGGGGCTGTATTTCGCGCACAAATTGCGGAGTTTGCTGTGACCGGTTCCAGTCTCGTCACCGGGCTGTTCGGGCGCCTGGCAGAACCGTTCACCGCCGAGGGCGTGTTCGACTGTTTGGCCGGCGTCGTGTACTTCGTGAAGAACGAGCGCGCCGAGTATGTCGTTGTGAACCGCACGCTGGCCGAACGGTGCGGCACACAGGACAAGCGCACGCTGCTCGGCAAAACCGCGGCCCAGGCGTTCCCTCCTCCGTTCGGGCGGTCGTTCTGGGAACAGGACATGCGGTTAATCGCGAGCGGGCAACCGGTCCTCAACCAACTCGAACTGCACCTGTACCCGACGGGCCTGACCGGGTGGTGTCTGACCAACAAGTTCCCGCTCCGGGGATCGGGCGACGTAATCGTGGGGCTTGTTGGCGTGTCCCACGATCTGCACCCGCCGAACGAGAGCGCGGAGGAGTACAACAGCGTGGCCGCGGCCGTTCGGCACGCGCGAGCGCACCTCGACCGGCGGCTGGTGACCGAAGATCTGGCCGTGATCGCCGGACTTTCGGCGTACCAGTTCGACCAGCGCGTGCGCCGACTGTTCCGGCTCTCGACGGGCCAACTGCTACTCAAACTCCGAATGGACTCCGCCGCCGAACAGTTGCGCGACACCGACAGCCCGGTGGTCGAAGTCGGGATGGGGTGCGGGTACGCGGACCAGAGCGCGTTCACGCGGCAGTTCCGCCGAACGACCGGCATGACGCCGGGCGAGTACCGCAGAACGTTCCGTCCTCTCGCCACCGATGAGTGAGGTGAACCCCGCCCGCAAGGGCGGCAGGTACAACCTCCACCGATCGCCCGCGCATGCACACCCACCGCCCTTGCGGGCGGGGTTCACTTGTTATCTCGTCACTCGGTTTGCAGTCGGCAGATCAAGAGCTCGCGCTCGTAGACCATCTCCGACGGGAGCCGGCTGTGCAGGTCGATGAACAGTTCCTCGTGGTTGAGCACCTCGGCCCTCCACGCGACGCGGTCACACGATTGCAACTGGTCGAACGCTTCGCGCGAGAAGGATAGCCCCCGCCACTCGATGTCCTCGTATTTGGGCATCCAGCCGATCGGCGTTTCGCGGCCCAGGGCGCGCCCGCGGACCCGATCCACGATCCACTTCAGCACCCGCATGTTGTCGCCGAACCCCGGCCACAAGAACCGGCCGGCCGAGTCCTTCCGGAACCAGTTGACGTGAAAGATCCGCGGCGTTTCCGACAGCGCCCGCTGCATCCGAATCCAGTGCCGGAAGTAGTCCCCCATGTGGTACCCGCAGAACGGGAGCATCGCCATCGGGTCGCGGCGCACCTTGCCGACCGCACCGCCGGCCGCCGCGGTCGTCTCCGAGCCGGTGGTGGCCCCGATATAAACGCCCGAGGTCCAGTTGAACGATTGGTACACGAGCGGGACCGTCGTCGCGCGCCGGCCGCCGAAGATTATCGCGCTGATCGGCACCCCCGCGGGGTCTTCCCACGCCGGGTCGATCGTCGGGCATTGTGAGGCCGGGGCGGTAAACCGGGCGTTCGGGTGCGCGGCTTTCGCGCCCGTCTCCTTCGCGAGTTCCGGCGTCCACCGATTCCCGCGCCAGTCGAGGCACTCGGCTGGCGGGTCGTCGGTCATGCCCTCCCACCACACCCCGCCCTCGGGTGTGAGCGCGACGTTCGTGAAAATGGTGTTCCGCGACAGCGCGGCCATCGCGTTCGGGTTAGTTTTCGCGGACGTGCCGGGCGCGACGCCGAAGAATCCGGCCTCGGGGTTGATTGCCCGCAGTCGGTGGTCCGCGTCCGGCTTCAGCCAGGCGATGTCGTCGCCAACGGTCCAGACCTTCCACCCCTCGAACCCGGCCGGCGGGATCAGCATCGCGAAGTTCGTCTTCCCGCACGCGGACGGGAACGCGGCCGAGACATACGTCTTCTCGCCCTGCGGGTTCTCGACCCCCAGGATGAGCATGTGTTCGGCCATCCACCCTTCGTCCCGGGCGATGTTCGAGGCAATTCGCAGCGCGAAGCACTTCTTGCCGAGCAGCGCGTTCCCGCCGTACCCGGACCCGTAGGACCAGATCTGGCGTGTTTCCGGGAAGTGGACGATGTACTTCTCCGCGTTGCACGGCCAGGGCACATCCGTCTGCCCCGGGGCGAGCGGGGCACCGAGCGTGTGCATACACGGCACCACGCGCTTCTCGCCCTTATCGATCTCCTCGAACACGGCGCGCCCGATCCGGGCCATGATTCGCGTGCTGACGACGACGTAGGGCGAATCGGTGAGCTGGACCCCGATCTGGGACATGGGCGACCCGACCGGCCCCATGCTGAACGCCAGCACGTACATCGTGCGCCCGCGCATCGCGCCGTCGAAGAGTTGCTTCAGTCGCTGCCGCATCTTGTACGGGTCTTCCCAGTTGTTGGTCGGACCGGCGGCTTCCTTCGAGAAGGAGCAGACGAAAGTGCGGTCCTCGACCCGGGCGACGTCACTGGGGTCCGAGCGCGCGTAGTAACAACCGGGCCACAGTTCCTCGTTGAGCTTGAGGAACGTCCCCTTCTCCACCATCTGCGCACAAAGGGCGTCGTACTCTTCCTTCGAGCCGTCCACCCAGTGGATGGCGGCCGGCTTGGTGAGCCGGGCCATCTTCTCGACCCATTTGAGGAGGTGGGTGTTCTCACTCAGTGCGTTCGCCGGGTCGCGGCCATCGAACATGGGATCGATCTCCTTCACGGCCTGCTCGTCGCTCGGGTCAACAAAATGGTACCCGATCGCAACCGTGGGCTTTGACGCGATTGAACGCCCCGGGTGCGTTTTGCGCACAGTTTGACTGTTACGCCCACTTTGGGCGGACGGTTCACTTACCGCTACGCGATAGGCCGATACGCTTTTTCAGTGCTTCTATTTTCAGCATACCCCCGCAGCAGTTCGACGCCAACCGAAGACCACCCGAGTGAGAACTGTACGAAAGGTGGAAGACGCACGGGGCACTATTCCTCAATATGGAAACTGACTCCTCACGCTCATCACGAACCGGACCGGAACACTATGCAGCTTGAAGGTAAATCACTCATTGGCTTTGCGACCTCAGGCGGTGGAACCCCCTTTCGCGCCGCGGACCCGAGCAACGACGAGTCTCTGGAGCCGGCGTTTCATAATGCCACGTCAGACGATGTGGCTCGCGCGGCACAGCTCGCGCAAGCCGCGTTCGCCAGTTACGGGCACGCGAGCGGGAAGCAAAAGGGCGCGTTCCTGCGCCGCATCGCCGAGGGGCTCCTGGCCGCTCAGGACGCCATCGTGGAACGCGCGGGGCGCGAAACCGCCCTTCCCCAAGCCCGTCTCACCGGCGAAATGGCCCGCACCGTCGGGCAACTGAGGTTGTTCGCCACGCTCGTTGAAGAAGGCTCGTGGGTCGATGCGCGTATCGATCACGGTGACCCGACCCGCGCCCCCATCCCGAAGCCGGACGTGCGCTCGATGCAGCGCCCGCTCGGTCCGGTGGTGGTGTTCGGCGCGAGCAACTTCCCGCTGGCGTTCTCCGTCGCGGGCGGCGACACCGCTGCGGCCCTCGCCGCGGGGTGCCCGGTCATTGTTAAAGCTCACCCTGCGCACCCCGGAACCAGCGAACTAGTAGGTCGCGTGATTCAGCACGCGGTGCGCGAAAGCAACTTGCACGAAGGCGTGTTCTCCTTGCTCTTTGACGCCGGGTACGAGATCGGCCTCGCACTCGTGCGCCACCCGGTCGTGAAAGCGGTCGGGTTCACAGGATCGCGAACCGGTGGTCGCGCACTGATGGAAGCCGCTGCCGCGCGTGCTGTACCCATTCCGGTCTTTGCCGAAATGAGCAGCGTTAACCCGGTGGTGATCCTGCCCGGCGCACTGACGAAAGATGTCAAGCCGCTGGCAACCGGCTTGCACGGCGCAGTGACGCTCGGCGTCGGGCAGTTCTGTACGAATCCGGGGTTGGTGTTCGTTCCGCAAAGCGCGGACGGCGACCGCTTCGTTGACGAACTAGCCACCCTCATCGGGGGTACCGCACCCGGTACGATGCTCACCGCGGGGATTCGGACGTCCTTCGCCGCGGGTGTGGAACAGCTTTCCACCCATGCAGAACAGCGCACCCGCGTCGCGATGGCTCCGAATCGCGCGGGCGCGGCCCTGTTCGTCACGGACGCGATCGCATTGCGTGCGAAGCCCGAACTCGCACACGAGGTCTTCGGCCCGTCCACGGTCGTCGTTCGGTACCGCGACGGCGCCGACCTGCGCGAGACGCTGGGCGGTCTTGAGGGGCAGTTGACCGCAACGGTCCACGCGACACCGGACGAGCTAGCTGCGAACGGGGATCTCGTAGCGCTCCTCGGGGAAAAGGCCGGGCGCCTGCTGTTCGGCGGGTTCCCGACCGGCGTCGAGGTGTGTCACGCGATGGTCCACGGGGGACCGTACCCGGCCACCAGCGACGGGCGCTCCACATCGGTCGGTACGCGGGCGATCTCCCGGTTCGCGCGCCCGCTCTGCTGGCAAAATTTCCCCGACGCCGCGCTGCCCGATGAACTCAGAGAAGCCAATCCGCTCGGTATCTCGCGCTTGGTGGACGGGAAACTCGGCTAAGTGACACGGCCCCGTTGTTGGTAATGCCCCGCCCTTGTGGGCGGGCATCTCACCCCTGGACTACTACGAGGTCCACCCGCTCGTTAGCACTCGCGGTTCGCCCGGAATCACGCAACGGCACGACTAAATGTCCCTGACGGGAGCTGCCAGTAACAATTGCTGACATCTTGGGAACTGCAACCGTGATTCGGAGCGAAATTTCGCTTCAAGCTATTACCATCTCGATATTTCCGACTAATTGCCGCATCTAACTGTCAGTTGCAATTCGCTAATAAATGCTAACATTGCCGCGATTTCCCACCGTATCCGGTTAACGTGTGGACCGATTCTTCACCGAACCACGCGCCAATCCACGCGACACTTGAGTGGCAGCACCAAATCTGTCCAATTGTATACATTCACAAAGTGCAGCTCCAAACGTTTTTGGAGCGCCATGAAAGATTTGCGGAAGATTGGTCCCGTGTCCGCTTCCTTGTAGCGAGCCGCGACCGCAAGGGAGCGGGAGGGGGCCGGGCTTACAACGAGCCGCGACCACAAGGGGGCGAGAGGCGCATCCCGTTTATCGTTGCAGTTCCACACGCCGGAAGCCCCGCTCCCTTGCGGTCGCGGCTCGTTCGGCCGCTACGTGGAGAATAGCACGACATATTATCTCATAATAATATCAATTTGACAAACAATCATAACTCAATCACTTGCCCGAACTCGGTCCTCGGTCCGGGGATGACAACAGGCTGCGCACGCGGGCCAGAAGTGTCGTAAGAGCTACCGGGTCCGCGGGCTTGGTGAGGTGCAAGTCGATGCCCGCGTCCGCCGACCGGCGCCGGTCGTCATCGGCTCCAAGCCCTGTAACAGCAACAACTACCGGTTGCTTCCCGTTCAGTTGCGAGCGGAGCCGGCGAGCCACCTCCCAACCGTCCATCCCGGGAAGGCCAATGTCCAGAAGCACAACGTCCGGCGGGTTCGCCAGAGCCGCGAGGAGCGCATCCGAGCCGCACGACGCGACCCGAACGGCGTGCCCGCTGATGGTCAGCAAATCAGCGACCGATTCGGCCACGTCCAGCAAATCTTCGACCACGAGCACGGAAAGTGGGGGGCGCGGTGACTCATTCATCGTTCTTCGTCCTAAGCGGCCCCGTTGAGAGGTCGGGAGAGGCGTTCACTGCAGTAATACCCACTCAGGCTATCGAACCTTAACGGTCGCGTCCCGTTCCCACCCGATTGCGAGGCCGATGACAAGAAGGCTCAAAAACGACGCGAATCCAGGAAATCTGGGACTTCGCCGAGGTTCCCAGGCATTCTGAGCCGAGAATTATCTCGAAATCGATCGCACATCTGACTGATTTTGCTGAAAACGACGTGATTTCGGCTGCACATTCCAGTAGCGAGCCTCGGAAGTTGGTGCCGCGGGTATCGTAGGTTACCGCGGTGGGTCGGTATCTGCCGCGCGCGCGCGGACGGCGTTCATGGCCTCTCGGCCGCGCTGCTCACCCAGCACCCGAGCGATCTGCGTGTGTAGTCGCTCCAAGTCCGGGCCGGTTGGCACAGTACCCCACAAGCAAATGCCCCCATCGGACCGCTGTGAATCTCGACTCCGGCGAACGCCGGATCGGACCCCAGGACCGGGGCGACAGCTCTCCACTCTTCTTCAACACGCGAGCTGTAGTTCCCTCCTTCGGAGACCATCAGTCCGCCCACCAAACCGGTGCCAAAACAACACCCGAATCCGAAAACGATGGCGGATGCGAGCACGAGCGGGCGCAAAGGTACGTCAATTCGCGCGTCGCGCGACTCGCGGCGCGCCCTTCGAGCGACGCGCCAGTGAACCCAGAACACGGCCGAAGAGACCATAAGCCCGAGACCGGATAACCAGATGTCCCGCGTCCCGTACCGGCTCTCCAGTTGTAACTCCGCACGCCAACTTCGCTCGCGCACTGCCGTTAAAGTCGCCTCCGGCGGCCGCGGTTTCTGGCCCCAGCGCCAAGTGTCTTCCCAATACCGTTCGTTCGTCTGGTGGCGATTGTAGACCCAACGGTTGATCGTGTACTCGGGGGCTTCGCGCGCGATGATTCCGTGGCCGAGAAAGTACAGCGCGGCGGTGAAGCACACGAGCATCCCGAAGCACGCCACTAGCGCATACGATTCCAACAGCGACCGCCGTCCCATTGAAGTTCCCCGGGTCGAACCATTCGCTCGCTCACTTGTGAGGCGAGTTGACATCTCAGTTCCAACAGGTGCAGTAATTGATTCAGATAGTACGGTGCTGTTGCGTGGAGGCGGAGCGACCTCCGAAGACAATGGCGGTTGGGTCGGCCGATTGGTAGTGGTGTCGTAGCGTGTGCGCAAGCAGATAATCGGGTACGGTTCAAGCCACCAACCGGTGCAATGTCCCCTGGCAACGAACTATCTAAACGCTCGATTCCGTTACCGCACCCGATGTCGGCGATTACCTTGACGTTACGGTGCCGAGTGGTAATACTCAACCATCTATGGCCCATTCCGGGACGGAGTGAACAATCATGCCCCACGTAGTCACCGCAAATTGTAACGATTGCAAGTATACCGACTGCTGCGTCGTCTGCCCGGTGGAGTGTTTCTACCAAGACGACAAGATGCTCTACATCGACCCGGAAGACTGCATCGACTGCGAGGCGTGCGTCCCGGAGTGCCCGGTCGAAGCGATCTACTCGGAACCGAACACCCCGTCCCAGTGGACGAGCTACATCCAACTGAACGTCGAGCGCAGCGCCGCACTGAAGGCGGCCGGCGGCGACGCCCACATCACCGAAAAGAGTCCGGCCAAAGAAGGCCCGGATTGCAAGAAGAAATAACCGGTCGAAAGTCGTAAAGTCGAAAGTCGTAAAGTCTGAAAACCGGATACGGGTTCGGCTCGAATCTTAAGCCGCTCTCCTCCGGTCTTTCGACATTACGACTTTAGGCCTTTTGACTTGAGACTCCTTCTATGACTGGCCTCGTACTCATCCAGCTCGGCACTCCGGACCGCCCCACTTACGGCGGCCTCTTTCCCTACCTCCGCCAGTTCCTTTCAGACCCGCGGGTGATCGAAGTCCCGCGTGCGATCTGGCTACCGCTGCTCTACCTCCGCATCCTGCCGTTTCGCTCCGGGGCGTCGGCCGAGAAGTACCGCCGCATTTGGGACGCAAAGACCGGCTCGCCCCTTCTGCATTACACCTTGCGCCAGACGGAGTTACTGCAAGCACACTTCCCCAACAACCCGGTCCGGTTCGGGATGATCGTCGGGAACCCGCCGCTCCAAAACACGATCAAAGAAATGGTCGATAGCGGTGTGGACAAGCTCATCGCGCTACCCATGTTCCCGCAATACTCCGCCACGTCCTTCGCCAGCGCGACCGATTCGCTCTTCAAGGCTCTCACGAAGGTGCGCCGGGTACCCGCGGTGCGCGTGGTGCCGCCGTACTATGACCGCCCCGGGTACCTCGACGCCCTCGAAGCGGTCGTTCGCGACGACCTCGCGAAACTCCCCTGGGAGCCGGAACACTTCGTCATCAGCTTCCACGGCATCCCGCAGAAGTACGCACAAAGGGGCGACCCTTACGCCACGCACGTCGTGCGCACCACGCAAGCCCTCGTCAAGCGGATGGGCTGGGCGCGGAACCGCTGGACGCAGACGTACCAGTCGCGGTTCGGGCGCAGTGAGTGGCTGAAACCGTACACAGACGACGTGCTCACAGACCTTGCCAAGAAGGGCGTGAAGCGCGTGTACGTTGCGCTCCCCGGCTTCACCGCGGACTGCCTGGAAACGCTCGACGAGATCGGGAACGAGAGCCGCGAAATCTTCGAGCACGCGGGCGGTGAACACCTCAAAAGCGGCACCTGCCTCAACGATCACCCGAAGTGGATCGAGGGCATGGCCCGCATCCTCCGCGACGAGGGACACGGCTGGCTGTAGCTCCCCCAGGTGAACCCCGCCCACAAGGGCGGTGGGTCACGGTCGCAAGTTGTACCACCCGCCCTTGCGGGCGGGGTTCGCCTGGGCGTGGCCCGTACTCGACTCCGAAGTGACTACGCGCGCCAGTTGATGGCCCGCGTATCATTCCAATAGCAACTCTCCGCACTTCGAGGCTCCACATGGATGCGTTCATCCTTTCCGCGGTCCGCACGCCGATCGGCAAGTTCCTCGGCGGGTTGGCCGAGCTTCCCGCGCCGAAGCTCGGGGCCATCGCCATCGCGGAAGCCCTCAAGCGTGCGCACGTGAAGCCGGAAGCGGTCGAAGACGTGATTATGGGCAACGTCGTCCAGGCCGGCGTGGGTCAAGCTCCCGCACGTCAGGCCGCGATCTTTGCCGGCCTGCCAGACACGATTCCTGCCCACACCACGAACATGGTGTGTGGGTCCGGGCTGAAAACGGTGATGCTCGCGACCCAGAGCATTCGCGCAGGGGACGCGAACCTCGTCGTCGCGGGCGGGATGGAGAGCATGAGCCGCGCGCCGTTCCTGCTCCAAGGCGTCCGGCAGGGCTACAAGTACGGCAATCAGACAACTACCGACGCGCTCGTGAACGACGGGCTGTGGTGCGCGTTCGAGAACTGGCCGATGGGCGATGCCGCGGAGCACATTGCGACCAAGTGCGATGTCTCCCGCGCCGACCAGGACCGATTCGCCGCGCAGAGCCACCAGCGCGCGGCCGCGGCATGGGCGAGCGGCGCGTTCGCGGACGAAGTCGTACCCGTTCAGTTCCAGTCCGCGAACCCAAAGAAGCCGGTTCCGCCCGTGGAGAAGGACGAAGGAATTCGCCCCGACACGACGGCCGAAGGGCTAGCGAAACTGAAGCCCGCGTTTCGGCCCGACGGCACGGTCACTGCGGGCAACTCGTCGCAGCTCTCCGACGGCGCCGCGGCGGTCGTGGTCGCGTCGTCGCGGTTCGTGGAGACGAGCGGCGCGAAACCGCTCGCGCGGATTGTGAGCTACACCATGAGCGGTGTCGCACCGAAGGACATCTTCATCGCACCTGTAACTGCGGTACAAGCCGCATGCGCGAAGGCGAAACTCGCCGTGTCCGATATCGACTTGTGGGAACTCAACGAGGCGTTCGCGTCGCAAATGCTCGCGTGCGGTAAGGGACTGAAACTCGACGAATCGAAAGTGAACGTCCACGGCGGCGCGGTCGCGCTGGGGCACCCGATCGGTGCGAGCGGCGCGCGGGTGCTGGTCACGCTGGTTCACGCGCTCAAGCGACACAACAAGCGCTACGGCTGTGCGTCACTGTGCCTCGGCGGGGGTAACGCGGTCGCGGTGATCGTGGAGCGCGTGTAGCGGTTCATGCAAGAAGAGCTTTTGACAGGATTAACAGGATAGACAGGATAAAGACAAGAAGAGAGTTTGTTCTTAATCCTGTCAAAAACTCTTCGCTACCGAGAGGTTCATGGATGGACGAAGTACGGAAGGGCGCGTCGCGCCGGTCGGACATCTCGCCCGAGCTACTCGCGCAACTGAACGCGGGGACAGCGCCGAGCGCGACGCTCAGCGAGGGGTTGGCCATCGACTTCGCGACGCTGCTGGTCGCGGCGGTCCCGGACATCCCCACCGACTCGGTTGATGTCGTTCGCGAAATGGCCGGCGAGGGAATCACGCGGCGCATGGACGCGGTCGGTGAGTTGCTGCTGCGCCACCTCACGCTCGACGGTTTGCCGACGATCGCGGAGCACACGTCGGACACGGTTCGCGGGTGGGCGTGCTACGTCATCGGTCGCGCGCCGAAGCTCAAACTCAATGCGAAGCTCACACTGATCCGCCCGCTGGCCGACGACCGACACTTCGGTGTGCGCGAGTGGGCGTGGATGGCGATCCGACCGCACCTCGCGAAGAACGTCGGCCACGCGGTGAAGGCGCTGGAGCCGTGGGTACGCGATCCGTCGCCGAACGTCCGCCGGTTCGCGAGCGAAGCCACCCGACCGCGTGGCGTCTGGTGCGCACACATTGAAGCACTGAAGCAGAACCCCGAGTTGGCCCTTCCGCTCCTGGAGCCACTCCAGGCGGACCCGGCGAAGTACGTTCAGGATTCCGTCGGCAACTGGCTCAACGACGCGGCCAAAAGCCAGCCGGCGTGGGTCAAAGCACTCTGCGCACGCTGGCAGCAGGAATCCATCACCGACGCAACCGCGCGCATCTGTCAGCGGGCACTACGGAACGTGAGCGGAGGGAAATAGCGTGGCAATCTCGAAGAAGTATTCGCGTCGCATCGTGGTCGATGGCGTCGCGTACCGGTGGAAGATTGCCCCAGAGCCCTGCTACGACCAAGGCTCTTGTGGGGAACTTGTGGTGTTCGTTTGGCGTGATGGTCGACTGAATGGTGTTCTCTATTTGCGTGGTGGCGCTCGCCCAGACAACTGCCACCAAGCGCCTGGAGATATCGCGACTCCGCGACGTGTAGCGGCCGGAATTCGCGCTGCACTCCGAGCGGGCTGGCAGCCAACGATGCCAGGCCCGGACAGCATCTTCCGCCTCGGTCTCCCACCGGCAGACGAATCATGACTGCACCCGTCGTCCTGATGCTCGAAGACGATGCGGAGCGGCTCGACCGCTTCCACGCGACCGCATCACGCCTCGGAGTCGAGTTGATCTGGTGGCCCGACGCGCACCTCATGGTTGCGGAGATGGGGCAGTTCTTACCAACGGCTGCGATCATCTCACTCGACCACGACCTCGAACCTTCCAGTCCGCGTGATCCCGGTGACGGATTGGACGTGGCGAAGCACCTTGCAGCGCTCCAGCCCACTTGCCCAATCATCATCCACACCAGTAACGGTGCTCGCGGTGAAATGATGGCGGGCGAACTCGAACTCGCGGGCTGGGAGCACCACCGCGTTCCGCCGTTCGGCGACGACTGGATCGAATCCGACTGGTTTCGGCTCGTCAGGCGGCTGTTGCGCCCCAAGCGGTGATGCGTTCTTCGCCCCTGACAAAGCGTCAGCCCTCCTCCCTTGAGCCGCCGCAATCCTGGCAGGAATGCTCATTTCACCGCGACGCAACCTCAACGTAACTCGCAATCATTTCAGCACTTCCACTCGCAACCAAAGCCGGGCACGGTTATTGCATGTACCGCGGCACACAATTGGAGTTCGCGCTTCAAAGTCACAGGAGCCGCAATGGGCCTGAAACCAATCGGCGACCGCATCGTTGTTCGCCGCGAAGCCGCTGAAGAGAAGACGGCCGGCGGGATTCTGCTGCCCGACAGCGCCAAGAATAAGCCCCAGCGCGGCACCGTCGTGGCCGTCGGACCGGGCCGGCTCAAGCCGGACGGCACCCGCGCCGCGATGCAGCTCAAGGCCGGGGACAAGGTGCTCTTCACCTCGTGGGCCGGCGACGAGTTCAAGGACCGCGCCGCCGACGGCGAAATCCTCCTGATGCACGAAGGCGACGTGCTGTGCGTCCTCGGGTAGCGTCCCGCCGAACCGCGACCGAACCATAACCTAACACGAAACACTAAACACTCCCGACAGAGGTTTAAGCATGTCAGCCAAGCAGATCGCGTTCGACCAGGAAGCCCGCGACGCCATGAAGCGCGGCATCGGCAAGTTGGCCCGCGCGGTCAAAGTCACGCTGGGGCCGAAGGGCCGCAACGTCATCATCCAGAAGTCGTTCGGCAGCCCGACCGTCACCAAGGACGGCGTGACCGTGGCGAAGGAGATCCAGCTCCCGGACCACTACGAGAACATGGGCGCCGCGATGGTCAAGGAGGTCGCGTCGAAGACCTCCGACGTGGCCGGTGACGGCACCACCACCGCGACCGTGCTTGCGGAAGCGATCTTCAACGAGGGGCTGAAGGCCGTCGTCGCGGGCACCAACCCGATGCTCATGAAACGCGGGATGGAAAAGGCCGTCGAGGACATCGTCGCCAAGCTCAAGGAAATGAGCATCCCGGTCGGCGGGAAAAAGGGCCTGGAGAACGTCGCCACCGTCGCCGCCAACGGCGACGCGGACATCGGCAAGAAGTTGGCCGAGGCGATGGACAAGGTCGGTAAGGACGGCGTCATCACCGTCGAAGAGGCCAAGACCATCGAGACGAACTACGAGTTCGTCGAGGGGATGCAGTTCGACCGCGGCTACCTGTCGCCGTACTTCATCAACAACTCCGAAACGATGGAGTGCGAACTCGAAGACGCCTACGTCCTCGTCTACGAGAAGAAGATCAGCGCCGCCCGCGACATGCTCCCGATCCTGGAGAAGGTCGTCCAACAGAGCAAGCCGCTCCTCATCATCGCCGAAGAAGTCGACGGCGAAGCGCTCGCCACGCTCGTGGTGAACGTCATCAAGTCGAACTACGCCTTCAAGGTGTGCGCGGTGAAGGCCCCGGGCTACGGCGACCGCCGCAAGGCCATCCTCCAGGACATCGCGGTGCTCACCGGCGGCACGGCGATTTTTGAAGACCTGGGCATGAAGCTCGAAACCGTCACGCTCGAAGACCTGGGCTCCGCCAAGAAGATCAAGGTGGACAAGGACAACACCACCGTCATCGAGGGCGGCGGCAAGAAGGCGGCGATCAAGGAGCGCATCGCCACCATCCAGAAGGAACTGGAAAAGAGCACCAGCGACTACGACAAGGAAAAGCTCCAGGAGCGCGTCGCGAAGCTGTCCGGCGGGGTCGCGAAGATTAACGTCGGCGGGGCGACCGAGAGCGAAGTGAAGGAAAAGAAGATGCGGGTCGAGGACGCGATGCACGCGACCAAGGCCGCGCACCAGGAAGGCATCCTGCCCGGCGGCGGCACCGCGCTGCTCCGCTCCAGCACCGGGCTGGCCGCCCCCGAGGGGCTCAGCGACGACGAGAAGGTCGGGTACAAGATCATCGTCCGCGCGTGCCGCGCGCCGGTGAAGCAGATCGCGGAAAACGCCGGCGAAGACGGCAACGTGATCGCGAAGGAAGTGCTCGCGAAGAACGACAAGAACTACGGGTACGACGCCCGCGCCGGCGAGTACGACGACATGGTGAAGCGCGGGATCATCGACCCGACGAAGGTCGTCCGCAGCGCCCTCCAGAACGCGGCCAGCGTCGCCACGCTGCTCCTCACCTCCGACGCGATGATCGCCGAAGAGCAGAAGAAGGACAGCAAGAAGGACGCCGCCCCCGGCGCATACGACGACATGTACTAACCAACCCGCGGTCGCGAGACCGTAAGGTTCGGTAACAACGATCGGCCCGGGTACTCAATTGTGAGTACCCGGGCCGATCGCATTTCGGAGTTTGACGAGCCGCGACCGCGAGGGAGCGGGCAGCGACACCCAGCGCGTGAGAAGCAGAAGGAAGAGCCGCGGATAACGCAGATAACGCGGATTAAACAATGAGAGCGATTTACAGTCCCTCAAGGACGAGCTTGGTTTGACGAGGTACGACCGCGCGGGAGCGAGAGTTCTTGTGATTTTGCGACTCTAGAACGACGGCGGCAGTTCATACGAAAGACCGGGCCACTCCTTTTCGAGCATTGCGACAGGAGGCCATCCATAAGGGTGCAAATGTTGCCCGCCCTCGACGCTCACCCCAACGACGCGATCGTCCTGAAACACGGGCGCGATTTCCGGATGTGTTTTCAGCTTCACACGGGTTATCGGTTGGGCCGCGAGAACCGCACGCCAATGTGCGAGCCAATCGCCAAACGTGCAGGTAACGCCATCAACGAAGCCGCGGTGCATAACTCCAGCGAGGCCGGTACAGGAGACGTTGATCTCGCCCCAATCGAGCACCACTTGGGTGATTGCGGCCGGAATGGTCGGCAGCAGCCACACCGTCGCGGTTTGGTACAGAGCACGCTCGCGCTCGCGGAGCGCCTTGATTCGAGTCTTGAGTTGTTCCAGGCCGCTGTGATACGCGCGCAGTTCAGCGCACCGCTGGCAGTCGCCGCGCCACTCGAACAGGCGCCGGTGCCGCCCTGAGTTCCGCCGGCACTCGGGATCGTGCCA
The DNA here is from genome assembly GCF_001610855.1 of Gemmata sp. SH-PL17. Lineage (NCBI taxonomy): Bacteria > Pseudomonadati > Planctomycetota > Planctomycetia > Gemmatales > Gemmataceae > Gemmata > Gemmata sp. SH-PL17. Next base: position 7,010,921 of record NZ_CP011271.1, read on the forward strand.
ACTGAACAACCGAACCGGGCGTTCCAATACCGCGCGCTCGCATTGCACCCGGATGAACTCAGCGCGCTCGTGGCGGCCGCCTTCATCGAGCCAATCAGCGTAGGCCAAGCGATGAACGTCCTCGACAGGTTCTGCCGCAATCGCGGCGAGCAGAGCGGTTTCTTCGATCGTCACGCCACGTCCTCAACTCGTTCGGGAACGAGTCGCACGAACCGCTTCAGTCGGGTGCGGGATACCTATTCCACCTCAAGGCTCCCCTTCGGTCCACTGAAGCCCTTCGTGTTTCGTCGCGCTCCAGCGCTCCGCACCGTTACGGTGTTTGTAACCCTAATTGTTTCCGATTCAGGACGGACTTGTTTCAACGGAAAGGATTGATGATTGGGATTTGTACGCTCGATCGCGCAACACTGCCAACAGTCTCTCGGTCTCTGGTGACACCACTGATCGCACGCCTCATTCGGCCGGAATTGCTAGCTCGTCCACTACCTTCTCGACACCGACCGTGTTCTCGGCCACGCCGACCGCCAATCGTTTGATCCGCGCATCGGGTACCACGCCGCGGAGCGTCACCACGTTCCCCTCGGCTGTCACCTTGAACTCGACGCCCACGAACCGCTTGTCCGCGGCGAGCCGCGTGCGCACCGCGTCGTCGGCGTGCGTCGGCAGCCCCTTGCGTAGCGCTTCGATCGGCGCGGCGATGTTCACGTCTGGCGGAAGTGCCGCTTGTATCTTTCGGGCAGTGAGGCGCGACACGGCCGCGAGTTTATCGCCGTCGGACGCCTGGAACCGGCTCCCAACGAGCACCAGGAACAGCGCAACCAAAATAAGAACGGCCAAAAATTGACGCATCGGAGCGACCCGAACGGAACGCGGGCGAATGCTCCAGTATGACCGATACTCGGCGTCAGCGCAATTGGAGAGAAAGCAAACAACAGCCTCCCGCCACCGAAGTGGGAGAGTCGCTCGGTCCGTGAGGTGTAAAGGATCAGGCCACGCGCACGGCCGCGGACTGGAGCGGCCAAAGAACCCGGCGCTCGATGTCGTCGGAATCGGCCTCGCAGCGCGTTTCCAGAAGGACCGTTGCGCGGTGCAGCAATTTGTGCCGCACGAGCACGCCCTTCACAATTCGCAGGGCCACGTCGTGATCGGTCACGGACTCCAGGTAGACGCTCATGCGCCCGCCGTCGGTTTCGCCGCGCCCGGACTCGCCCGCATTTTCTGCCACAAGTGCCGCGTTGAAGTCACGCTCCAACTGCGTGCGCAAGTCGAACTCTTCGTCCGTCCCGAACGCGCCGGTAACGGGCAACTGCACGACTATCTCGAACGTCATTGCGAGTCCCTCCATGACGGCGTGATGAGTGGGCTGTTTGGTGAAGATATCCGGGGGGAGCCGTGAAGGAAAGATACTTGAACGCGGAAGCCCGCGCTTCGCGCCGTACCCGAACGCGAAAACGAAAAGACCGGCGCCACCCGTGGCGCCGGTCCTCACCAGAACGAACAGTGTTACTGTCCGCCCGCAATTTTGCCATCGATTTCGATCTGAACGGCCTGAACGATCTCCTTGGTCTTATCGTTTTGAACCAGGGCAATCACCTTCAGCGCCTTCATATCCATCGGGCGGTCCGCCTTCGGGAACGGCCGGGTCTTGGCGTACTCGTCGAGGTACTTCGTCAGTTCCTTGCGCACGTCGCCCAGGTCGGCCGTAACGGTCTGCTTGAACGCCTTGTCCTTGATCGCAACGCCGTCCACACCGCCCGGCATCGCGCGTACCACCTGGTGGTGGAACCGGAGTCGGTTCCCGCCGACGTACTTGATGTTCTCTTCGACGAGCAGCAGCCGGAGTTTCATGTCGTCGCCGGCGCCCTCGGTCACCTCGACCGAGATGTCGATCTTGTCGCCCGCGCGCGTGGCCCGGCCGCCGACCTTCGTCTCGACGGTTTTCTCCAGGAGCGGGTCGATGATGCCGCGGTATTGGGTGAACTTGCTCTCGGCGTTGGGCATGCCACCACCGCCCGCTGCCGCCGCCTTACCGTTGAAGAACGTGTTGGGAGTGCTGTTCACGTTGTAGAATTTCGCGCGGGCCACGGTGTCCGCGTTGGTCAGCGGGTCCGGTCCCGGAATGTGCAGGTGGTACTGGATCAGCAGGAGGTCGGTCGGCTTGTACGACTTCTGGAGCGCGTCGAACGCGACGTCCGCGGCCACGCACGGCGGGCACTGCGCGCCGGTGAACAGTTCCATCACGGCGACCTGGTTCGCGCTCTTGTCCTGGCGCCCGGCGAACGCGGTCGGCTTGAACGGCGGGACCGTCTTCGCGTATTCCGCGTCGAGCACGAGTTCCAGTTTGGCGAGTTCGGCGGCCACGGTCTTCGCGGCGTCCGTCTTGCCGTTCTTCGTCAGCGCGAGTTGGTAGGCGGACAGAATCGTAGACCGCACCGCGGCCGAATCGTCCTGCGTCAGCACCTTCGCGGACGGCTCGATCGCGGCCAGCGCGACCGGTTCCAGCCCCTCTTGGGCGGCGAGCGTTTCGGCGACCCGCGCGAGCGTGACGCCCGTGTACAGCGGGCCGTAGGGGGCGCCCTGCTTCTGCACGATCTGGATGAGTTTTTTGGCTTCGTCGGCCGTCGTCTTCGTGCGCGCGGACATCGCGAGCAGGTTCACCGCGGCGTCGGACGCGGCCAGGGTGTCGGCGTGCTTCTCGACCACTTCCTTGTACAAGCCGGGGAGCTTTTCTTCGAGATCCTTGCGCGCTTCAGTAAACTCCTTCTGCAGTTCCTTCCGCTTCTCCTGATCCTTTTCTTGGATCATCTTGCCTTGCGCCGTCGCCACGCGACTGTTGAGCTGCTGGAGTTTCGTCATCGGTTCGGGCAGCGGCGTGCGAACGAAGAGCTCGCCTTCGAGCTTGTCCTTATCGGTCGCGGTCAGCTTGGCCCGGGTACGGAACGTGTCGGTGCCCGTACTCCCCAGGATCACCTTCCCGTCCGCCCCGCGAACCCCGACGAACGCATGTTCGGTCGGAACTTGTCGCCCCCCAACGGTGCGCACCAGTTTGACGTTCAGCGCCACAGTCTTGTCCGTCACGCGGACGTCGCCCACGGTCGTTTCCGTGTTCTGCGGGGCGGCCAGAATGACGACCGACGGCTTCCCGGCGTTCGTCTCGATCTTCAGGATGCACACCGTTGATTCGCCACCGGCGGTCACGGTTGAGAGTTGCCAGTTGCCGGCAATGCCGCCCTCGGCGGCGATTGCACTCGGGGTGCGGTCCGTCGCCAGGAGCGCTGCAACAGCGACCCCGGCGAGCGCGAACAATACGCGACGCAGCATGAGTAAGAACCTCGCGAGTACCGCTGGCGTTGAGAGGGGAATGTTCACCGGCGGAATGACAATTAGGGTAGTGTTTGCTTCGCGTGGTTCCAGTGTGAAGTTATTTTGCGGCACAGAACACTTAACAGAGTCGGCTCACACGGTGCCGGTGATCTGCTTCAGCGCGTCAACGAGGTGGTCGATGTCGGCTTCGGTGTTGAACGCACCGGGGCTGACTCGCACGAGGCCGTCGGGTGCGGTACCGAGAGCCTTGTGTATGTACGGGGCGCAGTGCAGCCCGGGTCGAACGGCAATGTTGAACGACTGATCGAGCAGTCCCGCGAGTTCCGGCGCGGCGAGCACCTCGCACCGGAAGCTGAGTGCGCTCACCCTTCGCGCGGGGTCCGCGTGCCCGAAAAGCTCGAAGCCGGGCAATTCGACCAGCGCAGCACGGAGCCGCTCGCAGAGCGCCTGTTCGTGCCGGTGGATCGCCTCGACGCCCTTCTCTTCCACGAAATCCAGCCCCGCGATCAGTCCGACGACGCCGAGCACGTTCGGCGTGCCGCCTTCGAGGTGGTGCGGAAAGTCGGTCGGCTGCGTGGGCGTGAGCGAGTCTCCGCCGGTCCCGCCCTCGCGCCACGGACGCAGCGTGGCACGCGGACCGACGAACAGAGCGCCGGACCCGGTCGGCCCGAGCAGCGACTTGTGCCCCGGGAACGCGAGCAGGTCGATGTTCGCGGCCTGGATGTCGAGCGGAAACGCGCCCGCGGTTTGAGCTGCGTCCACGAGGAACAGCAGATCGTGTTCGCGTGCGATGCGCCCCACGTCCGCGATCGGTTGCACGGTGCCGAGCACGTTGCTCGCGTGCGTCATCGCGATGAGCCGGGTCTTCGGCCCGATCGCGGCGCGGATCGCTTCCGGGTCGATGCTCCCGCCCGCGTCGGCCGGCACGCGAGTGAGCGTGATGCGCCCCGCCTGGGCGAGCGCGACGAGCGGGCGCGACACGCTGTTGTGTTCGAGGTCGGTGGTGATGACGTGGTCGCCGTCGTTCAGCACGCCCTTGAACGCCATGTTAAGCGCGTCGGTGCAGTTGAGCGTGAACGCCCAGCGGTCCGCGTCGCGCCCGTTGAAGAAGCGGTTGAGCCGGTGCCGGGCGTCGGACAGCGCGTGCTCGGACTCCAGCGCCATCTTGTGCCCGGAGCGCCCGGGGTTGGCGAGCGAGGTCCGCGCGAAGCGGTCCATCGCGACGTACACGCTCTCCGGCTTCGGGAAACTGGTCGCGGCGTTATCGAGGTAGATCATGAGATTAGAATCAGGCGGTGCGGGCGGCGTGAGTGACATCAACGTGTCGGCGCGCCAAATCAACTGTGTAGTGGACCACGAGCGGTGGCACGCGCACGCGCCACAACCCTTCGGACAGATATTCACCGAGACCCAAAGGGTCGAGCGCCAAGAGTTGATCGACTAGCGCGGACGCGCGAGTAACGGCCGCTTGGTCCGATGCACCCGTCCAGACGTCGGCCAGTCCGTCGTCGGCCTCGGGTTGCCAATCGACCGTGAAATTCATGACGCCCCTTTCGGCCCATACGTGCCCGGGTCCGCTTGCTCGAGGCGATCCAGGAACGCCTTCGCATATTCGGCGTCGAACCGGCCGATGCGATCTTGTTCAGTTTGTAGGGCTTGCAGCCGCGCCTGGATCTGTACCCCGGAATACCGCGGGCCGGGCGTCGCGGCCCGGCGCTTGAGTTCCGCAATGAACTCGGGCGTCAGTACGGGATCGAGGCGGCCGACAACTCGACCCGCGGAGTCTTTTACTTCAACGGGCGCAACCGCCCCGGCCAGTTGTTTTGCCTGTTCTTCGGTCAGCACGATTTCTGGCATGATTCACCTCCTGCCCCATCGTACCACGAGCGGCGGACGTCCGGCTACCCGGCTCAGTGCCCGACGTACTTCGCGTAAAGGGTACGAGCCTTGTCCGTTTCGCTCGTGCCCTTGATGATCGCGCGCCCGTCCTCGAACACGGTGAACTCGTAGGGGTCGCCGTTCTCGGTGAGCTGGAACTTCAGCAGGAACTTGTTGTAGCTCACCTCGCCGGACTGCTTCAGCACGCTCGCGAGGTACGCGAAGTCGAGCTTGCCCTTCACGCGGTGGCTCACCTGGACCGCGTTGCGCCCACACAGGGAGGTCGTTTGTGTGCCGTGGGCGCCGTCGAGCCACTCGAAGTTGCGCTTCGCGCAACACGGGCACTGCCCCTTACGCCCGGCCAACGGCGCTACCTTCACGCGCTTGTTCGTGTTCTCCCACACGTCGAGAATGAGCAACTCGCGGTTCACCGCGGCCTTGTTCCCAGACAGTAATTTGATCGCTTCCGTGGACTGGTAACTCGCGACGATGTTCACCGCGGGCGCCAATACGCCGGCGGTTTCGCAGGTGCCGGTTTCACCGGGCGCGGGAGCCGCTTCAAACACACAGCGCAAGCACGGCGTTTCGCCCGGGATGATGGTCATGCTCATCCCCTGGCTGCCGACCGCGCCACCGTACACCCACGGCTTGTTGTGCTTGATGGCGACGTCGTTGATGAGGTACCGGATCTCGAAGTTGTCGCTCCCATCAAGGATGAGATCGGCACCCTCGCAGAACTCCTCGATGTTGGTGCGGTTGATGTCCGCGACGATCGGCTCCACCGTGACCGACGAGTTGATCTGCCGGAGCTTGGTGGCCGCGGCTTCTGCTTTGGGCAGGTTGTTCGTCACGTCGGACTCGTCGAATAGCACCTGGCGCTGGAGGTTCGACGGCTCGACGAAGTCGCGGTCGATGACGCGGACGAACCCGACGCCCGCGCGGACCAGTACGTTCGCGAGCACGGTGCCGAGTGCCCCGCACCCGCACAGCGTGACGCGCGACGCGAGTAGCTTCTCCTGCCCGACCTTGCCGAGACCGGGGAATCGCATTTGTCGGGAGTAGCGTTCGAGCGGGTTGGTGTCGGTCATGGGTACGTTAAGTAGTAAGGGGGAGCGGTTCGCGCTCCCCCTTCGGTGTGGAGTCGGCGCAGCGCCTACTGACCTATTCCGTTTTCTTTGAGGAACTCTTGCAGGAAGCGCACGTGCTGTTTGGGCCACTTCTCGGTCTTCGCGAACCCGACAAGGGTGGCCATGTCCTCGCGGGCGCGGCGCAGGTCGTTGCCGTCGAGCCGCTGGAGGTACGACACGATGTAGTTCATCGCCTCTTCCGCGACCGCCGCGTTCAGCACCGCGGCCTCGGAGCCTTCGAGGAACACGTAAGCGTGGATCGCGGCGAGTAACAACGGGTGAACGCCGAGTTCCTCCGGGATCTCCGGGAACACCGCGGCCCCTTCGGGGGTCTCTTCGGGCTTCGCGTCCGGTGCTTCGTCGGCCATCGTTCAACACCCAAGCTGGTTGACGAAGTGAACAACCTCGTCTTCGCCAATCAACACATCGGGTTCGTATCTCAGATCGTCGTTGCCGTCGTCCCGCCAGAGTCCGAACCAGCGTATTTCGTGTGGTTTCGCCGCCTCTGGATGTTTCAAGCGGAGCTGTGGGAACCGGGCCAGCAGCTCCGCCGCGATCGTCGGCCCCGTATTCGCCTCGACGCGAATTGTCACCCAATGGGTGCCGGTCACCGCACGGTCGAGGAACATTTCGGAGACGCTGACCACGGGCATCGCTCACCCGCCGGCGACGGCCGGGATCAGCGCGAGAACGACGCCGTCCGTGACCGCGGTGTCCATCTCGTCGAGGTAGCGGATGTCCTCGTCGTTGAGGAACACGTTGATGTAGGGGCGCAGTTTGCCGTTATCGAACAACTTCGCCCCGAGCCCGGGGTACTGGCGGAGCAGGTCTTCGAGCGCGGCCTTGACCGTCGCCCCGGTGACTTCCACTTCCGCCTTCCCGCCCGACTGTTCCCGCATCGGCGTCGGGATCTGGATCTTGATCGCCATATCTCCTCGTCGGTAATCAAACTCGTGCGTTACGGCCGGCGCGCGTGAAGCTCGGTACGCGAGCGCGTCGCTGGCCGTGAATCTTTTCATCTTACTTCGCGAAGGCGGGACCGGGAACGGCGAGCAGGTCAACTCCCGCTCGCCGGACACCTATCGCGTCATGCCAGCGCTGGTTCGGCGACTGCTTCGGCGGCCCCGGTGAGCGCCTCGAAGTCGACCAGCGTCGGCTTGATGATGGTCGGCTCGTCGATCGCGTCGAACACCGCGTCCTGGGTCTTCAGCCCGTTGCCGGTGATGCAGATCACGATCTCCTCGTTCCGCGGGATGCGGCCCGACTCGATGAGCTTCCTCGCCACGGCGAGCGTGGTTCCGCCGGCCGTCTCCGCGAACACGCCTTCCGTCTTCGCGAGGAGCAGCATCGACTCCACGATTTCGGCGTCGGTCACGTCTTCCGCCCAACCGCCGCTGTCGCGGATCAGTTTCGCGGCGAAGTACCCGTCGGCCGGGTCGCCGATCGCGAGGCTCTTGCAGATCGTGTTCGGCGTCTTGATCGGCTTGTGGCGCTCGCGGTTACTCTTCACGCAGTCACTGATCGGGTTGCACCCGCTCGCCTGCGCGCCGTACATCTTCGTCGTCACGGGGGCGTCAACCAGTCCCAGCCGACTCAGTTCGGTGAAGCCCTTGTGGATCTTGCCGATGAGCGCGCCGCCGGCCATCGGGCACACGACGTGTTGCGGGAATCGCCAGCCGAGGTCTTCGGCGATCTCGAAGCCGACCGTCTTGGAGCCCTCGGCGTAGAACGGCCGCAGGTTCACGTTCACGAATCCCCAACCGTACTTCATCACGATCTGAGTGCAGAGCCGGTTCACCTGGTCGTAGGTACCGGACACCTTCACCACTTTCGCGCCGTAGAGCGCGGTGCCGTAAATCTTCACGCGCTCCAGGTCGGCGGGCACGAGAATGACCGTCTCCAGCCCGGCGGAGGCGCTGAGGGCCGCGACGCTGTTCGCGAGGTTGCCGGTGCTGGCACACCCGACCATCCGCATCCCGAGTTCGCGCGCCTTCGACAGCGCGACCGACACCACGCGGTCCTTGAACGAGAGCGTCGGGAAGTTGACCGCGTCGTTCTTGATCCAGAGGCGCTCGACGCCGAGCGCGTCCGCGAGCCGGTCGGCGCGGATGAGCGGCGTCCCGCCGACTTGCGGGCCGACGGTCGGTTCGCCGTCGAGCGGGAGCAACTCGCGGTAGCGCCACATGTTGCGGGGGCGGGAGGTGAATTTGGCTCGGCTAACGTTCGGCTTGATGCGGTCGTAATCGTAGGCGACTTCGAGCGGCCCGGAATCGTCCGGGCAGAAGAAGCTCGCGGCCTTCGGGTAGAGCTTGCCGCACACGCGACACTTCAGCCCCAGAACGAAGTCGTTACTCGCCACAGCAGAACCTCTGAGAAGAGAGACGCACGGACCGCATCACGCGGCGAAAATTCGTTTTGAGTGGGTGGGTTTACTTAGCCAGAAGTGCTGCCAAATTTGGCAGTTATGGTGAGATAAGAGTACGGCGGGGCTATTAGCCCCGCGCGAGATCTTATCTTCCCCGGCCATACCGCTTCCCCCGTTGTTCGGGAGCCGCGGCGTTTGCCGGGCAGGAGTTAGCACCTGCATCGCGTGCCGCACGTTGGGAACGTGCAACAGTAGACCGGTTGCTGTGGCGTCGTCGGGCCTGGCCCCTCAGCCACTCTGGATAAGATACTCACCAACTTAAGTTTTCAATAACGGCTGCGCACGCACAGCGCGTTGGAAGAAAGATACGGTACTTTCGCGAATACGGCAACAGCATTCGGGTGTTTTTCACGTTCAGGGCGCTTTGGACAACAGCTCTTCCTCTCCAGTCTCAGTCGCAACTCGTCGCATGAGCCCCTTCGCATCGAAATAGAGCCACTTTCCGTCACCACTGAACACCGGACCTGCCCTACCGACGCTATCCAACACGTCCAGCAATTGAAGGTCAATCCGATAAAGGCGCCGGCCATCGGCGACACGAATCAAATCACAACGTCTACTACCAGCGGTGACACCAGCCAAGTAACGGCCGTCGGACGAAAGAGCAAGCCGACTGTACACACCGGATGGCCCGCCCGCGACCGGAAATGCCCCGGTACGAACCCCGTCGTTGGTGCGGTGAAATGTCAGCTCACACGCCCCGTGCCCGGCCATAGAGCAAACTGCGATTGTCTTACCATCCGCGGACGCGGTGTAACTGGCTGCCCGATAGCTGACATCTTTTAACCGCAACACCACAGGCGGTGCGTCTGACAACGGATCCCACGCTGCCAATTCTGGCCCCGAAGTGTCCCTCAAATCTCTGAGACTCACGACCCGTTTGAGCGCGGGAACGTAGGTCATGCCCCGGTTCATATCGAGTTCCTCTCGAGCGGGACTTTGCAATCCCTTCCTCTGCGCGACAGTTCCGTCCGTCCGGATCAGGAGGACCGTGCCACCATCGATCAGCACAAGTGCGGAACCGTCCTCCGTAAACGTCATCGTCCCCACGAGAGGGGCGTCAGACGGAAGTTGAACCGCTTTCACGACCCGATTCGTTTCAAGAGAGAAAAACTCGACTTTGCGTTGAAGCAATGGACGAACTGCGAGCAACGTACCATCAGGAGAAACGAGAGATTGGATTAGAGGGCCAGACAGCGGAGCGATTTTCAGTGGTTGGGTACGGAAATCCCAAACCCAAACTTCATTTTCACGGGTGCGATCGGCTCCCTTTTCCAACCGGGCAGCGCCACCGATGACCATTCGCTTCCCGTCTCCAAGTAACGAAAACGAGCGAACCTCTCGGAACTCGGGTAGCTTAGGCGGGTCGACAGACGGGTTCGGGACGGCGGAACCAGGTTCGCCTGAACCGACCTCCTTTGCCGGAGGATCGGCGCTCGTGTTCGCCGGGGCATTGTCTTCGCTCTGACCACGGCTCATGTAGTAGACCGCGCCGGCCACCACACCGACCGTTATTACGAGGCTGAAAGCGGCGACCACGCCCACGACGACGTTTCGCGTTGTGCGCGATTCGCTCTCAGGCCCTGCGGCGCGTGACCGGTTCCGGCGAGGCCACTCGTCGTCTTCCACCACGATCTTCTTCCGCGCCCCCTTGCGCCCTGTACTCGCCTCAACCGGCGATTCATCCTCCACCACCTCGAAGGCCGGAACGTCCGCCACTGGTGCCGGAACCGCGAGCACCGTCTGGCACTTGGGGCACTTGACCTTCTTACCGACCGCGGCGTCGGGCGCGTTCATCCGGGCCGAGCAACCGGGGCACGTGATGGGGATGGGCATAATAGGGGAGCCTCGAGAAAAGAACGCGGGACGGCGGAACCTGCGTCAAAACGGATACGTCGTCGCGGCCTCGGCGACGTTCAGGGAACATTCGCAGCACGGTTCAGGCAGAAGCGGAAGCCGAACTCTCTTGACTCCGAGCGAGCAGTGATTCAACTACCCCGCGAACCTGCTTCGACTGAAGCACGCGCTTTACCAAATCTTTAAACTCTTGGGACGTCGATGCCTCCGGACGCCACTCCCGTTCTGTGTCGTAATGGTCGGCATCGGGCTCAAATATGGCGGCCTCAAGCGTCGCTGGGTAGGGCTCGTTTATGGCGTGTATTACGGTTAGCACCGTGCGGCGCTCGCCGCTGAGCGCCGGGGCGATCAATTGAAGCTCGTGAGTCACGCTCCTCTGCGAAGATGCGGTCACCACCTCGGCTTCCAACAACCCGTGAGTCTTCGCGGACAGCGCTCCAGCTTGGATTCGCAATACGGCTAACGGCGACAGAATTTTCACGTCAAAATCGTCGGGCCAGTAGCTCGTCATCTCATCGGCCATGATTCCCCCGGCGGTCACCAGTCGAGTCGGAACACTAGCGGTAAGTGATCGGAACCACTTGCCGCGTCCGGTAGACCGTTGACAGTAAGCAACGTGTTCACACCGTCCGTGTCGGGAACGATCACGTCGCGAAGGTGATTCATCAGTTGCGCCCGCAACAACACCTGATCGTAGGTGTTCCAAAAGTAGTTTACACTCCCAGAAGGGGAGCGATAGTAGGTGCCCGAGGGACCAGGGGTTCGGTCCCCGAGGGCGCCCCACATCGGGTTGTAGAAGAGCGGGTATTCGGTGCCCCGCACTTCGCGCTCGCCGCCCAATCGGGCGACCACGTCGCGGCTCATCGCGGCCTGAAGTCCGCCGGCCCAAACGACCGAACTCTCGAATGGGTTGGCGTTCAAATCGCCGACAACGATCGTGCGCTCGTGCCCCTGCTGGGTTTCTGTGGCGCGAATATTCGCGGCCAGTTGGTTCGCGACCAGCAGTTGGTCCATTTCGCCCGCGTGGAGCTTGCTCGGCAGGTGCGCAACGAACAACAAAAAAGCCGGGCGGCGGCCGATTTGGACCCGGAACGTCAGCCACGCTTCGAGCGGATCTTGGTACAGAGCGTGCCAACGAGCGGTGGGCAGTCGCGTGTAGAGCTGGAGCCTCGAACCCGATCCCGGAACGAGTGCGAACGGACCATGTCCCGTGGCGTCCAGCGCGGTTACGACCGTTGTGGACGGTGTTTGGCACTCTGCGAGTACCACCACGTCGACCGCGTGTGCAACAACCAAGTTGCGCACGCGGCCCGAAAGCGGCTTCTTCTTGATGTTCCAGAACAGAAACGTAATCACGGGGCGACCCTTCTCGCTCACGTCCCCATGATGTTGTAACCGCAGTCCACGTAGAGGATCTGACCGGTCACGGCGCTGGCGAACGGGCTGCACAGGTAGAGGGCCGCGTTCGCGACCTCTTCCGGCTCGATCGGCCGGCGCAGCGGGGAGTGCTCGGCCGCGTGCGTGATGAGCTTGTCGAAGTCCGGGTTGATCGCCCGCGCCGCGCGACTGGCGTAGGGGCCGGCGGAGATCAGGTTCACGCGGACGTTCTTGTCGCCCACGAACCACGAGAGCTGCTTCGCGTCCATCTGGAGCGCGGCCTTGCACGTCCCCATGCCGCCCCCGTAGTGCGGGACCACCCGCTCCCCGGCGACGTAGGTCAGCCCCACCACGCTCGCCCCGCCCGGGCGGTTCGCCATGTGCGGCGCCGCCGCCCGAACCATGCTCACGAGCGAGTACGCCGAGATCCCCATCGCCTCGTGGTACGCCTTCCGACTCGTCTCGATCAGCGACTTCTTGATTTCCGAGCTGAACGCGATCGAGTGGATGAGGATGTCGATCCCGCCGAACTCCTTCGCAACCGCGTCCACGGTGCCCTGGATCGAGTATTCCGGGAACTGCGCGTAGCGACGGTTGGTGCGGATCTCGTCCGGCACGTCGGCCATCGTGTCGTAGCTCGCGTCGCACGGGAACAGCTTCGCCGGCTTGAACTCGCTCCCGTCCGGCAGCAGGCGCGACTCCCGGTCCACGTCGCGGGTGAGCACCCCCTCGACGATCCCCATCACGCGCGGGTGGCACGCGAGCACGACCGTGGCTCCGGCCGCCTGGAGCGTTTTCCCGATGTACCACGCGAAGCTAATGTTGTCGCCGACGCCGGAGACGAGTGCGACTTTGCCCGAGAGATTAATGGGGAGCATGAGAGCCTCTGAAAATGACACGGCACGCGGACCGTTCTTGTCCGCGTGCCGTTTTATTGATCCGGTTCTGCGACGGCTTCCGCTCCTGGCTCCTACGCCCCGGCGCCGAGTACAAGTTCAAGCCGTACCCAAACGGTGGCCTAGCGCCAGCGGAAAATGCGAAGCGCGATCGCGAAACTGATACCGCCCCACAAAGTAAGCACGATCAGCGGGTGCGGGAGCGCCTCCCAACCGGCACCATCGTTCATGACCGCACGCAGCCCGTCGTTCAGCGCGGTAAGCGGCAGCGCCTGAATGAACGGCTGCATCCCCTCCGGGAACCGTGCCGCGGAGAAAAACACGCCCGAAAGCACGTACATCGGAAGCATGACCGCGTTCACCAGCCCCGCGACCGTTTCCATCGTGCGCGCGCGCGAACCGATGAGTAACCCCAGCCCGGCGAACCCGGCTCCCCCGATCGCGACGAGCGCGAGAAAAACGAGCGGGTTCCCGCGCACGCGGATGTCGAACACGAGGTACGTGACCCCGAGCAAAAGCCCAATATCGATGAACGTGAAGATGAGCCGACTCAACATCATACTCAGCAGAAAATCGGACCGGCGCATCGGCGTCGCCTGGAAGCGCTTCAAGAGCTTGCGCACGCGCAGGTCACCGACCGCGAACCCCACACCGAACAACCCACCCCCGAGCAAGTTCATGCCGAGCAAGCCGGGGATCAGGAAGTCGATGTAGCGCCCACCCGGTTCAGTCACAGCGGTTTCGGTCGGGAGCGCCTGAGTCGGGTGCGCGGACCGTAACAGGGCGCGGTCTGCGGCGTTGCGCGCGAGCACGCTTTCAGAGCGAGTCTCATCGAACAGGTACTCGTGACCGCCCGCGGTTCCCGGGCGCGGGATGACGATCACGTCCGTTTTCGACGTGCGGAGCCGCTTGCGGCTGGTCGCTTCGTCGTTGAACGCGACATTGAGCCCCGGATCGGCCCCGAGCTTCTCGCGCAACTTCTCGGCCGCGCTGGGGTTCGCCGGGTCGAACAAGATGTCCACGTTCGATGCGGGCACGGGCTTCTCGCTGAACGCCATCCCGAGCACGCACGCGAGAATCAGCGGGAACCCGTACACCCAGAAGAGCGCGGCCGGCTCGCGGTAGAACTCGCGGAACCGGGCCAGCGTCAGTTGCCAGAGTGGAGACATAGTTCCGAGTTCCAGGTGCCCAGTTCCAGAGTTAAAAACACACGTTCCGGTTCGAGTCGGTTTTCAACTCAGAACCTGGAACTCGGAACTATGATTCGTCGCGCAGGTGGCGCCCGGTAAGCGTTACGAACACGTCTTCGAGGGTTGCAGTGCGAGTCGTGAGGCCCGCGATCTTCACTCCGACCGTTCGCACAAGGTCGAGAAGTGCGGGAAGCGCGCGGTGCGGCTCGCTCGCGGTGATCGTAACGTGGTCGCCCTCTTCTCGCACCGAGTTCACGGTAGGCAGATTCGAGAGTTCGGCGGTTCGGGGGCGAGTTGAACTGGTCGGATCGATATCGAGATCGATGACGTGCTCCCCACCAACGCGGGCGATCAGTTCCGCGGGCGTGCCGAGCGCGATCACCTTTCCGTGGTCGATCACCGCGACGCGGTCGCACAACCGCTCGGCTTCGTCCATGTAGTGCGTGGTGATAACGACCGTGCGCCCGCGGTCCTTGATCGAGCGAATCACGTCCCAGAGCTGGCGCCGGGATTGCGGGTCAAGCCCCGTAGTCGGCTCGTCGAGGAAGAGCAACTCCGGGTCGCCGACGAGTGCGGTCGCGACCGCGAGGCGCTGGCGCTGCCCGCCGGAGAGTTTGTCGACGTAAGCGTTGGCCTTCTCTTCGAGGCTCACGCGGCCGATGGCCTCGTCCGGCGCGATGCCGACCGAGTAGAACGAGCGAAACAGCGTAACCGTTTCGCGCACCGTGAGTTTGTCCGAGAGCCGCGTTTCCTGAAGCGAGATCCCGATCTTGTTGCGGATCTCGGTGTCGTTTGTGCCCCACTTCAGCCCGAGGATCTCCACCTCGCCCGCGGTCGGGTCGAGCAGCCCCTCGATGATTTCGAGGGTCGTGGTCTTTCCGGCCCCGTTGGGACCGAGCAGCCCGAAGCACTCCCCGACATTCACCTCCAGATCGAGACCGCGCACGGCCTCGACCGGCGGTCGAGCGGGGTACGTCTTCACGAGGCCGCTAACGCGAATGGCAGAGGTCATACGTTCAGTTTTAGGGAAACGGGAACGAAACGGTCACCGCTTTGGGCGCGAGAAATGTGACCCGGTGTCAAATCCGTTCGGGGTCGGGCGACCGACACAGACACAGCCGCGCACAATGAGGTTCACAGAAATCCGCGGCGCGCCAAGCACGCGAAATCCATTCCCCACGCGACGCCAATGTGAAGCGCAGCGCCGAGCCAGACCGACCGCGTAACGAGGCTCATGAACCCGAGCACGACGCCCGCAATAATCGACGCGGTCGCTTCCGGCATGGGCTTACCGAAGTGAATGAGGACATAGGGCACGACCGAGACGAACACCGCGTACATGCCGAAGCGGTGCTTGGTACCGTGAATGATGAACCCGCGGAAGAAGAATTCCAGGCTCACGAACTGTGCGGCGTAGGCGAGTTCCCACTTCCACAAGTCTTTCCGAACGTGCTCGGGCGAACCGAACCGAAAGAACGGGTACGTTTGCTGGAACCGGTCCTCGCCCGAGCAGACCCACACGAGCGGGACCATGACCAGCGTGAACACCACGTACAGCGGCCACGCATTGAGGACGCCGCGCAACTTCAGCCCGTAATCGGCCGGGCGCGCACGAAACCCGATCGTGAGAACCAGTAGCGGAATGATCGCATACGTGAGGACCGCGATACCCGCCCACCACAGGCGGGCAGCGAGCTGGTCGCCGCTCCATTTGCGGAGCAGCGCGTCGACCTCGGCGCCGGATTCCGGCCCACCGAACGTGGACGCCAGGAACCGGGTCGTCCCGAGCACCTGACCGGGGGTCGCGGTGTATTGCTGGAGCGTGAGGCAAATCGCGGCGGTGAGCAGAACCGTGGGCGTCTTCCAGTCGACCCGGCGGCCCTCGTCGGAAAGCCGGTACGCGAGCGATTCCGCTTCGACCCGACGGAGCGGCTCGCCGAACCACGTTTGCCAAACGTGCAGCAACAGTTTGGTCATCGGCCCGAATCACCGCGGAGAACGAACGGGAGCGTCTGCGAAAGTGTACTGGCGCTCCGAGAAATGAGAAAGAGCGCTACCCTTTACCCAGCACCAGATCCACAACCCAGCACCCGCGCACGTGCGGCCCCTCACCGCGGCAATGACTCAGGATGTCGTCGTTGTCGCACCCGGCGTCCTGGAGCGCGTCGCCCAAGATCGGCATCGCGCTGAAGTCGCGGGACTCGTACATCTGGGACGCCAGCGCTGCTGCGGCACTCGTGCGCCAGCCCGGATCGAACATGACGGCGCGAAACGGGTTGCCGAAGATGTCCCGTAGGATGTCGCTTTGTGACCGCCGCTCGCTCTCGAAACCGGCAGGGTGCATCCGGGCAGCACGGTCAGTCGCATTGCCGATGGCTGCGACGACCCGGAGGTCAGGGAGGAGCAGGTAGGCGAGCCAATCGTATTCTTGGTAGCAGTAGCACTGAGTCGCTTCTTCGAGTTCGACTTCCGAAGCGCGGTCATCCGCAAAACGCTCAGCGACTTCGATAACAGAACCGGAAATGTTCTCCGGCAACACAGTGCCGAGGCGACGACAACACCCACACACATATAGCCGCAGTTGCCGATCTGCCGAACAGATAAAACCGTTCAGATCAAGGGTCTCAGCGAAAGGCTCTATGCTTTCCGGGTCAGTAGACGCCAGCCATTCCGCTTCGGTCATCGGTCGCCCCCTGGAACCGCCCCCAGCATGACCGATCCGGCACCGCGAGTCTACTCATCGAACAAGCTCGGTGGTTGCGGCGGGTCGATCACGCGAACGGCGGGCGCGATTTCCTTCAGGATGGCGCAGAGTCGTTCGGCGTTGGTGATCGCCTGAATCCCCACGCAGTTGTTGAAGAAAATCAGTGCCTCGTCCGCACGATCCTTTTCGGCCGCAGTCTTCAGCCCCACCGCCCACTCGCGCAGCTCGGCCTCAGTGTAGTCGTAAGCGTAACGCAGCTTACCGTCCTGGTACCAATTGTCGGCGTTCTGAGA
Organism: Gemmata sp. SH-PL17; assembly: GCF_001610855.1. Classification (NCBI taxonomy): domain Bacteria; kingdom Pseudomonadati; phylum Planctomycetota; class Planctomycetia; order Gemmatales; family Gemmataceae; genus Gemmata; species Gemmata sp. SH-PL17. Next base: position 7,027,992 of record NZ_CP011271.1, read on the forward strand.
ATGGAGCCGGGCGTAGATGCGGCGGTTCGCGATTCGTAGCCCGCGCGGGAACAGCGTGGGAACGTCCGGGACGCCCACACTCACAAGGTCCAGATCGACGTGTTCCATCCACTCGCGCAAGTTCGGCGCGTTCCAGGAGCGGTGCCGGAACTCCACTGCCACTCGATGCGGCTTCAGTTGCGCGCCGACGTGCGTGAGCCACGCGCGGTTGTCGACGGTGTTGTGGAACGCTTCCGGTATTTGGAAGATCAGCCCGAGCGACTTGCCCGTCGCGACGAGGTGGTCGGCGGCCTGTTTGAACGCCGGGATGTCGTCGACCGATCTCTCGTGGCTCACGGACTTCGGCACCTTGAGCGTGTAGCCGAACCCGGGCGGTGACCGACGGGCCATCTTCGTAATCTGCTCGCGCGTCGGCGGGCGGTAGAACGACGAGTTGATTTCGACGGCCGCGAACCGCGTCGCGTAATACGGCAGCATGTCGTGTTGTGTGGTGCCGCGCGGGTAGAACCCGCCGACCCACGCGGGGTACGCATAGCCCGCCGTACCGATCCGAACGTTCATTCCGGTTTGTAGGTTGTGTGCACGGAGCGGGCGAGAAGATTATTCTAACCGCACTCTGCCACGCACGGAAACTCGGTGAGTCAGTGCGCACGCGCCGTTACGGTTCGGTTGCGCGCCACCAACCACTGCCGCGGTTACACTGAGCACATCCACAAGCCCCCCGGAGACCGTTCATGTCCGCTCAGATGTTCGGCGACGTGCTCCCGAACGGCGTCTCCATTCTCATCGGCATCTGTGTAACGCTGGTCGGTTTTCGCGTCTTCGGGAAGAAGCCGGGCACGAGTGAAGAAGCTGACCGATGGCACGCGAAGATTGGGAAGTGGTTCAAACTCCTCGGTCCGGTGATCGTGCTCGGCGGCCTCGTGTCACTCGTCGCAACAACCGGCAAACATTGGTCGCAGACGGCCGATGGCTGGAGCCGCCACACCACCACAGACGGAGCGTGCAGTGTCGAATTCCCGCACGCCCCGCAACACGATGTAGGTTCCGAGGGAGAGGAGGACCGACTCGTGGTATCTCTCTCGGACCGCAATGTGAATTATTCACTCACGTTCTCGGATGTCCCGGAATGGAAAGACATTCCACTCGAAGAACAGTTCAACAGGCTCCGCGAGCACTATATGGGCAAGTCGTCGGGTAGCACGACGCCGTTGCTACTCGATGAGCACGTGCTCAACGAACACGGCTTCCCCGGTCACGAATACCACATCGCGGTCGGGCACCAGTTCGTCACGCGGATCAAGGTGTTCATCAACGGCTCGCGCGTCTACCGCGCGATCGCGGTGAACCCACCCGATATCGAACTCGATCGCAAGTCCCAACGGCTCATCGATTCCTTCCGCTTCGAGATCCACAAGCCGTAATGGTGCGTGTTCTCTCTACGCCATCGCCATTTGGGTTACCGCACGGTACGATGCACACTCACCACTGAGAGTCGCATCATGTCGAAAGCCAAGAAGCCGGTACTGGCGAAGCTGTCCGACCTCCAACAAGGGAATTACGTCGATTGCTTCGTGCAACTCGCGGAAAAACAGCGCAAAACACTGGCGGACGGCAAACCGTTCGTCACCTGCAAGTACCGCGATGCCAAGCGAACCGTTGGGGCCGTGCCCATTTGGGGCGACGCACCGTTATTCGAGCAGGCCCTGGATTGGCAGGTCGGGCAGTTCTTCAAGGTGCGTGCGACCTACACCGAGCACGAAAAATACGGCCCGCAACTCGACGTCGAGCAGATCCGACAGGTCGAGGACCGCGACCGCGCGGACGGGTTCAGTGAACTCGATTTCGTGGAGCGCTCCCGGCACGATCCGGCCGAGATGTTCGCGGAACTCGAAACCATCGTGAACGGCGAGATCGTCGACGGCCCGCTCCGCGTGCTCGTGCTGAACCTGCTCACCACACATGCCGCGACGCTCAAAACGCTCCCGGCCTCCACGCGGCACTTCTACACGTTCGCGGGCGGTTGGCTCGAACACACGCTTTCGGTCACGCGCTCGTGCATCTGGCTATCGGACCGGTACGCGGCTCAATTCCCCGAACTGAACCCGCCGCTCAATCGCGGGCTGGTGGTCGCGGCCGCCGTGCTGCACGACATCGGCCGGGTCCGCGGAGTGGACCTGCCGCCCGGCCAGCCCGGTCATGTGAATGTTCCCGGTGAGTTATTCGGGCACCTGTTCCTCGGCTACGACATGATCCGCACGGCCGCGCACGCGGTACCCGATCTCGATCCCGAACTACTCGACCTGCTGTTACACTGCGTCATCACTCCGTTGCGGCTCCCTGAGCGCGGGGCGTCGCGGTTTCCGTGCATCCCCGAAGCCCTGATTCTCCACCACGCGGACGAACTCGACGGGAAATTGGAAATGCACGTCCGGTGCCTCACCCGCGACACGTCCGAAGGCCCGTTCACCGACCGCGATCCCATCCTCGGGCGCCCGCTGTTAAAAGCGCGCAAGGTGTGACGGTATCTCTTGTCGCGAGAGAAGTGAAAGAACCAACCGCGGAGAACCCACGTGAGCGCGACTGTAACGAACCTCTACGACGTCCCCGTTACCACGATCGACAACACGCCGACCACACTGGAACAGCACCGCGGTAAGGTGCTGCTCGTCGTGAACGTCGCCAGTAAGTGCGGGTTCACCGGGCAGTACAAGGGGCTGGAAGAACTGTACCGCAAGTACAAGGAGCGCGGGCTGGTACTGCTCGGGTTCCCGTGCAACCAGTTCATGGCCCAGGAACCGGGCAACGCGGAAGAGATTCAGTCGTTCTGCTCGCTGAAGTACGACGTGACGTTCCCGATGTTCGCGAAGGTGGACGTAAACGGGAAGAACGAGCACCCGCTGTACTCGCACCTCAAGGACGCGGCTCGCGGTACGCTGGGAACGCGCGGCATCAAATGGAACTTCACCAAGTTCCTCGTGGACCGCGCCGGGAACGTGGTCGCGCGATACGGGCCGATGACCGCCCCGCACCAACTCACCGCCGATATCGAACGCCTGTTGGGGTAACGGAATGAGCGACGAAGCCGGCTTCCTGAAAGCGATCGCAGACCGACCGGGCGAGCGCGCCACGCGGCTCGCCTATGCCGATTGGCTGGAGGAGAACGGGCGCCCCCAAGAAGCTGAATTCCTGAAAGTGCAGTTCCAGATCGAGGAAATGAACACCCGGCTCATCGAACTCGGCGGGCAACTCGATGCGAAGTGGCTGACTGCGATTGGAAACGTTCGTACCGAATCACTTCAGTTCACCTTGCGAACAAGGCGCGTACTCACGTTGTGCGAGCTACGACAGTGGGATTTTTATGCGAGTTTACTGGAAGATCGTTCGATGATCGAAGAGGTCCAGCGCATTGTCGCAGAGGAAGAATCGCGACAGGGGCAGCGCCCTTATCTCATTCAGCACATCGAACAAGAAAGACCATCTTCGATTAAGCCACTGGAAATGCTACCTACAGATGGGTTATGGGAATTTCTACCTACAAGTGAGTCGTTGGGGGTGACGTTGCCTACCACTACAGCGCGGGTTTAGATGATGCATCTATGTCGCCATTTTTTGTGCGCTCTCGTGGCCTGCTCGTTCCGCCGTTGGTGGTAGCGGATGACCTCTCCGACGTGCAGTAGTTCCGGCGTCCCGCGCCTCCGACGGAACGTCACCGCACATCGGGCGTTCAGCGCCCGGCACACCTGCTCCATCGTCACCTGCGGTTTTTTCCCCCCGCAGCCGGTCCGTGTGGATCGACACGAACCCGAGCACCACCAGGCCCAAGATCAGATGCCGCACCAACCCGACGTACTGCCGGCCCTCGTAGTGCGTCATCCCCGCTTCGCTCTTGGCCACCCGGAACTGGTGCTCGATCGTCGCGCGCCGGAACGCCACCCGCAGCACACGCGCCAGCGGTTCGTCGGTCGCGTTGGTGACGAAGTACTTGACCTCGGCCGTCGATTCGTTCTGCGCCACCACCAGCATCCAGCGGCACCCACGCACCTCGATCAACCGGCTCGTCGCACGCCACCGGGTGTCGCCAACGGTCTTGCGCGACACCCGGAATCGTCGGCCCCGCCGGGCGTCGTCGGCACGCAGCACCGAATCCGCGCGCCGCGGCTCGTCGCGCGCGGCCGTTGTCACCGAGAAGCTCACGGGCACTTCGCCCACGAACGGCTGGCCCACGGCGTCGAGGGCGCGCAAGAACGGCACCTTCGACCCGTACCCTTCATCGAACACGAGCCAGTCGAACCGCACCCCGTGGGCATCCAGGCGCACCAACTGCTCGTAGGCGATCCGCCACTTGGGGCGATAGCGGACCTCGTCGGGGATGCCCGCCGCCTGGCACCGCGGGCGATCCGCGTTCCACGACTCGGGCAGGTACAGGTCCGCGTCCAACAGGGCCTGGAACGTGCCCTTGGCGACGCCCACGTGCACGGTCACGATGCCGTTGTCGATCTTCCCGACGCACCCCAGGTACTGTCGTTGCACGCCCGGCGTCCGATCCCCCTTCTTCACGGCACTGGTCTCGTCGATCACCCCGACCGTGCCCAGGTCATCGCCGGGCAACCCGTCGAGCACCTCGGCGCATCGCCGTTGGAGTTGCTCACGCGCCGACTCGTGTTGCCAGTCGGCGGTCGTGAGGAACTCCTGGAGGGTGCGGACCGCCGTTCCACAGGCCAGGGCGATCGGCTCGACGCTCTTGCGCGGCAGCTCCGAGAGCAAACCACGACCGTAGTTGTCGAAGTGGTCGGCCGTCCGCTTCTGTAAGAAGCAGCCGCGATACCGACCCAGATAGTGGGCGAACGCCGGCCCTAACCTTGCGATTTCCTGGTCCGTCATCGGATGCCCTCCGATGGCCCATCTTATTCACCGGCCGCGAACCCGCGCTGTAGTGCTACGATCGTGTGCGTCGGACGGTTTCAATCATTCCAATCCGCACGAACCCCAAACCAGAACGCCTCCGAACTCACAATCATCTGGTTTCAAGACGAGTACGCATTCCCAATTGATCCCGGTGTGCGCGAACAGATCCGCGCCCTTGACTGGAATCAGCACGCACATGATTTCAGTTGGTGACGTCACTTCACCGGCACGTCCCACAGCTTCACGGTGCCATCGCTGCCCGCGGAGACGAGCGTCTTGCCGTCCGGGGTGAACCCCACGCCGAACACGGCGCCGCGGTGACCGGTCAGCGTCTTCACTTCCGCACCGTCGGCCGCGGTCCACAACTTCACGGTGCCATCTTCGTGACCGGTTGCCAGGAACTTACCGTCGCAATCGAACGCGACCGCCCGCGTGCCACCAGCGCTGCCCAGTTTCGGGCGCTCGGATTTGTCGGCCAGTGTCCACCACCGCGTGCCGCCCGTGGCAGCCGCCGCGAGTGTTTTACCGTCCGCAGAAACGGCCAAAGCGTAAACGCGGTGCTTCTCAACTGGCAACGGACCGATTAGTGCGCCGGCCAACCAGTTCCACAATCGCACGCCGCCATCTTCACCTGCGGAGGCCAGCGTCTTGCTGTCCGCGAACGCGAGCGCGTGAATCCGTCGCGTGTGGCCTTTCAGAGTGCGAATCGGCTTCCCGTCCGGCACGGTCCACAGCCGAACGATGTGATCGCCACCCGCTGAAGCCAGCGTTTTGCCATCCGGAGCGAACGCGACACATTCAACAGTCGCGTCCGAAGCGTTGATGACCGCGCCAGGCGCTCCCGTCGCCGCGTCCCACAGACGCACGGTCCGGTCGTCGCCGCAGGAACTCAGTGTTTTAGAGTCGGGGGAAAAGGCGAGGCCGAACACCTTACCCGTGTGGCCTTCGAGCGTGAATTTCGTGGTGGTCGCACCCGCATCCCACACGCGGATCACTTTGTCTTCACCCGCCGCGGCGATCAGTGCCCCATCAGGTGACACCGCGACCACGCGAACGCTCCCGCCGGCACTCAAGCTGACGCGCTCCTGACCGCGTGGCCACAGCAGCCACACTCCCGCACTGACGAGAATAACGGGCAGGAGAAAAGCCGCGCCGCGAACCCATCCGCGGCGCGAAGACGTGGCAGTATCTGTGGTCATAGATGGCTCAATAATCCCCGATCACTTCCCCGCCCGCACGGGTTCCGAGCCGCTCCCAGGTCACCGGGTTGACAGTGTTCTGGATGACCCGCACGGACCCGTCGCACAGAAGAAAGTTCACGCCCTGCGTGTGGTTGCTGTTGGAATCTTCGACGTGATCGAGCGCGTTGTTCGGGACGCGCCCGTCGACCGCTTCTCCCGTGTTCGTCAGGCACAGCGTCGGCGGCCCCTCGAACTCGTAAGCCGGGTTCACCGGAGGGTTCGCGCACCCGGTCACCGCTCCCACCCACGTCGTTTGCGGCGACCGCTTGCTCCCGCGCTCACCGACCATGAGCGTGTTGCTCAGACCGTCGGTGATGTCGCCCGCACGAACCTTGCTGTTGCGGTACAGCACACCGTTAGCCGTGTCCGGGTACCCCGTTACCTCGAACGTGCCGCCCACACCGACGTAATTGGCAAACGCGACTGTCGTCAGCACGGTGCCGCTCTCGTCCACCGCGTTGAACGTCGGCGAAGTCGGGTTGTCCGACGGGCACAGGAACACCGGGATCTGCCGCACGCGCGCCGAAGCGTTGGCAGAATCGCGGATGTCCAGGGCGTAGTTGATAGTGCGAGCGAGGTTGTCTTGCTCCAGATCGGGGAGCAATACCGCGGCCCACCCCCAGCCCGGCCCGGTACCGTCACCGTTGGTCGAAGCGGCACCAGAGCTGAACCCCGCCGGGAACCGCTCCATCCGCGAATGGTAGCTGTGCATCGCGAGGCCGATTTGCTTCAAGTTGTTCTGACACTTCATCCGGGCCGCGGCTTCGCGCACCTTCTGCACGGCCGGCAAAAGCAACCCGATGAGGATCGCGATGATGGCAATCACGACCAGCAGTTCAATCAGCGTGAACCCGCGCGGCGACTTCGGATGATACTTCGACACCGTATGACCTCCGCGAGCAATCAATAACCCTCAATACGAAGATACAGACAGAGTAGTTCAAAGTAAAACTACTTTCGCCAATTTTATTCCTGCACTCAACGAAGACACAGGGCTCCCGCCCTGTGCTACGGAAGCCGGCCGCTCCGCGGCGTGAAAGACATTGGCCTTCACCACATCGAGAACGTGGTGAAGGCCAATGCGGTTATTGGTTGTTGCTTTTCGCCCCGGAGCGGCCGGCTTCCGTAGCACAGGGCGGGAGCCCTGTGGCCCTACCCGTGTTGAAATTGCAGTTACTTTTTCGCGGGGGCGAGCAGCGCGTCGGCCTTCGTCGGGTTCTTCTGCACGTAGTCCGCGATGCCGTTGAAGAATTCCAGGAACTGCTCCGCACCCTGCTCCGCCACGCGGGGAGCGGCCGGTCCGATTAGCCGCAGCGCCAGAGTCGCGGCCTTACTGTCGCTGACGAGGAAGACCTGCACGCTGGTGCTGAACGACGCGACACCGTCCTTTGTCGCTTTCCGCGGGTGCGTGAGGATCGCAACTGCCTTCACCGGAACGGCTGGGGCGGCAGCGCCGGGCTTCACTTTACCCGTGGCGTACCACACACGGCCGTCCTGGAACGTGCCGACCGTGCGCCACACGACCTCGCTACCGTGCTCGTCGGTCCAGGCGAATAGCCCGTTCCCGGCGTCGGAAATGGGCACGGCCGGCACCTTCATCCGGTGCCACGCCGCTGCGACGCGGTCCGGGTGGTCGAATAGCCACTCGTACATCGAAACCGTGCAGATAACGTCCGGGGCACTCGCGCGAGTGGACACGGTCGGCTTCTGCACCACCTTCATGACGGCGTCGCGGTAGTCCGCATGGACGACATCGGCGAGGTTCACGCGGACCGCGCCGGCGGTGTTCGGAAGGGCCGCCGGCATCGCGGCCGGCATTGCGGGGGTTGGAGCCCCGGGATCGTCAGACGTAGACGCGGGGGGCGCGGCCTGCACCACTCCCGCTACCGTACCACCCAACAGCACGCCCAGTACCTTCGCAGGTCCGGTCATTGGGCACCTCGTCCGTGATAGGCGCGCGGCACGGGTCGGTTGGGGGCCGAACCACCAAAGGGAGGACCGCGCGATACGTCATAAAGGATCGAACCGGCGCGACCGCGATCATGAACAATTCTGGTTACCCAGTCCGGTTGCCCTTGCCGCGGCGCGAGTAAACGGGGTACCCTCCCACCGCGAGCGCAGCTTACCGGCGCGGCCGTTCTTCGCTTTGTCACCCCGGTTCCGAGTGACCGGGCCACGATGAGAAGTGCGGCGGAAGTTCAGCGAAGGTCAGGAGGACCGGCAAATGACACGCAAGCAGTGGATGGTGCGCGCGGGCGGGGGGCTGGCGCTGGTCGTGGTGGTCGGCGGCATCTGGGCCGGGTTCAACGCTTCCGTCATTCGCGCAAAACTCACCGCCCGGCAGCTCGCCGGCGCGACCACCGACGAAGAACGCACGCGACTCGCCGACCAACTCGTGGGCTACGGCACGCCGGGATTCGATCAACTCATCGATTTCGTGAAGTCGGGTGACGAGGCTCCGCGCGCAGCGGCCACGGCCGCACTCGACAAGCACCTGAACTCGCTCCCGGACGAAGACGCTCGGGCGATCAACATCAGCGGCTCGGTCCTTGAGGCATTCCCGAGTGCGAACGAGGCCGGGAAGCGCGCGATACTAACGCTCGTGCCCGTCGTCCTGAAGCGCACCGGTAGCGCGCACGCAGATCGCTGCCGAGGGGTCGTTGCTGAAGGGCTGAAGCTCCCGGACCTGGAGTCGCGACTCGCCGCAGTGCGCCTCGCGATCCACCCCGAGATCGGGCTGCGGACCGAAGTCGTTCCGTTTCTGTCGGCGAAGGAACCGGAACTTCGCGGCGCGAGCCTGTTCGCGGTCGCGGCCAATTCCGATGGGGATCAGGTGCTCGGTGACGAGGAACTGTTCCGGTGGCTCCACGACCCGGACGCCGGCGTGCGTAAGGTGTGTTACGATGCGCTCGTGGGCCGCGAACGCTCCGAAGTGGACATCGCGCTCGGCCGGCGCCTCACTCACACCGACCCGAACGAACGGCTGAAGCTGCTCCTCGATCTGCGGTACGACAACGACGTCGCCGACCCGGAGCCGTGGTTGGAGCGCCTGAGCCGCGACCCCGAGCCGGCCGTGCGAGCCGGTGCCGCGCGGGTGATGGCCGAGGTCGCGGCGCTGCGAAAGATCCCCTGCCCCGCCTGGATCGCCCGGGTCACCGACGGCGACGTTCACCCGACCGTGCGGTTCGTCGCGACGTACTACCGGCAGCTCCCGGTGACGCCCCCCAACGGAGTCGTCCCGGCCGGCGGACTCCCTCAAAAATGATCTTGCGGAAAGTAGCCCGCACGTTTGTCAATGCGGCGGGCGAATTCCCTATGAATCAGAAAATAGTAGTGTGCGATCTGTTTTCACTGCAATCACAAGCAAATATGGTTAGTTCACGCGCCCGATCAATATTCTAGTATTCTTCTCTTGATCCACATCCGGACCGCGCCGTCAACGGAAATATGAAAAAATCCGTCGTTCTTGGACACATTGCTCCTTGACGGCGCAACTTACCCGCTTTTACAGTGGAAGTTAGATGAGCGCGCGCCTGAAGGTTTACACTCACAAAGAGGTGTAATCCTAAACAGGTCCGCACCCTTCCCGTGATGTGGATCGGGACGGGACGCCGAAACCGGTTCGCCACAACCGCTGTTCGGTCGCGGAGGTGTGGGTTCGCTCTCGGAGGAACAGAGCATTTGGGTGTGGTGTTTGATGCACCAACCCTGGAATTACTCACGGAAAGATAGACACCAATGCTCGTGCTGTCCAGGAAAAAAAACGAGTCGATTGTGATCAACAACGACATCGTTATTACGGTGGTCGAGATCCGCGGGGATAAGGTGCGCCTCGGCATCGAAGCCCCGAAGGACGTGCCCGTTCACCGCCAAGAGGTGTTCGAGGCGATTCACGGCTCAAAGGCTCCGGTAGTCGCAACGAAAACGGACGACACCGAACCCACGGCCTGAAGCGCACGACTGTCACCCGCCACGCACCCGCCCGGCTCCGGGACGGTTCACTTACTCGTTTGTGACCCCTCAACACAGTCTCGCAACGAGATCGCAAGCACATCGCGAACTGCAATTAACTGAGTAAAAGACGAGGACCGAAGCCGCTGAGTGCCTCGGCCCATCTTGTTCACCGCACGTTACTCACTTCTTCGACAAGTCCGTGAACTTGATGTCCTTGAACTCGACGCGCATCTTCGGATAGCCGGAGTGGACCTGGAACGCGATGATGCCGTCCTTGGGGGCGTCCTTTGCGTCCTTCCCCGGGAGCTTGGCGAAGTCCTGGTCAACCATCGTCTCGCCGTTGATCTTGATCGTGATCTTGGTGCCCTTCGCGACGATGAGATAGTCGTTGAACTCGCTTTCCTTCACGGCCTTCTTGATCGTGTCCGGGCTGGACGCCTTCATCATCCCGCCGACGCCTTCCCCGTAAAGGCTGCCCCAGTAGCCCTTGCCCACGTCCACTTGCGGCCCCTTCACTTTGAACATCTTGGCGTCGAACAGTTCGCTGCGGATCTGCACGCCGCTGTTGCCGACGCCGTCGCGGAGCTGGACCTTGCACGAGAGCTCGAAGTCGCTGTACTTCTTCTTCGAGCAAAAGAACGTGTTGTACTTCGGGTCTTCGGTGGTTTCGCCGACAACGGTCTTGGCCTTCGGGTCGACTTTCCAGAGATCGGTGCGGCCCTCCCAGTTCTCCGGCTTGAGGAAGTCTTCGGTATCATCGGCGCGAACGAATTGCGGCGCGAGGACGAGCGCGACGACCGCGAGCGGCGCGGCGCGGAAGAGGCGGGGACGGCGCATGACTGAACTCCGTGAGAGTGTAAGGACCAGAAGTCCCGGTGGGTAACTGGAGGCGGGACGGTGACATGGTTACGTCGCGCGCGCCGGAACGCAAGGGGCTGGCCGCGATCGGGTGCGGCGGGTATGTCGGGTATGTCGGACACCGGTCGACTCCCGCAGAACCATTATTACCCGCCCGCCCTCTTACTGGTGCCCGAGTCCCGACACACCCGACATACCCGATTCCTCGGAGGCTGCTCGTGTCGTCCCCCCCTCCCGGCGCCATCGCCGGTCTGTCTGCCGTTACTCGCTGGCTCGTGGTCACCGTCGCTGCCATCGGCTTCCTCTTCGACACCTACGAACTGCTCATGTTCCCGGTGATCGGGGCACAGGCACTTTCCGAACTGCTAAAGGTGGCGCCGGACAGCGACGCGGTGCGCCTGTGGTCGGGCCGGATGCTGTGGATCGCGGCGCTGGCCGGTGGCGTGTTCGGGCTGCTCGGCGGCATGCTCATCGACCGCCTCGGGCGCAAAACGGTGATGGTCGGGAGCATCCTCGCGTACTCGCTCTCACCGGTCGCTGCCGCGTACAGCACCGAGCTGTGGCAACTGATTCTGTTCCGCTGCACCACGTTCATCGGCGTGTGCGTGGAACTGGTCGCGGCGGTCACTTGGTTAGCGGAACTGTTCACCGACAAGCGCCAACGAGAGATGGTAATCGGGTGGACGCTCGCGTGCGCCTCGCTCGGCGGCATCTTCGTCACGGAAGTATTCAACGAGATCGCCGCGTTCATGCGATTGCACCCCGAGGGGGTGTCGTGGTTGCCGGTTCCGCCGGCCGCGTGGCGGTACACGCTCCTGACGGGGCTGATTCCCGGCGCGCTGATTCTGCTCCTGATGCCGTTCGTTCCCGAGAGTCGTGTGTGGAAAGAGCGGAAACTGGCAGGTACGCTGAAGCGGCCGAGCTTCGGGGAACTGTTCTCGCCGGGACTTCGCAAAACCACCATCGTGACGACCCTGCTCTCGGCCTGCGGGTACGCGGCCGCGTTCGGCGCGCTACAGCTCACCCCGCTCCAAATGACACCGGGCCTGCCAGTTCTCGACCCGATTAAGAAAGAACACGGCCCCGCAGTGAAGGCGGCGACCGGGAAGGTCAAAGCAGCCGACGAAAAGCTTGGTAAAGCCGAAACCGAAAGCGACAAGGCAGCCGCGACCGAACAGAAAACTGCGGCCCAAAAAGAGCTTCGCGCCGCTCAGAAGCCGATCACCGACGAGATCAACGCGACGCGCGGGAACATCCAGCGGTGGCAGGAACTCGGCGGCTTGACCGGGCGCATCCTGTTCGCCATTCTGCTCCTGTACGTCGCGAGTCGCGTGCTGATACGCATTTTCCTGCTGCCCGGAGTGGTGCTGTTCCCGGTCGCCTACCTCGTGCTCTACCAGGGCGATTACACGGTTTTCGCGGCGGCGATTTTCCTCTGCGGGCTCGTCACGATCGCACAGTTCAGCTACGTGAGCGAGTACCTGCCCAAAGTGTTCCCGGTTCACCTGCGCGGCACCGGTAGCGGGTTCGCAACGAACGTGGGGGGCCGCATGCTTGGTACGATGGCCGCGACCCTGAACACGGAACTACTGGCGCCGATGCTCAGCGGTGAGGGGAACCCGGCGAAGGTCGCGAAGGCCGCCGCGATCATCGGCTCGGCCGTGTACGCGATCGCGCTGCTCTTGTCCTTCATGCTTCCCACACCGAAGGAAGAAACTCCGCCCGCGCCGCCGGCCGCGTAAGGGCACCGACGATTTTGGTCGTCGCCCCTTGTCTGGGGCAACGTTCGTAACACAGGGCTTCTGCCCTGTGTTTTCGTTTGTGCGTTCTGCTCGTTACTAAAAGGACAAAGAAAACAGAAATTCGGTAGAAACGCGACCGCTCCGCGGACGAATGGGAGAACGGGGCCGGCGGCTGGTATACTTCTTGCAATTCCTTCCCCGTTTTCCTTTTACCTTTCTCCTTTTTCCTTCCACAGCTCCATGCTCCGTGAGCACTACATCCCGGTCCGCGTGGCCGACCTGATCGGCTTCCTGTGCGCGGAATCGGGACCGCTGCACAATCAGGTGCTTACCGCCGAAGAACAGGCCGCGTTCCGCCGGTTCGCGAGCACGGTCGCGTCCCACGTTCACACCATCTACCAAACCGAGATCCGCCAACTCAAAGACGCCTACGCCGCGTTCGACCCGGACGCCGACCCGAAGCCGCTCGACCCGCCGACCGGCGAGAAGCGCGCCGCGGCGCTCGACCGGCTGTTCGACACCTTCATCCACCTGATGGGGCGCGCCAACTATCGCCGGGTCACGCGCGACGAAATGGAGCAGATCACCCGTGGCGCGAGCGCCTGGGGCGTGGACATGGACGTGACCTGGGACGCCTTCGAGAAGGTCGAAGTGTTCTACCGCGGTAGGGGTTACGGCAAGCGCACCAAGCGCGGGCTGGTCCGGTTCTGGCGCAAGTACGCGATCGAACTCCCCACGTTCGCGCGCGTCGCGGTCATCTTCAAACAGCGCGCACACAAGCGCCTCGGCGACGACGCGGACACCAAAAGCGTCTTCCTGAAGCTGTTTAAGGACATGCCGCAGATCGACATCGAGATGCTACTCCCCGGCGGGCGCATCCGGATGCTGAAGCTCGACCGGCTGAAGCTCGGCGGCTCGCTCACCAGTTCGGCCGCTTACGTCGTCTGGAAGTTGAGCACGTTCCCGCTCTTATCGCTCCTGGGCGGGTTCGCGACGAGTACCCTTTTCGCTCTCTGGACCCCGATCGCACTTATTGGCGGTTACGGGTACAAGACGTGGTACAGCTTCCAGTCGTCGCGCCAGACGTACACGCACCAGCTCACTCAGAGCCTGTACTACCAAAACCTCGACAACAACAGCGGCGTGATGTTCCGGCTGCTCGACGAAGCCGAAGAACAGGAGATCCGTGAGGCGCTGCTCGCGTACTTCTACCTGTGGCGGTACGGCGGCGATGAGGGTTGGACCACCGAGCAACTCGATTTCTACATCGAGCAGGATCTGAAGAACCGACTCCCCGCCCACGTGAACTTCGAGATCATCGACGCGCTCACGAAGCTGATCCGCGGCGGCTTGGTCCGAAAGCACAACCACCGCTACCGCGCGGTCCCCATCCACGAGGCCCAAGCGAAGCTCAACGCGATCTGGGACGGCTACGCCCGCAACGGCCCTCCCCACCTCCTGCCGGGTGAGTGATGGCGAACAGGTGAGCCGGCCCGGAGTTCACACGCTTGTACCGGCCTGATGATTGTTGGCAGTCGCGACGTAATAGCAAACAGGTGAGCCGGCCCGGAGTTCACACACCCGGGGTTGAAGCTATTCCCGGTGACCCCATTCGGGGTCCAAAAACAACGCATGGTGTTTGCGCCTCAACGAGCGCCAATGTCTTTGTGACCCCAAATGGGGTCACCGGGAATAGCTTCAACCCCGGGTGTACTGACTTCAACGGAGCGCCGGGCGGCGAGAGTGGTTCATAAACTAGAAACAGCGCCGGCACGTAACCGGCACGCACCTCAAATCGTTCTCACCAGCCGGCTCACACCGGCCGTTCGCCAGGAGTCGCCGTGTTTCCCGAATCGTTGCTAGCGGACCGCACGCGAGCGGTCGAAGTGTCCGGCGTGCGGAAGGTGTTCGAGCTGTCCCGGTCGCTGAAAGACCCGGTTAACCTCAGTATCGGGCAACCGCACTTCGACGTGCCCGAAGCCATCAAGAACGCGGCGAAGGCGGCCATCGACGGGAACCGGAACGGGTACACCGTCACGCAGGGCATCCCGGAACTGTGCTCGCGGCTACTCGCGGACGCGCAGGCCCGCTTCCCCGCACCCGCACAAGTGCCGCCGGGCGGCGAGCGCGACGTCCTGGTCACGAGCGGGACCAGCGGCGGACTGGTGCTCGCGCTGCTCGCGGTTGTGAACCCCGGCGACGAGGTCATCACCGCGGACCCGTACTTCGTCGCGTACCCGAACGTGGTCGCGCTCGCGGGCGGGAAACTCGTCACGGTGGACACTTACCCGGATTTCCGGCTCGATGTTGACAAAGTAGCCGCCGCGATCACCCCGCGGACGAAAGCCATTGTGCTTTCGTCGCCGTCGAACCCCACCGGCGCGGTTCTCAATGCGGCCACTCAAAAAGCACTCGCCGAACTCGCACGCGACCGCGGTATCCTCCTCATCAGTGACGAGATTTACCGCGGTTTTCACTACGACGGCGCCCCCCAATCGCCCGCGACTTACGACCCGAACGTGCTCGTGATCGAGGGTTTTGGGAAGACCTACGGCATCACCGGCTGGCGCCTGGGTTGGGCACACGGCCCGAAGCGATTGATTCAGGAAATGGCGAAACTGCAACAATGTACATTCGTTTGCGCTCCGAGCATCGTACAATGGGGCGGCATTGCCGCACTTGATTTTGACGTGTCCGGGATCGTTGCGGACTACAAGCGCAAGCGCGATCTGCTGGTCGAGGGGCTGAAGGGGGCGTTCGAGTTCGTGGTGCCGGGCGGGGCGTTCTACCTGTACCCGAAGGCACCGTGGGGAACCGCGACCGAGTTCGTCACGGAAGCCGTCAAACACAACCTGCTCATTATCCCGGGCAGCGTATTCAGCGAGCGCGACACGCACTTCCGCGTATCATACGCCGCTACCGATGAAACGCTCACCCGCGGCATCGAGATCCTTCGCACGTTGGCAAAGAAGAAGTGAAGCGTCGTATCTCTATCCCCTGGGAGCGCGGGCATCTTGCCCGCTCTCTTGGTTGTGGCAACCGAGAGCGGGCAAGATGCCCGCGCTCCCAGGAGCAGAGCAAACCCGAACTAATACCGAGTACCTTTGTTAACAATCCTCAATTTTCGCAATCACCTACAAAATCTACACTTACGACGATCGACCAACTACGGGCCAGGCCCAAAACGTTAGCAAATGTTAGCCGCGGGGTATTCCAAAACAAGTTCAACCGTCGTCTGAATCTTCGGCTGCAGACCCGCGTGCCGCATCAACTAAGGCGGCCCGAAAGTTGCTCCGAAGTGCCACGCCACAATCACCGTTTCAGCAGTACGAACATCGGAAATCGCTTGTATTCCGGATCATTGACTAGGCTCATTGCCGCGGCGTAACCGCTGCGTAAATGCGATTGACGGGTTCCGCTCAATGGTGACAATGGCCCGAATAGTGACCGGCCGTGCCGGACCCACAGGAGAGGATATCTTGATGAACGCGCGCGTGTGGATTCTGGGCGCGATCGCCGCGGTAGCGCTGGCGGTCGGCCCGCAGCCCCGGGCTTCGGCCGCCGAGGGGCGCGAGGGCGCAGCCAAGGCGCAAGGCCCCTACGTCGTCATCGTCGGCGTCGGGGAGTTCAAGGACAAGGCCATCAGCCCGCGCCCGACGGCCGACGCGGACGCCAAGGCCCTCCACGCGATGCTCACCGACAAGAAGTACCTCGGCGTCTCGGCCGACCGCGCCAAACTGCTCCTCTCGAAAGACGCCACCCGCGAAGCGGTCGTGAAGGCCGTTGAAACGGCAGTGGGTTCCACCGGGCCGGAAGACACGGTGGTTCTCGCGTTCTTCGGGCGCGGCACCTCTGCCGGCGACAAGCCGTGCATCTTCACCTCGGACAGCACGGTGAAGGAGCGGGCCAAAACCGCCCTCCAGATCACCGACCTGGAACCGGCGTTCAAGAAGCTGAAGAACCAGAACCTGCTCCTGATGATGGACATCCAGTACCGGGGCGGGATCGACGCCGGGACCGAGAAGATCGTCGAGCCGAGTTGGGGCGAGATCATGAAGCTCGTCTTCGGCGACGAAAAAGACGACAACATGCTCCCGCCCAACCGCGTGATGATCCTCGGCAACCCGCCGTTCCAGGACGCGCTCACGCAGGGCGACCACGGGCTGTTCTACTCGGTGCTCTCCGCCGGCCTCGGCGGGAAGGCGGACCAGGCCCCGTACAACGAGGGCTACGAGTCGGACGGGATCGTCACCACGCGCGAACTGCTCAAGTACCTGGAAAAAGAGATCCCCGCCGCCGCCCGCGCGACGGGCAAGACCGACAAGGAAAAGGAACTCGAACCGGTCTTCGTTGGTCGCGGCGCGAGCAAGTTCTGGCTGACCCGCAACCCGGCCGAGACCGCGTCCGTCAAGAAGCGGATCGAAACCGTTGAGACGCTCACCAAGGACAACAAGCTCACGCCGGACCTCTCGAAAGAAGCGGTCAACCTCCTGTTCCAGATGCCGAAACTGAAGTGGTCGCAGGAACTCCGCAAAGCGTACCAGAAGCTCGCGGACGGCGGCACCGTGGCCGACCTCGAAGCGGCCCGCAAGAAACTGCTCGAAGGGCTGAAGCTGCAAACCGAGGACGCGACCGAATACGCCAAGAAGGTGGCCCCGGCGATCTCCAAACTGTCGGCCGAGTACATCAAGCCGCTGTCGCGCGGCGAACTGACCGCCCTGGCGATCCGCGGCGTGTTCACCGAGGCCGATGAAGCGATCCCCGCCGACATCGCGGCCGCGATCAAGGCCCCCCAGGAGATCAGCGACGAGCGCGGCCGGGAACTGCTCGCAGAGGCCCGCCTCCGGCTCGGCAAGCGCGAAGACCTCGACGGCGAAAAGGCTGCCGACGTGACCATCCGCGCGCTCATCGGCTCGCTCCACGACCCCTACGCCGGTTACTTCACCAAGGAAGAATGGCTCCGCACGCAGGGCCAACTGTTCGGCCGGTTCCCCGGCGTGGGCATCATCATCCGCCGCGAAGCAGTCCGCGACGGCTTGCTCGTCGTGACGCCGATCAAGGGCAGCCCGGCGTTCCGTGCGGGCATCCAGGCCGGCGACCTCATCACCGAAATCCGCCTGGAAGTGGACAAGCAGGGCAAGGCGCTGCCGGACGACGCCAAGAAGGTCCACAGCACCAAGGGGCTGAAGACCGACGACGCGGTGAACCTCATCACCGGCAAGCCGGACACCCCGGTCGCGCTCGTGATCCAGCGCGAGGGCGAAAAGGAACCGAAGGTGTTCCGCCTCACCCGTAACTACGTGATGGTGGAAACCGTTCACGGCGTGAAGCGCGACGAGAAGAACGACTGGTCGTACTACATCGACGAGAAGAGCAAGATCGGCTACCTGCACCTGAGCCAGTTCATCTCCATCTCGGACGACATGGGCACGACGGCCGACATCAAGCGGGCGCTCGCGAGCATGAAGCGATCCGGGCTGAACGGCCTGGTCATCGACGTGCGCAACAACCCCGGCGGGTCGCTGAAGGGCGTTATCGACATCTGCGAACTGTTCGTGGGGCGCGAAGCGATCGTGACCACGAAGGAGCGCGGCGGTGCGGGCGCGACCTTCACCTACTCCGGTCGCGCGGCCGGCGATAAGAGCTTCCCGATCGCGGTGCTCATCAACGGCAACAGCGCGAGCGCCAGCGAGATCCTCGCCGCGTGTCTCCAGGATCACAGTCGCGCAACTATCATCGGCGAAAGAACTTACGGCAAAGGCAGTGTCCAGCACGTCGAGCCTTACGACCCGACCGACGGACGCATCAAGTACACCGTGGCCCGCTACTACCCGCCGAGCGGCCGGAACATCGACAAGGTCGCGATGGAGCAATCCACGGAACTGAAGACGAAGGACGAGTGGGGCGTGAAGCCCGACGCCGGCTTCGAGATCAAGATGACCCGCGAGGAACTCACCGACTGGTTCGAGTACAGTCGCGACCTCGAAATCATCCCGCCTGCGGGTAAGAAGCCCCCGGTCGTTGATCCCGCGAAGGACAAGCAACTGTCCAAGGCTCTGGAGCACCTGCGAGGGCTAATCAAGGACAAGAAGTAAGCGGTTCCACCGCAAACCAACGCCTCCGGGGAAGCACCCGGAGGTGTTTTCGTTTCCACCCGCGATGCCAGAAACCGTTTCCACGTCAGTTAAAGTGGCTGAACTCTTCTTGTTGCACTTATTGTGTCGATTAGTTCGTCCGAACAAATTGCACGGCATACGCCCGGCGCGGTTCTTGCGCGCTGCGCATTTGTTGCGCGCGAACTGTTGCGGAAATTAGGGCTCAGAGCAAAATTAGTGAAGTTGGGGGATGGAGGAGACGGGCGGCAGGTGGCTGCAACCACGCGAAAGGGTTCTACGATGCTCCGCCGGTCGGTTCTGATCGCCGCTGCTGCGGTCCTCGTTGCGGCTCAAACGGGCTGTCGGTCGAATTGCAGCGACTGGCGCCCGGGGTGGTTCACATCGCACTCGCGGTCCGCGGCACCGGGACAAACGGTTGGCCGTAACAGCGGGTGCTTCGACATGGCAACCGGTCAACCGGTCCCCTGCCCCCCTGGAACGCCAGCCAACGTGGTTCCCGGAGGGGCGTTCCCCTCGGTCGTGCCCGGCGGTCCGCGCACGGACATACTGCCCATGCCTGCGGAAAATGGCCTCATTCCCGCGCCGGCTATCCCACTTCCGGCTCCGGGAGAAACCAACAACAACGTGGTACTGCCGTTTCCAACGACGCCCGGCACGCCAGTAAAGAACGGCTCGAACAAGTGAGATCACCCGGGAGGGTGACCCTACGACACGGCCGGTGGTCGGAGACCACCGGCCGTGTCTTTTTCACATCACGTCAATGATTAGCGCGGGGTCGGGCAGCGCCCGTTCGGGCAGCTGCCGATCGACGGGAACGAGTACCCACCCTGAATGATCGTCCCGCAGCTCCCACCGGAGCAGCCTTGAATAACCGTCCCGCAGCTCCCGCCCGAGCACCCGCCCTGGATGACGGTCCCGCGGTACACCGGGGAATAGCCGGTCGGGTAAACCGTGTACGGCGCGCCGACCGTCACGGTCATGGCCGGAGTGCCGGTCGCGTTCGCGAAGGTCGCGGTGTGCTTCGTCAGGTCGCTCGTGCTGATCGAGCCCGACTGCCGCAGCGCCTGGTGCGTCCCACCGGCGCTGCTGATGACCAGCCCGTCGGTGAGCTGGAACTGACCGGCCAATTCTTTGCCGGCCACAGTGTTCACGTCCACGGTCACGCAGACGAATTTATCGCGGAGAAGCTTCGCGGTCGCTTCGGGGAGAGCCGCGTCGCCCATCACTTTGGCGAACGCATTGCCGTTCCCGATCAGCACCGCCATCGGCTTCCCTTCGGCGGCAGCCTGCCGCAGAGCCTGGCTGTAATCGGTTTGGGCCTGGAACTCGGGCTTAGCCGCGGGGACCAGCGAACCGGATAGGGCGATTACAGCCAGAATCGTAGTGGTCATCCTTCTCGTACCTCCTGGTGTACCACATGATGGGCGACACCGCGCCATACGCGCCGCGGTGAAGTGCCGTTTATAGACGAAACTGCCGCCATCGGGAACCTAATCTACCCACAAAAAAGGAATATTCGGAATAATTAATCTTCAGAGTGAAACAAGACTGGACATTTACCGCATTTTCGACTGGGAAAAATAGGCGATTTGACCATTTTGGAAATTATGAGCGAACTCCGGATACTACGGGGGATTTCACCCTACCTTTAAGAGCCAAAATCCGTCATTGATTCAGCGGCTCGGTGTCTTGCGTTCGTCATTCGACTCCCGTAGTCTCAGTTCCGCCCACCAAGGTCGGGCCGGGGTCCAAGCAGGACGCAACGCTCCGGTCCGATACTTACGCTTCGTCCTTCTCCACTAAGTAACCACGCATCTCATCCCACCCACTCGGAACATCGACATGCACCGCCGCGCGTTTCTTACGTCACTCCCCGCCTCAGCACTCGCGGCCCAACTGTCAGTAGCGGAGTCGAGCAAGATCGCGGTCGCAGCGACGGATTGGCCGTGGTGGCGCGGGTTCACCCGCGACGGGATCGCGGCGCCGGGGCAGAAAGTGCCGCTGGAATGGTCGAAGGACAAGAACGTGGTTTGGGAATCGCCGATACCAGGCCGCGGGCACGGTTCGCCCATTGTTGTGGCAGACCGCGTGTTCCTCGCTACGGCCGATCAAGACGCCGAGACGCAACTGTTACTCTGCTTGGACCGCAAAACGGGTCGACAAATTTGGCAGACTGAGGTCCACAAAGGGAACTTTGTGAAGGGTGGAAACGCCAAAAGCTCGCACGCCTCATCGAGCCCTGCGTGCGATGGCGAACGGGTGCACATCAACTTCCTGAACGGAGGAGCGGTTTACGCGACTGCCTTCGATCTGAATGGCAAGAAGGTGTGGCAGACGAAAGTAACGGACTACGCCCTGCACCAGGGCTTCGGCTCGTCCCCGACCGTATTCGGTCCGTTGCTGCTCGTGACCGCAGATAATAAGGAGAGCGGGCTACTCGCCGGCCTCGATCGCGAAACCGGCAAGGTCGTGTGGAGCCGGAAGCGCCCCAAAGCGCCGAACTACGCCTCGCCGATCATTGTGAAAGTAGACGGAAAGGACCAACTCGTTCTCACGGGTTGCGACCTCGTTACGAGCCTCGACCCGCTCACGGGGAAAGAAAACTGGGAGATTAAAGGAGCAACGACCGAATGTGTGACGTCCACCGTGACCGACGGCAAGCACGTTTTCACGAGCGGCGGGTACCCCAAAAACCACGTTGCCGCAGTTAAGATCGACGGCTCCGGTGTCGCCTGGGAGAACAAATCTCGCGTATATGTGCCGTCAATGCTCTTTCACGCCGGGCACCTTTATGCTGTGATGGATGAAGGGAACGCCATTTGCCTACGAAGTGACACCGGGGCCGAAGTCTGGAAGGGGCGCCTCGGTGGTACGTTCAGCGCGTCGCCGGTTATGGTCGGTGAACACGTCCTCGCGGTGAATGAGATCGGGCGCACGTTCGTCTTCAAAGCAACGCCCACAGAGTTTGAGATCCTGGCCGAGAACCGGCTGGGCGACGAGGTGTTCGCCACCCCCGCCGTGAGCGGCGGGCGCGTTTTCATGCGGGTCGCGACTAAAGATAAGGGCCGGCGCGAGGAGAAGCTCTATTGTCTAGGTACGAATTGAGTACGGGCCAAGTTCCGTTCTCAGGTGAACGAACGATCGTCGGTTTATATCGGAGAGCCTTGCACGTTTCCGTGACGTTTCCCGTACCGATGTGTAGCCGGGCAATTAGCGTAAGCTATATTGCTTCGGACGCCATATCTCGCGGCCCGCGGCTCCCCTCGCCCGCGGGCGCGACCCTCCCCACACCGCCCCGGCGCGCATGACCGCGTATGACCAGGCAGAACTCGCGCAGGCGCTGCTCTCCGAAATCGGGGACGCCCTGTTTCTGCTCGACCCGGACACGGACCGGTTGCTCGAGGTGAACCCGGTCGCGCTCCGGCTCACGGGGTTCTCGCGGGCCGAAGTGCTGCAACTCTCCGCCACCCACCTGTTCCGATTTGAAGCGGTCGGCGGCACCCAACGTCTCAAAGGTGCGTTCACCAAAACGGTCGTGTTCCACGGCCAGGACGGGTTCCTGCTCCGCACGAAGAGCGGCCCGTGGCTCCCGGTGAGCCTGACCGTCTCGCGGTTGCACCTCCCGCCGCGGCCATTGGGCCTCATCATCGCGCGGGACGACCGCGAGCGCCGGTCGGCCCTGGCCCAGGCGCGGCGCGTCGAGTCCGAACTGCGCACCGTTCTGAGCAGCTCCCCGGCCGCCCTCTGGAGCGCCGAACGCGCGCCCGGACCGGACGTGTTCTCCGGTTGGCTGTTCCGATACGTTTCGCCGCTCCTGGCCCGGATCGCCGGGCGCCCGCCCGAGTTCTTCGATCACCCCTTTAAGTGGGCCGACGTCGTTCACCCGGGCGAGCGCGAGGCGTACCGACAGACGCTGCACCGGTTGCTCACCTGGGGCGACGATTGCGAACAAGTCTACCGCGTGCAGACCGCCGAGGGGGGGGCACGTTGGGTGCGTGACCGGTTGCAGGTGGTGCGCGACGCGACCGGGCGCCCGACGCGCCTCGACGGGTGCGTGACCGACGTGACCGAGCAGCGGGCCGCGGAAGACGCCGTGCGCCAGAGCGAGGAGCGGTTCCGCGCGCTGGTAGAAAAGAGCCGCGACGGGATCCTGCTGCTCGACGACCGCGGGACGATCAAGTACGCGACCTCAGCCGTGAAACTCATTCTGGGGTTCCCCCCCGAAGCGGTCACCGGGCTGAACATGTTCGCGTTCGTCCACCCGGACGACGCCGCGGGCGCGCGCAAGCGCTTCGCGTACAGTTTGGGGCACCCGGGGGAAGACGTCCCGGGCACGTACCGCGCGATCGCGGCCGACGGCGGCGCGCGCGCGATCGAGATGAACGCGGTGAACCGGCTCGACGACCCGAGCGTTCAGGCGGTGGTGGTGAATTACCGCGACGTGACCGAGCGCGACGCGACCACGCGCGAGCTGGCGGAGCAGCACGCGCTCCTCGAGGGGCTGTTCGCGTCCGTACCGGACGTGGTGTGCTACAAGGACCGCGAGGGGCGGTTCCTCGGCGGGAATCCCGCGTTCGAGGAGTTCGCCGGGCAGCCGACCGCGGCCCTCGTCGGGCGCCGGTGCGACGAGGTCTTCACGGACGAGTGGGCGGTGCGCATGCGCGCCGCCGAGGAACTGGTGACCGCGACCGGGCGCACCGAGCGCTGCAAGGAATGGGTGACCTACCCGACCGGGCGCAAGGCACTGCTCGATACCGTCATCGCCCCGCTCCGGGGGGACGAGGACGGCGCCACCGTCGGACTGATCGTGGTCGGGCGCGACGTGACCGACCAGGAGCGCCTCGAAGACGCCCTGCGCCAGTCGCAGAAGATGGAAGCGGTGGGGCGGCTCGCGGGCGGTATCGCTCACGACTTCAACAACCTGCTCACCGTCGTGCTGGGGAACCTCGAACTGGTACGGTGCGGCGCAGCAACCGGCCCCGACGCGGCCGAGCTGCTTCTCGCGACCGAGCGCGCGGCCAAGCAAGCCGCGGAGCTAACCAAACAGATGCTCGGGTTCGCCCGCCGGCAACCGCTCCGGACCGCGGTCGTGGACCTGAACGCGCTCGTGCGCGAGTCACTGGAGCTGTTCCGCCGCAGCATCGACCCGCGGATCACGGTTCGGTTCGCTCCGGACCCGGACCTGCGCCCCGTCGCGGCCGACCCGGTGCAGGTCCAACAGGTGGTCATGAACCTGTGCCTGAACGCGCGCGACGCGATGCCCGACGGGGGGACGCTCACGCTGGAAACCGCCGACGCGGACCCGCCGAGTGACGCGGGCGCGGGGCGGTTCGTGCGCCTGAGCGTCTCGGACACGGGCTCGGGGATGACCGAAGAGGTGCGGGCGAAGATCTTCGACCCGTTCTTCACCACAAAGGGCGTGGGCCAGGGGACCGGCCTGGGTCTGGCAGTCGTGTACGGGGTGGCGACGGCCCACGGCGGATTGGTGGAGGTGACTTCCGCGCCCGGCGCCGGGAGCCGGTTCGACGTCTACCTGCCGCGCGGGATCGCGTCCGACGAGCGCACCGGGTTCCGAAGCGAGGTCCGCACCGACTTCCCCCGTGGGGGCGGCGAAACCGTTCTGGTTGCCGACGACGAGGCCGGGGTCCGCGACCTGGCACGAGTAGCGCTGGAGATGTCCGGGTACAACGTCCTCTTGGCCGGCGACGGCGCCGAAGCCGTCAACACGTTCCAACAGGCGAACGGACGGGTGAAGCTCGCGGTCCTCGACGCGAGCATGCCGAAGCTGTCCGGGCGGCAAGTGTTTGAGGCGATCCGGCGCATCAACCCGGAGGTCAAGGTGCTGTTCGCCAGCGGCTACCACGGGGGCGGCCTGCTCCCCGAGGACGAGCCGCCCGGCACCCGGCGCCTCAACAAGCCGTACATTCCCAGCCAGCTCGCCGCGGTCGTTCAGGAAATGTTGACGGTCGTATAACGCCGCGGCCCGCGCTCGGCTCCCGGACAATAGGTCCAGGAACCGAGCGCGGGCCGCAGTATCGCGTACTTGTGTCCCGCTTAGGAGTTACGCAGTTGGCCGTTTGGGGGTGACGTTCGGTGGCTTGTGCAGGTAAGTTGGTACCCCATGAACCCACCCCGCGCCACCGCCGAGGATTATATCGCGTTCCTGGTCGCCACACCGGGTGAGGGCACGGCAACCGAGATGGGGCGGTGCCAACCGGCTCGCCCCGATGCTCCGGCTCACGATGCCTTTACCCGGCTCCTGAACCGCCTCGAACCGGAACCCGAGGCCCTGTGGGACGAAGTGCGCCCGTTGCTTCCCACCGACGGGGTGCTGGTGTTCGACGACACCGTTCTGGACAAACCATTCGCCCGGCACATGGGACTGGTGGGCCGGTTCTGGTCCGGGCGCCACAAGCGCGTGGTTCCGGGCATCAACTTGGTCACCGCCCTGTGGACCGACGGTGATGCCCTGTGGCCGTGCGACTACCGCCTCGTTGATAAAGCGGCCGGGGACGGCACCAAGAACGATCAGTTCCGGGACATGCTCCGGGTGGCCGCCGGGCGCGGGCTCGCGCCCCGGTGCGTGTGCTTCGATTGCTGGTATTCGGGCAAGGACAACCTGAAAGCGGTGCGCGCGTTGGGGTGGACGTTCGTGACCCAGGTGCGGTGCAACCGCAAGGTGAACCCGGACCGCACGGGCAACCGACCCATCGAGGAATGCGACATCGCGGCGAGCGGCACGGTGGTGCACTTGGAGGGGTTCGGTCGGGTGAAAGCGTTCCGGATCGCCACCACAGACGGTGGCACGGAGCACTGGATCACCAACGACCTGTCGATGGACGAGGGGGCGCGGTTGATGTTCGCGGAGCGGGCGTGGGGGATCGAGGAGTTCCACCGGGGCCTGAAACAGCACACCGCGGTGGACCGGTGCCAGACCCGGATGGGGCGCGCGCAACGGAACCACATCGGGTTCGCTCTCCGCGCGTTCGTCCGGTTGGAGTGGCATCGGTTCAACACCGGGGTTACCTGGTTCGCCGCCAAACTCGCCATCATCCGAGAGGCCGTGCGCCAATTCCTCGCGCAACCGGTCTACCGACTGCCAACTGCGTAACTCCTACCGCTTACACAGTCATCCCGTCGCTCAACTTGGAAAGCGCTTCGTTCTCGATCTGGCGCACGCGCTCGCGGGTCAGCCCGAGGCACTCACCGATTTCCTTCAGGGTTCTCGGCTCCTCGTCGTTCAGCCCGAACCGCATGCGCAGAACCGTCGCCTCGCGCGGGTCCATCTTGTCCAACAGGTGGAGCACTTGTTTCAAATCGTCCGACTTACCCATTTCGGACTCGGGCGTATCGGACCGGCCGTCCATGAGCATTTCCTCGATGCTCCACCCGGCGTCGCCCTGATCGGCTTGCGACCCCGCGTTCGCGACCCGGATCGCCTTCTTGATGATCGCCAACTTCTTCTTCGACAGCCCCAGGAACTTGGCGATCTCGTCGTGGGTCGGCGGGCGCCCGAGTTCGTCGCTGAGCTGGTTAGTGGCCCGGCGCCACTTGGTGAGCAGTTCCGCCATGTACGCCGGGATGCGGATCGTCTTCGCGGTGTTCACGATCGCGCGCTTGATACTCTGCTTGATCCAGTAGCTCGCGTAGGTGCTGAACCGCGTGTTCATCGACGGCTCGAACCCCTCGACCGCCCGCAGCAACCCCATGTTCCCCTCGGACACAAGGTCATCGAGCGCCAGCCCTTTGCCCGTGTACCCGCGCGCGATGTTGACCACGAGGCGCAGGTTCGCGCGCACCATGCGGTCGCGGGCCTGGACGTCCCCGTTCAGCACGCGCGCCCCGAGTTCGCGCTCTTCGGGAGCGGAAAGCAGTGGCGTGTGATCGATCTCGCTGAGGTACGTGGAGAACGCGGTACGGGCGTTATTTTCAGTTCTCACGGTAGCTCTCTGATAAGTCGGTGATCGAATTAACAGCGCGCTCAGGCCGGGCCGGAACCCGAGGGACTCGTTAACTTGCGACAGGAAATTGCTCCGGTCAAATCGGAATATTCGACACAACCGATTTCCATTTGCCGGAACCGTCCGCCGCGCTCTAAGCGCGTGGGGCCGGCGCGCCCGGCTCCTGTTCCGGAGGCCGAGCCAGCGCCCGTTCCGCGTTCCACTGCTCGGTGAGGCGCTCCTGGAGCACGAGTAACCCGCCCAGGCTCTTGATCAGAACGCGGGCCGCTTTGTCGATCACTTCACCCTTTTGACTCATGAGCCGCTGAACCCACCCGCCGTCGAGCGAACTCGTGAACTCGGACAGGTTGTCCATCAGCGGTTCGGCGAGGAGGAACGGACCAAGCGGGGCACCCGCGGTCATGTTGGTGAGAGGCGGGAGCACCAACTCGTGGGCACCGCGGAGCTGTAGCCACAACGTTTCGTGCGCCCGGCACGAACTGGCGATCCGCCCTCTGGGATCGGGCGCCGATCGGCCAGGGTTCCATCGCTTCCTGACGTAGCGCTGAGGGTGCGAGCGCCGCATGCAGTTCCCGCACCCGAGGTGGAACCGGTACCAGCGCTCGAGTTCGTCAGCGCCCACGGTACCGAGCTGACCGCCATCGCGTATGAACGCGGAATACCTCACGATCAAGCGCGTGAACGCACTCGAAGGATCAGGGCGCTTTCCGCGGCCACATCTTTGAAGAGGGACTCGGCATCGATCCGCTGGTAGCGGCGCTTCCGGTACTCGAAGTCGGTCCCGGTCAGCTCCGCGGCCCCGTGCGCGAGCTGAACCAGTTCGCCCGATTCCGTGTTGCGCACCTTTTGGGCGTCATACCGAATCCGATTGATCCGTAACCCTCTCCAATGTTGGGGAGGGTTTATCATGACGCGACTACCTGTTGTTCCGCACTTGACACACGAAGAGATCGATCTGCGATACCGGAGTTGTCCCGACGGGGCCGAGAAGAGCCGGTGGCATGTCCTGTGGTTGGTCACACGCCCTGACCAATCGCTCTCGGCTACGGCGGCCGCACAGTTGGTCGGATTCACGCCCGCCTGGGGCCGTGCCATCCTCAAGCGGTACAACGCGCGCGGACCCGAGGCACTCATCGACCGACGCCGGAATAACGGGGCCGCCTTCAAGTTGACGCCCCCTCAACAAGCGGAGCTGTTCGCCACGCTCCAGAAGCCCCCTCCTGACCACGGGTTATGGAGCGGACCCAAGGTCTCCGCCTTCGTCAAAGACCGGTTCGGCATCGCGATCGTCAAGCAGACCGGGTGGCAGTGGCTCAAGGAACTGGGGTTCCGCTTGGTGGTCCCACGCCCCCGGCACCCCAAGGCGGCCACACGTTCCCAGCAACGGGCGTGGCTTTGACGAGCTGGTCGGTCTCATGGCTGAACTGCGCCAGAGCCACCACGACAAAGAGGTCGAACTGTGGTGTGAAGATGAGGCCCGGCTTGGGCTCAAGCCGGTGGTGCGGCGCGCGTGGGCACTGAAGGGAACGCGCCCGAGGAGCAACGGGCGGCACAAGTTCGAGTCCCTGTTCGTGTACGGGTTCGCCCATCCCAACAGCGGGCGGAGCCGGTTCCTGATCCTCCCGAAGGCGAACGCCGAGTGCATGGGTCAAGCCCTGGCGGACTTCGCGGGGTGGGCGGACCCGGATGGACGTAAGGTGCTGGTGGTGATCCTCGATGGGTCGGGTGGGCACACGGCCAAGGGATTGCGGGTGCCGCCCAACGTCGTACTCCACCGCCAGCCCAGTTGCACCCCGGAATTGCAGCCCGCCGAGCACTTGTGGCCGTTGGTCCGCGAGGGCTTGGCCAACCAAGTGTTCAACGATCTCAACGGGCTAACCGCGACGCTCACGACGCGGTGCCAGTGGCTGACCGAACACCCGATGGTTGTCGGCGGGGCCGTTGGGTTCCACTGGGCCGTCGCCGCCTGACGGTTACGGATCAACCGGATTTGGTATCAGTTGCTCCCACGAAATAGATCCGTGGGAGCAAGGGAGTGAGTAAAGACAAACGAGCTCCGGCGCCCGGTCCCGAGTACCGGAATCGAGCGAACGACATTGAGGAATCGATTGGTCGCGACAACAAGCGATACGCGCTGAGGAACCGCCGGACCTCGGCGGCCACTCGTTCGGGCTGTTCCTCGTGAACAAATAGGTGCGCGCCTTCGATCGCACACTTCGGCTCGGCTGGATCATTGCTCGGCCATCGTGTTGGCGAGTGCGAGCGAAAACGTTCGGTCCGCAGCGCCCCAAATCAAGAGAACCGGCGCGGGGATTCGCGCGTGGAACGCGCGCCAGTGGTCCAACACCCTCCAGCTCCCCCCCCCGCAAGAACCGGAGGTGCCCGCGCGCTCGGTACCGTGACCGCACTAATGGGCGGATAATGTGATCGCGGAACTCGCCGTCGATCCGCTCGGGGGAAATCGAGGCGCCGAACCCAAGATCCGACCGCAAGAGCCCACCCATTGCCAGGGCGATGCGGGTGAACGCACTCGCACCGGGAAAGTACGCCAGCCTGCGGTACGTTGGGAGGTAGGGTGGGCGGTGACCCGGCACCTCCGTGTTGGTCATCACGAACTTCCGGACGCGCCGGCCGTCGAGCAAGCACAGGTGGCGCGCGACCATTGCACCCGAGTCCTGGCCGGACAGGAAATACTCTTCCAGTGCCAGTTCTTCGAGCAGCGATTTCACGCTCGCGGCCTGACCGGGCCAGGTGGAATCGGTGTCCCGGGTCCAAACCGTGTTCCCGCCGCCCGGCAGATCGATCAAGTAGCACGTGTAGTTATCAACGAGGTGCGGCAGGAGCTCCCGGAACGTGAAGCTCCAAAGCGGCCACCCGTGGAAAAACACAAGCGCCGGTCCCCGGCCCACCCGCTGGTACGCGATTCGCGCGGTCGGGGTTTCGTGCCACAGCACTTCCGCACTCAAGAACAGTTCGGTTCCGCTTTCTGTAATTCTCGTGTCGCCCATTATGCCCTCGCACTCGGAACGGGTTCGTTTCACGGGTGGTTGAGCAGGACGAGGCACTCGGACGGGCCGTGGGCGCGCACTTCGATGAACGCCGTACCGTCATCGACGAGATCCTGACGGGTGCCGAACCGCGGGTCGACGTTCAGGAAGTCCTGGATGCCGTACCCGTGGTACGAGTTCAGGTGCCCGCGCTGCTTGAACACCGGCCCGACCCAGATCGTGGTCGCCCCGAGTTGCTTGATGTAGTCCAGCTTCGACGTGATCCCCCGGATCGTCCCGCCCTGCCACCGGTCCGAGCCGGACGCGGCCCACCGGTCCCAGCGCCAGGTCGTGGCCCCGGTGGGCGCCGGGCGCGCCGCGTTGCGGTCGTTGCGACCCAGGAGCGGTCGACCGGCTTCGCCGCCGTCGCTGAACCGGTCCTGGAGCAGGAAGTAGAGCACCTCGTCGCGCCAGTCGCTCGACGAGGGGTGGGCGCTGCCCGACGGGACGCGCGGGACGGTCCGGACGCGGTCCGGGCGCGTGTGGGCGAGCAGTTCGTCGCGGACCGCCATGAGATCCTCGTGTTTATGGGCAACGAAAGTTCGTGCGGAGTCATCGGACCCGGCGCCCGCCCTGACGGAGCGCGGTCGCCGGGTCGTTTCGGTCCGCGCGCCAGCCGGGGTGGTGGAAGTGAACGACGAAGTCGCCGTTGTACGACGTCACCGCTTCGGTGAAGACGAGGCGCCCGATGCGCTTCCAGTTCGAGATCGTGCGCCGCTGATAGAACGCCGGCCCGCGCGTGTAGCCGGTGTCCGATACCTCGATGTGGAAGACCAGTTGGCGCTTCGGAACGGGGTCGCCGCCGTCGTAGATCTGCGCCAGGACCTCGTCCCGGAAATCGAGGCCGGTACCCGGGATTCGAGGCTGGTCCTCGTGGACCAAGAACCGGAGAAACTCCGGCGCACGGGTCGGCTCGGTCGGAGGCTTGCCGAGTTCCGCGATCTCGTACAGTTGGCGGAACGTGGGGTGCGTGTCCGCGCGGCTGAACACCAACCCGGTGACACTCAGCATCGCGAACACGACCAGTCCGCGGCGCCAAGCGCGCGTATCGGGCGCGTTCCGGAGTTCCGCGTCGTTGATGTGCGAAACGTCGGTACCGCCGAAATCTTCCTGTGTGATGAAGGCGGCTGGGCGCACGCGGTCCGGGCTGTTGGGGTCGGTGGTGGGGTAGAGTTTGCCGACCATCGCGAGTGACCGCGGATCGCCGCGCCGGGTACCGCCCCCAACCGAATACCGCGCGATCACCAACCCCTTGCTACCTTGCCGAAAGTAGCCGGTGTGATCGTTGGGTTCGGTGATTTCCCAGGTACCCGTGAGACACACGCCGTTCGGGTGCAGAAGCCGGCGCACGCCCTTACGGTCCGGTCCCCATCGTAAATCCGCTTTGGAATCGACCGTTCGTTGCGCGGCCTGAAAGAACGGGTACTTCCTGGAATTCAGGAACCGGCGGAGCAGCGTGCCGAGCGTGAGCGGGTAGTTCGGCAGCAGCGCCTTTCCCGGTCCAGGCCACACATCGAAGTACCGCGATTCGGCGAAGACGGCGTCGCGCACCTCACGAAACGTCGATCCCTCGTAGACCCGATCTTCGGAGCCGAACGCCTGGTCCCCCTGGAACGCGGTGAGCGGGTCGTCCTCGGCACTCATTGCGCTCCTCCCACGGGCTGTGTGCTTGTAACCGGGCCGAGCGGCATGGGCGGTACCGGTGGTTGGGGCACGCGGGCCGGGAGCGTTGCGCGCAATCGACGGAGTTGCGCCTTTGAGCGGAAGTACAACACCCAGGGGAACAAAAAGACCACAGCGGTAAGCGCGAGGGCGCTGCCCACATAAATCTGGTTCTTGGTCGAGAGCCCGGGCGGTGGAACCGGGTCCATATCGGGCCACGGCTCGGCCAGGTACGGCCAGGTGTCGGAGAATTCCTTGTCGTTGGCAGTCGGGCGCCCCGCCTTGTACTGGGAGAGGCGCTCGGACTCGGGCAGTCGCGGTTTCGCGAACGACAGCTCGTACAACTGGCAGTCGCCCTGTTCGCAGGTGAGTTTCGCGACGTCGTCCTGGAGCCTGCGCCCGTTCGGGAACCCCGTAACGCGGTCCTTGGTGAAGACCATCACGTCGGGCTGATC
The DNA here is from genome assembly GCF_001610855.1 of Gemmata sp. SH-PL17. Taxonomy (NCBI): domain Bacteria; kingdom Pseudomonadati; phylum Planctomycetota; class Planctomycetia; order Gemmatales; family Gemmataceae; genus Gemmata; species Gemmata sp. SH-PL17. Next base: position 7,059,936 of record NZ_CP011271.1, read on the forward strand.
GTCGAACCCCCGGAACGCGAACTCGGACGGGAAGAGATACCGCAGCACGTCCAACCGGAGCGACGGGTCGGTTCGCATTTTCTTGATAGTGCTCACGTGCTCTTTGGGCGGGATCGTGTTCAAGAAATCGAACCGCGGTAACTGGGTCCGCTGGCTGCGCCCGACGTGGTCGAACTGGGCGCCGTTCCGCTCGACAGTGGCCCACGTGATGAACGTTCCGCGCGGCGCCGGGATGTTGGCGAACGGGATGCGCACCACCATCGCAATTACGTTCGTTCCGAAGAACGGCGGGAAGATGAACGGGTCGTCACGCACCCCAGCCCCCCACTGCGGAACCGTCTTGCCCATTTCGGCCGGGGTGAGTGTCTTTTCACCATCGCCGTTGTTGACTGTGACGACCCGCTCGATGAAATTTTCTTCGGAGAACGGCCCCAGGTCGTTCTTCAACCGCATGGTGATGCTGAATGTCGGGTCGATCAACTCGGGGTTGACCACGACGCCCCCGTACCGGGCCGTATCGCGCTCTTCCGGGCGCATCGGGTTGGCGAGGTCTTTGGGGTAATTGATGCGCACCTCGCGCTGCGTGTCGACGTGGATCTTGAACGTGTACGTATCCAGCCCCTTGTACGGCGGCGGAACACTCAGCAACCGGTTGACACAAAGGACCAATACGAGGCTGTCGCCGTCCTTCGGATCGTCGACGCGCTTTCCCTCCTTCGTCGGAAATGCGAACAAGCCGGTGAGCCCGCGGTCGTCGTCCGTACTCATTCGCAGCGGATCGATGGGGTCCGCGTGGTCGGACGCGGACACCGGGGTGGCGATCAGCGCGACGAGGAGCGCGGCCGCGATCCAACCGAGGGGCCGGTGGTTCAACGTAATCATGCTGGTTCCCTCGGTTGAACGAAGAGGTTGGTGCCGATGTGGTCGCCCAGCGCGCGGTAGCTCTCCCACTGCGGCTCGTCGAACACTTGGTCGAGGGTCGTTTCGTTCGGGAAGTCGGGGTGCGTGGCTTCGTAGTTGAGCACGTCCGGCGGTTCGTCCCCCGTAACCGTGGCCTTGATGTACAGCAGCCAGGTGTGCGTTCGGCGCGCCCACGGGTCGGTGCTCGCGCTGTCCGCCGGTTGTGGGTAGCGAACGAGGAACAGGGCCGCGTGCGCCCGCGACGGTTGACCGGCGGGCACGAGGAGGTCGGCGAGGGTACCGATGTGCGGCGCGACACCCGCGGGGAACGCAGCGGGCGTCGGGGCCACTTCGGTGATTTCAGCCCCCAAATCGATCCGCGCGAGGCGCACGAGCCGCGCGAGGTCCGAACCACGGTGTTGCGGGTCTTCCCCGGCGTCGCACGCGATCACAAAGGGCACCCGCCGACGCAACAACTCGTAAGCGCCAGTATTCTCGAAGTTCCCGCCGTCGGATAGGTTCCAGTACCGCTCCCACGGCCCGGCGAACCGCCCCGTTAGTTCTGACAGTAAAAGCGCTTGCGCCTGAAACAGCGTCGAGAACAGCACCGTGAGTCGGCGCCCGATCCCGCGCGTTCCGGGAATGTTGGCGCGCCGGCTCGTGTTTAGGCCGGAGTTCCACCAGTACCCGAGCCGCAGGTTCGCGAGCGTCAGAAGGAGCGCGTGAGCCAGTCCGGTTCGGCGGCCCATTCCAGGCCCGAACGCCGCGCCCGAGATCGCCATCCACTCGCGCAGCGAAAGCCCTTCAACTCGGACCGGGCCATTGCCCTTTGCGAGAAACGGGTGCGGCCGAACTTCACCGGGTTCGGCGAGCGGGACGAGTTGCGGGTCGGTCCCGTTCGGTAGCCAGAGTGCGTGCCAGTTTTGAGCGACGCTCACCCCCGCCGGCCCGACGGCCATATTTTCCGCCTGCCGGTCGCGCAACCCGCGCTGCGAGGCGACGTCGATTGTTTCGTTCACCGCACAGTTGATGAGGTGGAGCGGTCCGCCGGCCGCGTGCGGCGCGTATTCGGTTAGTGGCACGTCGTCGCCCGGCACAACGTGCGTTACGTTACGGCCCTCGGGGTGCGTCCGGCGCGCGGGATTCACCGCACCGAGAAACGCCCGGGCCAGTCGGCTGGCGTAGATGTTGAGCGGCCCGGACCGGTTGATGAACTCCACGCACGCCCGCAGCCCGAGAAGCAAGCTCACGACCAGCGTGACGCCGGTGAAGGCGAGCCCACGGTTGTACGTGTTCCCGAGTTCGTATGCGGTCTGGCTAATGAACGCCAGCACCACGAGCGGGGGAACCACGCCGATGAAGGTAATGAGCGCTGCGACCAGGAAGGGGCGCGAGAACATGAGCACCGAGGAGCCCTTCGGCGACTCGCCCACCAGGAACCGGATCGCGACCCGTAATCCCGTGGCCAACCCGAACACACTCGCCCCCGCGGACAGGAGCCAACTCGCGATGTTCGGAACGGTCAATCCGCCCTGAAGCATGCGCCACGCGAGCCAGCGCCCCAAGCCGTCGATCACAGCCAGCGCGAGCAACCCGACCGTCGCCGTGAGCCAGAACGCGAGCCACTGCGTCAGGTGGTTGCGGGCCAGTGCGAGGCGCGACGGGTTAAATTGATCAAAGTGTCCCTCATCGCGGCGCACGATGGCCCAAACGATGAGCGCCCAAATTACCGCACTCGCGAGCACCACTAATCCGAGTGGGCTTTGTGCCGCCAGTAGGATTGCCCCGGCCAGGATCGCGGCGCTTGCCAGTACGGGGGCGATGAACGTTTCCGGCAAATCCTGCGAGACGAGCCAGTACGCGAGCATCAGTGGGAGAACGCCTAGCCACAGCACCAGTTCCGCGATGACCGCCCACGGCCCGGCGTGGACCATGAGCGAGCCGGTTATCGGGGTCAGCGCATCGAGTACGTCATTTAGCACGCCGGCCAACGGACCGCGGTCGTATGAACCCAAAAGGGAGCTGTACTCGATCGCGTTCAACAGCCCGAAAACGGTGACGAGAAAGAACGCGAGGACGAAGTACACGGAGATCAGATTGCGCCAGAACCCGGCGATGTTGGTGGCCATCTCACCGTGGCCGCTCGGGGACAGGTAGTTCGCGTGCCGCCGGAGCCAACTGATCGACGCGGACCGCGAATCGACCAGATCCCGTGCGACGCGGTCCTGCCCCGCGCCGTCGGCCGTATCGGGTACGGCCCCGGTCAGGCCGTCCGGCTTACCGCACTGGTCGAAGAACCGCCCGAGGAACGCGCCGGTGTAGCCGCCGCCCGACACGGTGGAGAGAAAGTCCACCTTGGGGAGCCACTTGGAACGGGCGAGTGCCTGCACCAGCCCCAAACAAAATGAAGCGCTCCGGATTCCGCCCCCAGAGAGTGCCAGCCCGAGTGCGTCGTGGGGCAGCGCATCTGTGGCCTTTCCGTGCTCAGTCAGTGACCGATTTGTGGACGAATCGGCGGCCGGAACCCCTGACGGGTGTTCCGGGGGGCCGAGTTCCAACAGCCACGGTTTCGCGGTCTGGTCGGCGCTCATTTAGGGGGCCTCCGCCGGTTGTTTCTTCGCCCCGGCCGGCGCTCGATACGCGGCCTCGCGCCGCTGCCAGACCAGTGCGGCCTCGGCCGCTTCCAGTTCCTTCGGGTACACGCGCCGCTCCTCGTACTCGGGGCGCGACCGCATTACCGGTTCGTCGGCCAGTGCCGCCCGGCACTCGGCGGGTAAGTTGGTCAACGGGTGGTCCTCGGTGAGCACGTCGGCGGCTTTCTCGGCCACCATGTACACGTTGGTGACGATGAAGATGCCCGGAATGCGCGGGAACACGCACGCATCCACCACTCGCAGCCCCTGGACCCCGCGCACGCGGAACCGGCTGTCGAGCACCGCGTCGTCGTCTGCGTCGCTGCCGATGCGACAGGTGCCGCAAGCGTGGTGACCCCAGGCGATGCTCCGCACCCACTTGCTCCGGTCCCCGGAGAACGGTGGGTCGCTGAGGCCCGGGCACCCGTAGCTCTCGATGATCCCCTTCCGCTTGCCACTTTCGAGAAACTCCTCGATGAACGTGATGCCGTCGGCCAGTGCGAGTGCGTCCTTGTCGCTCGTACCGAGCGGGAACGAGCGGAAGTTGATGTCGGGCCTGCGGAACGGGCTGGTCGAACGGAGCCGCACCTCGCCGCCGTGGTGCCGCGTGCGCGATTTAAGGATCAGCCAGGTGACAGTCCTTTTTGGCGTCGCGGCCGCCTTTGCGTCTTGCGCGGCTTGCTCTTCGGGGGGCAGTGTCTTAGCGGCTTCGGCCGGCGTGAGTTGCCGCACGAACGCGGCGGGCTTCGAGTAGCCGACGTGGTAGCCCGGAAAATACCCGGCCAGCGCGAAGATGAATAAGTCCGGTACCGAATCCTCCTGGTTCGATCGCTTCAGGATGCCGATCAGCCCGCCGTTGGTCGAATAAACCCCGCGTTCCGCGGCCGAGTGCCGGGGTTGCTCGCGCCAGCGCTTCAGGTACGGATCGTCTTCTCCGACCTTGCCGTGGGAGGTGGTCCCGAGTCCGGCGAGGCTCTCGAACGCGCCCGTCACGGTCGCGACCACCGGCACCTCGTACCGGTCCTGAAGGTTCTGCCCCACTCCGGGCACATTCACGCGGGTTTCGATGCCCTGCTCGGTGAGGTGTTTCTGGCAACCGATCCCGGAGAGCATCAGGAGCTGCGGCGTGTTGAACGCCCCGCCGCACAGGAGCACTTCGCGCCGACAGTACAGCCGGACCTGTTTCGCTTCCCACCCGTCAACGGTGCGCGCGACCGGGTCCGCCTCGTAAACGTGTTCCTGCGGAACGCACCGGACGCCGATCGCCTGGAGGGTCGTTTGGACCCCACCCACAACTGCCGCGGGTACGTCTGTTTTGAACTCGATCCCGGTGACGCACACGCCCGTCAGCAGTTGAACGCGCGGGCCGTGGTGAGGGTTCGCGAGCACGGCGAAGAGTCGCGCACGCGGATCGGACCGCGTGCCGTCCGGTGAGATCGCGCACGGGATGCGGAGTAGCCCCTCGCCGCCCGTTCGCATCCGCCGCCAGTGGTTCGGATCGAGGTTCGGGAACGATTTGTCCGTGAGCCACGCCCAGCGCAGGAGGTTACGCAGGGTTTCGACGCCCGCCCGGAGCGCGCCGAACGCGGCCCCCGCGACCACTTTCAGGAGCCGCCAATCATGGAACAACAGCCCCAGATCGGCCACGGTCGTGTTCAGCCACCCGCGTTTGCCGTGTCGGTCGTCTTCCCAGCCGGTCGGCACGCGGAAGTATTTCTTGAGGATGCGCCGAATGCGCGACGGCTTGTTGTAGTGGCAGTGCTCGACGCGCTCGAAGTAGGACCGCATGCGCTCGCCGCGCCAGCTCTCGTCGCCGGTCGCTTCGGTGATCTGGTCCCAGTCCTCCGATGGTCCCGACACCGTAATCATCGCGTTGTGAACCGTGCAACCGCCCACACCCTGCGCACGCGGGTAGAAAATGCCGTGTTCGTCCTCCGGGTGAATGGCCGTCGAGTTCTGGGGCGGTACGTACTGTTTCGGGTCGTGGCTCCCGGTCGGGTCGGTATCGAAGTGCTTCACGAAGAACCGCAGCGCGTGCCGCGGGTCTTCGGTGACTTCGGGGTGGAGGAGCGGCACCTCGGTGTTCTCGACGACCGCGTCCGCGGGCTTGGGGGGCTGTTTCGGCCCCATTTCGGTGACGAGGACCGTGTACCCGCGCTCGGCGAGCCGCGCTGCGAGTGGCGCACCGCCGGCCCCCGCGCCGACGATGATGAAGTCGATCGGGGTGCGTGCGGGGTCGGTCCACTCGGGTCTGATATCGGCCATGTGTCGTCTTTCTCGGTTGAAGCCTGTCGCGGACCGGACCCGTGAAACGATCAGAACGTTTTGAGGAGCGCGATCAGTTCGGCCTTCTCCTCGGCCGTCAGGTGGCGAATGAACTCGTAGTCGTGCCCGCGGTCCGTGACGTAGTCCGGGCACTTGCTCGCACGCAGCAGCGCGGGGCCGACCGTTTGCTCGAACTCAATGCGCCGGGCCTCGCGCTCGCCTTTACTTGCTTCCCGGTTCCCTTCGGACGCGCCGGGTTTCACGTTCCGGTACTTCAAGAAGAAGTCCGTGAGCGCGGTGAGGGCTTCGAGCTTCTGCTCGCGCGTCGCGTTCGGGTTGGTGTTAGCGATGATGTTGATCGGCACGCCTTCCGGGATCGGCCCGAGCCGCACCCCTTCCCCGCGCCCCGAAAGGAACCGGCCGAAGCTGAGCGCGGAGACGAGCGCCAGCACGAGGCACACCGCGCCCACGAACTGCCCGATTCGGCGGCGCGGGCTCCCGGCCCGGATGCGGTGGATGGTGAACAGGAGAGCGAGCGATCCGAACAGCACGAACGGGAGCACGACGGCCAGGAAGCGCAGGCCCCAAATCGATTCCTGCGTCGCCACGTCGAGGAGCATGACGAACGGCCAGAACCGGTGGAGTGCGAACACGGTACCACCGATCGCCAAGACGATCCCGACGAACCCGACGATCCACCAAATTGGCGCGAGAAGCCACCACAGCCACGCAAAGTATCGTTCGCGGACCACGATCAGCCGTTCACTCAGCAGGAGCAAGATCCCGAGCAGTAAGAAGGCAAGCGCGGGCACCCAGGGGAGAACGCTCATCCAGAACGGCGACAGCCCGAGCACCCCGCCGACGAGCGTGGGAACGTGCGGCCCTTCAAACTGCAGCCAGCTCTCGTCCGTCGTTCGCCAGATCCACCCGTTGTCAGTTGCACGCCGCGCCGCGGACTTGGTGGTGTCTGTGACTTGGTCCCCGGATTTCCCCGAGTACCACCCGTCATCGATCGTCCGCTCGTTCCCCTCGCCGCTCCAGTACACTTGCTTGCTGGGCACCCGGTTCAGCTCGGGCGACAGGTGCCGGGCGATGGCGTCGTCGAACACTTTCAGGCGCCCCGCGGCGGAAGGGTCGTTGTTGAACATCCCCCGCGAATTGTTGTGCAAGAACGGCGCGGTGGCCCAAATACTGATGAGCGTGGGCACGCGGTAGTAGCCCGGCCCTCCACCGGGGGGCGTGTACGTCTTCTCTGCGCCGGAGAACGGGTCGTGGTAACGGATCGCCCCGACGGGTGCGAGTTCCTTGTACGTTTCGGATGCGAAGTCTTCCCACACGTTCCCGTGGAGGGCGTTGGTCGCGACCGCGCGCCCGGAGTTCGTGTGGGGGAGCGTGATCGAGACGCGCTCGTCAATGGACAGGAAGTTGTGGACCGTCGTGGCCTGCTCCTTCCCCGCGCCGTCCTTGACCACCTGCCCGTTCTTGTCCCGGACCTTCGCCGTGTATTCCCAGAACTCGGGGTAATGCACAGCGGCGTCGGCCCATTGCTTGTACGCCGGGGGAAGTTCGCCGTCGCCCCGCGTCAATCGAGCGCGATCGGCCTCGGTGAGGCGGAGGGTTTGGCGCGGGGCGAGCGCCTTGGCCAGCAATTGCTCTCGTTCCGCAGGCGGGCGCATTTCCCAATCCGGAGGTAATTCACCCAACGCCGGGAGCCGCTCCCGGCCCGGGCCGGCAACCAGTTTCTGTTCCAGGTAGATCAGGTCGCCCGGCTGAACACTGGAGTGGCACGCGATGCACCCCTTGGCGAACACCTGGCGCCCCTTCGCGTAATCGCCGGCACCGCCGACGATCGGGAGGGACTTTTCGGGTTCCGCCTTCTTAGGGGGCACGTCTTTCTTGGCGTCATCCTTCTTCGGTTCGGGTTCGGTTTTGGCCGCGGTGTACCACGGGAGCCCCGTTCCGCGCAGGTTCTCTTTCAGCAGCTTGTCGAGCGCCTGCGCCTCGTTCGGTGCGGCGGGTCGGACGACGTCCTTCAGCCGCATCGGGTCAGTCGAGGCCGTGAAGAACGCGGCCATCGGGTCGATGCGGAGCAGGGTCGCGTGCCAGTAGAGCGAGTTCTCGGCGATGTCGTGGAGCTTGAACGGCTCCTGCTTGCGGAACCCGATCAGCGGGTTCTGCGTGCGGATCCACTGCTGGTGGTGCGTGCCGATGTTCAGGTACACGCGCGACAGGGCGATGTGGACGCCGACGCTGTCAGAGCCGTCGAGCAGCACGCGGGGGACGTTGCGGGGGCTCTCGAACTTCGGATCGACGTAGGTGCGGAGGTACGTGAGGGTGTCCGCGCTGATCGTTTCCTTCGGGATGTGTTGGGCGCGGTTGAGGCGCCCCGCGAGCCCGAAGAACGAGTTGATAGTGTTCGGGTTGTTGTTGTTGTCCGACGGGTAGCCCGACGTATCGACCGCGCCCGGGAGCTGTGAATCGAACACGTGGTAGAGGTAGTTGTCCGGCTTGAGGGTGTTCCCGAATACCGCGCGGATGCGCATGAACTGGTTGCCGATGTTGTTGGACAGGTTCGCCCACTCCGGGGCATTCGCGTCCGCGGGCGGGTTGAGCGGGTGCGGCGCGATGTGGCAGAACCCGCAGCTCATCCCCACGCGGTACGGGCGGATCGTGTCGGGCTGCTTGGCGTACTTGCGCCCCTCGTCACTGTCCTCGTAGTAGAGCTTCGGGTTCCACCGCGCTGCGGCGTCCTTGGTGAAGTCGGGGTTCGGGAACAGGCGCAGCCCGACAACGCCCGACGGGTAGCCGTAAACCGGGTAGCGGTGTTCGGGTTCGGACTTGTTGTAACCGCCATCCGAGTAGGGCTTCTCGGGGTCGAAGCTGCTCGACGGGTGCCAGCCGTCGCGGTCCTTGCGGTACTCGACGTGAATTTTGCCCCCGGGCGCGGGGCTGTCCGTGGTTCCGGGGCGCGCAAAGCGGACCCCGTATGTTTTCTCTGTTTCTGCATCGGTCGGCGGGCGCGTGGCGGGCTCGTTCATCAGCCCCGTGCGGTTGAAGCGGACGTTCCGGTTCGTGTGGTCTACGAGTTTGAGTAGGTCGATCGTGCCGTAGCCGTACTGGGCGAGCCAGTTCCACCACGCCTCGTTCCCAGCGGTCCAGATCACCCACGCATTCCGCCCCTTGATGGCCTCCGGCGAGAGCGCAAGCTTTTTCGCCCCCACGACATCCGTTGTCCCCATCGCGTCCATGTCCTCGAAGTAGTTCAGGGACGCGGGGCGGTAGTATTCGTAAGCGGCCTTCTCCCAGGTTTTCGCGTCCGCCCCTTTACCGAGTGAGCCGTACTCGCCGCCGTATTTGCGCACTCGCGCCAGGGCCTCGTCCGGGGGAATGTTCTTCCCGCTATCCCCCGCGCACCCGATGACGAGCGCCGCGGACAGTGCCACCAACAACCCCAGGGTAGTCGTCTTGCGCATGAAATTCGGCTCGTCGGTTGAGTGGTTCTGTTAAACGTTTCGATCCGTGCGATCACACATTCGGAGACGGGCTTCTCGGGGTGGATGGGGCCCACCCATACAAGCGACGCCCGTGCTCGCGCGGACCAATAAAAATGACATTTTTGAGAACGTGACCGCAGGTACCCGTGCGGCACTTGACGCGCTCTTGGCTGGAGGTTGGTCGTGCCACGTCGATCTGCTAATTTTCTGGGCGAGTTGACTTGATGCCTATCTTCTCTAACGTGCGTGTCGTTCCATTCCGGACAACAAAGTGCGGTACCCGTTCGGAACTGAACACAAGGTGAGAATTGATGAACTGACTGCGCCGAATCACTTACTTCCCCTAAGTTAGGGGCAATACGAGAAAGGGATGAATCGTGTAGCGAGCCCCGTCGCACTATTCGACCGACATGGTCCGACTAATTTTAGATAAACTAAGACGCAAAGATCAGGCGGCGCGGGACGTACTTACGGCCGGTAGCATTTGTTTAAGGGTGCCGGCTCTCCGTCGACAGGGACGCACCGTAAAGTGAGTTTGGTCCACAGGCGCGAGGAGATCTTACACCCGGCTCGCTTGAAGCGAGTACCACGCGGTGTCGGTTCTCCAACTCGGTCCTATCGCTGCGTCGGTTGGGACCTCGGTGTTCAGGGCGCGGCCCCGTGCGGACTTAGTGGCACACAGCGCGAGGGCGACGTAGGCCCCTTTTTAGCAACCGCTGCTCGGCGTGGCACAGGGTCGGATCGACCGCCGTCAGGAACACGCGGTCCGCGGCGAACTCCGGCGCGGACATGCGGACCATCATGTTCAGCCTGGCCTTCGCCATGTTCGTGTGGGGGTGGCGCCCGTTCTTTTCGCTCGCGAGCTGCCCCTCCACCGCGGACACCATCACCGCGAACCGGTCACGCGGCGGGCCGGCGCGAAATAGAGGCCGCAGGGCTCGCAAAAGTAAGAACGGTGCCAGACAATTCACCGCGTGAACTTCGACCAGTTCGACGGTGCTCACGTCCTCGTGGGCCAAGCCCCAACTGTTCTCTGCACGCAAATCCAGTGGTTCACCGTCGGGAGCCAGTTGCCCCGGGAAACGCTTCGGTGACCTCGTCGCCCGCAACGAGCGGAAGGAGCGCGAGTTTCGCGTGCCAGTTCGCACTCGCGAGTGTCGCGTCCGAAGCGGGAATCAGCGCGCCCGAGTTTACGACTGGGGCGAGCATTTCGCGCGCGAGGACGGGCAGGCTCGCGCGCGAAATGCTCGCCCGCAACGAGCGCGTGGTAGTAAGCGAGCGGGCGGCGAACTGTTTGTGCGGCGTTCGACACAAAGATGTCGAGGTGGCTCACCTGCTGAGCGAGAGAGGTCGCGAACCGGCGCGCCGCGTCCTTCGGGAACCGTGTGGTCGCGACGACGTCCGCGCCGGCACGCACGAGCTTCGGAACGGTGTGATCCGACTCGACCAAAATCGGGTCGTTTGAGGGCCACGAACCGGGCACGCAAGTGCGTGCGTGCAAAACGTCCCCGCAGCTTTGAGTTGCTGCGAATCGGGCACGGCAGAAGCATCGGACATAGCCGCCACTATAACGCGACGGAACACGTCAGCAAACCAATGGGTTATTACGGGATTGAGTGCGGAAGAATTGCAGTGAGATAAGCAGCAGAAATAAAAGAACCGGCCGCGATATACCGAACTGTCGCCCAATCAGTTCGGGAACCGCGGCCGGTCTGTAGACATACTACGCCACATCACCCCACAGAGTCAAACTTCCGACGACGGAAAGCCCGACGCATTTTCCTCGGATGTCGGATTCCACGACGGCTTTCGCCGCGCCTAATTTTTCCTCACCATTTCGAGTCAAAATCGTAAATACCAACTCCAATTCAACTTGCAACTAATTTAGCATTTATTTTCGTCGGTGGTACGGGTCGTGCTTTTAGCTGATACGTCGCCCAGGATCGCCCAAAAAGAATCGCCCAATTTTCGCCCAGCACTGGTTCGCCCGCTGTCCGAAGTCGCCCACGGTTCGCCCATTATCGCCCAAAGTTTTCGCCCACGGTTCGCCCGAGTTCGCCCGCCTGTAGTCGCCCGATCGCCCAAAAGTGTGTCGCCCTCGCCCAAAGTAACCCGGTCGCGCCCACGACCGGGTTTCATGTGAACAACCCAACATCATCGATATTCCGTTCCGGGTCGCCCTCGGAACCCCGCCCGCGTCGGGCGCCCATTCGCCCACCACCCGACGCGGGCGGTTTCGTTTTCACCGGTCCACGATCTCCCAGCCACAACCAAACCCACGCCAGAAACAAGTCACAGCAGAAGTTGAAGCTCAGGGCTTCTTCAGTGGTTCGATGGGGACTTCAAAGGTGAGCGGCTTCACCTGCGCGCCCCGCCAGTCCTTGAAATGAACGGTCACTTTCGCCTTACCCTCTCCCGCGTCGTCGGGGACCGGCAGATCATCAGAGAACAAGTCATCTCCGGAACCGCGCTTTGTCAGCGGGATCTGGACTTGGATCGCCTTCCCCCCGACCTGTTTGTTCGGGAACTCGATGTCCGCGATCGGGTGGATGTCGTCGGGGATGCCGCGGAACGGATTCAGCCACGCCCCCGCCCATTTGCCCACCCCGTCGGTCCCCACGCGGACGATAAGTTGCCCCGGTTTGTCACCACGCGGGAGAGCGTAGTCGGGTACCCAGGGATGAAACGCGAGCGGGCCGTTCAGGTGAACGATCGGAGCATCCTTCGGCCGGCCACCGAAGCTGAATGCGTACTCGGTCGCCTGAATGTACTTCCCGTTCACTTCGGCCCAGATGCCGTATCGCTCGCTCATGTCCTCGCTTTTTTCAGCGTAGACCACCCACAGATTGTGTTTCGTCTTTCCGTCGCGTTCGGTGATGGTGCCGACCTTGAACGGAGCTTTCAGCAAGGTGGTACCCGTGCGGGTCTCGTTTTTCTCCGAGGCATCATCGAACCGAGCTAGGTCGTTCGTCGCGACGACGCGGTCGTCCTCTTCCGTGAGATCACCGTTCCCGTTTCGGTCGACGTAGAGGTTGTCACCGTCGTGAACGAGCCAAACGCGGGTCTTCGCCTCGGGGCCAAATACGAGCAGGCAATACTTGGGAGTCTTGGACGTGTACTTCGGCTCCTTCGCGATCGTGCGCTCGATCTTGCCGAGTTCGTTCTCTGCTCCGCGTGCCTTTTCCGGCGCGGGAGAATCGGGTTTCGGAACATCCACGGCGGCGCGTTGCGTCGGCACCTCGAGGGTGGCTGAGGAAAGACCGATCCCCGCCCAGGTACCGAGTGCCGCGATTCCGAGCAGGACCGTCGTCACGATCTTGAGTTTGGCCGCAGACATTGTTTTCACTCCTTCCGCCAGAGCGGAAACGGGGGCCGAAACAGCGGGCAGGTGTGCCCCCGCCTGCGCTGTTGCAGCACCAACTGTTGAAACCAGAAGTGCGGGAGTAACGGCCGTTGCTGACCCACCGGTGAAGAAGGCGGCGACGAGCACCCCGGATAGTGTCAGCCCGCGAACCGAGAGGCGGGCACCGAGCCGTTCCCGGGCCTGTTCCAGTCGACTTTTCAGCGTGCTCTCCGGCCACCCGAGCCGAGTAGCCGCTTCGTCTCGCGTGAGCCCTTCGAGGTAGCAAAGAACGAGCGGCACGCGAAATTTGTCGGGGAGCCGGGCGAGTTCCGCATCGAGGACGTCGTTCGCCTCTCGCACGGTGAGTTGGTCGAGCGGGTCCGCGTGTACCCGGTCAGCGGCCCGCTCTTCGTGCTTCCGGCGACGAGCGACCGCGACCCGCATCTTCTGGGCGGTCCGGTAAGCCACACTGTGGAGCCACCCACCGACCGATTCGCGCGGGCGAAGCGAGGCAGCCGCACGAGCCAATGCGACGAATGTGGCCTGGAATGCGTCCTCGGCATCCTGCTGGTGTCGGAGGACACGAAGGCACACTCCCAGAACCATCGCCCCGTGCCGGCGAACCAGCGCCGCGGTCGCGGTTTCATCGCGTGCGGCGATCCGAACGAGGAGCTCTCGGTCCGCGACGCGGGTGTCTTCGGTCGCCTGCGCCAGCCCTCGGATGTACCGGAGGGTCGGGTTCGTTTGGGCCTTCCGCATCGCTCGTCCCTCGTCCGCACTGCTTGTATTTTCCCCGCCAACAAAGAACGGCGGAACAATTTCGAGTATTTGACCGTCCGGACCGGAACCGGGCGCGCGAAGATAAATTTTCGAGAGCCGTAGGAATTTTCTCGGTGCGGGAACTTATCCGCGATGATAACGGCCCTGCTACATGCGGTGACTCGAAAGATCGAGGCCGTCACCTCCGACGCGGAGTTGCTCGCCCGGTTCGTTCGGGAGCGCGACGAGCCCGCGTTCGAGGAGATCGTGCGCCGGCACGGACCGCTCGTGTGGGCCGTGTGTCGCCAGTTGCTTCCTCACAATGCCGACGCCGAAGACGCATTCCAGGCGGTCTTTCTCGCGCTGGTGCGTTCGGCCCCGCGCATCCGCAACGGGCGCACGATACCAGCATGGCTACACGGGGTCTCGATCCGCGTCGCGACGCGGGCGAAACGGGAGTTCGCGCGCCGGCGGGCGCGCGAGCGCAACGCGGCCCACTCCGAAGTCGCTCCGTCGGTGTCGGACGCGGCGTGGGGCGCGCTCGTCGCGACCGTTCACGAAGAAGTACAGCAACTCCCGGAAGCGGAACGAACCGTGTTCGTGCTGTGCGAACTCGAAGGCGTTTCGCAGTCGGACGCGGCCACTCGACTCGGCTGGCCGCTCGGTTCGGTGTCGGGACGGTTGTGCAAGGCGCGGCAGTTCTTGTTGAGCCGGCTCACTGCTCGCGGGGTCGCGCCCGCGGCCGTGGTGGGCATCGGACTGACCGCCGGCGCCGCGAGCGCGCTGCCGGCCAAATTGTTTAACGCGGTGAAAACGTTTCCCGTCTCGCCGGTCGCGGCATCGAGTACCGCGACCGCGCTGGCTCGTGGACTTACGGAGGGTGTGACGATGCGAATGAAGCTGTTTGCGGCTACCGGGGTAGTCGCGCTGGTCTTCGGATTAACGGGCGGCGCGGTCTGGGTGTCGAAAGTCGACGCCCAGCAACCCGGGGGTGGCCCCGGTCGTCCCGGGCCAGGAGCCGGATTTCCTGGCGCGCCCGGTGGCGCACCTCCGGGACTCGGTGGTCCTGGGGTGGGAGCCGGTGGCCCTCCTCCGGGCGCGGGCGCTCCTGGAGCGGGAGGATTGCCTCCGGGTGCTCCGGGCGGGGTTACGGGTTTTAGTCCTGGAATGCCGGGTATGCCGGGACCGGGAGGCTCGGCAGTAGCTCCCAAAACGGTATGGGACTACAAGTTCGTAGACGTGAATAACGACCGCAGGGACTTCGAGAAGGTCATCACGCAGCACGGCAAAGACGGGTGGGAATTCTGCTCGTCCAACCTCTTCGGGCAAAATGATTTGGTACTCGTCTTCAAGAAGCGGAAGGGCGGAGATCCGACTCCCGTCTTCGGTGGCATGCCGGGACCAGTTATGATGGGTCCGGGCGGTATGCTCGGAGTCCCCGGCTCGGGGCCGGGAATCGGCGGGCCAATGCCAATGGACGGCTCCAGGTTGCCGGGTGGCCGTGGGGCCGGGCCGATGGGACCGGGAAGCGGGCCGGCGCCGGGAGCAGAAGGATCGGGAGGAACGCTCGGCGGATTGCCGGGCACCGGCGGTGCCAGTGTGGGCGCGGGATTGAAAGTGGTCGTGCCAATGGGACCGGGAAGTGAACCGACACCGGGGGCCGAAGGATCGGGGCCACTGTTCGGTGGATTGCCGGGCGGTGCGTCCGGCGCGGGGATGATGCCGGGCGGTGCTCGTGGGAGTGCGGGATTGAAAGTGGTCGTACTGAAACACGCGACTGCGGAAGAACTGGTGCCGGTGCTGAAGAAAGTGTTCCCGAACGCGGAGATCACCGCCGAAGCCCGAACGAACCAGTTGATCGTCCGGGCCGATGCAGAACTGTTTCAGGAGGTATCGAAGCTGCTCGAAAAGCTCGACGTAGACATTCCGACCGGAAACCGCCCGCGCAAATAGCGAGTTACCAGCGGAACGCGGACCGGACGTCGGGATTCACTACCTTCTCCGTCGGCCACTCCCCGCGGCGCAGCGACGCGATCGCTTCCGCCGCGGACCGAGCCATGTCTTCGAGCGAGCGCACGTCCACACCCGCCGCGTGCGGCGTCAGCACCACGTTCGGCAGCGTGCGAAGCGGGTTATCGGCCGGCGTCGGTTCCACCTCGAACACGTCCAGCCCGGCCCCACCCAAGTGCCCGTCCCGGAGCGCCGGGACGAGATCGGCTTCGCACACCAACCCACCACGCGACGTGTTCACCAGCACCGCGCCCGGCTTCATTTGCGCCAGTGTCGTGCGGTTGATGACGTGCCGCGTCTCCGCGGTGAGCGGTAAGTGCAGTGAGAGGAAATCGGACTCGGCGAGCAGGTGGTCGAACGACACGAGTTCGATCCCGTGGGCGATACAGAACGCAGTATCCGGAAACGGATCGTAGGCGATTACCCGCATCTCGAACGCGGCCGCGCGCGTCGCAACGGCCTTCCCAATGCGCCCCAACCCAGCCAACCCGAGCGTGAGCCCGCGCAGAGGGGTGCTCATGAGTCGGTTCCACCCGCCGGAAGCTAAAGCCGCGTGGCGCGCGGGGACGTGCCGCGTGAACCCGAGCATGAGTGCGAATGCGTGTTCGGCGACCGACCCCTGATTGGTGCCCGGTGCGATCGTGACCGCCACCCCGCCGGCCGTGGCCGCGGGCAAATCAACCGCGTCGTAGCCAACGCCCACGCGAGCAATCACACGCAACTGAGGATTCGCGGCCAGCACCCGCGGCGAGTACGGCTCGGACCCGGCGACGACTGCCTCGACGCCGTGGAGGGCGACGAGCAGTTCATCCTCGGTCGGCATGTTCACTTCGGCCGGCGGAAGAACGGCGACATTCAGGCCAGCCCCTTCGAGTACGTTGCGGAACTTGTCTGCGAATTTGGCCACTTCGCGCGGGGAGATCAGCACCGTGGGCATTTCTTGCACGTCCAATTGGAAGAGTTGAGGGCGCCCGGGTTGCGCCCGGGTCGCGTTGGTATAGGAGAAGGTCGGAGGAGCACTACCGTACCCGGTTTGGCGAGCGCGCGGGAGCCTTTTTTGTGCGCCACCAGCCACAAAACAGCGCGGGCCGGGAATTGCTCCCAGCCCGCGTGCGACCGAATGGCCAATATTCCCGAGGCGTCTACTTCTCAACCTGGGTTGCGGAAGGCTCACAGCAACGCCGCGGCGCGCCGGTTCTGGCGCCAGGCGGAACCACGAACTGCGGGGTTGATCCAGACCGCCTGGCGCCAGAACCGGCGCGCCGCGAAAGCGGTGCTGGAACAGCCTTCCCCGAGACGAGTGCCGAGCAACTTTCTCGGACGACGCAACATCGTCCTGTCGCAGAGCGACGAGCTAAACACGATCGGGAACAAGAACAAAGTACCCCGGCGGAAGCGGTAGTGCAATCGCCGGGGTACTGGCTCAGGGCTGTTTTAATGTGTGGAAGTGGACCGGTACTGGCGCCCACCCGCTCGTTATCGCGGTTCGCTGGAGTCTCTTGGCGAACCGCGATAACGAGCGGGTGGAGTGACGCAACCGAGAGAACTCAACAGCCCGGTATCGACTCAATAGTCGAAGTTGCTCTCGCCCAGGCCGACGTTGAGCTTCACGTCGCTGAAACTGTACGCCTCGAACAGGTCGCCCACGGCCGCGCTGCCCTTCGGCTGGTCGTAGGCCTCGTACCGGAGCGGGAGCTTCGTTTCCTTGTCGATGTACACCAGCATGCGGTGCGCGTACCGGAAGGCGTGCGGCCGGCGCGTCAGGATCTCGTACCGGGTCACGTTGCGCCCGGCGAACTGGAAGTCGCCCGTGTAGACTTCGACCGGGTTGTTCAGCGTCTTCTCGCGGGCGGTGGCCGCGGTCACGCGATCAATGACCGCGCTCATGGTCCACTCGGTGACCGGGTGCCGGTTCTCGGCTAGGAACTTGCTGTCGTCGAGGTCGACCGTCCGGAACCCCTTCGCGCCGCCCACCCCGGCCGGGCGGTACCGCATCTTCTGGTTCTTCCGCGCCGCGGTGTAGGCGACTTCCATACCCGCGATCGTATCGGGCCGGGCGAACCGAACGTACACGCCGCCCGGGTTCAGCCGCACCTTCATCTCCGCGACCTGTTCGGCCGAGAGCGCCCCGTTCCGTACTTCCTGGCGCGTGAACGTGCAGGTGTAGTCACGGGTCTTGGCCAGTGCCGCGCGAGTGTCCGCGATCATCGTCACGAGCGCGTCGCCGGCCTTCGCGCCCTCGGGCGCCTTCGGCGCTTCGAGCTTATTCAACTCGGCCTTCACCGGTGTCGACTTCGGCGGTTGGGCGATGCCCGCGCCGCCCACGAACAAGCCGGCGCACGCCACCGACGCCCACCTCTTCCCACGCATGGTTCGTTCCCCCAACGACCAAGTAATGAGTCTTTACCCGCGGCGTATACCGCCCCCGTCGCGTTGAGGGAAGACGAGATGTTCGGAATTTTCGGGCTAATTGGCGGGGTGCATAAAATTGAATAACGATGGGTCTGCGTGCGCGTTCGAGGAGCTTATGCCAGTTCAAATTTTCACCATCGAGTCGCAGCCGTTTGCCGAGAACTCTTACGTCGTGTGGAAGGACGGCAGCCCGGACGCATTCGTAATCGATCCCGGTTTTGAACCGGACCTGATCCTCGAAGCGCTCGCGGAACGTAGCCTCAAACTGGTCGCGATCGTCTGCACGCACGGGCATTGTGACCACATTGCGGGGAACGCCGCACTCAAACAGGCGCACCCGGACGTGCCGATCATCATCGGCGCCGGCGACGCGGCGATGCTCACCGATTCGACGCAGAACCTGAGCGCCCCGTTCGGGTTCGACATCACCAGCCCGCCCGCGGACCGCACCGTATCGGAAGGCGAAACGTTCACCGTGGCGGGCCTCGCGCTGGACGTGTTCGAGATCCCGGGCCACTCGCCCGGTCACGTCGTGTACGTGATCCGCGAGACGCAGCCGACCACGGTACTGGGCGGCGACGTGCTGTTCCGCGGGAGCGTGGGGCGGACCGATTTTCCCGGGGGAAGCCACGAGCGACTGAAGTCCGGAATCCGCCGCGTACTGTGGGCACTGCCGGACAACACGGTGGTGTACCCCGGTCACGGACCGGTCACAACAGTCGGACACGAGAAGCGCACGAACCCGTTCGTCGCGGATTGAGAGGGAGGAACCTACCCCCCAACCCCCTCCCTAAAGGGAAGGGGAGCAGGCGCGCGAGCTCTCGGATAATTTGCCTGTGCTAGCTGACTCGAAGAGTCTGCTCCCCTTCCCTTTAGGGAGGGGGGTAGGGGGTAGGTTCCTCCCTCTCAATCCGCGCTCAGAACGTGAAGATGATTTCGCCGAACCCGGAGAACAGGCTCGTCACCTTCCCGCCGCCCTTGTCGTTGTACAGTTGGCGGAACCCGCCCCCCGGAAGCAGCACGGCCAACCCGCCCATGAAGATCGCGTTGTTGTTCAGGCGCGGGCGGTACTCCAGCCCGGTGCTCAGGTCGACGCCGATGAACCGGTCGATGTTGCTCTGGAACGTGAACACTTCCAGCGAACTCGTCTTGTCGAAGAACAGCGCGTTCGCGTTGTTGATCGACCGCAACCGCGGGGTGATGTCGAAGTCCACCCCGGAGTTAATCAGCCACAAACCGGGGTTCACGAAGTTGCTCTGCCCCTGGATGCGGCTCGACCGCAGGTTCGCCAGATTGCTCTGGTCGTTCGTCAGCCCCACGCCGAACAGCGGGACGCGGTTCCGGCGCCAGAAGCTGAACTCGCCCCCGAAGTTCTGCTGGTCGAGGATCGAGTCGAAGCCGGTCGCGTGGCCGTTGCGGGCGTTGCCGTCACCGGACTGGTACAGGCCGCTCACGCGGAACCGCGCCCAGTCGCGGTCGTAGGACAGTTCGAGCGCGGCGAGCTGGGCGCTGATCGACGTCGGCTGGCCCGCGATCGGGTTGCGGCTGTCGCGCCCGAGCACCCAATAAAAGGCGTGCGAGATGTTGTACCGGTCGATGTGACCGTCCCCGGCCCACCCCAGATAGTGCGCTTCGACGCGGTGCGGCTGGAACGTGCCGGCCGGGTCCGGGCGCACCAGGAACCCGTTCTTGTCGAACTTCGTCGAGGGCGCGTCGTTGTTGTAGTGGTAGCTCACCGACGACGTGTACCCGGGGAAGATGAAATCCTGCCGGTACAGGTTCGCGATGATGATGTCCTGGTCGCGGTCGGTGAACGTGTTGAGCTGGCTGTTGGTGTCCTTTTCCAACTGCCGGAAGTACGCGAGGTTGAACTGCGTGCGGTTCCCGTCCAGGTTCCCGAACAGGCGCACGCCGCGGTTCACGTCGCTGAAAATGAACCCGCGGAAGTCGCTCGTGAACGGCTGCGAACCGGCCCGGACCGAGACGAAGTCGTACTGCGGGCTGAGGTCCGCGATCTTGTACTCCGCGAACCACTCTTGCACCGTCGTCCACGACCGGTTCCGCACCGTCCCCTTGCGCACGTCCGGGTTGATGACGCCCAGTTCGGACACGCTGAGCGTGTTGGCGTTGAACGCCGGGGTCACCTTCACCCGCCAGTCCGCCGGCTTGAACGCCGCGTCGCCGTGGAACAAGTCGAACGAGAGCGTCGTCAGCTCGGAGAACACGAACTGGCCCGGGCGCTGGAAGAACTCCGTTTCCAGGGGCCGCGCGGTGCTCTCGAACGGCGTCGTCGCCGTCGGGATCATCCGGCCCTCGAACAGCGTACTGCTCGTGCCGGTGAGCGCCAGGAACGTGTGCTGCCCGATGATCGGGTAGTCGCCCTTGAGAACGTTTTGGTTGTACGGGTCGTACCAGCGCCCGAGCCGGTACGGGTAGTCGAACACGCGCGGGTGGTTGAGGCCGTAGCGGTCCCACGCGGGGAACCCGGTGCGCCACCGGTCCTCAACGGTTTCGTACTCGTTGTTACTCCCGGACCGCGGGAGCACGCCGCTCTGCCCGGCGAACCCGAGCGTCGGGAAGTACGCATACGACGCCGGGGACGCGGCGTCTTGCGGGCCACCGGGCTTGGGCGGGTTCGCCGGCTCCAGTAACCGGTCGATGGGCTGCCGCGTGGTGTCTTGCGGCAACCCGGTGGGCTGCGCGGCCGGCTTCGGTCCGTCTCCACCTGTCGGGATCGCGGGGATGGGCGGCAGTGCGGCGTTGGACGGAGAAGCGGGCGGAGCCACTACCCCTGGGAGCACCGCCCCTGGCAGTGCGGCCGGAGCGGGTGGTAGCGGAGGCAGCGCGGCCGGCGCTTTCGTGGCAGCTTTATGCGGCAGGGGCGCGGGTGCCGGTTCGCCCCCGCGAGCGAAGCCCGCGACGCACAACAAACCGCCCGCGACACAGCGGCTCAATTTCCAGGCACGCCCCATGTCCGTACTCCCCGTCGCGCTGGCCCACAGTCGCACCGCGAGTCCGGTGCCTCTCATCTTCTCCATCGGTACACGACGAGACGGTCATGAGGATTCTTCCGATTATGCAACGAATGAGCAATAAGCCGAGAAATCCATAAAGGACGATTCCGCCGCGTCCGATACCGATCAAGGAACCATTTCCGACCACGCGGGCCGGGCCATGCACACTGCGACCGACCGAGCCGCTTCGCGGCGAACCGCCCTTCAGTGCGAATCACTCGAAGAGCGGTCGCTGCTTTCGACCGCCGCGCTCGCGGCCGGTGCGCTGACGATCACCGGGACCGACGGCAACGACCGTATCCGCGTGGTGAACGAGGGGGGCACCCTTCGCGTGTTCGACGGCACCACGAACATCGGTGACTTCGCCTCGTCCTCGGTGACGAGCATCGCGGTGAACGGCGGCGCGGGGAACGACTCGATCATAATTTCCCCGAAGGTGTCGCAGCCGGCGACGATCAACAGCGGCGACGGCACGAACAAGCTCATTGCCGGTGGAGGGGCCGCTACCCTTACGGCCGGAGCCGGGCGCGACGTGTTATTCGGCGGGACCGGGGTGAACACCTTCAACGGTGCCGGCGGGCAGAACGATCTCTTCAAGGTGAAGCCGACCGACGTTGTGCAGCCGAACGCGGGGGACCGACTACTCGGCTCGCTCCCGGTCGGGACGACCGTCTCCACGCCGCAAGAAACGATGACCGCGTCCGAAGTGGACGCGCTGCTCAAGCGGGCCGCCGCCGCGTCCGCCAGTTCGGACGCGATCATCGTCATCACGGACCGGAACGGTCAGATCCTCGGGGTCCGGGTCGAGAGCGGGGTCGCGGCGGAGATCACCAGTAACGTGAACAACTTGGTGTTCGCGATCGACGGCGCGTATGCGAAAGCGCTCACGGGGGCGTACTTCGCCAACAACCAGGGGCCGCTTACCTCGCGCACCGTCCAGTTCATCAGCCAGTCCACCATCACCGAGCGCGAGGTGAACTCGAACCCGAACATCACCGACCCGAACTCGACCGTGCGCGGGCCGGGGTTCGTCTCGCCGGTCGGCAGTAAGGGTCACTTCCCGCCGGGCGTGGCGAACACGCCGCAAGTCGACTTGTTCCAGATCGAGCACACGAACCGCGACGGCACGTTCCACGTCGGCGTCGACGGGATCAAGGGCACCGCGGACGACGTGCGACTGGAGCAGCGGTTCAACATCGACCCGACCTACGTCCCCGCCGGTCAGGATCTCACCTCGCCGGACTCCTACGGGTTCCAGAGCGGGCTGCTTACCGGCGCCCAGTCCCGCGGGATCGCGACCCTGCCCGGCGGCATCCCGATTTACAAGAACGGGCAGGTGGTCGGCGGCATCGGCGTGTTCTTCCCCGGGAAGACCGGGTACGCGACCGAGGAGAACTCGTCGCTCAGCGCCACGTTCGACCCGACGAAAGCGGACCGAACGCTGGAAGCCGAGTGGATCGCGTTCGCCGCGGTGGGCGGAACCCGCGCGAGCGTGGACGGCACGCCCACCATGCCGGTGGACGACCTCGGCGGTGTCGCGCTGCCGACCGGCTTCGGGCTCCCGACCGGGCGCCTCGACCTCGTCGGCATCCAGCTCGATGTGTTCGGTAAGGGCGGTGCGATCGAGGGCGGAAAGCAACTGCAAAACGTTGCCAACCTGGTGGGCCGCGGGAGCGCGAACGACGGCACCAACCAGATCGTGAACGCGGGCGCCGACGGCATCGCCAACACCGCCGACGATATCACGCTCCGCGGCGGAAAAGCGGTCCCGGAAGGGTGGCTGGTGACCCCGCACGACGGCGACGGGATCACCGCCGACGAAGTGACGGCGATCATCGCCAACTCGATCCAGCAGGCGAACCAGACCCGCGCCGCGATCCGGGTGCCGCTCGGTACGCGGGCCAAGTTCGTGTTCGCGGTGTCCGACCGCCAGGGCAACGTCGTCGGCCTGTTCCGCCAGCCGGACGCGACCGTGTTCTCCATCGACGTGGCCGTGGCGAAGTCGCGCAACGTGGCCTACTACGCGAACCCGACGCAGCTCCAGTTGATCGACCAGGTCCAGGGGCTGCCAACGGGAGCGGCACTCACGAACCGCACGTTCCGGTACCTCGGCGAACCGCGGTTCCCGGAAGGTATCGACGCCGCCCCGCCGGGACCGTTCTCGCAGCTCAACGACGACCCGAACGGTACGAACCGATTTACCGGTTTGTTGACCGGGGCCGCGTTGCCGGCGTCGGCGTACCAGAGCGTGGTCGGGCACGACTCCTTCAACCCCGGCACCAACTTCCACAGCCCGTTCAACGTCCTCAACCAGAACGGGATCGTGTTCTTCCCCGGGAGTTCGCCGCTGTACCGATCGGGCATCCTACAGGGCGGGTTCGGGGTCAGCGGCGACGGCGTCGACCAGGACGACGTCACGACCGTGGCCGGGCAGACCGGCTTCGAGGCGCCGAACCCGATTCGGGCGGACCAGTTCCTCGTAAACGGGGTCCGATTGCCGTACCAAAAATTCAACCGCAACCCGGAGGGGTGAGCGAGCCGATAAGTTGGGGTGACGCCGAAAGCGCGGGGGCGAAGTCGCTCCTTGCGCCCCCGCGTTCTTTCCCCCAAGCTACCGGTGCCCCTCATGCGGCGTTTACTAGCCCTCGTGGGCGTTACATCTTTCGTATTTTCCGCGCCCTCACGGGCCGACGACCGCCCGCTCCTTCAGCGGATCGCGGAACGCACGCCGGCCCCGCTCGTGAACATCGAGCACTCTGCGGCGCGTGCCGGTTATCCGCTGAACGTGAAACGGCACGCGATTCCCAGCGTCACGCGATTCGACCAGGGCGGGTACGTCGGCGGCGGGTCGCTGCGCAACAACAGTCTCATCGCACGCGGCCCCGGTTCCGCAACCGGGCCGACTCAAGACGGTACATACGGAACGGACTTCGGCGGGTTCCGCGCCCACTTGGGTCGCGTGTTCCTCGCGTCGTCGAACGACCTGTCGCGCGGGCGCCCGGCGTACCTCGCGTACCGCACCGACGGCCCGCGCGTCCTGGATGTGTTTGCTCTCCGGCCGCTCCGCAAGGCCGTTTTGGAACGGCGCGAAGACGCCGAGGAAATGCACCACGGGAAAGAAGAACACGGCGCCGGTGGCCACGGAGCTGAAGGCCACGGACCAGAAGGCGGCGAAAAGAAAGGCGAGCATTGAGCGGGGAAAGAAGAACCTCTCCCCAACCCCTCCCCTAAAAAGAGAGGGGCTTAAAACCAGTCTGAGGTTGTCTTTGTATTTGCTCTACTCCCCCCTTCCTTCTTAGGGAAGGGGCCGGGGGATTCGGTTCTTCACCCCCGAGCGAACGGCACGTCCCACTCCGGGAGCTTCTCCTGCAATTCGGCCGCGCTGTTCGCACGAAGCGTGACGTGTCCGACTTTGCGGCCCGGGCGCGCGG
Source organism: Gemmata sp. SH-PL17 (assembly GCF_001610855.1). Lineage (NCBI taxonomy): Bacteria > Pseudomonadati > Planctomycetota > Planctomycetia > Gemmatales > Gemmataceae > Gemmata > Gemmata sp. SH-PL17. The sequence continues at coordinate 7,084,197 of NZ_CP011271.1, forward strand.
ACTTGCCGTAAAGATGTAGGTGAGCGTCCGGGTTCGCGAGCACCGCTGCGGTCGGCAGCGAGTCGCCGATGAAGTTGTACATCGCGGAGAACCCGACCGCGTCCGCGCGGCCGAGCGGCAACCCGCACACCGCGCGAACGTGGTTCTCGAACTGACTCGTCAGCGCGCCTTCAATGGTCCAGTGCCCGGAGTTGTGAACCCGCGGGGCCATCTCGTTCGCGAGCAATCTGGGTCCGTCCTGGAACCACTCGATCGTCAGCACGCCGACGTAATTCAGTTCGGTGAGCACGCGGGCCGCGAACTCGGCCGCGCGCTCGGTTAGTTCCTCGCCTAGGTCCGGCGCGGGCGCGATCGACCGGTGCAAGATGCCGTCGATGTGAACGTTTTCGATCAGCGGGTACGTGACGATCTGCCCGTCGCGCCCGCGCACCGCGACCAGCGACAACTCTCGATCGAACTTCACGAACCCTTCGAGAATGAGGGGCCGGCCGCCCAATTTCTGCCACGCCGCATTCGCCTCGTCCGGCGTGCGGATCACCGCCTGCCCCTTCCCGTCGTAGCCGAAGCGCCGGGTTTTCAGAACGGCGGGCAGGCCGATCTCCGCGACCGCGCGGTGAAAATCGGCCTCGTCCTCGATCGCTGCGAAGGGCGGTGTGGGAATGCCAAGCGACTGGAAGAACTGTTTCTCCGCGAGCCGCTCTTGCGACACTTCAAGCGCACGGGCCGGGGGGAACACTGGCACGCGCTCGGCGAGCCAACGGGCGGATTCGACCGGCACGTTCTCGAACTCGAACGTCACCACGTCGGACGCTTGAGCCAGTTTGTAGAGCGCCTGGAGGTCGTCGAACTCACCGGCGATGTGCTCGCACACCTGCCCCGCAGAGGAACCGGTCCCCGGTTCCAGAACGGTCGACCGAATATCGAGCGGATACCCCGCCAACGCGATCATCCGCCCGAGTTGTCCGCCACCGATAATGCCGAGTCTCATAGTTGGTAGTTCACCCGTCAGCGATCTGGCTTCGCCCCAGCGGAATCCGCTTCTCCTTCTTCTTATGAACGCGGGCGCCTAACCTGCGCACTGTGCCCGTGTTCTACCCGCCGCTCGGTTGCACGCGGGGGTTGGGGTTGTCGAGCACTTCTTGCGTGCGCGCGGCGCGGAAATGTTTGAGCGCATCGCGGATGCTCGGCGTTTTCAGTGCCAGAATCGCAGCGGCAAAGAGCGCCGCGTTGATCGCGCCGGCCTTGCCAATAGCCAGCGTGCCGACAGGGATACCAGCGGGCATCTGCACGATCGAGAGCAGCGAATCGACGCCGCGCAACACGGCCGACTCGACCGGCACCCCGAGCACCGGCAGCACGGTCTTCGCGGCACACATACCGGGCAGGTGCGCCGCACCTCCAGCCCCCGCGATGATGACCTCGATCCCGCGCCCCTCCGCGCTCTCCGCGTAGTCGAACAGTTTGTCCGGCGTGCGGTGGGCCGACACGATTTCCACCTCGTGCGGGATCTTGAGCTCCTTCAGCACGTCGGCCGCGTGCTGCATCGTGGTCCAGTCCGAGCGCGACCCCATGATGACCCCCACGCGCGGGGGCAGGGTCGCGGTGGACGGCGAGTTGGGGGTCGGGCGTTCATCGGTCATAGCGTCGCCTCCGAATTGTGACTTGTATATGTGGCGACTTCGCGATTGTATCGCCCCCGCGCGTTCCGGGAAGCGTTGGGGTTGCGTTGCCGGCGCGGCGCGGTATATCGCCGGCTCCCAAACAGACAGATGAGGCGAGTCATGCGCGGGTTCACACTCCGGGCGGTACCGGTGTATTTCGTGGCGTTCGCGTGCGGGTGCTTCGGGAAACAGGACGTGCAGCGCACGGACGGCCCGCCGCCCTCCCCGACGCACGCCTACTGGAAGCAAGCGAACGAGATCCTCGCGCGGAAGCCCGAGGCAGAGACCATGCCGGCCTACGTAGCTCTCGTGCGCATACAAACCGACGCGCTCCGCGAGCTGCCCACCGACGGCGTGGACGCGGAACTTATTTCGGCAGTGGCGAGCGTAATTAAGTGCGAAGAAGACGTTCTGCGCCGGGCGGAGATGGTCGACAACAACCCGGCGCGCCTGAAGGAATCGAAAGAGTTGGCGATGGGGTTCGCAAACGCGAACCGGGTCGCGACCGAGTCGAAGAAACGGCTGAAAGCACTCCAACCGGCGCTCAACACGCGACACGGCGGCGGGTTCGCGCCGATGATTTAGTCGGTACCCGATCTCGCCCGCCAGTCGCCCGGCGCCTCGCTCTAGTACATCGCGGGTTACTACCTCACGTCCGTGCGAGCAGGATTGCAACCTCGCCTTGGTCAGCGAGTGGATTAAGATATGCTTTACGCGCCCAGGAGTGACACATTGTTCCAGGTCTGGAAGTTGTGGGCCAACAGAATCGCCAGTTTCTCTCGATGTTTGGTCGGCAGATCCGCGAGGCACCCGTCGATGGCACTCTGGAACCTCTTGAAGTCCTGATGGTGCCGACTGTTGAGCACGTCCTTCTTCACGAACTTCCACAGGCGCTCGATCAAGTTCAGGTTCGGCGAGTACGACGGCAGGAACAGCAGCTCGATCCCCAACTGCTTGGCCGCGTCCTGCACCAACACGCACCGCTGATACCGGGCGTTGTCCAGCACCAACGTGACGGGCACCGAGCCCGCCCGGCGCGCGATCGTGTGAAGCAACGCGCACACCGACGTGGCGGTGATGTACGTCGTGTTGATCTCCGTCACCAGTTCGTGCGTGACCGCGTTCAGCGCGCCCAGCACGTTGTACCGCTGCCGACCACTTGCCGCGCGCACGTGCAACCGCACGAAGCACCACACCCAACCCAGGAACGACGCCAATACGAAGTGCGACGCATCCACGAAGTACACCGACCGCTTACCGCTCCGCGCCTCCGCCAACTTCGGTTCCAGGTCCGCCTTTTAAAAAGTCCGCCTGCGCTCGGGCGTGTTCCTCGATCGTCTTCTTGGGCGGGACCGGGATCGGTGCCACCTTCAAGCACTTCATCCCCAGGTCGTCCTTGAGGAATTTGCGCACCCGCGACACTTTTCGTCGGACGCCCGTCAGCTCCTCGATCCGCCGCGCCGCCTCGTGAGCCGTGTGAGGCGGGTGCTTGCGGAACTCCTGTTCGATCGTTGCCGCGTGTGGCGTCAGGGCACTGGGTTGTCCCTTCCACCCGAACGACCGAATCCCATCGAGGCCCTTCGCCGCGAAGATGTGCAAGGTCCGCTGAACCGTGGACCGGGACACGTTGGCGAGTTCGGCGATGCGCCCGTGCGACTCGTTCTTGCTCTTGAGCCACAGGATCTCCATGCGCTCCTGAACGCGCGGGTCCGGGTGCCCGTACCGATCGCGCACAATCGCTTCGACAACCGACTCGGGGAACGAGTACGTGGGACGCATGGAGCCTCTCCCGGTAACGGATTACGGTGAGCACCGATCTTCCGCTACAGCACCAGGCTCCTCAAGGATAAATTGTGTCACTCCAGGGTACGCTGAGAATAGCAAGGTGCCGGGCACCAATTCGCGCCCGGTTCAGTACGCCGAAATCCCATTTCCCCGTACCCCGATCTCGCACCACTCACTGGACCTCGCCCATGTCGTTTCGGTATCTCCCAGCAACCGGCGCCCGACTAGCCGTCGCCGTCGTTCTTCTCGCCGCGCCCCACAGCGCTCGCGCGGCCGAAGAACTACCATCGGTCATTCGTTCGGCGGGGAGCGGGCCGTGGTCGGCCACCGCGACCTGGGAAGGTGGGCGGGTTCCGGGCGCGGACGCTCGCGTCCAGATCCGGACCGGGCACCGCGTGGTCTACGACGCGAAATCCGGTGTTGTGATCCGGTCCATTAACGTCGCCGGCACCCTGACCTTCGACCCGGACCGCGACACCCGCCTCGACGTCGGCCTGATCCTGATCCGAGCGGGGGAAACGTATTCCGAGTCCGGATTCGACTGCGAGTCCCACGCCCGCAAGCCCGACCCGGAGGTCGAGCGCCCCGTACTGGAGGTGGGCGCCCCGAACCGGCCCATCGGGGCGAAGCGCACCGCCCTGATCCGGTTGCACGACGTCGGACTGGACGGCGAGTCCACCCCGGCGATTGTCTGTTGCGGCGGGCGCATGGACTTCCACGGCACCCCGCTGGCGCGGACCTGGGTGCGCCTCGGGTCCGCGGCAGACAAAGAGGACCGCTTCATCACCCTCACCGAAGCGGTCCCCGACTGGCGCGTCGGGGACCGGATCATCATCACCGCCGCGCGGTGGGCCGAATCCGGGCCGAAGCACACGGAAGAGCGCGTCATTACAAAAAACGATGGAAAGAGGCTCGACCTCAATAGCGAGCTCGAGTACGAGCACCTGGGGGAGACGAAGTACCGCTCGGTGGTCGCCAACCTCAGCCGTAACGTGGTCGTCGAATCCGCGGAGCCCAAGCACGCTCGGGGGCACACCATGTACCACCGCCACTCGACCGGGGCGATCAGTTACGCCGAGTTCCGGCACCTGGGCAAGCAGGGCGTGCTCGGCCGGTACAGCCTGCACTACCACCTGTGCGGCGACACCATGCGCGGGAGCTACGTCCTCGGGGCCTCGATCCACGACAGCCACAACCGGTTCCTCACCATTCACGGCACCAGCTACCTCGTGGTCCGTGATTGTGTCGGGTACCGGAGCGTGGGCCACGGGTTCTTCATGGAGGACGGTACCGAGGTCCACAACGTGTTGGACCACAACCTCGCCGCCGGGGTTTCGAGGGGCCGCGCCCTGCCCAAGCAGACGCTACCCAGCGACGGCAACGATGGAGCCGGGTTCTGGTGGGCCAACAGCCGCAACACGTGGACCCGTAACGTGTCGGCGGACACGTACCACGGGTACCATTTTCACCCGATGGCCCGGGACTGGTTCAAGGCCCCGGTGTTCGAGGTGCCGCAACCCGACGGTACCCGCCGCACGGAGGATCTGCGCCGGATACCGTTCGTCCGCTTCGAGGGGAACGAGGCCCACGGCGCAGACGCACAAGGAATCCGAATGGAGTGGTCCAGTGTTTCGGCCGACGTAGCGGAGATGGTCGGGCCGGACCCGCGGAACCCGTTTCTCATCCGCGACCTACGAATCTGGGGGTCTTGTACGGGAACCTGGTCGCGGCTGCCGGTCTTACGGACCGAGAATCTGCGGATTGATAAGGTCATGGACGGCGACGAGGATCCCACGACCGAAATGGGCTCCAAGGAGAAAATCCTCGATCAGCAGGCCCCCACGACGGTCATCACACACGTGAACCGTGCCGGCGCCCGTATCGTGGTACAGGGAACAACCGCGGACAACGGGATCGTGCGGCGCGTGGTCGTGAACAACAAAGAAGCGCGCTCGGTGAGAAACAATTTCGCCGAATGGGAAGTCACGCTGGACGGCGTACCCAAGGGATTGTTGCGCTTGAAGGCGCACGCGGAGGACGAATCGAAGAACATTGAGGTTCGCCCGCACGTCGTCATCGTCGAATAGGCGCACAGGTGCCACGGTCGAGCGCACGGTACGGCTCGGTTGAGAATCGTGCTGTTGAACTACGCCGGGCGCGCCGATGGCACGCTCACGCGCGGGTAAAAATCGAATCGCTCAGTGTGCCCGTGCTGTCCGCGAACGATTCCTGTTCGATGGCCAGCGCACGCAGAATGCTGAGGTACATGTTGGACATGCGGGCGTCGTCCTTCTTCCAGTGCGTACCGTGCTTGAGGCCCATCTTCGACCCGCCGGCCACGAGCGTCGGCAGGTTCTTGGGAGTGTGCGTCGTGCTCGCACCGCTGCCGTACAGCACGATGGTGTTGTCCAGCACGGTACCGTCGCGGTCCTGATACTTCGCCAACCGGCCCAGGAAGTGCGCGAGCTGCTGGCTGAGGAACAGGTCGTACTTCGCGAACGCCAGTTGCCCCGCCTTGTCCCCGGCGTGCGAGAGCGTGTGGTGCGTGTGACCCAGCCCGAGCTTGATCGGGAACGTGTCGCTGATGCCCATCCCGTCCTCGCGGTTGAGCATGAACACCACCGAGCGGGTGATGTCCGCATCGAACGCGAGCGCGATCAGGTCGAACATCACGCGGTAGTAGTCAGCCGGGGCGCTCTCGTTCGTGGCGTCCAGTTTCAGGTGCGCGTGGTCCTGCTTCTTGAGCGGCACGTCGACCCATTTCTCCGCCGCGATCAGCCGCGATTCCAGTTCGTTGAGCGACGTGAGGTACTGGTCCATCCGCTCGCGGTCGGACTTGCCGAGTTGTTTGTCGAGGGTCTTGGCGCTCGCGGAAACCGCGTCCACCAGCTTGATCTGTTTTTGAAGCTTTTCGCGCTCCGCGTTCATCGAGTCGCGGTCGCCGCGGAAGAGCCGGTTAAAGACGCGGCGCGGGTTGTTCTCCGCCGGGATCGGGCGCCCCTCGAGGCTGTACGCGATCGTACCCGTGCGCGAGAGGAACCCGGTGCCCGCGTCGATCGACAGCACCAGCGAGGGCTGGCGGCAGTGCTTCTTCGTGTGCTGCGCGACCACCTGGTCGAGGCTGGCCGTGTTGTACGTGCCCGGCTTCGGGTTGTGCAGCGGCGCACCGGTGAGCCACATGTCCGAGCACACGTGCGGGTCCGCCTTGGGACCGCTCGGGTGGTGCAGCCCGCCCAAGAAGCTGACGTTCTTGCGGAACGGGGCCAGCGGTTCGGTCGATTTGCCGAACACGAACGCGCCGTTCTTCTCGGCGGTCGGGAACCAGCTCCACTCGTCGATCCCGTGCGTCTTCTGCGGCAGCGACATGCCGTTCGCGGTGTAAATCGCACAGAACCGGCGGGGCGCTTGTGCAGTAACATCGGCGCCCATCGCGTCGAGTACCGGCAGTGCGAGCGCAGCCCCGCCGATCCCACGAAGAAACGCGCGACGGTCCAGTTGCGGTGCGGTGGGCATGGCTCGTGTCCGAGGGAGGCGGGTGGGGCGGGGTTACTTTTCGAGGAACATCTTGCTGGTCACGATGTAGCGGATCATATCCTGCATTCGGTACCCGGTGGCCTTCAATCTTAACGCATCTTTGCGCAGGAACTCAAGCTCGCCGTATGTCAGGTTGCGGCCGGTCGCGTAGATCGCCAGGTGCTTCAAAACGCTGAACGCGACCTGATCCACGCGGTCGTCCGCGAGGTACTTCCGCAACCCGGCGAAATCCGCGATCTCGGTCTTGTCCGGCAGCGTCGAGCGCGCGTCCACTTTGGTCGTCTTGAAACGCCCGGCGGCGTCGAACTCCTCGAACGGCACGCCCCACGGATCGACCTTCGAGTGGCACTGCGCACAACCGGGCTGGTTACGGTGTCGTTCGAGGCGCTCCCGGAGGGAAGCGGATTTCGTGTCTTCCTTCAGCGCGGGGACGTTCGGCGGCGGATCGTCCGGCGGTTCGGCCACGATCTTGCGGGCAAGCCACGCGCCGCGCTTCACCGGGTTCGACTCGCGCCCGTCGGACAGCCCGGCGAGGATCGCCGGTTGCGTAAGTAGCCCGCCCAGGTCAGGTCGGCCGTGGCGAATCGGCGCAAACCGGAACCCGCTCTCGGTCCGGTCCCCGAGTCCGTAGTAGTTCGCCACTACCTCGTTCGCGAGCACGAAATCGGACGCGACCAAGTTCCGCGCCGGTAGGTTGTTTCGGAGTAGGTACTCGAAGAACCGCACGGGTTCTTCGGCCAGTTCCCGACGAGTATCACGAGTGAGCTTCGGGAACCGCTTGCGGTCCGGCTCGAGGACGGCGAACTTATCGAGCGCCAACCACTGTGAAGCGAACGCACCCGTAAATTGACGGAACCGCGGATCGGCGATCATCCGCGCGACTTCTGCGTCCAGTGTCTTTGGTAGCGTGCCATTCGCGGCCGACTTCAGAAGTGCGGCGTCAGGGGGACCGTTCCACAGGAAGTACGAGAGCTTCGACGCCAGCTCGTAGCTGTCCAGTGGTTCGGCTTCGGGCGTGCGGCTCGTTTCGATCAGGAACAGGAACTGCGGAGAAACCAACACAGCCTGAAGCGCGTCCTTCACTGCGTCTCGGAAGCGTGCGCCGCTTTTGGTGGCTTTCTCGTACACCGAGATAAACGCTCTTTCCTCTTCCGCGGTCACCGGGCGGCGGAACGCGCGTGTCGCGAAGTCGCGAATCACCTGTCGCGCGGATTCGGGCATCTGATCGTCGTTCGGGAAGATGCTCCGGTGCGACTCGGGCGGCCACGTGTCGTACAGCGGCCCCTCGAACTCCACGGCGCGGATCAGCAACCGCGGCATATCGCGCCCGTCGGTGTACTCGCTCCGTACCCCGATTTCGCGAACGCCGGCGAGGTAGTTGACGTTGTCCTTCTCCACGTTCGGGTCCGGGTAGTTCTGAATCGCTCCTTCAAACACGAACTTGGTGAGCTTCGTGTCGCGGACCGCGTGCGGTTCGCCGACGGGCGCGAGCGTGCTGCCACAATCGCGCCGGAACCCCAGGTGAACGCCGAGTTGCGGGGACCGCTTCTCGAACGTCTCGAACCGCTTCGCCAACTCGTTGTCCGCGTCCAGTGGGGTGAACGCGACCCGCTCCGGTACCGCTCCCTTCACACCAACCATGAGCGCCCCGGCCGGCAGGCGCACCGCGAGGAACGCGGATTGACCGGGCGTGCCGGTGAAGTGGCGCGCACCCAGGGTGAGCGTGAGTTCGGCGGGCTTGGCGGCCTTCGTCGTGAACACATCGACCTGATAAATGCCGGCACGCGGAACGGTCACGGTTTGGGGCGCTTTCAGATCGCGTATCGAGACGGTTTCGTTCGTCTCAGCGGGCTTCGTGCCCGCGTCGAGCAACAACCCGTCGTCGTACTTCGCGGCCAGAACCGTCACGCGGAATCGCCCGTGTTCTGGAAGTTCCCGCAGCGCGATCTTGAAGTTGGCCTTCGGCCCGTAGGTGCTGTCCTGGCCGAAGATTTCCGAACTCGGGATCGCGGGTCGGAGCAGTAACCCTTGCGGCACCGTGCTGTACGCGCGGCCCTTCGGGTACCCGTGGCTGCCGCGCATGCACGCGAACACCGAGTGATAGATGCTGTCGTATTCGCGCCACCCACGGACCGTGTCGTTCCCCTGGTAACCCTCGATGAAGCGGTACTTCGTCTGCATCAGGAACGGTTCGTAAGCGAACGGCTTGTTCGGCTTGAGTTGCTCCACCGTGAAATCGCGCTTGTCCAGGAGCAAGCTGTCCGCGCCGAGGATCAGCTCATCGGCGATCGGCTTCGCGTTGATCCCCGCGCCGAGGTCCACGCGGAAGTTCTGGACCACCGGTTCCGCCTTCGGGTCGACGATGCTGCGGGTCAGCGCCTGGTCCGCGATGTCGAAGTACGCCTCCAGAAGCAGCGGGGAGATCTGGAGCGTTTCCTGATTGTTCACGAAGCCGTCCCGCGAAACCGCGTCCGGCGGCAGCACCTCTGCGAGGTTGTCTTCGAGCAGGAGCAGTTCGCGGAGCGTGTTGCGGTACTGCGCGACCGTGAGTCGGCGCACGCTGCCGTTCTTCGGCGTCGGGCGCAGCCGGGCGACTTTCAGCGCCTGTTCCGCCCATTCGACCACCTTCTTGCGCTCGTCGGCGGTCGGCTGTTTGGCGTCTTCTGGCGGCATCGCGCCGCCCTTCGTCTGCCCCAGGACGTGTTCCCACAGTTTGAGGTGACGGTCTTCCAACTTCGCGTCGAGGTGATCGACGCGGACGCCAGAAGTCTGCTTGTCCGCGTTGTGGCAGCGGGCGCAATACTGCTTGAGGAACGGCTTCACGTCGCGGTCGAACGCGGTTTCGAGCGGGTCGGCGGCCCGGACCGGCGCCGCCGCGCACAGCAGCGCGAGTACGGCGAACGGAAGTCGGAAGGAGATCATGAAGCGCTCGGGGCGGCGGGTAACGTGCGACTCGGCGGGAGTTCCGTCCCTGAAGAAGCTACCCGCGTGGGAGAGAAATCGCAATACACTTCACCCCATTTGAGCGACCTGTTGGAATGATTCCGCGATAGGTTACCCCTTCTTGGGAGTGGGTTTCTTCTTCACGGCGGCGCTCTTTTTCACGGGTTTCTTCACAGTCTTCTTCGTGGTCTTTTTCGCGGTCGGCTTTTTCGGAGTGCTCGAAGCAGTTGGGGGCACCGGGGCGCTGCCGATCTCGATACCGAAGATGGCTCCCAGATCGCCCGCAGCAATCACGGGGGCGGTGCCCTTCCCCGCGAGCGGAGCAGCGGGGACCGCCTGTTCGATCAGCTCCATGTGGTCCACGCATCGGAGCATAAATAGCAACTCTGGCGCGGAATCGAGGCGGTTCCCGACCCCGTACATCGTCGCGGCGACGTGCTTGCACATGCCCGCGTAGTCCGGGCAACTGCACTGCATCTTGATCTCGTTCGGCTTCGGAAACAGCCCCTTCTCCCGGTCCGTGACCAACTCCATCACCGCTTTCGACAGCTTGCCCTGTAGCAGCTCCACGAGCGTACCGATCTTGCCCGCGCACTGCTTTTTCAGCGCCTCCCACTTCGCCCGCGGTAGGGTCGTGATGTCGACCTCGACCTCGTACAGTTCCGATCCGCTCACCAGAGCCTTGATGCGGCCCTTCTCGATCTTCAGGTCCACGACCGAGCCGTTGCGGACGTAGCTCCGGCCGCGCGGCAAGCGGTTGGCGAAGTCGCTGTAGCTTTCCAGGTTCGTACACCAGGCCTTCCCCCAAAACGTCGAGGCAATGGCCTTGCCTTGAACGTTCACGGGGGCAACGGCCTGCCCCTTTTTCGTCCGCTTGGCGACTTCCTTCGCGGCCTGCGCGCGGCGCTGGGCCACCGGGACGTAAGGTTTGAAGCCGTACCAGCTCATATGTGGCCTCCCAAACGGTTCACATCAGCCGTCGGTGGCTTGATGCAAGTCCAGTTTCACGAATTTTAGCAGCGTATCATTGTCCATTTCGGTCAACAAGACTTCCCCGCCGTCGCTCCCGCCGAGGGCCTCGTCCGCGACCTGACTCTTTCGGGCGATCATCTCGTCGATCCGCTCTTCGACCGTCCCCCGGCAGACGAACTTGTGAACCAGCACGTTCTTCTTCTGGCCGATCCGGAAGGCGCGGTCGGTGGCCTGGTTCTCGATAGCCGGGTTCCACCAACGATCGAAATGGATCACGTGCGCAGCCGCCGTCAGGTTCAGGCCGGTGCCGCCCGCCTTCAGCGACAGTACGAAGAACGGCGGGCCGTCTTCGCTCTGGAACTGGTCGACGAATTCCTTCCGCTTTTTAACGCTCGTTCCCCCGTGGAGAATCAATCCGGGCCGGCCGAAGATCGTGGCGAGAAATTCCGCCAGCGGCTCCGCGATCTCCCGGAATTGCGTGAAGACGAGGGCCTTCTCCTGCCGGGCCGCGATCTCTTCAGCGATCTCCGCCAGCCGGCGGAACTTGCCGCTCCGGTCGACCGCGTAATCGCCCGTGCCGGCCACCTGAGCGGGGTGGTTGCAAATCTGCTTCAGCCGCATCAGTTGTGCCAAAACAATACCGCGGCGCCGAAGCCCGTCTGCGCCCTCCAGTTGTCGTGCGAGTTCCTCGACCGTGTGCTGGTAAAGGGCCGCCTGGTGCTTGCTCAGCGCACAGTACGCTTTTACTTCCGTCTTGTCTGGCAGGTCGGAGATCACGCGCTTGTCGGTCTTCAGGCGCCGGAGGACGTAGGGCCGTACCAGGTTCCGCAGCGGCTCGAACGAGGGCGTTGAGGCACCTTGCAATCGCTTGACGAACGAACCGAACTGCTTGGCCGTTCCCAGCAGACCGGGATTCAAGAAATCAAAGAGCGACCAGAGGTCCGAGAGGCGATTCTCGACGGGCGTGCCGGTCACTGCGATCCGGCTGTCGGCCGCCAACTCCTTCGCCGCGCGGGTCTGCTTCGTGCCGGAGTTCTTGATCGCCTGGGCCTCGTCGAGAACGACCAACCGCCAGTGGTGCTGCGTCACCCAGTCCTGGCGCACGAGCATCCCGTAAGTGGTCACGATCAGGTCGAACGAGTCGGCGGTGTCGGAGCTTATTTCACCAGTGGCACTCACTTCCGACGGGTGCGCCACCGCGAAGGAGAGCGACGGCGCGAACTTCGCCAGTTCCGATTTCCAGTTCGCGATGAGCGACGCGGGCACGACCAGGAGGCTCGCCTTATTCCGCTCGTCGCGCTTCAGATCGAGCAGTAGCGAGATCACCTGGATCGTTTTGCCGAGGCCCATATCGTCGGCCAGGCACACCCCCAATCCCAGGCGGGCGGCGAAGCGCAGCCAGCCGTAACCGGTCCGCTGGTACGGTCGGAGCTCCGCTTTCAAGCCGGGCGGGGCCGCTTCGCGCTGAGTGTCCGGGGCGCGCAGATTTTCGAGCACCGCATCCAGCCCCGGCCCGGCAGCCAGACCGGTCCACTCGCGAGTCGCCTCCGGGAGTTCTTCGCCCTCCCCTCCCAGGACGTTCGCCCCGGAAAGAAGACGCATGCCCTCGAAGAACGAAAGCCCCTCGCGGCGCACGTCCCGCTCGACTTCCTTCCAGTGCTTCAACGCCTCTTGCAATTTCTCCCGATCCACCTCGACCCATTTTCCTTTTAGCGGAACCAGCCCCCCACTGGATTCGAGCAACTGGGCGATCTCGTCCGGTGCGAGTGTTTCCCCGTCGAGGCTCACGCCAACAGAGAATTGCAGCATGGCATCGACGTTGATGCCGGCGGTATTTTTCGAGTCGATCTTCACGCTGACGCGGGGTCGGGGTGGCTTCTGGGCGTGCCACCAGTCCGGCACCCGCACAATTAGCCCACTCGACTCGAAGAGGGGGATCGCCCGGAGGAACTCGTATGCCTCGCGCGGCGACCATGCGAGGGGCGAGTAAATTTCCCCGGAATCGACGAGGCGCTGAACCAGTTCCGAGGACTCGGCCGCCCGGGAAACCGGCAGCAACAGGTTCAGCATTGCCGCGCGGTTCCGCTCCCCGGCGTACTGCTGGAGCGCCCGACCCAGTGGCTCGTGTCGCACCTTGCCCTGCGGCGTCAGACCGTTGGCGAACGTCGCCAGGAACGCGAACGGGTAGTCCGGGTTCTGCTTGTTCTCGGCGAGGTGGAACGTAACGCGACCGACGAACCGCCAGTGTGGATTGCGCTCCCGCAAGTAACCGGACGCGCCGCCCGAATGCTTTGCGATCTCGCCTCGAACCAGTGAATCGAGATCGCGCCACCATGCCGCCAGGACTTCCGGCGTCAGGTACTCCAACCCGGTCATGGGCGGAGCTTGGAGGACGGCCCGGTCCAGGTCGGCCGTGGGTGGTGGGATCTCAGGAACAGGTTCGCCCGATTCCGCGGTGGTAGCCTTGCAGAGAGTGGTCAGGTAGAGTCGGGCGATCGAGCGTGCGAACTCGAAAGAGGGCGGCAGCACCGCATCCGCCGCTTCGCTCGCAGAATAAAGCATTCCTCGAGCCGCGCTCGCGTGATAGGCCTCAAGTAGCCCCTTCGAGGACTCTTGTTTGGAAGCATCGAGCGGCTCCTCGCGGACGAGGAGCCGCCCTTGCGGTGTGATCGTCAGATCGTGCATCTTGCCGCTACTCGCGACGTTCGGACAGGGATCGGCACGGGCGCCATTCCATTCTATCGCAAAGAACCGCACCGCCGCGCCACGCGGTTCGCATAATGGGTATTGAGCGACCTCTCCGCTCGGCTGCACTTCGTGATTGAGGAAATCTCGTGGATCACCGATCGTTACCGGCCCTCTGTGCCGCGTTCTTTGTCGCCGCGCTCCCGGTGAGAGCGGCCGACCCGCCGACCATTTCGCCCGAGCGGATCAAGGCCGACGTTACGTACCTCGCGAGCGACCGGCTCGAAGGGCGCGCCCCGGGCACACGCGGCGAGGAACTCGCGACCGACCACATCGCCGGCGAGTTCAAGAAAGCGGGTCTCAAACCGATCGGCGCGGCCGGTGCGTACCTCCAGCCCGTTCCGCTCGTCCGCGTCGCCACGAGTCCGAAGTCCACGCTCCGCGCGACGAAGGGGAACGAGGCGTTCGACATCCTCTGCGACGAGGAGTTCAGCGGCACGAGCCAAACGCAAACGGAACTCGAACAGTTCGACGCCGAGGTCGTTTTTGTCGGGCACGGGATCACCGCTCCCGAGTTCGACTGGGACGACTACAAGGGCGTCGACGTGAAGGGAAAGGTCGTCGTCCTGTTCACGAACGAACCGCCCTCGGATGACCCGAAGTTCTTCGGCGGTAAGGCGCTCACTTACTACGGGCGCTGGACGTTCAAATTCGAGGAGGCCGCGCGCCGCGGGGCCAAGGCGTGTTTCATCATCCACACGAACGAAACGGCCGGGTACCCGTACTCCGTCGTCCGCCCGCTCGACGGCGCCCAACTCAAGCGCGACCCGAACCAACCGGCGCTCGCGTTCGCCGGCTGGCTCTCGCGCAAGGCCGGTGAGAAGCTCCTCGGCCTATCCGGGAAGACGGTGGACGAGGCGCTCAAAGCCGCCGACACGAAGGGGTTCAAAGCGTTCTCGCTGGGCGCCAACCTGAAGGGGAACATCTCGACCACGGTCGAAAAGGTCGTGAGCAACAACGTCGCCGGCATGGTCGAGGGGAGCGACCCGGTACTCAAATCCGAAGTCGTCGTCTTCACCGCGCACTGGGATCACCTGGGCGTGGGCCGCGCGGTCGTCGGCGATTCGATCTACAACGGCGCCGCGGACAACGCCACGGGGTGCGCGCTGCTGATCGAACTCGCTCGTGCATGGGCGGCTCAAAACCCGAAGCCGAAGCGGTCCGCGATCTTCCTCGCTGTGACGGCAGAGGAGAAGGGGCTGCTCGGGTCAAAATACTACGCACAGAACCCGATCGTGCCGCTCGGGAAGACGGCTCTGAATCTCAACTTCGACATGATTTTGCCGCTCGGCGTGCCGGAATCGGTTTCTGTTACCGGGGCCGATCGAACAACCGCATGGCCGACTGTCAAATCCGCGGCGGAGAAGACCAAACTCGAAATCGAACCCGATCAGCGTGCGCATCTGGGGGTGTTCTACCGCTCGGACCACTTCTCAATGGCCCGCGCGGGGGTGCCCGCGTTCTCCATCGGGGCCGGGATGAAGATTAAAGGGAAGCCCGCGGACTTCGCCCGCAAAGCGGCGCAGGAGTTCAACGACAAGGCGTACCACTCCCCGCAGGACGAAGTGCGCCCCGATTGGGACTTCTCCGGGTTCGTGACGCTGGCCGATTTCGCGCTCGGCATCGCCCGCGACGTCGCCAACGCCGACCGGTTGCCGACGTGGAACCCCGGCGACGAGTTCCGCCCGGCACGAGAGAAGAGTGGGGTGAAGTGATCGGCTTGATGGTTTTCTGTAGCCGGCCTCTGCGAGGCCGGGATGTCCTCTGTTTGTGGCTCACCGACCTCGCAGAGGCCGGCTACAGAAAGCGAGTCATCGGCACAACTTGGCATCATGTCTTGCGCCGGTAGTGCGATGTCATGAAGCGGTGCCACGTCCCATCCTCGGTCTGGACCTGCGCAGAGAGGATACGGTGATCGGGTGATACGATCTCGATGGAGTCCTTGTACTTGGCGGTCTTGTTCGGATCGGTGAAGCTCGGTCCCTCCGTGTCCAGCACCAGCACCTTCTCGGCCGCGTCCAGTTGGCCGTCGTAGACCCACTGGTTGGTCATCATCGACCCAATACACGTGCCGACGAAGCGCTTTTTGGCCGGGTCGTAACCGACCGTGATAATCATGAGCGCCGGCCCGCCGTCGGGCATCTGCCAACGGTTCTCGCATTGAATCCATACGCCCCCGATCGACCGCACCGTCTCGACCCCGGTGGACTTCATCGGCGGTTGGTCCGGTCCCATGAGCGCTTCGGTCTCGCAGGTCCACTCACCGACGAGTTGCTCCAGCCACTTGTGCTCTTTCTGTGGTTCAACGTACATGGCAATCTCCTTGGGTTGAGCGAAGTGGGGAAGGTACGCCTGCCGGAACCGAAACGCGATGTCAGCTGTGCGGTTCCGGCGCCGTGAGGTGCGCGCAAGGCCCACTGTGTAACTTCGTTCGATTGACATCCGGGGCCGACCTGTGATAATTCCTTGGTCCAAACGCGGTTCAAGGGTGCGCGATGCTCGTCCGGGTGCTTCTCACTGTGCTGATGCTGGTAGGGTCGATGCCCTTCCGTGTCTGCACGTGTGCAGCGAGCACCCCGGTCCCCGCACCCACGGAACCGCCGGCGCCCGCTCCGCGTGTCGTGGCCAAGGCGTGTCGCTGCAGTCACCATCTACCCGCCAAGAACCAGCAAAGTGTTCGTGTGCGGGCCACTGATGTCGACCATCACACGTGTGGTAAAACGGAACCCGATCGGCACGCGAGCGACTGCCCGGCCGCAAACGCGAACCCGATCGCACGCGACATCGCTCCGCCACTCGCGCCCGACGCTCCCGTCGATGTTAGTGCTGTTGCCGCCACAATTTGGCTAGGCATCGCCTCGGGCCGAGACCCAACAGCCGTGTTCTCGACTGAACAATTTCCTGTCCCGAGCGTTCCGCTCTACATCTCATTCCGCTCTCTGCGGAACTAGCCCCTTCGATTTGTGACCTTGCGGCGCAGATGTTCCGCGCCGTTGGTCGTCGCATTTTCCCATTCATCACCCAAAGCATTCGCCCACAGACCCGCACGTTAGGGAGGGTCGGTCCGATGAGGCTCCGTCCACTGGTCACTCCGACCATCACCGTGGTCGTTCTGGGAACGATCGGCGCGGTCGGTTATCGCACGCACGAGAAGTGGGTGCCGATCGTGTTCCCGAGTAAAACCGCGTCGCCCGAAAACGGAGCACACGACGAGGGCGGACACGATCACGCGGGGCACGACCACGGCAACCGCACCGATCGAGTGAAGCTCTCCCCACAGGCCCAGAAGAACCTCGGGCTCGACGTGGATACGCTCACGCCGGAAGACTACTGGCGCAAGCTCCTCATCCCCGGCGTGGTGGTGGACCGGCCCGGCGAGAGCGACCGCAGCGTGACCTCGAAAGTGGCCGGGGTGGTGATCGATATCAAGGCACGACCGGGCGACACGGTTCGAGCCGGTGCTCCGCTCTTTACTCTGCAACTCGCAAGTGAGTTCATTCAGGCCGCACAGACGGACCTCGCGAAGACGGCCCGGGAAATCGAGTTCGCGATCACCAAACGGGACCGCGTGGCCAACCTCGTGAAGCAGGGGACGCAACCGGGAGCCGCACTGACCGAGGAAGAGAACCAGATCAAGCGACTCACGGTCCAGTTGCAGGCGTACCGGCGCCAGCTCCAGGTATTCGGCCTCACGTCGGAACAGGTGACCCGGGTTGAGAAGGGCGAGGTCATCACCGAGCTGGTGATCGCCGCCCCGGACCGGCTCCCGGTTCCCGTGCCTACTTCGACCAACTCCCCCTCCCCCGCTCCGCAGGTCACGCTTTACGAGGTTCAGGATCTGAAGGTGAGCCTGGGCGATCAGGTGCAGGTCGGTCAGATCCTGTGCCAACTGGCCAATCACCAACAGCTCTTCGTTGAGGGGCGGGCGTTCAAGTCCGAGGCCGGGGCACTAGCCTTCGCCGCGGAGAAGAGAGTACCTGTTCGTATCGAGTTCGCCGACGAAGCAACTGGCGAGTGGCCGGAACTAGAGCCGCGCACCATCCACCACCTGTCGAACCAGGTGGACACGGCCACGCGCACGTTTGCCTTCTACCTGCCGCTGGAGAACCAACCGCGCACCTTCGAGCGCGACGGCAAAACGCACTTCGTCTGGCGGTTCCGACCCGGTCAGCGGGTGCGGATCAAGTTACCGGTAGAACGGTTCGTAGTGTTGGCCCCGAACGGTAAGTCCGAGGTGCTACCGTTCGTGCTTCCCGCAGGCGCGGTAGTGCGGGAGGGGCCGGAGGCGTTCGTGTTCGTTCAGACCGGCGACGTGTTCGTCCGCAAGCCCGTGCGGGTGCTGCACGAGAACCGTACTGAGACCGTGATCGCCAACGACGGCAGCGTGACCGAGGTCGACTTCGTCGTGAAGAACCAGGCCGCGGCCATCAACCGCGCGCTGAAGGCCGCAGCCGCTGGGGGCGAGGGCGGGCACGGGCACGACCACGCGGGCCACAGCCACTAACCGGAGCCGACGTGCTGAACACTGTTATCAAGCTCGCGCTCCGGCACCGGCCGCTCGTCGTGGTTCTCAGCCTCATCGTGCTCCTGTACGGCGGGTACACCACGACCACGATGCCGATCGACGTGTTCCCGGACCTGGACCGGCCGCGCGTCACGATCATGACCGAGTGCCCCGGCCTGGCTCCGGAAGAAGTGGAGACGCTCGTCACCTACCCGCTCGAATCGGCGATGCTCGGCGCGAGCGGGGTGCAGGACGTGCGCACGCAGTCGGGTTTCGGGCTGTCAGTGGTGTACGTCGAATTTGCGTGGGGGACCGACATCCGCACCGCCCGGCAGACGGTGCAGGAGCGCCTCGCGACCGTTTCCGGCGACTTACCCGAAGGCACCCGCCCGCAAATGGCCCCGGTCAGCTCGATCATGGGGCAGTTCCTCATCGCGGGTATGCGCCGGCAAACGGGGCCGAAGGGCGGCGAACTAGTTCCCGTACCGGACACGCCGTTCTATGCCGAGCGCGTTTCAACACCCGGCGCGCAGCCGGGACTGTTCGCATGGAAGGTAACCGACCGCAAGAACCCGGCGGCGTGGGAACCGGTGACAATGGGGGAACCAAAGTGGAACGCGGTGGACGCTGACGGCGACCAGCGCGTGCGCGTTACGGTCGACGGGCGCGTGCGCGACCTCGTGTTTCCATCAGCAGCAAAGCGAGCGCTGGCGCTCCGAACACTGGCTGACTGGGTCGTTCGCCCGCGATTGCTGAAGGTGTCCGGCGTAGCTCAAGTCATCACGATGGGCGGCGGGCGCAAACAGTATCAGGTGCTCGTGGACCCGACCGCACTCCACGAACACAAGGTCACGCTTCAAGATGTGGACACGGCACTCAAAGCCAACAACGTGAACTTTACAGGTGGATTTGCGGACCTGGACGGGACCGAGAAGCCGATTCGGGTCATTGGGCGGCTCGGCCCTCGCACGGAGCAAGTGGTCGCGGACCTCAAACTCATTGTCGTGAAGGCTCCACCGCGGTCCGAACCGGGCCAACCGCTGGGGCGCGCGGTGCTGCTCAAGGACGTCGCGAAGGTGGTCGAGGGCGCACAGATCAAGCGCGGAGACTCCAGCATCAACGGGCACCCCGGGGTCGCGCTCACGGTCACGAAGCAACCGCGCACCGACACCCGCGAACTGACGAATCAAGCCAAGGCCGCGCTCGCGGACGTCGAGCCGTCACTACCCGCGGACGTGGTGCTCGAAACCGGGCTGTACGAGCTGCGCGAGTTCATCGACCGCGGTGTCTACAACGTGGGCGAGGCACTCGTCGTCGGAGCCCTACTGGTTCTGATCGTGCTGTTTCTGTTCCTGCTGAATTTCCGCACCACGTTCATCTCTCTCACCGCGATCCCGCTCTCGCTGGTCGTCACGGTGCTCGTTTTCAAGCTGATCGGCGCCATTTCCGGCACCGAGTTGAGCATCAACGTCATGACGCTCGGCGGGATCGCGGTCGCGCTCGGTGAACTGGTCGATGACGCGATCGTGGACGTGGAGAACATCTTCCGTCGACTGCGCGAGAACAACCAGGCGCCCGAACCGAAGCCCGCGCTCCGGGTGATTTACGAGGCGAGCGTCGAAGTCCGCACGTCCATCGTGTTCGGAACCGCGGTGGTCGTTCTGGTGTTCCTGCCGCTGTTTGCCCTGACCGGCGTCGAGGGGCGGCTGTTCACCCCGCTCGGGATCGCCTACATCGTGTCGATTCTGGCTTCGCTCGTCGTGTCGCTGACCGTTACGCCGGTCCTGGCGTCCTACCTCCTGACGAACGCGAAGGCCACCCACGCGGAGCACGACGGGTTCCTGGTGCGCGGGTTGAAGTGGGCGGCCGGGCACCTGGTCCGCTTCAGCATGAAGCGCGCGGGCGTGCTCCTACTCGTGACGTGGGGGCTGGTCGCGTACTGCGGGTGGCGGCTCACAACCATCGGCGCCGATTTCCTCCCGCCCTTCGACGAGGGAACCGTCCAGGTGGGTGTGACGCTCCCACCGGGGTCGTCGCTGGACGCCTCCAACGCGACCGCGAAACTCGTGGACGCCAAGCTCAAGTCCCTTCAGAAGTCGCCGACGAATCCCAACGGCGAGGTACTGGTGTTCTTTCGGCGCACTGGACGTGCCGAGATGGACGAGCACGCAGAACCGCCGAACGCCAACGAGTTTTTCGTCTCGGTGAATCCGGATTGCGGAAAATCACGCGGCGAGGTGCTGGCGACCCTTCAAAAGGAGATCAAGGAAGAAATTCCGGGCGTCGACGTCGAGGTCGAGCAACCGCTCGCCCACCTCATCAGTCACATGATCTCCGGTAGTACCGCGCAGATCGCCATCAAGCTCTACGGTGACGACCTCGACACGCTCGAAAAGATGGCGAACCAGATCAAGGCCGCGATTGCTGGTGTGCCGGGTGTGAGTTCACTTGTTGTCGAGCCGATCCGCAAGGTGGACGAGATCCACATCAAGTTGCGCCCGGACGACCTCGCGTTTTACGGCGTGGACCGGGCCTACGTCGGCAGTTTCGTGCAGACCGCTCTGAACGGCGAGGTCGTCTCGCAGGTGGTCGAGGGACAACGGCGGTTCGACCTCGTGGTGCGCCTCGACGAGCCGTACCGCGCGGACGTGGCGAACCTGAAGGAATTGTGGCTCGATTTGCCCAACGGCCAGGAGCGGGTGCGGCTCAAGGATCTGGCCGACGTAACCCCGATGACCGGCGGAGACGCGGGCGCGAACCAGGTGAAGCGAGAGAACGTGCGGCGGCGGATCGTGATCCGGTGCAACGCGCTGGGGCGCGATCTCGCGTCGGTGGTCGGCGACATTCAGATGAACATCGCTGAGAAGGTGCCGATGACGGAGGGGTACTTCGTCGAGTACGGCGGGCAGTTCGAGAGCCAGAAGCGGGCCACGCGGCTCATTGCGGCGCTGGCGAGCGTGGCGCTCGTCGGAATGTTCTTCGTGCTGTACATGCTGTTCGCGTCCGCTCGCACCGTGCTGCAAATCCTGAACGCGATCCCGACAGCGTTCATTGGTGGCGTATTGGCACTGGTTATCACGAATCAAACGCTCACGGTAGCGAGCTTGGTGGGATTCATCTCGCTCGGTGGGATCGCGGTGCGCAACGGCATCCTTCTGGTGACGCACTACGTTCACCTGATGAAGCACGAGAGAGAGGGATTTACGCAGGAAATGGTGCTGCGCGGGAGCTTGGAGCGGCTCTCGCCGGTGCTGATGACCGCGCTCACGGCCGGGATCGGGCTCATCCCGCTTGTCGTTGCGGGGCAGCAACCGGGGCGCGAGATTCTGTACCCGGTGGCAACGGTGATTCTGGGTGGATTGGTGACCTCGACGTTCTGCGAGTTCCTGATTCACCCCGGGATCTTCTGGCGCTTCAGCGGCACGGCGGCCGCGAAGCTCGCCGCCGCAGACGATCGGTCCGACGGGTTGGACGACCCGCCGGCGACACACGAACCAAACCCGCTGCTCAACGCGGCGGGAGACGGGAACACGGCTCGTGAGGGTCGTGAGTAGGGTGGTAGTTAGTGTTTTTTCCAACAGGAGGAAGTGGCCATGCGCACGGTGCTCGCAATGGGGCTGGCAACGATCATCGGGTTCGGGTTCGGCGGAGCGGTCCGCGCGGAAGACGAAGTCGGCCCGCACAAGGGGCCGGTCGCCGAGTGGGGCGACGAGGAGTACCACCTGGAAGTCGTGGCGGACGCGAAGACCGGCGACGTAACGGTGTACGTCTACGGCAACCACAGCGATCTGCACAAGGGCCGGGCCAAAGCGATCGAAGCGAAGTCGCTCGTTCTCGCGCTCAAGACTACCGACCCGGCGACGACCGTGAAACTCGAAGCGAAACCCGCCAAGGACGACCCGCAGGGCAAGTCTTCGGTGTTCGTGGCGAAGAACGATGCGTTCAAGACCGACAAGAAGCTCGCAGGTACCATCAGCGGGAAGCTCGGTACCAAGCCGTACAGCGGCGACTTCAAGCAGAAGTGATGCCCACCGTGTAAACGCAAAAACCGCTCGGCGAGTTAACTCGCCGAGCGGTCGAGGACGCCCCACCGCTTAGCGATGGTGGTGATGTCCGTTGTGTCCGTTGTGCCCGTGATTGTGATGGCCGGGATGATGATGCCCGTGGTGGTGATGGTGCCCACCCCACGAACCGCCGTAGAAGCCCCCGTACCCGAAACCGGGTGAATAGAAGCTGCTCGAATACCCGAAGCCGGGCGAGTAGCTGTTAAACGAGTAGCCGGGGGAAGCGTAGAAGCCCGACGAGTAACCGCGGTAGCCATAGCCGTACACCGGCTGCGGGTTCGCGGGCACGACGTGGTAGTGGTTGCGGTGTGGCACGACAACCGCGGGCTGAGCAGACGCGGTATTGGAACCAATCGTCATGGCCGCGACGGACGCGGCCGCGATGAGTGTAATTTTCATGGTGCGGAACCTTTGGTGTAGTGGGCGATGTGCGGGGATCGTTCCCCGCATGAGTAAGACGCGGGCGGCTACGAGTCTTGCGCCGGTGGTGCAGAACAGGTGGCGAACGTAGACGCGAAGCGATGTAGTTCGCGGTTGAAGTGAAGCTGTCGGGTTCAGTGACGTCGTGGCGCGGACCCTATTTGAGTCCGCGCCACGGCGTCGATTCGGAGTGCTACCGGAGATTTACTTCCGGATCATCTTCGCGCACGCGGCCTTCGCCGCTTCGCGCACCATCGGGTCCGTGTCCACGCACGCGGTCTGGATGTGACCCAGAAAGTTCCCGTTGAAGTACCCGAGGTTGCACAGGTGCGTGATGCAAGCGGCCCGCACCTCACCGCACGGGTCCATTTGCGCGGCCTTGAACAGCACGGTCTTGACCCCTTCGGTCGAACCGTGCCGGCCCTCGGCCAACCCCTTCGCCGCGGTCAGTCGACCCGACGGCGACTCCATCGACTGGAGCGCGATCACGAACGGCTCCACCTCGCGGTCGAACGCGACTTGCGGCGGGACGTACCCGGCCGGCACCACGATTTGGATCGGCTTGGTCGATGAGGTTCCGCTCGGCGGCACCGGGATCGGCGGCAACCCGCCCCCGGCCGGGGGCAGCGACGGCAGCGGTTGCGGGATCGGCACCGGGGTCGTGGGCATCGGCGTCGGGAGGCCCGGGAGCGGGGTCGGAATGGGCGTCGGGGTCGTCGTGGGGGCCGGGACCGGCGCCGGTACGGGGACCGTTTGCACGGGGGGAACAGTCGGTACGGTGACCGGCTTCGTGGGCATTACGCGCGGCGGCTCGGCAGTGCTGCCTCCGGCCAACCCGCCGGAGGGGACCGGCAACACCGGGGGCGGCGTGGACGAACTCGTCTTCACTGCGGGACCGGTCACGGGCGCGGCCATGTTCGGGCCACTCGGCTTCTTCCCGAACACGCGCGCCAGCATCCCCGGCTTCTTGGTTTCGCTCGAATCCGACGGCTTGTCCTTCTCGAACATGCGGAGGAGCGGGCGCTTCTCTTTTTCCTTGTCCTTCTCTTTGTCCTTGTCTTTCGCCACGTCCGGCATCGCGTCCGTGGGGCGCGGCTTCGCTTTGGGCGCTCCGCTGTCCGTGCCCTTCGGCGGCTCGGTACCCTTCGACGGTTCGCTGACAGGGGTCTTGGAAGGTTCCGCGCCCTTGGACGGCGCGGTTTCGGGCTGATCGACGAGCGTGATCGTCTCGCCCGTCTTGGTGTCCTTCAGTTCCGACTGGTAAGACCCGTCGGACTGCTTCTCGCACTTGAGCACCTTGAACTGGCGCTCGCCCTTACCATCAATGTTCAGGCTGATGACCGCTCCGACCTTTTGGGGCGGCGCGTCCGCTCTCGTCGCGCCACCGACGGTCACGGTGGCTCCGACCACGACCGCCCACGCCCACCGCTTGCACAACCAACGTGACATGATTTCGGCCTCCGTGCCCGTGCCCGCGGCGCCGTCCTTGGCGTATCGGGCTTCCGTGCGTAGGCGAGGTATCGGTTCGCCCGAATTCGCCGGTTGACCCAACTTGATGGGGCACGAGGGAAGTACCGCGAAAGATGGGTAAGGTGTACGCGAAGTGGCGATCGAGACAGGCGCGGATCCGCACCCGCCGGTGCGGACTCACCGGAGCGTTCGCGGCCCGTCGGTTCCCGGGGTGATCGTCGCACCCAATCGCGCGGTACCCGCTCCGGGGAGCGAGCTACCTCGCGCGAACGTGCCCGTGGCGCCGCTCGTGGCACTTGTTGGTAGGCCCGCCCACTTGCGCAGGAGCCGCGTGACCGGTGACCGCGACGATGTGTCCATGACCAGCACCATTCCGGTCCACATCAGCGCAACCAGTACGAGAACGACCACGCACGCGACGAGCCCAACGTAACCGAGGCGCCATTGCAGGTTGCGCACGGGCTGGAGCACCTCGTCCCGGCGCTCCTGAACGACCACCACCCAACCCGTATCGACCTTGTCAGGCCCCACGCGCACGCGGTTCGCCGACGCGAGCCATTTGCCCTCGTAAGGCGCCTGGCCGGGCACGCCGTCGTCACCCGCAGCAACGGGGTCGGTGTACTCGGCCTTGCTCTCGAACGGCAGAGCGTCGTTCCCGGTATCGCGCATCGAGTCGGCCCACTTCACTACCGCGTCCGCGTAGTAAAGCGGCGGGTCACTCTCACCCTTCGTTGCCGACCAGTACGGGTGCCGCAGGATCAACCCGCGGCGCCCGGTTTTGAAGTCCGGCCGCGTGTCGATCAGCACCGAGAACCGGTTCGCGTCCTCGGGCGCGGCGTCCGCAAGGTCGATCGTCATCCCACACGACGCCGATCGGCTTCGGGTTCGGGCCGTCGCTCATGACGGGTACCGTGAACGCCACCGCCCACACGCTCCCCCCGTGTCCTGCTTGCGGCGGTACGCGACCGAGCGGTGCGGGCGCGTGACGATCCCCGGCGGAGTACCGGACGCCGTTTCCGGAAACTCGCCCGTTCCGTTGAAGTAGTCCCGGTACCCGCGGTACTTGTGGCGGCTCGGCTCGGACGGCGGGAGGTGCCGCGCTGGTACCCGCCCGCGTCGTCCGCGAACCAGATGGACGCCTTCTCCGAGTCCGAGAACTGTTTGTCGCCACGCTCCTTGCGCTCGGCCAGCAGTTGATCGAGTTTCGCCCCCGCGCCGGGGATGTCCTTCATCTGCTCGCCCTTCTGGAGCAGTTCGCGGAGCTGTTGGTTACGGGCCGCGGCTTCGAGTTGCACCCACCGGAGCTGGACCTGTGCCCCGAGTTGCCGCGCTTCCGTTTGTGCGGCGAACCGGTTCGCGTCGAGCGCGCGACTCTCGACCCCTTGTGCGGCCGTGTTCACCGTGGTGCGGAACAGGTACTGGCCCAGCAGCGCCATGAGGAAAAAGAGCAGCACGAACGTGAACCCGGTGACCCACAGCAGCGGCCGGCGCACACGCTGGAGGTTCCACGTATCCAGGGCCGCGAGGACCGCTTGCGGGTTCGCGAAGCGCTTGCTCGGGCTCGGTTCCAGGCACTTGTCGATGATCGCGGCCAGACCCGAATCGACGCCCGGCACGGCGCGGTGTGCGCGCGGCTTTGGCGCGCTAAAGATCAATTTGCGGTACGCCGCGAGTTGGGCGTCGAGCGTGCCCGTTGTGACGTGCGTGGCGCCCGGTTCGTTCCGGTGGGGCGGTTCGCCTGTCAGCGTCCGGTACATCACCGCACCGAGAGCGTACACGTCCCAGCGCGCGTCCGGCGCCGCACTCAAGTCGGCTTGTTCGGGAGCCATGTAGAACAGCGTACCGAGTGCGGGCGCCACCTCGTTCGTGAGGCGCGACTGGCCGAAGTCCGCGAGCCGGGGCTTGCGCTCGTGGTCGAGGAGGATGTTCGCTGGTTTCAGGTCGCAGTGCAGGATGCCCTTATCGTGGGCGTGAACGAGCGCGATGGCGACTTCGCGGAAGATCGTAACGGCGTCGTGAACGGTGGGGCGGTAGGTGCGGAGCAGGTCTTCGAGCGACCCGTTCTCCATGAACTCCATCACGTAGTACGGCGGGTCAGACTCCCACCCCACCTCGAAGAGTTGCACCACGTAGCGGTCGGAGAACAGGTAGCGGAGCTTCTCGACCTCGCGCGCGAGTGCGGACCAGTCGAGCCCGCCGCGCCGCGTGAAGAACTTGATCGCGACCCGGCGCCCGCTGTTCCGGCTCACCGCGGTCCAGACCTCGCCGTAAGCACCGTGGCCGAGGAACTGCTCCTGATCGTAGCCCGGCACCTTGGCCGGCGGGTGTATCCCGCGGAGGCTCAGCTCGCGGGCCGCCTCGCGGTCCGTTTCGCCCATCACGGGAGTGAGTCCGGAATCACTCACAAGGTTCCTGTGCGCGTTCATACCAGGAAACTGCGTGCGCCGTCCAACTTGCGCCGCTTACCCACACGAAAGATAGAGTAGCCCCCGGGCCGGTATCGGCCGCATAATAGGGCACAGAGAAAGGGCGCCGGGTTCCAGTCGCGACCGAAACCCGTGCGTACCGCCATTATTCAAGGAGCAATGTCGATGTCACTCTCCCGACGCGCGTTCCTGGCCACGAGCGCCGCGGTCACCCTTCATTCGTCACTTGCCCATGCTGCGGACAAGAAAAAGAAGCTCGTGATGATCGCGGGGTCGCCGAGCCACGGTCCCGGTGACCACGAGTTCAACGCGGGCGTGCGCCTGCTCGATAAGTGTCTGAAGGATTACCCGGGGCTGGAAACGGTGGTCTTCCTCAACGGCTACCCGAAGGACGACTCCGCGCTCGACACCGCCGACGCGATCCTCTGCTACGCGGACGGCGGGGCGAACCACCCGCTCGTGCGCGAAAAGCGGCTCGAACGCATCGGCAAACTGATGGCAAAGGGCGTCGGGCTGATGTGCGCGCACTACGGCGTCGAGGTGCCGAAGGACCTGGGTGGTCCGGAGTTCAAGGACTGGATCGGCGGGTACTACGAGCACATGTACTCGTGCAACCCGATGTGGTCCCCGGAGTTCAAGGAGTTCCCCAAGCACCCGATCGCGAACGGCGTAAAGCCCTTCAGCGTGAAGGACGAGTGGTACTTCAACATGCGGTTCCGCGACGAGATGAAGGGCATCACGCCCATTCTCTCTGCGAAACCGGCCGACACCGTGCGCGACGGTCGTTACGTGTACCCGCCGGGGCCGTACAAGCACATCCAAGACGCGAAAGGGAGGTCCGAAACGATGATGTGGGCGCTCGAACGCGAGAACGGCGGACGCGGCGTCGGGTTTACCGGTGGGCACCACCACCGCAACTGGAAGGACGACAACTACCGCAAGGTCGTGCTGAACGCGCTCGTGTGGCTCTGCAAACTCGATGTACCGAAAGACGGCGTGAAATCCGAAGTGACCGAAGAGGACATGCGCGCCAACTTGGACCCGAAGGGGAAGAAGTAGGCGAACGACCGGTATGAGCCGGCCGGTAGAGGAGCGTACCCACCGGCCGGTCGCCTACGGTGGATCGTACCCACCCTTATTCCACGGGTTGCAGCGGCAGATGCGCCACGCGCCTTTCGCGCACCCGTAGATCGGGCCGTGCTTCTTCACCGAGAGAATGAAGTATTCGCTGCACCCCGGATAGAACCGGCACATCGGCGGCAGAATCGGGCGAATCAACTTCTGGTACCCGCGCACGCACACGATCATCACCGCGCCGACCGCAAGCGCCGGTCCGCGCCAGATCCAGGAGAGAGATTTCACGAGGGGCTGCCCTCGTTGGAGGCAGAACCTACCCCCTCATCCCCCTTCCCTGAAGGGAAGGGGGAACTGGCATTCGGCACCTCTGTGGTTGATGCCAAGTCTGATGGGCGTGCGGGCTCTTTCTCCCCCTTCCCTTTAGGGAGGGGGGATGGGGGGTAGGTTGCGGCTGTAACCCCTCCCCAACCCCTCCCTCCTTGCTCTCCGGCCCTGTCAGCAGAGCTTCTCGCGGGCCGGAGCGGGGAGAGGGGCTTAAAACCACCGATGGTTTTGTTCCCCCTTCCTTTTTAGGGAAGGGGGTTAGGGGGTTAGGTTGGCCCGGCCTGGGGCGCGGACCATCTCGCAGTTTCCGCGATGCCTGGTTCGCCAGTTTCACCAGCGACGCCTTGAGCGCGTCGATGGCTGGGTACGGTCCCGGGCGCGGGATCAGGATGAAGTCCGCGCCCGGCGGCAGGTCATGTTGCACCAGGCGAAACGCCTCGCGGAACAGGCGCTTGTAGCGGTTGCGCACCACCGCGTTGCCCACCTTACGCGACACGGAGCAACCGAGCCGCGGGTGCGGGAGGTCGTTCTCGCACGCATACACGATCAACAGCCCGTCCGCGGACGAGCGCTTCCGCGCGTAGCACCGCTCGAACTCCGCAGGAGTCTTCATGTGGTGCGTTTGCGGGAACGTCAGTGGCTTGTCGGGCGCGGTCATATCTCAATTCGCTACACGAGGGGGATCACACCCACGGGGCTTCCGTGCGCAGATTCTGTGGATTCAGTTTCGCGAACTCCTCGATCAGTTCGCGGCTCTTGTCGTCGACTTTCCCGCTCGGCACTTCCACCTTGAAGACCAAATACTGATCGCCGCCCGAGATCCCCTTCCCACGCAGACGCAGCTTCCGACCGCTTGACGTTCCGGGCGGAACGGTGACAGTCAGTAGCGCCAGTTTGCTCCCGTCGAGCGTGGGAATGTCCACCTTCGCGCCGAGAACCGCTTCGACCACCGTGAGCGGCACGTCGAGATAGAGATCGTTGCCTTCGCGCCGGAAGAACGGGTGCGGGGCAATCTTCACTTTGAGTAGCACCTCGGGTCCGCCGGTTGCGTCGGCCGGCACGCGGAGCCGCTTCCCCTCTTCGATCCCGGCGGGCACCTTCACGTCGATCCGGCGCCCGCCGACCTCCAGTGCGACGCTCCCGCCGTTCGCGGCCACGTCGAACGGGACCGTCACTTCGGACTCGATCGGCTCGGCGTGTCGGCTCCGCGTTCGGGTTTTGCGCTTGCCGCCGCCGAAGATGTCACTCAAATCCGGACCGCCCTGCCCGCCCATCCCCCCACCGAACATATCAAAGAGGCGCTGGGCGGCCTCCGGGTCCATTGCGCCGCCACCCGCGCCCGGGAACCCACCTCCGGGAAACCCACCTCCGGGAAACCCGCCGCCAGTAAAACCACTCTGCGGACCAGCGAACCCGAACTGGTCGTACTGCGACTTCTTGTTCGCGTCGCCGAGAATGTCGTGCGCGGCCTGGACTTCCTTGTAACTGGCGTCGGCCTGCTTATCGCCCGGATTACGGTCCGGGTGGTACTTCTTCGACAGCTTCCGGTACGCCTTGTTGATCTCGTCCGGCGTGGCGGATTTAGAGACACCGAGCACTTCGTAAGGATCGCGGGGCATTGGGGATAACTGTTGGTGAATGAAGCGCCGCTCCGCGCGGCTTGGTAAATTGTAGTGGTCCGGCCAACCGAACCGAAACCTCGTTCGTTTAGATTGGTACGGCGCCTGCTCGGATTCAGGGTATCGCCCCTCGGATCGGGGAACTCATGCGGCCTCACAAGACGCGCGGATTCACACTGATTGAATTACTGGTCGTTATCGCGATCATCGCGGTACTTATCGGGTTATTGCTTCCCGCGGTGCAAAAAGTGCGGGCCGCGGCCGCACGCATCTCGTGCAGTAACAACCTGAAACAGACGGCACTTGCGCTGCACGCCTTCGCGGGAGACAACGAACGGTTTCCGTCCGCGTTCGCGGGGCCGGATTTCAACGGCTCGTGGAGCTGGTCCACATATTTGCTCCCGTACATCGAACAGGACAATCTCTACAAGCAACTCGGAGTGAGCGCCAACACGCGATTCGGCGGCGGTCTGGTACTCGTTAACGCAACCGATGTTCCGGGCGGGTTGAGTCAGGTCAAAATCAAGACGTTCTTGTGCCCGGCGGACGGCGCCCCGGAGATCAACCCACAGCGACAAAACCACGCGACCTCGAACTACCGCGCGGTGTGCGGCCCGTACACGCTCCCGACGATCCAGATGAACTTCGACTTCGGCGGCATCATGTACCAGAACAGCCGCACGCGCATTACGGACATCACCGACGGCACGTCCAACACACTGCTCATCGGCGAGTGCATCTTCGACACGCCCACGCAGAAGCGCGCCGCGATCTGGGCCGGGATGAGCGGTCAGCCCAGTGCGGTCGTGCAGACCAGCGACACGATGTGGTGGCTGGACGCCGACACGTCGCGTGTCAACGGCTCGGCCCCGCAAGCGTTCAGTTCGCGGCACAGCGGCGGCGCGCAGTTCGGGTTCGCCGACGGCTCCGTGCGGCTCCTCCGGGATTCCAGCGACCCGGCGCAACTCCGGTGGCTGGCGGGGCGTGCGGACGGGATGGTCGTCAGCGCGGATTACTGACGAACCTGCGGCCCGATGGTTGTGTCCGTGCGGCACGGCTCCGTCCACGAACACAACACCCCGGGAGTGCGTATGCACGAAGAGGCCGGTTTCCTGTCCGTGATCCGCCAATCGCCCGCCGACAACACCGCCCGACTCGTATTCGCCGACTGGCTCGACGAACAAGACGACCCGAACTGCAAAATCAAAGCCGACTTCATCCGACTCGAACTCCGCGTTGCTGACGCGCCCGAACAAAGTCTCGACCGGACCTACGGTCAAAACCAACTCCGGCAACGTGCCGCGCGAATCGATTCGTTGTGGCTCGCGACGATTAGCAATCCCCCAATCGAAGCCCATCGCACCACGCACCCTGACACGTGCCCAAAACAATGGAAGCTACTTACACCGACTGCGGCGCCCCAAATACGCCACTGCGAGACCTGCCAGCACTGCGTTCATTACTGTGATTCGCTGTTAGAAGCTCGACACCTCGCTACGAACGAAATTCGCTTCGCACTAGCACTTACATTGGCAAATTACTCCGACGATCTTTATTTATCTCTCGTGTTCGCGCCTGTCGCGTCCGAAGAACGCGAACGAAGGCAACAAATAGAAGAAGAACGTGATCGGGCGCGCCGAACGGAATGGCTCGCAGCCCGGGTGGGCTTCACTTACGCCGTCTTGACCGAACAGAGATACGGAGGACGGGGGCGGGCGCCTGTGCCACTGAGAGAACGGAGCCGTGAAGAACGCCTCAATCGCCGAAGCGCCAACAGATCGCGGCGCTGCAATATCGATCGCGAGAGCTGGGAAGAGACGGACTAACCCAAGATCCGGGCGCTACGCTTGGGCTGTAGCGCCCGGGGCCATCACAGGCGCGGACATTCGGTAAAAGAACACGCACAGTGAGAGTGTCAGCACGGCCGCGAAGAAGCACCAAACTGAAACGAAGGCGTACTCGTAAGCCGCCACCGCAACGAGCAGTGCGCTGAGGAGCATAAGCCCCGGGAGCCGCCCCAAAGTCTTCGGGCCGAGCACCAGCGGCACCACCACCGACACGCTGTACAGCACGCGCAAGACCAACTGCGGAACGTTCCGCGGTAGAGGTGCATCGGAGTACGAGTACAAAATCGAGTGGTGAACAACCCGGACCGACAAAAGCGAGTCCGGCCCGATCAGGAGCGGGAGATAGAACGCCCAGAACCACCCGGACGATAGCACGGTGAGCGCAACGAAAAACCGTCTGGGGCCGGGACGTGTCTCATTCACCGCGGCGATCAACGGCAACCAGAAGGGCCAGAACGCGAGCGCGAAGAACAGGAACGCGAGCGCCCCCGCACGAATTTGAGCGGGATCGCTCGCGTGCAGCCCGAGCCACACGACCCCTTCCGCGATCTGTTGGACGGCGAATGCCGCTGGCATCAGCGCGATCGGGATCAAGCGCGGGTTCTTCAGCCACGCGGCGCGCAAACAGTAACCCGCGGCCGGGATCAGCGCCCCTCCGACCGCGAAACTCGCTTCGGGTGAAAAACACATTTCAGCGGCCCTTCAAGAAACGGTGCCGCGCTCGCAAGCCGCCGCGTAGGTGGCTTCGAGGTCGAGCTTCAGGTTCATCGCTCCACGGATCGGGACCGGGACCGTGGGCAACGGGAACGCCGATGCGACCGTGTAGTGCCACACCGCGAACTGTTCTGCGCCGTTATGCACTTGGGGGTGAACGACGAGTACAGGGGCATCGGTACCGCGCGGCCGCTTAGTGATGGGATACACCCCCACCAAACTGTGCAGGTGCGTGGCCCAGCTCGCGGGACCGGGCAGCGCGTCCACAATGACCACACCCGCGCCGCGCGACATGAGCGCGGCCGCGCGCACCGCAAACGCGAGCGACGAATCAGAGTCTG
The DNA here is from genome assembly GCF_001610855.1 of Gemmata sp. SH-PL17. Taxonomy (NCBI): domain Bacteria; kingdom Pseudomonadati; phylum Planctomycetota; class Planctomycetia; order Gemmatales; family Gemmataceae; genus Gemmata; species Gemmata sp. SH-PL17. The sequence goes on from NZ_CP011271.1 coordinate 7,116,643, forward strand.
CCTTGTTGTCTGGAGTCACGAACATCACCACGGCCGTGACGCGCCGACCGTGGTGCGCGTCGGACACGTTCACACCCACGCGGTCGGTGAACCGGGCCGGTGCAACGAACGTCGGCGCCGGTGCGTCGAACCCGGGGTACTTCTGGTCCGTGTCCTGCCCGCCGGCGCTCACCACCGGCGGCCCTTGGGCGAAGCCCGCGATCTCCTCGCCCGTTTTCAGGCGCGTGCGATCGAGTGGCTCCGCGCGAAACCGCTCGGCGTTCGGCAGTTGCGCGTTCAGTGCGTCGGCAACGCACGCGGACCAATTCACCAAGAACGCGAACGGGTCGCGGTCGTTCTTCGTCCAGTCGATATCGAGCAGTGGCATCAGGTATCCTTTAATAGTGGCTATTCAGTAATACGGAGCCGCGTGCACGCTTCCGCATAAGTGGCTTCCAGGTCGAGGCGCACGCACCCGTAGCCCTTGAGTGCCAGGGGCACGGCCGGGAGCGCGGTCCCGACCGCGAGCGGCCAGGTCCAGAGGTCGATCAGGTCTTCTTTGTTCCGGCGCACCGGGCGGTACGCGGTGGCATAAATCCACGGGTCGTCCGGCATCAGAAATTTGTCGTCGTGCTCGGCCAAGCGGACGAGTTCGTTGTGCAGGTTCCAGTGCCGCGACGTCACGATGTCGACCACAACGAGGCCGATCCCCTTACCAAGGTAGCTGAGACACTTCGCGGCGAACTGTCCTCGCTCGTTGGCCTCTTTCTTGTTCGACGGGCTGACTAGTTCGACGACCGCCAGCAACTTGTAGTCGTCGCTCACGTCCCGGACTTCCACCCTAATCTCGGTCGGGAAACTCGCCGGCATGCTCAATGCGGTGGCCGGCGGTGCATACGTCTCGATCGCGAGTGCGACCGCGCCGGTAGGCTCATCACCATTACTGTTAGCGGCACGGTGCTCGTTCCGCTGCTCGTACTCAGCGACATCGGCCGAGACGCTCGATCCCAAATACATTGGGGCGTCAGCAACGAACTCCTTCGGCAGTCGGCGATTCAGATCGTCCGAAAGCGCGCTCGCCCAACGCGAATGAAACGAGAGCCACGGGCGGCGCGCAATCGGTCCGTGAAAGTGGTCGAGCAGCGGCATCGGTCGTTCTCCTGAGAACACCCGCCCCATTCTACTTCGCGCGGTTGCTGCCCCAGTAGTGGATCAGGTCGATGCGGGTGACGATGTCCACGACCGCGCCGTCGTTCGTGGCCAGCACGCCGGTGTAGCCCGCCAGCAGGAGCCGGTACGCTTCGTCCAGGTGCGTGCGGACGTCGAGCGTCGGCAGCGGGCGCGCCATCAGATCGCTGATCGTCACCTTCGTCGGGTCTTTGCCGTCGTGCAAAATGCGGGCCAACGACACCTCCTGGACGCTGCCGACCGGCTTGCCCGCGTCCATGACGGGTAACTGTGAGATGCCGGTCGCCTCCAGGAGCTGAATCGCCTGTTCCGCGGTCGCGTCCGGGGTAATCATCACCAGTTTGCGATCTCCGCGTTTCTTGAGCAGGTCGCCGACCGAGTGCGCCGGGGCCTCCGTGAACGTGAGGTTGTTCTCGGACAGCCACCGGTCGTCGAAGAACTTGCTGAGGTAGTTGCGCCCGGTGTCGCACCCGAGCGCGACGACGAGCTGGCCCGGCCCCAGTCGGCGGGCGTAGCGAAGCGCGGCGGCCACGTTGGTACCGGTGCTGCCACCGAGGAGCATGCCCTCGCGCCGGGCCAGTTCGCGCGCGACAAAGAACGACTCCGCGTCGCCCACGCGGACCCAGTCGTCCACGTACTTGCTGGAAAACGTTTTGGGGACGAAGTCCTCGCCGATCCCTTCGACCTTCCACGGCTTCGGCGTCCCGCCGGAGAGCACCGAGCCTTCCGGGTCGGCGCCGACGATCTTGATGTTCGGGTTCATCTCCTTCAGGTACTTGCCGACCCCGCTCACGGTGCCGCCGGTGCCGACTCCGCACACGAACACGGTTACCTTGCCCTTGGTTTGCTCCCAGATTTCCGGGCCGGTCGTGCGGTAGTGGACTTCCGGGTTTGCGGCGTTCGTGAACTGGTTGGGGCGCCACGCTCCGGGGATCTCGCGCGCGAGTCGATCGGCCACGCCGTTATAGCTCTCGGGGGAGTCCGGTGCCACGGCCGTCGGCGTGATGACGACTTCCGCCCCGTAAGCCTTCAGCAGCAGGATCTTCTCATTCGACATCTTGTCCGGCAGCACGAAAATGCAGCGGTAGCCCTTCACCGCCGCGACCATCGCCAGCCCCACACCCGTGTTGCCCGCGGTGGCTTCGATGATGGTGCCGCCGGGCCGGAGCGCGCCGCGCAGTTCCGCGTCCGCGATCATCGCCTGGGCCACGCGGTCCTTCACGCTCCCACCGGGATTGGCGAACTCCACTTTCACCGCGACCTTGGCCTGCAACCCCTCGGTGAGCCGGTTGAGGAGCACCAGGGGCGTCCGGCCGACGGTATCGAGAACGGATTCGAGCATGGGTGTCTCCAGAATCAATTGGGAGCGGCGAACCACCGGGCGCGCGACACCGTATTGTCGGGCGCGGGCGGGAAGTTGGACAAGTCCGCCGATCTCGTTCTTTTTTGCGATCCGCAGTTGGCGTCGCGCGCACCCGTGCCGTAGAGTGGCACAACGGTCCGCGCTGCCGCTCCGGTCGTGTCAAGTCGTAAGGTCGGCGAGAAGTCCACCGGTCGCAAGCTCGAAAGTCGCAAAGTCGGCGCCCCGCGTTCGGGGCCGCACCCGGCCCTACGACTTTAAGCTCTGGGCCGTTCGACCGTTCGCGAACCGCGCGACCCGAACCTACTCATTCGCTAATCTTCCCAATATGAGTTTGCCCAGCCAAAGCGTCGCTCTGCTCCAAGCAGCACGCGACCTTGTGAAGAGTTTGCCGGCCGACGCCGTGCTGCTGCTCACCGAAACGTCCATCGACTGGGACGAGGTGGGGCGCATGCTGGCCGGCTGCAAGCTGTTCGTCGCGGCCGAGAACCCGGCGCTCACCAAGTCGCTGCGCGAGAACCCGGACTGGACCGTCATCGACCTCGACCCCGAACCGCTCCCCACCCAGGAGCGGATGAACGCGGCGCTCCTGAAAGCGGTCACCGAGGACCTGCTCCAGCCCGGGTCGCACATCGTCGCGATCTACAACGGGATCGCGACCCTCGAAGACGCGCCCGAACCGGTGGACAGCCTGAGCGTGATTCACCTCGGCGAGCACCTCGAGCGCATGACCGCGCAGGACCTCCGCGTGCTCGGCGACGCGGCCCCCATTGACGTGCTCCGCGCCGTCGTCGACCTGGCGACCGAGATCGGGCGCGAGGGGCGCGAGGGACAGCCGATCGGCACCATCCTCGTCGTCGGCGACACGCGGAAGGTGCTCAGCCTCTCGCACTTCCAGAACTTCAACCCGTTCCGCGGGTACTCGCGCGCGGAGCGCGACGTCCGAAAACGAGACGTGCGCGAGCAGATCAAGGAAATCGCCAAGCTCGACGGCGCCGTCCTGATCGGACGCGACGGGATCGCAGAAGCCGCGTGCCTGCACCTTGGCGGGCGCGGCGACGGCGTAAACATCCGCAAAGGATTCGGCAGTCGGCACATGGCCGCGGCCGCGATCAGTAAGCAGACGAGCTCGGTCGCGTTCGCGGTCAGTCAGTCGAGTGGGAGCGTCCGCGTGTTCCAGGGGGGCGAAGAGGTGCTCCACATCGAACCGCTGGCGCGCCCGCACGTGTGGCAGCCGTTCCGACTTGAAAACCAGGAACAGGCACCAGCAGAACCCGACGAGAGCGGCGACGAAGTCTCTTGAGTAACCGGTCGTGTTCGCGTGTCACGATTGTTATTGCTCGGAAGTTGCTTTCTCGTAATGATTTGCGTCTGATTAGGGACCGAATGCTAACCTTTGCTAACCTTTTGGGCTCCTAGAGGGCGTTGGGGGCGCATGGTTCGTCGAGTGTGGCGTAAGTCGTTATTCATTCGAGAGATCGGTGATTCGCGTGTTGATTGCGAAGCGACTCACTCGACTAACAAACACTAACATTCCCTCTATTTGGTCTTCGAGCACCTCTGACTGTTGGAACACACCTCTATCTTTCGCGCGTAGAGTTCGTCCCGCCAATAACGCAATTGTGGCCGATTTGTGGACAGATGTCCAGTTTAATTTGGCTGCAGATCGCGGACCGAATTTGTTGATGATTACCAGTCGGAAGCGTTGTAGATCGGGCTGTGCCCAACGTGACTTTCGCACGGGGTTAACGCTTCGCAGCCCAATGCCGTGCCGTTCAGTCGTTTCGTGCCCGCCCCGGATGCGGTATCCTTGCGGTGGAGCGACTCAGAGGGTGACGAAATGACCGAAACGGAATGGATTTCAACCGATGATTTCCAGCCGATCCACGAATATCTCTGGGATAACGCAAAAAGTAGACCCCGAAAATACCGTTTGGCGAGTTGCGGAATCTACCGGCTGACGTGGCAGTTGTTTTCCGATAAGCTGGAGTCCGCATTTATTGAGTTGGGTGAAGCCTTCGCCGACGATCCGAGCTTTGCCGGTCAGGTCGGAGCGTACACCAGAGTTGACCAAATCCCCGCCACTTTCCCCTTTGATGTTTGTTTCCCTTCCGATCACCGCACTTATGATTCAAACAATGTGTCGGATGTAATGTTATTCGTAAGCGATCGTCTTGGCGAGTTGTGGCGGGAGCAGTACCCTGTTCTCAACGATGATGACGAAGATGAAATTCTAAAATCGGCGAGGCAGAAATTTACAAGACAAGCTGGTGTTGTCGGGGCAATCGTCCTTCGTGACATCTTCGGCAATCCCTTCCGCCCTGTCACCGTTGAATCCTCCTGGCTCACGTCCACTGTCACCGCACTCGCCACCGGCATCTACGCCGAAAAAGCCTTTGACCGCCTTCCGATCCTCGCCGATGCGCTGATGGACGCCGGATGCGCCAACGACGATCTTCTGAACCACCTTCGCAGTGATGGCCCGCACGTCCGGGGCTGTTGGGCATTGGACTTGGTGTTGGGCAAAACGTAGTCGAAACACGTCCGCTGCAACATCATTGGGAGTACACCGGGTCGTGCGACATCGCGACACGTGATCTCGGAAAAGAGCCGAGCGCACTCGTCATCGTTTTGGTCGTCACTCGTCACAGGTTGCGCGTCCCGTTAAGATGGGCACATGTGGGCCAATGCGCCCGCCGTCTTGAGGACACGCCATGTCTTTGCTGTTCCGCGCCGCGGTCGCGGCCGCCGTCATCGGCACGTTTGCCGCGTTTGTGCCCGCTTCGTCCGCCGCCGCTCCGGTCCCGCCGGATGGGGGGAAGGCTGTTACCTTCCCGTTCCCGGCGAAGGCCCCGATCGTTGTGCAGATCACGGGCGTCGGGGCCGCGCGCGAGCGCCTCTCCGCGCTGCTCAAGACCGCGTTCCCAGACGCCGCCCAGATCGACAAACAGATCGACGGCGCGCTGAAAGAACTCCTCGCCGACCGCAAGCTCACGGCCGTCCCCAAAGACGGCCGCGTGTACCTCGTCGTGAACAACATCGCGAGCCTGACCGAGAACAACGCGGCGATATCGGTGCTGGTGCCGGTTACCTCTTACAAGGAGTTCCGCGCTACGTTCCTCACCGCCGACGAGCGAAAGACATTTGAAGAGGGCAAGGGCGTCGATGAGGTGAAACTGACCGTTGCGGGCGAAGAACACGCGGTCCACATGGTGGACCTAAAAGAATACGTCGCACTCTCGCCGGACAAGACGACCGCCGAGATCTACGCGACCAAGTTCACCCGGGCCAGTACCACGGCAATGCCCGTCGAACTCGCCAAATCGTTCGTCGGGTCCGATGTGGGGCTGTACGTCAACTTCGACGTCATTAACGAGGTGTACGGCGAGCAGATCCGGGGGTTCAAGGGGTTGATCGATTTCGGGTTCCAGCAGGCCCAGATGGGCGGCATGTTACCCGGCCTCGGCAAGAAGCAACTCGAAGCCGTGAAGTCGATGGCCCACGGGTTGTTCCAGGCCGTCGGTGATTGCCGCGGGCTGGTGGTGGGTGCCGAGTTCCGCCCGGAAGGTTTGAACCTGCGCGTGCAGGCCCAGTTCGCCGAGAACACCGAGAGCGTGAAGTTGCTGAAGGCCGAAATGCCCGGCGCGCTCGTGGACATTGGCAAACTCCCCGCGGGGCTGGCGCAGTACGGCGCCTCGAAGGTCGGCACGAAGTTCTCCGACGCGGTGCGCGGGCTGAACCCGGAATTCGCCCCGGCGGACGACGACGCAAAGGGGAACGAGGCGATCGAAAAGCGCTGGGCCGAAATTGCCGCGGCCGGGCCGCAGGGCGAGGTGTCGGGGACGGCCGGCGCGGACTCGTCGATCACCGTCACCAAGTACGCGGAACCGAAAAAGGCCGTGGACGCGCGGCTCGGGTGCTACGAGGCAATGGCCGCCGGCGGGCGCATCCACAGTGCCGTACTGAAGGACGCCCCGAAGGTGAAGAAGGACGCGCGCAAGCACGCGGGCTTCACGTTTGCCGAGGTCCAACTCGCGTTCGATTTCGAGGCCACAGTGAAGGATCTTCCGGAAGGGGCGAAGGAAGTTACCCTGGAGCAACTCAAGCGGTCGGTGCCCGAAAAAATGGCCCTCTGGGTCGGCACCGACGGCAAGACCGTCGTGCAAGTGGTCGCGAAGGATTGGGCCGCTACGACCGCAGCGATCGACGGTTACCGCGATAACAAGAAGCCGGTCGGCGAGACGGACGGGTTCAAGCTCACGCGCAAACAGCTCCCGACCGACGCCAGCGTGTTGACGATGATGGAAGTCGGCCAAGCGGTGACGGGGATGGTCGATTCGCTGCGCGCGCTCCAGGACACGATCCCCGGGTTCCCGCGGATCGGCAAGGTGCCGCCGGTGAGCGGCCCGCCCGCGTTCATCGGTGTCGCGGTCACACTCAAGGACGACACCGCGACCCTGAACGTGTTCGTCCCCGGGGCCGCGCTCGCCGCCGGGCGCAAGATCGTTTCCGGGTTGCTCACGAACCTTGAATAATGCGTGCGTATTTCGCGAATCGAGCAATGTCGGCATAAGATGATACGCGAAGTGACGAACATCAAGTGCCAGCCGCATTAAGAAAGGACATCCATGCCCACTCGATTCGCTCTCGCCGCGTGCGCGCTCGGTCTGTTCCTCGCGACCGGGTGCGGTCCCGGGAAACTGAACAAGACCTCGGTAGTCACGCTCGACGCCAAGACCTCCGCGGGGACGATCCAACTCGACGCGCAGTCGAAACCACAGACGATTAATGTGGAGTTCTCTTCCTCAGAGAAAGACGTGCGCGTGCTGGTGTTCAAGCAGGAAGACATCAAAGATCTGGAAGAGGCACCGATCATCGACGCGAAAAAAGCCCTCGTTTCTAAACAAGGGCAAGCGGACAGTTTCTCCGTTGACGTGCCGGCGAACACGGCCGTTACGGTCGTTGTTCGCAGCGCAGCAGCACCCAAGACCGAAGTCACCGTTAAACTCACCAACGCGAAGTAGCCGTTACGATCCTCAACTCGGGCGCTGGCCGTTCAGCCAGCGCTCGAACACGTCTTGCCCGCGGGCGTAATCCTTCACCCACTCCGGCCGCGGGTCCACGCGGTCGCGGAACCGAACCATTGCGGAAACCGCGTCGGCCGCGGTGTACGGCTCCGCGACGCCCTGTTGCTTGCGCAGGTGGCTCTCCAATCCCGCCAGCGCCGCAACTGCCGCGCCCAGTGCTGGGCCTTCGTCGGACACGAGCCGTTCGAGCGGGCGGTTCAGGGCGCTCGCGAGGATCTCGCACATCAACTGACTCTTCGCCATTCCGCCGGACACGGTGACCCGCGTCACAATTTGCCCCGCCTGTTCGTGCTCGCGAACGGCCCGGGCGAGCAGGTACGCGAGCGCCTCCAAGCAGGCCCGCACCTTGACCGCGCGGTTCTCGGTGTTCGCCGGGTGCCACTCGACACGCGGCGCTTCGACCCCCACCGACGGTTCGGACAGCAGGAACGGCAGCACGGACGTCCCGTTGCAGAGCGGCGGAACCTTGGCCGCCTCTTCGACCTTGAACCAATCCTTTCCCGCGACCTCATCGAGGAACTGGGCGCCGTTGGAGTAGCAGCGCATCCAGAGGTACGGCCCCCAGTTGAGTTTCATCGCGTCGAGCGTGCCCGATTGCGGGAGCCGAGCTGACGACGAGTTCACGACTGCGGAGTTACCGAGGATGATCGCAACTTGCCCGGCCTCGACCGCCCCGCCGCCGATCAGCCCGGCCGCCTGGTCGTCGAGCGTGGGGAACACAAGGGGGCGGCAATTGGCCGGAAGATTGGCGTCGAGGCCGACCGAGTCGGACAGCGGACCAACGGGCTGGTTCATGTCGATGATGTCGGGGAGGCTCTCCCACGCGAGGGTGCGGTACTCGGGCTTCGCGATGGCGTCGAGCATTTCCTTGCGCCACTGGTTCGTGCGCAGGTCCATGATGCCCGTCGACGCGGCCGACGAAACGCTCGTGACGTCGAACCGCCCCGTGAGGTAACCCGCCGCGAGCGGGCCGTGTGGGACGACGCCATCGGTGCGCTTCCAGTCGGTTTCACTGAGAGCGTGCTCGTCCTTCACTAGGTGCGAGAGCGAATATCGAACGGCCCACGGTCCGCCGGTCAACTCTTTGACCCGGCCCTGTCCACCAAGGCGCTTTAAACCTTCTGCGTGGTACTGCGCGAGCGTCTGATCGTTCCAGCAGATCGCCCGACGAACCTGATTCCCGCGCCCATCGATCCGCCCCGCGGTGTGGTGGGTGGCCGAGATTCCGCAGCCACCGGTACCCCAATCGGCCACCCGTGTGCCCAGCGCGCCCGCAATCGCGCGGGTCGCGGCGCGGGCCTGTCCTTCGAGTTGCATCAGATTGAGTTCGGAAACGCCGCCCTCGGTCCACAGATCGGTAGGGAGCCGGACCTGGGCGACGGTGTTACCGGAGAGATCGAACGCGAGCGCCTTCACGCCGCCGGTGCTGAAATCGTAACCGACGATGATCGCGTTCGGCGGAACGCAGCGCAATAATTCGGGCATGTCAGAGAGGCTCCGGCGTGGAGAAACGGGGTGCGTTACCAGTAGAGTAGCGACTTACGCCCATCCCCTCGAACGGTATTCCTCCGGTACGTCGGGCGGAAGTGGTGGCGGTGCATTCCGCCCGACGCACGCGACGGCCGCGCGCACTTTGTCCGCCCAATCGGGATCGTCCGGCAGAACGACGCAGACGTTCCGGTCGAAGCGGTTCTCGGCCCACACGCCCCAACTGTCGTCGACGTGCAGGTGAATCCCGAACCGACCGGGGTTCTTGCTCGGTCCGCGGCGCCCGAACGCGCGCTCGTGGTGGTCCTGGTTGATGACGCGCCCGACCCGCGTGCCATAGCACCAGAGCCACCACGAAACCGTCCGCGGGTCCCGGTAAGATGTGGTGTAAACCCAGATCTCGTGGTCTTTTACAAGTTCGCGAAGCAGATCCGCCGCCCCGAGTCGGAGCGGCTCATAGACCCACGGCCGCAACCACCAGCGCACGCGGCTCGGTTCGTGCTTCGCACCGGCGTGGTAGCAGATGAGCGTATCGTCGAGGTCGAACGAGATCCGCATACCCGCGTTACGCGGCGCGTGCGGGCTCAGTTCAATGCGATCCGAAGTGCTGAGCCGATCAGGAGATCAAAGTCAAGGAACCGGCGGTACCGGGTGAAGGAGAAATGAAGATCGAGATTCTGGTTCTGCCGCGTTTGCGTATCCGGCGATCGCGTTCTATCTTCTCTCAGCGAACGGTCGGGTGCGTTTTGGGTGCCCGATCGGGGGCGTGCGTCGGCGCGTTCCGCGCGCCACACCTTTCATCCTCGAAAGGGCTAACCCGCCGCGAGGCGGGGGCGCAAAGCCACGGGCCTGCGGGGTACCCCACCAAACCACCCGCAGGTCGCCTGGTTGCCGAAGGGCTTGGCGGTGAAAACCTGTCCATCCCTGGGCCACGGGTCGGGTCACACCGGCCGGCGGCCTCCGCGTCGCGGAACACGGCTTATAAACCGGTGCCAACGCACGCCCCGCTATTTCAGAAACGCACGTCGGATCTGAGCATCAATACACAGTAAGAATCGAACCACACGTCTCACTTCAATCGCCACTACCACCAATCGCGCGGGCTACCGCGACGCGCACGTGCAAATTGTCCGCGTCGCGTAATTGAGGCGCCTCCGCGACCGTCAGCTCGAAATCAGCGACGGCATCGAGAATCGCAATGTGAAACCCCCAGGTCACCGCCGGAGGTTGGGCCAGTAGCGTTGTCAGTTGCTTCACTTCATCTATAGCAGCCAAGCCCGCAAGTTCGCGAACCGCCGATACCCGTAGGCGCTCGACTCGGGTCGCATCAGTGGCGATGGAGAGGAGTTTCGGGATCGCGTCACGCCGATCGGCGTGGGCTGCGAACGTGGAAAGCGTTTCGGAAGCGTGAATTCCGAACGTCTTCGGCCGGTGCAAGTGGTCCCACGCAACGGCCGCGATACGCGGGTCTTGTGGGAGTCGCTCGAGGCAGTACATCGCAGACCTTCGGACTCCGGCGTCGGAGTCACTCAACAATTCCAGCAACGCACTTGCGTCGGACCATTCCTGAAACGGGGTGGTTCCCCGTTGGCGGATTAATGGATCGGGGTGATTGAGCAGAACAGGTCGGAGTCGACTGCGATCAGCGACAGGATAGTGCTTCCATTTAGGCGCCCACAACTGCTCCTCGATCACCTTGGGGGAGGTGTCCGGATCGAGTAGCAGGCGCAGGATATCGGGTAAAGCGAGTGGTCGTGTTTCCTGAACCGCGGACGGTTTGCACGGCGCTTCAGCGGGCGGAGCCAATTCCTCGGCGGTGAAGGCCAAAAGATCCCGGACGGGTGTGAGCCACCGGCGCACGTGTGCGGCCACTTTCGGGCTATCGTCACGAGCGTGGAGCAAACAGTCGTAGCGGATCTCGTTTAGGCTCCGGCGGGCGGTGTCACGTATTTGCTCCGCCGGGTGATCGAGTAGCCCGTGTAGGCAACGGATGACGCGCACGGACGGATAATACTGGAGAGTAGCAGCGGCCTCGGTCGCTACCGCTTTAACGAGATCGCCCGTTGCCGCTACTAACGCACTCTCGGCCGCTACCGGTTCGTCCCAATACAGGAGCGCCGCTGCGGCTTCTCTTACCGTCGGGTCCGGGTCCGTCAGCGCGGCCACTTTTAGTCGCAAATCGGCCGGGCTATCGAAGAAAAACGTTATTCGACCGAGCGCGGCCGCGCGGAGCGGATCGTTCGGATCGGTGGCCACTCGCCGCAAGATGTCCGGACACGTACCCGCGCCCATGCGAAGGAGGGCGTGGTGCCTGAGAACCGGATCGCCCGTGGCCCACCAGCCCCGCACGGTTTCTTCCGACCAACCCGCGTCGAGGTACAGCATGTCTCGCAGGACCGTTCCGGCCGCTTCGCGGATCTCGGTCGGACGCGAGGTATCAGCCAGTACCCGTTCGAGAATCGGGACACTCCTCCGGTCCGACGCGGCATTCTGCGCCGCGACGAGATCATCTAATTCCTGAGCGGACAGTTCGGGATCGAGAAACCGGTCGAGCAGTCGGAACGTCCACCGGCGGTCGGCGGTTTCGGTAATGGTGTCGTAGGGGATCATGCAAACAGCATTGCGGACACCACGTAATCGATCAACCCTTTTACGGTCGTGTTGGGCGGAGCATTTTCCGGTAAAATGATCTTGTCTCTGCACCGGAGGCGAATCCGTGCCCAAGCACATCCGCTGCGCCTGTCGGGGCGAGCCGGACTGTCGGCTCTGTTTCGGGAGGAGGTTCTACGAGTACGAACCCGGCCCGCGCGGGTGGATGCCGTTCGTTTGCCCCACCTGTTCGGGGACGCGCGAGGTTACCGTGGAGGGTGCGGTAGAGAAGTGCTTCACCTGTGCCGGTACGGGTGCCGTGGACCCGGCCGACCCGCCGCGCGACGACAGCCCGCGCGGGCTAATCCGCAACTTGTGGCGCATTTTCTTCGGCGGCTGAGCGCCCACCGAGTAACCAAAGCGCGAGTTACGGCGCCTTGTCTTTTTTGGCCGGCGGCGGAACGGGTGGCGTCACGGGAGCGGGCCGCGGTCCGGGCCACCAGTCTTCCAGGAGCAACCCGGACAGTTCGGCCGCAGCGCGCCACGCCTCGCCAAGCGCGCGGTTGGCTTCCAGTTGCGCCTCGGCCAGCGCGCGCTGAGCCTGAATGACCTTCAGGTACTCGAACTGCCCACCCCTAAACGCGGCCAGTGACAACTTGTACGTTTCTTCCGCGCGCGGGATCAGTTCCTTCTGGTACACCGCGGCGCGGGCACGGGCCGCCGCATAACTCTGGTACGCGGTCGCGACGCGCGCGGCCAACTCGTTCTCGACCTGGCCGACCGACTGAATCGCCATGCCGAGTTCGGCCTTCGCCGCCTGGATGTTCCCCTGGTTGCGGTTCCACACCGGCACGGGCATCGCGATCCCGACCGCGCCGTCGTAGGACTTGTTCTCGAACTGCCGCACGAAGCCGGTGTAGACCGACACGTTCGGGATCGGTTCCGCTTCGGCACGGGCCACGGCCGCCCGCGCGCGTTCGATCCCGACGTGCGCAGAACGTACCTGCGGGTGGTACGCCAGCACCGCTTCGCGCACCACATCGGCCTCGTACTCGGGCAGGCCCTCGAACGTGCCCGTAACGCTCGCGGGGATCGCCGCGTGCGCGCCCGCGACGGCCGCCAGGCGCCGGTACACACCGGGCAGTTCCCGTTTCACCGACAGGAGTTCGGCCCGGAACCGCTCGCGCTCGATCTCCAGTTGGACGTAGTCGAGGCGCGCCAGCTGGCTCGCGTCGAGCAGGGTCTTCCCGTTGGAAACCGCCTCGTCCGCGAGCTTGGCCAGATGATCGAGGATCTCGGCGCGTTTCTGGAGCGCGAGGGCCTCGTAGAACGCGGATCGGACCGAACCGGCGATCGCGTACCGTTCGGCGACCAGTTCGAGCGTCGCCTGATCGATTTCCCGCGCCGCGACCGCCTGCGCGAGCGTGAGCTTCTTGCCCGTCACGATCGTCTGCGTGAGTTTCGGAGCGGTGAGGATACCGAGGCGGTCGCTGCTGGACCGGTCGCCGATTTCGTCCCAGTTAACCGCGACTTCGGGGTTCGGATACAGCCCCGCTTGAACGTGCCGCCCCCGCGCCGCGTCGATAGCGAGATTAGCCCGCGCGAGGCGCGGGTTCCGTTCAACCGCCAGCCGAACGAAATCATCGACCCCGGTGGGAGCGGCGGCGACAGGCTGATCGGAACCCGTCGGCGGCGCCGGCTTCTGGTACGCCGCTTGTTGGATCGGCCCCGCGGGGACCGGTCGCGTTGCGGTCGCACGCGGTCCCGGCACAGGCGCGGTGAGCGGCGACCGCGTCTCGGGTGTCGTGCAGCCACAAGCAAGAGCCGCCAACCCGCCGGTCCACACGAGTGACCGTTTCGGTAGTTCTCGGAGCCTGAATACCCACATGACGAACCCTCCGCGTGCTTCTAGCAGAGATTGATTTCCCTCAATTCGTGAGTGAGAACCAACTAGCAGCGGAAGGAATGGGCGTACCGCAAAGCATCTCGCCCGGGGCATGAAGTGGAGGCGGAAAACAAGAAGGTCGCGCCAACTAGAGGCGCAACGACAAAGGCGCGTTCATCGGAAACCGGCGAATCAATGCTCTGGTCGCCGTGACCGTGATCCGAACGCGGCTGCGATCCGGCTACGACGGCCGCGTTCCCCATCGTGTGGTGGTCACACGGTTCACCGGGCGATTCGCACGGCGAAGACGGCTCTTGCGCGTGCTCGTCCGAATGGCTCGGGACATTCGCGTGAGAAGCGTGGCAGCACTTACACTTGAGCGTGACCGGCGCGGAAGAAGCCGGCTCGCTGAGCTCCTTCACGAAACGGCACGGGCATAGACCGGCCCCGGTGACCATCCCGGTCACCAGGAAAGCCGCCGTCAGCACCCACGCGACAATCGCTCGAAACATTGCCATTCGCCCAAATGGTGGCGCTGGGGCACACAGCCCGCATAACCGCTACACTCATCGGCCGTCGTGGGCGACGAACTTCATACGACTTCCAGCCCGGGGTTGAAACCCCGGGCTATGTACCGGTGACCCCATTTGGGGTCACAAAGGCATTTGGCCTGGTTGGAGCACAAACCCCATTCGTTGTTTTCGGACCCCGAAGGGGTCACCGGGAATAGCCCGGGGTTTCAACCCCGGGTGTGGACTCGGAAGCGCGCCGGCGTCGGGTCGGTGGCCAATTGACCGCAAAAACCGATACTAAACAGCATGGAGGTACAACCGCGTACAACGGTTTCTCGGTCGGTGCTGGCGCGACACGTCAGCGTCGCAGTGGTTTTAACGTACCTCTTTGCGAGCGTCGTCACACTTCCGTCCGCGGCCCTTGGTACCGTTGCCGCTCCGAGCGAATCGACTTCCTCCAGTGAGGAAAGCGGCCCCGAGCCAGAAATGGTCTCGACGGCCACGCGCGTCACGCACGCAGCTCCTCATGCGGCCGAGTCGCAAACTTATCGCACCGTCCGACTGTACGCGCACTGCGCGCTGGCCCAATCGCTCTCCTCTTCCACCCACCCTGCCCTTCAATCGGCTCCGTTCTACCTTCGCTGTTAGTCGGCCCCCTCATTCCGTCTCACCCGTACCGGACCAGCCGGCACGGGGTTCCACGGCCCGAATCTCGAACGAGGAAGAGCCATGACCTGTTTCGCCGTCGGCGATCCGGCTAGCACCCACTGGGCGTGGACCGTCGCCGGGTTGCTCGCCGTTCCCGCTCTGGTTGCGCTAAACGGGTTCTTCGTCGCCGCCGAGTTCGCACTCGTCGCGGTGCGCCGAACGCGCCTCGAAGAACTGGTCAACCGAAACGCGAGTGGCGCCAAAGCCGCGCTCGACGCGGTCACCCACCTGGACCGCACCATCGCCGCAACTCAACTCGGCATCACGCTGGCCAGCATCGCGCTAGGGTGGGTCGGCGAACCGGCCCTGGCCCGGCTGATCGAACCGCTCACCGAAGCACTACTGCCCGGCGCGTGGGCGGCGACCGCGGCCCACGCCATCGCGTTTACCCTCGCGTTCGCCCTCATCACGTTCATGCACGTCGTCTTCGGGGAACTCATCCCCAAGACGCTCGCGCTTCAGACCCCGGACCAAACGTCACTGTGGGTCGCGGCCCCGCTCAACGTGTTCGTCCGGCTGACTCGACCGTTCGTCGCGCTCCTGAACGGCACCGGCAACCAGATCCTCCGGTGGTGCGGCTCCGCGCCCGCCGGGTCCGAGAGCAACGTTCACTCGGTCGAAGAACTGGCGATGCTGATCGAGGAGACGCGCGAGTCGGGCGTGCTCTCGGCGCAACAGGCCGAGTTCGTGCGCAAGGTGTTCACGCTGTCCGGCCGAAAGGTGGGCGACTGCATGGTGCCGCGCGAGCGGATGGCGGCCCTGGACCTCAGCACCCCGCCGGACCGCATACTCGAAGCGGTCCGGTCCGGCGCCCACACACGGATGCCGGTGTACGACGGCACGCTCGACAAAGTGGTCGGCGTGGTCAACACCAAGGATCTGTTTCACCTGTTCAGTTTGCGCGGACTGGTGGTTCTGGAAGACGCGCTCTACCCGCCGCTGTACCTGGACCCCAACGACTGCGTGGCCGACGCGCTGGAGCTGTTTCGCAAGGAACGGCGCCCGCTGGCCGTGGTGCGGGACAAGACGGGTCAGGTACTCGGCCTCATTACCGTAGAGGATGTGCTGGAACAGATCGTCGGCCAGTTGGAAGACGAACACGACCGGCCGACGCCCCGCTTGCGCCTCGGGCGCCGACCGATGCTGAGTCAACACCCGGGGGTTGAAACCCCGGGCTATTCCCGGTGACCCCTTCGGGGTCCGAAAACAACGAATGGGGTTTGTGCTCCAACCAGGCCAAATGCCTTTGTGACCCCAAATGGGGTCACCGGGAATAGCCCGGGGTTTCAACCCCGGGCTAGAGAAGGCACGACCCAAAACACTCCGCGTTTGCAATTCGTTGACAGAGTCCGGCTACAGAAAACGCTCGGAACAAGGTCTCCCCCGTTCCGAGCGTGCGACATGGCCTCGCTTCGATCGTTTCTCGTAACCCGCTCTCCGAATCTCGTGTGGTTACACCGCGTGGGGATACTGGGCCAGCACCCGTTCGAGCCGGGCCGCCGGGCGGGTGGCCGCGCGGATCTTCAGCACCTGGTAAGCAACTCCCATCACGAACAGGGCGAGCAGCGCGAGCCGGACCGGGATCAACGACGGGTCATTCGGCCCGCTTGCGAACGGCCGACCGGTCGGGAACCGCTTCAGCGTTTCGGTCGTGGTGAAGACCATGAGCATCAGGAAGCTCATCGAAAGTGCGACGGCCTGCGTGTAACCGGCCTTGCGCCATGCCCCACGAGTCGTCAGGCTTCCGATCGCGAGCAGCGCGAGTGTGAAGAGCCCGAACACCTGTCCCGGGGTGAACCCGAGCGTGAAGATGAACCCGAACCCGGACACGGTGCCCGCCAGCATGGTGCCGAGGTACCACTTACCGAGCCGGGTCTTCGGGTCGATCTTCCCGTACCGGGCAAAGGATACGAGCCCGAACCCGATCGGCAGGATGCTCACGGCGGTGTGTGCGATGGTGAGGGCGGTCATGGCTGTCTCCGTTTCGTCGGTTTCAACTTGCAACTGAAGAGATCTACCGCGTCACCAGTTGCACCTTGCAACCAAATTTCCAAAAAGCACTCCGCACCGGGAAAAGACCACAGAACGTGCCCATTTCGTAACGGAGGGCGCTCGACTAAATCGCCGAGAACGAGCGGCAGGTGTTCCTACAATGACGCCCGGAACTCCATCACACGGGAGGCGTTATGGCACGGGCCGGGCAGACCCACGAGACGCGGACCGCGGAACAGGAGTTCAACCGGCTGACGATCGACGGACTTCGGCCACTGGTCGCGCTCCTCGCGCCGAACCCGCCGAAGAAGAAGGGCGACCTCGTCGCCGTCCTGACGCGAGCGATGACCGACCTGGACCGTGTGCGTGCCCTCTACGACCAGCTCGACCGCATCACTCAACTCGCGGTCCGTGAAGCGACCCACGACCCGAACGGGCACTATTCGCGCACCCGATTCGTGGCCAAGTACGGCCGCGAGGTGGCCTGGCACGAACCCGCGCCGGAGCGCAAGTCGGGTTGGTACGACCAGCGCAGCGACCCGACCCACGCGGTCCTGTTCTTCCCCAACTACGACTACTTGCCCACGAACGTGCGCTCGATCTTGCTCACGTTCGTGCCGACCCCGGACCCGTTCCAGATCCGAACGAGCGTTGAACTCCCGACCGACCGGGCGCTCGTCTGGCCCCGCTGGTCCGAGAAGCCATCGGACGAGTCGGTTCCGATCCGCGTGCGCGAAACGGCCCGCGAAGCCGAAGCGGACCTGCCCGCCGTTCTCCGGCTGATCGACGCCGGCAAAATTCGTGTAACCGACAAGAAGCACGTCCCGACCGAGGCGACACGCAAAGCGATAACGGGCGTACTCTCCGGCGGAGATTTCTACACGGCCGCGGACGCAGACGAGCAGCGCGACGACCCGGCCCACGACGTGACCATCAAGGCGTTCGCGTGGCCGATGTTGGTCCAGGCCGCGGGGCTCGCGGAGAAGCGCGGGGACGCACTGAAGCTCACCGCGGCCGGGCGTGACGCCTTGAACAAACCGCCCGCCGACCTACTGGACAAGGTCTGGGCCGCGTGGCAGAAAACGCACTTGATCGACGAGTTCGCGCGGATCGACGTCATCAAGGGCCAAGGGCGCGTCGATTTTACGTCGGTCGCCACTCGGCGCAAGGCCGTACTCAACGTGCTAAAGGACTGTCCGCCGGGCGAGTGGGTCGCGATCGAGGACTTCTGGCGCCTCATGCGCGGCACCGGGCGCGGGTTCTCGCTCGTCGGGGAACGGGACGCCTGGGAACTCTACCTCTCGGAGCAGGAGTACGGCAGCCTCGGGTACGACGACACGCACGCCTGGGAGCAGTTTCAGGGCCGGTTCATTCTCGCGTTCCTGTTCGAGATCGCGGCGACCGTCGGGTTACTCGATGTGGCCTTCATCCCACCCCAAGGCGCCCGGGACGATTTCCGGGAGCGATGGGGGGCCGACGATCTGTCGTGCTTCAGCCGGTACGACGGGTTGTTGTTCTTTCGCATCAACCCACTCGGCGCGTGGTGTTTGGGGCTTGTTGAGGAATACCAGCCCGTAGCCCCGCAGAAAACAGACACGCTCCGTATCCTGGCGAATCTGGACGTGGTCGCGACGCGCCCGCCGGCTGCGGCCGCGGACCGGTTGATGTTGGAGCGCTTCGCCGACGAAATCTCCCCCGCGGTCTGGAAACTGTCCGCGGCGAAGATCATGGGCGTGGTCGAACAGGGCGGGCGCGTCGAGGAGTTGCGCGAGTTCCTGACGGCGCGCTCGGCGGACGACCTCCCGGCCACGGTCGAGACGTTTCTGAGCGACCTTCACCAGAAGGCCGGGCAGTTAAAGGATGGCGGACCGGCGCGGTTGATCGAGTGCGCGACCGAACACGTTGCCGCAGAACTGGCGCACGATCGACAGTTGAAGGGAAAGTGTGTGCTGGCCGGGGACCGGTTAATCGTGGTCCGGGAAGCCGATCTCGCGGCCGTGCGGAAGGCGATTCGCAAGCTCGGGTACGTCTGGCCCCTCGCGGGCGAGTGACCGTGCGGTGTCGCCCCGACACGCGATCCGGTTCCGGCGCGGCTATTCGTCCACGTCCCAAACGACGACCTTTCCCGTGTCGCTACCCGCTGCGGCCAGTGCCCCGTCGGGGCTGAACGCGACCGACCGCATCCGGCCGATGTCCCAGGTCAGGGTGCGCGCGATCTGCCCCGTCGCCGCCGCGTACAGTTTCACCGTTTTGTCGTTGTTCGTCGCCGCCAGGTGCGCCCCGGACGGGTGGTACGCGATGCCAGTAAACTGTTTCTTCCCGTCGTTCGTAATCACGGTCACCGGTCCGCCACCGATCGGGTAGAGGCGAATCGTTTCGCGCGTCCGGCACGCGAGGGTCCGACCGTCCGGCGACAGTATCATTTGGTCCGGGGCGTCGGCAAACGGCTCCGTGCTCGCCGACATCTCTCCGGTCGCGGTCATTCGAGTGACGCCCCGGTATTCCCACTGACGGGACGGCAGCAGCGTCCCTTCCAACAGCACGAAATGGTCCCCGGTCGGCAGGAAGAGCGGGGGCGAGTAAACGAGCGACGAAAAAAGCACTTCGCGGGTCGGTGCGCCGAGAGCGTTTGTTGCCCGAAGGGTTAACCGGGTTCCCTCGGTCGGCTTCGGCGATTCGACAATAACCAGGCGCGTCCCATCGGGCGACACACCGAACCAGAGCGACGCCCACGCCGGAACCTCAACGGGCACACCCGCCCCGCTGACCAAGTCGAGCGCGCAGAGGCGATCGTTCCCGACGAACAAGGTGCGCCCGTCCGGAGCGAACGCGAGTCGCTTCGCGGACGGAACTGGTGGGTGAAGGATTTCGGCCTTTGCCCCGTTCGCGAACGTCCGCCAAAGGGATACCCCGGCGGCCCCAATCGGAGTAACCAGCGTGGCCCCGGTGGGGGCGAAGAGTAGCTCGTCGATCCGCACTTTTGGCGCACCGGCCCGCATCACCATCATGGCCCGCCCTCGTGTTTGGAGAGAGGGGGAGTGTAGCACACCGAGTTGCGGGTCGGGAACGCGGTTGCTCTTCGCCAAATCGGAGCCGAACGCATTCACACAGCAGCATGATGAACGTGCGCGTGACAGACGATTCTTCTCCTCAATTCCTACGCGCCGCGCGGTCGATACAACCCGAGCAGCCGTAATCCGTCTCG
Organism: Gemmata sp. SH-PL17; assembly: GCF_001610855.1. Classification (NCBI taxonomy): domain Bacteria; kingdom Pseudomonadati; phylum Planctomycetota; class Planctomycetia; order Gemmatales; family Gemmataceae; genus Gemmata; species Gemmata sp. SH-PL17. The sequence goes on from NZ_CP011271.1 coordinate 7,136,636, forward strand.
TTCGGGGGTGAGCAGATGCGCAAGCGAATCGCGGCGGCGGGGTTGGGGGTACTTCTCGGCACAACCAGCGTCAGCGCGCAACCTGTTCCGCCGGCTACGTATCCGCCAGCGACCTACCCGCTGCCCGGCTCGACGCTTCCCGCACCGGCCGGTTTGCCCGCGTTCCCCGGATCTCCGACAGTCCCAAACACCCCGACAGCACCGGGATTACTGCCGCCACTGGCACCGAACAAGCTCCCGATTGGGGCGCCCTCACCGACGTTCCCGCCCGGCGCGCCCGGTAACTTCATGCCGAGCACGCCAACAACGGCCCCGGGGACGTCCGTACTGCCAAAACCACCCGTGGCGGTGTCGCCCTCCGAACTTCCGCTGCCACAACAGGAACGGAAGATCGCGATGCGTGCGACGGACGTGGCCGTCAAGCGCGTCGTGGGCGGGTGGGAGGTTTGGGCCGGGCAACACGTGCTGCGCAACACCGGCGACAACGAGACCGGCGCACGCGACGTGGCCCGCGTGATGCGCGAACTCCGGCCGACGGAATGGATCACCGTCGGCGCGACGAAACCGGTCGTCGAGTACGGCCTCACCAACGGGCGCCCGGCGGTCTCGGGCACGCCCCCTGTTGAGTCTAAAGACAGCAAAAATGGCAACTTCGGGAGCGTGGCAAACGCGAGCGGCACCACGCTTCAAATGGGCGCGACCGCGGCGCAGTTCGTTCAGCAGATCGACCTCCGCTCGACCCGCGTCGAGGCGATCCGCGGCGTGTGGTGCGTGCGCGACGAGAACAACATTCTGCTCAACTTCGGCACCGACAAGGGCGGCGCGGAACAGGCGAGCGCGGCCATTCAGAAGTACGGGTTCAACCGTATGGGCGTGGTCGGCACGCCCACCCAACCGGTCATGAGCTACCTGTTCGTCTCGCTCGAACAGCCGAAGGCCGTGCCCGGCGGTCAACTGATGCTGAGCGCCCAAATCGACGCCCTCTCGCGGACCGGTATCCCGATCCCGGGCGTGGGCTTCACCGGCGAGATGGTGAAGCTCGATCCGAACAAGGTGGAAGCGCGAAAAGACGGCGCCGAGTGGGTGGTCGCGTTCGGCCCAGAAGTGCTGGGCCGCTTCGGGCCAACGGAGTGGTCCGCGCGCGAGGCCGCGCGCACGATCCGGGACGCGAAGTTCACCGAGTTCTGCAAGCTCAGCGGTTCGACCGGGGTGACGTTCTTCCTCACGAACGAGAAGGCGCCCACGCGCGCACCGTTCAACGCCCAGGGCCGCAATTTCGACCCCGCGGCCCTGAAGGTTCAGCAGATCAACAACAAGTGGGCGGTCACGGACGCGGGTCGGCAAGTCTTTGAAGTGGCGAGCGCCCAAGAGGGCGAAACCATCGTCCGCGTGATGAAGGCTTACGGCTTCGATCAGACCGCGCACCTCTCCGCCGGCGGATCGAAGGGCGGGATCTCGTTCCTGGTGAAAAGCACCCGCCGCTAACCCACGAGAACGGTCGGTGCCACGATGCACCGGCCGTTTGTCGTATCCGTGATTGCGGTAACCGCGCCGGTCGGCTACCTTGCTCGCATGTTCTCGGATCGGTTTAGCTCGCTGCTTTGCAGCAGGACGATGTTGCGTCGTCCGAGCGCTCCGCTTCGCACCCGTCTCGGGGAAGGCTGTTCCAGCACCGCTATCGGCCAGGGGCTGGCCAAGCATGCTGCGGTCTGGGCCAACCTCGCGAGTCGCGGTTCCGCAGCATGCTTGGCCAGCCCCTGGCCGGCGGTGCCGCGAGCCTTCCACAACCCAGGTCGAGAAGTAAACATCCGAGAACGAACCGGGCCGCGGATCTTCCGCGGCCCGGTCGCTTTACCAGCCGAGCTTCGCGCGGAGCTGATCGAGCCCGCCCGTGAGTGCCGCGTCCGCGGTGGGGTACGTGACCGCGGGATCGTCGAGGCGCTTGCCGTTCAGGGTGCTGCTCACCGAGCACGCGAACTTCCCCACCGCGGGCCGCACTTCGAGTTTGTAAAGCGGTTGCGCTTCAAGTATTACGAACGTCGTTTCCGGGCGCACGCCCGGCTTCAGCGTCCCACTTCGAGCGGCCAACCAATCAGGCGCGTTCATTTCGTCCCCCATACAGATGTCGGTAGCCACTGATGCACAGGGCTTCCGCCCAGTGCTACAAACGCCGCTCCGCGGCTTGAAAGGCGTTGAGGATTTTGGTCTTCGCCCCGGAGGGGCCGTCTGACGTAGCACAGGGCGGAAGCCCCGTGTGTTATTCCGGCAACGGTTTCCCCTTCGTCTCCGGGAGGAACGGCAGCACGAACAGCCCTACGAGGAAAATACTACACATCGTGACGCCCGCGTAGCGGAACGCATCCGCGCCGTGGCTCACGAACACGACAGTTGTGAGTTGGCCGAGCGCCGCCGGCCCGAGCGCCGCCACGAGCCGACCCGCGTTGTAGCAGAACGACGTGCCCGTGCTGCGGAACTTGGTGGGGAACAGTTCGGGCAGGTAGATCGCGTACCCGCCGAACAGTGCGAGTTGACAGAACCCCATAATCGGGATCATCCAGAACACGTCGGCACGGGTCTTCAGGAACCAGAACGTCCCCGCCGTCGAGAGCATCGCGAGAACGAAGAACAGCGCGAATGTGGGCTTCCGCCCGAACACCCCGGTCACCCAACTAAACGCGAAGATCCCGAAGAACGCCCCACCGTTCTGTACCAGCGACGCGACCCCGCGCCACCACCCGATTTCGCCCTTCAACTGGTCCCCGCTCAACCCTTCACCGGCCAGTGTGGATTCGAGGGCGAGTTGCACCAAACGCGGCGAGAAGAATGCGATCCCCCACAATCCAATGACGCCGGCACCGGTCAACAGCAAGCCGCAAACCACACGCTTGTTCCACGGGCTTGTGGAGAAAATGCCGAGCAACGTGCCGAAAAACGCCTGCCACGGTGACGGCCGGGTTCCGAGGGCCTCCGCTTCCCGCATGGCCTTCCACTTCTCCGGTTCGCGGAGCGAAAACTGCACGATCACCAGCAGGATGCCGGGGAGAATCCCGATCAGGAACATCACCCGCCACGGGAGCAGCCATCCGTCCGCCGGGAATGCTCCGCCCTTTTGAAGTGAGCCGAGGTACATGTTGATGAGCGCGGCGGAACAGTTCCCGAGTACACTCGACGCCTGAAACAGCCCCAGGATATACGGCCGGGCGTTATTGGGAACCGTTTCGGCCAGAAGCACGACCGCCGACGCGAACGCCCCACCAACCCCCAATCCGGTGAGCAGCCGGTACGCCATGAAGTCCCAGGGTCCGGTCGAGAGGGCGCTCAAACCGGTAAACAGTGCGTACAAACCGATGGTCATCGTCAGCGTTTTCACCCGCCCAAGCCGGTCGCCCAGAACGCCGAACCCGATCCCGCCGATCGCCCACCCGATCAGGAACACGGACGTCGCGTAGGTGCCGTAACTGCCGACCTGCGGATCGCTCGCGGGTTTCTGCATCACGGTCGCGAGGGCCGGATCGCGGGCCAGCACGAAGAGCTGCTGGTCCATGCAGTCTAAATCCCAGGCCAGGCAGCAAACGACGAACACGAACCACTGGTAACGGGTCAGGTCTTTGAGACTGGCCCATCCGGTTCGCGGCGGGGGCGGAACGGAAGAATCAACGGACATTGGCAGCGCTCTTCTTGAAGCGAGTGAGTGGCGGGAACCCGAGAATCGGTCCAGGCGGTTCCGAAAACAGTACCCGGTCGCCCGATCCGACGCCAGCATTTCCGCGAGTGCCGCAAAGTCGCTATGATAGATTTTTCGCTTTCGCGAGAGCAGAGGTTCTAATCGGATGCCCGCAGAGCGCACGTTTCCGCTAGCGGTCGGCTTTCTCGGTGCCGGACAAATGGCCACCGCACTCGCGTCCGCGTGGGCGAAGGCCGGCCTGCTCGACGCCTCGCGCAGCCGCGCCGCGGACCCGTACCCGGACGCCCGCGCCAAGTTCCAGGCCGCCACGGGCATTAAAACCGTTGAAGCGAACCGCGACGTGGTCGCCGCGTGCGACGTTCTCGTGCTCGCGGTCAAGCCGCAAGTCATGTCAGCGGTTCTCGATGAGATCAAGCCGGCCAGCAGCGCGGCCCACTTGATCGTTTCCATCGCCGCTGGCGTCACACTGAAAACGCTCGGCGACAGCCTGGGAGCAGACACGAAGCTCGTGCGCGTGATGCCGAACACGCCGTGCCTCGTGAGCGCGAGCGCGACCGGTTTCAGCCCCGGCACGACCGCGACGCCCGACGACGCGGCCCTCGTCGAGCGCCTCTTCGCGGCAGTGGGCACAGCGTACCGGGTGCCCGAGCATCTACTGGACGCGGTCACCGGCTTGAGTGGCAGCGGCCCGGCGTTCGTCTACCTCTTCATCGAAGCACTGGCCGACGGCGGCGTCCGGTGCGGGCTCCCGCGACCAATAGCGCAATCACTCGCAGCGCAAACGGTGCTCGGCGCGGCGCGCATGGTACTCGAAACGGGCCTGCACCCCGGTGCCCTCAAGGACGCGGTCGCGAGCCCCGGCGGTACGACCATCGCGGGTATTCACGCTCTGGAACGTGCTGCGTTCCGCGCCGCCGCGATCGATGCGGTAGAAGCCGCGACAAAGCGTGCTCAGGAATTGGGAAAGAGGGAGTAAAGAACTCGCCACGGATCAACGCGGATAGCACGGATTAAGACAAGACGACTTCGGAGTATCGACGAAGTGATTTGTCTTAATCCTGTTCATTCCGTTAATCCTGTCAAAAAAATCTTCTGGTTTAGTCCGCGTTTATCGGTGTTCATCCGCGGCTGATTGGGTTGCGAACTCATGACAAATGAACTCGTTCTGATCTTCGACTTCGGTTCACAGTTCGGGCAACTCATCGCCCGGCGGGTGCGCGAGCAGAACGTGTTCTGCCAGGTGGTGCGCCACGACCTCTCGCCCGAGCGCGTGCGGGAACTGAACCCGAAGGGGATCATCCTCTCGGGCGGGCCGGCGAGCGTGTACGAGCCCGGGGCGCCGCACTGTTCTCCGGAAATCTTCAGCATGGGGATTCCCGTCCTCGCGATCTGCTACGGGATGCAGCTCGCGTGTCACTTCCTCGGCGGCAAGGTCGGCGGAACCGCCCACACCCGCGAATACGGGCGCGCGACGCTCACCGTGAACGAGCGGAACACGATCTTCCAGGGGTACCCGGCCGAATCGACCGTGTGGATGAGCCACGGCGACCAGGTGCAGAACATCAACGGCGATTTCGAGCCGCTCGCGTCTACGGACACGTGCCCGCTGGCCGCGGTGAAGCACAAGTCGCGCCCCATCTTCGGGTTGCAGTTCCACCCGGAAGTGGCGCACACGCCCCACGGCGGGCAGATCCTCGCCAACTTCCTCCGCGACGTGTGCGGGTGCTCCGGCCAGTGGAAGATGCAGGCGTTCATCGACAACACGATCGCCGACATCCGGGCCAAGGTCGGCAACAAGCGGGTCATCTGCGGGCTGTCGGGCGGGGTCGATTCGAGCGTGTGTGCCGCGCTCCTGGTGAAGGCGATCGGCTCGCAAGTGGCGTGCATTTACGTCGACAACGGGCTAATGCGCGAGGGCGAAACAGAACTGGTGAAGCACACGTTCCGCGATTGGTTCAAAGCCGACCTGCACGCAGTCGATGCCGGTGAGCGTTTCCTCTCCGCTCTTGCCGGCGTGACCGACCCGCAAGAGAAGCGCAAGATCATCGGGAAAGTATTCATTGATGTGTTTAAGCAGGAAGCGAAGAGCATCCCGGATGCCCACTTCCTCGCGCAAGGTACGCTGTACCCGGACGTGATCGAGAGCGGCGGGAGCGTAGACGGCCCGGCCGCGACGATCAAGCTGCACCACAACGTCGGTGGACTACCTGCGGAACTCGGATTCGAGTTAATCGAACCGCTCCGCGACCTGTTCAAGGACGAAGTGCGGCGACTGGGTATCGAACTCGGGCTGCCCGAAGACGTAGTGTGGCGTCACCCGTTCCCGGGTCCGGGGCTTGCGGTCCGGTGCCTCGGCGAGGTGAGCGAGCCGAAGCTCGCCACGCTCCGCAAGGCGGACACGATCTTCCTCGAAGAACTGCGAAAAGCGGGCTGGTACCGCAAAACATCTCAGGCGTTCGCGGTGCTGCTACCGGTGCAGTCCGTGGGTGTGATGGGAGACGGCCGCACTTACGAGAACACGATCTGTTTGCGGTGCGTGCAGACCGACGACTTCATGACCGCCGATTGGTCGCGACTCCCCGAAGACCTGCTCGCTCGCGTCGCGACGGCGATCATCAACCGCGTGAAGGGTATCAACCGCGTGGTGTACGACATCAGCAGCAAACCGCCCGCGACGATCGAGTGGGAGTAGGCCTACTCACCGCACGTGCCGGCCGATTGCTCCCTGGCCCGAGAATCATGCAGCCGCCCGCATCATTGGGCGGCGATTGATTTTTAAGTCAATTGGAGGTACGCTGGGTTAACTAACGGTGGGAGCAGGTTGATGAACCCGACCGTGATCTGGGACGACGATCCAGGCGGTAACGTCGAACACATTGCCGTGAACGGGTTGACGCCTGACGAAGTCGATGCGGTTCTACTCGATCCGTACCTTCCCACACAAACCAATCGCTCCACCGGTAGGCCGTGCAAGTTCGGGTAGACGCCCACGGGCAAGCACATCATCGTCATTTGGGACGAAGTGTACGACGACCCGCTCACCATCTACCCGGTAACGGCCTACGAGGTGGCACCGCCGTAACGGAGCGCGATGTGCCGACCGACAAAGATCAATCGAGTGTAAGCAAAACGGAACTCGCACGGCTCCGAGAGCGGGCCGCCGAAACGCGCGCAAAACTCGCACACAAGCCCGGCGTTCCCGAGTTACTCACACCAGAAGAACTGGCGGACGCGACCCCGTTTTACTTCGAGCTTCGTGCGTGCATCGCGGAACTGAAAAAGGCGCGCGAGGCCGCCGGATTGACACTCGCCCAGGTGTCTGAGAAAGCCGGTCTTGCGACCGAAACGCTGTCCCGCTTGGAAACCGGACAAGTGACGAACCCGACGTGGAAGACGCTCGGACTGTACGCGGTCGCGTTGGGGCAGAAACTGGTGCTGGGCACCGAGGCGTGACGAACCAGTTCGCCCGCGACGATCGAGTGGGAGTAGCCCTACCAATTCGGTTCCGACCGGCTGTGCTCCGAGTTCAATACTCGCTCCGCCGGTCAATACGTCCACCGGCGCGCCCGGGTTCAACCCCGGGGGCTCCAGAACCACTCTGTGCGCTTCGTCTTCCGACGATAACTGATGAGGGGACCGTCCTTCGCCTCGAACGCGGTCGGGCGCACGCTCTCCATAAACTCGGGCTTCCCGTCCTTCTCCACGACCGGCGGTGAGCCGACGCACACCCGCAATCGTTCGTTGTCGATGAGTTCGTAAATCGCTCGAACCGTGAGGCGATTACCGCTCGGGTCGGTTTGGATCAAGTCGAGTTCCTTCGGGGACTTGCTCGGGTCGATCGTGTACTCGAAGTCCTCGAACCGGTCCCCCAGGAACTGTTCCGACCACGTCTCTTCCGAAATGTTCGCGCACTTGCGGCGCTGGCCGCGGTCCTCGGTCCCTTTGGGCGAGCGGAAATCCACCACCACCCATTCGCCGAGGACGCACTGCGAATCGTTGAGCGGCGCGCGGTCGGAACACCCGCAGAGCACGACCAACCCGAGGAAGAGGAAGCGAAGTCGGTTCATGCCCCAAACATAGTTGACGATTACTCCAGCGGCGGCAAAATGTCCGGTTCGATCTGGTACGCATCGGCGAGCGAATTCGTGGTGTTGAACAGCCCCACAACGGCCATCACTTCACCGAGCGCCTCAACATCCAACCCGAGCTTCCGTACTGCCGCAGTGTGTGAATTCACGCAGTACGCGCAACCGTTGGTCGCGCTGACGGCCAGTGCGATGATTTCGCGCACCAGCGGATCGAGTTTGGACGCGCGCCCGCAGGCTTCCGGGTGCATGATCGCCTTCAACCGCGTCCACACGAGTTCGAGGTGGTCCGGGTTGGTGGCGAGCACGCGCCACAAGTTCGGCACGAAGGTGATGTTCTTCGTCGCTTTGATGTCGGCGAAGACCGCGGCGACTTTGTCGGTCGCGGCCTCTTCGGAAACGGGAGCCACGGTCGCGATGCGTTTGGCGGACATGACACGGTCCCTTCGGGTTTGGGGAGGGCAGATAGGCATTTCCTACGAACCCGCGCCGTACACTGTCAGTGGCCCTCAATCCTCCGCCCGCACGAGCCAATTCCTATGCGTGCTCTGACCTCTCGCGCTGCTATTTTCGCGATCACGGCGCTTTGCGCCGCGCCCCTGTCGCTGCCGAGTTCGGCGGCCGACGAACCCAAGAAAGACGAGTGGGTGTCGCTGTTCAACGGCAAGAACCTCGACGGCTGGACGCCCAAAATCACCGGGCACGAGTACGGCGACAACTATGGGGACACGTTCCGCGTGGAGGACGGTATCATCAAGGTGCGGTACGACAAGTACAAGGAGTTCGACGGCCAGTTCGGGCACCTGTTCTACAAGGACAAGTTCTCCCACTACCGGCTGAAAGTGGAGTACCGGTTCGTCGGCGACCAGTGCAAGGGCGGCCCCGGTTGGGCGACCCGCAACAGCGGCGTGATGTTCCACTGCCAAGACCCGAAGACCATGCGGAAGGACCAAGAGTTCCCGGTGTCGATCGAGGCCCAGTTCCTCGGCGGCCTGGGCAAGGGCAAGCGCACGACGAACAACATGTGCTCCCCCGGCACGAACATCGTGCTCGACGGCAAACTGTTCACGCCGCACTGCACGAACTCGAAGTCAAAGACCTACGACGGCGACATGTGGGTGACGGCCGAGATCGAGGTACACGGTTCCGGCACCGTGAAGCACTTCGTTGAAGGCGAGTTGGTGATGCAGTACGAGAAGCCGCAACTCGACCCGAAAGACGCCGACGCGAAGAAACTCATCAAGGACGACAAATTGCTGCTCGAAGAGGGCTACATCTCGCTGCAATCCGAGAGCCACCCCGTCGAGTTCCGCAAGGTCGAAATCAAAGTGCTGAAGAAGTGATTGTGTCGCGAATCCGACAGGCGCAACTCGACAATGGGCGGTGCGGTAGCCCGCCCTCGCGTCCAAGGCGAACGTCCGAGGCGCTCAGCGACAGTAGCTCGCCAGGGGTTGCGCGGTAGCTCGCCAGGGGTTGCGCGTTGCTCCACCCCTGGCTACACACCTACGCCCCATTCGGGGCTTAAAACCAACACCCTCTTTAGCCCCGGCAGGGGCGGCAGAGAGTAGCCAGGGGTGGAGCAACGCGCAACCCCTGGCGAGCTACCCTAGCTACAAACTCACCCCTTCACCCCTTCACCCCTTCACCCCTTCACCCCTTCACCCCAAAGGGCAGTTACCGAAGCGTTACACCCCCGGCAAACGGATTCGCTTACAATCTCGTCGGATATGACGAAGGGCCTTCGTGCCCGCGCCCGTATTCACGTTCGCTCCGGAGGTTCCGCGCATGTCACGCTCCTTCCGCGTCGCCGCGCTCGCGGCCGTCGCTGTACTCGCGCTCGGCACCAGCGTCCCGCTCCCCGCGGCCGACGCACCCAAGCCCGCGGAAGCGGCCAAACCCGCCGAGGGCAAACCCATCGACATCGTCATCTGTCTCGACGTCTCGGGCAGCATGAACGGGCTGATCGACTCCGCGAAGATCCAGCTCTGGAACGTGGTGAACGAACTGGCGCGGATCAAGCCCACGCCGCAACTGCGGGTCGGGCTCTACGCCTACGGCGCGACCAAGTACGAAGCGAAAAAGGGATGGGTTCACAAGGAAGTCGATCTGACAGAAGACCTCGACGAAGTGTACAAGGCGCTCAACGCCCTGACGACCGGCGGGGGAGACGAATACGTAGCCCGCGCCGCGAAGACAGCCATCGACGAACAGAAGTGGAGCGCGGATAGGGGCGCGCTCAAGATCGTCTTCGTGTGCGGTAACGAGCCCGCCGACCAGGACAAGCAAGTCGCGCTCGCCGACGTCGCGGCACTCGCGAAGCAGTCGGGCATCGTCGTCAACACGATCTACTGCAAGTACGGCCACGACCAGGAGATCCCCGGGTGGGCCGGGTTCGCCGAATCGTGCGGCGGGCGGCACGTCAACATCGATCAAAATAAGGCCGCCCAACAGGTCGTCGTGAAGACCGAGTTCGACGGGCAAATCATCAAGCTCGGCGAGGAACTGAACAAGACCTACGTCGCCTACGGTAAAGAGGGCAAGGCGAAGGCCGAGAACCAAGTCGCTCAAGACAAGAACGCCGCGGCTGCTCCCGGTGGGGCAGGTGGCGCCCCAGCCGCGGCCATCGACCGCAGCATGACCAAGGCCGGCGGGCTGTACCGCAACGCGACCTGGGACTTGGTCGACCGCATGAAGGAGAAAGACTTCGACATCACGAAGATCAAGGAAGAAGACCTCTGCGACGAGTTGAAGAAGATCAAGCCCGAGGAGCGGCTCGACTACCTCAAGAAAAAGGCCGCGGAGCGGACCGACCTCCAGAAGAAGATCGCGGACCTCTCCGCCCAACGGCAGAAGAAGATCGACGAGGAACTCGCCAAGAAGCCGAAGTCCGACGCCGAGAAAGCACTCGACGAGGCATTCAAGTCTGTCATCCGCGACCAAGCCAAAGCCAAGGGCTTCGGGGTCGCCCCGGAGAAGAAATAGGCCACAGTCTCCCGCTCCGTGACCGTCGCCGTTTGCCCAATGCGTGGCGAACCGCGACGGTCACGGAGCGGGTGGAACCATCACGCGACAATTGAACCCGCCGAATTTGCCCACCGCGACTCCCCGTCTCGTTCCGAGGTTCCACCATGATCCGCTTCGCACTGGCCCTGGCGCTGCCACTCGCACTCGTAACAGCGACCCATGCAGCGGACCTGCCGGCCGGAACGTGGGCCGCGAACGCGGACGGTACCAAAGGCGACCTCGTTATTAAGGGGATCAAGAACGGTGAAGTGACCGGCTCGATGCTCGGTACCGATTTCACCGGCACCTGGAACGGGAAGGTGCTCACGTTCGCGATCGGTACCAGCACTTACGAAGCTCACCTCGTTACCGAACCGGGCGAGAAGGACCAAACCAAGTACACGCTCACCGGCACGCGAGCGCAAAGCAACCGCGTCGAGAGTCGTGTCGTGATTCACATCGCCAAAACCGGTTGGTACGCCCAAATGACCGCCGCCACGCCCGTGCCGCAGGGCGAGATCGCGGCCCAAGTTCGTGGGGTGCTGGTTCTGGACGGGACTACCGCCTACGTTTCGGTCAAGCGTAAGGCCGGTGCCGAGATCGAAGAGACGCGCATCTGGGTGTACGCGAGCGAGGGCGAGTGGAAGAAGCTCAACAGGACGCTCCCGCCGCTCAACGGCAAGGAAGTGACGGTCACCGCGAAACTCTCCCAGATGACAAGCAAAGGCGCCTCGATCCCCGAAGGCGCACTGTATTTCCTCGGCCAATTTGAACCGAAACTCGCCGATCTCCCCAAATAACTCGCTCCCGCGGTCCGATACCGCGAGCGTCCCGCCCATTGTTTTGAATAGCGCCTCACGACGGCAACAACCGTGCGGCGGGCGGGACGCCCGCGGTCCCAGGCTCGCCAAACAACCTCTCTGGAGTTTTCGCTCATGGTCCTCCGGTTCTCGCTCTTGGCACTCGGGCTTTTAGCCTTCTCATCGGCCGGAAAATCTGCCGACGAGAAGGGCGACCCCGTGAAGCCCGCGCCGAGCAAAGTAACGGCCGTCACGGTGTACGCGAACACGGCCCTCATCACGCGCGAAGTCGCAGTTCCCGAAGCCGCCGGGCTCACGGAAGTCGTCGTCTCGCCGATGCCACCGCAGACGATGCAAAGTTCGCTCTACGCGGAGGGCAACGACAACATCCGCGTGCTCAGCGTCCGCTACCGCACGCGGGCGATCGCCGAAGACACCCGCGAAGAAGTGCGCAAGATCGAAGCGGAAATCAAAGTGCTCCAGACGAAGGCCCAGACCTTCGAGTCCGACCTCAAGGCAATGGCCGACAACCTGAAGCTCCTCGACAAGCTCGAAGGGTTCACCGCGAAGTCGCTCGACAACCTGACCGACAAGGGCCAACTCGACCCGGAGAAGATCATCGCGCTGGCGAAGTTCGTACAAGAAGACCGCGCGAAGCGCGTCAAAGAGCAACTCGGGGTCAAGCAACAACTCGAAGAGGTGCAAGCGAAGATCGCCTTCGCCCAGCGGCAACTCGCCGAACGGTCCAATGGATCGATCCGCACCGAGCGCGACGCGGTCATTCTGTTAGACAAGAAGCTCGGCGCCGGCGCGGTGAAGCTGAACTACCTCGTGGGCAGCGCGTCGTGGCGCCCGCAGTACAAGTTCCGCGCGACGGGCAAGGACAAAGACCCGGTCGTGGCCGAGTACCAAGCGGCGATCGATCAGCGCACAGGTGAGGACTGGGTGAACGCGCTCATCACGCTGTCCACCGCTCAACCGCTCCTGAACGCGGCGCCGCCGGAACTGAAAGCGCTGTCGGTGAACATCAGCCCGATCGGGGCGGTAGCGGTCGCACCGGTCGATCCGGCCACGGGCGTCCCGGTACCCGCGAAGCCCTCGGCCCCCGGGTTCCCCGGCAGCGGAGGGGGCTTCGGTGGGGCCGGTCCCGGCGGGCCGGGCGGTGGGATGCCCAGTGCTACCGAGTACGCGAAGGATCTCGACAAACTCTCAAAAGACCTGCGCGCACAAGTGGCCCAGAACTACCGTGAGAAGAAAGAGCAAGCGGCCGGCGACCTCGCGAACAACGCCGCGGCGCTGGAACAGTTCCGCGACCTGTTCTCCGGGAAGGAAGAGCTGATCGCCGCTGCTGCCGCACCCCCGGGCGCCGCGGGCGAAGGGCCGAGCGTTACGTACAAGCTCGCCACGCGCCTCACGATCCCGAGCCGCAGCGACGAACAGGTGATCGAGATCGCCAAGATCGACCTGCCGCCGAAGTTCTACCACAAGGCCGTGCCGGTTCTGACGGCCAACGTGTACCGGCTCGCCGATCTCACCAACAACAGCGAATACGTCCTGCTACCCGGTGACGCGACGATGTACCTCAACGGCGACTTCGTGGGCCAAACGCGGCTCCCGCTGGTCGCGGCGGGCAAGCCGTTCACGGTCGGGTTCGGCGTCGATCCGCAGCTCCAGGTGTCACGCCTGCTGGTGGACAAGACCCGCACCACCCAGGGCGGGAATCAGGTGCTCACATTCAAGTACCGCATCATGCTGTCGAGCTACAAGACGACGCCGGTACCGGTTCAGGTTTGGGACCGCACGCCGCACGCGGAAACGACCCAAACGATCGCGGTCAACCTCACGAACCCGAAGCCGGAACTGAGCACCGACCCGCTCTATGTCCGCGACGAGAAGGGCCGCGGGATACTCCGCTGGGACGTGACCATCGACCCGAAACAGAACGGCGAAAAGTCCCTGTTCATCGATTACGAGTTCAAAATGGAACTCGACAAGAACGTGAACATCGGCGGGTTCCTGGCGAAGTGACCGCACAGCGTGCGGCTTGAGTAAACAGTTCGGGCCTCGGACCGGATCGCCCACCGGTCCGAGGCACCAATCAATACCACATCAGACTTTCTGTAACCAATCTGCCTTTTGTTTTAATCCGCGTTGATCTGCGTTCATCCGCGGCTGCTCTTAATTACTGCGTTACTTCTTGAGCGCTCCGACCGCGAGTTCCTGCAACTTCTCGCGCATCGGCGAGGCGTCCGCGTTCGGCAACCCGGTGCGCTGAATGAGTAGCACCACGAACAGATCCTGCTTCGGGTCGATCCACGCCTGCGTCCCGAACGCGCCGCCGTGACCGTAGGTGCCCGCGGACAGCATCGCGGTCACACCCTTCGGCTCGCGCACCACCGCCCAACCGTACCCGAACCCCATCCCCTCGACGAACCCGGTCTTGATGTCCCCGGTTTGCACCTTCGTCATCTCGTCGACGGCCTTCTCGCTCAGGATACGTTTGCCGTTGAACTCGCCCTTGTTGAGCATCATGCGGTACAGGTTAGCGAGATCGGCGCCGCACGAAACCAGCCCGCCGGCCGGGATCGGGTGCTTGGGGTTCGCGGGGAGGCCGATGAGCGCGTTGCCGCTCGAAACCAGCTTGTTGTTCTTGTCCTTGAAGTAGATCAGCGCGAGCCGCCCGCTCTGCTCTTTCGTCGGGTAGAACGTCGTGTCCTTCATCCCCAGCGGGTCAAAGACGCGCTTCTGCAAGAACGCTTCGTAGCTCTCGCCGCTCACGACCTCGATCACGCGCCCGAGCGCGTCGATGCCCGAGTTCGAGTAGCTCCACTGCGTCCCCGGCTCGAACATGAGTGGCTGTAGTGCGGTCGCGAGGGCGGTCTCCGCGAGCGTGCGGTTCCGCTTCGAGTACACGTCGTCGACGCCCTTCGGGTAGCTCGCAGCGCCACTCGTGTGTGTGAGCAGGTCGCGGAGCTTCACCGCGCGCTTCGGCTTCTTGAGCGCGACCGCCGCGTCGCCGGCCGCGCCCTTGGGTAACGGAGCGTTGAGCAACTGCCCGGTGAACTCCGGAAGGTACTTCGCCACGTCATCGTCCGGCGACAGCTTGCCCTCGTCGGCGAGGATCATGATGCCGATCGCGGTGATCGGCTTCGTCATCGACGCGATGCGGAACAGCGTGTCCTTCGTCATCGGCGCCCGCGCCGCGGTGTCGCGCTGACCGATCGCATCGAACGCGACCACGCCGTCCTTGCGTCCGACGACCGTAACGGCCCCCGACAGGTCGCCGTCGTCAACGAACTTCTGCATCGCGGCGGGAATTGCTTTGAGCTTTTCCGCATCGGGGGCGGGTTGCTGTGCGGGAGCGAGTGCGGTCAGAAATGTGAGTGCAGCAAAAAGCAGCAGAGCGCGAGGAGAGCGCATGGAATAAGCTCCGGGGTGCGACGAAACAGCACGAGGCTACGGCACCGGAGCGGACCGGTCAACAGAATGCACTTCCCCCTGAGTGCCTTTCTCCGCGATCTGCCGCCGCACTTCGTCGGCATCGGCGCGGACCTCGCGTAACTGTTCTTCGAGGTCCGCGATCTGTGCTTCCAGTTTCGCGAGTTGCTTCTCTGGCGTGTTGCCGAGCAGCCGACTGATCCCCTCTAGGAGCAGGAACGAGTGCCACGCCTTTGTCGCAAGCCCCTGGAGCCGGTAGAGCCGCTGCATGCGGGCGATCTGCTCCGGCGAGAGGGCTCGCCCGGCCCGCAGCAGTCGCGCGAGCGGAGCCGCATCCACCCATTTCGTGAGCACGAACTCCAGCATCGGCAGCACGACGATGGCGACATCGAGCCAGCGCTCCTGCGCGAACGCGAACGGTTTCGGGTGCGCGGACACCTTGAACACGAACTCCACCGCGAACGCGACCCACACCACCGCGATGCCGATGTCCAGCGCGAGGGCCAGAGCGGGCAGTTCCTTGACCTGATCCGCACGCAGGTACTCCATCAGCAGGATGGGCAGAATCAGGAACGCGAACAGGAGCATCGGCCCGCCGAACGCCAGTTCGAGGCGCTTGAATAATTCCTTCCCCGGGTGCTGCCACCCGATGCGCGGAACCCAGATCAGACCGGTTCGGGGATCGATCAGGGCCATGCGCCACGCCGGCATCAGCACTACCAGAAGCGCCCGCATCAGCGCCGTCCGGCGGGGCGTCGACTGGTCGCGCCGGACTACGCCCCAGGCGGCTTCGGCGGCGAACACCGGCCACAGCGCGACCAGCCCGACGTACATTACGTCCAGTTCCCACTGCGTCACGCTCTTGCTCGTCGCGCGGTGAACCAGCCCGGCCACGAGCAGCAAATGAACGAACGCGAGCGCGAACATGAAGCGGGCGCGAAGGGTCGCGCCCGACGTCGGGGTTACGGACGGCCCCGGGGGAATCGCCCCGGGAGCAGGCACCTCCGGGCTCATCGCGGCTCCTCGGCAGAAGGAATGTTCGCCCAATGGGTCGCGTTCTGGTATCCGCGAACGTGCGCCCCTATCATCCTATTCGTCGGCCCGGCCCACACTATTACGAGGTTTCCATGCCCACCGATGACGACGATCTGCCCCGCAAGCGCCCGTGGGACAACGACCGCCACGACGACGAGGCCGATCGCCCCCGGCGCCGGCGCCCCGGTGACGATGAAGACGATCACGACGAGCGCCCCAGGCGCCGACCGCGTGCCGAAGACGTCGACGATTACGATGACGACCGCCCGCGCCGGCGCCCCCGCGGTGACGACGATGACGACCGCCCGCGCCGGAGCGCCCCACAATCGAACGGCCTCGCGATCGCGGGGCTGATCTTGAGCGTGCTGGGGTTCTGCACGTGCGGGCTCGCAGCGGTTCCCGGCATCATCTGTTCGGCGATCGCGATGAGTAAACCGGTCGGGCGCGGGCTGGCGGTCGCCGGCCTGGTGGTCGGCCTGCTCGGTGTGCTCGTGGGCGGCAGTATCGGGGTCGGGCTGATGCTGCCGGCGGTGCAGAAGGTGCGCGAGGCCGCCGCCCGACAAAAGAACTCGAACAATATGAAACAGATCGGCCTCGCGCTCCTCAACCAAGAGTCCGCGAACGGAACGATGTCGGCCCCTTACGCCACGGACAACCGCGGGCAGGTCAACCGCGACCTGAGCTGGCGCGTGGGGGTACTGCCCTACATCGAACAGGACAGCGTTTACCGACAGTTCGACCTATCACAGGCGTGGAACAGCCCCCAGAACCAGCGCCCCGCGAACATGGTGATCGGGACGTACTCCTCCCCGCTGAGCGCCGAGCCGGGATCGACGAAAACGCCGTACCGCGTCTTCTACGGTGGCGGAGCCATGTTCAACGAAGACGGGAAGCCGGTCCGAATCACGGACGTCACCGACGGCATCTCGAATACGATCATGGCCGTCCACGCGGTCGAGGAAGTTCCGTGGGCGCAGCCGCGCGAACTGCTGTACAACCCGAACGCCCCCCTACCGCAGTTGTGGGCGAACAATCGACCCGTTACCCAAGTGCTGATGGCCGACGGTTCCGTGCGGATGGTCAAGAAGACCGTGTCCGAACAGACACTCCGCAACGCGATCACCCGGTCCGATGGCCAACGGCTCGGTGCGGACTGGTGACGCCATCAACCTACCGACTCGCGCCCGATCGTGCGGGTAGCTGGTCTTCTGTAGCCGGCCTCTGCGAGGCCGGTGAGCCACAAGCACGGGACACCCCGGCCTCGCAGAGGCCGGCTACAGAAAGTCATCAAAACGAGATGGCACATGCCCTTCGGAGGGCGGGAAGCCGGGCACACTGCCCGTAGCGAGAGCACCCGCCGCCCTTGCGGGCGGGGTTCACCGGGAACGCGGGCCAGTTCACCCCGGCCAGTTCCCGCACTTCCAGGTGCGGTTGCGGATGGGGTCGAGCACCTTCATGACGTCCGTGAGAAGGGCTTCGTCGACGGGCGCGGTTAGCGCTTTCAGGTTCACTTCCAGTTCGCTCTTGCGCGCGGCTCCGCTGAGCGTGCAGGGAATCTGCTTCAGCGCGAGCGCGAACTGCATCCCGAGGAAACTGATGTCGGCCCCGCGACTCCGGCACAACTCGGCCGCCTTCCGACACGTCTCAATGACCTCGGGCGGTCCGGGGAACCACGACTGCGGTCCCTGGTTCGTGAGCAGCCCCATCGCGAGCGGACTCGCGTTCATCACGCCCACCCCGCGCGCCTCGGCAACCGGCATGAAGTCCGAAAGCAACTGCGTGTTGAACAAATTGCCGTGCGCGTAACTGATAACGACGTCCAGGTCGCACCGTTCGATCGCCTGCTTCAACAGGGGCAGCGGGTAACACGACATGCCGATGAACCGCGCCTTGCCCTCTTTTTTCAACTGCTGGAGCACCGCGTAGGTCTCGTTGAACACGTACTCGTAATCGGTCGCGAACTCGATGTCGTGCGCGAGCAGGATCTCGACGTGATCGGTGCGGAGGCGCTTCAGCGACCCCTCGACACACTTGCGCGTGCCCTCGGGCGTGAAGTCGAACACGGCCCGGTCGAGCCGACACGCCTTCGTGCAAACGACGACCTTCTCGCGCCGCCCGCCCTCGAGCGCCCGGCCGAGGAACTCTTCGGACGTTCCCTTACCGTAGTAGGCCGCGGTGTCGATCAGGTTCACGCCCGCGTCGATGGCCGCGTGAACGCAGTCCATAACCTCGCGGTCCGAAACGGCCCCGTACTGCTGACCGAACGCGGCCCCGCCCTGACCCAGAACCGAAACGTTCAGGCCGGTCTTACCGAGGGGACGGTATTCCATGAGGGCTCCAATAAATGCGGGATTCACCGCAGAGGGCGCGGAGGGCGCAGAGAAAGAGAGGAGAAGAACGCTTTTAATTCTCCGTGCCTTTCCCTCTGCGCTCTCCGCGCCCTCTGCGGTGAAACCGTTTTAAAGTGTGACAACGCTCTTTTCCGCGATGGATTTCTCCGCCGCCTCGATCAGTTTCTGCGCGGTGATCGCGTCGTCCAGCGTGCTGAGCGGCTTCTGGCCCATGCGGAGGCAGTCGATCAGGAAGTGGCGCACCTCGTTCGTGATGGACCCCTGGTACGCGGTGTACGTCTGACTGTGGACGAGGCCGGGCTTGATCTCGACGTGGTCGCGGTAGCTGTACCGCGTGCTCCCGGCGGTGCCGATCACCTTGACCATCACGGTCCACGGG
The DNA here is from genome assembly GCF_001610855.1 of Gemmata sp. SH-PL17. Lineage (NCBI taxonomy): Bacteria > Pseudomonadati > Planctomycetota > Planctomycetia > Gemmatales > Gemmataceae > Gemmata > Gemmata sp. SH-PL17. Next base: position 7,155,412 of record NZ_CP011271.1, read on the forward strand.
TCGGCCGCGTGGTCGTCGGCCGCGAAGCTCGCACAGAAGTGCGCCAGCGCCCCGTTTTGCAGCCGCATTTGCACCATCGCGATGTCTTCTTCCTTGTACTCCTTGTAGTGCAGCGTCGCCTTCATCGCGCACAGTTCGACCGGCTTGCCCACGAGGTAGAGCAGGATGTACGAGTGGTGCGTGAGGATCTGGCGGACCACGCCCGGGTACCGCGACGCCACATCCTCCGGGTGGTGGATGTTGTACATCACATATGCGGACACGACCTTGCCGAGGTCGCCGCCGTCAACGAGTTCGCGCGTGCGGACCATCCCGCTCTCATAGACGTAATTGTGGCCCGGCATGCAGATCAGGTCTTTGGCGTCCGCGAGCGCCTTCATGCGCTCGATCTCCGCGACGCTCATCCCTACCGGCTTCTCCACGAGAACGTGTTTGCCCATCCCCAGTGCGAGTGCGGTGTATTCGAGGTGAGTTTCCAGGTTCGTGAGCACGAACACCGCGTCGATCTCGGGGTCGGCGACGAGCTCCTCGGGGGTCGCGTAGTTCTTGCACCCGAACTCGGTCGCGCGCTGGGTCGCGCGCTGCTGGTTGCGGTTCCACAGGCCGACGAGTTTCGCACCGGGGCACTTCTTCACGGCCGCGGCGTGCAGAACGGAAATGTCGCCGGCGCCGATGAACCCGACGCCGATGGTGTCCTTGGTAACTGGCATGAATCGCTCCGGAGAATGTTCGGAGTTTGAGTTGTAGCCGCGGGCACGGCGCGGAGCAAGGAGCCAGTTCGCGCACCGGGCGCTTGTCGCCGCCCCCGGGTTGGGGTTACAGTGGGAGGGTACCGTCGTCCGCCCCACCGGAGCCTGGCCAATGCGCACCGCGTCCGCTCTCGCGGCCCTCGTCGTCCTCGCGGCCCCCCTCGCCGCCGCGGACCCCGTCAACCTCAAGTGGTCCCTCAAAGACGGGGACAAGTTCTACGCCTCCACGTCCCAGGAACTCAACCAGACCATCAAGGTGATGGGCCAAACCGTCGACCAGAAAATGACCACCACGACGGTGGCCCGGTTCGATGTGAAGTCGGCGAAAACGGGGGCGCTGGAGATCCAGATGACCTACACGCAGGTGCAAATCAAAATGAACGGCCCGCTGGCCGCGGCAGGCGCCGGCGCGAACGCGCTCACGGACCGGTTCAAGGGCGCGACCCTCACCGCGACGTTCGACAAGAACTTCGAGATCACGAAGCTGGACGGCTACGACAAGTTCCTCGACAAGCTCAGCGACGGCGACGAGATGATGCGCAAGGTGTTCGAGACCATGATGCCCGAGAACGCGGTGCGGCTCACGTTCAGCCAGGTGATCGTCCCCGCGCCGTCGGACAAGGTGAGCACGGGCCACAAGTGGAGCCGCACCGACAAGGTTCCGCTCCCCGGCCTGGGCGACCTCACCAACAAGACCCAGTTCACGCTCGACGGCGTCAAAAACGATATCGCGACGATCAAGACGACCGCCGACGTGACGTTCAAGGCGGCCGGGGGCGGAGGCGCCCTACCGTTCAAGATCACCAAGGCCGATTTGAAGAGCGACGAGGTGAAGGGCACCATCCTGTTCGACACGAAGGGCGGGCGTCTGAAGTCCTCCGACGCCACGATGAAGCTCAAGGGCTCGATGACGATCGAAGTGCAAAACATGGAGATCGAGGCCGAACTCGATCAGAAAATGGTGACCAAAACCGAGATCCTCGAAAAGAACCCGGTGAAGGATTGAGCACCCGAGCACGCGGTGTGGTGTGGCAATCGGTCACACCATACCGCGTCCTCGTTCAGCAAGCCGCGTGCTTGCGTTTCTTCCCAACGCGGCCCATCTGTTCGATCTTCGCGATGTAAGCGGTCGCGTCCGGCACCTTGCACGACGTATCACCCATATCCACCTCGACCGCTCCTATCACTTTCGCGGCCGCTTTCGCCTTCGCCGTGAGCGGCGCGACGTACCCCCCGACCGAAATCACGAACGCATTCATCGCGTACCGCACGCGGTTCGTCGCGCTGCCGATTTCCGCCGTGATGCGTTTCAGTAACTTCTCGATCTCGGGCAGATCGAGTTCCGCGTCCGGCTTGATGGAGAGAACGCACCCGTAGGTCGACCACCCGGCGTTCGCGATCTGCTCGGCGTCGCTGTCGATCCAATCGAGCGCGAGTTCGCGGCCGAACGGCGACTCGGACGCCACCCACGGCACCGTGAACCCACTGAGCATGTACCAGTACGCCCCCTTCACCCACTTCTGGAGTTGCGCCTTGGTCACGGCTTCGGGGTCGGCGACGAGGCCCGCGAGGTACATCGCATCGGAGTTGCCGGTGTCGTAGAGTTCGAGCGCGAGTGCGTGGTCCGTTTTGATCTTCTTTTGCAGCACCTTCAGGTCGGCGACCTTCACCCCGAAGAACGGCTCCTTCGCCCCGTGCTTCATGAGCGTCTTCTTGGTTTGTTCGCTCCCGAGTTTCTTGAGTTGTGCCATCACTTCGTTCGCGGTCATGAAACACCCCGAAAGAGTTCGCCACGGATTAACACGGATAAGCGCAGATCAAAACAAAGCGAGTGCGCCAACTCTCTTCGGTTTTCTGAGCCGCGTCAATCTGCGTTGATCCGCGGCTCCGGAATCGACTTACAATTAGGGGATGAGCGCGATTTACCTCGACCACAACGCGACCACGCCGCTCCTGCCCGAAGTGTGGGACGCGATGCGCCCGCTGATGACGGAGACGTTCGGGAACCCGTCGTCCGCGCACGCGACCGGGCGCAAAGCGCGCCAGGCACTCGAAGACGCGCGCGAGAAGATCGCGGGTCTGTTGGGCGCGCACCCGGACGAGGTGACGTTCACCAGCGGCGCGACCGAAGCGAACAACCTCGCGATCTTCGGGCTGATGGGGAAGCAAAGGCAACCTAACCCCCTAACCCCCTTCCCTAAGAAGGAAGGGGGAACCGAACCATCGATGGTTTTAAGCCCCTCTCCCCTTGGGGGAGGGGTTGGGGAGGGGTTACAGCCAGAACCTCCCCCCCCATCCCCCCTCCCTAAAGGGAAGGGGGAGAAAGAATTGTCGGTAGACGCAGCCCCTAGCACAGAGAAAATGCGCGCCAGCTCCCCCTTCCCTGACAGGAGGGGGTTGCAGGGGGAACCCGCAGGGGGTTCTCCCTCACCAGGAGCGAGGGGGGATGGGGGGGTAGGTTGCGTTTCGTCCCGCCTCGAACACCCGTGCGTCGTTGAGCCGCTGCGTCACCTGGAGTCGCTCGGGGTCAGCGTCGAGTGGCTGCCCGCGAATACGCGGGGAGTCATTGAGTCGGGCGCGATCACAGCACAAGCGGGGGCACTTGTCTGCGTGATGCTCGCGAATCACGAAACGGGCGCGATTCAACCGGTGCGCGAGATCGCGCTAGTGCTGCCGAAGGGCGCGCGATTGCACTGCGACGCGGTGCAGGCAGTCGGCAAAATGCCAGTGAACTTCCGCGAACTCGGAGCGACCACGCTTACGGCCAGTGCGCACAAATTCGGTGGACCAAAGGGCGTCGGCGTGCTGCTCGCGAAACGCGGCACGTCGCTGACGCCCCTCACCTACGGCGGGCACCAGCAACAGGGCCGGCGCCCGGGCACGGAGCCGGTCGCGCTCGCGGTGGGGATGGCGGTCGCGTTAGAACTTGCGACGCGAAACATGGCCGCCAATCGCGCGAAGCTGGAATCGCACCGCGCGCGGTTGTGGACCACACTGGAACGCACGTGTCCACCTGCAGTGCTCAACGGCCCGGAGATTGGCGCGCCCGATGTGGTGCCGACGACCCTGAACGTTTCGTTCCCCGGGTGCCGGTCGGACTTACTGCTGATGTCGCTCGACCTCGCGGGCGTCGCATGTGCGACCGGGTCCGCGTGTTCGAGCGGCAGTTTGCTCCCAAGCCCCGTTCTGCGCGCGATGGGAGTATCGGACGAGGTGCTGAAATCTGCACTGCGATTCAGCTTTTCACCCGCGCAAACTAGTGAAGAAATCGACGACGCCGCGGCGCGCATCGCCAAATGCGTGTCGGCGACGCGCGCGTGAGTGGGACTACTTCGGGGACACGTCGAAGTCGGTGGGCTTCATCTCCATCGTCGCCCCCGCCCCGGCAATTTGGATGGCTTCGCCGGCTCGTCCTTTTGCGCCGCCACGGACCCCGTTTTCGTGCCAGTACACGATCTGGAAGTTACCGACCGGCGCGTTCTTGATCTCGAACTTCCCGTCCTCGTCGGTGATCGCGTAATACGGGTGATCGAAAATGCGCACATAACCCGCCATCCACGGGTGAATCGTGCACTTGTACTGAATCGGTGTCGTCTCCTTCACCAGTGGGTTCGGCATCGTCCAGTCCGTCTGCTTGGCGATCGTCGGGTTATGGGTGCCGTTGTTGGCGGTGTCCCAGAAGAAGTTGTGCGCGATGGGGGCCGGGTTCTTCACCACGATCGTGTCGCCGACCCGAGCAACGGTCACGCGCTTCACGAACGCGCAGCACGGCTGATCGATAACGACCTCTTCGGGCTTGCGCTTTGCGTCGGCCGGGTGAATCTGATTCGCGGCGAAATCGGCCTTCAAATTGGGATTATTGGGGCGCAAGTACACAACCACGTTCTTGATCCCACGGTTCTTGGGGTTCACCAGAATCGACTCGTCGAGGACCGCCCCCTTTGCGAGGCATTCCTTCTTGTCTACATCCACTTTCAGTGCGGCCGGTTTCGGGATCGGCTTATTGGCTGGGAACACTACCTGTCCTTTGACCGTCACCCACTGTTGTTGCGCACTTGCAACGGATACGAGCGCGCAGCAGCACACGCACGACAATAAGAGTCGCATCAGGGCACCTCGGAGTAATAGAAACGGGAAACGTTACTTTTTGGCGGACCAGACTCGGCTCTCGAACTCGCGCGGATCGAGTTCGAGTGTCCCCGCGCGGCTCTCGGAGATTGTTATTTTCTCACCGAACCGGCCGGGCGCGCCGCCCAGGAAGCCGGGCACTTCGTGCCACGCGACCAACCGCCACTTGCCGGCGGGGGCGTTCTCGATCGTGAACCGGCCGCTCGCGTCGGTAACTGCGAAGTACGGGTGATCGAACGCCCACACGAAACCGGTCATCCACGGGTGAACGGTGGACCGGAACGAGTCCGGCATTTGCAGTGTGGGCACCGGTTCCGAAGTTCGGCTCGTGTCGTTGGTGACCAGGACGTTGAATTCGCGCATCGTGCTGGCCATATCGGAAATCGCCGCAGTGTAGCGGATGTTGGTGGGCACCTTCAGCCGGTTGGTAAAGGTCACGCGGTCCCCGGCTCGCACGGCCAGCGTTCGCGGGAGGAACTGCCCGGCCACCGCGACCACGTGGTGCTCCTGAGCCTCCGGATCAACGAGAAGCGGGCGGATCTTCTCCCGCGAGAAACTCGCCTTCCGGTCGTCCGAGTCCGGGCGCAACCACACCACCACGTTCGCGATCCCGCGGTTCTTGTCGTTAATGATCGTGTCCTCGTACCGCAACGGTGCGAACGACTTCCACACCTCGGCGTCCTGAATTCCATTAGTCGGAACCAAACGCGGGTCCGGAATCACCCGTTCCTTGGGGAACACGATGCGCCCCGACACGGTCACCCACGGCTTGGCGACCGCGTGCGGAGCGGGTGCCGCGTCGAGCTGCGTTTTCGGCGCTTCTGAGCGTTCTGCAACCGGATCGGACGGCGGAACCAGCGGATTGTTCGGTTCGTAAGCCACACCAAACGCGATCCCACTGACCGCGAGAACCGCGCCCACCGTCGTGGCCCACAGTTTCGTACCAATACCGCGTTTCAGCGCTTCGGTCGCGAGTGCGACACTCGTGGGCGAAGGCACGGGAGTGAGTGTTGCCGCGCGTGCCGGCGACGCGAGGGCACCGGTGAGCAAACCGACCGCGAGCGTGACACCGCGTCGAGCCAAGCGCGAGCGCAGTAATTCCTTCCCGCGATCGAGTCGGCGCCGGAGCGTGCTGAGGCTCCAGCCGAGTTCGCGTGCGGCTTCGTCGTGCGTGCGCTCTTCGAGGAAGCACGCGACCAGCGCGGCACGCGATTCGTCTGGTATCGCGGCGAGTTCTTCGTCCAAAACCCGGAGGACGTCATTGAAGTCGGCTCGCGGCGCCTCTTCGATCCGCTCCTCGGTGGTCGCCTTCTGCTCGCGCTTCTCCCGGCGCTGTTCCTGCCGACGGGCCGCGAGACCAATGCGCCGGGCGACACCGAACAACCACCCGCCCACCGAAATCGCTTCCGCAGCGCCCCGGGGGTTACGAGCGAGAACGAGAAAAACCGCTTGGAACGCATCTTCGGCGAGGTGCGTGTCACGAACCGTCCGCCGACACACACCGAACACGAGCTGGCCGTGCCGCTTCACCAACTGCTCGAACGCGGGTTGGTCGTGTTGCTCGGTGAAGCGGCTCAGTAGTGCGCGATCGTCGAGCGCGGGGAGCAGGCTGGGGAGTCGAAGGCGGGCCGACATTGGGAGCACTCCGAACGAGCGTCTACCCTATCATGTCCGCCCGCGGCGCGAGGTGCTCAGAAAAATGCGCGGAGGAATCGAAGAACCGCAGATGCCCCAAGAAGCAGAGCCGCGGATGACGCAGATCACGCGAATTAAAGCCAAATAGATCTCTTAAAATCAATCCTTGGTTTTAATCCGCGTGATCTGCGTCATCCGCGGCTCTTCGATCGCCTTCAAACAGGCAGACCGCATTCGAGGAGGGTCACTTCGGTCGCTGGTACCACGATAGCCGTGCCGACTTCCGCAGGGAGCAAGTACACGTCGCCCGTGCGGATCGGGTACCGGACGCCGGCCGATTCGAGTTCGCCGTGCCCATTCACGCACACGACCGCGCGGCACTGGTTCTTCGCCCCCACGCGGAACGGAACCGCACTGGTGAGCCGCTCCAGGGTGAAGTGCGCACACGTCACTAGGCCCTCGCGACGCACGCCATTGCTCACAACAACTGACGGGCCAACGGGATAGCACGGGCCGCGCCCAAAATCCGCGCACGCCAGGGCTTCGTTGATGTGGAGTTGACGCGGTTGACCGGTCTTCGCGTCGACGCGGTCCCAGTCGTACAGGCGATAGGTGATGTCGCTCGTCTGCTGCACTTCAAACAGGAGCAGATTCGAGCCGATCGCGTGAACGGTACCTGCTTCGAGGAACACGCAGTCGCCAGTGTTCGGCGTGAAACTGTGGAGCGTGCGCGGGGCGGTCTTTGTGGCGAGTGCGGCGCGGAAGTCGTTCGCACGAACGCCCTCGGCAAACCCGGCAAAGAGCCGACTCGTTACCGGGTCGCGTTCGAGAACAACCCACGCTTCGGTTTTGCCGAACTTGCCCGGCCCGAGGAGCGCGGCCTGCGAGTCGTTCGGGTGGACTTGCACCGAGAGTTCTTGTCTGGCATCAAGGAACTTCAACAGGAGCGGGAACCGCCCCTGCGGGGCCTTAGCCCCGCCGACGATGCGACACGGATCGGCGGAAAACACTTCTCGGAGTGTGGAACCGGCGAGCGGACCGTCGACAACGCGGCTGGGGCTGCCGTCCACGTCGCTCAGAATCCACGCTTCGCCGATGGGATCGGTGTGTGTAACGGTGCGATTCAGGAACGCGGGCAGCCGGCGCCCGCCCCACAAATTCGTGGTGAAAATCGGCTCAAACCGCAAAGGGTATAGCGGTGGTCGCGCCATCCGCGGCTTCCTTCCGACGGCCGGGAGCAAAAACCGGCCCACATCATCCTGATCCCGGTGAACGGCCGTTAATTCCGCGTTTCCTTCGCCGTACATCCCATTTCCTTCACAATACGCGGTCGGGCATTTCTCAACAATGCAACCGTAGGGCGCAAGTCGGCTATTACGCCTCGTTACTTGAGAGGAACTGGCGGATAACGAAAACCGCCGGAAAACACAAGCTCCCGATGACTTCGGGATGGAGATAAAAATGATCCGCAAATTGGTTCTTGGCGCGGTGGCGGCAACGGCGATCGGGTTCGGTACCCAAACGGCGACGGCCGGCGAGCCGTTCCGCGGTCCGGTCGGCCCCTCGAACGGCGGGTTCGTCCCGCCGCACCAGCGGCACGACCACGACTACGTGGTGTTCGTGAAGCGCGGCGGGCACTTCGGGTACTGGGAGCGGTACGGGCGGTACGAAACGCGGCGCGAGGCCGAGCGCGTCGAACGGTTCCTGGAGAGCCGCGGGCACCGGGCGCGGATCGAAGTGGTCGAGGACCGCCGCCGCCCGTGGTAAGTGAGCCGTAAGCGATCGAATCGCAAAAAATCGGCGCACACCGCGAACCATCGGGTGTGCGCCGCGTCTATAGGTGTGACTAGCTAACATCGAACCAGGAACGAGCCATGACCGGGTTTATTAAACAGCCGCGTAACCCCCAACGACCGCAACAACGCGGGTTCGGGTTCGGGCCGTTTAATCGACCCAATCAATTCCCGAATCAGTTCCGCACCCAGATTACCATCCGAACCGGATGATGCCATACCGAACGGGGTTCAACACCCATCGGCCGGGCATCTCCACTCAGGGGTGCCCGGCCGATGGTGTTTTTGCACGTACAGCGGTGTGGAGCCGAATGGTAAGGCGGCGCCCTGTTAAGGCGTAATTTGTAGGTTCGATTCCTACCACCGCTGCTGATAGCGATGGGCCGTTGCGCTCACGAACGGCCCCGTATTGCCGGGGATTCAGTGCTGGTACTGATGCCACCCTCTGAAGGTGGACGACGCTGGTTCGATTCCAGCCCCGGCAACTGTGCGATCGATTCCGGGGGATTCAGTGCTGGTACTGATGTCACCCTTTGAAGGTGAATGGCGCTGGTTCGATTCCAGCCCCCGGAACCTGACTGCGGAGCTTGAGAAGCGCGGAGTTCGGAGCGCGGAACTTGAGAAGCGCGGAGTTCGGAGCGCGGAACGCGGAGTGAAAACGAACGAAAACGAACGAACTGCGGAGTATTGATCTTTCGTTCCGCGCTCCGAACTCCGCGCTCGAAATGCCTCGCACGCTTCAATGGTGAAGCCGCCGGCTTTTAACCGGCTGATGCAGGGTTCGATCCCCTGGCGAGGTACTGGTGACTCTCGGTGAAGCTAACACGGTTGAAGCGCCGCGCTGAAAACGCGGAGGAGCTGGTTCGACTCCAGCCGCCGGGACTAACGAATTCGGAGCGCGGAGCGCGGAACGCGGAGTAAAAACGAACGAAGACGAACAAACCGCAGGGTGTTGATCTTTCGTTCCACGTTCCGAACTCCGCGCTCCGAATTCGAGAAAATGCGTTCGTGAGGTCAGCGGTAGCCTGCCTGGTTCCCAACCAGGACGCGCGGGTTCAAATCCCGCCGAACGCTCTGCCCGCGCCCGATATCAGGGGCGTACATACGTAGCTCAATTAGAAGAGCACTCGCTTTCGGAGCGGGAAGTTGCCGGTGCGAATCCGGTCGTAACTTTCACCGCCTCTGGGACTCGCGCGGGCAATTTCGGGAAGTGGGCCAGGTGGAGTGGCCGCGTGCGTCGGAAGCACGAAATCGCAGGTTCGACTCCTGTCTTCCCGACTGTCGGTTTCAGGACGTGGGCCATTGGTTGGCCGCGAGTCTTGGGAACTCGTTCAAGTAGGTTCGATTCCTGCCGTCCTGACTGCGCACCGTCCGAGGGCTGCGGCACTGGGCCTCCGAAGCCCGGTTAGCTGGTTCGACTCCAGCACGGTGTACTGCGCGTTATGGGTCGGAAGCTGATACGGAATAGCGGCGGGCTGTTAACCCGCGTGTAGTGGGTTCGATTCCCACCCGACCCTCTGTATGTGGAGTTCCAAGTTCCAGAGTTCCAAAAGTTCCAAGTTGAAAACGCAAAGGCGACTGATTTTGTCTTCAGCTCTGGAACTTGAAACTCTGAAACTTGGAACGAATACACCGCCCCGTCCGACGGATTTGCGGCGCTGGGTCTACGAAACCCGGTTGTGAAGGTTCGATTCCTTCACGGGGCACTGGTCAGGTTCGCCACGCGCCGCGGAACATCGTGCGCCGATCGCCTGCGTGGTCCGCGAGCACGAGTTCGTGCGGGTCGCTGATATCCGTGTTCGGGAGCGGTACGACCACGAGGTCCGCGCTCTTGTCGGCTTCGAGGCTGCCGGTTTCGTCCGCCCAGCCGAGTGCTTCCGCGCCCGAGAGCGTGACCATTCGCAACAACTGATCGCCCGGGAAGTCGGGGTACCGCGTGCGCACGAACCGCGCTTCGCTCAGGACGTCGAGGTCGGGGTTCGATGCGAGGCTGTCCGTTCCCAGGCACACGCGAACGTCCCGTGCGAGGAACTCCCGGAACGGGTGCGGCGCGTGCCCGAACGCCGCGTGCGTGCGGGGGCAATAGACGACGGACCCGTTCTCCGGAATACGGAGCGTCGAAGCCAGGTAGTTCGCGTGAATGTAGAGATCGGGGGCGCAACGAAATTGGCGCGTGATCCAAGCGTCCGGTGATTCGCTCAATGCATCGGCGTGCCAAATGCCGAGATCCTGGAGGAACGTCCGGAAGGGACCGGAGTGGCGTTGAAGTAATTCGATTTCACCCGGCGATTCGGAGAGGTGTACCGCAACGGGAAGGTGATGGAAGCGCGCCAGTTCGGTCACCTGCTCCAACAACGTTTGCCGAACGCTGTACGGCGCGTGAGGACTGAACCCCATGCGGCAGTTCGGAGTTTGAGCGAGCGACTTGGTAGCGGCTTCGGCAGCGGTGACCGCCGCGGCCGCGCGTTCCAGGCCCAGCCCGATGAACTCGCGAAACACTACGGCCCGCGTTGGCGCGCCCGCGAGTGCGTCCCAGCTCGCGCCTTCGGAGGCGATGTCGCCGATGAGCGTGGTGCCGTGGCGCAGGCATTCGGTGAGGCCGGCGCGGATGTCGGATTGTGTTTGCTCCGGGGTCCGCGTGCGGCGGTAATCGATCACCCCGCGGAGCCAGTCCGTGAAGTGATCCGCGTCGGTGGGAGGAATTAGTCCGCGTGCGCCGCTCAAGTCGAGGTGCGTGTGCGGGTTCACCAGACCGGGAATGATCGCCGCATTGCCGAGGTCTTCATCCGGTGTACGTGCGCCGTGGGGAAGCACGGCTTCGATGCGCTCGCCGCGAACGGTGACGGTCCCGTTGGGCAAGGGAGTTCCACTAACGGGGAACACCCAGCGCGCGGTGAACGTTCGCGATTCGGTACGCTCCGACATGGATCGGACCCGAGCGGTGCTCAACGGATCGAGACGAGATGAGAATTATAGGTCGGTCGCCAAGTGGTAAGGCCTGCGTCTGATAAGCGCAGAATCGTGGGTTCGATTCCCACCCGACCTACTCGACGAAATGTTGCAATTTCCAACACTTTACGCTCACGTCCCGGATCTATCGAGCGGTCGGTTTCGGGGTGCACTACCCCGAAACTCGGAGCCGCACTCCGGGCGAAGCGCAAAACCAAGAGGCCAGCATCGCAAGCGCGTCGCGCGAAGATACCGGAGGAACTGAAGCGCCCGGTCTCTTTCGGCGCTCCGCGACGCGCTCGTGCCGCTTCCGCGCCGCGTCAGCCGACTCCGCGGGAACCGGGGTTTCGGCGCGGAGAGCGCCACACAGCAGGAACGAGCACAACGCACCAACCGCGATCCGGGAGAGGGAACGGTTCATCGGTGTCCTTCGAGTTGTTGTCACGCACGTTTTCGGCGCTTCACCTGTTTCGCGATGAGCGCGTCTTTCGCCGTTCGCGTCAGCTTCTTGATCGCGAGTTCCCGGCGGAGCGCGTCGCCGTGCGTTTTCACCGTTGTGCGGTACGCCACCGCGACCGGCCGGCGCGCTCGCGTGTATTTGGACGCGGTCCCCGCATTATGCTGACCGAGCCGGCGCTCCAAATCGGTGGTGATGCCGGTGTACAGCGTACCGTCCGCGCACCGCAGGATGTAGACCACCCAGCGCGATTTCTTCGCCTGCGGCACACCTCGACTCCTTGAGAACGGTGATTGCGAACACTCTCGGCAGGAGGTATCTTCGGTTCATTCTCGTGGTTGGTTTAGCTCGTCGCTCTGCGACAGGACGATGTTGCGTCGTCCGAGCACACACCTACCCACCCATCTCGGGGAACGCTGTTCCAGCACCGCTTTCGCGGCCGCGAACAACTTCGCGACGGCGGACTGGATCAACCTCGCCGGTCGCGGTTCCGCCGTCGCGAAGTTGTTCGCGGCCGCGGCGATGCCGTGAGCGTTCCGCGTCCCAGGTCGAGAAGTAGACGCCGCGAGAACAGAACGGGCCGAGGGACATCACCCTCGGCCCGTTCACTTTGTTCCCGTCTCTCAGCCCCGAATGATTTGGGCCATACACTCGGCGAGCTTCTCCGGCGTGCAAACGAGCACGTCCATCCCCACTTTCGTGAGCTTCTGTGCGGTCGGCTTGTTGTACGAGGGGCGCGCATCGTACCCCAGCGCGCCCAGGCCGATCATGCGGACCCCGCTATCGGCCATGAGGCGCGTTTGGTCCACGAGATCTTTTTCGTCGCGCCCCTCGTAGAAGTCCGTAATGAGCACCACGATCGTGCGCCCCGGCTGGCGCACGAGTTCGTTCGCGTACATCAGCCCCTTCGTGATGTCCGTTCCGCCGCCGAGCTGAATCGAGAGCAGCACGTCCACCGGTTGCCCGACCTGATCGGAGAGGTCGACCACCTCGGTATCGAACAGCACGAGCGAGGTCTTCACCGCCGGGAGTTCAGCGAAGATGGACGCCATCACCGCGGAGAAGATCGCGCTTTCGAGCATGGACCCGGACTGGTCCACCACGACGATCACGTGCCAGGGCTTCTTCTTGCGCTCGGCCGCGTAGAAGAACACGCGGTCCACGAGCAACTTGCCCGTGTCCGGGTCGTAGTTCTTCAGGTTGCGCCGGAGCGTGGTCTTCAGATCCAGGTTCCGGTACACCTTCCGCGGCGAGTGACGGTCCTTCCGAATCGCACCCGTAATGGCTTGCTCCACCTGCACCTGCATCTTGCGCCTTAACTCTTCGACCACCTGCTCAATGATCTTGCGAGCCAGGATGCGTGTCTTCTCGTTCAGCAGGTCGCGGTGCGTGAGGAGCGTTTTCACCAGCTCCATGTTCGGCTCGATCTTTTCGAGCAGCTCGGGCTTCTCCATCAGTTCCGAGATCCCGCGGCGCTTGACGAGTTCCTTCTGCATCACCTCTTTGGACTGGTTGGGGAACAGTTCGTTGACCTGGTCCACCCAATCGGGCACGGTGAGTTGCGGTCCACCGCTGCCACCCGCGCGACCGGACGACCGGCGCCCACCTCCGCGCCCCCCGCGCCCGTGGCTGCCGGACCCGTCGCCCGCGCCGGGTTCAAAGAGGAACCCCACGAGTTCCTCGATGCGCTCGGCCTCGCCGTTACCGCCGCAGTTGATGCCGTGCTGTTCGGCGGTCCGGCCGAGCACGAGCCGCCAGCGCGCCAGGGTGTGAGGATCGGACACGAGAAGCCTCGGATGAATCGGATGCGATCGAATTCAGAGGATTCACCGCAGAGGGCACGTGAGAGCGCGGAGAAAAGCAAAGACAGGAAGGATTTACTTTCCGTTCCGTCTTTCTCCGCGTTCTCTGCGCTCTCTGCGGTGAAACACGTTTTCAATTACAGCGGCCAGTCTTTCAATGTGGCAGCGACTGCGGCATCGAGGCGCGCCACGAGCGCGGTCGCACCGAGGCTGCCACTCATCGCCCGCAAATCTTCCGATCCTGCCAGCCCGTAGTGCCGGGCGACGGTGGCCGCGAGCGAATCCTTCTGCGGGTTCGAGAGCCGCTCGATCGCGGCGCGGAGTCGCGGGAGCATGACCAGGAACGGATCCCATTCCGCCGCCTTCAGGAGATCATCGACCGCCGCGACGAGGCGCTCCGCGCCGAGCATGAGCGACGTCTGCGACACAGCCAGCATCCCGTCGAGCAGGTCACCCGCGGTGACCATGACTTCCACCGATGCGAGTGCCAGGCTCGCGACTTCGGCCGCGAGCGCGGTAGCTGGGAGTTCGCGAATTTCGCAGAGCAGCCCGAGGAACGCGCCGCGGAGGAACGGCACGGTCGAGTTCGCCGCGGCCGTTCGTGCGGCCTGAGCGAATAGCACGCGGTCGTACCGGACCGGGTCGCGCAGCACGACCTCCGCGACGCTGATGAGGCCGTCCACCACGCCCTGCTGTTCTTCTTCCGGGGCGTTCGCGGCGTCGGGTAACGCGAAACACGCGCGGTCGTAACACCGGGTGAGCAGGTCTTCGAGCACGCTGCGCCGAAGCCCGCGGAACACCGCGTACTGTTCGAGCCGGCCCAAATGTCGGAGTGCGGTCGCGAGCGAAGGGAACGAGGCGTCCGTATCAATGGCGTCGCCGCAAGCGTCTTCCGCCGCCTGCACCAGATCGGGCATGTCCATATCAACCGCTTCGAGCAGCCGCGCGCACGTCTGGCCCGCGTTCGTGCCGGCCTGGGCCATCGCCTCACGCAAGCGGTTGAGGGCCGCGGCCTCGACGGTGTCGCCGTACAGGTTCTGCTCGATCAGCGCCGGCTCGGTCTTCGGGTCCCACTTCAGGTGCCAGTCCTCGCGGAACAGCGTTCCGGAGAAGTCGCCGCCCGTATTCACGATCCCGGCGAACGGCACCTTCAGGTACGACACGCGGTGCAGGAACGCGGACCGGCGCGCGGCGAGCGCGTCGCGCTTGTCGAGCTTTACCGACATCTTCTTCTCTTTGCCCAGCACCTCGCCGAGTTCCAGGTCGGAGATCTGCGTGTGGAAGTCGTTCACGATCGGCAGGCGCCCGAGCTTCGACGTCACCTTGCCGATTTTGGTCCCGATCCCGGCCACGTCCATTGCGGCGCGGAGTTTGGTCCCTTCTTCGTTCGGGTTGCCCTTGCAGCAGCACGTGATGAGCGCGTCGGAAATGTCGTCGAGCGTCGGGTGCGGGCGCCCCCGCAAGCGCGCGAGCATCCCGGCGTGGTGCGTGACCGAGATCGCATCAGCCGTGGAGAGCGGGTCGCCGCCCTTCCGCATGTGGCGCAGCACCGCGATCGCGTGCTCCATTGCGATGTCGCTCGCGCGCCCGGCCGCGACCAGGTCGTAGCACGTCTGGTAGAACTGCGGCGCGCGGTTGCCGGCGCCGTAGCCCGACATTTCGGAGATGCGGAAGTACGAGTACGGCACGACGGTGGTGTACACCGTTCCGGCCGGGCACTCGGGCGGCGCGGCCTTGTCCGCGCGGTCGAGGAACAGGTGGAACCCGCCGCACACCACCATTGCGTCTTCGGGCTTCAGTTTCCGGGCCGCGAGCGTTTCGCGGATCGTCTTCAGGAAGTGCCGCTCGCGCTCGACGGTGTCCTCGGCGTGCTCGGCCGCGTGGTCCGCGGTCGCGCGGGCGGCGCAGCAGAACGTCGCCATCTCCCGGCGGTACGCTTCGTAGTCGTCCGCGACCGGGTTCTCGAACAGCGTGTCCCAGGCTTCGTCCCAGCTCTTGAAGCCGGCCGCGTCCGCGAGGTGCTTGTAGAAGCCGCTGCTCGTGATGAGCCGGTCCTCGTTCGGCGCAACAACCGGTGCCTCGCGCGGCGGCTGCCGGCCCTCGGGCGTGGGCGCGTGCCGCTCGACGCGGGCGTAGTGCGGCAGGTCAATGAAGACGACGTCCGCCTTGATTGTCGCGGCGGTCTTCATCGCGACGTATTCGGGCGAGTACGGTGTGAGCGGGTACCACACCGCGAACCGCGCCGGGATGTCCGGTGCCGCGCTCGCGTACCCGTTCAGCCCGAGAACGTTGTCGTCGTCGCGGTACGACGAGTAGATGGCGACCGGTGGCGCGGTGGCCGCGTCGACGACGTGCGGGATGAGGTCGTTCGCCTCGAACGGCCCCTCAATGAACACGACCTTCGGCTTGCGCGCGGCGATCGCGGCCTGGACGTGGCGCGCGGTGGTCGGCGAGTGGTGCCGCACCGGGAACCAGTACAGCGGGTCGGTGAGTACGGCGTCCACGCGCTTCGCGATCTCGGTGGCGTCGAGACCGGCGTCGGTCAGTTGGGCAGACATGAATCACCAGAACTTCGAGAAGGCAGATTTCACCGCAGAGGGCGCAGAGAACGCGGAGAAAACCAAGAGAGAGCCTTGAAAAGCAGATTCACCGCAGATTGAGAGCCGTTCTTTTCTCCGCGCTCTCTGCGCCCTCTGCGGTGAAATCTGCTTTCCTAATACTCACAACTGTTCCACGAGGGCGTCGTGGAACTCCTTCCAGCTCTTGTCCTTCGCGCCGCGCTTCTTCGCGACGACGGTCGCGTACTCCTTCAGCGCCACCTTGTCCTCCTGGTCCTCCTTCACCACCGCACCGACCATATTGCGGGCGATGTCCGCGGGGCCGACCTCGCCGCCCCCGAAGAACCGCGCGTGCAGCGCCGCGTCCAGCGCGACGCCGATCGCCTCGGCGGTGGAGAGCGTGGTGCTCGGTTTCTTGATGCTCACGCCGTCGCTCGTTTTGCCGTTGCGGATCTCGCGGAACACCGTCGCGAGCAGCTCGATAACGGGCGGGCTGAGCTTGGCCGGCAGGTTGTAGCGCTCCAGCAGTTCCGCCGACCGCTGTTGCACGATCTTCACTTCCGTCTTCTGGTCGCCCACGATCGGGATGTAGACGTAGTTGAACCGGCGCTTCAGCGCGGCCGAGAGTTCGTTCACGCCCTGGTCGCGCGTGTTCGCGGTGGCGATGATGTTGAACCCGGGTTTCGCGAACACCATCGCGTCGCCGGGCAGTTCGGGCACCGCGACCGCCTTGTCCGACAGAATGGACACGAGCGCGTCCTGCACGTCGGGCACGCACCGCGTCAGTTCCTCGAACCGCAGGAGGGCGCCGCCCTTCATCGCAATCATTGCTGGGGAGGCGATCATGTTCTGCGCGGTCGGCCCCTCCGCGATCACGCGGGCGATGTTCCACGAATACTTGATGTGCTCTTCCGTGGTGCCCGCGGTGCCTTGGATCGTGAGCAGCGACGTGCCGCAAATGGCCGCCGCGAGGTGTTCCGAGAGCCAGCTCTTACCGGTCCCGGGTTCGCCCACGAGCAGCAGCGCCCGTTCCGACGCGAGCGTGACGATCGAGCGCTCCACGACGCCGTCGTCGCCGAAGAACTTCCGCGTGATCGGCACTTCGACGCTCTTTCCGCCGATCGTCGCCTTGAGAGTCTTCCCGCCAATGACATACGTGAGCACCGAGCGCGGCGACAGCTTCCAATTGGTCGGCGGCGCTTCGGTGTCGTTCTGCCGCAGCGCTTCGAGCTGGTCCGCGTACCGCTTCTCGGCGGGTTCGCGGAGCACGGTTTCGGGGCTGACCGAGCCACTACTGGTGGCAGCGGACGGCGCGGCGGGGGCAGCGGGTTTCTTGGCCATGTGTCGTGCTGAGTTGGTGAACTCCGCACTCGCGTGCGGAAAGTAAGTGAACCCCGCACCTCGCGGGGTTCGCCGGATTACGATCGGAAGTCCATTGCCTTGAGCAGCGCGGCCTTGTTCACGTTCTCCTTCGAGATCGTGATGTAGTCCGAGCTACCGGGGAAGGTCGTGAGCGGTTGGAACACGAGTCGGCAGCGCTCGTAGTGCATCAGCCCGAAGAGCGGCGGGTTCGCGCCGCGCACCTTGCGAATCTCGTCGATGGATTTCTTGAGCGCCTTGCCCTCGGCCCCCGCTCCAATGAGTGCGTGAAGCGTGAGCGCGCCCATTGTGATCGGGTAAACGGTCTGCCCGGGCTCGTCGCCGTCCTCGGCCTTACCGACCTCGTAGTCGCGCAGCACGACCTCTTCTTGCAGTTCGGTATCGAGGTCGAGCGGACCGGGCACGTGCTTCGCCAAGCGATCGAGCGCGCTCTGCGGCGACCACGCGAGGAACTGGTCCCATCCGGTGAACGGCTTGCCCACCGTGACCGTGCTCTGGTCGGTCAGGGCCAGGCGCCAGCCGCTAGTTTCGTCGCCGGAAACGGTCGCGTTCGCGATGTTCAACGTCGTGCGTTCGAGGAACAGGAACGGCGCGAATTTCTGCTTCTGCGGCAGGTGCAAAAACCCTTCCGGCGGGATGTCCTGCCCCTTTTTGAGCGGGAACACCGCGGACCAACTGAGTTTCTGACCGGCCTTCACAGCCCCTGCGTCCGCGATCGCACGCAGCCGGAACTCGAACGCGACGAAAGCGTGCTCCGCGACCTTCTTGACCGCACCCAAACACACGACCTTTACCGCGGGCAGCGGTTGCGCGGGGGGCGACCACGTGAGGCGGTCGTACTCTTTCTCGTCGCTGGTGTCGAGTGCGTGCCCCATTCCGCGGCTGAGCAACCACGCGCGGTTGAGGAAGAACGTGAGCCGGCGGCGCGAGAAGCTCTTTTCCTGGCGCGTGAACCGGCCGAGTTCCTCCGTCGCCACGCGGAGCGTGCCCCCGAGCCGCAGGAGGCGCAGGCGCGCGGCCTCTTGCATCGCGCCGGAGAGCGTTTGGCGGGTCGCGTCGGACGCGGTGGTGAGGCCGCCGAGGAGCAGGTCTTCGACCGCGGCCGACAGTTGGTCGAGCGTGGCGCGGAGCTTCGGGCGGTCTGCGGTGGGCGGCAACATGGGTCACTCGTCCCCTTCCGGTTCGGCTTCGTCGTCCCGGGGCACGGCAACCGGTGGGCTGAGTGCCCCGCGTGCGACTTCGAGCGTGAGCATCCGGTCGAACAGCCGGAACGTGGTGACCGCCCGCATGAGCGCGGGCGCTGCGGCGCGCTCGCCGGCTTGGACGGCGTCGACCAGCGTACTCAACTTCTCGGCGAGGTGCTCGGCCCCGGCAGTGCGGAACTCGTCGCGGAGCGCGGTCAGCTTCGCGATGTCGGTCGGCCCGGCGGCGCGCACCCCGCGCACCACGAGGTCGTCCATCGCGGCGTGGAGCCGATCGAGCGCGTCGCGGAGTTCGGCGATCTCGTCCACAATTGGCCTCGGTTCGATCCTGGGACCGCGGGCGTGCCACCCGCTTCTGATTTCGAGTGGACGGGCAAACACGTCCTGGAAGTAGGCTGTTTGTCCTTGTCTCGTGCGGGCGGGACGCCCGTGGTCCCAGGTTACATCGCGTAGAAGTCCTCGGGCACGGTCTCGGTGGGGCGCCAGTCGATCTCGCCTGCTTCCGCCCCCTTGAACTTCAAGAACGTCTCGCTCACCGCGTCCCGATCAATGACGGGCTGGTGGTCCTTGCTCGCGCTGACCCAGTTGTCCGCGGTCGCGGGATCGAGCTTATCGGATTTTGCCAGTCCGATCACCAGCACGAGCAGGTGCTTGCACAGCGCGCCGTGGAGCCCCCCGCACGCCCTCAAGTTCTGTGTGCCGCAATAGAACTGCCCGTCCGACGCGAGTCGGCACGAGTACACGAGATCCTTGTTCGACTGACTTTTGACGATCCCGACGAGGTTCGCATCCGTCAGGTCCGCGTAGAGCTGGTAGCTCTCCGACTTGAGCATCGATGTCGCCTTCTCGACCCGCTCGGGTTTGACCTTCTTCGGCAAGCCTTTAAAGAACGTGTCGAAGTCCATGCTCCCGGACACAGCCTGCGGTGGCCGGCGCGGGCCGGGGCGCGGGCCTTCGCCCTTCCAGACCAGGTTCTCGGGGGTCTTGAAGCCGACCGGGAAAAGTGTGCGTTCGTCGAATTGCGCGTTCTCGAACCGGGCGCCGTCCAGGTGCGCGCCCGTGAAGTCGGTGCCGAACA
This sequence comes from Gemmata sp. SH-PL17, assembly GCF_001610855.1. Classification (NCBI taxonomy): domain Bacteria; kingdom Pseudomonadati; phylum Planctomycetota; class Planctomycetia; order Gemmatales; family Gemmataceae; genus Gemmata; species Gemmata sp. SH-PL17. The sequence continues at coordinate 7,175,143 of NZ_CP011271.1, forward strand.
GTCTCGTGTTGTTCAGGTTCGCGTTCCGCAAGTTCGCGTTAACGAACGACGTCTTCTCGCACTTGCTGAACTGGAGTTCTGCGCCCGCGAGGTTCGCGTTCGTGAAGTCCGCGCCGTGCAGATCGCTGCCCCACAACTTCGAGCCGGACAGGTTCGCGCCCGCGAACCGGCTGTCGCGCAGGTCTTCGCGGCGCGCCATGTCGAGCCCCATCAGGCGCCCGTCGCGCAGGTCGAGCCCGCGCAGGTTGTAGCGCTGGCGCTCGCGGAAGTCGATCGCGTGCCAGACGCTCGGCCCCTTGTCGCGGATCTGCTCCACCAGCTCGTCGCGCTTCCGACGGGCTTCCGCTTCTTGCGCCTTCTGTTGCTCGGTTAGGGGGATGCCGTTCGAGAGGTCCATGCCGAACGCCTCGGCCCACGCCGCGATTGCCATTGTCCGGAGCTTGGTCCCGCGCACGTTCCGGCTGCCGTGTGCGCGTATCGTGTCGAGCCGGAGCGTCGCCTTCGGCCAGCGGTCCGCCAAGTTCAACAGCCCCTGCTGAAACGTCGGCGCGGCGATCGTGCTTTGGATCTCCGTACCGCCGCGGTAGTGGTTCGCGGTCGCACGAATTCCGAGTTGTCCCACGCGCAGGCTCATCTTCGCGTGCTCGTTCTTGCCCAGATCGACGTCGACGGTCGTCTCGAAGTCCTTTGCACTCGACGCGGCCTTCACGAGTGCCTTCAGGTTCGGTCCGGCAGCGCGGGCGACGGGCGGCGCGAAATTCTTGGCCTTCGAGAAATCCACGCCCTGGACGTTCGCGCCGGTCAACCCGGCGCCCGTGAAGTCCGCACCGGCCACGTTCACGCCCGTGAGGTCCGCGCCCGCGAGCGCCGCGTCGCGCAGGTCGGCGTTCCGCAAATCCGCGCCGCGGAGTGATGTTTCGCGCAAATCGGCCCGGTTCAAGTTGGCGCCCACGAGCTTCGCGTCCGTGAGTTGCGCTCCGTGCCCCCGGAACCGAGTCAGGTTCGCCTTCGAGAAGTCGCACCGCTCGAACGTAGTGCCCTCGCTCTCGGCGTCGCTCAGGTCCGCGCCGCGGAAGTCACCGTCGGTAAATTGGGAACGGCCGATCCGGATCTCCGACATGATCGCGTCGCGGAAGTCGCACGCCTCGTAGGACGCTTGCGCCGCCCACGCTTGTTTCAGGTCCGCGTCGCGGAAACTGCATTTCTTCGCTTTGTTGAGCGTGGCCCGGACGAGTTTCGCGCCGTCGAACTTGGCGCCCTCAATTGTGTGCGTCGTGGAGAGGACCGCTTGCGAGCAGTTCACGGAACGGAAATCGACGCCGTTCAGAAGTGCCCCGCCTAGCTTTGCCCCCTCCATGTGCGTACCGCGGAGGTCGATTTTGCTCAGGTCGACGGGCAGCCCCGCGGTGCGGCACAGCGCCTGGAACGAGTTCCAGTATTCGGGTGTCGGTTCGAGCCGCTTAACGCGCGCCACGAACTCGGCCGCGGTGGGCAGCACGATCTTCGCGAACTCGGTCAGGTCGAGTACCGTGAGCCCCGGGCGCCGCTTCTCGATCCGCGCGACGGCACCGGGCACCTTTCCGCCGCGCCCCTCGCCGTAGACGAGGTAATCGAACGTGCCGGTCGGCGGACCGACGGTGCCGCCCGCGTTCTTGACCCAAACGTCCTTGTAATGATTGATATCGTGAGCGAACTTCCCGACGAACGCGACCGTCTGCCCCGCGAGTGCTCCCGCCGTTCGTGTGTTCGTGCCCTGCTTCGCCATGTGAACTCTCGGTTACGCGGAGTAGAAGTCTTCGGGGATGGTGTCCGTGGGGCGCCAGTCGATCTCGCCCGCCTCCATGCCCTTGTACTTTAGGAAGGTCGCGGTCACCACGTCCTTATCCGGCTTGTAACCGTCCGCGGTCAGCCCCTTCTTCCGCGCGCCGCGGAGCCATTCCAGCGCCGTTGCCGGGGCCAAGTGCCCCGCCTTCACCAGCCCGACGACGAGCACGAGCAAGTGCTTGCACGGCGACCCGCGCGACACGACGCACTGGATCAGGTTCTGTGTGCAGCACGAGTATTTGCCGTCGTTCGCGAGCCGGCACGCGTACACGCGGCTCCCCGACGACTGGCTGCGCACCACGCCGCACACGAACTCGGGCTGCACGTCCGCGTAGAGCTGGAACTTTTCACCGCGGAGCATCGTCAGCGCTTTCGCGAGCTTGGCGGAGTCCGAGACGCCGCGCGCGCCGTCGAGGAAGTCGTCCCACTCGGTGCGCGCGGCCGGGATCTTGGGTTGGGTCGCTTTGGTCTTCGCCATTGGTGCGTCTCACATTGCGTAGAAGTCTTCCGGGATGGTTTCGGTGGGGCGCCAATCGATCTCGCCGGCCTGCACGCCCTTGTACTTCAGGAACGAATCGGCGATGTGACTCTGGACGGTCTTGTTCCAGCGCGGCCCCTTTTTGTTCGCCGCGACGACCCACTTGTCCGCGGTCGCGGGGTCGAGTTGCCCGGCCCGTGCGAGGCCAATGAGCAGCACGAGCAGGTGCTTGCACGGCTCGTTGGACAGCCCCATGCACTGTTCCATGTCCACCGTGCCGCACGAGTACGTGCCGTCGTCCGTGAGCACGCACGAATAAACCGTGTCAATGTCCCGCTGGCTCCGGACGATCCCGCGCACCATTGTCGGTTCGATCTCGGAGAAGATCTGGTTCCGCTCCTTCTTGAGCATGTCGAGCGTGCGCTTCATGCGCTTCTCGTCAATGTTCGTGTGCAAGCGGGCCATGAGACCGTTGATGTCCTGCGCCGCGGCCTTCTTCCCTTTCCCGACCAGGCGCGGATCGGTGCCCTTTCCCTGCCACCGCGCCTCGCCCGGGATCACGAACCCGGCGGGCCACTTGGTCGTCTGGTCGAAGGACGCGCCGGACAGGTTCGCGTCGGTCAGCACCGCGTCTGTGAAGTCCGCGCCGGTGAGATCGGTTTCGAGCAAATTGGCGCGCGTCAGATCGGCCTTCACGAACTTCGCCCGGAGGAACCGCCCCTCCCACAAATCGGTCCCAACGAGTTTGGCGGCGCTGAAATCGGCGTCGCGCCCGTTGAACCCGCGCAGGTTGGCGTCTGTTAAATCGGCTCCGTGGAAATCACCCGCCAAGAACGATGCGCCGACCCCGTTCGCACCAACGAGTTTCGCGCCCGCGGCCTTAAGTTTCGTAGCCGATAGCCCGCGGAAATTGATCTCCGCGAGGTCCGCACCACACAGATCGGCGCTCGTGAGTTTGACGGCCTTCCGCTCGGCCACGGTGAGCTTGTTCCACTTTTTCACACCGGCCGCGCCGCTCTTAAGCACCTCGACCCAATTGACGTCGGCCTTGGGCGCGGGTTTCTTCGCGACCGATTTCTTCGCGGTCGGCTTTTTTGTCGCGGGCGCGGTTTTCGTGGCAGGTTTCTTCTTGGCCATGAGTCACATCGCGTAGAAGTCTTCGGGGATGGTTTCGGTGGGGCGCCAGTCAATTTCGCCCGCCTGAGCGCCTTTATATTTCAAAAGTGTGTCGCTCACCTGATCTGCAATGCGTTCGTCCCATTTGTGCTTCTTTCCGCCGGCCGCGACGATGAACCGGTCGGCCGCGCTCGCGTCGAGTTGCCCCGCCTTCGTCAACCCGATGAGCAGCACGAGCAGGTGCTTGCACGGTTCCCCGCGGAGCCCCATGCACTCGGCCAGATCGGGCGTGCCGCACGAGTACGTTCCGTCCACTTCGATCAAACACGAGTAGACCAAGTCCGGCTCGCGCTGGCTGCGCACCACGCCGCGCACAACGGCCGGTTCGATCTCGGAGAACAGTTGGTTCGTGCCGGTCTTCAGCATCTCCACGGTCCGCGTCATGCGGTTCGCGTCGATGACCTTGTTGAGGCGCGCGAGGAGCCCGTCGAGGCTCACCGCGACTGCCTCGTCGCCCACACCGTTGAACCGCGGGTCCGGGGCGTCGGGCGACCACTTCGCCCCGGCGGGCGGTTCGTACCCCGCGGGCCACACGGTCGTCTGATCGAAGACTAGCTCAGCGAACACGGTCCCGGTCAAATTCGCGTCGGTAAAATCCGTCCCGGTAATGTCCGCCCCGGTGAGATCGGCCCCGCTCAGGTCGGCCCCCACGAACTTCGCCCCGACCAAACGCCCGCCCTTCAGCGACACGTTGGGCAACTTCGCACCCGTAAGGTCCGCGTTGCGGGCACAGAACTTGGTCATCTCCGCGCCGGCGAAGTTCGCCCCGCGCAGATCGGCCTCGATGAACGACCCGCGTGTGAGTGTCGCGTCGGCGAAATCGACCCCGGCGCCCTGAAACTTCAGGACCGATTGCCCACCGAAATTGATGCCCGCGAGATCGCACCCGGTGTAGTCGCCGCGCCCGAGCTTCGTCATTTGCCGCGCCGTCTCGGAGCGCTCGTTCCACCGCACGATGCCCGGCCGACCGGTCCGCAGCGTTTCGGGCCAGTCGATTTCCGGGGGCGGGGCGAGTTTCTTCTTCGTAGCCATGTCGTGTGAATTCTGTTGGTGATTCAGGCAGTATTAGATCTCGCGAAGCAATATTTGACAGGATTAACAGGATCAACCGGATCAAAACCAGGTGCGTTTTCTGGATCTTGTGAATCCTGTTAATCCTGTCAAAAACTCTTCTTTTCTCGCCGGCCGTGTCGATGCGGCGCGTTTGGTTTATAGTTCGGTGGCACAGGCCTCTGGCCTGTGTGAGCGCCTCCACAGGCCAGAGGCCTGTGCCACCGAACCAAACACAACCCTCACCGTAAATAACCAGCCCCTGTTGCTCTCACCGGCCGGCTCACACCGGCCGTTCGCCCGGACCGCCGCCACCGGGCACCGGGGATCACATCGCGTAGAAGTCTTCAGGCACGGTTTCGGTCGGGCGCCAGTCGATCTCGCCCGCTTCCGCCCCCTTGTACTGGAGGAACGTGGCGGTCATCGCTTCCTTGTCGAGTTCGGGCTTCTGCCCGCGCGCGTTCTGCGTCCACTCGTGCGCGGTCGCGGCGTCGAGTTCACCGGCCTTCGACAGTCCGACGATAAGCACGAGCAGGTGCTTGCACGGCGACCCGCGCAGCCCGCCGCAGATGTTCAGGTTCTGCGTGCCGCAACTGTACTTGCCGTCCGAGGCGAGCCGGCACGAGTAGACGAGGTCCGCGTTGCCCTGGCTCTTGACCACGCCAACGAGGTGGTCCGGGGCGACCTTCGCGTACAGCCGGAACCTCTCGGCCTTGAGCATGTCCGTGGCCTTGTCGAGCTTCGCCGGGTCGGTGACCTTCTTGAGCCGCGTCAGGAACTCGCCGAAGTCCGCCGGCTTCGGCAGCGCCTTCTCTTCGGCCGTCGCGACCTTGCGCGGGTCCGGTCCCTTCCCGGCCCATGTCAGCGCGTCCGCCATCCGGATCTCTGCGGGCCACTTGGTTCCGTCGTCCACCCGCGCCCAACTGAGCAGCGCGCCCTCAAGGGTCGCGCCGGTGAGTGTAGCGCCGGAGAGGTTGCTGTACGAGAGGGACGCTTTAGACAGGTTGGCGTTCGAGAGATCCGCGCCCGTAAGGTTGAGTCCGTTAAAGTCGACCTTGGTGAGATCCGCGTTCGAGAGGTCCGCGCCCCTCAGTTTGACCTTCCCTTTGGCGTCGCGCGAGAGTGCGTTCCACTTCTTCACGCCCGCGGCCCCGGTCTTCAGTGTCTCGATCCAGTCGGCCTTCGGTTTGGCTTTGGGTTTCGCAGCGGCCTTGGGTTTTGCGGGCGCGGCACTTTTGGTCTTCGCCGCGACCTTTGATTTGGGAGTCGTTTTGGCTTTCGCCGCTACCTTCGGGGCGGGCTTCTTAACGGCTTGTTTGGCCATGACGCACTTCGCGGGTGGGAAATCAAATTGGAGATTGGATTGTGCAGGATTATTGACGCGCGCCGGCCGCCCCGCAAGGTGCGCAGGGGGCGAAATGCTGTGAATTCCGGGTGAACGGGGCGCCGGTGTTTACGAAAGGATACCGTCGAGCACTTCACCGTGAACGTCCGTCAACCGGCGCTCGATGCCGTTGTGGTAGAACGAGAGGCGCTCGTGGTTGAGCCCGAGGGCGTGCAAGATCGTCGCGTGGAGGTCGTAGATCGTGGCGGTCTTCTCGGCCGCCTGGTACCCGAACTCGTCGGTCGCGCCGTAGCTGTGCGCGCGCTTCACCCCGGCGCCCGCGAGCCACACTGTAAACCCCTTCGGGTTGTGGTCGCGCCCGCTCGCGCCCTTCTGGAACGTGGGCATGCGCCCGAACTCCGTCACCCACACCACGAGCGTGTCCTTGAGCAGCCCGGTGCGCTTCAGATCCGCGAGGAGCGCGGCCAGCGGTTGATCGAGGATCGCGGCGTGGACCTCGTACTGCGACTTCAGCGTCTTGTGGCCGTCCCAGTTGCCGACGCCCTCGCCCATCGCGTAGGAGCCGTTGAAGAGCTGCACGAACCGCACGTCGCGCTCGAGCAGGCGCCGGGCGAGCAGGCAGTTGCGCGCGAACCCGCTCTTCCAGCGGTCCTTGTCGCCGGTGCCATACTCGGCGTGAACCGACTTCGGCTCCTTGGAGAGATCCGCGACCTCCGCCGCGCGCAACTGCATCTTCGCGGCCATCTCGTAGCTCGCGATGCGCGCGCTCAGTTGCGAGTCGCCCGCGCGGGCGGTCGCGTGATCGGCGTTGAGCAACTGGAGGAAATCGCGCGTGTCCGCGTCGGCCTTTGCGTTCACGGCCGCGGGGCGCGCGAGATTCGGGATCGGCTTGTCCGCGGTAAACGGCGTGCCCTGGAACACGCCCGGCAGGAACGCGCTTCCCCAGTTGTTCGGCCCGACTTGTGGGACGCCGCGCGGGTCCGGGATCGCGACGAACGCGGGCAGATCCTTGCACTCGCTACCGAGCGCGTAACTGACCCACGCCCCGGCACTCGGGAACCCGTCGAGCGTGAACCCGGTACTCATCTGGTTCTCGGCCGGTCCGTGCGTGTTACTCTTCGCGGTCATCGAGTGGACGAAGCACATTTCGTCCGCCAGCCCTGCCAAGTTCGGCAGCAGGTCCGACACCATCTTCCCGCTCTGGCCGCGCGGCTTGAACGCCCACAGCGGACGCACCAGGTTGCCCTGTTCCCCCTGGAACGTCACGAGCTTCTCGGCCCCCGGTAGGGGTTGACCGTCGCGCTTCACCAGTTCCGGCTTGTAGTCGAAGGTGTCAACGTGACTGACCGCGCCGGAGCAGAAGATCGTGAGTACGCGCTTCGCCTTCGGCGCGAAGTGCGGCCTCCGCGGGCTGAGTGGCGAATCGGGTTTGATGTCCGGTCGCAACGGCGCCTTGTCGTCTGCAAGAAGCCCCTGCTCGGCCAACAGCGCGGCCAGCGCGATCCCACCAAGGCCCGTGCTCGCGTCGCGCAGGAACCCGCGCCGGTTGAGGAACGAAGAGCCACAAGAAGAAATCTGAGACTGCATAGGAGAGATCCGAATTAGCCACAAAAAAGCACAAAGGGCACAAAAAGAAACCCAGAGAGCAGAGATAAATCCAATTCTTCTGTCTCTTCTTCCTTTGTGCCCTTTGTGCCTTTTTGTGGCGATTACTCTTGAATTCAGTCCACGAAAACGAACTCGTTCGCGTTCAGTACCGCGCGGCAAAGCGCTGTGAGGCCGTGATCCTTCACCAGTTTCGTTGCCGCGGCTAGTTCTTTTTCGGTCGGCGGTCGCTGGAACGCGAGCAGGAACGCGCGCTTCACCTGGGCGCTGGGATCGGTCCTTGCGTCCTTCGTGACGCGCTCTGCGAAGTAGCCGGCCTGTTGGAGCATGAACTCGCTGTTGAGCAAGTTGAGGGCTTGAAGGGGCGTGATGGAGACGTTCCGCTTCGGCGCGATCTGGCCCGCGTCCGGGCAATCGAACACGCCGAACGTGTCGTCGAGCTGCATCCGCGGCTTCTGCTGGTAGACCATGCGCCGGAACTCGGCCGGACCGAATTGCTTCTTCGGCGTGTACACCTTCACGTAGTTGCCGTTCGGCTCGAACAGGTCGAAACCGGGTCCGCCCATCTTGAGATCGAGCTTCCCGCTCACGAACAGGACCGCGTCGCGCAACGGCTCGGCCTCGATCCGCTGGGGCGGGTAGCGCCACAGCAGTCGCGTTTGGGCGTCCTTTGCTAAGCCCGCATCGCTGGCGCGCGACGCCTGACGGTACGTGGCACTGCTCACGATGAGCCGGTGAATGTGTTTGAGCGCCCAGGGCTCCGTCTTAAGCCCCTCTCCTCTTAGGGGAGGGGTTGGGGAGGGGTTGTCTCGACCTAACCCCCCAACCCCCTTCCCTAAGAAGGAAGGGGGAGCAGAACCTTCTTTGCCTTCAGACCCTCTCCCCTTGGGGGAGGGGTTGGGGAGGGGTTCTTCCCCCACAGAAGGCGCAACAAATTCGCTCGCGAGCCAGTCGAGCAGTTCCGGGTGCGTGGGCTTGCCGCCGTTGCGACCGAAGTCGCTCGGGGTGTCCACGATGCCCGTGCCGAAGTGGTGCTGCCACAACCGGTTCACCATGACGCGGGCCGTGAGCGGGTGCGCGGGGTCGGTGATCCACTTCGCGAGCACGGCCCGGCGCTCGGGGTCGGTCGCGTTCTCGGGGATGGTCAGTTTCGGCCCGAGTTCGCCGAGCGCCCCCGGGCCGACGACTTCCTTCTTCTGGGTCGCGTCCCCGCGGTGCAAGCGGTGCGTTTCTTCGGGCGCCACCAGTCGACCGGCGTAGGCCATCTGCCCGCGCACGAGTTCTTCGATTTGCTTGCGGAGGCCCCCGATTTGTTGGGTGAGTTTGATCCACGCCGCGCGCTCGGCGCCCGTCAACCCGTTCGGCACCGCGGGCGCGCCCTCCGCGAATGGCACCCGGTCGTCCGACGACGCCACCACGACCCACGCCTCATGGTCCGTAGACACATCGATGCGGTACCGCGTTGGCAGCCGGTCGGTGTACTTGCCCTCGCGGTCGCGTGCCCAGGCGACGCGGTCGATGACCGTCGGTTCCGCCAGTTCCAGTTCGACCCACCCGCGCCCGGACTTATTTGAGATCCAACTGCGCCCGTTGCCGTATTTCCCGTCATTAATGAACGGCAGGCTGTGAATGTTCGGAGAGCCGGGGTAGTCGCCCGACGAGGTGGCCTTCGCGCCGTTCGACGCGAGTGCGACGTTCACGGGCTTCGAGCCGAACGAGAACACTTCCAGTTCGTCCAAACACGGCTCGACGCTGTTCGTCTCGAACGTCACGAACCGGACGAACTTCGCCCGCACGGGCTTGAAGCGCTCGGTGTTGAGGCGTGCGTTCACTGACACGCGGCGCGCGTCGGTGGCGGCCGGGTCCGCGAGCGGTTCCAGCGCCGCGACCTTCGCTTCGAGTTCGGTCAGTTGCGCCCGGAGCCGATCGGCCTCCTTCGCGCGGGCGACCGTGTCACCGGTCCGCACCGGGCGCTCGCCGTGTTGCACGCCCGCGAACACGGCCTTGATGCGGTAGTAGTCGAGTTGCGAGATCGGGTCGAACTTGTGCGCATGGCACCGGGCGCACGCGACCGTGAGCCCCAGGAACGCGGAGCCCGTGGTGCCGATCATGTCGTGCAGTTCGTCCGCGCGCTGGTTCAGGGTCAGCGTGAGATCGGGGCTTTTCACCTCGTCCCACGCGCCGCCTACAATGAACCCGGTCGCGACATCGGCGCCGAGCGTGTCGCCGGCCAACTGCTCGCGCACGAACTGGTCGTAGGGTTTGTCGTCGTTGAGAGCTTTGATGACGTAGTCGCGGTAGTGCCAGGCGTTCGGGCGCAACTGATTGGTCTCGAACCCGTTGCTCTCTGCGAAGCGCACCGTGTCGAGCCAGTGCCGCGCCCAGCGCTCGCCGTAGTGCGGCGACGCGAGGTACTTGTCCACGAGCTTTTCGTAAGCGTTCGCGTCCTTGTCCGCGACGAACGCCTCTACCTCTTCAGGCGTGGGGGGCAGACCGAGCAAATCGAACTTGAGCCGCCGAATGAGCGTGCGCCGGTCCGCTTCGGGCGAACGCGCCAGCCCGCTCGCGTTTAATTTTGCGGCAACAAATGCGTCGATCGCGTTTCGCCCTTGAACCTTCGTGGTGGGCACGGCCGGGCGCTTCACCGGTTGGAACGCCCAGTGCGTATCGGCCGCGTTCTCGGTCGCGGGCCACTTCGCGCCGGCTTCGACCCAGGCGGTGAGGGCGCGAATCTGTTCCGCGGTGAGCGGGTCGCGGTTCGGCGGCATCCGCTCCTGGGCGTCTTCGATCATCAATTTCTTCAGAAGCAAACTCTCGGCGGGCTTGCCCGGCACCAGCGCTTTGCCAGAATCGCCGCCCTTGAGGGCGTCCGCGCTGCGATCGAGGCGCAACCCGCCGCGCTGTTTGTCCGGCCCGTGGCACGAGACGCAGTGTTTTGCGAGGATGGGTTGCACGTCGCGCGCGAACTCGACCGCGGGCGGAGGTGCCCCTTTAGGCGGCTCGGCTCCGCGGCCAGAAGAAGCGCAAGCGCCCAGTAACAGGAGCGCGGGGAGAGTGGTGCGGGGCATGATCGTTCCAGATGGTCACCGGCGGGTGGTACCATGCTACCCACAAACACCGTGCGAGTGAAAGAGGTTTGTCGCGGTTCACACGTCATCATCGCGTGCGGAGTTGAAAACATGAGAATCCGCCGAAGGATCGTGGGATTTCTCCTATCGGGGCTCGCGATTCTCTGCGTATCGGTTGGGCGCCCCGATCCTCCTCGCGAGCCCCGCATTCGGCACAAGGCCGAGCGAATTCAGATCGGAATGACTCAAACGGAAGTCGAGGATGTGATCGGAATACGAACATACGCTTGGGCACCCGGACCCGACCCCATCACCGAGGATTCTCCGCCGCGTTTCCGCAAGGTGTTACTTTGGTCGGGAGACTGCGATCTGCTCGTGTATCTCGATGAAAACGGGCGCGTGATTGGGTGGGAATGTGTGCCGAAGAAGCTCTCGTCTTAGCGAATTCGGTCGCAGCACCGGGCGCCCAACTGAGAACCGCAATCTCTACCCCGCGGGTGGTTGAAGTACGTCGCGCCACCGACGCGGTTGCGCCTCAAACGCGGCACGGTAAGTCGCTTCGAGGGGCACCATGACGCAACCATCCGGCTCCAGGAAAAGCGGCATATCTGGGAGCGCGTCACCGACCGCGATCGTTTCAACGTAGGCTCGTGTAACGAGTTCCGATTCATAAGCAACGAGCGTCAGGGGCTTGTCCGCGGGGAGCGAATACGTGTCGCCGGTCATCTCTTCCCAGACGAGGCCGTGAATGCCCGCCGGGTCACGCGGTCCGGGTGGGAACGGGTCGACAATCAGCAAGTGAACGCGCTGTTCGAGCAGCTCACACGTTTTTGTCACGAACGCCCGCGCCGCGTTCTTACTCGCCTTATTGCCCGGTGAAACGATCTCGATCATCGCGACTACGCGGTCCCCGCTCACGTGCCGAACCACAATCGCACTTTTCTTTCGGCGATAAAATTCCCCTTCGGTCTGGGCAGTAACCTTTTGCGCCGGACGTGGTTGCAGCACGCGCGATGTCGTCGCGGCCCCCCCCCATTTGTTCGTATCGCCCTTCTGTTCTTGGAGTGTCAGCACGTCCGGGCCAAACCCGGCCGCAACCTGTTCGGGCAAGGCGTACAAGTCTGCTGGCAGTACGCCCGCGTTCAGTGTGTCACTAATCGCTGTGATCCAACGGTGGTGGAATGCGTGAAAGATTCCGGCTTCCACCCGGGTCCAGTCGTGCATGGGCATGACTCCGCTCCACTGACGTGGTAGTTCGAGCAGTTGCATTGTAATGTGCGTCGCGACGCATCACCAAATCGCCCGGAGTCACGCACGATGATCCTCGGGCAAACGGACACTTAGATTACACGATTGCACGTGACATCGCAATTTGAATTGACATTTGAAACGCGACGCGATACAGTATCTCAGTCGCGAACCTGCTCGATGACAACAACGGAGGTGTGAAATGGGCGACGAACACTTTGAAACGACGATGCGGTTGGTGCGGGCGAACTTGGACCGCGGCCTTTACTTCAGCGGCAGTGACGACGATCGCGACCGCCTCGCGGCGGAACTCGACAAGTGCCAGACGCCGGAGGATATCGACACCTGGAAACGCATGGCATGTCGCTGGGAATATGTGATCGAGCCGAAGCCGGATTGGATGACGTGGGAATCGTTCGCCCGGATGATCGCGGCCTGACGCCTCACCCCGCCTCAACTTCGAGCCGGGGTTCCCTCAATCATTGTTGGAGTGACTAAACGTGAACGAAACGATTCGTGACCGGTTCCGCGGCTGCTTGATCGGCCTTGCGTGTGGGGATGCTGTTGGAGCTACGGTCGAGTTCAAGAGTCGCGAACACTGCCGCGAGAATCCCGTTACCGACATGGTGGGCGGCGGGTACTGGCGACTGAAGCCGGGGCAGTGGACCGACGATACCAGCATGGCATTCGCAATGGGTGCGTCGATCGTGCGGCGCGGGGGGTTCGATCCGCGCGACGTGATGTCGGCGTGGATCGACTGGCGACAGGGGCGCGAGTGGGGGCCGTCCGACGGGCGCGGTTGCTTCGATATTGGGGGCACGACCGCGGCGGCACTCGCGAGGTTCGCGAATACGGGTGACCCGTTCGCGGGATCGGCTGCGCCGCACACCGCCGCAAACGGCTGTCTCATGCGGCTCGCACCGGTGCCGTTGTACGCGCTAAACATGGATCGCGAAACGCGGTACAACCTCGCGGTGGACTCTGCCCGCATGACGCACGCGGAACCGCGGTGCCTCGACGCGACGGTGTACCTCGCGGAAACAATCCGGCGGCTGATCCTGTTCACGCCGGGCGCCCCGTTCTCGTGGGGTTTCGGGTGCGCGACGCCGCAGCTACGCGAGATGCTCGAACGGGAAGCGTGGGGCGATCGGGACGACGGCCGCATCGACTCCGGCGGGTACGTGCTCGACACGCTCGAAGCGGCGATGTGGGCGATGCACGAAGCGCGAGATTTCCGGAGTGCGATCCTTCGGGCCGTGAATCTGGGCGGGGACGCGGACACCACGGGGGCCGTCGCGGGACAACTCGCGGGCGCGTGGTGGGGTTACGAAGGTATCCCGCAGGAATGGCGGGCGAAACTGGACCGGCACGACGAACTGTTGGCAGTCGCGGACGGGATGTTCGATCTCGCGGCGAAAGTTGCCACCGCAGCGTGATTCCGAATTTCATCGCATTTTGTATTGCGATACAAAATGCGATGCGATATGATATCGGTGTTGAATCATCCCACCACCGGAGCGAGTCATGACCGCCGAAACCCTGACCGCGGGCAAAGTGATCTTCACCGTGAAGCTGCCGGAAACCTTCGTGACGGCTCGCCGGTTACTCGGTGACGAGTTCCAAGAGAGCTACACGTACCAGATCGACCGTATCGACATGCCGAAGTCGGTGCAGTTCGCGGCCCGCACGATGTACGCGGTCTACTTCGTGGACGGCAACCGCCGAGCCTATCTGGGGGAGCTTCGTAACGGTGAAGTGCGGCTCACGATGAAATCCGCGTTCCCCGCACACGCGACGCGGGTCCGCGTGTGCCAACGGGTCGTAGCCGCGGTAGTGAAGGGTAACGCGGGCAAGATCACGGCCGCGGGGTGGTCGCTGGTGGCGTGACGGTTGCTCCGCCCCGCGGCAACGTGCCGCGGGGCTTCTCGTACCGAACCGAGGTTCTTCCCATGTTGCTGTTACCCCCATGTGTCGAGGCGGTTGCCGCGGTTGCGGGCGACGGCGTGCGCCGGTTCTCGGTGCCCGGCGTGCTCGTGGACCAGCGGCCGGACGGGTCCGCCACGATCGACGCCACGGACGCGATTATTGCGGTGCGCGCAACGGTCCGGGCGCAGGCCACCGACGATTACCCCGACCTGCGAAGCGTTGAGATCCGCAACGGAGAGCCGGTAAAGGGCGTCATCCCGGCCGGGTTCTTTCGGGACTCGCTGCGGGCGGCGAAAAAGATGCTCGCGAAGCTAAGGACGAACCGGCCCGTTTTGAAAAACGTCGCGCTGGTACAAGCCCCGGAGGTGGGCACGCTGCCCGTTACGATCACGGCCTGCGCGACAAATTTAGAACAGGAACTGGCACCGTCCACGCAACTCGTCTTGGATCGACCCCTGCCGTTTGACACGATATGGCAGCGGAATCAGAAGGCGGAGCCGATCGCGTGTGTCACATTGGAGGCTGACCGGTTACAGAAGGTGCTATCTGCGCTGGCGGCTATGTCCGGGGGCGACAAGCAGTGGGTGCGGATTGAGATTCGCGAGGACGCCCCCGTGATCGTAATCGTGGAGACACCTGCGGACGGGCTCGAATTCGTCGGGGGCATGGTCGAAACGAGACGCGAATCGCAGCAGTGAGGCGCCGCAGCAACGCAAACGGCCGCGGGAAATCCCGCGGCCGTTTCTCGTTTCCGGGCGTTTATCCGCGAAGCGGTGTTACCGGAGCCCCGCGCAAGCGAGCGAGGATCGCGTCGATAATCGGCGTGTCGAGCGGGTGCGGCTGCGCGGGCGTCGGTGTCACGGGCGCGGTCGGTGCGGGCGTGGTCGGCTTCAGCAGCGCGAGCAGCGCGTTCAGCAGCGGGGTTTGCGGGTCGGCCGGTGTCGAAGACGGCAACAGCTTCCCGGTGCGGTACCAGTTCAAGAACAGCACGATCCCCGCGGCGATGACCGCCCCATACGGTCCGGTGCCACTGATGAGCGGCGCGAGCAGTTGTAACAGTTGGTCCACGTTTAACCCTTCTTTCGGAACATGAGGATCGCGGCGAAAACCGCGAGGATCAGGTACAGGTTGCCGTTGTCTTGTTTCGGCGCATCGGGCGCCGGTTTCGTGTCCGGCGTCTTCGGCGCGTCTGGGGTGGGCGGTGCCGGGGGCGCGGGCGGTTCGACGTAGTTCGGTCCACCCTTCGCGGCCAGTAACGCGGTGAGCGCGGTAGCGTTGTACCCGTCAGCACTGACCACCCCGACGTCCCCCGCGCTCCGGACCGGTGACGGTTTCCGGAGTGTCACGCCCGTGTTCAGCTTGTACTGCGATACCGGCCACTCGTCCGACCCGTAGCTCTGCACGAGCAGTTTCGCGCGGGTCGCGGCCGGGAGCGCGGCGACGTCGGCCTTGAACCGCGACAGGAACGATGCGTCGCCGACCGCCGTCAGGTGCCACCGGTCGCTGTCGTCCCGCAACCCGTCACCCTTCATCGCCCGGTGTGCGTCTTCTTTCGACACCGGGAACCCGGATATCGCGTAGGCCGGTGCGTTGTGGATCTTGTCGGGCACAACACCATCGAGCGGAACCTTGTCACTTTCAAACGTTGGTTGAGCGGTTTCGGACTTCACCGCGACACCGGCGGGCAGCGCCGCGGGCGGTGCGATCGGCTTCCCGGTCGCGATCCCGTTTTCGTCCGTCGATTCCACGCGCCCATCTGCGAATGCCGCCGCGATGCGCTTGCCGCCGGTCCAATAGCCCCATTCCCGGCCACTTGCGTCTGCGATCCACCGGCCCGCGCCGTCGTCGACCGGTTCGGGCGGAACTCCGCAACGTCCGCCCGCACAACCGTTGGTCGGAGTCGCAACCGGAATCCCGCAGCGTCCGTTCGCGCAGTTCTGCCCGAACACAACCGGGCACGTTCGCGGGCACTCGCCCTTTCCGCACGTGCAACTGTCGCCGCAGATGCAGGGGCCGTCGGTTACGGCGATGGCGACGAAGTTCCGCGCGTCCGGGTGCGGCGGGGGCGGTTCCGCGAGGAACACAACCGCCCAGCCACCAGAGTTCGCGCGCCACCGCGACAGGAACTCGCTCCGGGACATCCACACCCACACGCCGGGCCGGTTGTTGTCGATGATCGCGGCCCGGTTCGCGTCCATGTGCGCGAGGTTCACCATGTGCGCGATCGTGCCGCGATAGAAGTCGTCGTTGCCCGCGTAAGTCACGGACGGCATGCGGTCCGTTTTCAGCGCGAGTTCGAGGAAGCTGTCGTCCCCGCCCGTGTGCTGGATGTACGGCGGGAGCGTAACGCCCTTTTCCCGTGCGAACTTCGCGAGCATGTCGTCGAGCTTCTCCGGCCACCCGCCACCGGGTCGGCGCCGCATCCACTCGCGGAACCCGTCGAGCACGCGCACGTTTTGCCAGTCCGCGGCGTGCTGCACCGAAGTGAACACGCACAGCCCCGCGCCGTCGCTCCCGCCCACGTTGCGGATGTGCCGGGCCGCGGGCAGGTCCACGACGGCAGCGGTTCCGTCCGGGGACACGGGTTCGCGCGTCGGCTGGAACGCGGCGACGGCCGCGCCCGCGCATAGAATCAGCGCGGCAAACGCCAAGATACGCTTCATGTCGATTCCTCTGATTAAATTAATTGAAATCAGAAAATTGTATGTGAGATATTTTGTCGAAACAACCTAGCCGACGGCGTTGTGCGAAAAACTAGAACGGCCCGACGCACACGCAATTCATGACCTGTTGGTTGATTGGGGTTGATCCGTTGTCACCGTTCGTAGTCCACTGCGCGGACAGCCAGTTCGCGTTGTACTCCCTCATCACTTCGATCCGTACCGTGCATGGGATCGTGGTTGCTACGAGTTGGCAGATCGTGGTGCCAGCGTATCCCGTCATGTTCGGAACCTGACTCATCGCCCCTTGCATCATGCCGCCGACCTGGGCGTTGATCGACGTGTTGTAGAGTCGGACGCGGACGATACCCGGGTACGTCGCGCCGGTGGCGATGGTGCATTCCGTGCGGATGTGGCACGTCACCAACCACCAACCGCGGTGCGGGAGTGTGACGGAGTAGGGCGTCGCGATCCACGTGCTGTCGGGCGTGATCGCGCCACTTGTGCCCCACTGCACACCGACGTTCCGGCCGGTCACAGGTAACCAGCCGAGCGAGTGGAAACCGACCGTAGTCGGGTACGCCGCGTTGAGATTCTTCAACTCCCAGATGCCGATGTGAGTCAGCCCGAACAGAGCTTGGCAAACGGCGCCGTCGACCTCCGCGGGGGAATCACAATCGGCGGCGCGCGTCAGTACCCACCGCGTCGAGGCGCTTCCGAGCGACGTAACGACGTACAGGCCGTTTCGGTTGCTCACTTCGTAACCGACGATGATCCGCATGCCCAAGAACGGTGCCTGACTGTCTTGGTTGGGGAGTGCCCCGTTGCTGTTCGCGGTGAGCGTGGCACCGACTCCTCCCGATCCGTTGGCATAGGTATTCGCTGGGAGCGCCGCCGTGGTGCAGCAGTACGCGGGGTCTTTCCAGATCGGTACGGGAGTACCCGCTTTCGGCCCCAACTCCCAACGCTGGTTCGCGCTACCGGGCGCGCGCCGGCACTGCACCTTGTCGCCCACAGCGAGCGTGGCGCCGTCGATCGGGACCGCGGGATCTGTCGCGGAGTTCTTGCGGCCGTAGGGCTTGTCGACAACGGCGCCACTGGCGTTCACCATCGTCTCGACGAAGCTGTATCCGCCCGTGACGGTGCCGGTGACGCGACAGGGAAACCAGTCCGCACCGAAATCGATACTGCCGAGCGTGTCGGCGCCACGAACGGTCGCGACACCGATATCAGGGGAAACGAACGGGCGTGGGGGACGGCTGCGTGGGGGCATTAGAACGTTCCTCCGTCGTCGGCCGGGCGCGCCCGGCTCACTGGCTTCGGTTGCGTGTTACGTTCGACGCGCTCCATCGCGCCAATCGCCTTGTCCATCCGCTCAAGAATTCGCGCCTCAAACGGCGAAGTGTTCAGGGCCGCGAGTTGCACGTTCTTCCCGGCTTGCGCGATCTGCGAAAAACTCGCTTTCGCTCCCATCGACTGGCGAAGCTCCCGGAACACATCGTTGCGAGCGCGATCGCGCCACGGATTGGCTCCGCCACCCGACCCGCGGTCCCCGGAGAAATCACCTTGCCCCAACCGCTTCATCATCGCCTCTTCGTCCTCCTCTTCGCTGCTGAACGGGTTGAGTCGGTTCAGAATGCGATCGCTGTCCCCGCTCGTGAGGTCCGCGACGATTTCGGTCGCAGATTTAATCGCCTGAACTGCGAACAGAAACGCATCGACCATCAGTTGCACGGCGGGAATTAGTACCGTTTGGCAGATATCGTAAAAATCTTCGAGCACCGGGAGCAACTCGTTCCACAGGTCGTCGCTCATCTCGATCACGCCCGCTGCGAAGTTGGCGAACAGCGGGAGCAAGAGCGGCGCGAACGTGGCGGCTAAAACTTTGACCGCGGAACCAAATACCTGGAACCCGGACGCGGAACTGTTGATGGCCTGTGCCATCACTGCCATCGGGTTCAGTAAGCCAATGATTTTCTCGAACGGCATCGAGATCAGCCGGGCGATGTACCCGAGGATCGCACCCGCGCCTCGCGCACCCTGCGCGATCCCGCCGCCCCGCTTGCCGATACCGATCGCACCGAGGAACCCTTTGCCTTTTCCCCGCCCCCCGCGGAACGCGGTCCGTGCCGCCTTTCGGAAATGGTTGAACGTCTTGCGGCTAAACATGCGACCGAGCAACGACTTTTCGCGCCGCCCGCCACCGCTGCGTTTACCGCCCGCTTGAGACCGCGCCTTCATAACCTGTTGCAGCAGTGTCCGAAGCGCGCTGCCGAAGTTGTAGGCCGCGCTGTTGCTGTTCGGGCCACCGCCGGACGGCGCGCCGGGGGACATCGAATTGGGCTTCGTATGCTGCTGCTGCTGTGGAGCGGTCGTAGGTTGCGTCGTTCCCTGTGCGCCCGCGGCACCTGCTGGCGCGCCGCCGAACGTGCGCGCGAGCAGCACGACGTTGCCGTTCAGGTCCACGAGCGACTTCGCGACCAGCCCGAGCGCGGTAACGAGCACGCGACCGTCGAAGTTCATCGGGTACCCCTTTCCGCGGCTCGTTCCGCCCGCGCGCGTTCTCGCAGGTGTGGTTCAGTAACGCCGTTCAGATCCAGGGCACGTTCAAACCACTGTTGAGCGGTTCGGCCGCTGCTCTGGGGTTGCGGAATGGCACCTTCGAGTTTCGGTTCCGCGCCTTCGCCCCGTTCCCACGCCAAGAAAATCCCGTCTATTTGCGCGATCGTGAGCGCTTGGATTTCTTCGATCGGCCGGTTGAACGGCGGATTGGCGAGCCGGACGACACGAAGTTTGACGGCAGCCCCAACTGGTTCAGGGCTGCCGCCATCGCTTTTGGGTCGTCGGACACCGCGATCTGAATGAGCGACACGACATCTGCGAGGCGGCTGGCGATCATCCGGTCCGCCGTCTCGTCGTCAACGCCCTGATCGGCGAGCATGATCGCGAGGAACTTCGCCTGTCCGCGCGGCAGTTGCATCGCCTTGCAACAGGTTTCGCTGCCCCACTCGTAGACGCCCGCCGCGATGTCCGCGATGACGTCTTTGAGCAGCACCCGCCGCGTGTCGTCGTCGAGGTCCGTCGCGCGCACCGTGGCCTCGCGCGCCCGCTGTTCGAGCCAGCGCGCGTACTGACCCATCTGCATCACGGTCGGCTGACCGAGCTTGTACGTGACGCCCTCGAAAGGGAAGTCGCCCGGCGAGTTCAGGAGATCCGCAAGTGATTGGTTCATGTTGGGCTACACTTCGCGTTGCGTTTATAATCGCGTTGCAATTACGGCGCGGCCGGTTCGTTTCGAGCGTAGATGCCCACGTTCTCGCCGGTTGCATTGACTTCGACGCGCCCGCGGATCTCCGCGCCCTGTTCCGAGTCGAAGATGCGAACGAGCGGGAAGCTGTACGCGGGCTGTGCGTCACCCTTCTTCCGGTACAGTGTCAGGGCTGTGATTTCCGTGCCGGCCGCGACGGGTTCGTATGCGCCGCTCGCGATGTCGATGAGCAGCCGGAGCGAGATTTCTGCTTCGCCGACGCCGAAGTCTTTGCGGTTGTTACCGTTGTCCGCGGCCGTGATCGCATCGAGCTTCTCGTACCGTTCCGAGACGCGCCACGCATAGGTGCCCTTGATTTCGGCCGCGCCGATCTTCGCCGTCAGGTACTTGCCGCTAACGCTCATGAGCGGGATTCCTTTACTTCCACCGTGAACTTTTGCGTCGTGTAATTCAGCGTCTTGTCGAGCGCGGGCCGGGGGAAGAATTCGAGGTCTTCGACGAGGCAATCGTTGAACGTCGCCATACTCGCGAACGTCTCCCAGCGCTGGAGCTTCGCGCGGATCGCTTCCGCCCACGCGCGAACCGTTTCGTCATCGCCCAGCACGTCGCCGCCGGCCGTGATGATCGTGACGGCCCCGGCGTAACGGTCGATGTAGCTATCGTTCGTGACGAACTCGGACCGCGGCACGTTGCTCATCGTGACAACGATCTGCGACGGTTCGGTTCCGGGCGGCAGCGACGGCGTTTTGAGCCGCGTTGCGGCCGGCGCGCCGGGGAGCGCCAGTGCGTTCACACCCGCGACCACCGCGTCCGCAATCTGTCCCGCGCGGCTCATTCGCGCACCTGAATCACGTCACACATGTACCGCGTGCCCATGCCCGCGACGGTCACCTGTTCCACGTCCCACGTCACTTCGCAGTAGATGATGCGGTCGCGCTTCTTCGGGGCGAACGACAGGTCTGTGGCTTTCAGGTGGAACCGGCACGTTGTCGCGGCGAGTTCCCCGTCTCCGATCGATACCGCTTGCGCGCTCGTCTGCCGTCGCAGCACTGTCGCCGTTTCCGTTGCTGTCACGTCGCCCGATACCGGGTCGCGTTGGTGGATCGTGGCGGTACCGCGCCCGTCGAACAGATCGAAGTCGGCGACGAGATCGGCCGCGGAAAGTTCCATGCCGATTGTAAGTACCGACTGTTGCACAAAACAATAAGCGTCGTTGTTTTGAGGACGCCGGTCGTACTTACAATCCGCGTGGCGATGTTACATGTGACGTGAGGGACCGACATGCCAGCTATCGAGCCGCCGGACGCAGCGACGATCGCGACGTGGGAAATTCGGGAACGCGGAGTTCGCGACGGGGGAAGCCCGGTCGAAACGTTCGAGGGGTCTAGCTCGCACGCGGAGCGAACGTTTTTCTGTAAATGGGAGCACCGCGGCGAAGTTGTGAAATGGATGCTGGGGCACGCGATCGTATGGGATGACTCGGGTACGTTGAAGCTCTCGCGGTTGCCCGCGCAGGTTCACCCGAATTTCCCGGGGCTGATCTGCACGAAATGCACGTCGATCCGCGGCCACCGATGGATCGATAACGCGGTGCCGATCGATCCTGATCCCGATATCGGCTATGAGTTCAGCGCCGCGCAAATCAACGAGTTCGAGAACGCGGAGCTAGTTTTCCAATACGAGTCAATGCCATTCCCCAATTTACCCGACGACGACGAACAGGTCATCGTAAACGGCGAGGTCGCACGGTACTGCTCCACGGATCAGTACGACGTTTCGGGCGAGTACCTACAGCTACCGGGCGCCGCCTTCGTGTGGCAGCGCGGCACGGCCGCGGCCCCGAACGGTCAGTCGATCCCGATGAACGTTGGCAAGATCATGCCGTCCGCGGTGGTGAGTGTGACGTGGTGGCGGTTGCCCGATGAAGTGTGGGCGCCCGGAAGTGCGTTGTGGCAGCGGGTGTTTGGTAGCGACGAAGGCGACGACCCGTTCTTGGGGAAGATCAACTCGGCCGAAATGTTCGGCATGCCGCAAGGGTGCGTGCTGTTCTCCGGCATCAAACCCGTTCGGCGCCGGTCCCCGCTCGGTGACGGCTTCGAGTGGGACGTCACATTCGAGTTCAGCTTCAAGCCGTCGGGCTGGAATTGGGTGTACTTCATGGACCCGACTACCCACACGAACAGCGGCTTCTACTTCGTGGGCAAACCGGGTAGCGGCGTTCAACCCGCCGACGTGCTCGACGACGGGGTGTCGATCTACAATTCAATCGATTTGAACGACTTGTTTAAGGTGAGCTAGGGTTTCTTTTTCTCGCACGACGCACTCCACGATTCGCCCTGTCCGCCCCGTGCCGCGCGTTTAATGGTCCATGTGTCTTTGTTGGCGTCCACGAGGCGCCAACCCGCTTCCGGGCGCTCGCCCTTCAACGTGGTTGTTTTCAGCACGAAACCAATTGCACCGTCTTTCTTCTCGACGCGCGTCGCTTCGACACCTTCTACGGTGCGAAGAACTTTTCCCTTTGCGTCGACCACTTCGAGGGTCAGTCTCTCGGTGTCTGCGGCGGGAGTTTCTGGCATGGTAGCTCCAAAGAGGGTGGCTACCAGAAGTGTAGATATCGTTCTTACGCTAAAACAATACATGAGCGGTTCCCTTTGGGCCGAACGGACCCAGCGAGATTACCGCGCGAGGTGGAACGGATCAAATTCTAATCGGCGATTGCGTATTGAGTTGCATAGTGCGTTGCGACGCCACCACCGCTGAGACTCAGCCTTTTTTCCGCGACGTCACTTTGATTCCGTCGATCTCCAGCAGTCTGGCGATCGCCTCCATGAGTTTGCGTTGATCTTCTTCGGTGTATGAGTCGAACTTCCGGTTAATCGTAATCTCTAGGTCTACGTGCTGGACCGGCGAGACAGTTGCAGGCATCGCGTGCATCACGTCAGTTTCAGCGATCGGTTCCAGTGGGGCCGGTTGATCTTCGGCCGTTGTGAATGCTTCGGGGCTAACATCCAGCGCTTTCGCAAGTTGGAGCACTTTCGGCCACGTTGGTTCGACCGCCCCTCGCTCGTACCTTGCGAGAGATTGGTACGAGATCCCAACCAATGCCGCGAGTTGCTCTTGCGTCATCATCCGCGATTCGCGGATAGCCCGCAGTCGCGCCCCAAACCCACTTGCTGTTTCTTTCGATTTGCTCACCGCATTCGATTTCGATTGCGCTCACCGTGCAAAACCCATCAAATATGGATTGACACCAGTCATATATGATGGGTATGCTGCATCCACGGTGGCTCGGTGGTGTCTACCACTCGCCGCAATTGGCTGTTACCCGTTGCGACGAATCCTCAACTCCCTCGGGACTCGCACCCATGTTAACTTCCTTCACCGAAACGGTCAACGCGGCCCACCCCGGTCCCCACGCTGTCATTTGCGACGGGGTGCTGTTGTTCCAGTATCCCACCTACCTTGAAGCCGCGGATCGGGCGTGCGACCTCGAATCGGTCGGCTGCACCGCGGTTGTGGTGCCTGTCGATCTGCATAACTGACATTTGATTCGCATCCGATCGCGATATATTTTGTATCGCATCGCGAGTGCGTCAGTGGTGAACGGGACATAGCTGCGAAAGGTCTTTGAAAACGTGGGTTAGTGCAGCGTGTGGGCGGCCTGCTCGCGCAATGGAGCGGAAGTGTAGATCGGACCAAGTGATTGAGTGTTCGCAGTATCTCCGTGGGGCAACTCACGGCCGAATTGAAGCCCGTTTGAAGGCACCGTTTACAAGCTCGGTCAGCCGGTATCTCCGTGGGGCAACTCACGGCCGAATTGAAGCCGGTCTTCGCATCGACCACTTCGAGGGTCAGTTTCGTATCTCCGTGGGGCAACTCACGGCCGAATTGAAGCGCTCAAGCGCTCGGTGTTGGACCCGAAGCATTCTTGAGTATCTCCGGGGTGCAAACCCCGCCGAATTGAAGCCGCGTGGTAATCGTGGATGATCGCCGGGGCAGCAAGGTATCTCCGCGGTGCAAGCCGCGGCCGAATTGAAGCATGATCGAGCCGGACAAGTCGCGGTTCCAGATGGTTGGGGTATCTCCGCGGCGCGAGTCGCGGCCGAATTGAAGTTGCGTTTACAGAATGTACCCCGTTGGGTCGTAGTACACCCCTCCGCGGCGATCACCGCGGCCAAATTGAATAGACGGCTAGGTTGCCCCTTGTGCCCGGCCGTCGGGCAGAGGTCGGAGCCGCTCCAGGGTGTGGCGCGCTTCGACAGACGTGGTCGCGACCGCCCGGCCGCAGGGTACTCACGCCTTACCCCATGACAGCGGCTACTGATTCGTTCGAGTTTGCGACTCTTACTGGTGTCGCCTAACGCCCCTGTCACCGGGCGGGCGATGAAGCCGCGGACATTAGAGCCGAGGGGGGCGAGGACTGCAAACCCCAACACAGCATTAGCGTCGTCGAATGTGTTCTTCGGCCTGTAGGATGCGGGCGACGATTGCGACGAAGCACGCCAGTCCCGCGAAGGCACTGGCCCAAACCGCGCCCTGTGTGATCGCTACAGCCGCGAGCATGGCCGCGGCACCGAGCGCGAACCATTTCGCAAGGTTGAAGAACCCGGCTGCAACTGCACCCGGCGGTGGTAACGCGGGTCGGGAGTGCGGCCGTGGGCGATCGTCATCTTCGATGTCGAGGGGGCGTTGCTTAGACATGTCGAGACGGTAACGGGCGAACCTGTGACGGTCAACGACGAAACCCCGCGATGGCGCGGGTTTTCGCGCTTCAAATGATCGACGTCCGCACTTCCACCGGGTCAAACGTCCCGAGCAGTTCCGATGTGGCTTTGATGCCCTCTTGAAGCATCTTCAGGTACTCGCCCCACGACACGCTTTGCCCGTCGATGCTGTACGTGGGCTTTGGCGCCGCGCTCGCGAGCTTCAGCGCGGTCACGAAGTTTTCGAGCACAGTTCGTAGTTCAGTTGCGATGTCCACAGCACACCCGAAAAGAAACGGGGCGCCGCGGCCCCCAACTCACCGCGGCGCCCGTGTATCACGACTTGGAACGTTGCACTGTGAAATTGTGCGGGGTCGAAATCACGCCCATCTGCGTCTTGTAGCGTTCGATCGCGTCGAGTCGGTCGAACGCCTCGACTTCGCGCGCGGGTAGGTGCGTCAGTTCCACGCGGTACTTCTTCAGCGGGCCGGCTTCGTCGTTCTCGTCTTCGGTGGGCGCAGGCTTAGGTTTGGTAGCACGTCCGGGCTTCTCTTCGGTGACTGCGGGCTTTTCTTCCGGCTCCGCCAGCGGCGCACCCGCGCCGGCCACGGCTTCGCGAATATCGGTCACTCTCGGCATTGGGGAATCCTGTAGGGGTTGAGCGGTGCGGTATCGCCCGGTTCGTCGCCGGGCGATATCACGCTACAGGATTGTATGTTCGATCAGACGTGCGTATCAACAGATGCCATCGCAGTAATCAACTGCAAGCCGAAGTAACCACGCCCGGTCGCATGGGCGGTGATCGTTCGACCAATTGGCGTCACGAAACCGCGATGCGGATCGCATTGCGACTCATGATGCGATGCGATTAGCCTCAAGCTCCAGCGTGACGTTGCGAAGATCGACTCGCACGACAGACACGGGGGATTTGGGGGTTTCAAGATCCGCCGCCCGGTCGATCGCTTCGAGGTACGTTGGGTAGATAAACATGAGGGCACCGTCGCAGATCACGGCGTGTGGTCCGGGGTTCGCGACATTGACCGCGGTTGCAAAAGGAGATAAAGTCACAGACGAATCCCTCATGTTAGGGGGACAATCGACGAACGTGAGTGGCATCGCAAATCGTCGGTTGAACTGCCGTTAAGAAGACCGCCGCAGGCATGTTACTTCACCAGTTGGTGATGTCAATGCCTTTTGGCGAGCGGATTCACCAACTGGTGATATTTTCACTTCACCAGTTGGTGAATCCGCTCGCGGCAAAGCGAAACAACCGTGCCAAGAAAACGAATCGATCCGACGTTTGGTCTGCGGTTAAAGGAAATTCGTAACACCGCGGGCTTTACACAAGCCAAGCTGGGGGAACTTACCGGCCTGCTCCCGAACGCAATTGCTCGCCTTGAGGGAGGGAAGCGCGAACCCGGTTGGGAAACTGTGCAGAAATTGGCGGAGGCGCTTGGTGTTGCTACAGATGCGTTTAAGGCGGTGAAGTCGCAACCGCAGCCGTCGCAACCAGTACCGGTCCAATCGCATGCGACGCAAATTGAATACAGTTCTTCGCTTCCGGCGCCGGAACATTTTAACCAAGTTGCCAACGACGCTGCGGCATGGCTGCCGATTTATCACCACTGGAACAAATTATCCAAGTCGCCGTTTCATTTGGCCCTTGATGGCGGCGGTTTCCGCTCCCATTTGTATTTTGAAGTCCCGCGATATCCCTCGGTCAACAAATTAGCTCTGACCTCACTCGCGCGGCCGGTCGAAGTGAGCGTTGTGTTAGGAGCAATGCCAACCTTTCACGTTCACGTGTCGAGCCGGGGCGACGTTCGCTTTACGAAACCCGTCCGGCAGCGGATTCACCTTACAGATGGTGGATTTGGCAGGCTGTTTCCTGGTCAGGTTCACGTTACAGATGCGGAAGCTGGCAAGATGTTTATTCCTACTGATGCTCTCGACCACATAGCATCGCCGAGAATAAATATCTTTGGTGGAGTTCCTCGCATTGAGATGTGGGTAGACACTGATAACGCTGGCGAAGATGCCGGATCGGGTTCCGAAAAAACTGACGAACCGTTGTTTTCAACTGCGGCGACCGGCACGAACCGCACCAAGCGCTACACCTATGACGCAAACAACCGTCTCGCCACTGCAACGCCCCCTCTCGATGCAGCAAGTGAACTTACCTACCCCCTGAGAGTCGCTTCCGGTGACGTCGATGGCGATAGTACCCCACCTCTTAACACGCGCAGAGTAGAGGGAAGAATTTTTGCCAACGTTGCGGGTAACTCGGTGAAGTACGAGTACGATGCGGCCGGCAACTTGATGACACGCGAGTACAACACGACGGGCATCTGCACAAGCAGGAAAAATAAAACAATTGTAATTGTATTGAATTGTTCTGTCGGGGATGCGTCGGCGGAAGAGGTAACCCGACTTCTTGCTGAAATCAAAAAAACGTGTAATTATGAACTCGTGGATATCGTGAGTATATCTCCGAGATGAATGAAGTGGCCGCGAAGATCGATCTTCGCGGCCACAAGTTGTTATTCCGATCTTCTCACGTCGCGCTGGAGTTGTAAGCGCGGATCACCTTGCGGGGTTCGGTCACGCAGGCGACACCGTACACGTTCGCTTTCGCTTGGAGTACGACGTCTTGCTCGAACTCCGCGGGCGCCTGCGGCGGCGCTTGCACGAACTGCGGCGCGAACACCTCCCGCCACGCGAACGCTTCCTTGAACGAGCCGAATAGAACCAGCGAATCGGCTATCGGATCGGTCGTGAAGGTACCGGCCCCGTAGGTCCGCAGTTGCCGGCGCGCGTGTTTGGACGACATCAGTTCGTAGTTGCCGTCGAGCGGGTTCGCGCTCACGATCTGGTTACCGGCGCCGCTCGTGATGTTACCGGACAACACTTCCGTCGCGTTTAGAACGCGCTTCGCGGTGTACTTCAGCGCGGGCAGCACGAGCATCTGCGCGCCGTCGATTTCGATCGGCTCGTTCAGTACCGGGTCGAGCATGTTCGCGAACAGTTGCTCCAACCGGTTAATCGACGTCCAGTCCACGAGCGTGAAGTCCGTCAGCGCGTTAACCCAGCTACCCGCGGTCAGGTACGTGTTGAACGCGGTCCCGTTCCAAACGTGGTTGTTGTCCAGTCCCAGCGCGACGCGGAGCCGCTTCTTTTCGACCCACAGCCCGACGCGCTTGCCGACGCTCGACGCGCTGTCCATGACCTGTCGCGTCAGATCGCTGTAGATCATCTCGAACGTCACGCGGCAGATGCGGCCGAACTTCTCCGGCGCTGGGAGCGTGATGTACTGCCCGTTGAACTGCGTCGCCGGGTAGTTCTGCCCCTGTTGCACGATACCCGGGTCGTCGATCGTGTCCGTCAGGTACGGCACGACCTGCGTGCCCAGGTTCCCGTTCGTCACCTTGATCGTGCGGAACATCTTGTCCGTCACGAACGTCGCGAGCTTGTACTTTTCCTTGATCTCGTCCACGAGCAGTTGCCCGGTGATCGGCGAGAACCCGGACGAGTCCACGGCGTCGACCGCTTCGCGCAACCGGCCGGTATAGTTCCGCAGGTGCGATTCCCAATCGTCGCCGATCAGCGAATGTGCCATTTCGCGCAACGAGATGTCGTCGCGCGAAATGCGCCCGGACTTGATGCCCTCGCGGAGCACGTCCGTAGCCAGTTTCGCGCCCTCGCGGGCGGGCTTCCCCGCCATCACTTCGCGCAACTTCAGTCCGATTCGAGCCACGGTCGCATCTCCGTTGTGTTCGCTGTGAAGGAAATATCGCAACGAATTGCGTCGCGATTAAGATGTCATCACGATTGGCGCGCGGCCGGCGCGAGCACGCTTAGGGTTTCGACCTTTACGCGGGTGATCGCGGTGCCGCGCTCGGCGACGCGCCCGATCGCGTTGGCTTCGGCCCCGACCGCAACCACCCGGTCACTGAGCAGCGCGTTCCCGGTGTCCTTTGCCGGCCCCACGAAGTCGCCGACCTCAAACGTCGCGCTCGCGCAGTCGAACTCGAACACGCCCGACGTGTTCACCATGATTACGTTGTCTTGGCTGTTGCCGAAGACGCGGGGGTTGGTGGTACTGAGCTTCGACTGCGCGGCCACACCAGCGAACCGCGCGCGGAAGTTACTCTGTGTGGTCGCGAGGTCGGTCGTCCACGTCTCGTCTTCGGCGCGCACGAGCGTACCGGCGTTCATACCGACGAGATCGCCCTTATCGACGAGCTTCGCGGTTGCGATCGCGACCTTACGGGGGCGCGTTTCGCCTTCGATGTACTGCGGAACCGGCATGGTTGTTACCTGTGTCGTTCGGACGGACGTTGAGCGGTTCGCGGCGCCGCGAACGCTTACCAGTTGATTTCGGCCGCGATCTCGGCGGCGGTCTTCTCCACGGCTACGACCTGTTGGGTAGACTTCGGTGCCGTGGCCTTCGCTACGGTCGCGACCCCGCGCCGATCTTCGATCAGCTTCAGCGCGGTCGCCTCCGGCACGGCCGCGAGTTGTTCGAGGAACACGCCAGTGACCAGATCCCCCGCGAGTCCCTTTTCGCTTGCGAGCCGACGGCGGCTCTCGACGAGCAGTTGCGCGCGGGCGCGGCGCACGGCCGGGCTGCGGAACGCACCGAGTTGCTCCATCATTTCGCCTTCGGACATTTCGTCGTCGGCGCCCTTCGCGTCCGCGTCGCCGTCTTCCATCAGGTTGATGAGCGCTTTCAGTTTCGTGATCTTCGTCTTCTTGTCCCACTCCGGGTGCTTGGCGAAGTCGGCCGCGAGCGCGGCGAGCTTGTCGTTCACGTCGCCCCCGCCCGAACCGCTCGCGCCGGCCGCGGGATCAACTACCGGGTCCATGCTGGTGTCCTGTTCAAAAAGACTGAGATTGGTGGCCGGGTTGTCGACGATATCGACGGAGTGAACCTTCGTGATCTCTTCAACGAGAATCTCGCCGTCGCCCTGGCGGACGCCGCGCCCTTCGGCGTTGTGACTCAACCCCATACCCGCGGGATCGTGTTCCGCAAGCCAAAGGAACGCTTCGGCGTCCCGGTGTTTCGGGTTGTACTTCAGGTCCGCGATCAACCCGCCGTCATCGGCCTCGCGAACGTTCACGAGGCGCCCGATGCGGTCCCCGAACTTGCGCGTGTTGCTCTCGCCGTCCGGGTGATTAAAAAACGCGCGGGCGCCCTCGTAAAGTTGCTTTGCGTTGCGAAGCGCGCCGGCGCTGTACCGGCGCCCGTTCGTGCTCCGCAGCCCGCACACACGAACGTCACGAATCGTGTTCGCGGCCCGGTCCACGCGCCCGATGCTGCCGACGGTCAGAGATTCTCGGAGGGTGATTTCCACGCGACCGCACCACGCAACGAATAACTGTTCGTTAAAGTGTACGATCGAATTCGGACGGGAAACAATAGCGAGGTAATGGGATAGCAGGAACCCGGCGCGTGTGGCCGGGTTCCGGGGTGATTCGATCAGCCGTGATGCGCGGTCATGTTGGCGACGAACTGCGCGGCGAACTCGTCATCCTTCTGCTTCGCACGTGCGGCCAGTTCTTCCGCGGTCCATTCCCGGTCCGGGTCTTTCTGTGCGGGCGGATCGCCCGGCGTCCCGGTTACCGCGGGGCCATCCGACACGGGTGCTGCGGCTTCCAGGTAGTGTCCGGTTTCGGCGACAGTTTTCGGGATCTGGGTCATGACGACGTGAACCTTGCCTTTGTTTTCGGTAACGGACTTCACCTTGTAGAAGGTGCCGCGGTTGAGCAGCAATTCGTGTTCACCGGGAACCGACGTCAGCGGTTCCACGTCGATCGCACCTTCCGTGACGTTCTCGAACGTGATTTTCATGTTTCTGTGCTTACCGAACGTGCCCCCCGGCCCCGCGCTCTGGTAATTGCGCCACTTAATCGGCCGGTCGCTGGCCATCGCCCGCTGTAGCACGTCCAGGAACTTCGGGCCGGGACTGTTCATCATCCGCACAAGCGTCTTCGGCGGGAACGTCGCGGCCTTCGCGAACGTACCCTGAAGCCCATCGTCCACTTCCTGTGAGTGCGCGTCGAGCGGCTTTTTCGCGTAGAGTGCCGAGTTTAGAGCCGCGTAGCTGTTACCCGTGTACTTTCGGATCGCTTGGTACTCGTGCGGGTCGATGTGGTTGATGTAATCGACCGTTTCCGGGGAACCGATGTCTTTCGCGAGGTGGTTCCGGTGAACGTGGACGCCCGGCTTCGGGTTCAGCCAAATGTCGCCGTGTGCGCCCCCGTCGACCTTCACCGCGTTCGGTTTCCCGTCCTTCGCCGCCCACGTCGCGAGGTACTCGATTCGCTTCGCCATCGCCGCTTTGTGCGCGGTCGGGGTCGCGGTCAGAATCGCGTCTTTCTTCGCGACCACGTCGTTGATCTGCGAGACGATTTCGTCTTTCGAGATGCCCGCGAACACCGACGCGGCTTGTGGCGCCTTCGCGGAATCGAGCAGCGTTGCCAGTTCCGGCACGCTGTCCGCGGCGAACGGCTTCTGTGTCCCGCCCTTCTTCGTGGCGTTCGCGCTAATGTCGAACGATCCGCCGTTGTCGATGAGGTACGGCTTCCCGTCCGGCGACACCTTGATGTTGTCGAGTGTCTGCCCCGCGACGTCCCAATTACCGAGCAGCGCGGTTGCGACGAACTGCTTCTGGATTTCCTTTTTGACCGCGCCCGCTTGTTCCGGTGTGGCATTATTCAAATAGGTGTTGAGCGATTCGCCCTCGACCCACTGCGCGACCTTGTGCTTGACCCCGTCCTTCGTTTCGACTTTCGACTTCGCGATGTTGGCGCCAAGCAACTGATAGATCTTGTCGGCCGCAACTTCGTTGCCGACTTGCTCCTGACCGTGCGGCTTCCCGCCGCCGTCTTTGATGACGACCTTCGCGCCGCTCGCCGTTGTGCCGATCTTCGCGCCGGTAGAACCTTTCCCGATCGGTTTCACGTTCTTGATATTCGCCAACACGGGCAATCCCTTGTGCTCCGTGACGAAATCGACCGCTTTCGGGATCAGGTCCGCGGGATCACCGCTCGTGATTGTCTTGGATGCGATCGCGGCGACCGCGTGCGGGTGAAAACCGCTCAACTTCTGTTTGAACGTGGCCGCGACTTGCTCCGGCGACGCGCCTTGTTCAGCGAGCGCGTGAACGGCCGCTTTCAGGTCGTCCGCTGCGGCGTTGATTTTCGGATCGTCCGCGCTGCCGAGCTTCGCTTTCGCCGCTTCGAGGATCTCCAAGTCGCGTTTCTTGCCCGCGGCCTTAGTCGTTTGTTCGATTAACTCGTGCGCCTTATCGATGTCGACCCACTGCGTTTCCGCGGTTTCCTTGTCCATCAACGAGGGATCTTCGCCCGCGGACTTCATCAGGAAGAACGCATTCGTCGTGCTGCCGTCGCTCTTGAACACGCCGGGGACGTGGTCGATGATTTCGCCCTTGTGCCCCGTCTCTTCTGCGACTTCCGCGAGCGCGGCCGTCTGCGCGTCCGGGTGCGTTTTCTGCGCGTCCGTTAACTTCCCCTTCGGCCATGTCCACACGTAGCCGTCAAAGTTACCCGTGGGTTTCCGGAGTAGCACTTGCGTCTTGCCGGTCGCGGGGTCGGTGCGCACCAACACGCCGCCGTAAGCCTGCTTCGCGGGGTTCGGGTTGACCTTCCACGTCGGGTCAATTTCCTGCGGCGATTTACCCGTGTAATCCTTCACGGGCGCCGCGGCCGGGTCGAACGTGGCCGGTTTGTAACCGTCGCGCGAGCCGAGTTCGGGCGCGTCCGCGTTCGGTGCCGCAGGTGTTTCCGGCTCCGCGGCCTGTTCCGGCGATTCGGGCGCATCTGGTTCCGCGGTTTCTGGTGATTCGGTCGCGGTGGCCTTGTTCGCAAAATGCGAGTCCAGAAGCGCGTTCAGGTTCGATGTATCGATGCTCGGTACGCCGAGCGCCTGCGCCATCAGCGCGGCGCCGTCGTGCCCGGCAACGATGGCGTCGTACAGGGCGTGATGTATGGCGTCTTTTGCTTCAGCCGGCGATAGAACCGTGCTGTTCAAGTACGTTTTTAGCTCGTTGACCGTCTCTTCGGGTGTGACTTGCGGCGCCGCTTCGGACGTCGCTTGTGGCGCGCTTTCAGGTGCGGATTGCGGCGCGGGTTCGGCCGCTGCCTCTCCCTTTGCCGCGACGACTTTCGATTCGTCAACGCCGTGCGCGTCGAAGTGCGATTTGATGGCGTTGAGGAGCGCGCCGACGGACTTTTTACCGCCGGTATCGAACCCGAATTGGGCCGCGAGTTTGTCCCATTCCGCCTGTCCACCCCCGTACTTCTTCAGAACCTTGTCGATCGCCTTCCCCGCGGCCTTCCAGTCGGCTTCGCCCTTCACGTAGTGATCGCCCACTAAATGGATGATGTCCGCGAACTGGTTCGCGTCGGGCGCCTTGATGACGGGCGACGGTTGCCCGCCTTTCGTGACGTGATCTTCGTGCGCCGCGGCTGCGACGCGCTTTCCGTCGACGTAGTGGTAGGTGACACCGTTCGTCGCGGTCACAACGCCGGTGAATCCCGCCTCGCGCAGCACCAGCGCGCCGGACGGGGCCGCGGCCGTTTGTTCGATGTAGAAGTCTTCCGGAACGGCCGATGTCGGGCGCCAGTCAATACCGTGGGCGTCCGGTTCGAGAGCGGCGCGGATGAGCGGATGCACGCTCGCCAGCTTTGGCGCGTACCCCGCCTTCCACCGCGCACCGGGCGTCTGATCGCGGTCGAGATAGAACCACCCGTCTTCGGTGAAATACCCCTTTGAGTCCTTTTGCTCCGCGGTCAACTGTTCGGTAGGCGAGTACCCTTTGCCCTGGCGCTTCCAGCCCCACGACCCGTCCGGCCGCTTGGCGGGCCGTACCTTCGCACCGCCCCAACCGCCGATGTGTACCGTCTGTTCGTAGTCCGCCGGGTCGCTCGTCAACGTGCCACCGTCGGCGGTCCACTGCCCCGCGGCGTCGCGCGCTTCGTTGGGGTCAAACGCCTCGCGCGGCTTCACCTTCACGCCGAGCTTGATCTTGCCCCCGCCCAACGAACCGGACGTGTCGAGGTCCATCGTGGCCGCGCCGCCGGTCTTGACGGCCTTCGCGCACAGCGACTTGATTGCGTTCGCGAGCAAGTAGCGCGCGAGCGTGGGCGAGACGTTCAGTTTCTTCGCCACCGCGTCCGCATGTTTAGCCGCCATCTTGTCAGCCCACACAGCCGCTTTTGCAAGAAGCTCTTTATCCTTTGCGGCTTTGGCTGCCGTCGCGATCTTTGCCGCGGCGGTGTTCTTTTTCGCTTCCGGAACCTTCGCCCACACAGTGTTCGCGGCTTTTGCGTCGGTCGGTGTCGGTGGTGTTTGCGGGGCCGCGGGTGCGACCGGTTTACCGGTGCTGCGCGCACCTGATTTTGCGCCGACGCTACTGGTCGGCGCCGGTGCGGGCTGGACGTGGCCGTTCTTGACCACGTACCAACGCTGCCCGGCTTGAAACACCTCACCTTCGGCATGCGCTTCGCGGAACTGCTCCTGCACCGGTTCCGGGGTGTCAACGCCCAGCGCTTGCATAGCTTCGCGCGTGATCGCGTCCATTACCCCATCGTCCGCACCGTGCTCCGGAGCTTGCGGCGCCGGCTGCGACCCGTCCCCAACTGGTACGTCGCCACCACTATCGGGCGGAGTGTCTCCCGGGATTGCGGGCGCGCCGGGCGTTCCCGGCATACCGCCGGGTTGCGGTCCGTCGTCGGTTCGCTTCACGCAGTCGGACGCGGGGAGCAGCGCTTCGGCCTGCTCGCGCGTGAACCCCAACAGAATCATGAGGTTGGCGGCTGCGGCGTCCCGCGGGAGTTTCCCGGCGTAGAACGCTTCCTGCGTCTGTGCGACCGCACTCGCGTCGGCGGTCGGTCGGGCGCGCCCCGCCATTTCGCGCGCGATCTGCGGGGCTTCCTTTTCCGGGTCAAGTTCTAACGACCGTTGAGCGGTTTCCTTCGACTCGAACCCGGCTTCCACCATTTCCTTGTGCCGCGTTACTTCGCCTTGCGGGTCGCGAGCTTCGAGCGTCGGGCCGATGCACCCGATGACGACGTTTTCCAGGTCGTTCGCGCACAGCAAACCCGCGGCGACCGCGGCCCGGAGTTGGCGCCAGAGGAGTGAGACGCGCGGCCCGTGCGCGATCCGCCCGAAGGCGTCGCGCATCCGCTTTTGCAACCGCTTGAAGCTCTTGGTTGTCGGCGCCTCGACGATGAAAGCGTTGTTGAACTTCGCATCGGCCAGCGCGGTGAACATCCACTCCGGCATGACCATTCGCGACGCGACCGCGCGCAGTTCCGCTTGCAGCACTTCCACGATGTCGCCCGCGCCGAGATTGGCCGCGGGCATCTGGTAATCCGTGTTCCCGGACGCGGTGAGCACTGTTCCGTACCGGAGTTGCTCGATGTTGAGCGTCTCGCCGGTGTTCGGGTCGGTCGCGCGAGCGGCCGTGAGCCGTGCGAGCAACGTGTCCGCGGTCGAACTCGTCAGCCCGGTGATTTTGCGGATCAGCGCGATCTTCGCGCGCGCCTTCGCAACCGACGTCATCGACGCGAGCAGATCTTCGCAACGCTTCAGGTTCGCTTCGACCGGGTAGAACGTGGGCACGCCGCGCTTCGCACTGCTCCACGTATTGAGTTTCGCGTGAATCACGTCGTCGGCGACCACGCGCGTCGGTGCCATGTCCTGTGTGGGCGCGTCCACGATCCAATACGCGCGCACGGACACCACGTCTTCGGCGTCGGTTTCGATGCCGAACGACATCGCGGGGTCGGTCGTACTCGCGATCGGTGCGCGGACGAGTTCCGGTTCGACGAACCGAAGGTGATCGAACCCTTTCTTGTCGGGAAACCGCCGGATGAAGAATTCGCCTTCGACGTCGAGCCGCCAGAGCGCCTCTGCTTCCATCTCCGGAAGGTTGTTGAGCGATTCCCACACCTCGATAACGTGCTGCACGCACTCCGCACTTTTGCGGTGCGCGGCGTTCCGCGGGTCTTTGCCCGTTGCGGTGTACTTCAGCCCTTCGCCGACGACGTAATTGACCCGGTTTTCGAGCGCGCAAATCGCGAACTCGTTGTACGCCGCCATTACGCGCGACCGGTCCCGGATGGCCTTTATGCTTTACGCGCCCAGGAGTGACACATTGTTCCAGGTCTGGAAGTTGTGGGCCAACAGAGTCGCCAGTTTCTCTCGATGTTTGGTCGGCAGATCCGCGAGGCACCCGTCGATGGCACTCTGGAACCTCTTGAAGTCCTGATGGTGCCGACTGTTGAGCACGTCCTTCTTCACGAACTTCCACAGGCGCTCGATCAAGTTCAGGTTCGGCGAGTACGACGGCAGGAACAGCAGCTCGATCCCCAACTGCTTGGCCGCGTCCTGCACCAACACGCACCGCTGATACCGGGCGTTGTCCAGCACCAACGTGACGGGCACCGAGCCCGCCCGGCGCGCGATCGTGTGAAGCAACGCGCACACCGACGTGGCGGTGATGTACGTCGTGTTGATCTCCGTCACCAGTTCGTGCGTGACCGCGTTCAGCGCGCCCAGCACGTTGTACCGCTGCCGACCACTTGCCGCGCGCACGTGCAACCGCACGAAGCACCACACCCAACCCAGGAACGACGCCAATACGAAGTGCGACGCATCCACGAAGTACACCGACCGCTTACCGCTCCGCGCCTCCGCCAACTTCGGTTCCAGGTCCGCCTTTTAAAAAGTCCGCCTGCGCTCGGGCGTGTTCCTCGATCGTCTTCTTGGGCGGGACCGGGATCGGTGCCACCTTCAAGCACTTCATCCCCAGGTCGTCCTTGAGGAATTTGCGCACCCGCGACACTTTTCGTCGGACGCCCGTCAGCTCCTCGATCCGCCGCGCCGCCTCGTGAGCCGTGTGAGGCGGGTGCTTGCGGAACTCCTGTTCGATCGTTGCCGCGTGTGGCGTCAGGGCACTGGGTTGTCCCTTCCACCCGAACGACCGAATCCCATCGAGGCCCTTCGCCGCGAAGATGTGCAAGGTCCGCTGAACCGTGGACCGGGACACGTTGGCGAGTTCGGCGATGCGCCCGTGCGACTCGTTCTTGCTCTTGAGCCACAGGATCTCCATGCGCTCCTGAACGCGCGGGTCCGGGTGCCCGTACCGATCGCGCACAATCGCTTCGACAACCGACTCGGGGAACGAGTACGTGGGACGCATGGAGCCTCTCCCGGTAACGGATTACGGTGAGCACCGATCTTCCGCTACAGCACCAGGCTCCTCAAGGATAAATTGTGTCACTCCAGGGTACGCTGAGAATAGCTCGCCTTCCGTCTTGTAGACCGGGATGACTTCGCCGCTTTTCGTGTTGTCCTGATAGAGCGGCGGGCTGTAGATCCCACAGCCGGCAACACCCATTGCATCGGACGCCGCGAACGCGAGGTCGCGCGAGGTCCACGAGCCGAGCGACTGAACAACGTCAATCGTCGCTTCGCGGAGCTTCGCTTCGGCCGCGACCGCGCGACGAAGCTCCCGATCCAATTCAGAAACGTCGGACACGGCAACGCCTCAAAGTGTGCTTGAATATTGTATGTCGCTAAGAGATGCGTCGCTACACATATCGCATGTCAATTGTCGCGGATCGATGGCAACATCGATACCCACGTCGGCTCGACGACCTGCCACTCCGAACCCGGATCGGTACGCCAGACGTCGAGAACGTAACGCTGTGTACCCGCTTCGAGTGCGAGCGCAGCGGCCCGGGGGATCGCGATATCGAAGATCCCCTTTGCGGCGTCAACGACCGTGTACGCGGTAGACGTGAGTGCGACGCTCCACGACTTCGTATCGAGGTCACCGGTACGGGCCGCAGTGACATCCACCAAAGACGCACGCGGATAGTTGGGATCAGCACGGATCGTGAGTAAAACCGCGCCCCAACTGCTGATATCAGTTGCGGGAAACGTTTTGACCCGGATTGTGGTGTCCTGCCCGCGCGGGATCTTGATCGGCGGGTTTGCGACGAGTGACGCGGACATTACGGTTGCCCCCTTCCTATCACGGTCACCACGTTCCACAGCCGGCCGGTGACGTTCAGACGGTTCTTGAGGCGACCTATAACGGTCACGCGGTGCCCGGTCGCGGGAGCCGGCTGCGCGTTCGCGACCGGTGTGCGAATCAGTCGCGCGGCTCCCGCGAACCGTGCCAATCGCAGCGCGGCGACCTGTACCGAAGGGGGCCGCTTCGTGGTGGCAGCGCGCGCAGGTCGCCCAATAAATGCTCGGCGAATGATTAGGACTTGTGCGCGCTGAGATACGACAAGAACGCGCGGTATCGTGGTCGCGGCTGGTGCGACGGATAGCTTCGTCGGCCGTCCGACGAAGCCACGAAATGGGGGCCGGACCGGGCGCCGGAGCGCGGCTACGAGCACTGCGGGCGGGCGCTTCGCCACAACCGGGGTCGCGAGCTTCGTAGGGCGCCCGATGGTACCGCGTCCAACGTGTGTACGGCGGATCTGGGCGACGACGAGCGGGCGCGCTGGGGGCCGGGCCGAAACGACCGCAGCCGCCCGCCGGGGTTCTCCGATGAACGGTCGGCGGCGCCGAACGGCTACGATCGTCTTGGGCACGGGTTACTCTTCGTAGGTCGCCTGCACCGCAACGGTCGGAGTGCCCGTCGAGGTACATTCGATGTTCAGCGCCGCGCCGCCCGGAATGCGAATCTCCATCCCAGGCGGCAAGAACTCGATCACGCCCGACTGGTCCGGCACTTCCCAGATCAGTCCGGTGTCAGCGGGAGTGGTCGGCTCAACAGTCGCGTTCGCGCCGGCCGTTGCTTGGAGCGTCTCCGTGTCGCTCGGATCGTTCTTCCCGGGCGCGGCCGCGCTCAGGGTGCCGAAGTTCGCGGTTGAGCGCGTGGCCCGCACCTTGACCGGCACACCCGTCCCGCCCGCCGCCGCCTTGCCGAACAATCGCAGGCTCTTGATGAGCACGCGCTGATTCGTCGGCGCCTTGATCTGCAAAACGGTCTTTGGTGTGCTCGCGACCAACGCGACCTCACCGCTATTCACGTGCGCGACAATTCCGGCCATCTGTTACCCCACTAAGGACCATGTGTTGGGCTGAAGAACGCGCGGCGGACCGCCCACAGTCCCGCCGCCGCTGTCCGCGTGTTGGAGCGCGCCCACGTCGCGGTTGTTCGTAAGTCCGGACGGGAACGCGGTCGGGAATCCCTTGCCCCGGAGCAGAGCGCCCCCGCCCGCTGTGTTATTCAGCGTGAAGTCTCTCGCGGCCCGGTTCACGAACGGGTCCGCGGTCAGGGCGAAGTCCCCGAACCCGGCGCCCATGCCCGTGTACGCCCCCGATGTGTACGATCCGTAAGCGTTGTTTCGCAGCACGCGCACTTGCGACATCACGATATTCTGAGTTAGCGCCGTGTTCTCGATCCCGTAACCGATCGCGTAGAAAATGCTGTTCTCGATTTCGAGACTGATCGTGCCCGTGGTCGTCGAGGTCTTGACGGCACTTCCGGTGATGTCCACCCAAATCGAGTCCCGCGAAACCCACGTGATCGGCGTCGCGCCGCCGGTGTTCCCGTTAATCCCCGCCGCCAACCCGTCGATGATCGATTTGACGACCTCGACTTGATAGCCGATCCCGAACGATCCCCCGCGGGACAACTCCGAAGACGGGCAGTCGTGGACGTCGCACCCGAACAGCTTTATGAAGCCCCCGTTCGAGCCCGGGAACAGGCTCGCCGTCGTGGTGCAGTTGAGCACCTCGCAGTTCTCCCACGTCCAAAACACACTCGCGATATTCGCGTTAATGGGAGCGAGGCAACCGTCTACCACGACATCCCGGCACACCAACGGGGAGCTGGCCGAGGTCGCCAGGCTGAACGCGCCGCCCTTCGTGGCGTGCGTCTGCGTGAACCGCAAGTGCGTGAACTCGAAAAAGTCGTTGTCGTTGAGGGCGAACACGTTCCCGCCCGATTGCGAGCACGAGAACGTGGGGCGCCCGTCCCGCGCGCCGGGTGTGGTCGCGTACCCCTCGATCACGTTCTTGCCGTCCGTCGTGTCCCCTTTCAAGCTCGCCGGGAACGTGACCGCCGACGCCTTCGCGTAGTCGGTTCCGGTGTTTCGCACCCAGATCCGGTTCCCGCCGCCCGTAATCGCGGCGAGTGCGGTATCGAGGTCCGCATACGCCCCTGTCGAACCGGAACCGGGGTTGTCACCCGTGTTCCCGTTCGATCCGAGAACGTTGTCCACGTACTTGATCGCGTTCGCCACGACTACACCACCGAGTTGGGACGGGGGTTGACGGCGATCTTCCGGACCAACGGCCCCAG
This sequence comes from Gemmata sp. SH-PL17, assembly GCF_001610855.1. Classification (NCBI taxonomy): domain Bacteria; kingdom Pseudomonadati; phylum Planctomycetota; class Planctomycetia; order Gemmatales; family Gemmataceae; genus Gemmata; species Gemmata sp. SH-PL17. Next base: position 7,214,850 of record NZ_CP011271.1, read on the forward strand.
GTCGGAATTCGCCGCAATCATCTGCTTCACAACCACCAGCACGCGCAGCAGCGCGATAACGTCGTGGTTCGTCAACATCGCCCGGGCGCCGGTGTCGGTCCCGGCGATACCCTGTGCGGCCCCGATCGCCGTGTAGTCGCTCGCCTCCCACGCCGCGCTCCGCAGCAATGCCGTGTCATTGGCGCCGAGTGTGGCCGAAAGCCCCTGCCCAACCACCGCGTCGAGAACGGCGGTTGGCACGGTTAACAGTCCCGCGAGCAGATCCGCCGTGGTGCGAACGCTCTCGTTCGTGAACTTCAATAGGGCCGGGTTCTCGATCATGACTCGTCCTCAGATTCGGGGCATCGTGGCGCCCGGAGCGGACGGTATGGACGGCGCGGACGAACACGGATCGTGCGTTTGCCCCGACAGCATCCGGGCCAGCCGATATTCGAGACTCGCGTAGCTCCGGTGCGCGTGGTACGCGAGATTCGCAATCTTGTCGTGAGCGCTGGTGCGGACCTCTGGCACTGAACCAAGAGCGCCCATAGCGCGCTGATACCGTTCCACATCCGACTTGAGCCGCACCAATTCGGCGAGAAGGTGCTGAGCCTGTGCCAGTGTCACGCTTCACCCCGTTCACAACCGCGGTACGCTCTGCGCCGCGAGGTAGTAACAGAGCGTGAGCGCGTCGGCCCGGTCGGGCGAGCGCTTTAGCCGCTCCTTAATCTGTGCCTTCGGTTCCACCACGCGCCGGCCCGCGCTATCGATTCGGTAGCGGGCCGCGGTCAGTTCCGCCTTGATGTTCTGACGCTCATTGAGCGGTAGCCGGCTCAGGTCCAGCGCGCCGGCCTGCGCGAGCGCGGCCAGTTCGCACCAAACGAAGCTCCGGGTGTTCGGGTACCGCGGATCGGGCGACTTCTCGGAGTTGTTCACACCGATGAAGTTGTATCCGTGCGCCTGATCGATCACGCCCGCACCGTAACCGCCGGTATCATCTATAAATATTGGTACGCTCATTGAGTCGTCTGGAACAAGACCCAGTTTCCCGAACGTCTCACGGATCACGGTCCGGAGCCGGTCCGCGATCCACGTCGTGTTAACGCCGGAGTGCGATTCGAGCCGCAATAGGCACGGGCCGCACCGCAGCGCGATCGTGGTTTTGTCATCGCCGAAACGGGCCACGTCACAGCCCATCGCGAATTGCCACCGCGGATCGACTGCGCGCTGCATCCGGAAGCACGATTCGACGAGAAACGGGCTGAACAGCGCGGACGTCGGCGAGACGGGCCACCGGCCCATGATCTGCGCTTCAAAGTCGGGCGTCTTCGGGTGCCACCAGACGCCCGAACCTATGGGGAACTCGAAATCTACTGCGGGATCGGGGTTGCGGGTTTCCTCGCACTCCGCGGCCATTCGGCGCAGCACGGTTGAGAGGCGCACCGCGGCGGGAACGGGCGGTGTGTCGCCGTTGAGTTCCGCGAGGACATTCGGGTGTTCGAGCGCGGACAGGACGACCACGTGCCAGCCGCGGGATTCTTCCGCAAGGTATGCGGGACTAGCCGAATCGTTCGGGTTGTAGGTCGCGAGCCACCAGTGGCCGCCGTGCGACTCGAACATCGTTTCCGCGCGCGCCCAGAACGCGGGATCGATGCCGGTCGCTTCGTCAAATACGAGTCCCAGCCGCGCGCCGTGGCGCCCCTGGAACGCATCAGGGTTGTTCGACGTGTAGCCGTCAACGTAGTGCTCGTGACTCGCTTGCAACCGCGGCGCTTTCGGCGCGAGTTGCCTGTCGCCCGGACGCAACCTCCGGATTTCCTTAAACAGTAGGTCCGTCACGCTCTTGGCGGTCGGTGCGGTCGCGAGTGTGATCGACGGTCGCTCGGTATCGAAGAAGTGACAGCACTTCGACGCCGCGATGAACGTCTTGCCCTGCGTGTTCGCGGATCGCGCGAGCACGCGGTATGGCGGTTTATCGAGTAGTTCGAGGATCTCACGCTGTTTTGGCGTGACGTAGCTTTTGAGGTGCTTTTCGACGTAAGCGACGGGGCGCTTCGCGTAGGCGGCGAAGCGGGCTGCGACTGCGGCTTCCGCTTCGTTCGTGGCGAGTTTCGCGAGACGGCGTTCGAGCGATTTGAGGTTCACAGTAACTTCAACGCGATGGCGGTCACGAAAATCACCAGCACAACGGCCGCGCCCGTAAGCACGCCGCGGCAAAACGCATCGACGCAGTTGCACCCGTGCGGCGGTTCGGGCCACCACACGCTGTAGTCGCTGTCCGGAAGAATGCGCGGCGTTTTGTTACCGCGCGACGGTTGCGGCGATAAAGCGGGTCGCGAAGTCACGTTGTGTCTCCGTTGCTGGCACCCGTTCCCGGAAACAGGAACCGGCGCGCGTCGAGGAAGTAACACCGAAGCAGGTCGAGAGCCGCCGATTCCGCGTCGCTCTCGTCGGCAGTAAGCTCGCGGCCATTGTCGCGCGAGTAACCACCGTCGCACGGCGGACAGCGGATGATGTCGAGATGCTTCAGGAACACAACCGCCGCGCGGATCGCGGGCGGGCTGTCGCCATCGGTATCGTGTGTGGTCATGGGTCACCCGGCAGCGATTAACGAACCCGTGCGGTGAAGATCACAGGGGCCATCGGTCCCGCGCGACCCGCTTTCCACGTGGCCCGAAGTCGGTTGAATTCGCACTGGTCGTCGATGCGGTCGTTACCACCAAAACCGAAGCAACGAGCGGCGAGAACCGCGACGAGCAGCACCAGCACGATTGCGATACCTAACATCGTTCAAGCCTCCGTTGAGGCGTCGGTTCCGTTGAGCTTGTCTTCAATCGCGGCGAGTCGGGGTTCATCGTCCGTGATCTTCTTGATCTGCGTCGCCAATTCGATGATCGCGATCGACGCTCGAAGTTGCGTCGAATCGTGAGTCAGCGGGCTATCGCGAAGCGCGATCAACCGGCGGATCGAGTTCCGCACCTCGGAGCGAAGTAACTCGGCATCCGGTGCCCACATGTCACCGCGGCGAGCCGACACAGAAGCGCGAAACGTGGCGTCGCGCATGTAGCGGTAGACGGTCGAAACCGAGACGCCGACTTCCGCCGCGGCTTCGGTCGCAGTCTTCCCCGCGGCCAGCGCTTCAATCAATCGCTCGGCCGTTAGTTGTCCGGTAGAAGTCATAATCGTTACTCAATTCGTCCGTCGCGGACGCGCAGGTTCTCAACACGGAACCGGCCCGACGGTTCAACTTCGATCATTGCGAACCCGTGGTTCCACGAGTTGTTTCGCGCGTACCGCGGGTGCAGGTAGCACGCGCAACCCACGCTCCACGCGGCTTCGGGCCGGCCCCGTAGATCGCGATCGTGGTACGCGCTCGTGCGATGGAAGTGACCGCACATCACGACGGCCCGCGTCTTCGCCCACAACCAGCGCGCGGGATAGACGCCGCCGCTGCCGTGGAACTCGTGGCCGTGAACGATGTCGAGCTTGCCCAGCGCGATCGTTCGTTTGTCGCCGACCCACTCCGCGCCGATGTCGCCCAGCCCGAGAAACTCCGGCGTCGAAACACCGGGCAGCCCGGACAGGGCGCGGGCGTTGCGCATCACGTAACGGTGCAGCCGTTCTTCGTGGTTCCCTTCCTTCACGATCAGCCGCGCCTTCGGGAACTGCGAGCGGAACCAGCGCATCAACTGCGCACCAATCTGGATCTCGTCCTGATAGCGGGCCGCGTCGCTGTCCTTGTCGTGGTCGCTCAGGTCGTGACAGTCGAGGAAGTCGCCCCCGAAGATCACTCCCGCGACCTTCTCGCGGCGCCCGTAACTGGCGGCCAGTTCGAGCGTCGGAATATCGTGGTACGGCGCGTGGATGTCGAAGATCGCGAGCCACTTGCCGGGCGTGTCGATCACGAACGGCCGGAAGTCTTGCGGCACGCTCGGTGGCATCGTCGCGGGCGCCGGAGCGAGCTTCTTCGCGGCGCGGGCCTGCTTCGGTGTCGGGATCTTCACTTCGCAGCCCTCTGTCATTCGTGCCCGAGATCGGACGGAACCAGCGCGAGCATGCGTGGCGTCTGTATCAGAGCGTGTGAATTGTATATCGCATCGAAATGAAACGCAACGCACAATGCGTCGCAAAGCAACTTCACTTGTGACGTTCAAGGTGTGAAGCGTAACTGTGCAGTCGTTTCGCGGCCCAAAATCGCGCGAAACGCCAACGATTTCAAGTGGTTAACTACATTCAAGCCAGCGTAAACGGTTGCACACAACGGCTGCCGTACACCCTCCACAAAAACAAAGCAATATACAACATATAATAAATAGTAATAGCAATCGATATTTTCGGCTTTTAAAGCAATGCGGTCACGTATCTGCATTTTGTTTTTCCGCGGGGGTATACGACGGCCGTTGTGTGCAACCGCTGATGTGCGCCAGACAGACCTGAACATATTCCACGGACGCATGTTACGACGCGAAACGCCCCCGTAAAGCAATGCACAGTTGCGTTTCGCGCCTTGATCCGCGCAGAAAACGACGCGGCCGGAGCCACTAAGCCCCGGCCGCGTGAATACGAGGTTGATACTCAATTACGTGCCGCGTTGCCTACCGCTGCGAGGAATGAACGCAGATCCGCGTCACGCACCATCCACTGTCCCCCGTCTTTGATGGCCGTGAGTTTGTGCGTGATCCCGTCCACGTCTTCCAGCCCACGCCGCACCCAACCAGAGAGTTGGTTGTCGGTGTGAGACATCCCGTTCCGGCGCGGCGGAAGCAACCGCCGTAACCACGGGTGCGAGAGCGACCGCCTCGCGTTACCGAAGAACCAATCGGTAACGTGTGCGACGTCGTAAAACACTGGGATCTGTTTCACTTCCGCGTGCGACACTTCCGCGGCCGCGCCGATACTCTCGCCGGGCAGTCGGAGAACCGCGTCCGATCGCTCAACGAACGCTAGATCGATGTCAAGCCAATCTTGGTGTCGCATGGGCAACGCGCTGGTCCGCGTCGCTTCTGCCACGACGCGGTACCCTGTCATGCGATCTTCATCCGACGCCGGGTCGTAAGTGTACGCGGGCACGCCTTTGGCCGCGCCCGCGTACACGCTCAGCATCGGGTTGATGGGCGCGAACCCGGCCTGGACGAGCGCGAGAAACGCCGTGTCCGCTTGCCGCACGTTATGAAGCAGATCCCCTTTGCTGATCGGTCCCGCGATGTAGATTACCGGCCGACTCATGGCGACACTCCAACGATGATTGAGGGGACGGGCGAAAAGAAACGCGGCCAATTGGCCGCGTGGTGGGGTCAGATTTTTGCGAGTGTGTGCGGTAGCCAACCACACACGCGACCAGAACCGTCTAACCGAACGCCCACGCACTCACAGTCCTCGTATTCGATGACAGTGCCGGGGTGTCCGTACTTGGTCCGAACTCGCTCGCCGGGTTTGAAGTCTGACACGGTGAGCGGGCGGAGCATTTCTTGCGCGCGGCTGCGCATCTGTTGATCGCGTCCGCTCTTAACCTGATCCAAAGCGAACAGCGCGCGAGTCACCGCGTGTTCAAGGTGCGCGTCGCTGGCATCGCCCGCGAGGAAGGCATAGAAGTGAACCAGGGCGTGATTCACGTTGTCTGCCGCGGGGATCTTGTGCCAGTTGTTCTCGCCGTACTTGTCCGCGCCTTCCTTCAGCACCTTCGACACTTCGAGCAGCGCGTGCGGCGGGAGCAGGTCCGCGCGATACGGTGACGCGGATTGCTTGCCGCCGGTCGCGTTCGTAACTGTGGGCGCGTCTTTGCCGACGCCTTCGATTCCGAGCATTGGGGAACTCCGGGTTAGAAGGACTGTTGCAGGGTCGAAATCGCGCGCTCGTACATCTGCTGCGATCGCTGCGGAGAAACACCGAGATCCGTTGCGATCTCGCGGTGCGTGTGGGCGCGCGAGTGCGGGGGCAATCCGAGCTTCATCGCAACCACGGTGCGGTGCCGCTTCGGGAGCACGTTTAACAACCGCGACATATCTGCCGGGGTCGCCTGTTCGATCAGCGCCGAAATCTCCACCGCGGGGGTGGCTTCTATTTCCGAGGGGCCGGTTATTACCACGGAACGTTCAAACTGTTGTTGAGCGGTCGGCCGCGCGTAGGCCGCGGCGCGCCGCAGGTGCCAAACCGCGAACGTCGAGAACGCGGCCCGCGCGGGAACCCACCGGAGCAGCGCGACGATGTAAGCGTCGTGGATCAGGTCGAACGCGGCGTCGTAGTCACCGAGATTCTTCGCGGCTTCCGGCGTGTACTTCGCGACCAGTCCGAACCACTTCGTGTAGGTCGCGTGTAGCGCGTCCGGGACCGCACGTCGGACGCCACAGTGCGGGCACTTATCCCGACCGCACCGGACGCCGGTGCGCGGGTGCTTAGCGAGCGCAGCAAACCCGCGCCCGCAGCCGGGCTGCGACGGTGTGCCCGTGCAAGTGAGCAGGTCGGCTGCGGGGTCGTCGGACCAGTCGCGAACGGATTTGCGCGGCATGGTGGGTTCCGGTTAGGAGAAAAGGGCGACGAAGATCGTTCCCGATGTGGCTCTAAGAAATAATGAAATGCGATGCAAATGTCATTTCAAATTACACGTTCGACAGGTCTTTATTCAGTGCCTTCTCGATCTCGCCTTCGCGGGCCGCGCAGCCGAACAGAACGCCCGCGGGGAGCACAATGAAGCCCCACGACCAATCAACAACGCCGCACAATTTCAGGGTGAGGAACACGACGAACGTCAGGAACGAAACGCCACGCATGCGAATCTCCAGTTTAGGGTGGGCTGCTAAATTGTATCGCAACGCAATTCGCATGTCAAATTGTTTTGGACCGTTTCGCGCTGTGTGCCCACCCCTTCGGCGGGGACTTCAGATATCGCGGGGCCGCGAACCCTTCGACTGCGATCGGGAAGCCCGCGGCCCATTCCGGGACCGTCGTCATGAGCGACGCGAGCGATTCCAAAGCCGCGGAACCGTCGCCCGGCGCCTCGCATACGACTTCGTCGTGAACGTGTAGCACCGGGTTCAGCCCCGCGTTCTCTGTCATCACGAGTGATGTCGCGAGCAAATCCCGACATATCGCCTGAACGACGTTCTCCGCGATCTTCCCGCCGTAAAGATAGCTTTCGCCGAACGCGCCTTCGTAGATCAGCGTCGGCTTCGTTTTGTCGATACCGAGCGCTCGCGCGTAGCCGGGCACGCGGTCTTCGATCCGTGCGCACCGGTAACGTAGCTGCCGACCGGACGGCAACTCACAAACCAACGTTGAGCCGTCGTAAGCCCATCGCGTCTTGCCCGCGGTGTGGATGCCGCCCTGTTCAACGGCCGCGTGCGCCGCTTTCGCGAGTTTCGCCCACACGCCGTTCGCGCGGTACGGCTTGCCTTCGATCATCCCGGCCGGTTCGCCCGCGATTGCGGGGTAGGCGCCCCGGAACGCCTCGACGCACGCTTCCGCGGTCGTGCCCGCGGCCGCAAGATCGATTTGTTGCAGCCCGCAGTACAACCGGAACTTCTCCGCGGACATTGAGTAGCCGCACCCGAGAACCGTCACCTTGCCGACCTGTCGTTCCGCGTCGGTGATCTGGTCCGCCGGTTTCCCGAAGATGCGGGAAGCCATTTCCTTGTAAACATCGCCCCCGGTCGCGAGCGTGTGGAGTAGTCCCGTTTCCCCCGCGATCCACGCGATTCCGCGGCACTCCACAGCGGCGTAGTCGCAGATCGCGAACGCGCACCCGTTCGCGGGGACGAACAGCGGTCGGAGCAGCGAGGAGATTGCGTCATCAACTGTCAGTTTCGCGGGGAGCGAACCCGCGATCATCTCAAACGCCGTACCAGCGTTTTGGCCCCACCCATCTGCTTCGTGCCGCGCGAGCAAGTCGAGCACGGGCACGCCCTTCTTCGGGCGCGGGAGATTGTGAACCTGAATCCCCGCGCTGCTCCATCGGCCGGTGTGCGCCTGCCAGTACGTGTGCAGGTCGCGGGCGCGCCCGTCTCGCCCGGCCCGCATCACGGCGCGCTCGGATTTGCCGCCGGTGATACGGATCGCGGCCCCGCGCAACCGGAGCACCTCGAACACGAGCGGGTCAATGTCTGCGACGGCCGCGACCGGTGAATCGTCTTCGAGCATCAGCCACGGGTTCGCGATCGCTTGGTTCACGAAATCCTTCCGAAGCGTTCGCTTCCCGCCGTAGTCGCGAATGCGGACGCCCTTCGCGTCGAGCCAAGCGTTGACCTTCTGCACGCTCCGAAGTTCCGTTTGCTTCAATTCTCCGTTGGTGATCTTCTCGATCGTTGTCCCCGCGCGCTGAACGGACTCACCCGCTACCCGCGAAAGCGACGTCGCCAGTGCGACATCGACGCGAACACCACGATGATTCACGGCCCGGTGCGCTTCAATCACGTCCGCTTCGACCGGGACCGGTTCGAGCGCGCCCCACACGCGCCGGAGCAGTTCCACGTCCACGACGTTGTACCGGCAGATAACCTGTAGATCCCCGACACCAGGGCGCTTGTAAACGATCTCCGATCCCTCAACATCCGCTTGAATGAACTTCATCAGGATGCGGTGCCCGGCGTCTTTCCCGGCGCCCGCGACTTCCTGCGCGATCGCGTTCAACCGCCCCGGATACCCACCCGCGCGAGCGAGCGGGAGCGTATCGAGCCATTGAGGGTCAACGTTTCCGTTCCACGCCGGACCGCGTTCAACGACCGCGCCGCGCCAAACGTGTTGATCGAACCCGAATGCGTTATGAGCGACGAACGGGCGCCCTGCACGGATTGCGGCTTGTGCCGGTTCCGGGGGAACATCCGCGAAGTGCAACACGATCGGGTCTGGGGCGCCAAGCTCCCGCGGCCACATCTGGGCGACGTCCATGCGCGCGAACGTGGTCGCGTCCGTGGTGTGGCGCGGAACCCACACGTGATAAGCCCCGTCGATCCAGAAGACCGCGGTCATGATCCGCGTGGACGGATCAGCCGCGTACACGCGCCCGCCCGCTTCCTTCAGGTCGCAGGCGGACTGTGTTTCCAGGTCGATGAAGACGGGAGCGGGGTGGTTCCAGTGCATAGTTTAAATGTATCGCAACACATTTTGCATGTCAAATTGATTCGGCCGACGTCCACGTTGGCGCCATCTTCTGTCCGATTCGGAACCGCACATACAAAGTGTTCCGGTACATCGCGCGGTCGAACTTTATCGACTCTTTCTTACCGAGCAACCGGCCCCAATCTTCCCCCGTAACGATCCGCGATTCCCCCCACTCGTCCCCTTGCAGCCCGTTCGCCAATTGGTTCCAAAGGTCCGCGAGGTCGGACGTGTCACCGCGCCCGATGGCCTTCCAACCCGGTGCGGGGTAGCGGTCCGCGTCGGAACCCGTCAGCGCCGGCGCGTCGCACACGAGTTTGAAGAACCGCCGGAGCGAGTCCCGGACCGTTCCACAATCTCCGAGATCTTCGAGTGTTCCGAACCCGAGTTCCTTTGCCACGTCTGCCACCGTCCACGCATCACGGAAGAACCGGTCCGTGACGTCGGACACGATCGCGTCGGCGGCTGCGGCCGCTTCGGGTTTCCACAAGCGGAAACGGGCCATGTCACCGAAACCCGCTTTCGCGAGGGACTGTCCCCACTCGACTTTGCTCGGCAGATCCACCCACACGAGCCGCCGAGCGAGTTGAACGTCCGAGTGAACAACGGCGGGGATCTCGATATCGGTGAGCACGAGCGCGGGTAGCCGGCCCAACGGCCGCGGTCCGATGTAGAGCCGGTGCGAAAGCGAGTTCGGTGTCATCGTCAGAATCGGGTCGACCGCGGCCCGCGGCTTCAATCGCGCTTTCGCCGCTTCCTTGAAGATCTCGTTGAGCACGACGAAGCTACCCGCGTCGAGCCCCTCACCGACCGCTTGCATGAGCCGCACCATGTCCGCGGAATACGTAGGCTCGCTGGCCGCGTCGCCGCACAGCCCCGCGGCCACGTGAACCGTGCTGCTTTTCCCGCTCCCGCTCGGACCGGTTACGATCGTAAACGGGGCTTGCACGGTCGCCCCTTCCGCGAGCCCCTTCAGCGCGATCAACAGGTACACGTAGTTATGGTGAATTCCGGGGAACGCTTCTTCGACGACGCCCCATGCCGCGTCGAGCGGCATGCGGTCTTCCGGCTTCCGATAATGCGGCGCGAAGCGGCGGGCACCCTCACTGTGGAAGTGCCGCGAAGGAGACGCGAACGCGATTCGGCCGTCCGGGTAATCCAGGTGCCGGCCGTAGATCTTGCAGCCGTGAACCGGCGTCACGTGGAAGTAACCGTACTTCGAGAGGTCCGCGGCTTGAAGGAACAAGTCGCGCCGGTCCCCCATCACCGTTCGCTCGCCCGGAACCCAAACTGCGGGCAGGGCGTTTACCATCCCGCTCAAGTGCTGCGTGTACGTTGTGTTCCCGTCCGGAGACACCCAGCGCCCTTGCATGCGGATCAGGTCCGCGCCCGCGCGCCCGGCCGCGAGCGCTTGCGGCGAGTCGGCACCGTGTTGGAGCTTCACGGCGGCGGTGTACGCGGCCCGCGCGATCGATTCCGGGAGCCGCGGGAACTCGTGGCGCAGAACCAATCGTGCGTGCTGCCAGTGGACCGCGTTGACGATCATCGCCACGGCCTTCGGCGGCGCGCCACCCACGATCGACGCCCACGGCTGGAACCCCGGTGTCCGCCCGCACGACAGCCCTTTTCCCTGGCACCGGAAGCACATGATCCCGCCGGATTGGATCTGTACCGGGTCGTCGGACGATGACTCTGTGTCGGGGTCAATCGGGCACTCTTCGTGCGCCAGCCGGTCGCCGAGTTTCCAGCCGCGCGTTTCGAGCCAGTCGGTTACCGCTTGTTCGTCCACGGACCGGCGCAACCACGCGCTCACCGGGGACACGTCCGCGCCGGGCGTTTGAGTGTAGACCGGCCCACACTTCGTGCCGTGGTTGCTCGAAGCGTAACCGGGGTGACGGGATTGTGTGATAAGGTCCGTCGTCGCGCGCCGGTCTTGGTTCAGCCAACAGATCGCACCAACGGCCGCGAGTTCTTCCGCTGTGTAGCCGTCCGCGGCCACGTAGAAGAGTTTGCACCCGCGCCCGTGGCTGACGTGGTACGCGAACGGTCGGGGTTGGAGTTGTGCGGCCCGTACTTCGAGCGTTTCCGGTGTCGGTTTGTACCCGCTGTGGTAGTCCACATCGAGACAACACACGACGTCTTTTCCGGTCCAGGTAATCAGCGGATCGCCAACGGGGTAGTCGAGGGCATCGAAGGCGCGGAAAAACGCCTCAATCGGTGTTTGACCTTCGATCGTTCTTCCGGTTTCTTTGGGTTCCCCGATTCCGCGCAGGATTATGCGGAACGGCGCGTTCGCGGCGACTTCCGGGGTTGTGGGGCCGGTGTACGGGATCTGTTGGGCCGGGCGCGGTGCCTTCGGAAGCCGCGTGGCGTCGCGCACTTCGGTCGCGGCCTTCGCGATCGCGGCTTGCGTCAGCCCGGTGGTCGCCGCGAGCTTCGCTTGCGCCCGCGGTGACAGCAAGTTCGCTTCGTAGCATTCGAGAATCGTGCCGTCGTCGGCCGCGAGTTTGACTTCGTGTTTCGTCGAAGAGGCGCGCGTGATGGTGAGGGTTGGCATGTGCGCGTCGCATGGGAAAAAGAAACCCGGCGGTTAGGCCGGGTTGAGGGAATCGAACACGGCCGCTGGTTACGACTTGATGGCCTTTTCGATGTACTCGCAGCGAGACTTGAACGACTCTTTTGCCGTCTCGTAGGCTTGCGCGAACTCCGGCGTCTGGATCGCGGCGCCGAGTTGCTCCATTTCCGTGACGGTCGCGGGCGCCGTGCGGCCGAACGCGGCGAAGTACGGTTTGCCCGAACCCTTCCCGACCTTCCGCTGCACGTCCGCGGTCGTCGTGAACCGGCCCCACGGGATCGGGCACGCGCTCGCGACCTTGTGGGCGTCCGACTTCCGCGCCCAACCGCTCTCCGGGTCGAGCACTTCGGCGAGCGTGTCGGCCGCGGCCTTGTACGCCGGAGATTGTGCCTTGCGGAAGTCGCACTTCGCGGGCACCAACCCGTTCGGCGTTTGCACGATCACGACCGCGACCGCGTGTTCGTGCAGGTCGTTTTGCGCGAGGGACATATCACGGGTCGCGAACACAACATTACCGGCCGCGTTCATCTGTGTTTGGTACACCGCGGCTTCGACCAGCCAGAACTTCAACGGCTTCAGCGGGGTGACCGTTCCCAGATTGTCGAGGTAGAACCCACCTTCCTCGACACCGGCCGCGAGCAGTTGGTTGCGCTTGCCGGTGTTGGGTTGCAGTTGCCCCACGTAGCACTGTGGGGCGCCGCCCCCTTCCATCTGCGGCACGGCCGGGACCGCGGTTGCCCACGCGGGCAGGTTCGCGAGCGCGGTTGTTTGCTTCGGGGCGTCCACCGTGGCGCCGGCGGAATCGGCTTCGCGGGTCGTTTGCTTCGGTGGGACGAGAGTGCGAACGGCAGGCATGGTACAGGTTTCGGTTCAGGTGTGCCGTGGGATGTTGGGGTTCGCGTGTCGCACGGCCCGACACACAAATTGTATCGCGTCGCATTTTACATGTCAATTATTTTTTACGCCATCGGCAACGCGAACAGTTTCGTGTTCGCCTTCGGTACGCACGAATCCAGCCCCTTCAACGGGCAGAACGTGCAGTGCGTGCCGGGTCCGTAATCAATCTCCCCGCGACGGATCAGGGCGATTTGCAGTCGCACACGGTCCATGAGCGCCACGCACGCGGCGACATCAAGCGGCAGCCACCACTGCACCCCGTCCGGGGACGGGAGCTTCGCACCACGGGCGCGGTAGCCGTAGGCGCGAATCAGGTAGCCGGGTTCCGCTGCGGGGAAGCCCGACGCGCGAGCGGCCAGAACGTAGGCCGCTTGCTGATAGGCGTAGTCGTGGATCATCTGCCAACCGGTGGTCTGTCCGGTCTTCAGGTCGCAGACGAGCAACCGGCCGTTCTCGTCGCGGATCTGGTCGAGCGTGCCGCGGATGTGGATCGGCAACCCCGTCGGATCAAGGTCGTGCGGCGGGAGCACGAGCGCAACCTTGTGCTCTAACGCGACGACCGCCGCGTTCTCGTTACGGGGATCGAGCAAATAGGGTTCGAGGTAGAGGCGCGCTTCCGTGGGGTCGGCGAGCGGAAACTTCCCGGCCGCGCCGTGCATCGCTGCGACGGCCGCGGCCACTCGTTTCGTCGCGTCGGGTTCCGCATGGAACGCTTCGACGCCCGCGTGAACCATGCTCCCGGTCTGCGCGGCCGGACCGCCCTCGTCCAACTCGTCGAGCATCAGTACCACCTTGACCGGGCACTTGATAAGCCACGCCAGCGCCGACGGGCGCAGCGGTTTGTCGGCGCTGCCGAGCATCGCGGGGTTGAACATGGATACTTTCGGTGTGGGGTTGTGCCGCAGAGATTGTAGGCAAAAGAAAATTGCGTCGCAATACAAATTGCGACGCAATTTATTCTAGTTCGCCGGCACGAGTTGGTAGTCCTTTCGCACTTCACCCGCGTCGGGATCTCCGCGCCAGTGCGCCGGCCACCAGTGCAAACCGGGGGTCTTGTACCGTGGGTGTGTCAGGTTCTTGAAGTGACCGCGGCACAAGTGGAACCGGGTTCTCGCGTTCGGGTCGGCGTCGTTCTCGCTCCCGGTGCTCTTGCGGACGGTCGCGGGAACGGTCAATTTGAGCGTCCGGTGAACGATATCAGGCCCGCGTTTTACGGCTGCTGCGATTCGTCGCGGCGTTGTGCTACCAGTTGGTGTTGCCTCGATATTGCGGCAATTCATTAGCGCGAGAGCTTTAAACAGCCACGTTTCATGTGACGCGAGGTGGTCCACCATCGCAGTGTCATCCGTTCGCAGTAACCCCGTTTCGCCGTCGTGATAATAACCCCACGCAGGGTCACGTCGACTGTTAAATATCTCCGGCACATCAGCCCGAATCGCGTGCCCCGCCACTACGTTGTATCGCCCCAACATAGTGAAGTAGACGAACCCCGGTTTCGTCGAGATGGTAGGCGCGGTCCAAATCGATGCGGTAAACGTGTAAACTCTTGGTGGCCGGCACTGCTCTCCTTGCAACATGTACCCTTGACGTGTCACAGGATATTCAGCAGCGTAGTAGTCTGGAATACCACCCACCCGTTCCACCCACACTTCGTCAGAAGGTAGTGCCAACGGGACTTTTGTTACTTCATCTGCGGGCATCTGATCGAGCACGTCCAGCACGCCACTAGCGTCCACTGCCACGAGGTTTTCGGAGTTCGCCCACGAATCACGATTAATCGCGCCTAGCAGCATTGTGCCATCCGGAGCCACATTGATATCGTCGAAAAGATGACGGTAGGCAATCGCCGCATCTTTCTCAATGTAATCGAGCACCCGGTTAAGTAGTTCCATTACATCACCATTGCATCAGGGTTTCGGGCGACGCAATACAATGTATCGCATTTTATAATGCATGTCAAAAATGCGAGGTATTACACCCCCAGTTTCAATCCCAGATCCGTGAGGATCGGCAGCGCGACGAAGTTTTTGCGGTTCACGTCTGCGGTCGCGGAAAGTCCCTTCGACTGCGCGGCCCGCTGCCACCACTGACGTTGCTTGTCCGAGAGTGACTTCGCCGACGCGCTCGCGAACCCGCGCAGGTCCGGGAGCTTGTCAACGGCACGCCACCGGCCCCATGACACCGTTTGCCCCTCCGTACTCCGCTCGTTCTCCCGCGCCGCGTACAGCGGCTGCGAGGAACACGGGTGCATCAGGATCGCGTATTCCTTCTTTTGGAACCCCTCAACGGCCGTCAGATTGTACATCACGCCCACGGTCCCGTCTGCGAACGGCAGTTCCGCGGCACTGAAGCGTCCGAGGTTCTCGGCACCGACGACGCGCACCCCGGCCCGGCGCGACGGGTTGCCGAACGCGGCTTGTGATGCGGCGACGGCCGCGGGCGGAATCAGCCCGTCGTACAGGTAACAGTGTCGTTCGAGATTGCGGTTGCAACAGATGTATTCCGGGGCCGCTTCTCCCGGTCGCGTGATCCGCCCGACCTGTTGCAGCCACTTCACGGGGCTGAGCGTCGGGCGCAGGTCGATGAGGCGCCGGAGCTTCAGGTCGACGCCCTCACTCACGACGTCGATTTGTACGATCGCGACGCTGCCCCGCTCGCACGCGGCGAAGATCGTGTTACGTTCCGCGCGGGGCGTGTCCTGCGTGACGGCACGCGCGGGCAGCCCGGCCGCTTCGAGCATCGCGGCCAGTTCCCGCGCGATGTCGGTAGACGGGACGGCGAAGATGGTGGGGCGGTCCCAGCAGGTGGTGCGATCTTCGAGGTTGCCGTTCTCGTCGGGGCTACCGATGAAGCGGCGGAAGGTGTTACACCGCTCCACGACATCCGCGAGCCGCGGCCGCACGATCTCTTCCGCGCCGCGGACAGTGATCTCGCCGTTGGTGACTTCTACTTCGTCATCGTCGCTCAGTGCCCACGTTTCGCACCGGGGAACCGCGATGTAGCCATCTACGGCGGCTTGCGGGTACGTCATTACCCACGTCAACGACTTCCACGATTCGAGGAACTGTTCCGTTCCGAGCGGCGTTCCCCGGAACGGAGATGCGGTCAGCCCGATCTCGACTGCACCGCCCAAATACGCGCGGATGTCTTCGTAGCTGTCGGCGCTGCGGTGGTGTGCTTCGTCCCAGATCACCGCGTCCGGTCGCCACGGCAGTTCACCCTTCGCGAGCATGTTCCGCGCGCGAATCGGTGTCGTGATGCGGTATTCGAGTGCTTCCTTCGCGAGCCGCTCGTCGCTCCACTTCGACGTATCGACGCCACCTTTTTGCAGCATCCCGGCGACGATCTCCAACCGCGGCGTAATGAGCAGCGCGTCGGGGAGCCACGGCATGAGCAGCAGTTCCATAAACGACTTACCCGTTCCGGTCGGCGAAGCGTAGAGGAACGAGTCGCCGGGGGCCGCATCGTCGAGCGTCTGCAACACGTCGCACAGGAACGTGTCTTGGTAGTCGCGCGGCTTCGCGAGCAATTGAAGTTGCTTGTGTGGCATGAGGTTGTGTGGGGAAGAAAACGGGGCGCGAGAACCGCGCCCCGCGGGAATCAGAAGATCGCCGCGACGGAGCGGGTTACTGTCGCAGGATTTCGGCTCGCGCCTTCGCGATCAGATCGACCTGGATTTCGGGATCGAGTGTCCCGAACGCCAGCACCGCCGCGGCGAGTGTGACCTTCGGTGAGTCGATGAGCTTTTTCGCGAGCTTACGGTTCATTTCCGCGGCGAACAGCGGAAGTTGCGCCGTCGATTGGATTTTCGGTTGCGTTGCGGTTGCGGACTCGGACATGCGGGCACCTGGGATTGAGGAAAGCAATTGCGATTCAAGTTGACTACTAAATCGTATTTCATTGCAACGCAAATCTCAATACAAATCGAGTGAAATAAAAGGCCGGCTCCCGCGCGCCGGCCGAACGAGTCAATGAGCGATACGGAAGTAACTCGCCTGATCGCCGACGCCGCGCAGGTCGTTAACTCGGTCAATTGCTTCCACTTCAGTCGGCACCGTTTCGATGTGCCAACCGTTGCGGAGTATCCCGTAACCCGCGGGCACGCCCACGAGGGCGGGCCACGGGACGCATCGCGTTTCATCGACCGCGGCCAAATTCAAGCCCGTAGTCGTCAGCGAAGCGCAGACCGTGCGCCCGTCGATGTCCAGTTCCACCGCGCCACGCTCAGCGCGGACGACTTTCACCCTATACATGCGACACCCTCCGCGGCCCGCGAAATGCGAACCACGACACTAGCATAAGGCATGATGGACAAATTGCAACTCCCGTTTTGTATTTCGCGTTGCGATACAAATTTGACATGCAACGCAATTTCCGTTACATTGCGTCGAAGGATACAACGGATGAGCACACGCTAGCTTTCCTCTAATCGGAGTTTCTCGTGGCGATCAGCGACCAAATCAACACGCGCGTCGACCCTGCCATGAAAGCACGTTACGACGCCGCAGCAGCCGTGCTCGGCAAAACTGCGTCCACAGTATACCGCGAAGTGCTCGAATCGCACCTCGAAGAAGTGGAGCGACAGGCAGATGAAGCGGCGAAGCAGCGGGGGAAATGGCCGGGGAACGTGCCCGCGACGCTGGTTGAGGAAGCGCTGGAACGCCACCTGAAAAGCATCTCACGGACCGAACCACTCCGTCTGTCGCCGTCCGAATTGTACGGGCCAGAATCCAAAGCACTATGGACGTTACTTTCGTGGATCTGGGCGGAGGACGACGGTAGCGAAACGAAGGTGCGGGCGAAACTGACAAAGTGGCTGGAGTCGCTCGATATTTCCGCAGAGGTCATGCCTTACGCCGCCCAACCAACGGCCGACATGCTCAACAAAGCGCTCCCGACGCCGCGGAAGGTACGGAGCTACCCTCGCTCTTCATCGGGAGACGGCGAGTGAGTCACCCTAACCGACGAGCCACTTCCGCAGCGGTAGCCTGATTCTTCTCCGCGTAGATCTGCGTGACGTCCGCCCGCGCGTGTCCGAGCGCGTGCTGAGCCGCTTCGAGTCCGAGTGCGGCGCGGACGCGGGTCGCAAAACTGTGTCGCAACTGGTTCGGGTGCCACGGCTCGACCTTCGCCGCTTTGCACGCGCGCAGAACCGCGCGCGCGTAGCTCGGCGGAATCGTGCGGCGCGGCTCCGCGCCACGGGCCGTCCACGTGGTGGCGAACACGAATTCGCGGCTCCGGAGTTTCGCAGATTCTATCCAGGGACGCAGCACGTTCGCGGCTTGCGGCCCGATCGGGAGCGTTTTTTCGGTCCCGCGCCACCCCGTTTTGTGGTTCAGCCCGAAGTCGACACGCCCGCCGTCTTCGGTCAGCGTGACCCACTCAACCAACAACCCGCACGCTTCTCCAGGGCGCTGCCCGGTCCACCATTGGTACATCACCAGTGACCGCCACGGTTCCACCAACTGCTCAACAGTCGCTTGAACGACTCCCCATTCTACGGCTCCGACCGGTTCGGTTTCGCGCGCGGCGGACCGGAACGCCGGGAGCGGGGGCAGCAGCAGCAAGGAGTCGGCCACAGCATCGGGGATCAGTTTTTCCTCGACCCACCATTTGACCGCCCGCTTAATCCGTCCGATGTGCTGATTCACCGTTTTCCGCGAACACGTCGGTATCATCGATTCCCGCGCGGCTTTTAAAACGTCGCGGGATAGACCGACGGTTCGCGCCCCCTCTCCCGCGGTACGGGCCAAAAAGCGGAGAGCTAACAGAATCGACCGAATTTCACCGGAGAGCTTTCCGGACGGGAGCCGGTAGTAAGTTTCGCAGTGCCTTTGGTATTTCGCGATCGCTTCGGAGAGTGCCGGGCTAGTCGTGAGGGATGGGGAAGGTATCGCAACTGGAGAGGCAGTGACGGATTTTGCCGTCAACGTGGCGAGTGCAGCAACGGCCGCGTCGAACCCCTCTGCCTCTGCGCAGAGCTTTCGCCACGCGCCACCTACTGTGGTGTAGTAGTGACCTTGATGCAGAAAGGGCTTGGGCTTGCGGGGCATGCTGGCACCATCAAGTTATCAGGATTGAAACCTGATAACTTATATTGATGGCATCAATAGCGAAACGATACGCCCGCGACACAAACAACTATATAATCACGACTTAAATCACCTAATACTTCTCGCCCCGGAGTCACGCACGATGATCCTCGGCCTTCGCACCTTCATTGCCCACGTTCGTTCGGACCAACTGGCGGCGGCGAAAGCGTGGTACACGCAGTTCGTGGGCGCGCCGCCGTACTTCGATCAGCCGTTCTACGTCGGGTTCAACGTCGCGGGGTTCGAGTTGGGGCTGCACCCCGAGGGCGAGCCCGGGCCGGGCGGCACGGTCGCGTACTGGGGGACGGCCGATATTGCGGCCGAGGTCGCTCGCGCGGTTTCTCTCGGCGCAACCGTCGCGCAACCCGTTCAGGATGTGGGTGAGGGCATCAAGGTCGCGACCATCGCGGACCCGTTCGGCAACCAGATCGGATTGATTCAGAACCCACACTTTGATGTGAAAGCGGTAAAATAGCGGCGAGAATCCACCCGCGCGTTAACACTCACGGTTCGCCAAGAGGTCGGGCGAACGGCCGGTGTAAGCCGGTCGGTGAGACTCCCGAGTCACGTTACCGCATCCAGTGTGCACGCGGCTCACAGGGCTACACTCTTAAACCACGTTGCCGCTCGTACCGGCCGGCTTACACCGGCCGTTCGCCTCACTGGTATAGCCTCACTTTTCATAATCTACCCAGCCCTCGCGCCTGCGGCCGAGGGTGTCTACCTGCCAGTAACGACCGGAGATCGCGTCGAGGCAGGTGAGCCACCCGCCCCCGTAGGCGCAGGTGTCGATGCATACCGCGCCGGGGATCACCTTCGGCTCGCCGGAGCGCTGCGACGAGTGCCCGCAAATCACTGTTTTCCTGCTGTAGTGGCGCATCGCGTCCGGGAAGAACTCCCAGTACAGCATGTTGTCCGGTTGCTCGTCCATCGGCGCGTCGTGGTACACGCCGGCGTGAACGAAGATGAACCGGTCCGTTTCGTGGTACGGGACGAGTTCGTTTTCGAGGAAGTCCCAGTGCCCCCCCGGGACGTCATCGAACGTGCCGCTGATGCCGAGCGCCGGACCGTAGGAACCGAGCGCCTGCACGCCGCCGACACCGAGCCACATTTTCCGCTCCGGGCGCCCGCCGTCGCGGGCCTGGAGCATCATGATTTCGTGGTTCCCGCGCAAGCACACAACCGGGCGCGTCTGTTTCAGTTCGATCAAGCGGTTGATGACGCCCCGCGTGTCCGGCCCGCGGTCGACGTAATCACCGAGGAAGATGAGGTCGTCGGCCCGTGTGGGCTGCACCCACGCGAGGAGGTCGTTAAGAGCCACGAGGCAGCCGTGGACGTCGCCGATGGCAAGCACGCGCATGGAGCGTCTCCCGAAGACTCTTCAGTATAACGTCCCCATGCCAATCATTCTCTTCGACATCGACGGGACGCTCGTGCGCACGGGCGGGGCCGGTAAATCGGCAATGGAATCCGCCCTCGTTTCGGCGTTCGGTGTAACCGAGATCCGCGACGTGGTGAAGTACAGCGGGCGCACGGACGTCGCCATCACGCGCGACCTCCTCGAAGCCCACGGCGTCAGCCCCACGCTCGCGAACCAGCACCGGCTCCGCGACGAGTACCTCGCGCGCTTACCGGGCAGCCTGGAGGCTCGGGGTGGCGAGGTGTGCCCTGGCGTGCCCGAGCTGCTCGCGGCGATTGCGGGCAAACCGGACGTGGTGCTGGGACTGCTCACCGGAAACGTGCGGGCCGGGGCGCGGCACAAGCTCGGGTACTTCCAGTTGTGGGAGCACTTCACGTGCGGCGGGTTCGGGGACGACCACTACGACCGCGACGACGTGGCTCGCGCGGCACTCGCGTGCGTGCGCGAGCATGTGGGGAAGGACGTGGACCCGACCGACGTGTGGGTGATCGGCGATACGCCTTTAGACGTGAGTTGCGCACGGGCCATTGGTGCGAACGCGGTGGCCGTCGCGACCGGCTGGCACCCAGTCGAAGAACTCGCGGGGTGCCAGCCGGACCTGATTTTCGACGACCTCTCCGACCACACGCGGCTGCTCGCGGTGTGGGGGTAAAAGAACCTCTCCCCAACCCCCACCTTAAAATCTGTGCGTCAGCGTAGAGTAAAAATTCTGCTGGGATTGTGGGACGTTTGCGAAGGGTCACGCCGTGACCACAACGGCCCGGGATTCCTTCTTCTCGTCGTTCGGCACAATGCTGATTTCGACGCGCTGACCGAGAGCGTTCAGGAGTTTGAAGAGCCGTTCGATGCTGTAGCCTTCCGTTTGGCCGCGGAGGAGCTTCGAGAGCTTCGGCTGGTCGAGTCCGAGCAACTCGGCGGCTTTCGACTGTGTGAGTTTGCGTTTTTCGATGAAACCGCGGATGCGGAACACGAGCTCTGCTTTGGCAAGTACCACGTCCGGGTTCGGAAGGGACAAATCATCGAACACGTTTTCGCTCCCCTTCTCGATTTGAACGAGTTCGGTAGCATCAGGTTTTGCTTTCCTGCTTTTGCTGCTCGGTCCAGTCGGCATAGTGTCGCTCCGCGGCCTTGAGACGGGCCTCGACCTTCTCGATTTCCTCGCTGGGAGTCTTGATGCCACTCTTCGACTTCTTTTGGAAGACGTGGAGCACGTAGACCGCACCAGCGAACTTTACCGTGTACACCGCCCGGAAAGTGCTCCCGTCGTGGTCCTCGACCACTTCGAGCACGCCCCTGCCTTTGAACCCCTTGAGGGGTTTCACGTCGGGGTGTTTTCCGCCCTTCTGGGCTTCAAACAGTGCCTGCCCGACGGTTTGCCGCACGGGGACGGGGCACTTCTTCAGGTCTTTTTTGCTCGATGCCACCCAGAAGACCGGCTTCGGGGGACCGCTTTCATTGTTATCACCTGCCCCCATATCGATTATGCCAGATTTGGCATATCCCTGCAATTGTAGTTCCCACGGAGTTCCGGAGCCGCATTCGGGATGAGACCTGTACCCACCGCCCTTGCGGGCGGGGTTCACCGATGCACTGTCGCCCTATCTCCGTGGTTCACCCACCGCCCTTGTGGGCGGGGTTCACTTGTCCTTCTTCACATCTTTCTTGGGCTCCTCCTTCTTTGGAGCATCCTTCTTGGGCTCCTCTTTCTTCACGTCCTTTTTCGGTTCTTCTTTCTTCGGGACGTCTTTCTTCGGCTCCTCTTTCTTCGGCGGGTCTTTCTTGGGTTCTTCCTTCTTCGGCGGGTCTTTCTTGGGCTCTTCTTTCTTCGCTTCGATCACGTCCGCGGTCGTAATCACTGTAAACGCATAGTCCTTTCCGCCGGCCTTAGTGGTCGCGCGGAACACGAGCTGCGTCGAACCAACGGGCGTGGCCGGTTGCACGGTCAGGCCGATTTCGCCCTTCGTCTGGCCCTTCGCGATCGGCTTCACGGCGGGGACAATCGTCGGCGGGAGGAACAGCGGTGCGATCACGATGTCTTCGCCGGCCCCCTCACCGCGTGTCGCGTCGAGCAGCAGTTTGCTCGGCTTGCCCTTCTCAAGTGGGGTTGGGGCGAACGTCGCTTTGAGCACGAACGGCGGCTTCTCGACCACACCGACCGCGCACTGGTTGAGCAGCTCCGCGGGCGGGTTCGGCATCCCACTGAGTCCAGCTCGCACCGCGTCCAGGAGCGTGCCGTAACGGGTGACGGTCGTGTCACCGACTGCGGTCGCCTTGACGCGGAACGGGTGCGCCCCCGCCTTGGCGCCCTCTTTCACTTGGAGCGGCACGAACACGATCGTCTGGTTCGCGGGGAGCGTCACCTTGCCGCTCAGAGCGGCATCCCCGTCGATCGACAGGTCCACGGCTCCGGCAAAACCGTTCAGTCGCGTAACGGTGGCAAGAACACCGGTAGACCCGCCGACCGGCACTTCGGCCCGATCGAACGCGAGGGCAACGCTGAAGTCCGGACCGGCCGGGGCAACGGAGAGGTAGTACACCTCGTTTGGCCCGTTCAGGAAGTTCTGCTGTTCGCACGCGAGGATGTACTCACCGTCAGCGGGCGGTGTGAATTCGAGCCGGTTCACGGGCGCGGCCGGGTTGCTTCTCGCGACTTCTCCACCCTTCGCATCGAGTACACGCACCAGCACCTCGGTCGGCGCGTTCACTTCAAACGTGGCCACCGAGATGACGAGCTTCTGACCCTTCTTCCCCGTGATGGCGAAGTGGTCCATGTCCTTCGCTTTGTCGAAACGCGCGGATACGCCGCCCGGCACCGGTAGCTTGTTTGCCTTCGCTGGTTCATCATTCGGCTCCTGCTCGGTCGCTTGCGGGTAGTCGGTGAGCAGCACGGGAACCGGCCAGCCCGCGTCCTTCCCGGTCGTCGGTACGGCGTAGAAAGCAGCGACGCTGGGATCTTTCGGCGCGGTCGTGCTGACGGCGGGGATCGTGTCCGGACCGGAGAACCCGACGCTCACGGACTTACCGCGTTCGGCCGCGAGCGGGTACGCGGTCGTCGCGCCGGGGAAGTCACCGATGCGCAGCCGGTAGAAGAAGTCCCCGCCCCCGCGGTGGGTCGTGTCGCGCACCTCGACCAGCACCTCGCCGGCGTCCTTGAACGTGTGTGCGAGTCGGCAGTCGCCCTGCATTCCGGGCGTGTCGTCCGCGTACAGGCTGATGAGTTCGCGCTTCGTCTTCGCGTCGTGCAGGACGACGATCGGGTCGAGCGGCGACCCGATCCGGCGGGCCAGTACCTCGAACGCGAGCTTCTGCCCTGCGTCCACTTTCACCTTGTAGAACTCGGAGGTTTCGGACGCGACCACTCCACTCGCGACACACGGCGCGGTAACGGCCTGCGCCGTGTCCTTCGCGCGGTTCGCGCCGGTCGAAGCGACGAGCGGGAGCGTGTCCACTAAGAAGGGGCGCGCGTTCGAGACCCCGTTCTTGGTCGCAACTCGGACCGTGTACAGTCCGATCGCACATTTTGGATCAACAGCGACTTTCACACGGAACTTGCCCGCGTCGGTGCCGTTCTTGTTGTCGCCGGGGATCGTGATTTTCGCCGGGCAGCCCAGCGTGACGCCGATCGCGTCGGCGAGGTTGGTGCCGGTCAGCGTGAGTTCGACCTCGTCGCCGGGCTTGGCGCCGAGCGTGGCCGGCGTCGTGAGCGTGGGCGCTTGCGGTGCGGGTACGATTGCAGGGGCTTTGGGTTGTGCGATCGCGGTGCGCGTGCCGGCGGACGTTACCAGTGCGACACCGAACGCGAATCCGACCAGCGCAATGATCCAGGGGGGACGGCGCGACGACATGCTGCGACCTCTGGGAGGGGAATCTCAGGCGGGATGCGTCGATGATACCGACTGATCCGCGCCGCGACTAGCGCCCAGATCCGTTCTTGGGGAACTGGCCGCGCGGCGCTCACGGAACCGGCCCTATCGACGAACCGACGGTTACGGCGCGGGTATTCTTCTACAGTAAATTCACCATGAATGAAACTCCCGCCAGCAACAGTTACGACGATGTGCCCTACGACAGTTTCGCGTACCCGCAAACGCACCCGTCGCGCCTCGCGACGATCGCTACGCTGTTCGGCCTGACGCCCCCGGACGTCACGCGGTGCCGCGTCCTCGAACTCGGGTGCGCGGCGGGCGGGAACCTGATCCCGGTGGCGGAAGCGTTCCCCGATTCGTGGTTCGTGGGGGTCGATCTTTCGGGGCGGCAAATCGCCGACGGCGAAGTGGCGCTGCGCAAAACGGGCCTCACGAACGTGAGCCTCCGGCACGCGAGTATCAGCGACATCGACGAAACTTACGGTCACTTCGACTTCATCCTCTGCCACGGCGTGTTCTCGTGGGTTCCGCCCGAGGTGCAGCAGAAGATCTTCGACGTGTGCGCGAATCATCTCACGCCCACGGGGATCGCGTACATCTCCTACAACACGTACCCGGGCTGGCACATGCGCGGCATGATCCGCGACATGATGCGCTACCACGCCTTCCGGTTCGACGGCCCGGATCAGCGCATCGGGCAGGCCCGGGCGCTGCTCGACTTCCTCGCGCAATCGACCGAAAAGGACGCCGGTGCTTACGGCGTGCTGCTGCGGTCCGAACTCGATCTCCTGAAGCGCCAGTCCGACCACTACCTCTACCACGAGCAGCTCGAAGAGTTCAACGAGCCGGTCTACTTCCACCAGTTCATGGCGCGGGCCGAAGCGCAGGGGTTGCGCTATTTGGGCGAGTCGCGCATCAACACGATGGTGACGGGTAACTTCGGCCCGGAAGTGCAGAAGACGCTCGCGGTTCTGGCGACGGACCAGATCCAGACGGAACAGTACCTCGACTTCGTGCGCAACCGGACCTTCCGCGAAACGCTCCTGGTGCGTGCGGAAGCGGTGCCGAACTGGGCGATCGTGCCGGAGCGCGTGTACGGCCTTCACGTCGCATGCAACGCGAAGGTCAGCGGGCGGCCGGTGAACCTCACCACGAACACCGCCGCGCAGTTCCAGAGCCGTAGCGGGATGGTGATTTCCGCGAGCGGGGCCGTGTTCAAAGCGGCGATGCTGGCACTCATTGAAGCGTGGCCGGGGACGATCCCGTTCGTCGAACTGCTCCAGCACGCGACTGCGAAGCTCAACCGGATCGCGACCAACGACGACATGCAGACGCTCGCGCTCGGGCTGCTGAACGCCTACATCTCGTCCGACCTGCTCGAACTGCACGCGGCCCCGGTCACGTTCGCGCGCACGCCGGGCGAGAACCCGGTCGCGCTGGTTCACGCGCGGGTGCGAGCCGCGAGCGGTCAGCCCTCGGTCACGAACCGGCGCCACGAAACGGTGAAGCTCTCGGACATGGCGTTCCGGCTCGTCCCGCTTCTCGACGGCACACGCGACCGCGAGGCGCTGGTGGAAGCTCTGACCGCACTGGCAGTTACGGACGAATTGACCGTTCAGCGTGCGGGCCAGCCGATCACCGACGCGGACGAACTCCGCACGGCCCTCACCGCGACGCTGAACCCCATGCTGGAAACACTCGCCCGCGACGCCCTGCTCGTTAAGTAGACGCCGAATACCCGATTCGGTGCAGCAACTCGGCGGTCAGCACGAATGGCGGCGCCGGGATGCTTTCCAGCCGGAAGCGCGGAAGCAGTTCGCGCGGCGAAATCGGTTCCGGTCGATCAAGCCAGCCGCACGACCACGCGAGCAGCCCGACCAGCGCCTCCGGCTTCACGCCCGCGTCGCGGAGCGCGGAGAGCCGCGTGTCGCCGTGCCGCTTGGCGAGCCGTCGACCGTCTTCGCCCACCACGAGCGGTACGTGGGCGAATTGTGGAGGCGTCAGGTCTAGCGCGCGGTACAGGAGCAGTTGTCGCGGTGTAGACGGGACGAGGTCGTCGCCGCGAATCACTTCCGTGACGCCCATTGCCGCATCATCAACCACCACCGCGAGTTGGTACGCCGGCCCACCCCCATTCTTCCACACCACGAAGTCCCCACCCGCGTGCTTCAGGTCGATGTGCTGCTCACCTGCAAACAGGTCCGTGAACGGCACGTTTTCCGTCACGCGGAAGCGCCACGCGAACGACCGGCCCTCGTCGTGTAGCTTCTGCGCGTCTGCCACACAGCGGTACGCACACGTCCCCGGATACGTGACCTCTTCCCCGGCGTGCGGCGCACTGGCAGCGGACGCGATGTCCGACCGCGTGCAGGTACAGGGGTAGATCAGTTTGTTCTGTTTGAGCACGTCCAGCGCGGCTTCGTAGTACGACAGCCGTTGCGTTTGGACCACCGGCTCGCCGTCCCAATCCAGACCGAGCCAGCGCAGGTCGTGCATCGCTTGCTCGGCCGCGCCCGCCTTGATTCGCGGGGAATCGATGTCCTCGATTCGGAGCTTCACCACCCCTCCGCGCGCCCGCGCCGAGAGCCACGCGACCAAATACGTGCGCGCGTTCCCGACGTGCTGCGCGCCGGTCGGCGACGGCGCCAAACGCCCATTGAAGAGAAGGGGTGAAGGGGTGGGGGGGTGAAGGGGTGATGAAGACATGGTCGCGCGGGTAGTAGGTACCAGTTGTCCTACCAGAGTAACTACACTCGCTCGCTAAAAGAACAGCAACGCGCGTCTCCAGTTTACCTTCTTCCACCGCCCGTTTACACTTCACCCATGATCCGACCCGCGACACCCGCCGACACCGCCGCCCTGCTGGACCTCACAGCCGGTACGGGGTTCTTCAAGCCGCTTGAAGTGGAAACCCTCGAAGGCGTGCTGAACGACTTCTTCGCGTCCAACCGCGACGACTACGGGCACCGCGCGTTCGTATGGGAGCACGACGGGCGCCCGCTGGGGTACGTCTACCACGCGCCCGAAGAGATGACCGACCGCACCTGGTACTTGTGGTGGATCGCGGTCGCGGCCGACCAGCAGGGGCACGGGATCGGCGGGAAGCTGCTCGCCTTCGCAGAGGCGGACGTCCGCGAATTGGGGGGGCGCCTGCTCGTCGTCGAGACGTCCACGACCGAGCACTACGAGCCGACCCGCCAGTTTTACCTCAAGCATAACTACACCGCCGCGGGCCGGATCGCGGACTTCTACGCGGACGGCGACGGCATGGCGATTTTTACAAAACGATTGGGCGCACTTTGAGCATTCTGCGGGCACCTTTCCGCGCCCGGGCTCCGGATCCTCTGCACATTCGCGATTATGCGTCGCGATGCAATTTTTACCGATCACCGGGCGCTTAAAATGCCCCTCTTGCCCCACTGCGTATGATGCCTCGCGAGCCGGTAGAACCGGACCAACCGGATCGATCGGCCCTCCTGCCACGGAAGGCACGTCACGGCGAAGAGTTCTCACCCAAGTTACACATCCAGCCCGAACGATCATTGTGACTGACAGTGCGAGCGCCCGGAGGTCGATGGTCGGCCTTGGACCGTTCGCCCGCTCCAGCGGCCCCAACCCCGCCGGAACCCACCGCCTTTACCAACCTCCCAATTTCGCGGGTTTTGCGAAGACGGACGGTTGGTGTAGCCGATGGAGTTAGCGTCGCAACCGTTTCCCGCGCCACCCGGGTTAATCGCCCGGACCGCCCGATCCGCCCAGTTCGCCCGGGCGCCGTCGGGACCGCGAGAAACTCAGCGCCGTTAGAAATCCGGCCCACGGGCTCCCCGCCGGACGTTCATACATCGCCGCCACGAGGCCCCCGATCGTGCGGCACGCCCCTCGCCCCGAGGGTTCGCCCCTGGAACCCACAGCAGCCCGCCAGGACGGTAATGGGCGGGGCGCGGGACGAAGCGAGTTAAAACGGAGTGTCTCGCCATGAAAAAGGTGTTCACCACCGGACAGGTCGCAAAGATCTGTAAGGTTGCCCCCCGGACCGTGTCCAAGTGGTTCGATTCCGGTCGCCTCAAGGGGTACCGCATCCCCGGCAGCCAGGACCGGCGCATCCCCCGCGAACAGCTCATCCGGTTCCTCAAGGAACACGGGATGCCGCTCGGAGAACTTGAAGAAGAAGAGTGGCACAAGGTGCTGCTCATCGGCACTGAGAAGTTGTTCAACGACCGGATCAAAGAAATACTTCCGGAAAATGACGACTTCAAGTTCGAGCTCGCCAACAGCGGGTTCGAGGCCGGTATCCTCGCCGGCAGCTTCCACCCGGACACGATCGTAATCGATCTCGGTCTGGGGCGCGCCGAGTCGATTCAGATCGTCTCCAACTTGCGCAAGGACGAGGCCTACGCGACCACGCTCATCGTGGGCCTGGCGAGCGAGGACGAGGCCGCTCCCGAGCAACTCACGCAGTACGGCTTCAACGATATCTTCAAGAAGCCGTTCGACGTGGCGCTGCTCGGCGAGAAGATCAAGAGCATCGCCGAAGCCAAGCGCGAAGATTGAGCTTCGGAAAACGAACCGGCCCTCGGGTGAGGGAACGAGCCAAAGACTCGTTCCCTCACCCGAGGGCCGGTTCGTCATTTCCGCCCCGACAACGCGGCTCAGTCGTCATCGTCGCGGCGCCGCTTCCGCCTCGGCCGATCATCTTCTTCGTCATCGTCGTCGCGCGGGCGCCTTTGTTTCCGTGGCCGCTCTTCTTCGTCATCGTCGGGTATCTCTTCCACAATCGGTTTCTTCTTGCGCCGCGGTCGATCGTCTTCGTATTCCTCGTCGTCTTCATCATCGTCGAAGTCGTAACTGACGCGCTTCGGCTTCCGCTTCTTCACGCCACCGTCCACGAACGCGGTACCGGTCGCGCCGACTAGGAGCAGTAGCGTCAGATAGAGCGGGAACTTCCACACGATCTTGAACGGGTTCTCGACTTTGCTCGCGTCCCCACCAAATTGCTTTGCCATCTCCTTTTCTTTCTCGGCCTCTTTCTTGATCTGCTGCTCGATGGGGAACCCGATTGCGGCCTGAATGCCGACCACCCCGATTGCCCCGGCGCAACACCCGGCCACAACGAGCCGACGTGGGAGCCCCGGTCCCAGTACGATGCCGAGCACTCCCCCCACAAGGATGAGGATCGGGAACAAGAACAGGATGACGCCCTTGCCCAATTCGTCCTTTTCGTTGCCCTTGCCGGGGGGCGCGCCCATCTTCTTCCCGGATTTCTCTGCTTCGTCCATCAGCATTTTCAATTCAGGGCTGGCGAAAGAATGGCCGCCGGTCGCGATCTGAAGTCCGCTCTGGGTAATAAATGGGCGCGGACCCGCCGAAGATATGGCTTTACCGGCACCCGCTTTCATTCCGGGCATTGGATCCGCGTCGAAGCCACCCAGCCCATCCTTGGGCATGACGCACTGCACTTCGACCCACGGAAGAAAGAACAGGATCAGGCAAATGAACAATTGGATTGGTGAGAGGAGTCGAAGTGGGCTGAAGTTCATGACAAGCCTGCGCGTTACAAGGTGCAAACATCGAGAGTATGAGCAAGGTACCCTCGTGCGCGGCTCTCATCAATGACATTCGCGCCACCGAAAACGGTCTGGTCAGGCATCACGAAAGTTGGTGAAATTCGTTCAGACCATTTCAACTTTGAGCACACATTTACCCGTCAATGTCCCAAACAACGACGCGCCCGTTCTGCCCACCGACCGCACAGGTGAGGCCGTCCGGTGCGAACGCGACCGAGTAGAGCGGCTTCTTGCTCCACTGAAGCGATTGGAGCACATTCCCCGTGAGTGCATCGAGCACGCGCGCCCGACCGTCCGCGAACACCGCACACAGCGTGCGCCCCGCGGGGTGAAACGCAAAGTCATGAGCGTAGCCCAGCGTGCTCTTCGTCTGCCACGCCTTGCCTTCGCTGAGCGGGCGCGCGAACAACCGCCCGTTGGCCAGCATCACCACCCACTTCGCGTCGGGGCTAAACTCTACCCGTACCGCGGATCGGTCACGCAGTTTGCGTCCCTCCCACGGAAACGAAGCGAGCACTTTTTTCTGCTCCAAATCCGCGACGTGCAATACACCCTCTGCGCCACCGGCCGCGAGTAGTCGATCGTCCGCCGAAAGGCTCGCAGTGACCAATCGCTCGCCTGGAGGAAGCGTCAAACTCTCCTGCCAACGGACATCGTAAATGCGTGCCTGATAGGGTTTACCATTGAGAGGATTAATCTTCTCCTCCGTTCCCAACACATTGAACAGCGAAGCGATCGTGAACCTCACGACGTCTGGCACAAACCTACCGTGAACTACGAGGTTCCGAACGGCGATCAGTTCCGCGCCATCGCGGGTGAACACCAACCCACCCGCCCCGTGCGGACAGCTCAGTAGGCTCGGGTAAAATCGCGAGTCGGCTTCAGTTACAGCGAGTTCCTCAAAGAAAATGCTGGTGTCATCGTACCCGAAGTGCTCAAACGCGATCAACTCGCGGTTTGGCGAGATTACTGGATCGGGAGTACGCTCACCCGATGACTCATAGAAGAGCCAGTCTGTGAACAATTCGCGCGCGGAGCCGGCCACACAGTCATAGACGTGCAGTTTATTGGTGAACCCGGTACGGCCGTCTTTAATCACCGTTTCCAGCCCGCACGACGCGACCAACTCAGCACCGTTCGCGCGAAATTCGAGCCGGCGAACGACTTCGATCGGTTTGCGCTTGGCTGGTGGATAAACTTGCAACTCGCGCATCCGCATTCTCCCTTCAAATCTCATTCGACGACGAGTTCGCATTCACCACCGCGCATACAAGTGGCGCGGAAGTATCCGTGATAGTTGAGCGATTACTCGTAGGTGAAGTGCTTGAGATGAAAGATACCGATAGGTCCGCGCACTGATGAGCGCAGTTGTCACGGGTTGTAGGCTTGAGGGAAGTTTGCGCAACTCGCACGATAGAAAAAGACCGCCCGGATCGGGGAAGCGAGGGCACGAGGCAGCCTCAACCCAATCCGGGCGGCGTCCCGAGGGCGAGCCGGGACAATTCGGCAGGATCTCACAGTTAACGAACGACCGTGCGAATCCCGTGTCTTAGCGGGAGCGAAGCCCCTACAGTAGGCTAGACGTTATCCTAACGCAGACGCCTCGAAAGAACTAATGAGAATTCGCAGAGTGTTTCGCGACCACTGAAAATTGCGACTGCGGCGCGAATTGAGTTACAACCGCGGCGAGAATCTTGGTGTTTATTAGGCTTTGCGCGTAAACCAGGTGTGAACAGAGTGTAATATTACATTAGATCGGCCGCGATTATCACACTGAATGGGCGACAGTGTGATGATTTAGCGGCCGATCTTTTTTGCGCGACCATTTCAATTACAGTGGCAATTTCGGGAACTGAGATTCCATTCCAAGAACGGTTTATGTTCACGTCGCCAAGCCCAAACGAAGCTTCCAGCAGCTACACGTTCTGCAAAACCAACCTCACCTTTAGCGGTGTATCAATACTGCTTTTGAATGGGTGGTTCCGACCGGAGGATCATGCCCCGTTCGTCCGCGGTCACGAAGTAGCTATTGGGAACCGTGGCCGATGCGTTTTCGCCGGTCCAGACGTTGACCCGGTAGTTGCCTCCCCACAGCGCACGGACCGACACCCTGAGCAACTGCTGCGGGCGCCCCAGAGCCGCGAGCACCCCGGCCCGAATCGTCTCTTCGCGCCAGTTGTCCCGCGATTCAACCGGGGACGGCACTTGAGCTTCTTCGATGGCTTGGGCCAAAGTCGCGGTCTGCGGCACTTGAGACATTGTGACCTCGATGTAAGCGAACGTGTGCTCGGTACAAACTGTCAGTCGCGGCGAACAGGTGTATGAACCCGCCGGCTCGGGGAGCGAGGGCGCGTGGGGCGGCCTTAACCCGACTCGGCTGGGGTTCCGAGTGGCGAACCGGAACAAATTCTCGGTGGTGTTCGGTGCGTCTTGGGCGGAGCGACGAGCGAGTTGGATCAGACAACACAACCGTAGAAGACGATTTACGGCCTGGTTGAGATTTTACCTGATTTAGATGTTACGCAGTGCGGCATTTTGGGGCCTCGCATCGAGAACCAACTACATTACGTGCGCGATGTGCCCCTGCGCCAGGATGCGCGCCGCGTGGCCGCTCCACAGGCGCTCGCGACCTTGCGCAACGCCATGATCTACCTACTCGCCACTGTTCCCGCTCGAACACGCCCAGAAGCTCTCGAACAGCTTCAACTGCACCCCGAACGCGCCCAGAAGCTTATCGGCATCTCCCAGCGCGAATAACGGAACAACCCTGCCCCCTGCTCTGCCGAGAAATCGTTGGGGTTGTGCGTTCGGGGCGCCCACGGCATGATCCCGCCCGGTTCGCCCACATTTCTCCGACAAGGAGCGCGTGCATGTCAGGTCGGACGGTCCCGCGATTCGTCCCGGTCGGGTTGCTCGCCGTAGCACTCGCCGCCCCCGCCGTGGCTCAAGAGGGAGGGTTCCAAAACCCTCGGAACTCCGATCCCGCCCCAACGTCGCGCCCCGTCGCCCCGATGCCGCGGGCCAAGGCCAAGAGGCCCGATCTTCGGTACTTCTCGCAGTTCGACATGCCCGGGCACGGCACACACACTCCCGCACCACAAACGAACGCGCCCCGCCCGACCAAAGTCCCGAACATCGCCTCCCACCAGGAGGGCGAGTTCCCGACGCCCACGAACAGCGATAATTTGCTCCCGCCGGCCGAAAGCTATGCGCCCGGATTCTACTTCGTCGACCCGTTCACGCAGCGGAGCTGGCGCGCGCGGGTCGCCCCTCCTCCGGCCGTGCTCGCGATCGGCACGCGCGGACTCGAGCGCGTCGGGCCGGGCGCGGACCCGCACGGCGCGGCCGTGGTCGTGAAGTGCAAGGAAACCCGGGTCGGCACGCTCGTCTTCGGAAGTGACATCGTGGGCTCCTGTGAGGGGCCACACGACGCGCCGCTCCCGCCGTGCGAATCGATCAACTGGACGTTCCCGATTCAGAACGTCGTGAAGTACGAGTACAAATTCGAGGCGAAGGCCGCAGACACCGCCTCGTTCGCGAGTGCCAAAACGAACGCGCCCGCGAACGCACTGAGCGGGACGTGGTACCGCGAACTACCCGGGATGGTGATCTCCGCGACCTTTACGAACGACGAACTCAAGTTGTGCATGGCGCAGGCCGCGGACGGGGACACCGCGACGTTCACGATCACCGCGCACTACACGCTGACGAAAGACGGGCTCGTGTACGGGGCCGTCACCGGCACCGACGCCGATGTGAAGCGAAGCCCCACGAAAACGAACGCCGCGCAAGTCAACGCGGACTGGAGTGAAGTGTCGGCGCCACTGCAAGCGCTCGTGGACACGCCGTTCTCGTTCCGCACGAAGATGACGTCGTCCGGCCTGATGGTGAGCGGCCTGAAGTGCGGTTCGCCGCTGAGCCGGGGTGAAACGGATATCCTCGGCGGGATGTTCAAGTTCGCGAAGGACGGCCGCGTGCCGGCCCCGGTGCCGCTGAACACCGACACGAGCACGCCCGATGTGTCTCTCGGGTCCGCCCTCGGTACGGCGGTCGGGGCGGCGACGGGCAAGATCGGCCCGGCCCCCCAAGCCGGACCGTGTCCGGCGGAGTGCCCGCGCGTCGGAATCGACTTCAACTTCAACCCGCCCGTGATGATTCCGCCGAAGCCGATTGGTGGCGCCTGCACGCTCCCAAGCCCGGTTATGCCCCCCGCGGCTGTGGGCACTCCGCCGCGGCCCGTGTGCAACACCGCCGTACCCGACACGATGAAGTCGCTGGTGTCGGAAGCGTTCGGCCAGATGCTGCAACGAAGCGGAGGTAGCTGCGTAGGCGAAGGGATGACGCTGCCCACGCCGCGGTACCTGGAGCACTACCCGCAATACTTCGCGCCCGACCCGGCGTTCCCGCTCCCGCGTGAACTGGTGAAAGAAGAGACGGAGAGCGCGGTGCGCCGAGCGGCCGCGACGACGGCTGCTCCCGTGATTCCGATCGCGTCCACGGAGCCGCCCGCCAAACGGGGCGTCGTGGGGACGTGGTACCGTGACGTGGCGGGTAAGCAGTGCGTCGTGAAGGTGTCCCCGGACCACCTGACGCTCACAGTCCACGAGGCGGTCGAGGAGGACGGTAAGGTTTCGACCGCGAGCCTGATCTTCACCGCCGATTACCACATGGCCCGCGACGGCGTGACCGCGGTGGGCCTCGTCACCAGCGTCGACGTCAGCTTCGAGGGTGATTTCCCGCAGGAAGACGCGAAACCGTTCTTCGAGATGCTCGGCGAGCTTCAAAAAGTCCTGGAAGACAAGCCGTTCGCTCTGACGTTCCGTCCCTACGGGGACGCACTCGTCATCGGGAACGTGCGGATGCCGATGGTGTCGGACCGGATGGACGTGCAACCGGGCGGGTACATGGCCGGGCGCTACAAGAGCGCCGGCGACAAGTTGCCGAAACCGAAGCCGACCAAGATGACGGATCCGGCCCTGCGCCAGATGCCGGGGGCACCGACTGCGGTACCGAGCCTGGCGATCCCGCCGGCTTCCGCGTACCCGCAACCGTACCCGCAGCTCGGGAGCGCGTACCCACAGCCGTACAGCGTGCCGTCACCGGCCGAGTTGGGCCGCGACTTGCTCGCGCCGCAGTCGCTACCCGTCCCGCGAATCGTACCGTCGAGCGGCTCGCAGCCGGCCACTCCGTCGGCGCCCCAATCGAACCCGCCGCTCATGAAGCAGCCGACCCCACCGGACCTGTCGTCCCTTGAGAAAA
The DNA here is from genome assembly GCF_001610855.1 of Gemmata sp. SH-PL17. Classification (NCBI taxonomy): domain Bacteria; kingdom Pseudomonadati; phylum Planctomycetota; class Planctomycetia; order Gemmatales; family Gemmataceae; genus Gemmata; species Gemmata sp. SH-PL17. The sequence goes on from NZ_CP011271.1 coordinate 7,249,592, forward strand.
AGAAGCCGGTCCCGACCGCGATGGTAGTGGGGTGGCAAAACCGAATCAGCGTGATGCCGGACCTATCGCACACCCTGCGCCTGAGTCCGGGCATCGTGGGCCGGATGTTCCTCTTTGACGTGTCGAAACAGGAATTCACCAAGACCGGCGGCACACTCACTGTGGACTTGGTTGACGAAACCCCGGGGAAGCGCGCGGCCGCGCCGGAGCGCTGGCAATTCAGCAGAGAAGATCTGGAAAAATGGGCGATCCCGGACAAGACGTATGAGAAGAGTTACGTGCTGTTCCTCCCGTGGTCGGCGTACACATCGGACATCACGCAAGTGCGCATCTCCGCCCGCTTCGACGCAGACACCGGCCACACGCTGTTCGCGGCGCCGGCCACAATCACGATCGATGCCACCGCGACACAAGACCCGCGCGCGCGGTCTGATAAGCCGAAAGAGATGGTTCCGGTGATGAGTCAACCGGTCAAGCCCGCGATGCTGGGAGTTACAGAAGTGCCCCAGCAGCATATCGGGATGCAAGAATTGTTGTACCAATCGGGAACTTTGCGCCAAATCCATAACGAGTGGCGCCGGTTCTGGTTCAACGACCACCCCAGTCATTTGACTCCCGAACGAATTCACGGCGGCATCTATTGATGCTGCGAAAGAACGGAGTTCTTCCCCGGGCCGACGAAGTCACACTTCGTCGGCCCGGGTTGTTTTTGGGCAGGGCATGAAGGTTACGTGAGGTCACTTCGCTCGCGTTGCCGTTCTTCCGCATTGTGACGCATACTAATGTGACGCGAACTCCTCCGGAGGAACGGGCATGCTGCGCTGGTTCAAACGGCGACTCGCAAAGACCGATCCGCCGGTCGGCGCAGATGGTGCGCCTATATCTCCACCGGAATCAACGCAAGTCGAGATCCCGCACGACAAAATCGCGGCTCGCGCGGCCGAAATCTGGGACCGGAAGGGCCGACCGCACGACCAAGACGTACAGAACTGGATGGAAGCCGAGGCGGAACTGCGATCCGAATTCGCTACAACCGCTTCTCCCGAACCGCTGCCGCGAAAGTCGCGATGACACTGGCGTTCCGTCACCGTCCGATACCCGATTCCCCGCTCGCGCACTGGGACGCCCGCTGGAAACTCGCGGCCGCACTGCTGGCCGTCAGCGGATTCGCGGCCCTCGATCACCTGCTGCCGGCCGCAGTCGCGTTCGCGCTCGGCTTCTTCCTACTGGTGCTCGCGCGCTTGCCCGGCGGGTGGGTGCGCTCGCGGCTGATCCTCTTCGCATTCTCAGCGCTGCCGTTTCTGCTCGTGCTGCCATTCACTCTGGACGGCCCTGGATGGGATATCGGTCCCGTCCACGTTTCCCTGCACGGTCTGACCGCCGGGCTGGGAGTGCTCTGTCGCAGCCTCGCGATCGGGTGCTTCGCGCTGCTCCTAATCGGTACAGCACCGCTCCACCATACGCTTGCGGCAGCACACAAACTGAAGGTGCCCGGCCTACTGGTGCAGCTCACGCTGCTCGCGTACCGTTACACCTTCCTGTTGGCCGAAGAAATGCGCCGGCTCCGCGTCGCGATGCGCACACGCGGGTTCCAGATGCGGGCCACGCGGCACGGCTACCGTGCCCTCGGGCACGCGACCGGCGCGCTCCTGGTTCGCGGGTCGGAGCGGGCCGACCACGTCGCCGCCGCGATGCGGTGCCGCGGGTTCGATGGCACCTTTCACACACTTTCACGATTTCGTACTACGCCCGCCGATATCATTTCCTTCGTGGCCCTCACCGCGGTGGTTGCTGCTCTCGTAATCTGGGATCGTCTGGTATTGGATTGAGGTGCCTCCCGAATCGCTTGTAATCTTTTGTCCACTAGCGTATAATTTGGCGAGCGGCTGGTGAATCGACCAGCTTTAGGCGAACGGCCGGTGTAAGCCGGCCGGTGCGAGTAGCGAAGAGTTTTGGACAGGATCAACAGGATTGAAAGCACCACCAGCCGGCTTACACGGCCGTTCGCCCAGAACACTGGTGGGTAAACGAGCCGCGACCACAAGGGAGCGGTGCAGAGGCTCCCGAGTTGGGTGCGGTCGCAGAGAATCGGTGATGCCTCCCGCTCCCTTGCGGTCGCGGCTCGTTAAAGACGGCTCTGAAGCCATCACCAGCCGGCTTACGCCGGCCGTTCGCCCAGAACACTGAGAGCTACGCGGCGAGAAAATGGATGGAGGCGACGGAAAAACCGCTGTTTGGGCCGCGATTTTGGAGAAATGTTAGCAGTTGTTGGTAACTGAACCGGTACCCCCGAAAGACGCCCTAACGTCGATTGCCCAGAAATATCAGCGTTTCGTGCGTGCCGCGTCCGAAGTGTCGTTCCGGTTACCGGGGAATGTTAGCAAATGTTAGCCAGCAGTAATGCGGTCCTACGAACCGGCCTCCCAAGTACCGAAATCGCCGCTTCCACCAAGCCACTGACCGGAACTGACTTGACCCACTCGGCACTGGCCGCCCGGAACCTGTCTCACCGCTTCGCGGACGGTCGCGTTGCGCTCGATGACGTTTCGTTCGCCATCGAACCGGGCGAATGCGTTGCGCTCGTCGGACCCAATGGAGCGGGCAAAACGACACTGTTTCTGCGGCTATGTGGCGTGCTGCCGGGGAAACCGGGACAGGTTTCGGTGAGCGGACTCGATCCCGCGGTCCCCGAGCACCGGAAGAAGCTGCCCGAAGTGGTCGGCGTGGTGTTCCAGAATCCGGACGACCAGCTTTTCAGCCCCACGGTCGCGGAGGACGTCGCGTTTGGCCCGCTGAACATGGGTGCCACGGTCGCAGAAGCCAATGTGCGTGTGAGTGAAGCACTTGCGGCCGTGGGGATGACGGACGCGGCCGATCGCGTGCCGTTTCAGTTGTCGGGTGGGCAGAAACGCCGGGCCGCGCTTGCGGGCGTACTCGCGATGCACCCCTCGGTGCTGCTCCTCGACGAACCGAGCATGTTCCTCGACCCGCGCGGCCGGCGCGAACTGATCGGTGTCATCCGCGGATTGCCCGGTACGAAGCTCATCGCAACACACGACCTCGACTTGGTGTTGGATTCGTGTTCGCGTGTGCTCGTGCTGGATGGCGGGAAACTCGCGGCCGACGGCCCCGCCGAGAAGCTACTGGCTGATACTAACCTGATGGAGCAACACGGGTTAGAGGTGCCGTATCGACTGCGGTAGGTCCACGCAGCGCGGGTTCACCGGGAAGGGCCGGATTTCGGGAATTCGGACACTGTTTTTCGCATCATATACTGAGCGAAACGTCGGCTACGTCACTTACACCACGATTCACCCTCATGCCTTCCACCTTGCTTGCTGAGCCGCCGCTAAATCCGGTCCACGAGATCTTTCACGTGGACCGCGTCCTGAAGCCCGAGGAAATCACCCCGCCTCGAAAGCACAAGATCATCGCCGTTCTCCCGGCCTACAACGCGGAAAAGACGCTCGCTGCCACCATCGCGGACTTCCCCGTGGGGAGCGTGGACGAAATCCTCCTCGTCGACGACGGCAGTAAGGACAACACCGTCGCCATCGCACGCGAAATGGGCCTGACGGTCATCGTTCACGAGAAAAACACGGGCTACGGTGGTAATCAGAAGACGTGCTACCGCTACTGCTTAGAGCACGGCGCCGACATTGTGGTGATGATCCACCCGGACTACCAGTACGACGCGCGGGTGATTCCGCACGCTTGTGGGATGATCGAGTTGGGTATTTGCGACGTGATTCTGGGCAACCGGGTTCGGAGCCGGGCTGAAGCGCTGAAGTGTGGGATGCCGTGGTGGAAGTATGTGAGCAACCGCGGGTTGACCGCGTTCGAGAATCTGATGCTCGGTCAGAATTTGGGTGAGTTCCACAGTGGGTTCCGCGTGTACCGCCGGAACGTGTTGGAAACGCTCCCGTTCGAGCGGAACAGCGACGACTTCGTATTCGACACGGAGTTTTTGGTGCAAGCGGTCCACTTCGGGTTCCGGTTGGGCGATATCCCGGTTCCCGTGCGGTACTTCGACGAGGCCAGCCAGATCAACTTCCGCCGCAGCACGAAGTACGGCATCCAGACTCTGACCACCGTCAACAAATACTGGATGAACAAGCTGAAGCTCTGGAAAAGCCCGTTGTTCAAGCCGAAGGGGTAACGGGCGCTGGAAAACGGTTCACACGCGGGCGAGCCACGGCTTCGGGAGCGGTTCGAGGTCCGGTTCAACGAACTTGACCTTCGCTTCTTCGGAGAACAGTTGGGCCGGCGAGTAGTGGGCCAGGAGAGCCGAGAGGTTGCGGTCGAAGAGGTCGGGGTTGCGCTTGCGGAAGCTGGCGAACTTTTCTCCGGCTTCGGCTCGCATCGAGATGACCCGAACGAACGCCGTCGTGATGGTTTCGTGGAAACCGATCGGCTTGGATTCGACGGCGGGTTCCGTGCTCGCATCGTCCGGCCGGGTCGCGCCGCACGGCCGGGATTCCTGGGCGATGAACGCGGCGTTCAGCTTCTTGATGCCGGTCCGCACCTTGCTCCGGGCGGTGCGGTAGTTGTCGGTCCGCGTCACGTAGAGCCACGCCATGCGAACGTGGGCCTCGTGCGTCCACTCCTCGCGGGTGATCGTGCGTTTTTCAAACTTGGTCAGGAATTCGCTGTCAGTCATCGGCGGTTCCTCCGAACGGGTGGTTGAGTGGACAAGTTTGTTGAGGGAGAGGTTCGCTCCCCCAATCATTCTTTCCCACCCATATACCCCATCAAATCGCCGGTCACCATCTCCGTAGCGTAACAAAAGAACAGGTGCGATCGCGACCGTCCCGAACGCAAGTGCTTAACCCGGCAAAGGTTCCAAATCGGGTTCCAGGAACTGCGTTCGGGCGGGTAGGGAATAAAGTCGTTCGGGTGAATAGTGCCGCAGAAGTGCCGAAAGGTTGCGGTCGAAGAGATCGGGATTGCGAGCGCGAAACGCGGCGAAGTCTTCGTTCGCTTTTACCCGCGACGCGATTACGGTCACGAATGCGACGGTAACAGTCTCGTGGTAACCGTCCAGCCCACGTGGATCTTTGGGCTTGGGCGGCCGATTCGGGTTCTCCAGTCGATCGCGATGGACGAACGTCGCGTTCAACTTCTGGATGCCGCCTCGCACGCGGTCGACCGCACCGGCTTTGGCTTCGACCCGCATTAAGTACAGCCACGCCATGCGAACGTGGGCCTCGTGCGTCCAGTCGGTTCGCACGAGGCGGCATTCCTCGAATGCGGTCAGGAATTCGTCGTCGGTCACGGGCTGAACCCTCCACGGGGAATTGTGGAGGGACATCGTGCTCATCGGAGTGGTTCGCCTACGTGATCTCCACGCCCACAGTGCCGTCCCGCACGTCGCCAATCTTCCATGCGGAGATGCCGTCCGTTGCCAGTTGCTTCACGATGCCGTCGACCGCGCTCGGGTCCGCGATGACAACGAAGCCGATGCCCATGTTGAACACGCGGAACATCTCGGCGTCGGCGACGTTGCCGCACTTCTGGAGCCACGTGAACACGGGCGCTGCGGGCCACGAGTTGCGGTTCACGTGGACGCGCTTGTCCGGCGGAAGAATGCGGCCGACGTTGTCCGGCAAGCCGCCGCCCGTAATGTTCGCCAGACCGTGAATCGCGGCCGCGTGCGCGTCGAGCAGTCGACGAACCGGCTTCACGTAAAGTCGCGTGGGGGTGAGCAATTCCTCGCCTACAGTTTTGCCCAGCTCCGGTACGTGATCGGTCACTTTCAGCTCAGCGGCCTCGAATACCACTTTGCGCACGAGGCTGTAACCGTTTGAGTGAACGCCACTTGATGCGAGGCCGATCACCGCGTCACCGGTGCGAATGGCTTGGCCATCAATGATCTTGTCGCGTTCGACCACGCCCGCGGCGAATCCCGCGAGGTCGAAATCGCCCGGCTGGTAAAAGTCCGGCAGGATCGCGGTTTCGCCGCCGACGAGGGCGCACCCGGATTCAAGGCACCCGTCCGCGATTCCCTTAACGAGCTGCGAAGTGAGGTCGGGATCGTCCTTCGGCATCGCCAAATAGTCGAGGAACGTGAGCGGCTCGCCCCCCGTGCAGATGAGGTCGTTTACCGACATCGCGACCAGGTCGATGCCCACGGTGTCGAATTTCCCCGCCATGCACGCGATTTTGAGCTTGCTGCCGACGCCATCGGTACACGTAATCAACACCGGGTTCGTGTATTTGCCCGCGAGCGAGAGATCGAAGAGGCTGGCAAACCCACCCACACCCTTTCCACCCTTGCGCGGCGGAAACGGCGGCGGGATCACGCCCGGGCGCTGGGCACGCTGGATGTGCGCCTGAATGCCGGAGATGGTTTGTTCGTACTTATCGAGGTCCAACCCGGCCTTCTTGTAATCCCACTGCTCGGACATCGAAAACCCCTTCGCGCTCGTTTCGCTCGCCCGTTGTCTGCCGGGCGAAACGGAAGCCGGTGGCTGTGTACCGCAATTAATCCCGTTCCCCTGTATGTCTTAGGGAAGGAACCACAGAGCGGGTCTTTCCCCAAGACCCGGCATTGACCCACTTCTCATAATCCCGCTATAGTCCCCGCCCGCGGCGGGTCTCAGCGAGTTCCCCGTCCGCGCCAATGCGCAACCAAGGACGGTTGGTAATGTCTCTGCTCGCATCGACTTCTCACACCACAGCAACCGCGGAACCGGTGTACCAATCCGGGTTCGCGTACTTCCGTTGGCTCCACGACCTGCTGCCGGCCCCGTTCTTCCACACGCAGGCGTTTCTCGCGTTCTTCGCGCTCGTGTTGCTCGTGTACTGGAGCATTCCGCGGCGCTTCGCGATGACGCGGATCTGGGTGCTCGTGGTCGCGAGCTTCCACTTTTACGCCGCGTGGAGCTACGAACTGGCATTCCTGGTCACCGGGACGACGTTCGCGGACTACTTGTTCGGCCGGATGATGGGTTCGTCCGACCGCCCGCGGTTCCGCAAGCTGATTCTGTACACCAGCGTCGGCATGAACCTCGGGATTCTCTGCTACTTCAAGTACCGCGGGTTCTTCCTGAACGAACTGTTCGACGGGATGGTGAAACTCGGCATGGAGCCGGGCTACGAGAAACTGAACCCGCTCGCGATCTTTATCCCTTTCGGCATCTCGTTTTACACGTTTGAAGCGATCAGCTATGCGGTCGACGTGTACAAGCGGAAGATTCAGCCAGAAAAGAGCCTCCCGCGGTTCCTGCTGTTCATCCTGTTCTTCCCGCACCTGGTCGCGGGGCCGATCGTCCGGGCCGGTGACTTCCTCACGCAGACCCGGCGCCCGAAGCGGTGGAACTGGGTCCGCGTGCAGGTCGGGGTTCAGCTTTTTCTGGTCGGCGCGTTCAAGAAAATGGCGATCGCGGACCGGATGGCGATGTTCTGCGACCCGGTGTTCAAAGACCCGGAAGCGTACAACTCGGTCGCGGTGTGGTTCGCAGTATTGGCCTACGCGATCCGCATTTACTGCGACTTCTCCGGCTATTCGGACATGGCCGTCGGCGCCGCGCACTTGCTCGGCTACAAGCTCATCAACAACTTCAACATGCCGTACCTGGCCACCAACGTGTCCGATTTCTGGCGCCGGTGGCATATCTCGCTCTCGTCGTGGTTGCGGGACTACGTGTTCATCCCCCTTGGCGGAAGCCGCGGGTCACGCTGGCTCAATTACCGCAACCTGCTCATCACGATGACGGTCGGCGGGTTGTGGCACGGCGCGGCCTGGGGCTACCTCCTGTGGGGTTTCGCACACGGCGCGATGTTGGTGGGCCACAAGCAATTTAAGGACTTCTGCGATGACAGGCCGCGACTCACCGCGTTCCTGGAAACCGCGTTAGGCACGGGCCTGCGGATCTTCTTCACGTTCCTGTGCGTGAGCCTGTGTTGGGTCATGTTCCAGCCCGAGTTGAGTAAGGCATTCGCGATCTTCGAGAAACTGTTCCACATCCAGCGCGGGCTGAAGCTGGACATGAACAACCGCAGCCTGTGGTACACGGTCATCTTCCTGTTCGCGTGCCAGTGGCTCGTGAGGTCCGGCCTGTGGGCGAAGATCTACCCGCGTTTGCCGGCCCCGGTGCTGGGCGTGGGCTACGCGATCTGCCTCTGCACCGCGCTCGTGCTGGCGCCGGACAACGGCACCACGTTCATCTACTTCCAGTTTTAAGTTTCGGGTATGACCTCGGTGGCGGCGGGCGGCACGTCTGCTCCACCGAGCGACACTTTGACCCGCGCTGCACCGGATGGCGGCCCGTGACGTGAAGTTGACCTACCTCACCTTCGATTGGCTCAAACCCCTTCTCGCGAAGCGGTCGCGAACGCCTGTGGCACGCGGGTTCGCGCGCCGCGGAGCGGTTATCGCGGTTGTGGCCGGGGTGTTGGCGTTTGTCGTGATTCAAGCGGCGCTGTCGGGTGCCTCAGTCGTGACGCACTTGATCGCCGACCCAGTATACGGGGACAAAGAGCGCCGGCTCAAGCGCCTCGAACGTGCGGCACCGGTCGGCGCGCCGCGTGTGATCCTGCTCGGTACCTCGCGCACCGGTTACGGGTTCGTTGCGGGGCGCGTGCAAGCCGCAGCGACGGAAGCCGGTTCGCCGGCCGTGGTGTTCAACTTTGGCGTTCCTGGCGCGGGACCAATCACACACCTGATCTATCTGAAGCGCCTGCTGGCCGACGGCCACCGCCCGGACCTGCTCATTCTGGAAGTGCTCCCGCCGCTACTCGTGGAGCTGCCCGACGGTCCGTTTGAAGCGCGGATGCTCAAAGGCGATCTCCTTACGCGCGGGGAAATCAAAGCTGTAGACCGGTACGCGATGCCGACCGAGCGCCTGCGCCGGCAGTGGCGTGACGCGGCCCTCTCACCTCTCTACGAGCACCGTTTTAAGCTAGTTGGTCGAATCTTCCCCAGCGCGCTCCCGTGGCAGCTCCGGTACGATTGGGGTCGCACCCCGGACCCGAACGGCTGGAACGCTTCCGATGTGGAAACGGTTGGCGATGAGCAGCGCCAAAAGGGGATTGCGGGGGCAACAGCCGAGTACCGCGATCTCTTTAAGCACGAACTCCCCGCAGGCCCATCCGTCACCGCGCTGCGCGACTTGCTGACGCTGTGCCGCAACGAACACATTCCCGTCGCGCTCGTGGTCCTTCCTGAAGCTACCACGTTCCGCGCACTTTATCCCGCATCAGTGGAATCGAAACTGGTGCGATTCTTTGCCGAACTGACGGCCGAATTCGGGTGCTCGTTCACCGATGCAAGAACCTGGATCACCGACGACGTGTTCCTCGATAATCACCACCTGCTGCGCACCGGGGCCACAACATTCACGGACCGGCTCGCGGGGGACGTGATCCTCCCCTTCCTTCGCACGCGAAATTCGCGGGAGGGGCGCTAATGGCGGTCGCCGCGCCCGCGATCCGGTTCCCGCGCCTGACGCAAATGGGTGCGGAACCATCACGCCGTCTGTGCTTCGCCCACAGGCGGAAAGCACGCGGCGCAGCCCTCGCGGTCACATTTGGTTTCGCGGTCGCGTTGACGATTCAACTTGCAACCGGGTGGATCGCACGCACCGATCGCGTGCCGCTCAGCGATCCGCAATACAGCGATAAGCTCGCCCTGCTTCGCACGCATTCGGGCTTCGCGGGCGAGAACAACGGTCAGACGACGCTCCTGTTTCTCGGTAGCTCGCGCACGTTCGACGCGATCGATGCCGGAGCCCTCGGCTCGACCTTATCGCGCGATCTCGGCGCGCCCGTTGAGGCATTCAATTTTGCACACGCCGGCGCCGGACCGGTGACCACCGCGGTGTATTTGCGCCGGTTGCTGAAAGCGGGCGTGAAGCCGAGTGCGGTGGTAATCGAAGTTCACCCGGCGTTCCTTGCGGCACAAACGTCACCGCCCCCGGAAGCGCGATGGCTTCACCCCGTCCGCCTGCGCCCGGACGAACTCGCGCTCGTGAGTGAACTCGGGCTTCCGATACCCACGCCCGCGACTCACGGCCCGCGCGGGTGGATCACACCGTGGCACGAGTACCGCGTTCAGTTACTCGATCGTTATGCGCCCGTGTTTTCAGCGTTGCAGTTCCGTCTTGCGGAGCACGCGACCGATCCGCACGGTTTTGTGCGCGCTCCCGAAGTACCCGAGGCTCAGCGCGCCCGTTTACGCGAACTGACACGCAGACAGTATTCCGATTGCTGGGCCGACTACCACCCGGGCGGTAGCGGGGTGAAGGGTTTGCGCGACGCACTCGAAATCTGCCGCACCGCGGGCATTCGTGCGGCTCTGCTTATCACGCCCGAATCGACCGAGTTCCGCAGTTGGTTCCCAGAACCGGGGCGCTCGCAAATCGTGCCGCTTGTGTCCGAACTCGCGGGGGAGTTCCGCGTACCGTTCTTCGATGCTCGCACGTGGATCGCGGACGGGTTCCTCGGGGACGGCCATCACCTGAGTGGCCCCGGGGCGGACGTATTCACCGAGCGCCTCGGGCGCGAAAAGCTCGGTCCGTGGCTCCGAGAGTTCTGTCACGGAGGCGAGTCGTGAACGCGACCTGCGCTCCGAATACGTCGCGAACGCGCCCCGGGACGCAACTCCGTGTCGTCGGGCTGTTCCGGACCCCCGATCGCGTCACGCGCCGAAGCCCGCGCCGCCCGTGGACCGCGTTAGGGTGGTTCGTCGCAGTCGCGCTGCTTTTGCACGTAGCGGCACTCGTGGCGCTCGACGCCTCTTGGCCGAACTTGCGCGATCCGGAATACGGGAAACGTGTTTCGCGTCTGCGCGAGCGCGTTGCCGAGAACCCGGGCCGCCCGCTCGCACTGGTATTCGGCTCGTCGCGAACGTGTATGGGTGTGAAACCGGATTCGTGGGAGGACGCGCGACCCGGAACACCACATGACCCGCTCCTGTTCAACTTCGGAACGGTCGGAGCGGGACCGATTCAACAACTGATCGCGCTCCGGCGCGCGTATGCGGACGGGTTTCGCCCCGTGGTTGTCTTACTCGAATACTGGCCGCCGGTGCTCCGCCAGGATGGGTCGTTCGCGGAGCAGCACCGCGTCGGTCAGCGGTTGCGCTTCGATGATGTGCCGGTTGTTCGCGATTACTTCCGCGATCCCACTCGGACCGAGCGCTCGATGATTATCGCGCGTGCGAATCCGATCTTCGCGAACCGGGAACGGTGGCTGGCGCTGGCGTCGCCCAAGTACCTCGCGATGAACCAACACGCCAACGTCCCCTGGAGGGAACTGGACCGTTGGGGGTGGTTGCCCGGAATGGACGTGCGCCCCGATGATGTGGAAACCCGGCGCCTGTTCCTCGATCACTACCGCCCAGACTACCGGCGCCAGTTCGCCGGGCACGCGATTCACCCGGACTCGGATCGCGCGCTGCGCGAGGCTGTTTCATTCGCTCGCGCGCAAGGAGCACGAGTTGGCTTCTTCTATCTTCCAGAATCGTCCGAGTTCCAGAGTTGGTATCCGCCGGCCGTAGAACGTGCCGCACGCGAGCACCTCACGAAACTTGTGGACGAATTTAGGGTTCCCGTGATTAATGCGCGGAACTGGATGACAGAAGACCAGCTCGCGGACGGTCACCACCTGTCGCGCACCGGCGCGGGAGCGTTCGCCGCGCGGTTCGGCCGTGCCGTTAGTGCCGCGTTCCCCGCGCCCGGAGAGTCCCCGTGAACCAAGCGCCCGGCGCATCGCCCCTGACTCGCTCACGGTTTGTTCCTCACTTGCGTAACCCCGTGATCGTACAAGCATCCCCCTCGTCCGGGTCCAGTACCCGCCGGCGCGCCATGCGAACGGTGTTGTGGGGCGCGGTCGCACTTCTCGTCGCGAACGCGGTCCTGTCCGTTTCGGTTGAAACAGCACTACCGCAAGTGCGCGACCCGGAGTACGGCTACCGGCTCGTGCGCCTGCGGGCGCAGCAGCGCGCCCACCCGGACCGGCCGCTGGTGCTCGTGGTCGGCACGTCGCGCACGCAGAACGTGATCGACCCGTCGGCAATGGAGTTCCCGGACGAACCCGGATCGCCCCTCGTGTTCAATTTCGGGCAGTCCGGTGCCCGGCCGCCGCACCTGCGCCTGGCGCTCCAGCGCCTGTTCGACGACGGCGTGCGCCCGGCCGCGGTCGTGGTCGAAATTCTCCCCGGGACGCTCGCGTACCACGGGTCCGCCGACGACCTGTTCCGCGACCAGCCCGCGCGCCTCACCGCGACCGACCTGAAGCACCTGGAACCGTACCTCGACGACCCGGCCGCGCTCCGGCGCCGGTGGCTCGGCACCCGGGTGAACTCGTGGGAGGCGTTCCACATGACGATCCTCAGCCACCTGGCACCGGAGATCCAGCCGTGGCCGGAGCGCGTGGCGTTCCAGTGGACCATGACCGACGCGCGGGGGTTCAGCGCATACCCGCAGACCGTTTCCCCCGCGGACCGCGAGCGCAAGCGGGACCGCGCGTTCGCCGGTTACGGGACCGCGGTCCGCGACCTCCACGTGCGCCCGCTTGCGGAGCGCGCGTTCCGCGACCTCGTGGGGGATTGCCGCGCCGCGGGCGTTCCGGTCGCGTTCTACTTCGCCCCCGAGTCGCCGATATTCCGAAGCTGGTACTCGCCCGAATCTCGGGAGACTCTGGGCGCGTTCGCGCGAATGCTGTCGGACGAGTTGAGGTGTCCGGTATTTGACGCACCGACCGATTTCGCGGAAGAAGACTTCGCCGACGGGCACCACGCCCTGCGCCCCGCTGCGGCGCGGTTCAGTCGCGTGCTGGCGGACCGGTACCTCAAGCCGTGGCTCGAGTCTATTCGGTAGCACACTTAGTTCTTTCGCCAGGTTCGCTGATGCCCGGTTCGCCGCGCTTGAATTCGCTGATATTGGGCCAACTGTCCCGCGCCGTCTCGTTCCGAGAGCGCCGCAACAGATTGGATCGACCACTCGAAAGCGGTGACGCTTCTCGGGAACGGGTCGTTGCGGCCCGGTACCAGGAAGTTAAAACCGGCACCGCAGCCCCCCCCCGCGCACAGAGTGCGCCCCGCTCGGCGCGCACGAACCGGGGCCGGTCGGCCCGGGTCGCGCTGGGGATCGGGTTCGGACTGTTCGCGTTACTCACCGGCGCACTGACCATAGCATCAGAAACGGTAAAGCCGGAGCTACGAGACCCGGAATACGTGTACCGACTAAAGCACGTGCGAACGTGGCAGGCCGAGCGCCCCGAGCGCCCGCTGGTTCTGGTCCTCGGTTCGTCGCGTGCCCAAATGGGTGTCTCGCCCGCCGCGATGAACTTCCCGGACGAACCCGGCGCGCCGGTCGTCTACAACTTCGGGTACCGCGCCGCCCCGCCGCTCGTTTCGTGGCTGATGCTCGCCCGTGCCCTCGACGACGGTGTGAAGCCCCGCGCGGTGTTGCTGTTTGTCGGCCAAGCCGAAACGGTCACGGGCGGACCGGCCGAGGTGCAAGTCTGGCCGCGGCGCGACGGGCTTTCGGGGCCGACCTCCGCCGACTCGCGCCCTACGAAGCGGGCGGCACGGAGCTGCGCCGCGCGCTCCGAACGGCGCGGATTAATCCCTGGTCCGTGCGCTGGGACGCGATCGTCGGAGAGTTGGCCCCGGACATGCGCGCCGGATCGGTGAAGTTCGAGAGCCGGTCGTGGGAGGAGATGGATTCGTTCGGCTTCGTCCGGTTCCCGGTCGAGCACCTTTGGGAAACGAAGCGCGACCTGTTGCGGGAGAACGCACGCGCTCAAGCACGTGTGACCAACCGCAAGGACATCAGCGACATCTCGGACCGGGCGATACGCGACTTGGTGGCCCGGTGCCGCGCGGAGGGGATCGCGGTCGCGGTCGTGTGGGCACCCGAATCGCCGTGGTTGCGCGGGTTGTACTGCCCGTGTGCGCACGGGCGCGTCGAGTATTACACCCAAACGCTAGTAGACGAAGTCGGGGTCACGGTGTTCCCGGCCCCGACCCATTTCGCCGAAGAGGATTTCGTAGACGGCTACCACCTGACCCCGGACGGGGCCGCGAAGTACAGCCGGTGGTTCGCCGACGCGCACCTCCGACCTTGGTTGGCGAAGGTGCGCGAATAACGACTTACTTTTCCGCCTTGCCCAGCAGTTCGCGGCTTTTCATCCAGTCGAGGAGTCGATCGGGCCACGTCTCGACCGACTTCTCGCCGCCGGTCCACTTCGGGTCGCGGCCCAATCCGACCCCGTGGCGCCCCTTTTCGTAAATGTGCATCTCGATCGGGACGCCGGCCTTCTTGCACGCGAGGTAGAAGCGCACCGCGTTCTCGGGCACCACGGCCGTGTCCGCGCTCGTGTGGAACAGGAACGTCGGCGGGGTGTCCTTCGTCACCTGCTTCTCGTTCGAGTACAGCTCGATGAGTTTCGCGCCCGGGTTGTCACCGAGCAGGTTCTTGCGGCTCCCGCCGTGCGTCACGCCGTCCTCCATCGAGATGACCGGGTACGCAAGGACCGCGAAGTCCGGGCGGCAGCTCTCCTTCTCGACGTCGTCGTTCTTCAACCCGCCCTTATCGAAGTGCGTGGCCGCGGTGCTCGCCAGGTGCCCGCCCGCCGAGAAGCCCATGACGCCGACGCGATTGGGATCGACGCCATAGTCCTTCGCCTTCGCGCGCACCAAGCGGATGGCGCGCTGCGCGTCCGCGAGCGGGGCCTCGCCGAGCGGACCGGGGCGGTCCTTCCCCACGATCCGGTACTTCAGCACGAACGCGGTCACCCCGGCCTTGGTGAAGAACTCCGCGACCTGCTTGCCCTCGTGGTCGTCGGCCAGGAACCCGTACCCCCCGCCGGGGCACACAACGACCGCGGCCCCGTTGGGCTTCGCGGGCCGGTACGCGGTGAGTTCCGGTTTGTCGGTCGCCGAGTCCCCGACCGCGTGCGGCGCTTTGCCGGACCATAATGGGATCGGTTTCGGGGCGGGATCGGCCGCGACGAGCGCGAAAAGCAGAGGGGCACAGAACATGCTCGGGAACTCCGCGTGGGAGGAACGGTGAGTGGGAGCGGTGGGAAGCGAACTTTTTTCCGCCAGGGTGAATCGTATAATACCGGTGCCTATCGAAGGAGTAGGTAATTAACCGGGGGCGATCTGGTATCGACCGGGTGTCGGAAGTGTTCGGTGGCGTGTCGTGGTTGATCAGTTGGCCACGTAAAAAACTGATCAAAATTTAACTGCTGAACCGCAGTACTCCCTCGCGGCTTAATAACCCGTGAGCCGTTCCGGTCTCTTCGCCTGAGAGGTACTGGTTCGGACGCAAGTCAGGCTCGTGGGAACTCGAGGGCCGGGGACACTACCCGGTCCGACTCGGCGGCCGTTCCCGCTAAAAAAATCTGGCCGATAGTTGTCCCGGGGTCCCGCCCGTAGGAACCCGGTCCGACGAACGCGCGGTAGCCCGTAAGGGCGTACCGCGGAAGTAAACGGGCTACACACGTAGATGCCGGCGCGGAAGCGCCTCGGGACCGGGGTTCGATTCCCCGCGCCTCCACTGGTCAGATTTGTAGTATCTCGCAGATGGTCGCACGGAGTAGCGTAACCCGCTACTCCGTCGGCGTTTGTACTCCTCTCTTGCGACTCCTTGCCATTCGCTGCCGGAACCTGCTGTGCCGCATTTTGCGCCGACGGTGCGCCGCTTTTTGCGCCGCCCTCCGGTACCCATGTGGTGGCTCTCTCGAACGCGGATTCGGTCGGATCGACGTAGTGGCGTAGCGCCACCGAAGGCGTGTTCCCGAGCCACTTCGTCACCGTTGCGAGTGGGAACGTTTGTGCGAGGTCCGACTCGCAACTCGCTCGAAGTGAGTGCCACAACCGCGGCCACGGATCGGCTCCGGCACGGCGGATGATTTTCTCGAACGTGGTTCGGAGGTTCGCGTTCACCCAACCGTTCGGACCGTGTGCCCGTTGACGGTATTCGAGGGGAAGTACGAACATCGAACCTTCTTCCGCGTGCTCGAACGCCGTTTCGAGGTACGGGCGGAGCAACGGGAACAGCGGGATCACTGCGCAAGGGCGCCGCCCCTCAGGTTCTCGCGGCCTTGCGCAATGCCGTGGTTCATCTGTTGTCCGGAGTCCGGGCCAAGAATCACTCCGAGGCCATCGAACAACTTCAAATACACCCGGACCAAGCACAGGCGCTTATCGGCATCCCGCAGTGTGAATAAAGGAACGGCCCTGCCCGCTCAACACCGCCCCAAACAATAGGGACACTCGCGCCCGGCATTCTTGTGTCGGGCGCTTCGTATTAGTCGATCGCGCCGCGCGAGGATCGCGGCGCCTATCTTGCCTATTTCTTCTGGATGTACGTCTCGCGGTCGCGCGTGAGGCGTGCGGTGTCTGCCGCGGAGAGGACGAATACGTCGGAGCGGTTCTTATCGACCACGCGCGCGTACCGCTGTTTGTCGTTCGTGCCACCGACCACGCCGCCGACTTCGAGCACGCGCTTGCTGCCGTCCTTGAACGTGACCGTGAGCGCCACTTCCGGCTTGCCCAGTCCGAAGAGCTTCGGGTCGCCGTTCTCGTCCACCGCGAAACGCTCCACTTGCAGGGCGGTCAGGCTGCCGAGCAGTTCTGTGATGGCGGGCACGCTGATCGCGTCGGTCGGGGCCGCGGGATCGGCCCACGCGGTCCCGTTCTTCTGGAGCGTGAAGGTCTTGTTACCGCGTGCGATTTCGATCGTCTCCGCCTGGAATGCATCGAGCGTCCACGGCTTCCGCGTGCGGTATTCTGCGAGCACCTTCCCGGTTTGCGGCGCGCCCAGCAGGGCTACCATGCCGTCTTTGCTGGCCCGCACGTGCACGCGGCCGTCCGGAGCCGTTTTGCCGACCAGGAGCGTGAGTACGGTCTTGTCGCCGTTGGTAACGGTCCAAGTCGCTTCCGGTTTATCGAGACCGAACGGTTTTAGGTCCGTGGGCTTCTCGGCTACCCAGTCGCTCGCGCGCAGTTTGCCGAGTTCGTTGACCAGGTCGTCGAGCGCGGCCTGTTCCGCGTCGGCCGTGAAGGGGGCGGTGACCTTCCAGGTGCCGTTCACTTTGGAGAAGGTGACCTTCCGGTCGCCGCGTTCGAGCTGGAGCTTGTCCGCGTCCACGAACTTGACGAGCGTCCGGTCACGGAAGGAAACCGGCGCGGCAAGCAGTTTCTGCGCAAGCGCGCCGCTCAGGACGCCCACGGTCGCGTCGGCACCTGCGGCCTCAATGGTGACGTAGCGGTCGCCGTCGAGTTTGGCGGCGTCCACGGGGCGCCCCACACGCAGTACCTTCTGTTCGGCTTTCTCGCCCACGGTCAGAGTGATCGTCGCTTCGGGCGGTTCGAGGCCGTACTGCTTGAGGACGTCGTCTTTTTTGCCGAACGCCGCGACCTTTTCGGCCCGCAGCCGGCCGAGCGCCTCGGCGAGTTCGTCCATCAGCGGTTGATCGGCCTTCTGCTTGGCGGGCTTCACGACGTCCCACCCTACGGCCGCACTCGGAGTGAGTTCGAGTTCCTCTTTGCCCTTCGTCCGCAGTAAGCCGTTCAGCGTGGCCGGATCGAACGCGAGGAGCGTGCGGTCGGCGAACTCTAATTTGGTCCGCGCGAGTTGCGCGACCGCGGCCCCAGGAAGCACACCGACCGCTTTGCCGTCGTCCACGCGCACGAACCGCCCGCCGAGCACGTCGAGCTTCCCGAGCTGAATTTTGTGCGTGGTGGGTTTGTCACCGCCGAATGTGACGGTGAGCGTGAACGCAGGCTTGTCCAGTCCGAAGTCGGCCCACTTCACCGCGTCGCCGTAGGCCGCGAGGCGCTCGACCGGGAGCGGTGAGAGGAGCGACACCAACTGACCAGCTGCGACCGTATCGACGGTGAACGCGGCGCCCTCGGCCTTCCACATACCCTTGTCGTCTTTTGCCAGAGTGACAGCGCTCTCGGGCTTTTCGCCGCTGATTTGGACCTTCGTAACCTTCGCGGTATCGAGGAACAGCAAGTTCCGATCGAGCAGTGCGAGCGGCGACATTTGGACCGCGAACAGGTACCCGGGCGGAATCACGAACACGGGGGCGTTCGGCTCGTCGAGTTTCGCGTAGCGGTCGAACCCGCCGGGCGTAACGCCGCCGATGACGACGGTCCTCATCACGTTGCGTTCCGTGTCGCCGGTCTTTTCGGTGTAGGCGAACTTCACCTTTGCGAGCGGCTTGTCGAAGCCGAACTTCGCCGGGTCGGTGGTGGAGAGGGCCTCGTACTTGGCCGCGTTCAATACGCCCAAACCGGTGAGTGCGGGTTGTGCGGTGACGAACGGGACCGGGGCCGTGAACGGACCGGAGAGCTTCCAGTTCGTGCCGTCTTTTGTGAGCGCGAACGAATCGCTCGGCGTGTCGAAACGGGTGATCTCCGCGCTGGCGACCTTGTCCACCGGCACGTTCCACACTTGCAGCGGCAGCAACCCGAGCGGACCGGCCGCGAGGCTCTCCGTGGTGGCCACGGCGAGGCCGAACACGTTTCCGCCGTCGAGCCGCGCGAACACCTCAGTCGACTTACCCGGGCGCGGGCCGCCCACTTCGAGCTTGTACGTGCGGTCGTTGCCGAACGTGAGTTGAACCGTGAGCTTCGGTTTGTCGAGCCCGTATTCGGCCGGGTTCGTGGCACTTTCGGCGATGAACTCCGTGGCCTGAAGCCCGTTGAGTTGCCCGAGCAAGGTAGCCACGTTCGCCGAGTCGGTGTCGGACGCGACTGGGGCTGTGAGCTTCCAGGCGTCACCCGCTGGCCCCTTCTCTTGTTTCAGCGTGAAACCGAGCGGCCCGTCCACGCTCAGCGCGACGAGCTTCGCGTCCGCGGTGTCGAGCAGCTTGCGCCCGCGGTAAGCGATGGCCGGGCGCGTGAAGGTGGTGGAGACGCGCTCTGGGAATAGCTTGGGCGCGAGCCAGCCCGTCGCGTCAGGTGCGCCCGCGATGCGGTCGTCGGTGAGTGTGATGCGCGGCCAGCCTGTGAGTTGAAGGGGGAGTTTCCCCTTTGCGAAATCCGGTGCGCCGACGAGCAGCTTGTACTCTCGGGCAGGTGCTTCCGGCTCGCCCTCGGGACGCTTCTCGCGGGCTACAACGGTGATTATCGTCGTGGTCGCGGGCGCGAATCCGTACTTCGGGGGATCGGCCCGATAGAGATCGGTTGAGGAATCGCCGCGGAAGCCCGCGAGCCGGTTGACGAGTTCCTCGACGCGGGCCGTGTCCGCGAGCAGCGGGTTCGGCTTCTGGTCGATGAGCCAGCGGTCCTGCTTTTCGTCGTCCTTGGTCGCTTTCGGGTTCCCCGCCTTCTTGGTCAGCGCGATCGGCGGTTTGCCGGGGGCCGCGATCGTGACCGCTTGAACGTCTTCTGTGGCGAACCGTGCGACGGTCGAATCGGCCAGTTCGCCGGCCTTCGCGAACAGCCCGTCCAGTTTGTCGGCGGCGACGGTAAAGAGCTGCGAGTTGCCCTCGATTTGCGCGTACCGGTACGTGGTTTGGACCGGACGCGGAACGGTGCGCGGGGGCGTCCCCATCGGGCCGGGGATCGTCACCATTTCTTCGCGGGTGGTGACTTTCGCAGTACCACCGAACTTCACCGTGACCGTGCTCCCGTCCTTCAACCGCACGCTGACGGACTGCTTCGATTTCTTCAGGTCTTCGAGCGGGTTCGGAACGACTTCGGGGTGGAGCCGCGTGACCGCAGCCAGGAACGATTCCGCCGGTACCGCGAACTGGCGCGCGAGGGCGAACGGCTGATCGACCGTGTGTCCGCCCTGTCCGGCAGGCACGAAGTTTTCGACCCACAGTTCCGGGATCGTGGTGAGGATCTGCTGGAGTTTCGTGGGATCAACCCGGTCGCGCACGGGAGCTTCGAGTGCCCAGGCGTCCGCGAGACGGTCGGGCTGGACGGTCGCTTCCGCACCTCGCGTGGTGACGGTGGGGGCCGGGGTCGGTCCGGTGCGATTCAGGGTGAAGTTACCGGTCGAGGGCCACGGCGTCAGGCCGAAGATCGTTGTGTTCTTGTTGGTGACTCGGATCTCCTCGATCGCGGCTCCGGGGAGCGTGACGGTAGTGGGGAGGCTCGGTTCCGGGGGCGCGCCGGGTTGCATGAGCGACGGGCCGCCCGCGATCTTGACGCGCTCCACGTCCGAGAAGAGTTGTCGGCGGCGGTACGCTTCGGCCGGTCGGCGCAGCACCGGCATCACGTCCGGTCCGAGCTTGAGCACCTCGTTGGCACCGTTCACGCGGACGAACGCGGCACGCGTGAACGCGGTCTCGCCGGCCCCCGGCTTGGGTTCGCCGCACTTGAGGACGTACTCTTTGCTGTTCGCGGTCACCTTAACGGTGAGCGGTTTCTGGTCGTCCGCCAGTCCGTAAGCCGCGAGGTTCGAGGTGTCGGGTAGGGCGATCGGCTGGAACCGGGTGCGCAGGTTCGCGAGGGCGCCGACGAGTTCGTCCACTTCGACGGAGCGGAGCGGCCAGTTGCCCGGCTGCGTCCACCCTTTGGTGCCCTTTTCGAGCACGAACGGTTCGCCGCCGACCGGTTGGACCTCGACGCGGGTCACGGTCGCGGGGGTGAAGTCGGTTTCGAGCGCGGTGAGTGCGGACGGGTCCGTGGGGGCGGGCTTCCGGCCGACGTTCGGCGCCCACGTGTCGCCCTTCCACAGCCACACGCCGGCGCCGGCCGCGAGGATCACGAGGACGAAGGTCGATTTCCAGTTCATCTCGGTTACCAACAGGTGCCGGTGTTACGGCCCGGTGCGGGGCCAAGAGGACAGCACTCGCGAACTCACGTTTACCGCATCCGTCGGCGCATCATCGCGAGCAGCCCCGCGTAAGCCGCCACGAGGGGCAACCCGACGGCGGCCCCGAGTTGCCACAAGTTCTTCGCGCGATCGTCGAGTTCGACGCGCGGGTACTGCCACGCCGGTTGGTCCGACTTGGGCAGCCGGTCCTCGCGCGCGGTCAGCCAGTTGACCGTGTGGAGCAGCAATTTTTCCTGCGCGGGTTTCAGCTCTTGGCCGCTGAACAGGTGCCCGCTGCCGAACACGACCGTGCGCTGCGTGGGGCGCTCGATCTTGGTGGCCGCGACCGAGAGGCCGGCGGCCAGCATACTGTCCACCGGGGCGAGCAGCGCGGCGGCAGCTTCCTGACGCTCGTAGTCCTCGTCCACCCACGACGCGGGAATCTTGTTTTCGATCGCCACGCCGATCGAGAACGGGCCACGCTTTTCTTCGTCGCGCCCGCCCTTTTTCGGGTCATCGAGGGCGGTCGGTTCGTACTTGGGAGCGTACACCAGTGCCCGGCTCCCGTCCGGGCGCCGACCGACCCGCGGGTACGGTTGCAGTTCGCTCCAACTGTCGGCCGCGGTGAACGCGATTTCTCCGGCAAATGGTTGGAAGTGTTGCCAATCGGGGATGACCGAAACCGGGCGCACGGCTCGCAGTTGAATCCCGAACTTCTGGTTGGGCGCGTCCTGAACAATGCGATCGTCGGTTTGAGCGGAGGTGCGCTCGGTGAGCCGGTACGCCGCGGCGATCGGGTTGAGTTTGAGTTGCGATTCGGAACTCAAGCTCCCAATTGTCAGCCGGGGCACACTGGACGCCCCGCCGCCGAACTGGTCACCGCGGGTGAGCGCCTTCGGTTCGCCGTCGAACAGGATCACCGAGCGCCCCAGATCGATCCCGCGCTCGGCGAGCATCTTCTCAAGATCATCGGTCGCGTTCACGATTTCTTTCGCGAACTCTTTGTCGAACTCGTCTGCCGGCGCGCCCGGGGCGGTGGTCACTTGCGGGGTGATCGGCCCCAGGCACGCGAGCACCGGCTTGCCCTGCTTCATGAACGCCTTCACCACTTTCGCTTGTTCTTTACTGAGCGCGTGCAGGTTCGCTTCCACGCCCGGTCCCTTCATCGCGTCCTCGGTCGTGTACCGCGGGACGATGAGCAGGTCGACGTCGGCGAGTTGCTTCGTGAACTTCGCGCTCACGTCGGTCATGCGCCGGTCCTGGATCGGGCGCTCGTCCTTCATCGCCTCGGCGAGGCGCTTTTCTGCTTCCTGTTTCTTCTTGCTCGCTTCTTCGAGTTCGTCCTGGGCGCGTTTCAGCCTCTTGGCGAGGAGCGCGAGCAGCTCCGGTTCGCTGCCCTCGGTGATGGCCCCGCGCACGAACCGCTGGTAGAACGCTTTGCGCTCCTCCCAGGGGCGTCCCTTGATCTTCTCGACCAGCCCGCGAATGGCCTCGAATTGAGCTACTTCCGCGCGGGCGGAAACGGCTTCGGCCTCGGCGTCCTCGAATTCCCCCTCCAGGCGCTCCAGGGTGCTCTCTTCGCGCGTGTCCGCGGCCGGCTTGAGGTCTGTGAGCGCGCGGGCGCTGGCCCACCCCTTCTTCAGCACGATGTCGACGACGTCGAACCCCTGCTGGGTGAGCGACTGCTTCAGCCCGGCGAGGGTGAATCGCGTGTCGTCTGACCCGGTGGTGAGCAGTTCGTGAACGACGCACACCGCGACCTTGGGTCGGCGCTCTTGCACCGTGACGATGCGCCGGGCGAACGTCTCGATTCCCTGCGGGAGCAGCACGAGGTTGGCCCGCCCGCCGTTGGCTTCCTCGCTGGCGGTCTTGTCCAGTTGCATGAACTCGTTGAACGAGAGCCGCTGCACGCGCTTGTTCGCGTGGAAGAAGATGCTGTTTTCGGGGGCCGCGTTGAGGGCCGCGAGCAGTTCGGGTGCGTCCTTGGTGAGTGCGTCGCGCTCGCGCTGGTACCCGAACGCTTCGGTGTCCAGCACCACCACTTTGAACTGCGGGCCGAGCGCGCGGAACCGGTCTACCAGGTCGCGCACCTTCTCTGTTACCTTCTCCTCGGCGGCCTTCGTGTACGAGTCACGTTGAGGGGCGACCCGGCCGAAGTTGTGCGTCTGGTGGACGACGATCGTGGTTGGTGAAGACGCCCGGAGTTGGCTTAATTCGTTCGTAATTTGCGCCGGCAGTGTGAACCGCTGGTCGCGGGTGGCGTCGAGCCGGCCGTAGTGCGAGAACGAGTAGACGTTCACGCACACGAGCAGCGCGACGGCTGCGACCGCGCCGATGGTAGCCGTCGTACTCGCGGCCGCGCGCCGCGTGGCGCCGAAGAGCAGTCCGAGGGCTTCGACCACCAGCGCGAGCGCCACCGCGCCCAGCCCGCCGACGATCGCCCAGGACGCGAACTTCGCGAGTTCGCCGTGGGCGCCGGTGGTTCCGGCCTTGAGCACATCGGGTACCGACTGCCAGCCGCTCCACGATGTGAGGTCGATTCGCGGGAGCGCAATCGAAGCGAGCGGCAGCCCGATCACGACCGCCATGAAGCCGGTGGCCCGAGCGCGCGGATCAGGAACCGGAACCGGCTCCCCCAAGTCGTGCGTTGGCGTGAATCAGTAGCCATGACGGTTTCGCGTTGTGTGTTTCGTGTTTCCCGGTGCCGCCAGCGGACCACTTAACGGAGCCGGCGGGCTTCGAGCGAGCGCACGGTCAGGTAGAGGCAACACAGTGTCGCGGTAACGTAGAGCACGAGCGGGCGGGTGTCGATCACCCCGCGGGTGAAGTCGCGGCGGAAGTGTTCCGGCACGCTGACGTAGTACAGGAACGCGTCCCACTGGCTGCCCGAATCAACCTGCCATCTCAGTGCGGCCGGCAGAACGAACCCCAAACCGAGCAGGAGCGAAAGCATCCACGCGACCAACTGACTCTTCACCCAGCTCGAAACGAGCAGCCCCAGCGCGAGGAACATTGCACCAGCCAGGACCACGCCGAGGTACGACGTGAGTACCGGCATCGGGTCGATGTTCGCGGTGATGTGGACGAGGTGCCGGGCGTCCTTCGTGGCGTGCAGGTATCCGCCGGCGCCGGCCAAGCCCAACCCGAGTAACCCGAACAGCAGCACGAGCCACCCGTTCGACTCGAACCAGAACCCGAACTTGGCCGAAACGAGCAGGAAGATGCCCACGAGCAGCATCACGGAGTAAAGTGTGAAGTTCCCCTGCCATTCCGCGCGGAGGTCGGCGAGGACGGGCACGTAGACCAGCGTCGTGGCCCACAGGAGCAGGTAGAAGGCGAAGCACGCGACGAACTTGGCCAGCACCACCTGCCAGTCGCGGATCGGGGCCGTGAGGAGCGATTCGAGTGTGCCGCTGCCGCGCTCTTCGGCGATCAGGCGCGACGTGATGATACCGGTGACCGCCGGGAACAGCCCCCAGAACAGCACCCCGGCGACCAGCGCGCCGGGCGGGTTCTCGGCCCGCCGAGCATCACCTGCATCGGGTACTCGACGCCCTGCGGCCCCTTCTCGGTGAGCAACCCGACGACGAGCCAGAACAGCAACCCGTTCAGCACGAGGAAGCCGAACAGCGCGACGTACCCGATCGGCCCCGTGAAGTACGCGGCGAACTCGCGGCGGATCAGACTGCACGTTGCTCGCATTCGCTCGTTCCTCGCGACCGTCAGTGCTTGCTCAATAGTTCGCCGTATACCCCGAACGCCGACTAGATCCCTTCTTGCCCCGTGAGCTGCACGAAGATGTCTTCGAGCGGCTTGTTCCGGTGCCGCTTGCGCACCGCCGCGAGCGACCCGTCCTCGACCACCTGGCCCTGGTAGATCACGATCACCGAGTCGCACGTCGCCTCGACCTCGCTCAGGATGTGCGTGGACAGTAGCATCGTGTGGACCTCGCCGAGTTCGCGCATCAACTTGCGGGTCTCGCGGATCTGCGTCGGGTCGAGGCCCGCGGTCGGTTCGTCGAGGATGAGTACGGGCGGGTCGGCGAGGAGCGCGTCGGCCAACCCCACGCGCTGCCGATACCCTTTCGAGAGCGTGCCGATGATCTGCCGGCTCACGTCCTTGAGCCAACAGCGTTCAAGGACGAACCCGAGGCGCGTCTTGCACTCTCTTCGACTCAGGCCCTTCAGCCCGCCGCGGAAGCGGAGGTACTCGTCGACTCGCATGTCGGTGTAGAGCGGGCAGCTTTCGGGCATGTACCCGATGCGCCGGCGGGCCGCGATCGGATCCCAGAACACGTCCTTGCCGTCGATGGTGGCCTTGCCCGAACTGGCGGTGAGGAACCCGGCCAGAATCCGCATCGTGGTGGATTTGCCGGCCCCGTTGGGGCCGAGGAACCCGACCACCTGACCCTTCTCGACCTGGAACGACACGTCCCGCACGGCGTGGTACTCGCCGTAATACTTCGTCAGGTGTTCGACGACGATCATGTCGTGCCCTTCGTCTACTCGCGTGCGGCCGTCTGCTACACGGTTAAGGCGCGACACGAAACGCGGCAAGGGCGCGGGGCCGAGAGGTTACGGTGAAAAGCTCGCGGGACAGAAATTGAGCGGTGAAATTGGAGCGCCGCCCGGGCACAATCCGATCGGGTGTACCCGGGCGGCTCGGGCTGCATCAAGCTGCCGCCCATCGCACTTGCCACTCCCACTTACCGCCGTTTCCGGACACCCAGAACGAGTGCGCCGGTCCGTGGGTCGCGCCGTTGGCCCAGATCGCCGGCTGTTTGATGTGGAACTTCAGCCACACCGGGACCGGGAACACGTCGTCTTTCAGCCACTTCGCGATCAGGTCGCCCAGCTTGCCCAGCAGCCAGCCGAGTATCTTGCCCAGAATTTGCCCGAGGATCGCACCGAACTCCGGCAAACTGATGAGCGTTCCCAAGGCCACGCCGGCCTTCGCCGCCGCCGCGGGTAACTCCTTCGCCAGCCACTCTTTTACTTTCTTCAGTGCCTTATCAATCACGTCCGCGTACCCGCCCCCGACGTCGTGCTCGAACGGGATGAAACAGAACCCGCCGGACTTGGGGAGCGCGTGGGTCAGGTTCAGGTCGAAGGTCGTGAGCGTCTTCGGCGGCGAATACGTCTTCTTTTGCCCCTTCTTGAAATCGCCCAGCGAAATGGCGCTGATCTTCTGGGCGGTACCGTTGGTATTCAGCCGAATCCCCGACATCCGGACTTCGTCCTTACCGATCGGGTCTTGGGTGTTGGGCACCTTGAAGTTGAGCAACTGGAGGGCCATCTTGTTCACCGCGCCGGCCGCGGCCGGCGCGGGTGCCGCTTTCATCTTCCCCGCGGCTTCGAGCGCCTTCACCTGCTTCGCCAAGTCCCCGTCGAACACGTCCTCCAGCATTGCCTTCGACACGAGCGGCGCACGGGTCCGGAGGTGCTTCGCGTACTGGGCTTCGACGGACACTTCTCCGTGCGGGTCGATGTCGGGGAGCCGGGAGAACCGCGCCTTTCGCGCGGGTGCGAGTTCGGCCGACGCACGGGCGGCCGAGTCGAACGCGACCTTCCGCAGTTCGGGCTTCAGGTTGTCGGCCCAGGTAAAGACGGCCTTTTGGAACTCGCTCGCCCCCGCGAGCGCGAACTTCTTTTCGTCTGCCCGGTGAGCCAGCGCTGCTTGGGCTTCCAGTTGAAGCGCCTGCGCCAGTTCCTCTGCCAGCGGCTTCCAGGCGTCTTCGAGCGCCCGGGGATCGACCGCTACCACTTCTGGCTCGACGGCCGAGATCCACGACCCGCACGACAGAGCCGCGGTACCGGCGACCGCCCCACCGAGGAACCGGCGCCGATCGAACCCCGAACTATTTCCAGTTGTTGAGTGACTCACGATGTTGTTCCGAAACGGGCATGGAAGAGGTGCCGGCTGCTCGCCCGCGTTGCGGGCCGGCAGAGCTGGGCTTTTGTTACCGCTCGGAAAGTAGAATGGGTGGATTTGTCCGAACTTGCCCAAAATAGCGGATTTTATCAATTGCTCGGTTGAGTCATTTAAGGTGGCGAATGCCCGCGTGAGCGCGAGTTCTATTGAGCGGTGGGTCGGGCAAGAGAAGTGTGTCCGGGTCAACCGACCGGGTTGTGGCGTGGCTCGCGCAGTAAACGAAACTGGGGGCCGAAGCCCCCAGTGCGTCGCTCACACTTTAGTCGCGGCGCCCGCCGCCCCGCGGTCCACCGCGCCCGCCCCGATCGCCGCCGCGCCCACCGCGGTCCCCACGATCGCCCCGGTCACGGTCTCCGCCTCGGTCTCCGCGATCGCCCCGGTCCCCACCTCGATCGCTGTAACCGCCACCGCTGCCGTCGTCCTCACGCGGAGCGAGCAGCGCCTTGCGCGAGAGCTTCACGCGGCCCTGGTCGTCGATGGCGATCACCTTCACCTGGACCTTGTCGCCGACCTGGACCACGTCCTCGGGGCGCTGGACGAACCCTGAGTCGAGTTCGGAGACGTGGCACAGCCCGTCTCGTCCGGGCGCGATTTCGATGAACGCGCCGAACTCCTTGAGCGAAATCACTTTGCCGTCGTACACCGCGCCGACCTTCACTTCGGCCGTGAGCCCCTCCACCATGCGGCGGGCGGCTTCCACGCTCTCGGCGTCGGCCGACGCGATCGACACGGTGCCGTCGTCCTCGATGTCGATCTTCGCGCCCGTTTCTTCCTGGATGGCGCGGATCATCTTCCCGCCGGGGCCGATCAGCTTGCCGATCATTTCCGGGTTGATCTTCAGTTGGATCAACCGCGGTGCCCACCGGCTGATTTCCTTGCGCGGGGCCGGGAGCGCCGCGAGCATCACCTTGAGGATCTGGAGCCGGGCCTCTTTCGCTTGTTCGAGGGCGCCGCGAACGATCGCCTCGTTGATGCCGTCCACCTTGATATCGAGCTGAATACCGGTGACGCCCTTCTGCGTGCCGGCCACCTTGAAGTCCATGTCGCCGTAGTGGTCCTCGTCGCCCTGGATGTCGGTCAGGAGCGTGAACTCCTCCTTGTCCATCACGAGGCCGACGGAGATCCCGGCCACCGGGCGCTTGATCGGCACGCCCGCGTCCATGAGTGCGAGGGTGCCGCCGCACACGCTCGCCATGCTGGACGAGCCGTTGGACTCGAGGATTTCGGACACGAGGCGGATCGTGTATGGGAACCGCGCGGGCGGCGGGATGACGGCCTTCAGTGAGCGCTCGGCGAGCATCCCGTGGCCGATTTCGCGGCGGCCCGGGGCGCGGATCGGCTTGCACTCACCGACCGAGTACGGCGGGAAGTTGTAGTCGAGGAAGAACTTCTTCGAGTACTCGTCCTGGAGCCCGTCCACCTTCTGTTCGTCGGCGACGGTGCCCAGGGTGGCGACGACGAGAGCTTGCGTTTCGCCGCGCTGGAACACGGCCGTGCCGTGGGTGCGGGACAGCACCGCGACCTCGCCCGAGATCGAGCGGAGTTCCTTGGGGGCGCGGCCGTCGATGCGGGTGCCGCCGAGCGTGATCTCGCGGAACACGCGCTCGCGCAGCACGCCCAGCGCGCTCGACACTTGCGACGAGGTCCACTTCGGGTTCAGCTCGCCTTCCGGCACGTAAACCTTCTTCACTTCGTCCTTGAGTTCGTCGAGCGCCGCGTTCCGCTCCTTCTTGCCCTTCGTCAGGTACTTTTCGCGGTAGGTGGTGCCGTACTTCGCGTAAAGCTCTTCCGCCAGCGGGTTGTCCGGCGTCGCGGGGGGCAGCACCTTGGGCTCCAGGCCCGCTTCGGTGCGGAGGCGTTCGATGAGGTCGATCAGGACGGCGCACTGCTTGTGCGCTTCCATGATCGCATCACCCACTTCCTGTTCGGGCATCTCGCGGGCGAAACCCTCGATCATGCACACCGCGTCGCGTGTGGCGGCCACGATCAGGTCGAGGTCGCTCTCTTCCATCTGGGTGACGGTGGGGAGCACGATGAGTTCGCCGTTCACGCGCCCGAGCCGGAGGCCTCCATAAGGCTTCAGGAACGGGATGTGCGAAACGTGCAGCGCGGCACTCGTCCCGATGAGGGCGAGCATGTCCGCGTCGTTCTCTCGGTCGGACGAGATGACGGTGCAGTGGATCTGCACTTCGTTGAAGTAGTTCGTGGGGAACAGCGGGCGCGAGGGGCGGTCGATAAGGCGGGACGTGAGCGTTTCTTTAGTGCTCGGGCGCGTTTCGCGCTTGATGAACCCGCCGGGGAACTTACCCGCGGCGTAGGTGCGTTCGCGGTACTCGACCTGGAGTGGGAAGAAGTCGCGACCCGGGATCGGTGTCCCTTCGACCGCGGCCACCAGAACGGACGTTTCCCCGTGGGTGACGAGAACGGCCCCGTGAGCCTGCTTAGCGAACTTCCCGGTTTCGAGGGTGAGAGTACGACCGCCGAATTGACATTCAACACGAGCTGGATTAACCGGCACGGATGTGACCCTTTCCGTTTTGCCGGCAGGAGCGTCTCTTGGGTCGAAATACGTAGAATCGAGGAGTCGTAAAATCGAATCCGTGCGGCTAACGACGCGACCGTGATTGCGATTTTACGACTTTCGACTGCACGACATTCAACGCACCGCTGTAAGGCGGAGCTATTTGCGGAGCCCGAGCTTACCGATAACCGCCAGGTAGCGGTTACGATCGGTCTGGCGCAAGTACTTGAGCAGGTCGGCACGTTGGCTGACCTGCTTCAACAGCCCGCGCCGGCTGGAGAAGTCCTTCTTGTGCGCCCGCATGTGCTCGGTAAGGGAGGTGATCCGCTTGGTGAGCAAAGCGATTTGCACTTCGGGCGACCCGGTATCCGTATCGTCCCGCCGGAACTGGGTAATGAGTCCGGACTTCTCTTCCTTCGTGATCGACATCGTCCCGGTCTCCGCTTCCTCCGCCGCGTCGCACTCCTGCCATCAGTTACGAAACGACGTTTACGTTACACACTCTTTCTGGATTTATGCAATGTACCGGCACCCGACTAGGTGACAAGAGGGGAAAAATCGCCGCGGACCCGGTACTCCCCCTCACCTCCCGCTTGTTTCCTAAAAAGAGAGGGAGAATAAGACCCCAGACGAATTTTCCCCCGCCCGGTGTTGCCCAGAGAACCGGGACTGCTTTTGTACCCTCCCCGACGCCCCTCAAAACGAGGCCGATCCACGATGCACCCCGCTTACGCCCTTTCCGACGCCGCGACCGTGTTCAGCCCGGCGCTGGTGTTCTTCCCGGAACTGATCCGCCAGAACATCGCGCGCGTGATCGAAATGGCCGGCGGACCGGCGCGCCTTCGACCGCACGTGAAGACGCACAAGACGGTCGAGATCGCGAAAATGCTCCTCGACGCGGGCGTGACCAAACACAAGTGCGCCACCATCGCCGAGGCCGAGATGCTCGCGAGCGCCGGCGCGCCCGACGTGCTGATCGCGTACCCGCTGGTGGGGCCGAACATCGAACGCGCGTGCGCCCTTATTCGCAAGTTCCCCGGCACGCGGTTCTCCGCGCTCATCGATGACCCGGACATGACCCGCGCCCTTTCTTCCGCCATGAAAGCGGCCGGGTTGGAAATCGGGGTCGTGCTCGACCTGGACGTGGGGCAGCACCGCACGGGGATTGCGATCGGGGACGCGGCGCGGTCCTTGTACGAACTGGCCGGTTCGCTGCCCGGTCTGCGACCAGAAGGGTTTCAGCTTTACGACGGGCACAACAGCCAGCCCGATCGGGCCGAGCGCGAGAAGGCCGTGCGCGAGTTCATTCAGCCGGTGTTGGAACTGCGCGCGAAAGCGGAGGGGAAGGGGATTCCGGTTCCGCGCCTTGTGTGCGGCGGGACTCCGAGCTTCCCCGTTTACGCAGCCATGACGGACGTGCCGGGGATCGAGTGCTCGCCGGGTACGTTCGTGCTGCACGACGCGGGGTACGGGCCGAAGTACGCGGACCTTTCCGGCATCACTCCGGCCGCGGTGCTCGTGACCCGCGTGATTAGTCGGCCGACCGCGAACCGCGTGACGCTCGATCTGGGTAACAAGGCGGTCGCGGCCGACCCGGTGCTGGAGAAGCGCGTGACGCTGCTCGATTTCCCGGAGTACAAGACCGTCGGCCACAATGAGGAACACCTCATCGTCGAAACGGCCGGCGCGTCCGCGTACAAGCCGGGCGACGTGGTTTACGCGCTCCCGGGGCACATCTGCCCGACGGTCGCGCTGCACAATCAGGTGCTCGTCGCGGAAGGTGGGAAGGTCGTGAGCCGGTGGGATGTGGCGTCGCGCGTCCGCGTGCTAACTGTGTGAGGTGCCGGGGGGGATGGCTGTGAGTGCCCGCGCGTTTCTGACAACGCGCGGGTCGACGGGCTTCACTTCTTCGCGGGCAGCTCTTCGATCGTGATGTTCTTGTAGAAGACCTTCGCTTTCGCGCCGCCGTGGATCTGGAGCCCGATCACGCCGCTGCGCTCGACCTTGTCGTCGGCTTCCGTGTAGTCCACAGTGAGTGTGCCGTTGAGCCACAGCTTGATGTGCGGCCCCTCGCACCGGATCACGTACTCGTTCCAGTCGTCGTGTTTCACCAGCTTCTCGATCACGTCCTTCGCGGGCTTCGCGAGGATCTTGTTTCGACGGCTCTCGTCGTACAGCGCACCCCAATAGTCCTGGCCCGCATCGGCCTGGTAGCCGCTCACCTCGTGGTCGTTCGGAATGCGCTTGGTGCGGAACTGGACGCCCGCGTTGGCTTTTGCTTTCTCCCCAGTGAGCTTAAACGTGACCTTCAGCTCGAAGTCCGTGTAGGTCTTCTTCGTGCAAAGGAACTCGTTTCTCGGGACGACAGTATCGAGCGTCCCGCCGGTGATGCACCCGTCCTCGACCTTCCAGGTCTTCGCGGTGTCGCCTTCCCAACCGGTGAGGTCTTTGCCGTTGAAGAGAGGGGCCGGCTTGTCGGCAGCAACGGCTGCGGTCGAAAAGGCTACAAGCAGTGTCGAAAGGAAGAGGCGCATGCGATTTCCTGCGGTTGGGAATAGTGTTCAGTGAACTACCAAGACGGGTGTCCCGCTATTTCGGTTGGCAGACTTGACATGTCATCTGATTTCCCCTGAGTTCGACCGTCACTGAAGGGCGGGGAGCGGACGGTTCTCCTTCCTTCCGCTCGAATACGACATACCCGTTATCGGGGTTAATGCCGTTCCGCGCGAGGTAGATGTCAGGTGTCCCATCCGGTGCGGTCGATCTTCGATCTTCGCGAGGAGCCCATCGGGAGAGATCGTAGCCGTCGAGAGCCAGCGCCTCTTTCGCCTTTTCCACCGCGAGCACGTCAGTCAGATATGGCGGCGAATTGGCGATTTGAAAGGTGTGGACCGGTCCGAGCAGAGAGCTTTGAATAGTGCGGCTCACCCACCACGCGGCACCAACAACGAAGAGTGGGAGAACGAGTATTGCTGATACAAGGATCGCTCGGCGGAGCCGCTTCTTGTTGTTCACCTTGGAACTCCATCCGCCCGAAAGTAGCACTCTTAGCCGATCATACACTACCGAATGCCTCCGAAGGTTGCATCAACCATCCGGTCGTGCGAAGGGCAACTATTCGCGCATGCGAAGACCGGCGCGTCTGTTAGCGAAGTGCGCAGAGGGGCGGCTGAAATTGGTCGGTGATGAGGTGGGCCGCTTTCGTGGTCGCGTCCGCAGTCTGAGTGACAGTAACTGCGGACGCGACCCGTGGGCCGATACTACTCGCCCAGGTAGGCTTCGCGGATGCGCGGGTCGTGCAGCAGCACGTCGGCGCGGTCGGTGCAGGTGATGCGGCCGGTTTCCAGAACGTACCCGCGGTGCGCGACCTTCAGTGCCATACGCGCGTTCTGTTCAACTAACAGCACCGACATGCCCTGCTTGTTGAGTTCGCGAATCACGTCGAAGATCTGAACCACGATTTGCGGGGCCAGCCCGAGCGAAGGTTCGTCGAGCAGGAGCAGCTTGGGCCGCGCCATGAGCGCGCGGGCGATCGCGAGCATCTGCTGTTCACCGCCGGAGAGCAGCCCGCCGGCTTGTGCCTGGCGCTTCTCCAGAATCGGGAACATCTTGTACGCTTTTTGGATGTCCTCGCGCACGCCCTCGGGATCGGATCGCGTGAACGCGCCCATCTCCAGGTTCTCGCGCACCGTGAGCCGCGCGAAGATCTTGCGGCCCTCCGGCGACTGCGCAAGCCCCAGGCGCACGATGTTGTGCGCGGGGATACCGGCGAGGGACTTGCCGTCGAACGTGATGCCCCCGGCGCGCGTCTTCACGACCCCGGAGATGCACATCAGCGTCGTCGTTTTGCCGGCCCCGTTCGCCCCGATGATGGTGACGATCTCGCCCGGGTTCACCGTGAGCGAGAGCCGGTGCAGCACGTTGATCGGGCCGTACCCGGCCTCCAAGTTGTCGACGACCAGCAGGGGGGCACTCACGACACTTCCTCCTGCCCCAAGTACGCCTCGATCACCTTCGGGTCGCGGCTGATTTCGGCCGGCGTGCCCTCCGCGAGCTTCGTGCCGAAGTTCAGCACGGCTATGCGGTCGGAAATGCCCATCACGAGGTTCATGTGGTGTTCGATCAGCAGTACGGTGATGCCGCGGTCGCGGATGCGGCGGATCAGTTCCATCAGGTCCACGGTTTCGCTGGGGTTCATCCCGGCGGCGGGTTCGTCGAGCAGTAGGAGCTTCGGCTTTGTGGCGAGCGCGCGGGCGATTTCGAGCCGGCGCTGGTCGCCGTAGGGGAGGTTCTTCGCGAGCTCGTTGTGCTTGCCCGCCAGCCCGACGAACGCGAGCAACTCGGCCGCCTGCTTCTCAGCTTCAGCTTCGGCTCGTTTCTGGGAACCGAGACCGAGGGCCGCCATCACCGGGTGCCCGGTAATGGACCGCGTCATACCGACGAGGATGTTTTCCAGCACCGTCATGGACTGGAACAGGCGAATGTTTTGGAACGTGCGGGCGATACCGCCCTGGGTAATTACGTCCGGGGACCGGCGCGACCGGCGCCACGTCACCACCGTGCCTGCGGCCCCGATCAGGAGCCCCAACCCGAACGCGACCGCGGCCGTGACCGGGCGCTCGCTCACGTGCGCCCGCGCCTCGTGCACCGCCGTGCCCCACGGGAACCGGGTCTCCGCGTCGAACCGCTTGCCCAACTCGTCCGAGTCGGCGGTCGGGTCCGCTTCGGCCGCGGCCTGTACCTTCTCCGCCACGGTGGTCCGGCGCGCCGCCTCGACGCCGCGGATCGAGCGCCGCCACATGGTGTCCGCGTTTACCGCAAGTGCTGCCAGGACCAGCCCGACGGCCAGTCCGATCAGTGCGGCGACCAGCCCGACGCGCCAGGTCAGGGGCCGGACGAGCAGTTTCCCCTCGAACAGCACGGCGCCTTCGGTGGGCTCGTAAATGCCGGTCACGGCGTTGAAGACGGTCGTCTTGCCCGCACCGTTTGGTCCGATGACGGAAAAGATCTGTCCGTGCTCGACGACGAGGTCGGCACCGTTAACGGCGGTGATCCCGCCGAACCGCATCGTCAGCTTCTGGATGGTGAGAACCGACATATCAGCGCGGGTTCCGAGGGGGCGGGAACGAGACAGAATACGTCATTTCGGTTCGGCCCTCTCGCCCGCGGCCTCGCGCCGGGCGGCCGATTCTCCGGCGGCCTCGTCCGCCTCCGGGTGCAACTCGCGCTTCTGCCGCTCGGCGGGGAGCAGCCCTTCGGGGCGGAACCGCATCATGATGATGAGCGCCGCGCCGAAGATGAACAGGCGCCAGCCGCTCACCTTCAGGTACTCCTTGCCCCGCGGGTTGAGCTTCTGGGC
This sequence comes from Gemmata sp. SH-PL17, assembly GCF_001610855.1. Taxonomy (NCBI): domain Bacteria; kingdom Pseudomonadati; phylum Planctomycetota; class Planctomycetia; order Gemmatales; family Gemmataceae; genus Gemmata; species Gemmata sp. SH-PL17. Next base: position 7,284,135 of record NZ_CP011271.1, read on the forward strand.
CTGGAGCCAGTTGTCGGCCAGTGGGGTGAGAACCTGGTCGTAGCCGATGAGGAGGAACACGCCGAGGATCACGCCGGGCCGGTTCCCCAGCCCGCCGAGGATCACGCAGCACAGGGTAATCATGGACCGGTTGAAGTCATACGCCTTCGGTTCGGTGGTGCCGTTCTGTGACACCGCGAACAGGGCGCCGGCCAGCCCTGCCAGCCCCGCGCCCAGTGCGATCGCCGACAGTTTCAGGCGCGCCGGGTTCAAACCCATGCACGACGCGGCCAGTTCGTCCTCGCGCAGCGCGACCCACGCCCGCCCCAATCGGCTGCGCTCCAGGTTGCGCAGGAACACGACCACGGCGGTCAGAAGCCCGAGGCAGAGGAAATACAGGTACGGGTACTTGCGCCACGAATTGCCCCACCCGGTCCGGGACTTCGGCAGCACCGGGTCTTCGATCCCCGGCAGCAGGTTCGGTGCCACCGGTGTCAGCCCCTGTGTCCCGTCGGTGATCCCGCCCAGGTTGCGGATGACGTAGATCGTGATGAGCCCGAAGCCGAGGGTGACTAGCGCGAGGTAGTCGCCGCGCAACCGCAGCGTCGGGGCCGTGGTCGCGACGCCAATTGCGGCGGCCACCACTGTGGACGCGACCGCGACCACAACGAAACTCGCTCCAAACGGAAACGCGGTGGTGGTCAAGATCCCGGCCGTGTACGCGCCGATTCCGAAGAACGCCGCGATCCCCAGGTGCAACAGACCGGTGTACCCGACGACCACGTTTAGGCCGAGGGACAGGATCACGAAACACAACACCGGGATGAGTTGGGTGCCGTAGATGGCGACGTAGCGGCCCGGTAGGAACGGCACCGCCGCCAGGAGCAGGAACCCCAACACCATCCAGTAACTAGCCACGCCGCGCAGGGTCATACCTTCTCCCGCACGCGGGTGCCGAGCAAGCCATTGGGCCGGAAAATGAGAATCACGATCAAGATCCCGAAGATCAGGGCCTCGCTCCACTGCTCGCCCACGTAGGCGCTGCCGAGCGACCGAACCATACCGATGATGATTCCGCCGAGTACCGCCCCGGGGATGTTGCCGATCCCACCAAGAACTGCCGCGGTGAAGGCGTACAGACCGGTCTGGAACCCCATCTGGTACCCGACCGTGTTGTTGTAAAGCCCGTACACGACGGCCGCGAACCCCGCCAGCGCCCCGCCGATGGCGAACGTCGCGGAGATGACGCGGTCCACGTTGATGCCCATGAGCTGGGCCGCGGTCGGGTTCTGGGCGGTCGCCCGCATCGCTTTGCCGAGCGCCGTGAACCGGACGAACAGCGTGAGCGCGATCATCACCGGGACGGTGACGACCAGCACCATGACGTGCTTGTAGGTGAGCGCGACCGAGGTTCCGGGGGTGAGGTTGTCTTGCGGGATCAGCTTGGGGAAGTTCAGGTCGTAGGTGCCCATCCAGAACACGCCGACGTTCATGAAGATGAAGCTGACGCCGATCGCGGACACCAGCGGGGCCAGCTTCGGCGCGTTCCGCAGTGGTTTGTAGACGACACGGTCGACGGCCACGTTGAGGGTCGCGCAGAACAGTGGCGCGGCGACCAGTATGAGCACGATGGCCCCGATCACGGCCCCAGTCCCCGCGCCCGATATGGCCTCACCTGTGGCCGTTGCCGCACCCACCCCGATTGCTACCTGGAGGGCGAGGAACGACCCGAGCATGAACAGGTCGCCGTGCGCGAAGTTAATCAGCTCGATGATGCCGTACACCATCGTGTAGCCGAGCGCGATGAGTGCGTACAGCAGGCCGGTCACCAGCCCGATGAGCAGGTACTGGAAGAACTCGGGGCCGAGGAGGGCGGTAAGGAACTCGGGCATCGGTACCCTTGGCGCGCGGGGGCTGGCCCCGGATCGGTATAAAAACTCGACCGGGGCGGACCGCACATCGGTCCGCCCCGGTCGCAGGTCACTTGGTCACGGTTTTCTTGGGGACGAACTTCCCGTTTTCGACGCCGCTGATGGTGACCTGGCGGAGCGTCGTGTCGCCGTTAGCGTCGAACCCCCACCCCTCGGACCCGCCCACGGCGCCCGCGGTGAAGTTCTTGGTGGCGAGGACCGCCTTCAGGATCTCCTCGCGGTCCTTCTTGTTGACCTTCTTGATGGCCTCCAGCACCACCTTCGCGCACTCGTACCCGTACAGCGCGAACGCTTCGGGGTCCGTCTTGTGCTTTTCCTTGTATCGCTTGACGAACTCGGCGCCTTTACCGGTCAGTTGCGCGGGGTCCAGGCCGACGATGCTGACGTAGCACCGGCCGTTCAGGTTGTCCGCGCCGGCGCTGTTGATGAATGCCTGCTCGTAGCACCCGTCCGGGGCGAGCATCGGGCACTTCAGCCCGACGTTGACCATGTCCTTGGCGATCTGGCCGCCCTTGCTCTGGGTGGTGCCGCCGAAGTACAGCAGGTCCGGGTTCATGCCCTTGATCTTGGTCATCAGCCCGCCGAACTCGATGCTGCTGGTATTGATCCCCTCGTGCCCGACCACCTCGATGCCGATCGCTTCGCACTGCTGCTTGAACAGTTTCGCCAGCCCCTCGCCGTACAACTCCTTGTCGTCGAGGATGTAGACTCGCTTCACCTTCAGCACTTCTTTGGCGAAGTCGGCCGCGAGGGGGCCTTGCAGGTCGTCGGTGGTGCAGACGCGGCAGAACGTCTTCCGCTTCGCGGGGCGGTACTTCTCCGGTTCGTCGGCGGCGACGCCCTTGATTTTTTTGGTAAGCCCGGGCCACGTGACGGCCGGGGAGATCTGAACCAGCCCGCCCTCGTTCAGTTCGGGCATCGAGATCTTGGCCGCGTTCGAGTTGTACGGCCCGATGTACGCCATCACGTCCGGGTCGGCGACCGCCTTTTGTGCGTTGGCCTTCTCGGTCGGGCCGTCCCAGGCACCGGCCGCGGCGGTTGCGTCGTCCCAGTCCGAATACTCGATCTTGAAAGAGCCGATTTTGCCGTTGTAATCTTCGATCGCCATCTGGATGCCGTTGACGATCGTGTTGGTCTGCCCTTTCGCGCTGCCGGTGCGCGGGAGGCTGGACACGATGCGGATGACTTCCTCACCCCCGGAGGCACCGCCACCCGTGTCGCCGTCACCACCACACCCGGACAGGAACGCGCCCGCGGCCACGCTGCCGCCGAGCGCGAGGAACTTGCGGCGATCGACCGGGCGCGCCTGAGCCTCGTTTTGTTCGGCTTCGCGATTCTTCATGACGAACCCCTCGTTGGTGTCAGAGTGTCGATCAAGCCAGAATGTAGGCCCGGACCCCGAACTCGTCTAGCTAACCACTTGCGCCGGTTGGTTCTTCGGTGCGCGGACCTCCGAAGATTCCGATCCCCCAACCGGCGGCCTATTCCCTCTACTTTGTGCCCATCACCTTGACCGCGCGGAACTTCCCCTTCTCGATGCGCGCGACGGTCAGCGGTTGCAGCGTCGTGTCGCCGTCGGCGTCGAAGCTCCATTTGCCGAGCACGCCCTTCTCGAAATCCTTCGTCGATACGACCGCCTTGCGCACGGCTTCGCGGTCCTTTTTGCCGACGGTGCGGAGTGCCTCCAGCACCACGGCCGCGGCTTCGTAGCCGTACACCGCGTAGGGCTCCGGATCTGCCTTATACTTTTCCTTGTAGCGTTTCACGAAATCGGCCCCCGCGCCCTTGAGTCGCGCTGGGTCGATTCCGCCCACTGTGATGAAGCACTTCATCGCGTCCAGGGTGTCGACTCCGACCGAATTAATGAAGGCCGGCTCGTAGCACCCGTCGGGTGCCAGGAACGGGCAGTTCACCTCTTCGGCGTGCATCGTTTTTGCGATGGCCGCCCCGCCGCTGATTGTCGTGCCGCCGAAGTACACGAGGTCCGGGGCGGCCGCCTTGATCTTCTTCACCAATGGTTGGAAGTCGCGCTGAGTCGGTGCGACGCTTTCGTGCCCCAGCACTTTCACTTTCAACTCTTCGCACCGCGACTTGAAAGCCGTCGCGATACCCAGACCGTAAAGTTGCTTATCGTCGATCACGTACACGCTCTTGATCTTCAATTCTTCGACCGCGAAATCGGCGGACAGTGGCCCCTGGCTGCCGTCCTGCGGGCACACGCGGCAGAACGTGATCTTCTTGCCGGGGCGGTACTTGTCCGGTTCGTCCGCGTCGGACGCAGGGCCGCCCCTAGTCAGCCCGGGGTAGGACGCGGCTGGTGAAACCTGCACCAATCCGGCCCGGTTCAAAATGGGGGCCGAGATCCGCGCGGCGCCCGAGTTGTACGGCCCGATCACGGCCATCACGTCTTTGTCTTCGACCGCTTCTTCGGCAATCCCCTCTTCCTTTTCGGGCGCCCACGTGCCGGTTCGCGGCGTTGCGTCGTCGCGATCCAGGTACGTTACCTCGAACGGCAACACTTTCTCGAAGTCCGCGAGCGCTAGTTTGATCGCGTTCACGATGCCGTCGGTTTGTCCTTTTGCGCTGCCGGTTCGAGGTAGGCTCGAAACGATTTTCACCTTTTCTTTGGGCGCGGCTGCGAGCGTACCCGAGCTACCGACCGCGAGCGCCGTGGAGAGAAACGTGCGCCGATTCACGACTGGGCCTCCATTTGCGCGGGCGAATCCAGCACAAACGTCACCGGGCCATCGTTGACCAGTTCGACCTGCATATCGGCCCCGAATCGCCCCGTCGCGACGGGCACGCCGAGCAGTTTCAGCGCCGTAACAAACGCTTCGTACAGCGGTTCCGCCACGGCCGGCTGCGCCGCGCCGATGAAGCTCGGGCGCCGGCCCTTCGCGCAGTCGCCGTAGAGCGTGAACTGGCTCACGACCAGCACCGAGCCGTTGACGTCTTGCACCGACAGGTTCATTTTGCCGTTGGCGTCGTCGAACGCACGCAAGTTCGCAACTTTTTCCGCGAGCCAGTCCACGGCCTTCTGCGTGTCGTTGGGGCCGACGCCGAAGAGCACGAGCCAGCCGTGAGCGATTTCGCCGACGGTCGATTCGGTTACTACGACTTTAGCCCGACGGACTCGTTGAAGTACGGCGCGCATTGGTGGGGGGCGAAGTTTGTGTGCGGAGAGGTGGATGTGATTGAGGGTATCAGTCCGGGGCGGGGGCCGCCAGCACCCGCGCCGATTTCCGTCGTATTTTGTGCGCCCTGAACGCGCTAACCGTTCGCGCTTGCCGCGCCCGATTGCCGGCGCTTGCGCTCCTCGCGTTCTTGCGAGACTGTATCAACCTGACAACGTTCATCTTCTTTCCGCAGAGTTTCGGCACTCGGGCGCCCGGCCCAGTATTGCCGCGGCGCGAGGTCGTTTTCGCGTCGAATGACGCCGAGATCGATGGCAATGCAGTGCCCCAATTGGGCGTGCTCACGTGCGACAGTGATCGTGTCGCAGTAATGGACGTTCTCGCGACAGCCGTTACAAAGCCGCACGCTCGTGTTTTCGGTCGGAGCCATTTCGTCCCAACGTTTATCGCAAACGAACTCGAACAGTGGTCGGTAGTGCCAAAGTGAACCAACCGGGGCGCGCTTCGCGGGGCACCCCTCGAGCTTCATCCAACTCACGACCGCGAGCCAGTCGGTCGGTAACTGTGCGGCCAATGGCTGGAGTTCTTTCCGTCGCGCTTCGATTTCGTCTGTGGTGTTGCCGGTGGTTTTGAATCGGACTGTTGTGCGAAGGAATTGCGCCTTGAGTTTGCTTTCGGCGTCGCCTTGCTCATCGAGCCAGTCGGCGAATACGAGTCGGGTCGTATCGTCGGCCGGGCTTTCGAGCACTTTGGCCAGGAAACTCTCTTCATCAGACATGATGCGCCTCCTGATTGTGTTGAAACGACTCGGACATGGAAAAGTGCGTCTCTCGCCGCGGGTGGTTCACCTCTTTGGCTGGCCGCGCCGTGTGCGTTCGCGGTAGGTTGGTGGTGCCGACACCATCACGCTTGAGGAGCGTTTTCATGTCCACCGATCACGCGCAGGGGTTCAGCACGCGGGCCATTCACGCGGGGCAGGACGCGGACCCCGCGACCGGGGCGACCGTCGTGCCGATCTACGCGACGAGCACCTACACGCAGGCCGCGCCGGGCCAGCACAAGGGCTACGAGTACAGCCGCAGCGGGAACCCCACGCGCACGGCGCTCGAAACGGCCCTCGCCTCTCTCGAAGAAGGCGAGCGCGGGCTCGCGTTCGCGTCGGGGCTTGCTGCCACAACTGCAGTGTTCGGGGCGCTCCTGCGGCCCGGGGACGAAGTCGTCGCGTCCGCGGACCTCTACGGCGGCACGTTCCGGTTGCTCGACAAGGTGTTCAAGCCCTGGGGCCTGGTCGCGAAATACACCGACGATTCTTCGGCCGCGGGCTTCGAGAAACTCATCACACCGAAGACGAAGCTCGTCTGGATCGAAACGCCGACCAACCCGCTGCTGCAAGTCCTCGATATCGCCGCGCTCGCCGAAGTGAGCCACAAGCACGGGGCCAAACTCGCGGTCGATAACACGTTCGCGTCGCCGTACTTGCAGCGCCCGCTCCGGCTCGGCGCGGACCTCGTGATCCACAGCACGACCAAGTACCTCGGCGGGCACTCGGACGTGGTGGGCGGGTGCGTGGTGGGCGCGAAAGACCTGCTCGACCCGATCAAATTCTACCAGAACGCGGCCGGCGGGGTGCCGGGACCGTTCGACTCGTACCTCGTGCTCCGTGGGCTGAAAACGCTGAGCGTCCGCATGGACCGCCACTGCGCGAACGCGATGGAGCTTGCCCCCTGGCTGAAGGCGCACCCGGCCGTTGCCAAGGTTTACTACCCGGGGCTTGCCGACCACCCCGGGCACACGGTCGCGGCGAAACAGATGAAGTCGTTCGGCGGGATGATCTCACTGAAGTTGCACGGCGGCATCCCTGCCGCACAGTTGTTCCTCACGCGCACGAAACTCTTTAGTTTGGCGGAGAGCCTGGGCGGTGTGGAGTCGCTCGTGTGTCACCCTACGACGATGACGCACGCGAGCATCCCGAAGGACGTGCGCGAGGCCCGCGGCGTTGACGACGGGCTGATTCGGCTGAGTGTGGGGATCGAGGACGTGGCCGACCTGCGTGCCGACCTCGAACGTGCTCTCACCACGGCGTAATTTTTGGCCGGCACCGGGCGGTTCGCGGATTAGCTCTCGGAACCCGCGAACCCAAATCTCCCCTGGAGAACCGGATGCCGACCGCGCTCGACGCCGACAAGATGAACGCCTTCGCCGGGAAGATGATCGGCGTACTGAACCACTCCGTGCTCGCGCTGATGACCTCGCTCGGGCATCGCACCGGGCTGTTCGACGCGATGGGGCGCCTGACCGCGCACGCGACATCGGCCCAGATCGCGCTCGAAGCCAAGCTCAACGAACGCTACGTGCGCGAGTGGCTCGGTTCGATGGTAACGGGCGGCGTGGTCGAGTACGACATCGACACGCACACGTACCGGCTCCCGCCTGAACACGCGGCGCTCCTCACGCGGGTCGGGACGCCGAGCAATATGGCCACGTCCGCGCAGTGGATGGCGGTGCTCGGTTCGGCCGAGGACGCGCTGGTGGAAGCGTTTGCGCACGGGCGCGGTGTGGAGTACGGCGCGTACCACCGGTTCCACGAGGTGATGGCCGAAGAGAGCGCGCAGACGGTCGTTGCCGCCCTCCACGAACACATTTTGCCACTCGTTCCCGGACTCACCACGCGCCTCGCGGCTGGTATCCACGTGCTCGACATCGGGTGCGGGTCCGGACGGGCCGTTATCGCGTTGGCGCGGGCGTTTCCGAACAGTTGGTTTACCGGGTACGATCTCTCGCCCGAGGCAATCCGCGTGGCCCGCGAAGAGGCCGCCCGCCAGGAGCTGAAGAACGTGCGGTTCGAGGACCGCGACCTGTCCGCGCTCGGCGAAATCGCGGCTTACGATTTGGTGACCTCGTTCGACGCGATCCACGATCAGTCGCAACCTGCCCGCGTGCTGGAGAACGTCCGCACCGCGCTCCGCCGGGGCGGGGTGTTCCTGATGCAGGAGATCGCCGGATCGAGCCACCTCGCTGGCGACATGAAGCACCCGCTCGCGCCGTTCCTCTACGGCATCTCGTGCATGCACTGTATGTCGGTGTCGCTGGCCTACGGCGGCCCCGGACTGGGCGCGATGTGGGGGAAGGAGCGCGCCCAAGCGATGCTCCGCGAGGCCGGGTTCGACCAAATTACGGTGAAAGAACTGCCGCACGACTTAATCAACTACTACTACGTCGCCCCGGTCGCTTGAGTGGCGAGGGACGTGCTCGGTTCGCGGAGCAACTCCCAGTTCGGCAGGCCGCCCGGGAGTTCGGTGCGGCCGACCAGCGCGAACCCGAGTTTCTTGTAGATCGCGACGTTCGCTTCCGGCATGGTTTCCAGATAGACCGGCGTCCCGGTGCGGTCGGCGGACTCGAAGATGGGCCGCATGACGGCGCGGCTCAACCCCCGTCCTTGTGCTTCTGGCCGCACGCCGAGCAGGTGGACGTACCAGTGCGGTCGGGCGCCCACGTGCTTTTCGCGCGTGGAGTCGAACCACGGGCCGAGGCGCAGGAACCACAGCCCCGAGCGCCACCGGAGCCGCACCGCGAGCGACAGCACGCCGCACCGCACGTACTCCCATTCACTCGGCCACTCGCTCCCGGGCGGCAGCGCGCAGACGACCGCGGCGCGGTCGCGCGTGGCGAACACGACGCCCGTTCGCACCGCGATGCGGAACAGGAACCGCGCGAACGCTTCGGCCGCCCACCGCCGGCGCGCGGCGTCCGGGCACAGCGCGGTGAGCAGGTCGTAGTTCGCGAACGCGGCGCTCAGCGACGCCACCGCGACCCGTTCGTCGCGCCGGGTGAGTTGGTCGACAATAACTTCGTTCGGCGTCACAGCGCGGTCACTTCCACGAGGTTGTCGAAGAACGTCGCGCCGCCGCCGAAGTCGGTCGTCGCGGTGCTCGTGGTGGAGTTGCAGTTCGCGCCGTCGTCGGTGAACTTGCGCCACCACAAACCCAGCGACACCACTACGCCGGGCTTCACGCTTTCTGCAATGATTGCACGGGCACGGAAGCGACCGCGGCCGTTGAACACGCGCACCATTTGACCGTCGGCGATGTTACGCCGGGTCGCGTCGGTCGGGTGGATCTCCAGCGTGCGCTCGCCCGCGGACTTGCGGAGCGTGTTCACGTTCACGAACGTCGAGTTGAGGAACGACGACGCGGGCGGCGTGAGCAGTTGCAGCGGGTACTTCGCGGCCAGTTCGGGCTTTGTCTGCGGGTCTTCGTGCGGCGGGGCGTAGTACGGGAGCGGGTCGCGCCCGGCGCGGGCCTCGCGCTCCGAATAGAGTTCACACTTCCCTGAAAGTGTCGGGAACTCGCCCGTAGCAAACGGCGCCCAGTTGGACGGGAGTTTCAACCGCACGGGGCCAGCCTTCGTGTCGTCGAGGGTAATGCCGGTCATTGCTGTGGGTTCGGGCGGATTCTCGCCGTCTCGGATCGATCGACGGGCGATCTCCTCGTCGCTCTCCTCGAACAGTTCCGGCTCGAACCCCATCGCCCGCGCGAGCAGGCGGAACACTTCCGTGTTCGGCTTCGCTTCGCCGAGCGGCGCGATTGCGGGATTGTTCGCCTGGACGTACAGGTGCCCGTAACTGCTGTGGATGTCGAAGTGTTCGAGCTGCGTGGTCGCGGGGAGCACGATGTCGGCGAAGTCCGCGGTATCGGTCTGGAACTGGTCGTGGACCACCGTGAAGAGGTCTTCGCGGGCCAGCCCCGAGAGCACACGCGACTGGTCCGGGTTCACCGCGGCAGGGTTCGAGTTGTACACGAACAGTGCTTGAACTGACGGGCCGGGAAGCTCTCCGTGAAGGGCTTCGGCGAGGTTCACCATGTTGATGGTGCGCGTGTTCTTTGGCACCAAGTCGGGGCGCATCAAATAGTTGTCGTCGAACGGGTACGCCTTGCTCGTACTGAGGAGCGCCCCCGCGCCCGGGTAGCGCCAGTCACCGGTCAGCGCCGGGAGGCAAACGATGGTGCGCACGGCCATTCCGCCACCGCCGTGACGCTGGAGCCCGTAGTTCAGGCGGATCAGGGCCGGGCCACCGAACAACTCTTGCGATCGGGCGTATTCGCGTGCGAACCGCTCGATCTCTTCGACCGAAAGTCCGGTGATGTACGCGACCTTCTCGGGCGGGTACTCGTTTAGCGCCCGGGTGCGCAGTTGCTCCGCTCCGACGCAGTGATCGTTCAGGTACGCATCGTCCTGCCACCCCTCGCGGAAGATGATGTGCATCACCCCCAGCGCGAGTGCCGCATCGGTGCCCGGACGAACCGGAATCCACCAGTCGGATTTTGCGGCGGTGGGCGACTTGTACGGGTCGATGGTGACGATCTTCGCGCCGCGCTTCCGTGCCTCGTGCTCGATCTTCCAGAAGTGAATGTTCGTGACGGCGGTGTTCGACCCCCAGTTCACGATGTACCGGCTGTTCACCGCGGCTTCCGGGTCGGTCACCGCGCGCGTGCCGAGCGTCACGTCGCACCCTACCGCGCCCGCGGTCGCGCAGATGGTGCGGTCCAGCAAGCTCGCGCCGAGCCGGTGGAAGAACCGCCGGTCCAGGCTCGAATACATCAGCTTGCCCATCGTGCCGGCGTAGCTATAGGGCAGAATCGCTTGCGGGCCGTCTTCGGACGCCGCGATCGCGCGGAACTTCTCCGCGATGGTGCGAATCGCTTCGTCCCATGAGATCCGCGCGAACTTCCCCTCACCCTTCGGGCCGATGCGCTTCATCGGGTAGAGGAGACGGTCCGGGTGATACACCCGTTCGAGATAGTTGGACACTTTCTGGCACAGGAATCCCTTCGTAAACGGGTGCTCCTTGTCGCCGCGGAGGTCGACCGCGCGCCCGGTTTCCTGGTCCACGGTTACCACGATGCCGCACGTATCGGGGCAGTCGTGCGGGCAGACCGCTTTCACGGTGCGGACCAGACCGAGTTCGCGCTTTGTGCTCATGGGGTTCCGTGGGGCGGGTGGTACCGTGTTTTGTATTCGGGACACCGGCCCGAATGGTCGAGTTCACGAATTCCGCGCGCCGCGCTGGCCTTTATGCCCCTCTGTGGCTTTCGGTCGTCGATCCGCCCGCGCCTACGAAACCTTCGTTTCCTCGGTGATTATTGGGGTAGCGTAGACGTAGACGGGGTAGACACGTAGATGCCGGCGCCGGTAAAGAGCGGGGTCAATCAGCGCAAGCTTTGGCACGTGCAGCGAGGTATCCAGTTCTTGCAAACGCGGATGGATTGAATTTACTCCCGAGCAATACCAGGGGCGATTGTATGGCTTCGGCATCAAGATTATATGGTTCAATATTGACTGTGGTGATTGTGTCGATCATCGCCTGGTTGTCTGTGATTGTTGCGGCTTGCTTTTTGCTTCGCGAGCCAACAACGAGAACTGAGGAGGACAGGCAAGTCGTACATTTGAAACCTGCGCGGCCCGCCCCTTGGCGAGATACGCGACTTTTGATCGGTTCCACGTCTGTCGCATTTTTTGCGGCAGTTGCCGCAGGCGTGTGGCGGTACACTTCTCCACGAGACCGATCTGAAAATTGATTGAGTGCCAACGAGCAGATGGCGCTCGTACCTGCCACTTTCGCACACGGAGTCGCCTCGCTACTCCGCCAGCGCTTGTACTTCGTTCTTGTTCCGGAACGTTCGGCACCGCCTGTTCCGTTTGTTGGTGGGCCGTATGAGGGGCACGGACTCGATTTGTATTCTAGAGTTGCTACCGTTGCGTTTTGCGCTTCTGGAGGAATTCTCCCGTGACCATCGGCGCTCAGTATTCGCCCGTGTTGGCACTGCTCCAGTCGGTAGCGGGCTCCGCGTCGCCGGTGCTTGCTCAGGCGGCTGCCGCGCCGCCCGTGAGCCCGGAGATGGCCATCCTCTTGGGTGCTGCCGCGGCCGGCATCGACACGCACCTCGGGCAGACTATCGACGTACTGGCGTAACCACCCGACAGATGCGCGGGCAGAGCAACCGAATAGCCGTGATCCGCTCGGCTAACTCACCGAATTGGCCTCTCTTCTTTGAGGCCGTCACCTCTTCTCGATTTCCAGTTCAGCACGAGGGAAGCGATCGACTTCGGGCGCGGGCTTATAGCATGCTGGGCGCTCGTCTACGTCTACGAAACCCTCATTCTCCGGATGATTATTGGGGCTTCGTAGACGAGGCGAGAGCGTGGAACTACTCGTGCGTCACCGGCCCGACTGAGCGCCCGCCATCACCGGTTCGGCCGCAGGTGGCGGATCGGCCGGGACGCTCTCCTCGTGGTCCGGAAAGTCGCTCGGCCCCCACGCGGGGATGAAGCTCAGTCCGGCTGCCATCAGGACACCAACGGCCGGGACGAAGAACGCGAGGTACCCCGTGGCCCCGGCGAGCGGTAGAGCGAGGCCGGCTCCGGCGACGAACGCGAACACTTTCCCACTGCGGAGGAGCACCCCCCGTAGGGCCGCCCGGCGGTCGTCCCCTTTTGTGAAATAGGCAACGCCGAGGTGAATCCCGAGGTCCGTTGCCGGCCCCGTCAGGTGCGTGGTTCGCACGGCCAGTCCGGTACTCGTCGCCACGGCCGCGTTCTGAAGCCCGGACGCGAACGCCAGGAGCGAGAGCAGAACAAACGGTGGCTCGGTTGTGACCGCCCCGCCGAACGGACCGAACACCCCAGTGAGACCGGCCAGAGCGACCCCGGTCAGCGTCAGGGCGACGATCACGAGTGGCGTCGCCCAACGAGGGGGTTTGCCTCGAGTGACCCGGGCCTGGAGCGCGAGGACCGAAGCCATCGCCCCGAAGATGAAGCTCAGTACGACCACGGCATATTCCAGCGCGATCCCGGCGTGGGGCCACTCCAGTCCGAGCCGGGTGGCGGTACCGGTCACGTGGGTCACGTACTGTTCGCACGCCAGGAACGCGAGTCCGTTTACCATGCCGGAGGCGCCTGCGAGGAGCAGCCAGCTCGGGGTGTGGCGCGCGGAGAAAATCGTGTCGGGCGTATGGAGGACGTAGGGCATCAGTGCATCTCGCGAGTAAGCGCTATGGGTTTACCGCCGGGGGCAGGTGCGGCACCTGGTGGGAACGGCGCAGTGGTTCCCCGTAGACCGGCAGGGAGAGTTTTCTTGTATTTTTGTTCACTTCTTGCGTATAATGGCTCGTTGCTATTCGGGGGCACGGTTTCGCACCCCGCGTCGATCGATGGGGGAACCGAACGGGAGAGAATGTTAGCCAAATGCACCCGCCGCGAACCGGCAACCAGAACGCGAATTTTCTTGAAATACCAGCAGTTGGCGAACATTGCGCAGCCCCGAATTTGTTCCCGCGTCCGAAAACGTTAGCAAATGTTAGCGGTGCCCCTACACCAGCGCCGGCGGGGTTACGCGGACGACTTTGACCGGCGTCGCGCGGGCGAGTCGATCGGCCAAACTGCGCCCGAATCCGCGAAACAGCCCCGGGCGCGGGCCGCCCATCACGATCAGGTCCACCGCCGATTCGTCCGCGTACCGAGCGATCTCCGCGACCACGTCCCCGGTGCGGACTTCGAGCCGGAGTTCGATCGGCCCGATCCACTCCGGGTGGATCTCGGCCCGCAGGCGCTCCAGTTGCAGGGCACGTGCGGCGGCCGGGTTCGCGGGGGGCAACGGCTTCCCGCTGCTCACGTGCTCGGCGGCGCGGTGCAGCAAGCGGATCGCGTCCAGTCCCTGGTACTCGTCCTCGCTCTCCGCGGGCAGCACGTGGAGCAGGGAAACGGTCGCCCCGGACCCGAGTGCGGCGGCGAAAGCAACGCGGTACGCGGCCCGGCACTCGGCGCGGAAATCCGTTGGCACCAACACGTGCGAATACAGGTGCTCGGTCATATGCGGCCCCAATGAATGATTGAGTGAAACGAAAACGCTCCCGCGCCGACCGAGAGCGGTCGGTGCTGCGACGATCGGCGCTGGAGTGCGATGTTGTGGGGGAGCTGTGAGGCCGGCGCGAGCGCAGAATGACGTACCGGATCGGTTGCGCTTAATGCGCAAAACCGGTCCGTGAAACTGCTAGGCGCGCGGGTGCGAAGGCTTTAACAGCGCAGTGGTGCGCAGTGGCCGTTGGGGAGCGAGTGATTGGAGTGGTGGGAGAGAGAGTCGGAAGTGTTCGGTCGGGGGAGGGGAGTTACTGCGAGCGGTGATCCGGTCCACGTCGCTCGACCCGTGCTCGGGTGGTTCGGTGCGACCGGGGCCGAACAGACTACGGCCTCTTTGAGTACCTCGGCCGCTTCGCTCGAAACGTCTTCGGGCGCCCCACCGTTGGTGCTCGCCCCTGCCAACACCAGAAGCAGAATGATTTTATAAGCAACGAATCGGGCGGCGGCGATGAGGTGTGTGGGGAGTCGCGGGTCGCGTGGCGGTCGGAAGTAAGTTCGGACGAGGAGGGGCATGCGCGTCTCAGTTCGGTTCCGAGTTCCAGACGCGACACTGGTCGCAGCTTGTACATTCTTAGCGCCGCACCGCCGTATGTCAACCCGGAGAGCAGAAGGGCGTGCGCGGGATCGGTCGCAGAAGCTCGATATCGTCCGCGCGAGTACCGCGAGTTCATCCCAAGTGTCCGACTTTCCCCGCGGGAACTGTCCGTTCGCGCCGGAGCTTACCGCGAGCATTCACTCGCCCACGCGGTGCTCAACCGGTCTTCACGGCCCGTCGAGGAGTTCCCTCACGATCCAACGATTCGGGTATGATAACCTATGCGTCGTATTAACAGCGCGGTGGGGGATAGCGAGAAGACAGTTCCGATCGGCCCCGCCGGGCCGAATTCGTGGTAAAAATTACGAACTGCTCTCTTGCTCTCGCCGATTGCGCCGACCAGATTATCACGCATGACCCCGCCGCGTTGCCATGCCAGCGGGTGCCGTACCGGGCCGAAGGACACCATCAATGCCGGCACCCGCCACCGTGCCCGACTTTCTGGAACTGGTCCGCAAAGGCGGACTCGTGCCGGACAAGAAACTCAACGACCTCCTCGGTCGTCACCAAACCACGGGCACACCACAGACGATCGACCAGGCGGCCGCCGCCCTCGTGCGCGACGCGCAGCTCACGTTCTTCCAGGCCAAACAGCTCAAACTCGGGCGCTACAAGCGGTTCACCATCGGTAGCAAGTACCGGCTCCTCGAACTCATCGGGGCCGGCGGCATGGGGGCGGTGTATTTGTGTGAACATACGCTCATGAAACGCCTCGTGGCGCTCAAGGTGCTGCCCGTCGAGAAGCTCGAAGACCCCTCGAACCTGGACCGGTTCTACCGTGAGGCCCGCGCGGTCGCGGCGCTCGACCACCCGAACATCGTGCGCGCCTACGACATCGACCAGTACGAGAAGCTCCACTTCCTCGTCATGGAGTACGTGGACGGTGCGAGCCTTCAGGAGATCATCGCGCGCCACGCGACCGAGAAGAAGCTGTTCGACCCGGTCCGCGCCGCGCACTACATCGCGCAGGCCGCGGTGGGGATGCAGCACGCGCACGAACTGGGGATGGTTCACCGCGACATCAAGCCGGGGAACCTGCTACTCGACCGCACCGGCGTAATCAAAGTTCTCGACATGGGGCTGGCGCGGTTCTTCAACAAGCAGCAGGACAGCGTGACCGAGAAGTACGACGACAAGTGCGTGCTCGGCACCGCGGACTACCTCGCGCCGGAACAGGCCGTGAGCAACATCGTGGACGTGCGCGCGGACATTTACTCGCTCGGCGGCACGCTCTACTTCATGCTGACCGGGCAGACCCCGTTCCCGGACGGGACCATCGCGGCGAAGCTGGTCGCGCACCAGACGAGCGAGCCGCGCGCGGTAGAGGAGTTCCGGTCCGACGTGCCGGCCGGGGTGCTGGCCGTTCTGCGGAAAATGATGGCGAAAGACCCGATCGATCGGTACCAGGAACCGATCGAAGTGGCCGAGGCGCTGGCGGAATGGGCCGAAGCCCCGCTCGGTCTGCCGCCGGAAGTGGAAATGCCGGTGCTGTGCCCCCTCGTGCGGGAACTGGCCGGTCCGCCGGCACCGGACCGTTCGGGTGCGTCCCCGCCGTTGGCGCGTGTTCTGTTCGGCCCTGGGAGAGGGGTGTTCGCGCGGTCCGGGGAGAGTTCGATCCGGAGTCGGTCGCGCGCCCCCGGTTCTGGCGGGACGGCGAGTGCGGCCGCGCTCCCTCCAAATCCGACGGCCGCAAATGCCCGGTTCCGCTCGGGTGCGGACACACCCGTGAACGGGCCGATTTCTACCGGGCGCGCGAGCGCCTCACCAACGGCCCCGATTCCGGGGCGCCAGAAACCGGCTTCGAGCACCGCCAAGAAGCGCCCGGCGCCGACGGTCGAAGCCGCGACCGTACCGGCTCCGGCCCGTTCGCGCGTCTGGTTGATTGTCGCGATCGCACTTGTGGTCGCGGTCCTTTTCGTAGTCGGTATGGTCGTTGCTTATCAGGTCGGCAAGGGCGCCAAAGAAGCGAATGCGCCTGCGGACTCGGTTCGGCCGATGTGACCGGTCCCGTCAAATCTGGTTCCGCTCGGTGCGATTCGGGAATCCGTAACCCTGGAGTGCCGCCGTACACTATACTTATGGCGGTCCTGCGCCCAGATTCTGGTTATTCCGGCGCCGGACGCTTGGTTCGCCCCGCCCGGTTTCGCGCCGGAGATGTTCCATGCCCGCACCGACAACCGCGGACGAGATCCTGGACCTCGTCCAGAAAAGCGGCCTCGTTGACGAGGTCCGGCTCCGCAATTACGTCCAGAAGTTGCGCGAATCCGACGCGATCCCCGCCGACCCGACCAAAATCGCGCAGATCCTCGTCCGCGACGCGGTGCTGACCTATTTTCAGGCCGAGCAACTCCTGCAGGGCAAATACAAGCGGTTCAGCCTCGGCAAGTACAAGGTGCTGGAGAAATTGGGTTCCGGCGGCATGGGTACAGTGTTTCTGTGCGAACACAAACTGATGCGCCGCCGGGTCGCGGTGAAGGTGCTGCCGATCTCCAAGGGCGGCGACAAGGCGAGCCTGGAGCGGTTCTACAGAGAGGCCCGCGCGATCGCGGCCGTGGACCACCCGAACATCGTGCGTGCCTACGACATCGATCAGGACGAGAACCTCCACTTCTTGGTCATGGAGTGGGTGGACGGGATCAACCTTCAGGATCTGGTCAAGAAGTTCGGGCCACTCGACCCGACCCGCGCGTGTCACTACGCATACGGCGCCGCGATCGGGCTGCAGCACGCTCACGAGATGGGGCTGATTCACCGCGACATTAAGCCCGGGAACATCCTGGTGGACCGGTTCGGTGTGGTGAAGGTGCTGGACCTCGGGTTGGCGCGCCTGACGCACGACACCGAAGACAATCTGACGCGACTGCACGACGAGAACGTGCTCGGGACCGCCGATTACCTGGCGCCCGAGCAGGCGATGGACAGCCACACGGTGGACATCCGGGCGGACATCTACGCGCTCGGCGCGACGATGTACTTCCTGCTCAGCGGCAGCCCGCCGTTCCCCGAGGGGTCGGTGGCCCAAAAGCTGATCTGGCACCAGAACCGCACCCCGCGCCCGCTCCGCCAGCTCCGCGCCGACGCCCCCGACGAACTCGTCGCGGTCGTCGAGCGCATGATGTCGAAAGACCCCGCCCGGCGCTACCAGACCCCGGCCGAGGTGATGGCGGCACTGGCCGGTTGGGTGACCACGCCGATCCCGCCCCCGGCCGAGCGCGAGATGCCCACCCTGTCGCCTGCCGTGGTCAATGCCGCGGGCGGGCGCGGAACCGGCCTTTCGCCGGCGCTGACGAGTTCCACGTCGACGGGCGGCTTTAACCGCTCGAACCCGGCCCCCAGCCCGCCCACGTTCACCACCGCCGCGACCGTTATCACGGGATCGACCCCGCGCCCGGCCCCCGCACCGCCCCGTACCGAGCCGGCCGCGGTGTGGGCCAACCTCGAACAAGAAACGCAAGACCAGGCCCGCAGCGACACCGAAAAACCGGAACCGATCGAGCTCCCGATCCCCGAAGAGGAAGAGCGCCCGTCGCGCGTCGGGCGCAAGAAGCCCGTGGGGGCCGGTACCGGGAAGGTCGTGCTCCTGGCTTGCGCCTGCGCGCTCATTTTTGTCGCGGTGGTCGCGGCCGCGTACTTCGTGTTCTTCAACCGCTCGACCCTACCCGCGGCGCCCGCGACGGGACCGGGGACCGGTCCCAAAAGGATCACGGTCTCGAAAGCGGGCGGCGAAAACGCGGTCGGCTCGCTCCGCGAGGCGCTCCAGAAGGCCGGACCCGGCGACATCATCGTGATCGCCGAACCGAAGCTCGTCGAATCCACGATCCGGCTCGACAGCAAGAAGCACAAGGATCTCACCATCGAGTCCGCGATCGAGAGCCGCCCCGCCGTGATCGAGTTCGCGTCGAGGGGCGGAGCGATGTTCGACGCGAGCAACGTCGAGGGCTTTCGCCTGCGCAACGTGGAATTCGATGGGAAGGGGCAGGCCGAGATCGGGCTACAGGTGAACGGTACCTCGCCCGGGGCCACGGTCGAGAATGTAACCCTGCGCAACGTGCAGAAGACGGGGATTCACCTGTGGCACATTGCGGGCGCCGCCGGGCGCCCGGTGACCCTTGATCGGGTGCGCACTATTCTCCCGCCCGAGAGCGAGGCCGGGGTGCTGTTGTACGCAACCACCGTGGACAACAAGTTCCTCACGATCAAGAACAGCCGTTTCGAGGGACCGGGACGCTCGGGGATTCGCATCGACGGGCCGATTACCGATTTCGAGGTCACCAACAACCGATTTTATAACTTGGTCGGCGCCGGGGTCGTGTTCGTCCGTCCGCTCGGGCGCCCGTCCCGGGGCACGTTCGCGAACAACACGTTCTACCAAATGCCCGTCGGGTTTCTGTTCGAGTGCCCCGGGGCCGAACTCGGAGTGTATGACCTCAAGATATCACTGAACTATTTCGCGCGCATCCCGGACCTGCTCAAAGTACAGGGGCCGATCAAATTTGGGGCGCCCGACAATTTCTACGAACCGAACTCCGGTCCCGGGAGCCCGGGGCTCCTTTCGACCAAACTCGATGCGCCGAAGTTGCCCGATCTGCCGAACCCGAACGACGACGCGGCGTTCCTCCGGTTCCCCACGCCCCCCCCAATGGCCGGCGCGAGCCGCGTCGGAGCGCATTAGGCCGGGGCCGTTTTGAGCGCGCTAAGCCGCGCCACAATTTCCAGATCTCGCAGCGCGCCGCTGGAGACAGGAACCGTGCGGCACCACCCACATCCGGCCTTGTAACGGTCGCGTTTTCGTTCGGGCTACGACTGAACCGTGGCCGCTCCAACACCACCTAAACCGTAAGGCCGCGCAACGCGCGCCGATTGACACGGGGGAGATATGATCCGGTTCGCATTCGCCGTAGCTTTGGGGCGCTCTTCGTGCCACGAGCGGGGGCACAGGACGTGGACGCCATCGCCGGTAAGCGGGTCGTGTTTCTCGGCGACAGTATCACACAGGCCGGCGGGTACGTAGCGTTCACAACGTACTACCTCGAAAAGCTGTACCCGAAGAAGGACTTCGACATCCTCGGGCTCGGTCTCGCGAGCGAGACGGTATCGGGGCTGAGCGAAGACGGGCACGCGGGCGGTCAGTTCCCCCGCCCGTGCCTGTTCGAGCGCCTCGGGCGCGTGCTGGAGAAGGCCAAGCCGGAGGTCGTGGTCGCGTGCTACGGGATGAACGACGGGATCTACCTCCCGCTCGACAAGGAGCGGATGGCCGCGTTCCAGAAGGGGATCACGAAACTGATCGAACAGTGCAAGGCCGCGGGCGCGAAGCAGATCGTCCTCGTTACCCCGCCGATCTACGACGCGGTGCCGAAGGGCACCGAGGTCGACTACGACGCGGTCCTGGCCGAGTACGCGAAGTGGGAAACGGGCCTGAAGGTTCCCGGGTCCGGGTGATCGACCTACACACCGCGATGCGGAAGGCGCGCGACGGGCGTACCGAGCCGTTCTCAAAGGACAAGGTACACCCGGGCGACGACGGGCACCTGCTCATCGCCCGAACGGTCCTCACCGCACTCGGGGTTTAGGTTCATAACCAGGGCGTGCGCACTTTATTGGGCCGTAATTCCTGGGATAACTTGCAATAGGTAGTTGTCATCCCAACCGGCCTTCATGCGCCGCGTTTTGGTGCTGCCTTTGGTCTTGGCGCGCTTCAGGAGCGACACGGCCACGCGCCGGAGCATCCCCAGGTTGGCCCCCGCGTGGCCGGTTCGGGCACGGCTGTCGTCCTCTCGGAACGCCACATCCAGTACCCAGTGCAGCCCATTCTCGATGCCCCAATGGTTCCGAATGTAACCGGCCAGCACCGCCGCGCTCACGCGCAGGCGGGTGATGTAATAGTGCCCGGTGCCCTCGTTCTTCTGACCCTTTACCCGGCGCTCCCGGCACACCAGCGCCACCGCGCCCACATCCGACCAACCATCCGGGTCTTGGACCACCGTTACATACCGCTCTTCCTCGCGCCCGTGACCCACACCCGCCTCGGCCGCCATGTCGAACACGTCGCCCACCGCGTCGCGCAGGCCCTTCTGGTTCCCCTTCACGCACACCACGTACTCGCCGCCTTGTGCCCGGATCTGCTCGATCGTGGCCTTCTGGCACCCGGCCGCGTCCAGCGTCACCACCGCCCCGCGCAGGTCCAGCGCGGCCAACGGGTCAGGAACGGTCGTGATCTCGTGCCCGCCCTCGGGCACCGACCGCTGGCCCAGGATTAACCGGCTCTCGGTGGCCCATGCGCTGACCACGTGCAGGCACCCGGTGAACGTGCCTTGGGCCGAACGCCGTGCGCTCTTCCCGTCGATGGCGATGTGGACCAAGCCCGTCGATTCGCACAACGCGCCCACCCATCGGCCGAACCGGTCGGCGAACGCATCGGGATCGAGTTTGGCGAACACGCGCTCGAACGTGTCGTGGCTCGGCACCCCGTTGGGCAGCTCGAGGAGCCGGCGGAAGAACGGCTCCTTGGTGCGCGCGTACTCCGCGATCTCATCCCACCCGTCGGCCCCAGCAATCACCGCGCAGGTGGCGATCACCAGAATATCCGTCAGCGGGTGCAGCTTGTTCGCGGTCTCGATCCTGGGGTCGGGCACGTCCGCGAACACGGCGGTCAACGAAAGGGGCATTGGGTATCCTCCGGATACCCTCGGTGTAGACATAAACTCCTACACCGTCAGCCGTTCATAGTGCGCACGCCCTGGGTTCATAACAGGCTCTAGTGATTGACAACCAGTCCGGCGACCTCGCGCACGTCAGTGACGAAGTCCACACGGTCCGCTCGCTCACCCCGGACTCCGACGCCGTCGGCCGGGTTCTCTCGCTGTAGTCCACGTTCTTCTCGCGGCCCGATCGGATCCGTTGTGGGTCGCGGTCGGGCCGTTTCCATTCCCTTCCCGTTGGAGGTACTTGCCACGACGACCGCAACGGCAGTCCCGTTCCCCCTCGCCGCCGGAACGCGGCTGCTGGGCGAGGTGATCTCATGGACCTGCTCCGGGGTGAGCGTCACCTACGCCGCCCTGGTCGCTGCTCTCACCGACGCTGAACTGGACGAGGGCGTCGCCCGCGAGCTGGCCCCGAAGCACGCCTTCACCCGCGCGTGCAAGAAGCTGTGTGACCGCCGCATTATCCGCCAGGTGGCCGAGGAAGAGTGAACGGCGGGTAGGCATCGGGGAAGTTGGTGGGAACTGTGTTCAGTTCGGTGTAGCTTTGAGCGTCGTGGGGAATTTACCCGGGCAGGAGGTCGTTATGTCCGAACCGCTTGAACCTACACTCGAAGCCAAAGCCCAAGAATTGGCCGCGCGCATCAAGGCTCGATCCGCCGACGCCATCTTGGGGATGGCACGTCGGCTCGTTGCGACCACCGATGACGACCTCTTTGGTGACACGGAGTTCGCGTTGCGGGACCAAGCCCAAGGCATCGTCGCCGATGCTTACGCGGAACACCTCCCCCAAAAAGTGGCTACACCACCAGCGCCATCGACTGCCCCCACTGCTCCCACCGCGCCCCCTTCCACGGGTACCGCGAGAAAACGGTCGAAACGCTCGGCGGGCCGGTCACCTGCAACCGCGCCTATTACTACTGCGGGCTCTGCGCCAAAGGCTCCTGCCCTTGGGACGGGCGAGTCGGATTGACCGCTGGGCGTCTCTCGCCGGCGGTGGAACGACTCGCCACGCTCTGCGGGGCCGTCGCCGACAGTTTCGAGAAGGGAGCCGAACTGTTGAAGGAGACCACCGGCGTTGTGCTGAGTGCATCGACGGTGCAACGGACCACCGAAGCGACCGGGGAACGAATTGCCGAACACCTTCAGAAGGGCCGCACCTTCGGCGGCAAAGTGGCGTGGGACTGGTTCCGCGACGCCTGTGGCCGGACCGTGGGTTACATCGAGATCGACGCGACCGGCGTTCGGCAACAGGGACCAAACGGCGAAGCGACCGATGGGCGGATGGCCGACGTCGGGATGATTTTCAATCCGCTTCCGGATCGGGAGCGTGTGTTCGAGGGCTTGCCCAAGCCGGGCGAGTCGATGCGTGCCCGGTACACAAGCGGGCTGTACCCATTGGCGGAAATGGGACCGCTGTTACGCCGCCAAGGCGCGCAAGTGGGGTTGGGTCACGCGGAGGTGTGGGTGGCGATCACCGACGGCGGCGCGGGTTTGGAGGACTTCGTCCGTTTGAACTTCCCGCGCGTGGAAGCGGTGATCTTGGACTTCTATCACGCGGCGGAGTATCTGGCGAAACTGGCGGCGGCGTTGCACCCAACCGACGAAGAAGCGGCGCTTGCGCAGACGACGTCGTGGTCGCGTGTGCTACGGGATGAAGGCGGCGAAGTGATGATGAGGGTGCTGGAAGAATGGGAGTGGCCGAATCGCAAGGGGCTGCCGGCGGTCCGTGCGGAGGTGCTGGGTTACTTCGGCAATCAGGTGCATCGGATGGACTATCCGAGTTACGAAGCCAACGGCTGGTACATCGGATCGGGTGCGGTGGAGAGCGCGTGCAAGACGGTGGTGGGCCAACGATTGAAGGGATCGGGGATGCGATGGAGCCAAGAGGGCGCACACGCACTCTGCCACGTCCGCGCCCTGTATCGCAGTGAACACAGCCAGTGGACCGACTTCTGGAGACGATCCACCGCCGCCTGACACAAACGTCCACCAACTAAAGTGCTACCCACCCAGGGCACGGTTAAGTTCCAATTCACCCAGGAGTCCCGCGACGGCGACCGCTTCGAGTACACGCTGGAGACGCTCCTCACCCTCGACAAGAAGACCGGGGCGGTGACGTGCGACCTGCCGGGCCTCGCCACGCTCGCCCAGGAGGAACTGAACCGGGCGATCGACGACCGCAGCGGGGCCGACGTAACTCGCGTGATCCAGAAGCTGTTCGACCGGCACGCCGACCTCTTCCCGGTGCGCCCGCAAGGCGGGGCCTATTTCGTGCCGGAGCGGCACGTGGCGTTTGTGGACAAGGTGCAGGCGATGCTCGGTCGGCTCAACGGCCAGATCCTCCGGTTCCCGGTCCCCGCGGGGACGGCCGAGGGCGACCGGAGCGTGAAGGACGCGGTGGCCGCAGGGCTCGCGGCCCTGATCGACGAGCACCGCAAGGCGGTCGCGCAGTTCGGGAGCGACACCCGCGACGACACACTGAAGCGGGCCGCCGAGAAGATCCGCTCGACGCAGTTCAAGGTCCAGGCGTACGCGGAGTACCTGCTTGACGAGAAGGGGCGGCTGGATCGCGAACTGTCGACCGCCCGCGACGAATTGCGGCAGAAGGTCGAGCGGCTCGCCACGGAGCCGACCGCGACCGCGTGAGTGTTCGCACCCGTCTCGAAGGCCGGGCCGCACGGCCCGTTCACTCCCGCCACCCCAACCCGGAGATCGACATGACTACCGGCGTGGCCCGTGCCCGCGACCGGACAGTCTTGTTCCTGACCACTCCCGCCCTGTGGCCGTGCTGGCCGTTTCTCCCCGTCGTCCGCCGCACCAGTGGGCGGGAAGAACTGGGCGTGGTGTTCGACGCCCGGTCGGTGTGCGGGCGGACCGGCTTCTCGGCCTGCGTGTTCCTGACCAACGTGTTCGCCCTGCCGCCCACCATCGACGAGTTCTTCTTGCTCTCCCGCCAAGCCTGCGACTCGGCCGACGAGCTGTTCGACGGCGGCTGGCAGGTGGATCGACTTTCGACTCATCCCCGGAGGTTACAAACGTGATTGCGATTCCACACGGGTTGTGCCGGGCGTTCCCGGCTCTGGCCCGAAAGTGCGTGTCCGGTGGGCCGGCACCTGCTGTCGTGTTCGAGGCGAAAGGCGGGACGCGGACCGTCTGGGTGGAGACCGACGACGCGGCCCTCGCGTACACGGCCCCGACGGAGGGTAGCGACGAGGTGCTCGTGGCCCCGATGGCCATGCTCGAAGCTGCTGCGGGGCCGGGCGGTGAGCCTGTCGAGTTGTGCGTGGGATCGAAGCTCAAGGGCGAGGACCGGTGGTCCGAGCGCGGTGTTCCGAAATCCCACCCGTTCGAGGCGATCCTGCCCGGCAAGCAGCACCGACCGCCCGACGCGCCGGAGGCGTGGCACGCGGTCCCGATCGCGTTCCTCGCGGCTCTGCACGAGTGCGGCCGGCCGGCGGCGAAGGACGCCGGGCGTTTCTCTTTGACCCGCGTGCAGCTCAGGGGCAAGGCGGGTCAGGTAGTCGCCACCGATGGACGCACCGCACTCCTCCGCGGTGGATTCTCACTCCCGTTCACAGAGGACGTGCTGGCCCCGGCACTCCCCGTCTTCGGGACTCGCGAGTTAGTCGGCGAGCGGGCGGTGCGTCTCGGGCGTACCACGACGCACCTGATCGTGGCCGCCGGGTCGTGGCGCGTGTTCCTGCCGATCGACAAGACCGGCCGCTACCCGGATGTCGCCGGTGTTGTGCCGCGCAACGCTCCCACCACCGTGGCGATCGACGACCGGGACGCCGCCGAACTGATCGAGAAGTTGTCGGGCCTGCCCGGCGGTGAGGCCGACCACCGCCCGGTCGCTCTCGCCGTCGACAGCGGATTCGTCGTCCGGGCCGGCGAAGAGAAGAGCGAGAAGATCTGCGAGGTGCGGCTGCGCCATTCGACTGCGAACGGCCCCGGCGTCCGGGCGGTGATCGACCGGCGCGTCCTGGGCCGTGCCCTCGCGCTCGGCTGCCGGACCGTTCGCCTCACTCCTGACAAGCCGGTCGTGTTCGAGCGCAAGGACACGACCCTTCTCACCGTGGCACTCGATCCGGCCCTCGCGGTCGGGCCGAAGCCTGATACCAACCCCACCATCACCAACACCAGAAACAACAAGGAGACTGCCGTGAAGAGCGAGACGAACGGGCACCCGCCCAACGGCCGGCACGACCCGCCGGACGCCGATTCCCCATTGCTCGCGGAAGAGTTGCGAGCCGCGCTGGGCGACGCCCTGACCGCGGCCGGTCGGCTGGTGGCCGCGCTCAAGCATCAGAAGAAGGAGAAGAAGGCTCTGACCCAGGTGTGGTCGAGCATGAAGGCCCTCAACCTCGGACGGGGGGCCAGTCGTGACCAAGATCGTGACCACAAAACTGACCGGCCTCGCGGGCACGATGGCCGAGCTGAAAGAGCGGGTACGTATCGCTGTCGCTGGTGAGTTGGGCCGGGCGGTCGGGGACGCCGTGCGGCAGGTCGTTCAGGCGGTCGTCGCCGAAAGGCCCGAACCGCCGGCAGCACGTCGCCCGCCCGCGTCCCGCTGGGACGACGAGGACGAGGACGACCGCGACGGTTGGGACCGACCCCGCGACCCGTGGGGTGAAACCGGGCGTGACCGTAATGACGACGATGACGACTACGACCGCAGTCGCGGCTCACGCCGGGCCACCCCGACGCGGCATGAACCCCCGATCGCCGAGCCGTCTGCCGTGAGCGCGAGCATGACTGCCGCCGTCGCCGCCGGTGTGTACGTCGCCAGGTGGTGGCTGGTCCGCCGCGGCACCCTGCTGGCCGCCGCGGGCCCGGCCTCGGCGGCGGCCAGCAGGGTGCCGTCGGCGGGCCGCTCGCCCGCACCGCCGTCGCCGTTCTGGCCGCTACCGCAGACGTGCTGACCGCCACCGACGCCCTCGACGACGGCGCCGCCCGGCTCGCACACGTCTGACGAACGCCCCGATCCGTTCACACCGCTCGCCCGTCACCAGCCCCAGGGCTCATCGCCCGCGGGTCACAGCCGGGGTGCGCGCATGGCCGGACCGGGGCACCGCGCACACGAACAGCATCACCCGCAAACTCACCGACCACGACCGACTCTCAGCCATCAATCACCGAACCTCAACACCACTATTCCGAAGGAGACCGACCATGTCTTCGACCGCCACCATGACCAACGGTAAGCCCCAGCGCAAGCAGCTCGCCGACCAGCTCGACCGCCTTGACGGGATCATCGACTGCCTGGCCGACCGCTTGCCGGAAGCCGTGGCCGACGCCACCCGCGAGGGTGCCCGCCAGGCCGTCCGCGACGTCATCCTCGAACTGCTGACGAACCCGGAGCTGCGCACCCTGATCGCGAGCCTGGCCCCAACCGCCCCGCCCGCGCCAGTGGAAACGCCGACCGCCCCGCAGCCCGTGGAGTCCGCACCCGCGAAGTCCGAGTTCTGGGGCCGGGTGAAGGAGACGTGCAAGAACGTGAAGGATGCCACCGTGCGCCGGTGCCGGGCCGCCAAGACCGCGGTGGTGACGACCGCACGGAGCCTGTCGGCGATCATGCCGCTGAAGAAGATGCTGCTGGTCGGTGCCGGGGTCGGCGTAGCCGTCG
The DNA here is from genome assembly GCF_001610855.1 of Gemmata sp. SH-PL17. Taxonomy (NCBI): domain Bacteria; kingdom Pseudomonadati; phylum Planctomycetota; class Planctomycetia; order Gemmatales; family Gemmataceae; genus Gemmata; species Gemmata sp. SH-PL17. The sequence goes on from NZ_CP011271.1 coordinate 7,311,014, forward strand.
CCGCCGTCAGCTACGTGTGCCCGCACAGCGTCTCGGCGGCAGTGAGCGGCGTGTGCGGGACCGCGACCGCCGTCTGCGTGCAGGTGGGTCGCTGGTTCCGCCGCTCGGCCGGACTGTTCGGCTTCGGCAGGGGCTGACGACATGAACACGGCGAGGCAGTGAGTCGAACGTCGAAGTCGAGTGAAAGGCTCGGCCGGTCAAGCACTCCCGCGTGGGGTGCGTCAGCCCGTGCGGACCTCAACCCCGATTCCGACGTTCCACTCACCGATCCGCCGCTCAAGCCCGCACAACATTTCTTCTTCAATTAACCCAAAGAGAGGCGCCCGCCGTGGCCTACCCGATTACCCGATACCCGATCGCCTTCCTGATCTTCGTCGCGCTGTCCGCGGCGTGTTGGTTCGTGTCCGTCGCGTTTTACAAGAACACGTTCGGCGACACGATCCAGACCGCCTCGCCGGATTCCTCCACGACCGCGGTTGTCGCCGTCGGTGTCGCGGCCCTGACCTCATTTGCATCGTTCCCGGTCGGCTACTTGGTCGGGCTGGCGGTGTGGGGTATCGCCGCGTTCGCCGGACTCGGTCTGCCCGCCGGTCGCGCCGCCGTGTTGTTTCTGTACTTGGCGGTCAGTTCGTTCGTCGCCCGACTCGTCGTACTCGGCGTGCTGGACCAGATCGGGAACTGAGCGGTCGGGCGGCGCGGCCTCCCTCTCGTTGCCGGAGGAGCACATGGCGAAGCAGACCGTCCTGATCGACGACCGGCACCTGACCATCCGCGTCTCGAACGACCTTCCAGAAGCCGATGTCGACGCCGTCCGGCAGACGCTGGCCGGGGATGAGTTCATGGACCGCCTGCGGCGAGCGATTCGGGCCGCGGTCCGGGCATTTCCCGAACTGACGCCGTGCCGCATCTCGCTGACCCGCTGACCGGATCGAACGAGTCGATCGCCCTCGGTTCCGCACTTCACCCATACCCATGGTGGGTGTGCGGGACCGGAGGTCACACCGAGCGCGTCCGGTTCGGGCTCTGATACGTAAGAAAAGGCATCCGCGCCCGCGGAAGTGCTGGCGATTTCGCGGACTACCTGTTCGGCTCATGAGGCATCAGGGGTGGGGCGCCCCTATTGTTTGGGGCGGTGCGTTTAAGCGGCGTTCCAGAGAGATGGCCAGAGCGCCGTTTGGCTGGCGGCCCGGAGTTCCACGAGCGGGCCAACGTGTTCGGCCCGCCAACGCGCGCCGGTCCGTTTCATCCGCAGGTTCAGGAGCTGTTTGATCCCCCCTTCCACCACCCCGCTGCCGATGCTTCGTCCGGCCGCCAGCCGCTCGGCGTACCCCAACCGGGTCGGGTGCTTGGCCACATACGCGGCCACGTCCAGCAGTGGCTCCGTCGCGCGCTCCGGCGGGTACCCGCAAACACCGCTCCCAGCCAGCGCTCGAGGCCCGGCTTCCCCTCCGACAGCACCACCTGCCGTGCCGCATCACACCGCGTGCGGATCGCGTCCCCGGCTCCGCCCATCGCCTTCATCGCGCCGCTGACGTGCTCCATCAGGTGGTACATATCCAACACCCCGGCCGCTTGCGGGAGGTGCTCCGAAGCCAGGTTCCAGATCCATTCCGCCCCGTCGCCCAGTACCGTCACCGCCGGGGCCGTGGTCACCCCCAGGCGATCCGATTCCCGGCGAAGGCGCGCCCCAAAGGACTCGGCTTCTTCGATGGCGGCAACCACGGCACGGGTGGTCGGCGGCGGCAGGTGGCGTTCATCCCATCCGGCGGGCGTGGCGGCGGGACCCGGCTTGCGCTTCAGAAACAAGCCGAACTTGACATCCCGCCATCCGGTGCGGGTGTTCACCTTGCCCGCGTCGATCAGTACCTCGATCTCCCCTTCGGCCTGCGCAAAGGGCCACGCGTCGTTCCGCTCGGGGCGTTGTTCGGCCACCCGTCGGGCCTCGGCGTGGGTGGTCTGGCGAATGACCTCGTCATCCACGTCCCAGCCACAGAACTCGGCCAGCACCTGTTGGGCCCGGGCGAACGAATGTTCGATCCCCGCGAGCGTGACCAACCGCCGGGCGTGTCGGGTCAGGAACCCGTCGAGGCCCAACAACTCGTCCGCGGTGAACCGTCCGCTCTCGGTTGGGTGCCACAGGTACGGGCGGCACACCTCGATCGGCCCCAGGGCCGTGGTCACGACACGCCGCTTGTTCCCTTTGCACCGGTAGCCGGGCACTTTTTGGGGGCCGCGTCGATGCGCGCCTGAAGGGTGTCGGCGAGGTTGTCCCGGAGCAGTTCGCGCCCCCGCTCCAGGGCGAAGAGTTCGCAGGTGTCAAGAACGGTGCCGGGAGTCGCAGTGGTTCCCAACCGGTTCAGTTCCTGCACGTAGGCGATCGCCCGCTCGTACTGCAGGCGCTCGGCCTCCGTGCTGTATTCGATGGTCAGCGTGGGCATCCGTGCCTCCCCAAAAAGCGATGAGATGAGGATACCTGCTTAACCGCCCCAAACAATAGGGACACAGGGCCATTGAAAGTTTCACATTGGTGAAGTGAGGAGATCAATGGCTTCGTGGAATCGTGCGGCCAAGCGCCGTGTGGCTTGTGCGTGATTGTCGGTGTCCACTTGCGCCAGCACATGGACGGCCACGTTCCGCAGCGCGGCCAACACCTGCGGGGCTTGACCACAGCGCACCTGACACCCGTCCTCACCCAGGGTCACATCGCGGATGTAGTGCAGGCTGTTCTCGATCCGCCAATGCTCCCGCACGAGTTCCAACAGCCGTTGGGCGTCCACCTTTTCGGGAGGCAGACTCGTGATCCCGTGGACTACTTCTTCAAACGGCTTGCCATTGCGAATCCCCCATCGGCGCACGCGAAACCCCTGCTTCAACCCCGGCCACTCCTGATGCACCGTCAGGATCGAGGTGCTCTCCAAACTCCGGTGTTCCACCCGACCGTGGCCCTTGTCGAGACGGCGCGCGAACCGCGGGCCGGGCACGGGTTCTTTCGGGGCCACGCGGCCCGCGGGGGGAAAAAGTTGCGGCCACCGCCACGAACGTGAGTCCCGCTTCGATGTCGATGGCCAAGGCCGGTTGGTTGTCTTTGACCACGAGCACATAGTCATCGTTCCGGTCACGAATCGCTTGACACACCTCGGTCTGAGTGAAGATGGCGTCGCCGGTGAAGATATACCCGCCGGCGCGTCGAGGCAGGATGTTCAACAGTTCCAACGCGGCCTTGTGTTCGTTCGTCTTGGTATCGACCCGTAGTTGGCCCAGAACGGCCTGGAGTCGTGGGGCAAAGGCGGCCAACAGATGAACGCCGGGCAGACCCGCGGACCGATGGGCGCTGCCACGCGAGCACTTGCCGTCCATGTTCACGACCAGTGGATGCGCCGGTCCGGGCGCGGGTTGCGCGGGGTCCGTTGCGGGCGCGAACAGGGCGGCAATCCAGGCGCTGAGGACGGCTTCGAGTGCCGTCACATCGATGCGGGGGAGCAGTTTGGAGAGCATCGATCCGGTGGGAGTCTTCAGGCGCGGGAACCCGAGCAGCAGGGCGAATTCGGCCCCATAATCGTCGGCCAACTGCGCGATGGCGGCCGGCGAGCGGCGCCCCACGAGGATGCCGATGACGAGCAGGGCGAGAATCGGGGTGAAGGGGTACGAACGCCCCTGCCGGGATCGGGGATCGGGCACCGCACGGAGAGCTTCCAACAAACACGGACGACTCATCCGACTACTCCGGTGACACGCTACCCAACTGCGCGTAGCGAGCCAACCGGAATAGCGACTTCCCTAAATCTGCCAATGTGAAACTTTCAGTAGCCCTGAATAGGGACACCCCCCGGGCGCTTCTCAGGGCCGTTCCTTTATTCACACTGCGGGATGCCGATAAGCGCCTGTGCTTGGTCCGGGTGTATTTGAAGTTGTTCGATGGCCTCGGGGTGATTCTTGGCCCGGACTCCGGACAACAAATGAACCACGGCATTGCGCAAGGCCGCGAGAACCTGAGGGGCGGTGCCCTTGCGCACCCGGCACGCGTCCTCGCCCAGAGTTACATCCCGGACGTAATGCAACGGATTCTCGATGCGCCAGTGATCCCGAACCAGGCCCAGAAGTGTCGCCGCGTCCGCTCGCTCCGCCGAGAGGCTGGTGATCCCGTGCACCACCTCCACCGTCCGCGCGCCCTTCACCATGCGCTCGCGCGTTACCTTGAAGCCCTGTTTGAGTCCCTTCCACATCGGGCTCACCGTCAGGATCCGCGTGACCTCAAGGGTGCGCGTCTCCCGACGCCCGTGGCCCTTGTCCGTTGAGGTGGCCGACCGGCCCGACGGCGCGGGCGTCGGGACCGGTTCAGGGGGAAGTAGCCGCCGCGATCGAGCGGGCGGCGGTTGCGAACGCGAACCCGCCCTCGATGTCGATGACCAGGGCCGGTTGATTGTTGTTGGCCACGAGGACGTAATCGCCCCCGGCTTCGATCACCTGTTTCGCCAGATCCCGTTGGCAGAACATCGCGTCGCCCGTCACCACTTTGCCCGTCAGGGGCAGGATCCCCAGCAGTTCCAACGCGGCCTTGTGTTCGTTGGTCCGGGAATCGACGCGCACCTGAGCGCACCTGAGCTAGAACCGCCGCGACCGCCGGCGCGAACGCGGCGACCAGGTGCAGTCCGGGCACGTCCCCGTCGCGACTCCCGCGCAGGGTCTTGCCGTCGAGCGCGAGGTGTTCAAACGCGGCGGGGTCGATGCGCCCCTCGATCCAGCGCGACAGGGCGCCTTCGAGTTGTTGCGCGTCGACGCGCCGGAGCGTGCGCGAGAGCGTGGACGTGGTAGGCGTTTGGCCCCGTCGGAACCCGAGTGCGTGGGCCAGTGGGGTTCCGTGTTGTCGCCCGAATCGCGCGATCCCGGAGAGGCTCTTGCGTCCCATGAGCAGGGCCAACGCGACGAGTCCCAGAACGGCAGGCAAGGGGTGGACACGACCGTGGCGACTGCGTGGGTCGGGGAGCGTGGCGAGCGCGTCGTACAGGGTGCGAGGGGGCATGCGCAACTCCGGGACCAAGAGGCAACGCGCCCCGATTACCCAACCGCACTCAAATCCACAACATGAAACAAGGAACGGCCCTGGGGCGCTTCTCACTTGCACTTCCACCATTCCACGCTATACCCGCGAGTCGCAACACTCGTATCTACGCGCTGAGGGCAGGCATGGACGCCGCAAACCCGCTGTGCCGCTGTTTGCTGCTGGTCGCCGGACTCGCCGTAATCGGTTGTCAGTCAGATAAGGGCAGCCAGATCGCACGCGGGCAGTTCCCACAAACCGCCGACCCGGTCGCGCCTATCGCGCCCCCTGCCCCGATTACCCCGCCGGCCCCAATCGCGCCGGTTGTGGGCGCGCCCGTCGTACCCGGGGCACCCGCAACCACGGACCCGCTCGGGCCGATCGCCCCGACCAAACCGGCCGACCTCCCGACCGTGGTTCCCGCGATCGGTGGGGGACCGGTCATGGGTAGCCCGGTACCCGTAGGCGCAAAGGGCGACATCCAGAAGACGGCCGCGGTCGGCGGCACAAAGGGCGCTGTACCCGACCTGCTCCGGACCAGCGACCCGCGCATCAAGATCGTGGCCATCGTCGGCGCGAACAACGTCATCACCGACCAAGAAGTCATTGAGGCCGTGTACCAGCAGTACCGCGAACTGGCCGCCCTCGAAGGGACCGCCCGGAGCGCGAAACAGAAGCAGATGTACGAACAGGTGCTCCGCAAAACGATCGAGCGCGAACTGGTTCTCGACGAAATGTACGCGAAGCTGAAAAAAGCCAACAAGATGAACATCATCGACGATATTAAGGTGATCGCGACACAAACGACCGACCGCCAGATGCGCGCGATCCGGAGCGATATGGGGGCCAAGACGGATGCCGAGTTCGCCGCGATCCTGCGCGCACAGGGGTTGACCGTCGAGGTGATCCGGCGCCAACTGGAGCGCCAGATGATGGCCGAACAGTACATCAGCAGCGCGCTGCGGGAGAAGGTCCACCGGGCCGGTCTGGGCGAGATCCGCGACTACTACGACCGGTACCCCGACCAGTTCCAGGCCCCGGACCGCGTGAAGTGGCAGCACCTCTTCGTCGCCATGAAGAACTACAAGACGCCCGAGGACGCACAAAAACAGGCCACCGCGCTGTGGCAGCAGGCGTCGAGCGGGGCCGACTTCGGCCAACTCGCGATGAAGTTCGACGAGGGCATCGCGAAACAGCAAAAGGGGTTCGGTACCGGGGAAAAGCGCAACGAGATCCAGCCCGTTGACGTCGAAACAACGGTCTGGTCCCTGAAACCGGGCCAGACCAGTGGGTTGATCCAGACCCCGACCGGGTACCACATCGTGAAGGTGGTCGAGCGCGACTACGCCGGGGTACAGCCGTTCGATTCGGCCGTCCAAAACAAGATCCGCGAGAAACTGACCAAGACCATCATGGACACCGAGTACAAGAAGCTGGTCGACGACCTGTGGCGCAAGAACAGCGTCCGCATCTTCCCGGATTGATACAGGTTAGGGCTTTTCACCCGCGTTGGCGTCCTGGTCACGCCAACGCGATGCGATCACTCCGGGTCTGCCGAGTACCCACCCGGTCTCGACCCGGACGTGATAGCCTTCGTAGACCGAATCCCGGAGCCAGCCCTTACACGCCTCAACGTCGACCACGGTGGAGTCAGCGAGCTGACACTTCACCCCGTGACGTGAACCAACGAGGTCGTACAAGTCGTTCCACGCATCGATCCACCGCATTTCGATTTCGGTGTTCGTTGCCATACGCACCCCGTATGTGTTTACCCACTCTTTCGCGGGTTCGGGTAGTGCTCCTGCATGACGTGCTTCATCTCGCGGACCGCGCGCTCCATGCCCACGAGCACCGCACGCGACACGATGCTGTGCCCGATGTTCAGTTCTTCCACGCCCGGGATGCGCACGATCGGCTGCACGTTCCAGTAGTTCAGCCCGTGCCCCATGTGAACGTGAAGTCCTAGCCCCACCGCCTGTGCGGTCGCGGTCCGGAGCTTCTCCAGTTCGCGCTGAACGGCCTCCGCGCCCTTCGCTTCGGAATAGCTGGCGGTCTGGAACTCGATGGCGTCCGCACCGAGTCGCGCGCTCGCGTCGACCTGCGCCGAGTCGGGGTCGATGAATAGCGACACGTGAATGTTCGCGGACTTCAGTTTCTCGATCGCACCTTGGACGCTCGCGGCGTTGGCGATCACGTCCAGCCCGCCCTCGGTGGTCAGTTCCTGGCGCTTCTCGGGCACGAGCGTGGCTTCGTCTGGCTTCACCTTGAGCGCGATCGCGATGATCTCATCGTAGGCGGCCATTTCCAGGTTCAGCCGGGTAGTGACGGTTTCGCGCAGGAGGTACACGTCCCGGTCCTGGATGTGCCGGCGGTCCTCGCGCAAGTGGATCGTGATCCCGTCCGCGCCGCCGAGCGTCGCGAGCACGGCCGCCGCAACCGGGTCCGGCTCGTTCGCCCGCCGCGCTTGCCGTACCGTCGCGACATGGTCAATATTCACACCGAGGCGAATCATTTTCTCTCAAGGCAAAAGGAAAAAGATAAAAGGCAAAAAAGGAGAATCAAAAGGCAACAGATTCAGTCACCCGACCATTGTTCTGTTTTACCTTTTTTCCTTTCTCCTTTTGCCTTTACGCCGCCCGCATTCAGCGGGTGTTGAAGCGGCTGAGGTAGTCGAGTACGGCGCGGTAACGGTCGAGTTCGCGGATCAGTATGCGGTACCCCAACAGTACAACCAGCGCGTCGAGGAGCCGTTCCGCGATCGGGCTGACGAACGCGACCGAGAACCACACCGAGAACAAGAAGTAGTTCAGCGCGAGTAGCACCCCGACGAGTGGGAACGCCACCTGCGCGGTACGGCTGATCCGATACCGCGGGTCGAAGTACATCCGCATCGCAAGCCGTACTTCAGCCCATATTTGCGCGACGAACCACCCGCGGCGGGCCGGCTCCATTGGCTCTGGTGGTGCGAGGATGGTCCCGACCGGAGGGGGCGGAAGTAGCCGCATGAGCGGCAGAATCGCCGGGGGAATCATCGACGCCACCGGTTGCTCGGTCACGGGAGCCGGCGGCGGGGACGGTTGTACGCTGGTCGGCTCGGTCATGCCCACTCCTCGGGCGGCGCGGTTCTCAACGTTGATAGCGTAATGCGAAAGAAACCGCGTGAACAGGGGACTTGCTTCGCGAGTCCGCCGCCGGGTGCCGCCCGCGTGAGCAGCAATGCACGAGGCACGCCAAAAACTCACTTTTCCGGGATCGGACTCGCCTTTTCAGCGGTCGGGAACGCCTTCGGCAGCGCGAGCGTTACCTGGCCGGTCGCGGCCCATTCGGTGCCGCGTGTGATCGTGCCCGCGAACCCCCAGCAGCGCATCGCGTTCGCGTCGTGGCCCAGCGGGGTGTGGAACACGCGGCCCTTGCCGTAACTCACGGTCCAGATCATCGGTTCGTGCGCCTTCGTGCCGCTGGAGTACGCGGTCGCCAGCACTTTGACGTTCTCGATCGGGCCGCGCATGTTGTCGTACAGTTCGTCGCTAGTGTGCGCCCACTCTTTTGGCATCCCCTTCGTCACCGGGTGCTCGGGATCGCGGACCTTGACTGTGAACGGCCCGACGTAGGCGTGGCTCGACGTCTTGTCCTTGCCCGCGCCAACAATGACTTCGTTCCCTTCGTCGCTGTATTTCAACCGTTTGCCGAACTTCGCATCGCGCCAGCCCATGCCGATCATCTGGTTGTACTCCTTCCACCCGGTGAAGGAGTTGTTCGCGGCGTGGACCACGACGAAGCCGATGTCCCCCGACTTCAAAAGCATCTCGAAATCATCGTTCAGCCCCCTGCCCCACGATTCGCCGTTGTAGTTACTCACAACGACCTGATAGTTACTCAACTTGGGGCGGAACTCGTCGAACGCGGCCTTGTGCTTCTTCCGCAGATCGGCCACTTGTGTCTCGTGAACCTTCTTCTGTTCGGGCGTGGCGTCCTTCGCGAGTGCCGGCAGCTTCAGGGCCGGAGGGCTGGTCGCCACGTCCACCGTGAATCGCCCCGAGTCTTCGAGGATCTTCTTCAGGATCGGTGTCGTTTGTTGCCAGTTGTGATTGTTCTGGCCATCAATGATGAGGACTTTGATCTTCGGGTCGGCACAGTGGGCGTGCAACGCGATGCACGCGGTGAACAGCAACGCAGCGAGGGATCGCATTTCGGAGACTCCATTGTCCCTTTGAGGCAGTGAGGGCGGCTTCGCGGGTGTGATCCGTGCGGGCAGTCACATTTGCTAACGTTTCGGCCCGAGTGGGCAGCGCGTCTGCCAAATTCGCACGAATCACCGTGATTTTCAGCACATTTCCGTTTCCGCGCCCTCCGGAGAGTACCAAATTCGGCTAACAAATGGCAGCAATTGTTAGCCGGCCCGCTCCTTCGTGTTTGGAAGGGCCGGTGTCGCGTTCACATCCGATCCTCAAGTCAATTCTACGCACATAGTGAACTAAAATCCAGTTAAAATTCCTTTGGGTCTGTGTGTGGGGTCTATGGGCGCGGGAATCGATGGGGTACAATGCGCCCGTTAGCCAGAAAGGACACTGGCGCTCCACGCGCGAGTCACGGCTTCACATCCGAATCGGATCGAAGATCCCGCAACCGCCTCGCGCACAGTCACGTAACGCATTTTGAGCCGCCTTCGTCGGAATCGGGTCACATCGGTACGCGAATTGCGATCACAGTGGCAGATCAAACAACCTTTCGCCCGAGGGCAGTGCGATGGCAACCGAGACACAAAACGACGTGGTGAAGGTCTATTCCGGATCGCTGGTCACGGCCGAGTTGTACCAGCAAGCGCTCAAGGAAGACGGGATCGAGAGCACCGTTGTTGGACTGGAACTGAGTGCGAGCTTCGGAAGCGCGGTACCGAACTCGGTGGAACTGATGGTTAAGGGCGAAGACATGGAGAAAGCGCTGGCCTCCATCAAACAGTTCGAGAGTGAGAATCAGCCACTCACCGATGAAAATGCTCTGCCGTCGTGAAGAGACTGATCGGGCTTCGTACCGAAGTTTGGGAATAAACCGCCCCGCGCGGCGTCAGGTTTCCAGCAAGCAAGTCAGCGGTCATCCCAATCACCGGGTACGGAGCAGGTCATGTCCCAGACGAACCCGAACGGGTTGCGAAAGCGGTACGTACACGCGGTCGCGTTCGCGCTCATTGCGAGCGCGGGCCTCGGTTTCACCGGTTGCGGCGGCGGCGGTTCATCGACGCAACAATCAGGCTCCGCACGCCGCGCGGACGGAACAGCCGCCTCACCCGCGCCCGACTCCTTCAACAAGCAGAACGCTGAAAGTTACAGTGCGATCGTCGAGAACGAGTACCGGTCGCCGCTCGTCGAACCGCGCTCGACGTTTTCCGCCGACGTGAACACGGCCTCGTACTCGAACGTGCGCCGGTTCATCAACGAGGGCAAACTCCCGCCGAAGGACGCGGTGCTGCTCGCGGAGTTCGTGAACTACTTCCCGTACCAGTACCCGGCGCCCGCGGGCAACGATCCAGTGTCGCTCACACTGGATATCGCACCGTGCCCGTGGAACACCGAACACAAGCTCGCACGGATCGGCGTTCACGCGAAAGACCTCTCACTGGAAGACATGCCCGCGCGGAACCTCGTGTTCCTCATTGACACATCGGGATCAATGGCCGACTCCAATCGGCTCCCGCTCGTGAAGGAATCGCTCACACTCCTCGTCAACCGGCTGACCGACAAGGATCGCGTCACCATCGTGACCTACGCGGGCGAAGCGGGCCTGAAACTCCCGCCGACGCCGGGCAGCCGCAAACAAGCGATCCGCGACGTGGTGAACGGCCTACACACGGGCGGCGGCACCAACGGCGAGGGCGGAATCAAGCTCGCTTACGAGATGGCCCGTCGCGGCTTCGTCGAGGGCGGCGCGAACCGCGTGATCCTCTGTACTGATGGCGATTTCAACGTTGGTGTGTCGAACCAGAGTGATTTGCGCCAGCTCATCGAGCGGGAACGAGCGAGCGGGGTCTTCCTGTCGGTCCTCGGGTTCGGGATGGGCAACTACAAGGACGACCGGCTCAAGGAGCTCGCGAACTACGGCAACGGCCAGCACGCTTACATCGACACCATCGCGGAGGGGCGCAAGGTGTTCGTCGAGCAGGGCGGCGGGTTGGTGTGCGTCGCGAAGGACGTGAAGTTCCAGGTGGACTTCAACCCGGCAAAGGTAAACGCCTACCGGCTGATCGGTTACGAGAACCGCATTCTGAAACAGGAAGATTTCAAGAACGACGCGAAGGACGCCGGCGACATCGGCAGCGGGCACACGGTGACGGCGCTGTACGAGATCGTCCCCACCGGCGTGAAGATCGACCTGCCCGAAGTGGAACCGCTGAAGTACCAGAAGCCCGCACAAACGAAGGGCAACGCGAGCGAGTGGCTGACCGTGAAAATGCGATACAAACACCCCGACAACGAACAGAGCAAAGAACTCGCCGCGGTGCTGAAGGGCGCGGGTACGGCTTCGGGCGGCGAAGACTTCCGGTTCGCGAGCGCGGTGATCGAGTTCGGGCTGATTCTCCGCGACTCCAAGTTTAAGGGCGACGCGAACTTCGACCGCGTGCTCGAACGTGCCCGCGGCGCGGTGAGCTTCGACCCGAACGGCCACCGCAAGGAGTTCATCGAACTGGTTCAGAAGGCCCGCGACTTGAGTTCGCACAGCGTGCGCGAGTAAGTACAACGAAGTAGCTCGTCTTGAATTGCTTATGGTGGATTCTGCCCCAACACGTGCGGATGCCACCCGCACATGTTGGGGCAGAATTCACGTTAAGGCTCACTAAGTTCGAGTTCCAGGCGGAACCCTGCGGGGAACCGGTCCCACCAGCGCGCACACCACGGACCGATTGACACGACGCGGTTGGCCAGTACACGAGTGCCTTCGGCGATGTGCTTTTCTATGACGCCCTCGAATCCCTCTTTGGCGGCACAGTAGCGGTGCTCCTCCCAGTAATACCCCCGTGAGACGAGTAGCGCGTCCTCCCAATCGCCCCCGAGCCACTCGGACGAGATCGTCCGATAGAGCGCGGCCCCGGCAGGGGAAAAGTCGATCCTGCCCAGCCAGTACGTGGCCGGGAACGGCTTCGGCACCAGTTTGTCATGGCGGAGTGGGTCGAAAGTGTAACAACACTCCTGTGGGCGGTTCTCCGCTGTTCGGGGAAGCGCAAGGTGCGCGGAGTCGGCACCGAGGAGCGTGCGAACCTCGTCAGTCGCAATCTGATCCACAACCCGCAACCACCCGTACCGCAGACATGCCTCCAACCCTTCACGGCATTGTTCGTCCGAGACAGTGACACCGAAATACCGGTTCCCGGATTTCGCAGCATCGCGCGCAAGATTGACGGCCGAGTTCCGGAAACAACCCGACTCCATGCTCTGCAACAAGAGCCACTCTGCGAGCGCAATGTTGCGGCAGTCGAGGACGTGCTGTAGTTGATTCGGGTCGCCGCTTTGCACGGAGCGGTCGAGGTAACAGGTTTCGCCGCCGCTGCCACGCCCCTGCCACCGTCTCTGCTCCTCAAAGTCGATGCGGTAGCCTTCGGGGAAGCGGCGCCACCACTGGACTCTCCAAGACCCCACCGGAGCAGGACCGGTGACGGCCACAACATCATCCCCGCTCCGGATCTCCTCAATTGCCGCGATCGCAGCCGCCTCGGTTCGGAAGTATTGGGCGGTTTTCTCGTGAACAACGTCGGTGTAGTCAGAAAGCCCTTTCTCGGGCCAGCACCGTTCAACGAGCCGTCTCCACAAGCCCGCTCCGGAATCGGTAAAGTCAACACTCCCAACGTTCGGATGGCCATATACGGGTCCGAGTACCCCACCCCTTTGAAGCTCGCTCACGATCCTCTTACGGGCCGGTTCGTCGATGACTTGCAGCCAGCCCTTGGCTAGGCAATTGGTCAGTGCGACCCGGCATTCCGCCTCAGTCACCTTGCCGTAGTCTTCTCGTCTAACGATATCGGGCAAGTCAGATGGGGGTACAGTAATGCCGTAGTAGATCACGGTGAAAAGAGCTGCGTCTGCTGCCGTAAGTCCCAACTCAGTGAGCGCTTCAGTTCGGGTGCGCTCTCGGGCAGTGCGGGCCGCGTCACGGGCGCGCTGTTGGTCTGCGCGGATTTCGTCGCGACTGCGAATCGTATCGGACAAGAGGATGGGTGTGAGGTGGGTAGCATCGAACTTCAACCACAACCGCACGGACAACTGTGCCGCCGTTGGAGTTGAGATCGTGCGCCTCACGAGATGTGAGGATACCTCACCCCCAACGAGACATCAAGCGTGGCTCCCAATCTCAATGCCCATCCAGGAAAATCGCGAAAAGTACGGACCTGACAAGCTTGGGACGGTCATTTCTGGAACAGTGAGTCCCACAGGAGCATGCCCCCGAGAAGCGCGCTCGCGAACCCGAGGACCGTCACGCACCCGCCGCCCGGCCAATCGCCGGGCGCGAGTACGGCACGCGACGGGGCGAGCGGGTCGTAGTACGCCGTCACCTCGTACCCTGCCATCACCTCTTCACCGCGGCTCCGACCAACAATCACCTCGGTACGCACGACCTTTCCACTAACCCGGAATTCGATCGTCGGGTAGTGGAAGTCGGTACCTCCATCGTCGTTCGAGGACTCGGTGCGAACGGACACGACCCGCGCTTTGACGCGAACTGCACGGCGAAGCAGGTGCTGTTTCTTGCGCCACTGCTCGACCCCGCCCGCGACACCGAGCAAACCACCGGTGAAAAACAAGAGCCCAAATCCCAGGCGGTGATCGATCACAGGCACTCCCGTGCGAACTTGGTGGCGAAGCCATTGTGTCAGCGCCCGAGGCCACAAAAGTGATTAAAATGCCTGCTCCACCGGCTTCATTTGATCGGCACCAGATTGTTCACGAACTGTGAGGTGCAATTCTCCCAGGTGTACCGCGCGCCCTCTTCCGCACATGCCGCGGGATTTCCGCTCACGAGCGCGCGCGAAACCGCACACCCCAAGTCCTCGTCGAGCGCCCCCAATTCGTCCCGCGTCACGATGTCCACGGGACCGGTGACCGGGTACGCCGCGACCGGCAGCCCGCTCGCCAGCGCCTCAATGAGCACAATGCCGAACGTGTCCGTGCGGCTCGGGAAAACGAACACGTCCGCCGCTGCGTACACTTCGCCGAGCGCTTCGCCCCGGCGATAGCCGAGGAACACGGCTTCGGGGTGCTGGCGCTCCAACTCCGCGCGAGCGGGGCCGTCGCCGACGACGAGCTTCGTGCCGGTCGTTTTGAGCCTCAGAAAGTCGTCGATGCCCTTCTCGTGCGAAACGCGACCGACGTAAAGTAGGATGGGGCGCGGGTAGCTCGTTTCCACTTTCGGGCGCGGGCGGAACGTGCCGAGATCGACCCCGCGCGACCACCTGCGTATGGGCGCCCGGAACCCGCGGCCGATGAGTTCCTTCTCCAAACTCGGCGTCGCGACCATCATGCACGACGAACCGCCGTGGAACCACTTGAGGAACTGGTAGGTGATGCTTTCGGGCACGCGGGCGAGGCGCTTGAGGTATTCCGGGAACCGCGTGTGGTACGACGAACTGAACCGCCACCCCATTCGCCGACAGAACCTGCGAACCCAAAAGCCCAGCGACCCCTCTGTGGAGATGTGGACGTGATCGGGACGGAATTTGCCGATGCGTTCGTAGACGCGCCCGGTGCGCATCACGCAGAGCGGAATTTCCGGATAAAACGGCACCGGGAATTGCGGGAACCCGGTCGGCTCGATGACCTCGACCGCGTGCCCCTGCTGGCGGAGCAGACGAGCGGTGGTGTCGAGCGTCCGCACGACGCCGCTCACTTGCGGGTGCCACGCATCGGTCGCGATGAGGATTCGTGCCATGCGGGAAGTTTCGCGCTTCGGGCCGCGAGTTTCAAGTTCCCTCACATGTGAGTCGCGTGAAGTGTTAAACGTGCGTGTTTGGGTTGGGCGGGTTGTCCCCTTGCGAACCGGAGGTTGGTGCCGTGCCAGATCCCGATAAACGGATGCTCCGCGACCTCAAGCGGGCACTCAAGAAGCGCGGGAACAAGCACCGCCGAGCGGAGCTGAAGAAGAACCTCGCGGACAACCCGGACGAGGCCGCACACGCCGAAGAGAACCTCGGGCGCTACCGCTCCGACACGCTGAACAAGCTCGATAACGACAGCACGCGGAAGAAGAAAGATACCGAGAAGGAATAGCGAAGCCCGGGATTAGAGGGTTTTCGATGGGTGTCTGCGATGAGATCGTCGAGATCCGCGATGCTCGCTGTGGCCTGTCGTCATTGGCCTCTCCGACCATCCCGGAGCTGGCACGAGAGTTTGGGCTAAGCGATCAACAATGGCGTTACAAAGAGATCGGCGAAGATGGCGCCCGAAAGTTAGTACACACGCTTCTCCACCGCGATTTAGCGTACAACGCCGAGTTGATGTCGGCGGCTCAAGCCGAGGAATTGGGTAACCGCTTTCTCGGGCAATTTGGTCCGGGCACCCGATACTTCACGAATGGAACGTGGCACACGCTCAGTACAATTCGGTCCGACGGCGCCGCCGCGGTAACGAGTTGGGATCCCGTCACCTCAGCTACGTTCGATATGGGGATCCTTGCCATTGGACCAGAACGTTCGGGGTGCATGTGGGTCGAAGACGAAGACTAATCAGTTTCCAGTAGTACCTACAGCGAAGGGTCTGCAGCGATGTCGCAGGCCCTTCGCTGTTGCGATTACTTCACGATGCGCTTGAGGATGAAGTGAACCGTCGTGACAGACGCTTTGGCATCCGGGGCGGTCGGGTTCGTCGTGGACACGAGTTCGTACCCCTCTTTCGCGAGGCGGTTCAGTTCTTTCTCGGCCTCTTCTTCCTTCCCAACGGTCAGCGCGACGATCCGGAATTCGGTCCGCGGCGCGGGCGGAGCCTTCTGGAAGTAGTACACCGTTACACCCTCGGCTTCTTCCACTGACTTGGGCCGGTCGGCCCCTTCCTTGGCCAGCGCGATCACGACCCGATTATTGGTGATCTCAACAACACCCAGCCCCCGCGTTTTCTTTCCGCGCACGGGAACGATCTCGACGTCGATCGTGATGGGCGATTTCGTCGGATCGAGCGTGTACTCCATTGTGGTGGGGATGCCGGTCACTGTGCGGGACTCGATCACGATCTCGGTTCGGGAAATGACTGTTTCCCCGCGCACGATGGTGGTCCTGGAGGGTGCGAAGCCGCCGACTTCGGCGCCAACGCCACCGCCAGGACCGCCGCCGAACCCGCCCTTCTCTCTCACAGCAACGGCCCCGTTGTACGTCGCCACGAGCGTGTACTTGCCCTCGATCGAGGGCGGGGGCGGGGTCTTGGGAACGGGCGCGCTGATCTTTTCGTCGGCCCGCGTGCTCGTCAGTGCAATCAGAACGGCCGCGAGGGGGAGGAGCTTCCGCATGAGTGCGATCCTCAAAGTTGTGCGAAGCGCGTAACCACACCCAAGATATCCGTCGCGCCGAGTCGCGTGCAAATGATAATGATGTGAGGCGAACGACACGCACAGTCGTTCTTATTTCGGATTCGGCTCTGATACAAGTTGCGGCTACCACACGAACGAAGAGAGTCACCGCAACGGCCGTCGATCGTAGGTACGGTGGTCGATCGGGTACTGGCACAGCCCGAGCGGGCCGTTGAGCCAGGAGTGTGTTTCCCCGCTGACGAGCAGATCCCGCTCGAACAGTTGGCGCACGATGAACTCGCTGCCGGCCACTCCGAACCGCGTGAGCCGGTAGTAGCCCCGCTGGAACTGCGAGTCCATGTCGGTGACGGCGTGGATGCAGTCGCACCCGGTGCCGTCGGCCCCCGCGCCGATGGTATCGATGCACTGGTACCCGATCTGGCCCCTCTCCATGAACTCCTTCTGGAGCAGGAACCGGCGGTACCCGCGCGGCTGGATCTCATACGGCCCCCACGACACGACGTGCTCGCGGAGTTCCAGGGCCATGCGGATCGTCTCGTGGAGTTCCAGGTTGCGCCCCGGTTCCGGGGTGAATTTCCACGGATGAATTTCCAGGGTAGCCGGCATCCAACTGATGGTGTGAGTTTCGGCCACTTGCGGCGCGGAACCCGGCACCTCGACGGTTTTGACGAGCGTGGCCCAGGTGTGCGTGTACCGCGGCGCCCGGAGCGTCCGCTCGGAGCCGAACACGATGATGTAGAACCGCTCACCGGGAGCGGCGTCGTTGGGGATCGACTCCGGGGGTAGTTTGTGAACCGGGGACAACGACTGGGCGCGACCGGCGCACCCTGCGACCGCGCAGGCGAACAGCACGAGCCCCAGGCGGCCGAGCGCTGCGAAGGTCATGATTCTCTCCCGCCAGTGGTTCGTTGTGAGCGCAGTTCGCCCCGTAGTTAGAATCGCCCCTCTAACGGTGGGTGAGGCTAAAGAAAGTCGCCGAGACGTGTCGTGCAAGTCCCACACAGGCCGCACGGTGTGCAAATCTTGCCCGACTTGTCTGGTCTAACACTACAGCGCGGGTTCGCGGCCGGTGAATAAGATGGGCCATCGGAGGGCATCCGATGACGGACCAGGAAATCGCAAGGTTAGGGCCGGCGTTCGCCCACTATCTGGGTCGGTATCGCGGCTGCTTCTTACAGAAGCGGACGGCCGACCACTTCGACAACTACGGTCGTGGTTTGCTCTCGGAGCTGCCGCGCAAGAGCGTCGAGCCGATCGCCCTGGCCTGTGGAACGGCGGTCCGCACCCTCCAGGAGTTCCTCACGACCGCCGACTGGCAACACGAGTCGGCGCGTGAGCAACTCCAACGGCGATGCGCCGAGGTGCTCGACGGGTTGCCCGGCGATGACCTGGGCACGGTCGGGGTGATCGACGAGACCAGTGCCGTGAAGAAGGGGGACCGGACGCCGGGCGTGCAACGACAGTACCTGGGGTGCGTCGGGAAGATCGACAACGGCATCGTGACCGTGCACGTGGGCGTCGCCAAGGGCACGTTCCAGGCCCTGTTGGACGCGGACCTGTACCTGCCCGAGTCGTGGAACGCGGATCGCCCGCGGTGCCAGGCGGCGGGCATCCCCGACGAGGTCCGCTATCGCCCCAAGTGGCGGATCGCCTACGAGCAGTTGGTGCGCCTGGATGCCCACGGGGTGCGGTTCGACTGGCTCGTGTTCGATGAAGGGTACGGGTCGAAGGTGCCGTTCTTGCGCGCCCTCGACGCCGTGGGCCAGCCGTTCGTGGGCGAAGTGCCCGTGAGCTTCTCGGTGACAACGGCCGCGCGCGACGAGCCGCGGCGCGCGGATTCGGTGCTGCGTGCCGACGACGCCCGGCGGGGCCGACGATTCCGGGTGTCGCGCAAGACCGTTGGCGACACCCGGTGGCGTGCGACGAGCCGGTTGATCGAGGTGCGTGGGTGCCGCTGGATGCTGGTGGTGGCGCAGAACGAATCGACGGCCGAGGTCAAGTACTTCGTCACCAACGCGACCGACGAACCGCTGGCGCGTGTGCTGCGGGTGGCGTTCCGGCGCGCGACGATCGAGCACCAGTTCCGGGTGGCCAAGAGCGAAGCGGGGATGACGCACTACGAGGGCCGGCAGTACGTCGGGTTGGTGCGGCATCTGATCTTGGGCCTGGTGGTGCTCGGGTTCGTGTCGATCCACACGGACCGGCTGCGGGGGGAAAAAACCGCAGGTGACGATGGAGCAGGTGTGCCGGGCGCTGAACGCCCGATGTGCGGTGACGTTCCGTCGGAGGCGCGGGACGCCGGAACTACTGCACGTCGGAGAGGTCATCCGCTACCACCAACGGCGGAACGAGCAGGCCACGAGAGCGCACAAAAAATGGCGACATAGATGCATCATCTAAACCCGCGCTGTAGTGCTAACCACTTGGTCGAAACAGATGGGGTGGAACGAGCGCTGTCCGCAGCTCGAATCGCGGATAACGCAGGGGCCGGCTACAGAAAGCCACCGAAATGAGTCAAACCAGATCGAACGAATCACCCGGCGCGTAACCGCTCGCCCAGTCGCTTCAAACCTTCCTCAACCGACACCCGCGGTTCGTACCCCAAATCGCGGCGCGCGGCGGAGATGTCGTACCAGTGGGACGTGGACATCTGGCTCGCAATGAACCGCGTCATCGGCGGTTCACCGGGCAAGCGGAGGCCCCAATACAGCCATTCCAATACGCGGCCCGCGAGTTTGGCCTTCCAAGCGGAGATGCGCTTCGTGACGGGCGGCGCCCCGGCCTCGGTCAGCACGCGGTCAATGAACGGCCACAGTTCCACCGGCTCGTTGTTCGAGATGAAGTACGCATTGCCCGCGAGCGGCGAACCGATGTCGAGCCGGTCGGCCGCGTCGAGTTGCGACTGCGCCGCGTTGTCGATGTACGTGACGTCCACCTTGACCGGGCGTGCGCCGATCCGCTTGAGCTTGCCGGCGCGTGCCGACGCGATGATTCGCGGGATCAGGTGCGGGTCGCCGGGGCCGAAGATCAGGTGCGGCCGAAGCGACACGGTCGCCAGGTCGGGGCCGTTCGCGGCGAGAACCGCCTTCTCCGCCTTCGCTTTCGTCTCGGAATAGTACGTGTAGAAGTGCTTGGAGTACGGTAGCGCCTCGTTCGCGCCCTCGTTGTCTTTTCCCTCGTGAACGACGCTCGGCGTGGACGTGTACACCAGCCGGCGGACGCCGAGCTTCTTGCACGCGGCGATCACGTTCAGCGTGCCGGTCACGTTCGTGTCGAAGTAATCGGAGTAGCGCCCCCACACCCCGGCCTTCGCCGCGACGTGAAACACCACATCGCAGCCTTCCACCGCGCGCTCGACGGCTTCCGGGTTCGACAGATCGCCGAGCGACTGTTCGACGCCGAGTTCATCGAGCCACGGGTACGCGGAGCGGGTGAACGAACGAACGGAGTCTCCCCGCTGACGGAGCAGGCGCACGACCGCCCCGCCGAGAAAGCCGCCGCCGCCGGTCACCACTGCTTTCACGCTTGCGCCTCCGGGGTCCACTTCGGGCCGAGTTGCTTATCGGCCCACACCGCTAACTTCTCGCGAAAGATCTTCGAGTTGTGCCGCACGTCTACCGGAAACGTACCAGGGTGCAGTAAATAGGTGGTGACTCGTTCGGTATGAACCGTCGCCCCGGCGCGCTGACGCAACTTGGTCTTGATCGCTTCCGGAGTGGGCAATTGTTCTCTGAGCGCCGGATAGTGATCTGTGAGCGCCCGATAGTTTGGTAGCTCGACGCACAATACCGGATACGTCACCCCACTCCGCGTAACCCCCACCAGTGCGGTACGTGCCACCAGATTGCAGCGGTTGAACACGGGTTCCACCATATCTGTGAACAGCGTGCCGTGAGGCGTTACGACGCGGTGCGACTTCCGGCCGCAGAACCAGAGGCGCCCGTGCGCGTCAAGATACCCGACGTCGCCCATGCGGTGCAGTACGTCCCCGGTCTTTGGGTCGCGAATCTTCGCGAGTTTGGTCGCGTCGGGCCGGTTGTAGTATTGCCGCGTTACAATCGGCCCGCGGACCACGAACTCGCCGACCTCGCCCGGCGCCGCGAGTAGCGAATCGCTCCATTCCGCAATCGGCTCGTCGGAAATACGGATGACATACACATCGACACCAACGACCGGGCGCCCGACGCACACTCCCCTGCCCTGCTCGGTGAGGGACCGCGTCTCGCCGAGGATCTCACGGCTGCCGATGTTCGCAACGGGAAGCGCTTCGGTCGCGCCATACGGCGTGAACACTTCCACGCCGCTGCCGAGGAGTCGGACGAATCGCTCAAGGGAGGTCGCCGAAGCCGGAGCACCAGCGGAGATGACGCGGCGGAGCGAAGAGAGGCGGGCAGAACCTCCCCCCCCTGAAGGGAAGGGGGCGGGAACCACCCGCTCGTTCACACTCGCGGTTCGCCCAGAGGCACCCAACACCTGCTCCCCCTTCCCTTCAGGGAGGGGGGATGGGGGGGTAGGTTGTGTCTCCAACCCCTCCCCAACCCCTCCCCTAAACGGAGAGGGGCTTAAAACCGGCGCTTGCAGTGGAGCGTCTGTCGTCTTCGGTTCTGTTCCCCCTTCCTTCCTAGGGAAGGGGGTTGGGGGGTTAGGTTCTGCCATCTCCCCCAACCGCCGGATCACCGCGGGGGAGCCGAACAGGTTCGTCACGCCGAATTGCTTGATTTGCGCCGCGGCCTTGTGCGGGTTGATCTGTGCGGGCCGGCTCGCATTCATGTCGGGGATCACGCACGTCATCCCGAGCGCGGGGCCGAACAGCGCGAACAACGGGAACGTGCAGAGATCGATTTCGCCCGGTTCGATGCCGTAGGTCGCCTTCAGCAACTCCACTTGCGCCGCGAAGATCCCGTGTGTGTACACCACGCCCTTCGCGACGCCCGTGCTCCCGCTCGTGAAGAGGATCGCGGCCGGTTCGGTCGCTTCCGATTCGGGGATGCTGTGCGCGCCGCGTGCGTGGCCCAACGTGCGCAAGCGCTCGAGTGACGTGTGGCAGTAGAACCGCCACTGGCCGACGTTCACGGTCGTGCGGAGAGTCTTTCTCGCCCACCCCAGCACGCGCCGCGCGACGTGGGCCTTCGCGATCCCGATGAACGCTTCGGGTTCCGCTTCCGCGAGGCACTTGCCTAGGTTCTTCACGCCCATGCCGGGGTCGATTAGTATCGGCACCGCGCCGACCTTGAACAGCGCGAACGTGAGCGCGAAGAAGTCCGGTGTGGGTGGAACCATGAGGGCCGTGCGCGTGCCGCGTGCGATACCAATGGAAGCCAGCCCGTGCGCGATCGCATCGGAATTGGCGTTGAGTTCGAGGAACGTGATCGCGCGGTGCTCGGTCGGGCCGTCCGCGTTCACTCGACCGAGCGGCGCGTGAATCGCCACCTGTGTCGGGTGCTGCGCGGCCATGCGTTCGAGGTGCGACGCGACGTTGAGAGGTGAAAGCATATCTTCGATTTTGCTGATGACGGCGTCACGCCCCCGGCACGTCGGGAAGTTGCTCTGCTCGGCGCTTCAGCGAACCAGCCGGCTTGAACTTCACGGTCACCTTAGCGGGAACGTCGATCCAGTCCCCCGTTCGCGGGTTCCGCCCTCTGCGTGCCTTGCGCATTTGTAACTCGAACGTGCCGAAACCATCAATTTCCACGCGCCCGTGTTTGAACAACACCTCGGCAACTGCATCGAAGACGCGCGCGACATTTTCGGGATCAACAGTCCCGGTCAGTTGAGGTGTAGTCACGGTGCTTCCTAAATCGGGTACCGTTGCAGGAACTCCCACACGCGCATGATGGCGAGTTCGCCCGCGTCGTCCAGGAGGTAGTGCCCGCAGTCGGGCCACGTGTGGACCTCTGCGTGCGGGAAGTGCCGCTTCCACTCTTCGAGGAAATGGTGGTCGAACACGAAGTCCTTCATCCCCCACAGCAGCAGTGTCGGGGTGTCGCGGAACTTGTCGAGCGCGGCCGCGGTCCCCGCAACGATGTCGTACCCTTCGTCGCCCGGCGCCAGCGGGATCGTCTGCACGAACTTCAGGACCGCGACGCGATGTGCCGCAGTGTCGTAGGGCGCGAGGTAGCCCGCTCGCACGTCGGCCGGAAGCGGGCGCCGGGTCGCGCACCACTTCGCAGCGTATTTGCAGAACGCATTACGCCGGGTGATGAGCCACGCACCCAACTTGGTGTTGCGGCCCCACCAGAGTGACCGCGGGAGCTTCTTGCCCGGCGGGAGCGGGAACGCACCCGTGTTCGATGCCACGATCCGCTTGATGCGGTCCGGGTGCCGGGCGGCGAACCCCATCCCGATCATCCCGCCCCAATCGTGTAGCACCAGCGTCAGGTTCTTGGTCAGCCCGCGCTCTTCGAGGAGCCATTCGAGGTCGTCGATGCGGCTCTTCAGCGAGTAGTCGTACCGACTGAGAGGCGGCTTATCGGAGAGCCCGCAGCCGATGTGATCGGGCACGATGCAGCGGTACGATTCTCGGAGCGACAGCACGAGGTTGCGGTAATAGAAGCTCCACGTCGGGTTGCCGTGCAGCATCACCACCGTGTCGCCGGCGCCCTCGTCCAAATAGCTCATCCGCAGCCCGTGGCGCGTCGCGACGCGCGGGAGGAACGGGTACAGCGGCATCGCCGGGTTCGGGAACGGCGGCGCGTCTTCATCGGCCGACGGGTGCGTGGTACGAAGTGGCGGGGGGGCGTCGGAACCGGGAGCCGCGGTGTTACTCATAGAGATCGGGGTCGTCCGCTCGCGTCCGTTGACGAACCGCGCGGGGACCGGCGCGGCTCACATGAAATACGGGTCACCATTCCAAGCCGAGCATCAGACAGTTCAGTCCGCTGCCGATGCCGAGGAAGCCCACCCGGTCCCCGGGGCGGAGGAACTCGCGCTCCTCCGCGATTGCCGCGGTGATGGGCAGCGATACCGTGCCGATGTTGCCGAGGTACTCAAACGTGCTGAAGTCCTTTTCCGGCGGGATGCCGATCCCCTTCAGAACCGCTTCGCGGTGCCCGGCGCCCACCTGGTGGCAGATCACCTTATCGAGGTAGTCCGAGCGCCAGCCGAACTTGGCGAGGAACTTCTGCCACGTGCGGTTGCCGAGTTCGACGCCGTACTTCAGTACCTCGCCCGCGTGCGTTTCCATGAACGGGATCATGACGTGCCGCAGACCAAGGTCGAGTCCTCGCTGCATTATCGCGTTGGCGTTGTCGACGCCCTTCTGCACCAGTCCCGCCGCGTTGTGACCGAGCACGCGCTCCACGGTGCCGACCGCGGCCGGCAGGACCGATTGCAACCCCCACCGGCAGAGCGAGTGGTGCTGTGGAGCGTTCTGCGTCACGCCGCCGAGCAATTTTCGCCGCTTCTCGCGCGACATTTCCGCGCTCACGACGAGCACCGCGACCGCGCCCGACCCGCCGGTGAGCGTGGCGATGCTCTCGCGGAACAGTTCGACCGATTTCGTGCGCACCATCCGGTCGATCACGTTTTCGTTGATCTCGCGCGCGGTCTCGGCCGAAACCACCAGCCCCGCTTCCGCCTGTCCGAGTTCGATCTTGTTCGCGATCTCGACGATACCGTTGAGCACCCCGAGGCAGGCGTTGCTCAGGTCAAAAATAGCCGCGTTCGGGTTGATCTTCAGTTCGTGAGCTACGGCGCACGCAGTGGCCGGCTCGAAGTTCTCGCGGCACACACCCGCGTAGATCAGCACGTCGATCTCGGAGGCCGACATATCGGCCGCGGCGAGCGCCTTCTTCGCGGCGGCGGCGGCCCCGCGCGAGAGCGGGTAGCCCGGTTCCCACCACCGGCGCTCGTTGATGCCGGTGAGCAGTTCCAACTGCCCGGGCGACATTTTGAGTGCTTGGTACACCGGCGCGAGTCGCGACTCCAGCTCCGCGGTGGAAACTACCACCGGAGGGAGCTCGTACCCGATCGCTTCGAGGTGAACGCGGTTGTATTTCATGCGAGGGTCGGCACCGGGTGTTTTCTGGTGGCACGGGCGGTCCTGCCCGTGCTCCGCGACGCATGCGAGTACCGACTGCTACTCTAGAGTAAAGTCGGTCATCTGGTAGATGACGCGCCCGTCCACGGTGAGAAATCCGTTCGCGGTCAGGCGCCGATGATCGTCGTCCGCCGCGACGATTTCAAGCACAACTGTCACCTCGCCGTCGGTCGGTAGCACCTGCCCGCGGTACACCCAGGTGTGCGGCGCGTTCCGCGCCACCGTGTGCCACGCCTTTTCGGGGTTCCCCCAGCGCTTCCAAGCCGCGAACTTCAGCAACTGGAGGAACGATTCCACCCCCAGCGACCCAGGCCACACCGGGTCTTGGTAGAAGTGCGCCTTAAAGAACCAGAACTCCGGGTCCACCTTGATCGCGCCGACCACGAGCCCCAGTCTCTTGGCCCCGCCGTCCGGGATGTACGCGGTGACGCGGTCCACCATGCGGAGCATCGGCCCGGGAAACGGCGAACTGTGCGGCAACACCTCGCTCTGTGCTCGCATCAGTTCTCGTTCGCTGGGCCACGGCACCTTCGCGTCGCGGATGCCGACCTGGTTCGCGAGCGCCGGCTTCGAGAAGAACCCGAAGTACGTCGTGCCCTTGTAAACGTCCCCCTGATCGTCCCGCACGAGCATGTCGTAGTGCTGGATAATCATGCCCGCGGAGTTCGAGACGTTCGTCATCTTGACGGTCGTCGTCAGCGTCCCGGTAATCGGCGTAACCGCCCGGAACTGCGTCCCCTTCCCGCCCAGATTGCGGAAGCTCAGGTCGTCCTTACTCGTGAGCGCCGACCCACAGTACGCCGCGAGCCACCCGCACGGCTGAAGGGCTATCTCCAACAGGACGCTGAACGGCATGTTCTCGCAACGATTCGCGTCGAAGTACCACTCGTAAGGCGGGACCGCGTACTTCGCCTCGCAGCTCGCCCCGGCCTTGAGTACGAATGGCTCGCCGGTCACGGCCGTGATGCAGTCCAGGAACTGGTACGGCGGCCCCGGGAGCCGGGCGATGATGCGCTCGGAATCGAACACCTTGTACGGCGCGCCGAACGCCTCCGACGGCTTGCCGTTGGAGTACGCCGTGATGGAGGCGGAATCGTACAGAGGGAAAGACGACCCCTCCCCAACCCCTCCCCTAAGCGGAGAGGGGCTTAATACCGCCTTCGGTTCTGCTCCCCCTTCCTTCCTAGGGAAGGGGGTCGGGGGGTTAGGTTCCCCCGCCCAGATCGCGCCCAACCGCTCGCGCGTCAGCCCGGTCATCCGCAGCGTCATGTTGGTGATTTCGACGATGGGCTTGCCGTCGGCGTACATCAGCGAGTCGGCGATGCAGAACGGTTCGGGCCGGCACCCGAGTTCCTTCACCGTCACTTCGTAAGTCACCGTCTTCGTGGACGCGATGACCTGCCCGCGGCACTTCAGCCGACTGTTCACGCCCGGCACCGGTTCGTAAACGACTTCGTCCGCTTCGCCGACCCACCCCATGCGCATCAGCAGCACGCGGAGCGTGTGCAGGCAGCACTCGTACATGAGCGTGCCCGGCATCACCTGGTCGTCCACGAAGTGGCATGTCAGGAACCAGTCGTCCGGGTGAATGTCGAACTCGGCTCGCACGAACCCGATCCCGAAGCGCCCTCCGACCGGGTCGATGAGCGGCACGCGGTCCACGAGCCGGAGCATTCCGCCGGGGATCGTTGCGGACCGGCGCAAGTGTGCCCGCGAAAAGTCCGCCCCGAACGCTGTCACGAGGTCACCCGCACGAAGCGCTTCGACCTGCGCCGCATTGAGCGAGCACGAAGCTTGCGGTACGAGGTCGGTCCAGTCGCTCGGCTTCTTGCCCGGAAGTCGCTGTTTGTCGAGCGTCGTCTGAACGATCCCCTTCCCCGCGGCCAGTGCCTCCGCGGTGAAGAAGCCAGCGACACCGTTCCGCATCGTGATGAGCGGTTCGCCGTTCACGGTGCCGTCGAACCAGAAGTGGAACAGCCACGCGCCCGCTTGCTGCACGAACTTGTCGATGTGGATGTCGTACACGATCGTTTCGCCGACCTTCGGCAGCCCGCGGTGGAACGACACGACCGCGTCGAGCAGGCGGTACACCGCGAGCCCGCGCGTCTCGAAGTCGATGCCGAGGTACCCCGAGAGGAACAGGTCGGCCTGACCCGATTCGACGCAGATCGCGGTCGGAATGCGATCCGTTTGCAAGTACCAGCGATCGGGATGAACGGTGTGCTCTGTGACGACGCGCCCGGTCGTCATCGACTTCGGCTTACCCTCAATAAGCGTAATGCGGTCCACGAGTTGGAGCGGGCCGTCCGGCAACCGCACGCGCGTCGGGAACGAATCGACCTCCGCGAACACCGGCCCGAGCGCATCCGCCACGCGCCCCGCGGCGAACGCACAGCACTGCTCGTAAGTGAGCGCGCGCGGGACGGAATCCACGCCCTCACCAATCTCTTCTCCCCCTTCCTTCTTAGGGAAGGGGGCCGGGGGGTTAGGTTCTGCAAACAACCCCTCCCCAACCCCTCCCCTAAACGGAGAGGGGCTTAAAACCACCGATGACTCTTCCTCCCCCTTCCCTTCAGGGAGGGGGGACGGGGGGGTAGGTCGTGACTGCACCCCCTCCCCAAGAGAAGAGGAGCTTAATACCGACTGGCCGCCGCGCATCCACGTTTCGAGGAGCGCGGTCTGGAACCGCACCACGTTCGCGGCGGACTCCATCAATCTCCCGTTGACCCGCAGGAACGCTTCCTGGGCCTGCATGTTCAGCACTTGTACGTTCGCAGCCGATTCGATGACCGGGCCGATCGCCGTTGCAAACGAGGTCGCGTGAGGCACGGGGGCGCGATGGGCTGTGGCGTGAGGATTCAGTTGAGGAGCCTCAACGAATGTGGGTTTCGGTTTCGCGGGTTCTGCAACGATGGCGGGCGGGCGCGGGGCGTCTGACTTGGGGGTAGCGGGATGAGCAACCGGTTCGGGTACGACCGGCGTCCGCACGACCGGGCGCATCCCGACCGGGATCACCACTTCGTTTCGCCGGCCCGGTTTTGGTGTGCGGTGCCCGACGCACCGCGTTTCCGTGCCGTAGAGCGCTGCGAGGTCGACCGGCAGCCGTTCGGCCACGAGGTGCGCGACCAGACGCAGCACTTGCGAAACGGCGTCCTGCTTCGCAGCGTGCGCAGCGCGCGCGAAGTGCGGTCGATCGCCGAGAATCGCGCCGATCATGCGCGTACACGAGTTTCCGGGACCGATTTCGATGAACGCCCGGGCGCCGTCACTGTACGCGGCCTCGATCACACGCGGCACATCAATCACACCGACCAGCCCGGCCGTGATCGAATCAGCACACGCCCGTTCGCTTGGCTTGTAGCTGCTCCCGCGCGCGCCGCTGTAGATCGTTACATCCTGCGGCGTGACGGGTAGCACGTGCAGCTCGTGGTACGGCCCCTCGACCGGTCGGCCGGCTTCGCAGTGAGCGAGCGTCACCCCTTCGAGCAGCAGCACCGATTTGCCGAGGTTCGCGGCGAGTCGTTCCACGTCGGGGCGCAGCCCCCCGATTACACACTCGTTCGGCGTATTCACGATCAGCAGGTACGCACGCGACTCGGGCCGTAGCGCCGCATTGACGTCGGCAGCGCTGGCAGCGATCACCCCGCTCACCCAGTCCACCGGTTCATTCGCGGGCGCGTTCAAGTACCGTTGAGCCGAAGCGTAAGGTGGCGCGAGGTCGGAGGCGAACAGCGTCGAACGCTGCATCCGACGATACATCTCGTCACGTTCGAGCCACACGCGAACGCCGAACAGCCCGGCCGACTCGCCCAGGCTCAACCCGATCATCGCATCGGGCCGGATTCCCAGCGACACCGCGATGTCACTGACCAGCGTACCGACCGTCACCTGTCCGAACATGAGGTCGCGCGGGAGCGCGTCCGCAATGCGGTCCGCCCAGAAGAGGTGCGGCGCGTACTGGTCGCGGAGCTGTTCGCTCTCGGCGTGCTGCCGGCGCAGCACTTCGGGCCAGTGCGCCCCGAGCGCGCGGCCCATGCCGTCGAACTGGTTGCCCGACCCGGGGAACACGAACGCGACCTTCGCCCCCGAACCGAGCGGGGTCGGGCTGTAGAACACGCGGTCCCGGAGCGCGGCCCGCGCGGTCACGGGTAGAGGGGCGTTCGGGTCCGCATGGAGTGAACCTGCGGCAAATCCCAGTTGCTCCTCTAATTCTTCAACCGAGCGCGAAACAAATGTGACCGCCCGGGTACGAGCACCGTCTGGCGCCGAAGTGCGGAACCATTCGCGTGCGACGGCTTCGATGTTCTGCTCGCGCCGCGCGCCCACGAACGCAGCGCACGTCTCGATCCCCGCGAGCAAATCGGCCGGCGTGCTACCGTCTACCACGAACACGGCCTCGCCTCGCGCACCAAGAGGCTGGGCACGATCCGGCGCGGGAGGCTGCAGTTTCGCCGCGTGTTCTTCGAGAATGAACGCGAAGTGCGAGCCGTCCGCGCCACTGGCTCGAACTTGCGCGCGACGCGGACCGGCGATCCGGTTGTGGAGCCAGTAACAGGGAGAACCTAACCCCCTACCCCCCTTCGCTTCCGTTCGCGCCGGTCCTGTCAGCAGAGCTTCTCGCGGACCGGCAACGAAGGAAGGGGGAACAGAGCCCTCGGCGGTTTTAAGCCCCTCTCCGCTTAGGGGAGGGGTTGGGGAGGGGTTGCTTCCAGAACCTAACCCCCTAACCCCCTTCCCTAAAAAGGAAGGGGGAACAGATAGAGGCAGGGTTGGGGAGGGGTTGGGCAGCACTTCCTGGTACAGCGCGAGGCACGCGCTCAGCACGTTTACCGCACCGGACGTGGCCCGGTATCCCCCACCAGCGTAGGCGCGTCATCGAGCGCGAGCGCCGAGTCGCGCGGGACTCCGGCATCGGCTGCGGCGCGAGCCAGCGCGGTGTCCGCGTCGGCCGCGACGCCTGTTCCTCGAATCACCGCGTAAACACGATCGCCGTCGCGTTCAGCATCGGCCAGGCGCTTCAAAACGAGTGCCACCGCACCCTCACCGGGCACGCGGGTTTCACCCGGGAGCACCAAGCGCGGATCGCCCGCGAGATCAACTCCGCCCACCAGCGCGCGACCGAGTTCGCGCGCCTGCAACGCGCGCACACCGAGTTCGATCGCCCGCGCCGCGGAGCCTTCTTCGCTACAGACAGTGTGGCTCGGTCCACCGAAGTGAAATGCCCGCGCAATCCGGCTCGCCGCGATGCTGCCCAGCGCGCCCATCGTGCGGTTCGCGGTGAGAGGCGGAGAGGCGTCGTCGGGGTTCGCGCCGGTTGCAATCGCGCTCCACCGGAGGTGGAAATTCGTCGTGTTCGGATCAAGCCCGAGCCCGATGAACACACCGGTCGTGGGATCGCCATCTCCGCGTGGTTTGGGGCGCCCGTTCGCCTGATCGTCGAGCGCCGCGGCGGCCACTTGCAGTGCCAGCAATTGCTGCGGGAGCGTTTCTTCGAGTTCCTTCGGCGGGATGCGGAACTTGTCGATCGGCAGTTTCAGTTCGTCGATGTAGAACCCCGGCGGGCACGGTTCGGACGCCAGCGCCCAGCCGTTCGTTTTCGCATGCGCCTCGCCCGGTTCGCCGTTGAGCAGGTATTCTTGGAGCGCGCGCGCGTCGCCCCACGAACCGACGTGTGCTCCCATCCCCACCACGGCGATCGCTTCTGCCTGCGCGTTCTCTGACGGTACGCTCCCATTCCGCCCGTCGACGGCGACGAATTTTGGCGGAGACGTGCGCCCGGAATTCGCGGACTCGCTCCCGGTCCACTCTTCGACGAGCAGGTGCGCGTTGACCCCGCCGAAACCGAACCCGCTCACTGCAGCGCGCCGCGGAAGTCCCGACTTCTGGCCCCACTGCTCCGACTTGCTCAGCACCTTGAACGGACCGTTCGCGTAGCGCAGGCCCGCAGCCGGCTCCGCGAAGTTCGCTTGCGGCGGGAGCTGTTCGGCCCGCATTGCGAGCAGCACCTTCGTGAGCGCCGCAGCGCCTGCGCCGGTGAGCAGGTGCCCCACCGTGGACTTCACCGAGCCGATCACGGTTTGCCCGGGCGCCCACCCGCTCTCGCCCCACAACTCGCGCAAGCTGTCGAACTCGATCGCGTCGCCGACCGGCGTACCGGTCGCGTGGCACTCGATCAACTGCACGTCCTGTGGGTGCCAACCGGCCCGCGCGTAAGCCGCACGCATCGCGCGGAGTTGCCCCTCCTTCGCGGGCGCGAGCAGGTTCCCGTGCATGTCGTTCGACAACCCGACGCCCGCGATCACGCCGTGAATCGTGTCGCCGTGGGTGAGCGCGTCCGAGAGGCGTTTCAACACGAAAACGCCGGCGCCCTCCCCCACCACGAGTCCGTCTGCGCGCGTATCAAAGGGAGAACACCGCCCGCTCACGGCGAGCGCCCGGAGCTGCGCAAAGCCCATCTGCGTGTACTGGCAGTCCGGGCGCGAGCACCCGCCCGCCAGCATCGCGTCCGCGCGCCCCGCGAGTAGCTCGTCGGCCGCGAGCTTGATCGCGTACAGCGATGAGGCGCACGCCGCGTCGAGCGTGAAGCTCCCACCACCGAGCCGCAAGCCCTTCGCGAGCATCCCCGCCGGCAGCCCCGCAACGAAGCGGTTCAGCGGGTGCGTCGGGGTACCCGTCGGCAGCCCCACCTTCGCGCCGAGCACCTCGCGACACAGGTCGTTCACGCGGTCCGTGGGCAGGCAGATGTTGCCCAGCACGACACCGACGCGCGACCGATCGACGCGCGCCGTCTCCGCGCCGCGCCACGCCCGGTTACCGGCGTCGAGCACGAGGTGAAACAGCGGGTCGAGGGCGCGGACCAGCCCCGCATCGAGATCGAGGTCGGTGAGGTCCGGGTCGAAGGGATCGAGGTAGTACCCGCGTGTGGAGTAGACCGTGTCTGGGTTCGCGACACGCGGGTCCGCGCACCGGTCCGGCGGGAGCGCCCACCGGTGCGCGGGTACCTCGCGCGAGCAGTCCGCGGCCGCGGACACGTTCGCCCAGAATCGGTCCAGGTCGCAGCCCGCACCGGGGAAGCGGCCGGCGAAGGACACAATCGCGATGCGTTCGGTCATCGGGGAAAGTCTCAAATCATCAAGTCGTAAGGCCGTAAGGTCAAAAATCGAGGAGCCGATAGCACCTCTTACGACCTTTGACCTTACGACCCGTGACTACTTCAGAGCGAGTTGGTTCTTGCGGAACGAGGCGTTGAGCGACGGCTCCATGACGCACTCGTAATCCTGCATCTGGGCAATTACCTGGCCGTCCGGAGCGAGGAAATCAATATCCGCTCGCGCGAACCGCGCGTCGTCGCGCGTGACGCGAACGACGATCGTGACCGGGTCCGCGGGGTAGGTCTTGCGGAACTGCCGGTACCGCCCGACGAAGCTCGGGAGCGAGGCGCAGTCGTGCGCCCCCTGGGTCCAGAGGATCATCATCTGGAACGCGACGTCGAGCACCAGCGGGTCGGCGACCCACCCCGAGCGGAGCGGGAACTCGAACCAGTCGGCCGGCACGGGAGCCGGGTACGAGGTGCCCACGAACGCCTTCTCCGAGCGCCCTGTGATCTCGGCGATCCCCTGAAGATCCTGCCCGTGGAACAGGAACTCGCGGTACGCGCGGGCCTTGTCGTAGGGCACTGGCGCAACAGCCGGCGGCCGGTCCGCGGGCGGCGGCTTGGGCAGCGCGGGCGCGAGCACGATCTCGGCCCGCGAGTAGATCACGTCGCGGCCGTCCTTCTTCTTCCCGCGCAGTTCTACGGGCACGATGAGCAGCTTGTCCTGCTTCGTCGCCTTGCCCGCGAGGGCGCGCACCGGCACCGGCGAACCGGCTTCCACCTTCACCCCGCTCGTCACCCGCAAATCGTTGAACCCGTGGAACTGGAAGCCCGGGTTGCCGTGCAGTGCGGCGTGCGCGAGCCACTCCAAGTGGAGCGAAACGGGCAACACTGCGAGGCCGTCGAGCACGTGTGACTTGAGGATCGGGTGCGTCGTCACGTCCACCGCGCGCTCGAACGCGACCGTCATGTCGGCCGACGGGAGCGGGTTGGGCGGGGACATCACGGGCGCGGCGGGGGGAACCGGCAGAGGGGTGGGCGTCGTGGAGCGACCCGTGCCCTTGACCAGCGCCACTACCTCTACCGCACGTCCCGCGGCGTTCAGTTCCTGAATCAAGAAGGTCGCGCCTTCGAGCAGCGGGATCGTGCCCACGCCCTCGGACTCGAACAGTTTCCGCAATCCCGGCGTGACCATCCCGCCGTCCCACGGTCCCCAGTTGATCGCCACCACGCGGGTTCCGGGGCGCCGGCGGGATTCCACCTGAGCGGTCTTGTTCAGCACCTCGTTGGCACAGGCGTAAGCCAGTTGCCCCACGCGCCCGAGCCGGGCCGTCGTGGAACTGAACAGCACGAGTACCTTCAGTTCGTCGCGCCCCAAAAGATCGAGCAGTGTGCGCAGCCCGTCTACCTTCGTGGCGTAGACGTGGTCGAACCCCTCACCTGTGAGGTCTTCGATGCGCTTATCGGCCAATACCCCGGCGCCGTGAACGAGACCCGATACCGGCCCGAACTTGACGCGCACCTGGTGCAGCATGTCGGCCACGGCGCGGCCGTCCGTGATGTCCACCGGGAAATACGCGACCTTCGCGCCGACCTGCTGGACGCGCTGGATCGTGCTGCGCACCTCGCGCTGGGCGATCACCTTCTTGTACAGTTCGCCGACCGTGCGCGGGGTGCCCTCGGTCCCCAGTGCGTCCGCGATCGCCTTCTTCATCTCCGGTTCCGCGGTCAGCCCCGCGAGGTACTCCGGTTCCGGAGTCGGCGTCGGCGTGCGACCGGTCAGAATCAGCGTCGGGCAGTACGTTTCGGCCAGCGCGACAGCCACTTCCGCGGTCACCCCGCGTGCGCCCCCGGTCACCAGGATCACGTCGCGCGAGCTGATGTTGATGAGCTGATTGCTCGGCCGGCGCGCAGCGCGGGCCAGTTCGATCGTGCAGCGGTGCGTGGAGGCGATACCGACTTCCGGCGGACCGGCGGATAGCACTTCGTCAACGACCGCGGCGGCCGCGGCAACCGCATCGGTGAAGGCCGGCGCGAGGTCGAGTGCCCGGCAGCTCACTTCGGGCCACTCGTGGCGCGCGGTCTTAGCGATCCCGGCCAGCCCGCCGGCTGTGGGATCGGCGTCCGGCGGAAGCTCCGTCAGTCCAAATGCCCCGTCCAGGCGCGCGACGGTGGCAAACACGGCCCCACCCGCGCGCCCCGCCTGGCGCAACTTGCCCGCGGCGGCTTTGAGCCAGTCGAACGCCCGGCGGTTGAAGCCGGAGTCCGGTCCGGGCGAAACGGGCGCGAGCAGCACCAGTCCCACCAATCCCTTGGGCAGCATCTTCGTCGCGGGCGCGTCGATCCAGTCGAAGACTTGCGGGCGAAAACCGGCCGCGTGCAAGTGTTCAGCCACCGAGTGCGTGAGCGGATCGGACTCACCCACGACCCAGAAGTCGCTCCCCGCGGGGAGCGGGAGCCGCGTTCGCGGGGTGCTCACGTCCAGGTCGACGGCCTTCGGCACGCTGCGTTCGATGCGGTCGGTGTTGACGGCGGCGGCTTGCCCCGTTCCCGGGCGCGGAACGGAGCCGGAAGTCCCGCTCGGCCGCGTGTCAGTCAGTTCGGGCGTCTTGGCGGGAGTTTGCGCGGACACGGGTGCCGACACCGTGTCCGCTTCCGCTTTTCCCACTGTCAGAGTGCTGCTCACGTCGAGGAGCGAGATCTTGGCCGTGGCCGGCGCTTGCGGTCCGGCGAGGAAGTCGGCGACGTCCTTGAGCGTGTGCAGCGCCCCTAGGTGCTCGGGCTTCACCGCCGGGGCCTCGGGTAACCGCTCCTGCAACGCCGACAGGATCTCCACACGCTTGATCGAGTCCACACCCAGGTCCGCGTCCAACGACATCGACAGGTCCAAGCTGTCCGCCGGGTAACCCGTCTTCTCCGATACCACCGACAACAGCACCGAGGCAATATCCGCGGATGCCCCCGCACTGCCGTTCAGCAACAAGAGCTGGTCGCGTGTGACGGGCAGAGTGCGAATCAGGTCATCGTCGTCCGTTTCGGTTTCCGCGGTCACAGGCGCGGGGGCGGAGGTCTGCGGTCCGGCGAGGAAGTCGGCGACGTCCTTGAGCGTGTGCAGCGCCCCCAGGTGCTCGGGCTTCACCGCCGGGGCCTCGGGCAAACGCTCCTGCAACGCCGACAGGATCTCCACGCGCTTGATCGAGTCCACACCCAGGTCCGCGTCCAACGACATCGACAGGTCCAAACTGTCCGCCGGGTAACCCGTCTTCTCCGATACTACCGACAACAACACCGAAGCGACCTTGTCGCGGAGTTGGGTGTTGGCAGCTCGGGCGGGCGGCGCGGCAACGACCTTCGGTTGCGGCGCGGGGGCCGGTGGTGGAGGGGGCGGAGCCGCGGGTTTGGACGCACGCGGCGGGAGCGGCGCGAACGCTTCCTTCGGGAGCGCGGACGCGGGAAGGATGGTCGTTGCGGGCGGCGCGGACCGCACCACAGGAGCCGGCGCGGGCGGAAGCGGGATCGCGGTCGGCGCCAGGGCGATCGGCGCTCCCACACCGAGTCCCGCAATCAACAGCGTCTGCTGCTGATCGACGAGCGTTTGCAGCGTGCGCTGGGCCGTGTCCTGCGACTCCAGGAACTGCTTGTGGAGCGAGGCCGTCTGCTCCTGCATGCGCTGGAGCGCGGCTAGGCTCTGCTGCGTCATGAGGAGCGCTTGAGCCAGCGCGTTCGGATCGGTCGGGCCGGAAGCGGCGTCGGACATTACAGAACCCTTCGGCCGTGTCGGAATCGCGAGTGCGGGGCCGTTGGCGTGCGCCTTGCCGTTCCCGTTCGCGGAGGACAAATGTTGGAGGGGGCGAGGCGGGCGCTTCTCGCGCGGGGTCACCGAGTTCGCCCCGCACACGCTCACGGTGAGGCCCGGCTTCCCGGTCGGCGGCGCGGGCGGCCGGCAGCGGCTCTCGCGCTCCCACGCCGCGAGCGCGACCGCGTGCCCGCCGGCCGCGAGTCGCGCCAGTACGTTGCCCAGGTCGAGCGCCCCCGGGCGCTTACCGCCGGACGCATCCAGCGCGAAGGCGGTTGCCCCCGCGACCGGCGCATCGGCCAGGATCGCTTCGACCAAGCGCGTGAGCACCGATCCGGGGCCGATCTCGACGAAGGTCCGAACGCCGGCCGCGGTCATCGCGCGGATCTGCTCCACGAACGCGACCGGGCGCGCGAGCTGGTTCGCGAGCAGATCCTTCGCCGCACGCTCGTCGGCAGGGTACACGTCGGCGGTGGTGTTCGCGTAAACCGGAACCGCACCGGCCGCGAGCGAAACGTTATCGAGAGCGGCACGGAACGGCCCCGCGGCGTCCGCGACGAGCGCCGAGTGGAACGCCGCCGCCACCGGCAGTCGAGTCGCTTTCAGCCCGGCCTCGGACAACAGTTTCGCGGCGCGTTCGATGTGAGCCGTCGAACCCGAAAGCACGTTCTGCTTCGGCGCGTTGCGGTTGGCGACGACCACGTCGAGCTTTTCGCGCGCGAGAACCGCTTCGACATCCGCGAGCGGCGTGAGGACGGCCAGCATCGAGCCGGGGTCGCCCGTGCGGTGCCCCGCCATGAGTTGCCCGCGCAGCCCGGAGAGCGTGAACAGGTCGCGTGCCCCGAGGCGCCCGGCCGCGGCCAGAGCCACGAGTTCGCCGTAGCTGTGGCCCGCGAAGGCGTCGGCACGAACCCCGAAGCGGTCCGCGAGGGCGCGCCACGCGCCGAAGCTCACGGCCCCGATCGCGGGCTGTGCG
Source organism: Gemmata sp. SH-PL17 (assembly GCF_001610855.1). NCBI lineage: Bacteria > Pseudomonadati > Planctomycetota > Planctomycetia > Gemmatales > Gemmataceae > Gemmata > Gemmata sp. SH-PL17. The sequence goes on from NZ_CP011271.1 coordinate 7,347,454, forward strand.
TTCCGCGTGTCGCGGAGGTCGCGGTCGTTGTCCTTCTTCCGCTCGGCGCTGAAGGTGGTCGGCGGGTAGACGTAATCGCTCAACCGGCGCGAGTTGGTCGCTTCGTGCGACAGCGCGGTGATGACATCGTTCGCGGACGCGAGCGTATCGAGCGCTTCCGGCAGCAGACACACGAGATCGCGGAGCATCCCAACGGACTGCGAGCCCTGCCCCGGGAACAGCACCGCGAGCTTACCCGGTGCCGCGCCGCGCCCGAAGTGCGCACCGTCCGGAGTGTGCCAACTCGTAGCATCAGGTTCGGCAGTGAGACGCGCCTTGGCGCCCGCGAGTAACTTCGGCAAATCGGTGAGCGTGCGGTGGACCGCGAAGCACAATCGGCACGCGCTCGCCGGGTCGAACGCCGCACGCGAGGCTTCGGCCGCACGCGCGAAAGCGTCCCAGGCGGAATAACCTAACCCCCAACCCCCTTCCCTAGGAAGGAAGGGGGAGCAGAACTATCGGTGGTTTTAAGCCCCTCTCCCCTTGGGGGAGGGGTTGGGGAGGGGTTATTCAACACCCCCAACAACCGGTCGAGTTCTTCAGCCAGCACGCGAGTCGAGTTCGCGCCGAGCGCCACGATTTCGACCGAGCCGTCCCAGTCCGGCTCGAACTTCTCCGCGCGGTGTTCTTCGAGTACCGCGTGGAAGTTGCTCCCACCGAACCCGAACGCGGACAGCGCCGCGCGCCGCGGGTGCTCGGCTCGCGGCAACCACGGTCGCATCTCGGCGTTGACGTAGAACGGCGTATCGGCCGCGAGCAGCGGATCGACCGGGCGCGTGACCTTCAGCGTCGGCGGCAGCACCTTGAAGTACACCGCCAGCGCCGCCTTGATGAGCGACGCGGCCCCCGCTGCCGCTTTCGTGTGCCCGATCTGCGACTTCACGGACCCGATCGCGGCCCACGGGCGGGACTTCGGTGCCCCCACGGTGCGAGCGCTCGTCGTGTACACGTCCGTCAGCGCGGTGATCTCGACCGTGTCGCCGACCTTCGTCCCTGTACCGTGCGCTTCAACTAACTCGATGGTGTCCGGCGCCACTCCCGCGAGGTTGTACGCAGTCAGCAGCGCCTTTTTCTGCCCGGCCGCGCTCGGGGCGTAGATCGCGTTGCCCTTCCCGTCGCTCGACGACCCGACGCTCTTCATCACAGCGTAGATCGTGTCGCCGTCGCGTTCGGCGTCCGCGAGACGCTTCAGTACGACCATGCCCAAACCTTCGCCGAGAATGGTGCCGTCACCGTCTTCGGCGAAGGGCTTCGCGTCCCCCGTCGGCGACAGCGCCGGGGTCTTGCTGAAGCACATGTACATGAAGATATCGTTGAACGTGTCGCACCCGCCGGTGACGGCCACGTCACAGCGCCCGGCCTGTAACTCCAGCGCGGCGAGGTGGACCGCGGACAGCGAACTGGCGCACGCGGCATCGACGACGCAATTCGTGCCGCCGAGGTCGAGTTTGTTCGCGATGCGCCCCGCGACCACGTTCCCCAACAGACCGGGGAAGCTGTTTTCTTGCCAGGGGACGTAGCTCTCGGCGATGCGAGCGGCGGCATCAGCGGCGAGGTCCGCGGGGATGCCCGCGTCGTGCATTGCCTGTTTCCACTTCGGGTGCCCGAGTCGCGCACCAAGTGGGATCACGAGTTCCAGCGTACCCGTCACCCCGAGGACGACCGAGACGCGGTTGCGGTCCACAGTCTTGGGCGAGCGAGAGCCATCAGAACCTAACCCCCTAACCCCCTTCCCTAGGAAGGAAGGGGGAACAGAACCATTGGCGGCTTTTAGCCCCTCTCCCTTTGGGGGAGGGGTTGGGGAGGGGTTAGCCAGGATCACACCCGCGTCCACGAGCGCCTGCTTCGCCGCGACGAGTCCGAGGAGTTGCGTGGTGTCGGTGGCTTCGATGTCGCGCGGGGCAATGCCGAATTCGAGCGGGTTGAAGTCGACCGCGTTGAGGAACCCGCCGCGGCGCGCGTAGGTCATGTCCGGCGCTTTGGGGTCCGCGTCGAAATATTCGTCGGGGTTCCAGTGCGTGGCCGGCACCTCGGTGATACCGTCCACCCCGTGCTTCACGTTCGCCCAGAAGAACCCCGGCCCGGCGGCCTTCGGGAACAGGCACCCGAGGCCGACGATCGCGAGCGGCTCGAACCGCGTTTCGCGCTTCGCACCGGACGTTTCGGGTTGTGCGTCGGCAGTTCGTGTCATCGTGTCTCTGTCTTCGGGCGTGAAACGTTAAGCACGGAGCCGGGCGGCGACCTCGTCCGTGGCGAGCGGCGCCAGCGGGAAACACCCGTCCGGCAGGTTCACGCCCTGCTGCCGCAGCGCCGCGCGCCGGGTGACGACGCAGGCCCCGTACAGCAAATTCAGAGCGACCCCGACCACGGTTCGGTTCTTCGGGTGTTCCAGGTGCGAGCCCTTTGCCCACTCGTTGAACGCGCCCATCGCCGGCCCGCACCACACCTGGTAGTCCACCTGGCGCCCGGGTTCGCCCGCGTTCGCCCACCGGCTCGACAGGCCCAGGTACCAGCGGAACACCAGGGCCATCCGGTGCCGCGGGTCCGCTTCGGCCCGTTGTAACTGCCCGGGTTCGCGCTTGGCCCAGAACTCGCGAGTCAGCGCCCACACGTCCTGGAACGTGGCGCGGAGGTGCGTCTTCTCAACCTGGACGCGCTCGGCCTCCGGGATCGCCTCCCAACTGGTGTACCCGCGGTACAAATCGAACAGCTTCTGTGCCCGCATCGCGAACATGGTGCCGCGCTTGAGCACCTGGAGCTTCACCCCCATCTCGAACATGTCCGCGGCCGGGGCCATCGTCACGTCCGCTTGCCCGGCCTCGGCCAGCATCTTCCGCACCGGGTCGGAGCTACCCGATTCGACGCACGCCTGGTTCACGCTCCCGGTAACGACGAAGGCCGCCCCCATTGCGAACGCGCCGGCTACGCTCGCCGGAGTCGCGATCCCCCCGGCCAATCCTACGCGCGGCGGAATGGCGTATTGAAACTGCGCCTGAAGCCGGTCGCGAAGTGCGAGAATCGTGGGGAGCAGCGTAATTGCGGGGCGATTGTCCGTGTGCCCGCCGGAATCGGCCTCCACGGTCACGTCGTCCGCGACCGGGAACTGCGCCGCGAGTACAGCTTGTTGCTCGGTGATGTGACCGGCTGCTACCAGTTCGCGGAGGATCTTCTCGGGCGGCGGCGAGAGGAACTTCGTCGCGACTTCGACGCGCGAAATCTTCGCAATGACCCGGTTCGTGGGGACCGCGGCCCCGGTTGCGTCCCGGCGGAACCCGGCCGCGCGGTACCGGACGATCGCGGGTGTGAGATCGAGGTACGCGCTAGCTTCAACGAGCAGTGTGCCCTTCTTCAGCAGCAATTCGGCCGTGGCCATCTCGTGGGCCGGCTCGTTCGGGCTGTGAATCAGGTTCACGCAGTACGGTGCGGTGCCGAGATTGGCCTTCAACCGGTCGATGGCCGCCCCGATGCGTTCGAGCGACTGCCCGGCGGCCCCGAAGCTGCCGAGCATCCCGGCTCGGCTCATCGCTTCCACGATCTCAACGGACGCGATGCCGTTGGCCATCGCCCCGGTCATGTATGGGTAGCGGAGCGACTGGTCCCGCAGAAACGAGGGGTCGCCGAGTTGTTCCGGCGGCAGTGGTGGGAGATACGCGGCAATCGGGTAGCCGTCTTTCGCCCCGGGTTGTGCCCCCAGCGCCGCCGAACCGCCCCGCGCAACGGCGAACCCGGTGCCGGCGCGAACAATCACCACCGGCGAACGCAGGTCGCCGACAGCACTTCGGAAGGCTTCGGGCGTGTCGGATGGAGGCGCGCCGGTCGGAGTCCAATGTCCGATCGCGGGCGGGCTGCCGAAAGTGCCGGCCGAATGGGTCATCGCGTAGTTGTGCGCGTCACGGGTGCTATGAACGATACACGTTATGGCATATAGCTTTTCGCACACCGCGAACAGTGGCCGGGGGCGCTAGGGGATTTTGGGTGTGGGCGCAACATCGTTCGTGCTTCTCGACTTCCGCGAGCGACAGGGCGACCGCACACGGGTATATTGGGAGCAGACCCGAAGGAGGCGATTATGGGCTTCACTGTCAATCGCAATGACGGCGGTACCAAAGACGCAGAGTTCGAGGCTTACGCCCGCCTCTTGCGACAGCAGGGGGTTGATCTCGGCAAGTTGCCGCGTGCACCGGAACCGGGCACGGGGCGCCGTTGGTTGTACGTTTGGGACACCGAAGAAAAGGCACAAGCTTTTGCTACCGAGTTGAAAAAGCGGACCCGCGACGACGCCTGGGTTGTTGTCGAAGTGGCTGCTCCACCATCCGAAGGGCCTATGGGTCCGATCATTGTTCAGGTGGGAAGAAGAGCGAACGGGTTGGTTTTCGGGCTGCACCCTCTCAGTCGCGCAATGATCCAGTCCGCATTTCCCGCTGCGAAGGGTGCCGCTGCGACCATCTCTATCAACTTCGAGACGTTTCGAGATTTTCAGGCCACCCACGGCTCCATCGACGCGCTCGCGCGAGAGCTCGTACCGACACTCACTGGTCTCAAGCCACAGGAACTTGAAAAGCTGGGCTACGCCCTCATCGAGGATGATACCGAACGAACGCTCGTCTTCGTGCGGCCCGGCGACCTTGTTCAGGCTTAAGGCCGTTCCGGGGCGATTTCTTCGATGTGAACTTCGGCCCTCCCGACACCGCCCTCGTGCTCCTCGGCGTTGATGGGAACGGGAGCCTTCAGCGGGGGCAGGCTCTCCCAAGCATTGATGTGGGCCGTCAAATCGAACTTCCCGCAGAAAGCCTTCAGCTCGCCCTCGTTCTCGGGACGGAACTGAATGTACAACTCCAAATCACCCGATTTGTTGTTTTTCGAACCGCAGCCTGCGTTCCACAGTTCTTTGAGTTTGGTGCGACCGATAACAACAAAAAGCCCCCACCCGCCGTCCAAACGAACGGCCAGAGCGTAGAACAGTGGCGGTTCGTCAGTCCGCTCCAGTTGCTTCATGGGTATACCGAACTTTGCTGAGTACCCCTTTCCATTCTTGTAGAGCTTTCCTGGTGAAGTTTTTACTTGGATTCGAGCGACTTCTTCGCGGTCGTCTCGAAACGCGAATACATCGGTGCCGATATCGACGTGCGGAATGGCGGCGTTGCACTTCCGGTGGAGAAGTTCACCGATCACCGCCATCTGCCCACTGCCGCCAGAAAATGCGGCACCTGAGTCAGCTTTCCAACTCATTTGAAGGCTCGTCGTTGTGGAATCGAACACATCCGATTAGTCCCACGCGGTCACCAAAGGTCCGCATCAAGCGCCGGCGGGCGGCGGCACTGAAGTTCACGTGAGGAAGGTTCAAATATTCGACCGAGCTGGCCGGCGCGGTCACGAAGTGGTCGGCACTGGCGTCAGAAAGCACATTGCCCGACAGGTCCAAGCGCTTGAGCCGGCGCCAGAGCGGGGACGCCACCAACCGCTCGACACCCACGTCGCTGATCTCGTTACCACACAGGCGGAGATCGACCAGCACCGGTAAATGTTCGCTGAACGCGAGCGCCTCCAACCCCGCGTTCCCAAGTGTGTTGTACGGACCGAAGTTGAGTATCTCCAGACGCGCAAGATGCGGACACGTCGCGAGTTGACGCGCCCGGTGCTCCCCAACCCGACACGTGGCAATGAACTCGACCACCAAGCCCATCTCGGGACAACAGAGCATCTTTGCGAATTTGGCCGCGCTCGCGGTGTGGACGTGAATCCTCGGTGCGGGGCGCAGTTCGCCAATGGCTGTTGCGCGTTGGAGGAACAACAGATCCGTGATATTCAGATCCGTTGCGAACCCGCGGTCGAACGTGACGTTGAAGACCGTGAGATCCGCCCCGAGCGGGCCGAGAATGTCCCGTCGGTGGTTCTCAAGGAGGTACCGCAACCGTGCCGCGAGCTTCCGTTGCTCTTCCGCCGGGCGATCTTCGGTTTGCTTCAATGCGCACTGCACGCGGATGAATTCCGCGCGAATGTTTCGGTCGTTTTCGTCGAGCCAATCGGCGAACGCGAGGCGCGGGGTGTCCTCGTCCAGGTGCGCGGAAATCGCGGCCAGTAGCGCCTCTTCGTCGCTCACGGCGTCACTCTAGTCATCGGCTTTGGGCGATGGGGTCGGGTTAGGGTACTTCGCCCGCAGGTCGCTCCACCGCTCCTGGTTGATGGCGTTGCGGAAGTCCTCGTCCGAGTAGAACCACAACTTCCCGCCCCGTTTGGTGGCGTCCGCGAGCAGGCGCTCCAGTTCGGGCCGGTTCCCGTTCGCCGCCGCGATCGCCGCGCGCAGTGCTGGAGCGATCTCATTCCCGAACTCGGACAATAGTTTCTCCGCGTCTGCGGGTTTTGTGCGCAGCACCCCGCGCACGTATTCGCTGCGCGCCAACCACCGATTCTGCACCTCCTCATCGTTGTCCAAAAGGAACTTCTTGAACAGCACCGTTGCGGCCGCGTAGTCCCGCTTGCGGAAGCTCAGGTGCCCCTGCCAATACAGCGTTTGCGGGTCGTTCGGGGTGCGTTTGCGGTGCGCCGCAAGGAGCGCGGCCAGACCGTCGAAGTCCTCGCTCTGGTCGTACAGGCGCGCGAGTTGTTGAAACACGTCCGCGGTCGGCTCGATCTTTTCGTAGGCTTCGAGCCCCTTTTTCGCCTTGAACAGGCACTCGACCCGGCGCCAGCGGAACGTCTCCTCGTCGCTCGCCTCTTCGTCCTCCGCGTCGGGATCTTTGGCTTTGGGTTTCGGCAAACGTGCGCTACCGGCGGCGAACGCTTCGGCGGCCTTCTCGTACTCCTTCTCGCGCTCGTAAATCACGCCCTGGTAGAACCAGATCCACGGATCGTTCGGCACGCGCTTCCGGTGGGCCGCGACGAGTTCCTTCAAGCTCCCAAGCGCATCGGCCGGTGTTTCGCCTGTGGGGTCGAACTCGTCATCATCAAGGCTGCCGGCCAACGTGCGGAACGCCGCGGGCGCGTGCTCGGCGGGGACGCTCGCGTAACCCTTCAGCAACTTTTTCGCACTCGCCATCGCGAGCAGGTACGAATTGAGTACCTCCACGCGGTCACGGTGAGTGGCGGCTTTCAACCCGTGCTCCATCAGTGCCTTGGCTTCGTTGAACTTTTCGGCCTTTACCTTGCGACGAATATCATCCGACAGCCCGCGCGGGTCGTCGGGCTTGGCCTTCCGCAGCGCGTCGAGCAACACGTCATCGGCGGCCTCGTTGGGCTCGCCTTCGAGTAACACTTCGGCGTAAACCCTGCGCGGGTCGGACGCCCGCGCCAAGCGCTCACCGAGTTCCTTCAATTCTCCGGCCGCCAGCACCCGGCGGAGCGCCCCCAGCGCTTCGACCGCGTCCGGGTCGAGGTCGTGCGCCCGGCGGTACGCGGCCTTGGCCTCCGGGAGCCGGTTCAGCCCCTCCAGGGCGCGGCCGCGGAGCACTTCTGCGTCCTCGTCGGTCCCGAGCTGGGCGATGTAAGAATCGATCGCCTTCAGCGCCTTTTCGTTCTCGCTCATTTCGAGGAAACAGGTCGCGCGCAGGTAGTCCAGGATCGGCATGTCGGGCGCGAGGAGCGCCGCCCGATCGATGAATTCGTGCGCCGCGGCCGGCTCGCCGCGATAGAGGCGCAGCATCGCATCGATCAGGCACACGACCGCGGTCAGCGGTTTCGGGAGTTCGACGTTACGGCACCGAGCGAGTGCCTCCTCGCTCGCCTCAACGTCGCGCCGGACGATCGCAGTCATTGCTTCCCGGAGTGCTTGCACCGCCTCCCGAACCTCCGGCAACCGCCCGGCCACCACGTTGTCCGTAAGAAACGTTCCCATGATGGTGGTCACCCGGAGCCCCTGACTCAGCTCCTCGAAGTCGTACACCCGCCACCCGTCGGCCCCGCGAACGAACCACCAGCGCACCTTGGTTTTCGTGCGCCCGATCAGCTCCAGATCGTTCACGTGGGTCGCGATCACGACCGCCTCGTTGCGCCCGGGGGACCAGCGCACGTGGTGCGCGTCGGTGCGCTGCCAGCGGAACAGAGGGTTCGACACGATGCTCGCCCCGGCCTTGCGGAACCCGCGGACGAACGCTTCCCGCTCACGCGGGCCGCCCCGAACGCCCGCACGCTCGAGCGCGCCCCTTCGATTCACCTCGTCGAACATGCGTTCGGCATCGAAGGTTTGTACCACCGCCTCCCCGTCTTCCTTCTGGAGCGCCCGTCCGAGTTCGTCCAATACGGCGACGAACTCGCGCCCCTCGGCCGGTGTGGGGGCTTGTGGATCTGCGAACACGGCCGCGGCCTCCGCGCGCCCGACCTCGCGTTCGCGGTCCTGCTCCCGCGCCTCTTCCACAGCGCGGCGCGCGTCTCGGCGCTCGCCCGCGGACTTCACCAACATGATGAGGCCGATGAAACAAGCCGCACAGAACACCGACGCACCGATAATCAGCACCGCGACGACGCGCTTGCTCATAAAACCGCCCCGCCCTGAACGAATGTTGTCAAGTAATTGGACCCGATCCCGCGCGAACGGGCAAACAGAAACGAACAAACCCCCGCAAGGTGCGGGGGTCGCGTGGTCGTTCGTTCTGCGTCGCAGACCGAATCAGGTGGCCGGGGTCTCGGGAGCGGCCGGGGCCGGTTCCGGAGCGACGGGCGCCGGGGCCGTCGGCGCGACCGGCTGCTTGGCCTTCAGTTGCACCTTCTTCTCGCCGGACTTCAGCAGTTCGATCACCGCCGTCGGGCTGGCGTCGCCGAGGCGCCGGTAGTGCTGCTTGAGGATGCGCGTGTACCCGCCCGGGCGATCGGCGAAGCGCGGCCCGATCTCGCGGAACAGCTTCTTCAGCACCGTGTCGCCGGTGGTCTCGTCCTTCTTGTCCCAGATGCCGGTGCCGTGGGTCGGGCCGAGCAGCGCCATCGCCTGACGGCGGTAGTGCAGCGCCTGGACCCGGGCCTTCTTCTCTTCGGCGTCGCCCTTACCCGCCGCGCCCGCGGTAACCGCGTTGGCTTTCTTGGCGAGGGTGATGATCTTCTCGACGATCGGGCGCAGTTCCTTGGCCTTCGGAACCGTGGTGACGATCTTCTCGTGCGTGATGAGCGCACGGGTCAGGTTGCGGAACAAGCTCCGGCGGTGCGAAGCGTTGCGGTTCAGGTGACGACCGCGCTTACGGTGGCGCATGGCATTCCCTCAGCTTTAGGGGGTAAAAAAAGAGCCAGAAGCAAGAACCCCACCCCGTGCCAAGGAAGGTGGAGGTGACAAAACGGCGCCGGCTCAGTTCCGGTCGCCGTTCTCCGGCCCCTGAAAATCGTCGCGGCACGCGCCGCGACCGTAGCAACTATCCGCGGCGCGGCGGGATTCGCATCCCGAGTGCCAGGCCGCGTTCTTCGAGCTTGGACTTCACTTCGCGCAGGGTCGTTTCGCCGAAGTTACGGACCTCGAGCAGTTCCTCGGGCGACCGGATCACGAGATCGCGGACCGTCTGGATGCCTTCGGTTTCCAGGCAGTTCGTCGCCCGCACCGACAGATCGAGTTCGGCGAGGCTCATGTTCAGCTTGCGCTCGAGTTCGGCGTTGGCCGCGTCCGCGACGGAGGCGTTCGGCCCGATCTCGATCGGCTCGTCGAGTTGCAGTTCCGGCCCCGGCTCCGTGTACTGCACGAACGGGTTCAGGTGCTTGCGGAGGATCTTGGCCGCTTCGACCACCGCCATTTGCGGGGCGAGCGTGCCGTTGGTCCAGATCTCCATCACGAGCCGGTCGTAGTTCGTCTTCTGACCGACGCGGGTTTCTTCGATGTCGTACTTCACCCGGACGACCGGCGAGAAGCTCGAGTCGACCGGGATCACCCCGACCTCGCGCTCCTTACCGGCGTTGTCGTCGGCGGTGCGGTACCCGCGCCCGTTCTCGACCGTCATCTCCATCACGAACGGCACATCGCTCGTCAGCGTCGCGATGTGGTGCTCGGGGTTGATGATCTGGATCGATTCGTCGTGCTGCACGTCGACGCCGCGCACCGAGCCGGCCTCGTGCTTCTGAATGCGGATCGTCTTCGGCTGGTCCGAGAGGTTCTTCACCACGAGGCTCTTGACGTTCAGGATGATGTCCGTCACGTCTTCCACCACGCCGGTGATGGTCGAGATCTCGTGCTGCACGCCCTGGATCTTCACCCGCGTGATCGCGCTGCCCTCGAGACTCGAGAGCAGGATGCGGCGGAGGCTGTTCCCGAGGGTCATCCCGAAGCCCTTTTCAAAGGGTTCGGCGTGGAACTTCCCGTAGACGTCGGTGAGGGTGGAGCGGTCGGCCTGAACCCGACTCGGCAGTTCTAGTCCGCGCCAGCGAACGCGCATGGTCCGTTCTCCTGCCGTCGGTTTTCCGCCCCGCTCCGCGACCGAAGAGAGGGACGAACCAGACGGCGACCTGTCGAAACAAAACCGGTGGTCGCGGCCGGAAGGCTTTTGGCGAACCCCGCCCGCAAGGGCGGCGGGTTGCCAAATTGTCAGTTAACCCGCCGCCCTTGCGGGCGGGGTTCACTTTACCGCGTGGCAATTTCGATAATGAGCTGTTCGCGAATGTCAGTGATCCGCTCGTCCACGTCCTGGCGGCTCGGGATGCGGGTCATGCGCCCCTCGGGAGCGTCCTGACTGCCGGTCAACTCGAGGAAGTCCGGGATACGGACCGAGCCCTTCGCGAGCGTCTCGCGGGCCATCTTCAGGCTAGAATCGCGGGTCTTCACCTTGATGATGTCGCCGGGCTTCACCAGCATGCTGGGGATGTCGCACTTCACACCGTTCACCAGAACGTGCCCGTGGGCGACCATCTGGCGGCCGGAGTTGCGGTTGATTGCGAACCCGAGCCGGTGGACGACGTTATCGAGCCGGCGCTCCAGAATCGAGAGCAACTGTTCGCCGGTGTTCCCCGTGGCCCGCGTCGCGAGCGTGTAGTACCGGCGGAATTGGGCCTCGAGCACCCCGTAGAACCGCTTGAGTTTCTGCTTCTCGCGGAGACGGATGCCGTACTCCGAGGTCTTGCTGCGGCGCGCGCCGTGCATACCGGGCGGCAGCGACTCGCGGTCGATGGGGCACTTCGGGCTGAAGCACCGGTCGCCCTTGAGGAACAGCTTCATCTGTTCCCGGCGGCACATCTTGCAAACGGGGTCTGTGTTACGGGCCATAGTTGAGGATCTAACAGAAACCAGGGGTCTGAGTCGTCATGAGACGACGGTCAATCGCGCCCCGGTCCAGCGCCCGCTATTAATTCCGTGGCGAACCCCAGCGTCGAAACACGGAAGGCTAATAACAGACGTGGCCAATGATCCCGCGTTCGAGCAACGAGGGACCAGTGACCACGGACTCGGGAGCGGCGAAAATTACACGCGGCGTTTCTTGGGCGGGCGACAGCCGTTGTGCGGGAGCGGCGTGACGTCTTCGATGGCCTTGACGTTCAGGCCCGAGGCCTGGAGCGCCGTCACCGCAGATTCGCGGCCCGCGCCCGGCCCCTTGACGCGTACTTCGACTTCCTTGACGCCGAACTTCGACGCCTTGGACGCGCACTCTTCGGCGGCCCGCTGCGCCGCGAACGGCGTGCTCTTGCGACTGCCCTTGAACCCGACCGCACCACCCGACGAGTGACACAGCGTGTCGCCGTTCGTGTCGGTGATGGTAATGATCGTGTTGTTGAACGTGCTCTGCACGTGCGCGATCCCGCGACTTACGTTGCGACGCGCCTTTTTCTTCTTGGACTTTGCCATCTGTAGTGTGGGTGGTCAGTGTGGGTGCGAGTGAAAACCGAAACCGGAGGGTGGCGGGCACTCGCGAACCGGGGCCGGCCTCCACAGGCCCGCCCCGCACGCTCCGGCACCACCAGGCACGCTCCGTTACCGCATGTCCTTAACGCCCTTCTTACCGGCAACCGTCTTGCGGATGCCCTTCCGGGTCCGGGCGTTCGTCTTGGATCGCTGGCCGCGGACCGGCAGGTTCTTGCGGTGCCGTTCCCCGCGGTAGCACTTGATTTCCTTGAGCCGGGCGATGTTCCCGCCCTCGACGCGGCGGAGCGGCCCTTCGACCAGGTATTCCTTGTCGAGCAACACGGCGATCTCGGCGATCTCCTTGTCGCTCAGCTCCTTGGCCCGGCGCTGCGGGTCGATCTTGAGCTTCTCGCACACTTCCAGCGAGGTGGTCGGCCCCAGCCCGCGGATGTACCGCAGGGAGATGTGGGTCGGCTTGTCCGGCGGAATGTCAACGCCTTGAATACGGGGCATAGGTAATCTTCAGTGTTCGGTGTTCGATGTTCAGTTTGAGGCGATCAGTGGCTTCAGTCGCTGCCGCTCGCTCCCACAAAACCGACCGCGCGTCGCACTTTACTTCTACTGAAACCGCGTATCAACCCTGGCGCTGCTTGTGGCGAGGGTCTTCGCAGATCACGCGCACGACGCCCTTGCGCTTAATCAGCTTGCACTTATCGCAGATCCGTCGCACGCTGGCTCGTACCTTCATGGGACACCCAAAGTCCGAAAAAGCCGCACATCCGGTAAACCTCCAATCTAGGGGAGGCCGGTAAACCGACAAGGGCCGTTCCCCGAATTATACAGGCGGCGCCGCGACCGGCGCGGGCGCATCGTCATCGAACGCCCCCTCGTCGCTTGTCACGATCAACACGCCGTTGGACGTGAGTGCCAGCGTGTGTTCGACGTGGACGCTCGCGAGCCGGTCCCGCGTCACGACCGTCCACTGGTCACCGAGCGTGTCCACTTCCGGGCGCCGCATGTTCACCATCGGCTCGACCGCTAGCGTCAGCCCCGGTTCGAGTTTGAAGTCGGACTTGCGGGTCTCGTGGTCGACGTAGTTCGGCACCTGCGGGTTCTCGTGCATCGTGCGCCCGATGCCGTGCCCGACGTAGGACGTCACCACGCTAAACCCGGCCTTCTCCACGTGCCGCTGCATCTCGCTGGCGACCTGGCTCCACCACTTTCGGCGCGGGAGCAGGTCGATCGCGATCTGGAGCGTTTCCTCGCCGATCTTCAGGAGCCGGGCCTTTTCCGGCGAGATAGTCCCAATAGGAACCGTGATCGCGCGATCCGCGCACCAGCCGTTGAGCTTACAGGCGGTGTCGATCTTCAACAGATCGCCCTCTTTCAGCACACGCTGGCCCGGGATGCCGTGGACCACCTGTTCGTTCACGCTCAAACAGGTCACAGCCGGGAACGGCGTCTTGCCGGGGTAACCTTTGAACAGCGGCACCGCCATGTGCTTCGCGTAGAACGCTTCGACCGCCTGATCGATCTCGATCGTCTTCACGCCCGGCTTGGCCATCTCGCGGCAAATCTTCAGCGCGCGAGCGACCAACTTGCCCGCTTCGCGCATGAGCGCGACTTCACGGGCGGATTTCAGTTCCGGCGGGCGGTTGGCGTTGGGTTTGAGCATAGGTGTCGAGCGCGGAACGCGGGGTGCGAAACTCATTCGAGCGGGCTACGGTGCCCCGAATCGGTCCTGTTCTATGGGCGGCCCTATTGAAGTCAGAGAGCTTCTTGGGTCTTGGGATTCCGTCGCGTCAGTGCCGCCAGAATGTTTTGGAATATTACGTCCGGCGGATCGGTCGCGGCGATGTCGTCGACCAGCTTCTGCTTCCGGTAGTGGGTCAGCAGGTCGTCCGTGTTCTTGTGGAACTCGCCGAGCCGCCGCCGGATCGTCTCTTCGTTATCGTCGTCGCGCTGGAGCAACGGGTGCCCACAGACGTCGCACTGCCCCGCCACCTTGGGCGGGCGGGCCATCGAGTGGAAGCACACCCCGCACTCCGGGTTCGAGCAGCACCGCCGCCCACCGATGCGCCGCACCACCTCGTCGTCGTGAATGGCCAGGTTGATGACCGCGTCGAGCGACAGGTATTCTAAGTGCAAGAGCGCGTCGAACGCAATCGCCTGGGCATACGTTCGCGGGTACCCGTCCATCACGAACCGTTCCGGGCGCGCGGGTCCGCGAAACAGTTCGGCCACCACATCGTTGACGATCGGATCGGGGACGAGCAGCCCCTGGTCCATCATCGGCCGCACCTGGCGCCCCATCGTGGTGTCGCGGGTGATCGCGTCGCGGAACATCGCGCCGGTGCCGATGACGGTGAGGCCGAACCGCTGAACGAGCCGTTCGGCCTGCGTTCCCTTGCCGCTGCCCGGTGGTCCGACGAGCACCAATCGCATGAACCGCTACCCTGCGAAGTACCGGCTCGGGGCCGGGCGAACGTTGTTGTCGGGAAACGGGCAAGTGGGGACACCGATCCTTCACAACCCCCGTATTGTCTCCAGCAGCTTAAACTTCAGCAAGGGGACCAGAAAAGAATAAGGCGCGTCTCTAAACGACGCGCCTCGTGAAACACTTTCTTTGCTCCCGATCCGATCTCACGTCTCGTCGGTGAGGCTCGGGTAGTTCCGCATCACGAGGTGGCTGTTGATCTTCTGCACGAGGTCCAGTGCCACGCTGATGACGATCAGCAGCCCGGTACCGCCGTAGAAGCTGGCGACCTGAACCGGGATCTCCAGTTCGCTGGAGATGACGTTCGGGATGATCGCGATGATCGCGAGGAACGCGGCCCCGACGAACGTGACCCGCATCAGCACCCGCTCCAGGTAGTCGGCCGTCTTTTTACCGGGCCGGTACCCGGGGATGAAACTCCCGTGGTCCTTCAGGTTGTCCGCGATTTCCTTCGGGTTGAAGGTAATCGCCACCCAGAAGTACGTGAAGACGTAGATCATGATCACGTACATGAAGTTGTAGAGCCAGCCGCGGTGGTTCTGGAACATCGTCGAGAGCGTCCCGGCCCAGCCGAGCGAACTGTCGGACAGGTTGTAAATCGCGTTGAAGAAGAACCACGGCAGAATGAGCAGCGTGCTGGCGAAGATCACGGGCATCACGCCGGCCGCGTTCACCTTCATCGGGAGGAACTGCCGCGTCCCGCCGTACACCCGGCGCCCGCGAACGTGCTTGGCGCTCTGGGTCGGGATGCGGCGCTGGGCCTTCGTCATCGCAATCACGCCAACAACCACGGTCACGAACAGGAACGCAAGGACAATTAGCTTCTCGAGACTAATATCGGCCCCCGATCCGCCACCGAGCGTGAAGACCGAGTCCTTGAGTTTACCGGTCGCGCTGTCGATCAGGAGCGAGTTCGTCGCGTCCGGGATGCGGGCCACGATACCGGCCATGATGATGAGCGAGATCCCGTTACCGATTCCGTACTCGTCGATCTGCTCGCCGAGCCACATGAGGAGCACGGTCCCTGCGGTCAGGGTGATAACCGCCGTGAACCCGAACCACCACAACTCGAAGCCGTCGTTGTAGCCCGTCGGGGCCAGTCCCATCCCCCCGCCGTCTCCGGTGTCCGGCTTCATGACCGTTTGCACGACCATGATCGCCTGGATGATGCAAATCGGTACTGTAAGGTAGCGGGTGATTTCGTTGAGTTTCTTCCGCCCGCTCTCACCTTCTTTGCGGAGTTTCTCCAGCGACGGCACCACGCCGCTCGACAGGAGTTGCACGATGATGGACGCGGAGATGTACGGCATGATGCCGAGCGAGAAGATGCAGGCGTTGCTGAGGTTACCACCGGAGAACAGCGAGACGAACCCGAGCACCTGACCGAGCGCGCCGCGCTGGGCGTCGGCCATCTTCTCGGCCATCTTCGCCTGATCGATCATCGGCAGCGGAACGTAGTAGCCGATGCGATAGACCGCGAGGAAGATCAGTGTGATGAAGATCTTCTTCCGCAGTTCCGGGATCTTGAAAATGGTGAGGAGTTGATCCGGTACGAAGCCGAGGATGCTAGCGGCGGCACCGAAGATGGTGAGCGTCCACCCCAACCACGACTCACCGCCGTAGGAGAACGTGACCAAACCACCGACGAGACTCGCGATACCGGCGACGAGGCAGATGGAGCGCCAATTCATGTCCGTGGTCCTTACGGCCCTTCTCAGCCGGGATTTCGGGGTGCCGATTTCGAGTACCGGCTCGAGGTCCGCAACTGACTGAGAAGAAACCGTCCCTGTCCTTCAGTCACGGACCCGAAACCGCGAATCTGGAACTCACGCCTTGGCAGCTTTGGCCGCGCGAGCAGCGTCCAGCGCCTTCTTCTTCGACCCCATCTTGTTGCGCACCGGCTTCTTCGGCTTGGGGATCAGTTCACAGGTGCCGCCGGCCTTCTCGATCGCGGCCTTCGCCGACTTCGTGAAGTGGTCCGCACGCACGGTGAGTTTCTTGGTCAGGGCGGTCGCCCCTTCGCCGAGAATGCGCAGGTGATCGAACGTCCCGACGACGAGCCGGCGCCCCTTGAGGGCGGCCATGTCGACGGTACTGTTCGCATCAAACTGATCGAGGTCGCCGACGTTCACGACGGCCGCGGTCTTGTCCCAGGTCGCGTGGCTGAAGCCGCGCTTCGGCCAGCGGCGGAACAGCGGCATCTGACCGCCTTCAAACAACCCGCTGGGGAGCCGGGCACCGGCGCTGGCGTACTGACCCTTGTGACCGAGTCCGCACGTCTTGCCGTGGCCGGAGCCGATGCCGCGCCCGACGCGCCGCTTGAGCCGGCGCTTTTCGATACCCGCGGAGGAAACGCTAGTCAGGTCCATTAGAGTTGCACCCCTCGGAGTTGGGCAACGTCTTCCTTCGTGCGGAGTTGCGTCAGCCCGGCGAGCGTGGCCTTCACGAGGTTCAGCGGGTTCGTGCTGCCGTGAACTTTGGTGAGAATGTTGGTGATGCCGCACGCTTGCAGCACCTCGCGGACACCGGGGCCGGCCTTCACACCGGTACCGGGGCCGGCGGGAACGAGGATCACCTTGCTCGCGCCGTACTTACCGATCACTCGGTGCGGGATCGTGCTGCCGCGAACGGCGATCTTCTTGGAGCGTTGGACGTTGCCCTCGCCCTCTTTAATCGCCTTTTCCACGGCCGGCGGCACTTCGTTGGCCTTACCGTAGCCGTAGGAAACCTTGCCCCGGCGGTCGCCGACGACCACGAGGGCGTTGAAGCTGAACCGCCGGCCGCCCTTGACGACGCAGGCGGACCGCCGGATCTTCACGACGAAATCGACCAGCGCGTTATCGCGCGAGTCACCTTCGCCCCTATCTCGTCGCTCACGCGCCATTTAGTCGACCCTCTGAGGGGGATGGGACATCCCCCGTGCTGGTTCTCGTTGAAAAATGGTCGTGGGGAACAAACCACAGCGCCAGTGGCCCGATCCGTCCCCGCTCACCGACCGTGAGTGTTCTACTTCTTCGGCTTGCTTTCGCCCTTCGGCTTGGCCTCGCCCTTCGGCTTGCTTTCCTTTTTCTCGGCGGCGGGCGCCTCGCTCGCGGCCTTCGGCGCGAGTTTCGCCTTCATCGATTCGAGGTCGGTGCAAACCAGGCCGGCTTCGGTCGCCGCGACCGCGAGGGCCGCGATGCGCCCGTGGAACCGGAACGCTCCGCGGTCGAACGCGGCGACGGTGATCCCCTTCGCCTTGGCCGCTTCCGCGAGCTTCTTACCGACTTCCGCGGCGGCCTTCACGTTCCCGCCGTGTTTCAAGCCGGAGGCCTTGCCCTGGCTCGTTGCCGCGGCGATCGTGACGCCGTTCAGGTCGTCGATGAGCTGCGCGGAGATGTGCAGGTTGCTCCGGTTCACGCTGAGCCGGGGCCTCGTGGGCGTGCCATAGATGGCCTTGCGCACGCGGTACCGCCGCCGCTCCGACCGCTTCAATTTGAGTTTTTGTGCGTTCATTGTTTTGGTCCTTAGTCATTGGTCATTTGTCATTTTCCGCTCGTACCGGCCCATCTTAAAAAGCCGCGGCACAAGGCCGCGACGAACAAGATGAACCAGGAACCCGAGACGAAATGACCAATGACTATTTGCCCGCGGCGAACGACTTCCCTTCCTTGCGGCGAACGACTTCGTTATCGTAACGGACACCCTTGCCCTTGTACGGTTCCGGCTTGCGGCTCGCGCGGATCTCCGCGGCGAACTGTCCGACACGCTGCTTGTCCGCGCCGCTCACGATGATCGTCGTGGGGTCAGGCACCGCGACGGTGATCCCTTCGGGCGGGTTGTGAACAATACGATTGGCGTAGCCGACCGTCAGTTCGATCCCCTTGCCCTTGGCCGCCACTTGGAAGCCGACACCCTCGACCTTGAGCTTCTTCTCGTAGCCCTTGGTGACGCCGACGACCATGTTATTGATGAGCGCACGGGTGAGACCGTGCAGCGCCCGGTTCTGGCGCACGTCGTCGGGGCGGGTGACTTTGATCACCTTCCCGTCGGACTCGACTTTCATGTTCGGGTGGGCGGTGATTTCGAGCTTGCCCTTCGGCCCCTCGACCTTCACGTTCCCGCCGGTCACCGCGACCTTCACCCCCGCGGGGATGGCAATCGGCTGCTTTCCGATACGCGACATCGATCTCTCCTCTGGCTTCGCCGGACATCGTGCTAATAACGAGTCCGAATCGCGGCCTGGTTTTCGTGCTTGCGGCTGGCACTAACCAACCGCGTTCGTTTCTATTCCAGCCGGTCGGATCATACCGGCCGTTCGCCAGTTCAGGCAATCACCACACGGTGCAGAGCACTTCGCCGCCGACCTTGGCCTTCTTCGCCTGACGGTCGGACATCACCCCACGGCTCGTCGACAAGATCGCGATGCCGAGGCCGTCGAGGACTCGCTTCACGTCCTTGTAGCCCTGGTACACGCGGCGACCGGGTTTGGAGTACCGCTCGACGTGGCGGATCACCCGTTCACCGTCCGGGCCGTACTTCAAGAACACTTGCAGGACAACGTGCGGTTCGCCGAGCTGATCGACTTCCTGGAAGTCCTTCTGCTTGCCGCCGCCTTCGACCTGCGTCTCGCTGTACTTACCGGTACGGTAGCCGAGGATGAAGCCCTCTTCGAGCAGCACCTTCGCGACGGCGACCTTCAATTTGGTGGCCGGCATTTCGACGAGCGGGCGCTCGATGCTGTTGGCGTTGCGGATGCGAGTCAGCATGTCCGCGATCGGGTCGGTCATCATGGTTCGGTTCCTCCCCGTTCGTGGTTACCAGGACGCCTTGCGCACGCCGGGGATCAACCCGTCGCTGGCAAGTTTACGGAAGCAAATACGGCAGCAGCCGAACTTGCGGTACACCGCCCGCGAGCGGCCGCAGAGCTGGCACCGGCGGACGATCTTGACGAGCGTGCGCCCGGGGAGCACCTTCGCCGCGTCGCGCTGATCGACCGGCTTCTTCAGCTCGGCCTTGTGCTTCACGACCGCGTCGAGTTGACGGCGGTACTTCGCTTCTTTCGCGTTGGTTGACATCGCGTGGGGGTCTCGGTGCGGCGTTCCGACTGGGGCCTCGGAGTTACGCACTCCGAGTAAGTCGGCCGTTCCACTATCTTGGTGAGCCACAGCTAGTGAGCGCGGCTCGCGAAATTACTTGGAATCGTCGCGAAACGGCATGCCGAAGGCGCGAAGCAGTTCGCGGGCCTCGTCGTCGTTCCGAGTGGTCGTAACGAAAGTGATATCCATACCCTGCGTGAACGTCACCTTGTCTGGATCAATTTCGGGGAAGACCAGCTGTTCGGTCAGCCCCATGCTGTAGTTCCCGTTGCCGTCGAAGCTCTTCGGGTTGATCCCGCGGAAGTCGCGGATACGCGGCAGCGCGAGGTTAATGAGGCGGTCGAGGAACTCGTACATCCGCTTACCGCGGAGAGTAACCCGACACCCGATCTCGTAACCTTCGCGGAGGCGGAAACCGCTCACGGCCACGCGAGCTTTGGTGATCTGAGCACGCTGACCGGCGATCAGTCCGAGTTGCTCGGCCGCAACTTTCATCCGCTCTTTGTCCTGGAGGGCCTTACCAACGCCCATGTTCAGGACGATCTTCGAGAGCTTCGGCAGGCTCAGGCGGTTCGTGCGCCCGAACTTCTTACCGAGGGTGTCGACGATCTCTTTGTTGTACTTTTCCTGGAGCCGTGGCGAAACGAGTTCGGGAGCAACTGCCATCTGAATGTCCGCTAGTGCGACCTATGGCGAACCCACGGTAACGGGTCCGGTACGGGTCTCGGTTTAAAGCAGCGCCCGACTCAAACGAGCCGAGCACCACTGTGAATCAACAACACACGAGAAGAGCGTTTTGGCTCACTTCTGCGTGACTTTGGCCTTCTTGAGCACGCGGATCCGGGTGCCGCTCTTCTTGGCGAAGAGTTCTTTGCTCCCGTCCGGCAAGCTCCGCACCCCGACGCGGGTCGGTACGCCCTGGACCGGGTCGATAAGCATGACGTTCGAGGCGTCGACCGGCATCTCCTTGGAGAGCCGCCCGCCCTGCGGGTTCCGGCGCGACGGCTTCAGGTGCCGGTACACGCGGTTCACGCCTTCGACGACGACCTTACCCTCGGAACGGATGACACGCAGCACCTTCCCGCGAGTGCCCTTGTCGTCCCCGGCGATCACCTGAACCACGTCGTTCTTGCAGATGTACATTTCAGCCTCAATTTCAGATTTCTGACAGATTTAGATCCAGGATTGATGGCCACGAACCACCCGGTATTGAGGGGAGGTGCGGCCACAATGCAATCTCAAATCTCAAATCTGAAATCACCAATCTCAGACGACTTCGGCCGCCAGACTGAGGATCTTATTGAACTTCGCCCGGAGTTCGCGGGGAACCGCCCCGAAAATGCGGGTGCCGCGCGGGTTATTGTCGTTGTCGAGCAGAACGAGAGCATTGCGGTCGAACCGGACGTAGCTCCCGTCCTCGCGGCGAGTCGCGACGCGGGTCCGGACCACGACGCCCTTCACCACGTCGCCCTGCTTCACGTCGCCACCGGGCAGCGCCTTCTTCACGCTGGCCCGGATAATGTCGCCCAGGTACGCAACGCGGCGCTTGCTGCCGCCGAGCACCTGGATGCACATCACTTCCTTCGCCCCGGTGTTGTCGGCCACATCGAGGTAGGTATACATCTGGATCATGGGTATCCCTCAACGGGACTTCAGATTGCAGATCTATGATTGGCGATCGCCCGGCGCGAGCCGAGCGACCTCGAATCGGAAATCACAAACCTGAAATCGAGTCGGCTATTTCTTCTCTACGGTCGGGGCCGCGGCGTCGCTCCCGGCGACAGCACCTTCGAGGTTCGAGAGCGTGCGGCTCGGGGCACGCTTGACGACCTTCACCAGGTTCCAACGTTTGGTCTTCGACAGCGGCCGGCTCTCGACGATCTCGACCGTGTCGCCGAGGTGCGAGTCGTTCGCTTCGTCGTGGACGTAGCAGACGGTCCGGCGCTTGACGAACTTGCCATACTTCGGGTGCCGGACCAGGCGCTCGACCTCGACGCGGCGGGTCTTGGCCATCTTGTCGCGGGTCACGACGCCTTCGAGAATGCGGCGCCCGGTCGTCTTCCCGTCCGCCGCCGGCGTGTTGGTATCGGCCATTACTTACCACTCCCCTTCGGCGTGCTCTTTTTGGCGTCGGTCTTCTTCTCGCTCGCGGCCGGGGCAGCGGGCGCCGCCGGAGCGGGCGGCGCGATGGGGAGCGTCCCACCCTTCGCGACGTAGAACCGCTTGAGGCGGGCACCCTGGCGGTGCGCGGTGCGCTTGCCGGGCAGCCCCGCGTCTTCCTTCGCTTGGAGCGAGGCGATGCGGACACTCAGTTGCTCGGTCGACAGACCGCTGAGCTTGGCCAGTTCCTTTTCCCGCTGGAGCGTGCGAATGCGAGCGATGTCGCGGCGCGCCTTGCGGATCTCCGACGGCGTTTCGAGCCGGTCGGTTGCCGACTGGAAGCGGAGCTGGAACAAGTGCTTTTCGGTATCCTTGAGGGCGAGCGACAGTTGTTCGTCGCTCATGCCCCGGAACTCTTTCATGCGGTTCGGCATCACCCACCTCGGTGAATTCAAGATCGCGGATGTACGGCTGAAGGCGACTAGCGGCTCCGGTGTCTCGCGGACCCACGGCCCTCGCGCCGTCCGCCCAATCTCAAATCACGAATCTTCTGTCTCGAATCTTAGACGTTGGGGCGCCGGGTCACGAACCGGCACTTGAACGGCATCTTGTACGCGACACGGGCCAGGCAATCCTTGGCCGTGCTCTCGGGCACCCCGCCCAACTCGAAGAGCACCTGCCCGGGGCGCACAACGGCGGCCCAGTATTCCGGCTCGCCCTTACCCTTACCCATCCGGGTTTCGGCCGGAATGGAGGTGATCGGCTTGTGCGGGAACACGCGGATGTAGTACCGGCCCTCACCGGAGACGAACCGCGTCATGGTAACGCGCCCGCTCTCGATGCACTCGGCCGACAACCAACCGCCCTCGAGCGTTTGCAGCCCGTAGTCCCCGTAGGCCACGTAGTTACCGCGGTGCGCGTTGCCCTTGATCGGGCCGTTGTACTTAGCCCGAGTCGTCCGCGCGCGGACAACGCCGCGCTGTGCTTTGCGGTACTTGACCCGTTTGGGCATCTGTGGCATCGGCGCTGTCTCCCGTCAGATGGTCGCTGAAATCAGTTGCCCGCTTAGCCGTTGTTGCGGGGGGCGCCGCCGCGCCGGGGGCGCCGCCGTTGGTTCTGGCCGGCTTGTGCGTCGGTCGTGTCGGCGATGTCGCCGGTGAGGTAGTCGCCCTGGTTCACCCAGGCCTTGATCCCGATGTTGCCCTGCGGCGTGACCGCCTCGGCGAACCCGTACTCGACCTTGCACCGGAGCGTCGAGAGCGGGATGGACCCTTCCATCCCCTTCTCGCACCGGGCCATTTCCGCACCGCCGAGCCGCCCGGAGAGCTGGAGCTTGACGCCCTTGGCGCCGCCCTCCATTGCCCGCTGCATGGCTTGCTTCATCGTGCGGCGGAAGCTGGCCCGCTTCTCGAGCTGTTCCGCGATGTCCTCAGCGATGAGCTGGGCGTCGATCTCCGGCCGGGTCACTTCGACGGTCTTCACCTCGATGTGCCGGCGGGTCAACTTCTCCAGCGCCTTCGTGAGCTTGTCGATCTTCTCGCCCTTCTTCCCGATGATCGCCCCGACGCGGCTGCTGGTGACGACGACCGTCACGCGCTCGCGGGTGCGCTCGATCCGGATCTCGGCGATCGCGGGCCGCTGCTCCTTGCGGTCCTTCTTGTTCGTGAGGAACTTCTGGATGAACGCGCGGATCGCGACGTCTTCGAGAAGCAACTCGGCGAAGTCCTGCTTGCTGGCGTACCACGTGCTCCGCCACGGCCGCATGATGCCGGTTCGGAACCCTGTCGGTCGAACTTTCTGGCCCATGTCTATCCTCGCTCGCTTCGGTACCGCTCCCGTCCTCGCTCGCGGTGCCACCCGTGCAACACCGCACATTCGGAGGGCGCGGAAGGCGCGCCGCGGCTAAATCGTTCGCTGACAAACGTTGAAAACAAGTGAGGGGCCGGCCCCTCTGCCGGCCCCCGCGCCGCGATCGCGCGAACCGTCACGCGGTGGGCGCTGGTGCCGTTGCTGCCGGGGCTTCCGTTACCGGGGCCTCGACCGTCTCTTCGAGCGGATCGGACAGCGTCACGTGAATGTGCGACATCCGCCGCTTGATCTGGAACGCGGTCCCACGGGCACGCGGCTGGATCCGCTTGAACGTCGGCGCGCCGTCTACGCGGCACTCCGAGACGATCAGGGCGTCCGGGTCCGGGCACTCGCGGTCGTCGGCGTTGCCGTAGGCGCTCTGGATCACGGCCAGGAGCAACTTCGCACTACGGTTCGGATAGAACCGCAGGAGCTGCAGCGCTTCGTCTACGTTTTTGCCGCGAACGAGGTCGGCGAACAACCGGATCTTCCGGGGGCCGACGTCCGCGAACCGGTGCAGAGCTTTATAGTCCATAGCAGTGTTCAGTTTCGGTGTTCAGTTTTCAGCATCCAGTTCGCGGCGTTCGATCAGTTAACGTCACTTAGCGTGCCGACTGAAACCGAACGCTCAAAACCGAACAGGCTCACTACTTACCCGCCGGGGCCGCGGCCTTCTTACCGCCGGAGTGCCCCTTGAACGTCCGCGTCGGGGAGAACTCACCCAACTTGTGCCCGACCATGTCTTCGGTGCAGTACACCTTGACGAAGGTCTTGCCGTTGTGAACGAGGAACGTCGCCCCGATGAAGTCTGGCAGGATCGTGCAGTCACGCGCCCACGTCTTGATCGGTTCCCTGTTCGCACCCTGCTGCTTCGTGACCTTGTCGAGGAGACGTTGGTCGAAGTGCGGGCCTTTCTTTAGTGACCGGCTCATACTCTACTCTCGCCTCTTGGACGCCTCTCGGACCGACCGCCGGCACAAAACGAAAACCCGGCTCTATCGGACCGGGACTATTACATCTATGAACAACTCGTGTGGAAGACCAGTTGTTTTTCGCCAACCGGCCGTTCCGCGTCGCGCGGCCCCAGCGAACCACCGCGCCAAAATCACGCCGTGTTCTGGAACGGACCCGCGGGCCGACGCCGAATGATCGCCTTGCCGCCGGGCTTCCGCTTGTGGCGGGTCTTGCCGCCCTTGGCGGGCACCGAGGTCGGCGAACACGGGTTACGACCACCAGCCGTCCGCCCCTCACCACCGCCCATCGGGTGGTCGGTCGGGTTCATACTGGTACCGCGGTTGTGGGGCTTGCGCCCCTTCCAACGCATACGGCCGGCCTTGCCGATGCTGATGTTCATGTGCTCGGCGTTCGACACGGTCCCGATCGTCGCGCGGCACTTGTTCGGCACGCGGCGGATTTCACCGCTCGGCATCGTGAGCTGCGCCCAGTCTTTTTCACGGGCCGTGAGCACCGCACCGCACCCGGCCGAGCGACAGATCTGGCCGCCCTTGCCCGGTACCATCTCGATGTTGTGGACGGTCATGCCCAGGGGCACCTTCCACAGCGGCATGCAGTTGCCGGGCTTCGGCTCGACCGCATCGGACTCACCGGAGATAACCTTGTCGCCGGCCTTCAGGCCGTTCGGCGCCAGGATGTAGGTCCGGGAGAACTCGTGCTTGTCGTCGCGCGGGTACTCGACCAGTGCGATGCGACTCGTGCGGTTCGGATCGTATTCGATCTGGATCACCGTCGCGGCCACGTTGTCGCGGGTCCGCTTGAAGTCGATCACCCGGTAGCGCTGCTTGTGACCGCCGCCACGGAACCGCGTGGTGGTGATACCCTGGTTGTTGCGCCCGCCCTTTTTCTTCTTCGGCGCGAGCAGCGACTTCTCAGGCTTGTTCTCGCGCGGGAAGGTGCAGTCCGCGAAGTCGGACACCATCCCGGAGCGGCGGCCCGCAGAAGTCGGCTTGTATTGTTTGATACCCATTGCTTCGCCCGTTAATTTCTGATTGAAGACTTCTGATTGATAATCTCAATCAGGCCGCGACCAACCACGCCTCAGCCGGCAATCGAGAATCGCAACTCTGAAATCTCAGATCAAAAGAACTCAATCTTGTCTTCTTCGTTCAGCGTGACGATGGCTTTCTTCCACGTCGGGAGCTGGCCCATCGCCTGGCGGAACCGCCGCTTCTTGCCCTCGCGCACCTGAGTGCGGACGCCCTCGACCTTCACGTTGAACAGCTCCTCGACCGCCGCCTTGATCTGCGTCTTGGTGGCGAGCGGGTTCACCTGGAACGTGTAGGCGTTGTACCGCGTGCTCTGGTGCGTGCCCTTTTCGGTCACGAGCGGGCGGAGCACCACTTGGTACGAGCGCAGCTCGATACCCGATTCGCCGTGGACGCACGGCTGGCGGAGCGCCAACTTCCGCCGGTATTTCTTCGGTTTCGGTCGTGTCGTAGCCATGACGAAGTACCCGGTACCAAGTTCCCGTTCGATGACAACGTTTCGGGTTCCGCCAACTTGGAACGTGGAGCCCGAAACGACCGGAACTACTTACTTCTTACCGACGGCCCGGAGCGACTCCAGCGCGGAGCGGGTCAGCACGAGGCGCCGTTGTTTCAGCACGGTGTAGCAGTTGAATTCCGCGGCCGGCAGGACCTTCACGCCCTGGATGTTGCGGGCCGACTTGTACACGTTCTGGTCGAGCTTGTCGGTGCCGATGAGGACGGTCGTGTCCAGCAGCGTCACGTCCTGCTCGCCCTTCTCCGTCGCCTTCTTGCCGATCTTGATGGCCTTCAGGACGCCGGTCATTTCTTTCGTCTTCGGCGCCGCCATCGTCAGGTCGTCGATGATGATCGCCTGCTTATCGAGGAGCTTCGACAGCACGGCCATCCGGGTCGCGGCCTTCACCGCCTTCTTCGGCAGGTGGTATTCGTAGTCGCGCGGCTTCGGCCCCTTGGCGGTACCACCACCGCGGCGCTTGTTCGTGCGCTTCGTACCGGCGCGGGCATTACCGGTGCCCTTCTGCCGGAACAGCTTCTTGGTGCTACCGGCCACCTGACCGCGGCGAAGCGTGTGGTGGGTACCGGCGCGCTGGTTAGCGAGGTACATCAGCACAACGTCGTGCATCAGTTGCCGGCTGATCTTGCCGCCGAACTCGGCCGGATCGATGGTCACCGTGCCGACTTCTTCGCCGGCGCGGTTCACGACCGGCACCGTGATCGAAGTCGCAACTTCGATGTGACGGGCAACGGGAGCCACGGCCCCGGTTTCCGGGGTTTCCGGTGTGGTGCTATCAGCCATTATTCAGCCACTCCAAACCCTGCCGTCGCCGGTTTGCCCGGCGGAACCGCGGTGTTGACTTCGCCTATCGGTTTAGCGACGGGTGATGTCGGCGGTGAAGCGGGGTCGTTTTCTCGCGTGAAACCGCCCGCTTGGGTCTCCGATCGGAGGGCCGCAGCGGGCGGGAGTTAATCTTTGTACCGCGCGTATCAGCAGAGACAACTCAATTTCTACAGAACCCGTTTTCTTACGCGCCCGTGATGACGCGGATCTTG
The DNA here is from genome assembly GCF_001610855.1 of Gemmata sp. SH-PL17. Lineage (NCBI taxonomy): Bacteria > Pseudomonadati > Planctomycetota > Planctomycetia > Gemmatales > Gemmataceae > Gemmata > Gemmata sp. SH-PL17. The sequence goes on from NZ_CP011271.1 coordinate 7,374,307, forward strand.
ATGTCCACGCCCGGGGGCAGGTTGAGGCCCTTGTTCAGCGCCTCGATGGTCTTCTGGTTCGGCTTCAGAATGTCGATGAGCCGCTTGTGGGTGCGGATCTCGAACTGCTCGCGACTCTTGCGGTCGATGTGCGGCGAGCGCAGCACCGTGTACCGTTCCACGCGGGTCGGCAGCGGGATCGGCCCGTGGACTTCCGCCTGGTTGTCGCGCGCGGTCTTCACGATCTCCGCCGCGGTGCGGTCGAGCACCTCGTGATCGTAGCCTTCCATGCGGATGCGAATGCGTTCACCAGTTGGTCCGGCCACGATTGCTCCTCGGCTCTCTTCGCCGCAGTCCGGCTATGCAAAATTCAGGAAAGTATAAACGTAAGGGTTATACGCGCGAGCGTCAAGGGAATGGGAACAATAGGAAGCGCGAGACGGTGCAAATCCGATCAAGGCATGTTGGCCACAAAAAGGCACAGGGGCACAAAGGAAAACCCGGAATTGCACGAAACAGAATGCCGTTCAACGCTCCGAGTTCTCTTTTGCCCCGAATGAGGCGGGTAGGCTCCAGTGCGCGATTTGCAGCGTTGAAATCCGGGTGCGAGTGAACGGCGCGGCGCAAGCCCGCCGGTTGTTTTCTGCCACCACCGGCACGCGCGTCAACTGTGGTTCGGCCCGTCCGTCGGGCCACGTAAGCCTCCCAGTTGTTTTCTGCCATCACCGGCGGGCTTACGCCGCGCCGTTCGCAAGATTTCAACGCAGTATGCCCGTGCTTTTGCTTCGGATTCGCTCCGGGGGTATCGATCCGGGGTGCCAGTTTCCAAAGTAGCCGCACCAAACTCGCCGGAAGGCGATTCCGTTTTCCCGATCGTCCCCCCGTTCAGCGGAACGCGGAAAACCAATTCTGTTTCGGTTTTTCGCCACTCGATCGCACTGATACGCATGCGAATCACTCAAATTTTTGCCTTCTGTGCACACTAATCGCGAAGCGCGAGAGACATATCAAACGAAACCGCCCCGTGCCTCGTCTTACTGTTGGCTCCCATTTAGACGCCGCACACGGGTGATTTCATGCCGAAGGCACGCATCATAGTTGTGGAAGACGAGCCAGCTATTCGCCGGGGCGTGTCCGACGCGCTCCGTTTAAGCGGTTACGAGGTCACGGAGGCGGCGGACGGGATCGTCGGGCTGCGCGAAGCCACTTCTGCGGGCGTCGATCTGGTACTGCTCGACATCATGCTCCCAAAGCGTGACGGTCTGGAAGTGCTGAGCGAACTGCGTCGCACCAACCCCACGCGCCCGGTCATCCTGCTCACCGCACGCGGCAGCGAAGACGATCGCGTGCGCGGGCTCAAAATGGGGGCCGACGACTACGTCGTCAAACCGTTCTCCGCGAAGGAACTGATCGCCCGCGTCGAAGCGATCCTCCGGCGCACCATGCGAGCGGTCCCGGACGTGCGCCTCGTAGAAATGGGTGGGGGAATGATCGACCTCCAGCGCCGCGAGATCCGGTGGAGCGACACTACTCGGGCGGACCTTTCCGAAACGGAAGCCGCGCTGCTCAAATACTTGGTTTGCAACCGCGAGCGCGCAGTGTCCCGCGAAGAACTGCTCTCCCGCGTATGGGGGATCGGAACCGCCGGACTGGAAACGCGGGCGGTTGATATGCACGTGGCCCGCTTGCGGGCGAAACTCAAAGACCCGCACGGAGGCGAGGACCAGCCCGAGGCCATCGTCACGGTGCGAGCACACGGATACATGGCCGGTCCCGCACTGGCCATTCCGGAAGAAGAATCGGCCCTCAAGTCGTAAGGTCGTAACGTCGCAAGGTCGAAAGCCTCGAACCGCGTGCCCGGACCTTGCGACTTACATCGGAGCGAGAGATGTCGCGGCGATTGCTCGGTCCGGTCGGCGGACCGGTTGTATTCCTCCTCGTCGCCGCCCTGGTGTTCGCCGGGCTGGGTTGGGTTACGATCACAGCTCTGCGCGTCGAGCGCGCACAACGGGAAGCGGCGGCCCAAGCCGAACTCGGCAATAACCTCCGAGTCGCACTCTGGCGCCTCGACGGGCGCATGCTCCCGGCTCTGGGCGTCGAAGACAGTCGGCCCTTCTATCACTACAGCCCGGCCGATCCGCTCTCCGGCTCCACCGCCGGCCCCACGCCGCTCCTTGCGGCACCGCTCCCGGACTGGATGAAACTCCACGTTCAGCTCGATCCGTCGACCGGGTGGGAATCGCCGCAAGTGCTCGCTCCCGGCGCCCGCGAGCGCGTGCAGGAAGCTTGGCCCGATCTCCCGCTCCGGAACGACACGCCGGAACGCGCGGAGGCGCTCCGCGACCTGCGCGCGAACTACCCGGCCACCGCCACGTGCGAACTGCTCGCGGCCCGCGAGCGTGCGATCCCGGCCGATTCGCCACCGTTCGCGGCGCCGCTCTTTGCCAACAACTCGCTCCAGTTGTACCCGAGTGCCCCCAGTTCACCGCCCAAGCCCCCTCCCCCACCTGAGATGGGACCGGTGAGCGGGCTACCACCGCTTCCCCCGGTACTCGACTCGACGAACACAAACACGAACACGTTCCGCCTGTTCGGATGGGAATTCAAGTCGCGCGAAGCACTCGCGGGCAACTCGCGCGCTCCCGAGAATAGCCCCGGCCCGAAGAAAGAAGCTCAGCCTCCGGGCGGTGGGTCTCAAGCACCCAACCTACCGGCCCAAGCGCCCGGTGTTAGCGCCGGGCGCGGCGGGTTCGGGCAAGCACCGGACAAAGACCGCGCGCTGAACGAGTACCTGAACCGCGCGCAAACCAGTCAGCGCGCGATTCAGGACTCGAAGAACGCGGGCGTCGATCCCCTATACGGCAAGGGCTACACGCAGAACTCGGGACCGAATCCCGAGTCAAAAACCCCTTCAAATCCAACTATTCCACCTGTGGCTGGCCCCGGTGGGCCGGGTGCGGGCGGCACACCGTCTTCGGGCGTCGCTGGTGCAGGTGGATTCCCGGGAGCGTCCGGAGGCCCGGGAATGCCAGGAGGGGGAATGCCCGGCGGAGCGCCCCCGGGAGGGTACCTCGGCGATAGGGGCAAAGAAGGTAAATCACTCGTCCCGCCCGTGCCCGCGAAGCCGAGCGCCCCAACTGATCCCGGCAAAAAGGCCGATACGGAAAAGCTGGGTGCCTCGAAAGATTCCGACGCGCTCAAGAAAGCTCAGATCGATTCGCTTTCGGAACACCTGTCGCTTCTGCGCGCAAAACTCGACGGTCGGCTCCCACTCGATGAATTCCAGGAGCGATTCCGCAAGTCGTCGATCGCGGACACCCCACCGCTGGTCGCTGCTGCGTGGAGCATCGCGGGGACGGCGTACCTCACCGGGAGCCCTCACCCAGTCCCGCCCGCCGAAGAGCGCCCGGCGCTGACGAACACCACCGGCAATACGGTTCTGAACAACCCGTTCAATATGCTCGCGGGTCCGCCGGGTGTCAGCATTCACCTCGGGTCGATGCGGCCCCAGTGGATCACCGCAGCCGACGGTTCGGAAACGCTTGCTCTCGTGCGGGTCGCGAAACTCGACAACAAAACCGTCTATCAGGGCGTGATCCTCGACTGGGCGAAACTGGAGCCGGTCCTGAAGGACGAAGTGCGCGACCTATTCCCGGACGCGCGCCTCGTCCCAGTGAAGAATCCCGACGGCGTTTCACTCGACCGCGCGATGACCGCGCTGCCCGTGCAACTCGACCCCGCCCTCGCGCCCGAATTGCCGCCCACGGGCTGGACCCCGCTGCGCCTCGGGTTGGTGCTGGCGTGGGTCGCAGCGTTCATCGCGTGCGCGGCGGTCGGGTTGAGCGGGTGGTCGCTCATCGACCTCGCCGAGCGCCGAATCCGGTTTGTGTCCGCCGTGACGCACGAACTGCGCACGCCGCTCACGTCACTTCGCCTGTACCTCGATCTGCTCACGAGCGGGATGATTCACGACGAAGCGAAACGGCAGGAATACCTGAACACACTCGCGACCGAGTCCGACCGGCTGCACCGGCTCATCGACAACGTGCTGGACTTCGCCAAGCTCGAAAAACGCCGGAAAAACGGCGACTTGAAGCCGATCAAGGCCAGCAAATTGCTCGATCAACTCCAACAGACGTGGGCGGACCGCGTCGCGGCCGACGGCAAGGAACTGATTGTCGTCTCTACACTCCCGGCGGACCTGGAAGTCTGCACCGACACGGCGATGGTCCATCAGATCGTCGGGAACCTGATCGACAACGCGCGGAAGTACACACGCGACGCCGCCGACCAGCGCATCTGGCTCTGGGCCAAACCCGACGGCCTGAACCGCATAATCTTCGAGGTCGAAGACCGCGGCGTTGGGGTGCCACCGAGCGAGCGCAAAACGATCTTCAAGCCGTTCCGCCGCGGCGCGAGCGCGGACGCCGCAGCCGGAGGCGCGGGATTGGGCTTGGCACTCGCCAAACAGTGGGCCGGGGTACTCGGTGGCACGGTCGCGTACCGCCCGGCGGAAGGCGCCTCCGGTTCGTGTTTCCGACTGGAACTCCCGGCGAAATGACGCCCCCTCCGGAGAACTCAGATGAAGCTCGGTACGCTCGTGCTCGTTTGCCTCGCTGTCTTCTTCGCCAGCCCGTTCACATCTGCGGCCGATGAACCGAAACGTGAGCCGAAACCGCGGTTCAAGGGCGTCGAGGTTTACAGTTGGAAGAACGATAAGGCCGTCTGGCAGTTCGCAATTATGGACGGCACGAACCGCAACAAGACCGAGAACGAGGTGAAGACCGCGCCGACCGTTTACGCGGGCGCGGACAAGTTCACCGCCGCTCTGAAACTACTCGCGGAAAACGAGATGGTGTTCTGGACCCACCAAATCAAGGGGTTCGAGTTCCCGCCCAAGGACGATTTAAAGAAGATCGACGAGGCCGCAAAAGCCGCGAAGGTTCAACTCGAACGCGCCGAGAAGTAGCCACACCCGAGGTGCCATCATGCGGTACTACGCCCCTCTCGCGTTCGTGCTCCTTTTAACGCCAGGTTTGCGCGCGATCGATCCAAAGCTTGACGAACTCGCCCCGCACGCATCGGGCGTAGCGCTCATTGAGGTCGTGAGTGTCGAAGAGTACGACGCGCGCCCGGCCGACGGTGATGCGGGCGTGTGCTTCAAATTCAAGCTCGTGCGCGGATCGGGCGAGTTCCGTAGCGAGGTCCGAGTCACCACCGCGTTCGGCGGCCTGCGTCCGCCGGGCTTTGTCCCGAAACTGTCTCTGCCGCTGAAACCCGATTCGCTCAAAAAGGGCGAACGGTACTGGCTCGTGTTCGCGTCCCGTTGGGATTACGAGAAACACAATCAGGGCGTCATCGACTTCTTGGGAGAGAAAGACCCGAAAGCGAAGGCCCTCGACGACGCGGTAAAAGCCGATACGTTCCGCTGGCACCCGCAGTACGACCCGAAGACAAAGTTCACCTACGGGCGAGTGAGCGAAAAGGACAAATGGCGCGTGCGCGTCGAGAGGGACGCGAAAATGTTGTGGGAAAAGGAGATTCCCGGTACGCGCGTGGACGCATACGCATCCTGGGGGTTGTGGAGCGGGATGAGCGACTTCGAGATAAAGATGCCCGCGTCCGGTGTGCTGCTCCTCGCCGAAACGCACACGAGGTTGGGCAAGGACAACGAGTTCGGCCTCGACGCCGGAGCGTATTACGTCAACACCGGGTTCGATCCCGAAACCGGGAAGCGGCGCGCGGTGTGCGTCCGACTCCCTCAAGGGCCGTCCGTGGTCCGACTGAACCGCGAGTACGACGCGGACACGGGTTTGGCGACGCACGAGGAGCGGTACGACACGGTTCTCACCGGCGGTAAAGCGGTCGGCGCCAAAACCGAGAACTGGTACCGGAAAATTACCCGCACCTTCGCCCCGGCGGGCAAACTGGCCCGCGAAGACATCTTCTTCTACGACGCAGACGCCGTCGAATCGGAAAAGCGCTGGGTCCAGGTCAAGCCGTAGCACAAACACGCGAACCCCCTTCCCGCTCCGCACGTACCGAATACCGTGCCCGGTACCGGCCGCGCCTCCGTGCGCTGCCGGCAAGCGCGTTCGGCCGTAGAATCAGGTGCGTGACGGAACAACCAGCACCAATGACCCTCCGCGACGTTCAGCACCGCATCCGCGCCCTGTTCGGGGCCAAGGACGGGAAGCGCGGCGTCGAGGGCACGTTTATGTGGTTCATGGAGGAGGTCGGCGAACTGTCGGCCGCGCTCCGCGACCCGTCCGCGGACCCGGACAACCTCCGGTTGGAGTTCGCCGACGTGCTGGCGTGGCTCGCGACCCTCGCGAACATCGCGGGCGTGGACCTCGAAGACGCGATGCGGCAGAAGTACGGCGCCGGCTGTCCGAAGTGCCACGCGACACCCTGTGTGTGCGGCGCCGCCAAACCGTGAGTTTTTGCCCCGCCCTCGCAGCGCGGGGGCAAGAAAGAAGCCGAGACGATTCATGCCAACGGCGGCCACCATCGGGCGCATTCTCGCGGTCGCGTTCACGTTCCTACTCATCCCCGCGCCCGTTAGCGCCAAAGACAGTGTGAAGATTACCGGCGCCTCGGTCGGGTTACCGACCGGGCGCGATGATGCGCACGTGACGAAGTTCGGCGCGTGGGCGCCGGTCCACGTTCAACTCGAACCGCTCCGCGAAGTGACCGAGCCGGCGGAACTTGTGATCGAGTCCCCGGACGCGGACGAGGTTACGACCACGTTCGCCGTGCCCCTGAACCTCGCGACCGACCGCACGGCGATCGGCTACGTGCGCCCGGGCGGCGCCGCGAGCGAGGTCACCATCACCGTGCGGGCCGTGAAGGGGGGAGCGCTCTCCGAACCGTTCCGTGTTCGCGTCCGTCCCCACGAGCCACTGCAATACGTCGTCCTCGCGCTGGGCGGTGCTCCTGCGGGGTTCGAGCTTCCCAAGCCCGCAGGCGCCAGCGCAGAAACGGCCCCCCTTCGTGCGGGCCGGGTCGAACTCACACACATCGGGAGCGTGGCCCAGTTGCCGGACCGATGGTACGGCTACGAGGGCGCGGACCTCGCCGTCCTGAACACCGGCACGGCCCCGGACTTCCTGAAGCAACTGTTCGGTGACGACGCCACGGCTCAAAACAAGCAGAAGCGCGAGGCACTGATCGAGTGGGTGCGCCGCGGCGGACGTCTGGTCATTTCAGCCGGCTCGAACGCAGCGCTCGTGGCTCAACTTCCCGCACTGAAGCCGCTCCTCCCGTTCACAGTGAAGCCCGACGCACCAGCGCGCCAGGTCGATATCACTGGTCTCGTGTGGTCCGCGGGGTCGGGTCAGGCGAACACCGCGAGCGCGGCACTAACCGGGCGCGGGACGCGATTCGCGATGGCGAACTTGGTGCCGCAATCGGACCGGCCCGCGCGAGTGCTGATCCCGCCGAGTCAGTCCACCGAGGAGCGGCAGCCGATCGTGGCGCAAGCGGCGTTCGGTCTCGGGCGCGTCACGGTGATCGGCTTCGATCTGGACAGCGCGCCGTTCGCCGAGTTCTCCGCCCGGCCCGATTTCTGGGACTTCGTGCTCCGCGAATGCGGTGCGAACCGGGCCTCCAGTGGCGGCGACGGGAAACCGCGCCCGCCCGGGGTGGTGACCGAAGAAGAGGACTCGGCCACGGTCGCGATGCGCGTTCACAACGACACGTTCGACGGCGTTCCCGTGGTGTCGTTCGGCTGGGTCGCGCTGCTCATCGTGCTGTACATCCTGCTCATCGGTCCGGTCGAGTATTACGTTCTGAAGCGGTTCCTGGGCCGGCTCGAACTCACCTGGATCACGTTCCCGATCATCGTGCTGACCGTGAGCGTGCTGACATACGTCTCCGCGTCCGCGGTGAAGGGGCGCGACCTGAAGATAAACAAGATCGACGTGGTGGACGTGGACGCGCCGTCGAACCGCATTTACGGCACCACGTGGTTCACGATCTTCAGCCCGCGGATCGATTCGTACACCGTCGGTGTGACTCCGGGTAGCGATTGGGGAACCGACGAACAGCCCAAAGGGACCGCGGTCGAGTGCATCGGTGCGCCGCGAAGCGGGCGCGCGGGCATCACCCGCCGCAAGTACGCGGTGGAACCTACCGGTTTGGAGAACGTGCCCATTCAAATATGGTCCACGAAGGCGTTCTCCGCGAACTGGTCGTCCCCGTTGGACATCCCAGCGTCACAAGCGCCGACGGGCCAGACGCACCGCCGGCTCGAAGCGAACCTCGTCCACCCGCCGGGCGACCGTGCGAAGGTGCTCGGCAGTTTCGAGCACAACCTCCCGCTCCCGGAACTGACGGAGTGCGTCGCGTTCTACGCGGGCCACGCCTACCCGCTCCCGGGCGAGGTAATCGTTCGCGGCGCCCCCGTGCGCCTGGTTCTCGATCAGGGTACCCCCGCAACGCAGTGGCTCCAGAAGAACGCCGGACTTGATGCACTGCTCGCCCGCGACCCGGCCTACGCGCAGCGCCCCGTACAGAAGAACGTGCAGCGCCAGTCGCTGCAACAGACGGCGCTCGGCGGCCCGCTCCCGCTCATGGGGATGCTGTTCCACGAGGGGGCACTGAAGAACGACGAGGGCGTGATCGCGGGGAACGCATCACTGCGGCGCCTGGATCAGTCGTGGCGGCTCGCACCCGACAACCGCGACGAAGTAATCGTCGTCGGCCGCGTCGCTCCGCCGCTCGGTTCGGCAGAAGACGTCCTCACCGGTCCGAACGCGCCCGCGAAACTGTGGCTGAAGGGCCTGCCGGGTTCCGGCGAGCGCCGACCGATCCCCGGCACCGCGCGACAAGAAACGTGGGTCCGATTTTACATCCCGGTCAAATAGTTCACTAGTTCTCAAGTTCCATGTTCCAAGTTGAAATCACACCGGAGCGATCATGCCCACGATCCGCCGACTTGAGGACATCGAAGCTTGGAAAAAAGCTCGTGAGTTGAACCGCGAGGTTTACCGAATCACGCGCGGAGAATCGTTCGCTCGTGGCTTCGCTCTCCGCGATCAAATTCGCAGAGCAACAATTTCTGCGATGTCGAACATTGCGGAAGGGTACGAAAGGGACGGGAACGCGGAATTTCGACAGTTCCTTTACATTGCAAAAGGGTCGGCGGGCGAGGTTCGCGCACAACTCTACGCGGCCCTCGACGTGGAATACATCGATCAAGAGACGTTCGAGCGCATCACGACACTGGCCCTCGATACGACGAGGCTTGTCCAGGGGTTCATTCGTTACCTCGACCAATCCGACCTCAAAGGTCGGAAGTTCGCAGAAGACGCCTAACCCCGAGCCGGCCAGAATGAGGTGTGCGGACAGAAGCTTGGAACTTTGGAACTCCAGAACTTGGAACTCCAGAACTTGGAACTCACGCCATGATCGAGTGCCGCGACCTGACGAAGAAGTACGGCGAGTTGTTCGCGGTGGACCGGCTTTCGCTGAAGCTGGCGCCGGGCGACGTGTACGGGTTCATCGGGCCGAACGGGTCCGGGAAGACCACCACGATGCGGATGCTCGCCACGCTGCTGAACCCCAGTTGGGGCGAGGCGACCGTGTGCGGGCACTCGATCTACACCGGATCGAAGGAGATCCGCCGCGCGATCGGGTACATGCCGGACTTCTTCGGCGTGTACGACGACATGAAGGTGACCGAGTACCTGGAGTTCTTCGCCGCCGCGTACCGCATCCAGGGCGCGGAGCGCAAGAAGAAGGTCGAACAGGTGCTCGATTACGTCGACCTCGGGTACAAGCGCGACGCTCTCGTGACGAGCCTGAGCCGCGGGATGACGCAGCGCCTCGGACTCGCGCGCGTGCTGCTCCACGACCCGCAGGTGCTCCTCCTCGACGAACCCGCGAGCGGCCTCGACCCCCGCGCCCGCATCGAAATGCGGGAACTCATCAAGCGCCTGCGCCAGGAACAGAAGACGATCATGCTGTCGTCGCACATCCTCCCGGAGCTGGCCGAGATCTGTAACACGCTCGGCATCATCGAGCGCGGGAAGCTGATCTTCAATGGCACCGTCGAAGAAGCCGAGAACGAGGTCCGCAAGCTCCGCGGCGGGCGCGCGTTCCTGGTTTCCGTCGGCGAGCGCAACGCCGAAGCCGCCAAGAAGTTAAGCGCGTTTAAAGAGGTCGCGAGCGCGGAACTCGACCCGAAGGCCGGCGCTGTTCGCGTCGCGCTCCGCGGGGACTACGACGACGGGAGTTTCATCCCCGAGCGCCTCATCGCCGACCGGTTCAAGCTCCACAGCTTCCGGGAAGAAGAGATCAACATCGAGCACATCTTCCTCACCATCACGAAGGGGATCACGAGCTAGTCCGCGCCCGGTGCCCGTCCGGAGCAGACGAAGTGTTCCCGCGTCCGCATAACGACAGTGTCAGGGGCGCCCCGCCCCTGGCTGAACACTGAACACGGACACTCCAAGAGTACCATGCGCATTCTCGTCACCGGTGGGGCCGGGTACATCGGCTCGCACACGGTCCGCCACCTGCTCGCGAACGGGCACGAAGTCACCGTATTCGACAACCTCGAGTACGGGCACCGACAAGCGGTTCCGGCCGAAGCCCTTGTAGTGGGCAACCTGCGAGACATCGATCACCTCGACCAACTGCTGGTCGTCAACCGCATCGAGGCGGTCATACACTTCGCGGCGCTCGCCTCTGTGGGCGAGTCCGTCACGAACCCCGCGAAGTATTACACGAACAACCTCATCTACTCCCTGCAACTGCTCGACCGGTGCCGGCGCAACGGCATCCAGAAGTTCGTCTTCTCCAGCTCGTGCGCGACCTACGGCGAACCGACACAGGTACCGATCCCGGAAGACGCGCCGCAAAACCCGGTGAACCCCTACGGTCACACGAAGCTCGCGTTCGAGCGCGCGCTGGCGGATTACGCGGCGGCCCACCCGTTCGGGTTCTGCACGCTGCGGTACTTCAATGCGGCCGGCGCCGCCGCGGACGGCTCCATTGGCGAGGACCACACCCCGGAAACGCACCTCGTTCCGCTCGCGTTCCGGGCGGCGCAGGGTAAGATCCCGCACGTCACGGTCTTCGGCACCGATTACCCGACCCCGGACGGCACCTGCGTTCGCGACTACGTCCACGTGGACGACCTCGCCACGGCCCACGCTCTGGCGCTGGACAAAATCGCCCCCGGCTCGAAGCTCGCGTACAACGTGGGACTCGGGCGCGGGTACAGTGTGCGCGAGGTGATCGCCGCAGTAGAAGCCGTCACGGGGCTGAAGGTACCCGTAAAAGAAGGCCCGCGGCGCGCCGGCGACCCCCCGGTACTCGTCGCGAGCGCGGACAAGATCCGGCACGAACTCGGCTGGTCCGCGAAGTACGACAGCCTCCGCGCGATCCTCGACACCGCGTGGCGCTGGCACCAGTCGCACCCGAACGGGTTCGGGGAATAAGTTCCGAACGAACGACGAATCCCAGAACCGCGCCGGTCAATGAACCGGCGCGGTTACCAATCACGGTTTGAATCAAATCGCGCCCCGAACGTTCCTCCATTTCTCGTCGCTACTTTCTGGCGCGAGCGGGGTTTAATCCCTTTGCGTCCGTTCGCCCCGTGTGATTAGATAGATCCTGACCTGCCGGCCCCTCTCCCGCCCAATCACCACCAAAACCGATCAACGAACCATGAGCGCCGACCACGCGGACACCGACGTTGCGATGATCGAGAAACTTCGGGTCGCGCACCAGAAGTTGAAAAAAGAGATCGGCAAGGTCATCGTCGGCCAGGAGAAGGTGGTCGACGAACTGCTGATGGCGATCTTCTGCCGCAGCCACGCGCTGCTCATGGGCGTACCGGGGTTGGCGAAGACACTCATGGTTTCGACGCTGGCCCAGGCGCTCGACCTCGGGTTCAAGCGCATCCAGTTCACCCCCGACCTGATGCCGTCGGACATCACCGGCTCCGAGGTGATCCAGGACGACCCGGTGACGCGCGAGCGCATGTTCAAGTTCATGGCCGGGCCGATCTTCTCGAACATCGTGCTGGCGGACGAAATCAACCGGACCCCGCCCAAAACCCAGGCCGCGCTCCTCGAAGCGATGCAGGAGCGCAAGGTGTCCATCGGCGGCACCGACCACCCGATGCGCAGCCCGTTCTTCGTGCTCGCGACGCAGAACCCAATCGAGCAAGAAGGGACGTACCCGCTCCCCGAAGCGCAACTCGACCGGTTCCTGTTCCTCATCAAGGTCGATTACCCGACCGACGAGGAAGAGGAACAGATCATGCGCATGGGCACCTCGGACACCAAGGTGAGCGTCAGCCCGGTGCTCAACGGCGAGGACATCCTCGGGCTGCAGCAGATCGTGCGCCGCGTGCCGGTGTCCGACAAGGTGTTCCACTTCGCGAAGCGGATCACCCGGCTGTCGCGCCCGGGCACCCCAGAGGCCGCGGAGTTCGTGCAGAAGTGGCTCACGTGGGGCGCTGGGCCGCGCGCCAGCATGAACCTGATCCTCGCGGCGAAAGCCCACGCGCTCCTGCGCGGCTCGAACCACGTGGCCGGCGACGACGTGGTCGCGGTGGCGACGCCGATCCTGCGCCACCGGCTCATTCTCAACTTCGCCGCGCAGAGCGAGGGCGTTACAATCGACGAGGTGATTCGCCAGCTCGTGAAGAGCGCGGCGAAGGCGGTAGCTGCGTAACAAAGAGTTCCAAGTTTCAAAGTTCCATGTTCCAAGTTGAACAACAAGAAGTAGCTACCCACTCGGGCGCTGCACTGAACTCTGAAACGTGGAACGTGGAACACTGAGTGATGCCGTCCTATCTCGATCCCCAAATCCTGGCCCGCGCCGAAGCCCTGGGCATGAAAGCCCGGCAGGTGGTCGAGGGGCTGCGCGTCGGGGACCACAAGAGCCCCTTCAAGGGCTTCTCCGTCGAGTTCGTCCAGCACCGCGAGTACGTCCCGGGCGACGACATCCGGCACATCGACTGGAAGAGCTACGGCCGGTCCGAGCGCTACACCATTAAGCAGTACGAGCAGGAAACCAACTTCCTGTGCCACCTGCTGCTCGACGGCAGCAACTCGATGCGGTACGGGCGCGGCGACACGAACAAACTCGAGTTCGCGAAGCTCCTGGCCGCGTCCATCGCGTACATGACGATCCGCCAGCGCGACACCGTGAGCCTGCGAATCTTCAACACCGGGTGGGTCGCGGAACTGCCGGCGAGCAGCTCCCTGGCCCACATCAACGCGATCACCCACACGCTCGAAGACACGCAGCCCCGCGACCGCACGAACATCGGCCCGCTGCTCGACGAGGTGGCCGATCGCATCAGCCGGCGCGGGATCGTGTGCCTGATCTCCGATTGCCTCGAAGACCTCGACCCGATCCTCGCCGCGCTCCGGCACCTGCGGTTCCGCGGGCACGAGGTGATCCTGTTCCACGTCCTCCACCCGGACGAGGTCAAGTTCCCGCTCGACGGCAACATCCGCTTCATCGGGCTGGAGGGGTTCGAGGAGCGGATGACGCGCCCGCACTTGCTACGCCCGGCGTACCTGCGGATCGTAAACAAGTACCTGGCGGACATCCAAAAGGGCTGCGACGGCAGCGGCGTGGACTACGTGCAGATGATGACCGACCGGCCGCTCGAGGTGGCCCTGTCCGAGTACCTCGTGCGCCGGCTCCAGATGGGACGACGATGACCGTGGAACCTCCCCCCCCGTCCCCCCTCCCTGAAGGGAAGGGGGAGCAGGCGCGCGATTCCTCTGCAACGGGCAGCGCTCTCATTGAGCGCGAAGCTTCTGTCCCCCCCTTCCCTTCAGGGAGGGGGGACGGGGGGGGAGGTTCGGCCCCCAGCCCCTCTCCACCCCCTCCCCCAAAGGGAGAGGGGCAAAGAACAGGTCGCCGGATCGTAGTTGCCGCAGCCGGGGTCGCCGCCGTCGCGTTCGCCGTGTGGTACTTCGCGTTCCGCACACCCGAGCCGCGCGACGACTTCAGCCGGTTCCAGGGTGAGTGGAAGTTGACCGTGGCCGACCGCGAGAAGCAGATGCCGATCACGGTCCGCGTGTCCGGTGACAAGTGGACCTGGTTGGTCGGAGGTACGGACCAGAAGCGCTACGCAATGACGCTCCGCCCCGACACGAACCCGAAGGAAATCGACCTCACGCAACTCACCGCAGACGACTCCCCGCTCCAGGAGCGGCGCGGCGGAAGCAGCGTGCCGGTAGTCCTCCGGGGGATTTACACGATCGAGGGCGACAAAGCGAAACTCGTGACCGCCCCCAACCCGCTCCCGCGCCCGACCACGTTCGACGCGGACGACGGTCCCCCGGTTTGGGTACTGGAACTGCAAGGGAGGTAACGCCGTGCGTTGCGCTGTACTGGTGCTGCTCGTCGTACTGGTCGGCCCCACACCCGCGGCGCCGGTGCCCAAACACCTCATGAAAGAGGGTGAGCACCCGGACCTCGCCGCGCTGCAGGGAAAATGGTCGCTCACCGACATCGGGCTCAACGGCACCTCGCTCGGGCCGGTTATTCTGGATCAACTGGAAGTGACCACCGAGGTGCGTGACAACACGGTCGCGATCACGCTCTCCAAACTGAACGCGCGGTTGTCCGGTACGTTCAAGCTCGACACGAACGCGAGTCCGCGGCGCCTGACCTCGACCGACATGAAGGAGACCGACCTCAACGGTAAACCGTCGGCGACCTTGGCCCCCGAAGCGTTCGTGATGATTTACAAGATCGAGGGCGATACACTCGTTCTGGCCATCAACACCGGCGACCAAAAGGAAGCCCCCAAGGGGTTCAGCGGCAAGGACGGGGAGACCGTCGCGTCGCTGACCTTTACCCGCGCCAAAAAGTGAGGGACCGTCATGCCCAAGTTCATCGCGCTCACGCTGCTCGTGTCCTGCGCCGCACTCGGCGGCGGGTGCGGCCGGTTGACCGAACCAAACGCGCGCTCTACGGACGTCAGCGCCGACCACAAGAAACTCCAGGGCTTGTGGCGCATCGACACGTTCGATAACGGTCGGCCGAACCGCACGGACGCCGAGAAAGCCCGCGACAACGAAGACCTGAAGTACGTCCGGTTCCGGTTCGACGGGGACCGGATGACGATCCTCGACAACGGGCGCGCAGAGTTCGCTACACGGTTCGCGCTCAACGAAAAACTGAACCCGAAGCTCATGACACACATCCGCGCCGGCGCGGACGAGGTGACGCCAGGCACCGCACGGGGTACGCAACGCGCCACGACCCGCGGAACGGTCCGCAGCACCGCGCGATCGGGCGATGCCCCCGCGACCCCGCAGGAGGCGAACGGGTGGAGGTGGATCTACAAGTTCGACGGGGACGCGCTCATCGTCGCGTTCACCCGGGACGAGAAAAAGGCCCCTCCGACGGAGTTCAAGTCCCGCCCGGACGTGTCCGAACCGGGGAAGCCCGATGTGCCCGGCGTCGTTCTCATGGTTCTGAAAAAGGCGAACGAGGAGTCGTCGGGATCGTTCAGCGGCACCTCCCGCTCCGGCACATCGCGAAGCACCTTCCGCGGTACGTCCCGTGCCACCGCCAAGTAAAGGAGTTGAATTGATGCGCACGTTCGCTGTGTTCGCACTGTTCGCGGTCCTCATCGCGCTCGGCGCGGGTTGCAAGAAAACCGAACCATCTTCGTCCGCTACCGGGGGCGGAGCTTCCGAAACCAACTCAAACGGACCATCCCCGGATAACGCATTGTCGGACAAGGAACGCTTCCAGGGGGTGTGGAAAGCGGCGTCCGCCGATAACGGTAAGGGACCGAAGGAGCTTAGTGGGGATCGCGTCCCTCGCCTCCAAGTCGAGGGCGACCGGTTAAGCCTCCGTGAATCCGCAACGGACCCCGGCGAACCTCACGTGGCAACATGGGATTCGACCAAGAATCCCAAAACGCTGACCCTGAACACAATCGAGCCTGGCGGTAAGCCCTCTGCTCGTGCGGCGCAGGTGTGGATCTACAAGTTCGAGGGCGACGCGATAGTCGTCGCATTCAGCGACGGAACAACACCGACAGAATTTAAAGCACAGGTTCCCTCACAAAAGCCTCCGGCCCCAATGGTTACGGTCTTACGGTTCACGAAGACAACAGAGAAACCTGTCGCTCAACCCGTGAAACCGCCCCAGCCGACCGGTTCAAAGTAGCACTCCGACCGCCTCCCAGGTTCTCACGCGATGCAGCTCCTGGCCCCCATGATGTTGCTCGGCGCGACCGCGGTGACCGTGCCGATTGCGCTGCACTTCTTCTACCGCGCGCGGTACAAGCCGCTGCCGTGGGCGCCGATGAAGTTCATCAAGGAGGCCGTCGAGCAGACCAGTCGGCGCCTCAAGTTCCAAGAGTGGGTGCTGCTCGCGCTGCGGTGCCTGGCGCTGATCCTGCTCGCCGTCGCCATCGCCCGCCCGGGGCGCGAGTCCACCGCGTCGACCGGGGCCGAAACTATCGACGCGGTGTTCGTGTTTGATACGTCGTACAGCATGGCCGCGCGCGACGGCGAGCGAACGCGCCTCGAGCGCGCGAAGGAGGCCGCACTCGCCGTTCTCGAAACGCTGCCCAACAAGTCGTCGGTCCAGATTTACGCCTGCGCCGACCGCGCCAGTCTCCTCGGCCCGGTCTCGCGCTACAACCGCGACCAGGCGCGGCAGGTCATCCAGTCCGTCGAGGTCACGAGCCTCTCGACGGACGTCCTGCCGGGGCTGACCGACGCCCTGACCGCGGCCGAGAGCGGCACCGCCCCCGCGAAAGAGATCTACGTCTTCTCCGACATGCAAAAGAGCGGGTTCGAGCGCCAGCAAGGGGCCGTGCGCGCCAAGTGCGAGGAGATCAAAGCGCGGGCGAACCTCGTCTTCATCCGGTGCGGGAACCCGGAGCGCAAGGTGTCGAACGTCTCCATCACCGACGTAAAACTGCTCGCCGCGATTCCGCACACCCGGACCCGCGTGCCGTTCGTGGTCACGGTCCGCAACACGGGCCGCGAACCGGTCCGCGGGGTGAAGGTGGCGCTCGAACTCGACGGCAAGGCGGTCGAGCGCGACGTGGTGCAGATCGAGCACATCGACCCGGGCACGAACGCGGAAGTGACCCTGACGGGCAGCCTCGACGAGGCCGGCGCGCGGCTCCTCGCGGTGTTCGTGGACGGCGACGGGGTCGAGGGGGACAACGTGCTGTACAAGATCGTCGGCGTGCGCGACAAGGTGCGCGTGTTGCTGGTCGCGTACCCGTTCGCGGGCCAACCCGCCACCGACGCGGGCGACTGGTTCGTGCGGAAGGCACTCGTCCCGTTCGACCCGGACCGCGACAAGGACAAGATCGAGCGGTACTTCATCGAAACGGAATCCGCGCTCCCCCAAGAGGTCAGCCCCGAGAAGCTCGCGGGGAAGGACATCGTTTACCTCCTCAACGCCGCGGCCCGGACCGACGACCCGCTCTCGGGCCTGTCGCCCGCGTTCGTGACGAAGCTCACCGAGTTCGTGCGGGCCGGGGGCGGGCTGGTGATCGGGTGCGGCGACCTGGTTCAGGCGGGCGCGTACAACCGCGTGCTCGGGAGCGCCGGGGCCGGGCTGCTCCCGTTCCCGCTGCGCGACGCGCGCGACACCCCGGACGCGACCCCGTTCGTCCCGGCCGCGGAGAGCATCGACGCCGCGTCCGTGTTCGGACAGGTGAAGCCCTACACCGACTGGCTGCGCCGCGCGACGGCCACGCGCATGTTCGACCTCGACGAATCGGCCCCGAACGGCGGGCGCGTTCTGATGCGCACCACGCAGGGCGCGCCGCTGGTCGCATCCCGGGTCGTGGGCGAGGGCGAGGTGATCTTCTTCGCCACGTCGCTCGACGAAACCTGGGGGCGCGTGATGTCCGACGGGCAGCTCGCGGTCCCGATGACGACGTACATCGTCTCGCACCTCACGGGCCGCAAGGTTCCGGGCGGCACCCGCACCGCCGGGGACACGCTGAGCTGGACGCCCCCCATGATCGCGCCGGGGTTCGAGTTGGTGAAACCGCGCCCGCGCGGCGCCAAGGCGAGCGACAAGGTGCGCCCGCGCGTGAAGCTCGCCGAACCGCGGTCCGAAGTCGGGCAGAAGCTCACTGTGAGCACCGCCGATGCGCTCGTGGCCGGTGAGTACGCGATCGTACCCGTCGGCGCGCCGGAAACGGACGGCGTCACGTTCGCCGTGAACCCCGACCTGCGCGAAACGGAGAACCTCGACGCGATTTCCGACGGCGAGTTGGAAAAATTGCTCGGGTTCCGCCCCGCGATCATCACGGCAGGGGCCGGGACCGAAACGGCCGTGCGCGAGCGCCGCACCCGCGGCGAGTGGACCCACTGGTTCCTGTTGGGTCTGCTGGTCCTGCTGGTCGGCGAGGCGACCTGGGCGTGGTTCTGTGGGAAAACGTGGTGAGGGTTTTCGGAGTGGGGTTCGCAACGGTGGCCGGTCACGACGAGTGTAACGACTTATGAACACACTGTTCGCACCCACCTCGTTGTTCGCCGACGCGCCCCTCGTGGGGCTGTTCTGGGGCTTATTCATTGGCGAACCGCAAGTTCGGGGCGGGATCGTCCCCTGGGCGGCGATCCCACTGGGGCTGATCGCGGTCGCCGCGGTCGTCGTGCTCTACGCGAAGGAAGCCGGGCGCCTGACGACCGGCCAGCGGTTGCTCCTTACCGGCGTGCGCGCGGCGACTTTGGTCGTGGTCGCGTTCCTCTTGATGCGCCCGGTGTGGGTCAGTGACAAAACCGGCGAGCGCCCCCGGACCGTCGCCGTGCTCATCGACGTGTCGCAGAGCATGGACCAAAAAGACCCGCGCCCGAACGCCGACGATCAGTGGCGCGCGGCCCTCGCGTTCAACCTCCTCGAACCCGGCAAGCCCTTCCCCGCGGAGTCGCCCCCGGACCGGGGACCGGGGTCCGAGCGCCCCTCGCGCCTGGAGGTCGCACGCGCCGCACTCACGAATCCGCGACTCGACCTCCTCAACAAGCTCAAAAAGGTCGGCCCGCTCGAAATCTCCACGTTCGGCACCAGCCGCGCCGGGCGCGATTCCGGCGACACCGCGTGGATCAAGACCGTCACCGCGGACCAACCGCGCACCGCACTAGTGAGCGCCGCCCTTGAGCTACTCAACCGCGACGAGAACGAGCAACCCGCGGCCGTGGTCCTTGTCACTGACGGGCGCGAGAACGCCAGCGACAAGAGCCTCGCCGAACTCGCGGAACGGTACCGCGTGCGCCGAATTCCGCTCCACATCTACGGCGTCGGCAGCTCCTCGTTCGGCCAGCTCCGGTTGCGCGATGCGAGCGTGCCGGAGTCGGTGTTCATCGACGACACCGTAGCCATCCCGGTCCGCTACGCGGTTCGGGGCGTCCGCGAGGGGACGGTCGACATTGTGGCGAAGTTCGGCGACCGCGAAGTCGTAGCCAAGCGCGGCATCCCGGTCCGCGCGGGCGACGACCTGCGCGAGGTGCTCACCTTCGTGCCGACCAAAGAGGACTCGGAGTCCAAGAAGCAAGAAATTACCGTCACGATAACAGTAACCCCCGGTGGAGCAGCCGGTGTCGCCACGGACACACTCACCGACTCGACCACCAAGCCCACACAGGTCACCACCAAGAAACTGAAGGTGCTGGTAGTCGAAGGGCTGCCCCGCAAGGACTTCCAGTTCCTCCAGCGGGCGCTCCTGCGCGACCGCCGCGTGGACGCGCGGTTCTTCCTCACCGAGGGCGACCGCGAAGCGATGAAGTCCGGCTACCCGTGGTTGCTCGAATTCACGCGCCAACTCAACGGCACGCTCAGTCTGGAGCGCGAGGAGTTCCGCAAGCTCATCAACGAGTACGATCTGCTCATCCTCGGCGACGTACCGGGCAAGTTCTTCTCGCGCGAGCAGCAGCAGGTCATCAAGGAGTTCGTGGCCGAGGGCGGCGGGATGGTTCACGTCGCCGGGAAGTGGAACGGGCCGACCGGGTGGCTCAACGAAGAGAGCGGGCAGGCGACCATCGCCGACGTTCTGCCGGTCGAGTTGAAGCCGGTCAAGTTCGCGATCCAGCCGCCCCAGGGCCGGTACTACCAGCCGTTCGTCCCGGCGCTCGCGCCGACCGCGACGCGAAACCCGCTCGTGACCCTCGAAGACGACCCGCTCGACAACGGGGATTTGTGGGGGCGCGTCACACCGGTCGGGATGATCGACACCCCTCCGGCCCCCGATTCGAGCCGCACCGCAAAGAAACAGCTCCAGCCGATCGAGTGGTACTACCCCGTTATGCGCCTCAAGCCGGGCGCGGAAGCGTTCCTCGTTCACCCGACCGCTCGCACTCCCGAACCGGACAATCGGGCGATGCCGCTGCTCGCGGGGCACTACTACGGCAAGGGCTACGTCCTGTTCTGTGCGTTCGACGACACCTGGCGGTGGCGGTTCAACGAGGCCGACCGGTACTTCGGCCGGTTCTGGAGCCAGTGCGTGTACCTGGCCGGCGTGCCCCGCGCGCTCGGGACCAAGTTAACGCAGGCGTCACTCGACACGCTCGAACCGATACAGGGCAAGAGCGGCCAGATTTACGCCCGCGTGCTCGACGAGAACTTCAAACCGTACACCGCCGAGGAGATCGACGCGACCTTGGAGAAACTCGACGCGGACCCGAACGACCAGAACCGCACCTCGGCGATCAAGCTGCGGAAACTCCACGGGCAGGACGGTGAGTTCGTGGCCC
This sequence comes from Gemmata sp. SH-PL17, assembly GCF_001610855.1. Taxonomy (NCBI): domain Bacteria; kingdom Pseudomonadati; phylum Planctomycetota; class Planctomycetia; order Gemmatales; family Gemmataceae; genus Gemmata; species Gemmata sp. SH-PL17. The sequence goes on from NZ_CP011271.1 coordinate 7,395,003, forward strand.
CGTTGCCGTTCAACCAGTTCGGGCGCTTCAAACTCACGGTGACGCCGAACAACAAATCTCCCGCGAACCTGGAATACCGCGTCAACTTGCCGCCCGACCACGAGCAAGCGCCCGGCGGATTGGCGGAACTCGAAATGATGAAACTCGCGGCCGATAGCGGCGCGGTCGAGCAGCCCGGCAAGTTCTACCACGAGGAAGACTTGTTCAAACTGCCAAACGAAGTGAAGCCGCAGTACACGAAATTCACCCGGCGCGACGAAATCGTCCTGTGGAACAAGTGGTGGATGGGGCTCCTGATCTGCTTGCTGTCGCTCGAATGGTTCTTGCGTAAATTCTGCGGACTGAGTTGAGGGCGATTCTCGGTACTCAGCCCCGGAGGGGCGTGGGCGTGTAGCCGGGGGTGAAACCCCTGGCGGGCTACCCGAGCCGACCGGAGCCGTATTCGTGTTGGAGACCGCGGGCGCGTAGATCTGACGCGCCGGCACAACGTAAATGGGCGCGTGCCCCGACCGGTATTGCCCCGCCAGGGGTTTCACCCCTGGCTACGCGCCTACGCCCTCCGGGGCTAAATCTAAAACCCCTGCTTCGCGCCGTTGCACATGACTCACATACTCGGACAACTCCAGCACTGGCGGTTCACGGAGCGACTGGTCCGGCTCGCGTGGGGCGGCGCGCGGTGGGGGCCGCCGTCGGCGCCGTGCTCGCGGTCGCGTGCCTCATCGACTGGACCGCCGACCGTTACCTCGGTTCCGAGTCGTGGCGCCAGTTTCTCAAAGACACCTGGGTCTTCGCCCCCGCCTCGGCGCCCACGGCCGAAGAGCGCTGGCTCACCGAACACCTCCGGCTCCACCACGGGTTCCGGCCCCCGGCCGCGGCCGTTATCGACGACTCCCCCCAATGGCTCCGGGTCTGTATGACCTGCGGGCAAGTACTCTTCGCGCTCGTACTCGCGTACTACTTGCTCGTCCGCCCGTGGCGCAGAACGCCCTCGGTGGACGAACTCGCGGGCCGGGCCGAAGAAGCGATCCCCGAGTTCGGGCACCGGCTCGTAACCGCGCTCCAACTGAACCGCCCGACGGCCCGCACACAGGGCATGTCCCCGTCACTGATCGCGGACGTCACGCGCGAAGCGGGCGAGATCGCGGCGCGCCACAATCTCCTCAAGCTGATCGACTACCGGCGCCTCGCGTTCGCGGCACTGGTCGCGGGTCCGATACTGTGCGGGTGGGCGGCTTACGCGGTCGCGAAGCCCGCGCTGGCCAGCGTACTGGTGAAGCGCCAGTTGCTCCAGAGCGTGGAAATCCCTCGCACAATTCACCTGCAAAACGTTTCGCAAGAAGTGTGGCCGACCGGCGCGGAAGTCGAAGTGCGGTACAAGGTTACCGGTGATTACCCGCGCCCGTGGTTCACCGAGTGGCTCCGTGCGGAGCACGGGTTCACGCTCCCCCCATCCACGGGCGGGTTCTCCGGGCGACTGCGAGTCGAACCGGACGGGCAACCGGAAGAGAGCTACGACCTCGTCTACGAGAAGGCCATTGAGGGCGAGGACGGGGCCGCGTACTTCGTGGCGAAGCTCCCCGCGTCGTCGCTCGATTTCAGTTTCACCGCGCGCCTGGACAACGGGCGGACGCGCGAATCGGGGCGCATCCGGTTCGAGCCGCCGCCACAACTGAGCAGCGACAGCGACGCGATCACCGCCGAGCAGTGGCTCCCGAAGTACCTGGGCACTCAACCCACCGGCGCGCCTTACGTCCGCAAGAGCGACGGCGGAGTGCGCGGAGAGGTGACGGACGCCCTGCCACTGTCCCAGATCCTCGTCGAAGCGAAGTTCAACAAGCCCGTGCAGAAAGCGCGGTTGATCCCCATCGTGCGCGACGGCGTGCGCGAAAAGGACTACCCGGACGGCCCCGCCGACTTCCACGCCCCGCGCGACGTTGGCGCGGATCGCAAGTCCGCCGTGTGGCTGTTCCCCACCACCGGCAAAACCATCGGGTACCGGATCGAGCTGACCGACGACCGCGGGTTCGTGAACTCGGTCCCGATCCGGCGCAACGTGCGCATGCTGGAAGATCGGCCCCCAACCGTCGCGTTCATGCCCGAATCGATGCGCCACCCGGACCCGACGGACTACGACGGCAGCCCGGACGCGAAGATCGCGCACGAGTGGGGCGACAAGTTCCCGCTGGCCGAGGGCGGTCGGATCATGGTGATTTACCACGCCCGGTCCGAACAGGGGATCAGCCGGGCGAACATCGCGTACCGGGTGATTCCCAAGGGCGTCGCGCCGGACGCCTACCCGAAGGAGCTTCAGGACATCCAGCACCCGCGGCAAGATCCCGAGAACAAGGTGTTCACGCGACTGACGCTGAAGCCGGTCACGGCGGACCTCAAAACGGTCGGCAAGTACGTCCCGGACCTAGGTCTGTTCGAGAAGTCCTGGCAGGGGTTGAGCAAACTGGACCGGTTCCGCGTGAACGTCGAATTTTACTCGTTCCCCTCACCCGATCCGAGCACCGAACCGGGCGGACTGGAAGCGGGCGGGCGGTACATGTTCGAGATCGACGGACTCATTAAAAAGGTGCCCGACAGCGGCGGGGGATTCACCACCGCGAAACTCGAACTGGGCGACACGGTTGAATTGTTCATGGAGGTGTTCGATAAGAACCCCACGCCCGGGCGCGCGCCCGGGTACACGAAAGAGGCGCGTCGAAAAACGCTCGTGAGTGCCGAGGACGCGATGCTGGCCCTGAAGATGCGGGACGAACAGAACCGCCGGCTCCAGGACAAGTTGCGCGATCTCGCCGCGGACCAAGCGAACGTCTTCCGCGAAACCGTGACTCCGCCGAAAGAGCCGAAAAAGTAACCCCGGTGTCTGACCCGCGCCGGGAACGGGTATTAGTTACTGGGGATTTTCGGGCGCCCGGCGAGTCATTTGCATGCCTTGCCGCCGGGGCGCGTTTTCTGAAACGTTCGCGTAACAGAGCGAATGCTTTCCGATTGAATTCCGTCTACTGCGATTGGATACTGGAAAGACTTCTCACCGGGCCGCCGCTCTCCGCGTCCCAACCGCCTCAAGGAGGCCGCCGATGACCGCTCGCCGTGGTTGGTTCGTGGCCGCTCTGGTGCTGGTCGGGACGGTCGTCCCGATGGCCATTTCCCAAGACCCCGAAGCGATCAAGCAGCGGGACGAGCAAAAGAAGGTCAAGGCCCGCGTGGACGAAGCCGCCCGGCGCACGTCGTCCACGCTCGACGCCATGATGTTCCAGCGACTCGCCCCCAACGCCGAGCAGAAGATGCTCCGCGGCGTCGCCGACGACCTCCGCGGGCTGAGCCAGGAACAAATGGCCCAGGTACTCGCGCACCTGGAAAAAGCCGTGAACGCGCCGAACCCGGTGGCCGCGACCCAGGAACAAAAAGAGGCCTACGCGAAGCACCTGCGGATCGTGCAGCAGCTCAAGGTCATGCTCGGCCAACTCGACGTCATCAAGAACCTCGACGAAGCCGCCGAGCGGTTGGAACTCGCCGCCGAGAAGCAAATTAAGCTCGTCACCGCGGCGCACACCAACAGCACGCTGCCGGCGCGTTCCGGTTTCCGCATGGACGACCGCGAAGAACTCGCCATCGAGCAAGCCGACCTCCGCACGGAAGTGCTCGCGGTGTTCAAACAGGTGAAGCGCTTCATCGACGAGAAGCAACTCACCCCGGAACAACTCGCCCGCGTCGAAAAGGCCGAAGCTCACGCCCGCGGGATCAAACTCGCGGCCGACATGGGTAACACCGTACCGGCTCTTCGTGCCGGTAACTTCGTCGGTGAAGGCGGAGCAGTCGAGCGCCAGCGCCGGCACGCGAAGGAACTCAAAGACCTCGCCGCCGCACTCCGCAACCCGCCCGGCAACCGCATGGAGGCCCTGAAAGAGGCCCAGAAGCAGGTCGCGAAGGCCATCGACGCCCAGACGAAGGTGAACAAGGACACCGCCGAACAGCCCGAGCGCGTCGAACTGGAACGCCCGCGGCGCCCCGGGACCGACCCGAAGACCGTCCGCGCGAACGAACTCGCGAACGCACAGACTAAGGCCGAGTTCGCCACACGCGACGCGCGCAAGGCTGCCGAGAAAGCGGCCCCGGAAGTTGCCGACGCCCTCAAACCGGCCGAAACGCAGCAGTGGAAGGCCGAGGACAAGCTCCGCGACCGCGACATCCCCGGCGCCCAGGAGCCGCAGGAAAAGGCCCTCGAGGCACTGAAGGCCGCGAAGGACGAACTCGACCGCCAGATCGCCGCCGCGGAACTCGCGAAGGTCGATCCGCTGGCCGCGACCAAACAGGCCATCGAGCAGGTCGAACAGATCATCAAGGAACAGAAGGACACGAACGCCAAGACCGAAAAGGCCGCGGAGCAACCGAACCGCACCCCGGACGCGGCCAACGCCCAAAAGGACGTGGCCAAGAAGACCGACGATCTGCGCAACACCCCGCTCCCGCCGAACACCGACGCCAAGAAAGCGCTCGACAAGGCCGTGGACGCACAAAAGCAGGCCAGCAATAAGCTCGACAACAAGAAGCCGGTCGACGCCAAGCCGAACCAGCAGGAAGCCCTCAAAGCGCTGCAAGACGCCCGGGACGAACTCGAAAAGCAAGCGAAGGCCATCGAAGAGCGCCGCGCCGAGATCGCCAAATTGGACGAACTGAAGAACAAACTCGAAGAACTCGCTAAGAACGAAAAGGAACTGGCGAAGGCCGCGGACAAGGCCGCTTCGGACCCCAAGAAGCCCGAAACGGGCGACCTCGCCAAGAAGCAAGACGACCTCACGCCGCCGACGAAGGACGTGGGGATGGAACTCAAGGAACTCGCCCCGGACGCGGCCAAGAAGGTCGACGAGGCCACCACGAAGCAAGAGGGCGCGAAGAACGACCTCGCCATGAACATGCCGATGATGGGCGGCGAGAAAGCAATGGACGCAGCCAACAAACTGGCCGACGCCGCGAAAGAGGTTCAAAAGAAGCTCGACGAAAAGAAGAGCCAGGAAGCCGTGGACCAGGCCGCGCTGCAACCGAACAAGGTGGACCCGCAACAAGCAGCTCAGCAACTCGCCAAGGCCATCGAGCAAGCGAACATGGCCGCCGACAAAGCGAACATGGCCGACATCCCCATTGTTAACCCGATGATGGGCGACAAGGGCATGATGGACGACATGAACGACATGATGAACAAGAAGAAGCTGAGCATCCTGAAGCTTCAGAAGTACATCGCGAAGAAAGCGGCCGAACAAAAACTCCTTGATTCCGCGAAGGCCGCAGACTTGGCCGCCCAAGCGCTCGAAAAGGGCGATCTGCCAAAGGCCGTCGAGCACGGGTACAAGGCGCTCGACGAATTGAAAAAGGTCTGCGAAGCGAAGGAGAAAAATAAGAAGGCCCAACCGGACGAGAAAGGGCAGCCAGACGAGAATCGCTTGCAAAAGGACGAGAAGGGGGCAAACGACAAAGAGTTGCAACCCGAAGACAAGAAGCTGTTTGAAGAACTGGACGAAGACGGGTTGCCCGTGAATCCCACGCCCGAGTTCCTCGCCGAGCTGCAGCAGAAAATTCTCGAAGCAGCGAAGGCGCTCCAGCAGTCGCAGCAAGCAAACGCCGCGGCGCAAGCCGCGCTGCAACAAGCCCAGGCGAACGCGCCGATGGCCGTGCAGAACCAGTTGCAAAAGGCCGGTGAGCAACTCGGCAAGGCCAACGACCAGCTCCAACAGGGGCAACCCGGTCAGGCCGGGATGAACCAACAGCAAGCCGCCCAGGGGCTTCAACAGGCACTCGAAGCTCTCAACCAAGCAGCAATGGCCCAGGGCATGCAGGGTGCCCAACCCGGTATGGGGATGATGGCCCAGGCCGGCATGGGTATGAACATGGGAATGATGGGGATGGGGATGCAGCCCGGAATGGGCATGCAACCCGGTATGGGGATGCAGCCTGGCATGGGTATGCAGCCCGGAATGCAACCCGGCATGGGCATGAACATGGGCCAGCCGATGAACATGGGGGTGAGCGAAGGCGACGTGAATGGCAGCGACAAACTGAAGAACACCGGGTCCGCCGGGAACAATGCGACCGGTGACAGCAACTTCATCAAGTTGCGCAACAAGGACCGCGACAAGGTCCAGCAAACCGCCGATACTCAGTTCCCGGCCGAGTTCCGCGAGTTGATTAAGCAGTACAACATCAACATCAAGAACGGGAAACCGGCCGGGATGCCCCCGCTCCGGGAAGCGGGAAGTGACCCACAAGCCCCACGACCTGTAACGACCTTGAGGGCCGGGAACCGAACGTGTCGGTTCGCCGGCCTTCCGTCTCAATGACTCTTCGCGGAAAGCGCTGGTGTCCCGTCCCTGGCAACCGTTCGAGCCAATCGACCGGTTCCGCTAAGCGACAGAATGCAAGTGCCCTCCGGATCTCGTTCGCGGGAGCTTTCTATGCGCCGAACCGTCCTCGCGACCGTGCTCGCCGCTGCCCTCGGCGGCGTGTTCGCGGCCCCGGCCGCCACTCAACCGCCCGCGGCCGACGAGAAGCCGATGAGCGTTGTCCCCAAAGACAACGTGAAGATGGACGACGACACCAAGAAAGCGGTCGACAAGGCGCTCAAGTACCTCGCCGACAAACAGGAGTCCGACGGCTCCTGGGGGAACACGGCGATCACTGGGTTCGTGCTCCTCGCGTTCATGTCGAACGGGCACATGCCGACCCAGGGCGACCACGCCCGGGCGGTCGCGAAGGGCATCCGGAACCTGTGCTCCGTCGCGCGCGAGGACGGCTACCTGGTCGGCGCACGCGGCGGCAACATGTACTGCCACGGCATGGCCACGCTCGCGCTCACACAGGCCTACGGCACGACCGGCGACGAGGACGTGAAGAAGGTCACCAAGCGCGCCATCGACCTCATCAACAAGACGCAGAACAACGAGGGCGGGTGGCGCTACGACCCGGCCCCCACGGGCGCGGACATCTCGGTCACGATCATGCAGGTGATGGCGCTCCGCGGCGCGCAGGACGCGGGCATCCACGTCCCGGACCGGGTGATGAAGGACGCCATCAAGTACGTGAACCGCTGTTACGACCGGCGCACCGGGGGCTACAAGTACCAGCCCTTTTCGGCCGGCGCGGGCTACGCGCGGACCGCCGCCGGGGTGTGCGTGCTCCAACTGTGCGGCCAGTACGACGCGGACGAGATCAAGCAGGCGGTGGAGTACCTGGAAAAGGTGAGCGACGACCGCGCGCACTACTGGTACGGCCACTACTACGCCTGCCACGCGATGAACCAGATTGGCGGCGAGTTGTGGGAGAAGTACTACAAGCGGATGCGCGACAAGCTGCTCTCGCCGGGCTACCAGAAGGGCAACGGTGAGTGGTACGACTCGCGCCTCGAAGCGGCCTACGGCGCCTCGTACCAGACCGCCATCGCGGTGCTGATCCTCAGCGTGCCGACGCACTACTTACCGATCTACCAGAAGTAACCTACTGTGAAACGGCAGGCCGATTGGATTCATCCAATCGGCCCGCTGGCGTTTCGTGATTCACGATTCGTTTAAAAGCCTACTCGCTCCGCTCCACCGCATCGAGCCACACGCGGGCCGCGGCGTCACTGGGCATGCGCCAGTCGCCACGAGGCGAGACGCTCACCGACCCCACCTTCGGGCCGTCGGGCAGGCAGCTCCGCTTGAACTGGTTCGCGAAGAATCGTTTGAGGAACACCCGGAGCCAGTGGCGCAAGGTGTCCGCGGTGTACTCGCGTGAGAACTTTGCGTGCCCCGCCAAGAACAGAATCTTCTCGGGTTCCGCACCGAAGCGGAGGAAATGGTAGAGGAAGAAGTCCACCAACTCATACGGGCCGACCGTCGATTCGGTCGATTGCGCGATCTCGCCGCTCGCGGTCGTGGGCAATAGTTCCGGCGAAATCTCCGTGTTCACGATCTTGAGCAGCGTGTCTCGGGCGGGTCCGTCGAACTCGTTGTGCGCGGCCCACTCTACCAGGAACTTCACCAGCGTCTTCGGGATGCTCACGTTCGGGTTGTACATGCTCATGTGGTCGGCGTTGTAAGTGCACCACCCGAGCGCCAGTTCCGAGAGGTCGCCGGTACCGATCACGAACCCGGCGTTCATCAGGAGAGCGGTACGCACGCGGGCCTGCACGTTCTCGAATGTGAGGTCGCTGCGGTTGTCCGGCGCCAGCCGGAGCAGCCGTTCCGAGAGCGAGACCACGGTTTCGTTCTCGAGCCGGATGCCGAACGGGGCGTGCCCGAGCGCCCGCATCTGGTCCAGGCACATCGAGCGGATGTCGATCTCGCGCAACTGGATGTTGAGCGCCCGGGCGAGGTCGTGTGCGTTCGTCCGCGTGCCCGCGCTCGTGCCGAACCCGGGCATCGTGAGCGCGTGAACGCCGTCGCGCGGCACCCCCAGTTCGTCCATCGTCTTGCACACGACGAGCAGCGCGAGCGTGGAGTCCAGCCCGCCCGACACGCCGATGGAAACGGTCGGCAGCCCGACGTGCGAGAGCCGGCGCCCGAGCGCTGCGACCTGCGTCTGGAAGATGTCGCGGCAGCGGTCGTCGAGAGTGGCCGGGTCGGACGGGATGAAGGGGCTCGCGTCCACCGCTCGCACCAGTTTCGGCTCGCGCGCGGTAGCCTCCAAATCGAACGACAGTGTGCGATACTTCCCCAGGCCCAAGTCCGCGACGCGGTTGGCGTCATGGAACGTGTTCGTCTGGATGCGATCGTGCAGGAGCCGGTCGAGGTCGAGGTCGGTGACGAGCAACTGTTGACCGTGGCGGAACCGCTCGGACTCGGCGAGGATCACGCCGTTCTCGGCCACCATGCAGTGCCCGCCGAACACGATGTCGGTCGTCGATTCGCCCTCACCACAGCAAGCGTACACGTACCCGCTGATGCACCGGGCCGACTGCGAGCTGACCAACTGACGCCGGTACCCGGCCTTGCCGATCACCTCGTTGCTCGCGGACAGGTTCGCGAACACGGTCGCACCCATCAGCGCCTGAAGCGCGCTGGGGGCGACCGGCATCCAGAGATCCTCGCAGATCTCGACGCCGAGCGTGAACCCGTTCATCGTGCGGCAATCGAACAGCAGGTTCGTGCCGAACGGGACGCTCTGGCCGGCACACGACGCGGCGGAGAAGTTCGCGTTGTCGGCCGGGCAGAAGTACCGGGCGTCGTAGAACTCTTTGTAATTCGGCAGGTACGTCTTCGGGACGATCCCGAGCACCTTGCCCGCGTGGATGACCGCGGCGCAGTTGAAGAGCTGCCCCTCGATCGCGAGCGGCAGCCCCACCACCGCGACCCCGCGGAACACGGTCGCACCCTTCTCCACCACCTTCGCGAGCGCCTCCTCCGCGGCGCGCTGGAGCGACGCCAGGTGGAACAGGTCGTGACAGGTGTAGCCGGTCAGCCCGCACTCCGGGAACACGAGCAGGTTGACCCCCTGCCCCTCGGCCCGCGCCATGAGCGCGAGCGTGCGGTCCGCGTTGAACGGGCAATCGGCGACCCGCAGTTCCGGGCTGGCCGCCGCGACGCGAAGGAAACCGTTTATCTTCATGGCCACAAGGCACCAAGGGCGTTGATCCACCGGGCACCGAATCGGCCGTTACGACTACTGCCGGTCCAGTACCGCGAGATGTTCTAGCGGAATCGGGAACGGGTGATGAGGCACATACGCAACACCGGCAGCATCGAGATCCGCCCAGCACCCAATTTGTTCCGTGAGGTACACGAGGCCGAGCGCCCGATCAGGGGTAACCGTACCGGCGCCCCAACGTTGAGCGCGACCGGACTCGGCGGCCCGGCGGCACAGTTCCGGAACGTGATATTCGGTTCCGCCGAGCCACCCAGCGGCCCAGCAGTCTTCCGAAATGTCACTCATCGCGTTACCGAGCAATTGCAGTACCGAACGTCGGACCCCGTCGTCCATCGCTCGCCCTCCACCAACATTCTACCAAGTGCGCCCCCGTGCGCAGCGACCAGCGATGTGGCGAACGGGCAATTATTCCGTAGTCCCCACCGACAACCTCGCGCGGGCCTCCGCGACTTCAGCCGTGCGCATCGCGTTGAAGCGGCTCAGGTGTTCAGCTACCAACGGCGACGGCTCCCACCGCGTGTACCGCGCCCAGGTGCGTTCCGCGCGAGCCGCTTGAGTGCGGAAATCCTCCGAGTACACCACACGGCCCTGCTCGACTAGCTTCACGAACAGCGGTTCGCCGTCGATGTCCTCGCTCTTGTCCGCGACGACGAGCGTATCGCCGCGTGCGTACACGCGGACGTACCCCGGAATCGTTTCTTTACCCGGCGAATTAGAAAACTTCACGTTCGGCCGGTCCGCCGTCGCGGTGCGCTTGAACACCGCGCTCACGGTGTCGCGATGAACAAGCTTCCACCAGTACCCGCCCGCCCCCGGGAACAGCATCGTCGGCTCGATACCGGTCTGCGTGCGGAACACGTCGTAGACGCGGCGCACGCCGTCGGGGGTGACTTCGTCCTCGAAGACGATCACGCGCGGCGGGATACCGAGCGCCTTCATGCGCTGGAAGTACAGTACGCACTGCGCCGCGATGTCGCCGCTATCGACACGCACGCCCACGCGGTCGGTTTCTGGGTGCGTGCGAATCACCCGAAGTGCGTTCTCTAAGCCGACAGTTTCCGCGTCCACGAGGTCACAGAGCAGCGACGCGGTGCCCATCTTCGATACGAACCGGTCCATCATCTCATACTCGCTCGCCGCGAGTGTCTTATCGAACGACTGCGCGGCACACATCATTTCGTGACCGATCGTGCCGATCGATTTGAACAGCTCCGGCCACACGAACTCGGCCGTGTCGTTTGAAGTGAGTTGCGCGCCCCCCGATGTCCCGGCCCCGCCGACGAACCGCGCGAGGAGCAGAACGAGGTTGCACACCTCGACCGGCGCGGAGCGCAGCCCGAACTCGGCGTCGCGCGGGGTCGCTTCGCTCATGAGGCGGGCCTTGGTCGCCTGGATGATCGGCGCGAAGTAGCGGCACATCGCGGGTTCGAGGTAGGAAATCAGCCCGCCCGCGCCTTCAAAGGTGATACTCGGTACGCCGGCGAGGAACGTCTGCCCGCCGGGGAAGCCCCAAATGTCGATGGGTAACGTGAGGTCTTCACCCGGTTGCTGGAGTACCGCGTCCCACACTTCGGTCGGAAACGCTTTCGTTGCAGATTGGGTCGCGTACCACGCGCGTGACAGTTCGATGTCGGCTCGCTTGAGCGGCCGGTGGAACCACTGCGCGAGCATGGCTTCGTGCCCGGCCATGACGAGCCGATTGTTCGCGCCGACCTCGGGCAAACCCTTGCGGAACGTGAGGGTGTACGCCGCGCGCTGGAGCGCGATTTCGGGCACCGCGGTCCACATCGTGCGCTTGTACGTATCGGTCCCACCGAGCCACCCGCCGAGTAAGAACAACTTGGCGAAGAACTCGTCGCGCATCTCCTGGCGCTTCACGGCGAACGGGTCGGTGGACATTCGGGGTTCCATCGGGAGCAGTCGGTGTCAACATCCTACCGACCGCCGCCCCGGAACGCGACCCGCCGTCACTCGTTCGGCGCCACGTCGCCCGCGGCCCGGCTGTACAACGCGACGAACGCGGCCCCGGGTATGTTCTGGCGGAAGAACCGCACGGCCCCGTCACCCAAAAGAAAGTTCGCCCCGCCCGAGTGGAACGAATAGATCTCGTTCCCGTTGTGGCAGTTGATCGGGCTGGTCCCGTTGCACACCACCTCGATCGTGATCCGGTTCTCGGAATCGGCCCAGCGCTCGTTCCCGTTCATGATCCCGCCAGAAATGCGTTTCCCGTTCGCCCACGATTCCGGGCGCCCGCCGTCCTCGAACACCATAAATGTGTTCGAGAGTCCGTCACTGACCGCGCTCACCCGCACCGACTCGTTGCTCGCGCGGAAGAAACCGGTCCTCCAGTTCGTGTCGGTCGTGGTCGGTATCCCGAACTCGCTCTGCGTCACAGAAACCGATTCAGAAATGGGGTAATCGCACGCGAACATCCGGGACCGGGCCGGTGCGGACGGGCACACCAGAATCGTGATGTCATTTTCGACCGCGGGGACGTTCGAGGCGTGCGTGTACGGCAGGTTCAGATCGTACCGCGCCGCGACCGCGGTCTGCTCGATGTACGGCAACAGCCACACCACGTAGTTGTGGTAGTCCGCGCGCCAGCCGGGCGGGAACGTGTCGTGTGCGGAGAGGTAGTTGTGGAACGCGAGCCCGACCTGCTTCATGTTGTTCGCGCACTTAATCCGGGCCGCGGCCTCACGGACTTTCTGCACCGCGGGGAGTAAAAGCCCGATCAGGATCGCGATAATCGCAATCACCACCAACAGTTCGATCAGCGTGAACGCGCAACGATTGCGAGCAAGCGGGCGCATGACAGCCCCTCAATGGGTCAGGGCCGACGAACAAAAAGGCAACTATCAGTGAAACGAGCCGGCGCGCGGCACGCAACGGTGAAATGAGAAAATCGCGGTCCGTGTTACACAGCCGTCACGCTCACAGCACGAGTGCCGCGGCCAACCCGCAGCACAACGCGAGCAACAACATCAATCCCGCGAAAACGTACCCGAACTGCGACGCGGCCGACACGATCACCTCGCCTCGCGCCGCGGCCTCTTTGCGCATCTGCCGGTGCAACACCCACACAATGCTGAGCAGCACAACAATTGCGATCAAATCGAGCGCGGCACAGCCCAGCAGAACGAGAAACGCGGTACGCATCACTCGGCATCGACATTGAGCGACTTGATGATGGCGTTCAGCACGGGTTCGTTTTGCTCACGGTCGTACTCGCTCACTTGGGTGAGTAGTAACAACGGTCCCGCGAACGTGTCCATGCACCGCACGCGACAGTTTGTGGCCGTGTCGACCGTGAGGAAGTCCGCGTTGAAACCGATAGCCGGCTGCCCGCAAATCGTCTCCATCACTTCTTCCGAGTCCAGCTCCTTGTACTCGCCCTTCAGCGCCTCGAGCGTCTGGTCCGCGAGGTCACCCGGATCGCGGGCGTCGGGCTGAAGCGACATCATGAAGAACGCGGTATCCGGGCTGGACACGGTCACGGTCCAGCCGCCGCTTTCGGGGTCTTCGGCCTCGTCCACGGTCCAGTTCGTTGGGTAGCGAATGACGATACGGTCGCGCTCAAATGTGTTCATGCTCGTCTCCGAGCGAACGGCCGGTGTGAGCCGGTTGGTAGGCCCTCGTGCAACAGGCACGCTCCCACCAGCCGGCTCACGCCGGCCGTTCGCCTAAGAAATCCCCTCCTGCGTCTCCCGCACCAACTGGTCGACCACTGACCGCGTCGTGCCGGTTTGAGTGTACGTCTTCAGTTGGCGGTCGGCGCTGGAACCGCTTTCCAGAATCTTATACGCATACTCGATCTCCTTGCGCGTGCCGAGTTCGTCGATCACGTCGCGCAGGAACCAGTCGATCAGCTCGTGAATCAGCTCGCGGACCGGCACTTCTTTCTGTTTGCCGAGATCGAGCAACTTACCGTCCAGGCCGTACCGCACCGCGCGCCACTTGTTCTCCTCGATCAACTCGGTCGGGTACACGCGGAACGTCATGTTGTCGCGCCGGAGTTTCCACAGTTTCGCGATGATCGCCTGGAACAGCGCCGCGATGCACACCGCCTCATCCACTTTTGTGCAGACGTCGCAGATGCGGAATTCGAGAGTCGGGTAGCGGTGGTTCGGGCGCACGTCGTACCAGATTTTGGACCCGTCCGGGATGCACCCGGTTCGCGTCATCGTGTCCACCATGCCGCTGTACTCGCTCCAGTCAGTAAACAGCGGTGGGACGCCGGATCGAGGGAAGTGGCGGAAGATGATCGAGCGGTAGCTCTTCAGACCGGTGTTGCGCCCGGTCCAGAACGGCGACGACGTGCTGAGACACAAGATGTGCGGCGCGAAGTACCGGGCCACGTTCATCGCATCAATCAGGAAGTCGCGGTCCTCGATCCCGATGTGAACGTGCGTGCCGAAGATGAGCAACTGGCGCGCGAGATCCTGCATGTCGTTCTGAACGCCGAGGTAGCGCTCGAACGGCGTGATCTCTTGCTTCTCCCAATTCGAGAACGGGTGCGTACCGGCGGCCGCGATCACCAGCCCGTGCCGTCCCGCCAGTTCGCTGATGCTCCGACGCAGCTTCACCAGTTCGTTGCGGGCATCGTTCGGCGTCTGACAGATCTCGGTGCCCACTTCCACCATCGACTGGTGCAACTCGGCCTTGATCTGCTCCTTCAGGGTGACCTTGCCCTCGTCCAGAATCTGCGTGATGTACGACCTCAACTCCCCCGTCGCGGGGTCGATGATCTGGTACTCCTCCTCGATGCCGAGCGTGAGCGACGGGGCTTTCATAAAGAAGTTCCGAGTTACAAGTTTCCGAGTTCCGAGCCAGAGAGGTACCGTGTTGTAACTCGGAACTCGAAACTTTGGAACTTGGAACTTCGCGCTTCGCGTCAGCGGGGCTCAACGAGAAACGTCGGCACGGTGGACCCGCCGCCCGCGGTGACGTTGACGAGTTCCTCGGTCGAGATGCGCGTGAGACACCCGTGCATGAACGCCCCGAACGCGACGTAGGGGTTCGTGTCCAGCATCCGGTCGAGGACGTGGAGCGAATTGTTCTCGAAGCTCGGGAACGCCTCGTAGGGGAGCTTCACCTTCTGTTGGACGACGTAGGGCAGCGCGAGCGCGGTCTGGATCGCGTCGTCCCACGCGCGCTGGTCGACGAGCCAGCCGAGCACGATCCCCTTCCCGCCGTAGTCGTCGTTCGGCTTCAGCACGAGCCGGTCCTTGTTCGCCGACGCCCACGGCACGAGGTCGATCTCTACGCCGTCGATAGTGGTCTTTCGCGCCTCCATGACGCGCGTCCACGGAATGTGACGTGCGATCGCGGCTAGTTGTGACGGCGTGAACAGCGCTGCGTTCCGCTCATCGGACAGCACCGCGAGCGACGCCTTCTTGAACAGGATCTTGCACCGGAACGAGTTCACCATGCAGACCGCGCGGTCGCGCACCGCCTGCACAACGGGGTGATCGATCCCGCCGCGCTCGACCAGCTCGCTGATGAGTACGCGCTTGTAAATGAGCGTGATGTGGTAGTCGCCTGCCATGAGCTTGCCGTCGCGGTACTCCACCTCGCGCGGGTCCACGATCCGGGCCTCGATGCCCATCGCCTTGAAGTAATCGTAAAAGAGCACGAACTCGCTGAACGTGGGCACCTCGCGCCAGTCCAGGATCGCGATCCGCGGTGCGTCGGATACGTGCCCCTGCCACTGTTTGAACGAGTCCGTGAGCGCGTGCAACACACCGGGTTTCGCGGGGATCGGGTTCACGCGGAACCGGCGCTGGAACTCCTGGAACACTGGTACGCCGTAGAAAAGCTCGGCGAGCGCGTCGGAGTACCCGGCACCGGCGGGGGTTTCGGTGTTGAACTCGGTGAACAGCAACTCGTCGTCCGACGCGAAGAACGTGTCGAAGCGGCTCGTCGGGCTGGGGTCGGGGAACCCGGGGTCGATCCCGAGCAGTTGCTCTTCCCAGTCGAGCACGCGGAACTGCTGGCGAAAGGTTGGATCGGCCAGCGCGCGGTCGTACATCGTCTGGAACGCGGGGAGCAGCGTGCTTACCGTGTCGTGCAGTAGCCGGTACTGGGCCGGCGTCAAGAACCGCGGGCGCAACACGGTACACACGGGGCGCGTCCCGAAAAGCAGCCCGCGGAGCTGCTGCACCTTCTCCAGCGCGGCCTGCGAATCGGCCGCGAGCGCCGACCCGGACGCGAGCAGGTCGTGGTAGCAGGAAATGGCGTCGGACATGGCAACTCTCCGGGCGAACGGCCGGCGTGAGCCGGCTGGTGCCTCTCTGCGCGCTGAATTGGCGAACGGCGCGGCGTAAGCCCGCCGGTGGTGCCTTAAAAAACCGGCGGGCTTACGCCACGCCGCTCGCAACACAGTAACCAGCCGGCTCACACCGGCCGTTCGCCTAAAAGAGTTTGCCCCACTTCAATTCCGCCAACTGCGGGCGCGGGTTGAGTGCCTGGTCGATGACCAGATCGGCCATGTGCTTCACCACCCACTCGAAGTATTCGGGGGTGAGCGAGTTCACGTCCATGTCGGGCGCCGGGTTCATGAAGTCGATCGCGTAGGGCACGCCGTCCTTGATCGCCCACTCCACCGTGTTCATGTCGTAACCGAGCGCGTCGACGAGCTTCAGCGAGTCGTCGATCACGCGGTTCCGGAGCGCGGGCGTGAGGTAATTCTGGTCGGGAACGTACCGGCGATTGTTGGTGTCGTAGGGCATCGGGAGCACGAGGTTCCGGCCCAGGCACATGCACCGGACGTACTGGTCCCACTGGATGAACTCCTGGGCGATCATCGTGAGCAGCCCGGAGCTGTCGTAGTAGCGGATCAGTTCCTCGACGCTGTGGCACACGTACACCCCACGCCAGCCCCCGCCGTGGGCGTCCTTGAGGATGCACGGCAGCCCGACGTAGTCCGCGATCCCCTGCCAGTTAATGGGGTACTCGAGGTTCCGCAAGCTCTCCGTCTTCACGATGCCGGGAACGTAGTCCTTGTTCGGCAGCGCCATCGTCTTGGGGTGCGCGAGGCCGAGTTTCGCGCACAGCGACGCGCCGAAGAACTTGTCATCGGCCGTCCACATGAACGGGTTATTGATGACCGTTACGCCTTCGAGAACGGCGTGCTTCAGGTAGCTCCGGTAGTACGGCACCTCGTGTGAGATGCGGTCCACGAGCACACTGTACGGCACCGGCTCGTCCATCCGGGTGCCGCCGAGCTTGGCGAACTCCGCGACGACGCCCGCGTTCCGCCCGTTCACCTCGTCGATGAACCGCGGTGGGAACGACCACTCGCGCCCCACGATCACGCCGACACGTTTCACGTCATGCCCTCGGTGAATCAAGATTTTCGATCGCAGATTGCTGATTGCAAAACGGAGAAACGATCCGCGCCGAGTGCCTTCCAATCCGCGATCAAAAAACCGCAATCAATCGTGCCCACCAATATACATCCGAACCATGTCGTGCCACACGGGCCAATCGTGGGCCATGCCGTCCCACTCGCGCAGGGCGTTCCCGATTCCCTTGTCCCACAGTTTACCCGACAGTTCCCGGTTCTGGTTCAGTAAGCGGTCCTCGCGCCCCACCGCGAGAATGAGTTCCTGCTCGCGGAGCCGGTCCAGGCGCCAGGGGTCGTGTTCGTTCGGGATAAAGTCTACCGGGTTCTGCGAGTAAACGGTTTCGTTGTGGTATCCGCCCATGAACATCTTAATGTCGGTCAGCCCGCTCATGCTCAGAATGCGGTTTACCCGGTCCGGGTACCGCAGCCCCATCGACAGCGCGTGGAACGCCCCGAAACTCGCCCCGGCGAAGATCGTAAACGGGTGGTCGTTCCGCCATCGCGCCCACGGGAGCGCCTCGTTCATGACGTAGTTTGTGTACTGCTCGTGGCGCCACGCCCGGGCGCCGGGGTGCTCGTGGTAGGCGTACCAGCTCTCGGCGTCCACCGCGTCCAGGCACACGAGGTGCAGCCACCCGTTTTCGAGCGCGTGCCCCAGTGCGTGAACCAGCCCGCGGTTCTCCCACTCGAAGAAGCGCCCGCGCGACGTGGGGAACGCGATCACCCGCGCCCCGCCGTGCCCGAATTCAAGCAGTTCCATATCGCGGTGGAGCGCTGGACTCCACCAGCGGTGATACGCCCGGTGCATGAAGGCCCGAATCGCGGTGTGAAGAGAGGGGAGTTAGAGCGAGTATGCGAACCCGCGCGCCCTTCGGCAACGGCGGGACCGCTCAAACGCACGAGCGAATTGGTCAGCAGGGGCGCACAGCCTTACCGCGGCTTTTTCTTCTTGCGCTTCGGCGCCGCGAACAACTCCGCGAGCGCGAGGCTGAACCCCGGCAACACCTTTCCGCCACTGAGAATACCGGCCTCGTCCAGTTCCTTAAACTTCTTCGCCGAGGTGTACACTCGCGCCGTCTTCGCACGCGGGTCGATGGTCCACGCGAGCTTGCACCCGACCGCGAAAAACTCCGCGAGCTTCCGATCGATCTCGGCGACCGTGTTCGACGGGCTGAGAACCTCGACGACCAAGCCCGGTGCGACCGTCCAGAACGCTTCGTCGGCGGGAACCTCGTCGTTCGGGAACTCGGACCACGGGATAAACGTCACATCGGGCGCGCGAACGAGATTCTCGCCCAATCGAATGAATCCCGCTTCACCGAGCGTGACGCCCAGATCGCCGGCTTCTACGTGAGCAGCGATCAACCGGCCGATGTATAGTCCCAGCAGCGATTCGAGCGTCCCCATCGGCTTCTCCACGAGGACGCCGTCGATTAATTCACAGACCGGCTTGCCCGCGCGCGCCAGATCGCTTTCCGTCGCGCTGCCCGGCGACGGGCGCATGCGGATGCGGTTCAGCGGGATGCCGCCGAGCTGTGCGTGCAGGTCCGCAAAGGAGTACGGTGCCTCCGTCGCCGTCACCATCCGCTGGCCCTCGAAACGAAAGAAATGGGGGCTTCACGCCCCCCGCTCGCCAGCCCCGATTGTATCACGCTGCGGCGAACTTATCGCGGAGCTTGTCGAGGTACTTCTTGCTCTGTGCGGTCACGTCCCAGGCGTGCGGCCAGAAGCACAGGTCCACGCACCACCAGTCGTGCGGTACCTCGGCCTTCAGGAGCGCCGGGGCGAGCTTGTCGAAGTCGAGTTTGCCGGTGCCGAACGGGTTGTGCGTCGAGGTGTTGTGCTCGTTCAGGCTGCCGTCACTGTCGATCACGTGGACGTGGGTGATCTTACCCTTCAGTTTCTCAAGCAACTCCAGTTCACCGCCCGGGAGCGTTTCCTTGGTGCCGGTCTGGTTCGCCGCGACCACGGCGCACATGTGCGCGTGGCAGGTGTCGTAGAGCACGCCGAAGTTATTGTTCCCCTTCGCCCGTACCATGTCGACCAGGCGCACAATTTCCGAGGGCTTGTTGAACGCGAAGCCCGGCTCGAACTCCCAGCAGATGTTCATGCCGTAGTCCGCGGCTATCTTGCTCGCCTTGTCCCACGCGGACGCGATCCGCTCCATCCCCTTTTCCGCGCCGAGTTCTTTTCCTTCTTTTTCAAAATAATCCGGCGCAATCACTGTATCGACCCGGATCGTCTTAACATCGAGGTCCGCGGCGAACGCGCACCACCCGAGGAACGCCGTTAGGTACGCGGCCGGGTTCTCGTCAACAATGGAGGTACCAGGATTCTTAAAGGCCCACAGGTCCACTGCGATCCCCGAGAGCGCTAACCCGTGATCGGCGATCTCTTTACGGAGTTTTTGGCGGCTGGCCTTTGTCGGGTGCGACACGGGGCTGGGGTGCGGGCCGAAGCTGCCCAGTTCCACGCCGTCGTAACCGAGATCCTGAAGCTTGTGCAGAATGACGTGGAAGTCGTTCGTCGGTTGTTCCTGGTTAAATAAATACGCCCACGTGCCGATCGAGATGCGAGCCTTCGCCATGACGGAACCTCTGGTGACATTGGGAGAAGCGTAACGGCGGTCCGGTGCAAGTGATTATAGCGAGCGTCCCTCAAACCATCCGACCTCGACTCGCTCCACCGCACCCACTATGTTCCTCATTCCCTCGGCGCGGGACTCTGTTCTATGCTGGTGCATTCGACAGAAGATCGCGCCGGGATCAGGGCGCCGGAAGCTCGGTTCTAGCCGCGACTTTCGGCGCTGGCAAGAAGTATCCGGAGCGCGCACGCCGATTTCACGCCCGAGCGCCCGACGGCAGCAACCCAGACGAAGAAATGCCAAATTTTGGCCGTCGGGCGCAAGTTAATCCCCCCGGACGCGAACTATTGGGAAACTACCGTGTCTGTCTGGTGGGAGTCGGTAGGAAAGGAAAATGAGGATCATGACTATCACCGGTAGCAAATGCACCGCGACACTTACTCCGCAACGGGCCGCCAAGCGGGTCGTTCTGGCCGGCCGGTTCGCGCTCGGAGCGAACGTGGCCGACCACTTCCGCAAGCTGGGCTGGGAGGTTCACACGGTTAACGCCGATCACGATGTTCACGCCACCGCCGCGGAGACCGATCCGCACGCGGTTCTGCTCCCCGAAAACACCGGGGAAGAGAGCGGGTACCTCGCCTGCGTCAAACTGCGCCAGACGCTGCCCGACTTGAAAGTCGTGGTGGTCGGTTCGGAGCGCACCGCGGGCCGCGAGAAGTTCGCCGAGTTCGTCGGCGCGAAGTTCGTGACCGAGGCCGACGGCGTGGGCCGATTCGTCACCGCGATGTCGTAAATTGTCTGCAAAAAGTCGTCGGCCGGTTCGCGCCGGCTGATGAAAACTCCGCGCCCAGCGCAACGAGTTCTCATCAGCCGGCGCGAACCGGCCGACGACTTTTTGCAGACAATTACGCTTCCACTTCAAAAATGCACTCGATCTCGACGGCGATGTTCCCCGGCAGCGAGTTGTGGCCGACCGCGCTCCGCGCGCCGACGCCGTCGTCGCCGAACACGTCCTTCATCAGTTCCGAGAAGCCGTTGATGACCTTCGGCTGCTCGAGGAAGTCGTCGGTGCAGTTCACCATGCCGTAGGTCTTCAGCAGTTTCTTCACCTTGTCGAGCGAACCGAGTTGCTCCTTGATGGTCGCGAGGATGGCCAACCCCGTCTGGCGCGCCGCCTCTTTCCCCTGTTCGGTGTTCAGATCCTTGCCGACGCGCCCGGTAATCAGCGTCTTGTCGGCCTTGAGCGGGCCGTGCCCGGACACGAACAGCAGGTTGCCGAACTTCACCGCGGTCTTGTACACCGCGACCGGCTTCGGTGCCGGCGGGAGCGTGAGGTGCAGTTCTTGAACGCGCTTTTCTGGGGTGCTCGACACGGGTGAGCCTCCATCGAGTTAGGTGACTGGCATAGTGATAATCGCCCGATCCGTGCGGGGCAAGCGCCGCCCTCCTCCAAACCAAGCGGTCGCGGCTCGTCTCCTGGAAAAAGAAACGCCCCCGGAAGCTGGCGCTCCCGGGGGCGTGCGAGTCGGCGGACGGGTGTGGTTCACTTCACGCGGTTACTTCATGAGCATGGTCGCGCCGATGTAGACGGCGATCATCAGCACGATCGCTATTGCGGCCAGCCCGATCGCCCCGGTGTTGTTCTTGCGCTCCGGCACTTCCTCGGCCCAAGCGTCCGCGAGTTCTGCCTCGTCCTCCTCGATAACCGGGGCGGGCGGCGGGGCGGCCTTCACGGGCTTCGGTTCGGGCCGGGTGCTCGTGGCGCTACGAGTCGGGAGCTTCGGCAGCGCGCTGCGTGCGCCCGCGGGCGGGGTGTTGATCGGCACGCCGGCTCCGGTGTCGTTCTCGTCCGGAACGGGCAGTTGGAACGAGGCCCGGCCCGGGAGGTTCGCGCTCACCGTGGAGCGGGGCGGTTGCGGGGTCTGTGTGTTCGGTGTGACCGGGCCGGACTGCGGTTTGGGAATTGGGCGGGCGCCGGAACTCGGCGAGGGTTTGTTCGGAAGGGTGATGCGCGATCCGGGGTTCGACCGGCCCGGCAGACCGGGCATGTGGCCGCTCGAACGGTTCCCGAGGCCGGCGGCTCCCGCGCGGCTCCCACCCGGGATGCCGCCGGGGATCTGGTTGAGGTCGCCCAGGAACGGCTCCAGCGCTTCGACGACTTCGTCGCACCCGCTGTAGCGCCCTTCGGGCGCCTTCGCCATCAACCGCTGCACGATCTCTTCGAGGCCGGGCGGGACGTTCGGGGCCAGTTCGCGGATCGGCGTCGGCTCCTTCGTCTGGTGGGCCATCATCTTCTCGACGGCCGACCCTTCCGGGAACGGCACGTGGCCCGTGAGCGCGTAGTACAGGACGCAGCCCAGGCTGTACTGGTCGCCGGCCGGGGTCCGGTTGGTCGGCTCCATGATGCTTTCGGGGCTGGCGCAATCCAGGCCGCTCGTCAGCGTGTTCGCGGTGGACATCGTGTCCACGAGGCTCTCGCCCTCGTTCTCGACCAGCAGCGACCCGATGCCGAAGTCGAGCATCCGGGCCTGGTTGTCCGAGCCGATCATGACGTTCGACGGCTTCACGAGGCCGTGGAACAGGTTGCTCTGGTGAGCGATCGTCAGCCCCTGCGCGATCTGCACGCCATAGAGCGCGACTTGGTTCGGGGGCAGTTTGCCGTTGTGTTGGATGATCGCGTCGAGCGTGGTGCCTTCAACGAGGGGCCACGCGAGGTAGTGCAGCCCGCCGGCGGTACCCACGTCCACGAACGGGACGACGGCCGGGTGCGTGAAGCTCCCGAACGACCGCACCTGGCGCCGGGCCAGCCGGACGTTCCACATGCTGCGCCGCGGGAGCACCTTCACCGCGTAGTGATTGTTGTCGTTCTTCGAGCTGGCCTTGTAGACCTGCCCCATGCTCCCGGCGCCGATCGCGTCGAGGAGCACATACGGCCCGAGCACGAGGCCCTGGCTCTTACCGTTCAGAATTCGCTCGGCCTGGAACGCGGTCAGAGTGCCCTGGTCGACGAGGAACTCGGCCAGGGACGGGGCTTCCGCACGGGGGTTGCGCTTGAGGAACTCGCCGACGATCTGATCGAGCGGGCCGCGGTCGATGAGCCCGCTGCGCCGCAGGTCCCACACGAACCACTCGCACGCTCCGAGGTCGCTCGTCACCATTGGGAATTCGTCCTTCGAGAAGCCGGTGCGGACCGGCAAATTGGTCGGGTCGGGGTGCGGTTTCGACCCCGCACGACGGATTCGCGTTCCGCCACACCGGGATCGCGGCACGCAAAATTAGGACGAGTTTTGCCCCTGTCAAACTACCGCCGTCCCGTTTTCAGGTGTAACCAGACCCACTATTCTGAGCAGAACGAACGGTAACGTCGGAGCCGGCGCGCCCCCGATCGGGTCGCGCGATTCGCCCCACGACACCATTGTAACTCCGACAACCGCTATCGTCGGCTCTCAATTTCCGCCCCAAGGTGACCGAAAATGCCTCTCGATCCCTACGTCTCGTGCCCGTGCGGCAGCGGGAAAAAGTTTAAATGGTGCTGCGCCCCCTACTTCGAGACCGTCGAGAAGGCGTTCGACCAAGAGGAGCAGGGGCAACACGACGCGGCGCTTCAGACCATCAAGGGGCTGCTCACGACCCACGCCACTAACCCTTCGGTGTGGCTGTACTACGCCCAGTTCCTCTACAAGGCGGGCGCGGCGGAACTCGAAACCGCGGCACGCGGTCCTGCGGCGCGCAGGGTGGCGGGCGCGAATGAACCGCCACCCGGGTACACCCAGAAGTTCGAGCAGGCAGAAGAAGCGCTGTCCAAAGCGCTGGAACTGAACCCGAACTTCGGGATGGCGTATTTCCTCCGCGGGCAGTTCCGCGAGAACGAGGGCGAACTCATCGGGTCGCTCCTGCTCTACCGTAAGGCCGCGGAAGCCTACGACCCGGAAGCGCACGACCAGATCGCGGCCGTGTACGTCAAGATTTACCAGAGCGAGTCGATGCTGAACCGCCCGGTCGCCGCGCGTGCGGCACTGGAGCGGGCCGCCCACGTGCAACCGGCTGACGCCGAACTGCGGGCGCAACTCGACGGCGAATTCGGCCCGGACGGTCCGTTCCCGGCCGCGGCGTGCAAGAAGTACACGTTCCGCCCGACCGCGAAGCCGGTTCCCGAAAGCGCCGCGACCGGTAAACTCTCCGACGCCCGCAAAGCGTTCGAGAACCTGACCTCCGTCACCCCGGACGACCCCGCCGCGTGGTTCAACCTGGGGCTCGTGTTCGCGTGGCTGGGTGAACAGCCCAAGGCCGTGGCCGCGCTCGTGAAGTCGATCGAACTGGAAACGGACGACTACCGCGCGGAAGAAGCGGGCGCGCTGGCGGAAGTGCTCCGGTGCGGGTTCGGGATGGAGAACGACTCCGACCACCTGGGCCACTCGTTCGTGCTGCCGATCCGCGACCAGAACGCGGTGATGCGCCTGCTCGGGGCCTACGAACAGGCCGGTAAGCTCCGCGGCGCCCAGGTCGACCAGGAGCGTGGCATCCTGTTCGGGCTGATCGTCGAAGAGATCCCGTCGCTGCTCACGGTCGGCACGGTGAACCTGGCCCGCATCACGGCCCGCGTTACGGTGCTCATCGGCCAGGGCATCGTCCGGCTCAGCCACCCGAACCGCGAATCGGTGGCGCGCGTAGCCGACGAGCTGCGCACCGCGCTGCAACTGGCCGTCGAGCAACCGGTCGAGAGCACCAACCCGCTAAACTTCCGCGACGTGGTGCTGGAAGCCCTGGCGCAGCCGGCCGGGTCCGGGGACGAGGCCATGCTGGAGGCCAAGCTCCGCGGGCACGCGACCAACTACTTCGAGAACCTCTGGATTCACAAGCCGCTGAAGGCGCTCTCCGGGAACAACGCGATCGACGCGATGGGCAGCAAGGTGCTGCGCAAGCACGTGTTCGGCGTGGTGAAGTTCCTCGAAGACTGCCTCAAATCGGCCCTGCCGCACAAGCGAGTCGGCGAAGAAGCCGTCCCGATCGAGGTTTACGACTTTGCGCAGCTCCGGCACAAGCTCGGCATGGAGTACGTGAGCGCGGCCCCGCCGCAAGTTCACGTCCCTGTCGACGCGCCAGCCGAAGCGAAAGCGGCCCCCGAAGCCCCGCGTCAGCCGGAAGCACCGCCCGCTCCGAAGAAGCGCGACATCGGCTCGATGAACACGTCCGAACTCGCGGCCCTGGACTTGGCCGCGCTGTCTGTAGGCGAACTGGAACAGGCGATGCTGACGGCCGTGAAGCTCGACGCCCGCGAACTGGCGGTCGCGCTCGCACAGGCCGGGTTGCTGAAGCCGTTCGACGCGACCACCCCGGACCGCTACCGACTGTACGCGACGGCGATCACCGGCGCTGCAGCGACCGGCGACACGGCACGTGCTGTGGAACTCATCGACCAGGGCACGAAGTACGACGCGGACCACAACGGCGGACACCGCGCGACCGAGTACAAGCTCCGCAAGGCCCAACTCTACGTGAAGTCGAAGGAGGCGGAGAAGGCCGCGGCCGAGTTCGAGGCGCTCGTCGCGATGCACCCGGACGAGGGCAAGTTTTACACGACCGCCGCGGAAGAAATGCTCCGGATGAAGAACGGGGCGAAGGCGCTGCACTTCGCCGAAGGCGGACTCGAAACCGCTCGGCGCACTGGTAACCGCGACCTCGAAGGGCACTGCTCGGAACTCGTCGCCGCCGCGCGCAAGGCGACGTGAGGCTGAGTAGCTAAGAGATTGGCCACAAAAAGGCACAAAGGGCACAAAAAAAAGCCGAAAACCAGAAGGTAGAAATGCTTGGTGCTCGGTTTTCTTTTGTGCCCTTTGTGCCTTTTTGTGGCCAATCTGTTTTCGTTTCTCTTGTCCGACCCGCACCTCTGCTTCGCGTGTCCTTTCGTGGTTGACCTCGTTGCGTTTCTGCTCCAACTCCTGTTCGTATCACGCGGTACAGCAATTCGTGTGCGTGCCCCTTTAATTTTGGCTCGTGGCGAGCGAACAATAGAGTGAACTCGGGTGTCAATAGGGACACGATTCCCGGCACATACCTCATACCGGGGAGGCATCCGATGCCTGCTTACGTTGCTACATCTGTTCGCACACTGCTGCTCGCGGTCGCGCTGATTTTCGCCGGCTCAACGGCGACTGCTACGCCACAAACCGAACAAGCACAACCGACAGCGCGCGCGACCGCCCGCACCAAAGCCGAACCGGGTGCTGAGCGCGAAGACCCGCCGCTCGACGGCATCCTGATTATCCTGGGCATTATCGGCCTGGTGATCCTCATCGCGTGGATCGGCAGCCGCATCGGTGACAACCGCTCGCACGTCACGAACTGACCCGTGGGGCCACATGTGCCCCACAGCGGCTCGTCCCTCTTGGCCGTTCGGAACGCAATTCGCAGGTCTCCCGCGCATCTCCCTTCCCCTTTCTCAATCCGGAGGCGGCATGCGCTCGTTCTTCGAGGAGTTCAAGAAGTTCATCCTGCGCGGCAACGTGGTCGATCTCGCGGTCGGGATCGTGATCGGCACCGCGTTCGGGAAGATCGTGGAATCGCTGGTACGCGACATCTTCATGCCGATCGTGGGCCTCGCAACGGGCGGGTTCGACGTGTCCGCACAGTCGATCACGCTCTACAAGGACGCGAAGCTCGCGTGGGGCGTCTTCGCCCAAACGCTCATCACGTTCGTCATCGTCGGGTTCTGCATGTTCCTCGTGGTGAAGGGGATGAACGCGCTGCACAAGTACATTCTCAAGGACGACGAGGTGAAGCCGGCCGAACTGACCCCGACTGAAAAACTGCTCACCGAGATCCGTGACCTGCTCAAACAAAGCACGCCCCCGGTCCCGCCCCAAACGTAACGCGGTTGTAAGGGTTACGCGCAAAACGGTTTCGCTCGTAAGCGGGAGACGCTACATTGTCGGGCCAGCCTCCTCTTGCGAAAGGGAACTCATGCGCACGCTCCGCGCACTCGCGCTCGCACTGGTCGCCACGTTTTCCGCACCGGCCCGCGCCGATGACCCACCGGTGAAGAGCAAGATCGTCAGCGTCGACCTGTTCAAGAACGGCCTCGCCATCGTCAAGCGCGAGGTCACGCTGGGCAAAGCCGGCTCGTACTCGGTCGACGACGTTCCGCAACCGGTCCACGGCACGTTCTGGATCGACAGCACCGGTACCGTTGAAGCCGTCGTGAAGATGCGCGACGTGGAAGTGCCCGTATCCGAGGCTCCCCCGGGCAACCTGCAAGACGACCTCGCGGGCAAAAAGGTGACGGTGTACTTCAAGAGCGACAAGCGCGCCCCGGCCGCCGGGGTAATGATGAAGATCAAGCCCGCGAATGGCGAAGAGGCCGCGGCGGGCCGGTTCCTCGTGCTCCAGACGCCGAAGGGCCGCGTGTATGTCGACCCGAGCGAAGTCGCCACCGTCGAAGCAGAGGACGCGGGCGACAAGGTGACCCGCCGGCGCCCGCAACTCGTTCTCACGCTCCCGAACAACGACCGGCCCGAAACGAAGGTGACGATCCGCTACATCGCGCACGGACTGTCGTGGGCGCCGAGCTACCGGATCGACATTTCCGACCCGAAGACGCTCCAACTCGAACAGCACGCGGTCGTGCGCAACGAACTCGCCGACCTCACCGGGGCCGAGGTGCGGCTCATCTCCGGATACCCCAGCGTCGAGTACGCCCACGTCCGTTCGCCGCTCGCGCCGCGCACGAGTTGGGCGAATTTCTTCAGTGAGCTTGCGGGGTACCGGGCACGGGAGATCGACGCACTGGGCAACTCCATCTCTTCACAACAACGGATCACCAGTAACCCCTGGAGCGGGCGCGCGGAACTCGCTCTTGGCGCCACCCCGAGCGGCGAAGGAGTCGACTTACACTACCAGTCGATCGGGCCGCGCACGCTCGCCGAGGGCGATGCGCTCGCGCTGACGGTGGCGAAGGGGAAGTCGGAGTACGAACGCATCGTCGAGTGGATGGTGCCCGACACGCGGAACACCTACGGCCAGCCCGAGAACGCCGGCGAGGGCGATGCGTGGGACGCACTGAAGTTCAAAAACCCGCTCCCGTTCCCGATGACGACCGGCCCCGCGACGGTCACCGCAAACGGCCAGTTCAACGGTCAGCGCACGTCGTACTGGGTCAATTCGGGTGAGGAAACGCTGCTCCGCGTCGAGAAGGCTCTGAGTGTCCGCACGCGGGCGACGGAGAACGAGCAACTGAACAAGGACGGCAGCGGGCGCGACCTCATCTGGATTGGCGGGCGGCAGTACCGCAAGACGACCGTGGAGGGTGAACTGGCCGTCAGCAACCACCGCAAGGAAACGATCTCGGTCCTGGTGCGCCGGCGTTTCTCGGGTGAACTGATTCAGGCAGACGCATCACCGAAGCAACAGCTCCGCGAAGAAGGCGTGTACTCGGTGAACAAGCGCCAGGAACTAGTTTGGACACTGCCACTGAAGGGCGGCGAAGAAAAGAAGCTGAAGTACAGCTACACCGTACTCATGCCACACTGAGGCGGCGGATGAAATTAGAACCGCAGATAACGCGGATCACGCAGATCAAACAAAAATCGCCAGGACTTATTCATCCTGGCGATCTCGTTAGTTCCATCAATATTGTCTTTGTCTGATCCGCGTTATCTGCATGATCCGCGGCTCTTCATCCTTCCCTACTCGTCGCCGTTGGGCAGCGCTTCGAGTTCGGTGACGATCTTCTCGTTCAGTTTCACGCGCACGTCGAGTGCGGCCATCCCCAGCGCACTCGCGATCGCCTTGTCCTTCGAGGAACCGTGGCAAATGATGCACACGCCCTCGACCCCCAGGAGCGGCGCGCCGCCGACCGCGCTGTAGTGGTACTTGGCGAGCAGCCCCTTCAGTGCGAGTTGCGCCTGTTCGCGTTCGGCCTGGAGTGAACCGATCACTTCGTGGTTCACCAGTCCCACAACGAATTCCAGCACGCCCTCGCTGAGCTTCAGCACCACGTTTCCGGTGAAGCCGTCGGTGACGACCACATCGACGGCGCCGCGGTGGATGTCGCGGCCTTCAATGTTCCCGACAAAGCGGTCGGTGAAGGTGCTGGAGCGGAATAACTCAAAGGTTTTCTGAACGAGTTCGTGGCCCTTGCCCTCTTCCTCGCCGACGTTCATCAGGCCCAGGCTGGGGCGCTCGATGTTGAGGATGTGCTTGGCGAACACGCTCCCCATCACGCCGTACTGGAGCAAGTGACGCGGTTTGGGGAAAACGTTGGCGCCCACGTCCATAATGACGCAGCGCCCCTTGGCGGTGGGCATGACCGTCGCAATGCCGGGCCGGTGGACGCCCTTGAGGAACCGGCGAGACATCAGGCCGCCGGCGACGACGGCTCCGGTGTTACCGGCCGAGACGAGCCCGTCCACTTTGCCTTCGGCCAGCAGTTGCCAGGCGCGAAAAATGGACGCCCCCGGTTTCCGGCGGAGCGCCTCGCCCGGCTTTTCCTTCATCTCAACGAATTGCGGCGCGTGAACCACCTCGACCCGCCCGGCGGGTAACGAGGCGGCAGCGAGCAACGGGTCGAGTTGCCCCTGGTCGCCAACAAAAACCAGCGTCAGGTCGGGGTTCGCGGCGAGCGCCAGTGCGGCGCCGCCCACGTTCGGGGCCGGTCCGTGATCGCCGCCCATCGCGTCGAGGGCGATCCGCATAGGTCACTTCCCTTGCTTGTCGTCTTCCACCAGGATCGCGTCGCGGCCCTGGTAGAACCCGCAGTTGGAGCAAACGCGGTGCGGCATCACCGGCTCGTTGCACCGGGCGCAGAACTGGATCTGCACCGCGGTCACGTGGTGGTGACTGCGCCGCGTGCCTTTTCGGGAGCGTGAGGTGCGCCTTTTGGGTACTGCCATGACGATTCTCGCGGTCGTGTCGAATTCCGAGTTAAGACGGTCATGTTAGGACCGCCCCCCGCGACAGTCAAGGAACGCGCCCACCCACTCCCCCGTTCGTGAAATCACAAGTTACGCCGCCACCGGGAATCGGACAGTGGGCAAAAGCGTTCTCGCGGGGAGAACGGCTCCCGGTCCGTAAAAAAGAACGGGAGAAAACGGTCCTGAGTCCGAGGTACCGGCTGCTTTGGACCCGCCCGAAACGCACGGGAGGGATGGGAGAGACTTTTATGGATACGCTCTGGGCACCGTGGCGGCTATCGTACATCACCGCGCCGAAGGAGAAGCCACCCGCGACCGGTCCCGAGTGCTTCCTGTGCCGCACCGGAGCGGGCACAAAGGAAGAGGACCGTGCGAACTTGGTGGTGTACCGCACCGCATTGTCGGCCGTGGTGCTGAACCGGTTCCCGTACAACAACGGGCACCTCCTGGTCGCTCCGCTCGCGCACAAGGCCGGTCTGAACGATCTCACCACCGACGAGTTGCTCGACCTGCAACTCGTGATGCGCAAGATGATCGCTATTCTGGAAAAGCGGATAAACGCTGACGGGTTCAACGTCGGCCTGAACCTCGGCCGGGCGGCCGGGGCCGGCGTGCCGGGACACCTGCACTGGCACATCGTGCCCCGGTGGGCCGGCGATCAGAACTTCATGGCAGTAACGGGCGACACGCACGTCATCTCGCAGTCGCTCGACGCGCTTTACGACCTGATTACGGAAGAATTGGTTCGTTAGTTCCAAGAGCCCCAAGTTCCAGAAGTTCCAAGTTCCAGCATTCCAGAGTTAAAGGCAATAGTGTTTGGGTTCGTGCCTTCAACTTCTGGAACGTGGAACTCTGGAAATCCTGGAACTGACCCTCTCAGTCGACGTAGAGGAACTCGCTCAGATTCAGCAGCGCGTGGCAGAGGTCGGTCGCGGCTTCGCTCGCGGTGCCTTTGTGTCGCGTCAGGAAGCCGAGCATGGCCGCGTTTTCTTCGCTGGTCGCGGGGCGCCCGGTCGTCAGGTAGAACGCGCGGTCGATGAATTTCTCCCGGCCCGCGCCCACTTCCTTCGTAACGCGGTCCGCCAGTGCCTTACCGAAGCCGATGACGATCGAATCGTTCAGCATCGTGAGTGCTTGTGGCGCGGTGGTGGTCACGAACCGACGCGCACACGTTTCGTTGCGGTCCGGTGCGTCGAAGAGAGCGAACAGCGGGTAGCGCAGGTTGCGCTTCACGAACACGTACACGCTGCGCCGGTTCCGCTCTGCGACATCGACCGAAACCTTCCACTGGGCGCCCGCCGATTTCTGGAGTTCGGGCGGCAACTCAGGGAACACGCTCGGCCCACCCGCCTTCGGGTTGAGTTGCCCCGACACCGCGAGCATCGCGTCCCGGAGCGTTTCGCCGTCGAGCCGGCGCCGCGGGAACTGCCAGAGCAGCTTGTTCTCGGGGTCGATCTTTTCGCCCGCGTGCGCCCCGTGGGTGCCCTGACGGTACGCGCTGGAGAGCACAATCAACCGGTGAATGTGTTTGAGGGACCAGGGAGCAGTACCTAACCCCCCAGCCCCCTTCCCTAAGAAGGAAGGGGGAGCAGAACCAGAGGCGGTATTAAGCCCCTCTCCGTTTAGGGGAGGGGTTGGGGAGGGGTTCACCAATTCGCTGGCGAGCCAGTTCAGCAGTTCCGGGTGCGTGGGGCGGTCTCCGGTCACGCCGAAGTCGCTCGACGTGCGAACCAGTCCCGCTCCGAACCGCTGCTGCCAGATGCGGTTCACGATCACGCGGGCCGTCAGCGGGTTGTCCTTCGACGCGATCCAGTTCGCGAGCGCGGACCGGCGCCCGGACGAGGCCCCGAGCGGCTTCGTGTCGGCGTCGCGGTCGTCGATGGCCGAGAGGAACCCGGGCACCAGTTCGTCGCTGGGTTTCTGCCAGTTCCCGCGCTTGAAGAGTTTCGTGGTCGGCGGGGCGGCGAGGTCGGTCATCGCCATCGCTCGCACTGGCTCGGTCGGCTTTTCCTTCGATAGTTCCGCGAGGCGCGCCTTCAGCACCTCCATCTGCTCTTTCTCCGCCGGCTTGAGGCTCTTAGAGACGTCGCCGCGAATGTAAACCTGTTTCTCCACCATCGCCGCGAGTTGTCGCTGGAGCGGTGTTCGCGACTCGAACGGGATGTCGACCAAGCTCACGTACTCGTCCGGGAACCGGCCGCGTTGCCGGTTGCTCTCTTTCTTGCGGTACGGGTCTTCGATCGCCGCGATCGCGGCACGCACGTCGGCCGTTTTGGTTTCCCACGCTGCAAGTTTCTTCTCGTACTCCGCACGATTCTTGGACGAAATCAGCGGCGATTCCGTGGGCCAGTAGCCCGCGAAAAACGCTTGCAGCCGGAAATAGTCCTTCTGCGTGATCGGGTCGTACTTGTGATCGTGGCACCGCGCGCAGCCTGACGTGAGCGCCAGGAACGCGGCCGAAGTCGTGTCGGTAATGTCGGTAATGATCTCGTACCGGCGCTGCTCCAGGTTCACCGCGTTGTATTCGTCCGGGTAGTGCCGCAAGAAACCGGTAGCGACGGTCGCGTCCGAGTCATCGGGGTAGAGTTCGTCTCCCGCGAGTTGCTCTTTCACGAAGCGATCGAACGGCTTGTCCGTGTTGAACGACTTGATGACGTAATCGCGGTACCGCCACGCGAGCGGGCGCGGGTCATCGGCCTTGAACCCGTCCGTTTCGGCGAACCGCACGAGATCGAGCCAGAATATCGCCTGTCGCTCGCCGTATTGCGGTGCGGCCAGGAGCTTGTCCACCAGCTTTTCGTAGGCATCCGGCGACTGATCCGCGACGAACGCTTCGACCTGTTCGGGCGTAGGCGGAAGCCCAATGAGATCGAAGTACACGCGGCGAATCAGCGTGCGCCGGTCCGCTTCCGGTGCGAACGCGAGTTTGTGCTCAGCGAGCGCGGCGAGCAGGAACCGGTCGATCTCGTTTGTGGCGCGTGATTTCGGGTCCGGAAGTGCCGGGACCGCGGGGCGCTTGAACGTGCTGTACGCCCACTCCGCTCCGGGCGGTTCGGCGGCGGGCGCCCAGTAAGCGGCGATCAGAAGCCCGACGATGGCGGAAGAGCGGGGCAGCAGCCGCATTTCCTGTTCCTCGGTGCGCGGGAAACCTCAAGCGATCTTAACCGGAACGTTCCGCGGGGGAAACTGGAAACACGGCCCATACAACAGTTCCAAAACATCACGAATCGGAGACCGTCATGGGCGATCGCGAACAGAAGCTCGAAGCCGCTGGGTTCCCTCTCGACCGCGGACCGAAAGAGGGGCCGGTCATCGACTTGCTCTCGGTCCTGGGTGAAACGCTCTACGCCTCCGGGCAGGTGCCCTACGACGCGGGCGTGCTGACGAGCAAGGGCAAGGTGCCGTCGCAGGTGTCGGTCGAGGACGCGACCAAAGCCGCCGCCCTGTGTACCGCGAACATTCTGCGGGCCATCGTTCTGAAACTCGGCTCGCTGGACCGGATCGAGCGCGTCGTGCGCGTGACCGGGTACGTCAACACGGACCCGGACTTCACCGATTGTCACCTCGTCATCAACGGGGCAACGAACCTGCTCAAAGAGGTGTTCGGCCAAGAGGCCGGGCGCCACGCTCGCACCGCCCTCGGGATGGCGCAACTCCCACTCGGCACAAGCGTTGAAGTCGAAGCGATCTTCCAACTCAAGAAGTAAGCAGTGCGACTACACCCGTTCGTGATAACGAGCAGGTGATGATCTCCAATGCAGAAATTTGACAGGGTTAATAGGATCGACAAGATTCAGAAGCCAATCTCGCGTTCGGTCTTAATCCGGTTGATCCTGTTAATCCTGTCAAAAAATGCGTTTCGCGTCCGCATTTCACCGACCGGTTCACGCCGGCCGTTCGCCAAGAAAGCCCCAGGAATCATGCGTACCAACGAACGGGTGAAGCCCGTCACGACCCTCATTTCATCTGTTTGATCCAGTCGTGAACGAGTTTGAGCGCGGGTTCATCGACCACGTTCGACGCGATGTGCGGCATCCGGCCCAAACCGGTAAGCGTCATCCGGTGGTAGATCATCGAGCGCGCCGGGTCGCCGGGCACCAAGATGCGCGGGTCTTTGAGATCGAAGCTCCCCTGCCCCGGCTTCGTATCGAGCACACCCAGTTCCTTGACCGGGAGCGTGGCGAGCAGTTGGAACTCCGCGTTCCCGCCGCCCCATTTCCGGTGGCAGTGACTACAGTTCGCGTGTAGGTACGCCCGCGCACGGTCCTCGA
This sequence comes from Gemmata sp. SH-PL17, assembly GCF_001610855.1. NCBI lineage: Bacteria > Pseudomonadati > Planctomycetota > Planctomycetia > Gemmatales > Gemmataceae > Gemmata > Gemmata sp. SH-PL17. The sequence goes on from NZ_CP011271.1 coordinate 7,428,738, forward strand.
CGCTCGCCTTCTCGTCGCGGTAGTCCACGAACTTCGGGAGCTTCTCCGCGGGAGCTGGGAGCTTCTTCGTGAAGATCCCGATGTGATCGAGCGTCGCGAGTTGGTTCGCGACCACGCCGTGGTAATTGTGGTCGCGGTTCAGTTGAGCCGTGTTCACACCGAGGGCGTATTTTGCCGTCACCGTATGGCACATATTGCACTCCGCCCGGCTCGGGAAGTGCCACTTCTGTTTCTTCTCCCCGTCCGCGGTCTTGATGGTGTACTCGCGGTCCACGCCCTTTTTGTCCGCGAGTTCCGCGTCGGTCTGCTCGTCGTTCCAGATGTACGTGTAGCCGTTCCACACCTGGTCGCCGTACTCCTCCGTGCCGCCCAGCACCGAGGCCACGAGTAGCCGCGTTTCGAGTCGGCGCTTTTTGCCCGGTTCGGTTTCGAGCGCGAACGTCTTCACGAGAACGGTGCCGTTGGGGAACCGCCAGCCCGGAACCGAACCCGGCGCCGGCTGCGGGTAGGTCATCGTCTCGTACTCGACCTGCAATTCACCCGGGATCGCAATGAACCGCTCCTTGCTCGCGCCGTCGGACCAAAGTTCCGAGTTCACCGAGTACGGGATCAACCCCTTCTCCGGGGCGTGGTCCCTTGTGGACGCGAACAACCCGGTTTCGCTCAGTTTGCGCGGGAACGCGACCCGCTCCTGTGCGACAGACGGGTTCGGCTCGAACCGATAAATCCCGCCGTCAATGAAGTTGAGTGCGTAGACCTCGCCGTCGTGGTCCTGGCCCCACGCGACGATGCGCAGGTTGGTTTTCGCGAGTTCGGTGTGGGCCGTGACGCGGTCGGCCTTCGCGTCGTACTTCAGCATCCAGGTGCGGCCGGTGTCGAAGTCGCCGTACACGTAAGCGCCCTTCAAGTCCGCGTGCTTCTTGCCGTGGTAGATGAAGCCGCCAGTAATCGACCGCGCTTCGGTGTGGTTGTGCTCGACGACCGGCTTCAGGATCGGAGTCGGCCCCTTCTTGCGCTCGGGCCGAAACGGGTGGGCGCCTTCGGTCACGCTCCAGCCGTAGTTGCCGCCCTTCTGGATCTTGTAGACCATCTCCCACAAGTCCTGGCCGACTTCGCCGGCCCACAAATCGCCGGTTGCGGAGTCGAAGCTGATTTTCCAGCACTGCCGGATACCGTAAGCCCAGACCTCGCCGCGTGCGCCCGGGGTGCTCGCGAACGGATTGTCCGCCGGGATCGCGTAGGGCTTGCCGTCGGCTTCCTTGTCCACGTCAATGCGGAGAATCTTCCCGAGCACGGTGCCTAGGTTCTGCCCCGTTTCCAGACCGTCCGCGATGCCGCTCCCGTCGCCGGTGGAGAGGTAGAGGAAGCCGTCCGGCCCGAACCGCATGCAGCCGCCGTTGTGCCCGCCAGAGGGCCACGTGAAGACCACCTTCTCACTCTTGGGATCGGCCGTCATCTTCTCGCGATCGGTCACGGTATAGCGCGAGATGCGCGTGCCGTCGGGCTTGTCACCGGCCGTGATGGACGACACGTAAAAGTAACCGTTCTCAGCGAATTTCGGGTGCAGAGCGAGTCCGTAGATCCCGCGTTTCACGTCGAGCACGAGCTTCTTCTCGGTCTTTGCAGGGTCCATATCGAACACGTAAACCTTGCCGGGCCGTTCCGCGAGCGCCCACAGTTTCTGGCCCGGCACCGCAGTCAGTTCGAGTGCCTCGTTGAAACTCAGTTTGGGGTACGCCTTCACCATGACGAACGGGTCCGGCGGTTCTGGCGAGCCGGCAACTTTGGATGCTGTCCAGAGTTCTCGTTTCTCGATGCCGGTGGCCTTGCGGACCGGTTCGGTTTCGGTCGGGCGCGCGGACGAACGCGGTCCGAGCACGAACGCACCGCCGATCAGCAACCCGGCTACGACTATCGCGCACGAGGTGACACGCATGAGGAGAATTCCTTGGGAGAGAAATGCGTGGCCACACTGTACCCGCCGGAGAAGTGCATTTCACGAACCTTAGTACGAATTTCCCGTTCCGCTCCGGCGCGCGTTGCCGCGCGGTTCGGGGTCGCTATGCTGTAAGTTCGCCAGACGGGTTCCGCGGCGGGTGCTTCTGCCGCGGACGAAAAGGGAAGCCGGTGCAATTCCGGCGCAGGGCCGCTGCTGTGTTCGGCCAGAGGTTCGCGCTCCCACGCCACTGCGGGCAACCGCGGGAAGGCTGCGCGAGACTCGCTAAGAGCCGTGAGCCAGAAGACCTGCCCGTTGGCGATTCCAACGTTCGTGGCCCCGGACCGGGCCGGTGAACGGGCCGGTCTCGTTTCTCCGCTGCGCGCGCAGCAACCCGCCCGATTTCACGCACGCGGTCCGCCCCGAACTCACCACTCGCCCGTCCCGGCGAGAAGGAGCGAACCCGTGCGTCACTTGCGCCCCCAGGGGCACCGGCCCCCGACCCGTCGTGCGTTCACCCTCATCGAACTGCTGGTGGTGATCGCGATTATCGCGATCCTGATCGGCCTGCTGTTACCCGCGGTGCAGAAGGTGCGGGCCGCGGCCGCGCGGTTGAAGTGCCAGAACAGCCTGAAGCAGCTCGGGCTCGCGCTGCACAACCACGCCGAAACGAACGGCGGAAAGTTCACCGTCTCGTCGATGAAATCGGCCCCGACCATGACGTACACCGACTGGTACTGGTTCGGGCAGATCACGAACAACACCTCGACCCCGCGCGTCATGAACCCGAGCACCGGCATCCTGTCGCCGTATTTGGAGGGCAACCGCTCGATCGTACAGTGCCCGGTGTTCGGGCCGGAGCGGTTCGCGCTGCGGTTCGATATCCCGACGGCGAGCTACGCCTACAACGACCAGTTCAGCGCCTCGAACGGGATCGCGGGCCAGGCGATCGTGGTCGTGAGCAACCGGCGCGGCACGTCCGCGACGATCGCGTTCGCGGACTCGGCGAACGTGCCGTACAGCGCGCCGTTCGACAAGCTCACCGAGAACTGGTACCTGTCGGCCCCGTCCCAGGGGTTCCCGAACGTTCACTTCCGGCACGACGGGATCGCGAACGTGTGCTTCGCCGACGGGCACGTGGAGACGCGCCAGCCGACGATCAACGGCGCGCCGTCGTGGGAGGCCCCGCTCGCGACCGAGCTGCGTAAGAAAGAGATCGTCTGGGACATCGGCACCAACGACATCGAGTTCGGGAAAGATTGATGCCCCGCGAACCCGCCCGCGTCGGGTAGCATCCTGACACGGGCGGGTTCGCGCTCTTACCCCGGAGTGCGAGCATTCGGTCCGTACTCCGAGGCAAAGGCCGGTCATGAGTCACGTCGTTCTGCTCGGCGATTCTATCTTCGATAACGCGCGTTACGTACCCGACCGCCCACCGGTCATCGAGCAGGTGCGCCGGGGACTGCCGCCGGACTGGAAGACAACGCTTGTTGCGGTGGACGGCCACACGATCACTGGTGTTGCGGTGCAGTTACCGCGAGTCCCCGCCGACGCGACGCACCTCGTCGTGAGCGTCGGCGGGAACGACGCGCTCCTGGCGAGCGGGCTCCTGCGCGAACCGGCCGCGACCGTGGGCGACGCGCTCGCGACCGTCGCGGAATCGCTGGACGAGTTCCGCGCGGCTTACGCAACAATGTTGAAGAACGTGCGCGCGTTGGGGAAGCCAACGGCGCTTTGCACCATTTACGACGCGATCCCCGTTCTGGGGGCCGCCGAGCGCGCCGCGCTCGCCGCGTTCAACGACGTGATCTCCCGCGCGGCCATCGGCGCGGGGCTCCCGCTGATCGACCTGCGCGTGACGTGTGCCCACGCCGACGACTACTCACCGATCTCGCCCATTGAGCCGTCGGTTGTGGGCGGGGCGAAGATCGCCGACGCGATTTGCCGCATGGTCGCGGCCCACGACTTCCGGTCCGCGCGCACGGTCGTGTGGGTGTGACCGCGGGTCACGCCGGGTCCGGGACCGCGGCGGCGAACGCCTTCGCGGTGTCGTACAGCTCGAAAAACTCGACCGCCAAATCGTTGCGGAACCGCCAGCGGTTCACGATAACGGACTCGGCCGCCTTTCCCGTCTTGCGGTTGCGGTACGCGCAGCGCCCGAACACGACCACGCGGTCCCCGTCCACGACGAACTCGTCGAACGTGTAGTGGATCATTTCCCAGTCGGCCCGCAGCCCGGTGAAGTAGCCCCGAATGGCGTCTTTCCCCTTGCGCGGCACGGAGAAGTCCATGCCCGGCGCCCCGTCCGCGATGGACCGCATCTCGATGTCGTCGGCCATGAGCGCGATCCACGTGTCGTCACTCGTGCCGCGGGAATCGTGCCACGCCGTGTAGGCGCAGCGCAGTTTTTCGAGGAGTGCGGCACTGACAACGGACTGACTCATGTTAGCGGCTCCTGAAACGGCCCGCGCCCGATGGTATTAGCGCGAGATGGCGTTCAGTTTAACGGCCGAACAAGCGTACCGCGAGGTGATAGTTCCCGAGACTCGAACGTTGCGATCGACACGGGTAGCCCCCGGCCGCCCAGAAACGACGGAGGGCGGGGACCGCCCCCGCCCTCTTCAGAAATCACGTGCGCCTAGTGGTCGTGACCGGTGCCGAAGAGCCTGCTCTTCGGATCGGCCCGGCCCCAGACGTAGGCGAGCAGGTCGAGGACTTCGTCGCGCGAGAGTTTGTCGAGCAGCCCCTTCGACATCATCGACGTCGGGGCCTTCTTCTGCTCGGCGATGTCCGCCCGCTTGATCTCGCGCGGCTTCGCGTTCGCCAGCGGGTTCTCGATGATCTTCACGACGCCGTCCTTCTCCTCCACGATCATCCCGAGGACGACCTTGTCGTCGGTCAGCACGAAGCGGTACGCGGCGTACTTGTCGTCGATCTTCTTCGCCGGGTCGAGGACGTGTTCGAGCACGTCCACGCCGCTCTTGAACACCTTCGGGTCGAGCTTCGTGAGGTCCGGGCCGAACTCGGCCCCCTGCCCGCCGAACTTGTGGCACGCGATACACGTGCCGACCGTGAACATCTGCTTGCCGTTCGCGAAGTTCCGCCCGCCCTTCATCTCCATTTCCTTGACCGCGTCGGCCAGTTCTTCGAGCTTCCACTCGGTGCGCGGGCGGTTGAACTTCAGCAGGTCGTCCTTCACGGTCAGCGGGTTCTTCGCGAGGTACGCCTCCGGGTTCTCCTGGTACGCTTCGAGGTCGGCGACCACATAGAGCGCCCCGTGCATCCGGCGCCAGTGCCCCGGGTAGGTGCAGACGTAGGGATAAATCCCCGGTTCCTTGGGGGCCGTGAACTTCAACTGCTCGGCCTGCCGCGTTTGGAGCAATTTGCTCTTCAGGAGCACGGCCCCCGCGGGCATGCTGGGGACGTACTGTGCCGCGGCCGCGCCCGGTTCGAGCGCGAACGCCTCGGCCGCGTTGCCGACCTTTTCGAGGTTCCCCGGCGCCACGATCACGAAGTTGTGCGGCATGATGTCGGTGTTCTCGAACGCGAACTCCACCGGCTTCCCGGCCTGCACGGTGATGCGCTCCTTGTCGAAGCTCATCTGATCGAACAGCGTGCCGACGCGGATCACGCGGACACCGATGTCGGCCAGTTCCTTGCGCGCGGCCTTCGCCTCGGCCGGGGCGAGCAGCCCCGCGAGGCCCTCACCGAGCTGCATGAAGTCCAGCGCGACGGTCGAGGTCCGCTCCGCGACCGGCACCGAGCGGATGAACTTCATCACGGTGTCGAGCGTGGCCTTCGCATCATCCTTCGGCCAGTCGCGGGCCGGAATGCGCAGGAGCGCCTGCACCGCGGGCTCGCGGTCGTTCTCGTCGGCGAGGTACTTCGCGATCCCCCTAAAGGCATCCGCTTCCTGACCGCGCACAGTAGCGAGCGCGAACATCGCGGACCGCCGGATCACGCGCTCCGGCGCGCCGGTACCAACTTTGAACTCCGCCTTCTCCTTCGGGGCCGGGTTCTTCAGCGCCTCGAACACGGGCTTCCGGTCCGCGCCGAGCACGCGCACGGTGAAGTTGGCCAGCCGGTCCCCGAACGCGCCGTCGGTGCGGTTCCACACCACGATCTTCTCGATCGACACCGCCCGCCCGAGATCGACCTCCCACCACGGGTTCGCGGTCCCCTCCCGGGTGTGGGTCGAGGTGCCGTCGCTGTACGCGCCGTTGGTCTTACCATCAATGGCGCGTACAGCGGGGCCGTCGTAGGCGGTGCTGCTCTGGGTCGCCTTCCCGCGAACCGCCACGTTCACGTTGTCGCTGAACACTTGCACTTCGGCGAGCGTGAGCGTGCGCTGCGGGCCGGGCAGCTCGATGCGCACGAACCGCCCGCTGACGCTCTTCCCGCCCTCCACGGTCTTCGCGAGGTCCGGCGGGAGCCCGTCGAGGAGCGCCTTGACCTTCGGGTACAGTGCGGCGCGGGCGCCCGGGTCGCGCACCATCGGCACCGCGGAGATGTAGTCCCTCAGCGCCGCGACCGATTTCGTCGCGAGCGCCCACGACTTCTCGATGTCGCCGTCCGCGGCGATGAGTGCGGTGTAGCCCATTTGCCGCGTTTCGAGGGCGCGGCCCTTCGTTGCCAGAGCTTCGAGGTCGCCCCGAGCGGCCACGAGTTCCGGCTGCGGGCGCCCGGAGAGCAACCGAGCCAGGTCGAACGCAACGCTCTCTTCCGTGATGGCGGCCTCGTCGTGCTGCCGGATCGCGCTCACGAGAACCGCAAGTTCCGACTTCTGGTCCTGCTTCGCGAGCGCGGTCAGGGCCTCGCGGCGGAACTCGTCCCGCACCCCCGGCCGGAACAGCAGTTCCAGGTACACGGCCGAAGTGCGCTCCATCTTCAGCAGGTCGTCGGTGGTGACCGACTTCAGGAAGTACCGCGCGCCGGCGGCCGTGGTGAACTTGATCGGGCGCTTCTCCGCGATCGCCTGGCGCACGATCGGGTCGAGCGCCCGCATTGTCTCCCGTGCGACGTGCGCAACGAACAGGTCCGTGGGCTTGTCTTGCGCGACGAAAACGACCTCGGCCGCCTCGGGCACGGTGAAGAAGCTCGCGGCCCGGACCGCTTCCATCCGCACGCGCGGGTGCTCGTCGGCGGCCAGTTGCTTCAGCATCTCGAGCGAATTGGGCACGCGGTCGCGCCACTCACACAACACGCGCACCGCGGCGGCGCGGGCGCGGAAATCCTTCGCCGCGAGCATCATCTTGAGTAAATCGACGTCAACGACGTTGTGGTACTGGTGGACCCACAGCGCTTCGAGGATGTGGTGCGTCGGGTCCGCGCCACCCCAGGGCTGGCCGGCCCACTTCTTCGCCGCGGCGATCACCTCTTCGGTCTTGCGGGCGCCGAGTTCGATCTTCACCCGAGAGCGCACGCGGTCTTCCGGGTGTTCGAGCAACTTCATCAGATTCTCGGTGCTCTCACCCGCAATCTTGGGCGACTGCGAGAGTTGGCGCCCGTCGTAAGTCACCTTGTAGATGCGCCCCTTCGTGCGGTCGCGGCTGGGGTCGCGGAGGTTGTGCTGCATGTGCCCGATGATCGGGTTCTGCCAGTCGATGAAGTACAGCGCGCCGTCCGGTCCGGTCTTCGCGTCCACTGGGCGGAAGTTGGGGTCACTGCTCGTGAGGATCGGCTCCTGTTCCTGACCCGAGAGGCTCCCCCGAAGTCCGAGAGGCGGTAGCGCAGAATGCCCTGGACCCCGATGCAGTTCGTGACGATCAGGTTCCCGTCCCATTCCGACGGGAAGTGCTGACTGGAGAGCACCTCGATGCCACCGCACGGGCGTGTGCGCTGTTGGTACACTTGCGGCGGGGTGACGTGCTTGCCGGTCGGGTACCCGTTCAAGTTCGGACCGGGCAGGTAGCCGCTGAACAGCGGGGCGTGATACGGCTGGGCGCCGGTGCCGTCCACCACGATGTCCTGACCCCAGTGGTCGAAGACGTGCCCGTGCGGGTTGGCGAAACTGTGCGTGATGTACACGTCGAGCTTCTGCGTGCGCGGCTCGTAGCGGAACACCCCGCCGTCGCCCAGGCGCTTGCACCGGCCGTAGGGATCCTCGATCTGCGAGCGGTGGAACGTACCTTCCTGCCAGTACAGCGCGCCGCCCGGGTCGAGCACGAAGCTGTTCGCGGTGTGGTGCGTGTCGGCGGTGTCGAGCCCGTGGAGGACGCGCTCGCGAATGTCGGCCTTGTCGCCGCCCTTCGAGTCCTTCAGGAAGACGAGGTCCGGCGCTTGCGCCACGAGCACGCCGCCGTTGTAGAACTCGAACCCGGTCGGGTTCTGCAACCCGTCGGCGAACGTGATCATCTTGTCGGCCTTGCCGTCGCCGTCGGTGTCTTCAAAAATCAGAAGCTTGTCATTGTACGGCTCGCCCGGCTTCCAGTGCGGGTAGCTCGGCCACACCGCGACCCACAACCGCCCCTTCGCGTCCCACGCCATTTGCACGGGCTTCGCGAGTTCCGGCCACTTCTCCTCGCTCGCGAACAGGCTGACTTTCAACCCCGTGCCGATCTTCATCTTCGTGATCGCGTCCTCGCCCGTGAGGAACAGGTGCGTGCCGTTCGGCCCCGCGCCCGGCTTGTTGGTCGTGACCGGCACCGACTTCGGCAGGTTGCTGTCGTCCGGCTTCGCGTCCCGGCCCTTCGCGATGTCCCAGATGACCTTGTCGCGGTTCGTGGTCATGATGTCGAGCGTTTCCAGTTCCTTCTGCACGACCTCGTAGTTGGTCTGCTTGCCGACGAACTGGAGCCACGCGCGGCCACCGTAGGTGGAGTACCCGTCGGTCACGCGGTACCGCTGGTACCAGTGGAACGCCTTGTCCTGCACCACCGGGCGGAGCTTCGCCATGAGGTTTTCATCCGGCGGTACGTACTGACCGCCCGCCGGGTGAATGACGTTGTCGATCACCTCGGCGAGCTTGCGGTGCCCCTCTTCCGTCAGGTGGACGCCGTTGATCGTGAGCGACTTGCCACCGTTCTTGACGCTCTCGTACCGGACCTTCATCGGGTTGTAGAGGTCGACGAACGACGCGCCGTTCGCTTGCGCGACCTCGCGCATCGCCTGCGTGTACAGTTCGATGTTCTTGTTGGTGCTCGCGACGGCCGTACCCGTCAGCAGGTTCGGCGACTTGTGGTCCTCGAACGGGATCGGCGAAAACAGCGTGAGTCGCGGGGCCGACTTCCCGTTGTACTTTTGGGAGAGGGTGTGTTTGATGAACGCCGCGAGTTCGGTCTTGAACTTGGGCAGCCCGGCCTCGCCTGCGAACGACTCGTTGTAACCGAAGAACGCGAAGATCGCGTCGGGCTTCGTGTTCGCCTTCTCAAAGCGGTTCGGGTTCACGACGCTCTTGTCCGCGACCAACTCCGGCTTCGGGACCGGGGCGCTGGCGCTGAGCCACTGGTCCGGTGTGCCGAACGCCTCGGACCGGATCCGCAGGCTCACCTCGTCGCCAGAGAATCCGAGATTCCGGATCGTGAGGTCGTGCTTTGGGAAGCGTGCGTAGAGGAATGTTTCGACCCAGCCGTCGTGCTGCATCCGATCGGCGAGCGTGTTGCCGATGATGCAAACGTGATCGCCCTGTTCCAGTTTGAGTTCACCGGGCGCAACTTCACCCGGTTGTGCAGCGACCGTTCTGGTAGGGGGGGCTGGGGGAGCGAGTACAGCGAGCAGCGCGGCGGCCGACCCCAGCAATAGGCCGACGGAGAGGAGAGAGCGCCCGGCGGGCATAGAGGTCTCCGGAATTAAGTGCGCGGGAGCGGGCGGGTGTGCAGCGATGTTGTACCAGACGCACCGCACAAGGGAAACGGGATCAGCGGGTGGCACTGTGTTCCGCGGCCGCTCGCCGGCGCTTGTGCGCCCCGAACGCCCGCGTGTACGCTTCGGCCTTACCCTTTGCGTAAATCCCGTGCCCAATTGCACCGAGGGTAACGACGATTCCGATGAGGGGGAAGATGAATTTGGCGATCACGAGAGGACCGCAGCCTTCGCTTGCGCGAACTGCGATTCCATTATCGCGTCCGCGCAAGCGATTTTCCCAACTTTATGAGATCGTCCGCAAGGCTCGTGGGTGCCTCTCATTGTGGTGCGAGCACGCACGCACACAGCTCGCGCTCGAACCGGTCCCAATCGAGACCGTCGGCGAACACTTCGATGCGGCTGTCGCGGCGGTACGCGGTCGGCGCGACGCTCATCGCTGTGCCGGCCCGGTTCACGGCCGCCCACTCGTCGGCGAGGTGGAACACGCCCTTCAACCGCGTCACCTCTTTAGTGTTCGCTAGCAGCGCGAGGAGCTTGGCTTCGTCGAACACATCGGCAGGGTCGAACACCCACCCGCAGGCGGGGGGAGTGAGGTAGCGCTTGGGGGGGGAAGAAAGCAACCCCTCCCCAACCCCTCTCTGTTTGCTCTCCGGCCCTGTCAGCAGAGCTTCTCGCGGGCCGGAGTACGGAGAGGGGCTTAAAACCCCCGATGGTTCGGTCCCCCCTTCCTTCTTAGGGAAGGGGGTCGGGGGGTTAGGTTGCCTTTCAAGGTTATGCGCCTGCGGGTACAGCGGCAGGCGCTCGTCGTTCGCACTGAGGTCGAGCCACGCAGGGTCGAGCCGCCCCTGTGTGGTCCCTGCGATCAGCAGTTTCGGCGGGAACAGCCCGTTCGCCCACGACTGGAAATCGGCCACAAGTTCCGGGGTGGCGGCGTCGAGCTTGTTCATGACGAGCACGTCGGCCATCTGGATCTGGTCGATGAAGATGGGGTTGTCCCGCATCTCCGGCTTCGCGAAGTCGTGCGGGTCGACGATCCCCAGCGTGGCGCGCACGTCCAGGCGCCCGTGGTAGCTCATCCGGAGCGAATCGAGGAGCCGGGCCGGGTGGCCCAAGCCCGTCGTTTCGATGATGAGTCGTTCGGGCCGCGCTTCGAGTAACAGGAAGTGGATTGCGACCGGCAGAAACGGCGCGCTCGCGCAACACACGCACCCGCCACCCACCTCCTTCACTGTCACGCCCTCGGGGCGCTCCCCTCGATCAGCGCGTCGTCAATCGACACCGCGCCATACTCGTTCACGAGCACCGCCCAGCGCGCCCCGGGCTCTTTGCGCTGGAGCAGGTCGATCACGGCCGTCGTTTTCCCGACGCCGAGAAACCCGGTAATCAAATTGGTCGGAACGGATTGCATTTCGTCCTTCGCGGCGCGGAACGGGCGATCAGACCCGTTCACGATACTGCATTCACGATCCGGACACGACCCGTTGTTCAGTGGTCCCCGCGCCATTAGGATTTAACGGTCAAGATTTCCCGTTACGGACCGCAGAGGTGCCCGCTCATGCTCCGACTCGTCACCGGTGTCGGCCTCCTCGCCGGCATGGTGCTTTCCCCCGCGTCCGCCGCCTGGGGCGCGGACAAGCCTACGAAGGTCGAAATCGGCAAGCGCGGAAAGGCCGCAACCGCGTTCGCCGAGGTTCCCCAAGTCGGGAGCGGAACGGCGTTCTGCATCCACCCGTCGGGGCTGTTCGTCACGAACGAGCACGTCGTTCGTGACGCACGGGGCGAAATCACACTCGTCCTGAACCCGACCCTCGCGACGCAGCAAGTGCTCAAAGCGAAGGTGGTCCGCGCTGATAAAAATGCCGACCTCGCACTGCTCCGTGTCGAGGGCGCGAAGGATCTGCCGAGCCTCCAACTCGGGTCCGCGGACGGCATCGCCGAACTCGCGGACGTGGTCGCGTGCGGGTTCCCTCTGGGCAAGATTCTCGCGACCGACAAGAAAGAGTACCCGGCAGTCAGCGTGAACGCGGGGAGCGTGACCGCGCTGCGGCACAAGGGCGGCGAACTGCAACTCATTCAGGTCGATGTCGCCCTTAACCGCGGTAACTCTGGCGGACCAGTTCTGGACGACAACGGAAAGGTCATCGGCGTGGTCGTGTCCGGGTTCGAGGGCAGGAACATTAACGAAGCCATCCCGGTGAACCACCTCAACCGGTTCCTGAACGCGCCGGACATCGCGTTCGTGCCGCCCGCGGTGAAAACCGCCGAACTCGATAAGCCGGTGGAATTTAAGGCCCAGGTCGCGTCACTCGTACCGAACGCGCCGGAGCCGGACGTGGTACTGATCCTGCGCACGGCCGGGAGCAGCGAAGCCCGCGAGTACCCCATGAAGGCCCAAAACGGCGTGTGGACCGCGACCGCGGCCCCGCTGAGCAAAGCACCGGGCACGCGCATCGAAGTGTCCGCCCGGTTCGGCACGGGACCGGGGGCCGTTACCGGCACCATCAACGACGTAGTGCTCAAGGTCGCGGGCAAACCCGTTCGGCTCAGCGGTATGCGCCGGATCGAGTTCAACGCGCTGAAGTCAAAGGTCCTGTTGGCGGACGACCGCACCACCCTCGAAGGTGACGTTGTGGGCCTCGGTCCGACCGAGATTGATGTGGGCGGCCAGAAAGTTCGGCTCGATCTATCCAAAGCCTCGCAACTGGCGATTCAAACCGCGGAAGTGGGCGCTGTGACCGCGGTCGTGGTCGCGCGGATCGGCGGCAAGGAACTCGCCCGGGTCGAGGCACCCGTTTCTGTGCGCGATCCGGCGCAGGCGCGTGTGGGGCCGGCCGATCCGTCGTCGGTGGTCATCACCGCGCCCCGCTGCCCGGGGACCAGATCGTCAAGAAACTGCCGGACGTGTTCACCGATGTGGTGGTCGGTGGGGGCGGGCGGTACCTGATCTTCCACATGCCGAAGTTGAAGAAGCTCGCCGTGTTCGACATGAACGAGAGCCGGGTAACCAAATACATTCCTCTGACCGAACCCGACATCATCTACACCGCGGGTTTGGATTGCGTGGTCATCGGGTTGAAGAAGTCGGGCAAACTGGAGCGCTGGAGCCTGACCACCTTCGAGTTGGAGAAGTCGGCCCTGCCGCCGTTCACAGAGGATCTCAAGACGATCGTCATGGGGCACGGGTCCAACGGTCCGCTCGTGACGAACGGGTACTGTCTCGATCCGAATACGTTCCAGCAATTGTCGATTGTCGACGGGAAAAAGAACGCGCGCGTCTGGGTCGCCGAAGCCCGAGTTTTCGCGTCCGGTGACGGGAGCGTGTTCGGCGTGTGGAACACGCATTATTCCCCGAGCACGTCCACCACATTCGTGCGCGAGGGGGACGTGATCCGGCGGTACGAAGAGGGCGATCTCATGCACGTGATTCCCGGTCCGGACGGCAAAACAGTGTTCACCGGAAAGGGGATCGCGTCCCAATTACTCAAGCGCGGTGGAGCAGACGACGCGAACTACGGGTACTGTCTGCCGGCGGTGCGCGGCGACTACTTCCTCTCCCTGACTTCGGCCGAGGGTGGCAAGGGGGGAAACTTTACCGTGTTCCTGCGCGGGGTGAAGCGGCCGATCGCGAAGCTGGACAAGGCCGAACACGGGCTCGGCTTCGACGGGTGGGACCGCGAAGAATTCGGGCCGTGGAAGCGCGTCTTCTTCGTCCCGGACGCGAAACTGATCGCGGTCCTTCCCGGGAGCAACGACCAGGTGGTGCTCCACAAGTTCGACCCGGACGCGGCGCTGGAGAAATCGGGGTTGGATTACTTGCTCGTTTCGTCGCAACCACCGCGCGAGATAAAACCCGGGGAGACGCTCACGTACCCCATCAAGGTGAAGGCGAAGAACGCGAAAGTGACCTACCAGCTCGATAGCGGGCCCAAGGGCATGGAAGTGTCCGCAGCCGGGGTCGTGACGTGGACGGTGCCGGCCGACGCGACCGGCGACCAGGAAGTAATCCTGACCGTCCGCGACGGCGCGGGCCAGGAAGTGTTCCACACGTTCACGGTGAAAGTAACGAAGTGAATGAAGGAAGAGTATTTGACGGAATTTTGTCAAATACTCTTCCTTCATTCACCGGCCGTTCGCCCTGAAGCCCGCCGTACACCAGTCACTTTTTCCCGAACACGTCCCGGAGCACGTTCAGCACCTGCTTCCCGCCGGCGATGACCTGCTCGCCGATCTTCTCGTACTTCCGGGCGCCGGCTTCGTCCTCGAACGCTTTCAGGACCGCGGACCCGCGTGCGTGGTCGAGGTGGGTGACGATCGCGGGGATCAGTTCCTCCGCGATCCCGAACCGCTCCCCCTCGCGCCCGCACACCGGTACAACACCCGTGGCGCGGGCGCCCACCTGTTCTTTCACCACGCTCACGCAGTCCCGAATGTTCACTTCCTTCGGGCGCGTGCCGGTCATCCAGTCGTAGGGAGGTGCCCACTCCGCTTTCGGGCTGAGCAAGTCGATGTGCGAAACGACCACGACCACCGGGGGCATGCGCAGGTGCGGCTTCTCCGCGAACCACACACGCAGTCGGTCCAGGAGATCAACGTCCGACTGGCGCCCGGGGATCGTCGCCTGCGTTACGAGCAGGATCAGGTCCGCGTCGCGCGATGCCTCCACGGCGGCGGCGAAATCCTCGTCGGTCGGGCCGTCCTGTCCGTACCCGCTGGTGTCGAGGATACTCACCGGCTGACCGCCCGGGAGTATGTAGTCGTACCGCACACCGGCCGTCACGGGCAATCGGTCCACGGTGGCCGCGTTCTTGCCGAGCAGCGCGTTCACTAGGCTCGATTTCCCCGCCTTCACCGAGCCGAGGATGCTCACGGTAATCGCCTTTGGGCCGGTCGCCGTGTTGGCCGCGGCAGTGATTGTGGCGTCCGCGCTCTGCTCGGGTGAAACGGGCGGGCGCGTGCTCGGGTCGTCGACCGGCGGCGCCTGGTGCTGCGCGAGCAACTCGCGGTACCGTTTCACGCCGACCCGGAGGCGCCCGCTGTTCAGTTCGATGAGGTACCGGCCGAGGTGATGAATGAACGCGGTGTGGAACCACAGGATCACGTTGCTCTGGAGCCTGTCGAGCAGCGTGCCGAGTGCGGCTTTCGACGCGAAGTAGCGCAGCGCCGTCTGGAGCGGGTCCACGATCGCGGCGCCGGCCCAATAGATGTTCTGCCCGACCTTGTAGTAGTCCACCGCCTTACGCGCCCGCTTGATGTCGCGGATGCGGAGCAGGTGCGAACCCGGCACGTACTTCTGGACCAGTTCATTGAGATCAGCGGACGCGAGTTCGATGCACGCGAGCACTTCCGGCAGCGTGAGGTGGTCGAACGGGTCCGGAACACCGGGGTTGTACAGCTCCGCGACCTGCTTCGCGAGGTCGAGCGCGAGGTCGCTGTAGTGCTTGGGGTCTTCGAGCTGCTTGGTGGTGATCGCCTCGAACGATTTCGCCTTCTCGGTCACCTTCGCCCACGCCGCGTTGTCGCGGTCGGTCCAGTACCCGGGCCGGTCGTCGGTCGGCGGGAGTGTGGGGCGCTTGGTCCACCGCCACGCGAGTAAGTACGCGAGGGCGATGCACAGCACCATCGGCCACCACACCCAGATCATCCACCCCGTTGTCCACAAGTGGTACCCGCCCGCGCCCATGAGGAACGCGAACGGCGTCGTGAACAGCACGATCAGGAGAGCGATGCGGAGCCGGGTCATACGGGAATCCTGCGTGCGGCGGAAGAATGGCCCCAAGAACAGGGAGGCCGACGAAGAACCTAACCCCTAACCCCCTTCCCTAAGAAGGGGGAGCAGAATTAAAGGCGGTTTTAAGCCCCTCCCTTCCTAGGGGAGGGGTTGGGGAGAGGTTCTTCGCCGGCCCTACTCCCCTTTCCCCTCAGAGACTGGATCAGGTCGCTTTCGCCTCGCCCTTCGGGTGGTCGATCTTCCACTGTTTCTCGGCGGCGTCGTAGTGCTCGTGATAGAACTTCCGCAGCACATCGGGCGTGGGGACGTGCCCCTCGCACACCGCCTCGAAGTAGAAGCACAGCGCGCGACCGAGTGCATACGTCGAAGCCGCCGCCACCGTCGCGCCCACCGCGGAGCCGACGACGGGGATGAACTTCACCGCCTGTCGCACAAGTTGGCGCGAGATCATCCCCACGCCGATCGCGGCGACCAGTTCCCGCAACCGCTCCGGAGTCATCGGCTGACCGTAAATCTGGCCGATGTGGTGCGCCATCCGCGCCTGAATGCCCGGCAAGAGCACCATGTCCACGAACGGTACCGGCACCGCCCCCGCGGTCCCGGCCAGTGACGTGTACCCCAGAATGATCGGCTCCGCGTGGCGCTGGTGCGCATCCTTGAGGGCGTCGGTCGCGTCTTTGAGGCGCAGGAGCGTCTGTCTATAGGCAGACGGCAGCACCTTCAGGAGCGCCTGTTTCAGCGACTCGCCACCGTAGTTCGGTTCGGCGAACCCGTCCTCGGATTTGGTGAGATCGACGGGAACGCACAAATCGAACAGCCCCACGAACGCTCGCTTATGTTCCTCGATGCACTCGCGCAGGTGTTCCGGAACGCCTTCCGGCACAGGCGCGTTGGGGTCCGCAGTCATCGCGCCGAACGGGTACGGCTCGGGGTGCGCTTGCCTCGGGATCGCTTCGTGGAGGCACGTCACCACGAGCACCACCGGGCGCGAACGGTTCACCTCGCGCACGCGCTCGAGTGCGTGGCGCACGTTTCCCTGTGCGAAATCGGTCGCCTTCGCGGTCACGATGACAACGTGCGCCTTCGGGTCGAACGCGGCGATGTCTTCCGTGGGATCGTACCCCGGCTCATCGACGCCGCGCGTGTCGAGAAAATTGAGTAGCGGCGCGTCGGGCGTGGGAAACTGGTAAAGGCGGGAGGTTTTGGTACACGGGCGGAACCCGGACCCGATCGCGGCGTCCTCGGCCCCGGTCAGGTAGCGGATGAGCGACGTCTTGCCGGACTGTGTTTTGCCGAGTAGCCAAAACGTCGGGGCCGGGGTTTTTGCGCGCGCAGCCGAAAGTGCCGCCTCGACGTCCGGCGGCGGGCTGGCGTCACCGGTCACCGTCCGTTTCACCGCATCCCAGAACCGGCTCATAGTTCCTCCGCTCCGACCGGACGCAATTCCGGGCCGGTCTCGCTCGCACTTGACCCGCTCTCGTTCCCACGCTATTAACCCGCGGTCATCTTACCCGGAGCCACGTGTGGTGTACGCGCTATGGATAGCGGGTTCGCGAACCTAAAGTTGTTCGCGGTCGAATCTTCGGACTCGGCCGAACATGCCACCCCGCTCCCGATCCCGGTAGCGCCGGTTCCACTGGCCGCACCGGACCCGCACGTGGCCGCGACCCACGAACTGATCCGCCCGCACACGGTCCGTTCGACCCGGCACGGGTGCGAGCCGTATTCAGCGGCGTGGTTCGATGAGTTAGAGCAAAAAAGATACCAGCGGCACGGGCACTGGCTGCCCCGCGCACTGGAGTTCGGCCGGCACCCCGGCGAATCGCTCCTTGTCCTCGGGTGCGGGCTCGGTACCGACGCGGCGCACTACGCCCGAACCGGTACGAACGTGACCGTTGCGACCGCCCCGGATGAACACGCGCAGTTGATCCAGGACAACTTTGCCCGGCACGGCCTGACGGCCGACTTCGTTGCGCTGACGGGCGTGCGATTGCCGTTCGCCGACGGTGCGTTCGACGTGGTGACGTGGAACGCGCTCTACGACCCGACCGAACCGGCCCCGTTTCGCGTCGACGAACTGTTCCGCGTGCTGAAGCCCGGCGGAAAGGTGATCGGGCTGTTCCCGGCGCGGTACGACACCGCGTTCTGGCAGAACATCCTGCTCCCGCTCCAACGCATCTACTGGCAGTGCCCGCCAGCCCCCTCGACCGCTCCTAAAACTACTGCACACGAGTTGCGGCGCGTATTCGCTCGGTTCGCAGAGCACCGCGTGATGAAGCGTCACCTGCGCCGCGGGGAACTCCCGCACATTTGGCGCATCATGCCGCTCATTTTCCTCGAACGGCTCATTGGTCGCGTGTTGGTGCTGAAAGCCAAGAAGCCCATTCTCGCTGCGCGCTTACAGTTGAACCAAGTGGATTTGGGCCGCATAGCGGCTTGAGACCCCACTCGTTCGTTTGGGCGACCGGCCGACGTAAGCCGGCCGGCGCCCGTAACTCCGGTTCACTCTTACTCACTTCAGGACGGGTACGAACTTCACGCAGACGCACTTGCTCAGCCCCACGGTGGTGCCGGTCTCTTTGGCCCCGCCGGTCTTCGCGTCGAGTTCCCACACGCCCACTTTTCCGCCGTCCTGACTGGCGATCAGCATCCACTTGCCCGAAGGATCGATGTTGAAGTTGCGCGGGATCTTGATGTCGCCCGTGATGTGCCCGGCCGCCGTCAACTTGTGATCCTCGTTCACCTTGAATACCGCGATGCTGTTGTGCCCGCGGTTCGAGACGTACACGAACTTACCGTCCGAGGACAGGATGCACTCGGCGGTGGAGTTGCCCGGTGTCGCCTTCGGGAGTGTCGAGAGCGACTGGACCACCTTGCCCTCTTTGATCACATTCACGGTCGAATCGAGTTCCCCGCACACGTAGGCGAAGAGCGGATCGGCCGAGAGCGCGATGTGGCGCGGGCCGCTTCCGGCGGGGGTCACGACGTCGTCCTTCTCGACCTCGATCACCCCCTTCGCCGGGTCGATCTGGAACACCTTGACGCGGTCGATGCCGAGGTCCACCGTCGCCAGTCGGTTGCCGTCCAGGAACGCGCAGCAGTGCGCGTGCGGCCCCTCCTGGCGCCCCTTGTCGGTACTGCTCCCCTTGTGCTGCACGAACCCGAGCCGCTTGCCGAGTTTGCCGTCCTCGCCCACCGCGAACACGCAGGTGCTCCCGCCGCCGTAGTTCGCGACCGCGGCGAAGGCCCCGTTCGGGCTGATGGTGATGTGGCACGGGCCGCTCCCGCCGCTCTTGTCCTCGTTCAGCTTCTTCAGCGCGCCGGTCCCGGCGTCGATCGCGAACGCGACCACCGGGCCGCCGTCCTTTCCACCGCCCTCGCCGACCGCGTAGAGGAACTTTTTGTTGGGGTGGACCGCGATGAACGACGGGCTGTCCATTTCGGCCGCGAGTTCCGGCTCGGTCAGCTTGCCGGTCGCGTCGTTGAACCGCGCCCGGTAAACGCCCTTGCTGTCCTTTTCACCTTTGCCCGTGTAGACACCGAGATACACCCAGTGGTCGGCGGCCGGCGCCACGGACCCGATCGCGGCGAACGCGGCCACGAGTGCGATGCGCGAGAACGACATGGAGAGTCTCCTATGAGCCAGCGAGGAACCCGTCCCCCATTGGGGAAGCGGGTTGATGATAATGACCGCGGTTCCAATCAGGTAACGAAAAGCGCGCCTTCTCGACGTGGAGTAAAACCGTGATGCGCCGCGCCCGCGGCGTATTGCGCGAGCGCCCGGATCTAGTGAGAAATGCTAAAGAGGAGCTACTGCGATTTGGCGCGTTCTTGGGCCTGTTCCCACTCTTCTTGTTCCTGGCGCAGGCGCTCGTCCATCTCGTCGAGTTCGGCGGTGCGCCGGTGCATCGCGAGTTCCGCCCGGTAGAGTTCGTCGGCCCGGCGGTCCAGTTCGGTCCGCTCTTCGGCCAGCGCCGCGCGCCGGGATTCGATCTGGTCGAGGGTCGTTCGCAGTTCCGTGGTGCGCCGGTCGATGTCCGCGGCACGGGCCTCGGACCGGCTCATGCGCGACTCGCGCGCCATCTGCTCCGCCTCACGCGCGATGAGGTCGGATTCTCTCGTGGTCACCAGCGCTTCGCGGCGCGCGAGGTCCTCGGCGGTTTTGGCGAGCGCCCCCTGTTGCCGGTGCAGTTCCAGTTTGCGCTGCATCGTCACCGCCTCGAACTGGCTCTCCGCTTCGGCCAGTTCCGCGCGGCGCGCGTGGAGTTCGGAGAGCCGGGCCGCGACGTACTGCGAAAAGCGCTCGGCCTCTTCCGCCATGTAATCGCCGGTGTAAATCGGCTCTTCGGCCGGGCGCGGGGAGGGGGCGGACGGTGCGACCGCGTGGACCGGCGCCACGCTCGCATTACCCGGCACTACCGCGGCGGGGGTGACCGAGGTAACGTGTTCCGCCGGCGGGTGCGATCCGCTGTCCACCCAGATGGGGAACGAGTCGTCCGGGGCCGGAACCGAACGGCTCCGGATCTCGTCGAGCGACACAACGGTCTGGCAGTTCGGGCAGACTACGGTCTGCAAGTCGCCGAGGCCCTCGGGCAGGCGACCGCGGAACCCGCAACCAGGACAGTTCACGATCAAATTCATGGCACGAATCAAGCCGGGCGACTGGGAGGTGGCACTACGACGAGACGAATTGATGATTCCCAGATCGTTGTGCCATATTCTTTGTGCGGGTGGACCCCGCCAGTTTTGAGATTCTAGCTTACCCCGAACCGGGAAGCCAGTTCCAATGTCGGGGCGCTGGGCCGCGGGCGCGTAGAATATCGGCACCCTTGGAACGAGTTCGGAGAACTCTATGTTGCGACCCATTTCCGCACTCGCGGTCGGACTACTGGTGCTGACGGCCGCTTTCGGCGCCGATCAGCCCCCCGTGCCGCCGAAATCGGTACCCGCGCCGCTCGAAGTGACCACGGAACGGAACGTGGTCTACGACACCATCGAAAAGGAAAAACTGTACCTCGACGTCGCCGCGCCCAAGGAGGGCGGGCCGTACCCGTGCGTCGTGCTGTTGCACGGCGGCGCGTGGACCGGCGGGAGCCGCAAAGACCTGTCGGTCGGCGATAAGGGCAAGGACGGGAAGGTCGGCCCGAGCCTGATCGAGGCGGTCGCGGCGCGCGGGTACGTGGTCGCGTCGGTCGGCTACCGGCTCGCGCCCAAGCACCCGTTCCCGGCACAGATCCAGGACGCGCGCGCCGCGGTGCGGTTCCTGCGCGCCAACGCGAAGACCTACCACATCGCTCCGGACAAGTTCGCCGCGGGCGGGTTCTCGGCCGGCGGGCACCTCGCGCTACTGCTCGGACTCGCCGACAAAGTGGACGGCTGGGACGCGGGCGGGAACACCGACCAGAGTTCCCGCGTCCAGTGCGTGGTGGACTTCTTCGGCCCCACGGACCTGGCGCTGTACAACACCGAGGCGATTCAGGACTCGTACCTCGTCCCGGTGTTCGGGAAGAGCGCGAAGACCGACAAAGAGGTGTTCAAGAGGGCCTCGCCGATCACCTACGCCTCGAAGACCGCGCCGCCGGTCCTGATGTTCCACGGCACGTTCGACCTCGTCGTCCCGGTGGGCCACTCGGAGGCGCTCCACAAGAAACTCCAAGACGCCGGCGTGCCGTCCGAACTCGTGACCGTGTTCGGCGAGGGGCACGGGTGGAACGGGCGCACGTTCACGAAGACTTTCAACACCGCGCTCACGTTCCTCGACACGCACTTGAAGGGGAAGGACCAAAAGTGAAGACCCGCTCCGCGCTCCGCACTCCGCACCTGGTGTTCCGTACTTCGCGCGCGGGGAACTGGCGCCCGCCCGCCCGCCTCGTGCGGTACGCGCTCTTTGCACTCGTCGCGGGCGCGCTGGTGCTCCCACTGTTCGCGCACGGGTGCCACGGCGACGACGTCGATCACGAGCCCGCGTTCTTCCCGTTCCGAATCAACGGGGACGATTGATTTTTGAAGCACCGCAGTTAAGGCGAATTTTGACAGGATTAACAGGATCAACACGATTTAAAGGCATCCCGGCCCGGGTCTTTATCCCGTAAATCCTGTCGATCCTGTCAAATTGCTCTTCGATGAGCAAACAGCAACCGCTCTCAACGAAAGTCGAATGACGCGCAGACGGAAGCGCGATCGCCCCGCGGGAGCCACTGTTCCCGCGGGGCGATCGTGCTTCCCAGTATCCGCCCGCTCAGTCCTTCTTCGGGATCGGCATCGGGATGACGTTGTCGAAGACCGATGGGGTGTTCACCGCGGCGCGGGTGCCGTGCTGGTCCTCGCTCACGTTCACCTTCATCGAGGTGAGTAGCCGCTTCGTGGCGATCAGTGCGGGGTCGTCCGGCCCGTCGAACTGGCCGACCGTGACGAGGCTCGCGCTGTGGGTGTGGAGCACGAACGCTTCGAGGTTGAGCGCCTGCCCGCCGCGCCCGTCCGCTCCGCCCGGCCCCTTCATGGCGCGCAGCGCCTTCGCCAGCGACTCGGCCTGTTCCGCACCGGCCGCGAGCGCGTCCGCGCCCTTGCTGAGCCCCATCTTCCGCATCATGCTCGTGTCGGAGTCCTTGTTCACGATCTCCACCGGCGCGGTGAACGACTTCACCGCCAGCGTCCACCCCTTCGTCGCCTTCAGCAGGTTGTACGGTTGGCCCTCGTTGAGTTTCACGATGAACGGATCGAGCTTCCGCGGCCCCTGCTGCTGCGTGGCCCGCGGGACCGACGGGTTCGGCACCACGAACGCGGTCGTGTAAGGATTGAGGATCGCGGCCCCGGCCGTTCGATCGTCGCGCCCGTTACTCATGATCTTGTCGACCAGCACGTCGTTCTTCGGCGCCGGCCACGTCTTCAGCTTCGCGAGCGCTTTCTGTGCGTCGGCCTCGGTCTGGAACCCGCCGACCAGCACACCGATCTGGTCGCGGTGGTTGTGCGTCATGATGTGCAGCGTGTTGTCCGGCGCCAGAAACTCCATGTTCTGGAGCTTGCTCTTTTGCTGCTGGATCCGGATCTGTTCGGCGTAGGCCGTGGCCTTCTGCCGGGCCGCCGCGATCTGCCGCGCTTCGGCCTTGCGCTCCTCCGAGATGTACTCGTACAGCCACGCCCCGACCCGGTACGTCTGACGAATGTCCGCGGCCAGCGCCTCGGCGAGTTCGCGCGCGCTCACCCCCTTGTCCTCGACCGCGTCGCGCGACCCCTTCGCGGGGCGCACGTAGCTCTTCACCATGATGAAGTACGCGCCGTGCTCCGGCTTGATGAGCCACTCGTGATTGGCCGGGATCGCGGTTTTGATCTCAACGTTCGCCGGGAGCGGTTCGGGGCGCGGAATGGCTGCGTAATCGACCGGTTGAACCCCGCTCGACGGGGGAACGTAAGCGCCCCCTGAGACCGAGGGCGCGGTCTTGGTGCCGCCGAGCTGCGGGGCCGCGGTGCCCGGTCCGACCGGGGTCAAACCGCCCGGGAGGGGCGCGGGTTGTGTTCGCGGCGCCGCAACCGGCAGCCCGACCGGGGCCGCGCCGGGGGCGCGCTCCGACGCAAATTGCGCCGTCCCCGCACTGCCCGTGAACAAAGCCAGACCGACCCCCAACAGCGCCTTCTTGCGCATGAACTTCCCCCCGTGCATGCGGACCGGTGCGAACTGTTTTGTGTTTGAGTGCGGGGGAAATACCGTCGCGCCGCGGGCGACGCCAGAGGAAAAGTGCCAAAATCTCTCAAGTACGACCGCGCGCCGGCGAAATGCAGAACGCCGCTCCGCCGTCGGGGTCGCCGGTAGGGGCGGTAACAGGGAACTTTCCACGGTTCAGCTCAGGGGCGTAGAATTGGCAACGCTCCCTTGTCCGCTCGTGAGGTCGCCACATGCGCCGCCCCCCTTGTGCCCTGCTCCTACTTGCGTTACTCGCGCCGGCTGCGCCCGCCCAGCCGAAGCCCGACCCCGCACCACAGCAGGCGGACGCGGGTACGTCGGTGTACCAGAAGGTGGTGCGCTCGACGGTGTGGGTCCACTCCGATCGGGGCGGCGGGAAGTTCGCGACCGGCACCGGGTCGCTCGTGGATAAGGGGCGGCGGCTCGTTCTCACCAACTATCACGTGGTGGGCGACGTGAAGACCGCGACCGTGTACTTCCCGGAATTCGAGGGGCGCGAGGGTAAGAAGACGATCTCGGAGCGAAAGTATTACACCGACCGTTCCGGTAAGCTCGGTATTTCGGGCGAGGTGCTCGAACTCGATAAGCAGGCCGATCTCGCGCTGGTCCGCATCGATCGCGTTCCCGAAGGCGCGACGGAACTGCCGCTCGCGCCCGAAAGCCCGGACCCGGGGCAGTCGGTCCACTCCATCGGCAACCCGGGCAAGAGCGGCGCGCTGTGGGTGTACACGCCGGGCAAGGTGCGGCAGGTGTACACCAAGAAGTGGAAGGCGAAGCTCGACGAGCGGAACACCGTCTCCTTCGAGGCGAAGGTGATCGAAACCGATTCGCCCACCAACCCGGGCGACAGCGGCGGTCCGCTCGTCAACGACAAGGGCGAACTCATTGGCGTCACGCAGGGCGGCGCGCTCGACGCGCAATCGATCAGCATCTTCGTCGATCTGTCCGAAGTGAAGCGGCTCATCAACCGGCGCTCGGTCCAGTTGCTCCGCGCGGGCGCCGCGACTCAACAACCCAAAGACCCGCCCAAGGCGCCGCGCGAGAAACCCCTGGAGAGCAAGGACGACGGCAAATTCTTCGGCGATGCCGCGTGGAAGCGGGTCGCGCCCACCGCGGAAAAGCTGCTCAAAGAGAAGAACACCGATTTCCTCGTCGAGACGTACATGACCCCGCCGAAGGGCGACGCGGACAAGATCGCCGCGATGAAACCGGCCGAGCGCGAAAAATTCTTCAAGGAACTGGTGGAAGCCCGGGTGAAGGAACTCAAGTTCCAGGGCGTATATGTGCTCGTGAGCAAGAAGCCGGCCACGCTGTACGTGGAGATCTCGAATCCGAAGGACTTCCCCTCCGGGCTCGCGACCAAACTCAAGACCACGCTGATCGCGAGCTTTAAAGAGAGTAAGTTCGACGAGGGGCTGACGAAGGTGATCGACATGACCCTCGAAGCCAAAGGTCTGGGAGAAAAGAAGTGACTGTGAGCGCCGGGCCGCACGGACTGATGCTGTGCGACGATCTGATTTTTTTCAGCCGCGTATCGGGCGCGGCGCGTGCGGCCGGGTTGACCGTGCGTATGGTGCGCACGCCGGCCGATCTCCTCGCCACAGCGCGCGTTGCTGCGCCGGGCGGGGTCATTCTGGACGTTCACAACCCGGGGCTCGATCTCCCCGGGCTACTTGCAGAACTGAAAGCGGCGTGCGAAGTGATGCCGCGCGTGACGGCTTACGGGTCACACGTCGAGGCAGACGTGCTGCGGGCCGCCCGGCAAGCGGGGTGCGATCGCGTGCTCCCGCGCAGCCAGTTCGTCAAGGAGCTGGAAGGGCAGATCGGGTCGTGGTTGGGTTCGTGAACCCCAGATCGCCCACGCCTTTCGGTTCACTTTCTCTTCTTTCGGATGCCACGCACCATTTGCCACAAGCCACTGAGCCTCGCCCGGAGCCCACGGGCGTGCGTCAGTCGAATCAGCCCGTGAAGGAGGTCGATGGTCGCGGGGTCGGGGTTTGCGGCGTCGTCGAGGTGCGGGCGGAACGTTCCTTTGTGGACTGTCACCACTTGCGGTACGGTCATCGCCAGTAGCCCCTCCGGTCCCTGCGTGACGCCCCACCCGCTCGCCCCGCGCCCGCCGAACGGCGTCGCCGGGTGCGCCGTTGGCGCAAGCACATCATTAATGACAACGCTCCCCGACGGCACGCGCGCCGCGAACTCTTGCGCCGCAGCAACGTCGGCCGAGAAGACGGACGCGGACAGGCCGAACGGCGACTGGTTCGCCATCGCGAGCGCCTCTTCCACCGTGTCGAACGGAATCACGGCCGCGACCGGTGCGAAGCACGCCTCGCGACAAATGGCCGCGTCCGCGGGGGTGTTGAGAAGGAGGGTGGGGGCGAGGGCGGAACCTACCCCCCCGTCCCCCCTCCCTGAAGGGAAGGGGGTGGAAAACAACCCCTCCCCAACCCCTCCCCTAAACGGAGAGGGGCTTAAAACCATCGCAGATGATTTCGCATCTATTGTATTTGGTTCTGTTCCCCCTTCCTTCTTAGGGAAGGGGGTTAGGGGGTTAGGTTCGCCCAGCACACTCGCCCCGCGCTTCATCGCGTCCTGAATGAGCCGGTCGGCCTGTGTGCGTTGCGACTCCATCACCAAGTTCATCGGCACCGCGCGATCGGCCAACGGCTTGAGCGCGGCCACGAGCGCAGCGTACTTTGCCCGCTGAACGAAGACGCGGCGCACCGCGACACACGTCTGCCCACGATTGAGCGTCAGCCCGAACCACACGCCCTTCGCGGCCAACTCGATGTCGGCATCGGCGAGCACGAACATCGCGTCGCACCCCGAGAGTTCGAGCGTACTGGGGATAAGGCGCTCGCCGAGCCGGGCCGCGAGCTTCCGCCCGACCGTATCGGAACCGGTGAAGACCATGTAATCGACGTCGGTTTCGGTCAGTTGCGGGCCGGCCTCGCGCGTGTGGGGGAGCGTTTGCAGCAAATCGGGCGGGAAGCCCGCGTCGCAGAAGAGTTGGTGAATGACCTTCGTCGTGCGCGGGGTGTTCTCGCTCGGCTTCCACAGAACCGCGTTGCCCGCGACGAGCGCGAACGCGATCTGGCCGACGTTCAAATGGACCGGATAGTTCCACGTACCGATAATACCGACCACACCCCACGGTCGGTAGTGGATCGCGTCGCGGCAGCCCATTAGCCACACCGGACGGTCCCAACTCGATACGCGCCGCGGAGAGAGAATTCGGGCCGCGCGCTTTTCCAAGAACTTCAGCGCGGCAGTGCAGGGGAGAATCTCGCTCCCGATGATCTCGATCGCGGGCCGGGCGATGTCGGCGTGAATGGCCGCACTGATATCGGCGACGCGCTCGACGAGGAGCGCACGCAGGTTGCGCACGAGCCGCAACCGATCGCGCACACTGCGTTTGACCCAAGACTCTTGAGCGCGCCGGGCGAGAGCCAGTTCCGTCGTGAAGGGTGTCATGTCGACAGGATACGGCGCAGCAAACGACCGGGGCGAGTGGGTCGGCGCCTCCAGCATCAAAAGCTGAAGGCCGCCAACTCACTCGCCCCGGTCGGTCAGAAGCGACCGCTTACTGCGCAAGCTTCTTGACTTCTTCTTCGATGGCAGCGATGCCGCTGTTGCGCTTGACCACCTTGCCGTCCTTGCCCGCCACGAACACGTAGGGCGGGGCCAGGATGCCGTAGGTCGCGGCCAGCGCGCTGCGGTCCAGCCCACCCTCGGCGAAGAGGTGCGTACCGGGCAAGCCCGAGGTCTTGATCGCTTCCGTGGCCTGCTTCGCGTCGTGGTCCAGGCTCACCGTGACCACCACCAGCCCCTTCTTCTCGTAATCCTTCACGAGCGCCTGGAGCTTCTTGGCGTCTTCGGCGAGCGAGTCGCTCCAGCTCGCCCAGTAGTAGACCACCACGACCTTGCCGGGTTGGGCGGCGCTGAACGTCTGGTTCGTGCCGAGCACCTGGCCCGTGAGTTCGAGCGGCTTGCCCTCGCTGTCGAGGCGCTTCAGCGCCCCGGCGCCCTTCGCGCCCTGCGGGGTGTCCGCGTAGTTCTTCACGAGCGTCTCGTAGACGGTCCGGGCCTTGGTCTCGGCGTCCTTCGCGCCGGAGTGCTCCTGGGCCATCGCCAGGCGCCAGTGCGCTTCGGGCGCGTCCGCGCTCTGCGGGAACGCTTTCACGAACTCTTCGAGCGCGGCGCGCCACTTGTCCTGGATCGCCGCGAGGTCGCTCCCGTCCGGCTTCATGTTCGCCATCGCCACGCTGTTCTCGGCGTAGAGCAGGCGGTACGCGGCGTAGGACGCGATCGCCGGGTTCATGTTCGGCGCGGCGTAGGTCTTCTTGAACTGGTCCAGGCGGGCGAGGTGCTTGTTCCCGGGCTTGTCGTTCTCGGCGGCCGCGGCGTGGCTGTCGAGCAGCATCTTGGCCCACGTTTCCTTTTTGTCTTCCGGCAGGCGCTCGTGAATCTGTTCGAGCAGCTCGGCGCGCTTCGAGTTGAACTCGTACATCGCGGCCGGGGTCGGCGGGTTCGGCACGTTTTGGTCGAACTTGTTGAGCCTCTCGACCAGCGGCCGGACCTCTTCCGGCACGACCGGGCCGTCTGGTGTGCTCCCGCCTTGTGGCGCGGCGCCCGCCGAGGGGCCGTCCACGAGCTTCCACGCCTTCCCGATCAGGATCAGTTCGCCGGTCTGGAGCGCCTGCCCCTTCCCGCCGTCCTCGACCAGAATGGTGCCGTTCTTGTACGCGGTGTAGTCCTGGCGCCCGCCGAACGAATCGGCCGCGCGCGTGTTCGGGATCCCGTACTCGACGTGGACCCACTTCGCCTTGTCGGTCAGCTTGAGCGCGGTGGCCGTTTCGCCCACGCGCTTGGCGGCACCGGCGGTCCGGGCCGCGATCTTGTCCGCGTCCGCGGACGGGAGCCCGAGCGCTGTCAGATTCTCCTTCGTCACCAATAAGGCCTCGATCCGCTTCGGGTCGCGCGTGGTGACCGCCTGGACGAGTTCCTGGCTCGCCTCCTCGGGCGAGATCACGACCCAGTCGTCGATCACCCCGTCGCGGTTGCGGTCCAGCCCCCACTTGGTCCCGTTCGGCCCGAGCCAGCGGAACTGGAACGGTTCCTTCGGGTCCGGTGGGTAGACCTCGCGGTAGGCCTCGACCCCGTCCACAAAGTAAACAACGATGTTGAAGGTCTTGTCGTCGTAACTGACGAACTGGCGCACCGGTTTGCCGTCCGGCCCGGTGATAATCGAGCCCACCGACTTGCCCGGTTTGTCACCCGGGATCGGCGCCACTTTACACTGGGCAGCCGCCGGCGTGGGCACGTTCACGCCGGGCTGCCGTGGGGCCTGTTTGAACGCCCAATCGACCGTTACCGGCGCCGGGTCCGCGCGCCCGGTCGAGCCGAACCCGACTAACAACGTAAGTGCGGCGAGGGTCTTCACCGTCACGTGCGAAGTCGTCATCCTTGACTCCTATGGAAAAGGCGCGCCCGGCGCGACCCGCGGCGCATCCGTCACAACTGGTTTCGGCAGATTGCGGTAGCCGGGTTGACACTTGAGTGAAAAAGAATGGGTAAAGCGGCACCGGCCCTGAACGGCCGGTACGGGCCGGCCGGCGTACAACAGCGGGAACGCTCACCGGCCGGTTCGCCCCGGCCGTTCGCCTTTTGGAGGTTCCGAAATGTCGGCCGAAACGCTCGAATTCAAAGCAGAGCTGAAGCAACTCCTGCACCTCATCACGCACTCGCTGTATTCGGACCGTGAGATCTTCCTGCGCGAACTGATCTCGAACGCCTCTGACGCGATCAACAAGGTACGGTTCGACGCACTCGCCAACGCGGACAAACTGGAAGGCAACACCGACTGGAAGATCAAGCTCACCCCGGACGCGACCGCCAAGACGCTCACGATCTCCGACAACGGCATCGGGATGTCGCGCCAGGACGTGATCGACAACCTGGGCACCGTGGCGCAGTCGGGGACGAAGGCGTTCCTCGAAGCCGCGAAGCGCGCGGGCAAAACCGGCGAAACGCCGGGGCTGATCGGCCAGTTCGGGGTCGGGTTCTATTCCGCGTTCATGGTCGCCGACAAAGTGACCGTCGTGACGCGCGCGGCCGGCTCCCCGACGGACGGCACGCGGTGGGAGTCCGACGGCCAGGGGAGCTACACGTTCGAAGCGTGCGAGAAGCCGACCCGCGGCACCGACGTGATCCTGCACCTCAAGGACGACACCAAGGACTTCCTCGACACTTGGCGCCTCCGCCAGCTCGTGCGGAAGTTCTCCGACTTCCTCGAACACCCCGTCGTGATGGACGTGGAGAAGGAGGTCGAAGAGGGCAAGAAGGAGACGACCGAGGAAACGCTCAACTCGCGCAAGGCGATCTGGCTCCGCAGTAAAAGTGAAGTAAAGCCCGAAGAATACGAAGAGTTTTACAAGTCACTCGCGCACGACACCGATGCGCCCGCGGACGTGATCCACTACGCGGCCGAGGGCAAAACCGAGTTCAAGGTGCTGTGCTTCGTCCCGGGGCACAAGCCGTTCGGCTTCGACTACGAGGAGCCGGTCGCGGGGCTGCGGCTGTACGTACAGCGCGTGCTCATCATGGACCGGTGCGAGCAGGTGCTCCCGGTGTACCTGCGGTTCGTGAAGGGCGTGGTCGATTCCGCCGACCTGCCGCTGAACGTCTCGCGCGAGCTGCTCCAACAGAACCCGCTGCTCGACGTGATTCAGAAGAGCGTCGTGAAGAACGTCCTCGAATCGCTGGCCGGCACGAAGAACGTTGAACCGGACAAGTACCTCACTTTCTACAAGAGCTTCGGCACGGTCCTGAAAGAAGGGCTGACGCGCGACTGGAGCAACCGCGAGAAGATCGCGGACCTGCTCCTGTTCGAGAGCGCGAACACCGAGGCGGGCAAGTTCACCACGTTCGCCGAGTACGTCGAGAAGATGCCCGCTGAGCAAACGGAAATCGCGTACCTGATCGGTGAATCGGCCGAGCAGCTCCGGCACTCGCCGTACCTCGAAGCGTTCCGCGCGAAGGGACAGGACGTGCTCCTGCTCACGGACCCGATCGACGAGTTCGCGATCCCGCAACTCGGCGAATACAAGGGCAAGAAGCTCGTTGCGGCCGACCGCGGGGAGGCTACCGGCGTGGGCGAGGTTCCGGCCGGTGACAAGGAACGGTTCGCAGCGCTGCTGACCGTTCTCAAGGAAAAGGTGCCCGACGTGGCCGACGTGCGACTCACGAACCGGCTCACGGAGAGCGCGGCGTGCCTCGTGGCCGAGGCCCACGGCGTGTCCGCTCACATGGAGCGCTTGATGGAACGCATGGGGCGCGATTCGGGAACACCAAAGCGCGTTTTGGAACTCAATCCGAAACACCCCACCCTCGAAGCGCTCCGCGTGCTACACGAAAAGAACGCCGTCGACCCGCGCCTCGACGGGTACGCGCGCCTGCTTTACGAGCAAGCTGTGATCGCGGAGGGGTCAAAAGTGACCGATCCGGTCGCATTTGCGAAGCGGGTGAACGACCTGATCGTGCGTGACGCGCAAGTATCAGGGGCGTAGTTGTTTATTTTCTGGCAGATGTTCAGATTAAGTAACACGCCCCCGACCAAGTGCCCGTTTCGCGCCCATTTCCGCTTGTCACACGAGCGCCGGCGCTGAGTGGACACTTGGTCGGTTCTGCGGCCTAATTTCAGCCCCGAGGTCGCGCCGGGGCGCACTTTCGGCACTGTTTTCGCAACCCCTCAAATCGAAGAGTCCGTTACCCGGTCTGATTTCGGCCCGGATATAATGGACGAGAGCGAATCGGGCAGACCCTGTCCGCCGATGCTTGCTCAATGACAGGGAGTGTCCGCCTCGCCGTGAATTTAGTACACGGAGAGGAACGCCTAGTCCGCGTAACAAGTCTCTCGGTTCGCGCCCATCTTCATTCTTTCGCCCGACGCGGAACGCCCAGCAGATCCCGGTTTTCCTAGACCATTTTTCAATGGATCTGGGGGTTCGTGTTCTACAGTTCCGCTACATCGGAGTTCAGCACCAATTGCGGGGCAAGGATATGACGCTCACCCTCCTCACGCTCAGCGGTATCTCGCTCGGCCTCACAGCCGTGTACGTTCTGACCGCGAAGTCCAAAGAAGCTGTTCTCGCCGGTGAAAACACGGCCGTCGGTCTTGCCGACCCGTCCGCCGACACGCTGGCCACCGGGCACCGCTCGGAGCCGGTTGTTCAAAACGACTGGCAACTCACCACCGTCGGCGCGTTGAGCGAGGCGGAAGAGATGCTGGACATGCTGGAGTACCAGGGGTACTCGGAGCGCGAACTGGTCGTGCTCGGGAACTCGTGCTTCGCCGTCCGCTGGCGCTAAGTTGCCAAATTGAAACGATCTCAAACAGGACGGGCCGCGAGTACCAACTCGCGGCCCGTCCTGTTTTGCTGTGCGCTACACCAATCAAGCAGCAGCCTTCTGCGCAATTCACCCGCTTCTCGGTTCGGTCGTGTGGTCCGCGAGCGGAGCGAGCGATTGGCTTCCTGAGCGAGCACTTGCTCGAATACCCTGGAGCCCAAGCACCGCTCGCGGAGCGAGCGGATTACACTACCAAACCCGAATTCGCGTTCTCACGCGGTGGGCTGCGCGGACGGAGGAGCCTCTGGTTCCACGCCTCCCTTTCGGGAACCGACCCAAAGCAGAAACGCCCCAAGCAAACCGAACATCACAACCGAAACGATCTTTGCCCATTCCACTTCGTCCGGCTTCCACTCCCGTTTGCCCTTATCGTTCACTTCGCTGAACAAGTGGAAACCGAGGTTAATAGCCTGGTTAAACTGATCCGGCAGGAACGTAAAGAACGCCACAATCAGACCGCACAGCGTTCCCCCAGCGATGAACCCGCTCGCGAGGAGTACCCCGGGGCTGGTTTCGGACTCGGCCTCAGATTTCGCTTTACCACGTACCTTATCGGCCACTAACCGCAGCATCCCTCCAATGAAGATGGGCATGCTCGATGCGAGCGACAGGTACATCCCCACCGCGACCGGCAGAGCGGAGACACCGCACAATTCCAGTGTGATGGCAATGAGTGCCCCGGCGATGATGAGCGACCACTCCAGTGTACCGCCCAGAATTCCCGAGATGATGTTGGCGAACAGGCGCGGCTGCGGAGCGGTGAACTCCTTTGGAGCGTCCTCGCCGTTGTCCATCTTCTTCTCTTCGCGCGCGATCGGTTCGTCCGTGCGGTACACCGGCTTACCGTCCGATGTCACGAGGTACCGACCCGGCTTCAGCTTGTCGTGCTCGCCTCCTCGCGCGTGAACGACGCGGTACTCTTTCGTGTCGAGGAGATCCCCCGAATCGTAAGGGCGCCCCGGTTTCTCGGTCGGTGCGTCCTCCGGCACGACCAGCTTCGCATCGGCCGGGATACTGTTCTTCGTGTAGTGAACCCCGGCACTGTTCAGCGCCAGCATCGTCAACCCGATGACCAGCGCCGACGTAACCGCACCAATGAGAATGGCCCACTGCTGTTTCGACGGCGTGGCCCCGACGAGGTACCCGGTCTTCAGGTCTTGCGACGTGGTCCCACCGTTCGAGGACGCGATACACACGACCGCTGCGACCGTCAGGGCCGTGAGCATCGCCGACGGACCGGTACGGCCGAGAATCAAAAAGATCAGGCAGACGAGCAAGAGCGTGGCAATGGTCATACCGGAGATCGGGTTCGACGAGCTACCCACCTCGCCCGTGAGTCGACTAGAGACGGTCACAAAGAGGAACCCGAACAGCAGAATCATCCCCGCGCCGACGATACCCTGGAAACTCAATCCCAGGCCGAGTTGCGGAACCAGCGCGAGTATCAACACGAGCACTATGCTGCCCCACAAGACCACGGTCATCGGCATGTCGCGTTCAGTTCGAGGTGCGCCCACCCCGGTCCCCGTTGCTGACCGCGCGGCCCGCATGTCACGCAACCCGGCGACGATCGAGCCGATGATGAGCGGGAGTGCCCGGCACATACTAATGATGCCCCCGGCCGCAACTGCGCCGGCACCGATGTAACGCAGGTACTTGGCCCGTAAACCGTCCGGGTCCATGTTGCGGATCAGCCCGGGGTTCTTCGAGTCTTTTGGTTTCTCGTCGTCCCACGCGGCTGGCGCGACCGGTTCGTTCAGCTTCTCACCGAACGTCGCGATGAGCGGCCCGAGGACGAAGTACGACATCACCGCGCCGGCCATCATCAGCGCCGCGATCCGCGGGCCGATCAGGAACCCCACCCCGAGCAGTTCCGGTGACAGTTCACCGCTCACTTGCCCACCCTTCAGCCCGGTTTTTACTCCGGTCGCCTCGTCCGTGACGTACAGCTTCGCCGACGGTTCCGACGACCACAGTTTCGTTGCCGCGGTGAGGAACTTGTGTACCAGAGCGACGCCGAACCCGATGAACACCATCTTCGCGGTCGCGCCGCCCTTCTCGCCGGCAACCAGTACCTCGGCGCACGCGGTTCCTTCGGGGTAGATCAGCTTGCCGTGCTGCTTCACGATGAACGCCCGGCGCAGCGGGATCATCATCAGGATACCGAGAACTGCCCCGAGAACGGACACCGTCATCACGCGAACCGGGTCCATCTCGAACCCGAGGATCAGTAGCGCCGGCATCGTCACGCCGACACCGAACGCGATGCTCTCACCGGCGCTGCCGGTGGTCTGAACGACGTTGTTTTCGAGGATCGTCGTTTTGCGAACCTTGAACGCATTCGAGAACGCGCGGAACAGTGTGATCGACAGCACCGCGATGGGCACCGACGCGGACACCGTCAGCCCGACCTTGAGCACCAGATACAGTGACGATGCGCCGAAGATGATGCCGAGCACGATACCGGTTAATACCGCCGGCCAAGTGAGTTCTGGTGGCGCTTCGGCGGCGGGTATGAATGGTTGATGCGGTGGCGTTTCCGGCGCACCACTGGGA
The DNA here is from genome assembly GCF_001610855.1 of Gemmata sp. SH-PL17. Classification (NCBI taxonomy): domain Bacteria; kingdom Pseudomonadati; phylum Planctomycetota; class Planctomycetia; order Gemmatales; family Gemmataceae; genus Gemmata; species Gemmata sp. SH-PL17. The sequence continues at coordinate 7,462,848 of NZ_CP011271.1, forward strand.
ACGTTCTCTGACGACATAAGTTGGCCCGTGCGAGTACGGTTCTGTGGCGGAGAGTTGAGCCACAGCTTACGGGCACGGGTGCGCGAAGTGAAGAAGTCAAGAAACCAAAACGCGAGCGGCGCGGGTTCGCCCACTGCGAACCCGCGCCGCGCTGTTCATCAATAAACGAACTGATATTTCTGTGTGCCGACGGCATCAGTTACCGGCATCGGTCGCGATCGGCGCCGCGTTCGGGGCGGGCGGAACGGCCGTGCCCACGCTGCTCTGAGCGATCGCGTTCTGGAGCGCGCGGCGCATCAGATCCTGAATAAACGACGCGGTCACGCGGTCGGTCCGGTCGGCGGGGTTTTGCAGCACGCTATCGGTCATGGGTCCACCCTAATAATGCAGTCGCACGAACCTAGAGCGCGTTCGCTCCGCGGGTGCGAAAATTCGATCGCCAATTAATATGTCGAAGCTTGTCGTTCGTTTTTGTTCGCTCCACTCCCAATACTGTGAAAGAGATCATACCCCACGTAAGGTTCGCGCGCATGTCGGTTGTGTGAAAGATGTTCTCAATTGCCGAGAGGCGTAGAATACAGGCGACACTTCCTCTCCGGTGGACACGATGAAACACGTGCGAATCGGCAACGGCTGCGGGTTCTGGGGCGACAATCTCGACGCCCCGGTGCGTCTCGCGAACACGGGACGGCTCGATTATCTGACGCTCGAGTACCTCGCCGAACTCACGATGTCGATCCTCGCCGTCCAGAAGGCGAAGGACGCGAGCGCCGGGTTCGCGACGGACTTCATCGACGTCCTCGGTCGGCTCGCCCCCGCGCTCCAGGCGCAACCGCGTCTGAAGATCGTTACCAACGCGGGCGGCATGAATCCGCGGGCGTGCGCGATTCAGGCGAAACAAGTCATCGCAAAAGCCGGGATCGAGAAGCGAATCGCGGTAGTGAGCGGTGACGACCTGCTCCCGCGGCTCGACGAACTACTCGCCAGCGGTCACCCACTTAATCACCTCGACACCGGTGAACCGCTCTCCTCGATCCGCGACAAAGTGGTAAGCGCGAACGCCTACTTGGGCGCACGCCCAATCACAGACGCGCTGAAGCAGGGTGCGGAGATCGTCATCACGGGGCGCGTCGCGGACGCATCGCTCACGGTCGGCCCGGCGGCACATGAATTCGGCTGGGGATTCGGTCCGGCGGACCTGGACCGGCTTGCAAGCGGAACGGTCGCGGGGCACCTGATCGAATGCGGTGCGCAGGCCACCGGCGGGCTGTGGATCAACGCGGACGAATCGACGCACCTCGAAAACGTCGGCTACCCGATCGCGGAGATCCACGAAGACGGTACGTTCACGATCTCAAAGTCCGAGGGCACCGGCGGTGCGGTGAACGTCGAAACGGTGTCGGAACAGCTCCTCTACGAAGTGGCCGATCCCGCGCGGTATTTCACACCCGACGTCGTCGCCGATTTCACCACTGTGAAATTAACGCAGACGAAGCCCGACGTGGTACACGTGACCGGCGGTACCGCGAACGGGCTAACGGACACGTACAAGGTGTCGATCGCGTACCGCGACGGGTTCATGTCGGCCGGCACGCTGGTCATCGCGGGTCCGAACGCCGCAGCAAAGGCCCGGCGCTCCGGAGCGGTCCTGCTCGAAAAGCTGAAGCAGGCCGGGTTCACCTTCGCCGAGAGTCGCATCGAAGCGCTGGGCGCGGGCGATTGCGTGCCGGGAGTGGTCACCGCAACCGCCGATCCACCAGAGGTCGTGCTCCGCGTGGCCGTGCGCGACCCGAGGAAGGCCGCCGTCGAGCGCTTCACGAAGGAGTTCGCGCCGCTCGTCACGTCCGGGTTCCCTGGGACGACGGGTTACACCACGGGCCGCCCGCCCGTGCGCGAAGTGTTCGCCTATTGGCCCGCGCTCGTGGCGAAGTCGGCCGTAACACCGGTCGTGGAGGTGGTGTGATGGCGCAGGTTCCACTTTCGCAGATCGCCCACGGGCGCAGCGGCGACAAGGGTAATCATTCAAATATCGCCGTGATCGCGTACACCGACGCGGGGTTCGCGTGGCTGCGCGCGAACCTCACGGCCGAGGTCGTGGCCGCGTACTTTCAGCCGCTCGGAGCGACCCGCGTGGAACGCTTCGAGGCCGCGAATGTGCGGGGCTTCAACTTCATGCTGTACGATGCCCTCGCGGGCGGCGCGAGTCGGTCACTGCGCATTGACACGCAGGGCAAAACGCTCGCGGTCGCGCTCCTGCGGATGATGGTGGCGTGGGAAGAACCGACGTCCTGACGGGAACGGGGAGAATCCATGTCCGACATCGTGCAGTACGCGCATCGCGGTTCCGCAGCGGTCATCACGATCAATCGCCCCGACAAGCGCAACGCCCTGTCGCGCGCGCTGATCGCGGCGCTGAACGATGCCTTCCGGCGCGCGGCCGAGGACACCGCCGCCCGAAGTGTGATCCTCACCGGAACCGGCGCGGCGTTCTGCGCGGGGATGGACCTCGACGAACTGCGCGGAACGCTCGGCGCTGATAGTGACAAGGTCTGGGACGACGCGGCGAAGCTCTCGGCGCTGTACGAACTGATTTACACGCTCCCGAAACCTACCATTGCGGCCGTGAACGGCGCCGCGGTCGCGGGCGGTGCGGGGCTCGTAACCGTGTGCGATCTTGCGGTGAGCACGCCCGATGCGAAGTTTGGGTATCCGGAAGTGCGCCGCGGACTGGTCGCCGCGATGGTGATGCCGCACCTACTGCGACACGTTGGCGAGCGCACGGCCCGGTGGCTCCTCCTTACGGGGGAACTCATTGATGGACTTTCGGCCCTGCGCGTGGGGCTGGTGAATCAGGTAGCATCGGCGGAAAACTTGCTCACGGTGGCCGGTGAATGGGCGAAGTCACTCGCCGAAGGTGGTCCCAAGGCACTCGCGACCACGAAGGAACTGCTGGGCCGCTGCTCGCGCCAGTCGGTGGGCGTCGACGACCTCGCGAAAGCGAGCGCCGAACCGCGCCTCACCGACGAGTGCCGCCACGGACTGACCGCGTTCTTCGACAAAAAGCCGGCTCCGTGGATTCCCGAAGCAAGGTAAGAAACGCGCCGCGGATGACGCAGATAAGCACAGATCAATCCAAGAAATGATTCTTGATCCGTGTTTATCTGTGTCATCCGTGGCTGGATTTCTCTTATGAACCCAATTGTCGGCATCGGCGAAGTGCTGTGGGACGTATACCCGGGCGGCCGAAAGGTGGCCGGCGGGGCACCGTTCAACTTCGCGTTCCACTGCCACCAACTCGGCCACGACTCGGTCATCGTGTCGCGCGTCGGCACCGACGACCTCGGGCGCGAATTGCGCGAGCGCGTTCGGGCGCTCGGCCTTTCGGACGAGTACATCCAGACCGATCCCGATCACCCGACCGGCACGGTTCAGGTGGCGCTCGATGCCAACAAGGTTCCGACGTACACGATCACGGAATATGTCGCGTGGGACTACATCGGGTGGGACGAGAAGCTCGAATCGCTCCTGAAGACGGCCCGTGCCGCGTGCTTCGGCACGCTCGCGCAACGGTTCGGTACACCGGTTCCCGTTCACCGATTCGCGGAAGGGCTGCACCAGCGAGAACAGTTAGGGCTGGTCGTGTTCGATGTGAATTTGCGAGGTCGGTACTTCACAGAAGAAATACTGCGATGGGGAATCGCCATGAGCGATTGGATCAAAATCAACTCGGATGAACTTTCTGTACTCAGCGACTTGCTGGAATTTCAATCGTTGTCCGACACCGTAAGTTCGGCCAAATCGTTGGGTAGCGGGGTGGCGATTCTGACTCGCGGCGAGTTGGGGTGCGAGGTCTATCGGCAGTGGGAAGAAAAAGACAGCGACGGTGATCCGCTTTACTCCAGAGAAACTTTCACCGAACCCGGCGTGTCCGCGAAGGTCGTTGATACTGTGGGAGCGGGCGACGCATTCACGGCTGCGATGGTGTGCTTGCACCTGGAGGGGCGCCCGCTTCGCGAGTGTGCGAAATTCGCCACGCACTACGCAGCCCGTGTGTGCGAGTACCCGGGCGGGACGCCGAAAATCGATCGCGCCGAAGTGGAACGCGCTGCGGGGCTGAAATGATTAAGCCACCCAACTGGCGCCCGCCGACACTCACGACCGAGCGCCTCACGCTGCGGGCGTTCACCGAAGACGACGCGCGACCGCTCTTCGAGCACGCCCGGAACCCGAACGTGGCGCGGTTCACGCTCTGGGACGCGCACCGCACCGTCGCGGACACGATGCTGTTCCTCCGCGACTACGCGGTACTGCGGTACCTCGAAGGAATGCCCGAACCCTACGCCATTACCGTTCCCCCGGACCCACACCCCATCGGCGCGTGCGGGTGCTTCTGGGCCGCGAAACTGCACCAGACGATGGAACTCGGTTACTGGATCGCGGAACCGTTTTGGGGGAAGGGGTATGTTGTCGAGGCGTGCCGGGCGGTGCTGGATCACGTGTTCGCCGAGTACGAACCGGAGCGGGTGCAGGCCCGCGTCATCGACGGCAACACCGCGAGCGAGCGCGTGCTGACGAAGCTCGGCTTCCGCCACGAAGGGGTGTTCCGCCACGCGCTCCTACGACGCGGGAACTTCGAGGACGTGCGAATGTACTCGGTTCTCCGCGATGAATGGGCGGTCACCAAGAGCACACCCGGTTGATTGGGGCACTCTCGGTGACCGACATTCCGTTACGAGCTACTTCCCGCCGACTTTACCCTTCCAGGCCAGCTCCGCCTTACCGGTCTTGGGGTCAATGAGGTACGTGTACGCCATCTTCTGGAGCGGGACTTCGCTCCCGCCCAACCGCTCGGTCGGGGAGATCAACAGAACGAGTTTATCGCCCGCGGGGATCAGTTGAAGACCGGAAACACCCGGTCCCGCGTTGAGAACCCCTGGTAAAAACTCGCCACTGATTTTCGCGGCCGTCACGACCGCACCTTGAGCGTTAATCGCCTGAAGTTCAGCAACGCCCTCACGGCCCAAGTCGCTCTTCAATCCGTAGATCACGTCGTCCTTCGCGTGGTACGCGAGCACCTGAGCGGGCTTTTCGGCCAGCGCCTCCCACTTGCCCGTTTTCGGGGTGTAAGAGTACAGGTAACCGCCCCCGCCTGAAGTCGCGAGCAGCACCCGCTCGCGCTTGGTGTCGAACGTGACGTCCGCCGGCCAACTGATTTCGGGCACCTGCAACCCCGTATCGATCACTACGGCTTTCTTTTTCTCCATGTCGATCGCGCCGAGCGCGTGACGGTGAATGCCGTAGTACTTCTTGCCCACCGGGTCGTAGGTGATGCGGGAGACGTCCTTCGGGAGCGCGAGGAGCGTGTCTGTCTTCGGTCCCGTCAGTGTGAACTCGCCGAACGAGCGCGTCACTTCGTGCGGCATGGCACCTGGGGCGCTGTGGTGCGCCTGGAACGTCAACTTCGGGAGCTTCTCGGCCGCGACCGGCACCGGGTAATCGATCGAGAGTCGGGCGTCCGTCTGCGTCTGATTTACCTCGATGTAATCGTCGGCTTTGGCGCCATATACCCCGGTAAAGCTCGTGAGCTTCCGCCCCGTCATACCGTCCAACGCTTCGACCAATGCTCGAAAGTTCGGCGTGTCGAACTTGTACGCATAAAATGGGAGTGCGGCGTTCTTTACGCCATTAAATGCCTCGATCACCTCGACTTTCTCCGGAAGCCCCTTGACCGCCGAGCGCTTGTACCCGCCGAGAATTACCTTCTCCACGATGGTGTCTTTGTCGATCGCTACCTCCCAGGTGACCGGGGCGTAGGACGTAAGAACGAGCGTGACCTTCTTTCCGGGGCGCTGGACCAGCACTTGGGCCTTGCCCCCGTGGATCTTTCCCTCGCTCTTGGTGTACCCTTCGTAGATGCCGACGGCGTGCAGTTCGCGATCCTTGTCGTCCTTCGCTCGGGCGGGCGGATCGCCTTTGGGCTTGTCCTCGGCGCCGACCGGCGTGTGCGGCACGCCGGCAAGAGTCGCGAGCCAGACAATGGGCAACACAAGCAAACAACGAGTGAGCACGGCAATACTCCCGTTAGACCGGAAGACCGAAATGGGCTATCAGCGACGCACGCGACATAATACCAACGAGATGGTTACATCCGCACTCATTTCTTTGCGAGATATAAAGGTGGCGATTTAATATTGACAGAACGTGCGGCCGTTTTCACGCACTTAGATCCACAGCAGAATCAACGAACAAGATACGAATCGCGCTGAAATGGCAAGCGAGTGGTGTTTAGGTGACCGGCCCGTGTGAGCTGGCGGTTTCGGGCGAGCGACCGGTGTAAGCCGGCCGGTGTCGAGCGCAATTCCGCGAAGACAATTGGACAGGATTAACTGGATTCAGATCAGTTAGGGACGAGACTCAAAGTGCGTGGTTTCTGGATCGTGTAAATCCTGTCAAAAGCTCTTCGCTGTTCTCACCGGCTGGCTTGCACCGGCCGTTCGCCCGAAACCGCCGGCTCATACCGGTTACAGCACTGCTTTGATCGTCATCGTGAACGTGCTGCCCTTGCCGAGTTCGCTCGCGACGGTGATCTGGCCGCCCATCGCGGCGCAGAGCTTCTGACTGATCGCCAGCCCCAGACCGGTGCCGCCGAACTTGCGCCCGGCGGACGAATCGACCTGCGTGAACGCCTGGAACAGCCGGCCGATCTGCTCCGGCGACATCCCGATCCCGGTGTCCGACACCGACACGCGGACCGAGTCCACGCCGGCCACCGGCTCGCGCCGGGCGGTCACCGTCACGGTGCCGTCCTTCGTGAACTTGCACGCATTGCCCACGAGGTTCAGCACGCACTGCCGGATGCGCGTCGGGTCGCCCATCGCGCGCCCCAAATCCGGCGGGCAGTCCACTTCGATCCGGTTGTTGTTCTTCTTCGCCAGCGGTTCCACCGACAGGATCAGGTCGCCGATCAAACTCGCCGGCGCATAGGGGTCGTTCGCGATTTCCAGTTTGCCCGCCTCGATCTTCGAGAAATCGAGGATGTCGTTGATGAGCGCGAGCAGGTGCTGGCCCGCGGAGTGGACCTGCTGGAGGTCGGCCGTGTACTGCGGCAGGTTGTCCATCGCGGCCTGTTCGAGCAGCATTTCCGAATAGCCGATGATGGTGGTGAGCGGCGTGCGGAGTTCGTGACTCACCATCGCGAGGAACCCGCTCTTGGTGCGGTCGGCCTCTTCCGCCGCGTCCTTCGCCACACGCAGCCGGTTGGCCTCGTCGTCCTGTTCCAGGCGCTGTAATCCGGCGCCCACAGCGGTCGCGAGCAACTGGACGACTTGGGCTTCGAGTGGCCCGATTTCGCGCCCGCGTGCGCGCTGCATCCGGTTGCCGTAAATCACGCCGATCACGTTGTCCTTCGAGTCGAAGAACGGCGACACCACGACCCCTTGCACCCCCACGAGGCTCTCGCCGCCGCCGGCCGCCGCCGCGCCCACGTAGAAGGTGCGCTTGCCCGTGAGCGCCTGGGCCAGGAGCGCGTGACTGAACGCCCGGGCGGGCTGGTTGTCGTCCTTCACCACTTGGGCCACCACGCGCCAGGCGTCGCGCTCCTTGAGGAGCACGATGCCCGTGTCCAGCCCGATGTGTGAAACGAGCGCGTCGGCCGCCTGCTTGTAGAACGCATCGCGCTCGCCGGCCTTCTGCACGTTCACGACCGTTTCGAGCCAGCCGACGATCTCCTCGGGCTTCGCGGCCTCGCTCCGGTCGATGAGCGCCGGCTGCGTACCGGACCCGGCGCGCGCGGGCGCCGCGATGGTCTTCAGCACGTTCACCGAGACCGGCTCGGAGTCGCCGGAGTCCACGTCGACGACCGTTTCGCCGACGGCCAGGCGCACCGGGAGCAGGTAGTCGCACTCGGCGCCGGGGTTCAGCACGGCGTGGTTGTCCACCGTGATCGGCGCCTTCGTGCTGAGGTTCAGCACCTTCACCTTGCGGCCCGGCAGTTCCTCAATGTGAATGTGGTCGCGCGAGACGAAGGCGTCGCGCACCACGACCCGCGCCGACCCCGACCGCGCCGGCCCGCGCCCGAGTTCGAGCGGGCCGCTGTTGTGCGTGAGTTGCTGCGTTTCGAGCTTGTTCGCGACCGTGAGCGTAATCATGAGGGTGTTCCGAAGAACCGGGCATCCTGCCCGCTATCCGATGAACTCCGCTCGCGAGAGCGGCTGGTGGCAATGACAAGGCAGCAAGCGACTACAGCGAGCCCGCCCTTGTGAGCGTGGGGCACTTGGGTGCTTTACCCACCCGATAATCGTAACCCAATCGGCAGGCTCTCGCCGAACAAACGCGACGCTTCTTCACCCTCGGCCGCGACGACCTCTTCCACCATGCGTTTCCACGCCGCGGGGCACGGGTGCGCCCGGAGCACACCCAGAACGCGGTTCCGCGTCGAATCGCTGATATCTACCGCACGCAACCCGCTCTGACGAGCGAGTTGCGACAAACAAAAGAGCCAGCCGTTCTTCTCGCTGTCGTTGGCCGGTGTGAACGGCAGAAGTTCGTCGATCCACTGCTCCACGATCTCGGGGTGAACGACCGAGTTCAGCGGGCCGTAGAACTGCACCCGGGCGCCGAACCGCGTGAGCGCCCAGAACGCATACGTCGGCACGGGCGACTTCTTGCAGTCGCGGAGCGCTGCGGCGCCGAGCGTTTCGCGGGTCTTCGCGTCGAGGCGCTCGAGGCTCGCCGCGGCGCGCCACATCTCGGCGTATTCATTCGCTGGCGGGCGCGAGAACGCCTTCCCCTTTACAGGAAGCAGCGTGGGTTTCAGTCGGGAGAACAGCGCTTGCTGGAGCGCGGCATTCAACCCGCCGCTCACCCGGCGCCACATGATCCAGTAGTCCGCGCCGCCCTCGGGAACGACCATCTTCTTTGGGCCGCTCGTCTGCGTTTGACCGCTCGCTGCGGCGGTAATCATCTTCCACAGCGCTTCGACGCGGTAGCGGTCCACCGGGTCGCCGAACCCGGGCCGCAGTGTGTACCCGGTGAGGTTGTACCACCGCGACAGGTGCCCCGGGGACCGGGCACGACCGGGCGCGTTGGCCTCGAGGAACTCCCACACTCGCCGGCACAAGCCCGTGGGCCAGTCAGATCGCGGCGACTCCAACGCGGCTTCGAGCAGTTTGGGAAGGTCCGAAGTCGTGACCCCTGGGGCCGCGGGCGTCCCGCCCGCTTCAGAGGCACCAGAGGCGGGCGGGACGCCCGCGGTCCCGGGATCGCCAAATACCTGTGCGATCAGCGCCGCCGCCGCCTGCACTTTCTCTTCCGGGAAGACGTCGATTACAGTCCCCTGCGTGTCCTCGACGTCGTCCTTTGTCGGTTCGCGGAGCACGTCGCGGACGTTGAACTCCAGGCGCCAGCGGTTGCCCTCTTTCGATTCGCAGTAGAGTTCGAGCGTGCCGATCTCGGTACACTTGGCCGCGAGCGTCACCGGCACGCGCTTCGCGCCCGCGCGCTTCCCGCCCCGCAGGATCGTGTGAAGGGGCGGCAGGCGCATCAGTGATTCTTCTTGCAATCGCAGCACTTGCCCGGGCTTGTCATCCCCACGCACGGTCGAGGTGTAGAGCGGGAACAGCACCGGCTCGCCGAGCGCGAGTTCCAGCACCGGCGCCGGCATGTGAATCTCTTCGCCCTCCTGCATCCGGCGCGGAACAACGCAAAGCACCGGAACGCTGTGTGCGTGCATCCCGCGACCCGGGGTATCCGTTTCCACCGCGACGTAGTACGAGCGCGGAATCCCTCCACCGATGCGCCGACCGCCGGAGTGTTTGAGCCACGCGAAGTACGCCGCGCCCCAAGCCACTGCGAGGTCGAGCGACGGGCTCGTGAGAACCAACGGATCCCACTTCTTGTCCGACTGATCGAACCACGGCCGCATCACGTCGATGACGCGCTCGCGCAGCACTTCCGGCTGGAACACGCCGCCGTTAAAGAGGATCGCGTCGACGCTCTCGCCCGTGGGGACGTGCTGGCGGATGAACGCCGCGAGGTGCTTACTGACGGCCGCGTCCGAAACGTAGGGGAGCCCCATTTCCTGGAGCCCGGTGCGGGCGCCCTGGGCCGGCGCTGAATCGAACGCCGTGAGCGGGAAGAACCCGTCGAAGAGTGCCGCGGCCACGTCCGCTGGCGTGATGTTCACCGATACCGTACCGCCCACGACGGAGCGCCCCTTGCCCATCACCGTGACGGGGTACGAGGGAGGCGGAGGGGCCGAGAGCAGCGCTTCCTTCGCTCCGCGGCACGCCTGCACGAGCGACCCGAACTGCGCCGCGTCGAGCCGGCCGCCGGGGAGCTTCTGCTCGACGGCCTTCGCGAGCGCGAGGTCCATGTTGTCGCCGCCGAGCAGCAGGTGGTCGCCGACCGCGTCGCGGATGAACGTGAGTTCGCCCTTCTCCTCGCCGGCCCGGATCAGGCTGAAGTCGGACGTACCGCCCCCCACGTCCACGACTAGGCACCGCATCCCGGGGCGCAGCATCCCGGCCTCTTGGGGCGAGTGAGTTCCGAGCCAGGCATAAAATGCCGCCTGCGGTTCTTCGAGCAGCGTGACGTGCTTCAGCCCCGCTTGCTTCGCGGCCTCGGCCGTCAGGTTCCGCGCCACGTCATCGAACGACGCGGGCACCGTGACCACCACCGTTTGTTCTTCGAGTTTGTCCGCGTCCTTGCGGTTCGGCGCGTTGTTCCACGCCTCGACGATGTGCTTGAGGTACTTGGCCGATACTTCGAGCGGCGACAGGCGCGGAACGTCCGGCGGGCCGGCCCACGGCAACAGCGGCGCGGTGCGATCGACGCCCGGGTGACACAACCACGACTTCGCGCTCGAAACCTGGCGCCCGGGCACCTTCGAGCCGTGGTTCCGCGCGAACAGGCCCGCGGTGTCGGTCGGGTTCTTCTTCCAGGGGAGGTCGATCGCCCCGGGCGCGAGGTCGTGCGGACCCGGAATATAGAGGAACGACGGGAGCAGGTCGTGCTCCTGCACCTGACCGGCCGCGACGACTTGCGGAACGTGGAACGTGTGCAGCCGCGGACCACCGGCCGCTTTACTGGCCGTGTCCACGAAGGCCACCGCGATGTTCGTGGTGCCGAGGTCGATTCCGACGAGGTAGCGTCCCATAATCGAAGGTCGCAAAGTCGTGTCGTAAGGTCGTCAGGTCACAAAGCCGAAGGTTGCCAGTTGCCAGGTTCAGAAATCGCCGCACGAGTTTCAGAGGGCTTTACCGCTTTCGACGTTACGCCCCCGCGACGGTATTCTGAGCCGCATGGCAACCTCAATCTTAGGACTCGACATCGGCGGGGCGAACCTGAAGGCCGCAACTGCGGACGGGCGCGCGGCGTCGGTGCCGTTCCCATTATGGAAGCAACCGGACCGGTTGCCGACTGCTCTCGTCGAACTTGTGTCCCAGTTCCCGGGTACGGATGAACTGGCTGTAACGATGACCGGCGAGTTGTGCGACTGTTTCGAGGCGAAGCGCGACGGCGTCCACGCGATCATTGCGGCCGTGCGGCGCGCGAGCGGCGGGCACCCGGTCCGCGTGTGGAGCACAGACGGCGCGTTCCTGAACTCGGAAGAAGCAAAGCAGAACCACATGAAGGTCGCCGCGGCAAACTGGCACGCGCTCGCGACCTTCGCGGGTCAGTACGTTCCCGAGGGCCGGGCGATCCTCGTCGATGTGGGCACCACGACAACGGACATCATCCCGATTCTGGACGGCAAACCGGTGCCCGTCGGCAAGACGGATTACGATCGCCTCTTTAGCGGCGAACTGGTTTACACCGGCGTCCGCCGAACACCGGTGTGCGCAATCCTGCCGTGGCTAACGGCGGCCGAACTGTTCGCCACCACGCTCGACGTGTACGTGATGCTTGGCAACATCCCGGAAGACCCCAACGACCGCGACACCGCCGACGGGCGCCCGGCGACGCGAAAATATGCCGCCGCCCGGCTCGCACGCATGTGCGGTGCCGATGTCGAAACGATCCCAACGGATATTACCGACGCCCTTGTGCAAGGTGCTCGTGACAGCCAACTCGCGCGACTCCGGGAGTGCATCGCTGACGTCAGTGGTTCCCTGAAAGCTCGGCAAGTAGGTGCGGCCCTTGAACGGGTGGCACCTCAGTGGTCGCTTACCAACTTTCTGGCCCGTATCGGTGTGTTCCGGCGGCGCGTGCTCGATCGGAAGTTCGCCGAGCTACGCGCCGAATTGCCACCACCTGAAGATGTCGCTTACATCGTGTCCGGTTCTGGAGAATTTCTCGCGCAACAAGCCATCGATTACCCCCACCACACTTCCCTGAACGACCAACTCGGCCCCACCGTCTCGGCGTGCGCGCCGGCGTATGCGGTTGCGGTGCTGGCGGAGCACCGGCCATGATTGTCGTGAAGGTTGGCGGAAGCCTTTTCGACTCCCCGGCCCTCGGGCCAGCGCTCCGCACGTTCATTGAATCGCTTAAACCTGCCGACGTACTCCTCGTTCCCGGTGGCGGCCCCGTCGCGGACGCCGTGCGGGAATTGGACCGCACGCACAAGCTGGGCGAAGAAGCCGCACACTGGCTGGCACTGCAAGCGCTGAGCGTGACGAAGGCGTTTCTGGAGCGCGTGGTGGGGGCAGAACCTAACCCCCTAACCCCCTTCCCTAAGAAGGAAGGGGGAACCGAATCATCGGTGGTTTTAAGCCCCTCTCCATTTAGGGGAGGGGTTGGGGAGGGGTTACAGCCACAACCTCCCCCCCGTCCCCCCTCCCTGAAGGGAAGGGGGAGAAAGAACGGTCATCGTGCGCGATACCGAGCTCTGAGACTTCGTATGCCAGCTCCCCCTTCCCTTCAGGGAGGGGGGATGGGGGGGGAGGTTGTCTCGATTGCTTCGCCTTCGCACTTGAAGACGAGGGGCGCCCCGGTGCGCTTCCCCATTCGTGGAGTGTCACCACGGATTCGATCGCGGCGCGGGCAGCACTCGTTTTCCGTGCCGAACGGCTCATTCTCCTGAAATCAGTCGATGTCTCCCCTGGCACATCGTGGGACGTTGCCGCGGTAAATGGCTGGGTTGATACGCACTTCCCCCAAATCGCCCAAGCACTTACGTGCCCCATTGATGTGGTGAACTTCCGCTCCCGACTCGGAGCGGGCGATAGGTCGTGAGAAACGAAGGCTCGCGCGTGACCTCAAACCGTGTTCTATGCTTGGCGCGAAAACGCCTTCGCTCGAACACGGGAACTCACGCGCCATGCGGTTCATTATTGCGAACGAGTTCTATCAGCAGATGATCGCCATGCCGGATCACACCCCGGACTGTTACGTCCGGCCTGGCGAGTTTCTGCACCACATGTACATCGACGGCGTGAAGTACGCGGTCGCCCCCGCCGTTATTGACTGCCTCGCCGAAGCCGAGGCCAAAAACGACCAGGAAGCCATCGCACACCTGCGGCTCCACAAGCTGCACTTTGAGGCGCTGCTCGCTGACGCCGAGCGTACCGGCACTCTGACAGAAGACGTTACTCTGCTTGGAGATGCGCCGCCGACGGACGAGGAAGCGATCCCGATGACCGGGAACGCCTACATCCCGCGTGTCCCGGGCCGGTGGGAAGACCTCGGACTCGACTTACCGTTCATTTTCGACCTGGCACTGCGCACGGTCTACAACCGCGGGCAGATTACGGGCGGCGAACTCGCGAACTCGATGGCCGTTCCGTTCCCGATCGTGAACCCCGTGTTCCAGGCGATGCGGAAGCAGTCGCTCATCGACATTGTGGCCCAGCGCGGTAACAGCGGCGACGCGAGCTTCGTCTACGCGATCAAGCCGCCCAAGGGCGAAGACGCGCTCCGCGACGCCCTCGCCAAGACCAGTTACGTCGGTCCGGCCCCGGTGCCGTTCACGGACTACGTCGAATCGGTGATGGCCCAAACCATCAAGCGGCTGGTGGTGACGCGCCGGAGCATCCAGCGGGCGTTTGAAGACCTCATCATCACGGACGAGTCGTTCAACGAGATCGGCCCCGCGATCAACTCCGCGCAGTCGATCTTCTTCTTCGGCTACCCGGGCAACGGGAAGACGAGCGTCGCTGAGCGCATCACCCGGCTCATGGGCGACGCCATCTACGTCCCACACGCGGTCGAGGCCAACGGCCAGATCATCAAAGTGTTCGACCCGATCCAGCACACCGTGATCCAGGACGACGACCACCACGACGTGACCGAAACCGTGCTCAAGCGCGGGGTGCAGTTCGACCAGCGGTTCATCAAGGTGAAGCGCCCGACGATCGTGGTCGGCGGCGAACTCACGATGCCGATGCTCGACCTGAAGTACAACACCGTGGGCAAGTACTACGAAGCGCCGCTCCAGATGAAGGCCAACGGCGGCATCTTCATGATCGACGACTTCGGGCGCCAGCAGGTGCGGGCGATGGACCTGCTCAACCGGTGGATCGTGCCGCTGGAGAAGAAGTACGACTACCTGAACACCATCACCGGCACGAAGGTCGAGGTGCCGTTCGACCAGTTGCTCATCTTCAGCACGAACTTGGACCCGCACCAGCTCGCGGACGAAGCGTTCTTGCGCCGGATCAAGTTCAAGATCGAGATCCGCGACCCGGACGAGGCCCAGTACCGCAAGATCTGGGAGCTGGTGTGCCGGAGCAAGCGCGTCGAGTTCGACTCGCGCGGCGTGGACTACTTGGTTCAGAAGTGGTACCGCCCGAGCGGGCGGCCGTTCCGAATGTGCCAGCCGCGCGACATCCTCGACCAGATGATGTCGATCGCGAAGTACAACATGGAGCGCGTGAACTTCAGCCCGGACCTCATCGACGCCGCCTGCGCCACCTACTTCATCAGCTCGCAGAAGAAGGACTTCGGCGCCAAGGTGCGCATGGAATAAGTGCCGACACCGATCGTTTTGGGCTGCACCTTCGTCCGCGTCTTCACCATGATGAAGGTGTGAGCCACCCGAGTCCCCAGCGCGCCGAGTCGCGCACCTCTCTCTCCGACCGCCTCAAAGAGCAAGCCCGCACCCTGGGGTTCGAGCTAGTGGGCATCGCCCCGGCTACGGACGCGGACGGCTTCGCGCGCTTCAACTCCTGGCTCGACCGCGGGTTCGCGGGCGAAATGTCGTACCTCCCCAAGTTCCGCACCGAGCGCCAGAACCCGCGTAGCATTCTGGAAGGCGTGCGCAGCGTGCTGATGGTCGGAATGGAGTACGGGAGGGGAGAGAGGCAACCTAACCCCCTAACCCCCTTCCCTAGAAAGGAAGGGGGAACAAAATCATCGGTGGCTTTAAGCCCCTCTCCGCTTAGGGGAGGGGTTGGGGAGGGGTTGTTTTCAGAACCTACCCCCCCGGCCCCCCTCCCTGAAGGGAAGGGGGAGCTGGCATACGAAATCTCTGAGATCGGTATTACGCACGATGACCGTTCTTTCTCCCCCTTCCCTTCAGGGAGGGGGGCCGGGGGGGTAGGTTCGGCCCTCGCCCGCGTCGCGTCCTACGCCGCCGGTCCGGACTACCACCGCTACATCTGGGACCGACTCAACGCACTCGCTGCGTGGTTGGAGGACGAAGCCCCAGGCAGTCGAACGGAAGCGGTCGCCGATACCGCGCCGCTCCTCGAACGCGACTTCGCCCGGCGCGCGGGTTTGGGGTGGGTCGGCAAGAACACGATGCTCATCAACACGCGACGCGGGAGCTTCTTCTTCCTCGGCGCGGTGCTCACGGACCTCGAACTGGAACCTGATTCTCCCTCAACGTCGTCCCATTGCGGTACGTGTACGGCCTGTCTCGATGCGTGCCCGACGCGAGCGTTCCCCGAACCGTTCGTACTCAACGCGACCAAGTGTATCAGCTACCTGACCATCGAATTGCGTTCGGATATCCCCGTCGAACTCCGAGAATCCGTCGGGAACTGGCTTTACGGCTGTGACGTGTGCCAGGACGTGTGCCCGTGGAACCGCAACGCCGGGAGCCGTGCGCCGGCGTTCCCGCACGACCCGGATTTGGCGTGGATCGACCCGGCCGAACTGCTGGGCCTTGATGCGGATGCGTTCCGCGTGCGTTTTAAGAAGACATCTTTCTGGCGGAATCGGCGAACTGGCCTGCTGCGCAACGCGGCAATCGTATTGGGGAACATCGGCGACGAACGATCGTTACCAGCGTTGGAAAAGGCACTGACTGATCCCGAAGACGTAATTCGCAACGCGGCGCAGTGGGCTATCGATCATATTCGTCACCGCACTTCGAGTGTAAAGTCGGGATTACCGTCTGCCCCTTCAGACTGAGTGAGCCGAAACGATTTGCCCAACACAGTCGATTTCGTCCACCCACTGGCCTTGCGCACGGCCACGAATTCCTTCTTCCCGCGCTTGTAAATATCGAACCGGATATCGTCTTCGTCGCGCGCGTCAACGACCCAGTACTCTTGCACGTCCGCGTCAAAGTACGCGGTCATTGTCCATTCCGTGTCTTTGACTTCCGAACTCTCACTAACAATCTCAATGACGACCTCTGGTGAACCGACCAGTTCGGTTTGCGTCCCCGTGTCCCCGCCGACCAGTTCCACGCGCCCGCTGCGCAACGCCTCGTGCGAAACGATCATCCCGTCCGGTTCGGTGGACAACTGCGTCCCCAAGTGTCCGAATCGCATCCCTTCTGACACGAACCGGCCGAATTTCGTTTCCTTCATCAGATTCGCCAACACACGACCGAGTTCCGTGCGGACGACGTTGTGACTTGAGAATTCCTCCATACTCAGGTCCATCCACACCTTTCCGTTGATGAAACAGACCCGCCCCTCTTCGGGAAATTCGGCCGAATGCGACCACCGCCGGAAGGTGTCAAAGTCTGTCACCCACGCAGGGACCACCACCTTCCGTCCCCCGATTGCGAGTGCTACTTCCATACATTCCTCATAATTCCGGTCACGAGCGGAGGCTCCCTCGCGTTTAAGAGCTTTGCGGATAATACCAGCCGACTTGCGCGTACACCACGCCAGACGAATGCGCCGGTTATAAGCCCGCACAGATTGCCCGGTTTCAGCAGGTTCTCATATCTTCCCTCTTAAAATCAGTTACTCTCGAAACACCTCAGACTCGCCACAGGTACGACCACCACAGCCGCGGTGCAGCAACACGAGTTGAGCACAGGTACGGGGCCACCATGCAACTGATCCAAACGCTCACCGCCCGCGGGCTCCTCAACGACGCCGACCGCACGCGCGCGGCCGACATGATTAAGGCCAACCCCGACACCCCCCCGCACCAGATCCTCATCGACAAAGGGTTCGTCCGCGAGGAAGCGATCCTGCCGGTGCTGGCGGAAGAGTTCGGGCTGGAACTCATCGACCTGTCGCACGCGAAGATCGCCCCGGACGTGCTCTCCGCGATGCCGCAGAAGCTCGTTCACCGCAAGAACCTGATGCCGGTCGCCCGGAACAACGGCACCCTCGTTGTCGCCACCGCGGACCCGTTCGACGCCTACGCGCTCGACGAACTGCAAACTCTCACCGGCTTCCACGTGATGCCGGTGCTGGCCCCGCTCCGCGAAATCACCCGACTCATCAAGCAAAATTTCGGCGTCGGCGGTGATACGGTCGCGGCGCTCGCGGAAGAGGCCAAGAACGAGGACGTCGAACTCCTCGAGGCCCTGGAAACCGACGACAGCGAGATGGCGAAGGCGGCGCAAGAAGCGTCCGTCGTCAAACTCGTGAACCAGATCCTCGTCGAAGCGGCCAACGAGCGCGCGTCCGACATCCACATCGAAACCGAGGAGCAGGGCATCCGCATCCGGTACCGGATCGACGGCCTGCTCCAGAACCAGAATTTGCCCCCGGAGATCAACCGGTTCGCGCTCGCGATCGTCAGCCGCCTCAAGATCATGGCACGGCTCAACATCGCCGAGAAGCGGCTCCCGCAGGACGGCCGCATCAAGATGAAGGTGCAGGGGCGCGAGATCGACGTCCGCGTGTCGATCATCCCGATGATCCACGGCGAGGGGATCGTCATGCGGTTGCTCGACAAGGGCCGCATGTCGTTCAACCTCAAGAACTGCGGGATGCTGCCGGACATCTACGGCACGTTCAAGCAGGTCATCGACCGGCCCCACGGGATCGTCCTCGTCACCGGCCCGACCGGGTCGGGCAAGTCCACCACGCTGTACTCGGCCCTCAACGAGATCAAGGACGAGGTCACCAAGATCATCACGGTGGAAGACCCCGTCGAGTACAACCAGGCCGGGATCTCGCAGATCCAGACGCACGCGAAGATCGGCCTCACGTTCGGCCACGCCCTCCGGTCCATCCTGCGGCACGACCCGGACGTGATCCTCGTCGGCGAAATCCGCGACAAGGAAACGGCGGAAATGGCGATCCAGGCGTCGCTCACCGGGCACATGGTGTTCAGCACCCTGCACACCAACGACGCCCCCAGCGCGTTCACCCGCATGATCGACATGGGCGTCGAGCCGTTCCTCGTGTCGAGCACGGTCGAGGGCGTCATGGCCCAGCGCCTCGTGCGCACGATCTGCCCGGACTGCAAGGCCGAGTACGTCCCCGACCCGGACGCCGTGCCGCTCGACTTCCCCGGGCGCACCGGGTCCGTGAAGCCCGCCCCGGACATCGCGATCCAACAGGGCGTGGTGGAGATGATGGGCGCGGCAGCCGCGAACGACGGCAAGTTGTGGAAGGGGACGGGGTGCCGGGCCTGTCGCCAGGGCGGGTACCGCGGGCGCACCGGGATTCACGAGTTACTCATCAACAACGAGGTAATGAAGGATCTCGTCGTCCAGCGCGTGAACGCCGGCGTGGTTCGCTTGGAGGCGCTCAAGGCCGGCATGATTACGCTCCGTCAAGACGGCTGGCGCAAGGTGCTCAACGGCACCACCACCATCGACGAAGTGACGCGCACGACCGCCGGTGACATTAACTAGAGGCTTTGGCGTTTAATTCCGTGGGCGCGTCCCAGAGCCAGCCGGTACACGGAGTTGACAAAATGGCCTTTTGTACAGTATAATTGAAATTCGCGCTCGATCGTGTTTCGGAGACGAGTGGCCGGAGTTTGGGTCGGGCGAGCGAGAGTGAGCGAATGTTAGCTGGCGTTTGTGGCCGGCGAGGAGCGTGGCTGAGCGGAATTTGGCCCTAAAATTTGGTTGATTCGGCAGTTAGAACGGATTCCCACCCCGCACGCAGTCGTGCCGCCCCGAAAATGTCAGCAATTGTTAGCTGAATTGGCATAAAGACTGGCGAGGCGACGATTTAAGTTGCTATCGCCGTCGTGATTCGTGGTCCGTCGTGAGTGCAAAGGTCCGAAGTCGTCTAAACGGAACAAACAGAGTACGAGCGATACCATGCCCGACTTCACTTTTGAAGCACTCGCCCGCACCGGGGCCAAATCTACCGGGACGCTCACGGCCAACAGCGAGCGCGAGGCCGCACTGATCCTCGACGGGCGCGGACTGTTCCCGGTCAAGATCGGCCGCGCCAAGAACCAGGCGTCCAGTGCCGGCGGGCTCTTCGGCGGGCGCGTCAGCGGGCGCGCGACCGCCACCCTGTACGCGCAACTCGCGGACCTGCTCCATTCCGGCGTGCCGCTATTGCGATCGCTCGAACTGCTCGAGCGCCAGAGCACCAACCGCACGCTCCAGTCGGTGCTGCGCGACATCCGCTCCCGGGTCGCGGACGGGACCGGGCTCGCCCAGGCGATGGCGTTCCACCCCAAGGTGTTCAACGAACTCGCGGTCAGCATGGTCCGCGCCGGTCAGGAGGGCGGGTTCCTCGAAGACGTGCTCAAGCGCATCGCCGCGTTCGTCGAGCACCAGGAAGACTTGAAATCCAAGGTGATCGGCTCGCTCGCGTACCCGGCGTTCCTGGCCCTCGCCGGGTTCGGCGTGGTCACGGTGCTGATGGTGTTCTTCGTCCCCAAGTTCGAGTCGATCTTCGAGAAGTTGAAGGAGCAGGGCGAAATGCCCAAGATCACCAGCCTGCTGCTCTGGGTGAGCCACTCGGTCCGGGACTACTGGTGGCTGGGGCTCGGGGGCGCGGCCGCGGTGTTTTTCGGGTACCGCACCTGGGCGCGGACCCCGAACGGGCGCATGATCGTGGACCGCGTGAAGATCCGGTTGCCACTGTTCGGGCCGGTGTTCATGGGGCTGGCACTGTCGCGGTTCTGTCGCATCCTGGGGACGATGCTGCACAACGGTATCCCGCTCCTGAAATCGCTGCACATCTCCAAGGACTCGACCGGTAACAAGGTGCTGGCCGCGGCCGTCGAGCGCGCCGCGGAGAACGTGACCGCCGGGCAGAAACTGGCCGACCCGCTCCGCAAGAGCGGCCACTTCCCGACCGACATCGTGGAAATGATCACGATCGCGGAAGAGGCGAACAGCCTGGAAAAGGTGCTCATCGACGTCGCCGACGGGCTGGACAAGCGGACCGCCCGGAACCTCGAACTGATGGTCAAACTGCTCGAACCGATCATGCTCCTGTTTATGGCGGTGGTGGTCGGCACCATCGCGGTCGGGCTACTGATGCCCGTGTTCAAACTCAGCACAACGTTGAAGTGACATAATCGAATCTCTCATGGCTGGCTAACCGCTCTGCCAGGTATACTGACTACATCCACGCTCCCACTCGCCCAACGTAAGAGGTTCCGACCCATGATGCTCGTAACAACCCGCCGTGCCGCGATCCGCCCGGCCTCTTCCCGGCGCCGCTCCGCGTTCACCCTGATCGAAGTCCTCGTGGTGGTCGCGATCCTCGTGATCCTGGCGACCATCGCCGCGGTCGCCGTGCCCAAGCAGATCGACGAGGCCAAAAAGAGCAAGGCCCAACTCGGGTGCGTTACGATCTCACGGGCCGTCGAAGCGTATCACATGAGCACGTCGAACCCGAACCAGGGTAACGACGAAGGGCTGCCGACCTCGCTGAACGATCTGGTCGCACCGCCGTTCGGCGGGCCGTCGTTCTTGCCCGAAGGGGCGGCGAGTCTGAAAGATCCGTGGAATCATGATTACGGGGTCGAACAGCGCACGCGCCCGGACAAGACGCCCTTCCTCCTCATTGTCGCTTCTGCCCCGGACGGCACCCGGATCAGTCAGTACGGCGTCGGTCTGAACGCCGAGCCGAAGAACCAGTAAGCTCCGCGGATCCGAGATCTCAGATTGAGGACGGCCGTGCCCACTTGCTCCACTCGCCGCGGCTTTACCCTGGTTGAAGTGCTCGTCGTAATGGCGATCCTTCTCCTGCTGGCGGTCGTTGTGCTGCCCAGCATCGGGGCGTTCCGCGGCGACTCGCGCCCGCGGGCCGGCGTGGACGTGATCCGCGGCGAACTGGCCGCGGCCCGCGGGCGGGCGATGACCGAGGGCCGCCCGTACCGAATCGCGATCGGGGCGAACGGGAGCCGCATCCGTCGCGCCCCGGACGGCCCCGAGTTCACCGAAACGGGCGGGTTCGATCGCGCCGACGGGGGCGCCATCGCGGTGGAATACCCCTTCGAGCACGTCACCGCGGAACTGCTCTCGGACCCGTCCGCGGCCCCCGATACCGGCAGCGATTGGGTCACGATCGCGGTGGTCCTGCCCAACGGCACCTGCCTGGACGACAACATCATCGTCGGGGTGCGAGAGGGACAAGACGGCCCGCTCCGGGTCCAGATCCGCGGGCTGACCGGCACGTCGCGCGTGCTGCCTGCCGGCACGGAGGTCCGCTGATGCTCCCCCGCCCCGCGCCGCGCCGCGGCCTCTCGCTCATCGAAGTCCTGCTCGCACTGACGATCCTGGTAATCGCTCTCGCCGCGGTCAGTCAACTTGTGGACATCGGCTCCGACCACGGAAACCGGGCCCGGGCCACGACCCGGGGAACCCGATTGGCGCAGGGGAAAATGGCCGAAGTCGAGGCCGGTGTCGTGCCCCTGACGGGCGAAGCGACCGGTAACTTCGAGGGCGACGACGCGGCATGGACGTTCACGGTTACCCCGGAACCGGCCGGCCCCCGAACCTGTACACCGTGACCGTTCGGGTCTCCCGCAGCCTCAAGGGTGAGTTCGAGATCGTGCTGACGCAGATGATCTTCGACCCGACCGTGGTGGGGTCCGCGGCCCAGGCCGAGCGCCCCCCGGCGGAGTCTACGACCACTGACTCGGCAACGACCGGTGCGACTTCGGGTTCCACGACCACGGGAGGAACGACGCCGTGATGCTCCGCTCTCGACGTGCCCGCTCGACCCGCCGGGCGGGGTTCACGCTCCTCGAAATTCTCCTCGCCACCCTGATCGCGGTCCTGCTACTCGCCGCGTTGTACACGATGATGACCGTGACGCTGCGCCAGACGCAGGTCAGTCGCGACGCGAGCGAGGTCGAAGACCTATCGCGCGGCATCTTCAACAAGATGACCGTGGACCTAAACGGCGTGCTCGCCCCGCTCCCCCCACGGTCCGGCGGGAACCCATTGGCGAGTACAAGTTCGTCGTCTACGCAGAGTGCAACCACGTCGAGCGGCACCGGCGACACAACCGGTTCTAGCGGATCTACCACTCCGGCAACCAGTGCGGCTTCCGCACCCACAACAGGAACCACAACGAGCGGGACCGGAACAACTTCGACGGACGCGAGTACCGATACCACCAGTACGGGAGCGGCGGACTCTTCGTTCCAGGGGGGCGTGATCGGAAAGGATAAGCGACTTACAGTTTTTGCGGGTCGCGTGCCGGAAGTGTTCGGCCGGTTCGGGGAACGGAGCGAACAGGTTCGCGCCGACCAGCGCCAGATCATTTACTGGGTCGGGGACGGTGGCCTGTACCGGCTCGAGCGCCCCTGGGTCACGTCCGACGACGTGCGCAGCTCACTCGAGTCCGATGCCGACCCCGATCCGGAATCGCCCGACGCGGTGCTCGTTGCCCCGGAAGTGTCCGACGTGACTTTCGAGTACACCGACGGATCGAGTTGGGTTGCGGAGTGGAACGGGGCCGATCCCGGTCCGGACGGTGTGACACCACTCGGCCCACCCCGTGCGATCCGCATCACGCTCGTGATCAAAGTCTCCACGGGCAGGAGCAACGAGACGGTCGAGAAGACCCTGACCCAAGTGATCCCGGTCCGGTCGGCGCCCGGTACAAACACGCCGGTGTTCGTCGAACCGCCGGTCGACGGCGCGACCGACACGTCGAGCGGAACGACGAGTGGCTCGTCGAGTACCGGCTCCGGAACGACCGGTAGTACGGGCGGGGCGAGTAGCTCAGGCGGGACGGGAAGTTCGGGGGGTGGCACAACGAGCAGCCCGTCCACAGGGAGTTCAGGCGGGACGAAACAGAGCGCCAGTTCCGGGGCGTCAATGGGTAGCGGATCGACGGGCGGCAAGAGCGGAGGCGGGAAGTGAAACTGAACCGTCGCTCGTGCGTGGTCAACGGCCCGGGCGCTTCAATCCGGCGCGGTGGGTACGTCATCTTCGCCGTACTCGTCGTCATCGTCGTTCTGTCGCTGGTTGCGTACCGGTTCACCGCGACCATGACGGCGGAGGCCCAGGCCAGTGCTCGTGCCCGCACCGACGCACAGGTCAAACTCGCGGCCGTGTCCGGGTTGCACTACGCCGCCGCGGTACTCTCCGATCGCGAGACGTTCGCCAGCGAACTCGATGGGAACCCGTTCGACAACTCGGACGTGTTCGAGCGCGTCGAGATTTCGTCGAGCGGGGGCAGCGGGACCGGTCGGAGCGCGTACTTCGACATCCGCTCCGTGGCCCGTCTGGACGGCGGCACTTACGAGCAGCGGTTCGGGGCCATCGACGAGGGCGGTAAGATCAACATCAACAGCATGATGGCGCTCGACTCGACCGGGAACATGCTTTACAACGCGCTCATGCAACTCCCCAACATGAGCGCGGACGTCGCCGACGCGATCGTGGACTGGGTGGACGCAGACGACGTCCCGCGGGCCAGTGGCGCCGAGTCGTCGGAGTACCAGTCGCGCCCGAACCCGTACAAGGCACGCAACGGCCCGCTTAACTCGCTCGACGAGTTGTTACTCGTCAAGGGCGTCACCCCGGAACTGCTCTACGGGGGGGACCGGAACCGGAACGGCACCTACGACGACGGCGAAGACGGCACCAGCGACCTCGGCTGGTCGGACTTCCTTACGGTCTATGGGCGCGAGCTGAACGTGGACTCGACCGGCACCGTGCGCGCGTACCTCAACGGCGAACTGGACACGATGTTGCCCCAACTCACCCCGCTGCTCGGGGACGAACTGGCGACGTACATCATCGCGTACAAGATGTTCACCGCGACCAAGACGGACGCCAGCGGCAACCCTCAAACCACGTCCACGTCCACGGCCACGCTCTCAACGAGCAGCGGTTCGGGGAGTACGTCCGGTACCATGACGGTGACCATCACCTCTACCCAGCCCCAAGCCCAACAAAAAGCCGTGCAGAAAGCGACCCTGGCCCAACTCCAGGCCGCGGTACAGACCCAGGGCGAAGCGAACGGCTGGACGGGTAAGAACAAGGTGAACTCGATCTTCGATCTGATTAACACTCGGATCACCCTTCCTCGCGCGAAGGACGCGAAGCAGGACGACCCCGACGTGGTCGCGTACTCGCCCCTGCTCGACACCACGAAGCGGAACGAGTTGCTCGCGTCGCTGATGGACAAGACCACGGTGACCAAGGACGTCGAGATGGTGCCGCGGATCAACGTGAACACCGCGCAGCGCGAGGTGCTCCTCGGCATCCCGGGCATGACTGAACAGTACGCCGACACGATCATCAACACGCGGGGCGACCAATTACAAACCGATGCCGCGACCGTCTCCGGTGCGTGGCTCATTACGGTCGCTAACGTCCCGCCGGCCACGTTTCAACAGATGGAAAAGTACGTGACCGGCGGCACGATGGTGTACCGCGTGCAGTCGATAGGGTACCTGGGCGGCAGCGGACCGGTGGCCCGCATGGAGGCCGTCATCGACACGAACCAGGGCGCCCCGCGGTTCCTCCACATCCGCGACCTGACGGACCTGGAGAACCCGCGCGGGTTCGACCCGACGAAAACGAGCCAGTAACTACGAGGTTCACGTTCCCGGTCCCGGGACTTGACACCCAGAGCGGAGCGCCTGTGTCCAACTTCATCGCGATCGACCTGGAACCCAACGGCGTGTACGCCGTCGCCGGCGCCGCGCGCGGGTCCGTCAAGGTGACCCACGCGGTCGCGTGGACCGGTGCCGACGGGGAGGCACCACCGGCGCTCACCATCGACACCGCCCGCGCGTTTGGCGAGGCGCTCCGCGCGAAGCTCCGGGCCGCCGGTGCCCCGGTCGCGCCCGTGCTCGTTTCGATCGGCCGCGACCGGGTCATCCTCAAGGAACTGAAGCACCCGCCGGTCCCCCCGCGCGAAGAGCCGGCCATCATCAAGTTCCAGGCCATCAAGGAGATGTCCGAGTCGCCCGACGACGTGGTGCTCGACTACGTCCCGCTGAGCAACGGGGCCGGGTTCGACCCGGCCGCGGAGCGCCGGGCAATGGCGGTGATGCTGCGCAAGGACGTGTTCAACGCGGTCCAAGCGATGTGTACCGCGGCCGGGCTGAAACTCGCGGGCGTCACCCCGCGCCCCTACGCGGTGGCCGCCGGGCTGACCCGGGCGTTCGCCGCGGGCGCGGCCCCGGCCCCGGAGCACAAGACCGACGCGGTCGCGGCCCTCACCCTCAGCCCCAACGGGGGCGAGTTCACCGTCGTGCGCAACGGCGAGACGGTGCTGACGCTGGCGATCCCCAGCCCGGTGCTGGCGAACGAGAACATGCTCGTCGCGCAGTTGCGCCGGAACCTCACCGTCTACGCCGGCCAGCACCCCGGGCACCCGATTCAGGCGCTGTACCTCGCGGAAGTCGGGCCGGGTTGGACCGCGCGCCTTGCTTCGGCCCTCGGCGTCCCGGTCCACGCCTACGACCCGCTCGCCGGGGCGCTGCCGAACGTTCCCGAGCCCCTCCGCGGGCGCTTCGCCGGGGCCGTCGGGCTGCTCGCGGGTCAGGCGCACGGGGCGCTGCCGATCAACTTCGCCGCGCCGCGGCAACCGACGACCGACCGCGACCCCGCGAAGCAACGGGTCGTGCTCGCCGCGGTCGCGGCCGCCGTGCTGCTCGCCGGGGGCGCCGTCTTCGGCTACGTGATGACGAACTCCGCCGACGCCCGGGTGGCGGAACTGACCCGGCAGCGGGACGACCTCAAGGACAAGCTCGAAAAGGGCAAGCCGGACACGACCCGAGTGACCGCGATCGAGGGCTGGTCCAAGCGCGAAGTGGTGTGGCTCGACGAGTTGCACGACCTCGCCAACCGGATGCCCGCCGACGACAGCATGCGCATCACGAGCCTCTCCGCGACCCCGTACCCGGTGGTCAAGGACAAGCAAGAGGCGCAATCGCGGCTGGAACTGAAGATCGCCGCAACGGACGCCCGGCCGGTCAACAACTTGGTGTCCGCCACCGAGCACGACAACACGCCGGCGACCAAGTTCTACGTGAACTCTCCCGTGAGCGTCCTCGGGACGCTCCCCGCGAGCGCGGGCAAGTACACACAAGGGTTCGGGTTGGTCACGAAGATCAACCACCGCGAGCCCGAAAAGTACACCGCCCGCCCGACCTTCCTGCCGCCGAAGCGGAGCTGGGGCCTGTTCACCCCGGCCCCCGAGAACTCGGCCGAACTCGCTCCCTCGCCGTCCGAAGGGAAGTCGGCCCCGTAGCGGCGGCCACCGAACTCGGCCCGGCGTCCCACTAACCCACGAATCACCGCGACCGAAGAAGGCCCGATCCGATGACCCCACGCGAACAAAAACTGGCCCTCATTCTGATCGGCATGATGGTACTGGGCGCCGGCGGGGCCGGCGGGTACCTGTTGGTCTGGTCGCCGCTCGAGAAGCAGCGCGAGACCGAACTCGCGCTCCAGACCGAAATCGCGGATCTGGAGACGAGCGAGCGGGCGCAACTGGCCAACGCCAAGAAGCTGGCCGCGGCGCGCATGCGCAGCCTCCCGGCCGATTCGGACCTGGCCCGGAACGAGTACGTCGTCGCCCTCGGGCGCCTGCTCGACGCGGCCGGCGCCCCGAAGGGGTACGTCATCTCCGCGAAGCAGGAGTCGAGCACCAGTTCCAAGCAGGTGCCCGAGATCTCGAAGGGCAAACCGGTCTACACGCGCGTCGTCTGCACGGTGCAGGTCAAGAAGGCCGACATGTGGGTGGTCAAGGACTTCCTCAAGGGGTACTACGATCTCGGGCTGCTCCACCAGATCACGCACTTCAGCATCAAGAAAGAAGACGAGGGCGCGAAGAACGGGGCCAAGCGCAACGACCTCACGGTGGACCTCACCACCGAGGCCATTATCGTGGACGGGGCCGAGAACCGCCGGACGCTGCTCCGCATCCCGAACGCGTTCGGCGCGGCCGGGGGCGGCGGGCTGTACGCGGCCATGACGTCCCAAAAGGAGTACGGGCGCGGGGTCACGCCCCAGGTACTGAACTCGGTGCTCGCCAAGGGCCGGGACTACAGCCTGATCGTGCTGAAGGACCCGTTCAACGGGCCGCTCGCACCCCCGCCGCCGTTCAAACTGTCTTCGATCAAGGACGTGAAGATCGTTCAGGACGAGCGGCCGTCGCCGGTGAAGGTCGCGGTCAGCGGCGAGGGGGCGCAGGGCACGAAGGTTACGGCCACCGCGTCGGGTAAGGTGTTCGCCGAGGGCGCCCTCAAGGTCGATCCCAAGACGCTCGCCATCGAGTTGCCCAAGACGTCTGCCAGCGAGGGCACCGAGACCGTCTCGGTCGTCGCGGTTTCTGCCGACGGTAAGGTCGAGAAGACGTCGTTCAAGGTGACCGTTGAGGCGGCGAAAGTTGTGGAGGACCGGCGCCCCGAAGTCGACGGGGCCATCATCCTCACGATGGTCACGTTCCGCTCCGACGGCACCGCGTCCGCCGCGATCCGCGACGCCGCCAACCGCCAGCGCTACGAGATCGAGGTGAACGGCAAGAAGGTACTCGTTAGCAAGTTCTACTACATCAAGGACAAGAAGAAGGAAGACGACACCGACGCCCACGGGGTGCTCACGATCTCGGACGACAACAGCAAAACCAAGCGCACGTTCAAAATCGTCGCGGTGGAGAACGACGCCCTGGTACTCGAGGACCAAAAGCCGACCGCGGCGGCGAAGCCGAAATCCGGCCCCACCAACTGGCCGGGCAAGGGCGGCGCCCCGGCCAAGCCGAGTGCGACCAATCCGATCTCGGCGATCGCGGGGAACATGGCCGCGGGGGTCGCGCCCGCGCCGCCCAAGCTCTATCGGTGGACCGTGGGGCAGTCCCTTTTGACCATCGTGCAGCTCCCCGACAACGAGGCCAAGCGGCTCCTCAAACAGGCCGCCGATAACGGCCCGATGGCGGAAGTCGCGGCGATCGGTGCGCAGTGACGAGGGCCGGACCGACTCGGCCCCCTTACAGCCAACGAGAGATGCCCCCGTACCGCGGCACAACCCGCGACACGGGGTAGCAACGAAGAACAACGCCCCATTTCGGCCCCGCTCTTCGGTCAACGATCCGGATCACGTTCGCCCTCGCGAGCGGACCATTCTTCGACAAGACGTCACATTCGTCGGCAGGGACGCACCGACCGCAGCCCAAAGCCCGCCGTCGCGTGAGAACGCGCCAATAGCGGGCGCGCCCCAAGTGGCCACGGGCACCAAGATTGGTCGCGTTCTCTCATCCCGATCTAACGGTGTGTCGACGCGGCAACTGAGATAAACTGGGGTCAGATTAAAAGTTCCCGTGCTTCGGCAGTTTCCCGTTGCTGGCCCCGGTGACGGACGATATTCAGCCTCATCACGTGTGTGAACACTCTCGTCGGTTCGGCGGGGCGCCTGTTGGGGAACGGGCGCCCGCGAACCCGCCGCTCGGTGGCGGGGAACCCGGTCCGCGAGGGCTTCGCAGTTCTTGGGGGATGTTATGGGTCAGCGTCGCGGCTCGCAGGCGCGAGCGGTTCCGTTCTGGAAGCTCCTGAAGCTCCGCAAGTGGCTGCCCGGCATCCTCGCCGCGGCCGCCGGGCTGACCGGGCCGGTCGATCGCGCACTGGCCCAACCCGCCCCGATGTCGGTTCCCGGGGTGCCCGGCACCGTCGCACCGGTTGCACCGGCCGCGGCTCCGGCCGCACCCGCGAAGACGGTCAGCATCCACTTCGAGAAGGCCGGCTGGGACGAGGTTCTCGACTGGTACTCGAAGGAAACCGGGCTGACGCTCATCACCACCGTCAAGCCGACCGGCACCGTGGCTATCAAGCCGGGCAAGGACCGCAAGTTCACCATCGGCGAAGTCACCGACCTCATCAATGAGGCGATGATGCAACAGAAGTTCATTCTGATTCGCCGGCACATGACGTTCTTCATCCAGCCGTCGGACGAGAAAATCGACCCGACCCTGCTCCCGCGGGTCACGCTCTCCGAACTGCCCGAGCGCGGGCGCACCGAGATCGTGCAGGTCGTGGTGCCCGTCGAGGGGATGGTGGTCGAGGACGCGACCGAAGAACTGAAGAAGCTGCTCACGCCCTTTGGCACGATGGTGCCGCTGACGAAGCCGAACGCGCTGCTGATCCAGGACACGGTCGGTAACATCGCCCGCATCCAGAAGACCCTCGACGAGATCGTCGACAGGACCAAGGGCTCGGACTCCCTGAATCACGTGTGCGAGTACCGCCGGGCGCAAGAGATCGCCGAAGTTCTCAAAACGCTGATGTCCGATGCCACGACCCGGATCGACGTCACCGGCACCCAGCAGATGCAACAGTCCTTCGATCCGCGCGGCGGGGGCTGGGGTGGGGGCGGTAATTGGGGCGGCGGGGATCCGCGCTGGGGCGGCGGGCCCGGGGCGGTGGCGACCAGCGCCGCGGACCGGGCGGTCAACAACCCGTCGGCAGCGGGCGCGTGAAGACCGTGCAGATCGCGGTCGACGCGCGCCGCAACGCGATTCTCGTCACCGCTCCACAGGACAAGATCGGACTTGCGGAAAAGCTCATCAAAGAGCAGGACCGCCCCCTCTTTCCGGGGCAGGAAAAGCTGAAACCGGCCGACCCGGTGATGAAAAGTTACAACGTTCAGGTCGGGGCCGCGGCCGAAGTCGCCAAGAACGTGCAGGCGAAGTTCCCCTGGGTCCAAACGATCGCGCTCACGGCCCAGAACCAGGTACTGGTGTCCGCGGCGCCCGCCGATCACAAGGACGTGGAGAAGTACCTCGGTCTCGACCAACCGGGCGGCACGGCCCAAGAAACCGTGTTCATCGCGCTCAACGTGCTCGACCCGGGCGAAGCGGCCGCTTCGTTGGTGAAGCTCTTCCCGGCCACGGGCGGGCCGAGTATTGAGCCCCAGAAGACCGGTGTCACACCGGGGCTTCTGATTAAGGGGACCGCCGCCCAGATCGCCGAAGCTAAAAACACGCTGCGGCTCCTGGGTGAAACCAGCCTCGGTAGCGTCGATGCGGTGCCCCCGGGACTGGCGCCTACCTCGCGCACCATTACCCTGGGCGGGAACACCAACGCCGCGGTCGTCGCCGAACTGCTCGGCCGCGCGATGGAGGGGATGGGCAAGCGGGTCATCATCAACGACCCGCTCAACCCGAAGCCGCCGGTGCTCCGTCCGCCGGCGGGCGGGCTGCCGCCCGGTGGCGACCCCGCGCCGCGGCAACCGGCCCCGACAAAACCGCCGACCCTGGGCACCCGGGACCAACTACCCGGCCGCGACTTCCTGATTTCCGCGCAGATCAGCGACCCGGAAAAGAAGGACGATAAGCCGATCATCATCACGGTGACCGGCGGGAAGCTCCTCATCCAGAGCGACGACACGAAGGCGCTCGAAGTTCTTTCGCAACTGGCCCGATACATCACCACCGAGGGCGCGAAGGCCGACGAGAACCTGTTCAAAGTGATCCGACTGCGGTCCGTGTCCGCCGAGGACGCGGCGCGCGAACTGACCGAGATCTTCAACGGGCCGCAGCAGCAACAGCAAGGGGGGAACCGCGGGCAGGGCGGGTTCAACCCGCTGGCCCTGTTCGGCGGGTTCGGCGGAGCCACCCAGACCCCGCCGGCCCCGGGGCGCGTCCGCGTCGTCGCGGAGCGGAGCAGCAACTCTTTGGTTGTGGTGAAGGCCAGCCCGCTCGACCTGGTGCTGATCGAGAAGCTGCTGGAGGGGGCGATCGACGGCGGCCCCAACGATTCCGCCGTGGTCATGAAAACGTTCATCCTCCCGCTCAAGAACGCGGACGCGGCCGACATCGCGACGCGCATTCGGGAGCTGTACCGCAGCGCGATGCTCCCCTCCGGGGGACAGGCCGGCGGGCTCCCCGTGTTCAACCCGTTCGCCGCGGCCGCGCTCGGCGGCGGGGGCGGGCAGCAGCAACAACAGCGGCCGCCGGCGCTCTCGCTCTCCGTGGACGACCGGAGCAACAGCCTCCTCTTGGTCTGCGCCGAGCCCATGTACCAGGACATCAAAGAACTGGCACTGAGCTTGGACAACGCCACGATCAACACCACCGAAACGGTGAAGTTGGTTCAGCTCAAGGGCATCGATCCGAACGTGGTCCAGCAGGCGATCAACGCCATGCAGGGCCGCGACACCCGTCAGCAGCAAGGTAACCGCGGCGGCTTCGGTGGTGGCAACCAGGGCGGTGGCGGGGGCCTTGGTGGTGGCGGCTTCGGTGGCGGCGGCCCCGGTGGAGGCGGATTTGGCGGGGGTGGATTCGGAGGTGGTGGGTTCGGTGGCGGCGGGGCCGGTATGGGCGGCGGAGGGAACCGCGGCGGCGGCGGGGGAGGGGCGGGAACCGTGGCGGTGGCGGCGGGGAGCGACCCGCGGCGGCGGGCGCCAGGCCAGCCTGGGCACGACGGAGGGCCCCTTAAATTTTGACTACCGGGGCACGGACGCCCCTTCGGCCGTCTCCAAGATCTACGACCCGATGGTTGATGCGCCGGACTTCGGCTACAACCGACCGGCCCAGAGTCGTGACGTGATGCAGGCGGGTGCGCACCAGCCCCAACCACCGGTGCAACCCGGCACCCCGTTGCCCAAGACCATGCCCCAACCACCGGTGCCTCCCGGGTACGCCCAGCCGGGTACCGGCATGGCCGGTGGCCCCGTAGAATCGGCCCCGCGCGGCACGGTCACCGCGATCCCGATCACCGGGTTCGACTCCATCGTCATTCGCTCCCAGGACGCGAAGGATCTGGAGATCGTGCTCCAATTGATCGAGCTCCTCCAGCGCCAGGCCAAGGAAGTTCAACCGAAGATCGAGGTCGTTGCGCTCGAACACGGTGACTGCAACTACATCGCCGATGCGTTCAACGCCGTGCTCACCCGCGTCCAGATCGGGCAGAACGGGAACTACGTCCCGGCCGCCCGGACCGGGGTGACGTCGCCCGGGTTCGGGAACCAAGGCGCGCTCGGCGGCGCCGGGACCGCGGGCTCGCAGAACGTCGGCGCCCTCGCGCTGCCGCGGTTCAACGCCGTGCTCCTCGTCGCGCCGGAGGCGCGCTTCGAGGACGTCAAGAAGGAACTGAAGCGCCTCGACCAGCCGAGCGGCGCACCGCTCAAGGCGTTCCACCTGAAGAACGCCTCTGCGCAAATCGTCGCACAGCAGCTCCAGAACTTCTGGAACACGCGGTACCCGGGCGAGTCGCTCCAGCGGAACCAGTTCCGCGTCACGTTCGACATCGCCAGTAACACCGTGTTTATCCAGGGTAGCCCCAGCGACCTCAGAGACGCCGAGACCCTGATCTCCCTGATGGACACGTCCGTGTCCAAGGCCGTCAACGACCTGCGCGTGTTCCGCCTCAAGAACGCGCTGTCCGACGAACTCGGCCAGGTGCTCAGCCAGGCGCTGACCGCGAACGTGCTCAGTCAGCAGCCGCAGCAGCAGTTCACCAGCCCGCTCGCGCAAACGGCCGGGGGCCAAACGGCGTTCGGCGGGTTCACGACCCAGCAGCAAGGGCAGCAAGGGCTGCAGAACCAGGCCGGGCAGCAGCTCGGGCAGCAGAACCAGCTCGGGCAGCAGAACCAGGGCGGGTTGAACGGCGCCCAGCAGGTCCAGCAGATCAACGCCCTCATCCCGACCATCGGGACCGGCGGCGCGGGCGGCCTCCACACCAAGTCGACCGCGATCCGGTTCTACTCCGCGAAGGACGGGAAGGCCTACGAGACCGGGTTCCTGACGGACGTGCACATCGTCTCGAACGCCCGGATCAACGCTCTCGTCATCGCGGCCCCGGCCGAGACGATGAAGCTGATCGAGCAACTGGTCGAGAGCCTCGACACGGTCGCCGCGGCCCGGTCCTACGTGAACGTGTTCCAGCTCTCGAAGGGCGCGGACGCGACCCTCACGGCGAACCTGATCGCCCAACTGTTCACCGGCCAGGGGCGGCAGGCCACCACCGGTATCGGGCAGCAGGGGCTCGGTAACACGACCCAGGCCCGGCCGCTGCTCACGCTGTCCCCGAACCCGTCGGACGGGGCCTCGCTCGTCGACCTGCGGCTGTCCGTGGACGACCGCACGAACAGCCTCATCGTGGCCGGCTCGCTCAACGACCTCGACACCATCCGCGCCGTCATCGCGCGCCTGGAAGGGACCGACGCCCAAGCCCGGCACCACGAGGTCGTGAAGCTGCGGAACGCCGCCGCCGCGGACGTGGCCACCGCCCTGCAAACGTTCTTCACGAATTCGCTCGCGGCCTACACGGGGGCGCAGTTCACCAGCGTCTACCAGCAGCTCCAGCGCAACGTGGTGGTGATCGCGGAACCGGTGAGCAACACGGTGCTCATCGCCGCGACCCCGCAGTACTTCGGCGAGATCAAGCGGATCATCGACAAGATCGATTCGCAGCCGCCGCAGGTGGTGATCCAGGTGACCATCGCCGAAGTGCAGTTGAACAACACCGAGGAGGCCGGGGTGGAACTGGGGCTCCAGACCCCGGTACTGTTCAACCGCGGCACGGGGCTGAACTTCAACACCACCGCCGCGCTGCCGAACGTGGCGGTCAGCGAGGGGACCGTCGGGTTCCAGGGGCTCGGGAACCTGGGCGTCGGGCGCACGTCGCCCACGCAGGGCGTCGGCGGGTTCGTGTTCTCCGCGTCCAGCGACACGTTCAGCCTCCTGGTCCGGGCGCTCAAGGCGCAGGGCCGGGTGGACGTGCTCAGCCGCCCGCAGGTCCAGGTGGCGGACAACCAGACCGGGTACATGAACGTCGGTCAGAAGTTCCCGGTCGCGACGGGGTCCACGATCACCAACGGGCTGTCCCAACAGGGGATCAACTACGTCGACATCGGGATCACGCTCCAGGTCACGCCGCGCGTGAACCCGGACGGCAAGGTGCTGATGCGGGTCGAACCGACCGTGTCCAGCGTCCAACCGGGCTCGGTCAGCGTGGGCGGCATCCAGGCGGCCGTGTTCAACCAGCAAACGGTGCAGACGACCGTGCTCGCCTCCGACGGCGAAACGATCGTGCTCGGCGGGTTGATCAGCCGGCAGGAGACCCGCAACGAAACGGGCATCCCGTACATGAAGGACATTCCTTACGTCGGGTCGCTGTTCCGGTACCGCACGCACACGCTCCAGCGGCGCGAGATCCTGGTGATCATGACGCCGCACATTGTCCGCAACGAGTACGACCAGGCTCGCGTGCTGGCGGAAGAGTCGGCCAAGATGAAGTGGTGCCTGCCCGAAGTGGCCGCGGCGCACACCCACGGGATGGAGGTCATGGGACCGGCGTCCCATGGCGCCCGCCCGGTTCCGGTGGGCGGGCCGCAGGGCGGCGCTCAGCAGCCCGTTCCCGGCCCCGCGTACATCGGTACGTTCAACCCGATCCCGCTCGACGGAACCTCGGCGTACCAGCCCGGGGCCGCACCGGGCACACTGCAACCGGGCACGCTGCAACCGGCGTACATCCCGCCGGGCGCGCAACCGGGGGCGGTGCAGCCGAATAACCTGATGCCGCCGGGCGGCGCGGCCATTCTGCCAATGGCGCCCCAGCCGATGCAACCGGGCACCCCGATGCCGGGGCAGTTCGTACCGGGAACGGGGACGCTTCCCCCGCTCCCGGGTGCGCCCGGGGCAATGGCCCCGCAACTGTGGCCGAACCAGCCCGCCGCGGGCGTGATGCCGATCAGCGCGACCCAGCCGACGTTCGCGCCTCCGGCTTCAACTCAAGCGGTGGTGCAACCGGGCTTCGTACCGCCCGTCGCAACGGCCCCGGTGTACCCGCAATCGATCCCGGTTCAACCCGCACCGGTGGGTTACACGATGCAAGTGCCCGGTGCGCCGGCACAGCCCGTAGCGCCCCCCGGGGCACCGAACACCGCGGGGCGCGGGTTCTCGATGGTCGGCGGTGCGCCCGCTCCGGCGGCACCCGCTCAACCACAACCGGCAACGGGTAAGGATACCCCGCCGGCGGACAAGAAGCCGCTTCCCAAAACCACGGAGGGTACGCAATGGGGTACCGGAAACAACATCTTCCGTTGATCGTGTTGGCGTCCGGGATGCTGGCCCTCGGTAGCGGCTGCACCACAACGGGCGCGAGCACCGACGCGAAGAAGATCGAGTCAAAGAAGCCCGACGTGACGCAACCGGGCGTGCTGGCGCCGCCCCAGGAGACGACCCGCCCGGTGTCCGCTGTGGGACCGGGTGGATCGGTAGTCCCGGCATCCGGAACGGCCCCAGCTATGTCCGTGGGGAACCCGCAAGCGCCTACGGAGCCCGTGTCGCCGCTCGCGAAACTGAGCTCGCGGCCCGAGCGCAAGGTGGTCGCGACCGAGATGGCGGTGGGCTGGCAGAACCGGATCGCCTCGCTGCCGGACCCGGTGCGCAACGGGCGCATGAGCCCGGGCATCGTGGGGCAGATGTTCCTCTTCGGGGGGACGAAACTGGAGTTCGCCCAGGCCGACGGTACGCTCACCGTGGACCTGGTCGACGAGACCCCGCGCCAACCGGGGCAGCCCGCGGCCAAGCCCGAGCGGTGGCAGTTCAGCAAGGAGATCTTGCGGAACCTGCAGGCCCGCGACGAAACGTTCGGGAAGAGCTACGTGCTGTTCCTCCCGTGGCCGTCGTACACACCGGACGTCACGCGGGTGCGGATCTCCGCCCGCTACGATCCGGAGAACGGCCACACGCTGTTCTCGACGCCGAACAACATCACGTTCGACACGAGCGTGTCGCAAGACCCGCGCATGTGGGCCGAAAAGTCGAACGTGTCGACGCCGATTGTTCCCGGAAAGCCGCTCGGTGCCGGTTCAATGCCGGGGCTGGGCGGGGTGACGACGAGTGGCGTGATGCCGATTTCCGGTGCAGCGGGCGCGCCGATCCCGCTCGGCGGGGCGGCGGCGCCTAGCACGATGATGCCGATTCAGTCGAACGGACCGGCCCCAATGGTGCCCATCCCGCAGGGCGGCGCCATGTTGCCGATCCAACCGAACGGTGCGGCCCCGATGATGACGATTCAGCCGAACGGCGCCATGATGCCGATCCCGCCGGGTACGGTTCCGGCGGGCGCGCCGAGCACGGCTCCCGCAGCGCCGGCGGGTGTAGTTCCGGTAATTCCAGCGGCCCCAACGACCGCGGCTCCGACGACAGCGGCGCCCACGAACCCGGCGCCGCTGCCCGATGGGTTGCCCCCGCTCACCATCACGCTGCCCACGCGACAGTGAGTTGGTGACGTACAGTAGAGCCGGGTGCGCGAGTGGCCGGAGGCGTTGCGTTACAAGCGCAAAACCTCCGGCCACTCGCGCACCCGGCTCGCCTTTGTTTCCCCGCGCCCGACAATGCACCTGTCCGCTGTGCGAACCCGGGGAGCGCATGACCGAGCCGATACTGGCGACCGAAAATCTGACCAAAGACTACGGCTCGTTCCGCGCGCTGAACGCCCTCACCCTTTCCGTCAACCCGGGCGAAGTGGTCGGGTTGCTCGGCCCCAACGGGTCGGGCAAGTCCACGGCCCTGCGGCTCGTGCTCGGCTTCCTCCGCCCGACGAACGGCCGCGCGAGCATCGGCGGGTTCGACTGCTGGGCCGATAGCGTCGAGGCGCGCAAGCGGGTCGCGTACCTGCCGGGCGAACTGCGGCTCTACGACACCATGACCGGGCGCCGGCTCGTCACATTCCTCGCGCAGCTCCGGGGCGACGTCACCGGCTCGGAGATCGACGACCTCGCGAAGAAACTGGACATCGACATCGACCGGCCGCTCACGCAGATGTCCAGCGGTATGAAACGCAAGGTCGCGCTGCTCGCGGTGCTGGTGCCGAAGGTGCCGCTCATCATCCTCGACGAGCCGACGAACACGCTCGACCCGACGATGCGCGACGAGCTGCTCGACCAACTCAAGGCCGCACGCGACCGCGGTCAGGCGGTCCTGTTCTCGTCGCACGTGCTCCAGGAAGTCGAAGCGGTGTGTGACCGGGTCGCGGTTCTGCGCCGCGGCGAACTGGTTCACGTACAGGAGATGAGTTCGCTACGCGAGGGCCGGAACGTAAGCGCGCGACTCACCGGCGCCCCGCCCGCTCTCGGCCCCGGCGGGGCGCCCCTCGATCCGAGCGCGATCACGACCGACGGGCGCCTCCAGTTAACGTTCCGTGGCCCGCTCCCGGCGCTCCTCGACTGGCTCGCGAAGCAACCGCTCGCGGACCTGGTGATCGAGCCGCAGGGCCTGACACCGATCTACAAGAAGTTCCACGGCTAACCGGGCGAACGGCCGGCGTGAGCCGGCTGGTCAGAACTCGCAGAGCACGTGTCACTCACCAGCCGGCCCACGCCGGCCGTTCGCCGGAAGCACATATGACCATAATCCTCGTTCGCAAACTGCTCCGCGACGTGCGCCCCGCGTTCATCGCGGTGTCCGTCATCCTGTTCGCGTTCGCGATGCTCTGGGTGAAGATCACAC
This sequence comes from Gemmata sp. SH-PL17, assembly GCF_001610855.1. Taxonomy (NCBI): domain Bacteria; kingdom Pseudomonadati; phylum Planctomycetota; class Planctomycetia; order Gemmatales; family Gemmataceae; genus Gemmata; species Gemmata sp. SH-PL17. The sequence goes on from NZ_CP011271.1 coordinate 7,500,776, forward strand.
AGCGCGTGACGACCGAGATCGCGCCGATGTTCAAGATCGTTTCCACGGTCGCGATGGGCGACCCGAAGCGGTTCGAGAATCTGATGATGCGCGGGCCGAGCAAGGTGTCCCAGGCCGCCCTCGGGTGGGGCGAGATCAACTTCGAGCGCCCGACGGAGTTCCTGTCCATCGGGATGCTGCACCCGGTCGTACTCATCCTGTCCGTGGTGTGGTGCGTGGGGCGCGGGGCCAGTGCCGTGGCTGGCGAACTCGACCGCGGTACGATGGAACTGCTCATGTCGCAACCGGTTCCGCGGAACCGATTGCTTCTTGCCCACCTCATTGTTGATTGCGTCGTGCTACCAGCGTTGTGTTTGGCGTTCTTCGCGGGCACGCAGTTCGGTCTCGCAACGGCCGGCCCGTTCGTACCGAACTACACCGCGCTGGACGAGATCCCGCAGTTGAAGAACCTCCCGCGCGACACCACTCCACTGGACGTTAGCGGAATGAGTGAGATCACAGGGCTGGTCAACACGCTCGCGCTGATGTTCGCGATCAGCGGCATGACGCTCGCGATGTCCGCGTTCGGCCGGAGCCGATGGAAGGTAGTGGGGTTCGCGGTGCTGGTACTGGTGGTGATGTTTGTGGGGAACACAATCGGTCAGTTGTGGGAACCGGCCGGGTTCGTGCGCCCGCTCACGTTCTTCTACTACTACCAACCCCAGCGCGCGATGATCGCGGACGTCTGGACCGTCGATCTCAATAATTCGTGGAACCTCGGGGGCAGCTTCTTCGTGCCCGCGGTCGGAGTGTTGTTTACGGTGGGGGGTGTGGGTTACGCGATCGCGTTACGAACATTTACCCGCCGCGATCTCCCGGCGCCGCTGTGAGTTACGGCTTGTTGAGATTTGTACCGGGCGAAAACTTCCGCGGTTGGCGTTGACAACTTTTGTGAACCCGCTCAGTATACCCAGAAGTTCTGCCTCTTCTCTGTTCCGGCCCCATCGTATTGAGGCGCAAGCCAAAATGCGATGGGGTTTTCTTCATCGTCTTCACACTTCCTACTTCTTTCGGGATCGTTGGTTGCACTGTCTTCTGTTCTCGGCGCTTGGCTATACTGTGACCTTACGAACGTGTGCGCCCCGGGAGCAGGTGTCGTGCAACCGCCCGCAAATTCTACAAGCCCCGCGAACCTCGACGACCCGGCCCTCTACATCAACCGCGATCTGAGCTGGTTGGATTTTAACCGGCGCGTGCTGGAAGAGGCCCAAGACCCGACCGTTCCCATGCTGGAACGGCTGAAATTTCTCGCGATCTTCAGCTCGAACCTGGACGAGTTCTTCATGGTCCGGGTGGGCGGGATCCAACAGAAAGTCCAGGCCAACATTCCGATCGGGTCCGGGGCCGATCAGTTGTCCCCGCGGGTGCAACTGGAACAGGTGCGAACGACCACGCGCGAACTCGTGACCGAACAGTACCGGGTGCTGCACGAGGAAGTGCTACCGACGCTGGCCGTGCGCGGGATCGTACTCCGCACCGCCGACCAACTCTCGGAAGCGGACCGCGCGCACGTCCGCGAGCTGTTCACGCGGGAGATTTTCCCCGTCCTGACGCCACTCTCGACCGATCCGGCGCACCCGTTCCCGCACCTCCAGAACAAGTCCCTCAACCTCGCCGTCGTCCTGCACCGGCCCAACGACGCCGACCCGCTCTACGCGGTCGTTCAGGTGCCCAGCGTGCTCCCGCGCTTCTTACCCCTACCCGTCCCCCGAACGGAAACGCTCGGCCCGACCGAGGAGAAGGTGAGGGCGGGTACGAACGGTGAAACCTCGGGCGTGATCCCCTTCGCCTCGCGCCCCGTCACGCTCGCCCCGACGCCGCACGCATTTTTGCCACTCGAAGACGCGATCCGCCTGCACCTGCGGGAACTGTTCCCGGGATTGGAGATCGGGAACGCGGTCGCGTTCCGCGTGACGCGGGACAGTGAGTACGAAATCGACGACGAAGTGGACGACCTGCTCGAAGAGATCGAGGCCCACGTCCGCGCGCGGCGCCGGGGACACCCGGTGCGCCTGGAGATCGACAACGGCGCCCCGTCGGACATGCAACTGTTCCTCACCGACGGGCTGAACCTCAGTGCGGCGGACGTGTACCCGACGCGGGGACCGCTCGACCTGACGGGCCTGTTCCAGATACTCGCGGTGCCCGGGTTCGCGGACCTGCGCGACCCGCCGTTCACCCCGGCGGCCGTGAGCGCGTTCGTCCAGGCGAGCAACCCGTGGTCGGTCATCCGCGGGCGCGACGTGCTCGTGTTCCACCCCTACGAGTCCTTCGCGCCGGTCGTGGAGTTCATCCAGGCCGCCGCGTCCGACGAGCGCGTCCTCGCGATCAAGCAGACGCTCTACCGCACGAGCAGCGATTCGCCGATCGTCCGGGCGCTCCAGCGAGCCGCCGACCTGGGCAAACAGGTTACGGCCGTGGTGGAACTGAAGGCCCGCATGGACGAGGAGCGGAACATCCTCTGGGCGCGGGAGCTGGAAAAGGCCGGGGTCCACGTGGTGTTCGGGTTCGTCGGGCTGAAAACGCACTGCAAGGTGTCGCTCGTCGTGCGCCGCGACGAGGATCACGCGATCCGCCGGTACGTCCACTTGGGTAGCGGGAACTACAACCCGCAGACGGCCCGCGTGTACACGGACCTCGGGCTGTTCACCTGCAACCCGGAAGTGGCCGAGGACGCGACACTCCTCTTCAACCACCTCACCGCCAGCACCCCGCTGCCGGCGATGCGGAAGCTGCTCGTCGCGCCGACCCGCCTGCAAACGCAGATGATCGAGAAGATCGACCGCGAGGCCGCGAACCTCAAAGCCGGGAAGCCCGCGCGCCTGCTGGTGAAGGTCAACGGCATCCTGGAACCCGCGGTGGTGAAAGCGCTGTACCGCGCGAGCCAGTCCGGGGTGAAAATCGACATCGCGTGCCGCGGGATCTGCTCACTGCGCCCTGGAATCCCCGGTGTGAGCGAGAACATTCGCGTCATTTCGGTAGTCGACCGGTTCCTCGAACACAGCCGCATCTTCTACTTCGAGAACGGCGGTTCGCCGGAAGTGTTCGTCGGCAGTGCCGACTGGATGGACCGCAACCTGAGTCGGCGCGTGGAGGTGGTGTTCCCGATCGAGCAGCCGGACCTGAAGCAGCGGGTCATCGACGTGCTCAAAACCACTCTCGCGGACACCGCAAAAGCACGCGAACTGCTCCCGGACGGGCACTACCACCGCGTGACGCCGCCCGACGGCCAACCTCCGCTGCGGAGCCAGGTGCGGTTCCTGGAACAAGCCAACGAACCGCCGCCCCCGCCCCCAACCGCTCCCGTCACTCCCAAGCCGGTTCGCCGCGCCAAGCGCCGGTAAACAAAAGACCGGTGGCCGCGATCGATCGGACTAATCCGACTGACCGCGGCCACCCGTTTCGACCTTCCAGTCCCCAATTACTCGTTCCCGCCACCCTTCGGCGGGGTCGGCTTGGCGGCCGGCACCGGTGCGGAGGGGTACGGGTTCGTCGGCCCGGAAATCTGGTAGTCGCTGGGGTTGTACCCGCAATCACACTTACCACCAACGTGGTTGCAGCCGATCGCGGCAACCAGCGCGGCGAGAACAGACGTCAACGCGATGTATCGGCGCATGACCGTAACCGTCCGTGGCGTGTTGAAGTCGAAAGAGACATCGACCACCCACGGCCGCCGCCGGGAAGAACACCGTGTGACCGGTGCCCAAGCCCGACGGCAGCACGGGAGGGTGAACGCACTAATGGCCCGCTTCCATGCGCGAACCACCAGAGGCCGGGTGAGTGTTGGACTCCGCCGCTACCGCACCCGACGCCGGTTATATCGACGGCCCCCGTTGCCCGGGTTCACTCGTTTTCGCCGAACCGCGCGGTTTCTCCCGCTCCCCTCTCTAAACTGGTTGTGAAGCGCGCACCGGTCGCGCACGCATTCTCTCTCAGTGGTATCCGAACGTGGACGCTATCATCCTCGCGGCCGGTAAGGGCACCCGGTTGCGCCCGCACACCGAAACGACCCCCAAACCGCTCCTCGACGTTCAGGGGCGGCCGATCCTCGACTGGATCATCGGCGCACTTCCGCCCGTCGACCGCCTCGTGGTCGTGGTCAACTACCTCGCGGAGCAAATCGAGAGCTACCTCGCGAAGCAAACGCACGCGAAGAACTGGACCACCGTTCGACAGGCCGAACCGCGCGGCACCGGCGACGCGCTCATGAGTTGCCGCGGGGCGGTCACGTCCGATCGGGTGATGGTGCTGAACGGCGACGACCTCATCGGCCGCTCGGATCTCGCGAACCTTGCCACGGTGCCGATGGGCATCCTCACGCACCCCGTGAACGAACCCGAGCACTACGGTATCACGTTCCGGAACCCCGACGGCACACTCGAAAAGATCGTGGAGAAGCCCCAAGGGTTAACCCCACCTCAACTGGCGAACATCGGCGGGTACATGTTCCCGCGCTCGGTGTTCGAGCTGACGCTCCCGCTCTCACCGCGGAACGAGTACGAGATCACCGACGCGGTCAGCCAGCTCGCGGCGAAGGGGCCGTTCCACGTTGTCGCTGCGAACTACTGGCTCCCGATCGGCACCATCGACCAGTGGACCGCCGCACAAACCGCCGACGTCAGCGCCGCCAAGTAAGCGATTCGCTCGCCCCAAGCTCTGTAGCGGTCGGGACGAACGGCCGCCCTAGTTCTCGCCCACTTTCGGCGGAACGACCGGCTCCCAACGCAACCCCGGCACGAACGCACGCGACCGCTTCGCGAGCACGCCCCACGGTGTGTCCTTGTGGTCGGTCGCCAGCTTGCTGAACTCTTCTTGGGCCGCATCGAACATCGCACGCACCTCTCGACGCGACGTGAGTTTCTCGGCCGGGCAGAGCCGCCAACCCGTTGCGCCGGCGGGTAAATCGGGAAGCGTTTCGGTGCGCACGCGAGCCAGAAGCAAGTTGTACTCGTTGAGCACGACCAGCCGAAGCCGCAGTTCGGCCAGCGTGTAGTCGTAATGCGCCTGCCAGCGCTTCGTTTCCTTCTCACGGTGTTTGGCCGCGGCCAGTAGCCCCTCTAATTCGCTTTCCAGTCTCGTAATCGCCTGAGCGAGCGGGAGTTGTGCGTCGCTGATCGCCTTCTTGGTCCGGTCCACGATCGGCGCGGTCAGCGGTGTGACGCCCTTTGGTTCCTTCGCGGTCAGCGGCCACGTGTCGCGCACCGCTTGCTGCGCCCGAAGGGTCGCGACGCGAAGCGGGTACTTGTCCCCGTTCTTTAGAGCGTCATCGGCCGAAACGTCGCTCGCGTATCCCTTTAACAACGCCTCCGAGAACGGCAGCAACTCGATGGCCCCGGTGTCGCCCTCGAATAGTGGCGGCAGTGCGAGTTCATCGAGAATCGCCTTTGCATCAGCGCCAGGAATTCCCTTCGGCGCTGCGGGAAGCTCGAATCGTTTCGCGGGCGCGGCTTTGGGATCGTAAGCGGCGGGCAGTTTGGGAGCGGTCCCCACGAGCACCGGCGTCTGTTTTCCCAGGGCTGCAACAGACTGGCACGCGGACTTGTGTAGCTGCTCGATCGGGATGGCGTCACCCGGCGCGGCTTTGGCAGCGGTATCGGCCGCTGCGTGGCGCAGGGCATCGAGATACGCACTCCCCGCGAAGATCCCGGCCGGACCGCGCGGAGCCGAGTATTCCAGCGAATGCTCGCCCGGCGAACACGCCACCAGCGCTTGCACGCCCTCGGGCGGAGTCGTGAGTGCCTTAAAAAGAACAGGTGTCATCGGTCCCGGATCACGGCGCCCGCGCACTCGCTCCGGGTTGTGCCGGCACACGTCCCAAATCACGATCTTCTGCGCCGCGTGCAGATCCTTCAACTTCGCGTAGACGTCCGCCACCGGGAGCAGGGTTTCGGGCGCGTCCGGGTCGCCGTCAACGGGCACGACGAACGCCCGTCCGTCCTTCTCTACTGCGTGTACGCCGAGGTAAATCACGACGCGGTCGTGTGGCCGCGTCGTCGAGCAGAAGCCCGCGATCGTCTTCGCGAGAGCGTCTTTCGTGGGCAATCGCGCGTCCGTCGCCAGCGTATCGGACAGCACGAAGAGTTGCTCGTTCCCCTTCGCGGTCGGGGTTCGGAAACCGGCCGCAAAACGATCCGCGACCGCGCGCACGCGATCCGGTCCGCCCGGGGCCGCGTGCGTGAGCGGGTTCAGGTACAGGTAGCCGCCGATTTGAACGAACAGCACCCGACGCGGGAACGGAGAACCCTTCGGCTCTTGGGCCGAAACAACCGGCGCGAGAATCAGGACCGCCGCAATCGAAAGTGCGAATCGCATGATGCCCTTGTAATAACGAGCGCCGATCGCGAACCGTTACGGTTTCGCCGCGGGCCGCGTGTACAGGTCGTCAACGGCCTGCGTTAGAACGCCTTCGAGTTGCGTGGCCTCGTCCCCTTCCGGCTCGCGGGCGAGGTGCGGAACAAGGTGTAGCGTTCCGTCCGGGTCGAACTCGACTTCGAGGTTCGCGAGCAGCCCGCCCGTTAACCGCCGGACCGTGTACGACCACACCGATCGGCGCACCGCCGCATCACGGGCACTCGCATCGGCCCCGGCCCCCAGTCCCGCTTCGTGGTGCGCGACGGCCGCAAGCACGTCACACGTTATCGGGTGCCCGTCGCCGTACATCTTGTCCACGAACGCGAGCAGGTCCGCAAGAACCGCTCGGATGTGAACCGGGTTCCCGTTCGGCACGTGCTCAATGACCTCGGCCACGATCCGGCTCACCAGTTCGTCCGGCAAGCCCGCGAAATCCGCGAACGGACTGTCCGCTTTACCGACCGCCTTCCACGCCTCGGCCCGCACCGGGGCCACCTTCGCGATGAGCACGTCGCCGAGGCGCCAGAGCGTGTCGTAAGCCTCCTGAGCGATCCGGAGCGATTCGAGCGACTTGTTGGCCCGAAGGACCGCGTCGGCGAGCGGCACGGTTGCGACCGCGGCCAGCCCGGACGACGACCCGTACATCCGCTTGGCGAACATAACGCACTGGCGCAGAACCATTTGGGCTTCATCGAAGTTGCGCAACCCGGCGAACGCTTCGGCCAGCCCGTACAGGAAGCTGAGCCGATCGCGGCGGCTCGGCGTGTCCGGCGGCATCGCGTCCTTGCTCGCGTGCTGGAACTCGGCCACGGCCTTCTGGAACTTCCCCATCCGGAGGTGCAGCCGGGCCATGTCCGCATACGCCATCGCCAGCGGGTGCGACCCGGACCCGTGCTTCCCCTTGGCCACCTTCGCGGCCCGTTTCACGACCGTTTCGGCTTCTTCCGCGCGCCCCTCGGCGAGCAACTGTAGCGCCTCTTGTAGCGCGGCCGACGGCTGTTCCGCAAACACCATGAGAGCCCCCAACAACGCACGAGCAACGCTCGCAATTATCCCTCGCGCACCGCGAGGTGTCCAGGGTACTCACCAACCCGCGACGTTTGGGAAACACCAGTAACCCGAACGGTCGACACCGCACCACGGTTCCAGTAACGCGGACCTGCTGAAGCCGACCCGACCCGAAAGCTAACACTTGCTAACCTTTTCGGACCGGAACGCTCTCGCGGGTACCTCAGAGACAGCTCCAAAACCCACATTCACAACACCTTAAGACGCGACAATTTCTCCAAAAATCTCCCCAAATGGCTAACATCCACCCACACGCAGCATCATTTTTGCGACTCCGCACGCCCCGAATGCTGCAACTACACCCAAATTTCACCCCAAAACGTTACACTCCGCACCGGCCCGTCCACGTTGCCTACCGATAGTATACGCAATGCCATGTAAAAATTCAAACAGAAGAACGTGATTCCAGGATCGCAGGAGCAACCCGATGGTGTTCGTTCCACCCGCGGCGGTTCTCGACCCGGGAACGGGAAACCGCTCAGGCCAATTGACGCCATTCACGACGCGTGGTATTCGCTGCTCCACTTTCGGAGAACAGAAGATGCGCGGCGCAGCAACGACATTGCTTTTGGTGACGCTCGCCCTATTGGGTTGCACCGCCTCCAACAGTGGTCCCGTAGCAACGCAATCGCCTCCGACGTCAATTGCTGCCCCCCCGTCCAAGCAGTGAGTCGCCCTTGAGTGAGGCGCCTCCACCAAAAGAGAAGGTTAACCGGCCCGAAACAGCTCCCGTCGATGAGCGCGAGCAGAAGCAAACCGCCTTGTACGCCTCTTTGGATAAAGTGCTTCCGGCGGACATTCGGCCAATCCAAGCTCACGCCGCCAATCCGTCGCTGACCAACGTCGTGTTTTGGAGCAAAGACGGCATCCAAGTATTTGACCTGGAGACGGGAGAAATCAGCCATCGAAGCTACATGAAAGCGATTGCCCATGTTGACCACATAACCTACGAGGACGAGGGCGAAATCTTTTGGTGGTGCCTTTGGAATGGCGGTACGGTGACTCTTCGCTTTCCGGGTACTCGGTAGCCCGCACCACGCCCATCGGCCCTTGCACCGGGCGCCAGATCGGTCATGCTGGGAGCGGTTCCGGGGGGCGGCCGGCCCGCGTTTGAGTGGGTTTTCATTTGCCCCTCACGAGCGGTCCGTTATTGTGTGCATTCAAAATGCGCCCTTCCTCTCCGGGAGCCGCCTTGATGTCGCGTGTGCTCTGGTCCATCCTCTCCATCGCGGCCATCGCCCTCACCGGGTGCGGGTCCGGGCCGAAACTGCACCCCCTGTCCGGCAAGGTGTTGTTTAACGACGCGCCCGTCGCCCCGAAGGACGGGGAGATCGCGTTCGTCGAATTCACGGCGGACAAGGGAGCGGGGAACACGTCCGCACACCTGCCCCGGGGCACCATTGGGCCGGACGGCACGTACACCGTTTCCACCAACAACCAGCCCGGCATCGAGGCCGGCGCGTGGACCGTCCGGGTGGTCTACAACAAGCCGGACGAAGCGGGGCTGAAGAAGTCCGCCTATGCCCCGCCACTATCTCTGATCGCCGCAAAGTACAGCGACTTCGGCGCCAGCGGATTCAAGGTAACCGCCGGCCCGGACGCGCCGAAAGCGCCGGACTTCAAGGTCTCATCCAAGTGACCCCGCGTGGGTCGCCCACAGATCGCCCGTCACCGGTTCATTCGCCCTACTCTCTCGCTTCCGGAGACGTCATATGTCCCGCACGGTTCGACGGTCGGCGTTTACGCTGATCGAGCTGCTCGTCGTCATCGCTATTATTGCTATCTTGATCGGCCTGTTGCTGCCCGCGGTCCAGAAGGTCCGCGAGGCCGCCGCCCGCATGTCCTGTCAGAACAACATCAAGCAGCTGGCCATCGCCACCCACTCGTACCACGACGCGGTCAACCAGTTCCCGACCTCCGGCGCGCCGGGGTACGTGGACAACAACAGCGTCAACACCCAGAACTGGAGCTGGCTCGTCAAGATCCTGCCGTACATCGAGCAGGACAACTTGTACCGCGCGACCGGCGCGCCGACGGCGGTGCTCAACACCAACCCGGCGGCCGTGCAGACGAACGTGAAGACCTTCCTGTGCCCGTCGGACTCCAACAACACCACCCCCCGCACCGACACGAACATCGCGTACAACACGACGTTCGCCGTGGCGATGACGAACTACAAAGGGGTGAGCGGCAGCGCCTGGATGTGGGGGTCATATGCAACCGGTGCCTCCGGCGTCACCGGAACCAACCCCGGTCTGGACAGCGGGAACGGGTGGGTTTATCGGTCGAACGGTGGCCAGAACTTCCCGGGCCCGCGGACGATGGCCAGCATCTCCGACGGGACGAGCAACACGTTCTTCGTCGGTGAAGACGTCGCCGACTTCAACCAGCACCTCTCGTGGCCGCACTTCAACAGCTGCACCGGGACGACGGCGATCCCGCCGAACAACCTCAACACGGTCGCTTCGCGCGGCGACTGGCCGAACGTGTACTCGTTCCGCAGCCGGCACACCAACGGGCTGAACTTCGCGCTCGGGGACGGTTCGGTGCGCTTCGTCTCGAACAGCATCGCCCTGTCAACGTACCGCGCCTTCGGCACGATGAACGGCGGCGAGGTCGCGAGTCTGGACTGAGCCCCTCGGTTCCGACCTCTGCCCGACGGCCGGGCACAAGGGGTACCCCAGCCGCCCGCTCCCAACTTCACCGCGCGCTTGCCTTTACCATCGTCTAACATTGCTCCGGGCGGCGCGTCGAACGCGCCGCATTCACCCCGGAGGATCTGTACACGATCGACCGCTTCGCCGAGACGGAAATCGTCTCGGCGAAGCGGGTCGGCAAGACGCGCACGACCGTTTACAACTGGATCACGAAAGGGATCACGGGAAACCTGGTCCAAGAAGTGACGCGCGAATACGTTGTGTTGGCTCCTTCGGGTGAGGTGTCACTCACCGCGGGAGCCAGCACAACGTTCGGCTCCTTCGGGTGACTCGTGGCGAAGACGCTCAACACGTTTCTGTTCGGCGATTACCGCATCGCAACGGCGACCAGCGGCCGGAGCGGGTACAAGCACACCTTCGGCGGAGCACACGACCGCAAGGGCACGTCGCGTGAAGACTGTAACGGGATTCTGATTCACCTGCTGCACCGACTCGACCTGACGGACCCGGCCGTCCCGATTGCCATCCCCGGTGTTCGGTGGCTGCCGTTCTATTACTGCTTCGACTTTCGCGCCAATGACCTCGGCTACCAACTCATTTCCGACGAGGAGCTGGTTACGTTCTTCCCCGAAGACGACCCGAACGTGTCCCAAGAAGAATCGTGGCCCGACGATAACTTCCCACCGGAGTTCCCCGAATCGCCCATCAAGATCGCGCCCCGCGACTACGATCCCACTAACCTCGAAGACGCATTTCAGTGGGCCGGTGCGTTCGGGATCGGAAAGCTTTCAGCGCCCGACCAGGCGACTGCAAAGGCGCGCGTCTCCGAAATTATGGACAGCTTGGGACTGGGGATTCCGGAAACGGAGGAAGACTTTGAGCAAGCGCTGTCCCGCCCTTTCATGCAGGGGAAGCCGGACGGCCCTTGTTTGAACCCGGAGTGTTCCAATCGGAAGACGCGCGGGCAATTGATCTCGATCGCACTAATGCCGGCGGAACCGGTGAGGGGCGTCCACACGTTCGGGCGGTGGGGAGGCGGTGTGCAGTTGATTTTCCAGATGTGCCCGAAGTGTTACACGATCCGGGTCAGTAATCAGTGCGACTGAGCGAGGAACCGCCTCTGCGTGGCACCGAACTGCTGTAAAATGTGTACTCAGCAGAACGGTTCATGGCGTGCATCGGCGCTCGGTTCCATCCTGTGTACTTGCCGAGCGCATCAAACCTTGGTCCCTAACTCGGTCCGTAAATGGTTAACATGCTCGGCAGCGCGAGATCGCATCGGATGAATCGACGTTGGGTCATGGCGGTGGTCATCGTGGGGGTCGGCGCGGCTTTGTGGTTGTGGTCGCGCGAGACGGGCCGTGTGCCCCAGGGCCGAGAGCAACCGTTCACGGACCTGGACGCGGTTCTGGCGAGCTACAAAGCGAGCGGGTGGGAATTAGATCGCGCGCCGCCCTTCCCGGGGCCGTACCGGAAAACCCCGGAAGGCGAGTCGATGGTCGGCAAGGACGGGGGAGTGGTGCGCCGCGTGCGGGACGGCAACGCGGTGGTCGAGGAGTTGCGACTGGACGGCAACCCGGAGTTCGATCAGTTGGTGGTGCAGTTGGAAACGCCCAGCGGCCGGCAGACGCTGGCGGTCCTCAAACGGGCACGCAAGCCGCGTGGTCCCTGATCGGGTGCGGAATCCGAGATCGAACCCAGCCACTGCTAGATGCGTAATTTGGTGCACCAGTTCACAATCCTTTGTGACCGGAAAACGATCTTATCCGGTAAGTGGAGGACGAATGAACCGTGCGTGGGCAATTGGTGTCGCGTCGGTTGGTTTGTTGCTCGTCGGCGTGACCTGCGGGTGCATCCGGTACGGTAATCGACCGAGCGAATGGCCGGCGTTCGGCCTGATCCTACTCGGGCCGTATCTGCTCACGGCGATCGGGTACTGGTTCTCACCGTCCCGGATCGACCGGCTTCTCGGAGCCATCGTTGTGGTGACTGGCGCGGTGCTTACGGGGTTTGTCGTGAACGAGATGTGGCCCACACTATTTAGTGGCGAACCTGCACCTGCAATCCTTTCTTCTGTGTTCGTCGGGATGATGGTGCTGATGGTACAGTATCCGGTTGGATTGGGTGTCGCACTGAGTGGGTTGACCGCACGACGCACGGAATACCAAGCCCGACGCGACGTTGAATCACTGTAAAACGTGCTCGGTAAATTGTGGTGCGGGACTGCGCCCGCAGAAGGGCACAGCAAATGACATTTACCACCGAAGACCTCGGTGACGTGCCGAACGTAACTCCTGCCGGAATGGACGAAATACTGGCGACTGACGTTTTCGGCGCATTCGCGATCTTGAGTGCGTCCGGTGAGGCGTTCATCCAAGCGGGCAACGACTGGCAACCCGACGAGGACTGCCGGGCGTTCCTGGACGCGCACGACTCGGACCCGTGGCTGTTGGAACACCGTGAGTGCGGGTACCAGTTCCGGGCGGTGGGGCACGCCACACTGGAACAGGTGCGTCGGGCGTTCCGCTCGTACCTGACTGGTGGTTCCGAATGGCGCACGGGTTTCGCATGGTCCGAGTTGCAACTGTGAACTAATCCACCGCACCCAACACTGTAATGCCTTCGGCAACACGAGCGGTTTGTAGCTGCCAGCGTTACGATTCGGCCTCGGAGGGCGGAGCGAATGGAACGGTGCCGTTACTCTTCCTACGCCATCGCTTCTTGTGTCCTCAATTTACCCTGGGCGGCATCGTTCGGTTGGTGCTTGTGGGTGAGCTGGACGGCAAACGGCCGGGTCGCTGGAGAAATATTCCTGTTGCCCGTAATGGCGTGGTTCTGGACGGGCCTCCCGGCCGGTGCTTGTGGGTTCGTAGCCTGGATGAACATCCGCTCCTCGCCGGCACGCCTCCGCGGGCGGTGGCTCGCGCTTCTCGGGATGCTGTTAGCAGCCGTGATCCCGGTGCTCGGTGTCGCCGAGAATTTGTGGAGCACCTACCGACAGAAGCAAATTAATTCGGAGCGGCACCGCCCCGCCGAACCAAGCGCTGCCCCAACCACGACCGAGTGATTCGGTGCTCCGCCCTCACTTCGCTTCGATCAGTTTCAGGATCGCGTCGGCGAACGGGACCGCGTCGGGCGGGCCGCTCGCGGTGACGACCTTGCCGTCCACCGTCACGCCCGGCTTGTCCCAGGTCACGTTCATCTTGTCCCAGGGCAGGAACGGGTGCTTCTTGAAGAGGTGATCGCAGGGAGCGACCTTCTTCCCCTTCAGCACACCGTGCGTGGCCAAAACACCTTGCCCCACGCAGATCGCCGCGACCGGCTTGCCCGCTGACCGCATCTTCTGAATCACCGGGCCGACCGTGCCCGATGCGCGGCCAAACCCCATGTACTCCTCCGTGCGCTCGCCGCAGAAAACGAGCGCGGAGTAATCGGTCAGGTTCATGTTCGCTTCGAGGCGCACGTCGATGGGCACGTCGTCCCCGGGCGTACCCGGCGACGGTCGGGCGCGGTCCCCCTCGAACGCGGCGGTCACTACGGTCGCGCCGCGCTCCACGAAGCGGTTGCGCACCGGCAAAAAGTCGTCCAGCCAAACGCCGCTACTCGGCAGCACGAAGAGGATCTTCACACCCTTCGACGAGGGAGTGATGGCCGTTGGCGCGGTGGGGGAGGGTTTGCCTTTCTCACCCTTTTCAGCCTTGTCGCCTTTGTCGTTCTTGGTTTGCGGCGGATCTGTTTTGGCGACCGCGGGCGGATCGGTCGGCGCATCACCCGCCTTCTTCTTACTGGTCACCACAACCGCAACCGCGATCGCAGCGAACAGGAACAGTGCTGCGGCCGCTCCTCCGATTACGGCCCGTTTCTGCTGCTGGCGCCGTGCGGACTTCTTGGATTTCTTCGGGCGCTTCTGGCGTTGGGTGTCGGTCAGTGTCGGGCCGCTCGTGATCGGGGGCGTATCGAACGCGAGTGACGCGACCGGCGCGGGTGTGTGAACGGGAGCGACCGCGACCGCGTCCACGATCTCGAACACCGGCTCCTTCGCGGAATCGGACCGCGTGAACGGGAGCAGCGCGCTCGCCACCTCCGCCGCGGTCTGGTAGCGGTCTTCCAGTTTCTTCGCCATCATGCGCTCGAGCACATCGGCCAGCGCCGGTTGTATTTCCGGGCGAACCGTGCGGATCGGCGGCGGGGCTTCGCTCGTGTGGGCGAGCAGTTTATCGATGAGCGTGGTCGCGCCGAGGAACGGTGCTTTACCCGTGAGCAGGAAGTACAGCGTGCAGCCGAGCGAATAAATGTCGCTGCGGGCGTCCACGTCGTGCGAGTTCCGGGCCTGTTCGGGCGAGAGATAGTCCGGCGTGCCCATGAGCACGTTCGGGTTCGTCACGCCTACGTCCGCACCGCCGAGCGTTCGTCCGCCACCAAGTGGGAGCTGCGTGGTCCGGGCCGGGTCCATTTCGACCGGGGCGTCGGCCTCGTCCGCCTGGGCGAACCGGGCGAGACCGAAGTCGAGCACCTTCACCTGCCCCTTGCGCGTCACCATCAGGTTCTGCGGTTTGATGTCGCGGTGAACCATCCCCTTCTCGGCCGCGTGCTGAAGCCCGAGCGCGGCCTGGCGCGCGAACACGCATGCCATTGGCACGGGAAGCGGTCCCTTCTTCGCGACCAGCCGATCGAGGCTAGTACCCTCGATGAATTCCATCGCGAGGAAGTGCAGCCCGTCCGCTTCGTCCGCGTCGTGGTAGGTGACGATGTTCGGGTGCGTGAGCTTGCCGGCCGCCTTGAACTCCTTCACGAACCGCTCGACCGCACTGGCCTTCGCGGTCAGGTGCGGGGCGACCACTTTCAGCGCGACGACGCGCCCCATCAGGCGGTGCTCGGCCTTGTACACGACGCCCATCCCACCGGCGCCGAGTTCGCTGATGATGCGGTACCGCGGGTGGTTCGCCAACGCGGGGGGGATTTTATCGCTCTTGACGGTGGGGCCGGTCGGCGCGCCATCCGCGACGGACTTCACCGTGGGCGGCACGGCCGCCGCAGCGCGGGCCAGGTCCGCGAGCGAGTCCTCGGGTACGAACTTCAGGGCTTCGCCGCACGCCGCGCACCCGGCCACGTGGTCCGCGACACCGGTCAGCTCGGTCGACGACAGGTCGCCGCGTGCGAACGCGGCCAGGGTTTCCGCACGGGGACAAGCAGCTACGGGCATCGAACGGAACCTCTTCGTGGGCGAATCCCGGCACTCGGAGGAATAATGGCACGAAAATAGGAGGATCTGTCGCCATTCGGCGCGCGAGAACAAACAACGTGTCGATTCAGGCCCGACTCATAATTCTACGCACTGATTGCGTTCGGCTCTTCGCCCTTGACTTGAAACTTGAGACTCACACCCTAACCCAACAGTCCCCCCGCTTCTTCGCGCAACCGGGCCAGGACGCGGGACTTTGCGATATAAACGGCGTTCGCGGTGACCCCGACCTCGGCCGCGACTTCCTCTGCGGACAGCCCGTCGAGGACGAACCGGCCGAATAATTCCCAGGTGCGCGCCTCGAAGTCCGGTTTGATGCGCTCCAGCAGTTTGCGGGTGATGTGGAGGTCGTGTTCGCGCTCCCACGCCCGGGCGAGGTCGTCGGTCGGGTCTTTGAGGCGCGCGATGTAGGTTCCGAAATCGGACCCGCCCGGCGCGGTCGGCTGAACTTTTCGGCCCTTCCACACGGTGCGGGCGCAGTTGGCCGCGATCGCGCGGAGCCACCCGCGGAACGCGCCCGGCTTTTCGGGGTGGACGAACTCCGGGAACCGGCGCACGACGACCGCCATGACCTCCTGGACGAGATCATCGGCGTCGGCCCCGCGCACGTTGAGGCGCTCCGCCCACACTCGGATGAGCGGGGCATATAATTCGACGAGCCGCTCCCACGCGCCCGAATCGCGGGGGTCGCGGAGCCGCTCTAACAGTGTAGCCGATGTAACTTGCATGAACTCTCCCCCACTTCAGTCTAACCCACCGCGGGCGCTTGTGGGAACGGAAGGTTCCCGGCTATACTTTGAATGCTGCGGTTCGCCGCCCCGGAGGTGTCGGTGACGGAACGACCCCGACTATTACTCATCGGCCCGTCCGTCGGGTCGCTCGACGCTGCGCTCGCGGGGATCGCGGACGTGGAGCCGGTGTCGGCCGGCGCCGCCGAGATCGCGCAGCGGCTCCGGACCGGACAGTTCGAGGGCGTGGTCGCCGCGCCCGACCTGGTCGCCGGGATGATCGACCGGTTCCACCGCGACGAACTCATCATCAGCCACATCGAAAAGGGGTTGGCGGTTCTCGATTCCACCGGGACCGTGTTGTGGGCGAACCCAGTGTTCCGCTCCGGTGGGGGCGGCGAACCGGTGGGGCGCTCGCTGTTCGACTTCCTCGGGAGCGACCGCGTCTCGATCGAGCACGTCGAGAGCGCGAACGGGCGCGTGATCGCGGCCGCGACCGAGAGCGACGACCCCGCGGACCCGCTCAGCCCGGCCCGGCGCGGCGCGGCGACCGCACTACGTGTCCATTGCCCGGCCAACACCGAACAGCCCTTTATCGAAATCGACGTCCGGCCGGTGATCGCGCCCGACGGCAAGGTCAGCCAGTTGACCGCGCTCGTGCGGAACGTGACCTCGCAAGTGGTCCAGCAGCAGAAGCTCGACGCGCTCCACGCGGCCGGGCGCGAACTCGCGGGCCTGGACGCGGACCAGCTCACCGACATGAACGTCGAGGCCCGCGTCGAGCTGCTCAAGTCGAACCTGCGGCGCACCATTCACGACCTGCTCCACTACGACACAATCGAAGTCCGGTTACTCGACCGCAAAACGGACGAGCTGAGGCCGCTCCTCGAAGACGGCATGCTGCCCGAGGCCGCGCAGCGGGTGCTGTTCGCGCGCCCGACCGGGAACGGGGTCACCGGGTTCGTCGCGGCCACCGGCGTGAGCTACCTGTGCCCGGACACGGCCGACGACCCGCACTACATCGCGGGGGCCGCCGGCGCCCGCAGTTCGATGACGGTGCCGCTCAAGTTCCAGGACGTCGTAATCGGTACGCTGAACGTCGAGAGCCCGCGCGTCAACGGGTTCGGGCCGGCCGATCTCCAGTTTACGGAACTCTTCAGCCGGGAAGTCGCGGCCGCGCTTCACACGCTCGACCTGCTGAGCGCCCAACAGGTGTGTACCGCGGGGCAGTCGATCGAGTCGGTGAACAAAGAGATCGCGCTGCCGCTCGACGAGGTGCTGACCGGGGCGAGCGTGTTGCTCGAACGGCTCGCGGACTCTGACCCGGACGCGGCCGTGCGCTTGCGGCAGATCCTCGGCGCCGCCCGCCAGGTGAAGGACAGCATCGCCCAGGTCGGGCGCGACATGACCGAAGCGCCCGCGGCAGGGAACCAGCCGCTCCTGGGCAAACAAGTGCTGGTAATCGATTCCGACGAGCGCATCCGCCGCATGGCGCACCTGATGCTCGGTCGGTTGGGGGCAACGGTCGAAACGGCCGGCACCGGCGCGGACGGTATCGCACTGGCGGCCGACGCCGACTACGACACGATCTTTCAGGAAGTGAAACCGCCGGACATGGGCGGGTACGACTGCTATCGGCGCCTGCGAGCCGCGTGCCCGTCGGCGACCGTCGCGCTCACCACGGGATTCGGGTACGACGTGGCCCACTCGATCGTGAAGGCCCGCGCGGACGGGATGCGCCACGTCCTGTTCAAGCCGTTCCGCCAGGACCAGATCGTCCGCGCCGTTACCGAGGGCGACACCGCCCGCGCCGGCGCAACGGGGTAAGCGCCTCAAGCAATTCGATCACTCGTTGATGCGGTTTGCTCGTTCACGTCCCAATAGCGAACATTTCCCGAATAGTATCCGTTCGCGTCCGGAGAAGAGAAAGTTCCACCTCTCGCGCCGTAAGTGAGTCCTCTTCTTCGGTGCGAATCGGCTGCGGTACCCAAGACAAAAAGTGCCCCTTCTTGCTTCCGCGCACGGGCTCTTTAAACGCTCGATAGTTCTCGATCACCTCTCCGTGTGTCGGGTCCGAATCGAGAGCTTTGCGGAAGGCGGCCTCGACGGTGTCGCGGCTCTCCCCGAGTCGCTCCTGACATACAGCCAGCCAGCCTTGTAGTTGGGCCGCAATTCGTTGATTCGAGTTCCGCGTGAGTGCCTGGCGGCACCAATCAATCGCCGAGCGAAAATCACTCTGAGAGAGTGAGTGGTGCGCAAGGTAGTAATACGGCGTCACGGCGGTTTCCTCTCGTTCAACCGCCGCACGGAAATCCTGAATCGATTGCTGGCCCGGGTAGGTAATTATCCCTCTGACGACCCACGGGAGCGCGGAGTCAGGTTTCAATTGGACCGCTCGATTCGCGTACTCCATTGCTCGATTTTTGGACCCGAGGTGGCCCCACGCCCTCGCTCCGGTTGCAAAACCACTCCCCAGGTAGTTAAGCAAGTTGCGATCGCTTTGCTGTACCTCGGGAAGTTGCTGGTATCCTTCCCACGCTTTATCGAGGTATTGAACCTGTTGTTCGAGATCGCCACGCCGGAACGGAACGGTGCTCGTTGCGCGGCAAAATGCAACAACGGCAGCGGTAACAAAAGTCACCGGGTGCGGAAGCAATTCGACTTGATGTTGCGTATATTTCTGGGCTTCCGCTTCGTAATGATGAGTAGCCAAATAAACGGGGACAGTCGTCGTTGCCAAATACAAGGCTAAGCGATCATCAGGGGAATACTTTTGTGCGGTGCGGAAGAACAGCGCCGCGGCTCGAAAATCTCCGATCGTTTCGCACGCAGTAGCACGCAAAAATGCCATAACGCCCGGTTTCAGGACATACGGGTGGTCCTGAAGTGTGCGAAGCAGGTCGTTGGGGCGCCGCTCTTGTTGCTGCCTCAGTAGCGTTTGTTGGACCCCGGCTCCGTAGCCCGGCGACGTGCGCTCCTTGACGTCTTTCAGGAATTGCGGCAGTAGGCCGCGCACGTTCTGCGGGAGCACGCGAGCTTCGATCTTCGACGCGAGTTCCTGGGCCTTTTGATAGTGGCCACTTTTGTAGTATTGTGTCGCGGCCAGGAACCGAAGGAATTGTTTCTCGCCACCGCCGCGGTGGGCTTTCATATCTCGTTCGAGAATCGCCCCGGCTTCGGCGAACTTCTGCCGAGCGAGCGCGGTGTCGCCCACGCCGAGTGCCGCTTGGCCCTCGGCCGCAGCAAGCGTAGCCGGCTCACTCGTTTCACTCAAAAAAACGCTCGTCACGGGTTCGCCTTCTTGTTCCGCTTCTTTTTCCTCTTGCGAGGTTTCTTGCAAACGTAATGGAGATAACTGTGGACATTGGCTCCTGGTGCGTGAGCGAAAGTGGTGACCGCCGCGAACCCCGCCCGACACACCGTCAACACCTGGAGCTTTTTCTGGCCCAGTCTGGCACGCGACTGCGAACCACTAGGGTCCGATCGGATGCCGCTGCTTTCGGCCTGGATCGGTCTCTTCAACCCACTCACCTGAACCGAGTAATCCCCGCCACTCCCGATCGGAAGAACTCGAAGAATCTCTCCCCGAGCCAGATTGTGAATCAGCAGCGCCATTACCGCAATGGCCGCTTGTTCGGTAATGTCTTGCGGCGGAACGGCAACATTCCATTGAACAGCCAAATCACCAGCGAACTTCACAAGTCCGTTCCACCCGACGCCTCGTGTCTCCTGGACCGCTGCCCCGCTCCCGGGCCGAGCGAGCCAATCAACAGCGACCGCCCTATTCATCGTACCCGGTGGGAGGGCAGTTGGGTCAAGACTTAAGCGCAGGATCGCCGACGTCGCACATTGTTCGAGGAGCGCCAAACCACAGCGCGGGTGAATTGCGGGCAACGTTTCGAGTTCGAGGACAGACCCGTTCGACATGGGGCGACCGAAAGCGAGTAAACGAAATCCCAAGATTGTATCGTCTCGTCATCACGGAAAACGCAATATTAAGCGCCTCGGCCTTACGACAACCTGGGTAACAGTCCACTCGCCACGTCTCACGCTATTTTCAGAACCAATTGCGGCGGTTCGGGGTTAGGATGAGCGCGGGAATCACCTCTCGCTCTCGTTCGGCCCGGAGCCTCCACACATGCCACGCACACTTTTGCGGTCCGTGAACCGGCGATTCGTACTCACCTCCGCGTGCGCGGTCGGTGCGCTGTTTGCGAGCCTCGCGACACTCGGCGCGGGGGACTGGCCGCAGTGGCGCGGACCCAACCGCGACGGTCGGGCCACCGACTTCAAAGCGCCGCAAACGTGGCCCAAGGAACTCACCCAAAAGTGGAAAGTGACCGTCGGTGACGGAGTTGCGACGCCCGCACTCGTCGGCGACAAGCTGTTCGTGTTCACCCGCGAGAACAACTCGGAAGTTACCCGGTGTCTGGATGCTGCGAGCGGCAAAGAGGTGTGGGCCGACAAGTACGAGGTGGCGTTCAAACCCACCGCCGACGCCGGGTTCCCGGGTCCGCGGTGCTCGCCCGCCGTGGCTGGTGGGAAGGTCGTTACGCTGGGCGTCAACGGCACGCTCTCGTGCCTCGATGCCGAGAGCGGCAAGAAGCTCTGGCGCGTCGAAACCAAGGGGATACCGCGGTTCCACACGTCCAGTTCGCCGGTGATCGTCGACAAACTCGTGATCGCCCAGTTCGGCGGCGAAAGTAGCGGCGGGATCGCGGCCTACGAGTTAGAAAGCGGAAACGAGAAATGGAAGTGGACGGGCGACGGCACCGCCTACGCCTCGCCGGTGCTCATGACCGTGGACGGAACCCAAACCGTCATCGCGGAGACCGCGGCGAACGTCGTCGGGCTGGACGCGGCTGAGGGGAAACTGCTCTGGAAGAGCGCCTACCCGGTGACCGGCGGGCGCGGGTACAACTCGTCCACGCCGATCGTGGAGGGGCAAACCGTGATCTTCTCCGGGTCCAACCGCGGGACGCGGGCACTGAAGATCGAAAAGAAGGGCGCTGAGTACACCGCGAAAGAAGTGTGGAACAATAAAGAGCAGTCGGCACTGTACAACACGCCGGTGCTGAAAAGCGGGAGCGTGTTCGGGCTGACATCGGCTGACAGCCTGTTCTGCGTGAGCGCGGAAACCGGCAAGGTCGCGTGGACGGAACCGCTCGCGGGCGGGCGCGGGTACGGGAACGTCGTGGACGCCGGGACCGTGCTCCTCGCGCTCCCGCCGAACGGCCAGTTGACCGTGTTCGAGCCGAGCGACAAGGAATTCAAGAAGATCGCGAGTTACAAGGTGGGCGCCGGGAAGACGTATGCCTACCCGATCGCGACCGGGAACCGCATCTTCGTGAAGGACGCCGATTCGGTCGTCCTGTGGACCGTCGAGTGACGCGCCGTACCGGGAACGCCGTGCGCGCCGTGGGGATGCCCCGCGCGGTACATTCGCCTCGCGGTTATTGGAACCCGCCGATAGCCAGTGCGCCGGGGCGGTGATATTCTGGGTCGATGGCAGCTCCGATCACTACCGACGCCTGGCTCGCGTTCGAGGACGGGTGGCTCGCGCCCTACGCGATGCCCTCCCGGGCCAGCCGCGGGCGCAAGCACACCGAACCGGAACACGAGTACCGGTCGCTCTACCAGCGCGACCGCGAGCGCATCGTCCACTGCACCGCGTTCCGGCGCATGACCGGCAAAACGCAGGTGCTCGTTGCCAGCGTGAACGACCACCACCGGACCCGGCTCACGCACACGCTCGAAGTCACCCAACTCGCGCGCACGGTGGCCCGCCGGCTCCGACTGAACGAGGACCTCGCGGAAGCCATCGCCCTCGCCCACGACATCGGCCACCCGCCCTTCGGCCACGCCGGGGAGGACGCGCTCGACGAGTGCCTGAAGCCGTTCGGGGGGTTCGATCACAACCTGTTCGGGCTGCGCCGGGTCGACGAGCTGGAAGAGCGCTACCCGCAGTTCCCCGGGCTGAATTTGTCGTTTGAAGTGCGCGAGGCGTTCGTCCAGCACAGCAGCCGGCGCGACGCCCCGAGTGCTCCGAGTTCCGGTCGACCGGGGCGCCGTTGCTCGAAGCCCAGATCGCCGACATCGTGGACTCCATCGCCTACGACACGCACGACACGGATGATGCACTCGGGCTGGGGTTCATCACGCTCGACGAACTGCGCCGCGTCGAGTTCTGGGCGCGCGCGACGGAGCGCGTGCAGGTACACACGCCGGGGCTGTCCGAAGGGCCGCTGCGCGTGGCCGTGATCCGCGAGCTACTCGCGTGGCAGGTGACGGACCTCCTCGCGGAGACCGCGAACCGGCTCGCGAGCGCCGGCGTAAAGTCCGTAGACGACGTTCGTTCCGCGCGCCAGCCGCTCGTCGGGTTCGGCCCCGAGGTGCGCAAACTGAAGGCCGAACTGGAGCGGTTCCTGCGCGAGCGCGTGTACAAGCACCACCGCGTGCTGCGGATGACGGCGAACGGGAAGCGGATCCTGGAGTCCCTGTTCGCGGAGTACGTTCGCGCCCCCGCGCTGCTCCCGGAAAAGCACCTCCGGCGCTGGACCGGGGCCGACGCGATCGCCGGCCCGACGCCCCTGGGGTGGGTCACCGCGGCGCGCACGCGGCTCGACTGCCTGGAGCGCGTCGTCGGCGACTACCTGGCGGGTATGACGGACCGGTTCGCCCAACTCGAATACAGGCGCCTGTTTTTGCCGTCCATCGAACTGTAGAATCACCTGTTGAGGTGAGCGGTTTTTGCGAAGTGCGGGTCGAAACGATGCCGTTCACCAATATTCGGGGACTCAAATGCTGATGATATTGATACGTGTCGCCTATGCCGCGCTCGTCGTCGGTATGGCCGTTCTTTCGTTCAGCTTTCTGATGGATTCGGATCAAATTCTGAAGAAAGTCCTCGTGCCGCTCGGCGTTCTCACCATCGGCGGGCTGGTGCTGCTCACCGACATGCGCGAGAAGCAGAAGCAGATCACCACCATCTCCGCGGTCTACTTCGGGCTCATGCTCGGCATGCTGCTCGGGTACCTGTTCTCGATCGCACTCGTTCCGATTCTCGAATCGACGTTCGGGGTCGGGTCGCCGCTCATCCTGCTCGGCCGGGTGCTGCTCACCGTCGTGTGTTGTTATGTAACGATTTCGACGTTTGTGCAGACCAAGGACGAGTTTCGGTTCATTATCCCTTATGTCGAATTTTCCAAACAGGTGAAGGGCGGTAAGCCGCTCGTGCTGGATACGAGCGTAATCATTGATGGCCGCATCGCCGACGTGTGCGATACTCGATTGATCGACACGAAGCTCCTCGTACCGCGCTTCGTGCTGCAAGAGCTGCAAGCCATCGCGGACAGCGCGGACAAGATGAAGCGCAACCGCGGGCGCCGCGGACTGGACGTGCTGAAGCGCCTCCAGAGCAACCCGAAGCTCGAACTGCAGATGCACGACGGGAACGTGCCCGAGCTGCGGACCGGCGAGCGCATCCGCGTGGACGAGCGCCTGGTGATTCTGGCGAAGGCGCTCGGCGCCCGCGTGGTCACCAACGACTTCAACCTGAACAAGATCGCGCAGCTCCAGGGCGTGGACGTCATCAACCTGAACGAGGTGGCGAACGCCCTGAAGACGGTCGCGATCCCCGGCGAGTACATGCAGGTCAAGGTCGTGAAGGCCGGCGACCAGATCGGTCAGGGGGTCGGGTACCTCGACGACGGCACGATGGTGGTGGTCGAGCAGGGCCGGCCGTTCATCGGGCAGGACATCACGATCGTGGTAACGAGCGTGCTCCAGACCCCGGCCGGGCGCATGATCTTCGGGCGCCCGGACCAGCGCGCGAGCGGGTCGCACACCCCGTACCCGGGGAACGGCAGCACGACGAATCTGACCGGGCCGGGCGACTCCCGGAGCGGGGCGAGTGGGTCGGGGCCGCACGAGCCGTTAAAGGGTGGCGACACGAAGATCTGACCCACCCCGACCGGCCGGCGGCGCGAACCCACGGGCAGTACCCGTGGGTTCTTTGTTTTTGCTCCCTATTGCCGTATTGGATTGGTGTTTTTTGTTTGGTGGCACGGGCCTCTGGCCTGTGGAAGCGTTTACACAGGCCAGAGGCCCGTGCCACGAATACAGACGCACACGTTCAACGCCGCACTCCCCTGGAGAGGTTTTTGATATGCGCATGCTGCTGCTGGGATTGGCCGGGCTGAGTGCCGGCACTGTCGCGTGGGCGGTGGGCGCGCAGCCGAGCAAACCGCTGACCGAGCCGGGTAAGGGCGCCCTCCCGCCCGGTGAGGCTGCGCCGGCCGCTGCCGCGAGCGACGTGCAACTCGTCGAGCGCTGCCTCGCCGCCCGCAAGGAGTACGAGGCCAGCCTCAAGGCGCTTTACGAGCACTACACCAAGTCCGGCGACAAGCAGCGCCTCGCGTGGGCCGAGCGCGAACTCATGGCCTACCACCTCGTGTGGAAGCCGTCGTACAACCTCGACGTGAAGGACGTTCCGCCCCCCACCCTAGAGGCCCGCGTGAACGTGCGCGAGGCGAACGAGCTGTACAAGACCGCGATGGAGTACAAGGGTAAGGGGCTGGGCGACGACTACGTGCTGAACATGCGCCGGTCCGAACTGTTGCTCCGCGAGGTGCTCGACAAGTACCCGAACTCGGACAAGATCGGCGACGTGGCGTACCAGCTCGCCGACATCTACGAGAGCCGCGCGTACAAGCAGTACGACCGGGCCGCCAAGTACTACGAGCGCTCGTTCCAGTGGGTGAAGGGGTCGCGCACCGACGCCCGGCTCCGCGCCGCGACGCTCTACGACCGCCAACTGAACGAGCGCACGAAGGCGGTCGACCTCTACCGGGCCGTCGTCGAACACGACACGAACCCGGACCACATCAAGCAGGCCGAGAAGCGCGTGGGCGAGCTGACGGGCCGGAAATAAGAGAAGGTGTGAGGGGCGAGCGGGTGAAGGGGTGAAAAGGCAAGACACAACGTTCTTGGCTTTTTCACCCCTTCACCCGCTCGCCCCCTCACACCTTCTCTTACACTAAAAAAATGGAACCTCTCGCACGGCTGCACTGGCCGGTCGTTCTCTCGATCGCCGCCGCCCTTGTCACCATCGGAATGAAGAGCGCGGCGTATGCCCTCACGGGGTCCGTCGGGCTGCTCACCGACGCGCTCGAATCGGTGGTGAACCTGCTCGCGGCCGTCACCGCGTACTTCGCACTGTGGTACGCCTCCCGCCCCGCGGACCCCACGCACACTTACGGCCACGAGAAGATCGAATTCCTCTCAAGTGGGCTTGAGGGTGTGTTGATCGTGGTTGCCGGTCTGGGCGCTGCTGGGTACGGTGTTCAGCGGTTAATCACCCCCGAACCGCTCCAGGCGATCGAAC
The DNA here is from genome assembly GCF_001610855.1 of Gemmata sp. SH-PL17. Taxonomy (NCBI): domain Bacteria; kingdom Pseudomonadati; phylum Planctomycetota; class Planctomycetia; order Gemmatales; family Gemmataceae; genus Gemmata; species Gemmata sp. SH-PL17. Next base: position 7,526,246 of record NZ_CP011271.1, read on the forward strand.
TCGGGAGCGGACTGGCGCTGGGGGCGTCGGTCGTGAACTTCGCCGTGGCCCGGGTGCTGCTCCACTACGGGCGCGTTCACAAGTCCATCGTGATGGAAGCGGACGGCCAGCACCTCATGGCCGACGTGTGGACCTCGGTCGGCGTTCTCGTGGGGCTGGCACTCGTCTACGCGACCAAACTCACGTTCTTCGATTCGTTGCTCGCGATCATCATGGGGTTGCACATCACCTGGACCGGGTGGGGGCTGATCCGCCGGTCGTTCGACGGCCTCATGGACCACGCGATCCCGCGCGACGAAATCGACCGCATCCGCGAAGTGATCCGCGCGAACCTCCCAGAAGGGGCGATCTTCCACATGCTCCGCACGCGCCTGTCCGGGGCGCGCCGATTCATCGAGTTTCACTTGCTCGTCGACGGTGACATTTCCGTGCGCGAGGGGCACCAGATCGCGTCGAAACTCGAAGACGCGCTCGTCGCCGCGATGCCGGAAGTGGCGGTGACGATTCACGTTGAGCCGGTAGACGAGCAGGAGTCGTGGGAGCCGGAGTACCTCCAGCGACTCGGCGAAGAACCACTTCCCCCTCCGCCCACAACTCCGCACGTACCGTGAACGCCTTAATTTTTGAGGCTGCAGGCCGATAGACGGCAGCTTATTCTGGGTCCAAACCGTCACGACATTGAGGCGATCCATGACGCCGGCGTGCGCGCTGACCACTGTTTTGGGCCTGCTCTGCTTAACGGGCTTCGGAACCGCGTTCCCCGCGGACCCGGACGACACCCCCAAGGCGCTCCGCGGGGACGTTCTGAAGGCCACATCGTCCAAAGACAAAGCCGGGGCTTACCAGAAGCTGTTCGAGAAGGTCGGGCGACAAGGGTTCGCAGACCTAACCAAGGACGAGGTCACCGGTATCGCGCTCCAAGCCGCTTGGGAAACCTACACCAAGCCCGCCAAGCGGCCCAAGCCCCTGATGCCGCGCACAAACGACATTTACGATCCCACCGAACTCGGTAAATTCGTCGCCTTTTTCAAGGAGCGGACCAAGGCCCCCGTCCCCGAGTGGTGGGCACGGGGCATCACGGACGTGGACCTGTTCCCGGGGCAACACCATGCGTTCATAGGGAGCGACACCGGACCCAAGTGCCGGGAATCAAAGTCCGGCGCCCTGGTTCCGGACGGGGCCGAAATGGAGGAGAAGGACGGGAAACGGGTGTACTCAGTCGGGGGCCGAACGGTCGAGTTTCCGAGTGACACGTTCGACGAATTGAGCAACTCGTTCGCGGGAGTGGTCGGGGAGAAGCGGTCCGCGGTCGCGGGGTACACGGCCGTATGCGGGGAGGCATTTGAAATCGCGGGGTTCGAGGGCCGGGGCGGGAAATCGACCTGGAAGGCGGACGTGTGGGGAACCGACCGCGATTTTCTCGGGGGCCAGGGCTACCACTGGGTCGAGGTCCGCGAAAAAGACGGTACCGTGTTCGTGTTTGGCGCCGAGTCGCACGGTATGTACGCGGAGGCGTTTGACTTGGCCACCGGGAAGTGCCAGTGGCGGTTCTGTAGCTGTTACTGGTTCCACCATTCCGAAAAGTGGAAGCACAATTAGCCCGCCGCCCGAGGTTCGCTTAAATCTCAAATTACTGGTGCGCGTGAGTGCTTACGGCTCGGCGTAAGGAATCCGGTCCGGCGTCTTGGGGGCTTCTACCTTTGGGGCCGGCGCTGCGCCGATGAACTTGTCGATCTTCCAGGGCAACACGGTGAGGTCGCGGTCGCCGGAAACGGTCTGCGTGCCGTTCCCTAGGAACGCGGTCCCCGTCACACTCGCGCCGTGCTTGCGGAACACGGGAACCTCTTGCTTCGCGGCGGACGTATCCCAGAGGCGTAGCGTGCGGTCCGCCCCGCCGGTGAGTACCCAGCGCCCGCCATCTTTGACTGCAACGCTCCGGACGCCGCCCTCGTGCCCGGTGAGCGTGAATCGGGCCTTTTCGTCGCCCAGTTGCCACACGCGGACCGTGCCCGCGTCGTTGCCGGCGACAATCCACTGACCGTCGGGACTAATCGCGATCGCGGAGAGCGGGGACGTGAAGTTGCCGTAGCGCTTGAGTTCGGTGCCGGTGGCGAGGTCGAGCATCACGAGCGCGTTTTCGGTCGCGGCCGCCACGAATTTCCCGTGCGGGTCCACGGCGAGCGCGGTAACGAGTCCGAGCTTCTCGACGCGCCAGCCCTCTTTGCTATCGGCGGTCTTCCAGTACGCCACGGTACCGTCGAAGCTCCCGGACACGACCCATTTTCCATTCGGCACGAACGCGACCGCGCTCACGAGACTCGTGTGGTCGGTGAACTTCGCGATTTCGAGGCCGGTCGCCAGATCCCACACGCGGGCCGTGCCGTCCATCCCACCGGACGCGGCACACTTACCGTCCGCAGAGAGCGCGACCGCCCATACGCTCGCGGTGTGCCCCACGAACCGCTTGAGGTCGCGCCGGCCCTCCACATCGAAGTAGCGCACGCTGCGGTCACCGCTCGCAACGATCGCCCGGCGCCCGTCCGGGGTGAACGCCCATTGATTGGCCGAATCCCCACGTGCTTCGAGCGGGTCGAGTTCGCCGGTGTTGTCCTTTAGTGTCGGGCCGTTCAAATTGGCTTGGTACAGTCCACCGAGTTGCAGCTCGCGCACAATATCGCCGAACGCCTGCACCCAGAGTTGCCGGGTAACAGTTCCCCCCGCACGCAGAGGGCCGACGTGCTTCACGAGAAGCTCCGATTGGCTGATGCGCCCGCGGAACTCGTCGGCCGTCAGCCCAATTTCACTGGCACCCGTGACCAAATCCACATCCGCTTCGTACTTCTGCGTGATGGTACTGACGGCCTCGAACCGGCTCACCTTCGCCCCCGTTTTCGCAACGGCTTCGGCGTACTTCTTCGCGTCCGCTTCCATCAGTTTGAGCACCGCGTCCTTGCCGGGGAACAGCGCCCGGATCACGTCACCCTCTTCGCGCTTGAACGCCTTCGGGTTCTTGCCGAGGTGATCGAGAACCTGATCCGCTTTCGGGAGAATACCGGTCACGTGACACGACATGCACGACACGCCCGCTTCGACCGCGCGGTCCGGGCGCTTCGGGTCGCTCACGATGTTGAGCGGCCCCTTATCGAGCCGCGTATTGACGGCGTTTATCAAGTAATAAGCGTGTAGTCCGTTCGGTAGCGCGAAGATGGCTTCGCCGCCCGCGTGCTGGAACGGGTTCTCCGCGAGGCCCCCCGGTCCGAGCGGGAACGCGAAAATGTTGCGGCGATCCGGAAGTAACCCGCCGTTCACGCGATCAACGAGGTTCGCTTGGGGTTCGTCAAAGTCGTAGGTGCGCCAGTACATCCCTTGCGCCGAGTCGTGGCGCTCCAGCACGCGGTTGAAGCGCGAGATCCCGCTGCCGTTGAAGCCGGCCCGCGTAACGCGCTCCTGCCGGATGTTCTCCGCGGCGTCCACTCGGATCTGTTTCTCCAGTTCCGCGAGATTCGCGGGAAGTTGAAGTACGTCGTAATAGAGCGGCGCACGCGACGCGGTGGCGATGAACCAGTCGGCCCGCAGAAGGGGCTGTTTCGCCGCGGTGCCCACGGCTACGGCCCGCGCGCTCACGGAATCGTCGAGGACGCCGTAGGGGTACTCTTGCAGAATGCGGTTCCAGATGGTCGCGTCCCACACGAACCAGCGCAAATCGATGCGCAGGATCGTTCGGTTCGCGTCCACCGCGACCGGGTTCACGATCTTCGACCCCCACGACAGGCTGTTCACCAGTTTCGCGAGCGCATTGCGATACGTTTGCAGTTCCTCGTCCGAAAGCCCCGCGTTGTGGAGGTGCGTGAGTGTAAAGTACCGCTGGAAGCGCCGGGCGCGCCGGTCCAGCGTCTCCAGATCCGCGAGAACGGCCGCGAACACGTCCGCCTGTGTGATCTGTTTGTGGGCACTGTCAGTTTCGCCGGTAGGGGCACCGGCCTCGATCCACTTTTTCAGAATCGCGATTTCCGCAGCGCTCGGGCGCGGGCTTTCGTCGGGCGGGGGCATCGTGCCGTCGTCCACGCGGCGAAACAGCCGGCTGCCCTTCGCGTCGTTGGGAACGATCTTCTTGCGCGCGACCAGTTTGCCCAAATCGGTCACGAAGTTCATCGCGCCTTCGACGCTCCCGTCCTGCCCGTGGCACCGGTAACAGTGCGTCTTCAACACGGTTTTGGCTTGCTGCGCGAGCTGTTTCGCGTCGTCGGCGCGTGCGGGCGAAGCGAGCGCGAGAAGTGCCAGGGTCGGCAGGAGAGTTGTGCGCATGTCGTCTTCCGAGCGTGCGGGACGCGAACCGCCATCTATTCGACGAATCAGAACCGATCGGCGATTGCGACACCGCGAATGTAACGCGCGGGTAACGAAAGTGCGATGAGTTGTGGGCGATCAAACTGCGTTCAAAAATGGGCCGCTCATAGAGCGAGCGGCCCGCGGGCGTCACTCCACGAATTCCACCGCGACCGGGTTCGGGATGATCCCCGCGCGGTGCGCTTCGCCGAGCAACTTGCGGATCGCGGCCCGGCCCCGCTCGCCGTAATCGAGCGTCCAGTCGTTCACGTACATGCCCACGAACTTGTCCGCGAGCGACACGTCCATGTCGCGGGCGTACTTCAGGGCGTAATCGAGCGCCTCGCGCCGGTGATCGAGGGCGTACTGGATGCTCTGCTTGATGAGCCGGCTCGTCTCTTTCATGGTGGCCGCGCCGAGATCCTTGCGAACCACGTTCCCGCCGAGCGGCAGCGGCAACCCGGTCCGCTCCTGCCACCACACGCCGAGGTCGGTCACGAGGTGCAGCCCCTGGTTCTGGAACGTGAGCTGCCCCTCGTGAATAATCAAGCCGGCGTCGTACTTCCCGCCCGCGACGGCCGGGATGATCTCGTCGAACGGGATCACGTCATACGTCAGCTTGTCCTGCGCGCCGATCGACTCGAACAGCAGCTTCAGCGTGAGGAACGCCGTGGTGAGCGTGCCCGGCACCGCGATCTTGATACCGGGCAGATCGGCCACCGCGAACGGCTTCCGCGCCACCACCATCGGGCCGTACTTGTCGCCCATACTGCACCCGGTGGGGAGCAGCGCGTACTTGTCGAGCAGGAAACTGTAAGCGTGGATGCTCACGGCGGTGACTTCGAGTTCGCCCTTCAGCGCGCGGCGGTTGAGCGTCTCGATGTCCTGTAGCTCGTGAACGAACTTGAGATCGCCGGTCGGGATCTTGTCGTTGGCGAGCGCGTGAAACATGAACGCATCGTCCGGGTCCGGGCTGTGCCCGACGCGGATCACCTTCTGTGTCGTTGCAGTGCTCATGAACGTTCCTTACTTAACACGCGGGACGCGCGTCCCGTTTCTTTCTAGCTCTACCGCCCGGTGAATCATTCCAGGGCTTCGGCCGGTCCGCCGGGGGTGAACGCTTCGTCGGCGGGGCCGGAATAAACGACCCGCCCCTTATCGAGCAGGTGGACCACGTCGGCGATCCGCTTCACGGCCGGGATGTCGTGCGTGACGATGACCATAGCGACCTGCAACTGCTCGTCGTCCGCGAGGTCGTCGATCACGCGCATGACTTCGGCGGCCATTTTCGGGTCCAGCGCACTCGTCGGCTCATCGAAGAGGATCGCCGTGGGGTTAACCGCAAGCGCCCGCGCGATCGCAACACGCTGCTGTTGGCCTCCGGAAAGTTGCGCCGGGCGCGCATCAAACTTCTGTCCCAGCCCGACGCGGTCCAGCCACTTCTTCGCGGTCGTTTCGGCTTCGGAAGTTGGTTTCCCGAGGGCGTGAATCGGCCCGGCCATCACGTTCTTCAGCACGCTCATGTGCGGGAACAGGTTGAACTGCTGAAACACCATCCCGACCGTGCGGCGTAGTTCGACCAGCGTTGAGCGGTGAGGCGACGCACCGCCCACGAGTTTCAGTGAATCGCCAACGGCGACCTCGCCCTCCTGAAACTCCTCCAAGCCGTTGATGCACCGGAGGAGCGTACTCTTCCCGCCGCCGGACGGCCCGACGAGCGCTGCGACCTGCCCCCGGCGCACTTCGACGGACGCTCCGTCCAGAATCCGGGCGTCGCCGTGGTACTTCACGATGTTGGAAACGCGAATCATCGGTGAGCACCTCCGACGCTACCCAGGCGCTTTTCAAGAACGCGCGCGACGATCGCCAATGGGTAGCTCATCAAGAGGTACAGCCCGGCGGTGATGAACGCGAGTTGAATGATATAGTCGCGGTTGAAGTTGTAGAGTTCGTTGTACTTCCGCGTCAGTTCGGTGATGAGGATCACGGAGCACACCGAAGTGTCCTTGAACAGCGCGATGAAGTCGTTCGTCACGGGCGGGATCACGATCCGTACCGCTTGCGGAACGATCACCACGCGGAGCGCCGTCAGCGGGTTCATCCCGAGCGCGAGCGCCGCCTCCATCTGCCCCCGCGGGATCGCGAGAAGCCCGGCGCGGTAGTTCTCCGCTTCGTAGGCCGAGTAGTTGATCGCCAGCCCGAGAATGCCGGCCTGAATCGGCGTGAGATTGAAGCTCACGCCGAAGACCTGCTGAACCAGGGGTGGGAGCAGGTAAAACACGAAATACAACTGCAGCAGCAGCGGTGTGCCACGCAGAAATTCGACGTACAGACCGAAAGGAAATCGAATCAGTGCAGGCCCGTAAACGCGACTGAGCGCGACCAGCATCCCGATAAGCATCGCAATCGGGAACGACGCGGCCGCGAGGAAAACGGTCATGCCCGCAGCGCGGAGCAATTCCAGCGTCAATTTGCCCCAATCAACTTTCCCCTTCTCACCTCCGCTCTCCTCTTCGTTCTCGTCTTCAGCCGGAAACGGTGGCGGCCACGGTTGCTCGGTCCAGTAGAGCAACCGTTCCTGGTCCGCGTTCCACAAGCCGTACTTCTCGTAAATCGTCTTCAGCGTACCGTCCTTGATGCCTTTCTTGATCGCCGCGTTGAGTTGTTCGCGCAGTTCTTTGTCCGCGGGGCGCGTGAGAATGACGTAGAACCCCGCTTTGCGAGGTTCGTCCGCGAGCTTTAGTTCTTTGCCGTTCTTGATGTAATAGAGTGCGGCCGGCGTGTCCTGAACGGTCGCATCGAGGCGTTTCTGCTCGACCAACCCAATAACCGTTGCTACGTCCGGATTGATTGCCAAATCGATCTTGTCTCCAAATCTCTTACCCTTCATGTACTTGTGAGCCGCGGACCCACCGAGTACGCCGATGGAAGTCTTTCGCTTATTTCCGTCCCCACCTTGTTCGCGGTTCAAATCACTCCAACCCGAAATGCTCTCCGCGCTATCCTTGTGAATGATGAGGCCGAGCTTGTAGACGTAATACGGCACCGTGGACGGGTACTTCTTCTCCATATCCTCGGTGAGTTCGTAACCGTTCAGAACGATATCGATACTATCGTCGTCTGCGGGTTTGCCGAGGAGTTCGGGTAGCTTGTCCCAGTCACCGGTGACCATCTTGCTGGTGCGGCCGATTTCTTTCGCGAGGTACTCCGCGAGTTCCACCTCGAACCCGACGAACGTATCACCGTCCTTATAAACGTAAGGGGCGCCGCCGGTCGGGTCGGTGCCCCAGCGCAGCTCCTTCTTGTCTTTCTTCTCCTGACCGGGCACCGGCGGCGCGAGGACCAGCGCCGCGACAGCGACGAGCAACCAGCGTGGGTTCACCTTGGCGGACCTCCTGTGGGTGAAAGCTCGATTCAGAGTGGTATAGCAGCGCCCCCCGAAGGGGCACCACTAAACTTGTGGTATGCCGAAGGACGCACTCCCGATCGACGACGCGCTACCCGAATTACTCGCCGCGCTCCGCGCGAACGGGGCCGCGGTGCTGCGTGCCCCCACCGGCGCTGGCAAAACCACCCGCGTGCCGCCCGCGGTCGTGGAAAGTGGGCTCGCGGGGACCGGCCTCGTGCTGATGCTCGAACCGCGCCGCGTCGCCGCTCGTGCCGCGGCGCGGCGCATGGCGATCGAGCACGGGTCACCGATCGGCGATGTGTTCGGCTACCAGGTGCGGTTCGATCGCAAAGCCAGCGCGCGCACGCGGGTACTCGTTGTCACCCCGGGCGTGCTGCTCCGTCGGCTCATCGACGACCCGTTCTTGGACGGAACCGCGTGCGTAGTATTCGATGAATTTCACGAACGCGGTCTGGAAGCCGATCTCGCGCTCGGAATGGTGCGCCTCGTTCGAGAGAACGTGCGCCCGGAATTAAAAGTCATCGTGATGTCCGCAACCGTGGACCCGCTCGCGGTGTCCACGTACTTCGGCGGGTGCCCGGTTGTGGATAGCGCGGGGCGCACGTTCCCGGTCGACGTGAAATACCGCCCGCGCCGTACCGATACGCCCGTGCCGCTCGCGGTCGCCGACGCGGTCCGGGACGTGCTCACCGAGCGCGACGGGGATGTGCTCGCGTTCCTGCCAGGGCTGCGCGAGATCGGCCAAACCGCCGAGCATCTCGAAACGTTCGCACGAGAACAAGGCATTGCCGTACTGCCGCTTCACGGCGACCTCCCCCCCGAACAACAGGACTGCGCGCTTCAGCAACTCGATCAGCGGAAGATTGTTCTAGCAACGAACGTCGCAGAAACGTCCGTGACGGTAGCCGGCGTGACCGCGGTGGTCGATTCGGGCCTCGCGCGGCAAATGGAGTTCGCACCGGACGTCGGCATGGACCGGCTCCGGCTCGTTCCCATTTCGCGCGCGTCGGCCGATCAGCGCGCGGGCCGTGCGGGGCGTACCGCTCCCGGTGTGTGCGTCCGACTGTGGGACGAGCCGAGCCACCGCGGGCGCCCGGAACAGACCGTGCCCGAAATCAAGCGCGTCGACCTGTGCGGTGCGGCACTTCAACTGGCCGCGCTCGGCGAACGCGACGTGCGCAAGTTCCCGTGGCTCGATGCGCCGACCGAAGAGGCCGTGCAGCAAGCGCTTCGCTTACTCGAACAACTCGAACTGCTGAACGCCGACGGCCTGACGCCGCTCGGCGAAGCCGCGGCCGCGCTCCCGGTTCACCCGCGACTCGGGCGGCTCCTTCTCGAAGGTCAGCGCCTGGGCTGCGCGCCTCGCGCCGCACTCGCCGCCGCGCTCCTCTCGGAACGCGACCCGTTCCTGCGCGAGTTTGACAGCGGACCGCCCGTCCGAAGAGCCCCGCCCACCGTGTCGGACGTGCTGGACCGCGTAGAGGCACTCGAAGCGTTCGAGCGCGGGGGCCGACTCGATGGCCCGCTCGGGCGCCTGCATCGCGGTGGGGCGCACGGCGTGCTGGAAGTGCGAAATCAGTTGGCACGGCTGATACGACCTAACCCCCAACCCCCCTTCCCTAAGAAGGAAGGGGGCTTTGAAGCCCCTCCCTTTTTAGGGGAGGGGTTGGGGAGAGGTTCTGATAGCTCCCTTCTTCGTTGCATCTTCACCGCGTACCCGGATCGTCTCGCGCGCCGGCGCGAACCCGGGAGCACAAAAGCGCTCACCGTGGGCGGACGCGGTGTGAGGCTCGCGCAAACGAGTGGCGTGAGCGAGCCGGAACTGTTCGTGTGCGTCGACGTGGATGCTGGGGGAGCGGATTCGTTCGTGCGGCTCGCGTCCGGCGTGGAACGCGAATGGCTGTCCTCGGAGCGTGTAACAACACGGATCGAAGTAATATTTGATGACAAGACCGAGCGCCTGGCGGCGCGAAAGGTGACGCGCTTCAACGACCTCGTTCTGGACGAAACGAACGCGCACATCGCCGACGAATCCGAAGCCGCAAGCGTGCTCGCCGCTGCCGCCGCAGAACGCCTAGAAAAAGTGCTGCCACCGCCCGACTCCGCAGCGGGAGCGTTTCGTACTCGCGTGCGGTGCCTGCGCGCGTGGGTACCCGAGTTGGAACTCCCCGCGTTCGAGGCAGCGGATCTTCATGAGGCACTCGAAGCGCTGTGTCGCAACCGACGGTCACTCGCCGATGTGCGCAACGGGCCGTGGCTCGATTTCCTTAAAGGGCAATTGACGTACCAGCAACTTCAGATGGTAGAGAGTGAGGCTCCGGAACGAATCGAAGTGCCGAGCGGCAGCCACATTCAGATCGAGTACGCGGAGGGGCGCCCACCTGTACTCGCGGCGCGAATCCAGGAAATGTTCGGGTTGACGGAAACGCCTCGCGTCGCCCGCGGGCGCGTGAAAGTGCTGCTCCACTTACTCGCGCCGAACTACCGCCCGCAGCAGGTCACGGACGACCTCGCGAGCTTCTGGAAGAACGGCTACCCGATCGTGCGGAAGGAGCTGCGTGCGCGCTACCCGAAGCACAGTTGGCCCGACGACCCGCTCACCGCAGAAGCCATTCGCGGGGTGCGGAAGAGGACTTAGCCGCGGATTAGGACAGAAGACAGATTGGCCACAAAAAGGCACAAAGAGCACAAAAAAGAGAGCCGAAGCAGAGAGCAGAGATCAGAGCGTGGGTTCAGCCCCGCGAGGGGCGGCCGCGTGTAGCCAGGGGTGAAGCGAGCGACGCGAGCGCAACCCCTGGCGCGCTCCCGCGAACCCCGATGTTCTGCGGCCACCCTCATCGCGACAAGGCGCGCCAGGGGTTGCGCTCCGCTTCACCCCTGGCTACTCGCTCACGCCCCCTTACGGGGCTTCAAACCTCATACATTTTCCGTCTTAATCCGTGCCCTCTGTGGTCATCCGTAGCGGTTTTTCCTGCCCTCACAATTACGGCTTCCACCACGCATCGAGACGTTTCGTTAGTTCCCTCACCTTGTCGGGGTGTTTCGCGGCCACGTTGTCTTTCTCGGTCGGGTCTTTGGCCACGTCGTACAGTTCGGGTTGGCCGTCCTTCACGTTCGGTTCGTGCGGCAAGATCAGCTTCCAGTTTCCGTCGAGCACCCAGCGGTACTGCAGGTTCGCGGCCGGCTTCGTGATGTCGACCGCGTTGTGCTCGAAGGTTTCGCCGAACAGTTCGCCGCGGCTCGCGACCCAGTGGGCGTCGAGCAGGTCGATCCCGGTCATGCCTTTACTCGGCTTGGCCCCCACCGCGCGCAGGATGGTCGGGGCCAGGTCGATCGAACTCGCGAGCCGGTCCGACTCGCCCGACTTCACGTGCCCCGGCCACTTCACGAGAATCGGGGTGCGCAGACCGCCGTCGTAGGGCGAGCGCTTCGATTTCGGGGCGAAGTTCGCCGAAGTTTCGTCCTGAATCCAGCCGTTGTCGTGCAAGTAGATGACGATCGTGTTCTCGGACTGTCCGCTCTTTTCGAGCTTCGCGAGCACATCACCGATCGTTTCGTCGAACCACTCGCACATGGCCCAATACTTCGCGACGAACTCGGACTTCGTTTTGTCCTTGTACTTGTTGAAGAGACGGTCGGGCGGGTTGTGGGGCAGGTGCGGCATCATCGGCGCGTACCACACGAAGAACGGCTTCTTGTCCTTCTGGGCTTTGTCGAGGAAGTCGAAGACGGGTTGCAGCCCCTCGCGCCCGATCTTCAGCCCCTCGTCGCCGTGGCGCGCGCCTTTCGCGGGGTCGCCGTGCGTCATGCCCTCGGTGAACCCACCGCACCGGCACGCATTGCCCTCCCACCACTTCCCGGCCTGGAAGCTCACGTACCCTTCCTTCTCCAGCAACTTCGGTAGCGTGGCTGCCTTCTCAAACAGGGCGATCATCTCCTGTCGCTGTTTCAAGAACCCCACATCTTTCTGCGCCTGGGCGTTGGTCAGCCCCTTCGGAATGGGCGGATCGTTGGAGGTCATCAGGTGCTGGTGCGGGTAAAGCCCGGTAACCATCGTCGCCAGACTCGCGCGACACAGGCTGGTGGGCACGTAGCCGCGTTTGAAGACGAGCGACTCGCGCGCGAGCTTGTCGAGGTGCGGTGTCTTGATGTGCTCGTGGCCCATGAACCCGTAATCGCCCGCCCCCTGGTCGTCTCCCACGATGAGCACGACGTTCGGCGGGACCGCTTGAGCGGGGAGCGCGAATACGAGTGCGAGTACGAACGATGCGAAGAGGCGCAGCATAATGATGCACATTGAAAAGAAGTGCTCGGAAAGGAGGGTACGTATTGCGCGCACCGCTCCTGGTGAACCCGATACACAAGTATCGGGGTTGAAGCGATCGATTGCTACTTCACTTCGACGACCCACACGTTGCGGTACACGACCGGGTCGCCGTGGTTCTGGAACTGGAACGGTCCGGGGTTCGCGTCTTCCTTCTGACCGCCGGGGCACTCCTTCGGGAACTCGATGTTGTCGTGGATCTTCACGCCGTTGTGGTAGACCGTCGCGCGGCCGTTCTTGGTCTTCTTGCCGTTCGCGTCGAACTGCGCGGGGGTGAACTCGATGTCATACGTCTGCCACGCCAGCGGCGGCAGGCACATGTTCACGCTCGGCTTGTGCTGCGTGTAGATGCCGCCGCACTCGTTGTTCTCGCCGGACAGCCCGAAGCTGTCGAGCACCTGGCACTCGTAACGGTTCTGGAAGTACACCCCGCTGTTCCCGCGCCCCTGCCCGGTGCTGTTCGGCATCCACGGGAGCCGGAACTCGATGTGCGCCTTGAACGCGCCGAATTTCTGCTTGCTCGTCACGCCCACGTCGAGGTACTTGCCGTCCGAAAGGGTGACGATCTTTCCGCCGGTCCACTTCTTCTCGTCGCCCTCGGCACCGAACAGCACGACGGCGTCCGCGGGCACCTTGGCGCCGATCGTCTTGGACTTGCGCTCGACCTTCTTCGCCAAAAATTCCGCTTCGTCGTGCTTCATCATGAAGACTCCATCCCCGATGCTTCCTTGTACAGGTTCCTTTTTCCCGTCGCGGATGATGACCTTACCGTCTTGCCGAACAGCAGAGAATGGAGCCACGTTTTTACCCACCCACCCGGCCCCGGGCAACCCACCGCGAAGCATCTTGAGTGTGAACTCGCCGGCTCCGTTCGCGATGACTTGCACTCCGAATTTCTCCTCTTTCTCGCCCTCTTTGTACCTGCCCTCGTACTCGCCCTGGATCGCGAAATCGGGGTCTTTGGCGGCCTCGGTCGGCTCTGCAATCGCGATGCGCGCCAGCTTCTTGGGAGCGCCCTTCTTGTCTTGCGCGATCGAATCTGGAGACCCCGTTGTAGCGAGCAGACCGGCAACGAACACGCCGGCGAGCAGCGGACGAAACATAACGCACCTGGGAGGGAAGTTGTGGGGCGGGAACCGCGCGGACGCGGCACGCCAATTGTCGCGGTGGAGGCGCCCGCGTCAATGGGTGCATGGGCGACTTTCTGGATCATTCTCACGCGCGTAAAATGCGGGCATGGAACAGCCCCACGACGAAGTGACCGCGTATCACGAGGCCGGGCACGCGGTGATCGCGCTGGCCCTCGGGCGCACCATCCACAAAGTGAGCGTGCTGCCGAACCGCGAGCGCATGGGCGAGTGCCGCTTCGGTCGGGGTAGCGCGAAGCCGACCGACGACTGGGTGGAGCGCGAGATCCTGATCGCGCTCGGCGGCATGGCGGCCGAGGCCCGGCACACCGGCACTTACGCGACGGAGGAAGCCGGACAGGATCTGCGATTCGTGCGCCGGCTCGCACTGGAGCGCAAGTCCGACCGCCAGGTCGAGCGCTACGAGCAGCGGATGCTGGACAAGGTCGAGTACATGCTCGCGGACGAGGGGAACTGGAAAGCGGTGCAACTGATCGCCGCGGAACTGCTGAAGCATGGCGCCATCAGCGGAAGAGCCGCGCGGCACCTGTTCGAGTTAGCGACGAAGGAGTGAGGAAATACGCCACGGATGAACACAGATAACGCGGATCGAGACAGAAGACGGAAAACGTGAAATGTGTGAGGTTTGAAGCCCCGTGAGGGGCGTGAGCGAGTAGCCAGGGGTGAAGCGGAGCGCAACCCCCGGCGCGCCAATACCCACTACCTTGTCGCGATGAGGGTGGCCGCAGAACATCGGGGTTCGCGGGAGCGCGCCAGGGGTTGCGCTCGCGTCGCTCGCTTCACCCCTGGCTACACGCGACCGCCCTCGCGGGGCTGAACCCACGCTTCTGATCTCTGCCCTCTGCTTCGGCTCTCTTTTTGTGGCCAATCTGCCTTCTGTCTTAATCCGTGTTCTCTGTGTTCATCCGTGGCGCATTTCCTCTTCACGCCTCTCACCCACCAAAGCGCTTCACCTTGTAGCCGAGTTTCTCCAGTTCCTGCGCGAGTTTGTCGCGGTGGTCGCCCTGGATCTCGATTCGGCCGTCCTTCGCGGTGCCACCGGTGCCGCACTTGTTCTTGAGCTGCGTCGCGAGTTCCTTCAGCGCGTCCTCACCGAGCGGCAACTCGGACACCACCGTGACGCCCTTCCCCTTTCGCCCGGCAGTTTCGCGGCTCAGTTTTACCGTGTGAACCTTCTTCGGCGGCGCCGGCGGTGGCGGGGAAGCGGGCTTGGGCGGTAGTACCTCGTCGCTGCCACCGAGCAGCCGCGCGATCAGACCCGCAGCCGCGGCGCCCGTGTCACCGGCCGCCCACTTCTCGACGCGACCGGTCCAGCCGTCCGGCGCGGCCCCGTCGAGCGGAACAATCACTTCCACGCCCGCGAACGCGGCCGGCGCGACAGTTACCCCGCGCCAGGGCATCCCCAGGCGCCCGGCGGCGGAATCAAACGCCGACCGCGCGCCCTCGGCTTTCGCGAGGTCGGCAGAAACGAACAGAGCGGTACGAAATACTTTCGCCATGCGATCTCAACTGAAAATGTCACTCGTGCAGTCACCGCCCGGGTAGCGGACCTCGTGCGCGCGGCTCGGGCCGTCCGGTTCTTTGCCGAAGTCCACACAGAACTTGTCGTTCAGCGCCAGACCGCCCTTCTCGGTGTCGCAGTCGATCTGCACCATCCACGAGCCTTGCTTCCCCAGATCCGGGTAGAAGACGTTGTCCCACGTGCTGTAGAGCGAGTTCGTCGCGTACAGGCGCTTGCCGTCGAGCGACAACTGGAGCATCTGCGGGCCACCGGCCAGCTCTTTCCCCTTCAGCTTTTCAGGTTTGCCGAGCGCGCCACCGAGCTTTACGGTGCCCGTGAGTTTCGGTTTGCCGGGGTCGGTGATGTCGTACTGCTTCACCTCGCCGTGCAACCACGCGGCCAGATACAGGAAGCGATCGTCCATCGAGATCACGAAGTCGCTGATGAGCCCCGGCACCGCGCCGCCGGGGAACTTGTCGTTCTTGACCGGCGCGAGTTCGATGACCTTGTCAGCGGACCACTCCTGGTCGGTCTTGCCGTCGGTCGCGAACCGCCACATCGTGCTACTCAGTGCCGCGCCGACGAACCCGATCGGTCGAGACGGGTCGTGGAGGAACCGCACTTCCAGCGGGATCGCCGCCGCTCCCAAATCGAAGGACTGCTTGATCTTCCGCTCTTTCCAGTCCCACACGTGGATCTTCTGGCCGTACTTGCCGGCCTTCACGTCGTCGAAGTTCGGCCCGGGAGCGAACGTCTTCGGTGCGGCCCACTCGCTCGACACCATCGCGTTGTGTCGCGGTTGGTACCAGAAATCGTAGTTGAAATTCATTCCCGTCAGGTCTTTTTCCCACCGCCCTTTGATCTCGTACTTATCGTCGAGCAACAGGAACCCGCCCGGTGCCTCGCCCTTCGCGTTGCCGAGCATCGAGAGCATGATTTCGCCGGTCGGCAAGCAGTGAGCCGTGTGCGGCGCGGACAGATCGGCCTTCTTCGCGATCTCCTCCGGCTCGATCACCTTGTGGACCTTCAGCGCGAGCGGGTCTTTCGCGTCGATGATGTGAATCCGGCCCGACTTCAGACCGGGCACGATGAGGTACCGGCGGTCGCCCGGCTTGCCGTGACACGAGGAGCAAATGTTCCAGCCGAAGTGGTGCAGCTCGTCACCGACCTTCGGCATTTTCAGCCGGTGAACGACCTGCCCATACGTCTTCGAGTCGGGCTTCGCGTCCACCACCGCGAGGTAATCGGGTTTGTCGATCCCGGTGTTCGCATAGGTGCAGGTGACGAAAAGCAGCTCCTCGCGCGGCCCCTTCATCGCCTCTTTCGGCGAAGCGAACCCGGGCGTCTCGAAGTCCGGAGGAGGCAACGGCCCGGACGCAGCGATGGCACTCGCAGCAGAAGCGGCCAGAAACTCGCGGCGGTCCATGCGTGGTTACCTCGGGAGAGTCGCGTGGAGTATCAAACTGCATCTCACTCACTGCGCGGGAGCTACCCCGGGATTCGTGTGAGCGGTCGGCTCGTCCGGAGGCAATTGCCCCGACCAGCGCGACGGCATCGTGAGCCACAAGTACGCTTCGATGCCGACAGCGGCCGCGAAAATCACGACGCTCCCCCACTGCGAGAGCGTCAGCCCGCCGCCGATGGTCGGCTCGATCCGGAGCGATTCGTTGATGAACCGGTGAATCGCGTAGCCGACCATGAGGAGCACCATCACCTGTCCGTCGTGCCGACGGTACGGATAGTACGCGACCAACAACAGGATGAGGAGCACCATGCTCACGGTTTCGTAGAGCTGCGTCGGGTACAGCCCGATGGTCGCGGGCGCGAACCGCAGCTCCGGCTGCTCCGCCCCCCGCTCGACCGTGAGTTTCAGTTCCGATTTCCCCCGCGGCCATTCGCCCACTAGCACGTCGAAGTAATCGCGCGTGATGGCCCCCTCCGCGCCGCCGAAGACCGCGAGCCGTGCGTCGCGATACTTCTCGAACGAATCGAACAGCACGCGGACCCGCCCGCCGGGACCGGTTTCGACCTCCGCCCCCTTCGCTTTGAACGCATCCGCGGTCGCCTGCGCTTTTTCGTCCGCCCCGCTGAGTTCGATGACGATGTAGTTCGGCCGGTCGTTCACCCGGGTGATGCGGTCGCCGGGTTTCACGCCGGCACGATCGGCGGCCGAACCGGTTTCCACGCTCGCCACAACCGCACGCGGATCTTCAAAGGGGTTTCCGACCTGCCGGGGTTCGATCGTGAACCCGGTGGCCGTCTGGAGGTGCTGTTCGCGCACGAGCAACTGGCGCGCGTGCGCCGGGAGCATCGGGAAGTGCGCGGCGCCGAGCGGCACCGGGCGGCACTCTTCGCACGCGACCTGTCCCCAGCAGCAACCGTTGAGGTAACACCCGATCCGGCCGATCGCCAGACCGAGCGCGAGCAGCGGCGCCACCGCGTCCGCGAGGCGCCAACCCGACACGTCGAGCCGGCGCAGGACGAAGTAGTAGAAGAGGCCGTAACCGATCACCCCGCCGAGCGCGGACCCGTAGAAGATGATCCCGCCTTCCCAGATCTTGAAGAACGCCCCGATCAGCCCGACGATGCTCTGGTCCGGGAAGTGGTGAGAGTATTGGATCATGTACAGCGTGCGGGCGCCGACCAGCCCGGACACGAACAGCCAGATGACCATGTCCTGGAACCGCTCGGGCGGCATGTTCGCGGTCCGCTTGGCGCGCCGCGACCCCCACACCGTCACCGCGACGAAGCACACGAACAGCATCGCCCCGAACCCGTACATCGGGATGCCGTCGGGCGGGAACGAGTTTTTGAAGAACGGGATCGTGAACAGAACTTGTTGCATGGAATCCTCTTGGCGAACCCGGCACACGAGTGCCGGGGTGGAGTTCTAGCACCCCCGACCTGGCGGCCGGGGTTCACCAGAATCACGGTACCGGTAATCGGTCCAGTACCTGTTTGACGAGCGATTCGGGGCGCAGGTCTTCGGCCTCGGCCTCGAAGGAGATCACGAGGCGGTGGCGCAGCACGTCGGGCGCGGCGGTTTTTACGTCTTCGGGCGTCACGTACCCGCGGCCCACGAGGAAGGCGTGGGCCTTGGCCGCACGCAGCAGCGCGATCGCGGCCCGGGTGCTCGCGCCCAACTGAATCAGCCCGGTCATATCGAGTCCGTAATCCGCCGGCTTGCGCGTGGCGCGGATCACGTCGATCATGTACTCCTTCACCTTCGCGTCGACGTATACCGAATCCGCCGCCCGTCGCAACTCTTCTAATTCGTTCGCTTCGAGGGCCGGGGGGATTTCCACACTCGTGGCCAAACCGCCCATTCGGTCCAGAACCGCCAATTCGTCCGCCCGGCTCGGGTAATCGATCACCACCTTGAGCATGAACCGGTCCACCTGCGCTTCGGGAAGCGGGTAGGTGCCTTCTTGCTCGATGGGGTTCTGCGTGGCGAGCACGAAGAACGGCCGCGGGAGCCGGAGCGTACTCTCGCCGATGGTGACTTGGCGTTCGGCCATCGCTTCCAGTAGCGCGCTCTGCACTTTAGCCGGGGCGCGGTTGATCTCGTCGGCCAGCACGACGTTCGCGAACACCGGCCCCTGCTTCACGGTGAAGTCACCGGTCCGCGGGTTGTAAATCTGCGTGCCGATCACGTCGGCCGGGAGCAGGTCGGGCGTGAACTGGACGCGGGCGAACTTGAGGTGCAGCGCGCTCGCGACCGTGCGCACCGCGAGTGTTTTCGCCAGCCCGGGCACGCCCTCGAGCAACACGTGCCCGTCCGTCAGTAGCCCGATGAGTAGCCCATCGATCAACTTGCGCTGACCGATGAGCACGCTCTCGACCGCCCGGTAGAACGGGTCCAGCTTCGGCCGCAGTTTCTCGATTGTCGCCGGATCGGTCATATTCGCTCCAAGCGCCCGTCCGCAAGAGTAGCGGTTGTATGCATCATACCAACCGCCTTGAGTAAGTGGGCGTTGCCGACGGGTCGCGGGGTCTACCTCATGATACAGACGAGTGCGCTGTGGGAAGCTACCCTGCCGGTTGAATCGACCCGGCAACCGGGGCAATTGGGCGAGGCTGGGGAAAACGACTGGCGCGCGTGCGCAAACTCGGGAATAAAACTAGAGCTACCGCCCTCAGTTCCCACCGCAGAGGTCTCATCACATGCTGCGCGCTCGGCTCGCGTCGCGCGGGTTCGCGGCGATTGCCCTGTTCGGGTTGATCGTTGCGTCCGCCGGCCCCCTTTCGGCCCAACCCGCAAATAAAAAGGTGCTCACGTTCGCGGAGTACGACATCTGGCGCGCGGCGAGCAGCGTGACGCTCTCGCGCGACGGACAGTTCGTCGCGTACCTCGTTGGTGCGGAGAACGCGGACGGCGAAGCGGTGGTGCGACACGTGAGCACCGGAAGGGAGTACCGGTTCCCGCGCGGCGTCGCGAGCGGAACCCCGGTGCTCGGCACGTCCTCGCGCTTCACCCCCAACGGCAAAAAGGTGCTGCTGCCGCTCACGCCCACAAAGGCGGCTCTCGATAAGGCGAAATCCGACAAACTGAAGACGGACGAGTACCCGAAAGCCACGATCGCGATCATCGATCTGGCGAGCGGGAAGGAACTGGATCGCATCACGGGAAGCGGTTCGTTCCAGATCGGCGGCGAGGGCGACGGGTTCCTCATCTACCGCAAGCCGACCACGCCCGAACCGGGCAAGACCGAGGCGAAAGAACCCATCACTCCTCCGGCCAAAGGTAAGGGTAAGGGACCGCTCCCGGCTCCCGGCGGCGCGACCGCGGGGCCGTCGCGCACCTACGGGTCCGACCTGTTCATCCGCGACCTCTCCGGCACTACCGATCGCACGATCACCGAAGTGAGCGAGTACAGCCTCTCGGCCGACGAGCAGACGCTGGTGTACACCGTGTCGTCGCGCAAGGACGAGAAGAACGGCGTGTACACGCTGAACCCGAAATTCGGCACCGGCGGATCGCCGCTGAAGGTCGGCCCGGGTCGGTACACGAACCTGATCTGGGACGAGAAGCAAACCAAGCTCGCGTTCTTCTTCGACGACAGTCAGATTCCGTCCGCGGCGCTCGCTCCGCCGCCACACCCGGCCGGTTCGTCGGTGGGAACTCCGATCACAACGACCCCGAGCACACCCACGCCCCCGCGCTACCGCGTGTTCGTGTGGGACCGCGCGGCGAAGACCGAACCGAAGCCGATCACGCGCCTACCACTCGGTGCGATCGGCGGGTTCGGCGCAATCACGGCGACCGCGGTCGCGACCCACGCTCCGGCCCCGGCCGCGCTCAATGAGGTTCTCGGACCCGATACGCCCGGCATCAAGAAGGGCTGGACGATCTCGGGCAACACGCTGAGCTTCTCGCAAGACGGCACGAAGCTCTACGTCGCCACCGCGCCCGAACGCGCCCCGCAACCGACCACCCCGCCGACCGATGACATCCAGCTCGACATCTGGCACTGGAAGGACGCGAACATCCAGCCGATGCAGAAACTGCGCGCGGCGCAGGACCGGAACCGCACGTTCGGCGCGGTCATGCTCCTCGACACCAAGCAGTTCCGCCAGCTCTCGGACGACGAGGTGACCGTGCAACAGGCCGCGGTCGGCGACTGGGCCATGAGCACCGACGACCGGAAGTACAAGCACACCACCGGGTACGCCTTCCCGGTGGCCAACGACTACGCGCTCGTGAACGTGCGGTCGGGAGCCAAGTTGCCGGTCGCGACCGCGAGCACGGCGAACTTCGCCCTCGCCCCGAACGGGAAATACCTACTATCGTTCAACGGCAAGGACTGGTCCACCGTCTCCGTTCCGGACGGCAAGAAGGTGAACCTGACGGAAAAGCTCGCGGTGAAGTTCTTCGACGAGGAACACGACTCGCCGAGCGACCCGCCGCCCTACGGCGCGGCGCAGTGGACCTCGGACGGCAAGTTCGTCCTGCTGAGCGACCGGTACGACATCTGGAAGATCGCCGCCGACGGGTCCGGCGCGGAGAACCTCACGAAAGTGGGCCGCACACAGGGTCTGCGGTTCACGCTCCTGCGCCCGCGCAGTCCGGACGATCGCAGCCCGCTCGAGCGCACGGTGGATCTAAGCAAGCCCCACCTGCTCGGTACAGAGAATCTCCGCACCTACGACACCGGGTTCTACCGGCTCGAACCGGGCGCGGAACCGCGACTGTTGTTGATGGGCGGCCGCAGCTACGGCAACCCGATCAAGGCGAAGGACGCGGACGTGTACCTCCTCACGGTGCAGACGTTCTCGCAGTACCCGGACTACTACGTCACTTCGCCGGACTTCAACGAACTGACCCGCGTGACGGACATCAACCCGCACGTGAAGAACTACAACTGGGGCCGGGCGGAACAGGTCCGGTACACCAGCACGGACGGCGCCCCGCTCACCGGCATCCTCGTCAAGCCGGAGAACTTCGACCCGTCGAAGAAGTACCCGATGGTGGTGTACATCTACGAGCGACTGTCAGAGAACCTGCACCAGTTCCGCGTGCCCAACGTGACACGGGGCCAGGTCGTTAACCCGACGTTCTACGCGAGCAACGGGTATCTCGTGCTGATGCCGGACATCGCGTACAAGATCGGGTACCCCGGCCCGAGCGCGATCAAATGCGTGCTGCCCGCGATCCAGGCCGTGGTCGATAAAGGGTTCGTGGACGAAAAGGCGATCGGCATCAACGGCCAGTCGTGGGGCGGGTACCAGATCGCGTACATGGTCACCCAAACGAACCGCTTCAAGGCGGCGGTGGCCGGGGCGCCGGTGTCCAACATGGTGAGCGCCTACGACGGCATCCGCTGGGGCACCGGTTTGCCGCGCCAGTTCCAGTACGAGAAGACGCAGAGCCGCATCGGGGCGACGCTGTGGGAAACGCCGATGCGCTACATCGAGAACTCGCCGGTCTTCATGGCGGACCGGGTGCAGACGCCGCTCCTGATGATCCACAACGACCAGGACGACGCGGTGCCGTGGTACCAGGGGATCGAGTACTTCCTGGCCCTCCGGCGCCTCGGCAAAGAGGCTTATTTGCTGAACTACAACGGCGAGCCGCACAACCTCGCGAAGAAGCCGGCCGCGCGCGACTTCGCCATGCGGATGTTTCAGTTCTTCGAGCACCACTTGAAGAACAAGCCCGCGCCCGAGTGGATGGAAAAGGGCGTGCCGTACATCGACCGCGAAAAGGAAAAGGAACAGTGGCGCAAGCAGTACGGCCTGCGGGACGACCGGTACGAGCGCTGAGTTCGACGCTCTCGTAACGAGCCGCGACCGCAAGTGGTCGGTCGCGGCTCATCACGTCCGGGGCTGCCCTCCGCCCTCGGACCACTTCCCATCACCCCGCGGAGACGCGAAATCACGCTCTGGTCTGATCCGCGTTATCAGCGTTATCCGCGGCTCTGACTCTCGCGCCCTTGGATCGCAGCCCGTTCGCCCGCAACGACGCTCTTGAAATGAGATCCACCAAACGTTCGGGGCCGGGAGACGCACTTAGCATCTCCCGGCCCCTGAACGTTTCTCAGTACGCGCTAACAATTTAGCGGAAACCCGCGAGGCTGCTGTGAGCGTTCCCACTATCGCGGATCTGCTTCACGCTCACCGGGGCCGACGGCTTCAAGCCGGGCCGTGCGTAGTACACCATCACCTGCGACAACTCCGTGTCCGCCGGGAGGCGGTGCTGCGGGGTGATCGCGCGGCCGGACATTTCGCCGGGCATCCGCACCATCCAGCGGTCGTTCCCGGGCAGGTCGTACAGCGTGAGGGTACGGGTCTGTTCGTCGTAGTTAATGCGGTCCGCATCGGGCGGCGGGAGTTTCGGTCGGTTCGTCACCCACGCCGGATCGTTCGGCCCGCTAGCCGAGGTCTGCACGGCGTCCGCGCCGGGCGGAGTAGCAGAACCGCACCCGAACAGCGCAACCGGGAACGACACGAGCACAAAAGCCCGTGCGCGCCGCCCCCATGCCGCGCGGCAAATGGCGTTGCTCGATGAGAGCGACTTGAACGCGGTCATGATACCCCTCCTCCTTACAGGGCGGCTTTCGTGTTGGGTGCTTAAACTTACGCGCCATCCTTGGAAGGATACCGGCGAGGTACGGCATCCAAACAGCGACCGCGGAAATCTCCGCATACTTGAAACGTAGCACCGGGACTTGTCAAGCGGAAGGTGCGTGGGCGAAAATGTGATGGGGCCGACGGCCCCAATTCGCGCCGCGTTCGTTGTATTCCGAATATTTTCGTGCTTGCGTGGTGTACGAACACCACGGCTATCGTCTCATTTCGCTTTACTTGATGATCTCGACCATCTTCTCCGTTGTCGTCGGTCGATCCCCGAGGCTGTCCGCGCTCATGCGAACACGGAACTCAGCCTGATCCGCCTTCATCCCCTTGAATGTAAGCGTGTACGTCGCCTTTCCGTTACTGGGAACGGACTCCGCGTTGAACTGAACGAGGTTACCCTCGACGCGGACGCTCGGTGTGGTCTGTACCACGCTCACATTGTCCGGAACCTCGATCTGAACCCGCACGTTGCGCCCCGCTTCGTTCCCGGTGTTCTTCACCTCCACCGTGAGAACACCCTGCTTGCCGACCTGCACCGTTAGCGAGTCGAACTTCGTTTCCGACACGAGCGCCGCCGTCCCCGCGAATGTCGTCGCGACTTCCTGCGAGGCCCGCGTACCGCGGGAATCCGATACCTGACTCGTCACCGTGCGCCGACCGGTCGTGCTCGCCTTCAATTCGTACCGGAACGTCTGAGCTTCACCGGGCTCCAACCGCGGAACCTGCCACATGATGGAGTCGCGAGAGATTTGGCCGCCGTCAGTCTTCTTGGTCGGTCGGCAGCCTGCGGGGAGCGTACCCGTGACTCTCAAAGCGGTGCTCGGGAGCGTGCCGGTGTTCCGCACCAGGATCTCGTACTTCGCGGGCGAGCCCGCGTCCACCACGCCGTCCGGCCCCGTGAATTTCAGGCTCAGCCCCGGTACGAGTACCTTCGTTTGGGCCTCGGCGGTCTGGTCCTTGTGGAGCTTCGGCCCGGTCACGCTCGTAAGCGTGTAGATTTCTTTCGCCTCGCGCGGGGTGACTCGGTACTCGATCACCTTCCGCTCGCCGGGTTGAAGCCGGGCGATCTCCCACACCCACTGCTGCGTACCCGTATCCTTCTCGGTTTGCTGCCCGCGCTTTCCCCCAGCGGTGATCGGTTCGACCTCGGCCGACGCGGGCACGTTTTCCAGCACGCGGATGTGATCGGCCGGCACTTTCGCCAGGTTCTCAACCAGCACGCGGACGTTGTACGTCTCGTCGCGCACGGTCTGCTTCGGCGCGGCCTTCGTCACCTTCACCGTGGGTTTACCGATCTTCGTCGTAACCGATTGGCCGTGTTCGTACTTCACGTAAGCGAGGTTGTTCAGTTCGGTCACGCCCGCTTTTGGGCGCAGAACGAGTTCGATGGTCTTGGACGCGCCCGCTTTGAGCGTACCGAGGGACCAAACAAGTTGCGGCTTTCGCGAATTCCCCTGTGGTGACAGGCCACCCGGCTGCACGTCGCTAGTCGCCTTCCCCCCAGTTGGTCCATCGACCGGCGGTTCGGCCCTGACCATGTCAGCGTCCGGCGAGAGCGGGTTGCGCACGGTCACGGAATGTGCGTCCGCGGCTGACACGTTCTGCACCACGATGACGTACTTGAGATCCTCGCCGGGTACCGCGTCGGCGGGCACGCGCACGCGGATCGTGACAACGGGGTACGCCGGATCATTCACAGATGCGGCAACACCGGTTAATTGCCCCGGTGAACCGCCGGGCACGCGCTGCTGGAACTGCGCCTGCTCCACGTTGGAATCGGTGGGAACCACAAGTGGCGGAAACACTTCCGGCTTGGGAGCGGGTGCTTCGGGCAAGTTGTAGTACGTGAGCTGTGATTGCTGCGGCTTCTGTGCGGATGCGGCGAGTGAGACGAAAGCCCATACCGCGACGACCGCCGCTCCGCCGCCCGCTGCCGCCCGGATGTGCTTCCACCGACTCATGATGCCCCTCCGCGCCGTACCGGTCCGACCGGTTCGCGGTGGGGGTATAGCGTTTCGCGGGAATCTGCGAAAGATCAGTCGGCGCGGGCGACAGGGAGGTAGCAAAACGGCGCGAGTTCTGGCAAAATGCGTGCAATACGCACGGACAGAATATTTTGGACCGAGGCACAATATCTCCCCGCCGCGAGCGAATTGCGCATGTAGGTAGAAGGGCGATTCCCCGAACCGCGAGTTCCCCATGAGCGTCGCCGAAGAACTGGACAAACTCAAAAAGATGCGCGACGACAGGACCATCACCGAGGAGCAGTACGAGCGCGCCGTGGCCGAACTCGACGCGGAGCGCGACGAAGCACGGGTCCGCGGTCGCCGGCGCGACCGAGACGATTACGATGACGAGGAATGCGAGTACCGACGCCCGCGCCGGCGCGACTACGACGACGAGTACGAAGAGGAGTTGTCGCCGCGCGAACTGGAAAAGAAGGGGCGCGAGTGGGGGCTGTTCCTGCACCTCTCGCTGTTCGCGGGGCACATCATTCCGTTCGGCGGAATCATCGTGCCCATCATCATCTGGCAGACGAAAAAGGACGAACTACCGAAGCTCGATCAGCACGGCAAGAACGCGGTGAACTGGATCATTTCGTCCGTCCTTTACTTGCTGATTTGCATCCCGCTCGCGTTCGTGATCGTCGGCATCCCGCTCCTCATCGCGCTCGGCGTGCTGAACGTCGTGTTCCCGATCATCGCCGCGGTGCGAGCGAACGAGGGGCGCGTGTGGAGGTACCCGCTCGCGATTTCGTTCCTGTCGTGACCGGCCTCACACGTGTTCCGGGAGGCGCTGTAATTCCGCGAACGCGGCCACGGTCTGCTCGGGCGTGTGGTTGAACACGACGCGCCCGGCCGTGTGCCAGTTCCCCTGGTGGAAGCTGAACACCGCGGTCGCGGGGCGCGGATCACGGGCCGCGGGCACCTCCGCCATCTCGCCGTCTTCCAGCGGCTCGAACTGTACCAATACCGGCACGAGCGCCACGATTCCGCCGGTCGCGGTGTCGCGGACCAGGACCGCGTCGCCGGTGATGTCGCACCGCACCCACCGCAGCCCGCGCGGCAGCCCCGACACACTGGCCGCCTTCACCAACTGCTCCTCGAACCGCTCGTGCTGGAGCCGGAACAGTTCGCGACAGCGCTCGACGTGAACCACCCGGCCGAGGTGCCACAACCACCGCGCGACGAGCGCGAGCAGGACGAGCACCGCCACGCCGCCGGTGAACCACCACCCCAAACTCCCCATCGGCGCTACCTCGCGAAGATCCCGATGCGGTCGCGACGCAAAAGCGGAATGGCGCGCAGCACCCGCTCCGGTTGTCCGGACTGGTGGCTCACCGTAAACGGTTCCCCCGTCACGATCTGCTCCGCCGTGAGTCCGCTCTGGGCCTGGGCCGCGATACCGCCGTAGTGCTCCGCGATCACGGACCCGTTCTTCATTCCGATGCCCGTATTGCCCGGAAACGCGAGCGCGGACGCGACGCACAGCGCGACCGGCACCCACTTGCGGCCGAGCTTCACCCACACGAGGTACGTTGCGGCGAGCAGCGGCCACGACAACAGTGAGTACCGCGACCACAGCCCCATTTCGTCCCCGCCCGGGAACCCGGCACGCCCCAATCCGATCGCGAGCGCCACACCGGTTACCCCCGCGGCAACCGCAATTAACCCCGCGATCGACAGGCGCGCGCGCGGCTCCTTCCACTGTGGCACGAGCACCGCGAGCGTGAGCACACCGACCACGAGCACCCCACCCGCCCCGGCCCACCAAACACCACTCAATCCCACACCGAACGACATCGCGAGGACTTCCCCAGTGACGCTCCCCACCGCGATCGGGTCCGTACTCAGGGGCGGGTGAAGGGGCGGTTTGTGGTAATCCTGGAAGTACACGCCGAGGTACGCGAGCGGCAGCACCGCGAGAACCAACAGGAGCACGGCGCGCCCCTTCGATCCCCCGCGCCACACGCTCACCGCGACGAACGCGATCCACGCGCTCACGGGCGGAACAACCACCAACCCCGAACCGCCCGTCAGAGCGAGTAACAAGAGGCACGCGCCCGCTATCGCCCCCGACCGAAATGCATTCTCGCGCGTGATTCGCAGAGCAACAACAACGAGAGCCGTTGCGAACACCGCGAACATCGCGAAACAGACCTGGTACCCCATCACGAAGTTTTCCCAGTGCCCGATGTGTAACAGCGAGATGGGAAAGAAGACGTCCGCCCAGTGGGGCTTGCCGCGTAACTTATCGGCCAGGCGCATGAGAACGAGCGCAAGTGCCGACAGCATTGCGACCTGCAACACCATTCCGGTGCGGAAGTCGTGCGTGAGCCTGAAGTACGTGAGCACCACCACCCGCGGGAGCAGCATCCGGTGCTCGTTGTGCTGCTGCCACAACCACGGCCCGGCCGGTTCGTCACCCAAAAGCGCCGGGACGAATTCCCACTCGTCGGCGTAGGGAGCGTTCGTGCCGATAAAGGCCACGAACGCGAACGCGCCGAGCGTCATGACGGCCCACACTGCGACGAGCGCGCGCCGGAGCGAACCGAACGTTGCGCTTGTCGCTGGGGGGGGCGGCGTGTAAGTTTGTGTCATCGCATCCGTATTCGGAAGTGCATCTTTCTAGGAGCAGTATATGGTCGAGCGGCGAATCGAATTGGACCGGCGCTACGGGCGCAAGAAGAAGATGAAGAAGCTCAAGGCGAAGCTGGAAACCGCGACCGGCGAAGCGCGAGACAAGGTTCTCTACAAGATCAAGCGCCTCAGCCCGTTCTGGACCGAACCGCCGAAGCCCGAAGGCAAGTAATAAAATAGCGAAGCATTTCGCAACGGGCGGTGAGGCACATAAGTCTCACCGCCCGTTCGCTTTTCAGGCCCGGAGCCGTTCCAAATCCTGCCAGAACCCCGGATACGTCTTCGCGACGCAGCCCGGGTTGCGAATCACCACTCCCGGCACCCTCAACCCGACCAGTGCCAGGCTCATCGCCATCCGGTGATCGTTGTAGGTGTCTACCGCGCAACCCTTTAGTGCTCGCGGCACGATCGTCAGCCCATCGTCACGTTCTTCGACTTCCGCGCCGAGTTTGCGCAGTTCCGTCGCGAGTGCGGCGATGCGGTCCGTTTCCTTGTGGCGAATGTGCCCGACGTTGCGGATCGTGGTCGCCCCCTCCGCGAAGCACGCGACCGCCCCGAGCGTCATTACTGTGTCGCTGATGTCGTTCATATCGACATCGACACCCCGTAAGTGCCCGCCGTGAACCGTGATGCCGTTGTCGCTCTCTTCGATCCGGCAGCCCATCTGTGCGAGCACATCGACGAACCGCACGTCCCCTTGGAGCGACTTGCGATTCAACCCCGTAACCGTGACCCGACCGCCCGCAACCGCAGCCGCGGCCCAGAAATACGACGCCGCCGAAGCGTCGGGCTCGATGGCGTATTCTTTCACACTTCGGTGCGGACCGGGAGTCGTTTGGAACACGCCGGCGGACGGGCGTGACATGTTCCCGACCCACTCGTCGACCATCTGCTCCGTCATCACGACGTAAGGCTCAGAGACGAGTCCCCCCTCGACCCGAATGGTAACCGGGCGCGAAGCGAAAGCGGCGGCCATCATCAGTCCGCTGAGGTACTGGCTACTGGTCGTTCCGCGGACCGTGACTTCGCTTCCACGCCAACCAGTCGTTTCGATCACAACCGGGGGGCACCCGTTGCCGCCCTCACTGTGGGCGTTGACGCCGAGTTGCCTGAGTGACTCCAAGAGGTCTTCGAGCGGTCGCTCGCGCATCCGCGGAACACCGTCGAACCGGTAGCGCCCTTCGCCGAGGCTCACCATCGCGGTGAGAAAGCGCACGGTCGTACCGGAATTCGCCACGAACAAATCCGCCGCGTTCGCCGGGATGAGACGTGCGGAATCGCTCGTGACGGTCACCGTGTTTTTCGACCAATCCACGCTGACCTGGAACCCGAGCCGGCGAAGGCACTCGATCATGACCTCGGTGTCTTCGCTCCGGAGAACACCGCGGAGCGTGGGCTTCTGGTTAACAGCCAGCGCCGCGAGGGCCAGCGCGCGGTTGGTGATGCTCTTGCTGCCCGGGACGGTCACGGCCGCGTTGACGGGCTTCGTGAGCGGAGCGATTTCGAGTTCGGCGGGGTAAGTCACGTCGGACATGGGTGGTACGTTACACGCATGAGGAAGAGGCCTTCGGGCGGCGCGGTGGGGCCGGCGAGCCGGCGGTCCATCGCCCGGAGCACGTCGGCGATCTGCGTTTCGGGCCAGAACCCGCGCCCGACCTGCACCAGACTGCCCGCGATCGCCCGGACCATGTTATAGAGGAAGCCGTTCGCCTCCACGTCGATCCAGATGCACTCGCCGAACCGGTTCACACTCAGGTGCGTGATGGTGCGCACGCTCGTGAGGCGGTTCGGCCACTCCGTCTCGAAACAACGAAAGTCGTGGCGCCCGACCAGGCACCGCCCGGCGCGCGCCATAATTTCCGCATCGAGGTTCTGTCGAACGAACCAGGCGTATTTCCGCAAGAACGGGTCTTGCTGCCGCCCGTCCTGAACGACGTAGCGGTACATCTTCCGCACGGCGTCTTTGTTCGCGCAGAAGCTTTGAGGCGCCTCGACGACCTCCCGAATATTCACATCGTTCGGGAGCTTCGAGTTGATCGCTTTGAGAAGCGTCTCACAGCTTAACCGCGACGCGGTGTAAACGTTGGCGACTTGCCCGACGGCGTGGACGCCGGAGTCCGTGCGTCCGCTACAGTTCACGCGCACGCGGCTCTCGCGGGTGATTTCGCCGATGGCCTTCTCAATCGTCTCCTGCACCGTGCGCTGACCGGGCTGCGTCTGCCAGCCGAAGAAATCCGTCCCGTCGTAGCGGATGGTGAGTTTGAGGTTGCGCATGGGTTCGGGCGAACCCCGCCCGCAAGGTCGGCGGGTGCTATTTCGCGGCCACCCCCGCCCTTGCGGGCGGGGTTCACTGTTGCAGGTAGGGGCACCAAATCACTTCACGATGCCGCGCTTGACGAGTTCCTCCGCGCACTGCACGGCGTTGCTCGCCGCGCCTTTGCGGAGGTTGTCGGCCACGACCCACAGGCACAGGGCGTTCGGGTTGCTCGGATCCTGGCGCACGCGGCCGACGAACGTGTGGTCACTCCCCTCCGCGTGGATCGGCTGCGGGAACTCGCCCTTCACGTCGTCCATGAACACCACGCCGGGGGCTTTGGCGAGCGCGGCCCGCGCGTCGGCGACCGAGATCGGGCGTGCGAACTCGACCGTGACCGCCTCGCTGTGCGCGACCTTCACCGGCACGCGGACGCACGTCGGGCTCACGCCGATGGTCGCGTCACCCAGGATCTTCTTCGTTTCGTTGATGACCTTATTCTCTTCTTCCGTGAAACCGTTCGGGTCTAGCGTCCAGTCCAGCGTGATGACGTTCCCCGCGAGCTGGGCGCGGTGGGCCGTCGGCGCCGGCACGGGCTTACCCGCGGCCCACGCGCTCACTTGCGCGTTGAAGTCCACCAGCCCCTTCGCGCCCTTGCCCGAGGACGACTGGTAGGTCGCCACCACGATGCGCTTCACCGGCGAAATATCGTGCAGCGGCTTGAGCGCCACGCACAGCGGGATCGCGACGCAGTTCGGGTTCGCGACGATGCCCTTCTTGATGTGGTGGAGCTGGTCCGCGTTCACCTCCGGCACCACGAGCGGGCAGTCCGGGTCCATGCGCCACGCGGAGGAGTTGTCCACCACGATCGCACCGGCCTTGGCCGCGATCGGCGAAAACTCCTTGCTCACCGAACCGGGGGTGCTGCTGAGCACGATCTGCACGCCCGCGAACGCCTCGGCGCGGATCGGCTCGACGGTGTACTGTTTCCCCGCGAACTCGACGGGTTTACCAGCGCTTTTCTCGGAAGCCAGGAATTTGATCGACTTGATCGGGAAGCTGCGCTCCACGAGCACCTTCCGGATCAGATCGCCCACGGCACCCGTCGCACCGACAACCGCCACGTTCACGGCCACAGTAGCACCTCTTATTGGAGATTCGGACGGAACATTCCGCCCACAGATAACAATACAAATTCTCGTTGTTAAGGAAATCGCAACACGCCGGTCCGCGGCCACAAACGCCGGCCGTGCCGCGGCGAAGAGAATACATTGTTCTTCGCGCCTCACTGCGGGCCGTCGTTCAAATTGCACCGGGCCGAGCGCCCGTGAGTCCTCCCACCCCAGCGCCTTCATGCGAATCGCCATCGGCGGGTTCATGCACGAGTCGAACACCTTCGCTCCGCTCCCGACGGACCTCCGGCGGTTCCGCGACGGCAGCCTCACCTACGGTGATCCGACGGTCCCCGTCTGGCAGGACGCGCACCACGAAGTGGGCGGGTTCATCGAGGGCGCGGGTAAATTCGGGTACGACCTCGCCCCGGTCGCAATGGCCTGGGCGACCCCAGCGGGTCCGGTGACCGACGAGTTCTTCGACCACTTCACGGACGCACTGGCAACGGGGTGCAAGCTCGCCCGAGCCGACGGCGTGCTGCTCGCACTTCACGGCGCAATGGTCACGCCCAAGCACCCGGACGCGGACGCGGAAGTGCTGCGCCGAATTCGGGCCGCGCTCGGGCCGAACGTGCCGATCGCGGTGACGCTCGACTTCCACGGGAACGTTTCGCCGCAAATGGCCGAAACCGCGAACATCCTGATCGGCTACCAGACGTACCCGCACGTCGACCAGCGGCAGCGCGGGCTGATCGCGGCGCAGTTGCTCGCGCGGGCCGTGAAGGGCGAGGTGCGCCCGGTGTGCCACGTCGCCAAGCCGCCGATGCTCCTGAACCTGCTGGGGCAGGACACGAGCCGCGAGCCGATGGCCGGCCTCATGCGCACGGCGCGCGAGATGGAGCAACAGCCCGGAATCCTCTCGGTGAGCCTGATGGCCGGCTTCCCCTACGCGGACGTGCCCGACATGGGCGCGAGCGTGATCGTGGTCGCCGACGGGAACCGCACGCACGCGAAGGCCGCGGCCGACGAACTCGCGAACGCGATGTGGTCCGTGCGCGAACAACTGAACGTCCCGTGCCCGCGCCCGGAAGCGGCCGTTCATATGGCGCTCACGAGCACGAAATTGCCGGCCCTACTCGTCGACCTCGGCGACAACATTGGTGGCGGCTCCGCCGGTGACGGCACTGTGCTGCTCGCGGAGCTTCTGAAGCAGCACGCGAAGGGGTTCGTGGTCGTGATTCACGCGCCCGCTGCCGTCGAGCAAGCCAAAAGCGCTGGGGTCGGCGGGACGGTCGACGTGACCGTCGGCGGCTCGACGGGGGTACTGCACGGCGAGCCGGTCCGCGTGCGCGGGATGGTGCGGTCGCTCCACGAGGGGAAGTGGACGGAGGTCGAACCGCGGCACGGCGGGCGCCGGCAGAACGATCAGGGGCACACCGCCGTCATCGACCTCGCCGACGGCAACCAGCTCGTGCTGAACTCGCTCCGCATGCCGCCCTTCAGCCTCGGGCAGCTCACGAGCATCGGCATCGACCCGAAGCAGGCGCGCGTGATTGTCGTGAAGGCCGCGGTCGCGTACAAGGCGGCGTATGAGCCGATCGGCGGCGAGATCATCGAAGTGGACACGCCCGGTCTGACCGCGATCAACGCGGCCCGGTTCGAGTACAAGCGCATCCGCCGACCGATGTATCCGCTCGATTAATGGCGCCGCGGTCGCACTCGTTGGGGTGGGGCACAGAAGTTGCCTCACTCTTCCGGCAATATTTGCCGACCAACGCGCGGTGTAAGAATGAGCAGCGCGAAGAAAAAGTTACGAACGCACGTCGCGCATCTCACTTCGATTCGCACACATTACACACCGCCCTACTCGCTTGTCTTGCACGCGATCTCCGGTCATGCTGACGTGAACCGACCGGAGCCAACACCGTGACCGAACAAGAGTGGCTGGACTGCACCGATCCGACGCCGATGCTGAGGTTCCTACAGGGAAAGGCGAGCGACCGGAAGTTGCGGCACATTATGGTCGATTACGCCCATGCACTACTGACTTGGCATCACGACGCTGCCACCCGGGAGGTCATCACCATTCTGGATCGGTATGCCGAGGGGCGCATTGCAGGCGAGGGGTTATACGACGCACTCCGGCCGTTTGCCGCATCGTGTCAAGTGCTGGTCGACGAAGGGTACCCCTGGTCAGTGCAGGAGGCTCGCCCTCTTCATGCCCACGTCGAGTCTGCCGCCTGTTGGCTCATCCGGCGGTTCCTCCCGCCCGAGGTGACCGTCTCCGGCCTCTCCGATCTGAGTGGGTTGCGGCTGTCCCCAAAAGACGCCGACACACTCGACTACTTCCAGTGGCTTGTCTGCGAGACGCTTCGGGATGTGATGGGGATTGCTACGTTCCGCCCCGTTACCTTCGATGCGGCGTGGCGAACGCCCGCAGTCGTTGCCACTGCCGAAGGTATCTATCAAGACCGTGCCTTCGACCGTATGCCGATCCTTGCCGACGCTCTTCGAGACGCCGGGTGCGACGACGTCGACATCCTGAACCACTGCCGCAGCCGCAGCGGGGCATCGCACGTTCGAGGCTGTTGGGTAATCGATTTGCTGCTGGGAAAAGAGTAGCTCCGCTGCCCACTGCAAGGCGCCTCAAGAAGAAGCATTTTGCTATCGGCCGATGGACGAGCAGGTGGGCGTCACACGACACGAATAAAGCGCTCCCGCCCGGCGACTGGTTCACCGGGCGGGAGCGCAGATGATTGTCACTACTTAGGCGGCATCTTTCCCGGAACGACCGTTCCACCGGGAACCACCGTGCCCGGCTGAACGGTCCCCGGCATCAGCGCCGGACCGCCGGGGTAACCCGGTTGGCCAGGATAGTACGCACCCGGAGGGACACTATAGCTGGAACCGCAACCGCCACACGGCGGCGGGGGAGCACACGCAACCGTAGCCGACTTCCGACCGCGTTTCTTACCACATGCCGAAGCGTCGTCCGCGAACGCAGCGAATGAAGCAACGCTCAGAGCGAAGAGAGCGAGGGTACGCATCATGATACCTCACGGGTGCGAGACGCCCAAAATGGCCGTCCCTGCCAAAAAGTGAGCAATCAACGCGCCCATTTTTGGCCATTTTCGACATTCTCCGCTCATTTTGAGGATACCCCTCACTTCAGTTGTTACGGCAAAAAATTCCCGCGAGGGATTTCGCCCCCACGCGGACAATATCCGGACGATGAGCGACGGCGACCCTTGGCACGAGCGGGCGATCCGCGACGCGGTCCTGGCCGGCGACGCGACCGCGTGGCGCCAGTGGTTCGATGCGCACTACGAGCGCCTCGCTGATTACGTCCGCTGGCGCTGCGGCGGGCTGCGCGACCTGACGGACGACGTGCTCCAGGAAACGTGGTTAACGGCCGTTCGGCGGGTGCGCGCGTTCGACCCGGCGCGGGGCGCGTTCTTCCACTGGCTCTGCGGGATCGCGTCCAACGCCGCCCGCAACGCGATCCGTTCCCGATACCGGCAAAACGCGCGACTCCGACCGCTCGCGCCGGGCGACGACCGCCCCGGTCCGGACGCGCGGGCCGAAATCGAAAAGGCCGAGTGCGTAGCCGCGGCGCTCGCGGCACTACCCGACCACTACGAGGCCGTGTTGCGGGCCAAATACCTCGACCGGCAAACGGCCGACGAGATCGCCGCCGCACGCAACGATTCGCCCAAAGCAGTGGAATCTCTGCTCGCACGCGCCCGACAAGCGTTCCGCGCGATTTACGAGAACGGCCATGAGTGACGCACTACCCCCTGACGACCTCGACGACCTACTAGCGCCCCCACCGCCATCGACTGACACGGCGTTACGAAGCGCGCTCCTGCGCGCCACTCAGCGCCGCGTCGGTCGAACCAAGTGGGTCCGGCGCGCGGGCAAGGTCGCGGCCGTGGCCGCGGTGTTCGTGGTGGGCGTCGGCGTTGGGGCACTGCGTACACCGCCCGAGCGCGAAAAGGTGGTCGTTACCCGCGAAGTGGAAACGATCGTGGCGACGGTCCCGGTGGTCGTTCCGGTTGTGATCTCCGCGACCGAGCCTCCATCTGTTCCGCCGCCAACGCTCACCGCCGCCCGGCTCGAACTGGACGCGGAACAAGCAGATGGCGCTGCCGCGGCCACGCTCTACCGGCGCGCGGGCGACAAGTATTTGGCCGCCGAACAGGACTACGCGAACGCGGCCCGGTGCTACCGACTGTTTCTTACCCGGGGCGGCGACACCGCGTTGTCGCCGGAACCGGAGGATTCGTGGTTACTCACGTCCCTCAAGAACGCGGCATTCAAGGAGAAGATCCATGCGACGACTGACGGCTAGCGCGCTGTTCGCGCTCACGCTCTGCGCCACAACGATCAGCGCACAGCCCCCGAATCCCGAACCTCAGCCCAAGGCGCTGGGCGAGAAGGTGGATAAGAAACCGGCCGACCCGACGGACGCGGGAATTAGCGCCGCGCTCGCTAACGACGCCGACGTGAAGATGGCGAAGGCGAAAATCCAACTCGCCGAGGCCGAACTCGCGAAAGCGCGCCAGGTCGTCACCCTTAAGGTGCTAACGCTGAAGGCCAAAATCGACCAACTCAAGAGCGAACTGGTCGCAGCCGAGGAGCGCGTCAAGGCAACTAAAGGCATGGTTGATAAGGGGACGCTCCCTCAAGCACCGCTGCTCGTCGAGCGCGAGAAGCTCGCCACGGCGAAGACCGCCCTCGCACTGGCCGAAGCCGAGTGGAAGCTGCTCACGGGCAGCGACAGTGACAAACTCACAGCTCGGGTGGTCGATTTAGTGGCGCTCGAAGAACGCCGTATGGCACGCGAGCGAGATGCCGAACTCGAACGCTTGGTAATTGCCCAACGAGAACTCTTGATTCGCGCACGCAAAGCCCCGGTCGGCGCGATACCGGACCAAATTCGCGCAGCACTTGATAAGCCCGTGAAGCTCGGCGCGAAGGGTGAAAGAGTGCCGTTCGAGAAAGCGTTGGAAATGTTCAAGAAGGAGGCCGGATTGGATGTCCCGGTTCGCGGGTTTCCCATAGCGGAATTTGACGCCGTCACGGGCAGGCAATTGCTCGATTCCACGGGACAACCGCGCACCATCGGGATCATGTCCCAGGGTGAAACGCTTTCAGTCGGCGCCTGGTTCCAGTTACTTCAGGATGAGAACCGCGGGGCGTTTTACGTTCGCGAGTACGGATTGTTGTTCGCGACGACGGCTCCCCCGGATGCGCCGACGCTCACCGAGTTCTGGAAGCAAAAGCCTGTCGCGAAGCCCGAACCGCAATCGGAACCCAAACCCGAACAGAAACCCAAAACCGAACAGAAGTGATTCTCCCCGCGTGCGCACGAGTCGTGCGCACGCGGAGGTTCTGGTTACTGGTAGTCGTAACCGATGTGGAACGTCACGCGACCGTCGGGCAGCCGGCGGATGTTGGTGATGTACACGGTCGAACCGCCCCCCAACTGGCTCTTGCTCGACGGGATCGTGTACGGCGTGAAGCTGTCGTTCGCCGCGCTGGGGTACGGCACCGAACTCAGGTGAACGTTCGGTCCGCGTGCGCCTTCGACGCCGTGCGATTCTTCCAGAACCGGCTTGTTGTTCACCACACGCCAGACCAACAGCCCCTCGCCCGGCAGCTTCTCGTCCCACCCCGTCTTCTTGCGCACTTCCAGCAGGAAGTACTCGCTCCCGTCGGGCCGCACCTTGATCTTGAAGCACTGCGACGGATCGTTCTCGATCGGCGACAGGATCAGCTTCTGCTTCACGCTCGGGTCGATCACGGTCGGCTTCACCCAGCCGAGCACTTCCTTGCTCCACGCGCTGAAGTGCTGCGGGCGCCCGTTGCCGATCTGGTTGGACATCGCGCACCACTGCCCCACGCCCTCGCTCCCCGGCAGTTCGGGCCGGGCGTACAGGTCCGGCAACCCGAGCATGTGGCCGAACTCGTGGCAGAACACGCTGATGTCGTTCATCGTGCTACCGCCCTCCTGCACGATGAAGTACGGGAGGTTGCGCCCGCCGTAGCTCACGTTGGCCCGGTGCGGCCAGTACAGCCCGCCCCGCGTGGTCTGCACGCGGCCCCCCGCGTACAGGAAGAACACCCCGTCGAACTCCTTGAGCGAGTCCTTCCCGGCCTTCTTCGTGTACAGATCGAGCGCCTCGGTCAGCAGCGCTTTCTTCTCGCCGGCGCTCGTGCCGCTGCCGCTGGAGTAGTCCATGCGCTTCTTGGACGCTTCCACCCACCCCACGAACTTCCCATTGATCTTGAACGTGCCGTAGCTGAGTTCCTTGTAGTAGTCGTTCATGCTGCCGAAGACCTGTTGCCCGGTCGCGTTCTTGTCCTTGTACGTCCCCAGGCTGAACATCGAGTCTTCCCAGGACTGGTCCTCGATCTTCGGGTTGTGCTTCACGTCCGGGTACTCGACCCCGATGATGGCGAGATTGTATGTGGGCTTGCGCCACGAGCGCGGCAGCCGGTCGTCCCAGCCCATGCCCTTCCCACCACCACCGCCCGCCTCGGCCGCCATCGGACTGGTTGCGGCTTTCAACTTGGTCGTGATGGTCTTGGGGCTACCGCCACGGGACACGGTGAACGCGACCGAATCGCCGGCCAGCTTGCTCCGCAGTACGTCCCGTACCCACGCGGCGGTCGTTGCAACTTCGCTACCGAGTTTGAGTACCACGTCGCCTTCTCGTAACCCGGCTTCTTCGGCCGGCGAATCGGGCGCAAGCGCCTCGATCACCGGGCGCCCGCCCTTTTCGCCCACCATCACGCCGAGGTACCCGGCCGCGAGGTTAAACGAACCCGACGTTGTGGGCGAATCCTTGACCGTCTTGGCGGTTTTCACCGTCTTGTAGCCGCCCGGGGTGGGGAACGGCGCGACTTCGGGTTCCGCCCGGCCCGCTCCGGCCAGCAACAAAACCGACAGCGATGCGAACGTTCCGAGTGTGAGGCAGCGAGTGTGCGTCATGTGGCACGCGCGAAGAAGGTGAAAATGAGAAACGCGGGGAGTAGTCGCGTTGTAGCCCATGAGATGTGAAGCGGAAATGAAAAACGATCGTTACGATCGCTTGTTTTGATCCCCGGTCCGGGTTAAGAATCCCGTTCACTGCCCGAACCCGGAGCCGACACGTGCGCATTCCCCTTCTCACCGTCCTGACCACCATCGCCCTCGTACTCGCCCCGGCCCGCGGAGCGGATGAAACCACGGAAAAGGAACTCAAACGATTCCAGGGTGAGTGGAAAGTGGTCGAACTAACGAAAGACGGCGAGACGCGGAAGCGCGACAAGCTCAAGGATCAAGCCTGGTCGTTTAAGGGTGATAAGCTGGTCCCGCTCGACAACAAAGACGACGTGGCCACGATCAAGATCGACCCGAGCAAAAAGCCGGCGGCGCTGGACATCATTGATAAGAGCGGCGACCGGGTCGAGAGCATTTACAAGTTCACCGGAGACGACAAGCTCACGATCTGTGGGCAGACGGACGGCAAGCGCCCAACCGAGTTCGCGGCGAAAAAAGGCTCCGGGGCCATGCTGTTCGTGCTGGAGCGCGTCAAGAAGTGAGGCGCGCCGCGGAGCGCCGGGTGGGGGCTTCCTTTTTCGCGCGTCGCCGGTTACGCTCTTCACGTCTCCTACTCACTTCGGGAACCTCACCCCATGTTGAAGCGCCTCGCGTTACTCGCGTCCGTCGGAGCCGCGTTCGCTGTTGTTGTGTACGCCTCCGCGGACAAAGCGGCCGATGAGTCCAAGCAGTTGCCCGTACCCGAGATGAAGTTCAACGACGTCAAGGAAATCGCTCCGGGCGTCTTCTTCCGCTACTCGTCCATCGCGGCCAACGACCCGAAGATCCCGTTCGGCGGGAGCAACCACACCTGGGTCGTCTTCAAAGATTACGTCGTGGTGATTGACGCGAACTTCCCGAAGGAAGCCGCCGACGTGATCGCGGACATCAAGAAGACCACGAAGAAGCCCATCAAGTACGTCCTGGACACCCACCACCACGGCGACCACGCCTACGGCAACACCATCTGGGCGAAGGAGGGCGCGCAGATCGTCGCGCACAAGAACGCCGCCCGGTTGCTAAAAGCGAACGGCCCGAAGCAGTGGGAGGACGCCGCAAAGGACCGCAAAGACATCAAGGACAACGAACTCAAGCAGGTGGACATTTCCTTCGACGACAAGTTCGAGCTGAAGGACGAAACGCAGCACGTCGTCTTCATGCACTTCGGGCACAGCCACACGTCCGGCGACGCGAGCGCGTACCTGCCGAAGCACAAGATCCTCTGCACCGGCGACGCCTGCGTGAACGGCGCGTTCAACTACATGGGCCACTCCAACTCCGCGAGCTGGATCAAGTGCCTCGAAGCGATGGGCAAACTGGAAATCGATCTCATCTGCCCCGGGCACGGGAAAGTGGCCCGCAAAGACCTACTCGCGAAGGAGACGCGGTACTTCACCGAGCTCCGCGCCGCGGTGAAGAAGGGGATCGAAGACAAGAAGTCGATCGAAGACATCACGAAGGGCCTGGACTTTCCGTGGTACAAGGAGTGGACCGGCGTCGGCGTGGCGGAAACCGACATGAACAAGGACAGCGTCAAGCACGTGTACAACGAGCTGATGGGCAAGATCGACCACGACCGGCTCGGCGCGGCCCCCTCCCCGCTCGACTGGCGCACGGCCCCCACGGGCGTCGCGGCCAAGTAGCACCGCCCTACCCTTGCGAGTGAGCGTGGGAATGTCCTACGCTCACTTCATGACTCACCGCGTGCTCCCCTCCACCGCTGATCTCGCCAAGTTATTCGCGCTCAAGTACGGCGATCTCGCCACGACGGGTCCGAACCCGCGCCGCCGGCACGCCCACAATTATTTCCTGCCCGCGGACGTGTACGAAGCGACCGTGGCGAACGCCGTGTTTCCCGGCTGCGTCTGGCTTGATGTGGGCGGCGGGGCGAGCCCATTCCCCGATAACGCTAAACTCGCGGGCGAACTCGCCGCGCGCACAAATCACTTCGTAGGGGTCGATCCCAGCGCGAACGTCTTCGACAACCCGTACACGCACGAGAAGCACCAG
The DNA here is from genome assembly GCF_001610855.1 of Gemmata sp. SH-PL17. Taxonomy (NCBI): domain Bacteria; kingdom Pseudomonadati; phylum Planctomycetota; class Planctomycetia; order Gemmatales; family Gemmataceae; genus Gemmata; species Gemmata sp. SH-PL17. Next base: position 7,566,133 of record NZ_CP011271.1, read on the forward strand.
GCCTTCATCGAAGACTACACCGCCCCCGCACCCTTTGACCTCGCGACGCTCCGAATGGTCGCGGAGCACGTCACCTCGCCGACCGCAGTTATCAATGCACTCGCGCGACTCGTGAAGCCCGGTGGGTTAGCGATCGTGTTCACGGTCGATCTGTGGTCGCCGATTACATTGGTGTCACGTGTGGTTCCGTTCGACCTGCACTACCCAGTGAAGAAGCTGCTTTGGGGCGGCGAGGAGAAGGACACGTTCCCGACCGCGTACCGGATGAACACGCGCCGCGATCTCAAGCGCCTCTTTGCTCGGGGCGGGTTCTGCGAATCGGAGTTCGCGTGGGTCGACGATTGCTCCGCGCTCTCGCGCTTCCCGCTCTTAAACACTGTGGAATTGGTGACCCGGAGCGCGCTACGAAAAGTGGCACTGCGCTACCCCGAATGCAACTTGCTGGGTGTTTATCGCCGGAAGTGAAGCCACGGAGTGAGTGTTTTGTGTGCGGCCCCGCGGCTCATGTCAGCAAACCGCGGAGCTCCTCATTCACCGGTTACTGACCACCGTCCGCTTGCGAATCGCACCTGTGTGGAAAACGCCAACCGCCTCATCTAAACTCGGTCCAAACGACCTGGTCGTCGTACAACTCCAACTCTTCTCGCAGGATTTCTCCCAGCCGGATGATGTCCTCGAAGCGGAAATACACACTATTGAAAAGCAGATCGGGAGCCGCTGACAGTTTCAGATGGTAGCTCGCCACGCCATTCGCGTCGTGGTGCGTCCAAATAACTTCATCAATCTCGGCCCAACGACAAACCTGCGGAGTACCGCGGTAGACGTAAACCAGCCCGTCCCGGAAAACCAACAACCGCCGGTCGCGGCCGATGTATTCCCAAACGAAGTAAACAACTCCAAGAATCAAAAACAGCACCCCGGCCCCGAGAATGATCCCGCGGGCCGTTGAGGTGATCCCGTCGAAAACGATCACGTCCAGGGCGATCAACACTGCCAAAACGAACCCGAACAAGCTGCCTGCGGTCAACATGGCCGCGTAGTACAAGTACGCTTGCCGGAAGGGAAGCACGTCCTTCAGTGGCCCCAAGGTGCGCGCTTCCGGAGGTATTTCCTCGATCTCCGCCATTCTGCCCCCTCGTGGTATCGGTCGAACGTGTGGCCTACTGGACCGGTCTAAAATTTACTCGCTCTCCGATACTAGATCAACACCCTCGCACTCGATCGCAGCCGCGGCCCTGGGACTGCGGCCGCGATCGAGCGCGCGGGGGCGACGGCGACGGCGGTGCTATCGCCCTACAGTTGACGGGCCGCAACTTTCGTCGCGACCGGCTCGCAGAACCGGGACGCCTCTCCGGTGGAAGAGGCACCGTGGATTTCCAGTTACCCCCCCCGAATACAGCTCTTCGTAATTTCCGCTACCGTCATTTGTTAGGGTCGATCTCGGCACCAGAAATTTGACAACACCTCAAAGCGCTCCCAGAGTTCAGGCGGGATTCTACGGCGATTCTCCCTCCGCCCCGAAAGTGGGCCGCCCCAAACGCGCCATAGCACGCGCGGAGCCAGCCTATGCCCGCGACAGTCAAAAACGCCCGACTGCCGTCCGTGCCCCGCTACGAGTTCGGCGCCGCGATCGGTTCCGGCGGCATGGGGACCGTGTACCGCGCCCTCGACCGCACCACCAAAGGGTTGGTCGCGATCAAGGTGCTGCGGACCAAAATCTCCGAGAACCACTCCGTTCACCAGCGCCTGTTCCAAGAGTTTCGCGCCGCGACCCAACTCGAACACCCGAACATCGTCCGCGCGCTCGACATCGGGATCGACGGCTCCATCAGCTACCTCGTGTACGAACTGGTTGAGGGCGCCAACCTCGGCGACCGGATCGTGGCCGCGGGCAAGATCCCCGAGGCCGAAGCGGTCCGGGTCATCACGCAGGTGGCCCAGGCGCTCCACTACGCGCACCTGCACCAGGTCGTCCACCGCGACATCAAGCCGGACAACATCCTCGTGCTACCGGACGGGCGCGCGAAGCTCACCGACTTCGGGCTGGCGAAGGACTACAACAACGACCTCGACCTGACGAGCCACGCCAGCGCGCTGGGCACGCCGAACTTCATGGCCCCGGAGCAGTTCGGGAACGCGAAAACCGCCGACGCCCGGTGCGACGTGTACGCACTCGGAGCGACGCTTTACAACGCGGTGACCGGGAAACTGCCGTTTCACGCGAAATTCCCACTCGCGATCCTCGCGCGCAAAGAAAAAGAAACGCTCTCCGCCCGGTCCGTGGTGCCCGAACTCAGCGAGCGCGTGGACGCGGCCATTCGGAGCGCACTGCACGTTGACCCGGACCAGCGCCCCCAATCGTGCCTGGAGTTCTTCAAGCTGCTCACCACGCGGTCGAAGTTCGAGGCGGATGTGCCGGACCTGAGCACGCTCCAGTACAAGAAAACGGCTGGTCCGAGCGACCGCCGCGGCTGCATCCGGCACGCGCTAGATATGGGTACGTGTGGCGTGATCGATACCTCGGCCACGGGCACCGGGAACCCCGAGAGCGAGGAGATGTGGCCACTGGTGGTTCGTGACGTATCAACGAGCGGGTTGGGCGTACTCCTCGCGCGCCGGTTCGAGTTGGGGACCGAACTGACGATCGAGTTTTTGACGGGTGAGTCCGAAGTGGCCCGTCTCGAAGTGCGCGTGGTGCGCATCGAACCAGAAAAAGCCGGGCACTGGATTCACGGGTGCGTGTTCAAGACCAACCTGAGCGACGACGAACTCGAAGACCTAATCAAGTTCGCCTGAGATAACCGGTTCGTCGCGCGGATCAGCGGCGAGACGAACCGAGCACCGACCCCACTACTTCGCGCCCGGCACCGACCGGCCCATCGTGCGCAGTAGCAGTTTCATGTCCTCCCACGTCTCGCGCTTCACTCGCTCGGTCGCGTCCTTCTCGATGTCGTTCGGGTGGTGCGTACAAATCAGCGGCACCCCGCGGTACTCGTGAACCTGCCCGCGCAGCGCGCTCATCGTGAGGTTCTTTCCGGTCAGTAGCTTCGCTGCCGTGAGCCCCAGCGCAACGACGTACTTGGGGTTCACCAGCTCGAACTGTCGGCGGAAGAAGTCGCGACAGTTTCCGCACTCCGCCATCGTCGGCGCGCGGTTCCGCGGTGGCCGGCACTTGATGATGTTGAGCAGGTACTCTTGCGACGACGGCAACTGGCACGCGGCAATAATGCGCCGAAGCAACTGCCCGCCCTTACCGACGAACGGCTCGCCCTGCGCGTCCTCTTCGGACCCGGGAGCATCCCCGACGAACGCGACCTCCGGGTCGAGCGGCCCGGCCCCGAACACCGGTTGCGTGCGGACCGCGAACAGTTCGCTGCACTTGTCGCAGTTCTCGATTTCTTTCGCGAGAACGGTTAGTTCCTGGCGCCGCGTTTCGATCGGGTTGGGTGCGTTCGGCACGGCCTCAACGGGCGCAACAAATATCGGCGGTGCAACGAGGCGACGGGGAGCGAGACGCTCGCCACGCGGTACGAGCAATACTCCCGCCGCACGAAGCGATTCGAGGTGCGCCCGCACCTGTTGAACCAGATCAACCGCACCGTCCGCCGACATGAAACCACCCCTCAGCACACTCAAACTTCACCCCAACGTACCCCAAATCCCCGCGGCCCAGCAATGTCGGGATCGTGGGGCCGAAAATCGCACTCTCACGGTTGCAAAACGACTCTGGCCCGGAACTACCATCGGCAGTTCCGGGCCAGAGAACGTCGAGGATTTCTTCTGAAACATGTCCCAGAAAGAGAACCCGTATCAACTGCCGGTGCTCACTTCTTCTTTTTGGTGCTCTTTAACTCGAAGTTCACGTTCTCGTTCACGCCCTCTTTCAGCGTGATTTTGAGCGTACTCTGCTTGTTGTACTCGTCCGGGACCAGTTCCTGGAGCGTGTCCACTTCCGGACTTTCCTTCGTGTCGAACATCTTGTGCTTGCCGACCACCTTCGACGCATTGATGGTGACCGTCATTTCACCGACAGAGGCTTCGACCTTGTACTTACCCTTCTCGATACCCCCGCCGACACTCTGCCCGGCGCCACCCGCCGGGTAGAACTGGATGATCCCGTTCTCGACGGGCACGCCGTCCAGGGTCACGGTACCGGTCACTTCGGCTTTCGGCGTCCCTCCGCACCCGGCCAGGAACGCGCTGGTCAGGACAACGGCGGCGAACAGGGCACGGGTCCACATTCGGCTTCGGTTACTCATTGACCATGTCTCCGTGCGTGGCGGTTCCCAGGGCCTTCCATGCGACCGCGTTGATCGAGTTCGTGTAGAACGCGACCGAGCCGTCGCACCGCACGGCGTTCACCCCGCCCGTGTGCTTGCTCCGGGCGCTCATCAGGTTGTCGCCGGCCTGGACGCAGGGCATCGTCTGGTCCGGGTTCGCGGCCACGCTCGGCCAGCACACGTTCGAGTTCCGGTCGATCCCCGCGTTCGGGGTATTGAGCGTCATGAACCAGTGCGAGTTGCCGTCGTTCATGACGTCCCCGCGGCCGTCGCTGGCGTTGTCCTGGGCGGGGAGCCGCGTTTCGGACAGCATGAGCGTGTTCGACGTGCCGTCGCTGATCCCGACCAGCGTGCGGCGGTACGGGACGTAGCCCCCGAACCCGCCGCTGGAGACCCACCCGAACGGGCCGTCGGCGGGGTCGACGCCGGTGCCCTCGGCGAACAGGTAGTTGCCCCCGTAGTTCGCGACGTAGTTCCCGCGGACGCGGTAGTACGGGTCATACGACCACAGGGCGCCCGGCCGGTCGCTCGGGCAGTAGTACATCTTCTGCGGGAGCGCCACGAGCCCGGTGAACTGGTTCATGACGCAGTTCGGCGACTCGTAGAACCCGCCGTTCCGGTTGTACTGGTTCGCCAGGGCCGTCTGTTCCAGGTACGACCAGAGTTCGACGTAGAACGTCCGGCGCGGGGTGCGCTGGCCCGCGTAGGGGAGCGTGTTGTTCGCGTCGTGGTAATTGTGCATGGCCAGCCCCCACTGCTTGAGGTTGTTCTGGCAGCTCATGCGGGCCGCTGCTTCACGAACCTTTTGCACCGCGGGGAGCAGGAGCCCGATCAGAATGGCGATGATGGCAATGACGACGAGTAACTCGATCAATGTGAATGCGCGGTTCCGTCTCATTCAAGACTCCAGACCTAGAGAGAGAAATAGATCCGAACGAGCCCACACGCTCGTGTGCCGAAGATTTGAAGTTCTGAAAAATTGCGCGCTCGCGCCGGAGGTGGGGTACCACCTCGAACGGGGCCGCTCTTTAAAAAGTCCTCAAAACCGGGGCGAGTTAGTAGGCGATCGGCGGCAAGGCGGGCGGGGCGATGGCGGGCAACCGAACCGAATTGAGCGAGGTGTGTATTTTACGGACGGGGGTCCGGGAAAAGCAAGGGGACTGGCCAGCTTAAAATAGCTTAATCAATCAAGTAAAATTAATAATCAATGTCTATTCCCGGAATGAGCAAGTCGCGAACGCATTCGTTGCACCGGTGAGGCACATTCATATAAGTGCGTTCGCGAACAGAATCATCTGCTCATTTATGCGGCACCCGCGCCGCTCACATCGCCATCGTGACCGTCTTCACTTCGGTGTAGAGTTGGAGCGCGTACTGCCCCAACTCGCGCCCGATGCCCGACATCTTGAACCCGCCGAACGGCGCGCCCGCGTCGAACACGTCGAAGCAGTTCACCCACACCGTCCCGGCCCGCAGCCCGTTCGCCAGGCGCAGGGCCTTTTTCACGTCCTTCGTCCACACCGCGGCCGCGAGGCCATACTGAGTGCGGTTCCCGCGTGCGATTACCTCGTCGGTATCCTTGAAGCGCAAGATGCTCATCACCGGCCCGAAGATCTCCTCTTGTGCGATCTTCATGTCGTCCTTCACGTCACCGAACACGGTCGGCTGCACGAAGTACCCCTTCTCGCCCACGCGCCCGCCACCCGTGAGCATCTTCGCGCCGTCCTTCTGCCCCGCCGCGATGTAACCGAGCACGCGATCGAACTGCTCCTGGCTCACTTGCGGCCCCTGCTCGGTGTCCGACGCGAACGGGTCGCCGACCTTGCGCCCCTTCGCCTTCTCGACGATCTTGGCGACAAACGCATCGTACACCGAGTCCTGCACGAACAGCCGGCTCCCGGCGCAGCAGCACTGCCCCTGGTTGAAGAACAGCCCGAAGTACGCCCCTTCGACCGCGGCGTCGAGGTCCGCGTCGGCGAACACGATGTTTGGGGACTTCCCACCGAGCTCCAGTGACACGCGCTTGAGGTTGGACTGCGCCGCGGCGGTCATCACGATCTTGCCGGTCCCGGTTTCGCCCGTGAACGCGATCTTGTCCACGTCCATGTGTCCGGAGAGGGCCGCGCCCGCGGTGGGGCCGTACCCCGGGACGACGTTAATCACGCCGTCGGGGAACCCGACTTCCTGTGCAAGTTGCGCGACGCGGAGCGCGGTCAGCGGGGTCTGCTCGGCGGGCTTCAGCACGAGAGTGTTGCCGCACGCGAGGGCCGGTCCCCACTTCCACGCTTGCATGAGGAGCGGGAAGTTCCACGGGATGATCTGCCCCACGACGCCGATCGGTTCGTGCCGCGTGTACGTGAAGAACGGGCCGTTGATGGGGATGGTCTGGCCGAAGATCTTGTCGGCCCAGCCCGCGTAGTAGCGGTAGCAGGCGATGCTGAGCGGTAGGTCGGCGCCCATCGCGTCGTTGAGGGGCTTGCCGTTGTCGAGCGATTCGAGCGCCGCGAGCTCCTCTTTGTGCTCCTCCACGGCGTCGGCGAGCTTGTTGAGCAGTCGGCCGCGTTCGCTCGCGTTCATGCGCGCCCACGGTCCGTTTTCAAACGCCTCGCGCGCGGCCCTAACCGCGAGATCGATGTCGGCCTTGTCCCCCTCCGCGATGTTGCAGATGACCGACCCGTCCGTCGGGTCGGTGGTGGCGAACGTCTTCCCGCTCGCGCTGTTCACCCACTTGCCGCCGATCAGCATCTTCTGATCGACGACGCGGGGCTTGGTGCGAGCGGGTTTCGTGGCGGGCGCGGTGGCGGTGGCCATGAGAGGAACTCCGGGAGAGTGACGAACGGTACCGGTCGCCATTGTCTCCCGGGGCACGTGCGCGTCAAGAAGTTGGTGGCCGAACACCGTTCGTACACGCGCCGAGCGATCTTGAGACAGTACCGATCCCGCCGATCATTTTCGCGCCGCTACAAGTCACATATTCGCTTCAAGCCAGTGGACCATAAAAGTCGACCACTTCTGAGACAATCAGTTCGGTGCTGTGGTCGGTGTATCCCGGCGGGGGCCGGGATCGCCCAGAGGGGATAGGTAACTCGGGGGAATCGCTCATGAGAACGAGACTGCAAAGATTGGGGCGCGGAGCGGCGCTAGCGCTCCCTCTCGCACTGGCGGCGTGTCAGACGCTCATTAAGCCACCGGAGCCGTGCGGGGACACGGGCGGACTCACGCCCGCGTGTCACAAAGATCCCACCCTCGAAGCGGTGGCCAGTGACATCGATCACATTGAGAAGCACATCGACCTCTGGGGGAGCATCACCACGAAGCACCCTGACGTGTGGGGCTCAGCCCGCATGACCAAGTACCAACAGGACGTGGAAACCATCTTTGCTCTGGAACTCAAGAACCCGGCCAAAATCGACGAGAAGGTGACCGCGTTCCAGGGCGCCCGCGCGCGGGCCGATCAGGCGTTCCTCGCGCAGGCTGTCGCGATCAACGCCGCCTTTTCTGGGCGGCAGGCGGCGCTACTCGACCCGAACCCGGTCACAGTTGTAACGGGCACACGAACGCTAACGTCCAATTCCACCGGTGACTCGACGGGCACGGTGGGTATTGGCAACTCTACCGACAACGAGGCGGGCAAAGACCCCGTCGTGAAGAACAACCAGAAGAGTTCGACGGATACCACATCAAAGGCCAATACCGGTGATGATTTAAAACAAACATTTAATACGGCCGTACCGAAAACTGTTGAGATCCCCAAGGGCGCGACGATCCCCAGCGATTTCAGGACTTTCGTGGATTCTAAGATGGACGTGACGCGGACCGTTCCACGGCTGCCCGAACTACCGGGGTTCACCGGCCCCACGGGTCTTCAGCTCGAACCGACGATCATCCTCGACGAGAAAAAGCGGTTTCTCGATCACCTGAACCAGATCCGCCGCGTCAACGAGGGGGACGACACTGCCGACTCGCCCGGGTACGCCCTGTACCTAGTGCGAGTGCCGGTCTCGGTGCTCCCGGGCAAGCGGACCGATTCCGGCCACGGGGCGGAAATCATGATGTCGGTCAAGCCCATTATCGGCGACGACCTGCTGCCGAGCACGTTCCGCAGCCTCGTCACCAACGACATGGTCGATCAGTTCAGCGAGCTGATGACGGTCGCGCTTAACTCGGATCGCGAGTCTCTGATCGCCGCCCTCGGCGACAAAGCCGGCATATCGGCCGATAAAGTCGCGGCCGCTCGGGAAAAGTACCCCAAGGCGACGGAGAAGGAATATCTCCAAAAGATGGTATCACGTGTGCGCCCCAAATACACGGCCGCACGACCGTCGCGCCACGCCGAATACGCGTTCCCGATGAACCACCTCGAGGAGTTGTTCGGCGAGACCTTCGTTCAATCGCTCGTCGTCGCTGCTATGGCCCACTACAGGGTCGAACTCGAACGGGACCAGGTGATTCACCTGCACGACACCCGCGCAGCGGTCCGCGAACAGGTCGTCGCGGGGTACCGGTTTCTGACCACCGCCAACCCGCACACATGGGCACTATGCACGCACGACTTGGCCCGGGCCGTTCGCGACGTGAACGGTACCACCGGGGGTACCACGATTGCCCATTACCGTGCCCAGTACGATAAAATGCTCGCGCGCGAGTCCGGGGGCCAAAAGAGCATCGAGTCCGACCGGCTCGCGATCAAGGCCCTCGGCTGGGCGGTGCTGCTCGAGTCAGCGCTCCTGAACGATCAACTCGTGCGTGATATCAAGGAGACGATGACCCACAAGGGCGCGGTCCCCACGGCGGAGGGGTGGCAGGATTACTTCCACCCGGAGCCGAGCCCGACCGCGCGCCGCGCGTTCAACGACTACGTTGCGTGTCGCTGGCCCATGTACACGTTCGCCGTGGACCCGGTTACGGAGCAGCAGAACGTCCAGGACACGCTCAGCCAGCGCCGGGAACTCCAACTGGCCCTGTCGCTCGCGTTCGCGTCGGGCAACATCTCCGCGGAGAGCTTCACCCGCTTCGCCCGGCGGCTGGAGGCCGACTACCAAACCATCGATCTGAACCGCACCGTGGTCGGGTTCTCGCACGGGGACAACACGTTCGGGTGGCGCTTCTACCCGCGGTTCCAGACCCCGGAGATCCCCGGTAACTTGACCGTGCTGACCCGCGACCTGATCGGCGGGAAGGCGTTCTCCAAGCGGCAGGAGGTCCACCAGCGGCGCCTGGAGCCCGGGCAGCGCGAGTGCGTCGCACTGGTCATCATGCCGTCGTTCGTCCCGTTCGCCGAGATCAACGTGAGCAGTTCGTGGTTCAATCTGAACGACCCCAAGCACAAGAGCCACAGCACGAAGGAGGCGGTGCAACTCAGCCGCCGATTGCACGCGATCGAAACAGTGTGCCCCAAGGGCGACCTGGAGCGCTACCAGGCCGGCGAGCTGAACCGCCTGCAGGCCAAGGCCAAGATGCTCTCGGCCCGGCTCCCGCTCCAGGACATGAAGTTCCCGGTGCCCTATGAGAACACGCTCGGCGGGTTCGAGTTCTTCAACTCGGGTATCACCGACCTGGCCCCGCAGCTCCGCGGCTGGTACGGCGCGGCCGGGTACGAGGGCAAGGCCGTCGAGCTGTTCCTCATGGGGGACAACTTCAGCGTCGTCAACACGAACATCATCGCCGGGGGCAAACAAGTTACGCCCAGGCTCATCAGCCGCCAGGTCGTGAGTGTCACAATCCCAGAGAATGCGGCCGTAAGCGAGGACAAGGCCGGGTTGTACAGCGAGAGCGGCAAGTTCATCGACGTCCGCCTGGCCACGCCCTACGGGGTGGGCGGGCCGCTGCGCATCCCGGTTCTCGGGCCGCCGCCGGAACCGGCGCCGGCGCCGAAGAACCCGGTCCCGCCCGTCCTCAACAAGATCGGCGACAAGCAGACGGTCGTCCTTGAGCGCGACACGGATCTCGTGCTCACCGGCACCGACTTCACTGCCGACACCCGTGTGTTCGCCGGGGGCAAGACCTGTGTGGCAGAGGTGTTGAGCCGTACGGTCGTAAAGGTGACCGTACCCAAGACGATCGTGCCGTTGCGGAAGGACGGAAAACTGTACGTGGAGGTCAAGGTCGCGACCCCTTACGGCGCGAGTGACCCGATCGAGGTTCCTGTGGTGCAGATCCCCGCACCGCCCGTGATGGCCACACCCAAACCGCCGGCGGCGTTCAGCGCCCCGACGCTAACGGTCGCCTTCCGCTACAAGAACCTGGGTATCGAGGCCGTCGAAGAACCGAACCGCCGGCCGGAACTGACGATCGCAGTGACCGACCCCGACGCAATCAATCTGCTCCAGGGTAAGGGGACTGCAACCATCGAACTTAAAGCCGATGGGATCGGCACGATCTCACTCGACAACGTGGCTTATAACGCGGAAGGGAAGCAACTGAGTGGCTTCTCGCTGGCCCTGATGACGAAAATCGTGGGTACTTGCGCGGCGCAGTTCGGCCCGGAAAACGTGAACCCGCCGGTACCCATCAAATTTGCCAGCGCGATCAAGGTGGACGGCAAAGCTCTCGAGATCGCTAACGGCCTCACCGTGAACTGGGTTCGCGTCCCGACCGAGAAGAAGTGATTGCAACAGAATTCGTGGCACCCAAGCCGTAACCCGTTCTCTCCCTTCTGCCCCGGTCGGTGCGCCTCGTGCGCGCCGACCGGGGTTTCTCATTTTCGCATCACTGGTAGGAACCGCCGCGGCGCGGGAACCTAGTTGTGATGACGACACTGCTGCACGCGGTCGCCCGCAGAGCCGAGGCGATCACCCCGGACGCCGACCTGCTCGCGCGGTTCACGCGCGACCGGGACCACGCCGCCTTTGAAGAACTGGTGCGCCGACACGGGCCACTCGTGTGGGCCGTGTGCCGGCACATGCTCCCCGACCACGCCGACGCCGAAGATGCGTTTCAGGCCGTGTTCCTCGCGCTCGTGCGGTCCGCCGCGACCATCCGCGACGGCCGGACTGTGCCCGCGTGGTTGCACGGGGTCGCGGTGCGCGTCGCCACCCGCGCGAAGCGCTCGGGCGCCCGCCGGCGCCAGCGGGAACAGATCGCGTCCCACGCCGAGTCCGAGCGCCCCGTGGCGTCCGCGAGCTGGGACGCGCTCGTCCGGTCCGTTCACGAAGAAGTTCAGCAGCTCCCGGAAGTGGAGCGCACCGCCTTCGTGATGTGCGACCTGGAGGGCGTGTCGCAGCCGGACGCCGCGGCGCGGTTGGGCTGGCCGCTGGGGTCACTGTCCGGGCGCCTCTGCAAAGCACGTCAGCGACTCATGGAGCGACTCAGTGCCCGCGGGGTCGCGCCCGCGGTCGCGATCGGCATCGGAGTAACGGCCAGCACCACCGGCGCGGTGCCGGGCCGACTGTTCAACGCGGTCAGAACCTTTCCCAGCACACCGACCGCGGCCTCGAAAGCCGCGTCGGTGCTCGCTCGCGGATTTACCGAGGGTATCACAATGCGCGTGAAACTGATGATGGTGAGCGTGGTAATCACCGCGCTCGGGCTGACGGGCGGCGCGGCGCTGCTGTCGAAGGCCGACGCCCAACCGCCCGGGGGCGGGACCGGCACCAGTTCAAGCGGCGGAACGACGAGCGGCACCACGACGAGTAGTTCTGGATCCACAGGTGGTACGACGAGTGGTACGACGAGTGGTACGACGAGTGGAACGAGTTCCTCCGGTGCGGATGACACCGGAACGAGTACGAGCACGGCGAGCGGGACCACTAGTTCTACCGGTTCGGGCAGAACAGCCGCTTCGCCCGCATGGGAATACAAGTTCGTGGACGTGAGGAGCGACCGCAAAGCGTTCGAGTCGGCCATCACGCAGCACGGCAAGGACGGGTGGGAATTCTGTTCGTCCGAGCGCTTCGGTCCGGCGGAACTCGTCCTCGTGTTCAAGAAATCCAAGGGCGGAGCGAGCGGCTTCAACCCCTTCGGTGGTGGAGGTAGCGGCAGTTTCGGTGGAGCCGGATTCGGTCAACCAGGCGGAGGTGGGTTCGGTGGCGGAGGTAGCTCCCCGGGCGGCGGGGGCTTCGGCGGTAGTGGAGGCAACTTCCCAGGTGGCGGGGGAGGTAGCGGCGGATTCGGAGGAAACTTCGGTGGCGGGGGCGGTGGTAGCACCGGCGGTGGCGGAAATCGCGGCGCGTCAGCAGACCCCGAGCGCAGTTGGCAAATGCTCCAACGGCTCACGAACAGCACCGGCGACACCGTGGATCTCGGTGCGATCCCCCCACAAACGCGCGATTTCCTGAAGAGCATGACCGAACGAACGGGCGGTGTTCCGCTCCCCGAAAAGGGCACGATGACCAAAGACGAGTACCTCAAGTACCACGCACGAAACGAGGCCGCTCGCGGTGGAACCGGTAACAAAGGCGCGTCCGGCGGTGGTGGTACGGAAGGCGGTGGCGGCACGAACCCATTCAGCCCGCGTGCGAACCCGAACCCGGGCGCACTCGACCAAAACCTGTTCCGCGTCGCAACGCTGAAGAACGCGAAGGCGGACGACGTGGTGAAAGTGCTCCAGAAGGAATTCGAGAAGAAGGGGTTCAAGAGCGTGGCCGATCGCGCTGCGAACGCGGTGGTCATCATCGCGAGCACGCCGGACGACCTCACGAGCGCGCTCAAGCGGATCAAGGAACTCGATACCCCCGCAACGCCCCGCGTGAGTGGTTCGGGGACGCCCGGGAAGCCGGATGGGTTCGTCAACGTGTTCACATTAAAGCACGCAAAAGCCGAAGAACTGGTCACGGTGCTTCAAAAGCTGTTCCCGAACGGCACCATGACGGCGGACCCGCGCACCAACTCGATCGTCCTCAGCGGGGACACGGAAACGCTCGACACGGCACGGGCTCTCATTGCCCGCCTCGACATGGAAGTGGTCAAGCCGAAGTAGTCCGCACGCGCCTCCGAGTCGAGCGCACCGGGCTTCCATCCGGTGCGCTCTTTCTTTTTGTTGCAGGGGCGCGCACGCTCGCCGAAAAGCGCCCCGTCAGCGACAATAAACTCGTCCCCATTCCGACGAGTTTGTCATGCCACACCGTCCGACGTTCGACGAGTTCACCGCACTCGCGCGCGAGCACACCGTTGTGCCCGTGTACCGCCAGCTCACCGGCGACACGCTCACGCCCGTGTCCGCGTTCTGCAAGTTGCAAGAAGGGGACTGGTCGTTCCTGTTCGAGAGCGTCGTCGGCGGCGAGCGCGTGGGGCGGTACAGTTTTCTGGGCGCCGGGCCGTTCATGACGTTCCAGGCGCGCGGGAAAAACGTGGTCGTCCGGAACGCGGGCGAGCGCGAGGGCCGCGAGTTCACGTGCGAAGACCCGCTCCGGCTCCTGGAAGAAACGATCGCGCGGTTCCGCGCCCCGAGCGTGTTCGGCTTACCGCGGTTCTGCGGCGGCGCCGTCGGCTACGCGGGCTACGACACCGTTCGGTACGTGGAGCACCTGCCCAACGCCCCAGAGGACGACCGCAAACTGCCCGACCTGAGCTTCGGCTTCTACGACCGAATGGTCATCTTCGACCACGCCGCGAAGACGATCCTGGTCGTGGCGCACGCCCGGCTGGACGGGTACCAGGCGTCGGGCTCGGAGTACCGCGAAGACGACCTGCGGGCGGCGTACCAGGCCGCGTGCCGCGGGGTCGATGAACTGGTCGGGCGCCTCCAGCGTGGCGTCGCGGACATTCAACTGACGGACATCGACCCGAAGCGCCGGGCCTCTACCGAGCCCCGGTCGCCGATCCCCGACGCGCGAATCCAATCGAACTTCACGCGCCCCGCGTTCGAGGCCGCGGTGGAGAAGGTGCGCGAGTACATCAACGCGGGCGATGCGTTCCAGATCGTGCTCAGCCAGCGGTTCCGCACCGAAACGCGGGCGCGGCCGTTCGACATCTATCGCTCGCTGCGCGTGGTAAATCCGAGCCCGTTCATGTTCTTCGTGCGCGCCGGCGAGGTCACGCTCGTCGGGGCGTCGCCGGAAATCATGTGCCGCGTCGAGAACGGCGTCATCACGAACCGCCCGCTGGCCGGCACCCGGCGCCGCGGGGTCACGCCCGAAGAAGACGCGGCGCTCGCGGCCGAGTTGGTCGCGGACCCGAAGGAGCGGGCCGAACACATCATGCTCGTGGACCTCGCGCGGAACGACGTCGGCCGCGTCGCGGAACTGGGCAGCGTGAAGATCAGCGACCTGCTCACGGTCGAGCGCTACAGCCACGTCATGCACCTTTCGAGCACCGTTACGGGTAAGCTCCGGCCGGGGCTGACCGCGTTCGATGCGCTGCGTGCGAGTCTCCCGGCCGGCACGCTCTCGGGCGCGCCGAAGGTGCGGGCGATGGAAATCATCGACGAACTGGAGCCGCACCGCCGCGGGCCGTATGGCGGGGCCGTCGGGTACGTTGACTTCAGCGGTAACATGGACACGTGCATCGCGCTACGCACGATGGTGCTGCTCGGCCAAACGGCTTACGTTCAGGCCGGCGCCGGGCTGGTCGCGGACAGCGTCCCCGCGGCCGAGTACCAGGAAACCGTGGACAAAGCCGCGAGCCTGCTTCGCGCGATCGAAGTGGCCGAAACGCAGCTATAACTGGGGATCACGCCCATGTTATTCGGGACCGATTTTGAAGCGTGGGAGAAACTTGGCGCGCTGGTCGCGCTCGTGGTGGTCGTGAGTTTTTGCTTCGTGTTTCGAGGTGAACCGGGAAGCGCGCGCAGCGACCGTTTCCGCAAGAAGTACCCGGCGCTCGCACGAACGAGCGCCGTTATGTTTCTGATCTCGTTCGTCGGCCTCGTCGCTTTCGTCCGCTCACGATGAACCCGGAGCCGTTATGCGCTCGCGAATCGCGTGTCTGTTGTTGATGGCCACGGCGAGCGGCGTCGCGTTCCCACAGGAACCGCTGGTTTCGGGCGATCCGGCGCGCGTCGAGCGCATCCGCAAGGCTGCGATGCCGAAGATCGACAAGCCCGTCTCCTTCGACACCCCCGAAGCCGATGCGATCCTCGCCGCGCTCGAAGTGTTCCCGGAAGACAACCCGTGGAACCTCGTCGTTAGTGACTGGCCGCTACACCCCAAATCGAAGGAAATCGTCGCGTCGATCGGCGCGAATAAGCCGCTACGGTGCAACCCGGACATGAGTTTCGTGCTGGTCCCGCCCGGCGAGAAGAAGATCGATGTGAAGCTCGTGAGCTACCCGAAAGAGTCCGATAAGGGGCCGTACCCACTGCCCGACGTCGTGCCCATTGAGGGCTGGCCCGCACACTACAAACGAAACGCCAAGCTGAAGGACGTCACGCTCGAAGACGTTCAACGCGACAAGTTGAAAGAGAACGGCGACCGACACGCGATCGTCGTCGACCCGACCAACCGAATGCTGTACGAGTTCTACCAACTGAAGAAGACCGATACGGGCTGGCAGGCCGCGTGCGAGGCGACGTTCGACCTCAAGAGCAACAAGCTCCGACCGAGCGGCTGGACGAGTTCCGACGCGGCCGGGCTACCAATTTTCCCCGCGATCATCCGCCACGACGAATTGAAGCGCGGCGCGATCGAGCACGCGATGCGCGTGACCGTGGCGAGGTCGGCCAAATCTTACGTTTACCCCGCGACTCACTTCGCGAGCCGCCGGACCGAAGCGGACCTGCCGCGCATGGGCGAGCGCATCCGGCTGCGGAAGGACTTCGACGCGTCGAAGTGTACGGCCGAAGTGAAGGTGATTCTGGAAGCGCTGAAGAAATACGGGATGCTGGTCGCGGACAACGGCATCGACTGGGCGCTCTCGTGCGCCCCCGACGAGCGCATTCCGGTGCTTCACGAGGAACTGCGAAAGGTTAAAGGCTCGGATTTCGAGGTGATCCTGCCCCCAGAAGGATACAAGCCGGCGAAGTGACGATTTTGTGGAGTGGGTCCAAGTTTCGCGCAGGCCCACCTGTTCCGTTCATTGTCCTGTTTCAGTTAGTTCGTCGCGGGTCCGGCGCGAGATGCCGTCGAATGCGGCCATGTAGGTCGCTTCGAGCGGAACGTTCACGTAAGCACCGGGTTCGAGGAACAGTGGCATCTCCGGGAGCACTTCCCCCACGGCAATTGGTTGAATGTACGCGCGACTCACCACACCCGCTTCATAAGAGACGAGGGTGAGCGGTTGGTTCGCGGGTGGCGAGTACGGCTCGTCCCGGAACTCGGACCAGATGACCGGATGCACCCCGTTCGGGTCGCGCGGCCCCGGCGGGAACAGGTCCACAACCAAAACGTGAATCCCGTGGTCGATGGCCGCGGTCACCTTCCGAACGAACGCCTGAATCCCGTGGCGGTTCGACTTGTTACCCGGCGAAACCAGTTCGATTAGCGCAACGATTCGATCGTCGCGACGAACGGTGATGGTCTTTCGCAACCGTGTGTACGGGTCGCTCGCGAACTCAGACGTGAACGAAACCTTCGGCGGAGCAATTGCGACCGTTGATAACCCACCAATTGGCCCCGGATGCGCCCCCTCGCCGTTCCCTCCCAATAGGGAAGTCAGGCGCAAGGCAAGGACGTCGGGAATACCGTCATCGGTATGTTGCTCGACCTTCGCTTCGTAATCCGGAGGCAACAACCCGTTGTTGAGCGCGGACCGAATTTGTGGCGCCCAACCCTGATGGAAGTCGTGGAACGTCCCGTGATCGACTCGGGTCCAATCGTGAATCGGCATCTCCTCCTCCTCTCCTCCCATTCTAACTCATCACGGAGCAGATCGGCTTGCCGGTGCAAAGTGTATAGGGCTTGTTCTGCGTGTCGTGGAGTTCCGTGGTGGGGTCGATTCCGAGGAGTTCGTAAATGGTTGCCGCGATGTCTTCGGGGCCGACCGGGTTCTCGCGCGGGAACGCCGCGGTGCGATCCGACGAGCCGTAGATCGTGCCGCCCGAAACGCCCGCGCCCGCGAAGAGGACCGTGTAGCAGTACGGCCAATGGTCGCGCCCGTTGCTCTTCGACGCCCCGGCGCTGCTCGTCACGAACCCGATCTTCGGCGTGCGCCCGAATTCGCCCATGACGACCACCAGCGTTTCATCGAGCAGCCCCCGCGCGTCCATGTCCGAGATCAGCGCCGAGAGCGCCTGATCGAACGGCGGGCACAGCGCCTTCTTCATCAGCCCGAAGTGATCGCGGTGCGTGTCCCACGCCTGATCGATGCGCCGACCGGTCATTACCGTCACGAGGCGCACACCGGCCTCGATCATGCGCCGGGCCATTAAGAACGTCTGACCGATGTGCGGCAGCCCGCCGAACTTCCGCGCCTCGATACTGCGATCACTCCCCACGTCGGTACCGTAGCGCTCGCGCAACTCCCGGGGTTCGTGCGTCAGATCAAATGCCCGGCGCGCGTCCGGCGACGTGACCACTTCCACCGCCTGCCGCTGGAAAACGTTCAGTCGCTGAGCCGCGGCCGAGTCCCCGCGTTTGGCGATTGCCGCATCGAGCGCGTTGCGTAAATCGTCACGCTGATTGAGGCGATCGAGCGGCACTTCCGGGAGCAGATCAAGCCCCGGCACACTAAAGCTCGGGAGGCTCGGATCGCCGCTCACAAACGGATCGGATTTCGCGCCGAGAAACCCGCCCTTCTGCCCGCCGATGTCGACGCCGTTGTTCCACTGGTATTCGGGCAGTAGCACGTAGGGCGGAATCGCCTTTTCGACAGGTCGCAGTTTTGCGGCTACTGCTCCAAAAGGTGGAAACGTGCTCGCGGAGTCGGTCTGCACGAGCTTCGAGCCGTCCGCCGGGTGCTTCCCGGTCAGCATGTAGAAGCTCCCGGCGTTGTGGTCGTTGACGCCGTGGTGGACCGACCGCACTTGTGCGAAGTGGTGCATCTCGCGTGCGGTGAGCGGGAGCAGTTCACCCACGGTGACGCCCGTCACGCTCGATCGGATCGGTTTGAACTCGCCCCGCACCTCGGCCGGTGCTTCGGGCTTCATGTCCCACATTTCGAGGTGACTCGGCCCGCCGTCCATGAAGATGAGCAGGCACGACTTGGCGCGCGGTTTGTTTTTGTTCGCCGACTCACCCGCTCGTGCGCGGAGCAGCGTCGGCAAGCTCAGCCCACCAACGGCCAACCCGCCCGCGCGGAGGAACTCGCGCCGTGAGGGGCCGGAACAGTTACGCGACGGCCGACCGGCAAGTGAGAGCATGGCAGAACTCACGACGTGCGAGCGACACGGTACTCAGCCTACCGTCCCGCCCGCCCGACACAAGCACCCCTTACCACAATGTGCGGCGGCTCTCGGCCAAGACTTCGGGGGGCGCGGGCGGGGCCGTCGCGTGGAACTTCACACGATAGAGCGTGCGCCGATAGCCGGCGTGCGGTTCGAGGCGCGTCTTCTCGCTCTCCAGGAGCGGTTCCACTGAGCCAATGACCGCGAACTGCTCCGCGTCCTGTCGGCGCGCCAGAATGAACGCGCTCTCGCGCCCGCCGGATTTCTCTTTCAGATCCCACGGGTCGCGCACGAGTGTACCCGGCTGCGGTGTGTGGTACAGCACCCAGAACGTTTCGAGCGGACGAAGCCAGTCGTACTGAACGTAAATCGGCGCGTCCGACGGGACGAACTCGGGGGTGCGGTGCAGCATCGCGTTGTCGGGCGCGTAAGCATCGCGGGTAGCTGCGCGGAGGTACGTCCATTCGGAATACGCCACCGCGAACACAAGGAGCACGCCCACGATTGCCGCGCGCTGGTTCGGGTGGTTCGCGAACCGCACGAACGCGAACGTGAGCAGCGGCAACGAAACGGCCAAACTCACGAGGAGCCATTCCGGGGCGCCAATCGCTCCGCGGTACTTCATGGCGGCCCACACCGCCACACACCCAACCAGCCCGGCCCACGCCCACGGGTTACGTACCCACGCCGGCATGCGCTCGCGTGCGAACGACCACATCGCGACCGCACCACCCACGGAGAGAAGCGCCCACGGTGCCATGCACTGGAGCAAATAGTGATGGTGCTTCCCGTCCGACGCGGAGAACACGAGCGGCGGGAGAATTGCCCAGCACCACAAGAAGCGCTCCGGTCCCGGTCCGGCGAAAGCCGCCCGGCGCGTTTGCCACAGCCCGACGAGCGCGGGGAGCGTCCAGGGCAACAGCACGAACGGCACGTTGACCGCGTAGTACCACCACGGCTCTTGTAGGTAGCCCTTGTTCAACCGATTGAGGTAGTGGTCGCGCCACAAATCGATGATTTCCGGGTGCCGGGATATCACCGCGATCGGCCACGCGAGCGCGACGCCCGCCGCGGCCAACCCGCCCCAGAGCCACACGTAGCGTTTCAGTTGCCCCCACGAGTGGTTCCACAGCAAGTAACCGGCGATCGGCAGTCCCGCCATCACGGTGCCGAAGATCACGCCCTTCGCCAGATTGGTCGCTCCCAGAAGCGCAAAGAACGCGAGCACCAGTAACGGGCGCGAGCCGAAGAACGAGCCAGATTCGTTCACGCGACTCGCCCGCGGGCCGAATTCCAGTTGCGCAAACACCGCAACAGTCGCGGTCACGATCAGGCACAGGAAGATGTCCGCTTCGGGGTTGCTCGCGTAGCCGTAGAACTCGTGCATCGTGGCGAAGATGCCGCCCGCGGCCAGACCCGCGTTGCGGCCATAGAAGAGAGCCCCAGTGCGCGCCACGAGCAGCACGAGTGGCACCGCGATCAGCACCGCCGCGAGGCGCGCGACCGCGTCGCTGGTGGACGTGCCCGCGATTGCGTACACCGCGCAAATGAACCACGCCGACGCGGGCGGGCGCTCGAGCCACGGCTCTCCTCCCACGCGGGGGACGATCCAGTCGCCGCCTGCCAGCATCTCGCGACTGTTCTGTGCGACTACCGATTCGTGCCCGGTCAGCGTCTTGGCGAAGAGCGCGCAAAACGAGAAGAGCGCGAAACAGAACGCGGCGAGGAGTGCGTAATCGCGGCGGGTGAGGCGGCTCGGCGAGTTTTCGGTCATGAGACGGTCCCGTTGCCCAAATTTCGCAGCCCGCCAATAGCAGCTTGGGCGAACCGCGTCAACACGATCGCAATCGCCTCCCAATCCTCCGAATCCCAGGGCCGTTCCTTTATTCACACTGCGGGATGCCGATAAGCGCCTGTGCTTGGTCCGGGTGTATTTGAAGTTGTTCGATGGCCTCGGGGTGATTCTTGGCCCGGACTCCGGACAACAAATGAACCACGGCATTGCGCAAGGCCGCGAGAACCTGAGGGGCGGTGCCCTTGCGCACCCGGCACGCGTCCTCGCCCAGAGTTACATCCCGGACGTAATGCAACGGATTCTCGATGCGCCAGTGATCCCGAACCAGGCCCAGAAGTGTCGCCGCGTCCGCTCGCTCCGCCGAGAGGCTGGTGATCCCGTGCACCACCTCCACCGTCCGCGCGCCCTTCACCATGCGCTCGCGCGTTACCTTGAAGCCCTGTTTGAGTCCCTTCCACATCGGGCTCACCGTCAGGATCCGCGTGACCTCAAGGGTGCGCGTCTCCCGACGCCCGTGGCCCTTGTCCGTTGAGGTGGCCGACCGGCCCGACGGCGCGGGCGTCGGGACCGGTTCAGGGGGAAGTAGCCGCCGCGATCGAGCGGGCGGCGGTTGCGAACGCGAACCCGCCCTCGATGTCGATGACCAGGGCCGGTTGGTTGTTCTTGGCCACGAGGACGTAATCGCCCCCGGCTTCGATCACCTGTTTCGCCAGATCCCGTTGGCAGAACATCGCGTCGCCCGTCACCACTTTGCCCGTCAGGGGCAGGATCCCCAGCAGTTCCAACGCGGCCTTGTGTTCGTTGGTCCGGGAATCGACGCGCACCTGAGCTAGAACCGCCGCGACCGCCGGCGCGAACGCGGCGACCAGGTGCAGTCCGGGCACGTCCCCGTCGCGACTCCCACGCAGGGTCTTGCCGTCGAGCGCGAGGTGTTCAAACGCGGCGGGGTCGATGCGCCCCTCGATCCAGCGCGACAGGGCGCCTTCGAGTTGTTGCGCGTCGAATCGTCGGAGCGTGCGCGAGAGCGTGGACGTGGTAGGCGTTTGGCCCCGTCGGAACCCGAGTGCGTGGGCCAGTGGGGTTCCGTGTTGTCGCCCGAATCGCGCGATCCCGGAGAGGCTCTTGCGTCCCATGAGCAGGGCCAACGCGACGAGTCCCAGAACGGCAGGCAAGGGGTGGACACGACCGTGGCGACTGCGTGGGTCGGGGAGCGTGGCGAGCGCGTCGTACAGGGTGCGAGGGGGCATGCGCAACTCCGGGACCAAGAGGCAACGCGCCCCGATTACCCAACCGCACTCAAATCCACAACATGAAACAAGGAACGGCCCTGCTCCGAATCCGCCAATCCATCCCAACTCCACGAAACCAATTGCTCGTCGTTTCCGACACACTCGCTCCAAATCGCAATCTGCCTCAAGGTCCGTATCTGATCGTGCCGATTGTTCCATGTAGCAGGACGACGTGCGTTGTCCGGGTTGGGGGCGGTGTATCGGGGGATGCCCGCGGACCACGATTCGGAGTGCCGGAATCTGGGGGAGTGCTCGGCCGCCGGCCGCCTCGTCCCGCCACGGCTGGCAGAGCAGGAGCGTGCCATGCGAAAAGGCTTGTTGGGATCGATCGCGGCTCTGGCCGCCGGAGCGGGGGCTGCTTGGGGGCAGTCTCCAGTTGAACCGACTCCTCTACCCGCCGGGGTTCCCGGTGTGGGCGCGCCGTTGGGCGGATCGCCCGCGGTGGGAGGGGCTGGGGCGGGCGCGCCGGCGCCCGTCATTATGCCGCCGGGCAACTACGGCCCGCCGGACGACCCACTGGGCCTCGGCCCGGTCGGTGGGTTCGGGCCGCCGCCCGGCCCGATGTACCCGATGCCCGGCCCCTACGGGGCGCAGTCGTACCAGCCGGCACCGGCCGGGGGCGGCGCGGGCGAACTCGGGAGCGCGCCACGCTGGTGGGTGGACGGTGAGTACCTGTTGTGGTTCACCAAGGGCCAACCGGTCCGCTACCCGCTGCTGACCTCCAGCGCCCCGGCGGACCAGGGCGTCCTCGGTGCGGCGAGCACCGTCGCCCTCGTGGACCGCGGGACGCTCGGCTACAACGCCATGAGCGGTATGCGGTTGTCGGCCGGGTTCTTCGGTGACGCGGACCG
Organism: Gemmata sp. SH-PL17; assembly: GCF_001610855.1. Taxonomy (NCBI): domain Bacteria; kingdom Pseudomonadati; phylum Planctomycetota; class Planctomycetia; order Gemmatales; family Gemmataceae; genus Gemmata; species Gemmata sp. SH-PL17. Next base: position 7,588,545 of record NZ_CP011271.1, read on the forward strand.
ACGGTTCGGGTTCAACCTGACCGGGTTCTTCACCGAGAAGCGGTCGAACATTCAGGACTTCGGTGGCCTCGGGAACTTCTCGGGCATCCCGGTGCTGGCCCGCCCGTTCGTGGACGCGAACCAGGTGACGAGCACGATCGTGCTCTCCAGTGCGGACTTCGGCCCGGCGAGCGTGCAGGTGGGTACCAGCACCTCGACGTTCAGCATCGAACCGTCGGCGGTCTGGAACCTGTACCGGTCCGCTCCCGGGGCACGGCGGTCCTGGTCGGTCGACTTCCTGGCCGGGTACCGGTTCTTCCAGCTCAAGGAAGACCTGTGGATCGACAGCCTCACGGCCCTGAACAGCGGCCTGGTCCTGCCGATCTTCCAGACCGGTCCGTTCGGGATCGTCACGCAGGTCGGTACGCGGGTCGTCCCGAACCAGACCAATTTCGGCGGGGTCATCATCCAAACGCCGTCGTTCGTCAACGTTCGCGACTCGTTCCGGGCCACCAACAACTTCAACGGGGCGTCCTTCGGGCTCCGCTCCGAGGCCCGCTGCGGTATCGTGAGCGCCAGTGCGAGTGCGAAGATCTCGATCGGTAACTTGCACCAGCGCCTGGACGTCTTCGGCGGCAGCTCGTTCATCGACTTCACGGGCGCGTCGGGCTCGCAGATCAGCACCCCGGTCGTCCGCGGCACCGGCGGCGGGGCGGGCGGGGCCTACGGTGGGGTGCTGGCGAACCCGAGCAACATCGGCACCTACACCGACGACCGGTTCACCTACATGCCGGAATTCGGTGGAACCCTCGGTATCGCTCTCACCCGGGGCCTGACCGGGTACGTCGGGGTGAACTTCCTGTACCTCCCGGACGTGATCCGCCCGGGCAACCAGGTGAACCCGGTCGTCAGCAGCGCCGCGATCCCGTTCGGGTCGAACTACGGGACGGGCGGTGCGGTCCGCGGCCCGGGCGTCTCCCTCCTCCAGTCCGATTACTGGTTGGGCGGCGTCACCTTCGGCCTCCAGGTCCGGTATTGATCTCCTGCTTCCGGCCGAACGCACGCTCCCGCCCGCGGTCCAAACCGCGGGCGGTATCGTTTTTCCGGGGCACGAAGTCGTCCGAAACGCGGAGTGCGGAACGCGGACCGCGGAATAGAAAAGACAGAAAGGTTGCGGCGCACTCGGACCGGTTCCGGGCACCGGCTCGCGATCGGTTCACTCTCCGCGTTTCGGACGCTTTCGCATTATGAACAACGTGTTGAAGTTGGGGCTCCCGGCCGGCTCGCTACAAGAGGCCACCGCCGAACTGTTCCGCAAGGCCGGGTACAAGATCACGTTCCCGTCCCGCAGCTACTACCCCGCCATCGACGACCCGGAACTGCACTGCACGCTCATCCGCGCGCAGGAAATGGGCCGCTACGTCGCCGACGGGTCGCTCGACTGCGGGCTGACCGGGCACGACTGGATCGTGGAGAGCGACGCCAACGTCGTGGAACTCAGCGAACTCGTCTTCAGCAAGGTGAGCCGCCGGCCGGTGCGGTGGGTGCTCGCGGTGCCGAACGATTCGCCGATCCAGGGGCCGAAGGACTTGCAGGGCAAGCGCATCGCCACCGAGGTCGTGAACATCACACGGAAGTGGCTCGCGTCACACGGCGTGACCGCGCAGGTCGAGTTCAGTTGGGGCGCGACCGAGGTGAAGCCGCCCAAGTTCGCCGACGCGATCGTCGAGGTGACCGAAACGGGAAGTTCGCTCAAGGCGAACAACCTGCGCATCGTGTGCGATCTCCTGAAGAGCACGACGCGTTTCGTCGCGAACCCGGACGCGGCCGCGGACCCGTGGAAGCGCCAGAAGATGGACGACCTCATCCTCATGCTGAAGGGCGCAATGGCCGCCGAGGGGAAGGTCGGGCTGATGATGAATGTGCGCCGGGCCGATTTGTCCCGCGTGCTCGCGCAGCTCCCGGCACTGAAGAACCCAACGATCGCGCCACTGGCCGATCAGGATTTCGTCGCCGTGAACACGATCATCGACGAGGACACGGTCCGGCACATCATCCCGCAACTAAAAGCAGCCGGTGCCAGCGGGATCGTCGAGTACCCGCTTACCAAGATCATCGACTAAACAACGGTTAGTTTCCCACGCGGGACGATCGGTGGTAATCAGGCGCTCGCATTCCGCGTGCACCCGGGTTACCATTGATCGTCCCGCCGTCTTTTCAAGACCGATGGCACGTTAGCCCGCCCGAACTCTCCGCGCTGCAGGGCCTCTCCCCATGACCACGCACTCGCGCCGCGACTTCCTCTGGTCCTTTGGTGGCGGACTCGGTGGGCTCGCGCTCGCGCAACTCATGGCCGAAGCGGGCGAATTGCCTGGCGCGGTGAAGCCGAAGGCCGAGTTCAACGGCGGGCTGCACCACGCCGCGAAGGTCAAGCGCGTCGTGCAACTGTTCATGAACGGCGGCGTCAGCCAGCCCGACACGTTCGACTACAAACCCGTACTGGAGAAAGGGCACGGCAAGCCGTTCGATCCCGGCACCAGCGAGAAGGTCGAGGGCGTCACCAGCACGCCCGGCAACCTGATGAAGTCGCCGTTCCCGTTCAAGCAACACGGGCAGTGCGGGCGCTGGGTCAGTTCGATGTTCCCGCACCTCGCGACGCAAGTGGACCGCATGGCGTTTCTCATGGCGGTCGCGTCCAAGTCGAACGTTCACGGCCCCGCCAGCTACATGATGAACACCGGGTTCATCCTCCCCGGGTTCCCGTGCATGGGCGCGTGGCTCTCGTATGGCTTGGGGCGCTTGACCGATAACCTGCCCACATTCGTCGTGCTGCCGGACGCGCGCGGGCTGCCGTACAACCAGAGGGGCAACTTCGGTTCGGGCTTCCTCCCGGTCGCGCACGCGGGCACCATTCTCAACGCGGGCGGTAACCCGCCCATCCCGGACCTCGCACCGTCCCCCAAAGAGAAATTCGTCTCCTCCAGCGCGGACAAGGACGCACTGGAACTGTTGGGCAAAGTGAACCGTGCCCACGCGGACGCGCGCCCCGGTGATTCGCGGTTGGAAGCGCGCATCGAGAGCTACGAACTGGCGGCGAAGATGCAGCAGCACGCGCCCGAAGCGCTCGACCTCAACCGCGAGTCGGAGAAAACGCGCGCGAAGTACGGCCTCGACCAGCCCGCGACCGCCGAGTTCGGGCGCCGGTGCCTGCTCGCCCGCCGGTTACTCGAACGCGGCGTGCGGTTCGTTCAGGTGTGGAGCGGCGCCGGCGGGCCGACGAACAACTGGGACAACCACACCGACATCATCCGGGAACTGCCGCCGATGGCGAAATCCGTCGACCAACCGTCCGCGGCGCTCCTTCAGGACTTGCACGATCGCGGGATGCTCTCCGACACGCTGGTTGTGTTCAGCACGGAGTTCGGGCGGCAGCCGTTCACTCAGGGCGCGACTGGGCGCGATCACAACCAGGGTACGTCGGTCGCGTGGCTGGCCGGTGCGGGTGTGAAAGGCGGAGTGAGCCACGGCGAAAGCGACCCGTGGAGCTGGCGCACGGAAAAAGATCGAACTTACTGCTACGACATCCACGCGACGATTCTGCACCTGATGGGCATCGACCACACGCTGCTGTCCGTGCGGCACGACGGCACCGACCGCCGATTGACCGACGTTCACGGGCACGTCATCGAGAAGATACTGGCTTAAAAGGAGAACCCCGACCGCGAGGTCGGCGGGTGGCGCAGCCAATCGGGTGCAACCCGCCGACCTCGCGGTCGGGGTTCACTCGTAATCACCGCTTGATTTGCTGCTCGTCCACCACGAACTCGTAAGTCCCGCCGCGAATGGTGACGCGGAAGATCGTCTCCTCAATGTCCTCAGCGCGGCGGTTGCGATAGCTCGTCTCCAGCCGCGCGAGATCCTCTTCTAACCCTTTCGGGAAGAACGCGAAGAACGTCTTCGGCGTGAAGTCCAACCCCAGCGCCCCGGCCACGCCCTGCACCGCATCGCGGCGCGTGTCGCTGAACTGGATCTTCTTCGCCAGGTCGCGCAGGTCGGCGTCCGAAGCCTTGCGCTGCGCGCCCGGGTTGCTGATGTCCTTAATCAGAATACTGTCTGCGGTGCCGGGAATCGGAACGAGAATCTCGGCCTTCATCGCCTGCAACTGCGCGAGGTAATCGCGCCCATTGGCGACCTTGAAGCGCAGCACCCACCGCAGCCCGCGTGCACGGGTGGAGTCCGCGCCGGTCCCCCCCGGGCCGGTGCCCGCCGAGCCATCGCTCCCCTTACCGCCCTGGTTCCCCTCACCCTTCTGAGCGCCCACACCAAGTAATTTCTTCCGCAAGCTCTCGTCGATCTGGCTGAACGTGGCCGCATTAGACGGCGCAATAGGAAGCCTTCCATTTGGATCATCTAGCACGATCTTCTGGATGGTCTCTTTGGCGTCCGCAAGCGCTTGCGGGGTTGGTAGCACCTGTTGCGCGGCCGTGATCGGCTTAACGTCGCGAATGAGATCCGGATCCTCTTGCCCGCCGGAGCCTTCGGAGCCTTCACCGGTGTCGTCCATTCCTCCGACCGCGGCGATTTGCATCGTCGGGCCAGAGGTGTCCGCGTCGCTCATCAGCCCCACGAGGACGTACACGAGCACCGCGCCCACGAGCACGTGGAAGAACACCGTCGCGACCGTCGCGAGCGGGAACTCCAGTCGACGGTTGTAGCGCTCCCAGAATTCTTCGTCCGGCGGCCCCTCGACGACGAACGGCTCTTTTCCGTTCGCGGGAGCATTTTTGGGAGGAGTTGTGGGTTGTGGTGCCGGCATAACGGAACCTCTTGGGGACGTGTCCACCAACCCTAACATACCCGCCCGCCGAGTGTTTGTGAACTTCCGGACCGATCCACCAAAAAACAACGGTCCGCGGATCGCGCAAACAGGCGCCACCCGCGGACCGTGTTACCCGAGCCATTCGGCCCAGGAGGTTACTTCTTCACTTCGTACTCGGCGTCGATCACGTCGTCCGGACCGTCCTTCTTGCCCTCGGCCCCCGCAGGCGAAGCGCCGCCCGCGTTCGCCTGCATGTGCTGCGACATGGCCTGCGACGACTGTTGTAGTTCCGCGGTCGCGGCCTTCACCGCGGCGAGGTCGTGGCGGCCGATCGCTTCCCGGAGCTTGCCGATGGCCGCGTTGATCGGGGCCTTGTTCGCCTCCGTCAGCTTGTCGCCGGCGTCCGCGAACATCTTCTCGATCTGGTGGATCAGGGTCTCGCCGCCGTTCTTGGCGTCCGCGAACTCGCGCTTCTGCTTGTCCTCGTCCGCGTGCAGTTCCGCGTCGCGCTTCATCTTCTCGACCTCGTCCTTGTTCATCCCGGACGAGCCCTCGATGCGGATCTGCTGCTCCTTACCGGTCCCCAGATCCTTGGCGCCGACCGAGAGCACGCCGTTCGCGTCGATCTCGAACGTCACCTCGATTTGCGGAACCTGGCGCGGCGCGGGCGGGATGCCGTCCAGGTGGAACTTGCCGATCAGCTTGTTGTCCTGGGCCATCGGGCGCTCGCCCTGGAACACCTGGATCTCGACCGACGGCTGGTTGTCCGCCGCGGTGGTGAACTTCTCGCTCGCCTTCTTCGGGATCGTCGTGTTCCGCGGGATCATGACCGTGAGCACGCCGCCGAGCGTTTCCAGCCCGAGCGAGAGCGGGGTCACGTCGAGCAACTGGATGTCGGCCGCGGCCCCGAGGAGCAGTTGCGCCCCTTGAATCGCCGCGCCGATCGCGACGACCTCGTCCGGGTTCACGCCCTTGTGCCCCTCCTTACCGAAGATCTCCTTTACCAACTGCTGCACGCGGGGCATGCGGGTCATCCCGCCGACCATCACCACTTCGTCGATCTGGGCCGGCGTGAACTTCGCGTCCTTGAGGGCCGCGAGCACCGGCTTCTTGCACCGCTCGATGAGGTGCTCCGCCAACCGCTCGAACTGGTTGCGGTTGATGGACATCACCAAGTGGAGCGGGTTGCGGTCCGCGTCGGCCGTGATGAACGGGAGGTTGATGTCCACGTTCACCTGCTGGCTCAGGTCCTTCTTCGCCTGCTCCGCGGCCACCTTGAGCCGCTGCATCGCCATCGCGTCTTTGCGCAGATCGATCCCGTTCTGCTTCTTGAACTCGTCGGCGATGTGGTCCATCAGCACTTGGTCGAAGTCGTCGCCGCCCAGGTGGGTGTCGCCGTTGGTGCTCTTCACCTGGAAGACGCCGTCCTCGCCCACATCGAGGATCGAAATGTCGAACGTCCCGCCGCCGAGGTCGAACACCGCGATCTTCTGATCCTGCTTCTTGTCCAGCGCGTAAGCGAGCGCGCCCGCGGTCGGCTCGTTAATGATCCGCATCCGCTGCTTGACGATCTTGCCGTCCTTCCCGCGGATCTCGTACTCGGTGTCGAACCCGGCGATGGCCGCCGCGTCGATGGTGGCCTGGCGCTGGGCGTCGTTGAAGTACGCCGGGACGGTGATGACTGCCTTGCGCACGGTGTGCCCGAGGTACGCTTCCGCCGCTTCCTTCAACTTGCGGAGGATCATGGCAGAGATTTCCGGCGGCGAGAACTGCTTGCCGTCGATGTCTACCTTCACGAGATCGTTCGGGCCGCCGACGAGCTTGTAGGGAACGAGCTTCTCTTCGCTCTCCACCTCGTTGTGGCGCCGGCCCATGAACCGCTTGATCGAGTAAATGGTCCGCTTCGGGTTCGTGACCGCCTGGCGCTTCGCCTGGTCGCCGACGAGCCGGTCGCCCTTGTCCGTGAACGCGACGATGCTCGGGGTGGTGGCGTTACCGTCCTGGTTCGGGATCACCTTCACGGAGGTGCCGTCCATCACGGCGACGACCGAGTTCGTGGTGCCCAAGTCGATACCGATGATTTTTTCTTCGGCCATTTTGCTATCTCCTGTTTGTGACGTTAATTTTACTGTTTCCCCCGGTCACTCGTCACCAAAACCCGCTGTCAGTTTATCCCTCGTTCAGGGCGCTCTGTGACACCGAGTCGGTCGGTCCGGGGTTGTGTCATTTCACCGAGATTGGATGCCCCAAACTCTTCAGCGATTCAAAGTTTTTCCCGCTTCCACTGCAATCACCATGCCGACTACCCACTTGCTTCGGCAGCAATCGCACAACAACTGGTAATTTCACGACTTGTGACGTTGCTGCAAGACGAGACATGATCGCAACTTTTTCGCCGCCTGCCAAATCAGCAGTCTCGCCGCAACTCCCCGTCAGTGATGGGATTGCAGCTCGGGCCAATCTCGCACAGGGGTGAGCGGCCATTCACCCGTTTCGAGCCACTTTGGTCACCCGAGTGCCCCCATTTCGTTGACGCACTCATATCACACCGGTAGAGTCACCGCATTCATCAGTGAACTACCGCACGCGGACCCGGATATGGCACGCAGCAAAAGCGACTCCAATTCCAACTCCGCGCCCGACAAAGGCGCCTCGAATCTGGCGGCACTTCGGGGGCAGATCGACAAGCTCGATCTGAACATTCTCGAACTGCTCAACAAGCGGGCCTCGGTCGCGGCGCAAATCGGGAAAGTCAAAGAAGATCAGGGCGGCAACGTGTTTTCCGCCGCGCGCGAGGAAGAGGTTCTCACGAACGTCCTCGACGCGCACAAGGGGCCGCTCTCCACGATCACCGTGAAGGCGATCTTCCGCGAACTCATCAGCGGGTCGCGTGCGATCCAGAAGCAGCAGAAGATCGCGTACCTGGGGCCGGAGTACAGTTACAGCCACCTCGCCGCGATCCAGCGGTTCGGCGAAGCGTCGATCTACAACCGCACGGCCAACATCGCGGCCGTGTTCGAGGAACTGAACCGCAAGCACGCGGACTTCGGCGTGGTGCCGCTGGAAAACTCGACCGACGGTCGGGTGGTGGACACGCTGGAAATGTTCATGCGGTTCCCGGACCAAGTGAAGATCTGCTCCGAGATCCGGCTCCGCGTGCGACACCACCTGCTCGCGAACTGCGCCCAGGCCGAAGTGCGCCGCGTGTACTCGAAGGAACAGGCGCTGAGCCAGTGCCGCAACTGGCTCTCGAAGAACCTGCCGAACGCGACGTTCCACCCCGTCTCCAGCACTGCGGACGCGGCGCGACTCGTGCAAACCGAGCCGAACGTCGCGGCGGTGGCCAGCCGCGAGGCAGCCGTGCGCTACAACCTCGGCATCCTGGCGGAAAACATCGCGGACTCGCCGTTCAACGAAACTCGGTTCGCCGTGATCGGCGCCACGGACTCGACCAAGACCGGCACCGACAAGACGGCCCTAATGTTCCAGATCGCTCACACGCCGGGGTCGCTGGCCGACGTGCTGACCGCGTTCAAGCAGAACAAGATCAACCTCACCTGGATCGAGTCCTTCCCGTTCCGCGAGGCAAAGGGCGAGTACGTGTTCTTCGTGGACTTCGACGGTCACCGCGAGGACACGCGGGTGAAGAAGGTGCTCGCCGTTCTCGAAGACATGTGCGAGTCCGTGACCGTTCTCGGCTCGTTCCCGTTAGCCCGGGCGGACGGCGAATAAACCCGAAGAGAAATCGAGGGGGCGGGCCGCGCAATTGGTGCGGTCCGCCCCCTGCATTATTCTGCTCCGGTTAGTAAGATTATTACACCTGCTCATGCAGTCTCTCCACTTAACCCTATAGCTCTTTCATGATCCTCGTCATCCGGCCCGACGCGACGCTTGAACAGATCGACCACGTGATCGAGCGGGTGCGCGACCTGGGCTATACCCCGCACATGAGCCGGGGCGAGAGCCGGACCATCATCGGCGTGATCGGTGACGAAGCGAAGCCCGGCACGGAGAACTTTTCCGCGATCCCGGGCGTCGAGCAAGTTTTGCGGATCATGAAGCCGTTCAAACTCGCGAGCCGCGAGTTCCACAAGTCGGACAGTTCGGTCTACGTGGGCAAGGTGAAGATCGGCGGCGGCAGTCTCGCCATGATCGCCGGGCCGTGCGCCATTGAGGGGTACGAAGTCCTCGACACGATCGCGAAGTACGTGAAGGCCGGCGGCGCGAACATCCTCCGCGGCGGCGCGTTCAAGCCGCGCACCAGCCCCTACGCCTTCCAGGGGATGGGCGAAGACGGGCTGAAGATCCTCCGGGACGTGGGCGACAAGTACGACATGCCCGTCGTGACGGAAGTCATGGACCCGCGGCAGGTCGACCTCGTGTGCCGGTACGCGGACATGCTCCAGATCGGCGCCCGGAACATGCAGAACTTCGACCTGCTGAAAGAGTGCGGCAAGGCGATGAAGCCGGTGCTCCTGAAGCGCGGCATGAGCGCGACCGTCAAAGACCTGCTCATGTCGGCCGAGTACGTGTTGTCCGAGGGCAACAAGGACGTGGTGCTCTGCGAGCGCGGGGTCCGGAGCTTCGAGGACAGCACGCGGAACATGCTCGACATGAGCGCGGTGCCGAACGTGAAGGGCCAGAGCCACCTGCCCATCATCGTGGACCCGTCGCACGCGACCGGGCGCCCGGACCTCATCCCGAGCATGTGCCGGGCGAGTGTCGCCGCAGGTTCCGACGGCATCCACGTCGAGGTCCACAACTGCCCGGAAAAGGCGCTCTCAGACGGACCGCAAGCGCTGCTGCCGCACCAGTTCCTCGACCTGATGGGCGATCTCCGCAGGCTCGCCGTTGCCCTGGGTCGCGAGTTCTGGGCGCCGCCGGAAAAGTAAGCCCGATCCCGGACCGGTGCGGCGATGGAAGATCCCAACGCGCCCGATGATTCCGAGTGGTGGCCCGCCGAGGCCGCGCCGGATTATTCGTTCGGCCCCGACGTTGTTCATGAAGAGTCCGAATGGTGGCCGCCCCCTCCCCCACCGGACACCTGGAACCGGTGGGGGCCGCGTGTGCTCCAGATGCTCGGCTTGCACGCCCTCACGGGCGTCACGAGTTGGCTGTACTGGGTGCGGCGGATTTCACCGGGAACCGCGGGCGAATTGCTGCTATCGCAAAGCCTGGCAATCGTGCTGGCCTGGTTCGGGCTGATTGTTTACATCGCGGTCCGAATCCGAGAGCGTTTTGGGACGCGGGCGGAACGCGGACGTTTGCTGGTGGTCGGACTCGACATTTGCACGGCAATCGTCGCGGTGCTCAGTGCGTTTATTTGGATCGCGATCCTGATCGGTCCCCGCTGACCAATCGAAATTCTGCTTGCTACGGGAATTAACGCAATGCCGACGCGCAAGAAGTTCGTTGCCGGGAACTGGAAGATGAACACCACGCTCGCCGAGGCCAAGGCGCTCGGCGCGGCGGTGGCGAAGGGCGTCGGCACCGACACGAACGTGACGGTCGCGGTGTGCCCGCCGTTCCCGTGGCTGGTTCCCGTCGGCGAGGCGATTAAGGGATCGGCCGTCGCCCTCGGCGCCCAGGACGTCCACTACGAGAAGAAGGGGGCGTTCACCGGCGAGGTCAGCCCCGCGATGCTCCTCGAAGCCGGGTGCAAGTACGCCATCGTCGGCCACAGCGAGCGCCGGCACATCCTCGGCGAGAGCGAAACGGCCATCAATCACAAGGTCCACACCGCCCTCGAAGAGGGGCTGAGCGTGATCCTGTGCATGGGCGAAACCCTCGCGGAGCGCGAGCGCAACCTGCAAGAGCGCGTGTTCCAGCGCCAGGTGTTCGCGGCCTGCGCCGGTCTGACCGACGAGCAGTTCCAGCGGTTGGTGATCGCATACGAGCCGGTTTGGGCCATCGGGACCGGTAAAGTCGCGACGCCGGAGCAGGCGCAGGAGGCCCACGCCTTCGTTCGCACGAAACTCCGCCAACTTTACGGCGATAAAATCGCCGATACGACTCCAATCCTCTACGGCGGCTCCGTCACCCCCGAAACCACCGCCGGGCTGATGAGCAAGCCGGACGTGGACGGCGCACTCGTCGGCGGGGCGAGTCTCAAGGCCGACTCCTTCGTCGCGATCGTGAAGGCCGCGGGCGGGTAGCCTTTTCGACGGGTACGATCGTTACTAGAGTAACAGTTCAACCGGTCAGGCACGGTGGCCGTAGCACCGTTCGGAGTAGGGAGGTTGGTCGTGGATCTTTTCGCCGCCGCTTGGTACTCGCACGCACTCAACGTCATCGTTCTCGCGATCGGCTTCCTGCTGATGCTGCTCGTGCTGATCCAGCGCGGTAAGGGCGGCGGGCTGGCCGGTGCGTTCGGTGGGGCGGGCGGGTCCAGCCCGTTCGGGTCGCGCGCCGCGGACCAGTTCGTGAAGATCACCCTGTGGCTCGCGGGCGTGTGGGTGCTGGTCATCATGATCCACGTCAAGGTCGTCAAGTACAACGTGGAAGCCGACAAGAACAGTTCGCAAACGACGATCACGAGCTGAGTTAGGCGAAAACCGACTTTACGCGAACCGCTCCCAACGACGGAGCGGTTCGTGCGTTCCCTCTCCCGAACCGTCCCGCCCGTTACCGTGTCCCTTTTCCGCGAGGCCACCGGCGTGTTGCTCAGCATGACCGGGTTCGGCGCGGCCCGCATCGAGACCGACGCCCTCGGTGTGTCCGTCGAAGTGCGAGCGGTCAACAACCGGCACCTGAAACTGACCGTCCGCGGCTCGGACCCGTACCCGCTCTACGAGAGTGAACTGGAGAAGGTCGTCCGCCGACACGTCCGGCGCGGCACGCTCCACGTTCACATTCGGGTCGAGCGCCAGGGCCACGCAGCGGCCCCCGCACTGAACACCAAAGTCCTGGCCGATTACCTGAAGCAGATTCGGACCTCGTGTGCCGAAGCCGGTACCCCGGAACTGGTTGCGCCGCTCTCAGCAGGCGCATTGAGCCTACCGGGAGTGGCGCCAGAAACGCGAAACGGCGGTACGCCGCCCGACGACGAATGGCCGGTGGTCGAAAAGGCTCTTGATGCCGCGCTGGTGAAGCTCAACCAGATGCGGCGCGAAGAGGGCAAAGCGGTCGCGGCGGAACTGCTCGCTCACCACGCTGTTATCGCGGAGCAACTCGCGGCCATTCGCACTTTGTTGCCCGGGGTCGTGACCGAGTACCGCCAGCGCATCCTGGACCGCGTGCGACAGGCGGTCGCGGACGCCGGACTCGTGCTGAACGCGGAAACCGTCATCCGCGAGGTCGCGCTGTTCGCCGACCGTACCGATGTGTCCGAAGAGGTGATGCGACTGACGAGCCACCTCGATCAGTTCGCGGAACTGATCCGCAAGGGCGACGAGGCCGGGCGCAAGCTCGAGTTCGTCATCCAAGAAATGGGTCGCGAGACGAACACGATCGGCTCGAAGGCCGGCGACGTGGCTATCAGCCGGCACGTCGTTGAGATGAAATCGACGCTGGAGAAACTGCGCGAGCAGGTCCAAAACGTGGAGTAGCCGAAACGCGGAGCGCGGAATGCGGAACGATCCCTCGACAGCCGAGTGCGTGGCCAGCGGACTGCCTACCGGTTCCGAACTCCGCGCTCCACACTCCACGCTCCGCGCTCCTTTGATTGTCGTTTCCGGTCCTAGCGGGGTTGGGAAGACGACCGTCGTGGACCGGCTGCTCGCGGAAACGAAGGCGAGCTTGCCCCTCAGACGCGCGGTGACCGCGACGACCCGGGGAGAACGTCCGGGCGAAGTGGATGGCACCGACTACCACTTTTGGAGCGAGGACGAGTTCCGCCGGGCCATTGACGACGACCGGTTGCTGGAACACGCGGTGGTATTCGGGCGCGACTTCTACGGCACGCCCAAGAGCGAAGTGGACCCACACCGGGCGCGGGGCACCGGCGTGATTTTGGTGATCGACGTGCAGGGCGCGGCGCGCGTCCGCGAGAAGCTCCCGAACGATCACCTGTCGGTGTTCATCGAACCGCCGAATTTCCCGGAACTGGAAGCCCGACTCCGCGGTCGGAACGACACGAGCGAAGAACGGATCAAGCGGCGCTTGGCTACGGCCCAAGAAGAATTAGCACGGGCCAACGAGTTTCAGCACCGGATCGTAAACAGAGAACTTTCCGAAGCCGTCCGCGAACTCGAACGAGTCATCCGCGAGCGCTTCAACACCTAGGGAGAACCGCATGCTCGACGAACTGAAAGAAGAAGGGATCGTGAACAAGGTGGGCGGGCGGTTCAAACTGTCCACGCTCATCCAGAAGCGCATGGTGGCGCTGAACACGGGCGCCAAGCCGCAAGTGGACGCGCGCGGCATCTCGGACCGCATGGCGATCGTGATCCAGGAGATCCTGCAAGACAAGATCTTCCTCGACGCCTCTGGCGAAGTGCAGTCGAAGAACCAGACCGTGATGGCGAACCTGCCCGGCGCGTACCCCGGTATGCCCGGCTCCACCCCGCCCGCGCCCGGTTCCACCGCGAAGCCGTCCGACGAGTAGGCGCGGAAGAACCTACCCCCCCCACCCCCTCCCTGAAGGGAAGGGGAGGAAGAGCAGTCTACTGTTCTTTCTTCCCCTTCCCTTCAGGGAGGGGGTATGCTTTTTCATACCCCGCACGCTCCTTCTGCGAGGTTTGATATGCGCCCCCTCTTCGCACTCGTGTTCGCACTCCTCTCGGTTCACGCAGCGCGCTCAGAAGACGCAGTGAAGATCGGCGCCCGCGTCGACAAGCTCAAATTCACGGACACGCGATCACTCCCGCGCACCTCGTCCGACTTCGGGACGAAGAAGGCGATCGTATTCGTGTTCACCAATACGACGTGCCCGGTCGTTCAGCGGTACTTACCCACGCTCCAGGCGCTCGAAACGGAGTACCGCCCCAAAGGGGTCCAGTTCGTCGCGGTCAACGCGGCCGACGAAGACACGCTCATCGCGATCGCCACGCAATCGGTGAAGTACGACGTCGAGTTCCCCTTCGTGAAGGACTTCGACGGCTCGGTCGCCCGCGCACTCGGGGTGAAGCGCACGCCGGAGGTGGTCGTGCTCGATGCCGAACACACGATCCGCTACCGCGGGCGCATCGACGACCAGTACCGGCTCCGCGGGAACCGCCCGAAACCCACGACCCACGAACTCAAAGACGCGCTCGACGCGATACTCGCGGGCCAAAAGGTCGCAACGCCCGAAACCGAGGTCGACGGCTGCTCGATCACGTTCCCCCGGTCGACGAAACCAAAGGATGTGAACTTCGCCGAGCACGTGGCGCCGATTCTCCGGAAGCACTGCGCGGAGTGTCACAAGACCGGCGGGTCGGCGCCGTTCGCGCTCAACACCTACAAGCAAGCGTCCGCACGAGCCGCTGCGATCGCGGAAGTCGTCCGGGACCAACGAATGCCGCCGTGGTTCGCGAGCCACGACTTCGGGCCGTTCGTAAACCGCCGCGGATTGTCGGACGATGAGCGTGCCGTCCTTACCGACTGGGCTCGCACCGACGCCGCACCGGGCGACCTCACGAAAGTGCCCGCGCCGCCGAACGAGGTGAAGGAAAAGTGGCTAATTGGGAAGCCGGATCTGGTTCTGGAGTCAACGAACTTCGAGCTGCCCGCCAAAGGCGACATCCCGTACAAGTACGCGGTTCTGCTGCACAACTTCACCGAAGACACGTGGGTGCAGGGGGTGCAAATCACGTCCGACAACCCGCGCGTGCTGCACCACGCCAACCTCGCGTTCGGTAGTCTCGTTTCGGGCTTCAAGGAAGAGAATTTCATCACTGGGTACGTGCCCGGCGGCGAGCCGATGGTCCTCGACGACGGCACCGCGTTCCGCATCCCGAAGGGATCGGTTCTCGCGCTGCAAATTCACTTCGTTTCGACCGGCAAAGAGGAGAAATGCCGTTTGTCGGTCGGGCTGCGTTACCCGCGTGCGGTCGTGCAGCAGCAGCTCCGCAACATCCAACTCACGGACAGCAAGTTCACGATCCCGCCCGGCGCGCCGGCGCACAAGGTGACTGCGCGCCGCGCGCTCGATACCGACGTGGTGGGAATCGGTCTGTTCGCTCACATGCACCTTCGCGGGAAGGACATGACGTTCACCGCGCACGCGCCCGACGGCACGCGCGACCCGCTCCTCGTCGTCGCGAACTACAACTTCTCGTGGCAGGTGCCGTACCGCTGGGAGCCGGGCAAAAAGATACTCCCCAAGGGCACGCGCCTGGAGTGCGTGGCCCGGTACGACAACTCGGCGTTCAACCCGTACAACCCGGACCCGCAAGCGACCGTGCGCAACGGCCCACAGACGCACCACGAAATGATGTTCGGGTTCTTCTTCTACACCAACGCGAACGAGAAACTGAACCTGCGTATCGACCCGAAAACCGGTATCGAGGTGAAGGAAAAGACGCGGTAGCGAACAGCGCTACACGAGCGCGCAACTTCGATTGCTAGCTTCAAGCGAGATCGGGCACGGCCGCCGCGGGTTCAATCTGAATCCGCTTACCGCGCGAATCGAACGCGAGCCAGCGGGTCACGTTCCCCGGCGGAAGCAACGACGCCCAATCGATCTCGTCCCGTGAACCGATCGGATGCGGCAAAAAGAGCGTGAACTCCCATTTGTCCTGTTTATCGCCGTTACAAATCCATACGTGCCCGGTGATGCGCGGCTCGAAATCGCCCAGGTGGTACCGCTCTGGGCCGAAGCCGTCGCACCACAAGTACCGGAGGTGCCGGTCCGCCATTCCAGCGAACTCGCTGCAAAGGCGGAACTCTAAACGTAACCAGAAGTCGGCTTCGTTCACGCAAACCTCCTCACTTACTTCCCCGCGCCGACGGTTACTTCCACTTCCGCGTCGAAGATCAGCCCGAGGTCGCCGCGGCCGTTGAGCGTCTTCACCAGCGTACCCACAGTGCGCGGGGCGGGGCCGGTGAAAAGCGTTTTGCCCGCGTGCTTCACTTCCACGGGCTTGTCGAGATCGGCCATCCGGTCGTCGAACCGCACCAAGAGCTTCGACACCTTCTCCGCGTCCGTGATCTCGACCACCTGCCCCGCGTGCTTCGCGATCACGAGGGAATCGCCCTTCGCTTCGGCCGCCGGCACCGCGAGCCAGTACGAGCGATCGTGCGGAGCGCCGGTCTGCTTCCACACCACGCGATCGGGGACCGGGTTGCGCGTGAACTTCGCCATCCACGGCAGCGCGGCCTTGTCCTCCAGGTTCATCCAGTGGCCCTTGCCCTCGTGGATCTTCACGAAGTGCTCGTAGCCCTTCGGGTCGTCCTTCTGGAGCTTGTCGAGTTGCTCGCCGTACTCCTTCCCGACCTTGTGGCGGTTGTACGCCGTGTCGTTGCCGCCCACTTGCAGCGCGAACGGCACGTTCCGCAGTGAGAGCAGCGACACGCCGTTGGGGTGCCCCGCCATCATCGCGGCGCCGGCCCAGTAATCGGCCATGCGCGGCCCCATCTGGTACACGCCGTCGCCGCCCGCCGAATACCCGAGCACGTACACCCGATTCGGGTTCACGTCTTCGAGCACAATGAGGTCTTCGATGAGCCGGCCGAACATGCGGTCGATGTGCCCCTCGTGCCACAAGTTCCACGTGTTGGTGGGCGCACGCGGCGCGAGGTAGATCCCCTCTTCCACTGTGTAAAGTTTCTTCTGGTTCTCCCACTGCTGATCGTTCACCTGCTTCGGCGCCCCACCCCCGCCGTGGAGCGAGATCCATAGACTCCGGCCGCCCTTGGGCTTCTCGCCGAACGTCTTCATGAAGAACGGCATTTCCAGTTTGCCGTCCTTGATGACCAGATCCTTCACCTCGACCGCGCGATCCTTCTTGATGGTGGCCGCGTGGGCCTTCCACAGCAACTCGCGTGCGGTCGCGGCGTCTGCCTTCGTCAGCGGGACTTTTGCGAAATCCTTGTCCGCGAGATCCGCGAGCGCGGCCGGTTTCGCGTCGAGTGCTGATTGCAGTTCCTTGAGAGCAGCCGCAGACTTGGCCGCGTCCGGTGCCGCAAATGCGGGCGCCGTGAACGCGACGAGGAAAAGTACGGGAGCGAAAACGCGCATTGAAGCTCCTCAATCCCGGGACGCGGGCAGCTCGCCCGCACGTCCGAAGTGTGGTTATTGTTTGTGGTGGTGAATTATCAGGGGATGGAAATGCGAGCGGGCCACCCGCACTCCCAGAGGAAGCAATTACTTTTGGATCTCGACCAGCGTTTTCTCGCCGGCCGCACCGGTCTTCACGGTCTTCGTCGCGGTACCGACTTTCACCACGAATTCCGCGTTCGGCGGAAGCTCAAATGTAAGGAAGTCGTTCGTGTCGGCTGTTTCGCCGCGTGAGGTGCCGTCGAACGCCTTCTTCGCGTCGGCGGTGGCGGTCACGGTGACCTTCTCGGCGACACGCTTCTTGTTCGCATCAATCACCTTCACTTCGAGGCGGAACGCCTCCGCTTTGGGAGCGGGTTTCGCGTAGTGATCGGTGACGTTCTCGGCGGGCACGTTCTTGTTCTTCATCGCCCACACGAGCGGGAAGTGCTGTTGGCTCTTCTTGAAACTCGCGGCGTAGATCGCGTGCTCGAAAACATCTTTCTTGGCCTGCGCTGCGGCACCGACGAACCACCCGCGGTCGAGACCACTCGGGTCGGGTTCACACGCCCCGGTGAAGTGCCACCCCTTATCCCAGATCTCTACCCAGGTGTGGTTCCCGCGCTTATCAGACCACAGCGGCGTGCCGACGAGTCGCGCCGGGATTCCCACGGACCGCGCCGCGTCGCTCAGCACGATCGACAGCCCCGTGCAGGACGCCTTCCCCTGCTCGATGGACTCCTTCGGGCTTTGATTCGGCGCCTTGCGCTGCGTCGAGTAGCCGAGTTTGAGCTTCTTGAACAGTTCGGCGTTGAGCACCTGCACGGCCTCGATCGGCGTCTTGCAGTTCTTCACCATCGGCACGCACAGCTCGTAGAACTCCTTGCGCCACGCATCGCGCTTCTCGTCCACGTTCGCGTAAGGCAGCACGTCGTTCAGGAAGATTTCCTCGGGAACGTCCTTCCCCCACAGCATCTCCTTGCGCGCCTTGTACGCCAGTTCCACGTTGGCCAGAAGGAACTCGGCCTTCAGCGCTTTCAAATCCCCGTCCGGCATGTTCGCCACCAGGAACGCCATCCCCTTGCGCTGGTCCTTCGGTACATCGGTTAGGGCGCGTTCCAGTTCCGGGCGGTTCTCTTTCGCGCTCTTGAGCGCCTGTTCGACGTCTGCGTCCCACCACGCGGCGGGTTCGGCAGCAGCACCGGGAACACACGCGGCCAGCAACGCGACCGCGACAATGGGGGCACGGAGTAGCACGGCAGCGACCCTTAATAGATGAGGAGTGAACCGAGTCGGGAGGAGTGGATCATTCTAACGAAAGCGGCCCGCGCAGAAGCACACATTCCCGGGCCGGGCCGCTACAATGACGGGCACCACGTTCTGAGACCCGCACCATGCCTCGACGGAAGCCGACCACCCTCCCGCCGTCAAAAAAGGCTGCGCCCGTTCCCAAAGCGCCTCAACCGCCCGCGAAGTCAAAACGGCAGCGCAAACTCGTGTTCGGCCTCGCGCTGGTGGGGTTCCTCGTTGGAGTCGCGTGGGGCGCGTGGGAAGTGCTCGGCCCGAACGCGCTTCGTGACGCGCGGACCGCGCTCGATCAGCGCGATTTCCACGCGGCCGATGAGATCCTGACGAAGTACCTGTCCAAGAACCCCGATTCCCCTCAAGGATTGCTCCTGGCCGCACGCGCGGCGCGGCGCGCGGGCGAATTCGCGCGGGCGAAAGAGCACCTGGCCGCCTACTTGCGGAAGAACCCGGCGAACGAAGCTTACGAACTCGAATCGAACCTGTTGGCGGTGCAGTCCGGCAACCTCACCAACGCGGACCGATTGTTCGAGTCGTTCGTGGGGCGCCCGGACGCGCCCGAAACGCCGTTCGTCATGGAAGCGTACCTGGAAGGCAAGCTCCGGGTACTCGCGCCGAACCACACGGCCACGATCGACACCGAACGCGACGATCCTGCCGTCGTAACGCGGCTCCACAAGGCCGCGGACACGTGGTTGGCCCAGCGCCCCGGACGTGCCGATCAGGTACAAGGGTTGACGTGGAAGGGGCGCATCTACGCTTATGCACGCGACCAGGCGCAGAGTGTCACAGCGCTCCGCGAAGCACTCGCGCTCGATCCGGATCACTTCGATGCCCGGTTGTACCTGGCACTGGGGATCAGCCAGGTACAACCCCAGGAATGCGTTCGGCACCTCGAAATTTTGCGCGAGAAGAAGCCCGACGACCGCCGACTGCGGTACCTCGTGGCCACCGGTCAGCGCACGCTCGGGAATTTCGCCGAATCGCGCAAGCTCCTAGACCAGATGCTCGCGGACGATCCGAACAGCCTCTCCGCGCTGGTCGAACTCGGGCTCCTGAATCTCGACGAGAGCAAACTCGCGGACGCTGAACCGATGCTCCGCAAGGCGCTGAAACTGGCGCCGAACATCCCCGAAACCAACAGCGCGATGAGCCGGTGCGAGGCGCTCCTGGGTCACCCCGCCGAAGCCGCCCAGTACCGGAAGCGGTTCGAGGAGATCACGGCCGAGCGGAACCGCCCCCGAACGCCCCCGGCGCCGAAATCGTAATTCCAGCAGTCAGTCACTTCTACTGGCAGTGGCACCCAATATGCGAGCGCCTCTCTCCCCTTCGCGCATCACGGCAGCCCTGACCGGAGCGGGTGCGCTCGTCGGCACGGTCGCGCTCATCCTCGCTACCAGCGCCTGCGGATCGCGCGTACCCGACACCAAGCCGACCGACCTCTCACCCATCACCGAACCAACTGAAGCTTACACCGGCGCGCCGTGGTTCCGCGACGTGACCGAGGCGTCCGGGGTCCGCGCTACGTGTCGCAACGGCGAAGAAGCGGACCAATTCACCATCCTCGAGTCACTCGGAACGGGGGTGGCGCTGTTCGACTTCGACGGGGACGGGCGACTCGACATCTTCGTGGTCGGCGGCGGGTACTTTGACGGACCGACGAAGACCGATCTGAAGGGCCACCCCTGCAAACTGTACCGGAACCTCGGGAACATGAAGTTCGAGGACGTGACGAGCGCGGCCGGGCTCGCGGGCGACTGGTGGTACACGCACGGGGTCGCGGTCGCGGACTACGACCGTGACGGGTTCCCGGATTTCGTCGTCACGGGTTACGGCCGCATCGGGCTGTTCCACAACGAACCCAACGATAGAGGCGGGCGCCGGTTCGTGGATGTGAGCGAAAAACTCGGTCTGCGCGATTCCTTGTGGGGCACGAGCGCCGCGTGGGGCGACCTCGACGGCGACGGGTACCCCGAACTCTACGTGTGCCACTACACCGATTGGTCCTTCACAAACAATCCCATCTGTAAGGGCACATCAGCCAGCGTTCCGCGCGACGTGTGCGTGCCGCAGAGGTTCAAACCGCTCGTCCACTCGCTGTTCAAGAACGATCGGGGCCAGAAATTCCGCGACACCGCATCCGAGCAGCACTTCAAACCCGACGGGTACGGGTTGGGGGTCGTGATCGCGGACCTGAACGCCGACGGGCGCCCCGACGTGTACGTTGCGAACGACGCCGCCCGCAACTTCCTCCTTTTCAACCGGGGGGGGGCGCTCGAAGAGAAGGGAGTGGCGTCGGGCACCGCGGTCGATGACGGGGGCCAGTTCAACGGCAGCATGGGCGTGGACGTCGTCGACTACGACGGGAGCGGGCGCGCGGCCCTCTGGGTCACGAACTACCAGGGCGAGTTACACGCGCTCTACCACAACCTCGGG
Source organism: Gemmata sp. SH-PL17 (assembly GCF_001610855.1). Lineage (NCBI taxonomy): Bacteria > Pseudomonadati > Planctomycetota > Planctomycetia > Gemmatales > Gemmataceae > Gemmata > Gemmata sp. SH-PL17. The sequence goes on from NZ_CP011271.1 coordinate 7,609,202, forward strand.
GCGGAAATGTTCGACCACCGGTCGCGGCTCCTGGGGGTCGGCTCGATCGGCGTCCACCGTGTCGGGTTCGGCACCGCGTTCACGGACCTCGATCACGACGGCTGGGAAGACGTGGTCGTGGCGAACGGGCACGTTCTGCGCAACCCCGCCGGGAGTTCGCCGAAGCAGCAACCCGTACTGTTCCACAACACCGATAAAGAGGGCCGGCGGTTCTTCCGCGACATCAGTAACCGCGGCGGCCCGTACTTCCAGGCACAAAATATGGCCCGCGGGCTCGCTCTCGGCGACCTCGACAACGACGGGCACCCGGACCTCGTGGTGACGCAAAACAACGGCCCGGTCGTGATCCTCCGCAACGAAGCGCCCGCGCCGCACCCGTGGGTCGGCATCAAACTCGTTGGTAAGGGGAACCGCGACGTCGTTGGCTCGACGGTTACGGTCGAGTTGGACGGCCGCAAGCTCACCCGGTTCGTGAAGGGCGGCGGCAGTTACCTTTCGGCCAACGACCCGCGCCTGCACTTCGGCCTGGGCGGTGCCACAATCAAGCGCGTGACGGTACGATGGTCGTGGGGCGAGTCGCAATCCTGGGAGAACGTTGACCCGGGCGCGTACTGGGAACTGACCGAGGGCCAGCCGACCGCGAAGCGCCTACCCGCCTCGTGAAGCACAAAGAACTATTCGCGTGAACCAATTCCTTGTGCGCCCGCCCCGGGCCGTTACCGAGCACTTCGGCCCGCTCACCGCGGAACTCACCTGGCACCCGGTACCCGAGGGTTTTAGCGGCGCCGTGGTGTGGCGCGGGGACGATGCCACTGGTGCGCCGCTCGTCGCGCTAAAGGGCTGGCCGGTCGATGTGAGCGCGGAGCGCGTTCAGCAGATTCACCACCGGATGTCGCAAGCCGCGCGTTTACCTTTTGTGCCGTCCATATTTGCGGGAACGCACGGGCGCACCACAGTATTCGCGGACGGACGACTCTGGGACGCTTGCCGCTGGGTGCCGGGCACCGCACTTATTCAGCCCACGGAAGCAGAAATACGGGCGGCGTGCGAAGCAATCGCGCAATTGCACCTGTGCTGGCCCCTCGCTCTGGACCGCCAACCGTGCCGCGGCGTCTCAAATCGTATCGATGTACTTACCGCGTACCGACGGCAACTTAGTGACTGGAATCGCGACATCCCGCCCGTCGCGCCGGAACTCGATCCGCTCCTGCGCCGAGCCGTCTCCGTCGTTGCCCGCAACACGGATGCCGCAATCGTAGCGCTGCGCCCGTGGGCGAGTCGCCCGCTCCCGTCGCGCCCTTGTCTGCGTGATCTGCGCGGCGAACACGTTCTCTTTCACGCCAGCGAGATTACCGGGATCATCGATTTTGGCGCGATGATAATCGATCACCTGGCTATTGATCTGGCGCGATTTCTCGGCGATTTTTCTGCGCTCCGGGAATCAGTATTCAGCGAGGGCCTCAATGCGTACCGGGCGGCTGGAGGTGCACTTGACGTACCCGACGAGTTCGTTCGGCTCCTCGCGCGCACCGGGTTCGTCTGTTCGCTCCTCGGCTGGCTCGTCCGCCTCGTAGTGCGTCACGAGCCGACAGTTCGGGCGACGGCGATCGCGGCGCGGCTGACTCATCTGCTTGAATGCGCCGAGCAAATTACGCACTTTTAAGCCATTTTCCAACGCTCCGCACACCGTCGGATTTCTCGGCAAAGGCCTCGAAAATAGCCGAACCGGTCATTTGACACCCTCCGCGCGCGTTCTACTGTTCCGTTGTGAACGGGTCGTCTGGTAACGCAGGCTCGGTTCTAAAGACGGCCCGGTGGTTCGAGTTAAACCGGTTCGGGGGCTACGAGAACGAGTTCTTGTTCCGAGCGCCCAACGGACCGGGAAAACGAGAAGCGCCAGTGGCGACGTCCGCGTGAACGGGGGCGGCACCCAGTTGACCCGCGCAGCACACGGAGAGAAGCCATGCTCGGCCGGTTCACACGAGGGGTCGTGAACTTCCTGAAAGCGGAAGACGGCCCGACCGCAGTCGAGTACGCCGTTATGCTCGCGCTCATCATCGTGGTGATCGTCGCAGCGATTGGAAACATCGGCGCAACGACTAATGGTATGTATAACAATTTGAGTCTCCAGGGCGTGAAGCCGCCCGGCGGCTCGGGTTCGTGACGACGGCGCGGGGCCGGGCGGGGAAACCCGGCCCCGCGCGAAGTGCTCTCTTTTTCAGTTCCTTCACAACGGGAGATCGGATCATGCGCAGTCTGACCAAGAGTTTGGTGTCGTTCCTGAAGGCGGAAGACGGCCCGACGGCCGTCGAGTACGCGGTGATGTTGGCCCTGATCGTCGTGGTGTGCATCGCCGCCATCACGACCCTCGGCTCCAACGCCAACAGCACCTTCAGCTTCGTCGGCTCGTCCATCAAGCCGACGTCCTCGAGCTGAGTACCCTCCGTTCGTGTCTGACACGAACAGCGATACGGGCCGAGCCGCACTGCGGCCCGGCCCGCGTCGCGCCGGAGCCGCGCCCGCCCACGGACCCCGACACGGATTCCGACCCGTACCCGAACCCGCGAACGAGGTGACTCCCCCGATGAGCAACGCAGCCCCTGTGCTCCCCCAACCCCCTGTTACCGCCCCCGCGACCGACGACTCGCTCGGCATCGACCGCGCGTTCGTGCTCCAGATGGCCCGGATGCCGCTCCTCGCGCTCCTGTGGCTCGGGGCCGCGATCGCGGCGCACCAGATCTGGGCCGCGCTCTGGCCCGAGGGCCTGAACGCCGGTCCGCTGGTCGTCATCAGCTTCGGTATGATCCTGGCCGCGTTCATCGACGGCTGGGCCCTGAAAGTTCCCAACTGGATCACCTTCCCCCTGGTCCTGAGCGGCTGGGCGCTCGGCGCGCTGCACGACTTCAACGTCCACGTGGACGCGGGCACCGGCGGCTTCGCGCTCGCGGTCCTGGGCACCGTGTTCGGGTTCGTCCTGCTCCTCCCGATGCTCGCGATCGGCGGCGTCGGCGCCGGCGACGTGAAGATGCAAATGGGCTTCGGGGCGTGGGCCGGCGCGTACTTCGGGACCGGCGCGACCACGGCCGACGCCGGTGGCGCGGCCCTGCACGGGATGGGCGTCGTGTTCTGGGCCTTCTGCTTCGGTGCGATCGCGGGCGGGGCGTTCGGCCTCGTCATCATCCTGATCCGCCGCCAGTTCGGTCAGAACGCCGGAATCGTCCGCGAAATCATGAGCGACTTGCAGATGTTCGGCACCGGCCAGGTGAGCGCCGCGAGCAAGCGGGCGCACGACCGCCGCAGCCGGTGGACCAAGTTGCCCTACGGGATCCCGCTGTGCGTCGGGTTCCTCCTGTACCTGGCCTACATGCTGATCCTGGTGGGCTGAGACCGGTCCCAAAAAGATCCCGCGCCCACGGAGCGGGCGCGGGCCTGGGGGCTCGCACCTCAAGGCCCGCCCGACGATTTCCGCCCCTCGAATTTTCGCCTCAATCAGAAAAATCCGGTAACTCGCAACAACCGGGCCATCTGGGGTGAGCTATAGAACTGGCAAGCTGCGAGTTCTCCGCACGCTCCGGAAATTCCGAAACATTGAAGGAACCCGACCCGCCCGACCGATTCAGAGGGCGGGGAGAAAAGGCGTCACACAACACCACGCTGGCAAACTCGGCAAACTTCGAGCGATCGGCACCTCCGAAGGTGCAACGGTCCCGGGGCCGGGGGCAGACTTGGTGGTGGCGCTGCGGGTCGCGACCAACAGCGGGCTTTACGGCCCCGGTCCCACCCACCCCGGGACGACCGAACCGAGGCGCGGCCGCGTGAGGCCGACGCAGGGGCCGCACCGTTAGACGCGGTGCCGCCCGGGAACCCGGTCGTCTCTTTCCCCTTGGGGACGAGGTACGGGCTGACCGCCGCTGGCAGTTGGACCATTTTGTCTCCTTTGTCTCCGAGGGGTTAGCACCCATGAAGCAGAAAAACATCGTTTTGATGGTGGTGGCGGTGGGGTGCGGCCTCGTGGCCGCGTTCCTCACCTCCCAGATGAGCGCCAAACAGGTCGACCAGGTGGACGTGGTGGTCGCTGCCAAGGATCTCGCGGTCGGCACGACCCTGACCCGCGACGAACTGAAGGATCTGGTGAAGATCGTCAAGCGGCCGAAGGACGGGTTGCCCGTCACGGTCGTCCTCAACCCGGAAGACCTGGTGGAGAAGCGGCTCTCGCGCCCGCTGCGGGCCGACGAACCGATCACCACCCAGGACCTGGGCAAGGGGCCGGTGGTCACGCTGCCCGAGGGGTACCACATGATGTCCCTCCAGGTCAACGCGGCCCAGGCCGCGGCCGGGTTCGTCGGGCCGGGGAGCCGCGTGAACGTGAACGCGACCCTGAAGCTGGGCACCAAACTGGAAGCGTTCCCGCTGCTGGTGAACATGCTCGTGGTCGCGGTGGACACGAACATCGCCTACGCCAAGGACAGCAACGGCACGTTCCCGAGCATGAACACGGTGTCGTTCGCGGTGAAGGAAAAGGAAGCGCTGCTGCTGTCGCTCGCCAAGAGCCGCGGGTGCACCATCGAGTTGCTCCTGCGCAACCAGAACAAGACCCTGGACTCGGACAAGAAGTACAACATCGACGAGGTCATCAAACTGCTGTCCGACGACAAGGAGAAGTCCAACATCGCCGGCGCGGTCGGCGGCGACACCAGCGAGAAGAAGCCGGAACCGACCGAACCGAAGGTGGGCGAGAAGACCCCCGAAAAGGTGGTCGAGAAGGTGGTCGAGAAGCCCGTGACGCCCGTCGCCCCGGCGCCGTCCGTCGCGATGGTGAAGGTGCTCGTGGCCAAGCAGGACATCGCCCCGAACACCGAGATCACGAAGGACCTGATCGCCGAGGCGTTCGAGGAAAAGGCGCTGCCGAAGGAGTTCGCCGGGAGCGCGCTGGGCGACCTGAGCGAGGCGCTCGGGCAGGCTCTGAAAACGGGGGTCTCGAAGGGCCAGTGGGTGACGCCGGGCATGGTCGGCATTCAGACCCCGAAGACACCCCCGCAGGAGTTCTTCCAGCCGTCGAAGCCGCCCGTCGAGGGGCCGAAGGCGCCGGTGGAACCGCAACCGGTGGCGCCGGTGGTGAAGAAGAAGACGCTCGACGTCGCGGTCCACACCGCCGGCGGGTCGATGATCCACCGGTACGAAGAAACGGCGCCGGGCAAGTGGAAGAAGATCGCCGAACTGACCCCGGAACAGGCCGCGAAGGGGGACCAGGCCGCCCCGGCGCCCCAGGACGAGAAGAAAGCGGAACCGGACAACAAGTTCCGCGATTGACGAAGCAACCCGGTCCACGGGCGGAGGCGAAGGCCGCCCGCGGACCGAACCCCGCGGGGCACCGGCGGTCACGAGGACCAACGGCGACCGCGGACGCCCCGGCGGCCCTCAACGGCCGCCGCGACTATGGACCCGGCCGGTGGCCCGAACCGGCCGGTCGGTGAAAACGTGCAGCCGGGCCGGGGTGACCCCGCCCGCTTTAAGGAGAGGTGACAGGATGCACCGTAACCGTACCACCCGACGGCTGCTGCCGTGGGCTTGCATTTTAACGCTCGGACTCGCGGTCACCACCACGACGTCCCGGGCCCAACAACCGGCCGACACCAAGAACCCGCTCCCGGCCACGATCGACCGGACCGGCGCGATCATCGTCCCGCTCGGCGGCCTGGTGACGTTCTCCCCCGCCGATCTGAAAGACCCGCCGACCGACATCCTCGTGAGCAACGACGCCGCCCTCGGGGTGCGCCTCGACCCGGCGGACCCGAAGCGGCTGCTCCTGACCGGGCGCTCCTCGGGCGTGAGCCAACTGACCATCGTCCGCAAGGACCTGCCCCCGCTCAAGTTCGATGTGATCGTGCAGACCGATTTCGCCCTGCTCCGCACGATCATCAAGCGGACCGTCCCGACGGCCAGCGTGGACGTGCAACCGGGCCTCAACAACTCGATCGTGCTGAGCGGGTACGTGACCAGCCCGCAGGACGCGGACACCGTGGCCCGGCTCGCGAACAGCGCGGTCGGCGGGGCCAACGCCAACGTAATCAACGCGGTCCAGATCGGCGGCGTCCAGCAGGTGGAAATCGACGTCGTGGTCGCCTCGGTGGACCGCAACCAGCTCCGCAGCCGCGGGTTCGACTTCTCCGCCCCGGGCCGCGGGAGCTTCGGGTTCAGCAGCCTCGTGAGCGGGCTCATCGGCGTGCAAACCGGGTCCGGCGCGATCCCGACGTTCGGCACCGACGCGAACTTTCAGGCGGCCGTCGTACCCAACCGGTTCTTCGGTGCCCTCCGCGCCCTGCGGACCGAAGGGGTCGCAAAGTTCCTGGCCGAGCCCCGGGTCGTGACCCAGACCGGGCGCCCCGCGTTCTTCCGGGCCGGCGGTCAACAGGCGATCCTCAGCAGCACCTCCGGCATCACCGGCCCCGGCGTGACCCTGGTGCCGTTCGGGACCGAACTCGAGGTGGTGCCGATCGTGTACGGCAACGGGTCGATCTGGCTGGACATCAACCCGCGCATCACCGCGGTGAGCCAGGCCCTCGGGATCACGGTCGCCGGGGCCAGCAGCCCGGGCTTCACGGAACAGAGCGTCCGATCCACGGTGCTGCTCGAGTCGGGCCAGACGTTCGCCATCGGCGGGCTGATCCAGAACAGCGTGGGTGCCACCACGCAAAAGGTTCCGTTTCTGGGCGACCTGCCGTTCTCGGGCACGCTCTTCAGCCGGGTGGACTACACGGTCCGCGAGAGCGAACTCGTGATCCTGGTGACCCCGCGCCTGGTCCACCCGATGGACCCGTGCCAGGCCCCGAAGCGGCTCCCGGGACAAGAAACCCGCACGCCCGACGATTATGAACTATTCTTGGAAAACGTTCTCGAAGCGCCCCGCGGCCAGCGGAAGGTGTGGAACGGGAAGTGCTACAACGCCCCGTACAAGTGCGACCCGACCCTCGGCAAGTACCCGTGCATCGGCGGCGTCTGCAACGGCCCGAACGGAACGTGCCTGCCCGGTAACGCGGCCGGCGCCCTGATCAACCCGCTGTCCAGCTCGCAGGGCAGCTCGACGGTGCCGACCGCTCCGGCCCTCGGGGGCGCGGCGGCAACGGTGCCAACGCCCGTGCCCCCGGTCGCGCCGACGACAGAAGTTCCCGCGTCCCTGCCCCCGGTGACCGGCGGCGGGACCACGGAGCCGGCCCCGGTGCCGCTCCCGCCCGTCGGCGGACTTCCGGTACCGCAATAACACGGCGGCAAAAGGTGTGCTAGTTTTCCTCTGCCGCGGAACTCACGGGTTCCGCGGCGGGGCACCCGACACGAACGACCCCTACGCGACACAACAGACTCGGTGGTGGCTATGCAACGCGTCGCGATCGTAGACCCGAACGAATCGACCCGCGAGTCGCTCCGCACGCTGTTGCTCGGGGTCGACTTCGTGTGGCTCGAGGCCGAGTGCGCCCGGTACGAGTACTTTTTTGAAGTGATCCAGGCGTCCACGCCGGACCTCGTGATCGTCACCCTCGACGCGGACAAGAACAAGGCCCTTCAGATGATCGGGCAGCTCTCGGTGGAGCACCCGAAGCTGCCGATCCTGACCATCAGTCACGACCACCAGGCCCTGCTCCAGTCGCTCCAAAAGGGCGCGAAGTACTTCCTGACGCACCCGGTCGGACTGGAAGACATGCTCGCCGCCCTGCGGCGGGCGCTGGGCGAGAGCGGCGGCTCCGACGCCCCCACCGCGGGCGGGAGCGCCTCGGCCCGGCAGACCGGCTCGTCCTCGATGATCGCGGTCCTCGGGTCCCGGGGCGGCGTCGGCACCACGACCCTCGCGGTCAACATGGCCGCGACGCTGGCCGCCGACCCGACCCACCAGGCCGCCCTCATCGACCTCGACCTGACGCTCGGGGACGCGGACATCGCACTGGAAGTGAACGGGTTCGAGAACATCAGCATCGCGGACCTGGCCCGGAACATCGAGCGCCTGGACATGAACTTCCTGCGCCGCGCGATGGCCAAGCACGAACCGACCGGGCTCGCGATCCTGCGCCACCCGCTCGAGATCGCCGAGGTCGGCGCGATCCACGAACAGCACGTGGAGCGCATCCTCAACCTGTTGAAGATCAGCTACACGCACCTGGTTCTGGACCTGAGCAAGTGCCTGCTCCCGACGGACCTCATGGCGCTCCGCATGGCGGACGTCATCATGCTGGTCGCGCAACTGGAGCTGAGCAGCCTGCGGAACGTGGTGCGCCTGATCCACTGCATGAGCGGCGAAGAGGGCCTCGCGGACAAGATCCGCGTGGTCATCAACCGCCAGGGCTCGGACTCGGTCGAGGAGGGGATCAGCCCGAAGAAGGCCGAGGAGGTCATCGGCAAGCCGATCTTCTGGCAGGTGCCCAACGACACGAAGGCCGTGATCGGCGCCCGCGTCGCGGGGCACCCGCTCGTGAAGCACGCGCCCAAGAGCCGCGTCCAGCAGAGCATCTACGGCCTCACCCAGGCGCTCTACGGCAAGCCGGTCGGCGCCCCGGGCGAGCAGAAGGGCAGCAAGGGCGGCTGGGGGTTCTTCGGAAAGCGCTAAGTGTTCGCCCGGAGCCCGCGGTCCGTCGTCCCCGGGGCACCCGATACTCACCGCGCCGGACCGGCGCGCCACCGACCCTGGGACCGATCCAAGGACTGATACACCATGAGCCGACTTCAGCAAGGGATCTCGAAGCTCAACAGCCTCAACGGGCCGAGCGGCGGCGCGAGCAGCATCTCGCGCCTGTCCAGCCCGAGCATGGGCGGCGGGCCGGGGGGCGGGAAGAACTTCGACGAGCTGAAGCGCCAGATCCACTCGAAACTGGTGGAGCGGCTCGACTTCACGCGCGTGAAGGACCTGTCCAGCGAGGCCATGCGGCGCGACATCCGCCGCGTGATCGAGCACCTGTGCGACACCGAGAACCCGCTCCTCAACCGGATCGAGCGCGAGAAGCTGATCGAGGAGGTGCTCGACGAGACGCTCGGGTTCGGGCCGCTGGAGATCCTGCTCAAGGACCCGACGGTCAGCGACATCCTGGTGAACGGCCCGCACAAGTGCTACGTCGAGCGCCGCGGGAAGCTCGAGAAGACGGAAGTGAAGTTCCGCGACAACGACCACCTGATGCAGATCATCGACCGGATCGTGTCGAAGGTCGGGCGCCGCGTGGACGAGACGAGCCCGATGGTGGACGCGCGCCTCCCGGACGGCTCCCGCGTGAACGCGGTGATCCCGCCGATCTCACTGGACGGGCCGAGCCTCAGCATCCGGCGCTTCGGGGCCAACCCGCTGAAGCTCGAGGATCTGCTGAACTACAAGGCGTTCACGCCCGAAATGGCGATGCTCATGGAGGCGTGCATCAAGGCCCGGCTCAACGTGCTCATCAGCGGCGGGACCGGGTGCGGTAAGACGACGCTCCTGAACACGCTCTCGAGCTTCATCCCCGGCGACGAGCGGGTGGTGACGATCGAGGACGCGGCCGAACTGCAGCTCCAACAGGACCACGTGGTGCGCCTCGAAACGCGCCCGCCGAACATCGAGGGCAAGGGCGCGGTGAGCACCCGCGACTGCGTGCGGAACGCCCTGCGCATGCGGCCCGAGCGGATCATCATCGGTGAGGTCCGCGGGTCCGAGGCCCTGGACATGCTCCAGGCCATGAACACGGGCCACGGCGGGTCGCTGGCCACGCTCCACGCGAACACCCCGCGCGAGGCCCTCACGCGGCTGGAAACGATGATTATGATGGGCGGGTTCGAGCTCCCGGTGAAGGCGATGCGGCAGCAGGTCAGCTCCGCCATCGACGTCATCATCCAGGCGAACCGGCTCCAGGGCGGCCCCCGGAAGATCACCCACATCACGGAAGTGATGAACATGGAGCAGGACATCATCATCATGCAGGAAGTGTTCCGGTACAAGCAGCTCGGCATCGACCAGAACGGCCGCGCCTACGGCCAGTTCGAGGCGACCGGGGTCCGGCCCTCGTTCATCAACCGGCTGGAGTCGAAGGGCGTGAAACTGCCCTCGAACATGTTCGCCGAGCGCGTCCTGATGCGCGACTGATCCGGCGGCCGCGGGGCGCGGAGCGCCGGGCGCGGCTACGAAGAACGGAAGAACGGGTGGAAAGTGCGCGAACGGGAATCGTTCGCGCGGCGCCCGGTGCCGACTCGCCCGATACACACGCGGACCCGAAGGGACTGGGTTTGCTCGACGCGGCCACGGACGGCGGGACTCGTACACACGCACCGGGCGCCCGCGCCCGGCCAGGGCGCCCGCGCCAGGTGGACTCCGATGAACCCGATTCTCCTCCCGATCCTGATCGGCGGCTTGGTGATCGCGATGGTCGCCATGATGTACCTCGCGCTCCGGCGGGGCGACGAGGGCGCGGCCGCGGACCGGCTCGACCAGCTGGTCGGGCGGAACTCGCGCAAGGACTCCTCGGCCGACATGCTGCTGAAGCAGGCGCTCCAGGAGGTGGACCGCAAGACGCTCATGGACAAGCTGATGCCGGAGGCCTTCAACCTCACGAAGACCTTCGAGCAGGCGGACTGCAACATCAAGCCCAGCGCCCTGTTCGGGATCTCGCTCGGGCTGGGCGTGCTGGGCGCGGCCCTGAGCATCTGGCTCGTGAACATGTACGTGCTGCCGCTCGGCGCGGTGCTGTTCTTCGCGCTCCCCTGGGTGTGGCTGTACACCAAGCGCGCCGGGCGCCTGAAGAAGTTCGCGGCCCAGTTGCCCGACGCGATGGAACTCGTCGCCCGCGCGCTACGGGCCGGGCACTCGCTGGCCGCCGGGATGCACGTGGTGGCCGAGGAAATGCCGGCCCCGATCTCCAAGGAGTTCGGCCGGGTGTACGAGGAGCAGAACCTGGGCATCCCGCTGGAAGAGGCCCTCAAGGGGATGTGCGACCGGGTGCCGAACCTGGACCTCCGGTTCTTCGTGACCAGCGTCGCGATCCAGCGCCAGACCGGTGGCGACCTGGCCGAGATCCTCGACCGCATCGGGCACGTGATCCGCGAGCGGTTCAAGATTTTGGGCCAGGTGAAGGCCCTGACCGCGGAAGGGCGGCTCTCGGGCATCGTGCTCATCGCCCTGCCGATCGGCCTGTTCATCATGATGCTGTGGATGAAGCCGGACTACGTGCAGACGCTCTGGAAGGACCCGATGGGGATCAAGATGTCGATCGGGGCCATCGTGCTCATGCTGATCGGCTCGTTCGCCATCAAGAAGATCGTGGACATCAAGGTCTGACGAAGTGTGAGTCGGCGGAACCGGCCCGGTTCCCCGCACGCCCCGCACGAGTCACGCGCACCCATACTCACACTGCTTCGCACCGGAGACACACCTGTGGAACTGTTCGCGCTCCTGTCCGCCTCCGAACTGGCCCCGCTCCTCGTGTTCGTCGCGATCATGGCGGGCACGTTCTGGGTGCTCTCGCTGATCTCCAACCGCAACAGCCAGGCGGAGGAGCGGCTCGAGCGCATCGGCCGGCCCAAGTCGCTGGTCGAGATCGAAATGTCGCAGGCCGAGTCGCGCGGCCGGTTCAAGGGGCTCAAGGACGCCTTCAGCAACCTCGGCGGGGTAATGGAGCCCGGGACCGAGCTGGAAAAGAACTCGCTCCGGATCAAGCTGGCCAACGCCGGGTTCCGGAGCGAGAACGCGGCCGGCGTGTACCAGGGCATCCGCGTAGTTTGCCTAGTCGCGTTCCTTCTTCCGGCCCTTTTCTTTTTCTTGCTCAAAGACGGGTTCACCGTGAAGTCGATTGAATGGACTGTGGGGCTCGCGGGCATGGGGTTCTACTTCCCGCAGCTCGCGCTCTGGCACCTGCGGACGAGCCGGCAGAAGGAGATCTTCCTCACCCTGCCGGACGCGCTCGACCTCTTGGTGGTGTGCGTCGAGTCCGGGCTCGGCCTGGACGCGGCCCTGCGGAAGGTGACCGACGAGATGAAGGGGCACGCGAAGACCATCTGCGAGGAGTTCTCGCTCGCGAACCTGCAGTTGCAGATGGGGCGCCCCCGGCGCGAGGTGCTCCACGACCTCGGCGTGCGGACCGGGGTGGACGACGTGCGGAGCCTGGCGGCGATCCTGATCCAGGCCGACCGGTTCGGTTCGAGTATCGCCCAGGCGCTCCGGGTCCAGTCCGATTCGATGCGGACCCGGCGGCGCCAACTGGCCGAGGAAAAGGCGGCGAAGACGGCGGTGCAACTGATCTTCCCGCTGGTGCTGTTCATCTTCCCGGCGATCTTCGTGGTTCTGGTCGGCCCCGCGGCCATCCAGATCCAGAAGAATTTGTTGAGTAAGGGTGGTTAATTAGCCCGATCCCGGGCAGGACGCCCGGTTCGGTTCTCAAGGAGGAGAGTGCGATGACCAAGATGATGCGCGCGGCCGCGGCGGTCGCGATTCTGACGAGCGGGATGGGGTCCGTCGGGTGCGTGGGCGCCGGGGCCAGCGGGCGCCCGACCCTCGACGACCGCGCCCGGAACGTTTACGACCCGTGCTACCCCGAGCGGTACAACCACGCGGCCCGGCAAGCGGTGCTCGCGCCCTTCGCCCAACAGGTCCACAACGGGCAGGTGCTGAACCAGACCATCTTCACCTACTACTTCGAGACCGGCTCCGACAAGCTCACGTCCGCCGGGGTGGAGAAACTGGACTCGATCGCCCGGACGCGCCCGGCACCGGACCCGAAGCTGTACCTGCAAACGGCGATGGACGTCCCGGTGACCGACGCGACCGCGGGCAAGATCACCGAGCTGCGAGCCGATCTGGACGCGAAGCGCGCCGCGGCCGTCCAGAAGTACCTGGCCACGGTCCCGTCGTTCGCGCCGGTCAGCTACGAAATCTTCGTCCACAACCCGGCGACCCCGGGCATCAACGCCGAGTTCAGCGCCAACCCGTTCCGGTCTTCCGGCCTGGGCTACCGCGGCGGCATCACGGGCATGACGGGGACCGGCGGGGCCGTCAGCACCGGCGCCACTCAGGGCACGAGCCTGAGTTCGCCCGCGGGCGCCGGGGGCGGCACCGGGGCCGTCGTCCCGCGCTAAACCGCACTCGTAACGCCCGAACGACGCACGGGGTCGGGAGCCGTTTGTCGGCGCCCGGCCCCGATTTCGTGTCCTACACTACGGTGCGCCCGCTCGTAGCCGAGACCCGCACCGATGACGCTCCGATCACCCGCGCTCTTCGCCCTCGCGCTCTGCACCGCGGCCCTCTTCGCGCGCCCCGCCGGGGCGTCCGATACCCCACTCATCGCGGGCTACTGGACCGATTTTTACGACCACTGGGCCGGCGTCTTCCAGCAACAGAACGGCGTCGTCATGGGCGCGCTGGTGTTCGGGGGCGTGTGCCTCTTCATCATCACGCGCGGGAAGTGGCGGAAGTAGCGCGCCACACGTCGCCCGGCATACCAAAGCCGCAAGAAATTACGGGCCATAGAGTTGGGTACCGCCCGCTCTGGTTCAGTTTAACGGGCGCGCGCCCGGTCGGCCCTAAAGCGAAACACGCACCGAACGCGAGGGAACCATGTCACTGAGCCGGCAAGCGATGGCGGACTGGGACGGCAACCCGGCACCCGAGGCCCCACTGTTGCCGGAGTCGCTCAAGGAATCCGGGCTGACGCTCGGGTTCATCTGCGACATGCTGCTCCGCACGATCTACACCCGCGGGGTGATGGTCGGGCGCGACCTGGGCCAGTACCTGTGCCTGCCGTTCAAGGTGATCCGCGAACCGCTCAAGTTCTTGAAGGACGAGAAGTTAATTCAGGTGGACGGGGGTGATCTCGTCGGCGAGGTGAGCTACCGGTTCAGCCTCACGGACCTCGGGCGCGAGCGCGCGAAGGCCGCGATGGAGCAGTGCGCGTACATCGGCCCGGCCCCGGTGCCGCTCGAGGACTACGTCGAGCAGTGCTACCGCCAGACCGTCACCGGGTTGCAGTGCTACCCGGAGGCGCTGAAGGCCCCGTTCGGGCACCTGGTGCTCAAAGAGGAGATGTTCAACAACATCGGGCCGGCGATCATCAGCGGCCGGAGCGTGTTCATCTACGGTCCCCCGGGTAACGGGAAGACCGCGATGGCCCGGGCCATCGGCGACTTCATGAACACCGCCGGCGGGTCGATCTACATTCCCTATGCGTTCGTCGCCGACAACAACATTATTACGGTATTCGACCCGTCGCTCCACGTCATCGACGACACCGCGACCGAGTACGGCGACGACGCCGACGCCACCGTGCGCAAGCTGCTCTCGACCGGCGCGGTGGACCAGCGCTGGGTCCGCGTGCGGCGCCCGGTGATCGTGACCGGTGGTGAACTGAACTTGCAGATGCTCGACCTCCGGTACAACTCCGAGGCGAAATTCTACCAAGCCCCGATCCACTTCAAGGCCAACGGGGGCGTGTTCCTGATCGACGACTTCGGGCGCCAGCTCGTCAGCCCGAAGGACTTGCTGAACCGGTGGATTCTGCCCCTCGAGGACCGGCACGACTTCCTCACCGTGGCGAGCGGGAAGAAGTTCCAGGTGCCGTTCGAGCAGCTCATCATTTTCAGCACGAACCTGGACCCGAAGGCCCTGGTGGACGACGCCTTCCTCCGCCGCATCCGGCACAAGGTGGGCATCCAGGCCCCGCAGCGGGACGTGTACGAGCGCATCTTCTCCGCGAACTGCAAGCGCCTCGGGATGAACTACGACGGGGCCGCGGTGGACTTCCTGTACGAGCGCTACTACTCCCGCGGGCGCGTGCCGCGCGCGTCCGACTGTCGCGATTTGCTGGAAACGGTCCAGTCGATTTGCCGATACAGACGGCAACCCGTGCATCTTACGCGCGACCTGATGGCGGAGGCGTCGGCGAGCTTCATCGCCGAATTCACCTGATCGGCCGGGGCGCGAACATATATCCGAGGAAGGCCAATGGACGGCCGATTTTGTCTCAAGTGGTTCGCGCTCGGCTTCGCGCTCGCCGGCGCGGTCGGGTGCAACCGGAACAACGTACAACCGGGTCCGTTCGGTCAGATGCCGAACACCAACGGCGCCCCGAACCCGCTGACGCCCACCGGCGGCAAATCCATGTGGGGCGGGAGCGGGTCCAACGCGCCGCCCCCCTCCGTTCCGGTCGAATTCACTCCCGCCGCTTCTAACAAGCCGGCCTCAGCGGACGCGCTGGTCGCGATTTCGGACGTGCGCCTCGACGCCGCGTTCGACGAGAAGACCGTGCCCGGGAGCAAGGAGTCACTGCTCGACCTGGCCCGCGAGGGGTACCAAAAGGCCCTGAAACAGGAGCCGAAGAACAAGAGCGCGCTGCTCGGGATCGCCCGGTTCTACGGCCGGGTTGGTGAGAAGGAAAAGGCGATCGAGGCGTACAAGAAGTACCTGACGATGTACCCGAACGATGCGAGCGCGGCCCACGAGGTCGCCGTCACCCACGCCCGCTGGAAGGACTGGGCCGGTGCGTGCTCGTGGTGCGAGTTCACGCTGAAGATCGACCCGGAGAACCGCAACGTCAAGAAAACGCTCGGGTTCTGCATGGCCCGTGCCGGGAAGTGGGACGAGGCGTTCACGATGCTGTGCCAGATCATGCCGGAAGCCCAGGCCCGCCACAACCTCGCGGGACTGCTCGACCACATGGGCCACGCGGACGCGAGCAAGTCGCAGTTGCAGCTCGCGGTGAAGGCCGACCCGAACTACGCCCCGGCCCGCGATTTCCTCGCCGAACTCGACCAACCGCGACTCGGCACCACGGACCCGAGCGTGCGGCAAACCGGCGACCTCCAGCCCGCGCCATGATCGCACGAACGATTCACCAAACGACACCGCCCGGCGAGAAACGCCGGGCGGTGTCGTCGCGTTTGAGTGGAATTTCAAATCACTTCGGACCGGCGGGGAGATTGTCGTTGAGGTACCGCGTCAGCAGCGAGTACAGGTGACGGCTCGTGTTTTTCCCCTCGTTGATCGAGTGACTGCGGTTCGGGTACGCCATTAGCGTGAACGGCTTGTTCAACTCGATCAGCTTGTTCGCAAGCTTCTCCGCGCCCTGATAGTGGACGTTGTCGTCACCGGTGCCGTGAACCACGAGCAAGTTCCCCTTCAGCCCGGCCGCGTGGGTGATGGGCGACCCGCGTGCGTAGTCCTCGGAGTTATCTTGCGGCAGCCCCATGTACCGCTCCTGGTAGATCGTGTCGTACAGGCGCATGTCCGGTACCGGGGCCACCGACATCCCCGTGCGGTACAGTTCCGGATGGCGGAACAGCAGGTTTAGTGTCATCGACCCGCCGCCGCTCCAGCCCCACACGCCGACGCGATTCGCGTCCAGGTACGGGCGCTGTTTCAGCAGGTCGCGTGCGGCGGCGGCCTGATCCGCCGAAGCGACTACGCCGATCTTCCGGTACACCGACTTGCGCCAGTCGCGCCCGCGCGGGGCCGGCGTCCCGCGGTTGTCCACGCACGCCACTGCGTACCCCTGCTGCGTCAGCATCAGGTGCCACAAGTGTTGACGCCCGCCCCAGCGATCGACCACCAGTTGCCCCGCGGGTTCGCCGTACACGTGAAACACGAGCGGGTATTTCTTCGTCGGGTCAAAGTTTGCCGGCTTCATCAGCCACCCGTCCAACTTCACGCCGTCGCCGGCATCGGCCTGGAAGAACTCGACTGGCGTTTGGGCCAGTTTCGCGACAGTTGCGCGGAGCGCGTCGTTGGTCGCGAAGGTGCGGACGACCTTGTGCTCGGGCAACGCGACCAGTTCCACTCGCGGGGGCCGGCCGAACGACGAGTACGTGTGGACCGCGAACGCGCCGTCGGGCGAAACGTCGTAGTCGTGCCACCCCGGTTGGTCCGCCGGCGTCAGTCGCGTGGGTGTACCAGTCCCGTTTAGGGTCGCGCGATAGAGGTAGTGCTGAGTCGGGTTGTCCGGGGCCGCCAGATAGTACACGTGCCCTGATTTCTCGTTGACGTGCGCGACTCGAATCACATCGAAGGCCCCAAACGTTACGCGGCGCACGGCCGTTCCGTCGCGGGTCGCGAGGTACAGGTGCCGCCACCCGTCGCGCTCGCTCACCCACGTGAAGGCGGCGCCCTTCTCGACCCATTCGACCGCGTCGTCGTGGACGTCCACCCACGCTCCGTCGCGCTCGGTGAGGGCCGTTCGCGTCCGCCCGCTCGTGACGTCGGCGAGCATCACGTCTACCGCGTTCTGGAGCCGGTTGACGCGCTGGAGCACCAGTTCGTTCGAGTTCCCGGCCCATGCCATCCGCGGGATGTAGAAGTCCGTGCGGGTGTCACCGGGAACGTCGATCCATTTCGTTGTTCCACCGGTCGCGGCCACGACACCCACGCGGCACGCGGAGTTCCGCTCCCCGGTTTTGGGATACGCGAACGTCTTGAGGGCCTGGTAGGTTCCGCTCGTGTTGTCCACGAGTGTGAACGTCTTCACGCCCCGGGTGTCGAGTTGCCAGTACGCGATCTGTTTCCCGTCGGGGCTCCACCGCCACCCGTCGCGACAGAAGAATTCCTCCTCGTACACCCAGTCGAAAGTACCGTTGATGATTTGTTCCGACCCGTCCGCGGTGACCTGCGTTGCTGGTCCGCCGGCAATCGGTTCGACGAAAAGGTTGTTCTCACGCACGTACCCGACACGAGTGCCGTCTGGGGAGACCTTCGCGAACATGAGCGTCGAGGGTTTGGCGTCGCCACCGAGTTTGGTCAGCGTGTTCGTTGATCGGCGGAAGACCCAGTAGTCGCCGCGCGTGTTCTGGCGCCACACCTTCACGGAGTTGGTGAAGATCAGCACCAAATCGAGATCCTTCGACAGCTCGTACCCGTGAACCGCGATCGGTTCTTTCGCCCCGGGCGGAACGAGCTTCTCGGCGGCAACGAGCACCTCGCTCTTCCCGGTCGAATCGACCCGGACGAGGTCGCTCGCGCCCTTCTGCGTCTTCGACGGCTGAAGGGTCGTGTGCGCCCCGCCTTCGAGCCACTTCACCGACGGGACGTCTTCCCCTTTGAAGTCGTCGGAAGCGAAGATCCGGTCGAGTGTTAGTTTGGTCGGATCGGATTGTTGCGGTTGCGCGACGACCGGGGCCGCGAACAGCGCAACAAGCAGCAACGAACGGCGGTACATGAACGCGCTCCGCAATATGGGACGCTGTTCAGCGTGCAATCGCGGTTCGTGCCCGACAAGCACGATTGGGCAAGATGGGGTAAATTTGCCGAATTGACCACCGATACAACCCGACACCCGGCAAGCGGGGCGAACGAACGAGGAGATTGGGGAGCCGATTTGCACAGTTTACTTGCTTGCAGCGAGCCCTTGGTTTTGAGCGTCGCCTTGTTCTTAATGCAGCCTAATTGCTGACCGTTTGCGAATCCGGTCGGGGTCGTATGTTGTCGGGATGAACAAGCCCCGTAAATTCGTCCGCACGCTCACGGCCGCCGAGCGGCGGGCGTTGGAGCGAGGCCGTAAGTCGGCCGATGCGTTCACCGTCCGCCGGTCGCAGATCCTGTTGGCGAGTGCCGGGCGGATGGGGCCGGCCGAAGTCGGGCGGGTGGTCGGGTGTACCGCCCAAGCGGTCCGCAACGCCGTCCGGGCGTTCGAGACCGACGGCCTGGGATGCTTGGGCGCCAAGTCGCATGCCCGCAAGGATCCCGGCCGGGTATGGGACCGGGGGCGGGACGAGGACCTCAAGGATCTACTCCACCGCCGGCCCCGAGAATTCGGCAAGCCGACGAGCCTGTGGACCCTGGCGTTGGTGGCCGAGGTGTGCCACCAGAAGGGATGGACGCCCCGGGTGCTGTCGGTCGAGCCGATCCGACAGGCGTTGAAGCGTCTCGGGGTCGGGTGGAAGCGGGCCAAGCACTGGATCACCAGCCCGGACCCCGAATACGTCAAGAAAAAAGGCGTCGGGACCGGCTGATCGCTGAGGCGGCGAAGCATTCGGACTGGGTGCTGGGCTTTCAAGACGAGTGCTGGTGGACGCGACTGGCCCAGCCCGATCTGTTCGCCTGGACGACCTCCGGCCCGCTCCGGCTCGGGGGCAACGCCCGGGATCCGAAGGGCGGCGGGCCCGAGCCGGTGGCGTGCTATGGGGTGCTGCGGGCCGACACGGGCGGGATGATGCTGCGGTTCTGCGACGGGCGCCCGGTAAGTGCCACCACCGAGGCGTTCCTGGGGTGGGTGTGCGAGGTGCTGGCGACCGAGGGGAAGGCGGTGTTGGCCCTGGTGTGGGACAACGCCGCGTGGCACGTGAGCCGGCGCGTGCGGCGGTGGATCGAGGCCCACAACCGGCGGGTCCGGCGAGCGAAGACCGGGTGCCGGATCCGGGTGTGCGGACTTCCCGTGAAGGCCCCGTGGCTCAATCCGATCGAACCCAAGTGGGTCCACGGCAAGCGGGCCATCGTCGAGCCCGACCGGAAACTTACCGCCGCTGAGGTACGGCAACGAGCGTGCGACTACTACGGCTGCACGCTCCACCCCACATTGCCAAAACCTCAGCCATGATCCTGCATTAACAACCATTCACCCCTTAATTGGTTGGACGTTTCTCCAGTCGTTCTGGGTGCTCATCTCTGAATTCCTATCCACCTCGCCGAAACATCGCTCAACAGTCGCCCGCTATGTTACCCGTGCGGGATTGATCGTGTTCGGGGAGGTAGTGGCTTGGAGAAGGTAAACCTGGCCGAGAAGCTGGCGCTGATTTCCGACCACTGGAATCCAAGAGTGGTCGGTGAGTTGAACGGCCAGCACGTCAAACTGGTCAAGTTCCGGGGTGAGTTCGTGTGGCACAAGCACGACCACGAAGACGAACTGTTTCTCGTCGTGAACGGGCGGTTCACGATGGAGTTCCGGGACCGCACGGTGCTCGTGAGCGAGGGCGAATTCCTGGTAGTACCTCGTGGCGTCGAACACCGCCCGGTCGCCGAGGAGGAAGTCAGCGTCCTGCTGTTTGAACCGGCGACGACACTGAACACCGGCAACGTGCGCAACGAGCGAACGGTCGAGCGCCTCGACCGCATCTGACGACGAAAACATCGTGACGCCGTTCGAGAAGCCGTTTACCGCGGAGTAACGAACGAGACGGAGACGCAATTCGGGAAGCAAACGTGTCACAATCGATCTCTGCCGTTGCTCTAGTCGTTCACGACTACGACGATGCGATCCGCTTCTTTACCGAGTGCCTGCGATTCACGCTCGCCGAGGATACGGCCCTCACGCACGACAAGCGGTGGGTCGTGGTGCGCCCGCCGGGTGGAGGTACAGCACTCCTGCTGGCAAAGGCGGTCACGCCGGAGCAGCGAGCGCGGGTCGGGGACCAGACCGGTGGGCGAGTGTTCCTGTTCCTCCAGACGGACGATTTCTGGAGTGACTATCGCGACATGCGGGAGCGAGGGGTGCGGTTCGCCGAAGAACCGCGGGAAGAGGAATACGGGACGGTCGCCGTGTTCCTCGACCTCTACGGCAATCGTTGGGATCTGGTGTCACCCCGACTCCCCGGTTAGACAACCGCCTTCACCGCCCCAAACGCCGCAAAGCAAACGTTCTTGTGGAGCACGTCGACCTGGGCGAACCCGACGTCCCGGAGCAAGTCGAGTTGGAACGTGAGGGGGCGCGGCGTGTCCTCTTGCTCGACGTAGGCAAAGACGTGATCCCGGTACACCTCGTCCTTCAACGCCGACAGGTACTCACCGTACCGGTTCCACATCAAACGCTGAACCGCCGGGATCGAGCTCTCGACCAGATCGAACACCCACACCGACCCGCCCGGACGCAGCGCCCGGTAGATCGCGGTGAACACCGACCGCCACTCGCCGTCGGTGCGCAGGTGGTGCAACACCGCAGCGGCGACCACGATATCGAACCGCCCCTCTCCAAGCTCCACCTCCCGGATGTCGCCCTGGAGCGCGGTGACCGTTCCGCTCGTGGCCCGGCTCACCCGCTCGGTCGCCCGGTCGAGCATGGGACGGCTCAGGTCAATGAGCGTTACGTCCAAGTTGGGGATGTGCTGAAGCAGTTTGAGGGTGTAGTTCCCGGCCCCGCACCCCACGTCGAGGACGTGTCGAGCGTGCGGGGTGGTTGCGGCTGCGGTTTGAGCAACGAGCGTCATCGCCAGCGGCGCGTCAATGGTCGCCGACTGCCCGGTTTCGAGATTACTGAACCGCTCCACATCGGCGTCGAACCGCCGCCGGATGTCATCGACTGACGATTTCATCGTTCCCTCGTGGAAATCAGCTTTGATGACGTGAAACACCGTACCGCCGGATTGGGCCGAGCGGTGCTGTACGAGTGCCACAAACGTGTTGCAACGCAGGCAGCGAAAGTTGGCCGGAAATATGGGAGGGGAAAATGCGAAACGCCCCGGTATCAAACCGGGGCGTTTCGTTGAAAGAAGTTGCGGCGGTAGGATTTGAACCTACGACCTCCAGGTTATGAGCCTGGCGAGCTGACCGGGCTGCTCCACGCCGCGTCTTATCTTCGTGAGGGAAGTTTATGCACGAAGGAGGCAAAAGGAAAGGGGAGTTTTTGGATCGAGTGCGCGGTTCCGGCGCGGGCCACTGAATTGACCCCCTTGCCGGCCCCACCTAATATGAACCGAACACACTTCGTCACACGCCGACGATACACGACGGGGACCGGTCACTTGATAGTTCCGTTCATCCTCGTCATCTGCTTCGCGGGTGTCGTGTGCTTCATTCCGCTGGCACTGTACCTGCTCTGGCTCTCCCAAGTAACGCGGCGCGAGCGCCCCACCCCGATCGCGGGGGCGTGGGACTTCACCGGCGTCGCGATCGGACTGTCCGGGTTCATCATGTTCGGCGGCGTGATGGTCCTGTCGCTCCTCCAGTCCAACGTCCGTTTCTGGATGCGCGGCAACTTCGAGCAACTCCGCGCCGTGTGGATTCAAGAGAAAGTCACGTGGTCGCTGCTCGTGTTCTTCTACCTCATGGTCGTGCTCAGCGGGATCGGTCTCGCGCTCCTGGCGCGGCGCCGGTCCCTGGTCGTTTACAACGTCGAACCGGCCGTGTTTGAAGTGCTGGTTACTGAAGTGTTTGAGCAGCTCGGGCGCCCCATCGAACGGCGCGGAAACCTGTGGCTCTCCGAAGCGCCCCTGTTTGAACTCGATGCGTTCGAGGGGGGGCACACGGTCACGCTGCGCTGGGTGTCGAACGATCAGCGCCTCTTCGAGGACACCACCCGGCTGCTCCGCACCGCACTCGCGACCCAACCGAGTGACGAGAACCCGGTTTCTCGATGGCTGATGTCCGCCGCGATCGGGAGCGGGACCGTCGTACTTTGCTGTTTCGGGCTGCTCCTCTACGGCCTGTCCCTTCTCCGCTGAACAATCCGCGAAGAACATTCGCGTCGAACCAGTTAAATCGCCGATACAAGTGGTATCGACCGGACCGAGTTCGGGCCGGGGTCGCGAGGACACGCGCATGAAGCGTTTATTGTTGGCGATTGTGGCGGTCGGACTGACCACCAGTGCGGCACGCTCAGATTGGGGCGGCCCCCGTTCGGCCACCGGGCAGCAAGCGGGCGCTCCGGTCCAAGCCGACCCGAACACCCTGCTGGGCGCGGGCGGGCCGTACAACGGCGTGTCCCCGGACAAGTACGGGCTGAACCCGCGGCTCCGGAAGCTGTTCCACCTCGGATCGCGTTCGAGCAGCGCGCCCGCGGCACCGCAATACCCGCAAATGGGCTACACCCAGAACGGCCCCGCGTACAACCCGAACGGATACCCGGCCGGCGCTTACGGCCCGGCTCAGGGCACGCTCGTGTTCCCGCACCACACGTACAGCCGCAGCCCGCGCGACTTCTTCATGCTCGATCTGAACCGCTAAGTCACGGAAATTCGATCGACTTCTTGCCCCGGGTGCTCACCGCGCCCGGGGTTATTTGATTGACGCTTCCAGTTCTTCGATCACCTTCCTCACGCGCTCCGGCAGCGCGGTTTTGCACTCGCTGCGGTAGTCGTAGCTCACCACGGTCGCCAGTCCCTCGCACGCGACCGCGTCCCACGACCGACTCACGAGCTTGTGCTCGAACGTCACGCGGTCCACTTGCACGTCCGCGGCGCGCACGCCGACCCACACGTGGTCCGGATATTTCAGCGGTTTGCGGTAGGTCGCGGACGTGCTCTTTAAAATGGGGCCGAGCCCGAGTTCGCGCTTCGTGTCGAGCCAGCCGGTGCGCGCGATGTAGTTCAGCCGCGCGTCCTGGAAGTAGCGGAAATACTCCAGGTTGCTCACGTGGTCGAACGAGTCCATGTCGCTCCAACCGATGTCGAACTCGATCACGACGGGGAACGGGGCGAGGGCGGGGTGCGTGTGCGTCATAACCGTATACGTATCGAAACACGAGGTCGACGCACCTGGCACGCCCGGGTGTATCGGTGGCACGCAAAAAATACCCGGGGTTGAAACCCCGGGCTATTACCGGTGACCCCATTCGGGGTCCAAAAAACACAAACCGGGGTGCGATTGCGGCCCCAACGGGGCCACCGGGAATAGCCCGGGGTTTCAACCCCGGGTGTTGGGGCCGGCCTATTTCCACTTGCTCTGCCGGTCCAACTCCTTGAGGTAGTCGAGCGCTTCGTCTACGGTGCAAACCTGCGCCCCGGGTACGCGACCGCGGGTGTCGAGGTCGCGGAGAATCATCAAGTCCTCGAACTCGTCGGACTCCTCCAGCTTCTTCCGCGCCCGGTGGCCGAGCGTTCCGGCCTTGTACTCCAGCGCGAGCATGTGGTTCTCGATCAGCCACGCGGTTCGCGGGGTGATGAGCCCTTCGAGCGCCTGGAGCCCGGCGGCGACGTGGTCGTAAGGGTCGATGCCCTTCCCCACGTCGTGCAGCAGCGCCGCCTGTAGGAACTCCTCGTCCCACGGGCGCTCGTCGCGTGCCAGCTCGAACACCTGGAGCGAGTGGAACTGCACGTCGCCTTCAGGGTGGTACTTCGGGTTCTGCTTCACGTTCTCCAGCGGCAATAGCAGCAGCCGGAACAGTTGATACGGGTCGATCGCTTCTTCCTGCTCCGCGATCGCGTCCTCGATCGAGATTTCCGGGTGCTCGCGGGCGATCAGCTCTTCGAGTTCGCGCGTACTGGCGCGTTCGATGGCTTTGCCCGTAATCGACGACTTGAACACGTAGTGCGCGAGGTTCTCCGCGTAGATCGTCAGCTCGAAGTTGAACACATCGAAGACGTGAACGTGGGTGAACACGCGGGTCTCGCCGTGCTTAGTGATCTGCTTGTGCTCCACGTCGTACTGTAGCCCCTCTTCGTCGAGCGCCGCGGTGACCGGTTCGAGGTGGTCGCTGAAGAGGTGCAGGTCAATGTCCGAGCCCTTGCGGGTGTGCCCGGTCATCACGCTGCCGATGAGTCGCGGCCGGAACCGGCACAGCACGCGCATGAGGCGCAGCGCGTGAACCCGCATGTCTCGCAGGTTCGCGGTGCGCGCCTCGCCCTCGTGGACACGGGCGAATGCCTGTACCTGATCGCGGATCTCCGCGTTGCTGGGCAGGTCGCTCGGTTTGACAGTGCCGCGACACAGGCGCTTCGCGGCCTTGCGCTTGGCGGTGAAGTATTCGGATTCGACGCGCTCGTACATCAGTCGAGCGGCTTCAAACGCGATCGCGTGACGCAACTTGGCGTCGGACATGCTTGACATGCGGTGGTTGAGTTTAACGAGCCTATCCAGTGCCACCGCGAGGCTCAAAGGGAATGATACACGAAGCGGGAAGCAGGTTCAGCGCTTTTGCTGGGCAGCTAACTTTTACCCAACACCAAGTCCACCACCCAGCAACCCCGGACATGCGGCCCGTCGCCCCCGCAGTGGTTGAGGATGTCGTCGTTGTCGCAACCGGCGTCTTGAAGGGCGTCGGCCAGAATCGGCATCCGGTCGAAGGCACGCTCTTGGTAGATGCCCTCGGCAAGAATGCGAACATCCGACGCGAGCCAAGAGGGGTCAACGGCAATGGGGTGGAAGGGGTTGCCGAGAATATCATGCAAAATTTTGACTATCGTCACTGCCGCCGCTGGGTTGTCTGTAACTTCACCAGCCGTAACTTCCGAAGCCCACTCATAGGCACGTTCGGGCCAAGTGTTGCCTTCAACGCCCCATGATTCCCGAAGAGCTTCCAAAGACGCTTTGCCATCAGCGAAGCGGGATGCGATTTCCATCCGGGTGCGGTATTCTCGATTTGTGTCGAGTGCCATGTCTGCCGTAAGAATCGCCAGCGATACCCGACACAACTTTCGGTCACTTACCTTTCCTCGGAGAAACTCAAGCATTGGCGTTGGGTCTGTACTCGCCAACCATTCCGCTTCCGTCATCGCTAGCCCTCGGAATATCTCGTCTCCGAAGATAGCCAACTTAACAGTCTGCGTTTAGTTGATGCACTAGAAATGAACTTGGGAGTGTGTGAGAATAATTGGACTCGACGCGCTCGTACATCAGCCGAGCGGCTTCAAACGCGATGGCGCGATACAACTTGGTGTCGAAGCACCGGAGCGGTGATTTCGACCTTACGACTTTTGACTTGCGACCTTACGACCTTCGGCTTAGCCCTTAAATCGACCGCCAGTAGTTGAGCACATCGGCCAAAGTGCGCTCTAGGGGGATTTGCGGCACCCAACCGGTCGCGGTCCGGAGCTTACGGGCGTCCGCGCTCGTGACCGCGGTGTCGGCCTTGCGCCCGGGTTCAATGGTTTGGACCACCTTGATCGGCAAACGCGACATCGCCACGAGCCGGTTGAGCACGTCCTGGATCTGGTACGAGTCCCCGCGCGCCGCGTTGTACGCTTCGCCGCACGTGCCCTTCTCCAGCAGGAGCGGGAACGCGGCCACGATGTCCCGCACGTCGGCGATGTCGCGCCACGCAGAGAGGTCACCGGTTCGCACTTCGGGCGGCTGAGTGCCCGCTTCGGCCGCGGCGATTTGTCGCGCGAAGTTCGGCACCGCGAAATCGGCACTCTGCCGGGGGCCGATCTGGTTGAACAACCGCACGCGGACGATATCTAGGCCCGGGCTGCGTGTGTACTGGTAGCTGATGAGGTCCGCGGCAGCCTTACTCGCGGCGTAAGGGCTTGCGGGTTTAAGAGTTGTGAACTCATTGCACGGCTCGCCGGGCCGGTCTGGTTCGCCGTAGATTAGGCCCGTTGAAACGAACAGCACGCGGGTCGGCACGCCCGACGCGGCGATCGCATCGTACAGTGATCGCGTCGCAGCAAGGTTCTCGCGCCACGCCCGGTCCGGGTCGCGGAACGAGCCGCCGGTGTTGGCATAACCCGCGAGGTGAAACACCCACTCCGGGCGCACTTCGCGGAGCACGGCCTCAACACCGGCCCGGTCGCACAAGTCGCACGCAAACAACTTCGCGTGCGGTGCGAGGTGCGAGAGCACCTTCGGCCACGTCGCGGTCCGGCTCACCCCGAACAGGGCGTGCCCGCCCGCCGACATCAGGTGATCCACCAGATGCCCGCCGACGAACCCGGTGATGCCGGTGATAAGAATTCTCATGTCACAACCGCGGGGTGCAAAACACAGTGCCGGGGCCGAAAAACGGTCGACGGCACTCGCTCCACGCCCCGCGTTCTCAGATGCCCCGGGCCTTGAAGTCCGGCACCGGTTGCCCCTGAAGGCGCGCGAGGTCGGCCTTCACCATCCGCTCGATCAGTTGCTCGAAGCTCACCTCCGGTTCCCAACCGAGGTGCTTCTTCGCCTTCGCCGGGTCGCCGATCAGGAGGTCGACTTCCGCCGGGCGCACGAGCGACTGATCGATCTTCACATACTTCTTCCAGTCCAGCCCCGCGGCCTCGAACGCCACCTCGACGAGCCGCTGGACCGTGTGCGTCTTGTTCGTGGCCACGACGAAGTCGTCGGGCTTGTCCTGCTGGAGCATCAGCCACATCGCGCGGACGTAGTCACCCGCGAAACCCCAGTCGCGCTTGGAGTCGAGGTTCCCGAGGCGTAGTTCGGTCGCCAGACCCAGTTTAATACGGGCCACGCCGTCGGTCACCTTCCGGGTGACGAACTCTTTTCCGCGGCGCTCGCTCTCGTGGTTGAAGAGGATACCGCTGGTGCAGAACATGTTGAACGATTCGCGGTAGTTCACCGTGATCCAGTGGCCGTAAACCTTCGCCACCCCGTAAGGGCTGCGGGGGTAAAACGGTGTGGTCTCGATCTGCGGGACCGCCTGGACCTTGCCGAACATTTCGCTCGACGAGGCCTGGTAGAACTTGATCGTGTCGCGCCCCAGGAGCTTGATCGCTTCGAGCATCCGCGTTACGCCGATCGCGGTGAACTCGCCCGTGAGGACCGGCTGTTTCCAACTGGTGGGGACGAAGCTCTGCGCCGCGAGGTTGTACACTTCTTGCGGGTTCGCTTCTTTGATGACGTCGATGAGCGAGAGTTGGTCGAGCAGGTCGGCCTGGTGGAGGTGGATCTTGCCCGCGAGGTGTTCGATCCGCTCAAAGGATTCCGTGCTCGCCCGGCGGACGATCCCGTGAACCTCGTACCCCTTTTCGAGTAGCAATTCCGCGAGGTAACTGCCGTCCTGACCGGTAATGCCGGTGATAAGCGCGCGCTTCATGCGAACCGCCCTGTACACGAATGGAATACCCGCGCACCGCGCTCGGGCGAACACGGACGGGGGCGTCGGGGTTGTTGTATAGCGGCCCGGCGGCTGGGCACAAGTGGGAAACGTGGGTGGAGTGGCACAACCCGCCGAAAAGAGGGGCGCCACGGACAAACCCAGAAGACACAGATCGGTGAAGATAAGTTGGGTCAACAGTACGGCTCGGGTGCGGGGTCCATACTACCTGCGCCCGAGCACCGATTTCAATGCCTTCTTACCCGATCCGCAAAGCCGTAGTTCTCGTAATTGCGAAACGCCACCCGCTCGTTAACACTCGCGGTTCGCCAAGAAGTTCAAGGCGAACCGCGAGTGTTAACGAGCGGGTGGCGTTTCACATTCGCGGGTGTTACTTCTTCGGCTGTGTGAGAAGGAACAGGTAGCCCGCGAAGTTACGGTGCAGTGTCAGGTACGATTCCTCGTTCCCGGCCGGGGCGTCGGCGAACTGCAGCTTGTACCGCGTCATGTGCTTCACGAGGTCCGCGACCGTCGTCCCTTCTGAGGACCACTTCGGGTCGATCAGGCCAGTGGCGGTGTCCGTCTTCATCACCTTCAGGGCGGTCGCCATTTGGTTCAGGAACCGCTTTGCAGCGGTCGCGTCGTCGGCCGGCAGATCCTTCTTGATCGAAGCGAACGCGGTTTCCGCCTTTTGGAGCGTCACTTCAAACTGTGCCCGCTTGTTGGCATCCACGGCCTTGCCCGCTTGCAACCGTTCGGCGACTGCGGCGAAATCGCGGGCCAGTGCGAGGCGGTCGTCCTTCAGAGCGGCGTTATCGAACGCGGCCGGGAACTCCAGGTTGCCCGCACGCCGGGCGAGGTTCAGAGCGTCGGCCGCATCGGACCCACCGAAGCGCACTTCGTTGAGCAGCATGTTCGGCACGAACGCGGACGCCCGCAACCCACCATTCGGCTCTGCCTTCACGATCGCTGCGAGCAGCTCGTTGAGCGACTCACCGGACAGCACTTTCGCCCGATCCGCCGGAGCGAGCGCGGTGCCGAACCCTTCGGGCATCGGCGAATTGGGGACGCTCTCGATCACGGCTCCGGCCGGCTTGCTCCCGACCGCATTGGTCGAAGCCGGCGGGGTGGACATGCTGCGTTGGGCACGCATCAGGTCGCGTTGAGCTTCCAGTGCGAGGTTCGGACGCACACCCATCGAGCTGTACGAGGAGCCCAGAGACTGAGAGTAAATGGCCGGGTACGCGGGCGACACCGACCAGATCGGGTTCGTGCTGTAGTAGTAGCGGGTGGTCCAAATGGTCGTGTTCGGGAACGGCCCCGGCAAGAACATATTGCTCTGATACCGGTACTGCGGCACGTAGAAGAACGGGTTGAACGACGGCACGATGATCGGCGCCGGACCACCTAAACCGGCCCGGGGGCCGAACTGTGCGGAAGCACTGGCGGGGCTGAGAAGGAAACCCGCGCCGCCGAGGATGATAACAGCCGTAAGCCGAGTCATGGTAACACCATTCGTTGAGCCGAGAGTAAGGCGGCGGCTCCGTCGCACGCTATCGGTAATTCGTTTTAGTTGGGCGACCCTTACACAATCTTCGTGTTTTGGTTTTATTTTCGCGATGCCACAACAACAATTCAATCTCGAGTTACGTTGGCGAGATGACAATTTTCCCCGAAAGAGTCCCGGCCTTGCGAATCGTGTTGTCCTCTTGCAACTGGTGTGCCTGAGCGGTTTCGGCGAGCGGGAACCGAGCCCCGACCAGAGCTTTTATGGCCCCTTTCGCCATCCAGCGCCCCATATCGTCCGCGCACACCTGCTGCTCCACCGCGGTCATGTTGAACATCGCGAACCCGAACAGAGAAAGCCCCTTCACATAAAACGGGCCGTTCGGAAAGACCGGACGCGCGGCGCGCCCGGCCATCACCACGACGCGCCCGCGTGGGGCCATGAGATCGACCGTTTTGTCGAGGTCCGTGGGCGGAACTGTCTCAAACCACACGTCGACTCCGGCACCCCCTGTCGCGTCCTTGACACGTGCGCCCACGTCTTCCGTCTTGTAATTGACGACCCAGTCGGCACCGAGTTCACGCGCGAGCGCCATTTTCTCATCACTTCCGACGGTGCAGATTACCCGTGCACCCACCGCTTTGGCCATCTGGATGACCATTGACCCGACGCCACCGGTCCCGCCGTTGACGAAAACGAATTCCTTAGCTTGCAACTTCGTGCGGTGAAACAATCCCAGATGCGCGGTGATTCCCGTGAGCGCGGCGGCCGCAGCTTGTTCGTCCGAAACACCTTCCGCTGTGGGATAGGCCCACTTCTCGTCCATACACACGAACTCCGCGCAAGTCCCCTGGCGTCCCAACACTCCTTGATTGCTCCCCCACACACGGGCGCCCGGTTTAAATCGCGTGACACCCGATCCCACGGCCTCAACGACTCCGGCGAAGTCGGTGCCGGTGATCGCGGGCTTCGGGAACGGCATCGGTGCCAGCCCGCCGCGGATGTAAGCGTCGAGGGGATTGATCGCCGCGACCGTCACCCGCACCAGGATCTCGCCCTCTTTGGGTTGCGGGGTCGGCAGATCGCCCACGCGAATCACGTCGGGCGTTCCGGTCGTTTCAAAGAACGCGGCTTTCATAGTTCGGCCCGTCTGTTTGGGAGAAGAAGCGTACCGGCGTTGGCAGAAGCTGGGGGCGCGGAAGACCGCGCGCTCCGATAGCATAAAACCGGGGGGCACTCCGGTCACGGGTGCCCCTTTCACGTCCACTCGGCCCGTCGCTCTGTAAGGTGTAGCAATGAACGAATCACCGAACACGCTCGTCGAGTACGGCTCGGTCATCGACGCGCACCAGATGGTCGAACCACCCGATACCACCGAACTGGAACTCGAACCCGGGCACCCCGGCGAACACGACGCGGAGTACATCGCCCGGCGTAAGGGACTGTTCGCGCTCACCCGCAAGCACCGGCTCGAAAAGCTGGGACCGCCGTTCGTGACGTACACGCCCGAAGAAACGCGGATCTGGCGCGAGGTATCGCCGAAGCTCGACGAGTTGCACCGCAAGTACGCTTGCGAAATCTATTTGCGTGCGAAGGACGATCTGGCGATCACGCAGACCGAAATCCCGCAACTCCGGACGCTGAGCGAGCGCGTGCAGCGCGAAACGAACATGCACCTCGTCCCCGCAGAGGGGGCGTTACCGTACCGGACGTTCTACGAGTACATCGCCCAGCGCGGGTTCCCGGTCACGCAGTTCATCCGGCACGGGTCGCACCCCGAGTTCACGCCGGAACCGGACATGATCCACGACTGCTTGGGGCACGTCCCGCCGCTCATGAACCAGGACTACGCAGAGCTGCTCACGCTCATCGGCAAGGCCGCGGCCAGCACGCCGCACGGCGATCAGGTACTCGCACTGAAGCGCTTTAGTTGGTTCAGCATCGAATTCGGGCTGATCGAGGAGCGCGGTGAAACGAAGGTATTCGGAGCCGGTATCCTTTCGAGCACGGGCGAGATCCCGCACGCGCTGTTCTCCCCGAACGCGACCCGGCGCCCGTTCGTCACGGAAACCGTAATTTCCACGGACTACGATCCGTCGCAGATGCAGAAAGACTTCTTCATCGCCCCGTCGCTCCCGTTTCTGCGCCGGGAACTAGAGTCGCTCGTGCGGCGGTTCAATATCCCCGTACTGTGAGGCGCTCAAAACGCGCGTTCCAGATATTTTACTGATTTTTCGTACACCATTCCCGTATAATGAGACAGTTGGTGGCGAAGTGGTGCTTCCGATACCGGAGACCAATTCAGAGAGCGCACGAGGAACGCACGAACGACCGGAGATCGCCCACAATTCTCCCCGCCCCGGCGGTCGTGTGTCCCCGAAATGTCAGCAATTGTGAGCAACCGCGTCATTTAGCGTGAAAACAAGGATATTTTGGCGCAGTGAACCGGGAAAACGACTGCGAAACGGATCAAAACGTTAACAAATGTTAGCCGTCCGGTCGCCCAAAACGGTTGAAATTGAGCCCGGGTCCGCGTCTATCGTTCTAACGCTATTCAGCCGATTCGCGCCGGCCGTTCGCCCCCAACACGAAGAGCACCCATGACAGACATCCCACTTCGCAAGATCGACCACGTGCGGTTCTTCGTCGGCAACGCGCGCCAGAGCGCGTTCTTCTACCGCAACGCATTCGGGTTCGACGTGCTCGCCTACGCGGGCCTCGAAACGAAAGTGAAGCACGAAGCGGGGTACGTACTGAAACAGGGCGAAATCACGTTCGTACTGACCTCGCCGCTCTCAGACAAGCACCCCGAGAGCGCCCGGCTCGTCAAGCACGGCGACGGCGTGATGGACATCGCGCTCGACGTGCCCGACGTGCGCAGCGCCTACGAGGAAGCTCTGAAGCGCGGCGCGGCAGGTGTGGCACCGCCGGCGGCACTCGAAGACGAGCACGGCGTTTTCGAGACCGCGACGATCAAGGCTTACGGCGACACCACGCACACGTTCATCAACCGCGACCGGTACCGCGGTGTGTTCGCGCCCGGCTTCCACCCGATCGCCCCGGAGCGCTACAGCCCGAGCACCGCGCGCCCGGTCGGGTTCGCGGCCATCGACCACATCGTCGCGAACGTCGAAGAAGGGAAGATGAACGAGTGGGTCGAGTTCTACCGCAAGGTGCTCGGCTTCAACCAGCTCGTGTCGTTCGACGACAAGGACATCAGCACGGAGTACTCGGCGCTCATGTCGAAGGTGGTCCAGAACGGTACGGGCCGCGTGAAGTTCCCGATCAACGAACCAGCCCAGGCGAAGCGCCGCAGTCAGATCGACGAGTACCTCCAGTATTACGGCGGCCCCGGGGTGCAGCACATCGCGCTCATCACGGGCGACATCGTGAAGACGGTCCGCGCGATGCGAGCAAACGACGTGTCGTTCCTCCGCGTCCCGCGCACGTACTACGACGACCTCACCACCCGCATCGGCAACATCAAAGAAGACCTGGACGAACTGGCGGAACTCGGCATCCTCGTAGACAAGGACGACGAGGGCTACATGCTGCAAATCTTCACGAAGCCGGTAGCGGACCGCCCCACGCTGTTCTTCGAGGTGATCCAGCGCCGCGGATCGAAGAGCTTCGGTAAGGGCAACTTCAAGGCGCTGTTCGAGGCGATCGAGCGCGAACAGGAGTTGCGTGGCACTCTGTGATTTTGAGGTGCGATCCATGAGCGACACAGCGGCCATCAAACTGCTAACAAACGATGATTTGTTCGCGCTACCGCCGAGCAAGAAAGTGGACCGTTGGCTGTTTCGGGGTGAGCTTCGGGAGAGCAAAGTGACCAAACGCAACCCGAATCACGCGGGCGCGGTAATGACCATCGGCATCCTGCTCGGTATTTGGCTCGCCAAGCAGCCGAAACCGCGTGGGAAACTTTACGGGGGTGAAGCCTATTTCCGCCTCCGGAAAGACCCCGAAACGAATGTCGGTATCGATGTCGCGCTCGCAACCGCGGAGCAGGCAGCCGCGGTCAAGAAAAAGACCACCTTTGTGGACGGTGCTCCGATTCTCGCGGTCGAGGTACTCTCCCCGAACGACAAACAACAAGACATCACGGACGCGATCGAAGAGTATCTCGACTGCGGTGTCAAACAAGTTTGGATCGTGGATACCGCTACGGAGACAGTGACCGTTCACCGAGCGAACGTTGAACCCGTTATGTACACACGCTCCCAGGAACTACCCGGCGGGGCCGACCTTCCCGGTTTCGCGTGCCGAGTCGCCGAAATCTTCGAGTAACACCCATGCCGGCCCCCTTCCCCGTCGCGTCACTGAGAGACTTTTACGCTTTCGAGCAGCACGTGAAGACGTGCCGCGGGCACCGCGGACTGGACATGGTGCCGCAGTGGTATCAGGTGCCCGTCTTCTACTTCTCGAACCCGGTCGCGATCATCAGCAACGGCGACCCGGTCTGGGCGCCAAAGGGCAGCACAGCGCTCGATTACGAACTGGAACTCGCGTGCGTCGTCGGGAAGCCGGCACGCGACCTGCCGGCCGATGACTCCGCGTTGGAGTGTCTGGACGGGTTCACCATCATGAACGACTGGAGCGCACGGGACATTCAGCGCGCGGAGATGGCCGTCGGCCTCGGGCCGTCCAAGAGCAAGGACTTCGCGACGTCGCTCGGTCCGCGCATCGTTCCAGTTGCCGAACTACGCGACGTCTACCGCGACGGCCGGCTCCACGTCGAGATGACCGCGACCGTTAACGGTAAGGAGTATTCGCGCGGCAACGGCGGTAGCATGTACTGGACGTGGCCGCAGATCCTCGCCCACGCGAGCCGCGACACCGAGCTGAAGCCCGGTGACGTGATCGGCAGCGGTACCGTCGGCACCGGGTGCATTCTGGAACTGACGCCCGAAGCGGTGGGCGGGTGGCTAAAGCCCAGCGACGTGGTCGAACTCACGATCGAGCGCCTCGGCACCTTGCGGAACCCCGTTGTGGAGCGCCCGGCATGACGTACCCCGAACAACTCGCCGCGCTCGTGAGTCGCAATTCGGCGCTAGGCGAGCAGGTCGCGTCACTCCGGAACCTCGAAGCGATTCTGAAGTGGGCACCCGGTGCCGGCATCCCGTTCGCGGGTATCGATCTCGTACAGCAGGACGAGTACAGCTACGACCTGTACCTCCCGCTCCCGGATTCGCGCTGGCTCGTCTTCGGCGTGTCGTGATTCGGTGAACTGGCGGCGGTCGCCGTCTGGGATCACCGTCCGAGCGCGGACGAACTGCTCGCCCGGCGCGTCGAGCTGGGCTGGAAGCCGACGTGCTCGTTGCTCAAAGCGGGGCCGACGATTCTGGGCCACGCAACAACACTGGCAAAGACCTGAACGGACAAAACAAAGCCACCACGAATGAGCACCGATAACACGGATTAAAACCAAATCAGATCTGCCTTCTGCTTTGTGTCTGATCCGTGTTATCGGTGTTCATCCGTGGCTCTTTTTCTTCGCCCTCGTTGTTAGGCGAACGGACCATGCCACACTACCTCTCCCGCGGCAGCGTTCCCAAGAAACGCCATACCGCGCACCGCACGTCGCCGGGCTTCAAAGACGAGGGCATCTACTACGAAGAAGTGATAACCACGCAGGGCTTCTCGCGTGCGTACTCGATCGCGTACCACCTCCGGCCCCCGACGCGCGTGAAGCACATCGAGCCGGCCGGCACGATCGCCGTGGACGTCGCCGAACAAGCGGTTCTGCGGCACCACCACCTCAAGAGCGGCACGATGCCCACGAAGGGCGATCCCGTGACGGGCCGCGTCCCGATGTTCACGAACGCGGACGTCACGTTGTGGCGGTGCCGACCCGCACAACCGCAAGCGGAACTGTACCGCAACGCACTCGCGGACGAAGTGATCTTCGTTCACAAAGGGGCGGGCCGGTTACTCACTGCGTTCGGCGTGCTGCCATTCAAGCCCTTCGATTACGTCGTGATCCCGCGCTGCACGACGTACAAACTGGATTTCGATCCGGGCACGCAGCCCGACCTCCTCGTGATCGAATCGGCCGGCCAGGTAAGCGTTCCTGCGAAGTACCTCAATCACGACGGCCAACTCCGGCTCGGCGCGCCCTATGCGGAACGCGACCTCCACGGCCCCACGGACCTGTTCGTCTTGGACGAAGAGAAAGACACGTCCGTGGTCATCAAGGACGGCGCCAAACTGTCGCGGTACGTGCTCGCGAATCACCCGTTCGACGTGATCGGGTGGGACGGCCAGGTGTACCCGTTCACGTTCAACGCGGACGACTTCGAGCCGATCACGGGCACAATCCACCAGCCCCCGCCGATCCACCTCACGTTCGAGACGCCCGGGTTCGTGCTCTGCACGTTCGCACCGCGGATGCTCGACACGCACCCGGACGCGATCAAGGTGCCCTACGCGCACAGCAACGTGGAAAGCGACGAAGTGCTGTACTACGTGCGCGGGAAGTTCGGGAGCCGGCGCGGGGTCGAAGAGGCGTCGTTCACGCTGCACCCGCACGGTATCCCGCACGGCCCGCACCCGGGCACCATCGTCGCCAGCCGCGACGTCAAGTGGACCGACGAGCTCGCGGTGATGGTGGACACGTTCCGCCCGCTGTTCGTAACGAAACAGTCGCTGGAACTCGATGACCCGAAGTACCCGTACTCGTGGCTGGACTGAACGGAGGCGCCCGCATGCTCGGTTTCCTGGTGCGCTGGAAGATCCGCTCCGCTGAGAAGAAACTCGGCGAGCCGCTCGACTACCTACGGCAGATGTTCGACCACTCGCCGGGCGCGTTCTGGAAGTTCGCGAAGGTCGCACAGGCCTCCGCGTACCGCAACAAGCTCCCGGCGGCTCCGTTCCACGTCGCGCGCGTGGTCGCGGTGCGACACCAGGATTGCGGTCCGTGCGTACAAACGGTTATCAACCTTGCCAAAGCTGACGGCGTCGAACCCGCGATCCTGAAGGCCGCGTACCTCGGGAACGTGGACGCACTGCCGGAGTCGCTGCGCGACGTGTACCGGTTCGCCGAAGCGATCGCGGTGAACGACGGTAACGAAACCGAGTACCGCGACCGGCTCCGCTCGGTGTTCGGCGAAGAGGCAATGGTGGAACTCGCGCTCGCAATCACGCTGTGCCAGACGTTCCCCATCCTGAAGCGCGGGCTGGGCCACGCGAAGAGTTGCTCGCTGGTGAAAATCGACATCTGACCCGCCCCACTCACCTCGTATCAGGTGCTCCCTTTGGCGTAGAATCTCCCCGTTCGTTCACTCTCCAAAGGGGGTTGATGTGCCCGACCGTGCCGCTCTGCTGATCGCGGTGGAAACGTTTTTCGAGGCCGGGCCGATCGTGCAGTACGCAGCGGCCGATTGCGCCGAACTGTTCCGCGCGCTGCCCGCCGTCGGTTACGCTCAAGAGCGCTGCACGCTCCTGGCCGCACACCGCACGACCAAGGCCGTCATCGAAGCTACGCTGAAGCGCCTGCCCAAGATTGTGGGCGACGCGGAATCGTTGCTCGTGCTGGTCGCGTCACGCGGGTTCAACGTGAAGGGGCGCGGGTACATCGCGTGCGCGGACACGATCGTGCCCGATCCGCTCGAAACGGCCCTTTCCGTCGCCGACCTCTTCGCGCAACTCAGCAAAGTGAAGGCGAAGGAAATCACGGTTCTCCTCGACATCGACCCGCTTACTATCGCAGAAAGCAAGCTGCTTCACCCGGGCCTCGACGACGCGGAACTCGCGGCGCTGCTCGACAAGTCGCCAAAATGCGTGGGGTTGCTCGCGTGTGCGGAGGGCGAGCGCTCGTTCGAGTCGGCCCAGCTCCGGCACGGGATCTGGCGGCACCACCTCATCGAAGCGTTCACCGGCAAGACGCGGAGCGGCGTCGGCAAGGACGGCGCGCTGACCGCCGCGGCCCTCCACGACTTCCTCGCCGACGCGGTCCCGCGCACGCTCCGCCGCACCTACGAAACGGCCCAGGAACAGACCCCGACCCTTTACGGCGAAGCGAGCGGCGCGGCGGTGGTCGCGGAACTGGAGAAGCTGCTCGGGCCGGGCGGTGACCTGCTCGACCCGACCCGCATGAAGCGCGTCGTGTTCCGGTCCGAGAGCCGCGGGGAGGTCAAGAACCTCACCGGGTACCGCAAGGGGCAGCCGATCCCGGACCGCGCCAACGAGTGGGCGCGGAAGTACGTCAACCGCATCGCGACGGCCGACATCAAGGCCGATCTCGACAACACGTTCGACATGGTGCGCGAGACGTTCGGCTACAAGCGCAAGGACTTGGACGTCTCGGCCGAACGCGACGGGCTGGGGTTCATTCGCACGCCGGACTTCGAGTACACGGTGGCGCTGAGCGTGAACGAGGACGATCCGTCCGAGGTGATTTGGCGGCGCGAGGTGAGCCGACTGTCCGGCCCCGATTTCGTGCGCGGCGAGGGCTTCCGCAACGTCTTCGGCACGATGTTCGACAAGCTCGTGTTCGAGTTCGCGGTGCCGGTGGACGTGGCCGACTTCGTGGACCGCATCGAAGACGCCCCGCCGGAAGGCGTAAAGGTGAGCGTGGCGAGCGACTCGGGCGCCGCGGTGATCGCACTGACAGGGTTCGCGGGTCGAGTGAACGTCACCCGCGACGCGGTCACGATCGAGGGCCAAGCCGGAAACCCGTCGAGCCTGATGGAACAGTTCCTCGTGTTCCTGCGCAAGTTCGGCGCCCTGGGAGAACCCAAGGCGCTACCGAGTGGGGGATAAGCGACAAATCTCCAGAATGCTGGGGTTGGGCCAAGCTATGCGCGCCGACATCTGCTCGTCCGATGATTACGACACGCGCGACCGCCTCGCCGCTGCGATTCGCACGCTTGGTGGGGTACACGAAAGCGAATGGGAATCGCTCGGCGTGGGCCTGCACCGCTTCCATTTCCCGGAGGGCGAACTGTCCGTGTTCGTCGATGCGTGGCTCGTGGACATCGCGGGACCGGACCAACTGGTGCAGCAAGTCCTACAGTTAATCTCCGGACGAGATCACGGTTAAACCGCGCATTCACTTACTACCGGAGACGCACCGATGATGGCTTGGCCGACGCTCATTTGCGGCGCCCTGTTGGTTCTGGTCGGGATCGTGGGCTACGGCACCTCAGAAGTTCAACCGCCCCCGTCACCGCACTGATTCCCGCGTTCTTCGGTGCGACGCTTATCGTGTGCGGCGCGCTCGCGTTCAACGACAAGCTCCGCAAGCACGTCATGCACCTCGCGGCGATGGTCGGGCTGCTCGGCGCGCTCGGCGGGTTCATGCCGCTGATTCGCCAGATCAGCAAAACCGGGGAATTCGATCCGACCAAGAAGTCTGCGATCTCGGGCGAGTTGATGATCGTGGTGTGTGTGGTGTTCGTGGGACTGTGCGTGAATTCGTTCATTCAGGCACGTAAGGCCCGCAAAGCCAAAGAAGCAAGCGCAGCCACCAGCACGAGCGCGGTGTAACGCGAAACGAAACGGCCCCAGTCCGTGGACTGGGGCCGTTTCGTTGGTGCCTGTCATTTCTTCGCCGCGTCCATCTCGTCGAGCCACTTCGAGATCACGGTGCAGTAGTACACACCGCCCATACTCGATTTGTCCCCGGGCTTGGTCGCGAACCCACCGTCCTTGTTGCGGTGCGCGTTGATGAACGCACGCAGCTCTTTCACGTCCTTCGGCTTCTCTTTGAGCAGCATCAAGGCCCGCATTACGCGGTACGTCGTTTCGATATCCGATGCTTTTTCGCCCTTTTTGCCCCACCCACCATCAGCCCGCTGACCAGTTAGCAACGGGGCCGCAACAGCCGCTTGGTTCCCCGGTTCGAGTTTCTCATCGGGCTTCAGGCGCAGATTGAACGCGAGCAGCGAGCCGGCCTCGCGCGCCTGCTCCGCCCCGGGCGCCCCTTTGAACGTGTCACGCCCGTAGGTTGCCGCGATCTCGAACCACGAGTCCAGTTTGAACGGGCAGTCCTTTACGCCCCACGCTTCGACACCCGCGGCCCCGATACGCACGTCCTCGAACGTCTTCGCGTTCTCCTTCAAGTAGTCCATCGCCTTCGCGTACTTCTCGTGCGGGATGCCGAACTCGGCGGCGGCCATGACACCGATGCTAGTGAGCACCACGTCCGGCTTGCCGCCCGGCTCCGCGAACCCGCCCGTCTTCGGGTCGTAACACTTCAGCACGAACGCCGCATGTTTATCTTTGTTGGGAACATCTGCCCCGAGGTACTTCAGCACCCGAGCGGCGCTACTCGTCGCCCGCAGGCTGGGGCGCGGGGCCGCATCGGTATTGGGATCTTGCGGATTGGGGTAGAACCCGCCGTTGGGGTCTTGCAGGTCCGTCACCCAGTTCACCGTCTCCTTCTTTTGCGCCGCGGTCGGCTGCGCGAACGCAATGGAAGGGAGCAAAAACACTATTGCGAATGACGTTCTCACGAAATTTCTCCTCTTGGCGGTCCGCTCTGGTGAGCCAAACGCGCTCCCAGAATACCGCCACCAAAGGACGAAACGAACAGCGAACAAAGGAAATGGCCCGTCCCGATTACCGATCGACGCTCACCCGACTTCGCTCACGGCCTCGGCTTGCGCGGCGGCGAAGCACACCGGACACATACCGTGGGTGAACTCGGCGTGACTGTGGTCCCGGACATAGGCTTCGAGCTGCTGCCACCCGCTCTCGGCGTGAACCTTGTGACACCACGCGCACACCCGGATCAGCCCGCGCAGGGTCCGTACTTCGGCCAGCGCCTGCCCCAAACTCGACGACAGTTCGGATTGTCGGAGCAGGGCCGCGAACAGCAGGCGCTGCCGGGCGTGCAGGCGGAACGCGAGAACGAAACCGAAAACGTTCACGATGGACAACCAGCACACGTCGCCGACGACCGAGGTAACATCCCCCGATGGGTTCAGCCACCCGGCGACCAGAACCGCACCGAAGGTGTGCAGCAGCGCTCCCGCGGCCTGCATCGGGAGCGGGAGCGGCAGTACGCAGTAAGACATGAGGACCGCGAGCAGGGCCGTCATCCGCATCTCGGTGTGACCGGCGGGCCACACCGAGCCAACGTACACGTGTAGGGCAACGGAGAGTACGCACCAGCCGCCTACAACACGGGCGAACGCGCCCGGGGTGCTCGCGCCGCGCAGGAGAAAAAGTGCCAGCGCGGACCCGAAAGCGAACGCGGCGCGGGCGCCCCACAACCCGATCAGTTCCGGGCCGCCGGGGAACAAACGATAGTCGATCGCCCCGAGCCCCACAGCCGCAACGGGGGACACACACAATATGACGCGCCCGAGGGCCAGATCGTGCGCGAGGTGCCGGCGCCGGTAGGCCCCTTCCAGTTCTGCCGACTCGAATTCACCCGTGAACCGCACGCGATCGACCGATTCTTCCGCCCCCACGCCCCACCCCATTCATTTGAGGCGCGAATCCTGCCTTGTCCCAGCGATTCCGTCCTAATCGTCGAATCCTAGAACGAAATCGGGGCCGCGGCCGGTCACCCGTCAAGCACCTCTCGCACCTTCCGCGCGAGAGAGAAGGGCGTGAACGGTTTCTGGAGAAACGCATCGGTCGCGGCGCCGATCCCGTGGCGCACCACCGCGTCGTCCGTGTAGCCGCTCATGTACACGACTTTAACCCCGGGGTACCGCGCCCGTACCGCTTCCGCGACCTCTCGTCCCCCCACCCCGGGCATCACGACATCGGTAATCAGGAGGTGAATCACGCCCGGGTGCCGCGCGATAACGCGGACCGCGTCCGCTCCACAGTCCGCTTCCAGAACCTCGTACCCGTGCGTCCGGAGGGCAATTTTCGCGACCCCGCGCACCCCGGCGTCGTCCTCCACCAGTAGGACCGTCTCGGCCCCCCGCGGCGCGGACGCAGTCTCGGCGGCGGCCGACCGCGGCGCCTCTTGGGTCACAACCGGGAAGAGGAGCTTGAACGTCGTCCCCGCGCCGACCTCGCTGTGGACGTCGATGTGCCCCCCATACGTCTTGACGATGCCGTACACCGTGGCCAGCCCCAGTCCGGTGCCCTTGCCCTGTTCTTTTGTGGTGAAGAACGGCTCGAAGATCCGGGCCTTCACTTCGTCCGTCATCCCGGACCCGGTGTCCGAAACGTTCAATTGAGCGTAACCGCCCGGTTCCACATCCGGGCACGCGGCGTCGCCCGGGACGACCGTCAGCGCCCGTGTTTCGATCGTAAGGCGCCCGCCCGTCGGCATGGCGTCCCGCGCGTTCACCACCAGGTTCATGACCACTTGTTCGATCTGGCCGGGGTCCACTTTCACCCGCGCCAGCCCCGGGTCGAGCACGGTGGACAGGGTGACGTCCTCCCCGATCAACCGCGCGAGTAACCGGGCGGACTGGGACACGAGCTCGTTCAGGTCGAGCACCTTCGGCTCGATGATCGCCTTACGGCTGAACGCCAGCAGTTGGGCCGTCAGCCCCGCCGCGCGTTCCCCGGCCGCCGCGATCGCCGTTATCGCCTTGTAGGTCGGGTCGGCCGCGGGCGTGCTCCCGATCAGGAGGTCGGCGTACCCGTTGATGATGGTGAGCAGGTTGTTGAAGTCGTGGGCCACCCCGCCCGCCAAGCGCCCCACCGCTTCCATTTTCTGGGCCTGGCGGAACTGCTCCTCGACCTGTTTGCGCTCGGTGACGTCCGACCACGACCCGACCACCTCGACCGGCTCCCCGGTCGAGGCCCGCACGAGGCGCAGTTCGGCCCGGACCCAGCGGTACTGGCCGCTCCGGTGCCGGACCCGGTACTCCTCGGTTACGCGCCCGTTGGCGAACAGATCCTTGCCCGCGGCCACCGTTACACGGTCCCGGTCCTCCGGGTGCGCGTTCACGCCCCACCAGGCGCGATCGGCCACGTCCTCCGGGGCGAACCCCAGCATCCCGCGAACGTTCTCACTCATCCACGCGATGCCGCCGATCCGCCCACTTTCCACCGTATGAGTGTAGAGCACCGCGGGGCTGGACGAGATCACGGAGCGGAGCCGCTCCTGGGTGCGCCGCAGCGCCTCCTCCGCGACGCGCCGGTCGGTGACGTCGATGGCGAACCCGACGACCCCGGCGACGGTCCCGGTTCCGTCGCGGTACGGCACCTTGTCCGTTTGCAGCCACCGCGTCCCGGTCGCGGTGTGCAGCGGCTCGATCACGCCCAACAGCGGCCGCCCGCTGGCCATAATCGCGTCCTCGTCCCGGTGGTACCGGGCGGCGTGCGGGGAACCGAGTTCCTCGTCGGTGCGCCCCTCCAGTTCGCCCCGGGGGCGCCCGACGAGCCGGGCCAGTTCCCGGTTCACGCGGACCAATCGGTGGGCACGGTCCTTGAAGAAAATGAGGGCCGGTACCGTGTCGAGGATCAGTTCCAGTTCCGCGCGGCGCCGGTCCAGTTCGACCTGGGCGCGCTTGCGCTCGGTGACGTCGGTGAGCACCCCGTGCCACAGGATGCTCCCGTCCGGCTCGCGCGCCGGGGCCGACCGGT
The DNA here is from genome assembly GCF_001610855.1 of Gemmata sp. SH-PL17. Lineage (NCBI taxonomy): Bacteria > Pseudomonadati > Planctomycetota > Planctomycetia > Gemmatales > Gemmataceae > Gemmata > Gemmata sp. SH-PL17. Next base: position 7,651,808 of record NZ_CP011271.1, read on the forward strand.
ACTCGACCCAGATCTCCCCGCGCACCGGGTGCTGGACCCGGTGCTCGCTGTGCCAGACCGACATGGTCCGAGCGGACTCGGCCAGGTCCGCCTGCAACCGGGTCATGTCGTCCGGGTGCACCAGCGCGCGAACGGCCAAAGTGTTCTCGGCTAGAGCCTCGGGCGGAACCCCGTAAATGTCCGCGATCCGGGGGCTGGCGTAAGGGAAACAGCGGGTACCGTCTGGCCGGAGGCGGAACGAGTGGATCACCCCGGGAGAAACGGCCGCGAGGCGCGCGAACCGGTCCCGCTCCTGGCGCAGGGCCTCTTCGTCCCGTTTCCGGTCCGTGATGTCCCGGAGGAAGCCGGTAAAGGTCGGTGGATCGCCCGGGTTGCGGCCGATGCTCAGTTCCGCAACGAACCGCTCGCCACCCTTGCGGAGCGCGGGTAGTTCGAGCCGGCGCCCGAGGACCGGTCCCTCCCCGGTAGCCAGGTAGCGGAGCATCCCGGCCCGGTGCGCGTCCCGGTGCTCGGGTGGGATGAACAGGTCCGCCATCTCGGTCCCCAGCACCTCCCCCCGGGTGCACCCGAAGACCCGTTCCGCCGCGGGATTGAACTCCAGAACGCGCCCCTGTGCGTCGATCACGATGATGCAGTCCAGGGCCGTCTGGATGACGGCCTTGGTCCGGGCCTCGCTCGCCCGGAGCGTGTTCTCGGCTTCCTTGAGGGCTTGAATGTTCCGGCTGATTCCGACCAACCCGGTGACGGCCCCGGACCGGTCGCGCAGGGGTACCTTGGAGACCAGGTGCCACCGCTCCCGCCCTTGGGTGTGAACGAGATCCTCTTTGTTGAACACCGTCTCGCCGTAGTGCAGCACCCGCATATCGTCTTCGTGGTACCGGCGGGCCAGTTTCAGCGGGTGGAAGTCGAACCCCGTCTTCCCGATGACGTCCGATTCGGCCCGCGCCCCGACCATCTCGTTGTGTGCCCGATTACTGGTGACGAACTGACCGTTCGTGTCCTTGGTCCAGATCGCATCGGGCAGCGTGTCGATCAGGGTCCGCAGGAGCGCGTGCGCCTGTTCCAGTGACTCCTCGGCCATCTTCCGCCGGGTCAGGTCACGGACCACGGCGACCAGGTACTCGCGGTCCAACCGGACCCGGTTGGCGCGGACCTCGACGGGGAACGTCGCACCGCCCTTCCGCCGGCGCCGGCCCTCGAACGTTCCGGTGTCGCCCGCGCCCTCCGCCCACGAGCGCCACGCCGCACCCGGTTCAACATCGGTCACGGTGAGCCCCAGGTACTCCTCTCGAGTGTACCCGTGGATCAAACACGCCTTTTCGTTCACGTCGAGGTACCGCCCCGTTTCCGGGTCGATCACCTCGATCCCGTCCGTCGTCCGGTCGACGAGCGCGCGGAAGAGGACGAGCGATTCTTCGGCCCGTTTCCGCTCCGTGACGTCGCGGGAAATGCCGACGACGCCGATAACGGCCCCGGCCGCGTCCCGGTACGGGGCCTTCGTCGCCTGATACGCGCGGGTCACGCCAACCGCCGTCAGAACTTCCTCGCTCGTTTCAGCGCGCCCCGACTCCATGACCCGCTGGTCGCGTTCCGCAATCAGCCGCGCGCTCTCGGCATCGAACAGAGCGGCATCGTCCGTTCCGAGCACCTCCGAAACCGGTCGGCCGACGCAGCGCGCACCGGCCTCATTGCACAGCAGGTACTTGCCGTCCCGGTCCTTCACGAACACCGCGTCGGTCGTCCCGTCGGCCACCGCCCGGAGCAGGTCCGCGGACCGGCGCGAGTCCGCTTCGGCCCGGCGCTGTTCGGTCACGTCGTGGAGCGTGAGGACGACGAGCCTGGATCCCCCGGCGGGGTCCGGAACCACGGTCCCGTCGTACCGGATGATCCACTCGCGCCCGACGTCCGTCCGTCGAACGTGAAGCTCGCAGCCGACGCTCTCCCCGCGAATCAGTCGGGACACCGGCCATTCGGTACACGGCAACGGTTCCCCGCCGAGCGGAGAAAGCACGAACATGTCAGTGAACGTCGAAAAGTGGCAGCGCACCGAATCGAGATCCGCGAACCCGTGCATTCGGAGGGCGGCCGGGTTCCACTCCAGAAGGTTGCCGTCCGTGTCCGCGACCACGACGCCGTCGACTGTGTGGTCCACGATCGCACGCAGGCGGCGAAGCTCGGCGTCGGAGCCGGTCCGGTCCGCCGGTGCGGGCACCGGGCTCTCGGCTCGGAGCGCGACCGCGAATCCGACGTGGTGCCCGCCCTCGAACAGTGCCGTGGTCACCCAGCGCGCCGTGAAAAGCGCGCCGCCCCGTCCCGCCCACTCCCCGAACTCTTCGACCCGCCCGCGCTCGAGTGCGCCCCGGAGCACTTGTTCCAACTGTTCGGCGCCAGCACCGGTGGGGTAAAGGAAGGTCAACGAGCGCCCGACCGCGTCCCCACGCGGGTACCCGGTGAGGCGCTCGGCCCCGGTGTTCCAGGTGACGACGCGGCCCGCTGAATCGAGAGCGCACAAAGCGACGTCCGTAGCCGCCTCGACCAACAGCCGGTACGGGTCGGCGAGCGCGTGAGCGACCAGGGAAGGAGAGAGAGGGGCGTTCAAGTTTGGTACAAGCGACAGTAAATCGGGCGTTAGCTCCCCACCCGTCTAGTCACGGGTTGCGATAGTGGAACTATGGGAAAGATATACAGCAGCCAAATTATGGCGCTCGATTCGTCTCCTGCCAACTGTGGCGAGTTCTGTCACAACAGCTAAGCACGGATCAATTCTCCGAATTGAAGGGCAACAAACAAATTCGTGCGAAACAAGAAAATGCCAGCGAACCTTCCGCCTGAGCCGGGGCATCTCTGGAATGAACAACTCAACCGCGGAGACGTACCGATGCTGACCGATCGCGACCTGTTACTCCGCGCCGTGCTCACGAACCCGGCGGACGATCTCCCGCGCCTCGCGCTTGCCGATTGCCTTTAACGAATCCGGCAGTTACCTCGACGCGACCCGGGCCGAATTCATTCGCGCTCAATGCGCCGGTGCGCACCCGGAGGCGCTCGGATTGTTCACCGCGTATGCGTGGCAATGGGCCGGGTTGAGCGCGCCGCCCGATGCGTGGAAGTGGGGCGCTGCGGTCGCGATCCCGAGCTTCGAGCGCGGGTTCGTCACGCAACTCCGCCTCAACTCCCAGAGTTTGGCCGGCGTGGTTCCGCTCCGGCAATTGTTCGTGTGCGAACCAATCGCCGAAGTGCTGTTCGAGATCGGCGTGGCCGGCCCGGAACGCGCGGTAGACGCGCGGACGCTGCTCCCGTTCTCGCGCCCGATAGCTGTGAAAGTTACGCGCTTGTGGGGCCCCAATCGCGCGAGCCAGGATGCCTTCCTTGCGGCGCTGCTCTCGGCGCCCGTTATGGCTTCTGCATCGGAGGTGACGCTTGCGGGCCTATCCCCCGGTCGCGCGGGGACGCCGCTCGTGCCCTGGTTGGCGCGATCACCGTTTCTAGGCAAGGTGCGCGCACTGAATCTGTCGCACAACGGGTTCGGTGACCCGGAAGCGTGTGATCTGGCTCAAAATCCGCGACTCACGCAGGTCGAGCGCCTGTCACTCGCGCACAACCGCATCGGCAACGCGGGCGCCCAGGCCCTGGCACAATCACCGCACTTGCGGAACGTGACACGCATCGATTTGACCAGCAATCGTATCGGCGGGGACGGTCTCGCGACGCTCGTCGCCCGGTTCGGAAGCGGACTTAAAGCGTGAGCGATCGGCTGCGCATGGGCCGATCGTTTCGATTTTCAGGCGCGATTATTAACGGTGCGTCAACCCGAAATACGGGCAACCCGCACGTTCACAAAGGGTCCGAAGGCGGGAACATCGAGCGCAGTAAGCGGGCAGAGAGGTCAAACTCGGGCGTAAAGCCCAACTCCACCATCGCAACCGTACTCACGCGGACGTGCATCGATTTCACGGCACCGATCAGGTGCCCGTCAATGAACCCGCGGATCGGGCGCTTACCGTTGTGGTCCAAGCTCGTGAATCCGACCGACGTCGTTTCCGGGAGCGCGACCGGCTTCCAGAAGCGCGGGCGGAACACGTTCGACCCGGCCAGTGTGAACACCGGTGCGGTCAGTGGAACCGAGGTCGCGCCCATCGCTCGAGCGTAAGCGCTCGACCCGGCGGGCGTCGCCACGAGCAACCCGTCGCCGACCACACGCGGCACCTGCGTTTTGCCGTCCACTTCGATCTTCAGCCACGCGGCTTGCCCGCTGTCGCGCTCCACCCAGGCATCGGCGAACGCGAGCGACTGCACGCGCTTGCCGTCCGGCAGCTCGGCGTCCACGCGGATCATCGGCATCCGGTACAGCACGATCTCGGTACCGTCCGGGTCCGGCGGGAGCGACTCGTTCATCAGGAACCCGAGCGTCCCCGCGTTCAGTCCCAGGAATGGGAGCCGCAACCGCCAGTAGTCGCGGATCGCCTGGAGCATCGTGCCGTCGCCCCCGAGCACGAGAATGTGCGTCGGGTCGCTCGATTCGAGCTTGCGGAACGGCTCCGCGGCCCGCAGCGCTTTTTCGCTCTTATCAGCCGTGACGATCTTCAACCGCGGCGCCCCGAGCCGCACGCGGGTTTCGCGCGGGGCGGACATGCCGGTGAACAGGCGGTAGCGCCGGATGTACTCCTCCACATCGTCGGTCACGTCGGGGCGCGGCGAACCGCCCTGGAACACGCGGAGCCGAATGTCTTCCGTAGCGACGTGCCCGTCGACCGCGACGAGCCGGCACACCGGCGGCAGGTCGGCCGGGTCGGGCGGCGCCTCGGGCGAGTGCAGCACGACGAACCGGTGACTGGTCCAGGCGTCCAACCCCAGTTCCCATTTCGTGTGAATGGCGGATTCTCCCGTGCGCCCGCCCACAACGAACTCCGCGGGGATCACGTGCCACACCTCGCCGCGGTCCGCGAGCAGATCGTTGAACGAGTAGTGGGGTGTGAATACCGCGTCGTCGAGGTCGGACAGGTCGACCGTAACCCCGGGGAGGTCGCGAAATGCAAGATCCGCCATTACCGCGCGGTGGACCGGCTTCGCGTGCTCGGTTTCCGGTGTGTCGCACCGCGGACCGGTGGGCCGCACGACGACCTCGTCGAACCCGCACCCGCGCAGGAGCGTCGCGACCCGGCGGTGGTAGGTCGTGGGTGGGTCGAAACTTCCCGTAAACACGGCCACTTTGCGCGCGGGCTTCGCGCGAGTATCACGCTCCGGTTCTTCGCGCCGCGCCGCTCGCACCACGACAGCAACAGCCGCGTCGAGGAGCGGAAACACAAGCAGTGCGGAAAGCCCTTCGGTGGGGAGAGGCTCTGTCTGAAACCCCTCCCCAACCCCTCCCCTAAACGGAGAGGGGCTTAAAACCGTCGCCGATTGCTTCGCGCTGGTTGTATTTGGTTCTGTTCCCCCTTCAGGGAGGGGGGACGGGGGGGGAGGTTCCGCCTCTACAACCTTCGCCGCAGTGCCGGGATAGAGTCGCTCCGTGACGTGCAACCCTGCTCGCGCCACATCGCCCTCAATCAGCACGGTTAACCCGAGTTCAACGGCTCTTGCAATAAACCCCGCGACGGCCGCGACGTCTGCCCCTCCGACCGCGCCCCACGCGCCCATGAGGTCATCGGTTCGGTCCGCGTCAACGGCCCGAACCCGACCCGCGACGTGCGCACTTTCCGCACCGAGCGCATCAACCGCCACCAACCTCATCCCGTCCGCGTGCGACTGTTCCGCTTCCTTCTGCCCGACTACGAACGCGGTGCGGAATTCGTCGACCGTTAGCGCCGGTTGCTTCGTGAAATCGCGCGAACCCGGGCGCACCTTGCGACTCCGGTAGCGCGGCGATTCCGGCAGCGCATCAGCCCGCGAACCGACGTCGACCAGCACCAATTCCGTGTGCGTGGACTTCGCAACGACTGCGGTCGCGGCTCCACCGTCCGCGATGTGGTGGATCGTGGTCCCGACCCGACTTTCCGCGTCCGGCCCGTGGTCGGCCGCGAACAGCACGAGCCGGCGCGGGGTCGTGACCGGTTTGAGCGCCTGCTGAACAACGCACAATCGCTCGGCCAAGTAATGAAGTGTGCCCAACCCACCGGGGGGTGAAGCGAGGTTGGCGAGGTGCGCGAGTATTTCGGCGTGAGTGGGGTGGGCCATGAAACGACATCCGCGGGCCGTGAACGGAACGTGTTGATTGTACTGGCGCGAGGCAGGGTTGTTTCTCGTCCGCTTACCAAGAAACCGAAGCAACACTGCGCGAGCGCGCACCAGTGTAAACGAAGTTTCTCCCCCCCCCGTGCGCCTGCTTTTGCGATGTCGGGTAACAGTTTTTTTGTCATTTTTACCCGCCGCGCGGTTGCGTTTCGCCAAATATAGCGCACTTATATTCACCATATCCGCTCGTAGTGAACGGATGAATCCATGAGGGCGTACCGTGCCGCTCCGACACCTGTTCATCGACATGAACTCGTTCTTCGCGTCCGTCGAACAACAGTACGATCACAAACTGCGATACCGCCCGGTCGCGGTCATCCCCACAAAGGCCGAAACGACCTCGTGCATCGCGGCGAGCTACGAAGCAAAAGCGGGCGGCGTCAAGACGGGTACACCGGTGTGGGAAGCGCGCAAGTTGTGCCCGGGAATTGTGTTCGTGACCGGGGAACACCGCCGCTACGTCACCATGCACAACCGCATTCTCGCGGCCGTGCGGAGCGTCATTCCGATCGAGAAAGTTGTATCCATCGACGAAATGTCGTGCCGACTGACCAGTGCCGAGCGCGAGCCGGAGAAAATCGCGCTCCTCGCACAGAAGATCAAAAGTGCCATCCGCACCCTCGCGGGCGACTACATGGCGTGCTCGATCGGCGCCGGCCCGAGCACACTGCTGGCGAAAGTCGCGGCCGACATGGAGAAACCGGATGGTCTGACCGTCCTCACGGACGCGGACCTGCCGTACAAGCTCCACAAGCTCCGGCTGAACGACTTTCCCGGTGTCGGCCCGCGCATGGAACGTCGGCTGAATCGGCACGGTATTTTCACGGCCGCTCAGTTCTGCGCCGCGCCCGCACAAGCGCTCGCGAAAGTGTGGGGCAGCAAGATTCACGGCGAGCGCTGGTACCGATTGCTCCGCGGTGAGGAAGTGGCCGACACCCCGACCCGGCGCCAGACCGTGAGCCACTCGCACGTTCTGCCTCCGGAATTGCGCACCGACGCGGGCGCGTATGGGGTGCTCATACGCCTCGTTCACAAGGCCGCGGCGCGGTTGCGGAAGATCAACTACTGGGCCGGTTCGATATCGGTCGGCGTGCGCTTTCTGGACGCCGACCGGGGCGACGCGGTACGGTGGGAAGAGAGCGTGCGCGTGCCGCGGTGCCGCGACACGCAGGCGTTCGTTGCGGCGGCAGCGAAGATGTGGGAGCACCGCCCGCGCGGGCGCACGCCGTTCAAGGTGAGTATGGTGCTGAGTGAACTGGTGCCGGCCCGGAGCGCGACGCCATCCCTGTTCGACGACGATCACCAGGCGGAAGATTTGTCGCACGCGATGGACGAAGTGAACGCGGAATTCGGTGCGAGTGTGGTCTATTTGGGCTCAATGTTCGGGATGCGAGACGCGGCCCCGTCACGGGTCGCGTTCACCCAAATCCCGGACTTCGATCGCCGCGTGAACTGAACCGAGCGCAACAACCCGAACACGTGCGGACCGGCGGAAGCCGGTTTTATTTTTGCGCGGTTACTTCAAGTCTTCTTCCGATCCCGGCAAGATGGGGAACAGTGAAGTACCACCGGTGCTCGCCCCCACGCGCGGGAAGAACACGCGGAACGTGGTGCCCTTTCCCGCAACGCTCTCGACGCGAATCAGCCCGCCCACGCGATCCACGACCTGGCGCACGATCGCCAACCCCAGCCCCGTGCCTTGCTTCTTGGTGGTGAAGAACGGCTCGAACATCCGGCGGCGCGTCTCGTCGTCGATGCCCCCTCCGGTGTCTGACACTTCGAGCAGCACAAAGCGGCCGAGGTAGCTGGGGTTCCCGGTCAACTTCACGGGCGCGAGGCGGATCTTGATCGTCCCGCCCTCGGGCATGGCCTCGCTCGCGTTGAGCGCGAGGTTCAACAACAGGCGCGTGAACTGGTCCTTTTCAACGAACACCTGACCGAGTTCGGCGGGCTGCGAGTACCGCAACTCGTGCCTGGAACCGACCGCCGCTTTGAGAACCGGTAAGAACTCGGCGGTGACGAGGCTCAGGTCGAGCACAGTCGGCGGTGCGACCTTCGGGCGCGCGAAATCCATCAGCCCCTTGGCGAGTGCGGCCCCTTGTTCCGCGGCCGTTACGATGTCTTGCGCCTGTTTCCGCGCGTCTTGCGGAATGTCGGTGCGCCGGCTAAGTAGCCCGCCGTACCCGAGAAACACCGACAACAGGTTGCGGAAGTCGTGTGCCACACCCGCCGCGAGTTGCTCCAGAGCCGCAGCCTTGTCTTGCGCCGCCGCGCGCTCGTCCTGTGTCAGGAACGCCGCGCGCAATTCGCGCACCTCGGCCGACTGAATCCGGAGCGCGAGCAGATCGCTGATCGAACCAACGAAGTCACGGGCCTCGGTCGTCCACTCGCGCGGGCGCCCGACGTGTTCGTGGCACACCACGCCAGTTAGTTCACCGCCCAGGAAGATACCGGCATCGAGGATCGAGCCGATACCGAGCGGCTGAAGGTACTTTGCGGCAAGGTCGGCCGTCCACGGCTCGTTCCCGACGACCTCAACGGGAACGGCCTTACGAATTGAGAGCGAAGCGAAGTAGTTGGGGAAGTCCTCGACCCGCAGGATCGCTCCGGCCGAGTGCTCGTTCTTGCCCCGCTCGAACAGGTTCGCGCAACGCAGCGCGGTGCGGTCGTCGATGAACAGCCACACCCCGACGCGCTCGACCGTGAGCGCCCCCGCGGACAGTTCGCACGCCCGCCGGAACACGGCGTCGAGCGGTTCGCTCTGCGAGAGGCGGGCGAGTTCGAGGCGGGCGACTTCGGTGGCCCGACTCGGCTCCGGAATGAGCGGTGTCGTCATTGGAGGCACGGTGCGTAATCAGCGTACAAACTGGTTTGTTACTGTACTTCACCCGGCAACAATCCGACAGTAATTTCTGTTCACATTCGGGGAGCGGTGGGACTAGCGCCCGTGAGACACACCCTAGCCCCACATCCCCACCGGCGCGGGCGTCGAGGAGAAATCGAACGGCTGGTCCGTCAACTCCTCGTGGGCGCCGCGGTCGCGGAAGATGTGTAGCACCCGGACCCGCGACAGATCATCGAACTTCGGCTCCGGGTACAGGTCCGAGCGGAACGGGTTCCCCGGCTCGTACTCGTGGATCATCGCTTTCACTTTCGGGATGCCGCGGAAGTGCATCTCCTCCGCGCGCCGCTTCCCGCCGTGAACGTCGTACAACTCGGTCAGCACGCGGAGCGCGCGCTCGAGGTTGCGGAACGTCACGCCGTCTTCCACGAAGATCATGTCCACTTGCGTGGCCCGCAGGACCGCGTGCGCGTGCTGGCGTGCGCGTGCCGGTAGCACGCGGTGGTACGCCGGTCCCACGAGGGGCGGGGCCTCTTCACTGGCCGAGTCCGCGTCCTCGCGCCCGACGCCCTCAACGAACCACCAGTGCGGCGCGAGCCAGAACCCGCCGCCCGCCGGCCCCTTGAACGCGCTCGCGCGCTTGAACAGTTTCTGCAACCCGCGGAACAACTGGCGCCGGACCTTGATCTCGTCGCGCCGGTCGAGGCGCTCCTTCACGGCCCGCAGTCCGAGGTCCGTGAGACACACTTTGAGCGGCCAGCGCGGGTTGAACTCCGTTGCTTCGGAGGCTTCCGGCCCGACGATCTCGATGCCCACCTGTCCCGCGGCACGCGGCGCCGGTGTCGCGCGCACGAACCAGGCCCACCTCCGCGCGATCCGCACGGCTTGCCGGATCACCCCTTCGTCTGCACCTGAGACGTGAAGCGTGGGTGGCGTGCGCCGAGCCGGGTCGCTACTTCGCGCGCTGACGAGTTTAACGCCCAGCACGCCCAGCACGCCCGGAAGGAGCCACGCGGTCACGGTGCCGAGGAGGGCCGTGAGGGGCATGGCGTCGTCGTGGCGCGGCACGTCGAACAGGCGCCCGCCGCACGCGGTGAGGAGCACGTCGAACGCGAGCAACGCGGTCAGCCCCACGATCACCGCCAGCGCCCGGCGCAGCGGCACCGCGAACACCGGCTGGTCGGTCGCCGAGCGCCACAATAGCGCGGCCCCGTCGGTGGTGCGCGGCAGGTACGCGAGCCACGCGACTACCGCCACGACGAGGCACAGGGCCAGCACCGGGGCCGGCGGGACGACCCAGGCGATCGTCGCGACGAACACCGCGTACCCCACAATGGCCGCGAGTTCGGCCCCGCGCCGGTCCGTGTCGCCGACCCACTCCTTCAAGCGCTTGTCGAGTACCGCGATCGGAACGAACACGCCCACGAACGTGACCGCGGCCAGTGCGCCCCAGAGGGCGATCATGAACCCGAGATAAAGCGTGTAGGAGGAATAGAACCCGACGACGCGCCAACCCAACGGGAACGCGACCCACGCGCCGGCGGCGACAAGACCCCATCCGAAAAGTAGCGCGATGACCGCGAACACGACGGGTGGGGTGCGCCGCGGGAGCGGGGGGACGCCGCGCAGGTCGATGCCGTGATCGTAGCGGAGCCACGCCGCGGACCCGGTCAACTTGCGCCCGACACCCGCGAGCCGGACGACCCACGGGAGCGGCTCGCGCCGGTGCCGCGCGGCCACGAGCCCCCCGGCCCCAATGAGTGCAAACGCCCCCAGCGCGTCGTGGAGGTCGGACGTGGCGTAGCGCCCGGCAACTTCGAGCCCGACGAGGAACGCAACGACCGCGAGCGTGAACCACCACCCGCCCGGCAGCACCCGTCCGTTTCGTGGGAAAACTGAGGTGAGCAGCTTCATGAAGTTATTTCACCACGCCACGGGGCGAGCGCCAACCGGTTCGCCCGATCCGCGCGACCGGCCGGAGAGGCGCTAGCCATTCTAGCACTCCGGGCCGAACCGATTATGGGTGGAAAGTGGAAATGTCGGCGACCGGGTTCAGGTCGCGCCGCGGAACGCAGCCCGGGCGACTGACCTCACCGGGTGTATCACCGCGCGCGGCACCTCAGAACGGGCGCGTCGATTGAGATGTACCCGTTTCACGAGTACCGGGCGCTCGATGCATCGGCGCCCGGTACTCGTGAAACGTTCAATCACCCGATCCAAACGCCGCCGTTGACGGTCGCGTCCGGGTCAAAAGTAAAGAGGCTCGGCGGCGACCCGGTCAGGGGTAGGTTGCTCCCATTAAAGGTCGTCACCCGTTCCCCCGATGACGTAATAATGTCGAGCTTCCCGTCCCCGTTGACGTCGCGCACCGCTACCCGCGTACCGGGCGTCGCGCCCGAGGTCGAAGGCGGGGAGAAGTACCCGATCCGCGTGAGCGTGCCGCTCTGTACCAGGGGCTTACCCGAGTATACAAACACAAACGGCGTCACCCCCACGGTCGAACCGAGCACGAGATCGGCCGCGCCGTCGCCGTTGAGATCCCCGGCCGCCATGTGCAGCCCGCCGCCGAACGCCCCGGTCGTGGTGAACGACTTGAACGCGGAGACGGGCGTGGCACTCGGGGCGAGCGACGTCCCGAGGAACCCGGCCACCCGCGACCCGTCGGTGTACCACGCGGACACGATCAGTTCGGCCTTGCCGTCCCCGGTCATGTCCCCCAAGGCCACCGCGGTGCGGCCCTGGAAACCGGTGCCGGTCAGTGCCGCGAAGTCCGTCAACTTGGCGTAATCGCCCCCCCGGTACACGCGCACCCGCGCACCGCCCTCGTTCGATCCCAGAGCGATGTCGGCCTTCCCGTCGCCGTTCACGTCACCGACCGCGACCGACAGCAGACCCGTATACGTGGACGGGACGAGCGCCGGTGTGGGCACGACGGCCCCGGTCGCCCCGTTGAGAACGGCCACGCGCGCCGCGGTGGTCCCGCTCCCGTTCGTCACCGCGACCACATCCGCGATCCCGTCGCCGGTCACGTCACCGACCGCGACCCGAACTTCGCCGGTGTACGTGCTCCCGAACGGGGTCGCGGTGAACCGCACCGTGCGGTTCGCGTTGTACATCGTGACCTTGGCCACCGTTCCCCCGCTCGTCCCGACCGCGAACGATTGCCCGGTAACGGGCGGTGGTGGGGGAGGAGGCGGGGAAGATGGGGGCGGGCTGGTCGCGAGTTCGTCGTGTCCGATGTCCACGCCGTTACCGCTCGGCCGCGGCGTGCCTTCGGCGTCCGTCGGGGGGCGCCGGTCGTAGTGCCCTTGTCGACTGCGGCGCTCGTCGGTTTGAGGTGGTAGTCACCGGTCGAGGGGCTCACGAACAGCGAATTCGGGTCCGCCGTGGTGAACGAGTGCGCGTCCCGGCCGGTGGCGGTGCGCCACTGGGTTAGAGAGATCGCAGTGTTACCACCGTCAACCGAGAACACATTCTCGGTGAGGTTGTAATCGCTCACGAACCCAGACAGGCTGTCCGCAGAAATCGAGATCGCCCCGCGGAACGAGTGGGCGCTATAGAGAATATTGTTCCGAACGGTGTTGGTCGTGCTCCCGTTCATGATGTTGAGCGCCCACCGCCCGGCCGACGCAACGAGAACAGTGTTGTTCTCCACCAGGTTCCTACTGGAACCCGCGGCACCGTCCTGCCGAAAAAGAGTGATACCGGCGGCGAGGGTGTTGTAGATCAGGTTGTTGCGGAACACCGAGTTCTGCACCCCGTCGGCGTTGATCGCCGACCCGCCCCCGGCCCCGTTGCTGTACAAGATGTTGTTCTCGACCAAGGCGTTCGAGATGATCCCGTCCCCGCCCTGGCTAACGTCCCCGTTCATGTGGATCCCGCACCCGCGATTCCCCCAGGACACGTTCCCGCGGATGACCGGGTTGTCGCCACTGTTGGACACGTAGATGCCGTGCTGCTGGGCCGAGCGCGACGTAACGTTGTTCTCGATCGTTAGGTTCTCGCTGAACCCGCTGAAGATGCCCCATACTGCGTTACTGTCGCAATTGTTGTTGCGAACAATGACGTCGCGGTTCAGGACCGAGCGAATCCCCGCACGCCCCGCGCCGGTGACACTGAACCCCTGAATGGTGACGTAATCGGCCCCTTCGAGGTTGATCCCGTCTGCGGTCCTGGCGTTCCGACTCGTGATTTTCGCGCCGGCCTCACCGGTGAACGTGATCCGAGACGCGGCCGTGCCGTCGGTGCTCAGGTAGAACCCGGTGTAGCTCCCCGCCCGAACCGTCACGGTGTCCCCGGCCCGAACGACATCAGCTGCGTGCTGAAGGGTCTTCCACGGGCTGGCCGCGGTTCCGGCGGCCGAATCCGATCCGGTGGTCGCGACGTAGTACGCGGCCGGAACGGCGCGTTCCTCGAGCCACTCCACCCCGAGACGGGTGGACAGACGAGCTTTCGTGCGCAAAAGCGAACCTCTTCTTTGGAGATAGAATAGGCGAACTTGACGGACGAACGCGGCGGCGAATCCCAGATGAGAAACGAAGGGGCGTACCGCGGGCTGCGAGCCGAGGGAACTTTAGAGTGGGAACGGCTACGAATCAACGTGCAGCGCGCAACGAGGACGAGTTGCGCGCCGGTAACTCCGACAGCATATAGCGCCCTAAATTTCCGAAAGTACCGAGCGTAACTCGCCGGCTAAAAAGACGGACCCGGTCACGCACACCAAATCACCCGCGGCCGTAGCGAAACGGGCCTCGCGCCACGCATCGAGAGCGGTCGCGTGGACGGTGAACGATGTGCCGGGAGCAACCGCCGCGAGGGTCGCGGCCAGTTTTTCCGGGGGCACGCACCGCGGGTTGTTGCCGTACTTCGTTAAGTAGAAGTGGTTGAAGTATCCGGCCAGGATGCGCAAAATATCCGCGAACTGTTTGTCAGACGAGACCGCGAACACCACGCGCTTCGTGGCGCTCTGCGGGAACGAGGCGCGCAGGGTGTTAACCAGAGCTTCGGCGCTCGGTACATTGTGCGCGGTATCGAGAATAACGATGGGCCGCTCGCGAACCACTTCGATGCGCGCAGGCCATTTCACGTTTGCGAGGCCGCGAGCCACGGCCCCGTCCGGGATGGGCATCCCGGTTTCACGCAGGCGCTCGACGACCGCGAGCGCGGTAGCCGCGTTCTGCACCTGGTGCGCACCGAGGAGGTTGAGAGGGGGGAGCACATCGGTCGCCTCCACCTCCCACAGCGGCGCGCCCAATTCAGCGGCTACTTCGCGAATCACCGCGCGCGGACCGGGTTGCGACACACCGCTCACCACTGGCACCCGGCGCTTGATGATCCCGGCCTTCTGATACGCAATCGCTTCGAGCGTGTTACCGAGTTGAGCCGTGTGGTCGAACCCAATGTTCGTAATGACCGATACGAGGGGGTGACACACGTTCGTACTGTCGAACCGCCCGCCGAGTCCGACTTCGAGGATCGCAATATCGACCCGCCGGCGCACGAAGTGTAAGAACCCGAGGGCCGTGCCGATCTCAAAAAACGTGGGCGAAGGGAGCGGTGTTTCCTCTTCCATCGCGCGCACGGCGGGCGCGACCTCTTCCATGCGGGCGATCATTTCCGCGTGCAAAATGGGTACGCCGTCCACCTGCATCCGCTCTTCGACGTGTTCAAGGTGCGGCGACGTGAACAGTCCGACCCGGTACCCCGCCGCGCGCAGCACGGACGCGAGCATCGCGCACGTCGAGCCCTTCCCCTTCGTCCCGGTGACGTGAACCAGGCGCAGCCGGTCTTGCGGGTCACCCAGGCGCCGAAGAAGTGCGTGCATGCGCTCCAACTTGAGGTCGAGCGGCCCGGCCGACCGTACCTCGTAGTTGATGCGCCCGTACCAGAATGAAATGGCCTCGTCGTAGGTCATCCTGTTACCCCGATCCCGGCGCGGCAGAATGCCGAACCGGGTCGGGGACAAGATAGGAACTTGGACGATAATCGGGGGCGATCTCTAGTCAAGCTTACCGATCAGCCTGTTTCGCGCTGGGTCAGGTACAGTGGTTGGTTAAGCCAGCCTCGTCTACCAGTCGGCCTTGCTCACCCTGCCGATCTCCCACCAGTAGAGGTCACCGTCGAAAGTGAAGTAATACCCTAGTTGGATGTGATCACCGTGGTCTTCGATGTCGATCCCCTCGGTTCGACTCGACGAAGCGGCTGTAACGCTGAAGGTGGTTTTGCCCACATACAGCCGCTCGCTTCCGTCTCGATCTCGATGGAACTCGACTTCAAAGTCCGCGTTCTGATCGAGGGGACGTCTTTCGGATTTCCAGGAGCGCGACTCACCAATGGGTATGTCTTCGTAGTGCGGTTGCTGGTGCGTGTGTCCGGTCCAAATTGTATGCAGGTACCGGTCAGTTTGATTGTTCAGGTGCAGATACCGCCTAGTTCCCTGGATATCGACCCGACGAGCCTGCTTGGGCAGATCTTGCGGTGATTGTTGCTTTGCTTTGGTGTCCATCTCGATCTCCCGCCGCAGGTTCGGTTTCAGTTGGGGTTCGTTGCGGCGCCAAGCGGCCCAACTTGCAATCAGCCGACCCGAATAGGTCTGGCTCCGCCCACTCAGACCGACTCGAGTCACTTGAATTTCTCGAAGTGTCTGCCGGTTGCGTTAGGCTGATGGAAAGTTATTCTCCTTCTCCCATTTGCACGAGCCACTTAAACTAGGGAGTGTCATTCCTTTCACGGGCGCCCGAGTAAGTCATGCCGTCTTCCGCACTTCGGCTCCGCGACCTACGCTCCATCTACGAACTCGTTCACGAGTGCCGCGCCCTCGGCGACGAACCCGGCACGTGGCGCCGGCACTGGTTCGCGCGACTCGGGGCGCTCACGGGCGCCGATATCATCGTCGGAGGGGAGTTCGCAGAGTGCCTGGGGCCGCGCCCCCGCGCCCTCGGCACGACCGAGTGGGGGTGGACCAACGGGTTCGATCGAGGGGCGTGGATGCGGGCGCTCATCGAATTCGGTGAAGACCCGAGCTTTTCGGAAATGCTGGTCGCCTACTTTGCTCGCCTCCAGCGCGACGACGGCCTCTGCGCGAGTCGCACGGAACTGTTACAGGACGCAAACTGGTACCGGTCCCGGTACTATGAAGTGATCCACCTCGGAATCGGGGTCGACCACACTTTGCAGTGCTACCGGTCACTTCCCGGGGCGCCGACCGAGTTTAATTCTGTCACACTCGGGCGCGCGGCCGGAGAAAAGGACTTCACCGCGAGGCACAAGGCGCTCGTTCAGGAAGCTCATGCGGTGCTGGCGCCGCTCGTTGGCAACGCACTGGCTCGGTTCACGGAACCCTCGCCTTCTGACCTCGCACCGCGGGTCCGGGAGGTGCTCCGGTGTCTGTTGGAGGGTGACTCGGATAAGCAAATTGCAGCGCGACTGGGAATCAGCAAGTACACCGTTAATCAGTACGTCAAAGTGATTTTCAGCCATTTCGGAGTGACGACACGGGCCGAATTGCTCGCCCGGTGGATTCGCCGCGGATGGGGCAACGGGTGCGCGTGGGTCAATGACAACGGCCACGCACCAAAGTAGTGCGTGGCCGTCGTTCCATCACCGGGTCTCAGCCCTGGACCGGCATGCACACCTGTTCGAGCAGCTTCTCGCCCTTCTCCTGAATGATGTCCGCGAGATTGGGCAGCGGTGCGCCTTCGGGGAGCGACTCGCGCACGGCCGCGAGCCAGCGCGGGAAGGCGTACATCTGCGCGAACCCGTCGAGCGACACCGGTTCCAGGCGCGTGTGCTTTCCACGGCGCTCCGCGTCCTGGAGCAGCGTCTTGCTCTTACCGGTCGTCGCGATGTCGTCCTCGGGGCGGAGCAACACGAGCAGATCCACCACCGCCGGCTCCGTATCCAGTACCGCGAGCTTCACTTCCAGGTCTTTCGGCTTCCCGGCCCCGCGTGCAAGGAACAGGCCCAGCCCCATCCGCCACGGCTGGGCGTCTTTGCAGGCCCAGTGCGCGATCGTGACAACACCGTAAGTCGGGTGCTCGCCATACGACCATTCGTTGACGACGTGCTGGAGGCGCCACGGGCCGACCTTCACCCCGTGCTCGTGGCACACACTCAGGAACGCCCCCAGCCCCGCCTGAAGCTCGCGCGTCGCGCCCGTGAGGGCGCCTTCCGGTTCGAGCTTCCGCCGGGCCGCGCGCTGCTCCTGTTCCCACAACTCGACCAGCGCCGCGTGGCTGTCACGCGCCACCGCCGGTCCCGTGGCCGCGACCGAAACGGCCGGCTTCACCACAGTGGCGGGCGATAAGTTTGCGGGTACCGCTGACGGAAAGGGAGCCGCGGCCGGCACCTCCGGGGCGGCTGCCACAACCGTGGGGGCTTCAGCTTGAACGACGGGCGGTGCGGGCGGTTCCGGCACTTCAACAACCGGCCCACTGACCGTGACGCTTTCTTCGACGTTTTCTTCCAGATCCACGGCGACGGCCATTGGTACGTCGTCGGTGACTGCCGGCGGGAGCATGAGAAGCGGCGCGGGCGATACAATTTCCGCCACAGGCGGCTCGTCCGCGGGGGTGTCGGCCGGCGTTTCGATCACCTCCACGTGCTTGATCGTCAGTGTCGAGAGCGGTGGGGGAACATCGTCTTCGTCGCGCCCGAGCAGTGCCGCGATCCGGCTCACGGGGTCATACGAAACGGGCAATTCCGGCAACTTGGGTTCGATGACCGGCGCGGGCAGCGCCGCCGGCATTGCGGTGATCTCCGCGGCCACATCGAATCGCCCCGCGGGCAGTTCCGGCTCCGTATCCAGTTGACTCGGCTCGACCTCAACAGCCTTCGCTGGAGTCGGTTCCGAAACCCGGGCCACTGGCACCTGGGCATCGTCCGGGCCGTACACCACGTGATCGAACAGGTGGCGGAACTGCTGGAGCATATCGCGGAGCGTCGGCTCGGTGCGCGCGATGCGCGTGATCTGCTCGTCCACGAACGGGAAGATTTCCGAAACCAGCTCGCCGGCGGGGAGTTCGCCCAGGCAGGGCCGCAGGCGCGCTTCGACCACCCGGCGCACGAGGTCCGCGGGCGGCGCTTCGAGCCGAATGGCCTTCACGGTGCCGTGCTTCGGCACGTGAACCGGGTTGTTCAACCGGTCCTGAATGTAGCCATCGAGTGAGGGCACGAAGCGGTTCCACAACCCGCGCTCGGCGAAGATCAGGAAACACAGCCCGTCGATCTGGTGCATCACCTGAACGATGCCCGCGAAGAACGCCTCCGCGGTGCGGTGGGCGTCGTCCGTCCGGCGCGCCAGGAGCAGGTCTTCGAGCTGGTCGAACGCGACCACCACCGGCGTCTTCAGGCTGCGGAACACTTCCGTCAGCACCTTGAAGAGCGCGAGCACGAGATCCTGCCGCGTGGGGCGGACGTGGAACTCCAGTTCCGCGAACCCGTAAGTGAGGAAGTTCGCGAGTTCGCTCTCGTCGCGCAGGAGGGCCGCCTTCGCGAACCCCTGGAAGATGTGCCGGCGCATGAGCCCGGCGGTGTTGTGCGCCTCGTTCTTCTGAATGTGCGTGCAAACGAGGTCGAACGCCTTCTGCGGCGTCAGCCCCGCGTCCGTGAGCGCCTGCGCGACCGGCGTGGGCATCCGGGCGAAGTTCGAGT
Organism: Gemmata sp. SH-PL17; assembly: GCF_001610855.1. Taxonomy (NCBI): domain Bacteria; kingdom Pseudomonadati; phylum Planctomycetota; class Planctomycetia; order Gemmatales; family Gemmataceae; genus Gemmata; species Gemmata sp. SH-PL17. The sequence continues at coordinate 7,670,532 of NZ_CP011271.1, forward strand.
ACCCGCTCAGGTTCTCCGCGAGCCACTCGGCCCGTTCGCGGGCCTGTTGCGTTCCCAAACCGAGCCGGCGCGCCCACCGGCCGAGGCCCGGGGGCGGGAACAGTTCGACCTTCTCCTCATCGGACAGTTCGCGCAGGGCGACCCCGAGCTGGCGCCGGACGAGTTGGTCACCAATGAAATCGAGGGGCCGCACGCCCTTCTGCTTCCCGCCACCGAGGAGCGTATCGATGATCTGGAACAGCAGGTATTCGAGGAAATCCGAGTCGCGCTGGTACACGCCCGGCGTGACGAGCAGTTGCCACTGACCGCCCACGCCGTGCTTAATGCTGTGGAGCAGGTGCGTCTTACCCGCCCCCTTGTTCCCCAGGATGGGCACGACCTCGCTGTGCGTCTGCGGGTCGTAGCGGTACAGGTCGATGATCGCGTGCAGCAGGTCGCGCTCGGCCGCAAACAGTTCCGGCACGTGGAACCGTGCGCACACTTCGTCGTCCGGGTTACGAGCGAAGTAATTGCGGAACGGGTTCCCCGCGCGCTTCAGGACGTCGCGGGTGCGGCCGGTGAGTGTCGGTTCGGGCGCGAGAGCTGTAGCGTTCATCCTTGAACCTCCGGTAGTAGGAAGAGAAGCGGGCACGGCCGCAACTCACCCGATCCCATTCCTGTCCGAATCCTACGAACGAAGCGAAGCGTAATAAGCGATCCCGTGGCCGATGAGCAGGGCGTATTGCGGTTCCGGGAGGGCGTAAAGCGGGCCGGCCCACGCGGTGAACGACACGGCTCCATCCGCGTGGAGTTGACGCAGGCAGTCGTGGAACGCCCCGATCGTGAGCGAGTCCGTCAGCGCGAGAGCACGAAACAGTTCCGGCAGCGGGCAGTCTGTGGGACCGGAGCGGTCCGCGAGGTACGCGAGTACCGCCGGCGCGAGGGTGGCGGGCATTTCGAGAACGGCGGTGGCCTCGGGCAGCAATCCCTCCCCAACCCCTCCCCTAAACGGAGAGGGGCTGAAATCCAGCGCTGAGGGGGCGCTTGGCTCTGGCTCTGCTCCCCCTTCCTTTTTAGGGAAGGGGGCTGGGGAGTTAGGTTCTTGGATCTTCGCCGCTGTCACACTCGGCAGAACACGGGCGACGGCATCTTTCAGCCCCTGCAAACTGTCCGCCATCCGGCGCGCGGTAGAGAGCAATTCGCCGATCTCACCCTGCCGGGCTTCGAGCACGCGGACAAAGTCTTCGAGTACCTGTTTCGGGTTCACGGCCGCGAGCAGGAATTCCCAGCCCTTTTCGGTCAGGCCGTAGAGGTCGCGCGGAGTTTTATTTTTCGCGTCGGTGCCGACGATTCGCACGAGATCGTCCGCGAGGCACTTCTGGGCCGCGGGTTTGGCACTGGAAGCGTTTGGGAACAGGCCCGGCTCGGTCTTCCCCGCGAACAGCGGTAAGCCGATCGGCTCCGCGGCGCAGCGCCCGAGCGCGTCCAGGATTTGTTGCGTGAGCTTATCGGCCACGGTTCCGCTTCCGTGCGGGGGCAAAAAACTGATTCGCGCTAGATGCTACGCGGAACCGGAGTCGCGTTGCAACCCCGACTCGGGTGCGTCATGATTGGCGCGTAGGCTTTCAAATAAGTTGACGCAGGAGGAAGCACATGACCACCAAAAGCCTGGCGGCACTCGCGCTCGCCGCGGTGCTGGGCTGGAGCGTTCCCGCGCGGAGCGCGGACGAACCGAAACTGCCGAACGTGAAGGCGTTCGACAAGCTCGTGATCGACACGCTCCGCACCGTGCATAACAAGGGCGCGGACCTTTACAACGAGGGCAAAGACTTCACGGGCGCGTACCGGATCTACCAGGGGGCGCTCATGACCGTGCGCCCGCTGCTCGCGCACCGGCCGGATACCCAGAAGATCATCGACACCGGACTCGACAACGCGGAAAAGGAAGCCGACGTGTCGCGCAAGGCGTTCTTGCTCCACGACACGATCGAGGGCGTGCGCAAGAACCTGAAGGCCGCGATCAGCGACACCAAACCCATTCAGCCAACGAAGAAACCGGAAGAGAAAGCACCTGACGAGCCGAAGAAAACCGACCCGCCGATGAAGAAAGTGGAAGAACCGGCGAAGAAAGCCGACGAGTCGAAACCCGCTCCCCGCCCCATCGCTCCCACACCAAAAGAAGTGAAGCCGAAGTAAGTGTGATGCGGGCCTGAATGAAATTCAGGCCCGCGATAGTACGGCGCATCTCACATAAGGGCACCATGTCCAGTAACGAACCCGTTCCCGGCCGGTATCGTCACTATAAGGGCGGCGAGTACGAGGTCGTCGGTATCGCCCGACACAGTGAAACGGACGAGCTACTCGTCGTGTACAAGCCGCTTTACAACGCCACCGGATTGTGGGTGCGCCCGCGCGCCATGTTCCTCGAAACGGTGAACCACAACGGCGCGACCGTTCCGCGCTTCGCTTATATCGGCCCGAACCCGTCATGACCGCCCTCATCGGAGCACTTGCCGCTGTTCGTCGTGCCATCGAACGGGTGGCCGCGACCGATGCGACCGTACTCATCCTCGGTGAAACCGGCACCGGCAAGGAACTCGTTGCGCGGGCACTACACGAGCAGAGCCGCCGGGTACGTGGAGCGTTTGTGCCGGTCAACGGCGCCGCGCTGGTGCCGGCCCTCGTCGCGAGTGAATTGTTCGGCCACGAATCGGGCGCGTTCACGGGCGCGGTAAAGCGCCGTATCGGGCGCTTCGAGCAGGCGCACAACGGCACGCTCTTTCTCGATGAGGTGGGCGATCTCGCGGCCGATGTCCAGGTGGCGCTACTCCGTGTGCTTCAAGAGGGCATCGTTGAGCGGCTGGGAGGCGGTGACGCGATTCCCGTCAGCGTCAGGCTCGTCGCTGCGACAAACCGCGACCTCGCAGCCGAGGTACGCGCCGGCTCGTTTCGTGCTGATCTCTTCTACCGGCTGAATGTGTTTCCGATCACGCTTCCTCCGCTGCGCGAGCGCAAAACCGATATTCCGGCGCTCGCGGCCCACTTTCTCGCGCACTTCGCGGAACGACACCGCCGCCCCACAACAACCATCTCGGCCCGAGCACTACGCACGCTCGACGCCCACGACTGGCCCGGCAACGTGCGCGAGTTTCAGAACGTGATCGAGCGCGCGGTGATCGTGAGTGACGGTACCGAACTCGTGGTCGATCCCGCGTGGCTCGCGACCACTTCGCCGGTGGAGACCGCGCGCACGTGGGCCGAGCAAGAGAAGGCCCGTATCCTCGCGGCCCTGAAAGCCGCGGACGGGCGCATTTACGGTCCCGGCGGCGCCGCTCAGCGGCTCGGACTGAAGCCCACCACGCTTTACGGCAAGATGCGCAAACACGGCCTCACGCGCGACGGTGGCGGCACGTGACCGCACTTCGTCGCGCGACCAAATCGCGTCATGGGTCTCACGTCGAAACACTGGTTTTCCAGCACATTTCGCCCGGCACGCGACATGCAATTCGGCCTGGCGGTTCTTTTCATTTGAATCAGGAGTGCTGTGATGGCGCACGTTGTAACCGCCCCTTGCGTGGGGTGCAAGTACACGGATTGCGTGGTGGTGTGCCCGATGGAATGCTTTTACGGAGACGAACAACAACTTTACATCGATCCGAACGACTGTATCGATTGCGGAGCGTGTTTTCCGGAGTGCCCGGTTGAAGCGATCTTCCTCGACGCCAACGTACCCGCGAAGTGGTCGGGTTTCGTGCAACTCAACGCCGACCGCGTGGAGGTGCTCAAACCGCTCGGTGCGCGCGTCACGGAAAAGATAAGCCGGTAAGTATTGCGAAGTTATCCGAAGCTTTCGACCTCACGGACCAAGACTTCGTGAGGTCGGGTCATTGAATAACAAGCGCAAGCTCTGCCCGCAGCACGAGTAGGCGCATCTCAAAGCTCTCTTCCCACGTTTGGTAAAATGGGAACACAGCCGCGTCGTTCACGCAATCACGGAAGTCCGATATGTCGTCGCAAGCGCGAATTCTGATGTGCCCGCCGGACCACTACGGGATCGAGTACGAGATCAACCCGTGGATGAACCGGTCGCTCGGGGCCGTGCGCGCGCTCGCGTTCCGCCAGTGGCAACAGCTCCACGACACGCTCGTGTCGCTCGGCGTTAAGGTCGAAACGATGGTCCCACAACCCGGGTTGCCGGACCTCGTGTTCACCGCCAACGCCGGACTGATATTCCACAACACGTTCCTGAGCAGTCGGTTCCGCCACGAAGTTCGAGCTAAGGAGTCGCCACACTTCGATGCGTGGTTCGCGGAGCACGAGTTCACTGTCACTCACCTACCAGAAACCTCGTTCCACGAAGGCGCGGGCGACGCACTGTTCTGTGGCGACACGCTGTTCGCGGGGTACCGCACGCGGTCGGACGCGAGCGCGCACCAGTGGGTCGGTAAGACGTTCGAGGTGCGCGTGCTCCCGCTCGAACTGGTGAACCCGCGGTTCTACCACCTCGATACGTGTTTCTGCCCGATCGCGCCGGGCGAAGCGATCTACTTCCCGGATGCGTTCGACACCTATGGCAAGCGCGTGCTGCACACGCACGTACCCAAGCTCATCCCGGTCGCAGAAGAAGAGGCGTTCCGGTTCGGGTGCAACGCGGTGGTAGTCGGCAAGACGGTCGTTCACAACAGCCGGTGCCCGCGCTTGGCCGAAGACCTGATCCGCGCCGGCTACCGCGCAATCGAAGTGGAGTTGGACGAATTTCTCAAAGCTGGCGGCAGCGCGAAATGCCTCACCCTGCGGCTCGATGGCGAAGAAGCCGCAGGGTGGAAATACAGTGAACAGCAGAGTTAAAGTGACATACGGAGCAGGTCACAAGCTGTTCGACCGGCTTCCCCGATCGCGGCCTGAACGATTCGCGCGGCGTCGATAGGACCGTCTGTGGCCCGTACCAAACCCGGCACGGTCTGATCGAATGCTTGTTCGGGTTGATGGCGGAGCGCCGTCAACAGTGCAACTGTATCCGCGCGAACAACGTCCCCGCGTGTGCGCAGAGGGGCCTCGCATCCCGCAACTACTGCACGAGCAGCGAGACCGCTGATCGTGTCATTATCAACGTCCGCAACGAGCGTTTCTGCGGCCAGCGCGTATGCGACTCCACCACCCGGGACCGAACCTGCGGCAATGGCCGCACGGACCGCATGCACGGCGTGAACCGCCCGAAGACAAAGAACCTTTGCATCGCCGTCCGTTTCTCCGCGAACGATAATCGTTTCGTTCCGCCCCCTCGCACCGGTTCTTTCGCCGTCACTTACCGTGGTACTAGGTGAATTGCTCGCGCCCCCATTGTGGACGTGAATAATCCCGTCGGGACCGGCGCGAGCGAATGCTTCCACGACGGCGGCTCCGATCTCCACATCTCCACCAACAGCGGTCTCTGCGATGCGCCTCACTTCATCCACGGAATACAGCAAACGGGCCGAACCGTTTACCCACTCAGCCGGACGCGCGGTGGCGACGTCGATCGCGCCCGGTAAGTTCGAGAGCCCTTCTACCGGCAGTCGATCAAGGGCGGCCTCTACGATACGACAGGCGATCAGCACAGCGTTTTTTCCACCGTCTCCGAACTCGTCGTACATGAAGCGATACGCCGACGCGAGGCAGTTCGCAACGCTGGCGTGAGCGCCCGAAAGAGACGAGAAGCGCCTCTCAACCTCTTGATCGTCGAAGGGCGGACCGAGACGCGCGTAAACTTCGGCCACGTCCTTCGCGACCGCGGTGACGGATGCGCGAAGTTCCTCGGGTGTAACTCGCACGAATTCCCCATCAATAGTGGAGCACGATCTTCGGGGCGGGTTTGTTGCCGCGTTTGTCGAGTGCAATGCGCGTGGCTGTGGCTCCGACCGCGAGCGCGTTGCACAAGAGTGCGAGGTACAGCCATGTCGTCCGTTCGACGTTGTAGGCATTGTACGCCTGCCCTTCTTCGTACTTCAGCGTGTCCAATTTGGAGGGGCTGGGTTCTTTCTCACGGCGCTCGGCAAACTTATCCGAAATCTGTTTCTGAATGGCTCGCTCCATGCTAAAGCCGTTCGCGATTTGCCACAGCAGGAATAATAGAGCAAGCGCGGCGCCCCCCAAGACAATCGTGTTGCGCCACGGCCACAACTTCACGAGCGGCGGCACCTTTCTCGGGTCGAGCGTCCCCAGTCCGCGTTCGGCCCAAGCAAAGGCCAGTGCAGTAAATAAAAGAGAGAAGAACGGAATCAACAGCGACCAGTCCCCGTTCATCTTGTCAATCCAGTCACTCTGAGCTGCCGCATTCTGCTCAAACTTGAAGTTGCGATTCGGGCTGAGCCCGAACATCGCCCCCCACGGGCGCTGCGAATACACGGCCGAGTCGCCCGCATAGCTCCCCACCCACGGGAAGAACGACAGCACGAGCACCACTGTCAGCAGCGCGGCCGGGAGCCACGCGACCACCTTCGGCGAAATGGTGATCCCGCGCGCGTGCGTGTAGCCGGCGAGTTCGGGCTTAGCAGCGTGCGAAGACGGGAGGAAGCCGTCGGGAGCCGGCGGTGCGGGCGGAACGTACCCCGGAGGTGGGGTCGGGACCGAAGCCGCCCCGGGTACCGGCGGGGGAGTTGGTGGAACGGCCCCCGTGGGAGGGGCTGCCGCGGCGCTCGCGACCGCCGCAGCCGCTTCAGGCACGACCGCGGCAGAGTACCGCGCGGGTGTGGGGAACGATCGACCACAGTTCGGGCACGTTGCTTCTTTGCCGGCCGTATCGTCGGCCACGGTCACGCCGCTCATGCAGTGCGGGCAAATCAACCGCATATCCGCTCCTACCAGTGAGTTTCAAGCTCTTTGAACACCGCCGGGAGATAATCGAGTAGATCGGTCGCGTTGAGCGCGGTTTGTCCCAATACGGCCGCGCCGAGATCACCGGCCCGACCGTGAACCCACGCGCTCAGAACGGCCGAGTCGAACGCGCCGAGTCCCTGGCCGATGAGCGCGGCGATGATTCCCGAGAGTACGTCCCCGCTCCCGCCGGTCGCCATACCCGGGTTGCCCGTCGTGTTGCGATACACGTTCACGCCGTCGGTCACGACCGTCCCGGCCCCCTTGAGCAGCAACACGCCGCCGAACCGCGACGCAAAATCAACAGCTTGGTCCTCGCGCTCGCGGTCCCCTATGGGCACCGGTTTTCCGGTCAGTCGTGCGAATTCTCCCGGGTGTGGGGTCAACACGAGTGTCGTGGTTCGTTTCGTGAAATCGTCTCGAAACGGAGACAATGCAAATAATCCGTCTGCGTCGAGCACCACTGTGGCCCCGGGCAAGTCCGCGAGCACTCGGCGCACGAAAATGACGGTCGCGTCGTCGCGCCCCAACCCAGGACCGATGGCCACAACGTCCGCGGCCCGCGCCAGCTCGACCACTTCCCCCGAAGCGCTATCGCCGAACGTGCCGTCTGCGTGCTGGCGAATCGCGAACGTGGTGTACCCCGGGTATGCGGTCGCTATGACGGGCTGCACCTCGGCCGGACACGCGACCTGCACCACCCCGGCACCACTACGAAGCGCGGCGCGCCCGCACAGAACCGCGGCGCCGCTCATACCACGGCTCCCGGCGACAACCAGCACCTTGCCGTAAGTCCCCTTGTGGCCGTCGGGCGCGCGACGCGGCAGCGGGGGGACATTTCGCACCGTAACGCTCATCGCCATCCTCCGCACTCACATAGGGTTATACCGCACCGGCCGGCCCGCGGACATTGAATTGGCACCCGACGAAAATAGACGGCTATGCTATCCGGTATCCCATTCCGTATCGCGCTCCCCAAATGCACGAGGTGCCGATGTCACCCAACGACCTACTCGCCAGCGGCTACCGGATGGGCCGACAGATGGTTCACACGATGACGGACGATCTCACCGCGCCCGAATTCACTCACCAACCGGTCCCGGGTACGAACTCGGCCGCGTGGATCGTCGGGCACCTCGCGGTCACCGCGCGCCGAACGGCGGAGCGGCTCGGTGCAAACGACCTGCCGGAGTTGACGGAAGAGTTCGTCGGCCGGTACAGCGTGACGAAGAAAGCAGCGGAGGTACAAACCGATTTGGACGGCAAGGACGATCTGCTGAAACTACTCGATGTGTGTGTCGACAAGCTCATCGAAGCAATGCGGACACTTCCCGTGGAAGCGCTCTCGAACCCGCCCGCGAACCCCAGTCGCTTCGCCACCAACTACGGCGAGGCCGTGCTGTTCGGTGCGATGCACTTCACGATGCACTGCGGTCAGCTCTCGACCATTCGCCGCAGCTTGGGCAAACCCCCGGCCGTGTAAGCCATCAGCGTCAAGGTGCGGTGCCTGTCGTGGGTGGCGGGTCCATCCAGTTCTCGAATCGCAAACCGGGAATCTGTTCGTAGCCCCGCCGGTTCGCGGTCAGTAACAGCACGTTGTTCGCGAGTGCAATGGACGCAATTTTCTTGTCCATTGTGCCAATTCGGATTCGCGCGAACTGCTCGAATAGTGACACCGCTGCGTCATCGAACGGTGCAATTACGAACTCGGCGAAGAACTCGAACAGTCCGGCCAATTCGCGGTACGGCCCGATTTGACGGCGCGGCTGTCGTTCTTTCGCGATCGCAGCCATCCACCCGCGCATTTGTTCCTCAACTGTTACAACTGCAATACCGATATCCTCATCCCCGGCAGTTGAGAGCCGGGCAACAAGGTGATCGCGCCGAGTACCGTGGGGCATCCGCAGAACGGTCACGTGGTCGGTGTCGAGTAGGATCACTCCGAATTCCCCTCGCGCCCCGCACGCCGATCCGCTTCTCGCGCGGCTTCGATTTCGGCTTCCATCTGGCGCGTGAACTCATTATCCCCCGAGACCCCAACTACGCGCCGCCAGTCTCTCTTTCGGCCCGTCTTTTCCGCTTCCTGTTCGGCCATTTTCTTTTCGAGCATCTCGATCCGCTTCGCGAGCGCTTCGAGCGAAAGCTCTGCCATGAACATCCCTCCGAAATAAGCTGCCCTCACAATACCACAAGTACAGTAACGAAAGCAGCGGAAACGAACGCGCCCGCGGTACCAACCGCGGGCGCGTCCGTTTTGCGACAACCGGTCACGCAGTCACTTCGGGGTTAGTCGCGGTGAACGTGAGCGCGTCGCGTGAAGCGTCGCGTGAAGCGTCGCAGTCGACCGTGACCGTACCGCCGTCGACGATCTCGCCCTTCAGCAGCATGCGAGCGAGGGGTGTTTCCACTCCCCGCTGGATCGAGCGCTTCAGCGGCCGCGCGCCGTAGGCCGGCTCGTGGCCCTCGCGGACGATGTGGACCTTCGCTGCGTCCGTGAGCGCCAGCGTGATCTTCCGCTCGGCCAGGCGCTTGCGCAGGTTGCCGAGTTGGATCTCCACGATCTTCGTGAGGTCCGCTTCGGTCAGCGCGTGGAACACAATGATCTCGTCCACACGGTTCAGGAACTCCGGCCGGAAGCCTTTCCGCAGTTCCTCCATGACCGCGTCCTTCATGCGGTCGTACACCTCACCGATGTGCGATCCCTTGTACTGTAGGATGCGCTGGCCCCCGACGTTCGAGGTCATCACGACGATGGTGTTCTTGAAGTCCACCGTGCGCCCCTGCCCGTCGGTGAGGCGCCCGTCGTCGAGCACCTGGAGCAGCGTGTTGAACACGTCCGGGTGGGCCTTCTCGATCTCGTCGAACAGCACCACCGAGTACGGCCGGCGCCGCACTGCTTCCGTGAGCTGCCCTCCCTCGTCGTACCCCACGTACCCCGGGGGCGCACCGACCAGGCGCGAGACCGTGTGCTTCTCCTGGTACTCGCTCATGTCGATGCGGATCATCGCCTTTTCGTCGTCGAACAGGAACTCCGCGAGTGCCCGGGCCAGTTCCGTCTTGCCCACCCCGGTCGGCCCGAGGAAGATGAAAGACCCGATCGGCCGGTTCGGGTCTTTCAGCCCGCTCCGCGCGCGAACGACGGCTTCGGACACCGCCCGCACCGCCTCGTCCTGGCCGATAACACGCTTGTGAAGTTCATCCTCGAGGTGAAGCAACTTCTCTTTTTCGCCCTCCATGAGCTTCGACACAGGCACCCCGGTCCACCGGCTCACGACGGCCGCGATTTCCTCCTCACCGACCTCCTCCTTGATGAGCTTGTTCGCCTTATCGCGTGCGAACGCCACTTCCGCCCCAGCGAGCTTCTTTTCGAGTTCCGGGAGCTTGCCGTACTTCAGCTCCGCAGCCCGATTCAGGTCGTACTGGCGCTCCGCGCGCTCGACCTCCTGCTTCGTCTGTTCGAGCTGTTCGCGAATCACCTGCACCTGCTGAACGGCCTGCTTCTCGGCCTGCCACCGGGCTTTGAGTGCGTCCGCATCGGCCTTCAGGTTGCCGAGTTCGTGTTCCAGCTTTTCGAGCCGGTCGCGCGAAGCCCGGTCCGTTTCCTTTTTCAGTGCTTCGCGCTCGATCTCCAACTGCATCACGCGCCGGCTGATCTCGTCCAACTCCGTCGGCATACTGTCGATTTCGGTCCGTAACTTCGCGGCCGATTCGTCCACCAAGTCGATGGCCTTGTCGGGTAGGAACCGGTCCGAGATGTAGCGGTTGGACAGCACCGCGGCCGAAACCAGTGCAGAGTCCTTGATGCGCACCCCGTGGTGAACCTCGTACCGCTCCTTCAGCCCGCGCAGGATGCTGATGGTGTCTTCCACCGACGGCTCGCCGACGAACACCGGCTGGAACCGGCGTTCCAGTGCCGCGTCCTTTTCGATGTGCTGCCGGTACTCGTCCAGCGTGGTCGCGCCGATGCAGTGCAACTCACCGCGCGCGAGTAGCGGCTTCAGCAGATTGCCCGCGTCCATCGCGCCTTCAGCCTTCCCCGCGCCGACGATCGTGTGCATCTCGTCGATGAACAGGATGATCCGGCCGTCGGACGACGTGACTTCCTTCAGAACCGCTTTCAGGCGCTCCTCGAACTCGCCGCGGTACTTCGCCCCCGCGATAAGCGCGCCCATGTCGAGCGCCACGATCATCTTGTCTTTCAGCCCCTCGGGTACGTCCCCTCGGACGATCCGCTGCGCGAGGCCCTCGACCACGGCGGTCTTACCGACGCCGGGTTCGCCAATGAGTACCGGATTGTTCTTCGTCCGGCGCGAGAGCACCTGCATGACACGGCGGATCTCTTCGTCGCGCCCGATGACCGGGTCGAGTTTGCCGCGCTGGGCGAACTGCGTGAGATCGCGCCCGTACTTCTCCAACGACTGGTAGGTCTCTTCCGGGTTCTGTGACGTGACGCGCTGGCTCCCGCGCACCTCCTTCAGCGCAGTAAGCAAGCGGTCGCGCGTGAGACCGAACTCGCGGAGCGTCTTCCCCGCAACGCCGGTGTCATCAGTCATGGCGAGCAGCAGGTGCTCGACCGAGACGTACTCGTCCTTGAGCTTCTTCGCCTCGCCCTCGGCCGTGTCGATGAGTTTGATGAGGCGCTGCGTGAGGCGCGGTTCGGCGTTCGTGCCGGTTACCTTGGGCTGTTTCTCCAATTCACGCTGGATCTTGATTGTGACCGCGTCGGCCGAAACCCCAGCCTTCTCCAAAATGGCGGGTGTAAGTCCCTTCTCTTGATCGAGTAACGACAAGAGTGCGTGCTCGACGTCGATTTGCTGGTGATTGAACCTCGCCGCGAGTTTCTGTGCTCCGGCGAGGGCCTGCTGTGCCTTCTCAGTAAACTGGTTCAGGTCCATAAGTTGTTCCTCCTTCCCGGCCTCTCGAAATGGTTGGAGGCGGGCGTCGCACATTAGAGAGGCGAACGGCGGATTGGGTTCTTCGTGAACCGGAATTTCAGAGGACAGACGGCAGAGGACAGAAATCAGAAGACAGAAGGCCGACGAAAACGACGGCTTCTCTTGATACCTCTGTCCTCTGCCGTTGTCTTCTGATCTCTGGTGTCTGTCCTCCGACCTCTGACCAACGCGAGCCGGTCTACGCCCCTCGCGCGTTCTGCAGTTCCGCCAATTCATTGCGCAAGTTCGACCGTGCCCGTTGCTCGCCCTCCTCGAACATGATGGGCGTGTGGTACAACCGCGGTGCGGCGAGAAACCGTTCGAGCACGGCCGTCCGGCCCGCTCGGTACTCCGCCTCCGGCACCCAGGAATACTCCTGGCGAATATCGCGGGCGTACCGGGCGTAGCGTTCCTCGGAAGCCCCGAGAATCGCGAGATCGGCGTCGAGCAGCACGCGCGTGTCATGGTCCCCGGGGGCCTCGGCCGCGTGCGCGGTTGCCCAGATCATACGCACGATGCGCTCGATGGCCGAAGCCGGTACCCCGATCGGGCCGAGTAAATCGACCGCGAGTTCCCCGCTCCGTTGCTCATTATCTTTCGCGCGCGAATCGTATACCGCGTCGTGGAACCAGATCGCCAGTTGCAGCGCGTTCGGGTTCTCGACGGTCGGCGCCAGGCGCTCGACCACCCGGAACATCTCGTTGAGGTGTTCGAGGTTGTGGTAGTGCCGTTCCGGGGCCGAGTACGCGGCCACGAGCACGTCGAACGGGGGATATGCGTCTGTGGGTGCCACGCGGTACTGGTCGAGCGTCCGCACCCAGCTCTTTTGCATCGACGCCAGTCGTTCGGGCGAGACCATAATGATTGGTGACTCCGGGTGAGGGGCGCGGCTCGTGCTTGCCGCGGCGGTCCGGCCGCGGGTATAGTTTAGTTACACACTTCGCGCGTGTCCGGGCGCGGTTCGGACTCAAAGGCACTGCCACTGTCGGAGCGTTGATGGTCGCCGCACTGCCGCCCGCCCTCGAACAGCGGCTCGTCGCGCTAGTTCCGCGCGTGCGGGCGCTGCGCCTGGCGCGCGGCGCCAGTTTGTGCCTCCTGGCGGCCGTCGCCGCGACCGCCCTTGTTCTGCTGCTCGATACCCTCTTCGAGCTATCAGCGAACGCTCGCGCGTTGTTCATCGCGGTGTGGATTACGGGGTTGGGCGTACTCGTGTGGCGCCTGATCGTGCGACCGTGGCAGGCCGAGATCCCGCTCGCAGACGTGGCCGACGAACTGGCGAAGAGACTGCCAGAGTTGTCCGAGCGCCTCCGCGTCCTTGTGGGAGACGAGCACGTTGAAACGTCCGACGCGGTGCGCGCGGCACTCACGGAGGACACCGCCCGGCGCGCCCGCACGGTCGATTTTGAACGCGCGATCCCTTCGCACCCGGTACTCCTGCGCGTTTGTGGCGCGCTGCTGGCGCTGCTCAGTTTTCTGATGATCGCGGGGCTGATCCCCAACAGTGCGGACCGGATCAAGCGCGTGGCGATGCCCTGGGTCCGCCCGCCGGACGCGGGCATCCGCGTGGTGGTCACGTCCGGTGAGCCGGTCGTGCGGCGCGGCGGACCGGTTACGCTCACCGCGTTCGCGGAGAAAATCGACAACCGGGCACTCGTGCGCGCGCCGGAAGGTGCGACGCTGCTGTTCCGCAATCACCCCAGCGGGTCCGAGTACCGTCTCCCGATGATCGCGGACGATACGGGCGCGTTCCACGTCACGCGCGCGGAGGTGCCCGGCGACTTCGAGTACCGCGTTCAGATCGGTAACGCGACGAGCGAATGGCTCCGCGTTACCGCGCTCGACGCGATAGAACTGGCGGAAGGAACGCGCATCGAAATTACTCCGCCCGCTTACGCCGCGTCGTGGCGCAAACAAACCGTCGCGGGATTCGTGAGCTTCGACGCCCTCGGGTACAGCACCGTCACCCTTCAACTGAAGTTCACGCACCCGGCCGCAAGTGCGCACGTGGAGTGGCGCCGCGGCGAAGACAAGCCCGAACCGATCTCCGTGGAACTCGCGCCGGACCACCTCTCCGCTACCGCAACGGTCTCCGTCCTCGGGCGCGAAAGTAGTACACTGCGGCTGGTTCTGCTGCGCGAAGAAAATGGGAAGAGGCTCCGTTCGTCACACACCATACACGCCCGCATCACACACGACAAAGCGCCGTGGATCGAACAGGTGTCCGGTGTCTCCCCTCACCCGCGCACCGCGCGCCCGGGCACCCGCATCGCGATCGACCTCGTTGCCGGCGACGACATGAACGTCTCCAGCGCCGTGTTGGAGTACGCGACCGGCCCCGCCGACGCGCCGGTGACCACGGTGCCGATACCACTCACCCCCTGCGGCCCCGCACGAGTGACCGGGCACCTCGATTTCGACCTCGCGCCTATGGCCCACACAAGCGGCCCTATCCGCGTCCGCGTTCGCGTGACGGACAATCGGCGCCTCGGTACGGACAAACTCGGCCCGCAAGAAACGATCTACCCCACGACCGGGTGGAGCGAGTTGCGGATCGCCGCGAACGCGCCTCCGATCGAAGAACAGGACATTCTGTGTCAGCGCGACGCGATCCGAACTTCGGCCGAAGCCGCACTCCGGACAGTACGCGAGGCGGAGGAACTCACACGGGCGGTCCGAACCGACGCGGCCGGGCACTCGACACTGGCCCCCGATCACACCATTCGGCTGAACACGGTCCGCGAGAAAGTCGTTCGGGCCGCGGAAGTGCTGAACGATCTCGCGCGCGAAGCCGCTCTCGCGCCCGAGCTGCGGGCGCTCGCCTCAACAGCGCACGAAATCGCCGACCACGATCTTAAAAGCACAGAAGAAGCGACTCGCAAGATCGAGTCCGACGAAGCGGGTCGGGCGGACACATTCGCGACCGCGCTTGGCCACTTGGGAGCCGCGGGCACCAAGTTGGACGCGCTCCTCGCGCGGAACACCAATCTCGCCCGCGACCGACTCGATCGCGCGAAGCTCAGTACACTTGCCGCGGACCAACTAACTCTCGCCACGGCTGCCCGAGCCGACGCGAAAGACGCACTCGCCCGTCAACGAGAACTGTTTACCCGGCTGAAAGCCCTTCTCGCCGAGAGCGCGCCCCTCCGTACCGCCGCCGAAGGCGCCAGGGGTACAGAAGCGCGCCGGCTCGCTCAGGCGCTGTTTGAATTTTCGACACAGTTACGCGACCTCGACGCGGCGGCCCGCCAGACCTCGATCGACGCACAAGCCACGATCCTCGAACGGCTCGCGCACGACCAAGAGTTACTCACGAAGCGGGCCGCGCAATTGTTCGTGGAAATCGACACCGCGGCGCGACTGACCGGGTCCGCACCGCCCAAGATCGACGACTTCCGCCGCGTCGTGGACCTCGCCGCGCGCGGGAAGACGGTCGAGGCACTGACTGAACTGGAGCGCCAGACCCAGGCGCTCGAACGAATCGCGCTCGAATTCGACAGGTGGGCCGCGGACCGGATCGATCCCCAGAAGGGCGCGAAGCAACTCGCGCTGTGGCAGGACGACCTCCTCACGCGCCTCAAAACGGCGACCAAAACGGTCCCGTTCGACAAGCTCCCGGAGAGCACGCGAACAGCCTTCCGCAACGAACAGAAGGCGATTCACACCGGTCTGGCCCAACTCGCGCTCCCTCCGGATGCGTCAATCAAGTCCGTGCGCGACAGCGCCGCGGTCCACACCGGCACTGCGAACAGGAGCCTCGCAGGGACCGGCGCGGGGGCGCCGGCAGCGATGAAACTCGCCGTTGACGCACTCAACCGGCTCGCGGAGAAAACGCCGCCGGTTGCGGACCGGCTCGCGAAAACGCTCCGCGCGTTCGAGAAGCTCCGGCCCCCACAGGACACGCTCGCGAACGAGATCGACCAAGCGTTCCGCGGGTCCGAGGGGCAAGCCGCCACACCCGTGCTCTTGAAGAAGCTCGCGTCGCTCGCCGAGCGCCAGCGGTCGCTCGGGCCAATGATTTCCGCGCTCGACCTCCCGGGGCTGGGCGAGCGCCAGGCGCGCGTCACTTCGGCCGTGGCGCTCGCTGTTGCCGACCTGCAAATCGGCACCCCCTTTGATATTCAGGCGTCGCAACTGCTGGTCCGCCGTGAACTCGACCGGCTCAAACTCGTCCTCGAAGGGTTCGTGCCGCCCGACACCAAAGCGGACGAACTGTATCGCAAACTCACCGCCCTCGCCGACGCCCTTGACGCCCACGGCGCGAACCTTACGACCAAGCTCCTCGAACCGGCTGGGCCGGTCGTGCAAGACGTGCAAAGGCAACTGGAGCGCCTCACGGTCCCCGAAGCGCCCGCCCTTCTGAACGACGCAAGGGCCGCGTTCCTGGGCTTCGATTCGTGGTTCCGCAACGATACAAAACCGGACGAAGCCCGGCGCCACATTCGCGCCGCGGCCAACGCGCTGGAACAACTCAGCGGCCGACTCAGTGGTGCCGAAACCGACCTGGAGCGCGTGCAGCGGCTCGCCTACAACCGGCGCCTCGCGGTCGCACGCGCCAGGGAACTGTCCGATGCCAAGGCACCGTTCAACCCGCCGGCTTCGGAAGAGGCGGGGCGACAACTGGTGCGCGAGGCGGAAGAACTCGTTCACACGCGCGTCGGCGTCGCGGGTCAACTAAACAAGAAGCGCGTGTTAGACCAGTACGCGCGACTCCGCGCGAAGACCGAACCGGACCGGCTCGCCTCCGACCAAAAGGCGCTCGCGGAGGCCCTCGACGAACTCGCGGCGAAGATGGCCGACGTTGCCGCGCTCGCCACATCTACTGGCACCAGCGCGCCGCCGGCCCCACCAGAAATCGACACGTACTTGCCGTCTCGAACGTTCGCCGAAGCGCTCCGCGGGCTTGTGAGCCAGCAGCGCGCGCGCCACGATCAGCTCACAGGTTTCGCACAAGCACTCGCGGACCGGCTCCGACCGGCGCCTATTAACCCGTTTCCCGGTCTCGAAGCGAGCCAGCGCGCGATCGCGGCCGAGCTCCTCGTGCTCGCGCCCGAGGCGGGGGAACTGAAACTGCAATGGAAGGCCGCGGCGAGTGTGGCCGATCGCCTCCACGTTGGCGACGCACGCGGTGCGATCAAAAGCGCAGAAACGGCCGTCGACCTTCTCAAGCAACTGGAACGGTCCGGTGCTGGGAAGCCGTGGGGCCAGCGCGCAACGGACCTCGCCGCGCGCCAGGGAACCGTCCTCGGAGCCGTAACGAAGCTCGCCGGCGCCTCGAACGCCGCGACCGCGCAACAGATCGTGCGTGCGAAAGAACTCGCGGCTCGGGCCGCTGAACTGGCCCAAGCGCTGGAACTGTCGGCGAAAGGATCGGACCCGCTCGACGAAACGACGAACGTGATCTTGGAGGCCGTGACACAAGCGGCACGTGCGGAAAAATTGCTGATCGAGGCCGTCCGAAAAGCCGAGGCGAGCGAGATCCGAGAGGCCGCGAAGTTACGGGCCGATGCCGACGCGCGGATTCGGGCCGCGTACACGCGCATCTCGGGAGCGTCTCCGGTAGGCCCAACGAGCGCGAGCGATCTCGGCGTCGCGCTGCGCGCGGCGGAAGTCGCGATGCGTTCCGCCCTCGTCAACCTCACGTCCACTCCCCCGACCTCGGCCGAGAAAGCAATGCACGCCGCCGCGGACGCGCTCGGGACCGCCTCAAAGAGCGTGAACCTCTCGAAGTGAGGCGGCGGCGCGCCCGGGCTCATTTTCACCCATCCGCACGGGAAATCACGTCCGGCGCCGATTCACGCACACGGTCCGAAATCGATTGGTGCTCGCGTGCGCGCCGGGTACACTTGCGCCACCTCTCCGGCCCACACCCCACTGAGACACCATGTCCACCGTCACGCACCCACTCGAACCCCTCACGGCCGAAGAGGTTCGCGCCGCGGTTGCCGTTCTCAAAGGCGCCGGGCGCGTCACGCCCACCACGCGGTTCGTTTCGATCGGCCTCGAGGAACCGCCGAAGGCCCTCGTTCACACCGGCGACCGGGCCGCGTTCGATCGCAAGGCACTGGCGGTGCTGTTCGATAACGCTACGAATTCCTGCTACGAAGCGGCACTCGCGCTCGCCGAGCGCAAAGTGCTCGCCTGGAAACACGTCCCCGGCGCTCAACCGACGATGACCATCGACGAACAGGTCGAGTGCGAGCAGGCCGTGCTCGCCAGCCCCGAGTTCCGGGCCGCACTCAAGAAGCAGTACGGTGTGGAGGACGTGTCGCTCGTGATGGTCGACATCTGGAGCGCCGGGAACTACGGCGAACCCGAGGAGAGCGCACGCCGGCTCGCCCGGCCGCTGTGTTTTCTGCGTTCGGACCCGACCGACAACGGGTACGCGCGCCCGATCGAGGGCATCCGGCCCGTCGTCGATCTCAACGAGATGAAGGTGATCCGCGTCGAAGAATACGGGCACTGGCCGCTCCCGCCGCTCCCGGGCAATTATGCTGCTGACCGCGTGCCGAACCCGCGGACCGATATCAAACGCTTGGAGATCACGCAACCGGACGGCCCGAGCTTTCAGGTGGACGGCTTCCAGGTGAAGTGGCAGAACTGGAACTTCGTCATCGGGTTCAACGCGCGCGAGGGGCTGACGCTTCACCACCTGCGTTACACCGACGGCGGGCGAGAGCGCTCCATCTTGCACCGCGCTTCACTCACGGAAATGGTCGTGCCCTACGGCGACCCGACCCCCACGCAGTTCCGCAAGAACGCCTTCGATGTCGGCGAGTACGGCATGGGGATGTGCACGAACAGCCTGACGTTGGGGTGCGACTGCGTGGGCCACATCCGGTACTTCGATGCGCACCTGGTGACGAGCCGCGGAGAACCGCTCACGATCACGAACGCGATCTGCATGCACGAAGAGGACGCGGGCACGCTCTGGAAGCACACCGACCGCAGGCTCCCGGACCGGCCCGAGGTTCGGCGCTCGCGGCGCCTCATCGTGTCGAGCGTCTCCACCGTCGAGAACTACGAGTACGGGTTCTTCTGGTCACTTTACCAGGATGGCAACATTCAACTGGAAGTGCGCCTCACCGGAATTCTCTCGCTCGGTGCCACGCAATCAGGTGAAAAACCACCGTATGGCACGATGATCGCGCCGCAACTCTACGCCCCGGTTCACCAGCACTTCTTCAACGTGCGGCTCGATTTCGCGCTCGACGGGATCAACAACTCGGTGCAGCGCGTGGACGTGGTGCCGGACGAACCCGGACCCGCGAATCCGCACGGCAACGCCTTCCGCGCCCGCTCCACGATACTGGAAACCGAAAAACAGGCCCGCGATCACCTCAAACTGGAAACCGCCCGGACTTGGCGCGTGGTGAACCCCAACGTCCTCAACGCGGTCGGCGAACCGGTGGGGTACAAGCTCCTCCCGATGGACAACTCGCTCCCGATGGCGAGTACGGATGCGTGGTGGCGGCGCCGGGCCGGGTTCGTGAACTACCACGTGTGGGTGACGCCGTTCGACGCGAGCGAGCGGTTCGCGGCCGGTGACTACCCGAACCAGAGTACGGGCGGCGACGGACTGGTGAAGTGGACCGAGCGGGACCGCCCCATCGCGAACACGGACGTGGTGCTCTGGTACACGTTCGGGCACACTCACATTCCGCGCCCGGAAGACTACCCGGTCATGCCGACGGCCACCATCGGCTTCCTGCTGAAACCGAACGGTTTCTTCGCGATGAACCCGGCCAACGACCTCCCGCCGCCCACCAAAGTGGCCGCAAAGGGCACCTGCTGCCACTGAGTGAATCACCCGCGCACCGTCTGATGGTTCCCAGGAGTTGGGCGAGTCGCGCGTACCAACGAACAGGAGAAATCGGCTCCAGACAATGAATCAAGGGCATCCCGGATTGGTCAGTTGCGTTGTGGCGCTTCGACCCGCAGTACGAATTCAATCGTTGGAAACAGACGAATGATGCCAGTCCCTTCGCATCTGAACGGGTTTGTGGTTCCGAAAGACTCGCAAGTCGATGAAGAACCTCTGGACGCTTGGATTCGGTGCCCTTGTGGCGCCAACAATTTCGCGTTTCATTACCCGGGCAAAACGGTCGAATACGAGGGGCGGCCATACGCTGCGGGCGTGATGGTTGATGGGAACTGTTTCTTCCTTGTTCGGTTCAAGTGCATTAGTTGCGGCCGCGACGAATTGCTATTCGATCAGGATTTTCACGGGTGGAACGGGTGGGTTTGCCACCGTCCTGAAAAAGCGGCACTCCCTCGCCCCTCGCTTACCCCGTGGCGCTGCCCGTCCTGCGGAAGTGAAGTGCATCAAGGCAGCGTCCGAGTGTGTACGGAGGGCCGAGATGACTTCGCCGAATTTGCTGCGGATGCCATACAGTTTCCGATCGAGCGATGGCCGGACGGGTTCGGGTGGTTCGAGGTCTGCACCGAATGTGTCTGCTGTGGCTTGGCTCTCGTTCCCTGGGTAACTTGGGAGACAATGTAATCGGGAGCAGGTGTTCGTGAACCGGGATTCCCGCGGTTTCACTGGCGTCGGAACCGGCGCCGGGGTATTCTGATTCCACCCACCAGAAGTTGCCCGCCCTCCCGCACTCTCCTCCGACATCATGCGGCGACACGCCTTCCTTCTCGCTGTGACTTTGTTCGCCTTTGCGACTCCCCTACGAGCCGCGGACGAGTTAAGCGCGTTCCCCGCCATCGTTGCACTCGATAGCGCCGACGCCAAGCAGCAGTTAGTGGTAACCGAAACGAAGAACGGCAAGCACGCGGACCGCACCGCGGACGCCACCTATGCGAGTAGTGCCCCGAACGTCGCGGTAGTCAAGGCGGGTGTGGTTGTCCCGGTAGGTGACGGCACCGCGGTCGTTACGATCACCGCGAACGGCCGGACCGCGAAGGTCACAGTGAGTGTGAAGAACACCACGAGCGCGAGTCCGGCCACGTTCGAGCGCGATATTCAGCCGATCCTCACACGATCCGGGTGCAACGCGGGGGCGTGTCACGGCAAAGCACGCGGGCAGAACGGCTTCCAGCTCTCGCTGCTCGCTTACGACAACGATTTCGACTTCAACGCGATCACCACCGAAGCACGCGGTCGGCGCATCTTCCCTGCAAACCCGACATTTAGCCTGCTACTCCGCAAGGCGAGCGGCCAAACGCCGCACGGCGGCGGGAAGAAGCTCCCAGAAGGCAGCCCCGAATACCGCGCCCTCGAAAAGTGGATCGCCTTCGGGACGCCGCGCACACCCGAGAACGCGCCGAAGCTCGAAAAGATTACGCTGTTCCCCGATAGCCGACTGATGACCTTCAAAGCGAGTCAACAACTCGCTGTGACGGCCCATTATTCCGATGGCACCACGCGCGACGTCACCAGTTTGTCGCAGTTCTCGTCGAGCGAAAGCGTTTACGCCGCCGTCGATGCCGCGGGTGTGGTGAAGGCCGGGCCGATTCCCGGCGAAGCAACGATCATGGCTCGCTTCGCCGAAAAGTTCGCGGTGTCCAGCGTGCTGATCCCGCTGCCCACGGACGTGGACGCGAGCGTGTACGAAAAGCTCCCGCGAAACAACTTCATCGACGGCCTCGTGTGGGCGAAGTTGAAGCAACTCAACGTCACGCCGTCTGAACGCGCGCCGGCCGCCAAATTCCACCGGCGCGCGTACCTCGACGTGATCGGCCGGCTCCCCACACCGGACGAAACGCGCGCATTCCTCGCGGACAAAGACCCGCAGAAGCGCGAGAAGCTGATCGATACGCTACTTGACCGCCCCGAGTACGCGGACTTCTGGGCGAACAAATGGACCGACCTTCTGCGCCCGAACCCGTACCACGTCGGCATGAAGGCGACGTACAACCTCGACCAGTGGATTCGCAAGAACTTCCGCGCGAACCAACCCTACGACGAGTTCGTGCGCGAGATCATCACCGCGAACGGCAGCACGTTCACCAACGGCGCCGCGGTGTTCTACCGCAACCGGCGCGAACCGGACGAGTTGACCACGATGGTGAGTCAGCTCTTTCTCGGTGTCCGGCTCGATTGCGCGAAGTGCCACCACCACCCGTTTGAAGTGTGGGGCCAGGACGATTTCTACAGCTTCGCGGCGTTCTTTGGTCGCATCGGGCGCAAGGGCGTCGGCATCTCGGCCCCCATTAGCGGCGGCGAGGAAGTGATCCACCTCGGTACTGGTACGGGCGGCAAGCGCAACGGAAGTTCGGTCCGGCACCCGGTTACCGGGAAGGAAATGACACCGACACCCCTTCTGGGGAAGCCGCTCGACATCGACCCGGACAAAGATCCGCGTGCGGTACTGGCCGCGTGGGTCACCGCCCCCGAGAACCCGTACTTCGCGAAGGTGATTGCGAACCGCGTGTGGGCCGACCTCATGGGTCGGGGGATCGTCGACCCGGTGGACGACCTCCGCGCCACGAACCCGCCCAGCAACCCGGAACTACTGGACGCGCTCGCGAAGGACTTCCGCAAGAACAAGTGCGACCTGAAGGCGCTCATTCGCACCATCTGCTTGAGCCACGCTTACGGGCTAAGTACCGTGCCGAACGACCGCAACACGGCCGACCTGCGGAACTACTCGCATCACTACCGGCAGCGCATCCGCGCGGAGGTGCTGCTCGATATGGTCAGTGACGTTTCGGGCGTGCCGGAGAAGTTTGAAGCGATGCCGGCGGGGTCGCGGGCCATTGAAGTTTGGACCGCGCGCTCGCAGTCGGTGTTCCTCGACAGTTTCGGCCGACCCGACCCGAACCAAGATCCACCGTGTGAGCGCACCTCGGACACGACCGTTGTTCAGGCGCTGCACCTGATGAACAGCCCGAACCTCTACCGCAAAGTGACCTCGGATGGGGGACGTTGCGCGGAGATCGCAAAAGGCCCGAAGGCACCCGCGGAAATCGTTGACGAGCTTTACTTGCTCGCGTTTTGCCGCATGCCAACTGATACTGAGCGCACAGCGGCTGTGAAGCGCTTCGAGAAAAAGGGATCAACAAAGCGCAGCACGACCGAAGACCTGATGTGGGCGCTCATCAACACCCCGGAGTTCGTGTTCAACGATTGAGTTACCATGCATCTCACCGAGCTGCAGCTACGAGACTGGAGTAAAATCGATGTGCGATTTTATACCGATGATGCATCAGATCTGACATGCTTGACGATTCTAGTCATCAAGTACGTCGGCGTGTATCGCTGGGGTTCCGAGGGATATCCCGACGCAGTCTACATGCGTGCTATGGCAAAAGCTGGCCTTGATGCATTTGAACCGTGGTGTGTGATTTACGACCTGTCCGAGTTGAGTTACGCGTGGGGCAACAATA
This sequence comes from Gemmata sp. SH-PL17, assembly GCF_001610855.1. Classification (NCBI taxonomy): domain Bacteria; kingdom Pseudomonadati; phylum Planctomycetota; class Planctomycetia; order Gemmatales; family Gemmataceae; genus Gemmata; species Gemmata sp. SH-PL17. The sequence goes on from NZ_CP011271.1 coordinate 7,693,634, forward strand.
TCAACATAATCTTCCCCAACGTCGGCATTGAACCACCACCAGTTCCTGTTGCGGTAGTGCTCGGTCCGAACTGTGAGCCAGGGATGCCGCATCTGTATTCCTTGTTGGCGACCGACGAATATGTCGATCGGGGTGAGTTCGTCTACTTTCGGCGTTTGGACTTCGCCTGGAAGTACGTTAACGCTCGGTTTGCTGATTCGGAAAAGAAGCTCTGAACGAGGATATTCGAGATGCCCACATACACCAATTGCAACGGCGTCTCACGCCGCGACGCCCTCCAACTCGGCCTCGGTACGCTGCTCGGAGGCGGGTTGGTCACCGCACTGCGTGCGCGCGGGTTCGCTGCGGAGATCGCAAACGCACCCGCAGCCAAAGCGAAGGCGTGCGTCCTCATCTGGCAGGACGGCGGACCGACGCACTACGAGATGTTCGACCCCAAGCCGGATGCGCCCGCGGAGTATCGCGGGGACTTCAAAGCGATCCCGACTGCAACGCCCGGCGTGCAGTTCTCCGAACACATGACGAAGCTCGCGAAGGGCTTCGGCAAGTTCGCGATGATCCGCTCCATCCGGCACGAGCAGGGCAACCACGGTGCCGGTAACCACTACATGATGACCGGCGCGCCGCCGCGAATCCCCGTCGGGTGCGGCGCGTTCGTGAGCTTCCACCCGAGTATGGGTTCGGTCGTCGCGTGCGAGAAGGGCGCGCCCGCGGGGTTGCCCGCGTACTTCAGCATGCCGAGCATGTCGCGGTCCGGCGGGCCGAACTTCCTCGGCGCGAAGTTCGCGCCGTTCGTGGTCGCGGAAGACCCCAACGGCCGGAATTTCAAGGTGCGCGACGTGGCGCTGCCGGAGGGACTGACCGGCGAGCGCTTCGACGACCGCGCCGGCACGCGGAACGAAGTCGACACCCTCAAGCGGTTCATGGACCGCGCCGCGGGCGACCCGGCACTCGCACTCGACGAGCACTACAAGCAGGCCTACGACCTGATGAACTCGCGCGAGGCGCAGGCCGCGTTCGACATCGGCCGCGAACCCGAGCGCACCCGCGAGCGATACGGGCGCAACGCCTTCGGCCAGCGGTGCCTGCTCGCCCGGCGCCTGGTGGAAGCCGGCGTGCCGTTCGTGACGGTCTACGATGGCGGCTGGGATCACCACACCAAACTGTTCGACTCTCTGAAGAAGCGCCTGCCCGAGTGGGACAACAGCGTGTCCGCGCTCATTGAAGACCTGGACCAGCGCGGGCTGCTCGACAGTACGCTCGTCATCGCGCTGGGCGAGTTCGGGCGCACGCCGCAAATCAACAAGGACGCCGGCCGCGACCACTGGGCCAACGCGATGAGCGTGCTGTTCGCGGGCGGTGGAACTCCGGGCGGAACGGTCGTCGGCGCCACCGACAAAAAGGGCTTCGCCGCGATCGAGCGCGTGTTGGCACCCGAGAACTTCGTTTCCACCGTCTACACGAAACTCGGTATCGATCCGAACAAGATCCTGTTCAACCAACAGGGGCGCCCCGCACACCTCGTCAGCGACCCGACACCGATCAAAGAACTGATGTGATAAAGACCAGAAATGCGCCGCGGATTAACACCGGTAGAACGCGGATCAGAAGAAATCTCATGCTCAGATTTTGTCTTTATCTGTGTTTATCCGCGTTCATCTGTGGCGGCTTTTCTTCTCCCGCGTTCGCGGCGCCGCCCGCCGTCACGCACCTGTACCCCGCCGGTGCCTCGCGCGGCACCACGACCGAAGTGACCGCCGCAGGCACGCTCGACGCGACCACCAAAGTGTGGGTTAGCGGCGCGGGGGTATCGGCGGAAGTCGCAAAGGGGAAGTTCGCGGTCACGGTCGCGAAGGACGCGGCACCGGGCACGTACTGGCTGCGTGCGCACAACGCGGAGGGGGCAAGCGCGCTGCGGCCGTTCGTGGTCGGGGTGCTGCCCGAGGTGGCCGAGAAGGAGCCGAACGACGACTTCAAGAAACCGCACACCCTGGATAGCTCAACGGTGACCGTAAACGGCCGGCTCGAAAAGAACGGCGACGTCGATTGCTTCGCGGTCCCGCTCAAGAAGGGGCAGACGCTCGCGGCCTCGCTCCAGGCGAACCGCGTGCTCAACTCTCCGATAGATGCGATGCTCCAGATCCTTTCCGCCGACGGGTTCGTGCTCGAAGAGAACAACGACTTTCACGGACTCGACCCGCAACTCGCGTTCACGGCCAAGAAGGACGGCACCTACATCGCCCGCATCTATGCGTTCCCCGCGACACCCGACGCGAGCATCCGCTACTTCGGCTCGGACGCCTGCGTGTACCGCCTCACGCTGACAACGGGAGCGTTCGCGGACTTCGCGCTCCCCGTGCGCGAACCAGATGCCCCGCTGCGAGCCGATGTTCTGGGCTGGAACATTCCCAAAACCGGGAAGCGGCTCCTCGTGCCAAAGGTCGCGTCGGAAGAAGCCTTCGCCGCACTGTCGGACCCGGAGATCGCCAACACCATTCCGCTGCGGATCGAGCCGCACCCGCACTTCGTAGACGTGGATCAACGCGATCGGCTCGCGCCCAAGTACGTGGTGCCCTTCTCGCTCACTACACAGTTGCTCGCGAAGGGCGCGGCGCGGCGCCTCCCTCTGTCGCTCAAGAAGGGGCAGGCGCTCACGATCCAAGCGGAGAGCCGAGCCCTCGGGTTGGCGGTGAATCCGGTCATTGAGGTGTTCGACAAGGACGACAAGCGCGTCGCACGGGCGGAGCCGGCCAAGCTAAACGGTGACAGCGTGCTGACCTTTAATCCGCCGGCCGACGGAGCGTATTCGATCGCGGTGAGTGACCTGTACGGCGGAGGAGGAAGCGCACGCGACGTGTTCACGCTCCGTGTTCTCGTTGCGGAACCGGACTACAACCTCACCGTTGCCGCGGACCGTTTCACCATCACGCCGGGTCAACCGACTACGATCCCAGTGAAAGTGAACCGCCTGAACGAGTTCGCGAAGAACGTCGAGATCAGCGCGGAGGGGTTGCCCGAAGGCGTGAAGCTCGAAGTCGCCAAGCCCGCGAAAGCCCAGGCGGGCGTCGTAACAGTTTCGCTCGCCGCGGAAAAACCGTGGTCGGGTTCGTTCCGACTAATCGGGACGATCAAGGGCGAGCCGAAGTACCAGCGCACGGCCCGCTTCGCACAGACCGAGTCCGACGATACCACGGCGGACCTGTGGTTAACGGCCACCGCGCCGCCGAAGAAGTAGCCTCGTGATCGATCTCGCCTCACGTCTTTCCCAGGAGCAAATCAATCACCCAGCACCCGCGCACGTGTGGTCCCGGGACGCGGCAGTGGCTGAGTACATCGGGGTTATCGCAACCGGCATCTTGAAGCGCATCGGCCAGAATGGGCATCGCGCTGAAATCACGCGCTGCGTACATCTGGGCTGCGAGCGTCCGGACGTTCGTCGTAAGCCAAAACGGACCTACAGCGACGGAGCGAAACGGATTGCCCATCACATCGCGGGCAACCACTGGCGAGAAGATCGGATCAGGTAACTCTCGAAAACACAATCGCGGATCGTCCGCGTTCAATCGCTCGGCCCAATTCGCCGCGGCGCGAGCGATATCAAATGAGATGAGCGTGCGATCACGACTCGGTATGCCGTTTTCAGTCGCATCGCAAACATCGAGCCACCCGTCCCGGACGGCCTTCTGGTCCCGCCAGTAGCGCTCCTGCATTTCGTCCACCGCGAACACAGCTGCTTCGGCGAAGTACGCCGCGCGACTCAACTCGTCGTCCGTCACGAGTCCGTCGGCGAACCGTTCGCTTGTCTCCACTGCCCCTCGACTCCTGTCGTTCACGAGCCAGTCCCAGACGAGCCGACAGCACCCGCACGCGATCAAACGGGCCTTACGGTCGCTCGCGAACTCACACACCGCCGCGGCGATCGCTTCGTCGTCGGTACACGTCAGCCATTCCGCTTCGGTCATCGACCACCCTCGAATCAATGCAGCGCGTCCCCGAACCGGCTCTCCAACACGGCCCAGTTACGGTCGCGGATCGAGTTCTTGGTGATGTAGAGTTCCTTCAGTTGGCCGAGGTACTCGCTCTGCGCCAGTGCCCGCGCGCCGCGATCAGTAATGCGGTTCCCGCGCACGTCGAGTGATTCGAGTCCCCGCAACTGCGGCATGTTCGCGAGCGCAATGGCGCCCTCGGTGCGGATGTCGTTGTCGGCCAGCACCAGTTCGCGCAGCCGGGACAGGTCCGGGTGGGCCGCGAGCAGCTCCATGTCGTGCGCGTTCAGCTCCAACCCTTCCAGGTCGATGCTTTCCAGGCGCGAGAGGAACGGGGACGCGAACAGTGGCTCGGTCCACCACGCATATATCCCACACATCTGGTCCCAGATGCGGCAGGTGGTGAATTTCACCCGCGTGAGGGGCGTACACTCGAACCACGACTCCGCGTGCTGGAGGAACGTGTTCGCGGGCACGTCGATCTTCTGCACGAACCCGCGCACGAACGAGTCCTCGCGCGCATACGGGTGGAACGGGCGGAGCCACGCGGCCCCGTGTGCTTTCAGGGCCGCGTCGCGCCGGGTGAACAGTACCACGCGCCGGCGCTCGTCCTCGTCGGTGCCCGGTGGCGTGTGAACCAGTTCGATCTGGGTGCGGATGAAGTTCGCGCGCGCGGCCTGGCCGTGCTCTTCGAGCCAATCGGCGAACACGAGCCGGACGGTGTCGTCCGCCGGCTGGTCGCAAATCGCTTTGAGGAACGCACGCTCGTCGCTCGTCATACTCTCATCGTACCAGATGCCTAGTCACCAGCCCCAGATGTCAATGCCCCCGCGCCCGAACCGCGAGCAGAGTTGCGCCTTCGCTTGCGCCCCGAAATTGTTCCGGCTCACGCGCAAATATCGCAACAGGCGCCGGATGTGCGCCACCGCTTCGAGTGACAACCGGGGGGCACTGTCACGGGCCTCGACGAACTTGCGGCGCGCGTGGGCCCAGCACGCGACCTCGGTGGCGCCCGTGGCGTACAGCCCGTCGTACCCACCGAACGCATCGGCCTGCACGTGTCCCTTGAACCCCTTCAGGAACGTCTGCGGCCCGTCGCGGCTCCGGCTCGGGGTCGCGTCGTATACCGTGTACGGGTTGCGTGCGTCGCCCACGTACACCCAGATCCGGCCCGTGCGGGTGCGGTTCCGCGTCCGGTCCAGAACGGGTACGGGCGTGTCGTCGGTGTGGATCACCATCGACACCCGCACCCGCGCGCACATCGCGTCGTACACCGGGCGCAGCACGGCGGCGCGCCCGCCCAGCCAGTCGCACATGGTGGCCCGCGACAGCTCGTACCCGTGCCGCGCGAGGATCCGTTCGAGCCGGTGCAGGGGCAGGTGGTCCGCGAACTTGGCGGTGATGATCTGGGCCAGCAGGCCCGGCGCCGCGAGCGCCTTCGGCAGTGGCTCGGGCGGCTTCGGCGCGAGCGCGACCTGCGCCCGGCACGTGTACTTGGGGCGCACGTGCTCGACCACGAACAGCGCCGCCGGCTGATAATCGAGGCGCTCGCTCACCTCCTCGCCGATCCGCACCCGCGGGCCGCGGCAGCACGGGCGCACCTTCTGGGCGTCGGTCAGATCGTGTTCGACGCGCCGGCGCGGCAGGTCCCGGGGCAACCGGCGGCGCCCGTGACCCCGTTTCCGGGTCGTGCCGCTCTCGGCGCGTGGCCCGGGCGCCGGAGCCAGTGACAACGGGTCGTCACCAGCCGTGTGCGGGTCCGTCGGACCCGCACACGGAACCTTCTCGGACTTGGGCCCGTACAGCCGGCGCAGCAGCTGATCCAGTCGGGTACCAAGGGCCGTGCTCTCGCGGCGCTCGGCCGCCAGCGCGTCGAGCAATTCGCGCGCCAGCGCCTGGAGCGTGCGTGGGTCGTCGGGGAGCGGGTCGTCCTGGCCCGGGAGCGTCATACCGTTCCGACGAGCGACGGCCCGAAGAGTTGCGAAGTGAGGTGGGATCAACTCGGTGTGGGCCGCTGGTACCGCTTGCGGCGCTCGACGGAGTCCAGTTCGATGCCCCCGAGGATCAGGGCCAGGTCGGTGGCCTTGACCTCGACTGCGTCACCATCGGACCCGGGCGTGGGGAACTGGAACGTGCCGGCTTCGAGGCGCTTGGCCCACACCGCCAGTCCGTCCTCGTCCCGGTACAGGAGCTTGAGCCGGTCCCCGCGCTTGTTGCGGAACACGAACAGGTCACCGGCCAGTGGGTCTTGCTTGAGGTGCTCGCGGACCACGGCCGCGAGCCCGTCGAAGCTCTTGCGCATGTCGGTCGGCGTGGCGCACAGGAACACGCGCCCGGGGAGCGACAGGCTCAGCACGGGGCGCCCTCCAGCGCGGCCACCACGGCGCGCAGATGGTTGGCGTCGTACCCCGGCGGGACGCGCAGGACGTGACCCGAGCGGAGCACCAGTTCGAGCGGGGTACCGGGTACGACGCGCAGCGCAACGAAGCTCGGGCGCGGAGTTGGCGCCGATGCCGAAGTGCCGCGCCGCGCCGGTCGCGTTGGGCGCGCGGGCTTCGGGTTACGACGAGCGGGTGCGGCGGTAACGGGCCGAATGGACTTGGCGACCGGCGTTCGGTCACGGGCGGCGATCTCGCGGCGCCACGCGTAGAAGGACGGCTCGGGGAGCTTGTTCTCGCGGCAGAAGTCCCGAATGTTCCGGCCCGAAGTGGCCCACTTGGCAACGGTCGCACGCCAGAACTGTTCGAGCTTCGGATCACGCAGGTGAGGTCGAGGCACGACGGGCACTCCGGGGAAAATCCCCCATCGTACCTCACGACGCAAGACCTGTACTTCACCGAGCGCTTACGAATCCTCTGCCGATTCGCGCGTACTTCGGTAGTTCTCTCGTCGCAATGATTCGCCCGTTGCGGTACCGACGGGCGCGCCAGGGGTTGCGCTCCGCTTCACCCCTGGCTACTCGCCTCCGCCCCTCACGGGGCTTTAAAACAATGTGGCCAATCTGTCTTTGGTTTTGATCCGCGTTATCTGCGTGATCCGCGGCTCTTTCCCTACCCCCTTGTGGCCAATCCTCTTTACTTCAGCACGCCGAGTTGCTTGCCGACTTCCGTGAACGCGGCGATCGCGCGGTCGATCTGCTCGGGCGTGTGCGCCGCGGACACTTGCATCCGGATGCGCGCCTGACCGTGCGGCACCACCGGGTAGCTGAACCCGATCACGTAAATGCCGCGCTTCAGCAGTTCGTTCGCCATGTTCGTTGCGACGGCCGCGTCGCCGAGCATCACAGGGAGGATCGGCGTCGGGCCGGGCTTGATCGTGAACCCGGCCGCTTCGAGCGCGCCGCGGAGGCGCGCCGTGTTCGCTTTGAGCTTCGCACGCAGTTCGGTCGCGCTCTCGGCGAGTTCCAGCGCCTTCATCCCGGCCGCGACCAGTGACGGCGGCACGCTGTTCGAGAACAGGTACGGGCGCGACCGGTTCCGCAGCCAGTCCACGATCTCGGCGCTCGCCGCGGTGAACCCGCCGCTCGCGCCGCCGAGCGTCTTGCCGAGCGTGCCCGTGATGACGTCGATGCGGTCCAGAACGCCGAGTTCCTCCGCGCCCCCGCGCCCGGTGGCGCCCAGGTGCCCGGTCGCGTGGCAGTCGTCGATCCCCACCGCGGCCTTGTACTGGTCGGCGAGTTGGCAGATGTCGGGCAGCTTCGCCAGGTCACCGTCCATGCTAAACACGCTGTCGGTGAAGATCATCTTGAACCGGCAGTTCTTCGCCTCTTCCAGCTTCGCTTTCAGGTCCGCCATGTCGTTGTGCTTGTAGCGGAAGCGCTGGGCCTTGCAGAGCCGGACGCCGTCGATGATCGAGGCGTGGTTGAGTTCGTCGGAGAGGATCGCGTCCTGTTCCGTGAGGAGCGGCTCGAACAGCCCGCCGTTGGAGTCGAAGCACGAAATGTAGAGGATGCTGTCGCCCTTACCGAAGAACCGGGCGATCTGCTGCTCGCAGCGCTTGTGGATGTCCTGCGTGCCGCAAATGAACCGCACGCTGGAGAGACCGTAGCCCCACTCTTTGAGTCCGTCCTGCGCCGCGCTCACGATCTCCGGGTGGTTCGCGAGGCCGAGGTAGTTGTTCGCGCAGAAGTTCACGACCTCGGCACCGTTCACCGTGATGCCGGACATTTGCGGCGAGGAGATCCGGCGCTCGGCTTTATACAGCCCCTTCGTTTTGAGGTCGTCGAGTTGAGTGCGAAGGAACGCATTGATGTCGTCAGCCGGCATATCCGAACTCCTCGTGTGGAATGCCGGAATTGTATCGACGGACCCGCCGAAGGGCGTGCGGACGAACGGCGGGAGCAATCATCAAAATCCGGTCGATCCTGCTAATGCTGCCAGATTTATTCCCGGACCGCGAAATGATGTCTCACCCGGCTTGAGTGAAACCCCCGCCCCATCTCAAAATTGTTCGTGGGGCCGCCCACAGAAATGACTCAAGCGGGACACGTTGTACTCCGCAGGGCCGTACATTTCGACGTTCTTCCGGACGCGCCTGATAAGTTGCGCAACTGGTTCCGGCTGCCGCGCCTGAAACGGCCCATTTTGCGTCGTTGGGGCGAACCAGCGTCAACCGCGTCCGCGCTTCGGGCCGATGTGGGGGGTGCCTCTTGGTTATCACGCACTGTCAGGATCGCTTACCGTGACACAACAGGCCGCACCACCTAAACCGCCCGGCTCACTGGCACTCGGCTTCCTCGCGGTGTTCCAGGACCAAACCGGCTGGCTCGGCGGGTACTTGGTCACCAACGGCTGGGGGCGCCCGCTCGAATTTCGCCTCACAACGGCCGTGCAGCCGAACCGGGTCCAGACCGCTCTTTACGGCCCCACTTTAACGGAATACCTCCATGCCGACGTGATCGGGAAGACGTTAGTGGAGAAGACCGGCACAAAACCCGATCTAATCGTTACAGATTCACCGGCGGCGCTTGCACTGCGTGCGCGGATCGAGATTCCGGTGATCGCACTATCGACCCCGGGCACCCCGCCCGCGCCGGAAACTGTTGCGCGTTCGCACACACGCACCCCGGGCGGGATTCTGCTCTCGGCGCGGTTCGCTTCGGACGGCGATCTCGTGGCGCAGTTGCTGGAGCGCGTGGACCCGGCGGTCGATCTGGCGGAGCCGTTCGCGCGCATTCGCGAGGCCGTGAGCGAAGCCCGGAAGATGGGAGTAACGAACCGTGCGGCTTGATGTGGCAGGCGCAGAACCGACATCCTCAGCCGCCTTTGAAGGGAAGGGGGAGGAAAGGCAACCTAACCCCCTAACCCCCTTCCCTAGGAAGGAAGGGGGAACAGAACCAAATGCCCAGACAACCGCACCACAAGCCCCGGTTTTAAGCCCCTCTCCGTTTAGGGTAGGGGTTGGGGAGGGGTTGGAGCCGCAACCTACCCCCCCGTCCCCCCTCCCTGAAGGGAAGGGGGAGCTGGTGCGCGAAACCCCTGTGCTTGAAACTGTATCCGTGTCCGTTGATTCTTTCTCCCCCTTCCCTTCAGGGAGGGGGGACGGGGGGGGAGGTTTTTCCCTCGATCTCCCCATCACCTTTGATCTAGAAACGCGCGACCTGCCGAAGTTCGACCACGCGATCGAGCCGAACGTGCGCGAGGCGCGCTTGCTTACCGAGTCGCCGTGGGTGCGCTCGCTCGGGCGCCTCGATCTGAGCGTCACGACCGAGGGTTGGAAGTTCCCGGCCCCGCCCGTGGAGTACGAACCGCCCCCGCGATCAGCGACCGAACCGAAAGTGGGGCGCCATTCGGTCAACCTTCCCACGCTGCCCGACAACCCGGACGGCGCGAAGGCGCGCATCCGTCCGAAGCCGACGGCGGACACGGTCCTGTTCAAAGACCGCTTGCTCTACCTCCTGCAACCGCCGCTCGACGGGCTGTTCGACGGGCGCCAGCTCGAAGTGCCGTTCGCGCCGTTCCCGTACCAGCTCGAGGGCATCGCGTTCCTGATGCCCCGGCACCACGCCATGCTCGCGGACGAGATGGGCCTCGGCAAAACGGCCCAGGCGATCCTCACGCTGCGCCTGCTGTTCCACTCGGGCGAAATCAAACAGGCGCTGGTGGTGTGCCCGAAGCCGCTCGTACACAACTGGGCGCGCGAACTCAAGATGTGGGCGCCGGACGTGCCGTTCGAGACGTTCGAGGGCGACCCGGACCAGCGCCGCAGCACGTGGCTCGTCTCCAACTGCCCGCTGAAACTCATCAACTACGAGACCCTCACGCGCGACTGCGACCTCGCGGCCGACAAGCGCGTCTACTTCGACGCGGTGGTGCTGGACGAGGCCCAGCGCATCAAGAACAAGGGCTCGAAAACGGCGCAGGCGGTGTGCTCGTTGAACCGCGGTCGCAGTTGGGCGCTCACCGGCACGCCGATCGAGAACCACCCCGACGACCTGGTGAATATCTTCAGCTTCGTCGACGCGAACCGCATCCCGGCGGACACGCCGCCGCGCCGCATCCCGCAGTACACGTCCGACTCGATCCTGCGGCGCACGAAGGACGACGTGCTCACGGACATGCCGCCCAAGGTGATCCGCGACCTCGAAGTGGAACTCACACCGGCCCAGCGCGCCGCGTATGCACGCGCCGAGGACAACGGCGTCATCCACCTGAACGAACTCGGCGACACGATCACCGTGCAGCACGTGTTCCAACTCGTGATGCGGCTGAAGCAGATCTGCAACTTCGACCCGCTCACCGGCGAGAGCGCGAAGCTGGAACAACTGCTCACGGACATGGAAGAGGTGGCGGAGAGCGGGCGGAAGGCGATCATCTTCTCGCAGTGGGTCGAGCCACTGGAGGTGCTGGCCCAGGCGCTCGCTCGGTACGGCCCGCTCCAGTACCACGGGAAGATCCCTCAACAGCAGCGGACGCCGATCCTGGACCGGTTCAAGGCCGACCCGGACGCGCACGTGCTGCTCATGAGCTACGGCACCGGGAGCGTGGGGCTGAACCTCCAGTTCACGAACTACGTGTTCCTGTTCGACCGTTGGTGGAACCCCGCGGTCGAGGACCAGGCGATCAACCGCGCCCACCGGCTCGGCCAGAAGCACCCGGTCACGGTGACGCGGTTCCTCAGCGGCGGCACCATCGAGCAGCGCATCGCGGACATCCTCGACGCGAAGCGCCAGGTGTTCAACGACCTGCTCTCTCAGGCCGAGAAACCGGCCTCGCTCGGACTCAACGAGGACGAAATCTTCGGCCTCTTCGACATCAAGGCGCGCCCGAAGCGCGACAAACACTGATCGGGTGAAGTAAGAATTCGTCCGGTTTCGGTGTCCTTGTAACGAGCCGCGACCGCAAGGGAGCGGGAGGCGCACCCCATTTATCTTCGCGGTTCCACACACGGGAAGCCCCGCTCCCTTGCGGTCGCGGCTCGTTACAAGCTGCTACGACGATCCCGAAACGAGATTAGCCACGGATCAACACAGAGAACACGGATCAGAACAGAAGAAGAGCTTTGGACGGGATTTAAACTGGATCGAAACGACACGGCCCCGTTCACCAACGGGGCCGCGTCGCTTGCAATGTTCCAGCCGTGCGTAGCAGCGGTTCCGGTTACTCGCCGTTCAAGTCGGCCATCGACTCCTCGGACGTCGGGTTGGCTCTGAGTAGATCCGCGGTTGGTAGCGCCTTGCCGACCAGTGCGTCCCACCGCTTTCGTTGGTCGGCTGTGAGCCCCTTCAGTGCGGTCTCCATAACAGCATCCTGCTCCTGTGCCGTCCGCTCTAATCGCGCGTTCTGGATCACGTTCAGCGGCGATCGGACGGGGCCGAGGGCTGCGGCGATCCGGTCTTCCTGTTCGGCGGTTAGTTGCAGTTCGCGGATGGCGACCCGGTCCAAAAGCCCGCGCGGGCCGGCCGCCTGAAGGACCGCTTGTTTCAGTCGCTTCACCCCAGCCGGAGTGAGAACTTCGGCCGCTTTTTTCGCCACTTCTACTTCCAGTTCGCGCTGGCCCTTTAGGTACTGATCGAGGGCTTCTGCCGCGGCCAGGTCGCCCGGTCCGCCATTTTGCTGGCCCCGAGTCTTTTGGACGCCCCCGCCGTTCTGCTGGCCCCCGGCCTGGAAGCCGGCCTCCAACCGCTTCTTTAAGGCGCCCCGGCGCTCTTTGCGGAACTCCGCGAGGGTTTTGTAGTCGTCGGGACTCAGCCCGATCTCCTTTCGCACCGACGCTTGACGCAACAGACCGGCCACCATGTTCCATTCCACGCGGTCGAGGGCCGGCTTGGTGTCGCCCGGGGGCGGTTGGGTGTCGCTGAAGATTGGGGCGGTGGGCGCTGGGGCCGCAATCCCGTTCGAGATAATCGCGCCACCAGCCAGTGCCACCGCCGACGCGACCAGCAGGCCGAGGCCCAACTGCCGCAAGGGAGTCCACGTCATGGCGTTCACCACTTCCGAAGTGAGGGCGGTTACCGCCGGGGGAACGCTGCCCCCGGTGGCCGTCGCCACGGTCTGTTCGATCAATCGCGGCGGAACACCCGCCACGAGTTCGGACCACCCACCCACGGCGGCTATTGCAGCGAGGGTGATTCCTCGCCTCGCCAGTCGCTTCGCTAACTCCGCCCGACCGCGGCTCAGCCTTGTGGCTACCGTCCCCACCGGCCAACCGAGTTCGGCCGCGGCCTGGGCAATGGTCAGCCCCCGCAGCCCGCACAGCACGATCGGCAGGCGGAAGTTGTCCGGCAGCCGGCCGAGTTCCTCGTCCACCGCGGGCCGCAGTTCGGTGTCCATCTCTCCCTCCGGTGCGGGGCGGTCGGGCGGGTGAGGCACGGCCACCTCGCGGAGCCGTCGCCGCTGCCGGGTCTGGCGCAGCTTGCGGGCGGCGAGGCAAGCGACCCCGTATACCCATGCGGCCACCCGACCGGGCGGGCGGACCGTTCCGGCTTTACGCGCGAGTACGAGAAAGGTGCTCTGGAAGGCGTCGGCGGCGTCGGCGCTGTTGCCCAGGTAGCGACAACAGACCCCGAACACCGTCGGCCCGAGCCGGCGGACGAGTTCACGGAACGCGGCCTCGTCCCGCGTGCGGACGAACCGGCCGAGCAGGTCGGCGTCGGATTCCGCCCGCTCGCGAGCGGCCGTGAACGCGCCCCAGAGCCAGCCGGCCCCCCCGCGGTTCACCGAGTCCACCACGGTCTTCTCCTGGCAGGTTGCCCGAACACCATGACTCTCCCGCAGCGGGGGGAATTTATTCAGCAGAGTGGAAAATAACGAGCGGTTTCAGAAGTGCGCATACCCGTGTACACAGAGACGGAAGCCTGTGTACACGGGCGCGTTTTGAATCCGGTCGATCCTGTTAATCCTGTCCAAAACTCTTCTGTCTTCTGCTTTGATCCGTGCTTTCTGTGTTCATCCGTGGCTAATTCTTCTGTTTTTCCTCTTCCCTCAAGAACTTCTCCAGGTCCGCGAGCTTGTCGGTGTTCAGAAAGTCCACCCCCGCGTCGAGCAGTTCTTTCCACACCTCGACCTTATCGGGTGTGGCCCAGAACCGGACCTTGCGCCCCTGTTTGTGGGCCTTCGCGACGAGTTCGCGGAGCTTCTTGCGCTCGGCGTCCGGGATCGGACCGGTGCCGTCCCACTTGAACAGCGTGCGCCACGATTCGCTCACCCACGGAACGAGCGCGGCCGGTGTGGTGCCGTCCAGGTCGGCCGGGCGCCCGTCGAGCGCCGCGAACCGCGTCTTCTGTTCGGCGACCGCCTTCGCGTCGCGGTTCCCGCTGATGACAACCGTCACAGCCTTCACCTCGGTTTTGCCGTCGCGCGTGACGGTGAGCAGGTCCGCGTAACTTTCCAGTACCTTCGTGAGCGCGGCGAAGGTTTCTTTCGCGTCCGTTTTGACGTCGATCATGAGGTGGAACGCGGGGCCTTTGGGGTACACCGTGCCGCCGTTGGCCTTCACGAGTTCCCGGAGCGGGTCGAGGTACAGCTTCTCCAGCGTGCGCCCCGCCTTGAGTTGGAGCGGCGTGTGCCCGACGAGCAGTTCCCCCTTCACGAGCCAGATGTCGGCTTCCACGCTGCAAAAGCCGCAATCGAGCGCGTCGAACAGCGGGCGCGCGTGCTCGTAGTCGTTGTGCGCGTGTGCCCGGGGTAGGGGAGCGGCCATTTTCTTCGGCGGCTCGGCGCCGGCGCCCGGTGCGGCGAGCAGGCACGCGCCGAGCGCAACGTAGAACGAGGTCATGCGGAACTCACGGTTGGGGAAGTGCGGTTTCGTACAATCCTATCGCCCGATGTACCACGAGACACGCCATGTCAGCCGCGCGCACGCCGAACCGCCTCGCCGCCGAGACGAGCCTCTACCTGAAGCAGCACGCCAATAACCCGGTGGACTGGTACCCCTGGGGGCCGGAGGCGCTGGCCCGCGCGAAGGAGCTGGACCGCCCCATCTTCCTGTCGGTCGGCTACTCGGCGTGCCACTGGTGCCACGTCATGGAGCACGAGAGCTTCGAGGACGAGTCCACCGCGGCCGTCATGAACGAGCACTTCGTGTGCATCAAAGTGGACCGCGAGGAGCGCCCGGACCTCGACACGATCTATATGAACGCGCTCCACGTGCTCACGCGCGAGGGCGGCGGCTGGCCGCTGTCGGTGTTCCTGTCCCCGGACCTCAAACCGTTCTTCGCGGGCACGTACTACCCGCCCGATAACCGGTACGCGGCGCAGGGACGGCCGAGTTTCAAGCAACTGCTCGCGGGAATTCACAACGCCTGGCTCACCCAGCGCGACCGCGTTCACGAGATTGGAACCAGCGTCGTCGCGGACCTGCAACAGATGGGTGCCCTCGAAGTGAGCGACACGGCCGTGTCGCCGGACCTGCTCTCCGGCGCGCTGACCGGGCTGCGCCGGAACTACGACCCGCGATACGGCGGGTTCGGCGCGCAGCCCAAATTCCCGCACGCTTTGGAGCTGAAATTACTCCTGCGGCTCTCCGAGCGCTTCAACGATCCCGTCGCGTTGGAGATGGTGACGCACACGCTCACGATGATGGCCCGCGGTGGGATGTACGATCAGATTGGGGGCGGGTTCGCGCGCTACAGCGTGGACGCGAAGTGGCTCGTACCGCACTTCGAGAAAATGCTCTACGACAACGCGCTACTCACGTCCGCGTACACCGAAGCGTTCCAGAAGACCCGCGACCCGTTCTTCGAGCAGATCGCGCGCGAAACGCTCGACTACGTGTACCGCGAAATGACCAGCGCGCCGGGCGCGTTCTTCAGCACGCAGGACGCCGACAGCGAGGGCGAAGAGGGCAAGTTCTACGTCTGGAGCACGGACGAACTGCGCGAGGCGCTCGGCGTTGAAGACGCAGAGTTCGCGTGCAAGGTGTGGGGCGCGACCCGACAGGGGAACTTCGAGGGCCACAACATCCTGTCCCGCACGCTGTCTGACGAGGACGAGGCGAAGTCGCACGGTCTGGCGCTCGCGGATTTTCAGGCGAAACTCGCGCGCGTGAAGCGGGCGCTCTACGACGCGCGAGCGAAGCGCGTGTGGCCCGGGCGCGACGAGAAGATCCTGACCGCGTGGAACGGATTGATAATCGCGGCGCTCGCGCGGGCCGGGGCCGCGCTCAACGCCTCTGAGTACACGCGCTCGGCGGCGCGCGCTGCGGACTTCGTCCTGGGCACCATGCGTACCCCCGACGGCCGGCTCTACCGCACGACCGGCGTGGGACAATCGCCGAAATTGACCGGCTACCTCGAAGATTACGCACTCTTCGCGGACGCGCTCGTTGCGGTTTACGAAGCGACGTTCGACCCGAAGTACCTCCGGTCGGCGCTCGAACTCGCGGAGGCGATGCTGAAGCACTTCGCCGACCCCAGCGGGCCGGGGTTCTTCTTCACCGCGGACGACCACGAGGAACTCATTGCCCGCACCAAAGACCTGCACGACGGCTCGACGCCGAGCGGCAACGCGATGGCCGTGACGGTGCTCCTGCGGCTCGCCGCGCTCACCGGCCGGCGCGACCTCGCGGACCCGGCCGAGCGCGCGCTGCGCGGCTACCGCGAGACAATGGCCGAGCACCCGGCCGCGTCCGGGCAGATGCTCGCCGCGCTCAACTTCTACTTGGGGCCGGTCCAGCAGATCGCGATCGTCGGCCCGGCGCAGGACGCGGAAACGCAGCGCGCGATCGTCGCGGTTCGCGGGCGGTTCGGGCCGAACCGCGTGGTCGCGTTCCACGATCCGGCGACCGGCGCGCCGCCCGCGGAACTGGCCCCGTTGTTCGAGGGTAGGGGGGCCGTGAACGGCACGGTCACGGTGTTCGTGTGTGAGAACTTCGCCTGCCGGTCCCCGCTCGTGGGGGCCGACGCGGTCGCCCGACTGGGCTGATTCTCGTCCCGGTCGAGTGCTGAACTCCGCCGGTAAGTTGTCCCGGTTTCACCACTTGCGGCGCCCGCGCCGCGGACCAAGGCACACAAGCGCCCGGTCCGCGGCGCGGGCGCCACGCCATTGGTATTCTCATAATATTCTGTCAATACCAAATGGAACTCAATATTTATTAGATTCCATTAATACTCGTGCCTGATTTTTTCTGGTGAATTTAAGGTAGAACTGACACATTCAATCGTGTAAATACGATGTGGACCGAGTGTGTATCTCCTGTTTCAATTGCCACACTCCGTTCAGCCGAGGATTCATTCGTCGGTTCCCTCCTGTTAAGGATCGGTCATGTACCTCTCCCTCCGTCTCACCCGCGCGCGGCGCGGGTTCACGCTCATTGAGTTGTTGGTGGTGATCGCGATCATCGCGATCCTGATCGGGCTCCTGCTCCCCGCGGTGCAGAAGGTCCGCGAGGCCGCGGCCCGGATGAAGTGCCAGAACAACCTGAAGCAGCTCGGGCTGGCGATCCACACGTACCACGACGCCAACGGCAAGTTCCCGCGGAACTACCGCCAGGTCGGGGGCAATGCGTGGGAGGCGACCAGTGCCCACGTCGAGATCCTGCCCTACGTGGAGCAGGACAACCTGTACAAACTGTTCGAGGCGGCCCGGGCGGACTGGGGCACCACTTACAACACGCTCATGAACACCAAGTTGTCGGTGTTCCTGTGCCCGTCGTCGCCGCAGGCGCCGGCGCGGGGCACCAACCCCGCGGGGTGGGACGGCCCCGGGTCCAACTACGGCTGGTCCACCGGCAGCTCGGTCGAGACCGTGTGGGCCGGGGACCGGTTCAACGGTATCGTCTCCTACCAGAGCGACCGGAAGTTCGGGGACGTGACCGACGGGCTGTCGAACACGCTGCTCGCTTCGGAGCTGCTGTCCGGCTCGAACGCGAGCGGGTCCGCCGGTAAGTACCCCTACGACTTCTTCTACACCAACAACGGCGTGTTCAACTCCGTCGTGGACAAGAACTTCCCCACGGCCGCGGAACTGGCCTCGATCGGGACCGTGGCCCAGTCGTCCCCGAGCGGCATGCGCTCCAACAACGGCACCATGTGGGCGTGGTACTCGGCCGGTCAGTCCACCCTCACCACGGCAGCTCCCCCGAACTGGCAGTACCCGACCGCGGGCGGCGACTGCTGCCCGGGCGGCGCGCACGACTGGGGGTACGGCATCGTCCCGCCCCGCAGCATGCACACCGGCGGGGTGAACGGGCTCCTCGGCGACGGGTCCGTCCGGTTCCTCAACAACAGCATCGACCTCGTCACGTTCCAGCTCCTCGGCAACCGGTCCGATGGCAAGGTGATGGGCAACTTCTAACCCGGAGGGAAACACATGGTGCGTTACCGCTACGCTGTGGCCGCTCTCCTCGTGGCGGCCTGTGCCCCGATCGGGTGCGGGCCGTCCGGCCGGGTGCAAGAGCAAACCATTGAGGTCAAGGAAAATAGTGCCCTGGAGCAGGCCAAGCAGTACCTCAACAACTACTCCAAGGGACAGGCGCTGGGCAGCGAGGTGACCTCGTTCACCTACATCGTCGAAGAGGTCCGCAAGACCGACCCGGCGCGGGCCAAGATCCTGGAGCAGGGGTTCGCCGAGTTGCAGAAGCCGAAGGCGAAAACGGCGGCCAAGGCGAAGGAGATGCTCAAACAATTGGAGCCGAAGCAAACGGCCGGTTAACGGCACGAGCGCTAATAATCTCTGTGGGCGCGGCACGACCAGGTGCCGCGCCCGCTGTTTTTTGTCTGACCACTCCCGGGCGAAGACCGAGAGCCAAGAATTCCCGCACCAATTCTGCCCATCTAGTTCTTGGTACGATGTCGAATCAATGCCTTTCCGCCCCGGAGGGACCGCGGACGTAGCACGGAGCGGAAACCACGTGTGCCCTTACCGGTGGTGCCCTCACTCCTTCCGCGGTTTCGGCGGTTGCGGCGGGACCGGGATGCCGAGCGCGTCGAGCCGGCGCCCCAACTTGGCGCGGAACACGCCGAGCAGCTCCGCGGCCTCGGTCTGGTGGTTGTTCGCTTTTCGCAGCGCGAGCTGAATGATTCGCTTCTCGACCGCTTCGAGGATCGCGTCCAGGTTCAGCGATTTCGGTGGCCCCGAGCGCATGAGTCCGGCCTTCACGCGAAGCTCGTGCGGCAGGTGCTCGCGCAGAATCGGCCCGATTCTCCCCTCCCCGGTGGATTCGTGTAGCACTTCCACGAACTCGCGCAAATTCGAGGGCCAAGAGTACCCACGCAACACGGTGAGGGCGGCCGAATCGATCGCGCGGTTCACGAGCCGCGTGGCGAGTCGCGGAATGTCGTCGAGGCGCTCGCGGAGCGGCGGAACTCGCGTTTCAAAAGCGGAAAAGACGGTCTGAAACACGGGAACGAGCCGACCGCCTGCGACCGCATCCTGGGCAGTGCGATCGGACCCGCAGATGAGTCGTGCGGACGTGGGTTCGGTGAAGTGATCGGCGAGCCGCTGCTGCATGTCGCGCGGAAGTGCCCCGGGTTCCTTCAAATACACCGTCCCGATACGGTCCGACGCACTCAACCCGCCGTGACCGAACAACAGACTTTCGATCAGGTACGGCTGAAGCCCGGCGCAATCGATCGCGACGAACGCGCGGTCCCGGACCGCACTCGTGTGGTGAATGACGCGCGCGACCGTTTCTTTTCCGCTCCCGGGTTCCCCCACGATCCACACCGGCGCGGTAATTTGAGCCGCGAGTCGCGTTTGGGCTACCAGTCGCGCGGACGCGAGCGATTCCCCCGCGAGCAGTTCCGGGCTGAAGTGCGTCGCACGCCGGTCGCGAAGCGCGGCGACGCTCGGCGGCACCTTTCGTGCGGCGGCGGGCACCGGTTCCCCGACCACCGCGATGAATCCCACGAACCCGAACAGGGCTTCGCCCGCTTTGGCCGGCGCTTCACGCGGGCTGCCGTCGCCAGCAAGGGGGGCAAAGGTCACGTCCCACCACGGCGGACCGTTACGCCCGGGCGGGGCCGGTCGGCGCGCGCGGTCCGGGCGCCCCGCGAGGGCTTCCGGGGTCGGCGCGAGCGCGGCGGCGAGCGGGGTACTGTGCCGGCGCTGGGAGCACACCATTCCGAGCGCCTCCGCGAGCTTCACGCCCGCGAGCTTCTCCCAGGCGGGGTTCGCGTACCGCAACCGCCGGCTCTTCCCGAGCACGAACACGGGGGTCGCGGACTGGTGGAAGAAGGCCCGCCACGCGAACCCGCTCGAATTGGCCGGGCGGCCCTTACCGGACGGTGGCGGAGGGGTGGACATAGAGCAAGAACGCGCGGGTGAATTGATTTCGGAGTGCGAAGGGATTTGGCTCTTACTTGCCGCGTTAAAAGCGCGTATTTTTGTGTTCGTGGCACAGGCCTCTGGCCTGTGTGAGCGCCTCCACGGGCCAGAGGCCTGTGCCACCAAACCACAAACCGAACGCATCAATTCAACACAGCACGCTCGTTCCCGTCGCTCCTGACAGTCTATCCGGCGCCCGCACGAAGAGAACTCGTGCCGCGTTAGACCAGTTTCGGTGCCCGTCGTAACGAGCCGCGACCGCGAGGGCGCGGGAGGCGCCACCGCCCCTGCGGTCGCGGCTCATGATCCGTTACGACGCTCCCGAAACGAGACTAGTGGCGGCACCGGGGAGGCGCGAATAGAGCAATCCCCGACACGTCACGCTTTCGTTCCAACTCACGCGGTGATTCATGGCCGATATCGAAGTGCCCGATCCGAACGAAGCCGAAGAGAAGGCCGGCGACCCGTTCACCAAGAAGATCGCGCTGTGCGTGGCCGTGTACGCGGTCGCGCTAGCGGTCACCGCGCTGGGCGGCAGCAACGCCGGCAAGGACATGGTGATGGCCCAACAGCAGGCCAGCAACCAGTGGGCGTATTACCAGGCGAAGGTGATGCGCGAGAACATGTACATCCTGGAGGCCGAGAAGCTGCAACTGGACATGGACCTGCTCGGCACCGAGCTGAAGCCCGCCCAGCGCGCCCGGATGGAACAGTCGCGGAGCAAGTATTTAACAAAGGCCGAAGAGTACGCGAAAGAAAAGAAGGACATCCTGGAGGACGCGAAGAAACTCGAAGCCGAGCGCGACGTGGCCGCCCGGCGCGACCCGTACTTCGACTACGCAGAAGTGCTGCTCCAGATCGCGATCGTGCTCGCGTCCGTGGCGATGCTCTCGGGCAAGCGCTGGGCGTTTTACGGGAGCCTGGCCCTCGCCGGTCTCGGCGTGCTGCTGTGTACGAACGGCTACGGCCTGTTCCTGAAACTGCCGGGACTGGAGTGAACTGGCGAACGGCCGGTTGGCGCCCGGTGCCATTCCGCACGTGGCCGCACTACGGCGCTCCGAACGGGGAGGTTACGGGCGCGAACCGGTCACCGGTGGGGCACCCGGTTCCGTCGCGCCGGGCGCTCGGGCCGAGAACGACGGGCTTCGGAACGCCCTCGGGCGGCGACGCAAGAAACGAGGAAACACCGCCCTGAACTCAACGAGCGCGGGGCCGAGTACCGTTGGACTTAAACCGGCCGACCAACGACCGGTCCGGTGCCATGTTGGAGGCGAAGGGATTAGTTCGACGTGAGTAGGAATCGGCAAGTCTCATCTTTCACAATTTTAAAACTTGCCTCTTGCCAGATTAACCATCACTCGGGTAACGTCTGGTTGTCTGTCATTTCGTTGGGTACTCGCACCGATCATTCGCCCACTCTCCCGGGGGTTTTGTCATGAGTCATTTGACTCGCCGCGGTCGCGCGTTCACGCTGATCGAGCTGCTGGTCGTCATTGCCATCATCGCCATCCTGATCGGTCTGTTACTGCCCGCGGTGCAGAAGGTGCGCGAGGCCGCGGCGCGCATGAAGTGCTCGAACAATTTGAAGCAGTGGGGCCTGGCCATGCACAACTACCACGACGCGGTGGGCCAGTTCCCGATCGGCGCGCGCAACAACCCGCGCCAGTCCTGGGTCATGTACCTGTGGCCCTACGTGGAGCAGACCGCGCTCTCGAGCAAGGTGAACTACCCGACCCAGCAGTTCTACGAGCCCCCGACCACGATCGGGAACACGATGACCGGGCTGTGCGGCGCGCGGGTCGCGATCTACTACTGCCCGACCGACAACGGCTCGGACCTGAACTCCCCGAGCGCGTACTACCAGCGCGCCCGCGGGAACTACGTGGTGAACTGGGGCAACGCCCTGTACGACACCGCGCCCCCCGCGGGGCAGGCCCCGTTCTACCACGTCAGCGGGAACCGGAGCACGCCGGGCAAAGTGGTCATGACCTCGATCACCGACGGGACCAGCAACACGCTGATGATGTCCGAGACGCTGATGGCCAAGAGCCCGGACGACAACGACTGGCGCGGGGACATCCACAACGACGACGGGGTGTTCAAGTTCATGACCCTGACGACCCCGAACTCGTCGGTCCCGGACGTGGTGAACTGGGCCGTGGGCTCGGACCCCGCCATGCCGTACTCGACGGCCGGCTCGCAGTTCAGCGCGGCCCGGAGCCGGCACACGGGCGGGGTCAACGCGGCCCTGTGCGACGGGAGCATCCGGTTCTTCACCAACAGCATCAACGCGACCGCGTGGTCGTACATGGGCACCATGAGCGGCGGCGAAGTCGTTCCCAACCAGTAACCGGAGGCGACCCATGCGCGGATTCCGATGGGCCGGTGGGGTCGCGGTGCTCGCGGGCGCGGCCGCACTGGTCGGGTGCTCCGGCGAGCCGGACCTGGTCGAGGTGACCGGGGCCGTGAGTTTCGACGGCGCGCCGATCGAGGACGGGGCGATCCGGTTCTACCCGACCGACGGGAAGAACCCGGCCGGGGGCACCATCAAGGACGGGAAGTACACGGCCACCAAGGTTCCGGTCGGGACGTCCAAGGTGGTGATCTCGGGGGCCAAGGTGGTGAACAAGAAGAAGATCTACAACACCCCCAACAGCCCGGAGATGCCGGTCACCGCCGAGCTGCTCCCGGACAAGTACAGTAAACCTGATAAGACCACACTCACATTCGAGGCCAAGCGCGGCACCAACGAAAAGAACTGGGAACTGACGAAGTGACGTCCGCCCGGTGAACCCCGTCCGCAAGGGCGGGGTGCTAACAGAAACGAAGAAGCCCGATCCACTGTGGATCGGGCTTCTCGCATTGACGCGGGTCGGGCGATGGCCCGCGGTTTTGATCGCACGTTATTCCGGATCGAGCGGGTTGCCGTCAGCACGCAACGCGAGCTTGTACATGGCACCCAGGCTGATGCTGTCGCGCAGGGACCGGACGGACCCGTCGCCCATCGCGATGTTGCACACCCCGGTGTGGAAGGCGTACAGCTCGCCCTGGTTCCAGGCGTTGATGGCCTGAGCGCCGGTCGCGTCCGAGGCGCCGTTGGCGACCTTGGCCGGCTTCACGCCGGGCGTCACCGGGCCCTTGGTTCCCGCGCAAACGATGTTGTTGCTCTCGCTCGCCCACGCCCCGCCGGTGAACCCCAGGGTAGCGGAGGTCGCGTACTGCTTGCCCTTCGCCCAGCCCTCCTGCCGCGCGCCCGATTCGCCGAGCATCATCGTGTTGCTCAGTCCGTCCGTGATCGCCATGAAGTTGGTGCGCTGGTTGGCGGTCAGCACCGCGTTGCACACGTCGGTGCTCCCGGGGGCCGCCAGCCCGGCGCCGATCCAGGCGTTCGCGTTGGTGTTCGCGCGGCTCACGGGCCAGTAGTCGGACGTGGCCGGGAAGAACGTCGAGCTCGACGGGTTCGGGTTGATGACGTGCTGGGCGGGGGACGAGGGGCACTCGTAGGTCGGGATGCGGACGCTCGCCGCGGGCTGGTTCGCCGGGTCGTTCCAGTCCTTGGTGTAGTTGTACCCGCCGGCCGCGGCCGTCAGCACGTTCCCCTGCTCGATGTAGGGCAGCATCACCGACAGGAACCCGTGCTTGGCGTAGATCCCGCCGCTCGCCGGCGTCGGCGAGTAGAGGTACTCGTTCAGGCCGGGAATGGTGCTCCGCGTGGTCGTGTTCACGACGGCCGGTGGGAGCGACCCGTAAGCGCTCTCGTAGTTGTGGACCGCGAGCGCGAGCTGTTTGAGATTGTTCGAGCACTTCATCCGGGCCGCGGCCTCGCGGACCTTCTGCACCGCGGGCAACAGCAGCCCAATGAGAATGGCAATGATGGCGATGACGACGAGGAGTTCGATCAGCGTAAACGCGCGACGAGAACCGGGGTGAAAACGCATCGCGTTCCCTCGGGAGGATAAGGTGACGAATCCCGGCGCGCGTGCTCCGCACCTTGCGGAGGGCCGGGCCGATCGATCACGTTTCCCCGTCGGGGGTCGGCACCTGGTATTGGTGTCCGACGGCTTTGCGCTGGATTCTCGAACCGATCCCACACGCGAACGGGTCGGGTGCGGGCGTCTAAATTGGGGCAGGAGAGGCGTGGGCGTATGAGAATAGTAGACGAGCGCGGAAATCTTTCAAACGAAGAAATAATGAAGATGTGTAGGAATGATGAAGTGCGCGAACGGAAATTCGCCCGGTGCCTGAAATGACACCGGGCGCATCGTGTGATCTTACTTGTTTCCGAGCGAGGTGAAATCCACCGTGATCCGCTCGCCGGCGCGGAACGGAACCTTCTGGCTCAGCGTTTCGGGCTGGCCGTCGCGAACGACTTCG
The DNA here is from genome assembly GCF_001610855.1 of Gemmata sp. SH-PL17. Taxonomy (NCBI): domain Bacteria; kingdom Pseudomonadati; phylum Planctomycetota; class Planctomycetia; order Gemmatales; family Gemmataceae; genus Gemmata; species Gemmata sp. SH-PL17. The sequence continues at coordinate 7,717,698 of NZ_CP011271.1, forward strand.
GCCTTCAGCAGGTAGGCGAACTCGCGGTTCGCGGGCAGCGGCGGGGTCGCGAACTGGCGGACCGCGTCCTTCGACGGGCTCTTGCGATCGTCGACGTAGAGGGTCGCGCCCGGCGGGAGCTTCACGGTGATCGTCGCGCGGTCACCGGAGCCGGTCGGCGCGTCGCGCAGCGGCGGCTCGGCCTTCGTCGGTTCCTTCGATGCAGGAGCCGCGGGAGCCGCAGGAGGATTCGATGTCGTTTTGCCAGCGCCCGACGCGGTCGGGGCCGCCGCACTCAGGCTCGTGAACTCGACCGTGAACGTCGCACCGGCCCGCACCGTGACCTTCTTCGTCACGCTCACGGTCTCACCGTCGCGATCGTATTCTGCCTTGAAGTTGTACACAAAGTCTTGGTTCAGCGGCAGTTCCGGAGAAACGAACTGGCGCTCCGCGCCGGTCAGGTTCAGCGGCCGGCCGTCCGCGAAGAGTCGGGCGTCCGTGGGCAGTTTCACGTTGACCGAAGCGCGCCCGGTCTGGGCGTTCGCGACGGTCGTCGTCGGGGACAGAGCCGTCCCTGGGTACAGCCCGGCTTCGCCCGGTGCGGGGTTCGGGGAAGCGTAGGGGATCATCGGTTGACCCGGGTACGGGGGGAACGAGTCGCCTCCCGACGGCGGGTACACCATGTATCCGCCCTGGCACGAGAGGCTGCTCCCGAAGCACGAGTACGCGGAACCGGAGCAGGAGTACCCCGAGCACGAGTAACCCGAACCCGAGCAGGACGAGCCGTAGCACGAGTACCCCGAGCAGTTGTAACTGCGAGACCCGCAGCACCCCGACGGCTCGAACCAGCTCCGCACGCGGGCGCCGAAGCCGAGCCCGAAGACTCCGCCGCAGCACGACGAGCTGTAGCAGGACGATCCGCTGCAAGACGAGCCGTAGCAGGATGATCCGTAGCACGCCGACCCGGAGCACCCGCTGCACGAGGCCGGGTACGCGACCGACCCGGAGCACCCGCCGCCGTAGCAACTGTACCGCACCCCGCCGGAGCACCCGTTACAACTGCTGCCGTGGAAGAGGTCGCGGAAGTAGCCGTTAAATTGTGGCGTATCTGGGGATGCCGTTAGCGCGGTCATCAGCACGATGCTATACATTGCGGTACCCGCCCAATGGTCTGTTAAATTGGGGGCTTTGAAAAGCCTACAGCGCGAGGATAACCGGCGGGGTTTGAGTGGGCAAATCGACTTGAAGTAATTTTTACATCGGGATATGCGGGGCAGGTTCAACTCCCGCGCGACACGCCCGTCACGTATAATCGGCACAACCCGATACGTTTGGCGTTCTGGTGTTCGGCGGGGCGCGTAACTGGCGCCGGTCACCGAGGAGACGACATGCCGCTTCGCAATCTGGCCTGGTTCCTGGTGGTGCCGGCGATGGTCGGGCTGGCGCTCGCGATCTGCTTTAGCGCGCCCCCGCCGGACCGGGACTACGATCGCGTGCGCCAGCTCGTGAACGTGCTCGCGGAGGTGGACGCGAACTTCTACCGCGAACTGACGGAGAAGGAGAAGCAGCAGCTCGTCGAGGAAATGATCAATGGCGGGTTACAGAAGCTCGACCGGCACTCCGAATACTTCAACGCGGAGCAACTGAAGCGGTTCGAGTCCGACGCGCAGGGGAGCTTCGGCGGGGTCGGCATCCTGCTCACCATCGACCCGCCGACGAAGTTCCTCAAGGTCAACCACCCCACACCGGGCACGCCCGCATACGACGCGGGGATCATCGCCGACGACCTCATCGTGAAGATCGACGGTAAGTCCACCGAAGGGCTTACGGTGCCCGACGCGCGGAAGCTCGTCGTCGGCGAGCCGGGGACGCCGGTCAAGCTCACCATCCGCCGGGCCGGGCGCAACCCCGCCGACGAAGAGGTAACGCTGACCCGCGCCCAGATCGCGCAGCACCCCGTTTCCGGCATCCGGCGCCGGACCGACGACCCGAGCAAGTGGGAGTGGTTCCTCGACAAGGCCAACGGCATCGGGTACGTCCGGCTCAGCGCGTTCAACGAACTCACCGCGAAGGAACTGAAGGCTGCGGTCGAGGAGATCGAGCGCGACGGCGGGAAGGCGCTCGTGCTCGACCTTCGCGACAACCCCGGCGGGCTGTTGACTCAGGCGGTCGAAGTCGTGGACCTGTTCCTTACTGAAGGGAAGATCGTCAGCACGCGGAACCGGAACAACAAGGAGCGCGTGTTTGAGGCCAAGAAGGACGGCACGATCTTCCTCCCGGCCGAGCAGAAGCCGATCGCGGTGCTGGTGAACGACGGCAGCGCGAGCGCCAGCGAGATCGTGGCGGCCGCGCTCCAGGACCACAAGCGGGCCGTCGTTATCGGCGAGCGCAGCTACGGTAAGGGGAGCGTGCAAAAGCTCCTGCGCCTGGGCGGGCAGGGGGATCAGCAGGCCGCAGTGAAGCTGACGACCGAGACGTACTGGCGCCCGAGCGGGGCGAACATCGACCGCGTTCGTGCTTCGGAGGACGCGCCGGACCAGTGGGGCGTGAAGCCCGACATCAGTGTGCCGATGACGAAGGACGAGAAGATCCGCGCGGACGTGGAGCAGTTGCGGATTCACTGGGTTGCGGGCAAGCCAGACGTCGTCGGCCCCAAGCCGCCGCCCGCTCCCAACCCGCGCGGGCTGGACGGCAAGCCGCTCGTGGACGACTCGAAGCCGTTCGTGGACCAGCCGCTAAATAAAGCCGTCGAGGTGCTCAAGAAGAGTATCGGTGGCGTGGGCCTCGCTCCAGCACCCGCCCGCCGGCTGCCGGAGATGATCCTCGGGTGAACTCTGGTGGTGAAGGGGCTCGGAAGAGAAGGGGCGAACGGGTGAGCGGGTGAAGGGGTGAGAAATGCCCCGGCTCGTTGACACTCGCGGTTGGTCAAAAGTCTGGGCGAACGGCCGGTGTAAGCCGGCCGGTGAAACTCTGTTGGTGGCACAGGCCTCTGGCTTGTGGAGGCGCTACCACAGGCCAGAGGCCTGTGCCACCAACGCAAGGGCGAGCGTGGCGAAAGGGTGCGCGGGTGGCAGAGTCGAACGAACGGAACGAGCAGAGCGACAAGGCCGCAACCGGCGCCAATGCTGGGGTGTCTTCTCACCCCTTCACCCCTTCACCCCTTCACCCCTTCTCTTCCTCCGAACCGCCTCCCCCTTTCTCTTCGACGCTCCAAGTGCTGTACGAAGACCACCACCTGCTCATCGTGAACAAGCCGGCGCCGCTGCTCACACAAGCGCCGCCCGGCGTGCCGAATCTCGAAGCGCTGGTCAAGTCTTACATCAAAGAGAAGTACGCGAAGCCGGCCGGGGTGTACCTCGGCGTTCCGCACCGGCTGGACCGGCCCGTGAGCGGTGTCGTGTGCTTCGCGCGCAACACCAAGGCCGCACAGCGGGTCCACGCGCAATTCGCCGAACGCAGCGTGCGCAAGGTGTACTGGGCGCTCGTTGAAGGCGTCGTGGATTCCGATGCCGGTGCGTGGGACGACTGGATTCGCAAGATCGCGGACGAGGCGCGCGTCGAGCGCGCGGAGGCGGAAGCGCCGGGCGCGAAACTCGCGACGCTCGAATACCGCGTGCTCCAGCGTCTCGATTCGGTCACGCACATCGAACTCGAACCGCTCACGGGGCGGATGCACCAGCTCCGGGTTCAGACCGCGTGGCGCGGGCACCCGGTGCTGGGCGACGCCATGTACGGCGGCACGCGGGCGTTCGGGCCGCCCGCAGAACTGCCGCGCGACCACGTCGTTGCACTTCATGCGCGCCGGTTGACCATCACGCACCCGTTCACGAAGCAAGAACTGACCGTCGAGGCCCCGCTGCCGGCCTACTGGTCCTCGCTCCTCAGCGCGTCACTCGCACGATAGCCGGCACACGGAGTGCATCCGCAACTTCGGCACGAGCCGGTGGCGTCGGCCGGTGCGCGTCGCTACGATGCTCCTGCCCACTTGTCGCTCTCAACCTCCGTAGGAGCCTTCCCACATGATTTCCCGTCGCGAACTGTTGCGTTCCGCTACCGCCGGCGCCGCGGCGCTGGCCCTCCCCTCGTTCGGCCGCGCGGACGACGCGAAGGGGTACACGCTGCCCAAACTGCCCTACGCGACCGACGCCCTCGAGCCGAGCATCGACGCGAAGACGATGGAGATCCACCACGGAAAACACCACCAGACTTACGTGGACAACCTGAACAAGGCGCTCGCCAAGACCGAGTGGCTGGGCAAGCCGATCGAGGAACTGGTGCGCGACTACAAGAAGCTCCCGATGGAGTTGCAAGCGCCGGTGCGCAACAACGGCGGCGGGCACCTGAACCACTCGTGGTTCTGGCAGATGATGACGAAGGGCGGCACCCCGCTGAAGGGCGAACTGCTGAAGGCCATCGAAGCGAGCTTCGGCGGCGTCGACGGTTTCAAGAAGGAATTCGCGACCGCCGCGACCACGCAGTTCGGCAGCGGGTGGGCGTGGCTGGTGAAGGGTAAAGACAAACCGCTGGCCCTGGTGAAGACCGCGAACCAGGACAACCCCATTACCGACGGCCACACCGTGCTGCTCGGGTGCGACGTGTGGGAACACGCCTACTACCTGAAGTACCAGAACAAGCGCGCGGACTACGTGAATGCGTGGTTCAGCGTCGTGAACTGGGACTTCGTCGCCGCTCTGTTCGAGAAGAAGTGAGCCGCGTCTTGGCGACCGGCCGGTCGGCACCGGTCGGTCGTCCCATTTGATTGTGTGCACCTCACCGGGCGGCTGTCACCCGACACTGGCCGGCACGAAACCTGCGTTTGCGCAACTGATGGGCCGCGCTAGGACGCCCCGAACGGGTGACGACTGGGCGCGGACCGGTCACCGGAAACCAAGTACCTTCGATGCCCCGCCGTGGAGTGGCCGGTGTTCGTAGCACCGGGCGGGAGCCCTGTGTGCCCATTGACTCACCCTTTACCCAAGAGCACCTGAAGCACCCAAGCGCCATCAATGTCCGGGTCACCGGTACGGCACGAGTCGAGCAGGTCCGCGTTTGTGCAGCCCGCTTCTTGAAGTGCGTCGGCCAGAATGGGGAACGCCTCCACGCGGCCCTGGTCGCGGATCGAGCGGGCAATGAGGCGCGCGGTACGGTTGTTAAGGACTACCGGACAAAACTACGAAGTCGCCTATCCTGATCGGCACCCATTCTGCTCAGGATTCGGTCCATGCAACTGAAGGATCTGGCCCGCGAACTACCGGAAGGCATCTGGGCGGTCTTTGAGCCGGTCCTGCCGACCAAGGTTTGGTCCGGCAACGGTCGCCCGCCGTGCGGCAATCGGGAATGCCTTCACGCGCTGTTGTACGTCCTGGCCTCGGGCATTAGTTGGGAGTTGCTCCCGTGGTGCTTCCCGTCGTACAAGACGGTCCAACGCCGACTCAAGGACTGGCTCCGCGAGGATGCGTTTCTTCGGGCGTGGCAACAACTGGCCGAGCGGTACCAGCGGTTGCACGGGATCAACTGGGACCAGATCCTCCTCGACGGGTCCAAGAAGCCGTCGGAAAAGGGGGCGAAGCTTCGGGGCCGAGTCCGGTTGATCGCGGCAAGTCGGGCACGGCGATCCACATAGCGAGCGACGCGCGAGCCATGCCCCTGGCGGTCGTAGTCACCAAAGCCGGGGCCAACGACGGCTGCCAGACCCACAAGGTGCTGGCGGCCCTGGTCGTTCGTGCGCCGGCCCCGGAGGTGCCGACCGACACGACCGACGAGCGGGGCCGACCAACCGCCCGAGCGGACGGTGCATACGGGAACGAACCGTCGCGGGGCCGAGCCGGTTCCCAGGGGTTCCGGTTGTACGCTCCCGGCCGTGGTCAGAAGCGCCCCGGAGTCGGCAAGGTGCGCAACGCCGTCGAGCGGTGTCACAACTTCTTCGCCCAGTTCGGCCGGGTCCGCAGGCGGCGCGACCGCAACGCGCGCAACTACCTCGGCTGGTGCCAGATGGCGGCTTGCGTGATCCTCTTACGATCGGGTTTTGTCCGGTAGTCCTAAAGAAGAGCCAGTTCTGCACGTCGGAGTGTTTCGGCGTCGTTCTTAGACGCAACGCCCGCGGCGTGAATTGGAATCCTTGAATAGCCTCCGTCGGCCCTTCTGTGGCTTCTATCACAGCCCAATGGAGAAGATCGACAAACGTATTGCCCACCACGTGTGGAGGGTACAGCGGTGCTCTTTGTATGTGGTAGAAGCGGCACTCGTGTGGGGCGGAAGACGTGATCTCCGCCGGGTGCCAACCGTAAGCATCTCCCAAACCATCCGATGCGAAAAGTACGAGCTGGTGAATCCACGCGGGATCGATGGCGAAACGCTCAGCCAGGCCTTCCAAGAAGTCGTGGTAGCCGCCCGTCTCGTCACCAATCTCTTCGGCCGTCGGGCGGCGTAGAGAGATCCGGCCTTCAATCTCACCCGGACCGAAGCGCGTCATAAACGCGCGGTAGCTTTCGGGAAACCGGGTACCGAGTTGCTTTTCGGCCGCATCTAATGAGCTTTCGGAGATTTGCGGAGGGTGCGGGTAGACACACCCCGGCCAACGGGTCACCCGCACCTGATTGAACACTGCGTCCCACGGCTTGTCCGCTTCTGCCACGGGCGAGTCCTCCGGATTACGCCGGCGCGCCGAGCAGCTCCTTGAGCTTCGGCAGCCCCACGCGCGAGCAATAGTCGCCGAACAGTTCGCCCTTCGTGCGCTCCGCGGCGAACGCGGCGAACACCTTGCCCAGCTTCGGCGCGATCTGGTCGATCGGCACGCCGTCCTGGATCTCGGTGTTCAGGCGCCGGCCGTAGCTGTCGCCGCCGATGTACAGTGTGTACTTCGTGCCGCCGCGCCCGACGATCCCGACCTCGCTCTGGTACGGCCGGGCGCACCCGTTCGGGCAACCCGTCATGCGCACGCTGATCTGCTCGTCGGCCAACCCCAGGTCCGCGAGCACGCCCGAGAGTTGCCCGACCAACCCCGGCAGCGCCCGCTCGCTCTCGGTGATCGCCAGCGGGCACGTCGGGACCGCGGGGCACGCCATGCTCCAGCGCCGCACCTGCGAGAGCGTTTCGGGCCGCGGGATGCCGTACTCGTTCAGCATCGAGTCGACGCCGGCGCGGTCGTCCATCGACAGCCCGCACAGCATGATGTCCTGCTGCGCCGTGATGCGCACGTCCGCACGGTACTTCGCGACGATCGCCCGCAGCCCCGAGCGCAGCCGGACCGAGCCCTCGTCCTTGATGCGGCCGTTCTCCACAGACAGTCCCAGGAAGAATTTCCCGCCGCCCATGCTCTGCCAGCCGTGGTGCAGATCCAAGCCGGTGATTTCCGCCACGCGGGGCGCGCGGCGCGGGCCGGTAAAGTAGTCGCGGTAGAACACCTCGCGGAACTTCTCCACTCCCCAATCCTTCATCACGTACTTGAGTCGCGCGCGCTTGCGGTCGGAGCGATTCCCGTGGTCGCGGAACAGTTTGATGATGCCCTCGGCTGCCCCGAGCACCTCGGTCGGCTCGATGAAGCCCACCGGTTGGGCGAGCAGCGGGTACGTGTCCGGCTTGGCGTTGCTCTGGCCCTGCCCGCCGCCCGCGAACACGTTGTAGCCGACCGGGTTCCCGTTCTCGGTGATCGCGAGGAACCCGAGGCACTGCGCGAGGAGGTCGGTGCAGTTGTCGTGCGGCAGCGCGAACGCCACCTTGAACTTGCGCGGGAGGTACGACTTGCCGTAGATCGGCTCCGCGACGCTCGCGTCGTCGGAGAATTGCACCGATTCGCCGTTCAGCCAGACCTCGTGGTACGACTGCTTCCCGGCCTTCGGCGCGAGGTGCTCGGCGACCGCGGCGCAGTCGAACATCATCCGGGCGCGGGTCGGGTCCGGGAGCGGGGCCGGGCACGAGAGCACGTTGCGGTTCACGTCGCCGCACCCGCCGAGCGTGGTCACGAGCGTCGCGTTGATCGCCGCCATCGTCGCCTTGAGGTTGCCCTTCAGCACCCCGTGGAACTGGATGCTCTGGCGCGTCGTGAGCCGGAGCGTGCCGTTGGCGAACTCGCCCGCGATGTCGTCGAGCGCGAGGTACTGGTCCGCGGTGAGCTTCCCGCCCGGGAGCTTGAGGCGGATCATGAACATGTACGCCTTGCCCACGCCGGCCTTGGCGCGGTTCTTCCGGGCGTCCCGGTCCTCTTGCTCGTAGCTGCCGTGGAACTTGATGAGGCTCTTGTTGGCGTCGCTCAGGTGGTCGATGGAGTCATCAGCGAGCTCCTCCGGGAGCGTCCCGCGGAGGTAGCGCCCCTCGACCTTGTGCCCTTCAACCGGGGACAATTTCGGTTCAGTTTCGTCAGACATCTCGGAACCCGTACAGGTGATCGCGGCTCTCTATACTTTTGTTTTACTTCTCATCGGCCGATTCGGAAGGCCACTTTGCCACATAATGTTCATCTATGAACTGACTGATGGCGGCGATTTTCAAGTATAGATGTACAGTGCTCCCGTCCTGTGCTACGAAGACCGGCCCCTTCTCGGTGTGGAAATGCATTGGTTTTTGACATCGCACCGAGAATAAGATGCGCATAATTAGTGCAGGGTGCCTCCCGGTTTTCGTCCTTCACCCCGGAGGGCCGACTTTCGTAGCACAGGGGCGAATCCCTGTGAATTTACAATGTGATCTTGTGTTCACATCAATCAATGTGGTAATATCTGGATTGCGATGGTCGGTCAATTGGGCGTTAAGTTGGTCGGTGAAAAATGGAGTTTTTGGGGCCATTATTGATGGAATGTTAGCCGGAAAACATGTGATTTTGGAGGATTGTTAGCAAATTCTGCTAACTGATCGAGGTGGTCGGCGGGCAGTCATCGTGATTGAGATTTGAGGTACGAGGATGATCGGACGAGCCGCGACCGCAAGGGAGCGGTGCAGTGGCTTCCCGTATGGGCCATTGCGGTAGCCCGTTGTGCCGCCCGCTCCCTTGCGGTCGCGGCTCGTTCACGAGCAAAGAAAGCTAACATGAGATTCAGAGATCGTTGTTCGTAACTGTAATATCTCGCATATCTTGTGGTAAAATGAGTGCGGCCGGTCGCTCCGGAAACGTTAGCAAATGTTAGCCATCGGACCCCGGGTGGAATTGCCGTGCGTGCGCCGCAACTGGTGATCGTCGAGACGGACGGTTGGATCGCACGATTGTTGGGTGATCTCGCCACCGACAGCGCGTGGCTGGTGCGCGGCACGCGGTCCGCCGATAGCGCGATCGCGCTCGTGCGCACTCGACGGCCATCGGTGCTGGTGGTTCAAGTGGACCCGGCCGACGACAAGTCGCCCGCGCTCGAACTGATTTCCGATGCGAACCGCTCGTGCCCCGATGTGCCGGTGATCGCAATCAGCGATGTGAAGTTCAACGATGCGGACCGCGTCGCGTGGACCTCGGCCCTGTTCGACCTCGGGGTGCGCTACGCGCTGTTTCCGCCACTCACCCGGCCCGTGCTCGAAGACGTGGTGAGCGGACTCATGGGGGCCGCAACGGTTCGGGCGGGGATCGTCATCGAACCCGCACCACAAGCCGATAAGCCGAAGCCCAAACCGCGTTTGCGCCGCGCGGAACCGGCGGACGACGTGATCGACCTCGCGGACGAAGAGGCCCACGAATGAACCCGCTGGGCGAACTGCCGGTCCTGGATGTGGCCCGCTGTACGGGGTGCGGGGACTGCGTGACCGCGTGCCCGGCGGACTGCCTCGCGATGGGCGGCCCGCGCCCGTGGCTCCCGCGCCCCCGCGACTGCGTTTCGTGCTCGGTGTGCGAACTCGTGTGTCCGACGGACGCGATCCGTCTAAAATCGATTGGAGGGTGACGCCGGGCGGCTCTCACATCTTCGCCCGAATCCGTTCCCGGACCCGCGGCAGATCGGTATACTAATCTCTCGATGTCGAGAGAGTTTGCGATCTCCCCACTAACCAGGCGACCAGAAATGGCCGATCCGAACACGACCCCGACCCCCGCCAACACCCCCATGAGTGGGGCCGACATCCTCGTTCACAGCCTCATCCGGCACGGGGTCGACACGGTATTCGCGTACCCCGGCGGCGCGAGCATGCCGATTCACCAGGCGCTCACCCGCGTCCCGGACAAGCTCCGCACGATCCTCCCGCGGCACGAGCAGGGCGGCGGGTTCATGGCCCACGGGTACTGCCGCACCACCGGCAAGGCCAGCGTGTGCATGTCCACGAGCGGCCCCGGCGCTACGAACTTCGTGACGTGCATCGCCGACGCGAAGATGGACTCGATCCCGGCCATCTTCATCACCGGGCAGGTGAGCACCAACGTTCTCGGTAACGACGCGTTCCAAGAAACGCCGATGGTCGAGATCTGCCGCGGCATCACCAAGCACCACTACCTGCTCACCCGCACCGAGGACATCACGCGCGTGGTGAAGGAGGCGTTCCACATCGCCACCACCGGGCGCCCCGGCCCCGTGCTGATCGACGTGTGCAAGGACGTGCAGACCAAGTCGATCGTCCCCGACTGGGACCCGCCGATGGACCTGCCCGGCTACCGGCCGGTGCGCAAGGCCCCGCGCCCGGAACTGGAAGCCGTGATCGCGGCGATCCGCGCGAGCAAGAAGCCGTTCATCTACGCCGGTGGCGGGGTGACGCACAGCGACGCCGCGGCGGAACTGAAAGAGTTCGCGGAACTGGTCGGGGCGCCGGTCGGCCTCACCGTCCACGGCCTCGGTAACTTCCCGTCCGAGCACTACTTGTGTCTGCAAATGCTCGGCATGCACGGCACGGTGTACTCCAACTACGCGATCAACGAAGCGGACCTGCTCATCGCGCTGGGCGTGCGGTTCGACGACCGCGTGACGGGCAAGCTCACGGAATTTGCTAAACACGGAAAGATCGTTCACATCGATATCGATAAGAGCGAAATTCACAAGAACAAGTTCGCGCACGTGCCGGTCCACAGCGACGTGAAGCACGCGCTGACGGAACTCAACACGTTGCTGAAGGAGCCGAAGAACGCGGACCTCACCGCCGGCGGGCGCTACCCGGACTGGTGGCGCCAGATCGACGCCTGGCGCGAGGCCGAGCCGCTCAAGTTCACGGAGCCGGACGGCTTCATCATCCCGCAGTACGCCATCCGGCGCTTGTGGCAGATCCTCCGCGACCGCAACCAGCTCAACGACACGATCATCACGACCGGTGTGGGCCAGCACCAGATGTGGGCGGCCCAGTTCTTCCCGTTCAACACGCCGCGCAAGTGGATCACCAGCGGCGGGTTGGGCACGATGGGCTTCGGGCTGCCCGCCGCGCTGGGCGCGAAGGTCGCGTTCCCGAACAACCTCGTCATCGACATCGACGGCGACGGCAGCTTCTTGATGAACGTGCAGGAACTCGCGACCGCCTACGCGGAGAAGATCCCGGCCAAGGTGCTGCTGCTCAACAACCAGCACCTCGGGATGGTGATGCAGTGGGAGGACCGGTTCTTCGGCTCGAACCGCGGGCACACCTACCTGGGCGCGGGCGACGAGCACCCGCCGTACCCCGACTTCTGCAAGATCGCCGAGGGCTTCGGGGTCGCGACGAAGAGCGTCGTGGACAAGGCCGACCTGGACGCGGCCCTCGTGGAGATGATCGAGTCGCCCGGGCCGTTCCTGCTGAACGTCCACGTACCGCACCAGGAGCACGTGCTCCCGATGATCCCCGCCGGGGCGACCGTGAAGGACATCATCCGGGCGTAACCAAGCGCAACGCGACCCCGAAGAGGCCCGGCACAAGCCGGGCTTTTTTCGTTTCACTGTGCGAACGGGCGTATACACTCGACGGCACGCGATCCGCGTTCCGCGCTTTTTTGAGGAGGGTCCGATGCCGGTGCGTTTGGTGTGCCCGTCGTGTTCGGCGACGCTGTCGGTGAAGGACGAGTTCGCCGGGCGCGCGGTGCGGTGCCCGAAGTGCGGGGGCGTGATCCCCGCGACACCATCGGGGGCTTCCGCGCCCCCGCCCTCGCGCGCGGTGATGCCGCCCATTCCGGTCCCCGAACCGCCCCCGGCTCCCCCTCCCGCACCGTTCGAGGGGCTGGACGAACCCGCGCCGTCTAGGGGCGGGAAGATCGTCGGGCGCCCGACCGGTCGGCCCGTGGCGCCGGTGCCCGCGAGCGACGAACGCGACGAAGACGAGGAGCGACCCGCGCGACGAAGAGGCCCGGGCGAGGAGGGCCGCAATGACGCGGACCGAGGCGACGACGATCGCCCGGTTCGGCGCCGGCGCCCGCGCGACGACGAGTACGATCAGCCGGAGGGCAAAAAGGGCGGAAAGGGGCCGATCATTATCGTCGCGATCCTGTGCGGCACTCTGCTCACGTGCTGCGGCGGGGTCGGGTACGGCGGGTGGTGGTTGTACTCCAAGGCGAAGAAGGCCAAAGATGATATCGTCGAAGCGGTCGACAAGATGAACCTCCGGGTGAATTCGTTCAGCTACGCCGATCTGGAAGTTGGGACCGTCACCCGGACGGAGACCGACGCGAAGTTGGGCAGCGGACGGGTGGCCACCGACGCAGATTTGCCGAAGGTGTTCGCGACCGATCCCCAGCGCGCGGACGCTTGGGCGGACAAGGTTCGTCAGAAGCGCGCCGTCGTGTGGCAGAACGGCGACGATTACATTATTGCCGCGTTTCACCCGACGGCCGACGGGAACGCGCGCCTCCAGGCGAAAGAGTGGCGCCCCAAGAGCGGGGCCGCGCTGCGCGAGGGCGAGGTGAACGATTTCAGGTTTATGCAACAGTACCCGCCGGGCGGGGGGCCGGGTGTCTCGGTGACGGCCGCGGAACTGGCCGGGGCTTACAAGGACAACGCGACCACCGCGAACGAGAAATACAAGAACAAGAACGTCCTCGTTGAGGGCAAGTTGGACGATCTCAGTTTCGGGTTCGATGGCGAGGTTCAGGCACTGTTGGAGGGTGTCCCTCCGGCCCCGGGTAAGGCCCTCGGTACACTGGTTCGCGTCGTCGTCTCCAAGTCCGATGTGAACAAGGTGCTGAACGTTTCGCGCGGTCAAACTCTGGCGCTCAAGGGCAAGTGCTCTGGACTGACCGGGGATCTGTTCGTGGACGTCCTGAACGCGACCGTTGAGAGCACGGGTGTCGATCCCGCCCCAACCGTGAGCGCCGCGCTCCTGCTCGCGGAATACGGCCGGAACAATGAAGCAACCGACGAAAAGTACAAAGACAAACCAATTACCATTACCAACGCGGTGGTCGAGAGCAAGGACGGCGAGCAGTCGGTATACGTTGTCGGTAACCTGAAGAAGAGTACGGTTCGGATCAAGGTGACGCTCCCGTTCGATACCAGAAAGCAGACCGCCGCACTGAAGGTGGGCGACCGGCTCAAGATCAAGGGCGAATACTCCAGTTCGTCCGACAACGTGATCTACATCAACCGGGCCTGGATCGTGCCGTAGGCATTCGCATTTCAAATGCCGTTTCGAGCCGCTCCGCGAATTGGGGCGGCTCTTTTTTTCATCTCGCGCACTTTTTGGGATCAATTCACCCCGGCGCGCGGGAAAGAATGGCAGAACCGCGGGTCGGCCGCTCGCGGGGCTCCGGCGAGTGTGACGTATGCGTTCTTTGATTCACCGATTGCAATCCCGGCTCTCAAAGCACGAGGGCGAGGCGACCGACGAGCACTTGCTCGGCGATTTCCTCGCTCACCGCGAGGGCGTTCGCGGCGCGCCACAAATCGCGGACGAGGCGTTCGCGGCGATCGTTCGGCGGCACGGGCCGATGGTCCGCGGGGTGTGCCGCCGGGTGCTCCGCAACGACACCGACGCGGACGATGCGTTCCAGGCTGTGTTTATTGTGCTGCTCCGCAAGGCGGAAGCCGTTCGGCCGCGGAACCGGCTCGGGAACTGGCTCTACGGCGTCGCGGTGAACGTGGCCCGGCGCGGGCGCGATGCGAGTTCGCGTCGCCGGGTACAGGAACTAACCGTCGAAGTCCCCGGACCGGAACCGGTGAGTAACGATTTGCGGGAAGTAATCGATCAGGAACTCAGCGGGTTGCCGGACACATACCGTGCAGCAGTGGTGGTCTGCGATCTGGAAGGGCACACCCGGTCGGAAGCGGCCGGGCGCCTCGGTTGGTCCGAGGGGACCGTGGCGAGCCGGCTCGCTCGCGGGCGCTCTCTGCTCGCCGACCGTCTCACGCGACGCGGGATTGTGCTTCCGGCCACGGGACTGGTGGCCGCGCTCGGAGCGAATCACGCATCCGCGGTTCCGATACTCTCTTATTCCGCTTTGTTACTCGCCCCTTCGCCCAGCGCGGAGGCGCTGGCGCAGGAGGTCATACGAGCCATGATGTCGAGCAAACTCCGAACTGTGACCGTGGCGTTACTCACTGTAATCGGTATCGCCGGGACCGGCACGGCAACTGTGTGGGCGTGCGGCGGGTTCGGCCCGCGAATCGTGCCTCCGGTTTCGGGTACGAAATCGTTCCCGTTCGAGTCGGTCGAGACGCGCTTGGCGCAATCAAACGATGCCACGCCGTCCTGGGCGCAATCCGCGCCAGCCTCCACCGCGATCGCGGGAGCAGATAAGCCCGCCGGGGAGAACGCGGGTGCTGCGAAAAGCGCCCGGTTCGTGCTGGTGAACCCGGCCGGCGACATCACCGTTGTCTCTGATCGGCACGAGACGTTCGTGGAATTCTTCCGCCGGCAACCGGTAGTGGTCGCGGTCGCGTCCGATTCGTTGCGAAAGAGATTGATTTACGGTGAAAAGGGGCCGCTCGAAATCATGACCGTGGACCAGGCATCGTTCAATACGGGCGGTCCGCGTGTCGCGGCATACGGCGCGAGCCTGAAACTGGTACCGGTTTCACCCAATACCCCGGTGGCCCGTCTTCTCGAGGTGACGAGCGCGAACGAACCGGTGGTTTTCGTACAGGACAGCAGCGACAAGAACCTGTGGCAAGCGGTCGGGTTCACGCGCCGTTCGTTGGTCGGGTTCTTCGCATCCACTGCTCGCGTCAAGCCGGACGATTTTGCTCCCGCCGACTTACTCCACGCGACCGAGAAAAAGTAACCCCCTTCAATTCCAGGAGAAAAGCCATGCGACAAATCGTATTCGCGCTGACGCTGTTCGGCGCTGCGATGCTGGCCATGAGCGGCCTGACCGCCGATGAGCCAAAGAAGGACGAAGCGAAGCTCACGAAGAAGGAAATTGCCAAGATGATGAAGGACGCGCACGACGGCGCGAAATCGCCACACGCGCGCACGCTCGCGGAACTGAAGAAGGATTCGCCCAACTGGGAGGAGATCGCCAAAGACGCGAAAGCGTTCACGGCGATGAGCGAGGCGTTCAAGAAGGTGAACCTCAACTACAAATCGCCCGACAAGTACATCGAGAGCGCCGCCGCGCTGAACAAGGCCGCTGGCAACAAGGACAAGAAGGCGGCAAACGAGGCGTTCACCGGGCTGACGAAATCGTGTGCCTCGTGCCACTCCTACGGCGGTGTTCCGGGTGAGCGGTAACGAAAAACTGCGGATCGCGCGGATCAAGCCAGAAGAGCATGTTCAAATTCGCTCGTTGGTTTTATCCGCGTTTATCCGCGTTCATCCGCGTGATCTGCGGTTCTGTTCTTTTGCGTCTGTGATTTCTCTCTTGCGCACCTCACCCCTCGCGGCTCGCGCCCGGAACCCACAACACGTCTCCCTTTCCGCCATCGTTCGCAACGCGGGCGAGCACGAACAGGAAGTCGCTGAGCCGGTTGAGGTAGATCAGTGCGTGCGGGTTCACTGGCTCTGTGCGCTGGAGCGTGACCACTGTGCGCTCGGCGCGTCGGCACACGGTACGCGCCAGGTGCAACCACGCTGCGGCCTGCGTTCCGCCCGGCAGAATGAAGCTCCGCAGCGGCTGCAAGTCTTCGTTCAGCCGATCGATGGCCCACTCCAATCGCTCGTACTGTGCGGGCACCACGCGCAGCGATTTTCCCGGATCTTCGTGATCGGTCAGCGGCACGCACAGGTCCGCCCCCACATCAAAGAGGTCGTTCTGGATGACCCGGAGCAGCTTACTTTCGGGACCGTCGGGGCAGTTCGCGGTGACGAGTCCCAGAACGGCGTTCAGCTCGTCTACTTCGCCGTAAGCCTCAACGCGAACGGCATCTTTGGGCACGCGGGAGCCGTCCCCGAGGCCGGTTTCGCCCGTGTCGCCGGACTTCGTGTAAATGCGAGAGAGAAACACCATAGTTCCGGGTTCCCGTTCGGGTTCGGGCGACGCTCCCACGCCCGTATTTTGCGCCGTTTGCCCCGGCAGCCAACACGGTTTTGAAATCTTCGATACGGAACCGAGAACTTAGAACTTCGGTTTAAACTCTCCGCTCCGCACGGACGATACATCTGGCACACACAGCTGAACCGTCATGGCTCGGAGGGGAGTATGTCCTGGATTCGTCGTAAACTCTGGGTGCTGGCGGTGGGCGTCCTCGCGGGCGCATCCGGCTGCAACCCGTTCACGCTCGGTTTGCTCACGCCGGTCCCGGTGCAGCCGTGGACCGCGGAGCGGATGGAGCAGAAGCTCAACCACAAGAACGACGGGCGCGTGCCGATCATGCCGCCGCTCCGTGCCGGGTACCCGGACCCGATCTGTGAAGACGCGCCGAGCGACCAGGAAGTGCTTCGCGCGATGCCGCGGGTGCCGCGCGGGGTGCCGTACTTCTACGAGACGTTCCGCGACGACATTGTGATCGTCAAGAACCGGCTCGTGGATAAGATCGATCCGCCGCGCTTCTTCCCGCTCGTCGGCCAGGCGCAACTGCACCACTGCCACTGGGAATGTGTGATTTATTACACCGAACTGGTGCAGTCGGACTACCCGTTCCCGGTGTACGTCAAGAAGCAGCGGGTCCAGGTCATCTACATCGACAAGGACCACCTGCACCTGTACGTCGGGCCGGATGCGGAAACGCAGCGTCAGATCACGCAGGACTTGACCCGCTATTGATCTAGCCCACAAGTCGCGGCAATCGGGATTCCATAAATCCCGATTGCTGTTGTGTTTATGGCAAATATTTCTGACCGACAAAAAATTAGCAAGTTGCCGAGAAAACGCACGATTTGCGAGTCTCAAGCCTTGAACTAAAGGGCGGGTGGTGTCCAGACACCACCCGCCCTTGTTCGCTTTTGCAGTAGTAACTTTCAACCGAAATCACTTCTTCGGCTTCTCGTCGCCCTCTTCCTCGGGCTTCTCTTTTACCCACGGCGGCCGGGGTAAGTTCGTCATCCCCTTTGCCTCGGCCTCTCGCTTCAGCAGTTCGACCACCTTCCACATCTTCGGCTGACCGGCCGCGGTCGCCAGCTCTTGCGCGATCGCATCCCACGCCTCTGGGAGCAGCATGGGCTTGCGGTTTGTGGTGTGCTTGCCGCCTTTGGGCTTCTTCTTTGCCATTGCGACCATGTAGCCACTCCGCGGTTTAGTGTCACTCCCAATTCTACTGCATAGCATACCGCATGTAAATTTTTCTTTTTGCGGTTAATATGCGGTATGCCGCGTATTACATTGACGGTGTGACGCGAACGAGACACCTGACACGGAGAGACGAAATGGCCTGCTACAACCGCCAGCCCGAAGCAACCGAAGCCCAGTTCGGTGAACGAATCACCCTGCGGATGTGCGGCACGTGCCTCCAGACCCTGTTCGTCCCGAAGTCGATCGCGGACCTGGAAAACTACGAATGCGACGAGTGCCAGGACATCGCGGCAAAGAAGTGAGCGAGACAACCGGGGCGGGTCGCAGTGGCCCGCCCGCTTTCCCTAAACGCCCTCGGGAGTGCGGATCATGGTCGAAGTCGAAGTGTGGGTGCTCGTGGATGAACAGGGCGAGTATGTGGTCTCCAAAGATGCCGGCGACCTGCAGGCCGACGTGGGGCTTGCCTCGCGGATGGTGAAGATCACGGTCAACGTCCCGATGCCAAAAGCCGTCGAACTGGTCGCGACCGTCGCAGAGGAACCCGGTGCCGCGGAATTGAAGGTGGCGTGATGCACGTGGAGTGCGGCCGGAGGAAGCGTAGTACCCCGGTCGTTTCCGCGGCCCGCTCGGAGGATCGCCCGTGTTCAAGGTGGTTGGGTACACAGTCGAATCGGGCTGGAACTTGTGCGGGGTGCATCGCACGGAAATCAACGCGCGTGCCGCGGCCAGCTCGATCGCTCGCGATTTCCAGATCGTGGCCGTGGTGCTCGTTCGCGATCCGGCACACAACCCGCATATGGAAGTGATTCAGGCCAACGTGCCGCACTCCGAGCGGTTGCTCGACGTGGCCGAGTTCCGCACTGCCGCCCTTGCTCTTTAAACCCCAGCGAGTCAATCAGATGCTTTTTCCGATCAAACACGCCACCTGGCAACAACTCCGCGTTCTGGCCCGTGCGAAGGGGAAAGCCGTCCTCGGCCGCGAAATCCGCATCGTACCGACCCGCTTCACGAAGTCGGGGGAGTTCCTCGACGAGCTTATTGAGGAGGGCTTAATCGAACGTGCCGAGGGGAAGCCTATTGCGGGCAACGAGCCGGTGCAGTTCCGCACCCTCTACAAGCTCACGGAGAAAGGCCGCCACGCCGCGGAGTACGGTGAATACGAGCGCGAGCGCCAACCACAGCAGACTGCCGGCTGACGCAAGATGCGTCCCCGGTTGCCCCACCCTTCCGGGTGGGGGCGCTGCCCGCCTCACGCAAGGATGCTTGGGGCGGGTTGTTTATTTGAGGCGGTACTGTTTCATGTCGCGGTAGAGCGCGAGCCGATTTTTCGCGCCGTTGAACAGCGGGCGAATTTCATCCACATCGCGATCGACAATGAAGCAAACGTTATCCAATTCCCCCTTCTTCGCCAGTGAGGTTCCTTCGATCAGTTTGATTGCCTCATTTTCGGCCCGAACTGCCTCTTTGAAATTTCCCGTTTCAGCCCATGCTGCGGCGAGAGTATCGGAATAAAGCGCGACGTAGTAGTCCCTGATTTGAGCGGTCGGAGATGGGGCATTTTTAGCAATGGTCAACGCCTTTACCGCACAATCCAGGGCGTATTTCCCGTCCCGGGCCTTTTCGTCAGGGGCGGTTGCGGTTAGCCACGCGGCTTGGTGCAGATAATCGTTGTTCTTCGGCTCAAGTTCGACGGTCTTTTTGCAATCCGCAACCGCCTTGGCATAGTCCTTGAGTCCCATGTGAGCCTTGGCTCGCCAAGCGTAAAGTGGGGAGATCTCCTCTTCCGTGCGCACCTTCTTGTCGCTTCCAATGGTGGCGATCGTCTTGTCGAGGATCTCAACGGCCTTTTTGAAATCGTCCTTTCTGATCGCCTTCTTTGCGGCCGAAATCCCCTCTTCTACTACTTCTTCGGCCTTCAAAACCGAGCTAGTTGCAACCACCAGACAAAGCGCCGCGCCGCGGATGAGACAGGTCATTGGCGAATTCTCCTTTTGGCAAGTCGTATCTATCGGCACGAGATTATCGCAACCTTAATACGACGCGCCTATGGGGAGCCAGTAAACGAGACCCAAGAAATGCAGTGCGGGCGGCAAGCCAATTTGAGCTTGCCGCCCGCAGTTGTTCGCTTGGATTGTGTGGTTACTTACTTGGTTTCAACCGCCGGCTCCTTCGCTTCGCTGACCAGCCCCGAGAGGTCCGGGAGCTTCAGACCGAAGATCGCGGCAATGACCGGCCCCCACTTGAGGGCCAGCTTGAGCAGGGTACCGTCGCCGAGCGCGGTGAACTGCCGAACGTCGCCGCCGCCGAGGTTCACGTTCAGGTGTAGGTGAAGCATCATTTATCCTTTGAGGGATCGGGTGAGGGGAAAACCTGCACTACCGGGGTGATCCCATCAACCCCCGAAGTGACCAGGATTACAGGCGGGGGAGGAAGAGGAACTTCCTTCCCCAACCACCGCTGAGCGAGCGCGGAGGCGATCGACAGCGCGAGGATCGCAGAGGCATACAGAGCCCAATCCTTCAGTCGTTCGGCGTAACTCTTGGTGCTTTCGGCCACGGCAATCACCTCTTGCGGATCAAGAACGAGACAACCCAGAACGCGGCAAACGCGCCCCATGCGATCGTGAACCCGAGGGGCGAGACGGGAACCCCGGAGAGAGTCACTACCGCGACTTCCACCAGGTAGAGGAGCGAAGTTGCAAGCCCCGGGTTTGGGCCTGGGGCAGTGTTCCGCATGCACACGTGCGAGAGCCACGCATCACCGAACCGCGCACCGATCAACACGCCGAGGCAGAAAGCCGACCCGCAGAGATAGCCGTAAATCGCTAGCAAAATGAGGATGCCCGCGAGGGTCGAGAACAGGATGACACCGAGGATGTCGTCGATCCCGCGCCCGAAGTGCCGCCGGTAGTAACACCAGAACGGCCCGCCGTCGCCGATCACTTCCTCGGCCGTGTGCCCTATTGTGAACGCGATCGAAAACGGGAACAAAACCCACTCGAGCGGGACGAGCGCCAGGGCGACGAGCAGCAGATCCACGGCATTACCTCAAGAGTTTGAACAGCTCGAGTAACCCCACGGTCGAGAGCACCCCGCCGCACACACCGACCACGAACCACACGTCCGGCCCGCGTGAGCGCTCGCGCCTCACCACGGCCGAGGGCAGGCACCGGGCCTCGGCACCGGTCGCCACGATCACCGGGAGCGGTTGCCCGCACCCGGCACACGGCCACAACGGGGGCGGCCAGTTCGTGCGCGTGTTGAACTTGTCGCACCGATGGCACGCCACCCCGATCACGCGGGCTACCTCACTTGAGGGTTGTCACCTCGAGCACTCTGCGCGTCGGCATGTCCACCGGCTCCCACACGTTGACGGGGCCGATGCCGGCGTCCGGGATCTCAATTGGAGTCCACGTCTCTGTTCCGCTCGCGCCGGGCCGGTACTTGCGGGCGATGTCCGCCGCGCAGCCCCACACGCGCGCCTTCTGGCCCTTCGCCGTCGTACAGCACACGCAGCTAATCAGCTCGCCCGTGTCGTCGCGGAAGATGCCCCCGCCCGAGTCGCCCGAGGAAACGGACAACGACATTTGGAGCTGACCGTTGCCGTCCTGAGCGAACGTGATCTCGCCGTCCTCGCGGTTGCCCGGGACATCAACGCCGTACCCCTTGTGCCAAATCTTGGTCCCTACAGGCGGGTTGCTCGCCGCGATCTCCGCGAACGGCAGGTCCGCGAGTGTCGCGTCCTCGGTCGTGAGCCACGCGCAGTCCGGCGTTTCGTAGATGCTCCCCACCTTGATCGCCAGCTTCCGGCCGTCGGGTAGCGTCATGGAGCCCTTCGCGCCGACGCCCACGTGGGTGACACAGTGCGCCGCGGTGAGCACGTCCCATTTCCCATCGGCTCGCCGTGGCCCGATCACGGTTGCGGTGCAACCCGCGTTGCCGAATTGGATCTTGCCCAGCGCGGCCACCGGGTTCGCCTTGGGCTTGATCGGCGGTTGCGGTGTGGGCGGAACGATCGGGGGCGCCTTGTCGCAACAGCTCTCGATTTCCACCGACATCGCTTGTTCATCCACCGAAATCGCGCCGTCGGCCCCGGTGGTGATGACCAGCGCTTCGATCTGGTAGGTACCGGGCGGGGCCGCGAACTCGAGAATCCCGCGCGGGGTCGTCGCGCGCTGCACGTCCTGGCTCGGGTACACGCGCCAGATGATTCCGGCTTTCGGGTCGAGCCCGGACGCCTTCACGCGCACGAGCTGGTACGGCTTGTATTTCGTCGGCCCCTCGAGCGCGAGCTTTTGCGGGAGCGGTTCGGGAACGAGCATCCGGTCCGGGGCGGCCGACACGACGGGCACCGTGAGGAGCAGCGCCAGGAGCACGAGCAGGCGAGCGCGGAACATGAGGGTGGGCCTCGTGGGTCAAAGTGGGTACGCGAGACGCAATAGGAAGTAACGATCATACTACGCGAAATTGATCGGTACTACCTATTGCAATGGCCAAAAAAAAGGAACCCGGACCGCGCCCCGTGTTAAGCCGTACCGAGGGGCACGTGCGGGGACGTGTCGTGAACGTGAACGCTCACGTCCCAACCGCTCGCCGCGCTGTCGGTCCGGCGCTTGATCTGGTCCCGGCACGCCTGCCACTTCTGTTGCAGCTCGCGCGTGGTCCGGAGCGCCCGGCGCAGCTCGGCCGTGAGCCGGTCGTATTCCTCGAGCAGCTCCGCGCCGCTCTTGATCGGGACGGGTGCCGTCATGGTGAACGCCCTCGGGTCAGGTGGAGTAGTCGGGGAGCTTGACCAGGCGCCCCGGGATCGTCACCACGCGCCCGGTCGAGAGCGTGGCCTTGCACGCGAGCTTGTACGTCGTGCCCCCGGTGCCCCCGCTGATGCGCACCGACAGCCCCTCACCGGCCGGGATCTCGTCGAACTCCGCGGCGAGCACCGACACGGTTCCGATCGACAGCCCGGACCCGCCCACGATCGCGCCCCCGGTGATCGTCGCCCCGGCCCGGATCTCCGGGCACCGCGACAGGTCGAACGCATAGTCCCGGTCGTCGCTCTCGGCCGCGACCACGGCCACGCCCTCGGTTGCCAGTGCCATCGGGTCATACCTCCAGGTCCGCGACCAGGTCGAGGGCGCGCGCTCGAGCGTGCGGCCCCACGTCGGGAGCGCGCGCCGGAACGCACCGCCCGGGGTGCCCGGGGTGCCCGGCGCGGAGCCCCCGCCGCCGAGCCCGAGCAGGTTGAGGAACGCGTTGATCCACCCGCCGACCATAGCGCCCTCACTTGTAGAGCACGTTTCCCATTACGTCGCTCGCCGGGAGCGCGGTCGCGTCGTTGTCGGCCACGCCCGCGGTGACCCGGATGCCGATTCCGGTTCCGAACGTGATGCCCGGGGGGATCGTGTCCACGAACCCGCCCACGGCCGTGTTCCCGGGCACCATGCACCGGTAAATCGGCGTGTCGCTCGTGCCCGGCGTGGTCGTCTGGTTGTACAGCCGCACGTACACGGGCGAGGCGTTCTTGTTGAAGAACCGCAACCCGTACACCTGGCCCGCGCTCGCCTTGATCGCCGCGGCCTGCACCGCCGCGGTCGAGAGGAACGAGTACGGGGTGGTTCCCCCGGCCGTGGCCGCGACCGCCGCGGCCTGCACCGTGTCGTCGGTCGCGATCGTGACGCGCTGGGTGCCCGCGCTCCGGGTGCCCGTGCCCATCGCCACCGCCTGGCCCCCGAGTTGCGCCAGGTTCGTGACCGTGGCGCACGTGGTCAGCGTGGTGACCGTGCCCACGGTCGTGACCGTGGCGAGCGTTTGGGCCGCGGCAATGGTGACCGCGGGGAGCGTGAGCACGTCCACGTCGCCGATGTTGTTCGTGCCCGCGGGGATCGCGGCCCCGAGCGTCACCGCCGGCGTGCCGGTGATGCTCACGGACCAGGCGCCCGACTGCGTCACCGCGTGCGTCGGGACCGAGGCGAGCGACACGGGCACGGCCGAGGCGCGGAGCTGCGTATCGGTGAGCGGGCCGGACACGGGTACGGTCCCGGAAACGCTCACGGTCCACGCGCCCGATTGCGTGGCCGCGACCGTACCGTCCACCGTGATGGACCCGCCCCCGTCGCCGATCGTCACGGCCCCGACCACCGCCAGCGTGCCCGCGAGCCGTGCGTCGATCGACTCGAGCACCGCCCCCTGCGCGGCTTGCAACGTGGCCGTTGCCGCGCCGGGCGCCAACGGGATCGCGGCGAGCGACACGGCCCACGTCGCGCCGGTCTGCTGATGGACCGGGAACCCGTGCTCCTCATCGACCGGGGTGTACGGGCCGCCCAGCTCCCCGAACGCGACCGCCCCGAACGGCATGATCCGGTTTTGCGAATCGGTGTCCGTGAACGAGTCGGTCGCGAGCACCGCGCCGCCCGAACCCGGGTTCAAGGTGAGTCCGTCGAACGCCATGAGTTAGGCTCCAATGATGTACCCGCCCGTTGATCCGCCCCCGCCGCCCGCGTCCTGGTGCTGAAGCGCCCCGATGTCTCGGTAGTTCGCACCAACCCCGCCCGGGAACGTCACCGGCAGCGCCAGAGCGCGCAACAGGGCACCAGCCCCAGCGGTCGCGTTGAGCCGGAAGTCCCCGCCCGCCGCGTTCACGAACGCCGACCCGCTCAGACCGATCGGGTCCAGGTCGCGGATGTTCCCGCCGCTGCGCCCCGACGAGTTCCCGAAGTCCGCACAGTTGACGACGAACGGGTTCGACGAGTTCCCCACGTACCCGCTCACCAGGTTCGCCTCGGCGATGCAGTTGTACGCCGCACTCTCGGCCGCGTTCGACAGGTTGAACCCGTTCCGCGCGTTGCCGTAGGCGATACAGTTCCACAGCTTCCGGCTCGCCGAAAACCCGTCCGTGTTTACCCCGGTGTTGTTGAACGCGATACAGTCCCGGGCGCTGGCCACGAACTGGAACGGGGTCGCGCTGTTGTTCCACGCCACGCACCCGATCCCGTGGTACACCTGCGCCGCCCCCGCGCCCGAGTTCCCCGTGAACTCGCCCAACGCGCACTCGGTGATGCCCGTCGCCGCCCCGTCCGTCACCGCCCCGTTGGTGAAGTTCTGGAACCGGCACCGCCACGTGCTCCCCCGGTGCGTACACCCGCTCCCCAGCGTGATGTTGTTCCCGTCGAAAATGATCGACTCGAGCAGCGCGTAGCTCGTGCTGGAGACGATGTTCGTGCTCGACAGGCTCGAATCGAGCTGCAACGTCGGGCGGTTCGCGTCCCAGTTGCGCACGCGCCGGGTGGTGTCGTAGCCCGAGTAGGACACGCCGTTGACCGGCGAGATCCGCCCCCGGCAACCGAAATCGTCGCCGACGTGATGACGAACGGGAGCGCGTTGTACTTGTAGAAGACGATGTTCCCGGACACGAGCACGGTGTTGAACGCGCCCCCCGGGGACGCGAGCGCCCCGCCCATTTTCAGGGTCGCGCCGGTACCCACGTTCAACCCCGTCGAGGCGTCCACAACAACGGTTGTTGCGTTGGTGCGCGAGAGGATCTGCACGTACCGGCGCGTGATGGACGCGCTCCCGCCCTCAATGCAGATCCCGTTACCCACGCAGTTCGCGGGGAAGTTCGCGCTGGCGCTCGTGATGGTCGTCGTGGCGTTGGTCACGGCGTCGGTCACCGCGATCTGGGGCGCCGCCTGCTGGGAATAGTCCACATTCCCGGTGCCCAGAGCGTTCGTGTTGAAGCTACCCCCGTTCGAGTCGTCCCCGTCTACGCGCACTTCCCACACCGTGTTCGCGTTGAACGCCATGACTCACCCCACCAGGTAGGAACGGGGGTTGACCGCGATCTTCCGGACCAGGGGGCCGAGCTGGTCGTTCGCGGCAATCATCCCCTTGACCACCACGAGCACCCGCAACAGCGCGATCACGTCGTGGTTCGTCAACTGCACCCGCGCGTTGTCGTCGGTCCCGGTGATGCCCTGCGCGGGCACCGCCTGGTAGTCGCTGGGCTCCCACGGCTCGGCCCGCAGGAGCGCCGCGTCCGTGGTCCCGAGGGCCGCCGCGAGCCCCTGGCCCACTACCGCGTCGAGGGCCGCCGTGGGGACCGAGAGCACCCCCGCGAGTAGGTCCGCCGTGGTCCGGACCGTCTCGTCCGTGAACCGTCGCAATACCGGGTTGTCGATCATGAGCGCTCTCCGTTAAGCCGCGAACGGGCGAACCCGACAGATCACGTCCTCGCACCACACCGGCCCGTCCGGGTACTGCGCGCACGTGGTCGCCGCGAAATCACAGTCCCCGGTGTACCGCATCCCGTACCGCCCGAGCTTCTCCGGGTCGTTGGGAAAGACCAGGCACGGCGTCCCGAGGTTCCCGGCCGTCAGCACCGGGCGCTCCGGGCGCCAGATGAGCGGGGCCGTCGGGTGCCCGCTCATGCGGAAGATGTGGGGCCGGTCCGGGTTCGTCCGGAGCCGCGCCCGCACGCGCGCGATCGCGCCCGGGGTGTACTCGTCGTCGTCGTCCAGCGCCATCACGTGCGTACCGGATGCCTGGCGTGTGTCGAGCACCCAGTTCCGCGCGTGGTGCCCCCACATGCCCCGGGTGCCCGGGTTCTCGAGGTACCGACCCGGTAGCCCCGTCTGCGCGAGCAGCTCGGCCGCGACCGGGTGCGGGCCGTCCCCGACCAGGAGCACCTCGTCGCCCGGTTCCCACAACTGGCCCCGGAGCGAACGGAGGGTCCGGGCGAGCGTCGGGCGCGCCACGGTCGCGATCACCAGTGAGAGCCGAATGTCACCCATGCTTGTACAGCCCCGCGTGGAAATCCCGCTCCCACCCCTCGCACGTGAAATCGTCCGGGAGCGCCACCCCGAAGCGCGCCGCGAACGCCCGGTACTCGTCCACCGTGCTCGAGTGGTGCCACAGGAACGCGCCGGACTGCTCGCGCGCCATCGGCACCAGCTCCCACGGCCAGTACGCCCCGCCGAGATGCTCGCGGATCAGCTCCGCAATGAGCGTCTCGGCGTCGTACCCGGCGGCCCGCTCGAAGTAGAACGGGCGCGGCTTGTAGAACTCGAGCGCGGCCGGTGTGGTCCACTCCTTCACCCGCATGAGCACGATTTCGGTGCGGACCGGCCAGCGCGGGTGATCGCACTTCCGGGTCGCCGTCGCCAGGTCCGCCAGGTCGAGCGCCTTGGCCCCGTCTTGGAGCCAGAACGGGGCCGTCGGGATGAACCGCTGGGACAGCTTGCACACGTACTCGAGCCCGCGCTCACGGCCCCACAGCGCGCCCTTGTGGAACGCCGCAATGTCGCCCCCGCCGTGCCCGATGCGCTCCGGGTTCGTGCTCAGCTCCGCGCCCGGGTACTTCGCACAGATGCGTTCCAGGTCCGCGTGTATCCGCGGGTCGTCGTTGCTGATGAGCACCGGGACCGGGCCGCACGATTCCCGCACGGCCCGGATCTGCACCTCGGCGAGCGCGGCCCACTTGTACACCCCGACCACGATTCCGCACGGGGGGGGCACCGGCGCGGGGAATATTCGGTGGAATGATTGCGGCACTTTTGCCCGGGGTGCGTCCGGGTGATGGTCGCACGTGGCACACGTCCACAGCCCGGATTGCGTGTTGCCGCGCGTACAGATCCCCTCTTCGTTGTCCGGGTGATCGCAGTAGTACGTGCGCCGCGCTTCGTTCGGACCCGCGCACGTGCTGCACTCGCGCTGCAAGTCCTTTTGGTGTGGGCACTCGGCCCGGAGCACGGGTAGCGCGACCCGTTGCAGCCCGGTGGGGCGCGGGTCCGGGCCGATCATGGGCACGCCCGCGGCCTTCCGGTCCGCGGTGCGCTTCTTGTAGTGGGCTACCCTTCCCATTCGAGTTGCCCCCGCACGTGGAAATAAACCTGGTCGCCCGCCGCGTTCCTCATCGTGTTCTTTGTGAGCGTCGAGTCGCAGTAATCGACGCCACCAGTTACCCAAAGGAAGTTCGTACCGGGCATCGCAACCACGTGGAAACACAGTGTCGTGAATTCCAATTCGATCGGGCCGGTTGAGCCGCCGATGGTTCCCGATCCCTTCCACGAGCCGGAGCCCGAATCGTAATCCAAGTAAATCCACTTGCCCGCGTCGCCCGCATACGCGCCCGTGCCGCCGGATAGGAATTCCAGTGCGATCCGATCCTGAAAATGGACCGATTGAATCCCGCCGCAGGGCATAAACGTGTGCGACCCGTTCGCCGGGCAGCTAGTTGCTTTACGAAGCCGAAAAGTGATATGAGCGGTTCCGGCGAACGGTGCGCCGAGATTAATCTTGTACGTGCCCCCGTTCGGTATGAGGATGCACCGGTTCCCGCCGTTAACCGCTTCTTTGTCCTGGCTCCCGAACGATCCCGTTGCATACGTCGGCGGAAAGAAGTCTGTTGCGCAGTTGGTCTGCACGACACTTACGTTAATGCCGCTAACGGACGGGTTATCGCACCCGGCTTCGAGTACGTGCGATTCGGTCAGGTTGACGATAAACGTCTGTCCGCCAAGAGTGCTATCCCACTTGTACCAGACGCCCTCTTCCAGATCGTTCGCGACGGTCGAACACGCACTAGGCCCCCCTAGAGACTTTGCGCAGTTTGATACGGCAATGTTCTCGGTTTTGTGCGGCCCGCTCACCACCTCGATTTCGTCGTCCCCGCACGCCTCGCCCGGGTCCAGCCACACCGCCGCGGGTTCGTCGTCGGTGCCCGCGTCCCGGACGCAATACCACCCTTCCGGGCACCCCTGGCACACCTTCAGATAGAGCACCCGCGAGCACACGTCGTCCGGGTCTTCCACGAAGTCCGGGTAGAAGTCCTTGCGCTTGAACGCGAACGTCACGCACGGGCACACCGAGCAGTCCTTGCGCCCGACCTTCGCGACCGCCGAGGGCAGGCTCGAGGTGAGCGACAGGGACGGGACGGCCGGGTCGAACGAGACCGTGTATTCGATCTCGTTAATGGTGATCTTCAGACCGATCTCGACCGCCGGCGCGGCGCCCCCGACCTCCTGAATGGTCCAATAATCCTCGGGCTTGGCCGCGACGAGCCACCCGTCCCCGTTGCAGTCCGGGTTCCCGCTCCGCGAGCCGGCGCCCCCGCCCCCGAGGAGCACGTACACGTTCTTCGTGCCCGTGGACGTGGGCGGGACGAGTAGACGCACGGGTCCGGTCGCGGCCGAGACCAGGTGCGACGAGTACCCGGCGAGCGGGCGCGCGAACCGGTGACTCGTGCTCGAGATGCTCACCTGCGCGACCGTCGCCCCCGACACCACGGCGCGCCCGATCTCACCCGGCCTGATCCCGTCGAGCACCACGAGCACCGGGTCCGTGGGCGCGGCCGGGGTCGCGCCCCGAATGAGCGGGCGCCGGCGCGCGAGCAACGGATCGTCTTCGGGGTCGAGCCCCACCGCCTTCGGGGTCAGGATCGTGCGCGCCTCAATCGCATCCTCACCCGTGTTCTCGACCAGCACGGTGAGCGCCGGGCGCCACGGGTCGCCGTCGAGCGGGCGCGCGCCGGCCGTCGGTCGGGGATCGTCCTCGGACCGCTTGACCGCATCAATGATCCGGTTCCAGGTGCTCGCGGTGATGACCAACGGCGCGCCCGGGGTCGCGTACTTGAGCGCGTCCATTACGCCCCCATTTCGATGAGGGAGAAGTCCACCGGACGAATCACCTTCTCGACGTAGGCCGCCGAGGGCACCCCGACCGAGACCTTGGTCACCGGGTCTTGGCGCTCGCGGAACAGCACCCACAGGTAGTGCCACCCGCGCTTGCTGATCGTCTCACTGACGATCGGCAGCTCGTCGGGGATAATCACGATCCCCTCCTCGTGCTCGTTCACCCCGAACTCGCACGTGATGGTCCACCCCTCGCCCTGCGTGTACTGGCCCTCGGCCGAGAGAAACAGCACGTCCTCAATGTCCCACCCGTAGAACGGCGCGTTATTGGTCCGTCCCGCCAGGTTGAACAACGTGGCCAGGTACCCCTGGGTGACCTTCGCGCGCGCGAACGTGCGCCGGAGCACGGACGTGGGCTCGGGCGGCCACTCCACGCCCGCGATCTTCCCGTCCGTGTCCGGGCTGATGGCCTGTTTGAAGTTCGGCGCGATCCCGCCCCCGCGGTTCCACGAGCCGACCGTTTGGAGCGAGTACAGGAGCGTTTGCTTCCGGGCGCGGATGCTGAACGAGTACCCGCCCGTGAGCGCGATGTCGGGCGCGGTCGGCGCCTCGGGCGGGGGCGGTGGGGCGCCGTCGCTGGCCTCCCCGCCGAGCGGTTGGTCCCCGCCCCCGACGCCCGTGGTCCCGTAGTTCACCTCGGCCTTCCACATGTGGGACGCGCCGTTGGGGGTGAGCTTCAGGTCGTTGCGGACGAACCCGTCGTAATACGGGAACGTGCCCGCCAGCACGTACAGGTAAATCGTCGCCTGCGACTCCCCGGCCGTGGTGATGATGTTGAACCGGAGGATCTCGCCCCCGCCGTTGGCCCCGAACGTCAGCTCGCGCGAGTCGGGCGCCTCGTATGCGTAGATCATTTGAACGTGAGCCCCCGCCCGAGGTCGCTAATGGCCTTGACGATGTTGCCCGTGTTCTTCGCGGTCTCCTCGGCCGCCTTGAGCTGCTTGGCCGGGATCGTGTCGGCCCCGAACCGCTGCGCCGCGTTGCCCGCGCTGAAGCTCCCCGGGCTCGCGAGCGTCATCTTCTCGACCGCCGCGACCCCGCCCGCGATCGCTTCCGCGGCCCCGCCGAGGACGTTGAGCATGTTGAGGCGCCCGACCTCCCCCTTGACCTTGTCCAGCGCCCCGTCGTTCGCGCCCTTCGCCTTGAGTTTGAACAGGGCCGCTTGCTCGGCCGTCATGTTCCACGTGTCCGCCTGCTCCTTCAGCGCCTTGGTGACCTCCTCGATCTCCTTCTTCAGCTCCTCCCCCATCCCCTCCACGCCGCCCGCGATCGCGGCAATCGCCCCGCCGACCGCCTCGTCCCGCTTCTTCTTGCCCTGCGCGGCCGCGATGAACGCGATCTGCCAGAACGTCGCGCCCTTGAGCATCTGCTCGTAAATCTGGATCTGCTCCGCGGTCTGCCCGAACGTGTCGCCCTGTTTCTTCAGCTCCCGTGTCAGCTCCGCGATCTCCTTAATGCGCTCCGGGTCGCGCCCCGGGTTGAGGAGCTTGGCCCGCTGGTCGCTCAGCTCCTGTAAGCGCTCGAACGCCTTGTCCCGGGCCGCGTTCGCCGCGTCGATGTGGGCCTGCAAGTCGGCCGTCGCTTCCTCCAGCCCCGGGAGCCCGATCGCGCCCCCGGTCTGGAGGAGCCCGGCCTGGACGCGCTCGCCCAGCGTGCCCTTGCGCCGGAACGTCGCGAGCCGGTCCTTCTTGTCCTGGTGGTACTCCTTAAGCCCCTGTTGAACGGCCCGGTCCTGTTCCAGCCGGGCGATCTCCTTGTCGATCGCGAGCACCTTCTTCTTCGGGTCGATCTCGGACTCGATCAGCTCCGTGCGGCGCTTCATGTTCATCGCCCCGAGCTGGTCCGCCTGCGCGATGGCCCGGCTCGTGCGCTCGTACTCCTTGCGCAGCTCTTCCACGTTCGCGACCAGCTCGACGACCGCGCGCCCGACCCCGGTGGCGAGCTGCACGGCCAGCTCGACCGCCTTGCCCTTGATGCCCCCGAGCACCATGTCGAGCCCGCCCCCGGCCTTCTTGCCCGCGCTCTTCAGCGCCCCGGTGAGCGACTCGGCCCCCTTCTTCGCCCTCTCGAGAACGGGCGTGAGCTTGTCCTTGCCCCACAGCTCGTACCACGCCCCGCCCGCGCGCACGTCGTTCGCGGTACCCGCCATGACTCACGCCCTTCCTATGCCCCCGAGCGCGGCCACCCCGCGCGCGTTAATGAACGCCTTCACGTCCGCGATCCGCCGTTGCGCCCCGCCCGAGCCCCCGCCCCCGGCCCGAACGGGTTAATTTGCTCCGGGTCCAGGGCCTTCCCGGTGAACGGCATGAACCCCACAATTCCGGCCAGGTGCCACGCGGACAACTGCCCGTCCACGCGCTTCCGGGCGCCCACCATCCACCCGAGCTTGCGGAGCGTCAGCCGGGCGGGATCGACCCCGACGATTCCGGCGAGTTCGTAACAGAGCCGGACGAGGTCGCCGGGCTCGGGTCCGCGTTCGTCGTCGCCACCAGCGCGCGGATCCGGGACCGCAGGCGGCTCGGGGAAAAATCTGCCAGCGCGCCCACGAACGCCTGCCACGCGGCCTCGAGCGCGTCCCCGCCGAGGGACCGCCCGAACTGCTCCGGGGTGAGGGCAACTTTCGTGGCCTGCTCCTCGACGAGCACCCACAGCACGCGCACGAACTTCACCGGGTCTTCGAGCAGCTCGAACAGCCCCGCGAGCTGGTCCCGGAGCAGCGCTCCGATTCGCACGTCACACCGGGCCTCGACCTGCTCGACCGCGTGAACGTGGATTGCGACCACCCACTCGCGCCCCGCGTTGTCCCGAAACGTGTTCGCCATTGGCCCTACCCCTTGAGGTACTTCCCGCTCTCGGCTTCCGCGTCCCCCGCGGGCTTCACGAACGGTCGCGCCGACCACACCCCGCGCTTGCGCTCGCCCGACCGACTCGCCTTGAACGTGCCCGACCCGCCCTTCTCGAGCAGCCCGGGCACCTTGGCGTCCGCCGCGGTCCCGAACTTGACCGGCCCGATCACCACCGACTCGGATTCCCGGTCGTATGCGAAAAAGATCAGCTCTTTCAGCGGGGACACCTGGCGCCGGACCGTGGTCCCGTCCGTCGCCTTCTTGGGCCGCGTGTACTTGCTCCGGCTCCGGTGAACGTGGGGCGGTTGCCCCGGTTTGCTCTTGCCCGGCTTGTATCTCAGGCTCGACTTCATCCGGGTGCGCGTGAACGCCCCGAACCGGGACGCCGTTTTGCGGTACTCCTTCATGGCCGCGTCCATCACGGCCCGGGTGTCGAAGAACCCGTCCTTGAGCGCCTCGAAGGAGAAGTCGAACGGCATACCGCACCTCGCACCCGGCCCCGGTCCGCCCCTTACACCGTGATGTCGGTGAAGGTCGGGGTGCTGCTCGCGCCCATCACGGCCGACTTCGGTAACCCGTTGGTGGTGATCGTGGGCTTGATGTCGAACGTCGAGAAAATGGTGCCCTCGATCTCCTGGGGCTCGCCGCTCAGGGAAATCAGGAACTCGCCCCGGAGCCCCCGGGCGCCCTCGGTCGCGAGCTTCGCGTTGAGGATCAACAGGTCCAACACCGCGGTCCGGGACCAGTGCGCATCAACCCACGCGGCATAGTTCGCGTCCGCCGGGTCCGCGCGCATCATCACCTGAATCGCCAGGTCCACGGCCACCTTGCCGTAAATCTTGATGGGCGTGGCCCGCGAGGGCGCGTCCGCGAAGTCCCACGGGAACGAGGGGGACACGGAGCGGATGATGTTCTGGGCGCCCCACGTGGGGGTGCCGTAGGAGCCGGAATTCTTGTACAGAACGGCGCCGATGCCGGTGAGGATCTGGGTTGCTGCGGCCATATGTTGGGCACCTCGTTAGGCGTCACGGAGTTCGGCAAAGGTCAGCTCGACCACGGACAAGAACAGGTTCCCGGCGCCGAGGAGCCGGTCCACCTCGCACACGGTCACCACCGCGGATTCGGTCACGAGCTTGAGGTTCCAGTTCGGGGGCTGGCGCCCGAAATCGAACCCCTGAACGATGCGGTCGTAAACGAAATCGACGCGCTCGGTGATCCAGTCCCGGGGCGGGTCACCGGCATCGGGGTACCGCTCGACCACGTGAACCGTGACCTGGTGCGTGTACCGGTCCTCGCCCCGGGTCTCGGCCGCCGAATCGTACCCGGTCGGGTAAATGATGACCTGGCGCCCGCGGACCCGGTGCTCGCCCTCCTCGGCGTCCCCGAGGCGCCGGAAGAAGTGCCACTCCACCGCCGACGGCGAGACCGGGCGCCAGGCGTCCCGGAGCGCCGCGGCGAGTTGCTCGCACAGAATGAGTGTCGGTGTCGTGGGCATGGCTCACTTCCAGATCAACACGGCGATACCGAACACGATTCCGACCGCGCCGAGGAACCCGCCGCACCCGGCGAGCACCAGGAGCCCGGTGAACAGGTTCCCGAACGCGCGCCCCAGACTCGGCCCGTGCATGGTTCAGTCCTCTTTGCGCTTCACGTGGATGCGCCACACGTCGCGGTTCTGGTCGATGAACCGGACCGCGGGTTCGGCGCCGTCCAGGTTCCCGATGTAAAACACGATCTCCTCACCGTCGATCACGTGGGCGATCGTGTCCCCGATGCGCGGGCGCCCGAACCCCAGATCCCTGAGCGCGGCCACCGCGATCAGGTAGTCCCGGTCGCTGTACGCGATCCGGGCCGCGCCCTGCTCGACCTCGCTCGCGAGCGTCTGGCCCACAACCGCGGTGACCGTGTGCGACTCACCGGAGCGCGAGTACGTGACCAGTTCCCCGGCCGCCTGCTCGACCTTTTCCGTGAGCCACGATCGCGCCTTGTTGAGCAGGCTCACGCCGCGGCCCCCAGCAGGTGCGCGAGCTGCCCGGCCACCTGGTACACGGTCTGCGCGCTCGGGTTCTGGCTGTCGCGCACGGCTTTGGCCGCCCCGTCCCGGAGCGCGCCGATAACCGGGGTGTGGGTCGCTTCCGGGACCAGGGCCGCGAGCGCGACCACATCGCCCGCGAACACCTCCACGAGCGAACGGGCGGGCTTCCCGCGCACGGCCTCGGTCACCCGGTCGCGCGGGCTCACCTCGGGGTCCGGGATCACGAGCGACGATGCGTTCCCGGGGAACGTGGCCCCGGCCGTGTCGGTCGTCGGGATACCCTTCGGTGCGGGCTTCTTCGCGGTGGTGTCGGACATCGGTGAACCTCGGGTGCGGGCGAGCGGGAAAGCGGCCGGGGCGATCGGCCGCGGGACTCAACTACGAAGGAGCCGAGCGTTACGCACCCGGATCGTGTCTCACCTGACACAGACCGTTGTTCGCGGCGCACGCGGTCACCGTGACGCCGAAAATCTTGTTCGTGCTCGCGGTCAACGTGACCTTGTTGTTCACATCGTCCCAATACACCTTCTTGTCCGCGGCAATGGCACCGTCCCCGACCATCTCGTACACCCCGCCCCCGCTCGCCAGGGCGCCGAGGGTGCTCGCCGGGATGTCCAAGTGAGCCACGCGCGGGGTGTCGTTGGTGATGACCACGGTACCGGCCGCGATCGCGGACCCGGGGGTGTGGTCCACCATCACCGGGGCGCCGTGCAGGAACCGAGCTTCAAAGGGCATGACCGTTCTCCGGTTGAGAGTGTGGGTGAGGGGCCGGCGTCACGCGGACGCGGGGCCGGTTACTTCGCGGCGCGGGCCTTGCGGATGGCCTCGAGCACGTCCGCCTTCTTCACGTCCGCGGGCACGGCCACGGACTCGGCCGCCGCGATCGCGCGCAGCTCCGGGACCGTCTTTTTGTCGAGCCCGTCGTCCCCGGGCGCCTTGGGCGCGATCGGCGCCGTTTCGGGTTGCACGCTCGCGAGGAGCAGCGCGTCGGCCGCCTCGCACAGCTCCGGGGCCGCGATCGTGTACGGGTCCGAGTCCCGGCGCCCGGGCCGCACCTCGGCGCCCACGCCCGCGAGGATCTGCGCGTCCGCGTGGGACACGGTGACGACCGCGTTGGACCCCTTCCAACCGGCCGCCATCTCCACCAGTCGCTTGTGCTCGGGCTTCATCGGTCCGGCTCCGCACGTGGGTCAAAATGTTCGAGTCGCAGGGGCCGGAATCGAACCGGCGTTCGCCACGGAATCAACCTCAGCAAGGGGACCAGCTCCCCGCCCTGCACACCGCCGCGGCTTATCCGCCGCGGCTACGGACCGTTACGCGCCCGCGTTCTTCTGCACCGCGGCCGGGTCTTCCATACCCACCCCGAAGTCGTGGAACGCGCGCCACTGGTGCCCGAGCGTGGCGAAGTCCGTGTCCGCGTCCTGGATCGTCGGGGTCTGCTGCCCGTTCAGGAACCCGACCACCAGCGCGGCCCGGACCGCCGGGTCCACGAACTGGTACCACGCGGTCCCGCTCTGCCCGGACAGTGCGGCCCCGTCCTGGTCCCGGATCGCGGTGTTGTTCAGGTACGGGCTCACGGTCGGCCGGTACTTGCCCGCGTGCGGGTTCTCGTAGTACGCCAGCGCGTTACCCGTCACCACGTTGTCCGTCGCGATCGAGGTCTGCTTGTACAGGTTGTTCCCGGTCACCCCGAGCGTGGTCGGGACCAGAATGCGGTCGGGCACGTTGAGGATCGGCTTCCCGTTCACGTCCACCTGGTTCATGAACGCGGTCTCGGACGCCGTCAGCCCGTCGATCGACAGCGCCGAGCCCGCCCCGCTGTTCAGGTTCTTGTTGCCCGCGCTGAAGAAGTTCCCCGGGTTCGAGAGCAGGGTCACGTACACCCCCTCCTCGATCCGAATGGCGGACATGCGCCCGAGCCCGGCCGGGATCGCGAGGAACGCCCCGAGGTCGTCGTTGATTTGCATCTGCCGCGTCAGGTTGACGATGGCCCCGTAGGTCGCGAGCTGGTTCGAGTACCCGGTCTCCTGCATCCCGACGTGTTTGAGTTCGCCGTCCTGACCGACCTTCTTGAACGCCCCGGTCATGTCGAGTCGGTAGCTGAACACGGGCTTGAAGTCCCCGTAGCTGCGCACCGCCGCGAACATGGCCCACGTGGTCGCCTGCGCCTCATACGACGCGATCAGCACCTTGTTGGCCACGTTCCCGAGGATGCCCGAGAGCGAAACCGTACTGAACCCCTGGGACGCCGCGGTGATCGCGACCCGCGGGTTCGTGGCGCGAATGGTCCGGTCCGCCTCGAGCGCGGCCCGCACGAAGTCGTTCGACTTCCGGGAACCGTGGTACTGGCGCCCGGCCGCGTGGATCGTCGCGGCCATGAGCCCCTGAATCCCGTACCCCTGGAACTGCGACGACGTGGCCTCGTTCATGACCCGCTCGCGGTGCGCCGCGGGCACGTCGGCGGCCACCCGGTCGGCGCGCATCCCCGCCGTCAGGCAGATCGCGGCCCCGATGATCTGGGGCAGGTAGTTGTCCCCGGCGCCCCCGTTGCGGTCCGGCTCCGGGTTCGGTCGGCTCGCGCGCATGGCCACCAGCTCCGCGTGGTCCGGGGTCCAGTTGCTTTGGATCGCGTGGGCCAGGAACCCGGCCCGGCGCCCGTTCCCGGTGTCGATCTGCGGGTTCCCGTACCGGGCCGAGATGTCGGTGATGCGGTCGATCCGGGTCTGGTTCGCCGCGACCCGGCGGTTCATGGCCGCAACCGGGTCGCGCGGGACCGGGCGGTTCGCACCCGCGTTCGCGCGCACCGCGGGGCGGTTCCCGCGGGCCGTCACCGGGCGTTCTTCTTCGTCGTCCTCGCTCACGTTGGCCGCGTCCACCGGGGGCGCGTCGGTCGCCGGGGCGGTCTCGGCCGGTGCCTCGGCTTCCGGGTACTCGTCCTGGTAGAGCAACTTCATGTTCGCGAGCTGGGTCGCGTCCAGGGCGCTGGAGTCGGGAAACCCGAGCGATGCGAGCCACTCTTCAAACGTCGGCATTGCGGACCCCCGAATGGGTTTGGGTCGGTTGCTGTTTCGGTCCCGGGCGGCCACCACGGAGGTTTTCCGGTCGCCGCCCAGAACCACGAACGACATCTCGCGGAACTTGCACCCGCGGCCGATCACGCACGGCCCCGGGTACTCGCGGCCCCAGTTGGCCACGCCCACGGCCCCGGCCTCGATCTTCTCGACCCGCGCCGGGTCCGCGCCGACGCTGGCCTGCCACTGGTACTTCTGCCGGGCCAGCGCGAGCACCTCACCGGCCTTGTTGCCCCGCGCCCGTTCTCGTCGGGCGCAACCGGGGTGAAGAACCCGCTCGCCTTGAGTTGCCGGTTCACGATCGCGAGCGCCTCGACCTGCCCGACCACGTCGGACACGTGCGCCCAGTGGTCGTACAGGGCCGGAATCCGCTGCTCGCTCAGGTCCGCAGTCTCGAGGTCCACCACTACCGGGTCCGCCCAGAACCCGATGTTCATGGCCTCCCCGGTGTACGCGATCATCTCGAACCGGGCCGGCTGATCCGCGGTCGGCGCCTCGGCCCCGGTGATCGCGACCGGCGCGGACCGGGCACTAATCCGCCGCGGCGCCAACGGCTTCCCGGACGGGCGAGCGGTTCCGGCCCCGGCCTGAACCGGGGGAACTCCACGACGCGCGATCGCGGCGGCCTTGCGCCGCTGCTGACGGTTGGGCATTGTCCCACTCCGGTTCGGGAACCTGGGGTACGGGCGCGTTGGACATGGGTTCGATCGGGTACAGCGTGCCCGGCGCGAGCCCGTGCTCGGCCTCGAGTTCGCGGGCCAGCTTGATCTCCCGCGCCCGCTGGCGCAGGTGCTCTTCCCAATCCACCCCGCGCTCGGACAGCACGTCGGACAGGTTCTTGGACCCGTTCTTGAGCGCCACGTCGTCCGCGTTCGCGTCCTTCTGCGGGTCGATGGACGGGGTGCCGTCCCACTGCCAGCGCATGGACCACGCGGCCACCGGGGGCAACCCCTTCGGCAGGTACCCCGGGACCAGGACCGCCTCCCGCGCCCACGCCCGGAACACCCGGTCCACGACCACGAGCCGGAGCTGGTCCCGGATGATCGTGCAATCGGCCCGGTACGGGATGTGGTCCAGGCGCGCGGACGAGTAGTTGTATTCCGAGCTGCTCTTGGTCGAGAGGTTCCGGGGCGCGTTGAGCCCGGCCCCGGCCTCGGTCAGCACCTCGCGCTTGAACTCCCCGTACCCGGCCACCGGGTGCCCGTTGTCGAACCCCTCGGCCTCCCACCCGTCCGGGAGCGTCAGCAGCGCGCCCTGTTCCAGCTCGACCCGGTCGAACCGGGGTTTCGCTGCTGATTGCGGACCCGGGGCCGGCGCGTACTCGATCGGCATGTTCCGGGTCTTCATCACCCCGGACACCGTGGCGCCGAACTCGGCCTTGGTGACCGCGGCGCCCGTGTACCGGCGGATCTGCGCGTACAGCGGGAGCCCCGGCGTCGTCGCGGGGATGCCCCGGGCCTGGTTCGGGCGATCCGGGTCGAACCAGTGGATGACCGCCGCCGCGGGCACCTGGTCGTACTCGAGCCGGTTCGCGGCCAGGTCGCCCGGGTGCGTGCGCAGGAAGTGGTACTCGACCGGGTTCCCGTGCGCGTCGAACTTGATCCCGTCTACCGAGAGCGGGTCGTTCCACCACCGGTCCGGGGTGGTCACCTGGTCCGCCTCGAACAGGCGCACGTCGAGCTGAACGGCGGGTAGGGCCGGGTTGTTCACGAGCACCGCGAAACACTCGCCGTCCCGGTCCCCGGTCTCGTGCATGACGCGGAGCTTGGCCGCGAGCCCGACCGCTTCGCACCACTCGACCCACTTGGTCTCGATCACCGACGCCGTGCCCCTGGGCACCGTCATTTCGGTCTCGAAGTCCGGGTCCGTGTACTTCTCCGGGACGGAAAGCTGCAGGCGCGGCCCGGTCCCCACCACGTCGTTGCGGCGCGTGCGCAGGAGCCCCTTGCAGTACCCGTTGTTCTGCGCCTCGTACCGGGACCGGTTCCGGAGCGTCTGGCGCACCGCCGGGTTGTTGGCCGCGTTCGGGCTGAGCCCGTCGGCCTCGGCCCAATGGTTCCGGTTCCGATCGGTCGTTGACGCCGCGTCGTACTTGGCTTGCACGGGCGCGGCCCGGCCCCGCCCGGTCACCCGGGACAGCGCGCCGCGCAGGAGTCGTGATAAGAGGTTCACCGGCGCCCCACGGTGGAGGAGGAAACGAAGGTTGCCGGCGCGAGCATGTTCCACCCGCTCGGCGCCCCGCCACTGGGGTTGCGCCCGGACGCCGCGGCCCGCGTTTCCTTCAGCTCGAGCGCGTCCTTCTGTCCGTCAATGGACACGGCCGAGGCGGAGCGCCCGTCCGCACTGGCGCTGGCGGGCGCGTTCGCGGCCTCGGCGATCGATTCGGGTGTAACGGGATCGGCCATGCGAGCACCCCGTGAGACGGCGACACGTGAGCGTACTCACTTAACATGACGGGTCACGGGGCCGACGCGCCAGTCCGGACGCAGGGGTGCGGAGCGGATTCGGGACGAAACGGGCCACCGGTGGCCCGCCGGGTCTCAATGCCACTAATCCGCACCAAATTGGCCGGCCGAGAAGCTTCTCCAGAGCCGGTTGTAAAACGCGAGCTGGCCCATGATGATGAAACCATCACGGGCGCCGGAACAGACCCGCGGAGGGAACGATGGAAGAAGGGCTGATTCGAGACGAAGTGGTCGGGCCGATACTCTGGGAGGGTGAACGTCAGTGGTGGCTGTTGCGGGTTGGGAAATTCAACGGCCGACGAGTGATGGGGTACATCTTTCCGGATCACCCAAGCGCGCCACTTTCGGGGGCGCATTTGGAAATGACTCGGGCGCACGTCACTTGGATGCGCGAGCACGAACCGATCATGCTCAAGTTCGTTGCGGACCAGATGTTCCCCTGGTGGCTCCGCACCGACTGGGCGGATAAGAAACACGAAGACGCGGACAGGAACCCGGAACGCTTTCGACAACGGGATGTCATTACAACCGCGGACCAATTCCGAGAGCGCCTTCATTTGGAGTGCGTTCATTTCAAAGCGGACCGAGCCGAGGCGTGCTACAACGCGGGCGACTTGATCGGTTTCCACACCTTCTGGGTAATCTTTACTCGACCCGGTGTAATGCCCGATCAGGTGATGTGGGGCTGAACACGACCGGCGCGCTGGTCGTGTCTAGGCCGCAAACACCTCTTCCGGAGCGGTTGCAAAAGCGGCCACGGCCCAAGATGATGAGGTCGTGACAGGACTTCCGAGTTCGGAGGCGAGACGTGACGGACGACGAATCCGCCCTCTTGGGGGCTATAGCCGCGAACCCGGACGACGACACCCCGCGCCTCGTTTACGCCGACTGGCTCGACGAGCACGGGCGCCACGAACGGGCCGAGTTCATTCGCGTACAGATCGAACTCGCCCGCGCACCGAACCACCCGGATCACCTCGGGCTCCGCGCCCGTGAAGCCAAATTACTCGAAGCGCACGAGCAAGCGTGGGCACCCAATAACGCCCTGTGCTTGTTCTTCAAGTGGCGCCGTGGCTTCGTTGCAACGCTTCACCCGGCCGCCCGTGGTGTGTTCGGCGGGGAAGATAGTCTCAAGTTGCTGGCCGAGTTCCCTTTGGCCGAGGAACTGGAAATCGGCTTCTGTATGACGGACGCGGAGTTCCGTCACCTGCCGGTCCTGCCGAACCTCCGGTCGCTCACGCTCGGCGGGAACGTCCGGCTCACGAACGATGCGATCCGTCGCGTCGGGAAGTTGCGCACGTTGCACCGGCTCCGGTTGTCGCTTGACAGGCTCACCGATGCGTGCCTGGCGTACCTGGCCGGATTAACTGAGTTGCGGCACCTGGATATCAGCTATTCGGAGTTCACCGATGCGGGGCTACAGCACATCATCAAGTTGCACGCCCTGGAGGAACTCGACCTGAGTAACACACACATCAGCGGCCGGAACTTATCCGTTCTCGGCGCCCTCCCGCGGCTGCGAAAGCTCAACCTGACCGACACGAATTACTTTCACCCGGGGATCGGCGGGCTGAGCGCGTGCCGATCGCTGGAGGAATTGCGTCTCGGCTCCCACTACGCGCTCGAGCCCATTGCTGAAACGGACGTGGCGGTTCTGCAAGGGCTCCCACACTTGCGCGTACTTGACTTGGGCGCGTATGGAGAAATGTCAGAGGTATTTCTCGCATCGGTGCGCGAGCGACTACCAGGAACCGAGGTCCGTTATGCCGGGCTCACATACGATGCCCCGGGTCCGGCCACCTGATCCGTTGCCCGCGTTCAACGATCGGGACCACTTATCACGGCTTCGATCGTTTCGCGAGTTCGGACCCGTAGGAAGCACCCTCGACAGGTGCGCACCCGCATCACCCGCCCGGGGTGCTTTCGCACCTTCGCGGTACCCCAATCGTTCCCCTTGCACCGTGGGCACACGATCCCGCCACGCACCGGGGTAACAACCGTCTGCGGTGTTTCGCTCGCGTTGCTCATCGTCGGCCCCCGTTTCTCGCGGCGCGTGCCTCGCGCTGCAACTCGCTAAAGCTCTTGACGGGTTCCGCGGGCGCCAGCTCCGGGAGCAGAACCCCGCTCGCGGCCCCGCTGTCGAACGTGGCGCCCTGAACGCTCGCCCCGACCGCGCACCCGACCAGGCAGTCGAGCAAGTGGTTATCGGGCCGGTACGGGCGCTCGGTCCACTTGTCGAACGTGCTCCCCCGAACCATCATCGGCTCCGCGTTCTCGGCCGCCAGGTGCTCGCCCAGCATCTCGTGCGCCGGCGAGCCGATCCCGCCCCGCCCGTACACAGTCAGGCACCCGGCCCCGCCGAGGGGCGCCGTGAACCGCTCCCAGATGAACGACTTCCAGGCGTCCGGGTCGAACTGCACCATTCGACCCATCCCCGTTTCGCTCATCGTGATGCGCCAGTGGAACCCGGGCCGCGGTTCCCCCGGGCGCGGCTTCCACTCGGCCACACCCCGCGAGGTCGCGGTGCGCGCGATCCCCTTGGACGGGAACACGATGCCCCAATACGGGGTCTGTCGGCACCAGGTGTGGACGGTCTGCGGTTGCCACCCCGAGTCCACCAGGCACCGCTCCACCCGCATGCGCCCGCCCGTGCGCTCCTGAACGTACTCGCGCCCGAGCACCTCGGCCGAAAGGTCCGTGAGCCCCTTGTACAACCGCTCGGCCACGCCGAGGGTGGGGTACATCTCGGCCATCCCGGGGCGCATGTCGTCGGCGCTGAACAGGGTGCGCGACTGCCGGGGCCAGGCGCCGTAATCGAGCACCGCACCGCCGAACCCCTCGGTCCACGCGCACACCATGTACCACAACCCGCGCCCGCGCCCGCCGCCGGCGTCAATCATCGCCGTCAGTCGCGTGGCGTCCGGGGGCACCGCGTACCGGTCGCACCCGCTCACGCGCTTCGCGACCTCGGCCGGGACCAGCTCCTTCGCGCCCGCCGGCCCCCCGTCCACCTCGGGCGCGTTCTGCCCCTCGGCCATGAACGCCTTCCGCGAGGTGTAAAACCAGTTCATCGCGCTTTGGAGCCCGGACAGGTCGCCGGGCTTCTTCCGATCGGGCCACGAGATCACCGCGCCGGCGTCCATCGCCTTGCGATTCGCCTTGTAAAACGCCGTTCCCCGCTTCCCCTTGTCCCCGGTCCGGAAGCTCTCGCGCCGGATTTCCGCGTACTGGTCCCACAGTTCCATGTTTGAGGGGAACTGCTCGAGCAGCTTCGTGCGAACGCCCTGCCACTCCGGGTGAAGCTCCTCGGACAAGAACCGCTCGGACAGGTCGTTGGGGTAAATGACCGTACACAGCATGACCGCGGCCATGTTCACATCCGGACCGGCGAGCCCGAGCACGTCCCCGGTCACGACCGCTTCGCGCTCGCTCGTCTGGATCAGGCTTTTCGCGGAATCCCGGGTCTGCGCGTCGTCGATCACCGCCAGGTCGGGGCGCAGCGGTTCGCCGTCCGGTCCGGCCACGTTCGCCCCGCGGATCGCCCCTTCCATCCCCGCGACCTGAAGAACGGCCCCCGAGCACGCGGACCCGGGCACCGTGGGCAGCACCACTCCTTCCTTGGTCATTTCCATGCGTGTGGGCTTCCCGTTGAGGGTTTGCCCCTTCGCGCGGTTGTGGATGCGGTTCAGCGCGCGGATCGGGTAGCACGCCTCCGGGAAGTCCGCGAGCAACAGGTCGTTCGTCTCCAGTTCTCGCATGATCTGCTTGAGCCGGCGCTCGGCGAGACGCCCCGTGGCGCACACGAGCACGACGAACCGGCGGAACCCGTACAGGACGGCCCGGAGCACGGCACACTCGGCCATCGTCGTTTTGCCGAACCCGCGGGGCATGGCGCACGCGAACAGCTCCCCGAAGTCGGTACACGATTCCATGCGGTCGATCGCGATCAGATGCGCCGAGCTAAACGAGAGCCGGAACCGACGCGGGAAGTAGAGCTGAAGGAACGCCCGGAGCGACTTGCGCCCCTTCTCGCGGCGCTCCGGGGCCGCGACCGCGGGTAGCGGGCCGATCTCCCGGACCGACTTGGACCGCTCCCGCGACTGCCCGGCCTTGCGCTCGCGCTCGTCGTCGCCGGGGGACGGGAGCACGAGCGGCGGGGGCGGTACCGGTGGGGGCGCGGGGGCGCTCCGGTCCGGGCGCTTCGGCTTCTTCGCCGGTCGCTTCTTCTTGGCCATTGGCTCCCCGGCTCCTCACGCACTGCGCGCAGGCACCATTCTAATTAATAGTCATTTCCAATTCGATATCGGAAATCAATCGTCATTAACAATTGATTGGGGACGGACGTGCTCGGACCGGTTCCGGCCGGTAGAATGTGCGTGTTCTCGTGGTTGGTTTAGCTCGTCGCCCTGCGACAGGCTGATGTTGCGTCAGCCGAGCCCATTCCGCCACACCCCACACGGGGAAGGCCGTTCCCGCACGCTTACCAGTGGCCGTTGCCCTTCAAACCATCTTCACAATGGTGGCTGTGGCAACCCCGCGGGTCGGGCTTTCACCATTGTGAAGATGGTTAGAAGCTCCCCGGCCACCGGCGTGCCGTGGGCCTACCGCGCCCCAGGTCGGGAAGTAGACACCACGGGAACGGAGCGGGCTAGGGAGCAATCCCTGGCCCGTGTCGTTTCACGATTAAGAGCTGTCAGTACCGCCGCTATTCCTTGCCGAGCACCAAGTCCACAACCCAGCACCCGCGCACGTGCGGCCCCGGTCCGCGGCAGTGGTCCAGCACCTCGTCGTTGTCACACCCGGCGTCCTGGAGCGCGTCCCCCAGAATCGGCATCGCGCTAAAATCACGCGCTTCGTACATCTGGGACGCGAGCGCGACGGCGGTGGAGGTGCGCCACGCGGGCTTCACCGTGACCTTACGGAACGGCAACGGGCCGACCACATCGCGAAGGAGCGCCAGGATGGTCAGTTTCGTCGCGTCGTAGTCCCAGTCGTCCGTCCCGCGGTAAAGGGCCGCGCTCGGGACGTCTACGGACGCTCCGAATGCCCCGCTGACCACGTTCGCGTTCACGGTATCCAAGCACGCGGCCGCGACTTGCAGCTTCGCATACTTTTTTTCGGCCGCGACAGTGGTCCGGGCCGCGATCCGTGCGGCGGTCAGCGCCTTTTTGGTCGCTTCACCGTCCGCGAAGGCTTCAGCCACCTCGACGGCCACGCGATACGGTTTCTTGGTGATAAGCGTCCAGATCAGCCGGCAACTACCCACCGTGAACAATCGGATCTTGCGCTCGCTCACTTTATTTGCCGCGAACTTGACGAGCCGCATGAAATCGTCCCCGTCATCCATGAGCCACATCTGTTCGTTCATGGCGTGGACCTTGTGATCTGCTTGTCGTCGCTGGCT
The DNA here is from genome assembly GCF_001610855.1 of Gemmata sp. SH-PL17. NCBI lineage: Bacteria > Pseudomonadati > Planctomycetota > Planctomycetia > Gemmatales > Gemmataceae > Gemmata > Gemmata sp. SH-PL17. Next base: position 7,762,639 of record NZ_CP011271.1, read on the forward strand.
ACATCGGCCGTCACGGTTGCCACAGCATGACCGATCCGGCGCCCGGTGCAAGCCCGGGTGTCCTCCAATCCGCTACTCTGTGTGCGAGCCCGACTGTTCCCCGTGGGGTCTCCCCCTCCTGACCCGGGGGAAGGACCCGTCAGAATGACATTCGCCAGATTGTCCAGCGAGCGAAGCTCTAACGCTTGCTCAGGGTCCGCTCGTCCGGGTCGTCCACCAGGTAGCTGTCCCGTTCGGCGGCGTCGGCCATGTCGGTGAGGGTTTCCGCTTCTTCGGCGAGCTGCTCGGCCAGTTCCCTTTGCTCGTGCGGGTCGAGTTGAGCGCCTCGGGAGTGGATGTGTTCGAGGGCTTTGGCAATGGAGTTCATGACATCGAGCCTGGCGGGTTGAGGCTGGTGGCGAGCGATTCAGTGTAGAGCGTTTGCATCCTACGAAATAGGTAATCCCGATTCGGTACCAGATTTCGATTGGATTTTGCTATTTAAAACAACCCGTCGTAATCATCGGTACCGACTAACGCGGTATTTGCAGGAGCGGGCGCGGGACAAACATTCCGCGTGCGACTGAGAAGTGCTTGGAGGGGCGATTCCACGCCCGCGGGGGAAAATGGCAGTGGCGACCGAGCTTGATGGGACCAATGAAATGGGAGAGCCCCGCCAACTTTGGTAGGGCTCTCCTTCGGTTAGTCGAGCTTCAATTGGTCGGATTTCGGCGGCACGGGCCGCGACCAATCGAATGTGACCCGGACCTTAACCACCTTGACCTCGGTCTCGACCGAGACCTTGGGCGTCAGGCGGTCGAGGGAAGTAATAGATCCTCGGGCCATCACCCACGACGCCTTCAATGCCCGCACGACACACGCGAATGCCCGTTTCAACATGTTTGCACGTTGAGGGCCGGAAGTTGTCACGCGAGGTTTCTAAACCCGCCGTGTACGGGTGGCCCGGTACTATACCGCCCGTAGTTGGCAGTCCGCGGGGGAAAGGCGGGAACCGGAGCAGACAGCTGCAAACGTGGCACGGTATACTCGGCTGACCGCGACTTGGAGTCGATGAACTGTCGCAGTTCCTTTGCTGGAAGAAGCGCTTCAAGAACCTCCTTTACCTCTACCTCATTGGTCAGCCACTTTTCCAGGGGCACACATCCCACAAATTCGTTCTTCATCGATCTGATCTTGGCGAAAGGTCTGATCTTGTCGGATGTTACGCAAAGGGGCATCATTGCGTAGCAGGAGTAGCGGGGATTGGCGCCGAAGATGGCAGCTAACAGCTTGGCGATGTACATACACGACCTCCCTGACTGATTATTCGTGGGGGCAGATCGCTCATTTGAGGGTAATCATCACTTTCCCTCTTCCACCCGAATCTCGGTCCACGCTGGCACCAACACCCCTTCAACGAAGGCTCCCGGGTGATCGATCACCCAGAGCTTCCCCGTGACTGTGATCCGCGTTCCTTCGAGGTCGTAACGGTGTCCGTTGAGGTGCGCGCCGCGCTCGATACCGTCCGGGAGATCGACAGCGCCGACGATGGTGCAGTCCGGCGACTGATCGATGGGCTTCGCGACGAACATGGTGACGGTGACCTGCTTGCCGTCCAGCATGCGGGCTCGCTCGACCGAGATTGTGTCGAGCGAAAGGGGAAGCGGATCAGCAGCGAGGGTGAGGAAGGCGAGGGCAAACATGGGAAGCTGTTAAAGACTATGGGGCTAGGTTCGGCGCAGCGACAAATTAAGCTTGTTCGCCTAGTAACGCCTTTGGTCGAATCCGAAATAGTATTCTACCGAATGGCTTAATCTCCACATATTCCTGGGCTTCCCATTGTTTGCCACTTGCCGGTCGTATTAACTGTATCATCCGCAACTTGCGAAGTTGCTCGTGCTCTATAGACCCACGACTGAAACCAGGAATAAGTTGCTCAACGGTGAGCATCTTGGGTGCCGAATACACCTTCGCGAGTAGTTTCTGCTCTTTTGGCGTGACAGATTTAATCAATCGATCAGCTTCATCAAGCAATTCCTGTGCCATGTTTGCGGCCTCTTTCGCAGAAACTTCCACCTCTCCGCCAAGAACCTTAAGTTTGAAGTGGGTAAAACGGTGCCGCGACAAGATAAGAGCAACAACCACGACTGTCGGCCAGAGAATCGCGTGGACGAGTTCAGGTGTCATCTACTTTACTCCGATTGCCAAACTTAAACTTGGTTTGCCAGCCCATCCCCACACTCAGTCAGTTTGTATTGAATGCCAAACGAGTACGGGTGTGAAATCTAGTTGTAGTTGGTGTAATGTTCAACAGGATAACTCATTCGCTTCCGCGCTCAAACGGAATGTGGCCCGCACGGGCGTGAGGTCGGCGGCGCTCATGCGGCCTCTTTCACGTGTTCGCTCGGCACGTCGCCGACGGTCTTAGGCCACACCCGCCGTTTGTTCGTCACCATCTTCTGTTCGGCCGCCCGAATCAGTTCGATCGGTGTGAACCCGGCCCGACGGCTCGCGTCGAGGATGAGCAGGAAGCAATCGGCCAGCTCCTCGGCGATGATGCCGCGATCGCCGCCGACGCAGTTGTTCATGATGAAGGCCATTTCCGCTTCCGCGGCTTCCTTCGCCAGATGCTTCAGCGCACCGATCGGCCCGCGCTCGGCGTCGGCGCCGAACGTGGCTTGTGACCATGCCCCCTGATCGCGGACCAGGTCGTTGAGCGCATCGCCGATCACGTATGGGTGCGTACCGGGTTTCAGATTCGTTGCCATTTCAGCTCCTCGGTTCAATGGTTGGGGCGAATTTGGGTTGCTTACGCTGGGCGCCGGTGCCGATCGGAGTTCGGACAGGTCACGAAGTGCGAGCGATGGAGCACGACGCCGAGTTTCGCTGTGCATTCGGCGGCCACGGCCTTCGGCACCACGCGACACGTTCCGTCCTCGCACAACTCCGACAGATGCTTTGCTGTGCCATTACGCGGCCTCCTTTGCTGTTTGGGTGATGGGGGCTTGGTTCACGAGCAGCACTTCGGGCGCAAGTGAGGTTTTGGCCCGGTTCGCATTCGCCATCGCGCGGTTGATGTGCAGATCGATCTTGTGCCAACCGGGGTACAGCTCGACGAGTTTCGGGTGATCGTAGTAGCTGACCACACACCGGGTTTTTGTGAACCGACGAAGCGTGGTCGCAAGCCGCAAGTGGTCCGGGTCCGCGAAGTCGTGAACGTATTCGTCGGATTTTTCGAGGTACGGCGGGTCGAGGTAGATCGCCGTTCCTTCTTTGTCTTCGATCTTCTCGCAGAGGTCGATCGCGTCGCCCTGGTAGATGGCGACGTGCCTCAACCGCTGATGCCACCAGGGGAGTGAATCGACTGCTGACGCGAATCGCACAGCCGGGCAACCCCCATTGCTGGTGAATCGGCGAGCGAAGTTACACCTCACCGCGGTACCGGCCACGCCGTTCATTCCCATCCACGATCGCACGAAGTAACGATACGCGCGCTCGACGCCCTCCCGATCGGCCTCGGGGTTCTTGAGCCACGCAATGGTTTCGCGGTACAACCCCTCGTGAACAAGAGTGCGGCGCAGGCGCCATTCGAGTTCCGGCGCGAGCTTCGGATCGGCGACGATGCGCGCGAGGTTGATTAGGTCGCCGTGGAGGTCATTCACGGTTTCTTGGCGCGACGGCTCTTTTGCGAAAAGCACTGCCATTGATCCACAGAACGGTTCCCAATACGCCGAGTGCGGCCCCACGTGGTGGATGATGCGGTCCGCGAGGGTGCGCTTTGATCCATACCACGGAGCTAATGCGGTAATTCCCATTGGCCTTTCTCTTTGAGTTTGTGTCACGTTCACTTCCATCCCCACTCCGCATCGAGCGGGAACTTTCGGCACCTCGCGAGGGGCTGATCCACCGCGAGCGCTCCACGAATGCGATCAAATGCGCCGGGCCGATGCACGGTCCACCACTGCAAGAACCCGCGGTTGAACTCAAACACCGTTCGGCAGCTGACAAGAATGCCATCACCTGAACCAAATGGCATTCGGATGTACGCCTCGACATCACGACCACTTCGCGACCACCCCATGTCTGAAGACACTTCCCCTGTCTCCTCGTGAATCATCAAGAACCGGCGAACGTGCAGCCCGAGCGTCTCCGGGACGAGCCGCTGCCAGTTCTCGTGAAGCCACTGGTAAGCCTTCCGTGGCATGTACCCGGTGGGATGATTCCGGCCGAGGCACGAAGCGCGAATGAACTCCGCGGTCGCCGTGTCGCGATCGCTCTCCGGGTGCTCGTCGAGCCAGTCCGCGTACACGAGGCGCGGGGTGTCGTCGCCGAGGTGAACGCGGATCGCGGTGAGGAGTGCGGCGCGATCGCTCATGCCGCCCTCCCCAATGCTCCAATCGTTCGCTCGAACAATCCGCCGTCGTCTGGTTCCGGTAGGTCCGTTGGGGGCCGCCAGAACATGCCTTTCGTCTCGAACTTCGCGCGGAACTCCTCCCGCGTCATCACGGGCGTGTAACCGTCCGGCGGCCATCGGTCGGTTACAACCAAGTACCGACCGTCGTTGCTCCCCTTCACCACCCGCCCATCAGGTGTCTTGAATTCCCATTCCTTCACCCGAGCCGGATCGAACCGGAGTTCAAGCGCGAGATCGATCTTCCCTGTTGAGCAGAGGGCCGTTCCGTAGCTGCTGAAAATGTGGTCGAGGTTCGTTTGGTAGACGCGCTCTGCGTGTGCCCAGATCCGCGATTCAGCATCAACCCCCAACAGTTCCGCAGCCACTCGTCGCATATAGCGAAGTGTGATCCAATTGAGCCCCTCACGGAGTCGGTGTTCGGCTCGCCCGCCGCTCTCCGCGCCGAGGCGGACGTTTCGCAACTTCTCTGCTGCGATGTCGTCCGCGTTCACCTTTCGTAAACCTTCAGCCGCGAGCAGGTTGTCAGCTCCATCGTGAAGGAACGTCAGCAACGTGTTGTCGCCGCCAACCGATGCCAATGCTCGCGCGTTCCGCTCGTCGGCTTTCTTCTGAAGCTTCTTCGCCGTGATCTCCGGGCGGCCCCGTTCGACACACAGCGGGGCCGGTTGGTCCTTATAATCCAGGCACGTAAAGCCGGGCCGAGCGCCGCACTTCGGGCACGCATGCGTGAGTCGCTCGGCCTCGGTGAGCTTCTTCTTGCTCATGCTGCACTCCCTTGCTCGATCGGCTGAATCATCTCGTACCGGTTCGCGATGTCGTAACCGACGGCCTGCAACCCCGCCCGCAACTCGTCGAGCGATGTCGCGACGATGGCCAGCCCGCCCCGTGCCATCACCCGTGCGCGGTGCCTGGCTTGCTTCCTCTTCCGCTCGGCGCTGGTGGTGTCCGGCCCCGGCTTCTTCAACTCGAGAGATAAAAACCGGCCGCCGTCCGGCAGGCAGCACAGCACGTCACCGCACCCTTCCTCGTCGTTGAACCGGACGAACCGCTTGCCGATCTTCATTGACCCGGAGTTGGTCCGAATGGGCAGCGCGCCCCACCACTCCAGCCACGCCACGCACGTCGCTTGCACTTCTTTTTCCAGCGTTTTCTTGATCCGAGCGCCCATCTCAAACCGCCTTTCGCGCATGAAAAACCCGGGCGGCCGGTGAGGGGATTACAGCGCCTTCGCCCGTCGCGCTGGTTCCACTGCACCGCATCCACCGCCCGGGTTGTCTCAGGAAGTCACTCAGGGCGTGCCGCGGTACACCGGAATGGGGCTACCGTCGAGGAGCAGTTCGAGCCGGTTCGCGAGCACCTCTTCCGCGTGAGCGAAGGCGGTCTCGATGTCGCCGGGGATCACGTACAGATTGAACCGCTCGTTCTGCGGGTCCGGGTCGATCTCCACCCGGACCGGCCCGCGGATGTGAACCGCGGCCTGAGCGAACACTGGGACGGTGAACACGATCTGCTCCGGGATCGCGGCCACCCCGGTCATCTCGGCAATCATCGACTTGCCGAGCGACACCTTACCGTGCCCGATCTGCGAATCGGCGTCGGTCTTCTTGCTCGACTTCACGCCCCGAATCGCGGGCAGGAAATCGACCGGGTAGTACCCGGCGAACAGGGTGCGGAGCAGAATCACCAGCTCGGCCTGGGTCGGGCTCGCCTTGCCCTGGCGGTCCCACTCGGCGAGCTTCGCCATTTGCGGGGACGGAGTGAGTGCGAGGCGGCACACGTCGGGTGCCGTGGCCTCGGTATCGAGCACGGCCACGACGCCACTTCGCGCGTACCAGATCTCCGGGCCGAACGGGTTATCGGCATCAGGCTTACGTGCAATCGCGGCCCGCACGAGCGTGTCAAGATCCGCGGCCTGGTGAGCGGCCGGCGCCTCGGTCGCAAAGGTGCGATCGAGCTTGCCGTCTGGTTGGAGCACGTAGTACACGTGCCGCGGCTCGCGGTCCGTGGTGACGATGCGCTCGCCCGGGGTCGCGGCTTCGATCGTCGTTTTCAGGAACTCAAGGGCTTTCGCTTCCATTGCGGGAATCCAGTGGGGTTGAGGGGAAACAGGGTTGGGGAAGGCCACCGGGGGTGTCCCCGGTGGCACGGGATCACTCGTTGGTTTCGTCGAGATCGTTCAGCGTCATTTGGTCCGGGTTCTCGCTGTTGTCCGCGTTGAACACGTACCCGCCGGCGCGCTGGTCGTACTTCGCCACCGTCTCCGGGGGCGAGTAGTCGGGGAGCGTGGTTTTGGTTTTGCACAGGATTTTGAGCCGGCCTTGCGTGTCGGGCTGGAACGTGTACGTCACGACCAGCTTCCGCGCGTTGCCGTCGTGCCCGCGGTCGATCAGGTCACGGTTGATCGCGTCGAGGCACTTGTCGATTGCTTTGCCCGCGTAGCCGTCGCCGAGGGCGTTGAGGCTCTGGGCGCTGACGGGAATCACTGACATCGGAAACTCCTTCACGGTCGGGGTCGGGGGTCGAAACACAGGGAACATCACGCCGTATCGCCCGTGTCCGCGATGCGGAGCACGTTCGGGCAGCCCGGGAACGGCAGGGTCACGGCCTCGGCGGTCAGCCGATCGTGCCAGGTCTTCACCTCGGCGCGGGCCGAGCGGACGTAGGACACCGCCCATCGCGCCTCGCGGACGACTCGCCGGGCGTACCAGAGAGCCGCGACCGAGATGAGCAGGGACAGCACACAAAGCACGGTCAGGAACGTGAGCACGGTTAAGCCTCCAGTGGCGGAATCGGGTTGGTGGTGTCGGTGGTCGGGATCACGAGCCGGTACTCCCACAGCCCGGCTTTCGGGTCGCCGCGGCGTTGGCGCTCGACGGTGAACCCGCCAAAGCGCTCCTTTCGGAGATCACGCAGGCGAGCTGAAACGCTCGCTTCCGGGTCGCGCTTCTGGGTTGCCGCGAAGATCCGCAATTGGATCTCCAGGAGCGTGAGCCAACCGCCGTTGCGCATCGCCTCAAATACCCGGCGCGTTTGCTCATTGAGCCGGGACAGGTCGAGCTTGCGGTCAAAGGTCTCGCCGTCGTGGTCGGGTCGGGTGTCGTGCATGGGTGCGTCCTCGTGGGGTCACTTGGGCATCGCGAAGGCGTTCGCCAGTCGCTTGATGTTCGGGGTTCGGTCGATACCTTCCGTCGCGGACACGGCCCGGATCATGAGCCGCTGCGCCTGTTCGTGCCGGGCCACGATCTCGACCCACGCGGTGCCAACGAGCTTCTCGTACTGGTCGATGGTCATGGGGCGCGCGAACCGCTTCCCCTCGGCCACTTCCACGCAATGGGCCTGGTAGCTCTGCTCGCCCCGGTCGCACCGGGTGCAAGCCGGCGTTACGGTCGTGTGCGGGGCGATCCATTCCCCGTTCGAGAGGCACTTCGGGTGCGGGACCGAAACCCAGCCGTCTCCACCGCACCACTGACACCGGCTCCCGGACCGGCCACCGCTCGACTCCGGGGCGCGGCGGGTGCGCTGTTCTTTCGCGGCCCGCAGCTCGCGGTTGACCGCGGCCAGGTGCTCGCGGGGCCAGTTCGGGGTGCTCTCGGCCACGATGAGCCGGGGGAGCACGCCCGCGAAATCGGCCTGGGTGTACCGGGCGGCCTCGAACGCGGGCCACCAGATCCGCAGCATCGCGTCCGTCAGCTCGTCGTTCACGCCGAGCGCCGCTCGGTAGTTGCTGACCCATGCGGTGAACCAGTGCGGGCATTCAATGGCGTCGTACACGATTGCTCCGAGGTGCTCTTGGTGTTGGCCTTGGCAATGATCCGCGCGACCGCGTCCGCGGCCGATTCCGGCCCGGCCTTCGGTGGCGCACGGGGCGCGGGTGCGTTTGGTGCGGTTGATTCGGCGAGCATGCGCTCAACGACCGTGGCGAAGTTGTCGGCCTTGAGGAGCCAACCGATGTTCGCGCGCCACTGTTGCTGTCCGCCGCCGCAGTACAGCGGGGTTCGGCCCATGAACGCGATCGCGGCTTTCCAGTGAGCGGCCCACAGCGCGTTCCCCATCGCCCACGAGCGAATCAAACGATCGCGGTGGGGATCGGACGCCACGCACGGAACGAGCCCCGGGTGAGCGTTCCAGTGCGACGTAACGGCCTGCGGGCTCGGGCCGGCTTCCGGGGCCGGTTCGGTAACGAGAACCGCCTCGGGTCCGGGCTCCGCTCCCCCCACCGCATCCCCCGCGGGAGCGGGGGGTAGGGGGGGGGCCATTGTCTTCCTTCTTCTCTTCTCTCTTCTTCTCTTCTCTGGTCACGCTCGTGTCACGCTGGGAGCGTGACATTTTCGGGACATCAGCGTGACCAGAGCGTGACTCGCCCGAGCGCTGCTTTTGCTTGCGATTTGCAGCCTGCGCACGCTGTTTGGCGCCCTCGCCCATGTGCCGATCGAAGCGCGGGAACGTGATTCCGCCGCCTTCTTCGGGAGAAGATTTCAGCCACCCGACGGACTCGAGCGCCGCGCCGAACCCGTCGCACAGCGCGATGGAATCGAGACACGAGCGTGACACGAGCGTGACATGACCGTGACGGTCCGCGTGCGTGTCGGCCCACACCCACACCGTCGTGAGCCGACCGATTACGCCGAACGTGTCGAGCTTCAGAAGGGACGCCAGCCGGATCACGGCCGGGTCGCTCTGCAGGTCCGTTCGTAGCTTGATCCACCCGCCGGCCATCATTCCCTCCAACGTGCGTTCGCCCTGGTGTTGAACCCTCCACACTCAGTCCGGCGGGCTGTTGTTCTCGTTCTCGAACGAGCCTGTTTGGTCCGGGTCCGGGGGCGGGCCTTTGGTGAACGCGATGGGGTCGCCGTGCTCGTCGCGCTCCACGCCGTCCGCGCCCACTGTCGAAGTCACGGGTTTGGGCGGGGCGGACAGCTTGGCTTTGCGAGCGTTCTTGTGTGACTCGAGCTTCTCTTGAATGGGAATCGGGAGCGTCTTCCACGCGCTGGCGAGTTGCTCCAACGTGGTCGCGCCATCCAGCAGTTTGATCGCCGCGACTTCGGCCGGTGACGGGGTTGGTGGAGCGGGCGGGGGCGGAACCGGGACCGCCTCGGCCGAGAGCCACCACGTCAAAAGGGGCTGCCAGAACTCCGGGCCGGGGTGATCGCCCGTCGCGCCGTCCATCGCGGTGCAGCCGCGCACCTTCTCGACGTGGGCCGTGTGCTCGTCCGGGTCGAGCCGCACGACGCAATCGAACTCGTACTCGGTGTTCTCGCGCTGGTCGGTCTTCATGCCGACCTTCTTGATTCGCGCCTTGCCCCCGTCGTCGAGGCGCTCGTACTCCGACTTCACCCGCATGGTCGCGATCATGTGGGCGCGCGGGTCCGTGAGCGCGGTGAGCATCTTCCGCTGGTCCGGGGTGACCTTCGCCCAGCCCCCGAACTTGTCGCCCTTGTTCTGTTGGGCGTGTTTGTCCACCGTCTCCATCGCCCCGTGCCAGGCGTGAGAGAGCGAGTCGAAAATGATGATGTCGAACCCGGCTTTAACCAGGTACTCGTAGCACTCCGTGTAGCCCTTGGGGGTCTGCTTGTCGTGGGGGATGGGGCACACTTCGTACTCCCACGTCTCCCCGTCCATCTGCACGCCGTCGTACAGCCCGGCGGACTCGTTCTCCGAGTCGGCCACGACGATGCGGGAGCCGATCCCGGCGCGCTTCAGGGCGAACGCTAGGCGCAGCGCGGTGAACGTCTTCCCGGACCCGCTCAGCCCCTCCAGCGCGATCTTTAACGGCCGGCGCTGGCGCTTCGCTTTACGTACCTCGAACGCGGACATAACGAGCCCTCTGTGAGCAGTGGTGTTGATGGGGAGTGGGTCAGAACGGGATCGGGCCGACGTAGTGGAGTGTGGCCGTGGCGCCCTCGCCCTCGACCTGGCACGCGGCGCGCACCTCGCACCAGCGCTGGGCGGGTTCGAGCGAGTCGAAGATGGGGCTTTGGTGTAACCGGTGCGTGTAGGAGAACCGGCAATCAACGGCCTGAAACCGATCGGCGCCAACACGGTTAACGCGGAATCGCGCATTCGGGAGATTAGCACTGTACCCGGACCGGTCCTCTTTCCACTTGAGGGGCTGGCCCTCTTTCCGGGCCTCACACCACGCGCTCGCGCTCGTCAGGATCGCCGGTTTGAGTCGGGCGCCACACCACAGGTCTTGTGCGACGAACCCCTCTTTTTCCGCAGCGATCTGAAACCGCCCGTCGGAGCTAACCCACGCGGTCCCGCCCGATGTTCGCGCCCATTCGATCGTTCCCTCGGGCTCGGTCGGCTCGGCCGTGGCCACTGCTTCCGCAGCGGGATCGGCCGCGTCGTCGCCGCATTCGCACATCGGCCCGTGAGCCGGCGCGGTCGCCGCCTCACCGATCAGCACCACGTTCGCGGGGTCAATGAGCAGTTCGACCGTACCCGCCGCGATGCGGTACAGGACAAACACGCCGTGGAGCCGGTGCTCATAGATCACAGCCACGATCACGCACGGGGCCGCTACAGGTGCCGTGAGCACACGCACCATGTCGCCCGGCCTGAGGAACGCTGCCGGCGTCCGTTTGGGCGCGCGGTCTCCCCCGGCGGAACTCGTTTGAGCCACCATCGTCTGCTCCTGGTCAAAAAGGGTTGCTGCTTGCCGAAGCGCGAGAGGCGGGAATCGAACCCGCGACATGGGCGCTGCTGAAGGCGCCCCGCTCTACCTCTGAGCTACTCCCGCGTACCCCGATTCCTCACCGGCTCGGGGCCAACCGCTGTTCGGACGCCCGCCCCGCCTCTCCAACCGAAGCGAGCGCCCGCGTGATTTCACGCCGCACTACGCGGCCCGTCGCGACTCTCGCACCTGCGCCGTGAGGTGGTCGAGCACCGCGTGATACAGCGCCGGCACCTCATCTGCCTTGACCATCACCGGCGGGTCGAGCTGACCCAGTCCCCGCGCCACGGCGTCCTGACCGAACCCGTCGCGGTAGGATCCCCACAGCATGAGCAGGCGCAGCACCGTCGGGCGGGCGCACATCTCCGCGACGAGCGCGCGGTCGCTACCGGTCGCGGGCAGGGGTTTCGGCTTGCGACGGGGCATGGCTTTTCTCTTGGTGTGGTTGAGGGTGGGGTGTGGGATGGCTCAGGAAAGCATCCCTTGTGCGGCAAGCCGTTCGAGGCACTTAGCAACTCGAACCTTACGTTGAGCTTCGCTCTCGCGCGGCTCCTTTTCGGCCGTGGGGAAAGCCATTCCGCTGGTCGCGCGAACAAACGCCTCGAACTTCGCGACGGGGATTTTCCATCGCCCGCCGATCTTGACACCCTCAAGACGCACCCGAGTGCGGCGCCCGTTTGCGTCACGGGCCGTTATGCCCATGTTCAGCCACCGCAGTACCGTCATGTGGTCCGTGCGGCACGCAGTTGCGATCTCGGCCGGGATCAGGTAATCACGGTTCTCGTCCGTCGGAGGGACGAGATTCTCGGGTAACCCGATGCCCGGTTCGCTGATTTTGGTGATCGGATCCATCGTGCTAACTCCTTACTGTTCGGCCGTACATAATAAATCATAATCTTCGCAGGTTGTAAAACCGTTGCGAAATGAGTCTGAAACTGGTCTGATCCGAAATTCTGTCCTCGGTTAGCTAAGCGTGGCTTGTGTTGGATGTTGATATAATGACGTATCGGTAGAAAGTATCCACCGAGTGTACACCAAGATTGCACTTGGTGCCGGTGGGGTGGCGACACTATCGCTCTAGGCGTTGAAATCGTTTTGAGTTGCGCAGACAATCGCGGACATGGCGAATGAAGAAGAAGGATCTGAAACAGCGAAGCAGAACCGTCGGGTTCTCGTGAGGCCGCATACCTTCCGCCAGCTTCAGAAACTGGCGGATCGGGATGAGGCTGATGTCGCGGAGTTAGTTAACCGCGCATGTCGCGAGTTGCTTAAGGCGGAAGGTATGTGGCCGCCGAAGGCTGAAGAGAAAAGCAATTCATGATTGTGCGAGCCTGTACCCACCCTCAAGTCGCTCGACTGGGTCAACATCTTCGCTAAGCCCCAGTTCCGCACGCAAGACAGCGCGGAGCCCAAAAGCCACATCCTTAAGCCGGTTATCCTCGACGTTGTCGTCAGCCCACACGCGAGCTTTTAGCACGCGGTCCGCAACTGGTTGCCCACGGCCATCCGCGAGCGCACGGAGCAGCTTGTACTTCAATCCGCCAATGCGGAACTCTCGCCCGTTGAACGCGACTAGACCAGCGCGAAAACTCCACCCTGTTGCGGCCGGAAACTCTCCGGGTGTACTCTGCCAGACGCGGCAAAATCGTCCATCCGCGCCAATCTCCTCCCACGAACCGTCCGGGTTCAGGATGAGGATAGCGAGCGGTGTGGGCCGATCGGTTTCGCGGGCAAATTGAGTGGCAGCGTTCCAAATTGGAGACGGATCGTTCGGAGTCACAATGGCACCAGGCGAGTCAATGGGCAGGTCCGCCCACTCTCGCCTGTGTGAATATGTGTCGCGTATGTCGGTTGGTCCGGTTATCCGTCGCGCAGTGAAGATTCCGTGAGGATGTGCGGGATCATCCGGTTGCGCGGGCGATCCGCCGGGCGATCGCGTGATTCGGGTCAATGTAAATGGCCCTGGTCACCTCTGGTGTGTCGCCGATCGCGACCGCCGCCGCATCATCACTCTCGTAGATCCGCTGCACGGCCGTCGCGCGGTTGTGTCGGAGCTGGTGCGGGTGCCAGAATTCGACCCCAGCCAACTTGCACGCCATGCGCACTTTTTCCGCATACCGCTCGGACGAAATGGGCACGCGCTTGGCTTTTGGCCCGTTCGGAAATCGTGGCGGAAAGCACCAGATGCGGCCGCCCGGCCCTGGGTTGGCGAGGAACGGGCGCAGGATTTCTTGTGCTCTTGGCCCGAACCATCTGGTCAGAGGCTTGCGTCTCCACTGCCGGTGTGTGTTCTTGTCTCGCACGCGGTACGCCCATTCGGTTTCGTTGGTATCGATCGCATCCGCAGTCATTGCACACAGTTCACCAGGGCGACATCCTGAAGCCTCCTGGAAGCGAATCATTGCGGTCAGGATGGCTGCTCGTTCCGGATCGGCGTCGAGGTGGGGCAATGTGGCTACGATTACCCGCTCTGACACGCTTGTAACTGGGTCAGGATCTGGTGCCGTCGTGCGGCCCGCTTGGAGATTCGGCACGTGCTCTAGCGCATCGGCAAGTGCTACGGGAACCAGCTCTTCAGACACTCCCCACGAGAAACAACGGATGATGCGCCGCACTCGACTATTAACCGTGCCCCGCATCCAGCCCTTCGCCACCATTGCTTGCTGGCACGCCTTGAGGTGGCGGGGCTTAAAATCGTTAATTGGGAGATCCTTGTGCAGTTCCAGCAGCACCCGCATCGCGCTGCGCTGGGCCTGCTGTTCCGATGTGGGTTCCGTGTCTTTCACGTAATACCGCGTCACGTGCTCTAGATACACTTCCACCAGTTCGCAGACCTGAACGAACGATTTGTTCGCCCGCGCGAGCTTCGCGCCTTCCGCGGCCCACTCAATTTGAAACCGCTGGTACGCTTCGGCGGCCTCCTGCGAACCCCACGGGCCGTAGTAAGCGTAGCGCGTCTCGCCGCCCACTCGCCACTTGGAGTACGCGACGCCTTTGGCTTTGTGCCGGAGCATTTTGGGACACGCACGTGGCGGTGGTATGGGTGGCTTGTTCCTTGGCGAATACTTCGACGCCACGGGTGTCGTGAGTGCCCGCGACACGTCGTATCCTTGGTGATTGATCCGGCTGCGGATCGTGTCCGCATTAATCCCGGTTCTCGCGGCCCACTCCATCAGGGTGAGTGTCTCGCCGTTGTGTGTTAATTTGCGCGGTGGGTAGGGCATGAAATGATAATGCGGAAAGGGAATTCGTCAGGGAAGCTCAGATGAAGCCCTGACAACTGGTGTCCGGGACACCAACGGCAGTGCAATCGGACCTGCCAGGGTCGAGAGAAATGTGCTAGAAATTCAAGGCGATTATAGCTATTAATGTGCGCGGCGGAATCCGTGACAGCGTCCTGATCTAAGAGTCCGGACAAACGGCTAACTCAGTAGCCCGGTAGAGTGTAGACGCGAGGGATTCGCGCTACTCTCACCGGGCTATTTGCCATTTTTAGGGGCGTTCGTCCAATATTGGTGTCTCACACAAACCGTTCGCCTTTTCTTTGAGGTATACAATCCTTACGATAGTAATGCAGGTTCTGTTAGAATCGCCCAGGAGCGCGGGATGTCGGTGCAACAGGCGACGACAGAGGACATCGCGGAAGCCAACGAACGTCTCCGGACCGCGTCGCCGCAGACCGTGTTGCAGTGGGCCGCTGAGCGATTTCACCCGCGACTGTTGATGGCGACGGCGTTCGGTGCAGAAGGCTGCTGCATCATTCACATGCTCGCCGAGATTCAACCCGCCACAACGGTCATTAATCTCGACACGGGCTACCAGTTTCCGGAAACGCTCGAACTCCGCGAACGGATCAAAGACAAGTACGGGATCGAGGTGGAGTACATCCGACCGGAGCTGACGGTCGCGGAGTACGAGGCCGAACACGGCGGTCCGTTGTATTCACACCGCCCCGACCAGTGCTGCTACGACCGGAAGATTCTTCCTCTGCGCCTCGCGGTGGAACGTATCGCCCCGCTCGCGTGGATCTCTGCGATCCGCAAAGACCAAACCACCGATCGCGGAAAAGCCGAAGTTGTGCAGTGGGACACAAAATTCAATCTTGTGAAGGTGAACCCGCTGCTGAACTGGACGAAGAAAGACGTGTGGGGATTCATCCACAAGAACGACGTGCCGTACAACCCGCTCCACGACCGCGATTACCCGAGCATCGGCTGTTGGCCCTGCACGCGCCCGGTGGCCGCGGGCGAGGACGACCGGGCCGGGCGCTGGGCCGGGAAGGTCAAAAAGGAGTGCGGACTGCACGTGATCGAGGTCAAGGACGGGGAAGGCATCTGACGAAAGTCGAACGGCGTAAAGCCCTGATCTTGTGGCCCTCGACTTTGCGGCGTTCGACTTTACGACTTGGGACTTTCACAATGCTTTTTTCCGCTCGCGCCGAGTACGCGTGTCTCGCGATGCTGGAACTGGCCGCGCAGTACGGCGACCCGAAACCGGTGCGCCTGACGGAAATCGCCAACAAGCACGGGATCTCGTCACCGCGATTCCTGGTGCAGATCCTGATTCAGTTGAATAAAGCCGGGCTCGTAACGAGCACGCGCGGGGCGGCCGGCGGGTATCACATCGCGAAGCGCCCGGCGGACATCACTTTAGCCGACGTGGTCGCCGCGGTAGAGGGAACCGAACAGGCTGGCACGCGAACGAAATCGCGTAAACCCGCGTCGCCGCTGGCCGCAGCGCTCGACGACGTGTGGGACCGCGTCCGGAACGCGCACGACGAGTTCCTTAAGGCTCAAGCCGATATCCTCAAACACACTACACTGGCCCAACTCGTCGATTCGGGCCAGCCGTTGCAGTACGTAATTTAGTGCCGGGTTTCAGACGCCGACCACTTCGCGTTTTCTTGCCTCGCTGACGACGATTTTCACCGCTTGTCGAGGGGCACAAATCAAAAGATTAAGATGGATAGACTGGAACAGCCGTTTGTGTCATAACAGGCCCGCCGAAAGTGGTAGGCCTGTTGTTCGTTACAGCCTTTCACCGGCAGAATTCGCTTAAATTTCAATACATTCCGGCGCACCGCCGGCTGGCAGGACTCGCCGGATGCATACGGGACACGGACGCGCGTGGCGGCGGTGGGATGTCGTTGCCGTTGTGGGGTTGATCGGCTGGCTCCTGTTCGATCTCACCGCGCGCACGCTGTTCGGAGCGGCCCCGTGGCCGCAATCGGCGGTCGATTACTGCATCCTGTACAATTCGAGCCGCCACGTCGTCGAAACGCACCAGTACACCCCCAATTATCCGTACCCGCCGTCGGCTGTTGCGATTCACGCCGCGAGCGCCACGTTTCCGTTCGCTGTTTCTGCTTCGCTCTGGCTCGCGCTGACGGGACTTGCCGCTGTGGGTAGTTACGCTGTTCTCGCGCGCATTTTGGGCTTACATCAACGGCCCGGGCTCCTCTGTTTGCTGCCGCTCGCACACGTCGTCGTTGCGTACTACTTCCAGTGGGATATGCGGTCGATCAACTGCAATCTGGTCGTGCTTGCAACGATCCTGTTCGGGTGCACGGCGCTCACGCGCCAACGCGAAGCGGCAGCCGGCTTCTGGTTTTCTCTCGCTGTCGCGCTGAAGGTGCTGCCCGTTTTGGTGCTGCCGTACCTAGTTTGGACGCGACGCTGGCGGGCTTTTGCTGTCGCTGTGGTGTGCTCGCTCGTATTTTGGGTCGCGCTGCCCGTGGTAGCGTTTGGTACGGCTGGTTTTCAGGAAGTGTATGGCGGGTGGTTCCGAGAGTTGACGCGCGCGACCGATCCGACCCTGAAGAACATGCACCCGATTCTGATTTCGCTCGATAAGGCCGCGGCGCACGTGGCACGAGGCGATGCGAGTTTGGCAAAGGGCATGGTGCTTTTAGTGTGCGCGGCGTGGGTGGCAGTGGGATTGGCTGGGGCCGTCGCGTGTTGGGGCCGGGGCGAACGTGACGGTCGGCGCATTCTGACGCACGTGTCCCTGCTCGTCCTCGGACCGGTCGCGGTGAACCCATACTTGGAGGCGTATCACCTGGTACCGCTCGCGGTCCCCGCGTTGATCCTACTCGTTACGGCTGCCGATCGATCCCGGTCGGTGCGTGAGCGGATTGTTGCGGCTATTGGGTTTGTTGTGGGGCTGGCGATTCTGAAGGTGTCTGGCCCGTGGCCGGTGCGCGGGCTGCTCGTCAATCTGCAAGCTTTAACACTGTGTGCGACAGCCGTGTGGGTGACGTGGGACCGGCGCCAAAGTGTGTCGAATCCGCGTCTCTTGTGGAAGGTGCGGTGCGTTGTTGATTCGCACCGCGAGCGAATTGCGGCTCGGCTGCTCAGGCCGGGCGCTCGTGCGTCTTCTCGTAGGCCGTGACCTTTTCCCGGCGCCGGGTGTGGCGCCCGCCCTCGAATTCGGTGACGAGCCAGGCCCGGATCATCCGCTCGATCTGGTCCTCGCCGAGCAGATCGGCCGCGACGCACACGATGTTCGAGTCGTTGTGCCGCCGACTCAGTTCGGCATCGATCACGTCGCGGCAGTTTACGGCCCGGACGCCGCACACTTTGTTCGCGGCGATGCACATGCCGTGGCCGGTGGCGCAGATCAGGACGCCCCGGTCCGCTTTACCGGTACTCACCTCTTCGGCCACCGGGATCGCGTAGTCGGGGTAGTCCACGCCCGTGGGTCCGGTCGCCCCGAGGTCGTGAACTTCGTGACCGAGTTCGGTCAGTAAGCCGACCACGCGCAGCTTGACGCTCAACCCGCGGTGGTCGTTGCCCACGGCGACCTTCATGACACCACCCATTCTGGAAGAATCCGCTCTAGGTGCCGGAAAATGGTCTCGGCACATTCCCGATACACGGCCGGTCCTGCCCCAATCGGGTCGTCCAAGTCTTCAGTGCCGCACAGGAGCCGCGGTACCGGACCGGCGTCGGGGTACCGTGCTCGAATCGCGTGCAGGTGCCCCTGTGTCATCGCGATCACATCGTCTGCTGCGAGCAACAGTTGGGCGTTTACTGGGCGGCTCGCGTGGGCATTTAGGTCGGCACCGTACTCGGCCGCAACCTCGCACGCTTCGACGGCTGCGCGACTGCCGCCGTAGGTTGCGACTCCTGCGGACAGCACCCAGAAGCCGCGCGCGGGTAATTCACTTACGGTACACCCGAGCCGGTCCGCGAGCAACTTCTTCGCCAGTCCTTCGGCGAGCGGGCTGCGGCACGTGTTCCCGGTGCACACGAAGAGAATGATTCGCGCCGCGAGCCGCTCGATCTCCTCAGCCGGAAACGCGCCGGCTTCGGTGATCGTGTAACCCGTGTCGGTGGCACGAACTACGGTCGGTCTTGTATCCGCAGCACGTGCGCCGGCATCCACGACCAATCCGACGGCTTGTTTTAATCGTTCCGCGGCCGCAGTTGCGGTTGTGTCACCGGTGTCGGCCACCAGAATCGGCCCGAGTTCCGCAACTGCTGGGATCACCAGGTCGAACAGCGAGTGTTCGGGGTAGCGGAATCGCGCGAAACCGTTCGTGTTCGCGGGAAGTTCCGCTGTAGTGGGCACCTCGATGACGAGCGGCGCGGACCACGCGCGGACCATCAGGCGCCGGGCCACTGTTGGGATGTTCGCACCCAGAGCCGCAGCCTCGTCCGGTCCCCACGCGAGCAGAGCCGGAGCGAGTAGGTCGATGGCAGTACCCGGGCGCCACAGGGCCGCGTACCCACAGTCGCCCGGCAGCACGACGGCCGAGCCGGAAGCGAGTGTATCTCGCGTTTGACGCACCAGTTCCGACGGATCGACGATCGGACTCCAGTCGATTACCGTCGGCATGGTGCGCGGGTCTCCGGGATCGGGGTAGACAGTACACAATATTAGAGGAGACGGGCGGAAAGGGCGAGAGTAGGGTGCGAGGAGAGGAAGGAGAGTTGCTTGATTGTATTTTAGTTAATCTTGCGATCGACAGTTTTTTGTGTCAATCGCGTTTTCTGTTTAGTCGCATGCTTTTTGTCAATTTTTAGCTTTGGAAGCCTATCCGTCACGACATCATCGGCAAAGAAATGCCGGAATCGCCGATGATTCAGCCATTCGCACCGGTTTGGTGGCTAACAATTGCTAACATTCTGGGACACCCGGTGCCTCGCTCCCCCGGAGTGGCTTTTACTGCACACGCTCAGAATTCGTAATCAGTTGGCCACGATTGAATAATGATACCGCGTGCGGGGTAGGGATGCAATGTTTTATTGCACCTGAAATTCGTGCGAAGCCGTACCGATAGTGCTTCCGCGCAAGTCTCGCAATCTGAAACGTTCTCCCATTTGAGCCTCAATATTTCCACGCGCTAGGGAGCCGGTCATGGATTCGACCCTACCCCGACGTCTGTTCGCGCTCGTGCTTGTGTGTGCCCCGTTCGTGAGTGGGTGTGCATGTTCGCGGGGCGTTTCAACGGATGATCTTCGAGAACGAGGGCACGAGTGGGACCGCGTCACCTCGTTTGGTACAGCGCCGGTAAGCTCGCGCCCACCCGATCAGGACGCCCAATATTACAAGGACCAGCAGGAGCAGCGGGCGAAGAGCGAGGCCGATTTCCGCTCGCGGAATCCCGGTCGGTAAGTTCGCACCGCTAAGCCCGGAGCGGGCGGTTGTACTTGTGGTTGAGCCGCTTGCGCATGTCGAGTGATACGTTGACCGCGGAGAAGAGTAACTGGTGCAGGGCGCGCCAGTAGACCGTGTTGTGCAGTGCCCGAAAGCCCGTGTCCGTAATCGGGTTGTTACTGAGATCGAGTGCCGTCACTCGGTTCAGATACGGGCTGTTGGCGAGCGCACGCATCCCGCCATCCTTAATGTTGCAGTTCGAGAGCGCGAGGACGGTGAGGTCCATCAGGTTCGCGCTTTGGGCGAGTGCTTCTGCGCCTGCGTCGTCGAGCGGATTGGAGCCGAGGTCGAGCTCTCTGAGACGCACGGCGTTTGAGTCCGCGCTCACGGGCCGGGCGAAGATGGTTTGTGCGCCGGCAACGGTCAGATCGTTCATCGCCAGATCCAACACCGGCACGCGGAGTAGGTCGTGTGCGCGCGCGAGCGAGTGCAATCGCGGCGCACCGATCCCGTTATCGCTCAGGCCCAACCGGTGGAGTGCGGGCAGGCGGTCGGTTCCCGCGAGCGCTTCCGCGCCGGCCGGACCGAGTCGGTTCTCGCGCAATTCGAGGTAGGTCAACCGGGACAGGTGGGGAGACGCGGCGACCGCACGGGCGCCCGTTTCGCCGATCTCGTTCTCACTCAAATCGAGTTCTTCCAACCCCGCGAGTGTGGGCGCGGTGGCGAGCTGTTCGGCCGCATCGTCGGCGAGCCGATTACGGCCCAAATGAAGCACTTTAAGGCCCGCGAGGTGCGGCGAACGGGCGATCGCCCGCGCCAGGGGTTCGCCCGCGTGCTGCGCGTACACGGTCAGGGCCGACAGCCGGCTCAGGTACGGGCACTGCATGACGGCCGGCAAACTTCCGCCGACGTCGAGCAGGTGAACGTGCTGCACCGGGGCCGTAGCGAAGATTTCGTGGGCGTAACGCAGAAATTGCCGCGCTTCGACCTTCACTTCGTCCATGAACCCGCGCCGGAACACCGGGCCACTCACCAAACCGCGGAGCGGGGCTTCCCATTCTTCGCGGTGGGTGGCGAGCAAGTGCCGTTCCTCGACACGCAACCCGCTGACGGCGCGATCGTGTTCGGGCAGGTGTGCGAGCGCGAGTTGGACGCGGATGAACCGCCCGCGCGGGTCGCCCTCTTCATCGAGCCAGTCGGCGAAGATGAGACGCTGTGCGTCGTCGTCCGGGTACGCCCGGATTCGTTGAAGAAACGCTTCCGCTTCAGTTTGCATGTCGAGTTCCGTCTGAGCTGCATCGCCCAAGTGTAGCACGACACGCTTTCCCAACCGTTGCACCTTATCGCGGATTCGCGGAGGCAAAATTTGTAGCAGTGGCTAGACGAATTGTGAAATTAGGTTAAGCTAATTATCGATTTAACCTGACCTACTTTTACTCGGAGGCTTCATGAAACGCGCACAGCACCGAGGGTTTACCTTGATCGAGCTGTTGGTAGTGATCGCCATCATCTCCGTTCTTGTTGGGCTGTTGCTGCCCGCGGTTCAAAAGGTGCGCGAGGCCGCTTCGCGGCTGAAATGCACAAACAACCTGAAACAAATCGGGCTGGCGCTGCACAACTACGAGAGCACTTACAAGGTGTTCCCGTCCGCATACGTGACCGCGAACACGTCTGTTGACGGCTCGTCGTTCGGGATCAGTTACGGCGACGAGTATCGGAACGGCCCCCCGGGATGGGCGTGGGGGATGCTCATCCTCCCGTATTTGGAGCAGGACAACTTGTACCGCCAGTTCGACATGGCGCAGCCGTGCTGGGCGCCCGTGAACGCGAACGCGGCCCGAACGAAAGTCGCGATGTTCCTGTGCCCTTCCGCGACCGGCGGTAGTGACGGTTTTGATGTGCAGCGGGCGGGGGCGGACATGGAGCACGGCGTTCCGATCACGCGCGCGGACGGGAGCCGCGTGTTCTTCGCCCACAGTCACTACGTCACGAATGCGGGCATTCACCAGCCGTGGGGCCGCGACACGGCATACTGCTACGACTACGACGTTCCCGAACCGGTTGCGGCCAACGGCGGCACGCGCGCCCGGATCGACGGGCCGTTCTACCGCAACTCGCGAGTCAGTGTCGCGATGGTGAGTGACGGGCTTTCAAACACGGTCTTCATTGGCGAACACAGTTCGATTCTGAGCAACAAGACGTGGGTGGGGGTGGTACCCGGCGCGGTGACTCCCCCGCGTCTCGATTTGCGACCGTGGCCGTCGGAGAACAACGGCGCCGGGTGCTTGGTCGGGGTTCACAGCGGGCCGGACACGCACGACCACCCGGAGGTCATCATCCACGCCCCGAACGACCCGTTCGGCCACACGGACGAGATGTGGGGCGAGCACGGGAACGGCTGCAACGTGCTGTTCGGCGACGGCTCGGTTCGGTTCATCACCACATTCATTCGGCCGAACACCTGGGTCGCGCTCTCGACGCGGGACGGCGGGGAGGTGGTCGATGGCAACTACTGAGCACGCGGAGGGAACGAGCCGCAACGCGGTCGCGGTGTACGTGCTGCTGGGGTTACTCGCGGTCGCTGCGCTGGCGGGGCTGATCGCCTACTTCAACCGCCCGGCGCAGATCGGGACGAGCGAAGAAGTCTTCAACACGGTGGACGCGCTCTACACCGCCGTTCGGAACCGCGACGAAAAGCGCCTAACCGAGTGCGAGCAGCGGCTCACGGGCTACCGCGACGCGGGCAAACTCCCCGCGGACGCGGCCGACGAGCTTTCGAGCATCATCGCGAAGGCGCGGGGCGGTTCGTGGGACTCGGCCGCCGAGCGCCTCTATGATTTCATGAGGGCACAGAGGCGCGAGGGCGGCACGCCGCACCCGCCCAAGCAACAGGGCAAAGCAAAGAAATAGCCGGGACCGTTAAATTCTCGCAGGTACGGGCGCTACCCGTTCGTACTTGCCTACTTCCACACATTAAACGGCCCTGAAGAAATAGTTGCGCGTCTTGTGCTCACACGCGAGTTTGGGTAATTTGACCTCGTTTTCGCGCTCGTGTTTTGTTTGCTGTTTCGCAACTGAACAGTGCGGTGCCTTCTCACCTACGTTGGTGTCTGATGGACGGTGAAGCGGAGCAATCTTGGAAGCGCACCCGTCGAGTCAAAGAACAATCGCATCGGAGTGGTGGATCGAGTGGGCTCCGGCCGGAGGACATTCTCACCCCCAAACAGTACCTGAATTACCAACACGGGCGAATCCTGTCTGGATTGTTGGTGTTCTTCGGAGGCATGTTCGCTCTCCTCGGCGTTGTGCGAACTGTTGCCACCAGTTCTGAACCGACTACGGATCCGCCAACCGCTTTTTGGGCGATTTTGGCGGCCGCCGGGCTTGCTGGAATTATTGGCGGTACGGCCGCTTTCCGGGGTAACAGGACGTGGGCGCGGTTGGCCTACCTGTTCGTGATGTTATTGGTGTTCGGTTGCCCGGTCGGAACCATTGTCAGCGTCCTCTGGCTGCTGGGCCTTTCGAGCCACATGGCCGCCTGTGAGAAGATCCGGCGGGTGAGGATCGCCCGAAGTCAGGCCCAACCCGACGAGGCATTGGACCTCGATTAAATGCGTGCTCTCGGTCGTCTGGCTCGCCTCGTCGCGGGTCAACCGGCCGCAAATCACCGGAGGTCTGTGCGTGTGACGACCGCGCGGCGAAAGTGGATCTCTCGCTCGGCCGTTGCGACGTTTGCGGTCGTTCTGGTCGCAACCGGCCTCAGATTCCAGCCCATTGAGCCGAGCGTACAGCGGTCACGCCTCGATGCTGTCACAGTCGGAATGACACGAGCCCAGGTTTGGGAAACTGTTGGTGTCCCTCCCGGTACTTACCCAGAAGATTTGGCCTATTTCGATCGCGTCGGCATTCGGTGCGGGGACGATCGGTGGACCAGCGCTGAAGGCACCTTACACGTCTTCTACGACTCGGATGGTCGGGTGTCGGCCGCGATCGTGTACGAGACGCACGTGATTCGTGAGGACGGTTCGTGGTGGTAGGAGTTGCGATTCCAAACACGAGATGAACTGAGAGGGCGTGTGCGACGTTCTGTTGCTGTCATGGTTGCCAATTTGTTGTCGGACGAAAGCGTTTTTGCACCCTCCCGTAACTGAGGAGAACGTCCATGATTCGCGCTGTAATGGTGGCGCTTCTCGCCTTATTCGCCTCGCACGGTACCGCGGTTCGGGCAGCAGATCCCGCGGCCGATGAGGTCAAGAAATTGCAGGGAGAATGGGCCGCGACCGAGGTCGAGTTGAACGGCAAAAAGATGGGTAAAGACGACGCCAAAAGCATGAGATTCGTGTTCAAGGACAACGAGTTGGTGGCCCGAGACACCGGCAAGCCGGGGCGCGAGCGGAAGAAAACGTTTAAACTGGACCCGAGCAAAACGCCCAAAGAGATCGACATTACCTCGCTCGACGGCCAGGAAAAAGACAAGACGGCGGCCTGCATTTACAAGCTCGATGGGGACCGGTTGACGATCTGCATGCCGTACTTCGTGGAGGACGCTTCCGTCCGGCCCAAGGAGTTCAAAGTCGGGGCCAAGGACGGGCTTATGCTGCTCACGTTGGAACGGGTGAAAGCCAAGTGACCGCGTGCGCCGAAAGTCGAACCCGGCGCGGCACCGGGGCGCGGTAATGCGATGTGATTTTGCTCCCAAATACTCATTGCCGTGGCCGGCGAGTCGGGTGGTAGATCAACGAAGAGGTGGCACCGGGTGAAGACGCTTGCGATCCGGCTCGACCCGCAGTTTTTTGATAACCCGGATGCGGACATACGCTACCGACTGCCCGATCTGCTGGTCGCGCGGTCCCGCGGGGTGATCGCAGGCGACGGGTACGATTACATCGGACCGCAGCCGCTAATGGTCGTGTTCCTCAAAACGTCTCAGCTCAAGTCGGCTCTTGAATTCATCCTCGACGTGATCGAGAATGTACCCGTACTCGGTTGTAACTTGCGGTCGGCCGTCGTCGCTGTGGAACGCAAAACCGGTTGGGAGGTGGTGTACCCACCTGGATTTACTGAACCCTTCCTACCAAATAGCAAGCCGGCCTAATTAACTACACTCACGTCTCGACCGCAGCAAACGCTACGCTTGTGCCTGAGATCCGCTTTCGCCTTGCACATCTCTGATTTCGTTTCGCCCTCGTTAGACACTTCTCACTGTTAATCTCTCATTTACTCTGGAGATTCCCATGCCCACGTTAATCGTGTCGGCGCGGTCGTTTGTGTGTTCTGCTGGCGGTGTGCCGCCGCTTTCTGCGGTGTACGATCAGCGCGTGATTGCCGCGGCCGAAAGTATCGGCTGGTCCGTGCTCGGCGCGGCCGACGACCGGATTCCGGATGATGTGCCCGATCCTGTTGTGTACGTCACGACCGATCTCGCGCTGTCAACCGCTCGTTCACGCAACCTCGCGCTGCTCGAGCCGTCTTTTGATCTGCTTACGCGCGTGCCGGAACGCTTCCTGCGGCGGCAGGTCGAATCGGCGACATTCGGCGATCTCGACCGGCTCGACGGCCGCACGTTCGTGAAACCGGCCGATCCCCTCGATAAGTGGTTCGACGCGGGGCTGTATTCGGACGTCCGCGACATCCGCACGTGCGGGCGCTCGCACCCCGAAGCACCGGTGCTGCTCAGCGAACCGGTCGAGTGGTCGGTGGAGCTTCGTTACTTCGTGCTCGAAGGGAAAGCGGTCGCGGGTTCGCCCTATCTCGCCTATGGGCGCCCGGCGTGGCGCTGGGGAACGACCGCGTCCGCGCTCCCGACCGCGGGCTTGCGAGTTGTCGAAGGACTTTGCGCCGCAATGGAGGGTGAACTGCCTCCGGCGTTCGTGGTGGACGTTGGGCAGATCGACGACCGCGGGTGGGCCGTTGTGGAATTCAACCCGGTGTGGTCCGCGGGGCTACTGAACGCCGATGTGACCGCCGTTCTGCCCGTGCTCCAGCGCGCGACGCGACCGCGCACGCGGCTAACCCCAGACGAGCGCAGATGGGATCTGCGAGGGGATTGAGGCGACATTTCAGCAACCCGTTGCTTCCGCGCGCCGATCACCGCATAATCCACATCTACTGCCCTCCTTCCTCCCCCATCAGGAACCTCTCAATCATGCGTCGACTCGCACCCGCGTTATTCCTCGTTGCGTTCGGCTTCGCCGCCGCGCTCGCGCCCGCAACGGGCGCTGCGCCCAAAGCCGAGGACACGAAGATCACCTGGAAGAAGACCGTACTGGACACGAAGTTCCGCTCGGAAGGCGTGGCCGTCGCGGACGTGAACAAGGACGGCAAAATCGACGTGCTCAACGGCGAATACTGGTACGAGGCGCCGGACTGGACCCCGCACGAGTTGCAGCCCTACAAGGACCACGGCACCGGTCTGAGCAACTACAGCCGCGTGTTCGCGTGCTGGGCCGAGGACATCAACGGCGACGGGTGGCAGGATCTCATCGTGATCGATTTCCCCGGCGCGCCGTGCTACTGGATGGAGAACCCGAAGGGCAAGGCCACCGGCGACGACGGCAAGCCGCTGCACTGGAAGAAACACGTCATCTGGCACTCGGCCTGCAACGAAACGCCGCTCTACACCGACCTCGTTGAGAAGGGCAAGCGCGTCCTGGTCATGGGCTGGCAGCCGAAGGGCAAGGAGAACAAGGATAACGTGGGGCAGATGGCGTACTTCACCCCGGACCCGAAAGACCCGACGGCGGTGTGGGTGATGCACCCGATCAGCGAGCCGAGCATCGCGCCGGAAGAGAAAGACGGTAAGCCCGTGCCGAACACCGGTAAGGAAGTTCCCGGCACGCGGAAGTTCAGTCACGGCCTGGGCGTCGGCGACATCAACGGCGACAAGCGCGCGGACGTGATCTGCACCGGCGGGTGGTGGGAGCAACCGGAAAAGGCCGACGGGAAGACCGCGTGGAAGTTCCACCCGGCCGACCTCGGCCCCGCGTGCGCGGACATGTACACGTTCGACATGGACGGCGACGGCAAGGCCGACGTAATCAGCTCGTCCGCGCACCAGTTCGGGATCTGGTGGTACAAGCAGCGCCCCGCGAACTCGAGCGGGAACCCGGCGTTCCAGAAAATGGACCTGTTCCCGAAGGTCGTGAGCGAAACGCACGCGGCGCACTTCAAGGACATCGACGGCGACGGGCGCCCGGACCTCATCACGGGCAAGCGCTGGTGGAGCCACGGCCGGGCCGAACCGGGTTCCGACGGCCCCGCCGCGATCTACTGGTTCAAGAACACGAAGGGCGCGGACGGCCTGACGCAGTTCACCAAGATGACCATCGACGAGGACTCGGGCATCGGCACGCAGTTCGAGGTCGCGGACATCAACGGCGACGGCCTGCTCGACGTGATCTCGTCGAACAAGAAGGGCGTTCGGGTCATCGTGCAACAGCGGAAGTAATCATCGCGGCGCCGGCGTAGTGCCGGCTCTGTGACAGGATTGGTTCACGGCCCGCGGCACGTGTCGCGGGCCGTGCTGTTTAGACCGCTTCAGCACGTCGAACCGAATATTGAACACTTCATTGATCGGGTATCTGTGCAATCAGATGACCATCAAGCCGCAACGGGGTAGGGCCTAATAATTAAATTCTGCCGGTGGCCGTAAACAGTGAGCAACGTTCGATTAAGTGCGGATTGTATCGCGCCTGTGCGCTTGTTCCGTGGGTTTTCTTCGCGCGGGCGCCTATAACTTTGCGCCACGGGTGGCGTACTCGCCGACCACCCCGTGCTCATCCCGTCTTGACCCGTCGGAGATTCACCCGTGACTTCGCGTGTCCCCGCGCTGGCGGCCGTGGCCGCCTTGATAGGGTTGCTCATGATCCCCAATGTGATCCAAGCCGACGAGGGCATGTGGTTGTTCAGCAACCCGCCCCGCGCCCAGCTCAAACAGTACAACTTCGAGCCGACCCAGGAGTGGCTCGACCACGTCCGGCTCTCCAGCGTGCGGTTCAACTCCGGCGGGTCCGGGAGCTTCGTTTCGCCCGACGGCCTCGTGATGACCAACCACCACGTCGGCGCCGGCGACCTGGAGAAGGTGTCCACGGCCGAAAAGAACTACCTCCGGGACGGGTTCCACGCCAAGACCCGGGCCGAAGAGATCAAGTGCAAGGGTCTGGAACTGAACGTCCTCATCGGCATCAAGGACGTGACGACCGAAGTCGAGAAGGCGGTCCCCGCCGGCACCGCACCGGCCGCGGCGTTCAAGCTCCGCACATCCAAGATCGCCGAACTGGAACAAGCGGCCGCCAACCCGGAGAAGAAGGTCCGCGCCGACGTGGTCACGCTGTACGCGGGCGGGCAGTACCACCTCTACACGTTCAAGAAGTACGAGGACATCCGCATCGTGTTCGCGCCGGAGAAGCAGGCCGCGTTCTACGGCGGCGACCCGGACAACTTCGAGTACCCGCGGTTCGACCTCGACGTGTGCTTCTTCCGCGTTTATGAGGACGACAAGCCGATCAAGTGCGAGCACTACCTGAAGTGGAGCGCGGCGGGCAGCAAGGCGGACGAACTCGTGTTCGTGTCCGGGCACCCGGGGCGCACGAACCGCGCGAACACGGTCGACGAACTCAAGTACCTCCGCGACACCGGCTACCCGTACCTGCTCAACCGGCTCAACCGGCTCGAAGTGATGCTCCAGGCGTGGTCCGGGCGGAGCGAGCGCAACGCCCAGCGCGCGGAAGAGGAGCTGTTCAGCATCCAGAACAGCCGCAAGGCCCGCATCGGCGGCCTCGCGGGGCTGATGGACCCAGCGCTGATGGGGCGCAAGGAATCGGAGCAGGCGCGGCTGAAGGCGTTCATTGGTGGCTGGGACGCACCCGAGGCGAAGGTCGCAGCGGCTGCGTTCGACTCCGTCGCGAAGGCCGAGATGGTCCGTACCGAGCTGATTAAAGAAATGACCGTACTAGAGAACGCGGGCGGGTTCAGCTCGTCCTCGTTCGGGATCGCCCGCACGCTCCTGCGCGCGTCCGAGGAACTCCCCAAACCGGGCGGCGAGCGGCTCCGCGAGTTCGCCGACGCCCGGCTACCCTCGCTCAAGTTCGGCCTGTTCTCGGACGAGCCGATCTTTGAAGACCTCGAGATCCTCAAGTTGGCCGACGGGCTCCAGTTCCTCGCGGTCACGCTCGGGCCGGACTCGGACCTCGTGAAGAAGGTGCTCGCCGGCAAGTCGCCGCGCGAGCGCGCTTACGATCTCATCAGCGGAACGAAGGTCCGCGACCCGGAAACGCGCAAGAAGATTTTCGCCGAGATCGAGGCCGCGGCCAAGGGCGGTAAGACGGCCGACCTCGCGGCCCTGAAAGACCCGATGATCGAACTCGCGCGCCTCGTCGACGGCCCGTCCCGCGCGCTCCGCAAGCGGTTCGAGAACGAGGTGGACGAGCCGAAGCGCCAAGCGCACGCGGCTCTGGCGAAGGCCAAGTTCGCGATGGACGGCGACAAGGTGTACCCGGACGCCACGTTCACGCTGCGGCTCGCGTTCGGCACCGTGAAGGGCTACAAGGAGGACGGCAAGGACGTGCCCGCGTTCACCACCTTCGAGGGGCTCTACAAGCGCTCGGCCGAGCAGAGCAACAAGGGCGCGTTCGAGCTGCCCCAGCGGTGGGTGGCGAAGAAGGGCAAGCTCGACCTCTCGACGCCCTACAACTTCGTCTGCACCGCGGACATCATCGGCGGGAACAGCGGTTCGCCGGTGGTGAACCGCGACGCGGAAGTCGTCGGGCTGATCTTCGACGGCAACATTCAGTCGCTGGTGCTCGACTTCATCTTCGACCAGGAAACCGCCCGTGCGGTCTCCGTGGACAGCCGCGCGATCGTTGAGGCGCTGCGGAAGGTGTACGACGCCAACGACCTTGCCGATGAGCTGACCGGGAAGGCCAAGTAAGACCGGCCGTTGCTGTGTTGAATTGATGCGTTTGGTTCATGGTTTGGTGGCACGGGCCTCTGGCCTGTGTGAGCGCCTCCACAGGCCAGAGGCCCGTGCCACAAACACAAAACGCAAGTTTTCAACACAGCAACCGGCCGTTTCTGCACCGCGGCGCGCCTTCGCGCCGCGGTCGAATCACTTCTTGCTTTTGGGCACGCGCAATTCACCGACCTTGAAGTGTGTTCGGGCGGGGTAGATCCTTCCGGCCCCTTCCGCGCGTCGGTATGATAGCGCTATGGACGACTACTTCTTTTCGACGCGGCCCGCGTACCCGTGGTCGATCTATCCGTTCGGGCTCCCGACGCTCGCAGTTGTTGCAGCACTTCTCGTCATTTTCACCGTTTGGACGTACCTCGGGCACCCGCAAGCGACGCGCAAGCGCGTGCTCACCATTCTCACGCTGCGCCTGCTCGCGCTGCTGGTGACACTCCTCACCGCGCTCCGCCCCAGCGTCGGCGTGAACGAGAACCCGAAACAGCCGTCCGCGCTGCTCGTCGGGATCGATGTGTCCGAGAGCATGACGATCAAGGACGAGGTCGGCGGACAAGCGCGCGCCGATGCGGTGCGCAAGATGATCGAGAAGTGCCAGCCGCTGTTCGACGACTTGCTCACCGAGCAGGGGATCAGCGTCACGCTCTACAAATTCGGCCCACTCGACTTCAACGAGGCCACCAGTCGTTACGAGCCGACGGTCGTTTCTGATGCTAAGCGTTCCGACTACGGAACTTATCTGAACAAGACCTTCGAGCGGTGGCAGGGCGAGCGTGTGCGCGGGCACATTGTAATCGGTGATGGCATCGATAACGGCGAGGCGTTCAACGCGGAGTCCGAGGCCGGGCGCTGGGCGCGCAGAGGGGTGCCGATTCACTCGTTCATCGTTGGTAAAGAGAGTTCGGACACGCTCACAAAGGACATCGTGGTGACGAGCGTGGAGTGCAACCCATCGCCCGCCTTCATCAAGAACGATGTCACCGTGACCGCGAAGGTGAACGCCTACAACTTCCCCGGCGCGCGCGTCACGGCCCGCGTGTTCATCAACGACAATCCTCAAGCGGTGCAGAGCGAAGAATTTACCCTCGAGCGCGAGAAGGGTAACGAACTGAAGATGACCGCGAAGATGCCCGACACGAAGGGCGAGTACAAGATCAAGGTCGAGGTGGGGATCGATAAGAATGGGAAACTCGAACCGCTCCCGGGCGAACTGTCGCCGCTCAACAACTGGTCCGAAACATACCTCACGGTTCTCAAGGAGGGCGTCCGCGTCCTGATCGTGGACCAGCTCCGCTGGGAAGAGACGTTCCTCCGCGACGCATTCCGCAGCGAGAAGCGGTTCGACGTGTACGAGGTGATCCTCCAGTCCGACCAAACCGTTTCGCAAGGCGCCCGTGATCTGCTGAACCTCGAAGCTCAGGCCTACGACGTGGTCATCATTGGGAACGTGGGGGCGACCGTACTGAACCGCGCCGCGCCGAACTTCCTGACGGATCTCACCAGGCTCACGACGACGAAGGGCGTCGGGGTGATGTTCCTCGGCGGCGAGTACGCCTACACCGGCGATATCCCGAAGGAACTGCTCCCGATTAAGGGTGACTCGATCGCGGACTCCCTCAGCCCGACCGGTGACCCGCTCCTGTTCTTCCCCGCGGTCCCGAACCCGAACGGCCTGAACAAAATGTTCAAGGTCGTGCCCAAGCCGGGGGCGCCCGTGCCGAAGGGCGATCCGTCCAAAGAAGCGTGGGACCGGATGAACAACTTCCGGAGGGGAATGTTGCTCAACGGCCACAACCGGTTTGTGCTCCGCCCCGGGCGCCTGGACACGGTGTTCGCGTGGACCCAGCGCCTCGACGCGGTCAACAAAGTGCTCACCCCGAGTGACCCGAAAGAACTGGCCGCGGGCACCGAGTTCGATCCAGCGGTCCACGAACCGCTCCTCGTCGGCTCCCAGCGGGGCGACGCAAATAAAGGGCGGTGGCTCGCGTTCGGCGCGTTCGACACGTACCTCTGGCGCAGCCTCGGTCAGCCCAAAGAAACGACCGGGCTCGACATGCACGATCGCTTCTGGCGCCAGTGCGTACTGTGGCTCGCGTACCAGGACGAAGAAGAGAGCCAGGCTTACGCCCGCCCGCAGTTCCGCCAGCTCAAGGTGACGTCGGAGCAGGCGATCCGTGTCGGTGTTAAGAAGTCGGACGGCACCGACGATCCGACGGCTCCGCTGACGGTTCACATTCTGCCGCTCGCGCCGGGACAGCAGGAACCGAAGCCCGAAGACGAGAAAAAGGCGGTGCCGTCGACCGTCCTGACGGACAAGGACGGACGAAAGGTGCTGTTCCGCCCCACGACCCCGGGCGAATATTTTGTGTCGGTCACCAGCCCGGCCAAAAAGCCCGACGGTTCACCGGAACTGAACGCGGACGGCTCGCCGAAGCTCCACCGCGGCACAGCCAAGTTCATTGCGGTTCCGGACATTTCGGACGAAATGCTCAAAGTGAGTGCGAACCAGCCTTTCATGGAGCGCCTCGCGGTGTCGACCGGCGGAAAGGCGCTGCGCCTCGAAGACCTTCCCGGATTCCTGAAGGAACTGAAGACGGAGCTGCCGCCCGATCTGGGCAAGAAGCCACGTTACTATCCCGACTGGCACCGGAACCGGTCACGCGGGTTCCTCCCATTATGGCTGGTAGCCTTCACAATCCTCCTCGGAACGGAATGGGGCCTCCGACGACTCTGGGGCCTGATTTGATGGTATTTGGCGAGGTGGCTCGATCTGGCAGTCCTTTTGGGGAGGGGACAAGAGGGACGCGAACGGCTACGTTGTCAGCACCCCTTTCGGGGCGGGTACGATTCACGAGTTCACAGCCGTTCGGCAAAACGTTGTAGGGTTCTTCATGCCACGGACAGCCTTTCTGTTCCCCGGTCAGGGCGCACAAACGGTCGGTATGGCGGGCGCGCTGTGTCAGGCGCTTCCCGCTGCCAACGACTTGTTTCAACGCGCGTCCGCGATCCTGGGTTACGACCTGCTCGACGTGTGCGTGAACGGTCCCGCGGAGCGCCTGAACGCGACGGACGTGAGCCAGCCGGCTATTTTTGTGGCGAGCCTCGCGGCCCTCGAACAATTGAAGGCCACCGAACCGGACGCGGCCCAGGATGTCGTTGCTACGGCTGGGCTGAGCCTCGGCGAGTACACGGCGCTGGCGTTCGCCGGGGCACTGGGGTTCGAGGACGGTGTGAAACTGGTCCAGGCACGCGGGCGGGCCATGCAGGACGCCGCGGTCGCGACGCCCTCGGGCATGGTGAGCGTGCTCGGGCTGGAAGTGCCGGAGGTCGAGGCGCTGGTGCTCGAAGTGCGCGGAGCCGACACGCTCGAAGTCGCGAACCTGCTCTGCCCCGGGAACACGGTGGTCTCCGGCTCAGTTGCGGCGATCGATCGATTCGAGCAACTGTGCGTGCAGAAGGGTGGCATCCGCACCGTGCGGCTCGCGGTCGCGGGGGCGTTCCACACCAAACTGATGAAGCCGGCCGACGAAAAACTCGCCACAGCGCTCACGGGCGTGGTGCTGAACGCCCCCCGGGTGCCCGTGTGGTCGAACGTGGACGCACGCACGCACACGGACCCGGCCGAAATTCGCGGGCTTTTGGTGCAACAGGTGCTCTCGCCCGTCCGTTGGGAAGACACGCTCCGGGGGCTTCTCTCCGAGAACGTGGAGCGGTTCTACGAGATCGGGCCGGGCCGCGTACTCGCGGGTCTGCTCAAGCGGGTTCACCGAAAGGCCGATATCCGAAACGTCGCCGCGTGAGTGCGGAAGTCGCAAAAGGGAAAAGGTAAAACGACGCAAGAGGCGCCGCGGGTGCGGCTCCCATCTTCGTTTCTCCTTTTGCCTTTTAACTTCCCCGGGTAGGGGCGGCCTTTTCTTTTGGTGGTCGCGTCAGTAGAGTTTTGTTCGTAAGTCGCTGCACAGACGCCGGGGAAGGCCACTCACCCTTCGCGAGCCGGGCGAGCGCCATACAAAAACCAGACGCAGTGTGCGGGGACCGGTTGGTGCCGGTCGGACCGCGGGGTTGCGGTGGCGCCACCACCGCCCGGAGGGTCGAACCGTGTCCGTTGAGCAACGTGTTATCGACATCGTGAGCGAGCACTTCGCCTACGATAAAGAAAAGATCACCCGCAACACCACGTTCATCGAAGAGATCGGCGCGGACTCGCTCGACATCGTCGAGTTCGTCATGGAACTGGAAGAAGAGTTCGACATCCAGATCCCGGACGATCAGGCCGAAAAAATTAAGACCGTCGGCGAAGCCACGGACTATATCGACACCGCTATCAAGAACAAGCCACAGTGACTTCTTCCTCTTCCGCGACCCGCCGCAGGGTGGTGATTACCGGCCTGGGTACGGTGAACCCGCTCGCGCTGAACGTGCCGGACTACTGGCGGGGCCTCCTCGCCGGGCAGAGCGGCATCGCGCCGATCACCCTCTTCAACACCGCCGCGCACAAACTGGTGAACGGTACGGACGTGCCGTTCAAGGTGACGTTCGCCGGCGAGGTGAAGGGCTTCAGCCCCGAACCCACCATCGACACGCGATCGGCCCGCCGACTCGACCGGTTCACGCAGTTCGCGATCGTCGCGGCTGCCGAAGCGGTGAAAGAGAGCGGTCTCGACTTCGCGAAGGAGAACCCGTTTCGTTGCGGGTGCATCCTCGGGAGCGGGATCGGCGGTATGGCCGAGTGGGAGGACGGGCACCGCACGCTCATGGAGCGCGGCCCCGACCGGCTCGGGCCGTTCCTCATCGCGAAGATGATCGCGAACTCCGCGAGCGGCAACATCTCCATCCGCTTCGGGCTCCGCGGACCGAACACGACCGTTTCTACCGCTTGCTCGTCTGCGGCGCACGCGATCGCGGACTCGGTGGCCGCAATTCGTAGCGGACTCGCCGACGTGATGGTGAGCGGCGGCAGCGAAGCCGCAGTGACGCCGCTCGGATTGGGCGGGTTCATCGCGTGTCGGGCGCTATCCCAGCGGAACGACAACCCGAAGGCCGCGAGCCGGCCCTGGGACAAGGACCGCGACGGCTTCGTGCTGAGCGAGGGCGCGGGGATTCTCGTGCTCGAAGAGTACGAGCGAGCGAAAGCCCGCAACGCCCCGATCTACGCCGAAGTGTGCGGATCGGGCAACACGGCCGATGCGTTCCACATCACGGCCCCGCACGAAGACGGTATCGGCGCAGCCGAGGCGATGCGCGAAGCCGTGAAGGACGCGGGCTGGAACCTGGACGACGTCAACTACATCAACGCGCACGGGACCAGCACCGGGCTGGGCGACGTGGCCGAAACCAAAGCCGTGAAACTCGTGTTCGGCGAGCACGCGAAGCAGCTCATGGTGTCCAGCACCAAGAGTATGATCGGGCACCTGCTCGGTGCGAGCGGTGGTGTGGAAGCGGTCGCGTGTGCGCTGAGTATCAAACACGGCGTGCTGCACCCGACGATCAACCTGGACAACCAGGACGTCGAGGGCGGGTGCGACCTGGACTACATCCCCAACGCGGCCCGCGAAACGCGCGTGCGCAAGGTGCTGTCCAACAGCTTCGGGTTCGGCGGGCACAACTGCTCGATCGCGCTCGGCGCGGTGTAAGGCGAGAAATCATTGAAACCAGGGGTTAAAACCCCTGGCTATTCCCGGTGACCCCATTCGGGGTCGCAAATACACAAATACGGCTCTCCGCGATTCTTGGGGGCGTGAGAGCGTTTTCTGG
Source organism: Gemmata sp. SH-PL17 (assembly GCF_001610855.1). Taxonomy (NCBI): domain Bacteria; kingdom Pseudomonadati; phylum Planctomycetota; class Planctomycetia; order Gemmatales; family Gemmataceae; genus Gemmata; species Gemmata sp. SH-PL17. The sequence continues at coordinate 7,798,021 of NZ_CP011271.1, forward strand.
CGGTTTGGTCGATTCGCAACGGGTATCCTCAGCGAGTTGAGCACCGCCACGTTCCTGCCCATCAGTTCAGGAGACTCGCCATGAACGGCGAGACCATTTCGAGCATCTGGACGGACATTCTCCAGTTGCCTGGATTCGCCGTCGTCCACCTGGAAGAAGACCGTCTCCACCAACGGTACTTGGTCACCGTGGTTCCCCAGCACTCCATCGGCGTCTGCCCCCAGTGCCAGCGTGCCAGTGAGACGATCAAGCAACGACGCAGCCGGGATCGCATTCTCGACCTGCCCATCGGTTCGCACGCGGTCGAGTTGACCGTCCGTGTGGGACAATTCGAGTGCCCGCACTGCGGTCCGTGCTTCACTCCGCCGATCCCATTCTTGGCCGAAGGGTCGCACGCCACGGAGCGGCTCCTGGGCCGAGCCGCCGAGTTGATCCGTCACAGCGACGTGGCCAACGCGGCTCGGTTCTTTGGAATCCCCGAGAAGACTTTGGAGGGGTGGTATTACGCCTTCATCGAACGGCAGCAGCAACCCGCGACGGAAGCACCATCGGGACCGATTCGTCGCATTGGAATCGACGAGTTGTCTCTGAAAAAAGGCACCGGCAGTTCGTCGCCGTGATCGTGGACCACGACCACGGGTGCGTGCTCGATGTGCTCGAAAACCGTGAGAAGGCAACGGTATTGGCGTACCTCAAGCAGCAGAAGGAACAGGGCTTGTTGAGTCGGGTCGAGGAGGTGACGACGGACATGTAGGACGCCTACGTGGAGGCGGCCCGGGAGGCGCTCGGGGAAGGCGTCGCCATCACTATCGATCGGTTCCACGTCATGAAGAACTTCCAGGACGGCCTGACGGCGGCCCGCCGGGAGTTGCAGCGGGGGCTGTCGGCGGAGGCCCGGAGCCGACTCAAGGGGAGCCGCTGGTGGTGGGTGACGAACCCGGAGAACCTGCGCGAGGAGGACCGGGAACCGTTCGCCCGGTTGCGGCAGGAGTTCCCGGCGCTGGGTGCGTTGTGGGACCAACGGGAGGGCTTGCGTGCGATCTTCGAGGATCGATCGCTCGCCACGGCGGACCAGGGGCAGGAGCGACTGGAGGACTGGATGTGCGGGGTTCGGAAGTTGGGCCTGTCGTCGTTAGACAAGTTCTGCAAGACGTTGACGAACTGGATGGGCCGGATCGCGAATTACTTCCCGAACCGAAGTAGTAACGGTCGCACCGAGGGGTTCAACCACGGGCTACGCTCCATCCTGTGGCGTGCCTGGGGCATGGTCAACTTCAAGAACTTCCGGCTCCGCGTGTTGGACCGCTTCGGACGGGCAAAAACTTGAACGCCCCCAAGAATCGCGGAGAGCCACAAATACATAAGCCATATCACTCCAGGGGTGAAAACTCCTGGCTACTATCATTTCAGGGGTTAAAGCCCCTGAAATGATTTTTGGACCCCGAATGGGGCAGGGCTGTAAGGGTGGAATGACTATCGTTTGCGTTTCTGGAGTAAACGGTGGGTCGAAACGTGTCCTCCGTTCTGGTACGGCTTCTTTGTGGGTGGAGGGTTTTTCGGCCCGCGCTTGGCTTTGCGATATCGTTTCGGATCGACGCGCGCGGCGATTGCCCGCAACAACTCCGCGAACGACTCCAGGGGCATCGCACCCAAGGGCTCCCACAACGGACCCGGCAAGGCGATGTTCATCCCCACCCAGGTGGTCCGAATTTCTTCCGTCAGGTAGTAACTCGACAACTCCGACACCGCTTCCGCACCATGCGCGCTCCGCACCGCGCCCTTGAGCAATGCCACCGCATTCGAGGCCAACAAACCCAAACAGAACGCGAACAGCGCGGCCGGCGGATAGGCCAACGTGTCGGGCTCGCAGTTGAGCGTCATCGCCAACTCGTAGAACCGATTCTCGATCAACCAGCGCTTCAAATACAACGCGGCCACACGGCACCCGTCGGCTGCGTCCGAGGGCACGTTCGTCAGCACGTGGATCTCGGTGTCACCGTCGCGCGTGGGTTGATCCAGAACCACGGTCACTCGGCGCACGCGCAACGTTCGATCCAGGTGGCGGAATTCGACCTCTTGCTCGTACCCCTGACCCGTCTCGCAACGCCCCAGGGCACGACGCTCACCCCGCAACGCCCCTTCGAGGGCTCCATGTTGACGGATCACGAATCCGGCGTCGGCCTCGTGCAACGCGCTCAGGAATCCCAGGGTGCAGAAGTTCCGATCCGCGATCCACAGATCGTTGGCCCCAATGTGAGGCACCACTTGGGGGATCAATTCGCGCTCGTTGGCGTGCCCATCGGGTGTCAGAAAGACGTCGGTGACCAAATCCAGTTGGGGGTCGTAAATGGCCAGCACTTTGCCCGGCAGAGGGGCCGCCCAACTGTCACGATGAACCCGAAGTCGGCGCTGGGTGGCGCTCAAATAGTTGCCATCGAGAACCCGAGTGCGATATCCCGGAACCAAGGGTGCCCGGGTCGCCTGAAGGGTCCGAATGAGGGGAGCAACCTGGTCCGCGGAGTCCCGAACGAGTGCCGCGCAGATCCCCAGTTCCGTGGATCGTAGTTTGTCGTACACGGCCTGGCGACTGACGGGCATGTGCTCGGCCCGTTTGTGATATGCGGCCCCGAGAGGATTCGGTTCGGAGTGTGGTGGCCAACATGAGTTCGACCACCTGCGAGAAGAGCAACTCGTGTTGGTACTGTCGTTGTGCGGTGTCGCGGAACAGTTGATCCAGTCGTTCGGGTAAGAACAGGCGCTCCAAAATGGTCCGAGCCAAGACGCACACCGGGGACGCTTTGAGGAACGGTTCAAATGCTGCGGGCACCACGACCGAACCTCCATCCGAGAGCATTACAACCGACCGCGAGTGGCTAACTTACGACGATCCGAATACCCTTACAGCCCTGCCCCGAATGGGGTCACCGGGAATAGCCGGGGGTTTTAACCCCGGGTTTCTGGTTCTCTTTGAGGACGTCACATGCTCCCCGATTTACTCGCCGGCCGGTGGGCCGACGTGTCGCTCACGCAGCCCGAGTTCGCGCGATACTCGCGGCACGTCATCATGCCCGAGGTCGGGCTCGACGGGCAGCGGAAGCTCAAGGCCGCGAAGGTGCTCGTGATCGGCACCGGCGGGCTCGGGTCGCCGCTCGCGCTCTATCTCGCGGCGGCGGGCGTCGGCACGCTCGGGCTCGTTGATTTCGATGTGGTGGACACGTCGAACCTCCAGCGCCAGATCATCCACGGCACTGCGGACGTGGGGCGCTCGAAGTGTCAGTCCGCGGCGGACCGGCTCCGCGACGTGAACCCGGAAGTGCAGATCGACTTGTGGGAGACGCACTTCACGTCGAAGAACGCGCTCGACATCGTGAAGCACTACGACATCGTGGTCGACGGGACCGACAACTTCCCGACGCGGTACCTCGTCAACGATGCGTGCGTGCTGCTGAACAAGCCGAACGTGTACGGCAGCATCTTCCGCTTCGACGGCCAGGCCACGGTGTTCGACCCGCGCGTGGGGCCGTGCTACCGGTGCCTGTACCCCGAACCGCCGCCCCCGGGCGAGGTGCCGAGTTGTGCGGAGGGCGGCGTGCTCGGGATTCTGCCGGGCGTGATCGGGTGCATTCAGGCCACGGAAACGATCAAGCTCATCCTGGGCATCGGCGAACCGCTCATCGGTCGGCTGCTACACTACGACGCGCTGAACATGACGTTCCGGACGTTCAAGATCCGCCGCGACCCGAAGTGGGCGGTCGGCGCCCCGCACCCGACCATTAAGGGACTGATCGATTACGAAGAGTTCTGTGGCGTGCGCGGCGGGGCTTCGGCGACGCAACCCGCGTTCAGCGGGAGCGATATCACGGCCGAGCGACTCAAGAAGCGCATTGACGCGGGCGAGAACCTGTTCGTGCTGGACGTGCGGAACCCGAACGAGTTCCAGATTTGTCGCATACCCGGAACGGTGCTGCTCCCGCTACCGGAACTGCCGACTCGCTTCAGCGAAGTGCCGAAGGACCGCGAGGTGATCGTTCACTGCAAGAGCGGGATGCGGAGCCAGAAGGCGATCGAGTTCTTGAAGTCGCAGGGGTACACGAAGCTCGTGAACCTGACCGGTGGCATCCTCGGCTGGGCCGATAAGGTCGATCCGGGAATGCCGCGGTACTGATTCTGACATTTCGTTTTGAACGAGGGCCGGTGCATCGAATGCACCGGCTCTTTGTGCTGAATACCGTTACGCCCCCGGCGGGACCGCGGCCGGTTCTGACACGGGCTCCACGATTCGCCCCGAGCGGTCGCGGAACACGAGTAGGAACACGCCCAAGCACACGATCACACCGATGCTGGGCACCATCCAGAACTCGGACCAGTTCACGGCCTTCGTCGCCGGATCGGTGTACTTATCCACCATCATGCCGCAAATCAGGCTACCGAGCCACATCCCGACACCATACGTGAGGAAGCTGAACAGAGCTTGCGCGCTGGCCCGGATGTCCTTTGGTGCCTTGTTGTCGCAGTGGATGAACCCGGCGGCGAAGAAGAAGTCGAAGCAGAACCCGTGCAGCGCGACGCCCGCGATCGCCAGCGCGAAGCCCATGCCCTCCGGCCCCGCGTTGGCGAACAGGAAGTAGCGCAGCCCCCAGCAGAACATGCCCAGCGCCAGCACCCACTTCATCCCGAACCGCACCAAGAACAGTGGCAGCAGCGGCAGGAACACCGTTTCACAGACCTGCCCGATCAGCATCGTCGAGCCGATGTTCTTCACCCCGCACTGCTTCTCCAGGAAGTCGGATGTGACCGTGTAGTAGAACGCCAGCACCACGGTGATAGCCAGCGACACGATAAAGAACGCCGCAAACGAGAAATCCTTGAACAGCGCCAAGGCCCGCACGAACGGGATACCCTTGACCTCGCCCTTCGGCGGGGTGTGGGGCAGGAAGAAGCTGTACACGCCGAGAACGGCGGACAGGCCCGCGGCCAGCAACAGCGGGCCGTTGGACCCCGCCGCGGTCTTGCCGTCGCCCGCGAACAGCGCATCGATGCTGAACCCGGCGGCGATCCAGCCCAGCGTGCCCAAAACGCGGATCCCGGGGAAGTCGCGCTGCCCGTCCGGGACGTGCTCGAAAGTGATCGAGTTCGCGAGGACCAGCGTCGGGTTGTACAGCAGCGCGTAGACGAAGGTAAGCGCGAACAGCGTCCAATACTGGCCCGGGTCTTGCGTTTGTGCGATCAGGTACAACAGCCCCGCACCGGCGAGGTGGCAGACCGCCATCAGTTTCTCGCTGGCGAGCAACCGGTCGGCGATGTACCCGGCGAAGATGGTCGAGAAAATCGCCCCGAGCGCCATGTTACCGATCAGCGCACCGGCCTGTTCGCCGGTGAAGTTCAGCCCGCGCAAGTACGGGAAGAACACGACGAACCACGCCCCCCAGACACCGAACTGGAGGAACATCATCACGGACAGGTTGAGGCGCAGCGGTAGTGCGAGTGGCGGGGCGGTCGCGGGCTGAACTGCGGACATATTGTCTCCGAGTGTGAAGCGTTAGCGAGGAATGTCGCTGAATGTAAAGCCCGGACCGCCCGGCGGCAACGAGAAACGGCACGTATGAGCAAGTCGGAGGACCGTTCGCGACCGGTTCTTCTCTTCTGGCCCCTTGACCGGCGCGGGCGCTCCCGGACAATCGGCGCTGTTCGACCTCTTCCCGTTCCGCGGAGATCACCATGCGTTCCGCGTTCGTGTTACTCATCGGGGCACTGGCGTGTTCGTTCGGTGCCGATCAGCCGGCGCCCGAGCAACTGCCGCCCAAAATCACTTACAAGCCCGGGTCCGACTCCCAGAAGCAGGAGGGCGTGCCCGCGGGGGAACTGATCGGCCCTGTGCTCTTCAAGAGCAAGGTGTTCGACGGCACCGTGCGGCAGTACTGGGTGTACGTCCCCGCGCAGTACAAGCCGGAGCACGCGGCGAGCGTGCTGGTGTTTCAGGACGGGCAGCGGGCGGTCAACCCGAAGGGCGTGATCCGCGCGCCGGTGGTGCTCGACAACCTCATTCACCGAAAAGAGATCCCCGTAACGATCGGCATCTTCGTGACGCCGGGGCACAGGGGGACCGAGTACCCGGCGTCGCTCGGCACCGGGAACCCGAACAACCGCAGCGTCGAGTACGACTCGCTCGGGGACGCTTTCGCCAAGCTGATCGTCGATGAAATGCTGCCGGAGGTGGCGCAAAAATACACGCTCACGAAAGACCCGAACGAGCGGGCGATCGCAGGGTTCTCCAGTGGCGGGATCGCGGCGTTCACGGTGGCGTGGGAGCGCCCGGAGGCGTTCCGCCGCGTGTACAGCGCGATCGGGAGTTTCACCAATCTGCGCGGCGGACACGTGTACCCGGACCTCGTGCGCAAGGCCGATACGAAGCCGATCCGCGTGTACCTACAGGACGGCGTTCACGACAACCGCAGCCCGATGAATACGAAGCGCGACTGGTTCTTGCAAAACCAACTGATGGTGGAGGTGCTGCGGGAAAAGGATTACGACTACAAGTACGTACTCGGCGCCGGCGGGCACGCGGACGACCACGGCGGCGCGCTCCTGCCGGACGCGCTCCGCTGGTTGTGGCGCGATCACGCGGCCGTGAAGGGGAAGTAGCAAATGCAGCGAGCGGGCTTTTGCCCGCTCGCCGTTGGTTCACTTCTTGGGTGCTGGGATTGGGTTCGGGAGGGCGACCGGATCGGGGAACGTGAGGTGGTACTTCGGGGCAGCCCGCCGCATCAGTTCGGCACGCAGTTTCGGGAGCTCGTTCGAGATCTTCGCGCTCATCACGTCCATCAGCAGCGCCGGTTTCTCTTTCTCGAACGACTTGTTCTTGTCCGCGGGGATCACCTTACCGCACTTCAGGACGATGAACCCTTTATTGCCTTCTAGTTCGACCGGAACGAGCGGACTAACTTCGCCGGGTTGGAGTTTCGCGACGGCGGCATACACAGCCTGCTCAGCTTGCCGCTCCTCGAACGGGCGCGCACGAGGGATCAGCTCGGTTCGCCCGTCGGCTGCGACACCCGATCTCGGCTGCCCCGCTTGTGAGCCGCGCCGGGCGTGGGCGTCGAACTCTTTTTCGCTCCCGCGCACTTTTTCGTAGACCGCGCGGGCCTCGGTCTCGCTGTTCCACAAGATGATACGGCAGTCGAGCTTTTCACCGTATTTCAGGTCGAACGCCCGACGCAGTTCTGCTTCGGTTGCAGCTTTGATTTTCGCGTGCGTCAGCCGGGTAAGCATTTGCAGCGGAATGTTTACGTCTTCGTTCCATTCCTCAAGTGTCTTGGACTGGTTCTTGAGCAGTTCTTCCGTGAGTTGTGCGCGGGTCATCTTGGCCGCCGCGCAAGTTGCGTCGAGTGCCGCCTCGATTTCTAGGGGCGCGAAGGTGAATCCTTCCTGAGCGAAGCCGCGCGCGATGATCTGCTTGTTTACGAACGGTTCCAGTTCCTTCTTCCCGTACCGGCGGATGAGGTGATTCGCGAACGCCTCGCGCGAGATCGGGACGTCACCGAAAATGGTCGCAACCGGTTCCGGCGGTTTCGGCTCAACCGGCTTCGCGTCCGCGGCTTTTGCGACCGGTACGGGCGCTGGTTGTGCAGAACTCTTCCACGCTCCGAAATCGGTGAACGCCGCACCCACGGCCACCGTCAGGGCCAGTTTCCATTTCGTAATCATGGTTCTCGTTACCCCTTCCGTGAGGAACAATACCCGGGCCGGGACCGCCCCGGAGCCCGCCGTCGATTCACTTCTTGGGTGCCGGGAGCGGCTTCGGGAGAATCATCGCATCGGTGAACGTGAGATGGTACTTCGGTTTCGCTTCGCGCTTCAGTTCGTCGAACAGCTTCGGGATCTCTTTTTCCAGCCGGGCGTTTACCACCTCGGGAAGGAGCATCGGCTTTTCCGCCTCGAACGACTTGCTCTTGTCGGCCGGGATCACTCGGTCGCACTTAACGACGATGAACCCCGTTTTCGTTACGACGAGCGGGCTGATTTCACCCGCCTGCAGTTTTGCGGTCGCCCGATGAGTATCGTTGTCGCCGTTGGTTGCCGGCGTGCGGGGGATCGGGGCAACGCGCCCGCCGACTGCCGCCAGAGTCGGTTCCGACTGGCGCCGGGCATGATCCTCGAAGGCGTTCTCGTTTTCGCGGATCTCTTCGTAAGCCTTTCGCGCTTCAGCTCCCTTGTCTTTCGTCCAGGTAATGACCCGGCACGAAATCTTCTCGCCGTACTTCGCATCAAAAGCCCGTCGCAGCTCCGCTTCGGTAACGGGCGGGCTCTTCGCATTGCACAAGCGAGCGAGCATGAGGCGCGGGGCAACGACATCTTCTGCCCATTCATCAAGCGTTTTCCCTTGCCGCGGCAGCACGTCTTTCGCGAATTGCGCGCGGGTCATTCCGAGGCTCTTACAGTCCTCGTCGAGCGCCGCCAGCACGTCGTCGCCGGTGATCTTCCAGTCTCTCCGTCCGAAGGCGTGTGCGATGATCTGCGTGTTCACGAACAGGTCCAGTTCTTTCTTCCCGTACCGGCGGATGAGATGATCCGCGAACGCCTCGCGCGTGACCGGGACGTCACCGAAGATGGTCGCGATCGGTTCCGGCCCGCTCACCGCCGGGATCTTTTTCTCGAGCGCTGCGGGCTTATCAGGGGGGAGCGCGGGCGGTAACGCGGCCACAGGCTGGTTCGGAGCCGTCGGTGGTTGTGCGGATGTTTGCCACGCACCGAGACCAGTCAACCCGACGCACGCGGCGATCATGGCGCCGGCGAGTTTCCATTTCACGATCATCGATTTCACAGCCCCTTCCGTGAGGAACAAAACCCCGGCCGGGACCGCCCCGGCCGTTCGCGTGAGCGTGTGGACCGCGTTCCGAACGGTCGCGGTTGCCAGTGATGCGGGGACGGCCAGCGCCAGCCCCGCGGTGACCGGGGCGAGCCCGCGCCGGTCGAGCCGGGCGCGGAGCATCTTGCGCCCGCGCGCCAGCCGACTCGATAGCGTGCCCTCGGACAGCCCCAGTTCCTGGGCCGCGACGCGCCGACTCGTCCCCTGTATCTCGCACAGGATCAGTGGCTGGCGGTAGATCGCCGGCAGTGCGGCGAGTTCCTCGTCGAGGACCGCGCTCGCGTCGTCCGGTTCGCTCGACGGGACCGGTTGATCGCTCATCGCGGGCACCTGCCTTTCGTTCGCCAGACGTTTGGCACGGGTCGACCGCGCCCGGCGCGCCACCCGGAACGCGACACCGTACAACCACGGGCCGAGCGACTCGCGCCACTCGGTTCCGCGTGCCCGGTTGACGAGCACGAGAAACGTGGCCTGGAACGCATCCTCGGCGTCCGGGGTGGCACCCAGGAACCGGCGACACACGCCCAAGACGGTGGGGCCGTGGCGCCGGACGAGTTCCGCGAACGCGGCCTGATCGGTGCTTTTGAGAAACGCCGCTACGAGGTGAGCGTCGGTTCGCGGATCGTCCGCGCCCGCGGCTAACCGGGATACGGCGTGAAGGAGACTGGCCGGCATCGTGCGCCTCCGTGCGACGGGTCCGTTCAGAAGGGTATTGCAGCGAACCGTCCCGCGCGTCCCTATTTTTCCGCAACCGGTCCCGAGGGGCAAAAAAGAACGTGGCCGGCGCGAACAAAATTCGCGCCGGCCACGTTGGAGGCGGTTCCGATCAAAGCGCGAGCTATTTGTCCGAGATCGGCGGCTTGAGCGGTGCTGGCGGCTTGTTCGGGGCACCCGGGGTGGTCGGTCCCGTCGCGGTGCCCGGCGCCGTCGGGTTAGTTGACACGGGCGGGGTACTTGGTGCCGGTGGCTTGCTCGGTGCGGGCGCCGGCTTCGGGTCTTGCGCCCTCAACGGGTTATCGGGCTTCGCGATGGCGAACGGCCGAACGGCCGACGGGCGCCCGAGCGTCGGGTTCTGCGTCCCGCCGCTCAGTTGGCGCACGCGGGCGGTCGCGTAGGTGTCGAGTTCGTGAATGTACACGACCCCGTCTTCGTCGATGTCGCCGTACCCGGACAGTCCCTCGACCAACCCGAGCGTGAAGAACCCGGCCTTACTGATCGGGCTCTCGATGGCGTACTCGCGCCCGAGCGAGGCGCACATGACGATCACCCCGGAGTCCTCGGCCGTCAGGTCGCGGACGAGGGTGTCGGCCTGGGCCGGCGCGCGATCCTTCTCGGCGACCGAGCCGGAGTGACAGGCGTCCAGAATGGCGACCAACCGGCCGGGCATGTTATCGAGCCGGGCCTTGAACTCGTCCCCGGGCAGGCACGAAGTTCCCTCGAAATCGTCCTGCTTGACGTCGAACGGAACGAGGTAGAACCGGTTGAAGAGGTCGCGCATCCCGTGACCGGAGAACGAGACGATGCCGACGTCCTGGGGCGTCATCTTCGATTTCATCCAGTCCAACCCGTCGCGGATACCCTGTTTGGTCGCGCTCTTATCGGTGAGTAGTTTCACCTCGATCTTGGAGAACACGTTTTTCGACTTGTCCTTGAACGCCGCGGCGAGCATTTCCGCGTCGGTGGCGCAGTAGCGCAGTTTCAGACTACCGGGGTAGTCGGACACCCCCATCGCGAGGACGTACAGGTTCGGTTTGGGGATCTCGCCCGGGCGGATCACGACACCGATCTTTGACATGCCCTTGCTCACGGGAGAGTCGGCGATGACGGCGACGGTCTGTGTGCCCGGCACGAGTGGAATTTCCCAGGTGGCCTCCGCCGGGGTGCTCGGGTCGGCGTTCTCGAACCGCTTCACGCCGGCGGCTCCCTTAAAGGGGCGCCCGTTCACGAGGAGCCGCATCGCGGTAATCGGGTGCTTGGCACTCGTCGCGCGGGCCTTCACCGTAAAGCTGTCCTTATCGACTTTGAGTTCCGTTTCGGTGAACCCGTCGAGCGTGACTTCCGGCGGGAGCACGTCGGCCACGCTGGTCGTCTGGACCAGTGCCTTGTCGAACTTCTGGGCCATTGCCATCGCCACCGGCAGGTTGCCCGCGGGGATGAGGTACTTGAGCAGCGCCGGCTGGTACATGGACGAGCGGAACCGCTCGGCGGGGTGAACCTGTGGAACCTTTGCTCCTGCCGCTTGGATCTGCCAGGCGACCAGGCGCTCGCCCTGCCCGGAGCACGCATAGTACCCCGCCGGGGTCCACGCGATCCACTCGCGCCCCGCGACGAAGATCGAGAGGATCGGTTCCTCGCGGTCGCGTTGCCAGATGCGGATCGTCTGGTCGGACGACCCGGTCGCGAAGTACCGGCTGTCCGGCGACGGGGTGACGCAGAGTACGTTCCCGCTGTGACCAACGAAACTTCGCATCACCGCGCGGGTCGCCGGGTTGACCATGTACAGGTTCCGGACCCCGCCCACGAGCACCGCGTTCCCCTTCGGTAAGATGGTGGCCGAGTAGATCGGTTCGCGGTCGGGAAGGGCGACCAGTGCCGGATCGCGCCCGGCCGTCTGGACCATGAACCCGCTCGAACCGGTGCGCAGTTTGACCCCGGCATCGTCGCTTTCTACCGTCTGAGTGTACTTGGACGGATCGGGCGGGTTGCCGACGCCGAACTCGTCGAGCCGGAACGTGCCTTCGAGGGCGAGTACCCCTTCTTCTTTCTTGTTGCTGGCGCCCCACGCGAGTGACTTGCCGTCCTTCGCCCACGCGATGGCCCAGATACCGTTGCCGGTGCCGGCCAAGCGGTGCTCGATTTTGCCGTCGTCCGACTTCCAGACCAGCGTCTCGTGCTGGTTACCGCCACTGGACACGATCCGGTCCCCCTCGGCCGAAACGTCGAGCGCGAACACGACGTTGCTGTGGGCCGTGACGCCGGTTCGCGTGGTTCCGCTGTCGGCCGAGACGATCCCGGTCCACCCGTTCGCGCCGCTCGCGCCGGCGATCGCGATTTCGCGGTCGTTGGGCATGAACTGCATTTGGTGAATGTGCAGCGGTTTACCGTTGTGCGTGACGGGCGGTAGGCTCTTTTGGAACTGCCCGTTCGCGGACCCGAGCAGGATCCCGCCCGTGGTCGTAGCGACGGCGAGCGTTTGGCCGTCGTTGCTCCAGGCGAGCGTCGAGGGCGTGGCCCCGCTGATCGGGAAGTCCTTGTGCTGGGCGGTCGCGGCGAAGTTCCAGATCTGTACAAAGTGGTCGGCCCCGAGGGTGGCGAGCAGTTTCGCCTTCGGGTTCGGGTTGTACTTCACTTCCATTACCGAGGCCTTGCTGATCGGGGGCGCGGGGTACGAGGCACCCGTGGACACGTTCACCATCTGGATCGTGCCGTTCTCGCACCCGACGCCGAGCCAGTTACCGTCGTTGGAGAAGCTCAGGCCGGTGACCGCGGCGCTGCCCACGTCGAGGCGCTTGATGAGCGCGCCGGTGTCGGGCGAAATGATGTAGATCGGTACCTGCCCGGCTTGAACCTTGGCCAACGGTTCCCCGGCGACCGCGAGGCGCTTGCCGGACCGCGACATCGCCGCCGCTTGGAGCGAGCCCTCGTGCCCCGGACCCGCGGGGAAGCGAACGGTCTTCACCGTTTCGTTGGTGGTCGGATCCCAGAACCGCACCGCCTTGTCCTCACCGACGGTGATGATCTGGTCGTTTTTCGTGTTGAAGAACACTTTGCTAACGAACCCGGTGTGCCCGCCGGAATCGAGCGTCAGTAGCGGGCGCTGCGTGCCCTTCGGTAGCGCCGGGGGGGCCGGCAGTGGACCGTCCGGCTTGAACGTACTGGCGCGGACGAACGGGTCTTCGTCCGGGGCCAGAGGGGGAACGGGCGGCGCCTTGACTACGGGCGTCGTTGTCGTGAGCTTGCCGCCGCTGGGACGGATCTTCGGTGGCGGGGGAAGCGGCGGGAGTTGCGGCTCCTGTGGGTTGGCCTTCTTGGGAGGGTTGGCGTTCGGGTTTGAGGGCGTGTTTGGCCCCGGACCGGGTTTGGGCGGGTCCGCGTTCGGACCGGGATTCGGTGTGGATGGGATCGGCCCGTTTGTCGGCTGGGGCTTCACCTCGGCCGTTGAATCGTTCTTTGTCGGCTTACTTGAACCCGTGAGAGCGAAAATCAGCGCGCCGAGACCGCCGAGCAACAGCACCCCGGCGACGGCGCCCGCGATGATGATCTTCTGCTGTCCGGAGTCACCGCCCGCCTTCTTCTTTTTCTTCCTGGGCGCGTCGTCATCATCGTCTTCGTCATCATCGTCTCGACGGGCGCGCTTGGTTGCCCGGCCGGACTTGGCGCCCTCAGCCTTGAGGCGCTCTTTGGTGCCCGTACCGGGTTTGGACTTCTTCGATTTGGTCGGCGGTTCGTCCGCTTCCAGTGTGGCGACGAAGTCGTACCCGCACTTCAGGCAGGTCACGTCGTGGTCGCCCTCACCGTCAACGGTGAAGCGCATACTGGCGTCACACTTCGGGCACGGGGTCTTAATTACGGGCACGGGCGCACCGTTGGGTCGTGAACGGGGACTACGGATAAGCAGCAGATTGTGCTGGCAGGTCGCACAAGCAAGTAGGAGTTATGAAATGCTGATCGGTTGGTGTTCGTTCGTCAAGTAGAAAAGTTTTTCGTAACAGTCTTTCGTTACACACGTCCGGTCGGAACGTTCCGCGCCTGAACTGCTTTCTCATGACTTCGTCATTTTTGTGGGCTGAGCACTCGCGGCTACCCAAATAATCGCGCTGGCACGCCCGTTGCGTAACCTCTTTACATAACGGCGGCCGGGCCGATAAACCCGGCACGAATGGCACCAAAGTCACAAGTTTAAGGAGACCGATCATGGCCGATACGATCAAAGGCAAACTGGTTGAAGCGGGCAACGCGATCTCGGAAACGGCCCAGAAGGTCGCGAACCGAGCCAGCGAAAAGGCAGAAGAAGCCAAGAACTGGGTGAACGAGAAGTTGGATAAGGCCCAGAACCGCGCTGACGAGGCCGCGGAGAAGGCCAAGAATGAAGCGGAGGCGGCCAAGGCCGATGCCGAGGCCAAAGACTGTAACAAGTGCCCATAACCGTCTGACCGCGGTTATCCAGCAGGGCCACCCACTTAGTGGGTGGCCCTGTTTGCGTTTGGTGGCGCGAATTCTACGCCCTTTCTTCGTGTACCGCGATCCGTGCTTGTGGGCCACTTTTTAGAGAATTTGAGCAGTCCGCTTCGCACATCTCTGCCTCTCGGGTGGCACACACCACCGGGCGAAGCGTTTGGACAAGATCAACAGGATTTACGGGATGAAGACCTGATACGCGGTATTCTCTGGATCTCGTTGATCCTGTCCAAATTCTTCCCGCCCTCCGCTACGTGCGCTTCTGGTTGTTCACCCGCACTTGCGGTAACCCGCGGCGGTCCTTCTCGAAATAGCAGATCTCGACGAGCGTCGGCCACAGTTCGATCGACCCCTTGATGACCGACACCACGTCGTCCGCGATGCGGAGCAGGTTCTGTTGGAAGAAGTCCGGCTCGAAGCTGTAGAACGCCTTTTGGAGATTGGCGGCGAACAGGCGCAGTGCGTCCGCGCGTTCCGACTGCGCAGTTCCGGCCGCCTCGATCGCGCGGCTGTGTAGCGCTGCGACCTTGTCCAGGCTTTGCGCCGCGTCCTCGGCCGTCACCTCGCCGCTGTAGTCGAACCCGATGGTCAATTCGTCCGTGTGACTGAGCGTGTCCTTGATCTTCCGCTTGAGCAGGTTGCACACTTCCTCGTTGAAGACCTCGGCGGCCACCGGGTTCCGCATGTAGTTCGACTTGGTGTGGTTTTGGGCCGCGTCCACGTGCGCCGCGGCAATCTGGTCCTGCCGCACCCACAGTCGGTAGACGTAGTCCTCGAACCGCAGTCGCGTGGGGAAGAACGGCGGGAGGCCGAACGTGTTGTCGTATCCGGCGACGCCGCAATCCATTCGCCAGTTCAGTTTGGTGACCGCGGGGCGGAAATTGACCAGCACGTAAAGCTCGTTCAGCTCGTCCGGGTCCACTTGTTCGTCGTTGGTCAGGAACAGTTCGGCGAAGTCGAGCGCGTCCACGTCGTTCGTTCCCGATCGGAACGTCTGGGCCATCTTCACGACCGCATCCGAGCGGACCGAGCCTTTTCGCAGCAGCAGTGAGTTCTCCCGGCTCACACCCTTGGTCGCGTTGGTCTCCAGGTCCATTGCGGTGTCGACCAGCAATTCACCTGCTTCGTAGTTCGCCGGTACGTCGCTGGCGCGTTTGCCGAGCACGTCCAGGAACGCACCGAGCACGTCGAATGATTTCCGCACGTACCCGTTCTGGTTCACGCGGTGGAGTCGGCCGCGGCTAATTTCCCCCTCGTCGAGCGATTCCAGGCTGTCTTCCATGAGTGCGTAGGGACGCATGTCGTCGTCGGCCGACACCACCAACCCGCCGAGTGTGTACATGAGGGCACAGTTGCGGTTCCCGCCGTAGCTCGGGCGGAACAGGTTCTTCACCAATCCGTCTAATCGCTTGTCGCGCAGCCGTTGGCCGATGTAGCTGGTGAACGCCTCCTTTTCACGCGGCCCGACGTAGAACACGTCGCTGTAAGTGCGGGTTCGTTCGAGGAGCGGGTAATACTTCTCCTGAGCGGCCGGGCTGGAGTCATCGAACACGATGATCTTCGGCGAGTGCCCGTTGCGTCGGAAGTGCTCGTCGTAGGCTTCAACCGTCTCGCCCACGTCGCGGAGCCGGTACGTGGGGATGACGAAATACAGGTCGCGAGCGTGCATTTTAGGAGCGTCCGGGACGCAGTCACTGCGTCAATAGCCGCACACGCGACGGGGCGGCTCGCTGAATCGCAGCTCGAATCGCCGGCCCGTGGTTGCGGGGCGGGGAGCTATCGCACCGTCCGTGCCGGACCGATTAGAGAGCTGGAAGTGGTTTCGCAGATGGGTGTTGTGAACGATAGGCTATCTGAATGAGTAGCCGAAACTCGTGCGAAATGCCGTGGTCGGATTGCAGACTGCAACCCGACCACAGTGCTGGTTAGATCCATTCGGCCTTCACGCGAAGGGTTTCGCCGGCGGAGTATTCGAGCGGGATCGCGTCGCCGTTCATCGCGAGCGGTTGGAGCACGTTACCCATTCCGTCCACGAGCGCGGCCGTGTTCGGGTCGCGTGCGAATTGCAGGTCTGCTGTTCCACTGAATCCCGTGGTTTCAATGAGTGAACCGGCGATCGCGCGGTTCGCGCCTTCACTGGGCGCGCACGGGCGCAGGCTCATTAACAACAGGCTCGGCATATCGATGTGGGCCAGCCAGCCGGCCGCGCCGATCGCGGGCGGGCCTTTCTCAGTGAACACCACCGGTGACGGCGACACCCAGCCCTGCGCGGTCTGCATCGGTACGTCGCGGTCGGTCGCGAGCAGCAGATCGAAGGTGCGGGCCTGTTCACCTTCGGGAACCAGAATCACGTCCGCCATCCGCGCTCCGTGGCGCTGAACGAACGGTAGGCCGCCCGTGAACAGGAACGACCGCTCCGCGCCGAGGCGGACTTCCAGGTAATCGGGCGAAACCGGTCGCGTGTATCCCGTTTGTGCGTTCGAGCCGTTTACCCCGCGGAACAGGACTGCGCGCTCGTCGCGCCACCCGAACCGCGCGCCGTAAAAAGCGTGCCACGGGTACCCCGTCGGCTGGTGCTTCACGTCGAGTTCGATGCGCAGTTCCAGCACCGGCCGGCCGAGCCACGCGCGGACCCGCTGCTTGAAGGTCGCGAGGATCTCGTCGTGATCGTTGACCAAGTCGCCCGTGCTTACAATTTCGCCGAGCGCCGCGCCGCTGTTCGTCACGCGGACGTCGCGGGCGATCATCTTACTACCGGGGTTGAACACCAACTGCTGACCGAACCGCGTGGCGCGCGTGCGCAGGTCGCGGAACGAGCGGATGCCGCCGGTGGTCGCGTCCACGTCGCACTCGATGAACTCGTTCCGCACGGTTAAACCGTCTGCGAGTTTGATGCGCGGCTTGGGCGGCGCAGCATTTCCCGCACGCGGCACCCACGCGAACCCCAGCGACGGAACTTCTACTACGAGCCGCGCGGTGGTGCCGCTGAACTCCGCGGCCTTCACCGGATCGGCTACCGGAATCGCGCCGCGGAACCCGTCGATCTCCAGTGCCACGCGGCGCGTGAACCCACAGGGGTTGAAGACCACCAGGCCCGGCTGCCCCTCGGTCGATCGCGCCTGAATGCGGTCCGCGAGCTTCTTCGCCCAGTGCATTTCGAGAGCGGTGAGGGAAGAGTCCACCCCTCTCGCGTCCGGGTCGGAAGAACCTACCCCCCCGTCCCCCCTCCCTGAAGGGAAGGGGGAGGAAGAGCCGGCACGGTCGATGAGCGTGCTCTCTGTCCCAGTGATTTCGCGCGCCTGCTCCCCCTTCCCTTCAGGGAGGGGGGCTAGGGGGGTAGGTTGTGGCTGTAACCCCTCCCCAACCCCTCCCCTAAATGGAGAGGGGCTTAAAACCGCCGCTTGTGGCGTGGTGCCTGCGGTATTTGGTTCTGTTCCCCCTTCCTTCTTAGGGAAGGGGGTTAGGGGGTTAGGTTCTTCGCCTCCCACCCCAATGTTTACCCCGCGCGCTTCGATCGCGTCTTCGACTTCGGCCAGTGCTCGGAGTGAGTCTTCATCTTCGGGTGCGGGTGGTGTGAGCGCACGGTGGAGGGCCGCGAGCGTGAAGGTCGAATCGATCCGGCGCCGGAGCCGGAGGTGGTTCGGGAACCCGCTTACGGGGTCCGGGCGGTGCAGGTTCGTCGTGCGGTCGTCGAGGTAGTCCGCGAAGAACTCGTCGGCCGACTGCACGCCGATGTAATCGCCGCTCGTCGCCCCGCCGAAGTAGCGGCTCAAATTGGTCCAGTCGCCGAACACGGGCGCGAGATCGGCCAGTGCGAGCAGGTCGTGGTACGTCGCGAACGCGGGTTCGCCCTTGTGAACGAGCGATACCGTGGGCGCGGAATCGTAACTGGTGGCCTGGTGCAGGTGGTAGACGAGGTTGAAGAACGTGTGCGGGTCGTGTGCCGGGAGCGGTTCGCGCGTGAACGCTTCGACCGCCTTGCCGTCGGGTCCAGGCCAGTTCACCGCGGACGAGCGGATGCTGGGAATCAGTCCACCGTCCGAGCTAACCAGCACCGCGTGCTTGAAGCCCATGTGCGTGAGCCAGCCCGGGAGTTGCGGGTGGAACGCGCTCTTCTTGCGTCCGTAAACGGCAGGTTCGACGCCGAACAGTTTGTGCGTTGCGCGCCGTGCCGCGCGGAGGTTCCACAATTGGCTCTCGATCGGCAGCAGGGCGTCTTCGCGGTCGCGGTACGATCCGCAGCACAGGTCCACCGCTTGCGGCAGGTCGGGCGGAATTTTTGCTTTGAGTTCACTGAACCGGTCCGGCGCCTGCTCCGCGAGTTGCTCCAGTGTTTCACCGGAGGCGAGCACCGTAATGGGCAATCCGGCCGCGAGCGAGGCCGGCCACGGTGTATCGAGGTTCTTCGGGTCGACGTGAACCCAATCGAGCCAGTAGAGCGAACCTGAATAAACCGGCTCGCGCCCGGCTTGCAGCTTCTCGGCGGCGCTCTTCAGGGACGCCTTGTAATCCTCGCCGCGTTCGAGTGCGTCCCGGGCGGCGATCACATCGGCCCAGAAGCCGGGGGCGTCGAGCAGCTTTTCGTGGTCCATCGCCTCGTAGAGCGTGTCGAGCATCAGGTAGCCGTAGCCCAGCCCGGCGAAGAGCCGCACGGCTTCCGGTGGTGCATCGAATAGGCCCGTGGCGCGGCCCGTCTCACGGAGAGCAGAGAGTAATCGCTCGATGGTTTCCGCACGCGACGCGGTCGCCCGGAACACGACCGCATTGGCCTGTTCGACGCGCTGGTTCCAATCGTCCGGTTGGAACAGGTACGCGCCCTCGGGCACGCAGTACACGAACCCGGTTCGCGGGAGGTCGTGGTCGTAGGAACTGGACGCTTGGGGCGGTTGCACGGCCCCGGCTAGCGCGGCCGGGTGCCACAGGGCCGCGAACCCGTTGAGCCACGCGGCCACTTCGTCCGGAGTTTGTTGGAGCGGGTACGAGGTCGCGAGCCGGTACGACGAGAGCAGGTGCAGTTGGCGTTCTTCGCTCATGGTGGGTCGCTGGCGTGCAGTGGCTGGATCGGCGCGCGAACCCGGTTATAGTACAGAACCCGACGCCCGGTGCCCCATGTCCGACCACGACGCCCTGTTGTCCGCGATCCTGGCCCACCCGGACGAGGACACGCCGCGCCTGATGTTCGCCGACTGGCTCCAGGAGAACGGCGCGGCCCCGCGCGCGGAATTCGTTCGGTTGCAGATCGAACTCGCGCGTCTACGCGCAGAGGAAGTCGACCTACCAGATACATTCGGCACGCTCCAGAGCGCGGACGGGTGCCAGTTCCGCCCGCACGACACGGCCGAGCGGATCGCCCTGTTACGACGCGAGAGTGAGCTACTGAGCGCGAGCCGCCGGGCATGGGCTGCCGAGCTACCAGAGTACGCAGTGGCGGGAACTGCGCTCGACGATGCCGGCTTTTTCCGCGGGTTCGTGGGGCACGTCTCGCTCCCGCTCGAACCGCTCGTGCGGAACCCGGATCGTTTGTGGGAGCGGCACCCGGTCGAGTCGCTGGATTTGTCTCGTGTCGATTCGGAGGCACGAGCGCGCGTGCCAGAATGCCACCACCTCGAACGCATCCGCTCGCTCCGGTTCGGTTTCCTTGCCAGTGTGCCGTGCGAGGCAGAATTCTTCGCGCCGTTTGTCGAATGCCCTCACCTCGCGGCCGTGCGGGTGTTCGATTTGGGACGCCTGGATTGCAGCGATTCTGCCCTCAACGCGCTGGCCGATGCGCCTTACCTGCGTCCGACCGTGCTGAAGCTGCACTGCCCGCACGTCTCGCGCGATACTCTCGAACGAGTGCTACACGCTCCGTTTGCTTCTCGCGTGCGCCGGTTCGAGCAGCGCCGGGCCGCGGGGTGGGCGCCTGAGGTCATCGCCACCGCGCCACTCAACGCCCTTCGTTTTTTGGACCTGCGAGGGGCGATGTGCGGGGACGCGGGTGCCCGCGCGCTGGCCGGTTCTCCACACATCACGGAACTGGTCACACTCGATCTGAGTTCTAACGGACTTACCAACGCGGCTCTTGAAGCACTGGCCGCATGGCCGGGGCTTGAGAGCGTGAAATCGCTGAACCTGGCATTCAATCGAAGCATTACTGATGCAGGCGTTCGGGCACTGCTCTCGGCTCGCCGGTTCCGCCCGATTCACATCGGATTGCAACAAACTCAGCTCGGTGACGCCGGAGCCGAAGTACTGGCCGCGTGGCCCGGTCTGGAAACCGTGATCGATCTCGACCTGACTGCTGTTGAGATGAGCGATTGGGGAGCCGCGGCGCTTGCGGGATCAGCGAACTGGCGCGACGTGCGATATTTGCGCGTGAGCCGGAACAATTTCGGGGCGCAAGCGAAGGCGCAACTCTGCTCACGGTTCGGGCGCGGGGCAATTGACATCTGGGGCTGGTGACTAGGCATCTGGTACGATGAGAGTATGACGAGCGACGAGCGTGCGTTCCTCAAAGCGATTTGCGACCAGCCGGCGGACGACACCGTCCGGCTCGTGTTCGCCGATTGGCTCGAAGAGCACGGCCAGGCCGCGCGCGAACTTCATCCGCACCCAGATCGAACTGGTTCACACGCCGCCGGGCACCGACGAGGACGAACGCCGGCGCGTGGTACTGTTCACCCGGCGCGACGCGGCCCTGAAAGCACACGGGGCCGCGTGGCTCCGCCCGTTCCACCCGTATGCGCGCGAGGACTCGTTCGTGCGCGGGTTCGTGCAGAAGATCGACGTGCCCGCGAACACGTTCCTCCAGCACGCGGAGCCGTAGTTCGAGTGTACGCCCCTCACGCGGGTGAAATTCACCACCTGCCGCATCTGGGACCAGATGTGTGGGATATATGCGTGGTGGACCGAGCCACTGTTCGCGTCCCCGTTCCTCTCGCGCCTGGAAAGCATTGACCTGGAAGGGTTGGAGCTGAACGCGCACGACGTGGAACTGCTCGCGGCCCACCCGGACCTGTCGCGGTTGCGCGAACTGGTGCTGGCCGACAACGACATCCGCACCGAGGGCGCCATCGCGCTCGCGAACATGCCGCAACTACGCGGCCTCGAATCGCTTGACGTGCGCGGGAACCGCATTACTGATCGCGGCGCGCGGGCACTGGCGCAGAGCGAGTACCTCGGCCAGTTGAAGGAACTCTACATCACCAAGAACTCGATCCGCGACCGCAACTGGGCCGTGTTGGAGAGCCGGTTCGGGGATGCGCTGCATTGATGGAGTCGCCCATGATCGAAGCGGAATGGCTAGCCTGTACCGACGAAGAAGCGATTGCCGCGGCTGTGTGTGAGTTCGCGAGCGACCGCAAGGCGCGCTTGATCGCGTGCGGGTGCTGTCGGCGCGTCTGGGACTGGCTCGTGAACGACAAGAGTCGAGGGGCCGTTGAGACAAGTGAACTGTTCGCCGACGGACTCGTGACGGACGACGAGTTGAGTCGCGCGGCATACTTCGCCGAAGCTGCCGTGTTCGCGGTGGATGAGATTCGAGAACGCTACTGGCGAGATCAGAAGGCGGTTCGGGACGGGTGGCTCGATGCACGCGACGCGACCGAAAACGGCGTCCCGAGTCGTGATCGCACGCTCATCTCCTTTGATATCGCTCGTTCGGCAGCGAACTGGGCCGAGCGATTGAACGCGGACGATCCGCGCCTGTGTTTTCGCGAGTTACCCGATCCGATCTTCTCGCCAATGATTGCCCGCGATGTGATGGGCAATCCGTTTCGCTCCGCCGCTATCGGTAAGCGCTCGGCGAAGTACAGGTCTCGGTGAGCGGCGCTTCGGACGGATCGGACGAAGTACAAACGCCACTGGATACGATCCGGTGGCGTTCGTGTTTGATGTCATCGGGTGAGTTACGAGGCGGCGCGCTGGGCTGCGGCCCAGGTGTCGGGCAGCAGTTCCGCGAGGCGCGCGGTCGGGTGCGCGGGGAGCCGCCCGAGCACGTCCGACAGGTATGACCACGGGTCGAGTCGGTGGCGCGTACAGGTCGTGGTGAACGAGGTCAGGATCGCGCCCGTCGTGCCCCCAGCGTCGCTGCCCCAGAACATCCAATTCTTGCGCCCGACCGCCACACCGCGCAGGGCACGTTCGGCCGCGTTGTTGTCGATCGCCAGGTCGCCGTCGGTGGCGTATACGTTGAGCGCCGCCCACTGGTTCCGCGCGTACGTGATGGCTTGCCCCAGCGGGCTCTTCGGCAGCACCTCGGTTTGCTTCGCGTCGAGCCACGCGCCCAGCGCGCGGAGTACCGGGACGGACTCCCGCTGGCGCAGTGAGCACCGACCCGCGCGGTCGAGTTCCTTCGCCTCCCGCTCGACGTCGTACAGGCGCCGGATGTGCGCCACCGCTTCGAGTGACAACCGGGGGGCACTGTCACGGGCCTCGACGAACTTGCGGCGCGCGTGGGCCCAGCACGCGACCTCGGTGGCGCCCGTGGCGTACAGCCCGTCGTACCCACCGAACGCATCGGCCTGCACGTGTCCCTTGAACCCCTTCAGGAACGTCTGCGGCCCGTCGCGGCTCCGGCTCGGGGTCGCGTCGTATACCGTGTACGGGTTGCGTGCGTCGCCCACGTACACCCAGATCCGGCCCGTGCGGGTGCGGTTCCGTGTCCGGTCCAGAACGGGTACGGGCGTGTCGTCGGTGTGGATCACCATCGACACCCGCACCCGCGCGCACATCGCGTCGTACACCGGGCGCAGCACGGCGGCGCGCCCGCCCAGCCAGTCGCACATGGTGGCCCGCGACAGCTCGTACCCGTGCCGCGCGAGGATCCGTTCGAGCCGGTGCAGGGGCAGGTGGTCCGCGAACTTGGCGGTGATGATCTGGGCCAGCAGGCCCGGCGCCGCGAGCGCCTTCGGCAGTGGCTCGGGCGGCTTCGGCGCGAGCGCGACCTGCGCCCGGCACGTGCGGCACGCGTACTCGGGGCGCACGTGCTCGACCACGAACAGCGCCGCCGGCTGATAATCGAGGCGCTCGCTCACCTCCTCGCCGATCCGCACCCGCGGGCCGCGGCAGCACGGGCACACCTTCTGGGCGTCGGTCCGATCGTGTTCGACGCGCCGGCGCGGCAGGTCCCGGGGCAACCGGCGGCGCCCGTGACCCCGTTTCCGGGTCGTGCCGCTCTCGGCGCGTGGCCCGGGCGCCGGAGCCAGTGACAACGGGTCGTCACCAGCCGTGTGCGGGTCCGTCGGACCCGCACACGGAACCTTCTCGGACTTGGGCCCGTACAGCCGGCGCAGCAGCTGATCCAGTCGGGTACCAAGGGCCGTGCTCTCGCGGCGCTCGGCCGCCAGCGCGTCGAGCAATTCGCGCGCCAGCGCCTGGAGCGTGCGTGGGTCGTCGGGGAGCGGGTCGTCCTGGCCCGGGAGCGTCATACCGTTCCGACGAGCGACGGCCCGAAGAGTTGCGAAGTGAGGTGGGATCAACTCGGTGTGGGCCGCTGGTACCGCTTGCGGCGCTCGACGGAGTCCAGTTCGATGCCCCCGAGGATCAGGGCCAGGTCGGTGGCCTTGACCTCGACTGCGTCACCATCGGACCCGGGCGTGGGGAACTGGAACGTGCCGGCTTCGAGGCGCTTGGCCCACACCGCCAGTCCGTCCTCGTCCCGGTACAGGAGCTTGAGCCGGTCCACGCGCTTGTTGCGGAACACGAACAGGTCACCGGCCAGTGGGTCTTGCTTGAGGTGCTCGCGGACCACGGCCGCGAGCCCGTCGAAGCTCTTGCGCATGTCGGTCGGCGTGGCGCACAGGGACACGCGCCCGGGGAGCGACAGGCTCAGCACGGGGCGCCCTCCAGCGCGGCCACCACGGCGCGCAGATGGTTGGCGTCGTACCCCGGCGGGACGCGCAGGACGTGACCCGAGCGGAGCACCAGTTCGAGCGGGGTACCGGGTACGACGCGCAGCGCAACGAAGCTCGGGCGCGGAGTTGGCGCCGATGCCGAAGTGCCGCGCCGCGCCGGTCGCGTTGGGCGCGCGGGCTTCGGGTTACGACGAGCGGGTGCGGCGGTAACGGGCCGAATGGACTTGGCGACCGGCGTTCGGTCACGGGCGGCGATCTCGCGGCGCCACGCGTAGAAGGACGGCTCGGGGAGCTTGTTCTCGCGGCAGAAGTCCCGAATGTTCCGGCCCGAAGTGGCCCACTTGGCAACGGTCGCACGCCAGAACTGTTCGAGCTTCGGATCACGCAGGTGAGGTCGAGGCACGACGGGTACTCCGGGGAAAATCCCCCATCGTACCTCACGACGCAAGACCTGTACTTCACCGAGCGCTTACGGGAATTCGGCGTACCAGGGTTCGTGAGAGTCCGCCAGGGGTGAAGCGCAGCGCAACCCCTGGCTACTCGCCTCCGCCCCTCACGGGGCTAACCAAACACGCGCTCTTCGTATTGTCTGATCCGCGTTATCTGCGGCTCTTTTCCTGCTCTCTGTCTTCTGCTTTCTTTTGTGCCTTTTGTGCCTTTTTGTGGCCAATCCGTCTTTTGCTTTCTGCCTTCCTGCCAATCACCCCGCGCGTTCCAGGGATCGCAACCGGTCGCCGACCTGTGTCAGGATTTGGTGGGCGATCTGGTTCGGGTTGTAGCCCCCGGTGAGGTACACCATCGGCTTGCCGTACTTTTCGCAGTAACCCTTCACGTCCCCGTAACTGTGGCTCGCCCAACGGATCGCGAGCAGCACCACGGCCACCTCCGCGCGCGCGACCGCGGGCTCGAAGACGGTGACCGACTCGTGCGGGCGCGTGGACACCCAGTTCAACCCGCTCAGCCCGAAGGCGTGCTCGATGGAGCGCCGGGCCACGTTCCGCTCGACCCCGCCGATCAGCACCACCTGCCGCCCGCGGAGCAACTCGGCCACGGACCGGATCTCGACGGCCGGCTCCTCGGTGCCCGCGTTGGGCGCTGGGGCGGGCCGCGTCGCGAGGTACTCGTTGACCGCGCTGAACACGCGCTCCGCGTTCGGCCCCGGTTCCTGGTCTTCGGGCAGCGTGTCGAGCACCGGAAGGAGCAGTTCGCGGATGTCGGCGTTGCTCGCGGGCACACCGACACCAACGACCTCTTCCAACAGTTCCAGCACGCGGGGCCATTCCCCGGCCGCATTCATCGGGACGTCGGCCATCTTCCGCAACTTGTACTTGAGGTTCATCAGCCCCTTCTCGCGGTGCCGGGCCTTTCCGCGGGCCTCGGCCAGTTCGTCGCGCAGCACCGCGAGTCGGCTGAGCAGCGCCGGCCACTGGTCCGCGGACACGCGGTCCTCTTTCTTCAGGTAGCGGTTGATGTAGATGTGGGCGTTGCGGGCGTACTCGCGGATGTGAACGAACAGGTGAACCTGGTCGTTGTCCGCGCGCCGGTGGACGTCGAGCACGCCGGCCCACATCAGCGCCTGGGCCTCGGCCCCCGCGTACAGGACGCGCTCGCGGTGGCGCTCGGCGAGCGTATCGGGCAAGTCCCGGAGGGCCGCGAGCAGGGTCGCCGCTTCCGCGCCGACCGCGAACGCCCCGCCCAGATCCTCCCACGCCTTCGGCGCGTCCACGTAATCGCCGGGGTGCAGCATCCACAAGTCGCAATCGGGCAACTCGTTCGCCTGCTGAATGAGGTCATTGGGAACCGCGGTTGTGTCCCCGCGCTTCCGGGCCGCCGTCACGCGCGCGGCTTCGGCTTTCAGGTGGCACCGGCGCGCGATCACGGCGAGGTCGACGGGCACGATCCCGTGTACCTCGTCGTCGGTGAGTGACAGTGGGCGGACCGGGTCCGGTGGCCGGGCGAGCGAGAAGTCCGCGGGAATCACTACCGGCGGGGGCGTGATTGCGAGATCGGTGCGCGCGGGAACATGAGGAGCGGGTGAAGGTGCGCACTGGTCGGCCCAAGTCGAAATGGCCCGACCTAAATTGTGGACCGCGTCGCGTAGGTGCGGATCTGAACAGACATACGGCCCGAGGCGCTCGAACACCGCGACCAGCGCCTCGGCCAATTCGTCCGTCATGGCTGCACCCGTCCGGGGTTCCACGAAGGCGATCCGTTCGTTTTAGGCACCAGCAACGGTCGCGGTCAAGGCGAGCGCTGGCCGCGCCGATTCCCGTTTCCACGGCCCGCGGGCCGGCGTAGACTGTCTGCTGCGTTGTGCCAACCCCAATTCAAGAGAGCGGTTAGCCATGAAACGATTCGCAGGCGCCTTCGCGGCCCTGGTCCTCGCGCTCGGCGGCGCGGTTCTCGCCGACGAAAAGGCCATCAAGGAGCTGGAAGGGACGTACAAGATGGCCGCCGCCGAGAAGGGCGGCAAGGCGGCGCCGAAGGAACTGACCGACGTGGCCGTCGTCACCATCAAGGGCGACGAACTGACCATCGCTTTCGGGCCGGACGAAAAGAAGGTGGCCAAGATCAAGGTGACCGCCGACGCCAAGCCCGCAACCATCGACCTCAGCCCCACCGAGGGCGCCGAGAAGGGCAAGACGTTCCCCGGCATCTACAAGTTCGAGAAGGGCGAACTGACGCTCGCGTTCACCGAGAAGACCGAGCGCCCGAAGGAGTTCAAGTCGGACGAGGACGTGATCCTGCTGAAGCTCAAGAAGTCCGAAAAGTAAGCGCCCCGGTCACGAACCCGTTCGTGACCGCCCCTCACCCCGACCGGAGTACCCAACCGATGCGCCCAGTCACGGCAGTTGTGGTTCTCGCGCTCGCCGGTTTCACGGCCCGCGCGGACGAGAAGGACGCGGCCAAGAAACTCGAAGGCACCTACGAGGCGGTGGAAGTCCTCCTCGGCGGGAACGCCGACGAGAAGAAGGGCGAAGTGAAATCGTTCGAGATCAAGGACGGCGAGATCATCATCAAACTCGAAAATCGCGACGAGACCGCGAAGTTCGCGCTCGACCCGTCCAAGAAACCGGCCCACATCGATCTCACGTCCAAAAACGACATGAAGATCGAGGGGCTTTACGAGGCGAAGGAAACGGACAAGGGGCTGGAACTCACGATCGCGTTCACGCGGGGCGGCAAGGGCGAGCGCCCGAAGGACTTTAAGGGCCAGGGCGAAAACGACATGGTCATCAAGCTGCTGCGCAAGAAATAGTATTTGTCGCACAGGGCACCCGCCCTGTGCCCGTAATTAAGCCTTTAACACGGGGCGGAACCCCGTGTCTGTGATTCACCATTCGGGGCACCGCGCGACATGGAAGAGTTCTTCTCGCAGGTCTGGAACATCGTTAGCACGCTCGTCGACCCACGGAACCTGAGCCACCCCGAGAAGTTCCAGGAGGCACTCGCGCCGCAGGGCGTGTACTGGGCCGCGCTGGTCGCGGTGACGCTGATCGTGTTCACCGAAACCGGGCTCTTGATCGGGTTCCTGTTGCCCGGCGATTCGCTCCTGGTGGTGCTGGGGATCGTCGCCCAGATCGGCGAGTGGAACCTGGTTCCGTTCCTGGTCTGCCTGTGTGCCGCGGCGATCATCGGCGACGCGGTGGGCTACTGGATCGGGTGGAAGGCGGGGCCTGCAATCTTCAACCGCCCGTCGAGCCGGTTCTTCAAGCAAGAGTACCTGCAGCGCGCGAGAGCCTTCTACGAGAAGCACGGCGGGAAGACGATCATCATCGCGCGGTTCATCCCCATCGTGCGGACGTTCGTGCCCGTGGTGGCCGGGGCCGCGCGAATGGAGTTCCGCACGTTCCTGTCCTACAACGTGTTCGGCGGCATCGGCTGGATCGTGAGCATGATCCTGTTCGGCTACTACCTGATCCCGATCGCCAACCCGCCGATGCGGGCACTGCTCGGCGACCCGACTTTCACCTGGGCGAAGCACATCGACAAGGTCGTGGTGGTGGTCGTGTTCCTGTCGGTCCTGCCCATCCTGTGGAAAGGCTTCAAGCACTGGCGCGACGGGCGGAAGGCCCCCGACGCCGCGGTTGCGGCGGTGACCGCCGTTCCGCCGACGGGAGGAGAACCTACCCCCCCGGCCCCCCTCCCTGAAGGGAAGGGGGAGAAAGAACCGGCACTCGCAGACACAGATTCAATCGCGACGGTTTCGCGCACCAGTTCCCCCTTCCCTTCAGGGAGGGGGGAGGGGGGGTAGGTTCTCGGCTTACTTCGCCAGCAAGTCGCGGCCCAAGCGGTCGGCCTTCTGGAGCGCTTCGGCCAGCTTCGCCGGTTCCTTCCCGCCGGCTTGCGCCATGTCGGGCTTTCCGCCACCGCCCCCGCCGATGACCGGGGCGATCTGCTTCACAACGTCGCCGGCCTTCAGCCCCTTCTTCACCAGGTCTGGCGTGACGGCGGCGATGAGTGAAGCGTTCCCCTCGCCCTCGGACCAGCCGAACACCACGAACGCCGACCCGCACTTCTGCTTCACGCGGTCGATCTGCGTGCGCACAGTTTCGTTGCTCGCGCCGTCGGGCAGCTTTGCAACCACGACCTTCGCGCCGCCCACCTCCGGCGCGGACGCGATCAGTTCGTCCACCACGCCCGTCAGCGCCGCGCCTACGGCCTTCTTGAGTTGCGTCTGGAGCGCCTTCACCTGATCCTGAAGCGCGCCCACGCGCGTCTGGAGCTCGTCGGGCCGACACTGGAACACCCCCGCGAGGTCGTCCACGATCGCGCTGCGGGCCTGGACGTCGTCGTAGGCCGGCTTGCCCGTCACCGCGGTGATGCGCCGGATGCCCTTCGCGACCCCCTCCTGCGACGAGATCTTGAAGTACCCGATGAGGCCCGTTCGCGGCAGGTGCGTGCCGCCGCAGAACTCCACCGAGTTGTCGTGCGTCAGTTTGTCCGGCGATTCGGCCCCGACCATCACCACGCGGACCGGGTCCGGGTACTTCTCGCCGAACACCGCGCGCACGCCGGGCAACTTCTGCGCCTCCGCGAGCGGCAGCACGACCGCAGCCACGGGTTGATCGAGCACGACTTGCCGGTTCACCCGGCGCTCGATCTCCTGGAGCTGCTCCGCCGTCACCGGCTTGTCGTGACTGAAGTCGAAGCGCGTCTTGGACTCGTCCACGAGCGAGCCCTTCTGCTCGACGTGGTGCCCAGTACCTCACGCAGTGCGAGGTTCAGCAGGTGCGTGGCGGTGTGGTTTCGCATGATGTCGATGCGGCGCGAGGTCGTCTGGATCGCTTCGACCGTGTCCCCGACGGATAACTCGCCCTCGTGCAGCGTGCCGACGTGGAGCACCGTTTCGCCGAGCCGCTGCGTCTCTTCCACCTCGAAGTCGGCGCCCGCCGAGCGGATCGTACCCGTATCACCGACCTGCCCGCCCTGCTCGCCGTAGAAACACGTCCGGTCGAGTAGCAGCGCGACGTTTTCACCCGCGCGCAGTTTGCCGTTAATAACAACTGCGCCGTCCTGCACCCAGCCGAGAACCTTCGCCTGCACTGGTTCGGCGCTGTACTTCGGCGAATCATCGGTCGCTAGCAATTCACCGAGTACGGCGACGGCTGCGAACTTCTTCCCGCTCTCGCGGGCCTTGTTCTTTGCGTCCTCCATCTCCTTTTCAAAGGCCGCCACATCGACCGTTAGCCCTTGCTCTTGCGCCATCTGAAGTGTGATGTCGATTAGGACGCCGTATGTGTCGTGAAGTTGGAACGCCTCATACCCGGAGATCGTCGGTTGCTTCAAGCCACTCGATTTGAAATACTCTGGGAGGTTTTCCTGAAGCAAATCGAACACGGGAAGAACCTTTCCCTCGAAGGTACTCTTCCCATCCACTGTAGGCTTTACTGTCATGGTGCGGAGGTAGCCACCCTGATGCCCGGTCGTCACATCAAGGGTCACTTCACGGCCGATGTGCTCGACGAAGTATTGTTGGATTGATCGCAGTATGGCCTGAGTAGCGATTCTGCTGAACAGTTTAATGCCGCGCGTCAGCGTGCGCAGGAACGCGGCCTCTTCGTCGCGGATCTGATCGATGACCTTGTGCGGGTTCTTCTTCAGCTCCGGGAACGCATCGCCGAAGTGCTCCACCACCGTTGGTACGAGCTGGTACAGGAACGGCTCGGTCGTGCCAAGCACCTGGTAGCCGTAGCGCTCCGCCCGACGCAAGATGCGCTTCAGCACGTAGTCGCGGCCGACGTTACCGATGGTCGCGCCGTCCGTGAGCGCGAACGTGAGCGTCCGGATGTGGTCCGCGATCACGCGGTACGCGGTGTCTTTCAGGTCTTCGAGTACGCCACCATAGGGCGTGTCGCACTTCGTCACTTTGTGGATCGCCGTGAACAGCGGCATGAACACGTCGGTGTCGTAGTTGCTGTTCTTCCCCTGGATCACCTTCGTGATCCGCTCGAAGCCCATGCCCGTATCAACGTGTTGCGCCGGAAGCGGGGTGAGGCTCTGGTCCTCGTTCCGGTTGAACTGGATGAACACGAGGTTCCAGATCTCGATGACCTTGTCCGTTCCCCCATTCACGAGCGGCCCGCCGCTCTTATCCGGCGTGTGGTCGTAATGCACCTCGGTGCAGGGACCGCACGGCCCGGTGTTCCCCATCTCCCAGAAGTTGTCCTTCTTGTTGCCGAGGTGAATGTGCGATTCGGGCACCCCGACTTCTTTCCAGAAGCTCGCTGCTTCGTCGTCACGCGGAATGCTCGCGCCCGGGTCGCCCTCGAACACGGTGACGTGCAGCCGCGTCGCGTCGAGCTTCCACACCTGCGTGAGTAGTTCCCACGCCCACGCGATCGCTTCCTTCTTGAAGTAGTCCCCGAAACTCCAGTTCCCGAGCATCTCGAAGAACGTGTGGTGGTACGTGTCCTTGCCCACGTCGTCGAGGTCGTTGTGCTTCCCGCCCGCGCGGATGCACTTCTGCGTGTTCGCGACCCGAACGTGGGGCGGCTTCTCGGTTCCGAGGAAGTACGGCTTGAACTGATTCATGCCCGCGTTGGCAAACAGCAGCGTCGGGTCGTCGTGCGGCACCACCGGGGACGACGCGATGTTCGTGTGCCCGTGCTTCTTGCAAAAGAAGTCGATGAACTGCTGGCGGATTTCGCTGGAAGAGAGCATGACAGAACCCGTGGTTTGGCGCTCCGTGATGGCAGTTAGTCCCCGGAGCCGGTTATCGAAAAGGACACGGATTCGGAACGAAAGTTCAAGGGTCGTGACCGCAACCATCAACCGGTGGCGCGGCCTGCTGGTTCGGGTCAGAGGGTGGATTTTTTCACAAACCTGTCATTTATGAGAGAAAAAGGAGTTGTGAAAGGTCGATGAGTAGGGTACGGTAAAGCTATCTGGACGCGGCCTCGTGCCAGTGGTCCACAATCGCCTGTCATTTGCCGCAATCGCGGTGGGGCACTCGCCCCAGATTGAGGTTTCCGATGAGAACGAATAGCCGAGCGATTTCTGAAGTTCGTGCCGAATCCCGGTTCGCGACGCCGCCCCGTTTGTTGGTTGTTGCGGCCGATAACCGTACCGGCGACGCAGTGGCCCTGGCCGAAGCTCTTGAGCACCAGGGAGCCGAGATCGAAGTGCGTTTCGCAGGAGATATGAGCACGGACGACCACGTTCAGCCGGACGCCGTGATCGTCGCTGAACCAACGATGCGCGAAGAAAAAGAGCGATACTACGCGCCGGGGAGCCACCCGCTTTTCGTCGCGATCACAGACGGCGACGTCCGCAACGCACAAGCGCGAGCGGCCGGTTTCGACTTGGTTGTGAGTCGAGCGGTTAGCGCGAAGTCTCTCATGGACCAATTGGGCGATCGCCTCCCGCGGGTCCACATCTGAGCGCGGGTCTGATTAAAAACTAAATGAGAACGCGACGCGGGCCGGGAAGTCTTCCCGGCCCGCGTCGCGTTCTCATTTAGGTGTATCAACTGATTGTTAAAGCACTTCCATCATTCAATGGAAGTAATGCACGCCATCGAACTCGCCGGCTGTGCAAGCCATCGGAGTATCAGTCTCGTTCGTAGATGTAAGCCTTCTCACACTCCCCGCGGTCGTTAAGGGTGACGACCAGATACCCTTCATAGTCCCACATGAGCGAGGCGCCGCCCTTCCGTCGCCCCAAGTACCATTCCAGCCCTCCGTCTGTGCGATCAGTGAGCGCTGCCCCGAGTTGCGTGAGGATGTAATCCTTCGATCGACCGACCAAGTCTCGGCTTTCGATCAAGTGTCTGGCCATTCCGTACCGCCGGGTCGCGCTACCCGACGCTCATCCCCGGTACTCGAACGGCATCGGCTCCACGTCCGTTGCGGCAACGCGGTGCCACCCGATTTCGCGCAAAACCCACGCCACAACCACAAGTACCATCCCAAACAGGACGAAACCGACCAGCCGCCGGCGCATCGCTTGCTCCCACGCGCTTCACACCAATGGGCACAGCAAACCGTACCGCCCAGTATCCACCCGACCGCGACAGAACGCCACAACCGCCTCCCGCCAAGGCCGTTTAGTTCTCGCGGTTGTATAGTTCCACCCGCTCGTTAACACCTTTCAGTTTCACATTTTTGGGGTTGCGGACTCGAATTCGAGGACGGTGTGCAGCCTCATCCACCCGCGCCAGAGGACCACCCACCCGGGCGGTTGCTTGCGCGGGATCCACCCACCCAACCGGGCCAGGGCGTGTACGAACGCCCCGGTGCTCAACGCGCGCGGGGCCTTGTCGCGCCACGCGCTGAGAACCTCGACCCGCGCCCCGGGACCACCTCGTGTGCCGGGCGCTCCCCGGCCCCGGACCCGAGCCCAACCGGCGCAGGTTCACCAGGGCCACCGCGACCACACTCAGAACCCCGATCGCCGGGTCCAGTGACCCGCGCGTCTCCAGCTGCTCCCGCACTAATACTACAGCGCAGCGTGGGCTGCTCTTCTACGCGAGGATCGGGTACAAGACGAACTCATTGGATCGCTATCATCGCGACGAGGTTGGGCTCATGGACGAGCAACAGTTGAAGGCGTTGAAGCCAGAGTTGGATCAGTTCCTGGACCATTACGCCCCGCTGTTCGGTCACGACGGGAATCAGGCCCACGCGCGGCGGTTCGTTCAGGGACTGTTGCGCGGCGGCGACCGACGCAACGCCGAGAACATCGCCGAGGCACTCGACGGCGGCCCGGTCCGGTCCCTCCAGGCGTTCGTCACCACGGGGGCGTGGAAGGACGCGGGCGTCCTCGCCCCGTTGCGCCTCCAGGTTCTGGATGTGTTGGGCGATGCGGGCGCGGTGTGGAACTCGGACGAGACCGGGTTTCCCAAGAAGGGGGCAAGTCGGTCGGGGTCAAGCGCCAGTACTCGGGCATCCTGGGGCGCACCGACAACTGCCAGGTCGCGGTGTTCGCCAACTACTGCTCGGCGAAGGGCCACACGTTCGTGGACCGCCGGTTGTTCCTGCCCGAGGACGGGGCCGCGGACCCGGTTCGCCGCAAGGAGGCGGGGTTCCCGATGAGGTGATCTTCCGCACCAAGCCGGCCCTGGCCCTGGAAATGCTCGCGGACCCGGTGCCCGCCGGCGTGCCGTTCCGATGGGCGGGTGGGGATTGCGTGTACGGGGACAACCCGACGTTCGTTCAAGGGGTTCGGGCGCGGGGCAAGTGGTATGTGCTGGACGTCTCCTCGGGTACTCAGGTGTGGACCGAAGCCCCGCGGGTGATCCCGGCGGACCAGCGCCCGCGACCGGCACGGGGGCGGCCCCCGACCAAGCCGTTGGTGGTCGGGGGCCGACGGCGCGTGGATGAGATCGCCGCCGCCCTCCCCGCCGGTGCCTGGCGTCGCGTGGTCGCGGGCGAGGGCAGTCAGGGCCCGCGGATGTGCGAGTACGCCGAGGTGCCGGTGTGGTTCTGCGAGGACGAGTTGCCCGGGCCGACCGAGCGGTTGCTGGTGCGTCGCTCGTTGGGCCAGGAACCGGATATCAAATATCACCGGAGTAACGCGCCTGCAGAGGCATCGCTGGAGAAGTCGGCTCGAGTGCGTGGGGTGCGTTGGACCATTGAGGAAGACATCCAGTCGTGCAAGGGCGAGTGCGGGCTGGACGAGTACGAGACGCGGGGTTGGGTGGGGTGGCACCACCACACGGCGTTGTCGGTATTGGCCCTGGCGTTCTTGGTGTTGCGGAAGCAGCCGTTGAGGGAAAAAAGAACCCCAGATGACCGTACCCGAAGTGCGTGCGCTGCTGCTGCACCTGTTGGACGTGCGAGTCTGGGGCGTGGACGAGATCCTGAAATGGTCTCGGTGGCGACAGGAGCGCAACCGCCGCGCCGCCCTCAGTCACCGCAAGCGGCGCCTCGCCGAACGCGGACCGCCCCCAAGTAGGTAGCGACAGCCTGCGCTGTAGTACTAACTCCCGCAGCCGTTTCGCATCGGCCTTCTCCGGGGGCAGAATGGTGATCCCGTGGACCACGTCCTCGTACGCCTTGCCCTTGCGAATGCCCCACCGGCGCACGCGGAAGCCTTGCTTCCGCCCGGGCCATTTCTGATGCGCCGTCAGGATCGCCGTGCTCTCCAACGTCCGGTGCTCAACTCGACCGTGTCCCTTCTCGGTTGTTCGCGCGAACCGTGGGCCGGGCGTCGATTCCTTCGGCGGCACGCGCCCTTCGGGGGGGGAAACGTCGCCGCTTGAGCGGCGAATGCGAGTCCCGCGTCGGTATCCACGGCCAGGGCGGGCTGGTTACCCTTGACCACCAGCGCGTAGTCGTCGTTGCGATCTCGAATCGCTTGGCAAACCTCGGTTTGCGTGAACATCGCATCGCCGGTGACGATGCACCCGCCCCGACGCGAGGGCAGGATGTTGAGCAACTCCAGCGCGGCCTTGTGTTCGTTGGTCTTGGTATCGACGCGGAGTTGGGCCAGAACGGCTTGGACGCGCGGAGCAAAGGCGGGCAACAGGTGAACGCCGGGCCGTTGTGCGGATCGGTGGGCGCTGCCGCGAACGCACGTGCCGTCCACGTTGACGACGAGCGTGTCGTCGGGCGACAGGCGGGTCGCGATCCAGTTACGCAGAACCGCCTCCAACTCCAGAACGTCAATCCGTGGGAGGAGCTTGGAGAGCGTGGAAGTCGTGGGCAATCGTCGTCGTGGGAATCCGAGAAGTAAGGCGAAGTCGCCACCATACTCGTCGGCAAGTTGGGCGATCGCCCCGGGCAAGCGGCGCCCCAAGAGAACGCCGACGACGAGCAAGGCGAAGATCGGAGGGAACGGGAACGAGCGCCCCTGGCGCGATCGGGGATCGGGAACCGTGGCCAAGGCGGCCAGCAGACACGGGTTACTCATCGCAATTGTCCGAGCACCCCGCATGCCGATTGCGTGCGGCAAAGCAACCCAAATAGCAACTTCCCCAAACTCACCAAGGTGAAACTTTCAATGACCCGGTCCTGCACCCGAACAGCCCCCACGGCCCTGCACAAATTGGTTGGTATTGACTCTCGCTGTGTCCTGGATAGGATTACTTCACAATTGAGAGTTGACGGGCTGTAGCTCAGCTTGGCTAGAGCGCTTGGTTCGGGACCAAGAGGTCGTAGGTTCAAATCCTATCAGCCCGACTGCCGCAAGTGTCGCTGCAAAGCACACTTGCGGCTTCTTTTTTTGTAGTGTGTTAGTCCGAACGACCCATGCGCGGGCTTTCACTGCGGGCATTCCCAACCTTTTCTGACCAAATCCAACCGAATTTCTCGCCGCACGCACCTCGACCGTCGGTAGTATCCGAGGTTTTTTAAATCACGAGGTCCGTAATGCCGCGAGTGCCCAAACCGTACGTGGAGCGGGGTTGGTACATCAGCCGACCGTCCGGTCAGTACCTCAAATTGTGCCCGGTCGAGGAGGGAATGACCGAAGCCAAGCGAATTCTGCAACTCAAACTCGGAGAACTCGAACACGAGCGTGAGCAGATGGGCGGGCGCACGGCGCCGAAGTTGACGGTCGTCGAACTGTTCGCGCTGTTCCTCGGGGACGTTGAAACCACCAAGGACGGGGACACGTTCTTGGATTACCGGCGCTGGTGCACCGAGTTCGCGAAGGTGTACGGGAGCAAGTTGGCCCGAGCCATCACCCGGGGCGACGCCAACGATTTCCGCCTGAAGCTGATGAAGGCGAAGTACGTGGTCGGCAAGCAGGCCCCGCGCCCGTACAAGCCGAAGACCGTCAACCACGCCCTCATTACGCTCCGACGGGCCTTTAATTGGGCCATCGAGACCGAGCGCCTGCCGAACGGCAAGAACCCGTTCGCCAAGGTCGAGTTGCTCCACTGCGAGGGGCGCCAGCGGGTCGCGACCGAAGAGGAGTACCAGGCCCTGCTCGCGAACTGCACCGACGACGCGTTCCGGGACGTGCTCATCGCCATGCGGCACACATCGGCCCGGCCCCAGGACATCTACCACCTGACCTGGGAAATGGTGGACTGGGAGCGACAGATGTGGGTCCTGCCGAAGCACAAGGCGAGCCGGACGGCCCGGGTTCCGAAGCCCCGGGTCATCGGGATGAGCGCCGCCGTCGAGGCCGTTCTGCGCCGGCGGGTAGAAACGTTCGGTTCGACCGGGCACGTGTTCCTGAACGGGGACGGTCAGCCGTGGACCAAGGACGCCCTCGGGCTGCGGATGCGGCGCCTGCGCGTTCGGGCCGGGGTTGAACCGAACGAGCAGGGCGAGCAGTTCGTGCTGTACACGAACCGGCACACGTTCCTGACCGAGGCCGGGAACGACCCGAGCATCTCGGCCGCGGTGCTGATGGGGATTGCCGGGAACACGAACCTGTCCACCACCCAGAGATACGTCCACATGGAGGTGGTCGAGGTGGCACGGGCCGGGCGAGGTGTCGCCGAGCGCCGGTCCAAAGGGGTTATCGATTCAGCCCCGGCATCAGGCGGTTAATCTCGTTCTTGAGGTGGGGCCGGGTCGGGCGCCGATTCTCGATTCGGTCCCGGCTCATCCACGCCCGCATGTCGGTGACCGCGACGCGCCACTCGCGACCCTTCTGGGTCGCGGGCAGGTCGCCCTTCCGGGCCGCGTCGTAGACGAAATCGTAACTGAAGCTGGTACGCTGGGCGACCTCGGCCAGCGTCAGGTACTCGGGGCCCGCGGTCGCCTCGGGCGTTAAACGGGATTCCAAGCGCCGCATGATTTCGTCCACGACCGCCGTCAGTTCGTTACTTTCCATTGAGTCAGGAACTTCTCGACTGTTCCCTGCTGATTTGTTTGGGGCCGACCAAAAGGGTGTTCGTGTACCAAGGGCAATCGTCGACGGGCAGGGACGCGCCGACCATAGTAATACCCCCCGCGCGGTCGCGAGACGACCGAAACCGGCAAATCGACCGAGCGGATTTGCGAGTGCTTAGAGTTCCGGACCGGCGCACGCACCTCGGGATTGAAACGGGCACGAGCAGGCAAGGACTCGGCAGCCCGATTCAGGGGCTGACAGTCGATTCGCGTTCTTCATGGGCAGTGGGATAACGACTCGTCGGGGTAAATCAACGAATACTGCGGCGATGCTCGCGCGCAAAACGTTTACTGGGTATGCGTTGTGTCATACCACGCGCACGGGTAGGTCCAGGACTATCTGACGAATTGAATGCTGTTGCGGCGATTTGCTGCTGTCAATGGCCTGCTCGTCTTCAGGGCGTGCGGGAATCTGGCAGGTCATAGACGATGCAGAAATCGGTGGTAGCATCGGAGCTCGGACCGTCGGGTCCAATGCAGAACAACACGGTGCCAAGGCGGGCACCGAAGCTCGGAGAGCAAACTCATCATGATTGGAGTGGAGCGCACCGGTGGACTGCCCGGACGTAATTCCGCTCCCGTCGTCCTCTTTTCACGTTGGTTTCCTTCAGCCGCTCCGCGCCGCTCTGATTGCTCTTTGGTTGACGGCCCGGCCTGCGGCTCTCACACGAGTTCCACGACTTAATGAGTGAAAACAAGCACGGTTTGACGAGCTGCATGAAGAACCAGCTCTATAGGGAGTTCGCGCTCTATTACGAAGCCGAGCGGTGCCAATGGGCCCCTCTCAACCCGAAGCGGGTGTTCGAGTTGGCGTTCGGGACCATCTTGCGCGAGTACGAGGGGCGGGTGACGGGTGAAGAGCTCTTGGGGCTGATGTACACGACCCTCGGATTCCCCGGGGCCGAGCCGCCCGGCCTGTTCCAGAAATTTGACCCGCGGAAGTACCACGGGGTTCTGACTCCGGAGAATCATTTCGTCAACTTGTTCGGACAGACCCTTCGGGGCCGACTCGACCGGGCCGTGGCCCGTACCACCGACAACGGGCGGAAGGGCAACCGGAGCAAGTTCCGCAATACCCCCGCCCTGGGCTTGGTGTGTGAACGCGTCGCAGTCCCATCCGAGCGGGCGAAGCTGGTCGTACTTCCGGCGCTCCTGGAGTTCCTGGACGAGCGCGAGCGGCTCGTCATCTCCCTGACGTACTGGGGCGGCCACTCGTCCCGGGAGGTCGGGGACCTGCTCGGGATGCACCATACAACCGTGCTCCGGGTCCGCGACGCCGCGGTCGCCAAGCTGCGGTACCTCTGCCACACTCAAGAACATCTCGGGGCGTGAAAATTCCGTGCACCAGAACGCCCCGTTCGCTGTGATAACCCTAATGGGGAGCGCGGCGACGAGGTGGCGTATGGGAATAACTTGTAGACGTATCGCAGGCCGTTGAGGATGCGGAACGGGACGAAGCTCTGAAGAGTGAGGCGAGAAATGGAGAGGAATGCAGAATCGCAGACCGAGCTCCCCAACATCGCCGTCTCACGAGCAGAGCGAGCAAAGAGCGGACAGGCGAGCAACTGGAACAACATCGGCAACCCGTGCCGTTGAGGAGACCGCATGGGTCCGAGTCCTGGAGCGTGAGGCGAGGAATGGAGGAGAAAGGCAGGGGCGCCGAGCGCGCTCTCGGCCCGCCCCCTGTTCTCCGCCTCACGAGCGAAGCGAGCAAGAATCTACGAATGAGCTACTGGAACGACATCAACAACAGGTGCTCCCACGCCCTATTGGAGACGAACCGCTTGGGCGAACTCTTATCGGAGCTGGGGTGCGACTTGAAAGAAACCCGCGGGGGGAATTTCCGCGGGCCGTGCCCGATACACGGGGGATGGAAACACAACTTCGAGGTCTACACCGGCGGCGAACAGGTTCCTATCTACTGGAGGTGCTACTCGCACCAGTGCCACACGCGCCCGGGGCTGGTCGAGAATCTGCTCGGGCTGGTGCGCGGGGCCTTGTCCGGTGACCCGGACCGACCGGCCCCGATATTCAGAGCGAAGGAATTCGTAAACGAGTTCGTGGCCCGTGGCCCTCACGTCCCGCGCTCGGCCCCGCGCCCGAAGAAGGCGCCCGTGCGGAACTGCGCGTCTTGGACTCGCGAGCAGGTCCGGTCGCGGCTCGCGATTCCGTCTCCCTATTTCGTGGGTCGGGGCTTTAACCCGACCGTCTTGGACCGGCTCGACATCGGCGAATCATCCCGGCTGGGGTGCGCGGTGGTCCCCATCTACGACGACTGTGGGGACCGGTGCGTGGGCCACATCGAGCGGGCGGTGCACTCGGTCTGCGACGCGTGCGGGCTGTGCCACCCGGTCGGACCATGCGCCGGGGGCAGGCGCAGGTGGAATCTCCCGGCGCGGTTCTACAAGGGCGACTGGTTGTACAACTACGCCGTGGCGCGACAGGCCCCGGAGCCCTACGTGCTGCTCGTTGAGGGCGTGACGGACGTCCTCCGAGCGGCCGAGGCCGGGGTTCCGGCGGTGGCCACGTTCGGGACCGATGTAACAGTCGCCCAAGAGGTGAAGTTGGGATTCCTGAACAAGTCGGTGGTCGTCGCGTTTGACAACGACGAGGCCGGTCACAAAGCTGCCGCATCCCTGGTCCCAATACTATCACGTGCGTGCCGTCGGGTAGTTCTTCAGCATCCGCCGGCCGGGTTCAAGGACGTGGGCGAGATGTCGGTCGAGGCCGTGAAAGCGTGGTTGGGACCGCGCCCGTACGAGGTGGCCGGGACGGGAAGGTTGGCGAGGTGATTCCGGGGCCGCGGGCCGTTGCGCGACCCGCGCACGAGGAGGAGCACGGGCGCGCGGGTCGGCAAGAGCGGCACGCTCTCCGCAAGGGGCCGGATTCCGTTCGCCCCGGGCTACGGGGCGGCCCAACCGGGGCAAGGTGCCGATGCCCGGTCCTCGGCGCGAGCTCTTTCCTGCTCACGTTTCGTCAACGGAGGCGTGTCCCCGGCGCTCGCGCTCGCACACCGGGCACTGTCGATGGAAGTCACAGAGTCGGGTCCGGCACTCCGGGCACGTCCAGGTCGCGCGCCCGCGCCCACAGTGCTCACACGCACTTGGGGGCGGGAGCCGGTGCGGGGGACTATCCGGTTCGTCAGCGGTCCCGACGAGCAGTTCGACACGGCCGTGCTCGTCCAGGCGGGCCGAGAGCTCGGTGGGCTCGGGGAGGAGCGGCCAATCCTTTGGCGACAGGCTTGTAGGTACGGACTCCATACGCAACCTCCGCGGGTAAGGATGAACAGCGACCGGGACGGGGGCGGCAGGGGCGAGACGATTTGCTCAGACGGTGTGGAGCGGAACGCGCCGGGGCGAACTGTACCCGGCGAACCCGGCCGCCCGGAGGAGCCGAGCGGCGCGTGACGCGGAACTGCCACTCGGCTGCTGGCCGTGGAGGAGCAGCGCGAAGTCGGGGCCGTGGGTCATCGCGTGCCGGTCGTCGTGGTCGAGTTCAAGGCCCAGGGTGCGGGCCTCGGCCGGCGAGAACACGACCCGGGCCGACCGGAGCTGGTGCCGACGAATGAGGTGGTCCTCACGTCCACCCCAGCTCGCCGTCGGGACCACGTTGTGGAGGAGCCCGGGCTCGTGTCCGTTCCCCACCTCGACGAGATTCTCCGCCCAGAAACCGAGCGACTTTGTGTACCAGTAGAGGAGCGTGTTGGGCCGCTCGCGGGCGACGTCGAGCCAGGACCGCATGTAGGCGCGACTGAAAAAATCGCCGCTGTCGTGGATACGAACGAACCCGGCATACGGGCTCAGGCTGTCGAGTACGAGCCGAGTCATTTCAGCGCCCGACCGGCACGCGCGCAGCAGGGTGTAGTTGTGCCACCGGGCACGCCGAACGGTCGTCATCCGGGCCTCCATTGTCGCGGCGTAGCACCGGAACTGGACGCCCGGCCCGTCGGTGATGGCACCAGTGGTTCTATTGGCCCGGCTCTGGCATGCCTGTGCAAACGGGCACGTGTGGCCGGCCGGGAGGCTGAACGTGAGAATCGCGCGGTCGAGTTTTGCGTTGCCGGCGCCGAACTTCAGCGGCACCCTGGCTGGTCCCCCTGGAACTCGAACGGAAGCACGGACCGCCTGCACTGCGGTAACGTGATGGTCCGCTTTCGACATTGTGAACCTCCTGCTGAATCAAAAAGAGCGAGCCCGGCGAGCCCGGCGAGCGCTTCTCGCTCACCGGACTCGTTCGTGTGTGACGCCCCTCGTGTTTGGCGCGTGATTGATGGCCCGGTCGCCCGTGGCTCAAGGGCCCGCATGCAGAACTGACGTGGCTCTCGTATCGAGCCCGTTACACGCCCTCGGCTCCCGATTTCGCGCTCGACTCGCAGCAGGGAGCAGTGCGCTCTCCTCGCGTGCCTGTGGTGTTCGAGCCGAATAACGAAGAAGCCCACGGCACGGGCCGCGGGCTTGTGTCGTTCGTGTTGTGCGCGCTCTACTGACTCTCCTGCTTCCACGATTTACGCGCCGAGGCGATGGCCGCGTCTCGCTGCCGGGCGAGTGCCGATGTCGTCGCCCGGACCGTCGCCGGCTTACCGAATGCGGAACTCACGGGCGGCCGCACTTTCTCGGGACCGCTCCCGCCCGCGACCACGGGCACGCGCACCCCGACTGCGAAGTGCCACTCGCTCACGGCGAAGTACTCGACCAGCTTGGCGAGCGCGTCAGGCGCGCCGAGGCACTGGTACGCGGTCGGCGCCAGCTCTGTTCCCGGGATGGATTTCCCGGTCCGGGTGGAGAACTGTCCCGCGCCATACTCGCACGGGGCTGCCAGGATGCCGATGGCGTGGCAGTACCGAACGAAGTCGCGGCGCACGTCCGACGGCTTTCGCCCGTGAATGTGGGCCAGGCGCACGATTATTCCCGGCGCCGAGATGGTGCGCGTCAGTTCCGCGCCGCCGTCGGTCGTTTCCCTTTCGGTCCGCCGCATAATGCGGACGATGGACCCGCGCGGGTCGATGGGCATGTCGGCTCCGTTTTGTTAATGGCGAAGAAAAGGCCCCGGACCGGAGTCGGGCGAATACGCGGTCGCGTCCGTGGTCTAATGGATGGTCGGCACGGTCGCGTTCGTGGCCGGTGCTGGTGATTCGTCCTTTCGCCAGGAGCGAGGCCGTTCTGCTGAAGGTGCGGGGGGCTCGACCGGGGTGGGTGTGAATCCCAGTACGTGGCACGTCGCCGAGCGCGCGGCGGCCCCGAACACGTTCTTCGCGCTCATCGTTAGAACCCGGTCCTCGTCGGTCTTCACGCGGACGGCCAGGTTCACTCCCTTCTCGGCCGCGTTCGCGAACGCTTCCGGGGTCACGTCGGTCGGCATCTGGATGAGCGCCACGACCCGGGTCTGGCTACCGACCTTGACGCGGGCGCTGGCTTTGGATTCCCGGGCACCGAAAATCGCGCTCAAGAAATCGTCCATTGTTGTTCCCCCTCCCGGTATCATTGCCCGGGGCTACGACCTCGCGACCGACGAACGCACGGGGGGTGCGTTGCCCTCGCGAGGAGCTTGCGACCCGCCCAGCGCCCTACACGGGCGCCGGCTCATCGGCATCGCGTCCGGGTTGCCGCCCGGTCGGTCCGGGAGAGTTGCCCCCTGGCACCCACAAAGGGCGCAGGGGAAGGGGTACCCCCCATTTTTCTGTTCGCGGCGGGAAGTGCGGTGGCGGGCCGCTGGGCCGGAGGGGGTTCAGGCGAAGTAGGTCGCCGATTTTCAGAACGTGTCTCGGCTAAACCTAAACGTCTCAGCTAAACCTCATTCCTGCGTGAAAGCGGATACGGTTCTGCGAACTCTCGGTACCGATGTGTCCGAAGTTCGGTCCCGTCGATGAAACACGTTCGGTCGCGGTTTCGGAACACCTTCCTGCTCAAGGGATTGAGCCATGTCAGACGAAGAGCTGGCCAAGCACCTGGGTATTTCCGCACTCCGTGCCGGTGCGAGCCCGGTCGGCCGAGACGGCACCAGACAGGTTCTCGCCTGGTGGACCGTCCGTGTGGAACCGAGCTTCGCCCCGGCCTGGGTGGTCGGGGCCGTCCACGAGCAGGAACTTCGACTCGGTCCGGTGGTGTGCCGAGGGTTTGTGGCCGATGCCGACCGGGTGGCGGTCACCGCTCTTGATACGGACGATGTTCTAACCGCCTTGGAGGCGCTGAACCCATTTCGGGTCGAGCCGATTCGCTGGCCGATGGCGAGCTTCGGTGCTCGGGAGGTGTGGGTGCAGACGCGCTCGCTCGACGGGCTCGGTTACCTTCTCCAGTGGGGTACCAACGCGACCGAGGGTCAGTTCCGGTTCTCGAACCCCCAAGCCGAGTGGCTCATCGCGTTCGAGCGGATTCTCATGGGCTTTGCCCGACGTGTCATCACGACTACCAAGGTCGAACCGTTCGACGAACATCTTCAGACCTGGGCCGAGTACCGAGAAAAGGTCGATGACGAATCGCTTTTGGGATAAGCAGGTTGTTGATGAAGGCGCGAATCGCCAGTTGGTGCCGCCTCCAGGTGAAGGATGAAATCACATGTTGGTGTTGGAAGGGCACGAGAACCGCGTAAACGACATTGCGTTCTCACCTGACGGTCGCCGCCTGGCTTCCTGCTCGACGGACGGCACCGTCCGTATTTGGGACCTAGTGACGGGCGCGGGAGATGTCCTCTATCGGATTGACGAGCTCTTGCCGACGGGGAAGCTTGACAGCGTCGGCTTTATAACAGGAACTGCCCTCGCGGTCCGACCACAGTGGCAAGGGCTGCAAGTCTGGGACCTGAACACGTGGACGTGCGCCACGATGCTCGTAGACCACCCCAGCCCTGCGGTTAACGATTTCTCAGTTTCGCCGGACTGGTCCCGCGTCGCGATAAGGGGATGGGACGCCACGTCAAACGGATGTGTGATTCGGACGTGGAACACACATAACTGGTCCGAAGAGTTCGCACATCCATCGCCCGGATGTTACGCGCATGGCGCTCTCGCGTTCGACCCGTCTGGTACACGATACGCTACGGCCGAGGGCGTGTCCGATGCGCGCACCGGGGCCTTACTATTCAAAGCTGATTTCCCGGGTCACAGACTTACGTGGTCACCGGATGGTGCTTTCGTCGCGGGAACCGAGTATTGGAATCTAGCTTTTCGGATTTTTCGCGCAGCTAACGGGGCTTTTATCCGGGCCGTGAAACTCGACCGGAAAGTGATTCAGGACTTCGCGTTCTCGGCTGACGGAACTCGACTCGCGGTGGTCAGCAACGAAGAGATGGTGCGCGTCTGGGACACGCGCACGTGGGAGGAAGGACCGGTGCTCTCCTGGGGCATCGGCAAGCTCAAGTGTCTG
This sequence comes from Gemmata sp. SH-PL17, assembly GCF_001610855.1. Classification (NCBI taxonomy): domain Bacteria; kingdom Pseudomonadati; phylum Planctomycetota; class Planctomycetia; order Gemmatales; family Gemmataceae; genus Gemmata; species Gemmata sp. SH-PL17. The sequence goes on from NZ_CP011271.1 coordinate 7,842,548, forward strand.
GCGTTCTCACCGGACGGAACCCGCGCGGCCTGCGGCGGGCACCGGGGGGCCATCCTCGTGTGGGACTGGCAGTAGTACGGCGCCCGTCGTGTAGCCCGGACCAGCTTCACCTCCAAACGCGGTGAATCGTCAGGCCTCGGCTCCGAACGTGGTCCGTCGCGAGGAACTCGACCAGCCCTTCGAGAACCCGACGCGCCGATTCGTCAACGCGCTCCGCGTCGAGAGCCCGGCGCAGGTGCTGGGCAAAGGGGCCCACGTCCCGGCGGTCGAGCCCCCCGAGCATGTTAGGACGAAATCCGCTCTTCTCGACCAACGAAACGGCGAGCCGGAACTCCGGCTCACCGAGCTTGAACACCTTGTGCCGGTCGTCGAACGTGTTGGGCGACAACCGGACCTCGTGATTCTCCTTCATTGCGCCCCCTCCGGACACGTGCCCGAGTTCTTCGTCGCATCGGCACTCAGGATTCGGTCCGCCGCTTCGCGGACCAGGTCCGCCCATGACAGGTCCGCTCTCTGCTCGACCGCCTTCCGCCGCGCGATATCTCGCAACCCCTCGACCTTTTGGGGGTCCAGCATAATCGCGTACCGTCTCATCTGCCACCTCGTGGTTCGGGTTTCACATGGGCTAATACACCGTCCTGGGTCCAATCAGCTATGTCGCACATCGAGCCCATCCGGGACATTCCTGGTCCCGGGGCGCGAGTGGTGTATTAGCTCGTGACGGCCCACTGGGCGTGTGTCCGGAGGGGCAGTTCGTTTCATCACCGAGAGGGCATTCGATGCGAGAGCGTGTTCTGTTGCGGTTTACGGCATTGCGATTCGTGAGCCAGGAAAGTGACCTGGATGAGCCGCCCCTAGAACGGACGTTGACGGTCACCCGGGACGTGTTTGACAACGCCGTCGCGCTCGCCAAGACCCAGGGGTGGAAGGAGCCGGGGCGCAAGATGCGGTGCCGGTACCTGTCCGTCGGACACGTCGGCCCGTTCGTGGACCACGTCCGACAAGCCCTGGCCGCGCCCGTAGTCGTAGCGGGTCGAGCGTCACCGGCGCGATTCTCCACGGCCCCGGACCTACGTTCCTTTTTTGCCCGCCCGGCGAACGCTCAGGCCCTGAACCGCGTGCTCGACCTGCTCGCCAACAAGGGCTCGCTGGTTGTGGAAGACCTTTAGCCCGCATCGATAACGGCCGACCGAGGCCGGGATGGCGGCATCGCTCGCGAATCTGCAAAGTGAGTCCCGCCCGGCCCGTTCACACACATCTGCCTAACGGGGTGAGTAATGCAATCAGTGATGGTATTGCAATCGGAACGCGCTGCGGGGCTCGACCGGGTCATCCGCTCGAACACCCGCGTGGTCCTCGCGTCGGTCGCTCGTGTGGGTGGGCCGACGGGTGCCCCCCAGTCAGTGACAGGCCGGTTCGCGACGGGGGCCGTGAGCGATTCGGACCTGCATCATCTGTCGACCGTCCTGGTGACCGTCGGGTGGAACAGAAACGACGATGTGTTCGACCGGGCCGAGACCTGGGCCGCGCGCCACACGCCGACCGACAAACAGCTCAACTACGAGCACGACGACCGCCAAATCGTCGGGCACGTCACGGCCAACCACGTAACGGACACCGAGGGCCGGACCATCCCCGACGACACGAGCCCCGGAAACTTGCCGGCCAAGTTCCACCTTGTGACCGCGGGAGTGCTCTACAAGCACTGGCAGACGCCCGAGCTCCAGGCACGTATGGACGCCCTCATCGCGGAAATCGCGCAGGGCAAGTGGTTCGTGAGTATGGAATGCCGATTTGCGGGCTTCGACTACTGCCTGAAGGACGCATCGGGCGGTGCCCGTGTGGTCGCACGGAACGAGGGAACGGCGTTTCTGTCCAAGCACCTGCGGGCGTACGGCGGGTCGGGTCGGTACGGTGAAAAGCGAGTGGGCCGCGTGCTCCGCAATATCGTGTTCACGGGTAAGGGACTGGTGCGCAACCCGGCCAACCCCGAGTCCGTTATCCTCGCCCCCGTGGCGGGCACGGCGAGCGCTGCGGTCGGTTCGGTGATTGCCACGTGGCTCCTCGACCGGGCGGCCGCGGGCCGTTCAGCGGTGCCCACGGTCGTGCCCCTTTCGCCCCCGTGCAACAGGACGCGCCGGTCCACTATCCAGGCCGACATCGACCAGTGCTTCGGTGTGGGGTAAGACGAGGCAAGTCGGCCGGAAATCGAATCACCCTTTCCTGCTCACTTCGATTTGCGCGGAAGCCGGTCCGCCCATTGGGCACATTTCCGACTTCGGGCGCGCGAAGGGCCGCGGCATTTCTGCGCGCCCAGAATTGAAGTCGTTCGGGCCATCCGGTGTACGGAGCTACCAAGAGGTAGCACGAACCAATGGTCGACGAACAGTGGCAAGACGTTCCCGGATATCGGGACTACCAGGCGAGCACCGAGGGTCAGATACGGAACCGCCGGAGCGGGCGCGTGCTGACCGGCACGATAACCAAGAACGGGTACCGCCAGGTGAATGTGAACCGGGGCGGGTATCGGGTGTGCGCGTTCGCCCACCGGCTCGTCGCTCTCGCGTTCTTCGGCCCCGCACCACCGGGCTACGTGACGAACCACCTGAATGCTAACAAGCTCGATAATCGCCCCTCGAACCTGGAATGGACGACCCCGGAGGGCAATTCCCAACACGCGGTGGCACTCGGGCTCTTTAAGCCCGTTCGGCTGTTCGGGGAGAAGAACCCCAACGCGAAGCTCACGGCCGACCGGGTCCGCGAGCTGAGGGCGCTCCGTCAGCAGGGAACGTCCTTCGCCGAACTGGGCCGAGTATTCGGGGTGAGCACGCGCTACGCCTATTTGGTTGCGAATCGGACGTACTGGAAACACGTCACGTAAGACCGCCCGGTTCGTCGAGCGGTTCCGCTCGCAATAAGGGCATCGCTCTTCTGGACCGGTTCAAACTCGCCACTCATTTCGGGTTGCGACATCCACAAGGAACAACAACATGGCACAGCTGACTCTGACATTCGACCTCGGCTCACAAACCGTTACGGGCGCGAGCCTCGGCGGGCGCGCGTTCTGCGGGGCGGACATCGTTTCGGTCATTCTGACCCACGGGCTCGCCCAGGTCCTCGACGGGACCGGCCGCAACCTGCTCGACGACTACGACGACGCGCTCGTTGACCTCACGCGTGCCCGGCTCGATGTAGCCCGGGCGTTCGGCCTCACGGACGACGAGGTGCTCTCCTCTTGAGCCTGCACTCGACCGTCTCCGAGCAGGAGTTCACCCGGACCGTCGACCAAATCGCCCGGCTCCTGTTTAAGAAGTTCGGCACCCTTCACGGGGGCCGGGATGATTTCCGTCAGCAGGTCGCTCTGTGGGCCCTGGAAGCCCTCCCCCGGTACGACCCGGGGCGGCCGCTCGACGGGTTTCTGATGCGTCACGTGCGGAACCGCGCACTGAACTGGAGCCGGGACCACTACTTTCGCCCGGAGCCTGCGTGCGTGCAGTGTCACTCCGGTTCGCCGTGCGGCCCCGATGGGACGCTGTGTCAGAAGCACGTGCTTTGGTTGAAGCGAAATGAGGCCAAAGCGAATCTGGCGCGGCCCGTCGGGCTCGAACGAGTCGGTGAACGGACCGGCCCGTCGACTGCCGAGGAGCACGCCACGGAGAACGAGCTCACGGAGCGCCTCGACGCGCAGCTCCCCATTGAGCTGAGGAGCTACTACTTACGGATGCTCGCGGGCGACCCGGTCGACACGACGCACCGCCAGAAGGTCCAGCGCGCCGTGGCCGAGATTCTGGGGCTCGACCTTCCTGCTCAGCCCGCTTCAGTTCGTCCGTCCCGTCAGGAGCACGAACTTACTGCTGATGATGTTCTCGAACCGGACGGAGTTGGTCACATCGTCGAAGAACGCAGCGAGCCGAGAAAGCTCTTGACCGTGCGCACTGAATCGGGATGTGCCGACCGAGGCGCGCTCGGGTGCAACCGGTAGTTAGACGATGTGGTCCGCGATTTGCAATTACACCTTCGCTTCGCCCACGGAGCGGAACCATGTCCGACACCACGATGCGCTCGTTCGTTAAGACGTACTTTCACCCGACCGGACGGTCCGGTCGTCGCAGAGCCGTATGGAAACAGGTGGCACTGAGGAGCTTGAGCGCGGCCGAGGAACTGCTCGACGATTTGGAACGGGTCGGGGCAACGGACCAACAGTTGACCGTCTTCAACGACAAGTTCGTCGTCCAGTGGCGGTCCGCCTGTTGATGACAAAGTTGCCCGCCTTTGGTTCGAGTGAGGTACATCACGGGGGACGTGACAAACCGGCGGACTGAACGACCGCGACCCTGCTAATCTCGATTTTTGAGTTTGCTGGCGATGGCCTGGAACTGCTCAAGGGCGGTTTCCAGGTCATCGGCGATTTCATCGGCCAGCACGTCCGGCTTGGGCAGGTCCTCGCTGTCCTCCAGGCTCTTGTCCTTGAGCCAGAAGATGTCCAAGTTCACCTTATCGCGTTTTGTTAACTCGTCGTGGTCGAACACCCGCCATCGCCCGTCGGGGTTCTTATCCGCGTTCCAGTTCTGCACCCGTCGGTGCCGTTCACTCGGCCGGTAACACGCTACGAACTCATCAAGGTCGGTCCGCCTGAGCGGATTCGTCTTGAGTGTGAAGTGCATGTTGGTGCGCAAATCGTAGACCCACAACTTGGTCGTCCACGGCTGCTCGCGACCTGGCTTGGCATCGAAGAACAGGACGTTCGCTTTCACGCCCTGAGCGTAGAAGATGCCAGTCGGAAGGCGGAGCAGGGTATGAACGTCGAACTGCTGTTAGGAGTTACGCAGTTGGCAGTCGGTAGACCGGTTGCGCGAGGAATTGGCGCACGGCCTCTCGGATGATGGCGAGTTTGGCGGCGAACCAGGTAACCCCGGTGTTGAACCGATGCCACTCCAACCGGACGAACGCGCGGAGAGCGAACCCGATGTGGTTCCGTTGCGCGCGCCCCATCCGGGTCTGGCACCGGTCCACCGCGGTGTGCTGTTTCAGGCCCCGGTGGAACTCCTCGATCCCCCACGCCCGCTCCGCGAACATCAACCGCGCCCCCTCGTCCATCGACAGGTCGTTGGTGATCCAGTGCTCCGTGCCACCGTCTGTGGTGGCGATCCGGAACGCTTTCACCCGACCGAACCCCTCCAAGTGCACCACCGTGCCGCTCGCCGCGATGTCGCATTCCTCGATGGGTCGGTTGCCCGTGCGGTCCGGGTTCACCTTGCGGTTGCACCGCACCTGGGTCACGAACGTCCACCCCAACGCGCGCACCGCTTTCAGGTTGTCCTTGCCCGAATACCAGCAATCGAAGCACACGCACCGGGGCGCGAGCCCGCGCCCGGCGGCCACCCGGAGCATGTCCCGGAACTGATCGTTCTTGGTGCCGTCCCCGGCCGCTTTATCAACGAGGCGGTAGTCGCACGGCCACAGGGCATCACCGTCGGTCCACAGGGCGGTGACCAAGTTGATGCCCGGAACCACGCGCTTGTGGCGCCCGGACCAGAACCGGCCCACCAGTCCCATGTGCCGGGCGAATGGTTTGTCCAGAACGGTGTCGTCGAACACCAGCACCCCGTCGGTGGGAAGCAACGGGCGCACTTCGTCCCACAGGGCCTCGGGTTCCGGTTCGAGGCGGTTCAGGAGCCGGGTAAAGGCATCGTGAGCCGGAGCATCGGGGCGAGCCGGTTGGCACCGCCCCATCTCGGTTGCCGTGCCCTCACCCGGTGTGGCGACCAGGAACGCGATATAATCCTCGGCGGTGGCGCGGGGTGGGTTCATGGGGTACCAACTTACCTGCACAAGCCACCGAACGTCACCCCCAAACGGCCAACTGCGTAACTCCTATGCTGTAACAGATTCGTTCGTACTTTCTCGCCCGCTCCACCCTCGAACAACACGTTGTCCGGTACCACGATGGCGCATCGGCCGTTCACCTTCAGCAATTTCCTTACGTGCTGGAGGAAGTTCAGCTGCTTGTTCTTGGTCGTGGTCCAGAAGTCCTGCCGCTCGTACGCGGAGTCTTCTTTCTCCAGTTCACCGGCGTCGTTCAGGATGGTGATAGTGCTCTTCTTCCCGAACGGCGGGTTGGTCAGAATCAGCGAGAACCGGTCGCCTGGGTCCGTGGCCAAGGAATCGGCACCCGATACGACCGGACACTTGTCCGGTTCGCCGGCTTTTGTCGGTCCCGGGTCGATGCCGTGCAGGTACAAGTTCATGATGCACAGGCGGGCCGTGTTCGGGACCAGCTCCCAGCCCTTTACGAACGCCGTGCGCAAGTGCTTCTTCTGCTCTTTGTCGAGTTCCTTGCCCTGGTGCTTCACGACATAATCGTACGCGCCCAAGAGGAACCCGCCGGTGCCGCAGGCCGGGTCGCCCACCGTATCGGATGGGGTGGGCTGAACGCAATCGACAATCGCCCGAATGAGCGGTCGCGGGGTGAAGTACTGGCCGGCCCCCTGACCGGCGTCGGACATGCTGCGCTCGATGAGCCCTTCATAGATGTCGCCTTTTACATCGGCGTCCATCGACATCCACGACTCTTTGTCGATGAAGTCCACCACGAGCCGGCGTAGAGTTTCGGGCTTCTCGATGACCGACTTCGCTCTCTTGAAGATGGCTCCGAGCATCCCCGGTTGTTTGGCCAGTTCTTGCAACGTCTTATCGTAGTGCTTCTTCAGCGCCTCGCCGTCCCTGGTCAGCAGGCGGGTGTCGCTGTAGATTTGGGCATCGGCTTGGGGTTATTCTATTTCACCCCATTTCATGGAGTGGCAGGATGCCCACGTTGACCGTCGAATACACCACGGACGCCGAGCGGATCGAACTCGAACGGGCCATCGCCTACGTCCAAGAGATGCGGCGGTTGGGAACGACGGCCGCCCACGGCACCGTACTCGAGGCCTGCGAGACCTTTGCATTGGGCACCGGTCGCCGGCTCCTCCGTGACAACCTCGCGGCCACCGTCCAGGCTCGCGCCGACCTGGAAAAAAAGTCGCCGGGTGGCGGTCCAAAGGGCGACACCGCCGGACGGTGACGACCGCCCTCGGGCCGGTCCAACTCGACCGCGAGTACTCGTGGTGCCGAGGTCACGGGGGCACGTTCCGAGCCGACCACGCCCTCGGGATCGAGGGCTTCCTCACCCGGCAGGCGACGCGGTTGCTGGTGCTGGCGGGCGTCGAGCACTCCTTCGCGCGGGCGCAACAGGTTGTGGCGGAGTTCTGCGGCTGGCAGGTCGACGACGAGGTGATTCGTCAGGCGACCCACGCCCAGGCCAAGCGGGCGGCGGCCGCGCGCCCCGGCCGGGGCGACGCGGGGCGGTTCGCGACCGCGAAAGGCGCGGTGGAGGTGCTGATCGACGCGGGCAAGGTGAACACGCGCGACGGCTGGCGGGACGTGAAGGTCGGCCTATTTTGCAAGCGAGAAGCGGGCGCGTCGGCCACTCCCGAGGAGTGGGACACGCGCACCTTGCCCGGCCCGACCGTTCGCACGGTGCGTGCGGCGATCGAAGGGTGTGGCGCGTTCGGTACCCGGCTGCGAGAGGAATCGGATCGGCTGGGCGTGACGACCGCCCGCGATGTGACGGTGCTGGGCGACGGGGCCGAGTGGATCTGGAACCTGGCGTCGGACCACTGGCCCCAGGCGGCAGGCGTTCTGGACGTGTATCACGCCCTGGAACACGTCGGGGACGCGGTGAAGGGCACCTTCGGGGACGCGACGGACGCGGCGGACGCGCCGGCGCGAGCCGGTCGTGCGGCGTTGGTGGCCGGGGGGAAAGTCGGTCTGGAGCGGTGGCTGGCCGGGGTGCTCGCGGCGGCACCGAGCGACGTCTCGACCGCTCCGTTGCTGGGGCTGGCGGCGTACATGGCCAAGCACCCGACCCGCTTGGATTACGCCCCGCGGTTGGCACGCGGGCAGAGTATCGGCAGCGGTGCGGTGGAGGGAACGATCAAGCAAGAGGTGAACTTGCGGTTGAAGCGAACGGGCGCGCGGTGGCGGGCCGAACACGTCGGCCCGCTGGTCGAACTCCGCGCCCTGAGCCACACACCCGATTGGCAAGCGCTCTGGGCGGCGGCGTAACCGCCCAAATCTACAGCGACACCCCAGCAGGCTCTGCCAGTTGTAATCGGCCGGCACGATTGGAGAGCGGTTGTATGGTGCCTTGGTGACCTCGTCGGCCATCTTCAGGAACAGGAGAAATGTGATTTCCTCCGTGTACGACAGGTACGGCACCCCGTCGTGCCACAGCACGGTGGCGAAGTTCCACGCCTTATTGACAATCCGCTGGGTGTCGCTGCTCATGAGCCGCTTTCGCCGTCCTTGTTGGAGAGAGTTTGAGTGCGGGAACCGGAACCTGTTGGAACGTAGCCGTTGTTCCGCATCCAAACTATGCGCGAGAGGATACTGCTCCGAGGGAACTTTTTCTTTGATTCGTGCCAAGCGTACACCTCGGCGACGATTCCAATGTCATCAGCCGAGCGGCCGTCAATGAGCAAATCATTCCACGCAGCGTAGATGGTGGAGAACAGTTCCGCGGCGTCCGTGTCGAGCGGCAGTAGGTCCGTAAGCAACCGGTCCATTTCTCGCTGATTCTCTCCGAGAATGTTAAGTGCAGCTTCGCACCTTTCGTCGATGTTCGGGCCGCCCTGATAGGAGACGCCCTTCGTCTCACGCTCATTCCCTATGAACCAGCCTCGCTTCCGAGCAAATCCCTCCAGTTTGTAAATGGCTTCATCAAGCGGTCCAAGTTGATGTCGCTTGAACTCTAGCGCCAAATCAACTCGAACGTGAGCTTGTGCGAGGTGTAGCGCCTTCACCAACTGCGTTCTGCCGAACGATTGGTTGGCCGAGAGCCGCCTGACAATGTAGCTCGCAATGGCCCCACGATGGAAAATAATGCCATTTGGTTCTCGACGGCGAACTGGACGTCGCAGTTGACGGGACCGAGAGGGCGAAAGTGATGCCTTTGACTGTTGGCGGATTCGCAGCAGTAACTCTGATGCCGACTCCTCGACCGGGTTCTGTGGGACCAGCTGCCCGGTAAACGCTTCTTTGAGGATGCTCTGCCGAAGTCGTGAGGCACGCTTTAGGCCTGCGTCGATGTACTCTTCTGTCGCAGAGATAACGGAAAGCCGCTGCTCAACTTCCGAGACGATAGCGTCTTGTTCTGCTTCAGGGGCAAGGGACACCACTAACGCTGAAAATTTGGCCGCGCTTAAGTGATTGATACCTACACCACCTGCTACCTTCGCAAGCACTTTATTGAGGTAAAGGTGTTGGAATACAACCAACAGAAATTTACTGCGGACCTGCTCAGGGCGAAGGCGAATTACCGTGTTTTGGAAACAGCAATTTGGTATTTCGTCATTCCACACTGCGGGTTTACCAACTTGGTCAGGGCTACCAGAGGCCTCGGACAACACGATGTCTCCAGCCCTGAGCCGATAAGTAATCTGCTCCGCAGGAGAAAACTCCATGTCTAAGAGGTCATCAAGCGCCAATCCCTGCTCGGTAATATTTGCCGCGCGAATGTATTTTGTTGGGTTTTTGTCACTGCGATTCTTGGGCGACCGTTGGCGTCCGAGTTGTATATCGCCGAGCTGAGCCGTCTTGGCCCAAACCCAGCCAAATGGCAATTTGCTCGGTTCCTTGGGCTCAGGCGAATCAGGCTCGGAATACTTGTGTTTCCACCTTTTTGGCAGCGCTCTGTTGCTCGCGGAGTATTTTGCCTGTTGGTCTGCTTCCCATTTTCGGCGCCGTTCGTTCAGGATGCGGTCGAGTAACGCCGTTGCTGGCTCTACGTTCAAATGACTGGCTCGCCAGTCGGCCGTAAGTTCGCCACATACTGCCGCCTTCAGCACCGCCGCTCGATATTTTTTCAGGTTTCCTCGCGCTCGTTTTAGGGCTGCAACTCCGACATCGAGTTCGGAAAGTAACTCTTCGACTTTTTCGACGATGCGATGCTGCTCTGCGAGTGGCGCAACGGGTATACGAATTCGCTTAACGATGCTAAGGTTCAAATTTGGCTGCATTCCTCCAACCGCTTGGCGCCGGAGTGCATCGTAATGGCTTTGAAGAAACGATTTGAGATATGCGCGACACTCTGTGGCTGATTCGCGCAATTGTATTGCGGCAAGAGCTTGATTGATTGTGGCGTCGATTAACAATTCTGAAACTTTGCCCCGCGTCTTCCCCTCGCCGTAGAGAGCCAAAAGTAAAGTGTGTTTTGGATAAAGACGTAAAGTAGTATCACGAATCGCGGCGGAAGTAACCTTCTCATTTGCTTCCGTCACCGAGAATTGGTTGACAGCCGAACTCGTTATCCAGGGGATTGAGCCCTCTTTCCAATAGGCAACGACATCTCGGCTTGGTGTCGTTCCCGTGCCAACTTCCGCAAGGTCGCTTACGGTCGCCCATGCCCATCCGTTGGGCAACTCTTTGTTCTCCATCATGCTGCAAGTCTCGTATTCAAGTCTTCGAGCAGCCCGGTGAGTTCGTCACCGAACAGTTGATGAGCTTTGCCCAAACCACCCATCTGATTGAATGGCACTTCGGACAAATCGTCGCGGTCGATGCTCAGGCTGGTCGCAATGTGGTCCTTAATAGCATCGAGCCATTTTCGGTGTTCGGGGCTGAACACCATACCGGAGTTGGCCTGCTCTTTCAGCCACGCCTGATAACGTTGGTCCACTGTGCGCTCAACCGAAGCTAGTTCCGAAGACGGGTCGAGCGCGTGGCGCACGAGGGCGACCACATCGACGAGTTTTTTGCCGCCTTCACTCTTAACCTTTGTAGGCGCGATGGTCGCGAATGCGGTCCACACTCGCTCTGGCTCTAATCTATGCGGCGGGCGCTTCAACGCATCTGCCAGTTCTCGCACTTGCGAGTAACGTAGTCCAGCTCGGTGCGGCCGGCTGTAGAGGATTTGCAGCGCTTCGATTTCCTCCCGATGGACCTCAAGGAACTCACGGAACGACGTGATTAACCCCTTCGCTTTCTCCAAAGCCGCGGCGTCGAATTCTGCGCGGACTACCATGTCCTCAGCGCTCTCCGCGACGACCTGTTCGAGTTCGGCCCGAGCATCCAAAATGGCCCGGCGCAAATCGGCGACGTGGAACGGTTTCAGTGCCTCGCGCATTCGCTCTTCCTCGGCTTTGCTGAACTGCGCGTCGGTCGGCTCCTGTCCGTGAGGTAACTGGAACTTGTTAACGGCGTGCTGAACGACCTCATCCGGGTCGATGCTCGTGAGCAGGGAGGCGGCGAGGTCCGAGATGGTCGCACCGCCCGCGGCCTTGGTGATAGCAGCCTCTTGCTTCGCCGTTAGCTGGCGTTCTAGACGCGTCAACCGTGAGGCGAGTGTGGAAACGAGTTCCGCGTCCGCGACCCCGGTTTTGACCGCGTCCAGCACTTTATCGAACGGGATGGACGGCTTGGCGTTGAGCGACTTGGTGGCCTGTTTTTCATCCTCGCACACACCCACCGCGTCCACGATGACGAAATGCGTCTTCGCGTTGGCGTCCGGGGTCACGCTCTTGAGTGTGTCCGCATCGACGACCCGGCACCCGCGCCCCTTCATCTGCTCAAAGTACGCGAGTGATTTGACGTTCCGCATGAAGATGAGGCATTCGAGCGGCTTCACGTCGGTCCCGGTGGCAATCATGTCCACGGTCACCGCGACCCGCGGGAAGTAGCTGTTGCGGAAATCGGCGAGCAGGTCCTCGGGCTTCTTACCCGTCGTCTTCGAGGTAATCTTCTGGCAGAACTCGTTCCCCTTCCCGAACTCGTCTCGGACCAGCTGTACGATGTCCTCGGCGTGTTGGTCGACCTTGGCGAAGATGAGCGTCTTCGGCACCTCGGTGCGGCCCGGGAAGATAATGGGTAGGTTGTCGCGGAACGTTTGAATGACGAGCCGAATTTGGGCCGGCACGACGACGTCGCGGTCGAGCTGAGTGGCCGTGAACGTCTTGTCCTCGTCCAACTCCTTCAACTTTCTCTTCTTGGTCCGCCGGTCCCGGTGGAGAACGAACGCGCCCGGTTCTCTGACGAGCTTAACCCCGTTCTTGCACACCTGCGTTTCGATGCGGAACACGTCGTACCCGACGTTCACCCCGTCCGCGACGGCCCTCTCGTGCGAGTAGTCCTGAACCAAGTTCTGATTGAAGAACCCGAGCGTCTGGGCCGTAGGTGTGGCGGTCAACCCGATAGTAAACGCGTCGAAGTAGTCGAGCACCTGACGCCACAAGTTGTAGATGCTCCTGTGGCACTCATCGACCACGATGAAGTCGAACGACTCGATGGGGATGGACGGGTTGTATTCGACCTCGACCGGCTTTTTCGAGAACGCGCCATCGGTTTCGTAGAGCGACCCCTCCTCGTTCTCCTCCTCGTAGTCCGCGTCGCCCTTGAGTATCGAGAACAGGCGCTGGATGGTCGTGATGGTGACCTTCGCGGACGACGGGACGCTGTTCTTCTTGAGCTGGGTGACCGTGTACTCGTCGGTGAACTTCATTCCCGTGTACGGACTGGTGAACTGCTGAAACTCGTTGAGCGTCTGCCGCCCGAGGTTGTTGCGGTCCACCAGGAACAAGATTCGCTTGGCTCCGGCGAACTTGGCCAACCGGTAGCACGCGTTGACGGCGGTGAACGTCTTCCCCGAGCCCGTCGCCATCTGGATGAGTGCCCGAGGCCGATTTGCAGCCAGGGACTTCTCCAGCTCGCGGATTGCTACCTCCTGGACGGACCACAGCCTGGTCGTGTCGAGCGGCGGCATCCGTTTGAGGCGCGCCCGGACCTGAGCTTCGAGGCCGACGAGCCGAAGCAGTTCTTCAGGTTGATGGAACGAGAACACCTCGCGGCTGCGCGAGTCCGGTTCGAGGTAGTTCGTGAACTGGGTGACGCTGCCGGTGGACTCGTAGGCGAACGGCAGGGGAAGGGAATGCGCCGGGAGGTTCTTGGGCAACCCCTCGGCGTACTTGGCCGACTGGGTTTCGACACCGGTGAGCGTGTGCCCCTCGGGCTTGGCCTCGACGACCCCGATGACTTTTCCGTCCGCGTACAAGAGATAATCTGCGGCGCCGGTCTTGAGCTGAAACTCGCGCACCGCCACACCAACGCCGGCGTAGACGTTCATGTCCGCAAAGTCCTGCACCACCCAGCCGGTGGCAGTAAGCAGACGGTCGATTTGCAGACGGGCTTTTTGTTCGGGCGTCATTGGTGGGGTTCCGAGTGAACACGACCGCCCAATGTACGTTAGACCGGACGCGGTGACAAGGATAGAGATGGCGTTGGTATCAGTTGCGCGGAACTTGGTCTGCAAAGGGCGGTTCGGCCACCGCGCGAACGCGCCCTCAACGAACCTCACCAGGTATCTGAGCGACGGCTTCCGAGGTTCCTCACTTGTTCAGCGGCATTTACGGTCTGTCCGCAGATTCGTCCGCAACCATGAGCACGACCTCGGGGCCGTTCGCGGTCGAACGCTCGCCCGCGTCCCTGCTAATGTCAGTTGCCCCGAACACCGGCAGGTAAATGCAGAATGTCGTTCCGCGCCCGAGTACCGTTTCCACCTCGATGTGCCCGCCCCAGTGCTTGACTACGCCGTGTGCAATTGCGAGCCCGAGCCCCGTACCTTTGCCGACCTCCTTCGTTGTGAAGAACGGCTCGAAGATGCGGTTCTTCACGTCCTCGGTCATCCCGGTCCCGGTGTCCGACACCGCGACTCGGGCATAGAGGCCGGGGCGCACTTCCGCGCCGTCCGTGCCCTTCGCTCCGGGGCCGAGCACTTCTTTACGGGTCTCGATGGTCAAGGCGCCCCCGGTTGGCATCGCGTCCCGGGCGTTGACAACCAAGTTCACCAGCACTTGCTCCATTTGCTCGCGGTCGGCGTGAATACGAAGGGGACGGTCGTTTAGGGGCGCCACCACCTCGATGTCGTCCCCGACGAGGCGGCGCGCCATACGGGCCACATCGCTTACGACCGCGTTCAGGAAAACAATCCCCGGCTGGGATATGGGCCTGCGGCTGAGCGCGAGCAGCTGACCGGTTATGACCGCGGCCCGACTCCCGGCCGCCTTAATGCCTTCAACCATTTGGCGCACCTGGTCGTCCGAGCGGAGCTCGGCCAGGGCGAGTTCGCTGTACCCGTTCACGATGGTGAGGAGGTTGTTCAAATCACTGGCGACGCCCGAAGCGAGCTCACGCGTGGCCTCTTGTCTCGCGGTCTGTCGCCGCTCTTCATCTTGTCGTTGTTGTGCGGTCACGTCTCGGTACGTAACGACCAGGGCCCCGACGCCCGCCTCGAACAGCAGATTCACGGCCCGGGCTTCGAGCCAGCACCACGACCCGTCCTTGTGGCACCCCCGGTACACTTCGGTATGGGTCGCGTCGGGTGTCGCAACGAGGGCCGTGAGAGCACGGCGAATTCGGTCCCGGTCCTCCGGGTGGATGTGCTCGAACCCGTCGGTCCCGTCGAGTTCTCCGGGCTCGTACCCCAGGAGCCGGGCTCCCGATGGGGTCGCACCTCGTACCGTTCCGCCGGAGTCGAAAAAGAGAGCGGCGCCGAGGCACTTCTCGATGACGGCTCGGAACCGGGTCTCGGCACTGAACGCGCTCGCGCCGGGTTCGTGGCTCCGGTGCACGGGACGGGAAGAGGTGGCCATGTTTGAGTGACCTGGACTGACGGTCGGCGAGCCATCAAGGTAATTGCCCCCGGGCGCTCATTACAAGCAGAATCGTGCAATCTCCTTCCTTGCGGTACCGGCACGAGAAATCGAGATTCTTGTACGCGACGTCCGGTCAGTCACAGATAAAGGATGAAGGGACCGCGCGTCGTCGCGAAACGCGCCCTCGCGGACGAGGTAGCGCTCGACCAAGGGCACACGTCAAACGATTGGCGGCACTCGGTCATGTTTCCGCCCGAACCAAAAGAGTGAGTTCGAGCTCTCGAATCATGAGAGCATTGCGCCGGAAACCGGCGATTTTAAATTCAGCTGCGAGGGAAATATGAGCCTGCACGACGAACTGAAGAGCCGCGTCACTACCGCTGTCAAGGGTGGGGACACCTTGACCCGAGACGCGCTGCGAACGGTGCTCGGGGAGGCACAGGCCGAGGCCGTTCGGCGAAAGACTGAAGCCACTGACGAAGTGGTTCTTGCAGTCGTAAAGAAGACCGTCGCCGGACTGAAGGAGACGATTCCGCTGGCCAAGCAGGCGGGGCGGGACACCACTCAGCAGGAAGGGGAGCTGGCGTTGCTGGAATCATTGCTCCCAAAGACGTGGGACCAGGAAGCCATCGCCGCCGCGCTCGCCCCGCACCGGGACGAACTTCGCGCCGCCAAAAACGACGGGCAGGCAATGGGGGTGGCGATGAAGGTTCTCAAGGCGAAGGGAGCAGTGACAAATCCGGAAGATGTCAAAGTAGTGGTTGCAGCAGCGCGGGCCTGAACGTCCTGGATGCGAAACTACTCACTGATGCGTAGTCAAGTCGGAAGCGCTCAGTTCGGCCGCATGAGCGGCATCGATGGTGCCTTGTAATTCTTCCGGGATGCGCCTCTCTCAAAGGCGCCCTCGACCGACGTCTCGGACACGGTTCCGGTGTGCGATTCCCTGCTCACGCGGCTTCGATAGAGGCCGGAAGAATTCCCTTTGACCTCTCCGGCCGGAGCCAACCGCGAACGCGCGCCAGCAGCGCGGTCAGTTGAGCCGGGTCCGCGGGCTTAGTAAGGTGCAGGTCGATACCCGCGTCCGCCGAGCACACCCGGTCCCGGTCCGTACCGTATCCGGTAACGGCAACGACCACGGGTTGCTTGCCCGTCGATTGCGCGCGGAGCCGGCGTGCGACATCCCATCCGCTCATTCCCGGCAGCCCGATGTCCAGCAGCACCACGTCCGGCGCCTCCAAACGGGCCGCGTGGAGCGCATCAGTGCCGCACGACGCGGTGCGCACCTTGTGGCCGCACACGGTCAACAAATCGGCGACCGACTCGGCCACGTCCGGGAGGTCATCGACGACGAGAACGGAAAGGGGAGCACGCGGGAAATCACTCATCAATAATCAGCCGGGCACGGCCCGGTCTCTGAGGAGAGGGCGACCTGCATTGTACACAAGAGGGCGAGTCATCAAGTTGGAATAGTGATTGAAGCGTGGCCGGCCCTGCTAACTCGTGTGTGCGGACCGTGCGTCGAGCACTTCGCGCACCTTGCGGGAGAGAGAACTCGGGGTGAACGGTTTCTGGATGAAGTTGACGCGCGCGGCCTCGACCCCGTGGCGCACCACCGCGTCGTCCGTATATCCCGACATGTACAGCACCTTCAAACTCGGGCGCGTGGCCAGGAACCACTCGGCCAGCACGCGCCCGCCCGCCCCGGGCATTACCACGTCGGTCACCAGTAAATCTACCGTGCGCTCGCACCTGGTCACGAGTGCTTTGGCCTCTTCCGCGCTGGCCGCACTGAGAACCGTGTACCCCTGCTTACGAAGAGCGAGTTCGGCCAGAGCCCGGACCCCGGGTTCGTCCTCGACCAGGAGCACGACCTCGGCCCCTTTTGGGGCCGAACTCTCGCCCGGTTTCTGGTCGGCCGTTGTTCCACCGAGACCGGGCAGGTACACCCGGAATGTGGTTCCGCGCCCGAGGGCCGTCTCCAGTTCGATGTGCCCGCCCGATTGCTTCACGATGCCGTACACGGTCGCGAGCCCGAGGCCGGTTCCCTTACCTTGTTCCTTGGTCGTGAAGAACGGCTCGAAGATGTGGCGCCGCACGTCCTCGGACATCCCGGTCCCGGTATCGGTAACCGAGAGCCGGACGTAAGGACCGGGCCGCACCTCCGCGCCGTCCGGCGCGGTCCCGGCCCCGAGCACCTCGTTCCGGGTCTCAATGGTTAGGGTTCCCCCGGTCGGCATCGCGTCCCGGGCGTTTACCGCCAGGTTCATCAACACTTGATTCACTTGGCCCGGGTCCGCGCGGACCAAGAGCAACGGAGCGCCGGGGCGGGTCACCAGTTCGACGTCCTCCCCGATGAGCCGGCGCAGCATCTGCGCGGTGTCGCTCACGACCGCGTTCAGGTCCAGCACCTGGGGTTGGAGCACCTGCTGACGCCCGAACGCGAGGAGCTGCCGGGTCAGGTCCGCGGCCCGGTCCCCGGACCTTTTCACCGCCTCGACCATCGGGCGCGCTGGGTCGTGCGCGTGGAGCATGGTCAGGATGATGTCGCTGTACCCGTTGATGACGGTGAGCAGATTGTTGAAATCGTGGGCGACCCCGCCCGCGAGCTGCCCCACGGCCTCCATCTTCTGCGCCTGCCGGTACTGTTCCTCTAAGCGCTTGCGGTCCGTCACATCGGCCACGAACCCGACCACGCGCTCGGTCAGCTTACCGTTCGGGTCCGGGACGAAGTGTCCCTGGTCGTACACGGTGGTGTAGGCCCCGTCTTTCCGACGTACCCGGTACTCCAGGCGGAACGGACTCTTGGACGCCCCGCACCGCGCGATTTCGTTCCCGAACGCGCCCCGGTCGTCCGGGTGAATCAGGTCCGTCCACTCCACAAGGTTGACGGGCAGCTCGGGCTCCGAGTACCCGAGGATAGACTCCGAGTTCCCGCCCCACGACAACCGGTTGATGGACGGGTCCCACTCGTACAGAATCTGGCCGGTGGCCC
This sequence comes from Gemmata sp. SH-PL17, assembly GCF_001610855.1. Lineage (NCBI taxonomy): Bacteria > Pseudomonadati > Planctomycetota > Planctomycetia > Gemmatales > Gemmataceae > Gemmata > Gemmata sp. SH-PL17. The sequence goes on from NZ_CP011271.1 coordinate 7,860,224, forward strand.
GAACCGCGGCCTCGTACCGCGATTTCCACGCCCGGACCTCGGCCTCGGCGCGGGTGCGGTCGGTGACGTCGTGGGCCAGTACCAGGCGCCCGGGGCGCCCGTCGTACTCCAGGTCGTGCCCGGTCACCTCAACCAGGCGCACGGCCCCGTCCTTCCACCGGTGGCGCCACACCTTGGGACTGACGGGCGTGCGCAGGTCCGCCAGTAAAGCTGGAACGTCCTCGACGGGGCGGATGTCCCGGATGGTCCGGCGCGCGAACTCCTCGCGCGTGTACCCGTACCGGGCCACCGCGGCGTCGTTAACCGCCAAGAACGCGAGGGTTTCGGTGTCGAACACCCACATCGGGTGCGGGCTCGCCTCGAACAAGCGCCGGTACTGGTCCTCACTCCGCCGCAGTGCGTCCTCGGCCTCGTGCTGGCGCGTCACGTCCCGGTACGTGACGACCAAGGCCCCGACGCTCGGCTCGAACAGCAGATTCACGGCCCGGGCTTCGAGCCAGCGCCACGACCCGTCCTTGTGGCGCACCCGGTACACCTCGGTGTGGGTCGCGTCGGGCTCCCGCAACCGGGTCGCGAGTGCCCCCCGGACCCGGTCCCGGTCGGCCGGGTGAACGTACTCGAACCCGTCCGTCCCGTCGAGTTCCGCGGCCTCGTACCCCAGGAGCCGGGCGCTCGACGGGGTCGCGTACCGTATCGTCCCGTCGGGGCCGAACAGGATAACGGCGTCGAGGCTCTTCTCGATAACGGCACGGAACTGGACCTCGGCGCTAGGCGCGCCCGGACCCGAGTCGCGGCTCTGGTGTGAGAGTTCGGCGGAAATCGTCATGCTTGAGGAGCGAGGAGCAGACGGTCAATGAACCATATGATAATTCGCCGCACGGGCTGGGTACAAGCAGAATCGGGACGCGGGAACTACTTCTTTAATCGGCACCAGAAATTGAAAATCTTGTATGTGGGGGCACGTTCCCGGCTACTGAAAGGGTAGGAGGGCCCATGCCGCATCACGCCGCGCGCCTCGTGGCCGCACTCACGCCCGTTACTGGCGAGCCGACCGACGCCGAACTGCTCGCGCGGTTCGTTGCGGACCGGGACGCGGGCGCGTTCGAGCTGCTCGTATGGCGCCACGCGGGGTTGGTCCTGCGCACGTGCCGCGGAGTGCTCGGGAATCGGCACTCGGCCGAGGACGCGGCTCAGGCCGTGTTCCTGGCCCTCGCGCGACAAGCGGCTTCCGTCGGACGCTCCGGGTCCGTGGCCGGGTGGTTGTTCCGGGTCGCTCGACGAATTGCCGTTCGCGCCGCTCGTCGCTCTACGCTCCCCATCGCCCCCACCGCTGACCTCGACGCGATTCCCGAAGGTCACTCGACATCTACATCGGACCCCGACCTCGACCGTGTACTCCACGAGGAACTGGCCCGGCTGCCGGATGTGTACCGGTCCCCGGTACTGCTGTGCTTCTTCGAGGGGTTATCTCATGCGGACGCAGCTCATCGGCTCGGATGGCCGGTCGGAACTGTGGCCGGGCGCATCGCGCGGGCCAAGGACGTGCTCGCGGCTCGGCTGACCCGGCGCGGGGTGCCCCTTTCCCTGCTCACGCCGCTCGGCTTCGCGGTCGCACCGTCTTTCGTCACCGCGACCACACGTGGAGCGGTCGCGTTCGTGACCGGAGGTCCGCAGATGGCCCCGAAACCCGTTCTGCATCTGGCCCAGAAGGAGATTCGTATGGCTCTTGCGAAGAAGGCACTCGGCTGGGGTGTCGTTGTTGTGGCCGTGTGTAGCGCCCTGGCGTTCGGGCTCCGTTCAAGTGCCGAGCCGCCCGTCGTCCCACCGCCCGCGCCCCAATCGGTCGCGGTCGACAAAGCGCCGGTCCCGAAGGTTCCGAAAGTTGTGGTGGGGAAGGGGTTCGCCATCGCCCCGGTGACCACGGACTTACAACGGCGCCTCATTCGTGACGCCGGGCCGAACTCGTCGGTCATCGTCTTGATGAACGGCACCGGGCTACTCAAGACGAACAACACGCTTGACGTGGAAGCGTTTAACCTGGGGGAGTTGAGCAAGGGGTTCAAGGCGTTCCCCGCTCAGCAGGGAAAATCGGTCGCGCACTTCTTGGTCCATTACCCCTCGGGCACTTGGGACTCGCGGGACGGGATTCGGATTATCAACTTCACCCTCGTCGGAACGGCGCGGGAACACGGATTCGTTCCGGGCGAACCGACGGGCTCGTATCACAACGCCTCGTTCGAGTTCGATAAGTACATTCGCCCGTTGGCGGATGAGAACGGGGCCGAAAGTGAGGAGCCGGCCGTCGGGGACGCGCGGGTACGTGTGTACCCGGTCCGTACCCCACTGAGTCGGGCACTGACCACTGCCGACGCCGTCGTTGAAGTGTTTATGCCCCTTAACCGAGCGGACAAAGCCTTGCCCGAAGACGTCGTCACATCGGCCCGAAACGCCACCGAGAAGCTGAAGTTACAAAAGGGCCAGCGCGTGATTGTGCGCTACACCCGCGCGAGGAATGGGGGCCAAGGAACCCCGGACCACATCGTCGACGCCTGTAGGCAGTGGGCCAAAGATGCGGGCTTCGAACTGGTGTACGTCCAGGGCTGAGGGGCTCGCGCGAGAGCCGGCAACCGTGCCCCGTAACGAAGTGCTCTGTCGGTCTCGCTTCGACCCGAGTTTTGTGTTCGCCACCTTCCGCCGTATTCCGAGTGGTCAGAACAGGCAATCCGTACTTCCAAGCTCCACAGGACGAACGACATGTGGAGAGCCGGTGGTCGGCCCTGACCGGTCGCGCCATGTTGCGGCACTTCGTTTACACCTCGCTTTAGCCGGCTGGTGAGAACAAGACTCTCGCCCAGTTCGACCAGCTTGGGTTTGCATCTGTGATTCAGTCACAAGTGATTGTGGCGACTTCAGTTGCCGTCGCCAGCTGCGCCAATTCAATGCCCTTCATCTCCCAGTTGCCAGAGTCCACTTCCAATACATGTAGGGGCATTCCATGTCCGCACCGGTCATGAGTTCCGTGGTCCGTTCCATCCTAAACGAAGACCTCACGCTGTCGGCCGATGAGGTGATTCGCAAGGCCCGGCTGTACGGAGTGACGGCCCCGGAGAAGTCCATCCGGACGACCGTCCACAACATCAAGAGCGAGCTCAAGAAGCGGGCGGAAAAGGCCGAGTCCAAACCAGTGGTGAATCCGCCTCGGAAGGACAAGACCCCAGAGTCTGAGCCCGCCCTCGCGGCGGCGAATGCGGCGGACGTGATTGCCGCTTCGGTTCCAACCGCAGCTCCGTCGCCCGTGTCGGACCTTTCCGCCGTGCTCGCGAACGTCGCGTTGGTGAACACGGTGGTCGGCGGATGCGGGGGCGCAGAAACGGCCCGGCAGGTGGCCGAGGCCGTTCGCGCGTGCGGGGGTGTGGACTCGTTCCTATTGCACCTCAACCTCATCAACCAAGTACGCGGCACCACGACGTGAGTCGCTCTTGTTGAGTAGGTGTTGGACTCATGCCGCGTCGTCGGATTCGATGCCCCTCGCCCGCTTCCACTCCCGCACGACCCACCGGTGGATTTCCTTGGTGCCGTAGAAGTCGATGTCCATACCTCTGGGTTCAGCTCCGCATATGGGGTCGACAGGGCGTTGTGCCGGAACACGAGGTTGGTCCCCGCGACCCGGGCCAGCCCCAACTCCACCTGCTCACGTTCGGTCAGGTCCCCGACCTCGCGCCACATCACCGCCAAGGTGTGCTCGCCCAACAGGTTGAACACCACATCGAGAACGGCGATACGGTACGGTCGAACGTCCGGGTGGAACACCGCGTTGTGGACGAAGATGACGGCCGAGACCGGGGCCGGAATCTCCAGGTCGTCGCGGATGTTGTTCGTGCCGTTGGTGAGGATGACGTGCAACTCGTGGAGCCCCTGCGAATCGTTGTCGCAGATGCGGAAGAGCGACTCCCCGTCGGCGATGGCGTCGCCCCAAAGGACGTGGTCCAGGGCGACCCGGGCCACGAGGTACTCGCGCTCGGTGTTCTCGTCGAAGCACCGCACGTCCACCTGGAGCGAGCGCACGTAGTTCTCGGGCTCGTGACGAGAAACGGACGCGGCGGTCTTCCAGTACAGCTGCATTTCGATACTCTTCGCTTTCGTACTCGGTCAATGGACTCTCAAGATACTAACGGCGGAGTGACCCGTTCATGCGCCGAAGCCGCGACTCGACCGGCGCCTTACTGATTGTGTGCGGCATCGCCTGCCTCGTTGCCGGTTTTGCCTTCATAGGGGAAGGGCCGGCCGGCTCAGTACGTGCTCTCATCGTCGGGGGCGGTCTAGTAGTCTTTTGGGGCATCAGGCTCATCGCCCGAATCCGTGTTGACGACGGGACCGGAGAGCTGGTTCAGACGGTGCAAATGTTACGGCCCCTTGTCGGTCGGTCCGAAGCGGACGTGCGGAAGTGGCTCGGGGCGCCACATTCCTCAATCTGCATCAGCGACGGATGGGACTTAACGTGGGACGCTCCCAGGTACTCGGTCACGCTCCGGTTCCGCGACGGCGTTTGCCAGGGCCTCGTTAAGGAGGGCGCACGCACGTTCGAGTCAGCACGGTAAGGTGGCTGGTTAAATCACTTCGTCGACGAGCAGGGGCATCCACTCGCTTCTCGTCATCACCTGATAGTACCGCGTGGCGGGCTGGCAGATGAGGAACACGACCGGAGCGCCCTTGCGGTCGTGGACCAGTAGTCCCCGCATCCCCTGCTTCAGTTTGAACCACACCCCGTTCGCGAGCCCGTAAGTCGCCGGCACAACGACCGGCTCGGGAGCCAACGCGGACCACTTGCCCGCGGCAATGGAGTCCTCCCAGGTCCAACCGGTCGGGGGCAACTTGTGCTCGGCTCGGTCCTTGTTCCCCCATCGAACGATTTGCAGCCGGCCGTTCCACCACACCGGGAGCAGGGTCGGGGTCGCCTGCCAGTAGAACCGCACTTCCTTCTCCCCGCCCCGGTCGTGGATTCGTTCGTCGAGGCCGTTCTGTTCCATGAGCAGGAGAGGGAGTTCGCTGTACGCCAGGGCCACGCCGACACACATGATGTTCATCACTCCCACACTCACGCCGAGCGCCGGAACCGAGTCTTGGGCCGTTGAAGTGAATCGAACGCGGCCGGGTAGCGGGCGAGCACCGCGGACCGGCACCGGGCGCGAATCGCAGCAGCGAACGCGAGCACCTCGGACCGGCTCGGGGGTATCAACTCGGAGGCCGGAAGGACGATTTTCAGCGTCCCTTCACAGACGGACCGCAGTCGGACAACGGCCGGGGCGTATTGCTCCTTGTGAAAGAGTAAGTGCCCCCACGCGAACTCGCGGTACAGCGCGCACACGGTCGTACAGAGCGCGCTCGTATCAGTCGGATACGCTCTGCGAACTGCGTCCCGAATAGCAACCCACTCGACGGCCCCCCGAACGAACTCGTCGGCGCGCATAAACGCCTCCCCTCAGAAGCACACTTTCCCGCGCACGTCGCAAATGTCGAAATCGTTGGCCGGGTCCTTGTATACCTTGGGCAGGTGCAGTGTGGTCCCGCTCCGCACCTTGAACCGACCGTACCGCGCGTTGATGGCCGCTTTCGCCGCCGCCAGGGCCTCACGCTTCGGGTCCGGAATATCGAACAAGCTCAGCTGGAACCCCTTCGCCCGGCGCAACTCGGGGGCAATGACGTGCAAGTGAGTCGCGGTCCCATCGGGTACGTATGCCCGGCGCAGAGCGACACGCGCGGCGTCGAGCAGTTCGTCGAACCGGTCCGAGGGGCACGCGAGCCGGCACAACCCGCCCGTGGACTCGCCGTTCTTCCAGGCGATTTCAATTCCGAGCGCGCTGGTCCGCACGACGTGGAAGTGCAATTCCTCAATGAGGCGCTCGACGTGGCGCACGGCCCAAGCCCACAACAGGGTCGGGTCCGACACGTTGCCCATCAGCGACCCACCTCGCGCGAGAACCTTGTGCGGGGTGCGCTCGGTACGGATGGGCGTCACCGGGTGCCCGTTGAGTTCGAGCCACAACTCGTACCCGGTCTTGGTCAGGAGCTTCTGCACGAGTCGCCCGTCCGCGTCGGCCAGGTCCAGGCACGTGCGGATGCCGTAGGTCGCGAGCCGCGCCGCTCTCCGCCCCGCGATGCCGCTGATTTCGGTCACCGGCATGTGAGCCAGGAGCTCGCGCTCGTGGTCCCGACCGAGAACTGCGACGGCCCCGAGAGGCTTGGCCGTGTCGCTGAACAGCTTCGCGAGCGTGCGCGTGCGGGCTACGCCGATGGTTACGGGCAGGCCCGCGGTTTCGTAGATATGGTCCCGGATGTCGGTCGCCACTTGTGCCGAAGGTTCGGCTCGGAAGAAGAACTCGTCGATGCTGTAGTATTCGATTTGGGGACTGAACAAGCCCACGATATCCAGCATTTTCCTGCTCAGGATTTCGTACCAATAGAAATCGCGCTTCACGTAAACGCCGTCCGGGCACAGCTCCTTGGCATCCCAGATGGGCGTCCCGGTTTTCACGCCCCGGGCCTTCATCTCGTAGCTCTTGGCAATCACACACGCCCCATTGTTCCCGAGCACTCCGACCGGCTTCCCGGTCAGTTCCGGGTGCCGAACGCGCTCCGCGCTGACGTAATAACAGTCCGCATCCAAATGGGCGAAGTACGCGACCATGACGATTTTCCTGATTGTGTCGCCTGCCACTGCGTTCAGTACCGTCCTTACGCTTGAAACTGTACACCCGAATATTAAACTGGTCTAGTGGGGAGAATGTTCCGGTACCTTCCGGTAACGAGTCATGATTGACCCGAAAGCTGTCGTCGAGAACGCGGCCCGCGAGCTGCTGCGGGCACTGTCCGCGTTGCCGGTAGCGCCGCGGGTGCGTGTGGCGAGTGCCGACGGGCACGTGGCGTGCCTCATCCAGGTGTGGGGTGGTGACCACGTCATGCCGACCGCGACCAGCAAGCGTCGGAAACGAGCTACGGGCGGGCGCGACGAGTGCCGGACCGATATCCTCGCGGTCGTGACCGCAGCGGGGCAGGCGCGAACGCAGAAGGAAATCGTTCGCGAGCTGAAGTTAGCAGGTAAGGCTCACGGTCCGGGCACGGTGGTCAAGGCGCTGGCCGATTTGACGACGTCCGGGGTCCTCGTGAATCCGCGAGACAAGAAGGGCTACCGGCTGGCCGGGTGGCGCCGAAACAAGACCCCGAGCTTGTTCGACTGAGCGAGGATGTTCGGCACCGGTGCGCGGTTCTCCGCGTGCGATTGCACGCGCGCTGAGCACACGCCGAACAACGAGAGCGGTTCGGGGCGACAATCAAGGACGGAAAAGCGGCTGAGAAACGATGGCCGGAGCGAGATTCTGGATGGCCCCGCGGGATTGGCCCCGGGTGTGCTTGTGGACGGGCGGCTCCGAGTTGAGACGGTTCGTCGTGCGGGGCGAGGGAGAGGCGCTCCGCACGGCGTGCCGTTTTCACGAACTGTAACACGCGTTGTGGTCATGCAACCACCCGGGCGGGCGCCAGTCGTTAAGGCTGGCACACGTTCGGGTGGCGTCCTTTTGTGGGTCGATAAGCGCGCTGGCCTGCCCGATTCGACTCTCCCGTGCGCACGTATGGGGAGACACCGGGGCGAGATTGCGGCCGTTATCATTTCTTCCCGACGCACCCGTACGCCCGGCACGCATTTTCAGGACCATTTCCTCTTTCGGAACGTTTCGGCTGGTCTGTCCCAACGGAGTTCACGCCCCCTCACCGGGGCAGATAAGATGGGTATTCGCTCGCCACCGCCGGATTCGCCGTGAACGACCCGCAGAACTACCGCACCGCCCTGGACAACCTGCCACAACTCGTGTTCGGCGCCGCCCCCGACGGGGCCGTCGAGTACATGAACACCCGGTACGTGGAGTACACGGGCCTGCCCCTGGACGACCTGCTCGGGTGGAACTGGGGCTGGGTCGTCCACCCGGCCGACCTCCCGAACTCGCTCGACGTGTGGGCCGCGGCCGTGCGCACCGGGACTCCACGCGAGGTATCGCAACGGTTGCGCCGGAGCGACGGCGAGTACCGGTGGTTCCTGGCTCGGGCCGAGCCCGTGCGAGACGAGGATGGGCGCGTGGTCCGGTGGTTCGGAACGTGCACCGACATCGACGAGTCCAAGCGCGCGGCGGACCAGCTCCGGGGCACTCGGATGCTGTTCCGCTCTCTGGTCGAGCGGAGCCCGGACGGGGAGGTGCTGGTCGGAGCCGACGGGACCGTGCGGTACGCGAACCCGACCGCAGCCCGGCTCCTCGGGTTCACGGTCGAAGAACTCTCGGGCACGGACCTGTGGGGCTCGGTGCACCCGGACGACCGGGGGGCCGTGAGCGCGTGGCTGGAACGGGTCATGCTGGCCCCGGGCGAGCACCTCCCGCTGGTCGTCCGGTTCGTGCTTCGGGACGGGTCCGTGTTCGTGGCCGACGTGCTGGGCACGAATCTGCTGCCGGACCCGGACGTGCGGGCCGTGGCGATTCAATTCCGCCGGGACGAGGCCCCGGCCCTGTAACACGTGTGAACACAGAGAGACCTGAGCAGAGGAGAGTCGGTGGCTTCATTCGACATCGTGTTGCGAACCCAAGGGAGCTTGCACCCGGGCAGCTCGCCGACCGAGTTCGTCTCCGAGTACGCGGGCCTCATCCGGAGCACGGACGACGAGACCGGGGTGGTGACCAACGTGGGGCGCGTGGCCGCACGCCGGGTTCACGCCGAGCGGGCGTGCGACGCCGGGGAGTGGCTGTACGACGTGTGCGACGCGCACTCGGCCGAGCTGCACGACCTGCACGGGCTCGTGTACGAGCCGGACGGGTACGACTTCAAGGCCCCGCTGGTGCGCCGGTTCGAGACGACCGGGTGCGACCTGTTGGTGCTCGACTACGTCATCCTGAGCCCGAAGTGGCGCGGGCTCCGGTTGGGCCTGTTGGCCGTGCGGAAGCTCGTGGACCTGATTGGGGGCGGGTGCGGATTCGTGGTGAGCGAGCTTGCCCCGCTCCTGGCCGAAGGATACGAGGCGCTCCGGGTACCCGCGACGTGGCTCCCGCCGCTTCCCTCGGACGAGGTCATCCGGGATGCTACCGTGCGGCTGCGCAGGTACTACCGGCGCATGGGGTTCCGGCGCCTGGGGCGCACGCGGTACTACGCGCTCCCGCTGAATCAGGTCACCCCGACCGCGGAAGAACTGCTCCAGCCCGAACTGTGAACGACGCTCTTACGACTTGCCGAGCAGTAAATCGACGACCCAGCACCCGCGCACGTGTGGGCCGTGTCCCCGGCAGTGGTTCAGGACGTCTTCGTCATCGCACCCCGCGTCCTGAAGTGCGTCGGCGAGAATCGGCATCGCGCCAAAGTCACGCGACTCGTACATCTGAGCAGCGAGGGCCAAGGCGGAATCGTTTCCCCATTCCGAGGTGAAAGTAACCGGACGGAATGGGTTACCAAACACCTCTCGCACGAGAATCGCCTGGTAGGCCTGCTCCAACTCTTTAGCCGGCACGAATGGTGAAAGGTCTCGCTCCTCCAAGTCCGGCCCCCTGCCGGCGATAGCTTCGTATCCAACCGCGTCCGACGTCGCGGTCACTACCCTTTTAGCATCTAGGACCGAGTACGGCTTCACGTAACGGAGGGGTGTAAGCAGGAGCGTGAAGACAATCGCCTCAATCGGAGTGGCAATGCCGCCAGCAGCGACGAGAACGCTCTCCGCATCCGCAAGCGTGGCGGCGACTTCAAGTGGTGGCGCGTTTCCGTCCGCTAGGGCTTCAGTTGTTGCGACAGCACGTGCCAACCAAGCGTCCCGACCTACATGGTTTAATCTGTGGCAGCACGCCACCACGAACAGCCGTAATTTCCGGTCGCTCGCCCTGCCTTCGAGCATGGAGAGCATTGGGTGCGGGTCGACGCACCTTAACCAGCTCGCGTTGGTCACAGGTCGCCCCAGAAACCGTTAGCTTATCGCTATTCTTTGCCAAGCACCGAATCCACGACCCAGCACCCACGCACATGAGGGCCGGGACCACGACAGTGCGACAGGATGTCGTCATTGTCGCACCCTGCGTCCTGTAGCGCATCCGCAAGAATTGGCATTGCGCTGAAATCCTGGTCCTCGTAAATGCCCCGAGCCAGCGCCAGTACATCGGGCGTGAGCCACACGGATAGAATTCGCAAAGCGTGGCCTCGTGGAGCGAGGTCTTGGATGAGCTCGACCTGCTTTGCCCGGGCCGCGGTGAACGCCTCTATCTGGCCGGCTTCCTTCGCAAGCGCGCGTGCAGCGAATAGTGCTGCCTCGAACGGCTGCCACATGTGCAGATTGTCCGGGTCCTTTGCCGGATGTGTTCCGGAGAAAACGAGCACGGCCCAGCCAACGCTATCCGAGACGAGCGGCCCCAGTCCCGGTGCGCCGTCCAAAAGAGGTCGAGACAAAGCCATTAATTCAGCCTGGCTCGCCAACCCGTCGGCGAATCGCTCTGAGACTTGGAGCGCGGTCTGGTCGCCGTCCGCAAATAGGTGTGCCACCTGGCGGGCGCATGCGACTCCGAAGAGCCGCAGTCGGCGTGCGGCGGGTGGCGGCAATTCACTAACCATGAGCCATCCGGTGTCGTGACCGGGTGGTCGTGGCCAAATCAGCGAGCGCAATCGGTCGGGATTGTGGCACGTGGCGGGCGATAAATCGGCCTTTCGTCGGCCCATGAGTCAAGCCCTGCTGAGAATGAGGTCCACGACCCAACATCCCCGAACATGAGTTTCCCCACCGCGGCAGTGATTCAAGATGTTCTCGTCATCACACCCCGCGTCCTGAAGTGCGTCGGCGAGAATCGGCATCGCGCTGAAGTCGCGCGAAGAGTACATTTGAGACGCGAGCGCGACCATAGTGCCGGTACGCCATGAGGGGGCGAAGGAGACGGCGCGGAACGGGTTTCCAAAGATGTCGCGAAGCAGGTCCGCTTGGGTTCCGAATTCTTGGGTGCCGCGGTCGGAATCGTCTCCGCCGCCCAACACTGTCGCACACAGCTTGCAGACTTCTATTGCCTTCTTCGGCGGAGAAATATTGGGGCGGTACGGGAGCACCACAAGCATCACGGAATACGGGAGATTCCAAGCCCAGCTCTCGGGTCCCGGGGTCTTGGGCGGTGATGCGGTCCGGCTCTCACTTCGGTACGTGTCGTATTCCGACTCACTCGCCACACCTTCTGCTAGTTGCTCCGCCAGCTCTAACCCCCGTAACGTACATGCCTCGGGCATGAACGCCTTAGTTCGCTCCGCGCAAGCGACCGCGAACATTCCACTTTTCCGTTTCGACCAATTACGGCTTCTGGCCGCACCAAGCCACAAGAGCAATTCCTCTACCTTCCGTGTAGTCAGCCACTCTGCTTCGGTCATCGCCGTCCTCGAATGGGGTCCGTCGCACGAATCGTTTTGACTGCCCCTCATTCTTTCTCGAGCACCAAATCGACGACCCAGCACCCGCGGACGTGCGGCCCGGGACCACGGCAGTGCGACAGGATGTTTTCGTCGGCGCACCCCGCATCCTGAAGTGCGTCCGCGAGAATCGGCATCGCATCGAAGTCGCGCGATTCGTACATCTGCCCGGCGAGAGCATTAGCAGTCGGAGACTGACACACCAGTTCGACTCGGGTAGCCCATTTCGGAGGAACGGGGAACACATCCCGGATGAGGTTGCATTGGCAGGCGCTTTCCACGGGGTCCATCCGCTTCTGCTCGGTTCCGCCACGGGCACGGTACGCGGCTCGGGCGGCATGGGTAGAGACTTCGGCCAGCCTGACCCGAGGACAGCAAGCTCGCGAGACTGCCGAGATTGCCTCGCAGGTCGCGATGAGGTCGTGGTCGAACGGTCCCCAGTCCTCATCGAAGCAGGCGTAGTAGTACCCAGCCGTCGAGCGGGAAAGCCGGTCCGTCAGCTCACAGATTTCTGCCAGCTCGTCGGGTTCGCCTTGCCCATCCGCACACAGCTCGATGCGGTAGAGGGCTGCTCGCAGAAAGCTTGGTTCAAGAGGTGCGGTGGCTTGGGGCACCGACAACTGCTTGGCCACGTCCAGTAATTTGAGGCATCGGGCCTCGGTCATCAGATGGTCGACGTGCCGGCAGAACGCGGCAGCGAGAACCCGTTCTTTGCGCCCTGTGTCGCCGTCCAAGGACCTGAGCATCCACTCCAGGTCTGTGGAGGTCGCCCATTCATTCCGCGGCACGGTTCACCCCTTCCCGAGCACGAGGTCCACGACCCAACACCCGCGAACGTGAATCTGCTCCGGGTTCCGGCAGTGACTTAGTACATCCGCATCTTCGCACCCAGCAGCCTGGAGAGTGTCTGCGAGAATCGGCATCACGCTAAAGTCCTGGGACTCGTACATACGCTGGGCGAGTGCGACCGCTTTCGGCGTGCGCATCTTTCGGTTGAGTTTAGGAGTGAGGAACAGCGACCCAAAAATATCGCGATGAAGCCCGATTTGGTACGAAGCCTCGGGGTTGGAGTCGGGTGCCCCGGCGGCTATTGCGGCCAGCGTAGCAGCTGGTCCCCCGAGGTATCGGACCCGCACTCCAGCTTGCTCGGGATTCGCCAACTCGGCAGCCAATTCGTAGGCTTGTGTCTCGATTGGAGAGAGCTGTGGCCGAGGGAAGAAGCTCGGCGGTGGGCCGTACTGGTCCATCGCTGCCACGATGGCTCCGTGTGTTTCAAGGTGCGGTGAGTACAGCCCTTCCGACCTTTCTGAAGCCTCTTCCGCAAGTTCAATCGTTCGGCGGCAAATGGGATTCGTGATAAGGTGTTCCACGTGCCGAGCGGCCGCGATTTGGAAAAGCTGAGCTCGCCTTGCAGTAACGCCCGGATGGCAGTGTTCGATGACCAGTTCTTGCATTAGATGGGCGAGGGCATAGAAACTTTGCTTCGCTACGCATTCATGCCACGTGGCTTCAAGGGTGAGTAGCTCGCGCCGAGTCATCGCTCACCTCTCTTGCGCCACCACACAAAACTCGTTCGTGCGGCCATCATTCTTTCCCGAGTACCAAATCCACGACCCAGCACCCGCGCACGTGAATCTGCTTCGGGTCACGGCAGTGGTCGAGGATGTCGTCATTGTTGCACCCGGCATCCTGGAGTGCGTCCGCGAGAATCGGCATCGCGTCGAAAGTGCGCGACTCGTACATCTGAGCAGCGAGAATAACGGCAGTGCCGGTGCGCCATTCGGGTGCAAACGCAACGGGACGGAATGGGTTCCCGAAGACGCACTGGAGCAGAGCGCCAAGTTGGTCTTCGGTCGGAAGACGGAATTCGCGCACGAACAGCGCGAGCTGAGCACTAATGCGCGATGGCGTCAGCCGTGATACGCCCGCGGGCAAGTGAAACACATTGTGCGGCCCGCCACTGAGGAATTTCGCCGCGTGGAGCTCCCGACGGGAGATGAGCCCGTCGGCGAATAACTCGCCCGTGTCGATTGTGTGCGCGTACCCGGCGATGGCCGTCCGCGAAAACCAACCGCCCTCACTTGCGAAGGGCATTGGGCCTTCCGTTAATCCGGCCAGGACCAATCGCGCCCATGCAATGCACCACAGCCGTAGCTTCCGGGACCCATCGACAGAAGAGAGCGAGCAAAGTTTCGTCGTCCAGTCTTCGCACGCTCGCCATTCTGCTTCGGTCATCAGTTCACCTTAGTGCCGCCTTCACAAAATTTATTCGTATGGAACCCTACTCTTTACCGAACACCAAATCTACGGCTCATCACCCACGTGAACCTGACGCGAGTCGCGACAGTAGGCGAGGGACTGAGCAGAAGGCGTCGCTAGTACTTCTCTTCGACCACATCGAGCACGTGCAACTATAACAAATTGGGGCGGACCCGTCGCAAGGGCCGGACCGAGGTGGGGAGATGAGCTACTGGGACTCGTGTCCGTCTGAGGACGCGTGGTACGCGCCGTCGATGGCTTACGCGGGATTCGACGCTTGGCACCGGCTGCTGTTCGGGAACGTGTACACGGACCGCCGGTGCATCCTGTTCGGCGTCGGCTGTTGCCGGTTGGTCCGGGAGCATTGGGACGACCCCGTGGTCGAGCTCGCGGTCAACGCCGCGGAGCGGTTCGCGGACACCGAATGCGTTCGACGTTTAGAGAAGGACTGGGTTCTAGAAGCGGAAGCTCACCTTGTGTGCTCGGACCCAGAGAGCGCAGACGTATACGCCGAAATGCTCCGCGCACGACCTAATGACCGTCTGCGGGAGCTCTCGAAGACCGAGAGGTTGGTCGTGGCAGTAACACGATGGCCATCCTGGCAGTTCGGCAGTGGCTGCTACCACGCGGCCGCGCACCTCGCGGGCCTCGATTTCCGTTCCGACGACTTCAGCCCGCATGCGCCGTTCAGCGAGTTACTGCGTGAAGTGTTCCCGAACCCATTCCGTTTGGTACCGTTTCTTTCGTCGTGGCGCACGTCGACGGTGGTCGCTGTAGCTCGGGTGATGTATGAGTCGCGAGATTTTAGCGCGATGCCGATTCTCGCCGACGCACTCCAGGATGCGGGGTGCGAGGAAGAGGAAATCCTGACTCACTGTCGTGACGCGCGGCGCTGTCATGTGCGCGGGTGCTGGGTTACAGACCTGGTGCTCGGGAAGGAGCATAAGCAGAACGAATCTCCGCCGGTAAACTTCCAACCTCGCAGCGGAACGTCAGTTCTTTAAGGGCATCGCAAGCGTTGAGTAGGCAGGTTACTATGGCGTCGACCGCTGATTTCGTGCGGGCTTTCGCTGCGGGCTTTCCCACCCAAAACCTGCCTAATTGGGCCTAATGACAAGCGATTAGGCGAATAATGGCCTTGACCTAAAGCGTGCGTGGCGCTAGACTTGGTATGCGTTCTTTGACAGAGAGGTGTGATGCGGCATCGATTCGGGACCAAGAGGTCGTAGGTTCAAATCCTATCAGCCCGACTGCCGCAAGTGTCGCTGCAAAGCACACTTGCGGCTTCTTTTTTTGTAGTGTGTTAGAGCCTGTTATGAACCTAAGCTCGTAATTGGGATCCAACGGTGGAGTAGAAGCGCCGTGACGGCACTCCAGTGCCACCCCGCAAGAGTTTCGGACAAGCGCTCGAAGTCCCGGGCGAGTCGGCGGAACCGTCCCATCCAGGCGAACGAGCGCTCGACGACCCAGCGCCTCGGCACCAACACGAACCCCTTCTTCTTGGCCTTCTGCGCCTTCTTCGTGCGGTCCGGCTTGAGCACGCGCAACGTGATCCCGTGAGCCCCCGCATCAGCAACCGGTTGTGGCCCGGTGCACCCCTGTTCCGCATACGCCAACGCCACGGTCTGCCCGGTCGCCTCCTGAACATCGGCGGACAGACCTGCGACCTGATCCCGCTCCTGATCCTTGCCCGTCGTCACCCGCAGGGCCAGTAGGTGCCCGAGCGTGTCCACTGCGATGTGGACCTTCGAGCCGTTACGCATCTTGTGCCCGTCGAACGCAGCCCGACTCCCACTCTCGGGTGTGGACTGGAGGGTGCGACCGTCGAGGATCACGGCCGACGGGGATGGGGCCCGCCCGCCCGCAATCCGGAGCAACTCTCGTAGGTCGTGGGTCATGGCCTCGAAGCGTACCGCCGCGAGCCACCGCCGGGAGTGCTGGTACACCACCGGCCACGGCGGGAAGTCGTGCGGCAGGTAGCGCCATTGAGCACCGGTTCGGACCACCCAGCGTAGCGCGTCGAACACGTCCCGCAGGCCATACGCGCGCTGACCCGCGTCCTCGCGCAACAGGCTCAGGTACGGGGCCGCGAACGCCCACTCCTCATCCGTTACGTCGCTCGGGTACGATTTCCGGGTTCCCATGACCCATTAGATCACCCGGTAACGAGTTACTGATCCGCAGGTAAGCAACGCTACTTATTCGATGGCGGTTGTATAGCTTGTCGGGATGAGGAGTAAAGGCACGGCGGCGGAGTTGGAGGCGCGGCGCCGTCTCGCGGTCCAGCGGGTCGGCGAGGGGTGGGCGCAGAAGGACGTGGCTTCGTTCCTGGGCGTCCATCCGGTCACCGTGGCCAAGTGGATCGCCCGCCACCGCGTCGACCGCGACGACGGGTTGAAGGCCAAGCCGACCCCTGGTCGCCCCCGGTTCCTGACCGACGATCAGGAGAAACAGGTGCTCGGCTGGGTGGCCGAACCGCCGACCAAGCACGGGTTCGGCACCGACCTGTGGACCGCTCGCCGGGTGGCCGAGGTGATCCACAAGAAACTCGGCGTGCGGTTCCACCCGAACTACTTGCGGGAGTGGCTGGGCAAGCGGAACTACACCCCGCAGAAGCCGGCCCGGCGAGCCAAACAGCGGAACCCGGAGGCCATCGCCCGTTGGGTGCCGGAGGACTGGCCGCGGATCCAAAAAAGGCGCGCGAGGAGCGCGCCCACCTCGTCCTGATCGACGAGACCGGCCTGTTCATCAACCCGTTGGTGCGCCGCAGCTGGTCGGTGTGCGGGAACACGCCGGTGATCGGCGGGGACGGCGGGCACCGGACGAAGGTGTCGGTGATCGGTGCGGTTAGCGTCTCGCCCGGTATCCGGCGGTTGGGCCTGTACTTCGACACCCGCCCCGACGGGTTCTTCGGCGCGCCGGAGGTGCTCGGGTTCCTGCGATACCTGCTGAAGGTGCGGGTCGGGAAGGTGATCGTGGTGTGGGACGGGGGGGACGAATCACAAGGGGCCGCTGATGCGCGCGTTCCTGGCGCGGAACAAGCGGTTGTGGCTGGAGCGGTTGCCACCGTATGCCCCGGAGTTGAACCCGGTCGAGCAGGTATGGAGTTGGTTGAAGTACGGGCAGTTGGCGAACTTCGTTCCCGATGATCTGGTCGAGTTGGACGACGAGATCATTGCCCGGTTGATCCGCTTGAGATGTGATCCCGAGTTGTTGAGGTCGCTCTGGGACGGCTCGGAACGGCCGTTCCCGACTGGCCTCAGTTGATAAGGTTGCTCACCTGCGGATCAATAGTAACCGCCGGGGTCGTGGAGCTTGTCCGGGAGCGCGTGGTCCGGGGCACCCAGGCACGCATCCCCCAGGGCCACGAGCCGGCGCACGCGCCGCACGTCCCCCAGGCCCGCATCACCGAACTCCTGGGCCCCAAACGATTTCGGGATCGGGTTCATCGCACCCCTCCGTGGGTGCATATGATTACCCCTTCCAGACAATCACTTGTCAACCCCAAAGATGTGACCAACTGGAAGGTGTTAACGAGCGGGTGTGGACGGCAATACCTGCCTACCTCCACACACTAAACAGCCCCGCGCGGTGTGCCTTGACGGACCGAAACCCCGCGCAGTACCCTGCCGCGCGTTTTGCCCGGTCGTCGCCCGAAAGCCGGTGTCCCCCGAAATTGCCTTGCGAGGTCGGCTCATGGACGAACCACCACTCTCGAATCCGGGTCCGAAGCCCGAGCCGTCGCCCGGTTGGTGGGGGTGGGTGGTCGTCGGAGCACTCGTTGCCGTCGAACTGGCGACGCTCGTGTCCTACGCGCGGCGCGAGATCGCGTGGGCCTTCCCCGGGCACTACGATCAGACCGCGTACATCACGCAAACCTACCGGATCGTTCACGATGCGTCCGATCAGGGGCTGTTCCCCGCGATCCGGTCCCACGTGGCCAAATCTCACGCCACGGGAATCCTGTTACCCGTGCAAGGGGCACTCCACTGTGTGGTCTTGGGCCACGATCGCGTGAGCGTTTTGAGCGTGAATTTCGCTCACCTCGTGCTGTTCCAGTGCGCGCTCGTCGCGACCGTTCTGTGGCTGACCCGGAACTGGTGGGTGGCGCTCGCCGGGTTCGGGTCGACGCTCACACTGAACACGCTGTTCATCGCGACCGGCGGCGCGTTCGATTTCCGGATGGATTTCACCGCGTTCTGCTTGTACGGCACGCTCCTGTGTGCCCTCGTCCGGTCCCGGGTTCTGCTGGACGCACGGTGGGCGGCCGCCGTTGGTGCGTGCGCCAGTGTGGTCGTCCTCTTCCGCTTCATTACGGCCGTGTACATCGGCGGGGTGCTGAGCGCGATCGCGGCGGGCCTGCTGGTCTTGTGGGTCGCGCGCTCCGACCCGGATTCGCGCGCCCAAACTGCCCGCCGGCTGCGCGGGTGGGCGATCGCCACCGGGCTGCTCGTCCTGGTGACCTGGCCCGTGCTCATCAAGCAGCGCGAGGCCATCAAAGCCTACTACGTGGTCGGGCACATCACGTCGTCGGAGAAAGACATCCGGGCCGCGGAAGAAGGGATCCGCCAGTGGAGCGACGCCGCGTACTACTACCCGCGGTCCGTTGTGCGAGAACACACGGGGCCGGCGTTCTGGTGGGTGGCGGGAATTCTGGGCGCGCTCGGCTCCCTCGGGTTCGCTCGCGCGAGTACGTCCGGTTGCAGCGGGGCGCGGCGGGCCGCGGTGCTCCCGGTCGCGCTCCTGGGGTTCGGGGTGCCCTTTGTGGTTCTGAACATCGGAGCCATCAAGTCACCGGTCGTGGGTGACGTGCTCCTTCCGGGGATCATCTGGGCCGTCCTCGCACCCCTAATCGCGTCCGCGCCGCGCGCCCCGCGCTGGGCGCTGAGCACCGGCGCCGGCGCCGCGCTCCTTCTGGGAACCGGGACGTTCCTGACGCACGCGACGACCCCGTCCCTGTACACGAAACTCGGGGCCGACGGGCGGCGCACCATGCAACTGCTCCGGGACGTGATCGACACGCGCGCCGAGAAGAATTTTGACGCGCCCGAAGTGTTCAACGACGCCAGCACGCACGACATGACGGGCCTGGGACTTCAAGTTCTGGAGTTCGAGCACAGCGGGCGCTGGGCGGAATACGGTGACGGCACCTCGATCTTCGCGGAGAGCGAGGAAGACATTCTCCGGCGCCTCGAGCGCAGCGACATCGTGGTCCTCAAGGGCGTACCGGCCGGCCACTTCAAGTACCCCTACGACGAGGCGATGGAGCGGATGCGCCCCGCGCTCCGCGCGTACTGCGAAGCGCACGCGCTCAAGATCGGGGAGTACCAGATTCACGGCCGAACGGTCACGACCTACGCGCGCAAGGCGCTCCGCGTCGAGGGCCTCACTGTGGATGGTTGGGTTCCGGCCGAGGGCGCCCGGTTCGTGGGCACGCTGGGCGACCTTCGAGGGTGCCAGCGGATCGAACTGGTTCGCAGCGTCATGCCGAACCACCTCGGCCGGGTGCCCGAAGTGGTAGCGGAAGTCGAATTACCGGACCGCCCCCGCAAACGGCTCCCCGCGGGCGCGACCGACGAGTTGCGTGCGGTGAACGTGGAGTGGGAGCCGATCGACCTGCCGGCGGACACGCCGGTCACGATTCACGTCCGGTTCTCGGCGTCGTTCACACCGGTGGAGCGCGGGTTGAGCGAACACGACGCGCGGGCACTCGTCGTACACGTCGGGACCAAGGCGCGCCCCGTGCTCCACCAGCGCCCGAACCCGGGCAGCGCGAAACCGAAGTGACGCGAGCTCACGCACGGGCCACGGCCGCGAACACGTCGCGCAAGGGAACGTTGTGTTCCCGCGCGATCCGGGCGCAGTCCTCGTACTCGGGCGTGAGCACCGTGAACCCGTCCGCGCGCCACCCGCGCTTGGCCCGAACCGCCCCCCACGGCGTCCCCACCGTGACGGCCTCGCGCTGCAACTTCGCCCGCGTCGCGGTCGTGCGGCGGACACCGAATGTGCCCGTTTCGCGGAACAGGATCGCTTCGAGTTCGCTCACCTTGTCGGGCGCGCAGATCGCACTCAAAAGCACCCCGGGCCGGCCCTTCTTCATCTGAATCGGCACCGCGAACACGTCGAGCGCCCCGCACGCGAACAGGCGCTCCGTGCAGAAGCCGATCACCTCCGGCGCGATGTCGTCCAGGTTCGTTTCCAGCACCGCGACGGTATCAACTTCGGTCTGGCCCCGCTCGGGAGCCGCTGTGCCCACCATCAGGCGCAATAGGTTCGGTTGCTCGATGAAGTCCTTGGTCCCCGACCCGTGCCCGATGCGCTCGATGGTCATTACGGGAGTGGCCGTATACTCCGTCACGACGGTGGTCAGGATCGCCGCCCCGGTGGGCGTCGTGAGTTCGGTTTTGATGACGGACGGCGCGAGCGGCACGCCCTTCAGCAGCTCCGCGGTGCCCGGCGTCGGAACGGGCATGATGCCGTGGGCACACTTAACCGTTCCGCTCCCGGTGGGGACCGGCGAACTGGTGAACTTCTCCACCCCGAGCAGGTCCAGGCCGACCGCCGCGCCGACGATGTCCGCGATGCTGTCGAGCGCGCCGACCTCGTGGAAGTGGACCCGTTCGAGCGGCATGCCGTGGGCGACCGATTCCGCGCCCGCTACCTTGCGGAAGATCGCCGTCGCGAGTTCGCGCTGTTTGGGCGTGAGTGCCCCCTTCGCCAGAATCGCCTCCACGTCCGGCAGGAAGCGGTAGTCCTCCTGGTCCGCGGCCTCGACGGTCGCTTTCGTCGCCGCGAACCCGCACCGCTTCACATGTTCTACTTCGAGCTGAATCGGCAAACCGAGCGAATCGAGCGCGGCGCGGATCGCGTCGGCCGGCACGCCCGCGTCGATCACCGCGCCGAGAACCATGTCCCCGCTGATGCCGCTGAAACAATCGAAATGAGCAACGCGCACGACTTCTTCCTCCCGTATGACGGTGTTGTAGTGGCCGAAGTCGGTATCGCGTGGCATAAACTGATATCGCCCCGTCTCGCCGGAGGCCGATTGTGTCTTCTTCGCACGCACTGCTCACGCGCCTCGTCGCACTCGCCAACCCGGACGGCGGGTACGGGTACCACGCCGGTAAAGCCAGCCACCCGGAACCGACGTGCCTCGCGCTGTTGGCCCTCGCGCCCGCGCGCGAGCCGTTCGCCCGGCCGATCGCGAACGGGCTCGCGTGCCTCGCGCACAACCACCAGCCCGACGGCGGGTACCGGCTCGCCACCGGGCGCCCGGAAGCCACCTGGCCCACGCCCATTGCACTCTTCGCGCGCCTCGCTCTCGGTGCTTCACCACAAGAACTGAAGCCGACGATCGACCACATCCTGTCGATCGAGAGCCGCACGATCGCGAAAGATCCCGAAGCGAACGACATGGCCAACGACATCGACCTGACGCTCGTCGGCTGGCCGTGGGGCGCGACGAACTTCGGGTGGGTGGAACCGACCTCGTGGGCGTGCCTCGCGCTCCGCGGCGCGGGCCTGGGGACGCACCCGCGGGTCCAGCAGGGGCTGAAACTGCTCCTCGACCGCGCGTTCGATAGCGGCGGCGCGAACTACGGGAACCGTGTGGTACTGGGCACCTCGACCGAGCCGATCCCCGGCCCCACTGCGGTGCTGTTGCTCGCGGTGCAGGGGGCCGTCGATCACCCGCGCGTCGACGCCGCGGTGGGCTACCTGCGCATGCACGCGGCAAAATCGACCGACCTCGAGCACCTCGCCTGGGCGCGGATCGCACTGGGGGTCCACGACTCCGACACCGCGACGCGCGAGCTGTTCCCGGCGCTGGACCAGAAGATCCTCGACCTCGCGAGCGACCCGGCCACCAGCCCGCACCGGCTCGCGCTCGCGGCCCTCGCGCTCGCAGACACGAGCCCCATGCGCCTGCGCTTCGGCGCGCACGCCGCGCCCGCCCCGGGCACTCCGGCCCACGCCGGCAGCGCGCCCGCCCCGGCCCCCGGGCTGCTCGCGAAGATTACGTCGAAGTTCCGCGGGGTCATGGCCGCGGGCATCGCGAAGCTGAAACCGCTCCCGATCACGTCGGCGGTCCACATCGCCCGCGCGCCGAGCTACGACGCGCCGCTCGCGGAGATCCTCGCGGCGCAGTTCGCGCACTTCCGGCAAGCTCTGACGCTCGCCGGGAAGCGCGTCGTCATCAAGCCGAACCTCGTGGAGTACCGGCCGGAGCGGGTGATTAACACCGACCCGCGGGTCGTGGACGCGGTCATCACGCTGTGCAAGCAGGAGGGCGCGGCGGAGGTCATCGTCGCGGAGGGGCCGGGGCACTGGCGGAACGTGCAGTTCCTCGTGCGCGAGAGCGGCCTCGGCGCGGTGCTCGACAAGCACGGCGTCCGGTTCGTGGACATCAACCACGACGAGCCGGTGAAGGTGCTGAACCTGGGCCGGCTCACGCGCCTCGACCACCTCTACATGTCGCGCACGGTTCTGAGCGCCGACGTGCTGATCTCGCTCCCGAAGCTGAAGATGCACCACTGGGCCGGGGTGACGCTCTCGCTCAAGAACCTGTTCGGCACGCTCCCGGGGATCTGCTACGGGTGGCCGAAGAACGAGCTGCACTGGCGCGGCATCTCCCAGAGCATCGTGGACATCAGTTGCACGCACCCGGCGAACCTGTCCATCGTGGACGGTATCACGGGAATGGAGGGCGACGGCCCGCTCCACGGCACCGCCAAGCACGTCGGCGCGCTCGTCATGGGCCTGGACCCGGTCGCGGTCGATTCGACGTGCGCGCGGATTATGGGGCTCCCGCCGGAGCGCATCCCCACGCTCGTTTACGCAGCGGCGAAGCGCGTCGGGCGGATCGTGGAGGCCGAAATTCCGCAGATCGGCGAACCGATCGCCGCGGTCGCGACGAAGTTCGAGCTGCCGCCGCTCATCGAACGCGAACTGCTCCCCGCTCCGAAGCAACCCGCGTGACGCGCATCGGAACGCCACGAGTAGCTCGCCGCGTCGTTCAAACGGCGCGGCGTTTGCGTCAATATGGAACAGCTCTTCCCCGAAAAATTAGGCGGGCCGTGCCATGCGCGTTCTCAACTGTGCGGTCGTTCTACTCGTGTGCCTGAGCGGTTGCTCCCCTCCGCCCACTATCACGAAGGGCACGTTCACCGACTCGTACACGCTGACCATGCAGCGCGGGTCAATGGACGTCGTAGTGCGGACCTCTGGGCCGGCCCAGTACACGATCACCAATTACGCGATGAACCACCCGATGGGTCCGCGCCCGGACACAGAGGCGACGTTCACCACGCCCGCCGGGACGTTCGTCATCAGTGACCGAAACGTGACCGAGGCGGGTTTCAAAATCAACGGCACATTTTACCCGCAACCGCCCTCGACGAGCACCCGATCAACGATCCTGATTGATTCGCAAGGCGTCATCACTGTGCAGCCGGCAAAAGAACCGGCGGTCGCCCCGCCACCAACCGCCAAGCCTTGAATTGCCGGTTCTGGCGGCCCGCGCATACCATCCTTGTGGGGGGGGAGTTACCGGTGGCCCGACAGGGTCGCCGCACGCAGTTTCTCGTCGAGTGAAACGAGGTAGTCGCGGCCGTAGGAACCGTTCTCCAGTCCGTCGATCAAGTGTTGCGGCAGATCCTGACGGATCTCGCGCGAACCGGACGCCGCGGCCGTCGCAATAGCCGCGGCCGTGTCCACGTCCCCGCCATAGCGGATGCAGTGCGTCAGAACAGTTGATAAGGAATCGCATTCAACCACGGCCGTGAGCGCCGCCGCGACGCACTCCGTGCCGGTCACGCCCACGCGCCCAATCCACCGCTGGTCCCAGGCGTGACCCGGCACGCGAGCGGCCAGAAACGCGGGCAAATCCTTCTTCGGCTCGGTCGTGTGGAAGCAGTACCACGTCATCAGCGCTGCCGCGACCGCGGAAGCGACTCCGCCCGGGGTGCGGTGCGTGACTTCGGCCTGAACGGTCGCCATTTCGACGACGCGGACCGGGTCCGCGATCAACCCCACGGGACCGACCCGCATCGCGGCGCCGGAGCGGTCACTGTCCGGGCGGATGTCGGCGAGAAACGCTTCGACTGTGTCGTGCGATTCGAGGAACGCCTGGAACCCGCGTGCGTACCCGTCGCGCCGGTCGCGCTGGAACGCGGCGAGCCAGTGGCGCACGAGCGTTTTCGGTTCCCACGGATCGCCGGAAACGAGCGCTTCCGCGGTGCCGATCGACATCTGCGTGTCGTCGGTGTACATGCCCGGCGTGATGCCGACGTGTTTGGCGTGCTGGACGTAACCGTGGAGGAGGTCGGCTTTGTGCCGCTCGATGGCCGGGTCGTTGAACTCGTACCCGGCCCCGAGCGCGTCGCCGACGGCGATCTCCAGAAGCATCGCGTTCTCCCAATCAGGAACCGGGAAACAAATAGAGTCAGAGTGCAGTCACTCTAATCCCGCGTGCGCGCTTCGTGCGTACCGACGGCGCACTTTAAGTGATTGTGCCAGCTTCGCGCCATACGGCGCGAATTTTGCTTTATAGCCTCGATCGCAGTGCGTTACCTTTGGGAAATGGCGGCAGATTTCGTTCGCCCGGCCAGTCCGGTACTTGAGCTCGTTGATGGCGCCCCGGCCACGCACCCACCGAACGAAATCTCGCTGGCGGAAATACCGGGGAGGGGCGGCCCTCGCCTCGCGCGCCCAAGAAGGTACCATAAGATTCTCTCCTCGATCCCGACCACCCGCGCGACGCCCGGGAACGATCGGCTCCTCCGGGGCCGGCCCGGAGCACACAGGAGCGCCCGGCGATGCGATTTGAAGAACTGGGCCGGATCCTCCGGGACCTCGACCCGGCCGCCGTCCTCGTCGCCAAACCCGTCCTCGCGCGCGTGGTCCAGCGGGTCACGGGGCTCTCGTGGGCGCTCTGGGAGGTGCCCCACAGCCACTGCTTCGTGGTCGACCGGTTTACCCTGTTCAAGCACGTCGACCCGGACGAGCTCCACCTGCCCTCGGACCACTCGCTCCCGCCGCACGTGCTCCTGCTCGAGCGCCCGACGCCCGAGGAACTGTCCGGCCCCCGCGACGACCTGCTCGGCCGGTACTGGCGCCTCCTGTTCCACGCGAGCGTGCACCGGGAGCTCGGGCAGCGCCTGACCGAGCTCACCCCGGCCGCGCTCCGGGAGCGGATCGAGGTGATCGGGCCGGCCGAGTTCGAGGAGGTGCGGAACGTGCTCCAGCAGGACGGGCACCTCGCCCCGGGCGCCGACGACCGGGACACGTACTTCGAGTTCGTCGCGTACTTCCTCGAGCTCCGGTTCTTCAACCCGGCCCTGATCCCGGTCAGCTTCCCGGGCCTGGCGCCGGACCCGGTGGGCGCGGCCCTGGCCGGGGACGTGGACGGGCGCGGGCTGTTCCTCCGGACCCGCCCGCCCGGTGCCCCGGACCCGGACCCCCGGACCGACGACCAGTCGGACGAGTCCCACGACTTCTACCACAAGCTCACGCGCCAGGCCCGGCGCGCGAGCACCGCGGGGGACACGGTCGCGGCCGCGATCCTCCACACCCGGGCCGCGCGCGTCGCCCCGGCCGCCCTGACGGTTCTGGCGCAAGAAGCGGCCCGTGCGGACATCTACGCCCTGGTCGACCGGCTCGAGCGCGCCCTCGAACCGGCCCGGGCCGAAGCCGAGAACTGGCGCCGGGTGCTGCCGAGCCTGCTCGACAAGGCCGACCAGGGCAGCCGCCCGGTCGAGGCCGCGATCCTGTACGACCTCCAGCGCGCGTGCCGCGACCACGAGGAGCCGGTCTACGCCCTGGACGCGGCCGAGTGGGTTCTGTCCGCGGGGCGGCTCCCGGTGCGCCGGCCGCTCGACAGCGAGCGGTTCGTCCGGGTCCCGGCGCAGCTCCGCAAGGCCACCCGCCGGCTGACCGCGGCCCGGCTCAGTGACGCGGACCGCCAGGCCCTCGCGGCCCTACTGCGCGGGGCCCTCGACCGGGCCGAGGACCGGCTCCGCCAGCGGTTCCGCCCGGTCCTGACCGACGCGCTCCACGACGCCGGGCTGCAGCCCGCGACCCTGCCCGAGCGCGCGGCCCTCGAGAAGACGGTCGAGGAACTGCTCGACCGGATCTCGTCGGCCGGGTTCCTCCGGTTCGCCGACGTCCGGGACGCGCTCGCCCGCGGGCAGATGAAGCTCCCGGACCTGAGCGGGGCGCCCGAGTACCTGGGGGGCGACCCGCTGCTGCGCCTGGACAAGCGGCTCGCGGCTCAGATGGACGGGGTGTACCGGCGCGGCGAGTCGTACACCCGGTTGCTGGAGGGCGCCACGGCGCTCGGGTTCGGCACCGGGTCCGGGCGCTGGGTCGTTACGAACGTCGCGGTCCCGTTCCTCGGCGCGCTCGTGTTGGCCCAGTTCGTCTGGATGCTCGTGTTCGACCGGCGCGCGGCCGGGGCGCGGGCGGCGGGGGAACACGAGCCCTCGTTCTTCGACGGGTGGAACGCGGAGTGGTGGTTCCACCTCGGGTGGGCGGGGCTGGGGGTCTTCTTCCTGGCGACCGTCCGCTCCGCCGCGGTCCGGAAGACCGTGGCCGCGGCCCTCCGCGCGGGGTACCGGGGCGCCCGGTTCGTGTTCTGGGACCTGCCCGTTCGCGCGTGGAGCACCCCGTGGGTCCGAGCGGCCATCGCCAGTGCCGGGGCGCAGACCCTGTTGAACGTCGGGCTCAAGCCCCTGGCCCTCAGTGGCGCCCTGTGGGTCGTGTTCCGGCCGCAATTGTGGGACGGGGGCTGGGTGGCCCGGGGCGTCACGTTCGCGGCCGCCGTGTTCGCGGTGAACAGCCGCCCGGGGCGGGCGGGCGAGCAGTTGCTACTGGCCGCGGCCCGCGAGCTCCTGGAACTGGTCGCGGCCGCGCCGGCCGTGCTGCGGTGGGTGAACGACCTGTTCCGCGACCTCCTGTACGCCCTCGAATGGGTGCTCGCCCGGGCCGAGGACTGGTTCCGGCTCCGGGGGCGCACGGGGCCGCTCTCGGTCGCGGTCCGGGTGCTGGCCGGGCTCGTCTGGATGCCGTTCGCGTTCCTGGTGCGGTTCTACACGGTGGTCCTGATCGAGCCCATGATTAACCCGCTGAAGCTCCCGCTCACCCTGGTGTGCGCGAAGTTCGTTTACCCGCTCCTGCTCCTGTCACCTCAGATCCTGGTCCGGGACCCGCACTCCCCGCTCGGGTACGGCTCGCCCCTGGTAGCGCCCCTCGCCCCGTACCTGGGCGAGGCGGTGGCGTTCTTCCTGGTAATGGGCACTCTGTGGTTACTCCCGGACGCGCTCACCTATTTGGTCTGGGAGATGCGCGAGAACTGGCGCCTGTTCCGGGCGAACCGGCCGGTGGCACTGAAACCGGTCGCGGTCGGGCCGCACGGGGAAACGGTGAAGGAACTGGTCCACCGCGGGTTCCATTCCGGAACCCTGCCGCGGCTCTACGCCCAGCTCCGGGCCGCCGAGCGCGTCGCCGCCCGGACGGACAACTGGCGCGAGGTCCGGGCGCACCGCGAAGCGCTCCGGGAACTGGAGGAGGCGGTCCGCCGGTTCGTGACCCGGGAGCTGGTCGCGGTCCTCAACCCGGGCCCCGGGAGCGCCGGGTGGGGCGGCCCCGCGCTGCGGGTCGGGCGCGTCCACCTGGGGACGAACCGGATCCGGCTCGAGCTCGCCGGCGCGGGCGAGCCCGCGTGGCTGGAGTGGGAGGACCGGTCCGGGTGGCTGGTCGCGGGGTGGGGCGGGGCGGGTTTCTTGGCCGAACTCGCGCCCGACCCGCGCCGGGAGCTCGAAAACGCCCTGGCCTACTTACACCGCCGGGCCGGGGTCGACCTGATCCGCGAACAGGTCCGGGCCGAGTTGCCGCCGACGGCCCACTTCGACGTCTCCGCGCGGGGGCTACTGGTGTGGTACGGGGAGCGCGAGTCGACCCCGCCGGTGCTCTATGATCTGCTCGCCCCGGCGGCCGAGCTGCGGCCCCTCACCCCGACCGGGCGGCGCCCGGCCCGGGGCCGGCGCTGGCCGCCCGCCGACTGCTGTTCGGGCGGGTCGAACTGACGTGGGCCGAGTGGGTGAACACCTGGGCCGCCCCGGTCGCGCCCACCGCCCGACCGAGGTTCGGCCCCGCGGATTTCGCGTGCGCGCTGTTGCCCCAGCACCGATCCGGTTCGTCGCCCGCTGTCGCCCGCGCGTGCGGGTCACCGGCACCAGAAGCTCTTGTTGAGGGGCACGAAACCGTTAGCCGAGCAGAAGTCGGGAACCAGTGACGGGCACCGGACCGCTGGCACCCGGCACCGTCGAGTCGTTCAGAGCTGCCCGTGAGCGCGCCAAAATCCGTCGATTGATTTGACCAAAGTAAGCGGGCTCACCACCACCGCCGTAACGAAGAGCCCGTCTCAAGAGTGGCATCCATTAACACTTCCCGCGCCCGGTCCGTTCTGATTGTGGGTGACCACCGCGACACGGCCAAAAACAAAAGCCTTGGCCGAAATCGGCCAAGGCTTTTAACTCGTCGAGGAATTTAGATCTGTTTGTTGACCTAATCCCTTTTACTTCAAGTGCCGGAGACAGGACTTGAACCTGCACGGGATTGCTCCCGCCAGCCCCTCAAGCTGGTGCGTCTGCCAATTCCGCCACTCCGGCATGGAATCGCTCTCCGGAAATTATTGCGGGTACGAGTCAGTTTTCAAGAGGAGGGCGCGAATCTCCTGTCATTCTCCGAGGAAGTTCGCAACGGCGTCCGCGGTCCCACGCGGGTGCGTGTACTGCGGGTAGTGGCCGCAATCGGTGAATTCGACCCGGCGCACGTTCGGTAAATGGTTCGCCAGAACCGCTTCGCGTGCGTGGGGAACGATGCGGTCCCGGTCGCCACTTATCAGGAGGACGGGCGTGCGAATCGTTGGCAGCACCGGTCGCAGATCGAGCGTATCGAGGGCCACGGCCCGGCGGCACGCGGCGCGGATCGGCGTCTGCCCGTTGCACCAGAGGAACAATTCGCGCGAGAGCGGAGAGCACCCGCTCCACGTCGCGGGGTCGGCCCGGGACATCGCGAACTCGCGGAGCGGCAGTTCGCACAACCGGCCGGTCCAGTACCGCCCCTGGCGCGCGCCGAGCCGCTCGTACCACTTCAGTGGGCGGTACGCAAATCCGCCCTTCAGCACACACTTCGTGAACCGCTGCGGAGCCGCCGCAAGCGCCGCGAGCGCGACCGTTGTTCCGAACGATGATCCGAGCAGCGCGACCCGATCGAGTTTCCGGTCATCGAGGAGCGCGAAAAGGTCCGCGGCAAAGTCGCGGTGGTGGTAGGCGCCGAGTTTCGCGCCGTCGTCGAGTCCGTTGGGGAGTTCGTAGGCGATACAGGTGAAGTGCGCGGCGAGGTGGTGCATCACCATCGCGAACCCGCGGACCGCGTCCGAGAGGCCGTGAATGATGACGAGCGGTGGCCCCTGCCCCCACGTCGCGAGCCGCATGACGTAGCGGCCCGTGTCGAACGTGGCGCGCACCGCATGCCGCTCGAACGCGGCGAGTGCGACGCGGCAGGATTCGTCGGTAACATCGGGGAGCGCGGACATCAGAAAACCGCCCGGTGAGCCCCGCTCACCGGGCGGACGGGAGCCGGAGCCGTTACTTCACTTCTTCGACCCGCCAGAGCTGCTTCTTCGACTTCTCGTCGGCCTTCTTCTGAATTAGTTGCCCCTCGCCGTCAACGTCCAGCACCAGCCCGCTCGACTTGCTCTTGATCTGGCGCTCCTTGCCGTCGCCGACCCACGCCCACCGCTGGTTGTCGGTCCCCTCGTCCTTGTCGTCCCAAATGATGATGTCCCCGCCCTCTTCTTTCGAGTCGTCGTTCACGTCCAGCACCTTGTTGCTCTTGCGGTTCACGAGTTTGAGGTGCGTGCCGTCCTTGACCAGTTTCCACTGCTGGGTCTTGTTGTCGTCTTCGAGCTTGGCGAGCACGGCGCGGGCACTGGCCTCTTCGGAGTTGTCCTTCACGGACAGCACCTTCCCGCTGTCCACGTTCACGAGCCGCACGAACTTGTCGTCGGCCGCAACGGGCGCGGTGAACAGGGCACAGGCCGCCAGGGTAGCGAGCGCGCGGAACATGGAGATCCTCCTGATTGGCGCGTGAGAGGTGCGGGAGAACGACTCGGGGCAAACGACCAAAAGACGTGCAGCGTGGACCCGAGTCGCGGTGATTCTATTCCACCACCAACGCGAAGGGCAACGCGCTGTGTCACTCCGACGTGAGATTCACCGAATCGTCACAGAAATGTCCGAGGCAGCCGGTTCCGACTTCTATCGTGGACCCGAGTCGTTCACGCGCGCCGCCCGCAGTTATCTCGGGGCGGAAACGCAGGTTGATTCAGACCGCCCCGAGATAACTGCGGGCGGCGAAAAGAACAACGACACGGGGGACGCAATCGCTAGCAAGTTCACCCGCGGCGGAGCGCCGCAGAGAAGGTCTCGGAACCGGCTGCCTGTGGATTCAAGAAGTCGCCCATTCGTTCGCGCTCAACCGCTAGGGGTTGCGCTTCGCTCCACCCCTGGCTACCCTCTGCCGCCCCTGACGGGGCTAGAACAGATTACCTGGCTCAGTTTGGCACACTGCGCTGGTGAACCCCGCCCGCAAGGGCGGCGGGTGACTACATAAGGATGGACGCAATCCTCCGCCACGCCTACCCACCGCCCTTGCGGGCGGGGTTCACCAGCGCGGGAGCAGGAAGGCACCCCAGCGCGGCGATCACTTCTTCTTCGGTTCCGGCTCCTTGGTCACGAGGCCGGGACTGGCGTTGAACGCCTTCACCAGCGCGCCGTCCTTGACCTTCCACACCGCGACCCCGCCGTCGTAGCTCCCGCCCACGACGAGTTCCCCGTCCGGGCTGAACGCCACGGTGTAAACGTAATCACCCAGCCCGGCCAGCGACTTACCGGCCGCGAGCGTTTCCATGTTCCACAGCCGGACCGTCTTGTCGGCGCTCGAAGTGGCGAGCAGCGGTTGCTTCGGGTTGGCGACGATCTTGAACACGTCGTCCCCGTGCCCGCCCGCGTTCTTGACCTGTTTGCCCTCGCCGTTCGGCTTCCACGTGCGGAGCTGCTTGTCGGCCCCCACCGAGAACCCGGCGCTGCCGTCGGCCTTCACCGCGACCCCGTACACGATGTTCTGGTGCTCGGGGAACGTGACCACGGACTCCTTGCCCTTCACGTCCCACACTTTCGCGGTCTTGTCGCGCCCGGCGGTCAGCAGGAACTTGCCGTCGGCGGACAGCGCGCACCCGAGCACCCAGTCGGCGTGGTTCTCGACCGTTTGAACTAGCTTGGCCTTGTCCAGCCCTTCCGAGAGGTCGAAGACGCGTACGGCACGGTCGCACCCGCCGGCCGCGAGCGTCTTCCCGTCCGGCGTGACCGCGAGGCACAGCACCGAGTCTTCCACATCGAAGAGGTGCTTGAGGAGCACCGCCTTGTCGTTCACGCCATCGAGAATCGTAACGCCGTCTTCGACCTTCCCCTTCGCATCGATGTTGTACACGCGAACGTCGCCCTCTTGCCCCGGGCGCCCGCCGGCCACGGCGAGTTTGCCATCCGGGAGGAACGCTAGCCCGTAGGCGCGCTCGGCCCGCGTGTAGATGCGCTTGGTGAGTTTGCCGGTCGCGATGTCCCAAACGGTTAGTTCGTGGTGCCCGCCGACAACGAGCTGCTTGTTATCGGGCGTGAAGGCGACCGCGTTCACGATGATCGCGAACGGGTACACCTTCGGCGGCACCGGCGGCGCCCACCGCACGCGCAGTTCCTTCACCAGGTCCGCCTTCGGGTCGAGGCCCGCGTCGAGCTTCGCCCCCTCCTTGATCCATTGGGCGATGACCGCGGTCTTGTCCTTCGGCACCGCCTCGCCCTTGTCGCGTGGCGGCATCCGGCGCTGTTCGGCCGTAACGAGCAGTTCGTGGAACTCGCTCAGATCGGGCTTGCCCGGCACCACCGGGTCGCCGTTCACGCCCCCCGCGCGGATCTTCTCGTAGGTGGTCATGTCGTACTTGCCGGACTTCTTCTTCGCGTCGTGGCACGCGAAACAATTTTCTTTCAAGATCGGCGCAACATCGTTGATGAAACTCACTCCCTTGGTAGGCGCCCCGGTCTTGTTCTCCGGCTGCTTCTTCTCGGGCTGAGCGGGAGCCGTTTGCGAAACGGAACACAGCAGCGCGCACGCCACAGCGCGGGCGGTACGCGAACGGAACCAGCGCGGCATTGGGAGGGTCTCGTTGGAAAGTGAGTACGGGGCAGGATGAACAGAGTGTACCGGACGCGGCGCGCGGGATCAACGAGCGAAATCGCGTGCGCTGGGTAGCAGCGCGGAGCGCGGGTGTGCGCGCTCATGCGCATTTCTACTCGGATCGGTAACTCTGACAGAGTAGCAAACGCCCATTAGCGCATTTCGACAAAATGCCGCCGTGGATCGGCGCGTGCATTTCTTTCCCGGTTCGCCTATATTGGTACCCGGAGTCGGAAGTTCAGACATCCGAACTCCCTCTCGCTCCCCGACCGTCGGTTGAGTTGAAAAAACGTCCGATCCGAGTGAGCAGACACTTGGTCGGCACCACGTTTGCAACTGACATCGTTATCCAGTGCGGATTCTCTGCATATTGGTCGACTCGCGACGGATTGCGTGGAGCGGTGCTGCCACCGCTGCAAACCGTTAACCTTTCGCCTCAGTAACGATTTTGCCCGTTGCAAACTCGTCGCCCCATCTAAAGCCTGCGAGGTCCAATCACATGGGCTGGAGCAAGGAACGTCTGGAAGAAGTGGCTCGCACGCGGTTGGGCGGGGCCAAGCTGATCGTGGTCGCGAACCGGGAACCGTACATCCACCGGTACAAGAACGGCGAGGTCGAGTGGATTCGGCCCGCGGGCGGACTGACCACGGCCCTCGACCCGGTGATGCAAGCGTGCGGGGGCGTGTGGGTCGCGCACGGCTCGGGGGACGCGGACCGCGCGGTCACGGACATGAGCGGGCGCGTGGGCGTTCCTCCGGACGATCCGAACTACGTGTTACGCCGCGTGTGGCTCTCCAAGGATGACGAGGAGGGGTATTACTACGGCACCGCCAACAGCATGTTGTGGCCCCTCTGCCACCAAGTGTTCGCGCGACCCGTCTTCGATCCCAAGCACTGGGAAACGTACCGCCGGGTGAACGAAACGTTCGCGCAAGCGGTGCTCGAAGAAGCTGAAGGCGGTCCCGCGCTCGTTTTCGTCCAGGACTACCACTTCGCGCTGCTACCACGACTGCTGAAAGCGGCCCGGCCGGATCTGGTGACCGCGCAGTTCTGGCACATCCCGTGGCCCGGTCCCGAGAAGTTCCTCGTGTGCCCGTGGGCCAAGGAGTTGCTCGACGGGATGCTCGGGAACGACCTGCTCGGGTTCCACACGCAGCACGATTGTAACAACTTCCTCGATACCGTGGACCGCGCGCTAGAATGCCGAATCGACCGCGAGCGGTTCGCGGTGCAGCGCGCCGGGCAGTCCACGACCGTGCGCCCGTTCCCGATCAGCGTCGATCCGGCGCTGGCTCAGGAGTACCTGGGCAACAACTGGGAAGATCGCGCGACCGCGCTGCGCAAGAAGCACCGACTGGGGGACCGCCCCCTGATCGTGGGCGTGGACCGCGTGGACTACACGAAGGGCATCCCGGAACGGCTCCAGGCCGTGGACCGGTTGCTCCACAAACACCCGGAACTGAAGGGGCAGTTCCACTTCGTGCAGGTCGGTGCGCCGAGCCGCACTCACATCCCGGCCTACCGGGACTTGACCGAAGAGGTGAACGCGCTCGCGGAAAAGATCAACTGGGAGCACGGGACCGAAGACTGGCAGCCGGTGGTGTTCCTCAACGAGCATCACGGACCAGAAGACATCTTTGTCCTCTACCGGGCGGCCGCGGGGTGCATCGTCAGCTCGTTACACGACGGGATGAACCTCGTCGCGAAGGAGTTCGTGACCGCACGCGACGACGAACGCGGGGTGCTGGTGTTGTCCCAATTCACGGGTGCCGCGCGCGAACTGCCCGACGCGGTGCTCGTGAACCCGTTCGACGTGGAGGAAATGGCAGACGGACTGTATGCGTCGCTCACAATGTCCGGATTGGAACAAGAGCGCCGAATGCGCCGAATGCGCAGCCAAGTAGACGACCACAACATCTACCGCTGGGCCGGAATGCTCTTGTCGGAAGTGGGGAAGCGCGTACCGGATCCCGTTCCCGTATCGGTGTCGGCGACCGAAGCGGAGGCCGAAGAACCAGAGCCCGTCGCGGCCCCAACCGCCCGGGAACGGCGGCAGGAGCAGCGAATCGCCCGCGAAACGTATCTGACCGCGATGTACCTCGCAAGTGCAGGTGTCTAACTGCACACGATAGGGTGGTCGTCGCCTTGTGATTAGTTAGACAAAGTTTCTCACAGCTTGTTAATAGATAGCGAGAGCCGGCCGCGTGCCGGTTCTTTTTGTTCCGGTGCCGGTCAATTCGTGTAAGACCGAAGAAAAGTCGTGGTATAATCGCGTGTGGCAGTGCGCACCTGTGGCTGCTCTGTCCCTCCCGCCGATCGAAGCCCGTAACACAGCGGGTCGGACTATCTGAGATGAGCACTTATTTAGTAGGTGTTACCATGTTTCATTCTCTCCAACGTCGGATGGCGTGGGGCGCCCTAGTGCTTGGCGCGTTGGCTCTTCTCCCCCTCACGGGTGCATTGAAAGCACAACCGCCGAACGGTCGGTACCGCGCGCCCGCAAGTTTCTCCTACGTGCCGCAAGGCGCGTGGCGCCCAGCAGGTGCCATCCAGGGAAACAACCTGGGCAACATTGGGAACAACGCCGGAAACAATCAAGGCAATCTCGGCAACCAAGGCAACACCGGGAACAACCAGGGGTTCAATGGGTTCGGGGGTGGTAACCTCGGCGGTGGCATTCAGGGCGGCATCGGTGGGTTCGGCGGCGGGATTCAAGGCGGATTCGGTGGCGGCATCGGTGGGTTCGGCGGCGGGATTCAAGGCGGATTCGGTGGTGGCGGTATTGGTGGGTTCGGCGGTGGCGGTATCGGTGGGTTTGGTGGCGGTGGCATCGGCGGATTTGGTGGCGGCGGCATCCAAGGTGGATTCGGTGGCGGCCTCGGCGGGTTCGGCGGGGGTCTTGGTGGTGGCATCGGTGGGGGTATTGGTGGTGGCATCGGTGGCACCGGCGGATTCAGCATCGGTGGCATCGGTGGCAACATCTCGCAGTTCCCGACGATCGGGAGCTACCTCGGCGGTAGCGGCGGTGGTATTGGTGGCATCGGCGGGTTTGGTGGCGGTGGTATTGGTGGGTTCGGCGGCGGCATCGGTGGTATTCAAGGCGGGTTCGGC
Organism: Gemmata sp. SH-PL17; assembly: GCF_001610855.1. Taxonomy (NCBI): domain Bacteria; kingdom Pseudomonadati; phylum Planctomycetota; class Planctomycetia; order Gemmatales; family Gemmataceae; genus Gemmata; species Gemmata sp. SH-PL17. The sequence goes on from NZ_CP011271.1 coordinate 7,895,339, forward strand.
GGTGGTATTGGTGGTTTCGGTGGTGGTTTTCAGGGCGGATTCGGCGGGGGTATTCAGGGTGGATTCGGTGGTATTCAGGGTGGATTCGGCGGGGGTATTGGTGGTTTCGGCGGTGGTATTCAGGGCGGATTCGGCGGGGGGTTCGGTGGCATCCAGGGTGGTATCGGTGGGTTCGGTGCTGGTGGCGCCATTGGGATTGGTGGTGGCGGGTTCGGCGGTGGTAAGCAGTTCGGGTTCAGTGGTGGAACGGGGTACTAACCCGTAACGTTCCCTGATTTAAAACCGAGTCCCGGTCGCTTGCGACCGGGACTCGGTTTTTTGGTGGAGTGATTCGCGCTTGACTTGAGCACTCCCAGGAGCGACTATGGCCTGATTCCTACCTCCACGCCGGTTGCGCGGTCCCGCACACCGGTTCGCATTCGCCCATCCCACCTGGAAGGACCACCCGCAATGCTCGCTCCCTCCCGGTTGCTCGCGCTCGTTGCGCTATTCACTTCGCCGGCCCTCTTACGGGCTGAAGAACCTCTGCGCGTGCGCATTGATAAGCACATTGCCAACGGCGTTCCCGATTTTCAAAAGAAGGCCGCACCAGCCGCGAGCGACGAAGAATTCCTCCGCCGCGTGACACTCGACCTCACAGGGACCGCCCCGACCGTAGCAGAACTACACGACTTCCTCGCCGACTCCGCAAAGGACAAGCGCGAGAAACTCATCGACAAGCTCCTCGCCGGCACGGGTTACGCCCGCCGCATGGCGTGGCACTTCGACGTGATGCTAATGGAGCGCCGGCCCGATGCGAAAGTGCCCCGGACCGACTGGGAACAGTACCTGAAGCTGGCGTTCTCGGAGAACAAGCCCTACGACGCGCTCGTGCGCGAGTTACTGTCGACCGACGGTAGCGATCCCAAGACCCGCGCGGCCGCGAAGTTCGTGCTCGACCGCGACCTCGAACCGCACCTCGTTACGAAGGACATCGGCCGCGTGTTCCTCGGGCGCAACATGCAGTGCGCCCAGTGCCACGATCACCCGAACGTCGACGACTACCGCCAGGCCGATTACTACGGCATCCAGGCGTTCCTGAACCGCTCCTTCCTGTTCCCCAACGCTCAGGCACCGACGGCCGTGATCGCCGAGCGCGCCGAGGGCGACGTGAACTTCACGAGCGTGTTCGACAAGAACAAGAAGCAGCACACAACGACCCCGAAGATGCTCGGCGCGAAGGCAATTGACGATCCGAAGGCCGAAAAGGGGAAAGAGTACAAGGTCGCGCCCGCGCCGAACGTGAAGCCGGTGCCCGCCTACAGTCGGCGCGAGCGCCTCGCCGCGGCAATCACGAGCCCCGAGAACCCGACCTTCGCTCGGAACATCGTGAACCGCATGTGGGCGATGATGATGGGCCGCGGGATCGTTCACCCGGTGGACTGGGACCACAGCAAGAACCCGCCCTCACACCCGGAACTGCTAGACGAACTCACACGCGAATTCATTTCGCACAAATACGACCTCAAGTGGCTGATCCGTGAGATCGCCCTTTCGGACGCCTACCAGCGGTCGAGCGAGATCCCTGCCGACCTCGGCGAGCCGCCCGCGGACCGTTACCTCGTCGCGGTCCTGAAGCCACTCACGCCGGAACAGTTCGGCTACGCGCTGATGCAGGCGACCGGCCACACGGACGCCGAACGCGACGCGCTCAAGAAACTCGGCCCCAAGGCAACCGAAGAGGCGCTCGACGGCAAGCTCGCTCCGCGCCTCGGGCCGTTCCGCAGCATTCTGGGCGGGAAGGCGGGCGACGCGGGCGAGAATTTCTCCGCCACGCTCGACCAAACGCTTTTCCTGAAGTACGGCGGTGCAGTCCGCGGATTGCTCCCGCCGCGAACCGGCAACCTCGCAGACCGCCTGAGCAAGATCACCAACCCCGACGCGGTCGCGGACGAGCTCTTCGCCGCGGTGCTCGCGCGCCGGCCCACGGCCGACGAAATGAAGGACGTGGGCGACGTACTGAGAAGCACCAAGGACCGTCAAGCGACCATCAACGAACTGGTATGGGCGCTCGTGGCGTCCGCGGAGTTCCGGTTCAACCATTGAAGTGAACCCCGCCCGCAAGGGCGGCGGGTCTTCGCGCCGCACACCGATCCCTACCCACCGACCTCCGGTCTGACCAAATTACCCCTGCCCGCAAGGTCAGGGTTCACCAAGCAGGAGTTCCCATGCTGCCATGCAACTACGCCTGCCGGTCCACCGACCACACCGTTTCGCGCCGCGGGTTTCTCGGGTCCGCGCTCGGCGCCACCGCGGCGCTGGGGCTCCACGGATTCGCGAACCCCGCGTCCGCGGCGGAACTGAATAAATCACAAAAGCGCGTGCTGGTCATCTTTCTGGCCGGCGGTGTGAGTCAACTTGAAACGTGGGATCCGAAGCCGAACACCGACACCGGCGGGCCGTTCAAGGCGATTCAAACGTCCGTTACCGGCACGCGCATTTCCGAGCTGCTCCCGCACACCGCGAAGCACGCACACCGGCTCGCGCTCGTGCGCAGCCTCAACTCGATCTCCGACGACCACGGCATCGGCGAGAGCATCATGCTCACCGGGCGCCGGCCGGAAGCGGGGATCAGTTACCCGCACATCGGCGCGGTATCAGCCAAGATGCTCGCGTCGCGCGAGTCATCGCTCCCCGGACACATCCAGATCCTGCCGAAAGGCGGGAGCGGCTTCAACGGCGGCGACGCCACGTTCCTCGGACCCAAGTTCGCTTCAGTCTCCCTCGGTGACGGCAAGCCGCCCGCGGACCTCTTCCGCCCCGCCAACTTGCCGGCCGGCACGGACGAGGAGCGCGAGGCGTTCCGCAGGAAGCTTAACGACCGGTTCGCAAAGTCGCGCAAGTCGGCCGCGACCGAAGCCTACACCGAGTCGTACACGCAGGCCGAGCGCGTGGTGAAACAGGCCGAAGTGTTCGACGTGGAGAAGGAGAACCCGAAGCTCACGGACCGGTACGGCCGCCACGACTTCGGCCGCCACCTGCTTCTCGCCCGGCGATTGCTCGAAGCGGGCGTGACCTACGTGAAGGTGTCGCACTCGAACTACGACACGCACCACGAGAACTTCGACTTCCACATCGAACAGCTCGGCGAGTTCGACCGCCCCTTCGCGGCCCTGCTGGACGACCTCGCGGACCGCGGGATGCTGGAGAGCACGCTCGTGGTGGTGATGAGCGAGATGGGCCGCACGCCGCGCATCAACGCCCAGTACGGCCGCGACCACTGGTCGAAGGCGTGGTCGGTGGCGCTGGCAGGCGCCGGGATTAAGGGCGGTGTGGTGGTCGGCAAGACGAACGCGAACGGCACCGCCGTTGCCGACCGCGAGGTGTACAGCGGCCACCTGTTCCACACGTACCTACGGGCCGTCGGCCTCGATTCGACGAAGAACTTCTACCCGAACGAGCGCCCCGTACCCGTCGCCGACCCCAAAGCCTCCGCGATCGAGGAAGTGCTGGCGTAATCGCCTTCAAATATCGCCCGATGTCCGTGTTCGAGCGTTACCTCCACCCGTACCGATCCCAAATAACGTCCGCGCCCGGTATTCCGGGGCCGTTGCCCCAGGTGCGTTGCCCCCGCCCGTACCGATCCGATCCCAAGCGTCGTCCGCGTCCCCGCCCGTATCCCAGGGCGTTGCCCTGGGCTGAGGAATCCCACCCCTTTGGGGTGAATTAATGGGCAGACCGAAGGTCTGCGATTCCCCAGCCCAGGGCAACGCCCTGGGATACAGACAGGGACAACACACACCGCCGCGAACGGCACCCGACCATTGCAGTGGAGCTTCCATGTCCATCCCGCCCCCGCGCCCCGTCTTCGACCCGACCGCCGCGCGCGTCGAGCGCGAGTTCAAGCACGCGCGACCGCTCATCGGCTGCCGGTTCGACCCGTCGGGCCGGTTCCTCTTCGCCTCGTCGGAAGACGATAGCGTTCAGCGATTCGACCTGCTGACCGGCGCGAAGACCGTGTTCGCGGGCCACGAAAGCTGGGTGCGCGGAATGGCGTTCGGTGTCCCAACGCCAGCCGTCCCCGCCGACCTGGTCGCGTGGCCCAAGCAGCAGAGCGCGATTCGGGGTGCGATCGGGTTCGGCGCGGTAGAAGCGCCGGCACCGAAGTCCGCGCCGTTCGCGTTCATTTCCGCCGACTACCACGGCAAACTCATCTGGTGGTCCGGAGACGCGGGCGCACCGAAGCCCGTGCGGACCGTGCAGGCCCACGACGGCTGGGTACGGGCACTCGCCGTCAGCCCCGACGGACTCACGGTCGCGAGTTGCGGGAACGACAACACGGTGAAGCTGTGGCGCACGGCCGATGGTGCCGCGGTCCGCGTGCTGGAGGGGCATTCGTCGCACGTTTACAACGTCGCGTTCCACCCGAGCGGCACGCGGCTCGTGTCGTGTGATCTCAAGGGCATCGTGAAAGATTGGGACGTGAAAACTGGCAAGTGCGAGCGCGAGATCGACGCCAAGTTGCTTCACAAGTACGATTCCGGGTTCATGGCCGACATCGGCGGCGCACGCGGGATCGCGTTCAAGTCGGACGGGTCCGCGTTCGCGCTGTGCGGGATCACGAACGTGAGCAACGCCTTCGCGGGCGTCGGGAACCCGGCGGTAGTGCTAGTCGACTGGGCGGGCGGCAAATCGAAAGTGCTGAAGACGAAGGAAGCGTTCCAGGGGACGGCGTGGGGCGTCGCGTTCCACCCATCGGGCACGGTGATCGCGGCCGGAGGAGGCGGACAGGGGCGCGTCTGGCTCTGGAAGGGTGAAGACCCCACGAGCGCCCACACGATCAACGTCCCCGCGAACGCGCGCGACCTCACCATTAGTCCCACCGGAGAGCGCTTCGCCATCGCCGGATCCAACGGCACCGTTTACGTGTATACGTTCGCCCCGAAATAACGAGAATACTCGGCGGGGCGAACGGGACTCGGTTCACGCTGCCCGCGTTTTCACGTATCCCGTTCATCCCGCCGGTCGATCTGCCAGTTTGTTCCACACGGGTCTCCCATGCGTTACCTCTTGTCCTGCGTTGCACTGTACGCTGCCGTCCCGCTCCTCGCGGCCGAACCGCCAAAGGGGTTCACGCCGCTGTTCAACGGCAAGAACCTCGACGGCTGGCACGGGTGGGCCATCCACGCGAAGGGCGGCGCCCCGGCCGACCTCGCGAAACTGTCGCCCGAGGACCGCGCGAAGAAGGTCGCCGAGTGGACCGCCGACGCGAAGAAGCACTGGTCCGTCGCCGGCGACGAGTTGGTCAACGACGGCAACGGCGCGTACCTCACCACCGACAAGGACTACGGCGACATCGAGCTGCTCGTCGAGTACAAGACCGTCGCGAAGGCCGACAGCGGCATCTACCTGCGCGACACGCCGCAGGTCCAGATCTGGGACACGACGAAAGAGGGCGGGAAGTGGAACCTGAGCGCGGACAAGGGGTCCGGCGGGCTGTTCAACAACTCGAAGGGCGCGGCCGGGCAACTGCCGCTGGTCCACGCGGACAAGGCGTTCGGCGAGTGGAACTCGTTCCGCATCATTCAAGTTGGCGAGCGCACCACGGTGTACCTCAACGACAAGCTCGTGGTCGATAACGCCCGCATGGAGAACTTCTGGGACCGCAAGGCGCCGCTGCCGAAGGCGGGCAAGATCCTGCTGCAAACGCACGGCGGCGAGATCCGCTGGCGCAACGTGTTCGTGCGCGAGATCCCCGCGGCCGAGGCGAACGAGATCCTGCGCAAGCGCGACTCCAAGGGCTTCGACAGCTCGTTCAACGGCAAGAACCTCGACGGGTGGGCCGGCGCGGTGGACAACTACGAGGTCGTGGACGGCGCGATCGTGTGCAAGAAGGGCAAGGGCGGGAACCTCATCACGAAGGGCGAGTTCGCGGATTTCACGGCGCGCCTGGAGTACAAGCTCCCGGCCGGCGGGAACAACGGCCTCGCGATCCGCACGCCCAACGGGAACGCGCACGTCGCGACGGACGCCATGTGCGAACTACAAATCCTCGACGACACCCACCCAATGTACGCGAAGCTCGACCCGCGCCAGTACAACCTCTCCGCTTACGGCATGGTCCCGGCGCACCGCGGGTTCCTGCGGCCGGTGGGCGAATGGAACTTCGCGGAGGTGACCGTGAAGGGGCCGACGATCGTGGTCGAACTGAACGGTACGCGCGTCCTCGACGCGGACCTGAGCAAGGTCACCGAGTTCAAGGACAAGACCCCGCACGTCGGCAAGGACCGCACCTCGGGGCACTTCGGCTTCGCCGGGCACGACGACCCGGTCGCGTTCCGGAAGATCGAGATCCGCAAGATCGAGAAGTAAGAATTCGCCGCGGATGAGCGCGGATCAGAAGACAGGGAACAGAGAGCAGAGTTCAGAAGATAGAGAACAGGTTGGTTTTGAAGCCCCGTGAGGGGCGAAGGCGAGTAGCCAGGGGTGAAGCGGAGCGCAACCCCTGGCGGGTACCCACGCGGGCCGGACAATCCGCACCGGCACTGGGACGTGCGGTGAAGCGGAGCGCAACCCCTGGCGGGTGCCCACGAACCCAAACGAAACTGCCCCGTGGGGCGCCGGAGCCAATTGGTACCGGTACCCCACGGGGCAGTTTCGTTTATTCACCACCCAGGGCTTCCGGGAGGTTCGCCAGGGGTTGCGCTCCGCTTCACCCCTGGCTACTCGCCTTCGCCCCTCACGGGGCTTCAAAACCAACCTGCCTTCTGAACTCTGCCCTTTGTCTTCTGCTCTGATCCGCGTAATCTGCGTTATCCGCGGCGTTTTCGCCTTTGTCTGAGTGCCTCACGCCGGCTGTTCGCCCTTAGAAATCCCACGTCTCCGAGCCGCGGGGCTTCTTGCGCGGGCGCTGATCGGGTTCGCTCTCCTCGACCGGTTCCGGCGGCGGTGTGTAGCGCGGGGCGCGGACGATCGGCGTCTCTTCTTCTGTGTCGGGGATCTCCTCGACCTGTTCGTCCTCGGGTCCGCGGCGCATGCCCTCGCCCTTCGCGCGAAGAACGATCTTGATGGCCACTTCCGAGAACGGGAACGTGTCGCGGAGCACTTTCGTCAGGTAGCGGATGTAGGTCTGGTCGAACAGTTCCGGGCCGTTGGTGAACAGCACGATGGTCGGCGGGTGGACGCCGATCTGCGTCGCGTAGAACACCTTCGGCGTCTTGCTGCCGGACATCGGCGGGTGGTTCGCCTCGATCGCGGCGCGGATCGTGCGGTTCAGGTCGCCGGTGCTCACCCGCAGCCCGGCCTGTTTGTGCAACTGCACCGCGAGTTGCAGCAGCCGGAGCACGTTCTTCCCCTCTTTCGCCGTGATAAATGCGATGGGGACGTGGTCGAGCATCGGGAACATCGCCCGGACGTACTCGGCCATCTTCTCGGTGCTCATGGAATCCTTGACCAGATCCCACTTGTTGACGACGAAGATCGCGGGCTTGTTCTCCTCGACGACGTACTCGGCGAGCTGCTTGTCCACGCGGCTGACGCGGTGCCGCGCATCAAAGAAGTGCAGCACCACGTCGGCCCGGCGGATGGACCGCTGGGCGCGGTGGGTGCTGTAGAACTCGATGTTCGTGCCCATCTTGGCCGTTTTCCGCACGCCGGCCGTATCGATGGCGATGTACGACTTGCCGTCGCGCTCGATGCGCACGTCCACGCTGTCGCGCGTGGTCCCGGGCACCTCGGACACGATCACCCGCTCGGCCCCGGCCAGGCTGTTGATGAACGTGCTCTTGCCCGCGTTGCGCCGGCCGACGGTGGCGATCATGAGCGCGGCCTCGCCGGGCGCGGTTTCCCCCGTGTCCGGCGGCAATTTCGCGACGATGGCCTCGAACAAGTCGTCCTTGCCGAGCTTCTGGTCGGCGCTCACGCACAGCGGCTCGCCGTACCCCAGCCGGCAGAACTCCCCGGCCTGTTGGCCGAACTTCTCCGTGTCCGCCTTGTTCGCGACCAGGATCACCGGCTTGTTGATCGTCCGGAGCCGCGCCGCGACGTCCTCGTCGAGCGGGACGACGCCCTCGCGCACGTCCACCATGAACACGACGAGCGCCGCGGACTCGATGGCGAGCTGGATCTGCCGCTCCACGTCGGCGCTGAGATCGTCCACGTCCACGATCCCGATCCCGCCCGTGTCCATCATCTCCCACACGCGCCCGCCGTGCTCGACGACGGTGGACACGCGGTCGCGCGTGACGCCCGCGGTGGGATCAACGATGCTGATCCGGCGCCCGGCGAGCCAGTTAAACAGCGACGACTTGCCGACGTTCGGCCGGCCGACGATCGCAACAATGGGAAGGGACATGCAAAGTTCCGAGTTCCGAGTTCCGAGTTCCAAGCCGAAAAAGGCACTGCCGTGTTCCGCGTCCCGTATTAACTGGAACTCGGAACCTGGAACTTGGAACTCACCATAAAGTATACCCGCCGTCCACGACGATCGTGGTGCCGGTGACGTAGCTGGCCGCGTCGCTCGCGAGGAACACCGCGGCGGGGCCGAGTTCCTCCGGTTCGCCCATGCGGTTCATCGGAATGTGCGACACGAACCCGGACTGGAAGTCCGGCTTCTCGCCGAACCACCGGCGGTTGGGGTCCGTGAGGAACACGCCCGGTGCAATCGCGTTCACCCGCACCCCGCGGGGCGCCCAGTCCGCGGCCATCGAGCGCGTGAGGGCCGCGAGCGCCGATTTCGCGGTCTCATAGTGCCGCCCGCGGATCCCCTTGATCGCGATCGGCCCCGCGATGCTCGTCACGTTCACCACCGACCCGCGGCCCCGATCGAGCATCCCTCGGCACAACTGCTGGGAACACGCCAGGGCGCTCGTCAGGTTCAGGTCGATCAGTTCCTGCCACTGAGTCAGGGGCATGTCTTCAATGGAGACGTCCACCCGGCGCCCGCCGACGTTATTAATCAGGATATCCACTTGGCGGTTCAGGTTCAGAACCTGCCGACACGCGGCCTCTGCCCCGGCGGGCGTGGACACGTCGCCGGGGACGACCGCGACCCGGTGCCCAAGGGCGAGCAGTTCCTGGCGCGCGGTGTCCAGAGCCTCTTCGTCGCGCCCGACCAGAATCAGGTCGGCCCCGGCTTCCGCGAGCGCCTGCCCCATCGCGCGGCCCAATCCGCGGCTGCCGCCCGTAATAACCGCCGTGCGCCCGTCGAGCCGGAACCGGTCCAACACACCCATTCACGCGCCCCGCTTTTGCGAGCCGAAACTCATCCCTACCGCTTAACATATTACCAACGGTCCACAAGCGTTGGTTAAACAATGGCAAAGTGCGACGAAGGGTACCGGTGCGAAGTGTGCGGCGCGGACGTTGAGACCGTGACTGAATCCGATTTGTACCTGCGGTTCGTCCTCGGCGAAGTGCCGCTCGAATTACTCCACCGCCTTCCCGAGCGGCACCTGCAGTGCAACCCGGCGCTGGCCCAGTACATCGTCGACCCGACGTTTGAGCCTGTCGCGTGTGACGGGCTGTTCGCGAAGGCGGAACTGGACCCGACGTTCGTTGCGACTGAAGAACGCCGCGTGTCACGCGGGTATCGCAGGCTGCTCGCGATCCCGACACTGGGATTGACGGTGCCCGAGTATCCGCTCAGCGTGACGCCCGATGGAGATGCCCCGTAGGGCAATAAACCCGCACTTTTTTCGGAAGCCCGCGCCAATTCGGTGACTCTACTCACACGGGCGCTTCGCCCGAATCAGGAGGCAGCATGAAATCGGTATTATTCGCGGCGTGCGCCGCCATTGCGTTCGCTCCCCTCGCACGCGGAGCCGACGAGTCCGGTCCGAAAGCGGGTGAAAAAGTTCCGGCGCTGAAGGTGTTCGGCGTGGTCGGGAAGGTAGAGGGGAAGGAAGCAGACTTCGCGGCCGACCGCAAGGACGAACCGACGATCTACGTCTTCGTGCAAGCAATGGAGGGCGGGATTCCGGTCGGCGGGCGCCCCGCGGCACGGTTCATGAAGGTGCTCGACAACAAAATCGGGGACACGTCCGACAAGGCCGAGATCGTGGCGGTATGGCTCGGCGAGAAGGCGTTCGACAAGCACAAGGAGTATCTGCCGAAGATCAACACGTCGCTGACGTTCACGAAAACGTCGCTGGCCGCGTTCGACGGCGAAAAGAGCGGCCCGAACAACTGGGGCGTGAACGCCGACGTTCACCTCACGGTCGTGGTCGTGAACAAGGGGAAAGTGGCGAAGTCATTCGCGTTCACTTCGGTGAACGAAACCGACGTCCAACCGGTTCTGGACGAACTGAAGAAGGCGGTTGGAAAGTAGGAAACGACGGCTAGACGCAATGGGCAACCCAGCCGACTTCGTACACCGGTCGTTTAACGAGTAAGACACCGTCCTGGCAGGGCGGGGATGGGGTGCAAGTCCCCCTCCGTGCTAAGCGTCAGCTTCGCCGACCTCGACGAGCGCCACCTTGTAGAACCCGGCGGTGAGGAACGGCCCGCCCCGGCTCACCTCGACGATCGCATCCCCTTCGCCCGAGCGGTACACGATGAACGTGACGCCCTCGGCCGGTGTGCCGCTCGCACGGAAGTCGGCCTCGGCCGCCGCAACCGCTTCGTCCAGGGTCCGGTATTCGGTGGTCAGGGGTACGAACGCGCGGACCCGTAAATTGGGGTCGTCGTTCGCCACGTAAGCGCCCACCACGTACACCTTGTCGGCCATTGCGATGCCCCAATGAGATGAATCAGAACACACGGTCGCAGTTAGCGCGAGCCGCTCGGAGACGTGTGGAATGTATGCCGATCGCACCGCGCCACAAGGGGCGGGACCGAAGAGCGTGCTTCATTCGCCACCGGTCAGAGTAGTTTTCCGGCGGCCAAGTGCACCCCGGCGTGCACCCCAAGCAGATGACACGCTTGATCTATTTGGAATTACGGCTTTCGAGCAGATGTGGTGTCGGTGAACGAAACTGACGTCACATCGGTCCTGGATGAGCTGAAGAAGGCGGTCGGGAAGTGAGTACCGTTGTGGGCCTGGAGACGCCTCCAAGCCCACAACAGCCATTCACCCAGAATCACTCGAACAGTTCTTTCACGGTTTCGCCCTGGTCGAGGATCTCGATGGGGCGCCCGTCCGGGGTGACCAGTTGCTTGCGCGGGTCGATCCCGAGTGAGTCGAGGATGGTGTACGCGACGTCCGCGGGCGTCACCGGGCGCTGGGTCGTGTACGCGCCGTGCTTGTCGGTCTTGCCGAGAACGAGCCCCGGCTTCACCCCCGCGCCCGCGAAGAGGAGCGACGCGGCCTGTCCCCAGTGATCGCGGCCCGCGTCCTTGTTCAGCTTCGGTGTCCGCCCGAACTCGCCCATCACAACGAGCATCGTGCTCTCGAACGTGCCGCGTGCGTGCATGTCCTCGACGAGCGCCGAGACCGCGCGGTCGAACTCCGGCAGCTTCTTGTCCAACCCCTCGAAGATTTTGCCGTGGTGGTCCCACCCGCCGTAATTCACAGTAACGAAGCGCACGCCGCTCTCGACCAACCGGCGCGCGAGCAGCATCGATTGGCCGGCCGTGTTGCGGCCGTAGCGGTCGCGCACCCGGTCGGATTCGCGGTCGATCGCGAACGCGGTCCGCGCTTCGGTCGAGAGCACCATTGCCCGGGCGCGTGCGTGGAACTCGTCGTAAGTGGCGATCTGGTCGTTCCCCTCGACGCGCTTCGCGAGCCCGTCTACGGCTTGTAAGAGCGTGTCGCGGCGGGCGGCCTTCTTCGCGTCCACGTCGGCGGCCGTCAGGTCTTGCACCTTGTAGTTTTGGCGGCTCGGGTCACCGGCCTTGAACGATTCGTACCGCCCGCCGAGGAACGCGCTCTTCCCCAGTTCCCAGGTGAACGACGGGTTCTGCGGTACCGCGACGTAGGGCGGCAGCGTTCCGGTGAAGCCGGTTTCGTGCGCGACCACGGCGCCGACCGCGGGGTAGTCACCGAACGGAGTGCCGAACCGCCCGGACAGCACCCAGTTGGTCGCGGTTTCGTGGTGGTCGTTGTTGTGCGCCCCGGACCGCACCAGGGCGATCTTGTCCATCACCTTCGCCATCAGCGGCAGGCGCTCGCCGATCCGGAGCCCGGACACGGCCGTCTCGATCGTGGTGTACTTCCCGCGGATGTCGTCCGGTGCTTCGGGCTTCGGGTCGAAACTGTCGTGGTGCGACAACCCACCACCGAGGTAAACGAGCACGACCGACTTCGCCCGCGCCCCCTTATTCCCACCAGATTTCGCAGCGGCCCCGGCTTCCGCTCGGAGTAGCGCGGGGAGCGACACCCCCGCGAGCGCTCCGACGCGGAGGAAGTCGCGTCGGTTGGTCGAATTCGTTCCACGGGCGGGGGCGTCGGTACATACGGTGTGCGTTTGGCGGTTCAGCACAACGTCGAGCATCGGAGCGGCTCCTGGCGGTTGATCTTTGGGCGAAGCGATGGGGCGGACACCACTTAACTTCGGCGGTGGCGGGTGCTGAACTCGCGCGGCGGGGACAAACTTCTGCGCTCCCGCAGTTTACCTCGGCAGCGCGTTCGGGGGAACAGGTATCTTCGACACAAGCAGAGAAATGCGGCCCGAATCACGCCGGTTCATTTGCGACATCACCGGGCGCGTCCGATGGCGCGCTCTGTTCGCGCAGGTTCTCGGCCAACTGCTCGCGGAGCCCATCGGATTGGCTCGCGCGGCGTGCGAGTTCGTCCAACCACGACTGCGTTTTGACTTTCGCGGCCCACACCTCAACTTTGTCGCGCCGCGTGAACGTTCCCTTCACCACGACGCCCTCGCGCACGGGGTACGTTCCGTCGCGCACGGCGGCGATAAGCGCTTTGTCGAACGGACCTTCGTACACAACTTCCGCGATGGAGAGGTGCCCGAAGTTCTGCGCGAACTCCTTCGGCGGAATGAACCCGCGCCCCTGAGCCCAGATATCGAAGAGGCGCAACTCCTTCGGCTCGTCGTCGCGGTGCCACCCGGCGAAACTCGACGGGCCGAAGAACTCACAGAACGCGACCAAGTTCCGTACCCCGCGGTACTCCTTGTGGCGCTTCAGGGTCGCGAGTAATTCCGGCGCGAACGTCGCCTGGAACAGCTCCATCGCGACGCCGAAATTCGGGGTCTGTTTCTTGAGCCACTTGTATCGCGTGCCGAACCGGAACCAGCCCTTTGCCTCTTGCCAGAGGAAGCGCAAGTTGGAGCCGTCGTATTTGTGGAACGCGACACAGGGCTGACCGAGTTGCTCGAACGCCGGCCCCTTAATCGACGGGTAGGTGGTTTCCATCCCACCAATTTACCACGTCGGGCCGACGGGTTCCGCGGTGCCTTCTTGGTACTGGTCGGAGCCGAACCCGAGGAGCGGGTAGAAGATGAACCCGAGAAGCGCGAGCCCGAGGCCGAACGCCTCGCTCTTTCCGAACCGGCGCGCGACCTCCACGTTCACGAGGATGGCCGCGATGACCTGCACGACGGGGATGAGAACGAGAATGTACCAGAGGAGGCTGAGGCGGGCGACGCCCACCACCAGCACGTAGATGTTGTAAAACGGGACGAGGGCCGCCCACCAGGGGCGCCCGGCTTTCGGGAACACCCGAAGCCAACCGAGCACCACCCCCGGAACGGTGACGGCCCCCCACACCACCAAATACCACAGCAGATCGTCCACGCGGACACGTCCTCAAAGCCGGTGGGCGGACACCCGTTCGTTACCAGTTATCGTCTTCGTCCACGTCGCTGGAGCGCTTCTTCTTACGGCCGCCTTGGTACTCGGCATCACCGAACGCGAGGATCGCCATGAAAATCGGTGAGAGGAAGAACAGTCCGATGCCGAAGGTTTCGGTCTTCCCGAACTTCTTGGCCAGTTCCATGCACACCACCCACGCAGCAACGATGTTCCCGATCGGCACGAAAAACAAGATGAACCAGAGTGGCTCCTTCTTGCAGATTTCCGTTACGAGAATCCACTGGTTGTAAAATGGGACCAGCGCCGCCCAGCCCGGTTGCCCGGCCTTCGTGAAGATTTTCCACTGGATCGCGAAGAGCACGAAGATCATCAGCCCGAAGGCGAGAAAGACCGGCCCACAACACGCGAGGCCAAGAGCACCGCCCGCGGCGTCATTGTTACCTTGCTGGGCAAACAGGCTCACAAGCCCGCTTGCGTTGAGAGTGTTCACGCGCGAGTCCCCGTAAATTGAGAGTGATTGGGCCAGTTAAGACAAACGTTTTTGTAGCTATGGGAGGAGATAGTAGCGGCGGGTTGGCGCGTTCGCAATGCCCGACAAACGGAATCGGGCGCGGGGTCTCATCTTCTGGCCGTCACGGTCGGTATTAGCCGCGCACGAGCTTTGTTGCCAACTCCGCTACCGCTCGTGTGAATTGGTGGTCCGGGAATTTGAGCGAGAATATGCCGGTGCTGCCGAGCCGGAGCATGTCTTCCGAGAGCAAAAGGACCGCACCGATTTCCGCCGCGAACGACCGCTCCACGTCCTTCCGGAGCGCGGATTGGTCCATGCTCGCCAGCACCTTGTTTACCGCGAGCAGGAGGTTCGGCACGCCGAGCTTCCGCGCCACCTCGATCGTGATCGCGGTCCCGAGGTAGTCCTGCCGGTCCGGGCGCAGGATGAGTATCAGACTGTCGGAAATCGCAATAGAAAGCAGCGTTTCCTCGTTCATCCCCGGGTGCGTATCGATGAACAGGAAATCGAGGTCCAGCGATTCGAGCAGTTGGTCGAACCCCGCGTTCAGCTTCTCGACGTCGTATCCCTCTTTCAGCACGCGGGCGATGTCCGCCGACTTCATGCTCGCCGGAACGAGGTACAGGTGCCCGCCGGCCCGCGTGACTTCGGGCGGCGAAACGTGGTAGGCAACGTCCTGGATCTCGCACTGGTCATAGAGGTAATCGTTTACCGCGCGGGTGATCTGCTTGTCGTCGAGGCCGAACAGTACGTGGATACCGGGCGACTGAATGTCCGTGTCCACTACGCCGACCCGCTTGCCGGTGAGGGCGACAGCGGTCGCGAGGTTCGCGGTCAGGTTCGACTTACCTGTTCCACCGCGGTACGAGTGAATGGACACGATCTGTCGCATGGAAAACCCGAACTCCGGCCCGTTTTGAGTATGGTCCGCTCGCTCCGCGAACGGCTGTTTTTTGCTGTCCCTACCAGATCAGAATCGGCACCACGGGGGCGGCACGGAACCGCTCGCGGAGCGAGCGGACCACACTCAAAACCCTACGCTTTCGGCTTCTTCGGCAACAACATTGTCTCCGTCATCGGGTTGGGGGCACTGTGCCGCCGGGCACGGGCCTCCTCCGCGTACTTGCGGGCCTTCTCAAACGCATCCGATGCGGTGACCCGCGCGACCTCGTGAACCACTTCGCGGTGATCGATCTCCACTTTCGTCATCTGCTGCATGTCGCTCTGCAACTGCTTCATGCGGGCTTGCACTTCGCGGGCCATGCGATCGAACACCCGGGCCAGCGTGCCGAGCGCGTCGTCGCGGCCCGCGACCGGTGCGAGCAGTTCCGAATCGAACTGCCCCTGCTCGACAAGTTCCGCGGCGCGCGTGAGCGTGGTCACCGCGCGCAAGTACGCCAGTTCCTGGTCGCGGAGCCGGCGCTTGTCAAGGCACGCATTGATGCGCGCGTGCAACATGATCGGGTCGTAGGGCTTTTGCAGGTAATCCTCGGCCCCCATCTCGATGCACCGGACGACACCGGTCATGTCATCGAGCGCTGAGATCATAATGACCGGCAGGGCTTTAAGATCCGGATCGGCCTTGAGTTCGCGCAGAACCTCGTACCCGTCCACTTCGGGCATCATGATGTCGCAGAGCACGAGGTCGAACGTGTGAGCGTGGACCGCGTCGAGCGCCTCCCGGCCGTTCGCGGCCTCGACGGTCGCGTACCCGTGCTTGTTCAGCCGCCGACACAGCATCACACGGTTCGCGTCGTTGTCCTCGACCACCAGAATGCACTTCGGCCGGACCTCGCACGTATCCTTTGTTTCGTCTTTCGGCGGCTTCAGAACCGGGTGTTTGCCGGTTGGGAGCGGGGTAACTCCGGCAGTTTTGGGGTTAAATAAGAGCGTTTCCGCCGGGGACGTATCAGGCGGGAGGGCACGTATCGCTTGCAGCGCGGACATTACACCCGTGCTCGATGCCTGTTCGAGTGTCTGGGCCGTCGCTTCGGCCGCGGCGCGGGTGGTTCCGTCTTGCGCCTTCGCGAGCCACTCTTCGATCTTGCGGAACAGCCCGTCCCAGTTGACCGGCTTCGTCTCGAAGTCCTGGCACCCGGCGGCGAACGCGCGTTCCTTCGCATCCGAGGTCGCGTGCGCGGACAGCACAATGATCGGGATCGCGGCGGTGACCGGGTCCGTTTTGAGGCGCTTCGTCACCTCCCAGCCGTCGACGTCGGGCAGACCGAGGTCCATCAGCACCAGGTCCGGCGCCTCGTTCGAGGTGAGCGAAAGCGCGCTCGCCCCGTCCTCCGCGGTGAGAACGGTGTACCCCTTCCGTTCCAACCGGCGGCGGAACAGATCGCGGTTCACTTGTTCGTCTTCAACTAGCAGAAGGCGCGGCATAACGTTGTGGCACTTCGGGGTCTGTGTTCACCCGGGAGGGAAAGACCGGCCGCGCCGAGACACGTTCGGTCAGGTGTTCAACACGCAGCAGACCCGGAACCCGGTGGCCGAATCGCGCTGGTGAGGGGCGAGAGCGTTCCGGTACGCGGCCCGGCACGCGGTGGCGTGGTTGCGCCAGCTCCCCCCGCGGAGCACCCGGAACCGGCCCTCGGGCGGTCCCGGCGGGTCGCGGAGAGGTAAGGTGGCATAGTACGCCTCGCCGTACCAGTCGGCGCACCATTCCCACACGTTCCCGTGGGCGTCGTGCAGCCCCCACGCGGTCGCGGGGTAGCGCGTCACCGGCGTCGTGCGCCCCGGGGCCGCACTCGGCTCACCCTCTCCCCATAAGGATACACCGCATCGAAGTTCCCGTGTGGGGCCGAGAACGTGTCTCCGAACGCGAACGGGGCCGCGGTACCCGAACGGGCGGCGAATTCCCACTCCGCTTCCGTGGGCAAACGGTAGCTCCGACCGGCGGCCTGTTCTTCGGGGCGCGCGTTTAACCGCGTACAGAACGCCACGGCGTCGGCCCACGAAACCGATTCGACCGGGTGTTCTGGCCCCCCCCCTCGGCCGCTGTGAACCGCGACGGGTTCTGGCCGGTCACTGTGCGGTACGCGGCCTGCGTAACGGGGTGAATACCCAGATAAAAGGATTTCCCGATGACCACCTCGTGAACCGGCCCTTCGTTTGTCCGGTGCCCGGCCTCTCCGGGGGGCGAACCCATGAAAAATTTGCCGGCCGGGATCAGTACGAACGCCATACCAACGGAATTGGTGAGCGTTTTGGGCGCGGAACTGGCGGGCACGGCGCCGAGTACGTTATCGAGCACCCTGCTGAGGTCGGCGCGACGCGGAACCCGACGAGTCCCCTCGCGTTTTTCTTCGGCCGGTTCCGACATGCGCGCTCCAACCCTGGTGTACACCGGCACCACCGCACCGGTTCGCACAGATTACCCGATCCGCACAGAAACTCTACGCCGGTGTCCCAAGTGTCCTTTCGCGGAAGTGCGCGATCGGCCGAGAAAGAATGGGCCGGCCGCGGGCGTATCGTGATCGGGTCCGCCGCGCCGTTAGAACCGTTACGAACACACCGCTTCGCTCGGGCACCCTATGAGCACACCAACACCCGCACCGCCGTGGCGCGGGTCGTCGGCGCCGTCGATCTCCGCGTCCGGCCCGGCCTGGCGGTCGCCGCCCGCCCGCACACCGTACCGCCCGCGCTGGCGAAAACTTGCTCTCGTTGCCGGATTGGGGCTGATTGCGCTCGCCGTGGTGACGTGGGTGGTGTTCTGGATTCGTCCGCCGGCTCCCGCCCGCCTCGTGATCCTCTCGGCGAACTACGACCGCACGCTCGCCGTGCCGCCGAACGCTTACGGCAAGGCCGACGCCCGGGAACTCGCGACGCTCGCCCGGCCGGGGAGCTGGCTCGGCACGCGCTCGCGGCTCATGGGTGGCCCCGCCACCCCACTGACCCGCGCCGGACTCCCGGACCTCTCGGTGGTGAAAGAGAAGTGCGTCGTGGTGTTCGTCTCGGCCCACGGCGGGCGCGACCGCGACGGCCCGTTCCTGTTCCCCGAAGACGCGACCGGCGAACCGGGCGAGCGCGTGCGGTTCAAAGTGCTCCTCGAACAACTCGCGCGGCTCCCTGCCGCTCAACAGAAACTGCTCGTCATCGACGCGGCGCGCGAACCCGCGTTCACCGATCTGGGGCTGGTTCACAACGACTTCGCGGGCGGCGTCGCGGAACTGGACGCAGACATCGCGGCGATCCCGAACCTCGCGGTGTGGCTCAGCAGCGGACTCGACGAGCGCTCGTGGGCGTCGCCCGAGTGGGGAACGTCCGCCTTCTCTCACTTTGCCACAAACGGGCTGAACGGTGGGGCCGATGCCGACGGGAACAAGCGCGTGACCGCGGGTGAGTTGGTCGCGTTCGTCACGGCTCGCGTTTCGGATTGGGCACGCGACCACCGCGGCGCGCGTCAGATCCCGGTGCTGCTGCCGAAGGCCGAAGGCGAGCAGCGCGTGCGCGACATGCACCTCGTTTCGGTGGACGGTCCGCCCGCGCCCCTCTCCGCGCCGGACCCGTTCGAGCCGCCGCCCGAGTTGGAGCAGCAGTGGCAGGAGTACCGCGCACTCGCGCAGGCGACTCCGCCGCCCACCGCGTACTCGCCGCACTTGTGGCGCCAGTACGAAGCCTGGGTGCTCCGGCACGAACAACACGTGCTCGCGGGCGATACCGAAGGCGCCGCCAGCGCGAGAGAGAACGCGGCCGAATTGCGCCGGAAGATCGAATCCGCGCGCACGCTCGACATTTCGCCCCAAACACTCGCGATCCAGTCGGCGGTGGGCGGGCAGAGGTGGAAGCCCTGGACGCCCGAAGTGCAGAAACCGTTCCTCACGGGGATCGGGCGCGTTGCCGGGAAGCAACCGGCCGACCGCGCGAAGGAGTGGGCGGCCGTGCGCGACGAAACCGGCGACATCGAAGCGAACCGGTTGCTCTGGTGCCGGGCGCTCGTGGAATGGACCGCCGAAGAACCGCTCCCGCGCCTCCCCATCGCCCGCGAACTCGTGCCGCTCGTGAGCGACGGGCTCGCCATTCGGCCCGCTGAACTGAATTTCCTCTCAGGACTCGCACGACATCTCCCGGCTGCATCAAAAGCCGAAATGATCGGCCAGTTACTAAAGAGCGTGCTTCACCAGCGGTTGAAGGCCGAAGAAACCGCCGCGATGCTCGCCTCAGATCACACCGGAAAATCGTCCGTTTACCCCTACGCAGAGTTCTTCTACCCGTGGATTGCGTCTCAGTTCGCGCCAGTCGACGCGAAGCGACGCGAGGCCGAAGACCTGTGTTTCGCGACCGACGAAGCGAGCTGGAAACGCGCCCTCGGTTCGGTGACCGCAGACTACTCGTTCGACACGCTGACGGGTTGGGGAAGTGGCCCGCGTGACGCGCTCGTGGCGTGGCACCGCGGCTCACACCTCGCCGTGGCCGAAACGGAGTGGATGACCCGCTGGTTCACGGATTCCGTCGGGAGCCGGTTCGCCGCCCAGCGCGCGGTGTGGGAACAACTCCACATAACCGCGAACCTGCCCGCACAGCCGACCGGCCACACGCGGAACGCCCTTGAGGGGATCATCAAGGCGGGCAAAGAACTCACGGAATCACGCGCGACCGGCCGGCTCTCTCTGGCGACCGAAGCCGAGACACTGCTCAAAACGAGGCCGGAGTTTGATGCGAATTCGACTCCGCGCGCGAACGCGGTGAAGTGGTGGAACACGGCCGACGCAGTATTCACCGCCCCCCCCGTTCCGGACTTCAACCCGAGCGACCGCGTGGCACTCGCACGCGAATTCCGGCGCGTGTCGCGGCAGTTGCTCATTACGGGCGAAACACGGCCCGAGCCACTTCCCGAAGTTCCCGCGGTCAAAGCACGCGAAACGGCGTTCGAGACGGCCAGTCGTCGCGGGCAACTGTTGCTCGAACGATTCGGCGGGCCGAACCTGATCCGCGCGCTGTGCGGAGTGCGACCGGGCGAGGACTACAACGCGCTGCACGAGCGCCTCGTGCGGTTCGCGTTCCAGGCCGACGGGCGGCAATCGCTCGCGATCTTTAACTCGCGCGCCGGCGAACTCTTCGACGCCGTCACCGCACTTGCAACGAAACCCGACAGCGCGCTCGCGGCCGACCGGTGGGTTCGCATCTCACCGGCCCGCGCTGCGGTGTCCGATGCGCCTATTGAGCGCGTGCGGCGCGAGCGCGTGCGCGGGTACATCGCGTATCAGGCGAGTCGGACCTTTGCCGACCACTGGTACGGTGAGGGCGACACGCGGTACTACTCCCTCGCGGTCCAGCGCCTCACGGACGACGCGAACGCGGTCACGGCAGCACCTGCGCCGACCGACGATCCGTTCAAGCCGTACCGCGCCGAAATGCCGTTCCCGGTGGCACCGAAGTTACCCGCTCGCATCGCAATCACGGACGAACCGCACCCGACCGTACACGTGCCATTCACTCCGCACCCGACCACGGGAATTGATGGCTTTCCCGTCTTCTGGACCGATGCTTCTACACGCACTGCGGTGAGCACCGCCCCGGGTGCTACCGCGCTGACACGAAGCCTGACGCGGCCGCCACTCCCACAACCGCTCACGCCCAAAGCTCAAACCGAAGCACTCCGAGTGACCGGTTTCTTCCGCGGGCGCACGCTGGACGCATCGTGCCCGGTGGATTACTTCGCAGTGCCGGACCGCACGGCAGTGAGCGCGCCGCTGTCGCAAGCGGTGGGGCTTGCGGTGCGCGCCGACACCCGGGCGCTGAAGCGTTACGGCTTCGGTACGGGGGCGGTCGCGATCGTGCTCGACTGCTCCGGCAGCATGGGGCGCGACCCGAAAGACCCGATGCGCGTCGCCAATTACCCGATCGCGGTGGACGCGCTCGCGAAGCTGCTCAAGGAACTTCCACCCGGCACAACCATCAACGTGTGGGTGTTCGGTCAAAAGATGCCCGGCGCCAAAGTGCCCGAAGACACGATCCGCGAGGTTCTCCCGCCCACGGACCTGCCGATCGACTCGGACGCAATCGTTGAGGACGTGCTGAAGCAGGTGCGCGGACTCGAACCCTGGCACGAATCGCCCATCACGCGAGCCGTCGTTCGCGCGAAGGATCGGATCAAAGACGCGAAGGTGCCGTTCAAGGCGGTCGCGCTGATTTCGGACGCGGTCGATACCCGCGCCGCGACCGATCCCGATTACGGCGAGAAGAAGCGCACGGTCGGCGACGTGCTGCGTGCCGAATTCCCGCCCAGTGAAGTCGCGCTCGGTGTGGCCGCGTTCGATGTGGACAAAGAAGAGCAACCCGCCCAGGCCGAATTCAAAAGCGCCGAGTCGTTCACACCGGCCGGCAAGTTCGTGGGCGTGGAGAACATTAATGAGCTGGTGACGTGGTTGCGCACGGGATTGAACCCGCGCGTGCGTTTCACGCTCCGACCGCACGGAGCCGATGTTCCCACCGCGAGCCTGATGGCGGGGACGGCCGAGCACGATAACTGGCACGCGGGAAAGATCGCGCCGGGCAACTACACGCTGCAAGTATTCGGCGACTCGAAATTCAGCGGCTACGTTCCACTATCGCCGGGCGACCGACTCTTGCTCGATCTGACCGTGGATGACCACAAGCTAAGGCTCAAACGCCACTGGTTCGCGGACACCGTACCAGCCCTCGCGAAGGCTGGCGCGCCGACCGATCCGTGGCGGCTCGCGCTTCTTCAAAACGGGGCCAAAGCCGAGAAACTAGACCTGTTTACCGCCATCGACGTGAACCCGCTCGTTGAGCGTCGCACAAGAGTCACGCGAATCGGTGACGTGTGGTTCGAGGTCACGCCATCAGTGCCGAAACCGGAGCCGATCGCAATTCGGTGGCGCGCGGAAAGCGGGTTCCCGGCCCCGGCGTGGTCGCTCCATTCACCCGGCTGGCCGAAGTTCCCCGGTACTCAAGCGTCTGCCTCACCCAAGCTCAGTGCGTGGTGGGCGCCGGAGCCGTTCACCGCGGCAAGCGAAGTATTCAAGGCACCCGACGGCGTGCTCGTCGATTTGAGGAACCGCGCGGTTACTGTGGACGGGGCCGCAGTCACGCTCGATTCAATCACGCTCGAAGAACACGACGTGGAAGTGGCCCCCGGCGAGCGACAGAAGCGAACGTGCCTCGTCGTGCGCCTCACACACCCGGACGGCAACCCGATTTTCGCGCGACCGCAGAGCGCGACTCCTCCAACCGGGCGCGAGGTCCGGCTCTACCGCGGCGCAAACAAGCTCACGTGCCTCTACTGGTGGGACGGGCTTAACGGGGCGAACGTGAAAACGAAGGCAACGGGATTGGAGTTCGTGGTGCTGAACGACGCGCTCCGCGCCGCAGAGAAAGACGGGCGGCACCTGACACTGACCGCACCCGCACCAACGGACACCTCAGCGCGCCCGGAACCTCCGACGAAGTGACGATTCTGGTGAAGTGTTCGCGAAGGATTCACGCATGTCCGACACCCCAGAAACTCCGCGGTTGTGGCGATTCAGTGCGCCGCCCTCACCCGGCGCGGGTCGGCGCACGCGGTTACTCCTCGTGCTGGTGGTGCTCACCGCGTTCGCGGGCGTCGTGATCGGCTTGCTCTACTGGGTGTCTCCCCCGCGCCCCGTTGCCGTGCTGCCCGTAGCGATTACGACCGGCCCCGCGGAAAGCGGCGCGGTCCCGTGGGCGGAACGCGACCGTGCGGCACTGGCGACGTCTGACTTACTCGGGCAGGCGATCGACGATCCGAGCGCGAACCCGTCGCGCGACCAGATCCGCCTGCGGTTCGCCGCGCTCGCGAAAACGGCGCGTTTGCAGCCGATGGTCATTTCCCTTTCCGCGCCCGCGGCCGTTGATGCCGGCGGAGCGGTGTTCCTGGTGCCGGCCGATCCCGTCGGGGACAGCCCGCGCAATCGGCTCACGCTCACAGAACTGCTCGCGGCCGTGCGCGATTGCCCGGCACACAACAAACTGCTCGTTCTGAACCTCGTGCCGCCGAGTGGCGATCCACTTTACGCGCCGCCCGCCGGCAACCTCTCGGCCGCAGTGTTTGCCGCACTCGACGCGGTGCCCGACGACAACCGCCTGTGCCTCGTCGCGTGCGGACCGGGGCAAACGCCGCACACCTCAGCGGAACTCGGCCGATCGGTCTTCAGTTACTACCTCGAAACCGGCTTAAAGGGCGTTGCAGACAGCGACCGTGACGGCCGCGTGACCGTGAGCGAACTCGCGAACTTTGTCCGCGTGCGCGTGAACCGCTGGTCGAGCGAGAACCGCGGGCCGGCACAAGCGCCAGTTCTGGTCGGCAGCGCGAAAGACTTCACACTGCGAGCGATTCCGGCCGGTCACGTTCCCGAGGAACAAGCGATCAATGAGATCGCGTACCCCGACTGGCTGAAAGCCGCGTGGGAAGCACACGACCGTTGGCGCACGGACGGACGGGCGACGGCCGCTCCGTGGGCGTTCCGGCAAGTACGTGCGGCCCTCCTCAGTGCCGAGCGCGACCTTCAAAACGGGCTTCCTCCCGAGGATGCAAGGCACAAACTCACGCTCGCGCTATCACACGCCGAGCAAATTGGCAAAGCACTGCGCGCAGTGCCAACGCCCGATCCGTTGCCCACGCTTGCGGCGATGTTTCCCGGATACGCGATACCGGAATCTGCACTGATCGAGCAACTTCGCACGGCCGCAGTGACAGCGGAATCGCGCCCCGCGCCCACACCTACGAAGCCCGACGAGAAGCCGACCGAACCGCCGCTCCCCACAGACTTCGATGCGTTCAAAACGAAGCCGCACCCGCTCCTCGCGGCCGCGGTGTTTCGGGTGCTCACAGACGACGCGGACCCGTCGCCGGCCCGCATCCGCAACTTCGCAAAACTGCTCGCCGTGCAAGATCCACAAGTGCGGTTCGCGGAAGTGCTGCTCATCCGACGACTCGCCGCGCTCACCGATCAGAACGCACTCGCGCCGTGGGCGAACGAGCGCGCGGCACTCGCGCTCCAAACGGCCCGGTGGATCGAAGACACCGCGACCCGACCGGACGTGTTGACCTGGGCGAAGCCGGCACTCGATGAAGCGTATTCGCTTCGCGCGAACGCCGAAGCAGTCCTGTTCGCGCCGGGGTTCGCCTCCCCCGACGATGCAACGACCCGTCTCCGTGCCGCAGAAGCTAAAGCACGAAAGTTGAAGCTCACCGCAGACCGGTTGCAATCGGCAATCGCGATTCGTGACGACGCAACACTGTGGTTAACGGGTGTTACACCGCTCGTAAACAGCGGGGCGGTGAACATAACGGAGGCGGTCACCGTTGCCGACGCGGTAAGCAAATTGAACCGCGTACTGCTGCCAACGCCTGGATTGACCGGGAACACGTTCGCCGACCGCGTGCCAGAATGGGACCGACTCGCGAACAGTGTCCGCGTGGCTCTCAACACCGCGAACCGACCACTCACGCCCGAGGCGATTGGGGCACTGCGCCGGCGCGCAGAAGGGCCGAATGCCGGTCCCTCAACCTATGCGGAACTGGACGCAGCACTGGCTTCGCCGCTCGTGCCGGTCGCGGATCGCGTGGCGTTGTGGAACGCGCGGTCCGCGCTCACTCGGCGATTGTGCGAAAGTACGCTTCGCAAGGACACGACGGATAACGAGGCAGCCCAAAAGGGCAAGCCGCGCACACTCACTCTAAATCCGGCCAACGAAGCGCCTCACGACACCGACCTCGCCAAGCGCCGGTCGCGATGGACCAGCGCAATTCTTCGCACGGCGGATCCCGGAGATCGCACCGAAGACGAATTACTGCGGCTCGCACCGGACCGCTTCGCGTTCGCGGACCGGCTGCGCCGCGCGTGGTCGGAAGACGTACCCGCGCGACTGTCGCAAAGCGCGCCCGATCGCGCGGCGGCCGTGTGGCCTACTTCTGTCGCGGCACCGAAACTCGATGACGCAACAACGAACCCGCACACGGCCCAGCAACGCGAAGCCGCACTGCGGATGTGGGCGTGGCACGCGGCGCGCTTCGAGTACGAACTACGCGATCCCGCTGATCCCAGCCCAGCCATTGCCAGCGCACCATTTACGACCGCAGCCGCCCGAAGTTGCGCGACCGCGGCGAAGACGGGCGGGTTCCCGTACCTCGAACTCACGCACCCATCGGTACCGAAACTCACATTCGAGAAACCGAGCACAGATTTAAAAATTCACCTCCGCTCGGTCGGCACACCGACCACGGCATGCGTTCAGGTACTCTCGCCGGCCGCTGAGTGGCTCAGACCGTCGTCGGACGCTTCAGCTCAACTCGAAGTGATCCGCGATAGCGTGCTTTCACTCCCGCTCGCTGCGGGCAGCAAGCCCACTTCGCACCCCACCGCACTCGGCGTACTCGTCGAAGCGACCGCGGAACTCGGCGGCGAAACGCGAACGTACCACCGGCGTGTACCGGTGTCGCTGCGAACGCTTTCGAGCCGCGTCGATCTCCTCGTGCGAACGGACCCCAAAGCCGCCCCGCAACAACTGACGGAGTTCCGCGTCCGACCGAACGGCCAGCCGAATTCGTACCAACTGGTGCTGTTCAACCCGTCCCCCGCACCGCAAAAAATTGCAGCGCGCCTCGTGGGGCTGAACCGGGAGACGGCCCCCATTAACCTCGAACCGGGCAAGCCGGTTCCGCTCGTGTTCACGTCCACCGCTCCTCCCCCGCCGCCCCTCGCGCCCGGGGCAGTGGCGAAGCCCGATGACGGTTTCGCTCCAATTAGTGGGAACGCGCTGGCACTCGAACTGTTCGATCCCGCCGACAAGGACGTGGTTCTTCAGACGTTCACGCTCCCGGTTGTGGTCGCAGATCCCGCGAGCTACCTCCGGGTGAGCGACGCGGTGTTCACCCCCGCGGTCGACGGCAGGTTGAATCGACTGAGCGCGACAATCGTGCCCGGCGACATTCCGGGTTCGGGCGCGTGCCCCGTGAAGCTCCTGTTCCCACCGGAAGCGAACCCCAAATTGCTCGTGCGCGACGGGAGCCAGGCCGGGAACATCGCCACCGCCGGGAAACCGGTCACGCTGTACGTTGAGAACATCGCGTTCCCCTCCCCGACCGGGGCTAAAGTCACGGTCACACTTTCGGCAGACGGCGTCGAGCGCGTGGCCACGTACTCGGCCACACTCCCCACACTCGGCGAGACGGTGCGCCTCCAACCGCAAACGAGTCCCCGTGTGCGTGTGAAGGCCGTCGAATACGCTTCGGGCACGGCACCGTTACCGGTCGCGCTCGAAGTGGACAACGCGCCCGAAGGGGCACGGCTCGAACTGCTCGTCGGCACCGCCAAAGACGCAACATCGCCCGTCAACGCCGACCGGACATATTCCATCGCTACTGCACGTCAGAAGCTCGCACGGTTTCGCTTCGACCCGAAGGGCGAGGGGTTCGAGCTGGTCGGTTCGATCGCGGACCACAAATCGGTGCTGCCGGTCGATCTCCTCACCGGCAAGCGCACGCTCGAAGCGCGCCTCATCGCCCCCGACGGCGACGTCGTCACGAAGGATCGCGTGACGATCGTGTTCGACGGCAACGTGCCGACGGATGTGAAGTTCCTCAACCTGCCGCCGAAAGCCGCGAAGGGGCAGCCGCTCGCGGTCAAGGCGACGTGTGGGCCGAGCGTCTCCGGTATCAAGAAGGTCGAGTTCTTCGTCGGCCGGCCGAACAAGGACGAACTCCCCACAAGCCCCACCCCCATGCCGGGCGTGCCATTCGAGGCGAGCGAGTGGCGCGCCACACTTCAGATGCCGGACCAGAAGGGCATTGTTGTGGTCGGGGTGAAGTTCACCTCGCAGGCCGGGTTGAGCACGATCGAGGTGCAGGAAATCGAACTGCTCGACGCAGCCGAACTGAACCGTCCCGCGCCGGGTAAGATTGCAGGGAAGCTGGTCGAGAACCGCATCCCGCAACCGACTGCGGTCGTGTTCCTGTACGACGCGAAGGGCAACGCCCTCGCCAAAGCGACCACCAAAGCCGACGGCTCGTTCGAGTTCAAGGAGCTGGTGCCGGGCACGTATTACCTGTTCAGCGAGAAAGAGCGAACCAACCGGCAGGTGAAAGAACAAGTCGACGTGAAGCCCGGCGAGCAAACCACCAAGGATCTGGAGCTGCTACTGAAGTGACGACCGGATTTGGGCGAAACGCTCCACCCGCTCGTTGACACTCGCGGTTCGCCTGGAGCCTCTTGGCGAACCGCGAGTGTCAACGAGCGGGTGGAGTTGCACTCACCGGCCGGCCCACACCGGCCGTTCGCCTCCAGTGTGACAGACTAGTCACGCCGCGCCTTGCGGTTCCCGGGCCACCTCCCTTACAATCACCTCCTCGAACCCCTCCCCCGCACGGTCATCCCATGCGCGCCTGGTTCCGCAACGTTTACCTCGCGACGACCACGCTCGCCTCGGGCATGTACGTCACGCTGTGGTACTTCGTGCAGTCGTTCCGGCGCGGCACGTTCACAAAGCACTTCGCTTACCCGGAGCAGCCGGTGCCCGTGCGCCCGCGGTACCGCGGGTTCCACCGGTTCGACCTGACAACGTGCATCGGGTGCGACAAGTGCGCCCGCGCGTGCCCGGTCGATTGCATTTACATCGACAAGGAGAAGGCCGCGCCGCCCGCCAAGGGGTTCGTGGTCACCGGGTTCAAGATCGACTACACGAAGTGCATGTTCTGCGCGCTGTGCGTGGACCCGTGCCCGGTCGACTGCATTTTCATGGGATCGAACCACGACATCAGCACCTACACTCGCGACGGCTGCGTGGTCGATTACGCGAAACTACCGCTGGACGTCGCGTGGGGACAGGCGACGCTGAACCCGACCGCGGTGCAGGAGTCGAAGCGAGTCAGTTTGCCCGTGTGGACGAAGACCGCCGATGCCCCGAAGCCCGCGGAAGCAAAAACCGCGACCGACGGGAAGCAAGCGACGTGACGGCGCCTCGATCTCACAGCCGGGATTGATGGCAACACCCGCTGACTGTGCAGTCAGGGTTCGGCCGGAGTATCCATGACGACTCTCGTTCTCTTCCTCCTGATCTTCCTCGCGGCGGGTTTAACCCTGCTCGCGGCGAATCTCGTATTGGGTCGACTAATCCGACCCGACCGCCCGAGTGCGGAGAAAGCCGAAGTTTACGAGTGCGGCGAG
This sequence comes from Gemmata sp. SH-PL17, assembly GCF_001610855.1. Taxonomy (NCBI): domain Bacteria; kingdom Pseudomonadati; phylum Planctomycetota; class Planctomycetia; order Gemmatales; family Gemmataceae; genus Gemmata; species Gemmata sp. SH-PL17. The sequence goes on from NZ_CP011271.1 coordinate 7,923,689, forward strand.
CAGCCGATCGGCGATGCGTGGATTCAGTTCGACTTGCGGTTCTACGTTGTCGCGCTGCTGTTCGTGATCTTCGACGTGGAACTCGCGTTCTTCTTCCCGTGGGCGGTCGTGTTCGGCAGCGCGGTGCGCACCGCCGACGAGTCGCAACCGGCCGCAGTGCGCGTCGAATCGGCGGCGAACCTGCAACCGCACAGTGTTGTACCGGGAGCCGTGGCTCCGGAGCCCGCGGCCGCGAAGTCACTCGCGTGGATCGCGTTCGCGGACATTCTCGTGTTCTTCGGCGTGCTGCTGGTCGGGTTCGCGTACTTGTGGCGCCGCGGCGATCTGGAGTGGGTGCGGAGCGTGGCGGCCCAGGAGCCGGTCGGCGGGACCGGTCCGCCGCGCGAAACGGTCGCGTCCGAACGCCCGGTTACCGTGGGCCATTCGTCCGGAGGTGAGTGATGGGTCTGCTCGAAGGGCGCCTCGAAGACGGGTTCATGGTCACGAACCTGGAGCACGCGATCAACTGGGCGCGCGAGTCGTCACTGTGGCCGATGACGTTCGGTCTGGCGTGCTGCGCCATCGAGATGATGGCCGCCGGCGCGCCGCGGTACGACATCGACCGGTTCGGCGCAGGCGCGTTCCGTGCGACCCCGCGCCAAGCGGATCTCATGATCGTCGCCGGGACCGTGAACCTGAAAATGGCCGAGCGCGTGCGCCGGCTCTACAACCAGATGCCCGACCCGAAGTTCGTGATCGCGATGGGCGCCTGCACGTGCGGCGGCGGGCCGTACTACAAGTACGGCTACAACGTCGCGAAGGGCGTGGACCTCGTGGTGCCCGTCGATGTGTACGTGCCCGGGTGTCCGCCGCGACCGGAGGCGCTGCTGGAAGGTCTAATGCGGGTACAGGACAAGATCCACAAGATGCGCGAACTCACGAAGGGCCAGCCGGCGGAGTTGCCAATCCCCGCGCGCACGGGGCGCGTGCAGTTGCCGGAAGAACTCGCCGATCCCGCGAAGGCGGTCGCGTTCCTGGCGGAGAACAAGGAACGCGCCAAGCCCGTCAAGGCGTGACATTCAGGAACCACCATGACCGCTACTGAAATTGCCGCGCTGCTCGAAGAACGGTTCGGTCCCGCGATCACGGGCAAGAAGCTCGACGCGCTCGATCCGTTCGTGACGGTCGATCCGGCACAGTTGGTCGACGTGTGCCGGTTCCTGCGGGACGATCCCCGATTGAAGTTCGCGCTCCTGAACGACATCACCGGCGTGGACTACCTCGAAACGGACGCGAAGAAGGTCGCGAAGGCCGGGTTCGAGCCGCACCTCGAAGTGCTCTACCACCTGTCGAGCTTCGCGTTCCCGGGCCTGCGCTTCACGCTGAAACTGGTGCTCCCGCGGTGGAAAGGCGACGTGATCGGCGCGATCCCGGAAGTACCCTCCGTCTCGGGCGTGTGGCGAGGGGCCGACTGGCACGAGCGCGAGGTGTACGACCTCGTGGGCGTGTTCTTCAACGGGCACCCGAACCTCGTCCGCATCCTGCTCAACGACGACTGGGTGGGCCACCCGCTCCGCAAGGATTACGAGTTCCCGCTGGAGTACCACGGCATCCGCTGCCGCTGAATCGCGAATATCCGGGCGCGGGCAACGAAGACACTGGCATCACGTTCTCGGTGAAGGCTTCCCGATGTCAGACGCGCCGACTCAGTCCGTCCGGGTTCACATCATTTCCCCGACAGCGGCTCACGCCCCGGTGGAACTGATGGTCGATCCCGCGATCACACTCCACGAACTCCTCGCGCGCCTTCTGCGCCAGGGGAACGCGCCGGCTGGAGCGGACTGGGCCTTTCGCGTCGGCACGGCGGTTCTCCAACTCACGGACACGATCCGGGCCGTCACCGAGAAGTTCGGGTCAGTCGCACTGGTCGGCGGAACGCTGCAACTGTTTCTGTTCGACCGGACCAGTCTCGCTCCCGCTCCCGGCAGCTTTGCTCCCCCGGGCGCGCCGGCCCAACCTCCCCCTCCAAGATCGGCTCCTCGCGCTCCCGCGGCCGAAGAGGAGATGGACTTCGACGACGAAGAAGCGGAAGCCGCGCCGCGATCAATGCAAGTCGGGAAACGAAAACAAAAGGCACGGGCGCGCCACGCTGACGAAGCCGATGGTGCCGTGGAGATGCGCAAGCCCGCCACCGAGCGCCGGGCCACCGTGCGCTACTACACGCGGATGAACCCCGATCGCATGTTTCCGCTCCTGGTGATCCTCTCCCAAGCGGAGATCGCGGAAATCGTGAAGGCGAAGGTCAAGCAAGCGGTCAGTGAAGCGTTCAAAGTGGAAGAGGGATCGGCGGTCGAAGTGGAGCCGGTGCTCCCGGGGTGCGACTGTTACCCGCCGCGACACACGCTCGCGATTGACGCAAAAGACGCGATCACCGAAACGTTCTGGGTCGTGCCGCGCGTGCTCGGTCGCGTTCACGGGGCGCGGGTGCTGATCCGACAGGGCGATCGCGTGCTCGCGGACGTGCCGCTGGACGTCAAAGTCGCGAAACAGACACTCGCGGTCGCGTGCGGGCTGCTGAGCCTCGCGGCCCCGTACATGACGATGGGTCTGAAGTCACTCAAGCTCGATTACGAATCGCAAAAGGCCGATGGGTTCCCGCTGTACCAGCAAGCGGGGAACTGGATCGCGGAGAACCTCCGCCCGGAGTGGCTCGGGCTGGGCTTCCTCGGTCTGGCGTGCCTGCTCTACCTGTGGATGCGGCCGCGGCGCCGCGACGTGTTCTGGGACATTCAGCCGGCGAAGCCTTAAAGTCGGGAGTCGAAGGTCCGAAAGTCGAAGGTCGGAAAGTCAAAGATCTCGGCCAACGCAACCTTCGACCTTACGACTTGGGACTTTCAGACCTTTCGACTCAGACACAACTACTCCCGAGCAAGCGCCTTCTTGATGACGGCCGTCCACAACTCGTACCCCTTTGGGGTCATGTGTAGCCCGTCCTTCACGAACAGATCAGGATTGGGCGTACCGTCGGCGCCGAGCATCACCGGCACAACGTCCACGAACACGAGCCCCGGCTCCTTCTCGCAGAACTCCCGCACGAGCGCGTTGGCCTTCTTCTGGTCCTCGAACTTCTTCCACCGGGCGAGGCTCGGTTTCACTGCGATAAACAGCACGCGGCAACTCGGGTTGTCCTTCCTAACAGCCGCGACGAACGCTTTAAAATCCGCTACGACGTTTTCGGGTTTGCTGCCGCGTCCGATGTCGTTGTCACCCGCGTAGAAGACGATCGTGGCCGGTTTGTGCGGCGACAGAATGCGCGGCGCGAAGTGCGTGCTGTCCGTGATGACCGAGCCGCCGAACCCGACCTTCACGTACCCCGCATCGGGGAAAGATTTCTTCAGATCCCACTGCACGATGCTGGAACTGCCCGCGAAGAACACCGCGCCCGGCTTCGGCGGGTTCGCGCGCAACCGCTTCTCGATGGCGGCGACGTCCTTTTCCCACTTGGCGAACGGATCGGCGACACGCGGCGGCGGGGCAATCTCGGGCGGGACGGGGGCGAGTAAGAGCAGCGCGAACATGGGAACGCTCCTGATTTCTGATCGGGTCAATGATACCATCACTCACAGACGCGAGTCGCCACTCAACAGGCCGAGTCTCTCCACTATGCCCCCCGAAGACCCCACCGTTATCGAGTTCGACGTCCGCACCGACGAAATGCTCGTCAACATGGGTCCGCAGCACCCGAGCACGCACGGGGTTCTGCGGCTCGTGCTGCGCACCGACGGCGAGGTCATTTCGGAAGTAACTCCGCACCTCGGCTACCTGCACCGGTGCGCGGAGAAGATCGGCGAGAACGTGATGCCGATCCAGTTCATCCCGTACACGGACCGGATGGACTACCTCGCCGGGATGAACATGAATCTCGGCTACTCGCTCGCCATCGAGAAGCTGTGCGGGCTGAAGATCCCCGAAAAGGCGCTAGTCATTCGCGTGCTGATCTGCGAACTGAACCGGATCGCGTCGCACCTCGTCGGGATGGGCGCCTACGGGCTGGACCTCGGCACGTTCTCGCCGTTCCTCTACGCCTTCCGCGAGCGCGAGCACATCCTTGATCTCTTCGAGGACGTGTGCGGCGCCCGACTCACTTACAGCTATCTCACCATCGGCGGCGCGCACGACGACCTCCCGGCGGGGTTCACCGCGCGGGTGGCAAAGTTCCTCGAATATTTCAAGCCGCGCATCCCCGAATACCACGCGCTCCTCACCGATAACCACATCTTCGTGAAGCGCACGGCGGGCATCGGCGTGCTCTCGAAAGAGATGGCGCTCGACTACGGCTGCACCGGCCCGATGCTGCGGGCGTCGCTCGACCGCACGAAGGGCGATCCGGCGTGGGATCTCCGCAAAACGGAACCGTACTCGGGCTACGAACAGTACCAGTTCGAGGTGCCGCTCCCGCCCTACGATCGTGCGCCAGCCGGCGCGGTCATCGGCGACTGCTGGCACCGGTTCTACGTGCGGATGCTCGAAGTGCTGGAAGCCATCAAGATCGTGGAGCAAGCGATCGTGAAGTACGACGCGCTCCATTCTGAGGGCGAAAGCGTAAAGGCCGAGTTCGCCGCGCGCAAGCCCACGCTCTCGGCCGACGACGCCAAGAAGGACGATGCGAAGTTGGCCGACCTGCTCAAGACGAAGTACGCGCACCGCGTGGAACCACCGCGTCAACTCACCCCGGGCGAATGTTACGTGGAGACGGAGTGCCCACGCGGACAGATGGGGTTCCACGTCGTCGGGCGCCCGGCCAAGGAGAACGTGCCACTCCGCGTGCGAGCGCGATCGAGCTGCTTCGCGAACCTGAGCGTCACCGGCGAACTGTGCCGCGGGTGCCTCGTCGCCGATGTTCCTGCAATCGTGGGGAGCATTGATGTGGTGATGGGCGAAATCGATCGGTAAGTCACTGCACTTTCACTGGAACAAAGTCCGAACGGCGTTCTGCGGCTCGGACTATCACGTCACACCGAATCAATCTTCACGTCTCTGATCGAAACGCGGACCGCGTCTTCGCGTGACCCGCACAAATTTGATCGCCTCACCTGTAACGCTCACGCCCTGTTCTCGCTACGCCTGTTGGTCACAGTTCTTCGCAACACGAAGGTTGTGGCCGCGAACACCAGAACCGGCGAGAGCGAGCCATGAACGAGTCACCATTCAGCGCGAATCGCCGGTCTGTTTTGTGTGAGCCGACGCGCGACCTCGCGCATGCGCCGACGCTCAGTGGGTTGGTCACGGGTTGAGGCGAAAGAGTAGCCGAAGTGCCTGCATCGCGTGTTTAGCCGAGCCGTTCACGAACCTGCCCGAAGTGCAGTTCGATTTGTCGAGTCCCGTTGGTCGTCGAACCCGGCCGCGCGTGCGTTCGGGTGAGGCGATCAGCAATGTGTCCCTGTTTCTCAAAGAGCCCGCAACGGAGCGGGTTTCACACACCGGGCAATCCGCCCCGGTGCCTCACACCCTGTGGTGATCTGATGTTGAAGTACGTATCCATTTTCACGCTGTGCGCGGTGCCCCTGGTTCTCTCCGGGTGCAAGTCCAAGGCCCAGATCGAGGCGGAACAAGCCGCACTCAAGGCCGAACAGGACAAGCTCCAGGGCAAGTGGAAGCTCGCGTCCCGAAGTGGTGACGACGATGAAGACGCCCCGGAACCAAACAGCTACTACGTGATCGAGGGCGATATCATGCGTTTCGTGTACCTCAACAAGGACGGAAAGGAAGACGTGTTCGTCCGCCAGAAGCTGGCTCTCACGGTGGACAAAGAACCGAAGCAGTTGGACCTGACCTACGTGGACGACGCCGGCAAACCGATCACCACGACCGACAAGATCCGGTCCCGCGGTAAGACGAAGACCAAGACGACCGCCCTCAAGAACGTCGCCATCTACCAGTTCGATGGGGACAAGCTCAAAATCTGCATCAGCTACGACGAGAAGAAGCGCCCGACCGACTTCACCGCCCCGAAAGGCTCGTCCCGGTACGTGTTAACCCTGGAAAAGATGAAGTAAACAATCTCTGTCACTCATTCGCGGCGCGGGCTTCCCACGGGAGGCCCGCGCCGCGGGCGTTTGTATCCCTTGCCGCACACAACCGCGCACCGATATATTCAGCGCTCCAATTCCTCTCGTCACGGTTCCACTTTGCGGGGATACATGGAATCCGTCTGGTACTACGTCGTCAACGGGGATCGCGTCGGCCCGGTGACGTTCGCGGAACTGAAGGCCGCAGCAGAAACCGGAAAACTGGGACCGGCGGACCTGGTGTGGCAGGAAGGCACCACCGATTGGGTCGCGGCGCGCACCATCACGGGCCTTTTGCCCACAACCTCACACCCTGAATCGAGCCAATCCGACGAAGGCACTTACGCTCTCGTCCCGGTCACACCGGCGCGGCCGACCGGCAGTGAGGCAACGCTCACGTTCATCCCCGAGTCCGAAAAGCGCCCGAAGCCCGCCGCAGAAGCGCTCTCGCTGGACGACGAGGCACCTGCCCTTCGACGGAAGCGTGGCTCCGGTTCGGACGCGAACGACCGGTTCGCGGAGGTACTGGAACTGGCCCAGATGTTCGTCCGGCGCATGATCGATCCGGACCCGTCCGCGATCGCCCCGACCACGGAAGAAGGCGCGAAGCTCACCGCGTCCGGCATCATGGACGCGACCGCGCGGAAGCTCGCCGTGTGGCGCCGATCGGTGCTGTTTGTTGCGGCCGTACCGTGTGCGTTCGCCGCGGTGTTGGGGTTCATCAACACGCTCGCCATGAGCAAAGAGGAACGCGAGCTGCTGAGCGCGTTCGGGATTCTGTTGCAGTACGTTCAGGCCCTGGCCCTGTTCGCACTACCGGTGGCCGCTGTACTCGGGGCACTCGCTTACGACCGTCTCGCTGTTTCCACGAAGTGGGTTCTGGGCGGCGGGGTGGTGTCAATTGCGGTGCCGCTGGCGATCGCGTTCACTCCCACCGACTGGCTCATTGATTTGAAGATCGACAAGAGCGCGAGCGTGGGGACGGCCGAGGCCGCGCACGCGGTATCTGGTATCCTGCTGGGCGTCGCGTTTTATATGGCCCTGATGCCCGCGGTTATGTCGCTGCTCCCCGCAGTGGCCCGCGCGTGTGTGCGCATGAAGCTGTTCCTGCCCGAGTCGCTGGTTCCCGGTTGGGGGCTGGTCACGAGTGTCCCGTTGTGCGTGCTGCTCACGCTGGCGACGTTCGTGGTGATCTACCACGTGGCGAGTAACATGCTGCTCGTTTTGGGTCTGCTACTCTGGATCGGCGCCCCGCTGGTGTGCTTCACCAAGTTCAAACTGTTCACGCGCCCGCTGACCGCTGCCCCCGAGCGCGCCGCGATCGCCCGCACGTCCTTCACTGTGTTCGTGCTCATCGCGACCGGTGTGGGGCTGCTGCTCATTTACCTGCTCACGGGCAAGTTCGCGGGCCAGACAATCCTCGGCTTCAGTAAAGAAGCGATCATCCGCCCCTGGACGCTCGATTTGCACAAGATCTGGATCGATTACGTCGGGCGCTCGCTGTTCCTCACGGTGTTCTTCTCGGATCTGTTGCTGCACATCGCGCTCTCGGTCTGGCGCGAGGAGCGCGCGTTTGCTGCGTCTCCCGAAGCGGCCGGGTTCGATCGCACCATGACGGGCCTCGGCTCTGCGGTCCTCCCGCGCTAAAAAACGCCACCGCCCCGGGTGGCGAGACCCGAGGCGGCGCGAGGAGGGTGCTTCCTTTGTGATTCGTTACGGGACGTTCGCGATCAGGCCGTCCTTCAGTTTGCCGTCGCGGGCGACGAAGTACTTCAGCGGCAGGAACGTGGACAGATCCTTGTGGTTCAGCACGAAGGACACGTTATCGAGGTTGAGCGTTTCCCACTGGTGCAGGCCGACGAGCACGTCGCCCTTTTGAATGCCGGCCGTGGCCGCAGCACTCCCGACCGCGACGTCGGTGACCTGTAGCCCGCCCCGGAGTTGCGGGTTCGCTTTGGTGACCGCGTCCGCACCGACCGGGGCGACCTTCACGCCCAACCGCTTCCACACGGCCTCGTTCACGCCCGGCGGCAACTTGGGGCCGGCTTGAAGCGTCATGTCCAGTTCTGTCACCGCACCGGCACGCACCACCTTCACGGGCACTTTAGCCCCGGCCGGGCGGTCGATCAGCCCGCGCTCGAAGTCGACGGACGTTACAACGGTGATGTCGTCCACCTGATCGAGCACGTCGCCCACCTTGAAGCCCGCATTCGCGGCCGGCGAGTTGACCTCAACTAGCTCGACGCTCACGGCTCGCTTCGACGCGCTCTCGGTCGCTTCTCGCGTGACCTGATCGCGGAGCTGGAGGCCGTGGCGAATCCCGAGCCGGCGCCGAACGCCGATCAGGTCCGCGGCGCGAGGGATCACCGAATCGATCGGCAGCGCGAACCCGATGTTCTGCGCCCCGGCACGGATCGCGACGTTCACACCGACCACTTCGCCGAGCACATTCAGAAGCGGGCCGCCGGAGTTCCCGGGGTTGATCGGCGCGCTCGTCTGAATCAGCCCCTTGTAACCCATGTCCTTGTTCAACGAGACGTCGCGCCCCTTGAACGAGACCCGCCCGTCGGTCACCGAGTGCTCGTACCCGAAGGCATTCCCGATGGCGATGACCGATTCGCCCACCATCAGGTCCGACGACGTGCCCAGCCCGATGACCGGCAGCGCCTTCGGCGGATCGATCTTGATCAGAGCGAGGTCCGCTTCCTTGTCGGTCGAGATAATGCGGGCCGTGTAACTCCCACCGTCGTGCAATCGGACACGGAGGGTGTTCACGTCGTCGACAACGTGGAAGTTGGTCAGAATGTACCCGCGCCCGTCGAGCACGATCCCGGTGCCCATCCCGTTCACGCGCTGCGGTTGCCCGGCGGGGCGGAACGGGTCGTCGCCCGGAGCCGCGACCGTGCGCTCGCTGTGGATGTTCACAACGGCCGACTTCAGCCGGTCGTACACGTCAACGACCTGATCGCGCCGCTTGCCGGGGGTGATGCTGCGCTCGCCCGCGTGGGCCGCCGGGGGCGGGTCGGAGAACACCGGGGACAGTGTGGCCAGCCCTGCTGACCCAGCGACGAGTGCGGCCGGCACGAACAGCCGGTGGCGCGCGAACCGGAGTAACGAGGTGATAGTCACCGAACGCATGTGGCCCCCGTGCCAGCGGCGGAATCCTTCCTTCGACTGCACACTTCTGTTCGGAATCCCGGCGCGATCGGCTACACGGTGCGAGCACAAGGAACCCGCCCGGCGCCCCGTTCGAGGCACACCTGCGCCGCGCACGCGCTGGGGATCGAACGGAACGGTTAGCCGGATTCGCAAACCGTGCGGGCTGGACCGGTCGTACCGCGCGTTGTCGCCCGTGCCCGGAGCAAGTAGGGTGAACGTGCGCCCGCGACTTGAGGAATTTCCTCACGATCGGCCGCGAATCCCACACGGACCCCGCGCACACATGGCCCGCACAGCACGCATGGCACAGATCGAGGCACTGTTGGCCGAAGACCCGAACGATGCGTTCCTGCGGTACGGCCTCGCGATGGAGCACGCCAGCGCCGGGGACGACGCGGAGTGCGCGACCGTGCTCCGCGACCTCATTGCCCGAACCGCGGCGGAACCCTACGTCCCGGCGTTCCTCCAGTGCGGGCAAGCGCTCATGCGGCTCGACCAAACCGAAGAGGCGTGTGCGGTACTCAAGCAGGGAATCGACGCGGCCCGCAAGACCGGGGACACGCACGCACAGGGCGAAATGCAGGGGCTGCTCGCCAGCCTGGAATGAGACGAGTTGCTGCCAGTTTCAGTGATCGCGACCGTGAACCCCAAAATCGCTGCCACGCGAAACACGGTCAAACGTCGGCCGAGATCCCCACGGAGAACGTCCTTCATGTTTCGTGTCGCTTCTACGTTTGTTGCACTACTCGCGCTGCCACTCGGTGCCTACGCCGCGGACCTCGACAAAGACCAGCTCACTAAGATCGACACCGCGGTCGATGCCGCGATCAAGCGCGGCGAGTGCCCCGGTGCCGTTGTGGTCGTGGTTCACGCGGACGCGGTCGTGTACCGCAAGGCGTTCGGCAAGCGCGCGGTGAAGCCGGATGAGGTCGCGATGACGACCGACACCGTTTTCGACATGGCCTCGCTCACCAAACCCGTCGCCACGGGCACGTCGATCGCGTTACTCATTCAGCAAGGGAAGCTGAAGCCCCAGGATCTCGTGAGCAAGCACTGGCCGGAGTTCGCGGCCAACGGCAAAGAGAAGGTCACCGTTGAGCACCTGTTGCTCCACACCTCGGGGCTGATCGCGGACAACGACATCAAGGACTACGCCAACGGCCACGCGAAGGCACTCGAACGCATTGCGGGGTTGAAGCTCGAAGCGCCCGCCGGGACGCGGTTCAAGTACAGCGACGTCGGGTTCATCGTGCTGGGCGAACTGGTCGAGAAGATCAGCGGAACGTCCGTGGACCAGTTCGCGAAAAAGAACGTGTTCGATCCGCTGAAGATGGCCGACACGACGTACACGCCCTCCGAAGCGCTCAAAAAACGGGTCGCCCCGACCGGCCTTCGCGACGGCAAAATCATTCTCGGCGAGGTCCACGACCCGCGCGCGTTCAAGATGGGCGGCGTGGCCGGGCACGCGGGGCTGTTCTCCACCGCCGACGACATGGTGCGCTACTGCCGGATGCTCCTTCGGGACGGTGAACTTGACGGCACCCGCGTCCTCGACGCGAAGACCGTGAAGCTGTTCACCGAACCGCACCCGGTCGATGTGCCCATGACGAAGGGGGGCGACGCGAAGGGCTCCCGTTCGTTCGGGTGGGACGTGGACACGGCGTACTCGGCCCCGCGCGGCAACCTGTTCAAAAAGGGCGAGGGCTACGGTCACACCGGGTTCACCGGGACGAGCGCGTGGGTCGATCCGGGTACCAAGACCGCCATTATCGTGCTGGCGAACCGCGTTCACCCGGACGATAAGGGTAACGCCACCCCTCTGCGCCGAGAAATCGGAACGATCGTCGCCACGGCGCTCGGGAAGAAGTAACGCGCACTTACGCGGGTGAGGATTCCTCGCGTGTTTCAACAGTCGCAACGGACGCGGGGGGAGCTTCTGCCCGCGCCCGTGTTTTGCGCCCGTTTAGCACGGTCCCGATGACGGTGTAGCGCACGAACCATTCGTAACTCAGAAGCAAAACGCTCGTTGCCGCAGCGCTCACAAGCCCCCACTTCACCAACCCCGGCAGCGGCCAGTCCTTCACCCAAAACTGGAGCAGCACGATCGGCGTAATGCTCGCAAGGTAGCACCAGTACGAGGCGTCCGCGAGGTACCGCGCCCATCCGCGCGAGAGAGAGAAGTAGTGCAGGAACGCGCCCCACAAACCCACGATCATGAGCCAGGTGTACACGGCCTGCGCCGCAAATGCCGCGAACCTTCTCACAAACGCACTACTCGCGTCGGCTTTTTCGGCTTCAATCCCGGTGGCCAAAGCCACCAACCCGATCGGCAGCACGAGTACGTTCGCGATGGTGAGATTGAAGCGCCATCCCCGCCCGAACGTGGGTACGAGAGCGCGGTGCCGGTACAGCATCCACCCGAACGCGAAGAAGCCGAAGTAATAGGCCAGAATCTGCCCTTCCGGTTGCCATCGGAGCGGCGTGTCGCTGACCCACGTCTTCATTGTGAGGAGGACCGGGATTGTCGCGAGCGCGGGCACCAGCACGCGCCACCGGCCCTCAATTAGTCGCTGAAATGCATCGTCAATAGCAGCAAGCACCGGCGTTCCGGTTAACCTTCCGAGGAGCGGCGCGAGCAGAACCACCGCGGCGTAAAAGTAAAGCAAGTAGTAAAGGAACCACAGGTGCCCGAGCGGTAGCAGGGAAACGTATGCGCCGGAAACGAAGCGGTCCGCAACGATCGCAACACTGCTTTGCTCCGGGTTCGCGGCGATCAGGTCAGCCGCGAACCGGCGCACCGGGGAAGCCGTCTCCGGAACGCCCTGCGCACGGGCGTTCTCCAGTTCCGCGTAAAGGAACGCCCCCATAACGGTGGGAGTGACTAGCATCACCGAGAGAACGAACGGGAGCGCGACCCGAAGAATGCGGTGTCGCACCATCCCGCCGAGCCCGTACCGCTTGTAGAGCAGGCAGCCGAAGAACCCCGCGAGCAGGAAGAACGTCTGCATGCGGAATGTGTGGACCGCGAACAGGCACACGTCCGCGAGCAGGGTCGGGTCGTTGTCGCGCACGGGCCAGAAGACCGGCGGTTGCGTCCCGAACGAGAGCCCGGCGTGCAGTACCACGCCGAGGAACATGGCGAACCCGCGGAGGCTGTCCAGCGCGTGGTACCGGTCGTGCGGTGCAGACATCAAGCGCCCCACTACCAGAACGGGAACCGAAGCCGCACGAGGTCGACTCGATCGCGTCGGCGGTACCGTGGTCTTCAGTCCGTGCGGTTGGGACAATATATTGCGTCGTGAGAACGCTCTCCACAACGGAAGGCCGCAATGATCCGCGTCGTCATCGGCAGTCGCAACAAGAAGAAACTCAAGGAAATGGTCGACCTCCTCGGTGACCTGAGCCTGGATCTCACGGACCTGACACCGTACCCCAACGCGCCCGAAGTTGAGGAGACTGCCGACACCTTCGTCGGGAACGCGGCGCTCAAAGCGACACAACTCGCGCCGGTGCTGGGCGCGTGGATCATCGGTGAAGACAGCGGGCTGTGTGTGCCGGCCCTCGGCGGCGCCCCCGGCGTGTACTCGGCCCGGTACGCGGGCACGCACGGCGACGACCAAGCCAACAACGACAAGCTCTTGCGCGAGATGGCCGCGCTCACCGGCGCGGAGCGGGGCGCGTACTACATCAGCACGGCGGTACTCTCCGACCCAACGGGTAAGGTCGTCGCGTCGGTCGAGGGGCGGTGCCACGGAACGATCGTCACCGAGCGCCGCGGAACCGGCGGGTTCGGGTACGATCCGCTGTTCCTCGTGCCGGAACACGGGAAGACGTTCGGCGAACTGCCGCTGGAAGTCAAACAGCAGATGAGCCACCGCGCGAAAGCGTTCGCCGAACTGCGCCCGGTAATGGAGCGACTGGCGCGCGGCGAATCACCCGCGTAGCACCCGACCGCGCGTCAATCTCGCCGGGGGCGCTTCATGCCCTTGATGGAGTGCAGCGGAAAAAGTTTCCACCCGGCGTCGACCTCGCCGACCAACCCCACGAGCACGCCGGTCTTGCCGTCCTTCTCGAGCTGCTGTGGAATCACAACGACTTTTTCCGTGTCACCGATCTGAACCTCGATCGCTGCGAGGTGCGTGTTCTGGTCCACGGCCAGTGGCGTGAACGTCTTCACCGCGTCGTCCAGTTTGAGCGGGTCGCCCTTGCGCACGGTGGCGGCTTCGGCCAGCACCTCAACGCCGCCGGGATACTGGTACAGGAACTTGAAGTTCCCCGCTTTAAGCGTCGGGTTCTCGGCCTTCGGCTGGTCGATTTGGACCTGCCAGGAACTCGTCCCCTTCTTCGACGCGATTGGTGTTGCGTCCGCGAACACGACCGCCTTGATGTTTCCTTTTGTGAACGCCCCGCCGCTGAACCGGGTCACCTTATCGTCGACGGTCCCCTCAAAACCGAGGACGTTAACGCCGCGGTACTGGAGCGTTCCGGCGAGCGGTTCCGCCAATCCCTTCACCACCACCGACGCGACCTGCTTGTCGTAGTCGTACTTAATCGATTCGACCGAGTTGACGGGGACGTAAGTGATGATCCCTTTGGAGTACGTGGTGGAGTGTGGCTCGCGGAGTTCGAGCGCGAGCGGCCCTTTCTTGGCATCCTCGGTATCGCCCGCCGGGTCGCCCAACCACGCGAGTCGGCGGGTTCCCGTGCTCAATTTCAGCCCGGCGACTTTGACTTCCTTGTTATCGGCGTCAGTAACGGTGGCCTCGGTCGGCCCATCAGCCGCTCGCGCGAACGCCAGACCGGAAACCAACATCAACCCGACCACGACCTGTCCCCAGCGCCGCATGGGAGGCTCCTTTGAACAAGCTCTGAGTTCCAAAGCTCCAGGTGTTCCAAACCAAGGGCCGAGTGGAAATTAGCACTGAGAACTTAAGCGTTCGGAACCATGAAAACATTGGAATTCCTGCGTCCCGGAACTCAATTTTCGCCCGGCGCGATTCATGGTCGGTCGGAACATCTGGGCGAGCAAGGAAAAAGTGTGCGGACACGACAGGCCGTCTTGCGGGTTGGAGCGCGGCGCGACATAATCACCTCACACTTCGGGCGGTTCGCTACACCCGAAACGTTGCCCTACGGGCCACACACGCCCAGCCACAGTCCGAGATGGGAACGGGTCCAAAACCGTGGACGACATTTTCCTGCCAAGTGGTCGGCTCCGTCCGGACATCCTGGACGAAGCCACAACCCGCGTTCTGCGCGAGGCTTTGGGGCACACCCGAGCCACGAACTGGGACAGCGTGCGGACCCCGCACCTGTTCATGGGCCTCTTGGCCGCTCCGGATTCCGGGGTGTTCAAGTGGGCCGGGAAACTCGGGGCCGACCTGCCCGGGCTCCTCGACCAGTTCCGCGACCTGTTTCACCAAGCCCACGCCGAACCCGTCCCCCCCCTACTACTCAACCGCGAATTCCTTTCCGATAACGTGATCCGCTTGGTCCGCGACGCTCACGGCCGGGCCTGCGATTGCGGGCGCGGGGTCGTGACCCCGATGGACCTGCTCATCACGCTGTTCACCACCCCCAACAGCATCGTTGCCGAGTGCTTCGAGCGGATCGGCGTAACGGCCGCCAAGCTCACGGAACTCGCGGTGCTAGCGGAACGCGACGTCCCCGCCCAGTAGAACGATTCTTTCACGGTCGAGACGAGGGTACGGTCAACGTGCCCAATTCGTGTCACTTCTGTTTCGGCAGCACGTCTACGAAGTGTGTGGTCGACTCCACTTTCCCCCACGGACACGCCGGGAAACTGAGCGTCACCTTCACTGCGTTCACTCCAATCTTCACTCCGTCCGGTACAGCAACCTTCGTAAAGAACTGATCTCCGCAGCACCGATCGATGAGGTTCGCGGTCACCTTCACCGGTTTGTCACCGGCTTTCAGCGGGGTGAACTCAAATTCCGCGACTGGCCCGAGCCCCTCGGCGAGTTTCTCACCGACGAACGAAGCGAAGCTCCCCGACCCGATGCCCGGGGCGCCGACCTGGACCCGGAACTCGACCGCTTTGTCCACACTCAGGGGCGAAGGCATCGAGAGTGACGGACGCACAATTACCTCGTTGCCTCCGAAATGAAGCACCTGGGCTTCCTTTGCGGTCTCTGCCAGACGCAAGTTGGTCAGACCGGCCAGTTGATCCGGCCCCCCGCGTGCTTGAGAGCCGAGCCTCACATAAGTGCTCGTGTCCGTGATCTTCAGAGTGGTAATGACTTTGATCGAGTGGCTCGTCCCGTCGGGTTCGGTCAGGTCGATTCCGGTGAGCGTGACGCTCACTTTTCCGTCGAGCCCTTTCTGTACTGTGTTCGGGTTATCGAACTTTTCTCCGTCTTCCGTCAGATCACCGTTCCCGTTCCGGTCGATGTAAAGGGTGGTTCCGTCCAACACGACCCAGGTACGGAACTTGGCTTCGAGACCGAAGGCCAACAGCAAGTACCGCGGGTCGCCCGTGTACTTCGGCTCCTTCTTGATGGTCCGCTCGATTTTGTTGAGAACAGCCGGGAAGGGCAGCACAGCGACCTCGTCTTTTACCGCGCGGTAGGTGCGGACGTTCCCGCCGTCTTTGTTCTTCAACTCGAACCCGGTCCGGTTTTCCGCCCACGTCATCTGATACTTCCGCACCGCGTCTTCGGGCTTCACGCGCATCGGTTCTTCCCCGTTCCACCGCTCGGTCACGTCGTAGGTCAGTTCGCCGTTCTTCAGCTCGTATTTCCCGCGGAGCGTGACACTCGTATCCACGCCCGGATTGCGCAGGTGAACTTGCCAGACGAGGTGCTTGCCGTCCACGAACCGGAGCGTTTCGGTGCGGGTGGCTCCGTCCCAGGTGAACGTGAGGCGCCACTCCCCCGCGAGAGCTTTGTCCGGCGGCCCGGCATTCGGGTCCGGTGCGAGTACGCGAGCCTGGGGCTTGGGGGGAGTGATCGATGGCGGTTCGGACCTTCGTGCCGCGAACACGCCGGCCGTGGCGAGACCGAGACACGCGATCACAGCGATGCGAACAAGAGGTGCCTTCACGGGTAACACTCCAGTGGAAAGTGGGACAACGGTGAGTGGAGGTGGAATTGCACCGGTTGCGATGGCGGTGGTCGTGGTGGTCCAGTTCGGTGCGGCCGGTGCGGGCGATTCGAGCACCACGGCCAACAGCCCGGCGGCGAGCGGGAACCCGCGCCGACCGAGTCCGGCACGCAGCTTCTCCCGGCCACGTTCGAGGCGCCCGCGGAGCGTCGTGAGCGGCCAGCCGAGGCGCGCGGCCGCCTCGTCGCGTGTCAGCCCTTCGAGGTAGCACAGCACGAGCGGCGCCCGAAGCGTTTCCGGCAGCGCGGCGAGCACTTCGTCGATCACCCGGCGCGCGTCCGCCCAACTCGGTTCGGGCGGCAGTGTGGGCGAAGTCACTTCCGGTAACGGTTGAATTGGTCGGCGCCGCGCGCGTGCTTTTCGAGCCACTCGCACCGCGACCCCGTGCAGCCAAGCTCCCAACGCAGCGGGCTGGCGCACGCGACCCGCGTTGCGTGCCAGGAGCAGGAACACCGCTTGGGCCGCGTCTTCGGCGTCCTGAGCATGGCCGAGCAGCCGTCGACACGCACCCAAAACGGTCGGTGTGTGCCGGTCCACCAGCACCGCAAACGC
This sequence comes from Gemmata sp. SH-PL17, assembly GCF_001610855.1. Lineage (NCBI taxonomy): Bacteria > Pseudomonadati > Planctomycetota > Planctomycetia > Gemmatales > Gemmataceae > Gemmata > Gemmata sp. SH-PL17. The sequence goes on from NZ_CP011271.1 coordinate 7,940,569, forward strand.
ACTTTCGTCGCGGGTCGCAATGAACCGCGCGAGTAACTCCGCGTCGGCCGACTTGATCGGCGCCGAGCGCCCGGCCAGTTGTCGCACGAACGCACTGAGCGACATTGCTTCTCCCCCGCTTCCACTCGATCCGAGCTATTAGTGCCCGCGATTCTCTCCCGCGACATGCTGATTCGAGAAATTCTCGCACGGCCTCAGTGAGTTTGGTGATTCCTGCTCAGTCCATGTGCGGGCGCGCCTGTAGAGCGAATGCGGGCCGCATGCGCGGTACGGTGGGTGTTTTCATCTCTTCTTCTTAATCGTCTATCTTTCCAAATCTCCCGCGTTCCGAGCGAAGTACACTGCGAGTAGCTCGCATCGTATCTCTCAAGGGATTCTCCCCATGTCTCCCGATCGGTCGGAACTGCTCGCAAGCATCCTGGCGTTCGACATCGACGGCGGCGAAGTCGCCCTCCCGTTCGCAGCGCGCCTGGCGCGCGAACACGGCTGGTCCCGGTCCCACGCGGATCGTGTGATCGAAGAGTACAAGCGGTACGTGTTCCTCGCGGCGACGGCCGGGTTCACCGGGTGCCCGTCCGAGGACGTCGACGCGGCGTGGCACATGCACCTGACGTACACCAAGTCCTACTGGAAGCGGCTTTGCAGCGAAGTGCTGGAACGCCCACTGCACCACGAGCCCACGAAGGGCGGTCCGGCAGAGGGGGCGAAGCACCTCGCCATGTACGCCGAGACGCTGACCGCGTACCGCGAAGCGTTCGGTCACACAGCGCCCGCGGACATCTGGCCCGCCGGGGCCGAACGGTTCGGCGACGACACCCGGCACCGGGTCGTGAACGTCGCCCGGAACTGGGTCATTCCCAAAGCTCCCATCAAGCGCGTCGCACAACTCACGGCCGCGTTCGTGCTTATCGCGCTCGCGGTTCCGGGGTGTAACGGTGGAGTGAACCCGTTCGCACTGAAGAACGCGGACTTCCTCACCATACTGGGGTGCGCCCTGGTCGCGGCCGTGTGCATCGGCCGGGTAGTTCGCTCCGTGATGTCTACCCCCAATGCCCCTCCGGACGACGAATACCACCTGAACTGGGAGCAGACCGCGTACTTGGCCGGTGGCGCGGGGCGGCTCATGACTGCGGCCGTCGCCCGCCTGGTCGGGCGGGATCTGGCCCGTGTCGGGGACGACGGCAAGCGGTTGATCCGCACCGGGCCGATTCCAGACGATGTCAGTTCCGCCGAGCGCGCGGTGCTGCAAGGGCTACCGGTCTCGAACGACGCAGCCTCCTTGAAGCCGATTCAGCAAGCTGTGGATGCCGCGTTCGCCCGAAACGTCGAGCGCCTCGAAGAGGAGGGGATCGTGATCCCGAAGGGCCGGCAGGTGCTCATCGCGTTCACGTCGCTGATGCCGCTCGCGGTCGTGCTGTTGTGCCTCTCGCTTCCTCGCCTTCTGATGGGGTTGGACGCGAAGAAATCAGTGGAATACTTGGCCACTATGTCGATCGTCGGCGGAGTTTTCAGTCTGCTAGTCGTACTCGCTGGTTCGGGGCGCTTGAGCCACCGCGGGCGGGCGCTCCTGGCGAAGCAGAAGGAACAGTACGACCCGCTCCGGGCCGGTACGCGGTGGGAAAGCAACGGCGACGCGGGTATGGCCGTCGCTCTGTTCGGAACGTCGGTGCTTGCTGGCACCGCGATCGCCCCGCTGCAAACGTGGTACCCCAGGCAGACCAACGAAGCGTCGTCCGGCGGGTGCGGCGGTAGCAGTGGGTGCGGGGGCGGATGTGGCGGAGGCGGAGGTTGCGGAGGTGGCGGGTGCGGAGGCGGGGACTGATTGAAACTTCGCTGCCCGGGCCAACCCAGTAAACACGATTCACAATAGACGCACCTCGGCCATAGGAGCCGAGGTGCGTGCTTATTTGCATCTAACGCAGACTTAGTGCTCACCCTTGCCGTGCCGGATGTTTGTGTTTGTGGCACAGGCCTCTGGCCTGTGGAGGCGCTCACACAGGCCAGAGGCCTGTGCCACAAAACATAAGACCAAACGCATCCAGTCAGCACAATTGCCCTCACAGTTTCAAGAACAGTTTATTCTTCTCCAAACTGCGCATAAGCACGTAGCAAATAGTGAGCGCCACAACAGTAGCGGCGGCAACATACCAGAGCGGCGCGTCTCGGGGAACGAACGGTTTAACCGCTTCGTACACGAGGCCGTGAATGATGTACGCAGCGAGCGCGTTCGACCCGAGCGTGCGGAACACACCAATTCGCATTGAACCGATATCGCACGCCAACACGAACACCGCCAACACCATGAGTGCGACCCCGGCCCCGAACAACGTGTAGGTCAAACTCCCGGACCGCTGGCTCATCGTAAACAGGTCGTTCGTCGGGGGCTTCACGCTAACGAAAACGAGCGGCGGCGGGGCGGTCGAAACCGAGACATTGAAATGCCATTCGTCCATATCTGATGGCGCAAGGTGAACGCAGGACAGGCCGTAGGCAAGAGCCGCGACAATGGCGCCGATAAACGCAAAGCGAATGCAGAGCCGTTCGCGGTTCGGTGTCGATTGGTAGAGATCGCACGCGAGCGAACCAATTAACAGCGGAACCGCCCACGTGAGGAACCCGAGCGGTCCGCCGTCCACGCCGTTGGGCGGGGTGTTCGTCCAGCGGTAGTTGAACCAGTACGACAGCGCGACGTGCAGTACACCTGAAAAGACGGTGTACGCGATCCGTACACGGGAACTCGCCGCGATCACCGGGAGCACCCACAGCGACGTGACCGCGATGTGCCCGAGCGTCTGGAACAAGTCCTGCTTCGCCCACCGGAGCACAACCACATCGAGCTGACTTAAATCTTCCCACTTTTCCCACTTGGAACCGACGCTGTACACCGTGAACGCGACCAACAGGAGGCCGAGGTTTCGGCGCACCGCGTGCCAGTAAGCTGCTTGTGCTCCAACCGCGACCAAGCGCTTCACGAACGTGAGCCGGAACGCGAACCCCACCGCGAACAGGAACTGCGGCATGATCGTGTCGGCGTAGCTGCAGTACGTGTGGTGGTGCGCCAGGACCGGGAGCTGCGTCTTGATGACCGCGAACGAGCCGACGAAGTTCACCAGCAGCATACCGAGCACGGTGTAACCGCGGAACTGGTCGAGCGAGACGAGGCGCGCGGATTCGGCCGAATTCGGGGGCGGAGCCAGTCCATAAGGGGCGGATTGCATCGAAGTTTCTTTGTGTTAATGGGTTCGAGGTCGCGCCGGCCGGTGCCCCTGTGATTGGTGCGTGGGCGGGTCCGTACCGCGGGCGCCAAAGACGAGCGCCCATCCGGACCGTTCGGAGTACCAGCGAGACGAATACTGTGGCCGACAAGCCTACCGAACTGCAAGCCGTAATCTGCCGAAAAATGGAATGATTAAGAGCGTGTGTAGATCAGAGCGGCGGTCCCGAAGCATTTCTAAGGTCAATCGTGGAACCGTTCACAGAACGCGGTACATTAGCGGCCACCCCCAGGAGATTCCCCAATGGCCGCCGAACGCCCCTCGCTCACTCAGCGCCCCGCGTGGGCCGCACTACAATCGCACTACCAAACGGTGCGAACCACCCACCTGCGCGACCTGTTCGCGAGCGACCCGGGGCGCGGGACGCGCCTGACCGCGGAAGCCACCGGTATCTTCCTCGACTACTCGAAGAACCGCGTGACCGACGAAACGCTGAAGCTGCTCCTCGCGCTCGCGACGGAATGCGACCTCAAGGGCCGCATTAACGCAATGTTCAGCGGCGAGAAGATCAACATCACCGAGAACCGGGCAGTGCTGCACACGGCCCTGCGTGCCCCGAAGGGCGCAACGGTCACGGTCGACGGCACGAACGTGGTACCCGAGGTCCACGAAGTCCTCGACGCGATGAGTGCGTTCGCCGATCGCGTCCGATCCGGTGAGTGGAAGGGCTTCACGGGCAAGCCCATCAAGAACGTCGTCAACATCGGGATCGGCGGGTCCGATCTCGGTCCGGTAATGGCGAACGAAGCTCTACGGCACTACGCCCAGCGCGAACTTACGTTCCGGTTCCTTTCAAACGTGGACGGTACCGATTTCGCCGAGACCGTGCGCGACCTCGATCCGGCCGAAACGCTGTTCATCGTCTGCTCGAAGACGTTCACCACGCAAGAAACGATGACCAACGCGGAGAGCGCGCGGGCGTGGTCGCTGGCCACTCTCAAGGATAAGGCCGCGGTCGCAAAGCACTTCGTCGCGGTCAGCACGAACAAGGCGAAGGTCGAAGAGTTCGGCATCAACTCCGCGAACATGTTCGGGTTCTGGGACTGGGTCGGCGGGCGCTACTCGATGGACTCCGCGGTGGGCCTCGCCACGGTGCTCGCGCTCGGGCCGACCAACTTCCGCGAGATGCTCGCCGGCTTCCACGCGATGGACGAGCACTTCCGCACCGCGCCGTTCGAGAAGAATCTGCCCGCGCTCATGGGCCTGATTAGCGTCTGGTACGGCAGCTTCTTCGGTGCCGAAACGGTCGCGGTGCTGCCCTACGACCAGTACCTGAAGCGGTTCCCGGCGTACCTGCAACAGCTCACGATGGAGAGCAACGGGAAGCGCGTCACGCTCGGCGGCGCGGAAGTCGATTACCAGACCGGCGCGGTGTATTGGGGCGAACCGGGGACGAACGGCCAGCACAGCTTCTACCAACTGATTCACCAGGGAACGAAGCTCATCCCGTGCGACTTCATCGCGTTCTGCAAGTCACTCAACCCGGTCGGCCGGCACCACGACCTGCTCATGGCGAACGTGTTCGCTCAGGCCGAAGCACTGGCGTTCGGCAAGACCGCGGAGCAGGTCCGGGCCGATAAGGTCGCGGACTGGCTGGTGCCGCACAAGACGTTCCCCGGCAACCGCCCGTCGAACGTGCTGCTGGTGGAGAAGCTCACGCCGTTCGCACTGGGCACGCTGGTCGCGCTCTACGAGCACATCGTGTTCACGCAGGGGGTAATCTGGGACATCGGCTCGTTCGACCAGTGGGGGGTGGAACTGGGCAAGGTGCTCGCGTCGAAGATCGCGCCGGAACTCGAATCCGCGACCGAACCGGAACTGAAACACGATACGTCTACCAACGCGCTCATCAAACGCTATCGAGCCGGCAAGAAGTAGCCTCGATACAAGGCAGACGCGAGCGACAATCTTGGTTTTAAGCCCCGTTTAGGGGCGGAAGTGAGTAGCCAGGGGTGAAGCGCATGCGCAACCCCTGGCGAGCCTCGGTGCAATGTAGGTCCGTCAGGATAAACGGAAGTCCGCCAGGGGTTTCACGTCGCCTTCGGCTCGCTCCACCCCTGGCTACTCACTTCCGCCCCTAACGGGGCTTAAAACCAAGATCGCCCTCAACTCCTGCCCACCCCATTTTGACATTGCGAAATGCCACGCCGAGAAGTTGAAAGCGCCCCTCCGCAATTGGGGTTGATTCGCCCCAGTCTCATCTGCCACAATTCCGCTCGGTTCGGATTCCGGGTCACGGATTGGACCCGCGATCGCCCGGTTCGCACGGGGACACGGATGTCGTCAGTTAGCTTCGCATCACCGACTTTACCCGCTCCCGCGTCGGCTTCCGTGAAGTCGCGCGTCGCAATCTGGCAGGGCGCGGCGCTCGCCGCCGTTCTCGGCTGGGCGTACCTGCCCATGCTCAGCGTGTTCGCTGACAAGTGGCTGAACGACCCCCAATACTCACACGGCCTGCTCGTGCCGTTCTTCTCCGCGTTCCTCCTGTGGCGCGGGTGGAAGAGCGACGCACTCGTACTCAAACCGCTCCCCGTTCTGGGGTGCGCGCTCCTGGTCGCGATCCTCGTGATGCGCGCCGTAGCCGGGGCGCTGCTGTTCTACCAGCTCGACGCGGCTTCGCTGCTGCTCGCGCTCGTCGCCGTGAGCCTCGCGGTCGGCGGGGTGCCGCTGGCGAAGTTCACCGCGCCGGCGATCGCGTTCCTGGTGTTCATGGTCCCGCTGCCCTACGAACTCGAGCGCAACGTCGGCTCGCCGCTCAAGGTGATCGCGACGGTGTGCAGCACGTTCCTGCTGCAAACGCTCGGGCTGCCGGCCATCCGTGACGGCAACCTGATCCTCATCGACGACGTCCGGATCGGCGTCGTGGACGCCTGCAGTGGGCTGAAGATGATGGTCACGTTCGCCGCGTTCTCGGTCGGGGCCGTGCTCATGATGCAGCGCAGCCGGTTCGAGAAACTGATGGTGCTGCTCGGCATCGTCCCCATCGCGATCCTCACGAACGTGCTGCGCATCGCGGCGACCGGCGTGAGCTTCGCCAACTTCACCGACGAGGGGACGCGCGCGTTCCTCCACGACGGTTACGGCTACATGATGATCTTCATCGGCCTCGCGCTGCTCGCGCTCGAGCTGTGGGTGCTCAAGCGGCTCGTGGTCGACCCGTCTCGGACCTGATTCCCAGTGGCTCGGCCCTCACTGACGAGGGCCGGGAACCGTGTTACACCCCTTCGGCCCCGCCACATTACCTGAACGGATTCAGGCCATGAACGGACCCTCGTTCGCCACGCACGCCGCACCCACGGCCCACTCCGCGCCGCCCCGGGCGCCGCGCCAGGCCGCGCGCCCCGGTGCGAAGCCGGACGACAACCCGGCGGCGCGCGTGCTCATCTACTTGCGGCTCCACTGGCTGATGATCGCGTTCTGCGGCACGCTGCTCGGCGGGGCCGGGGCGTTCGTCGCGTGGGACTTGCTCGCCAGCAAGTACGAGTCCACGGGGATACTCAAGGTGTCGGCGGTGCAGGCCACGATCGCGGGCCAGGGGAACCAGCAGCAGGCCAAGACGGACTTCGTCACGTACACGAAGACGACCTCCGCGCTCATCAAGTCCGAGTTCGTGCTGAACGCGGCCCTCCGCGACATCAAGGATCTCCCCACGATCAAGGCCCAAAAGGAGCCCCTCAAGTACCTCGACGAGGAACTGGTCGTGTCGGGGCAGGACGGGTCCGAGTTGATCCGGATCACGTTCAAGGGCCACGCCCCGGACGACGCGAAGAAGATCGTGGACGCGGTGCAGAAGGCGTTCATCGAGCAGGTGGTGGAGCGGGAAGTGCGCGACTCGCGCAAGCTCCTGGGACAGGTCGAAGAGTGGTACACCAACGTCAAGGGTAAGCTCGCGAACCGCGCCACGGTGAAGTCCGGCGCGACCGCAAAGGACGGGGGCAACGGGCTGATCCCTGCGGGGGGCGCGGCTGGTCCGGCAGTCCCAGTAGCCCCGGCCGCACCCGGGGCGGTCCCGGCCCCGGTTCCCACCGCTGGCATGCTGCCCCAGGTCATCCTCAACCGCGTCGGTCCCGATTTCTTCATCAACGACATCATGAAGAACCGGGAGAAGGTCGATCAGTTGCCGCTGCTCATCCGCGACTACGAGCGCCAGCAAAAGGTGCTGCAGGACAAACTGGAGGCCATACAAAAGGCCCCGACGCCGAAATCGATCGAGGACGCGATCGACCGCACCGACCAGGACGTGCAGGCGGCCAAGTACCGGATGATTCAATCGTACCAGCTCTGGAAAACCCGCGAGGACACGAGCACCAACAAAAACAACCCCGCGGTCCTCGAACTGAAGCACGCTTACGAATCGGACGAGGCCCGGTGGAAAGAGATCCGGTCCGAAAAACTCCAAACGATCGAGCGCGAGCGGCGCGTCCGAGAGGCACGGGAAGTCGCGACCGAGTTGGAAAAGATCATTCAGAGAATTCAGAGTTACCAGGAGCAACTCGACCACGCGAAGGAAGCGCTCCCGCGGGCGATGAAGCAACTGATGGAACTGCCCGCGCCGCCCGAGAAGAGCGCCGGCGGGTTCCTGTCGCGCTTCGATAAGGAACCGTACCTGCCCGAGAACAGCGACCTCGAAACCGTTGACAGCGTTTTCCGCCGCCTGATTCTCCAGAAGGAACTACTCAAGCTGGCGGTCGAGTCCCCGCCCCGCGTCGAGATCCTCCAGCCCGCGTCGGTCCCGACCCAGAAGGACACCAAGAAACAGATCCTCGGTACCGCGTTCGCCAGCATCATGGGTTTCGTGCTAATGGCCCTGGGCGTGCTCGGGTTCGAGATGATGTCGAAGCGCGTGAGCTCGCTCGCCGACGTGAAGACGTCCTCGCCCGCGCCGGTGGTGGGCGTGATCCCGTGCGCCCCCGGCGACGCGACCGCGTCCCAAGGCGGCGGGCGCGACCCGGTCAAGCGCGCGGCCACGAACGAGGCCATCGACAAGCTCCGCGCCTACGTCTCGCAGACCTGGCTGAGCCGCGGCGCTACCACCATCGGCGTCACCAGCCCGATCGGGGACGAGGGCAAGGCGTTCACCGCGTTCGGGCTGGCGAGCAGCTTGGCTCAAGCGGGCTACAAGACGCTCCTCGTGGACTTTGACCTCCGGGAACCGGCCCTGCACCCCTACGCGGGCGTCCCGAACGGGGCCGGCGTGTGCGAGCTGCTCCGCGCGGAAATCGACCCGCGGGCCGCGGTGCAGTTCCTACCGAGCGGGTTGCACATGCTCCCGGCCGGAAAGTGGTCCGACGAGGCCCGTAAAGCCGCGACCGGCGAGAAGCTCGAGGCCCTGCTCGCGAAGCTGAAGGAGCCCTACGACTGCGTCGTGATCCACGGGCACGCGCTGCTGACCGTGGCGGAATCGGTCGAGGTGGCCCGGCGGTGCGAGGTGGTGCTGATGTGCGCCAAGTACCGCGAAACCGCCACCCCGCTGCTGAAGCGCGCCGCGGACCGCGTCGCGGCGATGGAGATCCCGTACTCCGGCATCGTCTACATCGGCGCGACTGAACAGGAAGCCCTCTGCTAAACAGAATCCCCTCTCCCGCGCCCCAACAGGGGCGCGGGGCGTTTTCGAGGAGCACCCATGATGAAACCACTCACGTTCTGTTCCATTCTCGGGCTGGTCGTGTGCGGCGCGCTGCTCAACGGCTCGGTCACGCAGCGGTGGGACCTGATCGCGTCCGACGGGGGGCGCACCGACCGGCTCCACGCGCTGGAGGTCCGGTTCGAGGGCTGGCAGTCCGAGAACGTGGACACCGACATGCCCCTGAACGAGCGCAGCACCGCCACCAGCCGGCGCTACCTGGCGCCGGACGGCCAGCACAGCGCGGTGGTCAGCTTCATCAGCGGCATCCCGGGTTCGGTCGCGACGCACACGCCCGACGTGTGCTACCCGGGCAGCGGGTACAAGACGCTCCGCGCGGCCCACAAGGAAACCATCGACCTGCCCGGCGGCCCGGCGACCGTGTACGTCGCGGACTTCGAGAAGGAAACGAAGACGAAGCGCGACCGCGTGCGGGTGCGCTGGGCGTGGACGACCGAGGGCGAGTGGGTCGCCCCGGACAACCCGCGCTGGCAGTTCGCCAGCCAGTTGCGCGCCCCCACGATCTACAAGGTCTACATCGCCACCCCGCTCGGGGACAACGAGGGGGACAAAACCCCGGAAGACGACGCGACGACGAAGGCGTTCGTGCTCTCGGCGTGGGCGCAATACTCCGCGGCGTTCGGCCGCTAAAGGCCGCGGTGGCGCGCCGATTTCGGCGCGCCACCGGTACAGTTCCCCCGTCACCGGTTGGTCGCCCGAGCGAAGCGAGGATCGCACCTGATGAACGTGAAACGGATGTCGCCCGCCCGGGATAAGCAGAGGTCCGCGTTGCGAACACCCGCTCCCCACGTCGCCCGGTTGCGCAGTGTTAACGTCGCCCCGTCCGTGCCCCCGCTCTCGGCCCGTGAGCGCGTAAAAACTGCAACCGACTTCGTATCGGCCGCCCTCATGCTCGCGCCCGCGCTACCGGTTATTTTGGCGTGCGTCGCACTGGTCCGGCTCACGTCGCCCGGCCCCGCACTCTACACGCAGTCGCGCGTGGGCCGCGGCGGGCGCGTGTTCACGCTGTACAAGATCCGCACAATGCACCACGACTGCGAGCGCCTCACGGGGCCGCAGTGGAGCACCCCGGGCGACGCGCGCGTCACCCCGGTGGGGCGCGTGATGCGCAAACTGCACCTGGACGAATTGCCCCAACTGTTCAACGTGTTAAAGGGCGAAATGAGCCTGGTCGGGCCGCGCCCGGAGCGCCCCGAGATCGTGAAAAAACTGCGCGAGGCGGTCGCGGGGTACGACCGCCGGCACGCGGTGAAGCCGGGGATCACCGGGTTCGCCCAGATCCACCTGCCGCCGGATTCGTGCATCCGGAGCGTGCGAAACAAGGTCGCTTACGACCGCTTCTACATCCGCTCGCGCTCGCTGGGCATGGAACTGTTCATCCTCGGTGCCACCGCCCTCAAAGTGGTCGGACTCAAGCACCTGTACTACCGCGCGCCGCGCGTCCCCACGGAATAGGCGCCCCGCCCTTGTGGGCGACGGGCTACCGAACTTGTAGGTGCCGCCCACATATTAGGGCGGGCGCCCGGAGACGAGACATGCCTTCTGTAAGCGTTATCGTTCCCGTGCGGAACGAGTCGCGCTCGATCGAGCACACGCTGCGCCTGCTGCTGACTCAAGACTTCCCCCGGGACGACTTCGAGGTGATCGTCGCCGACGGGGTGTCCACCGACGACACCGTGCTCATCGTGCGCCGGCTCCAGTCCGAGTTCCCCAACTTGAAGTTGGTCTTCAACAGTGAGAAGCTCGCGTCGTCCGGGCGGAACACCGGCATCCGCCACGCGACGAAGGACGTCGTGGTGATCGTGGACGGGCACTGCCACGTCCCGGACCGCGACTACCTCCAGAAGCTGTCGGCCGCGTTCGCCACGAGCGGGGCGGACTGCCTCGGGCGCCCGCAGCCGCTGGACGTCGAGTCCCCGACGCGGTTCCAAGAGGCCGTAAGCGCAGCGCGGAGCAGCCGGCTCGGGCACAACCCCGATTCCGACATCTACTCCAACGAGGCGAAGTTCGTCCCACCGCAGAGCACGGCGGTCGCGTACTCGCGCCGGGTGTTCCACACCATCGGGCTGTTCGACCAGGAGTTCGATGCGTGCGAGGACGTGGAGTTCAACGAGCGCGTCCACGCGGCCGGGCTGACGTGCTACTTCACCCCGGAAGTGAAGATCGTGTACGAGCCGCGGGGCGACTTCAGCGCCCTGTTCTACCAGCTCGGGCGCTACGGTAAGGGGCGCGCGAAGCTGGCCTTCAAGCACCCGAAATCCCTCTCGCTCCCCGCACTCGTACCGCCACTGTGGACGGTTTGGGCGCTCGGCGCGGGGCCGCTGGGCCTGGTGGTCCCGTACCTCGGCTGGTTGTGGCTCGCGAGCCTGGCGCTTTACGCCGCCGTGTTGCTCGGCGCGGGCGCGGTCCTGGGTCGAGGGAAACCGCTCGCGGTGGGCGCCCGCATCCCGATGGTGTTCGTCGCGATCCACTTCGGCTTCGCGTGGGGCTTCGGGAAAGAACTCGTAGCACAGGTTCGGAAGCGGTGGCGCACGATGTCCCGGTACCCACACCCCACGGGAGTGTCATGAAAGTCTTGGCCGCAATCGTACTGTCGGCGCTCGTTGCCGCGCCGGTCCCTCCGGCACCTCCCGTTGACCCGCTCAAGGCGGCGCAACAGGGTTTTCAGGGTCCGTGGAAGGTCGTGGCGCACATCGAAGAAGGGGAGCCGTGGGACAAGGAGCAAGCGGAGAGCGCGAAACTGACCGTGAAAGATAACGTGATGTCGATCAGCACCGACGGAAAGAACCTGGCGTTCGCGTTCACATTGGACCCCAAATCCGAACCGTGCGGCATCGACCTCGTGTACCAGTTGGAGAACGAGCCCGGCAAAACGGTGAAGGGTATCTACAAACTGGAGAAGGATAAGCTTACGATCTGCTTTGCCACCGACGGCGAGCGGCCCAAGGAGTTCCATTCTGCCGTGAACTCGCGCACCGGCGTGCTGATACTGGAGCGCGTGAAGAAATGATCCCCGGCGACACGGCTCCCGATTTGACGCTCTTCCGGCCGGACGGCACCTCGGTCCGGCTGTCCTCGTTTCTCGAATCGGATTTCCTACTCCTCATCTTCTTACGGCACCTCACGTGAATCCCCTGTAACGCCCACCTCGGTGAGGTGGACGCGGCCCGCGCCCGGTTCGCGGCTCGGGGGTGCTCCGTTCTCGTCGTATCGCAAGCGAAGCCCGAAGTGCTAACGCAGTTCGTCACACGTAACACCTGGTCGGTTCCGATCGTGTGCGATCCGGAACGTGTCGCGTATGCTGCCTTTGGTCTGGAGCGCACGGGGTGGCTCACGTTCTTCAAGCCGCACGTGCTCTGGGGGTACTTCCGCGGGATGCTGCGCGGGTACCGCGTGAAGAAGCCCTACGCGGGCGAGGACGTGCTCCAGCTCGGCGGGGATTTCATTCTTTCACGCACTCGTAATGTGATCTTCGCGCACCCGTCGGCGAACCCGACCGATCGCCCGGGCGTTACCGATCTGCTCGCCACTCTCCCATCGGTACCGCCGATTCCACACGAACGCCCGCCCGATGGCCCAAACGTTGACGCGCCCGCGGCCGGCACCTAACGATATCCTGCCAACCCACAGCATTGCACCCACCTGCCCTCGTTCCCCTCTGGGTCGCGGCGAAACATCGAAAGGACTGTTATGACAGTTCGCTGGGTTCCGCTTCTATTCGCACTGCTCGCTTCCGCTGCACCGGCCTCTGCCGCTCAGCCGCCGCTCGAAGCGGCCGACTTCCTACTGCCGAACGAATCGAAGATGACGCCGTTCAAGGACCGCGTCCCGATGGTGTTCGTCACCAGCAACCAGCCGGAGTGGAAGACGCTCAAGGGCTTCTGGACCGAGGGCACGCAAGAGGACGCGGACCCGGCCAGCGGGCAAAAGGTAACGCGCAAGGTGGTCAAGTTGAAGGTACCGCTCGGGCTCACGCAGGCCCCCGTGGTCCCGGCCGAGAACGCGATGACCGTCGAGAAGTGGGTGCTCGGCAAGCAACTGTACTACGACAAGATCATGTCCACCAACGGGAGCGTGGCGTGCGCGACCTGCCACGCACCGACCCGGGGCTTCTCCGACGGCAAGCGCACCTCGACCGGCATCAACGACGCGCTCGGCCCGATCAACTCGCCCACCGTGTTCAACTCCGCGTACAACCGGTTCCAGTTCTGGGACGGGCGCGGGTCGTCACTCGAAGACCAAGCTCAGGGTCCGGTCGGTAACAACAAGGAAATGTTCGGCGGGAAGGCCGACCCGTGGGAAGAAGCGGTGGCCCGGCTCCGCGCGAACGCCGGCTACGTGAAGGCGTTCAACGCGGTATTCGGCCACGCCCCGACCCGGGACGCCGCGGCGAAGGCGATCGCCACCTACGAGCGCACGGTACTGCTCGGCAACAGCCTGCACGACAAGGCCGAAGCCGCCATGCGGAAGCGCGTGATCGAGGAAGAAAGCGGAAAGTTCGTCCTCAAGTCCGAAGACTACGCGAGCGCGCTGAAGGACGAATTCGCCACGAAGGGCACCGCACTGAAGGATCTGGGGCTCGACGCCGCGACCGACGCGGGCAAGACCGACGAACTCGGCAAGCGCCTGCTCGCGGGCCGCGACCTGTTCTTCAACAAGGCCCGCTGCACGAACTGCCACACCGGGGACACCTACACCGACCACGGGTTCCACAACCTGGGCATCGGCGCGAAGGACGGCGAACTGCCGCTCGACGAGTTCGGCCGGTTCGTGCGCCTGCCCACGGGCCACAAGGACACGGCCCTGGTCGGCGCGTTCAAGACGCCGGGCACGCGCGGGCTGCTCTGGACCGCGCCGTACATGCACAGCGGGGACGAGAAGACGCTGGAGCAAGTGGTGGACTTCTACGACCGCGGCGGGAACGTGAACGCCTGGTTGAGCGAGAAGATGCGCGACACCGCGGCCGAGTCCGCGTACATCAAGGCCCGCGCCGAGGGCAAGCCGGTCGACCCGGCCGTGAAGACCTACGGCCCGACGAAGAAGCCCATCATCCCGCTCAAACTGAACCTCACCGCTCAAGAGAAAGCGGACCTCGTGCTGTTCCTGCGGGCACTTAACGGCGACCCGCTCGACCCGATCGTCGCGGACCCGGAGAAGTTCACGGGGAAATGACCTGCGAACGGGAAACCACACCCGAGGTTGGTCCCGGGTGTTGCAATTGAGCCTGAACCCCGGAGCAGTGGCGACGAGTTTGCGCAGTTCGTACAACGACGGCCCGTGGAATGAGTCTACGGGCCGTCGCCTTTTCTGAGAAAGTGGTTGCCATGTCGTCCGACGCGAGTCCCGCGCCCCAACCACAACCCGATCCGCCGGCCCCGGCGTGGGAGCCGTTGTCCCCGCTCGACCGCCGCATTCTCGGTGTGCTGGTCGAGAAACAAAAGACCTCGAAGACCGCGGACTCGTACCCCCTCTCGCTCAACGCCCTCGTTACCGGGTGCAACCAGAAATCTAACCGCGATCCGGTGTTTGAACTGGACGAGATCGAGGTCGAAGAGGGATTGGACGCGCTCCAGGAGCGCGGGCTGGTGACGCGCGTCACCGGCGGGCGCGTGGACCGGTTCCGGCACGAGCTCTACGCGGTGTGGACCAGCGCCGGCCCCGAACTCGCTGTGCTCGCGGAACTGTTGCTCCGCGGCGCACAAACGAAAGGCGATTTGCGCACGCGCGCGGCCCGGATGGCGCCCATCGACTCGCTCGACATGCTCGACGAGGTGCTGGAACCGCTGGTGGAGCGCAAACTGGTCGTCTACCTCACCGAGCCGGACCGACGCGGCGCGGTGGTCACGCACGGGTTCCAGACGGCGGACGAGATCACGCGGCTAAAGGCGCTCCACGCGGGCGCCCCGGTGTCGGTCTCCGACCCCGGAACGCCCGTTCTGCGTTCGGCGCCCGCACCCGGCCCCGCGGCCGACGCCAAATTGACCGCGGCCGTGGCCGAAATCGACGCGCTCAAGGAGCGCGTCGCGACACTGGAAGCACAACTCGCGGACGTGCGGAAGCAACTGGGCCTGTCGCCCGCATAAGTACCGGCGCCACTCGCGGCGCCGATCATCGCCATGACCGAAGAAAAATTCTGGCGGACGGAGAACGATCCGCACGCGCTCTTAAGCGCGCTGTTCCCCACGCGCTCCGAGGGGAGCGTTGTGTTACAGACGCGCAAGTGCCGGCACTACCTGCTGGCGTGCGCGCGCCGGCAGTGGAACCGGTTGCCCGGGGTGTGTCGCGAAATCGTCGCGCTGGCCGAGGTGTTCGCCGAGTACCCGCGAAGCGAAGCGCGGCTGCGCGCACTGGTCGCACCGATCGCCGAGCAACTCGTGCATTCCGCGGGCGATCCGGGCGATCTCGAAGAGGCCGCTCGGGCTCTCCGGAGCGCGGGGGAAGAAGACACACCCGGTGGCGTGCGCTCGCGCCTGGCCCCCGAAGACCAATTCGATGTCCCGGTCGTGCCCGAACCATTCTCCGAGACCGAGTGGCGCGGGCTGGCGTCCCTGGTGTACCTGCCGTTCGTGCTGAACACCCCACCGTTCAAGTGGGTGCCGCGCGAGCTGCACGCGACCGATCTGCTCCGGGAAATTTACTACAACCCCTACGTCTTCATCCCGTTTGATTCGGATTGGCGCACATCCGACACTCTCGAACTGGCGCGAGCGGCGTACAATTCACGCAATTTTGGGGGAATGCCGTTCCTCGCCGACGCGCTCCAAGAGGCCGGCTGCACGAACTCGGCGATCCTCGATCACTGCCGCGACACCAACGCGCGGCACGTCCGCGGGTGCTGGGTGGTGGACCGAATACTGAATCACGGGTAAACGCGATGGGCCTTTCCGAACTGCGGGCCGACATCATCGCCTTTCGCCACTACATCCAGTCCGAGCGCGGGCTGGCGGAGAACACCGTTCTCGCCTACGGGCGCGACCTCGAGCGCTTCGCGCGCTGGGTCGCGCTCGTGCAACTCCCCCGGTACCAGAAACCGGCCCTGAAAGACCTCGCGCGCTACGTCGCGTTCCTGCACGAGGAGCAGCTCGCGCCGCCGAGCATCGCCCGGCACCTCGTCGCGCTCAAAATGTTCTACCGGTTCCTGCGGCTCGAAGAGCGCGCGGACGCGACCGCCGTGGACCTGCTCGGCTCGCCGAAGTTGTGGGAGCGCGTGCCCGAGGTGCTACCGCCCACCGCCGTGGAAGCGCTGATCCTCGCGCCGCAACCGGGCGACCGGTTCTACCTGCGCGACCGCGCGATGCTCGAAACGCTCTACGCGACCGGGTGCCGCGCGACCGAGGTGGTGAGCCTGAAGCTCAATGACGTGTACCTCGATTCCGCGTTCTGCCGGTGCGTCGGGAAGGGGAGCAAGCAGCGCGTGGTGCCGCTGAATCGGCACACGGTCGCCGCGCTGCGGGCGTACCTCATGGGCACCCCGGACGAGGGCGCGCGCCCGGTCGAGGGAGCAACGGAAGTGTTCGTGAGCAAGAGCGGGCGCCCGCTCACGCGGATTCACTTGTGGTCACTGGTGAAGAAATACTGCAAGCGAGCCGGGTTGCCCAAGACCGTTAGCCCCCACACGCTCCGGCACAGTTTCGCCACGCACCTGCTCTCGGGCGGCGCGGACCTGCGCACCGTACAGGAACTGCTCGGTCACGCCTCGATCGCGACGACGCAGATTTACACACACGTGGACCGCGATCGGTTGAAGGCAATGCACAAGCAGTTCCACCCGCGGGGGGAAGTGCACCTCCCCCACCTCCGCCCGGAAACGAACAACCGCCCGCGGCATAAGCCCGGGCGGTTGAAAAACTCGATCTCACGATACTACGCGACCGCGGGTTCCACTTCGACCGTCGTCTGGCGAGCCGGCAGTTCGACCACGGGAGCTTCTATAACCGGCGGCACGTCCACAGCGGGCGGCACTTCCACCGGAACGCTGATCTTGAGCGGTCCCACCACAACGGGCGCGGACACGCCGAGCACCTCGTTCGCGAGGGCCGCGTAATCGGCGGCGCCGCTGCTCTTGGGCGCGTAGCCGAACACGCTCTTTCCGAAACTCGGGCACTCCGCGAGCTTGATGTTGCGGCGGATCTTCGTGCCGAAGACCTTCGCGTTCGCCCACGGCACGCTCGCCCCGCGGCTCTGAGCCAGGAACGCGGTCAGGTCCGTGACCACTTCCTGCGCGAGCTTCGTGGCCGCGTCGTAGAGGCACACCACCACGCCCGTGACCGTCAGCTTCGGGTTGATGCGCCGGGCGACCAGTGCGGTCGTTTCGAGCAGTTTCGACAACCCGTGCAGCGCGAGGAAGTGCGGCTGGAGCGGGATGAACACCTCGTCCGCCGCCGCGAGCGCGTTCAGCGTGAGCACGCCGAGCGACGGCCCGCAGTCCATCAGCACATAGTCAAAGGGAGCGGACGAACCGGGCCGCTCGTCTGCCGCCAGTGCTTCGCGGAGGATCACTTCGCGGCCCACGATTCCGGCCAGTTCTACTTCGGCCGCCGCGAGGTTAATATCGGACGGTATCAGGCTCAGGTTGTCGCCCACCATGCGCCGCACGGCGGCCAGCGGTTTGTTGGACACTAACACGTCGTACAGTGACGGCAGGGTGCCGTCCGGTTCCGCGCCGAGGTGCGTGCTGGCGTGCGCCTGCGGGTCCATGTCGATGACGCAGACGCGCTTGCCCGCCAGTGCGAGGGCCGCCGCGAGGTTAACGGTCGTGGTCGTCTTCCCGACCCCGCCCTTTTGATTGATGACCGCGATCGTGCGCATGGTGTGCCCCGTGTGTCTCGGCTCCCGGCGCGGCCCGAGGTTCGGGTCGCTCCGCCCCGGCAGGTGCCCCCCGGGTTCGCTAAGTTCCCGACCTTCTTGCCGCGTGCCGAACGAGGCTTATAACCTGAGTAACCTCTCCTCGACCAGCCCAACCGTACCCGTTACCACTGGGATGCCCCGGGCGTCGGCACAAAACACACCGAGATTGGCCTCGCACCACCACAAAAAGGAGCCTTTCCCACGATGACCACGCCACGCCAGGCCGCGATCCAGGCCATTGCGACGACCGAGTACGACCTGAACCAGATCGATTTCCGCACCGCCCACCTGAAGGAACTGTTCGGCACGCTCGTGTTCAGCGAAGAGGTCCAGAAGCAGCGCCTGCCCAAGCCGGTGTTCAAGGCCCTCCAGAAGACCATCAAGCAGGGCGCCCAGCTCACCGACCCGGCCGTCGCCGACGCGGTCGCCAGCGCGATGAAGGACTGGGCCATCGAGCACGGCGCCACCCACTTCACCCACCTGTTCCAGCCGATGACCGGGCTGACGGCCGAGAAGCACGACAGCTTCCTCGCGCCCACCGGCACCGGCTCCGCGGTGTCCGAGTTCAGCGGCAAGGAACTGGTCAAGGGCGAACCGGACGCCAGCTCGTTCCCGAGCGGCGGCATCCGCGCCACGTTCGAGGCCCGCGGGTACACCGGCTGGGACCCGACCTCGCCCGCGTACATCCGCGAGGCCCCAAACGGCGCGACCCTCGTGATCCCGACGGTGTTCGTGTCGTGGACCGGTGAGGCCCTCGACAAGAAGACCCCGCTGCTCCGCAGCATGGAGGCGCTGAGCCAGCAGGCGATTCGCATCGTGAAGCTGTTCGGCAACACCGAGGCCAAGAAGGTGTTCACCACCGTCGGCCCGGAGCAGGAATACTTCCTCATCGACAAGAATTTCCTGTACGCCCGGCCCGACCTGCTCAACTGCGGGCGCACCCTATTCGGGGCGAAGCCGGCCAAGGGCCAGGAGCTCGAGGACCAGTACTTCGGCACCATCCCCGAGCGCGTGCTCGCGTGCATGGCCGAGTGCGAGGCCGAGATGTTCAAGCTCGGCATCCCGGTGAAGACCCGGCACAACGAGGTCGCCCCTAGCCAGTACGAGATCGCGCCGATCTTCGAGGACTCGAACCTCGCGACCGACCACAACCAGCTCACGATGGACGTGATGCGGCGCACGGCCGAGAAGTACGGGCTCGTGTGCCTGCTGCACGAGAAGCCGTTCGCGGGCATCAACGGGAGCGGCAAGCACAACAACTGGTCGATGTCTACCGACACCGGCGAGAACCTGCTCAACCCGGGCGACACCCCGCACGACAACGCCCAGTTCCTCGTGTTCTGCGTCGCGGTGATCCGCGCGGTCGCGAAGTACCCGGAGCTGCTCCGCGTGAGCGTGGCCAGCGCCGGCAACGACCACCGGCTCGGCGCGAACGAGGCCCCGCCCGCGATCATCTCCATCTTCCTGGGCGCCCAGCTCCAGGACATCATGGAGCAGCTCGAAAAGGGCAAGCCCGAGAAGACCATCCCGGGCGGGTTCATGGAGGTCGGCGCGAGCGTGCTGCCGAAGCTCCCGCGCGACGCCGGGGACCGCAACCGCACCAGCCCGTTCGCGTTCACCGGGAACAAGTTCGAGTTCCGCGCGGTGGGCAGCAGTTTCAGCATCGGCGGGCCGAACACGGTGCTGAACACGATCGTGTCCGAGTCCATCGACTTCATCGCGACCGCGCTCGAGAAGGCCGTGGGCGACGACAAGAGCGAGGCCCGGCTGAACAAGGCGATCCAGGATCTGCTCCCGGGCATCCTGAAGGAATCGAAGAAGGTCGTCTTCAACGGCGACGGGTACAGCGACGAGTGGCACAAGGAGGCCGAGAAGCGCGGGCTCCCGAACCTGAAGAACACGGTGGACGCGCTGCCGGTGATCGTCCGCAAGGACTCGGTCGAACTGTTCACCAAGTACAAAGTGTTCACCGAGCGCGAGCTGACCAGCCGGTACAACATCTTCAGCGAGAAGTACGTCAAGGAGGTGACCATCGAGGCGAACACGATGGTCAGCATGGCGAAGACCCTGATCCTCCCGGCGGCGCTGCGGTACCAGGGCGAGGTGGCGACCGCGGTCAACGCGACCAAGGCCGCCGGCGTGGACGCGGGCGCGCAGCTCGACCACCTGAAGGAGCTGACCGCGACGATCGCGAAGTTCCAGGCCGCCACCGCGGACCTGGACCACGCGGTCAGCCACAAGCACTCGGGCGACCCCTACGCGGACGCGAAGGCGACGCGCGACACGGTGCTCCCGAAAATGGTCGAACTGCGGACCCTCGGCGACAAGCTCGAAACGATCGTCGCCGATGACCTATGGCCGCTCCCGACCTACCGCGAGATGCTGTTCATCAAGTAAGTGATCGCGCCACGATCGCGCGAGAGTCCGCGGGCCAACCCCGCGGACTTTTTCGTTTCCCGAAGCCCGTTGCAGTGTCCCGCGGGCGTTCTTCGTTACACTGAGCCGGTCGGGTTGTTCCGCGGAGGCTCTTCGATGCTCAGCCGGTTCGGGATCGGGTACGTCGTCTTCGTCGGCTTCAGTGCGCTCGCCGGGTGCGGCCAATCGGCCCCGGTCGCGGAGGGGCCGAAGGGGGTTTACGACCAGCACTGCGCGAAGTGCCACGCGCAGGCCGGTGAACCGGGCGGGCCGCCCTCGATCGGCGCGTCGAAGGGTCCGAACCTCGCGAAGATCGGGAGCGAACCCAATCGCACCGCCGCGTGGCTCGCGGACTACATCCGTGACCCGCGGAGCAAGAAGAGCGATTCGAGAATGCCCGCGTTCGGTACCACGCTGACGCAAGACCAGATCCGCTCCCTAGCCGAGTACCTCGCGGCCAAGAAATAGCACGTCCCGAAACCGTGGCTCTGCGGCGCGGGTAGTGTGGGGCGAACCCCGAACTCCCCGCGAGGCTTCACCGTGCGCCTTCACTTCTTTACGGCCGCGCTCGTCGCGGTCGCTGCGATTCCCCATTGCGCTGCGTCCGGTGCCGATCCCGAGAAGCGCCCGTTCCGGCTCGGATTCACGCGCTGGCCCGCCGACCTCACGCTCGAAGGCGCGACCACCGCCCAGGACTTCGCGCACGCCCACGGTGACATTGTTTCCGTCATGTTCATTGGCGGCGTCCCGTGGCCGGAAGCGCACGACGGCAAGCCGTTCTCGAAGGACGTGGACAACAACCTCAAGTACCGCCCGCCGGTGGGCACGCAGCTCTTCCTGTCCATTTCGCCGCTCGATAAGGACCGCAAGAACATCGCGCCGTATTGGGGCGAAAGAGACAACATGCCGCTCCCAAGGGGCTGGGACAAACTGGCCCTCAACAGCCCGGAGGTCAAAAAAGCGTACCTGAATTTCTGCCTACGTGCTGTGGAAGCGATGAAGCCGGACTACCTCGCGATCGGGATCGAATCGAACGTGCTGCTCTCGCACGACGCGAAGAAATGGACCCAACTCAAGGAACTCCACCGCGACACCTACGACGCGATCAAAAAGAAGCACCCGAAGTTGCCGGTGTTCTTCACCACCGAAGTGAACCACTACAAGAAGTTCGCGAGCGAGGCGAAGACCAGCAACCAGGAGTTCGAGGTCGCGGAGCTGATGAAACACAGCGACGTGTTCGCGATGAGTACCTACCCGCACATGAGTTTCGCGATCCCGCGCCCGGTGCCCGCGGACCTCTTCGACTTTGCCACGAAGTTCAAGAAACCCATCGTGGTGTCCGAATCGGGCCTCACCTCAAGGGACGTGGAACTGAAGGCGTTCAAGCTCACGCTCAAAGGATCGGAAGCGGACCAGAAACAATTCACGGAACTGCTCCTCAAGACGGCCGACCGCGACAACTACCTGTTCGTCATCAACTTCGCGACGACCGACTTCGAGAAGCTGTGTGCGAAACTCCCGCCACCAGTAGACGATCTCGCCCGCATCTGGGCGTTTACAGGCATGCAAACCAGCGACAAGAAGCCGAAGCCCGCACTCGCGGTATGGGACACGTACTTAAAAGCGAAACTGGTTCACAAAGAGTAATTTAATTAACTTTCCGATCATCTCTCGGGTGTCTGAAACGGGCCGGCGCGCTACGCACGCGGCGGTCCGTTTCCGTATGCTGTCTCCTTATTCTGGAGACACGCAATGTCACGCAAACCGTCGGTTCTCATTACTGGGGCGTCGGGCGAGATCGGGCACGCACTCATCTCGCGGCTGTCTCACAGCGACCCCGACCGCCCCATCGTCACGCTGGACCTGAACCCGCTCCCGCCCGAGTCGGCCAAGCTCGTCAAACAGGCGGTGAACGGGTCCATCCTCGATCCCGCGCTGCTCGACGGTATCCTCGCGCAGTACGAGGTTGACCACGTGTACCACCTTGCCGCGCTGCTCTCCACGCGGAGCGAGTTCAGCCCGGCGCTCGCCCACAAGGTGAACGTGGAGGGCACGCTCAATCTGCTAGAGTTCGCGCAGAAGCAGGGCGAGAGTCACGGGCGCCCGGTCGCGTTCTTCTACCCGTCGAGTATCGCCGCGTTCGGATTGCCAAGCCTCGATATCAAGGGGCAAGCGGGGCAAGTCAAAGAGGACGACTACAACGTGCCGACGACGATGTACGGTGCGAACAAGCTGTACTGCGAGCACCTGGGGCGCTACTACTCGCGCCACTACAAGCAACTCGCTGCCGAGACGATGAGTGGCAAAGTGGACTTCCGCTGCATCCGGTTCCCGGGCCTGATCTCGGCGGAAACGGTTCCGAGTGGCGGGACGAGTGACTACGCCCCCGAAATGATCCACGCCGCGGCGAGCGGCCAGCCCTATGCGTGCTTCGTGCGGCCCGACACGCGCATCCCGTTCATGGCGATGCCCGACGCGGTTGACGCGATCTTCCGCCTGATGGACGCTCCGCGTGCGCGGCTCTCGCGGACCGTGTACAACATCGGCGCGTTCGCACCGAGCGCGGCCGAGATCGCGACCGTGGTCCACGCGGCGTTCCCGAAGGCGGAGATGAGCACGAAGGTGGACGAGAAGCGCCAGGGCATCGTGGACTCGTGGCCCGCGGACGTGGACGACTCTGCCGCGCGCAACGATTGGGGCCACAACCCCAAGTACGGGTTCGCGCCTGCGTTCGGCGAGTACCTGATTCCGAGCATCAAGAAGCGGTACGCCGGGGCGTGATGCCACTGGCGCCATACGAACGATGCTGTTGCACACCCGCCCCAATGGGCGGGTGTTTTTGTTGACACTTGCACCAGGCGCTGGATCGGTCATGCTGAGGTACCAAGGAGAAACGATGACCGAAGCGGAGTGGCTGGCATGCGAAGACCCGGGAACCATGTTTGAGTTCCTGCACGGCAGGGCCACCAATAGGAAGCTTCGCCTGATTGCCGTGGCGTGCTGCGAACGCGCAAAACCGTTCGTACCAGAGGACTACCACGACTTGGTAGATACTGCTGAAGCATTCGCGGACGGACGTGCTTCCGTCGCGGATCTGGAGGCGATTCGAGCAAGGCACCATCGACTGGACGGCTATCCCGATCGCGCGACCTTTACACCGCTTCCCACAATCCCATTGACGGGACGGCCCATTGACCCATTCGCCCCATTGGTGGTACACTACCTTTAAGTGCGTTGTTTGGCGTCGCTAGGCAACACTGCGACCCAATTAATGAGATTTCAAAAGAGACGGGAATTCCATGTCTATTTTAACTCGAAAGGTAGACGATCGATCGCGCGTTGTCCTGCCAGATGAGTTTTCGGGGAAGCTCGTGACGCTGGAGGAAGTCACTAAAGACCATGTGATTATCAAGATCGTGAAGCCGATCCGAAAACGCCCGTCACTTACCAGCCTGTTGGCCCGCATGACCGACACGAACCAGCAGCCCCCGGTAGAACTCGGTCCGCCGATAGGCAACGAGGAACTATGACCGTTTCACAGTACGTTCCCGACCGTGGGAACGTGATTTGGCTGTCCTTGAACCCGCAAAAGGGTCACGAACAGGCCGGGCGCCGCCCGGCTCTTGTTCTGAGCCCTGCCGCATATAACCGCCGTGGCCTCGCAATAATTTGCCCCATCACGAACCAGGCGAAGGGATATCCCTTTGAGGTGGCCATTCCCGCCGGCCATAATGTGACAGGAGTCGTTCTCGCCGATCAGGTGAAAAGCCTCGACTGGCGGCAGCGAGACGCTGAACCGCACACGCAAGTGCCCGAAGAATTGGTCAACGAAGTGGTCGCACTTATACTCCCGTTGATCGATCCGAACAACGTGTTCGGGGCCGAAGAAACGTGACGCTTCCGCCCCACACGAGTTGCCATTCACGTGGGACTTACACCTCGGCGCACGTCACACACGGTTCATTTTCCGCCACGCGCAGAGCACGTGAGGAACTTGAAATCCATGTATCCGCGCCAAGATCCAGACGCACCGACTTTCGACCGCTGAATTAACCCAGTCGATTCGAGCACCCAATAAATGCGAACCGGCCGCGGGCACTGGCCCGCGGCCGGTTCATCGATTCGTACCGATCTCAGTTGATGAGAACGTTGTCGCCGGTACCACCATCGAGGATATCGTTCCCCGGCCCACCGATCAGCACGTCGTCGCCGGCCCCGCCGAGGAGCGTGTCGTTGCCCGCGCCGCCGATCAGCACATCGTCGCCGTTACCGCCGTCGCCGGTGAACTGGATCGCGGCACCGGTCAGCCCGCTCGCCTCGACCACGTCGTTGCCGGCTAGTGCGTTCACCACAAGCCGGTCGTTGGCCGGTTCCGCACCGGTGATGTTCACCGCCACGGGCAGTCCGAGCACTTGAGCGCTGCTCCCGGTCCCGAACACGGCGATCACGTCGTCGCCGCTGGTGCCGTTGACGATCACGGTGTCAGCCGCCCCGTCCCCGGCGCTCCCACCGAGGGTGCCCGCGAGGTTGAGATTCACCTCCGTCACGTCGGTCCCGGACAGGTCGTTGATCGTGATCTGGTCCGCGCCCCCGAGGGCGTTGAAGTCGATCCCTTCGACGTCGTTGAGGTCCATTACGACGTTCGCGATATTACGCGAGAACCGCACGCGCCCGCCGTTCGCCGAGATATCGATGTTCTCGCTCACGTTCGCCCCGTTGAACACCATCCGGTCGAAACCCGCCTGGCCCTCGAGCGTGTCGTTGTCGTCGCCCGGGTTCCACACGAACGTATCGTTGCCCGCACCCATGAGGGCCGTGTCGTTGCCGTCGCCGCCGTTGATGAGGTCGTCGCCGGCGCTGCCGATCAGGAGGTCGTTGCCGAGGCCGCCGTTCATCGTGAGCTGAATCGAGTTGGCCCGGAGCGAAGTCGCGTTGATGACGTCGTCACCGCCCTGCCCGTTGAGCACCAGCCGGTCGCTGGCCGGATCCTGGGAGAAGATGTTGACCGCGGTGTGCAGTCCGAACACGTTGACCCCGCCCGTGTCGCCCGCGGCCCCGAACGCATCAGCGCCCTGGGTGCCGTTGACCGTGACCGTGTCGGCCGCCCCGTCGCCGCCGCCCGCCGGCCCACGCAGGTCGACGTCGACGCGCGTCAGGTCCGTGCCGCTCAGGTCACCCACGACGACGTTGTCGGCCCCGCCGAGGGCGCGGAACTCGATGCTCTCGACGTCATCGAGATCCATCACGATGTTCGCCACGTCGCGGGTGAACAGCACCCGGCTGCCGTTCGCCACGATGTTGATGTTCTCGCTCGCGTTCGAGCCGAAGAACAGCATCTTATCGGCGCCGCCCTGCCCCTCGACCGTGTCGTTCCCGTCACCCGGGTTCCACTGGAACACGTCGTTACCAGCGCCCAAGAAGGCCACGTCGTTGCCCTGGCCGCCCAAGACGAAATCGTTGCCGTCGCCACCGCGGATCACGTCGTCCCCGCGGCTGCCGAGGAGCGTGTCGTCGCCCGCCCCGCCGTCGATGGTCAGTTTCGTGACCCCGGCGGGCACCGTGGACGCGGTCACACCGTCGTTCCCGCCCAGCGCGTTCACCACGAGTGCGTCGTTGGCGCCCTCGGAGTTCGTGATGTTCACCGTCGCGGCCAACCCGACCACGCTGACCGAAGTGCCCGCACCGAACACGTCGATGATGTCGTTGCCGTTGGTCCCGTTGACGGTGACCGTGTCGGCCGCTGCGTCGCCAGCGCCCCCACCGATGGTGCCCGCGAGGTTGATGTTGACGGTCTTCAGACTGGTTCCGGCGAGATTGTTAACGGCGACCGTGTCGGTCCCGCCCAGCGTGTTCAGGTCGATCGTCTCGACGCCGTTGAGGTCCATTACGATGTTCGCGATATTTCGCGTGAACCGGACGCGACTGCCGTTCGCCGAGATGTCGAAGGCCTCGTTCGCGTTCGAGCCGTTGAACAGCATCTTGTCGGTACCGTCCTGCCCCTCGACCGTGTCGTTCCCGTCGCCCGGATCCCACTGGAACACGTCATTACCAGCACCCAGGAAGGCCGTATCGGTGCCCTGGTTGCCGTCGATGAAGTCATCCCCGTCGCCGCCGCGCAGTATGTCGTTCCCGTTGCTGCCGAGGATCGTGTCGTTGCCGGTCCCGCCGTCCACGGTGATTTGAATCAGCGCGGCCAGGTTGCCGGTGGCCGAGAACGTGTCGTTCCCGCCGTTCATGTTAACGACGAGTTTCTCGCTGGTGCCGATGTCGATGCTGAACGGGGCCGGGTTCAATCGGTCGAACCGCACGCGGGTGCCGTTCGCGGTGGTGGTGAACTGTTCGTCGCCGTTGCCGCCGTTCACTTCGACGGTATCGGTGCCGGCACCGCCCTCGTTCAGGTCGGTGTCGTCGCCCGGGTTCCAGATCATCCGGTCGTCGCCCGCTTCGCCGAACACCTGGTCGTCGGCGTCGCCGCCGGTCAGCGTGTCGTTCTCGGTGCCACCGAACAGGAAGTCCGAGCCACCCTTGCCCAAGAGTGTGTCGTTCCCGGTCTGGCCGAACAACAGGTCGTTCCCGGACCCGCCGGTGAGCACGTCGTTCCCGGCGCCACCGAACAGGTTGGCCTTCGGCAGGGCGCCGTTCGCCTCGTTCAGGGTGATCGTGTCGTTCCCGCCCTGACCGAAAGCCTGGATGAGGGTGGTGTTAGCCACAGTCGGTGTGCCGCCCTGGACGGTGACCGCACCACCGTTCACGAGGATCGTCCCGGCCGCGTTGCGGCTCACGGTGATCGTGTTATCGAGGTTGTCGCCGAAAACGGTGAGCGTACCGGCGCTGAAGGTCGCGACGACGGCCGGCACCTCGCGGGCGTCGAGTGCCTCGAGGCCCGGGGTGAACCGGCTCGACAGTGCGGGCGTCCGGGTATTGGTCCGGGCCGCACCCCGACGGGCACCGCGGAGCATGGCTTTGAACAGAGCGCGCAACATCGGACGGTCTCCTGCGAAGACGGTGGAGGGGTTCGAGGGTATCGTGCGGTCGGAATGGGCAAGACGTGCGACGGGCACCTTGCGAGTTCTGTGCCGGACGGCCCCGGAGGTGTACAACACCTGGGAAGCCGACCGCTGCGACCGGGACATTGGGTAGATCCGCGTGCCGCCGAGAACCGGCCAAAAATTTCGCGCGACTTCGATACGGAGGTCGGAATGTCCGTAAACGACTCGTTCGCCGTACTCATGGGCCGGTTGCGGTCCGGCGAGGACGCGGCCGCGCGCGAGGTGTTCGTGCGGTTCGCCTCGCGCCTCGCCGGGCTCGCCCGCTCCCACCTGGACGCGAAACTGGCGGTGAAGGTCGACCCCGAGGACGTCGTTCAGTCCGCCTACAAGAGCTTCTTCTTGCGCCAGCGCGACGGGCACCTGGACGTCGGTACCTGGGACGGGTTGTGGGGCGTGCTCACGATGATTACGCTGCGCAAATGCGCCGACCGCGCCGCGTACTACCGGGCGGAAAAGCGTAACGTGGGCCGCGAAACGGCCGGCACTGGGGCGGGGGACAGCGCGCCGGCCTTCGTCGACCTGGCACTCGACCGTGAACCGCTCCCGGACGAGGCCGCGGCGCTCGCGGAAACAGTGGACGCCCTTTTCCGCGCGATCGAAGACCCGGACGAGCGCGCGATCCTGGAACTGAGCCTCCAGGGACACACCGCGACCGAGATCAGCGAGCAACTCGGCCGCGCGGAGCGCTCGGTCCGGCGCCTGCGCGAGCGGGTCCGCAAGCGACTGGAGCGAATGCAATCGGAAGTGTAATGATTCCCGACAGTCACTCCGGAGAAAATAATCGCCTGACGATATAAGCGGGAACGCTTAATGTGGTATTTACCGAGTTACCAGTTCTCTCCCCGGAACGACGAATGGAACAGGGCACCCTGATCGGCGAGACCGCATGGGGCGAGTGCGAATCGGCGATCCGCGCGTTCGAGGACGCCTGGCGCCGGCGCGGCGCGCGGCCCGACGTCGGGGCGTTCATCACCCCGGACGCGCCGCACCCCACGCGACTGCTGGTCGAGTTGGTTCACGTGGACCTGGAGTTCCGCCTCCGGGCGGGCGAGCCGGCCCGGGCCGAAGACTACTTCTCGCGCTTCCCCGCACTGGGCCGAAGGGAGCTGGCCGTCGATCTGCTCGTCGCCGAGTTCGCGCTGCGGAACCGGCACTGTCCCCCCGCGTGGCCGGAAGAGTTCTGGCTCCGGTTCCCGGAAATGACCGGCGACCTCCGCGCCCGAATGCCGGGCGACGGCCGCACCGGTTGGTTCACCGCGACGCGCCCGGTGGAGCGCGCGGAGGGACCGCTCGTCGGGACGCCGGTCATTCCCGGCTACGAGATCTTGGGGGAACTCGGGCGCGGCGGAATGGGCGTCGTGTACAAGGCCCGCGACCTGCTCCTCAACCGAACCGTGGCGGTGAAAACGTTCGCGAGCGCCCCGCGTGCCGACGGGTGCGCCCGGTTCGCGCGCGAGGCCGAAGCCATCGCCCGGCTCGACCACCCGAACATCGTCCCGGTGTACGAGGTCGGGGACTGGCGCTGCGCGAGCGGCCCGACGGTCCCGTACTTCGCGATGAAGTTGTACACGGGCGGGAGCCTGAACGACGCCGCGGCCGGTCGAGGGACTGATCCCAAAGCACATGCGCGAATCGTCGAGGCCATCGCCCGCGCGGTCCACCACGCCCACCAGCGCGGCGTGCTCCACCGCGACCTGAAGCCCTCCAATATCCTGCTCGACGACGACGGGCACCCGCACGTCGCCGACTTCGGCCTGGCCGGGCGCATCGACCCGAGCGACCAGCCGACGCTCACCGCGGTGGTCGCGGGTACGCCCGCGTACATGGCGCCGGAGCAGGCGAGCAACCCGAAGCAGGTGTCCACGGCGGCCGACGTGTACGGGCTGGGCGCGATCCTGTTCAACCGCCTCACCGGGCGCTCGCCGTTCGCCGCAGAAACACCGCTCGCGACGCTGGATCTGGTTACGAACGTACCCGCCGAGCGCCCGTCGGCCCTGAACCCGGCCGTCCCGCGGGATCTCGACACCATCTGCCTGAAGTGTCTGGAAAAAGACCCGGTATGCCGGTACGCGACCGCACAGGAACTGGCCGACGATCTGGAGCGCTGGCGCCTCGGCGTGCCCATCTCAGCGCGCCCGACCCCGGCCTGGGAACACGCCTACCGCCGCGTCCGGCGCCACCCGATCGTTTCCGCGATGGTCACCACCACGCTCGCGGCCCTCGTCGGGGCGGTCGCGATACTGGCCGACAGCAACGCCCGCATCAGCGCGAAGGAGCACGAAGTCCGCGCCGCGTACCTGCGCGAGTGCGCACTGCGTTACAAACTGGAGGAGACGCTCGCCCGCGAGCAACGAGCACTTTACTTGGAGCGCGTCGCGTCTGCGGGCCGGCTGTACGCGGCCAATCAGCTCCCGCAAGCGTGGGCGGTTCTCGATCAATGCCCGGAACAGTTCCGCGGGTGGGAATGGCGGTACCTGGACGCGCTCCGCAAGGCCGACACTCCGGGTCTCGCCGGGCACACGCTACGAATCAACCGAACCGCGTTCCTGCCGGACGGTCGCGCAGTTTCGGCCGACACCTCCGGACACGTCCGCGTATGGGATGCAGCGGGTCGCGCGGAGCAGTGGCACTGGGCGGTCAGCACTTCCCCGATTGCCGCTCTCTCTGCCCATCCGACCCGCAACTGGGTCGCGATCGCCGACGGCAACGCGGTCATGATCTGGGATGCGGACTCCGGCAAGCAAATCGCGCAACCGGCACGCGGACAATGGGCCGCGTTCAACGGCGACGGCACCCGGCTGGCCACGGCCAGCAACGGCACCGTTCAGTTGTGGTCGGCCCCGGACTGGAAGCCGGCTGGTGAACTTCGCGGGCACGATCAAAAGATTACCGCGGGCGCGTTCAGCCCGGACGGGAAGCGGCTCGTGACCAGTTCGTTCGATAGCTCCGTTCGCACCTGGGATCTGGTGACGGAGCAATCGATTCACCGGCGATCGGTCCCGCTCCCGGTTACAGCGCTGGCGTTTACCGACGGCGGCCGGGTGCTCGTTGAGGTTCACCCGGACGCGGTCCTGTTCACCGACTCCACAACTGGAGAACTCCGGGACCGGCTCGACTACCCTGGTGCCGGGCGCCCGGCCGTCGCGACCGGCACCGACCCGCGCACGGTCGCGATCAGCGGCGCGAACGGGGAGATCGTGATATGGGACGCGGCCAGGCGCCGGACCGCACGAACCCTACGCGGACACACCGCCACGGTTGCGGCCGTCGCGTTCAGCCCGGACGGGAAGCGATTGGTATCGGGTGGGGGGGACCAAACGGTTCGGATCTGGAACTTGGCTCAACCGCTGGAAGTTCACACTCTCGCGGACGCGAACGGTGGCGGGGCGCTGTCTTTCGCACCGGGTGGGAAGCAGTTAGCTGTCGGATTCCCCGTTCTCGCGAATCCTTCGCACGCGCGATCAACGGTCCTCGAAACCGCGACCGGCAAGGAGATCCACCGGTTCCCGCCCAGGACGGATATCGCCTTTCACCCGGTTTCCGGGCAACTCGTTGTGGGGCAAGCGGGCGTTCGCGTAACGCTCTTGGACCTCGCCACCGGTAAGGACGTTTGGACGCAAGCGTTCCCGAACGCCCCCACCACGGCCGAAGGCGGCCCCTTTGGTCCGTTGGGCCTGCGCATCGCTTTTAGTGCCGACGGCTCGCGCCTGGCAACTCGCGGTCCGCGGAGCACCGGCGTGCAGTTGTGGAACCCGGTGGACGGTTCGCCAACCGGCCGACTGGAAACCGGCAACTCGTTCGTTTACGCCCTCGAATTCCTCCCCAACGGCTCACGGCTCGCCGTGGCTTCGAGCGACGCGGTTACCATGTGGGACGTCACGACCAGAACGCAGGTGTCGTGGGGTGACGGCGCCAACAGTCGGGGAGCGTCCACGCTCGCGTGTAGCGCAGACGGGCGGTGGATCGCGACGGCTGATCTGGACCGCGGCGTGCGCCTCCGCGACGCGGCGACCGGGCAAACGGTCCGAACGTTCGTGGGGAACACGATGCGGGTGAACGCCCTCGCATTCAGCCCCGACGGAACCCGGCTGCTCACCGGCGGGTCCGACCGAACGGTCCGTGTGTGGGACGTGGAGTCGGGCCAGGAACTGCTCTCCCTTCCGGGAGTCGGGGACTCGGTTTCCGCGGTCGCGTGGGACCGAACGGGGGACCGCATTTACGCCCTCGACGACGCGGTGCGTGTATGGGGCCGCCCCCGCGAGTGATGTGAGTTGATCTTCTGAAGCCAGTTCCGTCACTCGCCTTTACGCTCACGGTGACCTGATGGGCCGCGGCCCGAATGCACACGTGCGTGAATTCACAGGAACCTCTGCCCTCGCAAACGAACACGGCCCGCAACAGCGGGCCGTGTCTGAGATCGGTCACATCGGTGTGAGGATGAGACCGCTCTCCTTATTGCTTTTGAAGTTCCTTATTAGAACTTCGTTTCCTTCGGCTTCTAGGGACACGAGCTTCTCGTAGGTCGCTAGCGCCCAACTCACCACCTCCACCATGCTCCGAGCGCCCGTCGTCTCTTGCAGGCGCCCGATGCGCTCCTGGGTCGGGATGCTGATCTCCAGGTTCATCCGCACGGTCTCGGTTCGCTTCTTTTGTCTCGGCATGCGAGACCCTTCGTGTCAAGAGTGCGACCACCGCGACAACCGCCGAAGCCGCGCAGTAGACACCAAAGCAAACGGTTTTCTGGTACGGGTCGAGGCCTTCAGTGCCATAGCGATATGTCACCGCCAGTCCGGTGACCGTACCGAAAATCGTAAGGCCGCGCTCGCCGCAGTAGCGCACAACGGTCAGCAGTCCCGGGCTCAGCGACAAGCTCATGCCGTTGCTGTTGCCCTCGAAG
Source organism: Gemmata sp. SH-PL17 (assembly GCF_001610855.1). Lineage (NCBI taxonomy): Bacteria > Pseudomonadati > Planctomycetota > Planctomycetia > Gemmatales > Gemmataceae > Gemmata > Gemmata sp. SH-PL17. The sequence continues at coordinate 7,972,696 of NZ_CP011271.1, forward strand.
TCAGGTCGTTGACGCACGCTCATGCTCGTTGTCCCCCGTGTGGGGAAGCAACGACTGCATGAACGCGTCGTTGAGGCTCACGGACATACCGTGACTCCCCACGCCGCGTTCCGGCCGATCGCCCAGGCGCCCGTTACTCACCGAGGTGAGGTGCCGACCATAAAGCGATTTGGGAAGGAACGGGTGATTTTTGATGCGGTGACGCCGTTGCAACACACAACGGACGTAAAACGATTCGATGTGTCTGTCCTCGAACCTCGCTCACGGGATCCCCGCTGGCAAGGGCGCGCCCAGGGCACGCCAGTACACACCGACGGAGGCAACAAACGCCGACGTAAAACGGGCCGGCTACGCCCTCGCTTGTGCCCAAACGGTAATCGACGGCCCGCTCGACCTACGAAGGTTGAGCAGGGTCTCATACCGGAACTGCACCTTTCGGTGCGCTCAGATCGATCCAGTATGGACCGACCTGATACGTGCATACTAAGCGCATTTTTTGCACGCATCAAGTCCAACTGTTGTTTGTGTGTATTAATCGTTGCTGACCGCCAGGGTCGCCTCGCTCACCGCCAAATCGGTATCCGGCTCCGAAAGTTTGCAACCTCGCAAGAGTGGCTTGTTACCCACAGCCCTTGCGGACAGAAGGCACCAAACCGCTACTCCCAATCAGAAACTTGTAGCAAAGTAACCACATCCGTCGCTTTTCAGGTAGAGTGGTGCGTCAATTAGACACCGCATGTATGCGTTTCAGCCCCGACGGATCACTTGCCGCGGCCGGGGGCGCAAGAGGCGGCATCACCGTGTGGGACGTGGATTAAGTTCGCTCCTCCAACTCGAAGTCAGCGCCATGCGCGTACTGCCCGGCCCGACGAAATCGAATCAAGTATTGGCGTGGTCGCCGGACGGGCGCTGGCTCGTGGCCGCCGGAAGCGGTGACGGCGTAACAGTATGGGATGTGGGCACAAACGCCCCCGGCCAGCGCATCTTGAGCGCCGGGCACGGTGGGCGGCTGATGCAGTTTTGTCGCGCGACGGGACGACTATTCGTCGCGTTCCAGGCTGGCGGATTCTGGAACTGGAACCCCGATACAGGAGAAGAGCGTCAGTACTCGTGGTCAAAAGAATACAGCTTACAGTTTCGCAGCATGGCCATATCCGGCGATGGGTGCGAAATCGTTTTTTACTGTTACCGTTATCGTTATCGCTCCAGTCGCCAGCGCCGAGAGGTCGCCGGGTACACTGTGACCGGCAACGGCACGATGAATCAGATCTGGTCACGACCGGACGATAAATGTGCTGACGAGCACTCGTTTGTCTACCACCCGAGCGGAAACCTGTTCGGGCTCGGTCGCCACACCGACGAAGTGCTTCGGTTCGAGCTAATGGAACCCCAAAGCGGCAACATCATTGGTTCGTTCGCCCCGGCCCCCGCAACCGGCCGCATCGCGCACTGGACGCTCTCGCCCGACGGTAACCGGGTTGCCTGGACTGCGGACCAAGCCCTCTACGTTCAGCCTCTTGATTCATCCCAACCACCCCTGAAACTTCCAGCCATCGAAGATGCACATCGGCGCGGGTTGGCGTGGGCGCCGGACGGGCGCATTGTCGCGTATGCGACCGGCACCACAGTGCGCCTGCTCGATCCGGACACGCTGACCGAAGTCCGCGCGCTCGACTGGAACATCGGAAAGCCGCGTGCGGTCGCGTTCAACCCGGACGGGCTCCGCGCCGCGGTGAGCGGCGACGGCGGGCGCGGGTGGGTCACCGTATTCGACCTGGAGTAACGAGGCTCGTCGCCGTGATGTACGGACGGCACTAACTCGCCCCAAAGCCGAGGAACTGCCCACCACAACAATCACCGCATTTTCTTAAATGGCGACACTCTGGACATTTGTCCTGTATAAAATGGGTGTCGATAGGGATTATTGCGCGCATTGATTTAGGGGCGTACTGGAACGAACGGGGCAGTTGCCACACTGAGGGTTAGTAGATGTTAGCCGTTTGGAAGGCTAAAAATGCAATGCGGCATTCGCAAAGCGTTGTCTTGTAATCAGTTGCGAAAATCGCACCCGATTTCCGGGCCGAGATTGTTAGCAAATGTTAGCGAGGCGAAGGGTCTACTTCACCCAGCGCGGCATCAAACAAACGCAAAATACATAGAAATCAATGCGATTGATTGAGGCAGATCTGGGTGAAGTACGAGCGGTAGCCGTATCGCCCGACGGTCGATTCGTTGCCGCGGCTGGAAACAAGTCCTTTGGGATCTTCCACTGGGCCACGGGCGAACCAGCGCACAACACACAGGGATTCGGAACGTCCGATCAGATTGCGTTCGCACCGGGCGCCCAATGGACTGCGCGCGTTACCTTCGGACGGCTCTGGCTCGACAGAATCGTCGCCCCCGTTTCGCTTCCGCCGAAGCCGGCCGTTCGGTTTACGGGCGGTGTCGCCGTTTCGCCGGACGGCAAAGTACTGGTCGCGACCAGCCTCCGCAACTCCTCCGAACAAGCAAAGTTGGAGCGGTGGGCACTACCCGCCTTGCGGTCGATCACCGGGTTCGATTTCTGGTCGCCATTCAGTCGGCTCGCGTTCAGCCCAAATGGTGAATTCCTGGCCGGCATTTGGCACGACGGCTTCGAGTTGCGGTTCGCGGTTTCGGGCGGGCTGGACTACCGCCACCGGATGCCCAAAGACTACAAATTCACATCGCCCGGGTTCGTCTCATTCGACCGCGACAGTGGCACCTGCGTGTTCGGGTGGGACGGCGAGTTTCACATCCTCGACATTTCGACGGGCACGAGCAAGGCGGACCGGATGATTGAGGCGCCGTTTCGCGACGCAGCGTTTATTCCTTCTGCCGATCGGTTCGCAACCGTCGGGGACGACGGGCGATTGAAATTGTGGAACCCGGAAATGTGGGACGTCGTTCGCGAGTACGACTGGGATTGCGGCCCGCTAACGTGTCTCGCGTTCACCGCGGACGGGTCCGCCGGCGTGTGCGGTACCGCCGACGGGCGCCTCGTGCAGTTCGACGTGGATGAATGATGCGAACGTTCTATTCGTCGTCCACTCGACCGTACCACGCGACCAGACGCGGGAGGTCGCCGCGGTTCGCGATCAGTCGGAGCGCGAACTTCTGGCGCACCGAGCCGAGCAGCGGGTTGAAACCGAAGTTGTCGTCCACCATGCGCACGGCCTGTGTTACGGCCGCGTCGGGCGTTTTGCCGCCCGCGACGAGCACGCGCGCGAGCCACATAGCCGCGGGGAACGTGAGGGCCAGCGACTCGATTCCTTCCCACACGCTCAGCCCGAAGTTCGGCGCGCCACAGAACTGGAGTGACTCGATTTTCATCCGGTGCCAGCGCACGAGCAGCGACACAGTCGTATCACTCAGCGCGCCGAGCGGGATTTCGCCCGCCGCGAACGTGGCCGCGTCCGGTAGAGCGGCATGGACCTTCGGAACGCGCCCCCGTGCGCTCGCGAACTTCACCGCAGACATGAACCGGCTCACCGGTCCGCGCTGGGCGGTCCCCTTCTCGGCGCCGTGGTCCTTGCGCGAGAACACGGCCACGAGTTGTCGGAACACGGTGCGTCCGGCCCACCCGGGCCGCTTCACTTCAGTGGCCGACGCTGGTTCTTCGTCCTCGGCCGCGAGGCCGAGGACGTGGAGCAGTTCACTCAGCTTTCCGCCCGTGACGGCCTTTTTGGGATCGCCGCCACCATCGAACGTCGCTTTGCGCAACATCATGACGATGAAGAGGATCTTGCGCCAGCGCCGCTCGAACGGGCCGTCTTCGTCGGCCAGCAGTTTCGAGAACGCGGTCGCGATGCGCCCCACATCGCTCCACGAGACGGCTTGCGAACCTTGCAGCGGGGGCGGAGGGGCTTCGAGAGCGCCCTTCGACGTCGTGCTCTCGAAGAACGCCGCGTACTCGCGTGCGTCGCCGAGTTGCGCGCTGAGTGCTCGCCCCTTGTTCTCCGTCGCCGAGGGGCACGCGAGCCGCAATCCGAGGTTCCAGTGATCGCCGGCCGGTACCAAGAGGAACGGGTAGATGCGGCACGCGAGCGGTTTCGCGGCCGAACCGAACTTCCCGTGAATGCGGCACAGGTTGTCCGCGCCCAGAAACACGCACCCGCCGTCGGCGCGGTGGTTCAGGTAGAACTCGCCGCCGCGCTTCACGAAGTACGGAACGCCCTGGAATTCCGGCAGAGATTCCCAGCCCTGGCCCTCGATACGGCGGCGCTCTTCGGCGGTCGCGGGCACCGCATACGAGCGACAACAGTCGCCGCAGGAATGGCAGTCCCAGTTCTGCAACACGGGTAGCGAGCGGACTTGCATCGAGATGTTCGGCGTTCGGTGTTTGGTGCTGAAGCGGAAGTCGCCGTGCTTATTTTACCCGAACGCGGAACGCCCGTCCTATTTCCGCGCGAGAAGCTCAAACGAATTGAAAAAGCGCTCGGCCGGATCGTCGTTCGGCGCCAGTTCCGGCCCCTCAGCGGACAGGTAATACACGCGCCCGCTGACAACGAAGATCTGCACGATGCGCACGGACGGACCGTTATCCGGTTTGAACACCCACTGGCGCCCGCTCAAATCCGGCTCCGACCGGTGTCGAATCGATTGGCCCTCGACCAGCTTCCCGAACTCGCGCTTGAGCTGCTCGTCGACGCGGGCGAACCACATCTGCTCGCGAATCGGAGCGAGCCACCCGTCGGCGAGATCACCCGCGTTCGGCACGGTCTGCCCCACGCCACAGCAGTACCGGAATGTTGGCCCTTTCGGTCCGTCGGGCTGGTACTGGGCGGTCCGAACGTCGGTCATCCGGACCATCCCGCGCAGCAACCGTTCCTTCTCCCCTTCCGGGGCCGGGAACGGCATTTGAATCCGGTAGCTCCTGTCCTTTGCCGTAACGGGGTACCACTGGGGAGTCACGCTGAAGAACTTCTGGACCCGGTCCATCAGGTCTTTCTTCAGGAAGAATAAGCCGGCCGCACTGAAGTACGACAGGCCGACGAGGATCAACACGCCCTTGATGCGCGTCGCGGCGGTCCAGTCGATGGTGTAGACCACGCCCAAACAGAGGGCCGATGCCGCGATCGCCAGAGACACCGGCACCGCGAGTGAAAGAGCGGCTTCCTGTCCGGTAACTAGCGGGCTCACGAACCACAGCAGCGGAATGCCGAACGGCATCAGGGCGAAGCCGACGAGCACCGACACCGGCAACCCGGCAACGGGCCGCAAGTGGGGATCGTGCTCGGGATCGGGTACCTCGTTCGCAAGTACGGGGGCCGGATTCGATGCCGATCTTTCAGTTTCTTCGCGTGAAAGCTCGGGTCGGCGCCGGCGTGGAGGCGCGATGGGGACCGCCGCAGTCGGACGAGACGGCGAACGGGTTGGCGCTTCGCGCGGGGGTCGGGAATCAGAGCGACTAGACGAACTGTTTGATCGCGACGGCATCAACACTGGGGCGATGTCTTCTGCTGCCACGAACGGAGCCTGACAGCGCGGACAGCCGACCATTTGCCCCAGGACGTCGGGCGGAACACGAGACGCACCCCGACACGCCGGGCACCGGACTACCACCAACGACATTCCGCCCCTCCGCGCTCTGAAAACGTGGGACAGATCAATTCTACCCACCACTCGAAGCGAAATGACCGGGGATTCGGGAAGAAACCGAATTCACGCCGCCGCTTTGTGTCCCGAATCCCGCTCCCAGCGACCGATCAGGCGGTCGGCCCGATCTCCTTGGCGGTGAGCAGTTCCACCTTGTCGCCGCGACCAACGGCATACTTGAAGTCGGTCTTCTCGGTGCAGGCCGCTCCGACGTTGCCCTTCGGATCGAGCGCCAGGAACGCGACCCGGGCCGGATGAACGCCGCGGCGCCCGGCGGCCGCATTCGCTCGTTTGCAGGCCAGTTCGCACGCTTCCTGGGGCGTTTTGCCGGCGCGCATCTGCTCGGCGATGAACAGGCTCCCGCCGATGCGGATGATCTCTTCACCCACACCGGTCCCGCCGGCCGCGCCCGCGAGGTCGTCCACGTACAACCCGGCCCCGATGATGGGCGAATCCCCGACGCGGCCGGGCAATTTGTACCCCAACCCGCTCGTGGTGCAGACGCCGCCCAGGTGCCCCTTCTTGTCCAACGACAGCACCGTCACGGTGTCGTGGTTGAACTCGTTTATGGTGATGTCCGCGGCACCATCGGCCCGAACCGGCGATTTACCGGCCTTTTCTTTCTTTTTCAGGTCGGGGTGCGCGTCGAGCCACTCCTTGATGCTGTCGGCCGTGTATGGAACTTCCAGCGGGAACCCCTGCTGGAGCGCGAACCATTTCGCGCCGTCGCCCACGAGCATTACGTGCGGGGTCTTTTCCATCACACGACGCGCGAGAGCGGCAGGGTGCCGGATGTGCTCGACGCACGCCACCGAGCCGCACGCGAGCGTCCGCCCGTCCATCACACACGCATCTAGCGTGAGCCGGCCCAAGCGGTCCGGCAAACTCCCAAAACCCACCGAGTTGCGGATACTCGTATCGTCTTCGACCGCCTGTGCCCCGGCTAGAGCCGCGTCGAGAGCGGGTTCACCTCGCGCGAGCACCTTCATTGCGGCCTCGACCGCAGTCTTACCGAACGGCCAAGTGGCGATCGTAATTGGTTCTGCCATGAGCAAGTTCCGGGTTCTGGGTTCCGCGTTTCAAAATGAAGAGTGCTTCAGTGTGAACGCGGCGCCGGCTCAAAGCAAGAGGTGGAACCGAGAACTCACCGCACCCCGGAACGGATCATCACCGCGAACGCTTCGAGCGTCGGGGCCGCGAGTGCCGCGTCGAACCAGTAAGTGAGCGGATCGAGCGTGTTTTCGCTCCGCACCGCGGCGCTGAGTTCCGGTGGAATGGTGACGAACTTCACCCGCAGCAGTTTCAGCAAGTCCTCGCGCCGGGCTTCGATCATCCCCGACGCCAGCCCTTCGGCGAAGCCCTCGGCCCGGCCCTCTTGCTTCCAACCCAGGATCATTGCCGGCGACGCCATTGTCCGCTCCTCCACTGGAGATCGAATCACGGGCGACGCAACTCTAGAGCGCGGTGAAACGACCGGTTGGAGGGACCAAATGCGTGGCGGGCGGCGCTCACCTGGGAGCACCGCCCGCCACGCGACCCTGGATGAAGCAAACCAGAGTGACCGGAAGCACAAATCCGGGAGGGGAAGTGAGTTACGAGCGGAGAACGTCAGGAAACGGTCGGAACACCCGTCTGACCCGCTGCCGCCGCGTCGGCCCTCTGTTGCTGCTGGTTCAGCGGGAGCAACTCCTGACGGTAGATCGGAACGTCTCGCGGGGCTTCGATTCCCAACCGAATCTTGCCGCGATCGATGTCCACGACCGTGATACAGATGTTCTCACCGATGAAGATCTTCTCACCCAGTTTACGGCTCAGAACGAGCATGATCGTGTCCCTCCGTTGTGCATCACTCGTCCGTAAAACGCTCCCCAATTCTACGCCACGATTCCGTATGGGGTTGCGGCGACGGGGGAATTGGCTTTTCGACACCTGGGGGAGCGGGCGCACGGCCGGAATAATGAGTGCGCCAGACACCCGAACGGGTGAACACCGCGCCCAACCCACATTGCAGGCGGAATCGCGCCAGGTATTAGGGTGACCACCGCAACTGGCCCGAGGTTCACAGATCTGTTCCGCCCAATTTGCACAAACCGCGTAACCCCCCCCCCCCCACGATTAGACACGTTGTGCGTGGGACGCGGTGACAACCGGTTGTCACTTGCCGAGGAATTGTGCGGACGGAGGCCGAATCACGCGATTTTCGGACTGTTGCGGCTCTGTTAGCCGCATTTGGAGCCGCAAATGAGCAGAAAGCCCCAGAACAGTGCAGAAACGTCGCGAAAGCACGACGGTCGCCCGCACACAACGGGCGACCGTCGGCGAGAAACGGGCGAAACGCTTCCTGTATTCGCCCGGATCTCGTGTTTTGACGCGGGTCGCGACGTCATCGACCGATTGCTGCGGTAGGCCGGCGCCAAAAGGGGTCAGAATGCGTCGCCGGCAGTGAGCGAGGCTGCCGGCGACGTTCTGACGATGAAATGGGGCGCCCCTACGGTTCAGGAATCGGGATTCGGCCGCGACCCGCGACTTTTTGCGGTCACGCCACACACGACATCTCGCTCACAGCGCTGCGGCCCTTGTTCTTCATGAACTCCAGCGGCCGGGGATCGCCCTCGAACCGCGCGTCGGCCGGGTGGAAAATCGCCTGTTTCAGTTTCGCCCGTTGTTCAAGAACGGCCAGCTTTTCGGGCGAACCCGGGGCCGCGGTCGTCGGGGACGAGGGCAGCGGCGCGCTACCGGTGAAGTTACCGACCCCGCGGCGGGCGTACTTCGACGTGGACGGGTACAGTTCCTTCACGCCCGGGGTGTAGTAGCAGCTCCAGCACAGCCCGCGGGGACGGTTGACCTTCGACTTCACGCAGTGGCGGCAGATCGGGTTCATGGCGATATCCAGTATTTTGTGATGAATGTTTGGGTTAAACCGTTTGGGCGATCCGCGGTGATTGTGCGCGTCAGATGCTCATCGAACGACCGGGGCGGAGCACGCGAAGCGGCATCGGCTTAACGATGCGTTCGAGCGCAACTCGATACCCGCGGCCCTTTTCCGACCAGCGGTCCGCGTAAGCACGGGCCGCCTCCCAGTTGGTGAACGCCTTGCGTTGAACCCGACCCGAGCTAACTGTGCAAATGATTACCTCAAACATGGTGGACTCCCGGTCGGCTAGTGTTATCTTGTTTAGTGTTTCGTGCGTGCGGTTTACGCGGCCGTGATTTCGGGGTGCTTCGCGAGCCGGTCGATTTCGGGACCGACGCGATCGATCGGCAGGCGCTGAGCGAGGGCCTGTTCGACCTCGGCGAGCAGGTCGCGGCGCATCTCGTCGCGCGGGGTGTCATCGAACCAGTTGAGGAACCAGCGGCACGCGGCCGGCTCGCCGAGGCGCTGATCGGCCTCGAAACAGGCCCGGGCGAAGAACTCTTCGACCTGGCCCACGGACTCAAGTTCGTCGCCCTGCCAGCCACAGAACCCGAGGGCACATGCGGCTTCGACCGGCCAGTCCTGCACACACATCAGCGGCGGAGGGGTGGTGGTGCTGCCCTGCGTCAGCCGGGGATCGTCGCCGCGGAGTGCGTCGCGGAGCGATTCCAACCCGGCAGTCGAGAGGACCGGCACGAACCCGTCACGCCATACCAGACGCCAGCTTTCCATCGTCGCCCCTCCCACTTGTTCCCGCTTCACCCGTCGGGTGCTGTTCCCAACTCCTCATTTGCATCCGACACACTACTTATACACCTGTTCAGTAACCCTGTCAACTTTCAAAGTGCATATTTTTCGGTTTTCTTTTTGCCAGAACGCATTTCGTGATTTTGATAGACGATTTTAGACAACATCTAGGTTCAAAAACAGACATTTGCAGTGGCGGTCCACGTACTAATGCGGTGTTGAAGTGGAGTCGCGTGCGGCGGCTTCTGAAAGCGTGAAGGCTCTCGCTTTGCGGCCAGAAACTGCCGAACGCTGAGGAAAAAGAACGGGCCGAAACCTGCGTTAATTGCCTACTTCACGCAGTCGCCCGAATCTGATGCACTGAAGAGCGCCAGTTCCCCGAGCGCCGGGAGAACCGTGTTGAAATGAAGCCGACACAGGCCGTTGAAAACGAAAAGACACTTACCCACCCGCCACGCCCCCGGCAGTCACACTGACATTTGCTAACATTCCCGGAGACTCCCCGAACGCACCTCTGCAATAAGCACTGAAATCCCAAATGTTTACGTCTAAAAATCGCTCAGAATCACGCTCCCGATTGCTAACATTCGCCAACATTCCCCGTTGCACACACGGACGATCTGCTCCCGTCGGCTAACGTCAGCACCCAAAACTGCCCTCCCACACGCTGCCACCCTGTACCTGTTTTACCCAATTGTATACACGTGGACAAAAAATCACAAATCACCCAGAGGTCGCTCGTAGACATCGTTTCAACGGCCGCGATCGGCGCGGTATCATCGGGAACCCACCAACGCGGAGGACGCCCGTGCCCCGTTTTACCTCTTGGTTGTGCATCGGTATCGCGATCGGTTTCGCGTCCTTAGCGGATGCGACCGCGCCCCACGCGGCAGCGGCCCCGGTGCCCAAACACCTGATGCCCAAAGAACCGCGGTTCGCGCACCCGACTCGAGTCGGAACGACGTGGGTGTACGACGTCGGCAACAAGCAGGAGAGCACGCGCCAGATCAGTCAGGTCGAAGAGAAGAACGGAGCGGCGCTCGTCACCACCGAATACGTCCATGCGGGCGGCAAGCGGAGCCACCACATGACGCTGTCGGTCAGCGATAAGGGGATCTATCTGGTTGCCGAACACGGCTCCACGTACCCGGTCCCGTGGTGCATCTTCAAACTCCCGCACAAAGAGGGACAGACCTGGACCACGGAGGGGCACGGGGGCGACATGAAATCCGGGCCGGTCGAGAAAGTGAAGACCCCGGCCGGTGAGATCCTCGCGGCCCGCGTCGATTGGGAGTGCAACCCGGGCCAGGTGGTTTCGTACTGGTACGCGGACGGCTTCGGGCTGGTGCGCATGAGCGGCCCCGCCAGTGTGTCGCTGAAATCATTCACCAGCGACAGCAAGTAGCTGCGCCGCTATGCTGGCGGGGAGGTGTCGCAATGGCTTACAGTGCTTTCAATTTGGCCCGCGTTCAGTCGGACTTCGGCATCACGGTGCAAACGGGCCTGAATGTGTTCGGCCACATTCCCCCCGTTTCCGTCGATTCCGCCGTCGCCATGTGGCTCGTCCACAAGCGCGGCCTCGCCACGACGATCAACACCGAAAAAGCGCGGTCGGAAATGCTCATCGCTCCGTTACTTGCGGAAGCGTGGCGCGTCGGGAACGGGCGGATCTCGTTCTACTCGGGTGTCGCGTTCGACGTGGACGCGGCCACGGAGTTGACCAGCGTGTGCGACTTCATTCTCGGGTACCCGCCGCAACTCGATACCGTCACGGCTCCGGTAATGATGGTCACCGAAGCCAAGAACGAGGGCATCATGGGCGGGTTGGGGCAGTGTGCGGCGGCGATGGTCGCGGCTCTGCGTTTCAACCGCACGCGGACCCCGGAAATCACGACCGTTTACGGGTGCGTGACGGACGGTGAAGGGTGGAAGTTTCTGCGTCTCACCGGAACGACACTTGAGATCGATACAGCCGAATATCTCATCGCCGAGCCGGACCGCATCCTCGGTGTGGTTCTGAATTTTGTCGGATTGGCCCCGGCAGCCCCTGTCGCCGCGTAGACGCGCGGTTGCGAAACACCCTCACTTCGGTTCGCCGAGGTGAGGGACGAGTCGCTCGGTCAGCACCGTAATCAGCTCCGGTTGCATGAACTGGTAGTCGTCGGGGATCTTCAAGCAGATAAGCCGCTTCTCGCCGAGTACGAACCGGCGCCGCACGAGCTTTTCGAGTCGGGCTTCCATCACGAACACCACGTCCGCCCACGCGAGCAACTCTTCGGTAAGTTCCACCCGAGCCAGCGAAGACAGCCCCGCCGAGCGCGCCGCGACTCCGGGCGTTGCGGAGTACAGTTTCTCGGCCGTCGGGCTGCGGTGCCGGTTGCCCTCGCAGACGAACAGCGCGCACACCGCGTCGGCCGCCATCCCGCTCTCCGTTGCCGAGACGTGTTACCATTTCAGGTTAACATTTGCTGCAAAGCGCATCATTCTCGACCGCACGCGACCGAATCCCGGCTAACAATCCACTCAAATTCGCGATCAAACAGAGCAAAAATACAAATACGAAGTGACGATTAATATTCACTTCTTGCTGACAACAGCCGCATCAACTAGCGAAGACCCATTTTGACAGGATTGACAGAATCGACAGGATTCAAAGAAATGGATGGCTCGGCCGTAACTCGACAATAGAACTGCGCGGTACTCGGCCCGTTGGCACGTAAACCCAACCACACTCACGTCTGATCAGAGTTATCAGCGTTATCAGCGGCTCTTATTCACCTTCCAGTGCCCGGGAAACGCCACCGCCCGGCGCCGAAACGAATCCGGCGCCGGGCGGTGTGAGCGCGCAACCGCGCGAGTTACTTCTTGTTGCCGGATTCGGTGAGTTCCATCAGCACTTCCATGTCTTGACCGGCGATCGAGGCGGTCATGGTCATCTTCACCATCCCGCCCGCGCCCACGTCCTTCGCGGTCCACGTCTTGATCTTGGCGTCGAGCTCCTGGCCCATGACCTTCATCTTCGCGGTGTACTCGGTCCAGGTGGTGGAGTACTCCTTGCCACCGACCTTGACCTTCTCCTTCCCCTCTTTGCCCTTCTCGATCTTGGCCTCGGCCCCGTCCGGCAGGTTCGCGGCCTTCGTCGGGTCGAACGGCTTGGTCAGGTCGATCTTCTGCTCCTGGGCCGGGATGTCCTGCTTCTGGCCGTTGACCTCGATGGACATGGACGCCTTGACGGTGGCCTCCTTATCGCTCTTTTCGGTCACGGTCTGGGTCATCGTACCGTTGACGTTGATGCCAGCCACTTTCGTGGTCATCTTGTACGTGGCGAAGTCGCCGACCTTGGCGCTCTTGTACGGGTGCTCTTCGTCGGCCGCGCGGGCAACGACCGGGGCCAGTACGAGGGCCAGAACCGAAAGTGAACGAACGAGCATGACTGGGCCTCATCGAGAAGGGTGGGAGCGAATTACTCCCGTTGGGAACAAGTTACTTCCGATCGCCCCAGATGCAAGTCGGGCGCCAAAAGCCACCGTTCCGCCGCGAACTATCAAATAATCGGCAGCCCGAGTTGACCGAACCACGTCGCACGGTCCACGTAGCCGCGCTGGGCTTTGATCTTGCCGTCCACGATGAAGAAGAACCCACACCCGCGGAGCGTGAACGGTGCCCCGGTCGGCGCGCGCCCGGCGAACGGACCGGTCCACGTCGCACCGCCGACCCACTCCACCGCGGCGCGGGCGCCGTCGATCAGCGTGACCTCGACGCGGGTGTAACTGTCCGGGAACGCGGCGAAGAACGCGCGAAAGTCCTCGCGCATCGCGTCGCGCCCGACGCGCGGGTCGCCGAACGCGACCTGGTGGTTGACCGCGTCGTCGTGGTAGAGCGCCGCGAGCGCGTCCGCGTCGTGCCCGTTCCACGCCTCTCCCCACGCCACCATCACCTCGCGCACCGTTCGCACGCCCCTGCCCTCCGTTCGAATTGTGAACGCTGGTGCAGACACGACAGGCGGGTGCGTGGTTCGTGGGGCAGTGGGGACGACAAGGTGTGAGGTGCCGGTTGTTGGTGAACCCCGCCCGCAAGGGCGGTGGGTCGCTTGGCACCTGTTGGGTGTGGTGTTCGCGCCTGGTACGTCCACCCACCGCCCTTGCGGGCGGGGTTCACCAACAACCGCGTAACCGGCCGGCTACACGCATCCTTGGAAATCACCCGCCCTTGAGGAGCTTCGCGAGCGCGCGCGTCTGGTCGAAGTGCTCCATCACGAGGACCATCACGGCCGTGAGCGGGACCGCGAGGAACATGCCCGGCACGCCCCAGAGCAGCCCCCAGAACGCGAGCGAACCGAGAATCACCAGCGGGCTGACGCCGACCGCGTTGCCGATAATCATCGGTTCGAGGACCGACGCGGACACCCCGTGGCACACCAGTAACAGCCCGGCCGCGGCGAACGGCTGCCACGCCGGTCCGAACCACAGGAACGTGAACCCGACCGGCAACACGTAAGCGGCAACGGTCCCGATGTACGGGATGAAGTTGCACAGGAACGTCAGCACAGCCCACAGGAGCGCGAACTTCACGCCCACCGCGCCCAGCACCACTCCGACCGGCGCCGCGAGGAACAGGCTCGATTTCACCTTCGCCTTCAGGTAACTGATAACAGCCGCGTTTACCTGCCCGGCCATTTGCAGGATCTGGTCGGCGCGGTCCTCGGGGTAGGCGCGCCGGACCCGGTCCGGGAAGCGCGCGCCCTCGAGTAACAGGAACAGCAGGTAGAGCGCGACCACGCCCGCTTCGAGCATCGCGGTCGCGGCCACGTTGAGCCCCAACCGGACGATGATCGTGATCTGCTCGACGACCTGCCCGCGCATCGGGCGCCCGGTATCGATGGGCGTGATCCAGGGGGCGTATGACCCAATCGTCTCTTCCAAACTCGTCAGTAAGGTGTCGGCGCGCTGTTCGAGTTGGGGCACGTCGTCGCGGAGCGCGAGCACACTGGCGGACGTGACGAACGCCAGCCCCACGAGCACCCCGGCCGTGCCCCCGGCGAGGGTCACGATCGACGCGGGCGTGCCGACGTGCTTGCGCAACCGCGAGTGGTACGGCATCAGCACGTAGGCGAGGAACACCGCGACCAGGAGCGGGCGCAGCACCGATGCGAGTTGCAGCATCAGGTACCAGCCAGCCGCCGCCCCCACGAGCAGGAGCGTGACCGTGTATATAATGTCCGGGTCGCGCCACTTCGCGGGTACGAGGGGCGCGGGTTTGGTGTCGGGCGGTGGATCGGGTGCGGGCATCGGGTTCTCGCGCGCGGCCATTCGGGAACCGGGTTCGCGCATCTTACCCGACGCTCCCGGTGCGAGCCACTCGCGACTTGTGAAGGAATTTCGTCCGCAATATTCTCACTTCGTTAAGTGTGCCGAATCAGAGCAGAATCCGCCTCACAGTCGGGCAGACCGCGGTACCTCGGGAATCCACACGAGAAAAACTCATTCCGCAAATCCTTACTTAACAAGGCTTTGCAATAATGACAGGAGAAATTATCCGCACGGCTCGGGTGTTGCATCATGAATTAATGTTAGATTGCTCTCGGGTAGCCGGAACTACCTTAAGAGAGCGAAGAGCAGAACTCCCCACCCCTACCGTTCGCGATCCGAGTCGGCCTGGAACACCGGCCCGGAATGAGACGAACGGTCCTCGCCAGAAGCGGGCGTTGCTCGTTGCGGTCCCGTTGCGCGAAAGCGCACCCGCACGGCCCTCGCGAACAGCCCGGCTATAACCCGCGGATCGCCCCCGCTCGGTTAACCGTGTGCTGACTACCTCCCCCTCCGACACCGCACACCGGGACCGTCCCCGACGGGTTCCAATGGGTGCTTCGTCGGCCGATATCTGTTTGCCCTCTGCCACCTGCGGCGGACGGGTCCGGGGACTTTACACACTGTTCCGACGGAGCTTGATCCTTGTTCGCCACCCTGACGACACGCCCGCGCCTCGTTGCGACCGCCACCGTGCTCGCGTCCTTCGCGATCCTCACGGGCCACCCGACGCTGGCCCGGTCCGTCGGCGCGGACGTGTGGAACGTTGCCGAACTCCAATCGCAACTTCAAGAATCGACGGAGGCGCGCGGTCAACTGGACGCCCAGGGCGACGTCATCCTGCGCCGGATCGCGGTGAAAGAAGCCCTCATCGACGACCTGCTCGCCGCCCGCACCAGCCTCGCCGAAGTGACCGCGAAGTTCACCGAACTGAACGCGCCCCGCGCGGAGTACCGGACCGTAATCCGTGCGACCTACTCCGGGACCACCGATCAGGAAAAAGCGGCCCGCAACGTGATCTCCTTTGCCCTCCTCCGCGCGCCGGCCGGCGCCCGCGCGGACCTCACCGAGCGCCTCGACGACGAGTTGCAGCAGATGATCGCCCTCAGCGCCACCCACTGAGCTAGCGCCACGCAGACTTCGCCCGTTTCACCGGGCGGGATCTCTCCAACGCCCCGGCGGAGTGCCGGGGCGTTCCCCCCGGCGCCCGCACGTGTCCCCGACGCTACGAGGTTTCCCGATATGGCTACGATCCGTCGCCCCGGTGCCGCGTCCGCGGCCGTTCTGGTCGGGCTGAGCATCAGCATGGTCGCCGCTCACGCGCTCGCTCCGAAGTGGTCCCGGAGCGTGGGGCTGGACGTGTGGAACTTCGCAACGGCCGAAGCGGAACAGCAGCGGGTGACCGACGAGCGGGACGATATCGTGGCCAAGGGCGAAGAGTCCGCCCGGCGCCGCGTCCTGGCCGACCAGTTCGCCGCCCGGCTCGTCACCCGCGACGCCGACCTCGCGACCACGGCCGTGGTCATGGCGGACCTGTTCCGGGACGCGCCCGGGTCGCGGGCGACGCTCGAAACGATGCACCCGGCCCTGCGCGACCCGCGCCTGCTCTACGCGCGCCACACCATCAACCGCGTCGAGCGCCTGATGGTGGACGACCCGGCCCAGCGCGAAGCGGTCCTCGCCCGGCTCGAAGCCGAGTACCGGGAACTGGCCCAGGTCTGGACCGGTGAGCCCCAATCGCAACCCGTGTCGTCCACGGGCGAAACCGCGAGCCACTAACGTGAACGGCCCTTATTGAGGCGGACGGTCGGTGTGAGCCGGCCGGTGAGATCCGCGAAGAGTTTTTGACAGGATTACCAGGATCGACCGGATTCAGAAGGCGGCTCACGTCGCTCTCTTGATCTTGTTGATCCTGTTGTTTTTTGGGACGAGCCGCGACCGCAAGGGCGTGGGAAACACGTGGTTCCTGGCGCCGGCGCGCACCACTCGTGAAGCCTCTGCACCCGCTCCCTTGCGGTCGCGGGTCAAGCCGCGGCCCGCTACCGGCCGATTCACGTCACGTTCACGCCCAGTTCTTTGAGCGCGGCACGGAACGCCTCGAATTGGTCTTCGTCCACGCTCACGGCTTGTGGCCCGAGGCGCTCGGCGACGAGCGCCCGCGTTCCGGGCCACTGCATCACGCCGTCGGCGACCTCGACCGTCGGCAGCTTCACCACGAGCAGTCGAAGTGCTTGCGGGGAGGGTAGCTGCGAGCCGAGTAACAGTAACTTCCCCGCGGCCGAGAGCGGCGCCCCGCTGCGCTCGACGAACCACGCATCGAGTTCCACGAGTGGCCGGCCGTTCTCGATCGCGCGCCGGAGCGACGCGGGCGTGAGCCGGAACCGGCGCGTGCCGTTCGGCTCGATCGGGAGCGGTTCCGCGAACTGCCCGATTTCCGCTTCCAAAAGCAAATCTGCCTGGGGGGTGTCCACAGTTAGAGTCACGCCGTCGTCGGCGGTCGTGAGGCACCGCTGCGGCTTCGATTCGTAGTCGCGGTTCCCGATGAGCCGGAGGTGCGAGAGCGACGGTTCCCCGCCGTCCGCGGTCATGCCGATGCGGTCCGTGAGTCGCAGCGCGACCATTCCGCGCGCCACGGCCGCGTCGAGTTCGGCCGGCGTCTGGAACTCGACCAGCACCGCGGACGCGAAGACCGTGATGCGCTCGCGCTTGCTGGCCCACCGCTGGAGCAGATCCGCGACGCCGGCGGGGACCGGGCGCGTGCCGTGCCGGTTGAGCGTCTGCACGATCATCGGCAGCGTGAGCCCGGACTCCAGCCCGCGGTACGTTTGTTCCGGCGTGAGTTCGAGCGTACACGCGGGGCCGATCCCCTTCCACCCCGCGAACCGCGACAGCGACGCGATCAGCGCGGGCGTCAGCCCCTGCCGGTACGCGAGCACCTCGGCGTTCGGCTGGACCAGGAGCGTTTGGGGGAACGCGGGCGGCGCGGGCGGCTCCTTCTCGCCGAACAGCGCGAACCGGCCGAACGCGGATAGCCGCACGAGATCCCCGGACACCTCGACCACGCCCAACGGGTACGCGACGCCGAGCAGGAACCCGCGGACCCAGCCCGCCCCCCGGTCCTTTGCGGACTCCGCGGGGAGCGCCCCGGCCCACGACGGGTGCTGGGACCACAGCCACTCCGCGACTGCGTCGGGATGAACGAAATCACGCGCGAGCAGGAGTGCGAGTAGCCCCGCGGTGGGGGTAGCCGACAGCCCGTTTTCCGTGGGGGCATACCCCACGAGCGGGTCCCACGACTCTACGAGCGGCAGCGCGGCGAACAGGTCGGTGAGGAGCGGGAACAGCGGTCCCTCCCACACCGGCGGGAACGCCCCGGTTTCGAGCGTGCCGTCGCGCTCGGTGAGCAGTCCGACCGCATGCGCCCACAGGAGCGCGAACACGCCGGCGTCAGCAATGGGCGCGATCTGGTCAACGGGCGGCGCGGCCAGAACTGCGTCCGACTGGAGCCGGAGCAGGTCGCGCTTAAAGAGCGTGTTCCCCTGCGTGAGCCGGACCGAATCGGCGTGAACCTGCTGCCAGACGACCGCGAGACGCAGCGGCCACTCGAGTCCGTCAGCCTGCCGCGCGGTCCCGCCTTCGTGGTCGGGGTTCGCCAGGTTCGGCAGCCCCAAATCTTCGCTGCGTGCGCGGGCCGCGACCCCGGGAAGTGCGACCACGACCGCGTTGTGCGTACCGGCCGCGCCGAACCACGCGGCGAAGTCGTCGATCGGCGGCCCCTGGGCGTCGAGTTCGGGGAACAGCAGCCCGGCTTCGAGGAGCGTTTGAACCGGGGCGAAGCCGTCGTTGTGGTCGAGCGCGGCGAGCAGCGTGAGCAGGTGCCCGACTTTCCAGCGCGGCTGGCGACTCAACCCCATGAACGCGAGGAGCTTCCGCGCGGCCGGGGGCTGGTCTTTAATGCGCCGGTCGATGACCGGCGCGTTGATGATGGTCGCAACGGCCTTGTCGAGCAGTTCTTCGGCCGGCTGCTTCGCGCGCGGGCGCACGAGCTTGTCCGCGACCGCACGCAGGAGCGGCTCGGCGTAGCGTGCGAGCGCGTCACGGTAACGAAGGGACCAGTCTGTTTCGGAAATCGCGGGCATCAAGGTGTTGTATGGCGACCGGGTGGCGTCGGGTGTCGAGTTTTTCTCACGATCCGCTCCCTCGCGGTCGCGGATCGTTCGCTTACTTCCCTACTACCTGCGGCGTGTGGCCCATCTTGCGGAGTTCGTCGAGAACCGCGTCGAGGCGCCCGGGGCGAATGAGCAGCACCTTTTCGGACAGGCGCCCGGCGACCTCAGACGCGAGCTTCTTCCGCGCGAGCAGTTCCTCCGCGAGTACCGCGTCCTCCGTGAGGACGAGGCACACCCGGCGATGCAATTTCGCGGCCAATCGAGCGGTCGGGTTGGTCATAATTCTATCGGGCCGTTAGCGGTCACCAGTTCCGGTCGTTCCGAACCGCGGTCGTACCAACCGCGAACGGGAACTCGTTATCTTACTGTCTTTCGGACTTATCTTTAAAGTACGGCTCGACCCGACCCGCGGTCACGCTGGGAACGACTCTCGTACCGGGCACGTATCGGAGTCGAATGATCGAAGAAATTACGGCCGCCGCAGCGGGAGCGTCAATCGTATTCCTCGCCGTCCGCCCCGTCTTCCGCAGAAGCCGCGTATGGGTGTCGACGAACTGTTAATCCTTTGGCGCGGAGCTTCTTGAGTTCGCGAATTTGCGCCGGAGTCGCGACGATCCCAGTCAGTTGGACCTTGTCGACCTTCGCCATTGCCGGTGACCGAAGGAACGCGACGAAATCACCGAACGGGGTCCAGTCGCCCTGGTCCGGAAACGTGTCCCCGTCCAGATCGTCGTAAACCAGTTCCCGCAGGTCGGGAAACCGGGTCGAGCGCGACAGATTTCGGATGAAGTTCTGCGTGCCGGCGCCGGCGCGGACGTTTAGCACCTCTAACGGGTGGCCAGCGCCTTTACAGAAGGCCACATTGGGTGCAGAGGGGCCGATCAGCGATTTCAGTCGCGGCGCCAGCGCAAGGATTTTCGCGAGTTGTCCGCCTTCCTCATACGGGAAGAGGGCCGCGCTATCCCCGATGGTTACACCCATTCCCTGAATTTCCAGTGCTTCCAGATAGGCGAAACCGGTTTTCGCTTTCGTTAGCAGTTTCAGTTCGAGCACCATGAACCCGCTCGCGGTCCCGCTGACATCAAGGCGGATCGAGCGAATCACTGGCGCAATATCCCCTCGCGCCAGGAACGCGAGCACCGAGACCAACGGGCCGTCAGCGGACATCAGGTCGCAGGAGTATTGGATGTCCCAGAGTCCGCGGTCGCACGTCGCGCGAAACTTGGGCCGGCGCCGGCCTTGAGGCTCAGCCCGCGTTTTGATGTCCGCGAACTCGGTATGCAGTTCGCCGATCACCGATAACCACGCGGGCGAGCACTTCTTCCGGAGCGTCGCGAGGCGCTTGGTGCCTCGCGGCGCGAGCTTCTTTCCTTCGGCCAGCAGACGAACGTACTCGCCGCGCGGGTCGGAGCGGTCTTCGAGCCAGTCGGCGTAAACGAGTTTTGCAGTTTTGTCGGTCGGTGAAGTAGCGATACCGAGGAGCATGGCTCGCTCCTCAGTGTTCGGGAACTCGATTTCCAAGAACTCGGTGACGCGGTCCATCGCGTTACCCGGCGGCGGACTTCGACGGGAGCACGTCGCGCTCGTCGAGGATCTCGTAGCTGTAGCCCTGCTCCGTCAGGAACATCTGGCGGTGGTGGGCGAAGTCGAGTTCGCGGGTGTCGCGCGTCACCAGCGTGAAGAAGTGCGCGTCCCCGTCGCCGCTGCTCTTGGGGCGCAGGATGCGCCCGAGGCGCTGGGCCTCTTCCTGGCGCGAGCCGAACGTCCCGCTCACCTGGATCAGCACGTTCGCGTCCGGCAAATCGATCGCGAAGTTCCCGACCTTCGAGAGCACCAGGTGCCGGACCTCGCCGCGGCGGAACTTGCCGTACAGGTCCTCGCGCTCCACGTTGCCGGTGCTGCCCGTAATGAGCGGCAGGTCGAACCGGTCACTGAGCCGGTGCAGTTGCGAGAGGTACTGCCCGATCACGATCACGCGCTGGTCCTTGTAGCGCTCCAGTAGCTCCGCGACGACCTCGTCCTTCGCCACGTTCTCGCTCGCGATCCGGTACTTCGCCCGGTGGTCGGCGACCGCGTACTCCATGCGGGTGGCGTCGGTCGGCAGCGCGACGCGGATCTCCGAACAGCTCGCGCTCGCGATCCACCCCTTCGTTTCCAGTTCGCGCCACGGCACGTCGTACTTCTTCGGGCCGATCAGCGAGAACACGTCGCCCTCGCGCCCGTCCTCGCGGATCAGCGTGGCCGTCAGCCCGAGGCGCCGGCGCGCCTGGATCTGCGCCGTCACGCGGAACACCGGGGCCGGGAGCAGGTGGACCTCGTCGTACACGATGAGGCCCCAATCGCGCTGCTCGAACAGCCCGAAGTGCGGGAAGTCCTCGGTCTTGTCGGGTCGGTACGTCAGGATCTGATAGGTCGCGACCGTCACCGGGCCGATGTCCTTCGTCTCGCCAGTGTACTCCTTCACCTCGTCCGCGGTGAGCGTCGACTTGTCGATGATCTCCCGGCGCCACTGCTTCACCGCGGTGATGCTCGTGGTCAGCACGAGCGTGTTCTTCTGGAGCAGCGACATGGCCACGATGCCGACGACGGTCTTCCCGGCGCCGCACGGCAGCACGATCACCCCGCTGCCCCCGCGCACGTCGCCGCCCGCGTGGAACACGTCCGCCGCCTCGCGCTGGTAATCGCGGACGTGGAACGGTACCCCGCTCGCGGCCGTTTCGCGTAGCGCGATCGGCAGCATCGCCCCCTCGGTGTACCCCGCGATGTCTTCGGCCGGGTACCCAACGGTAATGAGCGCCTGTTTCAGCACCCCGCGGTACGCCGGGGTGACCACGAAGCTCGTGTCGTCGAGCTTCTCCCCGAGGTACTCTTTCACCTTCTTGTTGCGCGCCAGTTCCGCGAGCAGCGGCTTGTCGGAGCACACCAGTTTCAGCGTGTCGGCGTCGATGCGCTCGAGCTTCACGCGCCCATACCGCGCGACCGTCTCCGCGATGTCGGTCGGGATGTTCTGCGGGATCGGGAACTTGGTGTACTTCTGGAGCACCCCGACCACTTCTTGGGCGCTGAACCCCGCGGCGGCGGCGTTCCAGAGCGAGAGGTTCGAGATGCGGTACGTGTGGATGTGTTCCGGGCTCTTTTCCAGCTCGGCGAAGGGCGCGATCGCGTCGCGCGCCTCCGTGTATTTCGGGTTGTCCACTTCCACCAGGACGGACCGGTCCGACTGCACGATGAACGGGTTCGTCGGGTCGAAGGTCAACGCAGCGGGCGCACCGGGCGCGGCAGGCGCCGGTGCCTTCACGATCTTCGGCGGCATGATCACCGTCGGGTTTTGGTGCCCCTGAACTCCGTCAGGAGCGAACATCCCATACTAACGGCGCGGGCGAGGCAACGACAAGGCGAAGTGTCGCACGGGGCCGATTTGCCGAGTTGTGCGGCGCCAATTGGCGCACTACGTAGGTTTAGCAAACCCTCTTCCCCGGCGCCCAACCCATCACGCAAATGTATCCGCTCCCCGCAGTTCTGGTAAATTGCCCCCCGACCGCGGTGCCCGATCTGCGGCCCGGACTGGCCGAAAACGCGGTAACGATCGCGGCGGAACACCCGTCCGCGGACGCGCTCCTCGCGCAATCGCCCGCCCAGTTCGGGGCACGGCACATTTTTGTGGTCCGGGTCGGGTCGCTCGACGAGGCCGAACAGATGAGCCGCGTCGGGTCCGCGTTCCCGGGGAACCCGGTTCTCGCGCTCGTCGAGGGCGACTACGACCCCGCGGCCCTGTTCCATGTGAACCGGCGCGGGGCCGCCCAACTGGTTCCGGTCCCGTTTACCCGGGACGACTTCGGGGCTGCCTTAGAACGAATTCTTGTTCAGTTCGGGGTCCAGAAATCCCAGTGCCGCGTGATCGCGGTCGGTGGAGTGGTTGAGGGGGCCGGTGCGACCACAACGGCCATCAACCTCGCGGCCGAGTTCCCGGCACTGAGCGGTGCACCGTGCGTGCTGACTGAGTTCGCGCGGGGCCTCGGCCGGCTCTCGGGACTCCTGAACCTCGCGCCCCCGCTCACAACGGCCGACGTCCTTACCGGTCCCGGTGCCCCCGACCTCGTGACGGTGCAATCCGCCCTGGCGCACGTGAACGACCGGTTCTCGGTGCTCGTCGGGCCGTACCGGTCGCTCGATCCGATCCGCCCCGGGGCGGGCGCCGGGGCGAAACTCGTGCGGCTCCTGCGCCAGGTGGCCGGCATCGCGGTGCTCGACATGCCCGCCGCGTTCGACGCCGAATATTTCGAGATCGTGAGAGAGGCCGACCGGTTGGTCCTCGTCCTGCGGCAGGACGTGCCCTCGGTCCAGGCCGCGAAATTGCTCATCGAAGGGCTCCGCGAGCGCAACCTGCCCGACCCGGTGCTCCTCGTCAACGAGTACGAGCCGGGCCGCGATCAGTTCACTCTCGCCCGCATCCGGGAGCGCCTCGGAACCAACAGTGTTTACGCGGTCCACCCGGACGCGAGCGGGGTCCGGGCCGCCGCCAACGAGGGGAAACCGTTAGGCGCGGTGCACCCGACCGGTCACGCGACCCGGGATTTGCACCACGTCGCGGTCGAACTGCTCCGCACCACCGGGGTACCGCTGCAAGAAACCCGGCCGACCATGTGGAAATGGGTGCGCGAGAAGTTCGGCCTTGGTGCGTAAACCACCGGATCGGGCCGAGTCCCACGATTTTGTGGGCTCGGGTCATTTAGTTCTTGTGTGTCACTCCACCCGCTCGTTAACGAGCGGGTGTAATACGAACCAACCTACGCCATACCCTTTTCTGCTTCATCCGGCGCGAGCGTGCGCTGTTGGAACACGTCGGGCGGGAGCACCACCCCGGCCGTTTGAATCCGCTCTGTCGCGTGAGGACGAATCCCGGTGGCCTCGAACGTCCCGAACGCCTTCCCCGCGCCATTTACGCCGCTCTGGTGGTACCGGAAGACGTCCTGAAGGGTAATTGTCTCGCCCTCCATGCCGGTCAGCTCGGTGATCGAGGTGACGCGCCGGGCGCCGCCCTGGAGCCGGGCCGTCTGCACGATAATGTTCACCGCGCTCGCGACCTGTTGGCGGATCGCCTTCACGGGCAGGTCGAACCCCGCCATCATGACCATCGTCTCCAACCGGGCCAGCACGTCGCGCGGGGTGTTCGCGTGGAGCGTCGTCAGGCTCCCGTCGTGCCCGGTGTTCATGGCCTGGAGCATGTCGAGCGCCTCCGCGCCGCGGCACTCGCCGACCACGATCCGGTCCGGGCGCATCCGCAGCGCGTTGCGCACCAAATCGCGGATCGTGACCTGCCCCTTACCCTCCACGTTCTGCGGGCGCGATTCGAGCGTAACCACGTGCCGCTGCTGGAGCTGGAGCTCGACGGCGTCCTCAATGGTGACGATCCGCTCGGTTTCCGGGATGAACCGGGACAGCGCGTTCAGGAGCGTCGTCTTCCCGCTCCCGGTCCCGCCGCTCACGATGATGTTCAGCCGGGCCTTTACCGCGGCCTTGAGGAACAGGGCCATCTCCGGGGCCAGCATGTGGAGCCCGACGAGGTCGTCCAGGTGCTTCGCGCCTCCGCCGAACCGCCGGATGCTGATCGCGGGGAACTTGACGCTCAGGGGGGCGATGACCGCGTTCACGCGCGACCCGTCCGGGAGCCGCGCGTCCACCATCGGGCTGCTCTCGTCGATGCGGCGCCCGACCTTGGACACGATCCGGTCGAGAACCTGCATCACCTGCTGGTCGTCGCGGAACGTCACGTCCGACAGGGCCAATTTCCCGTTGCGCTCGACGTACACCTCTTTCGGCCCGTTCACCAGGATGTCCGTGATAGTCGGGTCCCGCAGGAGTATTTCGAGCGGCCCGAACCCGAGGATCTCGTCGAGCAACTCGCGCAGCAAGCGCTCGTCGGCCCGGGCCACCGGGGGCGGGTCGCTCGCGATCGCTTTGGCGATCAGCGCGGACAGTTCCGCGCGCTGTCGGTCCGCGGGGAGCGCGCTGAGCCGGTTCGAGTCGAGCGAATTCACGAGTGAGTTGTGCAGGTCGCGTTTGTAGCGCTCGAGTATCGCGAGGCTCTCGCCGGAGGGCGGTGGCTGCACCGGGGGCGCGACCGGAACGGGAGCCGGAACCGCGGCCGTTCGCCAGCCTTTCGGGGGCGGAGTGAGGGTCGGGTTTTCGGGAGAGGGCGACGTGGGCATCGGATAACCTAAAAAGGAAATCGTTTGTCCAAGTGTAGGATGGCGAGCGGCCTTACAAAGCCCCAAATCAATCGGCCCGAGCGTTTCGTTTCTGGGGAAGCAATAAAAATGAAACCCACGTCACCCGAAAACTCAGACGGCGTGCGAAAACTGCGCGGCGATGTGATGCAGAAAAACTTAGCCGGGATGAACCGGACTCGGAACCCGCACGTGCGCATTCCGAGTCCGGTTCATCCCGGCTAAGTACGGCACCGGCCGTTCGCCCAAAACGGGCAGTTACGCCGCGCGACGCACGGTTTGGCGCAGGTAGCTGCTGCACACTTCGACCACGCGCTGTTGCTGGGCTTCGGTGATTTCCGGGAACATCGGCAGCGCGAACACGCCCCCGGCGGCCTCTTCGCTGGTCGGGAAGTCGCCGGTGCGGTAGCCCAGGTGCTTGAAGCACTCCTGCTGGTGCAGGCTGAGCGGGTAGTACACTTCCACGCCCACGCCGTTCTCTTTCAGGTACTTCACGAGTGGATCGCGGTGGTTCGACGGCACGCGGACGACGTACTGGTTGTACGTGTGCCGGCGGTCGGGCATCGCGATGGGGCGCCGCATGAACCCGTGCAGGTTCGCGCGCTCGATCAGCCCGTCGTAGCGCTTCGCGGCGGTCTCGCGGGCGGTCAGCCAGTTCGCGACGTGCGGCAGCTTCACCCGCAGCACCGCGGCGTGGACCGCGTCGAGCCGCATGTTGTAGCCGATGTACTTGTGGTAGTACTTCACCTCCGAGCCGTGGACGCGGAGGGCGCGGAGCTTCTTGTCGATGACCGGGTCGTTGGTGGTCACGAGCCCCGCGTCGCCGAGCGCGCCGAGGTTCTTCGTGGGGTAGAAGCTCATGCACCCCACGATCCCGAGTGCCCCGCAGCGCTTCCCGCGGTACTCGCTGCCGAACGACTGGGCCGCGTCCTCGACCACGTAGAGCTGCCGGTCCGCGGCGATCTGCCAGATGGCGTCCATATCGCAGCACTGGCCGAACAGGTGGACGGGCATGATGGCCCGGGTGCGCGAGGTGATTTTCGCCTCGATCTGGCCCGGGTCGATGTTGAACGTGATCGGGTCTATGTCCACGAACACCGGGGTCGCGCCGATCCGAGCGACCGCGCTCGCAGAAGCAAAGAAGGTAAACGGCGGGACGATCACCTCGTCGCCCGGGCCGATGTCGAGCGCCCGCAGCGCGAGCACCAGGGCGTCGGTCCCGGACCCGCACCCGATCCCGAACTGTGCCCCGCAGAACTGGGCCGTTTCCTGCTCGAACGCTGCTACTTCCGGTCCCAGAATGGCTTGCCCGGAGCCGAGCACGCGCAGCACGGCGGCGTCAATTTCCGTCTTCAGTGCGGTGTACTGGGCCTGGATATCACACAAGGGCACGGGAGCCGGTGCGGGGGCTGAAACGGAAGAAGTCGGTTTCACTGAGACGCCTCCATGCGCCGCGAAAGTCGGTCTCGGTCGCGATCCGGGGTTGACGAAAGCGTCCTATCCCTACGTTACTGGAGGTGAGCGTGTCAAGCCGGCTTGCCCAGCCGCAAGGAGGACGAGGACACATGACGACCGCGTTGACGCAGAAAGCCCCCGCGCCCGGGACGCCCGCGGAGAAGCTGGCCGAGATCGCGCCGGAACTGGCCCCGCTCCTGGAGCGCATGGCCGCCGACCCGAACGCGCGGGTCGCGCTGCTGGAGCAGTTGCTGGGCGTAAATGCGTGCCGGCAGATCGGGATCTACCCGATCCCGCCCGGGTTCAAGCTCTCGGTGGTGATCCCGGTGTACAACGAGGAGCGCTGGCTCGCGGAGCTGGTGCGCCGCGTGCAGGCCGTCGAGATCCCCAAGGAACTGATCCTGGTCAATGACTTCTCGAAGGACGGCACGCCCGCGATCCTCGCCCAACTGGAAAAGCAGTACGACAACGTGCGCGTGTTCCACCAGCCCAAGAACATGGGCAAGGGCGCCGCGCTCCGCGAGGGCTTCAAACACTGCACCGGCGACCTGGTGATCGTGCAGGACGCGGACTGGGAGTACGATCCCGCCGAGTACCCGAAGCTGATCCAGCCGATCCTCGACGGGCGCGCCGATGTGGTGATCGGGTCACGGTTTATCGGCGAGAGCCACCGGGTGCTGTACTACTGGCACTCGGTCGGGAACAAGGTGCTCACCACACTCTCGAACTGGTGTACCAACCTGAACCTGACCGACATGGAGACGTGCTACAAGGTCTTCAAGCGCGAAATCATTCAGGGCATGACGCTCAAGAGCGACCGGTTCGGGTTCGAGCCCGAAGTGACCGCGAAGATCGCCCGCAAGCGCAAGGGGCAGCCGCGGTGGCGCATCTTCGAGGTGCCGATCAGCTACTCCGGGCGCACCTACGAAGAGGGCAAGAAGATCGGCATGAAGGACGGGTTCCAGGCCCTCTACTGCATCATCCGCTACTGGCTCGCGGACTAATGGCGCGCAGGGTGAACCCCGCCCGCAAGGGCGGTGGGTCGCGTGCACAACGACGTCACACGGGTCGCAACACAGTTGACCACCCCACTTTGGTGCCACCCACCGCCCTTGCGGGCGGGGTTCACCGGTGGGGCACCAAACTCGGCTAGCGTCATTTCCTCGGTTCGCCTATTACCCCGCTCCCCCAAAGCCTCCGGTGCAGTGAGAGAGGCACTCCTTGAGTGGAGCGGAGCATGATTCGCGTCCGGTTACTTCTTGCGGTGGCGTCCGCGCTCGTGATCGCGGCCCCCGCGCTCGCACAGCCGGCGGTCGCGTTCGACGACGCGGGCCTGCACGCGGTTCACTTCGTGGACGCGAGCGAGGGCTGGGCGTGCGGTGACGACGGCGCCATCTGGCACACGATGGACGGCGGGAACAAGTGGGAGCGCCAGAAAACCGGCACGCGGGCCAGTCTCCGCGGGATCCACTTCGTGAACCTGTCCACCGGCTGGGCGGTCGGGCGCCTCGATACGCCCATCGGGTCCATTGGTGTGATGCTGAAGACCACCGATAGCGGGAACAGGTGGGCCGAGGTCGGCACCAACGTGATGCCGGGGCTGCACGCGGTCCGCTTCCTGGACGAAAAGAACGGCTTCGCGTGCGGCGACGGGTCCGATGCGTTCCCCACCGGCATGTTCACCACGAACGACGCCGGGATCAGTTGGGAACCCGTGAAAGGCCCGCGGCTACCGTCTTCACGCGGCGCGGAGTTCTTCTCCGGCGGCATCAGCGGAATCGTCGTGGGCGCGTGGGGCAAAATCGGAAGGGTCAATACACCGGCACTGAATAAGGGCGGCGAATACCACGAAGCCGAACTCGACCCGCTCGGCGGGCGCAACATTCACGGGGTTGCGTACTCGCCCAACACGCGCGAGAAGGCCTACGGCGGGGCGTTCGCCGCGTGCGACGGCGGGGCGGTTCTCACGAGCACCGACGGCGGGCGCAAGTGGGGTTTCGTGAACCTCGGGCTGCCGACCGCGGCGCTGGCCTCGTGCGATTTCCGCTGCGTTGCGACCTTCGGCACACACGTGTGGGTTGCGGGGCGGCCGGGCGGGTTCGTGCTGCACAGCGCGGACCTCGGCAAAACCTGGGACGTGCAGAAGACCGAACTGAGCGTGCCCGTGAACGGCATGCACTTCGTTAGCGAGAAGGAAGGCTGGCTCGTCGGCGACCTCGGCTGCATCATCGGCACGGTGGACGGCGGAAAGTCGTGGAAGGTGCAGCGGGCCGGCGGGCAGCGCGCCGCGGCACTGTTCCTGCACTCCAGCGGTAAGAACACGCCGCTCGACGTGGTGGCCGGCATCGGCGCGGCCGACGGCTACTTGTGCGCGTCGACGAGCCTGATGAACGCGGACCCGGCCACGGCCGACTCAAAGCGCGCGAGCGACGGGCTGCGTGCGCGGTCCGCGATGCGACTGGCCGGCGGGTCCGCGGCCGAAAGCGCGTGGGCGTTCCCGCTCTCCGCGCACGCGACCGGGCTGCCGCCGCGCGAACTCCTTGCCACCTGGGACCGCGCCCACAACGGCAAGGCGAACGAACAACTGCTGCGGCACGCGGTGCTGGCGATCCGCACGTGGCAACCGGACGTGATCGTGTGCGACCTCTACGCGACCGACACCACCCCGGCAGACGCCCTCGCGCTCAACGTCGCGAAGGAAGCCTTCAAGCAAGCGGCCGACGCGAACTGCTTCCCGGAACAGATCACCGCACTCGGGCTCAAGCCGTGGGAAGCGAAGAAGCTCTACGCTCTCTCGCTCGACCCGAAGGCCGCAGCCG
This sequence comes from Gemmata sp. SH-PL17, assembly GCF_001610855.1. Taxonomy (NCBI): domain Bacteria; kingdom Pseudomonadati; phylum Planctomycetota; class Planctomycetia; order Gemmatales; family Gemmataceae; genus Gemmata; species Gemmata sp. SH-PL17. The sequence continues at coordinate 8,001,949 of NZ_CP011271.1, forward strand.
TGAAGCTCGATCAGGGCGCGTTCAACATCCGACTCAACGATTCGCCGAAGGACTTCGCTGAGACCGCTACCCGAGTTCTCGCGGGCGATGGCGCGGTTGTTGATCGCCGCTGTTTCGTGCTGGTCGCGCACCGGTTGCAGGGTGCGGAGGGGCACGCGAACCTGATGGACGGCGTCACCCTCGCCCCGGGCGGAACGGCGCGCCGGAACGTCTCCGTGACCTACGACCCGGCGACCGCGGCCGAGAAGCAAAAGGCCGTGCAGTCGCGCCGGAACATCGAGCTGCTCGCCAACATCAGCGACTCCGACTTCGGCGGCGTGGACAAGCTGATGGGGTCGCTCAGCACCGAGCTGAAGAAGATGCCGGACGACGTCGCGGCGCGGACCGCGTTCGCGGTCGGCACGCGGCTGGCCCGTGAGGGGAAGTGGATCGAGGCCCGCGAGGTGTTCGGCGTGCTCACGATCAACTACCCGGGCCACCCGCTCGCGGTGGAAGGGTTCCGCTGGCTGACGCGCTACCACGCGAGCACCGAGGCCCGGCGCCGCACCGAGATCCAGCAAAAGATGCTGCTGAAGACCGTAACGTTCGAGGCCAAAGGTGGAGGCACCATCAAGCCCGCGAGCGGAACGGCGACCACCGTAGGCGGCGCGAACGTGGAAGAGGATCACTACAAGTTCTACAGCCCGAACATGATCCTGAAGTGGCACCAGACCTGTCTCGATCTAGAGCCGAAACTGGACGCCTTCGGCCCGGTGTACAGCCGCGACCCGGCGTCGTGGTTGTGCTTCCTCGCGGCGCGCAAACAGGTCGGGCGCCACACCGACGCGGACACGTTCATCAGCGACTACTTCAAGCACACGCCCGCGGCCGTGACCGCGGCCCCCGGTCAGGACTTGTGGCGCGACTGCCTCGCGGCGGAACTGTGGCTCGTGAACCCCACCGCGATCGCAACGCCGCCCAAGGCGCTCGTGCAGTGCCGGCTCTCCGAAACGCGCCCGATTCTCGACGGTAAACTGGACGACGACTGCTGGAAGACCGCGAAGGTTCTCAAACTCAACGCGGCCACGACGCCCGACAAGCCGGAAGAGGCGAAGGCGTTCGGCGAGCGCTACCGCACCGAGAGCGTGTTCACCTACGACGACCGGTACTTGTACATCGGCGTGAAGTGCTCCCACCCGGTCGGTAAGAAGGTTGAACCGGCGACGAAGCGCACCCGCGACGCGGACCTGAACGGTCACGACCGCGTGGACATCCTGCTCGACATGGACCGCGATTACCAAACGTACTACCGCTTCCAGATCGACCACCGCGGGTGCCTGGCAGAAGACTGCTGGGGCGATAAGACCTGGAACCCGAAGTACCACGTCGCGTTCCAGGCGACCGACGACGGGTGGACGGCGGAACTGGCGATCCCGCTCGCGGAGCTGACCGGCGAGAAGCCCTCGCACGGCAAGACGTGGGCGATGAACGTGTCGCGCTTCGTGCCCGGGGCGGGCGTGCAATCGTGGAGCGGCCCGACCGACAACGATCCGCGCCCCGAAGGGATGGGGCTGTTGCAGTTCCGCTCGGACAAGTAAAAGTCGAGTGTCAATCAAGAAGGCCCACCAGAACGGTGGGCCTTCTTTCGTTTGTGCTGCATTGGATTGGTGCGTTTAATTGCGGTTCGTGGTACAGGCCTCTGGCCTGTGCGAACGATTCCATAGGCCAGAGGCCTGTACCACGAACACAAACGCAAGCTCTCGACGCTGCATTCCGCTTACAGAACACAGATTCGAGTGAGCCTACGCTTCCAGGGCTTTGCGCTTCTCGCCGATGAACGTGAGGTGGTGCGGAATGTGGTTGATCGCCAGTTGAATCACCCGCTCTAACGTTTGCAGCCCGCGCTTGTTGTGGTTGCCGGTGCGCTGGAGCTGTTCCGGGGTCAGCCCGCGGATGATGCGTGCCATTTGTCTGCGGGTCGCTTCGATCAGCGCCAGTTCTTCCTCCGCGTCGCGCTGGTTGTACCCGAGTTCCTGCGCGAACAGCGTTTCGTCCGCGCTCATCAGGAGTGGCACCTCGCTGGCCAGCGCGATGATTCGTTTCATGCGGTCGGCGAGGACCGACTCGAAATCGCTGATGTGGCAGACGACTTCCAGCGTGCTCCACTTGTTGGCGACGGGGCGCGCGGCGAGTTGCTCGCGGGTCATGCCCGCGACCGCGGCGCGGACCTGTTCGGCGCCGGCGAGGTACTGATCGGCCAGTTCTTGAGGGGAAGCCATCGGTCCGGTTCCGGGTTCGGTGAAAAATCAGTCGTACCGCGATGTTGTACCGCGCGGGACGGGTGAGCTTTCAATACCGCTCCGCGGCGTTTCTCCGTGCATCCCCCCGCCCGAGTTGCTACACTCCGGTGATCCCACCCGCAGGCGCCGACGTGCGCGCCTCACACACCGCGACCACGTTCCGCGCAGATTCACCCGGAGCACCATGCCCCAGCGCTATTTCATCGTCGGGATCACCGCCTTCGCCGCGCTACTGCTGTACATCGATCGCGTTTGCATCTCGATTCTCGCGGACCCCATTCAGACAGATCTCGCACTGAGCGAGGAGCAGAAAGAAAGCGCGCTCGGCGCGTTCTTCTTCACTTACGCCCTGTTCCAGATCCCGGTGGGGGCGCTCGCGGACCGGTACGGCCCGCGCCTCGTACTCACCGTGTCGATCGCGCTGTGGTCGGTGGTCACCGCGCTGACCGGGCTGGCGTGGTCGTTCGGCGCACTGTTCGGGGTACGGTTGCTCCTGGGACTGTCCGAAGCGGGCGCGTATCCCGCCGCAGCCAGTCTCATCAAGCGCTGGGCGCGCCCGCACGAACGCGGACGCTTCAACTCGGTGGTTTCGCTGGGCGGGCGAGTTGGTGGAGCGTTCGCACCGACGCTCACCACGACGCTCGGCAAGCTCCTCGCGGGCGTCGCCATTGCGGGCATCGCGGCGGGTGAATCCGGGATGAACTGGCGCGGCGTGTTCGTCCTGTATGGTGCGTGCGGTTTGGTCGTTGCGCTTTTGTTCTGGCTCGTTGTTCGCGATCACCCGCCGGAACCGTACCCGGAACCGACTCGCGTGGTCCCTGAAGAAAGCCCAGGAACCGATTGGCACGCACTTCCGCCCGTACCTCCGGGAGCAGAACCCGAAATCGGCGAACACGCGACTCTGCTCGTGAACACCGCACCTCCACCGTTCAAGCGCCAGCTCATCACGCTCGCCAGTAACCGGGGCATGTGGTTCTTCGGCACGCTCCAGTTCTGCAACAACATTTCATGGGCGTTCCTCGTCACACTGCTCCCGACCTATTTGAAAGACGCGAACGTAGACATCTCGCAGCGCAGCACCATTCAAACCGGCGTGCTCCTCGCGGGGTGCGTGGGCATGATCGTCGGCGGGATGGTGACGGACGCGATCCGTCAGCGGCTCGGCGCCCGCTGGGGGCGGAGTGCGCCCATCGCGACGACGATGGCGCTGGGGGCCGCAATGTGTGCGGTTCTGAGTTCGGCACCGGGGCTGTGGTTCGCGGTCGCGGCGCTGGCGCTGATGGCGTTCTGTCAGGACTTGGGGATTCCGTCCGTGTGGGCCTACGCCCAGGACGTGGGCGGAAAGAGCGTCGGGGCCGCGCTCGGCTTCGGGAACATGCTGGGCAACTTCGGCGCGGCACTTTCGCCGCGATTGTTGGGCGAAACGAAACGGATCGGTGGGTGGGAGGCCGCGTTCGCGATCTGTGCGACGTGCTACGTCATCGCGGCCATCTGCGGGCTGATGCTCGATGCGACGAAGCCCGTCGAAAAGCCTACTTCGCCATCAGCCTGATGACCGCGCCGGCGCACATGAAGGCCAGCAGCACGGCGCCGACGAGGAACCCGGCGTTCTTCCAGAGCGGCGCCGGCTCGCGGTGAACGGACGGGTTGAGCTTGAGCACCTTTCGTGGGGCAGGGGTGTTCCTCAAATCCACCGCGGTCACTTCGCACACGGCCTCGTCGGTGATCTGTTCCCACGGCGACGGCTCCACAACCGGGAGCCCGAACCCCGAGTGGGACAGCGGGTACGCGCCCGAGCCGTCCGGCTGGCCGTAGTGCCCGGTGAGGTAGCCGCTGTCGTAGGGGTACGGTATGGCGACCGGCGTATCGAAGCTGATGTACCCGGACCCGGGCGCAACCGGCACGTGGACCGCGTCGAGGTGGCTAATCAGTTCCGCGGCGGACGCGAATCGCTCGCCGGGTAACTTCATCAACAGTCGGTGAACGATCGCGGTCACTCCGGGCGGCACGTCCGGGCGCAAGCGATCAATACGCGGGGCGTCTTCCAGCAACTGCCGGCGCGTGATCTCTCCCCCGGTCCCGCCCGTAAACGGCGCGTGCCCGGTCAGAAGGAAGTAGAAGACACAGCCGAGTGAGTACAAATCGGTGCGGGCATCGACCGTCGCGGGAGCGCGGAACTGTTCCGGCGCGGCGAAGTCGGGCGCCCCGATCTCGAACCGCGGGACGCCGAAGTTCGCGATCTTGGCCGCGGACCGCGCGGACGGCGTCGCCCGCGTGACGAGAATCCCGCTCGGTTCCAGGGCGCGGTGAACCATTCCGTGGTCGTGGGCGTGGCTCAAGCCGTGCGCGAGTTGTCGCACGAACTCACACGCTTCCCCCACCGGGAGCGGGCCGTGTTGCCGCACGAGTGCGTCCAGGCTCGGGCCGTCTACCAGCTCCAGCACGAGATAGAACCGGTCGTGCAGTTCGTTCGCGTCGAAGGCCGTGACGATGTTCGTGTGCGTGAGTTTACCGGCCGCCTGCGCCGCGCTCTGAAACGCCTGGCGCTCCTCGGCGGTCCGCGTCAGATCGGCGGCGAACACCTTGATCGCGACCGACCGGTTCATCGTCTGGTGCTTCGCCTTGTACACGCAGCTCATCGCCCCGCGCCCGATCTGGTCGAGGACGATGTACGGGCCGATCCGGAACCCGTCGGTGCGCCCGGCGAGCAAGCGGTCGACCTGGAACTGCGTGAGCAACCCGGACGTCACGAGGGCACGGGCCGCAGCGCGTGCGGGGCCGGGCGTCGTGCGGTCTACGGCTTTTTGAATTTGATTGGGGGTGGTGAACAACCCGGCGGTACAGGCCGCTTCCAGCAGCGCGTCGCGGTCCGCAATCGGGTGAGTGGTGTGCATGGGCGACGCACCGCGTCGGCAATTGCTATTGCTCCGGCGGCAGATTCCTGTCGTGTTATCGGTCGGCCGTTCCGTGCCCACCGGCTCGTGTTCGGGGCTTCGGACCACGGGGCACTCCACTGTAGGAGACGTTTCCGATTCGCGCCGACCGTTCTGCGCGAATTCGTGTAACCGTCCGAATCTTCACGGAGCCACCTACCGTTTAGACGATCGAGAACCGCTGTACTGAGGTAACGATCAGGTAACGATGATTCGCGTGGGGCGCGAAAAGATTTTCGCCCTCTCTCACGATCCAGGAAGAGTCGATCAACCGAAACGCTGGAATTTCAGCCAATTTCTCACCAAAAAGCGGCGTGGCGAGGTTCTGTGTTTTCCTCTCGCTCGGCGGCGCCGGCCGGTTTATGCTAATGGCTGTTCACACCTGCACCAGCCTACCGCAGTCCGCGTTCTACCTCACCCACCCACCGGGCGCTGATGGTCCGGCTCGCCGCACTCGCGAGGACTACGCCATGCAATTCGATCTCGCTCGAACGCGATTTTCTCTCTCCGCTTGCGCGCGGGGTTTTGGATTGGCATTCGCGCTTGCGACTACCGCTCCTGCGTTCGCGGCCCCGCCGGTTGAGGCGGAAGAACGTAAGGCCGTCATCGGTCAGCCCGCCACCATTGAGGCGTTCCCGCAAACCGTGACGCTCAGTGGAGTAAGAGACGCACGCCAGCTCGTTGTGAACGGGAAGTACGGCGACGGATCGGTGCGCGACCTGACCGGCGTGGTCGATTTGAAGGTCGAGCCGGCCGGCGTGGTCGATCTGCAAGAAGGCGGGTACCTGCGCCCCAAGAAGAACGGGAACGCAACCGTCACCGTTCGCGCGAACGGTAAAGAGGTCCGCGTGGCAGTGACCGTTGCGGGCATGGATAAAGTCACCCCGGTCAGTTTCCGCCGCGACGTGATTGCCGCAATGAACGTGGGCGGGTGCAACATGGGCGCGTGCCACGGCACGCCGAGCGGTAAGAACGGCTTCAAGCTCTCGCTCCGCGGGTTCGACCCGGCCGCGGACTATCTGCAACTCACGCGCGAGCAGTTCGGCCGGCGCACCGGGAAACACGACCCGGAACAGAGCCTCCTGCTGCTCAAGGGCGTGGGCCGCGTTCCGCACGAGGGCGGCCAGCGGTTCGGCGCGACCAGCGTGCCGGGCGAAGTAGTAACGGCGTGGCTCGCGGAAGGGTTGAAGGACGACGCCCCGACGCTGCCGGCCGTGAAGAAGGTCGAAGTCACCCCGCCGGCGCGCCTGCTCAAGGCCCCGAGCAAGTGGCAGCAACTGGGCGTCGTGGCCACGTTCGCCGATGACTCCCAGCGCGACGTGACCCGGCTCACGAACTTCAGCAGCAGCGACCCGTCCATCGCGGACGTCACGCCGACCGGGATGGTCGAGTTCAAGCGCTCGGGCGAGGTCGCGATCCTGTGCCGGTACCTCGAAGAACTGGTCGCGGTGCGCATCACGTACCTCGAACCGCGCGACGGGTTCGTGTGGCCCAAGCCGACCGAAACGAACTTCGTCGACACGCACACGTTCGCCAAGCTCAAGCAGATGAGCATCGCGCCCTCCGAACTGAGCGAGGACCACGAGTTCGTGCGCCGGGCGTACCTCGACTGCATCGGCCGGATGCCCACGACCGACGAGGCCAAAGCCTTCCTCGCCGACAAGGACGCGAAGAAGCGCGACAAACTCATCGACGCGCTCGTCGACACGCCGGAGTTCGCGGACTTCTGGGCGCTCAAGTGGGCCGACGTGCTGCGCTCGAGCCGCAAGACGATCCAGGTGAAGGGCAGCTACGGCATGCAGGCGTGGCTCCGCGGGCACTTCCTGAAGAACACGCCGATGGACAAGATCGTGCAGGAGGTCATCACCGCCAACGGGAACTCCTACTCGAACCCGCCCGCGAACTACTACCGCATCGCGAAAGACCCGACCGCCCTCGCGGAGACGACCGCGCAACTGTTCCTCGGGGTGCGGATGCAGTGCGCGAAGTGCCACAACCACCCGTTCGAGCGCTGGAGCCAGGACGACTACTACGGCATGGCCGCGTGGTTCGCCCGCGTGCGGACCAAGCCGGAACCGACCATCGGGGCCAAGCCGAACGGGGCAGTGACCGCGGAAGTGGTCTTCACCGCGCGCGACGGCGAGGTGAACCAACCGCGCACCGGCAAGCAGATGAAGCCGCGCTACATCGGCACGGGCGACGCGGACGTGAAGCCGAGCGAGGACCGGCGCGCGGTGCTGGCCGCGTGGCTCACCTCGTCGGAGAACGCCTTCTTCAGCAAGTCGGTTGCGAACCGCGTGTGGTTCCACCTGATGGGCAAGGGGATCGTGGACCCGGTGGACGATTTCCGCGACTCCAACCCGTCGTGCAACGACGAGTTGCTCGACGCGCTCGCGAAGGACTTCGCCAAGAACAAGTTCGACATGAAGGTGCTGGTGAAGACCATCATGAAGTCGCGGACGTACCAGCTCTCCGCGCAGCCGAACGACTCGAACCGGGACGACAACAAGTACTTCTCGCACGCGGTGACGAAGCTGCTCACGGCCGAGCAACTGCTGGACGCGATCTGCGACTTCACCGCGATGCCCGAGAAGTTCGCGGGCCTGCCGGTGGGCACCCGGGCAATCCAGCTCCCCGACGGCGAGGTGAACCACCCGTTCCTGAAGGCGTTCGGTCAACCGGCCCGCGAACTGGCGTGCGAGTGCGAGCGCGAGAGCGACGGGAACCTCGCGCAAGCCCTGCAGCTCATCAACGGGCCGACCGTGAACGAGAAGGTCCGCGGGGCGAACAACCGGCTCGGTAAGCTGCTCGCCGCGAAGATGAAGGACGACGAGATCCTGAACGAACTGTACTTCGCCGCGCTCGGGCGCGCCCCGTTCGCGGACGAGAAACAGATCGCGCTGGACCACGTTGCGAAGCGCGACGACAAACGCAAGGCGTGGGAAGACCTGGTTTGGGCGCTCGTGAACACCCGCGAGTTCCTCTTCCGGCACTAAGCGCGCACGCGAAAGAAGAAACCGGCCGGGTTTAACAAGATTAACGGGAACGGACCCACCGCTCCTGCTAATCTTGTTGAACCCGGTCGGTTCTTTTCATTATTGGTTTGGTCCCAATACCATGCGCTCCGCCCTCATCGCCCTTGCTCTTCTCGCGCTCGCGCCCGGCGCGCACGCGGCTGATCCGAAGTCACTGGAATTCAAACTCACGTTCGATAAGGCCGCGTGCGACGTGCCGTTCAGCGGGCGCGTGTACGTGACGATCCGCTCGAACGGGGCCTCTCCCCCGGTCGGCATGAACTGGTTCAAACCCGAACCGGGGCTCGCCAAGGACGTCAAGAACTGGAAGCCCGGCGAACCGCTCGTGCTCAATGCGAAGGCCGTCGCCTATCCCGCACCGCTCGCGGACCTCAAACCCGGGGAGTATCACGTCAGCGCGGTGATGGACCGCGACCTGGGCGGGATCGACTTCCTCGCTTCGCCCGGCAACGTCTACGCGAAGACGAAACAACTCGATCTCGACCCCAAAACGTCCGGCACCATCGAACTCAAGCTCGATCAGGTGGTCAAGGCCCGCGAGTTCAAAGACACCGACACGGTCAAGCTCGTCGAGGTCGAAAGCAAGCTGCTGAGCAAGTTCCACGGTAAGCCGATGAGTCTGCGTGGGGGCGTCGTGCTCCCGCCGTCCTTCGCAAAGGAACCGAACCGCAAGTACCCGGTCGTGTACGAGGTGCCCGGGTTCGGTGGGAACCACTTCGCAGCCGCGGGCGCCGCAGCGCGCAAAGCGTGGGACGTGAACGGCACGGAGATGATCTGGGTGGTGCTCGACCCGAACTGCCGGCTCGGGCACCACGTGTTCGCGGACTCGGAAAACAATGGGCCGGTCGGTCGGGCGCTGGTGGAGGAACTGATTCCACACCTGGAGAAAATTTATCGCGGGAACGGAACGCGATTTGCGACCGGACATTCGTCCGGCGGGTGGAGTAGCTTGTGGCTCCAGGTCGCGCACCCGGACACGTTTGCCGGGTGCTGGTCCACAGCGCCGGACCCGGTCGACTTCCGCGACTTCCAACTGATCGATCTCTACGCGAAGGGCGTGAACACGTTCACCGATGCGGACGGGAAGCCGCGCCCGCTCGGCCGCGCGAACGGCAAACCGATGTTGTTCTTCAAGCCGTTCTCCGACATGGAAGAGTACATGACTCGCGGCGGGCAACTCGGTTCGTTTGAAGCGGTCTTCAGCCCCCGTGGGGCCGACGGCCACCCCCAACATTTGTGGAACCGCGCGACGGGGGCCGTCGACCCGAAGGTCGCGAAGACGTGGGAGAAGTACGACATTCGGCTCGTCCTGGAGCGCAACTGGAAGACGCTCGGACCAAAGCTCGGTGGCAAGATTCACGTATACATGGGCGACGAGGACACGTTCTACCTCGAAGGCGCGACGCGGCTGCTCAAACAATCGCTCGCGGACCTCAAGAGCGACGCCGTGGTGGAACTGTTCCCGAAGCGGAACCACGGGAACCTCGTTGACCCGGTGCTCCGGAAGCGGATGAACGAGGAAATGGCCTCTTCGTGCCGTAAGACCGAGAAAGCCACGCGCTAATCGGGCGGCTCTGTTTCCGTTCGCCTGCGTCTCCTTGAATAGTGAGGGGATTTCGATCCAATTGCAACCGTATCGTCTGTTCGATACGGTTGCGATTTTGTCGTCGGTCCCACGCGGTTACAATCCGGCAGTAACGCGGTCGCTCCCCCGTGTTCCCAGGCCCAACTGTGCCCGACTCACCGAACGATACCTTCCGAGCGATCTTCGATCTGCTCCCCACCCCCGTAGTCGGCTTCGACCGGGACGGGCGCCACACGTTCGTGAACCCGGCCGGGTGCCGCATGGTCGGGCGCCCCCTGGACCAGTTGCTCGGTCTCAAGGTCACGGAGGTCGGGCTGCCGCAAGAGGTCGCGGCCGAGATCAGTGCGAACCTGGAGCGCGTCTGCACCTCGGGCGAGCCGCTCGCGCACACGCTGCGGTTCCCGGCCGCGATCGGCCCCGTCACCCTCCTCGTGAACCTCACCGCGCTCCCCGAGGGCGCCGGGGTGCTCGCCACCGCGACCAACATCACCGCCCAATCTCACGCCGAAATCGCCCTGCGCGAGAGCGAGGAGCGGTACCGCAAGGTCGTCGAGGACCAAACGGAGGTCGTGTGCCGGTTCCGCCCGGACGGGACCATCACGTTCGTCAACGACGTGTACTGCCGCATGTTCGGGAAGCGCGTCGAAGAGTTGATCGGGCACTCGTGGCAACCGCTCGTTCACCCGGACGACCGCGCGCACATCGAGTCCGAACTCGCGACGATGGCACCGACCAAACCGGTGGTCCGGATCGAGAACCGTTTGACGGACGGGGCCGGGCGGATGCGCTGGATGGAGTTCGTGAACCGCGGGTTCTACGTGCCGAGCGGCGAGTTGGTCGAGGTGCAAGCGGTCGGCCGGGACGTGACCGACCGCCGGGCCGCGGAGGACGCCCGGCGCGAACTGGAAGCCGATCTGCGTGCGCGCGAGCAACAACAGAAATACGATCGCCAGTTGCTCCAGTCGCAGAAATTAGAAAGTCTCGGGGTGCTGGCGGGCGGGATCGCGCACGACTTCAACAACCTGCTCACCGCGATGCTCGGGTACGCCTCGCTGAGCCGGATGCGGCTCCCGCCGAACGACCCGATCAGCGAGGACTTAAAGCGGATCGAGTCCGCGGCCCAGCGCGCGGCCGAACTGTGCCAGCAGATGCTCGCCTACGCGGGGCGCGGGCAGTTCGTCGTTCACCCGGTCGACCTGAACGTGCTCACCCAGGAGATGAGCCAGCTCCTGGCCACGGCCCTCTCGAAGCGGGCCGTTCTCAAGTACAACCTGACGATCGGGCTCCCCTCGGTTCAGGCCGACCCGACGCAACTCCGGCAAATCGTGATGAACCTCATCACCAACGCCTCGGACGCGATCGAACCGCGGAGCGGGGTCATCACCCTGACGACCGGGCTCATCGACGCGGACGCGCGCTACCTGTCCGAGATCCAGGCCGCCGCGGAACTCGCGCCCGGCCGGTACGTGTACCTCGAAGTGTCGGACACCGGCAGCGGGATGACGGAGGACGTACAGTCGAAGATCTTCGACCCGTTCTTCACCACGAAGTTCACCGGGCGCGGGCTGGGGTTGGCCGCGGTGCAGGGGATCGTCCGCGCCCACCGGGGCGCGATCAAGGTGTACTCGCAGGTGGGCAAGGGAACCACGTTCAAGGTGTTGCTCCCGGCACTCGACCGGCCCAGCGAAACGAGCGTGCCGGTGCCCGCGGTGCCGACGATGGCCGGGCGCGGGCGCCGGGTGCTCGTGGTGGACGACGAGGAAGACGTGCAGGTGTTCACCCGGAAGATCCTCGAACTCGTCGGGTTCGTGGTCACCGTGGCCCGCGACGGGCGGGCGGGGGTCGAGGCGTTCGCCGTCGAACCGGGCGAGTTCGCTCTCGTGCTCCTCGACCTGACCATGCCGCGGCTCGGCGGCGCGGAGGCGTACCGCGAGATGCGGCGCTTGCGGGGGGACGTCCGCGTCGTCCTCACCAGCGGGTTCGCGGCGCAAGAAGCGACGTCCGGGTTCGAGGGAAAAGGGTTGGCCGGTTTCCTGCGCAAGCCGTTTCGGGCCGATGAACTATTAAAGATCGTAATTGATACTGTTGGGCCGTAGCTTTTCGGCGGGCGGAGGGTGGTTATGAGTTTCGCCGACCGGGTCCGGCGCGAGCGGGCGACCAACGTGTTCCTCGTGCGCGGGAACGATTCGACCGGCCGCGCGGCGTGGTACTTCCTGCTGGTGGACCCGGCGAAGCGGACCGCGTTCCAGCGCGCGTCTTCCGGCGAACTCGAACTGAACGCTTACGGGCGCGTCATCGCGTCCGGCTACGGCACCGATCCGCCGGCCGACGTGAGCGCCCGCATGAAAACCGAGTACGGCTTTACCGGCGAATAACCGGACCGTCTGCTAATACACATTTCGCGATTCGCCCACACCCTCCCCAACGCAAGTGGTATCATCCGGCGGGTACTAACACCCGGCCCTCTCCATCTATCAGGGACGCATCCACATGCGCTGCTTTGTTCCACTGCTACTCGTGCTCGCCCCCGGTGTGGCTCTCGGTCAGGACAAGAAATCCGGTGATCAGAAGTCTGGTGCGCCCAAAGAGGCGCCGGTCGTGAAGCCCCGCGAGGGGAAGAGTGAGACGATCAAGCTCTTCGACGGCAAAACCCTCGACGGCTGGGAGGGCTACACCGACCTGTGGTCGGTCAAGGACGGCGTCATCGTCGCGAAGAACACGGACCCGCTGAAGTTCAGCACGTACCTGCTGACCAAGAACAAGTACACCGACTTCCGGCTCACGTTCGCGTCGAAGCTGGTCACGTCCGAGATGCACTCCGGTGTGTGTTTCTGGGGCATTGTGAAGCCGGAGGTGAGCAAGGAACCGGAAAAGGATCGCACGAAACACACCTACGCAGGGCACCTCGTCATGTTCCCGTCCGGGTACGGAATGTACGACCTGTTCGGGCGCAACGGCCTCCCGGTGGACGGTGGACCGGCGAAGAAGGTCGGCAAGCAGCACGACTGGAACGACATCGAAATTTTGGCCCAGGGCAACCGCGTCCGCGTCGCGGTCAACGGGACCGCGGTCGTGGACTGGCGCGACCCGCTCCCGGACCGCATCAAGGAAGCCCCGATCGGCCTCCAGTTGCACTCGAACACGGTACCGCAAGAGGTTCAGTTTAAGGGGCTGGTGCTGGAAACGTTCCCGAAGGAAGACAAGCTACTCACCGTCAAATGACCCGGGGACGTTCTATCCGGGTTGAACGAATCCTCGGAAGGGTGTATATCAATCACGGGAACATCCGTGGCGCCCGATGTTCTTTCGGGTTCACGTTTTGCAACCACTGAAACCTGTGATACTCTTAATAACACGAGACCCGATCGTCCCTCTTCACGTCGCTGCCTCCGCCCGGCGATCGGGATCGCCCTACTGTCGTCCATTATGACAGCTCCCCCGCTCGCCGTTTCCGACGTCCGGTTCCACCGCTTCAGCCGGGCCGTTGCCCTCGTCGTCGGCTCGGTCGGGGCGGTCGTTTTGGTCGGGTGGGCGTTCAACGTTTCCGTACTCACCAGCCCCAGCCCCGAACTCGGGGTCATGAAAGCGAACACCGCCAGCGGGTTCCTGGCATCTGGGGTCGCGCTGTTTCTCTCTGTCTCGGGCACGCGATTGAAATGGGTGGGGCGGTCAGCGGCCGCGCTTGCCATAACCATTGGGCTTCTCACACTTTCGCAGTACCTCGCTGAACTCGAATTAGGGATCGATCAGCTCATTGCCCCGGTCGGTCCCGGTTACCCCGCGTCCCCCCACCCGGGGCGGATGGCGCCGGCCACAGCCACGAGTTTCATCCTGATCGGGCTGGCCCTGCTGCTCCTGGATGCCCCCGCCATTCGGGGACGGGCTCCCGCTCACGTACTGGCCCTGTTGGTCGCCGCCATCGCTCTGATCGTCCTGGCGGGGTACATCTACGGGGTCGCGTCTCTGCACGAAGTCTGGCCATTTTCTGCCGTGTCCGCACCTGCGGCCTGCGCACTTTTCTTGTTGGCTCTGGGTACCCTGGCGGCCCGTCCCAGCCGGGGAATTGTGGGCGTCATCGCGAGTGGGACGGCGGGCGGGTTGGTGATCCGCCGGCAACTGCCGCTCGCCGCGGTGGGTCTGTTCGCGCTCGGTTGGGTACGATTGGCCGGTGAGCGGGCCGGGTATTACGACACTACATTCGGTCTGGCGCTGATGGTGGTATCGGCTACGGCCCTGTTCACGGCCCTCGTGGTCTGGACCGGGTTAACCGTTCACGCCCTGGATCTGCGGTTGCGGGACGCCGAGGAGGAAGCCCGTCAACGGGCCGAGGTGCTCCGTGCGGTAATGGGGAGCGTCCCCGACGCGGTCGTCACAATGGACGATCGCGGCATCATCCGGTCCGCGAACCCGGCCGCGGACCGCGCGTTCGGGTACCCGGAGGGCGAACTTGTTGGGCACCCGATGCGGGAACTGGTCGCGGAACCGCTCGGCGCGGAACTCGCCGATGTTCCGTCAGCGATAAAGCGCCCCACGAATGGTATCGGGCGCGAGGTCCAGGGCCGGCGGCGCGACGGGGCGACGTTCCCCGCCGAACTCTCGGTGGCCGCATTCCGATTGGGGGACGCGGCCCATTTCACCGTTGTGGTGCGCGACGCGACCGGGCGCAAGAAGCTCGAAGAGCAGTTCCGTCAGGCTCAGAAGATGGAAGCCGTGGGTCGGCTCGCGGGCGGGGTGGCACACGACTTCAACAACCTGCTCACCATCATCAACGGGTATTGCGAGGTGCTCCTCGCAGCCCGAACTTACACGAACGCGGACCGCACCGCGGCAGAAGCGATCCGCGACGCCGGAGACCGGGCCGCGGCCCTCACGCGACAACTGCTGACGTTCAGCCGCAAAGCGATCACCGAGCCGCAAGTGCTAGATTTGAATGAGGTTGTTACCCGATCGGTGAAGCTGCTCGACCGACTGATCGGGGCGGACGTGGTCCTGTCCACCGCGCCGGCCCAGGATCTCGCGCCCGTGCGTGCGGACCCGAGTCAGATCGAGCAGGTCGTCATGAACCTGGCCGTGAACGCCCGGGACGCAATGCCCAAGGGCGGGCGCCTCACGATCGAGACGCGGAACGTGCGTTTGGACGAGGGGGACGAGGAGACGTACCCGGACCTCGCTCCCGGGCGGTACGTTCAATTGGCCGTGTCCGACACCGGCGAAGGAATGACGGACGAGGTGAAGGCGCGCATGTTCGAGCCGTTCTTCACCACGAAGGCCCCGGGCCGGGGAACCGGCTTGGGACTGGCGATGGTGTACGGCGTCGTTCAGACCCACGGCGGGTACGTCGACGTGTACAGCGAGCTGGGTGTGGGGACCACGTTCAAGATCCTGCTCCCGGCAACAACCGAAACCGAGCCCAGAAGTCGCGTGGACGACCGGGCGCCGGTCAAGCGGGGCACGGAGACGGTGCTGATTGCGGAAGACGAGGACGGGGTCCGGCGGCTCGCCCGGTTGACCCTGGAGAGCCAGGGGTACCGGGTGCTGGAAGCAGCGAACGGGGCGGAGGCGATCGCGGTGGCGGCTGCCTATACGGGGCCGATTCACATGCTGGTAACGGACGTGGTGATGCCGGGGACGAACGGGCGCAAGGCGGCCGAAGCGATCCGGGCACAGCGCCAGTACTTGAAGGTGCTGTTCATGAGTGGGTACACGGACGACGCGGTCGTCCGGCACGGGATCGTCGAAGCGACCGACGCCTTCCTCCAGAAGCCGTTCACCCCGCAATCCCTGGCGCACAAGGTGCGGGCCGTTCTCGACGGGAGCGGCTGAAGCGATTCTTACCGTCTGGTCTTTGTTACCTTGCGGAAGACACGTAACCCCTCACGAAATGCTTGTCTTTCCTTCTTCAGAGCTTGTTCGCTTTCTTCTTTGGACACCCAACGTGAATAACAACCACCTCGGATTGTAATTAATTTCTGCCAGCCTTGATCATCACCGTCAGCGGGTAAGCGGTCACTGTCTTCTTGAAGGACCAGCAGGCACTCTTCCGGGCACCCGTCCAGGAACTCACCGATGTTCTCTTCCGTGAGTTGTTCCCAGACACGCGACGCGAGCTCCGGGCCGGTAAATATTCCCCTGGTGTACCACTTCAACAAATGCAGCGGGTGCTGTGTCAGCACCGGTTTTGGTTGGTATTCATTCCACCACTTGATCTGCTCGTCCTGACTCAATTTCCCCCATTCTTCCGGGGAAATGCTGTTTGGGCGCCAAATTATCCGTTCGGCCATGAGTCACCTCACATTTCTCGGCGTTGATCCCAATATTTGGCCAGATTGCCGTCTAGCAGATCAGGATGACAGACGATTGCGGCGTGATTCGTGTCGTCGAAGTTCTCCCTCTTCATCGAACCGCTTATTGCCGTTTTCGTCGCAATTGTCGTAATCCCAATTCACATTGAAAGTACCATCCGAACGCAACTCAAAACTGACTCGCCCCCACACCGGTTGCCCCGTCTCTCTAAATCGTTCTCGAAGTTGCCGGAAGGCACGACTTCCACCGGCAGAGGGCTGAAAAGACTTCGCTTTGCCGTCCGCTTTGCGAGTGTACTCCGCCTCGTAAGTGCTCCCATCAGCGTAGAAAATCGCTTCAAATTGTGCCGCATCCCAATCCTCTGGGATCGCCGCCTGCATGGAGCCTGCAATTTGCTGGAACAGTGGTTCGAGTCCATCGATCATGGTTCGGTCCTCTGGTCCCGGCGCGGTCGGTTCCGCAGTTTACCATCACCGCGCCCGAACCAGGAGTCCGCATGTCCGAGCCGACGCCACCCTATATCGCCGTCCAAGTCCCGATGATGCCCCGCGACACGAACCGGCACGGGACCATCTTCGGCGGCGTGCTGCTGTCGTACATCGACTTGGCCGGGGCGATCACCGCCCAGCGCGAATTGCAGCTCCGCGGCGGGAACCCGAAGGCGTCGTTCGTCACGGTCGCGATCAACCGCGTCGAGTTCAAGAAGCCGGTGCTCGTCGGAGACGTGGTGCGGTTCGAGACGTCCGTGGTTCGAGTCGGGCGCACGTCAATGACTGTTCACATCGAGGTTTACGCCGAGCGCGGCGCGGACACGATTCACGTGACCTCCGCGGAGGGCGTGTTCGTCGGCGTGGACCTGTCTACGCCCGAGCGCAAGCCGGTGGAACTGTTCCCGAAGGCGTAAATCCTGCTCGCAAAAGCGGTGGGGGCACGCGAGCCGCCCCTACCGCCCGCGGCGGCCGGGTTCACCTTGTTCCGGCGCTTGAGACACGTATACAAACTGTTGTCCGCGCACTGCCGAAATACGGGGCCGCACAATGAGTTTTTCCTCGTTCCACCTCTACTTCGACGACCTGGAACTGGGCCAGGAGTGGACGTCCGGTGGGCGCACGGTTACGGACGCGGACATCGTGAACTTTGCCGGATTCAGCGGCGACTTCAACCCGATCCACATCGACCACGAGTTCGCCAAGGGCACCCCGTTCCGCCGGCCCATCGCGCACGGGTTCGCGATCTTCTGCATCGCCAGCGGTCTGGGCATCATCGCGCCGCCGGTCCGCACGATCGCGATGCTCCGGGTCTGCGTGTGGAACTTCCACCTGCCGGTCTTCATCGGCGACACCGTCCACAACGTGAGCCGCGTGAAAGAGAAAACGCTCCGCGGGCGCGGGCGCCGCGGGGAGATCCTCTGGCAGCGGTCCATCATCAACCAGGACGGTAAGGTGGTGCAGGACGGCGAGGTGATTACGCTCGTCGAGTGCCGGACGCCGGCCCGCGAAGCCGCGGCCCAAGAGACGGCCCCCGCTCCCGCGTCGAACACCCGGCCGATGTAACTACGGCCCAAGAGTGTGGAACTCCAGCGCGCGGAACGGGGGAGCTGACGCTCGAACCTTCCGCGCGCTTCTCGTATCCTTGCTTTGGTTCCGTTCCGAGTTCCGACGGCCGCACCGCCATGACAGTTCGCACACGTTTCGCGCCCAGCCCGACGGGCTACCTGCACATCGGGGGCGTTCGCACCGCTCTCTTCAACTGGCTCTACGCCCGGCGCCACGAGGGGCAGTTCGTCCTCCGCATCGACGACACCGACGCGGCCCGTAACCGCGCCGAGGCCGTGAAGCCCATTCTCGACGGCTTCGACTGGCTCGGCATGGACTGGGACGAGGGGCCGACGAAGGACGCCAGCGGCGACAGCTTCGGCCCGCACAAGCCGTACTTCCAGGGCCAGCGCAACGACAAGTACGTCGCCGCCGCCATGAAGCTGATGGCCGAGGGCAAGGCGTACCCGGACTACACCACGCAGGCCGAGCAGGACAGCCGGCGCGACCTCGCGGCGCGGCTCAAGAAAGCCTACGTCCACCGCGGGAGCAACCGCGACGCTGCCCCCGAGGAGAACCTGCGCCTCTACAAAGAGAAGCCCGCGCCGGTTCTGCTGAAAGTCCCGGTCGGCGAGACGGTGGTGTTCGAGGACCACGTCCGCGGCCGCGTCGAGGTGAGCACCGACACGATCCGCGACCCGGCCCTGCTGCGTGCGCCGAACGAGGCGGGCGTGTGCGGCGCGCTGTACGCCTTCGCGACGGTCGTCGATGAGGTCGATTTCGGCATCACGCACGTGATTCGCGCGGAGGAGCACCTCTCCAACACGCCGGTGCAGGTGCTCATCTACAAAGCGCTCGGTGCGAAAGTGCCGGAGTTCGCGCACATTCCTCTTGTTAATTACAAGAGCGAGAAGATGAGCAAACGGCGGCTGCCCGCACTCTCTGCCGACGAGATCACCAAACTTAAGGCGTGCGGGTGGACCGACGACGAGATCAAGGGGCGCGACGATCTGAACATTGCTACTGTCGCTTATTACCGTGAGTTGGGGTACCTCCCCGGCGCATTGCTTAATTACCTTGTGCGACTCGGTTGGTCACTCAATGAGACCGATGAGTTCATCCCGCTTGATGTCGTGTTGAAGAACTTCAGTTTGGACCGCGTCACGAAAGCGTCCGGCAACTTCGACGAAAAGAAGTTGAACTGGCTGCAAGGCGAGTACATGAAGTTGCTCTCGCCCGCGGAGAAGCTGGAGCGCTCGCTCCCATATCTCCGGCGCGCGAAGCTCGTGAGCGATCCGATCCCGGAAGCGACCCACGCGCTCCTCCTGAAGATCGCAGAGGCTTCGGCGGAGCGCATCAAATTGCTGTCCGACTTCGTGTTTTACGCGGCCCCTCTCCTGAAGGACGTGCCGGACTACAACCCGAAGGCGGTCGCCGACAAGCTCGCGAAGCCCGGCATCGCGGACCGGCTCCGCGGATTCGCGGACGAGCTTCGTGTCCTAGAGCCGTTCGACGCGCCGACGATCCTGGCGGCGTTCATGGGCTACGCGACCAAGGTGGGCGTGAAGCCCCGGGATCTCGACGGCCCACTTCGCGTCGCGGTGACCGGTGAGACGACCGGCTTCGGCTTGCCGGAAACGCTCGTGCTCCTCGGCCGCGACAAGGTGCTCGCCCGGATTGAGAACGCCATCAAGATGACGTAAAATAGGGGCTGGTGCAGCGGAGGGCGAAAATGGTCACGCCGATGTTACGCGAACTCGCGGGACCGTTTCCGCCCTTCTTTTGGTTCGAGGAGCCGGGGTTCCCCTACGAACGCGGGGTTCGGCACTTGGTCGATGCCTGGGACCGCGCTTGTCATCAGGCAATTCAGAGCGGCTCGGTCGAGGAGTTGCACGCCGCTCGGGACGACTATCAGGCGGTACTCACGGGGCACATCAAGGTTCTCGACGGTTATTCTGTGCTGGCGAACCGGTTCTCGGGTGAGTACCCGCACCCGGAACTTGTGAACCGCCTCCCGCGTCTGCGCGATCAGCTCCAGAAGCACTACGATTCACTCTTCCCGCGCTGGCAAGTGCTCGAAGACCTCGAAACAATCCTACTGGAACGTGTTTCGCTCTCGAACGATCAACTCAAGGAGTTGGCCGCGAAGAACCCGCCACCGCAAGCGTGGTTCGATGAAGCCGACGACACACTCGCGACGCCGGAGTAGCCCGCCGTGAGTTCGCCCCTCCAACAAGGACGGATCGTGTGGATCGAGGTGCTCGATCCACAGGGCCGGAACCCAAAACGGCGACCGGCGGTTGTTTTGACTCCTACGGTCGAAATCACTGCCGAAGGAGAAATTGTCGTTGCGGCGATGAGCACCCAAATCGATCAGTCGCCGCCGAACGTATCGGTCGAAGTCCCCTGGCACCGCGACGGGCACCCGCGGACCAAGTTGAACCGGCGCAACGTTGTGGTGTGCTCGTGGTTGATCACGGTGTCGGTCGCCGCAATCAGCCCTGGTGATGTGGGCGGAGTTGTGCCGTTTGCGGAGATGGCTCGTATTCTGGAGATTGTTCGCGCGCTGCGAAGTGCCCCCGCGGACCCCGTACCACCAGAAACAGAACCGAATTCATGAAAGAATTCCACCTCATCGGCCTCGGTAACTCGCTGGTCGATATCCTCCTCGAACTAAACGACGCAGAGTTCGGGCCGCTCGCGTTCGAGAAGGGGACGATGCGCCTCACCGAGCGCGAGGAGCAGCAGAAGCTGCTCACCGCGTTCCACGGGCGCGAACCGCGCCTCGTGAGCGGCGGGAGCGTGGCGAACTCCGTCATCGCGTGCTCGCAGCTCGGCGGTAAGGGGGCGTTCATCGGGTGCGTGGGCGACGACCGCTACGGCCTGCACTACACCGAAGAGTTCCGCGAACTGGACATCGACTTCACAAACGCCCCGCTCGTGGGCGAAACGACCGGTACCTGCGTGAGCATCATCACGCCCGACGCCGAGCGCACGATGCGCACGTGCCTCGCGGTGTCGAGCCACCTCGCGGCGCGCCACGTGCCCGCCGAGAAGATCGCCGCGAGCGAGTGGCTGTTCGTGGAGGGGTATATCTTCGCGAACCCCGCGACCGGCCAGCTCGCGATCCGTGAATCGCTCAAAGCGGCGAAAGCGAGCGGCACGAAGATCGCTCTGACGTGCTCCGACGCCTTCATCCCGCAAGTGTTCGGCGAAGCGTTCCACGAAGCACTCAAGCAGAGCGACCTGCTCTTCTGTAACGCAACCGAGGCAATGGCGGTTGCGGGGACGAGTACGGCCGAGGAAGCGTTCGCGAAACTGAAAAGCGTCGTTCCGAACGTCGTCGTCACCGACGGCCCGAACGGCGCGTTCCTCCGCTACCACGACGCGGAGCACCACATCCCGGCGTTCGAGTGCAAGCCGGCCGACCTGACCGGCGCGGGCGACATGTTCGCGGGGGCGTTCCTCTACGGTATCACGCACGGGATCGCCGCGGAAAAAGCGGCCCGGGCCGCGAACTTCCTGGCAATGAAGGTCATTACCCAAATCGGCGCGCGGCTCCACCACGGGGTGCGTGACTACTGGCGCGAGGCGTGCGTTTAGAAATCGCACTAATCACAGAAAACATGAAACGAACGAGAACGTTTATTGGTGTCGATGTCGGCGCCGCGATTCGCGGGAGCGCGACCGCGCTCCAACGGGAACTGGCGAAAATCGCAACGGGCGTGAAATGGGTGACGCCCGAGAACATGCACGTCACACTGCTGTTCCTAGGCGAAGTGGACGACCGAGAACTGCACGCGGTGTGCAAAGCCGTTAAAGCGGTCGCCGCGAGCGAACCGCCGTTCTCCCTCCGGGTTTCTGGCGTAGGCGCGTTCCCGACCCCACGGCGCCCGAAAGTGCTGTGGGGCGGCGTCACCGACGGCGCGGAATCGCTCCAGCGGCTGTACACGGACCTCGAAGAAGAAATGCTGGAACTCGGCTGCTACCGCACCGAGGAGCGCGGGTACACGCCGCACCTTACACTCGGTCGCATCAATAGCCCCGAAGACGGGTTCGCACTCGCGACCGAAATTCCCAAGCGGATGGCGTGGCAGGGCGGGCGCGTCGCGGTTGAAGAAGTCGTGGTGTATTGCAGCGAAATGGACCGCGACGGCCCGGCGTACACGGTCCTGGGGCGCGCCCCTCTGACCGGCAAAGCGCGTTCGTGACCTTCCGACTGGCACACGCAATCCGCACACACATCACGTCTGCCACCGGCGCTGGTTCCCAGCGCCGCGGGTGCCCGGTTCACCTTCCGCTCCCGGCGCGACCGCGGTATAACGACAAGTGACCTCGCTTATCCGCCCGTCCACTACGACCCACCGGGGCGCCACGAATGGCCCGTTGCTTCTGCCACCTGCACCTGCACACCCACTACAGCATGCTGGACGGGTTCAACCGCATCCAGCCGCTGGTGAAGCAGACGAAAGAGCTGGGCATGAACGCGGTCGCGATCACCGACCACGGGAACCTGTACGGCGCCATCGAATTCTACATGGAGTGCAAGAAGGGCGGCATCAAGCCCATCATCGGGTACGAAGCGTATCTGGCGCCGGGCTCGCGCCTGGAGCGCGACAGCAAGGGCGAACTCGGGTTCTCCACGCACCTCACCTTGCTCGCCAAAAACGAAGCCGGGCTCAAGAACCTCATCAAGCTGTCGAGCATCGCGTACCTGGAAGGGTTCTACCGCAACCCGCGCATCGACAAAGAGATCCTCGAGCAGTACCACGAGGGCATCATGTGCCTGAGCGGGTGCCTGGCGGGTGAGTTCAACCAGTACATCATCAAGGACAAGCCCCACGAGGCCGAGAAGACCGCGAAGTGGTTCCGGAAGGTGTTCGGCGAAGACTTCTACATCGAGATCCAGAATAACGGCATCGGGCTCCAGGATCAGTGTACGCCCGTGGCCGCGGACATTGCCAACAAGCTCGGCGTGCCGCTCGTGGCCACGGCCGACGCGCACTACCTGTGCTCCGAGGACGCGCAAGCGCACGACGTGCTGTTCTGCATCAACACGCGCCAGATGCACGACCCGCGGAAGAAGAAGTACCCCGAAGAGCGGATGGCGAACCCGTACTTCGTCCGCAGCCCGGAGGACATGTACCGGCTCTTCCCCAACCACCAGGACGCCGTCGCGCGCAGCCAGGAGATCGCGGACAAGGTCAACATCGACATCGACTTCAAGAAGCGTTACTTCCCGGTGTTCGTCACGCCCGACGAGAAGACGCCCGACGCGTACCTGCGCGAGCTGTGCGAGCGGGGCATGTACGAGCGGTACGGGGCCGAGCCGAGCGAGGCGGTGCGCAAGCGCCTGGACCACGAACTCGGCATCATCAACAAGATGGGGTTCTCCACCTACTTCCTCGTGGTGTGGGACTTCGTGCGGTTCGCGCGCGAGGAGGGCATCCCCTGCACGGCCCGTGGCTCCGGGTGCGGCGCGATCGTCTGCTACCTGCTGTACATGAGCCACGTGTGCCCGATCGAGTACGACCTGCTGTTCGAGCGGTTCCTCGACCCGAACCGCTCGGAAGCGCCCGACATCGATATCGACTTCTGCCAGGAGCGCCGCGAGCTCGTCATCGACTACGTGAAGCGCAAGTACGGCACCGAATCGGTGGCGCAGATCGGGACGTTCGGGACGCTCGCGGCGAAGGCCGCGCTCAAGGACGTGGGCCGCGTGCTGGGGCAGGCCCCGGAGCGCATGAACGCGCTGTGCAAGCTCGTCCCGATGAAGGGGGCGATCGCGAAGAGCCTCCAGGAGGCGCTCGACGAGTCGCCGGACTTCAAGCGCGAGTACGACCAGGATCCCGCCATCAAACAGGTGGTGGACATCGCGCTGAAGCTGGAGGGCGCGAACCGGAACGTGGGCACGCACGCGGCCGGGGTGGTGATCGCGAACGGCCCGGTCACCAACTACGTGCCGGTCCAGCGCCCGCCCAAGAAGGGGGACGACAACTCCGGCGACACGACCACGATGACCACCCAGTGGGAGATGGGCATCCTCGAGAAGGTCGGGTTGCTGAAGATGGACTTCCTGGGGCTCCGCAACCTGACGGTGCTCGACAACTGCGTGAAGCTGATCCAAAAGACCCGCAAGGTGACCGTCGAGCCGACGAAGTTCCCGCTCACCGACCCGGACACGTACAAGCTGCTCCAGCGCGGCGACGCGAAGGGCGTGTTCCAGCTCGAAAGTGAGGGCATTCGCGAGCTGCTCAAGCGGATGAAGCCCGACAACATCCGCGACCTGATCGCCGTCCTCGCGCTGTACCGGCCGGGGCCGATCGAGGGCGGCATGGTGGACGAGTACGTCGAGTGCAAGAACGGCCGCAAGAAGCCGGAGTACCCGCACCCGATCGTCGAGGAAGTGCTGACCGAGACCTACGGCGTGATGGTGTACCAGGAACAGATCATGCGGATGCTGAACCGCATGGGCGGGATCGAGCTGGCCAAAGCGTATGCGTGCATCAAGGCGATCAGCAAGAAGAACTTCGAGATCATCAACGCGCGGAAGGCCGACTTCGTTGCGGGCGCGACCCAGCGGGAGATGAGCGCGGAGAAGGCCGAAGAGATTTTTGACCTTATCGTCAAATTCGGCGGGTATGGTTTTAACAAGTGCCTGGCGCCTGACGCCCGGGTTACTGATGCCGAGTCGGGGGAGGTGGCAACGGTCGGTGAACTGTTCGCCCAGAAGCGCCCGTTCACGGTTCACGCGCTCGGGGCCGGTGAGAAGCTCGTTTCGCGCCCCGTAACGGACGTGGTGTGGAACGGCCGAAAGCGCGTGTACCGCCTCACCACGGAACTCGGTAAGCGGATCACCGCGACCGCGAACCACCCGTTCCGGACGCTCGGCGGGTGGACGAACTTGGGCGACCTCGAGCCCGGGGACCGCATCGCCGCCCCGCGCCGGCTCGCGGTACCGACCACCGAGTCGTGGCCCGCGCACGAAATCGTCGCCCTCGCCGGGTTACTCTCCGAGGGCAACACCTGCCACCCGACGACGCTGTACTTCTACGGCAACGATCAAAAAATGATCGACGACTTCGCGCACGCGATCGGCCAGTTCCCGGACACCGTTGCGAAAGTGTACGCGCGCCCGAACCGCCGGAACCTGGAAGTGCGAGCGAACACGGGGCGCGATACGCGCCTCAAATCGAAAGCGGAACGGGAAAGCGCGCTCGCGCTGCTGGACGCGCCCGCGCGGTCGGGCGCGTTCGTCTGGGCGCAGCGCCTCGGCATCCTCGGCAAGAAAGCAACGGAGAAGTTCGTCCCCCCCGCCGTGTTCCGGCTGTGCGACGCGGACATCGAACTGTTCCTCGGGCGGCTCTGGGCCGGCGACGGGTTCATCGCGAACGACGCCCTCCGGGTGCCGTTCTACGCGACGTCGTCGCGCCGGCTGGCGGAAGACGTTCAGCACCTGCTATTGCGCCTGGGGATCGTGGGGCGCATTCACGAGAAGCAGTTCAAGTACCGGGGCGGCACGAGACCCGGGTTCACGGTCCACGTGCTCGGTGATGGGGCGGCCGAAACGTTCCTCGCCCGGATCGCCCCGCACTGCCTCGGGCGCGAGGTCGCCGTCGAGCTTTTACGCGCCCACGTCGCCGGGACCGTCCGGGGGCTAACGAGCAAGGACACCGTACCGCTGGAAGTGCGCAAGTGGGTGGACGAGGAGCGCACAGCGCGCGGGCTGACCTGGGAGCAACTGGAACAACAGGCCGATGTCTCCGTCCAAGATTTCTATGGGACGCCCGCGGCCGGGAAGAAGGGATACCGGCGCCCGACCATCGCCAAACTCGCCGCGTTCTTCGGGTCCGCCCGGCTCGCGGCCGTTGCCGACTCGGACGTGTTCTGGGACCGCGTCGTTTCTGTCGAGTTCGTGGGCGTGCGGGACACCTACGACCTGACCGTTGACCGCGACCACAACTTCGTCGCCGACGGGCTGATCGTCCACAACTCGCACACCGCTGCGTACGCGCAGATCGGCTTCCAGACCGCGTACCTGAAGACGCACTACACCGCCGAGTACATGGCCGCGCTGCTGTCGTCCGAGATCGACGACGGTAACAAGCGCGACGTGTTCATCGACCACATCTCCGACGCCCGCAAGCTCGGCATCGACGTGCTCCCGCCCGACGTGAACCGCGGGATGGCCGATTTCGACGTGCAGCACAACCGCATCATCTTCGGGCTGACGGCGATCAAGGGGGTCGGGCGCGGCGCCGCCCTTGAGGTCGTGCGCGCGCGTACCGAGGGCGGCAAGTTCAAGGATCTGTTCGACTTCTGCGAGCGGGTCGACCGGCGCATCCTCGCCAAGGCCGCGGCCGAGTGCATGATTCAAGCCGGGGCGTTCGACGTGTTCGGGAAGCGGTCCGCACAGTTCGCCTCCGTTGCGAAGGCCTACGCGGTGGCGGACCAGCGCGCCGCCGAGAAGCGCAAGGGCCAGACCGGGCTGTTCGACGACGTGGAAGAGGAGGCCAACAGCGGACCCGCCGCGCAGGGCCTTCTCGACACGGACGAGTGGTCCGAAACCGAGCGCCTGAAGCGCGAAAAGGAGGTGCTCGGGTTCTACATCTCGAGCCACCCGCTCGCACAGCACGACGAGCAGTTGCGCCGGTTCCGCACGCACGACTGCGTCATGCTCACGAAGGGCGCGAAGAACGGCACCGAGGCCCGCATCGGCGGGATGATTACGAACCTCGACGTGCGCACCGCGAACAAGGGCCGCAACATCGGCAAGAAGTACGCCATGTTCCGCATCGAGGACTTCACCGATTCCGTGCGGTGCATCCTGTGGTCCGACGAGTACTCGCGGTTCCGGGAGCAGATCAACTCGGACACGGTCGCGATCTTCGAGGGCGTGTTGAACTGGGCGCCCGATCGGGCGGAGCCGGACTTCGCCATCAAGAAGATCATCACGCTCGACGAGGCCCGGGCCGAGTTCACCAAGAGCATGGTGCTGAAGCTCGCCTACACCGAGGACGACGAGACGCTGCGGAAGCTCGAAGCGGTGAGCCTCATCCTGAAGCGCAACCGGGGGCAGTGCCCGGTGTACATGAGCGTCCGCGACCCGAACGGCAAACAGGTGCAGTTGAAGTTCAACGACGATTTCCGGATCAACCCGGCGTCGATCAAGCTCGAAGAACTCGAAATGCTGTTAGGACAGGGCGCGATCATCTTCTCGCGCTGACGCGGTCCGCGGCGCGTGCGAGGTCGGGCAGCGGTGTTGCGAGAGCACACGACGAGCGCGCAGATCACGCACGCGCAGAACTGGGCGGAATCACGTTTGGGCGTCCCCGTTACGGGGCACCCAACGTGCTTGGCGGTATCGCCGGACGGGAGCTTATTGGCGGTGGGTATGGCAGAAGGGACGGTCACTGTTTGTGCGTGCTAAGCGCAGTGCGGGCGACGCGATCGACGCCCGCACGGTCAAGCGAATAGAAACAAATACTTACACTGTCGGTTCGGAGATGCTGCGCGCGTAGCGCGCGAGGAGCATCTGCACGGCCTGGATCGTTTGCCACTCGGCGAACCCGATCCGCACCTCGGTGCCGTCCTCGTTCGCGTCGATGTTCTCGACGGCCGTGGTCAGTCCCTTGTGCAGGTAGTCCAGGATTTCGGCGAGACGGGCGGCTTGCGACGGGGTGAGCTTCTGCGGGAGGGGCGGGACGTCGTCGTCGAACGCGGTCCACCCCCCGGCCGGGGGCGGGGACGGGGCCACCGTGCGCTGGCTGTCGGCCACCGAGACGCGCCCGGACGCGGCCTGGAGCTCGTCGGCCCGGATCGTTTGTACTTGGCCGCCCGCGTTGTTGGCGGGCACCGCGGCCTTGCGCGCCGCGATCTCTTCCATCGTCCCGAACAGCAACATGCTGCGGCCGATCGACACCTGATCGCCGGGGCGCAGGCGCCGGATCTGGACCGCGGTGCCGTTCACCCGGGTACCGTTCGTGCTGTCGAGGTCCGTCAGGATGATGTCGTTGTCTTCGACCTGGACCTTGGCGTGGAACCGGCTGACGCGCTCGTCGTTAAGACGGAGGCCGTTGCCCTCTTCCCGGCCGATCGTAACGGGGATGGGCAGATCTTTGTAGACCCGGCCCTTATCGACCCCTTCGAGAACCAGGAAGGTAACGGTGCGCATTGAAAAGTCCTGTGCCGGCGCCCGGACCCGATTGGAAGCGGGAGGCCCGATGGATGTGGTATAGCACAACCAATTCGGGTCGGGCGTAAAAACCACTGATGGGATGTTTTATCCCTACGGGTTATTGTCCGCGTTTCAGGCGGGTGTGTCAATTTCACCGTGGGCACAGCCATTTCAACCCACGTGCCTTGAGAAAACAAGGCCGCACTCGCCGGAATTGCGGATCACCCGGGGCGGTCGCTAACGAGCGACCTAATCATTTACTTTAAACGATGTGAACATTCTGCGCACGACAGCGCTATCGTGAGCAATGTTCTTCGCGCGGACGCCGTACACATAAAGCCGCGGGCGCCCGCCCTCGGCCACGAGCACCAGCCATTCAATCACCTTTCCGCCCGGCGAATCCATGTGAACCTCGACGCCCCACGCGCTCTTGAACCGGATC
Source organism: Gemmata sp. SH-PL17 (assembly GCF_001610855.1). NCBI lineage: Bacteria > Pseudomonadati > Planctomycetota > Planctomycetia > Gemmatales > Gemmataceae > Gemmata > Gemmata sp. SH-PL17. The sequence continues at coordinate 8,030,238 of NZ_CP011271.1, forward strand.
TCGGCCTCCTTCGTGACGGTGCCCTGGAGCCGCGCCTTCTCGCGGCTCAGTTCGGCCTGAATCGCGGACGCGGTAAAGACCTTCTCCTTGTCGTTCGCGAGCGACGCGACGAACCCCGGCTCCAGGTCGTTCCACGCGAGCCACGCACTCGTCCGCGTGTACCACCCGCTGTAGCCGTACCGTTTCCCTCCGGTCGCTGATCCAGCGGCGTTGGGCTCCACTTCTTCTTCAATGGGCGAGCCCGGGAGCAAAACGGAACACGATCCGTCCGGCGGCGTGTACTCCGTCCAGCCGCGTTCCCGGATAGTTCCGGACCCGTATCGGAGAACGGTAAGCGTTACTCCCATAACCAGAATCACGGTCGTCAGCACCGCACCAATTACGGTCACAACCAGAACGGCACGCGGTTCCGTGTTCTCGCGCCGCGCAGCGCGAGCGGCCCGCGGTTTCGGTGGAGCGTCTTCGTCGAGTGAAAGCGGGCGCGGGTCGATCCGCTTCGCGGCCGGGATAACGGGTGCGGGCAGTTCCGGCGCGGGGGTCGATTGTGTGTGTGGCACCTCGGCGACCGAGGCCACAGGAAGTGCGGTAACAACCGCCTGACACCACGGACACAAGGTCGGCTTGCCGAGTGCGTCGTCGGGCACCTGGAACGGTTTACTACAACTGGTGCAATGGACCGGAACGAACATGCGCAGCCCCGTCACCCGGTAAAAACGATGCCCAACATTCGCTCGCCCTGCGAAGCGCGGGCACAGCGCCCACTCTTACGACGAGGGCCGCGGTCCGATCGGTTCTTCGCGCGCGAAATTCCGATTTGTCCCAGCGATCAGCTCAAGAGCTTCGCGGCCTTCACGACATAATGCGCGCCGCTCCCGATGGTCGCCACGAGCATCGCCCAGAGCAGCACCAGTTGCACCGGGTTCAGAACCGCGAGCGCGTCCGAGGTGCCCGAAAGCGTATCGAGCCAACGAATGAGGAGCACGCCGATCAGTACGGCGCACTGGAGCGCCATCTTCAACTTGCCGAACCAGTCCGCGCCGAACTTCTTACCCGTAGCCTCCACCATTCCGCGGATGCCGGTCACCAGCAGTTCGCGACACACCACAACCGTGACCATCCAGGGATCGATACCTGCGGCCGTTACAGGAATCAGATAGATGAACGTGCCGCACACGAGAATCTTGTCGGCCAACGGGTCGAGGTTGCGCCCCACGAGGGTCAGTGGGCCGTACTTGCGCGCCCACCAGCCGTCGAGCCAGTCGGTCGCGGTCGCGACGAGAAAAATGATAAGCCCCGCGAGCCACGCGCCCTGCACGATGCACACGAACAGTCCCACCGCCAACGGGATACGAGCGAACGAAAGAAGATTGGGAACGTTCAGGAGCGATTCGGGTGCGGCGGGCGCGGACATGTGATTCCCTTTGACGGCCGGAGCGACGGGCGCGGGATCATTGTCGCGAACGGGAGCAAAAACGACACCGGGCGCGGGAATAACCCGCGCCCGGTACGAGCGAACAACAGAGCACACCCGATGAGCCGAGCGCTTACTTCGGGGGGACCGGTTTCGGTTCCTGGGGGTTCTTGTCCGCGCCGGAGTCCTGGGGCGGCGGGGGCGGGTCGTTCGGGGGCTTCGGCTTCGACGGTTCGCACCCGACGAGCCCGGCACTCAGAACGAGGCCCAGCAACAGTTTTTTCATAATGGTGATCCGAGCTAAGCGTGACCGCTTACTTTGTGGGGGCCGGGATTCGAGAACCCTTCTTGGCTCCCGCACCGGAATCTTGAGGTGGGGCGCTTCCGGCCCCGCCGGCCGGAGTCGAATTGGACGACGAGCACCCGACCAGGACCGCGGTTCCGATGGCCAACACGATGGCAAACAGTACCGATTTCATAGGGGAATCTCGAGAACAGAACGTGACATAAAACGCGGACTGGTTGCGCCGGCAAACCTCGCCGGCGCAACCAAAAGTGTTAAACGGTAGGACCAATCAGTTGGTGTTGGCGACTTCGCCCCCGGCCCGGGTCGAGAGGGCCGCGATGACGCCGTTGTTGCTGTAGGTGATGAGGCGGCAGGAGCCGTCGGCCATCAGGAACTGCGAGCCGGCCCCGTGGAAGCTCCAGTAGTGTGCGGCGTCGCACCCGACGTTCGGGTTACCCGTTTGCAGCCCGATTTTCTGGGCCGCGGTCCCGTTGCACGGCTGGTTCGGGGACGAGTTGTAGTTCGCGATGAAGTAGTTCGCGATCGCCAGGTCGTTGGACGTCATCACGCAGTCGCCGGTGCCCCGACCGTCGTACCCGTAAGCCGCAAAATACCACCCGTATTCGAGGTTCGAGTTCGGCGGGCGCTCGCCGACCAGCAGCGTGTTGCTGGTCCCGTCCGTGATGTGCGTCAGATGGACCTTGGAGTCGTAGTACAGCACGCCGTCCATCGAGGTCGAGGTGGTGCCGGCGTTACCCAGATAGGTGGTCAGTGTCTGGTTGCGGATGCCCGGTTCGCCGGGGTACTGCTGGCTCCCGCGCGAGTCCGCGGGGCACGTAAACGCCTTCATCTGTAGCGCGCACGCCGGGTTGTACCAGGCGTACCAGTTCGTCCCGCCGCTGTTCGCGAACGTCTTGGCCAACTTGTAAGCGTTGTCCTGTTCGAGGTAGGGGAGGATGAACGCCATAAACGACCACGCCCCTTCATACGGGGCGGCGGACGTGTACCGCGAGTAGCCCTTCGGCAGTGCATTGTTGGCGTCGTGGAAGGCGTGGAGTGCGAGCCCCTGCTGCTTCAGGTTGTTGATACACTGGGTGCGGGCCGCGGCCTCGCGGACCTTCTGCACCGCGGGCAGGAGCAGCCCGATCAGGATCGCGATGATCGCGATCACCACCAACAGTTCGATCAACGTAAACGCGTGACGTGAGCGTTTCTGCGCGCGCCTCATGAGGCACTCCTCGAGAAGGAGGAACAAAAAAATGGAGAATATTCGTCAACGGCCCTTGCGAGTCTTGGTGCAATTGTGAATAACTGCGACCAACACCGTCAAACGAACAAACAAATGAGAGGTAGCCGCGATCTTACGAGCCCGAACCGAGCTTCCGAAAGAGCAACCAAAAAACTGTGAATAATCGGTTCGGGGAGCGAGTGAACCGCGAGTGGAATTAGTTGTAACCAGGGCTTGACTCACACGCAAGTGAAAATCCTACGTGGGAGCTAATGTTTTCTAAATATCTGTAAAGCACAGTTGCATTAAGGCCTTCACCGGATCATTTCCGGGACGAACGCGACGAATCAATCCTGTCGCGAAGCCTTGAATTCACATGTACTTATGGCAAATCTCAACGCGGCCAATTCTCGAAATGTGCGTCCGAAGTGGAGCCGGCCCTCCAATGCCCGAACGGAAGTCGGCCGGCTCACTTTGTCACCTGCCCCAACGAAATCGTGAGGGCGAAATTGCCTGGGAGGTCACATCACTCGCCGCACAAATAACCGCGCGACACATCATTGGATCAAACCAAAGGGAGCGAAAAACGATCGGGGCGCGGTCCCGCGTCGTGGTTGGTGGAACTGGTGCTCGGTTCTCGACTGGGTTCGCGATCGGTCGCCTCCACACCCACGATCTCGTCCGTGAGCACATTGCCGTACAGCGTGAACGGACTGGCGTCGGTGACCGCGATGCGGACCGTGTGGCCGACGAGCCGCTCGGTACCGTCGAACACCACGATGTGATCGGCCATACTGCGGCCGGTGAGCTGGGTGACGTGCCCGGGGGCCTCGCGATCGCGGCTCGCGCGCTGTTCGCGCCGGCTCGGGCCTTCGACCAGCACTTCGACCACCTTACCGACTTGCGCCCGGTGATCGATCCGGCTGTTCTCGTTCTGTACGGTGAGCAGGTCGTTGTTCCGGCGCTTCTTTACGTCCTCGGGCACGTCGTCCGGGTACCGGTCCGCGGCCTTCGTACCCGCGCGCTCGCTGTACTTGAAAATGAACGAGTTCTTGAACCGTGCGGCACGGACCAGGTCCATCGACTTCTGGAAGCTCTCCTCCGTCTCGCCACAGAACCCGACGATGAAGTCCGAACTCACCGACACGCCGGGGACCAGTTCGCGGCACCGCGCGAGCATCTCCATGTAGTACGCGGCGGTGTAGTTCCGCTTCATGCGTTTCAATACTTCGTCGCACCCCGACTGGACCGGGACGTGGAGGTACTTCACCACTTTGGGCAGCTCGCGCACCGCGTCGAGCAGGTCGTCCGTCATGTCCTTCGGGTAGTTCGTGACGAACTTGATGCGCTCCAGACCGGCCACGTCGTGCATGCCCGCGATGAGGTCGCTCAGCCGCGTGCGCGTGTCGCCCGACTCGTAGACGTAGCTGTTTACGGTTTGGCCGAGGAGCGTGACCTCCTTGCACCCCTGGTCGACGAGCTGGCGCACCTCGTTCCAGATGTGTTCCGGCGGGCGGCTCTGTTCCGGGCCGCGCGTGCTCGGCACCACGCAGTACGTGCAGAACTTGTCGCACCCGATCTGGATGCGGACGAACGCCTGGAACGGGGTCGGGCGCATCGAGGGATCGCGGGCCGGGTCGTAGCTCACGAAGCTCGCCTCGACCTCGTTCCGCCCGCCGTCCGTGCGCCCCAAGCTGACCGCGAGCTGCGGCTCGCGCGTGGCCCGCACCTTGTCGACCAGGTCCGGCACCGCGCCCAACTGCCCGGTGCCGACGATCATGTCCACAAACGGGGCACGCTTGCGGATCGCGTCCTGGTCCTTTTGGGCCATGCAGCCCAGCACGCCGATGACCGCGTCCGGGTTGTCGCGCTTGATGGGGCGCACGCGGCCGAGCGCCGAGTACGTTTTGTCTTCCGCGTGCTCGCGCACGGAGCACGTGTTGAACAGCAGCACGTCCGCGTCGGCGGGGGAATCGGTGAGGTCGTACCCGCGCTTGCGGAGTGCGCCGATGACCAGCTCGCTGTCGAGCACGTTCATCTGGCAGCCGACGGTTTCGATGTACACTTTCTGCGGCATGGTCGGGATACCGTTATGAGACGGGGCCGGCCTCTTAAAATTAAAGAGTATCAGGTTGAGGATACTGAACGGGCCGAGGTTCACAAAGGCCGCGCAGCGCGCGCGAACCCCACTTGGGTATCGAGCGAGCGGCTCCCCGTAGGCGCGTTTTCGTGGCGAATGAAGCCGGCCGATTTGGAGGTGTGGTTACGGGCTGCTAATAAATCCGTCATTTCGCACTACGACGCTGATGTGCGGGGCGAATTCTTCCCACGCGACGTACCCGCAATGCTCCTCGAACGCGGTTCCGTCCGCGAACCAACCCCGCACGGAGAGCGTTTCTTCTTGTTTGACGTGAAATGATCCCGCCGCCGTTCCACCGGCCGGAATGTCGTTGTACTGGAGCGTCTTCCCCGCAACGTCGACCATCAACACGCGAATCGGCTTACCGGATTCGTTCCGAATCGCAAATGTCGCGGGCGTCCACCGCCAAACGCCCCAACCGGCAACTGCGACCAATAGCAAAACAGTCGGAACAACATATTTCGCCATAGGTCGCCGTGCGGTAACGCGGATTCCGAAACGTCGCTCAGCGTATCCGCGTGCCGGCTTCCCACACAACCCAGATCGGACGCCTCGTGCCCTGGTTACGAGGCGTCCGTTACGCGAAATCAGTCGGAGATGTTGGCGAGGAAGTCCTCGTACTTCTTGCGGGCGCCGAACTCGTCGGCGGTGAGCCCCTTCTGCTTGGCCGTGAGCGCGTCGATTTCCTTCTCCTGGTCCGAGAGTTTCTTCAGGTAGGTCGTGTACACCTCGGACTCCTTCGGGGTCTCGCGCAGGTTCTTGCGAATCCGGTCCTGGTCCACCGTGAACCGTTGTAGGTCGCCGTTCACGTGGTTCAGCTCACGCGCGGTGTAGTCCCAGGCGCCCTTGAGTTTGAGCGCCTCGTTGAGCTTGTTCTTGAGGCCCGCGCTGATCTCGTTGAGCGACACGAAGTACCGGATCTGGTCCTCGCCCCCGTTGGTGAGAGTGAACGCACTCACGTCGTCGCGCTCCTCCTTAACGGTGAACGACTTGGTGTCCCCGGCCTTAAGTGCGACCTGGAACCGGAGCACCTCGGGCGTATCCTCGGTGGGCTTGTCCGTGTCCACGAGCTTGAACTGTTGGCTCGTCCGGTTCGGGTGCTCGATGAGCAGCGTGCGGTCCGTCTGGGAGCGATTCACGGCCTTGTACGTCGTCTCCTCGGTGACCTTCGTTGTGGTGGTCACGATCCCCTTCACGGCCTTGATACTGGTGATCTTCTGCTTGCCCGCACCGGCCTTGGGGTCGACCTCGGTACCCAGGTCGATGGCATAGCTCAGGAGGCGCTCTTCGTTGGGTTGAACATCCAGAACGCGCGTATCCCCGGCGTAGGTACTGCCCTCGAACACGGTGATCGGCCCTTGATTCAGGTGCGCGCCGCTCGTGTTCTTGAGGCGCAGACCGAGCAGCGGGTGCTTCGCTTGGACGCCCGCGTTGTAGATCGAGACGCGCGTCCCCTCGATGTTCTTCCCGACAATGGGGAGCAGGGCCGATTTCTGGCGCGGGAGCGAGACCGGGTGGTCGATCGTGTACTGGAAGAAGTCGCCCAGCGCGCCCGCCGTCGCCGCATTACCGACGCTCCCGGTGCCCAACCGCTGGGCCAGCTCTGCAGCAGTACCAGCCGCATGTTTCCGCCGCTGCGCTTCCGCCACCGGGTCGTTTACCTCCGCGAGCCTCATTTTTGCTTTTCCAAGCCCTTCCCCCATACCCGGGGCAGAAGCACCCAGAGCGGTTGGGCTACGTCCTGGTGGCACTGGAGCGTCGAACGCGGGCGCTGGAGCCGGAGCACCTGCGACTTTAGAACCGTACAGGCCCAAACTGAAATTAAAGGTTTGCCTGTTGTCTGCAGCTCCTCGCTCGTCGCGCCCGTTGAAATTGCCCTGGTAGGTGACGGGCCGGAGTGAGGCGAAGAGTTCGGGTTCGACGGTGGGGCGGTTGATGTAGAGCGGGTTGTACAGGTCCATCTTGAAGCTGATCGGGCGCCCGCTCACGAGCGCCATCTTGACCGTGGACCAGTCCTCGTCGGTCGGGTTCTCGACCATCGCCCAGCCCTGCAAATAGGGCTTGTCCTGGTCCTTCATCAATAGGCGGTAACTGGTCTTCCAGATGGGCGCGTCGATCACGTACCCCACTTGGACCTTGCGCTTGCCCTCACCCGCGAAGTGCAACTGAACCGCCTTCTTCTGGCTGTCGTGCGACAGGGCCAACACTTCCAGGGCGCGCCGGAACTCGCTCTCGATTAGGGGATTGCTGAACCGGAGGGACTGGATGTCGCTCATCTTGATGGCGCGCATGCCCTCCGCGCACCACATGTTGAGCACCTCCGCGTCCGTCGTTTGAGTGCCCGCGGGTACTTTCTGCTTCTCGACGCCGACGATGGTCCCGGTGAGTTTGCCCGGTTGGTTCGCGGCCGTGGCGCTGACCGCGACTTCGATGCGCTCCCCACGCAGTTGGGCAATAATCCCCGCGAATGTGGGGTTGTTGTTCAGGTTGATCGCGAACGAACTGAGGGTGCGTGCAATGGGTTCGCGGGAATCGTAGCTCACGGCAGAAATGCGCCCCTGGCCGAAGTCTTCGAGGACCATGCTCTTGAGCAGGTCGTTCACGTCCGATTCCGGGAACGTCAGGTCGACGCGCGAGTCTCCGTCCACTTCGCCCGAGCGCGAGAAGTACCCCACGCCGCTGTTGAACAGCACGACCCGCGTGACGGGGAGCGTGGTCGCGGGCTTGAGGTCTTGTTTCGCTTCGCCGGCCGCGCTCAGGAGCCGGTCCGCGCCCACGCCCGCGCCGAGTCCCAGGGCGCCCGCAACTGGGGCTGCCAGTAGCCATTTGCTCGCCATGATCTGCCCTTTGTGAGTGTCGCCCCGAGGGGCGTATCCGACCGACCGCAACTCCGCGCGATCATACCCGCACGCACCCGCGCCCGGGAACAACGGTACGACGGGTTGTTACACGCGGTCCGTTCGTCGCTGGTGGATCGAAGATGCGCGATATGAATTGCGCGTTCGATTCAAGGAAATGAAACTCATAGAAGCAACGAACGCTCGGAGGTATTCCGAGCGTTCGTTGCTTCTGCATTTAGTAGCCGATTTCTTACGGCTTCACCGGGCGCGGGAGTTCCGGCGGGAGCAACAAGGATGGGGGCGGCGGTTCGGGTTGAGGCGGACGCACAACCGGGCTGCTCCCGAACGCGGACGGGTCGGGCGGCGGAAGGTACGTCGGGCGGGCCGACTCGCGATCGCGGTCCGGAGCGGTCCCGCGAACGGCTCGCACCGGCGGTTCGAGTAGCGGCACCGTGGGGGCGGCCGACGACCGCAGTTCCGTCCGCGCGGCACTCGCGCTGGTCAAGCCAGCAGATGAGTGGGTACCGCGGGCGACCACGCGATCCGGCGGGGCCTTCAGTGCGGTCAACCAGGATTCTTCCAGGGCGTCGATCGTGTCGAAGCCGTACACCTTGTTCGCGGCGGCGTTCCAGCTCTCGGCGTTGTTGCCCTGCATCCCCATTCCGAGGAACTGGAGCAGTTTCCCGCGGCCCTCGCGCCCGTCGCCGCCCTTCCGCACGAGGTAGTGCGACACCGAGTAGCCCTGTGCGTACAGCACGATCATGTCGCGCGGGTACTCGGTCATGCGGAACAGCACGCGGAGCCGGATCCCGCGCCCCGCGTTCAGCAACTCGCGGCACCGCACGTCGTGGTTGTAGCGCTCGTCGTCGTTCTCACTCAGAACGCTTCCGCCCTCGTCGGCCCAGCGCGGAACCGGGCGCCCGAAGTAGTGCGCGAGCACGGTGTGAGTGACTTCGTGCGGGAGCACACTGTGGAGGAGCTGCTGCTTCTCGCCGCGGATCTCCATGCGGAGACTCGTGACGACCGGGCGCCCGCCTTCCTGACCGAACGTGAACGTCGTCGCTCCGCCCGCGGAGTTTTGGGTGATCTGGACCTGGAGCGGGCACCGGCGCGGCCACTGGGGCATCTCGCGGCCGGTCCACTCGAGTGCTTTTTCTTTGCGGTACGTTTCGGCCCATTCGCCGAACTCTTGTGCGAGTTTGGCAGTCGGCGCTTCGACGGTGAAATTCGCGGTGTCGTAGCTCGCGGCGGGCGCAAAGGCGGGCGCAAAAAGCGCCACAACGATCGCGCTGAAGTGCCGACGAAGAGTCATTCCCTTGACCTCCGTGGTTGGAGACGCCTGGTCCGCTTTGTGCGGCCGTGGTGCTGTGAAGCAAGGGGCGTCGGAAGTCTAACCGCAAGCGGTGTGCCGGGAATGTTCGGTGGCGGGAGTGTGCGGAAATGTCACGGCGCAAGGTGCGATAAGAGCAGTAGTTCGGGATCGAACTAAGTGTGACGAAGAAATCGACCCACCGAACGAATGGTGTAAAGAGTACAGCCGGTCCCGACCGACACGCGGAGCGTGTAAGAATTACAAGCGTTTTGTGCGTTCACCTCATCGCGATCTCACCGTTTTTGGCTTGTCGATCGCTTTGCGCGGGGTAAACCTTGTTGAGATCAAATCTCAAAACAATTCCGGTGCCCGATGCTTCGATTCCTGCGTCCGCTGACCGTCCTCGCGCTCGCTTGGGTCGTTGGGGCGAGTGCCACAGAGCCTGTTGGAACGCTCCCCCCTCAAGCGAGCGAGTTCCAGTTCCACCACGACCATGTCATCGGCACGTCGCTGGACTTGTGCGTCGTGGCGCCGAACGAATCCGTCGCGGAAAAGGCCGAGTTAACCGTTCTCACCGAGATCGAGCGCCTGCGCATGATCTTCAGCACTTACGACGTCGGGAGCGAAATCAGCCGACTGAACCGCTCGCGCGAGCCAGTGAAGGTGTCCACGGAAATGGCCGAAGTGCTCAGGTCTTACGAATCGTGGCAGCGGAAGAGTGGCGGGGCGTTCAACGGGCAGGTCGGCGAGTTGGTCCGCGTGTGGAAGGAAGGAGAACGAACCGGTCGCGTGCCGGACGCGCTCACCCTGGAGCGCATTGCGAGCGACCTCCGGAAACCGGGCTGGGAATGGGACGCGACCGGCACCGCCGTGAAACGCCTCACCGATCAACCGCTGAACTTGAACGCCATCGGGAAGGGTTACATCATCCAAAAGGCAGTCGACGCGGTGCGAAAAGAGCACCCTGCCGTTACTGCACTGCTCATCAATCTTGGGGGCGACATCCTCGGTTGGGGCGCGGCGCCGGGCGCCGGTTGGGCGGTCGGTATCCAGAACCCGTTCCAGCACTTCGACAACGCGGCGCCGATCGCCGCCCTGCGCCTCAAGAATCAAGCGGTCGCAACAAGCGGCGATTACCAGCGCTTCTACGCGATCAACGGGAAGCGATACGGCCACATCTTCGACCCGCGAACCGGCCACCCGGCCGAAAGCGCGACGAGCGCCACCGTGGTCGCGAACGACAACGTCACCGCGAACGCGCTCGCCACAACGCTCTGCGTGCTGAAGCCCGAAGACGGCCTGAAGCTGATCGCGAGTGTTCCTGGAGCGGAGTGCCTGATTATCACACCGGACGGCAAGCAACACCGGAGCGCGGGGCTCAAACTTTCCGAGATCGCACCGACACGCATCTTCACGCCGCAAGAGAAGAAGGACGAGCCGAAGGGCGCGGCGTGGCCGGAAGGCTATCAAGTCACGGTCGCGGTGGAGCTGCCGAAGATCGACGCAAAGCGCTACCGCAGGCCGTACACCGCGATCTGGATCGAGGACGACAAGGGCAAAGCCGTCCGCACGCTGGCGGTGTGGGGTAACGCACCCAAGTACCTGAAAGACCTCAAGGACTGGTGGAAGATCGGGAAGGGCGACAACGACCTCGTGAAAGCCGTGACGCGGGCGACCCGCGGACCGGGGAAGTACGACCTCGCGTGGGACGGCAAGGACGATAAGGGGAACGCGCTCCCGCAAGGCACGTACACGGTCCGCGTGGAAGTTCACCGCGAGTTCGGCGAACACTTGCGACAGAGCGGCAAGATCGAGTGCAAGGACAAACCGACGAACGTGAAGCTCGAAAAGAACGCGGAGACGGCCGAGACGGTGGTGGAGTTCAAGGAGGCGAAGAAGAAGTAATGTCGCCGCTCCACCGCTGGATACTCAAAACGTCCCGAACGGTTCACGTGTACCTCACGCTGTTCGGGTTGACGCTGATCCTGTTCTTCGCGGTCACCGGGTTCATGCTGAACCACACCGAGTGGTTTCTTCCCGATGACGCCAAACTCGAAGCCCAAACGCGGCGGAAGTCGCGCCCGCTCCCGCTGGACAAAATGCCCGGCGGGAAGCTCCCGGTGCCGTCCGAGTCCTCCGGTGAGGCGACGGGAGAAGAGAAACTCGCGGTGGTGGAGGCGCTGCGTAAGGAGTTCGACGTGCGCGGCGAATTGAGCTCCTTCGTGTTCGTAAAGGACGACAACGACCGACCGCAAATCAAAGTAGAGTTCAAGCGCGCCGGCGGCGAAACGATCGCGACGATCGACGCAGAGAGCGCGACAACGGAGGTCGCGTCTACCTACCAGGGGTGGGCGATCGTGATGACCGACCTGCACCGCGGGAACCGCGGGAACATGAGTAATGAGGTGAAGCGCACCGGGCGCGCGTGGAGCTTCGTGATCGACGGGACGTGCGTTCTGCTACTCATCATCTCCGCGACCGGGCTGGTCATGTGGTGGTCGCTCAAGAGCCGCGGGAAGTGGGGCGCGATCCTGTTCGTGATCGGCACCGTGATCACGGGCGCAGTGTACTACTGGTTCGTGCCGTGAGTGCAGGCGACCGGGTAAAGCGGCTGTTCAAAGGCGCTTCTCCTTGAGTTCACCCGGTTGCAGGAAATAGTTCTTTCGGGCCGTTTTTCAGCAGTGCTTTCAGGTAGGCCATCGATCGCATCGGCGGGCAAGCCCTCACTGCTTCCTGGAACTCGTCGGGCGGTGAGTATTCGTGTGCGTCCATGTAGTGCAAGATGAGTGAGGGGGCGACAAACAGGAACCCGTCCCCCGGAAGCCAGAGATTCGACACGCCCATTAGAACGGCCGAGTCACTGACTCTCCCCAAGTGAAATGAGGCTGGGCCACCCGTTAACCGGCAGAAACCACAGGCATGACGCCCCATCGTCAATGCGGGTTGCCAAGGATTGACAAGTAAATCCACCAACTTTCGGACGACGTCCGTCTCAACTTCTCCCCGTCGATAGTCGTACCCCGGCTCCAGCCAGCCGACCGCAAGAAGCCTTGACGAACTTCCGATGGGTGGGAGTCCAATCGGCGTCATATCGGCGTGGGGCATGTCGCGACCGTATTCGGTATTTTCGGGGGTGGACGGAGCGGGAAGTGATCGGAGCTATTTAGGAGCGCTACACAGGCCGGTCCCGTAACTACTCGGTCGTGTCATTTCCATCAATTGCGAGGCGCAGGCGCTTTGCAATTGATGGATTTTCGGGAACATACACCCGCTCGCGTGGGGTGAGAATGCCGGATGTTCCGCGTGATGATAGCACCGCGCGCTGCTCCGCGACAAACTCGGTCAGGTCGATTACTTCCAGTAGTTCTGTTGTGGCGAACGCCCGGAGAACCGGACCGCGCAAGCCGAGTTGAATCGCGCGCCGATCGAGTTTCGCGCCGGACGGGTGGTGATCCGGGTCCCATTGCAGCCGCACGGACGACCGCCTCACCGCGTGTGACCAGTCTTCGGATGTGGCGAATTGCTCGCGGTCCCAAGTAGAGGGGACCGCGCTTTCGAGGAGTGAGTCGAAGAACCCCCGCCGCAGTCGAAGCCCGAGGGTGACTTCCTGGTTCTCCTTCGTGCCCCACCCGCAGCGGTACATCATCCACAGGAAATTCGGCTTCACCCAACTCATCCGCGAAAAGCTGAAGCCGTCGCCGAAGTGTCCGTGGGCGCTCGCGTACCGCCCGATGGTCGGGTTGTACGCCTGATAAACGACGATGCTTTCGTCGTCGTACTGCGCGAGAATGTGCCGCCCGTCCCGGGGCCAAACCTTGACCTGTTCGGCATACGGCTCGTAAACGAGCGGCATGAGTGATTCCGGCTATCGTTCGAGCTGTGGGTTTAAGGTGCGCGTTCGTGCGGTCGATCAATTCCAATGCGCCCGACCTGTAGAACGTGAACCATCAGATCACCGGGAACTACGTGGTATAGCGCCCAGATTACGGAATTGAGGATGTAACGATCGCCGAAATAATCCTCGCCCTTTTGATCCGGGTCGTCGAGCAACTCCGCGTCCACGTTATCGACCGCACGATTCACAGTTTCGCGGTCCGTGGCTCCCATCCAGATCTCGGCAAGCTGCTGGAGAGCCGTTTCCCGCCAAACGACGGTGCACCTCACCCCCGGTTCTCCAGGGAACCGAGATACGCTTTGACGTCAGTGGTTGTGTACGTCTTCTCAGCTTTCTCTCGTTGCGCGCGCACGACTTCCGGGTCGGGAAGCCCCAGGTGCCGACGCGCCATTTCTTCGCGCGAAAGGGCCGGAGCGAAATACCCGACGACCCGCCCCTCCACGTCGGTCACGGCCACAAGGCGTTGTTGAGCGATGAGGGCGGCGAGTGTTTTGTTGTCCAGCGGGACGTCGGACATCGCGGCCTCCTGAAAACGAAGATGGTTCGGAATGCCTCCCGAACCATCTTACCACAACCCTTTACTTCCCGGTCGCGTAGGTCTTCTGGAACGCGGCGACCCCGGCGCCGGCTTCGAGTTTGAAGCCGCTTTCGAGGAGCACCAGTTCCAACGCGCTGAGAGCGCCGAGCACGTCGAACGAATCGGTGTAGCCCATGTGCGATAAGCGCCAGATGTGGCCCTTGAGCGTGTCCTGGCCGTCCGCGAGCTTGTAGCCGTACTTCTTTTCGAGCGCCTTCAGGGTGGCGGTGCCGTCCACGCCTTGCGGGACCGCGATCACGGTCAGCGCGCTGTTGGGGCGCTCCGCGTACACCTTCAGCCCCATCGCCTCGACCCCCGCGCGGCACGCCGCGGCGATCCGGTTGTGGCGCGCCCAGAGGTTCTCGATGCCCTCGGCGCGGATGCGCTTCAGGCTCGCGCGCTGCGCCTTGATGAGCGTGTTGCCCGGGGTGAACGGCGTGTCGCTCTCCGCCAGCGACTTCTTGTAGCGCCGGATGTCGAGGTAGAACCCGCGCGGCGCGGTCGCGTCGATCTTCTTCCACGCCTTCTCGCTCGCGCCGATGAACGCCAGGCCCGGGGGCATCATGAGGGCCTTCTGCGAGCCGGTCACGACCACGTCCAGGCCCCAGGCGTCCATCCGGCACTCCATCGCGCCGACGCCGCTGATCCCGTCCACCGCGAGCAGCGCGTCGGTCTTGGCGACGACCTTGCCGAACGCTTCCAGGTCGTGCCCGACGCCGGTGCTCGTTTCGCTGAGCGTGGTGAACACCACCTTCGTGTCCGGGTTGTCGGCGAGCGCCTTCGCCAGCATGTCGGCCGTGACCGCCTTGCCGTAGGGCACCTCGACCGGCACGATGTTGGTCGCGAACGCCTTCAGGATGCCGCGCCAGCGCTCGCCCCAGCGCCCCGCGGTGCAGAGGATCGCCTTTTCGCCGGCCGCGAGCGTGTTACTGACGGCCGCTTCCATCGCGCCGGTCCCGGAACACGTGAGCGTGAACACGGGTTGCGCGGTCTGGAAGACGTACTTCAGGTCTTCGCTGACTTCCGCGAGGATCGCTTTTGCTTCCGCCGCCCGGTGGTAGGTCACCGGGCGCGCGAGTTCGAGGAGCGTCTCTTCGGGGACGGTCGTGGGTCCGGGGGTGAACAGGCGCGGCTTCATCGCACTTCCTTTCGTGGAGAGCAGAACGCAAGTTGTTGTATACACGGGACGAGCTTCCGTCGCGCGCGTGAACCTACTGGTCCGATTCGTGTCTCTCTACGAACCCCAATTCACCTCGACGCCGGCAACCGCCCCGAGCGCCCGCCCCTTCCACCGGCACCGGGTCCGGAACGCCACCCCCGGCAGCGCCTGCACCGGCCCGCCCGCCTTCGATGTACAACCGCGACAGCGGTGTAGTCGAGGTGTGCCCTCCAGACGCCACCATTCGATTGTCATAATTTAAATATATTTATATATTTCCAAAATCAATTATTATCCATCAGTCCGACCGCGAATTTGCATTAGCGACGCTGTTCGGGATCATTGAGATTTCATAAATCTATTTCCTACGAAATGCGAAATTTATCCCGGGCGATCGCCCGGGCCGGACTAATCTCGATATTGCCTGTTTCCACGTCAAATTAGCGTACCCAAGCGATTGAGTTGTGACCTCGCTCCAGCACTCTCATAGTATTCTACTTGCTTGTTATCTAGTGCCTGTCTAAATTGAATTCCACTCGCAGCCCACTCGCTCTCCAAACTCGATCTTTAAGATTTCTAAATAGCCTTCTCTCCGGCTTGGATTCGTTCCGTAAGGCCGCGACTACCTCTCGCAATTGGTTCGTTGAACGGGATTTGTTGCCCTCACGCCCGAAGTCCGCAAGTACCGTTGGCGAATATTTTCCATTTTCGTTCCTCCTTCTCGAGGAGTGTCATGAGGCGCGCGCAGAAACGGTTCCGTCCCGGGTTCACGCTGATCGAATTGTTGGTCGTGATCGCCATTATTGCGATTCTCATCGGGTTACTGCTCCCCGCGGTTCAAAAGGTCCGCGACGCCGCGGCCCGGACCCAGTGCATCAACAACCTGAAGCAGCAGGGGCTCGCGCTCCACGCCTTCCACGACGCCAACAACGCGCTCCCCCAGGGCCAGTCCCCGTGGGCCACGGCGTACTCACCGCCCTACGAGGGGGCGTGGTCGTGGATGAACTACATCCTCCCCTACCTGGAGCAGGACAACGCATTCCAGCAGGCCAAGGCGTTCGCGCCGACCAACCCGTACTCGTGGAGCAACCCGGCCTGCGCGCTGAAAATGAAGATGTACGTGTGCCCGGCGGACTCGCGCGGGAACCAGGCGTACCCGGGGGCCGCGTCCGGGATCGCCGACCAAGCCACGACCGGGTACCTCGGTAACTCCGGGACCACCTCGACCGCGTTCGACGGCGTGCTCTACATGAAGTCCCGCGTTCACCTGACGCACATCACGGACGGGACCAGCAACACGCTGCTGGTCGGCGAGCGCCCGCCGAACTCGAACCTCGAATTCGGCTGGTGGTTCTCCGCTTACGGGTACGACGGCCAGGGTAACGCCGACTGCGTGATGACGTCCAACGACCTGGCGATCGCGAACTACTTCATCACGAACTACTCCTCCGGGTCGAACCTCCCGTGCAACGGGACCGCAGCGCAAAAGATCGGGCTGCAAACGGGTAACCCGAATGTCGGGTGCGACGCCGCCCACTACTGGAGCTTCCACTCCGGCGGCGCCCAGTTCCTGATGGCCGACGGATCCGCGCGCCTCATCACCTACAGCAACAACGGCATCCTCGCGGCCCTCTCGACCCGGGCCGGGGGCGAAGTCACGACCATCGACTGATTCCGGTTATCGGATAGTGAGTCGATTTCGCAGAAGTTTAAACGCGCGGTCCGCTCTTCTGATGGCAGGAGAGCGGACCGCGCGCACGTTTAAGTCCCTTTCAGCACCTACGCGACCTCGGCAAGGTGCAGAAACAATCAGCGAACCCTCAGCGCCCGGCGCGTGTCTCAATCGTTGCCCGATAATCCCGTCCGCCCGGAAGGAGGTGCCCCATGCGTGCTATTGCGATCACCGTTCGCGTGGCGTGTGTTTTGACATTCTCTCTAATCCGAGGCATCTCCGATGAGCCGGAGGCGGCAGAAAGCGGACGAGTTTAAGACCCTCGCGGGCGACATCAGCCCCGAGGATGGTAGTGATCCCAAGGAGTTCCACGCGAAGCCGTGGAACGCCCCGAAGCAGGCCGGTCGTAAATCCCAGCAACTGTGCCGACAGGTCCGGGACGCGCTCCACAGTGCGTTCGCGGCATGTAGCGACCCGGCGATTCAAGCGGCGGGTGTCGTTACAGTGGAACCGGCCCCGCACTCGGGCCGGTTGCGGGTTCTGGTGAGCGTGCCGCCCGATTTCGACCACAGAACCGTGGCGGACGCGCTGGAGCGAGCGGCCGGGTTCCTGCGTAGTGAAGTGGCGTCAGCCATCAGTCGGCGGTACGCGCCGGAGCTGGTGTTCGAGGTCGTTCCGAGTTGATGTGAAACGCGGCCCGCCGGAGCATTTCGGCGGGCCGTTGAATTGAAGTTACTTCCCCTGATTCCAGTAAATGCGCGCGTTCCCCGTTTGCCGACCCACCGCGATGATGTCCACCTTGCCGTCGCCGTCGAGGTCGGCTGCGGTCAGGTCTTCGACCGCCACCCCGCCGTCGTCCAGAATCGTCCGCTCCCAGCGCGCCCCTTTACCGTCGGTGCATTTGTAGACGCGCGCCCCGCGGCGCTCCTTGAATGTGTCGCCCGCCTTCGGGTTCGGGTCATCGCGCACGCCAATGATGAGTTCGTCGACCTTGTCACCGTCGAGGTCCGCGAACCAGACCGCGTGGCCCCAGCGGAGTTGTTCATCAATGACGTGCCGCTCCCACAACTTCTCGCCCTCCTTCTCCGGCGCCGTGTAGACGACGACTTGGTTCCCGTGCCACGGCTCAATTGTGGCGATGGTGCCGAAGCGCCCTCCAACGCGGCCGACCTTGATCTCGCTCGCCCCGCGATTGCTCTTTGGGTTGGCTTGGTTACCCACCCCGATCTTGTTTGTCATCCACTTCCCCTTCTCTTCCGACAGAACGTGAACGCCGTCGTAACTGGTCACGTAGATGTTCGGGGTGGGATGTTCACGCCCAGTCGCTTGAGGGTATTCAGCCCAGAAATTGTGGGTGACGTTCAGTTCTTCCGAGAGCACCTCCGTCTTCCAGTTCTCCTTTTTCTCCGGGTCTTTCGCGGGCACCTTGAGTGCGACGACGCGCACCGGTTTGCCGTCGGTCCAGTTACCTTTGGCGCTCGACCCGCGCCCCATCAGCGGGACGTGAACGATCTCCGGTTTGCCGTCACCATCAATGTCGAACACCCGGACGCGGTGAACGGTGGGTTCATCGCACGGCAGTTCGTGCATCGTCCACTCGTCGGTGACGTTCTTCCCGCGCTTGAGCCAGATGAGTTGCGCCGCGGTCGCGGTGTCGAACGGCTTCCACGCGGCGCCGACCACCAGTTCCGGCAACCCGTCGCCGTCAATGTCGATGGGCGCGATGCACACGTTGTCCGGGCGCGTTTTGCCGTCGAGAATGACGTGTTTCTTCCACTGCTCGTCCGGTTTACCGGGGTTTTGGTACCACACGATCTTGTGCTGGTCGACGACCACGATGTCGAGCTTCTTGTCGCCATCAATGTCCGCGGTGATGACGGCGTACCCGATTTTCAGGCCCGTATCGATTTCCTGAGTTTTGAATTTCGGGAGGTCCGCCGCGAATAGGGGAGGTGCGGCGAGTGCGACGAGCGCGGAGAGTAAATAGCGCACGGTGGGTCGTTCTCCGTAAGGTGAAAACGGGCACTCAGCTTAACATGTCGGCCCGTTCGGTACACAGGTGCTTGCGGCCCGACAGTTGGGGACCGACAATATCGCTCTGGGATTGCGCGCGGTCCGGTGGCCGCGCGGTTCCGCGTTCGAGGGACGGTTGATGTCGATACCCGCGTCCCATCGCCCCGCGCGCGAGTGGCTGCTGCTCGTGATCGCGCTGCTCATCGTTGCCGGGGTGATCGCCCCGCTGTGGCAGATCATGGGCAGCCCCGAATCGCGCGACGAACTCGCGGCCCGGTGGACCCCGGAGCGCCTGGGGCGGCTGCTCCTCGGGTTCGAGCAGGTACTCTGTTACGTCTGCGCGGTGTGGGCAATTCTCATCCTCCAGAGCCGGTACCGCGAAGTGTTGCGCCAGCGCCGGGCGTTCGGGCTGGAGTTACTACCCACCGAAGAGGGTGCGCGGATTCTGCCGGAGGACGCCCGCCCGCTCGCGCGAAAAGTGGAACAAGTCACCGCGGGCCGGCCGTTCGTACTCGCCAACATGATCCGGCTCGGGCTGGGCAAGTTCGCGATCAGCAAGTCCGCGACGGACGTGGCCGAAGTGGTCCGCAACCAGGCCGATGTCGAGTTGTCGCGGTTGATTACGGGGATGTCCACGGTGCATTACCTCGCGTGGGCGATTCCGGCGATCGGGTTCGTCGGGACGGTCCGCGGGCTCGGCGGCGCGTTCGGCGCGAACGACCCCGATATCGCGGAGTTCACCCGCCAGGCGAAGGATCAACTGAAGATCGCGTTCGACTGCACGCTCGTGGCGCTCGTGCTGAGTTTGGGGCTGATGTACTTCGTTCACATGGTGCAGCGGGCCGAAGAGACGCTCGTCACGGACGCTCAGCAATACTGCCAAGAGCACCTGTTACTGCGGCTCTACGACCCGGCCGCGGAACACGCGGGGGTTTGAATTCGCGACAGTTGCAGTCCGGCGGATGGGCACGGCCGATAACGACCCCAACAACGGTGTACCGAATGCTGTGGTCTCGTAAACAAGCTCCCGTTCACGATCGCACGCGGTCGGTCGGTATCGACCTCACCGCGAGCCGCGCTCTGGCGGAAGCCGTTGGCGGGAAGCCGCGCACGCTCGTTTTCGACGAGCCGGACGCGGAACTCGCACAGTTCATTGCCGGCGACCGGCGCACTCCCGAAGTCGGGCGCGCGGGCGTCGCGCTGTGCCGCAAAGCGCCGCACGCGGTTTGCTCGAACTTCCTCCCGTCCCTCGGGCAAACGCGCGAGTGGAAACTCGGCCGGCACACGCTGAACGCGGAATCCGCGCTCGGCATCGTCTTCGAGCGGATGCGCGGTCCCGTCGCCCACGAATCCGAAGCGGTGGTGCTCTCGCTGCCCGTGTATCTCGGCCCCGCACAGGTTGCGCGCGTAGGGGCGACCGCCGTCCGCGTCAAATTCCCGTTGAAGGGCACTGCGGTGGGCGCCCTGGCCCTGGCCGCGGACCGAGCCGCTACGCTTTTGACCGGGAAACCGGCCGCGCCTCAAGCCACGAGCGCGGACTGGGTGGTTCCGCTCCGGCCCGCGTCCGGCGGTCCCGGCGCGGTCATCGTGCTCGACGCGGACGAGTTCGCCTGTTCCGCGGCGCTCGTTTCCGTGGAGCGCGACCTCGTTCGCATGGTCGGTTCGGCCGTGTGGCCGCGGTTATCGGTCAAGGCGTGGAAGGACCGGCTCCTGGATGGGATTTCGGACCGGTGCGTTCGGTTGTGTCGGCGCGACCCGCGCGATTCCGCCGACGCGGAACAGGCGCTCTTCGAGCAACTCGACGAGGCCCTCGATCGCGCTCGCGCTGGGCAGCGCATGAGCCTCACTGTACGCACAGCCCACTGGTTCCAGGACGTGTTGCAACAACCGGAAGAGATCGAAGCACATTGCAGCGCACTCGCGCGGCTAACCGGGGATTCGGTCCGCGATTTCGTCTCCGGTATCGGACTGGCCGCCCCCCCTCGTGCGGTGTGGCTAACGGACGCGGCAGCCCGGCTCCCGGGGTTCGTGCGCGCGGTCCACGCGAACACGCCGGAGGGCACCGCGGTCGAGATCCTACCTCCGAATGCGATTGCGACCGCGACCGCGGCACTTGTCCCGCGCTGGCTCGCCGAGAACCTACCTCGCGCGCACCTGGATAGCGTGATCCCGCTGCCGAAGGATTCGACCGCGTTCACCGAAGCCGCGAAGAAGCCCGCCGCCCCGCGGACCGGCGGCTGACACCCGGAGGAGCTATGCGCGTTCGCCACAAGCAGCCGACCCTGGTCAGCATGTGGATGCTGGACGTGTTCTGCTGCGCGCTCGGCTGCGTCACGCTCCTGTTCCTCCTCAACAGCCGGATGGCCACTGAGAGCGCGAAGGCGAACCGCACCGCGCTCCTGGACCTAGAAAACACCGACAAGAAACTCGCCGCGGCGCTGGCCGCGCTCGATTCGACCAAACTGAAACTCACGTCCGAACAGGCCGAACGCGGAAAACTCGCCGCAGCGCTCACGGAACTCGAAGGCGTGCGACTCAAACTGGTGAACGAGGCGAAGCAGCTCGCGGACCAACTCAAACTGGCCCGCACCGAGAAAGAGGAAACCGGGCGCAAGCTCGCCGTTGCACGCGACGAAGCGAAAGCGGCCCAGGAGCGACTCGACGCGACCCAACTCGACCTCGCCGCAATTGAGAAGAAGGCCGGCGCGACCGCCAAGGAACTGGCGACCGCGCGCGCGGAGATGACCGACGCGGACCTGTTGCTCAAGAAGCGGCAAAAGGACATCGAATCGCTGACGAAGAAGGACGCCACGACCGCGGCGCAAGTGGACGGGCTTCAGCGGCTCGTGCGCACGAAGGACGACGAGCGACTCGCAATGGAAGCCCGCGTGAGCACCGCGCAGAAGGAACTCACGGACCTCGAAGCCCGGCTCCGTGCGACACAAAAGGCACTCGACGCGAAACTCGACGAAGCGCGAGCCGCAGCGAAGGGGATGGCCGAGGAGCTGGCCGCGGCGAAGGCGGGCATGGCGAAGGCCGGCGAGGAACTGGGCACCGCCCGCGCACAGATCAAAGACCTCACCAGGAAAGTCGACGACGCGAACGTCACCATCATTGACCTTCAAGGCGACAAGGCGAAGCTGGCCGACAAGTACAACAAGTTCCAGAAGGACTCCGAGTCGCGATTCGCCGGAGTCGCGATGACCGGCAAACGGGTCGTGTTTCTCGTGGACATGTCCGGGAGCATGGGCAAGCGCGACCTCCAGACGCTCGACAGCACCAAGTGGCCCCTGGTGATCGAAACCGTGTGCAAGGTGATGCGGAGCATCCCCACACTGGAGCAGTACCAGGTGATCGTGTTTTCGAGTTCGGCGCGGTGGCTGTTCGACAACGGAGAGTGGCGGACGTTCGCGGGTGAGAGATCAGTCGAGGACGCGCGGACGGCGCTCCTCAAAGTGAAACCGGTGGACGACACGAACGTGTTCGCGGCGTTCGAGAAAGCGTTCAGCCTGCGCCCCAACGGGCTCGACACGATCTACCTGTTTTCCGACGGCCTCCCGACGAGTGGCCCCGGACTGACCCCGGCCCAGGAACGGGCGAACCCACCGCTCTCGGAAACGGAACAGGGAACGATTTTGGGCAAGCACGTGCGTGACACGCTCGACCGCTCGTGGAACCGCCCGGCTGTGGGCCAACCAAAGGTCCGCATCAACGCGGTCGGGTTCTATTTCGAGAGCGTCGAAGTCGGCGCGTTTCTCTGGGCATTAGCCCGCGACAACGACGGCAGTTTCGTGGGGATGTCGCGCCCCTGAGATGAACTCGGGACTCAGTCTTTATTGTCCAAAATGATCAACCTTCACCCGTTTCGGCTTTTGGAGAATGTGAACGAAGAAACTCGCAAAGCCTCCGGATCGATTCCAAATAACGAATCATCTTATCTGGTTTCACCGCTCGTTGTCCGTTGTGTACGATGTTGTTTCGCTCTTCGATAGCTTCCCGACAATCCCGAAGTGTTCCTGCTGACATCTGTTCTTCTGTGAAGAGAAGCGGGAACAGGTAGGACACCGTAGCAGTGAACCCCAAATGCCTCCGGTGTGCCTTCAGGTTCGCTACACCGAACCGCTCCGATGAACGGTAAAACCAATCGACCGAACGACTGCGGTCGGTAAAATTCCCGACCGCGATCTCTAACGCTGAAACGGCTTCGATCACTGCTGTTCGGGATTGGTCTTGAGAGCGGTAGTCGTCTGCCGCGGTTAGGAGTGCTCCCACGGTATCGGGGCGGCGTTCCATCAACTGCCCAATTGTTTTCCACTCCCCGCTCCCAACTCGTCTCGACTCGGGACACCACCAACTACGGAAGACCCCGGAGCGCGTATCCGTCAGTCTCATCCACTCCGACCCGTCGATACTGACTCTCGCCCGAAATTGGACGAAATCAGAATGGATATCTCGCCCCTCCATCTTGCGCTCTTCCAACCAGTATTGTCCCCGCTCCGCTCGAACGTGGCCAATAACTCGGTTGTATCCAAACAGGACGTTCCGGTGAATCCGCTCGGTTAGTTCTTGGTGTTGTCTGAGTAGTCCGGCGTCATATGCACTGGCAAAGTGGCTCGGGTCGAACTGTGTTTCGCTACTCAGTTGGATGAACACATCCGCCACCTCGTCCTCAACCGTCACACCCTCGACCAACACCTGGAGCTTCCCGACCCACACCTCCAAGTTGTGTTGCCTCCCCTCGACCTTCCGAGAGCTAGCGACCAGTTGGACGCACTCTTGATCCGCCCAGTAACGACAAGTCATCCCGTCCGTGACTAAGACGAGCGCGTCGCTGATCGTTTCTGGTAACCACTCGTAGAAAATGATTGGGTGGCCGTTTCGCCTCTCGTCGTCATCGAGCGGGATCGTCATTCGAGCTGCAAGCATCTTTCCCATCGTTTCGCCTTTCAGGTGAAAAACCTGTCCCGCCAATCCGTTCCTAACAGGACAGGGCACAATTCTTGACGGTTCGGACGGTGTCGTCTGCGGAAATGACCCGTTGTTTTGAGCTTGGAAAGCAGCGGGAAAGACAAACAAGCGTCAGCAAAACGAATAAACGCTTCCGTTTGCTTTGTTGGGGCACCCGTCCATGAAAAGAGTTCCAATTTTTGCCTGATCGGTCAAAAGCATGGAGCAGATCTGACGGACGTCTTCCCAGAGCCCTCTCCCAATCGGCCTCTCGTTTCACTTCCGCAAACAGTCATTAACTGCCCCTCCTGAGTCACCCTACGTTCTTGCGGGCAGTCACCCTCGGACGAATCGAGTTTGATGGTCCGATCGCTTGTAGCGGAGTCAGCCTTTGGCTGTTGGAGTGCGGGGACGGCGGCGACGAGATGCGTAGTGACGATTTTTCGGAGCGGGCAGGCGAGGGCCTCTAGTCGGGAGTTTGCTGACAAGGGGTGGTGGTTTACCACAGGGTATGTAGGTGCAATGTTGATAGGTGACTCGAAGCCGGAGCAATTCAACGGAACGTTTGGAGTAGATCGATGGTTCCCACGCTCGTTCTTACTCTGGCTCTCACTCCGGGTGTCGACGTTTTCGGCGGGGCCAGGGCCGAACCGCTCGGGCCGAAAGCCTACCCGCCCGTCTACGTCCCGGCCGAAGCCCCGTCCGGGTATCTCTACTGCCCCGCGGTCGATCTCAACCCGATACCGCGTGGGACCGCGGTCAAGTATGCGCCGAAAGCAGGCGACATTCTCCTGCTCAGTGACCCCGATCCCCTATTCAACGTCCTGTACGTGTTCGCCCGGAGCGGGAAGCCGGGGCACTGCGCGCTGGTCGTCACGATGCCGGACGGACGGCCCGGGGTACTCGAATCGGGGTTCAGCTTCACCCCCTTTACGCGGGTGACGCCGCTGGACTACTGCGTGAATCTGTACGCGGGCCACATCTGGGTGCGGCAGCGCGAGACGCCGCTGACGCCGGAACAGGACCGCCGGCTGACCGAGTTCGCGGTGACGGCCGAGGGCGGGAAGTACAACCTGCCGAGCTTTGCTTCGCAGCTCACACTGTTTCGCGCTCGCAACCCGATCGTGACGCGGTTCGTGGGCAAGCCGGTCGGTCCCGGCCACAAGTACGTCTGCGTGCAAATCGTGGTGGAAGCTCTGGTCCATGCGGGGCTGGTCGACGCGAAGACCGCGCGCCCCAAAGCGACCTACGCGCAGGATCTCTTCTACGACCGGTCGCGGAACCCCTACATCGACCGGCACCCGCCGCTCGCCGGGCGGGGGTGGAGTGAACCACAGTTGTGGACCCCGATCCCGGGGACCGCTCTCCGCGGGAGCGACCGGCCGAAGCCCCCCGCCGCCTGGCCTGGGGCCGGTGGCGCGCTCGTGGTCAATCCGATTCCGACCGGCACTCAGCAGCCCCCGGTGCCCACCGTCGTCGGGGCCGTTCCCGGTGACCCCAGCGCCCCCGTGTCACAGTCCCCACCGTCGCGCATTCGCTACCTCGACCGGCCGTACCGCCTGTTCTCTCGCCGCTAACTCGTCGCCGTTTTGCCCCGGCTCTTTTGCTGGGGCGCAGAGTGATTCAACGGGTGGCGATTCGCGATGCCACTATTCGCGTCTTCGGAGGCGTGAATAGTGACATCGCTGACTATCATTTCCGCATGGCCTCTCTCGAAGACAACATCCTGAAGACCGTGCGCGACGCGGACCGCGGGCGCCGGAACCTCACCGCGCTCGCCGGGCACCTCGGTGCGTCCGCGGCCGAGCTGTTCGCGCCGCTCGGTCGGCTACTCCCGCGAACCGCCGACCCGGATATGGCGCTCAATAACTTGGAGCGCCTGTTCGCACGGCCGGAAGCTCGAACGCACCTCCCCGCGCTGCTCGAATCGCGCGCACGCGAACTCGACGCCACGCTCCAACTGCTCGCCACCTCGCAGTTCTTCGCGGACACGCTCGCGGCCTACCCCGAGTTCCTCGCGACCGTGTTCCACATCCCCAAACGGAACCCCTCCACGCCCGAACTCATCGTGCAGTTGAAGGCCGAGGTGGACGCGGCCGGCGACGACGCGGGCGTGCTGCGTGCGCTCCGCCGGTTCCGCGACCGGCACACGCTCCGCATCGGCATCGGCGACGTCATCCGCGACCGGCCGCTCGAAGAGATCACCCGCGAGCTTTCCCGGCTCGCGGACACATCGATTGAAGTCGCACTTCAGCAAGCGCTGCGAACCGTTTCGATGCGGTTCGGGAGCCCGACCGCGCCGACCGGTCAACCCGCCCGTATCACCGCGCTCGCGTTCGGCAAACTCGGCGGCGATGAACTGAACTATTCGAGCGACATCGACCTGATGTTCGTGTATGACTTCGACGGCGAAACGAATCGGCGGTCGGGCGTGAGCAACGCCGAATTCTTCGGCCGCGTCGTGAGCGAGGTGGTGCGCCTGCTGTCGAGCCACACCGACCGCGGGTTCGCGTACCGGGTGGACCTGCGCCTCCGGCCCGAGGGCAACCGCGGTCCGCTCGCGCGGAGCCTAGCGAGCACGCTCAGCTACTACGACACGATGGGCCGCACCTGGGAGCGCCAGGCGCTCATCAAGCTGCGACACGTGGGCGGCGACCCGGCCCTCGCACGCGATTTCCTCTCGGCCGTCGAGCCGTTCGTGTACCGCAAGTATTTCAGCTTTTCGGAGATCAACGAGGTCAAGGCGCTCAAGCGCCAAATGGAAGCGAAGGCCCAGCGCGCGCAGACGAGCGAAACGGACTTCCCGCGCGACGTGAAGACCGGGCGCGGCGGCATCCGCGACATCGAGTACACGGTCCAGTTCCTCCAACTGCTCAACGGCGGCGACCTCCCCGCCGTGCGCCAGCGGAACACGCTGCTCGCGCTCGAAGCGCTGGAAATCGCCGGGTGCTTAAGTTCGCAGGAAACGTACATTCTCGCGGACGCCTACCGGTTCCTGCGCAAGACCGAGCACCGGTTGCAACTGCTGTTCGATCTCCAAACGCACAAACTACCCGCGGAGGGAGACGAATTGCGGAAACTCGCGCGGCGAATGGGGTACACGGTAGCGCCGGACGCGGAACGCGGAACGCGGAACGAAGACGACTCACCGCAAGTCCCAGAGGGCGGAGAACTCGGTCCCGAGAGCGGTACATCGAGTTCCGCGCTCCGAGTGGCGAGCCCCGCACTCTCCGCGCAGCGCCGCTCGCCGCTCGACGAGTCCGACCCGCCGCCGCTCGACACGCGCGACCTGCTCATCGATCCGCTCGACCGGTTCCTGAAAGACTTGCAGGACAAAACGTCAATCGACCGCACCATCCTGAACCACCTGCTCCACCAGTCGTTTCAGGGGGAAGACGGGCGCTCCGAGCCGGAAGCGGATCTCATTCTCGATCCGGACCCGGACGCGGAAACCGTGCGTGCGGTGCTCGGGCGCTACCCGTTCCGCGACGTGCCGAAGGCGTTCGCCAACCTGTCCGCGTTGGCGCGAGAGAGCGTACCGTTCCTGTCCGCGCGGCGGTGCCGGCACTTCCTGGCGAGCATCGCGCCGCCACTCTTGCGCGCCGTGGCCGCCAGCCCGGACCCGGATGCGGCGCTCACCGACTTGGAGCGCGTCAGCGCCTCGCTCGGCGCAAAAGCCGTGTTGTGGGAACTGTTCAGCATCAGCACACCGAGTCTGAAACTGTACGTCGAACTGTGCGCCGGTAGCCCGTACCTTTCCGGGTTGCTCATCAACAACCCGGGCATGGTGGACGAACTGCTCGATTCGCTCGTGCTCAACCAACCGCGGACGGCCGATGAACTGCGCGCAGAACTGACGGAACTCCTCCGAGGTGCTACGGACCCGGACCCGATTCTGCACAGCTTTCAGGACAAAGAGTTCCTGCGCATCGGCGTGGGCGACCTGCTCGGCAAGGCGGACGTGCGCGTCACCACCGCGGCGCTGTCTGATGTGGCCGACACGATTCTGAATCAGGTCGTGGAACTGGTCGAACCTTCGGTCCGGGCGAAGTTCGGCGATCCGATCCTTGAAGTAGACGAAAGCGTCGCTGATTCGCCCGCGCCACCCGCCCATCCGGAATGCCCCTACGTTCTCTTGGGACTCGGCAAACTTGGCGGGCGCGAGATCAGCTACCACAGTGATCTTGACCTGTTGCTCGTGTACGCGGTCGATGGCACTACGTCGCGCGGCGAAGCAAATCGCTTGTACTTCACAGAACTGGCGCAGCGCGTCATCAAAACCACGAGCCGGATGGGGCCGATGGGTCGGCTCTACGAAGTGGACATGCGGTTGCGGCCGACGGGCAAGTCCGGGAGCCTCGTGCTGCCGCTGTCCGAGTTCCGCCGGTATTTCGCGGGATCGACGTGCCAACTCTGGGAGCGCCAGGCACTCGCCCGTGCGCGGGTCGTTCGCGGCGAGGCTCAGTTCGCGGACGAGGCGACGGCCGCGATCCGCGTCGCGATGCTCGGCCCCGCGTGGCACCCAGACGTGGTGGATGAAGTGCGGGCGATGCGACAGAAGCTCGAAGCGACCGCCAGCCAGTGGAGCCTGAAGCGCGGACCGGGTGGTTTAACGGACGTCGAGTTCGCGGTGCAGTTGCTTCAGTTGAAGTACGGGCGTGAGCACCCGGACGTTCTGAAGCCCAACATTTGGGACGCACTCAATGCCCTAGCCGCGGCCGGTGTGCTCCCCGCGAACGAGGCAATGGCCCTGCGAGACGGGTACTCGTTCTTGCGCCTCGTGGAAGCGCGCCTGCGCATCGTGACCGACCGACCGCTGACCGAGATCCCCGAAGCGGCCGACGATCGAGCGAAGCTCGCTCACCGGCTCGGGTTCGCGACTCCTGCGGACTTCCTCGCCGCGTTCCGTCAGGCCACTGCCGGCATCCGCGCGGCTTACGTCGCCGTCACCGCGCGCGAACGGTCGTAGTCGGACCGCCGGGCAATGTCGGCCCCAACCGCCCAATTTCGCAGCGCCGGGCGATTCTGAAATCCGCGAAACAGGAAAACGTCTGAATGGGTAGAATGCGTGTGGCCGATGTCCGAATCAAGCCGCCGACTACTGCGCCGGACCGATTCCTCTCGGAAAGGATCAAAACTTATGGTGCGTTTTTCACGCCTGGGCTTAGCGGCCCTGTTCGCCGCGACCCTGGCCGCCCCCGTCGCCCGCGCTGCCGAACCGGACAAACTCCTCCCGGCCGAAGCGGATACCGTCGCTTACATCAACTTCAAGCAGATCCTCGAATCCGACATCGTTAAGAAATACGCCCTGGACCAGATCAAGCAGGCGCTTGCCGGCCAGGACGCCAAGAAATTCCTGGAGGAAATCGGCCTCGACCCGATGAAGGACGTCGAAAAGGTTTGGGTCGGGATGTCCGGCTCGACCCCGGACGACACGAAGGCTCTCCTGATTATTCACGGCACCTTCGATCCGGAAAAGCTGTTCAAGGCCGCATCCGCGATCACCAAGAAGGACGGCGACAAGTTCAGCATGGTGAAGGACGGCAACGTCACCATGTTCAAGTACCAACCGGACCAGGGCAACCCGGTCTACGGTACCGTTGTGGACGACACCACCGTCATCGCTGGGACGGACAAGAAGCTCATTGCAAACGCGCTGAAGCAGTCCGAAGAGAAGAAAAAGGCTCCGATCAAGGCCGAACTCACCGACCTCGTCAAGCAACAGGACGAAAAGGCGTCGCTGTTCGTCGCGTCGCTGGTGAAGGGCAAGCTCGATAACGTGAACCTGCCCGCGCAGTCGCCGATCGACCTGTCCGGGATCGCCAAGGGGCTCCCGAAGACCAACACCCTCAGCTTCGTCATCCGCGCCACGGCGGACGTCAACCTGGAAGTCACGTTCGGGATGAAGGACGAAGAGGCTGCTTCCGACATGGGCGACGCGGTCGCGAAACTCGTCAAGGACATCGAAGGGTTCGTCCCGGCGCTGGTCGCGTTCGAGCCGAAGGCCAAACAACTCGGCGAGATTCTCAAAACGGTTAAGTCCGACGTGAAGAAGAGCAACGTCACCCTCTCCGGGAAGGTGGCCGGCACGATCATCGGCAAGTTGGTCACGCCAGAAGGCTAAACCCACGAGTTACGAAATTAACGAAACACGGGCAGCATAAAAGCTGTCCGTGTTTGTTTTTGCGCGAAATTGAGGTGAGCAAGCCGTGGCCGTCTCGGTTCACACTTCGGGGATTTCGATGTCGTCGAGCGGATCGCTTTCGGGGCTGTCGGCGGCTCGTTTGCTTTGATTCGCCTTGATGAGTGTTGCGACGTCGTCCCAATTCACCGCGGCAAAAATCTCGTCTAAGTGCCGCACCACGCCCAACAAGCTCGCGGACGCCATCTCGAAGTTGGTGTGCGGGGAGAACTCTTTGAAGTGATCGCGGAAGTGCTCCGCAACGCGGCGGAGTTTGGGTAGCTTTCCCTTCAACCGGCGCAAAAAGTCACCGTGATCGCCGCGCTGGAACGCCGGCTCGACGGCCCGAATGCTGTCGTACAGCGTCCGGGGAACGTCGAGCATGTCCTCGTTGTCCTGGACTTCGTCCGCGTGCTTGAGAAACGTGCGGATCATCCAGGCGTGTGCGAGGACCGTGTTTGACCGTGCGACGGCCTCTTCGGGGCTCATGGCTGCGCCGGCGCGGGGCTGGGGTTCTCGGTCGGTGCGGCCGGGGGCGGAGAAGCCGGCTTGCCCTTCGAGGCTTCCGCTTCTTCCTTCGACATCAGCACCAGGAACGTACCGACCGCGACAAGAACGATCCCGGCCCACAGTTTCCAGCCCGGCATGTCGAAGTGGAAGTTGCTCCACTCGCCGGTCTTCGCGTTCGGGTGCCACACGGAGCTGAGCACCGTGTTGATGAGCGGCGCGAGGCAGAAAATGAGAGGGGCGATGTACATCCGGTACGTCGCGGGATTCACACCCTCGATCTTCGCCTGATCGACCGCGGCCTTGCTCGCGAAGATCACGCAGATCGCGCCGACCGCGCCCGCCACACCCGCCAGCCCGCTGAACACGAGGCCCACCGCGCGCCAGTTCGCCTGGGCGTCGTCGCGGGTCGCCATAAGTACAACCGGGATGACCACGGCCATCACCATGTACGCCACGCCGACCGACAGAATGGACGCCAGCCGCCCGCCGACGCCGATCGCGTTCCCTTGTGCGTTGAGCGGGCTGAGCATCTGCCCGCCGAAGAAAATGATCGGCACGTAGGTGCCCCACGCCAGTCCTGCGAGAATGACGTAGCCCCACCACGGGATGCTGTTCATTGATGGTCCAAAATGCGGAACGCGGAACGCAGAATTCGGAGTTCGGAACGAAGAACACGTCTTCGCTCCGCGATCCGAACTCCGCGTTCCGCGCTGGAAAAGAGTGACCCTATGGGGATTCGAACCCCAGTTCCTGCCTTGAAAGGGCAGTGTCCTAGGCCACTAGACGATAGGGCCACGTCTTGAAGTCGGCGCTGCCGAGGACACAACATTATTAGGGCCAATAGGGGGGCGTGGCAACGTGCGTACCGGAGATCGGGCACTAAAAAAGCGCCGAACCCGGGCCGGGTTCGGTCCGGTTGTCCGGCACCCGGAGCGCGTGTCCGGAGCGTAAGGGCCGGGCTTTGGTGTGGTACAATCTCCAGAGTGGACGAGTAGAATGGTTCACGAACCGCTCGCAGGTATCGAACCATCTAACCCATATCTCTGTTCCGAGGACTCCCACATGGCCAGCCCGAACGTTGTTGAACTGACCGAAGGCAACTGGAGCGAGTACGTCACCAGCGGGACGCTGATCGTGGCCGACTTCTGGGCGCCGTGGTGCGGCCCGTGCCGCCGGCTCGCGTCCACCATCG
Source organism: Gemmata sp. SH-PL17 (assembly GCF_001610855.1). Classification (NCBI taxonomy): domain Bacteria; kingdom Pseudomonadati; phylum Planctomycetota; class Planctomycetia; order Gemmatales; family Gemmataceae; genus Gemmata; species Gemmata sp. SH-PL17. The sequence goes on from NZ_CP011271.1 coordinate 8,061,601, forward strand.
ACGCCGTCGCCGATCAGTTCGCCGGCAAAGTGAAGGTGGGCAAACTGAACGTCGACGAGAACCCGAATCTCGCCGTGAAGTACGACGTGATGACGATCCCGCGCATCTTGTTCTTCAAGGGCAGCGACACCCCCGTTCACACGGAGAGCGGCGTCCTGTCCCCGGACGAACTGTCGAAGCTGATCAACCAGTACGCCTAATTTCGGGTCAGACTCGCCAGAGTTCGTTAGAGATGGGCGGAGGGGCTGAGCGGGTATTGGTGATCGGGGCGCGTGACGGGCTCGGTCACCGGTTCGCCCACTTAGCCCCTCCGCCCATCTCGCTTTGAAGTTTGAAGATTGCCCCCGCCCCGTGCCGATAAAGTGTGCGGGTTCTTCCGACGGAGCGGGGAGCGCGGACATGGCAAACGTTAACGACGAGCGGCTACGGATCGCGTTGGACCGCGCGGAGGCGGAGCGCCTGCTCGCGGAGGCCCGAACCGCGCACCGCAACGCCGAGCGCGAGCGGAGCCGCGCCCGTAAAATCGCGGGGCGCCTGTCGCGCCGCGTCGAACGCACGCTGGACTCGGCCCGCGCGCAACTGGACGCCGACCGCATGGTGCTCGAAGCACGGGTCGCGCGTTTTAATGAAACACAATCGACCTTCAACAGCACGATGGCGGCCGACCGCGCCCGGCTCCGTGAAGCCTGGACCGACCTCGCCGCCCGCCAGAAGCGCTCGGTGGAGGAGTGGGACGAGGCGAGCCGGTTCCAGGCGGACCAGGCCGCGGCCCTCGACGCACGCGCCGCGGCCCTCGACGCACGCGAGCGGGGCGCGAGCGAAGAGAAGGACCGGCTCCAGCACGATGTTACATTGCTGCGAGAAGAGGCCGCGACCCTCGAATCGCGTGTGCGCAACATGCGCCAGGTGATCGAGGAACTCGAACAGCAGCGCGAGCAACTGCGGGCCGAGGCGCTCGTGCCGGTCGCGGTAGATGAGGTGGCACCGGTCGACACGCAGGTCGCCCTCGATCGCGCGACCGATCGCGACCTCGCACAGTGGGCTACCGAACTGGCGAAGAAAGAGGAGCGCCTGAACGTCGAGCGCGCCACGGTCACGACCCTGTTCGCGGATCTGGCGCGCGACAAGGCCGGGATCGGAGACCAGCGCCGGTTGCTCAGCGAGCAGTTCGCGCAGCTCACCGCGGCCCGCGCCGGGTGGCAGGCCGCCGAGCGCGCGACCGTGGCAGAAATCGAGCAACTTGCTCAATCGCTCCGGCAGCGCGAGTCCGAACTCGACTCGCGCGACCAGCGCATCAGCGCCGCGGACGTTCGCCGGCGCGAGGACGCTTACGACCTGTGGCAGTTCCGGTTGCGGCTCGAAGCGTGGCAGTCGAAGCTGGTCGCGTTCGAGATGCGCTGGAACACGGAGCGCGAACAACTCGAAGCGGACTTCGCCCGGCGCGAAGAGGTACTCCTCGCCCGCGAGTCGGGTACCGGTGGAAACGGCTCGGACGCACTCCCGCCCGTAATCCCGTTCGCTATCCCGGTTGCCGACGACGCCGGCCCCGTAGCGGCCTCGGCGGAACTGTCCGCACTCCGCAACGAGGTCGAGCGCATGGCCGGTCTGCTCCTCGAAGCGGAGCTGCCGGAACCGCCGGAACCGCACGAGGGCGATCTGCCGTGGGCCGCGGACCAATCGGAAGAGGCCGAGGTGTTCCCGTACACTCGCCGTGCGGCGTAAACCGAATTCGGTCTTACGTTTGTGGCACAGGCCTCTGGCCTGTAAGAATGATTCCACAGGCCAGAGGCCTGTACCACAAACAGTGGGTGCATAGCCTACGTCTTCAGCGTGCCAATGATCTCGCGCACGCTAGTCGCCCCAAGTGACTCGATCGCGCCGGGAAGCGCGTCCACAATCTTCACGCTCGCGGTCGGATCGTAGAAGTTCGCGGTGCCGATCTGAACTGCGGACGCCCCGACCACGAGAAAGTCCATCACGTCGTTAAGGGTCGCGATCCCGCCTACTGCGATTACCGGAATCGCTTTCAACTGCGCGATCCGCCACACCGCACGCAGCGCGAGTGGCTTGATCGCGGGGCCACTCAAGCCGCCGGTGATGTTGCCGAGGATCGGGGTTCGTTTCCGCCAATCGACCGCCATCCCCACGAACGTGTTGACCGCGCTCACCGCGTCAGCGCCACCGTCGGCCGCGGCTTTCGCGATGACGGTGATGTCGGTCACGTTCGGTGTGAGCTTCGCAATCAGTGGCAGGTCCGGGCACACGTCGCGGCACCGGCGGACGATGTCCCGTGTCAGTTTCGGGTCCACGGCGAAGTCGGTCCCGCCACTCACGTTGGGACACGACAGGTTCAGTTCCAGCGCGCGCAGCCCCTCCCGTGACTGGTGGACGCGCGCCGCCATCGCCACGAACTCGTCCTCGCTCTTCCCCGCGATGTTGCCGACGATCGCCGTCGGGAGCGTGCGAAGGTACGGGAGATGGTGCGTGAGGAAGTGTTCGAGGCCGTCGTTATCGAGGCCGATCGCGTTCAGCATCCCGGACGCGGTTTCTACCGTGCGTGGCGGGCGGTTACCAGCGCGCGGCGCGTGCGTCACGGTCTTGGGAACGACCCCGCCGAGCTTCGCGAAGTCGACGAACGGAGCCATTTCCTTCGCGTAACCGAACGTGCCGCTGGCCACCAGAACCGGGTTGCGGAGCCGGAGCCGGCCGAGCGTACAGGACAGGTCAATCATTAACAGCGGTCTCCCGATTCGGCACCACGAACGACTTCCGACATTTTATTAGTTTGTTGCGCGTAACTCTGTCCGCGTGGCAGTGTTTACGAGACTACGGATCACATTTCCGGTTCCAATCCCAGGGGTGGCCATGTCTCGCAAGTTGTTTGCCGCCGGGCTGTTCGCGCTGGCCTGCACAATTACGCTGTACGCTCACACCGTTGCCACGGGCGAAGAAACTCTGACCCCAGGCTCGGTTAGCGACAGCGAGGGCGACAAGGGTGATAAGGGCGACAAGAAGGGCGAAGGCAAAGGTGGGCCCGGCGGGAAGTTCGGTAAGGGCGGCTTCGATAAGAGCAAGATCGACCCGGAAAAGCTGAAAGCGATGAAGGAGAAATTCGGCAAAGGTGGGTTCGACAAGAGCAAGATCGATCCGGAGAAGCTCAAGGAACTCAAAGAGAAGTTCGGCAAAGGTGGGAAGGGCGGCTTCGGGAAGGGGAAGAAAGATAAGGGCAACGAGAACAACGAAGAATAAGCCGCTCAGCAACCGGCTGGTTACCGAACGGCTCGATGCGTGACTTATTCGGCCGACTCTGGGAGCCGGCCGAAGTTGTGGTTACTTCTCCGCGAGCGAGAAGCACGCGAGTTCCTTGTCGTTGCGAACGAACACGCACTTGTTCGCGAACGCGGGGTGCGTCCACAGCACCTTGCGGCCGAACGCGGCCCCGGTCGGTTCGAGTAACTTGGTCCGGCTCAACTCCTTGTACCCTTCCTTTGGATTCGGGTTCGGGGTGAGTTTCGCAATAATGAGATCCCCCGTCTCGGCGAACAGGAAGTAGCGGTCCCCGTTCTTCACCACGAACGCGGTGCCCGAAGCGGCTCCCTTAAAGTCTTCCGCTTCGTCTTTGTTGATGACCGGCACATACGAGAACCAGAGCTTCTTGCCGGTTTCCAGTTCGACCGCGCGGAACATCCCGGGTTGGTCGGCGCCGTAGATCGTGCCCGCGTCGACGAACGGCGTCATGTTAACGGGGTACAGCCCGCGGTCCTTCGGCAGCTTCGCGCCGCCCTTGTCGGCGGCTTCCTTCCACAGCACCGTCACGCCCGGTTTGTCCTTGTCCAATTTCAGCACCGTGCTTGTGCCGATCCCGCCCGCGAACAGTCGGTCGCCGTGTTGCCGCGGTCCCATGATCGACATGCCGTACATCGGTTCCAGCCCGACGGTCCAGTACACCTTACCGGTCAGCGGATCGAGACCGTTGAGCGCGGCGGCGTGCCAGATCACGACCTGATCCACCCCGCCCGCCTTGATGAGCGTGGGCGGACAGTAGCCCGGTTCACGGGCCTCAAGCGCCGTCCACTTCTCCGCGCCGGTGTCCTTATCGAACGCGACCGCGGTCGCCTTTTCGCCACCCGCCAAGCAGATGAGCAGGTTCTTGTAAACGAGCGGGTGCCCGCAGAATCCCCACGTCGGCGCCTTCGCCTTGTAGTCCTTGATGAAGTTCTTCGACCAAATCACCTTACCGTCCGCGGCGTTGAGGCAGAACAGGTGCCCCATCGCGCCGAGCGTGTAGACCTTCCCCTCATGAACGGTGGGCGTGCAGCGCGGACCGGCCGGGTAGCTGATCTGGTACGGGCAGTCGTACTCGTGCTTCCAGATTTCTTTGCCGGTTTTCGCATCGAAGCACTGCACGCGCTCGACGCTCTTCACTTCTTGTTTCGTGTCGAACGGGTCGTCCGGGTTCTTCGCGCCCTTCGCCAGTTCGCGGCTGGGAACATACACGTACCCGTTGGCCACCGCCGGCCCTGCGTACCCCGCGCTGATGGGGATACTCCAGAGGGGCTTGAGTCCGCTCTCCGGGAACGATTTCACGATGCCGGTTTCGGCCCACACGTCGTCGCGGTTCGGTCCCATCCACTGGGGCCAGTCGTCGGCCCGCACGGTGGCGGTTGACGCAAGAGCGCCGGCAACGGCGGTGAAAAGGGTGAAGCGGAACATGAGCCCTCCGGGATGAGACGTGCGAGCGTCTTCGGGGATCATACCAGAAACCCGCGCCCGGCTTACAACCCGCCCACTGGCAGAACCGGCACGGGCGGGGTATCGTGTGCCCCATGAAACACATACTCCCCGCACTCGCTGCACTGCTGTTTCTCACAGCGCCTCTCCGCGCGGCCGACACTCCCAACATCGTTCTGGTCTTCACCGACGATCAGGGGTACGGGGACGTGGGGTGCTTCGGCGCGAAAGACTTCGTGACCCCGAATATCGACAAGCTCGCGAAACAGGGCACGAAGTTCACCGACTTCCACGTGTCGCAACCGGTCTGCTCCGCGAGCCGTGCGTCGCTGCTAACGGGCTGCTACGCGAACCGTCTCGGGATTCACGGCGCGCTCGGGCCGAACGCGCGCCACGGCATTCACGCGAACGAGACGACGCTCGCGGAAGTGTGCAAAAGCAGGGGGTACGCGACCGGAATGGTCGGGAAGTGGCACCTCGGCCACCACCCGCAATTCCTCCCCACCAAACACGGTTTCGATAGCTACTTCGGGTTGCCGTACTCCAACGACATGTGGCCCGAGCACCCGGAAGCAAAGAAGGGCACGTACCCGCCGCTCCCGCTCATCGAGAACGAGAAGATCGTCGACCCGAACGTGACCGCGGCGGTCCAGTCGCAACTTACCCAGCGCTATACCAAACACGCGCTGGACTTCATCACAGCGCACAAATCGGAGCCGTTCTTTTTGTACGTTGCGCACTCGATGCCGCACGTCCCGCTGTTCGCGAGCGAAGCGTTCCGAGGTAAGTCGAAACAGGGGCTGTACGGTGACGTGATCCAGGAGATCGACTGGTCGGTGGGACAGATTCTCAGCGCGCTCGACGAACACAAGCTCGCGGACAACACGCTCGTGATCTTCACCTGCGACAACGGCCCCTGGCTCAGTTACGGCAACCACGCGGGCGCTGCGGGTCAACTCCGCGAGGGCAAGGGTACTGTGTGGGAGGGCGGGGTGCGGGTGCCGTTCGTCGCGCGCTGGCCGGGAAAGATCCCCGCCGGTTCCGTGTGCCGCGAACCGGCCATGACGATCGACGTGCTCCCCACCGTCGCCAAAATCATCGGCGCCGACCTTCCCAAAACCAAGATCGACGGCAAGGACATTGGCCCGCTGCTCCGCGGTGAGCCGAACGCGAAGTCCCCGCAAGAGGCTTACTTCCACTACTACAACACGAACGAACTCCAAGCTGTCCGCAGCGGCAAATGGAAGCTGATCCTCCCGCACACGTACCGCACGATGGCCGGCCAACCGCAGGGCAAGGACGGGACACCGGGCAAGTACAAGCAAGTGAAGATCGAGGCGCCCGAACTGTACGACCTCGACGCGGACACGGGCGAATCGCAGAACGTCGCGGACGCGAACCCGGACATCGTGAAGCGCCTACTCGCGTTCGCCGAATCTGCACGCGAAGACCTGGGCGATTCGCTCACCAAGCGCGTCGGGAAGAACACTCGCGAACCCGGACGGGTGCCGGAGGAGAAGAAACCGAACCCTCAAAGACAACCTAACCCCCTAACCCCCTTCCCTAAGAAGGAAGGGGGAACAGAACCAAATGCAGAAGACACGAAACAATCCGAGACGGTTTTAAGCCCCTCTCCCCTTGGGGGAGGGGTTGGGGAGGGGTTCTTACCCCCCTTCCCTTTAGGGAGGGGGTCGGGGGGGTAGGTTGCCTTTGTTCTTCCCCTTTCCCTGAAGGGAAAGAAGGTGCGACCGATAAGCCCGAATTCACATCCGAACTCGTGTTCCCGTTGCACAAGCAGCACAACCACGCGCCGGGGGTCGTCGAGTGCCCCAACGGGGATCTGCTCGTGTCGTGGTACCGCGGGAGCGGCGAGCGCTCCGCCGACGACGTCGCCGTGTACGGCGCCCGGAAGAAAGCGAAGGCAACCGAATGGGGCGCCGCGTTCCTGATGGTCGACACGCCCGGGTTCCCGGATTGCAACACGACCATGTGGGTCGACAAGGACGACAAACTCTGGCTGTTCTGGCCGGTGATTATTGCGAACTCGTGGGAGTCGTGCATCACGCAGTACCGCGTGTCGTCGGACTTCCAGAAGGACGGCGCGCCGAAATGGACGTGGCAGGACACGATCCTGCTCAAGCCGAAGAACTTCGAGGAGGTGATGCTCCGCGAGTTCGGTACCTGGAAGAAGCAGATCAGCGACGCGACCAAGCTCCCGGTTTCGCTCGGCGACGACGTCGTGAAGAAGCGCGTCGGCGACAAACTGCTCTCGCGCCTGGGCTGGCAACCGCGCTGCAAGCCGATCCAACTCGCCTCCGGGCGCATCCTGCTCCCGCTGTACTCGGACACGTACTCCGCGGGCCTCATGGCGATCAGCGACGACGGCGGAAAGACGTGGGCCGCGTCGCAACCGATCGCGGGGTTCGGCAACATTCAACCCGCGGTCCTGGAGCGCAAGGACGGCACGCTGGTCGCGTACATGCGCGAGAACGGCGTGTTCAAGAAGATCCGCGTCGCGGAATCGAAGGATAAGGGCGAATCGTGGGGCACGGTCACATCGAGCGAATTGCCGAATCCCGGCAGCGGACTGGACGCCGTGCGCCTCGCGAGCGGCAACTGGGCTCTCATTTACAACGACACCACGCGAGGCCGCAGCAGCCTCGCGGTGTCGCTCTCGGACGACGAGGGCAAAACCTGGAAGTGGACGCGGCACCTGGAAAAGCACGACACCGGGTCGTACCACTACCCGGCCATCATTCAGTCCAAGGACGGCGACATCCACGCGGTGTACAGCTACTTCGTGGCCGACGGCAAGAGCATGAAACACGCCCGCTTCACTGAAGCCTGGGTGAAGGAAGGCGACCCGAAGTGAACCCGATGGGGAGCACGCAATGGACAAGCTCTTGGCCCGCGTTCCGAAGGCGCTTCGGGTCCGGTTCCATGAAATCGTTGCGCTGACGGACAAGTTCTGCGCCGCGCACTGGAACAACGAACTCCGCGACCTGTGTCGCGCGTGCGCGGCCGATGCGTGTGCGGCGCAGGTACCGGTCGCGAGCGGACAGGCCGCGGGCTGGGCTTCTGGGGTCGTGTACTCGGTCGCCTACGCCAACTTCCTCGGCGGCGACCGCAGTCAAAAGTTCCACGTTGCGCCGGACGACATGGCTAGGGGTGTCGGCGTGTCGCCCGCGACCATGCACAACAAGGCGAAGGCGATTCGCACCGCGCTCGACATCGACCGGTTCGACCCGCGCTACAGTTTGCGGCAAATGAAAGAGGACAACCCGCTCAGCGCGATGTTCGCGGCGTTCGAGCAGGCACTGACGAGTGCCCCGGTGCCCGTGCGCCCGCGCCCGGCGAAAAAAGCACGCGACAAGTCCGCCGGGCCGCCGCGCCTCTACACGCTCGACGTGATGCTGCTCAGCGGGCCGATCACGAAAGCGTTCGCGAAAAAGAACCGCTCGGTAGTGCGCACCATCGAGATCCGCGGCGACCAGACGCTCGACGCCTTACACGAAGCGATTTTCGACGCCTTCGATCGCGAAGACGCCCACATGTACGAGTTCCAGTTCGGCAAAGGCCCGATGGACCCGAAGGGGCCGCGGTACGTCATGCCCGAAGCCGGGAACGACGGCCTCGACCCGGCACCGGCCGGCTTTACGACCGAAACGACCCTCGACGACCTCGGTTTAAAGGTCGGTCGGCAGTTCGGGTACTGGTTCGATTTCGGCGACGACTGGCACCACCAGATCGGTGTGGTCGAAATTGCGGACAAAGTACCGAAGGGGAAGTTCCCGCGCGTCACCAAGCGCGTGGGCGAAAGCCCGCCACAGTACATCGATTGGGACGAGGAGGAGTGACCGAAATCGGTCACTTCGTTAGCTCGAAGTTGTCGAAGAAGGCAGCCTCTTCCTCCGGCTTCGCCCGCGTACCGTTCGGCCCAGTGATCCGGACTATGACCACCATCTTGTCGAGGTACACGATTCGCGTCAGCGTCCCGCCCAACTCCATTTCGGCGGCGTCGCCCCCAACCACCGCACCCGCTGAGCCGACCCGCCCGCGAACCGGCCGTCGATATTTCTCATCGAGTCGCGTGCCGCCCGCGGGAGCGATGAGCGGAACCGCATCACCTGCACCGTGATGTTCACGCGATCTTTGTTGCCGAACCCACCGGTCGTGTACGTGCGCATCGATTCCATTTGGGGGATTTCGCCCCCACCGGGCAGTGCCCCACCCGGACCGAACTGCATGTTCATCCCCATCGTCGTCGGTTCACTCGGGAAGTACGCCTTGAACCCGTCCTGTGGGTAGCTGAACTCCTTCCACCCGGCCGGCACCGGCGTTTTCTTTGCGAAGAGCGAGTTCTTACCGGTGAGCGCATAAATACCGAAACCGATCCCACACACAAGCAACAAACCACCGACCACGGCGAGGACGATGATCCCAGCGGACGCGCCTCCGCTCTTTCGCCGCCGTTTGCGCGGCGGGGGATCGTCGTCATCGTCACCATCGGCCCGTCGGCGCTTTTTCTTACGCGGTCGCTCGTCCTCTTCGTCGTCTTCTTCCGCGCGACGCCCCGCGCACGGGGCGTTCGTCATCGTCGTCGTCATCGACCAGGACCGGTTTCGGCCGGGGCTTCGGTGGTGGAGGCGCCAGCGTTCCGTCCACCACCGGCACTTCTTCGGCCTGAACGAGCGCGGGCACGGTCGCGACCGCGCCGCACTTCGGGCACCGGATCTGTTTCCCCGCGGCCGTTTCTGGCGCACTGAGTTTCGCCGGGCAGCCGGGCAATCGACGACGATGACAGGCACGGGTTACTTCCCCCACGCGGACTTCAGACGGTACACCTGGGCCGAGTCGATGGTCGTGTCGTCCGTCACCGGGATGAACTGCAACTTCGTGTTCTTCTCGTCGGGAATCGCCGCGATCGACATCGCAGTCACCCCGTCGTTGGTGAACACCTCGATCGAGCCGCGGTCCACGAACACTCTGAGAGAGAGGGTGCCGGCCGCGGACTGACGGATGCGGTTACACCGTTGCAGGTCAGTGTCTTCTTGTCCGCGTCGTAAACGAGTTTCGTACCACGGACATCGAGGGCAAATCCACGGACGGAACTGGTCGTCAGGAGTAACTCGAATGCGTCCAGATCGTCGGCCAAGGTCGTTGCCCCCTTCCTGGTCACGTCTTTTATCGGTGCGATCGGCTTGTCTGTGTCGCGCAGCGATTCCAGTTCCCGCACCGGGCGCGCCCGTAGGGACGGTCCGTTCCGGGTGGAAACCAACCGGAGTTCGACCGGCACCGTCATCTGTTGATTGAACGCCGTTCCGGGAAACGTGACGCCCTGTGCCCAGCCGATCTGCACCCGCCGCGGCGGTCCGCCGCCCGTTGCCGGGCTGTTATCGAACGTTTGTGCCGCGTAGAACCGGCCGTACCAGAGTTGCTTCTTCTCCTTGAAGTGGGGTTTGAACTCCTTGCCGTCGAAATCGCCGAGCAGGTATTTGCAGTCGGCCGCGTACAGTACCCAAGGGCTCATCGCACCGCCGGGTTCCTGCCCCTCAACCGGCAGCTCGAACAGGTCCGGGCACTCAAAGAAACCCTCAATGCGGCTCGCGAACGTCCACTCTTTCAGGTCCGGTGACGTGTAGAACGCGATCCACTGCTTCTTGTCGGTCTCGTCGTAAACCGCCATCACCCAGTGTTTCGCCTTTTCGTGCCAGATCAGCTTCGGGTCGCGCCCGGCGTGCTTCACCACGGGGTTCTTGTCGTGCTCCTTCCAGGTGCGCCCGTGGTCCGTGCTGTATGCGATGCACTCACCGCGCCCGGTGCTCGTGTACGCCAACACGAGCGGTGGTTTCTCTTTCGTGCCCCAACCGGAGGTGTTGTTCTTGTCGAGCACGGCCGACCCGGAGAACGCGAAATCGTCGTATTTCTTCGGGTACAGTGCGATCCCCTCTTCCTTCCAGCGGACGAGGTCTTTGCTGACCGCGTGGCCCCAGTGCATGTTGCCCCACTCGCGCCCGAACGGGTTGTGCTGGTAGAAGAGGTGCCACTCTCCGTCCGCGAACACCAGCCCGTTGGGGTCGTTCAGCCACCCGACGCGACTGGTGAAGTGGAACAGCGGCCGGTGCTTTTCCTGGTACACCTTGTCCGCCGCGGGCCATTTGTCGGACGCCACGATGAGGTCCGCGAGTTTCGCGTCGGCCGGGAGCATGACTTCGACGGTCAGTTTCTTCCCCTTAAACGCGGTCACGTCGGAAGCCGCCCAGAAGCTCGCCTGACCGTGCGCGGCCAACTCGATGTCGAACTCGCGCACGACGTCCTGACCGACGAGGAACTTCACGCGGCGCATCGGGGCGCCGGTCTTCACCGGGAAGTGCAGGTACGATTCCCCAATTTCGAGCACTTGCGACTTCAGTTCGGCCTGCTTCTTCGTGTCGCTCTGAACGATGTGGTCGATGTTGATGTGCCCCCACCCGCCCTTCTGCTCGTCCACGATCTCGATGACCGCCTTCTTGCCCGCGAGGTCGCTCACGTCCCACGTGTGCCAGTCGAGGTGTTCGGACCCACCGGCTTGGCCGTTCGGTCCGGTCGCGGTGCGGACCGCCTTGCCATCAACGAGCAGGTTAATGCACGTTTTTCCCGGGTGTTTCCCACCCCCAATGAGGAAATTGATGTACTTGCGGTCGATGGTGATTTCCGGTGACGTGAGCGTGCCGGTGCTGTCGTCCCCGCCCGCAAAGCTGTTCACCAGCCCCTTACCGAGAAAGCCGGTTACCGCCATCTGGTTCGGGAGCGTCCCTCTCGCTGGTCCCTTACCGAACGCCGTGCCCGTGGTCTTCCAACCGTCGGCGTAAGTGTCGCTTTCAAAGTCCGCGACGAGGATATCGGCGCGATCAGCGGCGCCGGCAAATGACGATGCCACGAGCAACCCAAAGACGGAGAGGAATCGCATGAAATCACCCGGCCGAGGTTTCCGGTACGTAATCGCTGCCTGACAAGTTACCATAGCGGGCACCCGATGTCTCCCCGGAGCGCTGCCGTGTCCGCAACTCGTCGTCAGTTCCTCGCCACGTCCGCTCTCACGCTGTCCGCGGCTTCCTACAACCGCGCCGCGGACAAGCCGAACGAAAAGGTCCGGCTCGCGGTGATGGGCCTGCGCACGCGCGGCAAGCAGCTCGTGCCCGGCTTCGCGTCCGTGCCCGGTGTCGAGATTTCGCACGTCGTTGATCCCGATCCGGCGATGGTGAAGCCCGTACTCGACGCACTCAAGAACCCCGAGTCGCCGCCGAAAGTCGAAACCGACATCCGCAAGGTACTGGAAGACAAGTCGGTGACAGCGGTGGTCGTGTCGGCACCGGACCACTGGCACGCGCTCGCGACGATCTGGGCCGCGGAGCGCGGGAAGCACGTGTACGTCGAGAAGCCCGTTTCGCACGACCTGCTCGAAGGCCGGCGCATGGTGCAGGCCGCGCGCAAGTATAAGGTGGTGATCCAGGCCGGCACCCAGCGCCGGAGTTCCACCAACGTGGCTGCCGCGCGCGAATTCATCAAAGCCGGCAAGCTCGGGAAGGTGCCGTTCGCGCGCACGTGGATCGCGGGGAGCCGTAAGCCGATCGGCAAGAAAGCGGACGAAGCCGCGCCGCCGAAGAGTGTCGACTACGACCTCTTTTTAGGGCCGGCGCCGGCGCGCCCGTTCAACGCGAACCGGTTCCATTACAACTGGCACTGGTTCTGGGAACTCGGCACCGGCGAACTCGGTAACAACGGTATCCACGGACTGGACCAGATCCGCAACGTCCTCGGTCTCGACGCACCCACGCGGATCTCCTCGATGGGTGGTAAATACGTCTTCGACGACGATCAGGAGACGCCCGACACGCAGACCGCGACGTTCGAGTTCCCCGGTTGTACGGTGGTGTGGGAGCACCGCGTATGGGAGAAGAACGGGCCAGAGAAAATGTCGTATGGCGTGATCCTGCACGGCGAGAAGGGGACGCTCCTTTTCGACAACAACGGCTGGCACGTCCGCGACGGCGAAGAGGTGAAGGAGCCGAGCGGCCCCGACATGCTGAAGGCCCACCAGAAAAATTTCATCGACGCGATTCGCGGGGACGCACAACCGAACGCGGACATCGAGGAGGGGCACAAGAGCACGCGGTTGTGTCACCTCGGCAACATCGCGTTCCGCACCGGTAAGGTGCTGAAGTTCGACGTCCAGACCGAGACGACCGACTCGCCCGAAGCGAACAAACTCTTGGGCCGCGAGTACCGCAAGGGCTTCGAGTTGCCGAAAGTGTAAACGATTTGTGCGGGGTGGAGGGCACATAAGTGCGCTCCCACAGTCAGTTGCTCGGGTCCGTGGATTTCGGGGAGTCGTCGGTCGGCGGGAGTTCTTCTGGTCCCGGTTCCAGCAGGTCGGAAGGCTCCTCGATCATCGAGTCGTCGATGTCGTCCGCGGTGAGGTCCGCTTCGGCCGAACGCGCAGAGCTAGCGACCGGGTGCGCCGGCTCCGGGTCTTCGATGTCTTCGGCGAACGGTTCCGTTTCAGCAAACGGAAGGTCTTCCTGTTCTTCACCTTCCCCGAAGTCGGGCACCTCGGCCGTGCCCGTAAATTCGTTGACGCGGAGCACGATGAGCGTGCAGTCGTCGTTCACCATGTCGTTCGATTTGCGGAGCGCGTCCATCTCCGCGCACCAGTCGACCTCGTCGAGCGCCTCGAACCGGCCCCAATCCAGGTCGTAGCCGGCCACCATGCTCCGGAACAGGCGCGCGGCAACGGCATCGGTCGCGAGCACGAACCGGTCGTCGGGTTCGCACACCCCGGCCGCGGCGAGGGCAAGCGTTCGGAACCCCGGATTCGATCGGACTAAAAGCGGCGCGGACCCGAACTGATCGGCCGCGACCACCGGAAACGTCGCGAGCAATCGGTTGGCGCGGACCCAAAAGAGACTCGCGTCGCCGACCGCACACGCGCGCCACGGGCGCCGGCCCTGTGCGTCCGCGGGGCCGAGTTCCAGTCCCAATAGAGTCGCTGCCGCGCCCACTTGATCGACCTTTGCCTGCTTCGACCAGTTCAAGTTGTCGTAGTTGATCGCCGTGCGCCACTCGGTACGCAGATCGTTCACCCACCGGTTCAGTGCGGCCGGGTCGCGCGCGTCGGGCCGGTCGGAAAGGAACCGCCGGCTCAACTGCTGCGCCCAAATGCTACAAAAGATGCCCGCACTGGCCCCGTCGGACACGGCCGTCGCGCTGGTCAATTCGTCCAGCGCGAATGCGTCTTCCCACTGGTCCGGCGCGTTCCCCAATTTCTGGGTCCACATCGTCGTGGTCGTGCGAAACCCCGCGCGGCCGCGGCGCCAAGGAATCGTGTCTCTTTGTGGGGCGTGGGAGAAAATCGCGCTCAGCGGATCGCGGATGTCCCACGAATTGACGAACACCGCGCGCCGCGTTGGGCCTTCCTTCGCGGGTAGTTCGGCCGAAACGTCCGCGAGCCGCTCAACGACCTCGCTCTCCGGTTCCGGATCGAACACGTAGTGCAGCAAACGCGGCAACCCGTGGGTTGTTGCGAGCAGGCGCAGCGAGCGCGCGGTCCGAAAGTACGTTTCGTTGAGCGCGCCCGCGGTAGTGCAGTGAACCACAACCGGCGCACGCGACGCGAACCGGCCGGTGAGCCACACCGATACCATCTGATACACGCGAGCGAGCGCCGGGGACGCACACGCATCCCCCTCGCACTCGGGTGCCGTGACCCACTCGCGCGGCTGGTCCGCGGTCGTCGCGTGTTCGAGCGCGAACATTCGCGCGAGTTGTGCGAGCGGGAGAAATTGCGGCTTCGGGTCACCGACCGGCAGCAGCGAGATCAGTTGAAATGCACCGTCCTCGTGCGCGCGGTAGCCCAGAACGGCCACGTCGATCGGTCCCGTCGCGTGCCCGGCCGCGACCGCGCTCACCAGCCCTTCGACGACCCCCGCGGCCAGGCGCCGTTCCGCCGCGGCCGCCGTCAAAGCGCCGGTTTCGGTGACCACGTTCGCGGTCATCTCGGCCGACAGGCTGAGCAGCAGTACGACACAGCCGGGGGGCGGATCGGCGGAGATCGGGTCCATTATCCGAGTTCCAGGTCCAGAGTTCCCAGGTTCCAAGTTTACGGGACACAAGACCAAGTTCCGACTTCAACCGGGAACTCTGGGACTTGGAACCTGGAACCGTTGGTTACCGCAGGTGCGGCGGGAGAGTGGCGGCTGCGACGACCTGGGTGCCGACGTTCAGGAGCTTGAGCAGGCTCACCGCGTCCGCGTTGAACGCCATCGCCTTGCACCCCAAAGGCGCGGAAATGCCTTTCACCTCGGCCATGTGCCGCAGTTTGTCCGGCAGCGGGCTGGACATGCCGAACAGGTCGCGGGCGTACTCGTCGGGCAACTGCCCCTCGGTCGGTGGGAGGAACACGGGTTGTGCGTCGCGCCCGGACAGGTGGCAGTTGAACAGCAACACGTTACCGTCCGCGGTCGCCAGCCCCTTGAGTTCTTCGGCGAACGGCACCGGTACCCCGTCGGTGGACTCGCCGTCAGTCAGGTTGATGACCATCGGCGGGAAGCTGCCCGAGTGGGCGTCGATCCACGTCTGGATCACCTGCTTGCAGTACCCGAGCGCGGTACACATCGGCGTGCCGAACATCTCACCCTGGGCCGGCGAGCGGAACCAGACCGGGAACGCGATCTGGCGCTCCATTTCCGTGAGCCCGCCGGCGCCGTCGTCCACGAACTCCTTCTTGCGCCGCTGCTCGATTTCGAGCGGGTTGTCGTACAGTTCGCTGATAGAAACGAGGTCGCGCCCGGACAGCGCGCCCTGGAACAGCGGGCGGACGATGGCGACCCCGTTGGCGTCGGTGGTGTACCCGATCAGGCCCACGTCGAAGTAGTTGCGCGGCTTCTCTTCGCCCTTTTCGCAGCTCGTGATGAGTTCCTGGAAGAACCGGTTGATGGCGGTGGAAACGGTGTCCATCTTCGCCCGCTGCGTGCCCGCGATCCCGTCCAGCATCGAGTTGGACAGGTCCACCAGGAACACAATGCACCCGGGATTCGAGCGATCGATCTGCATATCGTAGGGCATAACGGAAGCTCCTCGTCTTCGTTCATGGAAGGCTGAGTTTTCTCGCGGTCGCTCGGTGGTGCCCACACTCACAATATTCAAAACGTCCGGTCGCAGACCACACAGTATCGGGCGCCGGTGCGCCCGGGCACCTTCCGACCGCACGTCGGGCACACGTCCGCAGCATTGGAATTGGGTGTATTCGCCGGAGCTGGGCGCGGGGCCGCGACGGGTGCTGACGGGGCCGAAGATTTCGACGGAGCGGGCGCCGCGCTAGCCGATCGCACCGTCTGAGCCGGTGCGTCGTCCAGATCGAGAATGGACGTCACCGCGGGGCGCGCGGGCGGAGGAGGAGACAGCGGCATCGGCAGCCCGTCGTCGTAATCGAGCGGAGCGGTCGGCGCAGGCGGTGGTGGTGTAACCACGGGTTCCGGTGGCACCGTCGCGGGGGCCGTAGGCGTGGCCGCGTGCGCCACGGTTGGCCGCGTGTCTTCCATTGGTGCAACAGCGTTGCTCGTGCGCACGAGCACGGTTACGTTGCCGGCTGTCCGCGTGTCACCGTCCGTAACGGGCGCTTCTTGCTTCGCGGGCACGTCCGCACACTGTACCTGCCCGTCGCGAATCCAGTATTCAAAAGCGATCGGAGCGGCTCCGCGTGCCCAAACGGTACAGGCTTGCGCGTCGCCCCCAATCCGCACCGGTTCGGCACCGAGGTTCACGGTAATTACTTCGCGTTCACCGTAGCGCACCTCGATCCAGGCACGCCGGAACGCGGCTTCGACCACCGCGACCATCAGCCCGATACAGAACCCGAGTATCACCGCACCGCCGAAGCGCCCGGTCCACTGTGCGAGTTCGGACAGGAGCAGGAACGCGCCCGCACCGAGCAACCCACCGCCCAAGCCCGCAAGCGCGGCCTTCACGCCGTCTAGGTTCGGAACAAAGCGGCTGATACCCCAGCCGAGGAGCGCACCGAGGAGCACCCAGCCAACCAGGAAGCCGAGGTTCGCGGCACCGCTCGCGAGCAGCGCAAAAAAGAGTAACTGCCCGACACTCCCCGACACGAAGCCGGCCGCTCCCGCTCCCAGAATCACGACCAACAGCGGAATGCGGCTCGATGCGAACAACGGTTTGCCGAGGTACTTGTTCTGCCCGGCCAGGAGCGCGAGACACAACCCGATCGCGAGCAGTGCCGTCCACGCGCCAGTGGAAAGCGTTGCGAGAAGAGAGAACGCGACGGCCGGCTTGAGTGTGGCCACTTGCACGCTGGTCGACGAATCGAGGCCGTCGCCGGTAGCGACAAACTTGATAGTGGCCTTCTTGATTTCCTTCGCGCCTTCAACGGCCTGGAGTTCGATTTCGCCCGCATTCTCGCCTTCGGGAATGGTGAGTTTGCTCGCGGCTATACCTTCCGGTAGGTTCTCGGCTCGCACCTCGACCGGTCCCTTGTAGTACGTCCGCCGAATCACGACCGGAAGTTTGATCGCGGGCGCGGCCGGGAGCAAATTCACTTCGTCGGGGGCCAACAGTTCGAGCCGAGGCTTCAGCTCGAACTCGTAAATCAGGCGCTCGTTCCGCTGTGTGCCGCCGTGCTCGATGGTTCCTGTAAACTCGTACCGCTGACCGTCGTGGAGGACGTTCACCTTGTACTTGGTCGCGTTGGGCGCCCCGGTCGCCGGGCGGTGGGCGAAGTAGTTGACGAACACCTGATAGCGACCGGCTGGTGCGCCGCCCTTCGGCCAGTAAATGTTCTCGACCGGCTCGGTGGTCAGTACCGTGGGGAGGCCGCTGCGCGTCGTGCCGGCGTTCGCGTCCACGTCCAATTCGCCGCCGCTGGGTACGCGCGGGTTCTTGTAGAAAACGACGTCGCCGTTCGGGTCTTTGCAGTACAAGTCGAGGTCGTTAGCGTTGTACCAGATGAGCGAGAGCTGCACGTCTCCGGACTTCCCGCCAGCCTTCTCAACGCGCTCGCGGAAGTCGTTGGGGAGCGGGGGCGGTTCGGCGAATTGGGGCGCCGGTTTGGAGATGAGCGACGGGACGTCCTTGGCCCCGGCCGCTTCCGCGACCGATCGGGACGCCCACACGAGCGGCTCGCCGACGAGCCAGCCGGCCAAACAGCCGACCGCACCGAAGGCACCGAACAGCAGTACCTTTTTCCACGTCACGAGCAGGTTCATGTCCGCCCTTGCCGAGAAATCAAAACCGACCCATCAACCCCGCGTTCACAGGAGCCAGGGGTTGAAACCCCTGGCTATTACCGGACGCCCCGTTGGGGCGACTAATCCGAGTCTCTATCCCCGGTTCCCAATGACTTTTGGACCCCAACGGGGTCACAGGAAATAGCCAGGGGTTTCAACCCCTGGAACCCCGAAGCCTCAATTGGTCTACCAAGTCCGTTTGTGCCTCGCACTTGTTTTTTAACGCCTCTGCCGATTTTACCGCCGGTGGGTCGAACTCGTGTATTCGGACAGTTGCAGGCTCAGAGTTGAATGCGGCTGGAACTTTACTCTGTTCGAGTGAAACGCAGATTCTTCATATTCCGCGACACGAACGGAACGAGCTGATTATACCTAGGTGACTCCTCGCGAGCGCGAGGGCGATCGTACTCTCACAAAGAGGCCCGCATTGCCTGACGCACGGCTTCGGCTCCTTCTGTGCGCAGCCGCGTGAGCCAGGACCAATCAGCGAAGGAATCGAGCAGCTCGCGCCGGCGGGCTTCATCTGTTACAGTCGCAAGCACTTCGGTTCGCACCTCGGCGAGTATTTGTACCCACTCAGCGAACACCTCATCGAACTCGGATTCGAGCTTTTCGCGAATGCGGCGGGCCAGAGCGGGTGATGCGCCTTCAGTGCTGACGGCCAGCGTTAACCCTCCGCGGCGCACGACCGCGGGCAATGTGAAGTCACCCGCGTCCGGCGACGAAGCTGCGTTCACCCAAATTCCGCGCTGGTGCGCGTCAGTCACAATTCGTGTGTTGACTTCGGGAGTGGCGCACGCGAACACGAGGGCCGCACCTTCGAGGTGTTCTGCGCGATACAGCTCGGCGATGTGAGTGATTGGACCTGGAAGTGAAAACACGACTTGTGGATCGACTACGCGAACGCTCGCGCCCGCGTCAACGGCTGCCCGCGCTTTGCGCGAACCGACCGCGCCTCCCCCGATCACGCAAACGAGTTTCCCGCGCAAGTCGAGGAGGATGGGAAACACGACTCACCCGGCTGCTGCTGGCGGTTCGGCGGGCGGCTCGCTCGACGGGATGTCGACCCCGCCCGCGTCGGCCTTACGGTACTCTTCCCGCTTCTTGTGCAGCGTGTTGCGGTTGATGCCCAGCCTGTCGGCGGCCTTCACTTGGTTGTCGCCGCACTCACGCAAAACTTCTTCGATCAATTCGCGTTCGACGCCGTCAACGAGGAACTTGTGGAGCTTAATGTGCGCCGGGCGCGGTGCGTGCATCCCGGCACGAACCAGAGCGTGAATCAGCGACGGTACATCGGTCGGTGCCCCACTGCCACGCGAAGCGCGAATGACCGGCCGTGGGCGCCCGAACCGGAGCAGTTCCGGCGTGAGCGGCCCGCCGTCGGCGAACACCGTGAGGCGCTCCAGGGTGTTTTCCAGTTCCCGCACGTTCCCGGGCCAATCGTGGGCTTTGAGTGCGTCGAGCGCGATCGGGGTCAGTTCCGGTACGGGGCACTTGTGCAAGTCGCCGTACCGCTTGAGGAAGAACTGAGCCAATAGGGGAATGTCATCGCGGCGCTCGCGCAGAGGGGGCAACGCGATCGGAATGACGTTCAGCCGGTAATAGAGGTCTTCGCGAAACTCGCCGTCTTCAACGGCCTGTTCCAGCGACGTGTTCGTCGCCGCGACCACCCGCACATCGACGCGGATCGTTCGGCTCTCGCCGACGCGCTCGAACTCGCGTTCCTGGAGCACGCGGAGCAGTTTCACCTGGAGTTTCTGTGAGGTGCTGTTGATTTCGTCCAAGAAAATGGTGCCGCCGTGTGCGGCTTCAAATCGGCCCGTCTTGTTCTCGACGGCTCCGGTGAACGATCCCTTGATGTGCCCGAAGAGCTCGCTTTCGAGCAGGTTCTCGTGCAGCGCGCCGCAATTCACTTTGACGAACGGCCCGTCCGACCGACGACTGAGTTTGTGAACGGCTTTCGCGATAACTTCTTTGCCGGTGCCGGTTTCACCTATGAGCAGAACGTTCGCCGATCGGGGCGCGGCGAGGCGAACAAGACGAAACACGTCTTGCATGGCCGGCGCGGTGCCCACGATCTCGGGTAGCGGCGGTAAAAACTGCTCGCTTTTCGGCATCGAAAAAACGCTTCCGGGAGAGGAAGCCGCGGGCGTCGAGAGAATGTCGCTCCGCATAGAGCTAGGGTAGCAAGCCGTGCTCGCGACCGCAACATCATTAGCTCAAGAAGTAAGCACAAAGAGGAAATCGATAACAAAATATCTGCCCCGCACCGCCACCAGTGCGGAAGTTTACGTTCGTCTGCTTTTGGAATGAGGTGTGGCGCGAGCAGAGTTGTTGGGAGATGCGGCCAGCGTTCACTCGCGCCCGGTCAACAAGTCGACCACCCAACACCCACGAGCGTGCGTCGCGTGGGTGTCACGACAGTGAGCGAGAATGTTCGTGTTGTCGCACCCGGCGTCCTGAAGGGCATCGGCAAGGATCGGCATCCGATCAAAGGCGCGATCAGCGTAAATACTTGAGGGGAGAGACACGACAGTGGAGGTTATCGGCGTCGTTGGTCTGCGGTGCGGTCGGGTAGACGTGTTCGCCGACCAGAGCCGTGAGGTTGGCGTCTTCGGAGAGGCGGGCGTACAGGGTGTTCGACAGCATGGAAGTAGGTATCCACGCCGACGAAAAAGCCCCAGGGGTTTAGGCCGGGGTCGGTGTACTTCGGGTTGTCGGGCGGGTCGCTTCGTTCAGTCGATGGCCCCGAGCTTGGCGGTTAGTTCGTTCTGTTCGCAGAGGAGATTCACCCGCCTCATCCCTTCCGAACTGAACCCCTGAGCGTGTGCCCCCTGCTGAGCCTGCATCATTGCGACCAGAGAGGGCGGTGCGAACTCGTTGAACTCTTTTTCGCTCGCCGGACGGCAGTACCAGTTCCGGCCTTTGGTGTCGGTCGTGATGAACGAACCCGTTCGCTCCAGATTCATTTCCTTCACGTCTCCGAGCAGACAGACGAACCTTGGCATGGTTGCACCTTCTTGTTGATCCGGCCCCGGTTGCTGGTAATTCTTTCAGAGCGTGCGGGGCGTTCAAGAGCAGTTCGGGCCGGTCAGAACGCCGAACCTTCATGCCGCAAGTGAGTATCCGTTGCGTGGCTGTACTGTCAGGATCATCATCACTTACTTGCGGCCCGTGAGGAGGTCGATGACCCAGCAGCCACGGCAGTGCGGCCCGTCGCCTCGGCAGTGGTTCAGCACATCAGGGTTGTCACAACCCGCATCCTGAAGGGCATCGGCCAAGATCGGGAGGCGGTCGAAAGCTCGGTCTTGGTAGATGCCTTCAGCAGGGGCGACGACTGTGGAAGTCAGCCACGAAGCGTCAACGGTGACGGGGCGGAAGGGGTTGCCGACGATATCCCGAATGAGACGAGATTGAGCATTGGCTTCGACGGCTATTGCCTTCGTTCTTTCCGGTGTATGTTCCCGACGGCTTGTTTCGTAACGGAGTGGGCAAGCTGCATGAGCGACGGCTGTCTGAGCAAACCCGTACACAGTGTAAAAGCCAGTCAGATATTCGGACGCCCTCCAAGTCTGAACCGCATTTGCGGCGGCACAGCCATCAAGAACAATGTCCCATGCCTGTTCATCAGCATCATCGCCAAGTTTAGCGGCTTCAACGTGTGCAGTTTCCACTGCGCAAGCTAATTTATCTGCCTCTTGCACTTCCTCGGTCGTTGCTAGCCCGTCAACAAGTCGCTCAAATACATCTACCGCTATACGGCTTCGCTCGTCCGTTAGTAGATGCCATATACTCCGACAGCAAGCGACGGCGAACAGCCTCAACTTCCGCTCGCTGGCGTTGCCCTTCAGGAACTCCAGCATCGGCGTCGGGTCAGTGCCGTTCAGCCAATCCTGCTCAGTCATGGGCTATTCCCGCTCGTTCCCGTCAGTCTACCACGCCGAACCCTCAAGCCGCAGTAAGTATATCCCTTGCGGCACCATACTGATACGGTTCCGGGTGAACAACGATCGCGTAATCAACGCCGCCGTCGGCCATGCACTTCAGCAGGTGTTCCGGCGTGGCCGGGTCCGCAGGCTGGTACGGTCCGTCTTTGTGGTAGGGGAACTTGGGATCGTCCTTCCCCGCGAAACAATGGAGGTGCGTGTCTACCACGACTGGAAGCTTTGCTTCACCCGCACGAGCGTTACCGACGAACGGAAGTGCGAGAGCGGACGCAACGAACTCACGACGAGTGACAGACATGAAAGCACCTGCAGCGAAGTGAAGCGATGCCGCAGTATAAGGCGGGCACAACGAAGCGTACCAAAACAAAAACCCAGGCCAACGGGCCTGGGCCACACGTGCGTTGCGCCCGACTTACTTCTTCCGCTTGTAGACGATCGTGAACATCGGTTCTTTGTCGTCGCCCACGAACATGCTGAAGTTGATCGTGTTGTCGTCCGTCAACGTGGTCACCGACTTCCACTTCGCCGGTTTGCCGTCCTGTCCGGGGTGCTCGCCGGTCAGCGTCAGCGTTTTCTTGTCCTTGTCGTAGGTGCCTTCCATCACCATCGGTTGGGTGCTCATGCTGTCCGTCCACACGCTGATGTATTTCTTCTTGGCAGCGTCGTAGGTTTCGAGGCTCCGGCCCTGGAACTTCGTGCCGAAAAGTTCGCTCTCCAAAGCCCCGGACAGCCACAGCCCGCCGAGGTCCATCTTGTATGTCACGGTTCCCTTGGACTCGCCCCCACCGAACTTCATCACGAGATCCCAATTACCCTCCTGCTTTTTGAGAATCTCGTGCTCCGGACCGGGTTTGGGGGCATCCTGCCCGCGCGCTGCGGGAGCTACCAGTGCGGCCACCAACGCGACCGCACAGAAACAACGCACCGTCTTCATCGGCACTCTCCAGAGATGATGGGCGATTTGAGGGTTGTAATTGGGCTTCGGCGGGTTCGGTAGCTCAGTAGGAGCGCTGTTACAAAACTTTCTCGAAGTGGAACCTGACGTGAGTTGCTATCAATGTGAGATCAGAAACGCAGATCCAGCCCCACGCTGAACAGGTGCGTGGTGAAGTCGATCGCTTGCGGTCGCAGCACGGGACCGAGTATGAACATCTCTTGCGCCCGGCGCACGTTGTTCCAGTAAAGGAAGCTGTACCCGGCCGTGAAGCGAACATGGTCGGTGGCGCGCCAGTTTACCCGCACGCCGCCCTCGCCCACCACACCGAAGTACGACAACCGACTCGCCACGTTCGATTGCATCGTCGGCACCTGGTTCGTCGTCGCGGCCATCACGGAGTTCGTGGCAGAGGCCGGTGCGCCGAGCGTGGCGAGCATCGCGGCCGGGTTCGACGCGACAACACCCGTTCGTGAACGTGCGAAGTCCAGCGAACTCTCCGTCACCCCCAACGCGGCCGCGGCGTGCCCCTCGATCCAGAAGCGCCCCACACCGGCCGAGGCACACAGCCCGAGCTGCGGACCATAGAAATTGTTCCGCGTGTGTACGTTGTCGACCCCCGCGTATTGTGGGGACACG
The DNA here is from genome assembly GCF_001610855.1 of Gemmata sp. SH-PL17. Lineage (NCBI taxonomy): Bacteria > Pseudomonadati > Planctomycetota > Planctomycetia > Gemmatales > Gemmataceae > Gemmata > Gemmata sp. SH-PL17. The sequence goes on from NZ_CP011271.1 coordinate 8,085,132, forward strand.
AGCAACGACTCATTGACAGGTGAGGTGGGTACGACGTTGAAATTCGACCCGAGCGAGTCCACGAGGTGCAGTTGTCGGTAGCCCACGAGCGTGTCCACGCGGCCCCACTCGTTCCGATCGATCAGGTAGCGCCAGTTCAAGTCCCCGCCCGCGAACATCGTTTCGGCACTGGCCGCAACGCGCCCCGTACTCGCGCCGGGGAAACTCACGAACGCGGGGATTTGAATCCTGACCGGCCCGGCACTCACCGATTGCGGAACATTGATAACGATCCGGTTGTTAGAGGCCGAGCGGAACTGTTCGTTGGTTGTGAACAGTGAGTAAAAGCGAAGCCCGATGCCGCTCTGCTGGCTGCTGTCCATCCACGCGCCGAGTTCGATGCGCAACCCGCTGCGCCAGTCATCGAGAATCCGTTTCCCGCCAAATAATGGAAGCGTGGTCGGCTGGCCGATCGCGCCGGCAAATGCACCCGCGGACACCGGGCCTGTCGTCACGATGGGCGCGACGCTCGGCCCGCGCGTGCGCCCGATCAGTAACTCCATCGTGGCCCACGTCGTGAGGTTGCAACAACAGGCGCGCGCCCCAACGACCTCGGAGGGCAACGTCACCGCACGCGGATCGTGCGTGATAACGGCGTCCACGAGGGCCGAGTTCGGTGTGTCACGAGAGTGCCCTGACGAATTCGACGGTTGAAAAAACGGCGCGCTGAAAGGGTCGGTATTCGGGGGCGGTAACTCCCACGCCGGTATTGCGTGCTCATCGGCGCGTGCGCCGACTACAAGCAACACGAGCGTCGCTGTAGTCACACACAACCGATACCGCATGTCCGCGCCTCAAATCGTGGAACGCACACATACACTGTTACAATCGGCAGAGATAGATTGATTGGATTAAACGGACTTGCGCGCCCTTTATATGCTGTGGAAAGCACGGCGACTTAGGGAGTTTCGCGAGCCAATCGGACGCCCAGGCGAATCTCCCCCACTTCGCCAATTCCCACAAAGTGCCAGATTGGTGAACCCCGCCCGCAAGGGCGGTGGGTCGGTTGCCTCTTGCCGGGCGCGTCCACACCACGCCTCGATAAGCACATCTGTTGTCTTTGAGTCCACCCACCACTCTTGCGGGTGGGGTTCACCAGCCACGAGCAACCACAGTTCCCGCCTTCCTTCGCCCGGTTCCGTTGGTACGATAGGAGCGGTGGTCGTTGACCGGGCCACCTGACTTCGCGGGGCCAACTAATGATCCGCGTCACGCGCATCCTGTACCCGACCGACTTTTCGAGCTACTCGAACCAGGCGTACTTCCACGCGGTCGGGCTGGCCGAGGCGTCCGGTGCGAGCCTGACTATTGTGTACGTTCACGCGCCCGGCGCGCCCGACTCCGCGGCGCACTGGCGGGACCAACTGGAACAGGTGCGCCCCGCGAACCCGAAGATCCCGGTGAGCCACATACTATTAGAGGGTGACCCGGCGACCGAGATCACCCGGTACGCCGCCGACGCCGGGATCGACGTGATCGTGATCGGCACGCACGGGCGCGCCGGGGCCGACCGGCTCGTGATGGGCAGCGTGGCCGAGCGCGTGATGCGCGAGGCTTCGTGCTCCGTAATGGTGGTGAAGTTGCCGAAGGGCGCGGCGGGTCCGGAGCGGCCGGTTGCCGCTCGCGCCTGATCGCAGGAGGCTCTCAGTGTCCGCTGCCGACGAACCCGTTTCTCACTTCCCCGAAGACTTCCGGGCGGCCGTTAGCGCGCGGCTCGCGAGTGACGGGTACACCATCGTCGACTGGGAACAGAACGGCGTGAACGTCCGCCCGCCGGAGGGGGGCGACGAGCAGTACATCGGGCTGAGTAACTTGCACCGTCGCGTGCGCGCCGCGGAACCGGCCGAGTGGCCGGAAATGATTCACTCGTTCCTCGACCGCCTCGCCCGCGCCGTCGCCGCGCCGGACATCCCGAACGACCTCACCACGATCCTCGACCGCCTGCGCCCGCGCTTGGGGCGTCCGTTCGATCGCACCGTCGCACACCCGTGGGGCATTCCGCTCCCCGGTACGGGGCTCGAAATCACGCTCGTTGTCGATTTCCCGCAGACGATGGCGTTCGTCACCGACGAGATGCTGAAGCGGAGCCGCAAGCGCGGCGAAGACCTGCTCGATGTCGCGCTCGAAAACCTGCGCACCGCGACCCCGGCCGATTTCTTCGAGCGCGCGTCACCGGAACACGACATCTACATCGGGCACACCGGCGACAGCTACGACGCGACCCGCGCGCTGCTCCTGGAAGAGCTGATGCCGGACTCGCCCGCGGGGTTCTGGGTCGCGATCCCGAGCCGCGAGGAACTGGCCGTGTGGCCGGTGTCGTTCCCCGCGATCAAGAACGTTCACGGGCTACACCTGTTCGCGACGGAGAACTTCCGCGAACACGCTTACCCGATCACCGACGACGTGTTTTGGGTGTGGCAGGGGATGTGGCACCCGTTCATCACGCTGAAGAACGGGGACTCCGTCATCGACCCGCCGGACCTGTTCATCGAAGCACTTCAGGCACTGGAAGGCCCGCGCCCGTAAGTACGAACCGCGCCGGTTCTGTGGCAAAGGCTCGCCACAACCGGCCCGGATGAACGCACCAAATCGAATTAGTTCAGCGCGCCGCGTAGTTCGCTCACCAACTGTTTCACGTCGGCCAGTGCCTTCGCGCGGTCGGTCCCGGCGGCTTCCAGCTTCTTCACTACGGCGCTGCCGACAATCACCCCGTCGGCGATGTCCTTCAGTTCGCGGACGTGTTCGGGCCGGCTCACCCCGAACCCGACGCACAGCGGAAGGTCGGTCATGGTCCGGAGCCGCGTGAGCTGCTCGCGTAGTGCAGAGGGTAGTGCCTCTCGCGCCCCGGTGATACCCACCACGCTCACGACGTACACGAACCCACCGCACGCCTTCACCACTTTCTCCGCGCGCTGCGGCGACGTCGTGGGCGTGACCAACAGGACGAGCTTGAAATCACGGTCCGCGGCGAGCTTCGAGAGTTCTTCCGCTTCCTCAACGGGCACGTCCGGCACCACAGCCCCGCTTACGCCGGCCGCCTTCGCCGCATCAATGAACGCGGCCGGCCCCATTTTGAACATCAGCGAGTACGACGCCATCGAAACGAGTGGCGCGCTCCAACCCGGGCGCGCGGTGGTGTCACGCAGTGCGGCGAAGACGTCCGCGAGTTTCAGCTTCTGCGCCAGTGCCCGCGTGTACGACGCCTGGATTACGGGACCGTCGGCGATCGGGTCGGAGAACGGGAACCCGATCTCCATGAGATCGGCGCCTGCCTCAGCGACGGCGGGAAGGAGTTCGCGCGTAAAAGTGATGTCCGGGTCGCCGGCGGTCACGAACGGCATGAACGCGGCGCGTTTCGCGGCGCGGAGCCGCTGAAAGAGAGAGTCGATGGGGTTCATGCGGTGGGTTTTATCTCTCGCCGGGGTCGTTGTCCCGCCAGAACGCAAGTGAGGTCGGCGGTTGGGCGACAGCGGTTGTGGCTTTCGCGGTCACAGGTAGGCAAACGTCCCGCCACGAGTTGTTACGACTCGCCCCATTTTTTCTGCACGCGCGGGACAATTTCCGGACAGTATGGGGGCATGAACCGGGTTCTGATGATTCTCCGCGATCAGCGCGCGGACGCCACAACCGATCGGCACCTCCTCGACCGCTTCCTGGCCGCACGCGACGAAGCCGCGTTCGCGGAACTCGTGCGCCGGTACGGGCCGGTCGTGTGGGGCGCGTGCCGGCGGGCACTCACCCACACGCAGGATGCAGAAGATGCGTTCCAGGCGACGTTCCTCGTCCTGCTCCGCCGAGCCGAGAGCTTGCACGGTAACACGCCGCTCGGTCCGTGGCTGTACCGCGTTGCGCTGATGACGGCCCGAAACGTGAACCGAACGAACCGGCGCCGAGCGGTCGTTACGGGACCAATGGAACACGAGGTGCCCGCTCCCACCACGGGAACCGCCGAAAACAAACTCGACCTCGACGCGGCCCTACTCGCGCTGCCGGAGCGGTATCGCGAACCTGTAGTGCTGTGCCACTTACAGGGGCTAACGCGGCGCGAAGCGGCCGAGCGCCTCGGCTGCCCCGAAGGAACACTCTCCGCACGCCTCAATCGTGCGTTCGAGCGGCTTCGGGCACGTTTGGGTAACGGCATTCCGGTCGCGCTGGTGGGCGCGGCGGTGGCTCTGCCAACCGGGTTGGCGACAGCCACCATTCGAGCCGCAACGGTTTATTCGACTTCGACCCTGGCCGCGACCGGTGTGTCACCGGCGGTGGCCGGGCTAACCGACGGAGTGCTTCGCATGTTCTGGATGAAGAAGATCATGACCGCGACCGTAGTCGCCGTGCTCGTCGTTGGTACGGGCATATTGGGACTCGGTCTGACGGGGCGCTCGGAAAGCGTTGCTCAGGCAACCGAGCCGCTCAGCCGGGGCGGAACGAATAACGCGCCCGAAGAACCGGACACGATGAAGCGGCTCGAAAAGCGGCTCGCCGACCTGGAAAAACAGAAGCAGCTCCTCGACACCACGCTCGAAGAATTAAAGGCCGAAAAGCAGAAACTCGAAGACGCGAAGCGCGAAAAAGCCGAAGCAGACGCCGCAGCCGAATTGGGAAAAGACGTTGCGGTTGTGGTTGGGGATGCGGGGAAGGCGGCTTACACCATTCGCGAAGTGATAAACGATCGTGTTGCCGAGATCACCTGTTCCAACCTGGACGCTCTCACCAAGTACCTGAGCCGCGCGTTCAACGATCCGAAGGGACCGAAGAAGCTCCGCGTTATTGCGTACAAGGAGCACTCAAGCGACTACCTCCACCCAGTATTCGCGGCGTGTGGAGCGGCCGGTTACACCAAGGCAACGTTTAGTCGTATTGAACACCCGACCGTTAAGTACAACTTTTCATTTGATGCATATCGCCATTACGGTTACACGGTGCCACTCGGTCCTACCCCCGGCGAGATCGACCTCAGAACGTTCGCGGCGCCGAAGAAATAGACACGCCGCGGGTGCTTGAAAACGAACGCACCTCAGATGCGGAATGGAAGGACCGGCGTTGGCTCGGGAGCAGAAATGGCTTCCGGTGCCGGTCCGAAGCTTGTGGTCGTGCGATCTGAAACCACTGTGTACCGGCATTCTTCCTGTTCGCGCAGCCCGTCACAGCAGTGCAGTTCCCCGATACCGGCGCACTCGGGACACGGTGTCCACGAGCCGCTCAAGAGAACGACGTGCTTACCGTAGCAGCGCGGACAAAGCATCAGTTCCCTCCCCCAACAAATGAGCGAATTGGGAGAGAAATTTGTACCACGCCGCCAGAAGCGATCGCAATAACAGTAGCGAAGAAAAGGGTTGCAAGAGGTCACACCACGATTTGTACCGGACCTCGTGCTCCCCCGCCGAAAAACGGGAAATATGCGCAGTTCATTCACCGCAAGTGGCGGGTCAACCCGTGGCAAAATATCTAACCATCTAACTATAATAATTTTACGGCGATCATTTTACGGCGATCCCGGTACAATCGTAACCATCATCTCGCCCGAGATACGAAACCGAATTGGGTCCGCGAACCCGACCGGGGCACCTTCCAGGTCCAGGTCCAAGTAGAGGCCACTCAGCGCGGCGGGGTCGAACCACAAGGACGCGACCCGCGGGCGCTCGCGGGTAACCGAACCCGTCCCGGTGCCGAACCCCGGATCGGGGCGCCCCAGCTCCCACTCGCGCAGGAGCCGCTCCCGTTCCGCCGAGATCGGGATCAGCGGGTACGCGCGCCCCTCGTCGTCCTTGAGGGTCGCGTGCCCCGGCTTGGTCCAGTTCGTGAAGGCGAGCGGTTTGTCTTTGCTCCGGTTCCTCACCGAAATTTGGATGATGCATTGACTGCCGGCGTGACCGGCGTGGTCGACACACACCTCAACGTCTCCCCGCACCACACGGCCCAAACCGGCGGATACCCGGTCCGGGTACCCGCGCCCTTCGGTGCGCTCTTCGGGCGAGACGATCGCCACCGACGGGCGGTTCGCTCCACTGTCTTGTGGCGGTGGGGGCGGGGGGCCGGGCCTCTCTTCGCAACCCGCCCCGAGAAGGGCGATCAGCAACAAAACCGGGCGCGACATGTTGGGAACCTTAGTAACGGTGCGGAGAGGCCGGAACATTATCGACCCCGCACAGACGGGCTGTCAACGTAGTGGCGGAGGGCGTTTCACCGAATTGGGGCGGGAAGCGCAGAGGTTCGGATTCCAGCACTGCGTGCGGTATTCTGGCCCGGTTGCCCCCCCGTGCCGTTCGGCGCACATGATACGGGTGACGGCCGATTCCGAGGGCGAGGCGTGACACAGCACACGACCGCGGTCACTCGCGTGGCGCGCGCCGCGGCGAAAATCAAATTCTCGGCGCTCAGCGACCGCGACCTTTTGGCCCGCTTCGTCGCCGAAGGGGACCAGGGGGCGTTCGCGGCAGTCGTGGACCGGCACGCGGTGATGGTGTTCGGCGTGTGCCGCCGGGCGCTACCCCGCGGGCACGATCCGGAAGACGTTTGTCAGGCCGTGTTCCTGCTGTTAGCGGAGAAGGCCGCCGGAACGCGGTGGCAGGCGTCCGTGGCGAACTGGCTGTACTCGACGGCCCGGAACGTAGCCCGGAACGCCCGCGTTGCGGCCGACCGGCGCAGGGGGCGCGAGGCCCGCGCCGCGGTGCCCGAAGCGATCCCACCAGCAGACGCAGTAAGCGGGCGCGAACTGGCCGCACTTCTGGACGAAGAACTCGACCGGCTCCCGCCGCACTACCGCGCGCCCCTCGTGCTGTGCTACCTCGAAGGGCTGACGCAGGACGAGGCCGCGATCCGATTGGGCGTGCCCGAAGCCACTCTCAAGAGCCAGCTCAAACGCGGACGCAAGAAACTGGCCGACGCACTGACCGCACGCGGGTGCGACCTGGGAGTGGTTCTGTTGGTGGTGGCCACTGCGAGCGCGGTCGCGGCGACTCCACCGCGCTTGGCGGATTCCATCCTGACCGCGCTCGCAGCTTCCTCAACGGGACGCGCGGCCGCACTTGCACGAGGGCTGACCGTGAACTCGATGCTAACACGCGCGAAGGTGACGCTACTAGCGCTGGCCACTGCCGCGGTCGTTGGACTGGGCGCGGTGGTCGCTCCTCCGGACGTACCGCCGCCCGCGCGGGAGCCCGAGTCGCCCACGGCTGTGACGGAGCCGTCTGTTGTGAGCCGGATCGGTTCCCCGCGGTTCCGCGCCGCCGGGCCGATCGATGATGCCCGCTACAGTGCGGACGGGAAGCGCGTCGTCGGGCACGCCGGTAGCACGCTTTATGTCTGGGATGCCGGCACCGGCGCGCTCCTCCGCACGATCGACACGAAACTGGAGTTGCTCGACGACCCCACCAAACACGGCAAGAAGGAACTGGCCTTTGCCATGCACCCGAAGGAATCGCGCGTGGCGTGTGGCGGTGCGCGGGACGACAAGACACATCTCCAAATTTGGGACATCGAGACGGGCAAGATCATTGCGGAGAAGACCAGTAGCTGTGACGCGCTCAAATCTCTGGCCTGGACCCCGGACGGTAAACAACTCCTGGAGCGCGCAAACGTCGGGTGGGAGAAGCCGACCGGTTGGAAGCTGATCGTCCGTGACGACAAACTGGAAGTGGCCCGCTCTCACGATTTGCCGGACAGCTTTGGGGAGTGGAGCACGGTCATGCACCCCCTACCAGGCAGCAAACAAGCGATCCTGTGGCAATCCGGGCGCGAGCCGACCGTCTTCGACCTGGAATCGGGCGAGGTCGTCCGCACGCTTCCTCACAAGGTTAGTATCCCGTCCGATTTGGCCGCTTCTCCGGACGGCAAAATTCTGGTCGCCACCAGTACCGAAGACATCCGCATCCTGACCCTTCCCACCGGGGACACGGACAAACAGTTGCCGGTGCTTCGGCGCTCCTGGGAGAAGCCGCGCCCGCTGTTCTCCCGGGACGGCAAAACCGTGTTCGTGTGGGACCACCGCCCGCTCGCCTACGACGTGGCCAGCGGCAAGGAGAAGTGGCGGACGACGTTCCGCACGCTCCACACCGTGAGGGTACAGTTGTGCGACGTCTCGCCGGACGGGGCCACGGTCCTGGTTCGTCACGGTCACGGGTTGTCGCGTCTCGATGCCAAAACGGGGACCGAACGCGACCCGATCGACGCGCCTTCGGTCCCAACCGGTTTGGTCTGGGCTCCGGACGGTCGAACGCTTTTCACGCGCGCGGTCAACCACGACCGCACCTGGACGGCCTGGGACGCCGGCTCCGGTAAGCGGCTCTACGACCTTCTGCCGACCGGGTTCGCGGCGAACGAGAACTGGAAGATGCTGCCCGATCTGTTCTTCATCGGGGGCGGTAAAGAGATCGTCGCCGGCCTGGAAAATTCCGAATCAACAGAACGGAGCGGGTCAAAGGAGCTACTCGTCTTTGACGCGGGCACTGGACAGTGCAAGAGGCGGCTCGGCGCCCCGCTTCCCGACGAGACGTTCCGCTGGATGCACCCGATCAGCGTTGCCGACGACGGGGCGACCGTGCTGATGCAAGCCTACGCAGTGAGCGGCGCGGCCGAGTTCCGCACACAGCCGGAATTCAAGTACCCGACCGTACTCTGGGATACGGTGCGGAAGGGAAAAATCCGCGAGTGGACCGCGGTCGGAGCGGGGAGAACGGAACCGCCGCGCCACTACGCTCCGTACTCCGTCTTCACGGTGCAGAGTTACCCGAACATCCGTTCCGATGACAAACCGGACCCGGCTCGCCTCCGGTGCTACTCACTCGCCGACGGCAAGCTGGCGCACGAGTTACGGACCGACTTCGCCAGTACCGACCCGGACCGGGTTCAAGGGAACTTCCTGCTCACAGTCGGGTACGACAGTAAGTGGGTCTCGCGGGCGAACAGTTCGCGCTACACGCCCCAATCGCCCTACGCCTACGATCTCTGGGAATTGACCGGTCGCGACAAGGTGCGCGTCTTCGAGCTGGATCGGTTGAACCCGGTCGTTCTTGGACCGGAGGCGCGGTTCGTGCTCCGGCTACTCGACGACAATACTTTCGAGGTGTACGAACCGTTCGTACTCAAGAAGGCAGTGGCGACGATCTCCACAGCCGCGCGCCCCGTGCGGTTCGAGTTCTCCCCGGACGGCAACCGAGTAGCCGTTTCGCTGTCCGACACCTCGGTCGTGGTGTGGGACACAGCGCCCTGGCAGAAGCAACTCGCCGAGCGTCTCGCGCGAACGGTACCGACCGACCTGGCGCCGGGATGGGACGATCTCGCCAAGGACGCGACGACCGGCCTGCGCGCGGCCCGCATACTGAGTGCCGCCGGGGATAAAGCCGTTTCCCTACTGGGTGAGAAGATTACGGCGAAAAAGGCCCTGGATGCGGCGCGAATGAAAGGACTGATTGCCGATCTGAGTTCTCCGCAGTTCGACGCACGCGAGAAGGCCGAAAAAGAACTGCGTGCGCTGGGCGCTCAGGCCGAACCGTATTTGCGAGACGAGGTGCGGACGAGCACGTCCCCGGAATCGCGCCAGCGCGCAGGGAACCTGCTCAAGGCCGTCGAAGCACGATCTCTGACCGCAGCCGAAAACCGCGAGGTGCGTGCCGTTCAAGCACTCCAGTGGATCGGCACCGACTCGTCGCGTGCGCTGCTCGCAAAATGGGCCAAAGGCGACCCGCACGCCCCACTGACCAAAGCTGCGGGACAAGTGCCCGGCCGCTGACCGCATATTGGAGCAGGGCACTCGTGTGAGAAGAAGATAAAGAGCCGCGGATGACGCGGATAACGCGGATCAGACAAGGAAACGCTTTGTAGATGCGGACGGAGAGCGCCCCCACGCGAGTTTGAGCTTGCGTAGGGACGCGGTTTGCTTACTCCAGAGTGATCTTCCACTCTTTCTTCCCGTCGATCACGTCGACGGACAAATCCGTGGTTTCGGCTTTCTCGTACTTGTCCGGGATCGGCACGTAGTGCATCTTCGGTCCGCCCATCATCTTGGCCATTCCCGCCGGGGGTGGCGTCAGGTTCTTGAAGCGGATCGTTTCGATCGCGATCTTGGCTTTCCCGGCCGGTACGCCCGTGGCTCGGTAAGTACCGTCCGGTCCCAGATCGGCGGACACCGGCTCTCCCTTCTCCGGGATGAACTTGACCGTGCCCGCGGATACGGGAGCGTTCTTGTAGGTGACGGTTCCGTACACCTCGCCGGTGGGTGTCTTTGACCCGCAGCCGAGGACGCCGAGACCGGCGAGAAACGCGAGACAAAGCCCGGTCGCGCGGGACCGGCCCGAGTGAAAATTCAGCATGATGTCTGTGTGTATGGTGGTGCGGCCCCGCGCCCGCCCTGGCTTTGTGCTGGGGCGGGGGAACGGTGAACGGGAACGGTTCCACGTTTAGGAACCGGTGACAACAGTTACCAGTCGGACGGCAACACCGCGCCGTCCTGCGGGCCACAGGCGATGGCCCAGGTGCTGGCCGAGACTCCGGCCGACACGTTACGGACGCTGCCATCAGCCATACCGGTGAGCATCACACCGGTGGACAGCGCGTGAACGCGGGCCGGGTCGCAGTTCGCGATGGTGGCGCCGAATTGGGGCGCCCCTTGGCCGCCGTGGAACACCGGCGCGTTGGGGTACTCGTAGCTCGCCCCGGCGAACGTAACGTAGCTCTTCCCGCCGGCCATCCAGCTCAGCGGGCAACTCGACAGTTTTTCGGCCAACATCACCGTGTTCGAGCTGCCGTCGGAGATCCTCTGCACCGCGAGCGGGCGCGTGGTCTTATTGAGGTTCCACCCGTCCCACACGTCGCCCGCCACGTTCGACGGGTTCCCGAAGACCTGGATGTTCAGCACGTAATTCGTGGTGGAGAACGTGTTGGTCTTCATCCACGAGTACCACGCCCCGCTGCCGTTCCCGTAGTTGCCTCCGAACGTCTGAACGCCGGTGAGTCCGCCGGCGGGGGCCTGGTAGGTCTTCACCACCGTTTCGCACACGGCCACGGTACCGGTTGGGAGGGTGCCGGTCTCGCGCCAGGGGCCGTACTGCTTCTCCTGCTTCTGGAGGTTGTCCTGCTCGATGAACGGGAGCAGGATCAGGTGCCCGGTGTTGTCCGCGGGCCACGGTTGGAGAAACGGCGATGCGTTGCCCCACCACGGGTTCCATACCAGCGGAAGGGTGCCGCTGACGTCGTTGACCGAGTGACAGGCGATGCCGAGTTGCTTCAGATTGTTCGCCGACTGAATGCGGGCGGCGGCGTCCCGCACTTTTTGAACCGCGGGCAAGAGTAGCCCGATGAGAATCGCGATGATCGCGATCACGACCAATAGCTCGATCAGCGTGAACCCACGCGGACCGCGACGGGGAGAGTACATAAGAGCCTCGAAATGCACAGAAACTGACGTGACATGAGTCCCCCTGCGAGTTTGGGAGACATGGGATATTATCGCCCGTCACGCGACACCGGCAACACGAGAATCGTCAGTTCTTATTACTTTGGGATTGACTCGGTTCGCAATGTGATGGGCCGAGTGAGAAGTCGCACACGGGACGCTCCGCCACGTGGGAAATCTACACAATGCGCCTGGTGACCGTACTCATCGATTCAAGTGATTTGGGGCATTTCAAGCGCGCGGAAGAACGCCTGTAAAAATAAGTACCGCCCGATCCATTTTGATAAGGGATCGGGCGGCAGCGGGGCGATCTCGCCGCGAAACTAGTTACAGCTTCGCGGTAGACAATCGATCAAACCAGGACGCCGCGGCGGGCGAAGATCCCGAGACCCTGGTCGCCGGGGACGTTGTACCCGACGTCCCCGATGAAGTAGGTACCGGACCCGTTCATCCCGATCGAGGCGGTGAACCGGTCGCCCAGGTTCACCGTGTTCAAGATCAACCCGTCCGCAGTCATTTCGCGGACGATCTGTTGGTTCGGGCCGCTGAGCTGCGAGCCGTTGCTGTGCAGGCGCTGGTACGCGACCACGAACTTGCCCGTGCTCGGGTTCACCGCGACCGCCGGGGCGAACTCGTAGTCGGTGCTGCCGTCCACGTACATCGTCGCGCTCAGCGCGCCGGTGTTCGAGATCCGGCGCGCCCGGATGTCGTGGTCGAGGTTCGCATACGCTTCCTCGTAAACCAGCGTCGTGTTCCCGAATGCGTCCATCGCGATGTCCGGGGAGTACTCGTTCCGGCCCGTGTTGGCGACGGCTTGCGAGGTCTGGAGCGCGCCGGCGGCGGTGTACCGATTGAGGAGAATGTCGCTATCGATCGAATTGCCGCTCGGCCGGTCGATCTGGTACGCGACGGCGAACCGACCGTCCGCGGTCCGGGCGATGCTGGCCGAGTACTCGTTCAGCCCGCTGCCGGCCACCACGTTCGACCCGATCGCGGTGCCGTTGGCGGCGAACCGGCGGACGTACACGTCGCGGTCGTTGGCCGAGTACTGGAGCGTGTAACTCACCGCGAAGTTCCCGGCCCAGTCCATCGCGACGTCCGGGTCGTACTCGGCCCGGGCGTCGTTGGCCACGGTAATCACGCCGCCGTTGCGGTTGCCGTTGGCGAAGAACCGCTGGGCCAGGATGTTCGTGTTCCCGGAGTTGTTGACGTCGTCCACCCAAACGACGACGAAGTTACCGGCCCCGTCCATCGCCACGGACGGCTGACTCTCCCGGAAGATGCCCGCCGCAACGGTGATCTCGCCGCCGAGCCGGTTCCCGAACTGGTCGTACCGCTGGATGTGGATGTCGGTGTCGGTGCCGCTCGTGTTGTACTGGTGCCTCCAGGCTACAACTGACCCACCGTTCGAGGCCGGGGAACTGGAGACGGCGACCTGGTCCTGGTACAGCGACGTGATCGTGTTCACGTGCAGTTCCGGGCCGACGACCGACATCAGCGCGCGCCCTTCGAGCACCTCCATCGACGGTCGGAACCCCGAGGTCGGGCGCGTCGGCTGGGGCCGGGCCTCACCACCAAAAACCTTGGCAAGCAATTTCTTCACGGGACACTCCCGCGGCGGTCCGCCGCACGGATCTAGAGGCGGACCCCGGGGCGGCACCCTCACCGTTCCCTCGCCCGCTCAGGTAGGGGAGCGGGAAACCGCGCGGAGTGTTACCGGACCAATTTTCTGTTGTGAGCCCAAGGGCATTTTTTGATCAGAATGATCGATCTGAATATTTACGAAACCAGCAGTCACCGGTCGCACTCTGACCGTGTACTCAGCGCCATTTGTCGTCGTATCGGTGCGCCTCAAGATTCTGGTTGAAATTGAATTTGAATTTCCCGTCGGCTTTCTGCTTGTCACACTCGGTCGATCGGCGCATCATCTACCACGCACTTCCCGAACGGATCGCCCACGAAGCCCAAGGATTTAGGGCCGCTCGCGGACGGTAACCGGCCGACCGCTAGTACCGTTGTCCGGTTTTCAGGGCGTGGCCATGCAGTCCGCGATCTTCGTCCCCCTCCTGCTCGTGGCAGGGGGAACGTTACTTCCCGCTCCGTCCGGGGGCGCCCGGGCTGCGCCCGCAGATCCGCTCCCGTCGTGGAACGATACGGCCCCGAAGAAGGCGCTCACGGCGTTCGTCGCAAAAGTCACGAAGGACGGTTCCCCGGACTTCGTCCCGCCCGCCGAGCGCGTCGCGGTGTTCGACAACGACGGCACGCTCTGGTGCGAGCAGCCGATCTACGTCCAGTTCGCGTTCGCGATCGATCGGGTCAAGGCGCTCGCCGACAAGCACCCGGAGTGGAAGGACCAGCAACCGTTCAAGGCAGTGCTGGAAGGCGACCACAAGACGCTCGCCGCGTCCGGCGAGAAGGGGTTGGCCGCGATCCTGATCGCCACGCACACGGGGATGACGATCGAGGAGTTTGAAACCACGGTAACCGACTGGCTCGCCACCGCGCGGCACCCGAAGTACGAGCGGCCGTACACCGAGTGCGTCTACCAGCCGATGCTCGAAGTGCTCGCGTACCTGCGGGCGAACGGGTTCAAGACGTTCATCGTGTCCGGCGGAACGGTCGATTCCATGCGCCCGTGGGCCGAGAAGGTCTACGGCGTGCCGCCCGAGCAGGTCGTCGGCACCACGTTCAAGACGAAGTACACCGCGAAGGACGGCAAATCGGCCGTCGTCATCGAACCGAACATCGATCTGATCGACGACCACGCGGGAAAGCCAGTCGGGATCGCCCGCGCAATCGGGCGCCGACCGCTCATGGCGTTCGGCAACTCGGACGGTGATTTCGAGATGCTCGAATACACCACGACGGCCAAAGGATCGCGGTTCGGGCTGCTCGTTCACCACACCGACGCCGCACGCGAGTTCGCTTACGACCGCAAATCGCCCGTCGGGAAGCTCGACCGCGGACTGGACGAAGCCGCGAAACGCGGGTGGGTGGTCACGAGCATCAAGGACGACTGGAAGACGGTCTTCCCAACAAAGAAATAGGGTTCGCCGAAGCACCAAGAGCGTTGACCGTGGAGTGGCGCCCGCGAGTTGCGGGCGCCCGAGTTCCCGTACTCAACAGAGAGGGGCACCATGTTCCGAACGTCGAACTTCGCTCTCGTGATCGCACTGGCGGTCGGGGCGGTGAGTGGGTGGGCCGGGGCTAGCGGGAAGTTCGATTCCCTGCTGCGTGCTGAGCCGAAAACGACAAACGCGCCGACTGAAGTGTGTGCCGAGGGTGGGTGCTGCGCGGGCGTGGACAAGGCCGCGGCGCTCACCGCGATCAACGCGCACAACGCGAAAGTGAGCGCGAACCTCCAGAAGGACGGCAAGAAGCCCAACATCCTCGTCATCTTCGGCGACGACATCGGTATCCCGCAAATCAGCGCCTACACACAGGGGTTGATGGGTTACCGGACGCCGAACATCGACCGCATCGCGAAGGAAGGCGCACTCTTCACCGACTCCTACGGTCAGCAGAGCTGCACCGCGGGCCGCGCGTCATTCATTCTCGGCCAGGAACCGTTCCGCACCGGGTTGCTGACGATTGGCATGCCCGGTGACCCGCACGGTATCCAAGACTGGATGCCCACCATCGCGGACGCGCTGAAGGCCCAGGGTTACGCGACCGGACAGTTCGGGAAGAACCACCTCGGCGACCAGGACAAGCACCTCCCGACCAACCACGGGTTCGACGAGTTCTTCGGCAACCTGTACCACCTCAACGCCGAGGAAGAACCGGAGGGGTACTTCTATCCGAAAGATCCGGAGTTCAAGAAGAAGTTCGGCCCGCGTGGGGTGTTGAAGTGTACGTCCGATGGCAAGATCACCGACACCGGACCACTCAACACCAAGCGCATGCCGACGGTGGACGAGGAGCTCCTGGCCGCGGCGAAGGACTTCATCGACCGCCAGCACAAGGCCAACAAGCCGTTCTTCTGCTGGTTCAACTCCACGCGCATGCACGTCTTCACGCACCTCAAGAAGGAGTCGCTGGGCAAGACGGGTAAGGGCATCCACGCGGACGGGATGGTGGAGCACGACGGCATGGTCGGCGAACTGCTGAAACAGCTCGACGACCTGAAGATCGCGGACGACACGATCGTGCTCTACACCACCGACAACGGCGCGGAAATCGCGCTGTGGCCGGACGGCGCGATGACCATGTTCCACGGCGAAAAGGGCACGACGTGGGAGGGCGGGTTCCGCATCCCGATGATGGTGCGCTGGCCGGGCGTCGTCAAACCGGGCACGGTTTACAACGACGTCATCTCGCTGATCGACTGGTTCCCGACGCTCTGCGCCGCCGCGGGCGCGCCGGACATCAAGGAGAAGATGGCCGCGGGGACGGAAGCGAACGGCAAGAAGTTCAAGGTCCACCTCGATGGGCACAACTTCATGCCCTACTTCGAGGGCAAGGAGAAGGCCGGCCCGCGCGACTCGATCATGTACTTCGACCAGGGCGGCAACCTCAACGCGCTCCGGTGGAACGACTGGAAGCTGAGCTTCGCCTCGACGAAGGGGAACATCGCGACCGGCACCCGTGAGGTGTCGGCCTGGGCGCTCATCGCGAACCTGCGCATGGACCCCTACGAGCGCGGGATGGAAGAGGGCGGCGGGGCCGTCAAGTTCCTCGCCCAGAACATGTGGCTCATCGTCCCCGTTCAGGGAAAGATCAAGGAGTTCTTCTCGGACTTCGACAAGTTCCCGTACCAGTCCGGCAGCTCGCTCAACGCCGGCGGCATCAATTACGGGATGCTTCGACAGCAGGACGCGCTGAAGCGGCTTAAAGAGGTGGAAGGGCTGAAGCCGCGCTAACCGGCGATCGCCGATCTCTCTGCGAGGCGCTCGTGTGGGCGCCTCGCACTCTCACCGGAGGAGTGACTTCATGTTTCGGGTAGCGAACATTCCCGTGATGATCGCGCTGACGATCGGCGCCGCGGGCGGGTGGGCCGGGGCCAGCGGCAAGTTCGACGCACTGTTGCGCGCCGAGCAACAGGCCACGACCGCGGCGGATTCTACCCCGTGTGCCGATGGAGCGTGCTGTGCGAGCCCGGACAAGACCGCGGCACTCACTGCGATCAACGCGCACAACGCGAAGGTGAGCGCGAACGCGCAGAAGGACGGTAAGAAGCCCAATATCCTCGTCATCTTCGGCGACGATATCGGCCAGTCGAACGTCAGCGCCTACAGCCGCGGGTTGATGGGCTTCACCACGCCGAACATCGATCGCATCGGCGCAGAAGGCGGGGTGTTCGTTAACTACTACGGTCAACAATCCTGCACCGCGGGGCGCGCGGCGTTCATCCTCGGGCAATGCCCGTTCCGCACGGGGCTGACGAAGGTCGGAATGCCCGGCGCAAAGGTGGGCCTCCAGAAGGAAGACCCGACGATCGCCGAGTTCCTCAAGCCGCTCGGCTATGCGACCGGCCAGTTCGGGAAGAACCACCTCGGCGACCGCGACGAATTCCTGCCCACCGCGCACGGGTTCGACGAGTTCTTCGGCAACTTGTACCACCTCAACGCCGAACAGGAACCGGAGAACGAGGACTATCCCAAAGACCCAGAATTCAAGAAGAAGTTCGGCCCGCGCGGGGTGCTGAAGTGTACCTCCGACGGGAAAATCACGGATACGGGACCACTCACGAAGAAGCGGATGGAGACGGTGGACGAGGAGTTCCTGGCCGCGGCGAAGGACTTCATCGACCGCAGCCACAAGGCCGACAAGCCGTTCTTCTGCTGGTTCAACAGCACCCGCATGCACATCTTCACGCACCTCAAGCCCGCGTCGAAGGGCAAAACCGGGCTCGGGACTCAAGCGGACGGTATGACCGAACACGACGGGATGGTGGGCGAACTGCTGAAGCAGCTCGACGACCTGAAGATCGCGGACAACACGATCGTGGTCTACACCACCGACAACGGCGCGATGAAGAGCATGTGGCCGGACGGCGGGGCGTCCCCGTTCCGGTCCGAGAAGGACACGAACTGGGACGGCGCGTTCCGCGTGCCGGCACTGGTCCGCTGGCCGGGCCACATCAAACCCGGCTCGAACTTCACGGAACTGTTCTCGGCCGAAGACTGGCTGGTGACGCTCGTCGCCGCGGCCGGCGGCGACCCGAACCTGCGCGAGAGCGCGACCAAGGGCGTCCAGGCCGGCGACAAAAAGTTCAAGGTCCACTTGGACGGCTACAACCAGCTCGACTACCTCACCGGCAAAACCGACAAGGGCGCCCGGCACGAGTTCTTCTACTTCAGCGACGACGGCGCCCTCGTGGCCTACCGCGACGACCGCTTCAAGTACACGTACCAGACACAGAACGCGAAGGGCGTGGAGGTCTGGGTCCAACCCTTCACGGTACTGCGGACGCCGCAGGTCATCGATCTGAAGAGCGACCCTTACGAGTACTCCATCGACGCCTCGGCCTACTACCACGGCTGGCTGATCGACCACGCCTACCTGCTGCTCCCTTCGGTCGAGAAGGTCGGCGCGTACCTCAAGACGTACAAGGATTTCCCGACGCGCCAGCGACCGGCCAGTTTCTCGATCGATCAGGTCATCGAGAAGCTCGAATCCGGTCTCAAGGGCAAGTAACATCGATACGGTACGGGCCGGGAATCTGTCCCGGCCCGCGCCGACTGCCACTCAGAACCAGAGCGACCCATGCACTCGCGATTCCTGATCTCGGCCGCGCTCGTTGCGGCCGGTTGGTTGACCACCGCATCCGCGAACGATTCCCCGCCCGTGCGGGTGACGGTGGACAACTTCGTCCGCGCCGAGAGCGATACGTACTTCACCCGGTTCGTGACAGAGGGCGGGTTCGGCAAGTTCCACCACGAGCGCGAACTGGCCCCCATCGACAAACAGACGGTGATTCGCCTGAACCGGGACACGCTGTACTCGTTCGGCGTGTTCGACTTGGAGGCCGGGCCGGTCACGATCACGCTCCCGGACGCCGGGAAACGGTACCTGGCGGTGCAGGTCATCAACGAGGACCATTACGCGCTCGACGTGATCTACAAGCCGGGCGCGCACACTTTCACGCAGGAACAAGTCGGCACGCGCTACGTGTGTCTGGCGGTCCGGACCTTTGTGATCCCGGACTCCGCGGAGGATGTCAAAGCGGTCCACGCCTTACAGGACGCGATCAAGGCGGAGCAAAAGGCGCCAGGCAAGTTCAAGGTGCCGAACTGGGACCAGCCGTCACTCAAGAAGGTTCGCGACGCGCTGCTCGCACTCGCTGCAGCTAACGGCGGGCTGGACTCGTCTCGCATGTTCGGGCGCAAAAGTGAGGTCGATCCGGTTCAGCACCTGATCGGCACGGCCGCGGGCTGGGGCGGGAACCCGCGCACCGCCGCGCTCTACGCGGGTGCCGTACCGAAGTTCAACGACGGGAAAACGGTGTACCGGCTCACGGTCAAGGACGTCCCGGTGGACGGGTTCTGGTCCGTCAGCGTTTACAACAAAGACGGCTTCTTCGAGAAGAACGAGAAGAACGCTTACACGCTGAACAACGTCACCGCGAAGCGGGACGCGGACGGCTCGGTAACGATCCAGTTCGGCGGCGACGAGGGCACGCCGAACTGCCTGCCCGTTACACCGGGGTGGAACTACGTGTTCCGCATGTACCGCCCGCGCAAAGAGATCCTGGACGGCACCTGGAAGGTTCCCGACGCCCAGCACGTGAAGTGAGTCCGGGCGAGTCGCGGCGCGCAATTCGTGCTCGATTTTTCGGTGCAGTTGGGCGGGCGGTTCTAGGGCACCCGGTCGGCGCTTCCGAACCGCCCGCGCCCCAGAGATTCGATCACGAGCACTGTGGAGGGAGAACCGACCGGAGCGACCGGCTTGCTCCGCCCGTTATTCGCGCTCAATCACAACCATCCGGATGGAAGGCTACCTGAACTACATTACGGGGATCTGAATGTCCGCACGCGACTCGATCCTGGAACTGAAAAAGCGCATCGGCACGTCGATCATCGGTCAGCAGGCCGCGATCGATCGACTGCTCGTCGCGCTCCTGGCCGACGGGCACGTGTTGATGGAGGGGTTGCCCGGGCTGGCGAAGACGCGCACCATCAAAACGCTGGCCAAGAACCTCGAAAGCGAGTTCCGCCGCATTCAGTTCACCCCGGACCTGCTCCCGGCCGACGTGACCGGCTCGGAGGTGTACTACGACGAGGGCGGGAAGGGGACGTTCAAGTTCCAACCGGGACCGATCTTCGGCAACCTCGTCCTCGCCGACGAGATCAACCGCGCACCTGCTAAGGCCCAGGCCGCGCTCCTCGAAGCGATGGAGGAGCGGCAGGTGACCGTCGCCGGTACGACGCACGCACTGCCGCCGCTGTTCCTCGTCATGGCGACGCAGAACCCCATCGAGCAGGAGGGGACGTACCCGCTGCCCGAAGCGCAAACGGATCGCTTCCTGATGAAAGTCATCCTCGGGTACGGCACGGACGACGAGGAGCGCCAGATCCTCCGACTCGTGCGCGGCGAAGAGGGCTCGTCCAAGCCGCCCGAGACCGCGAAACTACCCCAACAGGTAGTGACCGATGCACGGGCGGAAGTTCACAAAGTGTTCGTGTCTGAGGCGCTGGAAAAGTACATCGTCAGCGTGATCGCTGCGACGCGGCGGCCAGGAGACTTCTCGGCCGATCTCAAGAAGTGGATTCAGGTCGGGGCCAGCCCGCGCGGGACGCTCGCGCTCGACCGCTGTTCACGAGCCTACGCCTGGCTCCAGGGGCGCGACCACGTGACCCCGGACGACGTGCGGGCGATCGCACCGGAATGCCTGCGGCACCGGCTCATCCTGAGTTACGAGGCCGCCGCGGACGGCACCACGCCCGATCAGGTGGTGGCCGAAGTTATCAAGAAGGTGGCCGTACCGTGAACCCTCCCGATGCCAGTGCCGGGGTGTACGTCACCCTGGAGCAACTCGCGGCCCTCCGGCACAAGGCGCGGGGGTTCAGCCTCCTGCCGCGCCAGCCGGTGACGAGTCTACTCGCGGGCGGGCACACTTCAAAACTGCGCGGGCGCGGACTGGATTTCGAGGAGATCCGCAAGTACCTGCCCGGGGACGACCCCCGCACGATCGACTGGAAGGTGACCGCGCGCATGCGATCACCGCACAGCCGCGTGTTCACCGAAGAGCGTGAGCGCCCGGTGCTGCTCTTGGTCGATCAGCGGATCGGGATGTTCTTCGGTAGCGTGAAGGCGATGAAGTCGGTCGCGGCGGCCGAACTCGCCGCGCTCGCCGCGTGGCGCACGGTTGCGGTGAAGGACCGCGTCGGCGCAATTGTGTTTAACGATTCCGAAATCACGGAGATCCGCCCGCAGCGCACGCGGTCCACCGTGATGCACCTGTTGGGCACGATCGCACAGCGGAACCACGAGCTTCGGGCGAACTCGCCCGCCAAGCCCGGTCCCGAGATGCTGAACGAGGCCCTACGGCGCGCGGTGCGAGTGGCGACACACGATTTCCTCGTGGTGCTGATCTCCGACGCGGCCGGGGCGAACCCGGATACGCGACAATTGCTCACGACGATCGCGCGGCACAACGACGTCCTGATCGCGTTCGTGTTCGACCCACTTGAAACGGATCTGCCCGCCGCGGGGAATCTGGTCGTTTCAGACGGCACGCGGCAAATGGAAGTCGATACCGGCAGCGCCTCCGTGCAAAGCGGGTTCCGCCGGGAGTTCGATGAGCGGTTCGCAGCGGCGAAGAAGTTCCTGCTGACGCGCGAGGTTCCCGTACTGCCGGTTCGCACAGACGCGGACGTGACCGACCAGGTTCTGCGCGCGCTCGGCGCCCGACCGGGGGGGCGCCGTGGCTGACACCGATCCAGGTAGTCTCGATCGACTACACGACATCGCCGTTCCCCCTCCGGTGTCGTGGTGGCCCCTCGCACCGGGGTGGTACGTGATCGCGGGGGTTGCGCTGGTATTGCTCGGCGTCAGTGTGTGGGCCGCGGTGGATCGCTGGCGCCGCAACCGATACCGGCGCGACGCACTGCGGGAACTCGACCTGATCGAGCACCGCGCACAAGTGTCCACGGCCGTGATTGAGATGGCGGAACTGTTGAAGCGGACGGCGCTCGCGGCGTTCCCGCGCGAGCGCGTCGCGTCACTCACGGGCGCGGCGTGGCTCGGGTTCCTCGACGCGACCGGTGGAACAGGCGCTTTCACGAGCGGCGACGGGCGACTCTTGGGAGACGCGATTTACCAGCGCGCGGAACCGGGCACAGCGCCCGATGTTCCGAAGCTCGTGGCCGTCGTTCGGCACTGGATCACGCACCACCGATGCTGACACTCGCCTATCCCTGGCTGCTCGCTGTGCTACCGCTACCCCTCTTGGTGCGGTGGGCGGCACCTGCATACCGCGAGCACCGCGAAGCGCTCCGGGTACCGTTCCTCCCGCGCCTCGCGCGCCTCACCGGTCAGGAGCCGACGACCGGCGCTGTCGTGCTGCGCGGCGGGTGGGTGCGCGGGTTCGTGCTCATCGGCGGCTGGCTGTGCATTGTGTCTGCGCTCGTGCGCCCACAGTGGCTCGAACCGCCGATCAGTCGAACCGTACCGGTCCGCGACATGATGCTCGCGGTGGATCTGTCCGGCTCGATGGAGACGCGCGACTTCACCGATTCGGCCGGAAAGACCACGGACCGGCTCACCGCGGTGAAGCAGGTGCTCGATGATTTTTTGACGCGGCGCAAGGGCGACCGCGTGGGGCTGATCGTGTTCGGGAACGCGCCGTTCGTTCAGGCGCCGTTCACGCAAGACCTCGACGTGTGCCACGAACTGCTCGCCGAAACGCGCGTCGGCATGGCCGGGCCAAAAACGGCACTCGGCGACGCGATCGGGCTGGCGATCACGGTCTTCGACCGGAGCGACGTGCCCGAAAAGGTGCTGATCGTTCTGACCGACGGCAACGACACCGGTAGCCAGGTGCCGCCCGAAAAGGCCGCCGCGGTCGCGAAGGATAAGGGGATCGTCATTTACACGGTCGCGGTCGGTGATCCCAAATCAGCGGGCGAGGACAAGCTCGACGAAGAGGCACTCAAGCGGGTCGCGGGCACCACCGGCGGAACGTATTCGCACGCCGGTAACCGGGCCGAACTGGACGCGATCTACAAGCGGCTCGACGAACTGCCCACACGCGAGGCCCAAACGATCTCACACCGCCCGCGGCGCGACCTGTTTCACTGGCCGCTCGCGGCGGGATTCGTGCTGAGCTTCGTACCAGCGGTCGTTGGGGTACTGGCGAACCGTTTACGGACGCCATCGAGGGCGCGCTCACCTGCCCAAGTCGCGAGGGTGTGATGACGGAGTTCCATTTCCTCCGTCCGTGGTGGCTGCTCGCGGTCGTTCCGGCCGGTGTGCTGGCATGGCGATTGTGGGCGACTGAGGACGCAGGTCGCGCGTGGCGGAAAATCGTCGCACCACACCTGCTCCCGCACCTGCTTACCGGGCACGAAGAGCGCGGCTGGTTCCGACCGGTAACCGCGCTCCTCATCGGGTGGTTGCTCGGGACAGTCGCTCTGGCCGGGCCAACGTGGGAACGCGAACCTGCGCCGTTCGCGGAGGACACCGCGGTGCTCGTGATCGTCGTGAAGGTCACGCCCTCGATGAAGTCTGAGGACGTGCAACCGAACCGGCTCGCCCGCGCGACAGAGAAAATGCGCGACCTGCTCAAACTGCGTCCAGGCACGCAGACCGCGCTCTTCGCTTATGCCGGCAGCGCACACCGCGTCATGCCGCTCACGTCTGATGCAGGAATCGTTACCGCATTCGCCGCGGAACTGTCACCAGATGTGATGCCCGTTGAAGGGGCCAGCGCCGGCGCCGCCCTGACCGCGGCCGACGAAACAGTGAAGAAGTCCGGTCGGGCCGGGTGGGTGCTGTGGATCGCGGATGGTGCTTCTCCGGACGAACAAAAGGCGCTGGAGAAGTACAGCACCGAGGGGCGCGCGCCGGTGAGCGTGCTGGCGGTGGCCGGCGAAGGGCCGGAACTGGAATCGCTCAGACAAGCGGCTTCCGTACTCGACGCGCCAGTGGTGCGCGTGTCGCCGGACGACGCGGACGTGCAGCGCCTCGGCCGCAACACGCGGTTCTCGGCCGTTTCGGAGCAAGCCGGCGGGGCGCGCTGGAAGGACTTCGGCTACTGGCTCGTTTTCCCGCTCGCGCTCGTGGCGCTGTTGTCGTTTCGGCGCGGGTGGATGGTGCGATCCACGGGGGGCGAAGCATGAGCACGCGCCGACCGTTCATGTTATTTGCGGGTGCCCTGGTGATCGCGGGGGCCGCACTCGCACTGGCATCCGAGCGCAACCCGGACCTCTGGTCCTCACCGGATCAGCGCGCCGATCGCCTGTTTCGAGCGGGACAGTTTGAAGGCGCAGCGCAAGTTTACGTCGACCCGTACCGGCGCGGTGTCGCGCTCTATCGCGCGGGCAATTTCAAGGACGCCGCGTCCGCGTTCGCCACGGTGAGCACACCGGAAGCCGCGTTCGATCGCGGAAACAGCCTCGTGATGCTCGGTAAGTACGATGCCGCGATTGCGAGTTACGATCGCGCGCTGAATCTGCGCGCCAACTGGCCCGAGTGCCTGAAAAACCGTGCGGTTGCGGTGGTACGGCGCGATCGGTTGAAGCTCACCGGCGGGGACGAGACCGGGGGGCAGGTGAAGGCCGACAAAATCGTTTTTGAGAAGGGGAAGAACGCGAACCGCGGACAGAAAACCGAGGTCGCGGGCGATGAGCCTCTGAACGATGAGCAATTGCGCGGGCTGTGGTTACGGCGCGTGCAGACAAAACCGGCGGACTTCTTGCGCGCGAAGTTCGCGTTCCAGGCGCAATCGGGGGAGAAGGCGCCGTGAGGTTCATCGTCCCGCTCCTGTTCTTCGCCGCGCCCGTAACGGCCGCCGATCCGCCTCCGCGCGCAAAGGTAGAACTGGCACCAAAGGACGGCGTATGGGTCGGTCAGCGAGTCACGCTGGCGATCACGCTCTACACCCCCGATCTGTTTGCCGGCGTACCTTCGTTCGATATGCCGCCGATCCCGGGGGCGGTCGTGCTACCCCCGAGCGGCTCCATCGTCGGTTCGGAAACGATCGGTGACACGAGTTTCACCACCCAGCGCCACGAGTTCGCCGTTTACGCGCAGCGGGCCGGAGCGGTCCAGATCCCGGCATTCGCGGTCCGGTTCGAGTCGAACGCCGGGTTCGGCAAGCCCACGATTCAGCGACTCGTCACCACGGCGAGCGCGTCATTCACCGCGAAAACTCCTCCGGGGGCGGAGGGACTCGGGACCGTGATCGCTGCACGCGACCTCAAGGTGACAGACGATTGGAAGCCGGACCCGAAGGCGCTGAAAGTCGGTGACGCGCTCACGCGGGCGCTCACCGTGACCGCGGACGGCGTGCCGGGGATGGTGTTCCCTCCGTTCCGGCTCGACGAGATCGACGAACTGGCCGCGTACCCCAAAGAGCCGGTCGTCAACGATCGCACCGAGCGCGGCGCGCTGACGGGCCAGCGCACCGAAATCGTTACCTACGTGTGCAAAGAAGCCGGCACCGTGACCGTCCCGGACCGAACGCTGACGTGGTTCGACTTGGGCACCAACGAACTGAAAATCGTGAAACTGCCCGGCAAGACGTTCACAGTAGCGGCCGTTCCAGCGCCCGCGCCCGAGCCAACCACAACTTCCACTGCCTCAAATGCACGCGGCCGGTGGTGGCGGGTGGGCGCTGTGCTCGTCGGTGTGACCGCGCTGGGCGGGTTTCTGGTCGTGCGTCTCTGGTCGTGGGGTACCCGACGCTACGCCGCGTGGAGTGCGTCCGAGTCAGCTTACTTCGCCCGACTTCAACGCGCGTGCCGCTCTCACGACGCGCACGCCGTGTTCGTCGCTCTGGAACAATGGCTCGATCGGTTCGGATTCACGTCTCTCGCCGAATTCGAGCGCCGAGTCGCCGATCCCGAACTGTCTAGCGCGCTCGCGGACCTAACGAGTCGCGTCTACGTTCGCCCGGGGGCGGGTGCTCCCGGACCGTGGACCGCACATCAACTATTCGCTCGCATCAAACTTGCCCGTCGTACACTGCGCCCCTCAACGACCCGGCCCGGGGCGCGGGCTTTGCCGCCATTGAACCCGGTCGGGTGACCCCTCGGGAGGAAGCACCGATGAAACGGCACCGAATGATTCTGGGCCTAGTTGTCGCGGTCAGCGCTGCCGTGCTCGTCAGTGGCGGGCGCGCCCCGTCGCTCACGAACGCGCCCGCGGCGCAACCGGAAAAGGCCGCGGCCCAACCCGCGAAGGCCGACGGCGCAGAGGCCGGGATCAAGAAGATCACCGCCGAGTACGCGAAGGCGTTCAACGCGGCCGACGCCAAGGCCGCGGCCGCACTCTGGACGGACGAGGGCGAGTACGTGGGGGCCGATGACGAGACCGTGACGGGGCGCGCGGCGATCGAAAAGAGCCTCGCCGAACTCTTCAAAGAGCACCCCAAGGCGACCGTCGACGTTCAGATCGAATCGGTTCGGCTCATCGGGCGCGGGACCGCGTCGGCCGAGGGCGTGGTGCGGTTGAAGCTCCCGGGCACCGAGTCGGCGGTCGAATCGCGGTACACCGCGCTCCACGTACTGGAAGACGGCGTGTGGCGCGCCGCGTCGGTGCGCGAGTGGGTACCGGACCCCGCGACCGAAGTTACCCCCCAGCACCTCGAATGGCTCGTCGGCGACTGGACCGCGAAGGGCGAGGGCGGGGAACTGAAACTGACGTATGCGTGGGACGAGAACAAGGTGTTCATCAACAGCAAGTACACCATCACGAAGGACGGCAAAACGGTGTCGTCCGGCACGCAGATAATCGGGCGGAACCCGGCCGGCGGGCTGCGGTCGTGGATGTTCGACAGCTCCGGGACCACAAGCGACGCTGTTTGGGTTCGTGACGGTAAGCGCTGGATCAACGACGCAACGGGCGTGCTCCCGGACGGAACGGAGATCAGCTCCGTCAACGTCCTCATCCCGCTCGGCCCCGACTCGTTCACCTGGCAGACCACGGACCGGGAAGCCGACGACGTCCCGCTCCCGGCGCTTCCGCCGATCAAGGTCACGCGCGTCAAGAAGTAACGCGGGCGTCACACGGGTGGATCAATTGGGAAACTCATAACAGCGTCTTCCGAGAGGAACTACATATGAAACTCGCAATTTGCGCGATAGCCGCGGGAATGGTTGTGGCAATTTCGACCGGGCCGGTTCAAGCGTTCGGGCGCGGGGGCGCGGTCCGTGGGGCCGCGGTCGGTCCCGGGGGAGGGGTTCGCACGGGCGGCGCCGCACGCGGGGTCGCGACCGGTCCGTATGGTGGCGTTCGGGGAGGGAACGTACACGGCGGAACGTATACCGGTCCGGGCGGTGCGACGGTTCAGCACGTCGGCGGTCGAGGCGCCGCGGTCGGACCCTACGGCGGCGTTCGCGCCGGAGGGGGCGGGGCCACTCGCGTCACGGGACCGGGCGGGAACTCGTACACGACCGGGCACCGAGGCGGGGTCGCGGTCGGTCCGGCGGGCGGCGTTCGCGCGGGTGGGGCTGCTGGTGCGGCGGTCAACGGACCAGCCGGAGCCGCGGCCGTCGGGCGACGCGGGGGAGTCGCGGTCGGACCCTACGGCGGGGTCGCGGCGGGTGGCGCCGCGCGCGGGGCCGCGGTCGGTCCTTACGGTGGGTACGCTGCCGGGGGCGTGCGACGCGGGGCGGTCGCCGGTCCCTACGGCGGGTACGCCGCAGGAGGTGTGCGGGTCGGAGCGGTCGGGCACTACACCGGGTACGTCAGTCCGGTCGCGGTTCGTGGCGCAGCGGTTGGTATTCGCGCGACCCCGTACCCGTACTTCTCGCCGACGTGGTACCGCACCCACGCGGTCGCTTGGGTCGCGCCGCGGTACGTAGTCGGGGCCGCGTTATGGGCTCCGCCCGTGTGGAACACGGTCTCGACGTTCGTCGGCGTCTCGGCCCCGCCGGTCGAGTACGACTACGGGAGCACTGTCGTCATTCAGGACGACAACGTGTATGTGAACGGCGAATCGGCCGGCACCGCGACGGAGTACGCGACACAAGCGACGTCCATCGCCGACGCCGGGCGCGCGGTGAAGCCGGCGGAAAACGACGAGTGGCAACCGCTCGGAGTGTTCGGGCTGATCCAGAGCGACGAAAAGGTCGCGCAGCGCATCGTCCAGATCGCGGTGAACAAGGACGGCGTGCTCCGCGGGAACTATTACGACGCCGTGGCCGACAACACGCTCCAGGTGTACGGGTCCGTGGACAAGAAGACGCAGCGCGTCGCGTGGTCGATCGGGGAAAAGAAGGACATTGTGTTCGAGACCGGGCTGAACAACCTCACGAAAGACGAATCGACGATCCTGGTCCACTACGGCAAGGAAAGCACGCAGCAAATGATCCTGGTGCGCCTGCCGGAGCCGAAGGACGAAAAGCAGTAGCTCAAGTTACCGCCCGAGGGCCACGCCGTTCGCGGCCCTCGGTGCGAGCAGCTCACAATAGCGCACACCGCAACTCATCTCTTTCCGCTCGATCTCCGTACTTTTCTCCGAATAACGACGCGGCTGAAATTCATTGAGTGGCCACATTTCTGTGACGCGCAGACTGTATTCGTCTTTTGCACTTTCATTTTTGGGCTTGGCAGAGCCGACATTTATGATAAATCTTCACTCCGCCTACCCGAAATTTTCATAAACAGTCGGTCCACCACCATGCCCGCCCTCTCCCGGTGCAAGTGCCGTTCACGGCGCTCCGTCCTCCTTTTGTCATTGCTCGTGCTCGGCTGCGGTTCCACGCAAGTGCCCGACGGACAAAAGCCCGTTCACCCCGTCCGCGGGAAGCTCCTCATCGCCGACAAACCCGCCGCGGGTGCGTTCGTTCTGTTCATCCCGGATAACGAACCGACCACCAACCCCGACCCGCGCCCCCGTGCGACCGTGGACGCCAACGGCGACTTCCAGTTGAGCACTTACGGCGAGAACGACGGCGCCCCGGCCGGGGCGTACTCGGTCGCTGTGACGTGGCCGGAGGACGGGCGCGACTCGGCCGAAGACCGGCTCAAGGGGCGGTACCGCGACCCCGGCCAAACAAAGTTGAAAGCCACAATCAAGGACGGCCCGAACGAACTCGCGCCGTTCAAGTTGAAGTGACCCGCTCGACCACCGAGCGGCCGCCCGAATCGCCCATTCTGTTTTCCGCCCTTGCCCTCCCGGAGTTGCCCATGCCCCTCTCCTCCCATCGCTCGAAGCGCGGATTCACGCTGATCGAGCTGCTCGTCGTCATCGCCATCATCGCGATTTTGATCGGGCTCCTTCTGCCCGCGGTTCAGAAGGTGCGCGAGGCCGCCGCGCGCATGAAGTGTCAGAACAACCTCAAACAACTCGGGCTCGCGTGCCACGGGTTCCACGACGCAACGGGCGTGGTCCCGCCGTCGCGGTCCGCCGGCGGTGGGTTCCCGAAACTCGGCGTCCCCGCCGGGGCGTACCAGGGCGCGCTGGTGTGGATCCTGCCCTACATCGAGCAGGACAATATTCGGAAGGCCTACGATATCAAGCTCCACTTCGGGCACGCGAACAACCGCACCGCGGTTACGACCAAGGTGAACGTGCTCAACTGTCCATCAACCCCTAACTCGGAGCGCGTCGCGGTGAGTTGGACCCACGGTGGGTTCACGATCGACAACGCGGCCGTGACCGACTACTCGGTCATCAACCGGGTGTCCGCCGACCTGGTCAGTAGCTTCCCCAACAACGTGGACGCCTACACCGACTCGACCGCCTGGGGGTCGTTCTCGTACAACACCGGCTCGACGTACCGGATCATGACCTGGTCGAGCGTAACGGACGGGCTGTCGAACACGCTCTTCTACGTCGAGGACGCGGGGCGCCCGAACGGGTGGCGCGCGAACCGGCGCCTCAGCTCCACCGGGGCCACGGTGCCCGGGGCCGCGTGGTGCGACGAGGCGTCCGAGTTCGGGTTCCAGGGCTGCACGCCCCCGAACGATACCCGCCCGGGCCTCCAGGCGATGAACTGCACGAACAACGGCGAACCGTATGCGTTCCACACCGGCGGGATCAGCGTCGGCCTGTGCGACGGATCGGTGCGGTTCCTGCGGGAGAGCATGGACATTCGCATGTTCGCCCGGATGGTGACCGCTCAGGCCGGTGAAGTGAACGGGAACGATTGACCCAAAATCGAACCAGTACGAAGTCCCGTCGGCGGCGTTCCGGCGGGCCTTCGCGTTTCGGGCGAAATTCCCGCATTTCCACGTCGGAAATACGTTCGTACCGGCTCGCAGAACGGGGTATGATCCTCGGGTACGCGCTCAACCAATCCCAATCGTAGTCGCTCTCGCTGCGGGGTCCGTCCAACTCCCGATCATCTCCGCAGCGGGTGCGTGCGGGTGATTGTGTTCCTTGAAACTGGACGGATCATGAACCCGATCGCACCCGCGCCGCCGACCACCGCGCCCGTGGCACACGGGCTGAGCTTCCGCACGAAGTTGGTGCTGGGCGTGTGCGGACTGGTGCTGCTCACGGGGGCCGTGGTTCTGTGGCTCGCGCACCGCAGCACGCGAGCCAGCACCGAAGCCCTCACCGGCGCCGTGTTCCGGGAAGTCAGCGCGCGGGCCGCAACGCACACGCACGCATTCGTGCTGCGGGCGGCGCCGGTCGTCGAATCGCTCGTGCAACTCGCTGATAACGGGCTCGCGGTGACAGACCACGAACGAATCGCCGCGCAACTGCTCGCGGTTCTGCGCGCGAACCCCGGTCTGAGTTGGGTTAGCTACGGCGACGAGGCCGGAACGTTTACCGGCGCGTACCGAACCCCGGAGGGCACGCTTCGCATCAACCACAGCCGGATGGTGGCCGGGAAGACGAAACTCGTCGAGTACGACGTGCTACCCGGTGGCAGCCGTAAGGTGTTCAAGACCGACGACGACAGCGGGTACGACCCGCGGACGCGCCCGTTCTACGTTCGGGCGAAAGCACTGGGCCGGTTGGTGTGGCTCCCGCCGTATGTGTTTTACAACCAGGGCGTCCCCGGCATCTCGTGCGCGGCACCTGTAAAAGACGGCACGGGCGCGGTTCGCGGTGTACTGAGCGTGGACTTCGATCTAAACGCGCTCTCGGATTTCGTCTCCGGACTGTCGGTGAGCGCGCACTCGCGCGTGTTCCTCTTCACTGCTGATGGGAGCCTGCTCGCGCACCCGGACCACCGGGGAGTGGGAGCGCCCGGGGCGCGCGACAGCGGGAAGATTCTGACGCTCGCGGACGTCGGTGACCCGCTCGTCGATGCGTACCGCGCGAACCTCCGACCCGAATACCTCACCTCTGCGACCAGTGACGACTTCCACCGCTTCGAGTTCCGCCACGCGGACACGGACTACCTCGGGTCGGTCACGACTTTCCGGGTCGGCGACGATCTGGTCTGGGCGGTCGCTGTGGTCGCGCCGAAGTCCGATTTTGTTGGCGACGTGTGGCGCACGCAGGTGCTCGCGCTCGTGGCGGCCGCGCTCGCGGTACTGGCCGCCGTCGTGCTCGCGTTCGCGCTGGCGAACATCGTGTCGCGCCCGGTGTCGGCGCTCATCGGGTTCATGCAGCGGGTCGGTGGAGGAGACCTGGAAGCGAAAGCCGAGTTCGGCGGGAGCCGCGAGTTCCGGCAACTGGCCGATGCGCTTAATCGTATGATCGCGGACCTGCGAGACCGGCTCCGACTCCGGCACTCGCTCGGGATCGCGATGGAGGTGCAACAGCGCCTGCTACCCACCGCTGCGCCCGTTGTGCGCGGACTCGATGTGGCCGGGCACAGTACGTACTGCGACGAAACCGGTGGCGACTATTACGACTTCCTCGTGCTAGACAAGGCCGCACCGAACGCGGTACTCGTCGCACTGGGGGACGTGATGGGCCACGGGGTCGCTGCGGCGCTCGTGATGGCCGGGGTGCGAGCGGTGCTGCGCGACCGGGCGGTCGTCGCGGGGGATCTCGCGGACCTGATGGGCCGACTCAACCGCCTCATTTCGGCCGACCACGGCGGCGACCGGTTCATGACGATGCACCTCTCGGTGATCGACTCGAAGACCGGCACGATGCGCTGGGTGAGCGCGGGGCACGATCCGGTGATCGTCTACGACCCGGCCGACGGGAGCTTCGCCGAAGTGGGCGAGGGCGATCTGCCGCTCGGCGTGATGGACGACACGCAGTACCGCGAACAAACGTCCGCTGCGTTCCCGCCCGGTCGGGTTCTCTTCATCGGAACCGACGGCGTGTGGGAAATGCCCAACGTGACCGGCGAGCAGTTCGGGAAGGACCGACTGCGCGACGTGATTCGCGCGTCGGCCGCGGGATCGGCTGATAGCATCGCTGCGGCCGTTCGCGAGCACCTCACCGCGTTCCGCGGGGACGTCAAGTCGGTCGACGACGTCACCTTCGTCGTCATCAAAATGGGCACACCGACCGGAGCCGAGTGACAAGCGATGTCTCGAATCGTTACGACGAAACGGGCGAATCGCGAGATATCAGAAATCGATTTTCGCGCGAAGGCCGAAGACCGTCAGGGCATCGGCTCTTTTTTGTGCGGGGATCACGAACTGCACGTCCGGGGTGAGGTGGCACCACGGGGTCACCGCGCAGTTGTAGAACATTTCGACCCCTTGCTCGTGGTCGCGGAAGGGCAACAAGCGCGGGGCGAGGTTCTGAAGGGCGTTGTTCAGCCCCAAGTAGTAGTACCCGACGCCGAACGTGTCGAGCTTGCGGGACGCGATGGGACTGCTCCCACCGAAACCGATGTTCGCGAACCATCGGAACGGGCTGGGGTTCTGGTCCGCGAGGCCGAGGTTCCCGAACGTACCCCACGAGCGCTTCGGGTTGTCCGGGGCGACGTAGAGGGTCTGGTCGAAGTTGTACGACAGCGCCCACGACCCGCTCTTGGTCGGCGCGGTCAGCCCGAGGATCGGGTTGATGAACGCCGTGCGGTCGATAATGGTGTACCGCTTGGTGCTGTAAGACCCGGTGAGCCCCTGGTGCCCGGGAAGTCCGAAGAACTTGGTCGGGACATTGACCTGCGGGACGAACACCACACCGTTATCGAAGAACGTGTCGAACCCGTCGCGCGTCGGCGTGTTGTTCGCGTCGAAGAGGCTGAACGAGAAGACCGGTTCGGCACCCTTGAGGTACGCAAAGCCCGCACCGTAGGTCGAGTACGGGATGGTGCGCACGAACACGGCCGGGATCGTCAGGCCCCCGTTCATGAACCCGTCGACCCCGAGCGCGCCGCCGGTGAACGGCTGGTTGAACGCCTCGGCCGTGTTAATCTTCCCGAAGAAGGTAATGAACCGTTCCGATAAAGCCTGTGTAAATTTCACTCCAGTCAGGGCGCCGACGTACCCGTTGGGAGTGGGCAGGATCTGCGCGATGTTCGCCGGTTCCAGAGCGCCGGTGTACCCACTGATCGCGGTGCCGTATGCCATTTCCGCGTGCAGATCGATGAACGATCCCTTCCACAATCCGGCCTTCTCGCCGTCAACGTGCATCAGATAGTCGATGCGCCCGCGCTGCTGGAAGCTCTCACGCAGCCCACCGTTGGCCAAGTCGCTGATGATGTTTGTTGAGTGAATGTCGAGAGTCACACCGTGATCGCGCAGGCGCTCCCGTGCACCGAACCAACCGCCTAATAACTTCTGGCGCTCCAGGAACGGGCCGCCGTAGGGTGGCGGCGCGGGAGGAGTCGGTGGTTCCGCAGGCGCGCAGCCCGTAATGCCCTGGAGCGCGTCAAACGCTCCTGGCGCGCCGGGTTGAGGTGCGGGGGGCTGAGTGACCGTGAGTGGGTCTGCCGGAACCGCGGTCGGGAGCCCGTCGGGTAACACGGCCGGGGGCGGGTTCTGGGCCGCCCCCCTTCCCGTATGTGTTAAGCCCACGGCGACCGTCGCCAGCAAGCCGAAATAGAGTTTCCGCATGGCGTGAGTCCTTCACGACGCGCCGTCCGTGGCACAGCTCGGGCGGGACCAGACTCGAAGCACTGTTAGCGCAACTCGTCCGATCAGTCACGAAAACTATCGGTGCCGTGGAAAGACGGTTGTGATGGAAAAACGGGGAGAGATATTAAAGCCGGGGAAGCGGACTACTACATGCGGAACAGTTTGACGTTGATTACGGACCGTGCTCCGACTATGGAGCGGGAAATCTTGAGCGATTTTTCGGGGTACCATGACCCGCTGGGCCGCGTGGGGTGTGCTCGTCGTCGCATGGGCGATCTCGGCGCCAGCAAGCGCGGGTGATCTTCCAGGGGGAACGGCCGCGCCTATGGGGGAACCGGTTCCTCCCAGCGCCCCAGCGCTAACACCCGCCACGCCAGCTACTCCCGATCTCCCTGCGTCTGTAACGAATCCACTGAGCGAGCGGCTGGGGTTGGGGCTGAAACCGACCTTTGAACTCCGCGGGCGTATCGAAGCAGACGCCGTAGTGGTCTCGCAATCGACGTCGAGCAAAGCCCTAATCGGTGACTTGCAAAACGGTTACGGGTTCCGGCGCGCGCGCCTCGGTGCCCAGGGCACCGTAGGCGATTCCGCCCGTTGGGTTGCAGAAGTCGACTTCGCAAATGGGAACTTCCGCCCACGCGACCTGTACGTGGGGTTGACCGCGCTCCCGGGGCTCCGCGAGTTGCAGGTGGGCTACTTCCGCGAGCCGTTTAGTTTGGACGGGGCCACCAGTTCGCGCTTCATCACGTTCATGGAGCGCTCGCCGTTGAACGAACTGGACCCGGCACGCGATTGGGGCATTGCGGGGCGGTGGTGGACCGAGAACGAGCGCGCCACGTTCGCACTCGGGGCGTTCCGCGTGGGCACGAGTAGCGGCGGGTTCAGTAGCGGAGACAGCGGGAACTGGGCCATCACGACCCGGCTCACCGGATTGCCGATCTACTCCGCCGACGAGGGCACGTTCCGCCTCGTTCACATCGGCGGCGCGTTCTCGCACCGGGTTCCGCTCAACGGTGTGGTCCGTTACGCCCCGGACGCGCAATCGAACATCCTCGACGTGAGCGACAGCCCCGCGTCGCCGTTCTTGCCGACGATCAACATTCCCGCGAGCAGTCAGCAACTCTATAACCTTCAGGCCGCGGGCGTTTACGGCCCGCTCTCGGTTCAGTGCGAGTGGTTCGGCACTGTGATCCAGCAAATCGGCGACGGGCCGATCTTTCTGCACGGGGCCTACGTCGACGCGAGCTATTTTTTGACCGGCGAGCACCGCGGGTACAACCGGACGGACGCCTCGTTCTCGAACGTTTCGGTGCTGCGCCCGCTGGTCCGAACACCGGGTAAGTCCGCGACCGGGTTCGGTGCGGTGGAACTCGCGGCCCGGTTCGCTCTGGGCGATTTCATGTCGTCGAATTTGCCGCAACCCACCAGCGGCCCGTTCGCGTCCGCTTCGCAGGGGGCGCGCCTCTTACAGACGACGCTTGGGGCGAACTGGTACCTGAACGACTACACGCGGATCATGGTGAACTACACAATGGCCACGCCAGAAGCGCGCGGGACACCGGCCCTACCGGTCCACGTCTTCGGATTTCGCACCGCGATATTCTGGTAGTTTCTATCTCGTTTGGGCCGAGCACCGACGGAACTGCAAGGCGGCGCAGGAGGGCATTCGCCGAAGAGCGCCTACCTCTGTATGCGATCATAGAGCCAGGAGCTTTGATGAACCTGGGCGCCCGACTCCGACCGAACCGAAGGGGAACACACCATGAACTGGGACGGACTGGAACAGCACCGAATCGACCTGAAGCTCCCGCTGCTTTTGATTCGCGGGAGCCGTGGGGTGTTGGCTTGCGGGTACTTGGCCGTCGCCACGTTTGACAAGACCGGTGAGGCGGCCGCGATCGTTACCGGGGTGCGCTCGTTCGACGACATGCTGGTGGCCAAGGTCACGGCCGTGTCGACCAGTGGCGCCGCTGCCGGTCTTCAAGTGGGAATGACCGGGGCCGAGGTTCTGGACGTGATTCGATAGTCTGCCACGAGCGAGGAACGGTTGGTTCGCACTCGGGCAGAGCTTTAACTCGGTGCCGGACGCTCGATGGCGCCGACACCGGGCGGTCAACAACTGGGGCGCTGGGCTACTTCCCGATCGCGTAGAGCGCCTTGTCGGTACGAATGTAGATACGGCCGTTGGCGATCGCGGGCGTGCCGAGCGAGCCGTCGCCGAGGTCATTGGTGGCGAGCGGTTCGTACTCGTCGGCCTTCGCACTCACCACGGTGCAGAGGCCCGTTTCGTTCAGGAAGTACACCTTCCCGTCGCCCGCGACCGGCGACGCCGAGTATGCACCCTTGAGGCGTTCCTTGTAGATCACTTTGCCGGTCTTCGCGTTCGTACACACTGCGAGTCCCTGGCTCCCGACCGTGAACACGCGGCCGTCGTACACTACAGGGGACGGGTACCCGGTCTGCATGTCCTTCGCGTTCCACTCGGGCTTCTCGGCCACGCCCTTCGCGTCGATCTTGAACTTACTCACGCCGGCTACTGGTAGGTACAGCGCGTCGCCGTCCACCACGCCGATCGGAATGGCCCCGCCGCCGCCCTTAAACGTCCAACGGTCCGCTCCACTCGTGGCGTCGTAAGCGGTCAGGCCCTTTGGCCCCGCAAAAAGCAGTTCGGTAGTCGATCCGACCTGGCGCACGATCGGCGTGGTCCAGTTGATCTCGCGCGGGCGCTCGGTCTTCCAGATGTTCTTGCCGTACTTCGTGTCGACGGCCGCGAGGAACGATTCGCCCGAATTGTCCATCGGCACGATGAGTTTACCCGCCACCAGAACAGGTGACGCGGCCATCCCGACGGCGTTCGTGATGGTCGGGTAGTCGCTGACCAGCGACCGGTACCAGCGCAGGGTGCCGTCCTTATCGAACGCCGCGAGGTCGCCAGTGCCGAACAGCGCGTAAACGCCGGTCTCGTCCGCGACCGGGGTGTTCGCGGCCATGCCCGACTTCGGGTGGCACGCGGTGCTCCCCGTGGCCTGCAACTGGCGGTGCCAGAGTTGTTTTCCACTCTCCGCATCGAAGCACAACACGTGCAAGCGGTCGCCGCGTGTACCAGACGCACACGTCACGTACACGCGATCACCGACTACAACGGGCGACGACACACCCCGTGCAGGGAGCGTCGCCTTCCACTTGAAGCCCTTATCCTTCGTCCACTCGGTCGGCAGGTTCTTATCCACGGAAACGCCGGTCGCGTTCGGCCCGCGGAACTGCGGCCAGTCCGTTGCGAAGAGGGCGGAAGAGAGCGTGAGTGCGAGTGCAGAAGTTAGCAGGTAGCGAATCACTTCTTCTCCTCCTTCGATTCCGGGAGCCAGCCGAGCTTGTGCG
Organism: Gemmata sp. SH-PL17; assembly: GCF_001610855.1. Lineage (NCBI taxonomy): Bacteria > Pseudomonadati > Planctomycetota > Planctomycetia > Gemmatales > Gemmataceae > Gemmata > Gemmata sp. SH-PL17. The sequence goes on from NZ_CP011271.1 coordinate 8,121,994, forward strand.
TTAGTGACTTGCCGTCCACCGTGACCTTCTGCTCTAGCGGGAGCGGGCCACCGGTCGCGTCGCACACGCGCATTTGGAACTGCCAAACTTGCGCCCAATCTTCCCGCTGGTTGTTCTGGCACACCTTCAGCAGAATCACATTCTCGCCCTTCTGAAGTGTGGCCTTTCCGATGTTCGCATCGAACGGCGCCCCGTGGTGGTACTCCTCGCGGGCGAACAGTTTCTTGCCGTTGAGGAAGATCTGAACCGCGGTCGGGCTGGTCACGCGGATCTCGGCCGGCGTCTCGGCCCCCGCGACCACGATCGCCCGCGCGTAGATCACCGCATCTTTGTGTGCGGCGAGCATCTTGTTCAGGTTGAACGTGCCGGACTTGTCAGTGGTGGTGAACGCGCCCCACTTTAGCTCCTTGTCCTCCTTGCCCTTAAATTTGCCCTCCGTGTCCTTCGCGCTCTCGGGAGGATACATGGTGTCGAACCCCTTCCCCGCGGTGCTGTCGAACGGGCCGATCAGGGCCGCGTGGGTGACGAACCCGAAGTGTTCGCTGACGCTGACCTTCCCGCCCTTCTCCTCGATCTTCTTCGCGAGCGATTCCACCTGGTCCTGGTCGCGTGTGAAGGTGAAGAGTTTCTCCAGGTCGGTCCGAACATTCGCGCGCGTGGACTTTTCCAAGGTGTCGAGTTGGTGGCCGATCGCGTCGCGGCGCAGATCGGGCGATTTGTCGTCGAGGAACCCCGGCAGCAAACGCTCCTTCGCCGCGGCGTCTTGCCCCACGAGCAGTTCGTAAGCCACGAGCCGCGCGTTGGCCGCGTTCTTCGTGTCCTTCACGAACGCTTCGAGCTTGTCGGCCGGCAGCGGGCGGTTCGCGGCCTTTTCGCCTTCGGCGATCGCGTCCACCGCTGTGCGAAGCCAGTTGGCCGCTGTGGGGTTGTTGTCGTCGAACGCTTCGAGCGCCGGAAGCAGCGCGGCCCCTCCGCGACTCACGAGCGTCTTCCACGCGGGGCCAGCGTCTTCGTTTCCGCGCCCCTCCTTGGTTATCGCCTTGAGCGCGGTCAGCGCCCGTGTCATGTCGTCATCGGCCGCGCGCGCCGGTGCGAGCGCGAGCGCGGCACCGAGTAGCGCGAGCGTGGCCGCGATACAGGTCCACCGCTGCATAAGAATCGCCTCCCTGTTTGGTGGGAACGCAGAACGTGATCTGTCACTCGTGCGGGATCAAACACTGCACGAATTACGAGAACAACAAGACTCGTCCGACAAGGATAACAAGAATTGCTCTCACATCAACGGGGTGCGCGTGGCCGCGGACCGTTCCATCTTTTGGCGCAGGTCGGAGAAATACGCGGTCAGCTCGTCGGCGGACTTCACCTTTCCCCGCGAGCACGACTTGGTCGAGCAGCCACCCTTCTCCCCGCTGTCCGTACCGCACGACGAACAGCCCCCGCCCTCGGACCCGCAGCCCGGTTTACCGCAACTCGTGGATGGCGGTGGGGGATCTTTGGTGACCGCCGTTTGCGAAAGGTCGAGCAACCGCACTGAGAGGCCGAAGCGCGCGGAGAGATCGGCGAACAGCGGGGTCGCGTCGCAGGCTTCCCACGCGAGCCCGTGCAGAATGAGGTGTGCGTCGAGCGTGAGTTCCGCATCCACGAACGTGAGCGGGAGGCCACATTCGGAAGCGGCCGCGTTCGCTGCTGCGAGCAGTTCGGCCTCGCGCGCGGGGAACGACGCGACGAGCGAATCGTCCTCGGCCGTTACAGCACGAAGCAGTTCGCCCTCGGTAGAAAGCGCCGGGGTGAACCGCTCGCCCGGTTCGCACAGCACCACGCCCGGCTCGACGCCGCGCGGACCGCGCACGATCACGCGCGCGGACCGCAACACCGGCGCGGCCGAGGTGAACCGGCCGACGAACCCGGACCGGCCGTACTGTACGAGTGCGGATGGTGTCACTGAGCGGCTTCCGGCTCGAACCCGAAGAACTCGCGCATGTTCTTGTCGTACTCCTGCTGGCCGCCCTCGGAACTGAGGTCGAGGCGCAGCTCGTTCACGACCTTCACGCTCAGGTCTTTCAGCCACAGCGTCCAGCACGCCGAGCAGATTTCCTGGTGGATGCGCAGCCCGATCGCGTCGGGGACCGGCGGCTTATCGAGTTGCCGGGCGCGCTTGCCCTCCATGCACCCGGGGCGCTCGCAGCGGAACCCGGTTCCGGGGGTGCCGTCGTCCACCGGCGCGGTCACCTGCTTCTTGGGGATCGGTGCGCCGAGCTGTTCCAGGTGCTTCGCCATTGCGTCGCGCGGCACGCGGTCGCCGCGGTCGTCCGCAATGGCCCAGCCCTTCGTGAACACTTCAATCGCTTCGTCCTTACGATCGAGTTTCAGCAGGCTCTCGCCGAGAAACTTGAACGCGGTGGAGAACTCCGGGGTAATTTCGAGCGTGCGCCGGAAGGACTTCGCCGCCTCCTCGAACTGTCCGTCTTCGAGGAGGAACTGCCCGAGCCGGTAGTGCGCGAGGTCGTTCTCGGGGTCTTCCTGCGCCATGTTGCGAAAGCGGGCAATCTGATCGGCCAAGTTATTCATGGGTCGCGAATCGGTGAGTGTGCGAAATCAGAGATGTGGGTATTGTACGCACGGAGGGGAAGAACCTAACCCCAAACCCCTCCCCTAAAAAGGGAGGGGCTTGAGACCGCCACGGAATTTGATGTCTGCTGTATGTGGTCCTGTTCCCCCTTCCTTTCTAGGGAAGGGGGTTAGGGGGTTAGGTCCCTCAGTTACTGGGCGTCACGGTGACGGGCAGTTTGTAGGTCGCGGTCTTCTTCGAGACGCGATCGGTCGCGGTGATTTCCAGAATGAACTTGCCCGGGCGGTTCATGTAGAGCGGGAACGGGATCACGCGGAACATGCCGTCGCCCTCCTTGATCGGCGCGACCGACGCGGACGACTTGTCGTCCTGAATCACCTTGAGCGCCTCCTTCATCGTCGGCGCGCCCTTGTCGTCGAGCAGTTGGAACGCGAGTTCGATGTTGGGCTGCTTGGTCTTCATGTCGCGCTCGAACGTCGCGATGCTGAACTGGACGAACACCATCTGGCCGACCTGCCCGGACGTCGGGGCCGAGATCTCACCGTTCTGGTCGTAGCTGGTGCGCACCGCGACGACCGCGAACTCCTTCTTCGCGATCTCGAACTTCACGTCGAGGTTGGTCGTCGCTTTCGATTTCGTGTCGGTGAGATTCACCTTGCACGTGTAGTTGCCCGCGGCCAAATCCAGCCCGACGGTGACGAACACGCGGACCGGCATCTTGTTCCCGCGCAGCGGAAAGAACTCGGCCCGCGGTTCCGCTTTCGGCTTCGGCTCGTTCGGGGGCGGGAGCACGCGCGTACCGGCCGAGTTCACCACCTCCATGTCCATCGTGTACTCGGCGTTACCCTTGTCGTCGATGGTGATGCCCTCGACGTCGGCGGCGATGAACAGGACGTCGCCCGGCACGAGCTTGTTGTTCTCGCGGGTCGGCCCCAATTCGCCGACGGTCGTCCGCACGTTGGTGAACTTCACGGTACCAGCCGGTTGTGCCGGGAGCCCGGCGAGAACGGCGAGAGCGATCGTGGCTATCATGGTCGGCTATCCCCCGAATTGAGAACGGAACGAAGGGACCGCAAGGTCTAACACCGTATTCTCTCCAGTGTTGACGGTTCCGACCAGTGCGGCTTCGGGCGCCGGCCCCGGAGCCGGTCCGTGTGTATCAAACTGCGCGACTGAAGCGGCAAGTGCGAAACGGGAAAAATGCCGAAATGGGCTTCGCGCGACACATTGAGGGTGTATTATTCCGTTGGCTCGACGGGTCGCACGTCCGTGGTGCGACGGACTGAAGGCCGAAGGAACTCGCCTGGTCGCGGGGCCGGAGGCGTGACAATGTTGAAAGGAGGTGGTCCTGTGCCTAGTGACCAATGTACGTGTATGGGCCGGCTGTCTTAACGGCCGCTACGGGTGGACCGTAAGCCGGCCGCCCAAAAAGAGCCTCCGGGGGGAGTATCTACCCCCGGAGGCTCGCTTTATTTCGAGCGCGGAGTTCGGAACGCGGAGCGCGGAACAGAAGACAGAATTCAAATCACCGATCATCGGACCACAGGGCGGGAGCCCTGTGCTACGCCAGCCGGCCCCTCCGGGACGAAAACAACAAACTTACCCGTTACCCAGGGGCGTTGAGTTCTCGCGGTTGCGTAACTCCACCCGCTCGTTAGCACTCGCGGTTCGCCAAGAGACTCAGGCGAACCGCGAGTGCTAACGAGCGGGTGCGTGCTCTCGGTGTGGTGGTGAAGGCCAATGCCTTTCCGCCCCGGAGGGGCCGGCTGACATAGCACAGGGCTCCCGCCCTGTGTTTTATCGCACGTTCAAAAGCGAAACGCGAGGTGGTACCGCATGTGTGGGGCCACCTCGCGTTTCGTGTTTTCCGTTCCGCGTTCCGAACTCCGCGTTCCGAACTCCGCGTTCCGCGTGCGGACTACTTCTTGCCCTGGAGCGCGACGACGAGCACCTGGATCTTCGCTTCGATGCCGAAGCCGAGCGAGAGCGGGACTTCGGTGAGCGTGTTCGCTTCCTTGATCGCGTTCTCGAGCTTCACCATTTCCGGCTCGACCTTGAGGTTCTTGCCCTTCAGGGTCTTGCTGATCTCGACCGGCCCGATGGACCCGTACAGGTGGTTGTCCTCGGTCGCGTTCGCTTCGATGGTGACGGCCGGGAGGCGCGTGAGCTGCTCGGCGAGCACCTTGAGGTCCGCGATGCGGGCTTCGCGGGCCTTCTCGACCTTGATCTTGTACTGTTCGAGGGTCCGCAGGTTCTCGGCGGTGGGGACCACCGCTTTGCCGTAGGGGATCAGGTAGTTCCGGGCGTACCCGGCCTTCACCTCGACGATCTCGCCCTGCTTGCCGACGTGTGCGGTGTCGTCCACGAGCACGACGAGCGTGCCGCCATGTGCCCCCTTCTTGACTTGGTTCCGCACGCGGACCTTCTTCTGGGGCAGCTTCTTTTCGGCGGGCTTGCTCGCGGCTTCGCCCTTCTTCGCGGTTTTGGCCATGATTAGATCCCGTCCCGTGCTTGTGTTGAACCGGGCGCCCGTCGGTTAACGGGGGCGCCCGGGAAATTACTAGTTCACTCGCGACGGGAAGGTGCGAACCGCTCGGGCTCAGAACGGGATGGGGTCGTTGCCCCCGCCCGAATTGCCCCCGTCCCCGCCGTAATCGTCCCCGTCGTCGGGCGGCATCGATCCGCCACCACTGCGCCCGCCAGAGGAACCCGAGGAGCGGCCGCCGTAGCCACCACCGCCTCCGCCCCCTCCACCACCCTCCGATCGCGGATCGAGCAGTTGGAGGTTGTCCACCACGAGCTTGTGCTTCGACCGCTTCCCGCCACCGTTCTTGTCGTCCCATTGGTCGAGGTGCAGTTTCGCCTCGAGCATCACCTGGGAACCCTTCTTCAGTTTATCCATCACCAGGTCGGCGAGCTTCCCGGTATCGCCCCGGTTGAAGACCTCGACGTCGATGAACATCGGGTCGTCTTCCCACTGTCCGCTCTGAGAGTTCTTTTTGCGGTTGGTTACCGCGAAACCGAACTTCGCCACCATCCCGCCGGTCTTGAACGGGGTACTTTTGGGGTCGCCCGTCAACCGACCGATCAGAATGACCTTATTGAGGTTCGCCATAACGAACTCTCCTCACACGACCCGCCCGACGTAGGGGAGTAAAAGACACACGTGGAGTTTTAAGTGTGTCGGGGGTGTCGCAAGGAAGAATGTACGCGAACCGTGGCCCTCGTCACAAGGTCGGTCGGGGGCCGCGCCGGGCGCGGCCGGCCCGGAATCACTCGGGCTTTTCGGCCATATCGCGGCGCCCGCGGCGCGGTCCACCGCCGCCCTCGCCACGGTCCCCGCGCGGGGGCGGGCCGCCCTCTTCGCCCATCGATTCGCCGCCGATCGCGGACGGGTCCGTTTGCACGGTCTGCTCGTCCTGCATGCCGCGGAGCGCGAACCCGTTGCCCGTGTCCTCGCGGGCGATCCGGAGCATCTCCTCTTTCCACTTCGGGTCGAGCTTCGAGGTCAACTGCCGGAGGATCAGCCCCTCTTGCAGCGCGAAGTCGCGTTCGAGTTCGGCCTGCTTGGTGCTCTCGAACGTGTAGTAAATGATGTGGAAGCTGCCCTTCTTGGACTTCCCGATCGGGTACGTGAGCTTGTGGTTGTAGTCCCACGGGCGGCTGATATCGACGTGCCCGCCGTGGCGCTCGATGAGCGTGTGCAGTTGCTGCTTCACACTTTCGGCGTCGGCCGACACCTTCGTGGGATCGAGGAGGAACAGCGTTTCGTATGTCTGCTTCGGCATGTCGTCCCTTTGGGTTGTCCGCGCCACGTTCCCGGCGCGGTGGTCACCGTGGTTCAACGCGGCCGTTGGCTGCGAAGGAAAAAGGTAAAAGATAAAATGAAAAAGCGAAACAAGAGGCCAGCTATTGGCTTTGTATTCGGCTCGAGTTTTTCCTTTTAACTTTTCTCTTTTTCCTTCGCACAACAACCCGCGACCCCGCCCACACATTGAGCGGGGAGCGACCCTGGCTTCGTCTTCGTAGTCAGTGGTCCGTTATCAACCGTTCGTACCGGGCTTCTTGTCGTCCGCCTTGGTTCCGTCCGGTTTGGGCTTCTTCTCTTTCTTGGGCTTCTCTTTGTCGTCGCCGCCGTTGAATTTGTTCATGCAGGCTTCGACGCCCTGCTTCACCCACACGAGGCCCGCTTTCGCCGCGGAAGCTACGGCGTCTTCGACCGCGGTCCGCTCGCCGGGCTTGAACTTCGACAACACGTGGTCGATCGCTTCGCCGACCGCCGGTTGTCCCACCCCGATCCGGAGCCGGGCGTAGCCGTCCGTGCCGAGTTGTTCCTGAATGTTCCGCAGCCCGTTCTGCCCGCCGTGGCTCCCCTTCGTCCGGACTCGCAACTTGCCGAGCGGCAGGTTGAAATCATCGCAGATCACGAGCACGTTCTCGACGGGTACTTTGTAGAAGTCGAGGATCGCCCGGACCGCGCGCCCGCTCAGGTTCATGAAGGTGAGCGGCTTGACGAAGAGGACCGTTTCGTCGCCCTCTTTCGCTTCCGCGATGAACGCCTCAAACTTCTCGCGGAACGCCCCGACTCCAGGCCCCGCGGCGAGGTAGTCGATCACATCGAACCCGACGTTGTGCCGGGTGCCCGCGTACTTCGGGCCGGGGTTCCCGAGACCGACGATGACTTTCATGGCGAGTTCCGTTGACCCCAGATTTCAGAACCGTGATCGGTCGTCAGGTAGGGAGCCCCGCGTCCGTCGCGCGGGTTCGCCACCATCAGATCCCGGATCACGGCCCTGCAACCCGAAATCGCGGTTACTTCTCGTCCGCGTCCTCGGCCTTCTTCTTTTCCGGCTTGATTACTTCGGGCCGGCGCCGGGCTCGGTCGTGGCGGTCGCGACCGGTTCGATGCCCGGGAGCTTCAGTTGCACGACGACGGCTTCCGGAGCTTCCAGGGCCTTGACGCCCTCGGGCAGCGCCAGTTCCCGAACGTGAATCGGGTTGCCGAGCGTGAGGTTGGTGATGTCGATGCGGATCGCTTCGGGGATGTTACCCAGCGGGCACTCGACGTGGAGCGCGTGCAGCGGCTGATCGAGCACGCCGCCCCCGGTCTGCTTCGGGGCGTTCCGCAGTTCGACCGGCACCGTCACGCGGACGAGTTCCGAGCGGTCCTTGCGCTCGAAGTCCACGTGGATCATCTGCTTGCCGAGGTAGTCCCATTGCAGTTCGCGAATGAGGACCGTCTCGACCTTGCCGTTGATGTCCAGATCGAGCACGCGGACGTGCTGGATGCGGATCGCGCGGTCGAGTTCTTCCGCGTTCACGGCGACCTGCGCGTTTTCGAGTTTGTGCCCGTACACGATCGCCGGAACGAGCCCCTGCTTGCGGAGCTTGATCGCGGCGCGGGAGCCGCTCTCGGTGCGCGCAGTGGTCTTGAGGGTAACGCTGTCGGACATGCTATTTCCTCGCGGGAAGGTTACTCTCGCAGGCGAATCGCGCCCGCTACCCTCGTCGACCCGCACTTACAAACGACAGGAAGCGGTTCCGAAGGGAACCGCCTCGCGGTTGGTAGGAGAGATTATGGCGGGCGACCGACTGACCGACAAGTGCGGGCCGGAAAAACCGCTATTACAACCGGCGTAACCCCTCTTGGATCTCTTCCGCCAGTTCCTTCGGCCGCACCTCGGTCCCGTCGAGCCGCTTGTACCCGCGCACCTCGCCCTTTTGGTCGGACTTGAGTTCGGTCGCGAACCCGCCGCCGAAGACGTACCCGGTGAACTTCACGGTCTTGTACCCGGCCTTATCGCACGCTTCCAGCGCGGCCACCGGTCCGGCACCGAGCACCGTTTGCGGTTGCGCGATCACGCGCACCTCTTGCGGGCCGCCGGCGTCCTTCTTCGCACGAGCGAGCAGCACGGCCAGGGCCGCCGGGTCGCGTGTGGTGACCGGACCGTACTTCGCCTGGAGCCCGCGGGCCTTGCCGTCGCCGGCCGGCACTTCGGTGATCGTGAACTCGAACGCCCCGGCTTTGCCCGCGATGGTGAGTTCGATGTACCCGCCGCTCGTAATCGTTTTCCGGCTCGCTTCCGCAACCCTCTTCTCCGCCAACATCTTTTCAGCAAGCATCAACTGGGTCTTTCGCTGGTACTCCCGGAGCGCCGCTTCCGCGTCCGCGATTTGCTTTTCGGTGGCCTTCGATTGAGCAACGAGCCGCTGCTTTTCGGCCACGAGCCGCTCAAGTTGCGCCTGAATTTCAGCGAGGGCCTTGTTCTGGTCAATCTCTTTGTCTTTGAGTTCTTTGTCCTTGTTGCGTTCCTGGATCTTCTCTTTGAGTTCTTTGTCCTTGTTGCGCTCTTGAAGCTTCTCTTTGACTTCTTTGGCTTCCTTCTCGGTGCGCTGTTCCTGGATGGGCTTGGCGCTCTTCAGTTTGGCGAGTTGGTCTTTGAGCGACTTCAGTTCGGCCGCGGACGTATCCGCGGACTTCTGCAGTTGCTCGATTACACCCTTGAGGGCAGTCGCTTCATTGGGGTCTGCTAGTTTGGAATTCCCCAGGGATTTAAGAGCAGTGAGCAGTGCTTGGTGCTGTGCTTCCTTGGCCCGAGTCGCTTCTTCCAGTGCCGCGATCTCTTTCGCTGCGACCGTCTTCTCGGCGTGCAGAAGGGCGCCGAGCTTTTCTTCCTTGAGTTTCAGATCGGTCGCCAGTTTGAGCTTGTTTTGCAGAGCCAGCTCGTCGTCTTTGAGCGCCTTCAACTCTTTCGCGACATCCGGCTTCTCGATCTTGGGCTGCCGAGCGATCTCCTCCCTGAGGGCCTTGTGGTCCTGGAAATTTTCGGCCCTATCTAATTTGGCGATCTCTTCTCTGAGTGCCTTCAGATCCTCAGCTTTGGCGCCTACGTTCTTCTGAAGCTGATCCAACGCCAGCTTCTTCTCGATAAGGTTCGCCACATCAATATCCCGCAAACCGCCGCCTTTGAGCAGAGCTTCCTTCTCCCGGATCACCTTTTCCAGCGCAACGATCTCGTCCGCGGTACGCGCCCCCGACTTCTCGGTCCCTTTTACTCGATCCAGATACCGCTTCAGCGCCTGCAACTCCGCGGTGGCGGCGGCAATCTCTGTCTCCGTCTGCTTCCGAAGCTCGGCGAGCCGACGCAGTTCGGCCTCCGCGCGGCGAGCTTGCGCCTCGATCGCGGCGAGATCGTCTGGCGACAACGGGTTCGGCTTCGGCTGTGGGTTGGCTTTCGGATTCGGCTGTGCGTTCGGCTTCGGCTTGGGATCGTTTGAGGGTGCGACTGCGACCCCAGTCACTGGATCGCCGTCCTGAGCCACCGCGCCGGTGTACGACGGGCGCGTGCCCAGGCCAACCCCGACCCCCATCGCGAACACGGCGCACAGCGCGAACGACGCGGCCGTTGCCTTCTTCATCCAGAGCATTTGGAGCACTCCTTCGACGATCGAGGAAACGGCGGGGGTGACGGTCACCGCGGCAACGGTGGACACGGCGGCCGCGCGAGCGGTGCTCGCTGCCAGTGCCGCCGGCACCGCCCCCGCCGCCAAGACGGGTAGCACTTTCGTTGGATCAAAGTCACGGAGGCGCGTGCGGAGCTTCGCCAACCCGCGGTTGAGCCACGCCGAGAGCGTGCCCTCCGCGCACCCCAGGCGCTCGGCCGCTTCGCGCCGCGAATAGCCCTGCAAGTGACACAGAATGATCGGATCGCGGTACCGCGCGGGAAGGGCGAGCAGGGCGCCGTCGATGTCCGCCCGGAGGTCGCCATCGGGCGCGAACAGCGGGGCGTCTTCAACGAGCGCGTGCTGCCGGGCGAGGCGCCGGGCGTTCTTGCGTCGGGCGTTGCGCGCGGTCCACACCGCCACGCGGTGCAACCACGGCCCCACCGAGCCGTTGCGTGCGGCCTGATGCGCGCGACGAACGAGAACCAGGAACGCGGCCTGGAACGCATCTTCCGCGTCGGCCGGGTCCGGTAAGAGGCGCCGACAGGCACCCCAAACGAGTGGCCCGTGCCGGCGGACGAGTTCGATAAACGCGGGTTCGGACCGTTCGGAAATGAACGCGGCGAGCAGTTCGCCGTCGGTTCGGCGGTCCGGGATCAGTTCGCGGTAAACGGCAGCGGCGGTTCGCATACCACCATCATGTCGCCACCATCAACCGCGCGTGCAGAAAAAATTTATGCGGCTACAGATTCGTCATCGTCGCCGGTCCCCACGAGCCGGTGGGCACCGCAGATCCCACGCTTCGACGTGCGGATGAACTCGACCAGTTCCTGAATTGCTGGGAACGCCCCGAGTTCGGCCTCGATCCGCATGAGCGCCACTGAGAGCGGCAGAGCCGGCCGGGTCATGTAGATGGTGCGGTACGCCTTGCGCACGGCCATGCGCTCCGCGGGGGGCATTCCGGCCCGCTTCATGCCCACGAGGTTCAGCCCGCGGACGTAGTTCACGTCCTGCATCACCCAGAACGGCGGGATGTCCTTGCTCGACGCGGACGCCCCACTCAAGAACGCGAGCCGACCGACCCGACAGAACTGGTGAACGGCCGAGTTCCCGCTAATGAAGGCTCGGTCGCCCACGGTCACGTGCCCGCCGATGAGCGCCGCGTTCGCGAAAATGACGTCGTTGCCGACGACGCAATCGTGCGCCACGTGGCTCGCCGCCATGAAGAAGTTGCGGTTCCCGATCCGCGTTACCCCGGTGCCCGGTCCGGCACCGATCGGCATCCCGCGGTGAACGGTCACGTGTTCGCGGAAGACGTTCCCGTCGCCGATCTCGACGGAAGTGATCTCGCCCTTGTAACCCAGGTGTTGAGGCGCGCCGCCGATCACCGCGCTGCTACCGATTTCGTTGTTCGCGCCCAGCGTGAGCGGGCCGATCAGGTGAGCGTGCGGACCAATTACGCACCCGGGACCGAGGGTGATCGGTCCTTCGAGCACCGCGAACGGCCCGATCTTCACATCGGCGGGCAAATTCGCTTCGGCGGAAATAATCGCGGTGGGGTGCGCGTGAGGCAGCGTGGGGCGCGTCATGGGGGCATCCTTTCCGACAGAACCCAGCTTTCCCGGCCCGGTCCAATACGCCATTCTCCGTCCGCGCACCAGTCCAACTGCGCGTGCGGCTCTTTCCTTATCGTCTCCGGTGCCCGGCATCGTAATACCTTTTCTGCTCCTCCGCAGCGCGAATAACGCCCCTGACATGCCCCACCGAGATCGCACGGGCGCAAAATATTTCCGAGAAAGGCCTTACAGCCCAATTTACCGCAAGAGTGACGGCACCGAGCGCGCAGCACTCCACGTCGCAGCGTTGAGCGCTGCAACAAACCGGTTGGGCACTTAATAAGTGTCACTTCGAGGCGAAATACATCGCACAAGAAAGCAATTTTTTTCGATTCGTTCGTCCGGTACAGGGCAATCATTCCGTGTCGGTCCGCGCAGAAATTCGACGGTTGCGTCCGGGTGCTTGAATCGGGCGCGAGCGCGGGGATAATTGCAGGGTGGTGCCCCGATCTCCGAGGTTCCAGTATGGCCGGTGGTTTTCGCTGCTCACTCGGCCACACCTGGAACCCGCCGAACGGGTCGGCGTCCCCGGCGTGCCCCGTGTGTGGTGATACCCTCGTCCTTGCCATCACCGAGCGCGAAGAACAGTTTGTGCTCGCCGTGAGCGGTGACGCCCCCGGCAGCCAGGACGCGACCCTCAACTTCCCTCCGGCCTCCTCCGCTCACAACGAACCGCCGACCGTCGCGTTCACGCACCCCGGTGGAGCGGACGCGCCCGACTCGTCATTTAAATCGCTCGCCGGGTTCGTTCCCCCGCAAGCGAACTCGTCCGAGTCGGGTCCGGGGAGGGAACCGAGCAGTGTGGTGCCGTTCGGGACCGGCGACACGATCGATTTCGTCCCGCCACAGATCCCGGGCTACGAGGTTCTGAACGAGGTCGGGCGCGGGGGGATGGGGGTCGTTTACAAGGCCCGGCAACTGAACCTGAACCGCACCGTCGCGCTGAAGATGATCCTGTCCGGCATCCACGCCGGACCGACCGAGCGCGAGCGGTTCAAGCGCGAGGCCGAATCGGTCGCCGCGCTCCAGCACTCGCACATCGTCCAGATTTTCGACATCGGCGAGGCCAGCGGGCACCCGTACCTGGCGCTGGAATTTGTTGAAGGCGGGAGCCTCGCGCAGCACCTCAGCGGCGCCCCGTGGAACGACAAGCGCGCGGCCGAGCTGATCGAGATCCTCGCGCGGGCGATGCAGTTCGCGCACGCCGCGGGCATCGTTCACCGCGACCTGAAACCGGGCAACGTGCTCCTGAACGCGGAGCGCGAGGCAACCGAGGGCGCGCTGGTGGCCGGTTCCGCGCTCCGGGCCGCGTGCGCCGGGTTCGTCCCGAAGGTCACCGACTTCGGACTCGCGAAGCGGCTCAACGAAACGTTCGGCGGCGACGTCGGCACGCGCACCGGCGCGGTGATGGGTACCCCGAGCTACATCGCCCCGGAACAGGCGGGCGGGCGGACGCGCGACATCGGACCTGCGGCCGACGTCTACGCGCTCGGCGCGATTCTCTACGAGCTACTCACCGGGCGCCCGCCGTTCCGCGGCGAAACGCCTCTCGAAACCGTCCTCCAGGTGCTCCACGACGACCCGGTGCCGCCCAAGCGCCTGCACCCGCTCGTCCCGCGCGACCTCGAAACGATCTGCCTGAAGTGCCTGTCGAAGCAGCCGATCCATCGGTACGCGAGCGCCTCCGAACTGGCCGACGACTTGCGCCGGTTCCTCAACGGCGAACCGATCCTGGCACGCCCGCTCTCGGCGTGGGGGCGCGGGGCGAAGTGGGCGAAGCGGCACCCGTCGCTCGCCGTGCTCCTGAGCATGACCATCGTGGCGACCGTCGCGCTGGTCGCCGTGCTGTCAACGGCGTACTTCCGCGTGCGCGATGCGGCGTCCGCGGAAGCGCACGAGAAGTGGATCGCTCAGCAGGAGCGCGACCGCGCGGAAGCCGAAAAGCGCCGGGCCGAGGCACTGGCGGCCGAGAATGAGAAGCAGCGCAACGATGCACTTGAACGGGCCGAAGAACTGAAGCGCGAGGCCCAGCGCACGCGGCGCGCGGCCTACGCACTGCAACTGGCTCAGGTCGCGATCCTGTGCGAGCGCGACCCGCTTCGCGCGGCCACGCTCCTCGAAGACGAGACCCGGTGCCCGCCGGACCTGCGCGACTTCGCCTGGGCGTACTTGCGCCGGCTGTGCCAGCGCGACGACCGCGCGTACCTCGACCACCGTGCGGACGACCCGCTCCGCGCGGTCGCGTACTCCCCGACCGGTGAGTTCGTCGCGACCGCGGGCGACGGCGGGCGGGTCCGGGTGTGGGACCCGCGGACCGGGCGCACGTGGGCCACACTCAGCGGCCACGAGGGAGCGGTGCTCGGACTGGCGTTCAGCCCGGACGGAACCACAATCGCGTCCGCTGGGGCCGACGGCACCGTCCGGCTGTGGGTGCTCCCGCTCGACGTGCTCACAACGGCCCGCCAGTTCGCGAGCCGGTTCGCCTGGGCCACCTCCGTGTTCGAGCCGCTGATTAAAGTGCCCGACATCGGTGCCACGCTTACCCTCGACGCGCACGAGCGCGGCGCGAGCTGCGTCGCGTTCAGCCCGGACGGGCGCGCGCTAGTTAGCGGTGGCGGCGACGGGTTCCTGCGCTGGTGGGAACTGACCGCGTGGCGCCCGGCGCCGCCCGATCTCGCCGCGCTCGGCGGACTGGGAGCCGTGGCCGCGAGCGCCCGGCGCGCGACCCAATCGCCGAACGCCCACGCGGTGTGGGAATCGCGCGCGCTGCAAGTCCACGCCGGTGGAGTGCTGTGTGTTGCCTTCTCTCTGAACGGCAAAATCCTCGCCTCTGGCGGCAACGATCGCATCGCCCGCGTAATCTCCGCCGACGGCCGAAGACTGATCCGCGTTCTTCCGCTCCACGCCGAAGCGGTCCGCGCCGTAGCGGTTTCCCCGGACGGCCAGACCGTCGCGACCGTGAACAACGGCGCGACGAATCACGTCCGCCTGTTCGACACGCAGACGTGGCGCGACCGCCGACTGTTCGGGCACACCGCCAGCATTTACGCGCTGACCTTCAGCGACGACGGGCAGTTACTCGCCAGCGCGGGCTTCGATAAGACGGTGCGCTTGTGGGACGCGGAAGACGGGCGCGAGCGCGGGCAACTGACCGGCCACACGCAGCAGGTCAACGCGGTGGCATTCAGCCCGGACCGGCGCACGGTTGTATCAGCAGGAATGGACGGCGCCGCGGTGGTGTGGCAGACGGCCATTCGGACACACGAACCCGATGACTTTCTGCGTTTGGCGCGCGACCCGAGTGGCAGAAACGCCAGCGCCGCTCAGGGGCTGGCCGCGGTGGGCGTGGGCGGCGCTGGCACAGCGTTCGTTGTGGCTGATGACACCGGCCGAGTGCGGATCATGGCCGCCGATTACGTGCCCCCGAACCGCCCGCCGATTCCGGGACCGCCGGGACCGCTCGCGCTAACCCCGCTCCCGTTCGGTATCCCGTCCTCGAAAGACACGATCCGCGCCGCGGCAACGTCGCCGGACGGCCGCACGTTCGTCGTCGCCAACGGGAGCGGCCTGCTCGTGTGGCAGCCGTTCCCGTTCACCGGGCGCCCGTTCCTGCCGTCGCCCAACACACCTCCTCGCGGGGCGTTCACCCGGGCCGTGATGGTACGAACGCCGCTCCCGGTTTACACCGTCGGCATCGACCCGACGGGTCAATGGATCGTAACCGTCGACTCCGACGCCGTGCGAATCTACGACCTCCGATCGATCCCCGCGACGGCAGACCGTCCGATCGATCTTAAGGGCGGGCGAGTCGTGCTTGCGGTCCCAGGGGCGCGGGCGATCGCGTTCCACCCGCGCCAGAACTGGCTGGCAGTCGCGGTCGATTCCGGGGTGCGCATCGTCACGCTCCAGGGCAAAGTGCTCGCTCACGTTCCCGATGCTCACGGGCCGCGGGCGAGCATCGAATCAGCGGCCTTCGACCGGACTAGCGGGCTACTCGCGACCGGCGACGCGAGCGGGCTGATTAAATTGTGGGACGTGGACCGGAGCGGCGGGCTGATGTTCGCACGCGACCTCGTTGGACACACCGGCGCGGTTCACGCGCTGGAGTTCAGCCCGAACGGTCGCACGCTCGCGTCCGGCGGGGACGACCGCGCGGTGATCTTGTGGGATCCGGTAGCGGGGCGCGAGCGGCTCGCGCTCACCGGGCACGCGGACCGCGTCCTGGAAGTTGCGTTCAACGCCGACGGCACGTCACTCGTGAGTGTGAGCCGCGACGGGGCCGTCAAGCGGTGGCGCGCGGACGTGCGTCCCACCACGTCCGAATCCGGCCCGCGCCTCCCGCCCGCCCTCCCGCGAACGTGAACCGGAATCCCTCAAGAGCGTGCGCTCGTTAGCCTGTCTACTTACGGCCAGTAACAGCGTAAGTGCTCACGTTGTGTATCCCAACCCGGCCGCCCCCCACCGATCTAGCCGGCACTCTTCCGCATTCCTATCGGTGAATCGCGCACACTTCGTGTGCCGTCGAACGTGTCGCAATTTGATTATCGGACGATCTTGAAAGCCCCGTGAGAATCGCGAAAATTTTAGCTAACGACGTCGGTTCTGATCGATCATGATTGAACGTCTTACCCGGTCGACAGGGTTACACATCAATCGCTGACGAACTCGCCGCGTAACCTGCCCCCCGGATGAGACGTCGCACCCGGCCAGCGGGGTCACCCGCCCTCTCCCCGAGTCTCTTGGTCCATGCGAACAGCAATTCCCCGTCTCGCGGCGGGCGTAGTCATGTCGGTCGGTGCCGCCAACCTCTGCGGTTGGGCGCTTGATATCCCCGTCTTCAAGAGCGTTCTGCCGGGCCTGGTCGAGATGAAGGTCAACACCGCCATCGGCTTCTTCGCCCTCGGAGCGGCCCTTCGGCTGTCGGTGGCGGGTGCGGGCCGGGCGGCGGCCGCCTGCGCCCTGTTCGCCGCCCTGAGCGGCCTCGCCGTCGGCTCGCAGTTCGTGACCGGGTGGAACCTGGGGATCGACGAGCTGATTACCCGCGACAAATTCGCCGTGCCCTCCCTCGGGCCACCCCCGGGGCGAATGGCGTTCACGACCGCGATCAACTTCCTCGTCCTCGGACCGGCCCTGATCGCGCTCCACCGCAACCGCGGGGTGGCCACCGCCCAACTCGTCACGTTCGTCACCGGCCTGGTTTCGGTCCTCTCGCTGCTCAGCTACCTGGCCGGCGAGAAATCGGTTTCCGCCTACAACCCCTACACGTCGATGGCCCTGCCCACGGCGTTCGCGTTCGTGGTCCTCGCCACCGGGCTCCTTTCGTACCGCCCCGACAGCGGTCCCGTCTCGGTCCTGCTCGGCGACGGCCTCGGCGGGTACCTGGCCCGGCGGCTCGTCCCGGTGGTCGTCGGGGCGACGATCGGGATCGCGTGGCTGGTCCTGGCCGGAACGTGGGCGGGGTACTACCAGCCCGCGTTCGGGATCGTGCTGTTCGCGGCCCTCGAAGTGGTCGTCCTGGGCACCGTGGTCTGGACCACCGTGCGCGTCCTGGACCGGACGGACCTGGTTCGGCGCCGGGCGGAGCGCGACCTCCAGGCCAGCAACGAGTTGCTCCGGTCGGTCACCGAGGGAATCACCGACGCGGTGTTCGTCAAGGACCGGGCCGGCCGGTACCTACTGTGCAACCCGGCCACGGCACGGTTCCTCGGCCGGTCGGCCGACGAGGTACTCGGCCGGGACGACACGGCGCTGTTCACCCCGGACGGGGCCGAGCAGGTGATGGCCCGGGACCGCCGGGTGATGGGAACCGGAACCCCGGAGACGGAGGAGGAGACGCTCACCGCGGCGGGCGTGACGCGCACCTACCTGGCGACCAAAGTGCCGTACCGCGACAAGGACGGGAACGTTATCGGCCTGATCGGGATCTCCCGCGACGTGACCGAGGTGCTGCGCGTGGCCGCCGAGCGCGACGCGCTCCTGGCGCGCCTCCAGTTGCACGTCGCGCGGATGCCGCTCAGCTACGTGCTATTCGACGCCGATTTCCGCGTTACCGACTGGAACCCGGCCGCCGAGCGCGCCCTGGGGTACACCCGGGCGGAGGCACTCGGGAAGACCCCGTTCGACCTCATCCCGCCGGGCGCCCGGGAGCGGACGGACGCGCTCCTCGCGCGGATTCGCGCCGGGGACATGGCCGCCCACGCGGTCCACGAGAACCGAACCCGGGACGGGCGGACGGTCACCTTCGAGTGGTTCAACACCCCGCTCACGGATGCCGGGGGCCGGTTCACCGGGTTACTGTGCCTGGGCCAAGACGTGACGCACCGGGCCGTCCTGGAGGAGCAGTTCCGGCAGGCCCAGAAGATGGAAGCGGTGGGGCAGCTCGCGGCGGGCGTGGCCCACGACTTCAACAACCTCCTCACCGTCATCAGCGGGTACAGTTTGTTGATCCTGTCGTCCCTACCGGTGCTCGACCCGAACCGCGGTCCGGTCCGAGAAATCTACCAGGCCGGCGAACGGGCCGCGCTCCTCACGCGCCAGCTCCTGACGTTCAGCCGCAAGGAAGTGGTCGAGCCCGCGGTCCTCGACCTGAACGCGGTGGTGGACGGGGCGTGCAAAATGCTGAAGCGCCTGATCGGGGAGGACGTTCGGCTTGAAACCGCGCTGGCCCCGGGGCTGGACCGCGTGCGGGCGGACGCCGGCCACCTCGAACAAGTGCTGGTCAACTTGGCGGTGAACGCCCGCGACGCGATGCCGACCGGGGGGCAACTGACCGTCTCGACGGCCAACGTCGATATCGACGCGGCGCGCGTGCGGGTCCAAGCCGGGATCGCGCCCGGGCGGTACGTGCTACTGGTGGTGTCGGACACGGGAACGGGGATGACCGAAGAGGTGAAGACCCGGATCTTCGAGCCGTTCTTCACCACGAAGGGGGTCGGCAAGGGAACCGGGCTCGGGCTGGCAACGGTGTTCGGCATCGTCCGGCGGAGCGACGGGTGCGTCACCGTACACAGCGAAGTCGGGCGGGGCACCACGTTCAAAATCTACCTGCCGTCGGTCGGGCGCGCGGCACCGGCCGAGAGCGGCCCCGCGGCGCACCAGCCCCTGCCGACGGGCAGCGGAACGGTACTCGTTGTCGAGGACGACGACCAGGTCCGGGGGCTGACCCGGCTGACGCTGGAGTCACTCGGGTACGATGTGATCGAAGCGCCGGACGGGAAGGAAGCGCTGCGCGCGTGCAGGGTCCACCCGGGGCCGATCGACGTGCTGGTGACCGACGTGGTCATGCCGGGACTGAGCGGGCGGCAGGTGGCCGAGCAGTTGGAGCAGATCCGGCCGGAGGTAAAGGTGCTGTACGTGAGCGGCTACACCGACGACGCGGTCGTCCGCCACGGCGTGTTCCAGGCGGACGTGGCGTTCCTCCAGAAGCCGTTCACGGCGGCCTCGCTCGGCGCCAAGCTCCGCGAAGTGCTCAGCGAGCGGTAGGCGCGAGCTATTGCGCCGGGCGCGAGTGAAGTTCGCCCGGCGCGCGGGGTTTGTGCGACTACTTCAGCGGAGAGTAGTCCGTCGGCTTGAGGAACTCGGACACCACGCCGTTCTTCGCTTCGGTCAGGCTCCCGCCCTTCTCCTCGCTCGCCTTCCGCGCCGCGAGCCAGTCCGCGTCTTTGCGGAACCCGTCGAACGACTTCGCCGCGGCGTCCTTGCTCTTGTGCGCCAGGAGGTACACGAGCAGCTTGTCCGCGTCCTTTTCGCCCTTCGCCACGTTCCAGTACACCACGTTCGTCATGCCGTACTTCTCGAACAGCTTGAGCGTGTGGTCCCGGAATCGGGCGTTGAGGTTGCCCAGGTTGTTCGGCGTCGCGATGTAGGTCCGCAGCTCGAACACGCGGTCCTCTTTGCTCTTCTCGGTCTTGAACACCGGCGAGTAGTCGGTTTCCGCCAGGAACAGTGACTCGATCTTGTCGACCAGTTTGCCGTCCTTCTCGCTGTCGGCGTGGGCCTTCTTCCAGTCCGGGTCGGCCCCGAACGTCTCGAACGACTTCTTGCGGGCGTCTTTGTTCGGGTACGAGACGAAGTAGACGAGCTTGTTGTCCTTGTTGTCGATCGGCACGAAGTAGGCGTGATTGGTGATCCCGTGCTTCTCGAACAACTTGAGCGTGTGGTCCCGGAACCGGGCGTTCAGCGCGTCGAGCTTGCCCGGCGCCGCGTAGTAGGTTCGCATCTCGTACAAGCGGGCTTCCTTTTCGGCTGCGGGTGCGAGGGCCGGCGCGAGTAGCGCGACCAACGGCGTGAGGGCGACCAGTGGGAGCGAGCGCATGGGGCCTCCAGTGAGAGGGAGCAGAGGGTACGAGAGCGCGAGAGTGCTTCACCCTCTGCCCCTCATACCCTCACTACTCTGGTACCCTCTCACTTTTTCGGCAACTGCGGCAGCACTTCGGCGCTGGCGTAGCGCTCCGGATCTTTCTCAAAGCGCTCTTTCGCGGTCGCGTTGTAGAAGTACACCTTCACGCCCTTGTACGTCGTGGACGGGTCTTTTTCGGAGATCTTCTTGTCGCGGTACACGGGGCAGAACTGCTGCTCGATCCCGCGCTTCGGCAGCTCGACGCCCGCCAGCGCCGGGACGAACTTCGGATCGAGGTACGCGGCCGGATCGCGGCGGAACTTCGCCACGCACGTGTCGCAGCAGAGGTAGATCTTCACGCCCTTGTACGTCTCGAATTTGGACTCTTTCGGGTCGATCTCGTCCTTGGTCATGATCGGGCAGAATTTCTGTTCGGCGGGCGGCGCGGTGGGCTTGGGCGGGTCCGCGTGTACGACGGATGCGCCCAACAGCACGAGGGCCGCAACGTGGGTCCGTAGCATCGAATTGGCTCCGCAGGTGGAACAGAACGGAAAGTGCGGTGAGGCAGGAGAAAGCATCTTACCGTAGACCGCTGGCGCGATGCAACACGCGGACGAAACGAGTTGGTGTTCTGGAAAGGTGGCGAAGCAGAAGTGCGTTCGGAGGCGCGAAAGGGCGATCACAGTGGCAGTGTTCGATCAACCGCCACGAAGAAATGAGAGCGCAACGAGCAGAAAGACCGTGTTAGCGACCGCAATTGCGAAAAAGAGGAGCGCGAGTCGTGAAAGATCGTAGACCAATTCACCGAAGGTAAAGAGGGGCTGCGGTTCCGGGAACTCGCTACTAGCCTCGGACGGCTCAGGGAACCGGAGTTGACTCGACACGCGGGTACGAAGCCGCGAGGGTACGTCGTCCCAGTGGCGCGCGCCCCGACCGTCGTTCCCGTTCCGCATGACCATGAGCGAGCGTCCCTTTCAAAGTCCCGGCGCGGCCGGCGGTTCGGCACTCTTACGAATAGCACGGATTCGGGGCGGTAGAATCCAGAGAGGACGTGCTTTTGGATTCTAACCCGCGATGAGCCTCGGTGGTATCGCAAAGTTACCGAAGTCGGGCGCCGCGCCGGTACACGGGAAATAGGAACGCGGTTGCGCGGACTCAACCCCAAGTCGGTGGGACGCTCGGCGCGGGACCGGGGGACGGTGGGTTTACCGGATACGGCAGAGCCGGGCTTTCGGGCGCGATCCCAGGTTGCGCTGGCTCCACATCCGGCGGGATCGTGGGCGGCTTCGGGACCGGGTGCGGTTGGGTCGGAACGTCCGGTCCCGGTGCGGGCGGAATATGTGGCGAACTCATAGGTGGTTCCTCGGCAAACGGATCGGGCGAAAGTATCTTGTCGCAATCGCTGTGCCGATTGACCGCCCCCACCCGTACCGGCCATGCGCGGCCGGACGGAATGTGGTACTAATTTAGTAAGTCGTGTCTCTTGTTCCCGCGCTCACGGCGAGCGAGAATGCAGCGGTAACTTCCGCCCGAGTCAGGGTGATTTCATGCGCGCCCGGTTGGTGTCCGCCGAAGGCGGTCCGTCCCTCGACCTGCTCAAAGACATGACGCTCTTCGGCCGGGACGAAGATTGCGACGTGCGCCTCGACCATAAAAGTGTCTCAAAGCTCCATTGCGTCATCGTGAAGACCGACGGCCTACTGTTGCTCCGCGACCTCGGGAGCACGAACGGCACGCGGGTCAACGGTCAGCGCGTCCGCCGGGCGGCGCTGCTGCCCAACGACACGATCGCAATTGCGAACGTGAAGTACGTGGTCAAATTCGGCGCCGAACTCGACAAATTGGAGAAAGAAAACGAGGGCGGCTCTCAGAAGGGCAGCAAAAAAGACGCCGTTACACACCAAATCCGCCGCAACGCGCTCCCCGACGTGTACCCCGAGCAGAAGGCACCAAAGGGCTAGCGGGTGTTAGGGCAGAATGGCCACAAGGGGAAGCAGATAGCAGAGCCGCGGATAACACAGATCTGGCAGAAAACAAATCAGAATGGAGATGCGTTTAAGCCCCGAGAGGGGCGTAGGCGAGTAGCCAGGGGTGAAGCGTAAGCGCAACCCCTGGCGAGCCTCCACCGAACCCGGCGGAGGCGGAAACTCATTGCGGATATCACGGTAAAAGGACGGAGTCGATTTGCTCAGACCGCCAGGGGTTGCGCTTACGCTTCACCCCTGGCTACTCGCCTACGCCCCATCCGGGGCTAGAAATCGTTCTCTTGTCTGATCTGCGTAATCTGCGCTATCCGCGGCTTCTATCGTCCACCCATTAAGCCTTGCGTGCGGGCACGTTCAGCCAGAACTCGATCTTGCCCACGCGCACGTCTTCGAGGCCGACGGACACTAACCCAGGAAGCCAACCTTCTGCGCTCTCCCAGGGGATGTGCAAATCGAATCCGAGGCGCTGAGGCTGTCCGCGCCACTGAAACTTCATCATCGTCCGCGAGATCCCGGCGTTGGACACCGACACGTGAACCGACAGTTCCGCGGCCCGCACGATCTCACTCATCAGGTAGCCGGTCCCGACGAGTTCCGCGTCCTTCTGGAACACGCGCGACAACGTGCGCACGTTATCGACCGCATCCGGTTGGTGCAGGAACAGCGTGAGCCGGACCGTCTGACCGGGAGTTGCAGCGGCCGGACCGAACACACTCACTTGCACGGTGTCGCGCGGGGGCTTCCAGAACAACAGGTTCCGGCGCAACCTCTTCCAAAACAACGAGTGCGCGGGCGGGTGCTGCTCCGGGGGTACGGGCGCTGGTCCCTTACGCACGCCGGAAGGCTGGTCCTGTGGCGCCCCGCTGGTCGCGTCGGGCGCTTGCCACTGAACCGGGTTCGGTACCGAAAGGCGCGGATCGGGCGGCGGGTCCGGGCGGTTCCCACCGCCGTTCAGTGCCCCGAGGAGCCGATTCGCCATGTCCTGGTCCCCCGAATGAGCGGGTGAGGATGACGGAGCGAAAACGGGCGAGGGCGTATGGTCATTATCGAACGGTTTGCCGCTGGGTAGCGTTTCTGCTTGGGCGAGCCGCGGAACCGGGTCCGTTTCGGGCGCGAGTTCCGTCGCCTCGGGCAAGTCGAACGAGATCGAGGCGTCCGAGTCGTCGCGTGCGGCGGGGCGCAGTGTACCGGATCCGGTTACCACCCGCGCGATCGGTTTGCTCGTCTCGCCGCTCCGCTTCTGAAGGCGCGAGAGGAGCGGTTCCACCGACGGTTGCTCGACCGGCGTCAGTTCCGTGAGCGCCAGTTCCGCGAGCGCTTCTTCCAATTCGTGCAGCGACGGGAACCGGGCGCCCGGCGCGGGAGCCATCATTCGGTCTAGCACGGCCGCGAGTTCGCGCGGCACGTCGGGGTTCACGATCGCGACCGACGGGGGTGGCCCGTTCCGCTTCGCCCGGAGCTGCTCCGCGAGCGCCGGGTGCGGGTACGGGGACAACCCGGTGAGCGCGAAGTAGCACACCGTGCCGAGAGCGTACTGATCGCACGCGGGCGTCGGGGCGAGCGGCGACACCGCCAGTTCCGGGGCCGCGAACGTTAGCACGCTGGCCGAAGCGAACGCGGCCGACATCGAATCGAACAGCGACTCGTCGGCGTCCAGGTTCTGCGCGAGTAGCGTGCCGGCGCCGAGTTCGAGTATCCGAGGTCGGCCGTCGGTCCCGATCGCGACACAGCTCGGGGTCAGCGCCCCGTGTACGACACCCCGAGTATGGTACGCGGCAAGCGCCGAAGCCATGTGCCTCAGCATCGCGATCACATCGTTCGCGAGCAGCGGGCCGTTGCCGTCCACATAATCCGACAGTCGCACACCGTCGGTTTGTGACCATACAAGATAATGCAATCCGTTCGCTGAATCGACTTCAATAAGTGGAATAACCACGGGGTGCGCTTCGCCCACCGCGAGCGCCCGCGCGAGTTGTTTCGCCTGTCGCGCCTTCCACAAGCTCCGCAGCGGCATTGTCCGGATCGTAAACGCACCGGGCTTGGTCGTGTGTGTCGCAGAGAACAACGGCCCGAACGTTCCGCGGCCCGCGCCCCCGGCGAGCCGGTACGGACCGAGCACCAACTGGGACGATTCGCCCGACAGCGCGCGTTCGGCCTGGAACGCGCTGATCGCACCGCGCTGAACGAGGAAGTCCGCAAACGCGCCCGCGCCGTCGCCGTGAAATTCGGTCAACAGTCCGCTCAACTGGTCCGCGTCAACGACCCGGTAGCGGGCCAACTCGTCGGCGAGGGCCGTAGCGTCCACGGGGTTCGCGACGAGGGAGGCAGACATGGGAACCGGTGCCGGATTCGTTCGTGTGTGATCTGAAAAACCGCGATACGGGCGTAACCCGACCTCGACGCGGCACGATACGCACCCAACCATAGAACACGTTTTCAGTTGTGCCCCGCGTGCCGATCTCATCAGATACCGGTGGTAACGGGGGCAAGCGGAGCGGCGATCGAATATTTCGCTTGTCGAGAGCGCGTTCGCGCGGTAGTAAACTTCCGTCGAGAAAACCGGACAAAGGGATCGGCACGAAATGACGGCTCTGGCGCGAGTTCGGCTGGCACACGTCGCTTACGCGGCTGCCGGCGCGCTCGCGCTTGCCGTTATTTTCGCCGTTGCCGCAGTCACCTGACTCCGGGTTCGACCGTGTTCTGAAACACTCGTCGGCCCCGGAGTAACCCTCCGGGGCTTTTTGCTTTTCCAAGGAGAATCGCATGCCGCCGGCGCCCCTGTCGCGGTCGGGCAAGTCCCGCCGCACCACCGATTCGCCCATCAGTTACTTCATCCAGAAGGCGCTCGAAACGCCGGGCCTGATCTCGTTCGCCGCCGGATTGGTGGACGAAGGCTCGCTGCCGGTGGAGGAAGTGGGGGCAGCGGTCGCCGAGATCGTCGCCGACCCGCTCACGGGCCGCGCCGCGCTGCAATACGGCTCAACGCAGGGTTTACCGGAACTGCGCGAACAGGTGCTCCAGTTGGTGTGCGACGCGGACGGCGTGCGCCCTTCTGATGTCAACCTCACGGCCGACGACGTGTGTATCACGACCGGCTCGCAACAGTTGCTGTACCTGCTCGGCGAAGTGCTGTTCGATCCGGGCGACATCGTTATCACGGAAGCGCCGTCGTACTTCGTGTTCCACAGCCTGCTCCAGTCTCACGGCGCGAAGGTACTGACGGTACCGCTGGACGAGCACGGCATGCGGATGGACGCGCTCGAATCGCTACTCGAACGGCTCCGCCGGTCTGGTGACCTGCCTCGCGTGAAGGTGATCTACACCGTCGATTACTTCCAGAACCCGACCGGGTTGACGCTCGCTGTAGACCGCCGGGCGAAGCTGGTGGAACTGGCGCGCCAGTACAGCACGAACCACCGGATCATCGTTCTCGAAGATGCGGCGTATCGCGAGTTGCGGTTCACTGGCGCCGACCTACCGAGCGTGAAGCGGTTCGATCCGACGAACGAGTTCGTGGTGTACACGAGCACGTTCTCGAAGCCGTGCTCGCCCGGGCTGAAGACCGGCTACGCTCTCATGCCGCCCGACGTGATGGCCCCGCTCCTTCACTTGAAAGGGAGCCACGACTTCGGCTCCGGAAACCTGTCGCAGCACGTCGCGTCGCGGTTGATCGCGTCCGGTGCCTACGCGAAGCACGCGGAGCACCTCCGCAACGTGTACCGCAAGAAGCGCGACCTGATGGTTCAGGCGCTAGAAACAGAGTTCCGCGACTTCCCCGCGGCGCGCTGGACCGTCCCCGCGGGCGGGTTCTACGTGTGGCTCACGTTCGACGGCATCGACACCGGCCCGGACGGTCCGCTGGTCCCAGCAGCGCTCGAAGCGGGTGTGATGTACGTGCCGGGCCAGTTCGGTCACGTGTTCGACGACACCGACTCGGTGCCGAACAACGAGTGCCGTTTGTGCTTCGGTGTGGCCACGGAAGACCAGATCCCCGAAGGCATTCGCCGGTTGCGAAAAGCCTGTGCCGCGATCAGCGCGGGCAAGCGCGAAAAGGTGAAGGCCGGCGTGTGATGTCACTCCGCTGAAGGCTTTGACTTAAGCCGCTGCTTCCGCCGAGCAAACGCTTTCTTAAGGGAAGCGTTTGGCGGTGGAGGATTGTCCAGAAGCGACAAAAACAACGACCAATCTGCCTTTGACAGCGAAGTTACTGACGTCGGTATACGACCAACCTCGCCGACGTTTTCTGACGCTTGAGTTTGCGATTGGGGTGCCATCTGATCTTCTATTGAAACACACTTGGCTGATCGCGACTGTGGATTTGGGACCACGAGCTAAACCCGGTATTCGTAGGTCGGGCACAGCCCGACGTCAGTGACTATGTTTCCGGCCGGTTGCCGTTAGAAGGTTGTGTCGGGCACAGCCCGACCTACACCAGATCGTCTTTCGCCGCCTTCCCGAAATGTGACACGGTTACCCTGGACCGGTTCACTTCAGCCTCAAATACCCTTCTCGGTTGCGTCTATATTCCGATCGCGTTGATCGTGGTGCCATCAGTCGTAAATGATGAGCCGCCCTTGGTGTGTTGCTTCCCTTGCCTTTGCGTCGGCACTGGTGCCAGCCGTCGTCGGTTATCGGGATGAATTGTTCCCGGCACACGCGGATGATGTCAGAATCAGCGAAAGTAGATGCACCGCTCACCACGGCATTGTTCCCGTTGAGGCGTTTGTTAGCAGCCAGTGCGACGGAGCGAATGCGTGCCGTGGCGCTGAAGAGCTTGAAATATCAGTAGTTAGCGAGGGCCAACACGCGATCCCTGCGGTCCTCGCACCCGAGAATGTTAGCAAATGTTAGCGACATACAGACGTGTGTCTGAAACTCCCGGTTCAACCGACTACTCCGGGCACTGAAGCATGAGCACCGCAGCCGATGCGACGCGCGACGCCCTCTATGCGGCGATCCTCGCGCACCCCGACGAAGATACGCCGCGTCTCGTTTTCGCGGACTACCTCGACGAACAGGGCGATCACCACCGCGCCGAGTTCATCCGGCTCCAGTGCCGGCTCGCTCTCATGAACGAATGGGACGACGGGTACACCGCGGCCGATGTGCGGTGTCGGAGGTTGATCGCCGAGCATCCGGAATGGTTGGACCCACTTCGCCAATTGAACGCGGACCTTTTGAATCAGCCGGGGGCATTCCTGACGCACTGGGGGCGCGGCTCGCACTCGGGGTTCCGGCGCGGGTTCTCAAGTGTTGTGTCCGCGCTGCCGGAATGGTTTGCCCAGTCGGGGCACGAACTGTTCGCTCGCTTCCCAATTGAAAGTGCCGGTTTTCACTTGGACTACGAGCTGGCCCGGGCCGCGCTCGCCGACGGCTCCCACTTGAACCCACTCCGTGAGTTAAGCATCTCCTTGTGGGGACAGGAACGAGAAGGGCTGGAAGCCCTGGTGTCCGCGCGCCGCATGGAACGAGTCCGGCACCTGGGTGTTTACTCAGAAGTTATTGCCGTAGACCCGTTTTACGCGCTCCTCAACGCTCCACAATTTGCAGCACTAGAAACGTTTCAGATCTGGAGCGATTGCGGAGATCCGGGGCCGCGCCAGCCGCCCGATGCTATTCGCGAACTCGACCAGAGCAGTTGGCTATTCGGGTTACGCGGCCTGGCGATGGATGGGGACGTGTTCGAGGGGCTGACCGATCGTCTCACACGCGGTTCCGACTGGAACCCCCGGCTCCAGCGCCTGTTCCTACGCGGTTACCTCGGCCCTTACGGACAAATCGCGCCAGAGAACGCCGCGCAAGTCACCGCGGGAGTGCGATCCGGCTGGTTCGACGCCGTACACGATTTGGATCTGAGCGCGTGTGATTTCGAGGGGCTGGTTCTCAAAGAATTGGCCACCCGCACCGCGGTTCGGCCGATTCGAGTGACTCTGCCGGGGCGCAACCGCACAGGGTATCAGAAGGGCATGGAAGTGCGTGCGGGATTTCTGGCGACCGACTGGTTAAGTGAGGTGCGCGTTCTGAAATCCAAGCGAGTCGGCGGAGCAGAAATAAACGAACTGGTTCGTTCCCGATTGCCGGGTGTGCTCCGCGTGCTCGAAATACCCCGCGGATCACTTACGGGCGAGCACCTGAGCGACTTACTCGATGTGCCCGATGGGTGGCCGCACCTGGAGAGCCTGAATGTGCTTAACAACCCGATCCCTGACGACGCACTGAAAGAGTTCCTGTCGCGCGTCGAGCGATTCCCGCGTCTCATTTCACTCTCCGTTGGTGACAGAAAGCCGGCCCCAGAATTCCTCGCCCAACTCGCGGCGTCGCCACAAGCCGCTCAGTTCCGCGAGTTGCGATTGAACGTGCCACTTAGCACCACCACCGCGGACGCGCTCGCGCGTTCCTCGTACCTCGCAGAGTTGGACCTGCTGTCTGTAATGGAGGGCGAGGCCGAGCCAGCCGCGCTCGATCGCCTTCGACGGCGATTCGGGGCGCGACTCACACTCGAAGCGCCTCCGCCCCGTGAGAGCGAGTAGAGCGCGTCGTCTTGCCCTCGGGCCGTGAGTGCACCGCGAGCGGATCGCGTATAGGCTTGTGAATTAAGTTTGATTCGTTTACACTCGTAGCATCACTTACGTTTGACGCCGGCAAAACTCTCCGCCCGGAGGCGTCGCCATGCCGCGTTTGCAAGCTCTGCTCGAATGCGTCGGTCAAGCGCTCTGCGAAAAGGGTCGCAAGGCACTCCAGGGCCTGTGGCCCTTCGCCGATGTGCTCCCCGAGGTCGCGCGCGCCGCGTTCGACTACGCGCACAAGAAGCTGCCCGGTAAGGATCTGCGCACGGCCATCGCCGATTGCGCGGCCGTAGACCCGGACGAGTACGAGCGGCGCGTGGGCGAACTCATCGCCGAACTCGCGACCACGCACTCGGTTCCCAAGACCGAACTCGCCGACTACCTCCGCGCGTTACCAGTTTCGGTGCGCCAGAGCCTCCGGCGCCCCTCGGACCCCGAAGGGCACACGGTGCCGGAGCAGTTTGAACTGCTCAAGTCGGAAGAGTTCGCGGTGTTCCTACCGCCGCGCATCCCGCGGTTCCGCCCCGGCGACAAACCCACCGGTCTGGACGACTGGACCCTCACCGAGCTGCGCGGGCTGGGCCAGAACTCCGAAGTGTGGCGCGGCGAAGATCCGAACCAGAGCGAGGCCCGGCCCGTCGCGCTCAAGTTCGTAATCGACAGCGAATCGTGCGAGCGGGTGAAGGCCAACACCGATCTGTTCACCGACGTGTTTGATCTGAACAACGTGTCCGGCGTGCTCCCGCTGCGCGGCGTGTACCTGGAAACGGACCCGCCGTGCCTCGAAGCCCCGTTCGTGGACGGTTACGATCTCGCCGGGCTGATGTTCGAGTGGAAGTGGCGCTACGACAGCGCCAAACCCGAGGCCGCGCTCAAGCTGGTTCGGCGCCTCGCGGCGATCGTCGCCAAAGCGCAAGAGAAGGGCGTAATTCACCGCGACCTGAAGCCGAGCAACGTGCTGCTGCACCCGACCGAGGGCGGCAAGTTCACCATGTGGGTGAGCGACTACGGCTGGGGACAGATCGAGAGCATTCGCGCGCTCGAACTCGCGAAGGGTGGCCCCCGCGGGGAGCAACTGCGGCTCGCTCACCGCGGCGCGGCCACGAGCCTGTATGCGTGCCCGCAACAAGTGAAGAAAGAACTACCCGCACCGACCGACGACGTTCACGCGATCGGTGTGATCTGGTACCAGTTGCTCAAACGCGATCCCTCTGCTCCGGCGCCGTTCGGCGCGGAATGGATCGAAGAACTGCGCCACGCCGGGTTCACGGATTCGCAGGCCAGCGTGCTCCAGTCGTGTCTCTGTACGCGCCCCGACAAACGCCCCAAGAGCGCCGCGGCGCTAGTTGAGGCACTCGCCAACGTGACGGTCGCGCCACCCGACCCGGCGGGCCAGGACGGGTCCAAGCTGATCTCGCTGAAGAACTCCGGTTCGTCCCTGCACGTGGCGGTCACGACCGCGCGCGGGCGCGAGTACAGCGCCGAAGCCGCCGCGGGCGCGGCGGCCGCGATGCTCGCAGCCGCGGGCGGCGGGCCACTCACCAGCGGCGGCCCGGGCACGTCCACGACCGGCGTGATTCGGTTGATGAAGAACTCCATCGGTATGACGTTCGTGCGCGTCCCGGCGGGCACGTTCCGGATGGGCGACGACACGTCCGGCCGTACCTACGAAGGCCCGGTTCACACGGTCAAGATCACGCGCCCGTTCTACATGTCCGTCGTACCGGTGACGCAAGCGCAGTACGAAGCCGTGAAGGGCAAGAACCCGAGTAAGTTCAGCCGCTCGCGCGGGGGCGGTCTTGACCACCCGGTGGAGCACCTCACCTGGGACCAGGCGTTCCGGTTCTGCGACAAGCTCGCGCGCATGCCCGAAGAAGAGGTCCACCGGCGCAGCTACCGGCTCCCGACGGAGGCCGAATGGGAGTATGCGTGCCGGGCCGGGAGTTCTACCGATTTCTCCTGTGGGGACCGGCTCACACCGCGCGACGCGCTGTACTCAACGTCGGGTCACAAGCAGTCCGGCAAAAGCTCGGGACCGGTCGCGCAGTTCCCCGCGAACGCATTCGGGCTGCAGGACATGCACGGAAACGTGCAGGAGTGGGTGAACGACTGGTTCGACGAATATTACTACTTCGACAGCCCGCTCGAAGACCCGCCCGGCCCGAAGCGCGGGCAGATGCGCGTGATCCGCGGCGGGTGCTGGGGCTTACCTATTGTGGAGTGCCGCAGCGCCGCGCGCCGCGGACACGCCCCGGAATCGCCATCCGAGATGATCGGGTTCCGTGTCGTGATGGAAATCGGGTGATTAGTGCCGCATTCACAAGGGCTGGGCGCTGCCGTTTATTGATGAACTTCCGAATCCGACAGCCACGAAGGAAGTCACACGCCTACACCGACCGTTCGGGTCGCGCTCGCACACCTTTGCAGGTGCGGTTCGTTGCTGACCTTGCATTTTCTCATCACCACAAGTGCCCTACCCAACTTCGTTACAACACGCGCGGTAGGGGAGAACAATGAGCGGCGACGAACGGGCGATTCGTGACGTGATCCAGACTTGGGTCCGCGCTTCCGCGGAGGGCGATCTGGACCGCGTGCTTTCGCTCATGTCCGACGACGTAATTTTCGTGACCGCGAGCCAACCACCGTTCGGCAAGGAAGCGTTTGCCGCGGCCTCGCGCGCTGCGGCGGGGCGGGTCCGGTTCGAGGGCACGAATGAGGTGCTGGAAGTATCGATCACGGGCGACACGGCGTACACCCGAACCCGGTTACAGATCACGGTGACACCGCAAGGCAGCGAACCAAAGCGGATGTCCGGGTACACGATGTCGGTGTTCCGCAAGCAGTCCGACGGGCGCTGGCTCCTGACCCGCGACGCCAACTTATTAACACCAAAACCCGTGCGCCGCGGAATTCGTACTACGGTGCCGGTGTTGCAGGTGAAGAGCGTGACGGCATCGATCGATTGGTATCGGGATGTGCTCGGGTTTTCAGCAGATCCGTTCAGTCCATCCGGCGAACCCGTATTCGCCATCCTCCATCGCGACGGAGCCGAGCTGATATTGCAGAAAGTCGCTGCGGGCATTCATGTGCCTGATGCGATTGGTTCGGGGATGAGTGCCTACATTCGAGTGCTTGACATCGGCGCGATCCGCGACGCGGTGGGCGCGAAGGTTCCGGAAGTGGGACCGATACACCAGCGGCAGTACGGTTGCCGCGAGTTCGCCGTCACCGACCCGGGCGGCCACGTATTGGTGTTCGGCGAGTGTCAGTAAGTAGGAGGTGGCTACTCTTTGCCCAACACCAAGTCCACGACCCAACACCCACGAACATGTACTCCCGATTCGCGACAGTGGCTCAGGATGTCGGCGTTGTCGCACGCGGCATCTTGAAGCGCGTCACCCAAAATGGGCATCGCAGAGAAGTCTTTTGATTCGTACATCTGCGCCGCGAGGGACGCCGCCGCGCTGGTAAGCCACAACGAGGAAAAGGGGGTAGCGCGAAATGGGTTACCAAAGATGTCACGGAGAAGAGCACATTGTTGCGATTGTTCGCGCGCAACGAGATTTCCAAACCGGATGGTGTGTTGTCCAAGATGGTAGCTCTTACCGAATTGCCATTTGCAGTGAACCAGCGCCCGAACACTGGCAGTAGACAGGCTCGTTTGCATCACACCAGTCGCGCTTGAGTCGTGAAGTGAATTCACAGCCAACCGTGCCGCACCTCGAACCGATCCTGGTTCGTTCCTCATCTGACTTGCCACGGTAAAGCGTGCCAAGTATTCCGGTTCGGAAATGATCCCGTCCGCAAACTGTTCTGCAGCCACAATCCTTTCGGCACACCCGTAAGGCAAATCGTCGCGGAGGCGCCAGCAGCAAGCACACCCTAAGAGACGCAACTTGCGCTCGCTTGCTGTGATGCGAATGCGATCGACTAAGCCGTTGAAAGTAGTGGCGTTCAACCACTCCGTTTCGGTCATCATTGGCCCTCCGGAGTCTTAGCGCGACTTACGCAGCCAGAGGCGAGTGCGAGTCGGCTCGAAACTCTGAGCCGACGTGTTTACCCCTTCTGCATCTGTTCGATGATCGCGACCACGAACGCGGGCAGGTCGTCCGGTGTGCGGCTCGTGATGACGTTCCCGTCGATCACCACTTCCTGATCGACGTAAGTTCCGCCCGCGTTGGTCACGTCGTCCTTGATGGAGTGGAAGCACGTCACCTTTTTGCCCTTCAGCGCGGTCGTGCTGCACAACACCCAGGGGCCGTGACAAATGGCCGCGACCGGCTTGCCCTGCGCGGACAGGTCGCGCACGAGCTTGAGCATCGGTTCGCTCCGGCGGATGTAGTCGGGCGCGAAGCCGCCGGGGATCACGATCGCGTGGAACCGATCGGCGCTGGTGTCCTTGGCGGAGGCATCCGCTTTTGCCGGGTAGCCGAGTTTGCTCGGGTACGTCTTCCCGGCTTCGGGGCCGACGAGCACCACCTCGCACCCGGCCTCGCGCAGCCGGTACACCGGATACCACACTTCCATTTCTTGGTATTGCTGTTCGACTAACACCGCGACGCGCTTACCCGCGAGGTTCATGGGATGCTCCGTAAAGAGGTGGGCGATGAGAAGTGTATTGGTCAGCGGACGAACGGGGTTTCGGTTCGCCTTGCAAAAACAGCGCCGAAGAGTGAACCGGAAACCGGAGCGCGAACGCTTCCCGAACCGGCGCCCGAAATCGCGCTGCGTATTTCACAGACGCCCTAATCTCAGGGGTGCAGGACCGGGTTTGTGAGTTATGCGGCTGTGGTTCGGCGCTGGAATGGGGCCCGGGCCTTGCGGCGAAGTGTTTGGTGAGCCGCTCGTCGTCGCTGAGCACGGCCACTCGGACGGCCAACACGCTCTCGGCCCCGTGGCTCGTTCCAGAACGTCTCGGTGCCTTTGACCCGGTAGTTGATCTCTTTGACCAGCGACTCGACCCACGAACGGGTGACCGGAAGACCGGCCTTGCGGTACTCCGGGTACTTCATCCGGTCCACGTTGTTCCACACGGCGGAGCTTCGACGAGTACGCCGGAAGGGCTGCGCGGGCCAGGCGCAGAGTTTCCCGAGCGACGGCTCGCGGGGGACTCGGTCACGGGGTGTAATGGCTTCATACAACTTCGGATGCCGCTACTCGACCAAGGAATTCAACAGAGCAAGACTTTGAGTAATGTAGGCGCGTTCTCGACTAGGCGAGAACTGCGCTTTATTGTTTTGCTTTTATGCGATTCACTTTTGCGTCCTTTTTTGCCTTTCTCTTTCTCCCGTCTTCACTTCTGCAAAATCAGCTTCCCGCGCCGGGTGATGCGCAAACGATATCGCACCCCGTCGAGGTCGATCCACACCTCGCGCTTGCCGGCGAACAGTTCGTCCGCCTTGATGGTTCGGTCCGGGCCAACATCCGGGGCCTCGTCGCGGTCTTCTTCCAGTTCCGTGTCGCTCATGGCGGCACCTTTCAATTGCGGTACTGAGACGCAATTTCAAAGGCTTCTGCCGCACCGAATTCCGCCCGCGAGCAAACTCGCAGTGATTCAGTGCGATCTTTTTTGCTTCGGATGTTGACAGTATCTAATCCGGCCGTAATGTAAAGCCATCTTGTTGAGAATTTGTCTCAACAATGCCCGCAATGAGAACCGCCTGAGTTGCCTCGGGTCGTTCTCGCGGGAGCTTGCTCCGCTATTGCTCGGGACGCGCCCTGACCCGCTTCGCGCCCACCGCGCTCCGCAACGCAGCTCCTCTCCACAGATTTTCCCGGAGTGCACCGTGAATCCGAACCAGTTCCGCCGCGCATTTACGTTGATCGAATTGCTGGTCGTGATCGCGATCATTGCGATCCTGATCGGGCTGCTCCTGCCCGCGGTGCAAAAGGTCCGCGAAGCGGCCGCTCGGATGAAGTGCGCCAACAACCTCAAGCAGATCGGGCTTGCCGTTCACAACTACCACGGGGCGGTAGAGAAACTGCCCCCGTTCAGTTACGCCCCGAACGGGCACGACGAGGGCGGCTCGACGTCCAACGCCTTACCGCCCGAAGCCCCGTCCAAGCACCACAGCGGGTTCCTGTACCTGCTCCCGTACCTGGAGCAGGACAACATCGCCAAGCAGTACAACCCGGCCAAGGGAGCCACCGACAAGACGACCCCGCTCGTCGCCGGCGGGCCGACCAACTTCGATCTCACGAAGAACCCGATCCCGACGTACCTGTGCCCGGGGATGCCCGCGCCCACCGCGACCGGGTACGGGGCGTACTGCAGCTACGCCGCGTCGCGCGGGAACTTCCAGTACGCCACCGACGCCAGCGGGACCGTGGTCACCTCGCCGAAGCTCCGCTGGACCGCGGACGACGGCATGATGGCCTCCGCCTTCCAGCCGCCCCCGTGGGCTCGCCGACGACCGTCCTGGGGACCGTAACAAAAATCAACCTGGCGAGCGTGACGGACGGGCTGTCCAACACGTTCCTGGTGGGCGAGAAGCACTACCGGGTGCTCGGGAGCACGTGGGTGAGCGGGACGAGCAACTTCGACGGCTCGGACCTGACCGGCCGGCCGTACACGGGCAACACGAACTATGCGTTCCCGCACCCCGGGGCCGACACCAGCGACGGCGTCACGATGACCCCGATGAACACCCGGACCCTCGTGGGCAAGAGCGCCACGGTGAACGCCAAGGCGGGCACCGCGTCCGCGACCGCGGGCGGGTTGAGCACCAACGACGCGACCGCGTGGTACCGGAACACGGCGCTCTCGGCCTTTAATAGCTCACACACCGGCGGGTGCAATTTCGTGTTCGGGGACGGGTCGGTCAAGTTCGTCCGCGACTCCATCGACATGACCACGTACCGCGCGCTCGGGAGCCGGAACGGTGGCGAAGTGATCGGCGGCGACTACTAAATTCGGGGAACCCAGGGAGACGACGATGAGCGTTGCTGAACCGACCGAGCAGTTGGCCCCGGCTGCGGCCCGCACGCCGGTCCCGCGCGTGGCCCGGCGCCCGATGCGCAAACGGGCCATGCACCTGGTGCGCCGGGGGCACTTGTATTTCGGGCTGTTCCTGTTGCCTTGGGTGATCCTGTACGGGGCCACCGGGTTCCTGTTCAACCACCCCACGGCGTTCAGCGACGCACCGTTCGTCTCGTTCGGTGCGAGCGAGATCCGTGACACGCCGATGGAATCGCTGCCGGCCCCGAGCGCGATCGCCGAACAGGTGGTTCAGGCCCTCAACGAGCGCGCCAAAGAGGGGAAGCCCTACGCGCTCGTAGAGCCGGAGAAGGTGAAGTACACGCGCGATTTCGCGTTCGCCACGGTGAAGGTCGATGACCGCGAGGTGAGCGTCCTTTTCGACGTGACCAACCCGGGGGGCACGGTGCGCTCGCGCCCGGCTCCGGTGGCCGCAAAGGTCGAAGAGAAAGCGCCGTTCGCCATTGGTAGCGCCAAGGGCGGCGCCACCAAAGGTGGTGGTAATCGGGGCGGTGGCGGCGGTGGTGGTCGGGGAGAGCGGCCCGCTCCGAAGGGCGGAGAGAAGTCCGACGCGCCCGCGGCCGCTGCGCCCATGACCGGCCCGCTCGCGCTGCCCGACCCGATGCACGAGCGCGTGAAGGCGGCCGTGCCCGTCGTTCTGGAACGCACTGGTTTCCAGGGCGGTGAAGTTAAGGTGAGCAGCGTGCCGGATCTCAGCTTCCTGATGTCCGACGGCACGAAGACCTGGCGCGTGAGCTACAACGCGATGGAGGGCACTGTGAGCGGCGCGTCCACCGACGCGGCTCCGCCGGCCGACGAACTCTCGACGCGCCGGTTCCTCACGCGCCTGCACCTCACGCACGGGTTCCCCGGGGGGCAGAACGCGAAGTGGTTCTGGGCGGTCATCGTCGACGCGATGGCCTTCGTCATGGTGTTTTGGGGCGTGTCCGGTATCTTCATGTGGTGGCAGCTCAAGGCCACGCGCAAACTCGGGTTCGTCGTTCTGCTGTTTAGTGTCGGGGTCGCCACCGCACTCGGACTTGGGATGCACGACGTCCTTTCGCCCCGTTAACGAAGGTTTTTGAGGATAGTAATGCGAACGATTCTCGCGCTCTTGGGGCTGGCGGTCGCGGGTACCTCCGCGACCGCGGCCGATGCCTGGCCCAGCTTCCGCGGCACCGGCGACGGTGCGGCTAAAGGCGATTACCCGACCCAGTGGTCGCCGAAGGACGGCGTCGCGTGGAAGGCGGACCTTCCGGGATACGGGCAGTCGTCGCCAGTGGTGTGGGGCGGCACAGTGTACCTCACGGCCGTCGAAGGGGACCAGCGCGAGAAGGGGTTCGTCGTCGCCCTTGATGCGAAGACCGGTAAGGAGAAGTGGCGCCACACGTTCGAGCCGACGCAGAAGGCGAAGTGGGGCTTCACCATTAGCCGCGCGGCCCCGACCCCGTGCGTCGACGCGGACGGGCTGTACTGCTTCTTCGAGGGCGGTAACCTGATTGCCCTCACGCACGCGGGCAAGGTGCGCTGGGAGCGGTCGCTCTCGAAGGAGTACGGCGAGTTCCAGGGCGGTCACGGGGTCGGCAGCTCGCCGGCCCAAACCGCTGACGCGATTTACATTCTGATCGATCACCGCGGGCCGTCGTACCTGCTCGCGGTCGATAAGGCGACCGGCAAGAACAAGTGGAAGACGGAGCGCGAGCAGAAGGGCGCGTGGACCTCGCCCGTGATCGCGACCCGTGACGGCAAGCAGGAAGTGATCGCCAGCAGCGCCGGCACCGTGATCGGCTACGCGGCCGATATGGGCAAAGAACTGTGGAAGCTCGACAACGTGGTCGGGAACACGCTGCCGTCGGCGTCGGTGGTCGGTGACCGGGTGCTGTTCGGGGGCGGTGCCAGCCGTTCCAAGGACGACCCGCCCGCGGGCGCGAAGGGCAACGGGTGCCTGAAGCTCGTCGCGAAGGACGGCAAGCCCGGGTTCGAGACCGCCTGGACCGCGAAGGTCGGGATCTCCAACTACGCCACCCCGCTCGGTTACGAGGGCGTCGCGTACTTCGTGAATCAGGTGGGCGTGGTGTACGCGCACGACCTGAAGACCGGTAAGGAGCTGTTCTCCGAGCGGATCGACGGGGCGTGCTGGGCGTCGCCGCTGGGCGCAGGCAAGTACGTTTACTTCTTCGGCAAAGACGGCACGACCAGCGTGCTCAAGGCGGGTTCGGAGTTCGATCTGGTCGCGTCGAACAAGCTGTGGGAACCGAAGCCGAAGCCCAAAGCCGCCGCGGGTGCTCCGGAGAAGAAGGACACCCCGGGCGAGTACCTCGACCCCATCGTGTACGGGGTCGCTGCGGTCGACGGCGCGTTCTTCGTTCGCACCGGTACACAGTTGTTCCGCGTCGGAAAGTAAGCCTCCCGCGCGGGTGCGTCGAGAGGCGCGCCCGCACTACCCCTCGAAGTCTTTCGCGAACGCGGCCGGGCTGAGTTCTTCCCCGGTCGCGAACTTGGCCAGTTCCTTCCACGTCTTCGTGCGGCCCGGCTCGAACACCTTCTCCTTCATGAACCCGCCCACCTTCTTCTCACCGATGTAGATGGTGGTCTTCGGGTCCGCGTTGAACACGGCCTTCGAGAGCGCGTGGTGGACCTGCGAGGCGAACAACTGGCCCATCATGTAGTTGTGGTAGTACACCGGGGCGCTGCAAATGTGGATCTTGCTCGCGTAGTCCGGCGCGTTGCGGTCCTTCGGCTTCTTCACCTGTTGGTACTGCTCCACCAGATCCCACCAGAGCTTGTTGAGGTTCTGCTTGGGGTCTTCGTACATGGCCTTCTCGAACCGCAGCATCACCTGGCACCACCGGCTGAAGATGAGCAGTTGGTTCCGCTGCACCTTCTTGGCGGCTTCGTCGAATTCGGCCGGCGCGTCCACTTTCACGCCCATCTTTTCGAGCCACGCGCGCGACTTGCTGAACCGCTCGAACTGCATCGCGACGCCCTCGGTCGCGAGGATGTGGGCTTCGGCCCGCAGCAGGTACGGCACCGTCTGCGGGATGTTCTTCGACGAGTACACCGAGTGCCCCAGTTCGTGGAGCATCGTGCCCATCCAGTACTCGTTGGGGACGATGTTCGCGAGCACGCGCACGTCGCCCTCGCGGTCGATGTCGGTGCAGAAGGCGTGCGGCGACTTGCCCTTCTTCTCGTACAGGTCGCTCCGCGCGATCACGTCGTCGATGGGCAGCCCGATGCCCGCGTAGAAGTCGCGGCAGAGCTTGAGCAGGTCGGCCTTCGTGTACGGCGCGTCCAGGTTCGCGTCGAAGACCGCGGGCGATTCTTGAAAGAAGGGATCAAAATACGACCACGGCTGTAGGTCGGTGACTGCCACATTGAGCTTCTTCGCGAGCCGCTCGTCGATTTCGGCCTTCGACTTCGTGAACGGCTCCTTCGTGAGTTTGTCGAGGTCGTCGAACAGCTTGATGAGTTCCGTGCCGTCCTGCTCGTTGAGCGTGAGTTGCAGCGCGTGGAAGTTCTTGAACCCGAGCTGCGTGGCCGCTTCGTTGCGGAGCTTCACCAACTCGGCGAGGTCCGCCTCGACCGCGGCGCCGACGCCCTTGCTCGCTTCCCACACTTTCTGACGCAGCGTCGAATCGGTGGATTCCTTGAGCGTGCTGCGCACCTTGCTGTCCGGGATCTCCTGCCCGTCCACCTTCGCGCGGAACACGTTGAACGCCTGCTCGACGGCATTCGCCTTCGCGGTGATCTTCTTGAGCAGTTCCGGTGCGACCTGCTTTTCGAGGTACTGCAGGTACAGCAGTTGGATCTGGCGCGCGGTCAGTGCGTCCTTGATGCCGCCCTTATCGGCCGCGGCTTTGAGAGCCTTCACGCGGTCGAACATCTTCTTGTCGGAGAGCGCCGCGTCGATCTTGTTCTGCGCCTCTTCCTTCTTCTGGAAGTCCTCGTCCTTGCCGGTGGTGTTGGCGGTCCACCACGCGATCCCGCTCGCGACCTCCAGGGGCTGCAACTTCGTGACGTGGGCCTTGATAACAGCCGCGGCTTCGTCGTTGCCGTCCGCGCCCGAGAGCGCGTCGGGGATCAGTGTAGCGGCCACGGTAGCGCCTCCGGTGAGCAGGAACGTGCGACGGTCTTGCATGGTGGTGTTGGGTGTTTGAGGTTGAATACAGAAGAACCGCAGATCACGCAGAGAACGCAGATCAATGCAAAAAGCGGAGAACTCGCGTCGGACAGAATAAGATGGGCGCGTCCTTCACGACTTCCGTTGTTTCGTCCCAATGCCTCGTTGTGTTCGATCTGCGTTCTCTGCGTGATCTGCGGTTCTTCTTCGCCCGGCATTTTACTCAGGTCGAGTAGACCCATTTTCCGAGCCAGAGCGCGGGGGGCAACAACAAAAGCACGAGCAGCCCGGGCAGCCCGACGAACATCGTCGCGAGTACCGCGTCGAGGAACACCAGCCCGAGGACGCACCGCTTGACGGCGGCTTGCACGTTGCGCGGTCCCGGGTCGGCGATCGCGCGCGAAACGGGCAGACCCACCAGGAACCCGAACCCGACCAACAGGTACGGGAACGCGAACGTGCCCAACGCGCTCCCGAGTTTCACCCGGAGCAGCAGCGCGAGGAACAGCGCGAGCCCGATGACGCCGGCCGCGAGAGCGAGGTCTCGCTGGCGGCTCTTGCTCTCTTCGGTGCGGGCGAACCACGTCACGCCCACGATGTACACGCCCACGACGCCCGCGAGGTGGATGCGCTTTTCGATTTCGAGTGCGGAATCGGGGACGAGTGACAGCGCGAACAACACGTTCAGGAACCGGCACGCGGCCATCGCGACCGGGCCGAAGGGTGTGCGCTTCGCCCCGCCGTCGTAAATGAGCACCGCCGCGATTAGCCCCAGCGCGAACACCAGTGGCTCGTGGGTCCACTCCGCTTGCGCCACGAACCCGGCCGCTCCAGCGAGTGCGACCCCGGCCGCGAACAGCAGCACGCCGAGAGCGACCGCAGTTCCCCGATTCACTCGCCCGGACGGGAGCGGCCGGAACGGGCGCGCCTTTTTGTCTTCGGCGAAATCGAAGAAGTCGTTCCAGACCATCCCGGCGAGGTACAAGCACCCCGACGCGAGCGCGAGGATGAGGTACGCGCCCCAAAACTGGATCGGCGCTGAAGGGAGCAGGGCCGCGCCGACGCAGGCGCCGAGCGCGATATCGGCGAACGCGGTAAACACGTTCGGGATGCGGAGGAGCTGAGCAAAGGCGAGCAGTCGGTCGCGGTTCATGAAAGTGGTATATCGACCGTGTACGCGGCCGGACTGTGAGTGGCCGTGTTCGCGCCGAGGGTCGCCAGTTCCTCCACGGTGTTCGCGTACCGGATGTCGCGAACCGTTTCGGCGAGCAGGCGCCCGTGCGCTTCGAGTTTGTGATTCTCGTCCAGCCCGATGAGGATCACACTCACCGCGAACCCCTGCCTCCGCAGCGTGCCGAGCGCGATCGCCGTTTCGACCGGCACCCGCGGAAGTACGGCAATCACCGTCGCGTCGCGGGGCATGCGCGCGGCCATTTCTAACGCGAGTTGCGCGAAGGTGAAGGCGTCCGTGAACTCGAGCCGCGCGAGCGCTTCGCGGATCTGCTGGAACTGATCGAACCCGCGCCGCGTGTCCACCACGACCGGCCGAATGCGGTCGCTCTCTTCGTTTAGTGCGAACCGGTCCCGGGCCTCGTCGCGCGTCGCGTGCCCCTCGACTTGCGCTTCGGGCGATTCCGCGGCGAGCGACTCTTCCCGGATGCGATCGGCGGCGTCGCGCCCGTTGCTCGCGAACCCGACTTGCACGTTCAGCACCGAGACCGCGTAGGCGATGCTCACGGCCGTAGTGACCACGAGGTCCGAGCGGTGCGGTTCGCCGCGCTTGTGGTAACCGTCCTGGTGGAAGTCGACGAGGATCGTTGCGCCGGCGAGCGTGGTGGGTTCGTAAATGCGGCTGTGGAGCTGGCCCGTGCGCGCGGTCACCTTCCAGTGGACGCGCTGGAGCGGGTCGCCCATGACGTATTGCCGCACGCCCGCGGTCCGAGTCGGGTCTTCAAAGAGCCGGTTCTGGAGTCGCACTTCCCCAATTGGCCGCTCCGACGCGAAGTTGTACTTGGGCAGGTCCACGACCTTGGGGTACACCATCACGTAAATCGGCTTCCCGATCACGCGGTGGCGCCGGTGCAGCCCGAATACGTCGCCCGTTTCGAGCAGCGTCGGCCCGAGCGGGTAGTACCCGCGCATCGCGAACGTGACCTTGTACTTGATCGTCTTCGTTTGCTTCCCGCGAAGGGTCACGACGTGAACGCGCTTGCCTTTGACCGTAATACGCGGCGTGCGGGCCTTCACCGCGAAGTCCGGTAGCAGATCCTCGACCAGCACCCACGCGATCGGAATCGCCCCGGTGTTCGTGAGTGTAACCGTCACTTCGGTCGTTTCGCCCACTTCGCGCGGGGCCGAGTCGCACTCGCGCGTCGCGCCGAGGTCGCGCACCCATCTCCGGGCCAAGTAGCGCGACAGCAGGTACACGCCGAGCAGCACGTACCCCGCGAACGCGACCAACCCCGCCTGGAGCGCGATCGCGGCGCCGATGAGTGCGACGATTACGAGAAACCAACGCATCTTAAATAAGGCAAAAGGAAAAAGAGAAAAGGAAAAACGAGTGCGGGGAAAGAAGACGAACGGGGCACAGTGCTTCAAGCGTTTTCCTTCGCGCGGCAAACGATGGCACCGAGTATTCGCTTGAGTTCTTCGGCTTCTGCCAGCAGCGTTTCGACTTCGCTGGAACCGACGAGCAGAGTTCGCTTGAGGAGGCGGAGCCAGTACGCCGTCTCTCGCGCTTCTTTGAGGGCGATTGCGTTCTTACTGATGAAGTCGGCGCGACTCTGTCCCGCTTGCCCCTCTTCGACGTTGGCTCCGATGGACGTTCCCGCCTTCAACAGCTGGTCGCTGATCCGCCGCGGAGCGCCCGGGCGCTCGCCGCGTCGCACGCACAGGTCCACGATCTGAACAGCGAACTCGAATGTCCGTTCCGTGATGTCGTATGGGGGCATTGGGCGGCTCCAAATACGGGGGTAAACGCGAACAATGTACCTCTTTTACTTGCCTTTTGGTCTTTGATTTCTTCTCTTCTTTTTGCTTTCTCCGACCTTTTTGCCTTTCGCCTTTTTCCTTTTTCCTTCACTAAGAGAAGTAGTCCTGTTGCGTGGCCTTCATCTTGTCGGTGATCGGCACCTTCGCGTCGTCGACCAAGTCCTTCACCACGGCGACCGCGGTGCGCTTGCGGAGCCGGCTTTCGGGCTTCAGGATGAGCCGGTGCGCGAGGACCGGCTGCGCCATGCGTTTCACGTCGTCGGGGAGCGCGAAGTCGCGCCCGGTGACCGCGGCGAGCGCCTGGGCCGTGCGGAACAGCGCGATCGACGCGCGCGGGCTGCCGCCCAGGAGCACGTCCTCGTTGTTGCGGCTCGCGTGGACCACTTCGAGGATGTACCGCTTCACCTTCTCGTCCACGTGGATACCGCGGACCGCTTCCTGGCACGCGATCACGTCTTCGGCCGTCACGACGGGCTTTAACTCGTCGATGGGGTGGCCCATCTGCAACCGCGAGAGCATCTTGCCCTCTTCTTCCATGCTCGGGTACCCGAGGCTCAGGCGGATCAGGAACCGGTCGAGTTGGGCTTCCGGGAGCGGGAACGTGCCCTCCTGGTCCACCGGGTTCTGCGTCGCGATCACGAGGAACGGGGGCTTCAGCACGTAGGTCTGGCCGTCCACGCTCACCCGGCGCTCGCCCATCGCTTCGAGCAGCGCGGCTTGCGTGCGTGGGGTGGCGCGGTTGATTTCGTCGGCCAGGAGCGTTTGGGCGAACACGGGACCGGCCCGGAACTCGAACTCGGCCGTTTTCTGGTTGTACACGTTCACGCCGGTCACGTCGGTGGGGAGCAGGTCTGGCGTACACTGGAGGCGCTTAAAGGTGCAGCCCGCGCTTCTCGCGAGTGCCCGGGCCAGCATCGTCTTCGCGACACCGGGCACGTCTTCGAGCAGGATGTGCCCCTCCGAGAAGTACGCCGCGACCGCGAGCGTGAGCTGCGGGCGCTTGCCGATGATGACCTTCTCGATGTTGGCAATGATGCGGTTGGCGATGCCCGCCACGTCGGTAGACATAAGGCTTTCCGAAGTAGATGCGAGTCCGAGTGTTCAGCTTACGCCCAGAACCTAACCACCCAACCCCCTTCCTCAAAAAGGGCGGGCACCCACGAAAGACGCCGCTCGCGGTCACCGATTCCGGTTTCGCGGCGTAGAGGGCGCGCGATTTCTCGCGGACCGGCGCTTCGCGGGCCGGGTTGCACTTCTCGCGCGGGTAAAATGCAGCGTGGAGCCGGGTAGGAGCTGTTCAGCGGATCGAAGCGAAAGTGGAGCGCGATGCCCCTACACCTGACCGAAGCCCAACTGAACGAGCCGGTGACCACGTACATGCGTGCCGACTTCGCCACCCTGGACCCGGAGTGGACCGTGGGTGAGGCGCTCGCGCACATGCGCAAGCACCCGCCGCCCGGCCGGATCATCTACTTTTACGTGGTCGACGCGGCCCTTCGGCTCGTCGGGGTGGTGCCCACGCGCCGGCTCCTGCTCGCGACCCTTGAGACGCCCGTCAAGAGCGTCATGATCGCGTCCGTGATCGCGATCCCGACTTCGGCCACGCTCCTCGATGCGTGCGAGTTC
Organism: Gemmata sp. SH-PL17; assembly: GCF_001610855.1. Taxonomy (NCBI): domain Bacteria; kingdom Pseudomonadati; phylum Planctomycetota; class Planctomycetia; order Gemmatales; family Gemmataceae; genus Gemmata; species Gemmata sp. SH-PL17. The sequence continues at coordinate 8,166,224 of NZ_CP011271.1, forward strand.
TTCACCATGCACCGGCTGCTCGCGTTCCCGGTCGTGGACGAAATGCGCCGGCTGCTCGGCGTTATCGACATTGAAGCTTACGCGGAAGAACTAGCCGAAACCGGCGAGTCCACCCCCGCACCGGCGTCCCCCGGCCCGCGCGACGACGTGTTCCAGTTAATCGGTGTGCGGCTCACCCGGTCGCAGCAGGCGCGCCCGTTGGTCGCGTTCCGCGGGCGGTTCCCGTGGTTGCTGTGTAACGTCGCGGGCGGCACGCTAGCGGCGATTCTCGTGGAAATCTACCACGTCGAACTGAACTGGCAGCACGCGGTCCTCGCGCTCTTCATCCCGGTTGTTCTCGCGCTCGCGGAAAGCGTCGCGATTCAGTCAGTGACACTCGCGCTCGAAGCGTTCCGCGAAACCGGTCCCTCGTGGCGCGAACTCTTCCGCCGGCTGCGCCCCGAAGCGCTGACCGGTTTGTTGCTCGGTCTCGCCACGGGCCTTCTGGTGGGGGTGATTGCGGCCATCTGGCAGAACCTTGCGGTGCTGTTCCTGATCGTGCTGGGTGGGATCGGGATCGGCGTAACGTGTGCCGCGGTCGCGGGAATGGCGGTGCCGCACGTTTTGCGGCTACTGAAACGCGACCCGCAGGTCGCCGCGGGGCCGATCGCGCTAACTTGTGCAGACGTGGCCGCGTTACTGGCTTACTTCAACCTCGCGCGCCTGCTCACGTAACCCAGATCGCCAGACTTGAACCAAACTCGCGCGAATCGTGAGGTTTGGTTCACGAACGGTTCCGGCCGCGCCGATAACACAAGCGATACCGGTAGTTACCGGGGTCGTTTCGTGCTGGGGGGAGCGGTTATGGCAGCGGCGCGTCGGTGCAAGTTCCTGTTCGTCGTCGCCGGACTGGTCCTGACCGCCACCGGTTGCATGCACGGCTCGCACGTGGGGCAGTTCGGGTCGGCCCCGATGCCCAACGACGCGAACGCGCACATCCAGGTGCCGCCGGAAGACGCCGTGCCGCGCGAAATGAAGAAGATCACGCTCCCGCCCTACGTGATCGAGGCCCCCGACCAATTACTCATTGAGGTCGTTCAGCGGACCAAGATCACGGAGTTTGACACGGTGAGCGGCAAACCGCTCCTGAACACGGACGGGACCGAGCGCAAGAAAGACGTGACCATTCCGCTCACGGTCCAACCGATCTCGGGGCCGTTCCAGGTTCGGCTCGACGGCTCTGTTGGCCTCGGGTTTTGGGGAGCGGTGCCGGTTGCGGGGCTGACGCTCGATCAGGCGGCCGAAGCGATTAAAACTCACCTGACCCGAGAGGCGGCGCTGAACAAGTTCGAGACGAAGCCGGAGAGCATTATCGTGATCGTGGACGTAATTGCTTACAACAGCAAGCGGTATTACGTCATTGTGGACGGGGGCGGTCAGGGCGCCGGGGAGCAGGTCGTGTCGTTGCCCATTACCGGTGGCGAAACCGTATTGGACGCGATCTCCAACATTGGCGGCCTGTCCGACGTGTCCAGCCGCCGGAACATCTGGGTCGCACGCCGCACGCCGCACGCGGGGCAGCCGTGGCAGATCCTGCCAGTCGACTGGGTCGGGCTGAGTCAACACGGCATCACGCACACGAACTACCAGATCCTCCCCGGCGACCGCGTGTATGTGAAGGCCCAGCGCCTCGTGACGATCGACCGCACGCTCGCCCGGGTCATCGCCCCTGTCGAGCGGATATTCGGGATCACGCTCCTCGGGTCGAGCACTGTGAACCAGATCGCCGGGCGCGGGAACGGGTTCGGGAACAACAACTGACCGTGCGGGGCGTTCGGAACGCGAGGTGCGGCCTGGAGTGTGGTTAGAAGCTCGTGGGGCACTCAACTCGGAGGATTCACGACATGATGCGCTTCTTGTTGATGACGGTCGCGGTATTCGGCTCGGCCGGGACCGCGGCGGCCCAGTACCCGATGCAACAGCAGCAACAGTACCCGCCGGGGGGTGTGATGCCGAACATCTACAACCCGCAGAACCAACCGCTCAGCCCGTACCTGAACCTGCTGCGCGGCGGTAACCCTGGCGTGAACTACTATTACGGCGTGCGCCCGGGCACCGTGGGCGGGGCCGGTCAAGGCGGGTTGGGCGCGCCGTTCACGGCCGCCGGCGGGAACCGGACCCTGTTCTTCCCGCAACTGGCGAACGCCCAGGATCCGTTCCAACCGCGCGAGGTCGGCGTCGGCAGCGTGCTGCCCCCGGCCGGGCACGCGGTCGTGTTCAGTAACACGATGGGTTACTTCCCGTCGCCGTTCGGGAGCCGTGGCGGTTCCCGGTCCGGGTTGGCCGGGATCGGGACATCGGTCCCGCTGACGCCGAAAAGGTAAACTCTGAGGGCCGGTACCGCGGAAGAAGGATTCTTGACGCGGTCCGGCACGTTCTCCGCAGCACTATCGAAGCTCTCAAGGACGAGGCCATGCGGACATTTGTGGGCGTGATCGCGGTGCTGGGGTTGGCCGTCACGGTGGCCGTGGCGCAACCACCGCGTGAGCGTGGCGCGACCTTTCTACCGCCCGAACCGCTGAAACCCGGTGACGTACCACCGGTCGCACGCGGCGCCGCCGCGGACGATTTCCCACCGTCGTCGTTTCCCAGTACGCCGGTCACGCGGCCGAACACCGGAACCGGCTCCGGGCGCCCGGGCGTGGCCGGTCCCGCGTGGCTGAACGGGCCGAACGCGGACCCGGGAGTCGTTCCCGCCGGTGGGAGCGTGACGCGCGGTAACAACGCGCGCCAACTCACTCCGCAACCGAAGGACGAGCCCGGGCTGCTGTCGAAGGGGTTCGACCGGTTGAAAGGCCACGCGCCTCAACCGCAACCTCAGACGCAGCAACCAGAACCGACCGCCTCGACCCCGTTCCGCGGGACGAGCGCGAGCGGGTCGCCGGTGTTCGCCGGACCGCCCGCGTACCGCTGGTTCGGGTGGGGCACGGTGACCCCGGGCGCGAACCCGTTCGCCCCGGCAGGGGAATACCCGAAGGCGTCTGCGAACTGGTACTCGATCACGGGGGCAACGCCCGGTGCGTTTCCCGTTCCCGTCATGAATCCGCTGCGCACCCCGCCCGGTACCGAACCGCCGAACTACAGTGCGAACCGCGGTACGTATCCGCCGCAGCAAGCGATCGTTCCGGTTACGACCCAATCGCAGCCGTCGTTGCAACCCGCGCCGCAGTTTCAGCCGCGCCCGCAACCGCAATCGCAGATTCCGCCGGCTCAGGTCCCGCAAAACGATCGGCCCGAGCTACCGAAGTTCAACCCGACGGGGGAATCGAAGTTCGCGCCCGCACCGGATGCCGGCACTCCGCCCGCGGCCGTCCAGAAGCCGGCCGTGCCCGTAAACTTACCGCGCATTACCGCGCCGCCGGTTCTGCCCCCAGTTGCAATCGCACCACCTGTTGTTCCCGAGCCGCCCGCGGTCGCGGTCGCCATCAAGGAACCGGCCCCGATCCCGTTTCCACCCGCAACGACTATGACGAAGCCGGAACCGGCTGCCGAGCAACCCGTCGGCCCGCGGATCGCAGCTCCGTCCGTTCTCCCGGCGGTGGAACCCACCAAACCAGTCGCGGTCCCGCAACTCCCGCCCGGCCCGCTCCCGATCTCGGTGACTGAAGAGCCGAAGCCGGAAGCGCCCGCGCGCGTCGAAGTGAAGGAGCCGAAGCCGCCAGAAGCGCCGAAGCGCGAAGAGTACCACTGGCAGATGGCCCCCGCGTCCACGCAGCCGGCTCCCGGCACCTGGGCGCCGGCCAGCAGCGCTCAGCCCGCGCCCACCCCGGCGCCCGCGCCGCCCGCGAACGAAGCACCGGCGTGGAAGTCCGGTGCGGCAAACGTGAAACCCGTCGTGGCCCGGGCACAAATGTCGGACAACACCCCGGACCCGATCACGACTCTGGTTCGTCAAGTGTGTCAAGGGCGCGCCACCTTTGTGGAAGTCCGCTGGACCGGTACGAAGAAGCTGATTGTGAGTTTCGAGGTGCGGACCGCGGTCGAAGCTCAACGACTCGTCACCGATCTCAGCCGTCAGAAGGAACTGGCGCCGTATCAAATCGACTTCTGCGCTATCGTGAAGTGAAAAGTGAACGGTCGGTGTGAACCGGAACTGGCGAACGGCCGGCTTACAGACCGGGGAGATAATAGACTTGTTGCGCAATAGGCGCTGATCCAGGCGTACTTCGGCCATGCAGTCGTGTGGCCGTTATCCGTACACGCGGTTGTGGAGGCCCGCGACGTTCTTCATCATCACCGTGTGGCGCCGGAGCGGATTGCGATACCGGTCTGAGGCGATGCGCCAGATCTTCATCTTCCCGATCCCGTGTTCGGCCACGATCCGCTCCTTCGCCAACCGCCGATTCGCGTGCCTCTGCTCGTCACTCAGTTGCCCCGTCCTCGGCTTCTTTTTGGGTACCCGTAAGTGGCTCCCCTGATACCCACTATCGCCCGATTTCGGCACGCCCTCGGGAACCTGCAACCGCGACCGGTCGTACACCTTCTTGTCGCGAACGCGCCCCTTCGCCCCCTTCGACACGGCCTTGATCCGCACCTTCTGTTTCTCGCCCGGTCCCTTGCGCGCCCGCGTCACGACCACGTGATGCTTCACCGTGTGACGCTTCTTCTTCCCCGAGTAACTGCGCCGTTGGCCTCGCGTGGGGCGATTCACGGGTTGCTCGGTCGCGTCCACGAACACCGCTTCGAGGTCGTCCGGATCGATGCGCACCTTGTTCTCCGGGATGCGGAACACACCGGTCATGCACAGGCTCAGTTCCTGAACCTTTCGCGACACCGTTCCCTTATCCACGCCGAACAAGAATCCCACGAACTCCTGCGTGATGTACGTTTGCAACGAATCTAATAAGAACCCGATTCTCACTGACATTCAGTCGCACCCCGGTCGGCGCGTCGGGAACCGGGGGGGGACCGTGACTGACTGAGCCACTCCCTTCGCCTTCCCGCGCCACTGCCGTTCGACATCTTCCGCTAACGTCCACAGTTTTTCCGGGTCTTCCAGCTGGTGATTCTCGATGCACACACGGATGCGCGCGGGCGGCAATTCGGCCGGTTCGAGCCACAAACGTACTGGCGCGTTCGGGCTGGTGTTGAAATCGGCGTTCCACCGTTTGATGAGATGTCCGAGAAACGGGCGACCGCCGATCTCCCCAAACATGTCGCAGGTCCATTGCGGTCTGGACGTCAACGCATCGTTCAGCGAGGCCGCCGCGCTTGGCCGCCGGCCTTCCAAGCACGGCGGTTCCTCTCGCACCAGTTGGCCCCGTCGGTGCTAGGAGTTCCCCATTGCAGAAGTGCTGGCTGCTGACAGGAGAATGGGCAGAAAGGTTCGCACAAAATTTTTGCAGTGACTTTCAGTTCGCAGAATTGCCCCACCGGTAAACGCCAGTGGGGCATCGGAAATGCTCGCGAAGAGCGGTTCAAATCGGATCGAGGAAGAATCGGCCGATGTCGTTCGTGATGGGTTCTGACCGCTTCCAATCGTACCACCGGATGCGGTAGCGATCCTCTCCGCGACTTGCGTCAGTGTTAGCGATTGCTACAACCACTCCTTTTCGCCAAGTCGCCGCATGTCGCACTCGTTGCCCAACCGACAGCGGTGGTTCGGCATCGAGTTTGATGTGCTCTGCATGTTCAGTCATAGTTGTCTCGTGAGTTCCGCGATTGTTCCGTCATCTTGACGAAATTAAGAATCGCGTCTTGATCTTATACACCTTCCGGTTGAGGCAACACCTCAGAACGGGAGATTTGCTGATTTCTTCTGAAAAGAACAGTTGCTGAAGCGGATCATGCTGCATCTCGCGAAAGGTTTTTTGCAGTAGTTTCAGTTCGCGAAATTGCCCCACGGGTAAGCTCCAGTGGGGTAACAGACGTGTTCAGCGTGCGGCTTAGGGCTTAGCTCAACAGTTCGACCATTTCTTTTGCTCTGCTCAAAGCATCTTCTGGACTTGGGTACTTCTCAACCGGAGCGAGTGCGATCCACTTGCCGTCTTTGTTCTGCTCGATGTGCCATTTGTCTTTGGCTACTCCATCGCGCTTAACTCGAAGCGCTCCATCGTCCGATTCCCAGCCGTCCGCACCGAGTGCCTTCCAGTTCATTGAGCGTTCTCCAAGTTGAGTTAGTGCCGAGGCGCGAAGGTCATTTGGTCGATTGTGTCCTGGATCGCTTGCGGCACTGGTTGACCATTCGGCATCCGGAAATCGACTAGCACGACGTTTTGCCGTCCTTGGGGAAGGACATTATGTGTTACGTCAACCGATAGCGTTCCCTGCCGGTTGTCTACCTGAACCAGTTGGTTGCGATAGGGCAACAGAGCATCGGTTTGAGCGTCAGTTGGGTTGACGGCACTGAGGACATCGTGTTCCATTCTTAGAACCCTCGCCGCAAGCATGAATTAGCGAACGCAGCCGCACTCTCGACGGCTTCCCCCGCGGTCCGGTAAGGGCGGATTGACTTCACTTTTCGCCCCGTTCGCCGGTCTCGCACCACACCCCCGATACCCGATAATCGTGTAGCCGTTCGGCATGCGCACCAGTTCCCCGTTTAGAGATTCTTGAATCGGCGCGTGAATCTCTTCCACCGTGCATTCGTACACGTGTTGTTCCCTTGCTTGGGCGACTGTTTGTCAGATGTGTCAACAGTAGCGGATGCGCGTTTGAGGCGGAAGCTGAAAACAGAAGAAAAAGATAGATTTGGCACGAAAAATTCTGTCGACATCTTTTCAGCTTCTAGCATCGCGCATGGTCAAAAGCTCGCCCGTGTTCCGGGCTGTTCCCCGTGTGTTTCTGGTTAGTGGGGTTTAGTGGGGGATTTTGGCCTAATGGGGGCAGAAAACGGGACTTCCGGAAAATGAAGCAACCCCTGGTTTTTCCAGGGGTTGTGTCGAGTAGCGGGGGTGGGAATTGAACCCACGACTCCTCGCTTATGAAGCGAGTGCTCTAACCTCTGAGCTACCCCGCCAGGGGTCTTGTATTTACTGTATTTTCAAGCTGGTCCTCGGCAACTAGTATCCTAGCGATATACTCGAAACTACATTTAGCCTCTTTTCGGCATCGTTGTAGCATCGGTAATTTTGTATCCGCGGTGCCGGATGTAGCGCCGGTACTTGTCCGGCGCGAACTCATCCAACACCTACCCAAGAAGTCCCACAACCCGTCGATGGTTCGCTTGCCGGCGGCTCGAAGCAGCCCCTTGAGCTTGGATAACGCCAACTCGATGGGGTTGATATAGTGGACCCCGAAAACTGGACCACCGTTAAGCTACACCGGCGGCCCAGGAAAGGGGAACCGATGGCGGGCAAGCGAAAGAGTCACTCGGCGGCATTCAAGGCCCGGGTCGCACTGGCCGCCCTCAAGGGGGACAAGACGGTCAATGAGGTGGCCGCTCAGTTCAGGGTGTAGGACCGCATTTGCAATCAAGCAGCCTGGGTGCTCGTCCTGCGGACAACTGACCCCGGCCGAGCATCGAGATGCTTGGCGAGTCGTTCGTCTTCGCTCAACACTGCTGCCCGAACTTGGAGAACGCTTTCCGCTCCGGACTCGTTCCAGAACTTCTCCGTCCCCTTGACCCGGTAGTTGATCTCCTTGATCAGCGACTCCACCGCCGCCCTGGTCACCGGCAGGCCCAACCGACGGTACCGCGGGTACTCCATGTGGCCCGCGTTGTTGCTCACGTAGGTCAATGTCCGCTCCACCACCACCCGCCAATCGCCCTCCGACACCTCGGCACCCGGCGGACTCCAGCCCCGGTCCTCGGCGCGGGTTCGGATCGCGGTCACCACCTCACCGCCCTTGCTCTGCCAGCACGAGGTCATCCAGCCCACGTACAACCACCAGCGCTCCTCCGCATCCGCCGACAGGGCGGTCGCCGCGGCGTACAGGTGCGACAGCACATGGACGAAGTCGGCGACCGGCTCGAAGTCCGCGAACCACTTGTCGCGGATCGCCCAGTTGTACCGCGGCCCGTCGCCCAAGAACGCCCGACGTCCCGATCCGTAGAAGTTCCGCGCGTACGCCTCGGCCGCGACCACCTTCCCGAACCGGTCGCGGTCCTGCATGCTCACCACGCAACTCCGCTCGCCCCGCGCCGGCGGCCGCACACGGGGGCGCGCGTCCGCTTCCGGCGCGGCCTCCGGAAGGGGCGCGGACCCGGCCTCCGCCGGGAGCGCCGGCCAATCCGGGTTCGTACCCCGTTGGGCGTGGATCGCTCGGGCCAACTCGTCCACGCGGTTGCGGTCGGTGAACACGCGCGGCGGATCGGTGCCCGGTTCGGCCCCGTCGAGGGTGTACAGGCAGGCGACCTTGTCCTCCTTCCACCCGTGCTCGTGGACGCCCGGCCCTTTGCCCGGGTGGGGCACACGGGTCTGGATCCGACCACCGTCCACCGCCACGACCGCACCCGCGGGGGGCGGCCCGCTCGACGCGGCGGTGGTGGACGTAGTCCTCCACCTCACGGTCTCGTCGGGTGGCCAACTCCCGGCCCACGTCCTCGGTCAGGCGCCGGATGTGCGAGGCGCTGATGGTGAGGTCGGCCAGGTTCTTCAGAACCCGTGCCGCGGCCGCGAACGACTTCAATTCGCCGGCGTCCACGATCTTGCGGGTCGCACGCGGGCTATACGCGTGGCTGTTGAACCCCAGCGGCACCCGTTGGGGGGAAAAAGTCCCGGCGACAGTCCGGGCAGTGGGCCTGGGGCTCGTGGTGCTCGAAGGAGCCCTCGCCGGTGGTGAGGAGCCGATCCTCGGTGGTCAACGGACAAGACCGTTCGCAGTCGGGACAGGGATGTTGTGTGCCCAGCGCGTGAGCCTGCTGTTGGGTGGCCACTTCGAGGGTGCCGGCCAGCAGGCCACGAACCGCGGCGAGAGCGACTTGTTCCATTTGGTCGAGATTGATGTCGAGCCCCGGTCCGTGTTCGCCCCAGTGCTCCTTGACGATGATTTTGCCCCACCGTTTGGCCAGTTCGGTGATCCGCTCCAAATCCTCGGGTGTCGGCTTGTGCGTGGCCATGTTCCCTCCCGGCAACAGGTTCCGACTCGGGCGCCGCAGGAAATCCTATTCCGAACTGAGGGCCGAGGCACTTGCTATCACAAATGCGGTCCTGCACCCGCACTAGGGGCAAAACTTCTACTGACCTTCCGTTTCCCGGTCCAATAGCGTTACGCTACCAATTCTTTTCGCGCGATCCGCCGGAGGCGAGACGATGGCCGCCAAGTTCCAGCTCACCAGTCAGTACGCCCCCGCGGGCGACCAGCCCAAGGCCATCGAGCAACTGACGCAGGGCTTCGCCAACGGCAAGAAGGTGCAGGTGCTCCTCGGCGCCACCGGGACCGGGAAGACGTTCACCGCGAGCTGCATGATCGAGAAGCTCCAGAAGCCCACGCTCGTCCTCGCACACAACAAGACGCTCGCGGCGCAGCTCTACAAGGAGTTCAAGGGGTTCTTCAAAAACAATGCGGTCCACTACTTCGTCAGCTATTACGACTACTACCAACCCGAAGCGTACATCCCGCAGCGCGACATCTACATCGAAAAAGACTCCTCGATCAACGAGAACATCGACCGGCTCCGGCTCGCCGCGACGTCCGCGCTCGTGAGCCGCGAGGACGTCATCATTGTGGCGAGCGTGTCGTGCATTTACGGTCTCGGTAGCCCGTCCGACTACAAGCGGATGATGGTCTACATCCAGAAGGGTGAGACGCTCGATCGCGACAACACGCTCCTGCGGCTCATCGACGTCCAGTACAAGCGCAACGACATCGCGTTCGAGCGCGGGACGGTCCGGGTGCGCGGCGACACCATCGACGTGTGGCCCGCGTCCGAAGAGTTCGCGTACCGCATCGAGCTGTTCGGTGACGAGGTCGAAACGCTCTCGGTGATTCACCCGCTCACGGGCGAAACAATCAAACCGCTCGACGAACTGTACATCTACCCGGCCAAGCACTTCGTCACGCCCGAAGAGCGCGTGCAAGCGGCCGTGAAGGGCATCGAAGACGAACTGAACACCCGGCTCGAACAGTTCAAGAACGAGGGTAAGATTCTCGAAATGGAGCGCCTCAAAGCGCGCTGCCGGTACGACCTCGACATGCTCCGCGAGGTCGGCTACTGCTCGGGCATCGAGAACTACGCCCGGTGGTTCAGCGGGCGCGCGCCGGGCGAGCCCCCGTACACGCTCATCGACTTCTTCCCGGAAGATTTCCTGCTCGTCGTAGACGAATCGCACGTCACGCTGCCCCAAGTGCGCGGGATGTACTTCGGCGACCGTAGCCGCAAAGAAACGCTCGTCGAGCACGGCTTCCGACTCCCCAGTGCACTCGATAACCGGCCGCTCAAGTTCGACGAGTTCGAGGGCCGGATGAAGCAGTGCCTTTGCCTCTCCGCCACCCCCGGTCCCTACGAACTGGAGAAAGTCGGCGGCGAGGTCGTCGAACAGGTCATTCGCCCGACGGGGCTGGTCGATCCGGTCATTCACGTCAAACCCGCACGCGGACAAGTGAAAGACCTAGAAGCGGAAGTGCGCGCCCGCGCCGCGAAGGGCGAGCGGGCGCTCGTCACGGTGCTGACGAAGCGCATGGCCGAAGACCTCACGACGTACTTCCGCGACGCCGGGATGCGGTGCAAGTGGTTGCACTCGGAACTCGACGCCATCGAGCGCATCACGGTGCTGCGCGAACTGCGCGAGGGGCAGTTTGATGTACTCGTCGGCGTGAACCTGTTGCGTGAGGGACTGGACCTTCCCGAAGTGTCGCTGGTCGCGATTCTCGATGCGGACAAGGAGGGGTTCCTCCGGTCCGACAAGTCGCTGATTCAGACGATGGGCCGCGCCGCCCGCAACGTGAACGCGGAAGTGATTCTGTACGCGGACGTCGTGACCGATTCGATGAGCCGCGCGATGAACGAAACGAACCGCCGGCGCGTGATTCAGCTCGCGTACAACGTGGAGCACAACATCACCCCCACAACGGTGAAAACGGCGATCAAGAACGAGATCGAGGACGAGATCGAGGCGCACCAGATGGCGCAGGCCGCCGCGACCGGCAGCACCGCCGCGGCGGAAGATTACGTGACTGTTGAGTACGTGCAGAGCCTCTACGAAGAGATGCTCGAAGCCGCGAAGACACTGGATTTCGAGCGTGCTCAGGCGCTGCGCGACCAGATTGTGAAACTTGAAGGCGAACTCAAGAAGAAACACGGCGCCGCGGCACCGCCGAGCGTTCTGGGCAACAAGAGCGTTCCCGTGAGCCAGCCGGCGGGCGCCAAACGCAAGTCGAAGTGGAAGAAGGGCGGAACGTGATAATTCTTCGCGATGAGAATCGCCATCTGGCACGATTCGCGAAGAAATGAGAAGGGGAAGTTGGGTGTAACCGGTCTTCGGGAAGGGAGATAAGATCAATCTGACCCTCCCGGAGATTCGCCGTGCCAAACGATCCGGACGTTACGCGCGTACCCGCCACGGACCGCCTGCCCGCCGACGAACCCTCTCCAACCGTCGTTCGCCCCGCCGATTTGCCCGCCACCGATGCGCTCCTCGGCAATTCAACGCTCCGCTCAGGGCGCCCCACGGCATCTAGCCTCCCGACGATTCCGGGCTATGAGGTGTTGCGGGAGATCGCTCGGGGGGGGATGGGCCGCGTGCTCGCTGCGCGCGACCTCACACTCGGCCGCGAGGTTGCCATCAAGGTGCTGCTCCCGGGGACCGCAATACACGACACCGTGTCGCGGTTCGTGACCGAGTCCAAAATCACCGCGCGACTCCCGCACCCGAACGTCCCGCCCGTGTACGCCCTCGGTACCCTCACCGACGGCTCGCCCTTCTTGGCAATGAAGCTGATCGCGGGCACCACTTTCACGAACGCACTCCGGAGCCGAACGGCGCCGACCGACGATCTCCCGCGGTTCGTGCAGACGTTCGAGCAGGTGTGTCTGGCCGTCGGGTTCGCACACTCCCAGGGCGTGATCCACCGTGACCTGAAACCGTCGAATATCATGGTCGGGGCGTTCGGCGAAGTGCAGGTCATGGATTGGGGACTGGCCAAGTCGGTGGCCGCGACCGACGAGCGCGAGCCGGACGCGCCCGCGCCCGAAATCGGTGACGAAACGCAGGCCGGCCAAGTGATGGGCACGCCCGCGTACATGGCCCCAGAACAAGCGCGCGGGGAACTGGTCGATAGCCGCGCTGACGTGTTCGCCCTCGGCGCGATCCTGTCCGAGATCCTCACCGGTGCGCGCCTGTTCGTCGGGAAGACATCGGCCGAAGTCGTCGCGTGTACCGCGGCCAACGATATCGGCGACGTACTCGACCGGCTGAATGCGTGCGGCGCGGATACCGAATTGGTCGCGCTGGCGAAACACTGCTTATCGCTGAACGCGGCCGACCGCCCCGCCGACGGTAAGGCCGTAGCCGACGCGGTCGCGGCGTACCGCGCGGGCGTGGAGGAGCGGCTGCGCACGTCCGAGCGCCAGCGCGCCGCGGATGCAGCAAAAGCGATCGAGCTACGCAAACGGCGCCGCGTGCAGGTCGCTTTGGCGGGCGCGCTTGTACTGCTCCTGTTCAGTGCCGCGGCGTTCACGGTGTGGGAGATGCAGCAAGCGGCCGAGCGCCGGCTCGAAGCGAGCCGATTGGCCGCCGAGCACAAGGCCGATATCGAACGGGCCGAACGCGAAAAACAGGAAGCCGCGCTGCGTCAACAGGCGAAGGACAACGAGGCCGCGGCCGAGAACCGGCAAGCACTCACCGAACTCGTGAAGCGGTGCGAAGAAGCACTTGTCGCGAGTGACGAACTCGCCGCGGGCGCGGCCCTGGCAGACATCGACCGCCGGGCGAACGCACCTGGTGCGGAAGACTTTCGCGCGCGCATCGACCGCTGCCGCAAGGATCGCGCGATGCTGGTGACCCTCAACCGTATCGACGACCAGCGCTGGACCCCGACACGCGGATCGTTACCGCCGCCCTCCGCCGCCGTTCCGCATTGGGGGCGAGCGTTTAACGATTACGGCATCATTCCTGGGACTACGGCACCGGCGGACGTTGTTCGGCTCTTGGAGGGCTCTCCCATTCGCGAGCGCGTGCTCGCGTCCCTGGAGTTGTGGCACTTGTTCGGCACCCCGCCGGGATTGTCAGAAACCCTTCACGCGATCGATCCAGATCCGACCCGAGACGCGATTCGGAATGAATCGCGCCAAAAAGCTTGGGCGCGAGTGAGCCAGAAGGTCAAGGAACTCGTCGGAGGAACCGGAACGCCCGAACAACCGACCCGCTTCGTCGCGGCCGTGGGTATCGTTCCCGAAATCGCCTGGGACCAGCGCCGGGCACTCTTGGAGCAAGCCGCGGCTCGAACTCCCAACGATTTCGCCGTCCTTATGGGGCTTGGTGGGACACGTCCCAATCCCTCGCCCGCTGCAATTGGCGAGCGGGTGCGGTGGTGCCAGGCCGCGGTTTCGGTTCGCCCGCAGTCGTTCGTTCCGCGGATGAGCTTGGGTATCGCTCTCTGGGAACAGGGGAAACAAAGTGATTCGATTCGGTGCTTCCGCGACGCGGTCCGGCTCGGTCCCGAGAACGCCTGGTGCCATTACAACCTGGCGAAGGCGCTAAGGGACAGTGGCGATGTGCGTGGCGCGATCGCGGAACTCCGTGAAGCCGTTCGACTCGCCCCGCGCGAAGCATTGATCCGCGAATTACTCGGCACCTCGCTCGGCATGGACCGTGACTTGCCGGGCGCGATCGCGGAACTTCGTGAAGCGGTCCGGCTCGCCCCGGAGCACGCCGGCGCTCACCACAATCTGGGAACCGCGTTGCTGCTGTCGCGGGATCTGGACGGCGCTATTGCCGAGTTCCGCGAGGCCGTTCGCCTTCAACCGGACGAACCCAATTTCCTTTACACGCTAGCCAATGCACTATGGGACAAGCGCGACCTGGACGGCGCAGAGGAGTACCTCCGCAAGGCCATCGCTAGCGACAAGAATTTCACCAGCGCGCACTACTCTCTGGGCCTTCTTCTTAAAGAAAAGGGCGATGCGCCCGGCGCGATCGCCGAATACCGCGAAGCCATCCGCCTCGACCCGAAGCACGCACGTGCCTACTACGGTTTGGGAATTGTGTTGCGTGCGAGTGGCGATGTGCCCGGTGCGATCGCCGCGTACCGGAAGCTTCTTGAACTCAACCCCAATCACTCGGCCGGACACAACGGATTGGGTAACGCCCTGGCGGATACGGGTGATTTGGATGGTGCGATCGCCGAGTTCCGCGAAGCGCTCCGGCTCAATCCCAATAACGGGCCAGCGAAGGCCAACCTCGCGGACCGCCTGAAAGAAAAGGCCGAGCACGTTGCCCCGCCGCCGCGAGAAACCAAGAAGCGGTAAAAGGCTGCGGCATCTGTACCGATCCACAGAGAATGAACGCGAGCGGGGCGGGGTGAGAACTTGTCTTCCCACCCCGCCCCGCTCGCGTTCATTGCGCTCGCGTTAACGGCCACAGCCCGGGGCCAGGAACGCGATGAGGACCACCGGAAGTGGTAAGCCGAGCAGCAGTGCGGCCAAACCCCAGCGGATCTTTCCCCAGCGCGTCGTGGGTTCTTCTTGCGGCATCATATCGGTATCTCCTCAGCGGAGTGAAATGGGACGATGATTCCTGGTTTGGCCGTCCGTGACTGGCCGATATGGAGTAATGCAAGCGCTGTGCCGAATCGAATGGCTCGGTCGAGCAGAAGACGAGCGGGTTACTTCTTGTCCGGCTTCGGAATCTCGCCTTTGGCCGGTCCCCACTCGGTTGGCTTGTACGCGATCTCCAGGTGCGGCGTTTCGATCCGCTTCCCCTTCTCGTGCTTGCTCGTCATTGCCGCGTCGAGGGCGCCCGTTGTGAGCAGCGTGCGCTCCACGGGGTAGGGTGCGTGCCCGGTGGTGACGAGTGACTCGATTGCCCGCGTGAGTTCCGCGAAGTGCGCGAACGGGTCCGGCTGCTGCAAGTAGAACTGGCACACGTCGGGCTTGTCCTGCCCTTTGCGCTGGCCGGCGAAGATGAACGGCGAGCCGTCGTTCTCGTGGACCCAGCCGTTGGGGATCACAACGAATGCCCGGAACCCGTCGCGGTACTCGACCTCAAACGTACCCGCGTCGGCGGTTTTCGAGGTGATCGCGCGCACTTCGCCGTTTGCGTGGGCGGTGGCGAGTTTCAGTGCCTCTTCGAGTAGCGGCTTGGTCCATTCGTGTTTGTCGACCGCGTCCCACATCGCCTTCCCGGTGTGACACGTGACGGCCTTAACGCCGGTTTCGCCGCCCTTGCGTCGCTCGATCATGCACTGCAACCCTTCGAGCGCGTGAAACCCGTAAGCCTCGAACGGACCGTACCCGATCTGAACCGCGCCGGTGATCTCGCACCCCTTTGGCAGCACGACGTTCGGTTTCCGCCACGTTACCGGGATCGACGATCCGGCGAGCATCGGCACGAACAACTTCCGCGCCCGGTCGTACATCGCTTTCGCGTCGTCCCAGGTGGCCGCGAGGTGCTTGTCGTTGAACACCGGGACGGACTTCTTCGTGTCCTCGAACACTTGGCAAATCGCATCGAAGAACCGGCGCCGCGGATAGAGGAGTTGCCCCTTCTCGTTAGTCGGGTACTGCCCGTGCTCGCCGATGGAGAGCACGCCGTCCACCGCGAGCCCTTTCCCACCCAGCGTGAGCGCTTCGGCCACGGTGTTGCAAATCTTGAAGCCGTGCTTTTTGGCGAGATCACGACTCATGTCGTTCTTCGGCACCTGATCGGTGACGAGCGACACGAGTTCGAGATCGGGCTTGGCCCCGCCCGGGTACCCATCAAGGAGGTTCCGCAGGATCACGTCCGCGTGCGACCACTTGCGATACTCGGTAACAATGGCAGCGATCTTTTTCTTGGGCATGGGGATGTGCTCGAAGGAGGGAGGCGGGGAACGGGGAGGGAAGGAATCGCGGATGAACGCAGATCAAAACCAAATCAGATTGGCCACAAAAGCAGAGGGCAGAGAACAGAAGGCAGAGACCAGATGCGAGTTCGGTTTTAAGCCCCGATAGGGGCGGCAGCGTGTAGCCAGGGGTGGAGCGAGCGACGCGAGTGCAACCCCTGGCGGGCAAGTTGACTTACCAGTTATCGGCGGCGTAAACGGCTTGTGCGGCGGCTTCTTCCGTGCCCAGTGGGGTGCATTCGAGGCCGACGTACCCGGTGTACTCGAGGGCCTTCAGTTCCTTCAGCACGCGCGGGTAGTGGATCTCGCCCGTACCCGGTTCGTTGCGCCCGGGGTGGTCGGCGAGTTGGATGTAGCCGACCATGTCTGCTGCGAACCCCTCCCGCAGGTGACCGCAGAGGTCGCCTTCGGTGATGTGCATGTGGTACAAGTCCCACAGAATCTTGACGTACTTCGAGTTGACTTCCTTGACGATCTTCAGAGTCGGTGCGGACCCGTACAGGCAGTGGCCCTTGTGATCGACGCGGATGTTCATCGGCTCCAGGATGAGCGTGATGCCGTGCTTCTGCGCGATCGGCGCGCCTTTCTTCAGCCCCTCAATGACGTTCTCGTGCATCTTCTCTTGTGGCACGTCCTTGATGTCGTCGCCGGCCACCACGCACATCATCGAGCACTTCCACTTTTTCGCGACCTCGCACCCTTTCTCGATCTTCTCCACGAACTGGTTGTGGTTCTTGGGGTCGTTGAGACCGGGTTTGAAGCCCCACGCGGTGAACTGCACGATCTTGATCCCGAGCCGCTCGCACGTCTCGGCGACCGCGTTTTGATCCTTGTTCTCCCACGGCCACAACTCGACCGCGTTGAAGCCCAGTGCGGCCGCGGCTTCGAGCCGCTTGAGATAATCCCGCTCCTTGCGCCACCACATCTCGATGTTGACGGCGAACTTCGTGTTCTTGGTCTGCCCCGGTTTTGCGACCTTCGACTCGGGTTCGGCCCGGCCGGTCGACGGAACCAGCGCGACTACCGCGCCGGCGGACAGGAACGTGCGGCGATTGGGTGTCATTTGGGAGAGGCTCCAGAGGGATGGTGCAGCGAGATTAATTGCCCGGTTTGAACGCCGTCAGAACGCGCGAGGCGGTTCCGTCCGACCACTTGATACACCCGAGTCCGGGCGCGTACCAGTAGGACGTCTTCGCGGTCCCGTTGGGGTTATCGTTTCGATCGACGCGGATCGCTTTGAACTTGCCGGCCGGGACTTCGATCTCTTCCCAGCCGAGCGTTCGGGTTTCTTGCCCGTGTAAGTTGTCGGTCCAAGTGTTGTTGTCGACGTGGGGGAGTTTCAACCACCACACCGATTTGTCGAGATCGCGGTCGGAGTACCGCACGACTTTCAGCCCCGCGGCCGACGCGACCACCGTTTGATCGTGCGTCCGCGCGCCCTGTTTGTCCTCGAACTCCTGCGTCACGGCGATCCCGTCGTCCGTCTTCTCCACCTTGGTGACGACACAGACGATCTCTTGCCCGCGCAACTCGGACACCATGCGGTCACCGACCCGCGTCGGGAAGCACACCGGTTCGTCCTTCGGCATCAAGTGCTTCGGAACCGGTGCGCTGGGCGCTACGGGAGCCGAGAGCACGAATGTGCCAATGATCGCCACGAGGAGAGCGGTGCGCGCGAGCCGTGAGTGAAACACGAAAGCCTCCTTCTGCGTACTTGGGCGCGAACCGGTTACGAAACCGTCATCGGTCGGCCGTTGTCTTTGGCGCTCAAGTTCAGCAGGAACGGCGCAGCGCGCTTTGCCCACGCATCAGGCTTGGGGTAACTGCTCGCCCCGCCCGCAAAGGCCAGTCGAAGCATGTCCGTGTCAATGATCCCCGGGTTTAGCGGCACCGCGGCCATCCCGTTCGGGAGTTCCTGAGCGAGCGCGAGGGTCAACCCCTCTACCGCGTACTTTGTGGCGCAGTACGGAGCCACGTCCGGTGCGGTGCTGCGCCCCCACCCGCTCGAAAGGTTCACGATCACGCCCGTCTTTCGTGCCACCATCGCTGGAACGAACGCGCGGATCACGTGAAAAATGCCCTTCACGTTCACATCAAGGAGCGAATGAAACTCGTCCGCGGGCACCTTCCACAGCGGGGCCGGGGTGTTCATGAGTGCCGCGTTGTTGATGAGCAGGTCCGGCGGGCTGAACCGCGAAAGTACCTCGTGCGCCCACGAACTCACTGCGGTCGCGTCGGTCACGTCGACTTGCTTGAAGTCGTGCGGCGCGGGGAACTCGGTACGCAAGGCGCGCACATGCCCGTCGCTGCGCCCGCACCCGATGACGGTGTGCCCGGCCGCCGCGAACATCGAAACGAGCGACCGGCCCAATCCCCGTGTCGCGCCCGTAATAACGATCGTTTTGCTCACGAGATCCTCGCCCCCGTCCTTCGCGAGAAAGGGAAATACAGAG
Organism: Gemmata sp. SH-PL17; assembly: GCF_001610855.1. NCBI lineage: Bacteria > Pseudomonadati > Planctomycetota > Planctomycetia > Gemmatales > Gemmataceae > Gemmata > Gemmata sp. SH-PL17. Next base: position 8,184,640 of record NZ_CP011271.1, read on the forward strand.
TAAAATGAACCGCGAGTGCTGGTGTGGGTTACGCTCTTACGGCTTCCCGAACACCTGCACCCAGTACGGTTCCCCCTTCTCGTTCTTCGCTACGGCAACCCCGATCTCGGTGTAGTCCTTCTTTAAAATGTTGTCGCGGTGCATTTCCGAATCCATCCACCCCGCGACGACGTCTTTCGCGCTCTTCTGGTTCCACGCAATGTTCTCGCCGATGGTACCGGACTTGTATCCCGCGGCTTTGGTCCGATCGGCAGGCGTTTTGTCGTCCAATACGTGTTCGAGTTTGTCCTGTTTGGCCATGTTTTGCGCGTGACCGCGGGCCGCTTCCATCAGTTGCGGGTTCGGTTTCAGTGGTTGCAGGTCGGCTTTTTTCCGCTCCGCGTTGGTCAGATCGACGACGGCTTGTTCGTCCGCGGTGAGTTTTAAATCCTCACGCGGGGCGTCTTTCTTGTCATCTGCGGGAGCGCCGGAAAAGAAACTCGGGGTGATCGCGAACAGTAAACAAGCGAGCCGGTTCATTTGGCTTGCTCCGCGCGATAGAATTCCGGAGCCTATTGTGCCCGGTCGCCGCGTGCGACACAATGGGCTGGTTGCGCGCTTCGCCCGATCGCCACAATTTGTGCGAATTGACACCCGGGCGCGCAATAAGCTATAGTTGAGTCGTTCAATTCGTGATCGCGTCTTTGCGTGCGGGCCGGATGTCCGCTCTCGTGCGAGCAAGATGCTGGTTCCCCGTCTGTGGGGAGCCGTTCAAATGAGCCGCCAATCCCTTCTGTCGGGGCGGCCGATAGGAATTCTTGCGGGCCGCGCCCGCGCCCGTGGTACGAAACGAAATGGGAACGCCGACCGATCCGACCGGCCGTCCGTCCTCGGCGAAAATCGCTGGGCCGGTACCGTCGTCGGGTGAACCGGCGCCTCCCAAAAAAGAAGGGTCCACGGATTCGCACCGACCGACCAGTTCCCTGTCCGAACTGATTCAGAGTAACGGGTCGTCGCGGACCCGCACGAACGAGTCCGATATCGCGCAGTTCCTCGCGCACCCACAGGGCGGTGCGGCGAATTCCGATGACGCGCCCACGGTCATCACTCACAACGCGAAATCGCCCCAACCCGCCCCCCCAGTGCCGCTCACGGTCACCGGGGAACCGCCTTCGATTGCAGGCCGGCGCCTGGGGCACTTTGAACTCATTGAGGCGATCGGTTCCGGCGGGATGGCGGCCGTGTTGAAGGCCCGTGACCTCGAACTCGGGCGCATTGTCGCGCTCAAAATTCTGCCCCCCGAGGCCGCACGCGACCCGGAAAGCGTCACGCGGTTCAAGCAAGAGGCCCGGTCCGCCGCGAAACTCGACCACGAGAACATTGCTCGGGTGTACTTCTGCGGAGAAGACCAGGGGCTGAACTTCATCGCGTTCGAGTTCGTCGAGGGGGACAACCTGCGGGTCATCATCGACCGGCGCGGGCAACTGCCGCCCGGCGAGTGCGTGCGCTACATGATGCAGGTGGCCGCGGGGCTGAACCACGCGGGCGAGCGCGGCGTCGTTCACCGCGACATCAAGCCGTCGAACATCCTCATCACCCCGGACGGGCGCGCGAAGATCGTCGATATGGGGCTGGCGCGGTACCTCGGCTCGGAACTGGTGAACGGTACCGTCACGCAGTCCGGGGTGACGCTCGGCACGTTCGACTACATTTCGCCGGAACAGGCGCTCGACCCGCGCCGCGCGGACGTGCGGAGCGACATTTACTCGCTCGGCTGCACCTTCTACCACGCGCTCACCGGGCGGCCCCCCGTTCCCGAAGGGACCGCGGCCCGGAAGCTCCGCGCGCACCAGGAGGACGATTTCCTCGACCCGCGCGAGCTGAACCCGGCGATCTCCGACGAACTGGCCGCGGTCCTCGCTCGGATGATGATGAAGAACCCGGGCGCCCGCTACCAAACGCCGAACGAACTGATCTCGCACCTGAAGGGACTGGCGGAGCGCCTCCACGTCGCCGACCCGCTCTCGCACGACAGTGCCACGAAAGCGGTTCCCGCCGAACTCCGGCTCCTGCCACAAACCCCTCGGCTCCGCCCGTGGTGGGTACTGGCGGTCGTCGCGGTGGCGCTGGCGGTGGTCGCGTTCGTTGTGTCCACCGGCGATCCCGGCCCCGCGCCCGGTATTCCCGGCCTCGCTAGCACCCAACCAAAAGACAAGGACCACAAAGATAAGAAGGGCGGCGATTCGGGTACGCAACCGACCCCGCCCGTGCCACTGCCGGCCGCGACCGGCCCGGTGCAAACGATCGGAGAGTTAGCGAAGCGACTCGAAGACCCGAACACGACAGAAGTAGAACTCGCGCCCCGTTCCTTTGATTTAAGCGCTTTGCCCCAGGGCATTTTGTTCCAAGGTTCTTCTCTGAAACTCGTGGGGGCGAGGAACGGCACGACCCGGATTATCGTGACCCCTGGCTCGGCGTCCGCGCGGATCGCGGGTGCGGGAGCCGTTGCAATCAGCGACGTGTGGTTCGAGTTCCGCCACGACGAGCACCTTTCCCTTGTTGCGTCTGGTGCTCCGACGGGACTGCAGGTCGACGATGTAACCAAGATCGAATTTACCGACTGCGCCTTTGTTCCGGATAGTTCACAGGTGAGTCAGAACCACGAGACCCGGGCGGTGGTCGTTACGCGGGCCACCACTACCACCACCGCCGTAACGCGGTGCCTGTTTGCCCCCGGGGTGGTCGGGTTGGCGCTACCCGCGGGTTCGGAGGTGACAATCACCGACAGTGGGTTCGCCCCGCACACGACGGCCGCCGTGCAAATCACCACTGACGCCTCCGTTGCGAGCGAACCGGCACCCCCATCTGTGATTTCGATCAAGCGCTCGTCATTCATGCTCAATCCCGGTGGGGCCGCGGTTGAAGTGGGCGCATCGGTGCGCGTGTCCGTCGAGGCCTCGGACAGTCTGTTCGCACTGGTCGGCGGGAAGGAGCTCCGCCCCCCGTTCGGGACACTGGATCTTGTGAAATACGGGACCGTCACCCGCGTGCGCGGCGACAAACTGAGTCTTGATAACCTCAAGAGCGTGCGATTCTCGGTTCCGTCCGGACGCGCGAACGCCTTCTACCGCGTTCACCCGATCGGGACGTCGAAAAGCTCGTTCTCTTTCGAGGAATGCAAGGGCGTACCCGATCTTTCAACTGAGGAAAAGAGCCGCAGCGAGTTGACGCAGGCGCCCTGGTCCGACCCGAACCCGGTTACAACGGTCGTCTCGAACACCCCGCATAAAGCGTTCCGTCTCCATGTGGAGACGGATCGCTCGCTGTTCATGGAAAACAAGGGGGAGACGACGGAACCGTTCGGCGCCGTGTTCCACGTCAAAGACGGCAAGAACGGGCCGCTGGCTGGTGCGCGCCGGTTGGCGTACTCCGACATCACGTTCTGGCCGCCGCCCCGACCGATCGCACCTTCCAAGTTGGCGGAAAAGATCTGGTACCCTTCCGCGGAAGCGGGCACGAAACTCGCGCCGGGCGAGTTCACCAGCCTCCGCACACTCCTCCGGGAAGTGCGCCCGGGGGATACGATCCTGATCCGGCACAACGGCGCGCTGAAAGTCGACGGTGAAGAGCTGAAGGCGGCGACCAAGCCGAGTGAGGGCGAACTCCGCGTCACGTTCAAGCCGTACCCCGGGTGCGCGTTTGTCCTGGGGAGCCAGGAGGACGAGGACGTCGATCAGAGCCTGTTCAAGTTGAAGTCCGGCGAGGTGACGTTCGACGGGATCCATTTCGTCCTGAAACCGAGCCGACCGAAAAACGAGGTGACGGCCGCGGTCGCGGTGCTCGGGGGCCGAAGTTGCACGTTCAAGAACTGCACGTTCACGCTCTCCGAAAAGGACGACGCCCAGATCGCGGCCGTGTACCTGCCGAACCTCAAGCCGGTGATGGAGATGGACCCGGGCGCGCGACCGGTGCCTCGAGTGGTGTTCGACCACTGCATGATCCGCGGGCGCGGGCGCGGCGTGTGGGTCGAAGTGACCCGCCCGCTGAACCTGGAAATGACCGACACGCTCACCGCGCTCGATGGTCCGGTGCTGTTGTCCGAAGCGGGCGGCAAGCCGGTCGCGACCAGTGCGAGCGCGGCGCGGTTCGTTCGCGTCACGGCTCTGGTGGCCGGGCCGATCGTGGAGATGCGCGGCGCAAAGGCCGCTGACACGATGCGCACCGCGGGCCTCATGAGACTGGACGTGGAGGCGGACGAGTGCCTGTTCGTCGGGGTGCCGCTCGCCGGGCGCGCGCTCGTGGAACTCGACGGCGTCGAGCCGACCGACTGGAAATCCGTGTTGAACTGGCAGGTGAAGAAGCCCAACCTCTACGCGAACTTCGAGGCAACGGCCGTGGTCGCGCAGATCCGCCCGCTCCACGGCGAGGGTACCGCGAAGGAATGGAGCTGGGACGACTGGATCGGTAACGTGGGCGAGCCGACTTCCGTGGCCGGTAAGCGCCTCGGGAAAGTGACGCTCGCGGCCCCTCCAACTGTGAAGGAACTCGCGGCCGTCAAACCGGCAGACGTCGCAGTGAAGGACGCCGACTTCCCCGCTACGCTCGACTCGAAACTGATCGGCTCGAAGCTGGTCGAGGCGGGCGCCGACCCGAAAGAACTGCCGACCGCGCCCGACGAAATGAAACCGGACCTCGAGTGACGGTGCAGATATAAAAGCGAGAGCGGCCCGGGACCGGTGGTCGAATCCACCGGTCCCGGGCCGCTCTCGTTTCCGCTCGGGGACTACTTCTTCTTGGCGGCCGGCTTCTTGGCGGGCGCGGCTTTGGCGGCCGGCTTCTTGGCGGGCGCGGCTTTGGCGGCCGGCTTCTTGGTGCCCGACTTCTTCGTACCGAAAATCGCGTCGTACCCTTCACCGAACTTACTGTCTTCCGACATACCCATCCGAACGATGCTCATGGCAGCCCCTGTGTGGTACCGGTCGGGGTGATGTCTGTCGCGGGCCTCCGGGGGCGGGCACCCTTAGTTGGGCGCCTCGGCCCCACAAAGGGCCGGCTACAGGAGGTCACGAATCAGCCCGACGTGGTACGAGTAATGGTGGTCGTCGTGAACTAGTGTAAGTCACACTCGGCGCGTTGTCACGGGTGCCCGTACCTTTGAGCGTGGTTCGTGCTCATTTTCCGCAGGCGAATCGGAACAGGATCTCGGCCGCGGGCTCCAACTGTGCGAGGTCGATCCACTCGTCCTTGGTGTGCGCCTGTGCGATGTCGCCCGGGCCGAACACGATCACCGGCACGCCCGCGGCGGCAACGGTCGCGGCGTCGGTGCCGAACGGAACCGGGTGAACCGTGTGGCTCCCGGTAACGGAATCGATGGTCGCGCCGAAGCGCTTCACGAGGTCCACCGAGAGTGCGGGGCTGAGGGGGAGGCACCCGGCCGAACTGCGCGTGAGGGTGAACGGGAAATCCACACCGGGCAGCGCCTTCAAAACAGTCTCGAGTTCCGCGGTCGCGCTCTCGTAGGTCTCGCCGGGCAGCAAGCGCCGGTCCAGGTCCGCGCGACAGAAGTCCGGCACGGTGTTCGGCGACACCCCACCGGTCACGCGCCCCACGGACATTGTGCGCGGCCCCAGAACCGGGTCCGGGGGCGCGCTTTGTAACGTGCGCGCGTATTCCTCGATGCCTTGCAGGAGCCGGGCCATGCGGTACACCGCGTTGATGCCCTGTTCGGGCCGCGACGAGTGACACGCGCGCCCGGTCGTTTCGAGTACCCACCGCGCGACGCCTTTGTGGGCGTTCACGATGTTGAGCAGCGTCGGTTCGGCGACGATGGCACAGTCCGCGCGGAACCCGGACGCCATCAGCTCCTGAATCCCCGCGCCCCCGTGCTCCTCGTCCACGGTGAACGCGAGCGTCACTTTCGCGGAGTTGGCCGGCTTTTCCCGGATGAGCCGCGTGAATGCGGCGAGCATGACCGCCCCGCCGCCCTTCACGTCACACGACCCGCGCCCGTACAGCTTCCCGCCCTCGACTTTCGCGCCGAACGGTTCGACGATCATTCCGTCGACGGGCACCGTGTCCTGGTGCGCTTCAAACAGGACGTGGCCCGGCGCCGGTCCGGGCGGGGTGTACGTGGCGACGAGGTTCTCGCGCCCGTCGGCGACGCGCTGGCGGTAGAACTCGCCTCCGAGTGCACGAAGCTGAGCTTCCAGGAAATCGGTCACGCGCGATTCGTACACGAGTGCCGGATCGAGGTCCGTGCGCCCCATCGAGTTGATGGACGGGAGCCGCACGAGTTCGGCGAGCAGTTGTGGCAGTGGGAGCATGAGGTCTGGTGTACCCGGGGGGCGGCGTTCGCAAAGGGCGACCACGGGGAGAAGCGGAGCGGCCCGGCGCGCTGTACGAGAAAACGACCTGCGGGCGCCCGTGCGCCAACGCGGGTTGGTAGCATTATCCTCGCCCCTCTTTCAGCGATCAACAACTACCGCTATAACGGCACAACTCCCTCGTTCACAGCCGGAGCCGCACGATGAAGGTTCACGAGTACCAGGCCAAAGAACTGCTCGCCGCCGCGGGCGCGAACGTGCCCAAGCACATCGTCTGCAAGACGCCCGACGAGGCCGCCGCCGCGTTCGACCAGCTCAGTAACGGCGGCGGGGTCATGGTGAAGGCCCAGATCCACGCCGGCGGACGCGGGGCCGGACAGCTCGTCGGGTTCGCGGACAAGCTCGGCGGGGTCAAGTTCTGTAACAGCAAAGAAAAGGCGCGGACGATCGCCGAGACGATGCTCAAACACCCGCTGAAGACGCTCCAGACCGGCCCGCAGGGGCAACCGATCCGCACGCTCATCGTCCAGGCCGACGCGGAACCGGACAAGGAGTTCTACGTCGCCGTCGTGTTCGACCGCGGGATCGGGCTGCCGGTACTCATGGCGTCCGCGGCCGGCGGCATGGACATCGAGAAGGTCGCACACGACACGCCCGAGAAGATCATCAAGGTGCCGTTCAGTCCGGAAACCGGGCTGCTCCCGTTTCAGGCCCGGCGCCTCGCCTACGAACTCGGGTTCACCGGCGATCAGGTCGCGAAGGCCGAGAAGATCATGCTCGCGCTCTCGAAGGTCTACCTGGAGAAGGACGCGACCCTCGCCGAGGTGAACCCGCTCGCGGTCACGAAGTCCGGCGACGTCGTGGTGCTCGACGCGAAGTTCGATTTCGATGACAACGCTCTGTTCCGCCACAAGGACGTCGCCGCTCTGCGCGACGAGAGCGAGGAGAACCCGGCCGAACTGCGGGCGGGCAAGGCGAACCTGAACTTCATTCAGTTGGACGGGACCATCGCGTGCCTGGTGAACGGCGCGGGCCTGGCGATGGCCACGATGGACATCATTAACTACCACGGGAAGGCCCACGGCGTCGGCCCGGCGAACTTCCTGGACGTGGGCGGGAGCGTGACCGCGGCCGGGGCGGTCGAGGCGTTCCGCATCATCCTCTCCGATCCGAAGGTGAAGGGCATTCTGGTGAACGTGTTCGGCGGGATCGCGAGCTGCGCGACCATCGCCGACGCGCTCGTGAAGGCCGGCAAGGAGGTCGGGTTCAAGGTGCCGGTCGTCGTGCGGCTCGAGGGCAACGAGGTCGAAAAGGCGCGGGCCATTCTCTCCGCCGCGGCCGCCGACCTCCCCACCCTGAAGACCGCCGCCGACCTGACGGGCGCCGCGAAGCTGATCGTCGAGCTGAGCAAGTGACTTACCCGCTTCTTCCGGAGAGGAACCCGAAGATGATTGTCCCCCTGACGTCGCGTCGCGCGGCGGCCGCGCTCCTCGCGGTGCTGCTGGGGCTGGCCGCGCTGCCCGGGTGCGGCGGGTCCACACCCCAAGCTGAGAAGAAGGAAGACAAGAAAGAAGACCCGAAGAAGGGACCGGACGCGGACCCGAAGAAGGGACCGGACGCGGACCCCAAAAAAGGCTCTGCGCCCAGCACCGGGCCGCAGAACATGCTCGGCCCGGTCGAGCCGGCTGCCGAAAAGGTGGCGGAGACGTTCCTGAAGGACTTGGGCCAGGGGACCGCGAAAGCGGACGCTCTCTCGCCGGCGCTCCTCAAGGACGTGGGCAAGCCGCTCGAACTGCCGGACGACATCAAGAACGGTGTGAGCCCCGACGCCGCGGCCCGGTGGCTCAAGTACATCGGCGAAGGGTACACCTTCTCGCTGGCCCTGGACCGGCAGCAGGCCGGGGACGTGGTGATCTGGCGCGGTCAGGTCAACGGGCGCCAACTGCCGCCTACCGGTGGCGGGTACTCGCTGCGGCTGATTAAGGACGCCGGCGCGTGGAAGGTGGACGCGCTGGCCATCACGTCGGCGGAGTTCAAGGGGCGCATCGCGGTCGGCCCCGCGGACGCCGCGCTCCAGGAATTCGCCGCGACGTCGTTCGTCGAGCTCCTGGCCGACTCGAACGGGATGGAGCCGAAGAACCGCGCCCCGGCCCTCGCGCACGCGATGGTCCCCGCGCTCCGGACCTCATGGGCCTCCCCGTTCGAGGGAGATACCAAACAGGGGTACGACTACAGTACCGGCAAACTGACGGTCAAAGCCACCGAGTTCGGCGGCGGAACCAAAGAATTCAGCGTCTCGAAGATCGCCGACCTGACGTTCAGCGCGGAACTCACCAAGCCCTCCGGGAAGAAGACGATCGTCGTGAAGCTCGTGAAGGGGACGACCCCGGGCGAGTGGCTCGTGAGCGAAGTGTCCGAAGCGCGAAAGTAATCCGCGGCCTTCCCGTAGCAGGGGCCGATTCCGCTACGGGTACCGCACCACGGTGTTGTTCACCCGGTCGGTGCTTTCGGGGGACGAATGGCGCCCGACGACTCACTCGATCGCCTGCACCGCGACCTCGGCCTGAAGCGCTTCAACCCGCTCTGGGCGAAACTGGAAATCGTGTTCGGCCTGTTCGTGGTCGCCGCGGGGCTGTTCGGCGGGGTAAAACTCGCGCTGCGCCCCGAAGTTGAAATCCCGCCGTGGGCGTGGCTCGGCCCGGTGCTGCTCGTCACGCTCGGCGGTTACCTCGCGCTCGCCGGACACCGCAGTCACTTGTATCAATCGAATAACCGACTCACCGCGCACCTGGCGGACCTGATCCGCGCGCAACAAAAATCCGGACCCCCGCTATGAGCATCCTCGTCGACAAGTCCACCCGCGTCATCTGCCAGGGCATCACCGGCTCGGCCGGGAGCTTCCACACCGACCAGTGCCTGCTGTACGGGTCGCAGTTCGTCGGCGGGGTCACGCCCAAGAAGGGCGGCACGACGTGGAAGGGCGAGAAGTCGGAAAAATCGCTCCCGGTGTTCAACACCGTGGCCGAGGCGGTGAAGGCGACCGGCGCGACCGCGAGCATGATCTTCGTCCCGCCCGGCGGCGCGGCCGACGCGATCATGGAGGCCGCGGACGCGGGCGTCACGCTCATCGTTGCCATTACCGAAGGCATTCCCGTTCTGGACATGGCCCGCGCGAAGCGCTACCTGCAGACGAAGCCCGGCGTGCGGCTCGTCGGGCCGAACTGCCCCGGCGTAATCACCCCGGGCCAGTGCAAGATCGGCATCATGCCGGGGCACATCCACAAGCCCTGCGGCGCGGGCGAAAAGGGCATCGGCGTCATCAGCCGGTCCGGGACGCTCACCTATGAGGCCGTGTTCCAGCTCACCGCCCTGGGGCTGCCGCAGAGCACCTGCGTCGGGATCGGCGGCGATCCGGTGATCGGCACGAACCAGATCGAACTACTGGAGATGTTCGAGAACGACCCGCAGACGTCCGCGATCCTGATGATCGGTGAGATCGGCGGGACCGCGGAAGAGGCCGCGGCCGAGTTCGTGGCGAAACACGTGAAGAAGCCGGTGGCGGCGTTCATCGCGGGCCAGACGGCTCCCCCGGGCCGGCGCATGGGCCACGCGGGCGCGATCATCTCCGGCGGCAGCGGCAGCGCGGCCGACAAGATCGCGGCACTGGAGAAGGCCGGCATCGAGGTCGCCCCCACGCCCGCCGATCTGGGCAGCGCCGTACAAAAGGCGATCGCGAAGAAGAAATAACGCTACGCAGAGGCATTGAAACAGACGGGGCGAGCCATCAGGCTCGCCCCGTCTGTTTTTTGGCTTTGACGAGTCGCGCCCGCGAGAGAGCGGAGATGCCCAGCGGGTGAGAAGCAGAAGGAAGAGTCGCGGATAACGCAGATCACACGGATCAAACAACAACGTACTTTTAAGCCCGGTAGGGATGTAGGCGAGTAGCCAGGGGTGAAGCGCTAGCGCAACCCCTGGCGGACTTCCGCGCGGTCTCTGGCTCACGACGAGCCGCGACCGCAAGGGAGCGGGCCGAGACACCCCGTGTGTTAGGTACGAATCTCGGGAACCGCGTGTCTCCCGCGCCCTCGCGGTCGCGGCTCGTTCGCCCATAACGACGACGGAGCACCCTCATTGCGCGGGCGCCTTTTCCCTGTGTTCTTTCTTGCCGAACGTCTCGCGCAGTTCTTCCAGCGTGCCCTTCCGCGGCTTGGGAGGAATGTCCCAGAGCGTCACGTGACCGGTCCCGGTGCCGGTGGCGATGTGTCCGCCGTCGGGGGCGAACGCGACGTGCGTGACCGGTCCCGCGTGGCGCAACGGCGTGCCGAGCGGCAAGTTGGTGGCCGCGTCCCAGAACCGGGCGGTCCCGTCGCGGCTGGCGGTCACCAGGAGCGCCCCGTTCGGGCTGATCGCGACCCCTGTGACCGCTCGCTCGTGTGGCATTTGCGGCCCCACCCGGGCACCGGTTTGTGCGTCGCGCAGTTCGGCCGCGTTCGAGCGCATGGCGAGCAGGATCTTGTCTCCGGTCGGGGTGTAACGGGCGTCGAGTACCTCGTCGCCGATGGCCCACTCGCGGAGCGGCGTCAGCGCGTCGCCCTCCAGGACGGCGGCACTGTCCCCGAACGCGACGAATACTTCTCTGCCGTCCGGCCGAGCGGCGATCGCGCTCAGTTCCACCCCCGCCGGGAGCGCTTGGGTCGGTGGCCGGGACTTGGACGCTTTGAGCGTGGCCGCATCGTACCGCGCGACGAGCGTCGAACCCATGACGAAGAGCGCCGTGCCGTCGCGCAGGGGCTCCAGTCGGTGGACCCGGCCCAAACCGAGCGACGGGACGGGTTCGACCTTCTTCCCGTTGGGGACCGCGAACCAGTCGAGCCCGTCGCGCGTTCCCTGGAAGACGCGCGCGCGCTCGGCACTCGCATCGAACCGGACCGTGAGCGCGTCGTTGTAGAGGTCGAGCGCGATCGGAACGCGCTTGCGGGTGCGCGGGTCGAACAGGTCGAACGTCCGGTCGTCGGCCACCGCGAGCCGGTCCCCGGTGGGTGAAAAGTCCAGCCCGCGGATCCGCACCCCGCGGCCCGCGGAGATCAGGTCGCACGGCGGGTCCGGCGCGGTACACAGGTAAACGGAGTTGCCCGCGGGGACCGCGAACTCGTCCGTGCCCGGGCGGAACCGCATCCGCATGACCTCGCCGTGGAACCGGAGCGGGATGCCGATCGGCTGGCCGGTGTCGCGGTGCCAGAACCGCACGTTCCCGTCTCCGTCGGACGCGACCAGGAACGGTTGCTTCTGCGTGAACGCGACCCCGTTGCCGTAGGCCCCCGCGAGACTGAGTTCGAGAACCTCTTTACCGGTCCCGAGGTCGAGAACGCGCACGAACCCGTTCGGGCCGGTCACGGCCACGCGCCGACCGTCCGGGGACAGGGCGATATCGGTGATCCACCCCTTGGTGGGCCACCGGCCCAGTTCTGCGCCCGTGGTTCCGTCCCATTCGCGCACCCACCCGGCGCGGTCCCCCGTGTACAACTTCTGACCGTCGGGCGACGCGACCATGATTTGCAGCGTTGCCCCGTTCGCTCCGGACTTGGGGATGAACCGCTTGGTCACTGGAGCGCGGGGATTCGTGATGTCCCAGCGCCTCACCCCGTTCGCCGCGTCGCTGGTCCAGAGCACCCGGTCGGTCGAAAACGCCATCGTCCACAGGCTCAGGTCGTTGCCCTGGATCTTGCGCACGTCCGCGTCGTCCGCGTCGAACGTGCCGATCGGGGCCACTTCCTCGGTCTGGCGGTCCAGATTCGTTTCCCACAGTGTAAGGGACGCATCCGTTCCGCCGGCCGCGATCGTCCGCCCGTCGGGGCTGATGGCCACGGTCCAATACGTGAGGAGCTTGGGCGCGAAGCCGAGGGCCGTTCGCCTGAGTTGGAGTGTGGGTTTGTAGGTTCGTACCCGTTTCCGCGAAGCAATGTCCCAGAGGTACAGTTCGCGCGACCGCCCGGCGGTTACGATGTGCTTGCCGTCGGGGTGGAACGCGGCCAGACGCGGTTGCTCGGTGTGCAGGAACCGGCTCCGCGGGAGCGGGAGGTCGCGCTCCCAGGCGGCGAGGTTGATCCGGACGACGCGCTCCAAGTTCTCGTCGCCGAGTTCCACGGCCAGTTCCGCGGCCCGCACGAACAGTTCCAACCCCTCGTCCAGGCGCCCCTCTTCGCACCAGTTCACGGCCCGGCGGAAGACGAGTTGCGCTTCCCGCTTCTGAGTCTCCGTCATCGCGTCCTTGGCGCGAATGGTCGAGCCCTCAGCTAACTGTTTCAGACTCTCTTCCCGCCGGGCCTTTTCTTCCGCGCGTGCCCACATCGAACCGAACGTGACGAACGCAGTACACAGCACGATCGCGAGTAGGGTCAGCAGCCCCGCGACGGACGGGTTCCGCTTGATGGAGAGCCAGAGGCGCTCGAAGTTGGTGACCGGGCGCGCCTTGGTGGGGCGGTCGTCGAGGAACCGGCGCAGGTCGTCGGCGAGGGCTTCGGCGCTGACGTAGCGCCGGGCCGGGTCTTTCGCCAGACATTTCATCGTGACCGCGGCGAGGTCGCGTGGCACTTCCGGGCGGAACGAGCGCACGTCCGGCGGTTGCTCGTTCACCACCTTCATCATCACGCTCAACGGCTCGGTACCGATGAACGGGGGCCGCCCGGCGAGGCACTCGAACAGGATCGCACCCAGCGCGTACACGTCCACCGCGGGACCGATGCGCCGGTCCCCGGCCGCCTGTTCCGGCGCCATGTAGTGCGGAGTGCCAACGATCTGTCCGGTCTGCGTGAGGTCCGCGCCGGACTCCTGGGTGAACTTCGCGAGCCCGAAGTCGGTGACTTTGGGGAGCGCGAGGTTCGGGGTGCGCAGTGTGGTGCGCGACGCCCCGGACGCGGCGACCGTCTTTTTGTCCCCGCTGCCCGGCTTCAGGTCCGGGTTCGGGGTACCGAAATCCGCGCTCGCGAAGAGGATATTGCCCGGTTTGAGGTCGCGGTGGATGATGCCCTGGAGGTGCGCGGCGTGGACGGCCCGTGTGATTCCTTCCAGGAGTTCGGCCGCTTCGCGCGGGGTGAGGCGCGGGGCCGTGCCGTCGTTGGTCGCGCGAAGCTTGCGGCTGAGTGACCCGCCCTCCAGCAGTTCCATCGCGAGATAGGGAACCGGGACGTGGTTCGGCCCGTCGTAGGTGTCCACCTCGAACACCTGAACGACTTGCGGGTGCTGGGCGCGGGCGAGCACTTCGCCCTCGAACAGGAACCGCTGAACGACGCGCGAGTCGGCCGAGGCACCGGCCAGGATCATCTTGAGCGCGACGAGCCGGTTCAGGCGCCGGTGCCGCGCCTTGTACACGATCCCCATCCCACCGCGCCCGATCTCCCGGAGCACCTCGAAGCCGGGCACCCGCGGCAGCCCGACGAACACCGGCGCGGCCGGCTTCCCGCCCACGATCAGCGTGGCGTCTTCTGGTGTGGAGGCGACGCCACCCGAGCGCGCGTCCGGGAGCACCCCGGAGGACAGTTCCTTGTACCGGGCCACGGCCCCGCTCGCCTGTTCGGTCAGCCGGTCGAGCCGGCCCTGGCACTCCGGGCACCCGTCCACGTGTCCGGACACGAGCGCGAGCCGGTCGGCCCCGAGCGAGTCGTTCAGGAACCCGGCCAGATCGGTGTCATCGGGGCAATCGGACATGGAACACCCAAAATGGTGCGTGACGAGTGCCGGGCGCCAAGTAACGACCGGAGCGGGTTTGGCCGCCCCGGTCCGCACTCATCAACCACCACCGGTTAGCTTGCGCTGCTCGCGCCCGGGCTTTCGATCGCTTTGATCTCTTCCTGAACGAGCTTCTGAACACGGTGCTTGGCGAGGTACACGTGTGACACGCGGACCCCGAGCTGGTCCGCGACGGTCTGCGGGGGCACGCCGTCGAGCGCGGCGAGCTTGAACGCCATCCAGGTGCCTTCCGCGACCCGCTCCCGCGCACGCAGGAGGGCCATTTCGAGCAGTTCCTTGTCGAAGGTCGCTTCGACCCGGGCCGCGAGGTCTTCGCGCGCCTCGATCGACTGGAGCTGATTAAAAATGCTGGTGTCACCACTCCCGCGGGTGCGGTACCCGGCCTCGGTCACGAAGTCGTGCCAGGCGTGATGCGTGAGCGTCTTCAGCCACCCGCGGAAGCTCCGGGTCGCGTCGTATTTGAATTGCGGCAGCTTTTGTGTGAGCCGCATCAGTACGTTTTGAGACACGTCCTGAGCGTCCGCCTCCTGTAGCCCCCAGTGCATGAGCCAGCTCCGGATCGCCGGGCTGTAGAGCCGGAAGAACTCGCCCCAGGAGATCTGGTCGGCCGGATCCTGGTTCAGCCGGTGGAGAAGCGTCACGCGCGTGGTGTCGGCGGAGTCGGCACCCATCCCTACGCTCCGGGGGCGAAAGTTTAGCGGCTGCTCACGGTGCGGTAAGCAGGGTTAGCTTAACTGACCGACCGCGGAACAGAAAGGGGCGGCGCACCGCGAACACCCATCGTTCCGAAAACAACCGGCGACCGAATAATTCCGGTCTTCATATTTGAACGGGCGGAACGGACCGGCGATCCCAACAAATCGACGTCTATACTCCGCCGCCGAGTCATTCGTTGCTCCGCGCCAGAAAGATTCGGCCCGTCCGTTCCGTAACCATCGTACTTCACCCGTAATCCGGAGCCGCTGATGGCCGTTTCCCCCCGCGCGCTGATCGAGAAACTGGACCCGACGTGCCGCACCACGCTCGTGGACGAGGCCATTCGCCTGTGCATGACGCGCACGCACTTCTACGTCGAACTGGAGCACTGGCTCGCCGCGCTCCTGGCGAACCCGAACAACGACGTGGGGTTCCTGCTCCGCCAGTACGCGATCGACGCCAACAAGGTGAAACGCGATCTCGACGCGGCCCTGAACCGGCTCAAAACGGGCAACACCAGCGCGCCGGGGTTGTCCACCAACATCCTCAACGCCGTCCGCGAAGCCTGGGTGTTCGGCTCGCTCGAACTCGGCGCCCCGCTGGTCCGCTCGGCCCACCTGCTGTACGCAATGCTCGCCGACGACAACATGGGCGAGCAACTGAAGCGCGCGTCGGCGGAATTTGGGCGCATCTCGAAGGAGAAGCTCGCTTCCGATATTCGCGATTTGCTGCCCGGCATGCAGAGTGAAGAAGCCGCCCAGGAAGCCAGCGCGACGGCGGTCGCCGCGGCAACCGGTGGGGGGATGACTAGTGGAGGAGGAGCGCCGCGTGCGGGGGGGAAAACACCCGCGCTCGATCAGTTCACTGTGAACCTCACCGCGAAGGCCAAGGCCGGCATGGACCCGGTGATCGGGCGCGACTCTGAGATCCGGCAAGTGATCGACATTCTCACGCGGCGCCGGCAAAACAACCCGATCCTTACGGGTGAGGCCGGTGTCGGTAAGACGGCCGTCGTTGAGGGCCTGGCCCAGCGGATCGCGGCGGACGACGTGCCCGAGCCGCTTCGCAACGTACAACTCCACACGCTCGATCTTGGCTTGCTTCAAGCCGGGGCCGGGGTCAAAGGCGAGTTCGAGAACCGGCTGAAGTCGGTCATCGACGAGGTGAAGCGCTCACCGATGCCGATCATCCTGTTCATTGACGAGGCCCACACGCTCATCGGTGCCGGCGGGCAGGCCGGGCAGAACGACGCGGCCAACCTGCTCAAGCCGGCCCTCGCACGCGGCGAGCTGCGCACCATCGCGGCCACCACGTTCGCCGAGTACAAGAAGTATTTCGAGACGGACGCCGCGCTCAAGCGCCGGTTCCAACAGGTGAAGGTGGATGAGCCCGACGAGCAGAAGGCGATCCGGATGCTCCGCGGGCTGGTGCCGATGCTCGAAAAACACCACAAGGTCCGCATTCTCGATGAGGCTATCGTCGACGCCGTGCGGCTCTCGACGCGGTACATGCCGGACCGCCAGCTCCCCGATAAGGCGGTGAGCCTCATCGATACGGTGTGCGCCCGCGTCGCGCTGAGCCAGTCCGCAACTCCGCCCGCACTCGATGACACCAACCGCGAACTTCAGCACCTCAAGACGGAAATCGACTTCCTCGAACGCGAGGGCCGCGTATCGACCGGGAACCCGGAGCGCGTCGCGGACCTCACGAGCCGCAAGGAAGTAGCCGAGAGCCGAAAGGCCGCGCTCGAAGAACAACTCAAAAAGGAAAAGGAACTCGTTACGCAGATCCGCGACAAGCGCGCAGCGATCGAGAAGACCGGGGCCGATGCGCCCGAAGCAGAAAAGCTCGCCCTCGCCGAACTCAACTCGACTCTCACGAAGGTGCAGGGCGAAAACCCGCTTGTGTACCCCGTGGTTCACGGCGGCGCGGTGGCCCAAGTCGTCTCCGGGCTGACCGGCATCCCGATGGGCAAAATGGTCCTCGACGCGGTGCAGACCGTTCTCAAACTGGCGGACAAGCTCGAAGAACGTGTCGTCGGTCAGAAGCACGCGCTCGAAGCGATCGCGCAGCGCATTCGCACCGCCCGCGCGGACCTCGCGGACCCGCGGCGCCCGCAGGGGGTGTTCCTGCTCGCCGGGCCGAGCGGCGTCGGCAAAACCGAAACGGCGATGGCCCTCGCCGACCTGCTCTACGGCGGCGACCGGAACATGGTCATCGTGAACATGAGCGAGTACAAGGAGTCGCACAAGGTCTCGCGCCTGGTCGGTACGTCCAAGGGTTACGTCGGTTACGGCGAGGGCGGCGTCCTCACGAACGCGGTCAAGAACCGGCCGTACAGCGTGGTGCTCCTCGACGAAGTGGAGAAGGCCCACGAGAGCGTGCAGGAGATCTTCTACCAGGTGTTCGACAAGGGCGTGCTCCAGAACGACGACGGCGAGGACGTGAACTTCAAGAACACCATCATCCTGCTCACGTCCAACGCCGGTACCGACACGATCATGAAGGCGTGCGCCGACCCCGATACCGCGCCTTCGCCCGAAGGTCTCGCCGAGATGCTGAAGCCCGATCTCTTGAAGGCGTTCAAGCCGGCGCTGCTCGGTCGCATGACGGTCGTGCCGTACTACCCGCTCGGCGATTCGGTGCTGAAGAAGATCATCGAACTGAAGCTGAAGCAGATCGGGGACCGCCTCAAAACGAACTACAAGGCCGCGTTCAACTGCACGCCGGCGGTGGTGGACACGATCGCGGCGCGCTGCAAGGACGTGGATAGCGGCGCCCGCAACGCGGACCACATCATTACCGGCACCGTGCTCACGATGATCTCGGCAGAGGTGCTCACCCGCGTCGCTGAAGGCAAGCAGGTGACGAAGGTGACCGTGGACGTGGACACCAAGTCGCAGTTCGTGGTCACCGTGGAGTGACCGGGCGAACGGCCGGTGTGAGCCGGCCGGTGGATTTTGTCACAGACACCCGCTCGTTAACACGCGCGGTTCGCCAAGGCGCTTGGCGAACCGCGCGTGAGAGACATCAGACCCTGGTCTCTCTCACGGGCTGTCCGACCCCGATTGCGGTTCGGGTTGCTTTGCGGCCACCATCTCGTTGCCGCCTGTCGGCTCCTCGCGCAGCGCCAGCCACGCGAGAATCCCGCCGTGGAGGTCTACAAGGACGTGCAGCGCAATCGCCGGCCAAAGGGAGTCGAAAATCGCCACGACTAGCGCGAAGAACACACCGAGGATTCCGACACGCAGGACGCCGCTCCACCCCTGATAAGCGTGCAGCACCGCGAATACCAGAACGGACACCGCAGCGGCGCCCCACCAGCCGATCCACGGCGCGAAGGCCCAAATGAAGTACCCGCGAAACAGGAACTCTTCGCAGAACCCTGCGGTCAGCGCCACACCGCCGAACCAGTACAGTTCCGCCCGCGTCCGCGGCATGATGTCGGTGGTGAGTTCTCCGATCTGTTCACGCACGCTCGCTCTGGCCGCAGAGTTGCGTGCGACTGTCACGATCGTCTGGGCGGCATAAGCCAACAGCAGCAGGATCAGGGCGACGGACACCCACAACCGCCAGCCGTTGGGCACCGAGAACCCGAGCGACGTCCAGGATCGGTCGTTGGACAGCCAGAGTACGAACCCGATTGCGACCAGCACCCATAACCAACCGATCGACAGCGCCCAGAACCGCGTCTTCGCCCGAACCGGGTCAACTCGCAACTGGCGGCGGTACGCGGGCCAGGAAATGACGTAGTCGTACAACGGCACGGCGACCGCGAATAGGGCCACGTAGAGCAGGTCGAGAGGTGTGACCATCGGTGCCCCGCGGCCGTCGGGAACCAAACATCCAACCCTATCTCCACGCCTCCCGCACTACCACGTCCGCATTTGTTGGAGCCACATACCGAGTAGACGCCACAACGAAATCCACCGGCCGGCTCGTCTATCCCCCGATCAACACGGTCGGGCACCCCAACACCACCACGCCCCCGTGCGCGGTACTGTCGCCGAGGCGCACGGCCGGGGTGCCGCCGATCATCACTGTGGCGGACCCTTTTACCAGGCTGTCCGGCGGGCCGACGCACACGGCCATGTCGCCGACGTGCGCGGCCGGCAGCGAGGCGATAAGAACCGTGGGTGCTCCCGGTCCCGCAATCGGGCCGCCGACGTGGGGGATGATGCCCGTGACCATCGGGCACGTGTGCATATCCGTGAGGCGCGCGGCCGGCATTCCCATAACGACGCTCCCATAAATGGTCCTGAGATGATACTCCAGAACCGCGCACGAAGTTGCACCGTTCTCCAAATGCCCCACCCATCCGGCCCGCGACGCTCGCGCGCGGCGGTGCTACACTGAGGACATCCCACCCTCAGAGCATTCGCCGGAGCACCGCCGATGTACGATCCCGCTGAACCGCAGGCGCCCGCGATCAGCGACGCCGCGTTCGACCGATTGAAGGGCGCTCTCGCGGAGCGCGGGCCGACCGCCGCGGTGGACGAGCTTGTTGCCGAACTGCGCCGGGCCGAAGACTTTCAGGGCCTGTTCTATGCGCTCCTCATGAAGAAGCGGATCGAACTCGGTGTCTCGCCCTTTCCCACGGGGCCGGCGAACGAACTGCCGGTTCACACGCACGAGCCCTACGAAGAAGCGATCCGCACTGCCGGGCGGCACGTCGGTGAACTGCTCCTCGCGCGCAAGGAGTACGCGAAGGCGTGGGCCTTCTACCGGATGCTCGGCGAACCCGAACCGGTGCGAGCGGCGCTTGAAGCGTACACGCCCGGTCCCGACGACGACGTGTACCCGGTCATTGAGATCGCGTGGCAGAACGGCGTGCTGCCCCAAAAGGGCTTCGACCTCGTGCTGGACCGGCACGGCATCTGTTCGGCCATCACGATGGTCGGCGGTTCGGACCTCGCGTCGAACCCGGAGTTGCGTGAATACTGCGTCGGCCGACTCGCGACCGCGCTTCACGAGCAGCTCACCGAGCGCCTGAAGGGTGATCTCGCCGGGCGCGACACCCCCGCGGCGGCCGGCGCGGGTATTACACAGATCGTGAACTCGCACCCGGAATTGTTCGCAGACGATGCGTACCACATCGACACGTCGCACCTGTCGAGTGTAGTGCAGATGAGCACTTATCTCCCCGCCGGCCCCGCGCTGAATTATGCCCGCGACCTGTGCGTTTACGGGCGCAAACTCGCGCCGAATCTCCAGGGCAACAACGACGCACCCTTTGAAGAGAACTACGACGACTACTTGGCCTACCTGAACGTGCTTGCTGGTGAGCAGGTTGAAGAGGGGCTGGCGCGGTTCGAGGCGAAGGCCGCGCGCGAAGCCGCCGAGGGCGCGACCTACGCGGCGCAGGTGTACGTGAATTTGCTCCTGCGTGCAAACCGTCCGGGCGAAGCGCTGGCGGCCGCGCGGCGGTTCCTGCTCGCGGAAGACGAGCGCAACTTGATCTGCCCCGGCGTGAACGAACTCGCCCGGCGCACGGGCGACTTCACCGCAATGGCCGAAGCCGCGAAAGCCCGCAACGACGCCGTCGGGTTCCTCGCGGGCCTCATCGCGGCCAAAGAGTAGTTGTTTCTGGGACTGCGGGCGAGCGGTTCCGATCCGTCACTCGTCGATCGGTGGTGTATTGGCTTTCCGCTCGCGCGGCGCTGGGGCCATCGGGAGGCGCGGGGCCGGCTTCGGGAGTGGCGGGCGCCCGTCGTCGACCCGGAGCACGGCGCCCGATCGGAACACGATGAACCGCCCGTCCGGACTGGGCCAACACGGGCCACCAATCCGCAAGTCCGGCGCTTCTTCAAGGGACGCGAGTTCCCCCAACTGAGCCGGTTCCCGCGCCGCGTCGAGTAGCGCGACGCGGTTCCGAATTCGTTCCGCCACGTTCGCCGGCTCCTCGGAATCGGACACCACGAGGTATCGCCCGTCGGCCGACACGCGCATGTGCGATGTGGCGCCGACCGGCGCCGGTCGGTAGCGTTTGGTGTTCGTGGCGAGGTCAAATTCCCAGATCCCCAACGGCCCACCGGAAACGAACAGGCGGCCGTCCGGGTGCCACGCGGCCGGTTGGGGGGCGCGCCAGTTGGCGATCGGCAGCGGGAGCACTTTTGACTTCCAGGTTGCCACGTCCACTTCCAGCACCCCGACCTGCTCTTGGGGCACGTTCGCGCCGCGACTGGAGGTGACCGTTCGCAGCGTTTTGCCGTCGGGCGACACCCAGAGTGGCCCCATCCACGACGAGACGGTGGGTGCCAGTACTCCGCGCGGGGCCGAGTCCAGTTCGGCTCCGACCTGGCACACCCACACGCCCGGTAGGGGCCGGCCGATTCCCGTCGGGGGCGGTTCGAGTTGGGACGGGCCGCGCGAGTCGAGATAGTACAGGCCTTTCCCGTCGGGTGCGAGCGCGGCGTCGTAGGCCTGTACGGTGGCACCCGGGCGGGTCGGTTTCATTTGCGCCACGGGGCGCAAACTTGCTCCGCCGGGTTCCGGCAGCGCACCGAGATCGAATGCGTAGAGGAACCCGGTGGAATCGGTTTTGTACTGCAGGGGGGAGCCGCCGATAGGGGTGTAGTCGATCGGCAGATACAAGCGGTTGCTTTTAGGGTCCAGAAGTGGAGAGCCGCCCCGCACGGGGCGCTCGACGCGGGCACGCTGTGCCGGGAGCGAGTAGCGCTCCCCCGACTGGAAGCTCGGGTACGAGTACGACCGGATGTACGATTGCTTCTCGACGGCCCCTAGTCGCACCTCGACGGAGCGCCAGTACCCGTTGGCCGCGGTCACAACCCACATCGTTTCACGAGCCGGGTCGAACGCGACGCCGTTGTTCGCATCGATGGTGGCTTCCGGGACGAGTCGAACGGGTCTGGTTCCCGCGGGCGGGCGCGTACCGGTGCCCGCGAGGTACCGGATCTCCGAATCCGTCAGCGCGCGCCCGAACGCGCACACGCCGTCAAGGGCCGAGATCGGCAGGTCGGGATCGGGCACGTCGTAGGCGCCATCTTTCAGGTTGTTTTGAACGAACGGATCGGGTTCCCCCACGAGCGCCCGTACCGGAACTGAGTGGCCGAAAACTAGCACCCGTTGCTCATCCCGTTCCCCGCGTGCGGTCCCGAACGGGTACGACGCGACCGGTGTTCCATCCAGGTACAGGGTGATCGTCACTCGCTCTCCGTTGGCTCGTCGCGTCACGGCGAGGTGGTGCCACAATTCGTCCGGTGCCCAATCTGCAATCAGCGGCGCGATCTTTTGAGGGCCGATCCGCCCCGACGGATAGACGTTGGCCAGAACGCGATCGAAGGCGCGGGCCTGGGTGTCTGTTACCCCCGCGCTAAATTGCGATACCCCACCGCCCCCCCCGTTCGCTGTGCGCACGGTGACGAGTTCACACGCCGTGTCCCGCACCTTGATCCACCCGGCGACGGTGACCGTTTTGTCGCTCGCGAGCAACTCGGGCGGGACGATTTCGCGCGCGGGTGAAATGCCCCCCGGGCGCGCGGGCAGGTACACGGCGTTTCCGCGGACCCCGGGTCCGAGTATTGTCCCGATCGGCACCGTAGCCGCGCCTTTCGGGAGCATTGGTGTAGCCTTGTCTTCGAGTGCCTCGCACGGGAGGTGGAGCAGCAAACCGGGTAGCTCGCTGGGGTCGGGTGGTACCGGGCCGGGACGTGCGGCCTGGAACCGCGCCGCTTTCGCCTCGGCCTTGCGCCGGCGGATTTCTTCGGCCGCGCGCTTCTCTGCTGCTAAGCGCTCCTGTTCTTTCCGCCGTTCCACTTCCGCACGGGCCTCTTCTTCTGCGGCTCGGGCGCGCTCGGTCTGCTCGCGCTCGTCCCGTTCCTTTTGGAGCCGGGCCTGTTTTTCAGTGCGCTTCTCGCCTTCCGCGCGCTTTTGCCCGGCGGCCTTCAGGCGCGGGTCGGTTATCTCGAACGAGTCGAGGAACCGCCGCGCGTTCTCGTTGCCGGGCCGGGCGAACCGGCCGCCCGCGATGAGCACGTACACGCGCCCGTCGGCGACGACGATCCGGGACACGTACCACCCGCCGCTCTTGGCGCTGAACTCGACCTCGCGCGCCGGGAACCCGCCCACGGTCATGTCCTTCTGGCTGAGCACCGCGCGCACGTCGCCGGTGGTTTGCATCCCCTTCACGGCTTCGTCGATCTGTTGCTGGTCGGTGCCGAATCGCTGCCCGGCGGGCGGGGTGTCGCCGTAAACGACCGCGAACTCTTCGGCCCGGCTGATCAGGATCGTGCCCTCCATTTGCACGCTGGGGTCGCGCTCCTTCCCCGCTAGTTTCGGCAAATCGTTGCGCGGAGCGGCCGGCAGGTCGACTTTGAAGCCCCCCTTCGCGGACTCGTGCTTCTGCCACTTGGCGCCGGGGAGCAGCAGGTACAGCCCGCCGCAACACCCGAACGTGAGGAGCACCAACAGCCCGCCGCACACCACCAGCCAAAAGAACATCCCGCGGCCCGGCGGTGGGGCCGGTGGTCGGCGCCGGCGCCGCGGGCGCTCGTCATCGCGATCGCGGTCTCGGTCGCGCGCGCGGTCGTAAGAATCGTCCCGGTCGCGGTTCCGGCGCCGGGGGCTCAGTTCAAAGTCCGGGTGCCGGTCCGGGGAGTGATACGGGTCTGCGTCGCGGAATAGAGATTGGTTCGGATCGGTCGTGTTCTCGCTCGCGCTTGGCGCTGGTGCGTCGGGCGGTGCGACCGGAACAACCGATTGAGTAAGGGGATCAGGTGCGTTCGGCTCGTTCGGTACCCGCAACATGGTCTGGCACGATCCGCACCGGATCACGCGGCCCGCGAAATCGTCCTCCACGCGGAGCGTGCCGTTACACGTGGGGCAAACGAACTCGATGGGCATTTCCGGTCCTCGGGGCGGCGCGAATGGTTGATATGTTAGCGGCCTCCCCGTGCCCCGGGCTACCGAAATGGACCGGTCACATGACGTTGCCGCGGCGCCAACGCAGCGGGTATGCTTAACGTTAGTCAGTATCGGGGAAGAGTCACCGAGGTATCGATATGCAACCCGCCTCGCCGTCCGTTACCCCTCCCGGTCGTGGGGGCCGGGTCGCTGCGCTCCGCGGCACCTGCGCACTTCTGCTCGCGGTGTTCGTCGCGACCCTCGTAAGCGCGCAACCGCCCGCTCCGGGCGCCGCCCAGCCGAAAAAGGAACCGGACCAAAAGGAGCCGGAGAAAAAGGAACCGGCCAAGCTGGAAACGCGGTGGCCCACCGACATCAACGGTAAGGACCTCAAGACCGTGATGAAGGACATGGAAGACCCGGACCCGGCCACCCGCGAGTTCGCGGCGCGCACGCTGTCGAGCTTCGGCCCGCCCGCCCAGAAGGGTGACGTGAGCAAGCTCCTCCTGCGGCGCATGACCGCCGAGCGCGACCCCACCGTGCGGTTCGCCGTGTACGGCGCTGTCGGGGCGATCGCGTTCGACGCGGAGGCCGACAACAAAGAGGCCCTCCGCATCCTGGCCGACGTGGTGGACACGGGGGTGAACGGCGGCGCCTCGCGCTACCAGGCGGTCCAAACGATCACAATGTTCGGCCCACGGGCTTACGAAACGATCGTGAAGCTCACCGGGGTCGCGATGACGGACGCCTCCTACGAGACGCGCCGGGCCATCGCGGGCGCGCTCGGCCGGGTCGCGTTCAGCGAGACGACCGGCCCGAACATGAAGGCCCTCACCGCCCTGGCCGACGTGCTCGCGAAAGACGTGAGCGCCCCCGTGCGCATGGAGGCGCTCCAGTCGCTCATGCTCCTCGGCCCGCCCTGGGACGGAGTGAAGAAAGCGGACTCGAAAGTGGACCCGCCCATCAACGCGAAATCGGCCGCGGTCATCATCTCGTACATGAAGCACCGGGTCGGCGAGCCCAAGACGAAGACCCCGGGGCTGGAGAAGGACCGGCAGGTCGAGATCTGGGCGCGCCTCGTCCTGATGCGGTTCGATCCCCGGGAAATCAACGATGACAACATGGAGGCCTTCGCCCGCCACTTGAGTGGGGCCGAAGTGGGTGTCAAGGCCCAGGCGCTCCAGGCGCTCAGTTTCATGGGCGAATCGGGCGCGAAGAAACTGAACGCGGTGGTGCGCTTGCTCGGTGACAAGGATCAGCCGCTCCAACTCACCATTACGGCGATCAACACGATCGCCGCGATGGGCGCCGGGGCGAAGCCCGCGATCCCGGACCTGAAGAAGCTCGCGGCGGACACGGGGAAGGTCATCGACACGCTGAAGGACCAGGAGCGGAAAGCCGCCGAAGGGCTGCTCAAACTGAAGGACCAGGAGCGCCGCGTCGCCGAGGAGATGCTGAAGGTCAAGGAGCACGAGCGGCGGACCAACGAGGAACTCGTGAAGTTGGTCGAACGAGCGATCAAGCACATCGAGAGCGCGAAGTCCACCAGCCCCGCGGTCGCTCAGCCGGAACCGAAGAAGCAGTAGTGCTGGCGATTGAGTCACGTCAGGATCATCGGGTCTAACGCAACGAGCCGCGCTCCTGGTGGGCGCGACTCGTTGCGTTAGGCCCGTTTCAGTTCCCCGTTGCGATCGAACGGGCCGCTCCCTTGCCAGTAGTTTCAAGGCATTGCCGCGTTTGTAAGTGCATAGTTGGTCAGGGTGATACACCGCGTGCGTGGGTACCGTGAGCGGATGCGTTGTGTGAGCCAGTCGAGCACCTCGACCAACGGGAGTTCGCGCGCCCACGCATTCGGGTTCCGGTTCCAGGCGCGGGCGATCCGGAGTGCCAAGCACACCCACACCTGGGGCAACAGCAGCGCCACCCTTCCAACAGCAACCGGTGCTCGGGCCTGGTCCTTCTGCCGGTAGCTCGTT
The DNA here is from genome assembly GCF_001610855.1 of Gemmata sp. SH-PL17. Classification (NCBI taxonomy): domain Bacteria; kingdom Pseudomonadati; phylum Planctomycetota; class Planctomycetia; order Gemmatales; family Gemmataceae; genus Gemmata; species Gemmata sp. SH-PL17. Next base: position 8,210,222 of record NZ_CP011271.1, read on the forward strand.
TCGATCCCGAACCGCTCCCGGTACCGGCGCCGTCCCAGCCGCGCGCGCGTCGCCTCGGACACCGCCCCCGGGTCGCCCCGACCCGAGAACGCATACACCCGCGCGTGCGATTCACCCGTGCGGTGCCCACACCAGCACCCGTGTGGGCACCGCCTTGCGGCTCTTCTCGGTCACCCATTCCATCGTGGCGATCGTGCCCGACGGGTGCGTGTCGCGCGCGTTGCGCCGGTTCGTACCCTTGCCTTCTTGCGCATCGGGACCGCGTAGCTCCGGTTCCGTTCCTGTAACAGTAACAGGGGCTCCTCACGATCGAACCCGGCGCCCGGAACCACTCCACCGACGGTTCGCCCGCGCGAGGCCACGTGGTCCAGAAGGGCCGCACCGGATCGTGCGGCTCGGCGCCCTTGCGGAGCGCCAACAACCCGACCGTCGGCGCGTGTGGATCCGAGCACACGTGGCGTAGGCGTGGGAGAACGCGGTTCCGGCCTTCTTGGGTCCGCCGAGGATTCCCGGGGTGGTGCGGTCCCCATAAAAGGGCACGTAATGCAGGTCGATGGCGACGGTCCACCGGCGTTTCCGGTCCCGGCGCGTGAACCCCGCCACCGGGTGAAGGGCATCGACCAACCGGGCCGTGCGTTGGTCCCCGGAGCCCCGGTTGGCACGAACGGCCTGTCGTGCGGTCTCGTGTGAGAACCCGAAGTACCGGGTGACCACCGCGAACAGGGGGCGCGTGGTGCGCGCGACCCGCAGCACCAGGTCGAGTAACTGGGGGCCGGTGGCGGACCCCTTGTAGTCGGTCCAACCGAGGGCCCGTTCCAAGGTCCGGCGCGTCACCGCGTGGACCGCTGCCGGGGTGATCGTAGAGTAACCGTGCCGCATGGGAGCGTCCCGTTCAAGTGCCTGAGAACCTTGAACTTAGGAGCTCCCATGCGGCACGGCCAAATCCCTTGAAACTACTGGCAAGGGAGCGGCTCGTCCCAAACGACCCGTTAAAGCCACCGAGCACCCGTTTGCTCGACGCGCGGCACCGCGTTACCTCGACGCGGCCCGGCGCGCGGCGTTGACCGCTTCATCGAGTTTCGCCAGGAACCGGGAGCGGTCCTTTGGGGTCATCGGTGCCGGTCCGCCGGCCGCTTGTCCCATAGCCCGCAGTTCTTCCATCAGGTCGCGCGTGGCGACCGCTTCACCGATGCTGTTAGCGTCGAGTAACCGGCCCTTCGGATCGAGAGCCACGGCCCCGCTCGCGACGCAGCGCGCGGCCAGCGGAACGTCGGCCGTGATGCAGATGTCACACGGACCGATTTCGCCCGCGATCCAGTCGTCGGCCGCACCGAACCCCGTGCGCACGACTAGTTCGACCAACGGCTCAACGGGCACGCGCATCGTACTATTGGCAACGACGAGCACTTTCATCGCGTGGCGTCGCGCGACCTTGTACACCTCGTCCTTGACCGGACACGCATCGGCATCGATGTAAATCGTTAGCATTCATCTCCTTAAAGATCGATCTCGGTCACATTAAACACACTCGGGACGCCCCGCGAACCGTTCTCGGCGCACCAATTGCAGCGTTTTCGAGTAGCCCAAGCCGAGTACAAACGAGGGTACGTCATGTGGGCGCATGATAACAAGTCGCCGACCGCGGACGTGATTGCGGCCTTCGACAACCAAGACGATGCGGACGAGGCTCTGCTCCAGTTGCGCCTCGCCGGGTTCCGGGACAAGCAAATCGGTTACACAGGGCGGCTCGCGAACGGTCACACCACGGACCTGATGGAACGTGACCACTCGTTCGCCGGGGCGACCTTGGGGGGAATCATCGGGGCGGCGCTCGGTGTCGCAATCGCGCCCGGACTGGCCCGACTGATGTCCCCACCGACCGGCCCGAGTGATTTATTCTACCTGGAAATCACCTGTGCCGTGTTCGGGGCGCTGTTCATCAGCTTCGTCGGCGGATGGATCGGAATGAGCATGCACCGACGCGGCGTAGATGCTCCCGCTCCCGCACCCGGCGACGGGCCGTTCGTCTTGGCAGTGAACTCGGGTAACGCACGCGACCGCGCGTGGTCGATCCTGCATCAACACGGACACGATCTGGCATCGGGACCAACAATGCAGCCTGGGGCGATGTAAGCTCAGGTACATCGTTTAACCGCCCGCGGATGAACTTATCTGCGGGCGAGCCTTCCTTTCTCGACACCTCACAACCCCTATCAGTCATTTCTCTTCGGTCACGAATGCTCCCAGTGGGGGGCGTGGAACGTCCGCACTTTGCTGCGTTAAGATGGCTTCTGCAATCGAAATCGCTCAATTCTCCGGTATCGGTATACCATCCGAATCCACCCGGGAGGTTCCGATGCGCGAAGTTGCCGACGCGCTGGCCATTGTGCTGGAGCACGTGAAGCCGCTGAAGTCCGAAGTGACCACACTCGCGGCCGACGTACTCGGGCAGGTGCTCGCGGCCGATGTCGTTACAGACACGGATTCGCCGCCGTTCTCGAAGTCGCTACGCGACGGATTCGCGGTACGGGCTGCGGATTGCGCTTCGCCGAACACGGAACTGCGGGTGATCGAAGAAGTACCCGCCGGGAAGATGCCCGCGAAATCGGTTGGGGCCGGCGAAGCGAGCCGCATCTTCACGGGAGCGCCGATCCCCGACGGCGCGGACGCGATCGTAATGCAGGAGGACACCCAAACACTGGAAGGCGGTCGCGTTCGCGTTACTGATCCGGACGTGAAGCCGCGCCAGTACGTGTACGCACGCGGCACGGAGATGCGGGCCGGCGAACCGGTTATGACCGTCGGTACGGTGATTAACCCGGCCGCGTTGGGCGTACTGGCGAACGTCGGACAAACCACAGTCTCTGTGTTTCCGCGGCCGCGTGTCGGCATCATCGCTACCGGCGACGAACTGGTCGAAGCAAGCGAGAAGCCGAGCGCCGGCCAGATTCGCAACTCGAACGGGCCGATGCTCACGGCCCAAACCATTCGCGGCGGAGGGTTTCCGCAGTATCTCGGTATCGCGAAGGACGATCGCGCCGTCACAAAAGCGCTCATCGCAAAGGGACTCGCCGAATCTCACGTGTTGCTGATCGCAGGGGGAGTGTCGGTTGGCGATTTTGACCTCGTTCCCAACGTGCTCAAGGAACTCGGAGTCTCCTTTCACGTGCAACAAGTACGAATGAAACCGGGCAAACCACTGCTGTTCGGCACCACCGAAACCGGCGTGTTGGTGTTCGGATTGCCCGGCAATCCGGTGAGTTCGTTCGTGGGGTTTGAACTCTTCGTGCGACCCGCGCTCCGAATCCTGGGTGGACACGAAGCCCCTGGTCCGCGCAAAATCCGTCTACCGGTGACGGAGGGGCTGGCCGAGAGCAACGACCGCCCGACGTACAAACCGGCGCAGTTGGTGCCGGGCGAAACGGGCTGGAGCGTGCGGCCGCTGCCGAATTCCGGTGCGCCGGACCTGGCCGGCTTGCAACCGGCCGACGCGCTGCTCGTGCTGCCCGCCGGCGAAGCCCGCGTCGATCGCGGTACACTCATGGAAGTGGTGCTGCTGTAACTGGCGCCCCCGTCCGAATTTGGAAGGACTCCGCGTGAAGACTCACGTGTTCCTGCCCGCGATCGCCTCCGGCGCACTGCTGTGGGCCGCGTTCTTCCCACTCGACCTGGGAGTGCTCGGCTTCGTCGCGCTCGTTCCGTGGCTGACGCTCGTGCGCGCACCCGTCTCGAACCGTCGGCGCTACTTCGCGGCCTATCTCGGCGGGGTCGTGTTTTTCACGCTCGCGACGAACTGGGTCCGCGTCGCGCACCCCAACATGTTCATGTCGTGGTTCGGCCTCGCGGTGGTCATGCCGGTGTTCTGGCTGGCCGCACTCGCGATCATTCGGCGCCTCGACCGCGTTGGGGCGCCGATGGCGCTCTCGGTGCCGGTCGCGTGGGTGGCAATGGAATACTTCCGGATGCACTTCCCAACCGGCTTCCCGTTCATGAAGCAGATCGGCGCGTACCAGATGATCGGCTTCGGCTGGTACTATCTTGGCTACACGCAGCACTCGTTCCTGCAACTGATTCAGATCGCGGACTTCGGCGGCGTGTATGTGGTGTCGTTCGTCGTCGGTGCAGTGAACGGCGCGCTGGCGGAGTGGATCAGAAGACCTACCCCCGAAGGAACAGCGGCGGCTTCGCCAGCGCCACAAGTGAAGGCCGCCCGAACCGGAGGGCTCGTCTTCGCTCTCGCGCTCGTCGGTACGAGCATCGGCTACGGCTACTGGCGCTTCGATCACACCGCGTTTACCGACGGCCCACTGGTCGCGGCGATTCAGGGGAACGTGTCGCAGGGCGACAAGATGGGAGACACGGCCAAGCTCGTTAGCTCGTACAGCCAGTTGCACATGACGGCCTTCAACGAGAAGCCGCGCCCGGATCTTATTATTTGGCCGGAAACGTGTTGCCCGGTGGACTGGTGCAGCGTCGCACCGGGAGCAAAGGGAGAAGACGCACCGGAGGAATTCCAGCGCTGGCGGTTGATCTCACGGAAAGAGTTTTTGGAACGCGACTGGAACACGCCGGTGCTGTTCGGACTGAACGGTTTGGAGTGGGACGGGGCGCGCGTGTGGAAGTACAACTCCGCGTTCATGGTGAAGCCCGCTCCGAAGCCCGAAGGGTGGCTGCCCGGCGATCCGGTTCTCTTCCCCAGCGCGCCCGTGGACCGCTACGACAAGATGCACCTCGTTCCGTTCGGCGAGTACGTGCCGCTCGGTGAACAACTGCCGTTCATGGCGTGGTTCACGCCCTACAAGAAGGGCTACGAGTGTCGGCCCGGCGAAAAGTGGACGCGGTTCCCGCTCACCACGCGCGACGGGCGTCCGTTCACGTTCGGGTGTCTCATCTGCTACGAAGACTCCGACCCGTACCTCGCGCGGCAGTACGTCGCAAGCGAGCCGGTGGACTTCCTCGTGAACATCTCCAACGACGGCTGGTTCGATGGCACCGAGGAGCACGAGCAGCACCTCGCGATTTGTCGGTTCCGCGCGATCGAAGCCCGGCGCGCCGTGGTGCGCAGCGTGAACATGGGCATTTCGGGGCTGATCGACGCCGACGGGCGCGTGGTCACCTTACCGCGGCAACTCACCCGCGACAGCAACGACAAGCTCACGCTGAAAGAAAAGCCCCAGGGTGAGTGGTCCGAGGCCAAGAAAATTGATGGCGTCATGACCGCAACCGTACCCATCGACACGCGCCGCCCGCTGTACGCGAGCCTCGGCGACTGGGTGCCCGCCGGGTGCTGGCTGATCGCACTCGTGGGCGTGGTGGCCAGTTTGGTGAAGCGGAAAGTGGCCGTGTGACTGTAGATAACGTCCAGTAGCATTCGGCGCGAAACTGCGGGCGGGATGCCCGCGGTCCCAGGCAAGGAGGCCGCCAATTCGACTCGCGTCGCTGATTCGCGTTCGCTTTGCGCTCCCCGCACCGCGGTTGACACCGGTGCTCGTCGCGGGGTGGTGTGCGTTCCTGTTCCTATACGGCGCCGCGGCCGGTCCCGTTTACCGCACCGAATCTCTGCGAGCGATTATTGGCCGATCGTGTCTCGAAGGGCACTGGCTCTATCCCGTTCTGTACGGCGAACCGTTCCTCACGAAACCGCCCGGTCATTACGTCGCGATCGGACTGTGCAGCCTTCCGTTCGGCGAAGTGACCGCCGCGAGCGCCCGACTGCCGTCGGTATTGGCCGCGACACTCGCGGTCGTACTCATACACGGCATGTTTCGGCGCGTTCTGGGCGAGCGAGCGGCGTTACTCGTGGCTGTCCTGTTACCGTGCTCGGTGCTGTGGCTCGATAAGGTGCCGAGCGCGGAAATCGACATGACGCTCGTGGGCTGGGTGACGGCCGCGATCGTGCTGCTTCATCGTGCGCTGGAATCCCATGAGCGTGAGTCGCTGTGGTTTACGGTCGTAGCACTGCTCTGCGTCGTGGGGGGGACGCTCACGAAGTGGACCGCGCCCGCGTTCTTTTACCTCACCGTGATTCCGCTACTCGCGTGGCGCCGGCAACTCGCGTTTCTGTGGAGTTGGCGGCACCTGCTTGCGGTGTCGGTCGCGTGTGCGGCATGCGCGCTGTGGGCCGCTGCGGTAGTGCAAGAAGTCGGCTGGGACGCGCTCGCCGATACGATTCGCAAGGAAGCCGCGTACCGCTTCGCGCCGAAGGCGAGCAAAGGCTACCCGTGGACCGACGTCGCAACGTACCCGCTCGCCGTGTTCGCCGCGCACTTGCCCGTGTCCGCGTTCGCGCTGATCACGTTCCGGCGCAGTTTCTGGGCACAGTGGGACGCACGCGGAAAGCTCCTGCTCCAGTTCCTACACTGCTGGACCTGGCCGAACCTGCTGTTCTGGACGCTCGTGCCGAACCACAACGTCCGCTACGCGCTCCCCATGAGCGCGGGGTTGATGGGGCTGGGTGTGATGGGGCTGATTGCGTGGCTGAAGCGACCGAGCCGCCTTGAAGTGAAGGGGGAGGAAAGGCAACCTAACCCCCTAACCCCCTTCCCTAAGAAGGAAGGGGGAACAAAACCATCAGCGGTTTTAAGCCCCTCTCCCCTTGGGGGAGGGGTTGGGGAGGGGTCACAGCCACAACCTACCCCCCCATCCCCCCTCCCTGAAGGGAAGGGGGAGAAAGAACGGTCGCCGGGCGCGGGCTCAATCTCAGTGGTTTCGCGCGCCTGTTCCCCCTTCCCTCCAGGGAGGGGGGCCGGGGAGGTAGGTTCTTCCGACCGCCCCTCTCTGCAACCTTTCCCCCTTTCCTTCAGGAGAGAGAGGTTCTTGTTGGCCTTCCTCCTGTGTTGGGTCGTTGCGAAGGTCGTGTTCGTCGAAGTGGTGATCCCGCAGCGCACGGCCGGCCGCAATGCGGAAGCCACCGGTGCAGCGCTGCGTGAGCACGCCCCAATCGGCGAACCGCTGTTCGTGCTCAAGCTCAAGGACGAGGGCGTCATGTTCTATTACGCCCGGCCCGCGTCGCGTCTGACGGACGTGCGGGCGTTACCACCGGGCGCGTTCGCGGTGCTCATCCGGCAGGAGTGGGAAGATCGGGCTGCTTTCGGTCACCTGGAATTGGTATCGTGTATGAACGATCAGCAGGGTGACCCGATTTACCTTGTGCGCAACTCCCTGAAGTGATCGGAAAGCAATTCTGCCGCGCCGGGCCGCGAGGAACGAATGAGCGCTGTCCCAAAAACTGCCGTTCAGCCGCTCTCGGTGTCGCAGCTCACGGCACAAGTGCGCGGAACACTGGAAGCCAAGTTCCTCTCTGTCTGGGTCGCGGGGGAAGTGTCGAACTTCACGCGGGCCGCGAGCGGGCACTGGTACTTCACTCTCAAGGACGCGAACGCCCAGATCAAGACGGTCGCCTTCCGCGGGATCAACCTGCGCCTGCGGTTCGACCCACGCGACGGCATGGAGATCATCGCACGCGGTCGGCTCACGGTGTACGACCCGCGCGGCGAGTACCAGTTCATCGTCGAAGAGTTGCAGCCGAAGGGCGTCGGCGCTGCGGAACTCGCGCTGCGTCAACTCAAGGAAAAGTTGCTCGCGAAGGGGTACTTCAGCCCGGCCCGCAAGCGCGCCCTTCCGCGCCCGCCGCGCCGCGTGGGGTTGGTCGCCAGTGCGACAGGTGCCGCGATACGCGACATGATCGAAGTGTTCGCGCAGCGGTGGCCGTTTACGGAACTGATCGTGCGCCCGTCTCGGGTCCAGGGTGAGGGGGCCGCACACGACATCTCGCTCGCGGTGCGGCAACTGAACTGGTTGCACCGGAACAACAAGCTCTCGTTCGACGCGATCATCCTCGGGCGCGGGGGCGGTAGTGCGGAAGACTTGTGGGCGTTCAACGAGGAAGCCGTCGCGGACGCGATCTTCCACTCGAACGTGCCCGTCATTTCCGCGGTGGGCCACGAGATCGACGTCACGGTGGCCGACCTCGTCGCCGATCACCGGGCCGAAACGCCGACGGCCGCAGTTGTTGCGCTCACCCCCGATCGACAGGAGCTGCTCGCCGCGTTGCGCGACTTGCGCACCCGAATGGGCGACGCCGTCGAGCGCCGGATCAGGTTCGGCAAGCAGCACCTCGACCAGATCGCGTCGCGCCCCGCGTTTCGGTTACCGCTCCAGCGCATCGAGAACCTCGGGCAGCGGTTAGATGACACAAGTGAGCGTCTCGCACGCGCTACCCGCCAGAAGCTCGTTCAGGTACGAGAGAAGCTCGCCGCCCTTTCCGCCCAACTGGAAACACTCAGCCCCTTGCAGGTTCTCGCCCGTGGTTATAGTCTGACGCACACGAACGACGGCCAACTCGTTCGCGACGCGGGCGCCCTGCGCCCCGGCGACCTGCTCGTCACGCGGGTCGCCACCGGAGTTATCCGGTCCCTCGTCACCGACGCCCAAGGCACGGAACACGAACGCTCGACGGCTCACGGCGAACCGGCACCGCGCGGTGCCGGGTAAGTTTCGCCCCACTCGCGGGCGAAGCTCGCCGCCACGGACGGCCCCTCGCTCCACGCACGGGACGCGCACATGCCCGACCCATCCCCGGCCGCACCGCTGCGCTTCGAGGAAGCGCTCGCCGAACTCGACGGCATCCTGCGCGAACTGGAAGACGGCACCACCACGCTCGAAGACGCGCTCGCTCGCTACGAGCGCGGGGTGGCGCTCCTGCGCCAGTGTTACGGCCAGCTCCGCGACGCCGAGCAAAAGGTGAAACTGCTCGCGGGCGTCAGCGAAGAAGGTGGGGCCGAGTTGAAGCCGTTCGACCACGTCGCCTCCATCGAAACCGCGAAGGCCGCTGTGCGCAAACCCGCCCCCAAGTCCGCACGCGACCCGGGAATATCCGAATGACGCCGGGATCAATTACAGACGACGTTCAAAGTCGCCTAGCTTTGCAACGTAAAGTTGATAACATTGCATCTTCCTCCGGAACGGACCGTGGGTCCGCGTCGGCGGGCGACCGGTTAATGGCCGATCTGAAATCGCGCCAGGACCGAGTGGATCAGGCCCTCCGCGCCGCGCTCCGGGACGTCACGCGGGACGCGCCGCCGGCTCTGGCCGAGGCGATGGCGTACAGCCTGTTCTCGCCCGGCAAGCGGCTCCGACCCCTCTTGGTGGCGCTCGCGTGCGAGGCGACCGGGGGCTCGCTGGAGTTGGCGTTGCCATCGGCGTGTGCGGTGGAGATGATTCACACGTACTCGCTGATCCACGACGATCTGCCGGCGATGGACGACGACGACCTGCGACGCGGACAGCCGACGTGCCACAAGAAATTCGGCGAGGCGCTGGCCATCCTCGCGGGCGACGCGCTCCTGACGGGCGCGTTCGAGGTGATCGCAGTGGGTTACCCCGCGCGCACGGCTGCGGTTAGTTGTGTAGAGCTGGCCCGCGGCTCCGGAGCGGTGGGGATGGTCGGCGGTCAGACGCTCGATCTGGAAGCCGAAGGGCGATTGTCGGGGGCGACTCCCGCCCCCACGGAAAAAGATCGAGGGGTCGATCACCTCGAAAACATTCACCGCCGCAAGACCGGGGCGCTGTTCCGCTCGTCACTGCGGCTCGGGGTGTTCGCGGCGCAGGCCGAACGGCCCGCGGGGGCCGATCCGAAGGCGCTGAAAGCGGCCGACGACTTCGCCGCGGCGTTCGGGCTGGCGTTCCAAGTAACGGACGACCTGCTCGACGTTGAAAGTACGGCCGACAAAACAGGCAAGCGAGTGGGCAAAGACGCCGCTCGCGGCAAACTGACCTACCCGGGGCTCCTTGGAGTTGAGGAGTCCCGGCGCCGGGCGGGTGAACTGGGCCAACAAGCGGTGGCGGCGGCCGAACAACTCGGTAGCGCGCTGCTCGCGGACCTGGCCCGGTACGTGGTTCAGAGGGACCGGTAGGCCGCGACCACTCATTCGAGCGGGTTCACGACCTCCACCCACCGCCCGAAACAGGCGGGGTTCGCCCAAGGGGAACGACATGACAAACTTACTTCCGCAGATCAAGTCCCCGGCCGACATGCAGAAGCTCTCGGACGAGCAACTGCAGACCCTCTCCCACGAGATCCGCGACGAGCTGATCCGGGTGCTCACCAACCGCCCGGCACACTTCGCCAGTAACCTCGGCGTGGTCGAATTGTGCCTGGCCCTGCACCTCTCCTTCGATTTCTCGAAGGACAAGGACCGGCTCATCTGGGACACGGGCCACCAGATCTACCCGCAGAAGCTCATCACCGGGCGCTACGAGCAGTTCCACACGATCCGCACGAAGGGCGGGTTGATGGGGTTCCCGCACCCCGGCGAGAGCGAGTACGACCTGTTCATGACCGGGCACGCGGGGTGCAGCGTGTCGACCGCCTCCGGCCTCAAGGCCGGCGACGAGCTGATGGGCCGCAAAGACAACCACGCGGTCGCGGTCATCGGCGACGGCGCGTTCCCGTCGGGGATCGTGTTCGAGGCGCTCAACAACATCGGCGGGATGAAGCAGAACACGCTGGTCATCCTCAACGACAACAAGATGAGCATCTGCCCCCGCACCGGCGGGCTGGCACAGTACTTCGACCAGTGCCGCATGACCGGGTTGTACCAGGGGAGCAAGCGCAAGCTGAACCAGCTCCTCAACAACATCCCGGTAATAGGGGGTATGGCCCACTCCGCCCTGGAGCAGTTCCGCGACGGACTGAAGGCGTTCTTCAAAGACGGCATGCTGTTCGAGGAACTCGGGTTCCGGTACTTCGGCCCGGTGGACGGGCACGACCTCCCGGGGCTGCGGAAGATCCTCCGCGACCTGAAGTCGCAAGAAGGCCCAATCCTGCTGCACGTGTTCACGAACAAGGGGCACGGCGTCCCGCAAGCGGCGGAAGACCCGGTCACCTACCACACGCCCCCGGTGTTCGAGCAGGTCGGGCCGAACCGGGCCATCGTGTCCTTCAAGAAGGGCGGGGCGAAAGGGTACACGGACGCGATCAGTTTCGCGCTGCACCAAGCGATGCAGGACGACCCGACGATCGCGGTGATGACGGCCGCGATGTGCCAGGGGAACAAGCTCGAAAAGGTGCGCGAGGACTTCCCGCAGCGCTTCTACGACGTGGGGATCTGCGAGAGCCACGCGGTCGCGTTCGCCGCGGGCATGGCGAAGGCCGGCGCCAACGCCGTAGTGGACATCTACAGCACGTTCCTCCAGCGCAGCTTCGACCAGATCTTCCAGGAAGTGTGCCTCCAGAACCTGCACGTCACGTTCCTCATGGACCGGGCCGGGCTGACCGGGCCGGACGGCCCGACGCACCACGGCGTGTTCGACGTGCCGTACATGCGGCTGTTCCCGAACATGGTGAGCATGGCCCCGGGCGACGAGACCGACGTCCAGCCGATGCTGAAGTTCGCGCTCAAGCACACCGGGCCGATCTCCGTCCGCTACCCGAAGGCGAACTTGGAGAAGGTCGAGCGCACGGAAGCCCCCACGCCGATCGAACTCGGCAAGGCGGAAGTCATCGATTGGGGCGAGGACGGGTGCTTCGTCGCGTTCGGCACGCTGCTGTCCAACTGCACCGCCGCCGCGAAGAAGCTGAAGGCCAAGGGCATCCACATGGGCGTCATCAACGCCCGGTTCGTGAAGCCGCTCGACAAGGAAACCATCCTGCGAGCGGTCGAAACGCTCCCGCTCGTGGTGACGGTCGAGGAGGGGACCATTGAGGGCGGGTTCGGCTCCGCGGTACTGGAAGCCGCGAACGCTGCTGGACTCGACGCCCGGAACGTGGTGCGCCGCGGCATCCCCGACAAGTTCATCGAACACGGCGAGCGCAACGAACTGCTCGCGGACATCGGGCTGAGCGTGGACGCCCTGGTGGAACTGGTGCTCACGAGCCGCTCGGCCGAAGTCGCCAAGTGCGGGTAGTGAGCCGCCCACAGGTGAACCCCGCCCGCAAGGGCGGCGGGTAATCCGCCGACAGCCAACAACTCCACCCGCTCGTTGTCACTCGCGGTTCGCCTGAGTCGTATGGCGAACCGCGAGTGACAACGAGCGGGTGGAGTTTCTTACGAAAAATCGTCTTAATACTTACAAGGGCAATGCATACAGTTGTGTGCATCGCGTGTCCGCGCGGTCCCGTATACGCAGCCTGTTGGCCGGACAGGTAAATTGGGTTGTTCGGCGGAGGAGTGCAGCAATGGTGATCTGGACCCGGTGGGGAATCCTCGGACTCCTCATCCCAACAGTGCTTATCGTGATCGCGATCGGCGGGGCGGAAGCAGTTGCCAAACAGCGCGCGATACGAGCGCTAAGCGCGGAGCGAAAAGCCGTCAAACAAACCCAGAACGATACTGACGACGCGGAGACGCCCCCGCCAGAGGAAGATCCCGAGGAAGTGAAGGCGACCGAACTCAAACGAGTCGCAGCGCGCGCACAAGAGCGCGCGAAGGCGACCAAACGGGCCAACGATGTCGGGTACTTGATCGGTGGCTTGGTATCGGCCGTAGTTCTCTGGCCGCTCGGGCGCTGGATGAACAAAAGCGAGACTCGCACCCTCGCGGACCTGCAAAGCGGGGAACTCGTTCAGGCTCAGTTCGGCGGCGGGCACACGATGTTTTTTATTCCACTCGAATATTGGGGGTTCATCTGGGCCGTAATTGGGATGGTCAAGTGCCTCAAGTAGCTCCAAAGATTAAGCGGGCCTTCGGCGCGACAAGACGTCGGAGGACCGCCCAAGCACCGTCCACTGCGCCGGCACGATATTTAACTCGGGTCAGTGAGTGCGCCCGGTAGCGTGTCGCAAATAGGCTGTACTGAACCCCCGCGACCTTGATCCCAGCGCTAACGACCCCACCCTTGCAGTTAGATTTCACTTGCGGGCGGGATTCACCTACAAGCCCCGAACTCGTAGCCGGGGTTGACCGTCCATTCTGGTGCCATTCACCTATAATCACGACATCTTAGCGCACACTAGGGCGAAGCAATGTCGCTTTCGATTGAACAGGTTGCGAAGGTCGCGAAGCTGGCGCGCCTCGAAATGTCCGAAGCGGACCTCCTGCGGATGCAAAAGCAACTCTCCGCAATTCTCGATTACGTCGACCAACTGAACCAACTGAACACCGACGGCGTCGAACCGCTCGCGCACCCGCTGCCGGTGCAGAACGTGTTCCGCCCCGACGAACCGGTCCCGTCACTCCCCGTCGAGGCCGCGCTCCAAAACGCGCCGAGCAAGGTCGGCGAATACTTCGGCGTCCCGGCGGTCTTCGACACCGACGAACCCGTGAGCCACTAAGCGGTCGTTCCGCCGCACGCAGCCCGAACTCACCGAACCAATGCTTCACCGGCCGGCTCATCCCGGCCGCTCGCCAGGACACATCATGAGTCTCATTGAGAAGACCGCGGCCGAACTCGTTGCCCTTCAGAACGCGGGGCAGGCAAGCGCGCTGGAAATCGCAGATGCGTTCCTCGCCGCGTCCGCCGTGCGCGAGCCGAAACTCAAGTCGTTCATGCTCCCGCCCGACCCGGACGCGGTGCGCACCCACGCCAAGGCCATCGACGCGAAGCGCGCGGCGAAGGCCCCGCTGGGCAAGCTCGCCGGTGTGCCCGTGGCGGTCAAAGACGTGCTCTGCACGAAGGGCGTTCGCACCACCTGTTCGAGCAAGATCCTGGAACACTTCGTTCCGCCCTATGACGCGCACACCGTTGAGCGCCTGCACGCCGAAGACGCGATCGTCTTCGGCAAGACGAACATGGACGAGTTCGCGATGGGTTCGTCCACGGAGAATAGCGCGTACCAGGTGACCCGGAACCCGTGGGACACGGACCGCATTCCCGGTGGGTCGTCCGGGGGCAGCGCGGCGTGCGTCGCCGGGTGCCAAGCGCCGGTATCGCTGGGTACCGACACCGGCGGCTCGATCCGGCAGCCCGCAGCGCTGTGCGGCATCGTCGGGATGAAGCCGACCTACGGCCGCGTGTCGCGGTACGGGCTGATCGCGTTCGCGAGTTCGCTCGATCAGGTCGGGCCGTTCACGCACGACGTGACCGACTGCGCCCTCATGATGGAAGCGATCGCGGGCCACGACGGGCGCGACAGCACCAGCGTGAACGAGCCGGTGCCCGCGTACACGAAGACCGTCAACGACCCGGTGAAGGGGTTGCGCATCGGCGTCCCGAAAGAATTCTTCGGCCAGGGCTTGGACCCGGAGATCGAAGCCTCCGTGCGGGCCGCGCTCGACGAGTACAAGAAACTGGGCGCAACACTCGTGGACGTGTCGCTGCCGCACAGCCCCTACGCGCTGGCCGCGTATTACATCGTGGCGCCGGCGGAAGCGTCGAGCAACCTCGCGCGCTTCGACGGGATGCACTATGGGCACCGCACCGCGAAGAAGGGCGACCTCATCGCGACGTACTCGAAGTCGCGCGGCGAGGGTTTTGGCCCGGAAGTGCAGCGCCGCATCATCCTCGGCACCTACGTGCTGAGCAGCGGGTACAAGGACGCTTACTACGTGAAGGCGCTGAAGGTGCGGCGGCTCGTGAAGAAGGATTTCGACGAGGCGTTCGCGTCGTGCGACGTGGTGATGGGGCCGACCACCCCGACGGCCGCGTTCAAGGCGGGCGAGAAGTCGGACGACCCGCTCGCGCTGTACCTGTCGGACGTTTACACCGTGTCGTGTAACCTCGCGGGGATTCCCGGCCTGAGCATGCCCTGCGGCTTCACCAAGACGGGGCTTCCCATCGGCTTGCAACTGCTCGGCGCCCCGTTCGCGGAAGAGAAACTGCTCCGCATCGCGCGCATGTACGAGGCCGCAACCGACTGGCACACGAAGCGCCCGAAGGTGTAGAATCGAGACATGAATACCGCAACCCTGCCGGTCCCCGGTCCGATTCACAGCGGTACTCGGTTGCTGACCATTGCCGACGTTGCTGCGCTGCCGCGGCACCTGCCGTCGGGCGACGTGCGTTACGAGCTCCATGGTGGAAGGCTGATTATTATGTCGCCCCCCGGAGCGAGTCACGGTCGTCGGCAGGCCCGGTTCGCTCGCTACCTCGTGTCCGAAGGCGAAGAGCGCGGACACGGGGAAGCATTTGCAGAAGTCGCAGTCATTCTTCGCCGGTACCCCGATCACCTCGTTGGGCCTGACGCGGCATTTGTGACAACGGCTCAGTTTCCCGTCCGAACTTCTCCGGAAGGGTACTTGGTGACGGTTCCAGAACTGGTCGTTGAGGTACGCAGCAAAAACGACACGCAGCCGGAAATCGACGAGAAGGTCAACGATTATCTGGCCGCCGGGGTACTCCTCGTGTGGGTCGCTGATCCGGGCGCCCGCACCGTTACAGCCCATCAACCGGGCCAAGCGCCCGTTGTCTTCACAGCAACCGACACTCTGACCGCACTTCCCGTTATCCCAGGTTTTGCTGTGCTTGTGGGCGATCTCCTGCCCGTATGACGCTTGGGTGTGTTGTCTCTCACTTTCTCGCGTGCGATAATCCTTCTGCGCCGGGGACCGGCCCCAGCGCCACTCACCACTGCGAGTTCTCCCATGCGCACCGCGTTGCGTTCGTTCGCCCTGTTTGCCGTCGTCGCGGCACTGATCGCGTCGACCGGGTTCTCTCCCGCACCGGCGGCCCTTCAGAAGAAGACCGAGGAAGTCGGCACGATCGAGGTTTACAAGGCGAAGGACGGCTGGCGGTTCCGCATCAAGAACACCGAGGGTAAGTCGGTCGCGATCGGCACCGTCGGCTACGAGAAGAAAGAAGAGGCGATGAAGGAGGTCGAATTCCTCAAAGCGACATTCGCGAGAGGAAAGGTAGTCGAAGTGAAAGAAGAGAAGAAGTAACCCGCTTCGTGTAGTCAGAAGATCATAAAGTCGCAGGTCGTAAGGTCGAGGACACCAAATAAGGATGTCTTCGACCTTACGACCTGCGACTTTATGATCTTCTGGCGCAAACCGTTAAGGTTTGCCGACGGTAAGCACCGTCCACGGGTGCGGTTCGAGCGTCATGATTTCCGGGTGGTCGCGCTTCTGCTCGTCGGTCGGCTTCCACGGCTTGCCGTGCGGCGGGCCGTACATCGCGTGCGTGGCCAGCTTCTTTGCCATGTCCGCGGTGGCGTACTTCGCGTCCAGTGACGAGTCCTGGGCCAGCGTTTCGTTCGTGAACGCGACCTTCGCCGCCGCCGCATCGAT
Source organism: Gemmata sp. SH-PL17 (assembly GCF_001610855.1). NCBI lineage: Bacteria > Pseudomonadati > Planctomycetota > Planctomycetia > Gemmatales > Gemmataceae > Gemmata > Gemmata sp. SH-PL17. Next base: position 8,226,388 of record NZ_CP011271.1, read on the forward strand.
CTTCCCCGCGAACTCCTTGTAGAACTTCAACCACGCCTTGTCGCGCTCGTCAGGTTCCCACTCGGTTCGCTCGGGGCGCTCGTCGGGCTCCGCGGGCAATGCTTCGAGGCGCACGGCCAGATCCTTCGCATTGTTGTTGCCCCAATAGAAGCCCTTTGTCTCTCCGAACCACTCCTCTTTGGAACTGCGCCACAACTTCGTGGCCTTCGTGCCGAGTTCAAACATCGCGATCTCGTTCGTCTTCAGATCGCCGATGAGCCACTCGTTCGCGTACAGCCCGTTGTTCTTCTCGGAGAGCGCCTTCACGACCGCGTCGATGCTGTCGCCGTACTGGATCGCCTTGCGCGCGCGGCTCGTCAGCGCCATGCCCGTCGCATCGAACGGGGACTGGCTGATCGTCGTTTCGCACAGCACGATGCCGGCGTCGTTGATGTAATAATCCTGGCTCGACCACACGCCGCCCGGGAACGCCTGCATCACGAACCGGTGCCCCTTCTTCGGCACCACGTCGATCCACACGTTGACGAACGGGGCACTGTTAAGACCCGACATCGTAATGTGCCCGAACACGATCTTCCCATCAGCCGTTGCCGGACCGGTCGCGATGAACGCCGAGCAGTGGTCTTTTTTCGTCGGCCGCGGCGCGGGGGCTTTCGGCAGTCCCGGGCGCGGGAACACTTTGTCTTCCAGACCGGTGGGCATCGTGTTGAGCGCGGAATCGAGCGATTCGAGTTCCATCCAGGAATTCAGCACGACAATATCGAGCAGATCGATGTCGCGCTCATCGTAACTCGCGCCGGCGTCGGTTGCGCCCTCCGCGATCCCCTTCATCTCTTCGAGAACCTCGCGATCGATCTTGCGGAGAAACAGCGCGTTCGCGAGTTGGCGGGCGGCCTTCCACCCGTCGGCGGGGGCCTTCGCGCTACGATCGGTCGCGATCATCCGAATGAACGCGGCGATCTCTTTCGAGAGCAAGCGGCCCTGCTGGTACCCGCGGGTGTACGGCTCGCCCTCGACGTGTAGCACCACCCACCCGGCTTGCGGGTAGCGGTAGCCGTCGCCGTAGCGGACGACGTCCTTGGCTTCGGGCTTGTGTGCGGCGGGGATCTCGACCGCAGCGGGCGGGGCCGAGATAGTGGGAGAGGTGACAAAAAGAGAGGAGAGGATGAGTGGAAGGAATAGAGCAAGGCGACGCATGAACGGAAGCCTCATCGTTTGGAAGGGCAGCGCTAGAACGCATCCAGCATCGCACATCGGGGGGCGAGTGGAAATGGCGAATCAGCACGATCCCGCGCGCATGTGGCCACCCACAGGGTTCCCGCCTTGTGTGTACACGACATCCTGTGTCCCTCATGTGCTTGTAAGCGCGCCGAGGGGAGCGGGGAATACTGCTTGTTGTCGGGTCGGGGGTGGGTAATATCTTAACACCAAGGCACGCCTTAATAGAGCCGAACCGCTCACCGATCCCGACGCACGTCCGAACCGCACGCGGAGTTTCCATGAGCGCTACAGCACCAGCCGCGAATCGCACCCCGGAAGCGGCCACCGCGGTGGTCAAGTTCCATGCGTCGCTGAACGTTTCCGATCTCGCGCGGTCGGTCGAGTTCTACACCGCGCTGTTCGGTACGAAGCCGGTGAAGGTGTACGCGGATTACGTCAAATTCGAGGTCGACGTTCCGCCGCTCGTGCTGTCGCTGAAGCCCAAGCGGGCGTGTGTCGGCGGGCCGCTCAATCACCTCGGGCTTCGTGTGGTCACCGTCGAACAACTGCGGGCGATCCAGGAGCGGTTGAAGGCGGTCGGGGCACAGATGGGCCAGCAGGACGACGTGAAGTGCTGCTACGCGCACCAGACGAAGATCTGGGTGACGGACCCGGATCAGACGATGTGGGAAGTGTACGTGCTGCACGACGACGTGCCGAATTGGGGCGAAAAGGACAAGAAGCTCAAGCTCCTCGTCCCGCCGTTCAAGGCGCTCGGGCTGTGGGGCTCGATCCGCCGCGGGTGGAACAACAAGTTCGGCCGGAAGGCATCCGCCGCTGACGGCGCGGCTTCGATCGCCGAACACGCCGAACCGGTCACGGCCCCTACCCCTGTAAGCGCGGACGCCTGCACGAGCGTCGCCGCCAAATGACCGCGAACCGGCCGCAACTCGGCCGTGCCGAACCCACTACGGTTCCCGCCCGCCGGCACCGCGACGGCATCGGGTACTGGTTCGGCATCCCGTTCCGTTGGCTCTACCAGATGGGGCACAACGGTCTGGGTATCGTGCGCGTCCTCGATATCACCCAACTCCGCCCGATGAAGCACGGGCTCGTCGGTCCCGATCACCCGTGGGTAACCGGCATCAACCCGGCCACCGGGCAGTACATCTGGCACGATAACGTCATCTTCCGCTCGCCGCGCGGCCCGAACGAAGACGGGCTTCCAATCGACGACTTCGTCGTCACGAAAACGGGGCAGTTCCTCGCGTACCGCGTGGGGCTGTCGACAGGTTCGGAAGAACTCCCGATCGGTCCGCGGCGCCGGATGCCGCACGGCATTAGTTACATCCACGGCACCAGTCATTACAACAGCGGCCAGCTCATTTTCACGGACTTCCCGGACGCGATTTCCTTTTTCAGCGACAAAAAGTTCAAGCGCGAGATCTACCGCTTCGTGCGCGAAGAGCGCCGGGAAGTGCTGATCCTGTTCCGCAACCGCGAGTACCGCCCGCGCGACTACGCCTACTTCGTGTGCTGCCTGCGAACGATCTTCCCGTGGTTCTGCAACGCGAACGGCCCGAAGGGGAAGGTGCTGTGGGGCAACTCCGCACCGTACCCCGCCGCAAACCTGATTACCGGCCACTGGGCCGACGACGTGTACGCGGTCAAAAAAGACGGCGGGGCCGAGGCCGTGGTGCGCCCGGCCATCGAGAAGGGGCAGTACTTCCAGGGCGAGTACGGCGGCGGACGGCGGTTCGTGCGCTGGCCGGAGAAGGCCCTCGCCTGGGTAACGTACTGGCGCATCCGGATGCGCGGCGGAAAGGGCGGGCTGTTCTTCGTGAACCGCCAGAAAGCATATGCGGACCACCTCGAACGGCTGAAGAAGGTCGGCGTGGCCGAAGAGCCCATCGCGCGGATGTGAGCGCGGGCTATTCGCTCTGCTGGTCGTTCAGCTTCCAGTCGTAGGGCAAAAACTCCACTCGGGTTTGCGCTGGGTCAATCTGATCGCGGGCCGCGTCGGGGAGGAACTTCCGTATCGCGGTCAGGAGATCAGCGGACGCGGAGGTGAAGTCGGGTCCGTACCACTTGAACAACTTGGAGAGCGAAACCACCTGCTTTTCGGAATCGATACGAACGGCGTCCGGGCGCGCGAAGAACTCGCGGGCACTCGCTTCCAGCTCGTGCTGAACGGTGTCGCCGGTGAAGGCCCGCGGGCGCAGGGCCGGGCAACTGTTGGACGCACACACGAGCGCGAAGTGAACCCGCGGGTCGCTCAGCAGTCGCAGAACGCCGTGCTCGATTTCGGAGAGCGAAAACGTGCGGTCGCCGATGTGCAGCCGGAGGTTCTTCCAGATGTTGAACCCGAACACGCGGCCGGTGTGGTTCCGGATGCTCGTGGTCGGGTACACGCGGAGAACGCCCGCGAGCGTGAGTGCGTTGTAGACGTTGATCCAGAACGCGAGGGCGGACTCGTGCGGAGCGGGGCCGTCGATGTCGGCCCGACCGACCGCGGTAAGGTAATCGTGGAGTGCGCGCAAGTCCGCGTCGCTCGCCTTCCAGTCCGCGTAGGCCACGCGCCCGTTGCTGTCCACGAACTTGGCGAGGAGCGCATCGAACGGGCCGTGGTCCACCTCCGCGAGCGGAACGCGGTTCTCGCGGGGGCACGGTTCTCCGATGAACACGGTCGGGGCGAATAGCGGGAACGGCACACAGCACCTCACTCGCGGCGAAGAGACAGCATACCTCCACTACCCGACACCGACGAGCGCCCGAGCGCGGGCCACACACGAGAGCGCGAATGTTCGACGCCCGACTGCGCCGGCTGATTGATGATCCCCTGGACCGACTGGCCGCGGTGATGGCCCGGTGCGGGCTGAGTGCGAACGTTGTGACCGTGACGGGGTTCGCGTTCGGCGCGGCGGCGTGTGCGGCGCTGGCGTTTTGCCAATACGAAGCGGCGCTCGCGCTGATCGCGTTGAACCGCGTGGCAGACGGACTCGACGGCGCACTGGCTCGGCGCCTCGGTCCGACCGATCTCGGCGGGTACCTCGATATCGCGCTCGATTTCCTGTTCTATTCGGGCGTGCCGTTCTTCTTCGCCGTCGGTCGGCCGGAGTTCGCGCTACCGGCGTGCTTTCTCGTGTTCAGTTTCGTGGGCACGGGCAGTTCGTTCCTGGCGTTCTCCGCGTTCGCGGCCAAACGCGGCATCACCACGGAGGCGCGCGGGAAGAAGGCGATTTATTACCTCGGCGGATTAACTGAGGGCGCCGAGACGATCGCGGTGTTCGTACTGGTGTGCCTGTTCCCGGACCGGTTCGCGTGGTTCGCGTGGATCTTCGGCGGAATGTGCTGGCTCACCACCGCGACGCGCATTGCGTCAGCGGTCGAAGCCTTTCGCGCAACAAAGTAACACTAGGGCAGGTGTCGTGAATTTCCTGAAAGGTCGTTGACTCGGAGTGGTAGTCTCCGCAACATAGTGATTCTACGGCAGACATAAATGCTTTTCCGCCAGCTTGCTCTTCACCCGGGAGATCCCATGACCCGTCATCGCGGGTTTACGCTCATTGAATTGCTCGTCGTGATCGCGATCATCGCGATTCTCATCGGACTGCTCCTCCCCGCGGTCCAAAAAGTGCGAGAGGCTGCCGCACGCATGAGCAGCCAGAACAACCTGAAACAACTCGGACTGGCGTTCGCGAACTACGAGAGCTCGTACAACCACTACCCCAACGGGGGCGGGTACGATAACCCGAACACCAATAACACCGACCCGCTCTGCTCCACCGGCTTCCCCGGTGGGTCCAGCTACGTCCCGCGTTGGGGCAAGCCGAACCGGGCCGGTAAGTACCAACTCGGCTCCGCGTTCTACTCGCTCCTGCCGTATGTCGAGCAAGATGCGCTGTTCAAAGATCCGCTGGCGTGCTACCGAACGCCCGTGAAGACCTACTACATGCCCTCGCGTCGCGCTCCGACGGCCCAAACGGTGCCTGCAACGGACTCGGTCAACATCGGGTACACGTACTACGACGCCGGTCTGGGAGCCAGCGCGCGGTCGGACTACGCGGCCAACGACCAGGTGTTCTGTACGACCTACGGAACGAATTGGGGCAAGGTCTCGACCGTGGCGAGCGTCACCGACGGGCTGTCGAACACGTTGTTCATCGGCGAGAAGGCGATGAATCCGCAATCCTACAACGCCGGCACTTGGTATTGGGACGAGCCTTACGTCATGGGCGGTACCGGTGGCACCGGGCGCTGCGGGGACGGTATCTATCAGGACCAGACGCTGATTAACTTCCCGACCCGGCCGGAAGAGCGGGGCTGGACGGAGGGCTCCGAGTATTGCGGCGGAGGGACGTGGGGCTCGCCCAGTCCGGCGGGGGCACAATTCGTGTTCGGCGACGGGAGCGTTCGCACGGTTAATTACAGTATCACGAACGCCGTCCTGCGGTTGTTGATTCGTCAGGCCGACGGTCAAGTCATCCCCCAATACTGATTGCGCAATCTCACCGAGGCATTTCATAATGCGTTGTTTGTTCCTGGCCGTGGCGTTCGTCGCCACGGCCCTTGTCGGGTGCGGGGGTAAGGGTGCTCCGAAACTCGCGCCGGTCACTGGTAAGGTGACTCAGCAAGGAACGGGGCTATCGGCCGGGGTCGTGTATTTTTACCCGGCCGCTGGCAACACCTGGGCCGGCGAGCCGCCCACCTCGCAGCTCCAGTTGGACGGCGGGTTCACAATAAGCACCTACCCGCACGGAGAGGGTGTGCCACCGGGGGACTGGAAGGTGACCCTGTCGCCCGCCCTCGCCGGTCGCATCAAGCGCCCGGACTACGCCGATCGCAACAAAACGCCGTGGTCCCTCAAAGTGCCCGACGAGGGCGTCAAGGATCACACGTTCGAGGTCAAGTGACCGCCCTCGCCCACAAGAGAGGCCGCACGTGATTCGGCGAGTCGCTAACATCGCGTTCGGGACCGCGCTCGTCGCAATCGTCGCGGGGCTACTGCTCCCGGCGATCGCCAAGGCGCGGGCCGCGAACGCCGCGTCGCGGTCGAAGGAGAACCTGCGCACGATCGGCCAGGGGATGCAGTCGTTCACCACGACCTACGGCTTCTTCCCGGGAAACGGCGGGCCGCCGGCCGAAGCGGTCACCACGCCCGACTGTCGAACAGGATTCCCGGACAGTGAGACGTTCTGCTGGGGCTACGGCGACCCCAAGCGCGCGGGGCGGCTCCAAACCGGGTGCTGGGCGTACAGCATCCTGCCGTACATCGGTGAAGAAGAAGCGTTCCGCAAGCAAGACCACACGCGAGCGGTTCCGACCTACTACATCGGCACCCGGCGTCCGGCCGAAGCCCAACAGGTGCCGAAGGTCGATCCGATCTACGCGAAGTGGACGTACCAGGACGCGGGGTTGGGGCCGTGGGGCCGCACGGACTACGCCGCCAACGATCAGGTGGTCCGCGGTGGTAACGGTAACATGATGAAACCGGAGCAAGTGAAAGACGGTCTCGCCGAAACCGCTCTAATCGCCGAGAAAGCGATGGACACCGACGCGATCAAGGCCGGTGTCTGGTACTGGGACGAGCCGATCATCTTCGGAGGGAGCGGCGGGACCGGGCGCAAGGGCGACAAACTGCTCCGCGACGCCCCGAAGCTCATCGAAACCGTTTCGGACAATTGGGGGGCGCCCGACCCCAACGGTGTGTGGTTCCTCTTCTGCGACGGGCACGTCCGGAAGTTGCCCTACTCCACACCGAATCGGACCGTCGCGGCCGCCATTTCGCCCACGGCCGGCGACGTGTTCGATCTCGAATGACCGCGTGCGGCCCGCACCGTTCCCGTCAGGACCATCGCGCATGATTCGCTTCGCGCTCGCGCTGTTCGCCACCGCTCTCGGGATCAGCGGCGCGATCGGTGCCGCACCGGACCCGACCCAACTCGCGGCGCAAATCGACGCCCGGATCGATGTGAAATTAAGCGCGCACGGCGTGAAACCCGCAGCGCCCGCGACCGACGCGGAGTTCCTGCGCCGCGCGTCGCTCGACATCGTGGGGCGCGTCCCCACTGTGGCCGAAGCGCGTGCGTTCCTCGACGACAAATCAGCCGACAAGCGCGCGAAGCTCATCGACAAATTGCTCGCCAGCCCCAGCGCGATCAACCACGCCGCGGCGGTCTGGCGGCTCGCGTTCGTGCCGCAATCCGCGGTCAACCCGCGGGTTCAATTCCTCAACATCAGCCTCGAAGCGTGGATTCGTGACCGGCTCCGGGCCGGGCGGAAGGCCGACGAACTGGTGCGCGACCTGCTCACGGCCCCGCTCGACTATCTCGACCGCGAAACAGACGGGCGACCGCGCCCGGTCCCCGGTCCGTCGGCGCTCGCCTTCTACCAGGCGAACGACCTCAAGGCCGAAACGGTTGCGTCCAGCACCGCGCGGGTACTGCTCGGGGTGAAGATCGAGTGTGCCCAGTGCCACAACCACCCGTTCGACAAATGGACGCAGCAGCAGTTCTGGGAAACGGCCGCGTTCTTCGCCCCGGTGCCGCCGCAGGGACCGGAAGAGAAGGTGATCCCGGCCGCGCAACTGCTCCTGCGCAAGACGGTCCCGGTCAACGACACCAAGATCGAGGCGACGCCGAAGTTCATTGACGGCGCCGACCCGAACTGGAAGGGTGTGACCGATACGCGACAGCAATTCGCGGAGTGGGCCACGGCGAAAAAGAACCCGTTCTTCGCGCGGGCGACCGCGAACCGCATCTGGGCACAGTTCTTCGGAATTGGGATCGTCGATCCCGTGGACGACTTCAACCCGCAGAACCCGCCGAGCCACCCCGAGTTGCTCGACGACTTGGCCGCGGCACTGGTAGCCGCCGATTTCGACACGAGCGTCCTCGTGAAAGCGATCGGCCGATCCACTGCGTACCAGCGGAGTAGCAAAGGGACCGGGAAGACGCAGAACGACCCACGGTTGTTCGCCCGGATGAACGTGAAGGGACTTTCGCCGGAGCAACTCTTCGACAGCCTCGTGCAGGCGACCGGTTACCGCGAAGAAATCCCGGCCGCGTCACGTGTCGCGTTCGGCGTGACCGCGGAATCCCCACGCGGGCAGTTCCTCGCGAAGTTTGCCGGAGGCGGCCAGCGCACCGACGCCCAGACGTCGATCCTTCAGGCGCTGGCACTCATGAACGGCACATGGCTCGCGCGCCAAACCGATCCCGAAAAGGGCGAGACGCTCGTTGCGGTCGCAAGCGCTCCGTTCCTCACTGACGCGGACCGGATTGAAGTGCTGTTCCTCGCAATATACGCGCGCCGACCGAGCGCCGCGGAGAGCGAGAAGTTCCTCGCACACCTCACGCGCGACGGCGACGCGGGGCGCAAAGCCCAACTCGCGGACGTCCTCTGGGCGCTCGTGAACAGCCAAGAATTCCTGCTGAATCACTAACGTAGGAACGGGGAGCGCGGAATTCGGAACGCAGAACACGCGCCGAATGCCCCTTCGCTCGCCCCTTCTCTAACACCGGGTGTGTCGTGTCTTCACTCCGCGCTCCGCACTCCGCATTCCGCGACTCCCTTGATCGGCGCCGGCTGATGCAACTCGCGGCCGCGGGTGTCGCGGTCGGGGCACAGGGCGGGTGGTTCAACCGGTTCGCCGAAGCCGCGGCCGCGGACCCGAAGCGGAAGCGCTCGTGCATTCTGTTGTGGATGCCCGGTGGTCCGTCGCAGATCGACACCTTCGACCCCAAGCCGGGCGAAGAAACGGGTGGGCCGTTCAAAGCCATCGAAACGGCGGTGCCGGGTATCCGGATCGCGGAGCACCTGCCGCTCGTCGCTAAGCAGATGAAGCACCTCGCGGTCGTGCGCTCGATGTCCACGCGCGAGGGTGACCACGACCGCGCCGCGTATCTGCTCCGCACCGGGCACTTGCCGCAAGAGCCGCTCCAGTACCCGACGCTCGGTTCGCTCGTCTCGAAGGAACTCGGCGACGCGAAGGCCGAGTTGCCGAACTACATCAGCGTCGGCGGGCGCCGCGGACTGAGTGACGGCGGGTACAGTTCGGGCTACCTGGGGCCGGACTACGCCCCGCTCTTGGTTGGTGACAGCCCGGACGCTCCGTACACGCGGCGCCCGGGGTTGCGCGACTTGGCAGTGGCTGACATCAAGCCCGCCGTCGAGAGTAGCCGCGCGAACGATCGCGTGAAGTTGCTCGAAGGGTTGAACGCGGACTTCGCGCCCGGGCGCGAGGGGACCGCCATCGCGAGCATCCAGTCCGCCTACGAGCGCGGACTGCGGCTCGTGAATGGCTCCGCGAGCGCCGCGTTCCACCTCGACGACGAACCGGAGAAGCTGCGATCCACTTATGGCAAGAACCCGTTCGGCCAGGGCTGCCTCATCGCGCGGCGCCTGGTCGAGCGCGGCGTGCCATTCGTCGAAGTGACGCTCAGCGGCGGGTTCATGGGCAGTTGGGACACGCACGCCCGAAACTTCGACCGCGTGAAGACGCTTTGCGACATCCTCGACCCGGCCTGGGCCGCACTCGTGGCCGATCTCAAGGATCGAGGGTTGCTGGACACGACCACGATCGTGTGGATGGGCGAATTCGGCCGTACCCCGCGCATTAACGGGAACCTGGGCCGCGACCACTACCCGAATGCGTGGAACGTGGTGCTGGGCGGCGGTGGGATCAAGTGTGGGCAGGTGATCGGCCGGACGAGCAAGGACGGCTCGACAGTCGAGGAGCGCCCGGCCGACGTGCCCGACCTGCTCGCGACGATCTGCAAGGCGGTCGGCGTCGATTACGAGAAGCAGCACCTCTCGAACATCGGGCGCCCCATTCGCATCGTCGACAAATCCGCGAAACCGCTGACGGAGGTGCTCTCGTGACCCCGGCTGCGCTCGTGCTAATGGCCCTTCTTCCAGGGGCTGATCCCGCACCCGCCCACGATGTGCTGCTCGAAGTCGGCAGCGCGCCAGCCGTCCGCATGCGGTTGAAAATCGAATTCGGCGGTTCACCACTCGCGAAGTTCGACGCCGACGCGAAACGTGTTCGCGACGCTCTGAAGGGCAAGCCCGGCGCGAGCGCACTGGACAACCTCATGCCGGAGGGTTCGCTGCTTCGCGCTGAGGCGCTGACCGCAGCCGCTCCGCACCCCGCCGCACTTTCCAACGCGATTTTCCGAGCGCTCGACAAAGACAAGGACGGGAAACTCTCCGCCGCTGAACTCGCGCACGCGGAGAAGGTGCTGCTCGGTAAGTTCGACCTAGACGACGACGAGTGCATTTCACCACTCGAACTGGTCCCGGATCTGCAAACCGTCGTCCCAGAAAAGCACCCAACGCCGGGAGCGGTGCGAGTAACTGTTGTTCCGGTGGAGGGCAAAGCCGATATCGAGCAGACGATAAAGCTCGGACACGGGGATTCGCACTGGCGCGGGAAGATCGGCGGAACGTGGGTAGAGATCCACGCCCGCCCCGGCCTGCCCGCTGAGAAGCCGGCTATGCCCAAAGCACTACTCGTCGCCGGGCGCGAAGAGGCCAAAACCGCGTTCGAGAAGATCGCTCCCAGAGTTGTGTCGCTCACCGCGGTGCCGGGACCGGTCGGGCTGTTTGATCTGCTCGACGCCGATCGCGACGGCCAACTCAGCGTGGCGGAACTGCGGCGCGCGAAAACCGCACTCGCAGACGCTGTGCCCACCGACACCGGCGTATCGCTCGTGATCGTCCCGGGCATCGCGAAACCGCCCGCCGTTCCGCTCATCCGCACATTCACGCGCGAGGCAGGGCCGCAATGGTTCCGCGCGATGGACCGGAACGGCGACGGGTTCGTTTCGGTCCGCGAGTTCCTCGGCACGCCGGAGCAGTTCCGTAAACTGGACCGTGACGGCGACGGCCTCCTGAGTGCCGAAGAAGCGGAAAAGGTTGCGAAGCCTTGAATCGCACGTTTGTTTCTCACGCAGCGAGCACCGAGCGCTCGGCATGAACCCGCCCACAAACGACGGCGTGCGTCTCGACGCTGTCACCTTCGGATACGGCCCGACAACCGTCGTTCGGGACGTCTCGCTAGCACTTCCGGCGGGCAAACTCCTCGCACTCCTTGGCCCCTCCGGGTGTGGAAAGACCACACTGCTGAAACTACTCGGCGGCGACCTCGCACCGAGTGCGGGGCGCGTGTTTCTGCGCGGGCGCGACGTGACCGCGTTGCCCCCCGAAGCCCGGAACGCGGGCACGGTCTTTCAGAACTACGCCCTCTTCCCGCACCTCACGGCCCGGCAGAATGTCGCGTTCGGCCTCGAAGTGCGCCGCGTGGCCCGGGCCGTGCGCGACCAGCGAGTCGATGACATGCTCGCCCGCGTCGGACTGTCCGCGGAGGAGCGCGACCGCAAACCGGTCCGGCTCTCCGGCGGGCAACAGCAGCGCGTCGCGCTCGCCCGAGCACTGGTTATCGAACCGGACGTACTGCTTCTCGACGAGCCGCTCGCGAACCTCGATCGCCACCTCCGCGACCAACTCCGCACCGAGTTGCGCACGCTGCAACGACAAACTGGCGTGACCGCGGTCCTCGTGACGCACGACCAGGAAGAAGCGCTCGCGGTGTCGGACCTGATCGGCGTGATGGCCGCGGGGCGCTTGCTTCAGGTGGGCGCGCCGGCGGATGTCTACGACCGCCCGCGCACACCATTTGTTGCAAAGTTCCTCGGAGCTGCGAATCTGCTTCCCGGCAAAGTGGTCGGGAGTTCGGCCGAGTTCGTCATGATTCGCCCGGAACACTGCGTACTGAATCCCGAAGGCGGGCGGTGGACGTGGTCCGGTCGCGTCACCGGCGTGACGTTCCTCGGCGCGGACCGGCTCGTCGATGTGACGTGCGACAACGGCCTCCCCCTCCGCATTCGTTCGCGCGCTACTGCAAGTGTGTGGGCCGGTGATCCGGTGGCCGTGGGTGCGCTCGAGCCTCACCTATGGCCGATCGCCGACGCGGACCCGCCCGAAGTGGCGTAGCGGTTGCGGCTCGTCAAGTCCGCCAGGGGTTGTGCTGCGCTTCACCCCTGGCTACTCGCTGCCGCCCCATCCGGGGCTAAAAAGTCACCTCTGGTTTGATCTGCGTTATCCGCACTATCCGCGGCTCATCCTTCTACGCCTACGAATAAGGCCGGGGCAGTATTCCGCCGCTCCACTCCCATATAAATACCCCAGCCGGCACGTTCCCTACCGGCGCGCATTTTCAAGGAGAAACACATGCATCGCATGATCGGAGCGGCGATCGTCGGACTGGTCGCCGCGGCAGGAGCGCACGCACACTTTCCGTTCATCGTGCCGGACGCAAAGGGTGAAACGGCGAAGGTCGTGTTCAGCGACAACCTGGAGCCGGACACGGCCGTGAACATCGAAAAACTCGCGGACACCAAGCTCACGCTGCGCGACGCGGCCGGAAAGGACGCGCCCGTAGAGTGGAAGAAGGAGGACGGCTTCTATGCGGTGAACGTGCCCGGAAGTGGCGACCGCGTGCTGTTCGGGGTGACCGACTACGGCGTGCTCCAGAAGGGCGACGCGAAACCGTTCAAGCTCACGTACTTCCCGAAAGCGGTCCTCGGTACCGCGGCCGCGAAGCCGCTCGGGGAGAAGATCGCGCTGGAGGTGGTCGCCGAGGGGAAGGCCGGGGCGCTGCGGTTCCAGGTGCTGGCCGCGGGCAAGCCGCTCGCGAACTCGGAAGTAACCGTCATGCTCCCGGCCGGTGGGAAAAAGGCCGTGACGACCGACAAGGACGGCTACACCCCGGTGTTCGACGCGGCCGGGCGCTACGGCGTGTACGCGAAGCAGGTCGAGGCGAAGGCCGGCGAGCACGCGGGCAAGAAGTACGACGAGGTCCGCAACTACGCGACCCTCGTGTGCGACGTAGCGAAGTGACACGGGCAACTCGAAGAATTTCTTGACGGGATTAACAGGATCGCCAAGATCAAGAAAAGTCCAGGGCGCGTGCGATCTGCTGTACCGGGCGAACGGCCGGTGGTTCTCACCAAAGCGTTTGCGATTCCCAAGAACGCGCGACAGCACCGACCAAATCACTGCAACAACAACGACGCGGCGGGCGCTCATCAATTGGGCGCCCGCCGCGTCGTTACTTCACGCTGCTATTAGCGAACGTCGGCGAAGAACGAGTCTTCGAGCGTGTAGTTCGGTCCGTCGAAGACGCGCACCTGCGAGCGCCCCTGCGTTTCGCGGATCACCACCAGCTCCGCGCTCGGGTCACCGGTGTAGCGGGCCGCTTGCACCGTGATGCGGTCCTTGGAGAGCGGGTCGAACGCGAGGAAGTCAGCTCGTGCGGCCTTGGTTTGCAAGTTGAGGACGCGCACGCGCGGCCCTTGCGAAACCATCAACTCCGGGGTGCCGTCGAGGTCCAAGTCGGCGGTCGAGATGCTGAAGTTGGACCAGTCCCCGGGACCGGTCGCGAAGAACGAATCGTGGGCCGACAAGGTTCCCTGAGCGAACGCCTTTACGTGGACCCCGGCCCCGCCGTCGGCCGCGGTGACGAGGTCGTTGTTCCCGTCGCCGTCGGTGTCGGCCACGGACACCGCGATCGATCCCTGGTACCCCTGGTACACGAACGAGCTGAACGTTAGCGCCCCGGTGGCCCCGTCGAACACCTTCACGTGCCCGTTCAGATTGGCCGCGATAATAATGTCGCCGACCCCGTCCCCGTTAACGTCACCAATGGCCAGGTTGATCGGCCCCTTGTACCCCGCGAACCCGAAGAAGCTCCGGAGCTCCTGCCCGGTGGCACCGTCGAACACTTTCACGTGCCCGCCCAGTGTGGCGGCGGTCACCACGTCGGCCACGCCGTCCCCGTTCAGGTCGCCCGCAGCGGCCACGACCCCGCCCAGGAACCCGCGGTACGGGTCCAGCGCGAGCTTCGTTTCGCCGCCCGTGCCCAGCACGCGGACGATTTCCGACCCGGCCGGTGCGTCCACCACGATGGGGGGGATGTCGGTCAGGTTGAACATCTTGGCGACGTTCAGGCGCCCGCCGGTGGAAACCTTGCCGGTCAGGTTGCTGAGCTTGTCCACCGAGTTCTTGAGCTTGTTGACGACCTGCGTGTAACTGAGGGTCGGGTTCGCGCCCCAGTACAGAGCGATGGCCCCGGCCACGTGCGGCGACGCCATTGAGGTGCCGTCGAGGAGCCCGTAGCTGTCGCCCGGTGTGGTGCTCAAAATCCCCACACCGGGAGCGGCGAGCGTGACCGTCCGGGCACCGTATTGCGAAAAATCGGCCAGTTCATCGCTGTCGTCGGTCGCCGCGACGGTGATGACGTTATCGAACGACGTGGAGTAGTTGGCCGGCTGCGCGGCCGTGACGTCATTGTCCTGGCCGCTGTTGCCGGCGGCCACTACGAAAATCTGCCCCGCGCTCTGCGCGAGCGCGATGGACCGGGCCAGAGCCTGGCTGTAGCCCCCGCCGCCCCAACTGTTGTTCGTGACCTTCACCCCCATCTTGGCCGAGTAATTCACCGCTTCGATGGCGGCGCTAATGGGGCCGCTGTTGTTGGCCCCGAGGAACTTGAGGCCCATGATCTTGACGTTCCAGTTGATGCCCGTGACGCCAACGTTGTTGTTGCCCACCGCGCCGATGGTGCCGGACACGTGGGTTCCGTGCCCGTTGTCGTCCATTGGATCGTTGTCGCCGTTGATGAAGTCCCACCCGTAAACATCGTCGACGTACCCGTTGCCGTCGTCGTCGGTGTTGTTGCCCGGGATCTCGCCGGGGTTCCGCCACATGTTCGCCGCGAGGTCGGGGTGCGTGTAGTCCACGCCACTGTCGATCACCCCGACCACGAAGTTCGAGTTCCCCGTAGTTATGTTCCACGCGGCCTCGGCGCCGATCTTGGCCGGCCCGTACATCGAGCCGTAGGACGGGTCGTTGGGGACCACAGCGGCGCGGAGGATCACGTCCGGCTCGGCCCACGCGACCCCGGACACGCCCCCGTAGTACGCGAGCGCCCCGCCCACGTCCGTGCCGGCGTTTAGTCGCACGCTGTACGTGTTGTTCCCCAGCGCGTGAACGCTGCTGACGAACGGGGCCGATGACAGCGCCGCGCCCGAGTTCGCGACGACAATGATGCGGTCGCCCGCGACATCGCCGGCAGCGATCTGCTGGTTCAACGGGAGCGCGGGGTTGTACGAGGGGGTTGTGCGGTCCTCGAGGTGCTCGACCTGGAGGAACGAACGGCCGAAGCGCGGGCCACGCGGAGCACCCATGCTGAACCTTTGTCGAAACGACGGTGTTGTGTTAAGCAGACGAATTTGGGTAAGTCGTACCCGAATTGATTAGAAGTGTACAGTCGCACAAGGGCGAGTGCTAGGGCGATTTGCGAAAAACTGTCGGCCGTCGCGCGGATCAACGAGCGTTTTCGGCAGATTCGCGCGGGTATATATATGTTCGTTGTTCCGCGCCACCGGACGTGCGCCGAAAGGTTCGACTTTGCTTGCTTGCGCGGTTGCGCGCACAAAATGGCGCGCTGCGATCCTGCTCGCACCTCCAACGCTGCTGTTTGGGCGGGCGCGAAGCCCGACGCGCGCCCGGGATTGCGCCGTTTCTCCATTAACATCCCGGGATCAGCGGCTATCTTAACGTTGAATACCGTTACGATTCACCATCAAGTCCGCTCCGCCCGCTTTATATTTTGGAGGGATCTATGTCGCAATCGCCCACTCCAACGACGGGGCGTCCGGCGCGGCTTGCGTTCGAGTGCCTGGAGGACCGCACGACCCCCACGTTCCTCACCCCCGCCAATGGCTCCATCAACATCAACGACGCGAACCGACCGACCGGTGGCCTGAGCCTCGCAGCCGGGAACCTGCTTTCGGATCTGGGGGACACCGCTAGTTCGGTCCGGAACGAGTACGTTACTGGTACTGGCCCCGGTACGGACGCGCTCGTCCGCGTGTGGTCCGATACCGGGGTCTTGCGGGAGAGCTTCAACCCGTTCCCCGGGTTCAAGGGTGGCATCAACGTCGCGGTCGGTGACGTTACCGGGGACAGTGCCAACGAGATCATTGTGGCGGTCGCCGCCAACGGGCCGCCACAGGTAAAAGTGTTCAACGCCAGCGGCCAGTTGCTCAGCACGTTCTTCGCGTTCGACACGGGCTTCCTGGGCGGGCTCAACATCGCGGTCGGGAACGTGCTCGGCGGGATCGCGGGTGGCGGGTTCAGCGGCGGTACGACCAGCGGCAACTTCAAGCAAGAGATTATCATCGGCGCCGCGGCGGGCGGCTCCCCGCACGTGCTCGCGACCGACGGCTCGGGCACCGTGCTGCGGAGCTTCCTCGCGTTCGATTTGGGGTACCGGGGCGGGGTGACGGTGGCGGCCGGTAGTGTCGACACGACGCGAAGCAACGCATACGCCGGCACCGGGGTCGATACGAACGCCTACGACGAGATCATCGTCGGGGCCGCAACGAACGTCCCGCACGTGAAGGTGTTCAGCGTGTGGCAGGGCGGGCAGACCGAGATCCAGTCGTTCTTCGCGTTCGACCCCTCGATCCCGGCCAACCGGGTCGGGGTCACGGTTGCGGCCGGCCCCACGGACGGGAACCGCGGCGCGGAACTCTACGTCTCGGCGAACAACGGCTCTCTGGTGCGCGTCTTCAACGGGCAAACGGGCTCGGTGTTGGGCGAGTTTACGGCCTTCCCCTCGGGCTACACGCGCGTCGTGAACATGACCGTCGCGCGGTTCAGCGGCGCCTACAATCCGTCTGATGACGACACATTTATCAACGGCAATCCCTTGTTCCAGTTACAAGACCTGGTGATGGTGACCGGCGACGGTGCGTTCACGCAACAGCCCCGCATCTTCTTCGCCGGTTTGAACTCCGCGGCCGGTTTCAATGGGCCTTGATTGTGGCTCCCGGATTAGTTTCAAGAGCACCATCGGCCGCCAAATTTTGGCGGCCGATGGTGCTTATTTGCTCTTTTGTTACATCAGATTCGGCGGTCAGAAGTGTTCACCCGGCTCTTACTTAGCCCAACGGTAATAGTGCGGTTCCGATGGCACGCGCTAATGCAAAAGGCCATTCGCAATAAAACAGTGGCCCCGGAGGGAATCGAACCCCCATTTCCTGGTTGTGATCCGGGTGTCGTAAGCCGTTGGACCACGGGGCCGTAAGCGGAAGGAGGGGGAGTTGAACCCCCAAGACTCGTCGCTCGCCCGTTTTCGAGACGGGTGCCGTCGCCGGTCGGCTAGTCCCTCCGCATGAAGGACAGTACCGCGGGTAAGAGGTTCACCCGGCGGAGCGAACGCGAATCAGAACTGTTGCGCCCGACGTACCGGGAGGTGTGAGGTGCGAGTGCTCTTTCTATGCGGGTTCGTGGGGTTCACCGGTTGCGGACCGAACACGGCAACGCAAGCACCCCAGCAGACCACCGACCGGGGCAAACCGGCAGAGGTTCCGGGAGGGGGAATCGAGGGATTGAAGACGTTGGGGGAACTCTATCGCAGTTTCCAGGACGCACGCGGGCGCCCGCCGAAGTCCTACGGGGAGTTGGCGTCGCACTCACTGGACCTGAGCCGCCCCCTCCCCCCCGGGTTGATGCGGTTTGAAATAACGTGGGGCGCGGGGATGGGGGCATTGTGCCGGGACGCGGACGCACGTCTAGTCGTCATCGCGTCCGCCCCGGAAGCGGCCGGAGCGGTCCCGGTGCTGATGGCCGACGGTACAGCGCGGGCGATGACGCCGGACGAGTTCCGGGGGGCGAAACGGGCTACGGTACTGCCCCCGTAGCCCACCGCGAGTTCCGGGGCTACTTGACTTCAAAGTTGAGCGCGTTGGAGCCGCTGTCACTAACGGTAGCCTTGAGCGTCGTCGTGTCCAACTTGAAGTACGCTCCGTCGATCCGGACGTACTTCTCGCCGGCGTGATCCGTTTTCCCCATGCCCATCTCACTCGGAACCTCGGCCCCCTTCGGCGCGCCGGTCATTTTCTCTTTGTCGGCGTCCTTTGGCCCCCCGGCACCCGGCCCGAATTGTTTACCACCGGGCATGCCCTTCATGCCCGGCATACCACTGCCCGTACCCGGCATCCCCGGGGCGTTGGACTTGTTGGCACTCGGATCGAGGTGCGAATTGTCGATGATGACTTTGCACTCGCCAACGGGGGCGTCGGTGACCTCATAGGTGCCGTCGGGCTTGATTGTCCCGCCCCCGATTCGGCTTGGGTTTTCTGCCGAAACGAAGCGAATGATTCCGCCCGGCAGCCCGGCCTTACCCGCGACGGTCACCTTGCCGGACACTGTGGCGCGCTTGTCGCTCGCCCCGCACCCCGCGAGGAGCGCGAGCAGCGGGGCCAAAAGAGCTACACGAATCGAAAGTTTCATGAAAGTGGCGATGGTTGGGACAAAGATGAAACCCGACCGCGATGGGCGCGGTCGGGGTAAGAAATGGTGCAGTTGTCCGGGAGCCCACGTGATCGGGGCGCCTCCGGACCGCGGCGCCCCGCGCGAAACGAGCAGCGCTAGTTGAGCCCCAGGGTCTCGCCCCCGTTCGGGGTCATAGCCGCGCTCCACTGGTTCTGGGCGATCGCGGAATTCACGGTGCGGACGCTGCCGTCGCCCATACCGACTTGGCACCCGCCCGCCGAGAACGCGGTCGCCTGGAACGGGTTACAGGTGGCGTTGGTCGGTTGCACCTGGGGAACGAGCCAAGCGTTGGAGCCGTAGATGTCGGTGTTGCCGAACATCGGCATCCAGTCGGCGTTCCACCACCCGTGGCACCAGAGGTTCCCGTTGCTCCCGCTGGGGCCCCCGCGGCACGCGGCGCGCTTCTCCGCGAACAGGACCGTGTTCGAGGTCCCGTCCTGCATGCTCGCCAATCGCGTGTTCCCCATGCACCCCCACGCCCACCCCCACGGGTGCCCGGGGCGACCGAACACTTGGTAGTTCATCGCGTAGCTGCTCACGCCCCAGCCGTGGGTCTTCTCGTTGCTCGTCGGGTCGGTCGGGGACTGGAACGGCTTCACCATGTTGGTGTGGACGTTCGTGTTGTAGACACTGCCGCCGTTGTTCGTGGTGCCCAGCTTGTACAGGTTGTCTTGCTCGATGAACGGGAGGAGGAAGAAGAACCCGGTCCCGTGCTCGCGCGAGTACGCGGTCGGCCCGAGGTGGTTGTCCGGCGGGCCGGTGTTGACCCACGACTCGGTGTACACCGGGGGCAGCATCCCGTTCCGGGTGTCGCTGAGGCTGTGGCACGCGAGCGACATTTGTTTGAGGTTGTTGCTGCTGGTCATGCGGGCCGCGGCCTCGCGGACCTTCTGGACCGCCGGGAGCAGGAGCCCGATGAGGATCGCGATGATCGCGATCACGACGAGCAGCTCGATGAGCGTGAACGCCGATTTTCGGACAGATGAGCGCATCATAACTTGAGACCCAACACTGGAGAAAATGAATAAAAACTTGCAGCAAAAACACGATCCCAACGACACAAACGGGAACGACCTGGAACTTGCGACTCGGACTAACAGGAAACCATCGATCGATGCAAATGAATCAAAATAAGCCAACAATACACTAGCACCAAATAAGTCCGTGAGCAAAACGCAAAAGCGATCAATTTCTCAACCGAGGCGCGGGGGATGGAAGACAAAAGGCACCCAATGCGTCGGGCGCACGGGCGCGGAACCGCGGGCGAAGAACGGGGATCGTGTATTGTCACCGAGGGCGGCACCGGTCCGCACTCGGTCTTTCACCGAAGCTGGTACAGACGAGACGGGTTCCGATAGCGGCTCTTTGACCGGCGCGCTGGAACAATTCAATCCCCGACACGGGGGCAGCGTAGAGGGCCGTTCGGCGAGAGGGGCGGACGAGTCCGGTTCAAGTAGTGCGAAATTCCCCCATAAGTACCCACCGCACCCCGCTGAAGCTTGGCTGGGGGACAGATAGATGAGTGCGATGACCGCAACCATCCACCCGAGGCGGTGAATTGGAGAATGGGAGAGCATTTAAAATTCATGGAGAATTTATGAGCCGTATTTGACTGTAACCAGAAATATCGGTGCACACAACAAGAAACTCGAAAGGAGTTCTAATTCTCATAAAACCGCGTGCCGCGTGTCGGGTACGTTGCGGTACCGAGGGCGCCCGACCTCACAAATAAATGAAAAATGAACCGGCCGCTGTAAAGGGAAGCACATGGTTTGGCTCCCCGTTACACAGCGGCCGGTAACAGACCGAAATCGAATCGAACTGACGTTAGTCATCTTTCGCGTCGGGGATCGGTTCCGTAACCTTCGTGGGGACCGGCGCGGGTTGCGGTGTCGCCCCTGTGCCCTCCCCCTTCGGCGCATCGAACGGCTTCAGGTATTTCGACAGCTCTTCGTAGCTGTCGAGCAAGTAGTCCGACTGCTTCCCCTCCGGGCCGTGGCACGTCACGCACCGGGCGTCGATGAGCGATTTGATCCGCACCTTCTTGTCTTTGAGCAACTCCGGCGAAACGAGCTTGTCGCTCAGCCCCGGGAAGTCGAACTTGTCGGCCTGGTAAGCGGCCTTACGAGCACTCTCGGGCGAGCGCACCCACGCGAGCAGCGCGTCAAGATCGCCCTGGCGCTGTGTCCGGAGTTGGTCCTTCTCGATTTGCGATGCCGAACCATCTACGATCTTCTTGAACGCCTTGTCTTTCTCGAAGAACGCGGGGACCATCGTACCCTCGCCGTTGAACGGCACCGGCTCCGGGACCGGTTGCCCTTCGGCGTCGACCGCGGGCCTGGTCAGCAACTTGTCCAGCGCGTGCATCGGTTTCCGCGGCGCGGTAGAGGCTTGCTTCTTCGCTACGGCTTCGGTGATCGCGCTACTCGCCACTACGACACCGTCGCTCACTCCCTTGCTACCGTTCGCGAGTGGCGGGGGCGGATCTTCGGATTTCTTGTCTTCCTGCTTCTTCTCTTCGACCTTCGGTTTCGGCAGCGCGGGCGCAAGCAACTTCATCACGAACGCGCCACCCGCGAGCGCCCCGACCACGAATAGCAGCGCGATGACCGCCTTGCCCTTCCACCCGTACATGTTGAACAGGCTCAGGCTGATTTGGGCGCACAGCCCGCAGCCGGCGATGAACCCGGTGCCGATGACCCCCATCGCGAAGTACGGCCCCACTCGTCGCACAGGCGCGCGAGCCACCACAGCGACACGTCCGCGAACACCGCGATGACCACCGACGGCCCGATAATCACGCGCATCCACGCGGGCCAACTACTGAACGCGAAAATCACCCCGGTGAGCGAGAACAGCATGGCGAAGCTGAGCAGGTGCGCGTGCGTCGATTGTGTGAGTTTGCTGATGCTGATCGGCTCCTCGACCTTGACCCACCCGTTGACCGCGGGCGCGGCCGCGGTCACAGTCATGAACGTCTTCAGCCCTTCGTGAGTGTCGAGCAGGACGTCCTCTTTTTCGCCGCCCTTCGAGTGGCACGTCACGCAGCGCGCCTCGATGAGCGTTTTGATTTTGATCGCGTCACCGTCCTTGAGTCCGGGCGTGACTGCGGCCGGCATTTTGCCCACTGGCGGCACGAACTTGTCCGCCACGTAAGTCGCCTTGCGCTGCTCTTCCGGGGTGCTGATCCACAGAGCAAAAACGGCCTGCTCGCCCTTTCGCTCCGCCTTGACGGTTTCTGCTCCCCTGATTTTGACTGCATTGGCGAACTTCAGATCCCCTTTCGCGCGATCCTCAGTAGTGAACGCGGCCGACATCGAGGCGCCGTTAATCACAACCGTTTCCGAGGTGATGAGTGCCTCCAGGCGCGACACCGGGCGCGGCGGGGGCGCGTTCGGATCGACCTTCTTCTTCCCCGTAAACTTCAGCACCACGTCCTCGACCGTGGGCATCGGCTTACCGGACTTCGAGTCCTGAATGTGAAGTTGCAGCATCGCCGAGGTGTACCCGGCGCCGACCGCCAGCAGGAACACGGACGCCACCACTTTTACCGGCAGCGGCAAATCGCGAAGGGTATACGACATGGGAACTCCTCTGCGGAGCGAAGTTCAAATAACAACAAGCGAACCCAAGCGGAGCCGTCCCGTTTCGCGACAGTCGGTCACTTCGTCGGGGTCGTGGCTCCGTTCGGGTCCGTGTACTTGGGTGGGTCGAGGCTACTGTCCCAACAAGGCTACTGCGGCGGCCAGTACGGTTTCGCGGGCTTCCGCCAGTGGCTTGTTCACGCGGGCACCGCTCGCGAGTTTATGCCCGCCGCCGCCGAACTGTTCGGCCAACTTCGACACGTCCGCGGCGCGCGACCGGAAGCTCACCTTCGTTCCGCCGCCGGGTTGCTCGATGAACACGAGGGCGAGGTCCACACCTTCCACACCGCGCGGGTAGTTAATCAGATCTTCCGTGTCGCCCGGTACCGCGCCCGTCTTCTCGTAGTCGGCCAGCGAGATCTCGGTGAAGCCGATTTTGCCGTTCGCCCGCACCGCGAGCCGGTCCAGCGCGACCGCCGTGAGCTTGAACCGGGCGAGCGTCGCGGCCTCGTACAGTTGCTCGTACAGGACCGTCGGGTTCGCCCCGGCCGCGACCAGTTCGCCGCACAGGGTGAAGGTCGCCGGGGTCGCGTTCTGGTGCCGGAACCACCCCGTGTCCGTTGCGATCGCCATGAACAGGCAGTGGGCGGCCTGCTGCGAGAGCGGCGCATCCAGCGCGCGAATGATTTCGTGCGCCAGCCGGCCGGTCGCTTCGGCCGTGATGTCTACCAACTGCAACCCGCCCAAATCGTCCTGCGTTCGGTGGTGATCGACCACAGCACGCGGGAGCGGCGATTTCTTCAACCAGTCGCCGAAGTCGCCCAACTGGTTCCACGTTCCGGTATCGAGCACCACCACACAATCGCGGTCCGTGAACGCAGAAGGCTTGAAGTCCTCGATCACGCGCCGTTGCGGGTCCAGGAACTCGTAACGCGGCAGCAACTTGCTCGCGATCGCTACCCGCGGTTGACGCCCGATCGCGACGAGGGCGTCGTAGAGTGCGAGCTGCGATCCCATTCCGTCCGCGTCCGGGCGAATGTGGGTCATCAGCAACGGGCGTTCGTAACGGCGAAGAAACTCTACAAGCGGGGACCAGTCAAGCGGCATGAGATCAGGTTCCAATCGGCGGGATAGAGAATTGTAACCCGATTGCCCCTCAAGGAAACGGAATTTCGCAGATTGCACACATACGAGCGCCAGTGCGAGCGGAAAGCCAGAGGCGTCCAAAAATACCAGCAGCCCGCTCGCGAACGCCTTCTTCGGGCACCTTCAAACACGGATTTCGGGTGCCCGACACCGCACTCATTAGCGCAACTCTCATGATTTCAACGAGACGCGGCGAACCGGGTTATTCGGGGAAATTGGGATTGTCGCCTTTGTCACAAAGGTTATACTTATTTTCCGGACGGACCAATCCGTTAACTATTCACCTCCTCTCACGGGGCACACATGAGTGCCACTGAGAACCGGAGACCGGGGCGCCCAAAAGACCCCGATCTCGAAACGCGCCGAAAAGCTCAAATTCTCGATACCGCTGCGCGCGTGTTCGCGACTTACGGATTCGCGAACACTCAAGTGCAGACGATCGCGAACCACGTCGGCGTCGGCAACGGCACCGTTTACCGCTACTTCCCCACGAAGGAACAACTGTTCCTGAACGCCGTCGAGCGCGGGCTGAAGGAACTCGAAGCGGAAATGGACGCGGTGCTGATGCAACCGCACGACGGGGTCGAACTGATTCGCGCCGCGGTGCGGACCTATTTGGGGTTCTTCCACCGGCGGCCGGAAATGGCGGAGCTTTTTATCCAAGAGCGAGCCGCGTTCCCGCACCACCACCGCCCGCTCTACTTCGTCACCAAAGACGACGAGATCGAGTGCAAGCACGAGCGATTCTTCAACCGTTTGGTCGAATCCGGGGTGATCCGCCCCGTGCCGCAGGAGCGGTTCTTCGCGGTCATCGGTGACCTGCTGTACGGCACCATTCTGACGAACCTGTTGGCGAACCGGCCCAGCGACCCGGTCGCGCAGGCCGAGGACGTGCTCGACGTCGTTCTGAACGGACTCCTTTTGTCGGACAAGGGCGCGAAAGAGGACAGGCAATGAGGCGCGAAGAACCTACCCCCCCGTCCCCCCTCCCTGAAGGGAAGGGGGGAGAAAACAACCCCTCCCCAACCCCTCCCCTAAACGGAGAGGGGCTTAAAACCGTCGTCGGTTCTGTTCCCCCTTCCTTCTTAGGGAAGGGGGTTAGGGGGTTAGGTTCTCCCCTTCTCTTCCTGCTCCTTCTCGCGCTCCCGGCGTGCGCTCCCAAGCCCGGCACGTCCACGGCCGACGCGGAAGTGAAGACCGTGCCGGTCACTGTAGCGGACGCGAAGCCGATGTCGCTGCGCCGAACGGTGTCAGTCGTCGGCACGCTGTACCCCTACGAGGACGTGACGCTCTCGCCAAAGGTGGGCGGGCGCGTGATCCGAGCGTTCAAGGACGTGGGCGACCGCGTGGGGCCGGGCGAACCGCTGCTCGAACTCGACGACACGGAATACCGGCTCGCGGTCGATCAGGCCCGGCCCGCGTTCGAGGCCGAACTCCGCAAACTAAAACTGACGACGCTCCCCGCGACCGACGCCGCGTTTGAGCAGTGGCTCCCGCGCGTGGACGCGGTAGCCGAAGCCAAGGCCAACGCGGAACTCGCCGAGTCCGAGCTGAAGCGCGCCGAGCGGGAGATGGCGAGTGGCGTCGGGTCGCGGCAGATCCTGGATTCCGCGAGCAACCGGCTCACGGTCGCGAAGACCCGCGTGCAGGTCGCCGAGACGGATGCCCGCGTCACGCTCGCGAACGCCCGGCGCCTGAAGGCCGCGCTGGACGACGCGGAGCGCAAGCTCAACGACACCAAGTTGAATGCCCCGAACCCGCCCGAGTGGTCCGCGTGGCTCAAGGAACTCGGACCGACCACCACGCCGCTCAAGTACGCGATCGCGCAGAAGATGGTGTCGATCGGCTCGCCGGTCGAGTCGATGCCCGCGACGAGTTGCTACCGGCTCGTGATCGACCACGCGCTAAAGTTCGGCGTCACGATCCCCGAAAAGCACGCGCCCGAAGTCATTGTCGGCCAGAACGTGGAACTGAAGGTCGAGGCATACCCGAACCAGACTTTCGCCGGGTTCGTGGCGCGCATCAGCCCGACGACGGACACGAGCAACCGCACGTTCGGAGTAGTGATCGGCGTGCGCAACGGCGACGGCCGGTTAAAGGCCGGCGGGTTCGCAACGGGCGAGATCGTGGTCCGGTCCGACACCGTTGTGACCATCCCGCCGGAAGCACTCGTGCAATTCGCCGGGGTCAACAAAGTGTTCGTCGTGGACGGCAACAAGGTGAAGGCCGTTGAGGTCGGTATCGGTGTGCGGGACAAGGACTGGCTCGAAGTCACCGGCCTGCCCGCGGGGGCCAAGGTCGTCGTTACGGGACAGTCGCAGTTGGTAGACGGGACCCCCATTCGCGTTCGCTAAGTTCGGGAGACTGATTAGCCACAAAAAGCACAAAGGGCACAAAAGAGACAGAATCAACGAAACAATTTCGGAACGTACTTGTTCTCTTTTGTTTCCTTTTGTGCCCTTTGTGCTTTTTCTGGCCATTCCGGGTCTTCTTATGAGACATCTGCAATGACCATCTGGGACATCTGCATCCGCCGGCCGGTGTTCACCACCATGCTCGTTCTCGGGCCGGTGGTGCTCGGTCTGGCGTCGTACACCCGGCTCGGCGTCGAACTGTTCCCGAACGTGGACGTGCCCGTGGTCGTGGTGACGACCACGCTGCGCGGCGCGGGCGTCGAGGAAATGGAATCGAGTGTGACGCGCCAGGTCGAGGAAGCGGTGAACACCGTTTCCGGTATCGACGAACTGCGCAGCACCACGCGCGAGGGCGTGTCCAGCGTCGTGATCGGGTTCAAACTGGAGCGGAACGGCGACATCGCCGCACAGGATGTGCGCGACAAGGTGTCGACGCTCTTGCCCCGGTTGCCCTTCGGCACCGACCCGCCCGTGGTCGAGAAGTTCAACCTCGACGCGGCCCCGGTGGTCACAGTGGTGGTCTCCGGTGGGTCCGGGCGCAAACTGCGCGAGGTCACTGAGATCGCCAAGAAGCAGATCAAAGAAGACCTGGAAGCGGTGACCGGCGTCGGCGCGGTGGTGCTCGTGGGCGGCGAGCAGCGCGCGGTGAACGTCGTGCTCAAACCGGACCGGCTCCGCGCCCACAAGCTCTCGGCCGAAGACGTGCGGAAGGCGCTCGCGGCGCAGAACCTGGAACTGCCCGGAGGTAAGGTCGACAGTGGCCTGACCGAGTTCGGGCTGCGCACCGTCGGGCGCATCCAGAAGCCCGCGGACTTTGAAGACGTCATCATCGAAACGCGCACCGGAGTCGACGGGCTGAAATACTCGATCCGCGTGAAGGACGTGGCCACGGTCACCGACAGCGTGGAGGAGCCGCGCGGGAAGTCGCGGTTGGACGGCAACGTCGCGGTCAGCCTCATCATTCAGAAACAGTCCGGCGGGAACACGGTGGCCGTGGCCGACGCGGTCAAGGCGCGACTCGCGAAGATCCAACCGACGCTCCCGGCCGACATCAAAACCGAGATCATCCGCGACCAGTCGAAGTTCATTAAGGGGTCGATCGAGGAGGTGAAATTCCACCTCGTGCTCGCGGCGTTCCTCGTGGTCGGCACCATCTTCATCTTCCTGCGCGACTGGCGCGCGACGCTCATCGCCGCGACCGCGGTGCCGACCAGCATCGTCGGCACGTTCGCGTTCATGGACGTGATGGGCTTCAGCCTCAACAACATGACCCTCCTGGGCCTCATCCTCGCGGTCGGGATCGTGATCGACGACGCGGTGGTGGTGCTGGAGAACGTGTTCCGGCACATGGAAGAAGAGGGATCGAGCGGCTGGGAGGCCGCGAGCCTGGCTACCAAAGAAATCTCGCTCGCTGTGATCGCGACGACGCTCTCGCTGGTAGTGATCTTCGCCCCGATCGCGTTCATGTCCGGGCAGGTTGGGCGGTTCTTCAACAGTTTCGGGTTCGTGGTCGCGTTCGCGATCCTGATGAGCATGGCCGTCAGCTTCACTCTCACGCCGATGCTCTGCGCGTGGGTACTGAAGCCTTTAAAGAACCCCTCCCCAACCCCTCCCCCAAGGGGAGAGGGGCTAGAAAACGACAAGGCTTCTCATTCTCCCCCTTCCTTTTCAGGGAAGGGGGCCGGGGGGTTAGGTTCTGAGCACCCCCACTCGTCCGGGTTGCTCACGCGGGCTTATGTGGGCATCCTCGCATGGTCGCTGCGACACCGGTGGGTGGTCGTGCTCGCCACGATCGTCACGTTCCTCAGCACCCCGGTATTGTTCATGATCGTGGGCACGGACTTCGTCCCGAAGGACGACCAGAGCGAGTTCGAGGTCTCCATCATTCTGAAGGAAGGAACGACCCTCAAATCGGCCGAAACGCAGCTCGCCGAGGTCGAGTCCCGGCTGAAGACCGTGCGCGGGGTGACGAACGTATTCACCGTGATCGGCCCGACCGACGGCCGCGCCCCGAAGGGTCAGGGCGACGTGACTCAGGTGAACATCTACTGCCGCATGACCGACCTGCGCGAGCGCGAGTTCGGCCAGCGCGACGCGATGGCCGACGCCCGCGTGCTGATGGCAGACTACCCGGACCTGCGCACGTCGGTTCAGGACGTGAAGCTCATCAGTTCCAGTGCGTTCAAGAATGCGCAACTCGACCTGAGCATCCGCGGTCCGGACGGCGCGAAACTCGACGAATTCGCGGCGCAGATCATGAAGAAGATGAAAACGAACCCGAAGTTCACGGACGTGGACACGAACGCCGCGGGTCGTAACCCCGAGCTCCAGGTGCGAATCGACCGCCAGCGCGCCGCCGACCAGCGCGTGAACGTGCAGGGCGTCGCAACCGCGCTGGGGCTGCTGGTCGGTGGTGAGCCGGTGACGAAGTACAAGGAGGGTGCGGACCAGTACGACGTGTGGCTCCGCGCCGCACTGCCGAGCCGCGACCGGTCCACGGCGATCGACGCCCTCATGGTACCCGACACGAAGGGCGAACTGATCGAACTGCGCACGTTCGCGAAGCTGGCCGACGAGAAAGGCCCGGCGACCATCGAGCGCTACAACCGGCAGCGCCAGATCGGGGTGCAGTGCAACTTCGCGCCGGGCGTGGCCCTCGGCGACGCGCTCCCGGAGGTGCAGGCCTACGTGCAGGAACTCGACATGCCGCCCGAGTACCGGTACGAGTTCCTCGGCGAAGCGAAGCTCATGGCCGACTCGAACTCGAACTTCCTGCTCGCGTTCATGCTCGCGTTCGTCTTCATGTACATGATCCTCGCGGCGCAGTTCGAGAGCGTCATCCACCCCATCACGATCCTTATGGCGGTACCGCTCACGCTGCCGTTCGCGCTGATCTCGCTCATGCTGCTCCGCACGCCGCTCGACGTGTACGCGATGATCGGGCTGTTCATGCTGTTCGGCATCGTGAAGAAGAACGGGATCTTGCAGGTGGACTACACGAACGTGCTGATCGCGAAGGGGCTGCCCCGCAACGAGGCCATTCTCAAAGCAAACGAGGCCCGGTTCCGGCCGATCCTGATGACGACGGTGATGCTCGTGGCCGCGATGATCCCGATCGCGACCGGGAGCGGTCCCGGTGCGGGCGCGCGGGCGAGCATGGCGAAGGTCATCCTCGGCGGCCAGTTGCTCTCGCTGTTGCTCTCGCTGCTAGTCACGCCGGTCGCGTACTCGATCTGGGACGACATGCTCGCTCGCGGGAAACGCATCGCGGCGTGGCTGGGCCGGCGCCGGGCAGCCCCGGTACTGCTCCCGGAACCGGAGGCGGAAATGGACGCCACCGCGAAGGAAACGGTGCGCGAGTTGCCGGTCTTCCGCGACAAGGAACCGGACGCGACCCCGACCGGCTCGTAACCGCTGTTGATGCCCGGAGCCACTCGGTGATACACTCCGCCGGGCGCTGTTCGGACCGGCGCTCGCCTCGCGGTAAGATCGCGACGGCGATACCCAACGAAACAGCGGTCCGGTGTACCGAAACATGTATTTCTTCTTGTCGCACGAGTCTCAGATTCCACTCCAGCGCCAGACCCAAGAAGCTCGCGCTGTCGTGCCGAACCCGCCGCGCGCCCGGACCCTGTCGCGGCACGCGGTGATCCTGTTCCCGCCCGCGTTCGTGCTGACGTTGTTGGGTGTTTGGGCGCTTGCCGAAACCGTCGTTCCCGAGATCACCGATACCGACTACCACGCCCGGCTGCGGCTCATGCGTAGCGCCGCGGTCGAGCACCCGGACCGGCCGCTCGGTGTGCTTCTGGGGAGTTCGCGCACGGTGTGGGCGTTTCGCCCCGAGCAGTTGACGGAACCGACCGGCACCTACTGGGTGAACGGCGCACACGTGGGCGCGGGGCCGACGCTGAACCGCGTGATCCTGCACCGACTTCTGCGCGACGGCGTGCGGCCCGATGTCGTTGCGCTCGAAATCATGCCGTCGTACTTCGTCAAAGAAAACAGCCGATTCGTGTCCGGGCACTTCGCGGTCGCGGACCTCTCCTTGGCGCGCCAATACGCGGATAAGCCGCTCGACTACGACTACTACTTCCTGCGCCACCGACTCACCCGCGCATCCGACCTCGCGCGGGTTCTGGACCCGTTCACCGGGTATGAGATCCACGACCCGCGGGGCGGGCACCAGATCATCGAAACCGACGTCACCCCGGCCGAGCGCGCGAAGCGCACCGCACTCGCGCTCGAACGTAACGGCCCCTTCGTGCAGAGCATGGTCGTGCGCCCAGGAGCGGATCGGGCGTTTCGCGACACGATCCGCGAAATCACCGAGCACGGTGCCCGCGTCGTGCTGTTGCGTGCGCCAGAAGGCCCGACGTTCCGGAGTTGGTACAATCCCGACGGCCTGGCCCGGTTCGACGCATACATCGCCGACGTCGCACGCGAGTGCGGCGCGCCTGTCATTGACGCGCGGCTGTGGCTCGACGAAGAAGACTTTTACGATTCCCACCACGTCCTGAAGCGCGGCGCGGACAAGTTCACGGCCCGGTTCGCGCGCGAAGTCGCCGACGCGCTCCGTCAGTGACCCGTTCGATTTTTCAGTTTCACTGCGTCTTTGAGGACGATTTCCTCATCACGTCACTCAGTGGCGCCTTCGCGCCTCCACATCCCGGCCCCAATCTGGCAAATACCTTGCAACGTTCTGCTGTTATTGTGCTAAAGAATGGGCAGTAGCGATCGTCTCGCGGGGCGAAAGTACGTCGTGCGATTTGTCCGTGCGACGGAAGTCTCTCGTAGTGTTCGCCGCTCAACCGGGGAACGATGATGCGAGAAACCTCCGCGCTCGTAGTCGCTGCGATACTCGCAACGGGAAGCGCGGCCAACGATATCCCGAAAACCCCAGACGAGGCGGTCAAAGTCCTTCGCGACGGGCTGAAAATATGGGCCGCTGCCGAGCGAGCCGCGGTGAGTTACCGCTGTCGGATGGAACTATTCGTATCCGGAACAGCCAAAGGTAAAACGGCAATTGAAAAAACGAACTCAGTGTGTCTGGTGACCCGAGCCGGGGACAAGATCGCGATCCACATCGAGAAGTATGATTCTGGCAAAGGTGGCGCGCCGACCACGTCCGAGGACAAAGCCGTTCTGAACGACGACTACATGTTTGCGATCCGAAAGAACCGACCAGAATCGCCCTGGACGTTGACGAAGTTCAGCCGCTCCAACCGGGAGACCGATTTTTGGCAGGTGGTGGGTGGCCGACGAACGGTCCTTCACCCACTCACGGCGGATAACATCTCGGAACTCTTAACCGATATCCTCAACAACCCAACGTTCCAGGTTAACTCTGTCAAAGCTCGTCCGGACGGTCTGGTCGATGTGGTTTGCTACGTGAAAACGGGCAATGACAAGCACCCGGTCACTCACAGCGGAACGTTGACACTTTCCCCGAATCACGGGTACGTGATCGCGGGCTACGACCGGGTGCTCACTTTTACCGGCGGCCAGTATCGAGAGCAATGCACCCGTGTGCTGAGCGACCCGTCCGAGCCGCTCCGCTGCAAGTCTCTCAAGTTCACCTTCACGGACATAAAGACCGGAGAAGTGCGCCAACGGGAGCAGCTCGACTTCACAGATGTGCCAGAGGAAGCCGTATCGGACGATCAATTCTTCCTCCCGGCTTACGGCATTCCGGACCCGGGTGATGTCGATGCACTGCCGGTTCCTGTGTATTACACTTGGAAATTTTGGGCAGCGATCGGCGCGGTCTGCTTCGTCCTGATGCTCGTTTTCCGACGACTGGCCCGGCGCTGATTCACCTTCCCGTGGAGCAGGAGGATACCGTGCTTCAGACGACGTACCGGCGCTCGGGGTTCACACTAATTGAACTCGTGGTTGTTATCGCCATTATCGCCGTGCTGATCGGCCTGCTCCTTACCGCCGTGCAGAAGGTCCGGGACGCGGCGGCGCGGGTGCGTTGCACGAACAACCTGAAACAAATCTCGCTGGCGGCGCTTAACTATGAGGCGATAACTCGGGCGTTGCCGCCCGGCCACGCCCCCAAGAGTTCGCCGCTCACCACGCTGAGCTGGCTCACTCACTTGCTGCCCCACATTGAGCAGGATTCGGTCTGGCAGCAAACGCTTTCCGACTGCGCGAGTATGCCAATTACCCAGCTCGCTCCGCCGCACGCGGGGTTGCGCACACCGGTTCGCACGTATATGTGTCCGGCCGACAGCCGAACGACAGAAGCGCACCGGACCCGCTTCGGGCTGCTCGTAGCCCTCACCGACTACCTTGGTGTGGCCGGGGCCGGCACCGACCCCACCAATGGGGTGCTTTACGTAGGCTCAAAGGTGCGGATTAACGAGATCCGGGACGGGGCATCGAACACGCTGCTTGTTGGCGAACGGCCCCCCAGCCCGGATTACTTCTTCGGTTGGTGGTATTCGCCGTCGGCGTCGCCCGTAGCGGGGCAGGCGGTACTCGGAGTGGGGAGCAACAAGGACTTTCACGAGCTATCGACAATGGGGTGCCCGGATGGTCCCTACCCGTTCCAGAGCGGGAAGGTTGATGACATCTGCGACGCGCACCACTTCTGGAGCTTTCACTCCGGCGGGGCCAACTTCGCCTTTTGCGACGGGTCGGTCCGATTCACACCGTACTCTGCCGATCGGATGTTGCCCGCTCTCGCTACACGGTCCCAGGGCGAGATCGCAGAACTGCCGTAGTGTGCCAGTCCACAGCCTCACCCGCTCGCCGAATGACGGCGAGCGGTTACCCCTCGAAACTATCTCACTTCCCCGACTCACCTCGGGAGGAACTCGAACGCGCCCGCCGGGAACGGGCCGAACGGGGCCGATGTGATACCGTTCTGAGTCGTACCGGCGAACTGTGGGGGCGGCACGATGATGCGCACCTTCACGACGACAGTTTCACCCGGCTTCGCGAACCCCGCGTGGACCACCGCCATCTGTAGACTCGAGTCGAGCGTGTAGACGCCGCTCCCCCAGATCGCCCCGTTCTGCACCTGCGCCTGGGCGCCGGTAATGCGGAACACGAACTCCTTGCCGAACTGGTTCGCGTAGTTGAACAGGCTGGGAGGCGCTGGCTGCGCGTTGACCAACTGTTCGGTCGGCTCCGGGCCGGTGCGGATCAGGCGCACGTCGGTCAGCTTCAGGGTCTGCTCACCGAACTGGAACGTGCCCACGCGGAGCGACTCGGCCGTCAGCTTCCCGGCGATCTTGGAGTCCTCGGTGTGGATGATGTCCTGGTCGCGCTGCTCCAGGTTCGCCGCGGGCACGTTTCTGCGAATGAACGTCACGACCTCTTCGGCCCGGCGCGCGATCTCGGGGTCTTCGTGCTTGAGGGACTTCAAAAGGCTCGGGTACGCGCGATCCTTGAGTGCCTTGAGTTCCTCGGTCGCGGCCTCGCGCACCTTGAAATCCGAGTGATTGAGTTTGGAGATCGCGGTGGCGGCCTTCTCCGTGGTGACCGCCGGGAGCCGGGTCGCGAACTCGATGCGCCGGACGTCGGCCACGGCGATCCGCAGGGTGCCGTGCTTGGTCACCAGTTCGAGCTTCTCGTCGAGCAGCTTGAGCTTCATAGTGCTGTCGTCGATGTACTTGACCTCGACGTCGGCGCTCGGGCGCGGCTTGCTCGCCTCGGACGTTTGTGTGGGTTGCGGCCCGCCCACGATCGGGGGCGCGGTGAGGCCGAACGACAGCGCAACGGGAACTATCCAGAGCACCTTGCGAACCGCGGGCATGGGGTCGCCCTCCGAAAAGTTGGGAGCCGCTCTCAGTTCAATCGGGAAGTGTCCGCTTCCCCGCGCGCGGGCCGGGAAGTTGACCGGGATAGGCTAACCGACATCACAATGTGACTACTACCCCAATTCGCCGACCCGCGCGTTCGTTCATGATGAAGATCATCCGCGAAATGTTTCGCGCCGTAAAGCGCCTTTCTCGATTTCAACACCGGCGCACTAAAATGTAACGCCCCGGGGTACCAACCCCGGGGCGCCAGAAAGTTACCGACTCAACTCACGTTACACGGCGGCCAGCTCCGCCCCGTCGGTCGCGAACCGCTCGGCCAGCGACGGGTCGATGCCCTCGAGCACCTCCTTCAACCGCAACCGGGCGACGTGCAACCGCCGCTTCACGGTGCCCGTCGGGACCGCGAACTCCCGCGCGATCTGCTTGAGGCTCCGGCCCCGGATGTAGAACGCTTCCAGGGTCTGCCGATCGAGCGGCTTCAACTCGGCCAGCCCCTCCTTGAGCTGATCGACGGCCTCGCCGACCGCGAACTGCTCCTCCGCGGTCCGGGTCCGGGCCTCGACCGCGTCGAGCACCTCGGTGTCGGCCCCGAAGAGCGGGCCGCGCCGGGTCAACCGGTTGATCGCCATCCGCGCGGTGATCCGCCGCAACCACCCGGCGAAGCACCGGGGGTCGCGCAACTGCGGCAACTTCCGCATCGCGTGGACGAACACGTCCTGGGCCAGTTCCTGGGCCTCGAGCGGGTCGCGCACCCGGCTCAGCGCCATCGCGTAAACGCTGCTCTGGAACCGGGCGACCAGTTCTCCGTAAGCCTCGCGGTCGCCCGTCTTCGCCTGCTCAACCAACACAGTGATTTCGGTCCAGCTCATGATTGGGTTCCTGTCCCGATCCTTGTCCCGTGTTTTGCGGCGCTGGCGACGCGCGACCGGTTCGGGAACGCGGCCCTCCTCGGATCAGAGAAGGGGGCGGCTCGTTCCCGCGTCCGGGCGGCTTCTGGGTAGCGGCTCACCGACTCGCACCTTTCCCTTGCGGTGCGTGCAGCGAATAGGCTGCACCGCGACCGCTCCGGGCGCCCCTCTGCTGAGAAAGGGACATCGGCGCGAACAATCGTCGGGAACCGGAACCGGGAAAGCCGCGGCGGCTTTTGCCCAGGGGTTGGGGTGAGGTGACCCGTTCGTGGGACGTCACATGCGGCGGCACTTGTCACAAAGCGACTGAAAGCCCGGGGCCTTCGTCTGCTTCGTGGCACCGGCGCACCGTGCGACCCGACGAGGTCTCACTCGCACCAATCCGGGACCAGCGTGATAAAGGTTAAAAGTCCTGGTTGTGACCATCGCGTAAACGCGCAACGACTACGGTTGTTCATCTGAGCCGGTGTACCGGCCCTCGTGGTCAATCCGAATCGGGGATGCGTTTATGCCAGTGGTCACCTCACTTTCCGGCCGTCATCGCCGGGGTCACTTTCCTCAGTAAGCCTTGTTTGTCGCTATTCCGAGCCGGCGATTGGCAGTCGCGGCTAATTCGGCTTCTGGCGACGCTTACTGGGGTCAAGCGATCCCACCGGGAATCTGTGACTATCTCTGTCCGGCTTGTACCGGATAGGGACGGCCACGAGACGACGGCACGGGAACCAGGGGAAAGACATCCGACCCGACCGGCCGGGGGCACGGCGTCCGGAACGCCCACCCGCGTCTGCTTTCGCATTGGCGGTGCGGACTGTTCCTGTCGTGCCCGGACCTGTTCAGGTTCCGGATTGTGGGGCAACGGGAATTGCCCCTGGGACAGGTCGTCCGCTGAATAGGCTCCAGCCGCGAACCCCAGACCAAGGCGATCGGCCGGCGTCGCGGTCAGCTTCACGCTGGCCACAATCGCGGTCTTCATCGTCAGGGTCTTCAGGTTGTTCAGGGCCATCGCACACCTCCGCGGACGTTGTGACACGGTTGAGAGCCGTGCCAGATGATGAATTAAGAAGTCATCGCGAACGGTTAGAGGAAATTAGGTTAGAGGACACGTTAAAACGACGCGAGCCGGGATCGCCCGGCCACGGACTAGTAACAGTAACTAGCCGCGAGCCGCTTGGCAATCGACTCTCGCCGATTTTTCCCATTTTTCAGATTCAACGACCGGACACCGGGGCGAACCCCCGGTGCGGTTGCTCATCTCGGACACGAGCTATTGAGGGGTGGTTCGCGCGCTTTTCTGTTTTCTTTCCCTTTTTCTTCGCCGGCAGTCGTGAACCAGGAGAAGGGCTTTGAAGAATCAGGGGAACGGAGCGCGAATGTGTCCGAGTCTTTTTCAGCGGCGGAGATGTAACTTCAAATCAGGCCGCAGGTTCGATACTCACACCGAGTGGGTGCCCGCCCTGCTTGACGAACGGGTCGGAGCCGCAGGAACGGATCTGGTCGGCCTTCAGTTCGGCCACTTCCATCGCCCCAATCCACACCGCCGTTTTGCCGTTCTGGTGCGCGTCGAGCATGAGTTTCACGCACTTTTCGACGGTGTAGCCGAACACCTTGCGGAGCACACTCACGACGAACTCCATCGTGTTCAGGTCGTCGTTGTGCAGGATGACCGCGTAGGGCGGCTGCCGGCGCGTCTTGGTCTCAGTCTCTTGTTCGGGGACGACTTCCGGGAGTGGTGATGCCGTAGCCATGAGCCGGCCTTTCTCCGGAGGTGGGCGTGAAGACCCTACGATTATAGCCCGCTCACAACATCAGGGGAAGAGAGGGTATGCGGATCACTCACATGGGCAACAGAACGATATAAATCGCTGCGAAGTGAAGCCTCAAAGTATCGAACCCCGCCCCTAATGAAGAGCGGGGTTCGGCGCTTTTACCGTTCCGGCGGCGGGGGCGGGTTGCCGCCCGATCCACCGGGACCACCCGGGAACCCGCCGGGGCCACCTGGCCCACCCGGACCGCCGGGGAAGCCGCCCGGTCCACCCGGGAACCCACCGGGACCGCCCGGACCACCAGGGCCGCGTTCCTTCATGGCCTTGAACGTCTTCCGCTGTTCTTCGGTCATGAGCTTTTCGAGCTTCGCGTCCACGTCCTTCTGGATCGCTTCGAGTTGCTTCTTCTGAGCATCGGTCAGTTTCAGTTGGTCCTGGAGGAACACCGGCATGACCTGACCGAGCGGAGGCGGACCGAACCCGCCGCCCATCCCGAATCCGCCCCCGGGACCACCCGGGCGCCCACCGCCCGGTCCGCCTCCACCAGGACCACCGGGACCGCCCGCACCGAGAGCGGCCATTTCCTTCGTGAAGAACGCAGTCAGCTCGTCTTTCGTGAGGACACCCTGTTTGTTCGCGTCGGCCCGGTCGAACAGCGGTTTCAGCCGTTCGTCCGTGACCTCGTCCTTGGAGAGCTTGCCGTCGTTGTTCTTGTCGAAGGCCATGAGCCGCGTCACCATCTCTTCGGCGCTGGAGGCCCGTCCTCCACCCGGTCCGCCGAAACCACCTTTGGCCCCTTTGTCACCGCCTTTTCCGCCCTTCCCGCCGCCCGGGGGTTGGGCGTTGATGAACGAACCGACCGCGAGCAATCCGCCCACGAATAATGCCAGCGCTGCCATTCGCATCTGTGCGTCTCCGAAAATGAATGTGGTGTATTTCGATTCGTCCCGCGCGATTATCGGCGCGGGTTCATATCCTTCTCGTCGGGCGTGAGACCGAGCACGATCTCGAAGTACGCCTGCAACTCGCCGATTTTCGATTCCTTGACCGGCTTGAAGTCCACCAGAATCAGTTCGCGGTCGATGACGTCGCGGACGCCACCAAACACTCCGTCGCGTGCGTTACCCGCGTGCCCGCGGATCATGAACTGGCTGGTGAGTAGCTCGCGGTTCCCCTTCTTCACCTTGAAGTGAATGTGCGGCGCGGGGCGCCCGGGGTACGGAACCGGCTTGATGGTGCGGAACCGGTACTCGCCCTTCTCCGTGGTGGTGCAGCGGCCGAAACCCTGGAAGTTCTTGTCCTGCTGCTTGGCCTTCGGGGTGCTGTCGGACGAGTGGAGGTACACTTCGTTCGCGTCGCACTGCCAGATTTCGACGGTCGCGTTCTTCACGGGCGCCCCGTTGATGTCGAACACCTTGCCCGTGAGGTGCGTGATCTCGCCCACGGCCGGGGTGGTGTTCTTGCCGATGATGATGAGGTCGTTGTCGGTGTCGAGCGGGATCTTGTCCGGGTAGAACGGCCCTTCCGTCAGGGGCGGCGTGCGGAGCAACTGTTCCGCGAACAGGGCCGGCGACGCGAACAGGGACGCACCGAGAGCGCCGAGGAACGCGCGGCGGTGGGGGTGAAAGAGCGGGCCGCTCATGGCGGTACTGGCCTCAAGTTATTGTGTGGGTGTGGGCGGTGAACGGTTACGGGTTAAACGCAGAGCACTTCTGGCCCGCGACCGGGCTACACGCGAAATTCACACGACACACGAGTCTCCGCCCCGCGCGGACGTCGTTCGCGGTCGGCCGTAGCATGTTGGGATGTCGATTTTGTTCGTATTTGCCGTGGCGATGGCGTGGATCGGGCACGCGAGCATCTGGACCGCGGTGCTCAACAACCTGTACGGCCGGGCGCTCCCGAAAAAGCCACTCAAGGTGTGGCGCCTGCTCACTGGCGTCGCCATCCTCGCGTTCCCGCTCGTGGTCTGGTTCGCGACGAGCCGACCCATCGCGACCTTCGGACCTCCCGATGATGCTTCTGCGCGCCCCTGGGACGAAGGCGCAGTGCTGCACGCGGGCGCGTACCTCTACGTAATGGCGTGCGGCTATTTCGCACTCGTGTTCGTGTACGTCACCGTTCGGCGTGCGCGTCAAGAACCGCCGCGGTGCTTGGTGAAAGAGGGCACGCGCACACTCGACCTGTGGCCGGAATACGGCAAGCAGTTGGTCGGCAACGGTAAGCACCGGGGCGCGGTACGAGTGCCCGGAAACTGCGCCTTCAAGTTCGACCTCACGAACCTCACGCTCGCACTGCCGAACCTGCCGCCCGCGTGGGACGGCCTCACGATCCTGCTCGTCAGCGATCTGCACTTCCACGGCACGCCGAGCCGCGTGTACTTCGACCGCATCTTCGACGAACTGACCGCGGGGCCTGTTCCCGATCTGGTGTGTCTCGCGGGGGACTTCGTAGACTCGGACGCCCACCGCGAATGGATTCGCCCGCTGCTCGGGCGGCTGAACGCAACCGAGGCGAAGCTCGCCATCCTCGGTAACCACGACGATTACCACGAACCCGAGCGCGTCCGCGAGGAACTGGCCGCGGCCGGGTACACGGTGCTCGGCAACGGCTGGCGCGAGGTCACGGTTCGTGGGGTAACGTGTGTGGCGATCGGTCACGAAGGGCCGTGGTTCAAGCCAGAACCCGACCTGACCGGCGCACCGACGGGGACGTTCCGCCTCTGTCTCAGTCACACGCCGGACAACTTCTATTGGGGCATCGCGCACCACATCAACCTGATGTTATGCGGGCACGTTCACGGCGGCGGGATTCGCGTCCCGCTAATCGGGTCGATCTTCGTTCCGAGTGTATACGGTCGGCGCTTCGACTACGGTGTGTTCGAGGAGGGTGGAACCGCGATGGTCGTGAACCGCGGCGTGAGCGGGAAGGAGCCGCTGCGAATCCGCTGCAACCCACAGGCCGTTCGCATTACACTGGTTCCCGCGGGTTCGGTGTAACGAGCCGCAACCGTTCACCCGGAACCAAGTGGCGCTCGCCCCGCCAGTTCCACCCTCGGGACGGGCGCGGGGTCCGGGTGTATCATTCCCGCATGAGCACAGAACCCACACGCCTGCGCGAGTACCTGTCCGTTGCGATCGAGGCCGCGCGCCGCGGGGCCGCCGAACTGGAGCGCTGGCGCACCAAGTTCTCCGTCCGCGAAAAGAGCCGAGCGGACCTCGTCACCGACGCGGACACCGCGTCGCAGAAGATCGTGAAGGACATTCTGCTCGGCGCCTTCCCCGATCACGTCTTCATCGGCGAAGAAGAGTCCGTCGGGAAGTCGCCCGAAGACGTGCGCCCGCCGAGCGATGCGCCGCCAGCGTGGGTCGTGGACCCGCTCGACGGCACCGCGAACTACGTTCACGACGTGCCGGCGTACTGCGTGTCCATCGGGTTGTGGCACGCGGGGAAGGCCATCGTCGGCGTGATCCTTGACCCGCGCCAGAACGAACTCTTCAGCGCTGCGGACGGACTGGGCGCGTTCCTGAACGACAAACCGATCCGCGTGAGCACCGTGCCGGGCGTGACCGACGGTATGATTAGCACCGGGTTCCCGGCGAACTACCAGAAGCAACTGCGCAACCTCGAGGCCTGGAAGAAGCTCACCGAACACGCCCAATCACTGCGCCGCAACGGATCGACGGCGCTCAGCATGGCTTACGTCGCGTCGGGCCGGTTCGACGGATACTGGGCCTACGACAACTACCCGTGGGACGTGATGGCCGGCGCCGCCCTCATCGCCGAAGCCGGCGGCGTGCTCAGCACCACCGACGGCAAGCCGTTCGACCCCTATCGGCCCGACCTCATCGCGGGGAACCCCGGAGTTCACCCCGAACTGCTCGGCATCCTGTTAAGCTGAAGTGGGGAAGGTTCAGAAAACGACCTCTCCCCAACCCTTCCCCTAGAAAGGGAGGGGCTAGGTCCGGCCTTCTGCTTTTCTCCCCCTTCCTTTTCAGGGAAGGGGGTCGGGGGGGGGCTGTAACCCCTCCCCTAAACGGAGAGGGGCTTAATACCGGTGACTGGAACGCAGTTGGCTTTGTCTTCTGCTTTTCTCCCCCTTCCTTTTCAGGGAAGGGGGTCGGGGGGTTAGGTTCTTCGGTACCCTTTACGGTTCACGCATGCTGCTCCTTTCCTGTACGAACGTGTCCCGCGGGTACGACGCGACCCCGCTCTTTGAAGACGTGGAGTTCGAGATCCACGCGGGCGAGCGGGTCGGGTTCGTCGGCCCGAACGGGGCCGGCAAAACGACTCTGCTGCGCATCCTCGCGGGGTTGGACGAACCCGATTCCGGGAAGGTCCAACTGCACGCGGGCGCGCGCCTCGGGTTGCTCCAACAGGTCGCCGAGTTCCCCGTCGGGCGCACGTTGTTCGAGGAAGCGAAGAGCGCGTTCAACGAATTGCTCGCAACGCAGCGCGAGTTCGAGCGCGTGGCGGAAGAACTCGCCGCGGCGACCGACGAGATCCAACACAAGCAATTGAGCGCGCGGTTCGACCGCCTCACCGAACTGCTCCGCCACCACGACGCATTTGAACTCGACCACAAGGTCGAGGGCGTGCTCGCGGGTCTGGGGTTCAAGGCTACGGACCTCGACCGCGACGTGAACACGTTCTCCGGCGGCCAGCAGCGCCGGCTGCTGCTCGCGAAACTGCTCCTCTCCGCGCCCGACGTGATGCTCCTCGACGAGCCGAGCAACCACCTCGACATCAGCACCACACGGTGGCTCGAAAACTACCTCGCGCAACAGCCCGAGGGCATGCTCGTCGTCAGCCACGACCGGTACTTCCTCGACAAGGTGACGAACAAGACGTTCGAGCTACACCAGCGGAAAATCACGAGTTACCCCGGGAGCTTCAAACAG
The DNA here is from genome assembly GCF_001610855.1 of Gemmata sp. SH-PL17. Taxonomy (NCBI): domain Bacteria; kingdom Pseudomonadati; phylum Planctomycetota; class Planctomycetia; order Gemmatales; family Gemmataceae; genus Gemmata; species Gemmata sp. SH-PL17. Next base: position 8,267,479 of record NZ_CP011271.1, read on the forward strand.
TACGTGCGGCTCCGCGACGAGAAGTTCGAGCGCGAGCTGAAGGAATTCGAGGCGCAGCGGGAATACATCGAGAAGCAGGAAGAGTACATCCGCCGAGCGCACTACGGACAGCTTGCGAAACAGGCCCAGTCGCGCGTGAAGGCGCTCGACCGGATCGACCGGATCGAAAAACCCACAAAGGTGAGCGGGCCGAACATCGCGTTCAGCGAAGTCGCGCGCTCCGGCGACGTCGTGTTCCACACCGAGGATCTGACGAAGCGATTCGGCGAGAAGAAGTTGTTCGAGAACCTGAACTTCGACCTCCCGCGCGGTAAGCGCCTCGGCATCATGGGCGCCAACGGCTGTGGCAAAACGACGCTGCTCAAGATCCTCCTCGGCGAAGAGGAACCGACGAGTGGCCTCGTGCAGCGCGGGCACCTCGTGTTCCCGGGCTACCTCGACCAGCACCTCGCGATCCTCGACCCCGAAAAGAGCGTGATCCGGGCCGTGTGGCCCGACGACGACCCGCAGCAGACTGAGCAGAAGATGCGCGACCTGCTCGGCAGCTTCGGGCTGCACGGCGAGATCGTCGAGCACCCCATCAAATCACTCTCCGGGGGCGAGCGGTCGCGGGCCGCGCTCGCGAAGCTCACGGTGAACGGCGCGAACCTGCTCATCCTCGACGAACCGACAAACCACCTCGACATCTGGGCCTGCGACTCGCTTGAACAGGCGCTGAAAGAATACGAGGGCACGTGTATTGTCGTGAGCCACGACCGCTACTTCCTGAACCGCGTCGCGGACCTGATGATCGTCTTCGCCGACGGCACTACGGAAGTCGTTTACGGCAACTACGACACCTACGAGTTGCTGCGTCAGGCCCGCGAACAGGCTGACAAAGCGAACGAAAAGGCTGGCTCCGGTCGGAAGGCCAGCGGAAATGAACCCGCGAGCGCCCCACGAGCGCCAATAGGCGACGCGAAACCCGCAAAGCCCAAACGGAAGTTCCCGTACCGGAAAGTACCGGACCTCGAAGCGGACATCGCGAAGACCGAACAGAAGATCACGGACCTCGAAGCCGCGATGCAAACGCCCGACGTGTACAAGGACGCGACGCGACTCCGCGACACGATGGCCGACCTGGAGAAATCGAAGAACGCCCTCGCGCTCCTGTACCAGCACTGGGAAGAGGCCGTGGAACTGAACGGCTGACATAACCGTCGCGGGGGCGTTAAACTGAAGTCGTCACGGAGAATCGCAATGGACGACACGGCTCCCAATACGCCCCCCGCGGACTCGAACGGCTACACCCCGCAGTCGAGCGACTCTGCCGACGGTTTGGAGCGGGAAGCAGTCGCACTTCGTGCGCGGTGCTCGAACCTGCGCCACTGGTGCCGCGCGATACTTGAAGACCCGGCCACAGCCGGGGTGCTGGACGAAGCAACTGCCGCACACATCCGCAGCCAAACGCCCGAAATTATGGAAGCTGAGGGGCAAACCGTACTCGCGCTTCTTGCGCGAGGCGGGAACGTACCCCCCACGCACCCGCTTCGCACTAAAGAAGAGGCGAGTTCACTGGGAGCGACCATTCGCGCTCTCACCGCCGAACACGCGCGCCTGCGGCGCGCGTTCTTCGCACTCTACGACCACCTTCACCCCAACGACGACCTCACGGACGATTACTTCCTCGCCCTTCGGTCGCAAGAATCCGTGCTGTCGATGCGCGACGCGCTGACGGAGATCGAACGCGAGTTCGAGGGGACGCCCTGATGTCCGCCCCTCAGTTTCGCGTGCTCCTCTCCGAAGCTGTCAAGGACCAATTGCGTGACGTGGTCGCTCGTGCTGCCGCTCGCGGGCAGCGGACCGAGGCACTCGCCGCGGCCCGCAAGATTCTGGACGGCCTCACCTGGATCGCGGACGAATTCGGCGAGTCACGAGGTGCGTTGAAGGTCATGGGCGAGTTGCGAGTTGCTATTATCGGACCAATCGGGGTGGTGTTTGCGGTGGACCGCGCAAAATGGGAAGTTCACATCGGGCGCTTCCGTTTGATGGGCGCTAGACGTTTCCCGGGTTCCACTTGAAATCATTTCCGACTCTCGCGTTTAATGCGGCGCGCCCGTCAAGGAGGACGCGCCGTATGTCCGCTAATCTCTCCGACTACCGTGCGGGGGTGCCCCCCGTCGCGTTGCCTGACACGGGTGATCTGGCGTTTGCCGCGCGCCCGCGCCTTCTCGTTCTGCGTGAGGCACTGATACGCGCCGCGAAGCAACTCCGGCCGGCCCGATGGAACGAGCCGGCCGTGTTCTTCTTCGACGCGAAGCGCCAGGCCGAACTCGAAGCCGTGCGCCCCGCCGTACAGGACCGGTTCGCCGAACTCACGACCCTCATCGCGACCGAACTGCCGACGCTGTTGGCACACGTGGAAGTTCGGCGGCTCGCGCGGGCACTCGACGGCCTTAAAGCCGCCGCGCTCGCGATGGCACCCCACAACGCTGCCGCGAACGACCTCGCGGACTTGCTCGCGGTGCCGGACGACGAAGTGTTCCTCGTCGTTGCACCGAACGAGCGCGCGGGAGTGCGCCTGCACGTTCGCGGGGCGGCCGGAATTGCACAACTGCACCGCTTACTCGCGGAAACGGGGCTGACCTACCCCCCAACCCCCTCCCTGAAGGGAAGGGGAGAAAAGACAAAAGCAACAGGGGTGACGCCTTCGATATTAAGCCCCTCTCCGTACTCCGGCCCGCGAGAAGCTCTGCTGACAGGGCCGGAGAGCAAGCAAAGAGGGGTTGGGGAGGGGTTGTCTTTAGGTTTCCAGATGTTCAAGCCCGCGGCCCTGTTACCCGACGGTACGTTACCGGTCGGACTGGCCGGGTGCGAACACTGGCTCTGGCCGACACAGGCACTCGCCGCTGTTCCGCGTGTCGCGGGCGAGCGCGTCGTGTTGGTCGGGCCGGCGACCGTGCGACCCGCGTTGGATGTGGCCCTCCGGTTCCCCGAAATGTCCGTCGAATCAGAAGTCATTCAGACGCTCAATCCGTTCCAGGTCACGGACGTTTTGTCGCGCCTGAGCGGTCATCCAGTGCCGGTCGCAGTACCCGCGAACGCGACGGCGGTTGCGCGAGCCGCGTAATCGCATAAAATGTTTGAATGACAGTTCACGATATGCTCGCCGAAGGGCGGCTGGCGGACGCGGTCGCACACCAAGAGACCGTGGTCGCCGCCACACCGACCGATCCCGCCGCCCGGCGGTTGCTCGTCGACCTGCTCGCGTTCGCCGGGCGGTTCGACGACGCTCTCGAGCACCTCGCACGAATCCAAATCGACGAACCCGAGTGGCCGGAAGTGGAACGGGAGTTCCACCGGCTGTTCCGGAGTGAACGGCTCCGCACCGGGGGCGGGCGCGAACCGAACATTCTCCCCGAGCCGCCACCAAGCCACGCGACCCGGCGCTGGAAGGCCGTGAGGTTCCTCCGGCGCGCGGAACCGGACAACGCGATGCGGGCCATCGACGCGGCCGACGCCGCGAGTCCACACGTTCGCGGGTTCATTAACGGGTCCGAGTTCGACGGGCTGCGCGACGCCGACGATCGGTTCGCGTCCGTGCTGGAAGTGTTCCGCGGGGGCGAGTACGTATGGGTGCCGTGGGAGGCGCTCCGGAAGGTACAACTCGCGCCGGCCGCGGCGCTGCTCGACCAACTCTACCGCTCTGCGACACTCACGCTACGCGACGGCACGACGATGCCCGTTCACCTGCCGCTCGTGTACCCGGTCTCGTACCGCACGGAGGGAGAGTTCGCGCTCGGCACCGACACCGACCACGTGTGCCCAGACAACGGCCCGACGCGGTGCGTGGGGGGCAAGCTGCTGCTCGTGGGGGACGGCGACGAACAAATGTTGTCCGAGTGCCGGCTGATTGAGGTGAGGTAATTAGAAGCGTTGTCCCGTCGGAGTGAACGCGGTGATAGGGGTTCGATCCACATCGAACTCAAGCTCCCGACGTGCTTGTGGATGGAGCCGGGCCGTAAACGCCAACGGGCCGCGGATTCGTCCGCGGCCCGTTGAATGTTGAGTTTCGTCGCTCCGCTTACCAGCGGCGGCCGTAGTAACCGTAGCGGTAACCGTAAGAGGGGTACACGAACGGGCTGGGTTGGTAGAACCCGCGGTTGTAGCCGTAGCCGCTGTAGAAGTTGTAGCCGGTGGAGGCGCCGTAGCTGTTACCGAACACGTCGCCATAGTACGAGCGCTGCTTCACGGTTCCGAACGGCGAGATGTACGTGTTGTTGGTTTGGTACGCACCCCAGTTGGAGTACCCGTTGTTGATGACCACACCACCGTTCGGGGTGATGGTCGTGTACCGCTGAACGTACTGAGCGTTGGCGGTGGCTGCGGTCCCGAAACCGAGGGCGGCAGCAAGAACGGCCGCGATAGCAAAGCGTTTCATGATGTGTCTCCTATGTTGAAGTCCACGTTGCCGTGTGACGTTAGATATTACCGACTAATGAGATTTCTCTTTCACCGCGAAATGTAACAAGCCGTAAAGTCTGCTTTGCGGCCTATTAACGTACTATCGACGCCAGCCCCGACCGTACCACGCTCCACCCGGCGAGGTGTAAACGCCCCCACTGTAGAAGCTCCCGTAGGTCGGATAACTGTAGCTGTACGTCGGGTAGGTGTAGGTCGGGGTGTACGTCGGGCTGTAATAGGACGACGAATAGCCGCTCGGCACCACCATGCTCGTGCCGCCGAGTGGTGTGTAAGCGCCAACTCCAACGACGCCGTTGTAAGTCGGCGCCGTATAGACCGGAGCCGTGTAAACCGGCGCGTAGTAGGTCGGGTTGGTGTAGGTGTACGAGCGAGAGCCGCGGTATCGGTACTGGGCATCAGCAGAACCCGCGGTGCTCAGCACGCCCGCGACCACCATCGCCGCTAGTGCAAATGCCTTCGTCTTCATGGCAGATCCTCCGGGTGGGTTGCCCACCAACGTGGGGAACCAATCTGGACCCGGTAATCCGCACCGGGCCGCTGTAACGCCCGGGTGAATTTGCACGGTTCGTACCAACCGAATCGCTCTCCGTCCCTAATTCGCGGATTCCGGCCGAAGATTGCTTGCGAGTGCCCGAATTGCCGTTTCGAGGCGTTCGCGGACGTCGGGCGGCATTTGTTTCGCTGCGTCCGGGTTCGCGACGACCGCGCACGCCCCTTCGATAATCTGCGCGATCCCGTTCCACATCGAATCCGGAGCCGCAAGTCCTGATCGGTCGGACGATTCGCGGGGCGCGAGTGCCGCGCCCTCTCCCGGCTTCCGGGTGCCCGGCTCGCGTTTTTTGGCCCCCGCACTCAGTGGCTTGTCCCCGGACTCGTCGCCGACCAGTTCGCGCATCGTATCGAGGAACCCGCCGGTATTGATTGCCTCGAACGGGATTTCGTCGGCATCGCCCGCAAACAGTCCCGTGAACAGCCCCTGTTTGGCCTCAACGGTGCGCAGCACCTTCTCTTCGATTGTGCCGCGTGTGACAAAATTGATCACCCGCACCGGGCGGTTCTGACCCATCCGGTGAACGCGGGCGATGCGCTGTTCGAGCACGGCCGGGTTCCACGGCAGTTCGAGATTCACCACCGTGTCGGCGGTTTGAAGATTCAGACCCGTGCCGCCCGCATCGGTGCTAAGGAAGATCTTGCACGCGGGGTCTGTTTGGAACCGTTCCAATACGGCCTTGCGTTCCTTGCCCGGCAGCCCGCCGTGTAACAGCACGTACCCGACGCCGAGTTTGTCCAATACCTTCGCCGCTTCCATCGCCATCGTTTCCCACTGCGAGAAAACGACCAGCTTGTGATCGGTAGCAGAAATAGGAACAGAAGCCATTGCACCGTTGCTCCCCGTCTTAAGCCCCTCTCCGTTTAGGGGAGGGGTTGGGGAGGGGTTATCGGCAGAACCTAACCCCCCAACCCCCTTCCCTAAAAAGGAAGGGGGAGTAATACCAGACGCGGCGGACGTCGGGTCACTGAGCAGTTCCGGCACCAGTTCTGCGAACTCGTCGAGTTTTGGTGAGATCCGCGTCTGCCGGTCGAAGAGGAACAGGCTGTCGCAGATAGTGCGCAAGTTGACCAGACACGCAAGTATGCGCTTTCGATCGAGGTCAGTGAGGTAGTTCTTTTGCAGCAATCGCGCGAGCGTGGTGCGCTGTTCCTCGTAGTGCGTGCGCTGTTCGGCTGCCAGCTCCACGAACACCGTGTTGTCGGTGCGGGCCGGCAGTTGCGTGAGCACCTCGCCGCGTGTGCGCCGCAGGAAGATCGGCGCGAGTTTCTCGCGGATCTTGTCGAGATTGCGGTACCCCTTCAGGTTGCCGGCCTCGTCGAGCACGCGGTGCTCGTAGAGGAACTCGAAGGCGGGGCCGAACCGCCGTTCGTCCACGAACTGCACGATGCTGTACAGTTCTTCGAGCTTGTTTTCGAGCGGCGTACCCGTCAGCACGATCGCGTACCGGCTCTTGAGCTTCTTCACCTCTTTGCTGGTCTTCGCCTCCCAGTTCTTGATGCGCTGGGCCTCGTCGAGAACGATCACGTCGGGCTTCCAGGCGTTGATCGCCTCGCGGTCGCGCACGACTTGCTCGTAGTTCACGAGGCGGAAGAACGTCGGCTCCGCGTACTGATCGAGGCGCGCTTCCGGGCTGCCGTCGATGACCTGGACCGGCCGCGAGGTGAACTTCCGGATCTCCGATTCCCACTGGTACTTCACCGACGCGGGCGCCACCACGAGCGCCCGCTGGATACCGCGCTCGCGTGCGAGCAGTTCGACCGCGGCGAGCGTCTGAGCGGTCTTGCCCAACCCCATGTCGTCGCCGAGGATGCTGCGCCCGCGGCACGCGAGGAACAGCGCCCCGCGCATCTGGTAGTCGTAGAGCGGGACGGAGAGCAGATTCAGGTCGAGGGTTCCGGCTTCGAGCTGCTTCACCCACATCTGTTCGCGAGCGAGTAGTTCCGCGCGCTCGATCTCGCGATCCACGAACTCCAGCGCGTCGGACATCACGGTGACCTCTTCGGGCACCGCCTCCACATCACGAATCAGATCGGTGTACCTCCCGCGCCCCGACCACAAGCCCTTTTCGTCGAAGTACGTGTGCGCGAGTTTCGCGAGCTTGTCAGAGTGGCGCGGCGGGATGTGCGCGCCCAGTTGAAGTTGCTCGCCGTAGTGGAGGAAGATTTCCGGCCGAGTGACCGCGGCCTTCTTCTTTTGCAGGTGCGGCGGGAGTTCGTCCTTGAGGTGATCGAGCACCGCCTCGATGTGTTTACAGGTGCCGAGCGTGTTCGCTTTGAAGTCCGGACACGTACAGGAATTGTCCCCGACCTCGAACCCTTTCACGGACACCGTGTACTGCCCGCCGGACTCCGGGTTTGTGATTCGGTAGTCGGAGAACACGCGGTTCTTGCCCAGGTTCTCGATCTGAAACTTGACCGCTTTCGCACGCTGCCGCCGGATGTCGATCTGCACTTCGCGGAGCATGAGTCCCCTTTACGAAACCCGGCGCCACATCGGTGTTCGCCCTCACCGCGATTGTACCGTGACGGGGTCATCCGCCCCAAGGTGATCCGGTTTCCGTTGGATGAAGTTCGGCCCGAAAATTTCGGGCTAATCACTTGTGAACATTAGTTCAATTCTACATAATTCAGCAAATCGCATCCGCAATGTTCGGAGAGTAGCCCATTCGTGGACTACTCTCCGAACGGCTGACATCAGCCGTTCACTCAGCTTGGCCACCTAAAAGCGGCTCATTTTGAGGGAATTTTCAGTTCGATGTTAGCACGAAATCGCGGATTCCGGATGGTTTGTAGCAATTGTTATCTGGTCGCATCGTGTTCGCGTGAAGGAACTATGCGGAACTCTCAGAGCAGTACGGAGTTGGCACGTTCTTCAAGCCAGAAGGCGGCCCCACAATCCCAAAACGTTAGCGTTTGCTAGCTTCGGGGCTCGTGAACGGGTGTATCCAAATTCTCTGGGGTCATGCCGCCAAGCTCCAATAGGCCTGCCACTGGATGGAGTTCCGCACGCAGACCAGGCTCGCCATCGGTCGGACGTTCTTCTTGAGCCAGCGAGCACCTCGGGCTTTCAAACGCAATCCCAGGGTCTTGGCTTGTCCTTCCACCGCACCGCTGCCGATGGCCTGGCCACGGGCCAACCGATCACGATACGCCAAACGATTCGTGTGCTTGGCGAAGTAGCCCAACAACTTCTCCGTCGCCTTCTGCCTTCGTGTCCGTTCTTCGAGAGTCTCGACGGACAACAGTTCTGACACCCACACGCACACACCACCCCAACCCTCACGCAACAACACGTCGCGACCGCGCTCAAAAGCAGCACGGGCCTCGTCGGTCCCCTGGCCGAATATCCTCTGCGCACAAAGGCTCAACCGCTCACTGGCGTGGTAAATGTCCAGCGTCTCTCGACAACCCGGCAGCACACGATTGACCGACTTCCAAATCCAACTGGCCCCGTCACCCAACGCATGGACGCTCGACCACTGCGCCACACCCAACTGACGCAACGACGGACCCCAACGGCGTCGAAACACTTTCGATTTGGCGATCATCGCGAACGACACGACCGCACCGGCCGGGGGCAAGCGCTCGTCGTCCTGCCACTGCTCGGGTGATACCGCCGTGCCGGCCTCACGCTTGGAAATCACTGCGATCTTCAGGTCTTTCCAGCCTTCTTCGCGGGTATTGACCTTGCCCGCGTCAATCGCCAACTCGATCTCGCCTGGGGTTTGGCGAAACGTCTGGGCCGTGGCGTGATCCTGGGGTTGGAACGTCGTCATCGCCCGGCCATGCGTTCCCACGAGCTGGCGCGCGGTCTCGGGGGCCAACTTCACTCCCAGCAACTCCCGGAGATGTTCGCGGGTCTTGGCGAACGACACATCGGCAGCCAAACGACAGCAATGCTTCTGAAGAACCGTGCTGAATCGCTGCGTCAGACCGATGACGGCATCGGCTGCGTAAGCTCCTTCGGCTCCACAGCGGCATTGCCAATAGTGTCGCGTGAGGTTCAGAGGGCCGACAGTGGTCACGAACTGCCGGGGCTTTTTCCCGCGGTCTTCTTTGGCTCGCCCGCAGTCGCAGATTCGGATCGGCGACCCTTTTTTTCGGCGGCTTGGATGCGTCGGGTGACCGCATCGGCCAAGAGGTTTTTGGTCAGTTCGCGTCCCTTGGGTATGACCGCCGTTTCGCAGGCGTCCAAGACCGTGCCGTTGGCCGCGGAGAGCGCCAGAGCTTGGAGCTCTTCGTGGACGGCCAATAGCTGCCGGACTAGCGCTTCGCTTTCGGCGGGGATTTCAATCGTGACGGTCTTGCTCATAGAACATCCCTGTTCGCATCCGAGAACACCCCACTTACCCAAATTCCGCCAACCCCACCAGAGAAGTTAGTTACACCCTCGTGAACCGCCGACAGACGCGGCGAGTACACTTTCGCGCGGGCGCCGGGTATCATGGCGGCTCCCGTTTGCAACCGGAGAGGCTCGCTATGCTGCGTTTCGCGCTCGTTGTGTTCGCCCTCGCTGCGTTCCCGCCGCTGACCTTCGCGCAGAACATCGAATTGTCCGTCGATGCGGCCGAGGTGTCGCGCAAAGTCATCCACGTCCGCGAGGTGATCCCGACCGCACCGGGACCGATCGCGCTGCACTACCCGAAGTGGATTCCGGGCCGGCACCGACCGGTCGGCCAGATCGCGAACGTGACCGAGTTCCGCGTGCGGGCCGGCGGGAAGGCGATCGACTGGAAGCGCGACGACGCGGACCCGTTCACCATCAACTGCGTGGTGCCAGACGGCGCCACATCCATCGAGGTGACCTTTGACCTGCTACTCGCGGCCGGCGCCGAAGGCGGGGCGATGTTCATGACGGTCGCGTCGCCGAAGGTCATGACGATGAACTGGAACGACGTGCTCGTGTACCCCAAACTGGCGAAGCCGCTGGACCTGACGTTCGACGCCGCTGTGAAGCTACCGGAGAAGTGGAAATACGGGACCGCGCTGGTTCCGCGCGAGGAGAAAGACGGGCGGGTCGCGTTCAAAGAGGCCACGCTGGAAACGCTCATCGATTCGCCACTTTTGGCGGGCGAAAACGTGCGCATCGTTCCCATCGGTGCGGGCCAGGAGGGGCAACTTCACCGCGTGGTGCTCGCGTGCGATAGCCCGGACGGTCTTGAAGTGCCCGAAGCGACGCTCAAAGCGTGGAACAAATTGCCCGGCGAGGCCGCAGCTCTATTCGGCCCGGCGAAACCGTACCGCGACTACACGTTCCTGCTCGGGCTGAGCAACCACATCCCGCGTGCCGGGATCGAGCACCACCAGTCGAGCGACAACCGACTGGCCGAACTCGCGCTGGTCAAAGCCGGCGAGCGCAAGGCCGCGGCCACGCTGTTCCCGCACGAGTTCGTTCACTCGTGGAACGGCAAGTTCCGGCGCCCGGCCGACATGATTATGCCCGATTACCAGAAGCCCCAACAAACGCGGTTGCTGTGGGTCTACGAGGGGCTGACCAACTACCTCGGGTGGCTGCTCGCGGCGCGTTCCGGGCTGCTCACCGCGGAGGACGCACGCGACTACCTCGCGATGACGGCCGCGCGCATGACGAACGTGAAGGCCCGCGGGTGGCGCCCGCTGGACGACACCGCCGCGGCCGCGAGCACGCTCTTCGACGCGACCGGATCGTGGCGCTCCGCGCGGCGGGCGGTGGACTTCTACGACGAGGGCACGCTGCTGTGGCTCGAAGTCGACGTGCTCATCCGCACGCAAACGAAAGGCGCGAAGTCGATAGACGACTTCTGCACGGCCTTCTTCGGGAACGGCACCGGAGCGCCCGTGGTGCGCGGGTACAACCTCGAAAACGTGATCGATGCACTCAACGCGGTCGCCGAACGCGACTGGAAAGCGTACTTCGCGCGCCGGGTCGAAGTGCCCGCGGAAACGCCTCCGCTCGAAGGCATCACCGAGGGCGGCTGGAAGCTCTCTTACACCGAGAAACCCACCGATCTGTTCACCACGATGGAGGGGCTCGCGAAGGGCGTCAACCTGACCGATTCGGTCGGCTTCGCGGTGACCGGGGAGGGACTCGTGGGTGACATCGTGCCGAACTCGCCCGCGGCGAAAGCGGGACTGGCCCCGGGCATGAAGGTGATCGCGGTCAACGGGCGCCGGTTCGCTACGGACAACCTGAAGGCTGCCGTCGCTGCAACGAAATCCGGCGGGAAGCTCGAACTCTTGGCCGAGAGCGGCGACTTCTTCAAAACGCACGCGCTCGATTACAAGGACGGTGCCCGCTACCCGCGCTTGGAGAAGACCGAGGGCAAGCCGGACGTTCTGGCCGAGGTTGTCAAATCGAAGACGAAGTAAGCGGTGACGTGAAAAGGTGTTAGGGTGCCCGTAATTTTGTCGATCGGGATACCGTTCCGGCGCGGCGGGCGCTTGACTTCACCCCCTCGGGTCGCGAGATTGAGTGCGTTCCGGCCACACTCCGAGGTGACTCCCATGCCGCGCTCCGCTCCGGTCGTCTGGTGTTTGCTCCTCGCGCTCGCCGCCCCAGCGAGTGCGGCGGGGCCGTATGACGGGCTTCTGAAATACACGCCGACCAACACCAACACCCTGTTGCTCGTCGACGCGAAAGGGGCTTACGCCAGTCCGCTCGCCAAGAGTGAGAAATGGGGCGAGAAGGGCCAACCCGGAAATCGCGGCGGGTTGGGGTTCGTCCCGTCCGACGCGGAAGCGGTAGTTGTGGCCGCGGACGTGAACCTGAACACGCTGGTTCGGGGATGCCAGGTCGGGCTGGTCACCGTGGGCAGCCTCCCGAACATGCGCGACGTGGCCACGCGCGAGGGCGGTTCCAGCGACGACATCGTTGGGCAGGTGGCCGCGCTGTCCCCGCGCGACGTCTACTTCACGTGGCTCCCGAGCACGACCCTTGTGGCCGTATACCCGGCCGACCGCCAGTTCACCGCGCGCTACCTGAAGAGCGCGCTCGCGAATAAGACTGGCACGCTGTCGCCGTACCTGAAGAAAGCGACCGAGGGTGCCAAGGATAACACCGTCACCATCGCAGTCGATCTCGAAGACGCGGTGGACAAGACCATCCTGAAAATGGCTCTGCCGACCAGTCCGGCGGTGGCCAAGATCAAGAACGCGGACGTGAACCTGCTCGCGAGCTTCTTGTCCCAGGTGAAGGGGATGACGTTCTCGGCGAAGGTGACCGACAAAATCACCGCCAGCATCGCCATCGAGTTCGCCGTTGAACCGAGCCGGTTCAGGAACACGCTGCCGGATCTGGTCCGCGAGCTGATCGAGGACCAGGGGATCGCGATCGAGGGATTCGAGCGCTGGAAGGCCGAGTTCAAAGACACGACGTTCACTCTGTCCGGGAGCCTAACGACCGCGGACCTGAAGCACATCGTGTCCCTGTTCGCGTTCCCGAACCCGGCCGCGGAACCCGAACCGGGAACGACCGGCGCCACGCCGACCGCGAGCGCGACCAAGCGCTACCTCCAGGCCGTGAACACGATCTTGGGCGAGATCGCTCAGAAGAAAGACAGCCCGAACTACGATAAGACCGCGACCTGGCACGATAAGGCGGCCGACCAACTCCTGCACATCAGCCCCCGGAACGTGGACCCGGTCGCGATCGATGCCGCGCACCAGTCGGCCCGGCGCCTGCGGGCCATCGGCCAAAGCCTGCGCGGGGTGCCGATCGATACGAAGGCCCTGGCCGAGCAGCAGTACTTCTACGGGTACGGGGGCGGCCGGTCGTTCGGGTGGTGGGGCGGCGCGGCGCTATTCAGCAACCCCGTGTTCGTGGACACCAACATCCCCAAAATCCGGGAGCAGATGGCCAAGGTGGTCTCCGACGACAAGCAGCACCGGGCCGAAACCTGGGAGATGATCGACAAGACTGTCTACGACGCGAAGCGCAAACTCGCCGAGAAGTACAAGGTGTCGTTCTGATCTCGGTGCGAAACGGACGTTTCGGGGGGCGCGAAACGTGCGGCTCCCGAACGTCTTCACGGAGAGTTGACAACGAGATTAGCGCGGGCGCCCGGCTTCGGCCGCGATGGACGCCCGGCGCCCGCCCGACCCGAGCGACGGCAGATCGGGCGTGGCACTGGGGTTCACCTGGCGAGCGCGGATAACGAGAACCCGCTGCCGTGGCTGAGCGTTCGCTTCCACACCGAAGAGCGCGGCCCCGAGCGTGTCGTCCTGGTCCGCGCGCCACCCGATCACCAGGTACTCGCTCCGGCCAAGCGGAACATCGAACGCGAGGGGCTGGTAACGGACGAGCGGTACCTCTTCGTGCTTCACCCACCCGGTCACGTCCTCCGACGGGCGCAAGTACTGTTGCCGCTCGCCGTGCTGGATTTGCGGTTCGCACGTGATCCGCACGCGACGGTCACTCGTCGCTTCCGGCCGCACGAGGATGCCGCCCCGGGCTTGTTTGAGACTGACCGGGGCACGCTTACCGGCGAGATCCGTGAGCACGGTGAACTCACAGAGATCGCTCGGCCCGCTGGTCGGGAGCACTTCTTCTTTGCGGTTCGCGAACGTCAGCCCGCGCCCCGCGATCGCTTCGGCATCGGATTCGAGAAGTGCCTGGAATCGCGGTGGGAGTGATCCGGCCAAGATGCCCGCCCGTAACCCGTTCTCGCTCAGGAGTACTTGCATTTCGGGCGAACCGACCGGCAGCGTCGAGTCCCAGAGTTCGCGATCGAGGAACCGGTCACCGATGGGGCGCTCGAGGATGATCGATTCGAGTTGGATGCCTTCAACCTGTTGCACCGGCGCGAGCGACCGGGCCACAGACGCGAGCGACGGCTGTTCGGCGCGCGTCAGGCACCCGCTCGGAGCGGTCGCGCATGCTATCACAATTACCGAACGTACCCACGCCCACCGCATCGGTTCGCACGCCTTGAGTTTCTAAAGGTTTCACTCGCGTGCATAACCTCGGTGAGAACGGGGGTCAACGGAGATTTTTAGTCGGTTTCCTGGGACCGCGGGCATCTTGCCCGCTCTTCGCTGTGAACTTGAGAAGAGCAGGTAAACGCGCGCGGTTTGTGATTCACGTGGCGCCTCTCCATCACGCGCACAGCGGGCAAGATGCCCGCGGTCCCAGGTGTTCAATACTTCGCGAGGTCACCCCCTTTGCCCAGCCCCAAGCCATCGACGACCTGCTTCGCCCCGTCGGTCAGGAACTTCAGTTCGCTGTTCACCGCGATGAACTGCCAGCCGTCCGCAATACGCGACTTCGCTTCCTCGATGCTGAACGTGTGGATGCCGGCGGGGACGCCGATCCGCTTCGCGGCGGCGAGGATGTCCGCGAGCGCCTGTTTGAAGACGTCCGGGTGCGGCGGCTTGCCGTCGGCGCTGCGCATGCTCGCGGCGAGGTCGTTGGGACCGACGAACACCGCGTCGACGCCGGGCACGGAGTACACCTCCTCGAAGTTCCGCACGGCCTGAATGTGCTCGCACTGGAGCACAATGAGGATCTCGTCGTTCGCCCGGGCGTAGTAGTCCACCGGGTTCGCGGCGAAGTTCAGCGCGTGAACGCTGCCGCCGACGCTCCGCGTACCGAACGGCGGGTACAGGCACGCGCTCACCGCGTCCTGGGCCTCCTGGCGCGTGTTCACCATCGGCACCACGACGCCGAACCCGCCGTTATCGAGGACGCGCTTGATGTGATCGTGTCGGTTGGAGGGCACGCGCGCGAGTGGCACGCTCCCGGCGTCCGCGATGGACGCGATCATGTGCGTGGTGGTTTCGACGTTCACCAGCGAGTGCTCGACGTCGACCGTGAGCCAGTCGAAGCCCGAGCGGGCGAGGAACCGCGCCGCGGTGACGCTCCCGAGCGAGAGCCACGTGCCGACCGTGGGCTTACCGGACTTCAGGAGCTGCTTGATGGGGTTAGTGCGCATGGAGCGTTCCGGGGGAGGAGGGTACGCACCTGTTGTATCGCCCATCAATCGAAGAACTCGGCGTTGCGCCGAAGAAACAGGGTGTACGCGACGAAGAGCCCGCACGCCGCGATCCCGGCCGCGACCAGCTCGGTTTGGTTACTAATGGCACCGGCGACCGTGAGGCCGACCGCGCCCGCGATCTTCACGAGGTTCAGGCGCACGGCCCACGTGTGGGCGTAGTCACTGAAACGCAGCAGGCCGTAAGCGAGGGGTAGCTCGAGTAACTGAAGGATACCGGTGATGCCCACCGCGCCCATCCGCTGACCGGGCGGCGCGTTGAACACGGCCCAAACGAACCACCCCAGCGACAGCGCGAGCGAAACGAGCACGAAACCGAGCAGTATGAACCACCTACGAGCGGACATGGCGGGCCTGTTCTCTTTGGCGCAACCGGCCCGCCTAACGAACTCCGTTCGTGATGAGCACGAGTGGGCGCCGAGCCAGCGTTCGAGTTTGCTCTCAACCTATCATTCGCTCGCAGACTACGATTTCTTCACGTTCAACTGCTGCACTTCCTTCCAAATTTCGCCGTAGGCCTCTTTATCGAAGGGCGGGCACCCGGTCGCGTACTGACCCAGCGGGTGCTGCTTCGCGCGCATAATCGCCGTGCAATAACTGAACGTGCGGCAGACGCGTTTGCGATCAAGCTTGCCGCTATCGAGCAACTGCCGCACCCAGTCCGGCTGGGACAGTGTGCCGCGCCCGACGCCCACGATGCTCACGCGCCCGTCGCGGACGTTCGCCGCAGCCACTTGTGGCAGGAACTCTTGCAAGTAGCTGTATCCCGTCCCTACGAGGGCGAGATCCGGGAACGTCTTCTGAATGGCTTCGACCGTGCGGAAGTGCCGGTCCACGCCGGTGAGCGGGTGCTCGGGCGATTCGTAGCCGTCCGGCGGCGCGTACTCGAACGGGCGCCCGTAGTGCGGCTGCGCATATGGGTTGCCCATCGTCACGTTGACGAGCGTTACCCCCAGCGCGCGCATCTCCGCGATCCAGCGCAGCGGTTCGGTGAGATCCACAGTAAAGGGGTCACCCTCGGACATCCCCCAGCCGTTCACGAGTGGGAGCGCGTGAGTATCGGGGGTACCGTCGTCGTTCGCCGACTTGTGAAACGGGATGCCGTCGTAAACGTTCATCCGCGTCGCGAGGACGACGTAAGCGGGAACCGCCGCGCGCACGGCCTGGAAGACTTCGCGTGCGAACCGGGTGCGGTTCTCATAACTGCCACCATAGGGACCGGGGCGGTTCCGTGCGCCGAGCAACTCATTCAGCAAATAACGGTGGCACTGCTTCACGTCGATGAAATCGAAGCCCACTTCCACCGCGAGTTTCGCGGCGCGAACGTAGTCATCGACGAGGCGCTTCAGTTCGTCGTCGGTAATGAGCGGGTAGTCGGCCGTGACGCGCGCACCCGTGGCCCGGTTCGCGGTCGTGCGCGGATCGAGGATCGGGTCGTGGATAGCAATGATCGGATGCGGGTGGCTGTAGCGCCCGGAGTGCGTCAGTTGCAGTCCGAGGAGCAAGTCGGTATCTGTTCCGTTCGCGTCGCAGTGAGCCTTCCGACAGTCGGCGACCATTCGCATGAACGCGGACTTGGTCGATTCGTTGAGTACTATTTGCCGGGGGTTGGCTCGCGCTTGGGGCGTGACGGCACACGCTTCGCCCCAAATGAGTTTCGCCCCGCCCGCGCCGAAGCGCTGGTACCGACGAAACGTGAGTTCGCCCGGCGAGCCGTCCGGTTCGCCGTCGCACCCCTCCATTGGGTGAATGCCCCACCGATTACCGATGGTTCGCGGCCCCACAACAAGGGGCTGGAACAGAGGTGCGAGGTCTTCGGAGAACCGCAAATCGATCCCGAGCCGGGCGTTCTCCGCTCCCAGTTCCGCGGCCGATTTGTACTTGAAGAACTTCGACATTGATGGGCCGATCCAAAAACGAGGACGACCCAGGTACTTTAGTCCCGCGGGCGTTCGCAACCACCCGTGCCGCGCCGGTACACGCACATTTCGCGGTCGCCTCGCGTGCGACTAAATGTTAAGGTAGGCTGTACCGTCGTGTCCTCGCGGTCGCCGAGGGTTGAGTCATGATCTCAAAATTCGTTCGTCTCGCCGGGCTGTGCAGTATCGTCCTGGCTGCGGGACAGACCGCGCCGGGAGCCACACCAAAAGAAATCGATCGCGCGATTAAAGCCGGGGCCGAGCACCTCAAAGCGCGCTACAACCAGAAGCCGGGGCAAGGTTTCAACGGGGGCAACGAGGCCAGCTACGGCATCGGCCCGACGTGCCTCTCCGGGCTGGCACTTCTGGAAGCGGGCGTACCGGTCGACGACCCCGCGGTGAAAGCGATCACCGCCCTCGTCCGCGACGCCTCGTTCACACAGAACCAAACGTACCAGATCTCGTTGTCCATCATGTACCTCGACCGCCTCGGTGACCCGAGCGACGCCGCGATCATTCAGATGCTCGCGGCGCGCCTGATCGTCGGGCAGTCGGTCAACGGCGGCTGGACGTACCAGAGCATCCAGCCGGTTTCCGCGGAAACCGCGACGTACCTCAAAAACAGTCTTCAACAGGTCCGCCTGACCGCTGGTGAAAACGGAAAGCCACCCAAACTCAACGCAGACGTTGAGAAATACGGCCAGGCACTGGTTGCCGCTCGCGCCCAGGGTGGGGGAATCGGAGGGGGAGACGACAACTCGAACACGCAGTTCGCGGTGATGGCGGTGTGGATGTCCCGCAAACACGGCGCCCCTGTAGAAGAAGCCCTCGATCTCATCGAGAAGCGGTTCATGGGCGCCCAGGACCAGCGCACCGGGAACTGGCCGTACTCTGGGGGAACAGGCCCCGCGGGCATCGCCCCCGCCGGGAGCCCCGCGATGTACTGCGCGGGGTTGCTCGGGATGGCGACCGGTGTGGCCCGGCGCGAGGAACGGCGCCTGAAGGCCGATAACCCGGCTCCGAAACCGGACCCCGCGAAACCCAATAAGCCCAACGACCCGTTCTACAACCCGCCCGCCGGGAAGGACCCGCCCAAGAAGCCGCAGGCCCGCCCCGCCGACGCACGCGACATCGTCATCCAGCGCGCCTTTGCCGGGTTGGGGCTGACCATCATCGACCAGATCCGTGCCGGCAGGGGGTTACTCGTCGCCAACGGCGGGGGGCACGGGCACGGCGACCTGTACTTCCTCTGGTCCCTGGAGCGCGTCGGCGTCACCTACGGTTTGGAAAAGATCGGCGACATCGACTGGTACGACATCGGTTCCACGGCCCTTGTGCGCTCGCAAGGGGCGGACGGCTCGTGGGGCATCGGCGGGAGTTACGGGGCCGAAGTGAACACGTCGTTCGCGGTCCTCTTCCTCTGCCGCTCGAACCTCGCACGCGACCTGTCCAACAAGGTGCAAAAAGACCCCACCAGCACCGAAATGAAAGCCGGGACCGGGCCGGCCGCGACCGACCTGCTCCCCAACCGGCCGACCACGCCGGTGAGCGCCGCGGTACCGGTCGTCAATCTGCCGAACCCGACCGGCGACGAGGCCATCACGCGCGCCTCTCTGTTGCTGAAATCGTCGAGCAGTGACTGGACCAAGTTGCTCACCGAATCCCGCGACGCCAAGGGACCGACCCACACGCGCGCGCTGGTGGTGACAGCGACCCACGCGGACGGCGACCGCAAGGCCGCCGCGCGAGAGGCCCTCGCCGAGCGCCTGTGCCGCATGACGCCGGCTTCGCTCCGCACCATGCTGAAAGCGAGCGAGGCCGAACTGCGCCGCGGGGCTGCGGTCGCGTGTGCGATGAAGGACGATAAGGAGCACATCCCCGACCTGATCGACCTGATTGCCGACGCGGACGATTCCGTGGTTCGGGCCGCGAAAGCCGCCCTTAAGAGTTTGTCCGGAAAAGACTTCGGCCCCGTCTCGGGAGCGGCCGCGGCGCAAAAGGCCACGGCCGCAGCCGCGTGGCGCGACTGGTACGCGAAGCAAAAGAAATAGTGTCTCGGCGGCGCCGAAAAGCCGTTTACCTAATTGAACCACGGATTGGTGATGGGTGTGGGGCGGGTTGTGGGTCAGCACAACCCGCCCCACCAGCATTATTGCTCCAACATTTCCGGTCGGGCTGCGTTGTAGCATCGAGAAGCAAGTCGCAGATCGCCCGTTCCTGTCGTTCACGCCCAGCGAGGGCCACGCATGGCGCTCTTGCGTTTTCTATTGGCGCTTGTACTCGCGATTTCGGTCCCGCATTCTGCGCGCGCGGCTGCGCCCAAAGACATTGATGCGGCGGTTCAGAAGGGAATCGCGTACCTCAAAAAATCCGGGGGCGAAAACGGGAAGGCGATCCGTGATCCCGACCGCGTTGGGGCGACGGCACTTGTGGGCCTCGCGTTACTCGAAGCCGGTGCACCGGCCGACGACGCTGCCGTGAAGAAGATCACCACCGTCGTCCGCGATGCGTCGTACACGCAAACCCAAACGTACCACATCACCCTTTGCCTCTTGTACCTCGACCGCCTCGGCGAACCGGGCGACCGGCCGCTGATCCAGATGCTCGGCGTGCGGCTCCTCGCGGGCCAAAACATGAACGGCGGTTGGACCTACGAGTGCATCTCGGCCGTTCCGCCCGCGACCGAGCGCCTCCTTCGTACTAGGCTCTCCGACACCACACTCGTGACGGGAAGTGGCAAGGAACCGGAACCCACCAAATTGGGCGCACCGAAGCCCGCGGACAAGCCCAGTGCGGTCGGGAAGCTCCACGCGGACGTGGAGAAGTACCGTCAAGCGCTGCTCGCGGCCGAGACCGGCCGAGGCCGACTGCCCGACGACAACTCGAACACGCAGTTCGGTGTGCTCGGGGTATGGGCCGCGCGCAAGCACGGCGTTCCGGTCGAACCCGCCCTCGACCTCATCGAGAAGCGATTCCTCTTGCAACAGACCGCATCCGGCGGGTGGCCCTACAGTGGGCTTTTGGGGGGCGCCGACGGGAGCCCGTCGATGACGTGCGCCGGGCTCCTCGGCCTCGCGACCGCGATCGCCCGGCGCGAGGAGAAGAAACAGAAGGCCGCGCTCGTCGGGAAGCCGGAAGCAAAAGAGCCGAAGCCGGCCCCCACCAAACCCGTTGTCTCGGCCGACGTGGACCCAAACGACCCGTTCTACAACCCGCCCAAAATGCCCGAACCGGCCCCCCGAAGAAGCCCGCGGAGCCGGCCGCACCGAAGCCGAATAAGGGGCCGATCGATCCCCGCGACGCGGCCGTAAAGCTTGGCATGGCGAACCTCGCGGTCGCACTCGCGAACGGCGGGCGCGGCCGGCGCGGGAACGACGCTGACTTATATTTCTTCTGGTCGCTGGAGCGCGTCGGCGTCATCTATGGGGTGGACAAGATCGGTGACGTCGACTGGTACGATTTCGGCGCCAATGCGCTGATCGCTACCCAACGCGGCGACGGGTCATGGGTCGGGCGCAGCGGGCACGGTACGGACGTGGACACCGCGTTCGCGATCCTGTTCCTCTCGCGCTCCAACCTCGTGCGCGACCTCGCCGCAAAAGTTCAGCGGAACCCGGCCAATGCGGAACTCCGGGCGAACGCCGCTCCCCCCGCCCCAGACGATTCGGTCGGCGCGAAACCCGAACCGGGCACGAAACCGGAACCTCCCGCGAAACCGACTCCCGGAACGGTCGAACCGCCGGGTAAGCCCGTTGCCCTCGCGCCGCCGAGCACCCCGAAACCGACGCTGGGCACGACCGCGAGCGAAATCGCCATCGAACTCACGCGCACGTCGAACGCGGACTGGGAGGCCACACTCAAGCGCGTCCGCGAAGCGAAGGGGCAGGAGAACACCGGCGCGCTGCTCGCCGTGATCCCGCTACTCGAAGGCGAGCGGAAGGCGACCGCGCGCGAAGCCCTCGCCGAGCGCCTGTGCCGCATGACGCCGATTTCGCTCCGCGGGATGCTGAAAGCCGAGGACGTAGAGCTGCGCCGAGGTGCCGCGCTCGCGTGCGCCATGAAGGACGACAAGAACCACATCCCCGACCTGATCGACGCACTGAGCGACAAGAACGAGGCCGTTGCGAAAGCGGCCCGCGCTGGATTGAAGAGCCTCACCGAGAAGGATTTCGCCACCGCGAATGAGTGGCGCGAGTGGTACGCTTCGCGCAAGTAGCGCGATGTGGCGAACCCCGCCCACAAGGGCGGGGTTCGCTGTAGGGGTATCAGTTCAACAGGTGCGTCGGGCAACCGGCATAGGTATGGTTGGGCTGCAAGCGCTCGCGCTTCATCACCACGCTGTGCCCCGCCACACGGGTGCCGTCACCGATGTGGCACCCGTAGAGCAGCACCGCACCGATCCCCACCGACGAGTTCTTCCCGATCACGACCCGGTCGATCTTGAGCACGCGGTCCTCGAACGTGTGGGCCTGGAACAAGCAACTCACAGTCGCGCCGTCCTGAAGTTCCAGCATGTCGGGATCCACAACGAGTGCGAACACGTCACCCACGACGACGTTCTTCCCGATCTTCACACCCAGAGCACGCAGGTAGCCGTTTAGCAGAACGGTGCCTTCGAGTGCCTGCATCGGAGCGAGCGCGAGATAGTGCCACGCGATGTAGTTGAAGTCCCACCGGCTGCACCAGCACGACCAGAGCATGCGCGTGCCCGGGCGCACGCGGCCGAGCAGGAACCACTTCAGCGCCAGCCCGAACAGGCACAACCCAACCAAGAACCCCAAGTCGAGAGCCGGCACCACGGCGAACGCGAGGACCGCGAGCGAAACTTCGGGCTGAACCGCCTCCAGCACCGCGAACCACGTCGCGACCAACACCAGCGGCACCAGAGGAAGTGCGAACCGCAGCAGTTCCCAGAACACACGGTTCGCGTAACGAATCCACGAGGGCTTGTGCGTCAGGCGCGCGTCGGCCTCCACGATCTCCCGCTTCGGCAGCTCGAACGGCGGTTCCCCGAACCACGACGTCCCGCGCGTGATGATGCGATCATCCGCAACGGTGCAGACTCCGAGGAGCACACCGTCCGGGATCGTTTGACCGATCGGGATGACGGCGTAGTTGCCGAGGAAAACGCCGGCGCCGAGTTTCGTGCGCGCTAGAGTGACCGTTCCGCGGTGAACGTGTGGGGCGCCGAGATAAATGCCGTCCGCGAAGAAGGTACCCGGACCGAGTTCGACCAACTCCGGCACAGTGTCGAAAATCGTGCTCAGTTCGGTGTCGCGTGCGATCTTCATACCCGCGCCGCGCAGCCACACGCGCCACAACAGTGTGCCGTTGAGCCAGTCGTTCGCCCAATCCAGAATGTCCCGCTTCAGCAGCACGCGGATATAGGTGTAACTCCACCGGCTGACCACGCCCTCGGGGATCTTCCCGAGCGTGCGCATCGAGACGCATCGTGATACGAGCAGCGCTGGGACAATGAGCACGACCACGAGCGCGGAAAGCACGAACTGATCGGCACTGATCGTGGGGTGCAGTAACCATGCGGTCGCCGCAGCGGTATCGATTCCCTGTACCTGTGCGTACAGCAACACCGCAAGCGCGACCGGAAGGACCGCGAGGGCGGTGAATAGTAATTTCGCGCCGAGTAGCACGACGCCGTGCATTACCGGCGAAAGCTCGTGGCTCCCCTCCGGCAACTGCGCGGCAGGCGGAGCTTCACCCGCAGGCACGGCGGGGATTCCAGCCCAGCGCGTTCCGCGAGAAAGCACGGCCCCGGAGAGCGCGTAGCCCTGAGACGCGAGGTAACTGTCCGGCTCCATGCGCGTGTTCGGCGCGAGTCCGGAACGGATGTCGAGCGTGCAACCGGCGCCGATCGAAATCGGGCCGACGATGATTTGCCCGTCTTCGAGGTCAACGAGGCGCAGTGTCGCGTCGCGACTGATGGTCACGTTGTCGCCGATTTCGAGCAGATCCCACCCACCGTGAACGAGCGCGACCCCACGGCTAATGTGAACACCCCGCCCGACCTTCGCGCCGAGCGCCCGCAGGATCACGCTCACGAAAACGGTGCCGTCGAAGAACCGCCAGGGGATGAGCCGCGCGGTTTGTTGCACGATCCAGTTGCGGACGTAGAAGCTCCCCCAAATCGGTGCCCGAATCGGCTCGTACCGGCCGATCAGCACTTTCTTCACCAGCACGGCGAAGACCACCGAGCCGATCGCGTACAGGCAGATACCGGCCGCGTAGAGCAGCGGCGTCGTGAGTAGGAACGGCGCCAGGCCCAAACTCGCCGTAGCATCCGGGACAATGTGGAACGCCAGTAGGTAGAGCGCGGGACCGGTAACCATCAGCCCGAGCAACAACCAGGCAGATTGCACGATCGTTGCGAACAGCGGGTTCAGCCGCTTGGTGGGTTCGGTCGGTTTGTGGAGGTTCGCGTGGCCGCTCTCGTTCCGAACGCGCTGTGCCAGTCCTTCAATCGTCCGCGTCTGGTACAAGTCACGAACAGCGAGGGTGGCCATTGCGGGATCGTCGCGCAGAGCAGAGATCAGCATCGCGGCGCGGAGCGAATCGCCACCGAGGTCGTTGAAAAAGTCGTGATCGACCGAAACGCGATCCTTCAAATTGAACACGCGACGAACCGCGGTCGCGATGCGCTCTTCGATCTCGTCGCGCGGGTCGGTAATGCGGCCGTGCGGTTCTGGCGCGTGAATTTCCAGCGTCGGCAGTGCCCGACGATCTAGCTTCCCACTCACCGCGGTCGGCAGCGCGGCCAGTAGCCCAAAGTGGGCCGGCACCATGTACTCGGGGAGTTGTTCGCGAAGCGCTGCTTTCAGCACGTCGAACGACGGTGGCGACGCGGGGTTCACAGGCACCACGAACGCAACGATTTGCTGCTGCGGTCCCTCGCCCTGAACGCGACACGCCGCTTCACGCACATCGGGGCGCGCAGAAAGTCGCGATTCGATCGCTTCCAGTTCGATGCGGTACCCGCGGATCTTCACCTGCGTATCGATCCGGCCGTGGCAGATGTACGTGCCGTCGGCCACACGATGAACGAGGTCGCCGGTGCGGTAGATGCGCCCGAGCCGCGGGTGCGTGGGGAACTTGCGATTCGTGAGTTCGGCGTCGTTCAGGTACCCGCGGGCCACGCCAGCACCGCCGAGGCAAAGTTCGCCCGATTCGCCCGGCGCCACTTCTTCGAGGTGCTCGTTCAGTACCCACGCCTGAATGCCGGGTACGGGGCGCCCGATGTTGATCGTGTCCCCGGGGTGGATGATACCCCGGAGCGCGACAACCGCGCACTCGGTCGGGCCGTAGTCGTTCACGAGGCAGCGCCCCGGCGCCCACTTATCGGCCACGTCACGCGGGAGCGGCTCCCCGCCAACGTGGATGCGTTTCAGGTCCGGTAAGGCACTTTCGGGATCGTCACACCCGATCGTGCGCAGGAGCGTCGGCGGCGGACAGAAGACCGTGACGGCCTCGGTGCGCAGCCACGGCGCGAGGTCCGGGCCGAGGTGCGTCGCGTCGTCGTCCATCACAACGAGCGTGGCACCGGCCGCAAGCGCCATCCAGATCTCTTCGACCGACGAATCGTAGGCGCACGACGAGTTCTGCGCGACGCGGTCCTCGGGCGCTGCGGGGAACGTTTCGAGGTCGCCGCGAACGAGGTTCGCGATGGCCGCGTGCTCGATCATCACCCCCTTCGGCTTGCCGGTAGTGCCCGACGTGTAGATGAGGTACGCGAGGCTGTGCGGTGTGAGCCACGGGGCCGGTGGGAGCGGCGGAACAGAGGTCACGGGCTGGTCGGCCCACGCCACCACATCAAGCGCGCACCCAATCGCGGGGGCACACCGACGAACCCGGCCGAGCCCGGTCGTATCCGTTAATACGGCAACGGGCTTCGCGTCCCCGAGAATAATGCCAACTTGTGCGTCCGGGAACGTGGGGTCGATGCACACGTAAGCGGCGCCGGCCTTCATCGCCGCGAGCTGCGCGAGGTAGACGTGCTCCGCGTTGCGCGGGAGCAGGATCGCGACCACGCACTCACCGGTCACGAACTCGCGCAAATACGCCGCCAGCGCGTCCGTTCGGCGGTCGAGTTCGGCGTATGTAATGGTGCGGCGGCTCGGGCGCGCGGCACAGGGCGGGGCGTCGATGGCGACGTTGTCCGGCCACTTTCGAGCCGCGTGCGCGAAGAACTCGTGGAGCAATCGCGGTTCGGCGCCGGTACCATTGTACTGCGGAAAGGCACCCGATTGCCGCGGTGCGGTCACACTGTTGGGCATCAAAACTTCACCATGCAAGGAATCGATCCGGGGCGTCCTGTCCAATAGGCCGATGAACCCGCGCCGGTGGTCTGCGTGCGGTCCGGGGCAAAAGATTCATAGAGCGAAAATCACGGGCACAGCAGCTCGGGCGGGTGGCCTGGGAAGCATGGCGGCGGGCTTGGGAAACAGATGGGCATAGCGGGAGATCTTCTTACTCACACGATCGCGTCACGTTGCAGCACGGACGGGGCGATTCCCAACTAACCCCACAGGTTCTGAAGGGTTTCGCGGCGCAACGAACCGCGCGGCCCAACAGACCGTCCGTACAACCGGGACAATCCGTCCCTTTCAGCAAAATTGTGCTCTCCACAAATATTATGCAATTTCCCTCTTTGCACGAGTGGCCGACAACAGAAGAAGCCGCTGTTGCGCTCCAAAACGAACTCGCTGCCCGCGTGGACACGTCCGTGCCGGTCGGTGCTATTGAATTGGTCGCCGGGTGCGACATCGCCTACCATCTAACAGAGCCAAGATTGTTCGCCGCGGTCGTGGTGCTGAGAGCGTCCGACCTGTCCGTGGTCGAAGAGCGCACGGTGACGCGCGAGGTGACTTTCCCGTATGTTCCGGGGTTGTTGTCGTTTCGCGAAATTCCTGCGTTGCTCACCGCGTTCGGCGAATTGATCCGCGCACCCGACGCGGTTATGCTCGACGGACAGGGGATCGCGCACCCGCGCCGGTTCGGTCTGGCCTGCCACCTCGGATTGTGGCTCGACCTGCCGTGTGTGGGGTGCGCGAAGAGCTGGCTCGTGGGCGATCACACCGAGCCCGGCCCGAACGCGGGCGACGCGACGCCCCTGTCGCTCGACGGTGAGACAGTTGGTGCGGTGGTGCGCTCGGCGACCGGGGTGAAGCCGGTGTACGTGTCGCCGGGGCACAAGGTCGACGTAGACTCCGCAACCCAGTTGGTCCGGGCGACGCTGAGCGGCTACCGGCACCCCGCACCGACCCGAGCGGCACACATGGCCGCGAACCGATTGCGAATGGAATTTGGGACTTAGTGTTTAGTGTCCGGTGACCGCGGCCGACTCGCTCAGTCAGAAAACCGGACAGAAAAACTCAACACAAACTCAAGCGCGGGGGCTTGAGTGGATTCCAGCAAAGTACGACAAGAGCCGGGGTTGGGTCGACCGCGTGAACCGTTCGCTGGGCATCATCCGAGTAACGGGCGCGCCGGGACGAGAACCGCCCAAAGCCGTGCAACCGGGTGCGCATTTTCTTGCGAGAGGTTGCGCGCGAACGACGATACACCTGCGTAGAATGGAACGCGGCTCACTGAACGTGTGAACCGTGTCCCGGGGCTGAGGAGTCTGCCCCTACCCAGGACAAAGACCAACGAGAGTGCGGTCAGGATTCGACGGCGCGGCTCGGGGGTTTGGACCGGTGAGAATTTGGGCGCTCCGGCGTTCCACTTGCTGCCGGTCCGGGAGAGGGTGAACCGCGTGCAGGCGCTCCGGCTCGACCGGAAGGGCCGCACACCGACCGACTGCCGAACGAGCCACGCTCGCGGCGGCAGGGAGACGATATTCCAATGCGCGAGACCTCACCACGTGGCTGGCACCGCTGGCGCGTCGCCGTCGTCAAGTCCGCACCGCTGGGTTCGCCCTTCGATCGAATGATGCGCCGATCCAGCGCACCGGTCGCGGCGCCCGAACCGGTACGGAACCCGGAACCGAAATCACCGGACGGTATCCGTCACGAACTCGTGGCCCGCGTGCGCCAGCAAATTGCGGACGGCACTTACGACACCGAGGAAAAGTGGCTCCTCGCGGAAGAGGCACTGATCCGCCGGATCGCGGACCGGGCGTAAAGCACCAACGGACAGCGGGGTTCGGTCGCACCTCTCGTGAATACAACAGACGGCTGAAACGGCACTGTAAAAGTGGCAAAGCCGATCCAAAGAATTGGGTCGGCTTTCTCATCGTCTTCACCCCGATCTCGGGCGCCCGACTATAATTACGGGCGATTGCGTGCGCCCTTACATCCGGAGAATCGCACCGTGTCACTGCCCGCTGTTGAGGTGTCGCAGACCCCCGAGAGCAAGTTTCGGGAGTACCTGGCGAGCCGGAAAACCCCGCAGCGATTCACCGACCAGAAGCGGGTGCTGGTCGAGCACATCTTCGCACAGCACGAACACTTCGACGCCGAGCAGCTCATCGAGAACCTGAAGGCCGCGAAGAAGCGCGTGAGCCGGGCGACCGTGTACCGCACGCTTTCTTCGCTCGTAGACGCGGGCCTCTTGCGCCGGATCGAACTCGGCTCGCGCACCGTCTTCGACCACGACTACGGCTACCCGGCACACGACCACCTCGTCTGCGAGCAGTGCGGTTCGATGACCGAGTTCCAGAGCGAGGAACTGGAAGCCCTGTTAGAAAAGGTTTCGGCCCAGAACCAGTTCCGGGCCGAGAGCCACACGCTGGTGGTTCGGGGCGTTTGTAGTGCGTGCAATGCGGCCCGAGCCGCACGCCACCGACCGGTGATGTGACCCACTTCAAACTCGATCACAGATCGTTCGGGCTCACAGACTGATTGTCGTTCCGAACGCACGCGCGGGTCCAAATCGTGAGGTTAACGGTGTAGCGAATACACCGCACGGAGCCGTCGCAGAACGCGACGTTGAAGCCGTTTGGGTGAGCCGACCCAAACACCTGCACCGCTGTGCTTGTGTCATTCGGGTTCTTGAAATCCGGCGCCGGCGCAGCCGCTCCCCATCGGTACACTTCCCAGTCTCCGTTCCAGCCGGGCGTGCAGTACGATTCGTTATCGTCTCGACTCACCCCGAACGCCGCCGTGTTCATCTGCTTCTCGCCGACCAGTACCGTGCAACTGGTGCCGTCGGTGATTTCGTTGAGGCGGATTGCGCCGAGCGGGGTCTGCATCACCACGCCGTTTCCACCCGTGTCCATGCTGCCGGCGTTCGCGGCGAAATCGATCTTCGCGTTTCCGTTGATGGTCATCGGCGCCCTGCGCGACGGGCAAAAGTACGTCTTCACCGGCACGCTGCGGACGAAAGCCGGGTCGGTGTTCTTGTGCAGCGCGTCCTGTTCGATGAAGGGCAGGATGTGGTACGCCCAGCTCCAACTCTCCTCGCGCGCTCGGTGCGTGGGGGCATACGGATCGGCGCAGTCCGGCGCAGAAGCGGGGTGAACGTGCCAGCCACCGTAGGGGAACCGGGTGGCCGAACAATGGTGGCTGTGGAACCCCAGGGCGATCTGTTTGAGGTTGTTCTGACACTTCATGCGAGCAGCAGCCTCGCGGATCTTCTGAATCGCGGGCAGCAGCAGCGCAATCAGGACCGCAATAATCATCACGACGACGAGGAACTCGATCAGTGTGAACCCGCGTTTGTGGGGCGAGGACATCGAAACGGTTCCCGAGTCGCCAACGGGCCTGCGACTCCGGTCGCGTGGCGCGGCGTGAACCGGATGGGTGCAATCGGTGATTGGGCGGTCTGCAGCGAGTGAGAGAGAAGCGAACACATTGTTAACAGATGTGCAGAGCGCGAGTCAAGGAGAAAATGAGTAAAGAATGAGCCGCCAGAAAGTCTATCCGAAATTGCCGGCCGAGAAATTGGCCTTGAATCGTGATTGGAGCAGGTCGCATAATTCAGAATGTGCCAAACGAACAAGGAGGTTCCCGGCCATGATCATTTCCGACCCGTCCGTTCTGATCCCCGAGGCCGCGACCATCGACATCTCGGAAGCCCGCTGGGCGGCCGAGTACCTCTCCCTCATGATCGAACAACTCGGGGCCGAATCGTCCGTCAGTCTCGTGCTGATGCAAGCCCGGCGCGAACTCGCGAGCCTCGCCAAAAGCTCCAGCGCCACCATCATCGGCCCGCTGCGCATCGCGGCCTGAATCGTCGTTAGGAAGTAAGGTGCAGCCGATCGCCGAATTTCTCGCGTAAGACATCTGTAAGGAGCGGAGACAATCCGTTCCCTGTAACGGAGAATGTCTCAATTTTGATGGGATCAACCGCTTCACTTAATCGAACGATGCCATCAAGGTCATTTGGATAGGTGCCTCGATAGGCGTAGTGATTGACACGTTTGAGCAGCGAAGACCGGACCAAAGCGCTGATCCGGTCAGGTGTCAAATGTACTCCCATCAGCTGAAGCTCTTCCAATTCGGGTAGGGCATCGCGCGACGTCGTCCGAGGGATCGGCGACGATTGCGGCCAACAGTGATTGGAGGTCAGACGCCACGCGGCCGCTTCCCGCTCTGAACTCCGTTCAACATCGATCAATTGTAGCGCCGATTTCAGTCACACGCGACAGCGACGCGCACCGGGCGCTCGGCCTCCGCGAACCGGAACGCCTCGTTCACTTCGGCCAGGGGAAACGACTTCGATACCAATTCCGCGAACGGGAACCGCGTGTGGTTCGCAGCGAGAAACTCGACCGCGGCCGCGAGATCGCGCGGGGCGTAGTTGTGAATGCCGGTCACGGTGAGGCACCGGCGAACAATCATTTCTGGCTCGATAGAAACCGGTGCAGTGGGGAACACCGCGCCGACCCAGACCGCCGTCCCACCAACACGAAGCACATCGAGCGCCGCACGCGAGGCGTCGGGCGCCCCGCTCAGTTCGAGCGCGAGGTCGGCCCCGCGCGCCTGTGCGAGCGACTTCACGAGGTCCGCGACCGCGTCCGGCTTCGCCAAGTGTCGCGCCCCGAACCGCGCCGCTTGCGCCAACCGGCTGTCGCTCACGTCGCACGCGATCGCGGTCATACCCAGGGCATCGGCCCACGCGCACGCTGTTAGCCCGAGCATTCCCAGACCGAAGATGACGACGGAGGAGGGCTTCGGAAGCAACCCCTCCCCAACCCCTCCCCTAAACGGAGAGGGGCTTAAAACTACCGATGGTTCGGTCCCCCCTTCCTTCTTAGGGAAGGGGGTTAGGGGGTTAGGTTTTATCACTCCCCCCACTCGCAGAGCCGCGGCGATCGTAGCCGTCGCACACCCGGCGGGCGCGGCGACCACATCGGGCAGGTCCGCGGGCACTTTTACGATCGCAGTTCCTTGGAGCAAGTGACAGTGCGTGGACAGTCCGCCGACGGGACCGCACTGCGGGGTAATCGCCTCGTGCCCGTACTTGCGGAGCGATTCGCACTTTTGGGGTAGCCCCCGCGTGCAAAAGAAACACGCGCCGCACGACACCGCGACGGCCCACACCACGCGATCGCCCACGCGGACCGGCTCGCCGCCCACATCGCGGACGTCGCCGGCCACTTCCTCCACGACGCCGACCGGCTCGTGGCCGAGCACGCACGGTGTCTTCTCTTTGCGGCGCCCGAGGAACGTGTGCAGATCGCTCCCGCAAACGGTACACAGCGACACGCGGACCAGTGCCTCGCCCGATCGCAACGTCGGGCGCGACGGAGATTCCACGCGGAACGGTGCGCCGGGACCGTCAAAGACCGCAGCCCGGATCTCAGGAATTGTTGCCATCGCCTTCGGGTTCTGCAGGAGGGGCGTCGGGCGAACGGCGGAGGGCGAATACCGTGGCGACGAGCATCGTCAGTGCGGCCACGCCCGCGAGCGCGCCGAACGCCGTGCCCCAACCGTAGTGTTGGGAAATGCGGCCGATGCCGGACCCGGCGAGCGTCGCCCCGAGGTAGCCGGCCGTGTCGATGATCCCGGCCGCGGTCGATCCGCCGCGCTGCCCGCCGAGTTTCACCGCGAGCACGCCGGAACAGAACGTGTACGGCGCGAGGAGGAACAGTGCCACCGCGCCGATGAGGGCGAGCGCGGCCCAGGTCCGGCCCTCCAGCGGTACCCACGCAAACAGGCCAAGAGTGACGACCAGACCAACGAGTGACGATACGACGACCAGACCGTAGCGCCCGTTGAGACGGTCCACGAGCCACCCCGCGAACAGCGCGGCCACCGCACCGACGAGCGGAAACACGAGGCTCGCCACCCCCGCCGCCCAAGCGTCCAACTTCACCACTTCATTGAGGTACGTCGGGTTCCACAAGTTAAACGTTTCGCGGATGAGCGTCAGCCCCACGTTCATCAGGCACACGAGCCAGAACGTGAAACTCGAAAACAGCGGCCCGAGCAGCCCCCACAGCGAAATCTTCCCGTATCCGGTGTCAGCACCGTACACGTTGCCCGGTGGCGGGGGCGGCTCCGGTAGTCCGACGACCGAGGGGCGGTTCTTCAGGGTGAAAAAGCTCACGCAGCCGATCGCGCCGAGCATCGCTGCGGCCGCGAAGAACACCCCCTGCCAGCCGACTCCGGTACTTACGACCCCACCGAGATAGAGGCGCGCGAGTGCGTCACCGAGTAGGTAACTCATCGTCAGCACGCCCATCACGGTCGCCATGCGGTTCGCGGTGAACCAGCGCGACGTGATCTGTACCAGCCCGCCCCACCCCATCGACTGCACGAACCGGTTCGCGCCCCACACGACGAAGAACGGCAGCATCACCGCGACCGGGAGTCCGAAACTGCTCGCCAGCCCCCCAAGGGCGCCCGTGCTGTTAGGCGCGAGTGCGAACAGGACCGTACACGCGACCGACGCGAACATGCCGAGCAAGAAGATGCGCCGGCCCCCGAGGTACTCGGCGAGAACCCCGTTGAGCGCTTTGCCGATCGCGTAGAACAGCACGCCCACGGACGCGATGTCGCCGATGTGCGCTTTCGTGAGCCCGTCCGGGCCGTACTCTTTGAGCAACAGGGGCGACGCAACCGACAGGTTCGACCGGCACACATAGTAGCCCGCGTAGCCGGTGAACAGCGTGACGACCGTAACGGCCTGCCAGCGGCGGAGCCGGGCAATTTCGTCGAACACGGGCGGCTCCGGGATGCAGGGTGGTTCCCGGTTTGAGATAGGAGCTTCGGGCAAAGTGCGAGTGAAATTCGCGTGAATGCCCCGGCTCAGAACTTCAGGTTCATGCCCTTGAGACGCGCGACAGTTTCTGCCATCAGCGCGTCCTCTTCGGCCTCACTGTTCGCGATGTACGTCACCGAGAACCGCAGGTACGCGCCCGCGTCGTCCCACGGCACGCAGCACACGCTCTGGTCGTGGATCAGGTACTGCGACGCGGCCTCGGCGTTGGCGAACGCGAGGTCGCCGGCCGCCTTCGGTGCGCTCGCGTAGAGGAAGTACGTGCCCCCCGGCATCTCGCACTTGAACCCCACCTGCTTCAGCGCCGCGACCAGCTTTTCGAGCCGGCGCTTGTACTTCGCCCGGATCTGGACCGGGATCTCGGGCGTGCGCAGTGCCTGCGCCGCGGCGTGCTGGACCGCCATGAACTGCCCGCTGTCGCTGTTGTCCTTCACGTCGGCGTAGGCCTGCACGATCTTCGGGTGCCCGCACACGAAGCCGAGGCGCCAGCCGATCATGTTGAAGCCCTTCGACATCGAGTGGACCTCGACGCCGACCTCCTTCGCCCCTTCCACTTGCAGGAAGCTCAGCGGCTCGGACTTATAGCTCAACAGAATGTGCGCCGCGTCCTGCACGATCACGGTCTGGTTCTTGTGGGCGAACTCGATGACGCGCTTGTAGAAGTCGCGCGTCGCAACCGCACCAGTCGGCGAGTTCGGGTAGTTGATAACGAGTAACTTCGCGCGCTTCTTCACGTCGTCCGGGATGCCGTCGAGGTCCGGGAAGAACCCGTTCTTCTCCAGCAGCGGCAGCCGCACCACCTCGCCACCGAGGTAGCGCGTCCAGGTGCCCGCGACCGGGTAGCCGGGCACGGTCATGAGGGTCACGTCGCCGGGGTTGATGAACACCGCGGGGAGCATCGCGTAGGCCGGCTTGCTGCCGATGCAGTGGCACACCTCGGTCACCGGATCGAGGGTGACCCCGAACTGCCGCTGCATGAACTCCGCGGCGGCGTCCTTGTAATTCTGGATGCCGTTGTCCGCGTACCCGCGGTTCTCGACCTTGTTCGCTTCTCGCGTGAGGGCGTCGCGCACGGTTGCGTCGGCCATGTCGTCGTTCTCACCGATACCGAAGTCGAGCAATTTGCGCTCGGGGTGATCGGCGAGAGCTTTCCGCTTGGCGCGCTTGATCTTCTCGAACTTGTAGATGTCGGTTCCCTTGCCGTAGTTGGCCCCGCCGATGCGGTCGGCGAACAGCGACTGGAACCACGGATCGGAAGCGGTCGGTGCGGAAGCGGACATGGGTGGAACGGTCCCGGGGCGGAGGTAGAGGAATATCCGGTGTTGTAGCAGCGGGAAACACGAAAGCCTATACACTCGGTCCACTTACGAAGTGAGAGCACACGTCGATTGCGAAGCGGTAACCGTTTACGCAGATCGTGACTCGGCCCACCGGAGAACAACCAGTAACTCACATCAGTGTCGTTGCGCTACTACGAACCGGTTCAAGCTGGCGAGCCTTGCCGGGCATTTGACATCAGATACGTATGGCGTTTGTGACTCGAACCACACCGGCGGCGGAA
This sequence comes from Gemmata sp. SH-PL17, assembly GCF_001610855.1. NCBI lineage: Bacteria > Pseudomonadati > Planctomycetota > Planctomycetia > Gemmatales > Gemmataceae > Gemmata > Gemmata sp. SH-PL17. Next base: position 8,301,123 of record NZ_CP011271.1, read on the forward strand.
CCCGGAATGTCAGCATTTGTTAGCATCCTACCGATGCGATTCGATGCAAGTTTCAACTTGATAAAGACTTGCCGAGAAACGAACGCGGCTAACTTTTGCGCGAATCGGCTAACATTCGGCGGGCGGCGAGAAGCGGGACGGGTTCGGTTCGGGCACCTGGGGCCAGTAGATGCGGATGGTCGTTCCCCAACCGGGTTCCGATTCCACTTCAATGTGGCCGCTCGCAGCGCGAACAGCGGCGCTCACTGTGGCGAGGCCCAGGCCGTTTCCGTGGTCGCCCTTCGTGGTGAAGAACAGGTCGAACATCCGGGCGCGGACCTCGGGCGTCATCCCGCTCCCCTGGTCCACAACCGTGATCGCGATGTACTCGTTCGGCGGGGTATCGGCGGGCCAGCCCCGGTGCCCCGGTTCGGCCCGCGCGGTCGCGGCGCGCACGGTGATAGTGCTCCCGGGCCGGCTCGCGTCGCGGGCGTTCAACACAAGGTTGAGCACCACGCGGTCGAAGTCGGTCGCGTCGGCGCGAGCGAGCGGGAGGTTCGGCGCGACGTCGAGTTCGAGCGCAATTTTTCGCTCGGTCAGGCGCCGGAGCATCGGCGCGAGCGAGTGCAGGGCCGCGGCGACATCGAGCGGGGCGAAGTTCGGTCCGCGGGGCTTGCTGAGCGCGACCAACTGCCGGCTCACAATGGCAATGGTCTGTGCGGTTTGAGCGATCGTCTCGGCGAACTCGGCGCGCGAATCCCCACTGGGAAGCCCCTCGCGGATCAGGTCCGCGTTGCCAATGATGACACCGAGCATGTTGTGGAAGTCGTGCGCGATACCGGCCGCCAGGCGCCCCGCGTCGGCGAGGTTCGCGGTCGCACGCAGAGCGTTTTCGGTGGCCGCAGCGCGTTCTTCGGCCGCTGTGAGGCGCGATTGAAGCTCACTCACCGCAGGTGCTTCAATCGCACGCGCCAACTCGACCGCGGCCCGCGGCGCGAGAGAGCGGAGCACAGTGGGGGCGTCGGTGTCGGCATCAAAAGGGCGGTCGTCGGCCACGGCCACGAAACCGAGCAACCGCCCGGCCGCATCGATGAGCGGTTCGGAGGCAAACGCTTCGGCTCGGAGTTTGAGCAAGAACGGGTCATTCGGGTAGCGCGTGCGGGCGCCCGAGGGCACGAACGCGGACCCACCCGCCACGAGGTCGCGTACAAGTTCCGCGCTCGTGTCGAAGGTGAATGGGGCTCCCGCCCGCCCGCCGATCCACGCGACCACGGTCCGGGCTTCACCCGGCGCGTGCGGTTCGACAACGACCGCCGCACGCACCGCGCACGCGATGCACAGGTACCGGGCGAGTTTCACGAGGAAGTCGCCCGCGGTCGCGGCCCCGACGCCGTCAAGGACCGTGAGAACGGCGTCGCGTGCGCGGGCCTTGCGGGTGATGTCGGTGGTGGAGCCGTCTACGCGGAGCGGGCGCCCTTCGGAGTCACGTATCAGTTTCCCGGACGTGACGGCCCACCGTATTCGGCCGCTCGCGTGGGCGATGCGGTGTTCGAGCGAGAAAGCGCCGGCTCCCGGCAGCAGCGAGAACGCAAGGCGGAGTCGTTCGCGGTCGTCGGCCGGAATCGCGTCGATCCACCGCCCGCGCTGAGTTTGCAGTTCGTGTGCGGTCAGGCCGTACAGTCGCTCGACGGCTCCGCCCGCAAAAAGCACTGATTGGCCGTCCGGCGCCACGGACCAGAACGCATCATCGAGCGCGGCCATCACCGCGGCGGGCGAAACGGTGGCGCCCGGTGCGGGGGTACTCGCGGGGAGCGGTTCCACCTTGCGCGGGGCGGGCCAGTGCGAAGCAGTTGGAGTGTCCGTGTTTCGGACCGTTTGTGCGAGCGCACTGGAGAGGGGCGCGGGCGAGGGACCGGGAGAAACGGTTCCGAACACAGCCGCTTCGAGAGCGGCCGTCCGCTGCTCCTGTTGGGCGAGCCGGTCGAGCGCTTCACGGAGCAGTGCTTCGATCGGGGAAGCCGTAATCATGGGCTGCGCGGCTCCCACGTGTTGCGGGCACTGACCGAATGCAGTACGCTCTCGATCACCGCCTGCGCCCGCCAACCCGAAAGGCCTCTCTGATGCGCTACTCGCTTCCGCTCGTTGCTCTCGCCGGACTGATCGCCGTCACGATACCGCCCCGACACTCGGCGGCGGCGGCCGACGATTACACCTACGGCCCCGACTCGGCGCCTCAAAGCGATGTTCCGAAGGGAAACGTCACACAACACCGTTGGAAGACGAGCAAAATCTTCGAGGGCACCGAACGCGACTACTGGGTGTACGTGCCGAGCCAGTACGACGGCCGTACACCGGCCGGCGTCATGGTTTTCCAGGACGGCGGGAGCTATGTGGGGGAGAAGGGCCAGTTCCGCGCGCCGGTCGTGTTCGACAACCTGATTCATAAAAAAGAGATGCCCATCACCGTGGGCATCTTCATCAACCCGGGCAAGTTTCCCACTCCGGGCAAGGAGGAGAAAGACTGGCGCCAGAACCGCAGTTTTGAGTACGACACTGTTTCTAATCAGTATGCCCAGTTCCTGGAAAAGGAGATACTCCCAGAAATTGGGAAAACTATTAAATTGAGGACGGACGCTGACGGTCGGGCGATCTGTGGCATTAGTTCCGGCGGCATCTGCGCATTCACGGCCGCATGGGAGCGCCCGGACCTGTTCTCGAAGGTGCTCTCGCACGTCGGCAGTTTCACCAACATTCGCGGCGGCGACGTGTACCCCGGACTGATCCGGAAGACGGAGCGGAAGCCGATCCGCGTGTTCCTCCAGGACGGCGCGGGCGACCTCGACAACCTGCACGGGCACTGGCCGCTCGCGAACCTGTCGATGGCCGCGTCCCTGAAATACATGGACTACGACTACAAGCTCGTGTACGGCGACGGCGGACACAACGGGAAGCACGGCGGCGTACTCCTTCCGGACGCGCTGCGGTGGTTGTGGCGCGACACCCCACCAGCAAAGTGATTCTGTGGGGTGGAACCGCCGGCCTAAAATCACGCTTCCGCAATAATGTCCGCTGCGAGTCGATCGAATGACGCGATATCTCACGCCGGTCGTGCTGGTTCTCGCCGCCTCTTCCACCAGCGTCGCTCAGGACATGCCCCTGGCACAGATCCTGATTGACGGCGAGGGGTGGAAGAAGGCAGAGCAGCCCAAACCGCGAGCAGCCAACGGCCCGGTTGCAACTCGTTCACCGGACGGCAGCACAACCTTCCGGTGGGTTCCGGCGGGGCGATTCATTGAGGCGCGGCAAACCCAGGCTCCCGGCTCTCAACCGTACATCGACTACGGCCCGCTGCGCCCGAAATACGGGGAAACAACGATCGAGGTAACGGGGCTCACAACGGACCGGGACGGCCGCATCTATGCCGCAACGGAGATTGGTGTGCAGGTGTTCGACCCGACCGGCCGATTGTGCGGGGTGCTAACCCCGGCCGCACCGGGCAAACCCAAGCACCTCGTGTTCGAGGGCGACCAACTCACGCTCTGGATCGGCGACACGAAATACACACGAAAGCTCAACACCGCGGGCACAAAGTAAGTGGATCGCCACCGCTGAACCGCACGTATTCAGGCACCAGCGTACTTTCCTGAAACGGGTGCCCGGCATGAAATACCCACCAACCAGAGACGTCAACTAAGCGATGGGACCGGACCAACTAGCGGCACTGGTTGATCGCTATGCGGCGGCGCTTGTGCTGTACGCCCGACAATGGTGCGCCTGCCCCGAAGACGTGGTGCAGACCGCGTTCCTAAAACTGGTCCGCATCGGCACCCCGCCGGATAACCTTCTACCGTGGCTGTATCGGGTGGTCCGGAACGGGGCCATCGATGCGAGTCGGGCCGCCCGCCGGCGCACTCGTTACGAATCTGCCGCGGCCGACAACGCGCCCAAGTGGTTTTCGCCCTCTTACGACCCGACCGGTCTGGACGCCCAAGCCGCGTCCGCGTCCCTGGCCCACTTGCCGGCCGAAACGCGCGAAATTATCGTCGCGCACCTGTGGGGCGGGCTGACGTTCGAGCAGATCGCCGAGGCCGTGGGCAGCTCCGCCGCCACCTGTTACCGGCGGTACGCTGCGGGCCTCGAAGTCCTCCGCCAAAAACTCGGGGCCGAGCGCCCCGCTCACGCAAAATGAATACGTCCGCACCCAACCACCCACCGAACGCCCCCGATCCGCTCGCGGTGGCGCTCGCCAAACTGGACCCGTCCCCGCACGGGTTCGAGTGGAACTCGTTCATGTTCGCCGCGGGCCGCGAATCGAAAGCCCGTGCGATCATGTTCTGGCGCGCGGTTTCGGGCGTGTTGGCGGTGATTGCTGGGGGCCTCGCGCTCGCGCTTTTCGCGCGCCCTTCAGTCCCCGTTTATGTTGACCGCGTGGTACCAACTCCGAGTGCGTCCCCGATCACTCCAGCGCCCCACCCGCGCGATACGGACGTCCCCGGTCAGGCCCCAGCGCCCATCCCTCGCGCCGCTCCGTGACGTGTCATTCGCGCGAAACCGGGCACTACGGAACACCGGCAAAATACACGAACCCATCTCACCAGAGTCACTGGGGATTACGCTCAATCTCCACACAAATACCCTAGATGAGCCAGAATACCCAAAATAACAACTCTAAAGTTCGTCATCACACATCCCAGTTCCCCCCGCTTCTCATCGCACGGCCGTCAGCAGGGCCGTTCCTTTATTCACACTGCGGGATGCCGATAAGCGCCTGTGCTTGGTCTGGGTGTATTTGAAGTTGTTCGATGGCCTCGGGGTGATTCTTGGCCCGAACCCGGGACAACAAATGAACCACGGCATTGCGCAAGGCCGCGAGAACCTGCGGGGCGGTGCCCTTGCGCACCCGGCACGCATCCTCGCCCAGAGTTACATCCCGGACGTAATGCAACGGATTCTCGATGCGCCAGTGATCCCGAACCAGGCCCAGAAGTGTCGCCGCGTCCGCTCGCTCCGCCGAGAGGCTGGTGATCCCGTGCACCACCTCCACCGTCCGCGCGCCCTTCACCATGCGCTCGCGCGTTACCTTGAAGCCCTGTTTGAGTCCCTTCCACATCGGGCTCACCGTCAGGATCCGCGTGACCTCAAGGGTGCGCGTCTCCCGACGCCCGTGGCCCTTGTCCGTTGAGGTGGCCGACCGGCCCGACGGCGCGGGCGTCGGGACCGGTTCAGGGGGAAGTAGCCGCCGCGATCGAGCGCGCGGCGGCCTCGAACGCGAACCCGCCCTCGATGTCGATGACCAGGGCCGGTTGGTTGTTCTTGGCCACGAGGACGTAATCGCCCCCGGCTTCGATCACCTGTTTCGCCAGATCCCGTTGGCAGAACATCGCGTCGCCCGTCACCACTTTGCCCGTCAGGGGCAGGATCCCCAGCAGTTCCAACGCGGCCTTGTGTTCGTTGGTCCGGGAATCGACACGCACCTGAGCTAGAACCGCCGCGACCGCCGGCGCGAACGCGGCGACCAGGTGCAGTCCGGGCACGTCCCCGTCGCGACTCCCACGCAGGGTCTTGCCGTCGAGCGCGAGGTGTTCAAACGCGGCGGGGTCGATGCGCCCCTCGATCCAGCGCGACAGGGCGTCTTCGAGTTGTTGTGCGTCGAATCGTCGGAGCGTGCGCGAGAGCGTGGACGTGGTAGGCGTTTGGCCCCGTCGGAACCCGAGTGCGTGGGCCAGTGGGGTTCCGTGTTGTCGCCCGAATCGCGCGATCCCGGAGAGGCTCTTGCGTCCCATGAGCAGGGCCAACGCGACGAGTCCCAGAACGGCAGGCAAGGGGTGGACACGACCGTGGCGACTGCGTGGGTCGGGGAGCGTGGCGAGCGCGTCGTACAGGGTGCGAGGGGGCATGCGCAACTCCGGGACCAAGAGGCAACGCGCCCCGATTACCCAACCGCACTCAAATCCACAACATGAAACAAGGAACGGCCCTGCGGCCGCATCGTCATCCGGTGTCACGATCTTGACACAAAATCGCACGGGGTTTATGTGCCCCAACTCGCTACCGCCGATGCCGCCGCTCGAATGCCCGGTACCCCAAGGGGAATCCGATGCCCGCCTGCCGTCGATACCGTTCGTGGCTCGTCACCGCCGTGGTCACGCTCGCGATGTTCGCGGGCGCACGGGGGTGGCTGCGCGCGGCCGACAACCCACAAGGGAAACAAATTGCGGAAATCCAAACGGCCGGTAACCGCATCCACACGACCGCACAGATTCTCAACGTCATGCACTCGCGGTCCGGCAAAGCCTACGACCAGGCTCTGATCCAGGAAGACGTGCGCCGGCTCCAGAACACCCGCTGGTTCACGCCGGACGGCATCCGTGTGCTCACCACGAACGAGCAAGACGGGCGCATCACGGTGACGATTTTCGTTAACGAACTGTCGAGCACGGTGCAGGAGATCGTGTACCGCGGCGCGGAGCACATCAGCCCCAGTGACTTGCGCACGCTGACCGGGTTGCGCAAGGGCGATCCGATGAATCCGCTGGCCAACGAACTCGGGCGCGCGGCCATCCTGCGGCGGTACCAGGACGACGGACGGTACTTCGCGACCGTGGACTTAGTGGAAGGGAACAAACCGACCGATTCCCGTGTGGTCTACAACGTCGTCGAGGGACCGGTCGTGAAGGTCTCGCGCATCGAGTTCGTGGGGAACTCGGGCGCCATGTCCGGCCGGCTCCAAACGCAACTGGTGACAAAAAAGGCGTTCGGCGGGCTGATCGGCGGCAAGTTCAACCCGATGTCGCTGGAACTCGACCGCAAGGCGCTGACCGAGTACTACCAGGCCCTCGGCTACCTCGCGGTCCAGATCAAACCGGAGGTCCAGCGCTCGGCCGACATGAGCCACGTCACCATCGTGTACCACATCATTGAGGGCGCCCAGTACCACGTGTCCGACAAGTTCATTACCGGGAACACCTCGTACCCGACCGAGAAACTCACAGCCGTGACCGAACTGCAGATCGGTGAGCGGTACGATCGCCGCGTGGCCCAGCGCGACCTGACCCGGCTCCGTGACTACTACGGGTACCGCGGCGTCATGGCCGGAATCGAAGAACAGTGGACCGAGGTGCAACCGGGACTGGTACAGGTGAATTACAACGTCCTCAACGACCGGGGCGCACAGGATCGCGTGGGTCGAATCAAGATCGACGGCAACGCGGTCACCCGCGACGACGTCATCCTGAATCAACTCGACCTGCGCCCGGGTCAGATCCTCCAGTACCCGAAGATCGAGGACGCGAAGATGCGGCTCGCGCGGCTGGGCATCTTCGACGCGGACGATCCGCCCGATGTTCAGGTGGTCCCGAACGAGTTCGATTCCGAGTACAAAGACATTCTCGTCAAGGTGCGCGAGACCCGCACGGGTAACATCGTGTTCGGTGGGAGCGTGAACTCGGACGCCGGGCTCACGGGTAACATCGCGATCAACGAGCGGAACTTCGACCTGTTCCGGTTCCCGACGAGCTGGGACGACATCCGCTACGGGCGCGCGTTCCGCGGCGGCGGCCAGGAGTTGCGCATCGAGGCCGCCCCGGGCACCTCGTTTCAGCGTTACTCGGTCACGTTCCGCGAGCCGTACCTGATGAACACGCCGTTCGGCCTGACCACCTCGGCGTACTACTACAACCGGGCCTACGCGGAGTACAACGAGGACCGCTTCGGCGGGCGCATCACACTGGACCGGCGCCTCGACCAGATCTGGAGCGCGTCCGCGAGCACGCGCATCGAAGGCGTGAACGTGAAGGACATCCCGTACTATGCTCCATACGCGATCAGCAAGGACGCCGGCAGTCACTTCCTCCTCGGGCTGCGGGCCGGGATCAACCGCGACACGCGCGACTCGTACATCTACCCGACGAAGGGTAACGTGTTCGACGCCGGGTTCGAGCAGGTGCTCGGCGATTACACGTTCCCGATCGGTACGGCCGAGTTCACGCAGTTCTTTTCGTCGCGGTACCTGGCTCGCGAGGACGGCAGCGGCCGGCACGTGCTCGGGTTCCGTACCCAGGTCGCGGTGGCCGGCACGAACGCCCCGGTGTTCGAGCGGTTCTACGCCGGTGGTATCCGGAGCTTCCGCGGGTTCAGCTTCCGCGGAGTCGGGCCGTTCGAGAACAACTTGGCCGTCGGCGGTACGTTCTCGTTGCTCAACACGATCGAGTACCAGATCCCGGTATTGCCAAGCGACAAGATGTTCGTGGTCGCGTTCGTGGACCACGGGACCGTGGAACGGAACTTCGAGATCCGGGACTACCGCGTGTCGGTGGGTGCGGGCATCCGGCTGTCGGTCCCGGCGCTCGGGCCGCTCCCACTGGCGTTCGACATCGCGTTCCCGCTGCGCCAGGGGCCGAACGATCACCGCCAGGTGTTCAACTTCTCGATGGGTCTGTTCGGCAGCAAGTAACGCGAAGGTTTTGAGCGAGCGGGGCACCAACCCCTCGCTCGCTTCTTCACATTCTTGGGACGCCACCGGTTCCTGTATGAAGCCCGGTCCCGGTGCCTTCACCACCGTGTACAATTCCGAAAACGAACACCTGGGAGTGCCCATGTTCCTATTCGGGTTGGATACGGACCAAGTTTCCGCTGAATACACCAAGCGCGTTATCGTGACGATTCTCGTCGCGGCGACCACTTCCGGCGCGACCTTCGCGTTTACCTGGTGGTGGGCGCGCCGCCAGGCCACGCGCCAGTGGTACGCGAAGGAATTCCTGGACCGCATCATCGTCAGCCTGAACATCTTCACCGACGGCGCGTTGAAGATCCGCACCGTGCTGGAGCGCTCGCTCGACGAGGTGTTCCTGAACAAGCTGGCGGTCGCGAAGGTGTGGGCCGCGGCCCGCGCGACCACGGTCGAGAACCCGGTGATGCCGATCGCGAAAGAGGACCGCTGGTTCCTACTCAATTTCGTGTTGAACGCGGTCGCGGAGCACTTCGTCGAGGGGCACATCAAGCGCGACGCCGGCCTGCCGGTCACCACCGTGAAGTACGCCCTGTTCCTGACATGTGAGCTGGTCGGTGACGAGCGAATTCGCAAGGTGCGCGCGATGCTCGTGCGCCGCGATCTGTTGGAAAATTTTCCCTACGCGGACACGATGCCGGTTCTCGAAAACCCGTGGCACGAGGACCGCATTAAAACGCTTCGGGCCGCGTCTGCACTGTACAAGAAGGAACCCGACAACTTCTTGATGCTGGAAGTGTGCGTGTAACGCGAGATGAATCTGCGTGCCCGGACAGACCGGGCACGCGAGTGCCGCTGTAACTAACGCGGTTTACTTCTTCGCAGCCTTCTCGAAGTACGCGCCCGCGTTCTTCGTGTCGATGGTCGCGGCACCGGGCTTCCAGTCGGCCGGGCACACCTCACCGTGCTTCTCGAAGTGTTGGAGCGCGTCCAGTACGCGGAGCGCCTCGTCCACGCTGCGGCCCAGCGGCAGGTCGTGAACGGTGATCGCGCGCACAATCCCCTTCTGGTCGATCACGAACAGGCCGCGGAGCGAGATCCCCGCGTCCAGGAGGACGCCGTAGTCGGCGCTGATCTTCTTGGTCAGGTCGGCGACGAGCGGGTACTTCAGTTCGCCCAGCCCGCCCTTGGCGCGCGGCGTTTCGATCCAGGCGAGGTGCGAGTACTGGCTGTCCACTGACACGCCGACGACCTGGCAGTTGCGCTTCTCGAACTCGGCGATGCGGTCGCTGAACGCGATGATCTCCGTGGGGCAAACGAAGGTGAAGTCGAGCGGGTAGAAAAACAGGACGACGTACTTCCCGCGGTTGCTCGAAAGTTTGTAGGGCGCGTCGTCGGGGGTGATCTGGCCGTTAATGACGGCCTTCGCGGTAAAATCCGGGGCTTCCTTTTGTACTTGAACCGGCATCGGTGACTTACTCCCGTTGGGGCGTTGAGTTCGCGGACCGGCACATCCGCCGGTCCCCGCAGACATGATTAGGGATGAGTACACCCATTTCCAGCGGGGGCCGCGAAGGGAACACATCGGGCGCACCGATTCGCGCTGTAACGCACGGGGCTGAGAAAACAAAAACACGGCCCCGAAGAGCCGTGTTTCGCGCGTGTCGGGGCGTCGTGTCTTACTTCGTGCGGCGGCGGTTAAAGAGCCGGAACCCGCCCGCGGCCAACCCGCCCACACCCAGGAGTAACCCGGTTGCCGGCTCCGGCGTCGCGATCGGTCCCCCGGGGGTGCCACCCGTTCCACCGTCTCCACCGCTCCCGTTACCCGGGTCACTGCCGCTTCCATTGCCGTTGCCGTTACCGTTACCGCTCCCGTTGCCCGGGTTTGTGGTCGTCTCCTTGTCCCCAGGCCCGAGACCGATCACCCACCACCCGCCGTCCGGCACGCTCACGACCCCACCGGCGACCGGGTTCGATTGCGGGTCGGTGACCGAAACCGTCAGCGAGCGAGCGCCGGTCGAATCAGCATCGCCCAGTACCGCGGAGAGCAGTAGTGCGTTCGCGGGCGGGGCCGTCGCACTCGCGTCGGGGGCGGCACTCGCCAACCCTTGACCGCCCTCCATTTGGCGCTTGAGTGCGCTACTCAGGTCACTCGGCTTTGAACCGCCCGCGAGGTACCCGTACCCGTCCGTCGTGGGCACCACCACGGGAACCGCGCCGCCCGTGAAAAAGCTGCTCCCGCCACCAGTGGTGGCTTCGATGGTCCCCCCACTGAGGCCCGTAACCGCAACCGGAGGGGGACCGTGAGGCGTCTCGAACCACCAATCCTGGTAGCCCGTCGGTGTAGACGAACCGGCCAGACCGGTCGCAATGGACACCCAGAACCCGTCCGCAGCCGACGCCGGCCCGGTGATCCCGAGTACAGCGACGCCGACCACGACGACCCACGCCGTTGCTCGACGCATAAAGCCACGCCCCTTCCTGAGAAACCTACCTATCTCACCCCGACGGCGCGAACATTAGCGACCCCAGGAAACGAAATAAAGACGAAGTTTGTCAACCTGAAGTGGCCAGAAAATGAACAACCCCGGCCGCGAGCCGGGGTTGTTCATCAATCGGATAGGGAGGCGCGCAGGGTGAGATCACAATTTGGGAGCCGTCCCGCCGTCAGATTTTAACTCCGTCCCGAGCGCGCGCACGTTCGGCGTCTCCTTGGGCGGGCTCTTCCCAGCGTACTCGCTATTGTCCAAGTAGAGCAACACGCACCCGACCGCCACCGCCACTAACGTGATGAACAGCATTACCACGTAAGGGCCGTCGCGTTTCACCTGTTCCGGGCGCTTGGGCATATCGTCGCCGCGATCGTCGCGTGTCCGGCTTCTGGCCATTGGTCGTTCTCCGTGCGGGGTGTCAGCGCCCAAGTGGTTCAAGGGAGTTTAGGCGCGCCGGTCGAGATAATGCCCACGGTGTCGCCCTTGCGTGGTAACTCGTCGGGGCGGAGCTGTGAGACGGGCACCCGACGGGCCGGCCGGAACTCCGCGACCGCTTGCTTCGGGTGCAGCGATTTCGTCACGACGAGCGTACCGAGGTACTGACCACCGCCCGACTCGCGGTAAACGTCCAGTCGTGAACCGGGTTCCAGCCCGGCGTCAATGCCGATGCTGATCTGGACGAACTCATTGGCGGCGTCGCGGAGAACGGTCCCGCGCGTGTTGTCCGGCAGGGCTGCCGGGGCCTTATCGATGCTCCGAAGTACGGCCGCGGTTCCGCTCCCGCCGGTCTGTCGCAACTGGGCCACGAGATCGGTCAGTTCGAGGATCTTCCTGGCATTGTCCTCGGCAAAGGAGCGCTGGAGCTTGGAATCGTTTTCGGCCCGGAGGCGCTCGCGCTCGGCGGTTTGCAGCGCCAGTACGAGTGCGACCACCTTACCTTCGAGTTCGGTATTTCGCTTACGTGTATTAGTTAACTCGCCCAGAGTGACTTTCTCACTCGCGATCATGAGGGCCGCATTTGCGGCCGTGGCCCTGATCGTGTCAGTAGCCTTCTTAAAGTCGTCGTCGCCCTTCTTGCTCCGGGCCTCGAGTTCGTCGTACTTATTGTTCAGTTCCGCGTTGCGGCCCTTCTCAGTTTCCAGCTGACGGACGAGCTGCTCTTTCTCCGCGCGGGTGCTGACCAATTCGGCGTCCCGGTTCGCCTCGCTCAATTTCAGCGCCTTTTCGTAGGCGTCGGCCCGAGCCTTCCAGTTGGTCCGCGTCGCGTAGACGTTGACGGTGAAATACGCCCACACGAGTGAGGCGATGAGAACCAGGAACGTCAAAATTTTGCCGAGCCAACTCATCACACGCCCTCCCCACTCACCTTGTTTCGCGCCCCACTGATGATTCAGATGCGAACAGCCGCGCCGATCTTTCGGACATCCGGTACCACGTGTCAGAAACGGGCGCCCCCGAGCGCCCTCAGCCGCTTCTGTAGTTGCTGTTTGCGCCGGGCGACCGTCTCTCGCGTCTCGTACTCGTTCGAGGTGAACGTGGAGAGGAAAAACAGTTCGGCCTGCACGCTATCGCGGATCGTGTTCACCGCAACCAGGCGATCCTCGGTCGCGACCACGTCCGCACTGAGTTCATCGAATTTCCGCCGCTGCTCCGTGATCTGTGCCGTCAGCTCCAACATCTCCTTGAGGTCGTTCGATACCGAGTCGGTCAACATGTCGATCCCGGGAAGTGGCAACTCGTCGCTCCCAAGAAGGGGCGCGCCCTTCGGCTTACCGGTCGCGTCCGCGCTCAAATCATAGAGCTTCAGAGCGGGATCAATTGTGGGCGCGTAAAATCCTTTCCCGCTCCGGGGGTTCGCCGGATCGATCAGATCCCGGGGGTTGCCTTTTCGAGCCCACTGGTAGCGATCGGCGTAGCCTTTGAGGCGCCCGGCGCGGAGCGATTCGCTCGCCTCCAGTTCTTTCAAACTGGTGCCCCAAACGCTGGTCGCGACCTCTGCACTACGGTTCAATGCGTCGATTTCGGCCTTGAGTTGCGCGAACGTGGCCGTGCGGGCGTTCTTATCGACCCCACCCTCGGGAATCGGGTCGAACCACGCCGGGCGCTGGGCGTAGGCGCTCAGCGCCCACGTCATCATCGCGAGCCCAACGGCGAGGAGCAGGAAAGCCATCAGCTTGCCGATTGCGGTCATCGTCGCACCTGGCCGGAATGAGCGAATCGCGTTTCGAGTCTAAACGAAGACAGGTTTCCCGAATCCGTACACGCCCGGACCAAACCACCCCAAAGCCCGGGTCACAAAGCACACTAGGGCTGACGCGGCAGGAGCCCGTACCGTTCACGCTCCACGTCAGTGAGAAGAGCTTCGAGCCGGTACACCTCTTCCAACGTCAGGCTGACTTCGCGCTGGATCTCGTACAGTTGCTTTTCGATTCCGGTTTGCTGCACGAGGTGCTCGTCAACTTCGGTCTGCACCTTCTGGAGCTGCGCCCGTAAACTGGCGAGTTGCGTTTGTCGGCGACTCACGGCATCGTCCGCGGCGGTTTTCTGCTCCACGAGTTTTGCCTTCTCGTCCGCAACCACGCGCACCTGGTTCACTTTCTGTCGCGCCTCGTTGAGCAAGTAGTCCTGGACCTTCTGGAAGTTCGCCTGATCCACCCCCAACGGCAGCTCCACCTGACTCCGCATCTCGCGGAACCGGATGGTTTGGGCCGTGATCGCGGCCACGTAGCGCCGCAACCCCACCACCACCGCCACTCGGCGCTGCCACGCCGCGTCCCGATCGAGATGAACGAACAAGTGGGCCAGGCGCGCACGGCGATCGGCGTCATCAGTCGCCACCGGGGGCTTCAACTGCGCCGCATCTGCGCCCGCCCCTTCAGCCTTGCTCTGCATCTCCTGCCACTTGGCCGGTGCGAGCGCCGCGCTGCCACCCGCGTAGAGATTCGGGGCAACGCGGTAGAACTTGCGGTCCAAAGCGTGAACGAGCGAATCCGCGTCCGCGGCGAGCTTCTCGGCGGACTTGGGAGCACCGGTCTTGTCGTTGCGCGAGGCCCATTCCTGGTACTGAACCCGCTCGTTCATCGTCTCGGCCTGGATCAGCAACCAGCCTTCAACGAGGGCGATCTTCTGCGCCGCGTCTTGGGCCTTATCGAGCTCACCCTTTAACAGCCCGAGCACGCGCTTGGCTTCCCCGACCTGGTCGGTAACGGGTGTGTTTGCCGTGAGCGAGAGCCGCGCGGGCGCTTGCTCCCCGCCCGTCGAAGCCCCGCCCCCGGCGGTACCGTTGCGGAAGTAGGTTTCGAGCAACTTCTTGCTGACCGTACTAGTGACTTCGCCACCGGCCATTGGAACTTCAAAGGGCGTCTCATCGTCGGCACTGAAATCCGCCCCTTCGACGGGGAGCCCCTGAAGGAGCAACAGGTGCCGCAGCCCGGCCGCGTTGATTTGCTGGCGGCCCTTCCAGTCCTGGGTCGCGAGGTAGACGTAGCCACCCCCCGCGAGGAGGATCGGGACAATCAGCAGGATGCCGAACAGTCTCATGGCAGTTCGAGTCCCTGCGGGGTTGGGCTGCGAGAACCCAACCACCATTTGGAGTTACGTCACATGCGCTGAAGCGCTTCCAGATGCGATTCTGGCGGACAACACGGACCTTGACAAGCGCCGAACGTACACAAAACGCGGGAGATCGGAAACTTGGAAAGGCGGTGTCGGTCCTATCGATTATGTGGGACCGCGAGCGAACCTTTCAGGGATTCTACCCGCCACAAACGGCCGCCCCAACTGGAACTGTCCGCGCACAACGGCCGCGTTTGGACTATAAGTATAATACCCGCGCGCTGGCCCACGTACCGGCGGCGGTTGTCGGAGCGCACCCTTATGGCAGTCGAACCGCCCGTCCCGCCTCAACTCGGCAACTACGACATCGTGTCGAAGATCGCCGAGGGCGGGATGGGAACCGTGTACAAGGCCAAGAACCGGACCACGGGCGAAATCGTGGCCGTGAAGGTGATCGCGCCGGCCACTGCCAAGAACCCGATCCTGCTCCAGCGGTTCGAGCGCGAGTTCCTCGCGGCGAAGGTGCTGGACCACCCGAACGTGGTCAAGGCACTCGATTACAGCGGCGCGCTGCCGCACCCGTTCCTCGTTATGGAATTCGTGGACGGCCTGTCGATCGGCCAACGAATCGAGAAGCAGGGAGCGTACCCCGAAGCGGAGGCCGTGCGGCTCATTGCCCAAGTGTGCGACGGGCTCCAGCGCGCCCACAAGCAGGGCCTCGTACACCGCGACGTCAAGCCGGACAACATCCTGGTCAACAAGGACGGCGTCGCGAAGCTCACCGACATGGGCCTGGTCAAGGAGGTCGAAGGCGACCTGAACCTGACGCGCACCGGGCGCGGGCTGGGCACCCCGCACTTCATGGCCCCGGAACAGTTCCGCAACGCCAAAACGGTGGACGTGCGGGGCGACATTTACTCCCTCGGCGCCACCCTATACGCGATGGTCACCGGCGTCGTCCCCTTCGAGAATGCCAGCCCACTCGATTGCTGGATGCGCAAGATCCGCAACGAATTCCGGGCACCAAAAGATCTGAAACCGGCCGTCTCGGACCGCGTGGACTGGGCTATTCGCCGGGCAATGAGTGCGGAACCGAGTCAGCGCCCGTCCAGTTGCCGCGAGTTCCTCGAAGACCTGACCGGCCAGAGCCGCTCAGCGACCACGGCTGGGAGTCCAAACGCCCAAACTCAGGCTCCAGCCGCTGATGTATGGTACTTGGTCTACCGCGACGAAAACGATAAGGCCCACACCGTCAAAGGCAGCACCGACGGCATCCGTAATGCGCTGCGCGACAGCCTACTCGGTGATCCCTCCGGCGTGCTTGTCAGTCGCACGAAAAACGGGCAGTTCAGCCCACTGTCCAGCGTACCCGAGTTCCGTGACCTCGTCGTAACGCCCGCAGCCCTTGCGATGCCCGCAACCCGGACTCCCGGTTCGGACGAAACGACCGACTATGGCGGCCCCCTACCGACCGGATCAAGTTCCTCGGCTTCGCGCCTCCGGGCGGGCGGCTCCGCCCCTCGCCCCAACACCCCCGTACCCTCGACTTCACCGTCCAAACCGTCGTCCCCTCTACCGACCCAGCCGTCGAGCGGAACGTACAACGCGACCACCGCGTACAGTTACTCCGGGGCCTCGGGCGCACACACTGCGCACAACCCACGAGAGCCACGAGAAACCAACAAATCAAAGCCTGCCCGCCCGCACCCCGAGAACCGCGAGGAATCGTTCAACTGGACTCCCGTTCTACTCGTCGTGGTGATGGCCCTCAGCGCGGTCATCGGCTACCTCGTTCTGAAATAGCCAATAGCCCGCGGCTTGTTGACCTGCTGCCCGCGAAATGCGATCCTCCGTGGACCGTTCGTGGAGACACGTTGTGGCCAAGAAGAAGAAGGGTAATCAGGCTCCGGTCCCACCCGCCGGGGAACCGGACGATGCCCCGGGCTGGCACGCAATCGATGTCGCGTGCGAGCGGATCTACCCCGATCAACCGGACCCGGTCCACGCCGCGTCCGCCCCGCATCCGCCGTTCGGCGACGGCCTCATTTACGGCATCAGCGCGTACCGCGCGACCGAAGGTGCTCCGCACTGGCACTTCGTTACCTACGGGTTCAGCGAGCTGTACGCGAAGGAATCCGACGCCCCGGACATGAGCGGGTGGGGCTTCGAGTTGACGTTCCGGCTCGCGCGCGGGACCGAAGAACTGCCGCCCAATTGGGCGATCAACTTCCTGATGAATTTGGGCAAGTACGTTCGCCGGTTCGGGAACGCATTCGACTCCGGGCACTTAATGGACCTGAACGGCCCCATTGCTTTGGGAACGGATACCGCGATTCGCGCAATCGCGTTCGTCCCCGACCCGCAACTCGGTACGATAGACACGCCGAACGGGAGTGTCAAATTCCTGCAAATCGTCGGCCTCACGAGTGACGAACACGCGGCCTGCGGCGACTGGCACACGACGCCCGTTCTGAACCTCCTCCGAGGCGCCAATCCGTTGTTGCTGACCGATCTGGATCGCCGTTCGGCTCTCGAAACCCCGTCGGTCGCAGAACAAGTTCAAACCGGAATCGACCGCGAAGGCTCCCAGACCCCGCTCATCTTTGTTACGTTCGTCGAATGGGAGACGGCGGGCAAAGGCGCGTCACGAACTGCGGTGCTCGTTCTCGGCGCGCGGGGCGTTCAGGCGCTGGTGCCGAAGTTGCGCTCGCGCCTCGCGCACGGGCGCGACTTTCGGCTGATCGGTCGTGAACAGGCCGTCAACTTCTGTGCTCGTGACACACCCGGGTGGAAGACCGATGACACGGTGCTGACGATCG
Organism: Gemmata sp. SH-PL17; assembly: GCF_001610855.1. Classification (NCBI taxonomy): domain Bacteria; kingdom Pseudomonadati; phylum Planctomycetota; class Planctomycetia; order Gemmatales; family Gemmataceae; genus Gemmata; species Gemmata sp. SH-PL17. Next base: position 8,318,414 of record NZ_CP011271.1, read on the forward strand.
ACCTTACCCCAACCGCGCTCGCGGCCGTCCGCGCGAATCTTCAGCCGGTTCGGGGCCGGTATACCTGGCCAGAACTCCCCAACTTCGTGCTCGCAGTACAGCCATCGAACATCACCGACGCCGACGGAAACGTGATCGATGTGATCGGCTGATCGCTCACAATTCGCGGAACATCACGAGCGCATCTACGAAGCCGTGTTCCTTGTGCCGGAACGCCCCGGGCAGACGCCCCACCGCCGCGAAACCACACCGCTCCCACGCCCGAACCGCGGATACGTTCGCACTCACCACGAAATTGAACTGCATGGCGGTAAAACCGAGTGTCTTTGCGGTTTCGAGCGAGTGCTGACACATCGCGACCGCAAGCCCGCGCCCGCGAAAGTCCGAGGAGACCATGTAACCCGCGTTCGCGACGTGAGCGCCGCGCCCGGGGTGGTTTGGTCGAACGTAGTACGTTCCGGCGAATCGGCCGTCTTCTTCGCACACAAAACACGTCGCGGGAGCATCGAACCACAGCTTCCGCGCGGTAGCTTCGGTCGTGGATTCGTCATAAGCGAATACATCCCCACTCGCCGCGACGCTTTGAAATAGCGCCCACACGTGCGGCCAGTCGCTCTCGGTCGTTTCACGGATCGTCACAATCATCTCCCGCTTATTTTCGATCTGCTTTTATTCTCAGCGTACCCTGGAGTGACACAATTTATCCTTGAGGAGCCTGGTGCTGTAGCGGAAGATCGGTGCTCACCGTAATCCGTTACCGGGAGAGGCTCCATGCGTCCCACGTACTCGTTCCCCGAGTCGGTTGTCGAAGCGATTGTGCGCGATCGGTACGGGCACCCGGACCCGCGCGTTCAGGAGCGCATGGAGATCCTGTGGCTCAAGAGCAAGAACGAGTCGCACGGGCGCATCGCCGAACTCGCCAACGTGTCCCGGTCCACGGTTCAGCGGACCTTGCACATCTTCGCGGCGAAGGGCCTCGATGGGATTCGGTCGTTCGGGTGGAAGGGACAACCCAGTGCCCTGACGCCACACGCGGCAACGATCGAACAGGAGTTCCGCAAGCACCCGCCTCACACGGCTCACGAGGCGGCGCGGCGGATCGAGGAGCTGACGGGCGTCCGACGAAAAGTGTCGCGGGTGCGCAAATTCCTCAAGGACGACCTGGGGATGAAGTGCTTGAAGGTGGCACCGATCCCGGTCCCGCCCAAGAAGACGATCGAGGAACACGCCCGAGCGCAGGCGGACTTTTTAAAAGGCGGACCTGGAACCGAAGTTGGCGGAGGCGCGGAGCGGTAAGCGGTCGGTGTACTTCGTGGATGCGTCGCACTTCGTATTGGCGTCGTTCCTGGGTTGGGTGTGGTGCTTCGTGCGGTTGCACGTGCGCGCGGCAAGTGGTCGGCAGCGGTACAACGTGCTGGGCGCGCTGAACGCGGTCACGCACGAACTGGTGACGGAGATCAACACGACGTACATCACCGCCACGTCGGTGTGCGCGTTGCTTCACACGATCGCGCGCCGGGCGGGCTCGGTGCCCGTCACGTTGGTGCTGGACAACGCCCGGTATCAGCGGTGCGTGTTGGTGCAGGACGCGGCCAAGCAGTTGGGGATCGAGCTGCTGTTCCTGCCGTCGTACTCGCCGAACCTGAACTTGATCGAGCGCCTGTGGAAGTTCGTGAAGAAGGACGTGCTCAACAGTCGGCACCATCAGGACTTCAAGAGGTTCCAGAGTGCCATCGACGGGTGCCTCGCGGATCTGCCGACCAAACATCGAGAGAAACTGGCGACTCTGTTGGCCCACAACTTCCAGACCTGGAACAATGTGTCACTCCTGGGCGCGTAAAGCATAACACAAATTGGGCCTTTGTCATTGCACCTGCGTTAATCGAGATGGTTTAATTGCGCCGCAATGTTCGCCCAATCTCCCCTTTTTCCAGCCGGCCGTTCAAGTTACACCACTTTCATGAAGCGGTATCCGCTTTGCATCTGCACCGAATGACCGTCGGGCCGCGCAAGTTTCGCACAGTTCGGCGTTTTTTAACGATTCAAGTGATCGCACCTTGCTTATTGAGGTACACAATCATGACCGAACGAGTGCTGAAGGTGCTGCCCCTCGGCGTGTTCGGCTCACTTGTGCTCGCGCTCGTCGCCATTAACCCCGCGGCGGCACAAGACCCGATCCCGCTCGTTTCTCCCGATCCCGAGCCCGTTCCTCTGCCGCTCCCGCGCCCCGGACAACAGGGACAGCCGGTCGAGCCCGCGCCGCCAACTCAGCCGGGGCAAGGCGACGGAATTGAGGTGCTTGCCAAGGGGCCGGTTCACGAGGCGTTCGCAGCCACCGCGGAAGCGCCGGCCGAATCCCCCGTCGTCGCGAAGCAACCGCCCGATCCGGTCGAGGAACTGCCGCCGGACCAGAAGCCGGAAGGCGACAACGTGCAGTGGATTCCTGGTTACTGGAGCTGGGACGAAGAGAGCACCCAGTTCATCTGGGTGAGCGGCTTCTGGCGCCAGCCGCCCCCGGGGCGCGTGTGGGTGCCGGGTTCATGGCGCGAGGTGAGGGGCGGGTGGCAATACGTTCCAGGCTTTTGGCAGGAACTGACACCGCCACAACCACAACAACTCCAGCAACCACAAGTTCAGCCAGAAATCGAGTACTTGTCCCAACCCCCGGTTTCCCTGGAAGTTGGGCCGACGGTCGAAGCCCCGAACACCACGAGCGTGTACGTGCCCGGCTCGTGGGTGTGGCGCGGAAAGTACGTCTGGCGCCCGGGCGTTTGGATCGATTACCGACCCAACTGGGTGTGGGTGCCCGCGCGCTACTACTGGACCCCGGCCGGATTCGTGTTTTGTGACGGTTACTGGGATTACCCGCTCGCTCACCGCGGCGTGCTGTTCGCCCCGGTCGTGATCTCCCGCCCGATCTACACCCGGCCCGCGTTCGTTTACACACCGGTGTACGTGGTCAGTGAGCCGTGCATGACGGGCGCGCTGTTCGTGCGCCGCGGGTACGGGAACTACTACTTCGGCGACTACTTCGATCGGCGGTACGCGACCGGCGGATACACCGCGTGGTGCGGGACTGTGAGTCGCAACGGATTTAGCATCGGATTCGGCGTCGGCCGCACCTGGGGGTACGACCCACTGTGGAGCTACTACTCGGTCCACTACCGCAGCAGCCCGCGCTGGCGCGGGGGCGTGAATGATCTGTACACCGGCCGGTACCGCGGGGACGTGGCCCGGCCGCCGGTCACGCTCGTGCAGCAGAACACGACCATCAACAACATCACCAAAACGAACGTCACCAACGTGACGAACAACATCACGGTGGTAAACGGCGCCCCGACGGTGAACAACCGCGATGTGTCAAACGTGGCAATGGTCGCGCCTCTGAAGGTCGCGCCCGATCTCCAGCGAACCAAGTTCGAGGCGGTGAATGCCGAGCGCCGGCGCAACGAAGCGACCGCAGCGAAGCAAATTCGCGAGGTCGCGGTTCAACGGACCAAGCTCGAAACGGCCGCGGTGAATCAACCCAAGCCGGTGGTAACCCCGGGCGTTACACAACCGCCTGCCAAACCGCAAACAATCAAACTGGATGTACCGAAAACGGCAATCCAGCGCGCCGCGGTGAGCACCGACGAGAAGAAAGCTCCGCCGCCGAACCCGCACCGGTCGGTCAACACCCCCGGCGCGAAGGTGGACCCGAAAACTCCGGTGAATCCTTCGGTCAACCCAACACCTAAGATCGACCCGAAGACGCCGGGAACCCCAGTGAACCCGATGCCTAAGGTTGATCCGCCCAAGATCGATCCCAAGATGCCGGTGAAGCCAGGTGTGCCGCCCACAACGCCCCCGGTGAATCCGACGACACCGAAGATCGACCCGCCAAAGACGCCGGGAACTCCGCTTCCCAAAGTGGACCCGAAGCCCCCGGTTAATCCACCGGTCAGCCCGATGCCGAAGACCGACCCGCCCAAAGTCGATCCGAAACCGGTCATTCCGCCTACAACGCCGAAGGTTGATCCGCCAAAAGGCACGCCAGTAGTTCCCAAGGTTGATCCGAAGCCAACGACGCCTCCGGTCGTTCCTCCGACTCAACCACCGGTGACTCCGCCGCCAAGGGTTGACCCGAAGCCCCCGGTCATCCCGCCCACAACGCCGCTACCAAAAATCGAACCGAAGGGGCCAACAACCCGGCCGGTCACACCGAAGGTCGAGCCAAAGAGAAACCCACCAACGCCCCCGAAGGCCGACCCGCGCCCTACGTCCCCGCCAAAGGGAGACCAGAAACCGTCGCTTGCGGTTGTTCCGGCTGTGCAACCACAACCCAAGCCGGTCGCGGTTGCCCCTACGGTACAGCCCAAAGCGCAACCGGCGCCGGTGGTTCAACCGCGACCAGCAGCCATAGTTCCGACTGCACCACCGACGAAGGTCGTTCAACCACCCAAAGCCCAACAACCGCCGGCTGAGCAACCGAAAACACAGCCGGCTCCGGTCGGCAAACCCGCGAAGAAGCCGAGGTAAGTCGGAAACAAAGGAACGTTTCGCGTGGGGTCGGTCAGCGGACAGCAATGAGCTGTCCGCTGACCGACCCCATGCTTTTTGAGATGAGCGAGGAGATTTAGCCGTGTGCGGGCAGCAGTTCTAACAGCTCCGTGAACGACGCCAGAATTCGGTCCGCAGGAGCATCCGGCTCCGTTGTTCCCGTGGGCACAAGCCACACCGCGACCCCAGCTGCACGCGCGGTCCGCACGTCAACGACCATGTCGCCGACATAAATTGTCTCGCTCGCTGAAACCCCTAAGCGCTTCAGCCCCTCTAAGAGCATAGCGGGATCGGGTTTTGCCCGGTCCGAGACGTCGTCCGGCCCCAGAACGCAAGCAAAACAGTCGGCCAGCCCGAGTGCGCGGACGAGTTCGCGTGTGAATTCAACGCGCTTGTTGCTGCACACGCCGAGTTTCAGTCCACGTTCCGCGAGCGCCCGAATCGTGTCACCGACGCCGGGCATGAGGCGTGTTTCCGCGACCATCACCCCCGCGTGGTGCTCGCGGTACCGGGCGACGGCTTCGTCCACCGGCGCCCCTGGTACGAGATCGGCCATGAGGTTCGCAAGACCGTAGCCCACGTAGCGGCACACCTCGGCCTCGGGCAACGGCGGGAGGCCGTAGCTCTGACGCACGTGGTTGGTGCTCGACGTGATGGCGGCGAAGCTGTCGGCGAGGGTGCCGTCGAAGTCGAAAAGAGCGGCTTTCATGCGGTCCGGAGCGAAAGGTGAAGGGGTGAAAGGGTGAAAACGAATCCGCTGTGCGCGGACGGTGATTGGGGCAGGTTCTTTGCGCCTTTCGCCCCTTCACCTTTCACCCCTTCGGCGTTCCTTGCTATGGTAGGGAGAAGCCCGCCCCTCGCCCGCGAGCCGCCGCATGGTCGCACCGCTGCCCGAGAAACTCACGCCGGAACTGGTGTTCCGTGAATACGCGCCGCGCATATTCAATCTCGCCCGTCGGATGCTCGGTAACGACGCCGACGCCGAAGACGTGACGCAAGACGTATTGCTCCAGGTGGTGCGCAAACTCGACTCGTTCCGCGGCGACTCACAGATTTCGACATGGCTGCACCGCGTCACTGTAAACGCGGCACTGGCCCACCGCGCGAAACGCGCGAACCGGCAGAAGCACGAGTCTGCCGACCTGGCGGACGAGGCCCTCGATGCGGTCGCGCCCGAGACCGAAGTCAAGCGCTGGAACCTGCCACCGGACGAACCGGTGTTAGCAGCCGAGCAGCAGGCAATCATCGAGAAAGCGATCACCGAACTGCCCGAGCCGTTCCGCGACGTTTACCTGCTCGCCGATGTGGAAGGTCTGCCCAACTCCGACATCGGCACCATGCTGGGGCTGAGCGTACCCGCCGTGAAGAGCCGCCTGCACCGGGCGCGAATGCGGATGCGCGACCTGCTGGCCCCGCACTTTGAGGACAAGGACGCATCATGACCTGCACGGAACTGGCGGCCCTCCTGGTGGACTACCTGAACGGCGAACTGGTGATCGAACACCATGAGACTGTTTCGATCCATATCAGCGGGTGCAAGAAGTGCGAGGGGTTCGTCGCAACGTACTCGCACACGGTGCGGGTTGCCCGCGCGCTCCCGAAATGCTGCTCGCTCTCGCCCGCGTTCGAGGCGCGCCTGCGTGCCGCACTCGGTGAACACCTCGGTGAATGAAGGCAACGGGGCAGATCACGCTCCCGTTCCGGCGTTCAATGTCCGCTACCCGCCGCACGGAATGACGGACGCCTCCGGGAGCCAGCCGGCCATTCCGCCGGGCAACTGCACCTGAACCCACCCGCCGCGCCGGACCAGTTCTCGCACCTCAGCCCCTTTCGGCAGTGCGGGTTCGATTCGCGCGGGGTACTCGGTCGCGTTCCCCTTTCGCAAATACACCTCGTCCGTCACTACCAGAAGCGGCTGCGATTCCTGGACGCGCTGGTCGGCGTCCTGCACCCACAGCACAGTGAGTAACCCGAGCGCGGCCACCCAGAACGTGGTGAAGGCGAGCCAGAGTGCGTTCCGTGTCATGACGCACCGCACGATTCCACCGCACGCGAGAAGCCACGCGAAACCCACAAGCGCCCATGCGTCTGCGGGCGACATGCGTGTGCTCACGGTGCGTGCCTGGCGCGGACGCCCCTGCCCCGCGAGTTCGCCCTCGATCGGGTACAGCACTCGCGAGCGCGCGTCTTCGAGTTCCACCTGAAGCGGGCGAGCGAACCGAGCGACGGCCAAACCGTCGTGAAGGGCCGCAATACACCGCGGCAGGTTCCCGGCGAGCCGGTGGGCGCGACTGCGGTTCAGCGCAAGTTCGGCCGTGTGGTGCCCTTGTGCCCAGAGTTCGTCGTACCCGGCCGCCGCACGCGCGAACGCGACCTTAGCGCGGTCGGCATCGCCGCGGAGTTCCACTCCCTCCGCAAACGCACGTTCCGCCGCAACGAGTGTGTCCGTGGACGAAGTCGCTCGTGCGGGTGAGGCCCAAAGGAGCGCGAGGGCTACACACCACATAAACCCGGGGATTACGGCCCCGGGGTTGAAACCCCGGGCTATTCCCGGTGACCCCTTCGGGGTCCGAAAGCGGGTGCGCCAACTTCTTGTATTTGCGGCCCCAACTGGGCCACCGGGAATAGCCCGGGGTTTCAACCCCGGGAGCATTTGACCCATTTGGTCCGTTTGATTCCGAGCAACCAGACCATTCACGCGAGCGCCTCCAGCCGGGTGACGGCGGCTTCGGCACTCGCGGCAAGCGCCAGCTCGTTGTCACCAGAAGGCGCGAACCGGGCGCGGTCACAGGCGCGGAACACGTCACTCGTCCGTTCGGCGATCTCTTCGGGCACGCGATGCTCTTTCAACGCAGCGGCGATTTCCGCGGGGGTCGCGGCCGATTCGGGAAGCGGGAACCGCGCACGCAGGTAGCCCAGCACCGCGTTCGCAATGGTCGCGGGCGGGTCTGGGGTACGGCTCGCCTTGCGAATCATGTCGTTCGCGCGCCGAGCCGCTCGCGACCGGCGCATGCGCGCGAGTCGGGCCGCGTCCGGATACACTCGGCGCCACACGAGCAACCAGCCGAATGCCGCGAGTGGGCCGAAGCACCCCGCCGCGAGCCACGCCCACCGGCACGGCACCTGCGGCCCGCTCCCGAGCACGTCCGGTCCGGTCGCAGCGTGAAACAGGAATTCCGGTGCGTCGAGCGGCACCACGGGGCGCTCGACCTTCGGCGGCTCCAGTACGGTAATTTCAACAGCCTCAGCTCGCGTCGACGGGAACTGTTTGGCCCCCGGCGCTGCGGACGGGTTGAAGTAATGGAACTTGAACTCGGACACTTCCTTCACGGACGTGTTCCGCGGAGCGAGCTTGTACGCGAACCGCACCTCTTTTGCCTGCGCGTCGCGTGGCGGGTCCGCGACGTCGGTGACCTTGAATACGTCGAACGCTTTCAGTTTCCGCAAATCGGGCTTCACGATCTCGGTCGGATTCTGAGCGCCGGTAACTACCAGCGTCACCGAGAAATTGCTGCTCACCTGAACCGTCGTCGGTTCGATTTCCCACTTCACGCGGACGCTGCGCCCCTTCGCCTTGTAGTAATCTTCTTTCGGCTCGAAGAAGGCCGGTTGCCCGTTAGCGGTGAGAAAGACAAAAGGGAAAAGGCAAAAGGCAAAACAGCAAATACCAACCCAGCGCGGGCGAAATGTGCATCGCTGAGCCATCGTTCTGCCAACCTCCGTTCACTCGCTGTTGCACTCAGTTACCACTCACGTCGAACTGCTACCAATCCCGCACGCTCGGGCGCTCGGGACCGTAGAGCGTTCGCAGAAGCGACTGCTGTTCGCGCTTGATGCGTTTTACGATCTCGGACATGTTCGCGCGCGCGTCTTTTTCGCTGAGTTGCTGAACCTCGCTCTTGTCTTCGAGCGGTTGGATGGTCGCGTTGTTCCCGGGCGCCGTCTGCTCGGTCGGCATTGGGTTGTTGGCACCGTTGGGCAGTTGCTGCGGTTGGGTGCCGACACTCTTCGGGTTGTTGCCGTTGCGGGAGGGCTCGGTTTCGTTACCGGCATCATCGTTCCCGCCGGCTTGTTTATCCGGGTCCGGCCGCGCTTGAGGGTTCTCTTCCGGCGGCACGTCCGTGTTCGGCGACTTCTTCTTGTTTTCTTCCTTCTTCCGCTCTTCGTTCCAGAGCAGTTTCGCGAGTTCCAAGTTGTCCGCGGCGCGGTCCTTGAGCGGCTTATCGGCTACGGGGCTATCGAGCGTGTGCTCGAAGCACGCGATCGCCGCACGGTACACGTCGATGGACCCGCCGCGCCACAACAGGCAGGTACCGCGGTTGTACCACGCCCGCGCCGCACGTTCCGGCGGGCACTCGGCGTCCTTCAGTACGCGCTCGTAGTGCTGTTCGGCGTCGCGGTACTGCTTGCGGTCGAAGAGCACCGCACCGCGATTGAACGCGACCAGCCCCGGATCGGGCGCCCGCTCCTCTGCGGTCGCGTAGAGCTTGTCGGCCGCGTCCTTGTCCCCGGAGCGGAACACGTCGTTCGCCCGGCGAATGAGATCGTCCGGCGACTCGGTTTGTGGCGGCGCTGCGGCTAAGAAGAGGCAAAATGAGAGGGGCAAAAGGTAACAAGCGAACCGCGTGACGCGCGACGTTGCCATTGAACCCTCCGTTTCGCGGTTTCCGCCTTCGATTGTACCCCGAGCCGCTCCCACTTTCCCGCACTCGTTACTTACCGACCGCGTAGCCACCCGCCGAGGAACAATAACAGCGCCGGGGCGAGCACCCACGGGTAGCGTTCCTTCGGTTGAGGAACCTGATCCTCGCCCACGATGGTTCGCACCTTTTGAACGTCGATGCGATTGTGAAAGAACTCACCGAGCTGCGGGTTACTGGTACGCGCGGCGATGTACTCCCCGGACGTCTCCCGCGCGATTTGCTCCAGCAGTTCTTCCTGCAACTTCGTGCCGAACGGGTCCGCTACAGACTCGATTTCGGGAACGGCCACTTTGGTCGGGTGGCCGACGCCCACAGTGTAAACAGGAACGTTCGCGGCGCGGGCAGCGTTCGCGCCACGCACCCACTCTCGGTCGCTCTCGTCCGGGTCGTCGCCGTCGGAGATGAAGAACACGTCCTGTGAACCTTTGAACTGCGAATCGTGCATCTCGACAGCCGCAATCAACGCGGACCCGAAACGGGTGCCGGACGTGATGTTCGGGTCCGCTCCAGCTTTGCACTCCGGCGGCGGGAATTTGCCATTAATGTCTTCCAGTACATCCTTTACGTGCTTGTAGTCGGTCGTGACCGGGCAGAGGACTTTCGGTTTCGACGCAAACACGATCACCCCGACCCGGTGCCCGCCGCGTCGGACCATTGTGTTGAGCAAATCGAGAGCGCCGGCGCGGGCGCCTTCCCAGCGCGTCTTCGCCTTCGGATCGGACATGTCTTCGGCGAGCATCGAGCGGCTCAAGTCGATCACGATGACCACGTCGCGCCCGACCGCGACGCCCGGTTCGTCGCTCTTACCCCACCGGGGACCAGCGACGCCCAAAATGAGCAGCGCCCACGCGAGCGGGTATGTGAACCCGAGCCACCGGCGCGGCGGGCGCGGGTGAGTGAGCTGACCGGCCACGGCCGCCGGGCGCCCGATCGTTGCGACCGCGTGCTTTCGGCGCCGCGAGGCCCAGCGGTTCAACAACCCGAGTAACGGGAGCAGGAGCAACAACCACAGCGCGTCCGGCCGGGCCAACCGCACCACCGCGAGAAATTCGCGCGCGTCAGTCAGCAACCCGCCCAGTCCGGAGGACGAGTTGAAGAAATTCACAAGAGCGCCATTGTTAATCGCTAACATTTGCTAACATTCTCGCCCCGCGAGGCCGTCGCACTCACCAGAACGCCAAAATCCAGGCAATTACGCTACACCAACACCCAACTGGCCGCGTAAACGGCTAACATTTGGTGGGCACGCATTCATTTTCCTCACGGTTCCCGACCTTCAGTTTCAGATCGCACTTGGATCAACTACTCTCAACAACGGAATTATACGCAATCAGTGAACGAAATTCCATTAAATTCACCATTGCCTATCCACACGAAAAGGTCTCACGTCACCGCGCGCCAGAGGGTGCGATCGAGCGCGTGTGTGGACAGAATTAAGACGAGTGCGGCCCCCGCGAACCACGCATAATACTCGAAGTGTTTGCGGTAAATCGGAGCTTGATCTTTGACCTTCTCCAGAGCACTGATTTCGCGGTACGCGGCGAGCAGGTCCGTTCCGCTGGTGGCGTGAAACGCCTTGCCGCTGGTCATCTCGGCCACGTCCTTGAGTGCCTGGCGCCCGGCCAGGCGCTGCGCGATCATGTCCGGCGTGGAACCCGGAGGCGGTTCGCCACCAGCGTCGATGGTGTAAATCTTTACGTTCAGGTTCGCAGCAAGTTGCGCGGCTTCGCGCGGCTTCAGCGTGCGGTCGATACCGGGTTTCTTCGCGTCCGGCACGTCTTCCTTGAAGACGTTGTGTTCGCCGTCGCTGAGAAGAATCAGCACGCGGGCCTTCTTCGGGTTATCGACCGCGTCGAGGCGGACAATCGCCTCGGCGAGCGCGTCACCGATGTTCGTGCCCGCGTCGACGCCGCCTTTGGGCTGAAGCCCATCGACGACCTTGAAGAACACCGAGTGATTGAGCGTGAGCGGGCATGCGGTCTGCGGCACCGCGGCGAACACGACCAACCCCACAGAATCGCCCGGGCGAGACTCGAATTTCGTGCCGTCGGGGGCGTCCCCACCGGCCAAGAACAACTTCAGTGCGCGCCGGGCGGCATCGAGGCGCGACGCCGGCGGGCTGTTGAGGCTCCACGCGACGTCTTCGGTGCCCATGCTGCCGCTCACGTCGAGCGCCATCACGAGCGCGATCCCTTCGGACGGGAGCGGCGTGCGCGCGTCCGGCCGGCGGGGCCGGCGCACGCAACGACGAGGCACAGACACGCCAGCCCGCGAAGCACGGGACCGCCCCAAGCCGCAAACGACGCCCGCCGACCGGTGTGGTTCCCGAAGCCGCTAACATCACTAAAGCGTAGCGCGGGCCGACGGCGCCGGCGCCACCACCACGCAACAACCAGTGCCAGCGGCGACAGCCACAGGAATTCGGGGGTCGTGAACGAGAGCATAACTCCAGCATGCGCGAAGCGCGCACGAGAGACAAGGCGCCTGGTGTTTCACCTGGGACCGCGGGCATCTTGCCCGCTCTTTTGACTTTCACAACGAAGAGCGGGCAAGATGCCCGCGGTCCCAGGTTTGCCCGGTCGGGCTGATACAATCGCCTTCGATGCAATGGCCGTCAATGCTGGAGTAGTCAAGCCGGGCGCATTCTGCCCGTGGTGTGGTACGAAACGGCCAGCTTCGCTTCGAGCAACGAACACAGAGTTGGCACAAGGAATCAGTATGGAATTGCGTGAGGTATTGCGGGGAGACAAACACCAATGGGACGGAAACACACCCATATCCCCCGTTGACCTTGCAGATTTGGTAGTTTGGTCGCCTGCCCTACTGCCGACGGAGTATTTGGATCTGCTCCGGCTCAGCAACGGTGGGCATGCCTCGCTTGCTGGATATCCCAGTTATGCCCGCATTTGGCCGGCTCGAGCTGTGATTGAATACAACCGGGTCTATGAAATTCAGCAGTGCGTGCCGGGATTCGTGGGATTCGGCGATGACGGCGGCGAGGTTCTCATCGGGTTCGACACCCGACACGACTCCCCCTACCCCATTCGAGCCGTGCCGTTCACCCCTATGGAGTGGTCGTCTGCAATCGACGTCGCGGACGACTTCCATGAGTTCATCGGGCGTATGCTCCAGCGCGGGTGATGCAGCAATCTCACGTCGATCGGAGCGATAATGACGGTGTTTGATTACGACGCGATTATCGTGGGTGCCGGAGCTGCTGGGCTGATGGCTGCGATCCACGCGGCCGAGCGCGGGCGCAAGGTGCTCCTTCTGGAGAAGGGCAAAAAGCCCGGTGTGAAGATCCTCATGTCCGGCGGCACGCGGTGCAACATTACGCACGACTGCGACGCACGCGGCATCGTGGAAGCGTTCGGCACTAACGGGAAGTTCCTCCACTCCGCGCTCGCGGCGATCGGTCCGCGAGAAATCGTCACACTCTTTAACAACGAAGGGGTCGCGACGAAGGTCGAAGACACCGGCAAAGTGTTCCCGGTCAGCGATCGCGCGGTTGACGTGCTCGAAGCGCTGATGAAGCGCCTCGCCCGCAGCGGTGCAACGCTCGCGCTCACGGAACCCGTAAAAGACATCGACCCGCACCCCGAGGGCGGGTTCCGCGTGTCCACGGTGACGCGCGTGCTCACGGCGGAGCGTGTGCTCGTCACAACGGGCGGGAAATCGTATCCGGGGTGCGGCACCACCGGCGACGGCTACGCGATCGCCATGAAGTTCGGCCACACGATCGTGCCAACGCGCCCCGCGCTCGTGCCGCTCACCGTGCAACCGGCGTGGGTCGGCGAACTTCGCGGGATCACGATTCCCGACGTGAACCTGAAAGTGATACCCGAACAGGGGAAAGCACTCAGCCAGCGCCGCGGATCGGTGCTGTTCGCCCACTTCGGACTGACCGGCCCCGCCCCACTCGATGTGAGCCGCGCCGTGAGCGGGCACGCGAAACCGTCGTCCCTCATCCTCGAAGCGGATTTTCTGCCCCTGGAAACAGAACAGGCATTCGACGAGTTCCTGCGTGCAGAATCTTTGGCTTCGGGCAAGAAGCAACTCGCGGTGATACTGGCAGAAAAGCTACCGCGGCGATTGGCGGATCAGTTACTCGTGCTGTGCGGGATGGCGGTCGATCGAAAGGCCGCGGCGCTGGCGAAACCCGACCGACTCGCGCTCGTCGCCGCGGCTAAACGATTGCGGCTCCCACTCCGCGGGACGTTGGGCTTCGAGAAGGCCGAAGTGACGGCCGGGGGCGTGAGTCTCGACGAAGTAGACTCGCGCACGATGCAAAGCAAGCGGGCACCGGGGCTGTACTTCGCTGGCGAAGTGCTCGACCTCGACGGATGGATCGGCGGCTACAACTTCCAGTCCGCGTGGAGCACCGGTTGGCTCGCCGGTAAGCAGTTGTGAGGGTCTTGTCGCAGGTCGGAAGGTCGCAGGTCTTAAAGTCGAAGGCCAAAACACCTCTAACCGGATGCTTCGACATTCGACCTCCGACCTGCGACACGATTTCCGACGACGGCCGCTCAAACCTGAGCGGCTTCGAGCAAGTGGATGATCTCTTCCAGTCGGACCTTGAGGTCGTTGAATTTGTCGCCGGCGGTTTCGCGGATCATCGCGAACATGTCGTTCAACAATTGGTCCTGGTTCTTCGACGGGGAGAATCCCATGTCGCGGTACATGCGCTTCGCGTGCCGCAACGGGGTGCTCCGCTCGTCCGGGTTCGAGAGGGTCGGGTCGGCGCCGTGAGCCAGCAACCGGCGCACTTCCTCGACTTCGATCTGGTCGACCGAGATCCACAGCGGCGGGTACTCGTCCGGCCCTAACTCATTGATTTTCGCGCCGGCCGCTTCTAGTTCACGTGCTCGCTCCTCATCGCCCGTAAGGATCGCTTCGAGCAGCAGGTCGTGCGGCGTGGGGACGTACTCGTCCGCGTCGCCCTCGGGTTCGTCCGATTCGAGCAGGTCGTACAGCCCCTCCCAAGAGGTCCAATGTGCGGCTCGTTCGTCCGGCGAGTACACGACCACAAGGCCGTGCTCGTCCTGCCAGTCGGACTCGATCAGGAACGCGAGGTGCGCGAAGCCGCCGCGGGCCTCATACGTGATGTCGACACGCGGAACCGCGAACCGCCCCTGTAACTCTGCAAGACTGGCAGCGGGCTTCACCCCAGCAACCAACCGCCATTCTTCCTGCTCGAACGCGCTGCGGAACGATTGCCACACCTGTTCGCACACGGCATCGAAGACGGCCGATTCGTTCTCCACAAGGAACCGGAACGCAGCTTCTTGTTTCGGCGACGGCTCGGTCCCGCTCGGTCCGGCGATTCGGAACGGGAACCGGCCCTTCGCCAGTAGCGCCGCGCGCTTTTCGCGCCGGACGGCGCGCCGCTTTTCGCGCTCCGCGTCCCGCGGGTCCGGCTCCTCGGTCGCTTCCGCTTCGGCCTCTTCTTCAGCCTCGCGATCAATCTCCGCGAACGCCTTATCAGCTTGATCGCCGAACCGCTCGCGCATCTGGGCCTTGATGTTCTCCAGGGCCGCGTTCATGTCGGCCGCCATCCGCACGGCTTCTTCTTCGGTCAGCGGCGCCGGTTCCGGCATCACGCCAATGGTCGCGAACCGCGCGAGCGCTGCGGACCCGGCCCACGACTCGTCGGCGTCCCGGAACCGCAGCTTGCCGAACACATCGTGCGTCATGGGAACTCCGTTCGTAGGCGATCACGTTGACAGCGCAAAACTTCATGCCCGGGCACCAAATTGCGGGAACTTCGCGCCAGAGGGTCCACTATCAGAGTATCACTTTCGGGCCGCGTCGCGTCTCGGCTAAATGCTGCCACTGGGCGATGTTTCGAGCGAACGCGCGCGTCCCGGCGGGTTGTGTATTAGAGTTCCTGTACTTGGAACCAGACCCGCCGGGGACCGATCGCGTGGACGCACAAACTTTAACCAACAAAGCAGCGCTGATCTCCACCCCCGCCAAGCAGATCGCGCGCCTGAAGGGGCACACCGCGGAAATCATTTCTCTCGCGTTCTCGCCCGACCGGTGTTTGCTGGCGTCGGCGAGTAGCGACGGGACCGCCCGTATCTGGGACATCGCTAGTAGTAAGCCCAGCGAGCGTTCCGTCTTACAGAAATCCGGCGACAAGCTCCACGCACTCACGTTCGCGCCGAACAGCCGCACGCTGGCGGTCGGTTCCGGGTCGTTGAACGGCTTCGTTTGGCTCTACGACGTGTCCGATAAGGCTCCACAGGAAGCCGGTACGCTCCGCGGCGCACGCGGGGCCGTTGACGCTCTGAATTTCTCGCCTGATGGGAAGCAAGTCGCGGGCGCGGGCGAAGACCGCACGCTGCGTATCTGGGAACCAACACGCGGATCAACGAGCGAAGCTCGCGCTCTGTTGTTGGGCCACACACAACCGGTCCGAGCGGTCGCGTTTTCACCCGATGGGATGGGCGCAGCAACCGCGTCACGCGACGCGACCATCCGGTTGTGGACCCTTAGCCGAATCCGCTCGACGGAACGGGCCGTGCTGTCGCACGGGGGCGAAGTCAACGCACTGACCTACTCGCCCGACGGCAAAACACTGGCGACCGCGAGCCAGGACGGGCTGATTCGGCTCTGGGATCTGACCGCGATCAAACCGAACGTGCGCGCCGAACTGAAGGGTCACGCGGGGGCGGTTCGCGCGCTAGTGATTTCGCGGGAAGCGGATACGCTCGTGAGCGTCGGCGACGACCTCCGCGTGCGCAACTGGAGCTTCCGCACGGGTGCGCAGTTCCGCGAGTGGGAAATACCCGGCAGCCCCGCGACGCGCCTGGCCTTCACCCCGGACGGCCGGTACATGGCGAAGGGCGCGGCCGATGGTACGGTGGAGCTGTTCCGCGTGGCCGAAAAGCGATAACGGGCTGACCTTCGCCGAATCGCATAAATGATGTAAAATCCGGTGTGTGCTTCTCGCGTCCCGCCGGAGGTGTGCCGCTCGTGGCCAAAGATCCGCTCGAACCGCAGCGCTGCGCGCGGTTACTCTCTGCACTGGCCGCGCCGGAGCGGTTGAAAATCGTCCGCTTCCTGGCCGACGGCCCGCAGAACGTGACCGCGATCGCGGACATGCTCCGGCTGAAGAACGTCGTGAACGTCTCGCACCACCTGGGAGTGCTGCGGAACGCGGGCCTGATTCGCGGGAAGAAGCAGGGTCGGTTCGTGTTGTACTCGCTGCGCCCCGGTGTGCTGGAAGATGCAGTGAACGCCGGCATCCCGAAGGACGCCCTGAACCTCGGCTGCTGCCGCATCGAGATGCCGAACTGCCGGGACGAAGCGAAAGAGTTGAAAGAGCTGGAAGAGTAAAAGAACCGCAAATGATGCAGACACGGAAAACCGAAATCCGCCACGGATGAACACAGATAACACGGATAGAGCAACACGCTACAAAAGCGCGAATGGATAGCACCTAATCAAATTCAACACGAAGCATTGAATTTAACGAATTCCTGATCCGCGTTGTCTGTGTTCATCCGTGGCTGAATTGCCTTCTTTTTGTGCTTGTTGTGCCCTTTTGTGGCCACTCTCGCTTACGTACCTCACACCACCACCGTCTCGCCTCGTTCGGGAATGCTGACGTCAGCGAACCCAATTTCCTTGAGTCCGTCCACCAGTTTCGTTGCCCGTTCGGGTTCCCCGTGAACGAGGCGCACGCGCGATGTGGAAGCGGCCAGCGGGCCGAGCATCCGCAGCATGTCGCCGTGGTCGGCGTGGCTGGATAGCCCGTTCAGCACCACGACCTCGGCCTTCACCGGGCACGGTCGCCCCAGCACGCGGACCTCCGGACGCTTCTCGACCAGGCGCCGACCGAGCGTATCCGTGGCTTGGTAGCCGGCGATGAGGATCGTGTTGCGCGGGTCGCCGAGTCCGTGCTTCAGGTGGTGCAAAATGCGCCCGGCCTCGCACATCCCGCTGGCCGAGATCACCACGCACGGCCCCTCGCGCCGGTTCAGCTTCACGCTCTCGTTTACAGTTTCGACGTACCTCACATGCTTCTCGCCGAACAGGTCCGGGTGTACGTTGAGTAGCGCGAGCGTTTCTTCGTCGAAGCACTCGGTGTGCGCGCGGAACACTTCGGTGGCCCGGTTCGCCATCGGGCTGTCCACGAATATCGGGATGGGCGGCAGTTTGCCGCTCGAAATGAGTTGGTGCAGGAAGTACACCACCGTCTGGGTACGACCGACCGCGAACGCAGGAATAATGACGCGCCCGCCGCGTTCGATCGTCCGGCGCACCACTTCGCCCAGCTTGTCGGCGGTTTCGTCCACGTGTTCGTGCGTGTGTCCGCCGTAGGTACTCTCGCTGATGAGCAGGTCGCACGCGGGGATCGGTTCCGGGTCGCGCAGAATGGGCAGCCCCGGCCGCCCCACGTCGCCTGTAAACGTGACACGCCGTTCGCCGTTCGGTCCTTCGAGACGCAGGTGAACCGTGGCCGAACCGAGCAGGTGCCCGGCGTCCGCGAACGTGACTTCGATTCCCTTGCTCAGCGTGAACCGCTCGCCGTACCGCACCGCCTGCATCTTGGTCAACGTGCGGAACACGTCGCGTGCGTCGAATAGTGGGGTGATTTTCGGCTCGTGCCTCGCGCGCTTGTGGTTCAGGTAGTTCGCGTCCTCTTCCTGAATCTTGGCAGCATCACCGAGCATCACCGCGGCGAGCGCGCGAGTGGCCGGCGTGCAGTAAATCGGCCCGGCGAACCCCCGACGCACGAGGTTCGGCAGGTTGCCGCAATGGTCCACGTGCGCGTGGCTGAGAACCACCGCGTCGATGTCGCGCGTGCGAAACGGGAAGTCGCGATTACGAAGGTAGCTCTCGGACCGCTTGCCCTGGAACAGCCCGCAATCGAGCAGGATCGTTTTGTTGCCGGTCGTGAGTTGGTGCATCGAACCGGTTACGGTTCGCGCGGCCCCCCAGAACGTGACCGTCGGTTCGGCCGGGGGCGGTGGAGCTTTGGCCATGACACCTTTCGGGTGGGAACGAGCCGACACCGCGTACATACCCCAGTATACGCTCGCTCCGACCGGTTTAGGCTGCCCGCGCCCCGGGCACTTCGCTCGGTGAGGGAAGCACCAGCGCCGGTGCGGGTTGGGTTCGTGCTGCGTGCCAACGAATCGCAGCCCACGACACGAGCGAGCCACCGAACACCCACCAGTAGAGTGGCACCACGCGCGCCCACCAAGGACCGACGATCCACGCACTCACCGCGAGCGGAAGCCCCCAGGCGGCCAGAACAACGAAGTCGCGTCGGAACTCGGTTCGTTCCCGGATGATCTTCGCGAGGAGCCAGAACCCCGGAGCGAGGAACGGCACGAACCACCGAACGGTCACGCACCCGCCCCCGTGGTTCTTCGAGAGCACGCCGTACATCGCCCAACCCATCGCACACCACGCGATCAGCCCGAGCAGTTCCGTGCGGTGCGTCGTCCCTCGACGCCACAGCACTAAAGCTCCTGCGGTCAGCGCGAGCAGTAGCGGCGGGTTGTGGGTGAGGAAGCCTTTCTTGCCGAAGAGCAAGTCGAACGTGTACGCGAGCTGCGCAAGTGGGCGCGGGCGCACCACGCCGGTCATAGTCGTCTCGAACGGGCTACCGGGCCAGTTCAGGTATTCGGGGTGCATGTTCAACGGGCGGAGCCAGTCGCCGCCGATCGCGTAATTGATCGCGTGGCCCGTCACCACACAGGGCAGCATCGCAGCGCCGCACACCAATACGGGAAGCACGCGCCGAGTTCGTATGGCGACGATCACCAGCACGACCGGCACGAGCGGCGGACCGACGCCGAAATCCAAGTTGTACGCGAACCCCGTAATGAACCCCGCGGCCACGAGCGACGCCCATGCCGTTCGCCCCACCGCGGCCAGATCCGCAATCCGACACAGCAGTACACAGATTGCCGCCACTGCCCCGAGTTGGGCGATGTGATTGTTCGCGCTCCGCGTGTACGTCGGCAGTACGGTTGCTAGTGCGAACGCGGCCAGCCACGCGAAGCGCCAGCCCGGTGAAAGCCCGATGCGGGTGCCGAGGCTCCACATGCACCCCACCGCGACCGCGAACCCCACACCGCTCAGCAGCACGCACACGACGTGCGCGAACAAATCGGGTCGTTGGCTCGGCGCGGGCAGCCCGAGTTGCATCAGCCCGCGGTATGCGACCGCGAGCGGAACGCTCACGAGCGGTGGCTTGTCGGAGTAGTAGCGCCCGTCGATACGAAGCTTGTCGAGTGTCCCGCGTTGGGCGAGCGCGTTGTCGGGATCGTAGGCCGGGGTACCGCGCTCGAAGAGTTCCGCGGGCGGGTTCAGAAACACGCTCTCATCAATGCAGAACGTGTTGCGTTCGACGAGCGATTCCACCGACGCGAGTCGGCTGCCGTCGTTCCAGGACGACGCGAACGGGCGCGCGCTGACCACCGCAAACGCGAACGCGGCGCACGCCAGCACCCACGCCACCAGCCAGTGATCCGCCCACCTGTTCATTCGCTACCTCAATCCCGGCGACGCGGGAAGATAGCGAGACGTGTCAAACGACGCAACCGCGAACGAGAAACGACAAAAAGCCACCAACTTTGATGCCCACCAGACATTGTTTCAAAAATCAATTATTTTAATCAAAAATAAAATACATCAAATAAAATTAATATAAATAAATCGCCAGTAGCCAACTCGAAGCAATTTACTTGACAAGTACAGCCGTGGGCACAAAAATGAAACGCAATTAAGCGGAGCAAAGCCAACTAATATACTACATCCACCTATAATTCTCCAAATACAAAGGCCAATTGTGAATCCCACCGAAGCTGGATATGCAGCACGATTAACAATTTATGCGCTGCTATCTTCGATGGAAAGCGATATGAGATCGCTACTGCGCGATTTCGCCATTTTTGATGCGATGCCAAACGATCCATTCAATCCGGAACAGCGAAGAAAACTTGAAGAACGATACACTCAATCCCAGCCAGAATCATCAAGCACGCCGCCGAATTCTATTCTACTAGACTACACCGATTTTTTTGAATCTTATGAATTAATGATAAAATATAGAAGCCTTCTTCCGCAAGGAGCAGGCGAAGAATTGCAAGTAGCTAGGCAGCCGATGGAGCATCTTGTAGGAATCCGCAATAGAGTTATGCACTCTCGTCCGCTTGAACCAGACGATTTTGCCACGGTATACGATGCAAGTGTCACGCTACTTAATCATAAGAATCTAAAATGGTCATCACTTAAAGCAACTCGATCCCGATTAACCGAGGAGCCATCATTTGTTCTATCGCTCAGAATACCTGAATATCCGTGGCTACAACCAAATGGAATTCCACACAACTTACCCCTCCCGGAATTCGACGACACAGGCTACATCGGCCGACTAAAGGATCGCGATGATATAACAAAGCTAATTCTCGGGCACCACCGAATTGTAACTATACTTGGCGAAGGAGGAGTCGGCAAAACAGCGACACTAGTTAAATGCCTATACGATTTAATTGACAGCATAAACAAACAATTCGATATGATCATATGGGTGTCGCTAAAAAACCAAGTCTTAACAGCTAGTGGCGCGCAGGATATAGCCAACTCGATCACGTCAGTTACAGGATTATACAAAGCAATTGCAAAGCCACTAGGAGTGCCTGATAGAGAATTAAGCACCAATATACTATCGGATCTACATGAATACCTGAGCGAATTCAAGATCCTGCTTGCAATCGACAACTTAGAGACAATTCAAACAAATGAACTGCAAGAATTCATAAGAGATCTACCTCCGCATACAAAACTCGTCATCACCTCGCGCATTGGCCTAGGTGAGCTAGAGATTCGCCGCCCACTCCAACCCCTAAATGAAGCAGAGGCTGCCCAATTACTGCGGCGATACTCTCAAGTACATGCAGTCGACTCGCTGGCAAAACTGCCACAAACAGACATCATCCATTTTTGCAAGCGCCTTCACTTCAACCCACTTGCGATTCGCTGGTTTGTAACGTCAGTCCAGCGCGGCACCGCAATCCAATCGCTACTCTCGCACCAATCGGATCTATTAAGTTTCTGCGTACAAAATGTTTATGAAAAGCTATCCGACGAATCCCACTACATTCTTGAAATAATGATTGCAGCTAGGCGACCATTAGGCGAAGCAGAACTCGCATACCTCGCAAATCGATCCGCTATAAGTGTTCGCCAGCAAATATTTGAGATATCGGGAACTATGATCTTGAAGCAGATACATAAAAAATTACTCGACAGCACTATTGAAACACAATATGCGCTTACGGAATTCTCGCGTCAATACTTTGAAACGCATCGCCGCCCATCCAGTCAAACGGTGCAAATGGTATCAAGCCGCCTCTCAGAGCTAGCCTCGGCGGTAGAATCTGCTGGAAGATTCACTGACTCAGACCCTTACAACCCACGCGCAATTCGGATACGCAGCAATAACGATCGTGTTGCCGCACGCCTTCTGCAAATCGCACTGGTCGAATCCCAGCGCAAATCACCTGAGCGCGCAATGGGTCTTATTACTCAAGCAAAAAATGTTGCACCAACTTACCCTGAAGTATACAAGATATCTGCCTTCATAAAAGCAAATACGAACGACTATCACGGTGCTCAAGAGGACTATGAACAGGCGATCGAGCTCTCGCCCGATGCTCCACAATTGTATTTTTTATATGCGGGATTTTGCGCTTACAAGCTTAACGATAGCACGCAGGCGTTGGCACTAATCGACCGAGCCAATCAACTCGATCCCAATAATTTAAATGTCCTCGCAGATCGCGCGAGATACCTTGCATTCACTGGACGTATCGACGAAGCGTGGGCGATATTTGAAAAATTATTAAATGACGTATCCAAGCACAACGTAAGATTTCAAATCAAGACATACGACAAATCCCTAAACTGCCTACACAGAATGATGGAACGGGCCAGAGAATCCCGTGACATTCAAAGAGCAACTAGCCTTGCCGCGACTATATTCCGAATCATTGATGCCGCCAGCTCCGCATTTCCATCCGAAACCTCATTCGCACACAGCTTTTGCGATACGTTACAAGACATTGCATTTGCAGCCGCCCGGTCAAAAAACAAGGATCTAATAACGCAGGTTGCAATAAGATTTATAGAATTAAACAATATACTGACACACGATAAATCTTTTCACCCATCACTAGTCTCGATAGCCAATACTGCAAATGCTCTAAACATCGATCCGGAATCGCGAGATTCGCTTGCAAAGCTCGCCGAAGATCATGGAATTAATCTTTCAAAAGGCCACATTATAGGAACTGTCACTCGCATTCACGCCGACGGTCGATCAGGATTAATATTATCAGACCATGACAAAGTTGATTATTTCTTTCATTTTGAGCGACTTATGCCCCACGTTCGCTGGAAAGATGTGTGCTTGGGCGCTCGCGTTTCATTCGTTGCTGGAGCCAATCGTCAGGGACCATTAGCATCGTATGTTGAAGTCGTGGATTAGGAATAATCATGCGAAACTGATCCCGCAGTTGGGCTAAACAATACGAAGCGCCCTTAAAATTTGCAATCGCAGAGAACTAGCGCTCGACTGCGGCATCAATACACTTTGCAAGTTCTCAATCCCCCATGCTGAAGAACACGGCGGGGGCGGCGATCGTGCCGAGCTTGTTGATGCGTTCCAGGGCGCGCCGGAACCGACCGGTCGCGGCGTAGTGGGTCACGATCACGAGCGGGACCGGGCTGCTCGCGCCGTCTTCCTGGGCTTCGTGCTGCACGAGGCTCGAAATGCTGATTTCTTCGTCCGCCAGGATGCGCGTGATGTCGGCCAGGACGCCGGGCTTGTCCGCGACCTGCAACCGCAGATAGAACCGGCTCCGCACCCGTTCCGGCGGTTCCACCGTGAACCCGCGCCCCTCGCGGCTCCACAATTTCGCTGCGGCGAACGTCCGCTGTGCCCGCCCTACGCCCAAATCGATGAGGTCCGCGACCACCGAACTCGCGGTCGGCATCTGACCCGCGCCCGGTCCCTGGTACAGCGTCTCGCCCACCACGTCGCCGTACACCAGCACCGCGTTGTACGCCCCGCGGACCTGCGCCAGCAGATCCGTGTGACGCAGCAGCACGGGAGCGACGTGAAGCGCGACCGCCTTCTCGACCGTCGTCTGCCGGGGGCCAGGAGCCGGGTGGATGCCGGACCCGGATAGAGTCGTGTCGATGCCGCCCGCCGGACGGGTTCCGGTGCGCGTTTCTTCGCTGGTCCACGCCTCCGCGAGCAGCTTGATCGTGTAGCCGAGTTCGTTCGCGAACCGAATGTCCATCGCGTCGATGGTGTCGATGCCCTGGCGGGCGATCTCGTGCGGCTTCGCGGCCACCCCGAACGAAATCTGTGCCAGGATCGCGAGCTTGTGGGCCGCGTCGCTGCCGTCCACGTCCAGCGTCGGGTCGGCTTCCGCGTAGCCGAGCCGCTGCGCTTCCGCGAGGGCGGCGGCGTAGCTCATGTTGTGCTCGGTCATGGACGTCAGAATGAAATTCGACGTGCCGTTCAGAATCGCCTGGATTGCCGTGACCTGATTGGCGGCGAGACTTTCCCCCAGCGCCCGAATCACTGGCACCCCGCCGGCCACGGCTGCCTCGAAGCACACCGTGCGCTCGGCTTTACGCGCGGCCTCGAACACCTCCGCGCCCGCGTCGGCCAAAAGCGCCTTGTTCGCCGTAACGACGTGCTTCCCGGCCGCGAGCGAATCGAGAACGATTTTCTTCGCGAGTCCGGTTCCGCCGATCAGCTCGACGATGACGTGAATGTTCGGATCGCGAACGGCCGCGTCGATGTCGGTGGAAATGATCTCGCGCGGGATGAGCGGGTCGCGCGCCTTCGACGGGTCGCGCACGACCACCCGGCGCAGCGCGATCGGCCGTCCCGCCCGCTGGGTCACGCGGTCCGCGTTCGCGAGCAGCACGCGCGCCACGCCCCCACCGACGGTGCCACAGCCGATGAGTGCAATGTTGATCGTGTCGCTCATAAATGCCCCACTTCTACGGTTCTTGTGGGGGCTATTATTAGCGCCGCGCACGCGGACGGCCACGCCGTTCGGCGGGCTTCAAAAACAGAAAACCCCGCGACACGGTCCGTGTATCGCGGGGTTTCGGGCGCGGAGCGACGGGCGCCGGGGTCAAAAGATTTCGCGATTTACGCCAGCGCCGGCTTCCGGCGGAGGCGCCCCAGCATCAGACACCCGGCCCCCATACCGGCGAGTACCAACCCCGGCGGGGCCGGCACGCCGTTCGGCGGGCAGGGGGGGGTCGTGATCGAGCCCAGCGGCACCTTGTCACCGTCGCCGCCGTAGGGCAGCTTCGGGGTGTTGTACCCGCGGAACCGGACCACGAACGGCGTGTCCTGGCTGCCGCCCGTGCTGAGTTCCGACAGCAGGTTCGCGGCGGTCAGGTTCGTCAGGTTGGTGCCGCTCACCACGAACGTGAACGTCCCGGTTTCGCCGACCGACAGCCCGTTCGACGCGGTCCCGCTCGTGTGCAGCGTCGAGCCGACCGAGGCCGCGAAGTCGAACTTCCCGAAGAGGCTGCCGAGGTTCAGGTTCGAGGACGGGGTCGCGTTGACCAACTGGAACGCCTGGCCCGTGGCCGGGTTGTACGAGGCCGAGAACGAGGTCACGCCGGTGATATTGCCCTTCGCCGCGGTGCCCGGATTGTTGAACGCGAACCCGGTGATGAAACCGTTGGCGGCGCTTGAGTTGAAGGCGTTGGTGCTGGTGTTCGTCAGCTTCACTTCGATCACGGCCGAGGTGGTCGTTTGGTTCTTGACCTCGATCGATCCCGAGTACGAGCTGGGGTGCGTGGCGGACCCGCCGCCGGTGAAACTGATGAGGTCTGCGCGGGCGCTGCCGGCCGATGCGAGTAGCATCAGCCCCGCGATCGCGAGCGACCGAATGGGGCGAACAGAACGGGACGACATTAGACTGGAACTCCTGGTGTCTCGGTAACCGGTTGAGGGGCCGGTTGATACCGACAGTTGAACCTGAAATGGTTCGGTGCGTCCTGCTGATTAGCACACCCGGTGCCAGCGGTTTTGCGGGCACGTTTCGCGCGCCGCCGAGCGACACAACGCTCGCGGCACCAAGGCTTTAGCGGATACTGTGACGGGAGCGTTGCGAGTACGACTTTGTGAACAGTCCGTTCTGGCGGTTTACGTGCCGTTTAGACCCGTTAACGGTTGTGTAGAACATGTCATCACGCGGCTGGAGCGAACCGTCCGCGTGCTTTGACGGCGTCTGAATTGCCCGCGAACCCGAGCAGCGGGTAGCGGGTCCATCCGTCTTCCCCCGAACTTCGATGGGGAGGGCCGCCGGCGCGGGCCGGATTGAGGAGATCCCTTCGCTCATGACGATTCGCATCCCGGAATTCGCGCTCGTGTTGATGGTCGGCCCGTCGGGTTCCGGCAAGTCCACGTTCGCGCGCAAGCACTTCAAGCCGACGGAAATCCTCTCCTCCGACTTCTTCCGCGGGCTGCTCAGCGACGACGAGATGAACCAGGCCGCGTCGGACGATGCGTTCGAGGTGCTGCACCTGATCTGCGCGAAGCGACTCGCGCGCGGGAAGCTCACCGTGATCGACGCGACCAACGTGCGCCCCGAATCGCGCAAGCCGCTCCTGGAGATGGCGCGGAAGTACCACGTCCAGATGACCGCGGTGGCGTTCAACTTCAGCGCCGACGTGTGCCACGCGCGGAACCAGCAGCGCGCGGTGGAGCGCCCGTTCGGGCCGCACGTCACCCAGCGCCACGCGGAAGACCTCCGGCGCTCGCTGGCCCGACTCGAAGACGAAGGTATCCGGCGTGTGTACGTGCTGAACAGCGAAGAGGAGGTCGCCGCGGTCACGTTCGAGCGCTACCGGCTCCCCGTCAACAAGCGGGACGAGCGCGGGCCGTTCGACATTATCGGCGACGTTCACGGGTGCCTGAACGAGCTGCTCGCGCTGCTCACGAAACTCGGTTACGCGCTCACCCAGAGCGAAGACGGCTGGCGCGTGACGCCCCCAGAGGGGCGCCGACTCGTCTTCGTGGGCGACTTGTGCGACCGCGGACCGGACACGCCGGGCGTGTACCGCCTCGTGATGGACGCGGTACAGCGCGGGATCGCGTTCTGCGTGCTGGGCAACCACGAAGACAAGCTGCTCCGGTGGATGAAGACGCCCGACAAGGTGAAGCAGAACCACGGGCTCGCGCAATCGGTGGAGCAATTCGAGAAGGAACCGCCGGAACTGCGTACCCGAGTGCAGGAGTTCATCGCGAAGCTCCCGTCGCACTTGGTTCTGGACGGCGGGCGCCTCGTCGTCGCGCACGCGGGGCTGACCGCGGACATGCACGGGCGCGTTTCGGGGAAGGTGCGCGCGTTTGCGATCTACGGGGACACGACCGGCGAAAGCGACGAATTCGGCTTACCGGTGCGATTGAACTGGGCCGCGAACTACCGCGCCCGCGCGAACGTCGTTTACGGCCACACGCCGGTGCTCACGCCCGCATGGGAGAACCGGTGCATCTGCATCGATACGGGGTGCGTGTTCGGCGGCGCGCTGACCGCGCTGCGCTACCCGGAACAAGAGTTGGTGAGCGTGCCCGCGGAGAAGCAGTACGCGGAGTCGAAGCGCCCGTTGGGGGGAGAACCTAACCCCCTAACCCCCTTCCCTAGAAAGGAAGGGGGAACAGAATCAGAGGCGGTTTTAAGCCCCTCTCCCCTTGGGGGAGGGGTTGGGGAGGGGTTGCAGACAGAGCCAACTTCAGAGAGGGGGGACGGGGGGGTAGGTCGTCTTCATTCCTCCGATCTCGACATCGCCGACGTGATTGGTCGGCGCAACATCGAAACGCGGTTCGCGGGGAAGATCACGATCCGCGAAGAGAACGCAGCAGCGGCACTAGAGGTGATGTCCCGGTTCGCGGCTGATCCGCGTTGGCTGATTTACCTCCCGCCGACGATGTCGCCGTGCGAGGCGTCGGCGCTACCCGACTTCCTGGAACATCCGGCGGAAGCCTTCCGGTACTACAAGCAAGAGGGCGCGGAGCGCGTGGTGTGCGAACAGAAGCACATGGGTTCGCGCGCCGTCATAATCGTGTGCAAGGACGAAGCCGCAGCCGCCCGGCGCTTCGGTGTGAATAACGAGAGCGGTATTGTCTACACGCGAACCGGTCGGCGGTTCTTCGACGACACCGCGACCGAAAGTGCGTTCCTCGCGCTGGTACGCGACGCGCTCACGGCCGCCGACTGGTGGACGAAGTTCAATACGGATTGGGTGGCTCTCGACGGCGAACTGATGCCGTGGTCGGCCAAGGCACAGGAACTGTTGCGCCGCCAGTACGCCGCCACCGGCAGCGCGGCGACGGCTGCACTGGCCGAAGTGAACAAACTCCTGGCGAACACGGCAGACCCCTCCCCAACCCCTCCCCTAAGCGGAGAGGGGCTTAAAACCTTCGATGGTTCTGCTCCCCCTTCCTTCCCAGGGAAGGGGGTTGGGGGGTTAGGTCGAGCCGCACTTACGGCCCGCTTTGGCGCCAAAGCGGAAGCCGTGGAGCGATTCGTCGCGTCGTACCGGCGTTATTGTTGGTCGGTGAACTCGGTCACGGACTTGAAGTTCGCACCGTTCTTCCTGCTCGCGACCGAGGGCAAACTCTATTTCGATCGCACCCACGACTGGCACATGCGCACCCTCGCGGAGTTGTGTGCAAGACCTACCCCCCCATCCCCCCTCCCTGAAGGGAAGGGGGAGCCGGCACATGATCCCGCTGTGAGTGGGGCTGCGTCGACCGACAATTCTTTCTCCCCCTTCCCTGGCAGGAGGGGGTTGCAGGGGGAACCCATAGGGGGTTCCCCCTCACAAGGAGCGAGGGGGGACGGGGTAGGTATTCTCCACGCGACGCCGTATCGCGTGGTCGATCTCGCGGACGCGGGCGAAGTCGAGTCCGCGACGCAGTGGTGGCTCGATCTCACGAACGCGGGCGATGAGGGCATGGTGGTCAAACCGCTCGAAGTGCTGACGAAGGGCCGGCGGTTCTTTGTGCAACCGGCTCTGAAGGTCCGCGGGCGCGAGTACCTGCGAATCATCTACGGGCCAGATTACCTCGCCGCGGAGCACCTCTCGCGACTGAAGCATCGGGCGGTCGGGGCGAAACGCGGGCTCGCCGCGCGCGAGTTCGGTCTGGGTCTCGAAGGATTGGAACGCTTCGCCCGTAGCGCCCCGCTGCGCGAAGTCCACGAATGTGTGTTCGCGGTTCTGGCACTGGAAAGCGAACCCATCGACCCGCGGTTGTGAGATCACACGGGCGCGGCGGACCTTCCACCGCGCCCGTGAACATCGGATCAATAACGGTCCCCACATCTTTCGCGAACCCGTTATAATGCCCCTACTTCGGTCGGAGTCGGTTTTTCCCTCAAGATCCGCCCACACGGGGCGAATTAACCTAAATGAGAGGGGCCGTGCACCCGATCCGCAGGGGTCCGCGATGGCGATGAAGTTCACATACCGGTCCGGGCAGCGCCCGCTCGACGGGTTCACCCTCAAGCGGGGCGTCGGCCAGGGCGCGTTCGGCGAAGTGTATTTCGCCGTGAGCGACGGGGGCAAAGAGGTCGCACTCAAGCTCCTCACGCGCGGGCACACCGACGCCGAGCTGCGTGGCGTGGCCCACTGCATCAACCTGAAGCACCCCAACCTCGTTCACCTGTTCGACCTCCGAGTCGACTCCCGCAGCGACCAGTGGGTCGTGATGGAGTACGTGTTCGGCGAGTCGCTCGCTCACGTCATCAACAAGCACCCTACCGGGCTGCCCACGCAGGTCATCCGCGAGTGGTTCGCGGCCCTGTGCCGCGGGGTCGGCTACCTGCACAACCAGGGCGTCGTTCACCGCGACCTGAAGCCCGGCAACATCTTCATCGAGCACGGGCACCTGAAGATCGGCGACTACGGGCTGTCCCGGCGCATCAGCGGCAGCGAGGGCAGCGACCTGAGCCGCGGGGTCGGTACGCCGTACTACATGGCGCCCGAGATCAAGAACGGGAACTACACCGCGTCCATCGACATTTATGCGTGCGGCATCATCCTTTATGAGATGATTACCGGCCTCCGTCCGTTCAACGGCGAGACACCTTACGAAGTGCTCATCAAGCACATCACCGAAACACCAGACCTCACGAAGCTACCGGTCCCGTACCGCGAAGTACTCGGCCGGGCGCTCGAAAAAGACCCGGCGAAGCGGTTCTCGACCGCGGCCGAACTCGCGCGGGCGGTCGAAGAGATGTTCGCCGGCGGCCGGCGCGACCCGGAAATGTCCACGGCCGCGTCACTGACGCCCACGCTCCCGCGAGCGCGCCCGGTTCCCCCTCCGCTGCCGATACCGGCACCGCCACTCGATGTGCCGTCGGACGCGGTGCGCCCGGTCGCGTTCCCGGTGCCGCGCGACACGCGCACGAAAGAAAAGCAGTTACCCTCGGGTCCGCTCACACAGACCGCCCGCGACCGGCTTACCGAACTGGCTGGCGGGTTCGCACTGACTCCACTGATTACGGCCGCGTGTACCGCACCGTGGGCGGTGTTCCAGGGGGCGGTGCCCTGGTCGCTACTCGGGCGCGTGTTCGTGCTCTCGACCGTGCTCGCGTGGGCTGTCATGGCCATCGGCCGGTTGCCGAAGCGGAGCGAAAACAACCCGTGGGGCCGGCGCGCGATTCAACTGGTCGTGGGCCTGTGCATCGGCGCGATGGCGTTCTGGCTCGACGGCTGGGCGCTCCCGACCGGCACCGCGAACGCCTCCAGCCGCGACATCGTGGCATTCAATCACCGATTGAGCCAGGACACGTTCGGGACCGGAATGAAATATCTGGTCTACTTCGGTGTCACTGTTGCAGTGTCGCGCTGGTGGACGACCACGAACCGTAACCGGCGCGAGCGCGTGCGGTTCATCCCGATCATAGCCATCGCGTTCTGGGGCAGTATCTTCCTGTTCTTGTGGCCGACGAGCGAATCCACCCCGGCGATGCTCGGCATATCCGTGCTGGTGATCGCAACCATCGCGGCCCAGGTCGCGAGTCCGTGGGCCGGTCCGCCGTTGAAGTCGGCGCGCGCGTAGTTTCGGCTCGTGTTTCGCCGGGCGACGAAACACGCACTGTCGGTAGCGGGTATCAGAACCGAGGAGAGCGGCATGAAAAGCACGGCGCGGAACATCCTTCGACTGTCGGTGGTCGGGCTGTGCTTCGCGCTGGGCGCGTGTGCCAGGTCCGGTCCGGTCCCCGGGGGGGCGACCGGGAGTAAAGCCGAAAAAGCCCGCAAAGAGGCCGAAGCCCTCGCGCTCAACGGCGTGAACGGCGGGGCTAGTTCGCAAGCGAAGGCGATGCCCGATCTCGCGGTCAAACGCGGTGTTTCGTTATTCGGGGTTGTCACCTTCGAAGACGGGCAGATCCACCGGGGCGGCCCCAAACCGGCACCGCCCAAGAGCGGCACTCCTGTGCCCCCACCGACACCGCCGGAACCGGTCGTGAAAGGGCCACCCGCTCCGATATCGCGAGCGCACCCTGGTGGTGGAGCGCTCGCGGTTCGCGAGCGCGTCGTGAGTGTTTTGGCATACGCGACCGAAGCCGAAGCAGAAGAAGACGCCCTGACCGCGGCCCGCGAGCTGATCGAGAAGAAGCTCGGCGAACTCGACCCGCCCGTGCGCCACAAGATTTCTGTTAACGAAGTGCGAACCGAGTTCCTTCGTAAAGACAGCCGCACGGTACGCAAGCCCGACTCGGAGGAAATCGAGTTACTCATCAAGGCGGGCGCGTCCGAGTCTGATAACTTGGTCTACGTCGAGTACGATGTGGAAGTGACCGCGGAGCAGGTGCGCGAGTTACGCGCCCAGGAGCGCGTTGGGGCGGGGGTACGGCTCGTCGGCGTGTTCATGGCGATCGCGCTCACGGGCTTCCTGTTCCTCCGCGCCGACGAGTGGACCCGCGGCTACCTCACGAGCTGGCTGGCTCTGGGGGCAGCGATCCTCGCGGGCGGGGCGGCAGCGGCCGTTCTCTTCGTCTGATTCATTCGCGCACCGTAACTTTCCGGGCACCATGACCACCGAATCCGATCGGCTGCTCATCAACCGCGTGCGGAAGAACGACCAGACCGCATGGGCGGAACTGGACAAGCGGTACCGCGGCCGGCTCACGGCCTACGTGCGCCGCCGACTCAAGGACCACGCCTCGGTCGAGGACGTGGTGCAGGAGACGTTCATCGGGTTCAGCAACAGCCTCGTGAACT
The DNA here is from genome assembly GCF_001610855.1 of Gemmata sp. SH-PL17. Classification (NCBI taxonomy): domain Bacteria; kingdom Pseudomonadati; phylum Planctomycetota; class Planctomycetia; order Gemmatales; family Gemmataceae; genus Gemmata; species Gemmata sp. SH-PL17. The sequence continues at coordinate 8,349,949 of NZ_CP011271.1, forward strand.
ACGACGACAAGCGCGACCTCCAGACGTGGCTGTTCACCATCGCGGCGCACAAGGTCACGGACCAGTTGCGGAAGATGGGTCGGCTCCGTTATCAGAGCGGCACCGACACCGAAGACGAGGCGATGGGTCAGGCGCCCGACGACCGGCAGCGGGGGCGTCCACTCTAGCCCGCAGCGCGGAACAGCGCGAGCGCGAAGAAGACGCACTCGGTCAGGCGCTCCGTGATCTCGTGCGCGACTTCCAACTGAAGGGCGAATGGGCGAAGGTGATGGCCCTCGAACTCCTGTACGTAAAGGGGTGGGGGAACGCCGAGGTCGCCGCGCGCCTGAAGCGCACCGAACAGGACATCGCGAACCTCAAATTCCAGGCAAAAAAGCGCCTCCACGATCACCTCGTCACCGCGAAGCTCTCCCCTGCAGTCTTCCCGGAATTGCAAGCAGAGTGAGGAAAGATCACGGAAGAGTAAGGGGCGAGAGTGTGAGCGGGTGAAGGGTGAAAGGACGGGAACACGTTTCCATTTTGGTTTTGTCACCCTTTCACCCGCTCACACTCTCGCCCCTTCTCTTCCCTCACCGCACCCCTTCTCCGGACATTTGACCCACCCCCCGTCGCGTGCTACCGATTACAGGTGGGGATCGCTCGCGGTCCCGTTCGTTCACTCGACCCCCGGCTCCATGCGCGCAGCGAACGCGATCACACTCGACACGACCCTCCCCGGCGCCTCGCGCCGGCGCGTGTGGGTCCACCCGGAAGTGAAGTCGCACTCGCTGGTCGTTCTCACGTTCGATCGGCTCTATGTGGCGCCGCCCACCGGGGCGCCGAAGGCGGAACTGCTCGCCGCGATCGGGGCCGGAGGGAACCTCGAAGAACTGCTCGGCCCGCTCGCGGTGGTCGTGGAGCTGGTCGCGGTCCAGAACCTGAAACTCGACCTGCTCTCGAACTCGCTCGTTGTCGAATACGTGAACGGCCTGGGCACGAGTCGGCTGACTGTGGTGTTTGCGAGCCCCGAGGCCGCGGACCTGTGCTTCACGAAACTCTGGCGCCGGCTCGGCGACGGGCACAAGCTCCAGCCGTACCAGCGCGACGCATGGAGCCTGGCACGCGGCCCGCTGGTGATGCTGGCCGGGGTGCTCGCTGCAACGGCCGCGCTCGCGCTCACGCTCAGCGTGTTTGAAGACATGGCCTCGGCCCGCGCCGCCGCCCGGCTGTCCGCACCGGACGGCATGACGCTCCCGAAATCGCCACTCGAACACCTGCTCGGGTGGATGAGCTGGCGCGGTGTGTGTGCCGTTGGCGGTATCGCTGCGGGCGCGTCCCAGGTGTGGCTCTACCGCAAGCTCACGCGCCCGCCGGTGAGCCTCGAAGTCACGCGGACCTAACCAGTTCCGGCCGGTGCCACCGGTCGGTCGCCCGAACCGGAGAGTGCATGCGTCGCGAAGATTGTGTGGAATTATTCAAACGGATTCCAGAAACCTCGCACCCGCAGGTGAATCTGGTCCTCCGCAACCAGTTCGTGCTCTCAGTGGACTCGGTCGTCCGGTTCGAGCCAACGTACCTCGTGTTCCGCGGGCGCGAGGGCGGCACCACGGACGAGGGGCGCGCGTTCTTCGTGCCCTACGAGGAAATCGGGTACGTCCGGCTCGAGCGCGTCGTGCGGCTCGGTGAGCTGAAGCAGATGTACGGCGAAACCGGCTACGTGGACGCCGAGGACCGGCTCTCGAAGGGCGAAACGCAAGAGGACAAGGCGGACGCGGCGAAGCTCGCGCTCGACGCCAAAACGCCACCGTCTTCGAGCGTCTCACTCGACCCGGCCAGCATCGCCAAGCAGAACCTGCTCGACCGCATCCGCGCGACCCGCGCTACAGTCGCGGGTATGAACAAAGGTCCGGACAAAAAGTAGCCTTCACAACTAGCTCACGCACACCCGCACGTAGCTTACGCGATCTTCCGGAGCGAGAGCGCGGGTGGCATGAGCGGCGCGACCTCGGAGATAGGCTCTGGCATCCCCGCCAGTGCGCGGTACAGGGCACTGAGTTGCGGAACCGGCTCGTCCCCGCGTTCGCGCACCACCGTTTCGGTCACCGCGAGCGATTGCGTCGCGTCGAGCGACTTCAACCCGCCCGGTCCCACTTCGTGGAGCGCGGGTATTTCACGCGGCGCGAGCCCTCCGGTCGGTAGCACCTGAGCGAACGCACCGATCGACGATCCACAATTGAGTAACACCCCCGCACCGATCTTCGCGTGGTCGCCGATCGCGCTCCCCACTTTCGTGCGGTTCGTGAGCACTTCGGCGCCGTTCACCGGCACGCTAATCGGCCCGAAATCACACCGCTGATCGGCCGCGACTACACCGACCGCGATGTCCACCCATTCGCCAATGACGCTGTGACCCAAGTAGCCGTCGTGCGATTTGTTCGTGTAACCGAGTACGATACTCGCCTCGATCTCGCCCCCCACGCGACAGTGCGGCCCGATGCTCGTTCCGCCGCGGATCTGTGCGTTGCGGACGTGTGTGTGCGGGCCGATCCCACACGGCCCTTCGAGGCGCGTGAACGCGGTCACCACCGCGCCCTCACCGATCACGACCGGCCCGTTGGTCGTATCGGCGATGACATGCGGATCGATTCGCGCCGTCGGGTGAATGAACAGCCGGTCGCCGGGACCAACGAGCGTGATGTCGGTAGAGTGATCCCCGATCTCGGTCGGGTCGCACGCGACCTCGAAGTCGCGCGCGATTTCGGCGCTGTTGTGCTCGATCAGCTCCCACGAATAGCGGATCAGCGCTCCGCCGACCTCGTGGCACGGGAGCGACTGCGCCCAGTCACGCAGGCAGTCTTCTACCGTGGCCGGCGAAACCGCCTGGAGCCGGCGCTGGTCGAGCGCGGCGAACGCGATCTCCCCGTTCGCAGTGCCGATGAACGGCCCGTCGGCGAGCCAATCCTGAAGGGCAATGGGCGCCGTGTGCGGCGCGAGCCAGCGCCCGTTCACGAGAACCGTGGGGCCGGCGCGGAGCCAGATCGGATCATTGACCGGGGCGTCCTCTCTCGCGCGGAGCCATTCGGCGAGCACGGGCCGGCACAGGTGCCCGACGACATTGGCCCCGAAGTATCGTGCCTGCTTCGCGCCGAGTGTCGTTAACCCACAGAGTAAGTGAGACGCGGGGCGCGTGAATGTGAGTGGGCGCAAGTCCGCGGCGCGGCGATCCTCGAAGAGGCAGATGCGCATCCGGACGTCCCTCAACGGATCGACAGTGTGTGCTTGTAGTCTCGGTTTTCGGGTCGAACCGCGTCAAGAGTGACCGCGGTCACAAATTGCGAATGCCCAAACGTTTTGACAGGGTTAACAGGATTGCACTGACAGTTCACCTCATCCCGAGATGGGGTGTCGTTCGCAATCTGTTCTTGATCCGGTTGATCCTGTGAATCCTGTCAAAACTCCTCTCTTTCAATGTTTCCTGGTCGCTCCCATCCCGCCTGCGGCTAACATTTGCTAACATTTCCGGCCCGACACGGCCCGACACGAATCATCTCAAACTCATTGGCAGCAAGATGTTGTCACAAATGACCCATGTGCACATTGTTATCTTTCCCGAATTCCACCGGCCGTTCGCCAAGAGCTTGGGCGAACCGCAATCGCTAACGAGCGGGTGTAAGCCCACGGCTACCTACACCCGCAATCCTAACGCAGTAGACAAAAGAACACAACACCCAAATTAGACAAAATTTCACTATCAACACACCCCGCTGCACTCGGTGCGTGCGCAGTTGCTTGTTGCCGGGGGTGAGGTTGATAAACTGACGCCCTATGAACAGTCACGATGTGAACCGGCGCGGGTTCTTGAAAACCGTGGGCGCAGCGCTCGGCGCGGGCGGGCTGCTCGGCGGGTGCTCAAGCCCCACACCCCGCGGAAGCGACTTCAGCGGGCGCACGCTCACGGTCTTCGTGTACTCGGGATTGGACAAAATCTTCGAGGATCTGTTCGCCAAGCCGCTTGAAGCCAAAACCGGCGCGACGGTGGTGCTCGATCCCGGATGGGAAGACTCGATCGCCAAGCTGAAAACGTCCCCCAAGGGCCAGCCCGCGTTCGACCTCGTACTGACCGACGCGACGCAAGGGTACCCGGCGATCAAGAGCGGGATGTTCCGCCAAATCGACTTCAACAAGGTGCCGAACCACAAGGCACTCGCGCCCGGGGCACTCGATAACTGGGTGGCGAAGGAGCGGTACGGCGTCACGTTCCACGAATCCGCGATGACGCTCGCCTGGAACCGCAAGCAAATGGGCAGACCCCTGACCGGCTGGGGTGACCTGATGCGCGACGACCTGCGGGGCAAAATCGCGCTGTACGAGTGGTTCTACATGTCGCTCTACACGTTCGCGTGTATGAAGGCCGCCGCGGACAAAAAGCCCGGCACCGCTCACCAGATGCTCACCGACGACATCGGCAGCGTGCTCGACTTCGCCAAGCGCGAGCGCGACCGCGTGCGGTTCTGGTGGCCGACCGGCCCGAAAATGTTGCAGGATCTGTTGCAAGGCAACTTCGCCGCGGGGAACGCCCACAGCGTGACGATGCTGCAAATGCCGAAAGACAAAATCGACACAGTCGGGTTCACGACGCCCGAAGCCGACCGCGCGTTCGTGCAGCTCATGTGGGTGATCCCGGCCGATACCCCGAACGCAGACCTGGCCGAAGCCGCCATCGATTTCTTGCTCACCAAGGACGTGCAAGCGGCGATGGCCGAGCGCGGCGCGGGTACGTCGCACGTCGAGGCCGCGCGCGAGGTCGCGAAAGAAAACGCGGTGTGGGCACAAACGTACCCCTCGACCGACGAGCAGTTCCGCACGATGAAGTACTTCCCCTACGAGGCGTACTTCAAGGACTGGGACCAGATCAAGAAGACGTGGGAGCAGGAGATCCTGCGGAAGTCGTGACGCCGCACTCCACTCGCTCGGTCGTGCCGTGGTTGCTCGCGGCCCCCGCACTGATTCTGCTCCTCGCGCTCTTTGCGGGACCAGTTCTCATTCTCCTCCGCACGAGCCTCTACGAGAGCACGGGAGGGACGGGTTTCTACCGTCCCGATTCGTGGACGCTCAGCGCCTACTCCGAACTCCTCGGCGAGCGATACGGCCGGGGAATCGTTGCGTTCACAATCATTCTGGGAGTCGCAGTTGCGGCGCTGAGTGTGGCCATCGGCTACCCGCTCGCGCTGTTTATTCACTCGCTCCCTCAGCGCGCGAAAGCCCTCGCACTCGGCGCGGTGATCCTCCCGAAACTGACGAACGTGTTCGTCGTGCTTTACGGGGTGAACCTGCTGCTCGGGAACACCGGTCCCGTGAATCGCGTGCTTCTCGCGTTGGGGCTGACGTCCGAGCCAATTCTGCTCACACACAACCTGTTCGGCGTGCTGGTGGCGGAAACGTACCTCATCATGCCCTATGCGGTGCTCGTGTTGGTACCCGCCCTCGACCGCATCGACCCAACACTGACCGCGGCCGCACGCGGACTGGGAGCGGGGCCGTGGACCGCGTTCCGCCGCGTGACGCTGCCGCTGTCTCTGCCCGGTGTCGCCATTGCGGGGCAGTTGTGCCTGATTTGGGCGCTGGGCGCGTTCGTCGGTCCGCTTTTGCTCGGGGGGCCGGAACAGGCGACGCTCGCGGTGAAAGTGCAGAAAGACAGCCTGGGTTACGGTGACTGGCCGCGGGCCGCGGCAACAGCAGTGCTGAGCCTTGTGACGGTGGCCGTGTGCGTCGCGCTCTACTCGCGACCCGCACGTGCGTTATGCCGGATAGGAGAGGCACGTGCTTAACCGCGTCTCCTCCTCAATCTGGCTCCTCGGTCGCGTGCTCGGAGGGTTCACACTTCTCGCACTCGCCGCACCGTTTGTGTGTGCGGTGTGGATGTCGTTCGCGCCGAGCGAATTACTGGAACCGCCGACTGAAGAATGGTCGGTCCGGTGGTACCGCGAGTTCTTCAGCTCCACGAAATGGACTCGGGCGCTTCAGACTTCGGCCGAAGTCGCAGTGATCTCGGTCGCGGGGTCGCTCGTCGGCGGGTTGGGGTTGGCGGTCGCGGTCACGCGGTTCCACTTCCGCGGTCGAAACCTCCTCAGCGGTGCGGTCATGCTGCCAATGTTTGTGCCCGCGGTGGTGCTGGCGATGGGGCTGTTACCGCTCGTGATGCTCGCCGGCTTGCAGGGTCGGGCTTACTCGCTCGCCGCTGCGCACAGTTTCGTCAGCCTGCCCGTTGTGTTTTTGCTGCTACGAAACGCACTGACCGGCGCTGATCCCGACCTGGAACGCGCCGCACGCGGACTGGGAGCGGGACCGTGGACCGCGTTCCGCCGCGTGACGCTGCCGCTCATCGCTCCCGCGGTCCTGGCGGGGGCCATCATCGCGTTCATTTTGTCGGTAAACGAGTTCACGTTCGCCGTCTTCCTGGGAACGCCGCGTGCGCGCACGCTCCCCGCGGCCCTCTGGCCAGAAGCACGCGACAAGGACACGCCGCTCCTTGCCGCGGCATCGTGCGTGACCGTTCTGTTCACGCTGACGGGCATGTGGATCACGGCGCGTCTGCTCCGGCGCCTGTAAACCAGCCGAATGAGAGCGTTGAATTGATGTGCTTGGTCTTTGGTTTGGTGGCACAGGCCTCTGGCCTGTGGAGGCGCTCACACAGGCCAGAGGCCTGTGCCACCAAACAAGCACACAAACCACGCAGCGAATACCTCCACTTCACGGAGCCCGGCTACAGAAATCACTGATCCCCAGTTCGCTCGATTTCACGCGAAACAAAGTCGGCGCGAATATCAGTTGCGGCGCCACTCCCACCGGGCGTATTCTCACTTCAGCCTCTCCGCAGACGTTCCCAGCCCGGAGCAACTCGTGACTGCACTCCGCTTCCCGGCTCTAGCCGGTTTACTTCTCGTCGCGCTTGTCGGGATTTCGCGCCCGCAACCCGTCGCCGCCGATACGCCCGCGCCGGCCGGGTTCGCAGCGTTCGTGGACGACTACTATGCCGCGCTCTTCGCGTGGGAGCCGAACCAAGCGACCTACGCGGGCATCCACGACTTCGATGAGAAACTGGCCGACCTGAGTGCCCCGAACATTACCCACCGCGCGGATGTGCTCAAGAAGCTCCACGAGCGCCTGAAAACCCTTCGTGCCGGGAAACTGACCGCCGACGAAGCGATCGACGCGGAAATGCTCGACCACGCGATTCGCGCCGAATTGCTGGAACTCGAAACCGTGCGCGACTGGAAGCGGAACCCGGTTGTGTACCTGGGCAAACCGGCCGAGGGGATCGACATGCTGATGAAGCGGTCGTTCGCCCCGCCCGCGGACCGGCTCAAAGCAGTGATCGGGCGCCTGAAAGCCGCTCCGCAACTGCTCGGTGCGATGAAAACGAACGTGGAGAACCCGCCGAAGGAGTTCACCGACCTGGGTCTCATCGTGGCGAAGGGTTCGGTGAGTTTCTTCCGCAATGATCTGCCCGCGTGGGCCAAAGATGCCGCGGGCAAAGACAAGAAACTGTTCGCCGAGTTCGAGGCCGCCAACAAACCGGTGATCGAAGCGTTCGAGGCCGCGGCGAAGTGGATCGAAACGGAACTGCTGCCGAAATCGAAGGGGAAGTACGCGATCGGGGCTGAGGCGTTCGTGAAGAAGCTCGAAACCGAGGAGATGCTCGACGTTCCGCTCGACAAGCTGCTCGCCATCGGCGAAGCCAACCTCAAGCGCGATCAGGAAGCGTTCGTTGCCACCGCGAAGAAGATCGACCCGAAGCGGACGCCCGCCGAAGTGCTCGCGACGCTGAACGAGGATCACCCGAAGCCGGAAGACCTCGTGGGCGCGACGCGCGGGACCATCGAGCGCACCCGGAAGTTCCTCGTCGACAAGAAGATCGTGACCGTACCGTCAGAAGTGCGGCCGACGATCGCGGAGACGCCCGCGTTCATGCGCACCGGCGGGTTCGCGTCGATGGACACGCCCGGCGCGTATGAGACGAAGGCGACCGAGGCGTTCTACTACGTGACCCCGCCGGAAACGGAATGGGAGGCGCGCCGGAAGGTCGAGCACATGCGGCAGTTCAACAAGACGGGGATGGACATCATCACGATCCACGAAGCGTTCCCCGGGCACTATCTCCAGTTCCTCTACGCGAAGCAGTACCCGACGAAGGTGCGGAAACTGTACACCTGCGGCACGAACGTTGAGGGGTGGGCGCACTACGCGGAGCAGATGATCGTGGAAGAGGGATACGGCGACGACGACCCCAAGGTGCGGCTCGCCCAACTGAACGAGGCGCTACTGCGCGACTGCCGGTACATCGTCGGGATCAAGCTGCACACGGAGGGCTGGACCGTGGAGCGGGGGAAGAAGTTCTTCGTGGAGCAGGGGTACATCGAGCCGGAAACCGCGTTCCAGGAGGCGCGCCGCGGATCGTACAACCCGACGTACCTCTACTACACGCTGGGCAAGCTCCAGATCTACAAGTTGCGCGACGACTACAAGAAGGCGAAGGGCGCGGACTTCCGCTTGCAGACGTTCCACGACGAGTTCGTGCGCCAGGGCGGGCTGCCGATCAAGCTGATCCGCAAGATCATGCTCCCCGGTGATACCGGCCCGACACTGTAAGGCGAATCGCTCCGCGAGAGAAGTGGCAAAAGGAAGACAATCACACGGCCCCGGCGCTCAAATTAGCACCGGGGCCGTGTGATTGTCACGGGAGGAACGGGGACATCAGACGCGACAGGTGTCGCACGATCTGTTCCTCTCTCGCTTGTGCGGCGTTGCGCTGGTGCACACGCGGTCCGACACCGGCAACGTGTCGTCGCCAATGGCCGGGGGCACCTGTCCACCCGGGCGGCGGATGATCGCAATCTCGTTGCAGTAGACCGTTCCCCCGACATCGCCGCATGTGATCTCAACAAGGTCGCCAAGACAGAGGTCGGAGATCTTGTGAAGGCGACTGTTCGAGGTAACCGCCAGGGCGGGTTTCCCGGCTCGGTTAGCGAGGGGGAGCGTCCCGTTGGCCCAGAGTGCCGCGTCGCTGAAAACGAACGCCTGCGGCGGCTTTGTATTGTCCTGAGTGTACACCCAGACAACCTCTTTTTTGCCACTTTCGCCGATACGACTTTTGGTGATCGTGACATCTCCCGATGGTTTGATTGTGACCGTTTTATCCGTCACGGCAACCACGACACCTTTGTACGTGGAAGGCACTTCATCAGGCTTGGCTTTAACCGGAGCCATCTCGGGGGGCGGCGCGTTAGCGGTCGCCCCTGCCAGGGCAGCGAGAAACCAGAGCAATACGCTGACAAGTCTAGTACGTGACATTCAATCATCTCCCGAGGGAGGTGGTAACGGTTAAGGCGAGATCACGCGACGGCAAACTGAGGCACTAACGTCTATGATCGCCTTTATCGCTGCCGCACGGCTGGCATAACAGCGGATTTGATCTCTCTAGGGGGCGGCGCAGTCGGGGGAATGGCGACAATCACTTTCGAGTCGCTCGGGTAGGGGGTTACGTAGAAGTTGCCGTCTTGCCCGAGGTAGCTCGGCCAGTATTTACGCGGGTACGGAAGCCGATCCTCTTCCCATTGTTGGTCGGCATTCGCTTGTTCATGATGCTTGTGAAATGCGGTCGGCTTTTCACCCGGGGCCGGCGGCACATCACCACCCGGCCGCCTCATAATGCGAATGGTTTTGCAGGTGTCTATTCCATTTCGACGATCGAAAGTGATGAGAACTCGATCGCCGAGTTTCACATCTCTAATGCGATAAGTGTCATCTGGCGAGCCGGTGTTCAGGTACTTGCCCTTTGCTAAAGTTGCGTCAAGAGCAAATTGTTTTCCAGGCACTGCTGCAAACCGCTCCTCCGTGCAAGAGAGTTGCTGTCCGGTTTTTGGATCGTATCGGAGCTTGAGCACGCGACGTTCCGGCCAGTGAAGCGTAATACTTTGAGCATTGACGGCTTCCACGAATCCCGAGGTCTGTCGATCTGTAAAAGTCCAAGAGGCCGGCTCTTTTGGATTTGGTGGCGGTCCCGAGTCCCACGGATCTTCTTGTTTTGTTGGCGCGTCTCGTCGCTGTTGAGCAATGTGGCTGTCAGTTGTCAGTAAGCCTATTGCCAAGATCACTGGCGCGTATATGGTGATTGCCATGATATTTCTATATTAAATTGATAAACTTAATGTTATTAAGCCGTGTCACCAATTTTATCAACGGTGACCCCGCCAGGCGCTTCAGTTTGCGTGAGGTGCGCTCAGCGTGCGAGTGTCTGCGGGAAGCGAAGTTCCCCCTCAGACACGATTCCGTTCCGAGGGGAGAAGGGGATCACTGACGAGACGCGCCGTAATGGAGGAACCGGGTAATCATGAAGGGCAACAGTTTCGGCACAAGCACTTCCTCAACGATCTGCTCCACCATACAGCGGTTGTGGAGCCGGGACTTAGCTGGGAGATGATCGTCCTCGGCTTCTGGGATTTTACCCCCTGGACGCCTGTAGATCCCAAAACTCACGATCACGTACCCGTCCCTCGCGCGGGCTACGTCGAATCCAACCATATCCCCGATACGGATGTGGCTCAAACGGTGGCCAGTCCCCAGACGACGGGACTCCAACGGGATGCGGTCGGACGTGAGGGTCGGGGAGACCCGGAACACGCGCGCCACGGACCGCCACTTCTGGATCGTGATCGTGTCCTCGGTCTTGGCTATGACTTTCCCGTTAAAGCCCTCGCCCACGCTGAGGTAGTATTCCTCGTGGAAGAGAATAATGCTGTCGAGCAGCCCGAACCGCTCGTCACTCAGCGGGCGCCCGGAAAGCGGCTCCGGCTCCGCGGCACACGTCGTCAGTTGGCAGCAGCACGCCAGAAGCACCAGAAGCATAGCAACTCCGTGACTATAGACTGCCGACGCGGGGCAAACGTAACGGGCAACACTGCAAGTGCAAGGCGCCGAAAAGGATGCCGGAGGTGTGCGGGTGTCTGCTCGAAGCGAAGCTCCCCCTCGGGACCGAAAAGTGCCCGAAGGGGAAATGGTAGAAAAAAGCGAAGGGAGATAATTACGGAGACACAAGAGAGCCAATGGGGGGGGGGGGGGGCGATTTAGGGTTATTGGCACGGCAAGACGAGGATGTCGGGATCTATTTTTGCGTGTTTCTTCTCAGGGAAAGGCGATCCCTTTAGCTCAAGATCCTGTAAGGCATTGCACCGTTCATGCCAAGGGTGGGGGTTACGAGAAGAGTCTCCAGGAGCCGGTGGAACCTTCCCCCCGGGGCGTCGTTGAATGCAAATTGTAGTGCAAGTGACCTCCTTATCTACGTGGGAAATACTTAAGACCACCTGATCTCCAACCTTAACATCTTTGATGCGGTAAGAACCAGCTATTCCAGCTTGCATTGAGTATTCGCCTGAGGAGAGAGTCTTACTCAATTTTAAGGTTATGGGGGGACGCGGTGGCGAGAGATTCACTGCCTGCGCAATAACCTGGCCACGATCATTGAATTTGATTTTAGTCTCTGCGCTATTGCCCGGTGAGACTGTGATAGCGTCTTGACGCACGGAAGTTACGATTCCTCCCAAAACCACCTCAGCGATACCGACGCGAGGTTTTTGGTCGTCTTTTCCTTTTGGAGCAAAGCTTTGACCGGCAGCGTGTGCTACGACACCATCGTGGGATAGGGCCATTGCGATCATTACCGCTATTTGTAAGGTCATAGATCCCTCTGGTGTTAGCAACTTAAATAGTCATTACCTAACGAATACGTTAACTCACAGCACCTGTGTATACCTATATAATTCCAGCGACGAACTAGTGAGAATGCTAGTTCGTCGCTGGAATTGAAAGAACATCTCAACTACTAATTCGGCCCGAGTGCCAGATCTCGTTCGTTCCCGCCAGGTTGAAGAACGAACAACTGATAACTCGGCTGAGTGCTTTCGACTGCGGGGATTCCAGTAATACCACCGTTAGCAACAAAAACTTTGGCCCGGTAGTTAGCGGGAAGACCTGCTGCACTATTGAAATTTTGAGTTACGGGAGCAATTTTTGCGGCACTCCCGATCGTAACACTTCCCAACACAATCCATGCGTCAACATTTGAACTATCGGACGCATCGACATTTGGCTTGTATGTACCCGCATTCCATTTGACATCACCAGAGACAGAAAGATATCCACGCTTGTGCGGTGTACTTCCTGCATTGATTAGAATCTGGATTGCTGGGCCATTAGTGATCGAGTCAATACGTAGACTGCCCCAAATTGCCCCGACCTGCTTTGCCGCAGCGAGCGTTGCGTGGGCCGTTGTCTGAAGTGTTCCGCCGAGCATCTGCACGCCCTTTTCTACAGACAACTCTGAACCGCTCTCAATAGACAGCAATCCGCCGAATTGAAGGATTGAACCAAATTTAGTAGCGTCTAGCTGGTAGCCAGCCGATTTTTTCTCAAAGCGTGCGGAAGCAGCAGCTTCAATAGTGAATTTGGAACCCGTATTCATAACCATCGGAATATCGCTAATCGCCTCCGCAAGCGTCGGTTCGCCAGTGGCAGGGAAATCGTTTTCGCCAAAAATCCGATAGGTACTGCCATTCTTCAAAACTATATTCTTCCCGTCGCTAGGGTTCCTCCCGTCGGTAGTTTTAAATCGAATCTCAGCCGTTTTCTTTGGTGCCATGTTTACCGAACATAGGTCATTTACGTCAATACCGGTACCCCCAGCGAAGTCGACTTCGCCGGGGTTGAAAGTCACAGTGCTTCCTACTGTTCCGTTATTTTCAAAACTCAATGTGCTACCGGTTGTGATTACGTTACCCGCGCCCGGGGAAATTGTACCGGTTGCGCCACGAAGGTGGACGATTGCTTGGTTCGTCGAACTGTTGAGCGTCCCGCCGGACCAGTTGAAAGTGCTGGTGACGGTGAGGTCGGTGCCCGAGGAGGGCTGCGAAATGGCCCCGCCGCCCTGCGAGTACGCGCCCGTCGTGATCGCCCCGCCGAAGGTGACCGTGCCCGTGTAGTTGTTGAGGATCGTGAGCGACTGGAACGCCCCGCCCCCGGCCACGATCAGCCCGTTGCAGTCCGGGTAGTAGGTGGACCCGCCCGGGATCACGACCCCGACCCCCGGGATCGTCACGTCGTCGCCGTTACCCGGCAGGCGGTTCGCCGGGCCGGTCGTGACCGGCCCCGGCAGGTCCGGGTCCGGCGCCTCCGCCACCCACCAGTTGTTCGCCACCTGTGCGTCGGTGCTGAACGTGTTGGTCGCCTGGTTCCACCCCATCCAGGTGAACGCGGCGGGCACTTCACGGGCCTCGAACTGTTCGAGACCGAGCCGCGCCCGGTGGCGCGGGGCGGTCCGGGGGGTCGGGCTCTTCTGGGTGATCTGGGTGAGGCGTTGGCGCAGACGGGACGCGAGCGAGCGGATCGTGAGCGACATATTCTGGCGTTTTCCAGAGGTGAGAGTCTGGCGCTTGTGTGCCAGACGGTGTTTAGCCAGGGGTAGGGTAACGGTCGGGGTGTGGCGGGTCAATCTCATTCGGCGCGAATTTTCCAACCGGAGTAAGCGCGACCTGGGCAGCGGTTCCCTGGCGCGTGCCTGCCTGCCGCCCGGGAGCGCGTTCAAGCCCAGAACTGAAACAATGGATGATCGGTGCTAACTAGAAGCGGATCACGACGTTCCACCGGATTTCGGGCGCACTGCTCACGCCATCGGCTTCGTGCGAAACAGTACCCGATGAAGGCGCAGACAGAGGATCGCAGAAGAGTGCAGTAACCGAATTGGCCGCTTGAAGTCGAATCGTGCGAATGCTTTATCTTTCAGCAGTTAAGCTCTGCGAGACCGAGTACCCAAACCCAGCCTCACAAAAACCAGCGACGGGAAATTCTCCGGCTTATCCCGTTTCACATCTCGGGATTGGGGTTCCACCAGCACGGTCCCTTGTCGCGGCGCGCGTCCTTCGCGCGGTGCTGAATGTCGCTCATCTGGTCGGCTGTGAGCGGGTGGAAGGAACCGGCGGCGGCGAAGGCCGCGTCCTGTTCGTTCGGGTAACTCAGGCCGAGCAGAGCCACGTCCGGGTCGAGCGTCAGTGTGTAGTGCAGGCACTCGGCCACGGTCAGCCGGGGTAACACGGCCTCGGTGTCGTCCGTTCCCCCGCTCGACACCTTCCCCCGCGGGCGCGACTTGAGCGGCTGGTTGTACCCGGTCGTGTCGCCGACGAGCTTCCCCGCGCCGAACGTCTTGAAGCACACGGTCCCGACCCCGCGTGCCCGCGCGAGCGGTAGCGTTTCGGTCACATATCGCGAATCCACGAACGGGCCGAGCGGGAACATCACGACGTCGCACACGCCCGCTTCGAGTGCCGCCCGGAGTACGTCCGGGTTGTGCGACGAGATCCCGCGGAACCGACTCTTGCCGCTTTTCACCGCGTCCGCGATCTGGTCGAACCCGCCACCGGGCTGGCACAAGCGGTTGAAGACTTCGAGCGACGACAGGTTGTGGAACACGAAAGCGTCGGTGAAATCGAGCCGGAGCCGGCCCAGCGACTCATCGATTTGCGGGCCGACCGGTCGGTCGTGGTGGTCGATTTTGTCGATCACGAACACCGCGTCGCGGCGCACGGCGCGCACGGCCCGGCCGACGATCTGTTCCGAGTACCCGTCTTCGTAGTTCGGGGCCGTGTCGATCACGTTCAGCCCCGCGTCGAGAGCGCGGCACGCGGTCGCGACACACGTTTCGATCGGCACGTTGCGGTCGGCCAGGTCGCCGATCCCGAGAACCGTGGCGACGAACCCGGTACCGCCGAGCGCCCGTCGGGGAGCGAAGGGAGCAAGCTCAGGCATGGGCGTCACCGTCGACAACGAATTTCAGCGAAACCGAGTTGAGGCAGTACCGCAGACCCGTGGGTCGGGGACCGTCCGGGAACACGTGCCCGAGGTGCCCGCCGCACCGGGCGCACACGATTTCGTCGCGAACCATGCCGTGGCTGGTGTCGCGGTGAACTGCGACGTGATCCGGGTCGAAGGGCGCATAGAAGCTCGGCCACCCCGTCCCGGACTCGAACTTCGTCGCCGAGCGGAACAGCGGAAGGTCGCACAGCCGGCAGTGGTAAACGCCGGCGTCCTTGTTGGCGAGCAGCCCGCCACAGAACGGCGCCTCCGTGCCCTGGTACAGAATCACCCGGCGCTCGTCGGCCGTGAGGGACGCGGCCAGTTCTTCGCGCTCGACCGCACTCGGTGGAGTCAGGTCGTACCCGGACGCGGACGTGCGCTGGTTCGGCGATTCGGCGTTCGTTGGCATTTAAAAAGTCCTCGCGGGATAGGCACTCCCATCTTACGCAGGTCGCGCCCGTTCCGTGTCGGGTCGGCGGCACGTAAACTATTCCGCGGTACTCGCTCCTCTTCCGGTAACACCATGAACGCACGCATTCCCGTTGTTCTGGCCGTGATTCTCACGAGCGCCCTTCCGCTCGGCGCTCGCGCCGCGGAGCCAAAGCCGTTTCCCGGCCCGGCGACCAAGTGGCAGGGCTTCCCCAAGCATGATTTCAAAGTGGGTGAACTCGAAGCCACGGTCGTGGTGCCGGAGAAGGCGCTCCCGGGTCGGCCGTGGGTGTGGCGCGGGGAGTTCTTCGGGGCGTTCGCGGACGCCGATGTCGCGCTCGTGAAGGCCGGGTGGCACCTCGCGTACCTGAAAGTCCCCGATCTGTTCGGCGCGCCTAAAGCGGTGAAGAAGTGGGAGGCGTTTTACGACGCGATGGTGAAGGACTACGGCATGCACCCGAAACCAGGGCTGATCGGGCTGTCGCGCGGCGGGCTGTATTGCATGAACTGGGCCGCCGCGCACCCGGACCGGACGCTGGCCGTGTATTTGGACAACGCCGTGTGTGACTTCAAGAGCTGGCCCGGCGGGGCGCTCAAGAAACTCGGCGCGAGCAAGTCCGGTTCGGAAGCCGAGTGGAAGAAGATGCTCGCCGCCTACGAGTTCAAGAACGACGAAGAGGCGATCGCGTACAAGCTGAACCCGGTAGACAACCTCGCTCCCGTCGCGAAGGCCAAGCTCCCGCTACTCCTCGTGTACGGCGACAAGGATCTGGCGGTCCCGCACGTGGAGAACTCGGAGCTGCTTTACAACCGCTACAAGGCCCTCGGCGGGTCGGTCGAACAAATCGTGAAGCCGGGTCAGGACCACCACCCACACGGGCTGAAAGACGTGACTCCGGTCGTGAAGTTCTTCACCGCCGCGCTCGAATCGAAGAAATAAGCAATCCACACCCGGGTTGAAACCCCGGGCTATTCCCGATGACCCCATTTGGGGTCACAAAGGCATTTGCCTCGCTGGGACACAAATACCGTGTGCTGTTTTTGGACCCCGAAGGGGCAGGGCTGTAAGGGTATTCGGATCGTCGTAAGTTAGCCACTCGCGGTCGGTTGTAATGCTCTCGGATGGAGGTTCGGTCGTGGTGCCCGCAGCATTTGAACCGTTCCTCAAAGCGTCCCCGGTGTGCGTCTTGGCTCGGACCATTTTGGAGCGCCTGTTCTTACCCGAACGACTGGATCAACTGTTCCGCGACACCGCACAACGACAGTACCAACACGAGTTGCTCTTCTCGCAGGTGGTCGAACTCATGTTGGCCACCACACTCCGAACCGAATCCTCTCTCGGGGCCGCATATCACAAACGGGCCGAGCACATGCCCGTCAGTCGCCAGGCCGTGTACGACAAACTACGATCCACGGAACTGGGGATCTGCGCGGCACTCGTTCGGGACTCCGCGGACCAGGTTGCTCCCCTCATTCGGACCCTTCAGGCGACCCGGGCACCCTTGGTTCCGGGATATCGCACTCGGGTTCTCGATGGCAACTATTTGAGCGCCACCCAGCGCCGACTTCGGGTTCATCGTGACAGTTGGGCGGCCCCTCTGCCGGGCAAAGTGCTGGCCATTTACGACCCCCAACTGGATTTGGTCACCGACGTCTTTCTGACACCCGATGGGCACGCCAACGAGCGCGAATTGATCCCCCAAGTGGTGCCTCACATTGGGGCCAACGATCTGTGGATCGCGGATCGGAACTTCTGCACCCTGGGATTCCTGAGCGCGTTGCACGAGGCCGACGCCGGATTCGTGATCCGTCAACATGGAGCCCTCGAAGGGGCGTTGCGGGGTGAGCGTCGTGCCCTGGGGCGTTGCGAGACGGGTCAGGGGTACGAGCAAGAGGTCGAATTCCGCCACCTGGATCGAACGTTGCGCGTGCGCCGAGTGACCGTGGTTCTGGATCAACCCACGCGCGACGGTGACACCGAGATCCACGTGCTGACGAACGTGCCCTCGGACGCAGCCGACGGGTGCCGTGTGGCCGCGTTGTATTTGAAGCGCTGGTTGATCGAGAATCGGTTCTACGAATTGGCGATGACGCTCAACTGCGAGCCCGACACGTTGGCCTATCCGCCGGCCGCGCTGTTCGCGTTCTGTTTGGGTTTGTTGGCCTCGAATGCGGTGGCATTGCTCAAGGGCGCGGTGCGGAGCGCGCATGGTGCGGAAGCGGTGTCGGAGTTGTCGAGTTACTACCTGACGGAAGAAATTCGGACCACCTGGGTGGGGATGAACATCGCCTTGCCGGGTCCGTTGTGGGAGCCCTTGGGTGCGATGCCCCTGGAGTCGTTCGCGGAGTTGTTGCGGGCAATCGCCGCGCGCGTCGATCCGAAACGATATCGCAAAGCCAAGCGCGGGCCGAAAAACCCTCCACCCACAAAGAAGCCGTACCAGAACGGAGGACACGTTTCGACCCACCGTTTACTCCAGAAACGCAAACGATAGTCATTCCACCCTTACAGCCCTGCCCCGAAGGGGTCACCGGGAATAGCCCGGGGTTTCAACCCCGGGCCGGCTGCACCCGGGCTCAATTCGCATCCGTGCGCACGAACAAATCCGGGATGTCGTGGGCCGCACCACGAACGGTCACGCGCTTGAAGGGCCAGTCACTCGGCGGGGTGATCGGTTCGTGCCCGCTCTCGGTGACGAGCACCGTATCGACGCTCGCAGCCGGCCCCACACGCGGCTGCCACACGACCGCCTGCCCCGCCGAGAGCGGTTCGTCGTGCCCGGCGCGCCGCAACTCTTCGGCCGCGAACCGCCCGGCACCGTACCCCGGCTGGCTGAGGCGCACATCGAACTCGAAGGGCGTGTCCGCGAGGACAATACCGGTCGCATCAGCGACAGGTGCAACAGTAGCCCCGGGAGCGGTGTACGAGCGGTAGACCGCGGCCAGTTTTACTGCGAGGCCGTGTGCGTTGCGGAATTCGTCTGGAGGGGGACCGAAACTCACCGTGCGTGCCACGGTGACGTACAGCCCGTCGCGCTGGCCGGTCGCCTGGATGATGCAGGTCCGTGTCGCGGGCGCGGACGTGAACCCGGCGCGCCGGAATCTCTCCCCGCGTGAGTCGGCGATCACGCTGAGCGCGGCCGGCTCGATCCCGCGGTGGAGCAGCCGGTGCCCGAGTTGCCCCGCGATCTCCTCTTCCGTTTCACCGAGCGAAGCGGTCCGCGCGGTCGCCTCAACCGCGTGCGCGACCGCGCGACCCAATTCGCGGTACCGGTCCTGCTCGTAGGCCGAGAGGACGCGCAACAGCGGGCGCAATCGGTCGTTCGCCATCGGCACGTTCGGGAACGGCCGGTCCGCTGCGACCGTGTGACCCGCGGTGATGTTGTAAAGCAGCTCGGAGCGCCCGCCGGCCCAGGTCCATTCCTTGAGTTGGAACCCGAGTTGGTCCAGTTCCTCGTCGAAGAGGCGCTGCGTGTCGATGTTCGAGCACAGCAGCCAGCGCTGCCGGCCGTTGGTGAAGATGCCGGGGCGCTCGGAGTCCGCGATCAGTCCGCGCGCGTTGAGCCCCGCCGTGAACCAGGAGACGTGCGCCGGCATCAGCAGGATCACGGCCTCGCACTCCATCTCGGCGAGCACACCGGAGACGAGTTCCTGCTTCGCGTCGATGTCGGCCCGGCGCGCTGTGAGCCGGTCGGCCCCGGGCGCGCTGGGGGTGGGGTCGCTTACTTGATCTTCTGGAGCCATGTCGTGATGACCTTCGACACCTCGGCCAGTTGTGCGCCGGAAACCTTGTCGGCAGTGTCGGTCAGTTTGTGCCAGTGGGGGTAATCGAAATCGATCACGTCGACGGTGGGGATCCCGACGCGGTTGAGCGCGAGGTGGTCGTCCTGCACCTCGTACCCCTTTTCGTATTTAAACGACTTCGCACCGACCGCCTTCGCCACGCCCCAAATCTGGTCCACGAGCGCGCGAGCAGCGTCCCACGAGTGCAGTTCCACCTTCAGGGCCGCGTCCTTCCCAGCGAACAGGTCGAACAGCACGCCGGCATCGTACTTGTACTTCCGCTTGTCCTTGGACTTCAGGTACTCGTCGGCAAAATGTTCCGACCCGATGAAGTACCGGTCCCCGCCCCCGAACTGGGCCGTCTCGAACACGAACTCCTCGCCGTCGAAGAGGACGAAGTCCACGCCGTACTCGCTCTTCAGATCCTTCATGTGGTGGCCCAGTTCCATCAGGAACGCGACACCGCTGGTGCCGTCGTTGGCGCTCGCGAACGGCTTGGTCCAGTTTTTGGGGTTGGCTTCTTGATCGGCGATCGGACGAGTGTCGTAGTGCGTGGAGAGGAGGACGCGCTTGGCCTTATCGGGGTGCCACGAGATGATGAGGTTCACGAAATCGTTCTGGTTCTTCTGGCTCCGCTGCTTCGCCTTGAACTCCTGGCGCGTGACGGTAGCCCCGAGTTTCTTGAAGTGCGCCTCGATCAGCTCTTGTTGTTTTTTCATCCCCTCGGTGTCACTGATGCGGGGGCCGATGTCGCACAACTGTTTGAGGTACTTGAGAGCGCGATCGGAATCGAACGGCACCTCGATCCCCTTCTCCGCGGCGCCCGTACCGAACTCGGTCTTCTTCGGCGGGTCGCTTGGATCGGGCGCGTCGTCCATCGTCGGGATCTGGCCCCGGTCCGGTTCGGGCGCGCTGGAGCGCGTCAGCCACCAGATCGGGCCGCCCACGCTCGCCGCGACCAGAGTCGCCCCGAGCGCCCATCCGAACACCTGGCTCATGACACCCTCCGTGTGGAAGAAACCTAACCCCCCAACCCCCTTCCCTAAAGAAGGAAGGGGGAGCAAGCATCTTCTCGCGGACGGTTTATCCGGCGGCCGCCGCGCCCGTCACCCCCCTTCCTTCTTAGGGAAGGGGGCCGGGGGGTTAGGTCTTCGCCCTACCCGTCTTGCACATCTTACCGACGCCAAGAGCCGCCGTGTAAGTAGTGCCGCGAATTGTAAATCTTCCCCTTCACATCCGGTCCGTCCCCGGGCATAGCCACTCCCGCTTCATCAGCCCAGCACCGCGACCGCAGGCCCGTTGGGGAACGGGTTGCGAGTTGTGTTCCCGGGGCACCGGTGGCTCGGTTCGCGCCGAGCGTTCCGGTGCCGGCGGTTCCATCGAGTGGGTAGAGCGCGGGGTTCGGGTCGGTCGCGGAATTCGGCGGTTTCGTTACACCGCCGACCGGACCGTGGCCGATAGTGCATTTAA
The DNA here is from genome assembly GCF_001610855.1 of Gemmata sp. SH-PL17. Taxonomy (NCBI): domain Bacteria; kingdom Pseudomonadati; phylum Planctomycetota; class Planctomycetia; order Gemmatales; family Gemmataceae; genus Gemmata; species Gemmata sp. SH-PL17. The sequence continues at coordinate 8,370,511 of NZ_CP011271.1, forward strand.
GCGCCGGAGTGTACCCGCTCCAGCGCTTCGGGGGATGGGCAAGCCGTTGACGATCGCGACGATCGCACGGCCGCGTTCCGAGCATCTTCGGCACAACACGTACTCGGCGCGCAGGGGAAGCCGCCGAGTACGAGTGCCGGACGAACCGGAAGACCGATCGCGGCCGTCTGACCGATTAGCCCGTGCGGGGGACTCCGGGGCACGTGTCGTCCTGTTGAAGGACGGCGCTCCGGTGTGCGGGCCGCGCGACCAACGACTTGCCGCTCATCAGGGAGGATTGATCGTGACCCAAACCGAGACGGACATCCAAGCCGTTTGGCTGGAGTACCGCGAGCGCCCGACCGTCGAGCTGCGTAACCGGCTCGTCGAGCGGTACCTGTCTCTCGTCAAATATAACGCCGAACGCATCTGGTCCCGCCTGCCGGACGGCGTTGAACTCGACGACCTTATTAGTGCCGGCGTGTTCGGGCTGTTGGACGCGATCGATGCGTTCGACCTCACACGCGGCGTGAAGTTCGAGACGTACTGCGTGCCCCGGATCCGCGGGGCGATGCTCGACGAATTGCGCACGATGGACTGGGTGCCGCGCCTGGTTCGCAGCAAGGCGAGCAAGATGGAGGCGTGCCGCAAGCAACTCGAAGCGGCCCTCGGGCGCCCGCCGAAGCCGGAAGAACTCGCCGAGAAGCTCGGCATCCCGCTCGATCAGCTCGATTCGCACCTGGGCGAGGCGACCGCGGTCAACCTCGTGAGCCTCAACAAGAAGTGGTACGAGACGGACAGCTACAAGGACGTGCGCGAGATCGACATCCTTGAGGACAAGAAGGCCGAAGACCCGACCGGGCGCCTCCAGAACCGCGACCTGATGAAGCTCGTGACCCGCGGCCTCAACCGCAACGAGCGCCTCATCGTCATCCTCTATTACTACGAGGAGATGACGATGAAGGAGATCGGGGCGACGCTCAACCTGAGCGAGTCGCGCGTGAGCCAGATGCACTCGAGCATCGTCGCCCGGCTGCAAGCCCATCTCGCGAAGCGCAAGGGCGAGTTCAACCCGAACTGACCCGGTGCGAACGGTCTGTAAATGCGACACGCCCGGCCATGAGCCGGGCGTGTCGCATTTGTGCGTCGCTGCCGCTGGATCTCAGCTCCGTGCCGACTCGAATCGCCCTCAGCAATCCTCACCTCGTTCTGTTTCCCTGCGTCTCCCGCTCCCTTGCCAGTAGTTTCAAGGGATTTGGCCGTGCCGCACGGGAGCTCCTAAGTTCAAGGTTCTCGGGCACTTGAACGGGACGCTCCCATGCGACGCGGTTACTCTACGATCACCCCGGCAGCGGTCCACGCGGTGACGCGCCGGACCTTGGAACGGGCCCTCGGTTGGACCGACTACAAGGGGTCCGTCACCGACCCCCAGTTACTCGACCTGGTGCTGCGGGTCGCGCGCACCACGCGCCCCTGTTCGCGGTGGTCACCCGGTACTTCGGGTTCTCACACGAGACCGCACGACAGGCCGTTCGTGCCAACCGGGGCTCCGGGGACCAACGCACGGCCCGGTTGGTCGATGTACGAACCGGCGCAACGCGCGCGCGACACGCACCCGTCGGGCACGATCACCACGATGGAATGGGTGACCGAGAAGAGCCGCAAGGCAGTGCCCACACGGGTGCTGGTGTGGGCACCGCACGGGTGAATCGCACGCGCGGGTGTATGCGTTCTCGGGTCGGGGCGACCCGGGGGCGGTGTCCGAGGCGACGCGCGCGCGGCTGGGACGGCGCCGGTACCGGGAGCGGTTCGGGATCGAAACGAGCTACCGGCAGAAGGACCAGGCCCGAGTACCGGTTGCTGTTGGAAGGGTGGCGCTGCTGTTGCGCCAGGTGTGGGTGTGCTTGGCACTCCGGATCGCCCGCGCCTGGAACCGGAACCCGAATGCGTGGGCGCGCGAACTCCCGTTGGTCGAGGTGCTCGACTGGCTCACACAACGCATCCGCTCACGGTACCCACGCACGCGCGCGGCAATGCCTTGAAACTACTGGCAAGGGAGCGGCCCGTTCGATCGCAACGGGGAACTGAAACGAAAAAACCGGGAGCCATGTGGCTCCCGGTTTCGGTTGAGCACGGGGTGCTCAGCACGTTACTTCTTCGCGTCGGGCTTCGGGATGTCGGCCAGTTCGACCGGAACCGAGGCGTAGTGGCTGAACTCCATCGAGAAGCTCGCCTGCCCCTTCGTCGCGCTGCGGAGGTCGTTGGTGTACCCGAACAGGTTCGCCAGCGGCACCTTCGCGACGACCTGGGCCACGCCGCGGTCCTCGCTCGTTTCCTCGATCAGCCCGCGCTTGCTGCTGATGTTCCCGGAGATCTGGCCCTGGTACTCCTTCGGGGAGACCACGACCACCTTCATGACCGGCTCGCGCAGTTCGATGCCGCCGCGCTCCTGGGCCTCGCGGAACGCTTCGAGGGCGCACAGGTAGAAGGCGTCCTGCGACGAGTCCACGTCGTGCATCTTCCCGAAGTGGAGGTCGAACTCCAGGTCCACGAACGGGAACGGGTACTTGTACCCCTTCTTCGCGCCTTCCCGGAGCCCCTCTTCCACGCTCGGAATGTACTGCTTGTCGATCGACCCCTGGGTGATGCTGTTCTTGAAGTAGACGCTGTTCGGGTCCGGCTTCACCTTCGGGTCGTTCAGCTCTTCGATCTCCGCGACCTTCTCCGCGATCTGTTCCGGGGTGAGCGGGGTGTACTTCACCACGATCACGGCGAACTTACCGCGCCCACCGGTTTGCTTCTGGAACTTGTACTCGAAGTCCACCGACCGCGCCAGGCACTGGCGGTACGCGACGCGCGGCTTGCCCAGGGTGATCAGCTTCGTGTCTTCCTGCGGCACGCCGACGGCGCGCTTCAGCTTCTCGATGCTGATTTCCAGGTGCAACTCGCCCATCCCGCTGATGATCGTGTCCTTCGTCTCCTCGTCCGTGTGCGTCTTCAAAGTGGGGTCGTCGCGCACGAGGCGGTTGAGCGCCTCGCCCACCTTGCCGCTGTCCAGCGTCTTGCTGAACGACAGCGCCTGCGACACCACGGGCTTCGGGAACTGGATCGCTTCGAGCGCGATCGGCTGGTCGGGGTCGGACAGGGTGTTACCCGTGTACGTTTCCGACAGGCCCATCGCCGCGACGATGTCGCCCGGGCTGGCCTTCTCGAGCGCGATGCGCTTGTCGCCCATCATGCGGTAGAACCGCGCGATGCGCTCCTTCTTCCCGTTGGTGGTGTTCGTGTACGACTCGCCCGGCTTCATCTCGCCCGAGTACACGCGGATGTACACGAGGTCGCCGTTGGTCTCGGCCACCGTCTTGAACGCCAGCGCGCTCATCGGCTCCTTCGAGTCCGGCTTGCGGACGAGCGCGTCCTTGGTCTTCGGGTGCAACCCGTCCACCGGCGGCCGGTCGATCGGCGACGGCAGACAGTCCACCACGAGGTCCAGCAGGTGCTGCACGCCGTGGAACATCTTCGAGCTGCCGCAGTGGACCGGCGTGAACGTCCCGTCCAGCGTCCCCTTGCGAAGCGCCTTGCGGATCAGGTCCACCGGAACGTCCTTGCCCTCGAGGATCAGTTCCGTGATCTCGTCGGACGCGGCGGACACCCCGTCGAGCATCTGCTCGCGGCGCTTTTGCGCCTCTTCCAGGTACTTCTCCGGGACGTCCGTCTCGAAGAACTTCTGGTGCGTCTTGTCGTTCAGGTCGCGCGTGATGAGCTTCATCTCGATCAGGTCGATGATGCCCTCGAGCGCGTTGTCCTGCCCGGCCGGGATGGTGACCACCACCGGGTTCGCGTGGAGCTTCGTCTTCATTTGCTCGACGCAGCTCCAGAAGTTGGCGCCCATGCGGTCGAGCTTGTTCACGTAGGCGAGCCGGGGCACCTTGTACTTGGTGGCCTGGCGCCAAACCGTCTCCGACTGCACCTCGACCCCGCCCTTGGCGCAGAACACGCCCACCGCGCCGTCGAGGACGCGCAGCGACCGTTCCACCTCGGCCGTGAAGTCCACGTGGCCCGGGGTGTCGATGATGTTGATGGCGATGTCGTTGTCCGCGCGGTCCTTCCAGTCGATGGAGACGGCGGCCGAGTTGATCGTGATCCCCTTCTGCCGCTCCAGCGGGTCGAAGTCCGTGGTGGTGTCACCGTCATCGACGTCGCCGACCTTGTGCTTGGTGCCGCTGTAGTACAGGATCCGCTCCGTGGTGGTGGTTTTGCCAGCGTCCACGTGAGCCATGATCCCGATGTTGCGTACTTTGTCGAGCATCGTCGTTGCGGCCGGGGTGTTTTACCGGCTCCTTCCACATGTGGAAAAGGATCCCGCTACCCACACGGGTTGCGGCCAAAGTTAGACGCCGTAGGTAAGGAATGGGTTCGTATCTTCGCGACCCGTTCCCGTGCCTGCCAAAAATCCGGGGCAGGGGACGGCGACAGAAAGTCACATTGTATCGTATCGCCGAACAAAAGGCAGTCCCCTTCGGTTTCGTGAAGTGCCGGTGAAGATCGGGCGGGTTCACGCCCCGAACGCCATCGCGTGCAGTTCCGCCGCGCGCTGCTCGATCAGGTCGCGCATGGCGAGCTTCTCGCGCCACTCCGCGGGGATGCCGTCGGCCCCGTAATACGCGCCCGCGATCTGCCCGTAGACGGCCCCAGTCGTGTCCGCGTCCTCACCGAGGTTCACCACCTTGAGGGCGCCGTCGCGGAAGTTGTCCGTCCCGTGGAACGCCCACAGCGCCGCTTCGAGCGTGTGAATCACGTACCCGCTGCCGCGAATTTGCGGTGGCTCCTTCACCGCGAACGACCCGCCCGCGATCGCTCCCACCTTGCCCGGGAGCGGGTTCCGCAGGAAGAACGCCATCGCGGGTTCGTAGTTGTTGTTGAGGATCTGGGACTTCGACATCCCGCTTGCTGCCGCGAGCAGCAACCCCGCGAAATACTGACACGCTTCGATGCACTCGGCCGCGCCGTGCGTCGTGCGCGAACTTTCGCCCGCGAGGAAGATGGCCTTTTTCGGATCGCCAGCGAACGCGAGCGGAGCCGGTGCGAGGCGCATGAGTGAGCCGTTCCCGGCCGAGTTCGGGCTGGTGTCGCCACAGAACGGCTCCGGTTTCCGTTTGAATTGCGCGAGGGCAATGCGCGTGGCATTTCCGATGTCGAAGCACCGTCCCTTGACACTCAGATGGCCGTCGAGCCACCAGCGGCAGTACGTCTCGAGTTGGTGAACCGGATCGAAGTCTTTCTTAACGACGAGGCTTTCTGCGAGGCACAGCGCCATTGATGTGTCATCGGTCCACTCTCCCGGCTTCAGATCGAACGGCCCTCCGCCGACCATATCAGTAAGTGGCGCGAATTCCCCGGGTTGCTCGAACTCCAGTGTAGTTCCCAGCGCGTCACCCGCGGCGAGACCGAGCATGCACCCGCGGTAGCGGTCCAGGGTCGTCATGGGCGTCCTCCGCGTCGAGTGGGGGAGCCGGCCGTGATGGGCGGCTCGAATTCCAAGATCAATGAAGTGGCGAGCGAACTACGGTAGCAAGTCGGCGACGCGCACCACGCTGGTCGGCGCGGCAAGTGGCGAAATGCTCTCGTTCGGCCCAAGAGTGAGGTGCGTCCGATACGCCGTTGCGTCGAGATTGGCCGGGAGTGGTCCCGGGTCGCGGAACACGAGTAGCCGAGGCGCGTTCAGATCCAGTACCCAATATTCCGGGACGTTTGCGGTCGCGTACAGCTCGGCTTTCTCGGTTAAATCTGCGGTGAGTGTCGTGTCGCTGACTTCGACCACTAGCGCGGCGGTCGTCGGGTGAACGGTCGCGAAGTCGCGCGGACCGCCCGCGACAACGGCCACGTCCGGCATCGGGTCGGTGTCCTGGCCGAGCACGAGTGGCGATTGCCCGCGCACGCGCCAGCCGGGGCCGAAAACCCCGCGCAACACGTCAACCGTGAGTTCGACCGCGGTTGCGTGGGGCGGGTTCATCGGCCCTTGCTCCAAAAGGACGCCGCGGATCAGAACGGGGCGCAGCCCGGCGAACGCGCCGGTCGCGTTCACCCGATGGAACCTCGCAACGGTCCATTGGAACGGTGTCGCGGACATGAACGTACCTCCGGCCATCACAGTATCAGCGCCGCACACGCGACACCAGCGCGACGAATCGGTGACTGTGAACCGCGGGTACTTCAAAGGAATCAGCGCCGAAGAAATGAGAACCGGGCGGGGCCAATCACAATCCGCGTTGATTTTCTGATCTGAGCGATTTGTTACCGGACGGGCGCAGCGCCGAGAGAGTGTCGGGCCGAAATCCGTCCACTTTCACGTTCTTTACTCTTGCACTCCCCGCGCGCGTCATGTCACACTGAATTCATCAGTCATTCATGTGTTCCCGGTCGTTTCGGTTCCAGATGCGAATTGTCACCGTCGATTCATCTTCTTGCCCGACGACGCCCACACGAACCCGGTAACCAACCCCGCGCACGACCCCGTTTCACGCAAGGAGCGTCCATCATGGCCAAAGGCAGAGGCGACTTCGCGGACATTCTCCTCAAGAAAAAACTGCTCAGCCCGGACCAGCTCTCGGAAGCCGAGAGCGCCGCGAGTTCCGGCGGCTTGAAGTTGCAGGACGCGATCGTCAAGCTCCAGTACCTCTCGGCCAACGAAGTTATGTCGGCGATGGCCGAGCACTTCGGGATGAAGTTCGTGGACCTGAAAGAGGTCCAGATCGCGAAGGCGATCATCGAACTGGTGCCCGAGTCGGTGGCCCGCGAGAACCTCGTGCTGCCGCTCCAACTCGAGGACAACACCCTCGAACTCATCACCGCGGACCCGACCAACTACGACACGATCCAGAAGCTCCAGTTCATTCTGAACAAGGAGATCCGGCCGGTTCTCGCCGTGCAGGAACAGATCCAGGAAGCGATCAACCAGAACTACGGTCAGTCCGAAACCGAGTCCGTCGACTCGATGCTCGTCGAATTCACCGACACCGCCATCGAGTTCACGCAGACCGAGTCCGTCTCCGCAATGGCCAGCGCGGACGACTCCGACGCCCCGGTCGTGCGCCTGGTGAACCTCATCATATCCGAAGCGATCAGCCAGCGGGCGTCGGACATCCACGTCGAACCGTTCGCGGACCGCGTGCGCATCCGGTACCGGATCGACGGCGTGCTGGTCGAGCGCGACTCCGCCCCCCGGCGGCTCTTGGCACCGTTGCTCTCGCGTTTGAAGATCATGGGTCAGATCGACATCAGTGAGAAGCGCCGACCGCAGGACGGGCGCATCAAGATGACGGTCCAGGGCAAACACTTCGACCTTCGTGTAAGTCTCTTGCCGTCGGTCCACGGCCAGTCGGCGGTCATGCGCATCCTCGACCGCGGTAACATCCAGGTCAACATTCGCGACCTCGGGTTCGCGGACGACGACTACATGAAGTTCCAACAGATCATCAAGCGGCCCAACGGCATCTTCCTGGTCACGGGGCCGACCGGCTCTGGGAAGACCACCACACTGTACTCCGCTCTCAACGAACTCAATCGTCCGGACCGCAAGATTATCACCGCGGAAGACCCGGTCGAATACTACCTCCCCGGCATCAATCAGGTCGAGGTGAAACACGGCATCGGGCTCGATTTCGCCCGGATTATTCGGGCCATGCTCCGTCAAGCGCCTAACATTATTTTGGTTGGCGAAATTCGCGACAAAGAGACGGCGGAAATCGCGGTGCAGGCATCTCTGACCGGACACTTGGTTTTCAGCACGCTTCACACGAACGACGCGCCCAGCGCCGTAACGCGGCTCGCGGACATCGGAGTGCCCCCGTTCCTCATCGCCAGCTCGGTCATCGCGATCATGGCTCAGCGGCTTGTGCGGGTGAATTGCATCAAGTGCAAAGAGCCGTACCAGCCCCAGGCGGGAGAACTCCGGGCGGCCGGTATCAATCAGGAGCAGTTGGCAAAAGCAACGTTTATGAAGGGACGTGGTTGCAACCACTGCCGACAAACAGGGTACCGCGGTCGGCACGGCCTATTCGAGATGTTGAAGATGTCTTCGACGATCCGCGAACTGACTTTCGCCCAGGCGCCGACCCAGGACATTCGCCGGAAAGCCCGCAGTACGGGGATGCGGACGTTGCTCGATGATGGTATCCTGAAAGCACTTAAGGGCAGCACGACGCTGGAAGAAGTGCTCAGCACGTGCCACGCCGAGGTTCTCGTATCCCACGAGTGACAACTAGCTCTTGGTCCTTAGTCTTTATTCCTTGGTGAGTTGCGAAAATTCTCGCCCGCAACGACCGGGTCACGCAAAGCCAATGATCGGGGGAAGAGGTTCCAAACGCCCCCGATCCCGGAACACATTCGCCCTATCCCCCGAGCGGCGGGGGAGTTTCGCTCCGATTTTTGGTCGCGTCGCCGAACTCCGCCATAATGCGACACCAGGGCAGCGGAGGCGTGCCCTTATGTCCTTTTGCGGTCCCCGTCCGCTCACGGGTCGGTTCGCGTCGCCGCCGGTCGCCCAGGTGAGAGGTTCCCGTGGCTAAAGTCTCGATGGAGAAGTTACTCGCAACTGTGATCCAGTTGAAGGCGAGTGACTTGCACATCAGCGTCGGTCAGCCGCCCGTGGTCCGGCACCAGGGGCGCATGAAGAAGCTCGACCTCAACGGTCTGATCCTGGACAACGACGACACGACCGGGCTGATGAAGTCCATCACCCCCGACCGGTGCCAACAGGAGCTCCAGTCGAAGGGGGGAGCCGACTTCGCCATCGAGTACGTCGACGGCTACCGGTTCCGGGTCGCGGTGTTCAAGCAAAAGGGTACCGTCGGGATGGTGCTGCGGCGCATCCCGAGCCAGTTCCTCACGTTCGAGCAACTGCGAACCCCGGAAGCTATTCGCTCACTTATCATTCGCCCGCGCGGGCTGTTTCTTGTGACCGGGCCGACCGGTTCCGGGAAAACGACCTCGCTCGCGTCGATGATTAACTTCCTCAACGACAACTACGACCGGCACATCATCACGCTGGAAGACCCGATCGAGTACTTCCACAAGCACAAAAAGAGTACGGTCAATCAACGCGAAATCGGCATCGACGTACCGGACTTCAAAGAGGGCATCCGCCGCGCGCTGCGTATGGACCCCGACGTGATCCTCGTCGGTGAAATGCGAGACCTTGAAACGATCCGCGCCGCGCTCGAAGCGGCCGAAACCGGGCACTTGGTGTTCGGCACGCTCCACACGTCCGGTGCCGCGAGTACCGTGGACCGCGTGGTAACGGTGTTCCCGGAAAACGAGCAGGACCAGATCCGCACGCAGTTGGCCGGTTCGCTCATTGGGGTGCTGTCTCAGGCGCTCCTCCCGCGGAAGCCCGAAGGGTTGATTGCGGCCTACGAGATGATGGTGGTCACGCCCGCCATCCGGAACCTGATCCGCGAGAACAAGACGTACCGCATCGATTCGTCGGTCCAGACCGGGCGCAAGCACGGTATGTTCCTGCTCGACGACGCACTGTTCCGGTTGTGGCGCGAGGACCTCTGCGAGAAGGAAGAGGTTCTCCTCAAGTCGAGCAAGCCGAACGACTTGGCGGCCAAGATCGCCCACGCCGAACGCGGACTTGACGACGATGACGAAGAGGGCGGTGGGGACGAGGACGAAGACGATGATGACGACGATGACGACGAGGAGTGACTCGCTCGTGTTTGGCGCTGGGGGAACCGCGACCGTTCGTTGAACGCAGTCGCGCTCCCAATTTCAGCAGCACCAAGCACTTAAAACTGAACACCAAACACGAACGAACAACGGAACTCTCATCATGTCCACGACGCCGAACAACCCGAACGTGCCCCCGAAGAAGCCCGTTGACGCCGCGGGTAAGCCGACCGTCGGCGCGCCCGGCAACGGCCAACCGAAGCCCGCGGTTCCGGGTCAGAAGCCCGCCGCGCCCGGTGTGGCGAAGCCCGGTCAGCCCGTCGCGGGCGCAAAGCCCGGTCAACCCACGGTGCCCGGGGCCGCGAAGCCCGGTGTTCCGGGTCAGAAGCCCGCGGCGCCCGGTGTGGCGAAGCCCGGTCAGCCCGCCGCACAGAAACCGGCGGCTCCCGCGCCGCAGAAGAAGCCGCAGCCCGCGAAAAACCGCTTCTCGCACATCGATTCCAACACGCTCCAGCTCGCCAAGAAGCTCGAAGACCTCGCGTTCATGGACGGCGCGCAAATCGAGTCCATTTACGAGGATATGCGCACCAGTGACGCGCAGTTCGGCGAAATCGCCATGCAGCGCGGGGTGCTCAACGAGGAGCAGTTGCTCCAGGCGATGGCCGAAATCCACGGCATGCGCGTCGCCAACCTCGAAGACCTGACCCCGCACCCCAGCGCGGTCAAGTTGGTGATGAAGAACATCGCGGAGATGTACAAGCTGGTGCCGATCAGCTACGAGAACGACGTGCTGACGGTCGCGATGTCCGACCCCAATAACATGCAGGCGATGGACGACCTGCGGAACCTGCTCGGCATCAAGCAGGTGAACCCGATCCTCGGGCCGCCGAAGCAGGTCGGGCAACTGCTCACGAAGGCGTACTCGACCGAAAAAGAAGAGACGATCAGCTCGGTATACGCCCAGATCGAGGCCGACCAGAGCATCGGGGCCAACACGGTCGGGCGCGAGACGTCCATCGACATCGGCGACATGGTGGAAATGGCGAACGCCGCGCCCGTCCGGAAGCTCATCAACATGGTGCTCCTGATGGCGATCCGCGACCACGCCTCGGACATCCACTTCGAGCCGTTCGAGGACGAGTACAAGATGCGGTACCGGTGCGACGGCGTGCTCTACGAAATGGTGCCGCCGCCCCGCCACCTCGCGACCGCGATCGCCTCGCGCATCAAGGTCATGGCGAACCTGGACATCGCCGAGCGCCGGCTCCCGCAGGACGGGCGCATCGAGCTGAACGTCGGCGGGAACCCCGTCGACATGCGCGTGAGCGTGCTGCCCACGCTGTTCGGCGAGAGCGTCGTTATCCGGGTTCTCGACCGCACGAACGTCGGCCTGTCGCTCGACCGCATCGGGATGCAGGCGGACCTGCTCGGCCAGTTCCGCGCGATCATCCACAAGCCCAACGGCATCGTCCTCGTGACCGGGCCGACCGGGGCCGGCAAGACGACCACGCTGTACTCCGCGCTCTCCGAACTCAACGACATCGACACCAAGATCATCACCACGGAAGACCCTGTTGAGTACGAAATCGACGGCATCGTGCAGTGCCCGATCAACCACGACATTGATGTGACGTTCGCGAGCGCGCTCCGGGCCATCCTCCGCCAGGATCCAGACGTGATCCTGGTCGGCGAGATCCGCGACCTGGAGACCGCGGGCATCGCGATCCAGGCCTCGCTGACGGGGCACTTGGTGTTCAGTACGCTGCACACCAACGACGCCCCCTCGTCCATCACGCGGCTCCGCGACATGGGCGTGGAGCCGTTCCTCATCACCGCGACGGTGGAGGCGATCCAGGCCCAGCGGCTCGTGCGGCGCATCTGCACGTTCTGCAAGACGTCCTACGAGCCGACCCGCGAGCAGTTGATGGAACTGAACCTCACGCCGGAGCAACTAAAAGGCCGCCCGTTCTACTACGGCGAGGGGTGCGACAAGTGTAACAACCTGGGCTTCAAGGGGCGCACCGGCCTGTACGAGGTGCTCGTCATGACCGACGACCTGCGCGACATGGTGAGCCGCGGGGCGAGCACGGACGCCGTTCGCGCCCACACCCGCAAGACCGGCACCCAGAGCCTCCGCGACGCGGGGTTGCGGGCGCTCTTCGGGGGTACGAGCACGCTGGACGAGGTGGTCCGCGAAACCGTTCAGGAAGACGAAGGGTGATTGGCGGAGCGTGGAACGGGGAGTGTGGAGCGCGGAATTCGGAACGCGGAATTCGGAACGAAGAGTAAAGCCCGACCGTCTTTGCCTTTGCTCCGCGTTCCCCGCTCCGAATTCCGCGCTTGGAAACGCCCCGCTCGCATCGGGGTTCGCACGCTCGGAATTGGAATAGAAGTTCGCGACAGACGTTAGCCCCCATTAGGGGGCGCCGGGACTCGGCCCGCGCTCGACACACACCACCAGGGTGAGGACGGTAAATGCCTACATTCAAGTACGAGGCGCTGGACACGTCCGGGGCCGAGGTCAAAGACTCGATCGAAGCCGCCAACGAGGAAGAGGCGCAGCAGAAAGTTAAAGCCAAGGGCTACTTCGTCACCAAACTGACCGCGGTCGCGGGCGGGAAGGGGTCGAAGGGCAAGAAAGCGAAGAAGACCGGCAAGAGCCGCAAGACGTTCGTCATCGGCGGCGTCAAATCGAAGCAACTGGTGACGTTCACCCGCCAGTTCTCCACACTCCAGGACGCCGGCCTGCCGGTGCTCCGGTCGCTCCGCATCCTGGAGCGCCAGATGCAGCCCAGCGCCCTCAAGAACGCCCTCATCGACGTGGTCGAGGACGTCGAGTCCGGGGCCGCGCTCTCGGAGGCCCTGGGGCGGCACCCCAAGGCGTTCAGCAAGCTCTACGTGAACATGGTCCGCGCGGGCGAGGCCGGCGGTGCGCTGGAAGTCATCCTCCAGCGCCTCGCGGACTTCCTCGAAAAGTCCCAGAGCCTCAAGGCCAAGATCATCGGCGCGATGGTCTACCCGGCCGTCGTGATCTTCGTCGCGGTCGCCATCCTGACGTTCATCATGGTGGCCATCATCCCGAAGTTTAAGAAGATTTTCGACGAGTTCGGCATGACCCTCCCGTGGGCCACGCTGACGCTCATCAAGGTCTCGAACTGGATGAGCGAGTACTGGTGGACGATCCCGCTGTTCCCGATCTCGGTTTACTTCCTGATAAAGCTCATCCGGCTCTCGCGGGCCGGGAACTACGCGCTCGACAGGGCCACGCTCTGGATACCCGTCGTCGGGCAGCTCGTGGAAAAAACGATCGTTGCCCGGACCATGCGGACCCTCGGTACCCTGATTAGCTCCGGCGTGCCCATCCTGGAAGCGATCAGCATCGTGAAGGAAACCGCCAATAACGCGGTCTTCGAGCGCATGTTCCAGCGGATCTTCGAGTCGATCCGCGAGGGCGATACGATCGCGGAACCACTTCGCGAGTCCCGTTTGGTAGACAACATGGTCGTGAATATGGTGGAAGTGGGCGAGGAGACGGGCGACCTGGACACCATGCTCTACAAGATCGCCGACTTCTACGACGAGTGGGTCGATAACCTCGTCAAGTCGCTGATCTCGCTGCTGGAGCCCATCATGATCGTGTTCCTGGGCTTCACGATCGGGGCCATTGTGATCTCGCTGTTCCTGCCGCTCATCAAGCTGCTGGAAGGCCTGAGTAAGTAACCCGGAGCGCGAAACGCGGAGCGCGGAATTAGAAGAACAGAACGTGTCTGGTCTTCATTCCGCGTTCCACGTTCCACGATCCGCACTCGGAGAAGGGGGACCGACCGATGACGCGGCAGAGCGGTTACCGACGCGACGGCTTCACGCTGATCGAGCTGCTGGTGGTGATCTCCATCATCGCCGTCCTAGTGGCGCTAACGACCGCCGGGGTCATGAAGGGGCGCGAAGCCGTCGTCCGGGCCGACAACGGCTGGCGGATGGAGCAGGTCACCGTTGCAACGAATGTGTTCTGTACGAGTGCGGCACTCGGTCAGCCCGGCAACCTGCCCCCAGCCCCGTTCGTGCTGAAGCCCACTTACAACATCAATGAGCCAGAAGCGATTTACCTCAAGCGCATATTCCCAAACCTACCCATCGTTAGTGGAATGCTTACGACTGGTTTGTCGAACACAACCACGCTCGCAGACGGCAATCAAGTCGCGGTCTTCTTCCTCACCGGTGGGGCACCAGATTACGCCGGGTTTTCTACGAACGGGCAACAACCGTTCGCGGCAAAGACCGTCCCCGACGAACAACGGATCGGGCCGTTCCTGCAACTCAAAGCGAACATGTATTCAACGACCCCGGGGCAGGGGCTAACGCCAAATAATCATGCGTGGCTTCTGGACCCGTATGGCGTGCCATACGCGATCTTCCTGGCAGGTCCGAAGGGGGCTTATCTCACCTCGGCCAGTGCAACGCCATCTTTCACGGTAACCACTGCGACCGGGACGTCTACCGTCAAACCCTACTACCGCGGGTCTGCTCCGGTGAAGTACGAGAACCCGAAGACGCTCCAGATCGTTTCAGCCGGTCCGAACAAGTTGTTCGGGGGGGGGGAGCTGTGGAGCGGCCCTGTCGCCGGTGCCGGAGAGGATGATAAGAGCAACTTCTCGACCGCTGTCATCGGCGCCGGCCCCCAATAACGGAGAATCACATGAAAACGAACGGTCTTTCGCCCGTCCGAAGCGGGCGTCGGGGCGGCTTCTCCCTTGTTGAACTGCTCGTCGTCGTCAGCATCATGGCGATCCTGGTGGGGCTGGGTGTAGCCGCCACCATGAAGTTCCGCGAAGGGGCGACCGAGCAAACCATCAAGAAACAAGTGCAGCGACTTCAACTGACGCTGAATCGGGAATACGAGGCGGTTGTCGGGAAGTGCCAAAAGGAACCGGTGCCGGACGCGGTTCTGGCGTACTGTGGGAATGATCGGGACCGTGCCAGGGCCGTTCACACCGCAGCCACCTTACGAATTATGTTCCCGGAGACTTTTGACGAAGCCACGACCGGGTTCACTATTCCCCCGAACGATCCGAGCGGCTTTGCGTACAGACCGAAAGCCACCTTTCAGCAGGTGAAGAACATAACGAGCGCGTCGGCGGATCAGCAGGCCGCAGTGCTGCTTCACCTGATTCTCAAGGAGCGCTCCGTTGGCAGTGGAGAGGGCGAAGACGGTGGGAGCACGGGCGAAATTCGCACCGTCAACTTTCAAGCTTCTGTTGCGCCCATGAGCAGAGATCTGAGCGTGTTCATTGACTCCCGTGGTGACCTGATTCGCTACTTCCGGTGGGCGAGTAACGATATGGAGCTCGACCAAGCGCCCTATGCTCACGCAAGTCCGGCGGGGAGCATCGACCCGCTCGACCCGAAGAAGGTAGTGGGCACGAGTTACGCGGCCGCTCTGAACGTGGCCCCGCTCAACCTTCAGTTCGGTAACCACAACCGCGTGCCTTCTGTGATCAGTTACGGAAAAGACAAGAAGTTTGACTATTACTACCCCAGGGACGCAGTAATCCCGAGCCCGCCGGCCCCGACTGCGCCACCGGACACGAAATCTGCAGGGGACGATATCGTCGGTTACCGGCTGAATCGCCAAGGAAACTAACCAAGGGGAAGTACCATGACGCGCACGAACACGCGGGGTGGGTTCACCCTGATCGAGCTCCTTGTCGCGATGGCCATCATCACCACGCTCGCGGGCTTCATCCTGCTCGTGTACCCCGGTGCCCGGGACCAGGATCGGGCGCGCAACGCGGTCAGCGATCTGGAAGCCACGTTCAAAATGGCGCAGGGGATGGCCGCGCGCGACAAATCGCCGCGCGGGGTCCGGTTCATCGTCGATGGTACCGGGAAGCCCGATGCCCGGTTCGTGACCGAGCTCCAGTACGTCGAGCTCCCGCCGCCACTGATCCCCAACCTGAAGCCCCTCACGTCGGGTTCCCCGGACAATGAACCGCGCGTGCGGTTCGATTACACGCCACTGGCGACCGGAACGACACCGCCCGCGGGGACTGTCAATTCGCGCAAATGCTTTATCGAAAATCTGACGCTCGATCAGGCGACTCAGATTCTTCCTAACAGCACGATCGTGATGCCGGTATTCGGATCCTGGCACAAGGTAATTGGTGTGCTGGCCACGACCGGGCCGAATGCTTCCGGTCGCTACACCGTCCAAGTCGCGCTAGAAGTGTTTCCCGACGCAATCATGGGAGGGGGCACGCAAGCGGTGACCTACCACTTTTCGGTGTACCTCCCGGCCACGCCGCTGGTCGGCGAGCCGACGGTGCTGCTCTCCAAGAACATTTGCGTCGACCTGAACGTGCCGGATCTCAATGCGAGCCCGCGGATCATGTTGGGCAGCATCGGGCCGCCGCCGAACACGGGCGACTTTGACGTGATCTTCAGCCCGGACGGGAAACTGGTCGGAGCCCCGTCCGGTCAATTGTTCTTCTGGGTCCGCGACTACACCAAAGTGCCCAACATGCGGATCGGTGAGGGGCCGGCCCTTGTCGACGCATTCCGGCGGGTGGGCGACATGTACATCGTTTCGGTTCGCGCGTCCGGCGCGCTCGGGCACAATCAGGTGCTCTGGCCCAATATGGGGACCGGTGTTTATCCCGCCGGGCAAGATCCCTTCTTGCTGGCCCGGCAAGAGCAGAATCAGTGACGCAAAGTTCCGCGCGATTTTTTTGGCGCCCGTGATTGCACTGCGAATGATTCTTCCGGGAGCGGTTCCGCTCCCCGATCCCCGACTCCCTGACCGGCGGCCGTCCCCCGCTGGTCGCCAACGCGAGGGCGACCGATGACCCGCCGACCCGGTCTGACGATGACGGAAGCCTTGGTCGCCATCTTCATCACGGCGATCGGGCTCGTGGGCGTGATGAGCATGTTCCCGTTCGGCGCGAAACAGATGAGCGATGCCCTCATCGCCGACCGCTCGACCTCGCTTGCCAACTCCATCGACGGGCTCGTTCGGAGCTATTGGAGGGAAAAGGTCGCCGACGATACGAGCGGGTTGGGTAGCAGTGAACCGTTCTACACAGCGATGGACAGCCCGGGCACGCACCCGGCAACTCCGATCGGGACGGGAGCGACGCTGCCGACGATCTCTTCGAGTTCCACCGAGCCGAGTTACCCCGTGTTTCTTGATCCAATGGGCGTTCTCGGGCGCACAACGGCGAACAACCAGTGGGTTGGTGATATTGCCACTCCTACGCCCCCCACTTTCGTGCCGCGTCGGAGCATGAACGTGGTCGGGTCGCCGTCACAGGCTCTTCGGCTCTTCAGTCAGCCGGACGGGTTCGCGTGGGACGAAGAGTCACGCCCGAAGATGAACTACGACGCTAAAGGGCAGCCGACGAGCAGCTCGGAGATGCGCGAGTTACGATACAACGCGCTAGCCGTGCTACAGCGCCCGGTGAACAGCGCCCGTAACAACGCCACGCTCAAGATCGTGGTATTCATTAATCGCCGCCACCAGTTTTATCCCCAAGGGTCCGAAGCCGTCTTCCCCAACTCCACGAGTCCCGCGACCATTTCGTTCCTCCCCACCAGCACCGCAATCAGGATCTCGACCGCGGCGGACATCCGGAAGGGGAGTTGGATCGTGGACGCAACAATTGACGGCACGGTTCGGCACGCGAACTTCTACCGCGTCGTGAGTGCGACGGACGACGGTACGGGGTTTTACGACGTGGAGTTACACACGCCGATCAAGCGCGTGGATGGTGGGACGAACGCCTACAACGCGACCGTTGTGGTCATGCCCGGCATCGCCGATGTGTTCGATCGCCCGGCGCTTAACGGGAACACGAACTGATCGATCGCACGAGAGGCTGAATTTCCAGCTCTCGAGCCACCAACTCCGAACAACGATTCCTTCCGGTCCAGACGGTTCGCCCCGTCCGGTGCCGACGCGAGGGGGACCGATGATCCGCCGCACGCACACACGCCGATCCGCCCGCCGCCGAGCGTTCACCATCATTGAGCTGATGGTGGTCACGGTGGTAGTGCTGATCCTGATGAGTATCCTCGTGGCCGCATCCTCGATCGCCACGGACACGGTCCGCGCGGCCAAGGCTCAGGGCGACCACATGGCACAGGAGCGGGCCGCGCTCGCGATTCTGCGCCGTGACCTGCAGTACGACCACTTCTTTGAAGAGGACGGGAAGCCTAACCTGGGACGAAGGCTGAGCGACCAGCGCACCAATGATTTGGTCGCGAATGGTGGGAAGTTGACCAATTACAAACCGCCATTGTCCGGCTACTTCTTCGCGTCGAGCATCCCGGTCGATAACGTGAGCAACTTTTACGAGGGCGTGGACGGTGAGGGCTTCCAATCGTCCCGTTCCGGCAATCACGTCCTTCAGTTCACGATCATCGTGCCCGGCGGTGCCCCCGAGAACCGGCTCACCGCGGACGTGCCGTTCCAGAACCCGCTGAACAGCCCCAGCTATCCGATCATCGGAACTTGCGCGGAGGTCGCGTACTTCCTCGTGGGCAACGGAACGACCCCGGGTGGGGTGAATAAATACAAGCTGATCCGGCGGCAGCGGCTCGCGGCCCGAAACGTCGACGACGCCCCGGCCTATTCCAATTTACTGAACACGTCCGGCGCGAATGCGAATGATCCACCCGAAGTGATGGCGGTGACCGGCGCCGCACCCAACTTCAAAATGCTGAACATGAACGAACTCACGCTCGCGACCAATCGTGTTGCCCGCACTACGATCCCGACGTACCGCATCGGGGAAGACATTTTGCTCCACAACGTGACTTCGTTCGAGGTCAAGTTTACGGGTCCGCAGGTCACAGGTGTTGGGTGGGGCGTTAGGGATAATAATGGGGCGCTCGTGTCCATCGATACGTCTTCACCCAATGATCGTTGGCCGCGGCTCTTCACCACGAACACCGACTACCCCTATGATAATCTGCCGTATGACGGCAATTACGACACGTTCCATCAAAATGCCAATTGGGATCTAGAAGCGAACTTGGCAACGACTGCTAACGTCGCCAGCGCCAGTGCCCCGTTAAAGCGGATCCGGATCACCGGCGCGATGATCCGCCTGCGGTGCTGGAGCCCGGCGACCAAGAGCTCGCGGCAGACGACGATGCAAGTGGACCTCTAACCGCTCCCCCGCGACACCCGAAACACACTGTTCGCTCGTGCCCGGTGGCGCGGGCGCTGGCCGCACACACTCGCACTCGCCCGGAGACCGCCGCTATGTTCCGGCCGCTCGCACGATCGCACCGACGCACCCCGCGCCGCGGGACCGTGGTCGTAATCACGATCTTCGCCCTCATCACCATCCTGATGGTGCTAGGGCTGGCGTTCATGATGTACGCCGTCAAGGAAAAGGCCGTCGCGCAGGCCCACAAGGACGGCGCGAACGTGGCCGGCACCGGCGCCCCGGACCCGACCGACACAATCAACCGGTTCCTCAGTACGCTCGTCTACGACGAGAACGACGACGGCGACTCCCTGCACAACTCACTGCGCGGGCACAGCATCGCCCGTGCCATGTACGGCGGGCGCCGAGACGCCTCCAGCCCGTGGGTCGGTTCCACCGTTCCGTGGGCCGGTGTGGGCACTTTCCACGAAAACGCGGGCGGGTACGGTTATCCGGCACTGACTGCCGGAACGGACCGCGGGCAGTTCGTCAACCACACCGCTATGGTGCTCAATAGTACCCCGTTCCTCATTGACCCGGAATGGACCGGCCGGCGCAGCGTCGCCAGCAATGCGTTTGCCGCTTTTCTTGCGGACCAAACCGGTCGAAGCTATGTCGGCAAACACGCGGGCTACACCTACCCCGACCTGAAGAACTTTTTCCTCGGCGCTCGCGACCCGGCAACGGGCGAAGTGTTGGTGCCGTCGTTCCACCGCGAGTGGCTGTTCGGCTCCCTCGCACCGACCAACCCGAACTGGAGCAGCGACGTCGGCCGGTTGAAGACTCTGCGCCCGCGCCGCAACCCGCAAGAGCACCCGAACTTTCCCAGCGTGCCACCGAACCCCGACGGCACTTACACCGGCGACGTGCAGAACCTGTCCGGCGCGGTGGGAGTGCAGAAGAACGACAGCCTCTGGATGCACATCGGGTTAAGGCCGCGCACCCTCGCCGACGGGCGGGTCGTGCAGCCGCTCGTCGCTCCGCTGATCCTTCCGCTCGACGGCTTGTTTGATCTCAGCACGCACGGGAACCAGTTCGGAACGGGCAACGCCCACGTGTCCTACGGCGGGTACGCTCCCTGGGAGATTAACCCCATCTACGGGCTGACGAACGACACCGAGCGCCAGGAACTCCTCCAGTGGCGGAACCCGAGCTACGCGACCGCATTCGACCGGTATACGAGCGGTCGGCCGTTGCCCCGATACTCCTCGGTCATTTGGCCCAGTCCGGCGTCGTTGGCGACGCCCATCAACTTCACGCTGCCTACCGGCGGGAGCCTCACCGGGTTGCCGTCGTCCGCCGATCCTGCGGCGACACCAGCAGCGTTCGGTAGCTTCCGAAACGATAACGCGGCCGTCTTGCACCCGGCGGGGTACAACCCCAACGAGTTCGCCATGAGGAGCGACACCTTTTCTGACAGCCCGATCTTCCCGTACACCGACATCAAGCGCCTGAGCCTCCGCTATGCGTTCACGCCGGACTGGTACTCTCTGGCGTTCGTGTCAAAGCCGAGCAATTCGCGGCCGACGTTTTACGGCACCCCGGGAACGTACCCGTACATAACGAACCCTGGTGCGACCACCGCGCACTCCTACCGACTCGACCCCGCCCACCGCAGTCGCTTGCTGTTCAATACGAGGAGCAGCAGCCTCGATCGACCCGCCATTGCGCCGAACTTCGTGGCTCGTGATGGTGCGGCTGCGACGGCCGCGCTCGCGCTCGGTAACGGTTCCGGTGGTCTGACTAAACCCGGCTCTCTGCTTCCGGCTGCAACAGCGTACCCGACGCCCGGGGGGGTGGGGAGTGTCACCGACTTCGCTGCAAACAATCAGTGGGTTCACGCTCAAGCGGCGCTCGGTTCGGTGAACTTGAACCGCCCACTGGCCGATTACCGTGCTGATCCGAACCTGCCATTGTCGAACGCTAACGTCAACGTGAACACTGCGGCGCTGGCCGATCAGGACCGCCAATCACTTGCGAAGGATATCTTTGCCCGCCTCATCGTCGCTTTGGGTGCAGCGGGGCAGGTCAGCTTCAATAACGGCGTGGTCATCACACTGCCCGATCCCCTGACGTTCGTTCTTACCCCGTCGAGTGGCGCCCCAATCACCTACACACAGCAGCAATACTGGGCGCTCCGTTATTTGGCGCAGCTTGCCGTGAATATTGTGGATTACATCGATAATGACGATGTGAGCACAGTGTTCGTGTGGAACCCGCCTGCGAGTGGGACCGCCGATTTCACTAACCCAGCGGACGTTGGAAACCGGGTGGTTTTTGGCACCGAGAAGCCGCGCCTCGTTATTAATGAGGTCTACAGCGAGATCACCAACGGCACCGAGATGACCGACGGTGTAGACGGTCCGCTCATGGGCGGAATGAATCAGGCTCTGCCAAACACAGCACAAGCGCACGTCAAATTCTGGACAGAGTTGCTTAACCCGACAATGACTCCGCACGCCAATCCACCGGCGCTCCCGGGCACGCCCGCTGCAGGCGTCCCACAGGGGATTTTCGGAACGGGTGGTGTTAACCTCAGTGCCTACCAGATCCAGATCGCAAGGCAACAACGCAGGACGGGTGGAGCGGCGATGCCAAGAGATCAGCTCTCAGCGCTTCTTACCCCAACCGATCCCGACTTCCAGTCGAACGTCACGGGTCGGTTCGTTGAAGCGGCTGATACGACGTTTACGTTCCCCTCGTCGCCGCTGCCCAACCAGCCCGGAAGCGTCGAGCCGAACAACGCGCAATACCTGTCCCCGGCCCCAACGAATCTGCCTCTAAATGGGGTGGTGCTGGTCGGGCCGGAGGTCACCGCGAAGACGCCCCCGGCGACTGAGTTCAATCCGCCGAATGCCGGTGTGTGGGCGACTGCAAACAAAGTGACCTCGCCGGCCACTGCGATGGGTAAGTCAGCACTGAGCACCGGGATGGGGTATACACTCGACATGCCCCCGGTTGCGACACTCGGGACGGACGAATTCCGGCGGCACACTGTTCTGCTCCGCCGTTTGGCGAACCCGTACCTGCAGCCAAACGATCCGTTGATCACACCGGGCAACAACGCGATCCCAATCAATCCTTATGTGACGGTGGACATGATGAACGAGGTGCCCGCATTCGATGCGGTCCACCGAGCCCAAGGGCAAGCAACAAACCGTGGTGCGCGGACGGTAATGAATAGCGGGGGCTACGATCCGCTCGCTGATCGGTTCTCGATCGGTAAGGTGCAACCGCTTGCTGGCCGAGCAGTTGCTACGGTCCCCAATATGGCGGGCACGTACAACGCCTACCAGTTCGCAAATTCGATGGTGTTGGCGCAGACTACCATGCCGACGATGCCTCCGCCGACGCCGGACCCGAACGAGCCAAAGAACACGTTCGGCCGACAGAACGGCAATGCCGGCCAACCGGGGCAAACCCTTACGGCTACCGCGGGTGTTGCCGCGACGATCAGCGATACGATCATGACCCCGTTCGACTGGCTACAGCACATGGACCGGCCACTCGAAACACTCGGTGATATTCTCTTCGCGCGGGACTCCAAACCATACCTACTCACGAACGAGTTCGTCAGGAATACTGCTACCGGTTTGGTGTACACCGATGGCTACGGTCGCTGGGCGTTCCACGAAGACGGTTTGGCGCGGGCGCTAGAGCTACTCACGGTGAAATCACCGAGCTCCTACGTCGCGCACGGCGGGCGCATGAGTGGGAAGATCAACGTGAACGTCATGCAAGACCGGCGCATCGCCCTGGGTTTGTGGGACGCGCCGGTGACGGTCACTACAGGTAACCGGTTTAATCAGGCGTTCGTGAATAATACCATCTGGGGTGACCTGACGTTGGGGACGCCGGTGTCGTCGTGGATGAATACTCGCACGCCGCTCCAGTTGCGCAACACGGCCAGCGGTGCGGCTGCGGATCAGGTGTCGGTGCCGGTGCCGAATCAACAACCTAACGGAACTCCGGCGCCCTCATACACCGACACGGTATCGGGGAACGGCTCCGACCGGCCGTTCCTCCCGTTCGGTGCCCCGAGCGCAACGGTGGGGACCTTTGCCTACGGAGCGGGGAGTAACATCGGCGATACGATTTTGCGTTCACCGGCAGGGCCGAACCCGGCGCTACCGTTCTTGTATCAGACGGCGGAAACTAACCCCTACACGCAGACCGAACCGTTCCGGAAGGTGGTTAGCAACGTCACCACCGTGAGTCACGCATTTGTCGTGTACCTCACCATCGGGTATTTCGACGTGACGTTCCCGCCCGCACCAGGTGGTTGGCCGAACAATGTGGCGATCCCGGCGCAGTTCGGGGCCGAAGTATACGACAAGATCCCCGGTGACATGCGGCAGAAGTACGTCGCTGTTGTTGACATGTCGAACATGGCGCTGAAACCGGCGTTCCCGTACACAGGCGATCCTGATACGTCGAGTGCGCAGGCGCTCGAACAGCCGTTCTTTACAGTGCTGACTGAAACCGCCCGACCGTCCAGCCCCGCGCAGATTTCGTTCGTGTGCCAAGGGTATGATGCAACGGGTACCGGGACGCTGTACGTTGCGGCCGATGGTCAACGCCGGCCGATCGGGGCCAACACGACATTGGTCCTCGGTTACGGAGCCGAGACGCAAGTGGTTACCGTCACCAATAATCCGGTTGTGTTCGACACAACTACCGGAATCGGTTCAGTCCAAGTAACTGGGCTGGTTCGTACTGCATGGGGTGGCACGTGTGTGTCGAACGTGCGCCCGGGTTACGCCGGGCCACAACCCGCGTTCGATTTCACCCTGCCGAAGTACAAACCCGTGGTTCCGTATGTGGAACGATTGAAGTAAGCGCGATCCGGTCGTCCGTGTTCGGGCGGTCCGGTGGGTGAGATCGAAGCGCTGAGTGCGTTTCGGCCTCACCAACCGGACCGCCCCAACGCTTTTGCGCTGACGGAACCCGCCCACATTCGTGCACGCTGGTCGGCGCCGCGTGAATGCGTGCTTCGCGTCGCTCGCGATGGCACAGGAGGTGTAGATGTGCCCATCCCGATGCGAGGGGAGAGTGGTTCCGCGATACGAAACGAACGACGCCCGCGGCACGAGTCGCGGGCGTCGTGTGAGTGCCGCAATGAGCGGTTACGTCAGTCGCTGCTAGCCGCGGGGATCGCGTTGGTCGAGTTCGCGTTGGCTGAATTGGTGTTCGCGCCGCTGAGACCGGCCAACAAGTGACCCGGACGCGGGCTGCGGTAAAACGTGTAGTCGGTGCCGTAGAGCGACTTGTCGACGCCGTGCAGGTAGACGCCCAGCGTGCCCCACTTCCCCTCGACCATCACCGGTTGCCCCTCGCTGGCGTACCGGACGAGGGCGCTGTGCGAGATCCCGCCGTTCTGCCGGTAGATCGCCACGTCGCCCGGGCGCGGGTCGTTCGTTTCCGCGTACCCGTTCTCCTTCAGGATGAGTTCCACGTCGTCCGGAGAGAGCAGGAACTGGCCGCCCGTGAAGACCCAACCGTGGCAGTTCGAGGTATCCGTCGGGGCACTGTTGCGGATGATTTGTGTTGTGAGCTTGCGCTCGCGGAGCAGCTTCTCTTCGGGTTCGGCTAAATCGCTGCCGTCGCGCGGGTTCAGCGGCTCCTTCAGTACGACCCGCGTGCCGCGGTCGGTCGTCGCGCGGGCGCGCTCCGTAGGGGCGTTGGGCGGGGGCCGAGTACGGCTTCGAGTTCCCGTGTTTGCTGTTCGAGGGTCTCGCTATCGGCGTGCTCGAACGCGACCACGGACCCGAGTACCAGGGCCAGACCGCCGACCGTCAGGAGCCCCCAGCGCGCCGACGGCCGGAGGAGCAGCGACACGAGGAGCACGAGCCGCTGCTGGAGCCACTCGGAGTTGGAGAGCGTAATCGTGAGCACCAGGCCACCGAGCAGCATTGCGGCGCGAGCGGCCAGTTCGCCCCGGGCGATCTCACTCACCCCGACCGCGACCAGTGCGCAGATCGCGATGTTGATCCCCGCACGCAGCGCGAACCGGCGCCCCGAACGGGCCCCGAGCGCGAGGTTCGTGCCCCGACGAGCAGCAGGCCGAACCCGACGGCGGCGAGGACAATGAATTGGTCGAAGTAGTCGGTGGAGTCCATTGTCGCCTCAATACGCGCGGGCGGACCAAGGTCATACGCCCATCGCACACAACATCTAACACAGCGGCCGTGAGTTGGTGGTGAGGCACAAAGGAGAAATTTTTGCGCGCTCGACCGCAAGAAATGAGAGACGAATGTCGCAAAAAGCGAGCCGGGCTTCAAACCGCCGATTTTTAAAGCGGTTTGAAACCCGGTAGTTATGAGAGCGACCGGCACAATCTGGGAAATGAGCGAATCATGAGACTATCGAGCCGGCTCCGATTCGCGTTTCGCGATTACACCTTCCACTTCGCACGCGGCTCGCGCGACAGTTCCTTGTTCGCTTTCTCGTCGTCCACGAATAGTTCTTTGACCGCGTCCCACTTCAGTTTTCGTCCCAGGCGGTAGCCGATGTTCCCCAAGTGGCAGACGCTCGCGGAGCGGTGCCCCGTTTCGGGCGGGCAGATCGTTTCCTTCCCGCTCACAATGCACTCCAGCCAGTTCTTGGGGTGGCTGGTGCTCGGGTAGACGCGCTGCGGTTGATCGGGGAACTTCGTGGGGTTTCCGTTCTTCATTCGCAGTTCGAGCTGGTTGCGCCCAACAAGGAGCGTGCCCTCGGTGCCCTCGAACACGCAGTCGGCCTTCGCGATCTCCTTGCCGTCCTTGTCCTTCTCGAACTCGTTGTGGATCATCGTCACGCCGTTCTTGTACACGAACCGCAGCCCGCTCCCCTTCTTGGGGTTCTCGGGCGGGATGATCTCGGTCGGGCCGGAGGTGTCCATCTTGAGCGCCCACTGGGCGATGTCGAAGTGGTGCGCGCCCATGTCGGCCAGCAGCCCGCCCCCGTACTCCCGGTAGTCGCGCCACGCGGGGAAGTGAGTGTGGACCCCTTTGGGGCACAGTACGGAACTGTACTCGCGGTCGGGCGCCGGCCCGAGCCACATGTCCCAGTCGGTGCCCGCGGGCTTTTCCTCGCCCTTGAGGTCGCACGGCCGGGACGGGCCGCCGACGCCGATGCGGACCGTCTTCACGGTGCCGATCCACCCGTTCCAGATCATCTCGACCCCTGCGCGGAACCGGTTCGCGAACTCGCTCCGCTGCTGGCTGCCGGTCTGGAACGCGATCTTCGCCTTTTTCACCTCGTTCACGATCTCGCGCCCCTCCGCGACGTTGTTCGTGAGCGGCTTCTCGCAGTAGATGTGCTTCCCGGCCCGGGCCGCGAGCACGCAGGGGATGTGGTGCCAGTGGTCCGGGGTGGCGATCACGACCGCATCGAGGCCCTTGTGGGCCAACAGGTCGCGGAAGTCGGCATACGGGGTCACGCCCTTGTAGACGCCGGACTTGATGCGGTCCGCGTACCGCTTCTCGACGGTCGTCTTCGCGTTATCGAGGCGCTCCTTCACCACGTCGCACACGGCGACGACTTCGACCTCCGGGCGCCCGAGGAACGCCGCGAGGTGCCCGCGGCCCATCGTGCCGACGCCGATGAACCCGAGGGTGATCTTCTCGTTCGCGGCGCGCCCCGAGGCGCGCGAGAACACAAGAGGGGCGGTCGCACTTGCGGCCAGGAACGTTCTGCGCGTGAGCATTGGGAGAGAGCCTCTGAAATTGGGTCGGCGGGTGTGAGCCGGCGGGGGCCGGGCGAACGGCCGGCCCCCGCCGGCTGGTGGGTATGACAACGGGACAATGACTCTTACAGTAGCGCGGGGAAGCGGTCAATGGTTGGTGAGCCATCTCCCGCGAGGCACCGAACGACGGGAGCGCAACGCGGGGCGCGGTTGGCAACAACCAGCCGGCTCACGCCGGCCGTTCGCCTTGCCTGTCGGGTCCGCGCTTTCGAGTTTACTTGTTCAGGAGGTATTTGTCGAACCAGTCGGCCAGCGTGACAAGATCCTTGTCCATGCCGGCCCAGCCGTGGGCAAGCCCCTTCTTCACGACCAGTTCGCACGGCACCTTGTTGTCCTTCAGCTTCGCGATGATGAGCTCGGCCTGCTGGATCGGCACGAGCAGGTCCGCGTCGCCGTGGATGACGAGCGCCGGGGCCGAATCCTTCGTCACGTGGTACAGCGGTGAGATCGCTTTGCCGATGGCCTTGCGCCGCTCCTGGTCCTCGATCACCACGAGCTTGTTCGTGCCCTTCTCGCGCTCCCAGAAATCGAACGGTGGGCGGAAGCCCTTGAGCGTGCCGTCGCCCAGCGCGACCTGCCCCTCTTTGCCGTAGTTGAGGAAGTCCGTGGGCGGGAAGAAGCACGCGACCGCCGCGACCTTAGACGACTGCTGGTCCACCGGGTCTTTCGACTTCGGGTCGCCCTCTTTGGGCGCGCAGCCCTGCATCAGCGACAGGTGCCCGCCGGCGGACCCGCCGGCGATACCGAGCTTGTCCGGGTCCACGTTGTACTTCTTCGCGTTCGCTTTGATGAACCGCACGGCGCGGTGCATGTCGTCGAGCACTTCGGGAATGGTGAACTTCGGCTGGCTCCCGTGAAGGACCGCGAACACCACGTACCCGCGCTCGACGAACGCCCCCACGAAGCCGGGATTGACCGATTCTTTGGACGAGAACCACCCGCCGGACACGCACCAGATGATGCCCTTGCCGTTGGCCTTATCTTTGGGCACGAACACGTCCATCGTCATCGCGAGGCCGTGCTTGCGGCCGTAGATCACGTCCTCGGTGCGGGTGTAGTTCGGCTGCGCGAACGCGGCCGGTGCGAGCGCGATAGCCGCGACCGCGGTCAGGAAGAAGCGGGAGAGCATGTGGGTACTCCGAGAATGGGACGGGCCGATGATACTCGACGCGAACCGGAGTTGGGAGTGGCATTCGTTGTGTTACTGGTGAGGCGATTCTGAAATTCTTCACGATGTGCTATTTGCCTCTTGCAAAAGGCGCGGCGCAGTTGGTAGCGTGTACCGGTCCTCTCCATCTCCAACTGAATTCTCTCCCGCTATTCTCTCCCCACACCGTCTCCAGGCAGTCCGTTC
Source organism: Gemmata sp. SH-PL17 (assembly GCF_001610855.1). Lineage (NCBI taxonomy): Bacteria > Pseudomonadati > Planctomycetota > Planctomycetia > Gemmatales > Gemmataceae > Gemmata > Gemmata sp. SH-PL17. Next base: position 8,398,451 of record NZ_CP011271.1, read on the forward strand.
ACTCCCCCGGACTCCCACGCCGAGTTCGCCCGCCGTCATCATTCTTTTTTCGGGAGCCGTCATGTCTCACACGGTCCGTTGTCTCCCCGCGCGCCGCGGGGGTGCCCCGTCGCGCACCCGTACCCGCGGGTTCACGCTCATTGAGCTGCTCGTGGTGATCGCGATTATTGCGATCCTCATTGGGCTGCTGCTGCCCGCGGTGCAGAAGGTCCGCGAAGCCGCGGCCCGCATGAAGTGCAGTAACAACCTCAAACAGATTGGCCTGGGGTTGCACAACTACGAGAGCGCCAACCAGAAGTTCCCGATGGGGCAGCGCGTTGCTCAAGGTGGTGCGGCAATTAATTACGGGAACTGGCGGGTTGAGCTTTTCTCGTACATGGAGCAGGACAATCTCTACAAGCAAGTGAATGTGAACGACATCTACAACGCGGCCGCACTGAAGAACTTGGTTCTGCCAATCTGGAAATGCCCGTCCGCCAGCGTACCCGACACTCAACCGGCCGCGTGGGTAACGTGGTGGGCGAATAACAACCACCAAGTGCCAGGTTACATTGGTATTATGGGCGCCTACCCGGACCCCATCGGGCGCACGACTGGTGTGATCTACAACTCAAACTACGGCGGGTGGTGGGCCGCGAACGGTATGCTTGTAACGGGCGAGCAGAGCCGCATCGCCGACTGCGTGGACGGCACCTCGAACACGATTATCGTTGCCGAGCAGTCGGGCCTCGTCGGAGTTAACGACATTCGTAACGGATACTTCACTCCGTGGGGTAGCACCACGCTATCCGCCCCGCTCCGCTCACAGGCGGCCGGTGCGGATTGCTGGGGTATGGGGCTGACGTGTGTTGCTTACGCCAACAACTCTCAGACCACCGCGGCCGGGTCGGACACGTCGTACAAGGGCAACTCGATCCTGAATTCCAACCACACGGCCGGCATCAACACGCTGCGCACCGACGGGTCGGTCCGGTTCGTCACGAACAGCATCGACTTCTTCACGTTCCAAAAGCAGTGCGTTCGCGACGACGGTCTCGTGACTAACGACCCGTGATTTTCAACACGCCCTCCGGAGATATTCCACAATGACAGCGCGTATTTTTACCCGCACCGTGAGCGGGCTGGCGCTCTTTTGCACCGCACTCGCCGCGGGCGGGTGCTCGAGCGAGAAACCGACCGGGACCGTCGCGGGGATCGTTAAGTACAAAGGCAATCCGTTGACTGCCGGGGAGGTGAACTTCCTCTCCAAAACCGGCTCGGCGGGGAGCGCGAAGATCGATGCGAACGGCCAGTATAAGGTCACCGGCGAACTGGAGGCCGGGGAATACAAGGCGTACTTCGCTCCGCCGCGTGCCGAACCTCACGCGCCGGGAACGAAGGCCGCCGCGGTGCCGAAGGTCGATGTGCCGGCCAAGTTCCGCGACCCGGGTTCCAGCGGGGTAGTCGTAACCGTGAAGTCGGGCAGCAACGACATTCTGGTCGAGTTCAAGGACTGATAAGTGGCGCGCGGCGCGGGCAACCGCGCCGCACCACACGAACTCACTTACGCGCTTTGCGACGCTCGCGTTGCCACAATCACGTCATGGTGGACCGCACCCTTCCGGGGGGTTAGGAATCGCAGATCGGCCCGGGGCATGCAGCAAAAACGAACATGCGCCGAACCCACTTGCGCCGGACCGGGTTCCCCAAGAGTTCCGCCTATTTCTCGGTTGGCGCGAAGAATACATACTTCGCTTCGTAAGGCACACCGATCTTCGTGCCCGCTCGCTTCGGCGCGTCCGCGGGGGCTTTTCCGCCGCTCGTTTCGATCCGCTGAACGTAGACCACTTTGGTGAGCGCCCCGGGTTTGGCGTCGTCCGACTTCACGCGAATGAGGAGCCAGGGGATATCGGCGCTACCCTTCGAGGCCGACTTCGGCTTTTCGACCTCGTCGCGCACGAGCCGGCTCCCGTCCGCCGTTTCCCACGACGGCCCCTCGAAGTGACACCCGACGCGCGTGCCCTTCGCGTCGGTCAGTTCCGCGAGCGGGCCGTCCAGAACCCACACCAGTTTGCCGTCCTTGTCGGCGACCGATTTGTAAATCTGAACGCCCTTCGCCTTGACCGTGAGAACGTCCTTGTGCCCCGCGGCGACGGCGATGTCTTTGGGAATTTCGACATCGGCTCCCCTTGCGGGGATGGGGATTGCGATCAAACGGAGCAGCACCGCGGCACGCAGTAACGGAGTCATCGGTCGGCCTCGTTCGGGTGAATGTTCGCGCGGCGATTTACGACTTCTTCGGCGGGTCTTTCTTGTCGCCGGGCTTTCGGAGGAACGGGTTCGGCGGGAGGTCGATCTTCTTGACCGATTGCAGGTACTCGACCATCTTGTCCGCATCCTTGCCGGCCAATTGCGCGTGGAAGTGCAGGCTGAACCCGTGCGGCCCCTTCGCGTCGATGAGCTTCGGCTGGAGCGTGAGAAACGCTTTGACCGCGTCGAGTTGTCCCATCATTGTGGCGCAGAAGATGTCGATCCGGGCGCCGCGCTCCAGGAGCAGTTCGGCCATCGCGCGGTTCCCCATGTGGGCCGCAGCACCGAGACCGCTTTCCCAGTCCCCGCCGCCCCAATCCATGAACGAGTTGACGAGGGCCGGCTCCTTATCGAGGAGCTTCGACACCATCGCCGCGTCCGTGTGCGCGTAGACGACGAAGTCCTGAATGAGCAGCCGGTTGATCTGCGGCCGGCGCCAGCTCGGGTTGAAGCCCGGCTTGGGGTAGTCGCGCTCGAACGGCGCCTCGGTGGGCTTGCCGTGTGGCATTGGGGCAACGACCGGCGCGTCGGCGCCGAACGTTTCACTTCCAAGAACGATGCTCGCGGCGAACGTGGTCGCGAACGTGCGACGATCGACAGGGTCGGGCATGGCGGGCCTCTGGTTGGGCGAGGAGCGGTGCCGATCAGCATACCGTAACGCGCAAGAAGTGGGAGCGGGCGCGCCGAACGGCCTCGGATCGTTCGCCTTCTGTAGCCGGTTACAGAGGGTAAGCAACCCGGGATCGGCTCGCAGTGCGACTCGCGGCACGTGCCCTCGAACCGCTCTTGCGCGTTTTCAAGCAGATCGGGCACAGCGGAACCCGATGTGCGACATGCCGGTATCGGGGGTCGTTCCGCGCCGGGCGCCGGGGCGGTAGCTCTCGCAGTAGCTGACGTGGCAGAGGAACGACCCGCCGCGCGTTACGCGCTTGGGCGCCCACGGCTCGCCCGGATCCCAACTGTCGCCCGGGCCTTGCGGGTCGGCGCTCGTTCCACGGTCCGCGAGCCTGTCGTAAGCGTCCGCCCGGTACCAGTCCGCGCACCATTCCCACACGTTGCCGGCCATGTCGTACAAGCCGTACCCGTTCGGCGGAAAGCTCTTGACCGGTGCGGTTCGCCCGTAACCGTCGCGTTCGGTGTTGCGGTGCGGGAACTCGCCCTGCCAGATGTTCGCACGCGGGTTATCGTCGGTCGACTTTTCATCACCCCACGGGTACCGTTTCCCGGCAAGTCCGCCGCGTGCGGCGAACTCCCATTCGGCCTCGGTGGGCAACCGCTTACCGACCCAGGCACAGTACGCGACCGCGTCGTCCCACGAAACGTGAACAACGGGGTGATCGTCCTTCCCCGTGAGGTTACTTTCCGGCCCTTCCGGATTCTTCCAGCACGCCCCGGGCACATAGGCCCACCATTGCGCGACGTTGTCGAGGGACACAGCCCGCGCGGGTTGTTTGAACACCAGCGATCCGGGCACGAGTAGATCGTCCGGCGGTTTCGGGGTGCCGGGCGGGACGAACCTCTTCATCTCCTCCCAGTCGGGTTTCTTCTCGGCCGTCGTGACGTACTTGGTTGCTTCGACAAACTTCCGGAACGCGGAATTGGTGACCTCGGTTTCATCGATCCAGTAGCCGGTCAGTTTCACCTTGTGGGCCGGGCGCTCGGTTCGTGGGAACGCGGAATCGGCCGAACCCATTGTGAACTCGCCACCGGGAATCAACTTCATCCCAACCGAGTCGCGTGGGCCGGGGGCCGGCGGTATGGTGGGCGGAGGGGGAGGGGCCGCGTCGGTCGGTGCGGGCAACTTCGCGGTCTGGATCTTTTTAGTGATCCCGTATGCCACCCCGAACCCGCCCACTGCGAGCGCGCTGAGGATGAATGTTCGGCGGCTCGGTCGCGGTTTAGGGACGGGAAGCGGTTCGGGTTTGGCAGCTCGGCGCACGGATTTGGAACCCATGTGGCCCCCACTCTGGTTGTGTTTTGTGTTCGTGGCACAGGCCTCTGGCCTGTGGAGGCACTCACACAGGCCAGAGGCCTGTGCCACCAAACAAAAACCAAATCCATCAATTCAACAACGCAACACGGGCACTCAACATCTCTAACCGTCCCGGGCGGTGAAAGCAATCCGGCGGGCGAAAACTCACACCGAAGGGCGTGACACTCCGGTGTTGCTATTTGTTTGCGCGCCGCAACACGCAAACGTGAGTCAGATATGATTGTGCGGTGAAGGTGCCCACAGTTCTGGACGCCGGGTGTTGGTCGCGTATAACTCACCCCACTCGATAGGTGTCTCCGCCGTTCTCGCGGCGGGGGTGAAAAGGGAAGCCGGTGAGAATCCGGCGCAGGGCCGCTGCTGTATTCGGCCGGGAACGGGCACAATGCCACTGCGGAGCACCGCGGGAAGGCCGCTCGAACCCGACAAAAGGCCGTAAGCCAGAAGACCTGCCTGTCGTGATCGTCGTTCGGTGCCTCGGACCCCAGGCGACCGGACCGGCAGGTCTCTGTCCGCGCGCGTGCGCGGCGCTGCCCGTCCGCCCCGGTCCGTAGGCGTTTCCTCGCCCGGCCCAGTGAAGAAGGAGCAGCCCGTGCGTTTCCCGTTCCCGGCGCGCCAGCGCCGCGGTCCGTGTCTCCCCGGTCGAACCCCTCGCGATAGTCGCATGAAATGCGACTTCCACCGGTCCATTAACGCGAGAACGCCGGCACCAACGGCTTACGTCCCGGAGCGGGCGGACGCATCACCGCACGCGGTGAGCGGCCCCGAGCCGGGGAACGGAGGCTCGCGTGTTCAGGCAGTTCGTTCTTTGTCTCGGCGTGTTGTTGGGGCTGGCGGGCAGCGCACAGGCCGGGTTCGTTACATCCCTTGATGACGTCGACATGTGGGTGGGGACCGGGAGCAACCGCGCCGCGTTCGTGGTGGACTGGAAGACCGCGTCCGGAACCTCGTCGTTCATCTGGGGGTACCGGTGGGACGGCACGGCGACCGCGGAGGACATGCTCCGGGCGATCACCGGGTCCAACACCGGGCTTTACGCCAACCTCGGGGATTTTGGGCCGGGTCTGGGGTTCGCGCTGTTCGGGATCGGGTTCGACGCGAACCACAACGGCGTGTTCGGCGTGTCGCCGACGCTCACGTTCACGAACGGGATCGCGTCCGCGGACCGGGACGGCGGACTGGCCGATGGTCGGTCGCCGACCGACCCGGGCGACCTCTACCGCGAAGGGTGGTGGACCGGGTACTGGAGCTACTGGGCCAAAGACCCCGGCGACGCCGATTGGGGCTACAGCGGTACGGGGATGTCCGGTCGCATTCTGAAGGACGGGTCGTGGGACGGGTGGAGCTTCGCGGACGGGTTCGACGCCCGCCCACCCTCCCCCGCATCGAACCCGACCGCCGTATCGACCCCGGAACCGAGTAGCTGGGTGCTGCTCGTGACTGGTGCCGGTATGCTCATCGTCTACGTGCGCCGCCAGCGAGCCGTAGCACTGGCGTAACGCGGTTCGCGTGCTTGGGGTCAACACTTCGGCCGGCTCACACCGGCCGTTCACCAAGAGATGTTTTTCTCTGAGATAGATTCGGTATTGTTGGTCGCTTACCGTAACGGCTTTCTCCCAGCCCAAGGTCAGCGCCATGTTCACCATTACGATTAGCGGCCCGGTCGTAGTCACCGACGACGCGACCGAGGAGCCGATCACCGACGTCAAGCGACTCGGCACGTTCGACGGACTTCACTCTGGTAAAGAAACGTGCGCCAAGTACCACCACGGCGACATCGCGGACCTGGAACTGAAGGGCGGGCGGGTGGCTCTCGTGTTTGACGCCGCAGCGAAGAAGCTGCGCGTCGTGTCCGAATTCATCAGCGCGCGAAAACTCACCAAGGACGAACTCCAGGGGCTGATCGAAGACACGCAGGGTCAGTGGAGCGACGGCATCGGTGAGGGCTGTTTCGACACGGTCATGGACAAGCGCAAGGTTTTCATCGACCTGTCGCCGGATAGCGGTGGGAAGGTCAAAGCCACGCAGGTCGACGACGGCAAACCCGCTCCGAAGAAATCGGCAGCCAAGGCGTCGGTCGCCGAACTGGTGAAAGCCGCGATCGCCGGCGACCTGGACAAAGTGAAGGAACTCGTCGTGACGAAGGCGAAACTCGACGGGCGCGGGCAGTACGGCTACACGCCACTCATCGCGGCCATTGTGAGCGACAAACTGGACGTCGCGCTTTACCTGATTGCGCAGGGCGCGAACGTGAATCTGGGCGACAAGGAAAAGAGCGACCCATTGAAGTACGCCGCGATTCGGTCGGGGTGGGTCATGTCGCACCAGAACGTGAAACTGGCCGAAGCCCTACTCGATAAGGGCGCTGCGGTTGATTCGCGAGACGCGGACGGGTTCACCCCGCTCCTGTGGGCCGCGAACCGGGCGGCCGTGAAGCTCGTCTCGCTGCTACTCGCCCGCGGAGCGGACGTGAATGCGAAGACGACTCAGAAGTACAACTCCGGGCGCAACGCGCTGATGCTCTCCAAAAACGTGGAGACCGTGCGCCTGCTGCTCGCCGCGGGCGCGGACCCGAAAGCGGTCGAGGAGAGCGGGATGCGCACGTGGGAGTTCCACACCGGTGCGGCCGCGAAGTTGCTCAAGGAGCGCGCGGGGGAGAAGTGAGTTCCGATTGGAAATGAGTGGTGGTGCGCCCGACACGCGAAGCGCACCACCAACGCGGTTCGCCTACTGCTTCACGAAGCGATAGATCCCCTTACCGTTGGCGGCAACGATGAGGAAGTACATCTCGCCCTGCTCGTCTTCACCGAACGAGAGCACCGGCTTTTCCGGGTCTTTGATCGTCCGGTTCGCGGTCACGCGCTTCGCGGTTTCGTCGTATTTCAGCGCCCAGATCTTGGACGTGACGTAGTCCGCGTACAGGTAGTGCCCCTCCAGTTCCGGGAGCGCCTTCCCGCGGTACACCCCGCCGCCCGTGATCGACTTGCCCACGTTGTGGTGGTACTCCCAGATCGGGTCGATGAGATCCTTCCGCGGGCCGACGCCCTTCGCGCCGAACGGGTGGAGTGATTCGCGGATGTTCCAGCCGTAGTTGCCGCCCTTCTCGATGATGTTGATCTCTTCGTACAGGTTCTGGCCCACTTCACCGGCCCAGAGCTTGCCCGTCTTCCTGTCGAAGCTCATGCGCCAGATGTTGCGGATGCCGTAGGCCCAAATCTCGGGCCGCGCGCCCTTCTTGTCCACGAAAGGGTTGTCCTTCGGGATCGCGTAGTTCTTGCCGTCGGCTTTGTTGTCGACGTCGAGGCGCAGAATCTTCCCGTAGAGCACGCCGAGGTTCTGACCGTTCTCCTGCGGGTCGTTGGCCGCGCCGCCGTCGCCGTGGATCACGTACAGGTACCCGTCCGGCCCGAAGAGGACGGTCCCGCCGTCGTGGTTCCAGAACAGCTTGTTCTCGAACCGGATGATCTGCTCTTCGGAGGCCGGGTCGAGCTTCGTCGGGTCGTCCTTGCTCAGCTTGAACCGCGACACAACGTTGACCTTGTTCTCCTTCTTCGGCGTGTAGAAGACGAACACCTCGCCGTTGGTCTTGAACTTCGGGTGGAACGCCATGCCGAGGAACCCTTCCTCGTTGGTGTTGTCGTTGTACTTCACGCGGTCCTGGATATCGAGAAACACCTTCGTCTCGGTGGCCTTCTGGTCGTTGGGGAACACGTGGATCACGCCGTGCTGCGTGCCGACGAACACCCGGTTGCTCCCGTCGCCCGCGTGCGTGAGCACGAGCGGCCGGAGCGGGTTCGGCCGGCCCGAGGCCGTTTCCGGGTTCCACCCGGTCCACTTGAGGTCCGGGAACGCGACTTCCGTCTTCAGCGGGAGAGCGGTGTCGTCCACGGGGGCGCCGGGCACCTGTGCGAGGACCGCGTTCAGTGTGCCGCCCTTCATGTCGGGCACGAGGATGAACTTGCCGGTCGCGTCGAGGCACGTGTCCGCGGCCGACTTGAAGCCCTCGGCCACGAGCACCGGTTTGTCCCCCGGGCGCGGGATGACGAACAGTTTGCCGGTCTTCCAACTCGAAACGAACAGCCGGCCGTAGTAGTCCCAGGTGAGGCCGTCGGCCCCGTCCATGCCCTCGGCGATCTTCTCGTTGCTGCCGTCGACCAGTTTGATGCGGTGCAACGTACCCGCGCCGAAGTCCGCGAGGATCAGGTGCGAGGAGCCGTCCAGCGTGAGGCCGTTGGGGGTGTTCAGCCCCGGCAACTTCTTCTCGTCCACGACGAGCGAGACCCCGCCCTTCTGGTTGATGCGGTACACGGCCCCGCCGCTCCCCTTTGCGCCCGAGTCGCTGACGTAAACCAGGCCGTTTTCCGGGTCCACGACGACGTCGTTGAGGAACTTCGGCTCGACCGGGAACGCTTTCGCAGCGGCGAACACGTCCGACTTACCGGTCTGGCGGTTGATGCGCAGAACCTTCGTTTTGTCGGTCACGAACAGCCAGTTCTGGAACAGCGCGATGCCCTTGGGATCGTCAAGATCCTTGACGAACGGGACCGCCTTCCCGTTCTCGATCGTGACAACGGCCCCGTCGCCGTCCTTGTCGAACTCACCGATCACGGTGACGTAAATCTTGCCGTCCGGCCCGACGACGACCGACTCGGGGTTCACCATCCCCGTAGCGAGGGGCTTGGGTAACTCCGCGGCCGACACCGGCGCAGCGATCAGCAGCGCGGCCAGAGAGAGGTAGCGCTTCATGGGGACTTGGTCCTCACGGATTTGATGGGTGCCGGAATAGTGTCACCAGTTACCGTGTTCGGGGCAAGGGGGCGGCAGTTTTCGCCCGCGCATTTCACTTGCCCCGATCGCGGGGCCGGGGCATTATTGTGTCATCCCGCCAGCGTCCCGCCTCCCGCGGCCCGTCAGGACCATGCCATGTTGCGCGTTCTCGGAAACCCGAAGCGGCTTTGCACCGGTGTCACCCGGCGCGACCTCATCACGGCCGGCGCCGCTCTGGGGCTGAATTTACCCGCGTTCCTGCGCGCTGAAGCTCGAAAAACTCCGCCCGCCGGAGCGGGCGCGGCGACGGGGCACGACAAACACTTCGGCCGCGCGAAAGCGTGCATCCTGTTGTTCCTCTACGGATCGCCGAGCCAGATCGAACTCGCGGACCAGAAACCAGATGCGCCCGTGGAGGTGCGCGGGGAACTCAAGTCGATCCGCTCCACCCTGCCGGGGTGTGACGTGTGCGAACTGCTCCCGCACACCAGCCGCGTGATGCACAACGTCACCGTGGTGCGCTCGGTGACGCACCCGTACCCGATCCACGGCGTCGCCTACGCGACCACGTCGATTCCCGAGATCGATGTGTCAATGGAACTGGCGCCCCACGACAGCAAGCACTGGCCGTTCATCGGGTCGACGGTCGCACACCTCGAACAGCGTCGGAACCCCGCGAGCGCGAAGAGGGCCGTGCCGGACAACATCGCGCTGCCGTTCCCGTTCAGCAGCCAGCGCACGGGCGAGGTGCAGCGCGCCGGGCCGTACCCCGCGTTCCTCGGGAATCAGTTCCACCCGCACTACACCAGTTTCCACGGTAAGGCGACGGCGAAGATCACCAAGACACTGACCGACCGCACCATCGAATTCGACGAGCCCTACGCGGGGATCGCGCCGGACTCGTACTTCACGCTCGGCGGTGAACACACCGCCGACCTCACGCTCGATCGCATGAACACCCGGAAGTCGCTGCTCGACCAGATGGAAGACGCGCGCCGGGCGCGCGACAAATCCGGTTCCCGCGACCCCTTCCGTGAGATGGCCTACTCGCTCATCAGCTCGAACGCGGTGCGCCACGCGCTCGACGTGCGCCGCGAGTCCGCGAAGACGCGCGAGAGCTACGGGCACATGCTGTTCGGCCAGAGTTGCCTCGCCGCGCGCCGGCTGGTGGAGGCCGGCAGCAAGTTCGTGACGGTGTTCTGGGACGAGTTCGGGCTCGCGGGTTCGGGCTGGGACACGCACTGGGAACACTACCCGCGCATGCGGAACGAACTGATGCCCGGGTTCGACCGCGGGTTCTCCGGGTTAATCAGCGACCTCGACCAGCGCGGGATGCTCGACGACACGCTCGTGATGGTGCTGAGCGAGCACGGGCGCACGCCGAAGTTGAGCAGCGCGAAGGGCGCGGGCCGCGACCACTGGTCGCAGGCGTATTCGGTGCTGCTCGCGGGCGGCGGGATCGCACGCGGAAAGGTCGTCGGCAAGACCGACAAGATCGGCGGAACCGTGGCGGACCGGCCGGTGTCGCCGAAGGATCTGCTCGCGACCGCGTACCACCTCCTGGGCTACGACCTCGAAACGACGATCGCCGACAAGACCAACCGACCGGTGTCGATCGTCCCCACGGGGCAAGTCCTGCGCGACGTGCTGGCGTGATGAGCGACCGCTTGGCGTGATTTTAGCACCCTTTGCTGGTACTCCGTCCCACCCGCGCGTTAACACTCGCGGTTCGCCAAAGGCTCCGGGCGAACCGCGAGTGTTAACGCGCGGGTGGAGAGCATTAGCCCTCATAAAACCGGTTGCACTCTCCGGCGCAAACTCGCTTAATGCCGGTACTCATCTCTCACCGCCTTGCCCATTTTCTTTGGCGGACGCAAATACGATTTCCCACGCCTATGGTTGTGAGAGTGGCTGCGCCCATTTCATATTTGGTTCATTTGTGCACTATTTTCGAGCACGCTGTCGCGGGACGCGGCGGGGAACTTATGTGCCCGGGATGAGAGTCCAAAAACTGAACCCGCAGAACGCACGTAAAACATGCCACTTGCAGCATTTTCAGTTCCCCGGCGCGTAAGCCCCGCGCCGTTGGCAGGTAAACTGCAATAGGTCCGCCCACTCTCTCCCGAAAGAGCCTGCCCGCTCCTTCATCCGCCCATAGTGTCTTTTCGCTCCCAGTCCGATTTGCCTGGTTCAGTCTATTCTTTTCGTTCGTTTACTCGGAGATTCGCATGTCGGTTCGGCTGCGCCGTTTTCGCTCGGCATTCACGCTCATTGAATTGCTGGTGGTGATCGCCATTATCGCCATCCTGATCGGGCTCCTGCTGCCCGCGGTCCAGAAGGTGCGCGAGGCCGCCGCGCGCATGAGCTGCCAGAACAACCTCAAGCAGATCAGCCTCGCGGCCCACAGTTACGACAGCGCCAACGGGCACCTGCCCCCGGGCATCAACATGAGCACTTACGTAGGCACGCTCGCGTACCTGCTGCCGTACATCGAGCAGGACAACGTGTACACCCAGATCCCGACCAACGAGTTCATCCTCCCGCCCGGTGCGGCCGGCGGGGAGTGGTGGGGCTCGGCCTACGGCCCGGCCCAGGTCCGGATCAAGACGTTCCTCTGCCCGTCGGACACGGCCGACGTCACGCCCTCGACCGGGGTGATGGCGTACTACTACACCACCCCCGGCTCGCTCGCGTATGCGTGGTTCGACCCGTCCACGCCCCTGGGCCGCACGAACTACGCGGCCAGCTCGGGCGCCCTCGGCGCGACCGGCGACAGCTTCTGGGACCAGTGGAAGGGGCCGTACACGCAGAACTCCAAGACCACCATCGTCGGGATCACGGACGGGACGAGCAACACGATCGCGTTCGGCGAGACCCTCGGCGGCACCGCGCCCGGCACCCGCGACTTCGTCTCGAGCTGGATGGGCGGGTCCAACCTCCCGACGGCGTGGGCGATCCCGACCACCAGCTCGCTCACCAACTACTCGAGCAACCACTCCGGGATCGTGTGCTTCGGGATGTGCGACGGGTCCGTCCGCACGATCCGCAAGTTCTCCGGTGCCAGCACCGACTGGTACAGCGACAGTTGGTACACGTTCCAGCGCATGGCCGGCATGCAGGACGGCCAGAGCACGGATTACTCCAGCATCAGCAACTAAGTATCGAGATCGTCGTACCGGCTCGACGAGCCGCGACCGCGAGGGAGCGGTACGGAGCCCCCCATATTGGGTGCGAGCACCAGCAACGGGAGGCGCCTCCCGCACCCTCGCGGTCGCGGCTCGTTCCAAGTCATCCGAAATCGGTTACGTTCACCCTTAATAACCGGCGGCCGCACCCGGTCGCCGCTCACGGAGCCATAATGATTCGCTTTCGCAACGCTCTCCTGACCGCGGGGCTCGCGGCCGTAATCGTCGGCTGCGGCACGTCGGCTCCGACACAACCGGTGGCGACGGACGCCCCTAAGAACGGGGTACACAAGGGCGGCGGGCGCGGAGATCCGTCCGTCGCGCCGATCCCCCCTCCACCCAAGAACGCTCCGCAGCACTAACCCTTAAATCGTGACAGCGGCCCGCCGGAACTAGCTGTGGTTCCGGCGGGCCGCGGCATTCGCGGGTTGGTTGCCGGTGCCGGTTTTCTGTGGCCGGCCCCGACCAACGAATATCGAATCCGGGCCACGACTCGCGCGAAGTGGGGTTCGCGCCCCGTGGTACCCCGCCGTTGGAGGTCGGATTGCAAAGTGTGTTACGGAGCGCGAATCTCGGAGGGGCGCTTACACGGCGCAAGGGTGCGTGTCGGTCCGAGTAGAAATGCGTGCAATTCCCCGTGGCGTACCGGCGCGACGGCCGGTTGCAGAAGGCGATCGAACCGAACCGGCGCCGTTTTCGTTCGCCGTGGGTTACTGAGCGCGCCGGCGCCGGAGCCACTCGCCCACGCTGAGTTTGCGGCTGCTGAGTAGCAGATAGATCAGCGCGAACACGGCCGGTGGCCCGCCCCACATGAGCAGATCGGGCGGCGGGAACTTTGGGGCAGAGCCCGCTTCGGAGAGAACGGCACCGGTCGTTTTTTGGGCCAGCATTTCGCCGACAAACATCCCAACCACGACCAGTAGCACGAACACAACGAAGTCCACGATAAACGGCATCAGCGTCGCTTCGGGCCGCTCTTCGACTTCTGGCTCGGGAGCGGGAGCCGGTGGTTTGGGCGCGCGTTTCGGAGGCGGGGGCGGCGGTTCCGTACCGAGAAGCTTGAGATCGACTTCCGGGGGCGTGTACTTTTGCGTGTTGGAAGTCGAGCCGGCGGTACCTTCGAGTTCCGATGCCGTCGCGGGGTTCACGCCGTCCGGAGGTAGCGCGCGGGCCGCGTTGCTGAGGTCCGCGGCCGTTGGTCCGCTCAGGTTGAAGTCGATATCCGGTGCCGAATCCGAGTTCGTCGCGAGCGCTTCGTCCGCGTCGTCGGCCGGTGGTGCGGGGGGCTGCGGTTTTGCGACGGGCGGTGGAGGCGCAACGACCTTCGCGACCGGCAACGTTGCCTTTGGCGTGGGAGGCGGAGCGGCGGGTTGCTGTAAAACCGGTGCGGGTGGCGGAGGAGGTTCCGGTTCCGGCGCGGGGGGCGTGATGCGCTCGCCGCACTGTTTGCACACCAGCGGAAGGAACGCGAGTGCCGGGAGCAGTTCGTAGTGACGGCCGCAGTTCGGACAGTTGAATCGGATCACGCGGACCTCAGGTGGCGACACATCCGATGAGCGCGATAATAGCGAACCCCAAAAGGAAAAGCAGCCCACACCGGTGCCTCTGCGCACACGGTACGTTTCCCTCGGTCGCTACAATCGGAACCGTTTTGATACGGGCTTCGCGCCGCCGCTGCAAGCAACAGGTGGGGCTCGTGCGGGTCCATTACTTCGTGAATTCTTTGTGTAAGGCGGCGAGCGTCGCTTCACAATCGGCCGCCGTGCCCACGACAACGAAGCACCGGAACTGGTGATCGCCGCCGAGCACGCCGTCTTGATTCTTCAAACGGAAAACGCAGTTCCACTTCACCACCTTTTCGGGCGCGAAGCGGAACCGCCCGTACCCGGCTCCCTCAAACCCCTTACTGGGCAGCCCCGGAGCATACACGCCCATTGCGTGTTTGCGGTCGGCGCTGGACAGCACGACCGGGTCGGCTTGTTCACCCGGTCCGTCGGTCAGCGGGAGCAACTGGCCCTTCTTCGAGTCGAACCGCAGGAACGTGTTGAACTCCGCCGGCATGTACCCGGTAACGGCCTCGAACTGTGCGTAAGTGTGCTTCTCGCTGTTCGGGACCAGGAACGTGGTGCGATACTCGATCGCGTGCGGTAGTCCCTTGAAGCCGATGGTGACGCGCTTCGTGAGGTAGTGGTCCGACAGCGCGACCGTGTTCCGCGCCGGGTTGCCCAGTGATTTCTCTCCCGGCTTCAGCCAGAACGCCATGCGGTTGAGCGTGGTGAGTTCGTTTTCTTTGGCGCTCAGTTCGAGCAGTTTGCTCGTGGAGGTCGGCCCGCGCCCGTCGGCCAGGCTCCCGGCTTCGGTCGGGTTGAACACTTCGGGAACGAACTCCTTTCCGCTATCGAAGTTCGACGCGGACTGGATCTGCCGCCCGTGGTCGAAACTGTCCACGAACTCTTTCCCGCCCCACGTCAGCGAGTGAATCGCCCCGGCCGTGCGCGCGGTGGTGCGGATGACGATGTCGGACGTGCCCGCTTTCGCGCGAATGGTCGCGTCCCCGAAGACCGGGGGTGGGGGTGGTTCGGTTGCCGCGCCGGGGTGGAACTGGAGCGCGGCCATGATGCTCACGCTCGTGAGTGCCAACAGCACCAGGATGGTTTTCACAACGAGCTTCATGGCGGTTATTCTACCCGTGACGCGAGTGTGGTCGGGCGCTGGTGAGCGCTTATCGGCTCGGGTCCGAGGGCGCGTCCTGGAAATTGAGGCGCATTTTTGGCTGCGCGTGTTACCCGAATGTCAGCACGATCCGGCCGAATATGGAGAATTGTTAGCCGCGGTTCGCGTGTCTTGTCTCAAAATCGCGTGCTTTGCCCCTTCTGCTCGCTCACTTTTGGAAGGACTCGGTGCCGGTTTCGACGTAAAGTGTTTAACAATCTCCCACCCCAAAGCCCTTCCCCGCGCGGAGTTCGCACATGCACCGGATCGTCTCTTACTTCGCGCTCTCGCTCGCTTTCGCTCCCGCTCTACTGGCCGCCGACTGGAACCAGTTCCGCGGACCGGCCGGGAACGGGCACACAGACGCGAAGCTGCCGACCGAGTGGGGCACCAGCAAGAACGTGTCGTGGCGCAAAGAGCTACCGGGTCTGGGTTGGTCGTCGCCGGCAATCGCCGGCGAGAATGTTTACCTGACGACCGCGGTGGCGCAGGGCGAGGAATATTCGCTCCGCGCTCTTTGCCTCAATGTGAAGACCGGCGACACGGTGTGGGACCAAGAGGTGTTCAAACAGGGCGCGGACGCGACGAAGCCCCATAAGAAGAACAGTCACGCCAGTCCGACGCCGATCGTTGAGGGCGGCAAAGTGTACGTTCACTTCGGGCACATGGGTACCGCGTGCTTGAACGCGAACGACGGGAGCAAGGTGTGGGCCAAGCAGGAACTCAAATACACCCCGGTTCACGGGAACGGCGGGTCGCCGGCCCTCGCAGGGAATCACCTCATTTTCAGCATCGATGGCACCGACAAGCAGGCCGTGATCGCACTCGACAAGACCACGGGGGCGATCGCGTGGCAGACGCCGCGGAACAACAAGACCGGGGCAAACCCGTTCTCGTTCAGCACACCGGTACTCATCAAAGTGAAGGATCAGAAGCAACTCGTCTCCGCCGGAAGCGGCGTCGTGATGGCCCTCGACCCGAAGACCGGCAAGGAGATCTGGCGCGCGACCTACGGCGGCGGCTATTCCGTGGTGCCGAAACCGGTGTACGCGAACGGCCTCGTTTACGTTTGCACCGGGTACAACACGGCGAATCTGGTGGCCGTTAAGCCGGACGGGAAGGGCGACGTGACGGCCACGCACATCGCGTTCACGGTCAAAAAGAACGTCCCGCTCAACCCGTCGATTCTGGCGGTCGACGACGCGCTGTACATGATCTCGGATAACGGCGTGCTGAGTTGTTTGGACGCGAAAAAGGGCACCGAGCGGTGGAACGAGCGCGTCAGCGGGAACTTCTCCTCGTCACCACTGCTCGCGGACGGTCTGGTGTACCTGCTGGACGAAGCGGGCACGACGACCGTGTTCAAGCCGGGCGAGAGCTACGAGGAGATCGCGAAAAACAAGCTCGGCGAGAAGACGCAGGCCAGTTGCGCGGTCCACGGCGACGCGCTCTTGCTTCGCACCGAGAAAGCGCTGTACCGCATCGAGAAGAAGTGAAGGCGATGTGCTTCTGTGTAGCGGTATTGAGGCGAACGGCCGGTGTAAGCCGGCCGGTGAGAGAAGCGAAGAGTTTGACAGCATTTACAGGATCAAGAAAAGAACTCGGCGCGTAGTCAGTGCGCGCCGACACGTGTTGCGCACGGGCGGCCGGTGCCAGTCTTTCACGGAATATCCGCTGCATGGTATGTCGGTAGCGGCCAACACAGTGAGGCTGAAAACACCGGCCGGCTTACACCGGCCGTTCGCCTTTCCGACGCTACAAACTCAGTGCGTTTTGAATCCTGTCGATCCCGTTAATCCTGTCAAAAATATTCTGCATTCATCTCTCGCCTAAATTGCCCTTGTAAAATTTGTGAACTGATTTACACTTGGGGTAGGAACCGCGGTGAGCGCTTGCCGTCGCAAAAAGTAGCATGCGACCATCTACGTTTGGATCGTACTCCGAAATGCTAACATCCACTCCGAATCAAATTGCTGCAAGTGATTGTGCAGCAATGATTTGCATCGTCAAGTAAGCGATTTGATGGGCTGGAAATGTTAGCAAATGTTAGCCGTGCGGCGGACGGGATGCGGTGCTGATCGTAAGAGCCGGGGCAAAATAAAAGGCGAGCCGCACAGCTCATGTGCGGCTCGCCTTGCGGTCGTGTGATGCGGGGTCAGTCGCTGAACACGCGATCGAAATCGCCGACACCGGCCCGCATCGCGAGCTGGCGGAAGTCATCCGCGAACTGTTCCGTCGTATGGTGCAGGTGCTCGGCTTCGGAGATAAGTGAGAGCGTTTCGCGCCGGCGGACGCCGTGGTCACGCAGCACGCGGCGGAACGGCTTCAGGTTCGGCGCGTAAATGTGGAACAGCTTGTGTTCGTCGAACTGCACCTCGATCGGCCGGCGGTTCGCGAGAACCGCGACCCCGGTGCAACCGTCGTGCGTCAGCAGTTCCTCGAACTCACAGAAGTGGCTCGTGAGAACGGCCAAGTCGATGTGCTCGCGGCGCAAGTCCGCGTGCCCGTCTGAGGTCGTCCCGTGACTGCTTTCCAGAACGACGTGAACGACTTCACCGAGCGGTTCGAGTAGCGCCAGGAACGTCTCGAACAGCCGCTCCGCGGAGACCGCGGCCGAGAGCATCGGGAGCCGCAGTTTCGCACGCTGATCGCGGTACACTTCAACACGGTAGCCCTGGCGCGGGCGCACCGGCAGTTCGGCCCCCGGACGGATCGCGTCCGTGAGCGTGAAAGAGCCGTAAGAGTTAACGGACAGGTGCGTGGCCAGCCGGTCAGGAGTCACGGGGACACCTCGCGCGACAACGGAATTTAGCCCGGGGTGAGACAGAAATCAGTGGTGTCGCGTCGTGGCGGGCGGCGTCTGGGTGAAAAGCCCCGGGCACTGTAACTTAGCCCCAATTTTGCGTCGCTGGCGTCCCTGCCGCCCGAATTATAGCGCGCCGTTTGTCCGAAGCGCACGAAACTGGCGCGAAGTCCGGGTGTTCCGATTACGGAACCGGTGTATGATCGGGGCACTGGCGCGGCGGTACCGCCCGTTACCAACGCGCCCGGCGCGAATTTCGTTGAACGGATCAAGCCGGCGGGCGACACGGTGTGAATGAAGATACAGGCGGGATCGGACACTCTGATCCCGGCTCTCGCGAACCGCAACGGCGCAACGGGAGAACTCATCCATGCAGCGATTCGGCACGTTTCTCTCTTTAGCCGCCTGTGCGCTGTTCGCGGCCTATTCTTTCGCGCAACCGACCAAGGTAGACGAGCAGAAGAACTTCGTCATCCGCCCGAAGGCGGCCGGCGGATCGGGGGGCACCAACTACGACACGTCCAAGTTCATTGTCATCAGGCCCAACGGGAACGTGCCTTCCCTTGTAACGCAACCGACGACACCCGCTCAACCAACCACTCCGTCTACTCAACCCGTTGCGGGGCGCCTCGTACCCGGAATGATCGCGGTTCCCCCGCCGGGAACGCCCAAAGTTGACGCCGGCATCGTGTTCGACTACTGGTTCGCGGCCGCAGTGGACGGTCAGCGAATCGGCTACGTTCAGTGGGGCGCGAAGAAGGTCAAGCAGAACGACCGCGAACTTCTCGTCGGCGTGAAGCATCAGAAATTTACCGTGTCGCGGTTCGGGCAAGTCGTGAGTCAGTGGGGCGAGGAATCGTCGGTTGAAAACACGGACGGCGACGTTCTGATTACCGGGATGCGGCAAGGCATCGGCCAAGACCAAGCGCTCGTGTTAAACGGCGTGGTCGACGGCAAAACGCTCAAAGTGACGGGTGAGGGAGCCGCAAAGGGCGCCAGCAACACCCCCTGGCCCGAAGGCGTGGTCGGGTGCGTTCGCGAACCCGCTCTCTTTAAGGAGAAGCGGCTCAAGACCGGCGCATCTTTCGACTACCCCGCGTACATCGGTGTCGTGAACCGCGTGGTGAAGATGACGGTCACGCTGGAAGCGGAAGAAACGCTGGCGTTGTGGCCGAAAGAACCGGCCCGAAAGCTGCTGCGGTTCGTTTCTCGAATGGAACCGGTCGGGAACTTCAAACTGCCGCCCGCCACGACTTGGGTGGACGCGGAGACGTTTGAACCGCTGAAAATGGAATTCGATTTCCCCGGTTTCGGTGGCAAAATCACGTTCCTGCGCACCACGAAGGAGTCCGCGACCGTGGCCGTGGCCCGGCCGGTCGAACTGTTCAACGCGCAATCGATTCGCTTGGATCGCGAGATTCCTGGAATACATGCGGGTAGGAGCGTCGTCTACAAGGTAACGGCCCCGAAGGACGACGAGCCGGGTACCCTTTTCGCGGAGGACGCGCGACAAACGGTCAAGAACCCGGACGCCAAGGCGAAGAGCTTTGAATTGCACGTGTCCGCGGCCCACGGGCCGATTAAGGGAGCGGCCGTGCTTCCTGCACCGGGCAAAGAGTTCACCGCGAGCAACTACTTCATCAACTGGGACAACGATGGGGTGAAGGGACACGCAGCGGCTGCCATGCGGGGATTACCTGCGACCGCGACCGATTGGGAGAAGGCCGTTGCGATCGAGCGCTGGGTCCACCGAAACATGAAGGCGTTCGAGTTCTCTCAGGCGATGGCGACCGCCGATAATGTGGCGAAAACGCTCAGCGGGGACTGCACCGAGTACGCGATGCTCGGGGCTGCGATGTCCCGGGCGGTCGGGGTTCCATCGCGGACAGTGTTGGGTCTGGTGTACGCCCCGGCGAAAGACGGGAAGCCGTACCTCGCGTACCACATGTGGTTCGAGGTGTTCGCGGACGGTCAGTGGCTCCCGCTCGACGCGACGCTCGGGGGCGGGGGTGTTGGTCCCGGGCACCTGAAGATCGCGGACCACAGTTGGCACGACGAAAAGACGTTCGCCCCGCTGCTACCCGTACTACGGGTGCTCTCGGCGAAGCCGGCGGTAACCGTGGGAAAAGTGGAACCATAGTTAGAAAGTCGGGGGCACCGATTGCGCATGAAATTTGAGTGTGCGATAGCATCCCCGCGATCGACCGTCTATACTCTTGGCACTGCCGCTGAACACGTTCCTTAAGCGTCGTGAGGCGCAAAACGCCAACGGGTGCCCGTTTCTCCCGCGACCACCCTCGTGAGCGAGCGCAGATGACCGTTGAGTCAGTCAGAGTGCCCGCATGACAGAACGGGAATCGCTCGCGCCGGCCCGGTCGGTCGCTCACACTGCTCCGCACCCAGACCACGAAGGTATCGGTTCGTTAATGACCGCGACCCTTGTCCCTCGACCGCCTGCTTCCGGCGCGCACGCGCGGGGAGAGCACTCCGTGACCGCCTCCGATCTCGGCGACCGCGGCCGTCAGTGGCTCGACCGCTTGTTCGCGGGCGACACGTCCATTCCCGCGATCATTCCCGTCGCACTCGCGCCCGCGGATCGCACGGTTGCCGAACACGCGGCCGTCGCTCGCGCCGCTGCGTGTCGCGACCTGTTCGTGATTCACGCCGACCCCGCCGCCGGTGAGCGCGTCATCGTGGACGTCGCTCGTGCCGTAACGGATCGCGTGCTGGTGCTGTCGCCGAACCCGGGCGCCGCTGACCGCGTGGCTGAGCGGCTGCTCAAGTGCGGCGTGACCGTGCTCCGCGCGCTCGCGGACGACGAGAACCCGACCCGCCCGTCCCCGGCCGTCAGTAAGGTCACGTCCGTTGCGCTCGGTACCGGGCGCGCGGAGCAATCGCGCCGTGATGCGGTTGCCGAGGTCGCCGCGGCCGAGGCCAAAATTGCCGCGTTCGCAAGCGTTTCTAAGGCTCTCGCACGCTTAACCGAGGTCAATGACTCACTGACTCGCCTCGACGCGGACCTCGCCGAACGCAAGGCCGCGCGGGATCGCATAGAGGCCGACCTGCGGGCCGAAACCGACACGCCATTCGCGCTGGAACTCGCCAAACTCCAAGCCGATCGCGACAGCGCGACCGCGAAACTCGCCTCAGAACTGCAAGCCGCGAGCGCGAGCCACGGCGAAAAGGACGCGGCTCTGACGCAGGCGCGAAATGTTCTCGCCGAAGCCGCCCGCAAGCCCGGGTTCTTGTCGCGCTTGTTCAGCAGCAAAGCGAAACCTGGTACCGCCGACCCGGTGGACCTGGAAAAACAGGTTCACACCCTCGAAACAGAAGTCGGGGCGCTGGCCGAGCAAGTTCGTGAGTTACAAGCGAAGTTGGACGCTTCTCGGGCCACGATTGCCGCCGAGCGAAGCGCGCTGGTCGCTAACGAACTGACTTCCCGCCGTGCGGTGAGTGAAACTGCGATTGCCGCGATCGAAGACGAACACACTCGGGCGCTGGCCGAAGTTGCCGCTCTCAACAAAGTCATCACTGCGGCCGTACCGGACGATGACTACACGATCGCTCAGCAACGACTGACCACTGCTCGCGAGAAAGCCACTCAACTCACGCGATCCGAGTCGCAAATCACAGCGCGAGTTGTGGTCGGTACCCCTGGAAGCCTCGGCACTGATCCGGTGTTCGCGGCTCTGACCGCCGATCCGCCCTTTGGCGTGCTCGTGCTCGACCGTGCGGAAGAGTTGCCCGAAGCGGAGTTCCCTCGGCTCGCGCGACTGGCCGAGCGCTGGGTTCTGGTCGGCCACGCGCTCCTCGCAGACGCCCCGCGGCCGCCGTCGAATCACAATCGTTCGCGTGGCCCGCGCCCGGGACAGGCCGAAGGGCCGTTCACGGTCCGTTTGGCGAAAACGCTCGACCGTGAAGCGTGGGCGATCGAGGGCGATCGGTTCGTGTGCCGGCTCGCGCACCTCACCCCGGACCAGCGGCGAACGGTGACCCGCGAACCGCTCGCCGACCGGCCCGAAATCGAACTCCGGTTCACCACGACCGAGGGCGATCCGCAACTCGCGGAGATCGCGTTCCCCAATCACGTGACGGTCGCTGCGGCGAAAAGTCTCCTGTTCCACGAACTCGGCGAAGTGCTGCTGCGGCCGTGCGGCGATCTCTGTTGGACCCACGGTGCCGAAACGATTACCGCGACCTGGTCCACCGATAGTGGTTCGGACGGTGTGTGGATCGACCTCGAAGCGGGCGTGCGCGAGAAGGTGGTCGGCGCCGGTCCGTTCGCTTTCACCGTGGCTGTGAGCTTCGACCCGGCCGCCGGGTGGGACGCGGAACGGGCTGCCGCCTGGGTCGCCGCGCGTTTGCCGGCCCCGTCACTGAGCCGCTTCGCCGCACTCCCGCGCACTCCCGGCTCCCGACCCGGCGCGTGAGTCACACTGGTGATAGCGCGGCTCCACAGGAAGTGTGAGTCGGGGTAGCCTCTCCGGAGACTGGCGTGCCTTTCAAACTCGTCATTTGGGACTTCGACGGCACTCTCGCGGACTCGTTACCATCGGCCGTGAGCATCTTCAACCGGCTCGCGCCGGAAATGGGCATCAAGCCGATCGGCGATCTGAGTGCCGCGCGAGAATTCTCGACGCGCCAGTTCCTCAAACAGCACGGTATCTCCCTCTGGCGCTTGCCGCGTCTCGTGCGCAAGTATCAAGCGATCGCCGCTGAGAGCGCGGACCAATTGAAGCTGATCGAAGGAATCCCCGCGGCGCTCGCCGCGCTCGCGAGCGCGGGCGTGCGGTTGGGCGTGCTGTCGTCGAACCGCGAGGACAACATTCGGCGCTGTTTGCGGGCCAACGGAGTGGAGCAGCACTTCGCGTTCGTGATCGGGTACCCGCGCCTCTTCGGTAAGGCCAAAGCGCTCAAACGCATCCTCCGCGCCGAGCGGACCGACCGTGCGGACGTGCTCTACGTCGGGGACGAACTGCGCGACGTGGAAGCCGCAAAGAAGGCTGGTGTGAAGGTCGCAGCGGTCGCGTGGGGGTTCCACAAAGCGGAACTGCTACGCACCGGCGCGCCCGATTTCGTGGCGACCGAGGTGCGAGAATTGATGAGCGCGGTCGGCGTCGAACGAAGCTTGTGAGCCGTTACTTCGTTGCCAAAACGTTTTGGATCGCAATCGCGAACGCTCGTCCCTCTTCGCCCTGATCACTGAGACCGAGCGGCCGCGCGCGGAGCCGGGCCACGTCGTCACCGAGCACATCGACCGTGCGGAAGTACAAGTACCACATCGCACCGGCCCGGAGGTCGTCTTCGCCGAACACGTAGGTCGGGCGGTTCAGGCGGTCGCCGGTCACGCGGTTGAACGTCGCGCTCGCCACGGCGAGCGTTTCGGGGGTCGTTTCGATCGCGTGGAACGCCAGCCCACGGCTCGAAGCCATGTCCTTGATCGCGCTCAGGTCCGCGCCGCTCGTGTGCAGGTACACGACACTACGGAATCCCGAGCTTCTGAGTGCGTCGAACCCGTCGAGGGTCGGCTTGCGCCCCGCGAATAGTCCGTCCTTTACCTTCGTTTGTCCGGTCGCCGCCGTCTTGGACGGTTCGGTCGTTTGCGGTTTCACGGGTGCGCCGAGAATGCCCGACGGGTTCGATGAACCGGGCCGCGCCGACGGGTTCCCCGGTAGCGGGTCCGGGAACAGTTTCTCAGGGCCACTGCTCTTCGGGTCGGGGGTGCCGATCTCCGGCGGCGGGAAGTTACTCGACCCGCCCGGGGGCTGGCCCGAGGGGGCCGGCGATGTCGGTACACCGGCCGGCGGGAGCAGGATCGAGTTCCGCGGCGGGTTCGGCAGGAAAGGCTGCGGGCGGTTGCCCGGCTCGTTCAGGTGACAGCACTTGTGCCGGCACCCGACTGCCCCAGCCATCAGCGCGGCGACCGCGACGAGCATCAACTTCCGAGCCATGAGACGGTCCTCCGCGCATTGAAACGAATGCACTCGACATCCGATTCTAGGCTGAGAACGGGCACGACCCACGGATCTTGAGTCAAACTGCGATAATTCCGATTGCACCGCGTGGCGGAGTTGCCGATTGTGCAATGTGTGCGGGCATAGCTGCGTGGGCAAGATGAGTGGACTGCGGCCTTGTGGCAAAATGTAAGGCGCGTCACCCGCGCCCCACATCACTCAATTCATTTCTTCGCTGCGGGCGGGTCCGCGTAGTCGCGTGCGAGGTTCAGCAGCTCTTCCACGGTCACTTGCTCGGTACCGTTAGTCGCGCGCTTGCCGTCCTTCTCTTTAGCCCGGGCCGCTTTCACGATCGCCCCCGTGATCGCGGGCTTCGCGTTGTCCGCGTCGGCCTTGTTGGACCAACTGTTGCGGATGTGGGTGAGCACGCCCGCGATCTCGTAGTCCTTCAGCAGCGAGCCGTGTGCGGGCATCGCCGTGCCGGTGCCGGAGAACTGCTTCCCGTCCACCTCGATCGGCCCCTTCAGACCGTACAGCAAGATCCGCGAGAGGCGCGCGGGCGTTGCCTTGTCCCCCGCGACCCACTCGGACCGGTCCAGCGGCGGGATCGGCGGCTGTTCGCTCGGCTTACCCTTGCCGTCCGGCAGGTGGCACGCGGCGCAGATCGCGTCGTACTTCTGCTTGCCGATCGCCTTCAGGTCGTCGACCGTTTGCGGGTCGGGATCGGCGGCCGGCCCTTGAACGAGTGTCGGCTGCGGGTCCGGATCGTCGAACACGTCGCGCCGGAAATCGGCGGAGTTCGTGCCGATGTAGAAGCCGCCCCACATGAGCAGCCCGCCGCACACGACTGCGACCCAGAACGGGACCGGCTCGAACCCGTCGCGCGGCTCGGCCTGCTCGCGCATCACGACCTCGTGCAGCCCCTGCACGGAGTCCGACCCGCCCTCGCCCGGCTCGTCGCTCTCGGGGCTGTCGTCCACCCCGTCCGCGGTGAGCATCACCGGGTCGTTCATCTGAATCATGTGCGCCCGGTGCAGGTCGGACACGGAATCGCCGCCGGTCGGAACGACGGGCGCGTCCGTCTTGGGCGCGGCGTTCGGGTTCGGCGTGCTCATTCCTTTGCCTCCGGCAGCGGGACTTCGGCCTTCCGCAGCGCCAACAGGTACGCGACCAGCGCGTCGCCCTCGGCGTTCGGGATCACCTGATACTCTTCTTCTGGCGTCGTCAGCCAGAACTCCAAGAGGCGCTTCTTCCCCTCGGGGGTGCCGATGTTGATCGGCTCGGGCTGACCCGCGGTGTACTGGGCAACCAACGCGCTGCCGCGTTCGGCGACGATCGCGTCCCACTCTTTCGTACTCGGGCGCCACCGGTACCCGGGATCAACGGTCCACTCGCGCCCCAGCGTCAGCGCCTTGTCGCTGCGGCTCCCGACGATCTTCTCGCGGGAGTACAGGTACGCGAACGACGGCATGATGCTCCAGCCGTTCGCGGACCGCGGGTTCAGCAAGTGGGTGTGGTGCCAGGCGTCCGACGGGTTCCGGGCGCCGATGTTCGCGAGGTCCGGCCCGGTGCGCATGGTCCCGAGCATGGTCGGGTTGTCGTAGATGTAGTCGCGCGACACGGTGCGCCGGAGGCCGTAGCTGCGCTTGATGTCGGCCCCGGTCTTGTGCTCGCCGTTCGCGTCCCACCAGTCGCCGAACTTCTCGCTGCGCACTTGCTGGGTGTGACAGTACATGCAGCCGTTGTTCTGATAGACCTTGCGCCCGGCGAGCGCCTTGCCCTGGAGCGGCTGCGGGTACGGCTCGTCGCCCTCGTCCTTCTGGTACGGCTGCTGCTTACCCAGTTGCCAGAACGGGAACACGACCAGTCCCAGCCAGCTCGACGAGAACGTGAGCACCGCCCCCAGAAAGATCACCATCCCGCGGTCCATATCGGTCCCTCAAGAAAACGCGCCGCGGACACCGAGTGCCAAAAAGATCCGCCACGGATAGACACTGCGAACACGGAACCGGACGATTCACAAAGAACCGTGCTCGTCTCGCTTCGCCAATCGATCGCAACCTGCCCGTCCGTCGCGCGGCTAACATTTGCTAACAATTACCGGGTGTCTTATCGCCACCCGTTGGACGTAAATTCAAGCCTATTAATCTGTTACGGAAATCGCGCCTTGTAGCCTTTGCGACCCTTCGTTCTGCCTCAATTCGCCCTTAATGGTGCCCGATATCCGTGCGTATCCCGGACACAACACGTGAACACAGGATCATTATATCCGATACCGCGCGCGGGCCACAAGCACCAACCGCAAAATCGCACGTCTTCTCCGAACCGGCTTCCGTAGCCGATCCGTGCGTTTACGCTTTGCGGGTGACCGGTTCCACGAAGAACGTCGGGCCGCCGGAGCGCTGCTTGCCCCACCCGGACAGGTTCATCACGAACGAGATCGCGAACGCGATGTGCCCGGTCGTGAGTAAGACACCCGCTATCGAGCGCGCGAACAGGTGCGGCTGGAGGTACAGCACGATCTTGGCGAACGGCACGTCCGGGTTGTTCAGCATGCGCCCCTGCCACCAGCCGCCGATAGAGAGGGCTACGAAGTACGTCGTGATGCCGACCGCGGTGCCCCAGAAGTGGATGCGGATCAGCGTGCTACTCGCCCACTCGCGCCCGGTGAGGCGCGGGACCATGTAGTAGAACAGCCCGAAGAAGATCATCGTGACGAACGCATACGCGCCGAGGTGCGCGTGGGCGACGATGTAGTGCGTGAAGTGGGCCGTCTCGCTGACGCCCTTCAGCGCCATGAGCGACCCCTGGAAGCTCGCCATCGTGTACGCGATCGACCCGAACACGGTGAACCGCAGGGCCGGGCTGTACCGCAGCCGGTGGAAGTGCCCGAGCATCGTCATGTGGTGGTTGATCGCCACCGCGATCACCGGGATGAACATCATCATGCTGCCGACGGTGCTGGCGGTCGCGAGCCACGCCGGGATCGGCCCGCCGATCAGGTGGTGCATGCCGGCCCACGAGTAGAACAGGGCCAGCGCCCAGAACCCGATGATGCTCAGGTAGTAGCTGTGGACCGGGCGCCCGATGATCTTCGGGATCAGGTAGTACGCGGTCCCTACCGCGACCGGGGTGAACCACAGTCCGAGCACGTTGTGCCCGAACCACCAGTTCACGATCGGCTGGACCACGCCGGCGACGGGTACCCAGAAGATGACGAACTGCGCGACGAGGTAGAGCCACGGGAACCAGAAGACCGCGCCGAGAATGTACCACTGCGTGACGTACACGTGCAGCTCGCGGCGCCGGCGGAACACGGCCACGGTCCACGCCGAGACGAGGCCGAGCGCGGCCACGAAGAACGGCGGGGCGTAGGGCGGGGCGTCGAGCCACTCCACCGACTGGCCGTCGCCGAACAGGATGCCGAACACCGCGAAGAACACGCCCACGTTCCAGAGCGCGCCGGCCAGGTACAGCATCTTCGGGTAGATCAGTTCCGCACGCGACAGCCGGCACATGAGCCACAGGCACGCGGTCACCGACGCGAGCGACGACCAGCCGATGCCCACGGCTTGAAGGTGGGCCATTCGCGCGCGGCCGAACGTGAGTTCCGCGGTCCCCGTGAGGAAGTACGGGCTGTGGAGCTTGATCGAGGCGATGAGCGCGAGCATCGAGCCGACGACCAGCCAGAGCACCGCACTCGAAGCGAAGAAGAGCACCGGTCCGCGGCACGACGCATCGATGGCGGCGCGCTCCGCCGCCGATTTCGCGCGATCGAATTGACGGGAATCGGGTGCTGCGATCACGGCCATGTCGAATCGGTCTCCGGGCGCGGGCGCGCCGAAGGGGGAAAGTTCGTTACGGGCGGCTCCGGCCCGTTCTAGCGCTCGATCGGCGTTCCGGGGAACGAATCGGTCGCTTCGCCAATGGGTTCGTCCGGCCCGAAGATCGACTGCGAGCCTTGTTGGAAGTTATCAAACTGGCCGTCGCGGAAGGCCCAACTGAGAGCGATCGCGGCGGCCCCGCCGAACATCACGATCGACCCGATCACGGTCGCGAAGAGCGCGATATCGGCCGCACTCACGGTCGCCCCCGGGGTGGCAACGTCGTGGGCCGCGAACAGGGCGGCAATCGCACTCATGGTTCTTACCCCTTCCCGTCTTTCTTCGGCTCGTCCTTCTTGAGTTCGTCCTTTTTCGGAGCGACCGGGGCCGGCGGTTCCGGCGTGGGGAACGGCATCTTGTCGTTCGGCCCCTTGAGCGTGGAGAGCAGTTTCCCGTGGGCCTCGTCCCGCGACATCTTCGCGCCGACGCCGTTGAGGGCCGCTTCGTTACGGCCCTTCACCTCGTCGAGCTTCGCGGCGGCGTCCGGCTTGGGTTCGCCCTTCAGGTCGGTCTTCGATGCGTCGAGCACGTTCTCGCGGCTCGTCACCAGCCACATGAGGAACAGGAAGGCGAACAACACGCCCACCGACGCGCCCACCGTGATGAACGGGAAGCCCTGGGGTTCCGGGTTCGTGTGTTCCGTGCTTGCGGCCATCCCCAACTCTCGTGTTTGGTGTTTCGTTTGGCGCTTTGTAGTAGTTTGTGGCCCGGGGCTCTAGTCCGGGCCTTGGGACCAGGGTCCGAACCCCGCGGTCCCGACACCGAGCGAACCGCTCGGGGCACCTCACGGCGTCTCGTTCTCGTACCCGATCGTCTCGTTCAACCGCGCGTCGCGGATCGGGATCAGCGGCAACCGCATGAACCCCCAAACGGCCGATAGCAGCACCACACTGAACATGAACACCGGCGCCGCGACGTCCAGCCAGTGGAAGTGGATCGTGTCCTGGTGCAGTACCGGCATCACCTGCCAGTACAGGTCGTAGGCGTGCATCACCAGGATCCACGCGCTGATGAACGCGAGCCACAGCGGGTTCCGCTTGTGCGCCCGCGGGAGCAGCATGAAGAACGGGGCCACGAAGTAGAGGAACGGGAGCAGGATGCTCATGATGTTCCACGCCCCGTTGCGCCGGAGCAGGAAGAACTGCGTCTCTTCCGGCATGTTCCCGTACCAGATCAGGAAGTACTGGGAGAACGCGATGTACGTCCAAAACACGGTGAACCCGAACATGATCTTCGCGACGTCGTGCAGGTGCTCCATCGTGATCGTGTTCCGCAGGAACCCCGCGGCGCGGAGCCCGAGGACCACCAGCACCACCGTGGCGAGCGACCCGCGGATGCCGCCGGCCCAGAAGTACACGCCGAAGATCGTGCTGAACCACGAGTACTGCAGGCTCATCAGGATGTCGAACGCGAAGAACGTGGCCGTCAGGCCCAGGAGCGCGACGCCCGACGGCGCCCACCACTGCATCTTCCGCGTGAGCGCCGCGCCGCCAACCGCGTCCTGCGTCGTGGACCAGTTCCGCATCGCCACGGAGTACCCGATCCACACCGCGAAGTAGATCGCGATCCGGGCCGCGAAGAACGGCGTGTTGAAGTACAGGTGTTTGACGTGCCACAGGTGCGCGTGCTCTTTGGGAGCGGTGCTGTTAACGAACTCGTACCAGGCGTGCAGGTTGCCCGTGAACGTGCCGACCAGCACCGGAACGAACAGCACCGCGAGCGGGATGATCGCGCGGTTGATGTTCTCGAACACGCGCCGCAGCCCGACCGACCAGCCCGCGTCCGCGACGTGGTGGATCATCGTCCAGAACAGCGCGCCGAGCGCGATGTCGAGGGCGAACACGTACCCGAACAGGTACGAGTGGTAGAACTGCTTCGCGTCCGTGAACAGCCCGATCACGAGCAGCGCGCCGGTAACCACCAGGATCGCGACGAGGGCGCGAACGACGCTGCCGAGGGCGTTACCAACGGGGGCAACGTTGTCCGGCAGCCCGGCGGGGTAAGTGAGCGGCGGGGTGCCGTCGGTGGTAATGTTCGCGGTACTCATCGGCCTTCTTCTGTGGCTTCTTGTCGTGGTCCGGCGACCCGTCTGACACCCGATGGCGTATCGTTCCCTGAGCGGTCGGCTCCAGAAAACGAACCAATCAACCTGCTACCGTGGGCTTACTTCTCGTGGCACGGGCGCTCAGTCCCGTACCTCAACCGACACTACTTCTTGTCCGTCACCGCGTTCCCGTTGGCGAACTGCAACTCGCGGACGTAGGCCACGATCGCCCAGCGGTCCAGCGCGTCTCGCACTTGGTGACCGTAGCCGGGCATCGCGCTCTTGCCATTGGTGATGGTGTTGAACAACTGCCCGTCCGGTTGTGCTTGCACGTCTGGCGTGAGGACGTTCGCGGGCGCGACACTCAGACCGTAGGCGCCCACGATGCCGTAGGCCAGATCCCCGCCGCCCCCGCGCCCACTCGTGCCGTGGCACACGGAGCAGTTCCGGTTGAACTGCGCCTGCCCGCGCTTCAGGAGGGCTTCCCACCCGCCGGCCCGCTCGACCGCTTGCTGCGGCAGGTTGTTCACGTAGTACCCCTCGCCGAGCAATTTCCCGCCGGCCCACTTGGGCTTCGCGGGGGCGCCGTCGGCCCCCTTCGCGTCGGCGTCGGCGATGCCGAAGTAGTACCGCTTGTCGGTCTTCAGGAAGTCCGGGTTCGGGGTGCTGTGCGTGCCCGCGTCGGCGCTGTAGTCGGTGCCGTCGAAGGGAACCGTGTTTTCCGGCGGGAGCCGGTTGCTGCGGCCGTCCGCGAAGTACTTGCTCTGGCCCTGGCTCAGGTACTTCGCCTGGTACTTCATGTCAAGGAACAGGTGCCACGGGCGCGAGTCGCTCTTCTTCCCGCGGAACCCCATCGCCGCGACCACGACCGTGAACGAGACGAACAGCGCGGTGAACATGTACAGGTACGACATCACGCGCCCGCGCTTGCCCAACCACGACGCGGTCACCGTCGTGACGAGCAGCAGCGCGGTCGTGCCGAGGATCACGGCCACTACCGCGTTCATGAACACGTTCGCGTCGATCATGTACATGCGAATGAATCCCACATTCTTGGTGAACCCCGCCCGCAAGGGCGGTGGGTTCTTCTCACTCTGTTTCTACCCGTCGCCCTTGCGGGCGAGGTTCACCTGAAGGCGCCCGCGACACTTTGGGGCGGGCGCCCGCAATCACTTAACTACGCTTCGACCACCGCCACGTGCTTGCCGCCGAGCGACTCCAGGAACGCGCGGGTCACGTCCGGGTTGAAGCTCGCGTCCTGTGCCTCGATCGTCAGGAAGAACCCGGCCTGAGTGCTGCGGTTGAACGTCGGGTGGCTGTCGAGCGGGTGGAAGAACTTCGGCAGCCCGCACAGCCCAATAAGACTGAACAGCGTGAAGAACCCCGAGAACAGAATCGTCATCTCGAAGAACACCGGCACGAACGCTTCCCACGCCCGGTACTCCTTCCCGCCCACGATGGTCGGGTAGTAGTACGTCATGAGGTAGAACTGGAGCGTCGCGGCGGCGGTCAACCCGGTCAAGCCCCCGGCGAGCGTGAAGACCGGCAACCGGCTCCGCGTGCGGCCGATGGCTTCCTTCATCCCGTGGACGTAGAACGGGGTCCACGCATCCAGGTGCTTGTAGCCGGCCGCGAGCGCCTTCTTCGCGGCATCAAGCAGGTCTGTACCGTTGGCGAACTCTGCGACCGCGCCCCACGGCTTGCCCGTTCCGCCCGGGGTCGGGATGAACGCAGGGACCGGCTCGGTGTGCGGCTTCACTTCGGTCGGCGGGTGCGACGGCGGGCCGTAGGCCGCGGCCATCACGTGGTCGTCGGTCGGGTACTGACCGCTCTCGTTCTTCAGGTACTGCGATTCCGGCGTCGGGTGGTAGTGCGGGTTCGCCATCGGCAGAACGCCCTTCACTTCGGCCATCGCCACCATCGGCAGGAACCGGACGAACAGCAGGGTGAACGTGAAGAACAGCCCGAAGTCGCCGATCATCTGGAGCCAGTCCACCCACGTCGGGTGGAACTGCCCCCACGAGCCGGGCAGGAAGTCGTGGTGCAGCGACTGCACGATGATGACGAACCGCTCGTACCACATCCCGACGTTCACGAACGTCACGATGATGAGCACGAACCACGGGGTCTGCCGGCACCACCGGATCCAGAACACCTGCGGGATGAACAGGTTGCACCCCATCATCACCCAGTAGGCCCAGGTGTAGTCGCCGTCGAACGCGCGGTTCTTGAACGTCTGCCACTCATACGGGCTGCCCGAGAACCACGCGATGAACAGCTCCATGCAGTAGGCGTACCCGACGATCGTGCCCGTCGCCATGATGAACTTGCACATCACGTCGATGTGCTTGATCGTCACGACGTTCTCGAGCTTGTACACCACGCGGGCCGGGATCATGCACTGGAGCACCATCGCGAACCCGCCGAAGATCGCCCCCGCGACGAAGTACGGCGGGAAGATCGTCGTGTGCCAGCCGGGGATCAGCGACGTGGCGAAGTCGAAGCTCACGACCGAGTGAACGCTCAACACGAGCGGCGTGCTCAGGCCCGCGAGCATCAGGTACGCCACCTCGTAGTGGCGCCAGTGCCGCGTGCTCCCGCGCCACCCGAGCGCGAGGAACCCGAAGATCATCTGCCGCGCGCGGCTCTTGGCCCGGTCGCGGAGCGTCGCGAGGTCCGGGATGAGGCCGATGTACCAGAAGATCAAGGAGATCGTGAAGTACGTCGAGATCGCGAAGGCGTCCCACAGCAGCGGGGACCGGAAGTTCTGGAAAATGTGGTTCGCGTTCGGCAGCGGGATCGTGAACCAGGCGTACCAGATGCGCCCGACGTGCATCGCCGGGTAAATGAACGCACAGATCACGGCGAAGATCGTCATCGCCTCGCTGAACCGGTTGATCGACGTGCGCCACTTCTGCCGGAACAGGAACAGGATCGCGCTGATGAGCGTGCCCGCGTGCCCGATGCCGATCCAGAACACGAAGTTCGTGATGTCGAACGCCCACGCGACCGGGACGTTGCTCCCCCACACCCCGACGCCGGTGGAGATGAGGTAGCTCACCGCCAGCACGCCGCCGCTCAGCAGCGCGGTGGTGATGAGCAGCGAGGGCCACCACCAGTACGGCTGCGGCTTCTCGGTGATCTCGCTGATCTGCTCGGAGATGGTGTCGTAGTCGGCCGGCCCCCACACGAGCGGGATGCGCGGCAGCGGGTCCGGGAACTTCGGCCCGTGCCCGGCGTGCGTATCGTGGTGGGTGGTGGTGGTCATTCTGGCGGCCTTTGGTCGAATTCTTCAGTGCGGGCCGCTCGGTCCGCGAGCGGCGCCGTGTTCAGGGGTGCGAAACCGATCAGTGCGAGGCGGCCGGTTTTTCAACCAGATCCTCGTTCAGGTTCCGCAGGCGCGGCAGGTAACTCGTCCGCGGCTTCGTGTTCAGTTCGCCGAGCAGCAGGTACTCGCTCTCCTTGGCCTTCAGCTTCGCGACCTTGCTCTTCGGGTCGAGCATGTTGCCGAAGGTGATGGACTGCGACGGGCACGCGGCCTGGCACGCGGTCACGATCACGCCGTCCGGGACGATCACGCGCCCGACCGAGTCGAGGTCGTAGCCGGCCGCGAGCGGGTTCTTCGGCTTCTTATACGCCGACACCGAGCCGTCCGCGGTCTTGAAGCCGGCATCCACCTCGATCGTGCGCCGGTCCTGGGCCACTTCCGCCGCCGCGATCTTCGCCCCGTACTTCCCGCGCTCCAGGCGCTGGACGCAGTACGTACACTTCTCCATCACCCCGCGCATCCGCACGGTCACGTCGGGGTTCTTCTGCATCTTGAGCGTTTCGGGCACGCCGCTCTCGGTGAAGCCCATACCACCGCTCGCGAACGGAGTCGCGACCCGCAGCTCGTCCAGCCGGCGCTTGTTGAAGTCGAACCAGTTGAACCGGCGGACCTTGTACGGGCAGGCGTTCGAGCAGTACCGCGTCCCGATGCAGCGGTTGTAGACTTGCAGGTTCAGCCCTTCGGGGCTGTGAACCGTCGCGTTGACCGGGCACACCTGCTCGCACGGAGCGGCTTCGCAGTGAACGCACGCGATCGGCTGCGACACGATCGTCGGCTCGGCGTCGGCCGCTTCACCGTGGGTCGTCGCGGACGAGAAGTACCGGTCGATGCGGATCCAGTGCATCTCGCGGTTGCGCTTCACGTCGTCCTTACCGACGACCGGAATGTTGTTCTCGGCTTGGCACGCGATCAAGCACGCGGTGCAACCCGAACAGGAACTGAGGTCGATCACCATGCCCCACTGGAACTGGCTGTCCAGCAGTTCGGGGCGCGCGAGGTCGAGCGGGAACCGCTCCTGCTTCACGCCCGACGGGCCGGGAGTTGCTGCTTGTTGCCGTAGCCGCCCTGGAACTCTTTCTTCAGCGACTCTTCGGTGATGTGTCCGGTCGGGGCGATCCCGAGCTTCGGGCCGTGACCGTGATCGTCCCCGTGCGACTTATCGTGGTGTTTGTGGTCGTCGCCATGCTTGTGATCGTGGCCGTGATCGTCTTTCTTGGCGACACGCACCTCGCGGATGATGTCGCGCCCCTCGGGGATGACACCGTGTTCCTGCGTGGTGACGAGGTCGGCTTTGCGACCGGTCTTCTTCAGCGTGGCGCCGGTCGCGGTGTGGAGTGCCGCGGCTCGCCGCAGCGGGAACACGTCCGTTCCGCCACCGTTGGGAACGTGCGAGATCCGCATCTGGCCGAACTGCCCGAACGCGAGCGCGACCGAGTAGTCGGCTTGCCCCGGCAGCACGAACACCGGCACCGCGATGGTCGAGTCGCCGAGCCGGATCTCAACGATGTCACTCTGCGCGACCCCAAATGCGGTCGCGGTCGCGGGACTCAGGAGCGCGGCGTTGTCCCACACGAGCTTCGTGATCGGGTCCGGCATTTCCTGGAGCCACGGGTTCATCGCCCCGCTGCCGTCGTACAGTGTGTTCGACGGGTGGAACGTGACTTCGACCGCGTCCTTGGTGGGCGTTTCGGTCGGTCGGTACGCGGCGAGAGCAGCGGTGATGCCCGCCTTGTTCGCACTCACCGCCTTCGGCTTCCGGTTCTTCTCGTCCGGCTTCGCGAACTTGAGGGCCTTGGCCTTCTCCGCGTCCACCGGGAAGAAGCCGACTTGCTTGTAGCGGTTGAATTCGTCGTCGAAGTTCGGCGCGGCCAGCGCGATACCGCTGCGGTCGCTGAACGCCTTGCGGACATAGCCGTAACCGGCCTTCTGTGCCGCGGTGAACGACGCGACCGGCTTGCCGTCCACGCCGGGCGCTTGCGTGAGCAGCGCGAGCACTTCCAGAACCGTGCGTCCACCACGAGCGGGCGGAGCCGCGTCGTCGCTGCCCTTACCACTGTTCAGAGGCGCGATGAGCGGTTGCACGCAGCAGAGCGAGCCGTCCCCGGCTTCGGTGTCGGCCCAGCCTTCGAGGAAGTGAGCGAGCGGCAGGTGCCAGTCGCACTTTTCGGACGTCTGGTCGAAGTACAGACCGAGCCGGATCTTCTTCGCGACCTTCGCGAGTTCTTCGCCGAACCGGAAGTCAGCCGGCGCGCTGAACACCGGGTTGCCGCCGATGATGAGCAGCGTGCTCACGCGGCCCGCCGCGATGTCGGTGGCGAGGTCTTTCAGCGTCTTGTCAACAACTTCTGTCGGCGCGTCGCGGAACTCGGCCATCCCCGCCGTGTAGTTGCCCAGCGCGTCGTTAAGCGAGTGCGCGAGAGCGTGAACCCAGGCGGGTTGCCGCGCGCCCACGACGATGAGGCTCTTGCCCGCGTGCCCGGCAACGTCCTTCGCGACGCCCTTCAGCCACTTCTCGGGGAAGGAGTAGTTCGACGCTGCGGGGAACGAATCCGGCAGCGCGGCCGGGTTCTTGAAACTCGCCGCGTGCGCGGCCTTCAGTTCTTTGGCCAGTGCGACCAGATACGCGCCGACCTGGGACGCGGGCACGCGCAGCCGGTGGTCGGCCATCGTGCCGGTCGCCGTCCACGTCGATTCCACGACGTAGAGGCGGTTCATGTGCTCGGCTTTGCGGTTCGCGCTGAATGAGCGCGAGTGGAACACGCCGTCGGCTTCGTGACCGAGGAAGTCGCTGTCCAGAGCGAGGATGCGTTCGGCCTTATCGAACCGGGGCCGGATCACGACCTTCGCGCCGAACGCCGCTTCCGCGCCCTTCAGCTCTTCGCTCGTATCAACGGCCTCGTAGCTGTGCCACGACGCGAGCGAGAGCTTGTCCTTAATCGACTCGCGCAGCACCCGCAGCGACGGCGCCGACGCTTGATCGGTGAGAATGTAGAAGCCCTTGCCCTTATCCTTGACGAGCTTCTCGGTTTCGCCGCGCGCGAAGCGGTCGAAGTCTTCCCACTTCCGCGCGGCCTTCCCCTCCATGACGCCGGGGTACTTGTCCGACATCAGTCGGTCGGGGCTGTAGAGATCGAAAATGGTGGCTTGCGCCAGCGCGTCGGTGCTGCCGAGGCTGCACGGGTGCTGCGGGTTGCCTTCGATCTTAGTGGGGCGCCCGTCGTGACTCTCCACGAGAACGGGAAGCGCCCCGCCAGCGCGGGGAATGCTCGTCGCGTAGAACGCCGGCTTGCCAGGGACGACGTGACCGATCTGCTCGTCCGGTACCGCGGAGAACGGGAGGATCTGAATGTCCGGTCGGCGGCACCCGGCGAGGGCCGCGGCCCCCAGGGTCGCGACCGAGAGCGCCATGAACTTGCGGCGGTTCAGCCCCACGGACTCGGGCTCATCGGCCTTCAGTTCGGCCGCACCGACGGACTCGAACACGTTGGCAAAGCCGGGGAACTCTTCCGACGCGAACGCCCGAAATTCTGGCGTATCGGCCAGTTGTTCGAGGCTGCGGTAGTAGCTCTGTCGGTCCATGTGAACCCTTCACCCGCATCGGAGCCAAACCAATCGAATCGGGAGCCCGGGCTGAAGCCCCGAACTGCTACCGGTCGCCCCATTTGGGGCGACAAACACCGCTCGTTGTCTTTTGGACCCCAAAGGGGTCACCGGAAATAGCCCGGGGTTTCAACCCCGGGGTTCTGGTTATCGGTGGCACGCCTGGCAGTTCATCGGCGGGGCCACACGCAAGTCTTTCTGAAGCAGGGCGCCGATCTCGCTGGCACTCTTCCCGCCTTCCGGCTTCCACTTCAGGTTGGTCACGTCCTTCACGTCACGCAGGTGCTCGTGCGGGTCGTTGTGGCACTGCAAGCACCAGCCCATCGTGAGCTGCTTCTCGTGCGACACGACCTTCATCTCGTTGACCTGGCCGTGGCACGACACACAGGACACGCCCTTGTTGACGTGGACTGAGTGGTTGAAGTAGGCGTACTCAGGGAGCTTGTGAACTTTCTTCCATTCCACCGGGCGCCCGGTGTCGAAGCTCGACCGCACGGGGGCCAGGAGCGGGCTGGCGCCCTTCACGTTGGCCTTCTTCGGGTTGTGGCAGTTCATGCACGTCTGCGAGTTCGGCACGCTCGCGTTCGGCGACTCGAACACGGACTGGTGACAGTACGCGCAATCCATTCCGAGCTTGCCGGCGTGCAACTCGTGCGAGAACGGCACCGGTTGCTCCGGCGTGTACCCGACGCGGGTGTAGCTGGGCAGCGCGTAGTAGTACCACCCGGTACCGACGAGCGCGACCAGCACCCCCAGGCCAACAATGGCTTGGCGGAGGCGACCATCAAGTGACCGCGAAAAAATCGCCGGCACGCTCTCGCTCCCAATAATCGGCCGGAATTCAAGCGAACTGCGACTTTGTGAAACTTTTCACAAGCCCGCAGTAATCGTATGAATTGCGCCGGCCTGCTGGCAAGGGTGAAATCAATCCGGGCCGCGAACCAACGGTTTTACTGTAGAAACGAAGAACTCGCGCAACCGCGCACGTGCGTCTGCTGGCAACGGCGCGAGATTACTTGCAGCGGCGTTCGCCTCGGCTTGCGAGCGGTTTCGGGCGCCGGGGATGATCGTCGCGACCGCGTCGTGATCGAGGCACCAGCGCAGCGCGAGTTGCGGCAGCGTGTACCCGGCCGGCACGAGCGGTTTCAGCTTCTCGACCGTTTCTAGACCCTTCTCGAAGCCCAGACCCGCGAACGTTTCGCCGACGTTGAACTTCTCGCCGTTGCGGTTGATGGTGCGGTGGTCGTTGGGGCCGAACGTGGTGGCGAGGGTATACTTCCCCGCGAGCAACCCGGACGCGAGCGGCAGCCGGACGATGATCGCGACGCCCTGTTTCCGGCAGCGATCAAGGAGCCCACTCGTTTCGGGCGTTTGGCGAAAGATGTTGAAGATGATTTGCAACGACGCGCAGTCCGCGTGCTTGATGCACTCTTCCGCTTCGGCCACGGACTCGACGCTCGCACCGAACCGGGCGATCTTGCCTTCCCGCTTCAGCTCGCGAAGGGTGTCCCACACTTCCGCGCGCCGGAGTTGTTCCATCGGCAGGCAGTGGAGTTGCGTGAGGTCGAGCCGCTCGATTCTGAGGCGCTTCAGCGAGTTCTCGGTGTGTTCGCGGATGGTTTTTGGCTCGAAGTTGCTGGGCCAGCCGGGGCGCGGGAAGCGCCCGAACTTCGACGCGATAAAGAACCGCTCGCGCGGGTAGTTCTTGAGGAATTGCCCGATCAGCTCTTCGCTGCGCCCGGCGCCGTACACGTCGGCGGTGTCGAGAAATGTGACGCCGGATTCGACGGACGCGCGCAGCACTTCCTGCGCGTCCGATTCGGCGACGTCGCCCCACTGGTCGCCGCCGATCTGCCAGCAGCCCAGCCCGACTTCCGATACGTTTGCGTCGCCGAACTTGCGGAACTTCATACCCGATCCCCGGAGAGGCAGCCGGGGTGAGCCGGCCGGTGAAAGCGCAGCACTTGGATGACAACCGCGGCCGGACGAACCGGCCGGGGACCGGTTACGGCTTGCCCAGGAACCCGTACAGCAGGAAC
The DNA here is from genome assembly GCF_001610855.1 of Gemmata sp. SH-PL17. Classification (NCBI taxonomy): domain Bacteria; kingdom Pseudomonadati; phylum Planctomycetota; class Planctomycetia; order Gemmatales; family Gemmataceae; genus Gemmata; species Gemmata sp. SH-PL17. The sequence goes on from NZ_CP011271.1 coordinate 8,437,046, forward strand.
GGCGTCGCGATGATGATCGGGATGCCGAAGATGGTGAACAGAATGAATGCGGCGTGTTTCGCGACCTTGTTCACTTGCGTAACTCCGAAATACGAAGCGCGTTTCGGAACACAATACGAACTCGGCGAGAGCGTGGCCGCAAATGGTCGTCGCACGAGCAGAAACTTGGTTCGAGAGGCCAACTTTATTCACACCGAGTGCCGAACGGATCGCGAATACGGGCAACCGACGAGTACCGGAAGCACTCGTGGCACAAGAGCGGGCCTGATAAGATGTGGGCGACTCCACCGGAGGACGTGCGATGACCAACAACGCGATCCCGGCCGTATTGGAACCCGAAGATTTACTCACGATGCCCGGTGGGGATCACTACGAACTGATTGACGGAATCCCGCGGGAGAAGTCAATGGGAGCGGAGTCGGACGAAATTGGCGGCTTGTTGCTCACGCAGTTCAATGTGTTCATCCGGCCCAAGAAATTGGGACGAGCGTACCCGTCTCAAACGGGATTCCAGTGCTTCCCCAACAAACCGAAGTTGGTGCGGATGCCGGACACCTCGTTTGTCGCGGCCGGGCGCCTGCCCAACGATCGCACACCCGAGGGCTACATCACGGTAGCTCCGGACATCGCGGTGGAAGTAGTGTCCCCAAACGAGACTTACGAAGAGATCGAGGCGAAAGTCGCGGAATACCGTTCGGCCGGCGTGAAATTAGTCTGGGTCATCAGCCCCAAATCGAAGACGGTTCTCATTCGCCGCGCAAACGGAACGTGTGAGGAACTGGGCGAAGCCGGCACGTTGTCCGGCGAAGGCGTACTGCCCGGTTTCACGTGCGCGGTCGCAGATTTGTTCGTGTAGACGTCACGGGCGACCTTCTGCTTCGAGCCGTTCGGCCAAGACGTGCTGAACGCGGGCCAACTCACGATCCGCCCCGCCGTCCCACGGCTCGATAGCGATCCACCGATCGCGTTGGTCGGGCCGAATCCACCCCGCGTCATCGTCAACGAGCAAAATCTCTTCAGGCACGGCACCGGCAACGAAGGCGAGATCCTTGTGCTCCCCGACCCACGGAACGTAGTCCAAGGGTGTCAGCAATTCTCCAGGAATGTGATTGCGCGTGATGAGTTGATCGAGCGCATCTCTCGCGTCCGGTTCCTCCACGGTCGTAAACAGCACGACGCGCTCGAATCGGGCGTGGCAGAACGCGAGGAACGCGGACAAACCGGGGCGCGGGTCAGCCCGGTTCGCGTCGGAAATCAGTGTTCGCTCCAGATCGAGCGCGAGCACGCGGATCGCCAAATACTACCTTCTTTCGATTCCAGTACAGTACGGCTTCGCCACAAACACTTCAGACTGCGCCCACTCGCTTACGCAAGATGCCGCCGTGGTGCCGAACGTGGCCCACGATGATGTACGCGAGCGCCCGCACGCTGATGTGGTTGCCGTTCGCGTCGCCGCCGCGCCCCCATGCCGCTTCGGGCAAGTTGCGAAACAACCACAAGCTCGACCGGCGCACGGCCTCGAACTCGTTCACGAGGTCCGAGAGTGCGAGCCGCTCGTACCCGCCCGACTTCGCGTAGTCGTTTTCCTCGAAGCCGGGGAGCGGGGTCGCGTCGCCGCGTGCGAACCTCAGTGCCCGGTACCCGAAAATGCGCTCGCCGTCGATGAGGTGCCCGATCACCTGTTTCACGGTCCAGGTGTAAGGCTCGTGGCACACGTCGCCCTGCGCTTCGGGAATGCGCCGCCAAAGTGCGAGCACCTCGTCCAGTTGCGCCGACATCGCGGCGAGTACGTCGGTTTCGGGCACGAGGTCGATGTAATTTGCTTGGAACCCAGTGAACTCCGTCTTATCCGGGCGCGGCATGAATGATCTCCTCAAAAATGTGGAGCAAGGCGCGACCTATTTCATGCGATCGCACATTACGATTTGTTCGTCGCGTCATCAAGTGCGCCGCGAATTGCAATGCCCGTATCGTGTTGTGGGAACAGGGTTGATCGCGCTATTTTGATACCACGACACGCGAGGTGTGCGAAATGTCTGTAGCGGTTTCTCTACACGCAGAAGGTGCGGCGCTCGCGGTTCGCGTTCAGCCGAAGGCCAAGCGGAACGCGGTCCTCGGCGAGCACGCGGGGCGCTGCGGGTATCAGTGACCGCACCGCCCGAGGACGGGCGCGCGAACGAAGCCGTCCTCGCTCTTTTGCGCGAGCACCTGAAGCTTCAGCGGTCGCAACTCGCGCTACTGAGTGGGCAGACGAACCGAAACAAGGTGATTCTCATTCGTGGCGTCACGCCTCAGCAGTTATCGGCCCTGATTGAGCCACAGGAGTCGTCCGAGTGATTCCGGAACGGACGAATTTGATTCGCGATGCGAACTCAAGCGCTGCGACACACGCAACGAAAGGCACTAGCCCGACCGCCACACCGAACGTGATCGCGAACCACTCCGCTTCGACTGGCGCCACGAAGCTCCAAACCGCAGTGGGGACCACGGCCGCGCACGCGGGCTTCAGCCAGCCCACACGCAGGTACCGCCACGCGCCCACTTCCAGCGTGCGGCACGAGTAAACTATCACGAACAGGCAGAACAACACGTTCGGCGCGGACACGGCAACTGCGACACCCACCAAGCCAAACGGCCCCACAAGTGCGAAACTCAGCGCGAGGTTCACCACGGCCTCAACGAGCGCGAGCCGGGCGAAGAGCTTCAACTTCCCCATGCCATACAGGATGCGCGCCGCGACCGACTGCGCGACCCCGATCGTCAGCGTCGCGGAGAGGACCACCATCGCAGGGTAGCACCATTCCGCGTACTGCGAATTGCCCATCCAGCGCGCGAGGAACGGTCCGCCAAAGAACAGCAGCCCGATGTGAATTGGGAGCACGAGGTACAGCACCCAGCGCGTGCCGTCGAGCAACACCCTGCGCACGCCGTCGAAGTCGCCGACGGCCTCGCGCTCGCTCACCGCGGGCGTGAGCGTGGTGGTCGCGGCGCGGAGCAGGTTCTTCGCCATGTCCACGAGCCGCATCGCGATCGCGTAGTGCCCGGCCGTCGCGACCGTCATGAACCCGCCCACGACGATCGTCCCGGTCTGCCCCGTGATGCGCCCCGCGATCATCGCCAGGAACGCATCAATGCTGTAACCTCGCACTTCCTTCAAAGTGATTCGGTCGATGAGCTTGGGCGAGATCTGCAACCCCGGCAGGAAGCGAAAGCACGCCACTGCCATGAGCGCGTGTTCGAGCAGGTTCGCCGCCGTGAACACGAGCGCCAAGGAGAGCAGCCCCGGGCGTGTTTCCATAACCCAAACGATTGCCGCCACGCGAAGGGTGAGGCACACGAGCCGGCCCGCGCTCTTCGTGCCGAAGCGCTGGAGCCCGTCGAGGATGGTGGGGAACACGCTCAGCGGAAGCGTGATCGCGAGGTTCGTGAGCATGAGTAGCATGAACGGTAGAACGTCGCCCGATTCGTCGAGCTTCCGCTCCATCCCCGGCGCAACGAACGGCACGATCGCGCCGCCCAGCACCATCACTCCGACCCCGGCGAGCACGAACAACCCGAAGCACGCGGACACGAGCTTGCTGAGTTCGTGACGGTTGCTGGTCGCGTGCAATTTTGCCACGAACCGCACGAGGCACGCGGCGATGCCGAGATCGAAGAGCGTGAAGTACGCGAGAACGGATTCCGCGATGCACCACACGCCGTATCGCGCGTCACCGAGCGAGCGCACGAGGTACGGTGCGAGGAAGAAGCTGATTCCCAGTGCCGCGACGAACGCCGCCCAGTTGGTCGCGGCGCCGATGAGAAGAGAACGGTTAGCGGATCGTGGTTCAGACAACGCAGCGGCCTCCGTGCCGGTTGAACAGAACCCGGAGGCTACCACAGCGAATGGAAGTGAGTCGAGGGCAACCCAAACCGTGAACCCCGCCCACAAGGGCGGTGGGTAGTGCATCGGTGGCCGCAAGTGCCACGTTTGCGCGCTACCCACCGCCCTTGCGGGCGGGGTTCACTTGTGCCCGTGATTCGGGGTCACTCCGAGGACTTTCCGCGCTTCTTCTTGACCGGCATTTCGACCTCTTCGCCCAGCGCGGCCAGCGCTGCGGCGGCTTCGGCTTCTTCCTGGGCGGCGGTCGCTTCGAGGGCTGCGGCGTCCACGACCTTCGGCGCCCGCTTCAATTTCACCGCGGCCACGATCTCGTCGCGCACTGCCTGGTTCTCACGCAGGAACTCGACCGCGTTCTTCAGTCCCTGGCCGAGCCGCTGTTCCTTGTACGAGAAGTGGGCGCCGCTCTTCTCGATGACCTCGTCCTCGAGCGCGAGCTTGATGACGTCGCCCTCGAAATCGATGCCGCGGTCGTGGAGCAACTCGAACTCCGCGTTGCGGAACGGCGGGGCGATCTTGTTCTTCACCACGCGGACGCGGGTTTCCGCACCGATCGTGTCTTCACCGTCCTTCACGTGCGTGACGCGCTTCACTTCCATCCGCACGCTCGCGTAGAACTTGAGCGCCAGACCGCCGGTCGTGGTGTTCGGGTCGCCGTACATTACGCCGATCTTCTGCCGGATCTGGTTGATGAACACGAGGCAGGTGCGGCTCTTGTTGATCTGCGGTGTGAGAATCCGCATCGCCTGGCTCATGAGCCGGGCCTGGAGCCCGACCTTCGTGTCGCCGATCTCGCTGTCTTGGATTTCGTTCTTGGGAACGAGGGCCGCGACCGAGTCCACGACGATGATGTCCACCGCGTTCGACTTGATGAGCATCTCGGCGATTCGCAGCCCTTCTTCGCCGTAGCCGGGTTGGGAGACGAGCAGGTTGTCCAAATCCACGCCGAGCCGCTTGGCCCAACTCGGGTCGAGGGCGTGTTCGGCGTCGATGAACGCGGCGACTCCGCCGGCCTTTTGAGCCTGGGCGATGGTGTGGAGCGCGATGGTCGTCTTCCCGCTCGCTTCCGCACCGTAAATCTCGACCACGCGGCCGCGCGGCAACCCCTTACCACCGAGCGCCAGGTCGAGGCTCAGCGCCCCGGTCGAGATCCCTTCAATGTCCAGAGAGCTCATGTCGCCGAGTGACATGATGGAGCCCTTCCCGAACTCCTTCTCGATCGCCGCGAGCGCGGTTTTCAGCTCTTTGTTGTCCTTCGCCTTCTCCAGTTTGTCGTTCTTCTCAGCCATGATTTGTTCCCAGCGTGTGTTGTGTTGGTGTGTACCAGTCGTTACGGGGTGGAGTTTACCCGCGCACGGGCCGTTAATGAAGGTCAGCAGCAGGCACGCTCGCTCCAAGTTGCGCGACCCGCCCCCGGAGAACGGCCCGACCAATGGACACGTGGTACGCGCCACAAACTCGCACCTCCAAAAGAAACTTCCTCTGACTCCGTGTGCCCAGGGGCCTTGACGTCACTGCCGGGGGCTGTCACGCTGAAATAGTAGTTGGGCGCGAAACACAGATTTTCGGGGGAGCGGCGATGGTCGTTCGGCGCGCGGTGGCGGTGGCGGGGGTGCTCGCGTTGACTGGCCTTACGGCACGGGCGCAGGAGCCACAATCGGCCGTCACCTCAATGGCAGGGGCGGTGGTCGGATCCGCGATGAACTCCAACGTGGTCCCGTCTCCGTTCCGAGCACAACTCGTCACAGACAACCGGTTCCCACCAAAGGTGGCCGCTCCCAAAGACGGAGCCGTTAAGGACGAGGAGCGCGACCCGCGCGACCGCACCGGCAAAATGCACTGTTTGGTGTGCGAATACGGGCTTGCTCCGGTCGTCGCCATTTTCGTGCGCGCCGATACGTCGAAGCTCAAGGACACCGACGGGCTGAGCAAGCTGTTCCAGAAGCTCGATTCGGCGAGCAAAGATCCCAACAGGTCGCGCGACGGGCTGATCTCGAAGTACCAGTCCGACAAGTTGGGCGCATTCGGGATGTTCCTGACGCTCGAAGGCGGCACGAAAGCCGTGACCGTAAAGGCTCCGGACGGCAGCGACCAGAAGGTCGCGGTCGACCTGGAGTATCCGCACGACGAAAAGCGAGAAGATAAACGCAAGGAAGTGCAACGGTACGCGGGGGTCGTGAAGGCCGATCAAGTGCCCTTTGGCCTCGCCGCTGATAAGTCTGCGGCGCTCACCGCGTTCGCAGTCGGCGACGCTCCCGTAACCGTCATTATCTACAACCGCATGCGGATCGCGCAGCGGTGGGAACTCAAGTTGGACGACCTGACCGACGAGAAGGTTAACGCGATCGCCGCTGCGATCGAAGAAATGGTTCGCGGTAAACAGAAGTAGAAGGCACTTTTCAAAGTGAACGGCCGGCGCAAGTGCGCCGGCCGTTTTCATTGGCTCGCTCGGTCTCGCATCTCTTCGAGAAACGGACGCAGCGTTTCTTCGGGGTACAGTACCCACGAGTAATCGCGGCGCTGAAGGATCGCGTTCGCATCTACTTCGCTCTGCACGCGCGCCAGTGCAGATTCACTCTCAGGAACTTGGTTAACGACGAGCGGGCGCAACTGTTCCTTCACCCGCTGAATCGCCCGGAACCACTCTCGCCGTGCCGCGTGCGCCCCACGTTGCGGCTCATGCGCCGTTAGCGACTCCAGTTCCGCGGCCAGTGCTCGTGCTTCGGGGGGCGTGTGCTGATCTGCGCTCAGGTGCTGATGCGGACTCCATTGTAGTTCACGAACTCGGCGCTGGGCGCGGTGCAGATCGATCGCGGTTGAGGCGAACGCGGGGAGCGGAAGGTGCAACGTCGCGGACAGAACTTGGTACGCGGGTGGTTCGATCCCGAAATAGTCGCGGATGATGGTGTCGGTCACTTCGTCGTACTTTCCGCCGCCGATCCCGTGGATGAAAAAGTCGCCGAGGCACACGCGGGCGAACAGCGTGAGCGTGAGTGCCCGCGGTCGGATTTCACGGTACGCAGACACGTGCTGAATGAAGCTATCGAGATTACTCGGGATGGGAGGTTTCGCGAAGGAATCACCCTCCAGGCGCCAAATGAACTCGCGACCGGCGCGAATCAACGGTTTCCCGCGCCGTTTCTGGCTGGAACCGATGTAGCTCCAAAAGGGAACCTCGCTCCACCCTTCACGCTCCGCCAGATCGGGAACGGGGTGGTTCGCGCTCCGGATTCGGTTCGCCTTTCGGTACCCCGCGACCGCGGTGTTGTACACCTCGCGAAAGCGCGGCAAATCATTCCAGATGTGCCAAACGAACCGCGCGAACGCTTTCGTTTGGGCCAGCCGGCTCACCGGCAGTTCGAGATTGTGGCAGCCCCACGCGCGTTCGCGTTCACCGCGTAGCGCAGTAAAGATGTCGCCGACTTTCCGGGTGCGCGGAGCCGTTTCGCTCCCCGCGCTGGTTCGCGCACTCGGCCAGTGCTTGGCCAGTAGGGGCTCGTATCCCCAATTCGCGTGGAGAGGGGCGGCACGATCCGGAAGGGAATCGAACAGTTGGGGATCGAAGACCTGATGACCCTCGTAAGCGAGTTCTCCGCCGTTGGGGTTGGTGTCGAACGCGAGCGTTTCGAGCCGCACCGAGTTCGGGTCGCGGTCCTTGAAGACCGGAAGGCGGAACGTGGGGTTCTTGAGTGTGTCGTTATCGACGACGAGATTGAGTGGAATACCATCGAGCTTGCGGGCGAACCCGTTCAGTGCGAAATTCTTCACCCACACGCCGGGGTGCGACAATTCCGGCTGGTGCCCTGCGAGAAGTAACGGCGCGTCGGGTGACAAAGAGATGTCATTCAGCAGAGACTGCGAACCCGCGCTCCCATCCGAGTCACGCACCAGGTCCAGAACTTCACGCCGAGCGAGCGTGCGCAATTCGCGGAGTGGAAGTCCACCAACAAGCACGTCCGCGCAGTCGAGTCGTTTGCGATTCGCTTCAACCAATCCCGGGACCGCGTCGAAGTTTGGTTCGGCCAGCACCGCGCCGTTTGCTGTCGGTGCCCGGTAGCGGTGCGCTGGCATTAGCACGACCCCGGACACGGACAACACGATGCGGCGCGAGCCGCTGGTAGCACGTCACACTCGGCCGCGGCGAGAACCCCGCGGTAGTACGCGAGCCGCTGTTCCGGGTCGTTCATCACACCCCCAAACGCCCGGTTGGGGTCCAAGTACAGGCGCGGAACACCGATCTCCTTCACCCGGAGTTCCTGCCGGGCGGCTTGCACCCACAGTTGCAGCGGCATGCCCCAGCCGCGCTCGGTGATGTGGAGCTTCTGGAGCGCCTCGCGCCGGTACGCTTTGAACCCGCAGAAGGCGTCCGTGAGGTCCAGCCCGTACCGCTGGTTGATCTCCCGCGTAATGGTTGCGTTGATGAATCGGCGATCGGACGGCGCGGGGGTGTCCTGGCGGAAGTCGCGGAAGTACCGCGAGCCGGACACGATGTCGCAATCGTGAATCGCTTCGAGCAGCACCGGGATGCGTTCCGGTTGGTGCTGACCGTCGCAGTCCATCGTTACGAGCACATCAAAATCGTGTTCGAGCGTGAACGCGAACGCCGAAATGAGCGCGGCCCCGTACCCGCGATTAACGGGGTGATCGATCCGCAAAAGTCCCGGTTCCTGATCGAGCAGAGCACTGGTACCGTCGGTAGACCCATCGTTCACAACGAGAATGTTCGGGCTGTATCGTCGCACCTCGGACAGTACGCCGTGAACGTGATTAGCCTCGTTGTAGACAGGAACTGCGGTGAGAACGCGCATAACGAGTCTTTCGTGTCGCGGTGCAGAACGGGCTGCCGCATTGTACTCGCACACCACATACCAAACCAAACCGCGGGGACCGAGCGATCTTTCAGCCCCGCGGTTGTTTACGCTGTTTACATCAGCAGTGCGGGACCAGTGTACCGCGGGCGCGGGTTGTGCGAAACCGGGTACCGCGGTTAACTCCGCAGCGGTTCGTAAACTACACCGGACCCGATTCGCCGCGACCACGGTTACTTCCCATGCCCACGGTAGTCAGCAAGCTCCTGGAACTGATCCGCTTCAGTCACACGATATTCGCGCTGCCGTTCGCCATCCTCGCGGCGGCCCTCGCGTGGCGGGACGAGAAGTTCCGCTGGCAGGACATGCTCGGCATCTTGCTCTGCATGGTGTTCGCGCGCAGCGCGGCGATGGCCTTCAACCGGGTCATGGACCGCCACATCGACGCGGCCAACCCGCGCACCGCGGGAAGGCACTTACCGGCCGGAACGCTCCGAGTCGGTACAGTGTGGGCGTTCACGCTGGTGTGCTGCCTCGGGTTCGTGGCTTCCACACTGCTCTTTTGCGTGCGCGAACCCGAAAACCCGTGGCCGCTTTATTGCAGCACGCCGGTGCTCCTGTTCGTGCTCGGCTACTCGCTCGCGAAGCGGTTCACGAGCCTCGCACACTTCTGGCTCGGGGGGCGCTCATGCTCGCGCCCGTTGCGGCGTGGGTCGCGGTGAAGGGATTAACCGACATGACGGTCCCGCTGTTGCTCGGCAGCGCGGTCGCGTTCTGGGTGGCGGGGTTCGATATCCTCTACGCCTGTCAGGACGCCAAATTCGATGCGGAGACGGGGCTGCACAGCGTCCCCGCGCGGTTCGGGGTGCCCAAAAGCCTACGCATTGCAGCCGTGTGCCACGCGGTAATGTTCGGGTTACTCGTGGGCCTGTACTTCGCGTCACCGCACCTGGACTGGGTGTTCCTCGCGGGCCTCGTCGCAGTCGGTGTGCTGCTCGTGTACGAGCACAGCCTCGTGCGCGCGGACGACCTCACCCGCGTGAACCGTGCGTTCTTTCACGTCAACGGCGTGATTAGTTTGGGATTACTTGCGATCGTGCTGGTTCAGTTGGCGGTGAAGTAGCTCGGAAGTTCCACAACTGGAACTTCCGAACATTCAACTTTGGAACGCTCGCGCTGGCGCTATTTTCCGAGCAAGAGAATCACGATTCCCAGAAGCGCGAGAACCAGCGCCACCGAGAGCACGATCAGGAGCGTGGTCGTGCGCGCCGGTAGAGGCGCGTGCGGTGTTGAGGGTGGCTGGTATTGGGGGTGGGTATCGTCGTCGCCGGCGGACGCGGTCGGCTCGTTGAACGGCGAGTTCCGAATCCCCGAGCCGGGCGACGGGACCGCGACTTTATCGTCGCTGCGCTCTTTGCGAATGGTGGCCGACGATCCGCCAGCCCCTGTGCGCATCGCCGCTACGACGATCTGCGACCGCGAACCGGAAGCAATGCGCGGCGAGGAACCGGGCGCTCCACGAGCCATCGCGACCCGCGGCGGGGGTTCGGGCATCCACCCCGCGGGCGGCGGGGGAATGTCCTCGGTATCGAACGGCGCTAGCGCCTCGAACACCTCCGCCACCGACGAGTATCGGTCCGCCGGGCGCTTTTGCAGCATCCGGTGAATTACCGCGGCCAGCTCCGACGGTACGTCCGGGCACAAGCGGTCGATGGGGACCGGTTCCTTGATCTGCTGCCACACGAGCTTCTGGGCGGTTCGCCCTTCCGGAAATAGTGGGCGCCCCGCGAGCAAGAAATACAGCGTCGCGCCGAGCGAGTAAATGTCCGCCCGCACGTCGACCTTCGAGCTGTCCACGGCCTGCTCGGGCGCGACGTAATCGGCGGTTCCCAGGATGTTCTTGTTGTCGAGTTGCTGGGTGAGCATCGTGCCCGCGTCAGCTTCCGAGCGCACGAGCCCCAAGTCGAGGATCTTCACAACGCCGGTGCGATCGAGCAACAGGTTCGCTGGCTTGATGTCGCGGTGAACGAAGCCCATTTCGTGCGCGTTCTGAAGCCCGAACGCCACCTGCCGGGCGTAGTGACACGCGGTGGCCACATCCAGCGGCGCGATCTGCGTCACGAGCGCCTGGAGGCTCAACCCTTCCACGTACTCCATTACCAGGTAAAGGATCTTCCCTTCCTGGCACAAATCGAAGACACGGACGATGTTCGGGTGGTCAAGGGTACCCGCGGCGCGGGCCTCGCGGAAGAACCGCTCGCGAGCGACCGGGTCGTTCTCGAACGCGCGGGGGTCGAGCACCTTCAGCGCAACGAGGCGCCGCATGTGGGCGTGTTCGGCGAGGTACACCTGCCCCATTCCGCCCGCGCCGAGTTGGTCGAGGATGAGATAGCTACCGAGGAGGAATCCCTTGTATTTCCCAGCGGCCAGTTTGTCGGCGTGGAACCGGGTAATCATGCCCGCGTTCACGAGCCGTTCGAGTACCGCAGTCGTCGTCAGAGGGGAACTGCTGGACGTTTGCAACCCGGCGAGGAACCCTTCCAAACGGTCCGCCGGCACGAGCCCGCTCTTGCGGAGCCGGTCGATGAGTTCGGCAACACTGGTGGGCGCGGGCATAAGCACCCGAGAGAGTGGGTCGATAGAAATAATTGTAGGGATTTAGTGTAGCACACCACGGCCTTCAAGGGCTATGCCGTTGATGAAGAGTTATTGCCCGGCAATTGCGATCAGTGCCACGACCCCGGCGAGCACGGCCGCGAGAGCCACAACCAGTCCGATGGCTCCCACCACTCGAGACAGCGGGCGTTGGGGAGTCGGGCGGAATGACTCGGACTCATAGATATCTGGTACCCGTGGCGGCTCAACTGGTGGCGGACTAACCGGGGCGGTACGATTGAGAGCCAGTGGTGAAGCGAATCCGGGCGCCGTTTTTTGTTCATTGGGCGAGGGCTCGAGTGCAGACGGAGCCGGGGGCGGGGGCGGTTCGGCCGACTCAACGGGGAACAAACTGGCCGTGTCCCCCGCTTTCGTCTCGGCCCCAGCCGCGCCACTCTCTGCACTCACGGGAACTAAAACGATTCCGCCCGAAGACCCACGAGCGTTCGTCTTGATGATCCGCAGCGTATCCGGGAGCGCGGGTTCTGGTTCGGTCGGCGCGCGGTCGTGGGCAGTGCTGTCCCGCGTGAGCCGAAACAACCGGTGGGGGAAATCTGGTCCCGGCACCGCCCACGGGTGGAGCGCGGCCACCACCGCGGCGGGAGTCGGGTAGCGGTCGGCGCGATCGCGCGCCATGAGTCGGTGAACGGTCGCGGAGAACTCGACCGGCAGGTCCGGGCGCAACTGTTGGAGCGGGTGCGGGTCACTGGTCTGTTTGGCCCGCAGTTTCCACGATAGGTCGTTGCCAGGGTACGGCGGGTGCCCGGTTAGTAGGAAATAAAGCGTGCAGCCCAGCGCGTAGATGTCGGCGCGGGTGTCCACCTCTGAGCTGTCGATCGCCTGTTCCGGGGCGAGGTAGTCGAGCGTCCCGAGGATGACTTCGGTCCCGTTGATCCGCGAGTTCGCGTCGTCCTGAGCGAACCGGGCGATCCCCAGGTCCAGAATCTTCACGGCCCCGCGCCGGTCCACGAGCAAGTTCGCGGGTTTGATGTCCCGGTGAACGAGCCCGACGGACGCGGCCCGTGCCAGCCCGTCGGCTACCTGCACGGCAACTGCAGCGACTTCCCCCGCGGCGAACGTCCCGCCCCGGGCGACGGCCTCTTGCAAGCTCACTCCGTCCACGTGCTCCATGACGAGGAACGGCGGGTCGTGTGCCATGTCCACGTCGAACACGGCGACGATGTTGGGGTGGTCGAGGGTCGCGGCAGCACGGGCCTCGCGGAAGAACCGCTTCCGGGCGCCCGGGTCCGCACGCAGTGCGGCCGAGAGCACCTTCACCGCGACCCGCTTACCGAGGACCGCGTGCTCGGCGAGGAACACGGACCCCATTCCCCCGCGCCCGAGCCGGTCCAGAGCGCGGTAGTTTCCCAACCACAGGGCGGCACTGTTCCCGGTCGCGACCGAGCCGGCCTGGAACTCCGTGAGCAACCCCTCGGCGACCAGGCGCGCGAGTACCCCCGGCACGTCCGGCGCCGAACAGCGCTCCGCAAACGCCGACAGCCGGGCCGACTCGACGAGTCGGTCGCGGGCGAGGGCGTCGAACACATCCTGTACAGTCTGCGGCCGGGTCATGGGTGCTCGGCTCGTCGGTAATTGCTGCAAGATAGAACAAGATCCCGCGCCCGACTTTTCCGCCCGTATCGGTTGCCCGGCCGGGCGCGTGTTCTATAGTTGCGCGGTCTTCGTACCCAACAGGTGCCGAAGGCCCGTAATTTCACGCACGAACTCAAACGGCCGGCTCGCGGGCCGCTACCGGTACCAGTGCCTTCACACGGGGGATTGATGCGCCGCTCTCAAAAGCCGGCCCGCCGCGGCGTCGCCGCCATCGAACTCGCCTTCGTGTTCCTGCTGTTCGTGATCCCGATGATGATCGGGATCTGGGAAGTGGGGCGGATGGTGCAGGTACAACAGATCGTGAGCAACGCGGCCCGCGAGGGCGCGCGCCTCTCGGCCCAGGCGTACACGATCAACAGTTCCGGCAGCCCGACCCAGATCCGGGTGTCCACCGGCACGGTGAACGTTCGAGACGCGGTGTACGACTACATGTACGCTGCCGGGCTGACGAACATACAGCCGACCGATATCACCGTGACGTTCGCGTTCACGACGCCCCGCACCACCGATTACGTCCCGCTCTCGACCGACCCGGTCGGCACCAGCTTCCCGTCCGGGAGCTACCCGACGGACCCGTGCTACGGGGAAAAGGGGATGATGTTCAACGTCACGGTCACGGTCCCCTGGAACCGGGTGCGCTGGGTCAATTTGGGGATGATTAACCCGACAAACATAACGTTCACGGTCACCTGGCAGATGCTGACCGACGATCGGTTCCAGGTGAACGCGGATCTGCCCACCTGGTAATCCCGGAACCCCCGAACCCGCGCCCAACGGAACGAACCCATGCTCGTAACTCGACCCCGTCACACGCGCCGCCGCGGGATCACCATCGTCGAGTCGGCGCTGGTCCTGTCGGTCTTCATGATGCTCCTGTTCGGCATGTTCGAGTACTGCCGGTTCCTGATGGTGCTGCACGTCACCAACAACGCGGCCCGCGACGGCGCGCGGTACGCGGTGGTGAATCTGGACAAGCCCTCGACCTTCGACGGCACCAACTACACCGACGCTTCGGGCACGATCTACCTGTCCATTCAGAACTACACCACGAGTCGAATGGGCGGGATCCAGAAGAACATTGAGGGGTACCAGGTCGCAGCCTACGCGGTCGATCAGGCGGGATTGGCCCTTAGCCCGCCAGTCGTGCGCCCGAAGGCCAAATCGACCGCGCCTGCGGGTACGTACCCGGACCCGTTCAACGGGTCCGACCCCAACGCGGTACCGTGGAACACGGCCGTTTTCACTGAGAAGATTGCTGTGACGATCAACGGGAACTACCGCCCACTTCTGCCTACGCTCATGTTCATGCCGGCCACAATCTCTGTGAGAACGACAGCGATCATGGGGAGCGAAGGGTAATCCAAGGCAAAAGTGAAAAGGAAAAAGGTAAAACGAAAGCGGTAAGACCGAGACAAATAAGGCAGAGCGAAGGCAGGACTTGGTTCCTTGTTTCTCGTTCTGCTTTTTTCCTTTCTACTTTTGCCTTTTTCCTTCCAAGTCGAGGCTTTCCAGCTCAAAGGGCGGCTTCCCGGCTCGCGCCCGCAGGCCGTTCACGCCGCTCAGAATCACCCGCCGCGTCACGAGCCATTTCTGAAACCGGTGTTTGCCGGGAAAGTCGATCAGCATCACTCCCATTAGAATTGTGAGCAGCCCCTGACCGGGGACGCCCGGCAGCGAAAGCACCACGCCGAGTGCGATCAGGAAGTACCCGATCGCGTTCCGGATCAGAATGAGGAAGCACTTCAGAACCGGGTGGCGGTCGATCGGGCGCTGCGCGTCCGGGTTCACGAAATAATCCGCGGGCAGGCGCGCGAGGATGTACCCGACGGCGAACAGGCTGACCGTCGCCATTCCCACTGCCATTCCGACACTTAGTGCGATCAGGTGCCACGCGGTCCAGCCGTCGGGCAACCGGCTCGATAACCATTCCGGCATAGAAGTGTCTCCGTTCACCGCCCGGTCGTATTCTACCCGCGTGTGGACCTGAACCGGGGGGACTGTTTGAAGATGACGCCCGAAACGGAAATTATCGCGTGTCCGGCGTGCAAACACGTGGTCCGCGTACCGCTCGACTGGCTCGGCACGCAAGTCCAGTGCCCGGAGTGTAAGGCGATGTTCCGCGCTCCGGTGCGCGCGGGCGGCCAGCTCACCGAAGCCGAACTGATCTCGCGCCCGGCGACCACTGGGGCACCGAAGCCCAGGACGCGGCCGGACGTCATGCTCATGCTCCCGGCGTTCGGGCTGCTCCTGTGTGGTGTGATGGGCGTGCTCGTAAACGCCTGGCTACTCGTTTTGGTGGCCGACCCGGTCAAAGGAAAAGAGTGGGCGGCCAAGCAGGTCGAAACGCTGCGCAAAATGGGCGTCGGTGCGGGCGGCCCGCCCGAAAAGCAGGCCGAAAACGACGCCCAGGAAACGGAACAGCTACTCGGCCAGTTCCGGTGGATTCTGCCCGCGTCGCTCGTGGTGAGTGTAGTCGTATTTTTGGGCGGATTGTCGATTGTGCTGCGGCGCAGTTACCGCCTCGCGCAGGTGGCGTGCGTACTCGCGGCACTCAATTTCGCGCATTTGTGCTGTATCCCTGGAGCGATCGCGGGGTTGTGGGGCCTATTGATGCTCGGCTCGGCCGAGGGGCGCGAGCACTTCCAGCGGTAACACGAACGGCCGTAAATCTGCTATCATGTCTGTTTGCTTTCGCCCGCGCAAGAGTTAACGATGTCCCGCTCCGGCCGACCGACCGACGACAAACCGCTCCCGCCGCTCTACGCCATGACCCACGGCGGGATCGAATCTACCGCGGCCGACGAGATCACCCGCGACATTGGCGGCGAGGTGAAGAAAACCGCGCGCGGGCTGGTCGTGTTCCGCACGGACACCCTGAACGACAAGGTGCTGTCGCTCCGCACCACGGAAGACGTGTTCCTGATGGCGTGGGGATCGGACTCGCTCACCTACAAGTCCGAAGACCTCGAAACGCTCCGTACCTGGACGGCCCGCAAGCCGGACTGGGACCACCTGTTCAAACTGCACCACAAGATCCGGCCCAAAACGAAGGGGCGCCCGACGTACCACCTCGTGTGCCAGATGCAGGGCGAGCACGGGTTCCGCCGGGCCGACGCGCGCGCGGCGTTCATTGAGGGGTTGGCCGGGAAGATCCCCCACGGTTGGCACTACAGCAACGAGAACGCCTGGCTCGAAATCTGGCTGACGATCTACAGCAAAACGGCCGTGTGCGGCGTGCGCCTCTCGGACCGCACGATGCGCCACCGGACGTACAAGCTGGACCACATCGCGGCGTCACTGCGCCCAACCGTGGCGGCGGCGATGGTTCGACTGGCAGGGATCGGGCCGGAAATGACCGTGCTCGACCCGTTCTGCGGGGCCGGAACGATTCTGGCCGAAACGCTCGACGTGGCCGAAAAGCGGAGCCGCGGGGGGCAGGTCCGCGTGATCGGCGGCGACATCGACCCGAACGCGGTGTTCGTTACGTCGCAGAACCTGGAAAACGTCGGCCGCGCGTCCCTCGCACGTTGGGACGCCACCGCCCTGCCGCTGGAGACCGCCAGCGTGGACCGGATCATATCGAACCCGCCGTTCGGTAAGCAGCTCTCGTCCATCGAGCAGATCGGGCCACTGTACGAGGCTGCTGCGGAAGAGTGGGACCGCGTGCTAAAACCGGGCGGCCGAGCGGTGCTGCTTGCGATGGAGCACGAAGGGCTGAAGCGCACGCTGCACGCGCACCGCTGGTCGCAAGCGCGCCAGACCCGCGTGCGACTGCTCGGTCAGCCGGCCATTCTGAGCGTGTGGAACAAACCCGCGATATGATCTCGTGCTGTTGGGCGGCTTCGGCCCACGGAGCCGGATTCACTCCTCCCCCAGCACCAGATCGAGTGCCCAGCAACCGCGGACATGCGAAGCGTTTGGGTCGCGAAGGTGATCGAGGATAGCCGCGGTATCGCAGCCCGCATCTTGGAGTGCGTCTGCGAGGATCGGCAGTCGGTCGAACGCCCGTTCCGCGTAGATACCGTCCGCAAGCAGCAACACATCGGACGTGCGCCACGCGGGAGTGAAGGGGGCCGGGCGGAACGGGTTCCCGAAGATTTCGCGGAGTATGTTGGCTTGTGCGGCCAGTTCCGCGGTTTGATCTGGTCCCGAGATCCAGACGGCTTTGGCCGCACAAACGCTCACTGAAAATGCATAATTTTGGATATCGGGTTCGGCCGTTGAAGCGGCAGCATCGGCCGCGTCCTGCGCATTACCATCAGCGTTATTGGCGATGCGTCGAGCGATTTCTGCCATCCTGAGCAAAACGCTGCTGGTCGCACGATCATCTGCGTAGTCTTCCGCAGTTTCAACAGCGAGCTGACATTCCTCGGGCAAAAGAGTCCAGATTCTGCGACTACAAGCAACACAAAAGAGGCGGAGCTTTCGCGCGCTCCGCTCTTGAACGCGCTCCGGGTACAACCAGCGCTCCGGGTCATCGTCCGTCAGCCATTGCGTTTCCGTCATTGCGCTCTCCGCTCACTTCTTCGGCTTGCGCTTCTGTGAGAAGATCCAGTTCCAGAATTCTTTCTCCTCGAACGCGGGCGACCAACTGTTGTGCCCCACTTTCGGGTACTCGGTGTACTTCGGCTCCGCGCCGGCTTTCTTGAGCGCGTCAACGATCTCGCGCGAGCCGCGTACCGGCACCGCGGTGTCGGCGTCGCCGTGGAACGCCCACACCGGAACGTGAGCGATGTCCTTCGCCTTGCTCACGTCGCCGGCGCCGCAAATCGGTACACACGCGGCGAACAATTCGGGCCGGCGCTGCACCGCGTCGAGCGCCCCGTAGCCGCCCATTGACATCCCGACGACGTACACACGGTCCGGATCGATGGGCAAATCCTTGAGGAGCGAATCCGTTAACGCGAGTGCGAGTTTCAGCGGTTCGCCGATCTCCGGAGATTTGTAGCTCCCCTTCTCCCACGGCACCTCGACCCAGCGTTTACCTTCCGGACATTGCGGCACTACTACGAACGCCTTCTCTGCGGCGACTTCCGGACGTGTCGTGACGCTCGGCTGCTTGTCCTTCCAGAACCACACGAGCTGCTTCTTGTTGTCAGTGCCGCGTTCGCCGGCTCCGTGTAAGATCAGGACGAGCGGATACTTCTTTCCGGCTTCCGCGTCGGCCGGCTTTATCAGCCGGTAGGGGAGTGTCGTCCCGTCGGCCTTGAACTCTTTGGCCTCCGGTTCCACCGCACCCGTGGCCGTGGACGAGAGCGTAAACGCGAACGCCGTGAGCACCTGACGCATAGAAGCTCCGAGTCTTTCGTTCCGGTGGGAAGGAGATGAGCCGTAGAGTGTGATTGGGCGCGGGTTGTTTGCAAGAAGCCGCAGCCCGGAATCCGATCACAGGCAAGCGATCGTCGCCTGTCTGTGATCGGGTTCCGGGCTGTGAAGTTTGCCGACCCGCCACGTCGTATTACGGGAGCGGGACGTTCTTGAACTCGAACGTCACTTCGTGGGTAACCGTGTGCCATTCCGTGAGCACGAGCCGCGTGGGGGCGCCGAGTTTAAAGGGGGCGGGGCGCCCGGTGCGGCGGTCATCCGGCCCGAACATCAGCGTCATCTGGTACCCGCCCGGCGTGTAACTACTCGACTGCATTCCGTAGCTGAAGTACTTGTTTCCGTTCTCGTCCGACAGCTCGATCCGCTGTTGGAGGTTGTTGGCCCACATGTAGTCGTCCCCGCGGCGCGGGTCCACCGGGGCGCGGTTCTTGGCGGTCACGTTGACCGTGTACACGCCCTTGTTGTTCGCGTCCGCGTCGACAGTGGTCACTTCGAGGTCCGCGGTGCGCCCGGTGAAGGTCTTCTTCTTCACTTTCAGTGGGTCCGCGACTGTCACTTCGGGCGACGTGCCCGAGAGTAACTCGACGCGGACGCGCCCCTTCAGTTCCTTGATGCTCGTCGCGCCGCGGTCGACGCGGGTCAGGTTCACGCTCATCGAGTGGTTGTGCGAGCGGTTCCCCTGGTTGTAGTAGCCCGACCGGTATGCGTAATTGTTGTTCTCGCGCGGGGGCAGCATGGACCCGCCCAGGTTGTCGGTCGCAACGGTCAACTCAGGCTGTGAGATGCTGAGCATCGGGTTCTTCGGTTCGGACTGCACCTGGAAGCTCAGGCTCATGTACTCGGTGACGCGGTCGCCTCCTCCGCGCCGGCTGAGGTTGGAGAGTTGCACGCTGCGGTTGCAGTTGATGTTGGTGGCGGTGAACCGAAACGGCCCCGCGTAGGCCACGTAGGGGCTTACGGAGTCCTGGTTGTAGAGGCGGATCGTGTCGTCCTGGTATTCCGTGTACACGTTACACCCGCACGCGGTCGCCACGGCGTCGATGGCCTTCCAGAACGGCGTATCGTTGAACTCGAAGGAGTGCTTCGTGTTCATCTGCATGTTGCTGGTGTCGATCTTGTAGCCGGTTTGCCTGGCGATGTCGGCGACGACGTCCTGGGCGCTCCGGTCCTTCGCGCTGAGGGTGACGAGCTTAGGCGCCACAAGCCGATCGAAGTCCAGTTTCTTGACGAGCACCGCGAGCCGGCGTTGGACCTCCGGGTTATCGGTCGCCAGAAGCACGCGGCGCATGTACGGCAGCGCGCGCTCGCCCTGCGCGGTCAGGTCGCGCCCGGCTTGTTCGCGGGTGCGCCAGTCCTCCGCCCCGAGATCCTTAATCATCTGCTCAACGGCCGCGTCCCCGGGCCGATCGGCCACCATTGGCATCGAGGCCGGTGAACCGGAGTCGTAGTACCGTTCTTTCCCACCGACCGCGAACGTCGTGACGAGCAGCAACCCAAATACGGCCGTGATGGGCGTCGTGCGCATTGAGGTTCCTCGGGGGCCGATCAAAGAGGTTAATCGGAGTGGAACGCGAACACGGGTTTTAGCCTACCAGTCGAACGAAACGCTCTCAAGGGGCTGACAACCGGCTCGTTACGTGATTTTGCAAAGATTCACTCAAGCTTGCCACGATCGGTGATTCATCCTTTTGCAACGATTGTGCCTTTGGCGCGGAATAGTGTACCGGTGGGTTGAGTGGCGTATTTGTGTAACGGGCGCATTTGTGGAGTGATGTTGTTGACTGGCTTCGTTCGGTGGGCGATTATTTCGCCGGGGCTCGGCCCCAGCAAGCCCCGTTGCGAATCACCGCTCGTGAATCCGGAGCCGATTGAGCTCCGGTTGTGCCGGTCGCGCCGGCGGTGGGTAAAATGGGGGTGTGGACGGATTCGCACCCGGCCGTTGTGAAAGGTTCTGTCACCGGCTAGGCTTTATATTGTTGGACGTGCCCCTCTGACGAACAACCGAGGCACAAGGCCGTGGATGCCGATACTCCGTTCACCGCGGTGGACCGCGACCTGCTTAAACGGTGTTTGAACCGCGAGCCGGGGTCGTGGAACGATTTCGTGGACCGGTTCCTCAGCCTCATCTATCACACGATCGGTTACACCGCGCACCTGCGCAGTGCCCGTGTCGGCCCCGAGGACGTCGAGGACATCGCGGCCGAAGTGCTCCTCCAGATCGTCGCGAACAACTTCAAAGTGCTCCGCGAGTTCCGCAAGCAGTCCAGCCTCGCGACGTACCTCGCGGTCGTGGCCCGGCGCATCTGCGTTCACGAACTGGTCCGGCGCCAGAAGGTGAAGGACGCCATCAAGCGCGGCGAGTCGCGGTTGGCAGAGCCGGAACCCGACGACGCACCGGCCGCACAAAAGGGCATGGAGAGCCTCGAAGAAGTCGAGAAGTTGCTCCGGCGGCTCTCGGGGCGGGAGAAGGAAATCGTTCGGCTCTACTATCTTGAGGGCCGCACTTACGAAGAGATCAGCACGGAAACGGACGTCCCGGTGAACACCATCGGTGCGGTGCTGTCGCGTGCGCGCAAAAAGCTCCGCGAGACGGCCAGCGCTGCCAGCGCTGCGATGCCCGACCCGCGCACGGTGAAGGTGCCTAAGGCCGCTCCCATCGCGACACCAAAGCCGCCGAAGGCACCCAAGTCCAAGTCAAAGATGGAGCCGATCCCGGAACACAGGACCGAAGCGTCGGAGTGAACCGAAGGGGCCGGGGCTCGGCCCGTTCAAGCGTTTCGTTGTCCATTTTCCCGTCGTCTGTTTTGACTTCGCCCAGTTCACATCACAACACGATTTCACTATGAGCGAACCATCGCACGCGGCGGGGTGTCCGTCGGGGGTCAGCCACGACCGTAACCTGCCGGACACCGATCTCTTGTCCCCGCTCACGATTCGCGGGGTCACGTTCCGGAACCGCATCGTTGTTTCGCCAATGTGCCAATACTGTGCGACCGACGGTATGGCGGACGACTGGCACCTCGTCCACCTCGGGAGCCGCGCGGCCGGCGGCGCGGGGCTTGTGTTTGTGGAGGCGACTGCGGTCGCGCCCGAAGGGCGCATCACACCGGGCGACCTCGGCATCTGGAGTGACGCACACGCCGACGCGCTCGCTCGCATCGCTGCGTTCGTGACACGAATGGGCGCGGTACCCGGTATCCAGATCGCGCACGCGGGGCGAAAGGCGAGTTGTGGCCTTCCGTGGGAGGGTGGGGAGCAACTCGCGCTGAATGCCGGCGGATGGCAACACGTGGCGCCGAGCGCGATTCCCTTTACCGAGGGTAGCCGCGCGCCGACCGCACTCGATGAAGCCGGCATTCGAGCCGTCACCGAACAGTTCCGAGTTGCGGCCCAGCGCGCAGTGAAGGCCGGTTTCCGCGTCATCGAGATCCACTCGGCCCACGGCTATTTGCTGCACGAGTTCCTTTCGTCGCTCTCGAACCACCGCACGGACCAGTACGGCGGCAGCCTCGAAAACCGGATGCGGCTCGTTCTCGAAACCACGAAAGCTGTTCGTGCTGTGCTCCCGCAAGACCTACCACTGTTCGTGCGCATTTCGGCGACCGACTGGGTCGAGGGCGGGTGGGATTTGCCGCAATCAGTGGAACTCGCGAAGGCGCTCAAGCCGCTCGGCGTCGACCTGATCGACTGTTCGAGCGGCGCACTCGTGCCGCACGCGAAGATCCCCGTTGGGAAAGGGTACCAGGTACCGTTCGCAGACGAAATTCGCTCTCAAACCGGATTGCTAACGGGCGCCGTCGGGCTGATTCCGGACCCGCACCAGGCGAACGAAGTCGTCACGTCTGGTGCGGCTGATTTAGTGCTTCTTGCGCGCGAAATGCTGCGCGAACCATACTGGGCACTGAAGGCTCAGCAAGCTCTGAGCCAGGAACCCACGTGGCCCACGCAATACGGCTATGCGGTCAAACGGAGGACGTGAGAAAGAAGAGTGAACTTCAGTCGTTGCCGCGCCGCGAGCGGTTGGAATGATCGCTCGTGTTGCCCTCAATGAGCTTGCCGATCCCGAACCCGATACCGGCGCTGATGCCGCCCACAACGGCCGAAATGAGCATTTCCGTGACGTCGAACCCCTGCCCGGGGCGCCGATTGGCTTGGTTGTAAGCCATGACGATCGCGCTGCCGATAACTGCGGCGATCGTGGCCGTAATGTTCGGGAGCGGCGTTCCCTTCTTTTGCGAGCGGTAACGCGCTGCACGTCGCGAGCGCGGGGCATCCAGTTGATCGAACGCGCTCGCGGTGTCGGTCGGTTCGTCGTCGAGCGAGAGTGGTTGTTGTTGCGCGGGCGGAGCGGGTACGGCGGGAGTTGCGGGGAACGTCTGAAACGCCCCGCGACAGTGCGGGCACCCGATCGCCTGACCGAGCATCGCGTCGGGCACGGTAACGGGCTGTCGACAGTGTGGGCAGTGATATACGATGGGCATCGATCACCCGCGTGTCCTGGGTGGAAGCAACGTCAGGAAGTGCGAAGAGACAGAAATGGCCGCAGAGAAACGCGCGACCTGTGGTTCGTTCGTGCGCGATGAGGTCGGGCTGAAAAGCCAAGAACCCGGGGCAAGCGGCCCCGGGTTCTTGGCTTTCGATCTTTAGGCCTTCTTGGGAGCGTGTTCGGCGAGGGTCGCCTTCACGAGTTCGACCAGCTTATCGAACGCGGCCGGGTCGTGGATGGCGGTTTCCGACAGCGACTTGCGGTCGAGCATCACGTTGGCCAGTTGCAGCCCGTGGATGAACTCGCTGTACCGCAGCCCGCGCATGCGGCACGCCGCGTTGATGCGGACAATCCAAATGCGGCGGTACTGGCGCTTCTTCGTCTTGCGGTCGCGGAAGGCGTACACGCGGGACCGGATGAGCGTGGTCATCGCCATCCGGAACAGGTTGTGCCGACCGAGGCGGAAGCCCTTGGTGAGTTTGCGCGTGCGCTTCTTACGAGCCGCCGTTGTTGCTTTACTACGAGCGCGAACCATGACCGTGATCCCTTATGAAGAATGTTGATGAATAAGAGCGTTTAGTGCCCGCCTGCTCTCACTTGAGAACGGCAGAGTGGTGCGTGTTTACAGAACGCCGAGGGCGATCTTGTACTTCTTCTGCACCTTGGGACGGTCACCGATCACCCCGGCCCGACGGAGCTGCCGCTTCCGCTTGGCCTTCATGTGGGCGTTCAAGTGGCGCCGACCGACCTTGCCGTACTTCAGCTTGCCGGTGGCGGTCACGCGGACCCGCTTTTTGACGCTCTTGTTCGTCTTGTTCTTGGTGGCCATGATCCGAATGCTCCGTGCGGGGGAGCGGAGGTCGAGCCTCCGTCTTAGGTTCCCCGTGGCACTGGGGTTAGAACCGCCCCTCCGGGAACGCCCGAAGGTCCGAGTGGCGGCTCGCGGAACCGGGCGCGTGGTGCGACCGGTAAAAAACTCGGAAACGTGATTGTAGGAACCGTGAGAACGGCCGGGAAGGGGCAGATTGAGAGCGCGAGCGGAGATCCGAAGCCTTTCTGCGATTCGCGCCGCTGTGAGTCGATTGAGGCGGGATTACTCTCGCCCGACATTCCTCTTAATGCGGTAGATGGTGCCCTTCGTGCGCTCGCCGCCGGGTTCGCCGGCGCGGGCGAAGTCGGGCGTGACGCTGTACCCGGCCTCTTCGAGTTTCCACCGGAACACTCGCGCCGGTAGACGGTCCGGGTCCGCGATCAGGCACACGCCGTCGGGTGCGAGAACGGATTCGAGTAAAGTCACGAGCGGGCCGACGAGCCGCTCCTCGTACATCAGGTCGGACCCGATCACCACGGGATACGTCACGTCGTCCGGTGGGCAGCGGAAATCGATCGGTCGCGTCCGAAACCCTTGCGTGTATCCGTTGAGGCGCGCATTGGCCGCGGCGAATGTGAGCGCGGTTTCATCCACGTCGGAAAAAGTAACCCGCAACCCGCGCGCGAGGCACGCGACCCCGGCGAGCCCCAACCCACACCCAACTTCCAGTACCTCGACCGGTTGCGCGTAGTTCTCCCACGGCTCGCGCAGCACGGCCTTCGCGAGCATCCGCGCGCTCGGCCAGAGCGTCGGCCAATACGGAACGTACTCGTCGGCGATGTACGCGGACCGGCACCACGGGAGGTCGAGTAACTTGTCGGAGTTAGCGGGTCGGTCGATGAGAAACGTGTAGTCGCCGACGAACACCGTTTCGCGAACGGTCTCGGTGACCGCTTCGGGGGGCGTGCAGTGAAAACGTGGTTGCATTGCGTATTAGGTTCAGTTTCCAGCGCTCGGGGCGGGCGCTCACCGCGACGTTGTCTTACTAAACACCGGGCGCGCGACTCAAATCGTTTTCACGCACGCGACCAGATCGGCGTGCGTGAGTTTGCGCTCGGCGGGGAACAGCACGAACGCGGCGGGCGCTTCGGCGCAATCTAGAATCAGTTGCCGGTCGTTCGGCGCCGCGAACCCGTTGTCGCAGGCAATGTGCCCGCTCACCAGCAGGTCACAGCCCATCTTGCGGAGGAAGTTCGCGGCCGCGTCCGTGCTCGTGTCGCGCCCCCAGAGCAGGCTGTGGACCGAACCCCCCGGCTGTAAGTCTTCGTCCTGGTGTACCTCGCGCTCCAGGCGCGCCGGGTCGAATAGTGGGAGGAACCGCGCGGCGGGAAGACTGTGAGACATCAGCACGCCGTTCGGCGCGCGAAGCGCGACCGGGAGCGCCTGGAAGAGTTCGAGGTACGCGGCGTAGATCTTCGGCCCGAACGCGGGGCCGTAAGCCTCGTTCACACCTTCCTGAAACAGCGCGTTCTGGTTTTCGTCTGCTTTAAGGACGGGGCGGTTCGTCCACTGCGCCAGTTCGTGGTTGCCCGGGAGGTAGTGAACCTGCTTCGGGAACTGGCCCTTCAGTGCGCTGAAGAGGTCGACGATCTGGTGCGACTTGTCCCCGCCCTTCGGGTAGCGGAACTTCCCGTGGATCACTTCCTGGAGCACGAAGTGCCGCGTGGGGTGGTTCGCGAGGTCCGCGAACTTCAGCATCGCCTGGAAGTGCGGGACATGGCCGTGCAGGTCACCGGCGACGAGTACCTCGGTGCAGTCCTCCAGGGCCACGGTGTGTCCGCGGCGCCCGGGGGTGGCGCGGATCAGCGTGATCGCCTGGCGGAGGTGCGTCAACATGCGATCGGGCGCGGGCACGAACGGTCCTCGGCAGATACGGGAGTTCCGACATTGTACCACGCGGGCGCGCGAAATTGATCCGGCGCCTGGGAGTAACGTGACGTAACATTGAAACACTTGATCTTGTCCGAGGGGATCACTTTCGGAGAATATCGGAGTAGCGTTGTCAAATGCTCTCCGGGGCGGCCCCCCATTCACTTCTCGCACGACGCGAGAGGTTGTCGCTTTTCGCCCGCCGGAACGCCGAATGAGTTTTGCACCGAACCCGCGTCGCCGTCCGATCGTACCGATGCTCGGCCTGTACCCGATGGAGCTGTCCCGCAACCTGAAGGTGGACAGCGTGTCCCGGTTGGACCCGGCCCCGCCGCGCGCCATCGACGTGAGCGGGACCGTCGCCGACGCGGTCGAAGAAATGCGGACCCAGAACGTCGGCTGTTTGCTCATCACCGAGCGCGGGCGCGTGGTCGGTATCTTCACCGAGCGTGACCTGCTGACGCGGGTGCTCGCCTCCGGTCGCTCGCTCGAAGCCTCGGTCCGTGCGGTCATGACCGAGTCGCCGATCACGGTGGCTCCCAAGGATTCTGTCCGAACCGCTGTGAAGCGGATGCAGAAGGGCGGCTACCGGCACCTGCCCGTGGTGGACGAGTCCGGGCGCCCGGTCGGGATGCTCTCGGCCCGGCGCGTCGTTCACTACCTCGTCGAACACTTCCCGGGGCTGGTTTTCAACCTCCCGCCCGAACCGGACCGCTATCCCGAATCGCCCGAAGGCGCCTGAGCAAAGAAGCCACACGCCCCGCGCTCTCGTCGGGCTTAATGCTTCGCCGCGAAGACGCAATATCTCGCAAGTCGAGCGCTGTAACTTCATCCCACGGGTTCATTTCTCATTTTGCCCCCGGTCCGGATCGCGCGGCTCATTTCCCTGTCAAATATACCTTCCGTACCGCGTATTCTTTTTTGAACGGGCCAGTACCCGGCGCCGAAGTTCTGTCCCCGTTTTCGGCGCCGCGTGTAAGATAAACCCAACCGCACCTGCGACCCGCAAAACCTCTCCTCCCAATACTCAAAGGATCGGGCGATGAGTTCCGATAATGCCTCTCCCGCAGACACGCAGTCCGCGACCGGCGCGAGCGGCACCAACGGCCATACGAACGGCCACCCCAAAAAGATCGAGACGCGCGAGTCGATCACCATCCGGTTCGCCGGCGACTCCGGCGACGGGATGCAGCTCGCGGGCACCCGGTTCACCGACACCTCGGCCCTCCTCGGCAACGACATCGCGACGTTCCCCGACTTCCCCGCCGAAATTCGCGCCCCAGCCGGCACGCTCGCCGGGGTGTCCGGGTTCCAGGTCCACTTCTCCAGTACCGACATCCACACGCCCGGCGACGACCTCGACACGCTCGTCGTGATGAACGCCGCGGCGCTCAAGACGAACATCAAGGATCTGCAACCCGGCGGCATCCTCGTCGTCAACACCGACGGCTTCGAGACGAGCGACCTGAAGAAGGCGAACTACAAGGTCAACCCGCTCGACGACGGGTCGCTGAAGGGCTACCGCGTGATCCGCGTGTCGGTCGCGAAGCTCACCATTGAATCGGTGAAGGATTGCGGGCTCACGCCGCGCGAACAGGACCGGTGCAAGAACTTCTTCGCGCTCGGTCTCGTGTACTGGATGTACGAGCGCCCGCTCGAAGCCACGCTGAAGTGGATCAAGGAGAAGTTCGGCAAGAAGCCCGAGCACATGCCCGTCCTGAAGGCCAACACGCAGGCGCTCAAGGCCGGGTACAACTACGGCGAAACGGTCGAGATCCTGCCGGTGCAGTACCAGGTCGCCAAGGCGCAGATCACGCCCGGCACCTACCGCAAGATCACCGGGAACGAGGCCGCGGTCCTGGGGCTCGCCGTGGCCGGCCAGCTCGCGAAGAAGACGATCGTGTACGCGGGCTACCCGATCACGCCCGCCAGCTCGATCCTCGAAGGGCTGACCGAGCTGCGGCGGTTCGGGGTGAAGACGTTCCAGGCGGAAGACGAGATCGCCGCCGCGGGCGTCGCGATCGGGGCCAGCTACGGCGGCGCGATCGGGGTCACCGGCACCAGCGGGCCGGGCGTGTGCCTCAAGAGCGAGGCCATTAACCTCGCGGTGATGACGGAACTGCCGTTCGTCATCGTGGACGTCCAGCGCGGCGGTCCCAGCACCGGGCTGCCCACGAAGACGGAACAGTCCGACCTGCTGCAAGCGATGTTCGGCCGCAACGGGGACAGCCCGGTCGCGATCGTCGCCCCGCAATCACCGGTGGACTGCTTCGATATGGCGATCGAGGCCGTGCGCATCGCGGCGCGGTTCATGTGCCCGGTGTTCTACCTGTCGGACGGGTACATCGCGAACGGCTCGGAGCCGTGGAAGATCCCCGCGGTTGCGGACCTCGTGCCGATCCCGATCACGCACCCGACCGAGCACAACAGCGAGGACACCGGCCTCGTCCACGAAGTCGGCGAGGGCGCCGCGGGCAAATTCCTGCCCTACAAGCGCGACGAGTACCTGTCCCGGCCGTGGGCGATCCCGGGTACCCCGGAGCTCGAGCACCGCATCGGCGGCATCGAAAAGCAAGACATCACCGGCAACATCAACTACGAGCCGGCGAACCACGAGCACATGACCAACACGCGCGCGAAGAAGATCGAGAACATCGCGGAAACGATCCCGGAACTCGCGGTGACCGGCGACGCCGACGCGGACCTGTTGGTGGCCGGGTGGGGCGGCACCTACGGCAGCATCACGACCGCGGTGGAACGCGCCCGGCGCAAGGGGCTGAAGATCGCGCAGGTACACTTCCGCTACCTGAACCCGATGCCGAAGAACACCGCGGACGTGCTGAAGCGGTACAAGAAGATCCTGGTGCCCGAACTCAACACCGGTCAACTCTGCTGGCTGCTCCGCGCGAAGTACCTCGCACCCGCCGAGGGGCTGAACAAGGTCCAGGGCAAGCCGTTCTTGGTGTCCGAAATCGAAGCCGCTATCGAAAAGGCGCTGGGCCTGTCGCCCGTCGCGTAACGATCATGCCGAGCCGGGAGCGAATGTCGCTCCCGGCTCACGAAATAAACAAAGTGTCTAACATCCAACATTAAATACCCAACACATACATACCAATGGCTACTGCTCTCCCGCTCACGACAAAGGAACTCACCACCGACCAGGAAGTCCGGTGGTGCCCCGGGTGCGGCGACTACTCCATTCTCGCGCAAATGAAGAAGGCGCTCACCACGGTGGGCGTCCCGCGCGAGAAGCTCGCGTTCGTCTCCGGGATCGGCTGCTCCAGCCGGTTCCCGTACTACATGAACACCTACGGGTTCCACACGATCCACGGTCGCGCGCCGACCTTCGCGACCGGTCTGCGCCTGGCCAACCCCGACCTGCAAGTCTGGGTCGTTACCGGGGACGGGGACGGTCTCTCGATCGGTGGGAACCACCTGATCCACGCGCTGCGTCGCAACGTGGACCTCAAGGTGCTCCTGTTCAACAACGAGATCTACGGCCTCACGAAGGGCCAGTACTCGCCGGCGAGCCGCATGGGGACGCCGAGCAAGACCAGCCCCGGCGGGTCGTTCGAGACGCCCGTGCGCCCGCTGTCGCTCGCGCTCGCGGCCGAGGCCACGTTCGTCGCTCGGACCATCGACGTGGACGTGCAGCACCTCGTCTCCACGCTCCAGAAGGCCGCGGCGCACAAGGGCAGTGCGTTCGTGGAGATCTACCAGAACTGCGTGATCTTCAACGACGAGGTCTACAAGTACGCGACCGACAAGGCGGTGAAGGCCGACAACATCCTGTACCTCGAACACGGCAAGCCGATGGTGTTCGGGAAGGACAAGTCGAAGGGCATCCGCTTGAACGGGCTGAAGCCGGAAGTGGTCACGATCGGCAAGGACTGTCAGATCGACGACCTGCTGACGCACGACGAGAACAGCGAGGAGCCGACGCTGGCGTACCTCCTGAGTCGGTTCGTTCACGACCAGAAGGCCGGTGTCCCGAACCCGTTCCCCGAACCGGTCGGCGTGTTCCGCAACATCCGGAAGCCCACTTACGAAGAGCAACTCGATACCCGCATCAAGACCGCGACCGAGAAGAAGGGGCCGGGCAAGATCGAGGATCTCTTCAAGGCCGAAGACGTGTGGACCGTCTCTTGATTTTGCCGCCAAGTCATCGGGTCGAAGGTCGCAAAGTCGCGAACGTCGGGAAGTGGCTGATTGTAGGCCCGCTTCCCGACGTTCGCGACTTTCTGTATTCCGACCTTACGATTTGCGACTTCTGACTTGATGACCTGCGACGGACCCCGCGATGTACTGTCCCACCTGCGGCTACGACAAGAACCCGCCCGGTGCGGACAAGTGCACGAACTGTGAGTTGTCGCTCGCGCACCTGTCTGTGCCGGCCCCGAACGGGCCGGTCGAAACCAGCCTGATGAACGATCCGGTGTCGGTCCTCGACCCGCGCCCGCCGCTCACCGTCCCCGCCGACGCGACCCTCGGTGCCGCGATCCGGCGCATGATTACGGACCGCGTCGGGGCGGTTCTCGTGACCGGTACAAGCGGTGAGTTGGTCGGCATCCTCACCGAGCGCGATTTCCTGACGAAAATCGCCGGCGCCCCCGGGTTCGAGGCCCTTCCGGTCACCGAGTTCATGACCCCGAGTCCGGAGACGGTCGCGCCCGCGGACGTGCTCGCGTTCGCGCTGGGGAAGATGGACGCGGGCGGCTACCGCCACCTTCCCGTCGTGGACGCGGGCCGACCCGTGGGCGTTATCTCGGTCCGCGACATCCTGCGCCACCTCACCGCTTTCTGTGCCGACGGCTGAGCACAATCCGTTCTTCAATTTTCGCTCTCATTTCTTTCTCAGTAGTTCTCCTGTCGATCCACAGATACACTCAGTCGCGAATCGAACGTATACATACGAAACTCATTGATAACTCGCTATGACCGGTCACGACCTCGCGATGGCCCTTCGGGGGGCGTATTTGGCAATGCACCGGCGCACGGACGCCGCGCTCGCGGAGCACGGCATCACCGCCGACCAGTTCGTTCTGATCGCGGCGCTGGCACACGGCGAGGCGACCACGCAGCGCGAACTCGCCCGGCGCGCGGCGTCCGACCCGAACACGGTGCGAGCAATGATCCTGCTCCTGGAGGGCCAGAAGCTCGTGGTGCGTGCCCCGCACCCGACTGATGCCCGCGCTCGAACCGTCGCCCTAACCGCGAAGGGGCGTCGCGTGTACGAACAACTGTGGACCGCGAGCGAATCGGTTCGGGAGCGGTTGTTGGCGACCGTTGGTGAACAGAACGCACCACTTTTACTTTCGCTCCTCGAGAGCGTTTCGCGCGGACTCGGCAATTCGACCGACAAAACAGAACCCACCACAATCCCCGTTTCCTCTCCAGCGTGAGGTCAGGCCATGCACAGGCATCTTTGGGTCTGGGCGGTGCTCGTTGCTTTCGCGGTACCGGCCGCGGGCCGGGACGACAAGTCGGACAAACTCGTCCCCAAGAAGTTCGAGCGCGAGGTGAAGATCAAGGTCGAGATGGATTACCTGCTGTACCTGCCCAAGGGGTACGAGAAGGGCGACAAGGACTGGCCGCTGGTGTTGTTCCTCCACGGCGGCGGGGAAACGGGTACCGATCTGGAGAAGGTCAAAATCCACGGACCGCCTAAACTGGTCGCGGCCGGCAAAGAATTCCCGTTCATCCTCGTTTCGCCACAAACGCGGCGGTTCGGTTGGGATCCGGACACGCTCCACGCGCTGCTCGACGAAATCACGACGAAGCACAAGGTGGACAAGGATCGTATTTACGTCACCGGTATGAGCATGGGCGGCATGGGTACGTGGGCACTGGCCGCGTCGCGCCCCGACCGGTTCGCGGCGATCGTTCCCATCTGTGGGGGCGGGAACCCGACCGACGCGAAGAAGATCAAGAGCCTCCCCATTCGCATCTTCCAGGGCGGCAAAGACCCGATCGTGCGCCTGCAAACGGCCGAGACGATGATTAAAGCGCTCAAGGACGCCGGCGCTGTGGACGCGGAACTCAAGGTGTACCCGGAAGCCGGACACGATTCGTGGACCGAAACCTACGAAGACCCGAAGGTCTTTGAATGGCTCCTGAAACAGAAACGGGCCGCGAAGCCGGCCGAGAAGAAGGACGAGAAAGTGTCCGCGAAAGACGAACGGCTCGCCGCCCCGCCGAAGGGGTTCGACGCGAAACGCGACGGGATCGAACGCGGAAAAGCCGAAACCGTGGAATACGACTCGACGACCGTCGGCATCAAGCGAAACGCGGTGGTCTACACGCCGCCCGGCTACTCCAAGGACAAGAAGTACCCTGTGCTCTACCTGCTGCACGGGATCGGCGACATCGAGACAGGGTGGACCAAACAGGGCGCGGCCGATGTCATTCTCGACAACCTGTTTGCCGACAAAAAACTGGTGCCGATGATTGTCGTGATGCCTAACGGCCGGGCCGCGAAGGACGTTACTCAGCGAACCCCCTGGGACAAGCAAGGGCCGGCGTTCGAGGCGTTCGAGAAGGATCTGCTCAAAGACCTGATTCCCTTCGTTGAGAAGAACTACTCCGTGAAGTCCGACCGCGAAAGCCGGGCACTGGCCGGGCTTTCGATGGGCGGGGGCCAGTCACTCAACTTCGGGTTGGGGAACCTGGACACGTTCGCATGGGTCGGCGGTTTCGCGTCCGCCCCGAACACGAAACCGATCGGCGATCTGGTCAAGAACCCGTCCGAGGCCGCGAAGAAGCTCAAGCTCCTGTGGGTGTCGTGTGGGGACGCCGACTTCATTATCGATGTGAGCAAGCGCGTTCACGCGAGCCTGAGCGAACTCAAGGTGCCGCACGAGTGGCACTTGAGCGAAGGGAAGCACGAATGGCCGGTGTGGAAGGTGGACCTCTACTACTTCGCTCCGAAGCTCTTCCGCGAAGTGCAGTAACGACCGCCTCTACATTTGCATGCCAATAACATCGCCGCACTGCTCATGGGCAGCGCGGCGATTGCGTTCAGCGATCCTTGCGGTTCACGTCAACGTCCACTTTGCGATCCTTTCCGACACCGTCCCCGCGGCCCTTCACATCGACATCGATACCCGGTGCGCGAATTCGGATATCGGTCTCTTTCTCGCGCGGCGCGGTAGTTGGTGGGGCCAGTTGTTGGCAGCCGATCAGAAGGGCACTGGCGAATATTAAAGCGGTGACGATCGCCGCGTGCGAAGCCTTCATTGCGGTTCCTCCGTTGGTGTCCTTCCGGGAAACGGCCCGGATTGGCAGAAATGTGCAACCGGTGTGCCGGATTGGTCCGGAGTGACAACTGGGGTTCCATTCTGCGGCCTGGGAGGACGATACTATTAACCACATCGCCTGTACGTCTCGTGAGTTCGTGATGCCTCGCATTCGCCAGTTACCCCCCGAAGTGGTTACCAAGATCGCCGCGGGCGAAGTGATCGAGCGCCCCGCATCCGTTGTGAAGGAGCTGCTCGAAAACTCCATCGACGCGGGCGCCACTCGCATCGACATCGATCTCGACGCGGGCGGCACCGAACTCATCCGCGTTGTAGACGACGGGTGCGGGATCGAGCCGGACGACCTCGCGCTCGCGTTCTCTCAGCACGCCACGAGTAAGCTCGAAACGGCCGACGACCTGTTCCGCATCGGTACGATGGGCTTTCGCGGGGAGGCGCTCGCGTCGATCGCGGGCGTGGGGCAGATTACGTTACAGTCGCGCACGCGCGAGGCCGCGAGCGGGTGCGAGGTGAAGTGTGACGGCGGCGCGCTCGCGGACCCGCGCCCGTGGAACGGTTCCCCCGGTACGCGGCTCGAAGTGCGGCACCTGTTCTACAACGTGCCGGTGCGCAAAAAGTTCCTCAAGAGCGTCGCCACCGAACTCGGTCACGTGTGCGAAACGGTCACCCGGCTCTCGCTCGCGCACCCCCACTTGCACATCACGCTTCGGCACAACAACCGCCTGGTGTACGACATCCCCGCGAGCGCCGGGCTGACCGACCGCATCGCGCTGTTCTTCACGGGCGAGGTGCGCGACGCGCTGTACGAAATCGACTCCGGCGAAGGCCCGATGCGTCTCACCGGGTACATCGCGGACCCGAAGTGCGATCGCGGCAACTCGAAGTTGCAATACCTGTTCGTGAACGGGCGCTGGTTCCGCGACCGGAGCGTGGCCCACGCACTGCAAGAATCCTTCCGCGGGCTGCTGATGTCCGGGCGCTACGCGATCGGGTTCCTGTTCCTGACGATCCCGCCCGACAAGGTGGACGTGAACGTTCACCCCACGAAGTCCGAAGTGCGGTTCCAGGAGAACTCGCTGATTTATTCGCTCGTTCGCAGCACGATCAAGCACCGGCTGCTGAAAGAGA
The DNA here is from genome assembly GCF_001610855.1 of Gemmata sp. SH-PL17. NCBI lineage: Bacteria > Pseudomonadati > Planctomycetota > Planctomycetia > Gemmatales > Gemmataceae > Gemmata > Gemmata sp. SH-PL17. Next base: position 8,470,938 of record NZ_CP011271.1, read on the forward strand.
ACCTCGTTCCACACCTGACCGTACCGCAAGGCGAAGAAATCGGAGGACCGGAGCCGTCGCCTATCGAAACACCGTCACTGTTCACGTCGCCGCGGCGCGAACTCGCGGAACAAACGCTCGCGCCGTGGGAGCGAGGTGAGATCGCAGACCCGTTCTGGCGCACGCCCGCGGGAGTCATGCCGAAGTCAACGCCCGCGACGTCATTCACCAAACGAGATAGCGGCGACCGGTGGTCGGGCGGATTCAGCACTCCGCAGAGAAGCGAGACGGCTGAGCGGGCGGTTCCGGAGCCGGTTCTGCCATCGCCCTTTGCCACTGCTCCCGTGGCCCCAGTGCGTGAAGTGTCGCGTGGACCGGTCACTGAAGAAATAGCCCCCAGCACAAAAGAACCGTTTGCACCGATTCCTACCTCGAAAACTGTTCTCGAACAGAGAGCGGTACCGAGCGCGCCTCTCCCTCAAGAGACCGAGGAGTGGGCGGACGACTCGGCGGAATCGGGCACTTCCGAGTCTGCCCCTGAAAGATCCGAGGTAGAGGAAACTGAGCCCACGCGCGTTGAGAGTCGGTTCGAGAGCACAGCCACCGAAACTTCGGACGCTGAGAAGTTGCCGGTTGCTCAGCAAGCGCCACAACCGGCTCCGACCGCGCCAGTTTCAGAGGAGAAGGTCAGCGTTCCTTCAACCGGTACTGCGATTCAGCTTCACGACTCATACCTCGTGCTCGAAACTCCCGACGGCATGCTCGTCATCGATCAGCACGCGCTGCATGAGCGCATCCTGTTCGAGCAACTCCGCCGGCGCATTCGGTCCGGTCAGCTCGAAATCCAGCGGTTGCTCATCCCGGAGCCGATCGACCTGCCCGCGGAGCAGGCCGCGCTGGTGCTCGAATCCGCAGAGGCACTCGCCGAACTCGGGCTCGAAGTTTCGGACTTCGGCGGCAGCACCATCTTGCTTTCCAGCTACCCCACTTTGCTCGGGCGCAAGGCTCCGCACACAATCCTGCGCGGGGTGATCGACCACATCGTGACCCAGGAGCGCGCACCAACCAAAGAAGCGCTGCTGCACCTGTTGATGGCGACGATGGCGTGCAAGGCTGCAGTGAAAGCCGGCGACAAGCTCTCGTCGGAGGAGATCAATTACTTGTTGCACCTGCGAGCAATGGCCGAAGACAGTCACCACTGCCCGCACGGGCGGCCCACGTCGCTGCTGTTCAGCCGGCAGGAATTGGACAAACAGTTCCGACGCACGTGACACGAACGCATGTGGGCGAGCGCTCCTTGTGCTCGCCCATTGTGAAGATTGAGGCTGTTACATCCGCGGGTGGGCTTCTGGGGTACGTTGGGGTAGACTCTATCCAACGTTGCCCGTCAGAAGGACTCATTTCACCATGCGATTACAGTCCTCGCTGTGCTTCGGCGTACTCGCATTCATCGTCCTTTCCTTCGCGGCTTCCGCTAAAAGCACAAGCGCCGAGGACGCGCTCGCCACATCCCCCTCCGCACTGCTAGGGGTTATTCCTTCGTTCGTGCTAGTTGGCCCGCTCGCGATCGTAGCGGCCCTGTTCCCCGGTGTGTTCGCGCGAATGGCCGTCGGCATGAAGCGCTGGCGCGCGTTCCTGGTCGTGGCCAGCATCAACAGCACACTCGCGCTCATCTACTTCGCCGTCTCGACGTACCGCCCGCACTGGCTCCCGGCGGGTTGGGCGTTCGCGCCGAAATCTGTCGCCATTTACCTCACCACGATCGCGCTCGTCGGCTTCTTGTGGGCCGGGATACGTTATCGACGAATGGCGTGCGACGAACCCGCCGTCACCGACGCACCGGGCAAAACCGAATTACTCGCGCTCGTCGGCCTCACGGTGTTCGCTGCGGCGTGTACCGTACTCACGGCCACGTTCACGGACTGGAGCCGCACACTCACCGTACCGATGCGCGAGTTCACGTTCATCGGAATCGCGCTCTTCGTAGCGACCATCTACGCCACCTATCGCGCTGTGACATCCGGCGCCGATCTGAGCGCGAACGGGAATGCACCCGCACTGCGGCTCAGTTTTTCGGGTGAATCGATCGGCTTGGCGGCTCTGACGCTGTGCGGCCTCATTACGGTACTCGTCCTCAACGGGCGCGGAAGCGAGCCAATGGCGACCGGCATCGAGACCGGTGACGCGGAGAATAACTTTGCGCCGCGACTCCTGGGTGAGCCGGTTGCGATCGAGGCGTTTGAACTCGAAAACGGGAAGCCCGAGAAGTCCCTGGGCCGCATCATGTCGAACCTCGCACTCGACGGTGATCGACTGTATTTCGGGGTGCAACGCCCAATCGACGGGTGCCTGCTCGCGATGAACCGGCACACGGGTCAGATCGAGTGGGCCGTAGACTCGGTCGGTGAGCCGCTCCGCACGGTGTTTTGCACGCCGACGATCGAGGGCGGCAAGGTGTACTGCGGCGAGGGGATGCACGTCGATAAGGGGTGCCGGCTGTTCTGCGTGAATGCGAGCAACGGGAACCCCGCGTGGAAAGAGCCGTTCAAAACGAGCAGTCACACGGAGGGCGCGCCGGCCGTTGCGAACGGCAAAGTGTACTTTCCTGCGGGCGATGACGGGCTGTTCTGCGCGGACGCGAATACGGGTGCGAAACTCTGGCAGTTCTCCGGCGGAAAAGAGCGGGGTATTCACATTGATGCCGCTCCCGTGGTCGCGAACGGAACCGTGTTCGTCGGGAGCGGGCTTTACTCCTACGTTGCCGTGGCTCTCGACGCGAACACCGGGGAAGAGAAGTGGCGCACGGACCTGAAGCTCCGCGCGTTCGGGGCGCCAATCGCGAGCGGTAGCAAAGTGTTCTACGGCGTCGGCACCGGGAACATGGGCTTCGACACGTTCCATTACAACGAAGAGGGCGAGGAGCGCGAAAAAGAACCGGCGGGCGCGGTGTGCTGCCTCGATGCGGCGACCGGTAAAGAAGAGTGGCGCTACTCGTTGCCGAGGTCCGTACACACCGGACTCGCGGTCGATGCGTTCTCGGTCTACGCGGGGTGCCGAGACGGAAACGTGTACGCCATCGACCGCAAGACCGGCAAACTGCGCTGGCGCGTGGGCATCGGCAGTGCGGTCTCAAGCGCGCCGGCGGTGGCATCGGTGGGCGGGTTCCCGGTCGCGGTGTACGCGATCTCGCGCGAGGGGCGGATGTTCTGCCTCAACCCGCAAACGGGGGCGGTACTGTGGTGGCGCGGGAAGCTGCCGGGGTTCGGCTGGCGCGGGGACGAGTTCGACGTCATGTGTTCGCCGCTCGTCGTCACCACACCGACCGCGACCGGCAGCAAGCGAACCGTCTACGTCGGTGGAATGACTGTTGACCCGAACAATCCTCTGCTCCGGCACGTCGCGGTGTTCAAGTTCGAGGACGTGATCGGGGAATAACTCACGCGCTCCCCGCACGCGGCAGCGTCACGCGGAACGTCGTCCCCTTGCCGAGTTTGCTGTTCACGCGGACCTGCCCGCGCATCGCTTGAACGAGGTGCTTGACGATCGACAGCCCCAAACCGGTGCTCCCCTCCGCCCGCCCGCGGGCCTTGTCCACGCGGTAGAAGCGCTCGAACACGCGGTTCACGTCTGTTTCCGGGATGCCGATGCCGGTGTCCTCGACCTCGAAGCTCACCGTTTCCGTGGTCGCCCCCCAGCGCACCGTGATCCGCCCGCCGTTGGGCGTGTACTTGATCGCGTTGTCCACGAGGTTGTCCATCACCTGTCGCAGCGCGTCCGGGTCGGCCCACGCCGCAACGTTCGCGGGCGCGTCCGACGGAGGCTTCTCCACCATCGTCAGCGTTTTCGTTTCGGCCCGTGGGTGGTGTCGCTCAACGCAGTCGGTAATTGCGCGGTCCAGCACCACCACGCGCGGTTCGAGCGCGAGCGAACCGGACTCGATCTTGGACAAGCTCAACATGTCTTTGATGAGATCGGCCAACCGGTCGGCCTCGCGCGCGACTTGCTCCAGAAACGCGGCCAGTATGTCCGGGTCTTCGGACGCGCCGTCGATGAGCGCTTCCACGCTCGACTTGATGACGGCCAGCGGCGTCTTCAGTTCGTGCGATGCGTTCGCAACGAAGTCCTGCCGCATCCGCTCGGCCCTGCGAATCTCGGTCGTGTCGTTCACCACGACCACCGCGCCCGGCATCCCGTGTCCGGGGAACCGCGACACGTACACCTCCATGTGCCGCCCACCGGACCCGGGAACGTCGAACTCTTCGCGGTGCGGCTCAGTCGTGGTCAGCCCGTTCTCGACGACCGTGTGAAACGGGGCGAGGCGCGTCACGTCGCACAGCGGCTCGTTCACGGCCTTGCGCGGGTCGAATTCGAGCAACTGCCCGGCGCGCTCGTTGGCGAACAGCACGCGCCGCTTGTCGTCGATGGCGATGACGCCCTCCACCATCCCCGAGAGGATCGCGCGGAGCTGCTCGCGGTCGTGATCGAGCAGTCGAAACGTGGACGCGAGCCGGCCGCTCATCGCATTAAACGTCTCGGCCAGTTCCGAGTGCTCCGCGCTCCCGGCCACGCGGATCTTGTGGCCCAGGTCACCGTCGGCCAACTTGCGCGCGCCTTCTTGAAGCTCGACCAGCGGGCGCGCGAACCACCGCGCCAGCACGAACGCCGCACCGATCGCGAGTATCACCACGACGAGCAGCGCGGTCGCGACCTCGCGCACGAGGTCGTTGAACACCTCTTCGGCGCGCTGGAACGTGAGTAAGCCCAGCAACCCCACAGTCGCGATCACGAGCAGCAAGTACGTCGAGAAAAGCCGCCAAAACATAGGGATTGTGTGGCTTGTGTGAAGGTGAGAATTTTGCCACTCGGATATGATTGTAACAAGTGCGACGCCGATTGGATCGATTCGCACTCGGGATCGCGGAGATAAGGGGGGCAGGACCGGCTTTGCGTGTGTTGAGTCGGTCCACAACGGTTGGTGGCAAATCCCTCCGGAAGTTCGCCCCAAGTGCAAGGCAGGACGGCCGATGCCCAAACGCAAGCCAACGCTTGAGTAACTGGCCGCTGTGAAAGACCTCGCCAAGCAGTGGGGAAAAATTGTCGCCAGGAACGCCTACGGACCGGACGGGCCACCGCTCGATACGAACTTCAAAGAGACGGAGTAGATCACCGCCACCGCCGGGTTGGTCGAGAGAACCTCGACCAACTCACGAGCCAACAAGCTCAACAACGCCCCGACGAGTTGTCTTGCCCGATCTGCCAGGCGTCCGGTCCCGTTCAGAGCCGACCGCGCAAACTCATCGCTCGCGGAGCCGCCGTCGTGCTTCAAGAACCCGTCGCCCACGGCCCTAACTGCCGGAGGGACTTTTCCCTCCAGCGCCCGAACCTCAAACTTGCCCCCCACGGGTACAGCCCGTCGGTGCTCGCCAAGATCGTCCACGCCGGGGCCGCACGTCCCTCGTTCGTGTTGGCCGCCAAAGCGCTTCGGCTCCTGGCGGGCCTCTCGATCAGCGGCCGGCACGTCGGGCGCCTGAGCGAGCCGGTCGGGGCCGTGCCGGTCGCCGCGCGAGACCGGCACGCCGAGGCCCACCGTACCCGGAAGCTCGAACCGCAGGTTCCGAACGCGCCGGAGGTGCTGGGCGCCGAGGTCGATGGCGGTCGTTACCAGCGGCGTGCCGAGGGGCACGGGTGCGGGGCGCGTGACCCGCAGTGGCGCGAGGACAAGGTCGCATACCTAGGCGCGCCAGCAAGACCCACGACCCGGACCCGCAACCCGAGCCGCCCGCGCGCTTCTCAGACCGCGCGCGTTCGGCGCCTGACACAGTGCCCGACCGCCGGGCCTGAAATCGTAGGCGCATTGGTGAAACCGGGGTCGCCTCCGGACCCGAGCCGATCGACGGGCAACCGGGGCGCGTGGTGCGGACGTGCGTGGCGACGACGTGCGACAGCGAACCGTTCGGCCGGTTGGCCGGTGCGGAAGCCCAGGCGCGGAACTTCGGGGCCGCAAGCCGTCGCCCACGAACGTGCGACGGCCAAGCGTACAACTGGGCGATCCAGAATCGCTGGTTCGGTGAGTACGTGCCGGTGGTAGATTTTATCCACGTACTCGGCTAAGTGTAGCAAGCCGCGCGTGCGACCGGGGGCACCGATCGGGAGCAATGGGATCGGTACGCGCGGTGGATGCGCGCGCGGACGGGGGCGGGGGCCCGAGGCGCTTGTGGAACTGGACCGAGAGCAGGAACGGGTCGGTGAGGCGCCCGAGGGCGCGGAGGAAGCGGACCCGCGGGTGGTGCGGGGTCGTGCGCCCGGGTACTTGCGGAACAACGCGGAGCGGATGAAGTACCCGGGTTACCGGAAGGCCCGCCTTCCGGTAACCCGTTCGTGGGTCGAGTCGCGGTTCAAGAAGATCAACTACCGGGTCAAGGACACCGAGACGTTCTGGAACGAGCACGGAGCCGGCCGAAAGCGTGCTGGCCGGCCGAGTGGCCGTGCTCAGCGACGACGAACGGCTCATCAAGGACCTCGCCAAAGACCCGGGTGCCCGTTCCAGCGCCGAACCACAGTCGCATAACTCACAAACCCGGCCCTACACCCGTGACGAACCGACAAATCACTGCGAACAACGCCCCGACGGGCACGAATGACCCGCCAACACCGGCTCCGGTTACGTCGACGCTTCTTCACTCACCCCACTGTGGTCGTACCGTTCGCGTGCGGCCTCAATCTGTTTCCAGTTTGCTTGCGCCCAGTTGCCCAGTGCGATGATCGGCGCGCGTAAGGATTCGCCGAGTTCGGTCAGCGCGTACTCCACGCGCGGTGGAACGGTCGGGAACACGGTGCGGGAAATCAGCCCGTCGCGTTCCAGCCCGCGCAGCGTCAGGGTGAGCATGCGCTGCGAAATACCGGAGATCATCCGCTGAAGTTCCTTGAATCGCTTCGGCCCGCCGGACAGCATCACGACAACCAGCGCGGTCCACTTCTCGCCGACCCGAGCCAAAACCTCGGAACCGGCCTGACAATCCCCTTGCAGCTTGCCGTGGTCTCCCCGGCGCAAGCGGTTTTGTAACTCCTCGATGGTCGCGTGTGGAGTGGGCACATGCGTGTTACTCGGTTCCATGTTTGTGCCTCCTTGTGATGTTCCCGGACCCGCCTTAAGATTCCCGCGGTTGTTCTACGCTACCCACAAAGCCCGTCGGATGCGCCCCGATAAACGGAGCCCGCGATGAACGTTTTGCACGTTGATTCCAGCATTCTCGGCGAGCGCTCGGTCAGTCGCACTGTGTCCGCTGCGGTCGTGAGCCGACTGCGGGAAGTATACCCGAACTTGTGGGTGACCTATCGGGACGTGGTCGCGAACCCGCTACCGCACCTCACCGCGTCGCTCGCGGGCACGCTCGGCAAACCGGTCGATCAGGCGCCGGCCGCGATCGCACCCGAAGCGGCCGCTCTGCGCCGCGTGCTGGACGAAGTTTTGGCCGCGGACATCATCGTGGTCGGCACCCCGATGTACAACTTCGGCATCCCGAGCCAGCTCAAAGCGTGGCTCGATGCTCTGGCCGTGGCCGGAGTCACGTTCCGGTATTCGTCCGCCGGGGTGGAGGGGCTACTCGGGGCCAAGCGACTCGTGATCGTTTCTTCTCAGGGCGGGTTCTACCACGCTGGCACCCCAGCGGCGGGACTCGAACACCAGGAAAGTTACGTGCGAGGATTTTTCGCCTTCCTGGGTCTCACGAACACACAAGTGGTTCGGGCGGACGGTACCAAAGTGTCCGCCGCGGCCGATGCTCACGGATTACCCGTGGCACTGCGACGGGCTGCGGAACTGCAAATCTAATCGGGCGGAGGGTGAGGCGATCTCTGTACCTGGAACGCGGGCCTCAAGTACGAGATCGACTCACCGGGGAATCGTTATTCAAACGACGGCCACCTCTTACCCTACTTTCTCGCTCCAGCGGCACATGATGTCGGTGCGCATCACGTACTTGCGTCCGTCGGCGACCGGCGCGCCGCGGTGGTAAATGCGGTGCGGGAACACCAGCGCCTTGCCCGCTTCTGGTTGCACGCGCACGATCGGGTCGTCGCTCCGCGTTCCGCCGTGGGAGCGCAGATTGAACTCGGTCGCGCCGCCCGCCACCCCGCCGTTCAGGTAGATCATGAACGTGAACGCGCTCCGTTCCAGCGGGGAGCGCTCGTAGGCCCCGTCGAAGTGCCAGTCGAACTGCTGGCCCGGATCGTACCGATAGAACCGGAACCGCTCGTTCAGCCCGACCGGGAGCCAGAACTGCACGCGATCGGGCACGAACGCCTTCAGCCGGCCCCAGATCGTTCCGGCGATCTGCGGGTCGTCGATCATCACGCGATCGTTGTTGCGGATGTCCTTCCGCATGACGGGACCGCTCATCGTCGTAATCGGCGCGTCACCGTACCCGGCGGACTCGGTCATCGCGATGTAGTAATCGCACTCGTCCGGGGAGAGGAACTCGTGAACGACGAACAGGTCGTCGCGTTCGGATAGGAACTCTTTGCGCATCTCGGCCACGGTCCACCTCCGCGTTATCGGTGCCGAACACACAAGCACGGACACGCGACCGGCGAAAAGGCTCGCGGCACCCGAAAACGGACGCCCTTACGAACTCCGGCCGGCGAGCAGCTTCACCAACTCCGCGACGGAGCTGGCGTTCACTTTCTTCATGAGGCGCGACCGCCGGTCCTCCACGGCCCGAACGCTGAGGCCGAGTGCGTCGGCCATTTCCCGGTTCGATTTCCCGGCCGCGATCATCTCCAACACTTCGCGCTCCTTGGCGGTCAGCACCGCGAGCCGGGCGTCCGCGTCCGCCGTTTGCTGACGAGCGGCGCGATCGGCACTGTCCTTTTCCAACGCGCGCCGAATGTGGGTAAGCAACTCGTCCAGCCGGAACGGTTTCTCCAACAGCGTGACCGCACCGAGCGTCATCGCCTCGACCGCGATCCGCACGTCCGCGTGCCCACTAATCATGACCACGGGAATCGTTGCACCCGAATCGGCGAGCACGCGCTGGAGCTCCAGCCCCGTCATCCCCGGCATCCGGATATCGAGCACGAGGCAGCCGGGTTGGTCGCGCCCGTATTCCGCGAGGAACGCGGCGGCCGATGTGAACGCGCGAACGGGGTGGCCGAGCAGCTTCCCGGCGCTCGCCAGCGCGCGGCCGACGGCTTCGTCGTCGTCGACCACGAAAATCGTTGGTTCCGTGCTCACCCTTTTTCCTCCCGGTAGATCGGTAGTATGCAGGTGAACTCCGCTCCGCCCTCGGGTCGAGGTGCGGCTGTGAGTACCCCGCCGTGGGCGGTCACAATCGACCGGCTGATCGCCAGCCCGAGGCCCATGCCCTCGGGCTTGGTGGTGTAGAATTGCTCGAACACGCGCTCGGGGTCCGTCAACCCCGGCCCGGTGTCGCGCACGCGCACCGTGAGCCAGGCGCCGACCGGCGCCGTCTCCATGACAACAACTCGTGGTCCGTGAACGGTTTCCACCGCCTCGATCGCGTTCTGGAGCAAGTTAAAGAGCACCTGTTCGAGTTGTACGCGATCGCCATACGTCGGGGGAAGCGGGTCGGCCAAATTCAGTTCCACGCTCACTCCGGTCCGCCGCGCCCGCCATTCGAGGAGCCGCGCTACCACGCGAACGACCTCGTTTAAGTCCACTGGTCCGCGCTCAACGTCCGTGCGCCGAACCGTTTGGCGGATCGACCGCACGATCTCGGCGGCCCGGTGCGACTGCTCCGCGACCTCGCCCAGTGCAGCTCTCAGCCCGGTGGACGTCGATTCGGTCGCCAGGAGCGCGGCCATGTCCGCCTGGAGGCACACCGCAGCGAGCGGTTGATTCAGTTCGTGCGCGAGAACCGTGGCGAGTTCGCCCGCGACGGCCAGCCGACTCATCCGGGCGAAGTCCGATTCGTGCTGCCGAACTTTAGCCTCGGCCCGGCGCCGGAGCAGCCCGAGTAGGGTCGTCATCCCGATCGCGAACAGGGCCAGGCACCGGTTCGCGATCACCTTCCACATTTCGGTGTTCCCGCGTTCGGGCACGATCCCCATCTTCGCGACCGTCAGTACCCCACACAGTACGGCCACTGTCGGCCCGACCCAACCGGGTTTCGCGCGAAGCGCGAGAAGTACCGCGAACGTGTACGGCACCGCGCTCGCCACGCCGAGTGGGAGGCACAAGTCGATTACGAACACGGTCGCGACCAGCGCGAGAGCGAGAGTTACTGGTTGTGTTCTGAATACCCGACCCATCACGCGATCCCCAATTCTCTACTGCCCACGTCGTGCGCTCGGGAGAGGCACTATCACACCAGAGTTGCACGAACTGCGGGCGTCACATGCGCGTGGGGAGAATAGCGCTTTAACGGTAAATCCACTGAATTTTACACGAGAAATCGGCGTGGTTTACCACGTATTTGCCCCACATGTTTGTGGCACGCCACCACTCTGGCACACCAAATGCAATCTCCAAATGACACAGCTACGAATGGATCACTCAAAACCACCCCCGCGCGTGGGCCGTCTCTTCCCGGCCCGCGCCGGGACCGTATTGCCCGGAGGACGCCGTGGGCCGGTTCGCGTCAGCAGGAGTGGTGTACCTGGTCGGGGCCGGTCCCGGCGCCCCGGACCTCATCACTGTTCGCGGGCTGCGCGTCCTGCGGTCCGCCGATGTCGTGCTTCACGACGCGCTCGTCTCCCCCGAGTTGCTCGCAGAAGTTAGCGCGCACGCGGAACTCGTTTCCGTCGGGAAGCGCGGGTACTGCATCGGCTCCACCAAACAAGAAACGATCAACGACGCACTCGTGCGACTCGCCCGCGAGGGCAAATCGGTGTGCCGGTTGAAGTGCGGCGACCCGTGCGTGTTCGGGCGCGGCGGCGAAGAGGCCGAAGTGCTCGCGGAAGCCGGCGTCCCGTTCGAGATCGTGCCGGGCGTGACCTCGGCCGCGGGCGCGTGTGCCGCGGCGGGCATCCCGATCACGCACCGCGCCGCCGGCCAAGCCGTCGCACTTGTTACAGGCCACCACGGCCCCGACTCGTCCGAATGCACCCTCGACTGGGACGCCCTCGCGCGGATGCCGGGCGTGGTGTTCTACATGGGTGTCCGCCACGTCGCGAAGATCGCCGCGAAGCTGAGTGACAGTGGGCTGGCATCGAGCACACCGGCAGCCGTGATCGAGTCCGGCACGCTCCCCGCTCAGCGCGTTCTTGTGGGCGACCTGAGCGACATCGGCACTCGGGCCGAATCCGCGACAATCCGCGGGCCGGCGATCTTCGTCGTCGGTGAAGTCGTCCGGTTCCGCGAGAAGTTGCTCGACCTCGTATCGACGAACGCGAGCGCCACAGAACCAACCCGACCGACCAACTGATTACCGACCCTCACCGGGAACCGATCGCTCACCGGCTGGCTCGCACCGGCCGCTCGCCAAGAAGGAGCTCCGATGATTCGCGCACTCCACCCGCAAAAGCCGAAGCTGGTCGTGATCGGGAACGGGATGGCCGGGGCAAGGCTCCTCGAAGACGTGCTCGCGTGCGACCCGACGCGCTTCGACATCACCGTGTTCGGCGACGAGCCATACGGCAACTACAACCGCATCCTCCTGTCGAACGTGCTCAACGGCACTCAAGACGCGAAAGAAATCTTCCTCAACCCGCTCGCGTGGTACGAGGAGAACGGCATCACCCTGCACGCCGGGAAGCGCGTAACGAAGGTCGACCGCGAGTCGAAACAAGTCTTCGCGGACGACTTCGCCGTGGACTACGACTACCTCGTGTTCGCGACGGGCAGCAAGCCGTTCATCCCGCCGATCCCGGGCACGCCGCTCCACGGGGTGTTCGCGTTCCGCACACTCGACGATTGCCGCAACATCGCCGAATACGCGAAGGGGCGCAAGACCGCGGTCGTGATCGGCGGCGGGCTACTCGGGTTGGAAGCTGCCAAAGGGCTGATGACCCACAACGTCGAGGTCACGGTCGTCGAAATGAGCCCGTGGCTGATGAGTGTGCAGCTCGACGAGGCCGGCGGAAAGGTACTCGGCCAAACCATCGCGAACCTCGGCATCAAATCACGCACCGGAACCGTCACCAAAGAACTGCTCGGCCACATGAACGTGACCGGGGTGAAGTTCGCGGACGGGAGCGAGATCCCGGCCGACATGGTGGTGATCTCCGCCGGCATCCGGCCGAACTCGGAACTCGCACGCGAGTGCGGCGTCACCTGCGACAAAGCGATCGTCGTGGACGACCAACTCCGCACGAACGACCCGGCGGTGTTCGGCGTGGGCGAGTGCGTTCAGCACAACGGCATGATCTACGGCCTCGTCGCCCCGCTGTGGGAGCAGACGAAGGTGCTCGCGAAGGTGCTCACCGGCACGGACCCGGCCGCCACCTACACCGGCTCGAAGATCGCGACCAAGCTCAAGGTGATGGGCGTCGAACTCGCGAGCATGGGGCGCATCAACGACCTCCAGCCGACCGACGAAGTGGTGCAATTCAGCGAACCGGCACGGCAAGTGTACTGGAAGGCCATTGTCCGCGACGGGAAGGTGAGCGCCGCGTGCCTCCTGGGGGATCTGGCGCCCGCCGACGACCTGATGCGCCTGTTCCACGCGGCCGGCCCAGTGCCCGACCGCCGGCTCGAATTGTTCTTCACCGCGGGTTCGGCGAAGAAAGAAGTCTCGCTCGCGGACCTGCCCGACTCGCACCAAATCTGCGACTGCAACGGCGTGTGCAAGGGCACCATCGTCTCGGCGATCAAGGCGGGTAAGTGTACCGTGCCCGCGGTCGGCAAGGCGACGCGCGCCGGAACCGGGTGCGGTTCGTGTAAGACGCTCGTGAAGGGGCTGATCGAGGCGGTCGCGGGTGGCGTGAAGGCCGACCCGAGCGAGTCGTGGTTCGTCGCGGCCGTTCCGCTCGACAAGCCGTCACTCGTCGCGGAAGTGAAGGCCCGCGGGCTGAAGAGCGTGTCCGCGGTGCTCCGCGAACTCGGCACCGGTGACGACGAAAAGAGCCGCAACGGGCTGGCGTCGATGCTCAAGGGCATTTGGGGCACCGAGTACATCGATGAGCGCGACAGCCGGTTCATCAACGACCGCGTTCACGCGAACATTCAGAAGGACGGCACGTTCTCGGTGATCCCGCGGATCTACGGCGGCATCACAACGGCCGAAGACCTCATCAAGATCGGGCACGTCGCGAAGAAGTACGCGGTGCCGATGGTGAAGTTTACCGGGGGGCAGCGCATCGACCTGCTCGGCGTCAAGAAAGAAGACCTGCCCGGTATGTGGGCCGATCTCGGGATGCCCAGCGGTCACGCCTACACGAAGGCGCTCCGCACCGTGAAAACCTGTGTCGGCAGCGAGTTCTGTCGGTACGGGACGAACGACAGCACCGGCCTCGGGATCGATCTGGAAAAACGGTTCCAGGGGTTCGAGTTCCCGGCGAAGGTGAAGCTCGCGGTGAGCGGGTGCCCGCGGAACTGTGCCGAATCGACCGTCAAGGACGTCGGCGTGATCGCCACCGAGGGCGGCGAGTGGGAAGTGAGTGTCGGCGGCGCGGCCGGTGCCCACGTCCGCAAGACCGAGGTGCTGTGCCGCGTGACCACGAAGGAAGACGCGCTCCGCGTGATCGGCCGGTTCCTCATCTACTACCGCGACAACGCGAAGTGGCTCGAACGCACTTACGACTTCGTTCCGCGGCTCGGCATCGAGAAAGTACGCGACATCATCGTGAACGACTCGCTCGGGATCTGTGCCCAACTCGACGTGGAAGTGGAGAAGACCATCGCGGCCTACGTCGACCCGTGGTTGGAGCGCGACAAGCCCGTGTACGCCGGCCAATTCGAGGACACGAAGCGGGTACCGCTCCCGGTGCTGTGACTCTCTGATTGATCTCGCCTGCAGTGTGGCCCGCTCGCACGTCGAGCGGTGCCCGGACCCGGTACGGCCCGAGGGTCGCGCGACCCGCCCAAAAACGCCCCGAAACCCGCTCGCGGAGCGAGTGAACCACCGACGCGGAGAGCCGTTTCATGACAGCCACAGTTACGCGAGTCCAGCTCTGCACGCTCGACGATCTGCCGACCGGACTCGGGCGCGCGTTCGAGGTCGGCGGGCGCCCGATCGCAGTGTTCCTCGGGCGCGAGGGGCAGGTGTTCGCGGTGGACGGTAAGTGCCCGCACAAGAGCGGCCCGCTCGCGGACGGGATGCTGATCGGCGAACAAGTCGTGTGTCCGCTGCACGCCTTCCGCTTCGACGGCACCTCGGGCGCGTGCGACCAAGAGAGCGTGTGCGGGATTCAAGCCTACGCGACCGAAGTGCGCGACGGCACGGTGTTCGTAACGGTGCCGCTATCGTGAGTGCGATCCCGCCGATTCCCCTGAGCACGCTCCCGGAACAAGCCCTCGGTGTGCGCACGCACTGCCCGTACTGCGCGTTCCAGTGCGGCATCCTGATGGGCGAAGACCTCGGCGGCGACATGCCGCGGGTGAGCGGCGATCCGCACTTCCCCGTGAACAACGGGCAGCTCTGCATCAAGGGCTGGAGTTCGGCGGCGCTCCTCCAGCACCCGCAGCGAGTTACGACCCCGCAGCTCCGCGACGAGCAGGGTTCGTGGCGCGACGCGACGTGGGACGAGGCGCTCGATTTCGTCGCCTCCAAGATGATCGCGCTCCGCGACCAATACGGGGCCGATGCCAACGGCGTGTTCGGGTCCGGCGCGCTGACGAACGAGAAAGCGTACCTGCTGGGGAAATTCGCCCGCGTCGCGCTAGGCACGGCGAACATCGATTACAACGGCCGGTTCTGCATGTCGAGCGCGGCGGCGGCCCAGAACCGCGCGTTCGGACTCGACCGCGGGTTACCGTTTCCGGTCGCGGACGTGGAGCACGCGGAAGTCGTGATGCTCATCGGCGCCAACACCGCCGACACGCTCCCGCCGATGATGCAGTGGTTCGACCGCCAGAAGGCCGCCGGCGGGCGCCTCATCGTGGCGGACCCGCGCCGGTCCTCGACCGCCCGCGTCGCGAACTTGTTCCTTCAGGTGACCCCAGGAACCGACCTCGCACTGGCGAACGGCCTGCTCTACGTCGCCATCGAAGAGCGTCTGACCGACGAGCACTATATCGCGGACCGCACGACCGGCTTCGACGCGGTTCAAGCGATCGCGTTGCAGTACCACCCGGCCCGCGTCGAGCGCCTCACGGGCATCCCGGAAGCGCAATTGAGGCAGGCGGTGCGTTGGTTGGCGACAGCCCACAGTTCGATGGTGCTCACCGGGCGCGGAACGGAACAGCACAGCAAGGGCGTAGACAGCGTTCACGCCTGGATCAATCTGATGCTCGCGCTGGGCAAGGTGGGCAAACCGAACAGCGGTTATGGCACGCTCACCGGTCAGGGCAACGGGCAAGGCGGACGCGAGCACGGTCAGAAGGCAGATCAACTTCCCGGTTATCGCCTGATCGAAGTAGACGCGCACCGCGCGGCCGTCGCTCAAGTGTGGGGCGTCGATCCTTCCACCCTCCCGCGCAAGGGGAAAAGTGCCTGCGAACTGCTCGATTCGCTCGGGCCGGGGGGCGTTCGCAGCCTGTTCGTTATGGGGTCGAACGTCGCGGTCGCCGCGCCCCACCTGTCGCGCCTCGAACCGAAGCTGAAGTCACTCGACCTGCTCGTCGTGTGTGACGCCTTCCACAACGAGACGTCCGCACACGCACACGTCTTCCTTCCCGTGTTCCAGTGGGCGGAAGAAGACGGCACGATGACCAATTTGGAAGGGCGGGTAATCCGCCGGCGCATCGTGGCGCGCCCGCCGACCGGTCCGCGCGGCGACCTCGAAGTGTTCCACGAACTCGCCATGCGCCTCGGGTGTGGCGAGAAGTTCGCGTTGCGTACCGCAGAGAGTGCCTTCAACGAATTACGGCGTGCCACCGCCGGCGCGCCGGCCGATTACTCGGGCATCACCTACGCGAAAATCGAGCACCAGGACGGCGTGTTCTGGCCGTGCCCGTCGGAGGAGCACACCGGGTCGCCGCGCATGTTCACGGAACGATTTGCTCACGCGGACGGGCGCGCGAAATTCTTTGCAGTTGAGCACCGCGCCGCGGGCGAGGAGCCCGACGCGGAGTTCCCGCTGCTCTTCACTACGGGGCGCTACAAGGAGCACTACAACTCCGGCGCCCAGACCCGAACCGTGGGCCGACTCGTGAACGCACAACCGGTCCCGCGCCTGGAGATCCACCCGCGCCTCGCCCGGCGCCACCGCGTGGTCACCGGGAGCCGCGTCACGATCGAGAGTCGGCGCGCGAAAGTAGAATTCGTGGCCGAAGTGACCCCGGACATCCGCCCGGACACGCTGTTCGCGCCGTTCCACTGGGGCGGGCGGTCCGCGGCGAACTTGCTCACGAGCGCGGCCCTCGACCCGGTCAGCAGGATGCCCGAATTCAAGCTCGCGGCGGTTCGTATCGCGAAGGTGAAGACATGACGCAGAAGCGCCTCGCGATCATCGGCAACGGCATGGCGGCCAGCCGGTTGCTCGACGAACTCGTGCGCCGGAACGCCACCGGGGTCTTCGAGATCACGGTGTACGGCGAAGAAGCGCGCGGGCCGTACAACCGCATCCTACTCGGGCGCGTGCTCACCGGCGGCTCTCCGAACGAGATCGAACTGAAATCCAACGACTGGTTCGCTGCTCGCGGGGTGGCGTTCCAGTCCGGCGTGCGGGTTACGAAGGTCGATCCCGTGGCCCGGCGACTCACCACGAGCGCGGGCGACACGCACCCCTACGACGTGTGCGTATTCGCAACCGGTAGCTCGCCGCTGATCCCCCAAATCGAAGGGCTGAAAAGCGACGACGGAGGCCCGCGGGCCGGCGTTCACGTCTTCCGCACGATCGAGGACTGCGTGGCGATCCGCGACCGCGCCCGGCCCGGAAGTAGTGCGGTCGTCGTGGGCGGCGGGTTGCTCGGCCTCGAAGCGGCCAAGTCGCTGTGCGATCTCGGATTGCACGTAACGGTTCTGCACCTCAACCCGGTGCTGATGAACGCGCAACTCGACAAGTTCGGCGGCGACCTGCTCCGGCGCGCGATCGAGAAGATGGGCATCTTCGTCCGTACCGGCACCACGGCGGACGAGATCATCGGGAACGGGCACGTCGAGGCCGTGAAGATGAGGGCCGGCGACGTGGTTCCGGCCGACCTCGTCGTGTTCGCGTGCGGGATCGTTCCGCGCACCGAGGTCGCGAAAGCGTCCGGCGTCCCGGTGAACCGCGCGATCCTCGTAAACGACCTGCTCGCAACACAGATCCCCGGTATCTACGCGGTCGGTGAGTGCGCGGAGCACGACGGGCAGGTGTACGGCCTCGTGCAGCCGATCTGGGAGCAGTGCGCGGTGCTGGCCGACGTGCTCACCGGCGCGAACCCGCGTGCCCGATACCTCGGGTCGAAAATTTACACGCGGCTGAAGGTCGCGGGCGTCGAAGTGGCCAGTTTCGGCATGCCGGACGCCCAGTTCCCGACGGACGAAGTGGTGCAGGTGTTCGAGGAGCGGCGCGGCGTGTACCGCAAGCTCGTGGTGCGCGACGGGAAGCTCGCGGGCGCGATGCTCGTCGGCTGCACCGAGGCCGCGCCCGCGCTGGTGCAGATGTTCGACCGCGACGAACCGCTCCCGCCCAACCGCCTCGACGTGCTCGCGACCGGCAACGCGGTGTCGACGCCCGCCGAGCGCGAAGTGTGTAACTGCAACCACGTGACAGAATCGGCAGTCATCGAAGCGATTCGAGACGGCTGCGACACGCTCCCCGCGCTCTGTAGCGCGACCCGCGCCGGAACCGGTTGCGGCTCGTGCCGCGGGCAACTGACCACCCTGCTCACGACCCATGCGGTCGCGAAGGCCGGCTAACGAAATCCCGCCCGAACAGGAACACCCGAACCAATCTCTCCCGGTTATCCGTCCCTTATAGACCCGAGAGGCATTCGCGCCATGAACCCCGACTCCCGGTCCGCCGCGGTCCCCTCCGCGGCCGGGCAGCGCACGCGCGTGCTCGTGCTGTCCACCGTCGCGTTCACGCTGCTGTTCGCCGTCTGGCTGATGCTCGGGATGCTGAGCATCAAGATCAAGCCCGAACTCGGACTCACCGACGGCCAACTCTACAACCTGACGATCGCCGCGATCCTGTCCGGCTCGCTCGGCCGGTTCCACTTCGGCATCTGGACCGACCGCTACGGCGGGCGCCGGGTGCTGACCGCACTCATTCTGCTTACCGTTCTGCCGACGTTCTTCGTGAGCCGCGTGACGAGTTATTACGAACTGCTGATCTGTGCGGTTCTGTACGGCGTCGCAGGGAACTCGTTCTCGGTGGGGATCGCGTGGAACGCGGCGTGGTTCCCCAAGGACCGGCAGGGCACCGCACTCGGCGTCTTCGGTGCGGGTAATGTCGGCGCGTCAGTTACGAAGCTGTTCGGTCCGATGCTGATCGCGCTCGTGCCGGCCACGGGCTTCCTGGATGGCGTGGTTCCCGGTGGGTGGCGGTTCATTCCCGTCGTGTACGCGGGGCTACTCGTACTCATGGCCGCGGCCGTTTGGTTCCTGGCGCCGCGCGAGGACCGTACCCCGGCGCGCGGGCGGGCGCTGTCGGAACTCGTCGCCCCGATGAAACACGCGCGGGTGTGGGAGTACGGCCTTCAGTACACCGTCGTGTTCGGTGCGTATGTCGCGCTCTCCGGCGTGTTGCCGCAATTTTACTTCGCGAATTACGGGAAGGAACTCGCGTCGAGTTTGAGCTTGAACGCCCAACTCGTCTCCGATTTCGACACCATCAAAGGGCTGAAAGGCGAAGCGTACACCGCGTACATGACTGCGAACCCTGCGGTGAAGACGGACCTCGACTATCTCTCGAAGTGGATCGGGTTCCTCGCCGCGATCTGCTTCGTGTTCCCCGCGAGCTTGCTCCGGCCGCTCGGCGGGTGGCTCTCGGACCGGTTCGGGGCGCGCGGAGTAATGGCCGCGGTGTTTTGGGCGATGCTGATCTCGGGGGTCGCGCTGTCGCTGCCGCTCGGGTTGGGCGTGTGGGCGTTCACCGGGGTGTTGTTCGTGCTCGGCGTGGGCATGGGCGTCGGCAAGGCGAGCGTGTACAAGCTGATCCCGGAGCACTTCCCGCGCGAAGTCGGCGCGGTGGGCGGACTGGTCGGTCTGTTAGGCGCGCTGGGCGGGGTACTGCTCCCGCTGGCCTGGGCCGCGGTACCCGGCAGCACGTTTGGAGCGCTCCTGGCTCTCACCGTTGTGAGTGCGGCCTGGTTCGCGGCCGGCTCGGTCACTGTGCGAAAACTCGCGCCGAAACCTGAGACGGTCTCCGAGACCGTTTCCGCACGCTGATACGCAGCGCGGACAATCGGTGAAAGCAATTTTGACAGAATTAACAGGATCGACCGGATTCAAAAGGCACCGTCTGAGGGCGAGAGCCCGCCGATGAGCACCCGGCCCTTGTTCGGCTCACCGTGCACGGGCTTTCAATCCGGTCGATCCTGTTAATCCTGTCAAAAATGCTTTCTCGCTCCTCACCGGCTGGCGCCCGGCGGCGTTGTAAATATCACTCCTTCAACCCGTACCCAATTGGTGCGGGTTGAAGCGTTTTGGCACTGTGCGCCACTTGCGTTCTTTGGCCTATCACTCGACAATCTTGTGTATCGCCACTGTGGAGATGCACCATGCGACGACTCTTGGTTCTCGTACTGGTTGGCCTAACCCCTTCTTTTGCTTGCGCGAACGGCCCCGGTGAGTGGGCCGGTCAGATGGTCTTCCCGGTGAAGGACCGGCTCCCGCTGCGCGACGCAGCGGGTAAGAACATCGGCGAGTTCTCCTACTCCGGCACCGTCGTTCGCGACCTGGGCGAGTGGCTCGAAATCCGGCACGTGATTCACCCCGGGCCGTACATCGGGCAAGTAAAGAAGTCCGAAGTGGTGCGGGTGGCCGACGCCGAAAAATTCTTCAGCGAGAAGATCAAGGCCGACGGCAAGGACACGTGGGCGTACCGCAACCGCGCGGTCGCGCGCGTCTTCTACAAGGACCACGACGGCGCGATCGAAGACCTGACGGCCGCGATCGGCCTCGACCCGCATTCCGCGCTCTACGTCGAACGCGGCCGCACGCGGCGGGCAAAGGGCGACGTGGACGGCGCGATCAAGGATTACGAAGAGGCACTGCGTTTGGAACCCGGGTACTCGGTCGCGCTCAACAACCGCGGCGTGGCACTGGAGTCCCAGGGCAAGTTCGAGGCGGCCCTTGAGGACTACACGGCGGCGATCAAATCGGACCCGAAGTATTCCACCCCGTGGCGCAATCGCGCGCTGGTCCACCAGCGCAAGGGTGATTACGATCTGGCCGCGCAGGATTTCACCGAGGCCGGCCGGCTCGACCCCACGAGTCCGCTCCTGATGGACGACCTCGCGTGGCTCCTGGCGACGTGCCCGGACACGATCGTGCGGGACGGTAAGCGGGCACTCGAGCTCGCGAAGAAGGCGTGTGATCTGACCGGGTTCCGCGAAACGCTGATGCTGGAAACGCTCGCCGCCGCTTACGCCGAAACCGGCGACTTCGCGAAGGCGACCGAGTACCAAAGGAAAGTGCTCGGGGACCGGGAGTACGAGAAGAAGTTCGGGGCCGGTGCCCGCGAGAAGCTCAAGCTGTACGAGAGCGAGAAGGCGTTCCGAACAATCTCGCCTAAAGCTGCTGTCGTAGTGGACCCGAATGCTCCAACGGCCAAACCGCGCAGCGAGCAAAAGTAATCCGAACGCTCGCTCCACCTCTACCCACCGGGACGGAGCGAGCGCCACGTGCGCACGGCCCAGTCGCGGTCGGACTCGTTCTCGATGTACACATTGCACACGGCCAGTTGGCCCGGCGCGCCGATGACGCCGCTGAGCCGCCAGAGCGTGCGGCCGTCCTCTTCGACCGGGCCGAACACAGCTTCCCCGCGCAGCCCATCGCGATCGAAACCCGGAAGCGCCTCACCCTCGGGTAAGCTCTTGCGCCCCACTTCGGCCGTTTCTGCCGCAGTGGGCGGTTCACCGCCGGGCTTGGTGAATCGAAGGGGGTGAAACCAGACGGTGCGCGTCCGGTCCCACGCGGTCCACGTGCGGTCGTCGTTGCGCTCGCGTGCCAGTTCGCCGGGGATTTCCACGGACCAACTCCCATCGAGCGACACGCGCACCGGGTACCGCCGGTACCCGATCCGGTCCTTCGCCGCGGGTGCGGGGAGCGGCCCCATGTGTTTCCACAACTCGATACTCAACCCGTCGTCGTTCGGCGTCACGCAGTAGCCGTCTTCGTCACCGGCGATGGCCGTGAGGAGTTCGAGCCACTCGGCCCACGGGAGTTCCGCGGCCGGGTCCAGTTTGAACGCGCTGGCGAGGTCGTTGGCGATCTGGTCGGCGAGTTCACCATCGGCTTCCGAGAGCGGCGGGCGCCAAAAGAAGTCGAGCCACATCCGAACCAAGGCGCGCCCGCGATAAAAGATCGAGTCCAGTGCCGGGTTCCACCATGCGAAGAAGTCGCGCCCCTTTTCGAGATGTGCGGCAACCTCGGCTGCCCAGGCGCGCGTTCGCGGGCCGAGCGGCGTGAGTAAGTCAGCGGGATACGTGAACCCGTGCGAGGCAGGAAGACCAATGCTTCTGGAGTTGGTGGCGCACTGTTCGGCGAGCCACTGGAGAAAGAATCGCTCGCACGCGCCCCGGCCCCGCGAGTGGAAGTACCCCGTGGGGTCGACGCAGTCGTCCGCGACCCACGCGAACTCGAACTCGTCGGCCATCTGGCGGAACAGATCGCACAGATAAATGTGGTAACCGGGGCCGGCCGCTTCGGTGACGGCGCTGACACGGAGCCGCCCGCTCGCCCCGAGCCGGACCTCCGCCGCGGGTGCGGCCGGGTGTAACACGAGAAGCAGTACCGGGCGCTCCTCGCCGTCGCGCACGACGCGCGCGTCAAGCACCGCGTCGCCGATCCCCTCGAACCAGACGGCGGCGCGCGCCAACCAGTCGCGGGCTTCGGTGCGCGACAAGCGCTCCGCAAGTTCGAGTTGGCCGGTGAGAGACAGAACGATCGACATGCGGGCAGACCCGCTCCGTCGTGGGGAAGAGGGATTCCTTCGCCCCGTCAGTGTACGAACGTGCGTATCACGGGGAAAGGGGCGCTCAGTCCTCGCCCGGCGCCTGCTCGGTCCCGGTCAGTTCGTTCAGGGTGCGCAGCAACTGTTTCATGGTCACACCGGGGTCGATCAGGACCGCGCCGTGCGCGTCCGTGCGAGCCTGCGCCTTCCAGTTCGCCTGGTCCTGCCCGAGGATCAGGATCGCGCCGACCTCCATACCCGCGCTGTCCGCGGCCCGGAGCACGTCGTTGAACGCGGTCACCCCGTCGTGGCCCACCGTGCGCGCGTCGATGATGACCCCGTGGTACGCCTGCTGGCGGTACCGGCGCACGGCCTGTCCGGGGTCGATCGTGAGCACGACCCGGTACCCCTCGGCCTTGAACCGGTCGCGGAACGTGTCCTGGAGCTTCTGGTTCTGCTCGACCACGAACAGCGTCTTCGGCCCGACCGGTCCCCGGGGCTGCGCGGTCCCGGTCGCCAGTTCCGCGCGGCACGCCTGGAGCGCTTCGACCAGTTGGGTCGGGGTCTGGAACCGCTGGGCCGGCTCGAACGCGACCATCTTGCCGAGCAAGCGCATGAGCGGCGGCGTGATGCCCAGTCCGGGGCCGTGCTGGCGCAGCGTGTCCTCCACGTCCATGTAGCGCCGCGCCTGCATCCGCGCCTGCCGGTCCTTCGTGACCGGCATGATCGGGTGCCCGGTGAGGCACTCGTAGAGGACCGAGCCGAGGAAGTAGATGTCGCTCCGCACGTCGCCGGGTTTCTGGTTGGTCGCCTTTTCGAGGCCGGCGTAATCGACCGTCCGGTCCACGGCCACGTCGTCGTCGCGGTCGTCCTGGCGCTGGAGGTGAACGGACGATCCCTGGCTGATCTCGGCCAGCCCGAAGTCCACGAGTTTCGCTTGCCCGGTGGAGACCGCGATCAGGATGTTCGTCGGCTTGATGTCGCGGTGGGTGAGGCCGCGTGCGTGCGAGTACGCCAGCCCCTGCGCGCACTCGTCCATGATGCGAAGCGCTTCGTCCGGGTTGAGCTTCTTCCGCGCCTGGAGCAGGTCGCGCAGGTTCCCGCCCTCGACGAACTCCATCACGATGAAGTGCTGGCCGGTCTTCGAGTCCTGGTTCACCGCGAGGACGGAGACGATGTTCGGGTGCCGAATGGTCAGCCCCAGCTTCCCTTCCCGCTGGAACAGTTCGACCTTCTGTTTGTCGATTGTCCACTTGTTGCGCAGCACCTTCACCGCGACAACTTGTCCGCTGCGCTGATCGTCCCCGCGGTAGACGCGCCCGAAGCTCCCGGACGCGATCTTGTACAGGAGCCGGTACCCGCCGAGGAAGTAGCCGTCGAGATCGCCCTTGAGCAGCTTGTTGCCCTGCCAGGGCGTGAGCTGGCGCTTGCGCTCCAGCAGCCGCACCATGTCGGTGGCCGGGGCCTTTTTGTCGCCCAGTTCGTCGAGCCCGTCTCGTATTTGATCGGGACCAACCAGGCCGAGACGGAGGGCCAGTTGGCCGATTCCAGAGGCATCGAGGTTAACAGCCATACCCGCCAGCGACAATTTAGATGAAGGGATCGAAGGCGATCACCGAATGTGAATACCTTACCACTCGCTCGCCGACCACGCAACCATGAGAAGGCTACGTCAAGAGCAAAGAACGGGCCAAATAGCGTACAAACCGCACGAGAACCAAACGGTTTGGACCGCCATTCGATTATTGTCAGGAAGTATCATTCCAGGCTTTGGCATTGAATCTCCGCCGGTACCGCCGCGATTCGCACTTTGGAGCCTAATTCCGCATTTCGGCTTGCAGTTGACCCGCTCCCGGATCGTCGATATTCCCCGCGACTCATTCGTGACTAAAGAGCCGCCCGTTGCGGGCCGGGGGAAACGTGTACCGGGCACTGACGATCGCCGTCGCGGCCTCCGCAGCCCTACTGCCGACCGGGTGCGCCAATATGTGGGACGCAATCACCAGTCGAAAGTTCCGCGACGCGCCGTTCAAGACTGTCGGCAAAGTGATTTCACCGGAAGACCCGATGGTGGTGCTCCGGGCCGATCCCCCGCGCTCCGGGGACGAGCGGGCCAAGGCCATGCACCGCCTCAAGGAGCCGGCCCGTAATAACGGCACCCAAGAAGACCAGGACCAGATCCTCGACATTCTCAAGCAAGCAGCGACCGCGGACTCCAGCCCGGTGCTCCGGTTCGCGGCTATTGAAGCGCTCGGCCGGTTCGAGGACGACCGCGTCGCCGCGATCCTAATGACGGCGTACCAAACCGCCGACGGGCTAACGGAAGCGGAACGCGCGGCACCGAAGGGACCGGACCCTTCGGCCATCGTTCCCGTTGGGGGCACGAGCGCGAGCCGCGCACCGACGCGCACCGGAATCGACCCGGGTATGCCGCTCAAGGGACCGACGGGGTACGCTCCGGACACGGTCTCGGCACTGCGGTGCCGGTGTTTGGAGTCGGTCGGCCACACGCACAAGCCCGAAGCAGCACGGTTCCTCGCGACCGTTGCGGGTACGGCCGGTCCGGACACCGCCGCGCCCGGGAGTGACGACCCGGAAGTGCGCCAGGCCGCGGTGCGCGGGCTGAGCAACTGCCGCCAACCGGACGCGGTCGTTGCGCTGGCACAGGTGCTCAAACAGGAAGCGGGTAAGGACGTGATTCTGGCCCGGCAATCGCACGCGGGCCTGATGAAACTGACCGGTAAGCAACTCCCGCCCGACCCCACGAAATGGGACGAGGTCGTTCAGGCCGGCGTCGTCATCGCACCCGAGCCGACCAAGCTCGAAAGCGCCATTCAGAACGCGGTCTTCTGGAAAAAGTAACTCGCCTCGCGGTACGGTCAAAAGTTGCACGGTCGAAAGTCGTAAAGTCGGAACCCTGGTTGGGTCTTCGACTTTACGACTTTCGACCGTGCAACTTTTGACTCGCTGGCTGACTTTCGCCCTTACGATTTTTGACTATTGAGCCGATTTTGCCGAACGGATCGAATTACCGGATTAGGCAAATATCGGGTACGATGGCAGGGCCGGGTACGCGGGCAAGTGTCACGGGTTCCGACGATTCGGCCGTCTGCGCCGGAAAAGCGACGAAAAATCTGCCCGTCCCGGAGCGGTTCGCCCCGTCAAGAGTTAACATCTCACGATACGCGCTCGCGGCCCGCGGACTCTGCACGCACGGAGCAGCTCCATGTCGAACCCCAACGATCCGAACCAGCCATCGCCCCCCGATCAATCCGACCCGAACGCGAAAAATCCTCAGTCCGATGCGCCCACGGAGGGCGGGTACCGGAGCGGTGGGTCGTCGTTCGAGTTCCAGTTGCCGGACGAGGGCAGTGAGCCGCTGCCGATTCCGGAACCGGATGCCAACGTCAGCCGGTCGGACTTCGGACTGCCACCGATACCGGAAGGCGCACCGGGGGTGAAAAGCCCGTTCGGTAGCCGCGGGTCGTTCGGCGATTTCGGCCTGGAACCGCAGGCCAACAACCCGGCCGGGTCGGATTCGGCCGACGGCACGTTCCTGCTCCCGGACCTGCCCCCACAGCCCCACGCGGACGACTCGGCCGTTCTGTTCGACCCCACGGCCTCACTCGCGGCCCCGGGCGCGGCCGGAATGCAGCCGCTCGAACCGGCCAACCTACCAGACGTATCGAGCCTGTACCCGCCCGTTGACCCAGCACACGGCGCGCTCCCGGACATCCCGGCCCGGGCGCCGAGCAGCGTCGAAATCGATCTCGGTGCGGCCGAGATCGATGCCCTGGGGGGGCCGCTCCCGATCCCCCCGGGGAGCGATTCGATGGAGATCCCGATCGCGGACCTGGACTCGTCGGCCGCGCTCGGTGGCGGCGGGTACGTGCCGCTCGGCTCGGACCCGGACATCTTCGGACTGGACGAGTTGCCGCTGGCCGATGCGGACCCGGCCGACATATCCGGGCTGGACCAAGCGCCGGGCGCGTCCGGTGGGAAAGAGGGCGAGTCGGTAGTCGCGCTGGGTGCCCTCGCCCCGACCAACGACCCGTCGTCGTTCTCCCTCGGTTCGGTTCAACTGCCCGCCGCGGCGCCCGATACGGAGCCGAGCGGTTCGTCGGGCAGCGTGCCGGACGTAAAGGGCCTGTTCCCAACGGGCTCCGGCTCCTCCGGTTCCACTCCGTCGCTCCCGTCGATTGTGCCCCCGGGGTACCAGCGCGGCGGCTCGTCGTTCGAGTTCCAGCTCCCGGAAGGGGTGGACTCGGTCAGTGATTTGCCGCCGATCCCCGGGCCGGACGCCAACGAGTCCAACACGCACGCCGCGCTGCCGCCGAAGCCGATCGCGCGCCCGGTCGATGCGTCTTTCGATTTCATTAACGTTTCCGGCTCCCGGTCACTCGTCGACATTGGCACTGAAGGCAAGGTGATTGCGCCCGCGGAGCCGGATACCCCGCCGCCCGCGGTCGACTCGAAAGTGCCGCTGGGAGACGCGGAGCCGATTCAGCCGGTCAAGCCCGCGTCCGGGTGGCTCGATTCGGGCACGAACGCGGAAGAAATCCCGGCCGCAGAACTGGTCGACGCCGGCCCCGAGGTGATCGAAAACTCGAACATCTTCACCGGCGCGCCCGTGCCCACGGCCGAGGCGGTGGACGCCGAAATCGAAATCGATCCCGAGCCACTGATCGGGGCCGAGCAGTCCGACGTCGCGCTCACGTTCGATCCGGCGGACGACGGCACCATGCAGGACGGCGGGGCGAGCGACCTGCTGGTGGCCGCGGAACTGGCGGACGGCGGAACGGAAATTCTGGATTCGGAGCGGGTGGACGCCGAGTCCATTCACGACATGCCCGCACCGGCGCTGGATCATCAACTGTTCGATTCCGCGACCCTCGCGCACACGCCCGACCTGCCCGGCGCGCCGCACACGGACGCGACCGATTACGGCGCGAACCCGGCCTACGACGCCGATGCGTCCAGCATCCTCGCCGATCACACCGAAGTCCAGCCCGGACCGCAGGACGAGTCCTCGGTGCGCGTGGAGGCGCCCGGCGTGGACCGGACCCTGAGCGTCAGGCCGGCGGACGGCTTCGATCTGACGGTCTCGGACGAGCCGGTCCCGGCCGGGCTGTTCGACGACGCGGAAGACGCCGAGGACTGGCGCGACCAGAGCGGGTCGAACCTGCTCGACCAGGACCACACCGCGCCGGAATTCGACCTGGAAGATCTGGTCGCATCGAGTCAGGCGGACGACGACGGCCCGCCGTCGCTCTCGTCGGCCCCGTCGAGCATCTTCTCCGGGCTGAAATCCCCGTTCGCCGATTCGGGCAACGTGGACGATTCCGCAGGCGCGAAGCCCGGCTCTCAGGCTCCCCCGAACGCCGACGATGTGGCCGAATTCACGGACGAGCCCGAACTGGACGCGACGGTCGTGCGCCCCAAGGCGACCGAACCGGACGCGAAGCGGAGTTCCGCGAACTTCCAGTTGCCGGACGCGGACTCGTCGGACGGGTCCGTCGATTGGGGCGACGCGGCCCTCGCCGGGGACGAAGACGCGACCCGGGCCGCGCGCGACGGGGTCTCACTGTCCTCGATCCTGCGCGGCGAGTTGCCGGACGATTCAGCCGAAATGCCGACGCGGAGCACCGGAGCGATCGATCCGTCCCAAACGGCCCCGACCCGCGAACCGGTCGTCAGCGTGGACTGGCTCTCCGGGTCCGCTGAAGGCTCGGCCGTTTCGGAATCCGTGAAGGCCAAGCCCGGAACGAAGGAAAAGGGGAAAGACAAGGACCGAAAGGCCGCCCCCGCACCAACGAGCAAGACCAAACCCAACAAGGACAGCGACGCGGGTACTGGTTCAGGGACTAGCCCCGTGGCACCCGAGAAAAAAGCCAAGCCCGCGAAAAAGGGCGGAAGCGGCATGGCCGCGGGGTTGCTCATCGGCGCGCTGGCGGCCGGTGGCGCGTGGGCCGGGGTCTACTTCGGTGGCGTGATTCCGAACGAAAAGAAAGCGCAGTTCGCCCCCGGTGGACCTCCCGGTGGGCCGCTACCAGGCGGTCCCGGTGGGCCGGGCGGACCGGGTGGACCGTTCGGTCCCGGTGGACCGGGCGGCCCGCCCGCCGGGTTCCCGCCCGCCGCGGCGCCCGTGGACCCGCAAGCCGCGTTCGCGGCGGGGGACACCGCAACGGCGCTCGAACACTTCAAGAACAGCCCGCCGACCAGCACGGTCGATAAGGCCAATTCTGGCCCTATTCGGGTGTTCGCGCGGGTACAGGCTCTCAAGGACGGGACGACCGTTCCGGCCAACGACGCAGATCTGAAGGTCGCACGCGACGAACTCGAAGCGGTGCTCGCTGACGTGCCGGCACTCACGGAACCGGGCGGCGTGAAGCGCGCGGTGAAAGCCGCGGTAGCACTCGGGGTTTCGCACGAGGTTGTGGGCGACACCAAGACCGCGCGCAAGGTGTACACCGACGCGATGGCCAAGTACCCTGCGTACAAGGCCACCTTCGAGGCGCTCCTCGACAAGCTCAACGCGCTCGAAGCCCCGAGTCCCGCGGGTACGTCCCGGCGGCTCGATCCGGCCGACGCGGAGCGCATTCTGTTCGCGTCCACGCTGTTGCTCCAGGACGCCCCGCAAAGCGAAGCCCCCGAACCGGGCGTGTTCTACTGGAAGGCCGTGAACCTCGCGGCCGGTGGTAAGTACACGGAAGCCGTCGATCAGATCACGAAGGCGAAGGCCGCGCACGCGGCGCGGGCAAAGGCGAGCGCCGGGCGCGGGCTGAACCCGCTCTCCGACCCGCTCGAACAGATCTTCACCCGCTCCTGCGACGAACTGAAAGCGTATTGGGAGCTGCGCGGGTCCATTTACGGTAACCCTGCACTGGCTGCGACGATCAAGAAAGACGGGCTCGCAAAGGCGATCGAGAAGCTCCTGGGCGCCGAGAAGGACGTGACCGCGGCGCGCGGCATGGTGACGACGCTCACGGCCGAAGTCGCGAAGCTCGACAAAGAAGCAAAGACCGCCGAGAAGGGTAAGACCGAAGCCGAAGAGAAACTGAAAACTGCTGCCGTCGATCTGAAGACCGCCGAGAAGAAGCTCGAAACCGCGATGGCGGAACTGAAAACGGCCGAGAAGGACGTCAAGGACCAGAAAGACGTGCTCGCCTCGCTGGTGGAAGCGCTGAAGCCGGTGACGCCGATCCCGGACAAGTGGGGGCCGGCGGACGTGCTCGCGGCGACGAAGTCCGTGGCGTCGCGCGTGACCGGGCCGGACCTGAAGGCGCTCGTTCCCAATTCGATGGTCGCCATCGGTGGCGGCGGGTTGTCCACCGGTCAGTTGCTCGATATCGCCGAGCGGCTCAGCAAGGCCGAAGGCTCAACAAAGATCGTGGCCGCCAAACTCGAAGCGGAAACGAAGCGGCTCACCGACAAGTACGACACCGACACCAAGAAACTCAAGGACGACCACTCGGCAGCGCTCAAGAAATTGGCCGACGACTACACGGCCGAAACGAAGAAACTGAAGGACGGCAGTGGAGAGGAACTCAAGAAGCTCACCGACAAGTTCGCGGCCGACGCGAAGAAGCTGACCGACGAGCACGCCGCGTCCGTCACCAAGTTGAACGAGGCTCACACGCTCGCGCTGAAGGAAGAACAAGCCCGGACTGAAGCTGAGAAGAAGAAATTCGTGCAGCGCGAGATCGAATTCCAGAAGCAGTTGGTTAACTCGATTACGCCGGGGCAGGTGATGGACATCTGGCTGCCCGTGTTGACCGAACTCCGGCGCCCGGCCGACAGCGAGCCGGCACTGTCCGCGGCCGAGAAAGCGATAACAGGGTCGGTTCCCGAATCCGAGGACGCGGCGAAGGCCCGCACTGTGGCGGGGATGGCGTACCTGATTAAGGGCGATCTGGCGAACGCGAAAGCGATGTTCGAGGCCGCCCGGCGCAGTCCGGCCTACAAGACCGCGGCGGGCAAGCCGTGGACACGCGCCGCGGACCAAGGACTGGCAGCGGTGGCCGACCCGGTCGCGCTGTACCGCCAGCCGGTCGCGGACCGGACCACCGATCCGAGAGCGGCTGCGGTGGCGCTGGACGCGGGCATCGCGGCGTACAAGTCAGGGCGCTACGATGCTGCGGTGAAGGCGCTGCTCGACGCCACGAAAAACGACCCGACCGACCCGGTCGTGTGGTACTTCCTGGGTGCGACCCGCTGGGCGCTGGGTGAGGACGAGCAAGCGAAGAAGGACTTCGCCCAAGGCGCGGAGCGCGAACGAGCGTCGTTGCTCCCGAACCGCACGCTGAGCGCAGCCCTCGCACCGATCCAAGGATCGGGCCGCAACGCCCTCGACCGTGCCCGGCCGTAAGCCGAAGTTGAACGACAAAGGCAATCGGGCCGGAACTCGCAAGGGTTCCGGCCCGATCTGTTTGAACAATTCAATCTCGCATCAAAATGTCACTGAATGTACTATTGGCGCCAGTTTCACAGCCCAAACTGGAGGCTGCCGATGCTCGTTTTGCGCAATTTGGTCGTCGCTATCACGGCCGCGCTTTGTGTGCTCATTTCTGTTTCAGCAGCCGAACCAGCAGTCAAGTCTAAGCCCCCTGAAACCGGAGGCCCCGCCGCACTGCTCAAAGCAGCAAAGACGGCCGAGCTTCACGGCATTGCAGTATACGAGCCTACCACGGTCGAACTTCGGGTGAGAGATGTAAAAGATTGGGCGAAGCTAATCACAACCATTCGTGACGGAAAGGGAGAGGCTGTCGCGCGCGTCCGTGAGTACACCCCCGAGGAGGTGCTAAAACGTGCCGCCGAAGATGAAATTATTGAACGACTGACGCAGCCCACGGGCCGAGGCATGCCCGAATCGTTGAAGACCGGCATCCTGAAGAACGACTTCGTCCGCAGATTTAATGAAATCCTGGACGACCGTGATTTCTACGACGAAAAGACGTTCAAGGATGTGGCGCTCGACGACGGATCGGCGTACTTGGCCAAGTTGGGAAAAACCCGGACGATGCACCAAACCGCTCGGCTCCACTGGGGCGTGATGAAGGCCCTCTTCCCCGATTCGATCCCCGATATTCCAGCAGATTTTCGCACCATTCGAGTCCAAGTCCGCGATGAGAAAGAAGTCGTCTTGGTACTGTCTTGTACCACGCCGTGTTTCTGGAACGTGGACGTCAAACCAGGTTCTAAAGTCACGGGTGTGATCCTCTGTGGGTGTCGCGCCCAAGAAATCGATCTGTTTGAAAACCCGGTCAAGGATGCTCCCATCGTATACCGGGCGGCTTACGCTACGGACGGTACGCGGCTCCCTTCCGAGTGCCTTGACGGGTACGAGACGAGTGAAGACCCCACCAGAAAATTCAAGGTTCGGGAACGATTTGAAGCGGGGGTCAAGGAACTGACCGAGAAAAGCGAATTTGTCTCAATGCGGCGAGAGTACGCACCCAAAAGTGGAGCGTACACGATCCCACCCAAAAAGAAGTAACCCAATCGGCATTTCAAAACCGCCCGTAGCAATCCGCTCGGGCGGTTCCGCCACACGAAGCAACTACTTCGCTCACTTCTTCCCAAAGAGCGACCAGCCACCCTTCCCTCCGGCTTCACTCTCACGGAACAGTACGCCCTCGCGGTGGAACTGCCGCACTGCGGCGAACAGCGCAAGCGCGACGCACAGGCTCAGCGAGCCGAACACCGCCGGGGCGTGCTGCCACGGGAAAGCGTCCGGTCGCACCGACATCAGGCGCTGCTGGAACAGTAGCGCGTTCGCCATCGGCACCCAGCGCGTGAACCCGTCCAGTTCGATCCCCGGCGTCATGCTCCAGTAGGCCAGCGGGAGCACCACGAAGAACAGTGGAACCATGTAGTAGTTCCCCTCCTTCGTGCTGCGAGCGAAGATACCCAGCGAGAGCGCCAAAGCCGCAAACAACATCGCCAATGGTACCGCTGCCAAAATGCACGCGGCCAGCCCCGCGATCGAGATCAGCCCGTGCCCGAACAGCCCCGGGGCAAGTAGCGGAGCCACCGCTACCGCAACGAGCATGAGCGTCACGTTCCACATTGCGGTGCCGAACGAGAAGCAGGTCGTCGCGAGGAACTTCCCGGCCACGATCTCGGTGCGTTCCGCCGGGCTGATGAGCAGCGTCTCCATCGTCCCGCGCTCTTTCTCGCCAGCGGTCATGTCAATGGCCGGATAAATGGCCCCGGTAAGCATCCACATCACCAGTAGGAACGGGATCACCTTCACCAGCATGTCGCGCAGGTCGTCGGCGATCTTCTTCTCGCTCGTCTTCTCCGATTGCGGGTCGCGGATCTCGATCGGCTTGTCGAAATTCGGGGGCAGTCCGCGGCGCGCGAACCGGGCGCCCTTCACGTCGTCGGCCCACTTCTGGAGCACCGACGTGATGCGCTGCACGGCGAGCTTCGAGTTCTCCTCGCCGTCGCGCCCGAGCACGCGCACCGTGGGGCGCTCGTCGCGGTCCAGTTTCGTCGCGGTGCCGGGGTCGATGACGACGATCGCGTCCACCCGGCGCGAAGCGAGTAGGGCGGTGAGTTCCTCGTCGGTCGCGGCGTCGAGCGGTTGGGCTCTCAGCGGGGCCGAATCGAGTGCGGTCGTCGCATACGCGGGCGCGAACTGCCCGTCGGGTCCGAGGAGCGACGGGTACGCCCGCAACCTCTGTGCGGCGCCGCCCGGGCCGCCGAGGACCGGCGCCAGGTCCGCTTCCGCGCGCGGGAGGTGCTCGACCCCGACCAGCCCCACCACGAGCTTCTTCTCTTTCAGCGCGGTGACGAACAGAATCCCCACGCCCACGAACAGCGGGTACATGAGGACGGGCAGCCCGAGGATGAGGAACAGCGTGCGGCGGTCGCGCAACTGGTCGCGGACCTCGCGGGCGGCGATCAAACGGACAACGGACCAGCGCATGAATCGACCCGGTGCGGGGAACGGTGCTCGGGGTGTTATAGGGTGAAATCCGGTGCGCCAAGGGGAACCGGTCAAAGTATCACCGCGAACTCGTCATTTGGTTCGGGTGCTGTTTCGCACCTTGCAATTCGGGTACAACGTGTCAATTGCGCCGGGGCCGACGCCCCCGCATCCGGAGAGAGGGTTCCGAATGATCGCACTCACGCGCGCCGCGGTCGCGTCCGCGGCGCTCCTCGTATTGGTTCTGTCGGCGGGCGCCGCTGACAAGCGGCCAATGAAGGTAGAAGACCTGTTCGCGTTCAATCGCGCCGCGGCGCCGCAAATCAGCCCGGACGGGAAAACCGTCGTTTATCAGGTCACGACGGTCGATCTCGCCGCGAACAAGAGCAGCACGGCTTTGTGGCTCGCCCCGGCCGACGGTAAAGGGGAGCCGAAACAGCTCACCGACCCGAAGGGCAAGAAGGACATGAACCCGCGCTGGTCGCCCGACGGCGAGCGCGTCCTGTTCGAGTCCACGCGCTCGGGCTCGGCCCAATTGTGGGTGCTGACGGCCGACGGCGCGGTGAAACAGATCACCGACATCAGCACCGGCGCCGGGAGCGGTATCTGGGCGCCGGACGGCAAATCCGTCGCGTTCGTATCGAGCGTGTACCCGGAGTTCAGCGAGAAGCCGTTCGCCGAGAGCAACAAGCTCAACAAGGAGAAGGACGACGAGATCGAGAAAAGCCCCGTGAAGGCGAAAACGTTCTCGCGGCTGTTCTACCGGCACTGGGACGATTACGTCGGTGACAAGCGCCAGCACTTGTTCGTGTGCAAAATCGACGGCACGAATTGCCGCGACGTTACCCCCGGCGACCGCGACGCCAACCCCACGAGCACCACGTTCAGCAGCGGTGACGATTTCACGTTCACGCCGGACGGCAGGTACCTCGTGTTCTCCGCGGTGCCGGAAAAGGAGGAGTCGTGGAGCACGAACTACGACCTGTGCCGCGTGAGCATCACGAACACGTCGCCCAAGTGGGAAACACTGACCACCGACAACAAGGCCGCGGACAGCGGGCCGAAGTTCTCTGCCAGCGGGAAGAAGCTCGCGTGGCGCGCGCAGAAGAAAGCCGGCTACGAAGCGGACAAGTGGGACATCCTCGTCGCGGACTGCAAGTCGGACGGAACGCTGACAAACAAGCCGTTCAGCGTGACCACGAAGTACGACGTATCGGTGGGCGAGTTCGTCTGGACCGGTGAGTACGATCGCGCGTTCCTCTTCACCGCGGACGCGGAGGGGCTGGCACCGATCTTCATGATTCAGGCGGACGGTGCGGGCTTCAAGACCGAGTACGCGGCCGGCGCGTGCGGGTCGCTCTCGACCTCGCGCCAGCGGAACATGCTCGCGTTCACCGAAACCACCATGTACCACCCGGCCGAGGTGAAAACGTACTGGTGGCCCGGGGATCAGGCGAAGCCTGTGGAAGTGAGCAAGGTAAACGAGAAGCTGCTCGCCGAACTGGACCTGCCCAAGCCGGAATCGGTGGAAGTGCCCGTCGAGGGCAATGTGAACATGCAGATGTGGATTCTGAAGCCGCCGGGGTTCGATGCGAAAAAGAAATGGCCGGTCGCGTTCCTCGTTCACGGCGGCCCGCAGGGGGCGTGGGAGAACAGTTGGAGCTTCCGCTGGAACCCGCAGGCCTGGGCCGCGCAGGGCTACGTGGTGGCGCTTCCGAACCCGCGCGGGAGCACCGGATTCGGCCAGAAATTCGTGGACGAGATCACCGGGGATTGGGGCGGGAAGTGTTATCGCGACCTCATCGCGGGCCTCGATTTCGTTGAGAAGCTCCCTTATGTCGATAAAGACCGGATCGGATCAGCCGGGGCCAGTTTCGGCGGGTACATGATGGACTGGTTCGCGGTGAACGACATCGCGAAACGGTTCAAGTGCCTCATCACGCACTGCTCGGTGTGGAACTTCGAGAGCATGTGGGGCACGACCGACGAACTGTGGTTCGACGAGTGGGAGCACGGCGGGTTACCGTGGGAGAAGCCCCAGAAGTACGCCGAATTCTCACCGCACAAGAAGGCCGGGAACTTGGGCAAGTACAAGACCCCGATGCTCGTGGTCCACAACGATTTGGACTTCCGGTGCCCGATCGGTCAGGGGCACGAGCTGTTCACCGCACTCCAGCGCCAGGGGGTGCCGAGCCGGTTCGTAAACTTCCCGGACGAAGGGCACTGGGTACTCAAGCCTCAGAACAGCGCGTACTGGCACAAGGAAGTCTTCGCGTGGCTCAAAAAGTACGCGCCGCCCGGACCAAAATAGGGCAGCGTGCTTTTCTCACCGTTCGCAAGCGGGCGCTATAAGAGCGCCCGCTCTTCTACACCGACACCCCGAAGCAACCACTTGCCCGAAGTTGCGCCGGCACCGCATAATAGCGACAACCCTCTCGCGTCCCTCTCTTCGCTCCTTTAAGGACACGCGCATGCCAGCCCCGTTCCGCCCACTCGTGGGCACACTCGCGGTCGTCGCGCTGGTCGCGATCACCGCCCCCGCGCCGGCCCAGAAACCGTTCGACGACCCTGTGCTCGAACGGATGCGAAAAGACATTTTCTTCCTCGCCAGCCCGGAGTGCGAGGGCCGCGGGATCGACACGAAGGGCATCGAGAAGGCCGCCGACCGCGTCGCGGACGTGTTCCGGGAATCCGGCCTGAAGCCTGCGATGAAGGACGGCAGCTACTTCCAGCCATTCAGCGTCACAATGTCGTCGAAACTCGGTAAGCCGACTGAACTCACCCTCACCGGTCCCGACGACGCGAAGAAGGAACCGAAGCTCAATACCGATTACAGCCCGATGGGGTTCAGCCCCACGAGCAAGGCGTCGGGCGATCTCGTGTTCGCCGGGTACGGCATCACGGCCCCGGGCCTGAAGTACGACGACTACGCGGGACTCGACGTGGAGGGTAAGATCGTCGTGATCCTGCGCCGCACGCCGCGTTACAACGAGAAGGGCGACAAGCGGTTCGACACCACCGTGAACGCGAGCGACGACAGCACCCACGCGGCGTTCGCCACCAAGATCGAAGTGGCCCAAAAGCACAAGGCGGCCGGCCTCATCATCGTGAACGACACGAGCGCCGCGGGTAAGAACGACCCGGTCGCCCAATACGGGCAGCATGCGAGCGGCACGGCGCCGGCCAAGTTCCCTGTGATGTTCCTCAAGCGAGCCGTACTCGACGAGATCCTGACCGCTGCGAAAGAAAAATCGCTGACCGAAATCGAAACCGCGATCAACGAGAACCTGAAGCCGCAATCGTTTGCGATTAAGGGTTGGAAAGCGGACGCGGAAGTGACCGTGGACCGCAAAGAGGTGAAGACGAAGAACGTGGTCGGCGTGCTGGAAGGTGCTGGGCCGCTGAAGGACGAAACGGTCGTCATCGGCGCGCACTACGACCACGTCGGCTACGGCGGCTTCGGGAGCGCGGGGGGCCCGACCGCGAAGGGCAAGATCCACTACGGCGCCGACGACAACGCGAGCGGAACCACCGGGTTGATGGAACTGGCCCGCCGGTTCGGTGCGATCAAGAACCGTCAGGGCCGGCGCATCGTGTTCATCGCGTTCTCGGCAGAAGAGATCGGGCTGGTCGGGTCGCAGTTCTACTGCAAGGAACCACTGTTCCCGCTCGACAAGACCGTCGCGATGGTCAACATGGACATGATCGGCCGCACGAAGCCGGTACCGACCGACTGGCTCGGGCTGTTCGGCAAGAAGGACCGGCTCGTGGTGTACGGCACCGGCACCAGCGACGGGTTCGCGGAACTGGTTCAGGAAGCCAACAAGAAACCCGACTTCAAACTCAGCGTCCTGCCGGCCGGCACCGGCCCCAGCGACCACGACTCGTTCTACCGCAAGAAGATCCCGGTGCTGTTCCTCTACACTGGTACCCACGGCGAGTACCACAAGCCGACCGACGTGCCCGAGAAGATCGACGTTCCCGGTATGAAGAAGGCGGCCGACTTCGCTGACTACCTGCTGACGGACCTGAGCACGCGCGAAAGCCCGCCGAAGTACATCGCGGTGAAAGACCCGTGGGTCGATCCCACCGAATCGCGCCCGGCGCGCGTGATGGGTCCGCGTCTGGGCATCCTGCCGAGCTACACCTTCGAGGGCGAAGGCGTTCTGCTCGACGGCGTGTCGCCCGGCGGCGCGGCCGAAAAAGCCGGCCTCAAAGAAGGCGACATCATTGTGGAAGTCGGCGGAAAGGCGACTCCAAACGTCGGCGCGTACATGACCGCGATGGGGGCGCAGAAAATCGGCAACGCCATTGACATCGTCGTCGAGCGCAAGGGCAAGAAACTCACCCTGAAGGCCAAACCGGAATAGAGTCCGGTGAACCCCGCCCGCAAGGGCGGGGGTGCTGGATACAATAAGCTCCTCAACTACTCCCTCCCCAAAACACCCCCGTCCTTGCGGGCGGGGTTCGCAGAGGCACTAGTGGACATTCCCCGCGTTCAGCTCGTCCGCCAAACCACCCCGCAACCGTCCGTCGCCAACGTCGCTGCTACCGTGCGCGAGCTGTGGCTCGGGTCCAAAACCGCGAAGCGCATCAAGCCCGGAATGAAGGTCGCCGTGGCATGCGGCAGCCGCGGGATCAACAACTACCTCACACTCGCACGCGCCACCGTTGATGCCATCAAAGAATTGGGCGCCCAGCCGTTCGTGGTGGCCGCGATGGGGTCGCACGGCGGTGCCACACCCGAGGGCCAGCGCGAGTTGCTCGCGAGTTACAACCTCGACGAAGCGCACCTCGGCGTTCCGGTCGTCACGGACATGGACGCCGAGAACATCGGCACGAACTCGTGGGGTCAACCGGTTTGGTGGGACAAGAACGCACTCAAGGCCGACGCCGTGGTGACGGTGTCGCGCGTGAAGCCGCACACGGACTTCCGCGGGAAGTTCGAGAGCGGCATTCTGAAGATGCTCGTGATCGGGTTGGGGAAGCGCCACGGGGCCGATCAGGTTCACAGCTTCGGGACGCGCGGGCTGCGCGACATGATCCCGGAATCGGGCCAGGTCATTCTGAACAAAACGCCGTTCATCGGTGGGTTGGCGATCCTCGAAAACGCAAAGGAAGAAACCGCGAAACTCGAAGTGCTCGACCGCGACGACCTCTGGGACCGCGAACCGGTGCTGCTCGAAGAGGCGCGGGCGCTGATGGGCCGGCTGCCATTCAAAGGGGCAGACGTGCTCATCATCGGCGAGTGCGGCAAGAACTACTCCGGCGCTGGGATGGACCCGAACGTGATCGGCCGGATGCTGATCGAAGCGACCCCGGAGGCCGAAACGAACGACCCGCGCATCGTCCGCATCGGCGTACTGGACGTGTCGCCCGAGAGCCACGGCAACGCGACCGGGATCGGGCTGGCGGACCTCACCACGAACCGCGCTCTAGCCGGAATCGTGCAGGGGCCGTTCCGCATGAACAACCTCACGGCCCGGTCGCTGTGGCGGAGCAAGCTCCCGTTCGGGTTCGAGACGGACCGCGAGGTGATCGCGAACTGCGTGGAGACGTGCTGGCAGCCCGAAGCCGATAAGGTGAAACTCTGCGTGATCCCGAACACGCTCGAAGTGGTGGAGATGTGGGTGTCCGCGCCGCTCGCGGCCGACCTGAAGGGGCACCCGCACCTGGAATTCGTCGGCGATCCGGTCCCGCTACCCTTCGATGCCGCGGGGAATATAGCACAAGAGCGAATGTTCCCGCACAGCGTGCGTGGGCGCCGACGGGCCGCTCACTAACGACACTTCGTAGCGCGGCTCGTGCGGAAAACACGGGCCGCAGCAATTCCGATCGCCTCCTGTTCTTACTCCATTTTGCCGCATGCCAGTTTGTGCGAACTGTAACGGACCGATCACCGGAAGTGGATACGCGGGCCGCCCGCAACCCGACGGCATCACGCGGGCGTACTGTTGTTTCGGCTGTCTGAGCCTCGGCGAACGAGCGTGTACGGACGCCGGGTGCTACACAACGGCTCCTGGCAAGAGTGGCAGGTTCGACGGACTGCGACTCGGAATCGGCGTGCTCGTCGTCGGGCAGTCGATGATTTTCGGCCTCGCGCTGAACGTACACGACGACGTTCCACCGGCGATCCGCGAATTCACGCAGTGGTTCGTCTTCGCGCTCACCATGTTGGTCGTGACCCTTCTCGGTGGCCCGCTCATCAGCACGGCGGCGCGGGAATTGCGCCGCGGGCGCCTTACGATCGAAGCACTGTTCCTGCTCACGATGTTCGGCGCGCTCGGCGCGTCGCTCCAGGCGCAAATTACCGGGCGCGGGAAGATCTATTTCGAGGTCGTGTCGGTCCTGCTCGTCGTATACACGCTCGGCAAGGTGATCGGGGCGCGGTCACGGGCCGCGGCGCTCGCGAGTTCGCGCGCCTGGGGCGAGCAACTCGCGACGTGCCGCTTGGTCGACGACACCGGCGGCACGCGCACCGCGCCCGTTATGGACGTGCGACCCGGGGACGTAGTGGAGATCCACCCGGGCGAGTTGTTCGCGGTGGACGGGGTCGTTCGCGACGGCGCGGGTTTTGTGTCGGAAACTGTCGTGAGCGGCGAGCCGTTCGCGGTGGTTCGGCGCCCGGGGGACCGGGTGGTGGCCGGCGCTGCGTCCTTCGATGC
This sequence comes from Gemmata sp. SH-PL17, assembly GCF_001610855.1. Taxonomy (NCBI): domain Bacteria; kingdom Pseudomonadati; phylum Planctomycetota; class Planctomycetia; order Gemmatales; family Gemmataceae; genus Gemmata; species Gemmata sp. SH-PL17. The sequence continues at coordinate 8,510,619 of NZ_CP011271.1, forward strand.
GACCTTTCGCGTCACCGCGACCGCAAGCGGAACAGAGCGCGAAATCGACCGACTGCTAGCAACCGTGGAATCCGCACGCGACAAACCGCTGTCGTTGCAGGGGCACGCGGACCGGCTCGGGCAGTGGTTCCTGCCGCTGGTGGCGTTCACGGCGGTCGGCACGTTCGCGTACTGGACGTTTTTCGCGTCGGCCGGGTGGGAAGCCGGACTATTTAATGCGATGTCCGTGCTGCTGGTCGCGTGCCCGTGCGTGATCGGTTTGGCGACGCCCGTAGTCATTTGGTCCGCGCTCAACCGACTCGCTGAGCGCGGGGTGATCGTTCGCGGTGGCGACGCCATCGAGCGCCTCGCGACCGTGGACCGCGTAATGTTCGATAAGACCGGCACGCTGACAGAAGACCGTTTCGCGCTCGTTGACATCCAAACGATCGCGACCGGTTCCGAGCGCACGAAGCTCCTCGGTTGGCTATCACTCGCTCAATCGCAGAGCAATCACCCGATCGCAAAACCGTTCGCCGACTTACCGCGGAACTTCGCACCGGACGCGGAACCGCGCGTAGCGTCACTCGTGGCGGTTCCGGGGTGCGGGGTGATCGCGGAACTCGTTGAAACGAACGGTACGCGGCACGAAATCAAAATCGGCACCGAGAGGTGGATCGGGAAGGAATTGCCCGAAGAACCTACCCCCCCCGCCCCCCTCCTGACAGGGAAGGGGGAGAAAAATCAAACGCCGCGCCTCTCTTTAAACTCTGCGGCGCTTCTTTCAGAAAAAAGCAGTAACAAAGCCGTTTTCGTCGCAGTTGATGGCGAACTTACCGCGACCGCGGTCGTCGCCGAGCGGTTGCGAGATTCCACTCCTCAAGCGCTCGAACAGTTCCAACAGCTCGGCCTGCCGGTCGAAGTTCTGACGGGCGACGCGATCGGCCGCGCGGAAGCACTTGGGCTTCCATCTGCACGCGGCGGGTTGCTTCCGGACGATAAGCGCGCGGCCGTCGAAGCAGCAAAGCAAAGGGGCGAGAACCCGCTGTTCGTCGGAGACGGGATCAACGACGCCTCCGCGCTCGCGGTCGCGCACGTCGGCGTGGCCCTTTCGAGCGGAACCGACCTCGCTGTTAGTGCCGCTCCGGTCACGCTCTACCATACGGACCTTCGCGCGCTCCCGTGGGCCGTAGAACTCAGCCGCGACGCGGTCCGCGCCGTGCGACTGAACCTGACCCGCGCACTGGTCTACAACCTCGTCGGCATGACACTCGCCGCGTGCGGGGTGCTTCACCCGGTCGTCGCGGCCGTGCTAATGGTGGTGTCGAGCCTCACACTGATCTTCTCGTCCACGCGCGTGGGGTGCGGGCACTTGGCGAGACCTACCCCTTCTGAAAGGAAAGGGGAGAAAGAATCAGCAGTGATTTTAAGCCCCTCTCCCCTTGGGGGAGGGGTTGGGGAGGGGTTGCAGCCACAACCTAACCCCCTAACCCCCTTCCCTAAGAAGGAAGGGGGAACAGAACCAAATACAGCAGCCCTCGCGCCATCTTCTGCCTTAAGCCTCTTCCCTTCAGGGAGGGGGGACGGGGGGGTAGGTTCTCTTTGGATGAGCTTCGCCCACGCCGGCGCGTTCGCGTTGCAGGGTGGCGTCTTCGTGCTGCTCCTGTCGTCGTTGCGCAAGCCCGACGCGGCCATATTCACGCTCACCGCGTTCGCACTGGCGGGGGGCTGGCTCGCGATCGCGTGGCGCCGGTTCGATGTTCCGCACTGGGCCGATATGTGCTTCGGGATGCTCACGTTCGGCAACCTGGGAATGCTGCTCGGCTGGTGGGCCGATAACGACTTCGCCGCACTTCACGACCACGGGTGCTGCGCGTGCGTGGAGGCAATGCGCGAGGGCGTGATGAAGCCGTGGATGTGGGTCGGGATGCTGGTGTTCGCGAACATCGCGATGCGCTGGTTGGGGCGCGGACCCGTACCGAACGCGGACCACGCAGTCGCAATGTACACCGGCGGGAACGTCGGCATGGTGGTCGGAATGGTCGCGGGTGGTTGGTGCGCGACGCAGTTTCAGACGGAGAACATGGTCACCGCGGTCGCGACCAGTTTCGTGGGGATGACACTCGGGATGCTAGCGGGAATGCTCGCGGGCACGTGGGTGACGGAGAGTCTCTTAGTGGGAGTTCGCGCGGTCGGATTCTGGCCCAAATGGGCGGAACTCAAGGCTACACGAACTTCTTGACGAAATAATACGCGGACAACCCGAAGCCGATCACGATAACGGAGTAGCGGACGTAGCGCGCGGGCAACCGGCGCGCGACCCGCGCCCCCGTGTAGCCGCCGAAGATCGCGGCGACGGCCATCACGCCAGCGCATTCCCAATTCACCAACCCGTCGCGAACGAACACTACCACGCTCGCGGCATTGATCGAGGCCGCCAGGAACGTTTTCACCGCGTTCATGCGGTGGATGTCACCGACGCCCATGAACCCGAGCGCACTCAGCATCAGAATGCCGATCCCCGCACCGAAGTACCCACCATATACCGCGACGAGAAACTGGAAGCCGATTACAAGAGTCTGCGTCACCCCGTTCGGCTCGTGGTGATCGGGGTGCGCACCTTCAGCAGCCGCGCGCTGTTTCACCCACTTCGAGAGCGGGGCTTGCACCACGAACAACACCGCGGCCGTGAGAATGAGCCACGGCACCAGCGTCGCGAACGTGTCCTCATTCTTGCCGACGAGCCACGCACCGAGGAACCCGCCCGCGATACTCGGTACGATCATGCGCCCAACAAACCGCCGACATTCCCACAGTTCCTTGCGATACCCGAGCGCCCCTGCGAACGATCCCGGCAACAGAGCGACGGTGCTCGTGGCGTTCGCCAGCGCGGGCGTAAGGAGCGCGGTGAGTGCGGGGAACGTGAGGAGCGTGCCACCGCCCGCGACGGAGTTCATCACCCCCGCGAAGAACGCGGACACGCACAAGAACGCGAACGTCCAGAAGTCGATTAGCATGCAGAAATGATAGAAACCGGCCCGCGCAATCGGTGCTGCGCTCACGCGGGCCATCTACGTTTACGGGCGCTCGCCGCGAGCCAGACGAGCATTGAGATCGCCGATCAGAGCCGGTAAGTCGGTAATGACGTGAAGTACAGCGTGCGCGCCGGCCTTTTGATAGCGCTCCGTGATGTCCTTTCGGCGCACGTTCCGTTCAGCTTCCGTCAGCGACTTAAATTCCGCCTCGCTCAGCCCCATCTCGTTGCTCGAATCGATCACGCCGACGCTCCAGCACCCTGCGTTCCGGCCGTCTTCGATGTCGATCACCGTGTCGCCGACCTTCACCACGGCCGCGGGCGGGTACACGCTCAGCGCTTCCATGCAGCGGAAGATCATCCACGGGGCCGGGCGCCCGGCCGGTACGTCGTCTGCACAGATGTTGAAGTCCGGCTCGAACCCCTGGCGCTTCGCGGCCGAGCGCACCACCGCGGCGGCTTCGTGAAAGTAGCCGGTGCTCGCTGCGACCTTGAGCCCCTTCGCGCGGAGCGCGTCCGCCACGGCGGGTACGCCCGCGATCAACCCGCTGTACTTCTCCGCGGCGGCCACCTGAAGGGGCGTCACAGAGCGATAGAGTTCCTCCACATCTGATTCGGCCCAGTCGCGCCCCACCGCCGCGCGCCACTTGCCGCCAACGATTTCCGTTCGCAGCATCGCACGAATGTGATCTTTCTTGTGCAACCCCATCGGCCCGCGTGCTTCGGCGAGCGTCACGTCGACGCCCTTCGAGGCGAACGCTTCGACGAACGCGCCAGTGGGCGCCAGGCACCCGTAATCGATGGTGGTCCCCGCCCAGTCGAGCACGACGAGCTTGATTTCAGTTGGTGGCACGGAGCGTGGCCTCCAGGTAGGTGCGGAAGTGCGAGTACGGGGGCGTCGCCAGTCCCACAATCTTCGCGCGATCGTCGTACTCGCGGACCTTCGCAGCAGCCGTGAAATACGGGTGCGCCTCGAACATCTGGACCTCGGCAGCGGTCATCGGCCCGCCTTGAAGTTCCAAGCTGCGGACGGACGCGGGCGAGAGGAGCCCCGGATAACCCGGGTGCTTGCCGCTCGCGAGGTAGCGCTTCGCGGGGACGTGCAAGCGGATCGGCTCTGTTACCGCCGGCCCGAATGCGTGAGCCAGGAACCGCGCACCGAGATCTTCGTGCCGGTCGTTGATGCCCTGGTCGAGGTAGTCTTCGCCGTGGCCGTGGAGGAAGTGCCCGATGTCGTGGAGGAGGGCGGCGGCGATCCACTCCGCGGGTTGCCCGTCCTGTTCCGCGAAGAGGGCAGCTTGCAGCGCGTGTTCGAGCTGCGTGACCGCCTCGCCGTGGTACTCGGTGTCCCCGCGCTCGGTGAACAGCCGGTCGATGCGGGTCAGCACGTCCGCGGGCGTCATGGGTTCGCCTCGTTGGGGTGGGGCGCGAATCGGGTCCGCGCCGAGTCTTCTTACGAACTGGAGCGTACACTCTTGCTCTGGCGCGGTGGTTCCCGATAGTATCGGAAAGTTGGAACCTGTCGTCCGTTATCACCGCCCGCGCTGGTGCCTCCCAATGGCCGTTGAACTCCGCTGCCCGGATTGCCGGGCGAAACTCCGTCTGCCAGAGGCGCCCGACGCCGGAACCGAGGTCGAGTGCCCGAAGTGCGGCACCGTGTTCGCTGCGCCGGAACCGGAGGACGCGGGCGAAGAAGAAGTTTTAAAGAAAAAGAAGAAGCCCGCGCGGGACGACGAGGACGACGGCGATCGGAGCGAAAAGAAGGAAAAAAAGAAGAAAACGAAACTCAAAGGCGACCCGAGCGTCCCGAAGAAGCGCAAGGCCAAGAAGCGCGAGACGAACAAGGTGCTCCTGTTCGGCGTGGTCGGCATCGGGCTCGTGATGCTCATGGTCGTGGGCGGGATGCTGTACTGGCTCCTCGGGCGCACGCCCAAATCCGTCGAGATGATGTACTACATCCCGGAGGACTGCGAAACGGCACAGGGGTTGAATCTGGGGCACGCCCAGAAATACCCGGAACTCTACAAGAGCCTCTCGGGGACGTTCCAGAATACCGAGTTCAAGGCCGCGGCCGACGCCTTCGCGCGGGTTCTGGGATCGAGCGACGGCGACGCGCTCATGGAGTACGTCGTATTCGGCACCTCCATCCGAAACGGCGGAGCGACGGTCATCCGCACCAAAACGGAAATCGACGGTACTCAACTCGGGAAGTTACCCGGCGCCCAACAGAAGACCCTCGGCAGTGGCACGTATTATCTCGTCGACGGATTTAGGGGAGGCGCCAAGGTGCGCGTCTTCTCCCCGACCAGCCGCCTGATCGCGTTCTGCTCGATGGATGTACCAGAAGGCGTGTTTCAGAAGATGCTCAACGGCCACGCCGACAGTCGGGACAAGACGTTCGGTGTCCGGGCCGGCACGCTGGGTAAGCGCGTCACAAAAGGCACGTTCTGGGGGATGACCCTCTTCCAGGGCGAGAACAAGCCCCCGGCCGCGGCTTCAGGTGCACAGGGCGGAAACAACGACGACGCCAACGCTCAGTTCGGCCGCACCCAAGCCGACGCCCTCAGTGGTGCGAAGGGCGCGGGGGGCAAGGCGAGCATCGGGAGCCGCGAGATCCGGTTCGAGATCGTTATTTGGTGTGGCGACAGTGATAAGTCGTCGAACATGTCCAAGAAGTGGAAAGAGAGCGATCTCGGCAAGGGCGACGAGGGGACGCCACCGAAATGGTGGAAAGAACAGGTCGATAGCATGGGCAAGAAAATCGGGGCACAGATGCTCGCGAATATCGGGTTCGGTTCGTCGGGCGAACTCTTCTTCGCCAAATCCGCGGTTGACACCGCTGACCTGAAGGACGCGATCAGTAGTCTCACGGGCAAAGTCACGGGGCGATCGGGTGGAGCGGGCGGCCCTCCGGGTGGTGGACCTCCCGGCGGTCCCCCAGGCGGTCCCGGTGGCCCACCGGGAGGCCCGCCTGGTGGACCTCCCGGTGGGCCCGGGCGCCCGCCCAAGGGTCGGCGCAAGTGGGCGTGTCGGTGACTGCGGTGTCCGACCAACACTCCACCGCGCCGTGGCCGCCGAGCAACCCGCGCGGGGCACTCGCCGTTCTTGTGAGCGGCGGGTCCGATAGCGCGATCCTGCTTGCCGAAGCCGTCCGCGCGTACCCCGCGGTGTTCCCGCTCTACGTTCGCACCGGGTTGCATTGGGAAGAAGTTGAGAGAGAGCACCTCGATCGTTTCCTGGAAGCCGTTCGCGCGCCGGCACTTCGCCCACTCCGCGTCCTCGATGAACCGATTCGCGATGTGTACGGCGCCCACTGGAGCGTGTCGGGCGAGGGCGCGCCCGACGCCGATTCGCCCGACGAGGCCGTGTTTCTTCCCGGGCGGAACGTACTGCTACTCGCCAAGCCGCTCCTCTGGTGCCACCTGAACGGCGTACCGGAGATCGCGACCGCGCCGCTCGGCGCGAACCCGTTTCCCGATGCGACCCCACAGTTCTACGATAACTTTGCGGCGATCGTGAGTTCCGCCGTGAACGGGAGCGTCCGCGTGCTCCGCCCCTTCGCCGCGCTCCACAAGGTGGACGTGCTGCGCCGAGGGCGCGGGCTACCGCTCGAACACACGTTCTCGTGCCTCCGGCCCGTCAACGGATTGCACTGCGGGGCGTGCAACAAGTGCGCGGAACGCCAGCGCGGGTTCCGCGACGCCGAGATGCCCGACCCCACGCGGTACGCGGGCTAAAGATCGCCCCGATCGGGCACCAGGAGACGATGGATGTTCAGGGTGACCAAAGAGATCCACTTCTGTTACGGGCACCGGCTGCTGAACTACGCCGGCAAGTGCCGGAACCTGCACGGGCACAACGGCAAGGCCGTCGTCACGGTGGAGACCGAGACCCTCGACGCCCTCGGCATGGTGGTGGACTTCTCCGAGATCAAGCGCGTCATCGGGAAGTGGATCGACGACACACTCGACCACCGCATGCTCCTGCACCGCGACGACCCGATCATCGCGGAATTGCTGCGCCAGGGCGAGCCGTTCGTGGAACTGGACGCGAACCCGACCGCGGAAACCATCGCGCGCCTGATCTTCGACCGCGCCGTTGAGCACGGCCTGCCCGTGACCGAAGTGACGCTCTGGGAAACCGAGAACTCGTTCGCGACGTACCGGCCCACGCCCGGCGTTCCCACCAAGTCGGTCGCGATGCGCGAAGTGGCCGGGAACCCGGCACCGGTCCCCACGCGCGCGTAGACCGGACGCGAACCCGTCGCACCCGTATCCTGTCTCAACGGTTACACGTGACGCCGGGAGCAGGACATGGCCGATGCGACGCCACTCGACGATTTGAAGCAGCTCGAAGGGCAAGCCCTCACTCAACTTCAGCAATGCGCGGACGAAGCCGCGCTCCGCGCCTGGAACACGCAGTATTTTGGCGACAAGGGCGTGATGAAGACCGCCATGTCGAACCTCGCTAAGATCCCGAAGGACCAGAAACCGGCTTACGGGGCGGAACTGAACCGGATCAAGGCCGCAATCACCGCGGCTTACGAAGCAGCCCTCGCAGACGCGAAGGAAAAGGCGCTTCAGGTCAGTCTGACGACGAACCCGCTCGACGTGACGCTCCCCGGTCGGGCGCCGGCCCGCGGGCGGTTGCACCCCGCGACCCAAATCCTCCGGCAAATTTACTCCATCTTCGCCGACCTCGGGTTCCAGGTGTACCGCACCCGAGAGGTCGAAACCGATGAACTGAACTTCGAGTTCCTGAACATGCCCGCGCACCACCCGGCGCGCGACATGTGGGACACGTTCTTCACCACTACGCCGGGCGTCGTGCTCCGCACGCACACGTCACCGGGGCAGATCCACGTGATGCGCGAGGCCGCGGGCAAGCCCGTTCGCGTGATCCTGCCCGGGATGTGCTACCGCAACGAGGCGATCAGCACCCGGAGCGAGATCCAGTTCTACCAGGTGGAAGGCTTGGTGGTCGGCGAGGGCGTGACGATGGCCGACCTGAAGGGTACGATCACCGCGTTCGCGCGCCGGATGTTCGGTCCGGAGCGGCAGGTGCGCATCCGCTCCAGCTACTTCCCGTTCACGGAGCCGAGCATCGAAGTGGACATCGACTGGCCGAAGGACGATCCGAACCGCGACCGGCTCACGAAAGGCACCGGGTGGTTGGAGATCCTGGGCGCCGGGATGGTTCACCCGAACGTCCTGCGCGCCGGTGGGTACGACCCGGAAAAGGTGACCGGGTTCGCGTTCGGGATGGGACCGCAACGGATGCTGATGCTCAAGCACGCGATCGACGACATCCGCCTCTTCTGGCAGAACGATCTGCGGTTCTTGAAGCAGTTCTGAGTTGTTGGACGTGCGGGTGGCCTCGTGTTACCCGCACACAAAGCTGTCCGCGGCATTCATCTCACCGCGTGCCGCGAATAACACGCATCCATTCCAGGGCCTGTTCCAGCGATTCCATCGGCAGGCCCACGACGTTGCTCACACTCCCCTCTTCGATTGTCAAATACGGGTCGTGCGGGAACTCGATCGAGTAAGCCCCGCTGCACCCCGCCCACTTCCGCGTTTTCAGGTAAGCATCAATCTCGGCATCAGAAAGTGCGCTCATGCGCACGAGGCTCCGCTCCTGCCAGCAGATTTGCCGGTCGCCGGGGCGGAGCCAGAGACACACGCCCGTCCAGAGTTCGTGAACGGTCCCGGCCAGCGCCGTGATGATGCGCCGGGCGTCGGCCTCGTCTTCCGGCTTGCCGATCACCTTACCGTGCAACCACCCCACCGTGTCCGCGGCGATGATTAACCCGTCGGACTCACCGAGAGCAACGGCTTCGGCCTTTAGCCACGCGAGTTCGCCGACGTAGTGCCGGCAGTCGCCGAGCCGGGCTTCCGTCGGTTCGTCGATGTTGGACGGTTTGACTTCAAAAGGGTAGCCGGCCTGCTCCATCAACCACTTGCGGCCCCACGAGCCGCTCGCGAGGATCAGGCGGAACGGGAATTGTGTGCTCGTTGCCATGTATCCAGGGTCTCCGCCAAGCGGGGCCAGAGCCGGTCCGCGGTGAGTTCCGGCATGCAGATCATGTTATTGCATTTCTTGAGATAGCTCCCGCTGCACGCAACGGTTGTTTCCACACAGTTCGCAGCTTGCTGGTACGGCCCGTGGCGCGCGACTCGCGTGCAGGTGTACGGCGCGACACACGGGCGCCCGAGGGCGGCCCCGAGGTGCAGCGGCCCGGTGTCGTTCCCGACCATCACGTCCGCAAGCGACAGCGTTGCCGCGAGCCGCGGGAGCGAAGTCTTCCCGGCCAGATTCAGCGCCGGGCCGCGCAGGTTCGCGATTACTTCTTGCGAAAGCGCGATGTCGTCGCTCGCACCAATGAACACGGCAGACCCACCAAAGTGCGACTGCGCGCGGGTAAGAAGTTCGGCGAAGTGCGTCACGGGCCAGCGTTTCGTGAGCCACTTGGCCCCCACCGCGACCGCGATCCACGGACGCGGCAGAGCAGCGAGTTCGTTCTGTGCCGCAACGAGTTCTCCCGGCCGTAGGGGAACGCGGAACGTTTTCGGCAGGTGCCCGACACCGAACGCCTCGGCAACGGCCCACATCCGATCGACCGCGTGCGCCCGGTCGGCGCGGGGTGAAGCCAACTTGTGCGTGTAGGTGTACCGGCTGCCCTCACGGGCGTTGCGGAACCCGACCCGCACCGGTGCGCAGCTCGCCCATGCCATCAGGCCGCTTCGCAGAAGCCCCTGCATATCGATCACGAGATCGAATTGCCTTCGCCGCAATTCCGTCGCGAACGACCACGCCGTTGCGAGCGCGCGAGCCCCTTTCAACGCACCGCGATTGAACGGGAGCGTGTCGGTTAGATCGGGGTGGCCAGTAAGGAGTGATTCGTAGCCCGAGTTTACGATCCACGTGATCCGAGCCGCGGGGAATCGCGTGCGCAGCGCGGTCAACACCGGGAGCGAATGAACGATGTCACCCAGTGCGCTCGGCTTGATGATCGCGATCCGTCGCGCTTCAATCCGGTCCAGCATCAGAATCCTTCCGGAACGCCGCAATCGGAGAGCAGAAAGGCAGATTAGTCACAAAAAAGCACAAAGGGCACAAAAGGAAAGCAGAAGCAAAAGACCGAGTCTTAAGCCCCAACAAGGGGTAACCAGATACCCGATTGTTCTCGTGTCTGATCCGCGTAATCTGCGTTACCCGCGGCTCTTCCTTTTGGTTTCTGTTTTCTGACTTCTCTTCACCTTTGTGCCCATCATGCGTTTGCCTTGTCTGTGCTCATCTGCGGCTCTTCCTTCCCCTTCAACCGCGGGAGCAGTGCCGCAACGACGAGCAGCGCAAGTACCGCGCCCAAGTACGGTAGTGTGCGCGAGGGGTGGGCGTCGAACAAGACCGATCCGAGGAACGGCCCGAGGATGCGCCCGAGCGACGCGAACGACTGGTTCACCCCCAGCACCTCGCCCTGTCGCGCCGGGTCCGAGCGCTTCGACACGAGCGCCGAGACGGACGGGTTCACGAACGCGAACCCGATCACCGCAATCGACATCGCGACGTAGAACAGGGGCTTCGCAATGTCGCTCGAACTCCCATCCGACCCGAGTACGAGGTAAGCTACAACCCCAACGCCGGTAAGCCCGATCGCCATCGCACCAACACCAAACTTGAGCAACCCGACTTCGGACCGCTTCTTCACCATCGGCCGGTACGAACCGCCCGCGACCATCAGCACCGCGCCGACGAATGCGAATACCAGGAAGTTGTCATCGTCCTTCAGTCCGAACACCTTGTCCGTGAACTGCGCGAGCGTGGCCTCGAAGTTGCCGAACGCGAAGATCGCCAGGAAGTAGATCAGCACCAGCGTGCCCACGGTCGGCATTGCGAGCACCTCGCGTGTCTTCGCAAGACTGAAGAACTCTTTGGCCGCTTTGTTGTTCGGGTCTCGTGTTTCCTTAAAAATCGCGATCGCAACCAGTAACGCGATCAGTGACAAGCCAGACGCGAGCGCCCCCACGCCCCACGGTTCCCGCGCGAATAGCGCCAGGCCGAAGTACGCGATGAGCGGCCCGAGCGTGAACCCGGCCCCGAACGCGATCCCGATGAGGGCCATCCCCTTCGCACGCTTATCGGGCGTGGTGCAGTCCGCGATCACGGCCGCCGCGGTCCCCACACTCGCACCCGCGATACCGGCCCCGATGCGCGCGAACAGCATCAGCCCCAACGCGAGTTCCGCCTGGGTAGTGGGGAGCGAAACTGCGACCCCGTAGAGCGCGTAGAAGATCACCGAACCGAGCAGGCTAATAAAAAGCACCGGCCGCCGACCGACCCGGTCCGAAATGCGCCCCCACATCGGCGAGAACACGAATTGCATCAGCGAAAACACCGAAAACAGCACGCCAATCACGGCCCCACGCGACACGTCCGAGAACGCGAGCGCATCGAGGTACGGCTTTGCCTGGCGCGGGAGCACGGGCAGGACGATGCCGAACCCGAGCAGGTCGATGAACACGACCAGCCACACGATCAGAAGTGCGGATTTCTTGGGCGCGTGGGGGGCGGGAGGCACAGGCGCGCCGGGCGGCAATTCGGTGGGATTCATGACGTGAGATTACGGCTTGTCGCGCCGCCCGACCAGCAAGACGGGTAAACGGTCCACCGTGCTCATTCGCGCTCAATTTCAGATGGGAGCACAACATAGCGCACAGATCGCCGGGAGGCCCACAATCTTCAAGCGCGACGCGCCAATTCGCGCCGCGCCGTCCGCACAATTTGCGCCGTCAGCGCCGACGATACAAGCGGCGCGGCGACAGCGCGCCGGCGGGCGGGTTTGGGCGGGTTGGAGTTGACCAGAATCCCTGTTTTGCCGACATTGCTAGATGAACCGCTGTCTAGGTGCTTACGCATGCCACTTGCCGAAACGAATACGCGCCCGGCGTCCGCGGACCCCGGCACACGGACCGCGTTCCTTGTGGTGAACAGCGCGAGCGCTCCGGACGGCCGGTTGCTCGCGGCTGTGAAATACCCCGGCGAAAATCTGTCGCCGGAAGACGCGATCGCGCGTGCCAGTGAATCGGGCGAACCGCTGCCGGTCACCTTCCAGGTACCGGTGTGCGTGTGCGTCCTCCGCGTGGGACCGGACTTCAGCCTGCTCAACTTTAAGTGCCTCGACGAACCGCACTTCCGACCGCGCGAGATCGTGAACCAGTTCTGGTTCGGGGTGACACACTACAAGGCCCGGCTCGTGACCTTCAACGGGCGCGGGTTCGATCTGCCGCTGTTGGAACTGGCCGCGTTTCGTTACGGCATCCAGGCCCGCGATTACTACCTCGCACGCGACCGTTACCGCGGCCCCATTGATCTGACCGACTGGTTCACGAACTTCGGCGCGTGCCGCTTGCCCGGCGACCTCGATGTCCTCGCGAAACTCCTCGGCAAACCCGGCAAGTCGGCGGAGCAAGCGCCGACCGGTGGGTCCATTCAGGAGATCAACGACCGGTGCCTGTGCGACACGCTCGACACCTACTTCGTGTTCCTCCGCACGCGCGTTCTGACAGGCGATTTGAGTTCGGAACAGGAAACCGAACTCGTTGCAAACGCCAAATCACTGCTCCGTGAAAAGGCAGCGGAAAGCCCCGTTCTCTGGCGATACCTCGACAACTGGACCGAGTTCGCCTTGGTTTAAATGAGCGGATCGGACCAAGGAACTCGTCGGTCCAGGCTTGCGTCGGTCAGACGCATCCGAAATACTATTCTCACTTCCACGCTCGCGCGGGTGCTGCCCCGCGCGAACTCGATCTTCTACCGCCGGTGCCCTCCGATGCGGACACTCCCCGCGCTTTTTGCGCTGGTTCTTCTGTCGCCCCTCGTCGGGTGCGGGAAGCGCGAATTCAAGGATTTCCGGCAGTTTACATCGCCGGACGGTAAGTACACGGTCCCCATGCCCGGCACCCCGTACACCGAGGTGCGGAACGAGTACGGGTTCCAGTTGACGACCCACGCCGTCGAAGTGGGGGGCGAGGGGTACGCGGTTTCATCGGCCGACATTCCGCCGGGTACGCCGTGCGACCTTAGCGGCGCAGTAACCGGGCTAGCGCAGAAGGTAAACGGTACCGCGACCCGATCAGAAGGAGCGAGTCACAACAGTAGCGGCTGGCGCGAGTTCGAGATCGAGGGGCAGAATCCGCACAAGTTCTATTCGGGCCGAGTGCTGTTTACACGCAGCCGGTTCTACATCGTCTTCGCGTTCGGCCGGGACGCCAAGCTGTCGAACCAGCAGGTTCGGACGTTCCTTGACTCGTTCCGGATCACGGATGGGGGAGACACACCCGGCCCCTCGTGGACTGCGCCAGTGCAGCCTCCGGTTCAACTCGGGCCTGCGCGTCCCGCCGCTCCGCCCGCGTACCGGCCCAAGAATCAACCGTCGCCCCCACCAGCAAAGGAAGTGATTCTCGGCCACCCGTTCGATCCCCAATTTCGCGACGATGCCCCGGCGGGCGGGGTGCTCGTTGGGCTCGATGTGTGGTACGGCAAGTTCTTCAACAACGACGTGGTCAGTGCCGTGCGCCCGATCTACCGGGTCGCGGGCGTCGATTCGGCGGGACAGACCCACGGAACTGAAACGGAACGCGGAACGCGGGTTCTCGCGAAGCCGGGCTACGCGGTCGGAGCCGTTAGCGTTCGAGCCGGGCTAGGAATTGACGCCCTCACTGTAACCTTCATGAAGGTGAGCGGCGGGCGCCTCGACCCGAACGACTCATACGTCACCGAGCAAATGGGCGGACCGGGCGGTAACGGCCCGACCAAACTTGGCGGAGATGGTACTCCGATCACCGGCATTATTGGCCGAAAGGGACCAGGGCTAGACGGTTTCGGGTTAGTCTACCAGGGGCAAAAATAGCCCAAGATCGCACCGGCGCCCGGTCACGTTCCCCGGTCTTGTTTACGCGGGCAATGTAAGATGTGAATCCGCTCGCTCCACAACGCGACGCAGCACCCAGGCGTCTTGCGGGGGATTTCCCTTCGCGCCTTCGGGAGCCATGTCCAGCACCTCAAAGCCGTCCGCCAACACGGTTCGCACGAATTGCGGCGGGTGGAACGTCGCGCAGTGGTTCGTTCCGGCGAGGTCGCCCCCGCGCACAACGAACCGCCCTGCGCGATAGTCCGCGCGCTCGGCGCGTGTCATGCGCCCGAGCATCGCGTCGCCGTGGAGCGAGATCACCGCCACGCCACCGGGCTTCAGCACGCGGCGCAGTTCGTGCATCCAGTGCGTTTGCAACGGCAGCGGCAGATGCGTGAACACCGAGAATGCGTAAACGAGATCGAAAGAGCTATCATCGTAAGTCAGCGGCGATTCCAGCGCGTTGACCGCGAACTGACCGAACGGCAAGTTCTCCGCGCACCACTCCACCCCGACCGGATTCGAGTCGCACCCGTGTAACTCGGCGGGCAGGTGACGCAGGTGCCGAATTACGCGGCCACACCCGCACCCGAAATCGAGGATACGATCGCACTGCTCAATGCGGATGCCGTTCTTCGCGAGCAGTGCGGTGAGCGATTCCGCAGCACGTTGCCCCGCGGTGAGGAACCAATCCGCGTCGTCGGTTCCCGCCACCATGAGACGCAACACATCGGGCGGGATCGGTGTCTCTTCGTGGTGTGCGGAACGCTTCGCGCGGGGCGTGCCCGAAGCGGCTTTCAGTCGGTGGTTCTCGTTCGCAAGGCGCCAGCACTCTTCGGTGAGCAAGCGGCTCTCTCGCTCGCGTGCGTCGAGTACCCGCACGAGGCGCGACAAACCGGGGACGAATTGCAACAGGTCGCGGGTTCGCATGTCACGCCTTCCAGAAGCGGACGAGTTCGTGCCGCAGGAACGCCCACAGCCCGCGGACCGCGAGCACGCTCTTGCGCGCCTTCACGCGCCGGCCCGTCACGCTGCGCCAGCCGGCTTCGAGCAGTTTCTGGCCGATTTGCAGCGGCGCGTCGAGTGTCACGAGGGCCTTGTACGCGAAGAGGGCCGCGCGGCTCGTTCCGGACTTGCGGAAGTAGTGGACGTAACCGATGGCCACGTTCGGCGCCGCGAAGTGGACGTTGTTCCGCCCGGCCGCGCGCCCATAGTGAACGATCTCGACCTGCGGGACGAACATCGGCGGCCCGCGCCGGCTCACCTGCATGGACAGGTCGATGTCCTCGACACCGAAGTGGTATTCCTCGTCCCACCGACCGCTCGCCTCGAACACCTCGCGCGAGAGGAACACGGCCGCCCCCATGAGCACCTCGACCGAGCGCTCCTGCGTCGGGTCGAACGTGGCGCGGCGGTACTCGTAATAGGCTTTGCGGAATAACCCGGTCCAGCGTAGCAGATTGATGCGGTGCAGCAGAGCCGCGAGCGTGGGGCGCTGGCGATACGAGATCTGGAACGCCCCGTCCGCACCGCGAAGCCGTGGGCCGAACATGCCGACATCTGGGCGCGCTTCGGCGAGGTCGAGGAATTTCCGCAGCGTGTTTGCGGGGACCAGCGTGTCGTTGTTCAGGAAGAAAAAGTACCGGCCGCGCGCAGCAGCAGCAGCTTGGTTGCTGGCCCGCGCGAACCCGCGGTTGTCCGAATTGCGGATCAGCACCACGTTTGGGAACTCGGACGCGACCATGTCGGCCGCACCGTCGGTCGAGCCGTTGTCCGCGATTACCACCTCGAACCGGGCGCCTTGTGCCTGGTCGAAGAGAGAACGCAGGCACTTGCGGAGCAATTCGACGCAGTTCCAGTTGGCGATGCACACGGACACGTCCGGTACGTCCGACCGGGACGGGCGCGGCACGCGGGCTTCGATCGGTGCGGTCCGCACCTGGGACATGAGCGCATCCTGCGGTCGGTCGGCTGCCGTGTCGAATCCGTTCGGCACTTCGGATTGCACGTTTTACCACCTTTACCGAATCGGTGTCAACCGCGACACGTTCTCGGGGCGCGCACGCTATTCTGCTTGCGTGCCCCGCCCGGTTCGGGTAAGCCCCCTCCCACGAATCGTTCTTGCCGCCCGGGTGCGACCTGTGTTCCGTGCAACTCGCACCGCGGAAGGGAGTGCGCGAATGCCGCTGTTGGAAGTCGAGGGGTTGGTCAAGTATTACGGCAACCGAGCCGTGGTGAACGGTGTGTCGTTCTCCGTGGACCCGGGCGAAGTGGTCGGGCTACTCGGTCCCAACGGGGCCGGGAAGACGACCAGCTTCCGCATGGCGACCGGACAAATCCAGCCGAACGAGGGCAAGGTCACGTTCAACGACGAGGATGTAACGTCCCTCCCGATGTACCAGCGCGCGCGCCGCGGAATGGGCTACCTGTCGCAAGAGCCGAGCGTGTTCCGCAAGCTCTCGGTTGAGGGGAACTTGCTCGCGATCCTCGAAGCGCTCCCGCGGAGCCGCAAGTTGGGGCGCCGACTCAGTCGCGCCGAGCGCTGGGAGCGCACCAACGAGGCACTAACCCGGTTCAAACTCGACCCGGTTCGCAAAACCACCGCGGGGCGCTGCTCCGGCGGCGAAAAGCGCCGGTTGGAGATCGCGCGCTGCCTCGTGTGTGAGCCGATGCTCATCCTCCTCGACGAGCCGTTCGCCGCGGTCGACCCGATCACCACCGAGGACATCCGGCGGAACATCCGCGAACTCGCCGATTCGGGCATCGGCATCCTCATCACCGACCACAACGTGCGCGAAGTGTTCCGCACCGCGGACCGCGTGTATCTCATTACCGCGGGTAAGGTGGTCACGCGCGGGACGCCGATGGAACTGGTCAACGACCCGATCGCGATCAACGCCTACCTCGGGCGCAGTTTCGAGGAAGACGGTTTCACGCGACACTTCGATGCCCGCGCTGCGGCCGCGAAGAAGGCGGACTCGTCCGTACAAACGCCCGTCCTACAAGCGCCTACAGTTCCGGTTTCTCGTTACGCGCCGCCCGCGAGTCGACCAGTCGCCACTGTTCAGGCTCCGGTGTCCCCGCCCCTCGCTCCGGCGCGGGTGGCAACGGTCACGCCCCCTCCATCCACATTCACATTCCCGGCGGCTCCACCCGCGCCGCCGTCGCCGTTCACTGCGGCCGGCACCGTTACGCCGCCGCCGGTGGGTCAAGCCCTCGGGGGGCCGATGGCCGCGGTACTGGAACTCGAGAAGATCCGCCGCGCAGTCGAAGGGTTGGCCGACGACCGCACACTGAAAAACTCGATGGTGGAACTCGCCGCGCGCGGAAGTGCTGCGATCCCCGCGCTGCTCGAAGCACTGGAACGTCGCGATGCGACCCTGCGTCAGCGCGCGTTCGAGGTATTGAAGTTCGTCACGAAGGACACGAACAGCACGCTCGAATACGACGCCGATGCCGCACCCGAAACGCGACTCCGCCAGGTCGCTCACCTCCGGGCCAAACTAGAACCGCGTCGGTAGTTGGGCACTCACGACCGGCGGCTAACATTTGCTAACATTTCCGGACCGACCGGCTGTTAGCGAATTGCCGCAAGCTTACTCACAGCCAGCAGTTGCAAGCATCATCTATTAGCATCCTTGTTAGCGAATTAGCCCACTCACGTTGCGTGGATCGCCTCACCCAATCGACGACACCGGTGGGTGAGGCGTTCTCATTTCGCGACCTTACTTGGCGCAACACCTCACTCCAAGATGTTAAACCACCACGCCAGTATCCGCAATGATAAATATGGAAAAATGTATAGATAAAATTAAGCCAACACCGTTAGTTGATAGCGGAGGTGAATAGCGCTAGCTCTTCTGTCGCCTTCGGCCGGCTGACGTCGGACGTTCTCCTGAAGCATCTCTGAGTTTGTGTCGCTACCCACTTAAGGGCAGCAGCACCGCGCCCTCGCTTGGGTCGGCGGTGATACACTAAAAGGCAGATACCCTCTCCCTCCCGCTGGAGTAAACGACATGGCCGGTCCCGCACTGCCGATGGACGATCGCGACGGCGTCATTTGGTACAACGGTGCTCTCGTCCCGTGGCGCGAGGCCAAGGCCCACGTCCTCGTTCACAGCCTCCATTACGGCAACAGCGTGTTCGAGGGCGAGCGCATCTACAACGGTAAGGTTTTCAAGCTCACCGAGCACTCGCAGCGGCTCGTCAAGTCCGCCAAGATGCTGGCCTACGACCTGCCGTACTCCGTCGAAGAACTCGATAACGCGACCAAGCTCGTCGTCAGCGAGAACAAACTCGATTCCGGCTACGTGCGCCCGCTCGCGTGGCGCGGGGCCGAGGTGATCGGGGTGTCCGCGATCGGCACGAAGATCCACGTGATGATCGCGGCATTCCCGTGGGGGGCGTACTACGGCCAAAAGGCGATCAAGCTGATTACGAGCCGGTGGAAGCGCCCCAGCCCCGAAAGTTCGCCCGCCGGGAGCAAGGCCGCGGGTCTGTACATCATTTGCACGCTCGCAAAAGACGAGGCACTCGCGGCCGGCGTGCAAGACGCGCTCATGCACGACTACAAGGGGCGGCTCTCCGAAGCGACCGGCGCGAACCTGTTCCTCGTGATTAACGGCGAACTGCACACGCCCACCACGGAAACGATCCTGAACGGCATCACGCGATTGACCGTGATGGACCTCGCCCGCAAGCGCGGGATCAAGGTCGTGGAGCGCGAGATTTGGCCGAACGAACTCGCGAACGCGAGCGAAGTGTTCCTCACCGGGACCGCGGTCGAAGTGCAGCCGGTATCGACCATCGACAAACAGGAGTTCGAGGTCGGGCCAATCACGCAACAGTTGATCGCGGACTACTCGGCCCTGGTCCGGAGCTAAGTGCCGTCCGCAAAACAGTGAACCCCGCCCGCAAGGGCGGTGGGTCAACCAATACCAATGGGCGCTTCAAGTTATTAGCGCCCTGTGAAAGCCAATCACCTCGCTCACAAGTTCAGTTTAGGGCTGCCGGATCGAACCCCAGTCGGTACCAAGAGGAGCAACCAACACGAAGTACGGAAGCTCGGGCAAACGGTCGGCACGCGAGTGCGGGCCGCTGACGGATCGCTGATTGGTCCTCTGTCCCCGATGCCCATGAGGGCGGGGTTCACCGGGAGCTGCCATGCTTTCAGCCGTCACCATTTCACTCGTACCAGAAGCCCGCGGTGGGCCGTTCGTGTACTGGGACTCACTCGCCGACGGGTGCCGCGAGGCCGCGGAGCGCGGGTTCGACGCGGTCGAGGTGTTCCCCCCGGGGGCGGACGCGATCGATCCCCGCGAACTCCGCACCCTGCTCGACGATCACGGGCTTTCGCTCGCCGCGGTGGGCACGGGTGCCGGGTGGGTGAAGCACAAACTCTCACTGACGAGTCCGGACAGCGCGGTACGCGAAAAGGCGCTCGCGTTCATCCGCTCGATCATGGACCTCGCCGCGCAGTTCGATGCCCCCGCGATCATCGGCTCGATGCAGGGGCGGTGGGGCGACGGCGTCACGAAGCCGGAAGCGCTCCGGCACCTCGGTCACGCACTCTTCAAACTGGACACGCACGCCGCCGATCTCGGCACGGTGCTCCTCTACGAACCCCTGAACCGCTACGAAACGAACCTCATTAACACCCTGGGCGACGCGGTCACGCTGCTCACCGGGATCGGCTCGGAGCACGTGAAGATCCTCGCCGACCTGTACCACATGAACATCGAGGAAGCGAACCTCGCCGACGCGATCCGCAACGCCGGGCCGCGCATCGGGCACGTTCACTTCGCGGACTCGAACCGCCGCGCTGCCGGGTTGGGGCACACGAACTTCCTACCCGTGATCTCGGCGCTGGTCGAAATCGGCTACGCGGGCTACCTGTCGGCCGAAGTGCTCCCGCTCCCGGACTCGGACACCGCGGCGCGCCAAACCATCGCCACCTTCCGCCAGATCGTGGGGTAGCATTGGCATTTCAATTTCGTGGCACCGGCCTCTGGCCGGTGGAGGCGCGTTACCGGCCAGAGGCCGGTGCCACGAACAAAAAACACGCCCTCACAAAGAACATCCTGGTCGACCAAGCGCTTACCCAGTCCCCACCACTCGCCTACTACCGTCTGCTCGGGCCAAATTCACGCGCGCGGACGCTCTAAAACTTGAGCCAAAACGCTTGACGCCTTCCAAAAGCGGAGTTATAGCCGCCCCGCTTTCTCAAACACTCTCTACGCGGGGCAAGACGCCCTAGGAGACGGGAGCCGGGGCCGCTGGGGCGGTTTTCGGCGCTCGTGCCGGCACCCACTGGTGGGGAATCTCACTAGTAGCGGGGGCTATTGTGCCGGCTCGACCCGTTGTCCAGCGCGGGGGCAAAGGAGGCCATTGGTGTTCCAGGAAAAGAAGTGGAACTGGAAGCGGGTGGCGGCCAACCTGCTGCTGGTGCCGGTGCTGACCGGGGGGACGGTCGCCATCGTTCACGCCCAGTTCGGCGGCAAGGACAAGGGCGCGATGCCGACGATGCCGAGCGCGTCGTCCGGTCCGGCCCGGTCCGCGACCGGGGCCAAGAGCGGGACCGCAACCAGCGATCCGAAGCAGATCTTGAAGGACGGCCGCAAGGCGCTCGACGAGGGCCGGTTCGCGGACGCCCGCGACCTCGCGATGGCGGCCGAGGCCAACAACCCGGGCGGCAAGTGGGGGCTGTTCGACGACACGCCCAACTCGCTCCGCAAGGACATCGAGTCCGCCCAGGCCAAGGCCAATAAGATCCAGTCCGAACAGTTGATGAAGCAGGCGAAGGTGACGGCCGCGAAGCCGGCCGCCAACGACGCCGAGCGCGCCTACAACCTCGACACCGCGCTCCAGATGGCCCGCAAAGCGGACCAACTGCACGGACCTTCCTACTCGACTTGGGACATGGGCGACCGGCCCGACAAGTTGGTCAAGGAGCTCCAGGCGGCCCGAACCAAGCTGAAGAACGTCCCCGCGACCCCGGCGCCCACCGCGGTCGCCGGCGCGCCGACGAACAAGCCGTTCGCGAACACGCTGCCGCCCGCCGGCACGGACGCGAAGAAGCAGAGCGCCGCGAAGCTCGTGAACGAGGGGCGCGCGCTCGCCGACCAGGGCAACTTCGTCGCGGCGAAGGCCAAGTACACCGAGGCCGACAAGATCGGGGCCGCCTTCGGCGCGGGCGAGTTCAGCCCGGGCTTCGCGCTCCAGGATCTGAACACCCGGGGCACCGCGGCCATCGACAAGATGATCCGCGAGTCGCAGACCTACACCGCGCAGGGCGACTACGCGAAGGCGAACGCGGCCCTCACCAACGCGACCGGGGTCGCGGCCACGCTCGGCCTGTTCCCGAGGCCGGTGGTCGAGGCGAAGCACGCCCTCTGGACCGCGTCGAGCGGCAAGTTCGGCTCGCCCGCGCCGAGCGGGATGGTCGCGGCCGGTGGCCCGGAGTACCTCGTTCCGGCCGGCCCGGTCGGGGGCACCGCGCCCGCGGTCCCGCCCGGCACGCAGACCGTATACAGCCCCACCAAGCCCGGTCCGACCGGGACCGGAACGGTGACCGGGCGCCAACTGCTCGACCAGGCGGCGATCGAGTTCAAAGCCAGCCAGTTCGACACGGCCGAGAAGCTCGCGCTCCAGGCACACAACCTGGGCGGCGTGCAGGACGAGGCCCGGGGCCTGCTCAACAGCATCGCCTCCGAAAAGCTCGCGCTGAAGCAGCGGACGGCCGCGGCCACCGTGGAGAACGCGAAGGGGTCGTTCAAGAACCGCGACTACCAGCAGACCTTCGACGTGCTCGTGCTCGTCGACGGGAACCTGCTGACGGCCGACCTGCGCACCGCGCGCACCGAGATGATGACCGCGTGCAAGGCCGAACTCGACAAGACCGGCGGCATCGCGACCGCGGGCGGCATCCAGCCGCCGGACATGGGAACGGTGCCGGCCGCTCCGACGACGGGCGCACCGGGTACGAACCCGCCGGGCACCGCCCGGGTGACCACGGACGCGCCGGTTTCGCAGGCCGACGCGCTCAAGAAGGTCCAGTTCCAGAAGCTCCGCAGTGAGGGGCTGAAGGTCCAGACCGACGCGCAGGCCGCGTTCGGGCGCGGTGAGACCGATCTCGCCATGACCACGCTCATGGACTACTCGAACAAGGTCCGCGCCTCGGGCCTGGACGCTTCGAGTGTCACGCTCCTGTTGCGCCCGGTCGAGGGCCGGCTGGACACGTTCCGGCTGATGAAGGGCCAGATCGACGCCAGTGCCCGGCTGAGCCAGGAAAAGAAAGAGGCGAAGGAACTCATCGCCGGGCGCGGGATCGCCGAGGAGGAGCGGAAGAAGGAAGTCGCGTCGCTCGTCCGCCGGTACAACGACCTGCTCAAGAAGAACGACTACGCGATGGCCGAACGGGTGGCGCTGCAGGCCAAGCAGCTCGACCCGGACGACCCCGCGGTGAGCGCCCTGTACGAGTCCGCCAAGCTGCACCGGCGCGTGAAAGAGGCCGAGCAGATCAAGTCCGAGCGCGAGAAGTTCTTCCTCGCGGGGATGAACGACAACGACCGGATGGGGCCGCTCGTCACCACCGACGACCCGATCTCGGTGCAACTGCGGGCGTCCCAGCGGGCCAGCCTCCGCGGGTCCGGCGACAACAGCTACATCCGCAGCCGCACGCCCGAGGCCTACGAGATCGAGCTGCGGCTCGACAAGCCGGTGACGGTCGAGTTCCGGCAGACCCCGCTCGACCAGGCGATCAAGAACCTGCAGACGCTGACCGGCGCCCCGATCTGGCTCGACGTGACGTCGCTCCAGTCGGAGCACATCAGCGAAGTTCAACTGACGAACTTCGACGTGGGCACCCCGATCGCCGCCCGCAACGTGCTCTCGTGCATCCTCGAGCCGGCCGGCCTGAGCTACGTGATCGAGAACAACGTGGTGAAGATCACCACCACGAAGAAGGCCAAGGGGCGCCAGTACACGAAGGTGTTCTCGGTCGCCGACCTCGTGACCGCGGTGCCGAACTTCGCGCTGCCCGACTACGCGAACTTCGACAAGATGATCAACCGCACGCCGCTCAACAGCGGGCAGGTGGTGATGTCGGGCCTGACCCCCGGGGCCGGCGGCGCGACGCCGTTCGCCCCGGCCGGTGGGCTGGGCGGGGCCAAACGGCCAGCCTCGCGACCGGGGCCGCGGCCACCACGCCGGGCATCCAGGGCGCGACCCCGTTCGCGGGCGGCGGCAGCAGCCTGCAAACGACCAGCCCGCTGGGCGCGTCGTCCAACGTGGTGAACGGCAGCAGCACGAAGCACGAGCAGCTCATCAAGCTGATCACCAGCATGGTGCGCCCGTACTCGTGGGACGGCCAGGGCGGGAACGGGAAGGTCGAGTTCTTCGACATCGGTAGCGCGCTGGTGGTGAACCAGACGGCCGACGTGATCGCGGAAGTGTCGGACCTGCTGGAGTCCCTGCGCCGGCTCCAGGACCTCGCGATCGCGGTCGAGGTGCGCATCGTGTCGCTGTCCGAGTCGTTCTTCGAGCGGATGGGGGTCGACTTCTCGGTCAACATCAAGACGAACACGACGAAGTTCGAGCCGTCGCTGACGAGCGGGACGTTCCGCCCGACCCCGTACATCAACGACATCAACACCACCGGGACGACCCTCGGGCTGACGCCGGCCGGGACGTTCACCCCGGACCTGGACGTGCCGATCCGGGCCACGAGCTTCCAGCGCGCCATTCCGGGCTTCGGGAACTACCCGAACACGCCGGGCAACAACGGCGGCGTCTCGCTGGGCCTCGCGTTCCTGAACGACATCCAGGTGTACACGTTCATGGAAATGGCCCAGGGCGACCAGCGGGCCAACATCATGCAGGCCCCGAAGCTGACGCTGTTCAACGGCCAGACCGCGACCCTGACGGTGAGCAACACGCAGTTCTTCGTGACCGGCATGCAGGTGCTCTCCGTGAACGGACAGATCGTGTTCATCCCGCAGAACACGCTGCTGCCCGGCCCGGGCGACTTCAACCAGGGCGGGTCGACCAGCATCAGCATCCAGGCCGTGGTGTCCGCCGACCGCCGGTTCGTTCGGTTGAACCTGCCGGTGAACCTGGCGGCCCAGTCGGGTGCGGCGGTGCCCCTGTTCCCGGTCACCACGTTCATCACGCCGGTGTTCGAGGGCGGGAGCCAGGGCCAGCCGATCCCGTTCACCCAGTTCCTCCAGCAGCCCGCGTTCACCAACCTGAACATCCAGACGACCGTGGTCTGTCCGGACGGCGGGACGGTGCTCCTGGGCGGGTTGAAGACGCTGCGTGAGAGCCGCAACGAGTTCGGCCCCCCGTTCCTGAGCAAGATCCCGTACCTGAACCGGTTGTTCAAGAACGTGGGCGTGGGGCGCGACAGCACGCACATCATGATCATGGTGACGCCGCGCATCATCATCAACTCGGAAGAGGAGATCATCCAAACCGAGGGCCAGTTGCCCGGGGGCGGCACCCCCACCGCCCGGTAAGTAACGTGGCGGTGTGACAACCCAATGGCCCGCGAGCAGCGCTCGCGGGCCGCTTTTGTTTCGCGACCGCGCCGGGCGCGGGCCACACGGTTCCCGGTGCGTTCGGTTCGCGGTACTGTTATGGTGGTGTGGCGCCGGCCCGGGCGCCGGGCCGAGAGACAACAGACACATCCGGAGTTCGCGATATGCCCGCGCCGAAATTCCTGTCCGGGTTGCCCAAACCGGTCTTGTTCGGGCTGTACGGGGCCATCGGCGGACTGCTCGGCGCGCTCTTACTCGGCGAACCCATCATGTCGGCGCTCGGGCCGAAACAAGCCCAGGCCGCGCCTCCTCCAGCACCCGAACCGCGACTCGCGGTCAGCGTTTCGGACCGGCTCCAGGTGTACCAGGGGGGCACTAACAAGCTGCTCGTGCAGATCGTGCGGGACGCTTTCGATGACGACGTGGCACTCCGCGTCGACGACCTGCCACCGGGCCTCACGGCGCGCGAAACCGTCATCCCCGCGGGCAAAACCGCGGGCGAAATCGAGCTGCGGGCCGCGCTCACGACGAAAGCCGAACTCGGCACCGAACACAAGGGCCTGAAAGTCACCGCGTCCGCGCGCCCGGGAGGGAAAGTCGTCACCGAGGCGACCACGTTCACCCTCACGCCGCTCGTTTCCGCGCCACCGGAAGCGGACATCGTGTTCGTGCTCGATGTCACCGGCAGTATGCAGAACCAGATCAACGGCCTGAAAGACGGCATCGTCACGTTCGCGAACGCTCTGCGTGCGGCCAAGGTGGACGCGCGGTTCGGGTGCCTCGCCTTCCGCGATTTGACCCAGGGCGAACCGAGCCAGATCCTCAAATTCAAAGGCGCGCAATTTACGGACGACGCGGTCGCGTTCAGCAACGAGGTCGCGCGCCTGAACGCCCGCGGGGGCGGCGACGACCCCGAGACCAGCCTGGAAGCGATCATCGAGGCGGCCGGTTACGACTTCCGTAAGGGCGCGACGCGGAGCCTCGTTCTGATCACCGACGCGGCCCCCAAGACCCGCGGCGTGAGCGTTCAGAAGACCGCGAGCACATTGGGCGACAAGAAAATCGATCTGCTTCACTTGGTCATCAACTCCCCCGGACGGGCTCAGTACCAGGAAGTGCAACTCGGCGCGCTCGGCGTCCCCGCGGAGAAGGGCGTGGACCGCGGTAAAGAGTTCGATCTGGCAAAGACCGCGGGCGACTCCGCGGCGTTCACCAACGTGCTGCTCCCGGAAATGACAAAGGCCATCGTCGCGGCAGCGGAGGCGAAACCTGCTGCGCGCCCGGAACTAGCCAAGCAAGAAATCGTGAAGCCCGAACTGAAGACGGTGAAGGCCGTGCAGTCGGATCAGACTTACGACCGGAGTTCGATCGGGCAGCTCGTTCTCGCGGTTGGTGCATGGACCGGGTCCATCGCCGGACTCGTGTGCTTGTTCTTGCTCGGTGGGCAGACTCACTACTTACGCGGCGGGCTGCCGTCGGTGGGCGGCATTGTGGCAAGCCTCGTTGGGGGTATCGTGGCGGGGGCAGCCGGCGGTGCGGCCGGCCAGGGCCTGTTCCTGCTCGCCCCCGGAAACAAAGAGCTTACGATCGTCTTCCAGGTTCTGAGTTGGGCGCTGCTCGGCGGGTTGGCGGGCGCGGGGTTATCGATGTTCGTACCCAACCTGAAGACCGGCTACGGCTTGGTGGGCGGCGCATTGGGTGGGGCACTCGGCGCGGGCGGGTACATTGTGGTCACCGCTTCGGCGGGGGCACAACTCGGTCGACTCGCGGGCGGGTTGGCTCTGGGATTGTGTATCGGGCTGATGGTCGCGGTGGTGGAAACCGCGTTCCGGCGCGCGTGGATCGAGGTGCGGTACGGCCCGCGCGAGATGGTGACCGTGAACCTCGGCGCCGAACCGGTGAAAGTCGGTGGCGACGCACGGGCTTGTACCGTCTGGGCACGCGGTGCGGCCGACATCGCACTCCGGTATTTCATTCGCGACGGGAAAGTGATCTGCACCGACATTCTGGCCCGCGAAGAGTCCGCCGTGAGCGACGGCGACACGCGCACCGCGGGGAAAGTGACGATCGTGGTGCGAACGAGCACCGTGGCCGCACCCGTTCCGGCCTCAAGTCCCACACCACCCGCGCCGAGCGTTCAACCCGCGGCGAAATCGACACTCGACGCCGTGGCGCCGATGCCCGCGCCGCCCGCACCCGTGCAGCCGACGAAGCCGATCGCTGTATCGCCGCAATCCGCCCCGAGCGCGCGACCGTCCGCGCCAACTGCTCCGCCCCCTCCGCGCGCGACCGATGCGTGCCCCACGTGCGGGCGCAAAAACCCGGGGCGCCCCGGTGCGCGTTACTGCGTGGTTTGCGACCAGACGTATTAAGTCGCGGTGGGCTGGATGACTATGGATGGAGGACGTGAGCCGGGGAATAGGCCGTATAGCAGCAGTTCTACCAAGTACGCACAAATTTTGAGGACTTGGATGGCTTCATCGATCGAGTGCCCCGACGGTGCAGAACCGCGGGAAGAAGTAACTGGTAGCGGATGCGATTTCCAAGCGAGGGCAATCGCAAAAGCGTAAATACCGAACGCACCAAACAGAAGCCAGTGTGTTTGTCGTTGTTCGGTCACGGCACGGCCTCAAATTTCGGATTGGCGGGCCGCTCGTTTGATCCCTTTGAAGTGCTGATATTCCCGGGTTTGTGGGAGCCCGAACCGCACCGGGATCGGCACCGTCTGTTTCACGGGTTCGGGACGCAGCGCGAGGATCGGTTATGGCGCACTCACCTCCATCGGCGAACGGGCTTCCGCGAGCGACGTGGGCGCACCTGCCCGAAGACCGGTTGCTCGCGCAGTGCGAGGTGGACACGTACCGCGCGAGCGGTCCCGGCGGGCAGAAGCGCAACAAAACCAGTTCCGCCGTTCGGTTACGGCACCTGCCCACGGGGTTGATCGTCATCGCCGAAGAGAGCCGGTCGCAGCACGAAAACAAGGCAAAAGCACTGAAACGTCTCTGGCACGCGCTGTTCCTCGAACTCCGTGACCCGTTACCGGCTAACCTCACGCCCGACACGGTCGCCGCGTTGCCCGATTACGCCGGCGCTCGCAACGGCGACGGCCGGCTGAACATGAGCGCGAAAGACCCGCGCTTTTGGCCCGCGGTCGGGGTCATTCTGGACGTGTTGGTTGTCGTTGAGGCCCGCGTCGCGGACGCGGCCGTGTTGCTCGGGGTCTCGACCGGTAACTTGATCGACTTCCTCCAAACCGATCCAAAAGTCTGGCAGGAAGCCAACCGGCTCCGCACCGTCGCCGGGCACAAGGCGCTCCGGTAGATTCTGGGACCGGCGCCCCACTTCACGAATCGCTGGGACCGGCGCCCATCAACGATCAAGTCGACGCGGTGCGCAGCAGATCGAGCGCCCAGCACCCCCGCACGTGCTCGTTCGGGCGCCGCAAGTGCGCGAGGATCTCCGCATCCGTGCAGCCGGCTTCTTCGAGTGCGTCGGCCAGCACGGGCAAGTCGCTGAAATTGTTCGTTTGGTAGATACGATCCGCGATTTGAGGCACCGTGCCGTTGTTCCACTTCAGCCACAGCAGATCAATGTGAACGGGGCGGAACGGGTTACCAAAAATCTCGCGCAGCAGGTCCGCCTGTTGCGCACGAGCCGCTTCCCATTTTGGTCCTTCGCCTCGGTTAGTGTCGGCTTCCGCGTTCGCTGCGCTCCACGACCCGTTCCACGCGGCGCTCGATGCGTCTGTACTGAGGCAGTTCACGGCCGAAGTCGCGCCCGCGTCTCGCGCAACTCGCTCGCATTTTTTCTTCAGTCCCCTGCGCTCTTCGTCCGTCACTTTGCCGTCCGCGAACTGTTCGGCCGCTTCGACGGCCCGTCGGAAGCGCTCACCGGGTATCAAGTGCCATATGCGACGAGCACACGCAAACAACCGAAGTTTGCGGTCGTGATCTTCGCACTCGTCGAGCATCGGTTTGGGATCGGCGCACGTCTCCCACTGGTCGGCCGTGAGAACCACACCACCGAATCGCAAGCGCTCGACGTTGAAACGCCCGCAACAGATTTCGAGGAAGTTACCGGCAATTCGCGGTGATTCATGTGGATCGAAGTCGAGCGCCCCGGCACCAGCGCAAATGATGGGGTACTCGCCGTGTACATCGGGTGGTTCGCGCATATCGAACAGGTACATGACTCCGCCGCCGTTGAACGCGAACGGCACGACCAGCGGCATGTACTGAGGCACGTTGTAACAGATCAGGAACTCGCGGAGCCCGGTGCCCCACATTTGGAAAAGGCGTTTCCCGTTCTGGAACGAGCCACCGTTGGAATACCGAACGAACGACAGGTACGAGGGCGGAATCGGGCGGTCCGCGGGCATCACCCACGCGGCCGGATCAAACGGCTCCCACGTCGCGTACTGTGGATCAGTCGGCAACCACGGATTGCGCTGAGTACCGTTAACGCGCGCGATCTCGTCTGCCGTAAGCGGCACGCCAAAGGTTGCAACGAACTCCGCGATTTCGGCTTCTGTCGCACCTTTCTTCGGCGTCGCGTGCTCGAATACCGTGGACCAGTCGATCACGAACTGCTCCCCAAATAAAACTCGCGGTGGGGGTGATCTCTTGGATCACCCCCACCGCGAGCATACCCTCCCCGCGTTCACGTCACGAGCGCGTTACTCCGCTTTCACGGTGCCCGCGAAGTCCTTGAGGGCCTTCTCGTGCTTCGCGAGTTCGACCTTCAGTTCTTTGAGGCGCGCCCGGCGCTTCTCGATCTCCGTTTCCTGGTCGTCGAACTTCTTCAGGTAGCGCTTGAACGCTTCCGATTCCTTCGGCGTCCGCTCGATGTTCTTGCGGATGCGGTCCTGGTCGTCCGCGATCTCCTTCAGCAACTCTTGCTCGTCCGCGATCCCCTTCTGAGCCTCGTCCACTTTTTCACGCAACTCGATCAGTTTCGTGAACACTTCACGAACGGCGGGCTTCGCCTCTTTCAGTGACGCATAGCGGAGCAGGGCATCGCGGCTCGTCTCGGTCAGCCCGTACACGTCCACGGCCGGAGATTCTTCCGTGACTTCGAGTGTGACCAGGGCACCGGCTTTTACGACCGAATCGAACCGGTAGAAGCTCCGCGTTTGGTCATCGGCCTTGGCCGGGGTGACGAGCTTCCAGCCCGAGTGCTTGGGGTGCTCGACGATTACCGTCCGGTCCTGCGGGTTCCGGTTGCGAATCTGGTACGTTGTGACCCGCTTCAACCCGGCCCGCATGACCAGTTTGCCATCGGCAACTGCCACAGTGAGCAGCGTGCGCTTGGTTTCGCTCGGCTCCGCAACGACTTCGGTGCCGAGGTCGATGGCATAACTCACGAGCCGAGTTTCGCCCGGCTTGATGTCCGGCAACCGTGCGTCGCCCGCGAACGTGCCGCCGTCGAACACCGTGACCGGCCCCTGCGCAAGGTGAAGCTTGGTCTTGTTGACGAGCTTCAGCCCGAGCAGCGGATGTTTGGCGAGTGTGGCCGCGTTGAAGATACTCACGCGCGAGCTCTCGACCGCTTCGTTCACGAGCGGCACGAGCGCGGACTTCTGCTTCGCGAGCGTGATCGGTTCGTCGATGGTGTACTCGAACATGTCACCCAGTGCGCCGTCGGCCACGGCGAGCGCTCCGGCTCGCTTGTCGAGCGGGTCTTTCACAGTGGTCATCGGCGGGCGATCGTTTTCAACGGGCGTCGGGTTCCCGCGCAGGCGGTTGACGTACTCCGAGTAGGTGAGCCGGTCGCCGTAGAGCGTGCGCAGGTTCGGGCGCGGGACGCGCTGCGGGTACGTGCCGTAATGACCCGTGAAGCCGCCTTGAAGCCCGAACTGACCGCCGAGGTTCCCGATCTGGCCGACCTGACCGACCTGACCACCCTGGATACCAACGACACCACCGCCAAACCCGCCCCCACCGAACCCCCCGGCGACATTCGTCGGGTTACCGGTAGCGTTACCCATCGCAACGCCACCCATGTTCGCAGTGGGGTTCAGCCCGCCCTGGTACATCGGCGGGCGCAGCGACGCGAACAGGTCCGGTTCGACCATCGGGCGCGGGACGAAGAGCGGGTCGTACAGGTCCATCTGGAACGACATCGGGCGCCCCGCGACGAGTCCCACTTTCACGTTGGTCCAGTCCTCGTCGGTCGTGTTCTCGATGGTCGCCCATCCCTGAACGCGGGTCGCGCCCTTTTCGTCCACGCTGAGGCGATAACTCGGCTTCCACAACGGCGCCTCGTTGACGTAGCCCACCGCGACCTTGCGCTTGCCGTTCCCGCTGAACACCACGGACACGGCCTTCTTGTTGTCGCCGCGCGCAGACGCGAGCATCTCCAGCGCCTTCTTGAATTCGGCCTGGAGTTCGGGGCGCACGAGTTTGATCTTCTTGAGTTGCTTCAACTCGACCGTTTGCAGCCCGTCCTCGGTGAGGAGGTTGAGGATCTCGCCCGGGTCCGGTCCCGTCGCGGGCACCGCGGGGCGCTCGACGCTGACGATCTGCCCGACGGTGACCACACCGGTCTTGTCCGCGACCTCGACCTTCTCGCCGCGGACCTGGTGCATGAGCTGGCCCATCGTCGGGTTCTCGGTCACATCCACCGCGAACCCCTTGAGCGTGATGTCGAGCGGCATCCGGTTGTCGTAAGTCACCGCGCGGACCTTCCCGCCGTCCTTGTCCGTGAGGACGAGGCTCTTGAGCAGGTCGTTCACGTCGCCTTCGTCGAACCGCAAGTCGAGCCGCCCGTCGCCGGTTACGTCTCCCTCGCGGTGAAAGTACGCGACGCCCGCGCTGAACATCACGACCCGCGTGATGGGGAGGTTAACGGGGGGCGACTGTTTCGCGTCCGCGCCTGCGGTCATCTTGGCGGCGGGTTGTTTGGGTGCGGGTTGTTGGGGTGGCTGTTTCGTATCGGGCTGATTATCGCCGCGAGCGAGCGGCGCCAGGGCCATGAGACCGAACGTCAGTCCGACGATCGGTACGAGGTGAGAGGGGCGCATCGCGCAAGTCCTGGGGTGTGAGAAAGGAACACGAGTCCGACGCGATAGTAACGGCGGACCGGCACGGGCGTTGGCTGGCTTGGCAAAAGGATGTACGAACGCGCGACTCGGTGCGCAGAGGCGCGGAACGTGGCTTCAGAGAACGCGACGAGAGGGGCAACTTGCGCGACAAACGCGGAAATATTTTTCGATTCACCACCACCGGCGAACCCGCTCGCAAGGGCGGCAGGCGCGGCGTTTGCAAGTACCCGCCGCCCTTGCGGGCGGGGTTCACGAGACTCGGGCCTCACTTCCCCTCCGTAATCATCGCCCGGAGCACCTTGTAGTCCGTTTTGCCCGTACCGAGCACCGGGAGTTTCTCCAGTTGCTTCACGTCGTCGAGGCGCATCACCCCGCGATGCCCCTCGCTCTGGAGAAGCGAGTTCGCGTCGCGGAGCGCGAGCGGCTCCGTGGTGAACAGCACGATCCGGCGCCCGTCGGGGGTCTCCACGCCCTCCACCGCGACACGCGGTCCCTGGTCCGTGGGCGGGTATTTCTTCGCGAACGGCTCCTCCAACGCGGGAAGCGAAATCATCTCGCCGCCCGCTTTCAGGAAGCGCTTCAACCGCCCATGAAACATGATTTCACCGGTCTCGTCGATCGCCGCGAGGTCACCGGTGATGTACCACTGTTTGCCGTTGATCTCCTCGAACGGCGGCGGGCCGTCGTGTCCGATGTACCCCCCAAACACGTTCGGCCCCGCGACGTGCAGCATCCCCATCTGCCCCTGTGGGAGTACGGCTTTCGTCTCCAGATCGGTTACGCACACTTCAACGCACGCGAGCGGCGGACCGATCGTACCGCGGTGCGGTCGGCCGGGGCGCGTAACCGATACCACCGGGGCACATTCCGTGATGCCGTAACCTTCGAGAACTTCGGCGTGCGGGGCGGCTTGCTTCGCCTTCTCGAAGAGCGCCGGCGACGCCTTCTCTGCGCCGACAACAATCGTCCGGAGCGAATCGAGTTCGCCCGGCTTGGCGCGGTCGAAGATGTAGCTCATGAACGTGGGAGTACCGGCAGCGAGCGTTGTTTTGTACGCGGCGACTTTGCGTGCCAGTGCGCCCGAGTCGGTCGGGTCCGGGTGGTGAACGACTCGAACACCGACGAACAGTGGTAGTAAGCCGGTAATGGTCAGTCCAAAGCTGTGGAACATCGGCAGGAACCCGAGCACCGAGTTCTTCCGGTCGACCTGAAGCGCGTCGAGACAGCCGCGCTGGTCGGAGATGATGTTCCGGTGCGTGAGCGGCACGGCCTTCGGCGCCTTCTCGCTGCCGCTCGTGAACAGTATGACCGCAGGCCGATTCGGGTCGTCCGAGATGCGCTTCAGGAGCGAAGTCTTCACCCAGTTGCCGAAGTAGCGCGTCGAAAGCAATCTGCGGAGCAAACCGAGTTTGCCCAGCGTAGCGCGCACGTCTTCCAGGAAGACGAACTGCGTCCCCGGAACCTGAACGTGGGTGCGATCGACGAACGCCTTCGACGTGACGACGTGCGTGAGGTTCATCAGCTTCGCGGCGTGCGCGAGGTTGTTGGGACCGGTGGTCCAGTTCAGCATCACCGGTAACTTCCCGGCGAGGTGCAGCCCCAGGAACGCGAGGTCGCACGCGACGGCCGCGGGGAGCATGAGCCCCACGTTCGGCGCCTCGATCGCGCGGAACCGGTCGGACATGGCCCACGCACCGACGATGAACTTCTCGTAAGTGACCCCGCCCGCGAGGTCGTCCGCGGCGATCACCTGGCTGCGCCGCGCAACGGCCTGGTTCAAGAACGCGGCGCTGATCGTGTCACCGAGAATCGCGAGCGGCGCGTAGTCCGCGGGCGGATCGAACCACCCCGCGGGCGGCGGCTTCGGCGGCGCGTTTTGAGTCAGCCCTTCCGCCAGCGCCCACAGCCCGCCCACCGTGGTCGGTACCGCGTCGCTACTGAACCCGAACCGCTGCTCCACGGTGAGCGCCACGTCCATCGCGTCGAGACTGTCCATCCCGAGCTGGTTAAAGGTCGCTTCGGCCGTATTTTCATCGGGTGCGAGCGGGCGCTTAATTTTTTCTTCGATGAACTGCGCCACCGCGCTCTTCGTTTCGGGCTTCACTTTCGAGAGATCGAACTCCGGCGCGGCCGCGACCGGTGGCGGGTACTTGTGCGTGCGCGGGCCGAACAGGAAGTGCCGTGGAACGAACGTCGGCTCCTCGCGCGGCACGTCCGCGTTGTACCACGCTTCGAGCCACTTGTTGATGAGTTCGCGCTTCGGCTCGGGTCGCTGATCCGGGGTGAACGCTTCGAGCGTAACTGTAACGTGGCGGCGCGGGGCGAGGACGAACAGATTCGCGGCCCACAATCCCAAGCCGCGGGCGAAGGCGCTCATCAGGGATAACTCGCCATCGGCCCAACTGAACATGCTGCCCCAGAGTCCGCGCGTGCGTGCGAGCACCACGGTCGCGTTCGGTACCGCCGCGAGCACGTCCGCGGCCGTGCGCGCCCCGCCCAGGTACTCGGCCCCGTCGCGCGAGAGCCGGCCGCTCGGCCACAAAATCACGTTCTCGCCCGCGCGCAGCGACGCGATCACTTCGCCCACGGCGGCCTCCGCGCGCTGCTTGTCTTCGGCGCTGGCCTTCACGATGTCCGGCATTTTGATGCCGCGGAGCAGCCACGCGATCGGCGCGAACAGCGGGCTTTTGAAATTCGATTCGAGCAGCAGTGGGCGGGATTGGAAGATCGCCCACATCCGCACGAGCAGGTTCGGCGGGTCGGTGTATGCCGGGTGGTTGGGCATGATGAGGTACGGTCCGGGGCGCTTCAAAACGGCCTCGGTCCCCACCACCTTCACCTTGTAGCGCAGCGAGAGTAGTACCCGCAGCACGGCCCACGCCGCCCACCGTATCGCCCACAACATCGGCATCTCCTGGCGGCCCGGTCGTTCCACGTCCGAAATCGGTCCCCGGAAGCCCGGAACGATCGAACTCGAACGTCGCACCGCAGATAGGCTATTGACACTCCGCTCCGCGGGTGGGAACGTGAGCGAGCTTGGTTCATTTCACGAGGGCGGGCACCATGCACGTTATCGCAATCGCACTGGCGGTGATCGGCGCCCTCGGCTCGACAAGTATCGGGCGCGCCGGCGACGACCACAAGGAACTCGTCGTCGGTGTCTGGGAGATCGCGTACAGCGACGCGAAGGACGTTCCCATCGGCACCAGGCTGGAGTTCACGAAAGACGGCAAGATGAATCGAATCGTGAAGGCGGACGGTAAAGAGGTGGTCCGAAACGACGGCGGGTACACGGTGGAGAAGGACGTCATCACGCTCACCGGCTCCGACGGCAAGAAGAACGACAAGGGGCGCATTTGCCTGCTCAACAAGACGTCGTTCGTCATTAACGACGAAGCCGAAGACAAGGTCATGATCCTGAAGCGCGTGAAAGCCAAATAGCGGAAGAACCTGTGCTTCCTCCCCTTCCCTTTAGGGAGGGGGCCGGGGGGTAGGTCCGACTTACATATTCGCACTCTGACCCACCTTCCACCATGAACCGCCGCGACCTCTTCCGCGTGTCCGCCCTCAGCGCCTTGGGCGGAAGCCTCCCTCTCTCCCTTGCTCGGAGCGCGGATCAGCCGCTCGGGGCGGACGAGATGATTCACAAGTACCTCGCGGCCGAGACGAAACGCATCTCCGCGAAGTTCATGGACGGGGCCAAGTCCAAAGCGGAATGGGAAAAGATCCGCCCGCGACTGAAGCGCGAGTTCCTCGACATGCTGGGGCTCGACCCGCTACCCGAGAAAACACCGCTCAAAGCAACCGTCACCGGTTCACTCGAACGCGGCGACGTGGTCATCGAGAAGTTACACTACCAGAGCAAACCGGGGCTGTACGTCACCGCAAACCTGTACCGCCCGAAGTCCGTGAACCCCGATCGCAAGGACGGGGGTGGCACGAAGCTCCCCGCAATCCTCTACGTGTGCGGGCACAGCGGCCGCGGGCGCGACGGCAACAAGACCGCGTTCCAGGACCACGGGATGTGGTTCGCGTCGAACGGCTACGTGTGCCTGATCGTCGACACGCTCCAACTCGGCGAGATCGCGGGCAAGCACCACGGCACGTACAACCTGAACCGCTTCTGGTGGCACTCCCGGGGCTATACCCCCGCCGGCGTCGAGTGCTGGAACGGCATTCGCGGCATCGATTACTTGTGTTCGCTGCCTTATGTCGACGCGGACAAGATCGGCGTGACCGGGATCAGTGGCGGAGGGGCGACGACCAACTGGGTCGCCGCGGCCGACGACCGCGTGAAGGTCGCGGTGCCCGTATCCGGTGTGAGCGACCTGGAGTGCTACGTCACGGATCAGGTCATCAACGGGCACTGCGACTGCATGTTCTTCCACAACATTTATCAGTGGGAGTGGACCACCGCACTCGCATTGTTCGCCCCGAAGCCACTGCTGTTCGCGAACAGCGACGACGACAAGATCTTCCCGATGTCGGGCAACAAGCGGATCATCGAGCGGTTGCGGACGTGCTACGCGATGTTCGGCGCGAAGGAGAACGTGGACGAACACGTCTCGAAGGGCGGGCACGACTATCGGCCCGATTTGCGCATCGCGATCTTCGCGTTCTTCCACAAGCACCTGAAGGGAGATAAGGCGCCCATTAAGGACGCCGACTTCCCGAAGATCGAAGGAAAAGAGCTTCGTGCGTTCGCGGACGACAAAGACATCCCCAAGGACGCGATCAACGCGACCGCGGACGAAACGTTCGCGCCCGTTGCGAAGGTGACGTTACCCACGGAGAAGAACTTCGGGACGTGGAAAATCGATTTGTTGAAACAACTGAAAGAGAAGACGTTCCGCCACCTGCCGCCCCCGACCAAGATGCTTGAAGGGCACAGTGGAAAAGGTGAGGACGAGTACCGCACAGAGGCAAACATCTCGTTCCCCGTTTACATCAAAAGCAAGGGCGGCGACAAACAGATTACGCTCGTGGTGTTGAATCCGGACGAAGGTCACCGGAAGGAAACTGAGTTCTGGACCAAGCGGTACCCGGACGATTCCCAAGTCACGATCCACCCGCGCGGTGGCG
The DNA here is from genome assembly GCF_001610855.1 of Gemmata sp. SH-PL17. Lineage (NCBI taxonomy): Bacteria > Pseudomonadati > Planctomycetota > Planctomycetia > Gemmatales > Gemmataceae > Gemmata > Gemmata sp. SH-PL17. The sequence goes on from NZ_CP011271.1 coordinate 8,547,200, forward strand.
GACCGAAGCAGTGGGCGAAGAAGAACCCTCCGAACACTGTGGAGCGCTCGCTCGTGCTGCTAGGGCAAACGGTCGATTCCGGGCGCGTGTGGGATGTGCTGGCGACTGCCGCCATGAGACTGGACGGAAAACTGCGCGCGGTGGGTAAGGGACCGGCCGGCATCCTGGCGGGGTTCGCAGCGCTTTTCAACCATCTGAGCAAGGAGAAAGAGTGCCTCATTATTGACGAGGTGGTGATCGTTGACCCGCCCGTTTCGCACCGCGACGGGCCGCACTTCCTGAACGTGATGCGGGTGCTTGACATCCCGGAGGCACTCGGGCTGCTCGCGCCCGAGGTGAAGCTCACACTGATCGGCAAGAACGCGAAGGACAAGGCGTTCGACCGCACCGCGGCGATCTTCGCGGCGGCCGGGGCGAAGGACAAATTCAAACAGGAGTGACCCTGGGACCGCGGGCGTCCCGCCCAATGGCACTTAATATGGTACTGATTAGTATCTCGTAATGGTCGTGTTTGCGGGGGTACCGTGATGTTCACAACGGCGAGCGCACGGGACTTGTTCCGTCGGTTGCTATCCCCGGAGCTCCTCGACAGCTTCCGGCCCCTGTCCTCGACCACCGTGTACACACCGTACATCGTGGTCTGGTTGTTCGTGTTCCAGCGCCTCCGCGCCAACGCCTCGCTCGCCGACGCGGTCGCCGAGTTCCTCACCCAATTCCCGGCACCCGGGGCGCGCGCGTCGGCCAACACCGGGGCCTACAGCCAGGCCCGAACGCGACTGGACGTCGCACTCGCGCGCACCGTGGCCGACCACGTGACCGCGGCGCTGCTGGAACCCGCGCCCGCGCGCCGCGTCTTCATTCTCGACGGGACCACACTTCAACTGACCCACACGCCCGAGCTGTGTGCCGCGTTCCCGCCCGCCTCGAACCAACACGGGGCATCCCACTGGCCCATTCTCCACCTGCTCGTGGCCCACGAACTGAACACCGGGTTGGCCCTGCGCCCCGAGTTCGGACCCATGTACGGTCCCGAGGCACTCAGCGAACTGGCCCTGGCCCGGCGCATGATCCCGCGCCTGCCCTCCGGTGCGCTGGTTCTGGCCGACCGCAACTTCGGGGTGTTCGCGGTGGCACACGCGGCCCAGTCGAGCGGGCGCGGGGTGCTGGTGCGGCTCACCGAGGCCCGGTTCCGCGCGATGCGCAAGAGCGCCCGGTTGGAAGAACCGGGGCGCTGGGCGCTAACCTGGGATCCGACCCCGTGGGAGCGCAAGAGTCACGGGCTGGGGGCGGATGCACGGGTGACGGGCTGGTTGCACGAGGTGCGGGTAAGCCCGGAATTGACCCTGTGGCTGTTCGCCACGTGCTCGGATCCGGGGCACGCGCTGGGCGCGCTGTACCGGCGCCGGTTGGACGTGGAGACGGACATCCGCAACGTGAAGCAGACACTGGCGATGGACCGGCTCACGAGCAAGGGCGCGTCGATGGTGGAGAAGGAGTTGGTATTGGGGGTGCTCGCGTACAACCTCGTGAACCAGGTTCGTCGCTTGGCCGCGGGGCGCGCGGGTGTGGAGCCCCGTCGGCTGGGTTTCGCGGGCGTGTGGAGCTTGGTCCAGGCGCTGTTGAGCGCCGTGGCCGAGAGCACTTCGGACGAGGACTGGGAAGAGCAATTCGAGCGCCTGTTGGGTTGGGCCGCGCAACGAAAGTTGCCGCGCCGAGCGGGTCCGCGCAGTCACCCGCGCACCATCATCCCCAAACGATCACGCTACCCCAAACGCAAACCAAATGCGACGATCGCACTAACGTAATATTAAGTGCCATTGGGCGTCCCGCCCGCACCACCCACAAACCACGGCTTCACTTCGTACTCACGTACCAAAGCAAGCCCAAAAGAGCGGGCAAGATGCCCGCGGTCCCAGGGGCAGAACAATTCTGCATTTTCGCTCAAGTTCCCTTGCGGTCCCGGCGCGCGGTGTTATAAGCCGCGTCGCAATCACGCAAACATGCGGAGGGGACCGGAATGAAGCTCCTAGCGAGCGATCGGCGGCGCCAATTGGTCCGGGGGCTGGCATTCGCTGGCGTTGCCGCCGCGGGATACGTGTTCGGAATCACCAGCGACCGGGCCACGGCCCAGCAGCCGACGGGCGCGGTTCGGCCGAACGCCACCGGGGGGCTGCCGGGAACGCCCGGGCTGCTGCCGTTGTCGAAGGGTACCGCGCAGCCCGAGTCGGGCCGCCAGCTCGCGGCACAAATCTACGGCGACGTGCCGGTCACCCGTGAAGAGTTGGGCGAGTTCCTCATCGCACGCGGTGGGCACGAGAAGCTCGAACTGCTCGTGAACAAGAAGATCATCGAGACCGAGGCCGCGCGCCGTGGGCTGACCGTCACGTCGATCGAAGTACAGGCCGCGCTGAACGAAGAAATGCGCGGGCTGGGTATCACCCGGGCCGACTTCGTCAAGCACATCCTGCCGCGCTACGGCAAGACGCTATTCGAGTGGGTCGAGGACGTCATCAAGCCGCGCCTGCTCTTGACCAAGATGTGCCAGGACCGCGTGAAGATCGCGGACGAAGACCTGAGCCGGGCGTTCGAGAACCGCTTCGGCGAGCGCCGGCAGGCGAAGGTGATCTGCTGGAGCAAGGAAGACCTGCGTGCGGCTCAAAAGCAATGGGCCGAAGCCCGTAAGGGCGACGCGGAGTTCGACAGCATCGCAACGAAGCAAGCCGAACCGACCCTGGCCGCCGCTGCTGGGATGGTCGCCCCCATCGGCCGGTACTCCGAAGCCACCGACACGAGTATCGAGAAGGCGCTATTTAGCCTCAAGATCGGCGAGATCAGCCAACTGTTCGATACGCCGTCCGGCATCATGTGCGTCAAGCTCATGAAAGTCATCCCGCCCGACGAGACGGCGAAGCTCGATGACAAGATGAAGGAAGTGCTCCGTAAGGAACAGTTCGCGAAGCGCATCGAACTGGAAATCCCGAAGTGCTTCACCGAACTGAAGGCCCAAGCCAAGCCGGTCATCTACCTGAAGGGCGCCCCGACCCCGGCCGAGTTCCGTGAGGGCGTCGAGAACATCGTCAACCAGGCCGGTGGGGTTCCGAACGTTCCCACGCCGGTTGTGCCGGCCGCCGGGTCCGGATTGCTGCCCCGAGCGGATGTACCCCCGGCTCCCGGTGGGGCTGCTCCCGCGGTGCCGACACCGGGCGCGCCGGCCCCCGCAGCGCCGGTGCCGATGAAGCCGTAAGTAAGCGTAAAAGCTAGAACCGTGGTTCGGGAAGCAGGTGCTCTCCGAACCACGGTTACACCTTTTGAGGCGTTTATGCTACCCGAGCGCGGTGCCCTCTGTTTTGTGTTTGGTGGCACAGGCCTCTGGCCTGTGGGAACGATTCCACAGGCCAGAGGCCTGTGCCACGAACAGAAGTACAGACCTTCAACACGACATGACGTTTACTTAATCTTCTTTCGTTCCTTCAGATCGTATTTCTCACCCGCGAACACCTCTTCGTAATCCTTGTCGCCTTCGGGCTTCTTCTTTGTGTCGTAGAACGCCACCTTGGTTCTGCCGATCACTTCTGCGGTACTCCCGGTAACGACGATCGCGGTCCCCTCATCGAGACCGATGCCCAAATACTGCGGGTACTCCTTCATCAGTTCCGTCATGTCGGCGGTTCGCTTGCGGGCGAAGAAGTGCTGATCGACCGCGCACCCGGGCAGGTAGCCGAACCCGCGTTCGTACCCTTCAGCCGCCATCACGGTGTTGCCGAGCGGGTGGCCACGCGGCATGAACTCACTCTGGATGCTCGCACCAGCCGAACTCCCACCGATCGCTCCGCCGCGGGCGAGTACCTCGCGGAACCGTTTCTCCGTGAGCGTGCCCTCGTAAGAATCGACGAACCGCCATTGCCGCCCGCCACTGAACCACACGCCCTTTGCCTTCAGCAGCACGTCAGAAAACTTCGGGTCGTTGGCTTCCTTGCGGTTACGTGTGTGGAGGGCCACCACGTTCTTCGCGCCGTACCGCTTGAGGGCCTTCTCCTCGGCCGATTCCGGCGCGAGCGGGTCTTCCATCGCGGACGTCACGACCACGATTGTGGAATCCGGTCCGCCCGCGAGTTCGATGAACCGCTTCCAAATCTCTGCGGCAGCCCCGCCGCCACCAACGATCACGAGCGAACCTTTCGCCACCACCGGCGGCGCCGGGTTCGCGGGTGGGAACGGCTCTTTCGCGGCGCGGTTGAACGCGGCCCGCTGGAGCTGAACCAGATCAAGTAACGACCCGGGCTTGTACTCCTCGTCCGCGGCCGGTTTACCCGCCCCTTTCGCAATGTAAACAGTAATCGCCGCGTCCCCGATCACGCGCGCCACGCGCCCGCGGATCACAACCGCCGAATCGTCTCCGCAATCCAAACCAATGCACCCCGCCTTGAGGGAACGAGCCTCACGACTGGTGAAGCCCGGCAGCAAGCCGAGTTCTTCGAGCACCGAACCGCTGGCCCCCGCACCAATGACTCCCCCGCGAGCGTGGAGCTTTTTCAGTTCCTTCTCGACAAGCGTGTCGCGATAAGTGCTCGCGAAATGTGCCGTGCCCGCTCCTTCGATCCAGACCGCGGTCGCCTCGGTGAGAGCTTTCACGAACGTCGGGTCGTTCGCTTCTTTCCGGTCCTTCGTTCCGAGTACCTCCACTGACTTGGCTTTCGCGTCGCTCCACTGCGCGAGGGCCACCTTCGGGTCGATTGCGTCTTTGGCCGGGCAGAGGAGCACAATGACCTTCGCCTTGTCCTTCCCAGCGAGATCGATGAGCGCCTTGCGCGCGTCGGACGGCACCTTGGTCCCCGCGATAACGAGCGGCCCCGGTAGGCCGCGTGGGTCTAGTGGCGTCGGGAGCGGGTCCGCGGCACGCAGGCCCGTCGCGCTAACGACGAGCAGCGCGATAAGCGCGCCGACACGGAGCGAATGAAACAACATGAAGTGCTCTCCTGGGGACTCAAGCGCGGCGCTTGGCGGTCTTCGGCAGGCCGGACACAGCGGGGCGCGATCGGAGCTTGCGGGCTACGGGAGCGGAGATCGGGTTACCGGTCAACGAGCACGAGGCGAGGTTCGGCAGCACGTCCGGGTCGCCCAGTTGCTTCGGTCCGGTTTTCAATGCGTTGTCGTTGAGTTCCAGTTGAATCAGATTGCACAGCCCGGGGGCCGCGATGAGTTTCGCAACGGCTGTGTCGGTGAGTTTGCAGTCGCGCAACGAGAGCCGGCGCAGCGCGGAAAACTTCGGCCCCGTGAGTTTCTTCACGGCGGTCGCTCCGACCGGGCGCCCGGACAAATCGAGGTGCCGCAAGTCGGGCGCGTTGAGTTTCGTGAGGAACTGATCGAAGTGGGTGGGCGTCAGCCCGCGATTATGGAAAGATTTCCCATCCAAGCGCAACGAACGCAACCCGCGGAGCGCGGGGTTGCTGGCAATCGCCGAAAGACACGTCGGCCCCAGGGTGTTACCCGAGAGATCAAGGTGTTGCAGGTTGGCGAACTGCCTGCACGCGGCGATCGTCTTCACATCAGCCGGTTCGAGCGCATTGAGAGACAGATTCAAGGATCGCAACGATCCGGCCCACGGTGCCGACACGAGTGCCGCACCACTTCCCGGTCCGAGGCCGCACGTGCGCACGTCCAGGGCGCTCAGCTCGAAGCCGGACGCGCCCGTGAGGAACGAGAACCGGTCGCCACTCATGTCGCCCTCGCCACACCGCAAGCGCGTGAGGGCCGGGAACGTCCGCGTGCGCGCGAACAGTTCCCACCCGGCCGCAGTGAGACTGCCGTTGCGCGAGACATCGAGCGTGTGAAGGCGCGGGAACGCTGGCGCACGCACAAGCGCCTCGAACGTCGAGCCAGGTAACCCGTCGTCGAGGGTGAGTTCGCGCAGTTGGCGAAACCAGTCTGCACTCGCAAGTGATCGCAACCCGGCCGGGGTCATTTGGTGGCACGCGGGCGAGAACCATTCCAGGTTGCCCCAATGCGCGCCCGTCAGTGCTTCCGCGCCCGCGTCCCCGAACTCGACCGCGAGGGCCAGTCCGCGCAGGTTCCGCAAGTGGCGACAATTCGCGACCAGCCGGGCTACTTCATTCGCCTCGTCACCTCCGTACCCGGACACGAGTGTGAATTGCGTGAGGCCGCTCAACACGGGTTGCTTGAGGAGCGCGGCCAGTTGCGCGAGTGAAATGAACCGCACAACGAGCCAGCGTGTCGGGAGCGCCTCGAATGCCCGCCCTAGCGCCGAGGCCAGCCCGCGCATGGCCTTCCCGCCGTACCGCTCGTAGCCGTCGAACTCCAGGAACCGCGGGAACCCGCGGTGCGACTGCCACCACCACAGTTTCCCACCGTCCACCGACAGCCCGCCGGGAAACGTGGGGCGCGGACCGGGCACGTGGGCACTGAGCCACAACCGCAGTTCCTCGTCGCGGTCCACGAGGGCGGGGTACTCTGGGTCGTCCGGTTCCGTGGCCGCGAGCCGGCACTGCGTCCGCACGAACTCGCCCTCTTCCGCGCGCCCGTTCTCTTGCAACCAGTCGGCGAACACGAGGCGCGCGGTGTCGTCCCCCGGGTGGCGAACGATCGTGCGGTACAGGGCATCGGCATCCGTCATAGGTGATATTCGGCTCTCGGTAGTACAAAACACGCGCCGCTCGACACAAAAGGCTAACCGGCTTCGGAAGTGTCACCGCGGCTTTTACGAGCCGCGACCGCAAGGGAGCGAGTACGAAGGCATCCTGTATTGGGGCGCTTACTGAAAACCGCGGGTGTTTCCCGCTCCCTCGCGGTCGCGGCTCGTAATACCTGTTTTCCCTTGCGATCCGACACGCGACTCGAAACGGAAGCAACGAGGCCTACACGCTCACCCCGCGGCGCTTGCGGAGCCGGGCGAGCCAGCCCTTGGGCGGCCGGTTGCGGTTGAGATCACAGTGCCCGAGGCGCGGGAACGTTTTGGGGTTCGCGAGCTTGATGATCCCGCGGCCCGCGTTGTTGCCACTCAGGTCGAGTACCGTGAGGTTACCGAGCGCCGGGGACTCGACGATCGCCCGCGCCCCCTTCTCGCGCAAGCCGCAGTTCGCCAGATCGAGCCGGGTCAGGTTCGCGAACGTTCCCCCGGCCGCGATCGCCTTCGCGCCGCGAACGCCGACCGGTAAGTCGGTCAGGCTCAGGTGGCGCAGTTCCGGCATCTCTAGCGCAGTGAGAAAGTTTAGCAGAGCGGCGGAGTCGATGGGAGCCTTCGTGCTGTTACATCCGTGAAGGCTCAGTTTGCGCAGCCCGCGCAAGTGGGGGCTGCGAGCGAGCGCGAGCAACCCACCGGGGCCGATCGGGTTATCGGACAGGTCGAGGTGCAAGAGCCCCGCGAACTTCGCGGACCCGGCCAAGGCTTGGATTCCCCCGGCCGTAATCTCGCAGTCGGAAAGGTCCAGCACGCGGAGCGATTCGGCGAAGTTCGCGTTCGCCAGCGCTTCCGCGCCGGCCTTGCGCACGTCCACGTTGTGCAACTTGAGGTGACGCAGCGGCCACGTTCCCCGGCTCAGAACAACGACCTGTTCGGGGGACAGCGGCGCGTGCACGAACTCCAAGTAATTGAGGCGCGGGAACGAACTGGACGCGACAAACTTCCGAACCGCGGTCATGGTCGGAGCCGTATCACCGGGGAACGCGAACGCGACGAGGTTCGGCATCACGGGCAGTTCACCGATGGCCCGGAGCGCGTCCCGGTTCTCCATTCCGACCTGAAGCACTCGGAGCGATCGGAACCAGCGGGCCGCGCCGAGCGCCTTACCTCCAACGGGCGTGAACTCATCGAGTATCAGCTCTTCGAGCGAATCCAGTGACGCTTTCGCCAGGCGCTTCAGATCGGTATCGGTGATCGAGAATTCGAGGCGTAGCCGCTGAAGACCGGTCAGGTGCTCCGTTTTGGCGATCGCCCGAACCGCGGTCGTTTCGTCGCCGTCGTCAATGTAGTCCAGGGAAAGCCCGCGCAGCCCGGCCGCAACCGGATCGCTCACAATGCCCGCCACTTCTGCACCGTACACCTCTTCGAGCCGGAGTGCGCGTACCGTAGACGTGGCGAAAGCCACCGGGAGTGCGGACACGATGCGCTCGATGTTCTCTTCCGGCTCCTCGTCGTAATCGGTGAACGCGAGTTCCTCCGGGAACCCGCGCCGGTACACCCCGTCGTCGCCGTGGGTGAAGCGGTCGTACCACTCCAGGTCGCCGGGAATCTCAAACGAGTCCGCAGGCCCGGTGCCCCCGTGTACATCGAGCCAGTGCGCAAGTTCCTCCTCGCGCTCGCGGAGCGCGGGGTACTCCGGATCGTCGTAGGCGCGCTGGGCGAGCCGGCACTGCACGCGGATGTACTCGGCCCGCGCCGACGGCCCGGATACGGGGGACGGTTTCCCGTCCGGCTGGTTCTCATCAAGCCAGTCCGCGTAGGCGAGGCGCGGGGTGTCCTCGTCCGCGTGCGCGGTGATCGCGGCGAGCAAGCCTGCTTCGTCGTTCATAGTCGGCTCTTCTGCGCTGAGTTTACGCGAGCCACCCGCGTGCGCGGTGGAGCTTGTCGCGCGCCGACGGGGTGAGCGGGTTACCGCGCAGCCCGAGCGCGAACAGGCGCGGGAGTCGAACCGGGTCGAGCAGCGCGCCGGCCCTCTTCAGGTTATTGTTCCCGACGTCGAGTTCGACCAACTGTTGAAGGTGCGGGGACCGAACCAGTGCGGTCAGTCCGCGCTCACCGATTTCGCAACCGCGAAGTGCGAGGCGCGTAACGGACGCAAGGTACGAATTCGCGGCCAGTTCCTTCGCGCCGGCGTCGCCGAGCGGGTAACCGTAGAGACTCAGGTGCCGCAACCGTGGCAAGCTCAGGCGCCGGGCAAACGTCACCGCAACCGCGGGTCGGCACTGGGTCGCGTGCGAGAGATCGAGGTTGAGAGTCGTGAGATTCGGGAACCGCGTGCCGCTAGCGAGTAGAGCAAGCCCTGCTGCGCCGAACGAGCGCTGGTGGAGCCGAAGAACTCGAAGCCCGGCCGCAATTTCGCTGCGTGCGAACGCTTTGATAGTTGCATCAGTGATCCACCCGCCTGCGAGTTCTAATACTCGAATTTGGGACCACCACTTCGCGGAACAAAAGCGCTGCACTGCCGTGTTCGCGTCGCCCTCGCCGCGAATCGTGAGTTCAGCCAGAGCCGGGAAGCGCCCGGTTGCCATTCGGACGGCGTCGTTGAACGGAACACGCCCCTGAAGCTCCAATCGCGCGAGCGCGGGGAACCCGCGGGCCATTCCGAGTGCCTTACGTGCCGGTGCGGATTGTTGAATGAGGTCGAGTGATTCCAGGTGCGGGAGCTTCGCGAGCGCGGGCACAAGCGCACTTCCTCGCACCGCGGAGTCGCCGAAATACACGCGGCGCAAGTTGCGGAACCATGCCGCGCTGGTGAGTGGCGCGAGATCGCACGTCGGCCCGGTTTGAATCCACAAGGTGAGCTGTGTAAGCCGATCGAACTTCGCCCGAGCCAACTGCGTGATACCGGCAGTTGGTGGAGGGGTGGAGCCGAAGAACAATCTCAGGTATTCCAGATTCGGGACCACTTTTGACAGCGCGACCGCTCGAATCAGTTCGCTCTCGGTGTCACCGGTGGAGCCGAGAGCGAATCTTTGTGCGACGAGTACACTCGTCAGTGATTCCGCGCCGGGGGCCGTGAGGACGCGAAAGACCTGATCCGGCGTCAAGTCGGTGAGGTGCAACTCGCGAACGGTGGTGGTCGCGATGAGTTGCGAAAGTCCCGCCGCGAACTGTTCGACGTCCTCGTCTGTCGGGGTGCGCCGGTCCGCCCTCCAGGAACCGCTCGCGGCGGAGAGGAACCCGCGCCGGAAACCGGTGATGTCGTGCTCGGCGTGGTAACCGGGCGGCAGCGCGGGCGCGGTCAGCTTCGCAAGCGGCCCGAACTGAGCGACCATTTCCGCGTGGCGCTCGGTGAGGTCGGGGTAGCCCGGGTCCGCGGCCGAACACGATGCGAGTCGGCACTGGAGCCGGATGAACTCCGCCTGAACGGGCGCTTCATTTTCGTCGAGCCAGTCCGCGTAGGCGAGGCGCGGGGTGTCCTCGTCCGCGTGCGCGGTGATCGCGGCGAGCAGAGCGGCTTCGTCGTTCATGGTGGCAGAATGATAACCGAAGCGCCCCGTCGCGCGCAGCTTCGGTCATTTTAATCACCGTCTGAAACGGGGTTGCACCGAACAGGTTCGGTGCGTACCATTCCGCGTTGCCCGCCCCCATCGCTCACCTCCGGCAGAAAGGACTTCGCCCGGAAACGGCACGGAAAATGGCCGCACATGTCTCTTCTTCGACGCGCAACGCCGCCCTCGACAACCTCCGCGTGGTCGCCATGTTCCTGGGGTTGGTCACGCACGGCGTGCTCCCCTATACGGCCAGTGGGCTGGTCGGGTTCCCGGTGCGCGATCACACGCACCACCTCGCTGCTGATGCGTGTTACTTCGCGGTCCACGACTTCCGCATGCAACTGTTTTTCGTGCTCGCCGGGTTCGCGGCGAGCGCCTTGGCCGCGCGCCGCGGGGCGCGCGAACTGGCCCGCAATCGCATTTTGCGCGTCGCACTCCCGCTAGCGCTCGCGATCCTGATCGTGTGCCCGTCGCTGCACTTCGTTTTCGCGCACCACGCCACGCTGCGCGGTGCAGTTTGGGACTCAGCGGATGTGGGCGGGTGGATCGGACCGAACTTTCACTTGTGGTTCCTCTACTACCTCCTGATGTGTTGCGTGCCGCTCCTGGCGCTGTTCGCACTGAAAGAACGGTTCCCAGTTCATTTGACGCAAGCCTTCGACGCGCTCGTAAGACGCATTTTGCGCTCGCGGGTAAAAGTTCCCGTCGCCGCGACGCTCACGGTGCCGCTGATGTGGGACATGTCCACGTGGTGGATCGACACGCCGAAGGGCTGGGCGCCCGAACTGGCGGTGCTCGCGTACTACCTCGGGTTCTTCTTCGTCGGCGCGCTACTGTATCGGCACCGCGACGCGCTCGCAGGAGTGGGGCGCCGGTGGCGGTTGCACCTCGCGGTCGCGAATCTCGTTGTGCTCCCCGTGATGTTGAAGCTCACCATCTCCGGGAACTGGGTGGAAGAAGTGGTGCGCGGCGTGCCGCCCGCGTGGTTGGTCGTGTGGAAGGCGGTCGCGATCTTCCTGGGCGGGCTGTACACGTGGCTGATGATCGGCGGACTAATCGGCTTGTTCCAGCAGCACTTCGCGGGCACCGGTCCGCGGTGGAAGTACCTCGCGGACGCATCGTACTGGTGCTACCTCGCCGGCTTCCCGGTGCAGGCGGTGTTTCAAGTAGTGTTCGCTTCGATCACATTCCCGATGGTCGCAGAGTTCCTGCTCGTGAACGCACTCACGTTCGCGGTGCTACTCACGACCTACGAACTGTGTGTGCGGTACACGTGGATCGGTCTGCTGCTGAACGGGAAGCGCCCGGAGCGCAAGGTGGAAGTGCATGTGGAACCGATCGTCATCGCAACCCGCGTGCGCGTACCGGAAGCGCCCGCGTGCCGAGAAACGGTCCGCCGCCCCGAACCCGCTCGCGCGAACCGGTACTACGTGCTATCGAGTAGCGCGAACAGCGCGTAAACATGCTCGAATGGTTTGCACAATCTAGCCAACCGCAAATTTCGTTGCATTTCTTCTTGCGGTGGAAAGCCGGCGCCAATATAGTGTACAAATTACCATATTGATGCCGGATAATTCCATGAGCGACCGCAGCACTATCGAATGGACTGATGCCACATGGAACCCCGTTCGTGGATGCACAAAAATCAGCCCAGGTTGTAAGCACTGCTACGCCGCCACTTTTGCCGAGCGATTTCGGGGGGTGAAGGGCCACCCCTACGAGCAAGGTTTCGACCTCCGTTTGGTCCCCGAAAAATTATCGGAACCATTTCGGTGGCCCGCACATCGACGAGTGTTCGTTAATTCGATGAGTGATCTATTTCATCCCGAAGTTCCCACGGGCTACATTGTTCGTGTTGCGCGGGTTATGGAGGCCGCCAACTGGCACACGTATCAGGTGCTGACGAAACGGTCCGAGCGAATGGCTGAGTTGCTGAAATCGGAACTCCGGTTCGCGGCAGGTTTGCCACACGTATGGTGGGGAGTCAGCGTTGAGAACCGTCGCCACGGGCTACCGCGAATTGATCACCTCAGAACCGCGCCGGTAGCCACACGGTTCCTTTCGGTTGAGCCATTGTTGGAAAATTTGGGCCAAATCGACCTAACTGACATTCACTGGGTAATCGTCGGTGGGGAAAGTGGTCATGGTGCCCGACCAATGGCGGCTGAATGGGTTCGGTCGCTTCGAGATCAGTGTAACGAAAGTCGCGTGTCGTTTTTCTTCAAACAATGGGGCGGAGTGCGCAAGAGCGAAACGGGGCGCACACTCGATGACCGAACGCACGACGACCAACCGGCTGAGCACGACGTAGAGATACCTGCTCGCCGCGTGAGACTGCAAATGCTGAACGAGTACGAAGCGTGACCATCCGGAGCGCCCAATGGCAACTAACGAAGATTACGTTGGCCGCGAGCAGTCACTCGTCAAACATTACATTTTGCGACACTACCTTGAGCGGTTTGCCCACATCATTGGTTCGAGGTGGACTACGATCACCTACGTAGATTGCTTTTCTGGCCCGTGGGAATCTCAAACAGCCGACTTGTCAGATACTTCGTTTGCAATCGCTCTTCAAGAACTTCGGAAAGCACGAGACACGCTCAGGGAATGGGATAAATCGCTTGCAATACAGTGCTTTTTTCTTGAAGAGAAAGCGGCAGCGCACGCGCAGTTACGAGATTATGCCAACAAACAAATTGATGCAAGCATCGTTACACGCAATGCAGCCTTAATGGATTGCATTCCAGAGATTATAAAATTCATTCAACAGGGCGGGCGAAGCTCGTTTCCGTTCATCTTCATCGATCCAACTGGTTGGAGTGGTTACGATCTAGATTGTATCCAACCTCTTCTCCGACAATCCCCTGGTGAGGTGTTGATCAACTTCATGACGGAACACATCCGTCGGTTTGTCAGTCCAAAGGAATCACGGGCAGAAATTATTGATAGTTTTCATCGCCTTTTCGGGACCGACGAAGTATTCGCCAGAATCAGCCAAATTGCAGATCCCCAAGATCGTGAGGACGAGTTATTTACCACTTACGCTAATCGAATTCGCGAAGTTGGAGCGTTCGAGTTTGTGTGTCCTGCCGTCGTCCTACATCCCGCGAGCGAACGCACTTTTTTCCACCTGATTTACGCAACGCGCCACCGAAGAGGCGTTGAGGTATTCAAGCAGGTCGAGAAGGACGCATTCTTTTTTCAGGAGGAGATACGCGCCGGAGCAAAAGAAGCCGAGCAGATACGCAAAACCGGTCAAGGTTCACTTTTCGCGGAAGAAGAAGCGAAACTTCCTTCGTTCCGCGCAATTACATTGCGAGAGCGGTATCTTGCCGCTGCGTTGAGGCGCGTCAACGAACTCCGTGTTGGCCGAAAACAGGTACCTTACGACGAAATTTGGGACGCCGCGCTTGCATTCCCTCTCGTGTGGGAAAGCGATGTGAAAGAGTGGGTCGCGGAGCAGAAACGAGTCGGGCGAATTAATGTGCTTGGATTAGCAGCAAATCAACGAGTGCCCCAGTGGGAAGAGGGGCACACGATTGAATTTCGCGACTAATATTTCACTCACCCCATCATCTTGCGGAAGTCCTCGAACAAGTAGCTGGAGTCGTGCGGGCCGGCGGCGGCTTCCGGGTGGTACTGCACGCTGAACACCGGAAGCGACGTGTGCTTCAGCCCTTCCAGCGTGTTGTCGTTCAGGTTGATATGCGTCGGGACCACGTTCGACGGGAGCGTGCTCGGGTCGACCGAGAAGCCGTGGTTCTGCGTGGTGATCTCGATCTGCTTCGTGAGTTCGTTCCGCACCGGTTGGTTCGCGCCCCGGTGCCCGAACTTCAGCTTGAAGGTCTTCGCGCCGAACGCCAAACCGAGCAACTGGTGCCCCAAACAGATACCGAAGATCGGTTTCTTGCCGATCAGATTCTTCACGGTGTCGATCGCGTAACCCACCGCGGCCGGGTCGCCGGGGCCGTTCGACAGGAAGATCCCGTCCGGGTTGTGGGAGAGCACTTCGTCCGCGGACGCGGTGCCCGGGACAACGGTGACCTCGCAGCCGACCTGCGTGAGACAGCGCAGGATGTTCCACTTCATGCCGTAATCGATCGCGACCACCCGCTTGGTCGCCGGCTTGGACGGGATCACGTGATCGGCGAACGCCCCGAACCCGTCTTTCCACTTAAACGCTTGCTTCGGCACGACTTCGGAAACGAGATCGCGGCCCTCCATGCCGGGGAACTCGCGCGCCTTTTTCACGAGCGAAGCGTCGTCGAGGTCGGCCGTCGAGAGGATGCCGTTCATCGATCCGCGCACGCGGAGCCGGCGCACCAGTGCCCGCGTATCGATGCCCTCGATGCCGACGACGTTGCTCGCTTTGAGGAAGCCGTCGAGCGAGTTGTTCGAGCGGAAGTTGCTCGGCACGCGAGTCAGCTCGCGAACAATGAACCCGGCGACCTGGACGCGGGTGGATTCCTGGTCGTCCGGGGTGGTGCCGTAATTGCCGATGAGCGGGTACGTCATCGTGACGATTTGCCCGGTGTAAGACGGGTCGGTGAGGACTTCCTGGTACCCGGTCATGGACGTGTTAAATACGACCTCGCCGGTCGTTTCGCCGGTCGCACCGAACCCGCGTCCGGTGAATACGGTACCGTCAGCCAGAGCTAATTTCGCTTGCATGTGGTGAGTTTCGTCCTCGTCGTGCAGTGTGTAATCCCGGCGCAAACTCGATGTATCTTACGAATGCTGTGGCCGATCGAATATGATGTCGGGAACGATTCGCGCCGTCGGGACGTCCAAAAAGACGAAAGCTGGCCTCAAACTCTCTCCCGCTTGGGGCGGGAAGTCGAACTCATGCCAACACCTCCGCCACTCGATCGCCGCAAGTTTTTTGGCTCGGCCGCGGCCCTGTCGCTGTCGGCGGCTTCCTACGGCAACGTCGTGGGCAGCAACGAGCGCGTTCGGATCGCGTTTTTGGGGTGCGGCGGTCGGGCGCAGGCCCACATCGACCTCGTCAACAAGTTCGCGAACGAGGGGAAACCGGTCACTCCGGTCGCGGTGTGCGACGTGTGGGACGGGCTTGAGGACGAGTACGAAATTCATTTCGGCGGGAAAGTTACGCGGCGCCGGTACTCACAGGGGCTGTACCCCTCCGCGCGAAAGTGCGGCCTCGACCGAAACGATAAATCCCACGTCACAAAGGACTACCGCGTCGTGCTCGATCGCACGGACGTGGACGCGGTTTGCATCACGACGCCGGACCACTGGCACGGGCGCATGACGCTCGACGCGCTCGCGGCCGGCAAAGACGTGTTCATCGAAAAGCCGATGACCCGCACGGCGGAAGAGGCCGTGGCGGTGGTGGATGCGTGGAAACACACCGGCCGGGTGGTGACGGTGGGCGTGCAGGCGATGGCAGACGCGGTCTGGATGCGAGCGTTCGATGCGATCCGCACCGGGGCCATTGGGCACGTCGCTCACGCACAAACCGGCTTCTTCCGGAACGACGTTCGCGGCCAGTGGCGCTTCTACCGGCTCGCGAAGCAGATGAATCCCAAGACAATCGATTGGGATCTGTTCCTCGGGCACCAGTTCGAGTGCGCGGGGAACCGCGTTGGGCCTACGCCGCGCGAGCAACCGTTCGACCGCGCCGCGTTCGCCCAGTGGCGGTGCCTGTGGCCGTTCAGCGGCGGGCCGTTCACCGACATGCTCACGCACCACGTCACGCGCATGAGCGCCGCAATGGGGGTGCGGTTCCCGGCCCGCGTGACGGCCGGCGGTGGGCTGTACCTCGAATACGACGGGCGCGACGTGCCCGACGTGGGGACCGTGGTCGCGGACTACGAAGAAGGCTGTCAGCTCGTCGTGACCGCAACGACCCTGAGCGGCTACCCGATCGAAGACGTCGTTCGCGGGCGCCTAGGGGCAATCAAGTTCGTGAAGGGCGGGTTCCATCTGTTCCGCGACGATCCCACCCGCGGCGCGAGCTTCCCGGCCCGGATGGAGCAAGCACCCGAACCGGCCTCGTTCGAGAGCGTGGAACCACCGCGAAACGACACCGAAGCGCTGTGGGAGAACTTCCTGGAATGCGTTCGAGCCAAGCGCCAGAGCACGTTCAGCCCGCCCGACCTGGGTGCCGTGGCCGTTACGACTGCAGCAATGGCCGTGCAGAGCTACCGCACGGGTAAGGCGCTCTTCTGGGACCGCGAAAAACGAGCGATTACGACCGCGGATTCGACTTGGGCCGAGCGGTGGGAGAAGCGCAGCAAACAGGGCGCAAAGCCAAATCAGATCTTCGGTTGGAGCGGCGGCGACGGTGGGATCGTGCAACCGCCCCCGCACCAATCACTCGCCGGCCCCTGGATGAACGGCAAAGACCCTGCGGTGTGAGAAGCACCTTCGTTGGCACTTGTTGAGTGAAGGCTCATGAGGCCGCCGGGGTGGACCGGGTGAGCCCAAATAGTATGCGGATCACACCGGCCACGCCGACCTTGTTGTGTGCCCACGGGAACACGGGTGCTGGTGGAGGTAATGCTTGCAAGATCCCGCGGAACGTGCGGAGCGCGGCCCACAAGCCCTCCATCGTGTGGTCATGGACCTCGCGAATCCCGTCCCCGTCGTCATCCCGAGCCCACTCCCGCTGGCCGCGACGTGGGCCGACCAGCGCGACGCGCTCGCCGACCTCCGCGGCAGCCTCCGGGACATGGTGTCGAACTCGCCGCTCACGGACGCCGCGACTTACGTGAAGCACCTCGAAGCCGCGTACCGGAGCGCGTAGAGCCGCGATTGAGGAACGCGGTTTCTTCACCGACGGTTGCGGTCACCGGGTTGGCGGTAGGTGCATACGCCACGCCCGAATCGGTTTTCCAATGCCTGCTTTGCAGTCTTGCTGGTCTGATTCCCTCCTAAATCCAATCGCGCAAGCTGCAACTTGCGCGACGATTTGGCGATCGCGATCGCGCCTTCATCGGTGATCGAATTTTGACACAATGCTAGTTTCGTTAATTGTTCAATGCGCAGTGAGTCGGCCAGAAGTTTTATATCCTCATTCACTTCCGTAGTTTCCCGCCCCCACCAATCAAGGGAGCTTGACAAATTCAGCTCAACTAGCGCGGGTAAACTGCGCGCGCGAAAGAAATTCACAAGCTCGCGACCGAGAGGATTTTCTGAAACGTCCAGGGCGCGCAGCCGTTGGAGGTGCGTTGTTGTGATGAAATCCTGAAGAGAATTATCGTCAAGATTGCAGGCACTAAGATTCAGATATTCGAGATTCACAAGGTGGGAAGAGGAAACGAGGCGCTTGATCTCGGGTGGATGATGGTCCAAATCATCATTACCGTGCAGATTCAGTAGCCGGAGGTTCAAGAACGTCGGAGAATCCAAATACTCAAAAGCGCCTCCAGCATCACCGGACGCGCGTAGTTTGCGGAGTCCTGTCAGATTCGGCGAGCCGAATAGTGCCTCGGCGGTTTCTAACCAAAAGTAGACTCGTGGGTCTAAAGAAACGCACCGCCGAAGTTCTTGCTGATCTGCGATAGAGGGAATAATCGATCTTCCACCATCACTGGGCTCATGTAACAGCTCGTCATCTTCTTTATCGGGATCGAGAATCAACTCAAACGCTGGCGTATCTTCAGTTCGTAATTCAGGTGCGCATTTGGCAAAAATTTGCAGCCCGGACGTGATCGAATCCACAAACCCACGGCGGTAGCTAATTTTGGTGAACGGCAACTTGTCGAGGTGCTTGAAGAGCTTCGCACGGAGTTCGGTTTCGCGCGCGATTAGTCGTTTCGCTTCGGCCGTGCGGCGTGATAGGTGCGGAAGCCGACACTGTAGGCGAATAAACTCGGCGCGATCTGGCTCGCCATTTTCATCGAGCCAGTCCGCGTAAATCAATCGCGGCGTATCTTCATCGGGTTGAGCCAGAATCGCCGCCAACAGTGCGTCGCGATCGTTCACTTCTGTTCCTCGACATGAGCCTGTTGTGCTCCCAACTCACCACAGTTACCGGCCGAAGAGTTGGTTCAGTTCGGCTTCCGTGAACGCCAGGTTCGGTTCCGCGCCGGTGTCCGCGAGGATCTTCTCCGCGACCAGCTTGTTGACCGGAGCGAGGACACTGAAGTGTGTCGCTCCTTTAACCGCGAAGAATTTCGCTTTTGGGTTACTCGACGCCTGTGCCATCGCCTGAAGCGAACCCAAATTGCCGTCGGTCCCTTCAAAAACAAACGTCGGTGACTGGATCGAGTGGAGCCACCGGCCGGGCGACCGGAGTTCGATCTCGCGCGCATCGGATGTGTTGACCGCGGACCGGAACTGTGCGGGGTAGCCCGAAATGTCCTCGGCCGGGCCGAACGAGAAGACCGCGCGGAACTTGGGCGACGACTCCGCGACCAGCATCACAAGCGTGCCGCCGGTGCTGTGCCCGCCCAGGTAGATGCGGGTCGGGTCGACGAAATCCTGTTTCGCGAGGTACTCCGCGGCGGTGAGCACGTCGTCGACTTCGCCGAAGAAATTCTCCTGTGAACCGGGGTTCTTGTTCCCCCCTCGGAGTGACGGGAACATCATCACGATGCCGGCTTCACGATACTGGCTGGCGGTCTGGTCGTTGCTGGCCGGAGCGCGTTTCCACACATCGCCGATGGTGTTGCAGTCGCCACCGGTGACCCAGATGATCGCGGGGTGCTTCTTGCCGTCTTTCGGGTTGGGGGTGAGGTACGCGGCGCATTTGCCCACAGGCGCGTCGTACTGCACTGTGCGAAACACGTTCGCGGGCGGCTCATCGACTGCTTCGTTCGCTTTTTGTTGTCGAGCGAGTTTGGTAACGAACCCCTTGCGAGCGTCCGCGAGTGTTGTTTTGCCGTCGGGGTTCGTAAGCCCGGTTGCGGGGATGCCTTTGGGCTGGCACCCGGCGAGCAGCGCCATCGGGAGCAGTGCGAAGAGGGCGACGCGAAACTGGGGCATAGAAGGCTCCGAGGTGGGCGTTTCCGTCGTGAGATGGTGGGCAGAAAGTGCTTCACCACCTCACGATAGTATCAGAAAGCGTTTTAGGATGATTGGTTCGCAGATCGGTCGGCCAAAAGGAGCAACTTACACAACTTTCACAATGTCAAATATGTCGGAAATTGCCAAACCTGCGAACAACAGTTGAGTCCCATCGCCCTTACAGCCGCGGCGCAGTCGGCTTGAACGGCTTCTCGAATGCGTTCGCGCCCTTCACCTTCACCTTGCGGCTGTAAACCTTTTCACCGCAGGTCGCGTAGATCACGTCCATGTTCTCGCCGCCAAACGTCAGGTTCGAGACTTTGCCGTTCGGCGTGGGGATGATGCAGTTCACGCGGCCCGCCTGGTCGCACACCTGCAAGCCCGCCTTGGTCGCGACCCACAGGCGCCCGTCGCGGTCCACGCGCAGCCCGTCCGCACCGGAATCGTCGTCGCGGTCGTGAACGTAGAGGTGGTAGTATTTTTGCTTGTTCGCGAGGGTACCATCGGGCTGGATGGAGTAGCTGTAAACCCAGTGCGTTCGGCTGTCCGCGACGTAGAGCAGCGTTTGGTCCGGTGACACCGTGATGCCGTTCGCGAACTTCAGCCCGGTATCAACGACTTTCTTTTCACCCTGCGGCGAGACGTAGTAGATCTTGCTGTTATTTGGCGTCTCGAACGGGTCGGTGTCGTAAATCGCACCCGTGTTCAGCACGACGAGATCGTTCCCCTTGAAGCCGGTTGCGAACTCGGTCGCTTTGCCCTCCGCGTCCCACGCGAGGATCTTGTTCACGCCCGCTGCGTTCGCGTAGAGCTTTCCGTCCGGGCCGAAGCGCTGACCGTCGCCGCGCTTGCTGTCGGCCAGCCATTCGACCGGCTTGCCGTCCACGACCTTGTACGTTTTCGCCGCACCCACATCGTTGAAGAACACTTCACCCTTCGCGTTGGTCGCCGGGCCTTCGGTGAACTTGTAACCCTCGCCCACAAGCTTCCACCCCTCGCCCGGGATCAGGATCTCTTTTAACTGCGACGATCCCTCTCCGGCCTTCGGCGCCTCGGGCCAGCCCTTCCACAGCCACTTTGTTGCTTCCGGGAACGGCTTCGCGGCCAGCCCGCCGTCGTGCCCGCCCTCGTTCCACTCGTGCTTCACTTCGTAGCCGCCAAACACCAACGCGCGCTGCATTGTCTGGTTCGCCATCCACCAGTCGCCGCCGTAGATGTTGAGGTCTTTGCTGCCGTCTTGAAGGAAGACGCGGATTGGCTTCGGCTCGAACTTGCGAATCAGCGTGGGGTAGATGTCACCCCCGCGCAGCCCGACGTAAGTACCGATGGTGCTGAACACGCGGGTGAAGGCGTCAGGACGCTCCCATGCGACTGTAAACGCGCAAATGGCGCCGCTACTCGCCCCGCCGATGGCACGGTCCGCGCCCTTCTTCGAGAGCACGATTTTGCGGTCGCCGGTTGCAGTTTTCGTTTCCACTTCCGGGAGCAGCTCGTCGAGCAACATGCGAGCGTAAGCGTCACCGAGTCCGTCGTACTCGTAGCTGCGGTTGAACCGCGGGAGCGTGTCCTTGCTTGCTGCCGGAACGACGCCGGGTGTCACGCCGATTGCGATCGTGACCGGCATTTCCTTCGCGGCGATCAGCTTTTCAAACGTCGGCCCAACGTAACCGGGCAATCCGTCCTGGTTTACGTACACGCACGCGGGCGTTTTGCCGTCGTATTGAGCTGGCACGAACACGGTTACGCGCCGCGTCGTTCCTGGGAAGACCTTGCTCTTATTGAAGTCGAAGCTAAATGTGGTTCCCTTCGGCACGGGATCGGATTGCTTCGGCTCGTCGGCGAACGCGATAGCCGGTGTGAGGAGCAGGAGAGGCAGCAGTCGGCGCATTAGTGGGAATCCTGTGAATTTGGGAGTTACTCGCAAGGGCTGCTAACGTGCTTGCTGCCCTTGCAGGTAAAGTTGGCAGGTGAACCCCGCCCGCAAGGGCGGCGGGTCAAACACTGAACAGTATTAACTGTTTTGGTGCTGCTACCCACCACCCTTGCGGGCGGGGTTCACCCTGAACTTACGGGGGGAACTTCAGTCAGAGGCACAGCTTACCGCAAGTGGCCGCGCCCGACGCCGAGAAATTTCCGCGCCGAACGCGAGAATGGCGGCGCTCGTTGTCGCTATAATTGACAGAACTTCGCTCCTTGATTTTGGGACGCGACCGCATGACCCGATATTTGCCCACGACACGTTCTTCACGCAACGTGATGGTGGCGATGGTGTTGGGCACCGCCCTCGCCACGTCGCCGGCGCGGGCCGCTGCTTCCACCGCGACCGCAGCGCCCAGCTCGAAAGCCGTTACCGACATCAGCAAGTACTGCCAGACGTGCTGGCGGAACGCCCGCTTACCGGCCGACCGGTGGCAGGACTGCACCCAAGCCGTTTTCGTCCGCTTACTTGAGCGCGTCGAAGCGGAGAAGTGGGGCACCGTGCTGGTGGACAGCGAAACGGACGAGCGCCGCGAGTTCCTCCGCGCCATCGACGCCGTGAAGAAGCGCACCCAGCGCGCCCGCAAGTTCGCGGCGCTGTCACCCGATTTACCCGACCGGCACCCCGTCGCGAACACGACACGCGACGACCGCGACGCCGTGGCGAAGGTCGCCGCTGAGCAACTCAGCCCGCGCCAGCGCCGGATTCTGGAACTGACCGCGGACGGTTGGCCGGTGCCCGAGATCGCCACAGAACTGGCCACGACTGTCGAGCGAGTAAGCGACGAGAAGTACAAGGCCATCAAGAAGTTGCAGCACCACTTCGGCAACGTGTAGGACGCAGAATATTGGTGGTTCTCGCAAAGGGTCGGCTCTGCCGGCCCTTTCGCTTTTTGATCTGCCATTTCTCCCAATCGGCACAGCCGCTATGGGCCACACGCCGCCCCGTGCGAGCCACAAGCCTCCCGCGCAAGACGGGCTTCTGGTTTGCGTCTGGTGCACGGAGAACTCAGCTCAAGCCCCTGCCGCTTGGTTGGAGATACGGTCATGAAGCTCGGTATCCTGTCCCTCGCAGCGGCCCTCGCGCTCGTAGTTTCTGGTTCCTCGGCTTCGGCCCAACCGCCCGTCGAACTCGTGTCCCCGCCCCCAGCGGTGGTTGTGTCCCCGCCGCCCGTGCTCGTGTCCCCTGCACCGGTGATCGTTGCCGCCCCACCCGTGGTCGTTGCTCGTCCCGTGATTGTGGCTCCGGCTTACCCCGCGGTGACTGTCGTGCGCCCGGGTTTCGGTGTGACGATCGGTAACGTGTACCCGGCTTACGGCTACTATGGCCGCCCATACTACGGTCACTACCACCATCACCGCTAAGCGATCCGTTAAAGCGCGAAACTTCGGACCGCCGGGCGCAACCCCGGCGGCCGTTTGCGTTCGTATAATGAAACGCCCTCCGCCATTGCTCTGATCGCCCGACACCTTGGGACGCACACCATGAAATTCGCACTTCTGTCACTGGTTACAGCCGGTGCCCTGACAATGTCTGCTGGCTCCGCCGATGCCCGCCCGCCTCGGTATCACGGCGGCTACTACGGCGGTTACTACTCTCGCCCGGCTGTGGTGTATCCGAGCATCAACACCTCGCCCTACGTGTACCCGGCCGGTGGCTTCTACAACTACGGCTCCGGGTTCAACTTGAACGTCGGCGGGATCGGTTTGAGCGTCGGGTCCGGTGTGTACCCGAGCTACGGCTACAACTACGGCAGTTACTATTCGCGGCCGTACTACAATCGCGGCTGGAACGGGTTCGGGTACCGGCGCTGGTAAGGTGTGAATTAAGACGGGCTGTCAACAACGAAAGCCGACCCTTGTGGGCCGGCTTTTTAACTTTGAGCTTCCGACGTTGCACGCAGAGTGTGGCGCTTTACATTGATGACGCTCACCCGCGGGGTCAGCGCCACGAGCTGCGGCGATACGCCGCGGAAGGTTAATGCCCCACGAAGTTAGTCTTCGGCGCAACACCCCGCCCCGTGCCCCCCGTGGGGAGGGCGGAGTTTGCGCCTCACGGCAAGAAAGTGGTCTCGCGGGTGGGCACTTTGCTTATTCCTTCACTTCGCGCCGCTCTTGTTTCAGTTTGTTTTCGGTCATCCGCACGTAACGCAGGTATTCGTCTCGTGTCAGTAGACCGTCGCCGTTGAGGTCCATTTCGTTGAACAGGGCGATGGGGCGGCTGTCCTTGCGCCACTCGAAGAGCGCGATCTGACCGTCCTTGTCGGTATCGAGCGTGGCGAACCACTCCGGTAGCCCCGCACCCGGTTTCGGCTTACCTTCCGGTCCGCGGGCTTGCGGGTTTTCGTTCGCTTTGGCCGCAGCCGAGAGCTGGTCCGCTTTGAACGTTACTTTGCGCTGGAAGTATCCGCGGTACTCTTCCTTTGTGATGCGCCCGTTCCCGTCCGCGTCGGCGTGATCTTTTTCGTCCTTCAATCCCGATGTCAGTTCCTCGGGTTCCAATTCACCGTTGCCGTTGCGGTCCAGCACGCGGAACACTTTGTCCGCATCCTCGACTGGGTCGCCCCCAGTGCCCGCCTGCGCCGTGTCCTTCATGAGACGCTTCGCGTATCTCGTGAACTCCTCGCGCGTGATCGACGGCACTGGGCCGAGTTCCAGGCGCTGAACCACCCGGTCGAACAGATCCGCGAGCCCGGGAGAGGCCGAGTCGCGGTGCCACTGTTCGCCCTTACCAATGAGCAGCACGAACCACGTCGCGTATTCTTCTTCGGTGTTCGCGTTCATCACCTTACCGGGGAACGCGGACTCCAGTTCCTTGAGCCAGACGGTGCGGTCGTTCTTGGCGTTCTTCAGTACCCGCTCGGCGCAGCGTGCGACGGTCTTTTCTTCAAACTGTTCCTGGTCCTCCGCGGCGTTGCAATTGGCCGCGCAGTACGCAAGGAGGCACACGAGTGGTATGGAGAAAAGGTAGGCAGTGTGGGGCATACCCGACCTCGAAACGTGGCGATGCGGTGGGAGAGCAGGCGGCGGGCGGTGGTGGGCCGTTTGGCAGGATGTATGAGAAGTCTACACCTCCCCAATGGAATTGTCACGTGCCGATCGTTTCGGCGACTCAATTTTGCCCGTTATGCAGTCGGGGACAGGCTTTGCACTTCGGAACTCATGTTCGTGGCACACGTCGGACAGACGCCGTGCGTCAGGGTCGCGTGCGAGTGCTTGGAGAGGTACGATTCCAGCTTGTTCCACATGCCGTCCACGTCGCGGATGCACTTACACCAGGCACAGATCGCGAGCATTCCCCGGAGTTCCTTCACCTCGGTGAGCGCGGCTTGCAGTTCGGCGTTCTTTTCGCGTAACCGGCCTTCAATCGCGCCTTGTCGGAACTCTGCGCGTCTCAATGCGGTCAGGGACGTGAGTACGACCGTGTCGGTAATGAGCACGGGTACCAGAATCGTGATCGGTGGTACGGTGGAGGTTAGCGCCTGGGTGCTGAACAGGACGAACCCGACCATGAGCTCCAGAACGAGTGCACTGATCCCAGCCTGGACCCCGAACGCCCAAACTGCCCCAGCTACCAACACGATGGACGCTGACATCGCGCTGGGGACGTCGGTCAGGACCGCGACGGACACGCCACTCAGGTAGAACGCGACCGCGGCGGCGAACACACGAACGCGGGTGCGGGAAGTGGTATTTGGCATCGGAGGGCCGAGGGCTTATCGCTCGCGCGTGGGCGAAAAAAGTAGGCCGGTCCCCAAAAAGGGTCCCGCTTCGGTGGCAGTGCCGGGAATATAGAACTGAATCTAATCGTTCGCAACGAATTGAGATTTTACTTTCACGAACCCGGGCGCGAGATCAGTTACCGAACAACCGGCGCCACCACGCGCGCCGGTCGAGGACCGGGGATGGCTGGGACAATGCTTCCGATACGACGGGCGCGACGCCCAGTTCGGCGTTCTCCCCGCGCCAGTCGGCGAACACCAACCGAGCGGTAACGTCGGTCGGGTTCGCGCGAATGGCCGCTCGGAATGCAGCCCGGTCGGACATGGGATCACCGGAGCGAATCGAGGATCTCCATCCGCATCGCCGAGAGAGCCGGGACGAGCCCGCCGAGTCGCCCCATCACGAGCGTGAACAACATCCCGGCGGCAAGGATCTGGTAGTCCACGACCATCTTGAGAGTGACGCTCTTACCGCCCCCCTGACCACCCGAAAGTGTACTCGCAGCCTCGAAGCCGTTAGCGAAGTAGCCGAGCGCGCACCCCACCATACCGCCGACGAACGCGATCGCCAGTGACTCGATCATGAACGAGATGAGGATCTGCCAGCGCTTGAACCCGAGGATGCGCAACACGCCGACTTCCTTGATGCGGGCCGCGATCGAAGCGAACATCGTGTTCATCACGCCGAAGATCCCGCCGACCGCCATCACCCCGGCCAGGAACACGATCCACGTTAGGAACGTCTCGTTGGTTTTGGTCAGCTCGTTGTAATAGTCCGTTTCGGCGAACGCCTTCAAGTTCGCTTGCGTGTACCCGCGATTGAGGTAGTCGGAGACGGCGCGGGCCGCGGTCGCGTTGTCGTCGGCCGTGCGCAGTACGAGCGTGGTGTACCGGTTCTTCTTACCCGCCGCGTGGACCGCGAGATTGTTGTCGCTCACCCACACTTCGGACCCGAACGTCGTCCCCTCGGACTTCATCACCCCGGTCACGACCCACTGTTGGTCGGCCAACTCGAACGTGTCGCCCGGTCCCAATTTTGGCTTGCCGGCGTCGGCGCCGAGGGTGCCCGCCGCCCCGCCGCCGAGCACGCACGGCAGGTACTTGCCCCCGGATTCCTGGTGAACGCCGTTGCCCGCGAACCACTTCCCGCCCGGCTCCAATTCCATGTTGTGAACCGCAGCCGCGATCTGCGGGTCGCGCAGCGCGCGCACCTGGAGGAACCGACGCCGGGCCGTCTCGCCCGGTTTCGACGGCACCGCCTGGTTCATCACCATGTACGATTCGAGGCTCGCGAGGTAGACCGCGCCCTTCACCTCCAGTGGGGCGCCGACCGGCAACCGGTCTAGCGCGCCGTCGGGACCGCGGACCGCCCGTGCGACGGCGTATTTTGCTCCGTTCGCGGCCGTCACTTCGACCCGTTCCACGTTGTCCGCCGCGGCCCGTTCCAGGTTGCTGAACAGTTCGTCCGTTGAACCCTCGGCCAGCACCATCACGTTCCCCGGCACGCCGGTGCTCTCGTTCAGCTTGTACATGCCGTTGACGAACGCGAGCAGCACGACCACGAGCGCGACGACCACGGTAAACGCCACGGCAGTGAGTGCCGTGTCCCGCCTCCGTACCCACAGGTAGCGGAAGTTGTAGGCCAGCGGCACGCGGCCGATGAGCAGCAACAGGATCAGGTCGGTCGCGTAGACCAAGAGGAACACGAACGGCCAGTGCTGGATCAGCGCGGGCGGCAGGATGGCCCAGATGGGGCGCGCGAGCCAGGGGGACAGTTTCGGGTCGAGCCGCACCTTCATATGGAGCGATGTCAGCGCCCGTTCGTCGATGTCGCGTTGGGCCGCTGTGACCTCGGCCTCGTCTTCCGGGGTCCAGAGCGCGGTGGTCTGACTCCGGGCGGCCCGGTCGCGTGCGCGCTCCAGCGCGGCCTTTTTATCGAGCAGTTCCTGCGAGCTGAGCCACGAATCTTCAGGCTGCACACCGGCCATCGCGCGCTCGGGCAACAGATCGATGGTCGATGTTCCGAGCACCTTCTTCGCCAGCACGCCGAGCTGTCCCCCCGTGGGGAGTGGGAGTTGGGTGACGACCTCGACCGCGAACGCGAACAGCGCGACGAGGACCGCGGTTCCGGCGCACGCGGCGAACGCGCGGCGCGCGGTCCGGCGCCACCACGACCGCGCCGGGCGCACGGTGTCGCTGAGAACCGCCTCGCTCGGCGCGACTAGTGGCAGCGCGGCCAGTAGTGCGGCGAGCGGGAGCAGCGAGAATCCGACGACGAACAGCGTCCCGATAAGGGAGTAGATGCCCCGCTCGAACTGGAACCGCAACTTAACGGCGCGCTCGAACGCGGGAGGCGCGGTTCGCAGGTTCGAGAACGACCGGAAAAACAGCCAATCGAACAAAATCGTCGGGGCCAACAGAACCTGCGCAGCCCCGAGCACGCCCCGGAACAGTGCTCCTATCACCGCCCCGAACGTGAGCGGGTCGAACTTCGGTGGCTCCTTGAACGGCGGGAACCCCTTAAACGCGAACGTGGCCGCCTGCCCGGTGAGCACCAGGAGCCAGAACCCGGCGAACCCGAACAGGAGCACGGCGCGCAACAACTCGCTCCCACCGGCGCGCCGTGGCACCAGCAGGAACCGGAACGGGCGCAACAGGGCGAGCGGGACGAGCAGCCCCGCGACCGTCTGTGCGAGCGCGTAAACCGGGTTCGGCCCGTCTTTCGGGGGCGCGAGCAGTTCGACTTTCGTTGCGGTACCGGGCATCGGTTCGGTTCCTGGCGATCAATTTTTCGGTACGACGACTCAAGCCACTCGCGCGAACACTTCGGCCACCTTCACGTTCTTGGCGCTCAGCGCCGGCCCGATGCTGCCGAGTACGGAAACGACCACGCCCAGCAGCGGCCCGAGTACCAGCGCCTGCCACGGTACGATGAACGCACCGAAGAACGCGATCTGGAGCTTCAGGTTCCCGATCCCGAACCAGGACAGGAACGCGGCCATCCCGCCGGCCAACAGGCCCACGAGCACCGCTTCGCCCAGGACGAGGGCGAGCACGTGCCGGGGCTGGAACCCCAGCACCTTCAGAACGGCCATCTCGGTGCGGCGCTCGCGCACCCCGATGCTGATCGCGTTGGCGATCACCAGGCACATGATTGCCACCATCGCGGGCGTGAGGATGTACTTCATGCCGAAGAAGATGTCCTTGTAGGCGTCCAACCACGACCCGATCCCGCTCGACGCGGTTTCCATCTTCAGCGCCGGGCTGTTGAACGGGGACGTCCGTCGCTCCTGGCCGGGGGCCGGGTTCGCCGGCGGGTCCACCATCCGGTTGAGCACGTCGAACGCCTTCCGGTTGGGCAGTTTCACCCAGATCAGGTTCACCGCCTTGTCCTGCATGGCGTAGTCCGCCGGCTTGTCCTTGAGGAGCTTCTCCAGGTAGGCCTTGTTCATGAACCCGACGCCCTCGTACTTCCCGTCCGGGATGACGCCGATGATGTCGAATTTGAACTCCATCTTCGGGAAGTTCAGCCCGGTCAACTTGATCTCCTGGCCGACCTCTTTATTCAGTTTCTTCAGGCGCGACTTGCTCACGATGATGGCCTGTTCGTTAGCCATCATCGCCTTGACCCCGGCCTCCAACTGCGCCTTCTCGTCCCCCGTCAGGTCGTCCAGTCCGTCCATCATGGTCAGGATCTTTTCCGGCTCCAGGCAGAACATGAACAGCACGTTGTCCGGGCGCATGTTCTTGGGGTCGGTGGTTCCGCCGACGAAGGACCAACTGATAATGTCCTGGTCGCGCACCGCCAGGGGCGGTTCCCCCGGGTACTCTTTCGCGTACTCTTTGGGTAGTTCATCGAGCGCGAGCCGCTTGAACTCCGTGTAGTGCTTCGGCGGCATTTGGCTGGGGATCACCGTCTTGTGCGTGAGGATCGCCTTGAAGTTGGCTTCCTTCTCGGTCGTCACGGTGTCGATGAACGTGAGGATCGTGTACAGGAACACGAGCACGGTGGTGAGGACGAACAGCGCGAGGTACGTGAGCGAGGTGCGCAGCGGACTGCGGCGCAGCCCGCGGAACATGATGAGCACCAGTTTGGGAATGAACATCCCGGTCGCCCCGGCGACCACTCGTGCGCCCTGTTCGATCCCGAACAGCACGAGGAAGAATACCGGTAGGGTGACGGCCCCGATGAGCAGCGCCAGCGTGATCAGCCCGGCGAGCAGCGTCAACAGGTAACCGGAGAGCATGACGATCGACGGGTCGAACCCGGCCGGACCCATCATCTCCTGGGGCATACCGTACATGGCAACCTCGAGTCCGAATTCCAAGTGAACGCACCGGGCCGAAGGGCTTCGTTGTTAGCCCGGCCCGGAACTACACAGCGGCGGTGTCCAGTACCAGTTGGCCCTTCTCCAGGTGGAGCGTGCGCTGGGCACGGGCCGCGGCCTTCGGGTCGTGCGTCACCATGATGATGGTTTTGCCCAACTGGGAGCGGAGAACCTCCATCAAATTGAGGATCTCGTCCGCGCTCTTGGTATCGAGGTCGCCGGTCGGTTCGTCGGCGACGATCAGCGTCGGGTCGGTGACCATCGCCCGCGCGATGCCGACGCGCTGCTGCTGACCACCGGAGAGTTGCCCCGGTCGGTGGTCCATGCGGTTCGTTAGCCCGACCAGACTGAGGGCGTTTTCCACCTGCTTCCGTCGCTGCTCTTTCGTCAGGTCGAGCAGCAACAGTGGCAGCTCGACGTTCTCGTAAGCCGTGAGAACCGGGAGCAGGTAGTAGAACTGGAACACGAACCCCACGTGCCGCGTGCGCCAGCGCGCGAGTTCGCTCTCGGACATCTCCGAGATCACGTTCTCGCCGACGGTGATGCTCCCGTCGGTCGGCTGGTCGAGCCCCGCAATGAGGTTCAGCAGCGTCGTCTTCCCGCTCCCGGACGGCCCCATGAGCGAGAGGAACTCGGCCTCGCCCACGTCGAGCGTCAGGTCGCGGAGCACGTGAATCGATTCGGTGCCGCGGGTGAACGACTTGTGCAGATCGCGAACCTGAACGATGGCACGGGACATACTTTCCCCAATGATGGAAGGGGTGAACGGGTGACGGGGTGAACGGGTGACAGAGGCACAGACTTAGGGCACTGCGGTGCGCGCCGTCTTTTCACCCCTTCACCCGTTCGCCCCTTCACCCCCACTATTTACGAGCCGTTTCGTCGCCCCACGGCAGGTCTTTGTTGGGGTCGAACGTGAACGGCGTGTTGTACACGGTCGCGGTAATGCTCATCTTCGGCTTCAGGAACTCGCCCTGCTGTTCGCCCTTCTTCAGGTAAGCGCGAATGCGGACCTTCACCACGTTCTTGGTGTCGTCGGCGATCGGCATGACGCGGTCCACCACGCCGCGGTACTCGCGGCTCGGGTCGGCGTCGGCCTGGAGCTTGCACGCCTGCCCCGATTTGAGGCGCATGATCTGGCGCTCGGGCACATCAATTTCCACTTCGAGTTTCGAGAGGTCCGCGATCAAGCAGATCCCGGCCGCGACGTTGAACGAGTTCGGGCTGACGAGCGCTCCCTTGTCCGCGGATTTCGTGAGAATGGTGCCGTCGATGGGCGCGGTAACGACGCAGTTCTCGACGAGGCGCTGGGCCTCGGCGCAGCGCGCTTTTGCCGCACCCAGGTCGGCGGTCGCGGCCTTTGTGCTCGCGACCGCGGTTTTTACTTCGGCTTCGGCCGCTTCGACCTCGCGCTTCGCGGCCTCGATGTCTGCGGTCGCAGCGATCTTGTCCGCGTCGGCCGCTTGCTTGTCCGCGTCGAACCTCTGGTAATCGAGCAGAGCGATCGAGCCGGTCGCCCGCTGTTGCCGGGCCTGGTCGAAGTCTTTCCCGGCGCGCTCCTGCATCGCGGTCGCGCGAGTACCGCGGGCCTCGGCCGCCGCGAGCGCGGACTTTGCTTTCGCGACTTTTGCCGCGACCGACGTTTGCGAGGCTTGGGCGCGAGTGACCTGGGCTTCGGCCGCGGCCACCGACGCGACCTCGGTGTTGAGTCGGTTCACGTACAGGTGGTCGAGCAGGGTCGCGATCTTGTCGCCCCTCTTCACCCGTTTGCCCTCGGCGAAGAAGATCTCGGTGATCTCGGCCGCCACGTCGCGCGGGCTAACGGTGATCTGGAGCGAGGGGATCACGTTCCCCTTGAGTTGCGTCACCAACTCGCCCTCGGCGACCGCGGACGGCCCGGCCGGTTGTGGGGTGCTGGTGTTACTCGCTGCGGGCGCGGTGCCTTGCGGGGCACCTGCAGCGTCGTCCGTTTTCTGGCCCGCGTTCTTGTAAGACCGAACGCCGACCCCGGCCCAGGTGATGGCCAGCAGCCCGCACAGCACCCACGGGAGCAACGCGCCCCCGCCGCCGCGCGAGGTCTTGCCCGCACCGAGCTGGCCGTCGAGCCGGAGCTGTTGCACGCGGTTGACGAGGTCGCCGTTCGTTGAGGCGCCCAACCGGGGTTCGCTCGAAATCGCCATTATTAGCCCTCATTCCCGGCGGGGCCGGGGGCGGGATCGGGTAAACCGACAGTTTGTCCGAATAGCGGGGCCAGGAGCTTCACGACCGCGCCGAACATCTCTTCGCGGTCGAACGCTTCCGGGTCCATCATCAGTTGCACGTCCAACCCGTGAAACAGAGCTTGAATCAGGGAGGCGATCACGCGGGGCGAGGTCGCGTGGGGTTCCGGGATGCTCCCGGCCACGTCCGCCGCGATGAACGACCGCCACTCCGAGTACCATTGCGAGAGCCGCTTCCGGTAGTCCTCGCGGTGTCCCATCTGTGCCAGAAACGTGAACAGCAGACTGAGAAGGTCGCGCGCCGCGGGCGTCGGCCACGGCGGTTCGAGGTGCTTCTTCAGCCCGTGTTGCACGAACTCCCACGCGCGCCCGGTCATCGGCTTCGGGCCGTCGGCGAGTCGGGCCTCGCGGATCATCCGCCGTAACATCCGGTCGTACACGGACAGGAGGATCGATTCCTTCGTCGGGAAGTAGTACGTCAGTTGCCCGCGACTCATCCCGGCGAGGTCTTCGATCTTCTTGAGCGAGAGTTCCTGAATGCCGTGCCCCGCGATGATCGTTTCGGCCGCGTCCAGGATCTGTTCGCGGCGCGCGATCGCGATGTCCGACAGTCCGACCGCCGGGT
Organism: Gemmata sp. SH-PL17; assembly: GCF_001610855.1. Lineage (NCBI taxonomy): Bacteria > Pseudomonadati > Planctomycetota > Planctomycetia > Gemmatales > Gemmataceae > Gemmata > Gemmata sp. SH-PL17. The sequence goes on from NZ_CP011271.1 coordinate 8,579,235, forward strand.
CGACGAGTCCGGGGATCTTGCGCTCGTGTTCCCCCTCACACGGATTCGTTGCTCGCGCTGATTCATCCATCAGAAAATGCGAATCGCACCCCAAACAATATTGGCGCCTGAACTTCGGTCAAGAACAGGGCGTCGTAGACCAGTCGGTCTAGTGTTTGGGTTTGATCGTAGACCGACCGGTCTACGGCGTCAAGAGCACTCTGAAGCGAATTTTCTCCCTTGCTGACGTCCACCAGCTTACCCACGTTTCCGTCGGTGAGTTTCGTGAATGGGGCAAGTGAGCGCCTTCAGGGAAATCGGCTCAAACGGCATGATCGTTCCGTCCGATGAAACCGGAACTGGTGCGGTTCGGCTGGAGGGGGCATGCGAGTTGTGTGGGGAGTGTGCGCGGGCGTACTCGGCTTTTGTGCCGGGTGCCACACTCATGCGCCCGCTCCAACGCGACAACCGATCCCGACCGTGACCCCGGTTGCCGTAGAACTCCCACGCACCCAGCCGACCAGTCTCGAACCCGATTTAACGCGGCTCGCGAAAACACCTGAGAAACCGGTGAGTTTGCCGACCGACCGGACTTACCGACAAGTAACGGAAGCGGCGTGTCAGGCGCTCGTCACGCAAAACGCCCCGCTCGCGAACGCTCTGGACGATGAGGGGCGCGTGCCGGCGAATTGCGCGACCGCAGTCGATCAGCTTCAGCAAACGGTGCGGTACTTCGCAGCGCTGGAATTGCGGAACCGTGCTGCGGCCGATGGGCTGGAACGCTTCCACCAACTCGCCGGAGCCGAAACGCAGGCCGAGCTTCTCCGCGAGTCGTTTCCCATCGTGGACGACGCGCTCAAGAGAGCAAAGGCCGCTCGCGCTGCGAGTGTACGGTTCCCGCTCGATCCTGTGGATTTGGAGCGCCAGCGCACGCAGATGCTCGCGCAACTGGAGCAGGCCGAAGCCGGGAGCGAATTACTCAACATTGATCTGAAGCGCCGACTCGGGTTACTGCCCTCACACGAGCGCCTATGGCCGAGTGGTGATCTCGGGGTTATCGCTGACGCCGTGGACACAGAACAAGCAGTGAACGCGGCTCTGGCTGATCGACCGGAATTGCGCGGGCTGCGTGCGCTTCAGGCGGGGCTGTCGCCCGACACGCTCCCCGTCGCGCGTCAGCGGTTGCGTGAGGCGAACCCGTTGCTTGGCGCTTCTCCGCCGCCCGTCCGTGGACTTGCGCGATTCCTGCGCCACACGCGCGGTCCCGATGCCGAAGCGCTCGCGGAATTGGCCGTTCGGAAGGGGCAACTGGCGAACCTGATCGAAACCCGTGAACGCGCCGTCGCGGATGAAGCCCGCGCCGCAGTGGTGAGCCTGAACGCTCAGACGCGCCGCGTACAACTGGCACGCGACCGGCTCGATTCGTGGACCGCGTCTCGGGTGGACGCGATCAAGAAGCGCGATGCGAACCAGCCGGGGGCAGAGTTCCTCGTCCCGCAGGTTACGCTGGAGTGGCTGAAGGCACGAGCCGAGGTCGCCGCGGAAGTAACCGCGTGGCACCAGGCTCGTGTGCGCTTGAAGGCCGCCCAGGGTTGGTTCGCGTGGGAAGGCGTGGGCGACCCGAGAAAGTAGTGGCGCTGGACCGGAAGCGGCGTTAACGGTTCCGCCAGTAGAACTCCTCACCCTGTTGAAAGCGACAGGGCGCGCCCGTTGTGCAGAGCCGACCGGAACGAGCCTGCTTGCTCGGCAGGTCGGATTCTTTGATGCCACTCTTATCAAGCACGACCAGGAACTCTTTCCATTTCATGAAGTGCCCCTGGCCACGAACGAGTTTCCGGATGTCTGCCGGGGACCACGCCCACTTGGTGTCCACCGACCACTTGAAGCCGTGGTAGCCACCGGCGTGAAGGACGCGGGAGACGATCGTCGAGCAGTTCTGCCGGAGCGCGTGGTACTTCGTTCCTTTCTCGGAGAACGTGTTCGAGATCTCCTTCCACGCCGCCCGCATGTTGTTTTCTTGCTGCGGGTTAGTGTCTAGCCGGATGACGTGGTCCGGCAGATACTTCTCGCTCACGATGTCCTGGATGAAGAACTGCTCGGACAACCCCTCTTTGGAAAGTGCGGTCGGGACGAGCGTTTTCAGGGCAATGCCGAAGCCCGAGAATTTCTGCGCCGACTGCGGCCACCAACTGACGTAACACTTCTCTCCGCCGCGCTTGTCTCGGATTTGGAATTTGTCCCCGATGTTCATGGCCGCGTGGCCGGACCACGTTTTACCGCTCACGGCCTTGTGACCGACCGTGTTATTCTCCCACAAAATCACATACGTCGGCATGGGCGAGTCTCATTAGGACGGGTTAGCATCAACGACAAATGTTCACCGCCGCGCCGGGCGTTTCTTTTGGGGCCTTGCCCCGCCGCAAACGATAGCGAGTATTGGTTGGGCGGCTGGTGAGCGTAGAGTTACGAAGCACTTACGCTCGGCCACGACAATTTCTTGCAGCGAGAGCCGAGATTCGCAGCCTTTGGATTAGTAGTCGGACTTGTCGAGGCGATCCACCGGCGGCTTGTCGTCGGGTTCGTTCTTCTTGATTTGGTTGGCGGTCCAGAGGATCTGGCGCGCGAGGCCGTGTAGAATCTTGACTTCTTGCGGCGTGGGCAGCGATCGGCCGATCAGTTGACGCAGCGCGTGCATCAGCGAATCGCCTTTCTCGCCGAACAGGTACCCTATCTCTGTGAGCGCTTCGCGCAGGTGCTCGAACATCCGGTTCTGGTCCACGAACGGCGCGACCGACCGCTCCGGTACTTCGGGCCTACCGCGTGCGTCGTTTACCGACTTCGACCACGCTTTTCGCAACTCGTAGCAGCAAATCGCGACCGCTTGAGCCAGATTCAAGGAGCCGAAGGTTGAATCGGATGGGATGGTCACCATCCCGTGACACAGCCCGATTTCTTCGTTACTCAGGCCGTGCGGTTCCGGGCCGAAGACGATAGCGACCGGTCCCATTTCGGCCGACGCGAGTAACTCCGGCATCTTCTCGGCCGCGGTACCGATGGTGCCGGAACGAAACACGCCTGCGGTCATCGACGACGTGGCGAGACTGAACACGCAGTCCGCGAGGGCCGTGCCGATGTCGGGCACGACGCGGGCCGCGTCCAGCACCCCGAGACCGTGTGTCGCCATTCGGCGCGCATCGAGATCGTTGGTGGAGGCGTAGGGGGCGACAAGCACCAGGTCGGAAAGTCCGAAGTTCCGCATCACGCGCGCGGTCGCGCCGAGGTTGCCCGCGTAGTGCGGGCGCACGAGAACAATTCGACAGCGAGAAAGAAGGTCCATCATCCAGTGATTTTAGCTGCTCGTGCGATTTGGCCCGTCAGAATCTCGCTCTCCAGGCCGGTAACCCACGCGGTCGCTTCGGGGGCCGGCTTCGGTTCCGGGCGGTTGTATTTGAACAAGATCGGCATGAGAGCGAACATAGTGACGAGCGTACCAACGACGGTGAACCCGAGCGCGTGCGCGAACGCGAACCGCAGGACCGGCCACGTGACCACGAGCCACATCAGGAGCAGCGAAATGTTCAACAACAGCGCGACGAACAGTGTCTTGGTGCTGGGCACGAACAGCGTCCCCATCTGGTTCGCGTTGACGTACCGGTCGCCGTTCACTTCGACGAACTGCCGCTCGGTGGTGTAGGTCTTCATTTTGGTTTTGGAGTTCTCCTGCACCTTGGCGTCGTAGCGCACCGGTCCTGGATCTTTCGCGGTTTTGACGAGGACCGCGCCGGTCATGTAATCCCCGCTGGTCAATATGAAATTCTTGTTGGTGCCTTCCTCCACGAACGATGCTCCTTTCCCACCCGCGGAGCGTTTGAACTTCACGATCGTTTCGGTTTCTTTCCCGTCCGCCTCGGTCTTGAACTTACCTCCAACCACCGGCCAGCGCACAGCTTCAAATTCGGTGAACTCGGTTGTCTCGTATGCGGAGAAGTTGAAGAACGTCTCGTACTGCCCGGGGCGGTTCTTATCGATGTACGTCCACAGTGTGAGGAACCCGCCGAGGAGCAACCCGCCGGCCAGTGCGCGGAGCGGCAGGCGCGGAGCGGCTTCCTGGTACATGTAGCTCTGCGCCACGATCGTACCGCCCAGGAACAGCGCGGTAAGCCCCACCGTCAGCAGCGCGAACACGAGCAGCAAAGTCACGAGAGCCTCGTCCGCAAGTTGGGAAGGGTGAAATGGGGCGAAAGCCGATTCTGTCTTATTGAGGAGGTCCGTCGCTCGCCTCTACCACCTTGCAAGTCTTCCGTTCCTCAAACCGACGACGAACACGGTATCTGCGGAGAATGGGCGGGGCAAGGGGGTTGGCGTTGCATCGTACCCGCCGAGCGGTATAAGACCGCCGACGAATGGCCCGCGCCTCACCCGCAACCGAGGTGCCCGTGACCGGCGGATTACTCGCACTCGCACTCCTCTGCCCCACCGCCGAGCCGCCCGTTTCGGGTCTGGCGAAGGGGGACGAACTCACGTTCATAGGCACCGTGGAAGAAGCGGTCGAGCGCACGGGTTCGAGGTTCCGGCGCTCGCAGAAGCTCGAAATTCGTGTCCTTGTGCTCGAAAAGAGAGACACCTGGACCGACGTCGCCGTACTCACGCTTCTCCGCCGTAAGGACGACGCGGTGACCGGCGCGGTGGGCGCAGTAACCGGCGCCGGTGTTGAGAAAAACACTCCGCCTGGAGTGCGCCTCGATCTGCTCCGCGTTCACGCGGACGGGAGCACGCACCACCTGCACCCCGTTGGCCCGCCGCCACTCACGATCGATTCCAAGACGCCCGCTCGCACACTCCCGCCGATTTCACTTGATACATTCTCACACTTTGAGTTCGGCATGTTCTCGCCGCGTGCGCCGCGATCCGCGCCGGACAAGCCCTGGACGGTCGCGTCTACGGACCCGAATCGCCCCGCGGAAACGTGGCAGGCCCAGGGGATGGATTCCGTTACCGGCGAACAGTGCGCGCTGCTCGTGATGAACCAGCAGCACGCGAACTGGGTGAAGCCCATCGGCGGTCGGTCCGCGTGGCTCCGAGCGGACGCGGTGTGGGTGTCCGCACTCGATGGTACCGCGCGCAAGGTCCACCGGGTCATTAAGCACCGCGACGGGTTGTCCACGGACCTCGCGGCGTGGGTCGAGATCAAGTACGAACTGAAGGACAAAACTGCCGTCATTGGCCGCACGTTCGACCGCTACCGGCGCGACGTGGAGACCGCGTTTGCAGCGAGTGCCGACCTCACTCCGTTCCTCGCGGACGCTGTCAAGCACGGCCCGAAGTTCTTCGAGAAGCGCGCGGACAAGCTCGAACTGTACCTCGCCGAGTCCGACGTCAGCAGCCCGTACCGTGAAGCCGTTCTCGCCGTACACCGGCAACTCGAGGCTGCGAGCCGCGGGGAGTCCGTTGCCCCGCCGCCTCTCCTGGGCGGGCGCAAGCGCCCCGCGTGGCCCGAACCGAATCAGCCCGCGCCCGACTTCACCGCGGGCACGTTCCGCTTATCGGAAAACCGCGGAAAACCGGTGCTCCTGGTGTTCTTCAAACCCGGGAGCGAAACGACCGACCTCGCGCTCGCGATCGCCGATGCCGTTCACGAAAAGTACGCGGGCCGGGTCGCGGTACTGCCGCTCGCGGTGTGGGGCGATTCGGGCGCGGTTCAGAAGGACCGCGAGCGGCGAAAGCTCACCGTGCCGGTTTTCGACGGCACCCAGGCCGAAACCGCTTATGGCGTTGAATCCGTGCCGCGTTTCGCGGTAATTGATGGCTCCGGTGTGGTGAAGTGGACCTTCGCCGGTGTGGGTGCCGAGACCGGGGCGGCCGCCAAGTCGCAGTTGGATCGCCTGTTCGCCCAGCCTTCTCCAGACGGTGCCGTCGGAACAATCCGCGCCGCCGGAACCGGAAGTGCAACAACTCCCGCGCGACCGTGATTGTCTCGCGAAGCGCGCGGGCGGTACGATGCGTTGATGGAATGAGTGCCTTTGATGACCGAGTACGACATTCAGGGGCCGACGCGGGTGTGTACCGCGACCGGGCGCGAACTAAGACCGGGGGACCGGTTTTTCGCAGCGCTGACCGAAACCGACGGTACGTTGGTTCGCTCGGATTTCGCAGCAGAAGCGTGGCCCGGGCCGCCACAAAACGTGGTGGCGTATTGGTCCGGGAAGGTGCCGGTCGCGGGGCAGAAGCCGCGCAAGCCGGTTGTGAACGACGACCTGTTGCTCGACTGTTTCGATCGGCTCAAAGATTCCGCCGATCCGGACGGGCTGAATTTCCGCTACGTCGCGACTTTGCTGCTGATGCGCCGTAAGCGGTTCAAGTTCGAGGACGCGGCCCGCGACGCGGACGGGCGCGACGTGCTGATCGTGCGGGACGCGCGCGGCGGCGCGATCCACCACGTGATCGATCCGCGCCTGAACGACGAACAGATCACGGCCGTGCAGACCGAAGTATTCCGTGTCCTGGGTTGGGAATAGTGGTCACTGCTCACTGGTGTGCCCCATGAACAACGTCCGCTTGTTCCTCGTCGCCCTCGCTCTCAGCCCCGCCGTCGGGTGCGAGTGGATGAAATCCCAGGGCATCGGTCCGATCAAGCCCGCGGGTAAAGGCGGCGAACTACCACAGGTCGCTCCCGAACAGCTCGTGAAGTACCTCAACGACGGCGCCGACCGGTTCCAATCCATCACCGACGCCGACGTGCGGGTGACCGCACGCGACCACAACATTCCGATGCCGCCGTTGCGCGGGGGCTTGACCGCGAGCCAGCCACGCAACTTCCGCATGGTAGGCGACGCGATGGTGGCGGCGAAGGTCGATCTCGGGTCCAACGATCAGCAGTTTTGGGTGTACGCAAAGGTAACCGCGAAGGAAATGTTCGTGGCCGCTTCGCACACCGATTTCAACGAAGGTCGGGCAAAGATCCCGGGGGATCTCCCGTTCGAGCCCGAATGGGTGATGCAGGCCTTCGGCATGGCCCATTTCCCGCCTGCCGGTGCGCCGGCGCCCGATTACAAGGTTAAGGTTGATACAAAAGCTCGCACGTACACGCTTTATTGGAACGCTGTGACGCCCAATAAAGTGCCCGTGATTAAGGAAGTTGTGTTCGACGGCGACGCGGCAGCGGGCAACAAGCCGCAAGTGAAGAAGCACGCCGTCTACAACATGAAGAACAAACTCATCTGCTCGGCTGAAATTAAGGAAGCGAAGACCGTTCCGGTTGGTGACAGCGTCGTGCAGTATCCAACGAAGGTGTTATTGCGGTGGGAGGAGCAGAAGTTCGAGATGGAGCTGGAGATATCGAACGCGAAAATCAATCAGCCACTTTCTCCAACAGACGTTCAGAAATATTTCGCGCGCCCAACCCAGTACGGTCAGCCCGTTGACCTGGCTCGTTATGATCTCCTGCCCAAGTAATTCGCAGCGGGGTTGTTGAGTTCGTGCAGCTCATCCGCTCATTGCCCCTTTGTGGTTCGCCCGAAGTCTATCGGCGAACCACAAAGGGGCAATGAGCGGATGGCACGCTTCTATCAGCCGTCTTTCCACTTCACGAACGCTTCGAGCGCGTAGTATTCGGGCAATCCCAGAGCGTCGTAGGTGTGGGCAGTGGAGACGTTCCGCTGTTCGGCGCGCTGCCAGAACTCGCGCCGGTCCGTGCCGCCGGGGAACATGGCTTTGTCCTTCTGGCTCTGGTGCCGGAAGATCGCCTGTTTCTTGCGTTCCAGCACTTCCGGGCTGAGTGGCACCGCCATCTCGATCTCGTGCGGCTCCCACTCTTCCCACGCGCCCTTATACAGCCACACGTCCGGGTTGACCCCTTCCGCGCGCACGCGGCGCGTGGCCGAGTAAATCGCTTCCGCGCACACGCGGTGCGTGCCGTGCGGGTCGCTCAGTTCACCCGCGACGTACACCTGGTGCGGGTTCAGGCGCTTCAGCAATTCGACGATGTCCTCGATGTCCTGCGGGTGGATCGGGTTCTTGGTCTTGGCCCCGGTGTGGTAGAACCGCAGGTTCATGAACTCCAATTGCTCCGGCGGGATGCCGCACGCGAGCGCCCCGGCGCGGGCCTCGGTGGTCCGGATCACGGCCTTCACCTTCAGCACGTCGGGGCTGTCCAGTTCGCCCGGCTTCTTCGCGTCGAGGAACTGGTATACGCGCTCCTTGATGGTACCCGCGCTGGACTGCTCCGCGGCGCTACCAAATGACTGAACGAACTCGTCGACGAAGTCCACGAACCGGCGCGCGTCGTGGTCGAACACCGCGACGTTTCCGCTCGTCATGTACGCGATGTGGACCTTGTGGCCCTGCTCCACGAGGCGGATGATCGTGCCGCCCATCGAGATCACGTCGTCGTCCGGGTGCGGCGAGAACACGAGCACGGTCTTCGGCGCCTGGATGTCGCCTTTGCGCCGGCCGAGCCGCGTGTCGCCGTCCACGTTCGATACCGGCGCGATGCGGCCGGCGGGGTACGGTTTGATCGTTTCCATGCGGTCGAGGAAGATCACCTCGCCGATCTGTTCGGCCGGCCCCTTCTCGCGGAGCAGTTCGTACAAGTGATGGTCGCGGAAGTCGTCGTCGTTGAGCTTTTGCAGCCCCTTCTTCACGGTCAGGGCCAGCGTAACAACCGCCTTGCGAACCAGTTCCGGCGCCCACTGGCACGGCCCGACTTCCCACGGGCGCTTGATCGCGGTCAGCTCCCCGGCCGCGGCCTCGTCGAGAACGAACGTCGCGTCCTTGTGGTCCTGGAGGAAACTCGCGGAGATGGCTTCCGTCGGCGCCTGCTCCAGCGCCTTGTAGACGATGCCGGCTTTGTGCTCGCCGAACGCCATCAGGAAGATGCGCCGGGCTTCGAGGATGCTCGCGACCCCCATCGTGAGCGCGTGGTGCGGCACGTTCTTTTCGCCGAAGAACCCGTCGGCCGCGTCGCGCCGGGTGATGCTGTCGAGTGTCACGAGCCGGGTGCGGCTGTTCTGCGGGCTGCCCGGTTCGTTGAACGCGATGTGCCCGGTGCGGCCGATACCCAGGATCTGGATGTCGATCCCGCCGAACGACTTAATTTTTTCCTCGTAGTCGGCGCACGCCACGTCTACTTCTTCCGGCTTGAGTGTACCGTCGGGGATGTGGATGTTTTCCCACTTGATGTTAACGTGCCCGAACAGCGTTTCGTGCATCCACCGGAAGTACGAGTGCTGGCTCTCCTTGGGCATCGGGTAGTATTCGTCGAGGTTGAACGTCACGACCCGCGACAGGTCCAACCCCTCTTCTTTGTGCATCCGGATCAGTTCGCGGTACAACCCGACGGGCGTGCTCCCGGTAGCCAGCCCGAGCACGGTGGGCTTGCCGGCGGCGTTGCGCGCGCGAACGAGCTTGTCGATCTCTTTCGCGACGTATTTGGCCGCGTTCGCGGCCGTCGGGAACTTGACGGTCCGGGTCCGCGTGTGTGGTAGCGTTTGCGGAGCAGTCATGCGTGATGCCTTGCCTTCTGTGGGAACCAGTGTTCCGCGCCGGGGAGTGTTGTGAATGGGTGTTCTAGCGGGGCGCGCGCCGAGCGGGTATGTCGATCGTGAGAACGGGCAATGTGCTCTTGCGGGGTAGTAAATCGTTGGTTGGATCAAGTGACGTAGGCGTTACACAGTGCGTCGCCCGGGTGGGTATGCTGGTGGCATTGTCCGCTGAGGTGTACCTCATGGTTCGGCTCGCTCTTGCCTGTTGGGTACTCGGGTTCAGTAACCCAGTTACGGCCAAAGCGCCGGTGCCCAAAACGGTACCACCTCAGCCCGCTCTGATCGTGGTCGAAGACGTAACCGGGGCTACTGGCACCGTCGACCGGCGTCGGCTCCTTCGCATTGGTGTCAAGAACGGGAAGTTGTTCCCGAGCGAAATGGTGTGGGAGGGCAACTTGCGGTTCTTCGGTCACTTCGGCGGGCACCGACTTGTTGACGACCGCTACTTCGTTACCAAGTTCGGCGGTGTCATCGACCTGCGCGACAAGAAAGTGATTCACGACGAGGATAACGGCACCCTGTGCGCCGTCGACGGCACGAAGGTGCTTTTCCGTGTGACGAGCGCTCAACGCGAAGCGGGTTTGTTTTCGTTCGATCTCGCGACGGGCAAAGTAGTGAAGGAAGCCGGTCCCCTGGACGGGAAATTCGTGCTCAAAGGGACGGTCGCTCCGGACGGAATGGCGGCCATCGAGAGCGGGCCGGGGGACGAACTGTTCTTGAACCAACTTGGTGCGGAGCGATTTTCGCTCGGCAAAGGGTTTCGCGTCGATCTGTCGCCTTTCGCGTCGGTATCGGCCTCCGCTCCGGTGACGTGGATCAATAACGGCGTGGTCATAACCCAGAAGGGCAACGGAAAGCTTTTTACCGTGGATATTTCCGGTCAGGCGACCGAACTGGTAACAGCCAAAGATGTTCCGAAAGAAGTTGTGGGCGCGCCTTACTTCTTCCGCGACGGCTCAAACCGTCTCATTTACGTGTGTGGCCCCACGGCGCACGCGATCGATCCGGACAAAAAGACCGCAACGAAGTACGAGTGGCGCGACCTCGGTCACGGGTTCGAGGCGAGTTGGACCTGGGTTCCCAAATTAGGGCACAAGATCAGACTCAACGGCAAAGTGATCGGAGAATTCAACTGTTCGCCGCACGCCGCAAAGACCGCCCCGGGGTGCTTGGCTCTCGAAGCCCAACCAGCGGAGGAGGGGCGCGGGCCACCGGACCGCGTGGCCGTGTGGACGACCGAGTCGGACGAATGGACCGTCCTCAAGGTGCGCCCGAACTGCGTTGTTGGCTGGATGAGGTGATCTCGTCGCTATCCGAGTAACGAACCGAGTTCGGCGAAGCGCCGTCAATTCCGCACAACCGCTGAGAAGTACCCGAATTCCGTTTCGGGTGCTTGCGCCGGTGGCTCGAACGCGCACATCGCGGCATCTCGATTTCACTACGGGGCAAATCTGAGATAAGATACCTGAACCGGTTGTACGCGCCACCGGTCCTCTCCGGTATCCGTTCGCGCGATTCAGGTTCTCTGTACCGCCCAGGACACCCACGGTAGCTATGCCACGCGACCGCGCCACTGACGACGCCCAAGACCTGTTCACACGCGGCCACAAAGCACTCACCGCCGGCGATTACCAGGAAGCCGTCGAATGCTACTCGCGTGCGATCCGGTTGCGCCCCAGCGACTCCGCGGGCTACCGGTTCCGCGCGCACGCTTATCTCGAAATGGGTGACCGGGTGCGCGCTCTGAACGACCTCGACCAAGCTATCCGCCTCAAACCGGACGACGCGCACTTGTTTGCTGACCGCGCCGCCGAGTTATTCGCACAAACGCAGTACGATCAGGCTATCGCGGACTGTGATCGCGCGCTGAAGCTCGACCCCACGCGGACCGGGTTGATCGCTCTGCGCGCCCGGTGCCACGCGGACCGCGGTGACAGTGGGTCCGCCTTTCAGGACTTCGAGGCCGCGATCATCGCGGACACCGCGAATGCCCCTCGCTACCGACTGTGGCGCGCGCAACTGCACCTCGATCTCGAAGATTATTTCGCCGCGACCGAGGACGTGACCGCCGTTATCACGGCCGAACCCAAGAACGCAGATGCGTTCCGGCTCCGGGCTACGATCCGTCAGCAAGCGGGTGACTACAAAGGCGCGGCGGACGACTTCAGTGCAGCGCTCGAATTAAAGCCCGGTGACGCGCTCGTGTATTTGGGCCGCTCGATTTGTCGGTTCCTTCTCCGCGACCATGTCGGGGCTGCGGCCGATGGCGACGAGGTGATTAAGCAACTGCCGGGCGTGGTGAAGGCTTACGAGATTCGCGGAAACGCACGCAAAGCGTTGGGCGACCTCGACGGCGCTCTGGCCGACTTCAACGAAGCGATCAAGCTCGCGCCGAACGCAGTGATGCCTTACAACTTCCGCGCCGGCGTGAACTATGCGATGAAGAAGTACACCGCGGCGATTCGCGACCACATGGACGCACTGAAGCGCGACCCGCGGAGTTCGGGGACGTTCAACCAACTTGCGTGGATCTGGGCGACCTGTCCGGACCCGGATGTGCGTAACGGCGATCGGGCGCGCGAGTGCGCCACGCGCGCGTGTGAACTGACCGAGTGGAGCGAACCGGGTTACCTCGATACGCTCGCTGCTGCGTGTGCCGAGGGCGGCGAGTTCGACGATGCGATCAAGTGGCAGGAGAAGGCGATCGACCTTTTGAGCGACCCGGATCGCCGGGCCGATTACCAAACGCGCCTGGACCTTTATGAAGACGGCAAACCGGTCCGCGTGGTGGGCGGAGAAGCGACGTGAGGTGTTTCTCGTTTGCGGCCGTGTGAACCGTTCATGTGGCTGCTGAGCACCTTGAATTCCGGTTGACTCTGCTACGGTTTTCGCCGATTGTTTTTGTGACGGCCCCGCCCGACTGGTCCCGCCCAAAGCTCGCCGCATTTCCTCAAAGGGCACGACGACAATGCTGGACCTCCGCACCGGTTCCGCACGCGACTGCTCTGGCATCGCCCGCCGCACGTTCCTTCGCGTTGGTGGACTGGCGGCGTTCGGGCTGGGATTGCCGCAATATCTGCGTGCACGTGCCGAATCGCCTGCCACAAAAGCTAAAGCGAAGCGGTGTATCCTTTTGTGGATGCAGGGCGGACCGAGTCACATTGATACGTTCGATCCGAAGCCCGATGCCCCGGCGGAAATTCGGGGGGAGTTCGGAACGATCCCGACGACACTGCCCGGAGTTCGGTTCGCGGATATCGTCCCGATGCTCGCGAAGCAGACGGACAAACTCGCGATCATTCGCGGCCACGATCCGAAGAACGGGTCGCACGGGGTCGCCGATCACCTGATGATGAGCGGGCACAAATTCAATGCCTCGCTGCCGTTTCCGTGTTTCGGGTCGGTGGTTGCGAAGGAGCGCGGCTACGAAAACGGGATGCTCCCGTTCGTGCAACTCGGGAAGAACATCGATCGGCGCTTTAACGGCGGAATCGCCGGGTTCCTCGGCGACCAGTTCAACCCTTTCGAGGTGCCGGACGATCCCAGCGCGCCGCAATTCAAAGTACGCGACCTCGCAGTAACTACCGAAGCCGAACGCATCCGACTCGATCGGCGCTACGCGATGCTCGCCGATCTGGAGAACTATCAGAAGACCACCGAAGCTTCCGGTGTCGTGAAGGCCCGCGACGAGTTCTACGAAAAGGCGCACGGCATCATTACGGGACCGGTCGCAAAGAAGGCGTTCGACCTGAAGAGCGAAAACGACAAAACGCGAACGCGGTACGGCAAGAATTCGCTTGGTCAGGGGTGTTTGCTCGCGCGGCGGCTGATCGAAGCCGGCGTGCAGTTCGTGACGGTCACCGACGGCGGGTGGGACACGCACACGAACAACTTCAAGAGCCTCAAGGACCGACTCGTTCCGCGCGTCGATCAGGGGTTCAGCGCGCTGATCGAAGACCTCGACACGCGGGGAATGTTGGACGAAACGCTCGTGGTGTGGTTCGGTGACTTCGGCCGCACTCCGAAAGTGAACCCGACTGCGGGGCGCGATCACTGGAGCACGGCCGGCGTCGCGATCATGGCCGGCGGTGGGCTGAAGGTCGGCCAAGTGGTCGGCAAGACGAACGCACTGGCGGAAGTCGTAACCGATACCCCCGTTGGCCCGCAGGACATCGCCGCAACGATCTATGCGACTCTCGGCGTGAACTTGCACACGTGGTACAAGACCCAGGACGGCCGACCGGTCGAACTGTGCCCCGAAGGTAAGCCAGTGAAGCAACTGATCGGGTAACTCAGATCGTTCTTGGCGAACGACCGGTGAGATCCACGAGTGATGCACCACCCGCTCGTTAACACCTTCCAGTTGGTCACATCTTTGGGGTTGACGGCGGTGTTTGTCGTGATCTCTTCAAGATGCCCGTAGTTTCGACCGATTGGATCGCGATCCCAACCGCGATCCCCGCTTCCGAGTGCAAAATTCCCACACAAGATCATTCGACGGAAGATCAGCCCCAGCAGTCACTTGCTACGTCAACACCAAAAATGTGATCAACTGGAAGGTGTTAACACACGCGGTTCGCCCGAGTCTCTTGGCGAACCGCGAGTGCTAACGAGCGGGTGGAGCTACGCAACGGTGAGAACTCAACAACCCTGTGTAAGCCGCCAACGGATGCCGACGACCCTGAGCGAACAACCAGCGAGAGTGAAATGAAGTCGAGTGAAGAATTTTGGACAAGATTAACTGGATCGACACGATCCAGATCAGCGACGTACCTCCCGCCGAATACGGAAGTGATTTTGGCTGGTGCGTCTCTTGGCCATCCGTCTCGGCGGCTACGCGGTCAGAAGCGGACGGGCAACCTCTCCAGGCCACGAACCCCGAAGCTGGGGCGCCACGTCAAGGTTTCGCTCGCGACCCCGAGCCGCAGATCGGGCAGTCGTCGCAACAGCGTCCCGAACGCGATCTCGCCTTCCAGCCGGGCCAGCGGTGCCCCCAAGCAATAGTGGACGCCGTGCCCGAACGCGAGGTGCTTGTTGTCCGACCGGGTGATGTCGAGCGTGTCGGGGGATGGGAACCGGGCCGGGTCGCGGTTGGCCGCGGTGATGATGACGAGCACCATCTCCCCCTTCGGGATGACCACGTCGCCCACGCTCACGTCCGCCGCCGCGTACCGAAGGGTGGACGTTTTCACCGGCGAAGTGAACCGCAGTAGTTCCTCGACCGCGGACGGCATGAGCGTCGGGTCGGCCCACAGTTTGGCGAGTTGGTTGGGGTGCTGTAACAGTGCCAGCACCCCGCTACCGATCAGGTTCGCGGTCGTCTCGTACCCGGCCACGAGCAGCACATATGCCATTCCCTGCAACTCATCTTTGCTCAGTTTGTCTCCCGCCTCCTCCGCCTGAACCAGCCCGGTGATCAGATCCTCTGCTGGTGCCCGCCGCCGCTCCTCGAACCGGCCCTCCAGGTACTGCGCCAGCCCCTCCAACGCCGCGACCGCCACCGGGGTCGCGGGCTGCGGCGGGATCGCGGTGAGGATCGCGTCGGACCACTCGCGGAACTGGTCCCGGTCGGCCACCGGGACGCCGAGCATCTCGGCGATGACGGTAATCGGCAGCGGGAAGGCGTACTCGTCGATCACGTTCATCTCGCCGCGGGCGGCGACCGCGTCCAGGAGGGCGTCGGCGATCGCTTGAACACGCGGCCGCAGTTGCTCGACCATCCGCGGGGTGAACGCTTTCGACACCAACCGCCGGAGCCGGGTGTGATCGGGCGCGTCGCGGGAGAGCATGTTGGTGCGGGTGTACCGCGTTGACTGGGGGCGAGCCGGCATCCGGGCGAGTTGCTCCGGCGAGCAAGCGTTCCGCGGATCTTTGACCATCCGCGGGTCGGTGAACGCCGCCTCCACGTCGTCGTACCGGGTGAGCAGCCACACTACTTGTCCGTCGGGCAACACGGCCCGTTGGACGGGGGCCGTCTGCCGCAACCGGGCGTAGTAGGCGTGCGGGTCCGCCACGTACTGTGGGTCGAACGGGTTGAATAGTGGTAGGGACATACCGCCGTCTCCGCCCCCAACTGACAGCGTGCCGAACCAAGGATGATGCGAACGGGCCTAACGCGCAGGATACCGGCCCTGGCTTGCTCCCCGCAACTCCTTTCCCAATCACTCTGCGACTTGTTGCTCACCCTTACCGAACCCGTTTTGAATCCGTTGCTCCGGTTCGGTAAGCTGAAACGCGAACAATAGAGTGCTCTCGCGAGGCGCCCGAAATGACCCGCACTGATCGCGACCATTTGCGTGTCCTGTCGATCTGCCATTACGTGCTCGCCGGTCTGTGTTTTGTCGCCGGGTGCTTCCCGATCATTCACCTCGTCGTCGGAATCATGATCGTCAACAACGGATTCGGTCCACCGCCTCAGCAAGCAAATGCTCCCGGCCCACCGCCAGAAATATTTGGCTGGCTGTTCATTGGCGTCGCCGCAGCTATGATCGCCTCCTTTTGGGCGCTGGCCGTGGGGTTAATCGTGGCCGGGCGCTGTTTGAGCCAGCGAAAGTCGCGCACGTTTTGCATGGTCATGGCCGGTGCCGCGTGCCTGTTTCAGCCGCTCGGTACGGCGTTAGGGGTGTTTACCTTTATCGTCCTTGCTCGGCCGAGTGTGCGCGAGGCATTCGAGCCCGTTCGCGAAGAACCGGAGCCGAACGAATTCGACCGGTACCATTCCGAGTGACCGATGCGGTACTGCCACGAGGCACCGTCGTGAACTTCGTCCACAGGCGGCCTCACGCGAAGGGTACGCCCATCGCGGCGAGTTCACGGCTCACCATGTCCAAGTCCGCCTTCGGGTTGATCGCTCGAACTGTGGCTTCGTCGATCCGACACGACCCGTAGACTGCTTCGACGGGACCAGAAGGGATGTCCTTCCGACTGTAATGCTCGCGTGCCCAACTCAAGTACGCGCCGGCGTCCAGGAAGATGTGATCGAGTAGGGTAGCAGACCACTCACCCTCGTCCGGCTCTTGAACTTCACCTCGCCACCAGCACTTGTCAGTTCGCCCCCGCCAGACGCAAAACGTCGTTTCCTCTCGGCGAAACTCAGGTTCCTCCAAGTGGGCCAGTAGTTCCCTGGGAGCTTCGTCGAGGACACCCGGCCACGCCCGGAATTCGTCCCGAGCGTGTGGACTCATCGGGGACTCGTGATCGAACCCCTTGATGAGGCACCCGTGCCGAGCATCCAGCAAACAGAGAAGCTCGTCCCCGGACCCGTGGTCGAGCACCCCCACGTCCACCCCTACCAGCCGTTTGGGTGTGAACGTGTGGTAGCGCAAAGCAGGGTTTTGGCACAGCACCGTGTCCAAGATGCTCGACGCCAGCAGCCCCCAACGCAGGTCTTCGGGATGAGCCGCGAAGCCGGTGTACAGGACCGTGCCCACACCTTTACTCCATCCCCGAATCACGACGTGCCTAAATCAAGACCGGCTACGGAACGCCGCCACCCTCACTGCCATCGGACCGTGAGCTTCCCTTCTTCACGGGCACGGCGCTCCAGGCGCCGCAGGCTACAGCGCGCGACGAAGAAGAACACGACCGCGAGCGAACCCAACACACTCAGTTCGGTCCACACGTCGAACAGGCCGGTCACGCGGAAAAGCACCTGGCGCATGGCGTCCATGCCGAGCGTGAGCGGGATCGCGCTCGCGACAACGGCCACCGCACGCGGCAACACGGACACCGGGAAGTTCGTACCGCTCATGAGGTAAATCGGTTCCTGCAACAGCGCGATGAGGTGCCACGCCTCGCGCCCCCACATCAGAAACACCGACGCGAACAACATCCCCAATCCGTACAGCGCCGCGAGCGTGACAACGAACCCCAGCGCGAGCAGCCACCAACTGGAGGGGTCAATCGGCACATCAAACAGGAGCACACCCGCGACCGTGATCGCGGTGGCGCGAATGATCGTCGTAGTCATGCCGCCGAGCGCCATGCCGGTGAGAATCGCGATCATCGGGGCCGGCGACATCACGTACAGTTCGAGGTTCCCGGAGTCGCGCTCCCAGTAGAGTTGCGCGCCCATGCCCCACAACACGTTCAGCCAGAACGTCGTCATCGCGGCGCCGAGCACGAGGAACCCCGTGTACGCTTGCGGCGCCTCCATCGCACGGTACGCATACGCGAACGCGGACACCGCCAGCACCGGCAGCACCGTTTCCTGAATCATCCAGGAGTTGCTGCGGTACAGCCACGCCAACCGCGGGTAGGTTCGCGCTTGAACCGCTTGAAGGAAGAGTTTGGCTGACACCGCGAATCCTCTTTCCACCGTCGAGATGATGACCGCTTCCCTTTCGCCCGCTCAGCCCTTCACTCCTTCATCTTCCGCCAGCCCGTGGCCGACCAGCTCGATGAACACGTCTTCGAGGGTCGGTTCGACTTTCTTCATGGTGAGGATGCGCCCGCCGCCGGTCACGAGCGACTGCACCACCGCACCGATGGCCGGTTCCTCGATCAGCGATACCTTGAGTTCCACCGTCGTGGGCGTGGTGGTCGTGGTCACCTGATGAACGCCGGGGAGCTTATCGACTCCATCCCATCCCCGGTGCCCCGGGGCGAGGCTCAGTTCGTAAATGGGGTACTTCTGCACCTGGCGCTTGAGGTTGGCCGGCGTGTCGCACGCGAGCACCTTCCCTCGGTCGATGATCGCGAGCCGGTCGCAGAGCTCTTCCGCTTCGGCCATGTAGTGCGTCGTGAGTAGCAGGGTGCGGGCCGGGCGCTCCTTCATCCAATCTTTAACAAAAGTGCGAATTGCCCGCGCGCTCGTCACATCGAGGCCGAGCGTCGGCTCGTCGAGGAACAGGATCTTGGGATCGGTGATGAACCCGCGGCAGAAGTTCATTTTCTGTCGCTGACCGGTCGAGAGGTGGCTGATGCGGCTCGTGGCTTTCTCGGTCAGTCCGACGACACCGAGCATCTTGTCGATGCGTTCCTGTGCAACGGCCGTCGGCACGCCGTATATCCGCGCGAAAAGCCACAAATTCTCGCGCACGTTCAGGATGCCGTACCCGCTCGACTCGCCCCCGGACACCATGTTGATGCGCGGACGGATCTGGTGCGCTTCGGTGACCACGTCCAAACCATCTACGCGCGCGGAGCCGGACGTGGGAGCGAGAAGGGTTGTAAGGATCTTGATGAGGGTCGTTTTCCCCGCCCCGTTCGGTCCGAGCAGCCCGAACAGTTCGCCCGAGCGGACCTCGAGCGACACTTGGTCGAGCGCAACGAAATCGCGCGCCTCGGCCTCGTCGGGTTTCGGCTTGGACCACCAGCGCCGCTTGCGGGGCTTGTGGTACGTGCGGGTCAGACCTTCAGTGCGGATCGCCAGGGGTTCCATGAACCGCATTCTACGCGCACGAGCGCCGATCAGGGAGCAGTGGTAATCCGGGCAACTTCCCCCAATGCGGGTGAGACGGGCGGTCGATCGGGCCGCGTGCGCCTCGATTCGCGCTCGGAACGGGGAACATCTGTAAGGAGAGCTTCACACCGGCCGTAATGCGTGACTAAACTTCTCCATCCACCGGCGAAACTGTATTGACCGCCCGTCAGACCGCCGGTAAATACGCCCAGAATCTAACGTTCGGCTTCCCCCGTTCCGAACCTCGTATCCGTCAGGTGACCTGATGCTCCGACGCGCGTACTCGCCCGCGCTTCAGGTAGAGCTAATGGAAGACCGGCTGAACCCAGCCGGTTCTGTCATTCCCGCCGGAGAGTTCAATTGGACCCAGTACAGCCCGACGGGCGAACTGGGACAGTTGCTCTGGAACGGCGGTAATCTCGTTTACCAGTCCCGCGTTGCGGGCACCTGGTCGGCCCAAACCGTTGCGGCGTCCGGTTCGTTCACCGCTGCCGAGTACAACTCGCCCGAAGCCGTGGAGCGCGCGTCGCAAACGGCGCAGCTCGTGTTCACGACCGACGGTACCCCGCACGCATTTTTCCTCGAGAAATCGTGGAACGGCGCGGTGGGTAAGTACCAGACACAGATCCAGCACTACGCGCGCACGTCCGCCGGGTGGCAGAAAATCGAAACGATCACCCCGAACTGGCAGAGCCAGTGGGGGCCGAACAACCTCGTCGCGGAAGCCGGGACGAACAACTCGATCCACCTGATCTTCACCGAAACCAACGCCGCGGCGACGGGCGTCGGGAACTTCGGCACCGGCACACTGATGTACGCCACCAACGCGGGTGGCTCCTGGGGCTTCGACAAGATCGCGGACACGGCCGACCTGAGCCAGGACGTGTGGTTCACGGGCGGGCGGTGGACCCCGCGGTTCCTGTCGCTGGCGGTCGATTCGACGAACCATGCCCACGTCACCTACACGCCGCAGTTTTACATCGCGGGCGCGTTCTCGACGGTGAACAGCACACTGATGTACGCCACCAACCGGAGCGGCACCTGGGCGTCGCAAACGGTGATGGCACCGCAGGATAGTACCGCCGACGCTGGCCTGGGTGCGAGCGTCGCGGTGGGGCCGGGCGATAAAATCGCGATCGCGAGCTACTACGTGGACCGGTACGCCACCGGCTCCCCGCAAAGCTCGAAGCTGATGTACCACACGCTCACCGCGAACGGGTGGACGCACGCCACGGTCACGAGCACGCCCGACGGGTACGTTGCGGGCGACGGCGCGCGGTTCACCGGGTTCGCGCCGCAACTCTACTTCGACGCCTCGGGGCGCGCGAACATCGTGTTCTCCGACGAAGCCGGCGAACACCTTCCCGTGAGTTACGCGAACGAGTTCGCGGGCCAAATCCGGCTCGCGACGCTCAACGGCTCGACGTGGTCGCTTTCGACCGTGTTCCGCCAAACCGACCCGATTCACAATCAGCTCTTTTTCCCGGTCGCGGCCACGTACAAGGGCCAAACAACGTTCGCCGGCTTGCAAGCAACGAGCACGGTCGACGGGAACAAGAACCCGACGCGCACCGATTTCGCGGTGGTTAGCGTAAACACTCCTTACGGCTCCGCCGCGCCTCCCGTCTCGAACGTTCCACCAGTCGTCTCTCCACCCGTGGTGTCCCTGCCGGTCGCGCAGCCCGTGTCGTCGGGAACCGCAGCCGTAGCCGTCACCGGGTGGGCGGTCGCAACCAACGCCGGCACAACGACGACGCAGGTGCTCGTGTACCGCCCGGACGGTAGCCTGGCGATGACGGTGAAGCCGTTCGGCGACGGGTACCGCGGCGGGGTGCGCATCGCGCGAGCAGATATCAACGGCGATGGCGTCGCGGACCTCATTACGGCGAGCGGCGCGGGGATCGGAGCGCGCGTCCGCGTGTGGGACGGCGCGACCGCGGCCATGATCGCGGACTTCGACCCGTTCCCCGGCTACCAGGGCGGACTATGGGTCACGGCCGGCGACCTGAACGCGGACGGCACGCCCGACATCGCGATCGGTACCGATTTGGGGAACGTGCCCCACGTCAAGGTGTTCAGCGGGCGCGGGTTCGGTGAACTGGCGAGCTTCTACGCCTACGCGCCCGGGTTCCTGGGTGGCGTCCGTGTCGCAATGGGCGACCTGAACCGCGACGGGTACGCGGACCTCGTAACTGGCGCCGGTTACGGGGCCGGTCCGCACGTGGCCGTGTTCGACGGCCGGAGTCTCGCGCTCGGCCAGGGGCCGCAGAAACTGGCGAGCGACTTCTACATGTACTCGCCAACGATGACCGCCGGGCTGAACCTCACGGTGGGCGACGTGGACGGCGACGGGTACGCGGACATCATCGCCGGTCCGGGCGGCGGCCCCGCGCACCTGCGCATCATCAGCGGTCAGGCGCTCACGAGCGGCCAGGGAGAAATCGATCTGGTCAGCACCATCGCCTGGACCGGCGATACGAGCGGCCTGCGTGTGACCGCAGTCGATGCCGACGGTGACGGGCGCATCGACGTCATGCTCACCCCGGGTAACTCGACCAACGGGCGCATCGGTCTGGTCACGTCGGCGAACCTGCTCCCGCCGAACCCGACCGGGGTCCAGTGGATCGACACCTTCCCCGGCCTCACCACCAGCGTGTTCGTCGGCTGAGTAAGTTGTCAAAGACCGGATATTTTGGGGGCGCCCCCGCTCGTCCTGAGCGGGGACTTTTTTGCGCCCCCTCGCGCGGGTACCATGTGCGAATCTGCCACTCACCTGTTGAGTTCTCGCACATGGTCTCGCACGTCCGCCCCCTCCGTGTGGCTCTTGCGCTGATTGCCTTCGGCTCCTTGACTCTTGTGTTGGGTACTGTCGGCTCGCCCCGTTCACGGGCCGACACGAAGCCCGAACACCCTATCCCGGAACCGTTCAAGCAACCCCCTCCGAGTCACTTCGAGTGCCGCTGGACCGATGCTCCCATCACCCTGGACGGCGTCGCGGACGAAAGCGCCTGGAAACACGCCCAGGCGATCAATGCATTTCACGTACCGTGGCTCGGCGACAAGGCCCGCATGTCCCGCACCGCGACCACGGCGAAGCTCCTCTGGGACCGCGAGTACCTGTACTTCCACGCCGAGATGGAGGACTCCGATCTCTTCGCGGACATCACAGACCACGATGGCGATTTGTGGAAGAACGACGTGTTCGAGATCTTCTTGCGCCCGGATTCCGAGAAGTCCGGCTACTACGAGTTTCAGGTGAGCGCTGCGGGCACCAAATTCGATGCCTTTTATCCAAAGTACGCTCTCGACTCGCTCGCGAAGCAATCGAAGGTCGGCGCGTTCCGGATGGAATCGAAGGTGAAGCTGAACGGCACGCTGAACAAGCGCGACGACACGGACAAGGGGTGGAGCGTCGAGGGGCGCATCCCGTGGAGCGACTTCCTGCGCACGGGCGGGCGGCCGGTGACGGGCGAGAAGTGGAAGCTGAACCTGTGCCGGTTCGACTACAACGCGAGCTGGAAGGACGCGGAACTGTCGTGCATCGCGCCAATCACGAAGAAAAAGATCCCGCCATTCTTTCACCAAAGTGAGGACTACGCGACGCTCACGTTCGTCGGCCCGGACGCGACCACCGCGAAGCCGTTCGGCATCGACAAGCGCGAACCGCTCACCACGTCCACCGTCGTCGGCTTCCCCGATCCCCCGCCGCCGTTCGTCGCGGTCCGCGCCCTCGACAAGTACCGCCCGGAGTTCCCGATTCGCGCGGAGCCGATCCCGGGCACCCGCGACCTGCTCGTCATCACACAGCCGCAACCCTACGCGCCGACACAGATGTGGCGCGCCGCGTATGCCGCCGGTGCCACCACCAAGGACGCGGTGAAACAGTTGGACACGCCGAACGGCGGAACCGCCTACGACATCGCGTTCCACCCGAAGTTCGCGGAGAACCGGTTCGTGTACATCGGCTGGAACGGGGCGACACCCGGGCGCAAGGGGAAGTGGAGCACGATCACGCGCTACGCGATGAGCAAGACCGCGCCACACGATCTCGACCCCAAGAGCGCGAAGACCATCATCGAATGGGAATCGGACGGCCACAACGGGTGCGCGGTGTGTTTTGGGAGCGACGGCTCGATGTTCGTCACCAGCGGCGATGGCACATCGGATTCGGACACGAACCTCACGGGTCAGCGCACGGACCTGTTGCTCGCGAAGGTATTGCGCATCGACGTCGATGCGCCCACCGACGGCAAGGCGTACAGCGTCCCGAAGGACAACCCGTTTGTGGGTCAGAAAGACTTCGCCCCCGAGACGTGGGCCTACGGGTTGCGTAACCCGTGGCGCATCACCTTCGACGCGAAGACGAAGCAACTCTGGGTCGGTCAAAACGGTCAGGACTTGTGGGAGCAGGCGTACTTGGTGCGGAGGGGGGAGAACTACGGCTGGAGCGTGATGGAGGGCAGTTATCCGTTCTACCCGAACCGTAAAGCCGGCCCGACGCCGATCAGCAAACCCACCGTCGAGCACCACCACTCGGAAGCCCGCTCGCTCACGGGTGGGGTGGTGTACCACGGCACCAAGCACCCGGACTTGCAAGGCGCGTACATTTACGGCGACTACAGTACCGGGCACATCTGGGCCGTGAAGCACACCGGGACGAAGATCGAGTGGCACAAAAAGATCGCGATCACAACGCTAAAGATCACGAGCTTCGCGCTCGATCCCGACGGGGAACTGCTGATCTGCCACCACTCCGCGCCCGGCGACGGCGGGGTGTACACACTCGCCCCCAACACGGCCAAGCATGCGGGCACGTTCCCCAAGAAACTGAGCGACAGTGGGTTGTTCGATTCGGTGAAAGATCACCAGATGAAACCGGGCGTGATCCCGTACTCGGTCAACGCGCCGTTCTGGTCCGACGGTGCCCACAAGGAACGTTTCCTGGCGGTGCCCGAAGGCACAATCCAGTTCAAGCGCAGCGGCGGGTGGGACATGCCCGACAAAACCGTGCTCGTGAAGAGCTTCGCGCTCGAACAAAATGAGGGTGATCCCAACAGTCGAAAGTGGATCGAAACGCGGTTCATGACGAAGCAGGACGGTGAGTGGTACGGCTACTCCTACGTGTGGAACGAGGCCGGGACCGACGCCACTCTCGTCGACTCCGCGGGGCTCGATCGCACGTTTACGATCGCCACGGCGGTGGGTAAGCGCCAACAGGCGTGGCACTACCCGAGCCGGGCCGAGTGCATGGTGTGCCACAGCCGCGCCGCGAACTACGTGCTGGGGCTGTGCGAAGTGCAAATGAACAAGGACCACACCTACCCGAACGGGCGCACGGACAACCAGCTCCGCGTGCTCGAACGGCTCGGGCTTTTGAACGTGGCGTGGGCCGGCGAGGTAGAGGGTGCGATCAAAGACGCCACGGGTCGGCAGCAACCGGATCAGCGCGAGCCGAAGTCAACAGGCATGCTGCCATTCGCCCCCGCGGGGCTCAAACAACTCGCTGACCCTTACGACAAGACACAAGACCTGACCGCCCGCGCGAAGGCGTGGTTGCACACGAACTGTGCGACCTGTCACGTCGAGGCCGGTGGCGGGAACGCGCAAATGCAGCTCGACTTCCCGACCGAGTGGAGCAAGATGCGGCTCATCGGCACGAACCCGGTTCACCAGACGTTCGATTTGAAGGACGCGAAGCTCATCGCCCCGGGCGCCCCCGAGAGGAGTGTAGTGATTCACCGCATCGGCCAACGCGGGCCGAACTCGGGGCAGATGCCCCCGCTATCGACGACCCGCGTGGACGTGCTCGGAGTGGAACTGATGACCGAGTGGTGCAAGAGCCTGAAGAAGCCATAAGTGCGTTGATTTCGTGTCACAAGAGGCTGGAGGAAGTACCCCAGCCTCTTGTGGCACGCGATCAAGAACCAAAACCGTCAAATCAACGCAGTAGCCTCGGATCACCCCGCATCAATCTTGACCCCGGGCCGTGCGAACGTCCCGGCCTCGATTACCCCGCGTTTCGTCACTTTTGTGTCGCGTGCGTACAGGAACTTCAGCCCCGCACCCCGCGCCGCGTCTTTCAGCCCAGCATCGGTAAGTGGTGTCTCGTTGAACGATACGATCTCCAGTTCCGGTAACGTGCCCACGAGTTTCGCGGCACCGTCACCGGCCTTCGTCCCGGAGAGGTCGAGGTTCGTCAGCTTTTTCAGCGCCCCGAGTGCGGTCAGTCCGGCGTCCGTGACCGGGCACGCGGTCAGCGAGAGGTTCGTCAGCACGGTGAACCGCGCGAGGTGCGCGCCGCCTGCGTCATTGAATTTGGTGCCGTTGAGGTTCAGCTTTCGCAGAGTCGACGGTTGCTCGAACTTCGCGAACGCGGCGCCAGTCACGGACGTTTCCTCCAAGTTCAGTACCCTCAGAGTACGCACAGCGCCGAGCGCAGCGACACCGACATCGGTAGCCTTCGCTTCTTCGAGGTGCAGTTCCTTGAGGGCGGGTAACTTCCCGATGGCACCCAGCCCGACATCTCCGACGGCGGTGTGACTCAGATTCAGATCCACCAGCTTCTTCGCGCGATCGAAGTGTTTGGCCCCAGCGTCGGTCACTTTCGTCGCGCGAATGTCCAGAGTTTCCAGTGCGGGTAATCCGACCGTTGCTTCAAGGCCCGTGTCGTCGAAATGTGAGTTCGGTGCTTCGATGAATCGGAGTTTCGCCCACCCCGGCGCTGCGAACGCGGACCCAGTCACCGGCGTCGAATACAAACTGATGCTGACCAGCGCCGGCGCCCCACTTAGTTCGCGCAAGCCCGTGTCGGTGATTCGGGAAGAGTTAAAGGCAACCTCTTCGAGCTTCCTGCACTGACCAATGGCCTTACATGCCGCGTCCGTAAGCGGGCACTCCACGAACGCGAGCACTTTCAGTCGCGGGAGCTTCGCGAGCACGCCGAAGTTGGCCCCGTTCACGGTCGCACACCGGAGCAAACTCAAGCGCTCCAGGTATTCGATCCCGTCCAAGTGCTGGACGCTCTCATCCGTCAGCGCCTCGTTCTCGATACTCAGTTCGACGACGCACTTTAGCCCCTTCAGTAGAGGCACCAACACTGCGGCGTTGGCGTCGCGGCCGATGCCGACGATGTACCCGCCGTTTGCCTGCGGGCCGAATACGCTCGCGCCCTTCTTTTGAAGTTCGTCGAGTTTGGCCCTATCCGCGTCCGTGACCGGCACCTGCTCTGGGAGCGGCGCTATCGGAGTAGTAGGTTCTTGGCCTTTGGGAAGCACAACAACCGGCGGATCGTTCTTCAGTGGAATTGCCGGATGATCTTGCGGAGAACTGGTACTTTCTTTCGCGCCGCACCCGATGAGCACAACCAAGCCCAGCGCCACGACGGAAAGCGATCGGTCGGCGCGCATGGTGTAAGTTCTCGTGGTCGCGGAGAAGGGCGAGCCGTTATTGAACCACACACGTTCCGATCGCGGAAGGTTTTGCACCTCTACGCATCCACGTCCCAGACCACGACCTTCCCGTCGTTGCCACCCACCGCACCCAGCAACCCGTCTGTGCTGAACGCGGCCGTGCGGATCTCGCCGACGCCCCACTCGAACATTTTCAGCTCCGCACCCGAAGTCGGTTCCCACAACCGCGCGGTGCCGTCCCCGGACGCGGTGAGAAGGGTGCGCCCGTCAGCCGACCAGCACGCGGACCACACCAGCTTCGTGTGCCCGGTGCAGGTAACCGGCTCACCGCTCTGTTCCGATAACGGGTAGATCGAAACGAGTTTTCGGTATCCGACGGCGAGCCGCGTGCCGTCCGGAGAAAACTTGATTGGGCCGTGGTGGGTGGAGTGCGTGTGCGGAACCGGGCGGACCAACTTTCCCGTCACCGGATCCCACAATTCGGCTCGCGCGAGGACATTCGTTGCTAGCAGTGAACCGTCCGGGGAGAAATCCAAACACGGCACATTGGCGCCCGCAAACTCCACGTCCGGTGGCCGTAAGCCCGTTGCGAACGGCCGACCCGAATCTTCCCAAATTGATACGCGGCTCGCAGTTCCCGCCGCGAGCCGCGGGTTGGCGCCGCGTCCGAACGCCAGTTCATAGAACCCGTCACTCCCCTTGCGATCTCGCGCAACGAGAATGGCGAGTTCGTTCCAGTTCACGGTGTCCCACACGCGAACCGAACCGGACATACCCACTGCAAGTAACGGAGCATCGGGAGCGAACGCCACCGACAGCGCAACACGGTCCCGGACCCCGAGATCGAGCTTACGGATCAATTCACCGGTGAGCGGGTTCCACAACGAAACGGACCGCGAGCTGCCGGTCGCAGTGACGAGCGCGGTCCCGTCCGGGCTGAACGCGATCGCCCGGACGGAACCTTTGTGTGCCTGCCACACGAACATCGCTCACCCTCCACCAGCTCAGGCGCCCCGTATCGGGAAAGTCAACAAGAAAAGTTCTCTAATCAATTATCGCTGCAAATTCTTCACAGAAGCGGGTATTTCTCGCACGAACAGTGACGCCACACCTGAACCCTACAAACTCAGCGCAAATTAACCGGCCCGGAACTCACCCTCAAGTGCGAAGATGAGCGATCCCGATCCGGTTGGCGCCACGTGATTCAGCGAGTCGGTTCGCTATCCCCGATCGCGTTCATGTGACCTTCACTCGAACTTCGCCGTCCCCGAATTGGCCGCCCATACGTTAACGGCACTTCACCTGATGTATGGGGGACCGCCATGCGTTGGATTTGTGCTCTGGTTGTGGGTTCGTGGGCCGCTATCGCGAGCGCGGCCGATCAACCCAAAGCCCTGCCGCCGTACACGAAGCCGACGCTAATCGCCCACCGCGGCGCGTCCGCGGACGCCCCCGAACACACGATTGCTGCCTACGAACTGGCGCTCAAGCACGGGGCCGACTTCGTGGAACCGGACCTGCAATTGACCAAAGACGGCGTACTCGTGTGCCTGCACGACACGACCCTGGAACGGACCACGGACGTCGCCCAGGTGTACCCGGATCGGGCAAAAGAGGCAAACGGCCGGAAAACGTGGCCGGTGGCCGAGTTCACGTGGGCCGAGATTCAGAAACTCGATGCCGGCTCGTGGAAGGGCGCCAAGTTCGCCGGGGCGCGCGTGGTGACGTTCCAGCAGATGATCGACACCGTAAAAGGCAAGGCCGGCATCATTCCGGAAACCAAAGCTCCCGAGGTGTACGGGAAGCTCGGACTCAACATGGAAAAGGCACTCATGGAAGTGCTGAAAGCGAACAAGCTCGATACGCCCGGCGCGGACCCGAAAACCCCGATCATCATTCAGTCGTTCAGCGCGGCGAGCCTGAAAGTTCTGCGCAAAGACCACGGGTGCAAGTTGCCACTGGTGTACCTCTTAGGGGCCGGGGAAACGTCCAAAGACGACCTGAAGCGCACCAAAGAGTTCGCGGACGGGATCGCGCCGAACAAGGCGCTGGTGCTAGCCCGGCCGGGTCTGGTAGCGGACGCGCACGAGTTGGGCATGAGCGTGACCGTCTGGACGTTCCGTTCGGGTCAGACCGGGAAGTTCAAATCCGTGCGCGAGGAGATGGCCCACTTCCTCAAGGAGTTGAAAGTGGACGCCGTGTTCACGGACAACCCCGACCAGTTCCCGAAGGAATGAAGCCAGCACGGGTTTGTGGGTGTGCTCGAGGTGCAAACGCCGCTCGCGGTCGGGCAATATGCCCGACCGCGAGCGGCGTTTATGGAATCAAAGTGCGAACTAGAACTCGGTGAACCCGTCGTTGTCACCGCCGAATCCTCGATCGGCGACTTGATCTCCTTGGCCGCGGTCGCGTTCGTTTACCACCGATACATCCCACCTCATCGAAGTGAGATGCGATTGGGTTCGCCTTCCTGCTCACAAAAACGACGCAAGCCCTGGAATTTCCAGGGCTTGTTCGAGGTGGAGGTGAGGAGAGTTGAACTCCTGACCTCTTGAATGCCATTCTTGATACTACGTACACTAAATCGGCCGCAATTGTTTGCCAACAGGCTATTTACAGCAAATCCCGCTCGATCTTAAAAAAAAGAGCGCAACGGCTAATTAGCAGGCGTTTTGTGTATCCCACTCCTGAGATCGGGGTATATACCCGCCTCGACTAGCGTTCACTTCTTCGGCTTCTCGTCGCCCTCTTCCTCGGGCTTCTCTTTCACCCACGGCGGCCGGGGTAAGTTCGTCATCCCCTTCGCCTCGGCCTCGCGCTTCAGCAGTTCGACCACCTTCCACATCTTCGGCTGACCGGCCGCGGTCGCCAGCTCTTGCGCGATCGCATCCCACGCCTCTGGGAGAAGCATGGGCTTGCGGTTGGTGGTGTGTTTGCCGCCCTTGGGCTTTTTCTTTGCCATTGCGACCATGTAGCCGCTCCGCGGTTTGGTGTCACTCCCAATTCTATCACGCAGAATACCGCATGTAAATTTTTCTTTTTACGGTTAACATGCGGTATACCGCATATTACTTTACAGGAGTGCCGCGAACGAAATACCTGACACGGAGAGACGCAATGGGCTGCACCGAACCGAAGACGAAACTCACGATGTGCGTGAACCCGAAGTGCGAGAATGCGGCCTTTGTGCCGGTCGGTGAGAGTTGGATGTGCGATGAATGCCAGGATGCCGCGGCCGAGTGAGTGAGCCAACCGGGGCGGGTCGCAGTGGCCCGCCCGCTTTCTCCTAAACGCCCTCGGGAGTGCGGATCATGGTCGAGGTCGAAGTGTGGGTGATGGTGGACGAGAACGGCGATTACGAGGTGTCGAAGGATGCCGACGATCTCCAGCCCACGGCAGGGTTGGCGGCCCGCATGGTGAAGATCACCGTCAACGTGCCGACCCCGAAAGCTGTCGAACTGGTCGCGACCGTAGCAGAGGA
The DNA here is from genome assembly GCF_001610855.1 of Gemmata sp. SH-PL17. Classification (NCBI taxonomy): domain Bacteria; kingdom Pseudomonadati; phylum Planctomycetota; class Planctomycetia; order Gemmatales; family Gemmataceae; genus Gemmata; species Gemmata sp. SH-PL17. The sequence goes on from NZ_CP011271.1 coordinate 8,609,046, forward strand.
GCCGGCCACCGCGGAACTGAAGGTGGCGTGATGCACGTGGAGTGTGGCCGGGGGAAGCGTAGTACGCCGGTCTTTCCCGCGGCCCGCTCGGAGGATCGCCCGTGTTTAAGGTGGTTGGCTATACGGTTGAAACTGGCTGGAACCTGTGCGGGGTGCATTGCACGGAAATCAACGCACGCGCCACGGCCAGTTCGATCGCTCGCGATTTCCAGATCGTGGCCGTGGTGCTCGTTCGCGATCCGGCACACAACCCGCATATGGAAGTGATTTAGGCCACCGTGCCGCATCCCGAGAGGTTGCTCGACGTGTCCGAGTTCCGCACCGCCGCCCTTGCCCTTTAACCCCTAACGAGTCTCTAAATGCTATTCCCGATCAAACACGCCACATGGCAACAGCTCCGAGTGATCGCGCGCGCGAAGGGCAAGGCCGTCCTCGGCCGCGATATCCGGATCGTACCGACCCGCTTCACGAAGTCGGGGGAGTTCCTCGACGAGCTGATTGAGGCAGGCTTAATTGAACGTGCCGAGGGGAAGCCTATTGCGGGAAACGAGCCGGTGCAGTTCCGCACCCTCTACAAGCTCACGGAGAAAGGCCGCCACGCCGCGGAGTACGGTGAATACGAGCGCGAGCGCCAACCACAGCAGACGCCGGCTGACGCAAGATGCGTCCCCGGTCGAACCTCACCCTTCCGGGTGGGGAACGCTACTCGCCTCGGGCATGGATGCTCGGGGCGGGTTGTTTCGTTGAAATCGCTTGATTTCGGCGAACCGACGCTTGATGATCTTGTGCTTGGAATTCCTATGCCGAGGTCGCCATGCTGCGGTTCTGTTCCGTTCTTTGCTCCACCATGTTCGCGTTCATCTGTCTCGCCTGCGCCCTGCCCTCGAAACCGAGCAAGCCTTTAGAGAAGGGATCGCCCGCGCCCGAAACAGATATTGTGCAAGGAAACATGATGCGCGTGGGGGCCTGCGAGGTGAGCATGCTTCGAGCGGTGCGGGGGAAAGTGCCGATCAAGACGCCCTTCGGCTTGGAGGACGAGAGGTCGCAAGAGGACGTGTTCACGATCTACTTGCAAATCAAGAACGCCACCGCCACAAAGAAGGTCGAATACAAGCCGTGGAGCGACCTTGTTTCGTTCAACTTGCCGCCATCGCTCAAGGATAACTTTGGCAACACTTACAAGAGGACGTCCTTCGGCCTTGGCACCAAGCCAGTGGGAGTCGCTGAAGGAACCTCCTCAATTCACCCGGGCAAGTCATTAACCGATACGCTCGTGTTCGAGATCCCTATCTCCAACGCGACTTACCTTGAACTTGAGCTTCCCGCAGAAGCCTACGGCGACGAAGGGAAGGTACGATTCCGCATTTCACTCCCGCCCGCCCCGAAGTCTGCCAAGTAGCGTCATCCAAAACGCAACGGGCTGTGGGGTCAACCCCGCGGCCCGTTGCGTTGATGTGCCGATGTCTACCAGTCGCCTAACACCTCACCACCAGTTGGCGTGACAGCTCCCCAGAAAACAGACTCGTCCACGCGGGGGGAAATAGTCCGGTAACTGCCGTCAGCCAGAATGACCGACAACCCACTCTCAAAGAGAGCCTGCGGTACCCGGAAATCGCAACTCTCAAGTGGTGGCCGAAGCTGAAATGTCATACCCGGAATCGACGCAACTGTTCGCCCCGGCTGTCCCGAAGGAACTGGGGCCACATTGGTATACATCGGTGCGTCCGCGAAAGTCGCGCGGTGGCGCAGTGGCTTGTTGCACGGGACAGGGTTGGGGTTACCGTTTTCCAGACACACGGTACCAGTTATGCTCCATGTGAACCCAGGGAACCCGCATCTCGCATAGTGGTGTGTGAATAGAAGTGTGCCCGACAGTCCGTCCGCAAACGTGTTCTGAAGGTCTGCCCCTGGTTGAAAAGCCCGTGCGTTAGCGGCGTAGCTCGTGTCTCCGAGATCATCAGATTCCGCCCGCGCCTGCGTTAATGTGAACGCGGGATCGGCGGGCGCCTGAAAAAATTTAGGGTGATACCATTTGGCACTCGCCGAATCCATTGGCATGTGCTCTAGGTGTGGCAGCAGAGACATTAGCACAGACTCGCCCTTAGAAGGGGCCGCACCATCCACGTTGGGCAATTTACCGTCTCGAGTGCCTGCGAACCCGTGAACGGCAATCCCAATTTGACGTAGGTTGTTGGCCTCCTGAATCCTCGCGGCCGCTTGACGGACTTTCTGCACTGCGGCGAGCATGAATCCGATGAGGACGGCCAAGATAGCCACGACAACAATCAATTCCAATAGGGTAAAACCCGACCTCGGCTGGCGCATGTGCCCATCCTTAAGGGTGTGAACACGACCGGCCCCACGATGGGGCCGGCGATCACCGATTGTCAAGGAATCGTCACGTTGAGGACGACCCCACCATTCGAGGCCAGTTTGTTCGCTCCTTGGAATGCGTCTGCGGTTCCACTCGTGACTTTCGTCCCGGTCGGCTCACCGGTGGCAATATTCCACGTATATGAACCACTGGCAGACAGTGGAGCCTGAGCTGTTCCCTGAACTTGAAATCCCGTTCCAATTAGAACGGGTTTGTTCGCAACCGTTTTCGAGATGCCACCGACAACAAGATCTACGCCGGTGCAGTTCGTCCAATCAATGGCCGCAACGACTTCACCTTGCTTCGATCCGGCTTTGGGAAATCCGGTCGAGAAGACACAGGTCGCGGCGGGAGCTGGAACGGTGGTTCCCGTAGTAGGTGTGCCCGGATCCCCTTGTGCCAGCAACCCAGAGCAAAGCAAAAACAGGGCGCTCATGAGCACCTTCACTCGAAAATTCGCCATGCAGAACTCCGAAAAACGTGGTGTCGAATCCTTGCGCGATTTGAAGATGTGGGAGAGGTTGAGGCACTTTAAGGTCGGTTACTACGCATGTCAATCCCGGCATTGAGCATTTAATAAACTTATAAAATACAAATCGACAATTTGAAAAACAACAACATATTAATTATTGTATGATTTTATCATAACGGCCCACAAAATCCTTTGGCGTGAGCCGTTTTTGGTTCACCCAAGTCGCCATTTACGCCTTGGCGCTGGTGTCAATCACTGGCTCGCTTACTTCGCTGGTGAAGTCCGGCAGGGGTGGGAGCTTCACTCCGAACAGCGCGGCAATGACCGGCCCCCACTTGAGAGCCAGCTTGAGCAAGGTACCGTCGCCGAGCGCGGTGAACTGCCGGCCGTCGCCACCGCCGAGGTTCACGTTCAGGTGCAGGTGCAGCATTACTTGTCCTTTGAGGGATCAGGTGAGGGGAAAACCTGAACCACGGGAGTGATCCCATCAACTCCCGAGGTCACCAGGATCACGGGCGGGGGAGGAAGAGGGACTTCCTTCCCGAGCCACCGCTGTGCGAGCGCGGAGGCGATCGACAGCGCGAGGATCGCAGAGGCATACAGAGCCCAGTCCTTCAGTCGTTCGGCGTAAGTCTTCGATTCGGCCACGGGGTCACCTCTTGAACAGAAGCGATGCGGTCCAAAACACGGCAAATACCAGCGCCCCGAGCACGAACCCAAGGGGCGATACTGACGCTGGAATCACGGCCAGAACAAATGCGAATTCAATGAGGTAGAGCGGCGTGGTCGCAACGCCCGGATTCGGCCCCGCGTGTTCGAGCTTCAGGAACACGTGTGACAGCAGCGCATCTCCGAGCCGCGCCCCCATCAGCGCCCCGAGGCAGAACGCGGACCCGCAGAGGTATCCGCCAAGTGCGAGCAAGATCAGCACCGCCGCCAGCTCTGAGAACAAGATCACGCCGAGGAGATCGTCGATCCCACGCCCGAAGTGGCGCCGGTAGTAGCACCAGAAGGGGCCGCCGTCCCCGATTACTTCCTCGGTCGTGTGGCCCACGGTGAACGCGATCGAAAAGGCGCACAGCACCCATTCGAGCGGGACGAATGCGAGAGCGACAAACACCAGGTCCACGGCGTTACCTCATGAGTTTGAACAGCTCGAGCAATCCGACCGTCGAGAGCACCCCGCCACACACACCGACCACGAACCACACGTCCGGCCCGCGTGATCGCTCGAGCCTCGGCACGGCCGAGGGCAGGCACCGGGCCTCGGCACCGGTCGCCACGATCACCGGGAGCGGGTGACCGCACCCGGCGCACGGCCACAACGGGGGCGGCCAGTTCGTGCGCGTGTTGAACTTGTCACACCGATGGCACGCCACCCCGATCACGCGGGCTCACCTCACTTGAGGGTCGTTACCGACAGCTCCCGGCGCGTCGGCATGTCCACCGGCTCCCACACGTTGACGGGGCCGATGCCGGCGTCCGGGATCTCAATTGGCGTCCAAGTCTCCGTTCCGCTCGCGCCGGGCCGGTACTTGCGGGCTACCTCGGCCGAGCAACCCCACACGCGGGCCTTCTGGCCCTTCGCCGTCGTGCAGCACACGCACGAGATCAGCTCGCCCGTGTCGTCGCGGAAGATGCCGCCCCCGCTGTCACCGCTCGACACCGACAGCGACATTTGGAGCTGACCGTTGCCGTCCTGCGCGAACGTGATCTCGCCGTCCTCGCGGTTGCCCGGGTTGTCCACCCCGTACCCCTTGTGCCAAATCTTGGTCCCAACGGGCGGGTTGCTCGCCGCGATCTCCGCGAACGGCAGGTCCGCAAGCGTGGCGTCCTCGGTCGTGAGCCACGCGCAGTCCGGGGTCTCGTAGATGCTCCCCACCTTGATCGCGAGCTTCCGGCCGTCCGGGAGCGTCATGGAACCTTTCGCCCCGACGCCCACGTGGGTGACACAGTGCGCCGCGGTGAGCACATCCCACTTCCCGTCAGCCCTGCGCGGCCCGAGCACCGTGGCCGTGCAACCCGCGTTACCGAATTGGATCTTGCCGAGGGCCGCGACCGGGTTCGCCTTGGGCTTCACCGGCGGTTGCGGTGTGGGCGGGATAATCGGGGGCGCCTTGTCGCAACAGCTCTCGATTTCCACCGACATCGCTTGCTCGTCCACCGAAATCGCGCCATCGGCCCCGGTGGTGATGACCAGCGCCTCGATCTGGTAGGTACCCGGGGGCGCGGCGAACTCCAGAATCCCCCGCGGGGTCGTCGCTCGCTGCACGTCCTGCGATGGGTACACGCGCCAGATGATCCCGGCTTTAGCATCCAGCCCCGTCGCCTTCACGCGCACGAGCTGATACGGCTTGTACTTCGTCGGCCCCTCGAGCGCGAGCTTTTGCGGGAGCGGCTCGGGAACGAGCATCCGGTCCGGAGCGGCCGACACGACGGGTACCGCGAGGAGCAGCGCCAGGAGCACGAGCAGACGAGCGCGGAACATGAGGGTTGGCCTCGTGGGTCAAAGTGGGTACGCGAGCCGCAATAGGAAGTAACGATCATGCTACTCGAAATCGATCGGTAAAACCTATCGTAATGACCAAAAAAACACGAACCCGTCCCCGCCCTGTGTTAAGCCGTGCCGAGGGGCACGTGCGGGGACGTGTCGTGAACGTGAACGCTCACGTCCCAACCGCTCGCCGCGCTGTCGGTCCGGCGCTTGATCTGGTCCCGGCACGCCTGCCACTTCTGTTGCAGCTCGCGCGTGGTCCGGAGCGCCCGGCGCAGCTCGGCCGTGAGCCGGTCGTATTCCTCGAGCAGCTCCGCGCCGCTCTTGATCGGGACGGGTGACGTCATTCGATTCCCCTTCACGGTTCCAGTGTTTTCAGTTCGCCCCGCGCACCATCGCGCGGTAGCTCACCGCTCGCTCGTCCCCCAAGTTCCCGGGCGCCGTGAACGTGATCGTCGCCACGTACACGGCCCCGATCGTGAGCCCGGCCAGGTCCGCGGCCGGGATCTGCGCCCGATACAGACCGGGCTTGCCGGTCACGAACGGCATGGGGCCGCTCGACACGACCGCGCCACCAGCCAGCGCCAGGGAGTAGGCGCAGGTGCCATCGTTAATGAACGCGCCGGCCTGGGTGCGCGCGTCGGCGTACTCGAGCAGGTGCGGGCAGTTACGGTAGATCGGTTCCATGCGCTCACATCGGGGTCAGGCGGACGGAAGCGGTGACGGAAGGCACGGCGCGCACCGTGGCCGAAACCGCGGGCACGAGCCGAACGGACGCGAACACGGGCACCTTGGGCGTCGGGGCCGGACCAGCTCCACCGCCGCCGAGCCCGAACAGGTTGAGGACCGCATTGAGCCATCCACCGACCATAGTGCCCTCACTTGTACAGCACGTTTCCCATCACGTCGTTCACCGGGAGCGCGGTCGCGTCGTTGTCGGCCACGCCCGCGGTGACCCGGATGCCGATCCCGGTTCCGAACGTGATGCCCGGGGGAACCGTGTCCACGAACCCGCCCACGGCCGTGTTCCCGGGCACCATGCACCGATAGTTCGGCGTGTCGCTCGTGCTCGGCGTGGTCGTCTGGTTGTACAGCCGCACGTACACGGGCGAAGCGTTCTTGTTGAAGAACCTCAACCCGTACACCTGGCCCGCGCTCGCCTTGATCGCCGCGGCCTGAACCGCCGCGGTCGAGAGGAACGAGTACGGGGTGGTTCCCCCGGACGTCCCCGCGATCGCCTGCGCCGGGACCACGTCGTCGGTCGCGATCGTCACGCGCTGGGTGCCCGCGGACCGGGCGCCCGTGCCCATCGCCACCGCCTGGCCCCCGAGCTGCGCCAGGTTCGTCACGGTCGCGCACGTGGTCAGCGTGGTGACCGTCCCCACGGTCGTGACCGTCGCGAGCGTTTGGGCCGCCGCGATCGTGATCGCCGGGAGCGTGAGCACGTCCACGTCGCCGATGTTGTTCGTCCCGGCCGGGAGCGCGGCCCCGAGCGTGACCGCCGGGGTTCCCGTGATGCTCACCGACCAGGCACCCGACTGCGTCACCGCGTGCGTCGGGACCGAGGCGAGCGACACGGGCACGGCCGAGGCGCGGAGCTGCGTATCGGTGAGCGGGCCGGACACGGGCACGGTCCCGGAAACGCCCACGGTCCACGCGCCCGATTGCGTTACCGCGTGCGTGCCGACCGTGAGCGTACCGGCGAGCCGCGAGTCGATCGACTCGAGCACCGCCCCCTGCGCGGCTTGCAACGTGGCCGTTGCCGCCCCGGTCGCCAACGGGATCGCGGCGAGCGACACGGCCCACGTCGCCCCGGTCTGCTGATGCACGGGCACGCCGTGCTCCGCGTCCACCGGGGTGTACGGGCCGTTCAGCGGGCCGAACGCGATCGCCCCGAACGGCATGATCCGGGCCTGCGAATCGGTGTCCGTGAACGAGTCGGTCGCGAGTACCGCGCCGCCCGAGCCCGGGTTCAAGGTGAGTCCGTCGAACGCCATGACTTAGGCTCCAATGATGTACCCGCCCGTTGATCCGCCCCCGCCGCCCGCGTCCTGGTGCTGAAGCGCCCCGATGTCCCGGTAGTTCGCACCAACCCCGCCCGGGAACGTCACCGGCAGCGCCAGCGCGCGCAACAGGGCGCCGGCGCCAGCGGTCGCGTTGAGCCGGAAGTCCCCGCCCGCCGCGTTCACGAACGCGGACCCGCTCAGGCCGATCGGGTCCAGGTCGCGGATGTTCCCGCCGCTGCGCCCCGACGAGTTCCCGAAGTCCGCACAGTTGACGACGAACGGGTTCGACGAGTTCCCCACGTACCCGCTCACCAGGTTCGCCTCGGCGATGCAGTTGTACGCCGCACTCTCGGCCGCGTTCGACAGGTTGAACCCGTTCCGCGCGTTGCCGTAGGCGATACAGTTCCACAGCTTCCGGCTCGCCGAAAACCCGTCCGTGTTTACCCCGGTGTTGTTGAACGCGATACAGTCCCGGGCGCTGGCCACGAACTGGAACGGGGTCGCGCTGTTGTTCCACGCCACGCACCCGATCCCGTGGTACACCTGCGCCGCCCCCGCGCCCGAGTTCCCCGTGAACTCGCCCAACGCGCACTCGGTGATGCCCGTCGCCGCCCCGTCCGTCACCGCCCCGTTGGTGAAGTTCTGGAACCGGCACCGCCACGTGCTCCCCCGGTGCGTACACCCGCTCCCCAGCGTGATGTTGTTCCCGTCGAAAATGATCGACTCGAGCAGCGCGTAGCTCGTGCTGGAGACGATGTTCGTGCTCGACAGGCTCGAATCGAGCTGCATCGTCGGGCGGTTCGCGTCCCAGTTGCGCAAGCGTCGGCTCGTGTCGTAGCCCGAGTAGGACACGCCGTTGACCGGCGAAATCCGCCCCCCGGCAACCGAAATCGTCGCCGACGTGATGACGAACGGGAGCGCGTTGTACTTGTAGAAGACGATGTTCCCGGACACGAGCACGGTGTTGAACGCGCCCCCCGGGGACGCGAGCGCCCCGCCCATTTTCAGGGTCGCGCCGGTACCCACGTTCAACCCCGTCGAGGCGTCCACAACAACGGTTGTTGCGTTGGTGCGCGAGAGGATCTGCACGTACCGGCGCGTGATGGACGCGCTCCCGCCCTCAATGCAGATCCCGTTACCCACGCAGTTCGCGGGGAAGTTCGCGCTGGCGCTCGTGATGGTCGTCGTGGCGTTGGTCACGGCGTCGGTCACCGCGATCTGGGGCGCCGCCTGCTGGGAATAGTCCACATTCCCGGTGCCCAGAGCGTTCGTGTTGAAGCTACCCCCGTTCGAGTCGTCCCCGTCTACGCGCACTTCCCACACCGTGTTCGCGTTGAACGCCATGATTCACCCCACCAGGTAGGAACGGGGGTTGACCGCGATCTTCCGGACCAGGGGGCCGAGCTGGTCGTTCGCGGCAATCATCCCCTTGACCACCACGAGCACCCGCAACAGCGCGATCACGTCGTGGTTCGTGAGCTGCACCCGCGCGTTGTCGTCGGTCCCGGTGATGCCCTGCGCGGGCACCGCCTGGTAGTCGCTGGGCTCCCACGGCTCGGCCCGCAGGAGCGCCGCGTCCGTGGTCCCGAGGGCCGCCGCGAGCCCCTGGCCCACTACCGCGTCGAGGGCCGCCGTGGGGACCGAGAGCACCCCCGCGAGTAGGTCCGCCGTGGTCCGGACCGTCTCGTCCGTGAACCGCCGCAATACCGGGTTGTCGATCATGAGCGCTCTCCGTTAAGCCGCGAACGGGCGAACCCGACAGATCACGTCCTCGCACCACACCGGCCCGTCCGGGTACTGCGCGCACGTGGTCGCCGCGAAATCACAGTCCCCGGTGTACCGCATCCCGTACCGCCCGAGCTTCTCCGGGTCGTTGGGAAAGACCAGGCACGGCGTCCCGAGGTTCCCGGCCGTCAGCACCGGGCGCTCCGGGCGCCAGATGAGCGGGGCCGTCGGGTGCCCGCTCATGCGGAAGATGTGGGGCCGGTCCGGGTTCGTCCGGAGCCGCGCCCGCACGCGCGCGATCGCGCCCGGGGTGTACTCGTCGTCGTCGTCCAGTGCCATCACGTGCGTGCCCGACGCCTGGCGCGAGTCGAGTACCCAGTTCCGCGCGTGGTGCCCCCACATGCCGCGGGTAGTTGGGTTCTCGAGGTACTTCCCGGGCAACCCCGTCTGCGCGAGCAGCTCGGCCGCGACCGGGTGCGGCCCGTCCCCGACCACGAGCACCTCGTCGCCCGGTTCCCACAACTGGCCCCGGAGCGAACGGAGGGTCCGGGCGAGCGTCGGGCGCGCCACGGTCGCGATCACCAGTGAGAGCCGAATGTCACCCATGCTTGTACAGCCCCGCGTTGAAATCCCGCTCCCACCCCTCGCACGTGAAATCGTCCGGGAGCGCCACCCCGAAGCGCGCCGCGAACGCCCGGTACTCGTCCACCGTGCTCGAGTGGTGCCACAGGAACGCGCCGGACTGCTCGCGCGCCATCGGCACCAGCTCCCACGGCCAGTACGCCCCGCCGAGGTGCTCGCGGATCAGCTCCGCAATGAGCGTCTCGGCGTCGTACCCGGCGGCCCGCTCGAAGTAGAACGGGCGCGGCCGGTAGAACTCGAGCGCGCTCGGTTCGGTCCACTCTTTCACCCGCATGAGCACGATCTCGGTGCGGACCGGCCAGCGCGGGTGATCGCACTTCCGGGTCGCCGTCGCCAGGTCCGCCAGCTCGAGCGCCTTGGCCCCGTCTTGGAGCCAGAACGGGGCCGTGGGGATGAACCGTTGCGACAGCTTGCACACGTACTCGAGCCCGCGCTCGCGGCCCCACCGGGCGCCCTTGTGGAACGCGGCAATATCGCCACCGCCGTGCCCGATGCGATCCGGGTTCGTGCTCAGCTCCACACCCGGGTACTTCGCACAAATGCGATCCAGGTCCGCGTGAATCCGCGGGTCGTCGTTGCTGATGAGCACCGGGACCGGGCCGCACGTCTCGCGCACGGCCCGGATCTGCACCTCGGCGAGCGCGGCCCATTTGTACACGCCCACGACAACCCCGCACGCGGGATCTCCGGCGCGGGGAATATTCGGTGGAATAATTGCGGCCGCTTGTGCCCGGGGCGCGTCCGGGTGATGGTCGCACGTGGCGCAGGTCCACAGCCCGGACTTCTCGTTCCCGCGCGTGCATCGCCCGTCGTCGTTGCCCGCGTGGTTGCAGAAGTACGTGCGCCGCGCCTCGTTCGGACCCGCGCACGTGCTGCACTCGGCCACCAACGCGCCTTGGAGCGGGCACGGGGATCGCAGCACGGGTAGCGAGACTCGTTGCAACCCGGTGGGGCGTGGGGCCGGGCCGATCATGGGCACGCCCGCGGCCTTCCGGTCCGCGGTGCGTTGCTTGTAGTGGGCTACCCTTCCCATTCGAGTTGCCCCCGCACGTGGAACCATCCGAAGTCACCGGCCGCGTTCCTCAGCCGGTTGCGCGTCAGTGTCGCATCGCAGTAATCGACCCCGCCGATCGAGTACACGCCCTGTGCGCTCGGGCCGCCCGGGATCTGAACGAACGTGACGCACGACGAGTAGTTGATTTCAACCGCTCCCGTGTACCCGCCGAACGACGCCGACGGGGTTTTCCACGTGCCCGAACCGGAATCGTAGTCCAGGTAAATCCACTTGCCGACGTCGGCCAGATACGCGCCCGAGCTGCCCGTGATGAACTCGATCGCGATCCGGTCCTGAACCTTCATTGAGGTGATGCCGCCGCACGGGGCGATCGTGTGCGTGCCGTTGTCCGGGCACCCGGGCGTTGCCACCTTGCGCAACCGGAACTGAATGCTGACGGGTATCGTGAGTGCGGCCCCGAAGTTGATTTTGACCGTCCCGCCGGTCGGGAGTGAAATGCACCGGTGCCCGCTAACGGCACCCGTGTCTTTGTCGCCACCAAACACGCCCGGGCCGTAGGCGGGCGGATAAAAGTCTTCGGTGCAATTGGTGTACACGACGCCCATATTTGCGCCGTATTCCGGGTTCGAGTCGCAAGCGGCTTCGAGGACATACGGCGGGTCCGTCAATTGCTGAATCAGTGCGAGACCGGCTCCCCCGGCCGGCGCGGAGAAGTTGTACCAGACGCCCTCTTCCAGATCGCTTCGCGTCGTCGAGCACTCGCCGCCGACGGCGTTCGTCGCACACTTTGAAACAGCGACGTTCTCCGTCCGCCACGGACCGCTCACGACTTCGATCTCATCGTCCCCGCACGCCTCCCCCTGGTCCAGCCACACCGCCGCCGGTTCGTCCTCGGTGCCCGCGTCTTTGACGCAATACCACCCCTCCGGGCACCCCTGGCACACCTTCAGGTAGAGCACCCGCGAGCACACGTCGTCCGGGTCTTCCACGAAGTCCGGGTAGAAGTCCTTGCGGCGGAACGCGAACGTCACGCACGGGCACACCGAGCAGTCCTTGCGCCCCACTTTCGCGACCGCCGAGGGCAGCCCCGAGGTGAGCGACAGCGACGGAACCGACGGGTCGAACGAGACCGTGTACACGATCTCGTTAATGGTGATCTTCAGACCGATCTCGACCGCCGGCGCGGTGCCCCCGATCTCCTGAATGGTCCAATAATCCTCGGGCTTGGCCGCGACGAGCCACCCGTCCCCGTTGCAGTCGAGGCCACTACCGCCACTACCGGACCCATTCCCCAACGCCGCGAACGCGCGCGGGCGCCGCTTGCTGTCGCTCACGACGTCGCCCGTCAGGAGCGCGCTGTAGACGCGCCCCGCGGTCGGCTTCACGGACGCGCCGTTCGTTCCGAGCAGCGTGAGCAGGCAGTCGGTTCGTTCCTTCACGGCGACCACGGCATTCGACCCCAGGGGCAGGATCTTGGCCGGGTAGCACTGATCGCGCACAGCGTCGCCACCGATCGGCGTCGCGCTCGTGCAACGGACGAGCACCCACGGGGCCGGCGAGGGCCGCGGCGGGCCGGCGCGCAGTGTGGCCACGGCGCCCTGGTTCCCCAGGAGCCGCATGAGCCGGTCGCGCGTCTGTTGCGTGAGCAAATAATCCACGGCGCGTCTCAGAACGGGAGCAGGGCGTTAAAGTCCACGATGTTGGTCTGGCGCGGCACCCCGCGCAGGAACACGGGCGGCTTTCCCCGGGCAGCAGCGCGCCATTGCCGTCCAGGAGCTGCGGTTGCGTGAACGCCTGCCCGGACTCGTCCTTAAAGGTCTCACCCTTCAAAAAGACGCTCCCGGTGAACGGGTCTTCGGCGTACCAGAACCGCCCGTAGGCCGCGTCGAGGATGCGCTTGTCCCACGTGTCCTTGTTCAGCGCGATGGTGTACGTCGCCTCGACGAACGCGAACCCGTTCTCGTACTTGTTGGCCGTTTCGAGGCTGATGATTTTCGCGCACCGGGGCGGGATGCCGCGCCAGGCGATCGCGTTCACCGCGTTGTAGAGCGTGACCAGGTACTCGAGGCTGACCGAGGCCAGGTTGATCGTAACCTGGAGAACGGGCTTACTCACCTCGGTCATCACGGGCGGGTCGAACGGGAACCCGCCGCTCGACGCGACCCCCTCATACGCCCGGTCCTCGGGCCGGCCGAGGTATTCCGCGAGCCCCTTGTAATACCCCCACGCGGCCGCGGCCCCGACCCACCCCCATTCGGCGGACCCGTCGAGGATGCCCGAGGTGGCGTTCCCGCTCGGCCCGTTCGACCCGCAGGTGCCCGCGACCGTACACTTGTAAACCTTCGCGTCCTTGATCCGGTACGCCCCAAGCGCGACCGCGCTGAACGCGGACCAGGCGGCCGGGGTGTCGGCGATGCCGAGCCCGGTCCCGGCCGGGCCGCCGCCCGAGCCCGCACTCACACACACACCGGCGCCGGTCATCACGTACACGTTGCCGCCGTTCGAGGTAATCTCGCCGGGCGTGTACACAGTGTTCGCGGCCCACGCTGCCACGGCGGGCGTCAGGATCTGCCCGTCGGCGTCCACGGGGCGCCACTCGTTAACCACCTCATTGCTGTCCTGGCCCGTAATGCGCCACTGCGCCGGGCGCAGGAGCGGGTTCTCGGGGAACGCGGCCGGGTCGCCAGGGGTGAGCGTACTCCCGTCCACCGGGTTCACCGACTGCGCCATTTCGGGCCGGGAGTCGTAAGAGACGGTCACGTACCAGAGGTACGGCGAGTCGTCGCTCTGTTCGGGCTCGAGGGACACGACGACCGCGACCGCGTCGGTCGGGTACGACTCGCCCAACCCCGGGAGCCCGGGCGCGTTGCCCACCACCTGGACGCCGTCGTGCGGGTCGTCGGTGATGACCTCGTACCGGCTCGTGTACGTGCGGTGCTTGTCCAGGGTGTCCTGGCCCCCGCGCCCGGTGAACAGTAGTTCGCACGACAGTACCGCCATCACGTCCTCCCGATCTTGCCGAGCCGGTCGGCCATCCGCTTCTGCTGGTCGAGGGACTTCTCCGCGACCTTCTTCGTTTCTTTGGCCACGTCGAGGTGCTTCTTCGCCGTGTCCTCGGGGCCGTACAGCGCGCGCATCTGGTTCTTCAGGACGAGCGAGTACGCTTCCTTGCTCCCCTTCTCGAGCGCCTCGCTCAGCTTCCACGACGAGGGCGTTTCGTCTTTCTTCTCGCCGAACTCGCCCTCGATCCGGGCCTTACGGTTGTCGCGGCGGGCCGAGATGATCTTGTCGTCGAGCCACTTGTTGAACTGCTCCGCGGTGCGGCCGAACGTCCGGAACTGCTCCTCGCCCCACGCCTGCATCCGTTGGCTCGCGGTCCGGCCCATCTCCTTCCACTTGTCGCCGAACGTCTTCAGCCCCCGGAGCGATTCGTTCATGATCCCGTTGCGCTCGGCGAACTGGACGAGGCCCTCGGTGATGCCGTTGAACTGGTCCCCGAGGGCCACGAGCGCCTCCATCACCTTGGCGATCCCGATCGCAACGGACCCGGCCCCGGCCCGGATCACGTCCCATGCGTTCGCGCCGGCGACGCCGATCGCGCGGAACACGTTGACGATCACCTGCTCGGCCTTGGGCCACTCCTTCGTGAACCCGAACAGTTCCGTCGCCCAATCCGCGAGCACGTCGATTGCCGCTTCGATCCAGGTGACGATTTCTTCGATCGCCGGGACCACGAGCGACACGATGCCGTCCCACGCGATCCCGGCCACCCACTTGACCGTTTCCCACGCGCGCTCGAGCCAGTCGAACACGGGCTGCACCCGGGGCTGGATGCGCGCCCACAGGCGCGCCGCGAGCGCGGACGCGCCGTCGAAGAACGAGCGCATCCCCCGCCACACGCGGTCGAACCCCGCGGAGATCAGGTCGAACACGGGCTGCATGGCCTTGAGCGCGGACGTGCCGAAGTCGGCGAGCATCTCGAGCCCGGGCGCGAACGCCACCGAGAGGGACCGCCACAGTTTGTCGCCGAGCGTTTGGAGCTTGCCCCACGCCGCGGTGGTCGCCTGCGCCTTCTTCATCTCCTCCGTCGAGACCGCGAACGACGCCGCCATCGCCTGGAGTTGCTCCGGCGTCTTCTTCAGGAGCGGCACCAGGTACTTCCCGCCGTCATCGCCAAAGGCGTTCATCAGGTACCGCTGCTTATCCACTGACGGTGCCAGCTTGCTCAGCGCGTCAAAGATCTGCATGAACTGCTGATCGGTTCGGAGCTTCATGAACTCGTTTGCATTGAGTCCGAGCCCCTTGAACGCTTCCGAGGCCACTGTGGTCCCTCGGGCCGCGTCGGACGCGAGTTTGCCCATCGTGACGAGCGACTCGAGGAACTCTCGCGTGTCCTCGCCGACCGACTTCGCCACGCCCGCCATCCCGGTGAACTGCTCGGCCGTGAGCCCGAGGGCCTCGGCAATGTCGCCCTGTTTGCTCGTGTCGGAGAGCGTGCTCAGCATCCCGCTGACCAGATCCTTCGCCTTACTCACCGCACTGGTCACGGCCGAACCGATCGCGCCCCCGATGGCCGCCCCGACCGGCCCGCCGATCGCGGTCCCGAGCGTGGCCCCGAGCCCCGCGAGCGCGCCGTTGCTGGCCCCGTTGAGCCCGGCGATTTGACCCGTGAGGCCCTTGGTTCCGGTCGAGACGAACTTGCCCGAGGCGTCGCGCATCCGCCCGTTGACGTCCCGGCTCCACTTGTCCATGTCCTTGGCCGACTTCGCGAGCCCGGCCGTTAGGCCGTCCGCGTTGGTGGTCAGGATCGCCGACCCGGACGCGATCGCGTTGTACGCCATGTCATTTCCGGGGGTTGAGCACCTTGGGCGCCGGCCCCGGACGGTCCGGGGTGGGTAGTTCTTTTTGCTTCTTCCGGTCCGGGCGCGGGATGTACCGCACCTTCGCTCCGGGCAGGGCCGACAGTTGCGCGGCGAGCACCTTCATGCTGACGCGCTGGGGGCCGAATTTCGGGATCAGGTGTTTCGGTTCCACCTTCGAGCCCATCGCCCGCGCCGTCGCGACGCCCGCGAGCGCGGTCCCGGCCTCGAGCCGGTCCACCGGGAACCCGTGCCGGTCCCGGTACGCCTTCCAGAACGCGAACTCCGCGGCCGACATCGCGAGCACGTCCGGGAGCGACTTGTGCAGGGCCAGGCACAGGTCGCCGACGAACGCTAGCTCGGGGTCGTCGGCGATTGCCCCTTTCCCGGCTCACCGGAACCCTGACCGTCGAGACCGTTGCGCCGGGTGATCTCGAGCGCGATCGCGTCCACGAGCGGGCCACCGAACTGGTTCAGGTCAGTCGGTTCGAGGAGCGCGACGCCGGTCTCATCGCATAGAGCCATCAGCACGAGACGGCCCTGAAGCGCGAGCCCGCTGCCCTGCTCCTGGGCGTGCTCCCGCCCCCACGCGAACAGCTCCTGTCGCTCCCCGTAGGAGAGAGGCCGGAGCAGGCACGTGAACCCGTCGAACTCGAACGGCACCGGTTTCCCCCGCGCCGCTCGTAAAACGTCGTCCTTCGTCATGACCGCCCCCGTGTGTGGTTCCCCGGACCGGTACAATTACGCGCCGGCGACGGTGACCATCGTCTCGAACTCGGTGATCTTGTCGGCCTCGAGCGAGTCCGTCTTGTTGGCCGTGATGATCCCGGGGACGGTGATTTCCGTGTCCCCGTCGTCGTCCGGGACCGTGATTTTGAAATTGTTCGTCTGCCGGTTTTCCCGGATCGTCTCTAACCGCGCGAACTGTGCGTGCGTGAACTGTTGCTTGATCGAGAACTCGCCCCCGTCCTTCAGGGTCGCGATCTTCCGGATCACGGCTTGGGGCAGGTCGAGGCGCTTGCTCTCCGCGATCCCGGTCGTTCGGGCGGGAACGCCCAGCGAGGTAATCATGGGAAGCTCGACGAACGTCCCGTCCGCGGACCCGTTACCCGAATCGTCGATCTCGCACGTGGCCCCGAAGCCAATGCTCTCGTCACCGACTGCCATAACTCACCTCACGTTGGCGGCTTGAAAAACAGCCGGAATGTCTGCCCGCTCACCTGTCGGGGCTGGGCGTCATCGGTGACCAGCTCGTCCCCGTCGCCCTGGGTGAAACACCCCTGAACCCCGTTGGCCCGGTCCCGCCACGGCGCGACCCCGGTCGCCTTGTTCCCGCACAGCGCCGTTACGACCGCGACCAAAAGCGCGTCCGCGTCGGCCTGAGTGTCCGCGTAGCACTCGACCCGCACGTCGTGCGGTTGGAGCGCCGATCGCGCGCCGAGCGTCGTCACGTCGGCCCCGCCGGCCCGGAAGTACACGACGTAGGCGCCGGTCGTGTCCTGGGTCGGCTTCGACGGGTACACCTTCGTACCCACGAGCGCGCCGACCGCGGTATCGTTCAGGAGCCGTTGGGCGAGCGCCTCGCCCCAGTTCGCCGGTGCCGGCATCACGTGCCCCCGAGTTTCGAGCGGATCTTCGCGCCCTGGCGGTCGATTTCCTTCTGCGTCGCCGTCCCCATCGCCTTCAGCGCCGCGGCCCCGGCCGGCCCCTTGACCGTTTCCCACGCGCGCTTGCGGTACGGGTTCTTCTTCGCCCCCGGGTGCTTGCCCGTGGTCTGCCCGGTCCGCACGATCGCCTTGCGGCGCTTCGTGGCGTCGCGCCCGAGAGACTCGCCCTTGCCGAGCGCGTGGGGCCGGGTGCCCAATTGAACCAGGTGGTCGTAAAACGCGGGCACCACGCGCTGAGCCTTCTTGCGGCCCCGAACGACCACCATTTTGTCGATCTTCTTCTTGGCGCCCTGCACCGCGAAACTGGCCGTCGTGCCCTGTTTGGTACCCTTCGCGGCCCGGACCCCTTGGGCCTGTTTCAGGGCGCCCGAGCCCGGGCGCTTCGGTGCCGCGCTCCGGGCCGCGTTCTTCAAGAGCTTCCCCGCGGCCTTTGCTCCCGCGAGCGTGATTCCGCGCTGCCGGGCCGCGCTAATAACGGCCTCGATCCCGCTCAGATCGACCTTCACCCGCACCTGGGGGCCGATCGGCTTCTTGCTCATTGCGGTACGCTCTGGGTGACGCGCTCCACGGTGACGACTGTCTCGCCCTTCTCCCGGGCCACGCCGACGACCGCGAACACTTCCCCCGTGACCTTCTTCCGGATGCGATCGGACGCCGTGACCGCGATCGACCGCCCCTTGATCCGGAGCTTCAGCCCGCCGGTCGATTGGCGGATGCCCTGCGCGATGTCCTCGCCCGAGGTGATCGCGTCCCGGGCCGCGAAATACTCGTTGGTGCCCGGGGCCGGGTCGGGCCACGTCTCGCGCTCCTCGCCGTTCCGCGCCTGGGGGTTCAGCACCCGAGCGAGAACGACGATGCGCAGGTCGAACTGCCCGGCCCGTGAGCGCGCCATTACGTCCCCGCGACGATCTGGTAATTGAGGGCCTGGGTGCCGGTCCCGGTCAGGTCGAACACCTTCACGGTGCTCGAAACCGCGGTCCCCGCGGCCGCCAGGTTGAACAACACTTTCTGCCCCGGTTGGAGCACGTGCGAGAACGCGGCCCCGAGCCCGGTGTACCCGTTCGCGGCGCCCTTCGCGATCGTGATCGGGTTCAGGTTGGCCGCCGGGTTCTCGAACAGGATCGCCCGGGGCTTGAGCCCGTCGAGGCTCACGGCCGCACCGTTGATCCCGACGAGTGCCGTCAGGTCGAGCGACCCGGTACCGGCCGCCAGCGCCTTCGACCCGTTCGCGTGGGCCGTGACGTTGAGGGTACCGGTCCCGGTGAGACCGATTTCACTGCTCAGCTTGTTGAACGTGAGACTGTTCTTCGTCGCGTCGAGGAACGCCGCGTTCGCGGGCGGAACCTCGACCACGTCCAACTTGATCCCGACCGTCGCGCGCGTGACGCTCATGAGTACGCCCCGTTCCAGAGTAAATCGAGCTGTGCCTTGGCCGCCGGTGGGAGCGATTTCGCGTTACCCGCGTCGCCCCGGTTCTCGTCCCAATTCCCGATCGCTAACAGCATCGCGACCGACACGCCCGCCGGGACGTTTTGGAGCGGGCCGCCCGCGGTGAACTCGATCGTGACCGGCTTGACCTTGCCGCGCTTCAGCGCCGGCCAGTACCCATCGGGAGGCGGGCACACGAGCGGCGGGGAGTGTTCCAACCAGGTCTGATAGCCCTCGGCGTCGAGCGTCTGCTCGGTACCGGCCGCGTCGAAGTACCGGAGCGCGTCCACCGACGCGACCGGCTCGACCGGGAGCCGGATCGCCCCCGCGATGTCGCTCGTGCAGTCGTCCGGCCACCCCGCGAGTGTGAGCCGCACCGTCTGGGTGACCCAGCGCTTGCCCGTGTACTGCTCGGTGAGTTCCCGGGCCGCCCGGATCCACCCCGTAATGAGGTCGTCTTCCTCGTCGTGATCGATGCGCAGGTGCGCCTTCGCCCGTGCCAGGGACACGGGCTCGACGGCCGGCGGGGTAATCGTGACGAGTCCGTACACGGGGCCTCACTTCGTCGCGGCCTTCGGTTTCTTCTCGCCCTTCGGCTTTGTGGGCTTCGCCGCGGCCGGCTCGGGCACTGCTGGCGCGACGTCCGCCACCGTAACCCGGGGTTCGCCGGGCGCCGCGTCGAGCGGCTCCGCGGTACCGTCCGCGATCAGCTCGAGCGCCTTGGATTCCCACGGGGGAACCCACACGGTCCCCACCGGCATGCCCCGGTGGGGCTTCTTCAATCGCACTTGCACGGCGAACCCTCTCGAATCAACCGGCGCCGAGCCGGTTTAACTGATGATCGGGGCGCGCATCAGTTGCGCGGCGCCCTTGTCCGCGGCCGAAGTCGGGGCCACGTCCCCTTCGTGCAGGTTCGCCCACACGACCGCGTAAGTGCCCGTGGTGCCGTCGCCGCCGGTCAAGTTGAGGTCGAGGTACCGCTTGCGGCCCTTGAGATCGATCTCGAACTTGAAGATTGTGTTGTCGCTGGTCGCGCTCGGGAGCGTGCTCGTGGCGCCGGTGTCGTTCGGGTCGGTCCCGACCCGGGTGCCCACGATGTCCACGGCCCCGGACATGCCCGAGTCGTCGGACTCCTGCACCTTCAGGAGCGTGGCCGCGATGTCCATCGCGCCGAACGCAACGAAGATTTCGAGGTAGGAGAACCCGAGCGTGTCGATAGTCGCCGTGGCGAACGCGGCGTTGTCCACGATCGCGCCCGGGGGCGTGACGAGCACGGTCTTGTACTTGGTCGGCTTCACGGGAGCGCCTCGCGATTAAGGGTGAGTCGAAGGCCGTGGAGTCGAACCACACTGTTCCGGGGCATGAACCCGGATCGGCCCGCGCCGCCTCCGAACGTGGGGGCCGGAGCCCCCGGAGCGGCCGTTATGCCGCGAGTTGCAGCCCGACCACCGGACCCGTGTTCGTGTTGACGCGCGGGTCCGTAACCGTGTGGTTGTTGATCGCGACGCGCTGGGTGCCGAGGATCGTCATCAAGCCCTTGGTAAAATCGTCGTTCTCGAACCCGACTTCGACCGTGCGGCCCCGGCGGTTCCCGAGCTTCGAGCTGAGGCGCAGGTCACCGAAGACGGCCCCGATCTGGGTCGCGGCCGGGGCCGCGGCCATCACGTTGACCCACGTGATCGGGTACCCGAGGAGCATCATCTCCCCGCCCCGCGCGACGTCGCCCGGCAGCGCCCCGCCCGCGGCGAGTTGCAGGCGCTGGACCGCGTTCGCCCAGAACGCCTTGTGCATGAACCAGCGCGGTTGCGCGCTCGGGTAGTTCGGGTACTTCGCGACCACCGCGTTGAAGTCGTCGAGCGTGAGCGTGGCCACCGTGTTGTGCCCGGTCGCCGCTTGCGCACGGGCCGCGGCCGCCGCGAGGATCTTCGTGATCAGACCGACGATCCCGCCGTAAGCGGCGGTCCCGTCCCCGTTGAACCCGGCCGCGTCCTCGGCGTAGGCGAACGCTTCGGCCAGGCACATCGCGACCTTGTCGCCGAGGTCGATAACGGAGTCCTCGTCGAGAACCCGCGTCATCTTGTTCATCGCCTTGAGTTCCTTGGCGATAAGCGCGATCAGATCCCACGCGGGGTCGGTCGGGCTGGGCTTGTTGCCCTCCACGGTCCAGTATGCGGTCATGCTCCCGGTCCACCGGGGCGAGTCCTTGGTGCCGCTCGCCATCGGCACGTTCTCGGCGTATTGCCGGAATACGCCGTACACGAGCGCCAGCTCCTGCACCGCGTAGTCGATCTCGTTCGGCACGAAGTACCCGGCGCCCTTGTTGTCGAACGTGTTGAGCACGGCCGAGGGGCCGGTATCGAGTGACCCGCGCCGGACCTCGACCCCGTTCGCGGCACACCACTTCTGCGCCTCTTCGCTCCCGTATAGCGTGGCCGCGGCCCACATCCCCGCGCGCTCGGCCCGCTCGACCGCGTCCGCGCCCTTAAACGCTCGCAATGGGCCGTAGTTTCGGGGGCGTGCAGCGGGACGGTTCGGGTTGGTAGAAGCCGGACCGCCCGCGTCGGGGCGGAACCGGGCGTGGCCCGCGGCGTTCAAACGGGTCGCGTCGGTCGCGATCCGCCCCGCTGCCTCGGCACGCTCGAGCCGGGCTACTTCGGCTTCTTCGGCCGCGACTGCCGCGTTGTACGCGCTATTCGCAGTGGCCCAACTCGCTTCCCACTCGGAAGTTGAGGTGAAGCCCGACGCCTGCGATTCGGCGGCCAGGCGGGTGACGTCGGCGCCGGCCTTTTCACGAGCGGCGCGCAGTTCGGCGAGGGTCATCGGCGGTCCCCAATGTGGTCGGGACCGGGCCGGAAATAGACAAACCGGCGGCCCCGACAGCGGTTGCTGTTCACGAGGTCGCCGGTTAAACGGCGGGTAAATTGGTGCGGGCGCGAAGCCCGCGTGAGTTAGAAGTATCGTCTCGACCTATGGAATTGTCAAGAACGATTGGGGGAAATTATGCCTTTGCTTTAGCCGGTGACGCCGCTAATCCGTGAATCGCGAGTGTCAAGCGAGACAACATTTCCGCTTCCGTGGGAAGCGGGATCGTTGCCGCCTGGAACCCCGATCCTGTAAGAGCCTCCAGTGCCGTCCCCAGATTTGTACCAGGAGGGAAGATATCATTCCCAATGAGGCGTCGTGAAAAGCAAACGCCGTCAATCGCGCCCGCTCTTTTTGCATCTCTCAAGAAACGCACGTGTGGAAAATAGCTTTTAACATCTTCCTTTAACCACTTAATTCGATCTTCATGAACTTTGAGCACGTTCCAGAACTGTTTGATCCCGGCGCCAGTCACCGCAACGCAATCCAAATTGCTTACGCAACCAAGCAGGGATAGGTATGTAGCCAATGTACGATTCGTTCGCCGTGCGTGCTCCCTATAAACCTGTTTTGGCAAAGTCATGATGCCCTCACAAAAGAGCGTGTGACGTTCTTACGCAGTCGGAACGATACACACTAAACACCTCCCAACCAAATGGAGAAGTGATCGCAGGCCTAACGACCAAGATCACCAGCTCGGCCGCAATCAAGGCCCTATGCTCATCCCAGAACCAATGCACGCGGCCGGGTCCGGGCAGCGCCTGGTTCGGCGTGCCTTTACTGCACAGTGGCTACACGGCCTGCACACTACCGGCTGCATCCTCGATCCGCGCCCCGAGCAACTCCGCGAGACGGAGGGCGGCGAGCCGCACCGGGTAGTCGGAGTGGTCGTGGTACAGCTCGAAGTACACGTACCCGTCCCGGTAGAAGAAGCAGGTGA
The DNA here is from genome assembly GCF_001610855.1 of Gemmata sp. SH-PL17. Classification (NCBI taxonomy): domain Bacteria; kingdom Pseudomonadati; phylum Planctomycetota; class Planctomycetia; order Gemmatales; family Gemmataceae; genus Gemmata; species Gemmata sp. SH-PL17. The sequence goes on from NZ_CP011271.1 coordinate 8,631,530, forward strand.
GCCAGAAATGGGTGTCGCCCGACCGCACCCACACCTTCGGGTCGTAGGCCAGCCGTACCTCCGCCCCCGGCCCGCCTTAGCTGACCCACACCTGCTCGTCGCCGACCTCCACCAGCGTGTCGCTCAACTGGATGACGCGGATGTCCGGCGTGGCCGCGATGGCTTGTTCCCACTCCGGCACGCTGAAACCACCGGCCCGTCGGATGTAGAGCAGCACGTCGCGCCTCCAAAACTTCCGCGGCTCCGCGGCCCTCTGCCGCCGAACAAATAGCTCACCGGCCGCGCACATCGCAACGCTGTCACCCAACAACGCATTTAACAGCGGTCCGGTGCAGCGAGGGGTTCGGCCGGGCCACCTTCGGCTCTGCACCATTTGGCGAACCACGGCTCTTGCCGACCGAGGGCCTCCACGGCGAAGGCCTCCCGGCTCACTGCGTTCGGGACGCGGGCCTGTTCCGAACACCACCCCAGGAACGCCTCTGCGTCCACGTACACGCGGTGAGGCTTTTTCCCTCCGGCCTCCAACCGGGCCACGGCAGCCTCGGCATCCACCTGCCAACCTCTGTAGTCAGCACGAAGCGACTCTGGATCGGGGACCACTGCCCGGAGCCGCACCCACCCCTTATCCGAGTACCAGGGGATGACAACAACCAACTCCGGGTGGCTCATGTACGCCCGGTAGTAGTTCTCGGTCCCGGTTACCAGTTCCGCAAAGTCCTCGCGCTGGAGCCTCGGTTCGTCCCCGCAGTCCGAGCCGATCATCCACAGCCCCGGTCTGCCGTCGAGACGAAGGCAGTAGTAATTGCCCCCGCCATCCGTCGCCGCCATAAAGTAGGTTCGCCACCAACCAGGGAAGGCGCCCCCGGCTCCGTTAGTCTCCAGCCGCTCCGACAGGTTGTACGAGACCACTCGCTCTGGTGTCACGAATACCGAATCGACGTAGTGGTTATCGCCGCGGTAGTCGCGGGCCAGTTCGAGCAAGGTCGGCCCGGAGGCTGACATCACGCGGCGGTATTCAGTGGGGAGTGTGATACCCAATCTCGTCTCGATGTGGGCAAAGTCGGCCTCTGTCATCCGCTGTGGCCTCCGCCGCCGAACCCTGTTTATGCCGGTCGGCATAACACGCCGAGGGTAGCCGTTTCCAAGTGGGAACGCAACGATCTGGTCCGTGTTATGCCGACCGGCGTCGATTGCGAGCGGGCGAAACACTTCTCCATATGCCGGGGGGTATTTAGCCGCAGGTGGCAAGTTTCACGCGGTCGGCAGCCCGTTCGCCACCAGGTCCGCCGCAACCTTGCGCTTCGTCTTCGCGGTCCGGGCCGCGTTGATCTCGTTCACCACCTGCTCGAGCGTGGCCACGCGGTCCGCCATTTTCAGCTCGACCGCCTCGGCCGCCAATCGCATCCGCCCCTGGCCGAAGTCGCGCTCGACCCGATCGGCCTTCACCCCGCGCCCCTTTGCTACCGCGCCGACGAACATCGCGTAATACTCGTTCACGACGCGCTGCATCTCGTCTCGCGCTCCCGGGGTGAGAGGGTACTCGGCCGCGCCCTCAGCTTTGTACGTGCCTGCGGTGATGTAAGTCGTTTTGTACCCGAGCTTCTCGTCGAACGCGGAAACGTCGGTGTGCGCCCACACCACGCCCACGCTCCCGACCTGGCCGGCCGGAGTTACCGCGATCGTGTGGGCCTGGGTCGCGATCCAGTACGCCGCGGACGCCGCCACGTGGTTCGCAACCGCGTAGATCGGTTTCGACTTCCGCGCCGCGAGGATCTTCGCGGCCGCTTCGGGCATCCCGAATACGCTTCCCCCGGGGCTGTCGATGTCGAGCACGATCGCTTCGGCCTGGGGATCGGCCGCCGCCTGCTCAACCGCTCGGCCCACGCCCTCGGCGCTCGCGCCCCCGGACCACGACGCGAACACGCTCGGGCGCGGGGTGATGGTCCCGTGAACCGGGATGATCGCCGCGGCCCCTTGGAGCTTGTACGGCTTTTTCTCTTGCGACGATGACGGTTCAAAATCGCTGTCGTCGAACGCGAGCGACTCAGCCTTTTGTGCCCCGCCCGCGACCCGGCGCCACAACACGGCCTCGATCTCTTGGAGCTTCGAGGGGATGATGGCCCACGGTGAGCCGTAGAACGCGGCGAGCACGTGCGGATAGCTACGCTTCATTGGGTGACTCCAAGAGGATGTGCGCGAGGTCTTTCGGGAGCCGAACTTCCTGGTCCGCGACCAGGGCCGCGACGGACGCCGCGAGGGTTTTCGGTGTGGCCTCGTTGCTCACGGTCGCGTACTCGGCCGCGATCGTCTCGAACAGCCAGTCGGCCCCTTGGCCCTTGAGCGACTTCCCGTTCCCGTTCGCGGCCGTGGCCATTTCCTCGGCCGCGAGCAGTTCGGCCCGGAACACGGTCGCGTGCTGGGCGCGCAGGCCGTCGAGGAACGCCATGAACTTCGCGCCGTCACGAGCGGCCCGGTTCGCGTGGAACGCCACGCGCTTCACGAGCTTCTTGGCCGAGGTCTTGAGCGCGGTCGCGGCCGCCGCCCGGACCGCCGGGTCCGGCTTCGGGGCGCGTGCGTTCGCGCTCCCCTCGGGCCGCCCCGGGCCGGGATCGGCGTTGTCGTTGGGGCTGTTACGGTTCCCGCCTTGACCCATGTTGAGCGGGATCAACAGTTTGTCCGCGTCGCCCTCGTCGGAGGGCGGAAGGTCGAGTTGCTTGCGAGCCTCGTTCTGCGTCATGAACGGTTTGCCCGCGGTCGCGACCCGGAGCGTCTCGAACTTCTCTTTGATCGCGGGCCGCAACAGCGCCTCGCGGTTCGCCTTCACCTCGTACCCCTGCGCGCGTTCCGGGTCGCTCAGGAGTTTCGCGCTCGCTTCGTCCTCGAGCACGTTCAAATAGAAATCGAGCCCGTCCGCGACGAACGCGGTGTCTTCCTGTTCCTGGCTCGCGTAGTTGCGCCCGCCCGCCCCGAGCTTCGAGGCGGGAACGCCGGTAAAGTTCGCGATCGCGACGAGCGACATTTGCGCAGCGCCGGCGGCGCCGAGCTGCTCCGCGTTGAGCGACACCGCTTTCGCCTTCAATCCCCGGTCGAGGATCGCGGTGCGGCCCGCGTTGTCCAGGCCGACGTGCATGCGCTCCCAATCGTCGCGGAGCCGGGTCTTCACCTTGTCGTCGATCGCCTGATCGGTCTCCAGCAGCATCGCCGGGCGCCCGCTGTTCTTGTTGAGCGACGACTCCAACTTGCGCTGGCCGAGCGCGAGCCCGATCTCCTGAGCCGCTTTCGCCCACACCGGGTACCCGACCAGGCCGTCGAACCCGAACCCCTTGAAGTGCAACACCTCTTCGGGACGCAACCGGATGCCCTCACCCTCGCTCTCGAACGGGAACACCACGTACCACAACTGGCCGTTCCGCCGGCACGGGTACGTGCGGTCCGGGTCCATCGGGATCAACTCTTTGATTGACCCGCCCTCGCGCCAGATCGCCGCGTATGCGTTGCCCCGCGAGGGGACGTGCCCGGCCATCTGCAGCCAGAACTGGAACGCGGTCTGCTCGGAGTTCGCGCGCTCGTGGACGAGCCGATAGACGGTGTGGTCGCGCGCCCGCTCCTTCCCCTCACCCGCGTCCGATTCGGTGCGCCGGTACAGGTGCTTGGGTACGGCCGCGACCTTTTGCGCGATGAGCGAGATGGCCCGGTACCAGGCGTGGTACGCGAGCGCGGCCTCGCCCGAGGACGGGTCCGCGTCCTCGGCGAGCGACACGAGGCCAGCCTTCACGAACGGTTGCCACCAACCGTTCGCGGCCGAGCCCGCGGTCGCGCGCGGGCTATTCCGATTCGGCCCCGTGGTGCCCGGGTTCATCCGCGCCCGGAGTAGTCGGTTCAGCAGCAAGGGTGCGCTCCCGGAGGTAATAGGTGCCGAGCATCAAGAGCCCGCAGACGATCAGGGCCACGGGCCAGTACATTGCGGCCAACCCGCCGAGCACCAGCGCCACGCCGAGGACCGCGAGCAGATCCCACAAGTCGAGTACGAGCACGGTCGAACCTCAAATGAAGGTCACGGTCGGGGCACTGCTGCCCGGGTTCTCGATCACCCCGACCATCGCGTCGAGGGCCGCGGCCACGCCGTCGATGTTCTTCGCCGAGTTCGGGTCCGGCTTCTTCGGCGCGATGTTGTTGTTACGGTCCCGGATCACCTCGCAGTGCCCGATTTGCCAGTCCATCACGAGGTTCCCCGGGTGCTGAATGCTCCCGGCCCGCAACCGGCGCTCGAACTCGCACGCGAGCCCGGTCATCGTCATGATGTTCTGGCGCACCTCTTTGCGGTCCCCGACGACGCCGGGAACGGACGCCGTGCCGAGGGACTCACCCTCGTGAAGCGCCTGGGTCAGTTCGTTCGCGTAGTGCTCGTCGTAGTAGAGGCAGGTCACGTTGAGCTGGTTCCCGGTGATCGCGGCCCGGAGGTCCGCTTTCACCCGGGAATAGTCCATCGTGCCGCCCGGGGTCAGGTTCAGGTGCCCCTCGGCCGCCCACGTCTCGAACGGGAACAGGCGCGCGCGCTCGCGGGCGGTCTGCTCCGGGAGCCAGAACACGGGCCAGATCCGCAGGCACTCGTCCCCGTCCTCGGGCCACGGGAACAGGAACACGGCCGCGTTCATGTCCAACTTGCGGGCCGCGTCGAACCCGAGGTAGCACGTGCGCCCCGCCAGGTCCGCGAGCGTGTACCGCCGGGCGCCGCGCTCCCACGCGCGCTGGTCGAGCCACCGGGACACGGACCCGACCCAGATGTTGAGCCGCTCCTGCATGAAGATTGCGACCTTGCGCGGCTCGCTCTTGGAGCGCTCCCAGTCGGCGCGGAACTCGCTCGGCTTGATGAGCGCGCCCCACGCCGGGTTCGCAGCTCGCCCGTACTCGTCGAGGTGCTCGTCGATCTCGGTCGCGGTCGCCTTCTGCGGGGCCGCGTACTCGACGTGCAAGTAGTGCGGGTCGTTCTGACGGCCCGCGTTCACCTCGCGCCCGTACTTGCACCGGTTGAACCCGGCCGACGAGGGATCGGTACCGGCCGTTGAGAACGACGTCTGAAGGGGCTCCTTCCGGGAGATCCCGGCGCGCCCCACGGCTTCCATCATCTGCTGATTGACGACGTGCATTTCGTCGATCGTGACCGAGCCGTTGTACCCGTGCTTCGAGTCGGCCCCGCGCTTGTTGTCGCCGGTCACCACCGAGAGAACCGAGTTGCTCGGGAGGTGCGAGATTTGGAGCGTGGTCTTGTTGATCTTGCAGTCGTCGTCGAGGGCTGGGGACATCAGAACCATGTTGATCGCGTGCGTCTGCGCGATGCGCGCTTGCGTCCCGTCGTGGGCCATCATGTACACCTTCTGGCCCGGCTCGTTGTCGCCGCACAGGAGGTACAGGTTGTAGGCCGCGGCGAGGGGCGACTTGCCGTTCTTCTTCGCCTTCCAGAGCCCCGCGTGCGTGAACCGGCGAATCCAACCGTCCCATTCGTCGGACCAACGCACCCACGAGAACAAACGCATCAGGAACTCGCGCTGCGCGGGGTACAGCTCGAGCGGTTGGCCCGCGCGATCGCCCTCGTACAGACAGCAGTTCCCTTCGATCCAGTTGCACACGAACTCGCCGCGCTCCCCGTCGAAACGCATCCCGGCCTTGGCCGCGCGTTCGTCCGCCTTGGTGCGAATCCAGTTCTTCGTGTCGCGGTCGATTATCAAGGTTACTTCCCCTTTTTCTTCGGCGGCCCGGCCTTATCGAGCGCCGTCTTCGGCCGGGTTGCGACCTTCGCTTTCGCCGGCCCGGTCGCCTCGACGTGCAGTTGCGCGCGGTCCGCGGGCGTCAGCCCGAAGCGCTTCGCCAACCGGTCGAACGTCGCCGCGGCCGTGCTCGCCGCGTTCATCAGCCGGCCGTACTCGAGCGTGCCGGGTTTGGCCTTATCGAGCACTTCGCCGACCCGCTGAATCCGAGCCCACCAACGACACAGTTCGGCGAGCTGCTCGGTGTCCCGGTCCCGAACGATACCCGCGAGGACAGCAACAACCCGGTCCCAACACTGACCCGCCGGCCCCTGGAGATCGGCCGGTTTCGTGGGCGTTTGCACAGACGCCGAGTCGTCGGGCTTCACCCCGTGCCGATCGGCGCGATACGTCCCGTCGAGTACATGCTTCTCGATCGGCTTCCGGTGTCGTCCCATACTCCCGAGCACCTCTTCCGCGCCACCGCCCGGCACCGTACCGGGCGAAAAATGCCTCAGAATTTCGCCACGAAATATGCGAAGGGGGCCATGCGGTACTTTCGCCATTGGGGGATGTCGGCAAACCCCCTACCCTCTGCCAAGCGTCAGGGCGTTGCCCCTCGGTTCTTGGCGTGCCGGTCGCGTGCCGACCGTGAGTTGTGGCACGGTGTGCAAAGCGAACGGAAGTTGTCCTCGTCGTAACCACGTGGCCCCAACGGACCGAGGCCGTCGATGTGGTCAACACAAGTTGCGGCCTGGACTCGCCCCCTGTCAGCGCACAGCACGCACGTCGGGTGTTGCTGCAAGTACAGTTTGGACACACGGGACCAGCGAGAATCGTACCCCCGCTCGTGGCGTGTCCCCCGGGCCGCATCTGTAGTACGCGGCCGAGCGGTTGGGTTAGGGCGGTACTTTTTGGCGCGGTTCGGCATGTCGGATCAGCCTGAGATTAAGTCGGGGTCATCCACGAAGTAGCTGTCCCGCTCGGCGTCGTCGGCCATGTCGGTTAGGGCTTCGGCCTCTTCTGCGAGCTGTTCGGCCAGCTCCCTCAACTCGAATGGGGAGAGATGAGGGGCACGTTTGCGGATGTGCTCAAGGGTGCGTTCGACGAGAGGCATGGCGGAATCCTGCATATGACTCACCTGGTGTGGGTGAATCATACACAATAGGAGGTGGCGATGCTATATGCGATTTTCGATAGGTATTGACTATCGATTGAGGGAGCCGTTTTCTTCGGTATCCGCTCAGCCGCTAGCCGGGCTCCAAACAGAAAAGACAGGATTTTTGCAGTGCCTCAACGGGCCTTGACTTGTTTCAGTAAATGCGCATAGAATACAGGCGTAACGAATGCGGAAGTCCTGGGATGGCAGCCGCGTTCTTACCGCTAATCGCATCACGTTTGATGCGAAGGCTAAACACCAGAAGGGGATGTCATGTTCGTTGGAAAAGTTCATGGAATCGGCGGGAAGCTTAGAAAACGGGTAGAACGCGACAAAACAGATGATCGCACCGAACGGCTGTTTGATCTCTGTGAATCGAACAACAGGAACCAGGTCCGCTCGCACTCGAAGTCTCGGCCGCAACAGCGGTCGGCGAGGCGAGTTGGTGCTGGAGGTGTCGGGTCGGGAGGTATCTGCGGATGTCTCAGCAGCAAGTTGTCCCCTCGTTTGGGGACTGGACCATTAACGAGGTGAAAGACTCGGTGCTCCAAGCGATTGTCAACAGCTTGAAGCGGAGTGGGTTCCGCGGAATCGCGGTCCTCTCAGTGACACTGGGGCTTGTATGGGTTGCAACTAAGGTGGTAGCGAGCGATATGGACGGGAGCAATAAGGCCATCTCCCTCCTGGGCATCACCTGCGCACTTCTAGTTTTGGGCTTGGCCGCACTATTTACGGAGAGAAATGACTATGCCACGGCCAAACAAGAGGGCCGGGACGGTTCGGATCAATCTGGAGCTGTCCTCGGCAACCAAGGAACGACTGGAGAGACTTCAGGAAGCAACGGACTCGCGCTCGATGGTTGAATCCATCAGTCGCGCCCTAGCTGTATATGAGACTCTCGTCACTGAGCACGAGCAAGGCAGCGAGATAATCGTTCGCCGTAAAGATAAAACAGAGTTGGGATTGCTGCTCGTCCCATCTTAAGGGCAGCTTTGGGCCAGGGGTGATTCCCCTGGCCCGTTTTATTAAACGTGGCTTCAAAAAAGCATGGCGCTATCAAAGCGTACAATACACGGAACATACCGGAACACGTAGACGAGTTGACTCGCTGAGTATTCGCGTGTACACATAAGCGGGAGGTCCGCTGTGTGTACTGCGCTCGCCTTACCGCTGACCGAACTGCCGCTTACGCTCATCGACCAGCACAGCCTTCACGACCGCGTGTACGAACGCGGCGAGAAAGAGGTGCGGTTCTACTTTCAGGCGCGGCCGTGCGTGTTGCCGGTATGGTGGAACGGGCGGCTACACGTCGTCCGCTGGGGTAACCACGATCGTTCCGAGCGGAAGTTACCGCCGACGGGCTGGACGTGGGAAGAGTCGGTGAGCGAAGGGAAGTGGTCTGTGTTGGCGCCCGAGCCAGTGAAGGTGCCTGCTAACTACATCTTCACGAACGGGGTGTGGGTTAAGGTGAAACAGGGTGTAGAAGGGTTGCTCGTGCGTGATCGCCAGGAGCGACCAGTGGTGTTTCTCATTTGTCGGCAGTCCACTCGCTATTACCAGGTCATGACGCGAAGCGAGTGGATGCCAGCGCTGATGGGCGAGGTGATTTGAATGCCTTAAAGACACTGACGATTTTAACGAATAATCTCAAACTGCGATTTCCCTCCCGCGCCTGAGTGATCAATATGGGTAGGCGGACGCCGTGGTGGTGTCTGGCAAACTAGAAGGAGCAGACGATGGCGGATGAGGTATATCTTGGCCCTGGAGTCCCGCGCCTTAAAGAGATGGGGGAGCATTTTGAGCGTCAAGTGCGACTGCTGACCGCTTGGATTACCGGTCTCGGGAACATGAAATGCCCTGGATTGAGATCCCCGTCCGTTTACAATGAAAAACTAATTAAATTCAAGTATCTCGGAAATGACTACTTAATAGATGCATCGTTCGATGTAATTAATTCGGATGAAAAAATCAATTACCTGTTGAGATTGGAGATAGTACAAGAATCAGCTGCAAAAGGTCTAGCCATTGGTGGAGCGGTAGCTTTCCTTGATGCTGATGGGACTGTTTTCGAGTACAATGGCAAATTGATACCAATTGACCTGAAAATCCAATCGGATGCCGAGAAATTATTCGCTTACTTAGCGATGGGTCACTGGGCGAAACCGAGTTCAATTCGCTGAACCTAAATTAGACTTCAGGTCGGGAGCCCCGCGTTGGGGTCTCCCGAATGTGACTGTCCGCACGTGCCGAGCTCATGCGGTGTCGGTGGTATTCACGCCGTATCCTTCGCGTGCTCGCTCGGCACGTCGCCGACGGCTTTGGGCACCCGCCGCTTGTTGATTTCCATCGGCCGCTCGGATCAGCTCGATCGGTGTTAATCCGGCCCGGCGGTTTGCGCCTAAGATGGTGATGAGACAACCTTCTAGTTTCGAGAAAAACGATGCGATTCTGGTGTCGATTGCGTATATCACACTCAATTGACACGGAATATTCTATTTTGATTTTCTCTTGGCGTGCTTCTTTGCTTCCTGTGATTCTGGGGATGGGGTGGCTCCATCTCTATCAGATGCGGATGGGGTGATTTCATTTTCTTGCGATTCTGTTAAGGCATTAGCATTAGCGTCATCGTCCGAGCGGGCGGAAGTGTCTTTCCGAAAGTCTACGTCTCTTAAATTGCGTATCCCTTTCATTATTTTATCAGTGATCCACAGTGAGCTAATGGCGCAGATCGTCATCCCCCCGCCTGTGAGAACTGTCTGGAAGCCTAGCCCCAAGTGGCCAGATATCAAATTATTCGTGCCAGACCAGACTCCTGCTCCCAGAGGGAAAAGGCATGCTGAACGAATCCCATTGTTCAGCAATTGCTGTAGTGTAATTTGACCAAGTTCGGGGGAATGAGAGTACGGAACCTGATATTCAAATAGCTTGCGCCGCAATTCATATACAGATTTATTTTTATTCAAATAATCAATGCTTGATAGATAAATACTCGACAGTTGAAAGTATGTCTTTAATTGCTCAATTCTATATACTGACGATAATTTTAAGTATTCATTCATTTCACTGGCCGCATAAAATTGCGATTCCTGGTACATATTTCTATCTAGGGAGCGTATCTTGCGCTTCATATCTCTTCCAAATAATATCAGATCGATTGCAAATTGCGAAAAACGCTCATCGTCCATTGATATTAACTTTTTTACATCATAATTTTTGAGTGCAATGTTATGCTTTATAGTAACATCGAAGCCAATGCGAATTAATTCCAAATCTACAATCGTGTCGCGATTTGTTTGCAAACTGTTTGCTAAAAAGCCAGATACCCCACCAGTAAGCTCTCCTGGAAGGTGTGCTGTTGTAACCCATAGCTCCGGAAGATCGGACCGGACTGAAATGGCTCGGCACTCCACACTGACGGGTTTGTTGTCATTCATGCTACTGGCCGTCCGGAATATTTGTTATTCTTTAAGCTACACCAAGCTGCTGAATGGTTCGCAGGTATTATCTTTAATAAGTGAGGCAAGTCAACTCTCAACCGTAGCTCGTGTGTTTGGTAGTTGCTTCACGATCAGCACTTCGGAAAGCTTCTCGTTCGTCTGGGGTCCGACAGCCTGACAACTCAAGCCAGTGTCAGTGCGGGGCGGGTATAGCCGCTTTATTGGCGAGTAGCGGTAGTAGCGACACCACCCGCATGTGCAGGAATGCTGTGAATCGGCAAGCGTGAGTGCGGTTGCTTCCGAACTACGGAGCTAATGCGGTAATTCCCATTGGCCTTTCTCTTTGGGGGAGTGTCGATATCATCAGCCCGCGGCCCGGCGATCCCGGACAGCAACGGCTGCGGCGATACGCCGCGGGTGAATGAGTAATGCCCGTCAACAGTTGACTCGCACCCCAACGCGACGGGATCGCATTGGGGCGCGGCAGGTGGCCCGTAAGTGACCAACCGCCGGGTCGCATTCAGTTAAAGAGCCGGAGCTGGGCGAACGGCTGGTCCGCCAGGATCGGCCCGCGAAGTCGCTCAGTCACGTGGTACGAGTACGCTCGTGCCCACTGCAAGAATCCGCGGTTGAACTCGAACTGCACCGCGTGCCACTTCAGATCCCCGGCGTGCGGCCCCGCCGGTAGGTGCATGTGGGCCTGGATCTCTCGCCCGGAGCGCATCCACCGCACATCCTCGGTGACCTGCGCCGCGTCCCGCCCGATCGTCCACCAGGTCGGGACGTGGTGCCCGAGAGTCAGGGGGAGCAATCGGCGCCAGTGCTCCCCGATCCACTTATAAGCCTTCCGTGGCATGTATCCGGTGGGATGGTTTCGCCCGAGGCACGAAGCGCGAATGAACTCGGCCGTCGCCCGGTCGCGATCATCAACCGCGTGCTCGTCGAGCCAGTCCGCGTACACCAGGCGCGGAGTGTCGTCGTCGAGGTGATTGCGGATCGCGGTGAGGAGTGCGGCGCGCTCGCTCATGCCGCACTCCCTTGCTCGACCGGCTCAATCAGTTCGTACTTGTTCGCGATGTCGTAACCCGCTGCCATCAGCCCCGCCCGCAATTCGTCGAGCGACGTGGCCACGATCGCGAGCCCGCCCCGTGCCCTCACCCGTTTGCGGTGCCCGGCTTGCTTCCTCTTTCGCGCGGAACTGGTCGTGTCCGGCCCCGGTTTCTTCAGCTCGAGTGACAGGAACCGGCCGCCGTCCGGAAGGCAACACAGCACGTCGCCGCACCCTTCCTCGTCGTTGAACCGCACGAACCGTTTGCCGATCTTCATTGACCCGGAGTTGGTCCGAATGGGCAGCGCACCCCACCACTCCAGCCACGCCACGCACGTCGCCTGCACTTCTTTTTCCAGCGTTTTCTTGATCCTAGCGCCCATCTCAAACCGCCTTTCGCGCATGAAAAACCGGGCGGCCGGTGAGGGTATTACAGCGCCTTCGCCCATCGCGCTGGTTCCACTGCACCGCATCCACCGCCCGGGTTGTGCCGGGATGAAACTCACGCCGCCAACCGACTCGAGCGCGTTCCTCGGAGCCACGCTCCCATCTCTTCCACCTCTTGCGTCCAATAGCTGGTCATGCGCCGGTGCATGAACGTCGCAAACATCTGGTCCACGATCGCGGCCAGATCGCGGACGTGTTGGAGCCGGTCCTCTTCGCGGGCACGTTGCTCCCCTTCCGCCTCGGGCGGGGGTAGTTTGATCGAGCTGAGCGCGAGCGTTTCGGCCTGAATGATGAACGAGAACGTCTCACCAGCACGTGCGACGTGGAACGCGGCTTTCCGCGGGAGCTTCCCAGCCTTCGCCGCGGCGCGCGCCTCGGGCAGTCGCGAGGCGGCTTCCGCGTTCATGGTGCCGTTGCCCGTGGCCCCACGCGGACATTCCAACCGCAACCCGCCTTGCAGCATGAACGTGATGCTCGACCCGTCTGGCACTTTGAGGGTGTCGCCCTCGCACTCCGAGAAGTACCAGAGCCAAAGCAAGAACTCGTTACCGAGGAACTGAGGTACGGTATCGGACGCGCACCACGCGGGGCGATCGTCCGGCGTGACGCCCGGCACGAACGGTGAGAGGCTCTCGTATTCGGCCTTGGGGAACAGGTCCATCGCGAGCCCCGCCGCGTCGATCGGCTCGAGCTTGCCGGCGAGCTGCTCTTGCTGGGTCAGGCTCGATAGGAACGTTTGGTCCCAGAGGTGTTGGAACCGCGCCCCGTCCGCCCCGCTGGTCGAGCCGAGGAACGCGGTGTTGTTCACCGCATCCCACATGCACGGGGCGAGCTTCCATTTCCGGTACCGGCCGTCCTTCGCTTCCTGTTCGAGCCGTTCCCGTGCGATGGATTTCGCCTCGCGCTTCTGCCGCATGCTCGGCAGCCCGCTCGGGTTGTCCTTGCTCAGCGCCTTCAGCTCGGTTTCGTAGTACGCCTTGAAGCGCTCCGGCGGGAACCGATCGGTTTGGGCGCAGTAGTCGAACAGCAAGTGGTCCGTGTAGACGTTCTTTTCCTGGGTGAAATCCTTGTCCCAGATGTGCCGTCCGGCGGTCCATCCGGTCTCGACACCATCGGCCGCCGCCGGCTTGTCTCGCCCGGCCGCGTAATCCTTCAGCCGTGTGAGGTGTGTGCCATCGAACAGGCGCGGCTTCGCGCCCTCGACTCGAAATCTCTGGAACGCAAGTGAGCCACTGAGGAACGACATTGCATGTCTCCGGGAATGCGGTGGTGAGGGATCAGGCGCGGTCGCCGGTGTCCGCGATGCGGAGCACGTTCGGGCGGGCCGGGAACGGCAAGATCGTAGGTTCGGCGGTAAGCCGATCGTGCCAGGTCTTCACCTCGGCGCGGGCCGAGCGGATGTACGACACCGCCCATCGCGCCTCGCGGACGACACGCCGGGCGTACCAGAACGCCGCGGTCGAGGTGAGCAGGGACAGCACACAGAGCGCGATCAAGAACGTGAGCATGGGTTAGGCTTCCAAAGGGGGAACAGATTCGGTTGAGGTCTGGGGTGGAACAACAAGCCGGTACTCCCACAGCCCGGCTTTCGGGTTGCCGCGGCGCTGGGCATCGACCCGGAACAGGCCGAACTTGGCTTTCCGCAAGTCCCGAACACGGGTACCGATGCTCGTCTCCGGGTCGAGTTTGCCGTTGAACATGAGCGCGATTCGGGCCTGGATCTCCGAAACGGTGAGCCACTGGCCGCATCGCATCACGGTGAGGACTCGCTCCTGCTGCGTGTCGGCCCGCTCACCGTCGAGGGCCGGGTCGAAGGTCGCGCCGTCGCGCGGAGGTCCGGTATCGCTCATGGGTGCGATCTCTTGGGGTGGTCGTTGGTCACTTGGATTTGCGGGCCGGGGTGAACCCGTTCGCCGCCAGGCGCCGTGCGATGTTGGGCAGGTCCGCGAGCGACTCGGAGACGGCCCCGCCGCGGATCTGTACAAGCTCGGCCCGCTGGTGCTCGCGAAGCAGTTGCACCGGGTCCACCCCACGGAACGGCCCTCGGTACTTCGAGAGCGCCGGGTGTCGGTCGCCTTTGCGGTACAGCTCGGCGCCGGCTGCGCACGCCTTGTGGTCGCATCGGACCGGGATTGTGAGCACCGTGCGATACCCGGCTTTGGGCACCAATCGGGCCGGGCCGTCAGGCGGCACCACGACGCATTCGGGCATGGGCACATCCACGAGCCCGAGGTCGCGGCACAGTTCGCACTTCGGCTCGGGCGCCGGCCCGGGGTCTCGGGGATCGGCCGCGGCCAGCGCCTCGGACCGCTCGCGCCGCAACGCCTTCAGCTCGATCACCAGGGCGTCGGTGTGCTCGTTGGGGAACTTCGGCGTCCGTGCGTTGCTCACGAGCCGATCCGTGCATTCCCCCATCTCGCCGACGGTCGCGCCGTACTTGTCCTGAAACACGCCCTGATTTTGCACCAGGGTGCGAGCCGTCTCGGGGTTCCCCGCGGCCCCCGTCGCGATGCAGTGCAGCTTGACCCAGCCTTTAAACTCAGCGTCACTCACGATGTGCCTCCGCTGTTGCGATTCCTAAATGCGTCGTTAATCACGTCGTCGATCGTTTGTTTGCCGCCCCCGGGCGCTGCCCCCGGAGCCGCGTCGAACTCTCCCTCGAGCACCCGCACCAGCACGTCCGGATTGCTCACGAACGTGTCGAGCCGTAAGCCCTGGGGCCACTTCGGGTCTTCCCCTCGGCAGCGGGCCGAGCGCCCGGCGCGGCGCACGGCCTCCCGCCAGCGTGCGGCCCACGTGGGATCACGTAGCCGCGCCTGCCAATGGCCAACTCGGTTGGGGGTGCGTTGGATGCCGTTCGCGGATTCGTGGCCCGGGAGCTTGGCCGCGACCCATTCGCCGACCAGCTCAGCGAACTTCGCTACAGACCCGGCCTCGGGGTCCGGTCCGGTTTCGGACTTGAGATCCGGCGTCGGGGGTTCGACCGCGCCGCCCCCGGCTCTGCGGGGGGTAGGGGGGTGTCTTTGTTTGTCTTCTTCTCTTCTCTTTTCTTCTCTTCTCTGGTCACGCTTGTGTCACGCTGGGTGCGTGACATTTTCGGGACATCAGCGTGACCGGAGCGTGACTCGCCAGAACGCTGCTTTTGCTTGCGATTTGCGGCCTGTGCGCGCTGTTTTGCACCTTCACCCATGTGCCGATCGAAGCGCGGGAACGTGATTCCGCCGCCTTCTTCGGGAGAAGATTTCAACCACCCGACGGACTCGAGCGCCGCGCCGAACCCGTCGCACAGCGCGATGGAATCGAGACAGGAGCGTGACACAAGCGTGACATGACCGTGACGGTCCGCGTGCGTGTCGGCCCACACCCACACCGTCGTGAGCCGACCGATTACGCCGAACGTATCGAGCTTCAGAAGGGACGCCAGCCGGATCACGGCCGGGTCACTCTGGAGGTCCGTTCGTAGCTTGATCCACCCGCCGGCCATCTTCCCCTCCAACGTGCGTTCACCCGGGTGCTGAACCCCTGCGCTCAGTGCGGCGGGGCGCCGCTGTCGTCGTTGTTGAAAAGGTCGGTTTGGTCCGGGTCTGGGGGCGGGCCGCCGGTGAACGCGATGGGGCCGAGTTCGTCGTGCTCAACGCCGTCGGTGCCGACCTTCGAGGTCGGGGCGGGTGCGGGCTTCGGCGGCGCGGACAATGCGGCTTTGCGAGTGTTCTTGTGTGACTCGAGCTTCTCTTGAATGGGAATCGGAAGCGTCTTCCACGCGCTGGCGAGCTGCTCCAACGTGGCCGCCCCGTCCAGTAGTTTGATTGCCGCGAGTTCGGCCGGTGATGGGGAAGGGGGCGGGGGTGGAGGAGGAACCGGGACCGCTTCGGCCGAGAGCCACCAGGTGACGAGAGGCTGCCAGAACTCCGGGCCGGGGCATTCGCCGAGCGCGCCGTCCATCGCGGTGCAACCGCGCACCTTCTCGACGTGGGCCGTGTGCTCGTCCGGGTCGAGTCGCACCACACAATCGAACTCGTACTCGGTGTTCTCGCGCTGGTCGGTCTTCATGCCGACCTTCTTGATTCGAGCCTTGCCCCCGTCGTCGAGGCGCTCGTACTCACTCTTCACGCGCATGGTCGCGATCATGTGTGCGCGCGGGTCGGTGAGTGCCGTGAGCATTTTCCGCTGGTCCGGGGTGACCTTCGCCCAGCCCCCGAACTTGTCGCCCTTGTTGTCCCGGGCGTGTTTATCCACCGTCTCCATCGCCCCGTGCCAGGCGTGTGAGAGGGAGTCGAAAATGATGATGTCGAACCCGGCTTTCACCAGGTACTCGTAACACTCCGTGTAGCCCTTGGGGTTTTGCTTCTCGTGTGGGATCGGGCACACCTCGTATTCCCACTTCTCGCCGTCCATTTGCACGCCGTCGTACAACCCGGCTGATTCGTTCTCCGAGTCGGCAACGACGATGCGGGAGCCAATCCCGGCGCGTTTCAGGGCGAACGCCAGACGTAGCGCGGTGAACGTCTTCCCGGACCCGCTCAGCCCCTCCAGCGCGATCTTCAACGGCCGGCGCTGGCGCTTCGCTTTACGTACCTCGAACGCGGACATAACGAGCCCTCTGTGAGCAGTGGTGTTGATGGGGGGTAGGTCAGAACGGGATCGGGCCGACGTAGTGGAGCGTGACCGCGGCGCCCTCGCCATCGACCTGACACGCGGCACGCGCCTCGCACCAGCGCTGGGCGGTTTCGAGCGAGTCGAAGATGGGGCTTTGATGGAACCGGTGCGTGTAGGAGAACCGGCAATCAACGGCCTGAAACCGATCGGCGCCAACACGGTTAACGCGGAATCGCGCATTCGGGAGATTAGCACTGTACCCGGACCGGTCCTCTTTCCACTTGAGGGGCTGGCCCTCTTTCCGGGCCTCACACCACGCGCTCGCGCTCGTCAGGAGCGCCGGTTTGAGTCGGGCACCACACCACAGGTCTTGTGCGATGAATCCCTCTTTTTCCGCAGCGATCTGGAACCGTCCGTCGGCGCTGACCCACGCGGTCCCGCCCGATGTTCGCGCCCATTTGATCGTTCCCTCGGGCTCGGTCGGCTCGGCCGTGGCCACCGCTTCCGCAGCGGGCGCGCCCTTATCGTCGTGGCACTCGCACATGGTGTGAGCCGGTGCGGGTTCTGCCGCCACGATGAGAGACACGGCTGCCGCGGGAACCGTCAGGACGACGCCCACGGCCGCAACCCGGTAGAAGACGATCACCCCATGCGGGTGCTCTTCGTGGATCACGTACAGGATCACGCCCCGACTCAGGGCCGGGTCCAATGTGTTGAGCAGTCGGACAGAATCGCCCGGTCGGTAGATGGGCGCGGATTTGGGCGCGCGGTCTCCCCCGGCGGAACTCGTTTGAGCCACCATCGTCTGCTCCGGTAGTTACTTGAGGCTTGATTCGATACCAGCGCCGCCCCGTGGAGTTGCGCCACGACAGGGGCCAGAGCCCCGGCCCGCCTCACGATGCGGGTTGACCTTCTCGGCCACGAGCGGCAACCGCGCTAGGCGGCCTTGCTCCGCACCTGCTCTGTGAGGTGGTCGAGCACCGTGTGATAGAGCGACGACACCTCATCCGCCTTGACCAGCACCGGCGGGTCGAGGCGCCCCAACTCCCGAGCAACAGCGTCCTGAGTGAACCCGTCTCGGTAGGCGGCCCACAGCATGAGCAGGCGCAGCACTGTTGGGCGGACGCACATCTCCGCGACGAGCACGCGGTCGCTACCGTTCGCGGGCAGGGGTTTCGGCTTGCGGCGGGACATGACGTGTTCCTGGTGTGGGCTGGGTAGTTAAGATCAGAGCAAGTCGAGATCGGCGAGTTTCTTCAAGCACGCCTCGACCCGTTGCTTGCGATCTGATTCGGTTTCCGGTTGCTGTTGCGACATTTGCGCGTGATTGCTCTGGCGCAGGAACTCGGCCAGTTCCGCAGGCGCGACCTTCCATCGCCCGCCGATCTTGCGGCCACGGAGGAGCAGCCGCCTTTTCTGGCCGCTCTCATCCCACGCCGTGACGCCGACCACGAGCCAGCGGTTGACCGTTGAGAGCGACACCTCGTATGCCGCCGCGATCTCCTCGGGCGTGAGGTACTGTCGCCCCTCAGCGGGGGATGGAACCAGTGGCGGTGACGACGGAATCTCGGTCGCTACAACGGTTTCCATCTTCGACACTCCTTACTGACCAATCGTTCACACATGGATGGTAACCCACACAGGTCGCGAACGGATCGCGAATGTGGTCTGAAACCGGTCTGATCCGAAATAATTGCGATTGCTCGCTCGGTATGGCGCTGCTGGGTTATCGCGTGATTCTTGGGAGGACACAGGTAGTATTGCATCATCGGCCCTTTTAGGGCACTTAATGACCTTAAAGAGGCCGAAAAGTTGCTGAACTAGTGGTGTTGTAACCCGAAATGACGTTGCGATTAGGACGACCGATGAAGATTATCGCTCACATGGCGAAGCAAGACTCAAAGCCTGCTGGCGACAACCGTAAGTTCAAAGTTCGCCCGCAGCTCCTCATAGGGCTCGACGTCTTGGCGGAACGAAAGGCCACCGACGTCACTGAGTTGGTGAACACAGCCGTCAGGGAGTTGTTGGAAAAAGAAGGGCTCTGGCCGCCAAAACCAGAAGGCAAAGGAACGGCATGATTGTTTTGCGTATCGTCAGCGTGGTGGTATTTGTGAGCTGCTGCATCGCCTGTGGTGGGGCGGGAAGCAAAAGTACGAGCACTTCAAAGGAGGTTGGTGCGCCAGCAAATAAGCGATCGGAACCGACGGGCTCGATCGAAAACCTACTTGCGGAGATGCGTGCTGATCCTGAAGGCGCGAGCGAGATGTACAAGGGGAGAAGGGTTACGGTATCCGCGACCGTTCATTCTGCTGATTGGTTCGACAAGAAAAGCAAGGGGCCGCACGCCTTGCTGCAGTTCAACAACCCGACCAAGGATACCGTTGCTGCATTCTTTGGCCGGCGCCAAGCGAAAGAGGTTCTCGCACTCAAAAAGGGCGATCGGGCAACTATCACCGGCACCATCCTTTACGGAACCGGCAAGCGCGGCGAACCAACCACTCTTGGCCTTGACGACTGCGAGCTAATCGAAAGCAAGTGATCGCCCATGCCCAAATATTACCGCAGAAACAGCCGAGCAACTGGCGCCTCATGCGGCGGCTGCCTTGGCGTTGGGATTATCTCTGCGGTGCTTTTTGCTTGTGTGGTTTTCGTTTGCACCGGCCTGATGATCGTTGGTAGTCGCGACAGGTCCGCAGCCCCTTCGCCGACGCAAAAGTCAATCCAGAGGTTTGAAACTGGCGACCACGACGACGAGAGACCGCCAGCGGATGCGATCGGCGGTTACCACGTCAAGGAATTCCAATCGGACGGGAAGACCGTCCACGTAAAGGCATACCAGCGCAAAGACGGCACGTGGGTTAAGGCGCACGATCGTCGGCCGCCCAAAAGGTAGCCTCAACTCACAGCAAGCCGGTACCCGCCTTCAACGCGCTCCACCGGATCTGCCTCCACTCCTAATTCCAACTCCGCGCGCAACACGGCGCGGAGCCCATACGCCACATCCTTGAGCCGGTTGTCTTCGGCGTTCGTATCTGCCCACACGCGAGCTTTCAGCGCCCGGTCTCGTACCGGCTCGCCCTTTGCGTCTACCAGCGCGCGGAGTAATCGCTCCCTCAGTCCACTGACCCGGAACGATTGCCCGTTAAACGCGGCCAGGCCCGCCCGGAAGCTCCACCCGCGATTTGAGGGGAATGGCCCCGGCGTGTCGCCCCAATCGTCCTGGATGCGACCGGATGGCCCGACTTCGGACCAGGAGCCGTCCGGGTAGAGCACGAGCACGGCGCGTGGATCGGGGTGGTTTGTTTCGCGCGCGAGTTTAGTTGCTGCGGACCAAAGCAGAGAGAGATCATTCGTGATCACAATGGCACCGGGCATGTGGCGGGGTAAGCCACCAATCTCCCGGTGTGAAGATGAATCGCGTATGTCGGTTAGGCCGGTTGTCCGTCGCGCAGTGAAGATTCCGTGAGGATGTGCGGGATCAGCCGGTTGCGCGGGCGATCCGGCGCGCTACCGCCTCACTCGGGTCGGCGTAAACGGCCCGGGTCACCTCCACAGTGTCACCGATCGCGGCGGCCGCAGCCTCGTCGCTCTCGTAGATTCGCTGTACATTAGTCGCCCGATTGTGGCGCAACTGGTGAGGCGTCCACGGTTCGATTCCAGCCGCCCGGCACGCTTCGCGTATCAACTCCGAGTACCGCGCCGAGGATACGGGCACGCGGCGAGCCTTTTCGCTGTTTGGGTAGCGGGGCGGGAAGCACCAAATGCGGCCACCCGGTCCCGGGTTCGCGAGGAACGGGCGCAGGATCTCTTGCGCCTGCGGTCCGAACCACCTTGTCAGCGGTTTGCGTTTCCTCTGGCGGTGCGTGTTTTTATCCCGCACGCGGTATGCCCATTCGGTTTCACTGGTGTCGATCGTGTCCGCGGTCATCGCGCACAGCTCACCAGGCCTGCACCCGGACAACTCGTGGAACTGAATCATCGCGGTTAGGACCGCTGCGCGCTCGGGGTTGGGATCAAGGTGCGGGAGAACGGCCACGACCCGCGCTGCGGGAACGCTCATTACTGGGTCGGGATCGGGGGCCGTAGTGCGGCCCGCCTGGAGGTGCGGCACATGGTCGAGTGCATCGGCGATGCTTGCCGGAACCAACTCCTCGGCCACGCCCCAGGAAAAGCACCGGCGGATGCGCCAGACGTTTCGGTTGATCGTGTCCCGCGCCCACCCCTTTTCGATCATCGCTTGCTGACACGCCTTGAGTTGGCGCGGTTTGAATTCGGTCACGGGCAATAGCTTGTAGAGCGCCGCAAGCACCCGCATGGCCGCGCGCTGGCTGTGCTGCTCCGAGGTTGGCTTGCCGTCTTTGACGTAGTATCGGCCGACGTGCCCCATGTACTCCGCGACCAGGTCGCCAACCATGCGCCCGCCGCTCGGGTTCACCAGGTGACTACCAGCCCCGACCCACTCGGCTTGAAATGCTCGGTACGCTCCTGCCGCCTCTTTCGATCCCCACGAACCAAAGTACCTGATGTTATCTTTCTTACCCGTTTTCCACCGCGCGCACGCCTGCCCACTCTTGGTGTGTTGGAGCATCTTCGGGCACGGCCGGGGAGGTGGGACCGGGGGCGATCCGCGCTTGGCGAACTTGTTGGCGACGGGCGTTGTTAGGGCGCGGGCAACGTCGTAGCCCTGGTGGTCGAGCCGGCTCCGAATCGTCTCCGGGCTGATCCCGACCTTTCGCGCCCATTCCTGAAGGGAAAGGGTCAAACCGTTGTGTGTCAGATAGCGTGGCTTTGGATTGGGCATGTAGCGATTGTGTTAGCTACGATGCGGCCCGAACAGGTTGGTAGCCCCCCGCCCACTCCTGACATGGGCGGGTAAAATACCCGCCTCGTATGTTCCGCGCCAGACTGCCCCGGGAACGAAACAAGCCCTGGAATTTCCAGGGCTTGTGCGAGGTGGAGGTGAGGAGAGTTGAACTCCTGACCTCTTGAATGCCATTCAAGCGCTCTACCAACTGAGCTACACCCCCTCGGTTCAAATAAAGTAGTGGGGCGAACCCCGGGTGTCAACCCTCTGCCGTTGAGCTAGACGCGAACGCACCGCAACTGCACAATCACCCCCATACGGACGCAGCCCGGAGGTAGTGGTGAAGAAGCACGCGGCGCGGTGGTTGGTTCCGGTCCTCAAGTACGGACTCGGGTTCGGACTGTTAGGTTGGGTCATTTACAAATACTGGGAGCCGAACCCACAAACCGGCGCGCCGGGCGTTCAACAGCTCCTCCAGGGCGAAATCGCCTACGAGTGGCTGATCGCCGCCGCCCTCCTTCTGGCGACCACGACGTCCATTCAGTTGTACCGCTGGTACCTTTTGGTTCGCGCGCTCGATCTGCCGACCAGCCTCCGCAACGCATACCGGCTCGGCCTCGTTGGGGTCTACTACAACACGTTCTTCCCCGGGTCCGTGGGCGGTGACCTGCTCAAAGCGTACTTCATCGCCAAGGCACACCCGGAGCGCAAAACGCGGGCGGTCGCGAGCGTGATCGCGGACCGAGCAATGGGACTGTTCGGCCTGATTCTGTTCGTTGGCGTATCAGGGTCGGTCGCATGGGCGTTGGGCGACGTGCGAATCACCAACAACGCGGACTTACAGCGAATCGTGACCATCATGGCCGGGATCGCGAGCGGTTCTATTGTTGGCTTTTTGGCGCTGGGACTGCTGCCCGAGCGCCGCGTCGACCGGTTCGCTTCGCGGTTGAAGTGGGTACCCAAAATTGGCACCTCACTCTCCGAAATGTGGTACGCCGTGTGGATGTACCGTCAGCGGCTGAAAGTGGTCGTGCTGGGCGTCGCTATCTCGGCAGTCGCTCACTGTGCTCTGGTCCTCTCATTCCACTGTGCGTCCCGCGTGTTTCCGCCGAGTGACCCGGCAGCCGAACTCGCATCCATTTCCGAGCACTTCGTCATCGCGCCGATCGGGTTTATCGTGCAAGCGGTCCCGGTTTCCCCGGGGGGCGTCGGCGTCGGCGAAGCCGCGTTCGCGGGCCTCTACAAGATCTCGGGCCGCCCCGAAACGCGCGGGGTCATCGCACGACTTTCACTGCGAATCGTGGAATGGCTCCTCGGCTTCATCGGGTATATCGTCTTCTTGCGCATGCGTGCGGAAGTGATCGAAGCACAACACGAAGTGGAAGAAGAACAGGAACACAAAGAAGCCGCGAGCGAAGAACAAAAGAAAGCCGAAGGGAAATAAAGCCGGTGTCGCCGGGCGCTTCAAATAGAGCGCCCGGCGACACCGGCTTTATTTCACGTTGAGCGCAAAAAACAAACCGCCCGGACCTTTGGTAGCCTCTCCCCTCTACCAAGTGCCCGAGCGGTTGTATTTAAGCGAGTTCCTTCGCTGAGTGGTTGGTCGAGCGGCCTCTCCCCTCCGCTCGGTTTCCCTTATCAGCTTTCGGTTCGCCGATTGAGTTAATGCACGACGTGTGCCAATCCTCATTTCCCCCTGACCTCTCACCCCAACCGATAGCCGCAACTCATTATTTTTACGTATTTTGGGGACGAGAAATATTCTCTCTCTCTTTCACTCTGCTTCTCACATTGCGCCGAAGCTGCTGTCTGCACAGGCAGGGCGAAACGGGCGGTGCCGCGCCTTGTGACATTTCCGACAAGCAAATTGTGTGAACCGATTCCACTTCCGACCCGACCATACACTTGGCGTTGTTGACGCAGCGCGTCCCTGACCCGTACCATCGGGATAGTCATCTTTAAATGCGTTCGCGTTCACGCTTCGGGAGCAGACATGGCCACGGACGTTCGGCTCAAAGAAGAACTTCCCACGATCACGGATCAGCTCGTCGAAACGTACACCGAATGCAGCCGGCTGAACCACCTCGCGCACGAGCCGCTACCCAACCGCGACGCAGTGGCCGGTATCGTCACGGACCTCTTTGAAGTGCTCTACCCCGGTTACGGGAAGCGCCAGAACCTTCACATCGGCAACATCGGCTATTACGTCGGTAGCCTCATCGACGCACTGCACGATAAATTGACAACCCAAATCGCCCGCGCGCTGCGTCACGAACTCTGCCACGAACGCGACTCCACTACGGAGTCGTGGGAAAACGCGAACGACGACAAGCCGCACGTGGACTGCGAGAAAATAGCCCAGCCGAAAGCCGTGGAACTGCTCCGCCGGCTCGCGGACGTGCGGAAGACGCTCGAACTGGACGTGGAAGCGGCGTTCCGCGGAGACCCGGCCGCGCGCAGCCACCACGAAATCATCTTCTGCTACCCCGGTCTCGAAGCGATTACCGTTTACCGCGTCGCGCACGAGTTGCACGGGCTGGGAATACCGTTCATCCCGCGCATGATGACCGAACTCGCCCACGCGAAAACGGGTATCGACATTCACCCCGGTGCGACGATCGGTCCGGGGTTCTTCATCGACCACGGAACCGGCGTGGTGATTGGTGAGACGTGCCATATCGGGCGGGGCGTGAAACTCTACCAGGGCGTCACGCTCGGGGCACTCAGTTTCACGAAGGACGACGACGGGGCACTGCTCCACGGGAACTACAAGCGGCACCCGACGCTCGAAGATGGTGTGGTCGTGTACGCGAACGCGACCATCCTCGGTGGTCAAACGGTGATCGGCACGCGGGCTGTGGTCGGCTC
This sequence comes from Gemmata sp. SH-PL17, assembly GCF_001610855.1. Taxonomy (NCBI): domain Bacteria; kingdom Pseudomonadati; phylum Planctomycetota; class Planctomycetia; order Gemmatales; family Gemmataceae; genus Gemmata; species Gemmata sp. SH-PL17. Next base: position 8,655,633 of record NZ_CP011271.1, read on the forward strand.
GAACGTGTGGCTGACGGAAAGCGTCCCGCCGGACACGACCGTTGTGCTGGAGAAGCCCAAATTGCGACTCAAAGGCGCCAAGCCGGTCAACGAACCGCTGACGTATGAGATCTGAGCCGACCGCGGAATACATTGCGTTCGTGGGGCGAGCTGATGCCCGCCCCGCGATTACTCACGACCACCGAATACTCCTCCCATGACCGACACCGATGCTTCGCGTCTCGACGACTACCGGTTCCAAATGGGCCACGACGCCGGAAACCTGGCGATGGCCCTCGACCAACTCACCGACGCACTGACCGCGCTCAATCAGCACACCGTCTACTACCGCCTGGAACAGGGCCAGCGCAAAGCCCCGCCACCGGATCTCATCCCGCTAATCGCGGTCCTGGCCGACACGAAACAGCTCGTGCAAGAATCACTCTTGCGGCTCAAGGGTAAGGAATGACTTCGCGTCTGTATGTTGCACGGGTAGTCGGTACGCGCGTCTTTGGGGTACAATCGAACTATCCAACACGCGCCACACAGCGCGAAGATTTCAGCGCGGCATTGTCCGAGGCACGTCATGAGCGACGAACTCGCTCTCCTCACCGCGATCTTCTCCCACCCGAACGAGGACACCCCGCGCCTCATGTTCGCGGACTGGCTCGACGAAAACGGCCAGCCCGAGCGCGCGGAGTTCATTCGCTTGCAGATCAAGTACCACCGCGGGAGTGACACGAACCCTCAAGCCCACGCCCGGCTGTTGCACCTGCTCTCGGTTCACGAGCGCAAGTGGTTGGGGTTCGAGGTCGAGTGCGACGTCGAGTGGCACTTCCGGCGCGGGTTCCCGGAACAACTAACAACCAACATCCGCAACTTGCTCGAACACTGGGAGCGGTTCGCGGCCGTGGGTTCGCTCCGCGATTTGTGCGTAACGGGCGGCCGAAAACGAATCGTCGAAGCGCTCGTTCAAAAGAACTGGGTGCCCTCCTGGAAGCGCATCATCCTCCACGCGGACTTCGCTTACGACGGCGGGCTGATCGGGTGCGAACCGATGATCGTGAGCCTCGCCTCGTGCCCGCAAGTGTCCCAACTCGAAGAACTCAACTTAACCGGGTTCGAGGTTTCTCCCCGGGCCGCCCAAGCGCTTATTACCAGTGAGCACCTCGCACCGCTCGCTCGATTGAGTTTCCGATCCGTCGTCTGGAGTTCCGAGACCCGGGCGATTCTGAGTAAATGCTTCGGGAACCGCCTCCGCGCGTGATCCTATCCCGCGCGTCCCAAAATGTACCGCCCCGGATCGACTTCCGTGCGCAGGATGTGGAGCTGCTCCGCGTTCGGCTCGACGGTGGTGCCGAGCGGGTCACACGCTTCCAGCGCGAAGCCGGTCGCGGCTCGCACCTGATCGAGCGACTTGCCCGGGTGGAGACTCTTCACCCGCATGCGCTTCGTGTCCGGGACAAAGTCCAACACGCACAAATCTGTGATGACGCGGTGCGGGCCGGTGTGCAGCGGCAGGCCCGCGGCCTCGCGCGCGCCCGGACCCGTCAGGTAACCGGGCGTCGTCAGGAAGTCGAGTTTCTCGACGAACTTCTTGGCGTCGTGCTTCATCACGATCAGCGTGCGCCAGCAGAACGACGCGAGGTCGTTCGCGCCGCCGCTCCCGGGCAAGCGCACTTTCGGCTTGGCGTGCGGGCCGATCGCAGTGGAGTTCAGGTTGCCGAACGGGTCGATCTGCGCGCCCGAGAGAAACGTGTAGTCGACCATCCCGCGCTGGCAGAACTGCATCACGTCGGCCATTGAGGTCGCGAGTACGGCGCGGTGGAACGTGGTGCTGTCCCCGACACTGACCGGCATGGTCGGGAGTTGTGGCGCGACTCCGCCGGCCTCGAACATGATGACCAGATTCGGGGCGTGCGTCCGCTGCGCGAGCATAGCCGCGGCGCACGGCAGCCCGGTCCCGACCGCCACCGTTTTGCCGTCGTCGAGTTCGCGGGCGGCACAGCAGATCATCAGCTCCATCGGACTGAACGACATGACCGGTCCCCGGGTTAACGCGAGGCGCGACACTTCGCTCCGTTCCACAATTGAATTACCGCAGACGGATCAGCGCGCGAGTATTATTCTTTACTGAATACACCGACCCCGCAACTACTGGTTCCTACCCCCGAGGAATACTCCGTGAGTACGGTCCCCGTTCCGTCCGCGTCCGCTCCCGCCCCTACCACACCGGAACCGTCGACCGCGCTCCCCGCACCAACATCCACTCCCACCGCACGCGCCCGTAAACGGCGCGTGTTCTGGTTCCTGGCCGCGATCGTGACGGTTCACCTGCTCGTCCCGCTCGCCTTCCTGCCTTACACGTTCGTGTGGTGGGGCATCCCCGCGCTAATCATCGGGAACTTCATCTTCGGCTCGCTCGGGATCAACCTGGGCTACCACCGGATGCTGACGCACTCCGCCGCGAAGTTCCCCAAGCCCCTGGAGCGGCTCTGGGTGCTGTTCGGCGTGTGCTGCATGGAAGGTTCCCCGCTGTGGTGGGTGTGTACGCACCGCATTCACCACCAGCACAGCGACGACGACGGCGACCCGCACAGCCCCAAGGACCACTTCTACTGGGGCCACATGGAGTGGATCTACACTGCGGACGACCGGCGCCAGAAGCTCGACACCTACGCGCGGTACGTCCCCGACTTGATGAGCGACAAGTTCCTGCGCTGGCTGCACCGCGGCGAGAAGTGGCTGCTCGTGTGGCTCGCCCACGTCGTGCTGCTCACCGCGATCGGGTTCGGGGCCGGGTTCCTGTTCTTCGACGCGACCGCCGACGCGGTCCAGTTCGGCGTCCAGTGGTTCCTGTGGGCGGTGATCGTTCGCACGGTGTACGTGTGGCACATCACGTGGCTGGTGAACTCCGCGGCCCACCGTTGGGGGTACCGCAACTACAGCACGAGCGACGGGAGCCGGAACAACTGGTTCGTGGCGCTGCTCACCAACGGCGAGGGCTGGCACAACAACCACCACGCGGCCCCGCGTGCGTGCTCGCAGGGGCACCGATGGTGGGAGGTCGATCTCACGTTCACATTCGTCCGCGGGCTGCAACTCGTCGGGCTCGCGTGGAACATAGCTCCGGTGAAAGTTCCCAAGCACATCGCCGAAGGCGCGAAGGGAACGGAAGAGGTTCCGAACAAATAGTCCGGGCCGCTCTGGGAGCGAACCATGACCTACATCGAAGCCCTCACAGAGTTCGATGGCCCCGGTTCGAGTGTGTTTCTCGCCGGGGGCATCAGCGGCACGTTCGACTGGCAGGCGGACGTGATCGCGCGACTCGCGGACCTGCCACTCGCGATCCTCAACCCGCGCCGGCGCAACTTCCCGATGGACGATCCGTCCGCGGCCCACGCCCAAATCGCGTGGGAGTTCCAGCACCTCCAGCGCGCCACCGCGGTGCTGTTCTGGTTCCCGCCCGAAACGCTCTGCCCGATCGCGCTCTACGAACTCGGCGGGCGCGCCCAGATCCGCGAGCAGCCCCTCTTCGTCGGCACTCACCCGGACTACGCACGCAAACTGGACGTGGAGGTTCAGTTGAAACTGGCCCGGCCGGAGGTCGCGGTAGTGAGCACGACCGAGGCGCTCGCCGGGCAGGTTCGCGCGTGGATCGCCGGTTGGCTGAAGCCACAGGAATGACCCCCGCTCTCGGTTTGGCACGGCGCGTGCTTTATCTTCTTTCGGCATGGCAACCCCGACAGTGTCAGCGGGACATTGTCGGAGGCTTGGGCGGAACGAGCCGTTGGGGGTGGTCCCCAGCGGCTCGTTTCTTTTCATTGGTGTTTTGCACGTGCCACCCCTCCGTACCCGTCAAATTCGTGCTCTTCCGACACACAACGCCACTGACCGAGCGACGCTCACACTGGTTGTCCGCCAATCACTGATCTCCTGTCCGAAACACCTCTGCGGTAAGCTAACGAAAATTAATTTTGGAGAGCGCCGTGTGGGTTCCGTTCGACACGTTCGGTGAGATCCGAGGTCGCGTACTCGGGGTATCCCTCCCGTACCCGAACGGGCAGGTACTCGTGTGGACCGACCAGGGGTTGTTCTCGCTCTGGTACTTTCGCTCCGCGTTCATCAACAAACTCCTCCCGACCGCCGCTGGGGGTCACATCAACCCTGCTACCGGCTCGATTACCTGGAACGGAGCCGAATACCCGATGTTCGGCCCGCACACGCCGCAAAACGACTCGCGAACCCAGGCACGGCACCCCGGCGGCGAGCGCGTCACGATCGATCCGGCCGACGGCGTCGTTCACGTCCTGGACGCAGCCGGAGCCGTTCAACAGATCGTGGACGCGGTAGACGCGGGGGAATGGGCAATGGCCGCGTTCAGCGTGGACGGGAAAGCCCTCGTCGTCGCCGATACGACCAGCGTGCGCGTCTTCCGGTACGAAGCCACCACGGGAAGCGAGCGCCCGCGCTGGGCCGCCCTCGCAAACGAGAGCGACCAGAACCAACTGCTCCAGGCGATTCTCGCGAACCCGGACGAAGACACCTCGCGCCTCATCTACGCGGACTGGCTCGACGAGCACGACGACCCAGCCCGTGCCGAGTTCATCCGAGTGCAGTGCCGGATCGCGGCGCAACTGCCACACGAAACCTCTCCAACCGACCCGGACCACCAGCGCGAACTTCAACTCGTGTCCCAAATGAGCGAGCGCTGGCTGGCCGAACTGCCCACGGTCCGCGGGGTGCGGTGGATCGGGTTCTGGCGCGGGTTCCCCAGCGTATCGGTGATTAGCCCCACCACACTCGTTCGTGCCGCGCCGAAGATCTGGTCCACGGCACCGGTCGAATGGGCAACGATCACCGGCCTAAACCAGAACGGCGCACGACTCCTCGCCGACTCCGAGGTGTTCGACCGGCTCCGCGTGATCGAAATCGATCGGTACGCCATTCAGCGCGACGGGGAGAAACCTCTCCGCACGCTGTTCCACTCGCCGCGTGCCGCAGCACCCAAACGGCTCTACCTCCCGCAAGGGGTTGGCGAACCCGGCCTTATCGCCGTCGTCAGTAGCCCGTACCTGACCGGCCTGGAGTGGCTCACGATTGGTGCCGGTACGCTGACCAACACTGCGGCCGAAGTGCTGATGACAGCCCCCGGGCTGCAGAACCTTCGCGGTGGATCGTTCGTATCCCACCGATTGAGTGACACGTTCCGAAAGCGATTAAAGGACCGCTTCCCGAACGCGATCGTGTAAACTCGACTTAACTCATTTCGTAGAAACGACTTTCGCGTAAAATGCTAACATTTGCTGACAATTCCGGCCCGGCGAAGGGTGTCGGTCACGCAAAAGATACCTATTCGCTGACGCTTCAAGCACTTAGGCGCTCTTCCGCACATCGGCCGATCCGTACCAGAGGTTAACATCCGCCAACAAATAGCCCATCTCTTGTCGTGTTTTGGCGAGCCGCAACCGCCAATAGCGGGTTGTGACTCATACCCAAACCGGTGTGGCTAGCGACCGGACACTCAGCCTACTCTATTTTAGTGTACGAATTTATAAAAATCAACAGATACTCACACCATACGTTCCACAAGTCTGCAATCGCGCGAACCATAAAAACGCAACGCGGGCGACCCGAGTGGTCGCCCGCGTTGCTCGGATACCAAGAATCAATCCCTCGTTACGCAACCGGAATCGTGGAGAGCAACTCATCGGTTCCGGCCAGTTGCGCCAGCACCGTGCACCCGGCACAGGTGCATTTGTGCTTCATCGGGTCAGCCGACGCGGTGTAGATCGCTTCGCCGGCTTTGGGTGCCTCTACGGGCACGGGAGCCGCTTCTTGATTTGTGGCGGTCGTGTTCGTCGGGGAAGTTGTGTGCAACCCGGCGTAGAGGCCGTCGTAAGTGATCGGCGTGCCGAACGGTGCGGTGAACGGCGCGTTGGCCCCGTTCGCCTGCATCTGCTCGAAGGTGAACACTCGGGCGTAAGAGCTGTTCCGGTTCGCACTGGCCGCAACGAGTTCCGCGCGCCCGTCGCCGTCCGTGTCACGCAGCGCGAGTCGGGCGCCGCTCGGATCGGTCGGTGCGAAGGCGTAGAAGCTGCCGACCAGTGGCACCCCGCTCGCCTGAGCACCGGCATTGGCGGTCAGCGTCGCACCGGACCACACCTTGATGTGTGCCGGTCCGCGGTCCGGAGCGATCGCCAGTTCCGCGAACCCGTCCCCGTCCATATCACCCACGGCCGCGTTCAAGCCGGACCACAGACCACCGAACGCGATGAAGTCAGGCAGCAACCGCGTCGCGATACCGTTCCGCAGATCGGCCCCACTATACACCGCGACTCGGCCCTCGGCCTGACCACCGGTGGTGACGACCACGTCCGCGAACCCGTCGCGGTTGATGTCCCCCGCCGCAACGCGAGCACCGCCGCGGAACGCCGGGTTGTCGAACGCGAAGAAGCTCGATTGGACCCGAAGCCCGCCGCCCTCAACGCGGAACGTCTGAATGTGCGGTCCTGCACCCGCGTCGGCCGAAACAACCAGTTCGGACTTGCCGTCGTGGTCGATGTCGGCCGCGGCCAGGAACAGCCCACCTGTAAACCCCTGGAAGATAACCGTCTGGCCCACCATGATGCTGCCGTCGCGCCCGTCCATCAGTTGGACGACCGCTTGTGGACCCGCACCCGTGGTGAAGGCGTAATCGGTCACGCCGTCCCCATTGAAGTCGCCGCTCGCGACCCGCAGGGCGCCGCGGTACCCGGCGAATGGCGTCAGGCGCCGACCGGTGTCGGTCAGGACGCCGTTGGACACCACGAACAGTGATACCGTGCCGTCCGTGTTCCCGGTGAACGCGACCGCGTTTTGACTCCCGACCGGCACCGCGGTGAAGGTCGGTGTGGCGGGCGCGGCCGCCGGCGCGCTCCACCCCAGATCCCGCAAGCCCGCGGCGTCCAGAGCCGACCAGTTCACGCGGCTCCCGTAGTTCAAAGTCGGATCGAGGCTGAGAGCCTGCCCGCCGAGGGTTACGCCATCAGCCCAGTGCCCGCCGCTCGGGGCCAGCGGCACCGGCGCGCCGTAGAGGGCCACGGCGTTGGCTCCATAGAAGTAACCGTTGCGCGACAGATTGGTCCACTGGGTCGCGGTGCCGATCCCGAGCACGTGCCCGAGTTCGTGGGTCGCGACCGAGTAGAAGTCCAGTTCGTTCCGGTCCAGCCCGTCCGTCGTTTGGCCGAAGTGCCAGTTCTGCGTGCTGTCGAACGTGATGCTCCCGCCCCACGGGGCGAACCCGGAGTGCCCGCGCGTTTGAATCGTGTTGATCCAGGCCTGACTGCCGGAAATGCTGTACCCGCCGAACCCGCCGAACCCCGCTTCACCGCCCGTCAAAGCGCGAGCGCCCAGAAAAATCTGGAGGGTGTTCGCACCGACCGCGAGGTTCGTCACGCTCGTCTGACCGCCGGTCGCGGGGTCGAAGAACGAGGCGCTCCACGTGTTCCCACCGCCGGGAGTAATGGCCGCGAGGTTGGCCGAAATGCTGTTCCCCAACTCACTCGCGACCCGGTTCATAATCGCGCGGGCTTCCGGGTTGTTGAAGAACCCGCCGAGGTCGCGCGAGTAATCGAACTGGATCAGAACCGCGGGCACTTCACGAGATTCGAGCCGTTCGAGCTGGAACTTGGTGCGCGGGGCTTTCGGTGAGAAGGCGCGCTTCGGGGTTCGCGTCAGCCACTGAAACATAATGAATCGCCTCAAAGTCCGTGCGGCGGCGCAGAGCATTGGCGCGGAGCGCCCGCTCGACCAGCGGCAGCGAGTGTCTGTTTGGGTTTGCGCAGTAGCGCCAACGATCGCGCCCGACGGCACACGGCCGTTGGCGCGAACACTGGGACCGCCGGTGCGAGCCGGACGGACCGAATTAATCCGAGAATGGGCCGAGGATTAGCGACAAAGTTCCGGGGAGAACTCCGCGCATCGGGGGTCGGCTGGTGCTTCGTGGCACCCACACGTCGGTGATCGGGGAGGGCCGATCGGAACGCGGCGTGCGTTTCAGATACGAGTCTTTAGGACACCAGGGCAGACCACGTCAACCAACGGATTTGCCCAGATTTCGTGTATTTTTTCCGTTACGCTGGGCGCATCAAAACATTGGCCCTAAACGGACACAGTTTTCAGGTGAGACCACGGACCGTGTAAAGCCACGGAAACGCGGCACCGCGCATTAATGCCATAGCACAATCCCTCTATTTTCTTCTCTGGCTGATCCGTTCGAGCAAAAATAAGCAACCATTAACCGGCGCGATACGATGTTATTAATAGGCGAAAGTGAAATTATCGATCGATTGCATCTCCACCCTCAATTTCGATGGCAACCCAAGCGCATCAGGGCTGACAATAAGCCCCAAGAAATGATCTGCCCGGAAACCGGACACTAGCGCAATTGCGCGGGCCAACAAAATAGCCGGTGCCGTCGCGCGTTCTCGATCGAGTGCTCAGTGAAGTGATCGGTCGGCAGGAATTCACTCATCGAACAAGTACACGTCCACCGTTTCGCCCGACGCGATCTGCTCGCGCTCGGCCGGCACGAGTACGAAACCGTCGGCAACGGCCGCGCTGCTGAGATTCGACGCCCCGCTCGAAGCGACCGGCGCCACGCCTTCACCCTCGCGCTTCACTCGAACGTAATCGGCGCGCCCCGCCACCGATGCGACCGGCCGCGTGAGCGACAGCGCGACCTTCCTGTAAGGAAGCTCCCACCCCAAACCGCCGAGCCGCCGGATCACGCGCCCCGCGAAGAGGTCGTAAGCACACAAGCACGAAACGGGGTTACCGGGAAGGAGGAATACGGTTCGGCCAAACAACCCCTCCCCAACCCCTCCCCTAAGCGGAGAGGGGCTTAAAACCGCCGCAGATTGCTTCACGTCTTCGGTATTTGGTTCTGTTCCCCCTTCCTGCGCCGCCGGTCCGCGAGAAGCTCCGCTGACAGGACCGGCGCTCGAAGCTGCGAAGGGGGTTGGGGGGTTAGGTTGCCCAACAAACCCCACTCCCAGCGGCGCCGCCGGGCGCAGTGATACGCCGTGTATGGCGAGTTCACCCAGTTCCGCCACCGCACGTGGTGCGTGGTCCTCGGCCCCGACGGACGTGCCGCCAGAACAGAGCACGACATCGGCAGCGGCAACGGCCGCGCGGATCGCGTCGCACACGGCCGGGTAGTCGTCGCGAACGTACTGCACGGGGAGCACGTCCGCGCCGTCGCGGGTCGCGAGCGCGGTCAGCATCGGCGAATTGCTATCAACGATCTTGAAACCTTCGGGCGCGGAACCGGGGGGAAGCAGCTCGTTACCCGTAACAAGAATCGCCACACGCGGTCGGCGCACGACGCGCACTGTGCCCACACCAATCGATGCGAGCACGCCAACGTCTTGGGGCCGAAGCCGGCGCCCGGCGGGGAGCACTTCGCGCCCCTGTGTCACGTCTTCGCCAATACGAACGACGTGCTTACCTACAGCCAGCGCCGCACGCGGTAACACGCGACCGTCCGGTTCGATCTGCGCGAATTCGGCCATCAGCACCGCATCGGCCCCGGTGGGGATCGGCGCGCCGGTCGTGATTCGCACGGCTTGCCCGGGCGCCACTGTGCCAGCAAAGGGACGCGCGGGGAGCGATTCACCCACCACCATGAGCGGAACCGGAGCACCGGCCGTGTCCGCTGCGTGGAGAGCGAACCCGTCCATCGCCGCACGCGGGAAGCCCGGCACATCGACCGCAGACACAACCGATTCCGCAAGCACACGACCAGCAGCACCGAGTAGAGGTACGGTTTCGGGCGCGAGCGCGGATGTGCGTGCTTTTAACAGTGCCAGGACCGCGTCCACGCTCGCGCGCTCGCGGAACCCGCGCATCCGCACATCAAAGAAGGGTGATTTCGCCGGTTCGGACATCCCAAAACGCTCCGTTGGCCGCACAATCCGCACAACCGCACGCCTTTGCCAGGCTTCGCAAATCATCACCGTCCGCGCGATCCGCATAACCGCCCAGGTATTGCGCAAATCAATCTGTTTTCATTCAAGCAATGAGTTGTGGGCACGCAAGTCGGCCCTACATTTGGATGTCAAGTACGTCAGCCGCGGTATACGCGCGGCTCGCGGGACGAACGCCCGCGTCCCCCTAACAATGCGCACGGACAGCCGGCACCAACGACGGAGCGGCTAACTATGAACACCAAGCGATTCCTTCTGACTTTGACCGCCTTCGTATTCCTGCTCCCGCTGTCCGGGTGCGGGTGCCACCGCCACGGCTGCGGCGACGACCGGCGGTCCTTTGCCCCACCGCCCTCGGGCTGCTGCGACAAGAACCCGCCGCCGGGCTTCCTCCCGGACGCGCGGCCGTACTAGTCGCACTTGAGCAAAACTGCGCCGGTGCGGACCAGAACATAGGTGGTCCGCGCAATTGGCGCACGTCCGCCGCACATTCGGCACGATCGCACCCCCTTCGCCAACCGGGTGACTTTTCCTCGTCGCGCCAGCACTCCGACATTCTCCCAATCTCCGACTGAATCTGCGCCCCTCGTGGTTGCACCGACTCCGCTCCCGCGCATGATTCCCTCGGACGGCAGGGGAACGCCGCGGAGAACCGCGGAAAGGAGTCACCACAATGAGAAAGCGCCTCGTGTACCTCGGTCTCGTGGCCGCGGTCGCTCAAATCTGTTCCACAGGGTGTCTGGTTCACCCCGTTGCACGCTGGCGGGCGAACCACCCGTGCATTGGTTGTGATCCGCAATACCGCCCACTGTTGCACCCGATCCAAACCCGACGGGCGATGCTCGGCATCGGCGAACCGATCGGGCCGGCCGGACCGGTTGTTGGTCCCGTCGTCGGTCCTGTATCGCCGCCGTGCCACGGGTGCGGGGCGTCGCCGGTCGTTTCGGGTCCGCCCATCGAAGGCGTCCCGATCACCCCGACCGGTTACCCGACTATCGGTTACCCGATCCCAATCACGCCCGGTCCGACGGTGATTCCGTCGAACCAGCTCCCGAACCCGATGCCGGTGCCGAAGTCGTAACCGGTCTCGTATTTCATTCGAGCCGCGCGGGATTTTTTACCCGCGCGGCTCTTTCGCTTTTTCTTCCGCCGAACTGCCGCGCAGGTACAGCGGCTCCAGCGCGAACAGTTCGTCCTGCGTCAGCGCGGGAAGCTTCAAACCCACCGCGAGAACACTTTCCACACGCGGCTCGCGATCGGCTTCGGGCGCACGGGCATTCGCGACCGGAATTTGCCCGTCGTAAACACCCACACCGGGTCCGCTCACCATTTCGCCCCCCGCCAAGCCCGCAACAAACACCCCTGTCGCGAGAATCTGAAGCGGGTTCTCGGGGAACCAGCCGTCGTGCCGCTTTGCGTACCGTTGCGCGTAGACTTGAGCCTGAAGCGCGTCCGCGATCACCCAGACGTGGGTCGCTTCAGCGGGTGCTTGGTGCGCGATGGCCGCGAACGTGTCGACCGCACGCAATTCACACCCGGTCGCGTAGGCAAGCGCTTTTGCGGTCATCAGTCCCACGCGCAGCCCGGTATAACTTCCGGGTCCGCGGCTCGCCATCACGCCGGTCAAGTCTCGTGGGCCGAGTGCCTCAGCTTTTAGCAGCGCATCGATGGTGGAAATCATGTCGCGTGCGTGTCGGCGCGACGAATCGAGTTCGGCGGCGCCGACGATCACTCCCGCGCGCGCCAGCCCCACACGGGCGACGCGGCTAGAGGTTTCCAGGACGAGCCAACTTTCGTTCATTCGAGTTCGCCGCTACGGTGCTTTCCGGTGCGCGATACCATTCGCACAATGGGGGGAATTCTAGGCGGGCGAGCCGAGAGCGTAACCATTGAGGGTCCGATGTCCGATACGGCCACCATGCACATCGACGGCGCGTCCCGCGGCAACCCGGGGCCGGCGGCCTACGCCGTGGTCCTCGCGCGCCCGGGGATGCCCGTCGTCGAAGAAGCGGACACCATCGGCACCGCGTCGAACAACGTGGCGGAGTACACCGCGCTGGTTGAGGGGCTGGGGCTCGCGGTCGAACTGGGCGTGAAGAAACTGAACGTGTTCAGCGACAGCGAGCTGATGGTGAAGCAGATGAGCGGCGCGTACAAGGTCAAGAACGAAGACCTGCGCCCGCTGTACGAAGAAGCGTGCCGGCTCCGCCGGCAGTTCGAGCAGATCACCATCACGCACGTGCGCCGCGAGCAGAACACTCGCGCGGATGCCATCGGCAACGACGCCCTTGATGGCCGACCGCGAAAGCGGGGGGCACAAGGAGAACCTAACCCCCTAACCCCCTTCCCTAGGAAGGAAGGGGGAACAGAACCAGCGGCGGTTTTAAGCCCCTCTCCCCTTGGGGGAGGGGTTGGGGAGGGGTTCTTCTCCCCCTTCCCTTTAGGGAGGGGGGCCGGGGGGGGAGGTCTCTCTGACGCCCCCGTTCGCGAAGACGCGATCCGCTGCCTTGCGGACGCGGCCCAGCACTGGGCCACGAACGGGCTGAAGGGACTTCCGCCGGAGGCGGTGTGGGAACAGTTGTGGTCGCTGTTAGACGAAGCGGGTGTGCTGAAAAAGAAAAAGGCGAAGTGACATGCCGGACATTCTGTTCTTCGACGAGATCAGCGACGCGGAATCGCACCTCGTCGGCGGAAAGGGTCTGAGCCTCGGTAAAACGGCGCGGGCGGGTTTGCCGGTGCCGGCCGGGTTCGTCGTCACGACGCAGGCGTACCGGCGTCTCGCGGATCGCGGCATCAAGGCCGATGCCGGGTTCGTGCGCGCGGTGGCAGGCGCCTACGAAACGTTGGGGAACGGCCTAGTCGCAGTGCGTTCCAGCGCCACCGCCGAAGACGCGGCCGATACGAGCTTCGCCGGGCAGCAAGAAACGATCCTGGGTGTGAAGGGAGACGAACCGCTCTTGGACGCGATCGAGCGCTGCTGGCGCTCGCTGTTCACCGAGCGCGCGGTCGCGTACCGGGCCAAGCAAAACGTCGATGGCGCCGGCCTCGCAATGGCGGTCGTGGTGCAGAAACTCGTTCCCGCGGAAGCAGCTGGGGTACTGTTCACACGCGATCCGCTCGACCCGGACGGTAAGCGGATGCTCGCGGAAGCATCCTGGGGGTTGGGCGAAGTCGTCGTATCGGGGCGCGTGCAGCCCGACCGGTTCACGCTCGATCGCGATACGGGAAGCGTGCTCACGCGCGCACTCGGCTCGAAGGCCGTTCGCGTAACGGCCGGCGTCGAAGAACACGTTCCGCCGGAATTACAGCGGCAATTCTGCCTGAGCGATGCGGCGCTCTCTCAGCTCGTCGATTTGGGGCGTAAGGTAGAAGCGTTCTACGGCGATCCCCGCGACATCGAGTGGGCTTTCGCGAACGACACGTTCCATCTGCTGCAAGCGCGGCCAATTACCGTGGCGAGCGCGGCCGAGCGGGAACAGGTGCGGCAAGGCGTCATCTCGTCTTTGAAGGCAACAGCGGACCCGCGCGGAACCGTGTGGGTGCGGTACAACCTGAGCGAAGTGCTCCCCGAGCCGACGCCCATGACGTGGGCCGTAGTACAACGGTTGCTCGCGGCCGACGGCGGGTTCGGCGCGATGAACCGCGATCTCGGAGCGAAGCCCGATCCCGCGCTCGGCGCTCTGTCCGGGTTCGACCTCGTTGCCGGTCGGCCGATGGCGAACTTGTCGCGCCTCCCACGCATGCAGTTCGCCCGGCCGCCCATCGAGTACCCGCTGGGCACTTACAAGCGCGAACCGCACAAAGCACTTGACCCGAAACCGGTGCTGAACCCGCTCGCAGGGCAGGGGTGCGTGTTCGGTATTCTCGCGCTGCCCGGCACGATTCTCAGCCTGACGCGACTGATGGGCACGACGAAAAAGCAGTCGGCCGTCTTCGCACAAAAATTCGAGACCGAGATCGCGCCGGCATTCGCCACCGCAGCAAAACAAGCACTCGCACAAAACTGGTCCCAAATGCCCCCGCCCGCGCTCGTGCGCGAATTCGAGACGTGGACAAACAAAACACTCGTCGAATTCGCACGCGACAGCTTGAAACCAACCGTGTTCGCGGAACTGGCGTGGACCGAAGTATTCAATCAACTCAAACCGAAACTCGGCGAGGAGCGTGCCCGCGCCGCGGTTGGCGAACTCAGCCTCGGCGCTGCGCCGTCGGGAGAGGCCAATCTACCGGGTGGGATTCGCGACTTAGCTAACGAACGAATCACCCGCGCGACATTTTTGGAGCGGTTCGGCCACCGCAGCACGAACGAAATGGAACTCGCGCAACCGCGCTGGAGCGAAGTACCCCAAGAACTCGACAAGCTCGTGCGCGGCGCTGTCGGGGGCGCACACACTGCTGCCACAGCCGACGTGGACAAGATCGCGACCGAGGCGAAAATCGGCGGGCCGTTCCGCGATCAACTCGCGGCCAAAGTGAAGTTACTGCGCACGTATCTCGGACTGCGCGAAGCCGGCAAACACTACTTACTGATGGGTTTTGCGGTCATTCGCCGCGCGCTCGTGGAACTCGATCGCCAGTTCGAGTTGAACGGCGGCATCTTCTTCCTCACGCCGACTGATTTGCCCAATCTGCTCGCAAAAAAGGATCTCTCTGCGAAGATCGCCGCCGCGCGCAAGAACCGGCAAACGGAACTCTCGCTCGAAGTACCGCCGGTACTGTTCAGTGACGACCTCGATGCGATCGGCCGACCGCTCCCGGAGCCGGTCGGCGAGGACAAACTGACGGGTGTGGCACTCTCGGCGGGAGTCGCGGAAAGTCCGGCTCTCGTGCTCACTGAACCAACAGCGGCGCCGCCCGAAGGCGGGTACGTCCTCGTGTGCCCGTCTACGGACCCTGCCTGGGTGCCGCTTTTCGTCCACGCGAAGGCGCTCGTCATGGAAACCGGCGGCGTGCTCTCACACGGCGCGATCGTGGCCCGCGAATTCGGCCTCCCCGCGGTCGCCGGCTTACCCAACGCAACGCAGCAAATCAAAACGGGTCAAATGATTCGCGTTGATGGCGGGAGGGGAACGGTAACGGTCGTGGGCGAAGCGTAGGTCGCAGAAATTTGTGCGGTTCGCACGTTAGGCCAACACAGTAAAGTGCGCTGTTCCCGTGACGTAAAAGCCCGCATACGGAAGCGTTTACGCCATCAGACGAAAGCGATTGCCGCCAAGAGGCACGAGTTCCACTTTTGGCGGGCTACCTTTTTGCCAATCGAGTGTGTGGTTGCGATGCAGCCATTCCCGAAGAATCGGGTCGCCGCGGTCTCGAAATTCCGGGCACTTGCGCCAAAAGCCTCCCGTCAGCGCGAATAAATGAAACTTACCGTCGATCTCGACTTCGATCGTGTCCCAGTCCGAGGAAAAGAACTCGTCTCGGTTGGGTCTACCAACTCGTATACCGTAAGTCGGAACATTGGTGCTTCCACCTCGCCACGCGCTCGCTCGCATGCCTCACCTCCCGGTTACTTGTTGAACTGGAACTCGCGGCTGTTAACCAGCACCCAGAGCAAGTCTTGAAACCCGTCACGCAGGTTCGGCGCGGAGTTGATCCAACCCTCGGCCTTTTTCCGCTCGTCGGGGTTTGGGAGGCGGCTCCACGTTGCGAGGTAGAGTTCCTCCACCGCCTTCGCGAGCGGCACCCGATCGGCAATCAGCTTCTCGACGCGACCCGTTTTGTCGGCGATCTTCTTGTTCAGGAACTCGCCGTTTAAGAGGTGCATCGCCTGTGCGATGTTCGGCTTCGTGGTGCGTTCGCACTCACACAGCACCTGACGCGGTGGCCGGCCGAACGTGTCGAGCAAGTACGAACGCACTTCGCTATCGGGCAGTTGGATCGCGCGTGTACCGAGGGGCAAGCCCTGGTACTTCTCGCGCGTGCCGGTCGCGAAGTCCACGCCGTCGGCGATCTGCTCCGCGGTCAGGCGCTTCACCGTGTACCGCGTGAAGTGAATGTTCGCGGCATCGAGCTTGTTGCCCGGCGAACTGGCGTGCGTGAGCTGGTACGCGCGGCTGTTAAAGATCGTCTTGAGGAAGCCCTTGAGGTCGAATTTTTGTTTCACCAGTTCGTCGGCGAGCGCGTCGAGCAGTTCCGGGTTACTCGCCGGGTTGGTGGCACGCATGTCGTCGAGCGGCTCGACCAGCCCGCGCCCCATCGCGTAACCCCAGAAGCGATTGGCGAGATTGCGGCTGAACATCTTGTTCTTCGGGTCCGTCAGCCAGTCCGCGAGCTTCTTCCGGCGATCGAACTCGTCGTCCCAACTCACCTTGGTGTCGCCATCGAGCGGCACCGGTTTGACGAACGTGCGCTTGCGCGGGTGCGTGGCCTCGCCCGCCCCGCGAATGAAAATGACCGTTTCGCGACCGAAGATGCCGAACTCCTGGCTCGTCTTCGTGCCGATCCGCGTGAAGAATGCGGCCATGCCGTAGTAGTCGTCCTGGCTCCACTTCTCGAACGGGTGGTGGTGGCACTTCGCGCACCCGATCCGCACCCCGAGGAACAACTGCGTCGCGGTTTCCGACCAGTCCTCGAACGTGCGCCCGATCTGGAAGAAGTTCGCGGGACCGTCGGTGAACGTACTGCCCTCGGCCGTCACTACGTCGCGCACGAACTGGTCCACCGGCACGTTGTCGCGCACCTGTGCCCGAACCCAGTTGTGGAAGCTCCACATCCCTTTCTCTTGAAGGGCCGTGCGATTGATGCGGAGCAGATCGCCCCACTTAAGAGACCACCAGTCGACGAACTCGGGCCGGTCGAGCACGCGATCGATGACCTTCGCGCGCTTCTTCGGGTCTTTGTCGTTCAGAAACGCCCGGATCTCATCGGAGGTCGGCAGCGTACCGATCGCATCGAGGTACAGTCGACGCAGGAACTCCTCGTCCGAGGACAGTGGCGACGGTGTGAGCCCCAGATCCTTCCATTTCGCGATCAGGTGCGTGTCGATGAAATTGTTGGCTGGCAGGTCTGGGAACGTGTCCAGTTTTGCAAACGGCAGCGTGACGCGGACAACTTCGGCCCACCCACCGAATCGAATCATGACGTGCGTTTCGCCTGCGTCCTTCGCGGTGACCACACCGGTCGGCGTTACCGCAGCGACCGCGTCATTAAGTGCATCGAACTGTGCGGTACTCGTGACGTCCTCGCGGTGACCATCGGACCAAATTGCCGTGACAGAGAGTTGTTGTTGCTCCCCTGGTACCATCAATCGGTTAGGGGGGAACACTTCGAGCTTTGTCACCGTGGGGTCTTCGGCTCCCTTGCGTGCGGAGTTCGTCGGAGGCGGCGCCCCGTCGTCGAGCCACTGGCGAATGGTAGCGTACTCGCGGCCGTTGTGCTTGAGGCGCTCGCCCCCGCCGTGTTCCATCACGAGCGCCGGTTTCGCGAGAAAGATGCTCCGTTCCGAATCGCTCAGAACAACCCGGCGCCCCTCGTTGCTCTGCACGATTTGTGCGAAGTCGAACGCGGGATCGAACCCGAACAGCGATAACTTGAAGCCCCCGCGCCCGTGCTGCGCACCGTGACAGTTACCCGCGTTGCACCCGGCCTTCGTGAGAATCGGTTCCACCTCGCGCACGAAACTCACCGGGGCATCTGCGCTCACCTTCTCCACGGCAACGGGAACGACAACCTTGGCCCCGGCCACTTCGACGGTCAGCGTGGTGTTCCCGTCCGCGGTGGGGCGCAGCGTACTCTTTTCGGTGGTCGCTATGCGTGCGTCTGCACTTGTGAAACGAGCCACGTGAGTCAGATCCCACCGGCGCCCGTCGGCCCAGACACCAAGCACGCTCACACGCTGTTCAGCGCGCGGGCCAACCAACTTGGCTTCCTTCGGGTAAACGATTAGCACTTTCGGCGCACCAGCCGGCGGTTCGACCGCACGAAGTTCCGCCGTGACAAGCCCCAGAGCACAAGCTGCGAATAGCACCCGAAATGACATTGCGCAGAACTCAATGAGTGGATGATTCCGCGGGCTAATCAAACATACCGTTTCTCCGCGCTCGTTGCTGCCCCATTTGTGTTTAGGGCTGCTGACAGCGATTCCGGGACAAGCGCTGAAGAAATGCGAGAGAAAAGAACGGGAGACGTGTAATTGGCCGCGGGTCGGCCATTCATTGATCGAATGCTGTTCGGGCTGGCTACCAGTCAACCACCACAGATTCCCATCAGAAAAGTCATTCCTTTTCCGGGGACACGAGCTTGAGCCCGATCAGGCAGCCAATTAACCCGGCCAGGAAAAACAGCCGCCAGAATGTTGCGGGATCTTTGAACCAGATGATCCCAACGAGCGCGGTACCCGCGGCCCCGATCCCGGTCCACACCGCGTAGGCGGTGCCCAGCGAGATCTTCTGCGCCGCGAGCGTGAGCAACGCGAAACTGACGATCGACAACAGCACGAAGGCGATCGACCAACTGATTTTGGTCAGCCCTTCGGAGAGCTTCAAGCACGTCGTGAACCCGCACTCGAAGCAGCCCGCGAGAATGAGATAGAACCAGTGCATGTGCGTGGAATCACCGATGGTGGTGGGCCGAGCCGATGTAGCGCCGGCCCACCCTGCGGTATGAATCAGGCCGCGACCAGTGACGCGACGGCGGACGCTTCCGGCATCGGCGTCGCGTCCTTGAGTGCGGCCAGGGCGTCGAGGAGCCCGTCGATTTGCGCCGGCGTGTGGTTCGCGTTCACCTGCATCCGCAGAACCCCCGCGCCGTGCGGCACCGCCGGGAACACCACCGACTGCACGTAGTAGCCGTGCTCGTACAGGAACTTCCCGGCCTTCAGCGTCACCTCTTCTGCCCCGACGAGCACCGAGACGATCGGCACCAGGCCACCCATCACGGCCAGCCCCAACTGCGTCGCGCCGCGCGTGAGGTGACGCACGTTCGCGTCGAGCTTCGCACGCAGCGCGGGATACTCGGCGGACACCAGGATGTCCACCACCGTGCAAACCGCTTCGAGGTACGGCGGCGGGACCGGGCCACCGAAGATGAGCGAGTTCGACTTCAGCTTCAGCACGTCGATCGCGGCCTGCGACCCGCCGACGAACCCGCCGAGGCACGAAAACCCCTTCGAGAGCGAGCCGATCGTCAGCACGTTATCGTACCCGCCGAGCGCCTCACGCACGGTCCCGCGCCCGTGCTCACCGAGCACTCCACTGGCATGCGCGTCGTCCACGTACAGGCAGGCGTCGTACTCGCGTGCGATGCGCTGGAACTCGGCCAGTGGCGGCAGGTGGCCGCTCATGCTGTACACGCCGTCCACGGCGATCACCGCGTGCCGGAACGGTCGCAGGGACCGCAGCGTTTCTTCGAGCGCGTCCGGCGAGTTGTGTGCGAACTTCGCCGTGCGCACGCCGCGCGCCTTGGCGAGTTTCAGCCCCTCATCAATCGAGTTGTGCGCGAACTGATCGGCCACGAGGACGTCGCGCCGCGTGACCAACCCGGGCAGCGCGCCGACGTTCGCGAGCGTGACCGACGGGTAGATCAGCGCCGCTTCGGTACCGAGCCAGTCGGCGATCTTCCGCTCGGCCCGGACGTTCGGCTCGACGGACGCGAACGCGCGCGAGCTGCCGTTGTGCGAGCCCCACGCCCGTACCCCGCGCTCGATAGCGCTCGTGACACGCGAATCTTGGTCGAGACCGAGGAAGCTGTCGGAACCGAAGTTGGTGACCCACTGACCCCCGAGCTTGAACGTCCGATCCGGCCGAACCGCTTCGACGGTCTGGTCCTTCATCAGGAGGTCGGGGTAGTCGTCGAACATGCGGCGGAAAAACCGAGTCATTCCGGTGTCCGCGAGCGCGTCAATCAGTCGGTCGAGTGGCGCGGAGTTCATAGGGCCTCATCGTCCAGCGGCAGGCACCCGAATATATCGGACGTGCGCGCCGAGAAGTTTGATCGATATTGATGATTCCGCGGGCGATGCGGCTCATAAGACGTATGAGCAAACGGCGCGACCTTGCGCCTGCGGAATGGGTAATTTGGGGCGGATACAGCGAGTGAATAAGCTGAAAGAGCTGGCTATGACGAAACTACCGGCAGAGCGGTTCTGTGTGGTTTCGCCGGTTAGCTCGCGATGACGGTGTTCGGGCTCTCAGCTCCGATCTCGACATGACATGGCACTAGCATTCTACGCCGCTCGGCACCGGCGCCAGTGACTACTGGCGCGGGAAATCTGCGGATTACGAGCACGAACCTGCCCCACGTTGGCGCCCCACTTCGCACCCGGTCCGACTCAAAAAGAAACAGCCGGGCAATAGCCCGGCTGCTGCTGTTTCGGCCCGCCGCGTTACCGCGACTTCTTCGGTTTGGGTTCGGTTTTGTCTTTGTCCGCCTTCTTCGAGAGGTTCTCGATCCCGGTGGGGCAGTCGCTCTTGAGTGGGCACGAGGCGCAAAGCGGGTTCTTCTCGACGCACAGTTCCTTCGCGTGGATGCTCATCAGCTCGGTGAACTCCGGGCCGCGGACCTTCGGGATCACGTGCTCGATGCCGCCGCGGAGCGCTTCCATGTCCTCGGTGTCGGTGTCGACCTCCTCGATCACCCCGAGCCGCCGGAGCACCCGGAACGTGGGGCCGTCGAGCGGGATCGCGTGGCCGCCGAGCGACCGCTGCACCACCCAGGCCACCGCGAAGTCGTTCACCTGCTTGAACCGGCCGATCTGCTTGGCCGCTTGCTTCAGGTTGAGCTTCTTCAACTCGCTGTCGTTGAAGTACCGCGACACCTGTTTGGCGGCCTGCTTCAGCCCCTTCTTCTCCATGTCACCGAGGTCGTAGGAGTAGTTCAGCTCGAAGACCGCGTGCAACACGCCGATGATCCACCCGGCGCGCGGGCCGGAGTTCGGGAGCGGTCGGAGCGCGTCGGCGACCTCTTGCACCGTGCTGACGCGGATCTCGTTCCAGTCCACGAACACTTTCCGCAGGCGCGCGTAGCCGGCCTCCGCGTCCTCGGTTGTACTGCCCTCGCGACAGATCGCGAAGATCAGCTCTTCGAGGAGCGGGCGGGGCGTTTCCGGCTCCAGTGCCGGGAGCGGGAACCTCTTCTTGAGGGCCGCCTGCGCCTGAGTCAGGAGTTGCTGCTTGTTGGTGATGGCCGGCATTCGGTGGACTCCGGTTCCGTAGGCGTTCGCCCGCTGGCGCTAGTTCGGGCGGTCCGTCGTTCCTTCGGCGGCTTCGGCTCGCGGTCCCTGTTCAGCGGCGTGCTCGCTCGCGGCGGTCGGGGACTCGGGCGCGGGTTCGTCGGTCCCCTCGTCCGCGTCATCGTCTGCTTCGTCCGCCTCGTCGTCGTCAACTTCTTCGGGCGCCGGCTGGCCCCCGGTGAGTCGGTCGTTTTCTTCGCGAATCAGGCGGGCGATTTCGATGCTCTTCTTTACGCCCTCGTCGATCACGAACGTGACGTGCGGGACGTATCGCGACGTGAGCCGGTCCGCGAGCTTCGTCTGTACGAACCCGGCCGCGCTCTTCAGCCCGTGCATGGTGAGCTGCTGCTCTTTTTCGGTCCCCATGACCGAGACGAACACTTTTGCGTGCTGGAGGTCGCCCGACACTTCGGCGCGCGTAACAGTAACGTTCTTAACGCGCGGGTCTTTCAGCTCGAACAAAATGGCGTTGGCCGCGGTTTCGCGGATGACCTCGGACACTCGCGCTATCCGGTGAGATTTCATCAGGTTCCAGTGTACAGAGGACAAAGATCAGGACAGAAACCAAAGCCCATTGAGCGCTCGGATCTCCGACCTGATCTCGCCCTTTGGATCGGGACTAGCCCATTTAATTGAAGCTCCGCTAAACGACCTCGCTCCCGACGGCCATTTCGCCCCCGAGGTACTCCGCGACCGGGTGCCCGCGGAGCGCTTCGGTGATCTTCTGGAGTACGCCCTGTACGGTCGCGGTCGCGAACCCGACCGCGGCAAAACCGAGCGTTACCAATTTTACGTCGTCGTGTGTGTCCACTTCCGTCGCGGACACGTTGAAACTATTTCGCATACGGTCGAGGATGCTCCGCACGACCTGCCGCTTGTCTTTCAACGTGCGGCTCTCGCGCACCAGCATCCGGACCGAGAGTGAACCGATAACCATGTTCGGAAGCACGGGTTACGGGTCGCGGAGCGGGGAACCGAACTGTTCGTTTCGTTCCCCGCTCCGCGACCCGTATTCCGCACGTTAGAGGGTCCGTTGCCGGATCTCGATCTTGAACGCCTCGATCACGTCGTCGACCTTGATGTCATCGAAGCCGGTGATCTTCAGACCGCACTCGAAGCCCTCGCGGACCTCCTTGGCGTCGTCCTTGAACCGCTTGAGCGAGTCCAACCCGACCACCTTGTCGGCCGGCGGGAAGACCACGATGCCGCCGCGAATGAGGCGGACCCGGGCCGAGCGCTCCAGCACGCCGCTGGTGACGTAGCACCCGGCGATGGTGCCCACCTTGCCGTGCTTGAACGTCTGTCGGACCACCGCGCGGCCCAGGTGAACCACTTCCTCGATCGGCTTGAGCCGGCCCTCGAGGGCCGCCTTCACGTCGTCGACGAGGTTGTAAATGATCTGGTACTCGCGGAGGCTGATGCCGCGCCCCTCGGCCAGTTTCAGGGCCGCGTCGTCGGCGGTCACGTTGAACCCGACGATGAGCGTGTCCTGCGGGCTGGTGAGGGCCAGTTGCACGTCGGACTCGGTGATGGCCCCGATGCCGGCGTGCAGCACGCGGGTGGTCACCTCCTCGTGCGTCAGCTTCTCCAGTTCCTTGCGGATGGCCTCGACCGACCCGCGCGCCTCGGCCTTCAGGATGACCTTCAGTTCGGTGATCTTGAGCTTGCTCTTGGCGGCCGAGAGCATCTCCAGATCCTTGACCGCGGTGAACCGGTTGAGCGCGGCCTCGCGGTCCTTCTTTTCGCGGGCCTCGGCGATCTTGGCCGCGGTGGTCAGTTCCTCGACCACGTAGAACGGGTCGTCGGCGTTGGGCACGCCGCCCAGACCGGTGACGCGCACCGGGGTGCTCGGCCCGGCCTCCTCGATCGAGACCCCGAGGTCGTTCTGCATCGAGCGGACGCGGCCGTAGTTCGCACCGCACAGCACGATGTCGCCGACCTTGAGCGTGCCCTGCTGGACGAGCACGGTCGCCATCACGCCCTCGTCGGAGGTCATGTAGGCCTCGAGGCAGGTACCGAACGCCGGGCGGTCCGGGTCGGCCTGGAGGTCGTCGGCGAGGTTGATTTCCGCTTCGATCAGGATCGCGTTGAGCAGGTCGTCGATGCCCTGGCCGGTGAGGGCCGAGGTCTCGACGAACTGGATGTCGCCGCCCATGTCGTCGGGGAGCAGTTCCAGGTTGTAGAGCTGCCGCCGGGTGCGGTCGACGTTCGCGTTCGGGGCGTCCACCTTGTTGATGGCGACGATGACGCGCACGTCCGCGGCGCGGGCGTGGGCCACGGCCTCTTCCGTCTGGGGCATCACGCCGTCGGTGGCCGCGACCACGATGACCGCGATGTCCGTGACGTTGGCCCCGCGGGCGCGCATCTTCGTGAACGCCTCGTGGCCCGGGGTGTCGAGGAACGTGATCGGCCGCTCGATGACCTTTTCGCCGGTCTCCGGGTCCTCGATCTTGTGCGTCACGGACCACGCGCGGATGACCTGCGTGATGCCGCCGACTTCGCCGGCCACGACGTTCGACCGGCGGATCTTGTCCAAGAGCGACGTCTTGCCGTGGTCGACGTGGCCCATGATCGTGACGACCGGGGGGCGCGGCCGGAGCTTCTCCGGGTCCACGTTCGTCACCAGCCCCTCGAACTCTTCGATCAGGATCTCTTCGGCGGTCTTCTGGCGCCTGATGACCAGTTCGATGTTCTTCTCAACGGCGATCAGCGC
This sequence comes from Gemmata sp. SH-PL17, assembly GCF_001610855.1. Classification (NCBI taxonomy): domain Bacteria; kingdom Pseudomonadati; phylum Planctomycetota; class Planctomycetia; order Gemmatales; family Gemmataceae; genus Gemmata; species Gemmata sp. SH-PL17. Next base: position 8,679,460 of record NZ_CP011271.1, read on the forward strand.
GGCCGTGTCGAAATCGACCTGCGAGTTGTTGCCGAAGAGCTGGTTCGTTTCCTTGAGGAGCCGTTTGGACAGCTCGCCGGTCTTCATCCCGATCGCTTCGGACAGGCTGCGCACGGTGATCGGCAGCCCGATCTCGATCTTGCCTTCCTTGACCGTCACCTGCTGCTGGCCGCGGCGCTTCATCTTGTTGAGCAGCGCCTGGCGCGGGCCGCGGCGCGACCCCCACTGCTGCTCGACCATCTCGACGCCGCCGGACCCGATCACCACCGACCCGCGGTCGACGCGCGGTCCGCCGGACGAGCGCCCGCGGTCCCCGCCGCCACCGGTGCGGCCCTTGTGGCGCGAGTCGCGCCCGATGACGCCGCCCTTCTTCTTTTCTTCCTCGTCCTCCCCGCCCTCACCGGGGCGCGGGGCGAAGCCCGGGGCCGCACCGGGGCGCGGCGGACCACCGGGACGAGCCGGTTCGTTCGGCTTCGAGGGCGCGCCCCCTGGGGCGGCAGCGGGGGTTCGGGTGATTTCGTTCAGCGACACCCGTTGGCCGCGTGCGCTGGCTTGGCGCAGCCGGTCGATCATTTCCGGCGTGAGCTTGACCGATTGACCCGGCGCACCGGGTGGTTTGGGCGGACCACCCGGACCCGGGCGCCCACCGCCCGGACCGCGCGGGCCACCTGCGCCACCGGGAGCGTTGCCACCCTGCCCTGGGCCACCACTGGAACCAGGACCGGCCTGACGCGGACCGGGCGCCCCGGTCACCCCGGACGAAGACCGCGGGCTCGCACCAGGAGGCGGAGCACCACCACCGGTTCGCGGAGCAGCGATGTGCTTCGGCGGCGGCGGGGCCGGGGCGCGACTCAGTACCGAGGGGCGCGAGGGCTGACCCATATTCGACGGAATGATGTTCTTCGGCGGTCCCGGCGGTGGCGCGGGCGGCGATTGCACCGTCGGCGCCGGTTTCGGAGCCGCGGCAGGTGCGACCGGAGCCGCCGATGCCGTAACAGTCGGAGCCGCAGGCGCGGCCGGCTTCGATTCAACGGCAGTAGGCGTCACGACCGGCTTCGGGGCCGCGGGCGCGGCAGGAACAACCGGGGTTGGCGCCGGAGCCGCGGTCGGCGTTGCCGGCTTTGCTTCAGCGGCAACGGGCGGCACGACCGGAGTCGGCTTCACTTCAGCGACCGGTGCGGGAGCAGCCGGAGCCGCGGGCGCGGCCGGGGTCGGTGCCACCGGTGCGTTGGACCGCGGCGGGGTCAGGGGGGCCGGGCGGCCACCCATATTCAGGTTCCGCATGCCACCCGAACCGAGTGAAGGAATAACGTTCTTCGGCGGCGCGGGCGGCGCAACCGGGGTCGCGGGCGCGGCTGGCTTCACCGGGGCCTCGGCCACCACAACGGGCGCGGGCGGAGGTGCAACCGGCTCGGGCGCCGGGGACACGGCCGCGGGCGCGGAAACAACGGGCGGGGCGCTGCCGGCTGAGCGACAACGGGGGCGACGGGTTCGGCGGGCTTCGCTGCCGGCTTCGGGAGCGGTTTCGGGATGGTTTGAATGGGTTGTTTTGCGATTGAGGGAATGACGTTCTTCGGCGGAACGCCGGGCGCGGGTGCGGGGGGGTGACCGGGTCCGGCCTTCGGACCCTTCTTGGTGCGTTCCTTCAGCGCGTCGGCCTGTTCCGGTAACAAGCCGCTCAACTGATTGGTGATGTCGGCGTATCCGAGTTCCTTGCAATAGTCGAGGAGCAGTTTGCTCTCGACGTTCAGCTCCTTAGCCAGGGTAAAGACCCGGACCTTCTTTTCCTTGGCGTCCTTCGTGTCTTTCGACGTCGTATTCGACAAGCGGAACTCCTCTGGGGGTGCTCCGAACAACCCCCGAACCGGCCCGCATACAGCGGGCATGCCGGATCGACCGATCGCGCCCCGAACGAGTTATATTCTAATCACACCGCGTCCGCTGAAAAGGGGACTCTGGGCAGGAGCGCGGAATGTGGAAAAAGGACGCGACAACGGGAGAGCCCGGCACCGGGCCGTTGGCTCCCGAATCGCGCCCGCGGTCCATAGGCCCGCGCCGTTACTCGTTACTCATTCGGCCGGCTTGTCCGCGTCGGATGGCGCGGGCGCCGGGGTCTCGGTCTCCTCACTGGAATTAGAGACGATCGCAGGCTCTTCGGGTTCGGAGACTTCGGAAGTTTCCCCAACATCAGAACTCACGGCACCCTCGACCCCTTCTGCAACTTCCCCGGTCTCCGCGGTGGCGACACCCTCCGCGCCCTCACCGCCCTCGGCTGCCTGTGCTTCCGCATCGGCCTGAGCCTGTTCCGCGTCGACCCGGGCCTGCTCTTCGGCCTGGCGCCGCTCGTCTTCGACGCTCTGCTCCATCACGTCCGCGTACTCTTCCGCGTACATGACGACCTCGTCGGACTGGTCCTCGGGGAGCCCCGAGAACTCGGCGAGACCGGCCGCGTCGATGCAGGTGATGTCGTTGTAAGAGAGGAACCCTTCTTCGATGAGCACGTTCGTGAGTTCGAGCGAGGCGTTCGGGAGCTGCCCGAACCAGCGCTCGGCGCGCTCCAGCGATTCCGCCAGTTCGTCGTGCGTCATGATCTCGATGTCCCAGCCCACGAGCTTGGACGCGAGCCGCACGTTCTGCCCGCGGCGCCCGATGGCGAGCGACAGTTGGTCGTCGGTCACGAGCACGATGGCCCGGCCGAGGCGCGGGTAGGTGAACACGTCCGAGATCTGCGCCGGCTGGAGCGCGTTGGGGATGAGCACCTGGAGCGCGTCGTTCCAGCGCACGATGTCGATGCGCTCGCCGTTCAGCTCCTCGATCACGTTCTTGATACGGCTCCCGCGCACCCCGACGCACGCACCGACCGCGTCCACCTTCATGTCGATCGAGGTGACCGCCACCTTGGACCGGTACCCGGCCTCGCGCGCGACCGCGCGGATATCGATGATGCGCTCGTCGATTTCGGGGATCTCTTCCTCGAAGAGCGCCTTCACGAACTCCGGGTGAGCACGAGACAACACGATTTTAACGCGGTTACCCTGCTTGCGCACTTCCATGACGATCGCCTTGACGCGCTCGCCGACGTGGTGCGTTTCGCCCGGGATCTGCTCGCTCCGCGGCAGCAGCGCCTCGCTCTTACCCAGTGAGACAATGGCGGTGCCTGCGTCCACGCGGGTCACGGTGCCGACGAGAAGTTCGTACTTCTTGCCGGTGAACTCGTTGTACACCGTGTCCGATTCGGCCTCGCGGATCTTCTGAATAATCATCTGCTTGGCCGACTGCGCCGCGATGCGCCCGAGCGTAATCGGGTCGAGTTCCTGGTCGCCGTACTTGGCGACGATGTGCCCGGTCGCCTCGTCGATGCTGACGAACACACCCTCTTCCACCTGGAAGTGCCGTTCCGCGGCCACCTGGATCGCGGACGCGATGCCTTTGAAGATCACGTCCTTGGCGATTTTCCGCTCTTCGTGGAGCTTGTCGACGAGTTCGAGGATCTTGGTCCCCGTGTTGTCGACCTTCTCTTTTTCTTTCTTGATCGCCATGCTCATGGCCCTCGGCGGGGTGCCGGCGAAAAACGCCGACACCGGCTGGGATTACGCTCCACGCCGCGGTTGTCGGGTGCGGCCCGGGCGGTCGAATGCGACCGAAGGGACCGACGCCCGACAACCCGACGCGGGCGGCCCGAAGCCGGTGCATCGTTGGTGTGGTTGTCACCCGTATTGTTGCGCCCACTGAGCGCGGAAGCAAGAGGGGCAGTTGAGAAAAAATATCAGAAGAACTGAGCAGCACTTTGGTAAACGACCGGTATGCACCGGTTAGTGAGAACCGGCGCCCGTTAAACCCGGAAATCCTGGTACGGCTCGCCGTTTGCACAACGCGATCACACAAGGCCCAGTTTCAAGAATGGGACCAGTTATGATCGTTGTTTTAATGGGTGTATCGGGTTCGGGTAAATCGACTATCGGCAAGATCCTCGCCGAGCAGCTCGAGTGGACGTTCGTTGAGGCCGACGATTACCACCCGCCCGCGAACGTCGAAAAAATGCGCCGCGGACAGCCTCTTACGGACGAAGACCGGCGCCCGTGGCTCCGCGAACTCCGGGACCGGATCGACGCGGCGTGCGCGCGAGGTGAGAACGTCGTTCTGGCCTGTTCCGCATTGAAACATGCGTACCAGGACTACCTGGAGCGGAACGAACCAGAGTGTGTACAGTACGTGTACCTCCACGGTTCGGAAGAACTCATTCGCCAACGCCTCGCGGCCCGCAAGGGCCACTTCATGAACCCGACGTTGCTCCACAGTCAGTTCGAGGCGCTGGAACCACCCGCGGACGCGATCCGCGTCGACATCGCCCCCGCGCCCGAAGTAATCGCGGCGGAAGTGAAGAAGAAACTCGGTTTATGAGATGTGGGCGCTTGTGGTCGCGGGCGCCGCGTGACTGCGCGTGACGGGCCGTGTAAGATGCTGCGGTACTCGAATACGATCGCATTCCGTTAGTTCAGAGGTTTTGCCTCGTCGCCCGGCCCACCGCACTCGGCCGCGCGAAACCGGTGAGGTACAAGGGCAGGTATGGCCAAGGAACTCGACCGCGGCGTGCTCACCGGGATCTGGCTCCTCGCCGCCCTCGTCGTTATCAACGCCGGCATCTCTTACTGGAACACGCGCAAGGTCCGCGACGACGCGCGCCAGGTGGCCCACACACAAGAGGTGCTGACCGCCCTCGGCGCCGTCCGCGCCAGTGCGTGCGACATCGAAGCGGCCCAGCGCACGTTCATTCTGACTGGCGCGGACCGGGACCGCGCGTCGTTTCAGAACGCCCAGAGCCAAACCCGGGCGAAGCTTACCCGGCTCGCCGAACTCACCGCCGACAACCCCGACCAACAGGCCCGAATCGCGGCCCTCGGCGCCCACATTGATCGGGCCGTCGCTCGACTCAGCGCGACGGTGGCCGTGCGCGACGCGCGCGGCCTTGAAGCCGCCAGGGAGATCGTCGCGAAGGGCGAAAGCCGGCAACTGCTGGACGACGCGGATCGTACTGCCAACGAGATCGAAACGACCGAACAAACGCTCCTCCGCGAACGGGCGATCGAAACCGAACGGGCGTACCTTCACGCGCGCCTCTTCGGGGCCGCGTCCGCGGTATTCGGGCTGACCGCGGTCGGGATGTTCGTTTGGTTGCTCCGGCACGGTACCCGGGCACGCGAGGTCGCGGCCGCAAAAGTGTGGGAGCAGCGCGAGTGGTTGCGCACCACGCTCGCGAGCATCGGGGACGCGGTCATCGCGACCGACCCCGCGGGGAACATCACGTTCCTCAATTCGGTCGCCGAAACTCTCACCGACTGGCCCAACGGCACGGCGGTCGGGCGCCCGCTCACCGAAGTGTTCCGGATCGTCAACGAATCGACCCGCGGGCCGGTCGAGAACCCGGCGCTCCGGGCGCTCAAGTCCGGCACGATCGTCGGGCTCGCGAACCACACGATTCTGATCGCGAAAGACGGCACCGAGTACCCGATCGACGACTCCGCCGCCCCGATCCGGACCCCCGACGGGCGCGTGGTCGGGGCCGTTCTCGTGTTCCGCGACATCACCGAGCGGAAGCGCGAAGAGGGCGAGCGCGAGCGCCTCGCCGAAACGCTCCGGCTCGCCGTGGCCGCCGCGGACCTCGGGACGTGGGAGTGGGAGCCCAAAACCGACCGGGTCGCACTCTCCGAGCGCACGATCGAGATTCTCGGTACGGCCCCGGGGCCGTACCACACCCGGGAGTGGATGCGGAGGGTGATTCACCCCGACCACCGGGACCGGGCACGAAACGAGGCCGCGCGCGCCGTGTCCACTCGGGCCGATTACGACATCGAGTACCCGCTCGAGCGCGACGCCTCGGTCTGGATTTCGGCCCGCGGGCGCGGCGTGTACGACGAGTCCGGGGAACTGGTCCGGATGCTCGGCGTGGTGCAGGACATCACCACTCAAAAGAACACCGAATCGGCACTGCGCGAGAGCGCGAACCAGCAGCAGTTTCTGGCGGAACTGGCCACGAGGACGCAATCGATACCCGGGGCCGGCGAGGTGATGGCCGCCACCGCCCGGCTCCTGGCCGAATACCTGAACGCGGACCGTTGTGCCTACGCGGAAGTGGCCGACGAATCGGTGTTCGTCGTGACGGGCGATCACACACGGGGCGTACCGAGTATGGTCGGGCGATGGCCGGTCGCGGCCTTCGGCTCCGAGTGCGTGCGCCAGATGCTCGCGAACGAAGCCTACGTCGTCAACGACACACACACCGACCCGCGGATCGGGATCGCCGACCTACCCGCATACGAGGCCGCCGCGATTCGCTCTGTGATCTGCGTACCACTTCACAAGGTCGGGCAATTCACGGCGGCGATGGCCGTACACCAGAAAACCCCGCGATGCTGGACGCCCGCGGAAATTCAGCTCGTCACGACCGTGGTCGGCCGGTGCTGGGAAGCCCTTGAGCGCGCGCGAGCGGCCGAAGCCGAACAGCGGCTCCACGCGGAAATTCTCGCCGAGCGGGGGCAGTTGGCCGAAGTGTTCCAACACTCGCTCTCGTTCATGGCCGTTCTGCGCGGGCCGGCCCTCGTGTTCGAGCGGGTCAACGATCGCTTTTCCGAACTGGTCGGCAACCGGGACGTGATCGGCCAGGCGGTCCGCGAAGCCGTGCCCGAGGTCGAGGGGCAGGGGTTCTTCGAGATCCTGGATCGCACATATCGAACCGGAGAAACGTATGTCGCGACGGACGCACGGGTCATGCTCCGGACCAAAGACGGGGAGCTAGAAGAGCGGATTCTGGAGTTCGTTTACCAGGCGATGCGCGACGCGACCGGCGCGATCTCCGGCATCCTCGTCCAGGGCATTGATCTGACCGACCACAAGCGCGCGGAGGCCGAACTCGCCCGGGTGACGGCCGCGTCCGAGCGGCGCCGGCGCCTCTACGAAACGGCCCTGTCGACCACCCCGGACCTCGTGTACGTGTTCGACCTGGAGCACCGGTTCACCTACGCGAACGAAGCCCTGCTCGCGATGTGGGGCAAAACCTGGGACGAGGCAATCGGTCTGACCTGCCTGCAACTCGGGTACGAACCCTGGCACGCCGCCATGCACGATCAGGAAATCGAGCAAGTGGTTGCCACGAAGCGCCCGATCCGCGGAGAGGTGCCGTTTACGGGAACGAACGGGCGCCGGATCTACGATTACATCTTCGTCCCCGTCATCGGCGCGCAGGGCGAGGTCGAGGCGGTCGCCGGCACCACCCGCGACGTGACCGATCGGCAAGCGATGGAGCAAGAGTTACGAGAAACCGACAAGCGCAAGGACGAGTTCATTGCGCTCCTGGCGCACGAACTGCGCAACCCGCTGGCCCCGATCCGTAACGGGCTACAAGTCTTGCGCTTGGCGGGGAACGACGCGAACGCCCAGGAGCGCACCCGAGTCATGATGGACCGGCAGCTCTCGCACATGGTGCGCCTAGTCGACGACCTGCTCGATGCGTCCCGAATCGGCCGCAACAAGCTGGAGCTGCGCTGCGGGCGCGTCTCACTGTCCGAAGTGCTCGCGAGCGCGATCGAAACGGCGCGCCCGCTCATCGACAGCACGGGACAGGAATTAAGCGTCTCGCTCCCGGCCGAATCAATCCCCCTCGATGCCGATTTGACGCGGCTCGCGCAAGTCTTCAGCAACTTGCTGACGAACAGCGCCAAATACACCCCACGGGGCGGACAGATTACCGTGTCCGCCGAGCGCAACGGCGGGGAAGTGGTGGTGGTAGTCCGGGACACGGGAATCGGTATTCCCGCCCGTTCACTCCCAAGCGTCTTTGACATGTTCTCCCAAGTGGATCGGTCGATCGAGCGCAGTTCGGGTGGACTCGGCATCGGTTTGGCGCTCGTTAAGGGCCTGGTCGAGATGCACGGCGGCACGGTGACGGCCGCGAGTGAGGGACCGGGGAAGGGTAGCACGTTCACCGTTCGATTGCCGGTCCCGGTCGGCCAGTCGGAACTACCTCCGGAAGCGCCCACAAATGCTCCGGCATCGGTCAAGCACCGGCGGCGCGTGCTCGTTGTGGACGACAACCGCGACGGAGCCGAGTCGATGGCCGAGATGCTCGGATTGTCGGGAGACGAAGTACAAACCGCTCACGACGGCCTGGAAGCGGTGACCGCGGCCGAGGAGTTCCGGCCCGAATTGATTCTGATGGACGTGGGGATGCCGAAGCTCAATGGCCTCGACGCCACCCGGCACATTCGGTCGCACTCGTGGGGGCGAGAGATGATTATCATCGCGCTCACCGGTTGGGGACAAGAGAACGACCGGGAGCGGTCGCGCGAGGCGGGATGTGACGGGCACTTGGTGAAGCCAATGAACTTTTCCGAACTCGATAAACTGCTGAACACGCTGGACGCGAAGCGGAAATGAAATCGCTCGCGCCAATTAGCGCGAGCGATGAGGTTACCCGCGTTTCGCGCGCCGAGCCGGGGGCTTCGGGGGAGTTCGCTTACTCGTTTTGGCCGCCAAGCGCTTGTTAGCCGGCGTTCCTCCAACCGCTGCGCCGGCTTCGGCCGGCAGTTCCTCTTCGTCCGGAGTTTCGTCCTCGTCGAGAGGACCACTTCCCATCGCTCCCTGGAGGGCCGCGTTGTTTATCGCGCCGCTGCCCACGGTCGTCCCGGCCAGCCCACCGACCGCGGCCCCACCGCCCGGGGTACCTGCCGCGTGAGTGTCGCTCGAATCCGCACCCAGATCGCGACCGACAACGCGCTGGGGCTTTTCTGTCCGGGATTCGTGCCCCGGTTCCCCGAGCCACTCCGCGGGGCGCCCGTCATTAACGTTCACAGCGCGCCCGGACTGTAGCATCTCAGCACACGCGACACAGTGGCGAGCATAGGGTAGCGCGCCGAGTCGGGCGGCCCCGATGTCGCGCTTACACTCCTGGCACCGGCCGTAGGTGCCTTGTTCGATGCGGTCCAGAGCGGCGACGGCTTCGTCGCGGATGTACGTTTCGTTTTCCAGGAGTGTCGCGTCGAGTTCCTGTGAGAACGTCCCGGTGCCGAGGTCGGCCAAGTGCATCGGGGCGTTCGACACCCCGCCCCCGCTTTCCCCACCCAACGGCACGCGGACTTCGGCTTCCAGGGAAGCCGCCGTAGCTCCAACGCGATCCACCAACTCGCCCAAGAGCTTCCGATATCGATCAAGTTGTTGCTTGTTCATGGAGCACTCCACCAGTTGTCTATCAGAGCGCTTGTGGTGAAGCAGTAATCGTGCCTCGTTCCGAGAATAATAGCGGTGCAGAGTGCGAACCCGAGTTCCCTTCGGTCGAGTGAACTCGGTACGAACGTCGCGTACTTCAACTTGTCCCGCACGTATCGTCTGCTTAGACTTCCAGATAGTACAGAACCCAACTCCAAATACTCATGCTTCGCGGAGAACCTCTCAAATGGCCACGGACACCACCTTCCGCGGGCACGTTTACGACAACATCACGCAGACGTTCGGCAACACGCCGCTCATCCGACTCAACCGCGTTGTGGGCGACGCGAAAGCGACCGTCATCGGGAAGCTCGAAAACTTCAACCCGTTGTGGTCCGTGAAGGACCGCATCGGGGTCGCGATGATCGACGCGGCGGAAAAAGCCGGGAAGATCAAGCCGGAAACGCTCATCATCGAGCCGACGAGCGGAAATACCGGGATCGGGTTGGCGTTCACCTGCGCCGCACGCGGGTACAAGCTCGCGGTGACGATGCCCGAAAGCATGTCGCTCGAGCGCCAGCGCATTCTGAAGGCGCTGGGCGCGAAGCTCATCCTAACGCCGCGCGAGTTCGGTATGAAGGGCGCGGTTTCGCGCGCGATGGAGTTGTTCCAAGAGGCGGGCGGCGAACCGAAAGCGTTCATCCCGCAGCAGTTCAAGAACCCGGCGAACCCCGAGATTCACCGCAAAACGACCGCCGAAGAAATCTGGCGCGCGACCGGCGGTACGATCGACATCCTGGTGAGCGGCGTGGGCACGGGGGGTACGATCACCGGGTGCGGCGAAGTGCTGAAGGCGCGGAAGTCGTCGGTGAAGTGCATCGCGGTCGAGCCGACGCAAAGCCCGGTGCTGACCCAGCACATCGTCGACGGCGTTCCGAAGGACCAGGTGAAGCCGATCGGCCCGCACAAGATCCAGGGCATCGGCGCCGGGTTCATCCCGGACGTGCTGAACACCGCAATCATTGACGAGGTCGTTCAAGTCACCGACGACGAGGCCTTCGAGATGAGCCGGCGCCTGGCGCGCGAAGAGGGGATGCTGTGCGGCATCTCCTGCGGCGCGGCGGCCGCGGCCGCGGTGAAGGTCGCCCAACGGCCCGAGAGCGCGGGCAAGGTGATCGTGGTGATCCTGCCGGACCTCGGCGAGCGCTACCTCAGCACCGCGCTGTACCCGCAAGAGTAACGGCGAGCACCGAAGCGCGAGCGCACCACATCTTTTGCCGCTCGCGCTTCCAAACGTGTTGTTGCTCTTGATATGATCGGAGTATGAACGAGCGCCTCGCATTTCTGCACGCGATCCGCGCTAACCCGGACGACGACACCGTTCGGCTCGTGTTCGCGGATTGGCTCAGCGAACGTGCCGATCCGCTCGGAGAGTTCATTCGCGTTCAGATCGAACTGGAACCGATCCGCTTTAGTATCGGTAACCCGCGCGCGGTCGAACTTCACGCGCGCGAAGACGAGCTACTTCGCAGGTACGGAGACGAGTGGATCGGCGCGGCGGCGCACTTCCCCAACCCGACGGACTTCGGCCCGGTGTTTCGGCGCGGGCTTCCCGACTATGCGTGTCTGGCGCTCGATACGTTTTTGACGCACGGTGACGCGCTTCTTACGGCGTTTCCCACGCTCCGCGAGGTCGCGCTGTACGGCCTCGCGAACAGGTGCTCCGAGTTAACGTTGTGCCCGCTCCTCGCGAAGCTCGACGCCCTCGAAATCGCCGACTGGCTAACAGAAGACGACGCGATTTCGCTCTCGGTTTCCCCGCACCTCGATCGGATCGCGCGCTTCAAATTGTGGATCGGCGGCGAGCCGTACTTTCTGCGCGAACTGGTGAAACAAGCCGGCGCGACGTGGCCGCGCGCGATCGACTTGGTACAGGTCTGTGGGGGCACCGGGTGCTTCACGCGCTACGAGGTGACACGAGCCCGTGAGCGCGACGCGGAAGCCGATTCCATCGCGGGTGAAGCCAACGAAGCGTGCGCGCGCGAACTGGTTCGCGTGGTGCGCCCGTTTGAACGCTTGTTTCCGCTCGACGGCACGTTGAGCGGGAGCTGCTGTGCCGGTCACCTTCCGGACGGAACCCCGGTACTCGCGAGCGGGGGCGCCCACCACTGGTTTCTTGCCACGTTCACGGAGGGTGGGAACTGTCGGGGCTTCAGTTCTCGATTGAATGACGTTCGTTACCTCTTTCGCGCTGGGACCCGAGAGTTCTGGCTGGAACGCGACGCGGCGTTTCAAGAGTGGGTGCAGGAAGACCTCCGGTTGAAGCCCGGTCTCATTTGGGTCCGTGAGTTCGACGAGTCGGACCTGCGAGTGGCGCTGTGGCCGCGACACATCCGCGAGTACATCGGTGATCCGAGCCCGCACCGCGAGGCGACCACGACCGGGTCCGAGTTCGATTGGCAGAACCGGGGCGGGGAAGCACGGGGGTGGCTGGAGTACCGAAACTTCGTCATTGACAACAGCCGGGAGACTTGGGCCACCTGGCGCGGACAGCTCTACCACCTTGAGCTCTAAGCGCCCTTCTTGCCACTTCGGTACTTCGCGCGGCGGCCGCCGATCCGCTACAATGCTCACCATCACACCTCGCGGGTGCCGTTGAGCCGGTCGGGACGCGAACCTGTCCCGGCCCAGGAACCGGTGCCGACCACGGAGACCTCTCAAATGCCCAGTCCGTTCCCGGGAATGGACCCGTACCTCGAAACGCCGAAATTGTGGCCCGCGTTCCAGCACCAGTTGCTCGCGTGCCTCTACCAGATCCTCCTCCCGGGGCTTGTGGACCGGTACCGCGCCCGCGTCGGCACGCGCACCTACGTTTCCGAAATGCCGCTGTTCACCTCGATCATCCGGGAGCAGTTCGCGGAGGAGTACATCGAGATCCGGAACCGCACCGACGGGAAGCTCGTCACGCTGCTCGAAGTGGTCGGCCCCGCGAACAAGACCACCCCGGCCGGGCGGCAGGCGTACCTCGACGCGCGCCAGCAGGCCGTGGCACAGCGGGCCGGCATCGTTGAGATCGATCTCATCATGCAGGGCAAGCCGATGCTCACGTACTCGCGCGACGGGCTGCCGGAGTACGACTACGCGGTCACCGTAACGCGCTCCAACGCGCCCGACCGCTACGAGATCTACACGTCCACACTCCAGAAGAAGCTGCCAAAATTCAAGCTCCCGCTCGCGGCCGATGACCGCGACGCGCTCCTGGACCTACAGGCCGCGTTCGCGCGCGCCTACGATCTCGGCACGTTCGGCAGCCAGATCGATTACAAGAATGCCCCGCCGCCCGACGTGCCTTTTACCGATGCGCACCGCACGTGGTCCGATGAGTTGCTGAAACAGATGAAATTGCGCTGATTGTTGAGACGGGCGTGTTCTAAAGTCTCACGACTTCAGCGAACCCTAACACGGCACCGGGCACCGCCGACACGCACCTCAAATTTCTCGCTCCGCGTTAAACGAAGCGGCTTGCGTCGGGAATACCCTGACGCGCTCCCGAGCCCCGCCACATCCCTCACCAAAAAAACTCTCGGCTAACGCGCGAATTCTGCGCTGTCTAGCATAATTTTATCGCTTTGTGGTTGACGGGCGGTCGGCTTTTGTGGCTAGTATCTGTTATCCGGGCAAATCCGGATTAAAATCGTGCGATAACTGAACCCGAGACGCGCTGGCTCGACGCCCACCCACACGACTCGCGGTGACAGGACGTCGAGGCGCGAGAATGGATCGCTCCGCGCGAAGGATCGCCAGCCGGCTTACACGGAGTTCGTTAGCCGTGGAAACTTCCGCGTATCATTCGCTCCCGATGACGGCTTCGTACCAGCCCCCGTTCGCCGCGCCCGTGCCCCTACCGCTCTTGCAGCGGTTACTCACCCGGGGCGTGATCGCGAGCGAGGATTACGAAGGGCTGAAGCCCGACGACCGGCAGGCCGTGGACCGCGCCGCGACCGACGATCTGCTGATCGATGCCCTCGTCCGCACGCGCCTCTTAACCGAATTCCAGGCCCTCAAGATTCGCTCGGGTCGGCTCCACGCGCTCGTCCTGGGCAACTACCGGCTGCTCGATCACATTGCAACGGGCGGTATGGGCATCGTGTACCGCGCCGAGCACCGGCAACTGCGCACGGTCGTCGCGGTGAAGGCGCTGCCCCCCTCTGCGGACGTGACCCCTCGCACGCTGGCGCGGTTCTATCAAGAAGCGCGCTCCGTGGGGAAACTGAAGCACCCGAACATCGTTGCGGCCATCGACGCGGGCGAGGAACCGGCTTCCGGCCCGGACAGCCCGGCGCAACCGTATTTCGTGATGGAGTACCTCCAGGGCGTGGACCTGGAACGGGCTGCGTCTGCCGCGCCGCTTCCTGTTGGCCTCGCATGTCAGATCGCGCACCAGGTCGCGGACGCGCTCATCGAAGCGCACCGGCTCGGACTCGTTCACCGCGACATCAAACCGAGTAACGTGCTAATCACCGCGGACGGGCAGGCCAAGCTGCTCGACTTCGGGCTGGCGCGGCTCCCGGGCGAAGAACGGATCACGCGCACCGGCGCGCAGCTCGGCACCGTGGGTTACATGGCCCCCGAACAGACCCGCAACGCGCACGCGGTAGACGCACGCGCGGACGTGTTCGGCCTCGGCTGCACGCTCTATTACGCGCTCACGGGACAGGCCCCGTTCACCGACGTGATCGCGACGTTCGGACCACCGCCGTCCGCCCGCACGCAGCGATCGGAAATTCCCGCCGGTCTGGACGCGGTGCTCAGTCGGATGATGGTTGCCGAAGTGGACCAGCGGTACCCGACGGCCGAAGCCGCGATGCGGGCCTTGCTCCCGTTCCTCCCGAACACCGCGGTCGCGCTACCCGTCACTGCCGCTCCGTTCGTGCGCCCGGCCGCCTCCATCGACAGCAAATCGGCGACCACGCACACGGCCCCCGGGCGCATTCTCATTGTGGACGACCAGCAGGACATTCGCCGCCTGTGCCGCGTCGCGCTCGGGGCCGACGGGCTGGTGTGCGACGAAGTGGGGAACGGGCCGGACGCCGTCGCGCTCGGCTCCGCGACCGCTTACGACCTCGTGCTCCTCGACGTGGACCTGCCGGGCTTCAGCGGGGAAGAGGTGCTCCGGCGCCTGCGCCAGCGCCCGCCCACGCGAAACCTCAAAGTTCTCATGTTCTCCGGTGCGGCGAGCGGGGACGAACTGTCCCGCATCATGCTCGCCGGGGCGGACGACTTCCTCACCAAGCCCTTCAGCGTCGTTCAGCTCCGCGCCCGCGTGAAGGCCGCGCTGCGGTTGAAGGAAGCCCAGGATCGCTCCGACGTTCTGAACCGTGAGCTGCTCACCGTGAACGCGGAACTGGAGCAAGCCGTGGAAGCGCGCGACGGCGAACTGATCCGTGCCCGCAACGGGTTGGTTCTGGCGCTCGCGAAACTGATCGAGCACCGGTCCACAGAAACCGGCAAGCACCTGCTCCGGCTCCAGCGCTACTGCCGCGTGCTCGCCGAAGCCGTGGCCAGCGTCCCCGCGTACACGAGCACGGTGGACGCGAACTTTATCCGAATGCTGGAAGACGCGGCCCCGCTCCACGACATCGGCAAGGCCGCGCTGCCGGACCACATTTTGAACAAGCCGGGTCCGCTCGATTCGGGCGAGCGGCTCATCATGCAGGCCCACACCACGATCGGTGCGGACACGCTCCGCGAGGTGGCGCGCCAGCACTCGTTCGCGACCGCGTTTCTACACGTCGCCATCGACATCGCCCGGTGCCACCACGAGCGCTGGGACGGGACCGGGTACCCGGACCGGCTCGTGGGCGAGAGCATCCCGCTCGTCGCGCGGCTCCTCGCGATCGCCGACGTGTACGACGCTCTGCGGAGCCGGCGCGTGTACAAGCCGGGCCTGTCGCACCACACGACGGTGCTGACGATGACCGAAGGATCACCCGGCCACTTCGACCCCAGCCTGCTGGACGTGTTCGTGCGAATTGCCCCGCAGTTCGACCGCATTTTCCGCGAGTTTGGCGAGTAGTCGACCGGGTTCGTTTTCACATCTGTGCTGCTCAGAGTCGCGTGCACCTTCACACCGATTTCACGGTGTTCGCGGCTATTTCAACTTCGACGAGCGGTATCAATTAGGTTCCATAGCCACGCCTTCCGTCATCTTTTATTGCCTCCCGCGCCAGGAGTACGTCCATGCCCCACCCGCGCTCGGGTCGTTCGGCATTTACTCTAATCGAACTGCTCGTCGTGATCGCGATCATCGCGATTCTCATTGGTTTGTTACTGCCCGCGGTGCAAAAAGTGCGCGAGGCCGCGGCCCGCATGAGTTGCTCGAACAACATGAAGCAACTCGGCTTGGCCGCCATGAACTACGAGAGCAGCTACGGGAAGCTACCGCCGAGCCTGATTGTGGAACTGGGCGCGGCCCCGGGCAGCCCCGGAAACGCCGGCTACCCGTACCCCGGCATCGTTCACTCGTGGGCGGCGAACTTCCTGCCGTACATCGAGCAGGGGAACGTGAGCCAGCTCTACAACATGAGCTACCCGTGGTTCTCTAGCCCCTCGGTTGTGCCGGGCACCCCGGACAACGTGGGTGCACTGCGGAACCAGATCAAGACGTTCCTCTGTCCGTCCGCTCCGGGCGGGAACACGCGCACGGTGAGCGGCACGTACAAGTTCGTCGCCACGTTCCCGTACCAGAACCTCGCGGTCACCGACTACGCCACGAATAGCTCGATCAACCCCGGCTCGATCACGTTCTTCGGGTACCCCGCGGGAACGTCGCAGACGCAGTTGTTCAGCGCGATGCGGCCGCAACTGCGAGGGGCCGGGCTGCCGCTGATCTCCTACCCGGCAATGGAACCGTTCACGATCGTCGCGGTCACCGACGGCACGAGCAACACCATTCTGCTGTGCGAGAGCGCCGGGCGCCCGCAGTTCTTCGTCGGCGGCGTGCTCAACTCCTCGAAGACGCTCAACGACGGCGGCTGGGGGCACCACGAGAACGACTACGGCCTGGACGGGGCTGTATCCAAGACGGACACCTCCAGCCCCGGTAACTGTGTCATCAACTGCCACAACGACAACGAAACGTATGCGTTCCACACTGGCGGTGCGAACCACGTCTTCGCCGATGGGAGTGTGCGTTTCGTCAAGGACTCGATCAATCCGCAGACCTACGCGGCGCTCATCACCGCCCAGGGTGGCGGGATGACCACGGCCGAAGTCAGCCCCGGCACCGACTGATACCAGCATGGGGATTCCCGGGAGCGCGAGCGCCTTGCTCGCGCTTCACCGAAAACGAGCGCGTTCTGCGCCGGTCCCATCAGGATCGGTGCGGTGGTACTTCCGCACTCAACACATCAAATTCAACAATCATCATGACGCGCCTTTTTTGCGCCGGGATTTGTCTCTTCGCTCTCGCCGGGTGCGGCGGCACGGGGAAGCCGGACGCGCTCCCGTCGGGCGGGAAAGTGACGTTCAACAAGACCACGCCGCCCGTTGGGGCGCTGGTGGTGTTCCACCCCGTGGACCCCGCGTTCGAGAAACGGATCGGCGGCAAACCGTTTGGGAAAGTGAAGGACGACGGCACCTTCGCGCTGACGACCTTCGCCGAGGGTGATGGCGCCCCCGAGGGCGAGTACGGCGTGACCATCGATTGGCGCCCGCCCGCGAAGGAGAACAAGGCGGGGTTCTCGCTTACCGAGGGCTCGGCCGGCCCAGCCAAACTCAAACCGAAATATGGGAACCCGCAGCAGCCGTTTATCAAGGTGACGGTGAAGAAGGGCGACACCAATCAGTTCTCGTTCGACGTGGACTGAGTGCCCCGTTCGCGCGCGACTCGGCGCCGCCGCGGTCCAATCTTTCGATCGGCGTTGCACCGAGTCGCGCGCAACGTAAGATGGAACAATCGCGCTCCGCCCGCGCCTCTGTTTCCCTCGCTTCCCGTTTCGCGGGAAAGGCACTTTGATGGCCAAACTCGACCGCCGCGCACCCGACACGTCCGACATCAACCCCGCCTGGAAGCTCCACGACGCTTTCGAGACCTACGGGGTCAAGAACTGGGGTAAGGGTTACTTCGGGATCAACAAGCAAGGGCACGTCACCGTTCACCCGGACAAGAACTCCGAGCGCAGCATCGACCTCAAAGACCTCGTCGACCAGATCCGCACACGCGGCATCCAGCCGCCCCTCCTGCTCCGCTTCACCGACATCCTCCAGCACCGCATCGGCGAGATCGCGGGTGCGTTCGAGAAGTCCCGTACCGAGTACGGGTACACGGGCGATTACCACTGCGTGTACCCGATCAAGGTGAACCAACAGCGGCACGTCGTCGAAGAGGTGCTGGGCTTCGGTAAGGGGCACAATTTCGGTCTGGAAGCCGGTAGCAAGCCCGAACTGCTCGCGGTGCTCGCGCTCACCAACGGCGTGGACACGCCCATCATCTGCAACGGGTTCAAGGACGACGAGTTCATCAAGATGGTGGTGCTCTCGCGCAAGATCGGGAAGAACATCATCCCGGTGGTCGAGAAGTTCACGGAACTCGAGTTGCTCGTCAAGTACATGGAAGAGCTGGGCGTGCGGCAGCCGATCGGCGTGCGCGTGAAACTCGCGTCGCGGGGGTCGGGCCGGTGGCGCGGGAGCGCCGGGTACCGCTCGAAGTTCGGGCTGACGCTCACGGAAGTTCTCGAAGCCTACGAATACCTGAAGTCGAAGGAATTGGGCGATTGCCTGCAAATGACCCACTTCCACATGGGGTCACAGGTGTCGGACATCCGCAAGGTGAAGGACGCGCTGTCCGAAGCGGCCCGCGTGTATGTCGAACTGTACCGCCTGGGAGCCGGGCTGAAGTACATCGACGTGGGCGGCGGCCTGGGGATCGACTACGACGGGTCGCAGACCGCGTTCGAGAGCAGCACGAACTACACGCTGCAAGAATACGCGAACGACGTGGTGTACCGGATCAAGTCAGTGTGCGATGAGGCGGGGGTACCGCACCCAGCAATCATCTCCGAGAGCGGGCGGGCGGTGGTCGCGTACCACTCGGTGCTCGTGTTCGACGTGCTCGGCACGTCCGACTTTGATAAATGCACCGCCCCAGATTCGCTGCCGGACGACGCCCCAGAGCCGATCCGCGACCTGTATTCCAACTTCCGCGAGCTGAACAAGAAGAACTTCCTGGAGTTCTACCACGACGCCGTGGACCAGATGGAGAAGACGCTCTCGCTCTTCAACTTGGGCCACCTCACGATCGAACTGCGTGCGCTCGCGGAGCGGCTGTTCTGGGCGTTCGGGCGCAAGCTCCAGCGCATCGTGCGCGACCTCGACTACGTGCCGGAGGAGCTGAACGGTTTGGACAACATGCTCTCGGACACCTACTTCTGCAACTTCTCGGTGTTCCAGAGCATGCCCGACTCGTGGGCGATCAAGCAACTCTTCCCGCTGATGCCGATCCACCGGCTCACGGAAGCCCCGACGCGGCGTGCGGTGCTGGGCGACATCACCTGCGACAGTGACGGCAAGATCGACCAGTTCATCGACCTGCGTGACGTGCGCAGCACCCTCGAACTGCACACACACAGCCCGAACGAGCCGTACTATCTGGGCGCGTTCCTGCTCGGTGCGTACCAGGAGATCCTGGGCGACCTCCACAACCTGCTCGGCGACACGAACGCGGTCCACGTGTCGATGGAGGACGACGGCACGCCGAGCATCGACTCGGTGGTGAAAGGCGACACCGTGACGGAGGTGCTGAACTACGTGCAGTACAGCGCCGAGAAACTGACCGATCGAATGCGCAAGGACGTCGAGAAGGCGGTGAAGCACTCGCGCATTACCGCGGCCGAAGCCCGGCACTTCCTGCGCTTCTATGAGAACGGGCTGGAGGGGTATACTTACCTCGAAGAGCCGAGCGCGTAACGGCCGACGGGGGCAGTGAAATGACCGACGTAGTGAAGAACGAACCGTTGCGGATACTCGTCGGTCCCAAGGGCGGTACTCTGTTGTGGCTGCCTTACGCGCAACTCGACCAGGTTCGGGCGCTCTTGGACCTACACAAGGTCGCCTACTGGTGGAACGAATGGGTTTACGGCACCGAGGGGAAGAACCCGGTTACGAGCATTAGCCTCAGTCTCAACGAAGACCCGAACCGGGTACAAGCACTGCTCGATGCCACGCCCTGACGGAGTCGGCCGTGTCGCTCGTCGCCCACATCCACGCTCTTCGCGATCAAACACTCGCCGAACTGAACGCGGTCTTCGACTACTTCTATTACAGCGAACTCGCCTGGGGGTTAGCCGGGCGCGAGTTCGCGACCAATCCGGCACAGTCGTACCAGAACTCCGCGACAGGAACGACGGTATCCGGGGCGCAGTTGGTCGCGCTTGCGGCGGACTACACCGGTAAACAACTGCTGGAAGCCACGTTCCAGCAATTTCTTTCCACATTTGAGGTGTTTATCGGCGATCTGCTCCGACTCTGGCTCACCGCGCACCCGCGTGCGATCGGTGGCAAAACGGTGGAACTCAAAGACGCCCTGGACGCGGGCGACTTGGCAACCCTTATTGCGCGGCTCGTCGACCACGAAGTTGCAGAAGTGACTTACAAGTCGCCCCGGACAGTCTTCCAGTACCTCGAGCGCCGGATCGGGTTACCGCTCCCGACACCGGCGGAGATCGATCAACTTGCGGAGGCCAAGGCGACGCGGGACGTCATCGTTCACAACCGCGGAGCAGTCGATGCCGGGTATCTCTTCAAGGCCGGAGCACTGGCGCGATTCGCATCCGGTCAACGGGTCGATATTCCGAAACCGTACCACCGGGCGGCGTGGGTGCTCGTGGCGAAGTTGGTTACCGATATCGCAAACGCCGCAGTTGCGAAGGTGCCGTAAACGGTATCCTGGAGGGCCACTGGAGGCTCGCGTGGTACCGTTTCGTCTCACATTCACGTTGTCGCGCCGGCAGCGGCTCGCGGTCGAACTCATGCCGTGGCTGCCGGCGATTGCTGCGTCTCTCGGCTTCACGATCGGGGCCGCGTTTCTCGCCACGAACGCTTCTCCCCGGTTCCTTCTCCTGTTGTTGATTCCGCCCGTTGTGTACCGCGGGTTGATCGCGTTCGTCTTTGATTTGGTCGTCCGCGGCGGGCTACCAGTCGAAGTGTCGGTGGACGAAGCACACTGCGAAATAGCCACCCGCGGTTCGCGGCGCACGTTCGCGCTTGCTGGGATTTTCCAAGTCTTTAAGGCCGGTGAAACCTGGACCGTGCTGCACCTCGACGGTTCCGTACTGACCATTCCCGCGAACGCCGTCACTCGCGAGCAAATCGATTATCTGAGATCGTTCGCCCAGCGCGCGGCATCTGCCCGTGTCGAATCGCAAAGCTGAACGCGGCGCTTGCACCGACGCGCCGAGCGGGGTACTCTCGCCTTCACCCGCCGCTCCTTCCCTCCCCAACGGTGCTGCAATGGCCCGCAAATCCTCGCGCCGCGATTTCCTCAAACGGTCCGCGCTCGCCACAACCACCGCGTTTAGCGCGCCGATGGTTCTGTCTGCCCGCGCGCCCAACGAGAAGCTCGGGATCGCGGTCATCGGGTGCGGCGGTCAGGGTGGTGGGAATCCCGGCATCGCTGCGAGCGAGCGCCTCGTCGCACTCGTGGACGTGGACGAAAAGATCATCGCGAACACGATCAAAGGACTCGGCGACAAGGCCAAAGACCCGCCGGTGTTCTTCGATTACCGGAAGATGTTCGACAAGCACGCGCGGGACATCGACGCCGTTCTGATCGCCACGCCCGATCATCACCACGCACCGGCGGCGATTCGGGCTATTCGGCTCGGCAAAAGCGTGTTCTGCGAGAAGCCGCTGACGTGGTGCATCTACGAGGCCCGCACGCTGGCGACCGAAGCAAAGAAGTACAAAGTCCACACGTCGATGGGGAACCAGGGGCACGCGGGCGAAGGGTATCGCCGGCTGTGTGAGTATATTTGGGCCGGGGCAATCGGGGACGTGACTGAAACGCACAGCATGTTGAGCCGGAACTTCGGTGGAAAAGGCGGCCGACCGAAGGGCGAGAACGTGCCCGACGGGTTGCACTGGGACGAATGGCTCGGCCCCGCGAACGAGCGCGACTACCACGGCGGGTTACACCAGTTCGGCTGGCGGAACTGGTCCGAGTTCGGCACCGGGGTCATGGGCGACATGGGTTGCCACGTACTCGATGGCGTGTTCTGGGCACTCAAACTTGCCGAGGCGAAGAAATTCACCGTCGAATGTGTGTCGCAGACCGGCGGAAGCAGTGAAATGTTCGCCCAGTACAACCACTTGCGGTGGCAATTCGGTCCGCGCGGTGCGATGCCGGCACTGACGGTCAACACTTACGACGCCGACTGGCCCAAAGACATTAAGGCGCTGCTCTACGACCTGAAGGACCGACAGGACGGCGGGACCGTGTACGTCGGCACGAAGGGCGTGATGGTCACTGATACCTACGGCGGCAACCCGCGCCTGTTGCCGAAGGACAAGCACGACAAGTTCCCGCCCCCAGCGAAGACGATTCCGCGCTCGAAGCACGGAGTAAAAGGCGATCTGCTCGCGGCGTGCAAAGGTGGGGAGGAGCCGAGTTCGAGCTTCGACTACGCCGGCCCGTTCACCGAGTTCGTACTCACGGGCGTGATGGCGAGCCGCGTCGGTGCGGGTAAGCGGATCACGTGGGACGTGGAGAAAATGTCCGCCGACTTGCCGGAAGCAAACGCACTCGTGAAGCGCAACTATCGCAAGGGCTGGGAAGTGTAGCCGAGGTCGCACGGTTAACGGGTATCCGAGCGGGATATCCGTTTTCGCCGGCGGGCCATTTGTGCCCGCGCCGATTTGAGCGCCGCGGCGCAGTCTTTCGCCATCGCGAAGGCTTCCTCAAGTGTTTCGGCTTCTGTGTCGAGCCCTGGAATGAACGGAGCAGTAACCGTGAATCCTCCCTCCTCAGCGACTTCGAGCACAAGGACCATTTTCCCGTCCGTCGCCGTGTAGCGCATCGATTTCTTTGCCACGTTGTTCTCCCCGTTTGTCTGGAGTAATAGCGTAAAGAACGACGAAACTCGCACCCCGCCTTTGATCCCGCCGGAACCCGCATAATGGAACTTGCTGATCTCGCGTGGCCCGCTGTCGCTGCGCTGCCGAAAACCACTCCCATCATCTTCCCCATCGCGGCTCTTGAACAGCACGGAAAGCACATGCCGGTGTTCACCGATTCGCTGCTTTTGGGCGAGGTGATTCGCCGAGTGAAGCTCGCTCTCGTGGCCGAGAAGTGCCTGTTCAGCCCACTCCAGTGGCTCGGCAACTCGCACCACCACCTCGATTTCCCGGGCACGCTGTCCGGCTCGCCGCGCGCGTACCTCGACACACTCAAAGACCTCGCGACGTGCTTCATGGCGCACGGGTTCACGCGCATCGTCTTCGTGAACGGTCACGGCGGTAACATCACACCGAGCCAGCAGGCACTCTTCGAGTTGAAGCAAGACCACCGCGACCGGCGCGACCTGCTCCTCCTGTCGCTCACTTACTGGGACTCGGCCGGTAACCCCGCTGAGAAGATCCCGGGCCTGGTGCAGCAGCGAATGGGGCACGCCTGCGAATGGGAAACGTCGATGGTGCTGCGCCTGAACCCGAAGCTCGTTGTCGGCGACGTTGCTCAAGTGCCCGAGGTTCCGTTCGGGCGCGAGTTCGCCCCCGGCTACCGCGCGTGGGTGATGCCCGACCGCAGTGAACCCGGGCACATCGGTTCACCGGCCGCCGCGACTGCCGAGAAGGGCGAAGCGCTGTTCGCGCACTTCGCATCGGGCGTAGCCGCGTATCTGGAGCGTGTTGTGGAGTGGGACGGGAGCTGGGACCGGTAAAGCTCACCACCAATCACAACCGCGAGACTCGAAGCACGGAAACGATTCATGCGTACCCCTGATTCCGCACTCAGCTCCCCCCACTCTTCGTCGCCCTGGAGGTGGTGGGTGTGCGGAGCGATGATGTTCGCCACGCTCCTGAACTACATGGACCGGCAGGTTCTGCCGCAAATCGCCACGGAGCTGAAAAGCGCCTACGGCCTCGACGACGCCCGGTACGGTCAGATTGCCGGAAACTTCGCTCGGGCGTTCGCGCTCGGGTCCATTTTCTTCGGCTTCGTCGCCGACCGCATCGGCCCGCGTTTGCTGTACCCGATCGTGCTCATCGGGTGGTCGATAGCGGGGCTCGCGACCCCGATGATGCGCGATGAAGCCCTGACCGCTCAGTTCGCGCGACCGGACGAGCCGGGAAGTGGGTCTTATTACTGGTTGCTGTACTGTCGCACGCTCCTCGGGTTCTTCGAGGCCGGGCACTGGCCCTGCGCGTTGCTGACGGCGCGCCAGATCCTGACGGCGCGGGACCGGCCGCTCGGTAACGGCTTGCTCCAGAGTGGGGCGTCACTCGGTGCGATTCTGGTTCCGCTGTACGTGATGGCGGTGCGAAACCTCGGCGGCGGATGGGAAGTCGCGTTCTGGACGATCGGCGCCGCCGGGCTGCTGTGGGTTCCGGTTTGGCTCGCACTCGTGCGCCGCGGATCGCTCGATCAAGCCCAGCCGGTCGAAACAAGCGAAAACGAAGGCGAGTACCTCCCACCCGCCCCTGTCTCCATCCCAGAAGCGCCGTTTCAATGGGGACCGTTCATTCGCATCTATCTCACGCTGTTCGCGGTCATCCTGGGGATCAGTGCGAGCTGGCAGTTCATTCGCGAGTGGCTCCCGAAGTTCCTGAAGGAATCGCAGGGATTCTCCGCGGACGCGGCCGACGTGATCGTTCCGGTTTACTACATCGCGGCCGAACTCGGGTGCTTCGCGGCCGGGTTGTTGGTGCGGTGGTTGGTTACCCGCGGGCGCGAGGTCCATTCCGCGCGCGTCACGGGCTACGCGGTGTTCGCGCTCGTAACAGCGTCCGCGGCGCTCGCGCCACTCATTGGCGGGTGGGTCGGTGTGGGGCTGATTGTTCTGGCCGGCGCGGGAATTCTCGGGCTGCACCCGTACTACTACGCACTCGCGCAAGAGCTGCCCGCGAAGCACATGGCCCTGCTCTCGGGAATTCTCGCGGCGGCCGGGTGGTTCGCGGTCGGGGAGTTGCAAGAGACAATGGGGGCGCGCATCAAAGCGACGGGGAACTACAACATCGGCTTCTACATCGCGGGACTGGCGCCCATAGCGGGACTCGTTGCGCTGCTCGTGCTGTGGAAATCGGCGCCACAGCACGAGCGGCGCGACGAGGTCATTTGAGCTCAATGTCCAGAGATTTCGTGTTGTCCCCGATCGTGTACTTCAGGTCCGACTTGTCCGGGTCTTGGTACTTCGCGGGGAGCTTGACCGGAGGTTTCGCGGCCGGCCCGCCCTTGCCGTCCGAGGACGAGGACGATTGCGGCGCTTCTGTGATGCCGACGCGGACCTCTCCGGGCACCACGTCCGTGAGCGTAAACGTCCCGTCCGCCCCGACCCGAGCCGTCGCGAACGCCCCGTCGGTCCCCACCACGCGCAGGATGCCCGAGGTCAATCGCTCGCCCTTGTACGAAACCGTGCCAGTAACCGTCAGTTTTTTCACGCCGCCCTTCGAGCAACCCGCCGCAAGACAGGCCACGAGCACCCCGAAAGCGAACGCGCGGATCAGTGGTTTCATCTGAGTTGTGTGTCTCACTGTGTTGTGTGAAAGAGGACCGGCGCGAGATCGAACCGCGCCGGCAGAACTTCGTTACGAAGACGTGTGCTTACCAGTCGCCCCCGAGCACCAGGCCGTCCCGCGGCCAGATCGCCCGAACCCACGTAGAACCGGAAACGCCCGACGACACCTGGCGCACGCTGCCGTCCATCAGCCCGACCTGGCACCCCGCCGCGTCCATTGCCTGGAGCAGGTACGGGTTGCAGTTCGCGATCGTGGGCTGAATTTGCGGCGTGGCCGCGGTGGAGTTGGCGTCCGGGTTGATCGTGTTGTTACTCATGATGCGCGTGTCGAAGTACGGCCCGCGCTCCCAGCGCCACGTCACGTTGTAGGCCCAGAGCTTGTTGTAGTACTGCGATCCCATCGTGGTGTCCGTTTCGCCGGTCCCGCACACGCCGTACTGCTCACCGAACCCGACCGTGTTCGAGGTGCCGTCGCCGATGCCCTGGAGCGTCATGCGCGAGTTCGTGTCGCCACCGCCCGGGACGCCGAAGATGGCGTGGTTCGCGGCGTAGTTGCAAATGCCCCACGTCCCGCCGTTGCTCTCCCGCCACGCTTCCGGCGGGTTCGACGTGTCGCGCGGCGACAGGTACGTCTTGATCTTCTTCGAGCCGGCCGAGGCCGCGCCCCCGTTCCACGCCCCGCCGTTAGCTACACCTAAGCTGTACACGTTGTCCTGCTCGATGTACGGGAGCAGGAAGAAGTGAACCGAAACCCAACCGTTCCCCGGGGGGAGCGGGCCGGCGAGGGGCGGGAGCTTGGAGTTCGCGTCGTGGTAGCTGTGGTTCGCGAGGCTGATCTGCTTCAAATTGTTCGCGGACTGCATGCGCGCGGCGGCCGCTCGAACTTTCTGGACCGCGGGGAGGAGCAGGCCGATCAGGATCGCGATAATCGCGATCACGACGAGCAACTCGATGAGAGTAAAGGCGCTTCGTCGTTTTAGTGACTGTGTGTAACCGAAGGAAAAGACAGGAGAGATCATAAACGCTCCGGAGATGAAAACGGAACGCGCCCGGGGCAATACGATTGGTGCCACGGGCGCGGGCGCAATTGGGCGGAAGTTTCCCGTATTATCGGTACTCCAGGTGTCCCGGGCCAACAGGCAATACCGAAAAACTTTATCATACTTACACGTACCATCTCAGAATCGGTTACTTGCAGGCCTTTAGAAACGCAATTAGGTCCGCTAGTTCTTGCGGGGTAAGAAGTTGCTCCATTCCGGCGGGCATGAGAGACACGGTGCTCGGAGCGATGCTTCCAATATCGGCCCGGGCGACGCGCTCCTCTTTGTCCGCCGCGACCACGATGACGATTTCGTCCGGGGCATCTTTTTTCAGTACGCCGTTAAGTGTGCGGTCGTCGGTGGTGACGACGCGAACCGGTTCGTAGCTGCGCACGAAACTTGCGCTGGGAAAAATAACGGATTCGAGCAAGTCGCGCTCGGTGCGGATGCTCCCGATCCGCGTGAGGTCCGGGCCGGCGGTGCCGCCCACGTACCCGACCTTGTGGCACGCGACGCAGTTCGTCTTCGCGCTGTTGAACACGAGTTGGCCGCGGCGCACGTCGCCCGGTTTCAGGTCCGAGAGTAACTTCTCCAGGCGCGCGGTTTCGTCCTTGCGCGCGTCCGCGAGTTCCGCGTAGAGCTTTTCGGCTTCGTCCTTCACCGCCTGGGGGTACTTGTCGAGCACCGGCTTCACGAGTTCCGTGCGGAGCGCCGGGCGCACGGTCTTATCACGAAGTGCCTTCACCAGAGCCAACCCGACCTTCTCGTCCGTCGTTTTTGTGAAGACGTTCAGCAGTTTCGCGAGGTCGAGCGGCGATGTCGTGTGAAGCGCTTCGACGATTGCACCGAGTTGCTCCGTCGTCAGTTTGGCGCGTAGCAACACGTCCGCGGCCGCAGCGCGATCGGTCGCGGGTTCGTCGCGCGTGATTTGGTGGAGCAAATAATTTGTAGCCGCGACATCGAGAGCCTGCCCTGCGGGGCGTGCCGCAAGAAGCGCAAGCCGAAACTCCGTTGGGACGACTCCACTGGGCCAGAGCTTCACACGCGGCAACTGCGCCACGAACGTGTCGTAATCTTTGGCCTCCGTGGGGAGCACGCGAAGGGCCATCAGTGCGTCGCGTAGCACCGCGTCGTTATCGAAGTGCTTTGCCTCTGCGAGCAGCGCATCACGCCACACCACAGGGAAGACCTTCGATCCGGAACGAGCCATCACACCGAGTGCGATTCGGGCCGATTCTGGTGTCGCACCGGTTAGCGATTCCCCCAACACTTTCTGAATCGCAGTGTTCGACGCGAACTTGATGAGCCGCGCTGTGAGCTCGTCGCGCTCGATGGGGGCGAGTTGATCGGCGGCCTTTAGTTTGTCCTTAAAGTAGCCCGCGAGCTGGCCGCCCCATTGCGGGTGCCGCCCGGCGATCCACCACGCCGTTTCACGCAGCGCCGCGTTCGGCGAATCGAGTTCAGCCAGTACCGCTTTTGCTTCGAGGTTGCTACTGGGGATGTGTTCGAGGGCCGCGAGTGCCGCGCGCCGAACGGCGGGGTTAGAGCTGGTCAGGAGTTTCGCGGTCGCCTGAGCGTCGGCAATTTCGATGAGCGCATAGGTGAGCGCGTGGTCGAGCGCGCGATCATTCGTCGGTTCACTCAGCGCGGCGAGGATAGCCGGGATTGCGGCTGGATCTCCGATGCGCCCAAGAGCCGTTGCGCATGCCCGACGAACGGGAAGCGAACCTTCCTTCACGAACTGACACAAGGTGTCCACCGCGGGCTTATACCGGTGCAAACCAAGAACGTTCGCGGCAGCGGTCGAAACCGGGCCGTCCCTGGTCACCATGCGCGCTAGAAGTGCAAAATTCGGCTCGCGAAGGCGCGACATGGCCCACACTGCGTTGAGGCGTGTTTCCTCCGAATTGCCCAAGACACAAGCCCGATCGAGAAGGCTCTTACTCGAATTGTCTGCGCCCGATCGCGTTGCGAGGAAATCGGTCACGCGCTGGCGCACCACCGGCCGCGGATCGCGGAACAGCTTCTCCAGGGTTTCGGTATCGGCCTTTGCCAAATCGATCGCCAGCCCGCGCGGATCTTCTACCGCGTGGGCGCCGACCTTCTTTACGCGGTAGATCGCACCCGTCACGTCCGGCTTTACGAGTTGCGAAGTGGGGCAGCACAGCTTGTACCAGCCGCCCGTATCCACGACGAGCAGCGAGCCGTCGGCGTCTTCGATCACGTCCGTGGGGTGGAAATCGATGTTGTCCGACACCACGAAATTCGAGTCCCGCGTCTCGTAGGTCGAGCCCTTCGGAACCAGGACGTGCCGGCTCACTTTGCGCAAGTTGAACTGACAACAAAAAATGTTATTCGCGTAGTCCTTTCCGAACTGATCGCTCTCGTACCGGTGAAGCCCGCACGGGGCCGCCGGTCCCATGTGCGTGAGCACCGGCATGAGTTGGGGACTCGTCCACGGGTGCTCGTACACTACGTCGTGGTCCTTCCCGTACACACCGCCGTAGATCGCGTGAACGAGACCGTCGCGCTTTCCTCCGCCGGGGTGCTGAAAAAACGTGGTGTTGAAGATGAGATCGCCGCCCGGCGTGAAGACGACATCAACCGGGTTGTCCATGCCGCCGGTCATAACCGGTTCGATGTTTTTACCGTCCGCGGTCGCACGGAAGACGTGGGCTGCGCGTGTGGAGAACTTCTTACCGTTGACGACGTGTTCCTGATGCGCGAACGCCCCCTTGCACCAGTAAACGTAGCCGTCCGGTCCGCGGTACGGGCCGTGCAAGTCGTTCGCGCACCCGGTGAGCGTCTTCCCGTCGAACCAGACCTCCTCTTTGTCCGCGACGCCGTCATCGTTGGTGTCGGTGAACTTCAAAATGTGTGGGGGAGCGGCCACAAACAGCGAACCGTTCAACCACATCGCGCCTTCGGGGAACATCACGTTCTTCACGAACACGGTCTGCTTGTCGAACTTGCCGTCGTTCTTCGTCGATTCGAGTCGCACGATGCGGTGGGGCTTGTTCTTAAGTTGCTCCGCGACCTTGTCGTTGGAGCCGCTCGAATCGCACACATAAAGTCGCCCCTTCTCGTCGAGCGCCGCGACGATGGGTCGCGGGACTAGGTCCGCGCCGGCCGCGAGTTCGATCGTGAAGCCCTCCGGCAGCGTGAACGTGTGCCCGTTCAGCTTCACTTGGTGGGTAGACGTTTGTGGTTGTGCGGCCGCTGAAGCCGCAGCCAGAACAGCAAAAAATACGGCAAGGCAGAAGCGGTGCATGACGTGTCTCCGCGGGGTGCGGGACAGTATAGCCGTGAAGAACAGTTCCCCCAATCACCTGCTTTGACGGGAAGTGGTCGCGTGATTGGGGCTGAAGGACCGTTTGCCACACACTACCGCAAACGTTGCTAGTTGCGCGTTTCGACTACTTCGCACTGTTCCAGCGCTTCTGGAGCGTGGTGAAATCAGGGGCAGCATCTTTGCTCGCAGGCGCGCGAAGCGTGCGTGCCCACAAGCGGGCGTAGCTCCCGTTTTGCACCGCGTCAGCGAGGAACACTTTGCGCGTCTTCGGGTGAACGCGGAGCAGGTTCAAATCGAACAGCGTGCGAAGGTCTGCGCGAAGCGGAATTGCATTTTTGAGTTCGTTCGGCCCCTCGGGGTCGATGAGCGCGACTTCGATAACGGCTTCGGCATCCGCGCTGCTGACTGCGCACTTGTTGTCGTAAGCAGTTAATACCTTCTGGCGGAAATCCTCCGCCCCACGACGCTGGAGCACCCCGCGCCAGGCGACTTCGGACACGCCTGTCGGGGCTTTGGCCGCAAACACGCCCTTTGCGACGACCTGCGCCGCGATGCCGCCCGTTGATTTCCCAGAAGTCTGCTTCTGGTCGTCGCCGCTCTGACTGACCGGAGGTGGACCGGCGATACCCGCTCGTGCTTCGTCGGGGAAGTTGGTACCCAGTTTGATCGCTTGCTCGTAGTCGGTTTTGGCGCCGGCCGCGTTGCCGAGGTGTTGGCGCGTGTGCGCGCGGTAGTAGTACGCATCGCCCATCTTGGGGAACGCCTTCACCAGTTCGTCGCAGAACTGTTCGCACGCGGGCGCGAGCCGGGCTTTCGCATTGGCGTCGGCGAGTTGCTGGAGCGTCTCGGTGTACTTCTGGTCGTCGATCTTGCGGAACCCGACGAAGTTGGCGCACGCGGATTTGAACTTCTCGAAGTCCTTGCCCGAGAGCACCGCCGGCGGGAGTAACACGCGACCAGCCCCGGAGACAACGAACTGATCGTCCTGCTTAACGATGTCCTCGATGGTGAACGCTTCCCACAGCACATACGTTTTGGGCTTACCGAACCCGCTAATCACGAACACCGTGCCGCCCTGAGCCTGCTGCACGGCCGCGAGTTTGGAGTACACGCCCATGCGCGTGGTCAGCAGCGCGTCAGCTCCGTTAGGGAACCGGCCCATTTTCTCGATGTTGAAATACTGCAAAAAGTTGGACACGTGTGACTCCAGTAAGAATGGAGCCACAGGTTACCGCGCTGATGTGCCTTGTTCCAGCGCCGTGACTAAACGCTACCGCTCACCACAACGCCGACAAAGTGCTTCCCCGAAGCCAATGAGTGTCAAAGTCATACCGCTTACCGCGAACCTCCTTTGCCCCTTGGCCCGTCTGGTGTAAAAAGAGCAGAAGCCGTGTCCCAGCTTCACTACGACTTTTGGTTTTGGTGATAGTTCCGACTTATCGGATGTAGTGTCACGATAAACTGTTCGGAGAAATATTTAAGAATGGCTCGAAAATAAGCATTATGCACCCGTAGCTCAACTGGATAGAGCACCCGCCTTCTAAGCGGGTGGTTGTGGGTTCAAGTCCCGCCGGGTGTACTGAGAAAAAGACCTGATTTTCAAGCACTTCGCCCCACCTACCTTCATTGCCGATCGGCCCCTGATCCGGGTAGTTTCGTGGTACCATACCCCGAAACCCTGGAGCCGTTATGGGGCGCCCTCGAAACCCGGTCCCGAAGTACCTCCACCACAAGGCGAGCGGCCAGGCTCGCATTCGCGTGGCCGGGAAAGACATCTACCTCGGCCCTTACGGGTCGGAGGAATCGAAGAAGGAATACGACCGCATCCGGGCTGAGCTTGCGAGCAAGGCCCCGGCCGCGGCGGAACCGGCCAAAACGGGCACCGGACCACGGCCACGATCCCGCGTGTCCAAAGTGATTGACGTGTTGGCCGCATTCTGGGAGTGGGCCAAGGGCCACTACCGGGATGCCGACGGCAAGCACACGAGCGAGATCCCGTGGCTCAAGGAATCGCTCACGGACGTCGCCAAGTTGTACGGGCACACTCTCGCGACCGAGTTCGGGCCAGTAGCGCTCAAGACGATCCGCCAACAGTGGATCGTCGCCGGGCTCGCGCGCACCACGATCAACGCGCGGGTTAACCGCGTGCGGCGCGTGTTCAAGTGGGCCGCGTCCGAGGAGCTGGTGCCGGTCGCGGTTCACACCGCGCTCACCACGGTCGCCGGGCTCAAGAAGGGACGCACCGAGGCGCGCGAATCAAGGCCCGTCACCTCGGTTTGTGATCTGTATGTCGCGGCCACGCTCCCCTACATGACACCGACGCTTCGGGCGATGGTCCTCGTGCAACGGCTCACGGGGTGCCGGCCCCAGGATGTACGCCGTGTGCGCGTCGGCCAGGTCAACCGCGAGCTGCACCCGTGGGTGTATCAGCCCCCGCAGCACAAGACCGCGTACCGGGGTTCGTCGCGAACGGTCTACATCGGGGGTGCCGCGGCCGAGATCCTTGCACCGTTCCTCGACGGGCGTCAGCCTGAAGAGGTGGTGTTCGCGCCGGCGCGCGCACTAGCCGAGCGGTACGCGCTGATGCGTGCGCAGCGCAAGTCGAAGGTTCAACCGTCTCAAGTGAGTCGGGCGAAACCGACGGCCGCACGGAAGCGCAAGGTGCCGGAAATGTTCACGATCGGTGGGTACGCCCATGCGGTCGAACTGGCGTGCGAGAAGGCCGGTATCCCGAACTGGCACCCGAACCAGCTCCGGCACAAGTTCGGCACGGAGGTACGCGCGCGGTTCGGGTTGGAAGCCGCCCAGGTGCTCCTCGGGCACCAACAAGCTAACGTCACGCAGGTGTACGCCGAGCGCGACGCTTCTCTGGCCATTCGGGTGGCGGAGCAAATGGGCTAAGGTTACTCGCTCAGGGCGCAGAGCACCAACTCCACCCTTTGCTCGTTGCGCCCGTAAATCTCGACCTCGACCTTTGTGACTCGTTCTGGGTCGAGGAGCCGTGCCCTCCAAGCCGGGCACCCGCGGTCCATGTGAGTCCGGAGCCGCCTCAGCACCTCTCGCTTGGGCTGGGTCAGCTCGGCCCGCACCATCCCCCGGGCGAGCACCAGTGCCACTTCGCCATCAATGTCATCGTCTTCGTCCACCCTACACCGCCGTTCGCACGAGACCCACGAACACACCACAAAGCCGCGGATCACTCTCCGCATCGAGCCGGATCGGTTCGAGAGCTTTATTCCGCGGGTAAAGCCACGGCTTACCGCGAATCACGCGGTACACCTTCAACGTGTGCTGTCCGTCGACCTGGGCGAGCACTACCTGCCCCTCATCGGCCCGGGAGCACGGGCGCACGGCCACGAAGTCCCCCGGCATGATGTGCGCCTCGATCATGCTCTCCCCCTGAACGCGCAGCATGCGCACCCCGGTGAACAGCTTCTCGATTTCGAGCCACCCCTCGGGCTCGCTCGCTGGTGGCTGGGGCACACCGGCCGCAACCCGCCCGTCGATCGGGACCGCGAACCCCTTCGGGCCGTGGGCGAGTGCGAGCCCGCGGTGCCCGCCCTTGTTGACCAGACGCCCCTTCGCGACGAGCGCGTCGACCACAGGTTGTGCATTGCCCGGGTAGTCGTACCCGAGCTCGCGCCCCACATCGCGCACTGAAGGCGCACGCCCGTTGTGGGTGATGTACTCTCGAATGAAATCGAACGCTTGAGCTTCGCGGTCCGTCAGTTCATCCATTTGGTCCGCCTGTTGCGAGATAATACAAATGTATTTTTCTGTCTTGACCGCCTGGGAAAGCTAGCATACATTTGCATTCTAGACAAGCGGATGGGGTGCAGCAACCCGGTTGTCTTCTTTCCAACGGGCGGTGCCGTCCCCGGCCGCCCTGTTCCCACCGGGCGCGTCCCGCCCCGATCACTGACCCTCTCTGTGGGTTCGTCATGCCAACTGATACACGCCCGCGCGTGGAGATCGCGCGGGCCGTGCTGCGCCTCCACAACGAGCGCGTGGTACCGATCGAGCAGCTCCGCGACCAGGCCCAGGCCGGTTGTCAATGCGATGATCCGATGGATCACTCAAGGGAAGCGTGGGGTCCATTTGGACGCTTATCACAGGCCAGGTATCGGGTGGGTGTCCAGTTCGGCCGCGGTGGATCGATTCCAGACCCAATACCTTGCCGCAGCAATGCGAGCGATTAACGGAGTCAAGACGGGATCAAAGAAGGGCGGTGCAGCGTGACTGTTGAAGCTGTCAAGGAAGCGGTGAGGGTGTACGCCGATGCGAACCTGCCCGGATGGGAATGCGCTGAGATCGCAGTTCGCGTCGGCCCTCTGGGTGAGATGATGGAAGAGACGCTCCTCGTTCTTCCTAAACCTCGTCGCCCGAATCCTTCGCAAGATTCTCCTGAGCGATGCGACGATCCTCCCGCATGATAAAGCGGGTCATGTACTTTTCGATCAAGATACCCATGTCGATATCTGCGTGAAGAGCTACGCGGTGAAGCGCCATTTTGAATTCAGGGCGCAACTTCACTTGGCTCTTCGCGCCTTTGTCTTCTCCGATATCAACTTCGCGGAGCTCGTCCAAACTATTGGGCGGACTATCATTTTTGGACTTCGACACGCTCTTTACCCCGACCATTTCAACTCCGTTTAGGGGCACCGCCGCCCCGTCTACTGGTGGATCAGTTTACCAGTCTCCCAAGATGCTCAGCAACTTTATTCGCCCCACGTCGCTTGACATTTATCAGTCGACCGGGTATCTAGTATTCCAGTCGACCAGAAACCTAGGCGACCAGAGTGCTAACAATGAGTACGAAGAAAGTGGTCGCGGGTGTCGCCCCTGAAGTGGCCAACAAGGATCGGACCCTCGTTGGCGTCAAACTCCCGCGATGGCTCAAGCAATTTGCCGCTCAGATCGCGCAGATGACCGGCGAGGACATCGGCGACGTGTTCGAGCGCCACGCTGGCGATTCGATCACCGAAGAATTACGCCTGCGCTCCGAAGCGCTAATCGACGGGCTCAAAAAAGGAGCCTAACTCATGCGCCCGCAAGTGCTCACTGAGACCGTGCTCACATTCGCGGAAGCAGCGGCATCCTGTCCCGCCGTCAGCGGCAAGAAGCCTACCCGCGAGACGGTGCTCTCCTGGGTCGAAGTCGGCGTGAGGGTAAACAGCGACCGCGTGAAGCTCGAATCCGCAAGGGTTGGTGTTAGGCGCGTCACGAGCCGTGAGGCTCTCGACCGCTTCTTCGCGGCCATCGCGGGAGAGACAGTCCGCCCCGCCGTGGAACTGACACCTTCCGAGAACCGCAAAGACTCGGACCGGAAGGTCTCGAAGCTGTTGACCGATTTCGCGAACACACGCTAACCGCAACCCAGCAACTCGATCACTAACAGGTGACACCGATGAAGATCGTTGTCTCGGCGGACCACGTCCGCGCGGGTGAGATCGGTTCGTGCCTTGATTGCCCGATCGGGCACGCGCTCCGGGACGCGCTGCCGGGCGTGGAGTTCGAGGTCGGGACCATCGCGATCCACATCCGCCACGACGCTGAGTGGATCGCGTACCCGCTTCCCTGGTACGTCACGCGGTTCATTCAAGCTTTCGACGCCAGCGTCGATGTCGCCCCGATCGAGTTCGACCTACCGATCGATCTCGACTTCGACCCGGACCCCAACAACACACCGGCCACAGTCGCGGCCTGAAGCAAGCCGACCGGGGTTGAGGACGCGCGCCGAAGGGCGACGGCCGTTGACTCCCCCGGTCGGTGATCCACGCGGTGCCCGCGGCCGGGTGTTCCGGTCGGGGGTCGGCAAGGGAGCGACGGGCGAGCGGCGGCACGGCCCGTGGGAGAGTCCGAGACCCGGGCACATCGCTCTGCCCGGGTCCGACGCGCGAACACACGGAGGCCCGCCATGAGCTTCGAGAAATTCTTCGCGATCGGGATGGGCTGGCTCCTGTTCTGGATCGCGGTGTGCCTCGCGTTCGGGCGCCTGTTCGAGTGGCTCGAACCCGACGAGGAGCCTTCGACCCCACGCAAAGACTGAGGCCAGCCCCGCGGCCCCACTGCCCACGAGACGCATCAATGGACCTCGGCATCTTCTTTGACGGCTTGTGCGAACCGATCAACCCGGGCGGCACCGCGTGCTACGGGTACGCGATCTACGGCATCGGACCGGTCGGTAAGGCCGTGCCCGGGTGCGGGGTGTTCAAGGCCGGCGCGGGGATGACCAACAACGTGGCCGAGTGGATCGCGCTCGGGAAGGCCCTCGCGCTGGTCCGAGCCGAGAAGCTCCGGCCCGACACGGTCACCATTTACGGCGATTCGCAGCTCGTCATCAATCAGCTCATCGGCGACTTCGAGTGCAACAACGAGCGCCTGCGCGAGTACCGGGACCGGTGCCTCGAACACCTGACCGAGCTCGCGTGCGTGTGGAAGGCGCACTGGATTCCGCGCGAGCAGAACGTCGAGGCCGACCACCTGGCCCGGGCCGCTTACGTCGGGCGTATCGGGCGCCTGCTCCCGGAGCGCGTCAAGGCGTAACGATCACCCACATCCCCGCCAAAGGATCTCCGTCATGCCAACGCCCGCCGATTTGCTCGCGGCCATTTCCAAGGCTCGCACCCAACTCCGGGACGCGGAGCGCGAAGAGGCCGAGGCCCGCAAGGCGCTTCGGGCCGCGACAGACAAACTCAAGGCCGCGAACAAGCGGTACCTGACCGCGATCGACGAGGCCCTCGACGAGAACCGTCAGCCGGGATTGTTCGACCTCGCCGAACCCGCCCCGGCGATTCCGGTACCGCAATCACCCGCGCTCGAGGATACGACGCCGGAGCCCGTTGTTCGCTTGATGCACGTCCCGAACTTCCCCGACGTGGTGTTCGATACGCTCTTCGCGCAGGGCGTGAGCACGGTGCCCACGCTCATCGAGCGGGTCGACGAAGCGACCAAGGGAATCGCCCTCCCACTCCGCAACCGTGTCGTCACGTACCTGGTCAAGCTGAAGGTGAAGATCAAACCGGCCGAGAACGCCGCGGACGCGATCGCGGCTCACCTCGAACCGAAGAACGCGCCAGTCGGAACGCATCTCGCCTCCGTCCCCGGGTTCCCCGTGGCGGCGCTCGGTCCGCTCGCGGACGAGGGCGTTCGCACGGTCGAGGATCTCGACGCGAAGGTGGCCGAGATGCGGACCAAATCGGCCCACCGCGAGGCGACTCGGTACTCGGCGCTGCGGTCCCTTGGGCTCGGTGAGGCCTTGGTGCTCGCCGCCGACAAACTGGTCGACCACTTCGCGCCGAAGCTGGACAAGACGGTCAAGGTCATCGACGTGCTCAATCTGCCCAAGCCGAAGCGCGTGCGGAAGTCGAAGGCGGTGGCCCAATGATCGACCCGATCAACATCCCGTGTCCGAACTGCAAATCCCCCGCCGGCGACGTGTGCCGGACCAAGGGCGGAAAGCACCGCAACGAAACGTGCTCCCAGCGCGTCGCCCGTGCCGAGGTGATGGCCGAATCGCGCCCGGTCAAGAAGCCGAACCCCGCTCCGGCTCCGCAACTCGCGCCTCGACCCGACCAGTTCGACGAGCACACACCGCCCCCGCGAACGCGGCCAAAGGGGTTGACCCTCGACGCGCACATCACCCTGCCGGCCGGTGAGGATCTGGCCGGGATCTTCGCGCAGTGGAACCGCGACGGGCGCGTGCCCGAAGGTGCGGTGCTGACGGAGTACATCGGCCGGGCGCCGCTCGGGTCCGGGGCCGACAGCGGGTACACGTTCGTCGCCGGGGCCAACCCGTTCGGCGTCCGGGCCGGTGACGAGATCCCGGCCGGTCCGTTCGAGCCGTACCTCGTGCGCGTGACCGTGAAGCGCCAGCAGTGCCCGAAGTGTTGGGCGATCTTCACGCCGAAGGACGAGGCGTGATGGGCATCCGGCGCGAAACCGAGGCCTCGTTCCAGTCCGCGGTGCTCCAGTTCGCGCGCCTGAACCGGTGGCGCGTCTACCACACCGCGGACTCGCGCCGCTCGGAGGAAGGGTTCCCCGACCTGGTGCTCGTGCGCAACGGCCGATTGGTGTTCGCCGAGTTGAAGGTCGGGAGCAACACCACGTCGACCGCTCAGCGCGAGTGGCTGGAGGCCCTGAGCGCGGTGGCCGAAGCAACGGGCGGCGCGGTCGGGTGCTACCTCTGGCGCCCGGACTCGTGGGACGAGATCCAAACCGTGTTGGGGGGCCGATCGTGAGTCAGCCTACGTGTTCCCGTTGTCCTGCGTTCCTGCACAGCACCGAGAGCATCGCGGCAGGCTTGTGTCACGGGTGCCGATCGGGACCGCCCGAAATGCGGATCACCGAGCCGCCTCCGGCGCAGCCCCAATCCCACCAGACCTCGACACCTTTGAAGGAGCAACGTGATGGTAGCCCTGATGCACTCAGATGAGTTCCGCGCCGGCCGTGCCGTGCGCCTGTTGGTGGTGTTCCTGGCCTGGCCCGGCGACCCGGGCAGCGCCGTGACTCCTAACCAGCGCGCCCAAGCGCTCAGTGCCCAGGTCGCCCGAGGCACGTGGCTATCGCCCCGCGAGTCGTTCACGTTCGTGTGCCGGCGCTGGGACCGCCCGGGCGGGTCCGTCGTGCGGGACGAACGCGGCCATTTCTGGAATGTGCCGGATGACTACCTGACCTCGCACCCAATCGACGACCGCCCGGAGGCCCGTTCGTGACGACGGCACTTGCCAACCCGTGGGGCGCCCGCGCCGAAGACCTCGCGCGCTGGGCGCTGACCCGCCTCGTGAACCGGACCGACCGGTGCGGCGGGTGCTACGGAGATCCTGTAACGGGCGATGTCCGGCGCACGACGCGCCCGGCCGGGGGCGCGAAGCCCGGGTACGTGGACCTGCGGCTGCTCGCGCGCCACTTCCGGGCCAGCGCGACCGAGGACGTGATCGGGCTCCACGCGCTCGGGGCCGACGGGTTCGGCAAGTGGGTCGGGGTGGATATCGACGCGCACCCGGGCACTACCGCCGATCCCGACGCGAACGAGCGGTTCGCGCTGGCGATTTATGACCGGCTCGCGGTGCTCGGGTTCACCCCGCTGTTGAGCGAGTCCAACGGTAAGGGTGGGTTCCACGTCCGCGCGCTGTTCGACAGCGCGGTCGAGGGGCCGGTCCTGTTCGCGTTCGGGCGCTGGCTCGTGCGCGACGCGGCCGGGTACGGGTTCGCCAAACCGCCCGAGGTGTTCCCCAAGCAAGCCGTAATCGACGGGGACACGAAGTACGGGAACTGGCTCCGGCTCATCGGCCGTCACCACGGGCGCGATTATTGGGGGCGCGTGTGGAGCGGGAGCGAATGGCTCGACGGGGACGCGGCGGTCGAGTACGTGCTCGGGATCGGGGCGACCCGGTCGAGCTGATCCCGGACGAGGCCCGCACGTTCGACCCGAACCCGCGCCCCGTGCCGTCGGCCCCGCACCCGCACGTGCCCCTCACGCCGGGCGGCTCGACCGATCCCGAGACCGACGTGTTCGCCGCGTACAACCGCGCGCAGACGATGGAATCGGTCGGGGAGTTGCTCCAGCGGCACCGGTGGGAACCGGTCGGGCACCGCGGCCCGCGCTGGGACTTCCGCCGGCCCGACAAGAACGGGGACAAGAGCGGGAACCTGATGCTCGTGTCCGGCGTGCCGATCTTCTACGGGTTCACCGACGCGGCCGGGATTCCGGACCACAAGGGGCTCAACCCGAGCAACCTGCGCGCGGCGCTCGAGTACCCGAGCCAGTTCGCCCGGCTCGCCGAGCAGCTCCGGCGCGAGGGGTACGGCCCGGTCCGGTCACAGCGCCCCGTGCCGACGGCACTGCGGGAGCACACCCGCTCCGTTCCAGCGTCCGAGGACCGGCCCGTTGACCCCGTGACCGAAGAGGCGGTGAACGAGGAGTTCCTGGACCCGCATCGGCTCGGCCGGCTGCTC
Organism: Gemmata sp. SH-PL17; assembly: GCF_001610855.1. Taxonomy (NCBI): domain Bacteria; kingdom Pseudomonadati; phylum Planctomycetota; class Planctomycetia; order Gemmatales; family Gemmataceae; genus Gemmata; species Gemmata sp. SH-PL17. The sequence goes on from NZ_CP011271.1 coordinate 8,718,675, forward strand.
GTACCCCGGGCCGACGGCTTACCCACACTCGTGTACCACCGGGCCGAGTGGTGGGAGTGGCGGAACGGGCGGTACGTGACCGTGGCCGACGACGACTTCGAGAAGCGCGCGTGGGCCACGTTGCGCGAGGAGTGCGAGGCGGATCACCGGTCCGCGGTGCTCGCGTGGGACCAGGACGGCCGGAAGTCGGCCCGTCCGACGATCGTGAAGCTCGACGGGCGCAAGGTCACCAACGCGGTCCAGGCCGCGGCCTCGATGTGCCACCTGGACGGGGACACGACCTGGCCCGTCATGCTTCGGGCCGATGCCCTGCGCCCCGGGCACATCCCCAAGCTCCGGCCCGATCCTGACGCGCGCGAGTACATCGCGTGCGCCAACGGGCTCATCGATGTGCCCGAGCTGCTCGCGACCGGGCGGGCCGTGCTCGCGCCTCCGACCCCGCTGTACTTCACCCCGGCCGCACTGCCCGTGAAGTTCGAGGCCGGGGCCGTGTGCCCCAAGTTCGAGGCGTTCCTGGCGCGCGTCACCGACGGGGACCGCGAGCGTCAGCTCGTGCTCCAGGAGATGGCCGGGTACCTGCTCCGGTTCGACACTGGGTTCCAGTCGTTCTTCGTCATGACCGGCGAAGGGGGCAACGGGAAGAGCACGTTCCTGGCCGTGCTCCGGGCGCTGATCGGGGATTACAACTACGCCTCGGTCCCGCTGGAGGAGTTCGGGGAGCGGTTCGCACTGGCGAGCACGCTCGGGAAGCTCGTGAACGCGGTGGCCGAGGTCGGGGAGATGGACAAGGTGGCCGAGGCCAAGCTCAAGAGCTTCGTCTCGGGCGACCTCATGAACTTCGACCGCAAGAACAAATCGGCCCTCAACACGCGCCCGACCGCCCGGTTGCTGCTCTCGACGAACATCCTGCCCCGGTTCGCGGACCGCACCGAGGGCGTGTGGCGCCGGTACACGGTCGTCCCGTTCAACGTGGTCATCGCGGTCGCCGAGCGGGTCCGCGGGATGGATTCGCCCGAGTGGTGGGTCGCGTCGGGGGAGATGCCGGGCGTGCTCAACTGGGCGCTCGCGGGCCTGCACCGGCTCCACGCCCAGGGCGGGTTCACCAGCTCGGCCGTGTGTACCGCGGCGAAGGCCGAGCACCGGGAGTTGTGCAACCCCCACAAGCAGTTCCTCGACGAGCACGTGAAGGAAGACGAGGACTCGTACCTGCGCGTGGGCGAGCTGTTCGCCGCGTACCAATCGTGGTGCCGGTTGAAGGGGTACAAGCCGCTCAACGACGGGAACTTCGGGGCCGAGCTGCGGAAGGTCCATCGCGGTGTGAAGAAGACTCGTCCGCGGGACGGGCGCGAGCGCACCCATGCTTACGCCGGGGTCACGTGGGCGGAGGGCCGGCCCGACGGACTGCTGGTCGAGTACGACCGGCGCCGGCGCGACTCGTCCGGTTGGAGCCCGGAGAGCGACATCCCGATGTGATCTGGTCACCCTGGTCACCCTCACCCGAATCGCTGTGACCGCCGCAAGTCCTTGCGGCACAAGGGTTGGTCACCCCGGTCACCCCGGTCACCCTGTCCTTATCCCCGAATAACTCCGGACCACTCCATACGACCTCGGCTCTTGTTGCTGAGATGGGATTTCCAAAACAGGGTGACCACTATGACCGGGGTGACCAGAGCTTACAGGACAAGGACTTACGCTGGTCACCCTATGCTTCGGCATGGTGACCAGGGTGACCAAAACGCCCAACGACGGACGACCGGACATGAAACCGAAAGACGAGCGAGCCGGTGACCTGGTTCGCAATCAGCGTGGGACGACGTTCATCCTGGAACTGAAACCCGTGGCCGATCCGCAGCGACGGCTGGGGTATCCAGCTCGCGACCCGAACTACCGCCTGAAACTGGCCCTGAAGCGATTCCTGCGTGATTACGGGCTCGAATGCACGAGCGTGCGGGAGGGCCAGGGCGAACCGATCGACACCGACGAGGAGCAGCAGGGGTAACGACGGAACAGGCTGAAGTGATCTTGCAAAAGATCGGTGGATTTAGTCGGGTCTCCAATCAGGTTCTAGCCACAGTGCCTTGCGAGGCCGTGGTGCCCGTGCGCGATCAGTGCGCGTGTCACCGGGACGAGTCGGAATGTATGTGTCGCACTCCCGACCCGATCCCGTACCGAGTGTTAGATCGCGGATGTCATCAAGGTGGCGAACGAGCCGCGACCACCGTCGACGCAACGAGCTCCACACGCGGGTCAGACCGCATTGCCCACGCTTCTGAATGAACACGATCGACGCGACGGCGTCTGGACAGAGGCCGTGTTCAATCGCGTAGCCGGTACCGAGGCGGCACCGGCCTGTTTAATGATGCCATTTTCTTTAGGCAACACGCCGCACGTCAAGACCAAATATCGGCCAGCTAAAATCTAGCGAACATTTCACGTAATAGAAACCGCCAACATTATTCATGATAATTTTATTAATTATCAACAAATTTATAAAATTACTTATCTTATTTCCTAAGTAATTATTGATATAACTATCAAAATTATTACTGGATATATTTCAATCAATCTCGGAAAAGACATATTTCATCGCGCTACAGGCAAATCGCGCGTACTTTCTGCGATAAATCGAAATAGCTAATCAAACAACCTGGTGATTCAAAACGACGCCGCGCGCTTGCCGGTGATTGAATCGCCAACCACACCACGGCCCACGAGGCGCGCAATGGGATACGGCACCGTTTCTCGACCAGGCACTGTTTGTGGGCAACTAGCGGGCCTCGTGACGGCCCTTGATTGGGAGGACCGGTTGCCCGGGTACGAGCAGTGGCTCGCGGCGCACCCGGGCAGCACGATGCTCCTCGAATGCGAAGGGGTCACCGGTTTCGAGTTCCCGGCACTCGCGTCCCTCGTGCGATTCTGCCTGAGCGCCCCAGGGCGGGTCCGACTGCTGAACTGGCGCGCGGAGTTCGTCCAAGCGGCGCTGTCACAAGTTCACGGCGAATTGCCGACCGGCCCGCGGGTCACCCGGACGCCCACGCAAGTCATGGTTTGGGCGCACGAACTGGAGCTACTCGCCGAACGGCTGACGGCCCAAATTGCGGAGCTGCGACAGCTCCGTTCCCGTCGCTAACGGCACCAGGATGCCCCCAGCACGTGACCCTCGCGCCCCGGGTTCCGCACGTGGGAGTTACGCGGGCGCACCCGCAACGGCCCATAGTCCGCTGACACGGCCGTGCCACGGTGGTACGGTCCCGGTTCCAAACACGATCAAGGATTCGTCTCATGCACGCTCCGTTCATTGCACCACTCTTGAAGGTTCGTATCGGCCCTCGGCTCATCGGGGGGTTCCTGTTAGTCGCGTTCGGGTGCGGCTTTCTGGGGTACACGGCCATCCGCGCGCTCGGCGAGATCCGCGCCGCACAAGTGAACGCGACCGCCAACCTGGTCCCGAGCTTGATCGGCCTGGACAAGGCCCGGGCCGGGGTGCTCCAGGTCCAGCGGGCCGAGCGCACCATAATCACTTCGGGGCTACGCAGCGACGAGGCCGGGATCCGTACCGGCCGCGGGAACATCGCGACCGGGTGGAAACAGCTTGAGGAGGGGTTCAAGGTGTACTCGGCCCTGTCCATGAGCGACAAAGAGGCCGCAGTGTGGAAGCAGCTTCAGGCCGCGTTGCCCGAGTGGAAACGCGACTACGAGGAGGTCATGGCGCACGTCGAGAAGCGCGAGTTTGAAAAGGCCGGGGACGCCGCGTTGCGGGAACTGAAGACGGCCGCGCGGATGAACGAGTTGCTGCAGGATCTCATGGGGATCCAAGAGGAGATCGCTCGGAGCGAGGACGATCAGGCCAACCGAACTTATGCGTCCGCGTCCTCCACGCTCTGGGCCACCATCATCGGGGCCGTGCTCGCCGCCCTCGGGCTCGGGATCGTGATCGCGGCGTCGGTGACCGGCCCGCTCTCGCGAACGGTAAGCGTGCTCGAGGCCGTAGCGAAGGGGGATCTGAGCCAGCGGGCCGATGTCCAGTCGCAGGACGAGGTCGGACGCATGGCAATCGCCCTGAACACGGCGATCGGCGCCCTCGTGGCCGCCCAAGAAGCGGAGCGCCAACAGGTCGAGAAGGACCGCCTGCGGGCCGAGCGCGAGGCCACCGAAGCGCGCGAGCGCACCGAGCGCGAGGCCGCGGCCACCCGAGCCCAGGCCGAACAGGACAGCGCCCGAGCGGCCGAACTCCAGAAGAAAATGAACACCGTAGTGACCACAGTTAACGCAATGGCCGCGGGCGACTTTACCCAACAGGTACCCGATTTGGGCACGGACGCGGTCGGCCAAATGGCATCCGCCCTGAACAAAGCGATCGTGTCCGTGCGTGCTGCCCTCGAGGGCGTGCGTGAGGTGTCCGAGCAACTGGCCGACGCCTCGGGTCAACTGTCCGCGGCCAGTGAAGAGATCTCGACCGGCGCCCAGGAGCAGGCCTCGAGCCTCGAAGAAACGGCCAGCACGCTGGAAGAGATCACCGCGACCGTGCGTCAGAACGCCGATAGCGCCCAACAAGCCCGACAACTCGCGAGCGGTTCCCGGGACGTGGCCGAGAAAGGCGGTCAGGTGGTCGGTAACGCGGTCGAGGCGATGGGCGAGATCAACCAGTCGTCGAAGAAGATCGCGGACATCATCACGACGATCGACGAGATCGCGTTCCAGACCAACCTGCTCGCACTCAACGCTGCGGTCGAAGCGGCCCGTGCCGGCGAACAAGGCCGCGGGTTTGCCGTCGTCGCGAGTGAGGTTCGGAACCTGGCCCAACGGTCGGCCACGTCCGCGAAGGAGATCAAGTCGCTGATCGAGGACTCGGTCAAGAAGGTGGACGCGGGCACCGAACTCGTGAACCAGTCCGGCTCCACGCTGGGCGAGATCGTGACCAGCGTGAAGCGCGTGACTGACATCATCACCGAGATCGCCGCGGCTGGTAAGGAGCAGTCCGCGGGTATCGAGCAAGTGAACAAAGCCGTGACCCAGATGGACACCGTCACTCAGAAGAACGCCTCGCAGACCGAAGAGATGTCCGCCACAGCCCAAACACTTACCGATCAGGCCGCACAACTGCGCGACCTCGTCGCCCGGTTCAAGCTCGGTGACACCGGAGCGCGTCCCGCGCGCAGCACCCCGGCTAAGTCGCCCCGGAAGAATGGGGCGATCCCAAAGCCCAGACCCGCGGTCACCCGTGCCCTCAAGAACGGGACAACCAACGGCAACGGACACGTGCACGAACTCGATCACCTCGGTAGCGGGGATGGAGGATTCACAGAGTTCTAACTCATCTGTGGCTTAACGCTCCGCCCGACACGTGAAGGCTCTTGTGCCCCGCGTGCCGGGCGGGACCGATTCGCCAGGCTAGTTAGGCAAGCCTAACAAAATCCGGACCCTCCCTATTATCTGAAAACGGCTTGAGTTTCACGGGTCCTTCCGGCGGGTTGGTCGAAAAGTGCCCCATCGGGAACAGTCGGGGTTATAGACACAGTAACGGTACGCGCACACAGCGCCCAAAGTGCCCTGCCTTCAGTGGAACGAAGAGGCATTTTAAAGCGAGGGAGACGTGCCCGAGTTCCGTGTTGTTCACTTACCCTTCTTGCCCTCACCACCGAGAGGTGGCCTGCAATCTCCGAAACCATCTTGGCGACGCAGTCTTTTTATCTGCGATCGCCCGCTCGTGTGTCCGAAGTGCAAGAGTCCAAGGTAGGGCGAGGAGAAGCAGTGGGAGCAAAAGGAACGGCCAAAATAGGTTCAGCCGGGGTTACTTGGATGGGCTTTCTGTGTCGGGAATGAAGACGCAACAAAGCACGTAAACAACTCCAAGAATAATCAGAGCTAGGAAGGTCATGCCGATGGAAAGGGCCGTTGCGGAAGTGGCGTCTTGGGCAGTAACCTCGATGCCAAATCCTTGGAATTTTTGAAGCCCAAGTAGCCCAAATGGGCTGACCGAACTCAGACCACCTACCCCCATCACATACACTACAAGGTGGCGTATCATCCGCTTTGCTGGGGGATCATGCCAGAGAGAGTACAACTCTACCCCGATGAGCGCCGCAAGCAGAGTACACACAAGCAGCAAAACGATTCTGAACCAAACTGTATCAAACCGCTTCATCGCCTCTTCGGGCCAACTGAAAATAGCTACTGCTGCGGCCGCACAGAGCGCCGTCACTCCAAACGCGAGCGTGATTGCGAGAGAGCGATTGCGACTCATGCTGCACTGGCCACTCGGGGAACCCACGGTCTGCTTCGAATCGCTAGCCAGACGATTGCAAACAGGTGCGCAGTGAAGCCGCAAGCAAAACCGATGAGCCACTGACTCTCAATCAAGCTGGCCGCGCACGCCGCGGCCGACAGAATGGCGACTCCTGCGGTAAATCGAATCAAGGAATCCCCGACAACGGACACCCACTTCGGGACCGCTACACGCCGCAGCGATGAGGCGATGGGCGTGGCAACCGGAGTGTGAATCCGACTAGGTGAGGAAGAACTTGTCAGCCGATCGTTCTCGCACGACTCATCAGCAAGTTCGGCGGGTGGTAATTGCTTGTACGGTTCGGCCCAACGATCCTCCTTGTATTTCTCCTCAGCTCGCGCGTATCCGTCCTCCCGCGCGTACCGCGCTTCGGCGTACTCCTGTCCTCCGTTCGCGCTCAGGCAGAAGTCCGCCACGTCTAGCCCTCCCTCTTCCGCAATTCGGAACCGATACGATGGTGCTGCTTGAGCAACACCATTTTTTTCTCAAGTCGCTCGAACGCGGTCCGAATTTCTTTGAGGTCCTCTTCTGCCAACTGGACGACTACTTCCTCGTAATCATTCGATACCGTTGTGTGCGTCACCATATTCAGGGTGATCACAAGCAGGTGCGATGTTATCTCGGTGGCCTCTTTGTTGAAGACTGGACGCACATCGCATACGGTTCGGAAGCTGTGCAGGTGCGGGATGGGGCCGGTCTCGAGGTCTCGCACCTTATCCGAGAAATCGCGTTTCGGAAGATCGGAAAACAGCTTAACGATATAGTCTTTTTTGGATCTTATCTGCCCAATTAATCCCTTTGCGAGTTGCCCGTTCTCTCCTGTTTGAATGCGCCCGAGAAAATGCTCCAACTCGGTGGGAATCGACTCGGCTTCCCTCTTTGCTCGCACGCGCTGAGTATGAACGTGATTGAGGAAGACGGAGAGCTTTGCAGCCGCCTCGTCAGAAATCTGTAGTAGATCAGCGACCTTGATGTAGAAGCGGTACTGGAGGCGGAACTCGTGGGAGTCGAGGTGTCCGCGCAGCTTCTCGAACTGATCCGGGGTCAACGCCGCGAGGATCACGAGGTCGTGCAGGGCGTCGTCAGGTAGAAATAGCCAGTGAGCCATGTCCGGAAACCGTTACGCGCGACCCAATGCACACGCCCGTTGCAGAGGGCGTCCGATGATTGTCAAGTCGCGTAGGGCAAGTTTTTAGGGTACGGAGGCCCCCCCTCCGTTACAAGGACGCACTCTGATTCGGATGGGTTCGGGTAGGGCGCCTCATCCGACTGTGGCGACTGCGCAGGCCGCGTCTGGCAGCACGGGCCGTATTCTGCCCGAATCTAGTTGTCATCTTCCACCCCAATTCTACTCCCACCGAACCGGCACAGGGCTCGCGGTAAACACGAGCGTGTCGGATTTCCAGGGGCGGGGAACGGGCTGTGCGATTAGTAGGACGCTAAGAATGATGGTGTTCATACGAGCGATTAGAGCAGATCCGAACGTGTGGCGCAAGTTTCAGAACCATACCGATCGAGCACCGGCATTTCCTCAGCCCCGCTTCTCATGCTAAGGTGTACACTCCTTGCGAGAGTACATGCCGAAGCGGAAGGGCGAGCCCAAGCCTCAAGGGACTGGCGCGGTCAAGAAGAAGTCGGTCGCGGTCAAGAAGACTGCGGTCAAGGCGGCGGCTGCGCCGCGCACCAAATCGAAACCCACTCCCAAATTTGCCGCGAAGCCCACATCCCGTGCGAAGCCGACGGCCGCACCAGCGCCCCCAGCTCCCACCCGCACGCCGGCGAGCACTGCCGAGCGCGACCGGCTCGCGAATGCGTCCCGTCTACGGGCCGACACCAAGCGCGAAGCCGGGCCGTGCCCGGACATCCTGGACCCGGAGCGCCGGGAGGCGTGCTCGAAGTCGCTCCGGCTGTTCTGCGAGACCTACGCCCCGCAAGCGTTCTCGATGGGGTGGTCCGAATCGCACCTGCGCGCGATCGCCCGGATCGAGGAGGCCGCCACTCGGGGCGCCCTGTTCGCGTTCGCGATGCCGCGCGGCTCGGGCAAGACCACGATCAGCCGCATGGGCGCGCTGTGGGCCACGCTCAACGCGGTGTGCCGGTACGCCTTCGTGATCGGGGCCACCGCGGAGAAGGCCGGGGACTCGCTCACCGCGATCAAGACCCTGATCCGGTTCTCCGACGCGCTCGCGCTCGATTACCCCGAGGTGTCGCACTATGCCCGCGCGCTGGGCGGGATCGCGAACCGGGCCAGCGGGCAGACGTGCGACGGGGTGTCCACGCTCATCGAGTGGTCGAGCGACGGGATCGTGTTCCCGACCGTGCCGCCCCCGGAGAACTGGCCACCGCACTGGCCGCTGCGTGCCGACGGCATGGTGCCCACGTCGGGTATCGTGATCGCGACCAGCGGGCTCACCGGGGACGGGCTCCGCGGGTCGCTCAAGGCCCTCACCACCGGCGAGATGGTGCGCCCCGACTTCGTGCTCCTCGACGACCCCCAGACGCCCGAGAGCGCGCGGTCCAAGACCCAGAACGTGGTGCGCGAGCAGCTCGTGAGCGCCGACGTGCTCGGGATGGCCGGACCCGGGAAGAAGATCGCGGCCGTGATGCCGTGTACCGTGATCGAGCCCGGCGACATGGTGGACCACCTGCTCGACCGCAAGAAGCACCCGCTCTGGCGCGGGGAGCGCACGGGCATCCTGCGCTCGCTCCCGCGGAACCTCGCCGCGTGGGACGGGTACTTCGAGGAGTACGCCCGGTGCGCGCAGCTCGAACCTCCCGACTTCACCGAATCGAACGCCTACTACGTCGCCCACCAGGTCGAGCTCGAAGCGGGAGCCGAGGCGAGTTGGGACGAGCGCAAAGATCCCGAGGACATCAGCGCGATCCAGCACGCGATGCACCTGCGGTTCCGCGACCCGTTCGCGTTCGCGGCCGAGTACATGAACGACCCCAAGCCGCTCCACGCGGTCGCGGCGTCCGTGCTCGATCCCGACGTGTTGGCGAAAAAGGTCACGAACCTGCCCCGGCTCGCGGTCCCGCGCTCGTGTACCCGGCTCACGGCGTTCGTGGACGTCGGGGAACACGTGCTCTGGTACGCGGTGGTCGCGTGGGACGAGCGCTTCGGGGGCTCGGTGATCGACTACGGCCCGTACCCGGACCAGACCCGGCTGTACTTCGCCGCGGCCGACGCGCGCCCGACCCTCTCGACGCTGACCGGGATGGACAAGATCCCACAGGAGGCCGTGATCTACGCCGGGCTCACGGCGGTCACCGATCGAATCTTGGGCCGCAAGTACGTGCAGGAGGAGACCGGGACCGAGCTCCACGTCGAGCGGTGCCCGATCGACGCGAACTACGGGCCGCTCACGGACCTCGTGTACGACTTCTGCCGGCGCTCCAAACACGCGGCCGTGCTGCTCCCCTCGCACGGGAAGTACATCAGCCCGAAGGCGACCCCGATCGCGAACTGGCGGCGCCTGGACGGGGAGCAGATCGGACCTGGGTGGCGCATCTCCACCGCCGAAACGGGGAAGCGCGGGCGGAAGGTCGTGTTCGACACGAACAAGTTCAAGTCGTTCGTGGCCGAGCGGTTCCGGACCCCGCCCGGGGCGCCCGGGTGCCTCCAGTTGTTCGCCGCGAGCCAGGCCGAGCACCAACTGTTCGCGGACCACTGCGCGGCCGAATACCCGAAGCCCCGCGACCCGGGGGCCGCCGGGTACGAGGTCGATGAGTGGGTGGCGCGATTGAACCGGGACAATCACTGGTGGGACTGCGTGGTCGGGGCCACCGTCGCGGCGAGCGTCCTGGGCCTGCGCTGGGACGCCGGTACCGCGGCCGGGGCACCGCCCGTCACGGTCACGCGCAAGAAGGTTCGCCTGTCCGACAAGTTCCGCGAGAAGCACGGAGCGATCTACTGATGAGCACAGGTGATGCGCGCAAGAAGCCGCGGACCAAGGGGGCACACTGTGCCGACTGCCGCGGGCACCGGCTGCACACGATCCGGTTATGTCGCTCGCCGAACGGCGTCGTCACGAGAGATATGGTGTGTTCCGCGTGCGAGGCCGTGACGCGGCTCGGGCTGTGCTGTCCGAAGTGCGGGGATGTGCGGTTCAAGACCGAATATACCCGGCACCGCGGCGGAACGACCGTTCGGGTAAAATCATGTCGCGGGTGTGGGCACCGAATCCGGACACGCGAGAGTATCGAATCCTCATCCACGTGACACGTGATCGAGTTCATTCGGAGGCGGCCGTGCGCGTTATTGACATGTCGTTGATTGGAGCGTGTTTGTGGCTACTATTCCCTCATTGCTGCGAACTCGCATCTTGCGACGGTTCTCATGAACGACCCGATCGACGCAACGCAGAAGCAAGCTCAACTCCCGGCAGTTCCCGAGCCTCCGTCGGGCGCGGAAAGGGATACGTTGAGCCGTCCGAACGTACCACCTCCGAGTTCGACGGATGGGGCAACGCTGACGGCCCCTAGTGCGCAGCCCGTGTCCAGCGTTTCCGGGGACGAAACGCGGCTCACTCCCTCGAAAACCCAAACGGCATCTTCAGCCGAAATGCCTGTGGTCTCTGGCTACCAGTTGACCCACAAACTCGCTACGGGCGGAATGGGCATCGTGTATGCAGCCCACGACATGACATTCGGGCGCGAAGTCGCGGTCAAGGTGATGCTTCCGGGCATGCGCGTCGAGGAGTTCCTGCGCGAGTCCCAGATCACCGCCCGGTTGACGCACCCGGGCATCCCCCCTGTGTACGCACTGGGAACACTCCCTGACGGGCGCCCCTTCCTGGCCATGAAGTTGATCCAGGGAAACACCCTCGACACGCTCCTCAAAACCCGATCCGACGCGGCGAGTGAACACGGGCGGCTTCTCGCGGTGTTCGAGCACGTGTGCCAGGCCGTCGGTTATGCGCACATCCAGGGCATCGTACACCGAGACCTAAAGCCCTCGAACATTATGGTGGGGGCGTTCGGCGAGGTCCAGGTCATGGACTGGGGGCTGGCCAAACAGATCGGCGGCTCGGAGCCCGAAACGACCGCGACGGACACGGGCGCGTTATTCACCACGGAAACGGCGGCGACGGTGGCCGGCGCAGTGAAAGGAACGCCGTCATACATGGCTCCCGAACAAGCGCGTGGGGAGCCGGTCGATGCTCGAGCCGACGTGTTCGCCCTCGGGGGCATTTTGGCCGCGGTTCTGACGGGTCGGCCACCGTTTGTCGGCAACAGCGCGATGGACACCATCATCCGAGCCGCGGGTGCAGAACTGGGAACCATTTACGCCGAGTTGGACGCGAGCGGGGCCGATCCTGAGTTGATAGAACTGGCGAAACAATGTCTCAGGGCGCGCGGGGACGATCGGCCAACAAATGGTGCGGCCATTGCGACCTCGGTCGCAACCTTCCGGACCGGCCTGGAAGAGCGGTTGCGCCGATCCGAGCGCGAGCGGGCCGTCGCCGATGCCAAAGCAGAGGAGCGCCGGAAACAGAGGCTGATCCAGTGGATTTTGGCCGTTGCAGTTCTACTGCTCCTGGGATCTGGCGCGTTCGGTGCCATTATTGCATCACTTTGGAGCACCGCCGAGAATAACAAGCGGATCGCGGAAGGTGCGAGAGATGAAGCCGTTGGGCTCAAAGAAATTGCGGAACGCGCACAGGCGAACGAAGCCGAAGCACGCCAGAAACTAGAACGTGAACGGAAAAGACTCGCGGCATTTGAATATGGGCGGACGATGCAGTTCGCCCACCAGGAGTGGCGGGAGAACAATCTCTTGAGCGCCCGCGCCTTACTCGACAGTACAGAGCCCGAATTGCGAAGATGGGAGTGGCACTACTTGAATCGCATTTGCGGCGCGCAGCTCGCCCTCAAGGGGCACACGGGTCGGATGGTATCCGTGGCGTTCAGCCCTGACGGATCTCGGATCGTGACCGCCAGTGAGGACCATACGGCCCGGGTGTGGGACGCGAAGACCGGGGCCGAAGTGTGCGTCCTCAAGGGGCATACGGGCTTGGTGCTTTTCGCGACGTTCAGCCCCGACGGAACCCGGGTCACGACTGCCAGTTGGGACCACACGGCCCGGGTGTGGGACGCGAAGACCGGGGCCGAAGTGAGTGCCCTCAAGGGGCACGTGAACCCGGTGGTTTTCGTGGCGTTCAGCCCCGACGGAGCCCGGGTTGCGACCGCGAGCAGGGACCACACGGCTCGGGTGTGGGATGCGAAGACTGGGGCCGAGGTGTGTGTCCTCAAGGGGCACACCGATCGAGTGCTTTCCGTGGCATTCCGCCTGGACGGAACCCGGATCGCGACCGCCAGTTGGGACCACACGGCTCGGGTGTGGGATGCGAAGACCGGGGCCGAAGTGAGTGCCCTCAAGGGGCACACGGACCCCGTGCTTTCCGCGGCGTTCAGCCCCGATGGATCTCGGGTCGTGACCGCCAGCGAAGACAATACGGCCCGGGTATGGGACGCGAAGACCGGGGCCGAAGTGAGTGCCCTCAAGGGGCATGTGGATCGGGTGCTTTCCGCGGCGTTTAGCCCCGATGGATCTCGGGTCGTGACCGCCAGTTGGGACCACACAGCCCGGGTGTGGGACGCGCGGACCGGGGCCGAGCTACGTGCCCTCAAGGGGCATGTGGATCGGGTACTGTCCGTAGCATTCAGCCCCAATGGATCTCGGGTCGTGACCGCAAGCAGGGACCATACGGCCCGAGTGTGGGATGCGAAGACCGGGGCCGAGCTACGTGCCCTCAAGGGGCACGCAGGTCCGGTGGTGTCCGTGGCGTTCAGCCCGGACGGAAATCGGATCGCGACCGCCAGTTGGGACCACACGGCCCGGGTGTGGGACGCGAAGGCCGGGGCCGAGGTGAGTGCCCTCAAGGGGCACACCGATCGAGTGCTTTCCGTGGTGTTCAGCTCTGACGGAACCCGGGTTGCGACCGCTAGCGACGACAAAACAGCCCGGGTATGGGACGCGAAGACCGGGGCCGAAGTGAGTGCCCTCAAGGGGCACACCGATCGAGTGCTTTCCGTGGTGTTCAGCTCTGACGGAACCCGGGTTGCGACCGCCAGCGACGACAAAACAGCCCGGGTATGGGACGCGAAGACCGGAGCCGAAGTGAGTGCCCTCAAGGGGCATGTGGATCGGGTGCTTTCCGCGGCGTTCAGCCCCGATGGATCTCGGGTCGTGACCGCCAGTGAGGACCACACGGCCCGGGTATGGGACGCGAAGACCGGGGCCGAAGTGAGTGCCCTCAAGGGGCACGCGGGTCCGGTGCTTTCCGCGGCATTCAACCCCGATGGATCTCGGATCGTGACCGCCAGTTGGGACCATACGGCCCGGGTGTGGGACGCGAAGGCCGGGGCCGAAGTGAGTGCCCTCAAGGGGCACGCGGATCGGGTGCTTTCCGCATCGTTCAGCCCCGACGGAGCCCAGGTCGTGACCGCGAGCCACGACCGCACAGCCCGGGTGTGGGACGCGCGAACAGGGGCCGAGATGTGCGTTCTTAAGGGGCACACCGATCGAGTGCTTTCCGTTGCGTTCAGTTCGGACGGATCTCGGGTCGTGACTGCCAGTTGGGATCACACGGCCCGAGTGTGGGACGCGCGAACGGGAGCCGAGATGTGCGTCCTTAAGGGACACACTGATCGAGTGCTTTCCGCGGCGTTTAGTCCGGACGGCTCCCGGGTCGCGACTGCGAGCAGGGATCACACGGCCCGGGTGTGGGACGCGCGAACGGGGGCCGAGGTGTGCGTCCTCAAAGGGCACACAGACTTAGTGCTCTCCGTGGCATTCAGCTCGGACGGATTCCGGATCGCGACCGCGAGCCACGATCGCACGATCCGGGTGTGGGACGCCAGCAAGCCAGTGAAATAGCCGGAGCTTAGACTTAATCACCGAAAACGCCCGCGCCGGCCTCACGCATCACCCCGCGTGAGGAGTTCCAAACCGTGTCGTAGAATCGCAGAGTCCACCTGTTGTACTCATCCCGCCAATTCCCTTCGGCCCCGCCCATCCCGCGATTGAAGCCGCGCCCCGGCCGCAACACAGTGGACGTATCACCCGTTCGCTGACGTTGCCGCCGGGGGCTCGCCGTGGCCGATCCTACCGATCTCACCGACACGATCGCGTCCGAAGCCCAGCTCCCCGCGTCCTCGACCAGTGACGGGCAATCCGCCACCGGCCAACCGCTCGACAAGCTCGTCGCGGCCGACAAGCACCTCGCGACCAAGGCCGCGCTGTCCGGGACCAACGCCAGGGGCGGGGCCAAATCCGCGTGGCGCGGGCTCCGGGCCGCGCGCCCGGAATTGCCCGGGGGAGGTCCGGGGTGAGTAACGCACTCATGCGCGCCGGCGAACCCACGCCCGGCAAAATCACGATCGTCGACCACACCGGCCGGCCGTTCCGCTCCGAGCGTACCGTCACGAGGCGCGCGAGCTACGATGCCGCGCGCACCGACAACGAGAACCGCAAGCACTGGGCGCCGGCCGACGACCTGGCGGCGGTCGGGCAGCTCACGCCCGAGGTCCGGCGCGTGCTCCGCAAGCGCACCCGGCACGAGGTGCTCAACAACTGCTACGCCGCGGGCATCGTCCGCACGCTCGTCACCGACACGGTCGGCACCGGGGCGCGGCTCCAGATGCTCACCGACGACGACGCGCTGAACCGGTCCGTCGAGGACCTGTGGCGCGTGTGGGCCGCCGCGGCCGACTGGCCCCTCACGTCGCGCGTCCTGTGCGGGGTCGAGATCGTCGCCGGCGAGTGCTTCGGCGTCTTCCGCGACTCCAAGCGCCTCGAACGGCTCGGGCTCCCCGTCACGCTCGACGTGCGGCTCATCGAGCCGGACCAGGTCGCACACCCGGCGGGCTATTACCCGCTCGCCAACACCACCGGCGACGACGGGATCGAGTGCGACGAGGACGGCGACCCGACCGCGTACCTGATCCTCAAGCGCCACCCGGGCGATCCGCGGTCGTTGTGGGTGACCGGGCAGGCGGACCGGGTGGACGCGCGGAACGTGCTCCACTGGCTCCGGCCCGAGCGCCCGGGCCAGCTCCGCGGGGTATCGATGCTCACGCCCGCGCTCCCGGTCCTGGGCCAGCTCCGCCGGTTCACGACCGCCACGCTCACCGCGGCCGAGGTCGCGTCACTGCTCGCGGGCGTCATCGAGCTGCCCGACGGCACGCTCGGGACGACCGGCGACGAGCCCGATCAGATCGACACGATGGACACGATCCCGCTCGTGCGTGGGATGCTCCTGACCGTGCCCGGTGGCGGGAAGGTCACGCAGTTCAAGCCCGAACAGCCGACCACGAACCACGACATGTTCGTCGCGACCAAGTTGCGCGAGATCGGCCGGGCCATCGACATGCCGTTCGGGAAGGTGGCCGGGGACCACTCGCGCTACAACTACTCGTCGGGTCGGATGGACGACGCCCCGTACTGGCACGGGCGCGACATCCACCGCCAGGGGCTCGAAGCGAAGGTGTTCGACCCGGCCCTGTACCGGTGGTTCGAGTTCGCGAAGTTCGCGCTCCCCAAGCTCATCGGGTACGAGGGCCAGTGGTGGAAGCTGCGGCACCGGTGGCAGTACGACGCGCGCCCCGTCACCGATCCGGTCAAGGACGCCTCGGCCGACGAAATCAACCTGACCAACGGGGCCGACACGCTCGCCGCGATCGCGGCCCGGGACGGGGTCACCGAGGAAGAACTGGTCCTCGCGCGCAAGCGCACGATGGACCTGTACCAGAAGCACGGGCTCCCGCTCCCGGCGTGGCTCGCGGGCGGGGGCGCGGCTCCGGTCCGGACCACAACGGACGAGCCGGCGCCCGCGCAGGAGGGCACCCGTGCGGCCTGAACGGAACACACTCACCGTCCCGACGTTCCCGCGCGCCACCGACTACGCGGGCGTGTGGGCGATCGAGCCGTCGGCCGGGGCCGCGCTCTGGTCCCTCGCCCAGCGCACGGACCTCGCGGTCCACGTCGCCTCGGCCGAATCGCCCAAGCTGGCCGCGGCCGAGCCGTACCAGACGATCAAGGCGGGCGGGGGCCAGCAGATCGCGGTGATCCCGATCGCCGGGGCACTGATGAAGGCCCAGGGGTCGATGTCGAGCGCGACCAGCACGGTCGCGGCCCGGCGCGCGATCCGCAAAGCGGCAGCCGATCCCGACGTGTCCGCGATCCTGCTCCACGTCGACAGCCCCGGGGGCACGGTGAGCGGCACCGCGGACCTCGCGGCCGACATCAAGGCCGCCACGAAACAGAAGCCCGTGTGGGCGTTCGCCGAGGACCTGTGCGCGTCCGCCGCGTACTGGATCGCGAGTCAGGCGGACCAGATCTTCGCGAACACCGCGACCGCGATGATCGGGTCCATCGGCACGCTCGCCGTGGTTTACGACCTCTCGGGCGCGGCCGAGCAGCAGGGGATCAAGGCGCTCGTGTTCGGGACCGGGCCGATCAAGGGCGCCGGCACCCCGGGCGCGCCGGTCACCGAGGAACAGCAGGCGTACTTCCGCGACCTGGTCGAGAACAGCCAGAAGAGCTTCGACGCGGCCGTGCAGAAGGCGCGCGGGCTCACCGACAAGCAACTCGCCGCCGCGAAGACGGGCGGGGTGTTCGGGGCGCCCGAGGCCCTCGAGCGCAAGCTCATCGACGGCATCCAGTCGTTCGACCAGACCGTCGCCGGGCTCGCCGCGGAGGCGCGCCGGGCCAACCGATCGAGTACCACCCGGGCCGCCGGCCCGATCACTGACCGGAGTGCAGCCGTGGAAGAGAACGTCGTCCCCACCCAGACCGCGGTCGGCACCGTGCCCACGGTCGTCGTGACCCAGATCCCCGCACCGAACGCGGCCGATCCGATCGCGCTGATGCGGCAACAGGCCGCGGCCGAGGTCGAGCGGATCAGTGGGATCAACCGCGTGTGCGGCACGAACACCACGCTCGCGGCGGAAGCGATCCGCGGCGGGTGGGCGGTCGAGCGGGCCGAACTGAGCGCCCTGCGCGCGTCCCTCGCGAGTGGCGTTTCGGCCGCGAACCCGCACGCGGGTCCGGCCCTGAACTTCGGGCGCGGGCGCTGGCGCATGGGGGCCGAAGCCGCTCCCGGCGTGGGCGTGTCCGAGGCCCTCGAAGCGGCGCTCCGGATGTCGCTCGGGCGCACCGTCGAGCGCGAGTACCGGGCCGAGGTGTGCCAGGCCGCGCACGAGAGCTTCCGCAACTTCGGGCTCCAGCAAGTATTGATGCTGGCCGCGATCCAGAACGGGTACCCGGGGAGCCCGGGCGAGCGCATCACCGCGGGGAACCTGCGCGCGGTCCTCAAGGCCGCGTTCACGAACAGCGACGGGAGCGTCGACCTGCGCGCCGCGGGCGTGTCGAACATTTCCATGAGCGGCATCCTCGGGAACGTGGCGAACAAGGAGCTCCTGTCCGGGTACGTGGAAGAGGACATGACGTGGAAGGAGATCGCCGCGGTTAAGAGCGTGTCGAACTTCCAGCAGGTCACGAGCTACCGGATGCTCGACGACATGGAGTACGAGGAGCTCGGGCCGGACGGGAAGATCAAGCACGCGACGGCCGGGCAGGAGAGCTACACGCGCCAGGCCAAGACCTACGCGAAGATGTTCAGCCTGTCGCGCACCGACATCGTCAACGACGACCTGGGCGCGTTCGACGACCTGCGCACCCGGCTCGGGCGCGGCTCGTCCAAGAAGTTCAACAAGATCTTCTGGGCCAAGTTCATCAACAACGCCTCGTTCTTCACCGCGGGCCGGACCAACTACATCAGCGGGGCCACCACGAACCTGGGCACCGACGGCGTGGGCCTCGGGCTCGGGGTGCAGGCGTTCCGCAAGATGAAGTCGCCCGCGGCCGACGGCACCAAGGCGGTCAACGCGGACACCCAGAACCCGGTCGGGTCGGCCCCGGGCGGGCGCCCCGAGATCCTGCTCGTGCCCCCCGAACTGGAGGGCAACGCCGAGGTCATCTACCGGAACCAGAACCTGGGCGCGGTCGCGAACGCGAGCGCCAACATCTACCAGAACAAGTACCGCCCGGTGGTCGCGTGGCAGCTCTCGGACCCGGCGTACACGGGGTACTCGGCGACCGCGTGGCACCTGCTCAACAACCCCGCGTACCTGGCCGCGATGGTGGTCTCGTTCCTCAACGGGAACATGAGCCCGACGGTCGAGAGCGCGGACGCGGACTTCGACGAGCTCGGGGTCCGGTTCCGCGGGTACCACGACTTCGGGTGCGACCAGGCCGAGTACCTGGCCGGGGTGAAGTCCAAGGGCGCCGCGTAAGCGCCCGGCGCGCCCGTTCCCCTTACTGCTCGTTCCACCGAGAGGTTCCGATGCTGACTCCGCTTTCGAGGCTCCGCGACGCGCGGGGCGGCAACCCCCGGGCCGCGGCCGTCGCCGTGTTCGCCGGCGACCTACAGGACGTGGCCGCGCCCCTGGACCCGAAGGAACAGGTCGTGTCCGCGTGCCTGAAGCTCGCGCTCCCGGCCGAGCGCCCCGGGGCGACCATCCGGGTGCCCGGTGAGCACCTCGACAAGCTCATCGACCTGGCCTCTCGGCCCGCCGAATAGCCCCGCACATGTGGGCACTGGCGCGTGGTGTGTGGGGAGCACGCCGGGGGACTCGCCCCGGAGGAGCGGGTTCGACTCCCGCCGTGACAGCTCGACTTTTGAAACCGTTCAGGGGACCGACCGATGCCTTACGACGCACAGTTCTCCTCGGGCAACCCGCTCACGGTGGACCACACCCCGTCCGGGGCCGCGGTCCCCGCGGGCGCCGTCGTGGTCACCAACGACACCCCGCGCGTGTGCCACCGGGACATCGCCGACGGCGCCCTGGGCGCGCTCGCGGCCGAGGGCGGGGTGTACCTGATGACCGGGGACGGGATCATCGCCGCGGACAAGCGCGTGTACTGGGACTCGACCAACAAAAAAATCACCCTGACCGCGAGCACGTTCAAGATCTTCGGGGTCACCGTGACCGCGTGCAGCGGGAACAACGCCACGTGCCTCGTGCGCCACGACCCGAGCGCGTAACAACACTCCGCCGGCGGGGGAGATTCGCTCGCTCCCCCGCCGGCCCGTCCCCTCAACCCCGAACCGGTGAGACCCATGACCGTACTCCTGATCGCCCTGGCGCTCCTGGCGCTCGCACCCGGCATCAGCCACCAGTTGACGCTCTCGTGGAGCCGTAACGGGGACGCGATCACCAAGGTCGTGACGGTCGACGCGAACGGGGAAACGAACCGGGACGTCACCGTGCCCGCGAACACCACGGACATGCGGGTCGACATCGACCTGGACGCGGACAAGATCCAGTCGATCTACATCCTCAGCGACCTGGCCGTCACGATCGAAACGAACTCGGGCACGGTCCCCGGGAACACGCTCACCATCGCCGCGGGCAAGCCCTACGTGTGGTACCTCGGGTGCGGGCTCGTGAACCCGATCACCGTGGACGTGTCGAGCTCGATCTACCTGACCAACGCGAGTTCGACGACCGCGGCGAACGTGCAGATCCGCATCCTGGAGGACGTGACCTCGTGAGCCGGGCCAGCCGCGGGCAGAGCGCCCTGATCGCGCGCCTGCGGGCCGCGCACGCCCCGGACGGCGCGCTCACCTACGTGCGCGGGGCCGAGCGCATCGACCTGACGGGTCGGGCCTGGTTCGGGCGCACGGTGTTCAGCCGGATCGCCAACGCGGGCGGGGCCGCGGTCGTGTTCGGGGACCGCGATTATCTGATCCCGAAAACCGAGTTGCCGTGGGAGCCGAAGAAGGGCGACGTGGTCGAGGAAGTGGTCAACGGGACCGCGCAGAAGTTCGAGGTGCTCCCCCCGGCGACGGGCGAACCCGACTGGCGCTACAGCGACCCGGGCGAAACGTTGTTCCGGGTCCACTGCAAGCACAAGGGACCGGCGTGACATGGCCGCACGAATCGTCGAGGTCCGGGACGCGGTGGTCGAGCGCATCAGAGCGTGGTGGCAGCCCGCGGCCCCGGACGAGGTGATCGGCCCGTGGGAAATCGACCTCGACACGCGGGAACTGAAGGGGCGCCGGGTGCAAGTGTTCCCGAGCACCTACGCGGGCGGCCCGGTGAGCCGGCTCTCGGACCAGAACGATTACGCGATCGTGATCGTGGTCGCCGAGCTGTACCCGGACGACGGGCCGATCGGGGCGCGCTGGATCGACGGGCTGGTGGGGTGGTGCGAGCAGTTACTCAACGAGATCGGGAGCGTGCGGGCCGCGCGGCTCCTGGCGGTCGAGGGACAACCGGACTCCGGGCTGTGGCCCGAGACCGCGGAATGCACCACCGTGTACGACCTCGAAGAATTGGCCGAGCGCAAGCTCTTCCTGAGCGTCCTGACCGTGCTGTACCGGGAACAAGTGGAGGCGTGACGTGCTAGCGATCAACGCGAAAGTGTACTGGCGGTCGGGCGGCTCGTATGGCGGGCCGACCTGGACCGAGGCCGCGATCATCGAGAACTTCGCGGTCAACCCGGCCTGGGACCAGGCCGAGACGAACTCGCGCGCGAGCCGGATCAAGCTCCAGGCCAAATCGCTGCTCGGGCTGGAGTTCAGCGGGCGCATGGAGAAGAAGCCCGGGAACGCCAGTTACGAGGCGTTCATGAACGCGCTGTTGACCGACGACGTGATCGACCTGTTGGTCCTCGACGGGCCGAAGGAGCAGGTCGGGGTGCGCGGGTGGCGCGTGGACTGCCAGGTGTTCAGCGCGAACGAGAACCAGGATCTGGCGAACGCGCTGTACCCGGAAATCACGTTCATGCCGACGTCGAGCGACAACGCGCCCAAGGCGGTCAAGGTCGGCCCCGGCCCGGCGCTCACGTACTCGATCCCGGGCGCGAGCGGGGCCACGTTCAGCTAACGGAGGGGCCGTGGCGCTCGACATCAAGGCGTACTCCCGGTTCTTCTTCGACCGCGACGACGTCAAAAACGCGGTCGATCGGGGCACGCGCCGGGCGCTCTCGAAGTTCGGAGCGTTCGTGCGCCGGCGCGCCCGGACCTCGATCAAGAAGAAGAAGGGGATCAGCGAGCCGGGGAAGCCCCCGAACTCGCACCTCGGGCTGCTCCGCAAGGGCATCCTGTTCGCACTCGGGTCGAACGCGAAGTCGGTCGTGATCGGCCCGGTCCCGATGACCAAGCCGAACGGCGTCCCGGAGCTCCTGGAGAAGGGCGGGATCGTCCCGGGCAACGGGCGCGAGATCTGGGTCACGAACACCCCGGGCCGCAACGCCCAGGGCCAGTTCGTCTCGAAGGGCAAGACGCGCGTGGTGCTCGACGGGAACCTGGTGTACCGCCCGCGCCCGTACATGGGGCCGGCCTATCAAGCCGAGTTGCCCAAGGCCCCGCAGATGTTCAAGGACGCGATCCGGTGAGGGCACTGACGTGATCGATCACCCGGTACTGCTGAAATTCGTCAACGAGAGCATCCGCACCACCGCGGACCTGCTCGCGGGGCTGCTCACCGTGCCGCCCGCGGTCCTCGACGCGGTGGTGGGCCAGGGGCTCGCCGCGGCGCTCGGGACCACGGACGCGGCGCTCCTACGGGCCGAGCCGTGGGAGCCCGGCGACTACCAGGCGGTGGCCCCGCAGTTGATCGCGGGGAGCGACGACAACGCGCGGGCGCAGTTGACGAACCACGATGTGATCGCGCTCCTCCGCGTGTTGGTGGTGGTCAAGGGGATGATTGCCGCGAACGACCAGCTCGGCCCCCTGGTTCGGAAGCTCGCGGTGAACCCCCGTGCGTACCTGGTGGGGTGAGTCATGGCGTTCAACGCGAACACGGTATGGGAAGTGCGCGTCGACGGGGACGACAGCAACGGCGGGAGCTTCAACACGAACGCTCTGGGAACCGGTAACACGGACTATTCCCAGCAGGCGGCGGCGCAGATCTCGGTGACCGATGCCGTGACCAACGCCACGACGACCATTACGAGCGCAACGGCCAACTTCCCCGCGAACTGCGTCGGCAACGGGATTTGCATTGAGGGCGGAACAGGAGCCATCACCCGCCGATACGTGCAGATCCTCTCGCGCACCAACGCCACAACCGTCGTGGTAGACGCGGCTACGGGGCTGACGCCCGGGACCGGTGCGACCCTGAAAATGGGCGGCGCGCTGGCGTCCCCGGGCGGCGCGTTCAACAGCTTGCTCGTGTCCGGGAACGTCGTCTTTTACAAGTACAACGCGCTCCCGTTCGTCATCACCTCAACCACGCAAGGGGCGACGGGCGGGCGCATCTCGCCCACAAACGGCGTGTCCTATTCGGGCTACGACACCACGCGCCGGTTGCGGAATTGGGACGCGAACCGCCCGACGATCCAACTCGACGCGAGCCTGTCCACCACGAACATCGTGTCGAGTACGAGTTACGCCCTGATCGAGAGCGTGATTTTTGACGGGAACAACATCACGCTCGGAACCGGGTGCGCGCACCGCGGCTCGACGTGGCGGTGCCGGTTCCAGAACTTCACGAACGGTGGGGTGACGGACGGCGCGGCGACGGGCATCACCGAGGCCGCGTTCTGTGAGTTCACGGGCAACTCGGGGGCCGCGGCGGCGCAGGTGTACCACGGGATCGGGTGCGTGGCGTGGAACAACAGCGCGACCCCGTTTCAGTTCGTAGCGAGCGCGCGGGACTGCATCTCGTTCGGCAACACGGGTGTGAACACGGACGGGTTCTCGGCGAGCCGGAAGTTCTGGAACTGTATCGCCTACGGGAACGCGCGGAACGGGTTCAACCTATCGAGCGCGGCCGAGAGCGCGGCTTACAACTGCATCTCCGAAGCGAATCTGGTGAGCGGGTACGTGGGCAACTCCGCGCTCCCGTTCGTGGTCAACTGCGCAGACTTCGGGAATTCGTCCGGGCGCAGCGGCGGGAACATCCGCGACCTGGACCCGATCAACCTGAGCGCGTCGGCGTTCGTGAACGCGGCGGGCGGTGACTTCCGGCTCAACGCGACGGCGGGCGGGGGCGCGTTGTTGCGCGCGCTGGCACTGCCCGCGACCTTCCCGGGCGGGGGTGGGGCGAACTATCGGGACATCGGACCGCTTCAGCACCAAGACAGTGGCGGCGGGAATTCGGGCGGCCCCGTTCGCGTTCTTCAGCCCAACACATGGTCCTTAGTGGGGTAACCGATGGCGGGAATCGTCGCGCACGTGAACAGCGGTGAGGTCGCGTTGGTCGCGGCCACGCCGAAAACCGTTCTCCAAATCAAGGCGCCCGCGAACCAGCGCGTGCTCATCAAGTCGCTGAGGCTGTTCGGGAAGGCCGCGGCCGGGGGAACCGGGGTACCGGTCAAAGTGCGCGCGACGCGCTCGACCGCGAACTTCGGGACGCTCTCCGCGGCCACACCGGGAAAGAACGATTCGAGCGACAGCGAGACGCTCCAGGCGACCGCGGGCGCGAACGCGACCGTCGAGCCGACCACGCCGACCGACACCGGGCTCCTGTGGGAGGTGCCGGACCAGTCGGGCGTGATCGAGTTCCTCCCGCCGGGGATGGAGATCCGGGTGCCGGGTGGTTCGGCGCTGAACATCGAGTGCACCTCGACGGGCACGCCGACCGTCGCGGTGCAGGCGACTTACGAGGAGTGATCGCGTGCCGGCCGTGCTGACCGGAACCCGGCGCCGCAAACCGTTCGTTGGGTCGCCCCAGCGCGCGGCCGCGGTCGTTTCGGCCCGCCCACCGGTGCGCCCGATCGTCGTGGCACAGGTCCGCCGGCCGCTCGTCGGCCGCGGGACCGTCGGCCGGCCCGCGAAGATCGCGGTACAGATCATAGCAAAGCGCCCGCCCGCGGTGCTCGTGGCCGCACCCCGGCGCATCGCGCCCGTTCTCGGACGAGCCGTTGTGGGCCGTCCCGTGCGAGCGATCGCGGTCCCGCCGGCGAAGCGCGTCCCGGGCGTCCTGATCGCCCGCGCGCCCCGCACGGTACCGGTTCCGGGCCGGGGCCTGGTGCTCCGCGGGCCGGTCCCGGCGACCGCACCGCCCGCCGCGCGGCGCCCGCTCCCGGCGCTCGTGGCCCGGGTCGCGTTTGCCCGGCCGTTCGTCGTTCGCACGGGACCGATCCCGGGAGCGCTCCGGTTCGTGGTTTCGCCCGAGCCCGAACCCGGAACGCCGGGTGGCACGTGGCGCCGCCCCGGGTGGTCCTGGGCGCGCGTGTTCCGGCGCCCGGCCGCGAGCTGGTGCCGGGTGTGGAGGTACCGACCGTGAGCGCGACCCGCATCCGCCCGCGCCCCTGGCCAAGCCCGCGAGCGAGCCCCGGTGGTTCGCCGTGTCCCTGGCCGAGACCCCGAAGTGGTCGCCGGCGAAACGCTCTCGGCCCGGAGTTGCTCCCCCGGGCGGCCCGACCGGGCTCACGATCTCGGGCCTGGTCGTGCTCGACGCCGAGTTCGACCGCGTCCCGATCGGCCGGGGCGTGAAGTTCTTCATCGACGGCGGGACCGCGAACACGGTCTACAACTTCGCGGTCCGGGTCGCGGCCTCGGGCGGGGGCAAGCCCGTGGTCCCGTGCAAGCTCGTGGTGACCCCCGATTTCGATTCCGAGTGAGGTAACAGATGAGGTCGTTTAAGGACCGCGCCGCGCGCAACTGGGACGTGTCCATTGATGCCTGGGGCATCAAACAGGTCGCGGCCCGGACCGGGTTCCAGATCGGCACCCTGCTCGACGACAACATGGCCGGGTTCGGGGCGCTGGTCAAAGACCCCGTGAAGTTCGTGGACGTGCTGTTCGTGCTCCTGACGGATCAGGTGACCCGGTACGGCATCACCGAGGAGCAGTTCTTCCGCGGGCTCGCCGGCGACCCCCTCGAAGCCGCATACGAGGCGTTCCGGGGGGCCTTCGCGGATTTCTCCCCGAGCCACCTTCGCAAGATCCTGAACGCGGCGACCGAGAAGGCGAAGGTGGCACAACACGCGGCGACGGAACGGATGCTCCGGAAGATCGAGACGCTCGACCCGCTGGGGGAGGAGCCGAGCGCTTCGACCTCCTCGCGCTCTGCTACCGCACCGCCGGAATCGCCGGCGTCGATCCCCGCGGGCTGACGCTCCGGGAACTGACCCAGATGGCCGACGCGCGCCTGCAGGCGGACTGGGTCCGGGACGCGGCCCTCGCGTGCCTGGTCGTGAACCGCAACGGGTGGACCCGGACCCCGATCGACCCGGTGCAGGTCATCCCGCCGGCGTTCCGCCCGCCGCGCGAGCCGGTGCGGAAGAGGACCGCGGAAGAAATCGCCGAGGAGAGCCGGTTCGCGTGGGTCGTCCTCGATCACGTGTTCGGGGGGAAGTGACATGCCCGGGTTGAGTAACGCGAGCGGGGGCGGTGCGGCCAACGTCCGGGCCGGGCGCGCCTACGTCGAGTTGTTCGCCCGGGACTCGGGCGTGCTCCGCGCGCTGGAGCGGGTGAAGTCCAAGTTCCAGGCGCTCGGGTCCACGCTCATCAAGTCCGGGGCCGCGGTGGGCGGGCTCGGGGCCGCGGTCACGGCCGGGTTCAAGCCGGCCCTCGACGCGCTCGCCGACACCGGGAAGATCGGGGACCTCGCGGACCTGTTCCAGTTGCCCGCGGAGAAGGCGTCCCGGCTGTTCGGGATCATGGCCGCGGGGGCTCGGACCTGCGCGACGCCCAGGAGGGGCTCGCCACCTTCAACCAGCGCATCAACGACGCGCTCACCGGGAAGGGCGAGGAAGCCGCGGACCTGTTCAAGCAGCTCGGGGTCGGGGCGCAGGAGTTCGCGGGCCTGGACACGGCCGAGCGCTTTTACAAGCTCCTCGACGCGATCAAGGCCTCGAACGCGCCGATCGGGAAGCTCGGGCTGTTGATGAAGGCCGTGGGCGAGGACACGGGGAAGAACCTGGGCGGGGTGCTCAACATGACCGCGGACCAGGTGCGGAACCTGGGCGATGCGTTCGAGACCAGCTCGGCCGACGTGCAGGAGGCGCGCGAGGCGACCCGGGCGCAGGCCCTCGCCACGGTCACGCTCGGGAAGGTGTGGCGCGAGATCGGGGTCGCGATCGCCCCGGTCGTCAAGGAGATCGCCGAGCGCGTGGTCGAGGTGGCCCGGCCGATCGCCCAGTTCATCAAGGGCAACCGGGAGCTCGTGGCGACGATCTTCAAGGTCGCGACCGGGGCCGTCGCGCTCGGGACCGCGCTCGTGAGCATCGGGACCGTGATGTCCGGGGCCGGGGCCGGGCTCGGGTGCTGGTCTCGATCATCGGGGCCATCGGGCCGCTCGTCGCCGGGATCAAGATCGTGGTCGCGGCGATCTCGGCGATCGGGGCCGGCCCGCTCCTGGCGGTCGCGGCGGTGGCCGCGGCGATCGGCGGGCTCGCGTACCTGTTCCGGGACGAGCTCGCGGAGTACGCCCAGGCCGCGCTCGACAAGGTGCGCGAGATCCTCGACGACCTGAGCCGGGTCGCGGACCAGCTCAAGGAATCGTGGGGCGGGGTCGTCGCCGCGATCGGGGCCGGCGACATGAACCTGGCAATGGAAATCGCGCTCACCACGCTCGAACTGCTCTGGGCGCAGGCGACGGACGCGATGACCGGGAAATGGAACTCGTTCACGAACGCCGTGGTGGACGGGTGGCACGAGGTGACCGACGGTCTCGGGCCGATCCTCGACGCGCTGTGGGAGGATCTGAACCGCGGCGCCGACGAGGTCGTGAGCGCGTTCCACGCGATCGGGGAGCAGATCACCGAAGGGATCACCTGGGTTCAGGACTCGATCCAGGCGCTCCGGGACGAGTTCAGCGACGTGGCCGACGCCCTTACCATGCTCGTCGCCCCGATCGTCGCCCCGTTCGCGGTCGCGGCCGACCTGATCCGCCAGATCTGGGACGGGATATCCTCGAACGTGATGGAGAACCTGATCAACCTGGTCTCGTGGATCGACCGGATGGACGTGCAGATCAGCGACAAGTTCACGAACACGTTCAATGCCGTGGCCCGGACCGTGCTCGACGCGGCGATCAAGATCACCGAGATCCTCGACAAGGTGGACCCGACGGACTCGCTCAAGGGGCGCCTGGACGAGCTCCGCGGGCTCCGGGGCGGGCTCGTCGACGTCACCGCGGCCGAGACCCAGGCCAAACTCGACAAGATCAACGCGGACCGGGACAAGGCCATCGAGTCCCTCCGGGAGCAGCGCGAGAAGGCACAAAAGGCCCGCGACGAGGCCCGGGCCGCGGACGCCGAGAACGCCAAAAACGAGGTGGCGCAACTCCAGGCCCGGGTGGACGCCCTGAACGCCCAAGCCCGCGCGCTGCAGCGCCCCGGCGCCGGGGCCAAGGCGCCGGACCTCAAGGCCGGCGCGGGCGTGGCCGCGGTGATCGCGGGCTCGTCGGGGTCATTCACCGCCGCGGCCGCCGGGCAGCGGTTCGGCACCGATCCACTGTTCAAGCGCCAGGTCAAAGCGGCCGAGAACACCGCGGACAATACCGCTGCGACCGCGAAAGCGGCCGAAGGGATCGTCAAAGCTCTACAGATGAAGTGAGGTTAAGGCATGGCGATCTTCGTCAACGAGTCGCCTGACTCCCGTGAAGTCAACCACGGCTCGAACGGGGGCGGCGAGGTTCTCAAGTACAACGTCCGGACCACCGCCGGCGAGACCGAGGCCCAGATCTACCTGGCCGCGCTGACCGGGTCGTTCCCTTACTTCAACGGGTTCATCCGTAACGACATCAAGATCGCCCCGAACGGGGCCGCGCACCTGTGGAAAGTCGAGATCAGCTACGGGACCACGGGGGTCGGCGGTGGGGATCAGCCGCTCGGCGGCGCGGGCAGTGACGGCAGCCCACCCACCAATCCGAGCGGCCCGGGGAGCGACACGACCCCGCTCACGGGCGGGTTCAGTTTCTCGTACACCCCGCACAAGCTCCACATCACACACTCGCTCGAAACGATCTCGATCACGACCCGGCTCGGTGCGCTGGAGGAAGACTTCCACGGCGCGATCAACGTAGACAAGGACGGCAAGCCCGAGGGCGTGGACATCCCCCCGGACCCGAGCTTCCTATTCAAGCGCACCGTGGCCCGCGCGAACGTGACCCCGGCGTACCTGCGCGCGATCAAGAACCTGTGCGGGAAGGTGAGCAACGCACAGTTCTACGAGCAGGCCGCGGGCGAAGTTCTCTACATGGGGTGCGATGCCACGTTCAGCCAGGCCGAGGGGTGGAGCCTGACTCACAGCTTCGGTGGCGAGGAGAACAAGATCAACATCAGTATTGGCCCGGACATCACCGTGCCGAGCAAGAAGGGGTTCGAGTACCTCTGGATCCGGTACGAAGACGTTAACGTCTCGAATCGGGTGCTCCCGCGGCCCCGCGCCGCATACGTGGAACGGGTGCTCGAAAGCGGTAACTTCTCGATCCTGGAGATCGGAACCTAATGGAACCGTTTCCCCAAGTCGCGGCCGGGGAAGTGTCTCCGTTCGTCACCAGTTACACAACGGTCCAGGCCGTCCTCGACGCGGTGCGCCGGGGTCGCATCGCGCGCGCGCCCTCGGGATCAGATCCGTCCGGTGCGTGGCGCCCGGCGCTGATCGTCGACGTCGAGAATTTGAGCGACGACACGTACCCGGTCCACGCGATCCTGAGCCCCACCGGTGTTGTCATTGACCCCGAGGACGAACCCGTCCTCGGGCGCCGGCGCCCGGCGCTGTCCGCCGCGGCCCCGAGCAGTGCCACCGATCCCGTGCTCGTTGTGCTCGACGGGATCGAGGCCGGCACGGTGGGCCGCGCGGTCGTTGCGGGTGTGACCGTCGCCCAGGTGAGCGTGTCGAGCACGGGCCACCGGTTCGCGCGCCCGATCCCGGGGACCACGTCGCACCTGGTCTCGGCCGCGTCCGGGCCGGTGCGCCTGCTCGTCCCGCCGAGCGCGACCGGGACGCAGATGGCGTATGTGCTGCTCGGGGGCGGGGGTACCAGCTCGCGCGACACGGACTGTGACGGGGACGGGTGGCTCGTCGCGGCCAAGCCCGAGGACTATTGGGTCGTTCAGGAGATCGGGAGCGGGAACGCGCCGATCGCGACCACGCAGAAGATCACCATTAACGAGGTCGAGTACACGGTCGCGTTCGACCCGGCCACTCCGTCCCTGTCGCTCACACCGGACCTGCCCTCGGCGGTCGCGAAGGTCGGGCGCAAGGACTGCTCGGTGTGCCCGTGCGTGACGTTCGCGTTCAAGCGCAAGGACTTCTACCCGGACTTCGTGGAAGACCCGGACGACGTGTGCGCGCGGGTGCTCTACGTGAAGGTGTGCGCGAGCTGCCCGGCCGGGTGGTACTGCACGCGCCCGAAGGACTCGGACCCGGGGACGCCGTACACCCCCCTGGAACTGGAAGCGGGTGAGGCGTGTTCGGGCGACCTCGACGTGCAATCGGGCGGGCCGTGGGAGAGCGAGGAGGAGGCCGAGGAGCACTGTAGCGCGTGCCCCCCGAACATGGGATTACCGTGCTGCACGAGCTGGGCGCTCCCGTGGGACATGAAAGCCGGGGACGTGGCGTGGCACGTGTACGATCGGATCGCGAGCAGCTCGCCCCCGAGCGTGACGAACTGTCTGACGATCAACGGCACCGGGACGGTTAACGTCTGGTACGGCCCGTCCAAGGGCTGCACGGAAATGACGCAGTTCGTGTTCAACAGCCCGCGCACGTGCGTCTCGATACCGCCTTTTGACTTCCTGGTGAACCGGATCATTTACATCCAGTTCACAGCCACGGTGGACGGTCCGGTAACGGGTGACCCGACGTGGTCCACCGGGATCTGCAACTGCTTCAACGAGGAGCAAATGTGCCCGGAGGACATCCCGTGACCAAGTTCGAGGAGGTCAAGACACGCACCGCGGACCGCAAGGCCCGGGGCGTGAACCAGCGGTACCCGGAGCACGCGGGGCGCGTCCGGGGCGGCGCGGTGGGGGTGTCGTTGCCGGTGCTCCGGTCCGTGTGCCCGCTCCAGGGCGACCTGGTGGCCGAGTGCAGCACGTGCGCCGGCCCGAACGAGGCGCGCCGGACGTACTGGTGCGACCACGAGGGCAACACCGACGGGCGCTGTACGCGCGGGAACCCGCTGTCCGGGCTGTGGACGTGCGCCACGTGCGACCATCACCCGGACGCGCCCCGGGCAAAAGCGGCCGCAATTGTTCCAACGAATATTCCCCGCGCCGGTGACCCCGCGTGCGGAATCGTGGTCGGGGTGTACAAGTGGGCCGCGCTCGCCGAGGTGCAGATCCGAGCCGTGCGCGAGACGTGCGGCCCGGTCCCGGTGCTGATCTCCAACGACGACCCGCGGATTCACGCGGACCTGGAGCGCATCTGTGCCCGGTACCCGGGCGCGGAGCTGAGCACGAACCCGGAGCGCATCGGGCACGGCGGGGGCGATATTGCCGCGTTCCACAAGGGCGCGCTGTGGGGCCGCGAGCGCGGGCTGGAGTACGTGTGCAAGCTGTCGCAACGGTTCATCCCCTTGGCCCCGTTCTGGCTTCAAGACGGGGCCAAGGCGCTGGCCCTGGCGGGCCTGGCGACCGCGGCCCGGACGTGCGACAACCCGCGCTGGCCGGTCCGCACCGAGTGCGTCTTGATGCGCGTGCAGGAGTGGACCGAACCGCGCGCGCGGGAGTTCTACCGGCCCCGCCCGTTCTACTTCGAGCGCGAGAAGGGGTACGACGCCGAGATGCTCATTGCGGAGCTGATCCGCGAGCACCTCGGTGGGGCGTACTGGCCCTGGGAGTTGGTGCCAACGGCGCGCGAGCAATCCGGGGCCTTCCTCTGGCACCACTCCAGCACACCGGACGACTACCGCCGACTCGCTCAGCGCTTCGGGGTGACGCTCGCGGACGATTTCACGTGCGCGGGCTGGGAAGACGACTACGCCAAAGGGCTGTACAAGCACGGCTGAGGTTCGGTTCCCGCTCGTGAGCCGTGCTACGACCCGAGGTTCTCGAACCGATCCATTTCCAACTCGGCGGCGCGTACCGGCCCTGGCCCGCGCTCTCGACGAACACAGGTCCAAGGGCCGTTCGTATGGCCCTCCCGGGCCGCGGCGCGGGCGCCGCGGCCCGGGAGGGCGAGTACCGCGATGCGATCTACAGCTACGGGTGAGTTGCCGACGGCCGAGGAACCGGTCCGGGTGATCGAGGGTGAGAGCTTGGCCGCGCTCCGGGAGGTTCCGAGCGGGTGCGTGGACGCGGTCCTCACGGACCCGCCGTATTCGAGCGGCGGGTTCACGCGCGCGGACCGCCAGCGCGATGTGGCCACCAAGTACCAGCAGACCGGCACGCGCCGGCAGTACCCGACGTTCTCCGGAGACGCCCGGGACCAGCGCGCGTTCGGGTACTGGTGCGCGCTGTGGTTGAGCGAGTGCCTGCGCGCGAGCAAGCCCGGGGCCGTGTGCGGGGTGTTCACCGACTGGCGCCAGCTCGGCGAGACGACGAACGCGCTCCAGGCGGGCGGGTGGGTGTACCGGGGGATCGTGGTGTGGCACAAGCCCGGGGCGCGCCCGATCCAGGGCCGGTTCTGCTCCGAGTGCGAGTACCTGGTGTGGGGCACCAACGGGCCGCGCGCCCTGTCGGGTTCCCCGTTCCCCGGGTTCTACTCGGTGCCCGTGCGCCAGCGCGACAAGCACCACCTCACGGGCAAGCCCACGGACCTGATGCGCGCGCTGGTGAGGGTGTGCCCGCCCGGGGGCCTGGTCCTGGACTGCTTCGCGGGGAGCGGGACCACGGGCGTGGCCGCGGCCCTGGAGGGGCGCCGGTGCCTGTTGATCGAGCGCGAGGCCCCTTACGCCCAAATGTGCCGCGAGCGCGCGGCGCAGGTGATTGCTCCCGCGAACTGACCGGTGCCGCATGGTGACCATATCGCTCGTGATCGCGACGATCTCCCGGCCCACGCTCGCGCGGACCTTGCGCTCGTTGCGGGGTCAGGCGTGGGAGCCGGGGGACGAAGTGCTCCTGGTGGGCGACGGCCCGCAACCGGTCGCGGCCGAGCTGTTCGGGCAGTTCGGGCTCCCCGGGCGCTACATCGAGCACACGGGCAAAACGGGCACGTGGGGGCACCACGCGCGGAATTGGGTGTTCGACAGCCGACGGGCCACCGGGACGCACGTGATGGCCCTCGACGACGACGACGAGTACACCCCGGACGCGATCGCCACGGTGCGCGCGGCCCTGCGGCTCGCGCCCGACCGGCCCCACATCTTCCGCATGTCGGGGCACCCGACGGCCCCGCTCATTTGGCGCCCCGGGCAACCGGTGTTGACGGTGGGGAACCTCGGAACCCCATGCCTCGTCTTCCCGAACGATCCCGAGCGGCTCGGGCGCTACGGGATGCGCTACCCCGGGGACTGTGATTTCGCGGCGACCACGTGCGCGCAGTACCCGGACGGTCCGGTGTGGCGCGAGGAGGTGATCTGCCGGGTCCGGCCCGGGCGCGCCTGATCGCGTTACAGCATGCTGGACGTTTCCCGCGGATTCCACGTCCGGGCCTCATTCCTCGCTGTTCCAACCGTCACCCCACGGCCACATTGAAGGCTCACGCGCCTTCGAGCCGACGGTTCGGTTCCCCGAGGAGATGCCCGCCATGCGACTGGTGCTCGCGTCGTTTCTGCTGCTCGCCCCCACGTTCGCCGCCGCACAAGACCCGCCCGCGGTTCCCACGATCAAACTGC
Source organism: Gemmata sp. SH-PL17 (assembly GCF_001610855.1). Taxonomy (NCBI): domain Bacteria; kingdom Pseudomonadati; phylum Planctomycetota; class Planctomycetia; order Gemmatales; family Gemmataceae; genus Gemmata; species Gemmata sp. SH-PL17. The sequence goes on from NZ_CP011271.1 coordinate 8,751,651, forward strand.
CCCCGCCGCAGAAGACCCCGGCGGGCAAGCTCGGGAAGCTGAAAGTCGAGACCACGAGCAAGTACGTGCGGTGGATCGCACCGCCCGGGCTCGACATTGATCCGACGGACAACGGGCGCACGCTGTACTACTCCGGGCTCCCGGGCACTTACGAGCTGGTCGCTTACACCGCCGCCGGCGACGTGCCGAGCGAGCCCGCGCGCACCACGGTCACGATCGGGGACGGGACGCCGGTTCCGGTCAATGCGATCAGGACCAAGATCCTCGACGCGCTGAAGGGCGCGACCGGAACGCCCGAGGAGAAGGCGGTATGGGTCAAAGATCTCGCGGCCCTGTACCGCGCGGCCAAGAAGACGTGCGCCGACAAGTCCCTCACGACCACCGACCAACTCAAGGCCAAGCTCCGAGAGGCCGCGACCGCGCTCCTCGACGGGGACGAGCCGCTCAAAGAGGTGCGGCAGGTCGTCGCCGGCGAGTTGGCCGCGCTGTTCACCGGCGACCAGCTCACCGACGCGAACCGCGACGCGGCTGCCGCCCTGTTCGTGAAACTGGCCACGATCCTCGAAGGGATGTGAGCCGTGAATGATCCATCCGAAGCTGAAGATGCGTACCTGTTCCCCAGCGAGGAAGAGCGACAGGCCGCGAAGTGGGGATTCCGGATCGGTCTGTTCACCGGCTTCGCAATTGGTTTCGTTTGGACGTTGCTGATGCTCGTGCTGAGGAAGCAGCCATGAAGACCACCGACAAGATCTCGCTCGCGCTTCTGTCGTTCTTCGTGTGGATCGTGCTCCCGGCCCTCGGACTGTTCTTGATCCTTGATCGCTGGTTCGACCGGGGCGGGTTCTGGCACTTCCGGTAACGACGCACCGGCTCTCAGTCCCATATACGCGGAAGCGTGACACGAAAGGGCGCCCGATGAGTGATGAGACCAAACAGAAGTTGAAGACGTGGGGCCTGCGGGCGCTCGCCACCCTGATCCCGATCGTCCTCGGGATGATCGGCGGGAACCAGTTGACCCCGCCCAAAACGGTCGAGGTCGAGAAGCGGGTCGAGGTGCCGGTCAACGTCGGAACCCTCGACGAGTTCGAGGGCGTCCACCGCAACGGGTGGATCAACGACCCCGAGGCGGTGCGGCAAGCGGCCGAGGACATGCCGACGCTGCGATTCTCCCAGACCCCGGCCGGGCAGACGCGCGAGCTGCCCGCGGCCGTGTACCTCTGGCAAGCGCAAAAGAGGGTCACGGGCAAACCGACGCCCATGAAGGACCAGAACCCGACCGGGTCGTGCGTCGGGTTCGGCACCACGACCGCGATCGAGCGCACCCTCGCGGCCGATATCGCTCAGCGCAACGGCGACCCGTCCGAGTTCACCCTGTTCAGCGAGGAAGTGACTTACGCGGGCTCTCGGGTCGAGGTCAACGGGGGGAAGTGCCCGATCCGCCCGACGCGCCAGGACCCGAGCGGGGACGGGAGCAACGGGTCGTGGGCCGCGAAGTGGGCCACGAAATGGGGCATGGTCCCCAAGGGCAAGTACGGGAACCTGGACCTGACCGAGTACAGCGCGGCCCGGGCGCGCTCGTGGAACTACACCGGGGTGCCCGACGAGCTCGAACCGGTCGCGCGCAAGTTCCCGGTGAAGGACGCGACCCGGATCACGAACTGGGCGGACGCGAAGAAGGCCCTGGCCAACGGGTACGGGATCGCGATCTGCTCGACCCAAGGGTTCGGACGCCAGCGCGACGCGAACGGGGTCGCGACCCCCGGCCCGCGCTGGGGGCACTGCATGTGCCTGGACGGGTACCAGACCGACAGCGCCCACGAGTACGGGCACATCGAGAACAGTTGGTCCAAGACGAATTACCACATCGGCCCGGTCGGTTGGGGCGATCCGACCACCGCGGGGTTCTGGGCCGACTCTGAAGTGATCGACCGGATGCTCCGCGAGGGGGACTCGTGGGCGTACAGCGGGGCCGTCGGGTTCCCGCGGAAGAAGTTGCCCGTGGACTGGTTCGTGGAGCGGAAGCCGGCGCGTGACCGGCTCGACCTGTCCGCACTCAAACACGAGGTGCCACTGTCGTGGTGAAGACACTCCTGTTACGCGCCGCGGCACTCGCGGTGCTCGTTTCGGTCGCCGGCCCGTTGTTCGCCGGCGACGCCGATCTCGACCGCGAGCGTAAGGTGCGCGTCGCGCTGGCCCTGGCCGGCCAGTCGAAGCCCAAGCCGATCGCGGCCCCGGCGCCCAAGGAGAAGTCCCCGAAGACCGGGTGCGGATGCGTAACCGCCCCGGGCGGGGTCGGGACGTGCGGTCGTTACCAGTGCCCCGGGAACGGCGGGCGCGGGCCGTGCCCGTGCGAGAGCAAGAGCCCGACGAGCGATCTCGGTAAGGTCCGGGACGCGGTGGTTCGGGTGAGCTGCGGGAACGGGTCCGGGAGCGGCACCGTGGTGTGGTCCGAGGGCGGGCGCTCGGCCGTGCTGACCGCGGCCCACGTGCTCGGGACCGGGACCGACCCGCGCGTGCGCGGGAACGGGCGCTGGCACAAGGCCGAGGTACTCGGGCGCGACGACGCGGCGGACCTGGCCGTGCTCCTGGTCGCGGTCGAGCTCCCCGCGGTCCGGGTCGCGGAGGCGGACCCGCGCGCGGGCGACGACGTGCTCATGGTGGGGGTGACGAGCCTGTGGTCGAAGGGCCGCATCGTGGGCCTGGACACGTTCAACGGGAACGAGTGCTTCCTGTTCGGGTGCGACACCGGGGCCGACGACTACTCGGACAGCGGGGACTCGGGAGCCGGGGTGTTCGTGCGCGGCGAGTTGGTCGCGGTCCACTGCGGCAAAGTGTCCCAGGAGCGCACGCCCTACGGAACCGGCACCCGGCCCGTGCGCACCCTGCTCGCGCGCGTGCTCCGGCGCGACGGCTCGAAAGTGATCCCGGTCGCGACCGCACCGGTCTCGCTGCCGGCGACGATCCCGGCCGCGCCGGTGAGCGCGGCCCCGGCGTACTACTACCCGTCCCTCGGCGGATGTCCGAGCGGCGGGTGCTCGAACGGGAGCTGCCCGGCGCCGACAACCCGGCGCGGGCTCTTCCGGTAACCGTACACCCGACCGGGACACGTGCGCTGTGCAGTCGGGGGGCTGCATGACGGGCGGCGCGGCGGTCCCGGTCGGGCCGTTTCACCCCTTCAAAGGATCACGACATGAACAGTGCAGTTTTGGACCTGGTCGAGAAGGTGGCGGCGCGGGTGAAGGCCGGCAACCTGACCGCTGGGGACGGTGCCGCGTTCATCCGGCGAATTGTCCACGGCCCCGCGCTGGCGTTCGTTGTGAAGCTCACCCCGACGCCGCTCGATGATTTGGCCCTCGAATTGTTCCAAACGCTGATCCCTCAGTAACCTCGGCCACCAGGTCGAGTTCAAATAGAGCGGCCCGTGACATTGATGTCACGGGCCGTGTTCGTTGGCGGGGTTATTTCGGGAAGTCGTCTTTATCGATCTCGAATCGGTACAGGACTTTGATCTCTTTGCCGTCCACCTTGGTCGTCCCCGCAACGTACCAAAGCCCGGGAAGAGCCACGGGTGGGTTCTTCTTGTCCTTTGCGACCTTCAGAGGGGAGGCGACCAGGTACCTTGCAGCACCGTTTTGTTTCCCGCCGTTCTGCGGGTTCCGGATAAAAGTGCCTTCGACCATGACTCCGTTGGGAAGGGTTGAACTCGCTATGTAACTGCCCGGCGCAACCCAACCGACTGTGCCAATTGGTGCCGTATCGGTGACAACCTTGAAGGGCGTTCGACCGAATCGCCACGGTTCCTTCTTGAGCTCATCCAGCGCCTTCTGCGCCCTCGCTAATTCCTCTCGCCCTTCCTTTGCTGTGGCCGCGATCTTCGATTTCGTTTTTGCATCATCGACCACGTTCACCAACCTGCCCCGTTCCTTTGCGTAAGCTGGCTGCCACTGCGTGACCCATTCCTCGCGTTTCTTGGGGGAGAGGTCCGGGGGAAGTTCATCATCGGCCTTTGCTGACGACGAGAGACAGAAAGAAGCAACAAGGAATGCGGCACGCAGCATGGCCAAATCCCGGAGAAAAGTTTCGTGGTAATCCTACCCCGAAACCCCTCCCGAGTACGCAATATGGCCGTAGAATTACCCCCAAACTACCCGACCGTCAGGGGTGGCCGAAGTGTGCGAAAACGCTTGAAAATCAGGCAAATTGGCTTGAAAACACCTATTCATCTGTTCGCCTTCTAAGCGGGTGGTTGTGGGTTCAAGTCCCGCCGGGTGTACTGACCGAAAACCCTTTCGCCGAAGCAGTTTCTGCTTACCCCGGTCTGTGCCGGGTGCGGCTTCCGAACGATGGTTTTGTGGAACCGCTCCACAAAACGATTGAGGAACCGTCCAATGGCACGACCACGCAACCTGACTCCCACCTACGCCCCGCACAAACAATCCGGCCAAGGGCGGCTCATCTGGACCGACACGGCTGGTGTTCGTCACGAAAAGTTGCTGCCCGGCGAGTACGGCAGCGAAGAGTCACTCGCAGCAAAAGCGCGTTTGGAACTGGTACTCGCGACCAGCCCGACGCGCAACGCCGTCGATTCTAACGACATCACCGTAGCCGAGCTGATGGCCGCGTACCTCGTGTGCGCAACGCGCTACTACGTTGATGCCGAAGGTAAGTCGACGAAGGAACTCGGCAACATGAAAACCGCAATCAGGCCCGTGCGCGAACTGTACGCCGATCTTCCCGCAGCAGAATTCGGGCCACGGACACTCGCGGCTGCTCGGCAACGCATGGTCGATTCGGGCTGGTGCCGCTCGCTCGTGAATCACCAGATCAACCGCATCCGCCGCGCAATGAAGTGGGCCGCGAGCGAGGAACTTATTCCAGTAACCATCCACGAGGCACTTCGCACACTTTCGGGCTTGCGCCGCGGGCGCACCGAAGCAAAAGTCGAAAACCAGTCGGGGTGTTGTGCTGTGCCGGCAACATCCTCTACCAGTTTGTTAGTGATAAACGAGCACGAGCCCGCCCAACCCGGTTCGGACGTTCACACCGACCTGGCCGCCCTACTCCACAAGTACGATGTGAACGAGTTCGCAGCGAGCGTCCGCGTTTACGCGGTCAAGGGGCAGGGCAGCGCATGATGCGGCGACTGGTGGCCGAATTGTTTGGCACGTTCGCACTGGTGTTCGCGGGCACCGGAGCAATCGTAGTCAACGCGATGAGTGGCGGGCAGGTCACCCACGTCGGTGTCGCGCTGACGTTCGGGCTGATCGTGTTGGCGATGGTGTACGCGGTGGGTGATGTGTCGGGCGCGCACTTGAACCCGGCGGTAACGGTCGGGTTCACAGTTGCGGGGCGCTTCCCGGCGCGGGAGGTACTGCCCTACGTCCTTGCCCAGTGTGCCGGGGCGCTCCTGGCAAGCAGCGCACTGCGGTTCCTGTTCCCCGAGAACACGAATTTGGGCACCACCGTTCCGGCGGGCACCGCCCTTCAGTCGTTCGTTTTCGAGGTGATCCTGACGCTCTTGCTCATGTTCGTTGCCCTGTCGGTTGCGACCGGCGCGAAAGAGCGCGGGCTTCTCGCTGGGGTCGCGGTCGGGGCGGTGGTAGCCCTCGAAGCTCTGTTCGCCGGACCGGTGTGTGGTGCGAGTATGAATCCGGCTCGGTCCCTGGCCCCGGCCCTAATATCCGGGCACCTCGGGCACCTTTGGGTGTACCTCACCGCGCCCGTGCTTGGAGCGTGTTCGGCAGTGGTCGTGTGTCGGTGTATTCACGGCGCGGGGTGCTGTACCCGCGCGAACGAGGAGTGTAAGTTGTGAGCGAACCAATCCCGAAAAAGCGCGTCCTGTTCGTGTGCGTCGAGAACTCGAACAGGAGCCAAATGGCCGAGGCGTTCGCTCGAATGCACGGTGGCGACACGGTCGAGGCGCATTCCGCCGGAAGCCGTCCCTCCGGCCGAGTGAATCCGCGTGCGATTCAGTTCATGGCCGAGCGCGGGTACGATCTCACCAAGCACGAATCTAAAAGGCCGTCTAGAAAGCTAGGATTTCACCGCCTTGGGCGGTCTCCTCAGTAGGTCATCGTCCTTGTTCTTGTCGGGCAAGCCGAACCGCGACATGCGATGGATCATGGCGATGTAGATCCATGCCTCGCTGCTCTTGGTGTTGTGCTCATAATCCTTGGACAGGCGCCGGTACCGGCCGAACCAGCCGAACGTGCGCTCCACGATCCATCGCCACTTGTGGACCTCGAATGTGGTCTGACCGGGGCGCCCGGTGACCACCTCCAGTACCCACCGCGCGTGCCCCTTGATCCACTCGCCCAGGGCGCTCGCCCGGTAGTTCGCGTCGGCCCACACCTTGGCCAACCGGGGCATCGTCTTCCCGACCTTCTCGAACACCTTCACCGCCCCGTCCCAGTCGGTCGGGGCCGCGGGAAGAACGACCAAACCCCAGATCAGCCCGAGCGTGTCCACGAGCACGTGGCGCTTGCGCCCGGACACCTTCTTGCCCGCGTCGTACCCCTTCGGGCCGCCGGCCTCGGTCGTCTTCACCGACTGGCTGTCGATGATCCCGGCACTCGGAGTTGGTTCCCTTCCGCCGCACACCCGGATCTCGGACCGCAGGGCGTTATGTACCTGCTCCCACACCCCCGCATCGCGCCACGTGTAGAAGTAGTAGCTGACCGTCTTCCACGGCGGGAAGTCGTGCGGCAGCATGCGCCACGTACACCCGCCCCGGGCCAGGTACAGGGCCGCGTTCACCACCTCACGTACCGGGTACGTGCGCGGACGACCGGTCTTCCCATTACCCTGCGGGAACAGGTGCCCGATGTTGTCCCACTGAAGGTCCGTCAGGTCGCTCGGGTAGCGCTCGCGAGTGCTCATACCCGAATGGTAACGACCACCCCAAACGGCTCCCGGGACCGCTTTCTAGACGGCCTTTAAGCCCCTCGATCAATTCGACGGAACCGACGTGGACGTGGCGGTGACGATGGGCTGCGGGGACTCGTGCCCGCTGGTCCGCGCGAAGGTGCGCGAGGAATGGAACATCCCTGATCCCAAGGAACTCCCCGATGACGATTTTCGCAAGGTCCGCGACCTGATCGAACAAAAGGTGACGAGCCTTCTCGCGCAACCGATCAGATGAAACCCGTTCGAGCGCCGAATGCGTGGGTACTCGTGTTCTGAGGTACGCCGTGAGAGCGCCTACCTCAACTTCTCGGCCAGTTCCAATCGGCGCCGGGCCTGCATGAAGGCGCTGAGCATGAAGCGCCCGATGTCGTCCCGGCGCTCGGCGTATTTCGCGGACTCGAACGGCGCGCCATCGAACGCCTTCGGATCGAGGTACAACACGGGGATACGGGTACCGGCCCCCGTCACCCGTGGGCACGCCGTTTCTGCCTCACTGCAGACTAAGAGCGCCGCGAACCCGTCCTTTGGGTTATGCGCGTCGGTGTAGACCTTCGAGAATTCGGTCGTCTCCAATCCCTTTCCCCATTGCACGCGATACACCGGATTCACTGCACCTCCCTTGCCGCGCGGAGCCTCTTTCCCGGTCGGCTCGATCTCGACGCCGATCTCCTTGAGGGTCGCAATAGTCCGCGGGTTGATCGCGTCCGGGGTCGTTCCCCCACTGTAGAAGCGAACGTTGGGGAACCCGTAGTACGCGGCCGCAACGTTTCCCATCGTCGCGCCCAACATGCTGCGCCGGGTGTTCCCAGTACAGATAACGACGACGCCCAGTGGCTTGTCGGTCCGGTAGTTCTTCACCACCCAATCGACCAGTTCGCCCCCGGCCTTCCCGTGGGCCTCTTCGATCATGTCGAACTGCGTCGCGAGTAGTTCCGCGTGCCCCCGGGTCTTTGCGTTCATGTCTTTGCGCGACTGGGGGATTTTGTCGCGCACGAGTTGTTCCATCTTTTCCACCGAGATCGCGGTTCCGTCGCCAGCGAGCGCACGAAACGTGGCTCGATCGAAGAAATCCCCCGCGACCTCCCAGGACAACTGCGGGGACTTACCCAGAGCCGAAATGAGCGCCGCCTTCAGTTGGCGGTCCCGGCCGGGGTGCAACGATTCCGGCGAGGCGAACTGGTGCGCGAACGACAGTGCCGTTGCGACGGCGTTACCGGTCTTGGGCGCGGGTTTGGGTTGTTCGTGTCGAGCCGCTGAGTAAGTGACCGGAAACAAGTGGATCGCGACAACCAGACCGAAGCACGGGCCGAACATGCCGGGTCTCCATGATAAACGAACTGTAACCTTGACCCATATTGGACGCACCAACGTGCGCGTTACAACTGAATTCGGGTCGCTCGATCCACGGTCTATGGTGCGCGCGACCTGCAATAAAATACTTTCACCTGGCCGCGAATGCGGCGCATCTCGAATAAAATGGCTCGCGGCACACCGCACAGATCTGGGTTATGGTTACGGTTTAATACACCGGGCTTTTACTGGCGGTCACACCAAATTCACCAACGGCCGGCACGTTGCAAAAGGTGGCAGAAACGGTTTTAGTTCTCACGCACTGTTAGAAGCGGCTCGCGACGTGATTGACGATGACCGAGCCAATGTGTGCCGCCAAAAACGGGTTCCCGCTGGCCGGGACGGAGTGAGGTGAAGATCGGTCGGAGCACTCCCAAGTCCGCGCTGACTCATTCGCTCGAATTCGATGGCACATTTTGCCTCCCGTGCAAGCTCGTCGTGGTGTGTCGCTGCCACATGCACCCGGGGAAGGCGCCCAGTCGGCGCCTCCCCCGACCCGGCCGAATTCGCGGAGTGAGGGACATGGCAAAGGGACGTGAGAGCGGGATGCCGGACGCGGAATATTGGGCCACGTTCTTCAACCCGGCCTGCATTGTGTCCAAGCTCGACTGTGGCGGGACCGGGGACGTGATCGAGTTCGGGTGTGGGTATGGGTTGTTCACCATCCCGGCCGCGGCCGCGGCCCTGGGTGTTGTGTACGCGATTGACATCGACCCGGAAATGGTCGCGGCTACATCCACACGCGCCGACGAAGCCGGGCAAAAAAACGTGGTCGCGTACCTGCGGGATTTTTTAGCGGACGGGTGCGGGCGCCCCGACGCCAGCGCGGGGCACGTGATGCTGTACAACATCCTGCACATTGAGGAGCCGCTGCGTTTGCTCCGCGAAGCGCGCCGCGTGCTGGCCCCGGGCGGGACGCTCGGGATCATCCACTGGAAGCACGACCCGGCAACACCACGTGGCCCTTCGCTCGAGATCCGCCCGACCGCCAAACAGTGCCGGGCATGGGCGGAAGATGTGGGATTCGAGTTCGTTCGAGACGAAGACTTGTGCTGTTGCTCGTGGCACTGGGGATTAGTCGTGAAGCGGCCCCTTGAGCAGACGTCGGGTTAAAAGCAATACCTCGCAGCGTTTCGGCTGACGCACCACTTGGGAGAAATGTCACGAACGGCGCTTCGCATCCGAGCACTACGGGCGAACTCGGCTTCTTTGCCTCTGCCCGCTGAGCGGAACCGAGTCGCGCTTTCTAAGTTTCGGCCAGTGCGTCACATCGAAAAACTCCGGTGCTCCAGACGAATGGCAACTCAATATGTCTGATGACTAAACAACATGGCATTATTCATTTCGACGCCTGCGTGCCAGTCGCGATTTCCCGTTGATTCGACAGTTAGGTTCGCTTACTGTATTCGTCACCTCCCAACTGAGGATTTCTTCCCACTTCCGGAGTTGCTGGCATGAAGGTGTTTCGCCTTGGGGTCGCCGCAGTGCTGCTTGCCGTGGGCAACGCGCGTGCGGCGGATGATAAGCCCGTCCCGGCTACCCCGATCGTCCCACCGAATCCGGCCGAGAAGTTCGAGACCACGCACAAGGTCATCGCCTCGATCGATGTGAAGGGCGAGAAGGGGCACACCCTCCAAACGATCTGCCTCGACAGCAAGGGCCGCGTGGTCGGGCTGGTCGCGCCACCCAAGCCCTACGGCGCGCCCCCGAAGGGCCAAACGGCCGAGATCCACCTGTTCGACGCGGACGGCAAACCGGCGAAGAACTGGAAGGTGCCGTTCCACGCGACCGCGGTGAACTGCGGTCCGGACGGGATGATCTACGTTGCCGGCGACAGCAAACTCGCGAAGTTCGACGCGGACGGTAAACAGGTCGGCGAGACCGTCGAGTTACCGCACCTCGCGGCCATCCTCAAAGACGCTGACGCCCTCAAGAAGAAGGCCGACGTGCAACTGAAGAAGGAAAAGGAGCAGATGGTCCAGGCGTATGCCAACGCCAAGAAGTCCATCACCGAGCAGCTCAAGAAGCTCGAAGAGAAGAAGGAAGAGGACCGCACCAAAACCGAGGTGCGCCAGATCGAGCAGTTCAAGAGCATCATCAAGCAGTACGACCAGATCGAGACCCAGTACAAGAACCGCACCGTGGACCAGGTCATCGAGGAGATGACCGGGCGGATGCGGGTCGCCAACGGCATGGCCGTGTCCGAGAAGGACGTGTTCGTGGCGTGCGGCGACGTGGGTTACGGGTACGCCGTGTGGCGCTTCACCAAGGAACTGAAGGAACCGAAGCAGGTGCTCAGCGAGATCGGCGGGTGCTGCGGGCAGATGGACATCCAGTGCCACGGCCCGGACGTGCTGGTCGCGGAGAACACCAAGCACCAGTTCGCCCGCTACGACCGCGACGGGAAGAAGATCGGGTCGTTCGGCAAGCGCGGGGAGGACACCGACCCGAAGTGCTTCGGCGGGTGCTGCAACCCGATGAACATCCGCGCCAACGGCGTGGGGGACATCTACACGGCCGAGAGCGAGGGCGTCATCAAGCGCTTCGGGCCGAGCGGCGAGTTCATCGAGACGGCGGGCGTGGTCAAGCTCACCGGCGGGTGCAAGAATGTCGCGGTGGCCGTTTCCGAGGACGGCAAGAAATTGTTCTTCTGCGACCTACCGGGGTCCAAGTTCCACATTCTCGAAAAGAAGGCGAAGTAACTTCGCCCGTTCCCCGCGCGTCACTCGACGCGCGGGGTTCTTTTATTTCCCGACGACACCTCTTTGGGGGCGAACCGATGGCCGAGAACCTGAACCGCCGTGAGGCGCTCGCCGCGGCCGCACTTTCACTGACCGTTTTTCCGGTGCTCGCGGTCGACAAGCCCGGAGAAAAGCCCGCCGAGAAGCCGGTGGCGATCCCCGAGCACGCGCTGGTCGCGCTCGTGATGGACCCGCTGTCCGCTCAACTGTCGTGCCCGTGCGTGAACGGGTACGGTCAGCGCGATTACGACAAGCTCGGCAAGTTCCTGGCGGACAAGATCGGGCGCGCGGTTGCCGTGGTGTACGGCGAGAGCCTGGCCGGGGCACTGAAGAAGTCCTCGGGCAAGGCGCACCTCGTGATCGGCAAAGATTCCGTCGTGCGCACCACCGCGCCCGGTAACAAACTCGCGGTCACGTACCTCGCGGCTCTCACGGGCAAGGACGGAAAGATCACCCAGACCGGGCTCGTCTGCGTTGCGGCGACCGACAAAGCGGTTACAGCGGTCGATCTGAAGGAACACACGATCTATTTCGGGAACCCCGCAGCCGAGGAGAAGAGCGCCGCGGCAGTGAAGGCGCTCAAGGATTTCGGCCTCGAAGTTCCCGCCAAGCTCGACACGTGCGCGACCTGCTCCGAGGGCGCCACCAAGGTCGTCGAGGAGACGAAGGCGGGTAAGAAGGCCGCGGCCGTGATCTCGTCCTACGCGCACCCGCTACTCGAAGGGTGCGGGACCATCAAGAAAGGCGAGCTGCGGGTGATCGCCGAAACGGAACCGGTGCCGTTTATCGCCGCGTTCGCGACGGACAGCCTCGCCCCCGCCGATCGCGACGCGGTAAAGGCCGCACTGTTGGAAGTCGGGAAGAACAAGGATCTCTGCACGGCGATCGAGACGAAAGAGGGGTTCATCGAGCCGGCTAAAAAAAAGTAACCGGTAACCCGGATTGGGCTCAGTGGCGCGGGCCGGACCGTGACGGTCGGCTCGCGTGGCTTCCCGACAAACTCTCCAACAAATCCGAACCCGTCTGGGAATCCGTTCTAACCGCCCCCGGATTGGGGGGCGTCGCGGCCACTTCCGAATACGTTTTGGTTTCTGACCGCGAACTCAACGACACCGTGGACGTGTTCCGCTGCCTCAAAGCCGCGGACGGCAAGGAAGCGTGGGCACACCGCACCCCGGCGATCGGGAATCTGGATTACGGTAACTCCCCGCGCGCCACGCCCCTCATTTCCAACGATCGCGCGTACCTCCTGGGTGCGTTCGGCGACCTCGCGTGTGTCGAGATGGGGAGCGGTAAATCGGTTTGGGCGCTCAACGTGCGCGACGAGTTCGACGCGACCGACGAGCGCAAGTGGGGCGTGTGCGATTCGCCGCTCATCGTCGACGGCAAACTGATCGTCGCCCCCGGGGGTAAGGACGCGGCCCTCGTCGCGCTCGATCCCAAAACCGGCAAGCCCGTGTGGAAGGCGCCCGGGAAGCCCGCGGGCTACGGCTCGTTTATCGCCGCAAGGCTCGGCGGGGTGCTCCAGATCGTCGGTCACGACGCCGAGACGCTCGGGGGGTGGGACGCGAAGACCGGCACGCGCCTGTGGACCGTGAAACCGGAGCGCCGCGGGGACTTCAACGTGCCCACGCCCATCGTGATCGGTGACAAGTTGTTCGTGACCACCGAGAACAATGGGGCGCGGTTGTTCGCGTTCAAAGCGGACGGGGTGATCGACCCGAAGCCCGTCGCAACAAGCAAGAAACTCGCGCCGGACACGCACACGCCGGTCATCGCGGGCTCCCGCGTGTTCGGCGTGTGGAACCGGCTGTACTGCTTGAGCCTTAAGGACGGGCTCAAGGAGCTTTACGACGAGAGCACCACGGCGTTCTCCGGATACTGCGCTGCGGTGGCGACCGACTCACGGGTTCTCGTGGTGCCGCGCTCGGGTGAACTGATCCTGCTCGACGCAACGACCGACGAGTACACGGAACTCGGTCGCCTCGCCGCGTTCGGAAAAGACGAAAAGGGTGTGTACGCGCATCCCGCGTTCGTTGGTACCCGCGTGTACGTGCGCGGGAACAATTCGGTACGGTGTCTGGAGTTGGGGTGACGCTTCGCAATCGCGGGGAATTCCCTGCGTCGTGGATTCACGGCTGAACCCGTACCGTTTCGAGTTTCTACCGGATTTGCCGGCGCCCCTTGGTTCGTGCGTTTGCGGGCTCGCGGCGGGAAGTGAACCGCAGCGGTTCCCGTTTCTTCAGGCCGACGGGTGTTCCGCTCTCAATTGGGCGGGCCGTGCTTTAAGAGCGCCGAGGCGCGGACGGTAATATACCATCGACCTATCGCGCATCGTGGCACTCGCGCCACGAACCGTGCTCGGTTCCACAACAGAGAAAACACCCCCGGTTCACTCGTTAAGGAGATCGCAATGAACTCGCGTAATCTGCTACTCGCTTCGGGGGCGCTGCTCGCCCTTGCTCCGCTTGCGAACGGCGACGACTGGCCCCAGTGGATGGGACCGAAGCGCGACAACGTGTGGCGCGAAACCGGGATCATCGAGAAATTCCCGGCGGGCGGGCCGAAGGTTCTCTGGCGCGCGCCCGTCGCGGCCGGGTACAGCGGCCCGGCGGTCGCGGGCGGGAAGGTGTACGTCACCGATCGGGTGCTCGCGAAGGGGTCTGAAAACCCCGCCGACCCGTTCGATACCAAGAAAAAGATCGACAGCACCGAGCGCGTGCTGTGCCTGGACGAGAAGACCGGCAAGGAACTGTGGAAGCACGAGTACCCGTGCGCCTACCAGATCAGCTACCCCGCCGGGCCGCGGTGTACGCCGCTGGTGAGCGACGGTAAGGTCTACACGCTCGGCGCGATGGGCGACCTCTACTGCCTGGACGCCGCTTCCGGCAAGGAACTGTGGAAGTGCGACTTCAAGGCCGCGTACAAGTCCAAGCCCGCGATCTGGGGGTTCGCCGCGCACCCGATCCTCGACGGCAAGAAGCTCATCACGCTGGTGGGTGGAGAGGGCGCCCACGTGGTCGCGTTCGACAAGGACACGGGTAAGGAACTGTGGAAGGCCGGAGACGACAAGGAGATCGGGTACGCTCCGCCGCTGTTCACCGAGGCCGGCGGGGTGCGGCAGATGATCGTCGCGGCCCCGAAGTCCGTGTACGCGGTCGATCCGGAGACGGGCAAACAACTGTGGACCACACCGTACAACGCGACCAGCACGTCCATCATTATGACGCCCGTGCGGAGCGGGGACCACGTGTTCGTTGGCGGCTACCAGACCAAGAACCTGATGCTCAAGTTGACCGCGGACAAGCCGGGCGTGGAAGTGGTGTTCAAGGACAAGAAGGGCGCCGGGCTGTCCCCCGTGAACGTGCAACCGTTCGTGCAGGACGGCGTCGTCTACGGGCACGACGAGGGCGGCGCGCTCCGGGCCGTCGAGGTGCCCAGTGGGAAGCGGCTCTGGGACTCACCCGGCCCGCTCGCCAGCGATCCCAAGGGTTCCGACACGTCCTTCATCGTGAAGAACGGGGACCGCTTCTTCTTCTTCAACGAGAGCGGCGAGCTGGTGATCGGGAAGCTCACGCCGAAAGAGTACGAAGAGGTAGACCGCGCGAAGGTGATCGAGCAGACCGGCGCCGCGTTCGGGCGCAAGGTCGTGTGGTGTGCCCCGGCGTTCGCCGACAAGAGGATGTTCGTCCGCAACGACAAAGAAATCATTTGCGTCGACTTGGCTGCAAAGTAGGGACAGGTCGAAATGGGGCTGCTGGCGCTGGTACTCATCCAGCGCCTTGCCGTACTTCGGGTAGGCGTCCACTGCTCAATTGAGTCTCGCCTTTCCTGTTCACCGAGTTCTGAGAGTAACACGCGAAGTATCCACAGTGGGCACCGGGAGAAAAGCACTGCGACCTGGGAACGGCCCTGGGCCGCAGTACTTTTTGTGTCCCGAGCATATCCCCCCAGCCTCGACGCCCTTCGATCCACAACCCGTCGCCTCCTCACAGTGGGTTTCAGGAGTTTAACTTCCTGGTCAGTGCCCATCCATTCGCCTAGCCAACACGTTTGCCTTCGGCGCTTGGCCACAACACCAGACCATGATTGCGTTGTTCCACAGTATTCCGCAGAACGTTTTGGAAACTCCACAAATCCAAGCACTTCCTCGCAACGAATGTTGACCCGTGCAATGCGGGGCGATATCCTTCAAACTCTAGAAAACGTAGTCGTTCGGAGCGCTTTTAAGGAAATTTTCGGTCTCTCTTCTAAGCGGGTGGTTGTGGGTTCAAGTCCCGCCGGGTGTACTGAGCTTTCACTTCTTCTCTTCGCGGATCGGGATTTCGTGGCACTTAACCAGTGAGCGGACACTTGGTTGCCGAACAGCACTCAACCACACAAGCCACGCCTCGCGATTTACCCTTCACGGAACCGTAACTCGTCGGTCCACGTCGCTACCTTTCGCAGCCAAATACTGATTTCTGTGAAAATACCTGCGTTGTCACAAAACGTCCCGATCGTTCGTCCTTGGTGCCGGATAGTGGAAAGCCACCCGTTCAAAAACACGCGACGGAGGTAAAGACATGCTTCGCACAGCTCTGGTTCTGGGAGCGGGAATCGTTTTGGGAACCGGCGGTATCAACGCCGCACGGCACGACGAGCCGAAACACACGTCGGTCAAAGTGCTGGCGGCGCGGGACATCACCGAAAAACTCGACGGTAAGGAAGCGAAAGCGACGGCGGTGGAGGTAACACTGGAACCGGGTCAGGGCAGCGCCCCGCACCGGCACCCCGGCCCCGCGTTCGGCTACGTGCTGGAAGGCGAATACGAGTGGGCCATTGACGACCAACCGGCCAAGATTTTGAAAGCGGGCGAGACGTTTTACGAACCGGTCGGGTGCCTGCACCGGGTGTCGAAGAACCCCGGCAAGGTGAAGACCCGCGTGCTGGCCTGGGTACTGCACCCGCGGGACGCCAAGGATCTCGTCGTCCCCGAATCCAAGAAATAATCCGAGCCCCACCCGCTGTGAACTAGCGCCATGCCGGTGATCGAACGAATTGCCGAACTCGATCCAGAAGTGCGCGAAGCGATTACTGCGCCGCTCGACACTTTCAGCCGCGAGCGAGGGTTCGTTTGGCAACCGGAACCATTGGCGCTCGCCCTTCGTGACGACGAGGGGCGCATCGCCGGGGGAGCGATCGGGGAGACGAATTGGGGCTGGCTGCACATCCGGATTCTCGCCGTTTCGGAAGCACTTCGAGGCCAGGATTGGGGCAGTCGTCTAATTCGTGAATTGGAACGATTAGCGATGGAGCGCGAGTGTCATCACGCCTGGGTGGACACGTTCAGCTTTCAAGCGCGCCCGTTCTACGAACGACTCGGGTATCGCGTTTTCGGCACCCTGCCCGACTACCCAGTTGGTCACGAGCGGTACTTCCTGTCCAAGTCTTTGCTTCCGAGCGCGTCGGCACCGGCGATCTGATACTCCTTTGCCGTCGTGAATAATGTCGTTACGCCCCCGACGTTGATGTGCCACCACCAGCCTGTGCGGGCTGATTGATTGCCACAGTTGAGACATATCAAACAAGTGATCGTGGTGACAAACAACACACAAGGAACTCAACAATGAAAGTCGTAATTATCGGCGGGAGCGGGCTGATCGGGAAAAAGCTGGCGGTCCTCCTCCGCGAGCGCGGGCACAACGCCGTGTCCGCGTCCCCGTCGTCCGGTGTCAATACCCTCACCGGCGAAGGGTTGGCCGAAGCACTGACAGGTGCAGACGTCGTTGTGGACGTCTCGAACTCGCCGTCGTTCGCGGACGCCGCGGTGATGGAGTTCTTCGTCACTTCGACGCGGAACCTGCTCGCGGCGGAAGCTGCGGCCGGTGTGAAGCACCACGTCGCCCTTTCTGTCGTAGGTGCCGACCGTCTGCCCGATAGCGGTTACATGCGAGCAAAGCTCGCCCAGGAACAACTAATCGAAGCGGGTCGAGTGCCGTACACGATCGTCCGGGCCACGCAGTTCTTCGAGTTCCTCGGTGGGATCGCCGGGGCGGGTTCAGCGGATGATGTTGTCCGTCTTCCGACGGCCCCGATGCAGCCACTCGCGGCCGACGATGTGGCCACCGCCTTGGCCGATGTCACCGTGACAACGCCGGCAAACGTGATGATTGAACTGGCCGGTCCCGAGGCGTTGTCCATTGCCGATTTCGTGGGACGATACCTGACCGCGACCGGGGACAAGCGGACCGTGGTCGCCGACCCGAACGCGCGCTACTTTGGTGCCGCACTGGATAACCGCGGGCTCGCCCCCGGAGCGAACCCGCGCACCGGACCAACGCGGTTCGCGGACTGGCTCAATCGCGCTGAGTTGAAGAAGTGAGCGACACTGCTTTCGGAGTTACTTCCTGATGTAGAAGCGGCTGCGGTGTGCAAAAGAGATGCGCCCCACGTGCCCTTTTTGCACACCACGCAGAGATTTCCCTTCCACTTCCCCTCTAAGCTTTGCGGCACCATTCTTCCGTGATTTACGGTCGGCCGAGTTCCCCCCGAATACTCATCAGCGACCAGCTTCGTTAGCACGACGAATCGGCCTGTTCCCGAACAGGCAACTCCAGGGCATCTGCTAAGTCGGCGCGGCTCAGGAGCCACCACAACTCCACAATTCTGCGACGTGCGCCTCGGCAGAAAAATGCCTTCAACCGTGATTGACAACAAAATTTGTCAAGGCTACCATCCTCCTCATGCTCGACGTCCAAGTTATTGATGATCCGGCGGCCGCGACGGTGGCCCTGGAGCCCATGCGGAGTCGGCTCCTGTCTGAGCTAGTCGCGCCCGCTTCGGCGGCGACACTGGCCACGCGGGTCGGTCTGGCTCGGCAGAAGGTCAACTACCACCTGCACGCGCTGGAGGCGCACGGGCTGGTACGGCTGGCCCAAGAACGCAAGTGGGGCGGGCTGACGGAACGGTTGCTCGTAGCGACGGCGGCTTCCTACGTTGTTTCGCCCAGCGCCCTCGGCCCGGTCGCCGCTGATCCGAACCGGAAAATCGATCGACTGTCCGCGAGCTATCTCATCGCCCTGGGCGCGCGGGTCGTCCGCGAGGTGGGCGACCTTGTTCGTCGCGCGAACGAGGCAGAGAAACGCTTGGCGACCCTGGCGATGGACACCGAAATTCGCTTCCGGTCACCGACGGACCGGGCCGCGTTCACAAGCGAACTTGCCGAAGCCATCACGAAACTCGTTGCGAAGTATCACGATGAATCCGCCCCCGGCGGCCGCGCGCATCGCCTGGTGGTCGTAGCGCACCCTCTGCCACAGAAATCCGATCCCAAGGAACCGTCATGAGCGTGAAGAAAGAAGCCTCCGGGCGCCGTTCGGTCCAGGTCGAAATCGAGCTTCCCGGCACGCCGGAGGAAGTCTGGCAGGCCATCGCCACCGGGCCGGGTATTTCGTCCTGGTTCTTGCCGGCCGAGTTCGAGGAGCTCGACGGTAAACCCGTCGCGGTGAAGTTGAACTTCGGTCCGGGCATGGAGATCAGTTCCGCAGTAACGGCCTGGGATCCGCCCCGGGTGTTCGCCACGGAAGCCAACGGATTGGTCCCCGGCTCGCCACCGATCGCGAACGAGTGGACCGTCGAAGCACGCGGGGGAGGCACCTGCACCCTCCGCATTGTCCAAAGCCTTTTCGCCAGTACGGACGATTGGGACGACCAACTGGAAGGCGCGAAATCCGGATTGGCCAGTTTCTTGAGCATCCTGCGGATCTATCTCACACACTTCCGCGGCCAGCGCTCGGCGATGATGAAGTGGATGGTTTCCGCCGCGGGTACAGAAGCGGAGGCTTGGGAAGCGCTGACGGCGGCACTGGGGCTGCAAGGCATGAGTGTCGGGCAGCGCGGGACGGCGCCCGCGGGTGTCCCGGCGCTCGGCGGCGTAGTGGAGTACGTCACGCAGAATCCATACGACGCCCTGCTGCGGCTCGACAAACCAGGACCGGGCGTCGCCGCCCTTGGCGCCGTCAACTTCGGCGGCCCGAGCATGGTCGCGCTGAACGTCTACCTTTACGGGGATCGGGCGGCCGGAACCGTCGCCCACGAGACAGCACTCTGGGATGCGTGGTTCCAGAAACACTTCCCGATGCCCAACGAAGTCGAGCAAGAGCGAATGACCGCGTAGCGCTGTTCGCGCGAGTTACCGCGCCTTCTTGTCGATTCCGCGCAGGCTATTTCCCGATGCAGAAGCGCGAAAAGATACGGTCGAGCAGATCGTTGGTGTAGACTGCCCCGGTCATCTCACTGAGGGGCTCAATAGCCCCACGCAGTGCGAGCGCGAGCAGTTCCGGAGTGTCGTTGTTTGCGGCTAGTGCATGTGCCTCGCGCAAGTGTTCGAGGCACGCAATCACGTGATGTCGGCACCGGCTCTGACTCGGCGCCAGAGCCGGTCGCGTAAGCGATGTGACGGTATCGTGTAGCGCCGAGTGAAGATCGTTAAGACCACCGAAAGCAAGAACGGAAACACTAATCGCGTTGATGCCCTTTGAGAGTGATCCGGGTAGCAAATCACTCTTCGTTCGCACTTTGAGAATGCTCGCCCCGGTCGCGAGTAAGCGCCTCTCGTCGGCAGTGTCGAAGGTACCGCTCTCATCGCACCAAACGATCACGTCCGCGCGGTTCGTTTGCTCGCTACCGAGTTTCTGGGCCTGGTCTTCGATCGTGTCGGAGGCTCCTTGCCAGCCCGCCGTGTCGATCAGTTCAATTGTCACGCCCCCAACAGTAACGAGCTGCGTGAGGTAGTCGCGCGTAGTTCCCGGAGTCGGGCTGACGAGAGCCACCGCGCCCGTGAGAGCGTTGAACAAACTGCTCTTTCCCGCGTTCGGTAACCCCACAAGGGCCACGCGAACCGGGCGCCCGGATACGGTTCGGTCGTCGAGCTGCTTTTGCACCGTTTCGAGCAGATCAATCGCACCTTGAACGCGCGCGAGCAGTTCCGTCCGACCAACGAACTCGATGTCTTCGTCCGCGAAATCGAGCGCGGCTTCGATGTCGGCGAGGAGGTTCAGCAGATCGTCGCGAAGCACATTGAGAGGTTGTGATACCCCACCAGCGAGTTGCGCGAGAGCGGCGGTCAGGTCCGCGTCGGTACCGGCCTCGATTACAGCTTGCACTGCTTCGGCTTGAGGAAGATCCTTCTTGCCCGCGAGGAATGCCCGCATCGTGAACTCACCCGCGCGCGCTGGTCGAGCGCCGGCCGCGAGCAAGTCCGCAACGAGGCGCTCAACAAGTGGCGGGGAACCAACCGTATGCAGTTCCGCGAGGTCTTGCCCGGTGTACGACTTGGGACCGGCGAAGAAATACAGCGATGCAGGAAGTGGGGAATGTACACCACTGAGTTGAAGGGCGCCGGGAACAACGCGCCGGGGGAAACCTACCCCCCCGTCCCCCCTCCCTGAAGGGAAGGGGGCGGAAACCACCCGCTCGTTAACACTCGCGGTTCGCCCAGAGACGTCCAGCACCTGCTCCCCCTTCCCTTCAGGGAGGGGGGACGGGGGGGTAGGTTCAGACAACCCCTCCCCAACCCCTCCCCTAAGCGGAGAGGGGCTTAAAACCAGCGCGGATTGTTTCGTGTCTGCTGTATTTGGTTCTGTTCCCCCTTCCTTCCTAGGGAAGGGGGTTAGGGGGTTAGGTTCCGCCGCAAACACCGCTCCAATCACCGCGCGCGTGGCCGGCCCGCTGACACGAACAATCGCTCGCGCGGCGGGTCCATTCGCCGACGATACGGCCACGATGGTGTCTTCGGGGTGAGGCGCGACGGTCGCGGTGAGGCTCATCCGAACGCTCCACTAAATCCGGCGCAGAGCATCCACGCCAGCACCGCCCCCGGGCAAATCACGAGGGAACCGACAAGCAAATTGTAGCGCCCGCGTGGGCTGAGCGGACCGCTGCCGAATGCGGCGTTGAAGAAGAAGTACAGTGCAACAAACCAAACCGGCGGGAACGCCAAGCCGATCCATGCAATGAAAAGCAGGCTACGAGCATAATCCTCTCGCGAGCGCGGCGCCCGTTCCTCGGTCGAAGTCGGGGATGCGACTGGTAGGACCAGCGACTCTGGCATGGGTAAGGCTTTCGGTTTTGGCAACTCGTCCTGCTCTTCCGCGCCGGCCGCTTCCGCTTCAGCGGCCAAAGCCTCCTCGTCCACTGGTTCGTCCGGTTCGTCGCTCCCGAGTGCCTGTTCCAGCACTGCGAGCGCGCGGTCCGCGTCCTCTTCGAGAACTTGCACCTTGATTCCACCAACCGCGTTTGACAGCAGCCAATCCATCGCGACGATCGCTTCGTCGGTAATGACCGCCTTGATTCCGGCAGCATCCAGTGCATTTCTCGCGATGTGCGCCTGACCGGCTAGATCGAACCTGGCAATCGTGACGAGTCGTCCCGCCATTGTGCGCCCTCGGTGTTCTTCTCGTTTCGCTTCGTACACCGACAATAGCCGAACGATCGAGGTTCGTACAGGAGCCGATAGATGACTGCCTCTGAAGCCTATGCCGAACTGGTGCGCCGGTCCAAAGAACTCGGCGTTCTCAACTCGTGTGCCGGGGTACTGAACTGGGACCACCAGACCTACATGCCGCGCAACGGCGGCGCGCTCCGCGGTGAGCAGATGGCGTTCCTCGCCAGCCTCTCGCACCAGAAGTTTACAGACCCCAAAGTCGGCGAACTGCTCAGCGCGGTCGAAGCGTCTGACCTCGTGCGCGATCCCGAGTCCGATGCCGGGGCTAATGTGCGCGAGTTGCGCCGCGGGTACGACCGCGCGACCAAGATCCCGCAAGCGCTCGTCGAGGAACTCGCCCGCGTCACCACACAAGCGCAACAGGTCTGGGAACAGGCCAAGAAGAAAAACGATTACCCCAGCTTCCGCCCACTGCTGGAGCAGGTCGTCAAACTCAAGCGCGAAGAGGCGAATGCGGTCGGCTTCAAAGAGCACCCGTACAACGCGCTCATTGAGGAATACGAACCGGGAACCACCGTCGCGGAATTGAAAACCCTGTTCGCGGGGCTAACGGCCGAACTCGCGCCGCTCGTGCGAAAGATCGTCGCGTCCCCGAAACAGCCCGACAAGAGCGTGTTGGAGCGCGAGTTCCCCATCGACCGACAAAAGGTATTCGCCGAAGCCGCCGCGGTCGCGATCGGGTTCGACTTCCACTCCGGGCGCCTCGACACCACCGCGCACCCGTTCTGCTCCGGGTTCGGCCCCGGCGATTGCCGCATTACCACGCGATACAACCCGCGGTTCTTCAACGAAGCGTTCTTCGGCGTGCTCCACGAAACCGGGCACGCGATGTACGAGCAGAACCTCCCGGCCGACCACTTCGGCACGCCGCTCGGGGTCGCGTGCTCGTTCGGCATTCACGAATCGCAGTCGCGCTTGTGGGAGAACCAGGTCGGGCGCGGGCGCCCCTTCTGGGATCACTTCTACCCGCGGCTCCAACAGACGTTCCCCTCTGCACTGACGGATGTGTCGAAAGACGCCTTCTACTTCGCGATCAACGACGTCCGGCCGTCGCTCATTCGCGTCGAAGCGGACGAGGCGACTTACAACCTCCACATCGCGCTGCGGTTCGAGTTGGAACTCGCGCTCCTGTCCGGCGATCTGACAACTGGCGACCTTCCGGGCGCGTGGGCCGAGCGGTTTGAAGCACTGTTGGGATTAAAAGTTCCTGATGACGCTCGCGGGTGCCTCCAGGACATTCACTGGAGTTTTGGTGGCATCGGATATTTCCCGACGTACACGCTCGGCAATCTGTACGCGGCCCAATTGATGGATGCGGTTCGGCGCGAATTTGGAGACGGCATCGAAGAGGATTTCCGGCGCGGGGACTTCACACGACTCAAAGGGTGGCTGAACCAGCACGTCCACCGACACGGTCAGCGCTACCGGGCCGGTGAATTGTGCCAGCGCGCGACCGGCGCTCCGCTCTCGCCCAAACCATTCCTGTCGTACCTGAATGAAAAGTTCAGTGCGCTGTATGGGGTGTGCTAGGGTTCTTTAACCCAATCGCCGGCCCTCGCCGGCGACTCTGATGCACCCGCTTTACTATCGCGCGAAGCTTCGGCTTGCGCCTCATTGTCGGGCCATAGCAGTGGCATGAGATGTGCCTCTGTAAACCGGATGTCGGATTCAACCGACACCCGTTCGCCCTAACTCGAACGTCGAAGCGCCCGCGAAATGCCTCCCTCGAACAGTACCGAGCAACTGTCCCCCGCGTCCGTGACCGAAACAGCGGCCACGAGTGCCGGGGACACACACGCACACCCCTACCCGCACCGCGCACTCCCCGCGGGCGTGGGCGAGCAGTCCACACTGCCCCCGGAACCGGGCACCATCGTTGGGCCGTTCGTGCTCAAGGAGAAACTCGGCGAGGGGGTATCGTGTCACGTGTTCCGGGGATGGGACCAGACGCGCTCGGCCCCGGTCGCACTGAAGATCCTCAATTGGTCCAACGTGTACGACCGCACCGCGGCGATGAAGCAACTCCGCATGGAAGCCGCGACGCTGGCCCGTGTGAAGCACCCGAAGGTCGTTCGGTTCATCGATTTCGGCTTCGATCCGCGCTGGCCGTACCTGGTTACCGAGTTCTTTGAAGGTCGCGGGTTGGGTGAACTGCTCCGCGCTGGTGGCGCGCTCCCGCCGGGGTGGTGCGTGTTCCTCGTTTCGCAGATGGTCGACGCACTGGGCGCGGTCTGGCAAGCCGGGGTCGTTCACCGCGATATCAAACCGGACAACATCCTGGTGGGTCCGAACGGGAACGCGAAGCTGATCGATTTCGGTTTGGCAAAAGCCGACGTGCTGGCCGCACGCGAGCGCACCGGACCGGAACTGGCCGGCACCGCGGCGTACCTCGCCCCGGAACAAGCGAAGGACGCGAGCACGGTCGACCATCGGGCAGACATCTATTCGCTCGGCGTCACGCTTTACGAAGCCCTGACCGGCCGGCTCCCGTTCGAGGGGCGGAACCGCGTGCAGGTGATCTTCCAACACCTGAACAACGCGCCCGTACCACCGGCAGAGCGCGTCGAAGGGTTGCCGCCGCTCGTGTCCGATTTGTGTTTATGGATGCTTTCCAAAAACCCTGACGATCGGCCCCAAAACTATCAGGAACTGCGCCAGGCACTCGACACCGTGACCGGCGGCGCGCGCTAAACGAAACCATAAACCAAACACACGAAGTGGTCGGGAACTTACTCCCGACCACTTCGCTTTTGCTGTTCACTTCTTCAGTGAATGCGTACCTTGTCGGGGTCACGTTCTCGCAAACAGGAGCGAACACGGATGCCCCTTCATCTCACCCGTTCGGTGACGACCGTTGCGCTCGCGCTGTCGGTCGGCCTCGTTGCACTCCCCGCGTGCAAGAAGAACAAGCCCACCGCACCCGACTCGTCCGCACCGACTCCGAATCCCGGACCGAGCGCCGTGACGCCTGGGTCCGGTTGGAACACGGGAGATTCGTACTCACAAGCTCCACAAACTCCCGTCTTCCGCACGCAGAATCCATTGACCCGAACTGTGCGGGGCGCAGCCGAGCAACATATGAAGCAAATTCTCCTCGGAATGCACAATTTCGAGAACGCCTATGGCGCATTTCCCGCCGGGTACGCGGACAAAACCGGTAAGCCGGGGCTGAGCTGGCGCGTGGCGATTTTGCCGTTCATCGAGCAAGAAGCACTGTTCCGACAGTTCAAACTCGACGAACCGTGGGACAGCGAAAACAACAAGAAACTCATCGACAAAATGCCCAAAATGTTCGCTCCACCGAACACGAGCACGAATGGGTATACGTTCGCGCGCGGGTTCACCGGGCCAAACACATGGCTCCCGCCACAGCAGCAAGCGGGTACACCGGGGCAAGCACTTTTGGGCGCGCGGATGATCGATATCCGCGACGGCACGAGTAACACGATCCTGGTGGCCGATGCGGGCCACGCGGTAATCTGGACCAAGCCGGATGAAATGCTATTTGCACCGAACAATGTGCCGAAACTCGGTGGGGTGTTCGAGAGCGGAATCACCGTGGGGATGGCTGATGGCTCGACCCGGTTCCTTCCCAGTAACATCAGCCCGCAGAAACTCGCGCTGGCGATTCAGATCAACGACGGCCAAATCCTCGATCTCGACAACTGAATTCTCGGGTCGAGCGCACTACAACGCGCTCGACCGTGGCTCAGCGGATTTTGGTTTCTTCCCAGAGCCGATCGGCATCAAGCCGAGAGGCGTGCCAAGCAGCCCACGCAGCGCCCGTCGGCGGGGCCGGGGAATCGAGCAACCCCAACAGCAACTCGAACGACTTCGCCCGCGCGAGCGCGAAACGGTGAACGCGCTCGCGGCTTTGGTCGAGCGCGGTCACGCCGGTCGGCCCTGTCGTCAGTTCGGCCACCTCTTCAGCCGTTTTCTTGAGTGCCTTAATCCGCTCTTGCGACCGCTCACGGCTTGCTGGCGCTCGTGTGTGACCCTGGAGAACCAACAAGGCATTCAGTTCTCCCGGCGTCACGTTGATAAGCGCATCTCTCGTTGTTCTGCCCGTGGTTGTTCTGCCCGCGAGAGTGATAAGTCGAGAACCAACCGCGACCTCGAACTCGTCCAGTGCCGCGCGTACCCGATTTTGTTGCTCGAATGCTTCGCGGACCGCGCGATCCGTCGCGAGGCGCTGGTGGATCTGCCTCCACTTGGGTACGCCTCGGACGTCCATCGCACTGGCAAGCCCGGCCAAACAGAAAAAAGGCAGCAGCACGAGAAGCACCCGGGCCATCAACCGGCGCGGACGATCGCCAAATCGCACCACGTTCAACAGCCCCGCGGCCGCGAAACCGGCCAAACCGCCCCCGAGGTGACCTTCCCAACTTACGTTCGGCAAGAAGCTCCCACCCGCGTTCAGCAAGAACACAATGGTGAGCCGCCGGAACCAGTCGGCCGCAATGTGCGGCGGGAGTTGCCGGCGGAAGGTGAACAACCACGCGAACAGTGACATCTGAATGCCCCAGATCGCGCCCGACGCACCAGCCAGGAGCGCTTCGGGGCGCAGGGCCATCGCCAGGGCGCTGCCACCCAATCCCGAAACGAAGTAAATGATGAGTAACCGCCGGCGCCCCCAGAGCAGTTCCGCGAGCGGCCCCATCATGGCCAGCGCGAACATGTTCAGGATCAGGTGAAGCGCCCCGATGTGAACGAAGCAGCACGTAATCAGGCGCCACCACTCGCCGTGAATCAGATCGAGACCGGTTACCGCGCCGAGCCGGTGGAGGATCTCCGTGTGCCCGGACCAGAGGCTCCGCGAGAGCGGTAGGCCCCAACGAATGCCCCAAACGGTGCAGATGAAGAACCAGAGCGCGTTCGCCATCAAAAGAACGGGAATCACGAGCGGCGGGCGGAGCGCGCGATCGGCCTCGCCGCCATCGTCACGTTCGTCTTCGTCTTCATTTCCGCGCGACCCCGCGCTAGACGAAGTATTTCGATCCGGGGCTGCGATAAGGGTCGCGATGTAGGCAGCGGAGCGGTTCTGTTTGAGTAATTCGACCAGGGCGGCCGTCGTGGTTGCGGTCTTACCCGTCGGCGTTAGTGTGTACCCCTGTCCCAAACCACGTACCCAATCGGCCGTAGTTATGAGACCCGCGAGGCGCAAATCGGTGAGCGGATCATCTAAACTGTCACGAGAGATGCCGTTTTCGGCCGCGAAACGAGAGGGGAACCAGAGCCCTTCCGATGCTGCGATCCAAAACAACACCGACGCCGCCGTTGGCGGCCCCGAAACGACGGGACCAACGGGAGGTGCCGCGGGTGCGGACGAAAGCTCCAAACCCTTGACCGAAATGGGCATGGGAGTCTCGTCCGCGGGCGCGGGGGATTCAGTGTCGTGTCCCGGTTCCATAACTGGCATTATGGATGTCTGCGTGCGACCTGTCGATGCGGACGTTTTGTTTTCGTTCAGGTGAACAAAAGTTGAACGCGACACAAGAACGACCCGAATGGTTAACGATCTCCGATGAGGTCCGGTCCGCACTCGTCGCGGGGCGACCCGTTGTGGCGCTGGAATCGACACTCATCGCGCACGGGTTACCGTGGCCGGTGAACGTGGAAACCGCACGCGAATCGGAAACCGCGGTGCGCGCTGGCGGTGCGGTTCCTGCAACGATCGCGGTGCTAAACGGCGTGCCCCGCGTTGGCCTCACCGACGCCCAGCTCGAAGAACTTGCACGTTTACCCAACGTGCGCAAAGCGAGCCGGCGCGATCTCGGAGCGGCAATCGCGTTGAAGCAACATGCCGCGACGACCGTTTCGGCGACGATGGTCCTCGCGCACGCGGCCGGTATTCGCGTTTTCGCCACGGGGGGGCTCGGCGGCGCCCACCGAGAAGGTGAGCCGTTCGACATCTCCGCCGACCTTGCCGAACTCGCGCGCACGCCAGTCCTGGTCGTATGCGCGGGAGCCAAGAGCATCCTGCACCTTCCGCGAACGCTGGAAATCCTCGAAACGTTCGCCGTACCGGTTGTGGGCTACCGCACGGATGCGTTCCCAACCTTCTACGTGCGAGATCACGTTCCGCCGCTCCCGATCTCCGCGCGAGTCGAATCTGCACACGAAGCTGCCGCGCTGTTCGCGGCACACGTGCAAATGGGCGGTGCAGGGGCCGTACTCGCGCAACCGTGCCCGGCCGATGTCGCGATACCGGCGGCGGAATTCGATACATGGCGGAGCGAAGCAGAAAAGGCAGCAATTGCTGCGAACGTAACCGGCGCAAAAGTGACACCGTTCCTGCTCGCTCGAATCGCGGCACTGAGTGCGGGGCGCACGCTCGTAGCGAATCGCGCTCTGATCGTCGCGAACGCGCGACTCGCCGCGGAGGTAGCGGTGGCTCTCGCGCGTGCGTAGAGCCAGTTCTACAACGACGTCATGATTCAGTTTCGTTGCTGGTTTTGCAATCGCGGCTACTGGAAGCCGGGCGATCAGGCGGGTCAACGGTTCGAGTGCGGGTGCGGTCGCCGAGCGAAAGTGCCGTACCGCTCGAACCGCTCGAGTAAAACGCGCTCGCTGACGGATTGGTTACTCGAAACGCTCATTTACGGCGGTGCGTGTGCGGTGTTCGCGTTCGGGTTGTCGTTCGTGCTCGTTACGCGACTGCCGTTTTTCGCCCGCGACTTCACACCGGTCATCTTCGCAACGCTAATCGGCTTGGGCGCGGGGGCAATCTTCGGCGAACGGGCGCTCAACTGGCTCGGTCAGAAACTCCGTGACCGCGAGAACGAGTGAACTGCGTCACCCGTGAATGAAGCACGGTCCTCGTTTTCGCCGCTCGGTCTGCCGCGAACCCACAAGTTCGGTCTGTTCTCCTATTCGTAGCACCCCAGTAGAATTGGTATTCTCCTCGCATGCGCCTCGCGCTTAACTGCGAGTTGCCGCCAATCGAGACCGTTGGAGCCGTTCATGGCCGAGCCGTACAAGATCGTTATCGGGTTGGAAGTTCACGTCCAGCTCCTCACCAAAACCAAGCTGTTTTGCGGGTGTCTCAACAAGTTCGGGCAGGCGCCGAACACCGCGACGTGCCCGGTCTGCCTCGGGCTGCCGGGTTCGCTGCCGGTCATGAACGAGCACGCCTTCAAACTCGCACTC
This sequence comes from Gemmata sp. SH-PL17, assembly GCF_001610855.1. Taxonomy (NCBI): domain Bacteria; kingdom Pseudomonadati; phylum Planctomycetota; class Planctomycetia; order Gemmatales; family Gemmataceae; genus Gemmata; species Gemmata sp. SH-PL17. The sequence goes on from NZ_CP011271.1 coordinate 8,780,283, forward strand.
CGCGCGGCACTCGCGCTCAACTGCCAGATCGCCGAACACCCGGGACAAATACGCGGATTCACCAAGTGGGACCGCAAGAATTACTACTACCCCGACTTGCCGAAGAACTACCAGATCTCGCAATACGACCTGCCGTTCAGCCATGATGGGTGGCTCGAAATCAACATCGCGAAGGATACCAAGAAGGAGTTTGTTGCGAAGAAGATCGGCATCATCCGGGCGCACCTCGAAGAGGACGCGGGGAAAAACCTGCACGACGAGAGCGGAAAGGGCGCGGACACGCTCGTGGACCTCAACCGCACCGGTACACCGCTGCTCGAAATCGTGTCGCACCCCGACATGACTTCGGCCGCCGAAGCGATCGCGTACCTGGAAGAGATCCGGCTCATGCTCCGCGAAATCGGCGTGTCCGACTGCGAGATGCAAGAAGGCTCGCTGCGATGCGACGCGAACGTGAACATCCACGTTCCCGTAATCGGCAAGGAACACGCAGAAACCGGCCAGGACTACCACGCGACACCGCTCGTCGAGATCAAGAACCTGAACAGCTTCCGGGCCGTGGGTAAGGCCATCGAATACGAAGCGAAGCGGCACTACGAAGAGTACAAGAAGGACACGCAGGGGGCGTTCCGCTTCGGCAAGATGCTGAAGACCACCGCGGGCTGGGACGACGCGAAGGGCGTCACCGTTGTTCAGCGCCACAAAGAAGAGGCCGCGGACTATCGGTACTTCCCGGAGCCCGACCTCGTTCCCGTTGTGGTGAGCGAAGCTCAAATCGCCGAAGCGCGGGCCGCGATGGGCGAACTCCCGCAAGCCCAGCGCAAGCGTCTCGCCGATCAGTACGGGCTGCCGCCCTACGACGCCCAGGTGCTCACCGCAAAGGGCCGACCCACGGTCGCGTACTTCGAGGCGGTCGCGAAGACACTCAGCGACGGCAAAGCCGCCGCGAACCGCATGAGCGACTTGATCTACCCCGCGCTCACCGAGCGCAAGGAAGAGATCACCGCGTTCCCGTTCGACGCGGCCAAGTTCGCGGACTTCATTTGTACCGGTCCGACCAACTCGCAGGACCGCCGCGACGTGTTCAAAATCATGCTCGATAAGGGCGTGACGTTGGAACAAGCGAAGTCGGAAGCCGGAATCAAGGACGTGGACGAAACGTCGCTGCGTGCAGCGGTGGTTACGGCGGTCGCGGCCAACCCGAAGGCCGTCGCGGACTTCAAGAGCGGCAAGGACGCGGCCAAAATGAAGATCGTGGGCGAGGTGATGAAAGCGAACAAGGGCGTGTCGAACGAGCTGGTTCGGCGCCTCGTAGACGAGGAATTGACGAAAGTATAATGCCCGCGGTACGAATTCGGAGGACAACCAATGGCAGAACGAACACTGGAACAGCGCGTTGCGACTTTAGAGCAAGAAGTCGCAGCGCTGAAACACAACAGAGAAAATTCCAACTCGAAAAAGAATTGGTTGTCGGCCGTTCTCGGGCGATTCAAGGGTAACGCCGATTTCGCGGAAGTCGCCCGTGTCGGTCAGCAAATGCGCGAGACGGGACGGCTTCCGGATGATCCACCGGCACCAAAGGAAGCGCCGTGAGCCACTTACTCGATACGGATCACCTGACACTTTTGGCCCAACAAGATGGACGGGAGTGGGCCTCAATCGTGGCCCACATCAACACGCACGGCCAGGAGAACGTGGCCGCATCTGTTGTGAGCTTTCACGAACAGATTCTCGGCTGCCATAACCAACTGAACCAAGCACGCAAACCGGCTCAGTTGGTTCGCTGGTATCAATTGATGAGCGACCTGCTCGAAATGTACGCCGCCCTACCACTTGTTCCGTTCGACGACAGTGCGGCAACGATGCTGGCAGGGTTACCACGCAGTATCCGCATTGGAACGATGGACCTGCGCATCGCCGCGATCGCTCTTTCACGGAACCTCGTCGTCGTAACGCGGAACGTGCGCGACTTCGGCCAAGTGCCCGGTTTGCGGATCGAAGACTGGACGCAGTAGTCCGGTTTTCGATCCGTCACTTCGACTCAAACAGTTCGATCTCGAACACCAGTGTCGCGTTAGGCGGGATCGGGCCAGCGCCGCGAGCACCGTACCCGAGTTCGGCGGGTACCTTGAGCCGACGAACACCGCCCGGCTTCATGCCCGGGATGCCCTCCTGCCAGCCCTTGATGAGGCTGCCCAGCGGGAACTGGACCGGCTCACCGCGGTCCAGGCTGCTGTCAAACTTTGTCCCCTTCTCGTCGGTGAGCCAACCGGTGTAGTGAACCACCACGGTCGCGCCTTCTTTCACCGCTTCGCCCTTACCTTCTTTCACGTCCCAGATTTCCAGACCGGACTTCGTTTTCTTCCACTCCGTCGCGTCGAGCTTCGGCATCAGGTGCTTCGGCACTGGTGCGGCTGCGACGAACGGCGCAAACACGAGCGCGGCGGTCAATGTGCAGATCGTCATCGGACGCATTGGTGTTCCCTCGGTGTGGTAACACGAAACCCATGCGACTTCGGATCGATCCAGTATCTCAACTGCGGATCGAAGACTCAATACATTCGGTCTTCGATCCGCAAACGGTTCCCGTTACTTCGACTCGAACAGCTCGATCTCGAACACCAGCGTCGCGCCGCCGGGGATCTTCCCGCGCCCCTTCGGGCCGTAGGCCAGGTCCGAGGGGATCTTGAGCCGACGCACGCCACCCGGCTTCATGCCCGGGATGCCTTCCTGCCAGCCCTTGATGAGGTTGTCCAGCGGGAACTCGGCCTTCTTGCCGCGGTCCACGCTGCTGTCGAACTTCGTCGCTTCATCGTCGGTGAGCCAGCCGGTGTAGTGGATGACGACCGTGGCGCCTTCCTTCACCGCATCGCCCTTGCCTTCTTTCACGTCCCAGATTTCCAAACCGGACTTCGTCTTCTTCCATTCCTTCGCGTCGAGCTTCGGGCGCTCGAGCTTCTTGTCTTCGCCCGGGGCAAACGGGGCAAACGCGAACGCAGCGGCCAGGGCGCAGATGGACATCAAACGCATTTGACAGATCTCCTGATGTGAGGGTCACGCCAGAACCACGCGCGGGCCAAACCGACGGGTCAGTTCGTCGCGGCACACGGGGCTGATCCGCGCTGCCGGCAGTTCCAGCCTTTCCAGCTTATCCGGGTCGAGCGCGTCGGCCACCGCACGCACACACGCATCGGACAGGAACGGCTCGGCATTCTCTGTTCGCTCCCCCGCGTTAACCAACATGTCCGCCACGCGCGAAATCCAGTTCGGGTCCGCGTCGAGCACTCGTAGCCGGCGCAATCGCGGGAGCACCGGCGAGCGCGAAAGAACCATGAACGCGGGCCAATAGTCCGGTCCGCGAATCGGCCCGACCGGGCGCGGGTACAGGTGAGCCATCTGCGCGAGAATCCCGGCGATGGCGCTACTGAGCACGCTCCACAGACCACCGATTGGTTGCGACTCTTCGACCTCGTGAACACCGAACGTCAGTTCTTCGAGGTGCTCCAGGGTGCAGGATTCCGCCAGTTCGCACAACGAATCGGGCGTGCTGATTCCGCTGAGCGTGAGCGACCGCAGCCCGGCCCACGCCGGGTTGTGAACCAGTCCACGAACGATGCTCGGTAGTCCGAGCGGCATGACCTTGAGTGAGATCAATCCGGTCAGAGGCGTGCGAATCAAAAAATTCGCGACGTCCCCGGGCAACCGATCGAGCACCAGCTCGGTAACTTTCGCGAGGTGCGGGCCGTCCAAACTGTTCCACTCGAACTCGCTCAGAACGTCAGTGAACCGCAACCGGCAGAACGGCGCCCGGCTCAGCCACTGTCCGAACTGCCCGGTGAGTGTGTCAATGGTGAACCGGTGGATCGCGAGCATCTCCGGGAAACCCGCGTAGAACTGCGCGGTGAACTCGTGCTCGTCGGACCGAATCGAGTATGCGGCGGGGTTCGCGATGTACGGCTCACCCGGCACGCGCTTATCACTACCAACGAGACGCTTGAACCGCGCCCCGAGTCTTCTGCTGGGCACATACGGTTCTGGTAACCCGAGCGCCGCACACACCGGGCGCCACCACTCGATCCAGTTCGCCGCGAACAAACCTTCACACCGCGACGCGAGCGCGGGGCGCCGGGGATCGTCGTCGAACATTCCTTCGAGGTCGATTTGTGCGCGGATAAATTCCGCCCGGGTCGCATCGGCCGGGTCATCGCTCTCGTCGAGCGCGTCCGCGAACACCAACCGCACCGTGCGGTCGGCGGGGTTATCGATGATGGCTGCGTACAGTGCGTCAAGCGTGCTCGACATTCGTGTTTATCTTTGCACCTTGTGAATAGACACTGCGATCGAATCACCATCCATTAGGACACCGTGCCCCACTAACATCTGCTAACAAATTGGGCCTTCAGGAGTGCGTGCCGAACGCAAATCGCACCAAAAGCTCATTTTCAAGGCAATTTGCATCGAAAAACATTCAAAGAGCCCGCGGCCGGTGGCTAACATTTGCTAACATCCCCGCCGACCGCGTCACCATTTTTACCCTCGGAGCAGTGCTCTCCGAAGCGCATTCCGTCAGTCAGATTCCGCATTGTATCGCGGTCGCGATTGTGAACGAACGATGAGAAGGCATTTGATGGAGTAGGCCAAATCACGAGCGCCCCTTCGCCTTTCTCCTTGCATCTTCATGACCGCGCCGGATGATACACCCTCAACGGGGTCGATCGGCCCCGAGTTCGCCTCTCCAACTTTGGCTCCGCTGAACGCAACTCGGCGGAGCGCCACCAATCGAGGACTGTCATGCGCACCAAGCTGCTCGTGACCGCGCTTGTTCTGGCGTCGGCCGCCGTGGGCCGGGCCGACGACGGGCTGACCAAGGGCACCCCGGATCTGAAGTCGGTCACCGCACTGGCGTTCGGCCCGAAGGGACTGCTATTCGCGGGTGACCCGACGGGCGGCGCTATCTTCGCTTTCGACACCGGGGACGCCAAACCCACGGGCGACAAGCCGCTGAACGTCGAGAAGATCGACGCCAAGATCGCGGCCGCGCTGGGCGTGACCGACAAGGAAGTGAAGATCACCGACGTGAAGGTGAACCCGGCCTCGGGGAACGTGTACATCAGCGCGACCCGCGGGACCGGCGCCGGCGAACCCGCGCTCCTCAAGGTCGCCCGCGACGGCACCGTGAGCGCGGTTGCCCTCAAGGATCTGGCCTTCTCCAAGGTGGCGATCCCCAACGCGAACGACAAGCAACGCACCGAGTCCATCACCAGCATCGCCTTCGTGAACGGTAAGGTGATCGTGGCCGGCCTCTCGAACGAAGAATTCGCCAGCACGCTGCGCGTGATCCCGTTCCCGTTCAAGGACGCCGACAAGGGCGCCGGGATCAAGATCTTCCACGGCGCGCACGGGAAGCTGGAAACGAACGCCCCGATCCGCACGTTCGTCACGTACAAGATCGGGCAGGACGACAACATCCTGGCCGCGTACACCTGCACCCCGCTCGTCAAGATCCCGGTGTCCGACCTGAAGGCCGGTGCGAAGGTGAACGGCACCACGATCGCGGAACTCGGGAACCGCAACCGCCCGCTCGACATGATCGTCTACACGAAGGACGGCAAGGACTACATCCTGATGGCGAACTCCGCCCGCGGCGTCATGAAGGTTCCGACGGAAGGCGTGGACAAGGCCGAAGCGATCACCGCGCGCCCCGCGGGTGACACAGCCGGGCTCAAGTACGAGAGCATCAAGGAACTGGCGAACGTGATGCAGCTCGACAAGCTCGACGACGGCCACGCGCTGCTGCTCGTCAAGAACGGCACGCTGCACGACCTGAAGACCGTTCCGCTCCCGTAACGGGTAGTCGAAAGTCACAGGGTCGAAAGTCATAAAGCCGAAGGCCCTCAATTTTGGAGGCCTTCGGCTTTATGACTTTCGACCCTGTGACTTTCGACTAAAACCTCCCGCCAAATGCGGAAGTGATGCAGGCGAGGCATGTGATGGGCATCCTCAGCTAAGCCGATTCCCATTCTGATGCCCGTTGAGCGAAGAAATCCCCCATCGTCTGTGCTTGCTCAGGTTCGGCTGTCAGCGAGGAACTATCTACCCCCACTAGGCGCCAGCAGTTGCGGGTATCGAATCCGAGCATCCAACCGGCGAAGTCGTCTCCCAGAAAAAGGATTCCTGCCAAGTCTGCTGATGTCCGTGAGTCGAAGATTTCATTCGCCTCGACCAAACCACTGTAAAGCATGAAGTTGTCACCGAGACTTCCCCAGCCGACGTGCCGAAGGAAGTTCAGGTAGTGGTCTGGGACTTGGGGGAACTCGCTGCGGATGGCGGAGAGTTCTGCTTCCCCCAACGGAGTGAGTCGGGCGGTCGGGAAAAACCGCCGAATAGCATCGTGCAGCCGTGTGAAGTCTTCGGCCACGCTGTCCCCTCCCTCCAAGCTGTTCGGTTCAGGGTAATGGTACACGACTTTCGCCTGAGCATCACTTCCGCCATTCGTGGGAGCTATTTAGCTACTTCTTTAATTCCGCCTCAATGAACTCATACGCGGTCTTGCGAGCGTCGGCGGGGAAGTCGTGGCCCGCGTCTGGATAGAGTGCTTTCAGTTTGTCGGTTGCTTTGAGCGCCTTGTACGCAGGTTCGGCGGCCACAATCACGTCCCTCACGCCGCTCACTTCAAAGTTGTCGTCCTTCTCCGGGGCGACCGCGAGAAATGCACGCGGCGCGAAACTGGTCACCACGTCCGAGAAGTCGAACGGCATTTTCTTCGGGTCGTTGCCGAACTCCCGCGCGATGACCGGCATGTACCTCTCGCTCGTCCAGCCCTTCAGGTTGCCTTTGTAATACTTCGCGAAGCTGCAAAAGCCGCAGCTCGAAACGATCACCTTCAACCGCTCGTCGAACGCGGCCGTGAACATGGAGTTGTGCCCGCCGAGCGAGTGCCCGATCACGCCGATGCGCTCGCCGTCCACTTCCGGCAGCGATTGCAGGTAGTCCACCGCGCGCATGTTGTTCCAGATAGCTTTCATCGTGCCCGACTGATAATCGCCGCGCTTGAACGCGGCTTGGAAGTCGTACTTGTACTCACCGAAACTCGGGTAATCGGGGGCGAGACACACGAACCCGCGCTTCACGAGGTGCAGCGCCTGGGCTTTGCTGTCTTGCTTGCCCAACCCAATCGGTTCGTCCTTTCCGATGGCAATTGTCTGGTGCAAGCAGAGCATCGCGGGGGCTTTTTTGTCGCGCGTGGCGGTGTTCGGAACGAGTAACCACGCGGGAACGCGATCGCCCTTTTCTACTGCGAACGTGATCTTCAATCGCACGTAGCCATCGAGCTTCTCTTCGCTGACGACCTTCGGGTCGAGCGGAACCTTGCGGTCGGCGCTGGGGAACGGTCCCATCGCGCGTTCCATCTTCTTGCGCAACGCGACGCGGTCCGGTTCCTCGGCCACACAGAACGAAGTGGGAATCAGTGCGAATAGCAGTGCGAAGGAAAGGCGCGACATGATTGGTTCCCGGCGAGAGGTTCTCACTCTTCGTCCTGTTGCTTAACCGGACTCGGTTTCGGTTTCTGCTGTGAGGGGGCAAACAGGTGCTGAATCTCCGCGACGAGCGCGAACAGCACGTGCGGGTTCGGCACGCTGGCCATGTCCACCAGTACCCACGGGAGCCATTTACCGGTCTGCTTGATCGAGAGCTTGCCCTGCGAGATGACGAACTCTTTCACCTCGCGCCACGCGAGCAACTTGCCGTTGTGCCGCACGCCCGCAAAGCCGATTTCGAGTTCGCCGAACGCGAGGCGCTCACCGGCAAAGAACTGCTCCCGAATGCGGGGCCAGAGGGCCGTGAACGTTCGTAACTGGATCTGCTCGGCGAGTTGATCGTAGTCGGTGAGTGCGGAACCGAAGTTCGCTTCCACGCCGTCCTCGCGCAGCACCGTAAGTCCCGCGTCCCACAACTTGAACGTGGGCACATCAACGGGAATCCAGCACGCGGTCGGCGCCCCGTCGCTGTCGTAGGTGAGCTCCGCGCCGGTCGCGCGCTGCACTTTCAGTTGAATGTGAGCGATCTCGGCCCACGGGAACGAGTCCACTTCCCCGCGCCGTAAGCGCAAAAGGCCCGTGGGGTAGATGAGAACGTACAGCCCGCGGTTGCGGTACATGTGCAGGAGCAGTGTCGCGCCCGAGAGTGGCAGAAACACCAGCAGCAGTAGCTCGAAGTGCCCGAACGTGGCGGGACCGTGGACCCACCACAAATAGTTCGCTACGACGCCGTACAGGAGCAGGAGGACGCCGAGTAAAAGTTTGGTCAGGAACCGCGCCCGACTGATGCGGAAGAACGCATCCGGCTCACCGAGTTCGGTGTGCGCCCACTGAAGGTGCTCGTCGTCCGGCAGGTCCATGCGGTACTCGCGAAGGATAAACCCGTGAATCGTATAATAGCCGAGGTCGGAGAGAAGGCGGAAGGTGGAAGGCGGAAGGCGGGGAAAACCGCACCACCCGGACCGCCCGGTTTGCCCTCTCCCCTCCGCTTCCCGTCTTCGAGGTCTTCGATGCTCGTTGTCATGCAGTCTCACGCCGCTCAGTCGCAAATCGACAAAGTGGTGCAAGTGATCGAGGGCCAGGGATTGACCCCGCACGTCATGCCCGGCGCCACGCGAACCGCGATCGGGATCACCGGGAACACGGGGGCGGTCGATAAGTCGCTGTTTGAAGTGCTGCCCGGCGTTGAAGAGGCGATCCGCGTTACCAAGCCGTACAAGCTCGCCAGCCGCGAGATGAAGCGCGACGACACCACGATTCAACTCGCGCAAGATACGATCGGCCCCAAGAACTTCACGATCATTGCGGGGCCGTGTTCGGTCGAGTCCGAGGTGATGACGATCAAGACCGCGGAGCACCTCGTTTCGCGCGGCGTCAAGTTCCTGCGTGCCGGAGCGTTCAAGCCGCGGAGCAGCCCGTACAGCTTCCAGGGGCTGGGGATCGAAGGGCTGCGCATTCTCGAAAAGGCCCGCGCCGAGACCGGTATCGGTATCGTCACCGAGCTGATGGACACGGAGAACGCGAGCGCCGTTGAAGAGTCCGCGGACATCATCCAGATCGGCACGCGGAACATGCAGAACTTCTCGCTGCTCAAGCGCGTGGGCAAGTGCCGCAAGCCGGTGCTGCTGAAGCGCGGGATGAGCGCGACGCTCGAAGAGTGGCTGATGGCGGCCGAGTACATCATGGCCGGCGGGAACTACCAGGTCATCCTGTGCGAGCGCGGCGTCCGGACGTTCTCCGACCACAGTCGCAACACGCTCGACCTCTCGGTGATCCCGCCCGCGAAGGCGCTGTGCCACCTGCCGATCTTCGTGGACCCGAGCCACGGCACCGGCAAGCGCGCTTACGTCCCGGCAATGTCGCTCGCGTCGCTGGCCGCGGGCGCGGACGGGTTGCTGATCGAGGTCCACCCCGAACCGGATCGCGCAATGTCGGACGGCGCCCAGTCGCTCGACTTCGCCGCTCTCGACGCGCTGCTCACTCGCCTCAAGGCGCTCGCGCCCGCGTTCGGCCGGGCGGTGTAGTTGTTCTAACCGCGCGCTGAAACCCCCGTTTCACACAGATATCCGATGAACGGGAGCATCAGCGCGCGAGTGCGTTTAGCAATTCGCATCTCACTTCACCGCTGGACAGCGCAGTTCCCCGCGCGGATACTGACCCGATCGCCCTCCACCCCTCCCCCGAGGCCCTCCGATGCGATCCGCTGCGCTCGCCCTCACGTCCCTGTTACTCGTTCCGATCGTCGCCCTGATACCGGCTCGCGCCGAACCACCGAAACCGGAAAAGTTCGACGAAACCGGCTTCGTTCCCCTCTTCGACGGCAAGACGCTCAACGGGTGGAAGGTGTCCGCGAAGACCGGTCACAGCGGCACGACCAAGAACAAGAGTGGCGGTAAGTGGGTGGTCGAGAACGGCGCCATCGTCGGCAGCCAGGACGTGCCCGGTAACGGTGGCATCGTCATCACCGAGAAGGAGTACGGTGACTTCGAGGTGGCGCTGGAAATGAACAACGACTACGGCCCCGATAGCGGTCTCTTCCTTCGCAGCACGGACACGGGTAAGTGCTACCAAACCATGATCGACTACCACTCCGGCGGCAACCTGATGGGGGTCTACGGTGAGGGGATCGGTGGCAAGCCGCACGTCCTGAACTTCAACTTCAAGAAGGAAGTCACCGACATCGAGATCAAGGAATACAAGCCGTTCCCGAGTCCGGTGAGCGCCGCGGACTGGCCGAAATTCTGGAAGCACGGCGAGTGGAACGAGGTGCGTGCCCGAATCGAAAGCAACCCACCGAAAATCACGACCTGGATCAAGGGCGTGAAGTTCATGGAGTTCCAGGACACCGAGAAGCGGCTCGCGGATAAGGGTGGGATCGCGCTCCAAGTCCACGGCGGCGGCGACTACACCAAGCAGTTCGTTCGCTACCGCAACATCCGCGTCAAAGATTTGTCCAAGAAGTGATTCCGCCAATCACAAAAGACGAGCCGCGACCGCGAGGGAGCGGGAAGCACAACCCATTCCTAATGCGACATTGAGGTCGCACTGACACGCTGATTAGATGTTCGTTATTCAGGAAGCCGCGGCCCGCTCCCTCGCGATCGCGGCTCGTTTTGCCCGTTCCGATGATCCCCCACTTCTACACCACAGGCATCGGATCGGCGTGGTAGAGGTGGTGCGGGCGAGTCTCCGCGTCGTACCACGCAACCGTTTTCGGCAAGCCGAGCGCGCTGTAGATCGTCGCGGCGAAGTTCTCCGGCGACTGCGGATCGGTTGCGGGATAAGCGCCTGTCTTATCGGACGAGCCGACCACCGTTCCCCCTTTCACACCGCCACCCGCCAACCACACCGACTGCACAGCGCCCCAGTGATCGCGCCCCGGTCCCTTGTAGTGTTGGGTGAGTGTGCTGATACGCGGCGTGCGCCCGAACTCCCCGGCCATCACAATCAGCGTGGAATCGAGTAGCCCGCGTTGCTCCAAATCACCGAGAAGTGCCGAGAGCGCTCTGTCCGTAGGCGGAAGCAGTTTGTCCTTCAAGTTCGGGAACGCATTACCGTGTGTGTCCCAGCTCTCGTTGTTGCCCAAATTCACTTGAACGAGATTTACGCCAGCTTCAACCAACCGGGCGCTCATCAGGAGCGACCAGCCGAAAGCGTTGTTGCCGTACCGTTCCAGGTCGCGTGCCGGTGCGCGGTTCAAATCGAACGCGGCCCGAACGCGAGCGTCCGTCAACAAACTCACCGCGTCCGCGCGCGAGCGACTGAACGCGCCCGTGTTGGCATTGCTTTCGAGCGCCTTGCGCTGGGCATCGAGGTGTTTGAGTACATCCAACCGGCTACCGAAACGCTCGCCGGTCACGCCTTGCGGTAAGCTTAGATCGGGGATCGTGAACGCCTTTCGCTTCGCATCGAACGCGCGGTGCTGGTGGTCGAACTCGTACTCCGGGTACGCGCCGTAAGCCTTCGGCTCGAACGCACTGGCTTCGAGAAACCACGGATCGCGTGCGCGTCCCATTACCCCCGCGAACTGACCCGGCAACACACGCCCAGTGTTGTGAACGATCTTGTCCGGCAGCACGAGTGCCGGCGGTAGGTTGTTGCGCGCCTTGGTGACCGCCCCCGCGATGGCGGCCAAACTCGGGTGATCGGTGGGCTTCGGTGCGTTGGGGTTGAAACCCACCGGCGTGTCACTGCGCCCCGTGAGCATGATGTGGTGCGCGAGCGAGTGGTCGTTCGACTTGTGCGTCAGCGACCGCACCACGCACCACTTGTCACTGCACGCGGCGAGCTTCGGCAGGTGTTCCGTAACGCGCAATCCGGGCGTTTTCGTCGCGATGCTGCCGAACTCCCCGCGGATCGCGTCGGGGGCGTCTGGTTTCGGGTCGAAGCTCTCGTGCTGTGCCAGTCCCCCAGAAAGGAAGACATAAATCACAGACTTCGCGGCATGCTTTTCCGCAGCACGCAGCACATTGAGTTCACCGAGACCGAGCCCGAGGAGCCCAACGGCGCCGGCTTGGATCGCGTCGCGACGAGTGAAATGTGGGTGGAAAAGTGCGGGCATGGCAGCACTCGCGGGCAGGCAGGCGGGAGGGATCGCTCAACTATCCCGAAATCGAACCGCAATCGCAACTCAAATTACCCGCACCACTTCGCCCCTGAAACCGCTGGTCCTCAAATGACCGCGCGTGGTCGTTTTTTATCTTATACTTCTTGACGACGGCGGCGGTCTCCCTTCCTAATAAGCAGAACCCTCGCCCCAACACTTGGCCCGCGTGTCAGTTCCAGCACACCTGGGCGGATTTTCTGTGGAACTCTTCCGCAGCGAATCGCGTCCAACGAACGCACGTCGCGCTCTAGTGTTGTTCAGATGGCAATCCTCAGCGAACGCCCGACCTCCCAGGATTCGCAGAATGATCCGCTCGTCCTCTCGGTTCCACTCCGCCGGCCGGTTCCTGTGCACGGCCGCGCTCGCGGTCGTCGTGTTGATGATGTTCTCGAACGTCGCGCACGCACAAGAGAGTCCCCCTCCGGCCGAGAAGCTCAGCGGCGGCGAACTGATTTGGTTCATGATTAGGTCGCTCGGGTTCGTGTTCGGCCCGCTCCTGCTCGCCATCTCCGTCGCGATGATGGCGCTCGTCGTGTTGCTGTTTCTCGACCTGCGGATGAGTTCGGCCATTCCGCCGGGGTTCGTGGACGAGTTTACCGACACCGTGAACAAGCGGAAATTCAAGGAAGCGTTCGATATGGCCCGGAGCGACCCGTCGTTCCTCGGGCAAGTACTCACCGCCGGTATGAGCCGACTCCAGTACGGACTGGAAGACGCGCGCGAAGCCGCGATGAACACCCTGGAAAGCATCAAGAGCGATAAAGAGCAAAAGAACAACTACAACGCGGTCATCGCGACCGTCGGGCCGATGCTCGGGCTGGTCGGTACCGTGTACGGGATGATCGAATCGTTCTCCGTGCTCGCGAAGGCGAAGGGGGGCGTGAACCCGTCCCAACTGGCCGACGGGATCTCGCACGCGCTCGTGGTGACGCTGTTCGGGGTGGCCGTTTCGGTCCCCGCGATCTTCTTCAACGCCTTCTACCGCAACCGCATCACCCGCGTAACGATGGACGTGGGCCACATCGCCGACGACCTGCTCACGCAGATGTACCACAACTCGAAGAAAGCCGCCGGCGCACCCGCGGCCCCGGCCCCCGCACCAGGTGCGGCCCCGACCCCGCCGGCGCCCCCGGCCCGCTGAGTACCAGAAGCCACCGGGTCGTGAAGCATTTTGCTCCCACCGGTGGCGCCCTTCGCGGCAGAGAATCGCAACCGGGTAACGGCCTACTGACCCTCACCCCCTGGCGGACCGATGAGCCACGGAAGTAGCGACAAGTGCGAGCCGAACTTCACCCCGCTGCTCGACCTCGTGTTGCAGTTGGTGATGTTCTTCATGCTCTGCGCCAACTTCGTCATGGACCAGACGAACGTCGAGATCAAGCTCCCGGAAGCGCTCTCGGCAAAGGCGATCGAGTCGAACGAGAATTACTCCTACTACATCAACGTGAACGAACAGGGAACGGTCCTCTTCCCACCGGGCGATACACCCATCGACTCGCTCGGCAACAAGCTGACCGCGACCGACAAGCCCAAAGAACTCGAGATCATCCTGAAGCGCCGGGCGGAAGAGGACAAGCGCGCGGCCGGTGAGGGTAACGGGGACAAGCAGCTCCGCACGCTCATCATCCTGCGGGTGCACAAGCAGTGCCCGTTTGAAAAAACCTCAGCCATCATGCGCGCGTGCCGCGCGGCGGGCTACACGCGCATTCAATTGCGGGCGGTCATTTACAACAACCCCGAGGGCTGAGCGCCGTCTCGCCCCGTTGAAGGTGGGATTAGCTTTGGTTTCGTGGCACAGGCCTCTGGCCCGTGTTTACGATCCGCACAGGCCAGAGGCCTGTGCCACGAACAAAACGACGAGCGACGCCATGTTGATCCACAAGCGCAAGCGCACCCAAACCGATCACGTCGAGCCGGACCTGCCCATCACCCCGATGCTCGATATGTCGTTCCAGTTGCTCGCGTTCTTCATCATGACCTTCAAACCGGCCCCGACCGAGGGGCAAATCATGCTCGCGCTCCCCAAACAGGACGGGGGGGGGCTCACGGTCATCGCCGACCCGCTCAAGACCGACAAACCGCCCCACTTCACCGTCCGCGTCGTGGCGACCGACGGTGGCACGATTGAAAAGATGACTCTGATCGAAGAAGACAGTGCTTCGGCCGCCCCCAAAGACCTGACCGGCGACGCGAAGGTGTACCAGAAGGAACTGATCGGAGTGGCCGAACGGCTGAAACAAGAGCAAAAAGTGGGTAAACTGACACTCGAGATCCACCCCAAGCTGCTCCAAGATTACGTCGTTCAATTGGTGGACATCGGCCTCCGCGCGGGTTTCGCGGACATCTCGCCGGTTCTGCTCGAGAGCAAAGACGACAAAGAGAACAAAGAGAACAAAAAGAACAAGAACTGATCGCGGACCCCGAACCGCTCAGAACGACCGAATTTCACATCGCCCTGAGTCGTTACTTTCATTTGCGATCGACCTTATAGCTCCCGTGCCACCGAAGCACAATTCGTGCGGATCTGGGGAAGAAACCGACCCCGAAGCGGGAACTTTTAGACACAAACGCCCATCAAAAAAGGTGTCGGAGGGACGTTCATGTCCGGTCGGTTTGTTCGCACCACGCACTCGAAGCACCGGTTCGCCGCGCTCGCGGTTTTCGGTGCTATTGTGTGTGGGTCAGCGCTTGCACAACCGACTACGACCCCCAAGGACGCGACCGGAGACAATAAGGCCGATACCCGCGCACCACTTCCGGCCGACAGTCCGCGGCGCAAAGCGCGCGAGCGGCTCCAGATCCCGGGCGGGCACGAACTCGCGATCTACGCCGCGATCGAGGACTACAAGCCAGTCGCCAGCCAGGACAAGAACCCGCGCGAGTACGATGCGTGGATCAACTTCCTGCTCCACGCGAAGAATCAGAGCACCCGCGAACTCGACGAGTTTGCGATCCGCGATCTGGTTCCGCTCGATCTCACAAAGCCGATGCGCGGGGCCTACCGCACGGACCTGATCCGGTTCGACGGCAAATTAAACGCGGTTCGCCGATTGGTAGCGCCCCCACAACTCCAACACCAAGGCGTCGCGGAACTGTTCGAGGCCCGGTTCGTCCCGATCGACGAATCGCCGGCGACTCCCGTGTCGATCGTGTTCCTCGAGCTGCCGGAACCACTCGCCGCGGTGCGCGACAAGAAACCCGAAGAATGGCTCGACGCGGACCATCGGGTGACCGCGAGCGGGTACTTCTTCAAGGCCATGAACGTGCCCGGGGACGGCACGAACGCGGTCACATCGGTGCCCGTTCTCATCGGGAAGGGCCTGACGGTGCTCGCCGGGCCGCCGACCCCGAGCGGGAATCCGGTCGCATTGGACAAAAAGCGGCTCTATGAGTTCATCAAAGACGACACGAAGATGATCCGCACCAGTCCGACCGAAGCCACGTGGCCCGAGGTCGCGGCTTACAACCGGGTGATCCTGCACGCTTCGCGGTTCCCAGCAGCGGATCTGGAAGCTAGCGCCAACGCGGACCTGAAGTTCGCGGACCTGTTCAAAGAATCGCGGCTCGCGTACCGGCTCGCGTGCGTGAAGTTCGAGGGCCGGTTACTGTCGCTGCGGCGAATCGAGGGGAACGACTGGCTCAACGCGGCGGGTGTGACACAGGTGTTCGAGGGGTGGATGATCCCCGCCACCGAACCGCGCGGGAACCCCATTTGCATCGTGTTCAGTGAACCGCTCCCGGACGTCGAACCGACCGGGACGGTAAACGTGTGGGTGTCATTTGCCGGGTTCTCGTTCAAGCGCATGCGGTACGAGTCCGGCGAACCGGACGAAAAGAATCCCGGCAAGAACCTCGAGAAATACGCCCCGCTCCTGATCGGGCGCGGGCCAATCATCCGGCCCGACCCCAGTGCCCCCACCGCCGGATCATGGGAGGTGTTCATTCGGGGCGTAATCATCGCCATCACGCTGCTGCTTCTCGGCGCCGGCGTGCTGGCACTGTGGTACCGCAGTGGGGATCGAAAAGCAAAAGCGCAAATAACCGCGGCACGAAACCGGAACCCGTTCGATTCGAGCGTCGCTCCGCGGGCTTAGTCCCGTTCCCTTGTAACGAGCCACGACCGCAAGGGAGTGGGAGTGATTCCCGTTTATCGTCGCGGTTTCACGCACCGGAAGCCCCGCTCCCCTGCGGTCGCGGCTCGTTCGGCCGCTACGGGGGTCTCGAAACGAGACTGGTTCGTGGAGCAGGGGAAGTGTCAGTAGATGTTAGCAAGGCGCCGGTCAATTGCCTGGGAAATCGAGGTTTCGCGAGGCTCCGGGCCAAAAAGTTAGCAAATGTTAGCCAGATAAGGCCGGTCCGCCGGCTTAAGTGAATTCGCCGATACTACAAGAAATTGGGGAGATAGCCGTGAGCGAGAAACCCAACGCACCGGTGATCCGCCGACTGAAAACGTCCGAGGAAACCACCCAAGAACGGTTCGTCAACAAATACGTCCCGGCACTACTCGGGAGCGGCTTTCTCCACGTTATTCTTATCATCTTGGTAATATTTTTTGAGGTTCCGCAGGTCGAAACCAAGCAGTCGGAAACTGTCGTTAACACCACGGCAGAAACGGCGCAGGAAAAAGAAGACAAGAACCTGTCCAACGAAGAACTCGGCGTCGATTCCAATGTGCAAGCCGCGCTACCCGAGCTCGATCGGATCGACCAAAAAACCATCGATTTCGCGGTCACCCAGGACTTAATCGGCCAGCCCAGCGCCACCCAGGACAATACGAACGCGGCCATGCTCCCGGGGATCGGGATCGACGTCACGTCCGGTATTCAACCCGACAAGGGCACGTTTGTAGCCGGGAACGGGGGCGGGAGCAGTCTCGTGTCACAGATGGTTGCCGGGCGCTCGGGAGCGACCAAAACGCGGCTACTTAAGGAAGGGGGCGGGAACGCGGACTCCGAGCGCGCGGTCGCATCGGGCCTCGCGTGGCTCGCGAAACAGCAAATGGCCGACGGCGGTTGGAAGTACGATATGGGCCGGGCCGAGGAACGCGCCGCGGCAACCGGAATGGCGCTGCTCCCGTTCCTCGCCGCGGGGATCACTCACAAAAAAAATGGGGACAAGGATTTCCGGGGCTACGAGCAGGTCGTTTCCAAGGGCATCGGGTTCCTGATTAAGCTGTGCCCGCCGGTCGGCGCCAATGCCGGGCGGATGAGCACCAACGTTTACGCCCAAGCCATCGCGACGCTACCGCTGTGCGAAGCCTACGGAATGACCAAAGACCCCACACTAAAGCCCTTCGCCCAGGCCGCCGTCAACTACATCCAAAAGACACAAGCGACGAACGGGAGTTGGGGGTACGAACCCAACATTCCCGGTGACACTTCGATCGTCGGCTGGCAGATCCAGGTACTCAAGGCCGCGAAGCTGAGCAAGGATCTTGTAGTCGATGACCGCGTGATTCAAAAAGCTAACAAGTTTCTGGACTTTGTTGCCGCGGGGCCCAAGAAAGACAAATACGGGTACAACAACAACTCCGATGCCAAACCGGGCACCGCACTCACCGCGGTCGGGCTCTTGTGTCGCTATTACGTTTCCGAATGGCACCCCGGTAAAGACAACATGATCGAGGGTGTCCGCGGATTGATGAAGACCCCACCAGTCGGGAACGGCGGTATCAAAGACCTGTACTACTACTATTACGCCACGCAGGTCGTTCACTTCTTCGAGGGCGAAGAGTGGAAGACGTGGAACGAGGGTCCGAAACAGGCCGATGGCACCCGCAAAGGTGGGATGCGCGACTGGCTCATCGGTCAACAGAGTAAAAAGGATCTGAACTCCGGCAGTTGGGACCCCGAAACCGGACCGAACAACTGGTTCGGGCGCGAGTGCGGGCGCCTGGGCACCACAGCGATGTGCCTGCTAACGCTCGAAGTGTATTACCGCCATTTGCCGCTTTACAAGCGCGGCGCGGACGGTCAGGCGTTCCAGATCATCGAATAACGTAATCGTGTAGCACAGTTCCAATACCATCCCAATCGCGCCCGCGGTGCCGGTTTTGAGCCGGAACTGCGAGTGCGATTGGGATATTTTTGTGATTTCCTACCGGTTCCAGATCATCGGAACTGGCGCGTCCCAAAGCACTTCCAACGAGTCCCGCGAGCGGCCCGTTTAGCAGCGCACAACGTATTGCAGTTTCACACCTTAGCGAGCGGTCATTGCTCTTTACCGAATACTCGAAAATCGGTAAAATACTGACTGAATGAACACCGCTCTGTTTGCAGCGCGATTTACACAAAACGAGGCACTTTTGAGTACGCCGGCCCCGCGCTGGAGCGGATTCCTCGTGCTGCCGGAGAACCGCGTCGCGGTCCGTGCGGTGCGGTCGGTGTATCGCAGCGTTGTCGCGGGCAAACGACCGGGTGCGACCCCTCTCGTGCTGCACGGCCCGCCGGGAACGGGCAAATCGCACCTCAGTGCGTCGCTCGCGCGTCGCTTGTCCACGTCCCCGAACGGTGTCACGGTGCGCGTTGTGTCCGCAGGAGACGTAAGCCGCTCCCCGGAAGAAAGCCTCACTGACGACGAACTAACCGACTGCGACCTGCTCGCGCTCGAAGACGTCCAGCAACTCTCAGAACACAAAACGGATGCCGCGTGCGACCTGCTCGACCGACGGACCGCGCGCCGGCGTGCAACGGTAGTCACCGCACATGCAGGGCCATCACAACTGGCTAACTTGCCCCACCGGTTGACCTCGCGGCTTTCGGCCGGGCTGGTGGTTCAACTCGGCCCGCTCACTCCTTCGAGCCGCCGCTCAATACTGGCCGAAGCCGCTACCGCGAAGAAAGTTCGCCTGACCGACGAAGCGCTCGACTGGCTCAGCGAACAAGTGACCGGCGGCGGGGTTCGAGCCACTCTCGGTTTGCTCCAGAACCTGGCACAAGTCGCGTCGGCGTTTCCGGGACCGCTGACGCGCGCGGACGTGCAACAAACGTTGGCGGAAACGGGACAACCGACATCCGCCCCGAACGACATTTCGAGGATCGTGGAGCGTGTGGCCGCAGCTTTCGGGGTCAGCGAGAAGGAATTGCTCGGACCGAGCCGACTCCGCAGCGTGCTGCAATCGCGTCAAGTCGCGATGTACCTCGCGCGCGAACTCATGGAGCTGTCGCTCCCGCGACTCGGAGCCGCCTTCGGGCGCGACCACACAACGGTTCTGCACGCCTGTCGCAAAGTGGAAACGGCACTCACGGAAGACACGGAACTGGCGAAGCGCGTGCGCGACCTGCGCGCGGTGCTGGCGTGACGGTAACCCTGTGGAAAACTTGGCGCGCGACTGGCGCGCGAGCTTTATCAACTGGCGCGCGGTGATGCGTATTCCGAACAACGAACAGCGCCCACAATTGGCGCGGCACAGAACAACACGAGCGCGCCACTCGCGCGCCAAGTTTTCCACAGGACGATTCAGAGACGAAGTGCTTGAAAAGTGAGGACGTCGGGGCAGTGTGAGGAAGTGCGCGCCAAAAACACCGCTCACCTTACTACTGCTACTGGATGTTTAAAATAAAGGATAACAAGTAACTGGGAACGCACGATGCAAGACCCCAAAACACCCACGGAAGGCATGGAGGATCGCGATGAAGATAACGTGTCAGCGTGACAGTTTGCTCACTGCGTGCCAACTCGTCAAAGCGGCAGTCGCGGCCCGAACTACGAAGCCCGTGCTGAGCAACATCAAGGCTTCAGCACAGGACGACACACTGACACTTGTCGCTTACGACATGGAAGTCGGTATCCGCTACGAGCTGCCCGGCATCATAGTGGCCCGAGCGGGATCGTGCATTCTGCCGATCACCGAGTTGGAGAAGATCCTTCGTGAGAGTGGCGATCCGGATATCTCCCTGGACGCGGGCAGCGAAGCGATCCTCGTGAAGACCACCGGCGGGCGCTTCGAGATGCCGAGTCTCGACGTGAACGAGTTCCCCGACATCCCGTCTTTCGACGACGGCGGGCACTACCACGAGATCACCGCCGGCACGCTGCGGACGATGATTCGCCGCACCGCGTTCTCTGCGGACAAGAAGGACACCAGCGGGCGGTTCTCACTGACGGGCGTACTGTGGGTGGCAGAAGAGAAGGGCGCTCACCTCGTCGCGACCGACACTAAGCGGCTCGCGGTGTGCCACGGTCAGGCCAATGTGTTCGGCGTTAGTGACGGCGTGAAGACACTTCACCTCGTACCACTGAAGGCCATCGCGCTTCTGGAACGGAACTTGGCCGGCGATCAGGAACTCATTCGGATCGGCCTGCGTGCGAACGACGCCCTGTTCCAGACCGAGCGGGCGATGATTTACACCTCGCTCGTGCAGGGTAAGTTCCCGCCGTACCGCGAGATCATCTCGAAGACACAGAAGGATTCGACCCAGAAGATCTCGTTGCCCGTGGACAGCTTCCTCTCGCGCGTTCGCCAAGCGGCCATCATGACCGACGACGAGAGCATGCGCGTGGACATGACCTTCGACGCGGGCGCGGTCACGATGAAGGCCCGCGGAGCGAAGACCGGCGCGAGCGAGGTGACGCTCGAATTACCGGAGTACGACGGACCCAAGACGGAGATCGCGTTCGACCCGTCGTATCTGGTCGAGTTCCTGCGGTCCCTGGACGGCGAGCCAACGGTGCTACTTGAAGTGTCCACCGGACTTCGACCTGCCCTGTTTACGTGCGGCGATCAGTATTCGTACTTGGTGATGCCGCTGACCGGGTGAGTCAGCGGTGTTAATAACTTCGTGTGGTTATTCGTGGGCGTTCCGTTAGCCGGCTCGAACCGGTCGTTCGTCAGGGGCCAGTATGGGTACCGACAACCGCGGTCCGGAGAATATCGCTGACATCCTCGGCAAGTTGTTTACGTCCCGTGGATGGGGGCGGAAGAACGACCGGCTGCGATTGGAATCCGCGTGGAGCACCGCCGCGGGCAATGAGCTGTTGAAGGACACGCAGGTGCTGGGGATGCGGCGCGGGGTGTTGGAGATCGCGGTGCGGAACGCGGTTCTGTTGTCGGAGTTGACGCAGTTCCACAAACGCGGGCTACTCACCAGGCTCCGTACCGCGATGCCCGGCGTCACGCTGACCGACCTGAAGTTCCGTGCGGCCTCGTGGTAATAACGTTGAATCTCTGAACCGGAAGGGAACCAATACGATGAGCACCGAAACGCCACCGGCCGGGGAATACACCGAGGCTCACATGAAGAGCCTCAAGGATGCGGCGCACATTCGCCAGAACCCGGGCATGTACGTCGGCAACACGCAGTCGTCCGGGCTGCACCACCTCGTTTACGAGATCGTGTACAACTCCGTGGACGAGTGGCTCGCCGGCCACGGCACCCACATCCGCGTGACCATCCACGACAACGGGGCGATCACCGTTGCCGACGACGGGCGCGGGATTCCCGTTGGGATCAAGAAGGACACCGGTAAATCGGCGCTTGAAGAAGCTCTAACTGTTGCTGGTAACAGCGGGAAGTTCGACAACGCCGCGTATCGCGTGTCACTCGGTCTGCACGGGATGGGCGCGAAGGCGATGAACGCCCTGTCCGAGTGGTGCGAGGTCGAGGTTCGGCGAGACAACCGCGTTCACAAGATGGAGTTTGAACGCGGATACGCAACCAGCAAGCTCCAGGATCTTGGCCCCGCACCCGCCGGTCAGCGCGGAACCACGATCACGTTCCGCCCGGACCCGCTGCCCGAGTTTTTCGGCACCCTCCAATTCGACTACGAGACGCTCGAAGAACGGTTCCGCGAGATTGCTTACTTGTGCAAGGGGCTGGCGATTACGCTCACCGACGAGCGTACCAGCAAGTCCGTGCATTTCCAGTTCGAGGGTGGTATCGCTGAGTACGTCGTTTGGCTGAATCAGGGCGAAACGCTTGAACATCCACCGATCTACATGCAACGAGAGGTCGAGCACACGACCCCCGAGACGAGTGGAATGGGGCTGAAGGTCGCGGTGGAAGTCGCGATCCAGTACACCGGTGGCGAAGACGAACGGGTTCGGTGCTACACGAACAACGCATACAACCCCGTTGGCGGTACTCACCTCAGTGGGTTTCGCGGGGGCTTAACGAAGGCGATCAACGCCTACGGAAAGAAGGAAGGGCACTTCAAGCCGGAACTGGAAGTGCGCGGGGACGATTTCCGTGCTGGGTTGACCGCAATTGTCAGTATCTCTCACCCGGACCCGCTGTTCGAGTCGCAGACGAAGATCAAACTCAACAACCCCGAAGTGGAAGGGATCGTCGGTAGCATCGTGTACGAGTGCCTCTCGGAATACCTGGAGAAGAACCCGAAGGACGCGAAGCGGATTTGCGACAAGGTGGCACTCACCGCCGAACTGCGGCTTGCTGCGAAGAAGGCCCGCGATGCTCTCAAGAATCGGAAGAACGCACTGAGCGGTGGGCTTCCGGGCAAGCTGTACGATTGCAGCTCGCGCGAGCACCTGAAGAACGAACTATTCCTCGTCGAAGGTGATTCCGCTGGTGGCAGTGCCGAGAGCGGGCGCGACCGGCACTATCAGGCGATTCTCCCGCTAAAGGGTAAGGTGCTCAACGTCGAGAAGGCGAAGTTCGAGAAGCTGCTGGAGAACAACGAAATCGCGGCCCTCATCGGGGCCGTGGGCATCGATATTGACAACGTCGAAGACGTGAGCAAGGTGCGGTACGGGAAGATCATCATCCTCACCGACGCCGATGTGGACGGTCAGCACATCCGCACGCTGTTGCTCACGTTCTTCTTCCGTCAAATGCGGAAGTTGATCGAAGCGGGACACGTGTTCGTCGCCCGCCCGCCGCTGTTCAAGGTCACGCAGAAGAAAGAAACGCGGTTCGTGCAAACGCGCGAAGAGATGGTCGTCGAGTTAACCAACCGGGGGCTGAAAGCAACTACGCTCAACGTCACAAAGCCGGACCAGCCGGCGCGAACCGTGACGAGCGACGATCTCACGAAGCTGCTCCCGGCACTCGCAGAGGCCGAAACCGCTGTTGTGGGCCTGGAACGCCGCGGGCGCTCGCTGGACGAACTCCTTCCGCGCCTCGTGGACGGCACGTTCCCCGTGTACCACATCTACGAGCGCGCCAAGAACAAGGAACACTGGTTGCGCACATCTGAAGATGTGACCGCGTTCAAGGCCACGCTCACGGAACAGTTGCAGCGCGAGCCGGTTATTGAAGAGGACTACACGCTCGACGAGTGGCACGATCTCAAGGCCCTAAATCGTGCTCTTGCGAAGATGAAGAGTACCGGGCTTGATGCGAGCGACCTCGTTCCGTTGCAACGAGTCGCCGGGCGCGAGCCACCGGTGCGGTACACGCTCGAACACGACGGGCACACCAAGAATCTCGTAAGTATGCGCGAGCTGGTGGCCGAAATTCGTCGCCTCGGTGAGAAGGGCATGGCGGTCACGCGGTTCAAAGGGTTGGGTGAAATGGACCCCGAGGAGTTGTGGGAAACGACTCTGAACCCGGGACACCGCACGCTGTTGCAGGTGACGCTGAATGATGCGTTCAAGGCGGAAGATATGTTCCGCACGCTGATGGGCAAAGAGGTGCAGGACCGCCGCGCGTTCATCTTCAACAACACGCTCAAGAGCGTCGAGGACATCGACTACGGGGCGTAAGCTGGGAGCGCGAAACGCACACGCGGCCGGGATGTCTTCCCGGCCGCGTGTGCGTTTCGGCTTGTTGATTCGTGCGAGTTACTTGGGCTTAACGAAGCCGCCGAAGAGGTCCGGGAAGTCCGTCGCAGCACCACCGTCCATCAGGTACGTTTTCTGCGCTGTTTCGACGCGCTCTTTGGCCTTCTTGAACTCCCCGTCGTACTTCGCGATCAGCTTTTCCTGTTCTTCCTTGCTCAGCTTGAGTTTGTCAATCTTTTCGATGGTGCTTTTAACACGCTCAAGAGCGCCGGCTTGTTTGTCGCGCGATTCTTTCTTCTCAAGGGTTTCGGCGTACCCATTGAGATGAACGATGAACTCTCTCATAAGAGCGTCGGGGCCGCCGCACCCGGTCACGGTGAGCAGCAGAAACCCGACGGCCCCCAGTGTAACGAAGCGCTTCATGTCGCGATCTCCATCGGTGTGCTCCGGGGCCGGAACGGACCTCGGCACCGTGTTCGCGACACTATACTGCGAATCCCGCGCCGGGACCATTCGGGCGCGGGAAAACGCGGTACATGGTTACTGAAGTCGTGCGTCTGTTGGGAGCTTCAATTCAGTACCCGGAGTTTGCACTTCGTCTGGCCTCGTGATTTGCCGGTTCAGATCGTAGATGTCTCGCCAGCGTTGCTCGGAGCCCATCGTTTGTCGCGCGATTTGTTGCAGCGTCATGCCGTTGCCATTTGGAACAGTGAACACCGAGCGTCCGTTCGTTACCGGGCGCGGTGCGGCGTTGTTCCATTCTGGCTGCGAAGGTGCTGTGCTTCTGGACCCACTCGCCGGTTGCACTGCACCGCCACCAACCATTTGGGGGAACTTGCGCTTCAACACGTGAATGGGGGGCACGTCGACGCGGTCACCGGCTCGGATGGCCCGGTTCTGGTTGTACGCGCTCAGGGCCGCAGCGAATCGGTCTTCGTTGTAGAACTCCCGGCTGATGCTCTTGTAGTCTTCGTTGGACATCACCGTGTGGATGTCCACATCGAAGGTCGTCTTTGGCGCGAACTCGGGTGCGGCGGGTCTCGACTCGTTGCCCGCAGTGGGTTTGATTACCGTGGGAATGGCCACACCGGGATGCTCAAGTGCCGGCGCAGACGGCTTGAACTCAGGTGCGCCGGGTTGATTCGTGTTCGGGGAGAGCGGCAATTTTGGTGGCTCAGCGATCCCGCCCATTGGTTTTGTGCTCTCGGGACCGACACCGGGGAACAGTGAGTCTGGTGCAGGAACACTGCCTTGCGGTTTCATTGGTGTTGTGGGTGTACTTGCCGGAGTGCCAAATCCCGAAGGCGTCGGAATTAATGTTTCTGGTGGTTGCGGAATCGAAGGCGCACCGCCGTTTTTAGCATTGGTGGAGCCAGATGCCACTGTTGGAAACGCCGATTCGGTCTGTTTCGTCGGTGTATTCGAGCCGCCTGGAGTCGGTGGTGTAACTCCAGGAAGTGCGGGAAGGTCGAGTTCGGGGGGCTTAGGAAGCGCGGTTGGTGTGCTCTTAGCCGCATCCGTTGGTGGTGGGAAAGTGGGCGGGGTCGTCACTCCACCTTCTCCGCCGCCATTGGGCTTAGGTGCTGATTTGGTGTCTGGCACTTTGGGAACGGAATCACCGGATAGTGGGACGACGCTGCCCGGCAATGGAACGGCTGCCGCATCAGGTTTGGTGGGAACGGGGCTCGGAATTACAGGCGGGGCAACCGGAGTTGACGTACTCGGCGTGGTTGGTGTCGTTGGCGCAACGGGTGCGCTTGGCACGGTGGGAATGGCTGGTGGTGTGGCTCCACCACCCGAACCAGGTAACGGAGGCGCAATCGGCCCCCCTCCGGGTGCCACGGACGGCACAGGCAGTGGGCCGCTGTTTGTTGAGGGTGGAAGCGCAGGGATGCTGGGCGGTGCGGTTGGTTCAGAGGGTGCTGGCGCCGAAGCTCCGGTAAGCTCTATGTAAGGTGGCGCAGGTGCATTCTTCGGTGGAGTTGGTGGCTGTCGTGGGTCTAGGACTGCTGGTGGAGGTAGCGCAGAGCTACTGGATTTCAAACCTGGTGGAAGAGTAGGTTCAAGCGGGCCTGTTTGCACTGGTGGTAGTTTGAAATCCAGCTCATGCGACGAGTGACTCCCGCCCGGCTCTGAATCAGTTTTGGATGGCGGAGTAATTGCTGCCGAGGGTGTGTTCTCTTTGCGGAGCGCCTTGTCATCATTCGCGACAGCAACGGGTGCTGAAGGTTCTGCGGCGCCTTTCGCGGGGAACATCACTTTCACTGCACCGATGCCTGCGAACAAGCTGAGAACCGCCACGCTGATCGTCAGTTGCTTCTTGTTGAAGCGCGCGAGCAGATTGCTGATGGTTGTCGGAGTCGCATCGACCGCGGCCTCGGCGAGCGGTTCTGGAGGCACTCCGGTGGTTGTGGTTGCAGCCACGGCCGCGACAGTTGCGGCGATCGTTGCCGCAGTTGCTGCGGGTGAAGTCGGTGCGGGCGCGTTAGGAACCGGTGCAGCCACACTTGGAGCCGCCGGTGTCGCAGGTTTAGCCGGAGCTTCGGCCTTCGGCGCGGCCGGAGCAGGCGCTTCCGCTTTTGGTGCGCTGGGTGTTTCGGCCTTCGTTGGTGCGGCTGCGGGAGTAGATGCCGGAGCCGGAGTTTCGGCTTTGGGGGCCGGGTTTGGTGTGGGCACAGGCGCAGGAGTTGGCGTTTCGGCTTTGGGAGCCGCGCTCGGAGCGGTCGTTGAGATGAGCGCCGCGACCAAAGGCGCTGCCGCCGCGGGGATTGGAGTGGTACGGGAAAACGACGGCTTGGCTGGCACGTCAACGGCAATGGGTTCGGTCATCCGTGACCTCGTAGTATGTGCGATCCGAGATTGGCACCCGGCGATTGGGAATCACCCAGCACATCGGGCGCCAATCTGAAAATCATCGATCCCCGACTCTCCGAGCGACTCGCAACTTGGCACTTCGTGCGCGGGGGTTGCGGGCCGTTTCTTCGTCACCGGCTTCGACCGGTTTTTTCGTCACTTGTTGCCACACGGTCGGTTCGCGGAACACTTGCTTCACGCGCCGATCTTCGAGCGAGTGGAAGCTGATAATTCCTGCTGCACCACCGACTTTCACCACACGCGGCAACATGGCGAGCAAGCGGTCGAGCGCACCGAGTTCGTCGTTCACCGCGATCCGCAGAGCCTGGAACACGCGCGTGGCCGGATCGATGCTCCCCGATCGCGGTACGCAACTCCGCACGACGTTCGCGAAATCCGCGGTGGTAGTGAAGGGTTGGTGTGCCCGGCGCTCAACGATGCGCTTTGCGACCCTTCGACTGTGCCGTTCTTCACCGAACTCCCAGAACGTGTCCGCGAGCCCCGCCTCGCTCATCGTGTTCACCATGTCGGCCGCCGTCGCGCCCGCGGTCGGATCCAGTCGCATGTCGAGCGGCCCGTCCTCGCGGAAACTCAGTCCGCGTGCTTTTTCGCCCAATTGGTCCGAGCTAAAGCCCAGGTCCGCAAGCACGCCGTCGACGCGCTCAAGACCTCGTGCGGTCAACACTTCGCCGAGCTGGTCGAAGTTCGCATGGACCAGTTCAACAGGTAACCCCGCCAGGCGCGAACGGGCCAGTTCGAGCATGGTCGGGTCTTGGTCCAACCCGATGACGCGCCCGGTCGGGCCGACACGTTCGGCCAGCAGGCGCGTATGCCCGCCCCCACCGACGGTGCAGTCAATCCACGTTTGGCCCGCTTGTGGATCGAGCAGGGTGAGCGTTTCGGCCGGTAACACGCTGACGTGAACCGGGGCGCGGTCGGTGGACATAGGCGCCTTTGGGAATTGGGTCAAGGTGAAGAAAACGAGCCGTTACAGACGCCCGATCCGGGACGAGGGCCGGATTAGTGGCGGATCGAGCGTTGTTCGCTGGTCGATTCCTGTTACCAGCGGCTCAGTGAGGCTTGTACCCGGCCGAGCAACTCGGACCGCTTCAGAATCGCGTCGTGCGTCGCTAACTTGTACAGGTCGCCGAGCGTTGGGTAGTTGAAGCAGGTGGCCAGGAACAGGTTCGCCCCACCTCCGGTCATCATCACCGTGAGACCGATGTGGATCAGCTCCGTGGCCTGTTCGCCGATCACGTGAACGCCGATCAGCTTCATCTCGTCGCGCTCGAAGATGAGCTTCAAGAACCCCGTCTTGTCGCCGATGATCTTGCCGCGCGGGTTCTGATCGTAGTCGGCACGCCCCACCACGATGGGGATGTTCTTTTCGCGCGCTTGCTGTTCGGTAAGCCCGACGGAACTCACTTCGGGAATCGTGTAAATGCCCGCGGGGAGGTACTGCGCGAGTGCCTGCTTTGCGTTCGATCCGAATGCGTGACACGCGGCGACGCGGCCCTGCTCGGAACTCGTGCTGGCCAGCGCCGGGAATCCGATCACGTCCCCGACCGCGTAGATGTGCTGCACGGTGGTGCGGAAGTGCTCGTCCACGGGGATGAGGCCGCGCGGGGTGAGTCCGAAACCCGCAGTTTCGGGAGCCAAGCGGTCCGCGTAACTCGTGCGGCCGGCGCACACGAGCACGTGACCCACCGCGAGTTCCTTCCCGGACTTCAAGCGCAGTTCGATCTCGCCGGACCGCGGCGCCTTGCACGATTCGACCTGTTCCTTCCAGTGGAACACGATCCCCTGGCGCTCCATCGTCTGGGCAAGGGTGTGCGACAGGTCCGGATCGAGGAACGGCAGTAGCACGTCGCGTCCATCGATCAGGTGAACGCGAACCCCCAGCGCCGAGAACATGCAGGCGTACTCGCTACCGATAACGCCGCCGCCGATGACCGCGAGCGAGCGCGGAATGGTCGTGATGTAAAGTAGTTCGTCCGAGTCGTGGATACGGGGGTGCTCGAACGGGAACACGGCCGGGCGCATCGGGCACGACCCGATGGCGATGATGATCTTGTTCGCGCGCAAATCCTCCGTTCCACCGATCGGGCTCGGGCGTGTGACGCGGACCGTGTACGGGTCAATGAACTTCCCGGTTCCCCGGTGGACGGTGACGCCGTACCGGTCGAGCAGCGTGCGCATCTGGTGCGCTTCCGACGCGGTCACGACGCGCTCATGGCGCACGAGGTCTTCGATCTTGGCCTCGCGCCGGACCGACACGTCGACACCGATCAGTGCGCGGGCCTTGACACCGGCAATGGCCAGCGCTGTTTCACGGAGCGTCTTACTCGGAATGGTGCCGGTGTTGACGGCCGCGCCGCCGACGGCCGCGTTTCGTTCGACGATGGCCACGCGCTTGCCGAGCAGGGCGGCGGTGTCGGCGGCTGCGACCCCGCCCGGGCCGGCGCCGATCACGATGAGGTCGTATTCGATCGCGGGGGGCATAGCGAGAAACTCCGGGTGAATGTGCCG
The DNA here is from genome assembly GCF_001610855.1 of Gemmata sp. SH-PL17. Classification (NCBI taxonomy): domain Bacteria; kingdom Pseudomonadati; phylum Planctomycetota; class Planctomycetia; order Gemmatales; family Gemmataceae; genus Gemmata; species Gemmata sp. SH-PL17. The sequence goes on from NZ_CP011271.1 coordinate 8,809,489, forward strand.
CCGACATGATACCCGCCGTTGGCGGAGCGGTCATGTGATCGTAGCGGCCGCGCCAAGATCCGGAGCCGATTCGCGCCGCATGATCGGCCGGGTAACAATTGCTAACCTTTTGGCCCCGGGCGAGGCGCGTCCGGCGAATTACTCGTCAAGACACGAACTAACTGCTGATATTTCAAGACCTTCGGCATGAATACTCATCCATGCTGTCCCGTGCCCGATGCTAACGACTGCTAACAATTGGGATGAACGAGGGTTCTTATTCGATCAATGTGGCCCTTGTTGTTTGGAACGAGAGGCACACTTCGACTCTCAGCTTGAATCGCACGCCAGATTGTATACTAGTGGACAAAATTTTACAAGTGCTCCGGCACGTAAATGCGCCTGGAGTTACTTGGGCTTTTGCGGCGTTCCCGCAGGTCGGGTGTCGTCCCAGAGTTTTTCCCACTCCGCACACTCATCGAGCGGCAGTTTGGCTAACTCGCGCGCGTCGCGTACCGGGGCCAAATCGGAGAGGCTGTTCAGGTAAATGCCCAACGGGAAGTCCTTGTCTTTTGCCTTGCGAGTTACAACTTCGCGTAACCACGTGAGAGCTTGCCGGCGGAGCCGGGTGCGCTCTGTCGGAGAGAGTTGGGCGGCATCGGTTCCGTTGCCGGCCGCGGCTTGAACGGCCCATCCCGCGAACTCGCAGACTTTGCTCCAGTGCGTGTAAAGTCCGGGGTTATCCGTCATCGCTTCGGTCGCGAATCGAGTCGCGAGGGCGTACTTTCGGTCGAATTTCGCGCAGAACCCGGCCAGATCGATGAGTTCGGGCGTGGTCGGGTGAATTCTGCCACTCAGAACTTGAGGCAGTCTCTTTTCCCATAACTCCATTGGTTCGAGTGTTTCGATTTGCATTTCGACGAAAACGCGCCGGGCGTAATCGGGTTACATAAGATTCTTGGCCTTGCGGTAGTCCGCGAGCGCACCGCGGCCGTTGTCCTTTTTGAGTCGTGATTCCGCACGCAAGTCGTACCCGCCCGGGTGGTCGGGGCACGCGACAATCAGTGTGTCGATGAACCGCGCGATTTCGGATTCGGACGGCCCCTTGCCGGTTGTTCGAGATCGGGGACGGTGGTTGGAGATGAAGGCGGAGTGGATCAGGAAGAACCCTGTGTCCGGATCGAGTCGAGCGAGCCGCTCGAAGGCTTGGAAGGCGTCGGTGAAGTTTTCGCTATCCACCGCGCGCATGCCGAGCAAGAAGTAGGGCCACGGCGAGGTCGGGTCGAGTTCGGCAGCGCTGTGGACCAGTCGAAGGCCGGTGGGGTCGTGGTCGTGTCGCTCCAATAAACCGGCCCCGAGCGCGACCAGGGCGATCGCACTTTTGGGTCGCGCGGCAACGGCGGCGCTCAAATATCTCAGGGCGTCGTTCTTGGGATTTTTGGAGTTCGATTCTAGTGATGCGAGCCGAAAATTGACCCAAAACTCACCCGGAAACCGGTGGTAGGTCGCGCGGAGGAGGTCGGCCAGTATTTCTTGGTTCTCAAATCGCAGGTCGGCCAATCCGTCCGCAAGGGACGACAATTCGTGGGACGACATACGCCCAATTTCTGGCCTCGTGAGGAGCTGTTTGAGAGTCGCTGAGTCGTGCCGGTGGACGGCCCCCCACCACTCGCGAACGAACGGATCGTCGGTAACCACATCCAAAATGGTGTTGAGTCGATCGCGCCGGGACTGGTGCCGCAGCACGGCGATCGCGGCCATTTGCCCACCAACCGCAGCCACACTCCGTGCCATTTCGGGTTGAACGAGTTCAGGGGCTATTTCGTGAGGCGAAAGGGCGTGGGACCAGTTGCGGACGGCGGCCGTTAATCGGGCTCGAAACGGGTGCTCTTTTAGCCACTCTGTGGCTTGTGATGTTGGTACGTCGACTAGGTCGATTCCGTGTGTTCGGAACGCGGCCGCGTAGCGCTCGGACGGCTTGCGGTTGATCGGGATCGGGATCAGAAATCGAATGTCGTTTTCCTCTCCGATGCGATCGAGTTCGGCGACCAACGCGCGGTTCCGGTCATCGCGGTCGAGATCAGTTAGCGCGGTCCAAACGCGGGCACGCAATTCGTCAGTTGGTTCCCCGGAACTCAGCGCCACTTCCGCGCGTTTGAGAGCGGAACGCGCGGCTCCGAGCGTGAAGGCCCAGCGTTCCGGGTCGTCGATTTGTTTCGATCCTTGTGCGCGTAGCACCTGAGCTTCGTTAAGTGCCGCCCTGACATCGCGCTCAGTCATCAGTTGGCGCATTCTCAGAGCGGCGGCGCTCTCTTTTTGATCCGCTTCCGCGTGCCGTTGTTGCGCTTCCTGGTCCAGTCGGTGTTGCGTTTGCTCGTTATCGATGTAACGGACCGCGTACCCGACGACCGCGAGGAGCACCAGCATCGACAGGGCGAGCGCACGCTGAACGCGCCGACGCTTGCGCTCCTCGGTCATTTTGATTGCGGTGGTCGCGCACTCCAGTTCGGCTTGCCGGGCGCGGCGCTCGGCGTCCGCACGGAGAACCGCGACCGCACTCGCTACTTCCCCGGCGTCCGCGGGGCGATCCATCACTTCCGGGCTGAGGCACCGTTTCGTGAGGGCAATTAGCTCCGGTTCGGCTTCGCAGGAATCGAGTCGCGCGAAGGCCTCTTCGAGTTTTCCGCGAGCCGCAATTTGCCGCGCGGATTCGGCAGTTTCCGCGAGGAACGGCGGTTGGTCGGTCAGGATCACGCAGAGAATCGCTCCGAGGCCGAACACGTCTGAGCGCTTGCCGATTTGGTCGATCGCGCCGATCGCTTGTTCGGGCGGCATGAACGCAGGGGTGCCCAGAATCGCGCCGGCTTGTGTGAGGTCGGAGTGCGGGGTTCGGAACGGGGAGGGAGAGTAATCTGCGGTGCTGTCAACTTCTTTGTCATCGCTACTGAATGCGTCCGGGCGCCGATCACTGGAGCGGGCGATGCCCCAATCCATGACCTGCACTTCGCCGAACGCCCCGACCATGATGTTCGACGGCTTCAGGTCGCGGTGAATCACGTTCTGTTGGTGCGCGTATCCGACGGCCTGAGCGACTTGCTCGAAGATCGCCAAAAAGCGACCGCTCTGGAGTACCGCTTCTAGCCGGTCGAGGCGCTCGTGCATGATTTGCTCGAACGCGGTCAGGCGCTGGTCATTTTTGGCTTTGGGTTTGGCCCGTTCCTGGAGCATTTCCTCTAGTGTTTGGCCGTCGATGAGTTTCATCGCCAGGAACGGGCGCCCGTCTGCGAGGGCGCCCACGCGATAGACGGCCGGAATGCTGGGGTGCTGGAGGCGCCCGGTGATGTGGGCTTCGTCCACGAATCGGCGCGCGGTCGCGGAATCGGGGGTGTATTGCGGCAGGAGGATTTTGATCGCGACTTCGCGCATCAGTTCGAGGTCGCGTGCGCGATAGACCGCACCCATTCCCCCGCTCCCGATGAGCGCGTGCAACTCGTAGCCGGGGGGGGATTCGGGCGGGCTGTTATTGATAGCAGCGATGTCCCCAGGCGCGATTGTCGCGGTGGGGTGGTTCGGGTCCGGGTCGGGGGGATGCGTCAGCGTTGGCTCGGACATGGCTCATTGCGGGGCGAAGTTGGTATCAGAATAACCCGTGCGCGCGCCTCCTGCCAACGGACGGAGCAGTAATTTCCCGTCGTTTCTGTGTCGGGCGTGCGTATCATGGGGGTATACCAAACTGAGTTCAGTGGGTTGGCCCTCCGCCACAGTAAAAACAAGGAGCCTCAGATGCCGGCTATTCAATCTCGCGAACAGTCCCCTGCAAAATCGGGTTTCGCGGCCGATTCCATTCTCGACGACGTTTCTGCCGAAATCCTCGATCTCAAAAAGAAGCTCGGTGCCACGATCCTGGCCCACTATTACCAGGAAGGCGAAATTCAGGCGCTCGCCGACGTAACGGGCGACAGCCTGAAGCTCGCACGTGAGGCCACGAAGGTCGATTCGCCGGTGATCGTGTTCTGCGGTGTGCTGTTCATGGCCGAAACCGCCAAGATGCTGAACCCGTCGAAGAAGGTGCTGTTGCCCGATCTTCGGGCCGGGTGCAGCCTTGTCGATGCGTGCCCGGCGGACAAACTGGAGCGCTACCAGGAGCGGCTTCGCGAGAACGGTCGTAAGTTCCAGACCGTGTGTTACATCAACTCGTCCGCGAAGGTGAAGGCGCTCTCGGACTGGGTGGTGACGAGCGGGAACGCGGAAGACGTGGTGCGGAACAAGGTGCCGCAGGGCTACGAGATCCTGTTCGTACCCGACAAGCACCTCGGGCGCTACATGGCGGAAATCACTGGCCGGGACATGATCCTTTGGGACGGGTCATGTATGGTCCACGAGATCTTCAGCATCCACGACTTGCTGAAGCAGAAACGCGAGCACCCAAAGGCGATCACGATCGCGCACCCCGAGTGCCCGAAAAACATCCTCGACCTCGCGGACTTCGCCGGCGGAACGGAGGCGATGATTAAGCACGTGGCGACGTTCAAGGAATCCACAGAGTTCCTGGTCGCGACCGAAGCGAACATGATGTGGGAACTGCAACGGCGGTACCCGCAGCACACGTACCTCGGTGTGCCGGGAATCACGTGCTCGTGCAACAAGTGTCCGCACATGGCGCTGAACACGCTGGAGAAGGTCCGCGACTGCATGAAGACCGGTCAGCCGGAGATCACGTGGCAGCCGGAGTTCGATAAGGCGAAGGAAGTGCTGGCACGCAGCCTCCTGAACCCGCCCGCAACAGCACCCGTCCAACCCGCGGGGGACTGAAGTATGTCGACGAGAACTTCCAAGAAGCCAAAGCCACCCGCTATCAAGTCGGCGCCAGATGTGAACGGGGCTGTGGCCGTAACGTCCGAGGTGATGACTCTGGCGGAAGCTGCAATGTGGTTGCGCGTTTCTGAAAGTGGGTTGAAGGCTGATACGATCGCGGGGCGCGTGCCGGCTCGGTTCGTTGCCGGTGAATGGCGGTTCAACAAAGCGGCGCTGGTGGCTTGGCTGAGTCAGCCAGAACTACCGTCGAATCGTCCCAAAACCGGGGCCGAGTTGGTGGAGCGCATCCGGGAAATTAACCAGCGATCCGGCTTTAAAGAGACACCGGAAGAAGCAGAAGCATTCATTGCAAAGATGTACGCCGCTCGCAAAGCTGACAGCGCGGGGGCGTAGCGAAATATGTTCCTGCTCGATTCGGACATTGCCACACTTGCGATGCGCGAACACGAGCGGGTGTCCGCACGACTCGCAGCGACCGATCCAGAGTTAGTCGCCCTCACGTTGATAACCCGGTTGGAAATGCTGCGCGGCCGGATCGACGCGGTCATTAAAGCCGCGAGCGCCGAGGAACTGCTTCGCGCCTGTCTCGGTTTAGCGACTTCTGAAGAGTTCATTGGGGCCTACCGAATCGTTCAGATCAGTGAATCCGCTGCCGAACAGTTTGTGCAACTTCGCGCGAACAAGAAGCTCAAGAAAATTGGTCCGGGTGATACACTTCAAGCGGCTATTGCACTCGCGACCGGTGCCACACTCGTTACGCGGAACATCAAGGACTATGCGAGTGTTCCCGGTTTGAAGCTCGAGAATTGGGCCGATTAGCGCTCTCACTTCGTTGGTTCACTTCGCCACCTCTTGTCGTTCGTGCCCGCCCTCATCGTCACTCGGTGTGGTCGCGTGTTCATGATTGGGGTATCGTAACCGAGTCCCGTTTATGGGGAAGGAACCAACTCATGCCGCCGATCGTACCGAACCGGTTTCTCGTTCGGGTGAGTCACCCGTGTCCGCTCGTGAAGGACGCGCCGCGCGACACCGATGACGACGAGCACCTCGTAGAGCTGCCCGAAAGTGCGCGGATCGATAACTTCGCGGCGCTCGACGAAAAGGAGAACTTCGCGGACGTGCGTCTCGGGTGGAACGACTTCGGCTTGGCGGTTCAGGTAGAAGTGAAGGGGAAGTCGCAACCCGCGGTGGGGGATTCGGACAAGCCGAGCGGGTCCGACGGCCTGCGGTTGTGGATCGACACACGCGACGCCCGCGCCAGCCACCGCGGGAGCCGGTACTGTCACCAGTTCTCGTTCTTCCCGGTTGGCGGCGGAGTGGACAAGGACGAGCCGTTTATCACACAGTCGAAGATCAACCGCGCACTACAAGACGCACCGATGGCGAGCCTCGCGGACGTCCCGTTTCGCTCGCATCGCGTGCGCGGCGGGTACCGGCTCGAAGCGTTCTTACCGGCCGCAGCACTCAACGGCTTCGACCCGCAGGAACACCCCCGGCTCGGTGTCTATTACTGCGTTCGTGACCAGGAAATTGGCGATCAGTTCCTCAGTGTCGGGTGGGATTTCCCGTTCGGCGAAGACCCGTCGCTGTGGGCGGTACTTGAGTTGGTGAAGTGAACGGCCAGTTGGTTGGCCGTTCGCCGAGTTAGTCCAAATCGATTCCCAATTCTTTTGGCGCCGGGACCACAACCGGTGCATCGGGCAAGCGGATACCGAGCTCCTCCGGCGCGGGCACAACGACCGAGCGCACGGGTTCGGTTCGAGGTACTTCCACCGGCTTCGGTTGCGGTCGGACTGCGACTGGCCGAGTGGGTTGACGCTGGGGTTGTGGTGCGAAGTACGGTTGGGGCGGCGGAGGGCTGAACCCGTAACCGCCGTATGGCTCGAACGTGATCGGTGAACCACCGATGGGGCCGCAGCCCGTGGGTGTTCACCCGGCACCGGAGCGGCCGGGAACGAGCGTGAACCATAGGACCACGCCCGTTACCGCCGCGACCGCGGGCACTCCGGCCCAGAGCGCTGCCTTGCGCATGAAACAGCATCCTTGCTCGAAACCGAAATCCTTTCCGGCTTCGTGGGCGGGTTCATAGCTTCTCTTCGGAACCGGTAAACCCCAGTTTTCGGAGACCACCCATGTTCTCGCTGTTGCTCTTGACAGCCTTCTTCGCGGAGGGCGGGTCGAAGCTCACTCTGGAACCGGGCTGGAAGGCGGTCGGCGAGGGGCTGAAGTCCGAGCACGCGACGCAAGCCGCGGCCGCGACGGAGAAGCACCTGTTCGCGGTGTCGAGTACGACGGTCGCGGTGTACGACCGCGCGACGGGGAAGATCCTCGCGACGAGTCAGGAAAAAGCGGAGCACCTCAACAGCGCGTTCGTGTGGAAGGGGAAAATCTACTGCGCGCACTCGAACTACCCGAAGAAGCCGGAGACGAGCGAGATCCGTGTGTACGATCCGGAGACGAACAAGCTCTCCGTGTTTCACGATTTCAAAGACCCGCCCGGTAGCCTCGTGTGGAACATCCACGACGGCAAGAACTGGTGGTGCTGCTTCGCGCACTACCAGGAGGACAACGCGAAGACGATGCTCATCAAAATGACCGACGAGTTCAAAGAGGTGCAGCGCTGGACCTTCCCCAAGAAGGTCGTTGACGACTGGGACAAAATGAGTGCGTCCGGCGGCATTTGGGACGGTGACTCGCTCCTCGTGAGCCACCACCATTACAAGGTGCTGTACCGGCTGAAGGTGCCGAAAGAGGGTAAGGAACTGGAGTTCGTGGAAGCACTCCAGTGCCCGTTCCCGGGGCAGGGGATCGCCGCCGATCCGAAGACCGGCGGGCTCGTTGGCATCGACCGCGGCACGCGGAAGATCGTGTTCGCGGAGAAGGTGAAGTGACCGTCACGACGACGTGAGGATGTCTTCCGCGCTGCGCCGGATCGTTTCGCAGTACGTTTCGAGTGGTAGGTCGTCGCCGTCTGCGCCGAAGGGTTGCTCGACGGCTTCGGCCGTCAGTTCGATGCCGAACATGAAGTACACCACGATGGCCTGAACGGGCAGAATCCACAGTCCGATGGTTTCCACAACTGCCCAGGGCGCGATCAGGAAGCCGAACACGAGTCCGTGTCGGAGCAGTGACAGGTACGAGGTCGGCAGCGGCGTGTTGCGGATGCGCTCGCACGCGCCGCACACGTCCATGAACGTCGAAGTGTGTGTGTCGAGAATCTGGTGCGCATGCCCGTCGATTCGGTCGGCCGCGCGCCACGCCGTGATGACCGCGATCACTTTCCCTGCGATGTAGGCCGGCACGTGAGCGGGGGTCGCGGGGTCTTTCTCAAAGTTCGGGACTTCGTTCAACTGAACCGATCCGCGCAAGTGGCGCGTGAGTGCGACCGGGAACGCAGTGATGAGGGCCGCGAACATGCGCCGTTCGACCGCGTCGGGTTCTGCGAGTTCCCGGGCCTTCAGACACAGGTTACGCAAGTTGTTGACAAGCTGCCCCCACAGCATCCGACCCTCCCACCAGCGGTCGTATGCGACTTTCGTCCGGAAGCTGATGAGCAAGCTGAGGATCGCGGTGTTCACGACCGCGAGCTGCGTGGTCCACGCCGGTAGCACGGTCACTTCGTTCGGGTGGACGGCCCACACGCCAGCGGCGTAGGCGGTGGAGACAGCCATTGCCAGCCACAACCGGCTCGCGATGGGTGGTGGTGGCCAGATCCAGGATCGAAAACTGCGGGGGCGTTCCAATTCTGTCTCCGGTCACACTTGTGAAGCGTCGCCGAGGCGCGGGAGTTCGTCGAGGGACGCGAGTCCGAACACTTCGAGGAACCGCTGGGTAGTGCCGTAACGCACTTCGCGCGTAGCGGCATCGGCGCGGTGCTGGACCGCGATGAGTCCGAGTCGTACCAGTTGTCGAAGTACAGCACCCGAGTCCGTTCCGCGGACCGCGTCCACTTCGGCTTTGCCCACCGGCTGCCGGTACGCAACCACCGACAGCACATCCAGGGCTGGTTGACTCAGGCGTGCTTCACGCGGTCCCGCGAACAGGCGCTCGCGCAGGTTCCGGTAGGCGGGGCGCACAGCGAGCACGAATCCGTCGTCGCGCGCTTCGATCGCATAGGGTCGGTTCTGATTGCGGTAGCGCTTGTTGAGCACGCTAACCGCATCAAGGAAGCGTTCTGTGGTTAGCCCGCGAACTACGGAGCCTGCTACCGTCGCGGTAAGCGGAGGACCGCCGACGAACAACATTGCTTCTACGAGTTGTTCGAGAGACGGCGGAAGTTCTGCGACGGGTACGGTTTTGGGTAAGCCGAGTCCCTGATTACTCGGTTGGCTTTTGCTGACCGGTGGTGGGACTTCTTTGGGTTCTTCGACGAGTGGTGGAACTTCTTCGGTAAACAGTGTGTCGTCGACGGCGTCCAGTTGCCACTCGCCGCCGAGTTGCGACGCAGCCGCTTGGCCGAGTCCGAGCGGGTCGTCGGGAGTGGAGGCGTCGTCGGGTTGTGCCATGTGAGGCGTCAGTTCGGGAGCCCGAGGCCGGTCACGACGGTACCGGTCCACAGTAGTGAGAACACCAAGGCCAGTGCGAGGTGTAGCTGTTTCCGGCGCAGCTTGCCAGTCAGGATCATTGCGGGCAAGAGCAGCGCGGACGGCACCGAGAACCACAGGTGCGTGTAAAGAGCCTGGCGCGCGGCCGGGTCGAACGCGGCCGACACGTCCACCCACTGCAACAGCGTCTCGAACCCCACGACCGTTGCCATCGTCAGTACGAAGAACGCGGTGTTGATGTGCCCGTGCAACCGCGGGCGCTTCAGTGCCAGTGCCACGAGCGATGCGACCAAGAGTACCGTCACCGTGACGACGAGCACCTTCAGCGTCAGGATGATCTGAGGCCCGGTGGGCATTCTGACTCCGGCTGTTTTTCTAATTATTTGCTTGTTATTTGATTCGACGCGAGAGAAATTCTCGCCGCGCTCTTCTCGTTACTCAAGGGAGCGCGGCTAACATTTGCTAACATTTCGGGATTGGTGGCTCGTAATCCGCGTTTTCCAAGCGAAATTGCGAAGCCCCGGCTAACATCGATCAACGCGGGGTACTCGCGCTTCCCCGCAATCGTTGTAGAAATTCTGTTTATCCTATCGCTTCAACCACCGCGTTGCCCATGTCAGTAGTCGTGTGAGTTCCGGCGAGGTCCGGGGTTTTCACACGCCCCTCGGCGAGAACTGTTGAGACCGCTTTGCGCACGGCCGCGGCGCTCTTGGCGAGATCGAGGTGGTCGAGCATTAGCGCTGCCGACAGCACCGCGGCGAGCGGGTTCGCCTTGCCCTGACCGGCGATGTCCGGGGCGCTGCCGTGAACCGGCTCGAACATGCTCGGGAACTTCTTCGTCGGGTTAATATTCGCGGAACTCGCCAGCCCGATACTCCCCGTCACCGCGGCGCTCAGGTCGGTGAGGATGTCCCCGAACAGGTTGCTCGCGACCACCACGTCGAACACTTCCGGCTTCCGCACGAAATCCATCGCGGCAGCGTCCACGAGCAGCGAGCTGCTGTCAACGTCCGGGTAGTCCTTGCGCACCGCGTTGAACACGTCGTCCCAGAGGCCCAGACCGTACACTTGAGCGTTCGACTTGGTGATGCTGGTGAGTTTCTTCCGCGGGCGCTTTTGAGCCGCCTCGAACGCGGCCCGGAGGATGCGCTCGCAGCCCTTCCAGGTGAATACACCGGTTTGGATCGCGATCTGATTCTCGGTGCCCGGGTACAGGTTCCCGCCGACGGGAGCGTACTCGCCTTCCGTGTTCTCACGGTACACGAGCATGTCGATTTCGCCCGGCTTCTTCCCCACGAGCGGGCACGGCACGCCGGCAAAAAGGTACGCCGGGCGTAAGTTCACGTACTGGTCGAACTTCCGGCGCATCGGAAGGAGCAGTTCGTGAACGGTGATCTTGTCCGGAACGGACGGGTCACCGACCGCACCGAAGAGGATGGCGTCGTGGGGTTTAAGTTGTTCCCAGCCGTCTTCGGGCAGCATTCGCCCGTGCTGCTTGTAGTAGGCGGTGCTCCAGGGGAGGTGGTTCCACTTGAGTTCGGCGCCATCGTGTTTCCGCGCCGCGACTTCCGCCGCGCGCACGGCCTGGTCGATGACCTCCGGCCCGATCCCGTCGCCGCCGATTACCGCGATCTTGTGAACCGCCATTGCACCCGTCCCACGTGTTGGATATTCAGCCCGCAAAGTCTGCCCACTGGTCACCGGCCGACCCTAGATGACTTCCCGGTGGCCGGTTTTGGTCCCACCGACGTAGACGGGGGACACACGGTGGGGGAGAGTAAACGTGGTGGATCGCCGGAACTCTGTGCTGATGTAGCCGCCTCTGGAGGCGGGTCAAGATGACGGCTAACACACTTTCAGTCCGTTTCCCCGTTCGCCTCAAGGTTTACGTCTTGGGTGTGGTCGGTCTGCTCGCGCTCGCGGGCTGCAAAACAGACAAGGAAGAGCGGGGCGGCGGCTCGGGAGTGGGCCGGCGCAAGGGCGACCCGCTCGTGTCCATCCCGAAGCAGGATTTACCGCTGCCCGATGCCAATTGGGGGATCGGTTCCAAAGGGAAACCCGATCCGTTGACGAGTCCGACCGGCGGGCGCAACGACAAGGTGGGCTACAACGACGACCCGGAGCGGTTTAAGGGAACGTACATTCCGAATCGAACGAGCACACCGGCTTCTCTCGCCGGTCGCATCAGGGACGGCGAGGAGTTGAAGATCGAGTCGCCTGGTGTCAAACTTCAACCGGCCGGTGGTGTGATCCTCGAAGGCGCTCCCAGCGCGACGGATAACGTTTCGGTTCTGGTCGAGCGGCTTGAGAAATTGGGTGTGAAGCGCGAGGACTACGCCCTCGAACGCGAAGACGGGAAGTACGTCTGTCGCGTGTCGGTGCCAATCAGTGCGGAAGGCGCCCGGCGCCAGTACACCGGAATGGCTGCGAGTGCTTATGACGCCGTGAAGCAAGTCGTCGATCAGATCGCTGTGGACCAGAAGTAGCTTCTGCTCACGTGTGGCAGTCTGCCAGGGGTTGCGCGGGAAGTCCGCCAGGGGTTGCGCTGGCGCTTCACCCCTGGCTACTCGCTGTCGCCCCTATCGGGGCTAAAAGTACACTCACTGTCTGATCCGCGTGATCTGCGTTATCCGCAGCTCTTTCTCTGCCTGTTTCTAATCCTCACTTTGCCCCAATCTTGTCCAAAGCTCGTTGGGCGGCTGCCTTTACAAGCGGATCAGACAGTAGTTCTTTCAGTTTCGTAACGGCCGGGAGGGAGGCCGGGCCAATGCGTCCGAGGGCTTCGGCCGCGGCGAGACGCACTTCGGCTTCGCGGTCATCGAGTTGACGCACGAGTAGTGGAACAGCGTCCTTTGCGGCGGCGCCGAGGTGCCCCGCTGCGGTTGCGGCTGCGATTCGTGTTGTGCTGCCAGCGTCTCGGAACAGCTTGAGCAACGCGGGTAAGTCGTCGGATTTGGGGCCGATGACAATCAACGCTTCCGCGGCGCTGGCTCTGACGGCCGGGTTGCGGTCTGTTAGCCCGGTTCGGACGAGTGAAGCCGACTTACTGACATCTCCATTAACAGCCGCGAGAGCGACTTTAGCCCAGATCGCCAAGCCGGGTTGTGGACTATTGGACATCGTTTCGAGTTCGCCGCGTGTGACTTGCGCTCGCGGACCGGCGGCGGCCATTGCGCGGACCGCCGCCATCCGCGGATCGTTTTTCGGGTCGGACTTGGCCATCTTCACGAGGGCACTGAGAGCGTTCGGCGGAAGGGGATCGATTTGTCCCATCGCGGTTGCTGATGCGGCTCGGATCGCGCCTTCATCATCTGAAGCAGCTTTAACGAGAGCAGCAGCTACTTCGGGTGAAGCGGGATCGGCAACCGCAACGGCTGCAACCACCTTCACGCGGAGAGATGCGGGGAGCCCTTTGTCTGCCATAAGGGGGAGCAGGGCCGGGAGTGCGGGCTTGGCTCCCGCACGCATTGCGATTAGCGCTTCAATGAACTGGTCGCGGATATCGGGTTCTTTTTCCGTTGCGATCGCCTTTCCGAGCGCGTCGGCAGCGGGGGAAGAGCCTGCTCCGAGCTGTTCGAGTGTGCGGGCCACGAGTCGGCGAATGTCCGCCTCTTCGTCGGTCGCGAGTTTACCCACAGCGGCCGTGTACTTACTGGCTTCCTCGGGCGGAAGTTTTCCGATTAACGACACCACCGCGAACCGCGTGAACGGGTTCGGGTCCGTAATTTTCGCGAGTGCGAGTGGAATCAGCGGCTTGCCGGGTTCGCCCATTCGTGGGATCGCGTCGATCGCGAATGCTGCAACGCCTTCGGTCGGTACTTCGATGGCCTGTTTGATGAGGGCGGCCGCATCGTTTTGCGATTCGCCGAGACGACAGAGCGCGACTGCGGCTTCGCCCGAAACGTTGATCGTTCGGTCCGTGAGTGCCTTTTTGAGTGCGTCTTTGGCAGACTTCGCCGGTGCCCCGATTTCGCCGAGCGTGCGCGCGGCCAACGACCGGACCATCATGTTGGTGTGTTCGAGTAACTTCGCGGTGGGAGCGACCGCGGCTTCACCAATGCGCGTGAGTGCGAGCCAGAGCGCGGCGTCCACACTCGTGAGGCGCCGAGTTTTTGGGTCGTACTCCTTGGGGTAATATTTCGTGATCGCTTCGATGAGGCGCGGAACCGCGGGAGCGGCTTTCGGCCCGGCTGTGGCAAGGCCGGTTGCGACCGCGGTTTGGATGTTGGCGTTATCGCTGGTGAGAGCTTCTGCGAGTGGCTCAACCGCTCCTTCGGGCACATCAGTAATGGACGGGATTAATTCTGCGGCGAGGCGCTTCACGTCGTCGTTTTCGTGCTTCAAGAGCTTCACAAGGGCAACGGGATCGGCGACCCCTGTGACGCGCAGCGTATCGAACGCGGCCCCGCGCACGTTCGCGTCCTTGTCGTTGCACAGCTTTTGGAGGTCGGGCGCGAGTGGCTTGGTGATGGGGCCGAGTTGACCGATGGTGTACGCGCTGTGTTCACGGATGGACGGTGAAGGGTCGGTTAGCCCCTCGCGCAGAATTGCCAACCCCTTCTCTTTGAGCAGCGCTTCGCCTTTCGGACCGGCCTTCAGCAACGCGATCGCGGCGGCTTCGCGCGTGCTGTTGATTTGGTTCGCGCGCGTGTGACCCGATCCGCTGGTTCCTTTCTCTTTCAGCATCTCTATCAGCGCGGGTCCGGCTGCCGGATCTTCGAGAACGAGGTAGGATAGTTCGTCGATCGCTGAGCGCCGCGGCGCGTCCTGACTGACTTTCAGAGCCGCGAGTTGCTTGTTGCGCCAGGCAGTGGTTTCCTCTACAGGCGGGGGAGAGCTGCCTTTGGCCTTGTCGCTGGTTTTGTCGCCTTCGTCTGGTGCTGGCGCAGGGGCTTTTTTGCCGCACCCGCAAACCAAGCCGATACCCAACAGCAGTGTGAACGGTGTGAAGTGGCGCATGGTGTAGAAGTGTGTTGGGGGAAATCGGCGCGTTGCGTATCATCGTACTCCGTGAATTTGGGACGAACTAGCGGACCGTCTCGTTCCGAATGAAGCCGTGCTTTTCGTGCTTTTGATTCGGAACTGGTAACTGCCCGAGGTTTCGCCATTAGCGGCACAACGGAAGAAGACGCACCGCCCGAGCGCAAGCAACCACCGGCCGCGACCGGATTGCGGCGGTGGTTGTACATTGGTGCGGGGCTGGTGTGTGTGGGGCTCGCGTACCTCGGTGCGATTCTGCCCGGCCTACCGACAACACCGTGGGTGCTGCTCGCGAGTTACTGCTTCTCGCGCTCGTCGCAGCGCCTGAACCGCTGGTTGAAGCGGTCGCCGTTTTTCGGCCGGTTGTTGCACGACTGGGAGGAGCACCGTGGAATCCGGCGCCCGGTGAAAGTGCTCGCGGTGTGTTTAGTGGTGACGGTGGTGAGCCTGAGTATTGCGTTCGGCCCGCTCCCGATCTGGGCGAAATGGGTCATCGGTGGGCTGGCCGTGATCGGGCTTTCGACGATCCTGTTTGTGGTGCCGACGATTCCGAGTACGAAACGCGAAACGGGAGGTCCGCGCCCCCCGCTCGGTTGAAGTTATCGCCAGTCGATGCTGCCGAGGGTCACGTTCCACTGCCCCTCGCCTTTTTCTGTGATGATGGTCTTGGAGTTTTTCCCGTTCGGGTCGCACACGATGACGTGCGACTCGGTTTCTTTTTTGTCGACTTCCCCCGGATTCCCTTCGTGGACCTGGCGCCAGATGTACGCGATCTTTTTGCCGTCCGGCGCCCAGCAGTAGTTCATAATCATGCCGTTCATCGGGACGTCGTTTACTTTGGTTACCTTTTTGGTGGCGACGTCGAGAATAGCCAGGTCGCGCTTTAGCGAAGAGAGCTTGTCGTCATTGCCGGGTACGAACAGGTGGAAGAGCACCTGTTTGCCGTCGGGCGAGATGCGGCCGAATAGAGCCATCTGGCCCTCGTCGGTGAGCACTTTGTGTTCGGTCCCGTCGCGGTTCATCAGGTACAGGCGTGCTTGTGGCTTCTCACCCCCAGAAACGCGCATTGTGAGGAAGAACTTCCCGTCCCGCGACCAGTCCGAGAGAATGTGATCGTGGGGTAGCTTCAGCGTGGTTTTTTCTTTCGTTTTCACGTTCACAATGGTGTGTGTTGCTTCTGGTGACTTCTTGTCCTGCCCGTCGATGAAGTCACAACACACGATCTCGGTCCCGTCCGGCGACCACGCCAAAGTTTGGCCCTGGACGTCGAGGCTGGTACCGGGGTCTTTTTCTTCCAGCCCGCGAACGTGAAGGGTCGCGGTTCGCTTCTTGGCCCCACGGGTGCCGTCATCAGGCGGGAGCGGATCGGGGACCAGCACCGCGATTTTTTTCCCGTCCGGAGAGAGCATCGCGCCGCCGGCCGGGTGGTAGATCTCGCGGTTCTCGGATACCGCCTTGCTGTCTTTCCCGTCCGGGTCGCACAGCGTGAAGATCCCCATTCGCTGCACGAGTAATTTGTTTGGCCCCTTTGGTACTTGCTTGGCCGGCGGTGGGGCCGCGAACCGCGGCGCGAAGACGACTACAGGTGGTTTAACCGCGGGTGGGTCGATCGGGGCGAGTGTGCCACGGCTAGTGCAGCGCCAAGTGCGCTGATGGCGGCGAATGTGAACAACGCGACGGGGACCAGAATTCTGTAGGTCATGGCTCGGATCGCTCTTGAAGCGAGGGCGGTGACGGCGATCGGCACCGCGCCGGTCGCGTCGCTTCCCAAACGAGCCGTAGATGTCAGGACCATCCGGGGGACTTCACACGCGACCAGTTGCGGGCCGCTCAGTGCGATCGCCGCAACGATTCCAGGCGCGATCCCGCGCTTCGCGAGGCGCTCGGCCAGCATCTTCCGGGCGGTCGTGAGCCGACTGGAGAGCGTGCCTTCCGGGATTCCGAGCGACACGGCGACCGGCGCCCGCGGGCGGTCCTCCAGATCGCACGCGACCAGGAGATCGCGGTACTTTCCGGGGAGCTTCCGCAATTCGTCGTCGAGAGCGCCGCGGAGGTCATTGTCCGTGTTCGCGAGGCGCGCGACCGGTTCCAGTTGATCCGCTGTGGTGTGCTCTCGTGCCGTGCGCCGCAGCTCCGCCCGGCGCGCGTCTTTGGCTACCAAGCGTGCTACGCCGTGGAGCCAGCCCGCGACCGCGCCCGGTGGTGAGATCGACGCGGCTTTGCGGGCCAGGACCAGGAATGTGGCCTGGAACGCATCTTCCGCCGTGTGCCAGTCGCGGACGATGCGCTGGCACACACCGAACACCATCGGGCCGTGCCGGGCGACGAGGGCCGTGAACGCGGGGCCGTCCCGGTCCGTGACGAACCGGTTCAACAGATCCGCGTCCGAGGCGCCCGCGTCGCGGGTCGGGGCCAGGAGGCCCGAAACCCGTGCGGCTTGCGAAGTCATGTGTGAAAGTCCCCAGGGTGGCCGGCGTCCACCGGCTCAACTCTACTTGGTGAGAGCCACCCGGAACCATCAGTGAGTTGGAGAAAAATTCCGGAATCGCGCCAGTAACTGACTGGCTGTGAACACTGTTTTCACGCCGAACTTGAAGTAACTCTTTGACTTGGGCAGAAATGGCCGTCGCGGAAAAAGTGAACCCCGCCATTTGTGGCGGGGTTCGTTGTTGCTTTATGTCTTTGTGCTGTCGCTTACCAGTCACTTCCGACCATGTCCCCGCCGTTGCGCGTGCAAGCGGCCCACCATGTGGCGGCGCTCACGCCGCTGCTCACGGTGCGAACGCTCCCATCGGCCAGACCAACTTGGATTAGCCCGGAGTGTGGCGACGACGCTTGGCCGCGGTCGCAGATACCGCTCGTGTTGTTGTTCCCGGGGATGCCGAAGATGGTCGGCTTGGCGTCCAGACCGATGTACCACCGGGTGCCGTCGCCGCTGACTCCGCCACCGAACACCGGGGACACGCGGTCACCCGGGTAGCTGTCGGTGTTCGGCGGGCTTCCTGTTCCAGTGAACGCGCCGGAGTTGTAAATGCCGCGCAGCCACCACGAGCCGCCGGCCGAGTTGGGGCCGTTCTTCGGCCCCACGAGAGTCGCGGGCGTCACGCCCGGGCAGTATGACAGTTTCTCCGCGAACGCGATGGTGTTCGAGGTGCCGTCACTGATCCCGACGAGCGTCGTCTTCCCGTCCCAGTCGGCCGGGTTCACGCTGCCCTGGTTGAAGTTAGGGTTCCCGAACACCTGGAAGTTGGGTGCGTAGCTCGCGTCGCCCGGGGTCCAGTCGGTCGCGGCGTTGGTGCCGATTGTGGCGTCCGACGGGCATTGGTACACCTTGATGCGAGTCTGGCGCAGGTACTGGGTTCCGCCTTGGCCGGGGGTGTTCCACAGCGGGATGACCCCACCGCCGCCCACCGGGGTGGCCGATTTGTACACGTTGTCCTGTTCGATGAACGGGAGCAGGTGGAAGTAGAACGGCGCGTAGTACGCGCCCCCGTACTGGAACGCCGCCATCGGTGGCAAGCGCCCGTTCGCATCGTGCGCGTTGTGCAGCGCCAGCGACGCTTGCTTGAGGTTGTTGCCGCACGACATGCGCGCTGCGGCCTCGCGGACCTTCTGAACCGCGGGCAGAAGCAGCCCGATGAGGATCGCAATAATCGCGATCACCACCAATAACTCAATGAGCGTGAACCCACGGGCCAAGGCCCGGGGTCGGGAGGGGGAGAGCATCTCGACACTCCTGACGGAAGATAAATGAAACGTAGCGTAGCGTGGGCGATATGACTTGGGCTAACTAACTTGCAGTAAACTGTTAGTCAGTTGAAGTGTCAACTGAAATGTTGGGAATTTTGAAAATACGGAATTGTAATGCTTGTGCTTTAGTACACAGGGTGCGAGAAGTTAATGGGAAATGAGATTGAGAAAGGCCAATTAATCGAGGAAAACTCAACACAATTAGACAGCGAGGCCCGGTCGGAAATGGTCCGACCGGGCCTCGTCATTTGAAGACTTTGTTCTGGCCTTATTATTCAGGCGTAACGATGCTGCTGCGGTTGCAGGCGAAGTGTTGAACGAACAGAACCAGGGCCAATAGCGGGTTTCTTTCTATTTGGTGTCTTTCGCACGTTCCTTATCTGCTGCTCGAATCTCAGCGCCTGAATCAGACTCACATGGACTCGATTTCCACACACCCGAGAGTGCGGAGGTCAAGCTCGTATGCCTCTTGGCTAACGGCTGCACGAGCGATGGTACGTAGTTTGCTTTACTGACGCCGCGGTTGGTTCCGGGGTGTGAGGTGCAACATGACCGCGAAGGGCGGGTGGCTCGAACGTGCGTCCGGGTACGCGACGAAGTGGACGGGTAGCTCCGTTGCGTTCGGTCTTGCTGTGGGCACGATTCTCGTCTGGGCTGTTACGGGTCCGTTGTTCAATTTCTCGGACACGTGGCAATTAGTCATCAATACCGGTACTACCATCGTGACCTTTCTGATGGTGTTCCTGATTCAGCGCGCCCAAAACAAGGACTCGCACGCGATTCACTTGAAATTAAACGAAATCGTTGCGGCGCTGCCGTGTACGAGTAACCGGCTCATTAGTGCCGAAGAGTTGTCAGAAGAAGAAGTCAGGATACTGAGTGAACACTTTCACAAACTCGTAGAACTCGCGAAGCGGGATTCTGATCTGAAGCAATCGCACTCGATTGAGGACGCGGAAGCCGATCACGCGCGGAAGCAGGAGCGGAGTGGGCAGCCAACCGGAGAAGCGAGTGGCGAGCCGCGTAAGAAACGGAGGCGCCACAAGAAGTCTGGTGGTTCGCCCGCGCCACTGAATTTGAACGGTCAACAGACGCCGAACTCGACGTGAACGGCATCAATCAAACAACGACCCACCCTGCTTGTCTTCGGTTTTTGGCTTGGGCGCTAACTTGCCCAGCGCGATGTAGGCACGGGGCATTGCAACGCGACCGCGTGGCGACCGCGTAATGTACTGTTCGCGGAGCAGGTACGGCTCGATTTCGTCGGCGAGAGTGTCTGAAGCGAGGTTGATTGTCGCTGCGAGCGCTTCCACGCCGGTCGGCCCGCCGGCGTAAAGGTCGATCAGTGTTTCCAAATATTTACGGTCGTTTTTGTCCAGTCCGTCGCGGTCCACTTCGGCCATGTCGAGCGCGGCTCGTGCGATCGGCTCAGTGATGGGGCCGTCGTGTTCTGCTGCGGAGTAATTGCGCGTCCAGTGTAACCGCGAGTTCGCAACGCGCGGGGTTCCGCGACTGCGGCGCGCGAGTTCGTGCGCGGCTTCTGGCGTGATGGGGGTGTTCAGTTTTGCCGCGTTCACGCGGACGATCGTGGCAAGTTCCTCGACGCTGTAGAACTCCAGATGCTCGTGCATCTTGAAGCGGTCGCGCATCGGGCCGGAGAGCATCCCGCTTCGAGTCGTGGCGCCGATCAGTGTGAAGCGCTTCAGGTTCATCGAGATCGTTCGTGCGCTCATGCCCTCACCGAGCACGATGTCGATGCGGAAGTCCTCCATCGCGGGGTAAATGAACTCCTCCACGATGCGCGGCATGCGGTGGATTTCGTCGATGAACAGCACCGAACCTTCGTCGAGGTTGGTGAGGAACGGGAGCAAGTCCGCGGGCTTCGAGAGCGCGGGGCCGCTGGTTAACTGGATCGAGGTGCCGAGTTCGTTCGGCAGTACGGTGGCGAACGTGGTCTTACCCAGACCGGGCGGGCCGTCGAACAGGATGTGCCCGAGCGGTTCGTTGAGTTTCTTGGACGCGCGAACCGCGATCTCCAGGCGCTCCGCGACCTTCCGCTGACCGATCACTTCCTTCAGCAGCTTCGGCCGCAGTGCGGCGTCGTGCTTGTGCGAATCGTCACCGCTCGAACCGGAGCCAATTACTTTCTCGCGCGCCATCGGTTGGGTTCCTGTACTGTTCGTTTTGCGTCCGCTCTGGGGCAGACTGCTCTGTTATTTCTTTTCGCGCTTGAACGTCAGGAGCATCAGCGGGGTCTTCGCCTTCGCCTCGAACGTGGTGGGCCGGTCGGGTTTCTCGGAGTTGAGACACAGCACGACTGTGTCGTCCTTCAGTTCGTAAAGGCCCGGCAACGTTCGCCCCTTGAACGGTCCCTTCTCGCGCGTAGTGAGATCGATGTGTTTTGGCTTCTGGGTCGCATCGATCTTGATCGTGCCTTTGTCCGAATTTTCGCCGAAATCGATGACGTACTTGTCATCCGTGACGATCAGCTTCATCCCCTTGAAGTCTTCCTTGTGGTCGCGCCCGCCGAGCTTTGCGTCCTCAATGAGCCACGTTCCCTGAAGCGCCTTCAGATCACCTTTTGGCTCTTCAATGAACGCAGAAGTGAGCAAAACGCACAGCATTGAAGCAGTTTGCAGCATGGGTTACTCGTTCTCGTCACCAGAAACTTTTGTGCGAGCGTCGTCGAGCAATTTTACCCACAACCGATCTTGGAGCTCCGCACCGAAATACGGCTGGAGCAACGCACACACATCCCAGAGGATTTGCGCCTCGGCCTCGTGCTCGATTTTGAGCTTTTCCTTGTCGCGAAAGCGCATGACGAACGCGAATAGGACGAGCGCCTCGGCTTTGGTCAGACTGAGCGTGATCTCGTTGTCGGTGTAACGATGGCCTTCTGAGTCTGAGTATTTTGCGAGTTTGGCCTCTGTGATTGTGTCCTCAACAGAGAAGATCTGCGGGCACGGTTGACTCGGCTTGATTGCGTTTACCAACAGTTGACCTAACCGCATGTCCGGCGAAGTGTGCCAGACCGCACGGAGTTGTTCGGTGATCCTGTCGATGCGGTTAGGGTCGCGCATTATTTCAGCCCTTCTGCTGCGCGAAGATGATGGCGAATGCGTCTTGCAGTGAACGGAACGACTTGCCGGACATCAGGAGATCGTCGAGCTTCGCGCGCGCTTCGATTGGGTTGAGCCCCAAGCCCATTAGCGCGAGGTAGATGTCCTCAATGAGCTGGCCGTCGGCCGCGGTCACGAGTGGTTCCGTTACAGGTGCTTCCGCGGCGGGGGCACTGGCCTTCTTGGTTGTTTTGCCCTTCTTTTCGACGACCGCGTCCGGCACTGCTGTTTCAGGGGCCGGAGTGGGTGAGTTCATCACCGCGAACTTGGTCACTTTACGCTTCAGGGTGGTGACGATCTGCTCCGCGGTCGTCGGGCCGATGCCGGGGAGCGACGAGAGCCATTTTGCGTCCTGGCGGCTGATCGCGTCGGCGATGGTTTTGATGGGGAACGCCATCGCCTTGAGCGCCTTTTTTACGCCGATTTTTTCGACGGTGCAAAACAGGTCAAAGAAGTCCAGTTCCGCTTCGCTGATGAACCCGATGCGCCGCGGAACGAACCGGCTCCCGACGGAGTTGCCTTCCAGGTATTCCGTGACGTGGAACGTGATCTCCTGACCGACCCGCATCTGAATCTGCCGACGAACCGCTTCGGACACCATTACCTGATACTCGAACGCGCCGATTTGCAGCCGGGCTTCTTCGTCGAGAACGCGCGTCAGTACGCCCGTCATTTTGGTAATCATTGCGGTTCGTCCTCGATCAGTGAGGCTTCGCTGCTCGGTTCCAGGTCTTCGTCGGGGTCGTTACCGAGTAGAGCTTGCATGTTAACGCCGGTGAAGGTGGCCCCGCGTGCGCCGCCCATGATTCCGCTACCGGTCGCGAAGTAGTGGCAGAGGGCGATACCGAGCGCGTCGGCCACGTCGTGCGGTTCGGGCGGACCGGCGAGGTTGAGTTCGCGTGCGACCGCGTACTGCATCTGCTCTTTGCTCGCGCGCCCGCTACCCGTCACGAGTTTTTTCACCTTGGTGGCCGCGTAGCTCGTCACGGGGATGTTTCGCTGGGCGCCTGCGAGGAAGTACACCCCTCGGGCGTGGGCCATGAGGATTGCGGTTCGCGGGTGTTCGTAGTGGGCGTAGAGCTGCTCAACGGCCATTCCGGACGGCTTCCACTCGTCGAGTACCTCACACAACCCATCGTAAAGGGCTTTGACGCGCCGTGCCATGTCGGAAGTATCGCGCCCTTCGGCAGAACGGATAACACCGGCATCGACGACACGCGGACCGCGATCGGTCACTTCGAGGACGCCGTAGCCGGTCGTTTGTAAGCCCGGATCGAGGCCGAGGATACGGCGCGGGACGGGTGGAACGGGGGTGGAAGGCGTGGTCATGGGAACGGCCTTAGCGCGGAAGGATGCCCCGCAAATAGCCGAGAATGCGATTTCCCGGAATGTCAGAGCGATCCTTTCCGCGCGGTCGCGTTATCCGACGCGCCACGTCGTACCGCCGGGCCGGTCTTCGAGGGTGACGCCGAGTTCGCCGAGCCGCTTCCGAATCAGGTCCGTTTGGTCGAACAGCGGCTTCTTCAGCGGATTGTCTTTTGCGGCATCCTTCGCGGTCGCGCGCAGATTGTTCCGCAAATCGAGGAGCAACTGCATAAGGCCAGAAACGAGCGCGTCACCCCCACCTAGTGCTTTGGCTTCCGCGGTAAACGTGAGGCCAAGAACTTGAGCAATTTCTTTGAGGAGGGGGATACCCTCTTCAAGTTGAGCTTTTGCTGTTGCTTGACCGCGCCGGATTTCTTCATCGAACGCTTGGCCAGGAGTCAAGGTGGTAGAAGGTTCCAGCGGAGCATCAGGAGTGTCGGAATTCTCACCCACAAGGCGACGAATAGTTTCCATCCCTAGGGTAAGGTTCTCACGTTTCCAAGTGGACGGGTCACCTTGTTCAATTACGGAGCAGAGTCCGTTGAGAATTTTTACAAGATCAAACAGAACGCCAACTGCACCGCTTGTATTAAAATCATTATCTAAATGTTCTCTAAATCTACTGTATAAATCGTTAAAGAAAGTGTACGTGAATTTGCGCTCTGGCTCTGCTCTCGTTGGTGCCGGGTAGTCGGCGAAAGATTTTCCAGTTACCCGTTGTACACTCTCCGCAAATCTCAGAAAGGTTTCATGTGCCGTTCGCGTTTCTACCATTCCTTCGGGAAGAGGTGTTGCTGGGTTATTCCAATCCCATATGCCGAGGTCGATTGGCGAACGGTAGTGCGTCTTCAGCATGAAGTACCGTAGCGCGTCGCCGGACATATGTTCGATTGCCTTGGCCACGTTTAGTACGTTGCCAAGTGACCCAGCCATTTTTGCTTCTTTGCCGTCCTTGTCCTTTAGCTTCAGCAGTCCATTGTGCATCCAGATGTGCGCAAAGGGTTTGTCGGTCCAGCTTTCGCTCTGAGCCAGTTCGTTCTCGTGGTGCGGGAACTGGAGGTCCAGCCCGCCGCCGTGAATGTCGAGCGTTTCGCCGAGTTCCTTGATCGCCATGCAGGTGCACTCGATGTGCCATCCCGGGCGCCCGCGACCGCACTTGAACGGGCTCTCGAACTGCACTTCCTTCGGCTCGCCAGGCTTCGACTTCCAGAGCGCGAAGTCGCCGGGGTTGCGCTTCTTGGGGTTCGGTTCGAGGCGCGCGCCCGCTTCCATTTGCTCTGGGTCGCGGTTCGAGAGCTTGCCGTAGTCGGCGTCTTTCGCCACGTCGAAGTAAACGCCGTCGTCCACCTCGTAGGCATAGTCCTTTTTGATGAGCGCCTGAATGACCTCGATCATCCCGCCGATGTGGTCGGTCGCTTTCGGGAAGTGATCGATGCCCGTGACGTTCAGCGATTTGAGGCACGCGAAGTAGTCTTCCGTCATCTTCGCGGACAGTTCCGGCACCGTGGTGTTCAGTTCCTTCGCACGGTTGATGAGCTTGTCGTCTACGTCCGTGATGTTGACGATCCACTTCACCTTGTAACCGAGGTACGTGAGGTAGCGCTTCACGGTGTCGAAGATGACCGGGCCGACCATGTGCCCGATGTGGCTCGGCTTGTAGACCGTCGGCCCGCAGACGTACATCGTGACCGTGTCGCCCGGTTTCTTGTGGAACGGCTCCTTCTTGCGAGTGAGCGTCGAGTACACCTGAAGCGCCATAACCGGAAATCCTTCTTGTAGGTCGGGCTGTGCCCGACTCTTCGCTTCTCAATTAGCTACTTACGTCGGGCACAGCCCGACCTACGGTTTCTTGTTACCCGACTCTTTGCCGTCTGTGTCGAGCACCGCCCGATCTACGCTTTCTCGATTAAAACGACCGCGTGGCAGCCGATGGCTTCACTGCGGCCGATGTGCCCGACCTTTTCACCGGTCTTGGCCTTCACGTTCACGCAGTCCGTACCCAAACCGAGCAAGTTTGCCAAGTTGTTCTTGATCGCGGTCTTCACGGGGCCGAGTTTCGGCTCCTGCGCGAAGATGGTCACGTCCAGATTGACCGGTTTCCAGCCCATCTGGTTCAGGTTGGCGAGTGCTTCCCGCAGGAAAAGCCGCGAGTCCGCGTCCTTCCACTTCGGGTCGGTGTCCGGGTAGGCGTCGCCAATGTCGCCGAGTGCCGCAGCGCCAAGAAGGGCGTCGGTAACTGCGTGCAGCACCGCATCCGCGTCGGAATGGCCGACGAGTCCTTTTGTGTGCGAGATTTCGACCCCGCCGAGGATGAGGGGGCGGTTTTCCGCCAATCGGTGGGTATCGTGGCCGCTGCCGACGCGAACAGTCACCTTGTGAAACTCCCGCAGTGTAGTGAGTTGCGGGAATTGTACTTGTGGGCCGCCCGGTGCGACAACGCCAATAGAAGTGACGTGGTTACGATGCGAAATACGTGAAAAATGACATCAGCAGGGAGGCGACGACCATCATCCACGCGATCACGAGGAGTTTGCTGTCGTGGCGCTGGCGTGCTCGGAGTCGGTCGACGGCCCGTTCCAGTTCTGCGAGCCGTGCGACGATGATGGCCGATTCTTCGGACTGTTCGCGGACGCTGGCGGTGAGTTGGTCCAGTTGCGCTTCGAGCCGAATGATTTCGGTTCGGAGTTCGCGAATGACGGAGTCGGTTTTCTCGGGGCTGTCGAAGTCGTCGCGGTCGCTCTCGTACTCGTCGTCGAACCGGCTCATGGGGGTGTGCTCCGGGGCGCTAGCCGCCGATGGCGTGCATGGTACGGTCTGGTTTCACAAAGGTCGCGGCGTTGATTTCGTGGCCTTCCCATTTGGCCCACACGCTTTGTCTCAGCGCGTTTCGGATCGTCTCATCATTAATAGGCAGAGAGCGGAGCAATCCTTTCACATCGGTTTCGTCGAGAGCGAACAGGCAGTTTCTCAATTTCCCGTCCGCGGTGAGGCGGATGCGGTTACACGACCGACAGAACGGCCGCGACACGGACGCAATCACCCCCACGGTCCCGCTCCCGTCCCGGTAGGCGTAGTCGAGTGCGGGTGCGGACGGGTCCGCGGGTGCTGGTACCAGTGGCCCGACTTCGTTACCAATCAGCTCCAGGATTTCCGCCGCGAAGAAGACCTTCTCGCGCTCCCACGAATCTGCCCCAATGGGCATGTACTCGATGAAGCGCAACTCGAAGCTGTTATCCTTGCAATACTGTGCGAGCGGTACAACATCATGCTCCGCGAACCCGCGTATTGCAACAGCGTTAATTTTGATTGGGTCGAACCCCGCACGTTTGGCTGCATTTAAACCCGCGAGAACCTTCTCGACACCACCACGCCGTGCAAGAGCACGAAAGCGGTCGGGGTCGAGTGTGTCGAGCGAGACGTTTAGGCGCCGCAGTCCCGCGTCGAATAACTGGGCGGCCTGTTCTGCAAGTAGGATGCCGTTCGTGGTGAGGCCGATGTCCGTGATGCCGGACACGCTCACGATCATGCGCACGAGCTTGTGCAGATCTCGCCGCATCAGCGGCTCGCCGCCGGTGAGCCGTATCTTGTTCACCCCGAGATTTGCCGCCACGCGGACGAAGGACGCGATTTCCTCGAACGTGAGAAGTTCACCGCGATCGAGGAACGTCACATCCTCGGGCATGCAGTACGTGCAGCGGAGGTTACACCGATCCGTGACCGAAATGCGCAGGTTGTTGTGAACCCGACCAAAGGAATCCACGAGCGCGGAACCTGGTGTCTGGGACTCGGGATGCAGAACCGAGACTCGATCCGAGGCCAATCGTAATGGGTGTCGCGCGCTCACGCCTTCGTTCCGTCTTCGTTTAGCTGTTCCACACTTTGATGGCGGGTTCGGCGAGGTTGTGGTGGTTGAAACTCAGGACGCTTAGTGTCGCGGTGCTGAGCAGCATGGAGGTTGCGAGTGTCACCGGCTGCTCGATCCATCGTGCAGCAATGACGCGGAGGATGTGACCGTGTGCGAAACAGATCACGTTTCCGGTCAGTCCCTTTAGCTTCGCCACGAGGCGATCCACTCGCGCCGTGACTTCGTCCGGTGATTCACCGCCCGGGGCGCCGTCGCGGAACAGGTTCCAGCCCGGTTTTCGGACTTTGATTTCCGCGCTTTTAAGCCCCTCGAAGTCACCGTAGTTCCATTCGAGCAAATCCGGGTCCACGACAGGCGAAAACCCGGCGAGTTCCGCCGTTCGGCGCGCACGCGACAGCGGACTCGTGAACAGGTACTCGAACTTCAGCCCGACGAGTCGTTCGCCGAGTTTTCGGGCCGAATCTTCGCCATCCGGGGTGAGCGGGAGGTCCGTGCGTCCGGTGTGTTGTCCGGACTTCGACCACTCGGTTTCGCCGTGACGCGCGAGGTACACAGTCGGGAGGGCGCTCATGGTGCTCCGGGTTTCGCGGATTGGTGGACCCACTCTCCGGTTCCGTCCGGGGCGTTCTCCTTCTTCCAAATTGGCACGAGTTCTTTCAGCGTGTCGATGACGTAGCGGCACGCCTCGAACGCATCAGCGCGGTGCGGGCAACTGACTGCGACCGCGACACTGACTTCACCCACTTCGAGCCGGCCCAAGCGGTGAGCGATCGCGATTTCGCCGATCGGCCAGCGCCGGCGCGCGTCGGCTTCGATCTCCGCGAGTTTCTTTTCCGCCATCGGCGCGTAGGCTTCGTATTCGAGGAATACCGTAACTTGTTCGCCGGTCAGGTCGCGCACGGTGCCGAGGAACAGCACGACTGCCCCACAATGCGGGGAACGCGCCGTTTCCAGGAGGTTCGCGTGGTCGATGACGTCGTGCGTGAGCCGGAACATATCGTCAGTATACCGCTTAACCGCCGCTAACGGGGGGAATCACTGCGACTTCGTCGGCGGTTTGGAGTGGTTGCTCGTTCTCCGCAGCTTCGTGGTTCACTGCAATATTTGAACGCAGTAGCAGCGTGCGTGCGAGCGGGATTTGTTTGGCGATCTCGCGTCGTAAGTCGCCCACGGTTGTGCCGTCCGGGAGTTCGACTTCGACCGTGTCGGACCCGGCCAGGTCGCGCATTGCGGCGAAGAGTTTCACGGTAAAGGTCATGTCAGTCGCTCACGAGGTCGCCGAGGGGCTTGTGGAACCGCGGTTCGAGTTCGGGGAGCAGGCCGTAAGCGTAAGCGAGGTACTGCACAGGGTGGAGCGTGCGCTTCCCACTGCCTTCTTCCATCTGCATCCGGCACGCACTGCACTCGGTTGAACCGAACAGCACGCGCGGGCGATTTAGTTCTGCGAGCATTCCCGCACCGGCCGCGAGTGACGTCGCGTAGTTCTCGGATTTCAAGCCCCACGTGCCCGCCATGCCCGAGCAACCCGCGTCAATTGTATGCACCCGCAGACCGGGAATGAGTTGGAGCAGTGTGAGGGCCGGTGCGGTGCGGCGCAGGGCTTTCATGTGACAGGGAACGTGGTGCCCGAGGGTCACATCGAGCTTGCGGAAGTCCGTGCGGAGGCGACCGGCTGTGTGAAGTTCGTTGAGGTACGCGGTGAGTTCGACCGTGTTCGCAGCGACGGCCGCGGTGTCGGGGTCCGGGAGAATGTCCAGGTAGTCCTGCGTCAGCATGAGAGCGGACGTCGGTTCGAGGCAGACGATGCGATAGCCCTCGCGCGTGAGGTCCGCGAACACGCGCACGTTGCGCAGGGCTGATTCGCGGGCGGATTCGAGGTCTCCTTTTGCGAACGGTGCGATGCCGCTGCCGACCTGTCGCGGTGGAACGAACACTTCGATTCCGTGGTGCTGTAACACCGCGACCGCGGCCATTCCGATGAGCGGGTCGTTGTACGCCGCGAACACATCCACGAAGAGCGCAACGCGGTCCGATGTGTGAGGCACTAGGGACGGGAGCGCGTGGTTTGTTCTTTGATCTCCGGTCCGTCGTTTTCGGCGCGTTAGGCCGAGTCCGCGTGCGCGCCGGAAGAAGGTGCGGAGCGAGAACGCGGGAAGCCGGCGCTGGCGCGAGATGCCAACGAATTTCTCCATGAGCCAGCGCACTGAGCGCCGACCGAGCATCGCGTTCACGATGGGCGCGAAGTTACTCCCGATCGACGCCAATCCCTCCGCGCGGGCTAGAATCCAGTCGCCGCGCTCCAGGCCGTGCTCTGCGAAGCGCTGGGCTTTGGCTTCGAGCATGAGTTTGGGGACGTTGACCTTCGCGTTGCAATCGTCGCGGCACATCTTGCAGTTCACACACAACTCGGCCACCGCGCGCACTTCTTCTGGGGTCGCGGCCGTCGGGTCGGCCAGCACGCGGAGCGTGTTCGCCATCGCACGCGGAGTGGCGGCTTCGTTTCCGGTCGCTCGGAAAGATGGGCACATTCGGTCTGGTGCGGTGCGAGTTCGGCAGTCGCCGCACCCGTTGCACCGGCGCACTTCCGCTTCCGGGGAAGACGAAGACCACACGAGTAGCGGGGTAGCAGAAGATGGTCGAACGGACGGCTCGGCTGGTTCGTTGCCGTGCTCTTTATTCTCTTTTTCGGTGGCGGTTGTCTCGGGTTCCTGATTTCGGAACGCTGGGCGCAGGGGCCACGCTTCGCGACTCGGATCGGGGCCGACGATCTTCCCAGGGTTCAGAATGCCTTTCGGGTCGAAGATCCGCTTTAGCTCGCGGAAGACGGGAACGAGCGGACCGTACTGTCGCTCGACCCACGGTGTGCGGGCGAGGCCGGTACCGTGCTGTGTGCTAACGGTTCCGTGGAGCGCGAGTGCCAGTCCGTGGATGGCTTCCGCGAGCGGCCACAGCTTGGCGCGGTCAGTGGGTTCGTTGAGGTCGAGCAGCGGGCGCGTGTGAACTTGGCCGGTGAGAGCGTGAACGAGGAACGTGCCGCTCGTCTCGAACTGCTTCAGAATGTCCTGTGCTTTGGTGAGGAACTCGGGGAGCGAATCGGCCGGTACCCCGATGTCTTCGACGAACGCGACCGGGCGCTGACCGTTTTGTGCGTATAGGCCCGATACCGCGGCCGCGCGAATACCGCGAATGTGCGCGATGCCCTCGGGGTCGCAGGTCGGTTCGGCGAGCACGCGCAGAATGTGCTCCCGTTGCAGCGATTCGATCGCGCCCCATGCGCGCTCGGTCGCTTCGCGCTCGGTGTCGGCCTCGAATACAACCATGAGCGCCGCGCCTACGTCCGGAATGCCCGTTCCGCGTGTGAGTGAGAGCAGCCGGCGGTCGAGCAGATCACACGCGACCGGGCCGTATCGTCGCAGTGCGAGCCCCGCGCGCACGGCCGCGTCGAGTGTGGGGAAACCGATCAGCGCGAGACACGTTCCACCGGGGAGCGGGATTGCGCGCAGAGTGGCCTCGGTAATAACCCCGAGCGTGCCTTCGGACCCGACGAGCAGCTTTGCGAGGTCAACTACATCTCCATTGAGGACGCCGTGGAGCTGGTACGCACACCGATCAAACGGCGTCCGCGTGCGCGTGATCGCGATGCGTTCGGCGTTGAAGTTCAGGAGCTTGGTGACTTCTTGGGTGAGTGTGTCGTGGCGTGTTGTTTTAAGCCCCTCTCCGTTTAGGGGCGTGGTTGGGGAGGGGTTAGAGACAGAACCTAACCCCCCAACCCCCTTCCCTAAGAAGGAAGGGGGAGGAGACTCAGCGGACACCTGCTCTGCTAGGGACGGGGGGGTAGGTCTCCCGCTTCCTACGTTTCTTACTTCTCCGTTGTCCCACACGACTTCCAGCCCCGCGACGTAATCGCGCGTGTAGCCATAGTGGAAGGAATTTCCGCCAGAGGCGTTCGTCGCGATCATCCCGCCGATGGTGCAGGTCGCGGAACTGGCCGGGTTCGGTGCGAAGCGCCGGCCCACTTTTGCGAGCGCCGCATTGAGTTCGTTTAGCACTACACCGGGTTGAACCGTTACCGTATCCGCCCCCACAGCGAGCACGCGGCGGAAATGAACGCTCAGATCCAACACGATGCCGGAGTTCAGAGACTCCCCGGCGAGGCCGGTTCCCGCGCCGCGTGGAGTGAGGGGAATGGTGTGTTCGTGGCAGTAGCGAACGAGAGCCGCGATACTTTCGGTGTCTTCGGGAACCGCGACCGCGTGGGGATCGATCTGGAACGGGCTGGCATCGGTGGCGAACAGCCCGCGCGTGAGCCGGTCGAAGTGCAACCGCCCGCGGAACTGGCCGCGGAGGTCGTCGGTGATTTGCTTCTCGTCTAGCACGGGATTCGGGGTCCGGGATTCGGGCGAAGGCGTCCAGAATACAGGCAGGGTAGCGCTGTTTCTCCCCGAAACTCGTTCATTTGGCTAGCGCCCGAAAACGAGCGCCATCATTTCGGCGCGGGTGGCGGGGTTGTCGAGGAACCCGCCGCGCATGGAACTCGTAATGGTCATTGCCCCGGGTTTGCGCACGCCGCGAATGGTCATGCACGAGTGGCTCGCTTCGATCACCACGCCAACCCCGCGGGCCTTGAGGTGCGTCATGATGAGGTCGGCGATCTCTTCCGTCATGCGCTCCTGAACTTGGGGGCGCTTCGCAACGGCTTCCACCACACGAGCGAGCTTTGAGAGGCCGACGATTTGGCCGTTCGGCAGGTACGCGATGTGGGCTTTCCCGAGGAACGGGAGCAGGTGGTGTTCGCAGCACGACGAGAACTCGATGTCCTTCACAAGCACCATCTCATCGTGC
Organism: Gemmata sp. SH-PL17; assembly: GCF_001610855.1. Classification (NCBI taxonomy): domain Bacteria; kingdom Pseudomonadati; phylum Planctomycetota; class Planctomycetia; order Gemmatales; family Gemmataceae; genus Gemmata; species Gemmata sp. SH-PL17. The sequence goes on from NZ_CP011271.1 coordinate 8,840,748, forward strand.
TTTTGCGTGAACGTCTTCTGGAGGTAGATTGCCGGGTCGGTGCGCAGCCCCGAGAAGATCTCCGCGTACATGCGCGCGACGCGGTCTGGTGTTTCCAGCAGTCCCTCGCGGTCCGGGTTCTCACCCACGGCAATCAGGATTTCGCGCACCGCGTGCCGTAACCGTTCGTGATCCACTGTCAGTGCAGGCATGTGGTTCGGTGGGCGCGGGGCTTCGTCGGCTTCGCAGGGAACGGCGCTATGGGTCGTCTTACTCAACTGTGGCTCCGGGAGAGCGAATCCTGGCGTTCGTTGTGATATTGTACGCGGTTTCGGAAATCCGGGGGCACGCGGGCGGACACGATTCACCTTTGCTGAGTGCGGTATAATACTGCATTACAGCTCGGCCGCTTTTTCCTCTCTCGTGCCGGCACTAAGGGGTGCGCCAATGGCTCTCACTGCGCAGCAAATCGACGAACAGCGCAAGGAAGTCGAAGAACTCATCGCGGGGCCGGACGTCGGCTTCGCGAAAGCGCTGTTCTTCGGCAAGTTCAAGGGCGAACTGCTTTACCCGTACCCCACTCTCCCCGCCGACAAGCAGGCCGCCGCGGACGAGATGGCCGCGAAGGTGAGGAACTTTGCGGACGCGCACATCGACCACATGAAGATCGACCGCGAGGCCCGCATCCCGGACAGCGTGGTTCAGGGACTGGCCGACATCGGCATGTACAAACTGACGATCCCGCCCGAATACGGTGGCCTGGGCTTCGGCCAACAGCAGTACCTCAAGACGATGGAGATTCTCGGCGGGCACGACGCAAGTGTCGCTGTGTTCGTGAACGCGCACCACAGCATTGGCGTTCGGGCACTGTGTCTGTTCGGCAGCAAGGAACAACAAGCCAAGTGGCTGCCGGGGTTGTACGACGGCTCGAAGTTGTGTGCTTTCGCCCTCACGGAGCCGGAAGCGGGCTCGGACGCGGGGAACGTGCAGTCGGTCGCAACGCCGACAGAAGACGGTTCGGCTTACATTCTCAACGGTACGAAGCACTACATCACGAATGGTGGGATCGCGCACATCCTCACCGTCATGGCCCGTACACCGGACCCGTCCAACCCGAAGGGGAAGGTGACGGCGTTTCTCGTGACTCCCGACATGCCGGGGTTCGAGGTCATTGAGGCACGCGCGGAGAAGTGCGGCATTCGGGGAACCGCAACAGGCAAGATGCGGTTCACCAACATGCGCGTGCCAAAAGAAAACATTCTGGGGCAGATCGGGCGCGGGCTTCAGGCCGCGCTCACGGTACTCAACTACGGGCGGGTGACATTCGGTGCGACGTGTACTGGTCATGCGAAAGCGTGCATTAAAGCGATGACCGAGCACGCCAAGAAGCGTGTGCAGTTCCAGCAGCCGCTCAGTGAGTTCCACCTCGTTCAGAAGAAGATCGCGTTCGCCGCGGCGCACTGTTTCGCGATGGAGGCCGCGACCGCAGAGTGCGCCGCATTCATCGACCGGGGTGCGCCGGACTATATGCTCGAAACGGCCATTCTGAAGGTGTTCGCGACGGAGCACCTGTGGACGATCGTGAACGACACGCTCCAGGTCTACGGCGGGAAGGGGTACTTCTGCGATCAGCCGATCGAGCGCTGGATGCGCGACGCCCGCATCAACACGATCGGTGAGGGCGCGAACGACGTCTTGAAGGCATTCATCGCGGTCGTGGGGTGCCGCGGACCGGGGATGTACCTGAAAGGCCTGCAAGACGACATGCTCGGCGGGCGCTGGAGCCTGCGCAAGATCGGTCAGTCGTTGGGAGTGGTCGGTAAGCTCGCGGCCCCGTGGCTGACGACCAGCGCGCCGACCGTGCCGGTTCAATCGAGTGAACTCACTGAAGACGGCTACACGCTGGCGCGCCTGGTTCGCGAGTTCGGGCTGAAGTTACCGCACGTGTTCATGGCGCTGAAGGACGAAGCGACGTTCGCGCAGGCCGAACTGGTTCACGAACGCATCGCGGACATTGCGATTGACCTGTATGTGAGTTCGTGTGTACTAGCACGCCTCGATCACTTGCTCGCGGGCAAGGGCGGTAACGGCAAATCGATCGGGGCCGATCCTTACGCAGACACCGTGTCCGGCAAATACTTCCTGAAGCTTGCGTTCCGCCGCATCCGTGACCGCTTCGCGGCCCTTGATGACAACGACGATGTTAATTTGTTCGAGAGTGCGAAAAGCACGATCGCGAAGTTCTGAGACGGGAACGTGTTACGAATGAGAGGTGGATTCGCGCTCGCAAGCGGGCGGCCGGGATTTCGACGCACTATTGTACTGAACTATGAGAAGGCACCGCCCGCTCTTATGAATTTTTTGCTGGCGATAATTATCAGGTCGGTTTAGGATCATGTAGTTGATGAGTCGAAACCGAGGTGGTTTCTGCTTCCAATTCTCTTTTTTGCTCAAGCCGTTCTTTGCTCGGAGCCGTTCCCGCTGTCATTTTTTCTCTCTCCCAACGGTGTTTTATGCGTTCGCGTAGGGGATTTACGCTAATCGAGTTGTTGGTCGTCATTGCGATCATCGCGATCCTGATTGGGCTGCTGCTTCCCGCGGTCCAAAAGGTCCGTGAGGCCGCGGCCCGGATGAAGTGTCAGAACAACCTCAAGCAGATCGGGTTGGCGCTGCACAACTTCCACGACTCCAACGGGAAGTTCCCGGCGGCTGGTGTACTCACGGTGGCCAAGCCGGTGCCGGCCACGAATGCTCCGCCCAATCACCACACCTGGCTGACGCACTTGCTACCGTTCGTGGAGCAAGACAATCTGTTCAAGCAGACGAACATCAACGCTCCCGCGTGGGGGCAAGCGATCACCGCGACCGACGTGGGGCTCTTGCGTTGTCCGTCCGACGGCGGCTTCGGCAAGTCTGACGAAACGCACAACCTCGCCGTTACGAACTACGCCGGTAGCGAAGGTTATCACTGGTGGACGACCGCTGTTTTTAACCCGGGCACGGGCACGACGGGTGACTATTCTGGGTTGTTCACGGTCAACCGGACGTTCAAGTTCGCCGACGTCACCGACGGTACGTCGAACGTCGTGGCCGTCGCTGAAGTCACGAGCTACGGCTTCAAGAACGGTCCGTTTAACGCGCAGGGCGGCGGCATTCGCCGGGCCCGTGGCGGCGAATCGGTGTTCCGCGCGGCGTTTGTCTTCACCGGGTACGCTGGCACCTCGAAGTTCCCTCCGTTCATGGGTCCGGACGGTTCCGCCACTCCGAGCGTGGACGGACAATGGCTCAGCGGGCTCACCGCGCCGTATAGCTTCCCGCCGACCTACCTGACCGCGTGGGGCATTAACTGTGAGTGGCCGGGCGCCAGTTCGATGCACGGGAGTTCGGTCAACGTGGCCCGTGCGGACGGTTCGGTCGGCAGTATTAGCACCAGTATGTCCTGGCCGATTTGGGTCGCGGTAAACGGTGTCGGTGACGGCTCCGTCGTGAGCGAGTGACGCCCGTGTCCGCCTCTGCGGATGAGGCGGTGACTGGCCCGGTTTGCTGGGCCGCGGGACCGGGATTCATCCCCGTCGCCCCGCGGCCCGTTCCGTTGAAACACGTTAAATTCTCTCCGGTCTGTCGCCAACTCCCCGGCACGGACCCGTTCCATCGAATCGAGGCCAAACTCCGATGAAGAAGTGCTTTTCTCTCCTTGTTGCCGGTGTGTTCTTGACGGCTGTCGGGTGCGAAGACAAGAAGTTCCCGAGCGGCGCTGTTGACACGTCTGACCCGAACAAGACGATCGGGACGATGACTCCTTTGCAAAAGGGATCGGGTGACCCCACAGGCCTCAAAATGCCGAAGAAAGGCCCCTGATTCTGTGGTTTGTTAAATTTGAAACAATATGCCGACCCGGGTTTTGGTGTCAGAATAATCTGGCGCCGATACCCGGGTCGGTGTTTTAATTGATTGCCGCCGGACCCACTTCCCGCGGTTGCCGCATTTACCCGTCTGCGGTAGCCTCAATACATCCGCTGAATTCCCGCCCCGGAGCATCTCCTCTATGTCTCGCTATTTCGTTGCGCTACCGCCGTTGGTCGCGTTACTTTTCACAATTTCGCCCAACAGTACGCCGACTGCGGGCGCTCAACCCGCGAAGGGAAAGTCCGGCGACGAGGACGCACTGGCCCAGGTTCAACCCGCTGAGAAGGGGTTGAAGGTAGACGTGTGGGCCGCGGCCCCACTGATGATGAATCCCGTGAGTTTTTGCTTTGATGAGAAGGGCCGCGCGTTCGTTGCGGAGACGACGCGCTTCGAGCATGGCGTGCCCGACACTCGCGCGCACATGTACTGGCTCGACGAAGACCTTGCGAACCGGAGCATCGACGACCTGCTCGCGATGTACCGGAAGCACAACTTCAAGGGCTACGAGAAGTACGAGGACCAACTGCGGGTGGTGTGGGACAGTACCGGGAGCGGTAAGGCGGACAAGAGTGAAGTGTTTTCGGGCGGTTACAACCGGCCCCAGGACGGACTCGCGGCCGGCGTGCTCGCCCGCAAGGGGCAGGTGTACTTCACGTGTATCCCCGACCTGTACGTTCTGAAGGACACGAAGGGGACGAACAAGGCCGACGAAAAGAAGTCGCTGTTCACCGGGTTCGGGCCGACGGTGCAGTTCCTCGGTCACGACCTGCACGGCCTCCGTATGGGACCGGACGGGAAGCTGTACTTCAGCATCGGCGACCGCGGGTTCACGGTGACCACTAAGGAAGGAAAGAAACTCGAATACCCGAACACCGGTGCGGTGCTGCGGTGCGACCCGGACGGGAGGAACCTCGAAGTCGTTCACTCCGGGTTGCGGAACCCGCAGGAGATCGCGTTCGATGACTTCGGCAACCTGTTCACTTTTGATAACAACTGTGACAGCGGCGACCGGGCGCGGTGGGTTCACATTGTTGAGGGTGGCGACAGCGGGTGGCGCGGGGGCTTCCAGTACAGCACCGGTTACCACACGCCGGCGGTGCCACAGGGTAATCGTGGCGCATGGAACACGGAGAAGTTGTGGCTGCCGCAGCACGATGGGCAACCGGCGTGGATCGTCCCGCCTCTGGCAAACTTCGGGAACGGACCCGCGGGCATCACGCACTACCCGGGGCTCGGGCTGAACGACAAGTACAAGGACCACTTCTTCGCGTGCGACTTCACTTCGAGCGCCAGCAACAGTGTGATCTGGTCGCTGGCCGTGAAGCCGAAGGGCGCGGGTTTCGAGATCAGTAAGCCTGAACCGTTCGTGCGCGGGCTGGTTCCGACCGACTGCGAGTTCGGACCGGACGGCGCGTTCTACTGGTCCGACTGGGTTGGCGGGTGGGCGCCGCAGAACCGTGGGCGCATTTTCCGCGTTACTGACCCGGTGGCGATAAAGAATCCGCAGGTGGCCGAGGCCCAGAAGTTGCTCGCGGAGGGCTTCGAGAAGAAGAGCGTTGCGGAACTGGCCAAGCTGCTCGAATTCCCGCACCAGCAAGTTCGCCAGGAGGCCCAGTTTGAGTTAGCTTCGCGGAAGGTAGAAGACGCGACGATGGCGTTCACCGGTGTGCTGAAAAACTCGAAGAGCCAACTCGCCCGGCTGCACGCGGTGTGGGGATTCGGCCAAATTGCTCGGAAGACCGAGTCTGCTTGGGGGGCGTTGCTCGCTCTCGTGACGAACGAAAATACTGAGGTGAAGCGTGCGGCAATTGAGCAACTGGGCCGGGTAGTAGTCCACTCCGGCAGGAATGTGTCAGAGATAAATGATATTCGGGTAGCGATCCTGAAAACGTTTGTCGACCCGGATGATCGCGTGAAGGCCGCCGCTGCAGTCGCGTTTGGCAAGAGTGCTGGTCCAGGATTCGCTTTGCCGACCTACCCCGCGTCGGAGATGACACAGTTTGCTCCTCTCTTTGATTTGCTCAAGGCAAACAACAACAAAGATCCGTACCTCCGGCACGCAGCCGTAATGGGATTGGTTCACGCGGCTCGTAATCCCGTGGATCTGGTGAATGCGTTGAAGGTTGCGAAGGAGCAGGCGAAAGATAAGTACGACGTGCCCGCAGTGCGCCTGGGCGTTGTGCTCGCGCTGCGGAAGCACAAGAGTGACAAGGTCGCCGAGTTCCTCGCAGACGCTGATACCGGGATCGTCACCGAAGCGGCGCGGGCGATCTACGACGAGCGCATTGGTAATGGCGAGGCACTGGCGAAGTTCGCGGATAAGGCCGGTCAGCCGGATGCGATTGCTTTCCGCGCGCTGGCTGCGAACTACTGCCTGGGCACCCCCGAAGCCGCTGGTCGTGTTGCGACCTTCGCCGCACGTCAAAGTGAACCGGATTACGTTCGCGCGTTCGCGCTCAAGTTACTCGGCGACTGGACGAAGCCGCTGCGCCGCGATCCGATCACCGGGCTGACGCTCGACATCGCTCCGCGCGACTCGAGCATTGCCGTCAACGCGCTCAAGAAGGCGGGTGTCGGTGTGTTCGCGGGTTCGGACACCGTTCGCAAAGAAGCTGCTCAAGTCGCTGCGAAGTTGAACCTCAAGGAGTTCGGTCCGGCGATGGCCGCGCTCGTGAAGGACGCGAAGAACCCAGTTGGTACCCGAGTGGAAGCGCTGTTTGCGGTGGAGGCCCTCAAGGACGCGGGCATGAAGGAACTCGCGGCTTACGCACTATCGAGTGACGAACCGCGCCTTCGCGCTGCGGGGCGAACCGTGCAGTCGCACTTTGATGCGAGTACCGTTTTGAAAGCACTGCCCGCCTTACTTGAAGATGAGAAGACTTCGCTCGCTGAGAAGCAGGGCGCTTTCGCGATTCTCGCGACTCAGAAGGCTTCGGAGGAGACAGATAAACTGCTGTCCGAGTGGCTCGATCGGGTGGGTAGCGGCAAGGTTCCCGCCGCACTGGTACTCGACGTGCTCGATGCAGCCGAACAGCGGGCTAACACATCCAAGCTGAAGCTGTACACACAGCTCAAGCCGAAGGTGGAGAAGTACCGCTCGGGTCAAAACAAGATTGCGAACGAGGCGAACGGTAACAAGCTCGCACCGTTCCTCGAATCGCTCGAAGGCGGCGACATCGAGAAGGGTCGCAACATCTTCCTGAATAACTCCGCGGTTTACTGTCAGCGGTGCCACCGGCTCGACGGTCAGGGTGGTGACGTTGGTCCCGCGCTGAACGGGATCGCGGCTGATGTGCAAAAAGACCGGCGCTACCTGCTCGAAGCGATCGCACTCCCGAACGCGAAGATCGCGAAGGGTTACGAGACTGCGGTGTTGACGCTGGCCGACGACCGCGTCGTGACCGGCATCATTAAGGCCGAGGACAAGAAGCAGGTGAAACTCGTCACCGCGGAGGCGAAGGAACTGACGATCCCGACGGAAGACATTGTCGCGCGTCGGACCGGGCCGAGCGCGATGCCGGACGACTTGCACAAGAAGTTGTCGCGGCGCGAACTGCGAGACTTGGTCGAGTTCTTATCGAGTTTGAAAGAGTCGCTGAAGAAGTAAACTGCTTACTCCGCTTGGCGAGGGGCCGGTGCGAGCCGACTGGTGAGACTTCCACACAGTACGATGTGGAGTTTCACCGGTCGGCTCACACCGGCCCTTTGCATTTACGCGACTACTTCGCCTTCTTGTGGACTGCGACCACGATCCCACTGCCTTCAGCGCTCTCGAACTTCGTCGGCCGGTCCTTACCCGGTTCGGCGAACGCGACCGTCAGAGTGTCGCCATCGAGTTTCGCGATGCCGAGGAGCGTCTTGCCGTCGTAGGTGCCGCCTTTTGGTTTGATGTCGATGGTGACCGGCGACTTGGTGGTGTCGAGCGTGTAGGTGCCGGTCGTGGGGGCGGCCTTCGAGTCCTTCACCGGTGTGAGCGTGTACTTGCCGTCGGTGTGTTCGCGGGTTGCTCCCTTGAGCGCGTTGTTCGGCTTTCCGTCGCGGGTGACGGATTCGATCACCCACTTACCGGTCGTCGGGTCTTTCTTGTCGTCGGCAACAGCATAAGCCCCGAACACCGTGGCCACTAATCCCAGTGCGAGCAGCGTGCGCATGGTCACTCCTTTAAGTGCTATTCGCCCGCGGAAGCGCGGGCCGGGAATGGTATAGCGGGAGTTGGTAAAGCGGCAGGAGGTGGAAAACTGCCGCGCCGCGGCGCTTTCAGGCTACTTGCGTGGTTCGTACTCGGTGGCTTTGTTTTTGCCACACGAGCGCGGTGGTAGAACTATGCACTTCGCAGCGTCATGAACGTCAACTCGGGGCGGCTCCCGACGCGGAACGGCGCGCTCGTGGTACCGAGGCCGCGCGAGATGTATACCTGCGTGTTCGGAGCTTGAACGAGTCCCTTCAGGTACTTGGTCCCGTAGTGGCTGGGAACGAACGGTGCGTCACCGGTCGGAAACACGACCTGACCACCATGCGTGTGACCGCTCAAGATCAGGCCGACGCGCGGGTCGCGCATTTTCTCCGCGACGTCCGGGTTGTGGCTCAGGAGCAAACACGCATCTTCGATCGTGGCATCGCCGAGTGCGGCCTTCACGTCGACCTTACCCATCCACAAATCATCGACACCTGCCAAACGGAACCGGCTACCGTTGCGCTCGATCCAGACACCGCGGTTCGTCAACTCGCCTATTTCCGCTTCTCGAAAGCCGGCCCGAGTTGCATCCAGCCCGTGCCAGTAATCGTGATTCCCGAGAACACCGAACACGCCCAGCGGAGCGTCAAGTGCGGCCATCGCATGAAAGCACGGGCGAATGTATTTCTCTTCCTTGAGGGAGTAGTCGCCGCCCAGAACGATCAGGTCGGGGCGCAGGGCGAGAGTGGTTCGCACCACCGCGTTGACGTAATCGAGCGAGGTGAACGGGCCGTGGTGAATGTCGGTGAGGAGAGCGACCGTCGTACCGTCGAATTCTTTTGGCAGGTGCGGGAGCGCGATCGTGGGCCGCGTAACCTGAACCCAACCCGACTCGAACAGTCCATACGCAACACCACACCCCAACCCCGGCACGACCGAAGCAAGAGCCGCTTTCAGAAAGATCCGACGATTCATCGCGGGCACTCGATGAAGGAACCGAACTCGCCAGTGACCAAGATAGGTAAAGAGGGGGTCGAAATACTAGTGCGTGTTCTGGAGAGTGCAAGGAAAGCGAAATGGAATTGTCCGAATCACTGGCGCGACAATTGGAGCGCAAAGCAGAATTAGCGCAATTGCACCGCCCTACCCCGCGAACTGCCAGTGGATGAAACGATTCAGCAAAACGAGTTGCGCGAAGGTGAACCCAATTAATGTCACAGCGAACAGTAACCTTCGGGAGCGGAGCAGGTCGGCGAGTTCGATGAACGCGGGTAGCGATGCGAGCACAACGCGGTGGCCACTCAGAAGTGTACCAGATGCGAACATCTGGGCCACGGGTACCAACGTGAGCGCGCCCCAGAATGCTCCGCGCTTGTGCCACGCGCGAATTCCGAGAACTGTTACACCCAGCACGAGAAATGCTTCACCCCAATGTGGCAAAGTGGGATCGTAGATAGATTCGATAGTGCTGAACGGGTTCTTCCACGATAGTGGCGCCCGTCCCCATTTCGAGTGCGCTTTTAGGCTCGCGAACGGGTCGTCCGTGATCCACCACAGAAAGCCCCAGAAGAGCGCGATGCCGCCAGCGCTACCGATCACGAGAGCCAGAGTGCGCGGGAGTTCTTTTCGGTCGCGCTTGGCGACCCAATCACAAGCGGCTGCGACCCCGAGCGCGACACCTGTTAATCGCGCGAGTGATCCACCGAGTGAGGCGAGCCCGGCCGTGATGGGTCGGTGCCGGAGCCAAGCCGTAAGTGCGAGTGCGGTGAAGAACAGGCCAAACGATTCGTTGTAGGCCGCGGAAAAAAAGAACGCGGTAGGGAACGTGAGCAGGAGCGCCAGTGTTCGCCAGGCCGTACCGGGATCGTTGAGGAGGTGCGAGGCGACGCGCCCGAATACCGCCGCACCCGCTGCCCCAATGAGGTTCGCGATTATCACTCCGGCCCAAAACATGTTCAGGCCGAGCAGGTTCGCGAGGGCCATGCTCGCGGGCATCGCGGGCTGAAACGCGACCCCACTTTGACCATCCGGGCGGGTGCTATTGGCGAACCCCTTCTCCGCGATTTCAGCCATCCACACTGCGTCCCACCGGTACCACGGTTCGATGTGGCGCGCGGAGCTGAGACTGCAGGCGTCGCGAATGTGCGTGGGAGTTTCGTTGTGGGAGTAGGGATCGGGGGGAAGTGTCGCGAGCACTAGACCAAGTGCAACCGTACAAATTCGGACCGCGAGCGCAATCAGGAATAGGGGTAGGAACCGTGGCGTGGGATTCGGGGTCATTGTGCGAGTATAGAACGCTGTGAGGCTCGCGCGATCGGTGAATCCGTTCGCGCGAGCCTCACAGCGTTCGTACTCGGTCAAAAGTCGGGGCGGCGGGATTTGAACCCACGGCCTCCTGCTCCCAAGGCAGGCGCGCTAGCCAGACTGCGCTACGCCCCGATTCGTGCGGGTGACAACCGACCCGCACTCATGTTATCGATTCGGACACGGCCGCGGTAGGCCAGGTTCACTTTGCCAGCTCGAACGACTTCACGAAATCCTCCGCTTCTTTCCCCGTCACAACGTCCTTCGCTTCGGACACGACGAACACTTGGTACAGCCGGTTTTCTACCAGCACGAGTGTCACGCGCAGGTTCAGGCTATCTTTCTCCGCGAAGATTTCGCGCGCCGGGAACTCTTTCCCGTTCGCTTTGAATTTCGTTTCGGCCGACTTGTTGACCTTCGCCTTGAAGATGTCGACGAGGCCCTTCTCACCACCTTCGAGCAACTTGGGCGGCGTGGCCCCTTTGATGACGTCCGCGGGCATGTCCGAGTAGATCACCGCGAAGCCGTTCTTGCCCTTCTCCACGATCGTGATGTTCAGGTCCAGACCGCCGGCTTTCGGAGTTAGTGCCTTCGGCTTCTCATCGCCGGGGAACTTTACACTGAACTTGCCTTCCTTCGACTCGAACTTCTTGTCGTCGGCGCCAACCGTGCCAACGAACACCATCAACGCGGCTACTGTGAACATCGTTCGCATGTGAACCGTCTCCTCGTTACTTGGTCAGTTCGAGCGAATCAAGGAAGGCAGTCGCGTCCTTGCCGGACACGAATTCAGCCGTCCCAATAACGGCCACTTGGTAAAGCCGGTTCTCGCGGAGTATCGCGCGGAACTTTGTTCGCTGCTTCCCCTTGTCTCTATCTACGATGAGTTCGCGACCGGGCAACTTTTCCGGGCCGAACTCGAGCGCCTTTTCACTGACGATCTCGCCTTTACTTCCCTTGACGCCGTCCTGAATTCCGCTGAACAGGGTCTTGTGGTTTTCGGCCTTTGTCGCTTCAACCGGGTAGTCGGTGTAGCTCATCACATACACGTTCCCGTCCGAAGTGGCGAAGGTCGCGATGTTGACTTCCAGGTCGCCCAGCGCGCTCTTCGCGGTCTGGCGCGAGGTCTTTGGCTGGTTCGGGAACTTGATCGCGTACTTGCCTTCGGTCGAGGTGTAGGTGTCCTTTTGGCGCTGCGCCGCGGCTGGCGCCGTAACGCAGAGGATCGCCACCCCGAGTATAACGGCCGTGCGCATGCCGCCTCCGGTCACTTGGTGATTTCAAACGAGGTGATGAACTTGTCGGCGGAAGACGAGGTCACGACTTCCTTCGACCCCTGCACCACCACCTGGTAGAGCCGCTTCCCGACGATCACCATTCTATTGCGAATAAAACCGGTGGGGGTTTCGATCAACACGTCGCGCCCGGAGAACTTCTCGTCGCCTACTGCGATGGTGATTTCCTTGTCGTCGAGTACCGTCCCTTTTTCACCCTTGTTCCCGTCGCGAACCTTTTCGAGACGCGGGCCGGCGGGCTTCTTCGCGACCTCGTCCGAGGCGTCGATGTAGCTCACGACGAATGTGGTGTCGCCCTTCAGTTCCACCGAGTCGATCGTCAGCTTCAGTGTGTCCTTGCCCGCCTGGACGTCGGTCGTTTCGGTCTTCACCGCGCCTGGGAACAGCACCTTGTACTTCCCGTCCGCCGAGGCGTACTGCTTGAAATCCTGCGCGTGAGCAACGAGTGGTGAAGCTGCTAAAAGCGCAACCAGCGCGAACGTCCGTGCCCGCATGGGTGATCTCCGTGAGGAATCGAACACGGAGAGCGTAGCCGAAGCGCGTCGAGTCAGGCAAGAGAAGTGATCGCTTCGAGAGTGCGGAGCGCCCGCGCTCTCGGTTTACGTGACTTTCACCAAAGGCGAACTGCGATCGGCCGTATCCGCTCAGGGCTTCGGGGGAACGTCCCAGACGCGAATTTCACTCACTCCTGCCGACACGTTGTCAGTACACCCGGCTGCCAGTTCGGTTCCGTCGGGGGAGAAGGCCACGGCATTCACCGAGTAGGGACACCGGAAAACTCGGATCAGTCGGCCGGTGGGCACGTCCCACAGCCGCACGCAGTGTGGATGCTTCCCGTCTTTGAGTACCTCTCCTGTCGCCATTGTCCGGCTGTCCGGAGAGAACGCGAGGCACATCACGTAGGTGCCAATACTGTTCGGGGGCAAGCCCGGGAATCGGGTTTCCGACCCAGTCACCGTGTCGCACATAGTGACGACGTCCGTCGCCTCTGACCACCCGCCGCCGTAGGCTACCATCCCGCACTTGGGGACGAACGACAGGGCCAAAATATTATGCCGTTGAGGGAGATTCCGGCGGAGGCTCCCGTCTACAGAATCCCATAGCTTCACGTCGCCCTTGTCGTCGCCGGAAACGAGATACATCCCGTCGGGTGAGTACGCGACCGCCTTCACCCGGCCACGGTGCCCGTTCAGGACCAGCTTTTCCTTCCCATTCACAGCGTCCCACACGCGGGCTTCGCTAGGTACGGCGTCGCCCGATGAAGGGTGGTGAGCCGCCGCCACGTTTCGACCGTCCGGTGAAAAGCGTACCGCTGCAACGCACCTCTCAGTTTCTCTGTTTGGGGGCGGCCCGTATCCGCCTTCCTGAAGTGTCAGTTGCTTCTCGCCTCGTTCAACGCCCCACACCGCCAAGTGCCCGTCTATGCATCCCGAAGCCAGCCGTTTCCCGTCTGGGGAATACGCCACAGACACCACGGCAGCAGTCGCGGGGTGATTGAGGGTCCGGACGGGTTGTTGCGTCGCCCGGTCCCACACCACGATTGCATGGCCGCTACCAGCAGCCAGGCAGCGACCATCGGGACTGAACGCGATTGTGCTGACGGTGCCTTCGGGAGCCAAGAGCGTGGCCTTCGGCGGGTCGAGCCGGTTTCGGTCGATGTGCCACCAAACAGCCGTCGCGCCAACTGTACCCACCACTACGAGGGCGATGGCGATCAGGAGAAAGATCCAGCGGGTACGAACTTTCATCAGACCCTCGGCGTGGACTTCTCCACGAATCGTAGACAGCGGAACGCGGTGTCAACGTTACCCGATCCTGGTCATTTCAGCGGATGTTAGCTTAACCGGAGGGGTGAGCCGTTACTCGAAATGAAATCGCTTCCGTGGTTTGCGAGAGGCATTTAAACGCAAACAGGGGGCATCAGCCCCCTGTTTGTTTCGATCGCGTTCGGGTCAGGTGCTCACTTCTGAAGAGCCTGGACGATCCGCTCGAAGTCGTCGTTGGAGTCGAATCCGATCACGATTTGGCCCTTATCCTTCGCCTTCACCTTGATCTCGATCTTCACCGCGAGCCGCTGGCGGAGATCGTCTTCCAGCCCCTTCACGTGGGCCGTCTTCTCAACCGGCTCTTTGCGGGCGACTGCCTCGGCCGCGACTTCGGCTCCCGCCGCCGCGAGCTTGTGTTGCTTGACGAGCAGCTCCAGTGCGTGAACAGAGTAGTTCTTCATAATCGCGTCCTTCGAGAACGCGACCTGCTGCTCCAAGTCTGTTACACCCTTCAGCACCTTTGCGTGGCCCATCGTGAGCTGACCGTTGCGAACTGCGGTCTGCACTTCGGGGTGCAGGTTCAGGAGACCGAGCAGGTTGCTCACGGTCGAACGGTCCAGCCCGAGGCGCCCGCCGAGTTGGTCCTGCGTCATCCGGAACTTGTCCATGTACTCCTTGAACCCCTGGGCCTTCTCAATGGGGTTCAGGTCGGTGCGCTGGATGTTCTCGACGAGGGCAGCCTCGAAGACCTGTTGGTCGTCGAAGGTCACCACGTGAACGGGCACCTCGATCAGCCCGGCGTCCTTGGCCGCGCGGAGCCGGCGCTCGCCGGCGATGAGTTGGTAGCTGTCCCCCACGGCTCGCACCACGAGCGGTTGGAGGATGCCGTGGTTCTTCACGCTCGCGGTGAGCGAGGCGAGTTCGTCGTTGTCGAACTGCTTGCGCGGCTGGTACGGGTTGAACCCGATCTTCTCGACCGCGAGCCGAGACACGGGTGTGTCCGCGGATTGCGGGGCCGAGATGTCGCCGAGGAGGGCGTTGAGTCCGCGGGCCAAACGGGGCGGGGCTTTGACGGTCGCTTCCATGCGAAGGTCTCCGGGGTCAATCAATCTGGACCGACTCATAGCAACCTCTGCGGTTGTGAGAAGTGGAATCAAAGTGACGTGGTCCGAGAGGGGTTCCACGTGGAACGCCGCAAACGTGAGGACGAATCGCAACTGCCATGAAATTCGGGTCTTTGACAGTGTTCCACGTGGAACGTTCTGCGCAATCGGAACGGTCCGCGTAAGCGGTATTTTTGCCCCAAATGATGCCGTCCGGACCACGAAAAATCGGCGCGCAACACTCGGAATTTGGATTGTGATCGAGGGCGAAGAAAGTGGCCTTGTCGGTTGTGAGAAAACTGAATTACCATCCGCCCCGCTCGGCCAACGGACCGGAACCCGAAGGCCGAGCACGACGCACCACCGGACCGGAACCCAGTGGTGAGTCGTTCGGGTCAGCAATGACCCGGCCGGAGAAGAGGTGTCGAAGTTGGCTCCCCGCCGCGCGTCTCGCTCGCGCATGGACGCTCGCTCGTCCGCAGCGGAAGCACACTCCACACCAACCGGAACGCGCGAACGCTATGGCCCAACGACCGCGAGTGGATCTCCGCGGGCGCTCGTGGTGTCTCGTTCGCGCACCTTTTCAATCGCTGGTTGCTCAGGAGCGTTGCGCATGGATGCGACTCGTGGCCCGATTCTGTTTCGCTGCGACGGCACAAGCGAGCACGGCTGGGAGCCGTTCTACCAGTGCCTCTCGCTCGCCGCGGCGCTCCAGCGCCGGCGCCGGGGAACGAACTTCCTCAGCTACCTCGATCCGCTCTCGCTGGCGACCGTCGTGAACCGCGGCAACAACGACTGGGTGCCCGCCGAACGCAAGATCGGTGACGACGGTGACCTCGAAGCCACCATCGCCGCCGCACGGAAGATGAACGCTGCCGCCATCGTCGTCGCGGGTGAGGGCTACTCGGCCGACTACCTCCGCGAGCTGAAGAAGACCGGCGCGCTGGTGATGGTGTTTGACTCGACCGCGGACATGCGGTTCCCGGCCGACCTCGTGGTGAACCCGCTCCTGTTCCCGACGCGGAAGACGTACCGCGTGGAGCCGGGCTGCCAGCTCCTGCTCGGCACCCGCTTCGCGCTCTGCCGTGGGGTGTTCCGTCGGCAGCGCACGATCCGCGCGACCGAGCCGCCGATGCCGTTCCGCGCCCTAGTCGCGATGGGCGACGACGACCTCGCGGGCGAAGCGCTGACCCGCACGCAGCAGCTCATGGAGATGCCGAAGGTCGCGAAGATCACGATCTCGGCCCGCACGCATCACCCGCGTTACGACGACCTGCTGGCCCTCGCCGACGACAGCGGCGGGAAGGTCGAAGTCATCACCGAAACCAAGGAGCTGATGACGCGCCTCGTCCGCGCTCACTTCGCGCTGACGAGCGGCGACGGGTGGTCGCCGGAGTTGTGCGTGGTGGGTATCCCGCAACTGATCCTGAGCCAGACCAAGCGGCACGCGGGCAACGGGAAGAAGCTCGACGAGGACGGTGTCGCGACTTACTTGGGCAACGCGGCGGACGTGACCTTCGACCAACTGCGTGAAGCGGTCGACCTGTTCCACGACGACTCGATGGAACGGAAGAGCATGACCCGCTGCGCGCGGAACACGTTCGACGGGCGCGGGCCGGATCGCATCGTGAACGGTCTGGAGATCATGCTCCACGGCCCGACGCGCAAGCGGGCCGCTTCGTTCGCTCCGACACACGGGCTGAAGATCGCCGCGTGACGCCGAGTGTGGTGCCTTGAAACTTGTTCCGCGTGTCCCGGTCCTGTAGGCTCTGTCGAGAGCGGACCGGGACGTTTCGTTTCCTGATAACCCCTGAAGGCGCGATGTGGTGGCTCCTCGGCAGCCTTTGTATCGGAATCCCGTTGATCCTCGTTGGGCTGGCGGTCGGCTACTATGTGTGGTTCATGCGCCAGGAGGCGGCGCGGGAAGAGAAGTTGAAACGGAGGGGCCGCGTCGTGAAGGCGTGGATCGTGTTCGCCAACGACAACCTCTACAAGAAAAACGCGCGGGACAATTTCTGGCCGGCCCAGGTGGTGTTCACACTCGTCGAGGACGTCCGGAATTTGGACGACGTGCTGGAAGACTTGGCGGAAGAGATCCGCGAGTTTGAAACGGAAGACGAGGAGGACGATGACGAGCGGATCATCGGCCAAGTGGTGCGAACGGAGTACGGATACAGCTGGCCCTTACGAATCCCGAAGCGGATCACCGGCCGGCTCGTCGCGTACACCTCGACCGTCGATGTTCAGTGCAAATGGCTCCCCGCGCGCCGGTTGGAAGAGCCTTACATTTACATCAAAGCCTACGTCGGCAAGGATCGCCAGGACCGACTCGCGCGAATGGTTCCGTACCCCGACGATGATGACGACGAGGATTACGAATAATTCGCACTGAGCAAGGCATACCTACCCCCCAACCCCCTCCCTAAAGGGAAGGGGAGGAAAACCACTCACCGAGTGCGTTCCCAATCACAGAGATTTCGCGCGCCGGCTCCCCTTCCCTTTAGGGAGGGGGTTGGGGGGTAGGTATGCCTTGCCACCTCCAACATCCCCTCGGATCCTCTCTTTTGGTATCCTCACACCACCTTTAGTGAGGAACCGAACCGTGACCAAAGACGACGTTGCCGACGCCCTCGACGAGATCGGCACCCTTCTCGAACTCAAGGGCGAGAACACGTTCCGCACGAACGCCTACCACAACGCGGCACGGCTCGTTCAGCAGTTGCCCGGCGACCTGGCGCAGATGGTCGCGGACGGGAAACTGGCCGAGGTGCGCGGCATCGGTGAAGCGCTCGCGCTGAAGATCACCACGCTCGTAACGACCGGGAATTTACCGTACCTCGAAGACCTGCGCGCTTCGATTCCGGCGGGGCTAGTGAAGATGCTCCGGCTGCCGGGACTCGGGCCGAAGAAGGTCAAGGCGCTCCACGACCTGCTGAACATCGACTCGATCGAGAAACTGAAAGCCGCGTGCGAGTCGGGTGAGGTCGCGAAGCAAAAAGGGTTCGGCGCGAAGACGCAGACTCGGATTCTCGAAGGGATCGCATACATCGACCAAGTCGGGCACCGCGTGCGGATCGATCTCGCGCTGCCACTTGGTACGGCGCTGTTAGAGCAGATCCGCACATTCCCGGGAGTCATTCGCGCTGAGTTGTGCGGGAGCCTTCGTCGGCGGAAAGAGACGGTCGCGGATCTCGACATCCTGGTGAGTAGCGCGAATGCCCAGCCCATCATGGATGCGTTCGTCAAGATTCCCGAAGTGGTTCAGGTCTTGGGGCAGGGGCCGACCAAATCGAGCGTGATCGCCGGGCTGCACGTTCACGGCACGAAGGTCACGCTCCAGGCCGATCTCCGTGTAGTGGAAGACACCCAATACCCGTTCGCGCTCCACTACTTCACCGGGAGCAAAGAGCACAACATTCGGATGCGCCAGCGCGCCATTGACCGCGGCCTTTCGCTCAACGAATATGCACTCGCGAACGAAACGCGCTTGGTGCCGTGCAAGGATGAAGCGGACATCTTCGCTGCACTCGACCTGCCGTACATTCAGCCCGAATTGCGAGAAGACACCGGAGAGATCGAGGCCGGCGAACTGAAGAAGCTCCCCGCGCTGGTTGTGGACTCCGACATCCGCGGCGTGTTTCACAACCATACCACCTACAGCGACGGCACCGCGTCCCTCGAAGAGATGGCGCTCGCGGCGAAGAAACTCGGCTTCGAGTATTTCGGTGTCGGTGACCACTCGCAGTCGCTCACGATCGCGCGGGGGCTTCCGTCGAATGTGGTGCGAAAGCAGTGGGCCGAGATTGATCGCGTGAACGCGAAGCTAGATGGCGTGCGCATCCTGAAAGGCAGCGAGGTGGACATCCTCGAAGACGGATCGCTCGACTACACCGACGAGTTGCTTGCGGGTTTTGAGTACGTCGTCGCGAGCGTTCACTCACACTTCGGGATGACGGAAGCCGAAATGACAGCCCGCGTGTGTAAGGCGCTTTCACACCCTGCGGTGACAATGTTGGGCCACGCGACCGGGCGCCTGCTGCTCAAGCGCGAGGGGTACAAGATCAACCTCGACGAAGTGCTGAAGGTCGCCGCGAAGCACGGCAAGATGATCGAGATCAACGCTCAGCCGTCGCGCCTCGATCTCGACTGGAAGTACGTGAAGCAGGCCAAGGCGATGGGTATTCCGATCGTCATAAACCCGGACGCTCACAGCACCGGCGAACTGGCGCTTTACACGTTCGGAGTTCAAGTCGCGCGCCGCGGGTGGCTTACAAAGGACGATGTGTTCAACACACGCGGGTTGGCCGATGTGATGAAGGAACTCGCGCGCCGAAAGCAGAACCCGATAACTTGAGGTAGTCACCCGGAACCGGATCTTTGGGGCTGATGGCACACATCACGTGATCGTAACCACAAGGTCCGGCTTCCAATCAAAGAGCCTTTGCGAGAAGTCTTCTCCAAAACCGATACCGAGGCGTGGGCTGATGTAGCCTTCGAGCGGGTAGACTACTTTAAGTTGGCTGTCATTACGAACGAGGGCGACCACGCGGTTCCGACGTGGTTCAACACAGTAAAGTTCTTCAACTTTCTGCTGGTCGCAGAACCTCACCATCTCAGTGGTTTCTTCGCGCAGTGCGCTTGCTGTTCGCAGAGCCGAACGCACCCAAAACACGACCTGTGGAGCAAAGGCGTCGCTTTCCCATTGTTGGCGCATCTTGGGATCGCCCTGCACCGGGTACCACAACAAATCACCGGCAACGAATACCTGTTGGCCGGCGAACAACTCGCGCAGCTCGCCGAGGATCTTGACCATCCAGTTCCATTGAAGAGTGTCGTTGGTCCTTAGTTTCCCATCGCTGTCTGAGTTGGCAGTGGTTGTATCCGCGCTCATCATGACGCCTCCGAATTGGTGGGCGTCGCAGTTTACTGGCGCACCAGCGTCTGCTTCCAGCCCGGCTGAATACCAATTGGAACGGGAAGTGCATTCCTTGTGCGAAGCGGTTCACCGCGCACAGGAGCCGGCACATGACCGACGCCATTTACTGGTACGTTTCGATTTTCTTCTGGCTGTTTCTCACCGGCATCGGCATCCCACCCGCGCCCGAGGAAGCCGGCATCCTATACGCCGCGAGCGTGAACGCACTCCACTCGGAAGTGTGGTGGTCGCTAGCTTGGGCTTCGTGTGGTCTCGGGATCATCGCCGCGGACTGCGTGCTTTACGGCGTCGGATGGAGGTGGGGAGCGAAGCTGTTCGAGTATCGTTGGGTGCAGAAGGTTCTAAGCAACGAACGGCGCCAGAGACTTGAAGGTCACTTCACACAGCACGGGATGAAGTTGCTCATCCTGGCGCGCTTTCTCCCCCCTTTAAGAACGGGTGTGTTCCTCATCGCAGGGGCAACGCGGTACTCGTTCCTGAAGTTCCTGATCGCCGATTTGGTCTATGCGGTTGTGGGCGTGGGACTGTTCTTCTTTTGCGGGACGTGGATTCTCGCTCTCATTCACCGGTTCGAGAGCACCGCGCTGGTTGTTGGTGCGCTGCTCGTGGTGGCCTACGGTCTGTACATGTATTACCGCTTGCTGCGACGCCGCGAACTGAGAGGCGCGTCCGAGGCACCGATCTCCGTCCTTCAAGGACCAGAAGGATCGGTGCCCCCGGGTGAGCCAGCAATGAATCCGGCCGCTGCAGTAGCCGCGCAACGAGAAGCGCGAACCGTACTCGAAGGGTGAGGTTACTTGGCGCGGTACTTCGGGTTCGCGTCCAGGTATGTCTTCACGCGGTCGGTGCGAGTGATGGCATCAGCGAAGAACGCGACCGCTTGCACGAGCCGGTCATCTGGTTCTGCGCAACTGAAGCGCAGGAACCCTTGCCCGGCCGCGCCGAAACATTCCCCACCGAGGCACGCGACCCCGCGCTTGTCGTCCGCACCTTCGAGCAGGTACATCGCGAGACCGTGTGATGTGATCCCAAGTCGCTGGCAGATTGGGGCGACTTGCGGAAACACGTAGAACGTGCCTTCCGGCATCAGCACAGTTACGTCGGGCACCTTCCGCAGTTCGTTGACGAGCAACTCGACCTTCGCGTGGAACTTCTTCATCACCTCGTCGCGCTCGGCCGCATCGTGTTCGAGCGCCGCCTTACCCGCCATTTGCACAATAGGCGGCACGCACGAGAGCGAAGTGTTAATCATCTTGCTCACGATCTGCGCGATCGAAGGTGCCGCGATCATGTACCCGCAGCGCCACCCACTCATGCTGTAGCTCTTCGAGAACGTGTACGACCCCACGCACTGATCCAGCATTCCCGGTTCGGCCAAAATGCTACTGTGTTTGCCCCCCCAAACCATGTGGCAATACGGTTCGTCGCTGAACACCGCGATGTTCGTTCCGCGGACGATGTTCGCGATCGCTTTCAGGTCCTCCGGGGTCGCGACGCCGCCGGTCGGGTTGTGGGGGAAGTTGAGGAACAGCGCGCGGGCACGCGGTTCGGTCTTCACGAACTTTTCGATAGCCGCCACATCGGGGCGGAACTGATTCTCTTGTTTGAGCGGGACGTACACCGGCTTCGCCCCGCGCCGGAGAATGTTCGGCTCGAAGGTCGGGAACGCCGGCTGGAACACGAGGACCGCGTCGCCCGGTTCGAGGAACGCTTCGCAGAAGTACGTCTCGAACACTTTCGCACCGGGACCAACAACCACGTTGTCTGCGGTCGCAGGGATGTTGAATTCAGCCTTCACCGTGCGAGCGATAGTTTCACGAAACTCGAGTAACCCGGCTGACGGGCAGTACCGCGTGAGGCCCGCATCAATGGCCGCGTGCGCTGCTTTGATCGCACTGGCTGTCGTCGGGAACGGCGAATCACCGATCTGAAGCGCGATCACGTCTTTCCCGCCGGTCATCAGTTTCCGCGCAACTGCAAGCACGTCGAACGCGGTTTCGGTGGTCAGGCCACTGGCAAAAGAAGACAAAGCGGGAGCGCTGGTACTCATCGGGGTAGTACTCGTTGTGGTCGAATTATCATGGTGAGAGGTGATACGCTCATCAAACGAACGCCGCCATTCGTCGTCCACTCAACCCCGTCCGTGACTCGATTTGTGAACTAGATTCGAGACAACGTCCCAAGCTGCGCTCGACACTCGAAATCAGGTGCGCCATGAATTGTGACACGGAACGTGCCAACGAAGGGGAATGGGGGCACGAGGACGTGTCGGGTGAGACGTCTCAACTGGTGCAGGAAGAACTCGAAACAGGCGAGCCGATCTCGGGCGAGCTCGAACCCAAAGTTCCCAAAAAGATCCCGGCACTTCCGGGTCGGTTCGATGCGAAGCCATCCGCGGAAGTAGAAACTAGCGAATCATCGTCGGGTGGTCAGATGGTGCTCGCCACTGCGAAGTATCTCAAACCGGACGAGTACAACACGGACTCTCTTGCGAAGAAGAAAAAGAAGCGTGCACCACAATCAGAGAACGCAGAGGGCACCGAGCAGAGTCTGGAAGGACGGGTGTTCAACAGTGGCTTCTGGGGTGGCCTTCTCGCGATGGTGGTCGCGGTCATTTGGTTCTTTGCTGGTCTGGCGAACGATACACTTTACTTCTACCCACCGATCCTGTTCGTCATCGGGTTGGGCGCAATCTTCAAGGGGACGACAAGCAGTGAGTAACTGCCCTTAACATAAGGGTGTCGCGGGCTGCTGTGACAGCTCGAGAAAATGCGTTGCTTGTTGTTGCTGGTTAACTGACAGAGATGCG
This sequence comes from Gemmata sp. SH-PL17, assembly GCF_001610855.1. Classification (NCBI taxonomy): domain Bacteria; kingdom Pseudomonadati; phylum Planctomycetota; class Planctomycetia; order Gemmatales; family Gemmataceae; genus Gemmata; species Gemmata sp. SH-PL17. The sequence continues at coordinate 8,863,020 of NZ_CP011271.1, forward strand.
TGTTTCGTCACAACGCTTTGAAAGATGGCGCCCGTGATGGGATCAGAGCTTGTGGGCGCCACCCTTCCGACTTCACACTTCTCGATCACTGCTTCGCGCTAATGGCCTTTGCGAGCGGGTTGATAACCTGCGGAACAACGTAGGTGCTCACCAGTTCGTCGAGCACGCGGCGCTGGTTGTGGTAACTCTCCGCGAACGACTTGAACGGCTGCTTCCCCCAGAACTGTCGAACCGTGAAGTACACGGTCACGGGTGATTCCGAGAAACTGTTCGTTCGCACTTGGTAAGCGTTGGTGCGCGTCTCGATGCTCAGCCGCGCCTGAAGCTGACAAGCGTCATCAAGGGCCAGCATCATGGTCGGTTGGTAGTGGAGCACTCGGGCGGCGGGCACCTGGACCAACCCTTCGAGCGGCGTCCCGCTGGTGAGCGCTTCGGCCACCACTTCGTCGTGGTTCCCTTGGTAGAGGAAGTCGAAGTAGTACAGCACGTCCATCGACTCGGTTTGCATCCCGTTCAGGTCGAGGTGGTACGGCGCGATTTCGAGGACGCGCTCGTTGTGCTGGTCCGCGTCTTCGAGCGTCGGCGGGTTCACGAAGCCGGCACTCAGCCGGCGGTGGTCCAGCGAGGTCCAGCGGTAGCTGCCCGACTCGCGATCCTCTTCGAGCATGTATTCGGTATCACTGCGCTTCTCGAATTCGGTCATCTTCGGGGCCACCTTTTGGACGGCCTCGAAGAAGTGCAACACGGTTTCGCGACCCGTCGGCATTTCGAGTTTGCCGTGAACGTAGGTCGAGACACCGAAGTCGTCGCACAGCGAAGCGTAAGAGTTCATCTACGGTTCCTCTCGTCTGGGCCGGCGCGCGGGAGAGGGCTCCTGCGTTAATCAGGGCGCAACCGACAAGGTGACTGCTCTATTGTTCGACGCGGGATGTCCGGTTGCAAGCCCGGTAAGTGAGCCAGATTGTGTCGACCGCACCGACCGCGCGAACGGGGCAATCCCAAGTGACGCAGGGACAAGAAGCGGGGTTCGGGCGCGAGAAACGAATCGGCCGTCGCAAAACACTAGAACGCATTCGGATTAGAACGGCTGCTTCGAGATCGACGGGCGGTCCCGGTGTGTGCCGTGACCACAGTGAGAGTCGGAACCGAGACGGAAGTGAACTCGGCCGCTCTCGGGTCGCGGTAGGTTCCACGAGGCGAGAGCGGCCGGGTACGGATCACATTCTGTGTTGACTGCTACTATCGAAATTCGTCGAGCACCAATCAGGCAACGAGGCGGAGCTTGACCGGAGCCGGAACCTTCAGCGTGCCCTTCAGCGTCCAGCGGCCCGCGTCCGGGGCGCCGCTCCACTGTTGGAGTTGGACGGTGGTGACGTGTTCGCGTTCTTCGTCGTCGAGGACTTCAGCGAACGCTTCGGCGTACTGCTGGCGGACCTGAGTAGACGAACGACCAACGAAAACGAGTGCATCGGCGCGGTCATCGAAAACCGCAACCGCGCGCCAACCTTGAGCCTTGGATTCGGTGGTAATGAGCATGGTGTGACCCTCCCTGGCTTGAGTGATGGGCGTCGCTGATCCATCGAGCGACGTGCAGATAACTTGACAATTGGAGGGTTTGAGGTCAAGGAAAAAGTGCTCAATATGTAAACTTTGCCTCAAGTCCGAGATCTGAATCGCGATACGACGAGTGTGAAATGGGGGGCGCTCAACCCCGAACACGGAACGTGATTCGCCCGCGGGTAAGATCGTAAGGAGAGATTTCCACCTTCACCCGGTCCCCCGGGATGATGCGGATGAAGTTCTTGCGCATCTTGCCCGAAACGTGGGCGATAACTTCGCCGCCGATGTCCAGTTCCACGCGGAACTGCGTGTTCGCAAGGGCTTCTTTGACCCGACCTTCGACTTCAATGGCTTCTTCTTTTGCCATAGGGACTCCGGTTAAAGGGCTGTGGTCGTTCGTGGCTTCCAGTCCGGAATGGCCGCAGCATAAAATGAAACAAATACGCACCCGACTGAGGTTTGTTGTAACCTCATAAGTCGGGCGCGTTGGTTAATATACGCGCAATGCAAATAAACGGGAGTAGGAAAGCAGCTTAGTAACGGTCGCCGCCGTATCCGCCGCCACCTCCACCACCGTATCCACCGCCGTACCCGCCTCCTCCACCACCGTATCCGCCGCCACCGCCGCCTCCGCGTCGGCCACCACCGCCACCGCCGCCATACCCACCGCGCCCGCCGCCACCCTCACGCGGCTTCGCGATGTTCACAGTAAGCGGGCGGCCGTTGATCGCTTGGTTATTGAGCGCGGCGATGGCAGCCTGGGCCTCGTTTTCATTGGCCATCTCCACGAACCCGAACCCGCGCGAGCGGCCGGTTTCGCGATCCATGACCACTTGGGCGCGGGTTACCGCGCCGAATTGTTGGAACATTGCGGACAGTTCTTCGTCCGTAGTGGACCAAGGCAAGTTACCGACGTAAATGTTCGTAGCCATGCGGAACCGCAGCCACCGTGCGCCCGTGCCGGGGACACCTCCGACCTCGCTCACACACGGAGCGAGTACATGTCGTGAGGGAGACCAACACGCAAACACCCGGCCCATGCCGGAATATTCGTCACACTATAATCGGCGCAAATCCCACCGCAAGAAATTTTCGCACAATCAGTGAAGAAATACGAAACGCGGCCGTTGAGAGGACTCGGATCAATGTCCGAACCTTTCAACGGCCGCGTTTTGCATTCCGCGTTTGAATCGCGCTTAATCTACAACGGCGAGGAGGTCGTCCTCGGTCACGATGAGGTATTCCTTGTTGTCGATGGTGACTTCGCTGCCCGCGTAGCTCGTGAACAGCACGCGGTCGCCGACCTTCACCTGGAACGGGGCGCGCTTGCCGTCGTCCAGCGGCTTGCCCTCACCGACCGCGAGCACTTTGCCCTGCTTCGGCTTTTCCTTCGCGCTGTCCGGGAGGATGATCCCGCCCACCGTCTTGTCGTCGGCCTCGAGGCGCTCGACCACGATCTTGTCGTTCAGCGGGACGATCTTCAACGCTGCCATGAGTCAACTCTCCTGGGGAATCAATTAGTTACTCGTCGGTCGGCGGGCGCGGCGCCTCGACCTTGTCTTGTGGTTCCGGGCGCGGGCCGTACACCCTCGCGAGCGCCCGTTCCAGGGTGTGTAATACGACGTTCCCGTTCACCGGCTTCGGAATCACACTATACACTTGCGCCGCGAACGCCTGGCGGATCAGGTCGTTGTTCGCGTCCGCGGTCATGAGTACGGCCGGCAGAATGCGGTCGAGCGTTTGGCGGATCACCGCGAACGCTTCCAGACCCGTGAGCCGGGGCATGTGCATGTCGAACAGTACGAGGTGAACGAGGTCCACCTGAACCAGTTCAACAGCCTCGCTCCCGTCCGCGGCCAACACGGTCCGGAACCCGCGGGCGTCCAGCATCTCACCGAGCGTCTCGCGCGTTCCGCGATCGTCGTCAGCAATGAGAATCGAGAACCGCCAGGGGGCGTTCGCGGGAGCAGCGTTTGTTGGTTCGCCCTCTGCGGGGCGCGGCACAGGAATCATCGTTTAACCTCCCCGGACGCGCGACCTATCGGGAAGGACCGACTGGGCAACATCGCGTGGAAGGAGTCTGGGAAACAGGTTGGAGCAAACGGGGTGCCGAAGGCCGCTGAGAGGATTGCGGGACAGCACTAACCCCTGCAAGATACGTTAGATGCGGATATCACGTCAAGTCGGTCCGGACCATTCTCCGAACCATTCGGCTGCCACGTCCATCATTCCCGCTGACACGATGACAGGGTGTTGGATTTGACCGGCTTCATTCACTCGTTTAGTATGCGGTAATAGTCTCGCGCTGGTTCAGGCGAAATCGTCGTAGTGCGCCCTTAACCCGAAGGGACCGATGCCCGCTCCTCCGAATATTGCTCCGTTCGCCGAGGCACTCGCCGACCTCGCGACGGACTTGCGCCGCGGATCGTGTTGTCTCGTGGTGTGTGACAAAGGGTGGACGCTTCCGCTTTACGTTGGCTTGAAGGAACGGCTCCACGCAGCGAACGCAAAGTGCGGCTATTTAGATGGCCGTGTCAAGGACGCGACCACGAACGGTGAAGGCGGAGTCATGCTCGCGGCCGTGGCCCAAATGCGCTGGGCCGTTCGCGCGACGGAAGCCGAGGGCGTGATCTTCGCGATACCGCACTTAGACGTGATGACCGCGGTCGAAGGTGGGTGGACGTCGGTGTCGCGTGAAGTGATTCCGCTTCTCTACGAGAACGCAGCAACAGTTTGGCTCGGGTTTCAAGACCCGTCGCTGCAACTTCCCCAGTTAGTCGAGAAAGTCTTTACACGGCGGTACGTCATCGAGACGCCGTACCGCACGCTCGAAACAGTCCGGCCAACGGTATCGGCCGAACCTCCAGCAACTCTGACTATTTCTTCCCCAACCGATCCGGGTTGAAGTCCGCGTCCGTGAGATTGGCCGGGAGCTTCACCTTTTCGAGCAGGTAGTATTCCGCTTCTTTCCCCATCGAGTCGGCCGCGACAATCAGCACCGGCAGCCCATACGAGGGTGACTTCTCCTTCAAGTCGAAGAAGTACGTGCGATTCCCCCCCTTCGGGAACAAGGGATCGTCACCCGCGCGGAATTGCTGCGTGACGGCTGTAAGCGGGTACGGGTATTCGTCGCGCTTGACCGGTCCGTGAAGGACAAGAGCATCGGCCGGCACTTTACCCGCTTCGATCTTCGTAACCGTGTCCGCGAGCCTAGTGAGAGCTTTCTCGAACCCGGCGTCGCGGATACTGTTTCGGGCCTTTTCTTTCACGCGCGGATCATCGGGCGAAACGGGCGGCACAATGAACCCGGCCTTGAACAGCTTGTGGTCCCCTTGGCCGAGCATCAGGTACAGCTTGTCGTCGTGCTTCTTGGGGTTGTACAGCATCTCGCGCCCCTTACCGTTCTCACCGATCGTGCGCGTGAACACGCTCATCGGTTCGCGGCGGAACTGGAACAGCACGAGTTCACTGGTTTGGGCGCCTTGAGGGTTGATCTCCCTGCGCGTCACCGTGGCCTCGAACGTGTCTACTGCCTTCCACGCGGTGTTCGCCGTTGTGACGACCGCCTTCAGTTCAGCAAGAGATTTCGCTGCCGGAGTTGGGGTACTAGGCGCTATCTCTGTATTGGGTTGTTTCGGCGCGAACGGTGAAGGCATCGACTTCGGATCAGGTCGCTTGCGGAACGGCGGGAACGCACTCGCGTCCGCATCACCTTCGGACGGAGTCGACGCACCAACCGGTGCGAGATTATCGGTTCGCGGGGGAACGAGTTGTCGTTCGTCGGTCGCAGCCGCACGCGGGGTATCAGCCGCAGCTATCCCCAACGAGGGTTGATTCCCGAGAGGCTTAGGTACGTTCGCCCCAGGAAGTGTCGGTGACTCGGATTTCGCGAACGGTCCCTGAGCACGCGAGTGGTACCGCGTACAGCCCGCGAGAAGAGCGACGAGCGAACAGAACGCCAACGTGCGGATCATCATGATGTGCGTCCGTGCGAAGTCGAGGCAACCTCCACCCGGCACAATACCGTGAGCAAGTGTCCGCAGGCAAGATGAGAAGATGAGGGGTTGGGCGTCGAGCCGGAAGCTGGGAAAGACAGGGCGAATTGAACAGAAAGCCAAGAAGAGAGAGTGGGAAAACAGGGCGGATGAGCGCCCTTGTTACCTTTCCTCTCTGTTCTTTACGATTTGCGGACCTTATTTCTTGTACACAGCTTTCGGGTCGAAGATGCGTTCCGCAACAACCTTCAGTTCCCCTTCGTTGAGTTGGCGGAAGAAGCAACTCTTGTACCCCTCGTGACACGCCGCACCACCGATCTGCTTGACCTTCAGGAGCACGGTGTCGGCGTCACAATCAACGAACACGCCTCGCACTTCCTGGAAGTGCCCGCTCTCTTCCCCCTTGCGCCACAGTTTGTTGCGGCTCCGACTGAAGTACACGGCGCGACCGGTGCGCACCGTTTCGTCGAACGCTTCGCGGTTCATCCACGCGAGCATCAGCACTTCGCCCGTGTCTGCGTCCTGTGCAACTGCGGGAACCAGTCCGCCGGCCTTGTCAAAATCGAGTGTGGTGTTCATCGGTTCGTTGATTCTGCTAATTCGTATGGTGACGTTCCTGTGATTCTACACAGAACGGTCGCTGAATCAGCGAGAATCAATCGTCCCACCCACGGGAATACTCACGAGCGCGCCTGTTACTGTTTCTGTCGATGGCGCGACTGACGACGGGGTTATTCAGCGTGACCATGCCCCAAATGCCAAACCCGACAGGGATGAACGCACAAAAGCACATGAAGCACGGCAGGAAGAAAGACACGATCCCCACAACGGACGCGGTCATTGCCCAACCGTAACTGGACAATGAACGCAGTTTCCGGCCGCCGACGACCATCACAATTGTGTACGGCACCACACACAGGGCCGAGAACATCCCGAACAGGACAGCACCCGCCCCATCGTCGTTGCCGTTCGCCATGTCCGCGGCGACGATGAACCAATAGACCGCACCCCCAGCCAACAGAAGCCCACCGATCCAACCACAAACCTCCAACCACGTGCCCGGACCGTGGGCCAAGCGGGTTGCTTCCTGAAACTCCCATTCGTCGCGCTCGCGCCGCCGTCGGCGCGGGCGATCGTAGTCGTCGTTCTCGTCACTGCCCCGGTCGTCGCGCCGACGACGCGGCTCGCGCTCGAACGGGGCCGGGGCGACTTCGGCCGGAACGAACTCGGTGGCGCAATGCGGGCACCGAACCGTCCAGTCGCGGTAATCGTCGTCCACTTCTAGCGCGCGGGCACACGACGGGCAACTAACCGTGGGCATTCAGGTGTCCTGTCGGCGTTTAGTACCGATCGGGGGAATACGCGGCCCGACGGCGCGCGGCGAACCCGGCCTTCACGTCCGGCTGACCGAGAACTACCAGTGTCCAGATACCAAACACAATGCCGATAAAGCAGCACCCATTCGTACATGGGATGATCGAAAGAATGGACGCAGTCATTGGCCAGAAGGTACCACCTAAAGTCATCAGCTTCACCGCACCAACAAGTATCACCGCCGAGAGAACCACAATCAGGCCGTAACACGGGAACCAAGCGGCTTTCGTCACGTCGCGGATCTGGTTGACCAGTTGAATTTGATCTTGTTTTTGATTCTTGGGTATACCTGGATTGTCTTCGATTTGCTTAATGTTTTCGTCAAATTGAGCGTCCAGTGCCGAATACCGGACCGCACCCCAAACGAGCGAGACCAACCCGAACGCAGCCACCACTATCAGCCCGATCGCGGGCGCCATGACCTTGCCCTTCGCGCGCTGAATAACGGCCTCGTCGCGCTCACTTTGATCGTCATCGAAATCGCGCTCGCGTTCGGCGCGGTCCGGATCGTTGTCGTAGTAATCGTCGCGTGGGTCGCGGGACATGAGCGCCTCAGATGTGAAAGAGGTCAGTAGGTCAGGAGGCTGAAAACGTCGTAACCGGTTAACGGCGCGCGGCCGTTCAGGAACGCCAGTTCGAGGAGGAACGCGCACCCAACAACCGTACCCCCGGCGTGCTCGATGAGCTTGCACGCAGCGGCCATCGTACCGCCGGTCGCCAGCACATCGTCCACGACCAACACCTGTGCGCCGGGACGGATCGCGTCCGCGTGGACGTGCAGTTCGGCCGAGCCGTATTCGAGGTTGTATTTGAGACTGTGGGTCGCCCCCGGCAGTTTACCCGGCTTGCGGAGCGGCACGAGCGGCTTCTTGAGCGCGAGCGCCATCGGCGCGGCGAACAGGAACCCGCGGGCCTCGGCCGCGGCGATAACATCGATACTGTTAACCGGATAGTGGCCTGCGAGTTGAGCGACCGCGGCCGCGAACGCCTCTGGGCTGCCGAGTAGCGGCATGATGTCTTTGAACAGAACGCCGGGCTTGGGAAAGTCCGGCACGTCGCGAATGTACGATCTGAGATCCACTGTCGGCTCCTGGCGGAACTCGGGACTCTGGGGGCTTGTCTTAGCGTACCGCGCCGAAACGGGAAGAACCGCACTCTGTTAGTGGAGCGTGATATGAATCTGTCCATTCGCCCCGCGACACCGGCCGACGAAGCGGTGCTCGTCGCGTTCAACACTGCGATCGCATGGGAGACAGAACACAAGCGACTCGACCCTGTCGTACTCACGGCCGGCGTCCGCGCGGTTCTCGCCGATCCCGCGCGCGGGTTCTACACCGTGGCCGAGCGCGACGAGGAAGTCGTCGGGCAGATGATGGTCACATTCGAGTGGAGTGACTGGCGGAACGGCTGGTTCTGGTGGATACAGAGCGTGTACGTGCGCGAAGACGCGCGCCGCGGGGGGGTATTCCGTGTGCTCTATCGTGCGATCGAACAACGAGCTGCGGCCGATCCCAACGTAATCGGACTGCGGCTCTACTTCGACCTGGAGAACTCACGCGCCCAGTCCACCTACCGTGCACTCGGTATGAGTGACACCACATATGGTATGATGGAAGTGTACCCGCTACCGGGGCGCGACACACACGTTGGATGAACCCACCCACACTGTTCCCGATCAGTTGGTTCGCGACCGGAATCGTAACCCCGGAAAGCGCGAGTGATTTCGCGCGATATGCGCAAACTTCGCCGAACCATCCGGCGCGTCACTGGCTCTGGGCCGCGTTCCGCGACTGGTCCGAGGAACGCGAGCGGCTCACATCGGACGAGTGCCGAACGGCTTATGCGCTGGGTGAGGCCGATCCGGACCAGAACCTCGGCACTGCGATGATGTGCCACGTGCTCTTACAGCGCACTTGTCCCTCGGACGTGCGAATCACTGCCGCACAGAGCAATCGCCCCGCCGTGCGGAAAATTACGGGATTATAGCGCACTTCACCACGCGAGCTGAAACTGGCCGAGCTGTGCTTTCAGCGCGTCCACGTCCCACACACGAACCGCGTGTTCCTGAGCTACCAGCACCAGCAGGCGGTTATCCGCAGAATGGAACTGAAGTTCGCGCACCGGACCACTGAGATCGGACACCGCGAAGAGTGGCTCGAACCGATCACCGTCACGCTTCCACAAACGCACCACGCGGTCGCGTCCCCCGGTCGCGAGCAGCAATCCGTCACGACTTACGGAGATCGCAGTCGTCCCTCCGGTGTGAGCAGTAGCGGCAGCCTGTTCTTTCTGATCCGCGGTGCGAATAACGCGCAGTTTCCCATTCTGCGTACCCGCGACGATAAGTGATTCGTCCGGGGTGATCGCAACAGACTGGACCGGATCACCGAAGTTCGGAAACGAAGTGACGAGTTCACACGTCTCGGGTTTCAACCAGTAAACCGAACCGTTGCGGCTGCCCACAGCGACTACCGCGCGCCCCACAGCGAGTGCATCCAGACTCGCCACGCCGCTCGCGACGGTACTCGCGGCGTTACTCCAGGTCGCGCGCACCGCTTTCGTTGCTGGGTCGAATGCCATTAGTTCGGTGGCATCCACAAGTGCCCAAAGCGTATTCCCGCTCGGGTCGAAGCGCGGGCACCAGGTGATTTTTGTTGTGAACGCGGGAGAAGGAATCGGAGTGCCGGACGACCACCCGATGAGCCCCGGCACCGCGGGAGTGACCGCCAACTTACCATCAGGGGCTGCTGCAACCCCCGCGCGCCCGTTCCCGCCACGGTCCGAAATCTGAGTTGAATTCTTGGTCGTACCAACCGGTCCCATCAGGAACTCGCGGTTGACACCAATTTGATCGGTGAGCGCCGCGATTCGGTCACTCGAACCGAACGCGGCAGCGGCAATCGTTGACCCGTCAACACACGCGAACTGCTGTGCATCTGGTGCCCGGAACGACCACCGCGCCAGTTGGTCGTAGGCCGTCGCAAACAGCGTCTTCCCGTCACCGGACCACGCAAGCGCGATCGGTCCCGTACCCGTTACTGAAACGGTCCCCACGAGCTTGCCAGACGCCAGTTCCCACACGCGCACGGTGCGGTCAGAGTCACCGGACGAGGTTGCGATGTACGCGCCCGACGGGTGTTCCACAATTGTTCTGACGTAGTCTTCGTGAATTCCGCGCCGCAGCTCGGGCGTCTCGAATCGTTCGAGCGGGGTGAGTGCCTGTCGGTCGTATGTATCGAGGTTGCGCCTATCGCCGACGAGCAAGCAGTTCGTCGAAGTGACCGCGAGGCGCCACGCGCCGGGGTTCGTAACCGCTTGCGTCATACGTCGGTTCGGTCCCCATCGCCGAATTTGAGCGGCATCGCATGTAAGCACCTCACCGTTCGCGAGTACCGCAAACGATGTGATCGGAGCTTCCCCTGCGGGTTCCAGTTTGCCGAGCAACTTACCGGTATCGGTCGACCACGCATGCACCGCTTTCTCGGGCCGACAGAGACCGTAGAGCGTTTTACCGTCTGGGCTGAGAGCAATTTGCTCGAGCGCAGTTATCGAGGCTTTCCACACTTTGGCAGGTTCTTTCCCGGGCTTATCCAGGTCGAATCGGATCACCTGGGAACTTCTCGTTCCGACATAAAGGCGCTTCCCATCGGAACTGAAAACGAGGGAAGACACGTAGTCCGGGGCTCTCTTAATGTTTGCCGCCGGATCGCGAACCAAACCCGCGGTGAAAGTCAATTCACGAGTAATTGTTCCGGTGGATGGTTCGATCAGGTGTACCCTCACCGGTAACGAAGCCCAAATGAGGTACTGCCCGATGGCAACCATTCCCGTTTTCGGATCGGTTGCCGCAGCCGACGCGCTGAAGCCTTTAACGACTGGCGAAAGTTCTTGCAGGTCCGCATTGAGAAGGGCAACCGCAGCCGCGGAGCGAAGATCGGTCACCGCGGCCGAGTCGTTTGTGACCAGTTTCACTGCTTTGGACAAGTCCGCGTGATTGGCGAGCGTCCAAGACAGAGGGCGATCCGCGGCGCGAGTCCGGAGCTTGTTTTGGATCGCGAACAGTTCTTGCGCATCAGCAAGTTTCAGTGCCGCGACCACGGACTTGGCAGTAGCGGCGTGCGCCTCTTTTTCTCGGTCTTCCGCGAGTTTAGCCAGGCGCGCGGCTTCTTGCGCGGCGGCGGCATCGGCACCGCGCTGATCGAGACGCCCCTGTTCCCAAACAGCCAGCGGTGGCACCGCGAATAAAAGACCCGCGCACAGGGCTACCAGCGCCGCGGCCGTCGGGCGACGGCGCGCCCATCGCAGAACGCGCGTGACGGGACCGATCGGGCGGACACTCACCGGCAACCCAGCAAGGAATCGCCGCAGATCGTCGGCCAGCGCCGCGGCACTCGGATAGCGATGGTGCGGCTCTTTTTCCAGACACTTGAGGCAGATCAGTTCCAGGTCGCGCGGCAGGCTCGGGACCGCCACCCGCGGTGAAACAGGCGTGGCGTCGAGGACTTGCTGCACCGTGACCCACTGGTTCTGGTCATCGAACGGTGGTTTCTCGGTGAGGCACTCGTAGAGAACGACTCCCAGTGCGTATACGTCTGCTGCGGGGCCAACGAACTTGGCCTTACCGCCGGCTTGTTCCGGGGCCATGTACGCCGGAGTTCCGGCCGGCCCTTGTGTGCGCGTGACGTCCGTGGCGAGGCGCTTGGCGAGACCGAAGTCGGATACCTGTGGAAGGAACGGGAACCGCGACGTCGGAGACGAGCCGTTAGACTTGGGTTCCGCACTCAGCAGAATGTTGGCGGGTTTGATATCGCGATGAACGACGTCCGCGTCGTGTGCGGCTTGCAGACCGTCGGCGACGCGCGCAATGAGTTCGGCCGCCTGGTAAGGATCAAGTCGCTTGTGCTCTTTCAGGAACTTGGCCAAACTCCCGTTTTCCACAAACTCCATTGTGAAGTACGGCCGCTCCGACTCGAACGGACTGAGTTCATACACACGGACCACGTTCGTATGCTTGATCGCCGCGACCGCTTCGGCTTCCCCTCGGAACCGCGCGATCTCGCTGGGCGAGAGCTGATCGGACGTGAGGACCATTTTGAGCGCAACAACGCGATTCAGTGGCAGGTGCCGCGCCTTAAAAACGATTCCCATTCCCCCGTGCCCGAGTTCTTCGAGGATCTCGTAGTCCGGAATTTGGGGCGCACCGGGGGCGGGTCGAGGAACAAACTTGGAGGCTTGTTTGAGGTGATTGAGTAGCGACTCGGCTCCCGACGTGGCGCCGTCCGCCATCGGGACATCGGCCGTGTGACCGATGGTGAGTTCGTTGGGGGTATCCGTCGAAATCTGGTTTTCGGGCGACATGAAAACACTCCGGAGACGGGCACGGGCATTTTACTCGCGGTGTCGGCGGCGTAACAGCCAAAACACCGCGGAGATACCCAACAATCCACCCACACCAATAGTCAAGCCAACAGTCTTATTCAGTCGCTCGCCGGTGTAAGAAACGGGAGGCTCCTCTGGGCTACCCGCAACCGAAAATTGCACCGTTGCGGTGTGGCCGATGCACTTGGCCGTGAGTGTGTATTCGCCCGGTGCGGGTGTTGGGAACGTCCACACGCCGCGCTCGTCGGTCGTACCAACAGCAACTTCCGCGCCTGCAGAATTAGTGACGGTTGCTTTGGCTAATTCGGCGGGCAGATCGTCCTCAAAGAACACTTCCACGCGCACCGATGTCGGTTCGACTTTGACCGTCGCGTTCATGTCGTGTGCGCGAGCGGAACTCGGCGCGAACAGAGCGCCGGCGGTTACCGAGATCGCTAGAACGGTAGAACGCAAAACGTGCATGGAACGCTCCGAATAACAGTCGAGTCATCATACCGATTGGGGAGGGCGAATGCCCATCTGGGAAGCCGCGTTACTCGGCCTCATTCAAGGACTGACCGAATTCCTCCCGATCAGTAGCACGGCCCACTTGCTCATTGCGCGACAACTACTCGGGCACGAGAACCCCGAAGACGCTTTCACCGTTGTCATCCAGCTCGGTACACTCGCGGCCGTGTTTGTGTACTTCCGCGCGGACATTATTCGGATGCTGAACGGGCTTTGGGCGGACATCCGCGCCCGACGACTCGCGAGCACACCCGATTCGCGAATCGGCTGGCTCATTGTGCTCGGGACCGTGCCCGTGATGGTGATCGGGTTCACTCTCAAGAAGTGGCTGAAGGCGAACTTCTTTCACCCCGCGCCAATCGCTGTTGTGGCGATTGTGTTCGCACTGCTAATGGCGGCCTCCGAATGGTGGGTCACGAGGCGGACGAATCGCGGACTGCCCCCGCGTGAAGAAGGGAACATCAACTGGCTCGATGCGCTGTGGGTCGGGTTGTTTCAGGCCCTCGCGCTGATGCCGGGCGGCTCACGGTCCGGAACAACAATCACCGCTGGGCTGTTCGCAGGCTTCGCGCGTCCGGTCGCGGCGCGGTTTTCATTCTTGCTCTCCCTCCCCGCCATTCTGGGTGCCGGGATGAAGGAGATGTACGACGAGCGAGCCACGCTGTTCGCGAGTGATCAGATCGCAGCACTGGGTGTCGGGTTGCTCGTGTCGGCAGTCGTTGGGTACTTGGCAATCGCGTTTCTGTTGAGCTTCCTCAAGCGGAACAGCACGGCCACGTTCGTCGTGTATCGACTGCTCTTGGCCGGGGTCATTTTCGGACTGATTGCAAAGGGCTTGCTGAAGTAACGAGACCACCCGATGGAAATCGATCTGAACGCGGATCTCGGCGAGGGGGCGGGCTTCGACGCCGAGTTGATGCCGTTCATCACCTCCGCGAACGTGTGCTGCGGCGCGCACGCGGGCGGACCGAATGAGATCGCGTCCACGCTGGCGCTCACGAAACAGTTCGGCGTTACGATCGGTGCTCACCCCGGCTACCCAGATCGCGAGAACTTCGGTCGGCGCGAACTCAACCTGACTCCGCGCGAGATCGCGCACGAGTGCCTGTACCAAGTTGGGGCGCTGGTAGCGCTAGCCAAAGCGTATGGTGTTGGTGTGAAGTACATCAAACCACACGGCGCACTCTACAACCAAGCGTGTCGTGACGAGGACATCGCCGTTGGTGTCATCGACGCTGCCAAAGTGTTTGAACTACCTGTAATTGGACTCCCTCAATCCTGGCTCGGAGCCGAGGCTACGGACCGTGTTCCGTTCTTTGCGGAAGGGTTCGCGGACCGCCGCTACCGCCCAGATGGGTCACTGGTGCCACGCAGCGAACCGGATGCGTTCATACACGAACCGGCTGAGGCCGTGAAGCAAATCGAATGGCTGGTGCGCGAAAAGGGCGTGCGGACGATCTGCGTTCACGGCGACAACCCGGACGCGGTCGCGTTCACGAAAGCCGTTCGTGCGTCGCTTCTGGAACGCGGGTTCACGCTCAAGGCGTTCGTATGAGTTTCCCCGGGACCGCGGGCATCTTGCCCGCTTCCCCCTCATTCCAAAAGCGGGCGAGACGCCCGCGATCCCAGGATTATGAGCCTGACTGTTCGTGAACCCGGGTTGCAATCGCTACTCGTCGATTTCGGGCGTGAGCGCAGCCGGGCGCTCGGCATATCCGTTGGCGGCGCCGCCGACCGCGCCGCACTCACTTTGGGCAACGCACTTGTCGGCAATCCGCCCCACGCGGTCGCGCTGGAAGTCGCATTTGCAGGACCAACACTTGAGGCTCATCATCCGGTCGCGTGCGTCATCTTCGGTGCGCCGTTTCAGAGCACGCTAAACGGGAACCCGCTGCCAACGGGCACTACATTCACACTCGAACCCGGTGACATACTGCGTGTGGGCGGTACGCGCACCGGCGCACGAGCATATCTGTGCGTCGCAGGGGGCTTTCACGCAGAAGAGATACTCGGTAGCCGTTCGGCACTGGAGCCGATTCGGGCCGGGGACACGCTCCAGTGTGCTGTAAGCCGCACAGAGTCGCGTAGCTTGCCGTTCTGTGAGGCAAGACCTACCCCCCCGTCCCCCCTCCCTGAAGGGAAGGGGGAGAAAGAATTGTCCGCAAACATTGCCTCAAACACCGCGGGTGAGCATACCTGCTCCCCCTTCCCTTCAGGGAGGGGGGACGGGGGGGTAGGTTCTGCCCACCCACTCCGCGTGCTCAACGGTCCCCAACGCGACTGGTTCACCGACGACACATTCTTCACCCAGACCTACGAAGTATCGGCCGCGAGCAATCGTATGGGGCTTCGCTTGAAAGGGGCGCCACTTTCGCGTGTGCCCGGCGAACTCGTGTCAGAAGCCGTGGCCCCGGGAGCCGTGCAGGTGACGAACGACGGGCTGCCGATTGTTCTCGGGGTCGACGGTCAAACGATTGGTGGGTACCCAAAGGTCGCACACCTCATCCGCGCCGACCTCGATCTACTCGCTCAGCTCCGCCCAAACGACCGGGTGCAATTTGTGTGTGTTTCACCCGACGAGGCTGACCACGCGGCCCGGGCAAGGGCGGCATTCTTGAGCGAGTGGGTCACTCGACTACGTATCACCGAACGACAACCCGTGATCGGTTGAGCTTGCCCCAACTCCCGCGCACCGCTATTGCTCCGCGCTTGTCGTTTCCCGGCAATCAAGGAGCCGCCATGCGAATGGTCGTGGCAATTAGCGCAACGAGCGCCGTCCTGGGGTACGCGATCGTTCACTTTGCGTTCTTCGCGAAGCCGACACCGGCCACAGAACCAGAAACGACCACGGTTCAAGCGCCCGCGGAGTCGGTGGTGCTGGCGAACGTCGTTGAAGTGACCGACACCGATGCGCTACTCGATCCGGCCCCAAGCAAAGTGACTGGAGTTCCATTCGACACGACCGAACCGAACGAGTTCACCGTTCCCACCCCGGCGAAGCCCATCCCGCCTGCCGCGGACGAAGACGAGAACGAACCGGACACCGCGGAAGTGGCACCGATGCCGCGAGCAGTCGGTGTTCGCCCCACTCTCGACTCACACCGGGCCGCGTGGTACGGTTCTTTACTCATCCCTCGCCAACTTAACGAAGCTCTCACTCAACAGTATCAGCAGATACGGGCGATGGGGTTCTACTTCTGAACGACGGGTGTAGAATGTCCCCGGTGTCGGAACTCGTCTGTTCCTTCCGAAGGGTCATCTCCATGCGTATGCTGTTCGCTTCCGTATTGACTGCGGTCTTCGCGAGCGCCGTGGGCGCTGCCGATAAGGGCGTCGCGGTCGAGTGGGGCGGGCTAAAATCCACCACGCCAACCGGGTGGAAGGAAGAAACCCCATCGAACAAGATGCGATTGGCCCAATTCAAATTGGCCAAGGAAGCGGGTGACCCCGAGGACGCGGAACTGGCCCTCTTTGCCTCGCCCGGGGGCGGAACGGTCGAAGCGAACCTCGACCGCCAAGTGAAGAAGTTCGAGCTGGCCGCGGACAAGAAGCCGGCCGTGTCCAAGATCAAGATTGGTAAAGAAGACGCCACTTATCAGGACATCAGCGGCACGTTCCTGAAGAAGTTCCCGCCGTTCGATCCGAACGCGAAGGTCACGAAGGTCGAAAACTACCGCCAGATCTACGTCATTTTCGAGGGGAAGGACGCGGTGTACTCGCTCACCCTCCTCGGGCCGGCGAAGACCGTCGAGAAGCACAAGAAAGAGTTCGACGAGTGGCTGAAGAACTTCAAGTAAGTCCCCAATGCCGGGTTCCGAGTTCGCTTCAACCACAGAAACTCGGAACCCCGCTCCGGAACATTTCGTGCATTTCTTCGACTACTACCTGCCCGAACATCTGATCGCGCAACACCCGGCTGCGGAGCGTGACTCCGCCCGGCTGCTCGTCGTGCGTCGCTCTGAGAATTCGATCACGCACCACACGTTCCGCGATCTACCCGATCTTCTTAGCCCTGGTGATCTCGTCGTGCTCAACGACACGCGGGTACTTCCCGCGCGCGTGGTGGGCCGGCGCGAACAGACCGGCGGGAAGTGGGAGGGCTTGTTCCTCCGCACAACCGAAGACGGCTCGTGGGAGATGCTCGCACAGACACGCGGGTACCCCGAAATCGGCACCGCGTTCGTGACGGACACGAACTTGCGCCTCGTGCTTTGCGGACGAACAGCCGAGCGCCACTGGCTCATGCGACCCGACGAAGAGGGCACGCCGCCGGAATTACTCGGGCGCTACGGGCACATCCCGCTCCCGCCGTACATCCGCAAGGGCCGCGAAGAGACCGCGGACCGCGAGCGCTACCAGACCGTTTACGCCAGTGGGAACGCGGCCGGCTCGGTCGCGGCACCAACAGCGGGATTGCATTTCACCCCGGCACTATTCGACCGGCTTGCGGCCAAAGGAATCGGCACGGCTCGCGTTACCCTGCACGTCGGCTTGGGCACGTTCGCGCCCGTGAAAGAAGAAGACCCGACGAAGCACGTGATTCACAGCGAGTGGTGCGCGGTGACGCAGGATGTGGTGGATGCCATTCGCGCGACAAAGGAGCGCGGGGGGCGTGTAGTCGCGGTTGGCACCACCACGACCCGCACGCTGGAAACGGCAGCGCGGTCCGGAACGCCTCAGCCATTTTGTGGCGAAACGAACCTGTTCATCCACGAGCCGTTCGAGTTCCGCGCGATTAGCGCTCTCGTGACGAACTTCCACCTTCCGCGAACGACGCTCTTGCTGCTCGTTGGCGCCTTCACTGGCAGCGAGTTGCTTCAACGGGCTTACGCCGAAGCCGTCGCGAACGAATACCGGTTCTTCAGTTACGGCGACGCGATGCTGGTGTTGTGACGCAGATCAAATGAAAACCGGGAGCTTTGTGGCTCCCGGTTTCGTTACTTGGCTTGGTGGTTCGCTCAGAGCAGTTCTTCGACCTTGTCGCGGTCGTCGAGGATGTACATCGGTCGGCCGGCCCCGTTCGGGAACGTGTAGCTCGGGTCGATGCCCATCGCGCTGTAGATCGTGCTCAACAGGTGCGGCACCTTGTAAGGCCGCTCCTTTGGGTACTCGCCCTTCGCAGAAGTGCTCCCGATCATCTGGCCCATCTTGAGCCCACCACCGGCAATCAGTGCGCTCATTACAGGCGCCCAGTGATCGCGGCCCGCGTCCGAACTGTTGATCTTCGGGGTGCGTCCGAACTCGCCCCACACTACGGTGATCACGTCGTCCTGCATCCCGCGATCGTGCAGGTCTTGAACCAAGTTCGCGATCCCGCGGTCCAGTTCCGGGAGCATCCGCTTCAGTTCTTTGAAGTTGCTCGTGTGCGTGTCCCACCCGCCGTAGCTCAACGTTACGCAGCCGACCCCTGCTTCAACAAGCCGTCGCGCGGTAAGGAATTGTTCAACGCCCTTGTACCGGTCGCGTGTCTTGGGGTCTTCGTTCTTCAGATCGAGGGCCTTCCGGACGATCCCGGACGCGATCATGTCGAACGCGCGACCGGCGAACGAGTCCATGCCCTTCATGGTGCCGCTCGCGTCGATCTCCCGGCGCGCGGTGTCGAATTTGCCGAGGAGGTCTTTGCGGTCGTCCATCCGGCTCGTGTTCACGCCGTTAGCGAGCCGGAGGTTCTCGACCCCGGCACCGCTGGGCGTGAACGGTCTGTGCCCGACGCCGAGGTAGCCCGGCTCGGTGCCCGGGCTCCCGCCTCCACGAAGACTGACGAACGGCGGAACGTCGTTGCCGCTATCCCCGCGCAACTTCGAGATCACGGACCCGAAGGCCGGGTGCGACGAGATACGGTTCGCGACCTCGCTGTAACCGGTGCTCACGAGCGAGTCGCTGTGTTCCTCAGTGGAAATGAGCGAACGGACGCAGGCGAGCTTGTCCCACATGCGGGCCTGGAGCGGCATGTGCTCGCAGATTTGCACCCCGGGGACGTTCGTCTGGATGGGCTTGAACTCCCCGCGGAACTCCTTCGGAGCTTCGGGCTTCAGGTCGTACATGTCGATGTGCGACGGGCCGCCCGGCAGGTAGATCATGATCGCCGCTTTTTGCGGCGTGGGCTTCGCTGGGGTGACGGGGTTTTGTGCCGCTCGGAGTCGGAGCACGTCGGCGAGTGTGAGACCGGCCCCGAACGCGCCGATCCGCAGGAAGTTGCGCCGGCTGATGTTGTCGCAGTACCTCTGACGATCGCCCCAGAAGGTCAACATGAGAGGCTCCGATAGGAGAACAGACCGGTGGGAGAGAGGCAGGTGTGAGAATGCAGGCAGTGTGGTTTGTAGCTAACTCAAGATATTAGCTTGTGCGCACGAAGCTCGCAATCGGAAAGTTCGGAATGGTCCGACTGTCCGATTGAGCATTGTGTTCGCGAATGACGTGATTGGACGGTGCGCGAAGTCTTCGTTTACGATCTCATTTCTGCTGCTCGCGGTCACGTTCGGTCGGTGTAACTCGGTCGGTTTTCCTCCCTACGTCTTGCAACCGAGGTAAGTTCCACCCGCGTCCTCCGCCACCCACCGTTGTTTCGAGTGTGATCTCGTTGTGTTGCGCTCGAATCGTTGCACGGAGTCGCGAAGTTGCGGGATCGGCGTAAGCCCCACAGAGGCGGTCGTGCTGTGTCGGGTCGGCACCACACGGGCAGTCACCGCCGAACAATTCGTGGTTGGTCCAGATGACCGTGACAGCGTACTCCCCGGCCGGCGCACCATCCCCGGTCGTGCGCGTTGTGAGGCGGAACCGCCCGTCTGCGCCGGTTGTGCCGACCGGGTGATAACTTGATGTTGGTTCACCGATCGGGTGGAACGCGACCTGTGCGTTTACTGCCGGAATGCCACTGACGATCAACTGCCCTTCTACCGGATACACGGAGATCGCGGGCGCGGTCAGTTGACCGCACCCGGCGAGAGCTACGAGGACAAACAACAGGACGAGGCGCATGGCGGGCGTCAGTCGAGTTTGAAGGTTTCGAGGGCGTTATCACCCTTCTGGACGGTCACCTTGAAGGTACTCTTCCCCGGGTCGGAGTACTTCCCCTTCCACACGTCCACCTCGGTGTCCAATCCGCGCTGGTCCGCGGTCACGCGGGGCAACTCGAACGTCACCGCGTACTCGCCCGGCGGCGCGCCGTCGCCCGGGGCGGCGGTGTTCAGGGCGAACCGGCCGTCCTTGTCGGTCAGCCCGTTCGGTGTGAACTTGACGGCCCCCATGTCGAACTTGGGGTGGAACGTCACCTTCACCCCGGCAACCGGCTTGCCCCTAAACTGCACCGTACCGGACACCGGGGCGGTGGCAGGGACCGATAGCCCCCCGCCGCACCCGGCCACCGCCGCGCAGACCAAGGCGACCAGTGTGCGACTAGTAGTCACCGATCACCTCACCTCCATTGCGGCTGCCCAGCGCCTTGTAGGTGGTCATGTCGATGGACTGACGGATGAACTTCGCTGAGCCGTCGCAGAGCAGGAAGTTGCACCCGCCGGTGTGCGTACTGCGGAACGAATAGATCGGGCTGCTGAAGAGGATGTCGTGCAGGGCGGCCGGGTCCGTGATGCTCCGGCTGTAGTACGGGCCGCTGAGCGTGTTCATCGGCACCGTGGTCCGGCCCTCGCTGTAGTAGTCGCCGCCGCTAGCTCCCCAGGCGATCGGGCCGCCCGACTCCACAGCCGTGGTGCCAATGGACACGCTGTTCACGGTCGTCGTGGTGTATCCCTTGAGGATGTTGTGCATGTCGCCCGCGGCGATCGTGTTGGATAGCCCGTCGGTGACGCTCTGGAGCTTGATCTTGTACGTGTTGGGGGGCTGCCACCAGGTCGGGTCGGCGGTGTGCTTGGCTGCCAGCGCCACACCGCCGTCGTAACTCAGGCCGGCGTCCATCGCCGAGATGAACACCCCGTCGGAGGGCGTGAACCCGTATGCTTGCCCCGTTTTGAAGATGTCGCCCGACTGAGCGGGGGAGCGGACGTCGCTGTTGCCGCGGTTCCATCCGTAGCTCGCGTAGCCGGCGAACACGGGGTTGACCGGGGCCGGCATGGACGGGCAAAGGAAGACGCTCAAGGGCTGGGAAGACAACTGGAGGTTAGTCAGGCCACCGGCGATCCCGGGGGTCGTGTTGTCGGTCCCGGATTTGTTGAGGTTGAACTGCTTGTAGAGATTGTCCTGTTCGACGTAGGGCAGTAGCTCGAAGGCCACCGGGTAGTGGCGAAAGCGGAAAAAGATGTTTTGCATACCCGGGTTGGTATCCTCGCAGCCGCCGCCGCAAAAGCTCATGTTCGGCAGCACCCCTTGGGTCTGGTCGTACATGTGAATGGCGAGGCCGATCTGTTTGAGGTTGTTTTGGCACTTCATGCGCGCGGCAGCTTCTCGCACCTTCTGAACCGCGGGCAACAACAGGCCGATGAGAATAGCGATGATGGCGATAACAACTAGCAATTCGATCAGCGTGAAGCCGATCCTCTTCTTCGCGGGCATGGGGCGTCTCCAAGAAAGATAATCCGCAGCGCGTTGCGAGCAGTTTGGCAGATAAACGGTTCGCGCTTTGTGGGGCGTGAGAGCTTTGGGGTGATGCGGTCGTCCCGCCAACCGTTTGTACTGGCTGACAAGACGACCGCATTACAGATTGATAACCGAGGCAGTTACTTTTTGGGCTTGGTGTAACTCAGCGCAATCAGCGCGAAGGCCGTATCGAGGTTCGGGTCGCCTTCCATCCAGGTGGTGAAGTCGTTACCCCAGCTCCCGTCCTTGCGCTGACGGAACGTGAGCGCGCGGGTGATTTCGGCGCGCCAGTCGTGCTTCTTTCCGGCCGCGTCCACCACTTCGTCGACGCCGAGCGTGTGGAAGCACCGGGCCATCGCGACGAGGTAGTAGTAGTAGCCCTGTCCGCCGGCCCCTTCCGCCCGACCCGGGTTGAGGTCCACGGAGTAGTTCTTGGCCACCCATTCCAGCGCCTTCTTGTGGCGCGGGTCATCCTTGCTCACACCGCAGATCGCGAGGCTCTTGAGCCCGGCATACGTCATGCTGCCGTAGCCCGGGCGCGCGGCGTCCGCGGCGGTGGTCCCACCCGGCGCCGAGCCGTTGACGTAGATGAAGCTGCCGTCGTTGATCTTCCCGGCCCACGGCAACTTGTTGGCTTCGCTTTCGAGGTTCTGGGACCGGCTCACGAACACGAGCGTCTTTTTGTAAACCTCGTCGTCCTTCGGAACGCCGGCCGCGACGAGCGAATCGAGAACAAAGTGTGTGTTGGACATGTCGCCGCGCGTACCCGGGCCGTACCCGAAGCCGCCGTAGTTTGAGTCATCTTCCTTCTTACCGTCGGCCGAACCGACCTGGCCCTTCTTGAAGTACGTGACCGCATCCGCGATCACCTTGTCGTACTTCTTGGAGCCGGAGGCTTTGAGCGCCTGGAGGTTCACGCTGGTCGTGTAGAACTTGTGGCGCAGGTTCTCGCCGGCCGCGATGTGGCCCTCTTTCTCGTCCACGAGCGTCTCGACGAACTTCAGCCCCTTCGCCGCGAACGCATCGTCCGCGGTCGCCTTCCCGCTCTTGAACAGGCCCGTCAGCACGACGGCGGTGATACCGGGGTGACTCGTCTTGCTCCATGTCCCGTCTTCGGCCTGCGTGGTCTTGAGGTACGCGACACCCGCGTCCGCGACTTCGTCCCAAGTCTTCTGCTTGGCGCCGCCCTTTTGCTTCTCCTTGGGCTGCTCCTTCTTCTCCTGCGCGCCACCGATGGTAACGGCGGACATTCCAATAACCATCATCATGGCCGCAAGCGCGGCCTGTCGCCCGAACTTCATCGGGTCACTCCTGGGGTAACGTAACGGGTGCAAAGAGTTGGGTAGCGTTGGACCAATAGCAAGGAACGTGCCGGGTTCTTGTTTAGCCTGAACTTAATGAGTTGCGATCAAAATGTAGCCAGATAGGGTCGCGATTTGATCGCGCGTGGGAAATGAAAGACCCCAACCGGACGGCCGATTGGGATGCGAAATCGAAGGACCGCGGAGCTTACTTGGCCGGGAGTTCGCGTAGTGCAGTTTCACCGCCGCAGCACTTGCACGGCCCTGGTTCGGTCGCGTCGAGCTGACACTGTTCGCACCAATAATCCACGTTGAAAGCTTTCCCGTTCTTGACCGTTTGCACGCGCTCAACATGCAGAACGCGCGTGTCGGGAAGCACCTTCGCGGTGAGGCGCACGTCGCGATTATGGAGTTGCGGATCGAGGAACAAAAGGCGTGTTTTCTCGTCTTTTACGAGTGTGTAGATGGCACCATCAGCGGTCACGAGTGCCACGCCCGCAGTGTCTGTGTCGGCCTTCACACCGAGCTTCTTCAGCGCGTCCGCGAGCGGCATAACCTTGCCGTCAATCGCCTGAGCCTTGTCCGCGGACGCTTCCGCTTGGCTCGCGACGGGAGGAGCCGCGTTGGTGTGTAAGCACACGAGAAAAGCCGCGACGGCGCCAAACACGCGGAGCATAGCCGACCCTCAATTCTTCGATGGCTACATTGTTACCAGAAAGAATATTGAGTGCAAGCGATACGCCAAAATGGATACTCGCATAAAAATTTAATCTTGATGCGGTGTTCTGGCTAAAACGTATCCAGAAGTGGTCGCAGATGTGGCACAAGCTTGAATTATCAAATTCGGCAGTTTGTTTGTTCACATTGGAATTGCGGTATCATCTTGGCCCGCTACGAACGCGGCCTTGTTGCGGTTGAAGCGATCGATTCGCGGTGCCATGTAGTCGCGTAGCTCAGCGAGGCTAATCGGCCGGTACTCGCACGCATCGACACCTACATCTTTGACCAACGTGGCGAGGTTCGCGTCGTCTTCGCGTTGGAGCCGCCCGTGGACGTGGCCGTAGAGGTGCCAGCTCCCGTGGAACGCCTTGTTCCAGCTCCGCATCGGGTAGTGGTTCAGCCAAATCTCTTGGCCCTCGGCGCGGATCATTCCCTGTTCGATGGTGTCGCTGAATACGGGCGCGATATCGCCGCGGTCGTGGTTGCCCCACACGAGGAACACGTTCTCGCACCGGATGCGGTCGCGGTAGTGCCGGGCTTCGGCGAACCCGCCCCAACAGAAGTCGCCCAAGATCCAGAGCGTGTCGTCGGGCGCAACGCGGGAGTTGATCGCGTCCAGAATCGCGTCGTCGTGGCGCTTGACCGTTTCGTCGGAGAGACGGAGCTTCGCACGCGAATCGTTCCGCGTCGCATTTTTTTCCTCACGCGACATGAACGGCCGCTGGCAATATTTGATGATGTTGCCGTGGCCGAAATGCGTGTCCGCTGTGAACCAGAATTGCATGACCTCAGAGCCTCAACGTTCGAGTCGTGTTTCGCTTTGCTGAAGCGACACGTGAGACACGCACGCGGTTCACTTCGTGGGTGCTTCAGTCTCTCAACGGCTCGCACAGAGTGCGGCTAACATTTGCTAACCTTTCCGGGGCCGGCTAGTACCGGTAATTCGTCGTAATTGCTTTGTTAATAGTTGTTTGTGGAGAAATGGCGTTTCGCATCGTGTTGGCCTTTCTGTGCTCGCGTTGAACGCATTTCATCAACGCTTGCAGTGTGGAATTCTGTATTTTTGTACATTATACCATGAAATAGTGATCGCGTGTCGATTTTGTGCCGATAATTTCACCCGCGCCGCGGGGGCGCGGTCCGCCAAGTCTCCGGTGCACGGTGACGAGCGAGTGATTCGTTCCTCAGAAGCGAAGCAGCCGGAACGACGCACAAAACCTACCGCCCTTTCAATGCAGTTCGCGCGCGGGTAAAACTTACCTTCATACTTTCTTCGACTTATGTCCCGCTCGACGCGGTAGTTGAAGTTACCGGGGGAAGGCCATCCGATGACGGCCCGGTTCACAGTGCTGGCGAGTGGTAGCGGCGGGAACGCCAGTTTGCTCGAATTCGACGGGTTCGGCCTACTCATCGATTGCGGGTTGCACCCAAAACTCCTCACCGCGCGGCTCCAGTCGATCGGTGCGTCGTGGGAGCGCGTGTCGGCCGTAGTCCTCACGCACACGCACACTGATCACTGGAAAGACGCCACGCTCGCGGACCTGCGCTCTCGCCGCATCCCGATGTACGCCCACCCCAGGCACTTCGAGCACATGGAGCGCGTCGCTTCGTCGTTCGCCACCTTCAACGCAGCGGGATTGGCGCGGGAATACTCCGACGGCCGCCTCGTCGAACTCACCAAAGGTCTCACCTGTCTACCGATCCGCGTGTCACACGATTCCGTACCCACTTACGCCTTCCGTATCGACGGCCTCGACGACCAACAGCCGTCGCCCGCGTGGTCGATCGGCTACGCGGCCGACCTCGGGTGCAGTTCGCCGGAGCTGATTTCCGAGTTCGCGGGTGTGGATGTGCTCGCTCTGGAATACAACCACGACGAACTCATGGAGCGAGCTAGTCCGCGGCCCAAATTCCTCGTGGACCGCGTGCTCGGCGATATGGGGCACCTCTCGAACAAACAGGCCGCGGAACTGACCGCGACCATCGCGGGGCGCTCGGGCGAAGGATTCCCTTCGCACCTCGTTCAACTACACTTGAGCAAAGATTGTAATAAACCGGAACTCGCGGCGGTGGCCGGGCGCGAGGCACTCGTTGCTCTGAATCCGGCAACGGAAGTCATTACCGCTCGGCAAGATGTGGCGGCGAAAGCGATCACCCTCGTGCGGCGCCCCAACTCCGCGAACCGTGCCGTTGCTCGTGTGAACCGCCCCGCACCGAAGCGCCGAACGGTTCAACCCTCTCTCTTCGACGATTCGGATTGGTGATACCGACCAACTGCGTGCGCCTTCCGACTTTCACCCACCATTCGTCTGAATCGGCCCGTTTGGTAATCTGTGCCGGTTGCGCCGATCGTGCGCAACTTGTTCACCTTCCCTACAACCTCTCGCACTGCACTTTCCGGCTCCGGGTGGTCGAGTTTGGGAGTGTCGAATCACCTCGTCCGCACGGAGGCGGAACTATGAAACGGTTTTACATCGCGGCGGTGGCTGGGGTGTGTTGCGTCGCACCGGTGGGCGCCCAAGACGGCTGGCTCGCGCCTACCTCCCCGGTCGTTCCGCCTCCTGCGCTGCAAAACGGGAACTTGGTCGCGCCGGCGGGCGGTGCATGGGGTGGCGGATCACGCATGTTCTCGCGCACCACGTGGTCGCCGGTCCGCAGTCCGGTGGTCGCGGGTTATTCGAGTGCTCCTATCTCCGCCGCACCGGGGTACGCGGTACCGCCGCTCCCGCCGGGTGTCGGTGCGGGCTACAGTGCCTGCGGACCGGTGGCGTGTGGGCCGGTCGGTTGTGAGCGCGAGCGCCCGTGCTGGGAGCGGATGAAGTCGTGGCTGTGCTTCCAACTCACGCCGACCGAACTGCCCAAGATGCGCCCGGCCCCGTATGTCGGGCCGATCCAGGGACTGTTCAGTTGCACGTCCGGTGGTGGGTGCGCAACCGGCTGCGGTGCGACTTACGCGGGCGGTTACAACTCACCGGTTCAGCCGACGTACAACGCGCCCGTACCGCTGCAACAGCCGCAACCGATGCAGCCCGGAGCAGGCGCGGGGGCAGTCATGATGCCGGCACGCGGAACGCAAGGCGCTGCGGTTCAACCGACGTGGCAGGGTCGTGTGGTCTCCACGCCGAGTGATCCGGCCCTCGCGGGGTACCGCTACACCCAGCCGGATTACCGGGCTGCTCAGCAGCCCGCACAAGGGCCGATCATGACCACCGGGTACCGGTCTAACCAGAAGTAATTGACGCCGAACGCCGTGAAGTGATACGGTGTTCGGCCGCCGCACGAGCTTCTATTTTGAACTCCTCGCGCCGCAAGCGCGAGGAGTTCGCGTTTTTATCCACACTCGACCTCGGCTCGGAGAAGCCCACCGATGCACACCGGAACCGCAACCAATTCGGCCGGGCCGAGCAAAGCACTACCGGGCGCGGGGTGGGCACTTGCACTGCTCATCGGCATCAACCTGTTCAACTACATCGACCGCCAGATCCTTTCGGCTACTCTGCCCAAGATCAAACGGGACGCGACGATCTTCCCGCCCGACTCTCAGTGGGTGAATACCAAGCTCGGCGCTCTCACGACCGCGTTCATGGTCGCGTACATGTGTCTGTCGCCGGTGTTCGGGCGGCTCGGGGACAAGTTGTCGCGGTGGCTCCTAGTCGGTGTCGCGGTGATCGGTTGGAGCCTCGCGACGGGTGGCACCGGCCTGGCGACCGGATACTTGATCTTGTTCCTTACACGATGTTTGGTCGGGATCGGCGAGGCCGCTTACGGTCCGGTCGCGCCCGCGATGTTGTCCGACATGTACCCTGTGGATCACCGCGGTCGGGTGATGGCGTGGTTCTATGTGGCCATTCCCGTCGGTAGCGCGCTGGGGTTCGTGATCGGTTCGCAGGTGGCGGAAACCTCGCTCGGTTGGCGCGGGGCCTTTTACCTCGCCGTGATCCCAGGACTTCTGCTGGGGATCATGTGCTTCTTCATGAAGGAAACTCCGCGGCACGTGGCGCATGAAGCACTCGCTCGGCGCGAAGGGAGCGACGTTCATGCTCCGAGTTACTGGGCGGTGTTGCGAGAACTGAAGCTGAACCGCTCGTTCGTGCTGTGCTGTGCGGGGATGACCGCGTCCACGTTTGTGCTGGGTGGTGTCGCGACCGTTATGCAGCTCTATGTGTTCGAGCGCGAGGCGCGGTTCACGCTCGATACGAAGGCCATCGATCGACTCCGGACCGAAGACCGGTACCGCCGTTCCGACGGCAGTTTGCTCGTGCCGGAAGCGGTCATCAAGAAGCTCGAAGCCGCCGCCGGTTCGGACGTGCTGACCCTTGCTCAAGTGGAAACGCGCTTGAAAGGAGCCCCGGGCACACCCGGGCTGTTGACCGAGGCGGAAGTCACCAACTACCAGGGTGATGTCCTGGACGCGAGTCCGGCCGAAGGGTACCTGACGAACGGAGCCATTGGCACTTACATCGGTGGCATCGTGGTGATCGGCGGGTTGATCGCGACACTCTTGGGCGGCACATGCGGTGACTATTTGCGGAACCGCGGTGTGAAGGGCGCGTACTTCAAGGTTGCCGGGTGGGGGATGGTGATCGCGTTCCCGTTCTTTTTGGGAATGCTGTTCGTTTCGTTCCCGCTGGCGTGGGTGCTTTTGTTCGTGGCCGTCTTCTTCCTATTCTTCAACACCGGACCGGCCAACACCATTTTGGCCAACGTCACCCGGTCGGAGATCCGCGCCACGGCGTTCGCGATCAACATTCTCATCATTCACGCACTGGGCGACGCGATCTCGCCGCTCATCATCGGCTTCGTGTCCGACCTATCGAGCTTGCACACGGCTTTCGTGGGTGTGTCGCTGTTCATTCCGGTCAGCGGTGTGCTTTGGATTTGGGGTGCCAAGTACCTCGACGAAGACACCGCGAAGGCGGAAGGGGCAGCTACTTCTTCGTGATCTGCCACACGAAGAACCCGGCAAACGCGGTGAGGAGAATCGCCCCCTCCCAGCGCGACACCCGGAAGCCGTTCGCCAACGGGGGAACAAGCAACAGCGTAAACAGAGCCATCACCGGCACTTCGTGCAGAATTGCCCCCTCGATCACAAGGAGGGGGCGCACCACTGCGACCACGCCAACGACCAACAGCAGATTGAACAGAATCGGTCCCACGACGAGTCCCAGAACGAGGTCCGACCGACCGCGTCGGGCCGCGCAGATCGCTGCAACTAGTGTTGGTAGTGCAAGGACAGCGGCCGATACCAGTCCGAGCCGGTGCGAATCGAGTGGCACGACGCGGACGGTCGCGTTCGCGTGAGTTGCGATCAGCATCGCACCGCCGATCAGACCACCCAAGCCAGACAGCACCAGTCCTACGGCGGCCCACATCGGCAGTCGATTCGGTACCCACGCCGCGAATTCCGCTTTAACTGCGTCCGGTTCGCGTCGCGCTTGGCGAACAAGCAGTGCGAGTGCTCCCAAACCTGCAACCAACAGCACGCCGGCTTCAACGCGGTTGATGGTGTTGTCGCGTGCTAAGAACCAAAACAGAAGCGCCGCGACGATGGCAAGTGGGATCGCGGTCGCGAATAACTTCGCCGTTCCTGCGATGGGGCGCACGAGCGCCGCGACACTGAGCACGAGTCCGATACTCGCGATGTTCCCGCCGATCACGTGACCCATCGCGAGCCGCGGGAGGCCAATCACTTTGGCCGGGGGCGGGAGTTTGTGGAGCACCGCGGCGAGGTCGAACGCGAGTCCCGCAACACATGGTCCGAAGCCTATCGCGATAATCCCGATCGCAAACGCGCTGCGCCCGGTGGCCCGGTCGAGGCGGGCCGCGCCGATCACAAGCCCCACCGCGCCCAGCGCGAGTAGCAGCAACCCGACCGCGTACAACGCCACGTGTGCCGACATTCGTCACCCCGGCCAAAGCGGAACCGCTCAACGAGTTTGAAACTACAAGGTGCCACTCGCACGGGCACCGCTTGACCTCTCAGTTCGCGCACGGCGTCAAAAATGGCTGGAAAAGCCCACATTGTGAAGCAACCGGCGCAGTGATTCTGCCACGCGCGGCTATCATTGGCGCAGTTAGAATGCGGCGAACGAGGACGTTTGATGGCGATTTTCGACAAGCGGATCATCGATCCCGACGAGGACACACTGACGGGTGTACTCGGCAAGGCGATGAAAGCCGCGAATCGCGAGAACCGAACCCAAACCAACCTGATCGAGCGCGACGCTCAGTTCTGGGGTCGGTTCGCGCAAGACGTGCTCCGGAGCGGGCCGGAGGGCCGGCGCCGGTCGTGCCGGGGCGGGCGCGCGGTGCCGGAGGTGATCGCCGCGTGGTGGACCGACCCGGCCGGGCGCAAGCACGTTCGGGTCATCGGGCGCACGCGGCACCGGTTCGCGCGCATGCGCCGCGAGGTCGAACTGCGCTCGCTGCCCCCGTGGTGGCACGTGTACCCGGAGGCCGTGCTCGGCGTGCGCGAAAAGAACGACGGGGAGCGGTACATTGCGGTGTGCCGGTGCGGTGCGGTCGGCAGCCCGGAATCGCTCGGGTGGATGGGTGACACCTGCGGGCCGTGCTTCGACCGGCGCGCGGACGGTGGCACCGCGCTCGGCGGGTTCGGGCAGTTCAGCGAGTGGTCGTCGCACCTGTCACAGTTCGGGTTCAGCCCGGACGGGAGCCAACTGATCGGGCAGCACCTGTCCGGCGCGTTCCGCGCCGTGAATCGGGCCGACGGAACGGAAGAAGTCGGGAAGCGGAAGCTCGGCAATCTCGTGATCGGGATGGCGACGACCGCGACCGGTGCGGTGATCGTACTCCACAACGGCGCTGTATATCGATGGCAGCCCGGTGCCCGTGACCTCGACATCGTGCTTAACAGTCGGAACATTTGGGGGCGCGGGGCTCTCGCCCCCAATGGGGCGCGCCTCACGCTACTTGCGTATCAGCAAGCGTACACCGCGGACCTCACCGCGGCACACCCGCAGTACACGCGGCGGACGGCGTTCGAGGATTTCGCGTCGCTCCGGTACAACTCGGACGGCTCGCGCCTGTTAGGAATGAAGTATAACGGTGAGCTGAAGGTTCTGAACGTGGAGCGCGGAACTTCGGACGCGGTCCGGCGCGATGCCTTTGACGGGTTCCCGAGCGGGTTCAACGCAACAACGGAATTCGCGATTACGCCCGACGGGACGGCCGTGTTGGTTCGGCGCCAATCGTACTATCCGTCCCGCGTCCTGGTGCGACACGTGCCGTTGGCGGGCGGGCCGACGGTCGATCTGAAAATCCCTGACTGGCACCAACCGACGAATCTGGCGTACAGTCCGGATGGGCTGTACGCGATCACGGCCGAGGCGGAACACGGGTGGATCGGGTTCTGGGACGTCTCGAACGGGAAATCGCTGGGGTTCGTGCGGGCGGTGTTGGAAGATCTGTCATGGCGCGGCGGTCAGATCGAGTTCTCGCCCGGTGGTGAGGCGCTGGCGGTAGCGTACAACACCGGCCGCTCGGAGCACGGTACTACGATCGCGGTTTGGCCGTGGCCGGAAACGCTGCGTGTTGCGGGACAGAAGTGATTTGGGGACACAGTTCCGGGGGCCGGGACCACCCGGAACTACGCTTTACGATGCGATCGGACGCGGGCGGCCGAATTCATGCTTTAGGCGGGACCGGCGGCTTCGCGGCGGGTGCTGCGCTGGTAACTGCCGCGGGCGCCTGGGGCTTGGGCGCGGGGGCGGCGGCTCCAACGGCCTGGGCCGGTGCGGGCTTCGGTTTGGGCTTGGGCGCGCCCTGGTTGCCGCCCTTTTCCGGCCCGCTGCTCTTGGGGGCCAGGAGCGCGACCATGCGCTTGCCTTCCATCTTCGCCGGCGTCTCGAGCTTGCAGTCGTTTTGCAGCGCTTCGAGCACCTGGTTCATTACCCGCTGACCTTCCTCGATGTGCTGCATCTCGCGCCCGCGGAACAGCACGTTCACTTGCACTTTGTCGTTGTGCTCGAGGAACTGACGGGCCTGGTTGATCTTCGTTTGGATGTCGTGGTCGCCGGTCTTGGGGCGAACGCGAATCTCTTTGAGCTTCTGTTGGTGCGTCTTCTGGTGGCTCTTCTTGGACTGGGCGTATTTGAACTTCCCGTAGTCCATGATCTTGCACACCGGCGGCCGCTCCTTGTCGGCCACTTCGACGAGGTCCAAGCCGGCTTCGCGGGCCATTTCGAGGGCCTGCGCGGTGGGCACGATGCCGTGCGCCTCGCCCTCGGCACCGATGAGGCGAATGGGGGTAATGCGGATTTGTTCGTTCATGCGCGGGCCGGCGGGGCCGCGGGGAGCATTACTACGATCGAATGGTGGGATTGCCGTAACTCCTGTTACCAGTGGCGGGGTTCCGCGAGGGCCGCACTTGCGGTCCGTTCCGCATAACCCTTAACACATAACTCTTAACCCGTGGTCTTAACGTCGTCAACGGGGTTTCCGATTTCGCGATAACTCTTTGGTAATAGAGCCTTCCCGTTCGGGAAAGGGTTCGGGCGAATTGTCGCGCCACGGACCCGAAACCGGAACCCGCCCCTTGCCGCCAACTGGGAGGGTGTCGAGAATGGCGCGGTCCCGCCGAACGCCCGTCCCCCCGTTTCGATCCGACCCGGAGGCACTATGTCGCGTTTCGCTACCAAGATCGTCGCTGCGGCGATCGTCTGTCTAATGGCTGTACCCGCTATGAGCGCTGACGACACCACTCTGAAGGTGAAGGTCGGAGACCAGTTCCCCGATGTGCCGCTGGCCGCGGCCCAGATCGACAAGGTGAAGAAGGACGCGAAGACCGTTTCCATCGCCGACCTGAAGGGTAAGACGGTCGTCGTCTTCTTCTACCCGAAGGCCCTGACCCCGGGGTGCACGGTCGAATCGTGCGGGTTCCGCGACCTGATGAAGGAGAACAAGCTCCCGGAGAACGTGGTGCTCCTCGGCGCGAGCGGTGACACCGTGGCGAAGCAGCAGGAGTTCATCGACAAGGAAAAGCTGCCGATGCCGCTCCTGGCCGACACCGACCTGAAGCTCATCAAGGAACTCGGAGTCCTCGGTAAGGCCGGCGGAACGACCCCGAAGCGGATCACGTTCGTGGTCGACAAGGCCGGGAAGATCGCCAAGATCTACGAGAAGGTGACCCCGAAGGACCACCCGCAAGAAGTGCTGGAGTTCGTGAAGACGCTGAAATAAGCGGGCGAGACATCAGGTAACGCACCAGCGGCCGGGGAACCTCGGCCGCTGGTGTTTTGAAGCGGCTACCGGCGCGGGCGAATGAACGCTTCTTCTGTTAGCGTAACGCGCGGGGGGGCACCAAGGTTGATTTTGATCTTTTCGATTTCGTCTACGATCTTTTCCGTGAGACGTTCCACGCTCTGAGTCGCGCGCTGGATGATCTCTAATTCCGTTCGGTAATCGTTGGATCTGCTAATTTGATTGCGGACAGATTCTAATCGCGTTTTTGCGACTTCGAGCCGTGTGTGTACGTTCTTGGCTTCGGGGGAGTCCGCCGGAAGAAGTGTGAGTTGCTCTTGAAGGACTTGCAAATCGCGCGTCGCGGTTCGCAGCTCGTCCCGGTGCAAGGAATCGAGAACGGCCAAAGTTGCTCCATCCTTTGTTCCGAGTGCCGACGCAATTGTGTCGAGCCGGCGGTGATTTTTCTCCGTCTCGCTCCTGTAGCTCCGGTGTACTTCCTCCAGCTTGTTCAGGCGCGCTCGCTGCGCTCCCTGGTAGCGCTCGTCGATGTCCTGCAAATAGGCCTTCGCAAGAACATCGAGTAGAACTCTGTGTTCGCCTGCGTCTTCGCCGTCCAGTTCTACGCGCATGTACTCCGGGGACAAATCGAACGACACGCGGAGGTTGTCGTGGAGCCAAGCCAAGGGGTCATTCTGCTTTCTGACCACAGAAAGGTTCGCGACCTTTTCGTCTTTTAGAACCTGATTCAGGGTCAGGCGCCGGCGGATCATGGCTGCTTGAGCTTGGCGGTAGGACTCGAATTCGTTCGGGTCGGATACGACCTGTCCCGGAAGAACGGCGGGTGGAGTGCGGCTGATGTGGAACACGACCGTGGCCCCGGGGCCTTCGGGCGCCGGCCTCGGCGCACGCACATACACGAAGAGGGCTACGGCCCAGCCACTCAGCGCGAGAATCAGGAGACCCGCGATGAGCCATTTGCGCTTCTTGCGCTGCGGACTAGGTGCGACGGGGTCGGGTGTCATGGTTGGGTGCGAGTTGGGTCGGAGAGGGGATATTCGCTTTGTCAGTTAACCGTAATACGGCCAGCCCGTCAATCGCCGACTCGCAATTCACGGCAGGGGACGTTGTGGTTCACACCCCGCGTACACTAGAGTGGCTTGAGGTCCGTGTGTGCGAGGGCTGCGCCGTGTCCGTTCCGTTTTTGGTGGAACTGTACGATCGGTTGCCGGAATTTCGCCTGGGAGACGACGAGGACTTGTGGACGGCGGGTGCTCAGGGGGCGCTGCGTGAGTTCCGCGATGCCGCCCGCGAGCACTACACCGAGGGCACGCTCCAGCGCCTTCTGATGACGGGTGCGGTGAACGCGCGCCGGGCCGCGGCGCGTGCGATCGGGCTGATCGGCACGTCCGAGTCGGTCCCGACAGCGGCGACCGCCTTGCGGGACGAAGACCCGCTCGTGCGGCACTTCGCCACGGATTCGCTCTGGGAACTCTGGTTCCGCGAGGGGACCGAAGAACAAACTCAGCGCCTCCAAGATGCCGTTCGCGAATCCGACCCGGCGAAGGCCCGTGCGGAACTGGAGAGCCTTCTGCAAGAGGCCCCGAAGTTCGCCGAGGTCCACAACCAGCGCGCGATCTGGTTCTTC
Organism: Gemmata sp. SH-PL17; assembly: GCF_001610855.1. Taxonomy (NCBI): domain Bacteria; kingdom Pseudomonadati; phylum Planctomycetota; class Planctomycetia; order Gemmatales; family Gemmataceae; genus Gemmata; species Gemmata sp. SH-PL17. The sequence continues at coordinate 8,897,231 of NZ_CP011271.1, forward strand.
AAACGTGGGGAGTTCGCACGGGCCATTGAGGACTGTGAAACAGTTCTGCGCTTGAACCCGCACCACTTTGGCGCTGCGGCTGGAATGGGGCAGTGCCATTTGAAGCTGAATCGCCCCCGCGCGGCCCTCCGTGCCTTCCGCCAAGCGCTCGAAATTAACCCCAATCTCGACCTGCACGAAACCGTCCGGGCGCTCGAATCACTTGGGGAATAGTGACTTAGGTATCTGGGTTCGATTAATTCGCGCGTGGCAAAAATCACAAGTGGCACTTGAGTGCCACCTGTGATGTTGCTATCATTTCTGCGCCTACACAATTCCTACACAATTTCCAGAGGCTCCGTTATGGGGTTGTCTAAGAATATCGCGTACCGGTTGCAAACCTTGCGGGCGGCAGCGAGTTTATCGCAACAGCAGGTCGCGGACCGGGCCGATCTGAGTCTGTCGCTGATTACGAAGATGGAGCAAGGGCGGAAGGCCGACCCGCGTGCGAGCACGATCCTAGCTCTAGCGGGGGCGCTGGGTGTGAAGCCCGGTCAACTCATCGAAGACCTGACCCCACCGCCGGAAGGCACGTTCCCGCCCAAGAAGGGGAAGAAGGGCAAGAAGAAAAAGAAACTCTTGGAAGCGGCTCTTGAGGGTGCTTTGACAACCGAGGCGTCCGAGAACGGCGAGCCGCCCACGGCCGACGTACCAGTTACCGTCGCGGGGGGTACCGACAAGCCGGAACGGAAGAAGAAAAAGAAGAAGTCGTGACGGTTCGTGGGATGCGTTGGTTCGGCGAAATCCGTGATTGCGGGTCGCACGCGGGCGGCTAAAATTCGGGCACGCACACGCGCCAAGATCGCGCGCGGTGCAACGAACATCAGGTACGCGGGTCGTAGCCCCGCCCGAACCCCGGCCGGCCGACGCAGGAGACCCACCATGTCACCCGACGACACCAAGAAGCGGATCGTCAACGAGATCAAGGCCCGCGCTTACGACGACAAGTACATCGATCGGAACGAGGAGCGCGAGATCGTCCGCATCGCCATCGAGCTGGGCGTCACCGTCGAGAGCGCGCTGGTCGCGCTGGGGCAGGTGTGCGACGAGTTCAGTTACGTGCTGGAGTCGCGCATCCTCAAGCAGATCGAGGACCAACTCGCGACCGCTGCGGCGAACGACGGAAAGATCGACCAGCAGGAATTCGACCTCATCTTCGGGAACGTCAAGCGCGCGGCCCAAGGCAAGAAGACCGACCGCGAGCTGAAGAAGATGGTGGTGCAGGTCATGGAGTCCACCGGGAACAACAAGGTGCGCACCGGTTGGTTCAGTGACTGGTACTCTTCTTTGAAGCGCGATTTGGGTGTGTGATCGAGTGCTCTTCCTTAATCTAAGCACCGCGCGATTCTCACGATAACGGGGATGTGAATAATCTGTTCACGTCCCCGGGTGCATTTTCACGTCCGATAACGAGCGTTGTTGATTTGCTCCGAAGCGTGAGCAACGTTCTTTAGAGTTCCGTTGACAGTTGCCGGCCTCCCATCTAACCTGACTCCTTCCGAAATACCAGAATTGTTGGCACAGTTTCACACGGGCGGGTGGAGTGGAATGAATCGGAAGAAGATGGTTTGTTCGCGCAAGGGGCAGTGCCGGTTCTGTACTAAGGAAGGGAGCCCGCGCCCCGTGTTCGTTGACTATAAGGACGTGAGCGGCCTCAAGAAAATGCTGAGCGGGCAGGGTAAATTGCTCGGCCGCAAGCGGAGCGGGGTGTGCGCCGCGTTCCAGCGCGAGGTCGGGACCGCCGTGAAGCGGGCGCGGTTCATGGGGCTGTTGCCTTACGTCGCGGAATAGTTGGCAAATAAGGACAGAGAAGGGTGACGCGGAACAAGCACGGGGCGGGGCGACCATTCGCGCCCGCGGCTCTCCGCTCGCCCTTTTCCCAGCTCCCGGAGGGAGCAGTGGCCACAGCGGAAGACCTGTTCCAGCGCACCGTTGCCGCTCACCAGAGCGGCGCCCTCGACGAAGCCGAACAGGGGTACCGGCAGCTCCTCGAGGCGCTGCCCGGGCACCCCGCGTGCCTGACCAATCTCGGTTCGATCCTCGCCCACCGCGGCGAAACCGAAGAGGCCGAGCGCCTCTACCTCGAATCGATCGCGTCCGATCCCAGTCAGCTCAACACGCTCTTTAATCTCGGGAACCTGTACCGGCGCACCGGACGTTCGGCTCGTGCGGTGCCGCTGTACGAGGACGCGCTGCGCATATCGCCTAACGCCCCGCTGGTGCTCGTTAACTTGGGGCTGGCGGTAAGCGACGACGGGGACTGGCCGCGCGCGGTGGAGTGCTTTTCGCGCGCCGTCAACGTGACCCCCGACGTGGCCGACGGGCTGAACCTGCTCGGCGACGCGCTCGCCCGGTGCGGGCGCCGGGACGAGGCGATTGCCGCGTTCCGGGAGGTCGTTTCGCGGTTCCCGGACGCGCCGCGCGGGTACTGCAACTTGGGGCTTCACCTCGCCGCCGCGGGGCAAACGGACGAAGCGATCGAGATCTTGGAGCGCGCCGTCGCGCTTCGCGCGGACTACCCCGAAGCACACAACGCTCTGGGCGTGGCTTACGAAACCGCTGGTCGCACGGACGACGCTCAGGCCGCATATCAGAATGCCGTGCGCCTCCGGCCCGCGTTCGTGGATGCGTGGGCGAATTTGGGGACGAGCCTCGGTGAACACGGCCGCACAACAGAAGCGGTTGAAGCTCTGCGCCGGGCACTCGAACTGGCCCCCAACCCGATCGCACAAAGCTCGCTGCTCAGTAACCTGCTGTACTCCTCGACGCTCACACCGGAACAGTTGCGCGACGAGCACGTGGCTTGGGCCACCGCGTTCGCGGACCCGCTTGCACTCGCGGAGCGCCCGCACAAGCGCGACCAAGACACTCCCGGTCGGATTCGCATTGGGTACGTGTTCGGTGAGTTTCGGTCACGTGCCTCGCGCGCGTTTCTGGAATCGCTTCTCACGCACCACGACCGCACGCAGTTCCACATCACCGCGTACCCGAACACGGGGCGCCAGGGCGAGGAATACGACCGCCTGCGCCGGCTCGCGGATTCGTGGAAGCCGATCGTACACCTCCCGGACGACCGCGCGGCGTCGCTCATTCGTTCGGACGAAATCGACGTTCTCGTGGACCTGAACGGGCACGGGCCGGGGAACCGCCTGCTCGTGTTCGCACGTGGCCCGGCACCGGTTCAAATCAACCTCTTCGGTTACCCCGCGACAACGGGGATGCGGGCGATGGACTTCCGCGTCACCGATTCGCAGATTGATCCGCCCGGCGCGGAGACGCTGTACACCGAGAAGCTCCTGCGACTGCCCGATCTCAGTTGGCTGTACGTCCCGCCGGCCAACGCCCCCGCTCCGACCCCGCCGCCCGCGAGCCGGCGCGCGTTTACGTTCGGGTGCCTGAACCACCCCGGAAAGTTGTCCGATGCCTGTGTGGATGCGTGGGCCGAAATCCTGAAGTCCGTACCGAAGTCGCGTTTGGTGCTGCTCGTGGGACAGTCGGTCAACTCGTCGGCCGACATCGCCGCCCGGTTCACGCAGCGCGGCGTCGTTCCGGACCGCTTGGAACTCGTGTACCGGCTCTCGGGGAACGATTACTTCGAGGCATATCAACCGTTCGACGTGACGCTCGACCCGTTCCCATACGGTGGCGCGGTAACGACGTGCGATTCGCTGTGGATGGGCGTCCCGGTGCTGACGGCTGTGGGGCGCGACGCACGCGGTCGACAGGGCATGAGCTTACTGAACGCCCTTGGGCTGCCGGAGTTCATCGCCGACACCCCCGAGCAACTCGTGACGCTGGCCGCGACGTGGGCCGACCAGCGCGACGCCCTCGCCGACCTCCGCGGCAGCCTCCGGGACATGGTGTCGAACTCGCCGCTTACGGACGCTGCGACTTACGTGAAGCACCTCGAAGCCGCGTACCAGAGCGCGTAACGCCGCGATTAGTGAACGTGACTTTGCGTTTCAGCGGCGGCCGCGTTCGCGCAGTGGCGGTGCTTGTGGCCGTTCAGCGGTGGGCCGTTCACTGACATGCTCACGCACCACGTCACGCGCATGAGCGCAGCAATGGGGGTGCGGTTCCCGGCCCGCGTGACGGCCGGCGGCGGGCTGTACCTCGAATACGACGGGCGCGACGTGCCCGACGTGGGAACCGTGGTCGCAGACTACGAAGAGGGCTGTCAGCTCGTCGTGACCGCAACGACCCTGAGCGGCTACCCGATTGAAGACGTCATTCGCGGGCGCCTGGGTGCGATCAAGTTCGTGAAGGGCGGGTTCCACCTGTTCCGCGACGACCCAACTCGCGGCGCGAGCTTCCCGGCCCGGATGGAACAAGCACCCGAACCGGCCTCGTTCGAGAGCGTGGAACCACCGCGAAACGATACCGAAGCATTGTGGGAAAACTTCCTGGAATGCGTTCGAGCCAAGCGCCAGAGCACGTTCAGCCCGCCGGACCTGGGGGCCGTGGCCGTTACGACCGCGGCAATGGCGGTGCAAAGCTACCGCACGGGTAAGGCGCTCTTCTGGGACCGCGAGAAGCGAGCGGTTACGACCGCAGATTCGACGTGGGCCGAGCGATGGGAGAAGCGCAGCAAACAAGGCGCAAAGCCGAATCAGGTCTTCGGTTGGAGCGGCGGTGACGGCGGGGTGGTGCAACCGCCCCCGCACCAATCGCTCGCCGGCCCTTGGTTGAACGGCAAAGACCCTGCGGTGTGAGAACCACCCTCGTTGGCACTTGTTGAGTGAGTTCGTCGCAGAAACGCGAGTGGGGTGGCGAAGCACATTGGCTTCGCCACCCCACTCGCGTTTCGTCAGATCCGTTCGTTATTAGTTTCGGGCGCCGAGCGAGGTCATGACCGGTTGCGTGGCGGGCAGGTTCAGTTTGCTCACGGCAGTGTCCGCGCTGCCGAGCATGTCACGCAGTGTCTTGCGGAACGACTCGAACTGCGTTTGCAGCGCGTCGCGTTCGCCGGTGCGGGCCTTCACTTCGGTCTTCAGTGCGTCGCGCTCGGTGGCAGCGGCGGCCTGAGTTTGCTCCAGTTCCTTCTTGGTCTTCGCGGCCAGTTCCTCACTCGCGGCGAGCTTCTGGCGAAGTTGGTCGCGGGCCGCGATCGCGCCGCGGTATTCCTCTTCGAGCTTCTGGACCTTGGCACTCGCGGCGTTGCTTTCGGTCGAGGCCGAACTCGGCGCCTTCGCGCACCCGTAGACGCCGAGGATCGTCACGAGCAGGAAGCCGAGCACTTTGTGTGAACGCGCCATGAGTGAGTTCTCCTGAAACCGGGTCGCGGCTGGGAGGCGCCCGGAATAATCGGGAAATTTTGACTGGCTTGTGTCAGCGACTCACTTTGTTTCGGCACCCGCCGACTACCCTCTTCACGCAAACTCACCCCGTTTCCAGACCGGCAAAGTCACCCCAGAGCACGGAATTAGCGGTGGCGCAGATTGTGCGAGATGCGATGCAATTACTCCTCCATCGTACCGTTGAAAAGACCTAAATAGCTGTGGTACCGGCGACTTGTGATGAACCGGCGGGCGACCGCGTCTTTAACGGCACAGCTCGTTTCATGCGTATGGGTACAGTCCGGGAAGCCGCACAGGGGAACGAACGGTCGGAACTCCGGGAAGTAGCCCTCCATCTCTTCCGGGCGCGCTTGCCAGAGAGAGAGCTGCCTCACGCCGGGGGTGTCCACCACCCAGCCGCCGAAGTCCAGTTTGATGAGCTGCGAGTAGGTCGTTGTGTGGCGCCCCTTCTGGTTCACTTCACTCACAGACTTCACCGCAAGCGCCAGGTCCGGTTGGACCGCGTTCAGGAGCGAGGATTTACCCACCCCAGACTGCCCCGAAAACACCGTCGAGCGTCCGCGGAGTTGTTCGCGCAGTCGGTCCACGCCGGCGCCCGTGCGGGCGCTACACAGGAACACCGGCACCCCGAGTTGTGCGTACAGCCCGATCAGGGATTGGAGTTCGACTGCGTCCGCGAGGTCGGACTTATTCAGGCACAGTACGGGCTTCAAATCGCCTTGTTGTGCAGCAGCAAGGTAGCGGTCGATGAGGTGCGGTTTCAGATTCGGCTCGACCAGCGACATGACGATGACGAGTTGGTCGACGTTCGCAACCAACACGTGTTCCCGGCGCCGACTCGCGCGCGTAAGAACACCGTGACGCGGTTCGACGCGCTCGATGACGCCCTCTTGAGCAATGGTCGGTGTTCGAGATTCGGGGTTTGGTGCCGAATCCTCGGTCGGCTCGGTCGCGGGTTCCGCGGGAAGTTGTTCTTCTCCGCCCCCTGCCCCTTGATCCCGGCTTCCAGTCCCCACCAAGCGAATCCAAACCACGTCCCCCGTGGTCACCACGCTGCGCTCGTCGGTGGCGAGGCTTTTGAGCAACCGACGGACGGCACAGCGGAAGACGCGGCCGTCATCGGTTTCCACGACCGACGCGAGGCCGTGAACACGCAACACGCGCCCGCGGATACACGTTTCCGCGTTCACGGCCGGCATTGTTGAACCGTCGGCGGACTCGTCCTGCACGACGGTGCGGTAGCGGGAGAGGTTCCCCTTCGCGCGCACCCGCTCGCTGGACCGCGCGTCGTCCGCGCGCCCGTCGCCCTCCTGGTAGTCGCGGGTGATGTCGTTCTCCCGCGGCGGCTTCTCACGGTTCTTCCGCAACTCGACGCGGACTTTCTTCTTCTTGCTCATGTGGTGATTCTACCCGTTCGGGCGCCGGTGGGCGGCGCGATCCTTGACACGCGCGGCCCGCCCGCGGACACTACACCCCGCGTTGCTCTCCTGCCGTTCGGAGCCGATCTCATGCGCTGCCTGCTCCCCCTTCTTGCCGTCGCCGTAGCACCTGCCGTTACACTGGCCGACGACGTTTCCATTACCGTTGGTAAGGACGCGATCGAGTTCAAAGCGGGGTCGACCGTGGTCGCGAAGTACGCGATCGCGGATTCGGTCGCCAAGCCCTACCTGTACCCGGTACTCGCGCCGAACGGGGTCGGCGTCACGCGCCCCTGGCCCGTTGAAAAGGACACGCCGGGCGAGGCGACCAAAGACCACGTTCACCAGAAGTCCGTGTGGTTCTGTCACGGCGACGTGATCCCCGAGGGTATCGAACTGAAGATTAAAACGACCGAGAAAGGGGGTAAAGGCGTGGATTTCTGGAGCGAGGCGAAGGACGGCACCGGTCCGCGGCACGGGAAGATCGCGTGCGTGAAGGTAGCCGAACCGAAACAGCACGCGAAGAACCACGCGAGCGTCGAAACGCACAACGAGTGGCGCACCCCGGACGGCGTGAAGATCATGGACGAAGTTCGCGTGATTCACCTGGTCGACGGTAAGGAGGGGCGCACGTTCGCGTTCGAGATCACACTGAAAGCGAGCGTGTGCCCGATCACGTTCGGCGACACAAAGGAGGGGTCGTTCGGCATCCGGGTTCACGACGGGCTGCGGCCGAGCGAAAAAACCGGCGCGGTCGTGACCACCGCCGAGGGCACGACGGTGAACCCGCCGGCCAAAGACAACTTGCCGATTTGGGGGCACCCGACCGAGTGGATCGACTACTCGGGCACGCTCGGCGGCAAAGAAGTGGGCATCGCGGTGTTTGACCACCCAGCCAATCCGAAGTCCAACTGGCACGTTCGCGCCTACGGCCTCAACGCGGCCAATCCGTTCGGGCGCAAAGCAAGCGGGTTCCCCTCTCAGAAGGACAACACGGAGCTGCTGAAGATCGCAAAAGGCGGCGAGATGAAACTGAAATACGCGGTGTACGCTCACACGGGCGACGTCAAAGCGGGTAAGGTCGCTGAAGCGTACTCCGCGTTCAAGAAGTAATGTCGATTGCTTACGGCTTCGTGTTTACCGTTCTTGCGTCAGTCGCAGCACTTGTGGCGATATCGGCTCCGTCATGGCCACTTCGCGGAGCCGGTATCGCGTGCGTGTTTTCGTTCCTGCTCGTCGCGGTCGCGTACTTCGGTGCGGGACCGCGTCTGCTTTTTAAACGCACCGACGGCCGGCGGGTCGCATGGGTATGGGGTGTTCACTGGCCGTACTTTGCTCTCACCGCGTTCTCGTACTGGCTCGCGGTGCTATTCGGCCGCGAAAGTGCGTTCGTCTGCGTGGCGCCAAACGTGTATTTGGGCCGGCGACTCACGAGATTCGAGGCAAATCAGACCCGGGTGAACTGGCACGCGGTACTGGATCTGGTCGCGGAAATGCCTGAACCGTGGCCCCTGCGGTCGCTTGGCAACTACCGGTCGCTGTTGGTTCTCGACGCGACCGCGATGAGCCTCGCTCAACTTCGTGACTCGGTCGCGTGGGTGGCACAGTTCGCGGCAATCGGTCCGGTGTACGTTCACTGTGCCCTCGGACACAGCCGGAGCGCGACCGTCGTTGCAGCGTACTTACTTGCGGCAGGTCTGGCACCAGATGTAAGGACCGCGTTGAGAACGCTCCGCGAACTCCGACCCGGCGTGCGCCCGAGTCGGGCACAGCGCCAGTTACTGGACCGGTTCGCGGAGGAAATTCGCATCACTTCGGAACCATCAACGTGAATGGGGGCACGAACGCTTGCAACGCGGTGAGCACACCGACGATGCTCGCGAGCAGGATACTGTGCCCGATAACGGCCTTGAAGATATCGGCCTCCCGACCCACCTGATTCGTACCCGCTGTGGCCACGCAAATACTTTGGGCGTCGATCATTTTACCCATCACGCCACCGGTGCTGTTGGCAGTGCAAATCAGCGTTTGCGCCTGATCCAGAGTCAGAGCCATCGCCCCCGTCCCTTCAAGGCCGTGGACGTTCCACACTTCCGTAGCAGTGATTTTCTGAAGCCCGCCGAATAGTGCGTTACTTCCCGCGTCCGTGCCCGTCAGGAATACGCCGAGCCAGCCCAACATCGCAGCAAAGAATGGGTACAGCACGCCGGTCTCAGCGAACGCGACGCCGAGGGTCGCGTCCATGCCCGCATACTTGGTGACGTAACTCAATCCAAGCATGAACGCGATCGTGGGGATCGGTATCCGCATCTGGTAGACCGTTTTCGCCACCACCGCTCGGGCCTGCATCAACGACACTCTCAATAACACCATTGAAAGCAACGCGGCGATAAGCACCGGCGTTCCCGGGGCGGTCAGCCAGTTGAACCGAAAGACAGCCGATTCGAGCTTCTTCTCGTCCGGCGTGCCCTCAGGAATCAACTTCTCAGCACGCACGACCTGCTTGTGCAACCCGGGAATTTCGACGTCGTAATAGGTCTGTAAGCCGAACAGATCGAGCGGATGGGATTTCTTCGTAACGGGGTCGGTTTCCAAATACTTGACATACCCGCTGCCGACCAAACACAGCGCCATCAAGATCCACGGCATCCACGCGAGCGAGACCGAACCGAAGGTCAGCGGTGGCTCTGTTAGCGGGGAACCCGAAGCGGGGAGCGCGGAACCGAGGAGCTGCTCCACTTCTTCCTTCGCGTGCTCGGACTGCGGGTCGTGCGGGTCACTCGTATTCTTCGCTCTCGGGTCCATCTTTTGTGATTCTTCGGGGAACCGCCACTCTTCGCGTGGCTTCCAGACGAATTTGAGAAATAGCGCGAGTGTAACGAGCGAGAACAATCCGCCGCCGATGTCGGTGAGTTGCCAGATTGGAGGAAGCCCATAAGCGTGGGCGGTCGCGAAGAAAAACTGGAACGCCGCGAACGACCCGCCCCCCACAACCAGCGCAGGCCAAATGGCGAGCGTCTCTCGCCACGAGCACATGCACTTCACCATGTAGAACGGGATCAAGCACGATAGGAACGGGAGTTGATGCCCACACATGATACTAATTTTATCGGCGGGCACTCCGCTTGATGTTTCAAGTGTGATAATCGGCACACCCAGGCCGCCATAACAAACCGGCGACGTGTTGGCGATCAAACAAATCACTGCGGCACGAAACGGCGGCACACCCAGGCCCACTAACATCGCACCGCAAATCGCGACCGGCGAACCGGCCCCGGCTGCGCCTTCCATGAACGCCCCGAACGCGAACCCGATCAACACCGCCTGCACGCGGGCGTCCTGACTGAGACCGCCGATCGAGCGCCGGATGACCGTGAACTGCCCCGTCTCCACGGTCACGTTGTAGAGCATCATCGCAGCGAACACGGTCCAGCCGATCGGCATCAACCCGAACGCGGCCCCGTACACGAACGACGCGCAAGCCATGCCCAACGGCATCCCATACGCGAGCCACGCGAGTGCGATCGCGAGAACGGCCCCCGCAGCCCCGGCCCAGCTCGCGAGCCAGCGCCGCGCCACGAGGAGATAGAAGAGGACCAATACGGGGAGAGCCGCGACGACGGTCGAGAGGAGCGCGTACCCCCCGACCGGCAACGGATTGAGATCCTGCACGTAAGCGAACGGCATTGGGAGAGACCTTGGGCTGCGTGAAAATCAGTCCGCGATGCTACCGTCCTTCGCACGACGTGCCAAGTTTCAAGTTTCCAACGGGCCGGGTTCGGGGGTCGCGAGCGGCGGGTCAGATTTTGTCCCGTACCGCGCCCCGGGAACGGAAGCGCCCGCTCAGTCTCAACCGGAACTGGTTGTATCAATTGGGAGAAATGTTAGCCGCCACGACCACATCCATGACGGCCTCAATTCCATATGATCGCGTGAGATTCGCTGATAGGCAGAATTGGTACAATTGCGCATGTCTCATTAGACGGCAGATTACCACGCAGTTTCGCGATTTTCCGTGCCTTACCGACCTTGGTTTGCTTTCCCAAATTACTCGGCGCTGTCATATCTATCGCAGGCACATTGAGACCCACAACCGTAATCAGCGGCGAATGGATGGTCGCGACGGTGTGGCGAGTGCTGAAACCCGGAGCAGTAAAGAGGGTCACCATGAGCGTTCTGCGTATCAAGGCGTGGATCATGACCGCCGCATGTGCGGGCCTGATCGGTTTGGCGGCCGGGGACGCACACGCGTTCTGCGGCAAGTTGTTCAGCAAGAAGGATCCCTGTGCCGACCCGTGCGCGAACCCGTGCCCGAGTCCGTGCGGCCCCGTGACGCCGGCCCCGGCGCCCGCACCGGTCACACAGAAGGTCAAGGTCACCGAGTGGGTGCCCACGGTCGTTGAAGAGACCGTGACGGTGCTGAAGCCGGTCACCAAGACGGAAACCTACACGGCGCACAAGTGGGAGTGCGTCCCGGAAACCGTGACCTGCCAGGTCACGGTCAACAAGCTGGTCACCGAGAACGTCACCGAGAACCGCTGTGTTACCGAGCGCGTTCCGGTTCAGAAGACCATCACCGTCAACGAGCGCGTCCCGGTGCAGAAGACGATCACCGTGAACGAAACGCGCTGGAAGACGGTGATGGTGACGGAGATGAAGTCGAAGACCGTGACCCACAAGGTCTCGGTGCCGTACTGCAAGGAACTGCCCCCGTCGCTGTCCGACCGCCTGCACAAGATCTGCGACCCGTGCTACACGCCGTGCCCCCGCACCGTGTCGGGCTGCAAGACCGAAAAGCACTGCGAAACCGTGTGCGAACCGGTCACCGTGTGCAAGAAGGTCGCCGAGTGCGTGCCGGTGACGAAGACGGTCTGCACCTACGAGTGCCGCCCGGTCCAGAAGACCATCTGCACCTACGAGTGCGTGACCAAGGTGGTCCCGACGACCGTGTGCAAGACCAAGTGCGTCCCGACCGTTGAAACCGTCACCAAGACGGTCAACGTGCGCAAGTGCGTGGCCTACCAAGCAACCCGCCAAGTGACCGTGTGCGAACCGGTCCAGGAGAAGGTCAAGGTCACGAAGCTGGTGGCCAAGGAAGTCGAGAAGGAAGTCGCGGTGTGCAACACCGGTTGCGACACCGGCTGCGCCCCGGCCCGCGCCGGGCTGCTGGACCGCCTCAAGGCCGGCCTCGGCGGGCTGAAGGGCAAGCTTTGCAAGAAGAGCAGCGACTGCGGGTGCGCTCCTGTGGCCCAAGGCGCCGTCGCCGGCTGCTGCCACTAAGCCGCTAACAACGAGCACGACTGACCGGGCAACCCGTTCGCCCGGTTGAGTCACCCCCGCCCAGGCTCCCTCACCTGGGCGGGGCTTTTTATTTGTCAAAAGTCGTAAGGCCGAAGGCATCCTGAATGGGTGTCTTCGGCCTTACGACTTTTGACGGCTGTGTTGAAATCTGGGTGCAAGCAAGCGGCGCGACGTCAACCCGCCGGTAATAGCAGTCTCGTTTCGAGATTCACGGAGCGACCGCAAGGGAGCGGGACTTCCCGTGCGTTGAACCGTAATCACCAACGGGAGCGCCTCCCGCTCCCTTGCGGTTCATTACAAGGAAGCGGGAACGGGACTAAAAGGCACCGGCGGACTGACACTGGGCCGTTTGCAAGGCCCCAACACATCAACTCGTGGCTTGCGATCTTCAACCGGCTTTACGACTTGCGACCTTTCGACCTGCGACTGTCAAGGTACCGAGAACTCGCGCGCAGCTTTCTCGGCCTCCGCGGTCGCTCGCGCGGTGGGGTGCTGCTTCCGCAACTGATCGAGCAGCGTCTTCATTTGGGCCAGCGCTTGCTGGTGCTTGGACTGGAAGCTCGCCTCCGCGGGTTTGATGCTCCCCTCTTGCCCGCGAAGTTTGCCAGCGAGCTTCTCGATTTCGGCTGCCTGGGTTCGCGCCTTCAGTTCCGCGACAACGGCCTTATCGATGCGCAAAGTCGACACGATGGTCGCGGCCTTCGTGCCGATGGACGTGTTTTTGAAGCTCACTGCAAGTTTCTCCGCGCCGATGAACGCACTCACCGGATCGGTCTTCACGTTCGCTTGGGTCTCGGCCAATGCCTTCTGCCCCGGCGCGAGGATAAGGTCTTGAAGCTTCTTGGCCTTGGTTTTGACGTCTTCATCCGCAGACGTCGTCAGCGGGGCCACCTTGGAGACAACAGACACCGGGCTTCCTCCGGCGGCGAACGCATCCGCGACCGGTTTGAACGCTTTCGGCGCCTCGTCCGGTCCGCACGCGGTCGTCAGGAGCAGTTTGCCAACGGCCGCACGAACCGGCCCCTCGATGTCGTAGGCCGATCCGCGGTGGACGCACTTTCCGGTCGAATCGAACACCAGCGCGTGGCCACCGAGTTGGGATTTGAATTCCGGTCCGCTCCCCTCTTTCACGAAGGCGTTTCGGAGGATCGTAACCGACCCGCCGCGCTTCTCCGCGTCCGCTTTGATCAGATCGTCTTCACGGACGAGAGTGTTCGGGCACACGACTACCAGCCCGTAAGTCCCCAGTTCGGCCTGGAGCCGGTCGAGCCGGTCCAGCACGTTCGCGTGCAGCCCGCCCCAATACCCGATCAAAACGACTTTCCCGGCGAGTTTATCCACAGCGGCATCGGGGCCGTTCACAACCGGCCCGAACTTCACATCGGTGGAGAGGGACAGATCCAAATTCCCCTTCTCCGCGTGGGGCGGAGGGACTTTCGCCACCTTGCTCGCGGTCGCGCCCGTCCAAACGGACTCCATCGTCTTGAACGTGACCGGATCGTGCTTCTTTAACTCGTCGCGGTTGTGGGGGTAGTAGTGCAACCGGTCGAGGTACGTGCAGCTCAGCTCGGCGAAGAACTCGCGCGGGTTGGTCGCGGCGTAGAAATCCTTCTCGTAGAGCTTCCGCTCCATCGCCTGCTCGTAAGCGGCCTTGATGCCCGCGTGGTCGAAGCCGAATAACTGGTCGTGGACCGCGTGCGCGAACTCGTGGAGCAACAAGCACGACACGCGACTATCGTTTTTCGGCTGGCGCTGCTCGGTCAGCGACTTGAGCGTGTGGATGGTGACCGTTTTCGCCTGGAGCGGGTGCCGCCCCTCCTTCACCATCTGTTGCGCCCCGCCGCCGTAGTACGACGCGAGCGCGACCCCGTCCCGGCCGTTAGAGAGCGTGATCTTCTCGTCCCAGTCCACGAAAACCGTCAACCGGCGGAGCAAGTCGACCGCCTTCGGCGAAAGCATCTTGATGAGCAGCTTGCACTCGTAGTCCAGCACTTCCAGCGGCGGGCGCTCGTACTTCGAGGCGTCCGCGTTGAGGGCTTCTTCGCTGAGGAGGAACGTGAAGCCCTCGATTTTCTTCGTCTTGCGCCCGGCGACCGGTTCGTTCTTGTCGGCCTTCGCCGCCTTCTCGCCCGGTTTCGGCTGGGATTTCGGTTCTTGGGCGCTGGAGGTGAGCCAGGCGCAACTCGCGAGCGCGAGTAAAACGGGCACAAAGCGCATACGCAGTCACTCCGGAGCACTAATTTCGATTTGAATTTCAGTTTGGTCAGTGTACCCGTGCGCGCACGGGGGAGCAATCGGCCCGGCGCCAAAGCATAGAGTGCGGTCTCCCACGAGCGCGCAGACGCCCGCGAAATCTGGTACACTCACAACACCGTTCGTCGGAGGTTCTGTATGGTCCGCCGCTTGGTCGCCGTTGTTGCCGTTGCGCTCTTGGCGGGTGCGCCCGCGTTCGCCCAACTCGACCCCGAACCGAAGCAGCAGTACCTGTGGCGGGTCGTGATCTCGGTCAAGCCGCACCCGCTGCTCACGCAGGACTTCCGCGACCGCTTGAAGCGCGACCTCCTGGCCGCGCTCCAGCCCGGGTTGGGGAACCTGGGTACGGTCGAGGTGATCGATCTCGCCGACCTCGCGCGCGACGCGACCAAGGAACCGCTGTGGCAGCAGTTCAGCGAAAAGGGGTTCACGGCCCTGGACGCCCCGCGCGACCTCACCGGCGCGAAAACGCACTTCCTCAAAATCGAGTACCGCGACGGCAAGGTCCACATGGAGTCGCGGCAGTACGACGGGTTCACGGGGCTGTCGTCCCCGGTCGTGCGCACGCAATCGACACGGGCACCGGAACTCGCAGGCCGCACCGCCGGGCTGATGCTCGACCGCGACTTCGGACTGGTGGGCACGGTCGAAGCCATCGGCGGGAAGTCGGACGAGGCGAAGGTGCTGATCCGCGGATCGGGCCTCGGCCCGGTGAAGGATCTCGTACAAACCGGGGACGTATTCGCCGTCGCCGCGGTCCGCAAGACGAACCGCCCGGCCCCGCCGCCGGTTCGCACCGCGACGGGCAAAATCATCAACCCGCCGCCGGGTTCGGTTCCGCCGCCCGGACTCACATCGACCCCGCGCGACTTCACCTTGCTGAAAGTGACCGACGTGGGCGCGGACGGCACGTGTCGGTGCACGATCCTGACGCGCTACCAGAACGCGATGCCCACCACCGGGGGCGTGATCGGCTACCGCGCCATGAAGCTCGGTACGGTGAAGGCGCCCGTCGCGGTGCGCCTGATGAGTAGCGAAGGTACGGTGTACAAGACCGCGTCGGCGGTGAACGTGCGTGCGAGTGACAACGGCTTCGTGGTGGCCGGCGCGGGCGACCAAAAGGACGTGTGCAAGTTCCACTCGCAGACGGCGCAGTTCCGCTCGGACCGCGCGCTTTCGGGCATCGCGTGCGTCACGGTCGCGCTCGGGCCGTCGCAGGCGAAGCAGTTTCCGGTGCCGATCCTCAACGACGAACCGATCACGATCCCGTTTGACATCGACCCGGCGAAGGAAGAGCGGGCCGCGTTCGAGCGCTCGGTGCTCGCCGCCGCGAACGCCGCGGCCGACGCCCGACTCGCACAGTCGGTGTGCTTCGAGGCGGTCGCGGACCTCATCAAAAAACAGAAGAACGCCGAAGCCCTCGCCCGGGCGCAAAGCGGGTTTACGGCCGCGGACTCGGCCGACAAGACCCTCTCGGACGAACTGACGCGGCTCAAAGAGCAAGGCAAAGCGGTGCAAAAGGCCGAAAGTGTGGACGGGATCCTCACCAAAATGGGACAGAACGTGGCCCTACTGAAGGCGTACAACGAGCAGCTCTCCAAGCACCTCAAGTCACTCGAAGAGATCGTGAAGCGCGAGAACGATCCCGCCGCTGCCGCGCGCGAGGTACAGGCGCAAGCGATCAACGCGCGGATCGCGCTTTTACTGGCCCGTGGCGACGTGGACGAGGCACTCGCGGCCTACACCCAACTGTCCGAACTCGTGCCCGACGATGCCGAAATCAAGAAACGGAAGAACGAACTCGCGGCCGAGTGGAAGGTGAAGGACGAGGCCCACCAGAAGGCCCGCGACTACCTGCTCAAAACGTGGCCCACGATCGCAACGATCCCGGACTTCGACGAGAGCCTCAAGACCATTCGCAACGCGGTGGACGTGTGCAAGAAGCACGGGGACAAGTTGACGATCCGCAAACTGCTCATCGTCTTCGAGGGCGCGGTCGTTAAGCTCAACGAACTGGTCGCCCCGCTCGACCCGGCGAGCGAAGCCGACCGCAAACTCGCCAAGACCGCGGAGAGCGTCGGCAAGGTGATGGCGGCACTCGAACAGGAACTCCGCAAGTTCGTCGAGGGGTGAGCACGGTGGGTGTATTGCTTCTGAAGCCCCGTTAGGGGCGTAGGCGCGTAGCCAGGGGGTGAAGCGTAAGCTTCACCCCCTGGCTACGCGCCTACGCCCCTAACGGGGCTGAGAACTGCTCTTCCGCCCCCTGTGGCGGGGTCACGGGGTGGCAGCGAAGCCGAAGCTCTGGGCGTTGATGAAGTACGGGGTGCTGTAGTTGCGGTTCTTCGACGGCAACTTGGCCCGCTCCTTCTGGATCGCTGCCATGAACTGAATAATGGTGTCCTGTACCTTCAGCTCGGCGTTGTTGTCGAGCAACTTTACGCCGTTCAGAGTGCTCCCGCCCTTCACTTCCTTGATGAACGTGTCCGAAATCGGGGCGAGGTTGAACGCTTTGGCCCGCCGCGGGTCGCCCACGAGCACCTCGTTGTAGAAGAACTCGCTCTGCTTCTTCCCCGCCGCGTCCTTGTCGGCGTAGAGGAACAGCATCGGGTTGTTTTCGCGGATCTTGGGGGCGTAAGTGCTGATCCACTTCTTCGTGGCCGCTTCGGAGATCAGGGCCGGGCGGTTGGGGCTGATCCACACGGCGCCGGCGATGTCGTGCCCGCCCTCCGGGGGGAACTGCCCGACGAGCTGTTGCGGCACGAATTCGTACCCGGGCACGCCCACACCCAACTGGCCCTCCTTCGGGAACACGGCCGGGCGCGACCACTCGGTCGCGATCCAGCCCAGCCCCAGGGCCGCGGCGTCGCCGGTACCGATCAGATAGATCGAACTGGTGTTCAGGGTTTTGTTGTCGTTCTTCGAGTCCAGGTGAAGGCGGACCGCGGCCAGGTCGTTCAGGTACGCGGGGAGGTACCGCTCGGCCCGCGTCGGGCTCAGGTCTTTGTAATACAGGTCGTTCTTGAGCGGTTTCTTCGGCGGCCCGCCCTTGATGTACCCGTTGTAATTGACGTTGCCCCCGTTCAGGAACGGGTTGTTCCAGAACTTCTTCGGGTCTTTAATTTCCGTGCTCTTGCCGTGCCCGCGCCAGTCGAACCGGAACACGTGGTACCCGGCCTCGTTGAGCCGCCCCGCGAGCCCGGCCCAGTCCCCCTTCGTCATGTCCCGGTCCGGACCGGGCGCGTACAAGAGGACCGCCACCGGCGCCGTGGCCGCGTCCTTGTTGGTAGCGTGGAACAGCCCCTTCAGTTGCACCCCGTCCGCGGTGAGAAACGATTCTTCGACCGGCGCCTCGCCCTTGGGTTGGGCCTTGACCGGGGCCACGTGCAGGGACGAAAGCCCGATTGCTACGGCAAACGCAACCGGGGCAGCTAACCAGCGTCGCATGATCTGTCCTCGTTAGCGAGAGGGGAGCGGTACGTCGAGAAACGTATTTGGATCATACGTCGTTGGCGCGCGGGACGCCAGCGACGAGTCGCGGCCAAATGCAAGGCGCGAGTCCAAAAATTGAACACACCGCGCCCGTTCCGGTTCCCGCTAGCCGATGAATTGTTCGAGAAACTTGCGGCTCTGGCGGAGCGCCCGCTGGCGCTCGGCGAGCGAGCCCTCGTAGGCCCGGTCCTCGACCTCGATGCACACCGGACCGGTGTACCCCACGTCCGTCAGCGCGGCGAAGAACTCGCCCCACTTGACGTCGCCCAGCCCCGGCAGCTTCGGTACGTGCCACCCAAGCCCCAAAACGCCCACGTCGTAGAGCCGGGCGGAATCGATGCGCTCGTCCTTCGCGTGAACGTGAACGATGCGCGACCCGAACTCGCGCACGGCGCGCCCGCAATCGATGAACTGCCAGATCAGGTGCGACGGGTCGAAGTTCAACCCGAGGGGGGCGTCCGGGAACGTGTCGAACAGGCGCCGCCAGAGCGCCGGGCTGATCGCGACGTTCTTACCACCGGGCCACTCGTTCTCGCTGAACAGCATCGGGCAGTGCTCGATACCGAGCCGAACGCCCGCCTCGCGCGCCTCGTCCAGCACGCGCGGCCACACCTGTTTAACGAGGTCGAAGTTCGCGTTCACTGTGCCGGCCGGGTCGCGCCCGATGAACGTGTTCACCACGCCCACGCCGAGCTTCGCCGCGGCCCGGATCACGTTAATCAGGTGGTCACATACGAGCGCCCGGTGCGCGGGGTCCGGGTCGAGCGGGTTCGGGTAGTAACCCAGCGCGGAGATGTTCACCCGGTGGATTCGGAGTAAATCCTGCACGCTCGCGGCGGCCTCGTCGGTGAAATTTGTGACGTCCAGGTGCGTGACGCCCGCGTACCGGCGGTCGGCCCGGCCCGGGGGCCAGCACATCAGCTCGACGCACGAGAACCCCTCGTCCGCCGCGAACGCTAACACCTGTTCGAGTGACTGGTCGGCCAGGATCGCCGATACGAAGCCGAGTTGCATGGGAGCTCCGAGTTTATGGGTGCTCGCGGCCGGCCCGCGGACCGGCGCCGCTCTTGCGGTAAACCGAACACCGGAAATGAAATACTACTCGCTTTCTCATCAACGTATGACTGGACCGGCCGAATCGGATCGTCGATAATGTGTGGGAGACGTGACCCCGCCGCAGCATACCACTGCGTGCCCCGAAAGAAAGAGGGTGTTCCGTGCGCGGACTCAAAACTTGGGCGTGGGCAGTTGTGATCGCGGGCGCCACGGCGCCCCCCGTGTTCTCGCAAAATACGAGCAGCGGCGGTACCACGAGCGGAACAACGAGTGGGAGCACCACAAGCTCGGGTAACACCAGCAGCCTCGGAAGCACTCTCGGCAGCAGTCTGGGGACTAGCAGCCTGACCGGATCGTCGTCGGCGCTTCAAACGGTTACGGCACCGGAGCCGCCCAGCGCGCCGACCGGGAACGCGACCAGTTCGTCCTCAAAATCGAACTTCCTCTCGGGGTACTTCGCGAACCCGTACTACCAGGGCATCAATAACAAGTCGAGCACCACCCCGGGCGGCTTCGGCGCGGCCCTTTACGGGAGCACGGGCACAGGCACCACTACGGGCCGAACGACGGGGACCGGTGCCCGCGGCACGCAGAGCACCACGAATCAGAGCGGCATCCTGATTCAACTCCCGGTGCAGATCCACTACACCGCTCAGATGCGGTTCCCCACGCCCCCCGTCCCCGCGATCAAACTGCAAACGGACCTCCGCGGCATCATCGACGCGGGCGGGCTTTCCAACTCGAAGGGCGTGCAAGTTCTCGCGGACGGTAACAACAACGTCACCCTCCGTGGCACGGTGAAAGACGACGAAGAGGCCCGGCTCGTCGAGGGGCTCGTGCGATTGACGCCCGGTGTCGGCGCCATCTCGAACGAACTCACGTTCCCGGTCGCGAGCAAGTAACGAACAATCTCTGAGTAAAACAGAAGCCCGCGAACCGAGTTCGCGGGCTTCTTCGTTTCCCGTCGCGGATATAATAGACCACACGATCCGATTTCTCTGACGCAGGAAACCAAGCATGGCGGGCGTGAACCCGTATATCCAGAAGGGACCGGCGCCGAAGGCGACCCAGCCGTTCAAGGTCACGTTCGTGGACGAGGCGACGGGCCAATCGACCGAAGTCGCGGTCGATCCGGCCACGTTCCCACTCGGGCACATCGGGCTGGAGGGCAGCGTCCTCGATATTGCCGACGGTGCGGGGATCGAGATCAACCACTCGTGCGGCGGCGTGTGTGCGTGCTCGACGTGTCACGTGCGCATTGAGAAGGGCGGCGCGAGTTGCTCGCGCGCGACGGAAAACGAGGAAGACGAACTGGACAAGGCCCCGGACCTGTCACCGGAATCGCGGCTCGCGTGTCAGTGTGTGCCCAACGGCACTCAAGATCTCATTGTGCTCATCCCTAAGTGGAACCGGAACGAAGTGAAGGAGACGCCCCACTAGGGGTCCGGGTGTCGCGTTTGACCCTGTAGCCGGCTTCGCAAAGGTCGGCCACAGCACGAGATCCGCGCAATCAGGTCCGATCCATTTCGCGCTGCGACTTGCCCTTTTTTCCCCGCTCATAGGGGGCTAGACTTCCACCCGCGCTCCGGTTGCCGCTCGCGGCATGACACGGATTTGGCCGCGAAAGGAAGCTCATGGCCACCGCCCCCAGCCCGAACGACCTGACCAGACAGCAACTCGACGAGCTGGACGCGCTGCTCCAGAAGATGCTGATGGTGCCGCTCGCGCCGGCGGAAGTGCCCGTTCCGCCCCCGTCGATGACGCAGCCACCGCTGCCACCGAGTTGGCGTGTCGATGCGCCCGCGACTGTGCCGGCCCCGTCACTCGCACACCTCGCGGTCAACGAACCGCCTGCGACACTGAAATTCGAGCCGCCTGCGCCCGCTACACCGGCACCAGTCGCAAAGGCCCCGGCGCCCGTTCCGACTCCGGCCGCGCCCCCTCAACCTGCGCCAGTCCCGGTTCCAGCGCCTGCTCCGGCACCGATGGTGAAAGTCACCCCCGCTCCGACCAAGACTCCCACTCCGAAGCCAACTCCCGCGCCACAACCCAAAGCGCCTCCTCCGCCGGCACCACCCACGGCGCTGACTCCGGTACCGGCGGCGCCCCCGGTACCGTTCGTGTTCCTCCCGTTCGTTGCACTCAACGGCCTGTTCGATAGTATCTGTGGCATGTTCGGCCCACTGGGGCGCCTCTTCCGCTCGGGGTTCTTCAAGAACCTGTTGGGATTCGCAGGTTTAGGGCTGATCGTGTACACAGTTCTTCACGTGGCGCAGGTCCAGGGGTGGGTGTCACTTCCCGTCATGCTTCCCTGGCCCAAGTGACTTGGCCGGCGTGCGGCGGATCATATAATCTTGAGAACCGACAATGTCGCCCGGCCAGTGGCGAACACCCGATGGGAGACCATTGGTTTCTCCAACCGGGCTGCGTCGTTTGCCCGGAGCCACTCCGCCGAGGCCCGCTGATGGCGTCTTCGCCGACGAACGATCCGCCGCTCCCGCCGGTCACACTCGACCCGATCGCCGGCCTGCTCAGTTACATCATCCCCGGTCTCGGCCAGATATACCAGGGGCGCGTGGGTAAGGGGCTTTTGTTCTTCGGCGGGCTGTACCTCCTGTTCTTCTACGGCATGTGGATGGGGCAGTGGCGGAACGTGTGGCTACCCGACACAGAAGACCTCCCCGCGGTCGCGTTCGCCGGGACCGACCTGCCCGGCGCCGCCAAAGCGATCTCGTACCGCCCGCAGTTCCTCGGCCAGTTCTGGATCGGTGCCGCCGCGTGGCCCGGGGTGTACCAGTACATCGCGTTCGATAAGGCGAAGGACGAGGGACCGATCTTCGGCAAATTCCAGCGAATGCCCGACGAAAAAGAACTGAACGACCTGCAGCGCAACGGCAACAAGCGCTGGGACTTGGGTTGGGTGTACACGGTGATCGCGGGCGTGCTGAACTTGCTCGTGATCTACGATGCGTTTGCGGGTCCGATGTTCCGCGATCCGCCGTCCGAATGGATCGGTGACGAACACGAGGAAGCCTACACCGCAGCGCCTCGCGCCCCGGCACCCGCCGCCCCGCTTCCACCACCGGTTACGACGGTGCCCTCGTTCAAGCCGCCCGCGCCCCCCGTTGAGGCTCCCGCTCACACCGCGCCGCCCGTCCCGCCCACTGCACAAGGAGGCGCGTAATGAACCTGCCACTTCTGGCCGTGAGCATTTACTGGGATCTGCCGGTGCTGCTGGTGGTCGTTAGCCTCGTGTACGCGGCGACGCGACACGACCGCTGGGACAAGATCATTCACGAAGCGACCGGGTGGGGGCTGCGCATCACGCTGTTCCTCGCGGGCATCGGTACTGTGCTGTACCTGCTCTCGACGTACATTTAGCCGCAAGGACATCACGCTGGCCGGTATCAACCGGCCGTTCGTCCGAAATGTCTGATCGTGCCTTTCATCCGCGTTTATCCGCGCTCTTCTTGGCCTCACGCCTTCATCTTCGCGACACGCAACTTCGCCGAACGCGAGCGCGGGTTAGCCCGGCGCTCGTCGAACGTCGAGCGGATCGCGTCTGGGCTGACGGCTTCGTACACACCGCTTCGCAGCCCGTCGCGGAACGCCGCTTTCACGAGCCGGTCTTCCCCGCTGTGGAAACTGATGATCGCCGCCACCCCGCCCGGTTTCAGGATGGTCGGTAGCACGCGCAGCAGTTGTTGAAGGTTCGCGAGCTCGCGGTTGGCGAGAATGCGGAGCGCCTGAAAGACCCGCGTCGCCGGGCCGAGTAACTGCCTCCGTTCGGGCGGCGCCCCTGGGCTGCGGTCCACACGAACCGGGGCCGCGCGGTCGATCAGTTCGCGCAGCTCCTTCGTCCGTTCGACCGGCTTTACTTCGCGCTGGGTTACGATTGCGGCAGCGATCGTTTCCGCTTGCGGTTCGTCGCCGAATTCGCTGAAACACGCCGCGAGTTCGTCTTTTGAGAGCGTCGCGAGCAAATCCGCCGCGGTGCGCCCGCGGGTGCGGTCCATCCGCATATCGAGTGGACCGTCGCGCATGAACGAGAACCCGCGCGTGCGGTCGTCCACCTGCATACTCGACATGCCGAGGTCCGCGAGCACGCCATCGACCTGCGACATGCCCTCCATCGCGAGAACCGTGGGCAGCCCCGCGAAGTTGGAGTGATGCAGCGCGAACAGCCCACCGGCGGCTTCAAGTTTCGCGCGAGCGGGTTCGATGTTCCCGGCGTCGAGGTCGGTCGAGATGAGTAACCCGTCGGGGGAGACGCGCTGGAGCAGTTCGAGCGAGTGCCCCGCGAAGCCGAGCGTGCAATCGACGATCGTTTGCCCCGGTTGCGGGTTCAGCGCAGCGAGCACTTCCGCGAGCAGAACCGGCTTGTGCTCGCCCTCGGTGGTCGAGCGCCGGATGCGCTTACGCCAGAACGGACGCTTCTTCTTTTTCTTGGGTGGCTCGTCAGACATGAGGAGATTGTATCGGGATCAGCGCCGATCTCACTCGCCCGGTACGGGATCGGTGTTCTTACCCGCAATGGTACTCAGACCGTACAACACGCGCGGGTCCGCATTCGCGGTGAACGCTCGCACGCTCCCGTCGCACATGGCGAAATGCGCGATGCCCGGGAAGTAACCGCCGAACTGCCCGTCCGTCCCAATAAGCGCCGGAACGCCGGGAGCGTTGTCCAACCCGCGAACCGTCGAGGGACCACCGCGGAGCCACGGGCCGAGTTCGTTCCGCGTTTCGGCGAACAGCAGCGTTTGGCTCAGGCCGTCGGAAATGCGCTCGAACGGCGTGGGGGCATCGTATCGCATCGCGCCCGCCTGCGGAGAATCGATGGGCAGTGCGGCCGCATTCGCGCCGAGTCCGCTGATCCCCACATAACAAGTGATCGCAGGGGAGCCGGGGGGAATTTCGGGCAAGTTTTCCGGGCACAGGAGAACCGGGAGCCGCGTGCGCGCCGCTTGTTGGTTCGTGTCCGCGTTCCAGGGCTTTGTGCGGTCGATGGTGCTCAGAAGTTGCTCCGAGTTCACCCGGCGCTGGTCCATGCCCGGAATCACCCCCACGACCCAACTGAGCCGCTCTTCGGGGGCGTGCCGTACAGGGCGATGGTGCCGGCGGGGATCTCCGTGAGGAGCTTGCGTTTGTCGTTATTTGGGTCCGGCTTCGCGTTGTGCGCGGCGAAAAGTGCGAGTTCCCGCAAATTGTTCTGCGACGCGGCCAGATTCGCCTTCAACCGCGCCTTCACGATGAACGGGATCACCAAGCCCGCTACAACGAGAACGAGCAGCCCCGCGCCGATGATGGTGACCCGACGGTTCATTGCGACCCCTGCGAAATAGATCCATCTGGTTTACGCATTTCGCGGGCAAACGGTGCGGTGTTGTACCCGTAACGGGCCTCGTTATGCGCTGGACCTTCGCGACCGCAGTTCTCCTTGCTCCTTTTCTCTCCGCGCGCGGGGACGAGCCGAAACCGGAAGCCGCGGACGCGGTGATGACCGACGCCCTCAAAGCGTTCCAGGTACCCGGTGCGGCTCTCGTGGTCGTTCGTGGTGACCAGACACTCGTCCTGAAGGGTTATGGGTACCGCTCGATCGACGCGAAAGACCCGGTCACACCGGACACGTCCTTCCCGCTCGCGTCCTGCACGAAACAGTTCACAACGGCACTTCTGGCGATGCTCGTCGACGACGGGAAACTGGACTGGGACGATCCGGTGAAGAAGCACCTACCAGACTTCAAGCTCTCCGATCCGAACGCGAGCGCGCTACTTACCGTGCGCGACCTCGTGACGCACCGCACCGGGCTCGCGAGTCACGATCTGCTGTGGTACCGTGCGCCGTGGAGCATCGACCACATACTCAAGCAAGTTCCACTGCTCCCGCTCGAATACCCGTTCCGGAGCGGCTACCGGTACAACAGCATCACGTTCATGGCGGCCGGACGCATCGCGGAGCGGTGCGGGAAGGAAAAGTGGGAGAAACTCGTTCGCGAGCGTCTCATCGACCCGCTCGAAATGAAGGGCGTGACGTTCACCACGACGGAGATCGCGAAAGACGCCGACCGCGCCCTGGGTCATCAACTCAACAAAACCGGGAAGATCGAACGGGCGCCGATCTACGAGATGAAGGAGCCGAATCCGTCCGGCTCGATGAACGCGACCGCACGGGATCTCGTCTCGTGGCTCCAGTTTCACGTCTCCGACGGTGTCGCCCCGAGCGGCCAGCGACTGGTTTCGTCCAAGCCGCTCCTCGAAACGCGCACGCCACAAAATCTGATGCGCCTGGAAGGTGCGGCGAAATTTCCGTTTCCGGACACGGTGCAACTCAGCTACGCGATGGGCTGGGTAGTGAACGACTACCGCGGGTTGAAAGTCGTGGCCCACGGTGGTTTGATCGACGGGTTCCGCATTCAAATCACGCTCGTTCCGGAAAAGGATTTGGGCTTCGCGGTACTGACCAACCTGCACGACACGCGAATGCCAATAGCCGCAACGAACACCCTTGTTGATCTGTATTGCGACCTGAAACCCAAAGACTGGAACGCCCACTTCCGCAAATTGGTCGACGACGAAGCCGAAGCCAAGAAAGCCGCGCTAGCGGCACGCGACATGGCCCGCGACCCGAACGCGAAGCCGTCGCTCCCGTTAACGGCCCTCGCGGGCGAGTACACGAATCCCGCCTACGGCACCGCGACCGTCCGGTTCGCTGATGGCAAACTCACTGCGACGTTCGGCGCCTTCACGTACCCACTGGAGCACTACGAACGCGACACGTTCCGCGTCACTGGCGGGCGCTTCGAGACGGAACTCGCCACGTTCACCGTAACGGACAAGAAGGTCAAAGGGCTGACGCTGTCGGGGATCGAGTTTAAGACAGTTCCACCCGCTCGTTGACACTCGCGGTTCGCCCGGAGCTTTCTTGGCGAACCGCGAGTGTCAACGAGCGGGTGATTAATCCCTAGGACCGCGGTCCCAGGGATTAATCAGGACACCAGATCAAAGAACAGTTCTTCCAGGTCGTCCTGCTTGTACATCTCGCGCAGTTCGTTGAGTGTACCGCAGACGATGACTCGCCCCTTCGCCATCACCGCGACGCGGTCGCACAGTTTCTCCACTTCGCGCATGATGTGAGTGGAGAAGATGATCGTTTTCCCGCGCCCGCGTAGGCGCTTGATGCTGTCCAACACCGCCCGCTGAACGAGCACGTCCAAGCCCGCCGTCGGCTCGTCGAAGATCAGCACGGGCGGGTCGTTGACGAGCGCCCGAGCGATCGAGAGTTTCTGCTTCATGCCCGTGCTGAGCTTACCGCCGCGGGTGTCGCGGAAGTTCGTCATCTGGAGCGTGGTGAACAGCTCCTCCATCCGCGGGTACAGTTCCTCGGGCGGCACCTGGTGCAACCGGCCGTAGTATTCGACCAGTTCCCACGCGGTCATGCGGTCGTACACGCCGGTGTTCGCCGAAAGGAACCCGACGTGGCGCCGCACCTCGCCCGGGTCCGTGACGACGTCGTGCCCCGCAACTGTCGCGGTGCCGTCCGAGGGTCTGAGCACGGTGCAGAGCATCCGCAGCGTGGTCGTTTTGCCGGCCCCGTTGGGACCGAGCAGCCCGAACACCTCACCGGGGTGAACCGTGAAGCGCACGGCATCGACCGCGGTGACGCGCTGACCGTTCGGCCCACGGAACCACTTCGACAGGTCGCGTACTTCGATCATGGGTGCCTTGATCCGACAGAAATTTCGAGTGCGCTCAGGCCGGGTGTGGGGCCGCGAATTCGTCCATCCACCGCGCGTAGTTCGCCCAACTCACGTCGTCGAGCGTGAACTCGGGGTAGGCATCGCCGTAAATGCGGAGCAAAGCCTTTCGGCGCCCGCCCCCGCGGTCGTGCTTCTCGCGCAC
Organism: Gemmata sp. SH-PL17; assembly: GCF_001610855.1. Lineage (NCBI taxonomy): Bacteria > Pseudomonadati > Planctomycetota > Planctomycetia > Gemmatales > Gemmataceae > Gemmata > Gemmata sp. SH-PL17. The sequence goes on from NZ_CP011271.1 coordinate 8,923,983, forward strand.
GAGCACGAAGTCGTCCGGCCCCACGACCCACACCGAGCCGCCGTTGTTCGCCACGAAGAACGCCGTGCTACCGAGGAGCTTCACCCGCCAGTGGGGTGTGGTCGGCAAATCGAGTGCGAGTTGGTCCGCGTGCGGGTCGGACGTCAGGATGTCGCGGACGAGGTCGTCGAACCACGCGATGTGTTCCGGCGCGGGGCGCTCCGCGAACAGTCGGCGCAGGGCCGCGTAGTTCTTAAACCGACCGACCGCAAAGTAGAGCATCAACAAGCCGAAGAAGATCCCGGTCGAAGTGGGCTGAGCACCGCCTTGAAACCGCAAGAATTCGCGCCCAAAGTTCAGTGCGGCGAATACGAGCAACACCATACCGTCGAGAATCAGCCCTTCAGCCGACGGTACCGCCCACTTGAAGAGGCCAACGAGCAGTTCACCGAGGCCGAGGGCAACGTATATGAGCGCCACAAACGTGTTCTGGCCGTTTTGGTGGGCGAAGTACGCGAGACCGAGCATGACAAGCGCGAAAATGACGTTCTCGCGCCCGCTCTTTTGCACGTTGCGGCGCAGTTCGCGATACGCGGCCACGGTCTGGAGCCGCAGCCGTAGAGTGGTTTCTTCGGTCATTCACGTCTCAGAGTGGCGAGCGGGACCGACTCGCGCTCCTCGGGAGCGCGGCGGAACACACCCATTGTGCCGACTCAGTTCAGTACCGGCAATGACGTGTGTGGAACTTGGGCGCTGCCTCCGGTGGAACGCGGTTCGCTGTGCGGGACGGGTTTCTCGTCGATCAGTTGGTAGAAGACGTTCCGCTGGCGCGGTTCCCAGCCGGCCTCGCGGATGCTGCGCTTGATCTCTTCGAGCGTGAGGTAGTGGACCGTCCCCGCGGACGCGACCACGTTCTCCTCGATCATGAGCGAACCCATATCGTTGGCACCGAAGAAGAGCGCGACCTGCCCGATCTTCCCGCCCTGCGTGACCCAGGACGACTGAATGTTCGGGATGTTGTCGAGGTACAGCCGGCTGATGGCCTGGGTGCGGAGGTACTCGAACGCGCCCATTTCGGGGAAGTCGGCCATCTTGTGACCGGGCTGCATGGTCCAGCAGATGAACGCAGTGAACCCGCCGGTTTCGTCCTGGAGGTCGCGGAGCCGCGTCAGGTGCTCGACTCGCTCGGCGTCCGTTTCGATGTGGCCGAACATCATCGTGCAGGTACCCTTGCCACCGAGCTTGTGCCACACGCGGCACACTTCGAGCCACTCGGACGCGAGCGCCTTACCCTTCGTGAGTTCCTTCCGCACGCGGTCCACGAGGATCTCGCCGCCGCCGCCCGGAAGCGAACCGAGGCCCGCGTCTTTCAATCGCGTCAGGACGGTTTCGAGCGGCAACTTGTTGATCTTGTGGAAGTGCCAGATTTCCGGCGGGCTGAAGGCGTGAAGGTTCACAGTTGGGAACCGTGCCTTCAGGTCACGGAGCAGTTCTTCGTACCATTCGAGCTTGAGCGACGGGTGCATCCCGCCCTGCATGAGCACCTGATCGCCGCCCAGTGCGATGGTTTCCTCGATCTTCTTGTACAACTCGTCGCGCGACAGGACGTAGGCGTCTGAATCGGCCGACTTGCGGTAGAACGCGCAGAAGTCGCACACCGCAGCGCACACGTTGGTGTAGTTGATGTTTCGATCAATGTTGAACGTGCGGTACGGTTCCGGGTGCAACCGCATCGTGACCGCGTGCGCGGCCCGGCCGAGCTTGTGCAGATCGCGACACGCGAACAGGGCCAGCCCCTCGTCGGGCGTCAGGCGCGTGCCCCCAACGGCCTTCGCGAGAATGTGGTCGATGGTGTTCATGGTACCCCTAATCTAGCGAACCCCGGCCGCGAGACCGGGTGTACGGCGTTGGAGGGTATTGCCCCCTCCGGCCGCGGGACCGGAGTTCGCCAAAACACCAACCCCTTCGGCCAATTCGCGGTACTTCTGCATCCCAGCCAGTTCCAGGGGTCCGAGATCGTAACGGAGCACGTTACTCATGTACCGGCGGCAGAACCCCGGATCGAGTCCGAGTGCAGGCGCCTCGCGTTGGGCGATCAGACCCGCGTTCGCGAGACCGTATTCTTTCGCCTGATGGAACGCGCGCTCGGCTTCGCCCAAATCGACGCCGCTGCGAATCGCCCACACCGCAAACACCATTGGCAAGCCGGTCCACGCGGTCCACTCTTCTCCGAGGTCGTAGGCGAAGCGGTAGCCCGGCAAACACGCTCGCATCGCGCGATCGCCGATAAGCAGCACTGCGTCCGTGGTGAGATCGTCTGCGGGAGTATCGATTGGAAGTTGCTGAATGACGGGTTCGATGCCGTACCGCTTTTCGAGGATGATCCGCGTGAGTGCGGCGCTCGTGCGCGAGCCTTCATCAAGTGCAACCGTGCGAATGTCCGCCCACGGCACCTTGCTAAAGAGCGTGACGCTCAGAACGGGGCCGCGCGAGCCGATCGCGATGTTCGGGACGAACGTGTAGTTGTCACCGCGAAAGAACTCGACCACGGGAATCAGCCCGACATCGAGTTCGCCCGCCGCGAGCTGGTCCGCCAGTCGGCTCGGCAGGTCCAGCGACAGCTCAATCCCGGGCGCGAAGTCGGTGAGCCGCTCGATCAGCGGTTTCGTGTTCAGGTAATTGACCGCACCGACGCGGAGTGTGGTGGACATCGGCCCTCGCGTTTCCGACGGCGTTCGCAGCCGTCGTTATAAGAACCGCGAAGGGCAGGGGAAATGCAACAAGAGTAGCCGCGGATGAACGCAGATGAGACGCGGATCAGACATTACAGGAAAGTGGAAATCGCTTCGCACTCTTCTGTCTTATCTGATCCGCGTCTCATCTGCGTTCATCCGCGGCTACTCTTCTGTCCTATCTCTGCTTTACGGGCACGGGTTGCACGTTGGGACGCACACCGGCACGTAGCGCTTCACGCAGTAGTTCACCGTGTACGGTTCCATCTGGCAGGAGGTGTGCGGCACCATCTTGCAGTGCGTTTCCGGGATCACCTTGCAGGTGGTGTGCGGCACGCAGCGGACGCGCTCCTCGCACACGTAGTTCACGCGGCACTGGCGCACCACCTGTTGCCGCTGTTCGCACACCATGCGGCAGGTGGTCACGGGCACGTGCCGCACGCACACCTCGGGCACCTTCTCGACTACGCACCGCGTTTCGTACCGCACGTGGTCCTCTTTCACGAGCCGGCAGGTGGTGTAGCACACTTGCCGCGTTACCGTTTCCGGAACCATCGTGCAGTGGCGCCGCGTTTCGTAGCGGACGTGCTCTTCCTTCTCCCACCGGCAGGTCTTGTACGGGATCTCGCACGTCTTCACTTCGGGCACCGAGTAGCAGCGCGTGCGGTTGACCATCTTCACGTGCTGCTCGGGGACCATGCGGCAGGTGGTGTAGCACACCTGCCGAACGTGTTGCTCCGGCACGGTGTAGCAGCGGTACCGGGTTTCGGTGCGGGTGTGTTGTTCCGGAACCATGCGGCAGGTGGTGTAGCACACCTGGCGAACGCGCTGTTCCGGCACCTTGTAGCAGTTCGTGCGGGTCTCGTATCGCACGTGTTGTTCCTTCACGAGCCGGCACGAGGTCCGGGTGCAGGTCTTCATTTCGGTCTGAGCGACCTTACGGCACACCGGCACTTGAACCGTGGTGCAGACCGGCTTGCACACCATCCGGCAATCCTTCACCACGCGGCACTCTTCGTGCGGCACCCACACCTTCTTGCACACGGTCCGGCCCGGGCACTGCACAGTCTGCTGCGTCAGGCACCCCGGAACGTAGTGGCTCGTACAGGTGCAGGGATCGAAGACGCACGTCCCCGGCGAGCGGACAGCGCGGGTCACAACGGGACCGGGGATGTACTCGGTCACCGTCTCGTACCGGCCGCTGCACACCTTCTCGACGCGCTCCGTGACCACCGGCTCGGTAACGTAGCTCACGCGCTGCTGCGTGACGTAGTCCACTTCCGTGCGGTAGGTCGTGACCGGCGTGTAGTAGGTCTGCGTTTCGTACACCGGGCGCACCGTGCAGTACGGGATCGCGACCTGGTATTCCTGCGTTTCCGTGCGGTAGGTCGTGTACGGGATGTCCTTCACGTGCTGCTCGTACACCGGCTTCATCACGCAGTACGGGATCTCCACGCAGTACGGCTCGCGCACCGTGCGGTAGGTGGTGTACGGGATGTCCTTCACGTGCTGCTCGTACACCGGGCGGTTCACCACGTAGGTGACCGGCTCCTGGTAGTTCTCGACCACCGGGCGGTTCACCACGTAGGTGTGCGTGCGGACGTGCTGCTCGACCACCGGGCGCATCGTGCAGTACGGGATCGCCACCTGGTATTCTTGAACGTGCGGCCGCATGACCGTGTGCGACACGTCCTTCACGTGCTGCTCGTACACGGGCCGGGTGGTGCAGTACGGGACCGCTACCTGGAAGGTGCGCGTGACCGGCTTCATCACCGTGTACTGCTGCTCTTGCAGGTGCGTTTCGTACACCGGGCGGTTCACGGTGTAAGTGCGGACGGTGTCGAACTGCTCGACGACCGGGCGCTGGACCGTGTACTTCTCGGTGGTGTAGTTGGTTTCCTGGACGGTGCGGTACGTCGTGTACGACTCCGCCCGATACTCCGTCTTGTAGACGGGTCGGTAGCAAACTTGCTGGTGCTGTTCGATGACCGGCTGGTACTGAACGGTACTGGTCACGACGGGCGTAACACACTGATCGGGGGTAACGCACCCCCGGGGGTAGCGGCACGTTCCGCAGTGCCCGGCGAGGGCCGGCTCCGCCAACCCCATCAGTCCGCCGAAAGCGAGTAACCACAATCCGAGTTGGTTTCTCATTGGCTGCGTGCTCTTATCACGGTGCAAATCATGGAGACGCCGACCCGCGAACGGGACCGCGTTATGAGAAATGTGCGCGACGGAGCGGTACTGCAACAGGCGGCTTACGCGGATCGCCCCAACCTTCTGGCACCCGGAACCTGCGGGATCAGCACAAAAACGCCAACCGGCCCGAAACTCGCAAGCGGCACCACCGGAGCAATCCGGCGAGACGTGCTATTCCCACCAAATTGAGAGAAATTGAGCGCGAGATAAAGGCCATCTACCCTCACCCGCACTGAGAGGGAAGCGTCCAGCGCGAAATCACCGCGCCCGGAGCGACGTTATCAGACAGCGTCAGTCTCGAAAGCCCCTTCCCTATCAGGGAGGGGGTTGGGGGTAGGTTTTCGGGTACACTAAAAACCATGAGCACCGCGACCATCCTCGACCGCGAAGAGTACATCGAACAAGCGTACCTGTACCGCACCGTGCGCGAGCGGATCGCGGACAACCAGCCCGCGCAAGACGTGTTCCTGCGGGTCGGCGAGGAGCTACTGTCCAGCACGCGATTGCCGTTCGCGGTGCAGTTCGTCGCGTCGGAGCTGAAGCACACAGGGTTGGTCGCGAACGGGTTCGCGAAGCTGCCACACTACTTCACCGCGTTCCAGGCGTTCGTCGTGCGCCAGGCCGAGAACGAGAAGTCTCGGCTCCCGATGCCCACCGCGTTCCTCATTCTGGAGCGCGAGGCCGCGTACCGAGCGGAGAAGCCCACGAAGGCGGGGCTGTTCGTCTACCAGTTCGAGACGATCGCCCGTAACCGGCTCGGGTACCTCGACGGCCTCGAAGCACTCGCACTCGACCCGTTTTACGACACCAACTGGCGCGGCTACTTCGACCACTTGCGGAAACAGGTCGGTGAGATCGATTTCTGCGACCTCGTGTACCTGCGGTCCGACCTCTACGTGATCGAAGAGCGCCGGCGGAACCCGACGTTCGAGCCGCCTCTCCCCCCGATCTTCGGTGAGAAAGAGGGTAAGATCGCGAAGGCGAGCCGCACGCGCGATCCGCTGTACCTGTTCGCGGCCCTTCAGCGCCAATTGGGTTACCCCGAAGTGCCGCGCTACCGCGTTCGCGACGACGCAACAACAAAACTGGAACTGATCCAAACAAAGCTCCGCGAACTGGAACTGCGCATCAAGCTCGCCGAGAGCGAACTGCGCGGGAGCGTGGACCTCAGCCAGTTCGGGAAGCCGGAGTTGCTAAAAGACGACGATGAGTGATCTCGGAAGTATCCACATCGAAGAGGCTGAAGCGCAAGCTCGCCAATTGCAATAGGACGCGCACCGTGGCCGGGGATCGGTCATGCTGGGAGCGGTTCTTGGGAGCGACCGATGACTGAAGCGGAGTGGCTGGCGTGCGAAGACTCGGAGCGGATGCTCATCGCGCTCGCTTGCGAGTTCCGGCACCCGAGCCGGCGCTCGTCGGCGTTCGCGGCCACGTTTGCCGAGTCCGGGCGCGTGCGTGAATTGCTCCTGTTTCACCTCCGGGAGCCGTTCGACAACTTCGTTCGATGGGTTCAGGAAAATGGGCGGCACCCCTCGACGTTGCCCCTTGGCCCTGTCGATTTCGATCCACTGGAACGGGTAGGGGGGAATCCCTGGAACGTGAATGACGTTGTTGAGCGATTGGTGGGGATCGGAGCGGTGACTTGGCTCGATGCAATTGCGCTGGTCACGGCCGAAGCGTACAACCAGCGCCGGGTATCAACACAGCCCGAGTACCGCACGGCACCACCGGACGGACCCGCGTGGACGTGTCGTCAAGCGATTCGACTGCGCGAGGTGGTTGGGAACCCGTTCCGCCCCGTCGCCTTCTCCCATTCCTGGCGCACTTCCACCGCGGTGGCGCTCGCGTCCCAGATGTACGAGGCTCGCGACTTCTCTGCGATGCCGATCCTTGCTGACGCGCTTCAAGACGCGGGATGTGACAGCGCCGATGTGCTGAACCACTGCCGCGGTCCGGGGCCGCACGTGCGCGGGTGCTGGGTCGTCGATCTCGTGTTGGGCAAGGAGTAGCGCCCACTTCCGCTCTGGATCGCTTACCTCCAACAAGAGGCCGTGAACCGGAGTTGCTAAAAGACGACGGCAAGTAGTGCGGTATCCCTCAATAGCCTTGTTTGAAACCGAGACGGGACGAGCACCAATGAACCTCTTTTCCAAGTTCGAGGCCGGGTTACCGCTCGCGGAGTTCCTCGCGAAATACGGCACCGACGCCCACCGCGCCCGGTGGCAGTCCGCGACCGCGCAAACCACGCTCACCGACGACCAGCAGAAACTGCTCCGCGCGTTCACGCGGCGCACGAACGTGCTCGTGCTCGCCGGGGCGTGGTGCGGGGATTGTTCGTCACAATGTCCCATTTTCGAGCGTATCGCGGAAGCCGCTCCCGTTGTGGTAACGCGGTATCTCGACCGCGACGAACACGCCGACGTACAAGCCGCGCTCCAAATTAACGGCGGGAACCGCGTGCCGGTCGCGGTGTTCTTTTCGGAAGACGGTCACGAGGTAGCCCGGTACGGCGAACGCACGCTCGCGCGCTACCGACAACTGGTGTCACAACTTACCGGAGAGGGTTGCGCGACCGGTTTCGTGAAGGGCACGGACCCGGTTCAACAAGCGGCCGTTCAAGAGTGGCTCGACCAGTTCGAGCGCGTGCAGTGGATTCTGCGCCTGTCCCCGCGACTCCGCCGGTTACACGGCGATTGAGACGCGAAATGATGAGCGATTTGGAGACGAGTTTTCGTTCGAGTTGTGGTACTCCGGGCCAGAGCATAAGCTAGGGTAGTTCTCTCACGAACGCCCGACTGACGATTGTGCTGTGCGCCCGCCCGGAGTTGTCGATGATTCGGTACCGCTGCCCGCACTGCGCCGCACTGACGGTCGCCCACGAGCGCCGGATCGGTCAGTCGAGCGTGTGCAAAGCGTGCCTGAAACCGCACCAGATCCCCGCCGATCCCACCCTGTGGTTATCAGAAACGGGCGAGCTACTGAACCCGCCCGCGGCCGCGATTCCGGTAGACGTGCGCCCCACATCAATTTCCGAAATCGAACTCCCCGCGGTTCCATTCGAGATCGCAGAAACGAATGTCGAACCAGTGGCGGTCGTTGACACGCCTCCTCCGCTCCGCATTCACGAAAACGAGATCACAGAGACGGAAGTCGAGTCGGTGGTAGAGTCGGCCACTCCCGCCCCCGTCGCAGAGGAACCGAGTGAGCCGTTCGTGCAAGCGCCCGAAGCGGCATTAGAGTTGACGAGAGATGCCGACCCGATTGAGGAACCGAGCGAACCGTTCGTGTCGGCGCCCGAGGTTCACGTTCCCGAACCGATTCGCGTGAACGTCGAGCGCGAGCCGGAAGTGACTCGCACCGAACCACTGGCCCCCACGCCGATCGTGTTCGCCCCGGAACCGATCACGCCGGAACCCATCGCGCCGCGCGTCACGCATCCCATCGAGCGCGAACCGTGGACCGAACCGGTCGCGGCGCAGAAACCCGAGCCGGAATCGGTGAGTGCGGTTGCAACCGCGACTATCCCGTCTCAACTAGTTCGCGACCTGCCCGTGCCCGCACCAACACCGGCTCCGCGCGTTCCAGAGCGAACCCCGCCGCCGGTCGCGCGTGAAGCTACGCCCGTCCCCCCGCGCGTCACGATCGCCGAACCGGTTCAGTTGCAAACACAGGTCGATATCACGGTCGCGCTCACGGCCGCGCTCAGCAGCCGAATGCGCCCGCCGCCCGCCCCGCGGCGCGACCTGCGACCGTCCACAGCCGCGTGGATGCTCCTGACCGGCGCCGGAGTCGCGTGCGTGCTGGTCGCGCTGTTCGGTGACGCGGACCTGCGCTGGGCGGCACTCGCAATCGGCGCGACGCAGATTCTTATTGGGTACGTGTGGATCGTTCGCATGACGCACGCACGTGACCCGCAACGCGGCCTGTTGTGCGCAATTCCACCCGTAACACTCTTCTACCTGACGCAGCACAAATACGCGCGACTTCGCCCACTCCGGTTCGTGCTCACCGGGGCCGTGCTCGCGGGACTGTCCGCGGCCGTCCCCGCTCTCGCGAACCTCACGCAACCGCTCCTCGCCAAGAAAACCCCACCGCCCCCGCCGGAACCGGTCGCGGAATCGAAACTCGCGCAACTGCGAACGTTCCGGGACCAGCGCGACTACAAGTCGCTCATCAAACTCCTTGAAATCCTTACGAAAACCGACCCGATCCGATCGGCGGACGCCAAGGACCGCGACGAACTGGCGACCGAACTGAAATCCCTGTGCCAACACCAGTTCATAGACGTGCGGACCGGCGCGCTGGCCGCGCTCTTTCGGTGGGACGCGGACCCGAACGCGGCCGTCACCCGCGAACTGTGCCTTGCGGCGCTCCGGGCGCCGACTCAGGAGGAGCGTGTAAACGCGCTGGAACTGCTGCCACGCTGGAAGGACGCGGAGTCCGCGCGCGCGGCCCAATCGCTCATCGGGCGGTCGAGCGAAGAAACGCACATGGCGAAAACCGTGCTCAAAAACATCGGTGGCCCGCCGGCGGAACAGGCGGCCCTCGCGCTCCTGAAGCGGTCCGAAGACCAAGCCACGCGACTGACCGCGATCGACATTCTGGAAACCGTTGGTGGCACCGAATCGGTGGGCGAACTACGGGCCTACGCAACGGCGACAAATGACACCGTGGTGCGGACCCGTGCCCTCGGCGCAACCACCGCGATCGAAGAGCGCATGCGCAAACCGGCCCCATAGAGCCAGTCGTCACGCGCCCGCGCCTTCGGCCGGGGGCGGCCCCCGGGACCGTTCGTGAAGCCGCGCCGGGCGAGTAAGCCCTGAAGCTTCGTGACGATGGATAACATTTGGCCCTGTTCTTCTTCCGTCAAATCACGGAACAGGGCCGCGATCATTTCCAGGTGCGAGCCGTCCGCCATCATGCACCCGTGTCGGGCGCCGGCCTCCGTCAGTTCGACCACAGTCGCGCGCCGGTCGGTAGCGTGCGGCACCCGACGGACTAATCCATCTCCTGCAAGCGCATCAACCAGTGCCGTCACGTTGCGCGCTGTGACCCCGAGTTCGTCGCTCAGGCTACTCATGATTTGCGGCCCCAACTTGTGGAGCACCGCGAGCAAGCGCATGCGCGCAAAGCTGACGCCGCACGCAGCGAATTGACTCTGGACCCACTTGAAGTAAGCGGGGCCGAAATTAGCGAACGCATGAGCCAATCGCAGTGCGCCATCGGGAGACGGCGCAGTCTCACTTGACATTGCTGAACCTATACAATATCCGTAATTACAGAATCGAATCCGATCGCAGATCGTTCGCTGTCACATTGTTGCACCCCGTCGCCCGAACTCAATGCCAATGAGGGAGCTATGACCGAATCAACCCTCCTGTCACCCGACCCCGCACCGGCCCCGTCTCGGTGGCGGCGGGCGCTGGTGGTAGCGACCATCTTCGGTGCGGGCGCATACGGGTTCGGGTGGCTCGCGGGGCGGGACGATTCCGGCACCATCCCGTCGCAAGCGATGATGATGTCGGTCATGCTCGGACCGATCTTGGCTCTACTGGGGTTCGCGCTGTGGTGGGTGGCACGCGGCGACGGTCGGTTCCGCCGGCGCGTTCTCGGCGTGGTAGCGGTGGGCGCGAGTGTGGGAGTCTCAGTTCTCGTCGCGCACTCAACAATGCGCCTGTTCGCGGCCATTTGGGGCGTTCCTCTAACCGCTGCAATTACGGGGCTGGCACTCGCAGCAGTGCCCGTGGTTCGCTCGTGGCCGACGGCCGGACTGATCGCACTTACTGCCTTATCGCCGTGGTTGGCGCTCCGACTCGATGGGGTGTCGGGGAAGTTCGACATGGACACCTCCTACCGGTGGGTGCCATCCGTTGCCGAGAGAGCGGCCGAACAACTGGCGAGCCGCGCCACGGTGGTCCCGACCGGTCCGATCGCCGAGCTGATCCCCGAATCACCGCTCGACTGGCCCGGGTTCCGCGGCGCGCACCGCGACGGCGTGGTGGCAGCGGTTGCGGCACACGGGTGGAACGGGTCCGCACCGCGCGAGCGCTGGCGGAAGGAACCCGTGGGTCCGGCCTGGTCGTCGTTCAGCGCGGCCGGGGCGTTCATTTACACGCAGGAACAGCGGGGCGATTCCGAATCCGTTGTGTGTTACCAGGCCGACACCGGCGACGAGGTCTGGGCACGCGGGGAACCGGGCAAGCACTCCGACGGGCCGAGCGGGATCGGCCCGCGGGCCACACCGACGTGCGCGAACGGGCGCGTGTTCGCGGCCACCGCGAGCGGCACAATCATGTGTCTCCGCGCGACCGACGGTGAACCGGTCTGGGTCGTGAGCCTGGCCGAGCGGTTCGGGGTCACGAAGCCGACGTTCGGGTACGCGGCCTCGCCACTCGTGACCGGTAACCGGGTCTTCATCAACCCGTCGTCCAAAACCGGCCCGCGCCTCGTCGCCCTTGATGCCGCGACCGGTGCAACGCAATGGGAAGTCGAGACCCGGGGAACGGAAGGGTATTCGTCCCCCCACCCGGCGACGATTGCGGGTGTGTCCCAGGTGCTCATCTTCAACGGTGCGGGACTGTTCGGTCACGACCCGGAAACCGGCCGAGAACTGTGGAAATACGACTGGGTAACGGCCCAAAACGAACCGACCACGGTCCAACCGCTCGCACTTGCGGACGGGCGGATCGTGATCGGCGGCGGGAACGTCGGGATCGGTACGCGGTGCGTGAAGGTGGAGAACAGCGGGTCGAACTGGTCCGCGTCGGAAGTGTGGAAAACGTCCAGGTTCACGCCGAAATTCAACGACGTGGTGCGGGTGGGCAAATACCTGTACGGCCTCGACAGCGGCGCGCTGGTGTGCCTCAAACTGGCGGACGGGTCGCGTGCGTGGAAAGAGGGCCAGTACGGGGCCGGTCAGGTGCTCCTGGTCGGGGACAACCTGCTCGTGGTGTCCGAAACGGGCCAACTGGCGTGCGTCGCGGCCAAGCCGGACGAGTTCGAGGAACTGTGGAAGATCGACGCGGTGAAGGGGAAAACCTGGAACCACCCGATCATCGCCCGCGGGCGACTGTACCTGCGCAACGCCACGGTGATGGTCGCGTTCGACCTGCCCGGATGGTCCGCGAACCCGTGACGCTATTCACCGAAGCGCGGGAGAGAAATTCCGCGCGTGCCTCCAAGTTCTCCTCCCGAGTATTGGAACTCGATCTCTTACCGGGGAAGCGGTAGTATGTGCGGCACGATGTCCGACCCGTGATTCGTTTCTGCGAGCGCATAAGTCGTTCGCACGGGTCGGCGACTTCGATCGTGAGGCGGTCCGCAATGAACGTCCAGATTCCCTGCGGGTGCGGGCAAACGGTCACAGCCGATTCGTCACAAGCAGGGCTTACTGTGCAGTGCCCGTGCGGGCGCGAAGTGGAAGTCCCGGCGTGGCGCCGTGCAGCTCCCCGAGCCGAAGATCGCAAGCGCGCCGGCTCGCAACCGTCGCGATTAACTGGACTTGGTTGGGCATTCGTAATTTTGGCCGTTGTTGTCGCTCTGAGCACGAGCCTTGCGACGAGTTCAGTCCGTGAAATTTTCGGTCTGGAAAGCGGACAGCAAGCCAAACTATTCCGAGCGATTCTTACAGGCGGTGCGTTATTTCTTGTAGCCGCATCCGGCGCGGTCCTCCGGGTCGTGTTTGGTGCGCGCTTTTACCGGGAGTAACTGTTAGCGATCAACGCCCCGAGTCAACGCAACGAAGTCGGGGCATTCAAGAATGGCAAAAGCCCGCACCGCGGAACGGTACGGGCTCGATCGACTCGCAAAGCCGGTCACAGACTAGGGCACGGTCACCGTGAATTGAGTTTGGGTAACCGAGCCGTCGAGGTCGGTCGCGGTCACGGTGATCGTCGTCGTGCCGCTCGCCACCGCGTGGACCGTAAGTTGGCCGTTCGTGACGCTCACCGTCGCGACGCCCGTAGCGGAACTCGTGGCTCCGAAGGCCATCCGATCGACCGCGGCCAGTTCGCGCACGGTGGTGACGGTCGCGATGTCGCTCGCGTTGATGTTGGCCGGGAAGTTGCTCGTGTCCGCACCGCTCCGAACCGGGAACGGTGAGGGTTCGCTCCCCGCACCCGGGGCATCAAGGCTCCGGAAAACCGGTAGACCGGAGATGGCATCCACCACTTGTTGACCGCCGTGCATGACCTGCCCGAATACCGTGAAGCCACCGTTTTGCGTGTCGAGATTGGTCGAGTTATCACCCAAGTTGAAGAAGAACTGATTGGTCGCGCTGTTGGGGTTACCGCCGACCTTAGCCATCGCGACCGTGCCGCGCGTATTCGAGATCCCCGGCTCGTTGACAACGGGCGCGGACGCAGTGATCGGCGGGAACGCCGTGGCCGTGGTCGTTCCGCTGTCGTTGAATGTAAACCCGCCAGTCTGGAGGACGAAATTGGATTCCAGTCGATGGAAGATGGTGCCGTCGTAGTTGTACGACAGGAAATTCGCCACGGTCGCGGGCGCCAAGTTCGCGAACAGGTTGATGTCGATCACCCCGGTCTGGCCGTTCGGGTACGTGGTCATCATGCGGACGACCCGCTCCGCGTCCACGAACGTGTTGGTGAGGTTGAACACCAGATCCTGTGCCCCGACGGCCAAATTCTGATTGGTAATAGCCGAGGCGACGGTCGGCGCGGTGTTGCGCGTGAACGTCTGCGTGAACGTCGAACCGCTGTTGCCCGCACTGTCCACGGCGCGAACGGTGAAACTGTTGGGACCGATGTTGAGCGCGACGTTGGTGAAGCTGAACGTTCCGTCCACCGCGGCCGTCACCTCCGCCATCGGAGAGCCGGCCCCCGGCGTACCCGGGACCGTAGTTTGGTACAGGCGAACGGTCGCGCCCGCTTCGGCCCGGCCCGTAAGGGTGACGGAGCTCGCGTCGGTGCGGAGGTCGCCCACCGTCCCGCTGTCGGACGCGGCGGCGAGATCGAACGTCGGGGCCGCCGGGGCCGTGGTGTCGGTACTGCTGTTGAACGTGAGTACCACCGTGTTCGATGCCAGGTTCCCGTTGCCAGCCGCATCGACCGCGCCGTTGGCATCGACCGTCACGGTGACGACCCCGGCGCTGGTGGGAGTAACCTGAACCGTGTACGTGCGCGCGTCCCGGGCCGTTACCGACGCTACCGTACCGTTGGTGACGATCAGATCCGCCTCATCGAACCCGGTCACGTCCTCGTCGAAGGTGACCGTGTACGTGAGCGGGTTCGCGGTGGCCGGAGACGTGAGCGTGGTCGTGATGAGGACCGTCGGGCCGTCCGTATCGGTTACGGACGGGCGGGCACCGGCGGTGACCGTGCCGACCGTGACCGGGCGCGTGATGGTGGAGTTCTGCCGATCGAAGAAGTCATTCCCCGACGGGTTCATCAATCCGAAGTTGATGACCCCGATGCGCGAGGCCGTCACGGAGTCGTCGCCGGCGCCGGTGTCGAGAAACAGGTACTTGCGGAAGATCGACCCGTTGAGGATCACGTTGTCGTTGCCGTCCCCGGCGCGCAGGACCGTCGCCCCCCGCTGGCCCGCGTCGGAAACGCCCAGGGTGTCGTTCCCGGCGCCCATATCAACATCGAGCGCGCCCCGGTTGCGAATGCCCGTGACGAGCAGTTGGTCGTCGCCCCCGTACATCCGGACGTAGAGGTCGTTCCTGATGCCCCCCAGCGAGATGGGGCCGGTTTGCCCGTTGATCGTGGTCGTCGCGTCGAGCGCGCGGACCGTGGCCCCCTCGCGGCCGTTGCCCGCGATCCAAATCTTGTTGCCTTGATCGTCACCGGCCACGAAGAGCGTTCCGCCAGCGACTGCAATTTGCACGTTGCCGGACGGGACCGTGCGGTCTTCCAAGCCCTCCACGCGGGGCACGAACCGGCGGGAATTGAGCGGGGGGTTCCGGCGCGAACTCATGGCACTGCCTTATTTCGGGAACGCGCTAGCGCGCAATTGGATCGATCACAGTTGTAATCAATTACTAGTGTCGGCGAGAATTATCGCAGACAGTCGGTGATATACCGTCAGGAATCGCAATCGTTGGTTCGAGATACGGACTATACGGGGACTTGAGTCATAGTGCAAGGAATTGCCGCGGACGGGGACGCACGAAACTCACAATCGCTCCAGTTTCGCTCCAGACGAATCGGTTGTTCGGATTCTGCGGTGCCTGTGAAGTGAAAACGAAACCGCCCGCGTCGGGGGTGGGCGAACGGGCGCCCGACGCGGGCGGGGTTCCGAGGGCGACCCGGAACGGAATATCGATGATGTTGGGATTGTTCACATGAAACCCGGTCGTGGGCGCGACCGGGTTATCTTTGGGCGAGGGCGACACACTTTTGGGCGATCGGGCGACTACAGGCGGGCGAACTCGGGCGAACCGTGGGCGAAAACTTTGGGCGATAATGGGCGAACCGTGGGCGACTTCGGACAGCGGGCGAACCAGTGCTGGGCGAAAGTTGGGCGATTCTTTTTGGGCGATCCTGGGCGACGCATCAGCTAAAAGCACGACCCGTACCACTGACGAAAATAAATACTAAATTGGTTACAAGTTGAATTGGGGTTACAGTTTGTGTTTTTGATCCGAGATGGTGAGGTGGAATTAGCCTCGGCAAACGCCGTCGTGGAATCCGACACGAGCGGACGAGGCGCCCGACTTTCCGCCGCATCGAAGTTGACCCGTCGGGAAACTCGGAGTAAAGATAACTACAGACCGGCCGCGAATTTTGAACTGAATGGGCGACAGTTCAGGATCTCGCGGCCGGTTCTTTTATTTCACTGCCAGCCACTTCCACACATCGACTGCCCACAACCAATCGCACAGTTCTTCTGCAACCAGACTCACCGATTCGGTTCCGCACAACGAGTCAGTTCTACCGCGATTCGGCACTTTCGAGACACCCCACGGGGGTACAATCCAAAACATTCCACATCCCGTTCCCGAGGTGAACCGTGTCTACCCCCGTACCCGATCTGCCGCCGATCAAGGAGTACAAATCGCAGCAGTACGAGTTCAATGACGAACACAACCGCGAAATCTCCGCGCTGGCGGACGCCATGCGGGTCACGTCCGGTCTCATGCTGTTGGTGGGGCTCGCGTTCGTGGTGCTGGCCGCACTGACGATCACACACACTGCGAACTCGGGCGGTAACTACGGCCCGGCGGTCGGCCTCGGGACCGCGGCGCTCTTGTGTCTCTGCATTGGCTTCTGGACCGGCGGAGCGGCCACATCGTTTCGCAAGATCGTCGAAACGAAGAACGAAGACATCTGGCACCTGATGAACGCGCTGGGATCGTTGCGGTCGATGTACGGCTTGCTCCGCGCACTGATCTACGGCGCCCTGGTGCTCACGATGATCGGGCTGGGGCTGGTCGGTTTCGCGCTTATGGGGAAGTAACACCAGATCACTCGGCCGCGTGACTTCTGTTACCAACTCTTACCGCTCGCGGTTGATACCCCGGAGCAATTCTCTCCGGGGCACTCCCAATGAAAATCGTCCTTCCCGGTGGATCGGGACAGGTGGGCACGATCCTCGCGCGGCACTTCCACGCGACGGGGCACGAGGTCGTCGTTTTGGGTCGCAAGCCGGCTCCGACCGCGTGGCGCTCTGTGGCGTGGGACGCACAGACGCTCGGTCCGTGGGCGAACGAACTCGACGGCGCGGACGTGGTCGTCAACCTTGTTGGGCGCAGCGTGAATTGTCGCTACACGCCCGCGAACCGGCGCGAGATCATCGAATCCCGCGTGCGGTCCGTGCAGCTCCTCGGGGAAGCACTCGCACGGTCCAACCGCCCACCGCGTGTGTGGCTGCAATCCAGCACCGCCACCATCTACGCGCACCGCTTCGATGCCCCGAACGACGAAACAACCGGCATCATTGGAGGTAACGAGCCGAACGCGCCCGACACCTGGACCTTCAGCATCGATGTGGCAACTTCGTGGGAAAAGGCGCTCGACGCGGTCCACGCCCCACACACGCGGAAAATCGCGATGCGCTCGGCGATAACGCTGAGTCCGGACCGCGAGGGTGTCTTCGATGTGCTCTTGGGTCTGGTGCGCCGGTGGCTCGGTGGGCGGTCGGGCGACGGCAAACAGTTCGTGTCGTGGGTTCACGAACACGACTTCATTGCAGCGGTGGAGTTCCTCATTCAGAACGATGCGATGCACGGACCGGTGAACATCGCCGCGCCCGAACCGCTGACGAACGCGGAGTTCATGCGGGTGCTGCGCGAAGCTTGGGGCGTAAGATTCGGGCTGCCGGCTGCGAAGTGGATGGTGGAACTCGGCGCGTGGGCACTACGCACCGAGTCGGAATTGGTGCTGAAGAGCCGGCGTGTCGTACCCGGGAAGTTGTTGGAGGCGGGATTTAAGTTCCGGTTCCCGTCGTGGCGCGAAGCCGCGCGCGACCTGTGTGAGCGGTGGCGCCAAAGCGCTTCGCCCGTTCGTTAGCGCTCAAGATTCGCCAGAGCTGTCAGCGAAAGTGAGCGCTCACGAACGGGCACGAGGTTTACTCGGCCTTCTTTTCTTCTTTCTTCTCTTCCTTCGGCTTGCCCGAACCCAGCGCCTTGTTCACGGTTTCGAGCAGGCGCTCCATTGCGAACGGCTTGCGAATGTAGTCGATGACGCCGAGGTACTCGGCGTACACCTTGTGCCGGCTCCCCTCGTTGGCCGTGACCATGATGATCGGCGGGGCGTCGCCCTTGTCCTTGAAGTGTTCGAGGACCGGGTACCCGCCCATGCGCGGCATCATCATGTCCAGGATCACGAGGTCGGGCCGCGCGTTGTAGATCGCCTGCTTGCCCTGGTGCCCGTCGTGGGCCTGGATCACCTTGTAACCCTGGCGCTCGAGGACCGCGCGCATCGCGTCCACCAGTTCGCGGTCGTCGTCCACCACCAGGATCAGCTTTTGGTCGGCCATGTCCGGCCCTCTTCTTTCGGTCGCGGTTCAGCAACGTCCACAATACCAATTGCGCTGCGCGGTCACAAGCAGCGGGGCGTTTCCAGAGGCCAGTACACGGGTATCGGCCAAAGTTACTTCACCCAGGGCGCGAGGCGCTGCCAGACGGCCCAGAGCTTCGCCGTGAGCACGCCGGCCTCGCCCGCCACGCACGACACCACGCGCCGGTACGCCCGGGCCGCCCCTGCGGGCACGTCTTTCGCGGAACACGCGGCCGCGGCCACGCGCAGGGCGTCTTTGGCTTCCTTGAAGGCACCGGCTTTGCCGTCCGGCCCGGCCTGCTTCATCAGAACGACCGCTTGCGCCATTGCCAGCACCAAGCGCGTGCTGTCGGATACCAAGACAGCATCGATTTTGGCCGTGTGCGCAGTAGCTTCGGCCGTTTGGCCGCTTAGTGCCAAATCGAGCGCGAGCCACGCCCGGAAGTCCGCGAGCACGTCCTCGGGTCCACCGAGTCGCACCGCAGCACGACACACGTCGGCCGCGCGCTCGTCCTGGTCCAATAAGCGGAACGCGGTCGCCAACGGGCGCAGCATCCACGCCTCCACGTCCGGGCGGTCGCGCCAGTCGGCGAGCCACGCGGACGCCATCCCGTGGTGCCCGGCCGCGACGAGAGCGGCCCCGGTGCGCGCCCAGGCGACGTCATCAGCCTTCAGAACATCGTTGTGCTTTTGCACGATGCCCTGCACGGGCTTGCCGGCCTCGGCGAGCGCCCACAGGTACGCGAGCACGACCTCGCGCCCGGCCGCCGGGTTCTGCGCGAGCAGGTCCGGGAGCCGCTCGGAAACCGCGTCCGCGGTCCCCGCTGCAACCGCACGATCCGCCCACAGTCCGGCCACGTCCGCGTTGACGTCGGCCGTGAACGCGAGCTCCTTGAGTTCGTCGGTGAGTTTCGCGCCCCACTCCTCGCTGTCGAACGCGAGCACGGCCTCGCGGAGCGTACCGCGACTCACTTCCGGGTCAGCGGCGAGTTCGCGGAACTGGGACACCGCGAGTTCGAGCGCCCCCTGGCGGCACGCGACCTGAATCCCGCGCAGGCGCACGAGCGGCCCGCTCGCGTGCTCCTGGAGTGTGGCGAGGGTACGCGCGGCCGCCGTCACGTCACCCGCGGCGAGTTGCTCGGTAATGAGGTTCAGCCCCGCCGCTTCAAACGTCGGATCGAGGTCGAATGCCTTCTGGAAATCGGCCAGCGCCCCGCGCCGGTCCGCGACGCTGCGGCGCGCTTCACCGCGGTAAATGTACGCGAGCGGGTTGACCGGTTCGAGCTTCACGAACTGTTCGCTCGCTTCGAGGCAGTCGCGGGGCCGCCCGGTCGAATCGTACCACGCGGCGAGCTGGCGCCAGCCGAGGACGAATTGCGGGTGCTCGGACACCAGTTGCCGCATGATCGAAATGGCCTTCGCACGGTCCCCGCGGCGCGCCTCGATCCAGGCCCCGCGCCCGCGCAGTTCGACCGGCAGCGGGTCGCCCATTTCGGCCGGCTTGCACGCGGCGAGGGCCTCTTCGTACCGACCTGCGAGCGCGAGTTGCTCGGCCTTGCTGTCGTGCCCCGGCATGAACTTCGGGTACGCCTTGATGACCGCTTCGGCCGCACGGAGCCGGTCACCGGGGTCCGCTTCCTGACCCTCGGGCGAGTCGATCCAGAAGATCGGCGCCCACGGGTGGAACGGCCCGCCGCTCTGCCACGCTTCGCGCAGAACCCGGTGGGCGCGCTCGTCCCAGCCCGCGCCGCGCAGTTCGCTGAGCGCGGCCTGCATGGGGTACGCGGACGTGCCCGGCCCCTCGCAGATTTCGGTGAACGCGCGCGTCGCGGTTTCCGCGTCGTCGGTGCGGCACGCGAGCTGGATCTGCTTCACCGCGACCTCCGGCCCGCCCGCGTGCTCCTGGAGCACGGCCAGCGCGACCCGCGCCTCGCGGAACTCCTCGTCCGCCAAGTGTGCGTCGAACAGAATGGCGGCGGCCGGCGAGTACGTGGCACTGATCTTCAGCGCCTCGCGCAAGTCGCTCTTGGCCCCCTCGCGGTCGCCGGTCTGGAGTTTCGCCTCGCCGCGCATGGTCCAGCCGGTCGGGTGGTGCGGCTGGAGTCGTACCAGTTCAGCGGCGGCCTCGAGGTAGCTCTCCGGGCGCCCGGTCTCGTTGTACCAGTCGGCCAGTTGGTGCCAGCCCCACACGTAGGACGGATCAACCGCGACGAGCGCCTGCATGGGCGGGATCGCGGCGGCGTAGTTCCCGCGGCGCGCCTGCACCCACGCCTCGCGGCCCTGAAGAATGATCGGCCGGTCTTCTTTGAACTGCACCGGTTGTGCGGCTTCGAGTGCCGCCTCGAACCGGCCCATCTCCGCGAGCCGCTCGGCCTTCAGGTCGTGCGCCTCAACGTTCTTCGGCTCAAGCGCGATGGCACGATCGAGCGCGGAGAGCACCTCATCGTTGTGGCGCGGGTGTCCCAACATGCGCGCGAGCCGCAGCCACACGCGCGGGTCGCCGGCCCGGTCGCGTGCGAGCGCGCGAGCGAGTTCCGCCGGCTCGTCGGGTTCGTCCAGCCGGTCGGCCCACATTTGAACCGCGTGCCAGGCCCAATCGTAGCCCGGTTCCAGGCGCACCGCGGTCTTCGCGCGATCAAGCGCCTCGCGCGAGCGCCCCTCGTCCCAGAGCCGCTCGGCCAGGAACCCGTGGGCCAGTGCGTCGAGCGGGTTACGCACGGTCGCGCGCTCGAGCACGGCAATGGCTTCGTCGCGCTGTTCGGCATCGTCGAGGGCGTCTGCCAGTTCGCGCGCGGCCAGCGACCACCCGGGCGACACCGCGACCGCTTGCCGGAGGGCATCGAGTCGCCCCTCCGCGTTGCCCATCGCGTGGCACACTTGGGCGAGGTCGAGCCACAGTTTACCGAGGAGCGGGAACCGCTCGATCGCTTCCTGCGCGAGGGAATGGGCTTCGTCCAGGCGCCCCAACCCGGCCATCTGCTGAACAACGACGGACCAGGCGTGCCAGAGGTCCGGGCGCTCGTCGAGGATCTGTTCCAGGGTGTCGAGCAGACGAGTGTGATCGTCCGCGTCGCCGCCGCTCTGAAACACGTGGTGCGAGGTGCCAACGAACGCCATCAGCCCCTCGCCCGTATGCGGTTGCCGGCGCAACTCGCCTTCCAAGAACTCCAGCGCCTCGCGCTTTTCCCGGCGCCCGCGGCTGAGCTGTACGAGTTCCGCGATCAGCGGTTCCTGGTCGATGTTGCGCCGCAACCCGTCGCGAATCGCGGCGAGCGCGTCGGCGGTGCGGTCCGCGCGCTTGTAAACCTGCGCGAGTACCGAGAAGTACCAGACGTGGTTGGGTTCGAGTTCGCCCGCACGGGTGACGTCGCTCAGGGCTTCGTCGGTTTGCTTGCGGTCGGCGAGCACGAGCGCGCGCTGGCGAAGCGCCCAGGCGTCGTTCGGGTACTCGGTGAGGATGTCCCGCAGCGCGCTATCGACGTCCCCCTCCGCGTCGCCCGAGAGGAACTCGACCCGAAGCTTGAGGAGCGGGTAGTGGTGCGGGTACCGCTGACACGTCTGCGCAAGGTGCGTGCGGGCCGCCGCGCGCCCGTCGGTGTCGGCGAGCAGGGCCGCGAGCGTGCGGTGCGAGTCCAACACGAGCGGTTCGAGCTTGACCGCTTCGAGGTAGTGGGCGCCGGCGGTCGCGACGTCGGGCTTGGTCCGTGCGACCCGAACCGCGGCCTTGTGCCACGCGACGGGCTGAACGAGCGCTTTCGCGGCCGTGAGATCGGTTTCGGCCTCCGTGAACCGATCCGCAGAGGCGTGGCACTCCGCACGGAACAGGAGCAACTCACCGAGCGCTTGGCCCGCTTCGGTTTTCTTTCGGTCCTCGCTCTTCTGCTCTTTGTCTTCGGCCTTCGCTGCCTTTGCTTCGGCTTCCTGCAACTTGCGAATCGCCTGATCCAACGCCGCGGCAGCCTGTTGCGGTTCGTCGCGATCCATGAGCGCCTGGAAGAGCGCCCGCGTCGCCGCGGGCACCGGGATTGCGGCGCGGCCCGCGCGCTGCTGAAACAGCCGAAGTGCCTCCGGCACCTGCTCCGTGGCACGGGCCGCGCGGAAGTAAGCGTCCGCGAACTGATCCTCGCGCTCTTCGAGGGTACACGCGAACCGATACAGTTCCGCGGCCTCGTCGAACTCGCGCTCTTCCCACAACTGCGTCGCGAGCAGGTAATACCCCGCGGCGGCCGTCGGGCGGTCCTGTACCGACCGGCGCAGGAGGCGCGTCGCGTCGGCCTGCCGGTTCGGGTACGGCAGAATCGCCTGCGCGAACGTCTGCTGCACCATCGGCTCGGCATTGAAGCGAGAACTCTCGGCTTCGAGCAGCGCCTCGCGCTCCGGAACCCGGTTTAGCTCGCGCAGCACGCTCGCCTTCGAGAGCACCCACGTTGATTCGTGCGGGTATTTTGCCAGGAGTGCGTCGTAAATTTCGAGCAGGCGCAGCGGGTGCGCGTCGTACCGCGCGAGCGCGAGCTCGCCGTAGGTGGTGAACTTGCTGTCGGTGAACCGGTCCCGCATGACACGCAGGGCGTTCTCGGCCGCGCTTCGGTCATGCGCGATCAGCGGCTTTTGTACTTGGTACAGAGCCTCGCGTTCGTCCGCGTCGGTCAGCGGGAGGTCGTCGAGTTTGCTCGCTTCCGATTGCGGCACGATCACGAGGCCGCGCGGACCGAACGGCGCGAACCGCTTCACGAGCGAACCAACCGGGGCATCAACCGGTCGGCGATCCGAACCGTCGACCACGGAAACCGATCCGCGCACGGGATCGGCACTGATACACAACCGCGGTTGCGAAAATCCCGCCTCAACCAGCGTGACGATAAACGGCACGCGGCGCTCGATCAGCGCGACAGCAGCATCGAGCGAGAGCGTGAACTCGCGCGCGACCCAACCGGCCTCTTCCGCGCGCCGGCGCTCTTGCGCGTCCGGCAACCCGTCGGCCGGAGGAGGGCTCTCGTTCATCCCCGGGAGCGGGTGCTGCCAAAACCGCGACAGCAGTTCGTACACGTTCGGCACGGCGGGTGCGGGCGGGAAATCGAGTTTGATCGCCATCCGCGAAGAATCGGGAACGGCGCTCGCGCCTTCTTTAACAGGGGCGCCCGCCAGCGTTTCCAGCCGTTCCGCAAACTGGTCGTAGAACTCGTCCTTCACCTCGCGGGCGAAACGTGCCGCCGTTGCAGGCTCACCGAGGAAGTACGCGGAGTCCGCCCGGCGCGCGGCCAGCCACTTCGAGACGTCCAGTTCCATCAGCGGCGACAGTTCCGCGTAGCGGTCGAGCGTGCGCCGGGCATCGGTGTAGTGGCCGAGGTCAGTCTGAAGTGCCGCAAGTTGCGCGGCCACCAGCCCACTTTCGAGGTTCCGGTCCGCTTCGGTCAGGAAATCGAGTGCCTCGCGCTCCCGGCCTTGTCGCAGAAGCAGGTGCGCAACGGACTGAACACCGGGTCGGAACCACGGTTGCAGTTCCAGCGACCGGCGCGCGGCGGCCATCGCGTCGTCGAGACGATCGGCGAATTCGTACACGCTCGATCGCTCGATGCACGGCCACGGCCGGTCCGGGGTGATCGTTTCGGCGCGGTTCAACAAGCGCTCGGCGCGGTCGAAGTCGCGCAACCGGGCCACAATGAACGCACTGAGGGCCAGCCAGTCCGCGTGCAACTCGGGCGGCGCGTCGGACCAGTCCGGGTGGTTCCGCATGAACCGCCACGTGGACAGCGGGCCGAACCGCTCCATGCGGTAGCGGGCGTGGTAGTAGATCGCTTCGGGGTACGCGGGCGTAGCGCGGAACGCGGCGAGGTGCATCCGGCGCCCGAGCTTCGGCGCCGCGAGTTGGATCGCGAGGCGCCCGCCGATCAGTCGCGCGGTCGTACCGGACCACTCCCGCAACGGACCGAGCGCGGTCGCCGCGTCGTGCGCCTGGCGGTAGCGGCCTTGCGTGTACAGTTCGCGAACGCGGGTCAGTTCGGCGGGTGCGATTTCCATGCAGCGAGTCCGGAAGGATGGAGCCAGAGTAAACCGCGGCGCGACCGAAGGGTAAGAAAAAACGGGGCGCACTGTTACCAGCGCCGCCGCCTCACCCGTTCGATCCCGGTTCGGTCACCCGTTCTCCGTCGAGGAGGCATCGGCGAGCGGCGTGAGCTGGTTCACAATGTTGCCCATTTGGGCCAGCTTCGTGCCGTAGCGATCGAGGAATTCGGCGAGTACGAATTCGTCGGTCAGCACCTCTGCGTCCTCGGTGAGTTTGTCAGTTACTTCGCGAACGAGTCCCAGGTACGCGCGTTCGATCGCCGGGAGTACCTGCTTGCACGTGCCGCCGATGCCGGGGAACTCTCCGGTCCATCGGGCGAGAAGCGCGCGCCAGCGGCTCAAAGGGTCGTGGGCGGCACTCTGAGCTTTGAGCAGCGTTACCTGTTCCTGTTGCAGAGCGACCAGTTGGCGCAACAGGTCGACAACGTCGGTCGACGCGGGAGCCGTCTGCGCCGGGCCGGTCAACAGTGGCGGCAGCACGTAGACGGGGGCACTCATAGGTGCGCTCGCGGAGGTAACGGGTACACTGTCGTGATTATACGGAGTCTACCAAACGCGAAAGGTCGGTGTTCCGTGTCCGATCGCGAACGTGCGGCGCGCGACGGCGTGTAAAAACGAGCAAGCCTCCCGGTTGGGGGAACCGGGAGGCTGACTCGGGGGGATGGAGGCAAACCGAATGCAGAGGCGGCGGTATATTTGGGGGACCACTCGGCCTCGTGTCGCGGTTCTGGGGGAGAACCGTTTTCGACGAAATAAACGAAAGCACGACCCGTGCCAAATCAGACGCCACCACAATCAATTTCGCGCAAACTATTACCCAATAAGGACAAACAGCCAACTACACTGCAAGACCATTTACGAACGCGGTTCGGTCATCTTTAGCGCACTTGCAATTTCTCGCGGTCGCGTTGCAACTCTTACCGGTAATGATTACTCGGTCGGCAAAGCTGACCGCTTCATTAGGAGGTCCGCAACGGACATCGCAAGCCCCATCACAAGTGAAAACGGACCGACCCGGTGAAGCGACCGCGCGGCTCAAAGCCGCCGTCGTTCCACCGGGCCAGTGTCGGTTCCATACGGCAATCGCAAACGAACAGCGACCGCAAGAGAGCGAGGGCCAGCGGCTCCAATAGGCCGCGACGCCAGGAGCCGTCGCGCCCCCACTCCCTTGCGATCGCGGCCCGCTCATGAAGCGCGAACCGGAATCAGTATCGCAAGTGTCTGCGTATTCTTAATCGATCGGTTCTGTTAATTTTTGCTTACGGGGCGAACGCGAACCGCCATTCGGGAACGTAGGGCGGCATCACGCCGGCCAGGAACGCCTCCTCGCCGATGAACTCGCGAAGCTTCTTCAGTGCGGCCCGGCGCACCGTCACGTAGTAGAAGTCGCACTGCGCGTCGCGGATCGCGTCCCAGTACTGGTAAAGCCGATCGGTCTCTTGAATCGTCTGCGTGAACAGGTCGGTGCGGTCCAACTCCCACACCTCGCGCTCTTCGAGGTTCTTGCGGAACGCGCGGTTGAACTTGATTAACTCGTTCACGGTGCGGCGGTCCGGCAGGCGCTGGCAGTCCATGAGTTTCGGTGCGTCGTTCAGTTCCACGTACCGCTTCCGCAACAGGTTCAGGTCCGTCTCGAAGTCCTCACGAGCGGCCAACAGGTACCGTTCCTCGCGCGGGTCCATGATTTCCCAGCGGACGGCGGTCTTGTGGATCGCTTCGCGGACCGCGGGCCACCGCTCCGGTGCCGGCACTTGCTCGGGCGTGCCGACCGGAGCGGCGAGTAATATTGCGGCCAGAACCAGGTCAGAAGGGGACATAGGCGCACCGTCTTAGTTGGAACGCGCGCACGGAGGGCGTTGCCGCGTGTGCGGTTAGGTGAAAGGAACCCGTGTAACGACACCTGAGAGTGTCGGGTCGGGGAGGTGCTGGCGGCCGACGTGGAAAGGGTCCGCTCCGTTATTCACGGCGCGGCAAGTCGGCCCGGGGCCTCGGCGATCCGGCTACTCACCGCGAAATGCGTCCCCAATACTTCGCGCCTGGTGTGACGCGGGCGGGTCGGCTGTGGCTTTCGCGGCGTAGTGACCTGCCTATAAGCAAGTCACCAGAATTATACAATACTTTTTCCGAACTAGGGGTTGCCGCTGCGTCAGGCACTTCCTAAATTGCAGCGGCTCACACCTGAATAATCGAACGCTGGGACCGCAAAGTTGCTTTAATTTGCCGCTCCCCTTGCAACTTGAACGCCCAATTCGCCCGTGCCTTGCACATTTTTCTGGCGACCCCATTTTATTCCGCGCGATCCATAAACTTCCCGCAACAAACCACGTGTCGAGGGAACCGCGATGGCGGGAGCATTCGCAGGGAAGGTGGCGCTCGTAACCGGAGCGTCGAGCGGTATCGGTTGGGAACTGGCGAAGCAACTCGCGGGAGAAGGGGCCGCGGTCGGTGTCGTCGCCCGTCGAGTGGAACCGCTGAACGAACTCGTATCGCAAATCACCGCCGCGAAAGGACGCGCGCTGGCAGTGCCCGCAGACGTGGGCCAGCGCGAACAGATCGAAGCGGCGTTCGCCCGCGTGCGCGCGGAACTCGGTCCCATCGACCTCGTCGTCGCGAACGCGGGCGTCGGGCGCCCGACGCTCCTCGACCCGGTGAACATGGGCGACGTAGAGGATACGTTTCGCATCAACCTGATGGGCGTGATCTACACGCTCTCCGCAGCGCTCCCAGAAATGCTGGCGCGCAAGAGCGGGCACCTCGTCGCGGTGTCCAGCTTGGCCTCGTACCGCGGGCTGCCGGCCGAGTCCGCGTACTGCGCGAGCAAAGCCGCCGTGAACATCTACATGGACGGGCTGCGGATGCACCTGCGCGGCACCGGCGTGCGGACCACGACTATCTGCCCGGGCTTCATCAAGACCCCGATGACCGCGACGAACAAGTTCCACATGCCGCAATTAATGGAAGCCGACTACGCGGCGCGAAAGATGATCCAGGCAATTCGGGCTGGCAAGAAGGTGTACAACTTCCCTCGTGGGCTGCACTTCCTCATCAAACTGAGCCGCTGGTTGCCCGATAGCGTGATGACCCGGGTCATGGGCGACTACGACAGCGAAGCCAAACAAGCCGTCGCGGACCGGCAAAAATAGCAATCCGATCGCGGCCCTATCACGTCTTCTTGGGGTGCGGGCGATCGCTCGCGCGCCCCCTCTTGTTAAGGTACGAACCATGCGAAGTGCGATTCTGGCGGCACTGTTTCTGGCGGCACTGTTTCTGGCGGCCGAAGAGAAATCGATGGTGAAGGAGATCCCCACCAAAGATCTCGGCTCATAAGGCGGTAGAGGTGGAGGCTGGTCGCAACTCGTTGCCCGACAGCATCCTCTGCTAAACCTCCACCTCTACCGCCTCATGAGCCAATGATGTTTTGCTGTTTTCACCGGCCGGCTCATGCCGGCCGTTCGCCAAGAACGGGTTGCCCCTCACTTCACGGCCCCATCCTTTAAGTGAAACACCACGTCCGCAAGGCGCTCGGCTTCTGTGCGGTTGTGCGTGACGTGGAGCACCGTCACTTCGCGCGTGTCTCGCACGCGAGCCAGCACCGAAACGAGGTGGTCGCGGGTGTCGTCGTCGAGGGCCGCGAGCGGTTCATCGAGTAGCAGCACCGGCGGTCGACTCGCGAGTGCCCGCCCGAGTGCCACGCGCTGCTTTTCGCCGCCGCTCAGGAAGTATGGAGAACGGTCGAGTAGGTGCGCGACTTCGAGCCACTCTGCGAGTTCGCTCACTCGCTTCGCGATGTCGGCCGAAACGTTTCCGCGGACCGCGAGTGCGAACCCGATGTTGTCGCGCACCGTCATCGTCGAAAAGAGCACACCGTCTTGGGGAACGTAACCGACGTGTCGCGCGGCCGGGCGCAGATGTGTTACTTCGCGATTCGCGAGGACAATCGTGCCGGCTTGCGTCTTTCGTAGACCCGCGATCGATTCGAGGATCGTGGTTTTACCGCCCCCGCTCTTGCCCATCAGTACCGCGTACTGACTTTGTGGGACCGTGAGCGTCACGTCCGTCAGCACGAACGTGCCCTGTCGAATGGATAGGTTCCGAATGTCGATCACGTGGCTGTTGTAGGGCCGGTCGCGCCTACCGTCTGAGCTTCCATCGCACTCGGCTTGTTTTTCCCGAAGAGAGCGAACCTTCGCGCCGCGCGGGGGCTCTACTCATCTTCCCGGTGAGTTCGAGCGAGGTTCTGTCATGGCTGAGGTGTGGCAAATTCCCGGTTGCCCGGAGCCACCCAATTGGACGGTGGACGTAGCGGCGCTGCGCGAACTGTACCCGTGGCTCGAACCGCTCGGTGAATGCCCACAAGACCCGATCTTCCACGCGGAAGGCGACGTTCTTACGCACTTGGGCATGGTGCTCACGGAACTCGCCGCGCTGCCGGCATTTCGCGCACTGCCGGAGCAGGACCGCCACATCGTCTTCGCCGCGACGCTGCTACACGACATCTCGAAGCCGGAATGCACACGCATCGAAGAGGACGGTCGCGTGCGCTCACCCGGGCACGCGGTGAAGGGCGTGTACAAGGCGCGCCGAATCCTTACGGACGATGAAGCGTTTGCGCCACACGGCACACCGTTCGAGATCCGCGAGCAAATTCTCGCGCTCGTGCGCTGGCACGGATTGCCCGGGAACTATCTCGACAAACCCGATCCGCAGCGCGCGGTGATCCTTACGAGTCTGACGACGCGGATGGATCTGCTCACGATTCTTGCAGAAGCTGACCACCGCGGGCGCATTGTGAAGAAGCCCGACGACACGATGACGCGGATCGAGCTGTTCCGCGACTTCTGTGATGAGTGCGAATCGTGGAGCGGCCCGCGTGCGTTCGCCAACAATGCCTCGCGGGTCCACTACTTCCGCACGCCGAGTGAGCACCCGACACTTCACCTGTTTGATGACTCGAAGTGTGAAGTGACGGTCCTCAGCGGTTTACCCGGGAGCGGAAAGGACACTTGGGTGAGCGAACGTGCGGGCGGGCGCGAAATCATCTCGCTCGACGATATTCGCCGCGAACTCGATGTCGAACCGGGCGACGACCAGAGCGCTGTTGTCGCGGCGGCGTATGATCGGGCCAAAGCGCTGTTGCGTCGTGGTGAGCCGTTCGTGTGGAATGCGACAAACGTGTCACGCATTCTGCGCGGGAAGGTGATCGACCTGAGTGCCGCGTACAAGGCGCGGATTCGTGTGGTGTACCTGGAGCCACCGATCCCGCTCATCCGTTCCCGCAACACCGGGCGCACGAAGCGCGTGCCGGAGCGTGTTTGGGAACGCCTGTTCGACAAACTGGATGTGCCGACGCTGGCGGAGTGCCACGAAGTCGAATATCTGGTGGGCACAAAATAACAACCGTGTCGCGAGCGTCTGTAGTTTTTGTTCACCAGTACGGACGCTAAGGTGCAATTGCTACGACTTCGATGCAACAAAGTAGTTGAAGACGACGCCCCTAAATCGAAGTGTTCGCTCTCGCTCAGGAATTGATTTTCCTTGGCGCGAGCGAGACGGTTTGAGTGGTACTGTTCGCGTGGAATTCGCCCTTCGCGCCCGGAATGAATTCTTTCTTTGTTCCCCGATCGGTCCCGTGCGTAAAATCCCTGACCTCCACCCTCTCCACCAGGTCCGCGGCTTCGCCCGCAATCCGTTTGAAGCTACAGAGCCGAAGCCCCCATACGCACCTGTCGAACGATGCAACGTCTTTTGGACCGAACATCACGCTGGTGAGCTTCGTAGTGACGTCGCCCATGTTGCCCTCGAACGCTTAGTACCGGTAACGAAAAGCGCAATTGTGGCGCACGCGACGAAATAGCCGGAACATGGAGTTCCGCCTTTGTGACGTGAGGTATCGAAGGAAACGATACCTCGCAAAGGGGGCTTCGACGGGGACCGATGTCGCAACCGGGCACGCGGGTCGTAAAATGAGTAGCAACCGGGTCCGTAATTTCTTCCGCGCACAACCGCCCCCAGGAGCGCGTAAGTCGCCAACCGCGAACCTGTATCAATTGTTGGGAAGTCTACGCATGGCCGAGCCACCGCTCACTCGCGTCACGCTGCTCACCCGTCTCCGTGACGGGCGCGACGCCGATGCTTGGCGGGAGTTCGTGCAACTCTACGGCCCCGTCGTGTACCGGTTCGCCCGCAACCGCGGCCTCCAGGACGCCGACGCCGCCGATCTCATGCAGGACGTGCTGCGGAGCGTCGCTCGCAACGCCCACCGCATGGAGTACGACCCGAAGCGCGGCACCTTTCGCGGGTGGCTGTACACGGTCACGCGGAACAAGATTTATAACTTTTTGAGCAGCCAGCGGAACCGCCCCCGCGGGACCGGCGACGCGGACGCACAAGAGCGCCTCGACGCGACCCCGGCCCGCGAGGAAGAGGGGCCGGACGCGGACTGGGAAAAGGAGTACCAGCGCCGGCTCAGCGCCCGCGCGATGGAACTCGTTCGAGGCGAGTTCCAGCCCAACACCTGGGCCGCGTTCTGGCAGACCGCCGTGGAGGGTAAATCGGCCGCCGAGGTTGGGACCGAACTGAAGATGAGTCCCGGGGCCGTGTACGTCGCCAAGAGCCGGGTGCTCGCCCGGCTCCGCGATGAAGTGCAAAAAATAATGGTTGAAGAAGACGCGGCCTGATTCAGCGCGCCTCGTCAGCCCGGTACAATCACACGCCGGCCCCGCGGCCGGTGTTCGCCCGGCTCACCGGCTCGCGGCCGGATTCGCCCGGAAGCTATATATGCCAACCAACACCACGACTACCACCGAGTGCCCGCCGCTAAATGAGCTGGAACGGCTCATGCGCGGACGCTGCACCGATGCCCGTGCGTCGGCGCTGTGCGACCACGTCGGTGCGTGCCCCGCGTGCCAGAAGCGCCTCGACGCGCTCACCGGGTCCGGGTCGGATCTTACTGACAACCTGCGAGAAGCGGAGAAAGACACGCCGCCCAGCGATTCGTCGTACTGGCGCGCCCTGGCGAACGCGGAAGACGAATTGCGGCGCACGGCCGCATTCCCGGACAATGGACTGGGCAACACCCCCGTTCCGCAGGACGAACTGGACCTCGATTTCCTTCAACCGCCCGAAAAATCGGGGCGGCTCGGTAAGCTCGCGCAGTTCGACGTGATCCGCGTGGTCGGGCGCGGGGGGATGGGCGTCGTACTACACGCCTACGACCCGTCCCTCGACCGTGACGTTGCGATCAAGGTCATCGACCCACAACTCGCGAACAACGAGGTCGCACGCCAGCGGTTCTGCCGCGAGGCCCGGGCCGCCGCCGCCGTGACGCACGACAACCTCGTCGCGGTTCACCAGGTCAACGAGGACGAGCCGTCCGGGTTGCCGTACCTCGTGATGCAGCTCGTGAACGGCGAATCGCTGGAGCAGCGCATCCGGCGCGCCGGGAAGTTGACCGCGGGCGAAGTCGCCCGGCTCGGAATGCAGGCTGCGGCTGGGTTAGCCGCCGCACACGCCGGCGGGCTGATTCACCGCGACATCAAGCCGGCGAACATGCTGCTGGAATCGCCGGTCGATCGCGTGAAACTCACTGACTTCGGCCTCGCACGGGCTGCGGAAGACGTGAAACTCACGCGCACGGGTTTCGTGGCCGGGTCGCCGCTGTACATGGCCCCAGAACAGGCTCGCGGGGACGAAGTGGACGCCCGCGCCGACTTGTTCTCGCTCGGCACGGTGCTCTACGAGGCCGCGACCGGCACCGCGCCGTTCGATGCGAAGACGCCGCTGGCCGTGCTCCGCCGCGTGTCCGACGAAACGCAGATGCCCCTGATGCGGATCAACCGGTCGATCCCCAAGTGGCTCTCCGACGCGGTGGACAAACTGCTCCAAAAGGAGCCGGGCGACCGGTTCCAGACCGCGTCCGAAGTGGCCGAGGTGTTCGCGTCCGGGCTGGCGGAGATGCACCTGCTCTCGCCGCTGGACGTGCCGGCAGAAGTGTGCGCCGGGTCGCGGACGTCGTCCACCCGTGCCGCGCGCCAACCGATCTGCTGGAAGTCGGTCGGCTACCGCGCCAAGCCGTGGGTAGGCGGGGCGATTCTCGGTGGATTGGCCGTCGGGTTGCTCTGGGGCTTTTCGGGCAAGTCAGCGCCCGTTGTCGCGGAGCAATCACCCTCGCCCGTAGTGCCAGTTGCTTCCGTCATGCCGGTGGAATCCGGACCCGAACCGCGCGTCGTGCTTAACGGCAACGGCGGACCGGTGTGGGGCCTCACGTTCCTCGACAATGAACGGCTCGCGATGGGCCTCGAGTCCGGCGTGGTCAAAATCTGGGACTGGCAGAAGTCCACGGTGCGGAACACACTCGATCAGAAAGAGAGCAACGGCGGGAACATCTGGTCGACGTCTTTATCTCCAGACGGGAAGTACCTGATGACCGCGTCCGACGACTCGGCCGTCACGTTCTGGAACCTCCGAACGCTATCCGTTGAACTGTCGTTCCCGGAATCGGTTTCGACCAAGACGGCCGTGTTCAGCCCGGACGGGCGGCACCTCGCGACCGGGAACCGGAACTCGAAGGTCCGCATTTGGGACTGGACGGGGCAAGTTCCGCTCGTCGAACTGCGCCACCGCGGAACGGTCCACTCGCTGACATACAACCCGGACGGGTCGCGGCTCGCGAGTGCCGGGTCCGACGGTAAGGTGCGCGTGTGGGACGTGAAGGACGTCGGGGTGACGCGCGACGCGCCGATCAAGTCGCCGCTGGAACTGACCGAACACCGGGGAGCGGTCTACTCGGTCGCGTACAACCCGGACGGGTCGAAGCTCGCCAGTTCGGGTTGGGACGGGTACGTCCGGATCTGGGACGCGACCACCGGGACACAGCTCCAGTCCATCAGGGGGCACGACGGTGACGCCTGGTCGGTGGCCTTCAGCAACTGCGGGAAGTGGATCGCAAGTGCCGGGTCCGACGGGTACGTAAAGGTGTGGGAAATCGAAACGGGTAAGGAAGTATTCGCGTACCGTGGGTCGCGGCCTTTTCATGTAGTTCGGTTCGCACCGGACGGCACCACGCTCGCGGCCGGCGGGCGCGACGGCACCGTTCGGGTGTGGGATCTCAAGAAGTAAGAAGTGCAACAAACGCCCGCGGGCCAGAAGCCATCGTGCTTCTGGTCCGCGGGCGTTTGTGCTGGTCGCGATTTATTCCTTCACTTCGACCTTTGCGTCTTTCGGTACCGCGAACACGAGGGCGTGCCGTCGGAGATCATCGGTCAACCCGGTCTTCAGGGTGAATTCTGCGGTCTTACCGTCCTTGCTCATCGCCGCGGTAAGTTTGTCCTGTCCCGAACCGCTCCACGCAAACACGACGATCTTTTCCTTCTCGAAGTCGACCTGCTTTTTGATCGCGTCCCGCCCGGTGGCATCGGCGAACAAGAGCGAGTCCGCCAGTTCCTTTGCGCTTTTGATCTCGCTTGGCTTTGGTTTCCCGCCGTCCGATTGGGCTACCACGCGCACGTCCTTGAGATCAATTGCCCGAGCCACCGGTTTCGCCGACTCGTCCGCGAACGCTGCACCCACAACCAACATCAGCACCGCACACATTCCGCTTCGCATAACGCACCTTTCGGTTTGGAGAAACGACCACGCCCATCCGACGAATCGAAACTCGCAGCGGATGGGCGGGATCGGGGCGTGTTGCAATCGCGTTACTTTGTGGGCGCGACCTTCACTTCTGCATCCTTGGGGACGACGAACAAGTGCGTGTGTTGGCGAAGATCGAACGTCTTCCCGCGGGTCAGGGTGAACGTGGCCGTGCTGGTCTTGAGATCCGCGACGCGCCCGATCACACCCGGCTCCGGCGACTGGTGTCGAAGGCGTTCACCCCGCGGATGGTCGAGCAACTGCGGCCGCGCGTTCAAGTGATCGCCGACACCCTTCTGGACGCGGTCGCCGGCCGCGGCGAGATGAACGTGATCGACGAGTACGCCTTCCCGCTGCCGATTACCGTCATCGCCGAAATGCTCGGCGTCCCGGTGGCCGACCGTGACCAGTTCCGCGAGTGGTCCGACGTGATTCTCACCGCGATCCCGCCGCAACCCGCGACCCCGGCGGCGGTCGCGGCGTTGGAGGGGCTGGCGCGGTACCTTGAGGGCCGGTTCGAGGAGCGGCGACGGGCACCAGCGGAGGATCTAATCACCGGGCTGGTGCATGCGGAGGAGGCGGGGGACAAACTGAGCAAGGACGAGTTGCAGGGGATGGCATACGTACTACTTGTGGCCGGCTACGAAACCACCGCGAACCTGATCGGCAGCGGGGTACTGGCGCTGTTACAGCACCCCGACCAACTCGCCAAGCTGCGGGCTGATCCGACGCTCATGCCGTCCGCGGTCGAGGAACTGCTGCGGTTCACATCGCCGGTGAAAACGTCCACCCTTCGGTACGCGGCGGCGGACGTGAGCGTGGGCGACGTGGTCATCCCGAAGGGGGAGATGGTGCTCGTCATCATCACCGCGGCCAACCGCGATCCGGCCCGGTTCCCGTCCCCGGACGCGCTCGACATCACCCGGCCGGACAACAAGCACCTCGCGTTCGGGCACGGCGTCCACTATTGCTTGGGGGCACCGCTGGCCCGGCTGGAAGGCGAGATCGCGTTCGGGACGCTGTTGCGACGACTGCCCGATCTGCGGCTCGGGGTCGCGAGCGAAGCCTTGACGTGGCGACCCAGCTTCGGAGTTCGCGGTCTGGAGACGTTACCCGTCCGCTTCTGACCGTGTCGCCGCCGAGATGGACGGCCAGAGACCGAGCCAGCCGAAATCACTTCCGTATGCAGTGAGAGGTGTGTCGCTGATCTGGATCGTGTTGATCCAGTTAATCCTGTCCAAGATTCTTCGCCCGACCTCGCTTCACCCACGTCGGTCGTCTGACACCGGCAGTTGGCCCGGGGCGCCGGCATCCGTTGGCCGCTTTCAGATTTGGCATTGTAAGTATAATGTACGTATGTTATCTTCCTGGGTAGCTGCCATCAGGATGTGGACGGGGTATTTGGGCACTTGCGAGGGCCAACGGGTACGCGGTTACTCACTCACCAATTGCTTTCCGCGATCGTGTGCGGTGGCCCTCCCCGAGAGGTTAGCATTTGTTAGCCTCGGACGTGAATGAGCTGGGGAAATAAAGAGTTCCGCACCACAAGAGTTCGTAATTTTTGGGTGGAACGAGTGCCAGTGTTAACATTTTTTGGCTCAAATTTGCCAACTGTCGCAGTTGGATAAATAAGATTGAATAGTCAAGAAATTGTCGCTTGAAATGGCGTGACTCGAATCGCGAACGTGGTCGCCATTCGAGTCGCGGGTAATTGTGAGAGCGTCTGTAGTCAGATGGCTCGATTCAATTTGCGAGGTTCAGCTCGCCAGCATGCCCACTTTCTTCGCGTATGGGAACAGGCCACCGGCTTCGAGAATCGGGGCGACTTCGCCCAGCGGGAGCAGCGAGAACGTTTCGCCGCTCGTCTCGTTCTTGAGCGTGCCCGCGGCGATGTCGATAACGAGCTTATCACCGGTACAGATGCGGTCGATGAGCCGCTCTTTCGCTTCGAGCGGGACCAAATAGCCGCCGTTCACACTGTTTCGGTAGAAGATGCGTGCGTAGAATTCTGCGACCACCGCGACCACGCCCGCGGCGGCCAGTGCGATCGGGGCGTGCTCGCGGCTGGAGCCGCAGCCGAAGTTCTTCCCGCCGATGACGATCTTGTACGGCGAGACGAACCCGTCGCCGGTGGGCGGGTGGAACGGGACGTGGCCCTTGGGCAACCCCGCAGCGGCCTCTGGAACGCCACTGAGGGCGTACTTCCCGAACATTTTGTACTCCGCCGCGATCGACGGATTGTACGTCAGGTACTGGGCGGGGATGATCTGGTCGGTGTCGATGTTGTCGCCCAAAACGTATGCGACGCCTTCGATGTGGTTTTGCATTTCGAGCCTCAATTGGTGTGCGAGCCACAAATACGAATCGCGCTCTCTTGTCCGTGCGAATGTGTTTCTCAACGCGGCGGGCGGAACCGAAATCTGTTCCGCGATTCGTGTTTGTTCGGGGCGCGTTCTCGGGTTTATTGTGCGTATTTTGCCTTCGTTGTTCACCTTAGTTCTACGGGCGGGATACGGGAACCCCACGACGGGGCTTCCGCAAAGCAAAATGCGTGCTAAAGTTTTCCGTAGCGAACGGTTGTTCTGGGGGCCGTCGCAGCCGTCTTCTCGCCATTCTGGTGTCGTCCGACGGCGGCCCTCTGCTGGAGCGTAGTCACGATGCGCGCGCGCCTCA
Source organism: Gemmata sp. SH-PL17 (assembly GCF_001610855.1). NCBI lineage: Bacteria > Pseudomonadati > Planctomycetota > Planctomycetia > Gemmatales > Gemmataceae > Gemmata > Gemmata sp. SH-PL17. The sequence goes on from NZ_CP011271.1 coordinate 8,960,221, forward strand.
CTCTCGAAGGTGGAGAATGCGTACCGCCGACTCTCGATCTGTCCCCGTCCGGGCAGCCGGTCACACTCGGCCGCAGCCGGGATAATACCGTCGTGCTACGCGACGAGATGGCGAGTCGGACCCACGCGAAGATCTACTTCGAGGACGGGCGCTGGCACGTTCGCGATTTCGGGCTGAACGGCACCCGCGTGGATGGGCATCGGGTGAACGGCGCGGTCGAATTGAGCGACGGGCAGCGGGTCAAGATCGGCGAAGTGGTGCTCAAATTCGTTCTCGAGCCGAAGAGCCCGCCGAAGCCGGTCAAAGACGCGCCGGCCACGATGCCGAACATCAAGACGGTGAACGAAGGGCCGCACAACGCGACAAAGGTCCACGAACTCCCGCTCGACCGGCTCCTGCCGAACGACCTCCCGCCGGACCAGACCGCCAAACAGCTCCGGGTAGATGAACTCACCGCGCTGTGCAAGTTCATGACCGGCGCGGTCGAAACCAAGACGCCGCACGATCTTATCGGGTTTGCTCTGCGCTCGATTCTGAACCAGACCGCCGCGAAACTCGCGGGGTACCTGAGCCTCGATCCGGAAGACCCCGGTCCCAAGATCGTGATGCCCGAATCGGCCGCGATCGACATCCCGCTCAGCCGCCGACTCACCGCACAGGCCCAGAAGAACGGCAAAACGATCTGGCTGTTTCCGGACCTCAGCGCGGCGCACCCGCCGACCGACTCACTATCTTCTTTCGCAGACGCAATTTGCATTCCGCTGAAGGCGTCTGGCGAGCCGTTCGCCACGTTGCACGTGTACCGCTCCGGGCGCGCGTTCGTGGAACGCGACGTGCGGTTCATTGAGGCCGTCGCCGGGTTCCTGGCTCACGGGCTGGAAATCCTGCGTACCCGGCGCACCTTGGAGGCTGAGAACTCGCGTCTGCGTACCCACACGCCCGCGGCTGACGATATCATCGGTGGCAGTAACGCTGTTATCCACTTACGCCAGCAGATTTTGCGCGCAGCGCCGCAGCCGTTTACGGTGCTCGTGCAGGGCGAGAGCGGGTCCGGGAAGGAGCTCGTCGCGTTGGCGCTACACCGCAACAGTCGCCGGGCCGAAGGGCCGCTCGTTGTGGTGAACTGTGCGGCCATCGCACCGACACTGCTCGAAGCGGAACTGTTTGGTTACAAGAAGGGTGCGTTCAGCGGCGCGGACCGTGACCACCCCGGTCTGTTCCAGCAAGCGGACGAAGGGACGTTGTTCCTCGACGAAGTGGGCGAACTTTCGCTGGAATGCCAGGCGAAATTGCTCCGCGTGATTGAGGGTAAGGCGTTCCGTCCGGTGGGTGCGACGGGCGACATCAAGGCTGACGTGCGGATCGTGGCCGCGACGCACCGCGATCTCGAAAAGGAAGTGAAAGCCGGCCGGTTCCGCCAGGACTTGATGTTCCGGCTGAAGGTGATCCCGATCCGCGTGCCTCCGCTGCGCGAGCACCCGGAAGACATCCCCGAACTGGCCGCGTTCTTCCTGGCGAAAGTGTCCAGCGAGTGCCGGCGGAAGTTCAAACTCACGGCAGCCGCGATGCGCAAGCTCCAGGCTTACCCGTGGCCCGGAAACGTGCGGCAACTGCGTGCGGCCATCGAGAGCGCCGCGGTGATGAGTGAGGGTGACACAATCGAAGCGGACGCGATCCCGCTCACCGGCACGACCGAACTGGTTGCGGCCCCAGCGGTGACTTCCGGCGCTGCGGCTCCGGACCTGCCGCCGAGCCTGGATATGAGTGAAATCGAAACGTGGGCCATTTGCCGGGCCATGAAGCAGACGAACGGGAACGTGAGCCACGCGGCCAAACTGCTGAACATCAGCCGTGATACACTCCACACCAAGCTGAAGAAGCTGGAAGAGAAGGGGATCAACCGGCACTCGCTCTTGGCCGGTAATACGGCGGTCACCCCCGCTCCGATCGCGACCCCCGAACCAGTTAGTGTGACCGAAGTGTAGTCGTCCGTTGATGATACGCAATGAATCGGGCCGTCGAGTGAAACGCACTCAACGGCCCGATTCATTTGTGTTTCTCGGCGATCAGTTGCGGTAATCGCCTATTTCTTCTTCAACTCGGGCTGCGGCATCTTGACCCGGAGGTCGTCACCGGGCGGGTCGTCGCTGTAACCGCTGCCGCCATCGTCCTTACCGTTGACGCCGACGCTATAGAACAAGTAGCCCTTCTCGCTTGGTTTGTAAGTCAGTGGCTTGTCTATGAAGACGTCATCGGGCACGTTGGCGAGGTACTTGGGTGCGAGATCGGCAAGCTTGGCTGGGTAGCGACCGTTGTCCTTGTTGTAGGCCGCCAGTGCGAACGCGATCTGGAGGTTGGTATCTACCTGACGCGAACGGTCGTGTGCCGATTGCACCTTCTCAAGGGCTGGGGAGAGCAAGCCCATCAGAACGTCTCCCAGTGCCTTCCCGACCACTTTTCCGCCGTCCTTATCGTTCAGGAGCTTCTTCATCTTCTCCGGGTCTGCCAGATCCTTTTTGGTTACCTGATACTCCTCTGCGATTTTCTTGAATTCTTTGTCACGCGCCGCGCGGTCTTTGATTTTCGTTGCCGCACTGAGGCGATCGTACCACTTGTTCATCGTTTGCATAACCGCGGTCCAGTCCATCATTTCGAGTGCCTTCTTTTCGTCCGCGATAGGAGGTGCCTCGTTCCCCACGAGTCCTGCCAGCCCACCCGCACCCCCGCGACGAATCAACTGGAGCGCATCGAGTCCCATCATGCGCTCGCTAACGCCAATTTTGTCGGTCAACGCCGTGCCGCGCGGGAGGTCGCGTAGGTCTTTTTGGCATTGCATAGCTTGTTTGGACGTGAGGTCGGCGTGCTCCAGATAGGTCACCGTTGCGTTACTGGCAATTTGACCGATGGCGATACCGACGAGTGATTCGATCAGCGTGCCGCCGCGCGTAACGAACCGGCCCAAGCGGTGGCACGCGAGCAGGTCTTGCCACGCCTCGTCGAACTTTTTTTCTTGCAACCGGAGCATGGCGCGGGCCGTGAGTGCGGACGCTAATTCGCGATACTTCTGGACGGTATGGAGTAGCGCGCCGATCAGGTTACTCGGATCGCCTTCTTTCCGGCGAGACACGAGCGGGTTGAAGTATTCCGGTCGCTTCAGGCCTTCGATAGCGAGGGCCAGAGGTTTTTGGTTGGCTTCCAGCCACTCGGCGAGCGGGGGGCAGTCTTTCGACGCCCACGGGCGCTGCGAGAAGCGACTTTGGGCATCAAAAACCGCTTCCAGTCGGTCACCAGAGATACCGAGCTTGTTGTGGACGTAGGCGTAGATGTTGACGAAGTAATCGCCCTGTTTCGGTGGAACGGGCACATCGAGCCACCGGTAGTAATCGAGTGGAATACCGTCACCACCTTCGGGTGCTGGACCAAAGGCGAGGGCGAGCAGCGCGTTGGCGTTCTTTTCCGGTGTAACTCCCTTACTCAATTCGGCATTGAGAGCGGCCTCGTAATCGATGTACCCGTGCTTGTCGAGGGGGCCGGTGACGTAGGTCGTGTCTTTGCCCAGCGGCAGTTTTGGTGCGGGTGGAGTGTCGTCTGCGGCGCAAGCAAGCAGTAGCGCGGGAAGAAGGATCGCGTTCATCTCGGCGGCACCAAAAAGAACTGAGATTTGGGGTACAGTTGTAAAGACGTCTTACTCCCGATCCCTTTCCACAAATCCTCCCTAATTTTGGCCGTCCGAGCTACTCCCAATAGGTCGCCGCAGCGCGTTGGCGGTGGTTGAGTTCGTCACTTCGGCGGAGTGAGTTTTTACGCGCACTCGCGATTGGTCGAGCGGTGCCCTCGAATACTTGACGCGCCTGTAGCGTCACATAGTCACGATGCATGCCCTTCTCTCATTGCGTAGCCACAGAGTCATCGCGCGAACGGACGAGCAGGGGAACTATGCGCTCACCACTTACGCCGAGGGTGACGGGGCACCTGCGGGCGATTACATCATCACGATCACCTGGCCCGTGCCGAAGAAAACACCGTTCGAGCCAGAGGGCGGGGATCAACTCGCGGGTAAACTGGCCAAACCGGAGAGGTCACCGCACAAGTTCACGGTGAGCAAACAGTCGGACCAGGAAGTGCCCGTCATCACGCTGCCTTGACCCGTGGAGTCGCATGAGTTCGGAAGTCGCATCCCCCTCTACGCGATCGTGGGTCGCCGGATTGCCGTTCTACTACGGGTGGGTCAACGTGGGGATCGCGGCCGTCGCGATGTCGGCCACGCTGCCGGGTCGTACTTACGGTTTGGGACTGATTAAAGAACCACTTCGCGCTGAACTCGGTATCAGTGATTTGCGGTTCAACGTCATCAATTTCTGGGCCATCGTCGTAGGTGCGGTGTGCGTCATTCCTATTGGTCGGGCCATCGATAAATTCGGCACGCGGCTCGTTCTTGGTGGCTTGGGTGCGGCACTTGGCGCGTGCGTGCTTCTCATGAGTCGTGCGGCGAACGAGGTGGAACTTGCAGTCGCGCTCATACTGGTTCGTGGATTGGGTCAGGGGGCACTTTCGGTCGTGGCGATCGCGCTCGTCGGGAAGTGGTTCCGTCGACGCGCCGGCGCGGCGATGGGGGCGTTCACGCTGTTACTCGCCGTCGGGTTCGTGGCACCGATTTTCATCGTAGAAGCGAGTGTGAAGTCGGTCGGTTGGCGCGCGGCGTGGGAGGGCGTGGGGCTGGCGCTTCTACTGGGACTCGTTCCGCTTGGCTTGTTGTTCGCGCGGAGTTCGCCCGAAGCGTGCGGGGTGCCTCCCGATGAGCCGGCACTTGAGACGCAAGGGGCCGCGTCCATGACAGTATGGGCCGCACTCGCGACACCTTCGTTCTGGGTGTACACTTCTGCGGCGACCGTTTTTAACCTGATCTTTTCCGCACTGACACTCGACAACGAACTGCTCTTGCAGGAACATGGTTTAGACGGGAAACAGGCCAACGGTTTGGTGCTCGGGGTGCTGATGGTCAGCGGGCTACCGGCAAATGTCATCGCGGGTGCGCTCGCGCGCCACCGACCGCTAGGGAAGTTACTCGGCGCGGGTGTCGCGATCTTGGCCGCGTCGCTGTTGATCTTCCCGCTGGTAACGACACTCGTGGGAGCGGCCGTTTACGCTACACTGCTCGGCGCTTCGGGTGGTATCATTACGGTCATCTACTTTGCCGTGTACGGTCACACCTACGGGCGCGCCCACTTGGGTAGCATTCAGGCAACGGTACAGGTATTGTCGGTGTTCGCGTCCGCGAGCGGACCGGTTCTGCTTTCCTTCGTTCGCGAACAGAACAGCGGAACCGCACTGTTCTTTTACAGTTTTGCCGGGATCGCTCTGGTGCTTGCTGTAGCCGCGTGGGTGGTTCATCCGCCGGCTCGACTGATACCAGCGCCGGAGCGAGAGTCCGAAGAGGTTTGGTGATGTCGTCCCTGACAGTGATCGAAGAGCCGGTTAAGTTTCACATGTCGCTTAACGTGCCCGACCTCGTGCGGGCAGTGGAGTTCTACACGCTCCTCTTCGGTCTGAAGCCCGCAAAGCACCACGCCGACTACGCCAAATTTGAACTCGAAGACCCGCCCGTTATCTTCTCGCTCGCCCCGCACCCGCCCGGTCCCGGTGCCTCCCTCAGTCACATCGGCCTCCGCGTCGGGTCCGACGAGACGATCCAGCACTACCGCAAACGACTTGAAGCGGCCGGCGTCTGCACGCAGGCCCAGGACGGCACGGTGTGCGGCTACGCGAAGCAGAACAAGTTGTGGGTGACGGACCCGTTCGGCAACTTCTGGGAAATCTACCGCGTTGAAGAAGACGTGCTCCCGGAAATGGTTCGCAAGAGCTTCGAGGGCAAAGTGGCCCGCGCGGATGCCGAGAGCGGTGCGAAGACCCGACCGGAAGCTGTGTGGGAACACTTTGTCACCAACGGTTTGCCCGAACGCATTCCGCACAAGGGTAACTCGCTCGACGAGGTTCGGCTCGTCGGGACTTTTAACGCCGAACTGACCGACGCTCAACGCGCGGCCCTGCTGAAAGAAGTCGCCCGCGTGCTGAAACCGGGTGGGAAGATCCTCACGCACGGACTGATGGGCGACAAGCCCTTCCCCGGCGCTCCGCCGAAACTACCCGGGTTGGCCGCAATGGTCGCTTACGTTCCGGCTCAAACGGAGCCGATCAACGTGCTGCGCCGCGCGGGATTCGTCGGCGCGCAAGTGGTGAAGTTCACCGAAAAAGCGTGGTTCGTCGCCGACGGCGTCGAGCTACGAGAGGTCAAGTTCGTCGCGTGGAAACCGGCGTCTCCCAAAAACGCAAGCGAGACGAAACAGGTGCTCTACAAAGGGCCATTCGCCCGCGCGACCGCCGACGGTGGGCACGTCTTCGAGCGCGGAAAGCGCGTGAGCGTGCCGGTCGCGGTGTGGGAGCAACTCCGACTCGGTCCCATCGCCGAGCAGTTCTTGTTCTTTGAGCCGAACACAGGAGCCGGGTGCTCAAGTACGCGACCGACCTGAGTCGGTTGACGAGATTGAGGCCCGTTCTTATCCTTCGTTCTCAATTGCACCGGCTCGCACCGGTCGCACGCCCAAGACGGAGCAACCAATGTCCGCAACGATCGATGCCGCACCAACCACCGCAACGCGCTTCCACGTGGGGTTGCACGTCGCGGACCTGACGCGCTCGGTGCGGTTCTATCGCACGCTGCTGGGCACGGCGCCGGCGAAGCACTTCGACGACTACGCGAAGTTCGACGTCGCCGTTCCGCCGCTCGTGCTCGCGCTCTACCCGAGTCCGCAACAGCCCGGCGGGGCGCTCAACCACATTGGCCTCCGGTTTCCCGATTCGGCGGCTCTCGTTGGCGTGCAGCGCCGGCTCGAAGAGGCCGGGATCGCGACGCAGCGGCAAGAGGGCGTGGAGTGCTGCTACTCGCGGCAGACGAAGTTCTGGGTGACCGATCCGGACCGGACGTTGTGGGAGATTTACACCCTCCACGAAGACATCGACCACTCCGGGTTCGACGACCCGCCCGCGCCGCTCGAACAGCCCGCACAAGCTGTGTGGCAGCACCGTCTCACGGACCAAGTGCCGGACCGCATCCCGCACAAGGACAACTCACTCGACGAAGTTCTACTCGAAGGCACATTCAACGCGCTCGTATCACCCGAGCGCCTGGCCAAGCTCCTCGTTGACGCGCACCGTGCGCTTCGGCCGGGCGGCAAGCTCTCGATCCACGGGTTGGTGAGTGACAAGCCGTTCCCGGGCACGCCGAAACTGCCGGGGCTGGCGTCAATGGTTCAGCGCGTGCCGGTGGAAACGGAACCCCTCGGTCTGTTGCTCCGCGCTGGATTCGGCGGCCTCTTCTACGAGAAGCTCGGCGACATCCACTGTTTCACTGTGAACGGCGTCGAACTCCGCGAACTTCGGTTGCAAGGCTGGAAGGCCGGTACTGCGGCCCCCGGACCGTGTGCGGTTGTGTACAAGGGGCCGTTCGAGCAAGTGTCGTGTGAGTGCGGTTTGGTGTTTCGGCGCGCGGAGAAGGTCACCGTGTCCGCGATGGTCGCCGGCTGGCTTCGCTCCGGCCCCGCGGCCGAGCAGTTCGCGTTCCTGTCCTGAGCAGAATCAGCGTCTCAATCGCTGCCCGGCGTCTTCACTCGGAACTCGCTGCGTGCGAACCACAGGGCCGACACCAACGAAACGGCGGCCCCGAAGCCGAGCAACCCCAACGCACATGTACTCGACGACGGAAGCTTGTCTAACTCCGTCATACCCCAAGCATCCTGGCACCGGCGCAACTGCTCCGTGGGCAAGTCCAGCCACCGGAGTGACAGCGTGCGGACGTAGTACACCACTGTGAGCGAGCGCCCCACGAAGTCGAGGTTCGCCAGTATGCCCTCGACTGCCACGATGTAAGCGATCCCGCCTATCAGTGCCCGTCGCGTGACCAGTCCCAGGAACCCGAACAGCACGCAGTAGCCGACTTGGGCCAGTGTCGCGACCGCGATCACCCCACCCGCACGCGGTAGGGCTTCGCTCCAGAATTGGGGCGTGCCCGCGTAGATCGATGTGTAGAGGGCCAGTACCGCCATTGCGACTAGTAGCGCGGTCATGCACATCGTCGCGAGCAGCTTCGTGAGGAACAGTTCCCAGCGCGGGATCGACCGTAGTAGCAGGTACGTCAGAGTTTGTTCTTCGACCTCGTCCGACACCACGCCGGCCGTGTACAGCAGAGCCGTGAGTGGAGCCAACCCGTGCGGCAAAAGCGTGAGAACGAGCGCGAATTCCAGTGCGTCGGTCGGCGCTGGGTGCGGGAGCGAGCGGAGCAGTACCGCCAGCGCACACGGCAGCAAATACAAGAGGATGAGAACCAACAGCCGCCGGCCGTGCGTGTGCTGGCGCACCGTTAAATCGAACAGTGCCATCAGAGCGGATGTTTCAGTTGACAGTGAGCGGCGCGGGGGCCGAACTTCCGCTACGGTCATCGGTTCACCAGGTACTTAAACACGGCTTCGAGGTTATCGTCTTCCGAGTACACTTCGCGGAGTGACAGTCCGCCGGTCGCGGCCAACTCGGGCAGCCGCGCGTAGAAGGCGTCCGGTTGCCGCGTTTCGACCACAAGGCTCGATTCGCGCTCGATAAATTTGATCCCGTCCACATCGGCGCACGTGGCTAACTTGGCCGCGAGCGCGCGGTACTGTTCGCACACCAGCACGATGCGGTGCGGGTGCTTGTCGATCAGGTCGCGGATCTCGCGGACGTGCCCCTGCGCAACAAGTCGCCCCCGGTGCAGGAGTACGATACGCGGGGTAAGGGATTGGATCTCGTGCAACACGTGGCTCGATACCACCACGCTGCATCCGCTCGCACCGAGGCCGCGAACCACGTCGATGAGGTCGCGGCGGGCAACGGGATCGGTCCCGGTGAGTGGTTCGTCGAGGAACAGCACGCGCGGGTTGTGGACCATCGCTTGGGCCAGCTTTGTGCGCTGGCGCATCCCCTTCGAGTACCCGCGCACCCCGCGGTACATGTGCTCCGTCATCCCGACCATTTCCATCGCGCGGTTCGCGGCCTTGGTCGCGTCCCGGCGGCTCATTCCGCTCAGGCGGGCACAGGTGCGGACGAAGTCGTGCCCGGTCATCCATTCGTAGAAGGCGTCCTGTTCTGGGCACAGGCCGATGAGATGATTCAGCCCCGGGTTGTCCCAGACGTCCTGGCCGAACACGCGGACGGTGCCCTGGCTCGGTCGCAGTTGACCAGTGGCCAGTTGCAACAACGTCGATTTGCCGGCGCCGTTGGGACCGAGTAGGCCCGTAACGCCCGCCGGGACGTGCAGCGTCAGTTTGTTCAGGCCGATGACGTTCCCGTACCACTTGGAAACGCCGTCGAACTCGATGATCGGGGTCATTTGAGCCGGTCCAGGGACTTCACGCGGCGCGACAGTACGAACGCGGACATCAGGCACAAGCCGGTCAGCGCACCGGCCGACCAGTACCAGGGGAACTGCCAAACCATGCGCTCGGCCAGTCGCCGGTCGTTGGGTGGGCCACTCGGAACGGGGACGTTGCGCCCCTTTGCCAGTGGGCCGACGATTTGCCGCGGGCGCTCGAGCGTGCGGCCCAGCAGTTCCCATGCGCCGTCCGTTTCAAGCAGCCAGTCGCCCATACGATCCAGGTTGTTGGCGAACGAGAGCGTGGGGCGCCAGTCGCTGTAGCTGCGGGCGGCGCGGGCGCTTTCGGCCCGTGAGCCGGCGTCACTCATGGCGACCGACCAGTCGCGCATCCACCGTTCCTGGGTACGTTCTTCCGGACTCAGATCCGGGAGCTTCTGCGTATCTGGAGTGACTACGCGCCGCGTCGCAGTGGACCGCGAAATCGGGTACGGCCCGCGCATCTCGATACCCGTCGGCGGTGGGTGATCTTTGACCCACGCTTCAATATCCGCGCGGACGATCTCGCGCCGCTCGGTGTCGTTTTGAATACCCACGAGCGCCGAACTCAGCATGTGGCTCAGGAAGATGATCCCGGCCCAGGCGATCCCGACGTAAATCGAGCGCCGCGACAGCGACGACAGCGCCAGCATCAGCGTTCCGGACGCGATCGTGATGACCAACCCGTACAGTACGCCCGCCCACAGCAACCGGTGCGTGTCTCGAATGACACCCAAGTCGAGACTGAAGGCCACCCCCAACAGGTACGCGCCGACCGCGGGGATCACGACCGTCATGGCCAGGAAGAAGCCGATGACGCCGAGCTTACCCAGGAAGTAATCGACGCGCCGGAGCGGGCGCGAGAGGTACAGCGGGAGTGCGTTGAACCGGAGGTCGCGGCTCACGAGGTTCGGGCCGACGATCAGTACCAAGAACAGCGAACAGAGGAGTTCAGCCTTGAAGAAGTAGGCGTATGCGACCGTCCACATCGCGCCCCGGAAGTCACGCGGTTGCGCCACCATTTCTGGCGGGAGCAACCTCTGAAGGAGACTGATAACGGATTCGGCCTGCTGTTCGAGCAACCCCCAGAGCGTGAGCGCCGTGACCAGTGCCAGCGCGGGCATCCACGCGACGAAAAGCAGGAGCCGGACGAACCGATTCTGGAGCTGCGCGCGGACGCCGTGACGGGCCACCGCGAGCCAGCGCCAGCCGTGCCCCGAGAGTTGCCCCTGCCAGTGTTGGTAGCCCTGGTCGAAGATCGGCATAGTTACGTCCCGGCTGCTCCACAGGCGCGTATCGTCGGGTCGAAAGTCGTCGAGTCGAAGGTCACAAAGTCATGATGATCTGTTGAAACCACTGACGACTGTGGTGAAACAGAACGATCACAGTTTCACTCATTTCACCCCGATAAGAAATTCAGCGATTGGGCCATCGGGTTTCACTTCCATGCCCTTCGCCCTGTTAGTCACTACCTCTACCTTCTCGTAACTGACGGAAGAATGGAGCCCGAACCCAGTTGCAGTGAATTTCTTCCCCTTCTTGTCTCGGTTGATTGCTTCAATGGTGGTGTCTGCCGTGATCACCGCACCATCGACGGCCAATTTGCCTCGGAATGATTTCTTTGGCCAGAATTCATATTTGAGTAATCCTAACGCTACACTTACTTGTTCAATCTTTTTGGTATCCGGATTCTCGTGAATTAAGATTCCCAGCTCATCCCAGACAAAGATGGTGTTGGCTTTATTCAATACACGAGACGGTTCTCCAAGCAGTTCAACGACGGCACCACGATTCCCAGGTAAGGAGATTGCTTTGGTATTTATGGACAAAATTCCATTGTCCACATTCACAACTAATTTCTCCGGTTCGATAGGCTTAGCGAGGGGCTTCTCCGCTGATACGACATGCGCCACGAGCCCAAGAGAACATAATGTTACCGCTGCAATAACGTTGGCTGATCGCACGCCTCGCATGTGGCACCTTCACAGTTCGAGTGATGTATCCCTTGGCGAACACAAAGGGCCGACTGAACGAAACCTACCCTCCGACCGCTTCAAGGAACACGTCTTCGAGCGAGCTGCGGTGTGGGCGCAGGTGCCGAATTTGTTCACCCGTTTCCGCCGCGATCCGCCAGATTAGGTCCGTCGTTTGCCCTTCGGGTAGCTCGACACGCAGAGCGTCTTCGTAGGGTTTGGCGTCGCCACCCGCAGCCCGCAGACGCGCCAGGAACACGTCTCGATCACCCTTCACGCGCACGTCGAACGACCGCGGGTGTGCCTGTTTCATTTCCTGAATGTTGCCCTGGGCCAGAAGCGCCCCGCGTCCCATCACGACGACGTGATCGCACACGGCTTCGACATCCGGCAGCAGATGGCTCGAAAAGATCAGGCTCATCCCCTTGCCGTGCGAGAGATCGCGGGCCAGCTCGATCATTTCCTGTCGGCCGGCCGGGTCCATGCCGTTGGTGGGTTCGTCGAGTATGAGCAGCTTCGGATCGTGGACGATGGCGGCCGCAAGTTTGAGCCGCTGTTTCATGCCGGTGGAGTACGATTCGACCGGGCGGTAGCGGGCCTCGTCGAGTCCGATGTAGTTGAGGACTTCGTGTGCCCGTTGCATCGCGTCGCCGGGTGCCATTCCGCACAATTCACCGGCGTAGGACACGAATCCGACGCCGGGCACGGCCGGGAACAGGCACTCGTCCTCGGGCATGAACCCGACCCGCTGGCGGATGTCCAGCCGCTGCGTGTGGATGTTCAGCCCCAGGACTTCACCGCCGCCGGAATCGACGTTGATGAGGCCCAGGAGCGTTCGGATGAGGGTGGTTTTGCCCGCACCGTTGGGACCGAGTAGGCCCACAGCGCCGGGAGCGGCCTCGACCGTCAGCCCGCGCAGGGCCGTGACGGGGCCGTATGTTTTGGTGACGTTGCTCAATCGAAAGAGCATCGTTTTTCCTGAATGGAGCCGCGAGGTACACCGGGAATACGCTCGCGACCGATCGGCATTTTGACGTGAGGGCGTTTTTGCTCGAAAATTTCGGTCTGCCTCCCGCACAGTCACCACGCTGACATTTGCTAACAATTCGGGCCGGTTCGAGGGCTGTGATCCGCGGCTGCTGCTCTCATTTGCCTGAATTTCAAGCAGATGAGCCGCATTGGGCGATCGGAACACCCACGGCGACGGAGCGGCATTTGGCTAACAATCACCAACAGTACCCTCCAGAACACGTTTCTCAGCCTCCAGTGGAGTCACCGATCTACAGATTCGCAGGTCGTTGTGGTTGGTAGGTCGGGCTGTGCCCGACGCCTGCCAATCCGCGGCTATGCTGCGAGTTCCATACTGTCGGGCACAGCCCGACTACTATCCCCGCTGCGCAACTGAAACATCTGCGAATTGGTATCCACCGCAATCGATATCGTATGCTAGTGAACTAAATTTTACAACTGAATTTTCGATCTGTATTTATTGGGCGAGTTGTGAGGTGCTGCGGTACAGAATTCTTGCGGTTGGATTTGTTTTCGCAAATTTGGGAAAATCGTGTACGCGCTAAGGCCCCTTGAGGGAAAGGGAGGCGGTAACACACTCCCTACCCCGCATGAAAGCTCTCGCGACGCGAGGGCGGAGGGTTCCGCTCATGTCCGCACGCCTGCGAGCCTGGTTCCGAGCCGCTCCGGTCACGATCGTTTCCGCCGAAGTGAACGCGGACGACGGCGAACTCGTGCGCCGGTTCGCGGAAGCCCGCGATGAGGTCGCGTTCGCCGAACTGGTTCGGCGCCACGGGCCGATGGTGCTCGCCACGTGTCGGCGCGTTCTTCACCCCGACGTTCACACCGCGGACGACGCCTTCCAAGCGACATTCCTCGTGCTCGCGACTCGGGCCGCAACGGTGTCTCCACCGGAGCGCGTCGGGGCGTGGCTGTACGGGGTCGCGGTTCACGTAGCGAAGAAAGCACGAGCATGGGCGCGGAAGCTCGTTTCATCGGCCTCTGTCGATTTCACTCGCGTTCCGGTGCCCTCGGACGCGAGCGATCCGGACGTGATCGCGTTGCGGGCGAAGATCGACGACGTGCTCGCGGGGCTTCCTACCAAATACCGCTCCGCGATCGTCTTGTGCGATCTCGAACAGCGGTCGCGTGCGGAAGCCGCGGGGCTACTCGGGTGGAGCGAAGGGACACTCTCGGGCCGGCTCTCGCGTGCCCGGAAGCTGCTCGCCGATCGGCTCTCGCGTCGCGGTGTCGCGGTCTCGGCGGCGGGGTTGGGTGTGCTGTTACCGGCGTCGGCGGCTCTGGCAACTGTGCCAGCGCAACTGGCCGCGTCAACGTTCCGGTCCGCGGTACTCGTCGCGGTCGGGGTAACCGCCGGGGACGGGATTCCCGCGCCGGTGGCCGCCCTGGTTCAAGGGGTTCCCATGCACACCACTACGTTCAAACTGTTCGCGGCCGGGGTAACCGGCGTCGCGCTCGCGCTGGGTGCGTTTGGCCTTCACGCTCTCATCGCGGCCGATCCGCCTGTTCCCGCACAAACCACGGCTACGCCGCTTGCTGTACCCGCAGCGATAAAGGGATGGGGCACGAAATACACCTTCACCTATAAGAGTGCAATCACGGCCGTTGTGTTCGGCTTGGATCTCGTCGCGGCCGGTGACGCAGACGGGGCGCTGATTCTCTGGGACACGATGACTGGTAAGGAGTCGGAAACGTTGCTCGACGGGGCTGAGCTGGCTAGGCCGATCAATCACCTTCAGATTTCTCCGGACAGTGTCTGGCTGTACCTGATGACCAATGACAACGCGAACCGACACCAGGTTAGCGTTCCCAAGAAGGACCGGATCTTTCCCGGGACCGGTGGGAACGAGAACTTCAAGGCTTACGGTGTGACCGCGGACGGCGAATACTGGCTCCAGACCAGCGCCAGCGACGAGCACAAAAACCTGAGATTGCTCAAAAACAACTTCGCGAACAACGTGCTTACCAGCGAAAACGAGGGCACGTTCCGGCACAAGGAGAAAGTGGACTTGGCCGCGGCGGGTGAGGCGGACGTGGTCGCCACGATCTCCGATGGCGTGCTCCGGCGGTGGGATAAGGCGCAAGCTAAACCCCTCTGGGAAGAGAAGTTGGAAAAGTTCGAGGCGACGGTGTTGGTCGTGTGCCCGTCCAGCAAGGCGATTGCAGTCGGCGGGAAGAACGGTGAGGTTCGCGTTTATGCGGCACTCACCGGTAAGGTGCAGACCACATTGAAGGGACACAAGGACGCGGTGAACACGATCGCCTTTAGTGCTGATGGCAAACAGGTCGTCACCGGTGGTGCTGATAAGACCGCTCGCGTTTACGATGCCGAAACCGGTAAGGAGCGGACCGTGCTGAAGGGGCACACGGACGCGGTAACCACAGTGGCGTTCAATCCCGGAGGGGAGATGATCGTTACGGGGAGCAGTGACAAAACGGTCAAGGTGTGGGAGTTCAAGGAGTGATGCTGACGAATCTCGTGCGGAGGACGCCCGCTACTGGGCCAACCCTCCGCACAAGCACGGAGTTGCTACTCTCCCGATTTACCCACGATCACCACCCACGCTTTTTGCATCGTGTCCGGCAACCCGTAGAAATCTAACGCGGTGATAAGCAGGCAGGACGTCCACCCAACGGTGAGCAGGAACCAGCCGTTGCGGAACTTCCCCATTCGCTTCTTCGAGCTGGTGAAGTACAGCAGCGGGAACAGTGCCAGCGGTAACTGCATCGCCAGCACAACCTGACTTAGTACAAGCAGATCCGTAACGCTCCCGCTCCCGCGAATCCCAATGATGATGATCGCCGGAAGGATGGCGATCAGGCGCGTGATAATTCGCCGCACCCACGGGCGCAGGCGCCAGTGCATGAACCCTTCCATCACCACCTGTCCCGCCAGCGTTCCCGTAATGGTGCTGCTCTGACCGCTCGCGAGTAGTGCGACCGCGAACAGGACGCTCGCCGACGTTGCTCCCAGCAGAGGCGCGAGCGTCAGGTACGCGACGCGAATCCAGTCCGCATCATCGTCGAACGGGATGATTTCTCCGGTCGGCAATGCGACACTCTCTCGACCGTAAAACGTCGTGGCCGCGAGTACCAGAATGGACGCATTTACGAAGAACGCGAGCGACAGCGCCCCGACCGTATCAATGGTGTTGAACTTGATCGCCCGGCGGATCGTCGATTCGTCGAACCCGATTTGCCGCGTGCGGACCAGGGCCGAGTGCAAGTACAGGTTGTGCGGCATCACGGTCGCCCCGATGATGCCGATCGCCCCCACGATCATTCCTTCGCGGCGGAACCCCGGAGTGATGAGCGCGGCCCCCATTTCCAGGAAGTCCGGCGTTGTGTGCGGTAACACGAAGATTTCGACGAAGTAGCACCCGCCAATGGTGGCGACGAGTGCCAGGATGACGGCCTCGATGAAGCGCACTCCGAATCCCTGAAGTGCGAGGATCAGCAGCACGTCGAACGCGGTGATGAGCACCGCCCAGAACAGCGGGATGTGGAAGAGGAGGTTGAGCGCCACCGCGCTCCCGAGTACTTCGGCCAGATCACAGGCTCCGATCGCGATCTCGCACGCCAACCAGTTCGGCCACCGGGTCCACGCCGGGAAATAGTCGCGGCACGCTTGTGCCAAATCTTTTCCGGTGACGATCCCCAGGCGCGCGGAGCACACCTGCATGATGATCGCCATGAAACTCGACAGCGCGACGATCCACAGCAGGTCGAAGCGGTAGCTCGCACCGGCCTGGAGGTCCGTTCCCCAGTTGCCGGGGTCCATGTAGCCCACGCTCACGAGGAACGCCGGGCCAACGAACGCACGATACTGGCGCCAAAAGCTCGCATTTTCGGGCGGTATTGCGACGGTGCTGTTCAAGCCTTCCAGGGAGAGGGTGCCCGTGTCGGGTGGGGTAGAAGGTAGGTCGTTTCGCTCGTCCCCCAGGGCGTTCTCGGTACTCACTCGGACCTCCGAACGACTAACTTCTTATGTCGAATAGTTGAAGCTAATTTAACACTTAGGCTACGCGAAATCAATTCCGAAGTCGAGAGGAAACTGCGCCAACCTTCTCGCGCGTGGCTTTCGGTTCGAGTGCGGATAAAATGACGGAACAGCACGAAACACGAAAACACGAAGCACAAATCATGAACGTGATGGTGATTGGTAAGGGCGGTCGTGAGCATGCACTGGCATGGCGGCTGAAACAATCGCCGCGCGCGGGCACGATTTTTTGTGCTCCCGGGAACGCGGGCACGGCAAGCGACGGCATCACGAACGTAGCCATCGAGTACACCGAAACGGACAAGCTCCAGCGCTTCTGCCTGCGCGAGAAGATCGGGCTGGTGGTGATCGGTCCCGAAGACCCGCTCGCGGCCGGACTCGCGGACTTCCTCCGCGGGAAGGGGCTCAAGGTTTTCGGACCGTCCAAGGACGCGGCGCGGATCGAGTCGAGCAAGGTGTTCGCGAAGGAACTGATGCGCCACGCGGACGTGCCCACCGCGGAGTTCCGCGTGTTCGACCACCCGCAACCCGCACGCGACTACATCGAGACGCGCGACTACCCTGTAGTGGTGAAGGCCGACGGCCTGGCCGCGGGTAAGGGCGTGGTGGTGTGCAAGACCGGGCCGGAAGCGGTCGCGGCCGTGCGCCGAATCATGACGGACGCGGAGTTCGGGTCGAAGGCCGGTCGGAACGTCGTGGTGGAGAAGCGACTCGACGGCGAAGAAGTTTCTGTTCTCGCGCTCGTGAGCGGGCGCACCTTTTTGCCGCTCCCCGCGTGCCAGGACCACAAGGCCGTGGGCGACGGCGACACCGGACCGAACACCGGGGGTATGGGTGCGTACTGCCCGGCCCCGGTCGCGACCCCGGAACTGATGAAGGAATGGGACCGCACCGTCTTCTTCCCCACGATCCACGCGATGAAGCGCGGGCGCTACCCGTTCCAGGGGGTGCTGTTCGGCGGCTTCATTCTGACTAACCAGGGCACGCGGGTGCTGGAGTTCAACTGCCGGTTCGGTGACCCCGAAACGCAGGTGCTCATCATGCGCCTGAAGACCGACCTGCTCGACCTGCTCGAAGCGGTCGCCGACGAGCGCCTCCAAGAGTTCGAGGACAAGATCGTGTGGGACACGCGCCCCGCGGTGTGCGTCGTGCTGTGCGCGGGCGGGTACCCGGGCAAGTACGACAACGGCAAGCCGATCACCGGGATCGCGGATGCGGACCGGCTCCCGGACGTGAAGGTGTTCCACGCGGGCACGAAGATCGACGAACGCGATCGCCTCGTGACGGACGGCGGGCGCGTGCTGGGTGTGACCGCACTCGGTGACACGCTCGCAGACGCGAAGGCCCGCGCCTACGAAGCGGTGAAGCTCATCAACTTCACCGGGATGCATTACCGCACGGACATCGCGGACAAGGCACTCAAGGTGAAGCCGGTTGCGGCTCCCGCGGAAGCGCCGAAACTGCCGGCGAAGTTCCGCAAACCGGGCACCAGCGATACGAGTGGCGAGAAGCCGGCGAACTGACCGCACCTCAGCCTGAAATCACGACTCGTCGTTCTTGCACCGTAACCCGGCCGTCCGCGATCAAGCGGATGGCTTCTGGGTACGCTTCGCACTCGGCTTGGAAGACACGCGCGGCGAGCGTATCGGGCGTGTCGCCGTCTTTGACGGGCACACACTTTTGCACCAGAATCGGCCCGGTGTCGTAGGTGTCGTCGGCGAAGTGAACCGTGCAGCCCGACACCTTCGCGCCGTAGTTCAGTACCGCCTCGTGAACGTGGTGCCCGTACATTCCTTTCCCGCCGAACGCGGGCAACAATGACGGGTGGATGTTCAGCACCTTGTGCCGGAAGTCTGCCGCGATCGGCAGTAAGTGCAGCCACCCGGCGAGGCACACGAGATCGGGGGCGAATCCGCGCACGGCATCCCACACACGATCCGCGAACGCGGGCGACCGGCCGGGTGCCTTCTCCACGACGCTAACCGGGACGCCCGCTCGCTCCGCGCGCGTCACACCGAACACATCCGCGCGACTGGACACCACACCCACAATCTGGGCGTTCAGCGCCCCGCGTGCGATCAAGTCGATGAGGTTCTGGAGCGTGGTACCGCCTCCACTCACGAGGGCCGCAATTCGGATCGGGTCGGGCATAAGAGTCTGTTTCCGTGTTGATCTTGAACACCTGCTGTGTTCAGTTTAGCGGTGGCTCCGCCGGGGCCATCGCTAAACGGGGAACACAACTCATGCGCTGGCTCCTCTCCGCTCTCATTCTGGCACTGCCTACCTTCCTGTTCGCGGCCGATGCTCCACCGAACGTTCTCGTCCTCATCACCGACGATCAGGGGTTCGGCGACCTCGGCGCGCACGGCAACCCGATCCTGAAAACGCCGAACCTGGACACGTTCGCGAAGGAATCGGTGTGGCTCAAAAACTTCTACGTGTCGCCGGTGTGTTCGCCCACGCGGGCGAGTCTCCTGACCGGGCTTTACAACTACCGAACTGGAGTGGTGGACACGTACCTCGGGCGCTCGCTGATGCGACCCGATGCGAAGACGCTCGCCCAGCACCTCAGTTCCACCGGTTACCGCACGGGACTGTTCGGGAAATGGCACCTCGGTGACAACTATCCGCTGCGCCCGGAGGACCGCGGGTTCCAGCAAACGCTGTGGAGCGCGGGCGGTGGACTCGCGCAGCCGAGTGATCCGCCGGACGCGGACCTAAAGACTGCGTACTTCGACCCGGTGCTGAAGCGAAACGGCTTGGCGGTGAAGACACAGGGCTACTGCACCGACGTGTTCACCAGCGCCGCGGTGAAGTTTATTACGACCGAGAGCGACAAGCCGTTTTTCGCGTTCGTGGCGTTTAACGCGCCGCACGCGCCGTATCAGGTGCCGGAAGCATTCGCTGCGAAGTATGCGAAACTCGACCTCACCGAGAAGAACTTCCCGAAGATCGGTCAGCCGTGGGCCACTCCCAAGTTGAACACCGACGAGATCGCGAAGGCTTACGGCATGATCGAGAACATCGACACCAACTTTGCCGCACTCATGCGGGCACTGGAGGACAAGAAGCTCAAGGACAACACGATCGTCGTCTTTCTGACAGACAACGGTCCCGGCGGTGTGCGCTGGAACGCCGGGTTACGGAACCGCAAGGGTACCGTGTACGAGGGCGGTATTCGGGTACCGTGCTACGTCCGCTACCCGGCGAAAGTGAGAGGCGGGCAGGCGATCGATACGCCGCTCGCACACATCGACATCACGCCGACGCTACTGGAACTGTGTGGCGCGAACTCGGCTGCCGCGTTCGACGGCCGGAGTTTCGCGCGGCAACTTGCCAACACTCCGGGAAACTGGCCGGGGCGCACGCTGTTCTTCCAGTGGCACCGCGGCGGCGAACCGGAGAAGTACCGCGCGTTCGCGGCACGCGGGCCGAAATATAAGCTCGTGCAGTCCGCGGGCGTGGCTCCGAACGCGAAGTGGACACCGAAATACGAACTCTTCGACATTGCGGCCGACCCGTTCGAGGAGAAAGACCTCGCGGCCGACAAGCCGGAGGAAGTTGCCCAACTCAAACGTGAATATGAGGCGTGGTTCTCGGACGTGACGAAGAAGGGTTTTGAACCTCCGCGGATCGTGATCGGTTCGGAAAAGGAGAACCCCGTTTGCTTGAGCCGCCAGGACTGGCGCGGGCCGAAGGCCGGGTGGAACGCGGACAGCGAAGGGCACTGGGAAGTCGAGATCGCCCGAGCCGGTCGGTACAAGGTGATGTTCCATGCTCCCGGTAAACTGGAACGCGGAACCATGAGCGCGACAGGGGAACTCTTCGACGTCCAAGCGAAGGGCACGGATTCGATTTCGATGGAAGCGAACCTGTCGGCGGGGTCGACGCGCCTCTCGGCGAGCGTGAACTTCGATAAGGGCACCCGTGCCGTGACTCACTTAACCCTGGAGTACCTCGGACCGGCGAAGAAGTGAGATCGTGTTCTCGTAGGTGAGAGCGGCCGTGTTGTGAGGCAGCCCCGACTGATCAGGACCGCCCTAGCAACAGATCAACTACCCAGCAGCCGCGACAATGTCGGCGCTCGGTTCGGCAGTGGGTAAGGATGTCTGTGTTGTCGCAGCCCGCATCTTCCAGCACATCGGCCAGGATTGGTGCCGAAGAGAAATCGCGCGTCTCGTACATCGTAGATGCGATTGCAATGGTATCTGGTGTTCGCCACGATTCGTCGAACCGAGTGGACCGAAGCGGGTGGCCCAAGGTGTCATCGATCAGGCTTGTTGCGACAGCCTGATGTTCGGGATGAAACGGTCGCCAAGCCGCCCACACGTAGAACTCGCCAGGAAAACTAGCGAGATAATAGTCGAGCATGTTCCATAGTTTCGGGCCAATCTCACGTAAGCTGAGGAGCCAGGACGCAACCCCGTAGCGGATTTCCAACTCGGCGCGCTGGTCGTCGGGGGTGTCAAAGCGATAGGCCTCAGCCGCGTACTCGGCGTGGTGAAAATACTCACCAGCGAGGAGCAACTGGTCGTCGTCCGCGGTGCCATCCGCGTGCTGTTCGAGCCACTCGACCGCGTGATGCCCGTTGACTTGAGTGAACTGCCACGGTTGGCCATTGCTCGGAGCAACGTCCGGCACTTGTTGAGTGGCGCGATAGATCTTGAACCATTCGGCGGGTGGTTGCGTGGTTTCAAACCACGGTTGGAGTGCCATCAGATCCCAGAGCGGCCGGCCGCAGTCAGCGAATGGCGCGTAACGAATGATCCCGCATTCTAACAGGATTAACTTCCGTCGGGTGACTTGGCGGCGGAGTATTTCAACCAGACACCGGGCTTTGGCCGGTGTTGTTGGGGTGACCCTATTTTCGTTCGCATGGCGGTGACGGCACATGCCGTGTAGCATCGCACGCTGCGTGGTCTGGAACAATCCCTCTGGGAGGCTTGCCGGAATGGTTCACGCCCGCGCCCCTTGAATTTGTGGCCGTATGGCGCTTTTCCATAACCCGATCTAGTCCAGGATACCCTTTTCGACTTGGCGCCGAAGTGAGTAGGTGCCCGCGCCGCAAGAGAGTACAATACACCCGACGAGCCGAGTTGGTTTAGCTCGCTGTTTTACAGCAGGCTGATGTTGCGTCAGCCGAGCGCATACCGTTGCACTCGCCTCGGGGAAGGCTGTTCCAGCACCGCTTTCGCCCGGAACCGGCCGGTGCCCGGCACGGTCTGGAACAACCCGCCGATCGTGGTTCCGTGCCGGGCACCGGCCGGTTCCGGGCGGCGGTGCCGTGAGCCTTCCGCGAATCAGGTCAGGCAGTAGACCGAGCCGGCGCGTCAAAGTCACAAGCCCCACTCGCAGAAACGAGTGGGGCTTGTTTTGTTGTGGTGTTCAATTCGCCATAGTGCTTCACGACACACGCTTCTTGAATTGCACGGCCGCGAGCGTGATAACCACGAACGCCATCGCACTGAGGATTGCGGCGTTCTGCCACAACTCGGCCCATCCAGCACCGCGGAGGATCACGCCGCGGGCCGCGTCGATCATCCACGTCGTCGGGATCACATGGGACAGCGGTCGGAGCAGCGCCGGCATCGATTCGATTGGGAAGATGTACCCCGAGAGGAACACGCAGGGCAGCACACTCCCCATCACCTTTTGCCCGGCTTCCTCGCGCGTGTTCGACTTCGCCGAGATGAGTAACCCGATCCCCAGGGCCGCAACCACGAACGGCAGGTTGATCGCCAGGAGCAACGGGAAACTCCCGGCAATCGGTACCTGGAACACCGCCCTCATGAGGCCGGCGACTGTGAGGAACTGCACAAAGGACAACACCAAATACGGCACCAGTTTCCCGACCATCAACTCGCCGGGGCGGACCGGGGTCATGAAGAGTTGCTCGAGTGTGCCGAGTTCCTTTTCGCGCACGATCGCGTTGGCCGTCAGCATCGAGGCCATCATCTGGCACAGAAAGACCATCAACCCGGGGATGAAGAAGTTGGCCGATCGCGTGTCCGGGTTGAACAAGATCCGCGGACGGCTCTCGACCGGCAGCACCCGGTTACTCAGTGCGAGTTTCAGCGACTCCTGGAGCGCGATTGCGTTGCTCACGTTCAGAGCAGTCGAGGCGACACTCGACTCGGACCCGTCCACGAGAACGAGTAACTGGGCCGTTTGCCCGGCCTGTAACTGGCGCGAGTAGTTCTCCGGGATCTTCACCGCGACGTGTGCTTTTCCGGCCACAATTCGCTGGGTCAGATCCTCGTCGCGGTACACCATTTCCACCACATCGAAGTCGTCCGAGTTCTCGAACGCACGCAGCAGTTCGCGGCTCTCCTGAGTCTGGGCCGCGTCGAAAATCACGGTGCGGATGTGTCGCACGTTGGTGTCAACGGCGTACCCCAGCATGATGAGTTCGAGTACCGGGATGGCGAGCGCGAAGAACAGCGTCCCGCGGTCCCGGAACATGTGCAGGAACTCCTTCCGGGCTACCGATGCGGTCCGGCGGAGTGAAGTCGTCAGGGACATTGGGCAATTCTCCACTGGGCCGCACGTGTGAGGTCACGCGGCTTGTTGTGCTTTCGCGAGGGTGACGAACACGTCTTCCAGGCTCGGGGTGGTGACGCGCACCTGATCGGGTTGCAGTCCGAGGTCGGCCGCATTAGCGCCTTCCGCGACCAGGGCGTGAACCGACTGGCCGAAGATCGTGGCTTCACGAACTGCCGGGTGCCGTTTCAGTCGGTCGAGGGTCGCTGCCGTTTCGCCCCCATTGATTTCCAGGCGCTTCGTGCCCGGCGGGGTCACGGTCGGGAGGCGCTTGAGTTCTTCCGGCGTGCCCAGCGTGAGCAACTTGCTCAGGTACAAGTATCCCACCCGACCGCACCGCTCGGCTTCGTCCATGTAGTGTGTGGTGACGAACAGCGTGACGCCCTCGGCCGCGAGCCGGAACAGCAAGTCCCACAAGTCGCGGCGGGCGACCGGGTCGATGCCCGCGGTCGGCTCGTCGAGGAACACGAGCCGCGGGCGGTGGAGCAGCGCACACACCAGCGCGAGTCGCTGCTTCCAGCCCCCTGATAGCAACCCGGACCGGCGCGTCAGATACGGCCCCAAGCCCGTAAGTTCGACCAGTTCCGCTTGCCGTGCGCGGGCTTCGGTCCCTGGAAGTCCGTAGATGCCGGCGTAAAAGTCCATGTTCTCGCGAACGGTCAGGTCGGCGTAGAGCGAGAACTTCTGCGACATGTACCCGATGTTCTGGCGGATGCCCTCAGGGTCCGCGCTCACGTCTCGCCCGAGCACTTCGGCCCGACCGGATGCGAACGGGATCAGCCCGCACAGGGCGCGGATCAGGGTGGTTTTCCCGGACCCGTTCGGGCCAAGTAGCCCGAATACTTCCCCACGCCCGACATCGAACGACACTTCATCCACTGCTGTGAACTTGCCGAACCGGATCGAGGCGCGCTCGATCATGATCGCGGGTTCCATGTCATTGCCCCCCGGTCGGGGTGACGAAGACTTCGGCCGCCATTCCGGACTTGAACACGCCATGCGGGTCGGTCACTCGCACCTTGGCCGCAAAGACCTGGTGCTTCCGTTCGTCCGCGGATTGCACGTTCCGTGGGGTAAATTCTGCGGTGGACGCGATCTGTGTGATTTCACCGCGGAAGCGCTGACCCGGGTGCGAATCCACGGTCACCTCGACCGGCTGATTTGGTTTCAGCTTGCCCAGGTCGGTGGAGGGGACGAAGACTTTCACCCACAGGTCATCGGCCCGGAGCACGCGGGCTATGGGTTGTCCGGCCGGAAGCACGTCCCCGGGGCGGACCGCCAGCACTTCCACCACGCACCGCTCCGGCGCGGTGACGGTGGCCTCTCGTAAATTCGTCTCGGCTTCGGCGAGTTGGGCCTCGGCTTCGGTCACCGCGGAGTACGCCGCGGCCTTATCTTCTTCCCGCGTGCCCTTGCGGAGCAGTTCGTACCGGGCATCCGCGCGAGCAGCTTCGGCCTCGGCCTCGGTGATTTCTTCCGGTCGGTTCCCTGCGAGTGCCAGAGCGAGAGCCGCGCGAGCTGCGACGGCGTGAGCTTTGGTTCGGTCGCGCGTCGTGATCGCGGCCAGGAAATCGGTTCGGGCGCCGACGCCGGAGTCATTGAGTTGCTTCAATCGGATGTATTCCTCTTCGGCCTGCCGTTCGTCCGCGACTGCGGCTTCGACTTCGGTTCGGGCACGCTCCTTTTCCTCTTCACGGGTTCCAGCTTTGATTCGCGCGAGTCGAGCGCGGGCGGCAGCAGCAGCGGCTTTTGCTTCCGCGATTTCCTCGGGGCGCGATCCGTGATTGGCTTTGTCGAGCGACGCGCGGGCGATCTCCAATTTGGCGCGAGCCTGCTCTAGTCGGGCCGACAGTTCCGGTTTCTCGAACGTCGCAATCACCTGACCCGGTTCCAGAACTTGCCCCTCTGCGACTTGCACGGTTGCGACGCGACCGCCGATTTTGGAGGCGAGTCGGACTTCTTGAATCTCGACCGTACCGGGGAGCCGGAGTTGTTCGGGTCCGTTGCTTCGGGGCCAGTACCACCACGCGGCCGCAGCACCAGTTGCGGCTACCAGAACCAGGAGCGGAATCGGGATCTTCTTCATGACGCACCTCGCGATGCCCCCGCGAAGTCGGGGCGACGGGTTGAGATGCGAGATGGAAAAGCGAACGCTGTACCTATTCGTTAATTATTCTTAATCAATTGGCGGAAATTATTTCGTGGTATTGGCTTGTGTGAGAAAAGAGAATCGAGATTTTCGCTGTTCTGGTGATAGGCGACACCGGAACGCGGGGTCGTGTAGACCCAGGATGGGTCCGCGCGACCCAAACTCGGGATGGGTAGTGGGTGGATCTCGTTAACGCAGAGTGCAGACACGCAACCCGACGAGTTCGCGTGCGATTTGTTCGAGCTGCCCCGCGAGTTCGGAGCACAGTTCGCTGGCTCCGGTCAGGTCTTTGGCGTGTCCCTGGTGTTCCAGCTTCCGAGCGGTTGCGGCGGCGATAGAAGAGAACGTTGCGGTGACACCCTTGCACGCATGGGCGGAACGGGTCAGCTTGTCGGCGTCTTCCCGCTCAACCGCGTCGCGAACTGCACCGAGGAGAGCCGGCGCGCGGTCGCGGAACACCTGGGTGATTTCGTCGAGCAACTCCTGATCGCCGGCACATGCGGCGAGAATAGTTGGTCGGTCGAGCAGTTCCGTTGCGGGCGCAGTTCTTGTGACTACGGGGCGCGCCGTTGCGTACCGATCGAGGGCGGCATACAGTTCGGCCGCTCGAATCGGCTTCGACAGGTACCCGTCCATTCCAACCGCGAGACACCGCTCCCGGTCGCCCTTCATGGAGAACGCCGTGAGCGCGAGAACGGGGCGCCGCGGGAGTTTGTGTTCGCGTTCGTGTTCACGCAAGTGCCGGACCACTTCCAGTCCGTCGAGTTCGGGCATCTGAATATCGAGCAGCGCGAGATCGAATTCACGACCACGAAGGGCGTCCAACGCGGCCCGGCCGTTGTCTACGAGCACGACCTCGTGCCCCGCGCGTTCGAGGAGCCTCCGCGTCAAGATTTGATTCACTTCGTGATCTTCGGCCACGAGAATCCGTAACCGGCGCCCGGTGCGATTCGGCGCACTCGTGGCACACGCGGTGGGAGGTTCCGAGACACTTTCTGTGGCGCGGTCGAGTCGCACTGTGAAAAAGAACGTGCTCCCGAAACCGGGGGTACTGTGAACCCCGATCTGCCCGCCCATCAGCGCGGATAGTCGGCCCGCGATGGTCAGCCCCAAGCCCGTTCCACCGTAGCGCCGGGTGGTCGAGTTGTCGGCCTGCTCGAACGCTCGGAAGACGTGCTCCTGTTTGTCGGCCGGGATGCCGATTCCGGTGTCGCGCACGGTGAACCGCAGCCCGACGCGACCGTCGTCCGGGACCGGCTCGACGCGCACGCTCACGCCACCGCGTTCGGTGAATTTGATCGCGTTCGCGACGAGGTTGGTGAGAATCTGACGCAGCCTGTGCGGATCGCCGGAGAGCGTGTCGGAAACATCAGGTTCGACGTGACACGCGAACTCCAGCCCCTTCCCGCGTGCTTGCACGGCAAACGCCCGGAGGCTCTCATCGAGTAACCGCCGAAGGGCGAACGGTGTGCAATCGAGATCGAGTTTGCCCGCTTCGATCTTGGACAGGTCGAGCAGGTCGTTGAGCGTAGCGAGCAGGGCATCGGCCGACGAACGAACCAGTTCGAGGTACTCGCGCTGCTCGGGCGGCGGGTTGCCGTCGAGTGCGAGGGCCGTCAGTCCAATGATGCCGTTCATAGGCGTGCGAATTTCGTGGCTCATGTGGGCCAAAAACTCGCTCTTGGCGCGGCTCGCCGCTTCTGCCGCTTGAGCGGCCTGACGCAACGCCTCCTCCGCGCGCTTCCGCCCGCTCACGTCCGTTGCGACACCGAGCGCCATGAGTCGCCCGTCCAGGCGGAACGGGCTGATGACCACTTCCGCCTGGAACTCCGTTCCGTCCGGTCGGCGGAGCGAGAGTTCTTCGCGTAAACCGCCCTGCCGCGTGACCTGCTCGGCGACCCGCTCGCGGAGTTCCGCTACTGGCACCCCACCGGCCTGAATTGGGGCGCGGAATCGGGCCGCTGGTTGCCCGACGACGGCCTCGCGCCGGCACCGGAGCATGCCGAGTAGGGCCTCGTTGCAATCAACGATCTGGTCCCGCTCCGCGTCCACCAGGATCACCCCGGCGCTGGTCCCCTCGAACAGCGCGCGGAACTTGGCATCGTTCTCCCGGAGCTGCCGTTCGGTTTCTTTTTGGGACGTGATGTCGTGTGCGAAGCCGTCGAACACGAGCCACCCGTCGGGCGTGGTGCCCGAGAGTTTCAAGCGCCCGCGGACCCATTTCAGGTGCCCGTCGCTGTGCCGGAGCCGGTACTCCACATCGGTCGCAGCGCCCGTCTGGATGGCCGCCATCAGAAGGGCTTCCATGCGCGGGCGATCGTCCGGGTAGATCAGTTCGATGAACCCGGTCGCGTCCCCCAGCGCGTCTTCGGGAACGATCCCGGCCAGTTCGCGGATACCGTCGCTCACGAAGTCGTGGAAAACTCGCCGGGTCGGAATATCGATCCGCATCCGATAGACGACGCCCGGGATCGATGCCGTGACCGTGTGGGCCGCGGTGACCTCCGCGGTTCGCTCCGCGACGCGCCGTTCGAGATCGTCGTTCAGCGCACGGAGCTGTTCCTCCGCGCGCTTCCGGTCGGTCACGTCCCGGAAGTCGATCATCAACCCGCCGACCACTGGATCGGCCCGTAAGTCAGCGGCGACCGCCTCCACGAACCGCCACGCCCCGGACACGAGCGGCAGCCGGCACTCGACCGGGGCCGCGGTCGCGAGTGCGCCGGTCAGCGCGGACCGGTCGTCGGGATGAACGACCTCTTCCACCCGGCGCCCGGTCCAGGCGCCCGCGTACCCGAGTCGCCGGGCCGACGGGCTGACGTACCGGATCACGCCCGCGGCGTCGGTGACGACGAGCAGGTCCGCGGCGTGCTCGACCAGAACCCGGAAGGCGGCGTCGGTCACGGGCTGATCTCGAAACTGTGAGTGTGCGTGGTGATAATGTACTCTCCCAATCCGTGACCGTCCGGAGACCGGCCGTGCCCCGCGTGCTGATGATCGACGACGAGCCGGAACTGCTCCAGAAACTGGTCCGGCACGCGCTACGCGACGGACCGGCCGAACTCCTCGTCGCGCGGTCCGCGACCGAGGGCTTGGCACTGGCGGCGAACGCCCCGCCGGATGTGGTGTTGCTCGACATGCACCTCCCGGACGGGACCGGGCTGGACGTGTTCCGCCGGCTCCGGGCGGCGGACCGGCGCACTCCGGTCGTGTTCATCACCGGGTCGGCCGGCACAGACACCGCCATTGAAGCGATGAAAGAGGGAGCGTTTGATTACCTCTTCAAACCCGTCGAACTGGAGCAACTCAAGCGCGTGGTCGCCCAGGCTCTAGAAGTGAGTCGACTCGTTCGCCAGCCCGCGGTTCTGGCCGACACGCTCCCGACTGACGACCGAACGGACGCGATCATCGGCCGCTGTCCGGCGATGCGCGAGGTGTACAAGGCCGTCGGCCGCGTCGCCGATCAGAACGTGGCGGTTCTCATTACGGGTGAGAGCGGGACCGGCAAAGAAGTGATCGCCCGTGCGATCTACCAGCACGGGCGCCGGGCGACCGGGCCATTCCTCGCACTGAACTGCGCCGCGATCCCGGAGAACTTGTTAGAGAGCGAACTGTTCGGGCACGAGAAGGGGGCGTTTACGGGCGCGGATCGGCGCCGGATCGGGCGGTTCGAGCAGGCCCACGGCGGGACGATCTTCCTCGACGAGATCGGCGACATGCCGCTGGCGACGCAGGCCAAGATGCTGCGCGTGCTGCAAGATCAGGCGTTCGAGCGCGTCGGCGGAAACGAGACGATTAGCACGGATGTGCGGGTACTGGCTGCGACCAACCGCGACTTGCCGGAAATGGTCGCGCGGGGTCTGTTTCGCGGGGATTTGTACTACCGGCTCGGAGTGTTCACGGTCGCCCTTCCCCCTCTGCGCGAGCGCGGGGACGACCTGCCACTGCTGGTTCGTCACTACCTCGGTCGGTACAGCCGGGAGCTGGGCCGAGAAGTGCGCGATGCCGCGCCGGACGCGCTGGAGATCCTGCGTGCGTACCCGTGGCCGGGGAACGTCCGGGAGCTTCAAAGCGTGCTGAAACAGGCGCTGCTACTTGCACGCGGGGAACTGCTGCTACCGGCTTTTCTGCCGGGATCACTCCGGGCTTCGGTTTCTCCAAGTAGCCCACCCATAGACAGCAAATTCGAGTTGGAAGCGTTCGTCCGCGAGCGCTTGGAAGGTGGCAGTCGCGGGTTGTACGCGGAGACAGTTTCCGCGGTCGAACGGGTTCTGTTACCGCTCGTTCTTAAACACACCGGGGGGAATCAGGTTCAGGCCGCGGAGGTGTTGGGGATCACACGAAAGACGCTCCGGGCGCGCTTGCGGGAACTCGGGCTGACCGTTACGCGAGCCGTTGAGCGCGTGGCAGACGAGGACGCGGACTTGGGCGATTGAACGTCTCTACTTGCCGGGAGGCGGTGTCTCATTCGTTCCCGTTTTCGCGCGGCTCGTGGTCACCGCGGTGCGGATGCGTTCGGCGATTTCATGTGGGCGGTAGACGCCAACAAGCCGTATATTCCCCCCAATCGTTTGAATTTCAATCCAACCCACGCTCAGCGCGCTGCCGAGGAGTGTTGGTCCGTTGCGCACGCTTGTAATATCGGCTAGAAGTACGGGCGGGACGGGACGGTGCCAGAAGCCAAAATCGACGACCAGAGCGCGGTCCGTGAGCCGGTACGAGTACGTCACAGTACGGTACAGGAACACGGTCACTAGCACCGGCCACGGCCCCACGCAACCGCGAACAGGGCCAGCGCGCCCAA
Source organism: Gemmata sp. SH-PL17 (assembly GCF_001610855.1). NCBI lineage: Bacteria > Pseudomonadati > Planctomycetota > Planctomycetia > Gemmatales > Gemmataceae > Gemmata > Gemmata sp. SH-PL17. The sequence continues at coordinate 8,990,149 of NZ_CP011271.1, forward strand.
GCGGTTCGCGAGTTCCGACAGATGGTCCAGGTACCAGCGCCCGGTCCACGTCACGATCGAAACGATCGCGACCGCGACAATCGTGGGCGCCAGCGCCCGCGGGTGGTACCCGAACCAAAATCTGTCGACTTGGGCAGGATCGCTTATTCTCTGATGTGCCATTCCGCGCTCGAATCTCCTGTTTTAACTTAAAAACGCCCCAAAACGTCACATGAGGATAATTGGAACCAGGCTTAACGTCCGTACTCGTCCTACGATTCGTCTGTCGCGTGAGTTGCAGTAATTAATTCAGTTCATTGTTGAATTCTCGCGCCGAAGCCGATAGTAACTGACTTTGACTCCCTTTTTTTCTCCGGTTAGGCGGGTTAAAGTGCCTGTACGTGTGGCACATCACTCGTACTTCCCAGCCCCTCGCACCCATTTCTCTCGTATGAACTACCTTCAACAACGCCGGTCAGCCCTGGGTCAGACACTTAAGGCAAACGGTCTTGACGCATTCCTCGTCACCGCGGCCCCCAACGTAACCTATTTGAGTTCGTTCACGGGAGACTGCAGTTTCTACGCTGCGCTCCCGAAGAACAACGTCATCATCGGTGACACGCGGTTCGAGGAGCAGATCAAGGAAGAGTGCTCGGACCTGGACATTGTTATTCGCCCGCACAACAAAACGACGATCGAGGCGGCGGCCGAAACGCTGACCAAATCTGGTGCGAAGGCCGTTGGTGTCGAGGGGAACCGGATCACGCTCGGCGAACTGGAAGCCTTCAAGCAGTTCGCTCCGAAAATTACGTTCGTCCCGGTCGACGGGGTCGTGGAAAAGCAGCGCGCGATAAAAGACCCCGGTGAGGTCGAGAAGATCCGCGAGTCCGTGCGGGTGGCCGAGCGCGGGTTCCGGATGTTCGTGGCGACGCTCCGCGAAGCCGACAGCGAAAAGGACATGGTGGACGCCCTCGAGGGCTACGTCCGGCGCGCCGGTGCCCGGAGCACGTCGTTCCCGCCGATCGTGGCCGTGGGCGAACGTGGGGCGCTGCCCCACGCCCAGCCGACCGCCCGGCAACTCGGCGAAGGCAGCAAGTTGCTCGTCGATTGGGGCGCGGACCTGCTGTACAAGTCCGACATCACCCGCACCCTGAAGAGCCCGTTCGGGACGTCCCCGAGCCGGCGCAACAAGATGGAGCGCGTGGGCTACGACTTCGAGAAACTCTACGCGGTGGTGCTCGCAGCCCAGAACGCGGCGATGGCAGTGATCCGACACGGCGTGAAGGCGAAGGACGTGGACGCCGCGGCCCGTAAGGTGATCGCGAACGCCAAGTTCGATAAATACCCGGAACTGAAGCTGGGTGACTTCTTCACCCACGGCGTCGGCCACGGGATCGGGCTGGAAATTCACGAGGCCCCGCGCATCCGGGCGAACTCGGAAGACGTGCTCGAAGCCGGTATGGTCGTCACCATCGAGCCGGGTATCTACATCCCGGGGTGGGGCGGCATCCGCATCGAAGACGACGTTCTCATCACCCACGACGGCTGCAAGCTCCTGACCACACTTTCCCGCGAACCTGTGACCCTGAATGTGGGCTAAGTGACTCTCGCCTATTTGATATTTATACAAGTGCTATTTCTCCTGCCGAGTTCCCAAGTTGGAACCGGCAGGATATGGTCGCAACCGACAACATCCCGCGCCACATCACACCAAAACTTATACACTAGCCCCTCATATTCCCCGGTCTTGCCGGGGTTTCGTTATTGAGGGTTTCGCGGTGGCCGACGACAAACGGGATGCGCCCCGGCCGTTCGATGTCAAGACGGTCGAATACCTCCTGAAACTCATGACCGAGCACGATCTCGGTGAAGTGGATCTGACGGAGGGGGAACAGCGTATCCGGCTCCGCAAGCGCGCCGCGATGGTCGCCCCGCCAGCCGCTCCGGTGGCTTACGCCCCGGCTCCGGTCGCACATGTGGCCCCGTACCCGGTCGCTCACGCCCCCGGTGCCCCGGCGCCGGTTTCGGCCCCAGCGAGCGCGGGAGCGGCCCCGGCCGCAGCGTCCAAGAATTACCTCGAGATCAAGTCGCCGATGGTCGGCACGTTCTACATCAAGCCCGACCCGAAGAAGCCCGACTTCGTGACTGTCGGTGCGAAGATCAACGCCAAGACCGTCGTCTGCACGATCGAGGCGATGAAGACGTACAACCCCGTGACCGCCGACTGCGCCGGAACCATCGCCGAAATCTGCGTTCAGAGCGGGGACTTCGTTGAGTTCGGCACCGTTCTGTTCCGGGTCGACCCTTCCTAAACACGAGTCGAAAGTCGTAAGGTCGAAAGTCGTAAAGTCGAAGACCTGAGCGGCTGGCCCCACGGCTTTCGACCTTACGACTTTACGACTATGTTCAACCGGATTCTTGTCGCCAACCGCGGGGAGATCGCGCTGCGGGTGATCCGCGCGTGTCACGATCTCAACATCGAGGCGGTCGCGGTCTATTCGGAAGCCGATCGCGGCGCGCCGTGGTTGGACCACGCCGACCAGACCGTGTGCATCGGCCCGGCCGTTTCCGCCGAGAGCTACCTCAAGATCCCGCGGATCATCGCCGCGGCCGAAAAGACCGGTTCGCAGGCCATTCACCCCGGTTACGGGTTCCTCTCCGAGAACAGCCGGTTCGCGGAGCAGTGCCGCGCGTCCGGCATCGAATTCATCGGGCCGTCCGTGGACGCGATGGACCGGCTCGGGAACAAAGACAAGTCGAAGACGGTGGCGCGAGCCGCGAAGGTGCCCACCGTCCCGGGGAGCGACGGGTTAATCGAGTCCGAGGACGAGGCAAAGCGGTTCGCCCGGAACGTCGGGTACCCGGTGCTGGTCAAGGCGTCCGCCGGGGGCGGGGGCCGCGGGATGCGCGTCGCCCGTGACGAGGCGGAACTCGTGACCGGGCTGGCCGCGGCGCGGGCCGAGGCCGAGGCCGCGTTCAAAGACGGTAGTGTGTTCCTGGAGAAGTACCTCGATCGCCCCCGGCACGTCGAGGTGCAACTCATCGGCGACCAGCACGGGAACGTGATTCACCTCTTCGAGCGCGACTGCTCGCTCCAGCGCCGGCACCAGAAGCTGGTGGAAGAGTCGCCGTCGCCGAACCTGCCGGACAAGGTGCGCCAGGAGATGTGTACCGCGGCCGTGCGGCTCGCGAAGGAGGCCAAGTATTACAACGCGGGCACCTGCGAGTTCCTCGTGGACCAGCAGAACAACTTCTACTTCATCGAAGTGAACGCCCGCGTGCAGGTGGAACACCCGGTCACGGAACTGGTGACCGGGGTAGACATCATCCGCGAACAGATTCGCGTCGCGGCCGGTGGGAAACTCAGCTACGCGCAAAAGGACATCCAGCAGCGCGGGTGCGCGATCGAGGTGCGCATCAACGCGGAAGACCCGGCCAATGACTTTCGCGGGAGCCCCGGTGTGGTAAAGACCTGGCGCCCGCCGGGCGGCCCGGGCGTGCGGCTCGACTCGCACGTGTGTGCCGGGTACCGCGTGCCGTCGAACTACGACAGCATGGTGGCGAAGTTACTCGTTCACCAACCGACCCGGGCCGAGGCGTTCGCGGTGATGCGCCGGTGCTTGCGCGAGTTCGTGGTCGAGGGCATTCACACCACGATCCCGATTCTGAAGACCATTTTCGACAACCCACAGTTCATCGAAGGAAAGGTAGACACCACCTTCATCGAGCGTGTGTTACTGCCGCGCACGGCGTAACTACAAGTAACCCGGGCGCACAAAGTCTGACACGCAACGGGACGCGCACATGTGCGCGTCCCGTTGCGTTTTTGTCACATCATTTCATGCCAATCGTGGGCCTAGCGTTCCGTAGTCGTTCGGCACTGCGTGTGCATCTAGCCTCTTTGTCTGAATCGGATCGGGGCCGCCCGACACATCGAAGCCGGCCCGGTTACATCAGGAGAACCATCATGAAGAAGGCAACAGCGAACGCCGTGGTCGGCGTCTTCTACACTCGGTCGGAAGCAGAATCGGCGATCCGCGACCTGCGCGACGCGGGATTCGCGGACAGCACCATCGGCATGATCGCACGCGACGCCGAAGGCAATATGGTGAACGAGCGAAACAACGAAACGCTCGCCGGTGAGGGTGCCGCGGCTGGGGCGGTCATCGGGGCCGGGGCTGGGGCACTCGTGGGGTTGGGCGTTCTCGCAGGCACCATTCCGGTGATCGGGCCGGTACTCGCGGTCGGTACGCTGGGCACGGTGCTGCTCAACGCGGCCGGTGGTGCGGCGATTCTGGGGCTGGTTGGGGCACTGATCGGTGTCGGTATTCCGGAAGACGACGCTCGATACTACGAGTCCGAAGTTCACGGCGGCCGGTTCCTCGTGACCGTGGAAGCCGGAAATCGGCAAGCCGAAGCGTGGACGGTCCTGCACCGCGCGGGTGGTTACAACCGCACTACGCCGGCGCTCAACGCCTCGGTGTAATCGCGAAGTAAGTGTGCCGAAAATGCCCGAACCCGGCCTTTGGCCGGGTTCGCGTCGTTTGAGAAAGTGCCTCTTTTACTCCGCGGTTGCCAGCGCGAGTGCCAGGCGGCACCCGCTCTCGAACTCGGTCAGGTCTACGAACTCTTTCACTGTGTGAATCTCGTTCTGTCCGGCGCCGAAGGTCACGGTTGGGATGCCGTGCTTGACCATCCAGTTCGCATCTAGCCCACCGTTGGTGACGCGCAGGTTCGGCTCGAGTCCGATCGCGCGGACCGCGGACTCGGCTAGTTTGATGACGGGTGCATCAGGCTTCAACCGGAAGGGGACGTAGTCCAGGCGCGACGTGAACTTTACTTTCGCGGTGCGGCCCTCGTGGTCCTTCACCTTTGACGCGGCGTTAGTGAACGCGGCCTTGAACGCGGCCGTGATGTCGCGCACGAACTTCGCGTCGTGGCTGCGGCTCTCGCCCTTTACGTGAACGAAGTCGGTGACCACGTTGGTCGCGTCGCCGGCGCTCTTGCCATCGGTGGTGCCGACCCAGCCGACGTTGCTTGTTCCCTCACGCTCTTCTTTCACCACTTTGCCGAACCACCCGCCCGCGTGGACCTCGGCCATTGCCAGCGCGAGAACCATTGTCGCGGAGATACCCTTTTCAGGGGCCACGCCCGCGTGGGCCGCCTTCCCGCGAATGTCCACGGTCCAGCGATCGGCGCCGATGGCACCAGTGATGACGTCCGCGGCGCGGCGCCCGTCGAAGTTGAAGCCCACGGTCGGCCCGCCGAGGTCCGCCGGGTTCAGGTGCTTCGCGCCGAACAGCCCGCTCTCCTCGCGCACCGTGAACAGCATCGTGATCGGCGGGTGCGGGAGGTTCTGCTTGATGAGTTCGGCCACGAGCGTGACCAGCACCGCGCACCCGGTGCGGTTATCACCTCCGAGTGCGGTGGTTCCTTCGAGTTCGTTCACCACGCGCTTGCCGACCACTTTCGGCTTCGCCCCAGCGCACAGCGGAACGGTGTCCATGTGCGTCATGAACAGGATCGGCTTCGCGCTCTTCTTACCGGTACCGGGCAACTTCACGATGAGGTTGCCGATCGGCGTTGGTTCCGGGATGCGCGTGTGTGCGTCGTCGAAGCTGATGGCCTTTGCGGGCACGCCGACTTCCTTCAGCGCCGCGACCAGTTCCTTTCCGATGGGCGCTTCGTGTCCGGTGATCGCGTTGATCCCAAGGAACCGCACGAGCCGCTGGACCGCGGCTGCGGTATCGAACTTGATCTCGGGTGGGGTAGTGGCGGTGGCTGGTGGCATGGCTGTGGCTCGAAGGGGAAGCGTGAATTGAGGTAGAGTATAGCGACTGCTGTGCGCGTGTCAGAAATGACAGATGTAGGCCGATGATAGCGAGGGCAGAAATAAGCCGCGGATGACGCAGATGAAGGCCAAACCAGGATCAGGTTCCATTCTTGGTTTTGATCTGCGTTATCTGCGTCATCCGTGGCTCTTCGTTCTCGCCTACACGACTTCGCGCAGCACGGTCATCGTTTCACGGAACTTCAGGTCACCGATCAGGCACGGGTGTTTGTACTGTTCCGGCGAGCCGCCGGTTTGTGACAACCGGTCGCGGTCCCATTTCGCCCACGTGCCGGTGGCGATCACCATCGCACGCAGCGGACCGAGCCGCCCGCTCTCGCGTTTTGCAGCGTATTCCATGTTCTCGACACCAAGTTGTTTGTCGAACTCCGCGAGGAAGTGTTTCAGCGCCGGTTCGTTGGCGACGTCCGGTTCTTCGAGGAAGATCGCGTAATAGGGCTGTTTGTCGTCCCAAACTGGGCTGACGCTGTACGCTGTGACGGGCTGGTTGGTGCGCGGGGCGACCGCGTCCATCGCTTTTGTGACGTGGTACTCGCTTAGTTTCTCGCCGGTCAGGTTCGCGAACCGGTGCCCCTTACCCAGAAACTCGACGAGCGGCGTCTTGCCCTGGAAGCCCGTCACGCGGACGAGGTCCGAAATGTGGTAGCGGTACAGCCCGTATGAGGTGGTCGGCAGGATGAAGTAGCTCCCACCCTCTCGGAGCTCGTGTGCGCCGAGTACCGTGGGTTTGGGCGAATCGATTTCGTTTTCGGGAATGAACTCGAAGTAGTGCGACCAGATATCGAGTACACCGCTCGCGGTGCCGCCCGAAAGCGGGATCGTGAACCGCCCCTCGCTCGCGAGTAGCCCCAGATCGTGAACCGGTGGTTCGCCGTAGTATTGCGGCAGTTGCCGCAGGTACGGCCCCATACTTCCGCCGGTCCACGTGTTGATGACGGTCGCGTCTGTGGGCCATACGTCCATTGGGTACAGGCGGCCGAGTTTTCCCGCGATCGCACTCAATTCATCCGCGCGGGCTGGGTTTTTCTTCGCGCGAGGGGTGAGATAGGCGCGAACTTCCGGACTGATGTCGAGGTCCGCGCGGAGTGTACCGTCGTGCAGATCGCGGAGGAGGAATTCTTTTTCCGCGTCGAGTGTGCGGGCCAGTTGAACCAGTGTGCTCGGGTTCGCGGCCATTAGCTGCGACACGTTCCGGCCGATCGAGAACCGCAGAGCGACGTAGTACCGCGCCTTCGCGTCCTTGATTTTGCCGGTCACGTGCGGGACCGTGTACATCCATTTGATGAGCCGCCGTTGCACCATCGCGGTGTAGCCCGAGAGGTTCCCGCACGGGATGCCTGATGGCGTGCGGAACTCTTCCGGATCACCGCCGAGTTGCACGATGGGGCGCATCGCGATCCGCCGACCGCGGTTGTCGCGGTACATCTTCACGCCCCACATGTTCCAGCCGCGCCGGTACGCCGCGAGGTAGGAGTCCGTTACGGGAATGAGTTTGCGACTGGCCGTGGTGCCGCTGGTGAGTGCGAACATCAGCACACGCGGGTCGGCTAGTAGTGCCCGCGTGTCACCCGTTTGGACTTTCTCGATGTAGGGGCTGACGTACTCGTAGGGCGCGACCGGGACGTTGTTGCGGTACTCGGCGACAGACGTAATCGCGCCGAACTTGTGGTCACGCCCGAACTGTGTGTCGGCTTGCTTGCGGAGGATGTCGAAAAGGAGCGCGTTCTGCACCGCTTCGGGCGTTTCGCACGCGATCTCAAATTGGCGCAACTGCTTCCGCACCGGGTACGTCAGTAACCGACCGAGCCGAACGAGCAGGAACCGTTTCAGAGACATGACTCACCCGCGCGCGACGACGCCCACGGCGGGCCGTGGGCGTCGGTAGGATGGGTCGCGGTTCGTAGATACGAATTACGACCCACAATCAACCGTAACAGGGCCGTCAATTTTCGGCCGGAGTCCCAACCTCTTACCCTACCGGCACCAACTCTCGGCTCTCTTCAGCCAAGTGGCGGTCGAAGAACTCGACTATCATGCGGTTGTACTCGTCCCCGGCAATGTGCAGGGCTTGGTTGTGCTTCGCCTTGGGCACCAGCCACAGTTTCTTCGTTCCGGTGGCCCGTGCGAAGAGGGACGTGGCCATTTCGGGCTTGATGTACGTGTCGCCCGCCCCGTGGATCATCAGGAGCGGGCGGTTCAGTTTGGCGGCGGCCTTTTCTACGCTAGGGTACGTCACCCCGCGGTTGCGCGCCACGCGCTTCACACCCACGGTGCCGACCATGCCGTAGAACCAACCCGGCAGCGCCTTCTGAATGCGACGGTTGCCGCTGTAGATCTGAATCCAGCGCTGCATATACGGCACCATCGTGGTGTGCGTGCCGTACATGCCGTCGGTCGCAACACACTTCACCCACGGGTCGGACGCGGCGATCAACAGGCCGGTGCTTCCACCCTTACTGATGCCGAAGATGCCGATCCCGTTCGGGTCCGCGTCCGGGCGCGATCGCAGGTACGAAACGGCCGACCGCATGTCGGACACGTCCCGGTCGGTCACCCACTGGAGCGGTTCGTAGTTCGGGTCGCGCTCGCTCTCGCCCTGGTTCCGCGGTTCGACCGCGAACACGTCGTAGCCCGCTTCGATGAGCGCCTGGCAATACTGCCGGCAGGCCCACCGGTTCGAGCCGAACTCCAGGCCGAACAGGATCACCCCGCGGCGCTCGGGGGCGCTGGTGCGGAAGTAGCACCCGCGAAGGGCCAGTCCGTCGGCCGCGGGAATCGAGACTTCTTCGGCGCGCGGGTCCGGTTCGCCCCGGGGGACGACGAACAGGGGCTTTTCCTGAAAGATGCGAGTCAGGAAGCCCATGTATTTCCAGCGGACGTACAGGTACGCAATCGCCAAAAACAACCCCACCGCGATGGGGAAGAAGGCGAGCAACGCGATACCAGTCCACAACCAGAAAACCACCCCGAACCCTCCGGGTAGAATGATGCGGCATCCGATCCGCAAAACTCTCGTCTCGGTGACGAGGAACGTCCTGTTACAATTATCAACCTTTCATTATCAGAATGCTGGCTCCAATCTTCAACCCCGGAACGCACTAGCGATCAGTGCAATGTTCTGCCCACCGAAACCGAAACTGTTGGACAGCACGTGTTTGAACCGCACCTCACGGGCTTGGTGCGGAACGTAATCCAGGTCGCAAACGGGGTCGGGCGTTTCGAGGTTAATCGTCGGCGGGACCACGCCCTTCTGGAGCGCCATCATCGAAATAATCAGCTCGACGACCCCCGCAGCAGCGATCAGGTGGCCGAGCATGCTCTTGCTGCTCGAAACCGGCAATTTATAAGCGTAATCGCCAAACACTGACTTAATCGCGGCGGTTTCAGCCGAGTCGTTGGCCTGGGTACTGGTGCCGTGCGCATTGATGTAGCCGATGTCGGTGGGGTTCAGGCCCGCGTCGGTCAGTGCCTCGGCCATGCACCGAATGGCTCCGCGGCCCTCCGGGTGCGGGTCGGTCATACGGAACGCATCGGCCGTCGAACCGTAACCCGTTAATTCCGCGATGATATTGGCACCGCGGGCCTTCGCGTGTTCCAGTTCTTCTAGCACGATCAGACCCGCACCTTCACCAATCACGAAGCCATCGCGCGTGAGGTCGAACGGGCGGCTCGCTGTTTTTGGGCTGTCGTTTCGCTGCGACAGCGCGGTGAGCCGGTTGAAGCCACTGATACCCGTGGGCGTAATCATGCTGTGCGATCCGCCCGCGAGCATGACGTCCGCTTCGTTCGTGCGGATCATCTCCGCCGCTTCGCCGATGGCTTGCGAACTCGCTGCGCACGCAGTTTGGCACGACGCGAACGGTCCATCAAGGCCGAACGTGTCGGCGAGGTAGCCGGACGGGGCGTACATCTCCGCTTCGGCTTCTTCCGGGCCGTTGAGCCGCTTGAGTAACAGGGCCGCGGCTTCACGCAGGTTCGCGGTGCGTTCGCCCGCAGGAGTAGCTTTCGACGTGCTGGTCGTGAGTGCCTCGAAGTTTTCCTGACCCTCACCGGAGCCGAGGTACACCCCCATCCGTGAGCGATCGCCTTTCACTTCGAGAAGTCCGGCGTCCACAAGTGCTTGTCGGCCGGCCGCGAGCGCGTACTTGGTGTTCACACCGCAGTTGCGGAACTTGGCCGCGTCCGGAATAAACTTCGCGAGGTCGAAACCCTTGACTTCGGAAGCGAACGTGGTCGGGAACGTGCGGGCGTCGAAGTGCGCGATCGGCCCAACCGCTGTTCGGCCCGCAACTTGTGCGGCAAACAACTCACCCACGCTGTGACCCAGCGGGCTGATAACGCCCATCCCAGTGATTACCACTCGTCTGCGCATCACACTACCTCTTGGCGACCGGCTGCCCGAGCCGATTAGAGGGCTTCACGCTCTCCGCGTCTCGCTCTCGAATTCGCTGCCTACGCTGTAAATCGCTGCAATTACGTTTCTTGGGGCTATTCCCACTTCTTCACGACGGCCACGGCACACTGACCGAGATCGGTGTAGCTCACTTTCACCGCGTAGGGCTTGGCCACGGGACGCGGTGCTCCCGCGTGAACCGCAATCGGACAGTCCGCGGCCGGTTTCTCGTGGTTGAGTGTGCCGGGCAACAGCCCGTGACGGAGGGCGAGCACACTGCACGCCAGTTCCATCAATCCAGAGGCCGCACCGAGGTTCCCGAACCGGCTCAGTGGCGCAAAAACCGGCACGTCCCGTCCGAACACTTCGGCGATCCCGCGTGCCTCGAACGAGTCGCCGATGGTGGTACCGGTGCCGTGTGCGTTAACGTGGTCCACGTCTTGCGGTTGGATGCCGGCGGCGGTCAGCGCGTTGCGGATGACTCGCGCCAGTCCCGGCCCCTTCTTGCCACGATCGACCCCGGCCGCCCACCCCACCAGTTCACCCAGGATGGTCGCGTTCCGGTTGCGGGCGTGGGTCAGTTCTTCGAGCGTGAAGACAGCGGCTCCTTCACCCAACACGCTGCCGTCGCGGTCCGCGTCGAACGGGCGAACCGCGTGTCCCGGATTGTCGTTTTGGCGCGACAGTTGGACGAACAGGTTGTGCCGGCTAAGGGTGATCGGGTTGATGCGGGCTTCACTCCCGCCCACGACCATCACGTCTGCTGTGTTGCGGCGGAGGATACGGGCGGCTTCAAACAGCGCGACCAGCCCCGACGTATCGCCCGGGATCTGCGTGTTGCTCGGCCCCTGGATGTCGTACAGGATCGTGGTGTGGCACGCCGGCATGTTCGGCAGGTACTTCAGCATCCACAGTGGCGTAATTTCGGGCAGACCGGCGGAACCCCAGAGAGCGTGGTCGATCGTCTCGCCATCCGGGGACGACACCTTGCTCGCCGCGGCCATGTCGTTCAGGTCGGTTGCGCCCATTAGCGAGGCGAACTCGATCCCGATTCGGTGCGCGGGGATCGTACCCTTTGCGATCCCGGCGTTCTGAAGCCCGAGCTGTGCGCCGATGACCCCGAGTTCGACTGTTCGGGCCATCGCGTTGAGCGACCGGCGGTAACCCTTGTCGATCATCGCCTTCGCGGAGAATCCCTGGATCTCGCCCGCGATGTGACAGGGCAATTCGGTTGCATCGAAGAGCGAAACTGTGCGAACGCCGCGGGCGCCCGCAACGAGTGCGTCCCATAGCGATTCGGGCGTGGACCCGATCGGGTTGAGGACGCCCAATCCGGTCAGCACGGTGCGGCGAGAGTTACTTACCATGTGGCCACTCGGTGCTGAACTCCGTGGATAATGGCGCCAGTTATGGCGCTATATTTCAAGTGGTAGTGTATTCGCCCGGATTACTTGCGTCCGATTTAACAGAAGCGCAAGTCTTTTCGGCGCGAAAGGTTCGGTGGAATGGGTAAATTGGGTTGTTTGGGATTTGAGGGGAAAATCGGAAGCCCCAATCAGGGGCTTCTTGTGGTTTGTCGCATTGTTTGTTTGAGGCACTATGTGCTGGGGGCAGAAGGTTTACTCACAGCGGCCGCCATACGGAGCAAGTGAGTCAGTTCGCCATTAAAGACGAACTTGGTATCGGGCAGTCCGGGTGGGAGTTGCGACGGGTTCGCGTGGGCGAACATAATTTCGGCTTCAACGATGAGACTATCACCGCTGTGTGCCGTGGCGGACACCCTCGCACCCGTATCGTTCAGGTCCAGCAGCGTGGTCGTGTACGTTAACTGTTCACCGGCCATCGCTTCGGAGTGGAACTTCGCGGTGATTTTCGCGAGCACTACGTTTTCGCGGTACTGCCGGGCCTCACCCACGAGGATACCGCCGGTTTGGGCGAGACCTTCCAGAATGAGTGGCGCCGGCATGACCGGGAAGCCGGGAAAGTGATCGGCGAAGTGATCTTCGGCCAGGCTTAGGTTCTTCACCGCCGTGGCCGACTTGCCGGACTCGAACGTCACGAACCGGTCGATCCACGTCCATCGCATGTTGAGTGCTTTTGTCGAGCGGTGCAGGAAGAACGAACGGTGGGCCGGCGCGAAACGCGGACCCACCTCACAAAATCGCTAACACGATTACTTCTTGGCGGCGACCTTCGATTCCAGGTAACGCACGATCAGGTCGACCGTGAACAGATCCTCGACTTTATCGAGTCGCGGATCTTTCTTGAATTCGGTGAGGTCTGCGTAGGGCATCTGCTTTTCGAGTTCGACCAACCCGACCGGGGTCACTTTCCCGTTGGAGACGAACCCGGCGTCGCCCTGGAAAATGGACTCGGGGAAGAGTTCTTCCCGCGGGATCGTGACGCCGAACTGCTTTTCCAGTCGGAACACGATGTCCAGGAAGTCGATGGACTCGGCGCCCAAGTCGCCCTTGAGCCGTGCGGTCGGCGTCACTTGATCGTCGTCGACGCTGAGGGCGTCGATGAGCGTGGTGCGGACCTTGCCGAAAATATCTTCGCGCGTCATCTTTGAGTTCTCCAGCCGGCCAGGTCAGCCGGACACCGCCCCGAGGCTGAGGCCGCCGTCCACAGTAATCACCTGCCCAGTGATGTACGCAGCGCCCGGACCACAGAGAAAGAGGATCACGTTGGCGATGTCGTCCGGTGTACCGAGCCGCCGCACCGGAATAAGCTTCTTCAGGTTGTCTTCGCCGGCCATGTTCCGCACGGCCTGGCTCATATCGGTCGCAATGAAGCCGGGGGCAACGGCGTTCACAAGTACATTCCGAGCAGCCAGTTCCGCCGCGAGAACCCGCGTGAAACTGTTGATCGCGCCCTTGCTCGCCGCGTAGTTCGCCTGGCCCTTGTTTACGTGTTCGGCGGCGATGCTCGACACGTTGATGATCCGCCCGGACCGTTGCTTGAACGCCATCGGTTGGGCCACGGCCTTGCAGAACGCGAACGTTCCGGTCAAGTTGGTTCCGATGACCGTATTCCAGTCATCAGCTTCCATCTTGAGGAACAGTTTGTCGCGGATGACACCGGCGTTATTGACCAGGATATCGATTCGGCCGTGTTCCGCCAGAATCCCGCCGACGACGGCTTCGGCCGCGGCGGGATCGGCCACGTCTGCTTGCACCGCCTTCGCGGTTCCGCCGATCGCAGCCACTTCCTGAACGAGTTGCTGGGCCGCTTCCGCGTTACCGCGGTAGACAAAGGACACTTTGGCGCCTTCACGGGCCAGAGCGAGCACGATGCCGCGCCCGATCCCCCGGCTTCCGCCCGTCACCAGTGCAACTTGATCCTTCAAAATCATTGCTTCGTCCTGTCGGTCCGCACACTTATCGTCAATTCGGTGCCGGTTGCTGATAACGGAATCTTAAAGATGTGGCGGCGAGCCGCCTATTTCTTCCGTAACTCGCCAGTTAACAGTGCCCAGCGGCTCTTCCAGTGTTCGATTAGTCGGGTGTCCGTCGCCGCTCCCGCCGGTCCGCGATCCGCAAGCGAGTATCCGTGAAGGATAAAGGTCGCGTTGACGGTCGATTCGCCGGCGTCGTTGATTCCTTTGCACTTAAACGTTGCGGTGTCGGTTGCCGCGTCAAACTTCGTCAGGTCGGCGGTGACGTCCATCCGGCGCCCGGGGAGCATGAACGTCCCGTACTTCACGGGCTTCAGCTCCCGGAGCACAATGACCGGGTGTTTGAAGTTGGTCGTTGCTCGCCACAACCACGCCGCCGCTTCCACGCACGCCTGGAGCATGAGAACGCCGGGCATGACCGGGAATTGCGGGAAGTGGTCGGCCAGATACTCTTCCCCCAGCGCGAGGTACTTGGTGGCCGCCAGCGTCTTGCCCGGTTCCCAACGGTCGATTCGATCGATCAGGTGGAACCGCATCCGCAGCGAACTCCGTGCCCGCAGGCTGTCTTTATAAGAGTAGAAAGTATATGGCTGCAACGGAAGGCGGACAACCCTATCCGCCCCTCCGGGTACACCGCTCCCGAACTCACGCTTGTTGAAGTGAGTTGCGCGTGTTGGCTGAAGGTATCGTGTCCATATCTTCGTGAAATCGCAACCAACAGATTCGGCGTCCCGGTCAGAAGCCCATGTCTCACGCCCAGATTGCTCCGCACGGGCGGTTTGGGGCTCATAATTTGATTCTGGCGACTGGGGTGATTGGGGCGAGCGACGGGTTTGGTGCCGCGAACGGTACTTGTCACTCGCTCACTTGTGGCTAGAATCACGACTTCGCAACAACACACAAACCTCCCTGACAATTTCTGACGGTAGGAGCGAATTATGGGTCGGCGTCGCGGCACCGGTCGGCGGAAAGTGGGTCGGAAGAAGCGCCGGATGCGCTCCCGGATTCGGCACCGTAAATAAGCAGTCTCTGCGAAACCCGGCAGTATTCTCTTGCGGGTTTCGCACCCTCACGTTATCCCCCTCAAATTCTTGGGGGGAAGAATGGTCCGCACGTTCACGCGACCGGTGCCGGCCCTTGGGCTGGCGCTGCTCATGGGCGCTGTCGTGCTCGGGTGCGCAGGCCCGAGTGCCGTCGGCGATCGCCTCACGCCCGGGCGCTTGCGCTCGCGGGGTGAGCGTACACCTGCCGAACTCAAGGCGTCCGTCGGATGGCTCGATTTGGAGGCCCAGGAAGCCGGTCGCAGCACCATTCGCACGGAAGACCTGCTCGCGTTCGCGGAGAAGGCGCGCGCAGGGGCCAAACCGCCCGTCCCACTTCCCAAAAAACACATTCTGGTCATCACCGGCGGCGGCTCTTATGGGGCGTACCCTGCGGGCGTTCTCGTCGGCTGGACCGCGACCGGTACGCGCCCCGAGTTCGATGTGGTGACCGGTATTAGCACCGGCGCATTGCTCGGTGCGTTTGCGTTCCTGGGGACGTCCGAGGACGCGGAGTTGCAGCGGTGTTACACCACGCTCCGCAGTTCGGACATCTACCGCAAGAACCGACTCATTCCTGCTCTGTTATCAGAGTCGCTCGCAGACAGTTCACCGCTGAACCGAGTGATTCACCAAGTCGCCACGGACGAGCGCATTGCCCGGTTCGCGATCGAGCACCGCAAGGGGCGTCGGTTCTACGTCGGCACCACTGATCTCGATGCGCGCCGGGCGGTCGTGTGGGACATGGGTGCGATCGCGGCCCGCGACACACCGCAGAGCCGCGAACTGTTCCGCAAAGTGCTCCTCGCGTCCGCGTCGATCCCGGGCTTCTTCCCGCCCGTGCGCATTCCGGTCACGGTGGACGGCAAGCGGTTCGTCGAGCGCCACATTGATGGCGGTACCACGTCGTCCATGTTCTTCGCCCCGCCGTGGGTGCCACACGCCGAGCACGAGAAGCTGCCGGCGGGTTGGCTCCACGGGTCCGAGGTGTACGTCCTGGTTGCGGGGAAAATGTACCCGGACCCGACGCCGGTGAAACCGCGCACGTTCGCCATCGCGAGCAACGCGATCTCTACCATCGTTTACGACCAGACGCGCAGCGACCTGCACAAACTCTTCCTGCTCACGACGATGACCGGGATGAACTACAACGTGTCGGTCATTCCGGAGCGGGTGCAGTCGCCGCTATCCAGCACCGATTTCGATCCGCACGAGATGAAGCGGTTGTTCGATGAAGGCGTGCAGTGGGCGCAGTCTGGTGTGAAGTGGCGAATCACGCCGCCCGGGTACGAACCGGGCGAGGGCGCGAAGTACCGCTCCGGGACCGCGCTCACCGACACCGGCCGCGCGGCCACTGGAACGCTCGGACCACCGAGTAGCCCGATCCCGATGGCGGTACCCGAGAAGTGACGTTCGCTTCTAATCGAATTCTCGTTGCGTGGTGCTACCCCCGGCGGTATTGGGCTCGCTCGCCGTGCCGGGGGACATGTTATGCGACGGATTCTGACACTTGTCGTGCTCGCTGCGCTAGTGACCGCGACCGGGTGCATCACGCCCGATGACAAGCGCCAGTGGCAGGAGGCGCTGAAGGATCTTCGGGGCGAGAATACGGAAATGAAGACCATCGCCCCCATATCGAGGAAGACTGACTGACGTTACCCCGTTACATCGTTCGGCCGCCGTCGACGACCAAAACCTGCCCGGTCGTCAGCGTGGTACCGTTGGCAAGATAGACCACCGCGTCGGCAATGTCGTCGGGGCTGGCGGCGCGTCCGAGCGGGGCTTGTTCCAGGAATCTTGCGATATGGGCCTCGCGCCCTTCGAGCCAGCGCGTGAGGATCGGTCCCGGGGCGACCGCGTTCACGCGCACGTCCGGCCCGAAGGTACGAGCGAGTGACTGTGTCATGCAGTTTAGCGCGGCCTTGCTCGCGCAGTACGGGATCGAGCTTCCCAGCCCCGTCAATCCCGCGACACTCGTCACGTTGACCACGTTCCCTCCACTCGCCTTCAGCAGCGGCATCGCGGCGCGGGTGCAGTAGAACGTTCCCATCACGTTCACTTTGAAGATGTCGTCCCAGACCTGGTCGGTGAGAGCGTCGAGGTCGGTGTGCGGGACGAAGTGCGTGGTGCCCGCGTTGTTCACGAGCACGTCGAGCCGGTCGAAGGTCGCTTCCGTTGCGGCGATCATTTCGTTCACCGCGCCCGCGTCCGCGACCGTCGCCTTGCACAACAGCGCCGGCGCGCCTTCGGCCTCAACGAGCTTGAGCGTTTCGTGAGCCTCGGTTTCGGACTTGGAATAATTCACCACGACCGCGTACCCGAGCTTGGCGAACCGGACGGCACACGCGCGCCCGACACCGGTGGCGCTACCCGTAACGAGCGCGACTTTGCGAAAAGTGGACATGCGAGACTCCGGGGGTGATGGCGTCCATTGTGAGCGGGGCGCCACCGTGGTGCCAACTTGCATACGGGTGCCGGTCCCGATAGGCTGCATCGATCGAGTTCGATTGGGAGAGTGGAGAGAGAAATGACCGCCCCCGTGGGTGGCCCCGAGTTCATCAACGCGCTCCTGTTCGTCGCGGTCGCGGGGCTTTTCCTCTTGTTCGCGCGCGACTGGACGGTGCGTCTGGCCGGGGTGGTTCTCATGCTCCCGCGCCTGCTCGCCGCGCCGCTCACGTTGGGCGAAGTGCTCCTCTTTGGCTGCACGATCGTAGCGGCGATTAGTCACATCGTGTACGGTTGGAAGTTCGGTACGGGCGAGCCGGAGAGCGAAGTGCCGGAAGCACCTGACGCACCGGAACCGGACGACGTGTCCGAACCGTCCGTGTGCGTCGCATGCCGCGGATCGATCCCCGCTGGCGAGAACAAGTGCCCTCAGTGCGGCTGGTCGTATACGACCGGTTGATTGGAGATACGCGAATGAACGTGGCTGAATTTCGAGGTGTTTTGCTGGCTGATCCGGGCGCGGCCTTGCACCTGATGCTCCCGGACGGTGATTTCGTGCCCGCACACTTTCACGTCACCGAAGTCGGGCGCGTACAGAAGGACTTCATGGATTGCGGAGGGACGAGACGCTCCGTTGTTTCGTGCCTACTTCAGGTGTGGGTCGCGAACGACACCGCGCACCGTCTGACCGCCGGGAAACTGGCGAGCATCTTGAACCTCGCGGCCCCACTGCTTGGTTCGGACGATCTGGTGGTCGAAGTGGAATACGAACGCGACGCCGTGTCGCAGTTCCCGGTCGCGTTCGCCGAGATGACGCCCGCGGGCGTGCTGTTCCACCTCGGGCGCAAGCACACGGATTGCCTCGCGCCAGACAAGTGCGGTGTTAGCGGGTGCGCACCCGCACCGAACGGGGCGAAGTCCGGGTGCTGCTAACGAGAGGTGGCGGGAGAGATCGTTGTGAAGGTCGGCACCACTAATCGAGCACGAACTCCATGACGCATTTCGTCAGTGGGCACCTCAACCTGACCGCGATCGAGTTCGATGTGCATTACCGCCAAGCAATCGATGCGGCACTGGCATGCGGAGACTCGTTCGTGGTCGGCGACGCTCGCGGAGCGGATACCCTGGTTCAAAACTACCTGCTCGGGAAGACCACGGCCGTTGTGGTCTATCACATGTTTGCCAGTCCACGCAACAACGCGGGTTTCAAAACGGTCGGGGGCTTCGAGACGGATGACACCCGCGATGCCCAGATGACCGCGGATTCCGACGGCGATATTGCGTGGGTGCGTCCCGGACGCGAAAAATCGGGGACGCAAAAGAACATCGACCGTCGAAGTACATTGCACGCACTAGAGACAGAGAAAAGGGCGGTTTGAGTCGCTCACCCCTCCATCGCGGCCCAGTCCTTGGGTTTGAGCCAGTGTTCCGTCAGCTCCGCTTCCGGTGATCCGGGCGCGGGGCGGTAATCGTAGATGTATCGCACGACGGGTGGGAGGCTCATCAAGATGCTCTCGGTGCGGCCGTCGGTCTTCAGACCGAACACCGTACCGCGGTCGTACACCAGGTTGAATTCCACGTAGCGCCCGCGCCGGTACTCCTGAAAGAACCGCTGTTCCGGCGAATAGTTCAGTGCTTTTCGGCGCTCCACGACCGGCAGGTATGCGTCCAGGAACGCATCCCCCGCAGCCTGCACGAACGCGAACGCGGCGTCGGTCGCGTCCAGGTAGTCGAAGAAGATCCCGCCGACCCCGCGCGCCTCGTTGCGGTGCTTCAAGTGAAAGTAGTCGTCGCACTCTTTCTTCATTTTTGCGTGATCGGCGACTGTCGCGTGTGCGTCGCACACCTTCTTCCAGACGCGGTGGAAGTGAATCACGTCTTCCTTGAAGGGGTAATACGGGGTGAGGTCGCCGCCGCCGCCGAACCACGCCTTCGCACCGTGTGTGAGGTAGCGGAAATTCGCGTGTACGGTCGGTACCAGTGGGCTGCGCGGGTGCAGCACGAGCGACACGCCCACAGCCGTGAACGCCAACCCGTCGCCGGGCATTTGCTTCGCGAACTCCGGGGTGAACGAGCCGAACACTTCGGAGAAGTTCACTCCGCCCTTCTCGAACACCGCGCCGTTCTCGATCACGCGCGAGCGCCCGCCCCCGCCGCCGGGCCGCGTCCACGTGTCCTCGCGGAACCGGGCGGTACCGTCGGCACTTTCGAGTGCGGCACAGATCCGGTCCTGTAGCCCCCGGAAATAGGTCGAAGCGCGTTCGTGCATGTGAGACTCTGGCTGGAATCCGGGGCACAAGCTCCGGCGCGGAATACACTCCGTTGGGCGTTCTAATTGATCGCGCCCCGGATGGCAAACGACATCTGGGGGCCGTATTCTGAGGTGAGCCGGTTACCTCATTCGTTCGGAGGCCCCCAAATGCGGTACGCGCTGGTTTTGACCGCCGCAGCGTTCTTCGCGCCGATCGCCCTCTCCGCCGATCCCCCGGCTCCGCCGATCACGTTCCAAACGCAGCCGGCCAACCGCGTGCTCGGCGACCTGCGAGCCGCGGCCGACCTCATCGGCGGCGCAAAAGCGGTCAAAGCGCTGAACGATTCGATCAAAGAACGCTTCGGCGAAAAGGGCTTCAACGGATTGGATATGATTCGACCAGTGGTGGGGTACGTGAACCTGGCTCCGAAGCCGGAAGATATCACGGCAGTGATCGCGTTCCCAATCACTAACGAGAAGGACTTCCTCGCGCTGTGCGAGCGATTCAATAAAGGCAAGCCCGAAGATTTGGGTAAGGGGCTGTACCAGCTCCCGCCGCTGGACCCGCAGTATAAGGCCCGGATGCGGTTCAGCGAGCAGTACGCTTACATCTCCTACGGATCGAAGCCGGAACCGGCGCTGGAAGCGAAGGCCCTCGTCCCGGCCAACAAGCTTTACGATCCGGCGGACCAGGCGCTTTTCGCCGGGAAACTTCACTTCGATCGACTGACGCCCGAAGTGAAGCTGGCTGCGGCGAAGGGCCTCGAAGACTTCAAGAAAGCGCTCGATTTTGGGAACGGGCGCGGGGGATTCGGCATCGGCGCTCAGGAGGCGGCGGTCTTCAAGCCGCTCGTCGAAGAGTTCGAGAAGATGGTCGGGCGCTACTTTCTGCTCCTGGGCGGCGGGGACACGGCCACGCTGCGACTCAACCTGGACGTGCCGACCGGAGATCTGAGCATCGACGCGGCACTCAAAGGGAAGCCCGATTCTGCTCTATCGAAGGCGATCGCGGGCTTCAAACCGGTTGGCAATAAGTTCGCCGGGTTGCTCGGGCCGGACACGGCCGTCGGGTTCAAGACGCGCCTCCCGTTCTTCAACGATGAACTGAAGACCGGTGCGGCGAAGTCGCTCGAAGAGGGACAAAAACTAGTTCCCGCCAACGACCCGTCCAAGGCGCTTGCGGACGAGATATTTAAAGGACTGATCCGCACTGTGAAGACGGGTGAGGTTGATATTGTCGGGGCCGTTCGCGGGCCGAACAAGGACGGTGACTTCAGCGTGGTCGCGGCGGGTGCGTTCGAGGGCACCACGGCACTGGAAAAGGAATTCAAAGCCTTCGTCGAGAAGAACGCGCCGGAGAACGAACAAGAGCGGTTCAAGTGGAGTGCGGATAAAGCCGGAGCCATCAACATTCACACGTACAAGATGGCCGGGGGGAATTTCTTTGATGTCACGAAGCCGTTCGGTGGTGATAAGTGCGTGATCGCGTTCGCGTTCGCGCCGAAGGGCGTGTTCGTGGCGGTTGGCACGGACGCGGTCACGGTGGTGAAGGACGCACTTACGGTAAAGGCCGCTGACGCGCCGGTCATTGATATCGTTGTGAACCCGGACCGTCTGGTGAAGCTGATCGAGAAAGCCGGTGGTCCCGCGGCTCAGGTGGAGCGGGTGCTCGGTAAGGAGGACAAGCTCGTTTCCGCGATGTCGCTCGCAGTGAGCGGCGGAAAAGAGTTGAAGGTGCGGTACGCGATCAATTTGCGGATACTACCCCCCGCGCTCTTTACGTCGCTCGAGGAAGGCGAAGGAGCTGCCGATCCGTTAGAAAAGAAATAGGACCGCTGGTTGGTGCCGGGGCGTTTAATGCGCCCGGCGCATCGTTCACCGCGAGGGTGGGCACCGTGTTCGCGATTCGGTTGCACCTGGGGATTGTTGTTACCGTGTTGCTGGTAGCGGGCTGCCAGCAACGCCCGTCTGTATTCGTCTCAAAGGGTGACAAGTTCCAGGCGCAGTTCGGCGGTGAACCAAAGGTCGTTGAGAAGACCGTCGGCGGCTTGCGCTCCGTCGTGTATTCCGTTGTGACGACAGAAGGGGCACGCACGGTCGCAGTAACGGAGCTGCCGCTCAAGGGTGACGAGCCGGCGGAGTTGATCCCGCGCTATTTGGATTCGGCGAAGAGTGACATGATTCGCGCCGCGGGCGGCAAAGCGGTGTCGGGAACGAATATCACGCTCGCGGGCAAGTACCCGGGGCGCGATTTCTTGGTGCACGTTACGGAGCCTAAACCAGGCATTCTCCGCGCTCGGATTTACCTTGTCGGTACGCGACTGTACCAAGTGACGGTACTTGGTACAGACAGCTACGCGGCCTCGGACGAATCGACTGCGTTTCTGGACTCGTTTCAGCTAACCGAATAGGCATGTCGTAACTCGCGCGGTCAATCCCGGCGCCACATCTGATTCCCACGTTCCTTGGCCCGGCGGGTGATGCCCGGCGTGTAGGGCGGGCGCGGGGGCGGCGGGTTCTTAATGAAGAACGCTTTGATCCGCTCCGAGAGCTTGTCGAGTGCGTCCGGCGTGGCAATCGGCTTCCCGTCCGCACCGACGAGCGGAGCGAGCACGTTCTTCGGATCGATACCCGTGCCCTTGAAGGCGTCGTAGGGGCGATTGGGATCGTAGGGGCGCTGCATCCCATTCGCGGTGATCGACTGGCCCGCTTGCGGTGCGGCTTGAGGGGCCGATTGTCCCACGGGTAGAACCTGACCGGTGTACCCGCCCACGACCTGCCCCGGCATGGTCGTTCCGCTGTTATTGGACGCGCTCGTCGTGTTGAACTGTGCCGTGCTGCGGCCGGTCACCCCGACCGCGCACATCACCCCCACCGCGAGTAAGGCTCGCCGCATGACCCGTCCCCCGACGCGGATTGTTCCCACGGAATGAGCCGCGTGGTATGCCGTGAAGTGCGGCTCGGGTCAAGCGCTTTGTGTGCGATTTTTTGCGGCTACGATTGTGGGCGCGTTGATGTTTGTTTTTCTGCCCCAGACAGGGGAAGTGGTGCGCTCTTGGCCGTGTGTTTGTCCCGGCCCTCTTGAACCACCAGAACCAGCCAAGCCGCCAGAATAACGACCCACTGAACGATGGGTACGATTAACCCGTGCATGTTCGGCGTTCGGCGGAACTGCGCGTTTGTGCTGTAGCGATAAAGATCCCAGCCGAGCACACCCAACCCGCCGACCGCGATCACGACTGCCACCACGAAGAGCAGGCGCGAACGCGCCGGGTGCGTGCGCCGGCGCCATGCGGTCATGGCGAGAAAGAGCGGCGGGCCGACGAGGAACGCGAACAACAGCACGTTCGCCCCAACTGCCGACCAATCGGTGGTCATGAACGCGACGAGTACGACCTCGCCCAGCGCCGCCGCAACTGCGAGCGAAACGGCTTCGCGCGCGTGTCGCGTCATACCACACCATTCGGTTTCGTGGGGGCGCTGCTCGGTTTACCCCAACCCAGCCACACCGTCAGCCAGCGCGCGGCGGACCAAAACAGGAGCGTGACGACACACGTAACGACGAAGAGGGTGAGCGCTGTGTTGAGGAAACCCGTCAGGATCATTTTCTGCCCCACTTCGGACGCTCCCGCTGTCACCTTCGCGCGCCCGGTTTCGATCAACTGTGCGAACCGGCCCGTGACCAACTGAAAGCTGGCCGTGAGCGTGGTACTGGTCACGAACAGCATCGGGAGGATTGTGACGGCCGCGTACTTTCCGCGCCCGTTGTTTACCATCCAGGTCGTTACGAGTGCGAGTGCCAGCACCGCGAGCAACTGATTCGCGATACCGAACATGGGCCAAATGGTATCAATGCTGCCGGTCCACACGAGCCAGCACCAACCGCCAGTAACTGTGGCGCTGGCGAGGAGCGCCCCGGGCAACCAGTTCTGCTTAGCCATCGGAGCGTAAACGCGCCCCACACTTTCTTGTAACAAGAATCGCGCGATGCGCGTTCCGGCGTCGATCGTCGTGAGAATAAAGAGCGCCTCGAACATGATTGCGAAGTGGTACCAGTATTTCAGGAGCCACTCGCCTGTAACGCCGAACCAGTTGAACGCCTGCTCGAAGACGACGGACATGCCCACGGCGAGCGTGACCGCGCCGCCCGTTCGCCCGCGTAGTGACTCGCCGCCGACCTTCTCTTCCACCCGGCCCAGGTCGAGGTGCTGCGGCGAATCCACATTGGTCGCGTGCGCCGGGTCTTTTCCCTCCGGGGGCACCTTCACGCCGTACTTGTCGTACACCTCGTCGAGTTGCTTTTGGTATTCCGATGTGCGGTCGATGGGCACGTTGATCGCGTAGTACAGTTCCGGCGGCAACGCTGCAGCGGCAACGAGTGCCGTTACTCCGACGACCCCTTCGATCAGCATGGACCCGTAGCCGATGGTGCGGATGTGTGATTCCTTTTCCACCATCTTCGGTGTTGTACCGCTAGAAACGAGCGAGTGGAACCCACTGACGGCCCCGCACATCACGCAAATGAACACGAACGGGAAAACCGGAGCGGAAAGCCCGGGCACCCCGAGAAACGTCGGTCCGCCGTTAATGAACACTTCGTTGATCGGCGGGGCCTGAAGTGCCGGGTTCGCGACACACACGCTCACAATGAGCAACCCGACGGTGCCGATCTTCAGGAAACTGGAGAGGTAGTCGCGCGGCCCTAGTAGCAGCCACACCGGGAGCACTGCGGCGATGAACCCGTAAACACCCAGAGTGACGATGGTTTGGTCGCGCGTGAGAGAGAAGAAGCGTTCGAGTGGCGACCCGGGAACCCAGTTCCCGGCCACGACCGCGGCGAGCGTGAGGAACCCGCCAATGAGCGACGCTTCGACCACGCGCCCCGGGCGAATACGGTACATCCACAGCCCGACCAACAGGGCGATCGGGATCGTACACGCGATTGTGAACGTTCCCCACGAACTCCCAGGCACGACCTGAGTGCAACCGGTGGGGAGCCGGTAAGTTACGGGCAGCGCCGGCTCCGACAACACGGCCGGTGCTTCCGGACACCTGATGCGGAACGTTTCGGACCGGAGCGTGAGCTGTGCCTCGGGAGAGTACCGGACGCGGCACTTCGCGGGAAAATGGTAGACACCTTCGCGTTGGGCTGGTGGCTCTGGCGATTCGATGGTCATTCCCGCGGGCAACTTTACCTCTTCGCCGCCGAGCGCCTTCACCACCACGATCCCCAGACCGGCGAGCGCGATCACCACGATAAACAGGATCGCGACCGACGCGATGATCGCGGCCGGGTAGCCGAGTTCGTGCCGCGCGATTTCGGCGATCGATTTCCCATCGCGCCGAACGCTCGCGGCCAACACGAGCATGTCCTGAACGGCCCCAGCGAGGCACACGCCGATGACCAGCCACACGAGTCCGGGCGCGAACCCGTACTGAATGGCGAGCACCGGGCCGATGAGCGGACCGGCGCCAGAAATGGCCGCGAAGTGGTGCCCGAACAGCACCCACTTGTTCGTGGGGTGGTAGTTCTGGCCGTCGTTGAGGCGGTGCGCGGGCGTAACACGCGAATCATCAAGCACCGCGACCTTCGCTGCGAGGAACGCGGAGTAATACCGGTAGGCGATGGCGAGACAGCACAGCACGACGACCATGACCGGCATCGCGTGCAGGAGCAGGCGCCCGGAATGGGGATCGTGCGAGTAAAGCGTAACAGCGAACAGGTCCATGTTGTGCCGCGCGTGGGGAGGGTACGACGCGAATAGCCTATCACGCAGCGGTTTGACCGGAAACACAAGAGTTCGGACCGGGTGACAGAAGCGAACAAGATCGACACCCGATCCCGTCACCTCCGTCACCCGGCCCGAACTCGTTCATCTGCTTCGCGTATCACTTCCCGTCGCTGGTCGGCGCTGGGGGCGCCTGGTCCATTGCGTTCATTGCGGCGGTGTCTTTCTTCGACTGCCACCACGCCCACGCGACGGCCAAACCCGCCACGACCGCGACCGTGATGCCGATCACCGCGTTCCCGGTTCCGTCCTTCACGTTGTGCAGGATCACCAGGGGTAGCGCCAACAAGCTCACCATGTTCATCACTTTGATGAGCGGATTAATCGCGGGGCCGGACGTGTCCTTCAGTGGGTCGCCCACCGTGTCGCCGGTCACACTCGCCTTGTGCTTTTCGCTACCCTTACCGGTGTTCCGCTCCTTGCTCTTGGGCTCGTCCTCGATCATCTTCTTGGCGTTGTCCCACGAACCACCGGCGTTCGACATGAACACTGCCATGAGTTGACCGCTCAGAATCATCCCGGCCAGGAAGCCACCCAGGGCGAACGGCCCGAGCAAGAACCCGACCACGAGCGGCGTACCGATCGCGAGCAACCCAGGGCCGATCAACTCGTGCTGGGCCGTGCCCGTGCAGATGTCTACCACGCGCCCGTAATCGGGCGTCTTCGTGCCGGCCATGATCTCCGGGTCACGGAATTGCTTGCGGCACTCGAACACGATGAGATACGCCGCGCGCCCGACAGCCCGGATTGTCATCGCACTGAACAGGAACGGCACCGCGCCGCCGATCAGCATGCCGATGAACACGAGCGGTTCCGCGACGGTCAGTTTCGACGCGCCCGCGGTGAAGTCGCCGATGAGCAACTGCCCGATCTTCTCCTCGCTCCCGGTAACGAGCACCGCGATGAAGCTGGCGAATAGTGACACGGCCGCGATAACCGCCGAACCGATTGCGACGCCCTTCGTGATGGCCTTCGTTGTGTTACCGACCGCGTCGAGGTCCGCGAGGATCTGGCGCGCGGCCTTGTTCTCGGCTTCGCTCATGAATCCGGCATCACCTTCTTTCAGGTCTTTGCCGTCCGCGTTACGGTTGAACGCCATTTCGCCGATCCCGTTCGCGTTGTCCGCGATCGGCCCGAACACGTCCATGCTGATCGTGTCGCCGGTGAGCGTGAGCATCCCGATGCCGCACATCGCGACGCCGAACGCCATGTAGAGAAGGTTCTGCGCGTCGTTACACACCGCCACAGCGCCGAGGATCGCGCCCGAGATGATGAGCACCGCCCACACCGAGCTTTCGAGGCCGAGAGCCAGACCGGAAATGATGTTGGTCGCGTGGCCCGTGCTGCTCGACCGCACCACCTCGCGCACCGGGCTGTACTCGGTGCTGGTCCAGTATTCGGTACACTTGTTGAGCGCGACCGCGAGCAAAATTCCGATGAGGCAGCACCACGCGATCGAGAGGTTCAGCCCCGGTTTCAGCGGGACGTGGTAGCGCGCTTGGGACAGTTCGAGCAGTGTGGCCGTGCCGCGGTTCTCGCCGTCCTGGTTCAGCCCTCGGCCCTTCAGTTCCGTGACGAGCGTTTTCTCGTGGTCTCGGCTCGCGGCGGCAACGTGAACCTTGCGCTCAGCGAACTCGGCCTTCTTTGCAGGGTCGAGTTTGCGCCACGCCTCCAGCGCCGCAGCGCGGTACTTCTCAACCTCCTCTTCCAGTTTCACCGTCTTGTCCGAGTTCCGTTCCGGCCCGTTCCGCAGGTCGCGCAGGTCTTTCACCTGATCTGCGACCGTGTGCTGTCCGGTGGTCGTGAGGTTCAGTTCCTTGCGCACGTCCGGGTTGTCGTAGAGTTCCTGGTACATGCCCTTGTCGATGCCGCGTTCGACGATGTAGGCCGCGTCGAACCGGAGGTAGATGAGGCCGAAGAGCATGAAGCCGATCGTACTGATGACCGCACTGCGCCAGAATCCGCGGTTGATCGAACCCATTGCGATGGAACTGTTGCCGGTCGTGATCCCGGCCCCCACCATCGAAGTGCTGATGATGCTCGCGATCACTCCAACAGCTTGCACCAGGAGTGGGAATATCATGCCCTTGTAGCCGAACGCGGCATACCCGAGCATGACCGACGCGACCAGCGTCACCGAGTAGCTCTCGAACACGTCCGATGCCATCCCCGCACAGTCGCCGACGTTGTCGCCCACGTTGTCAGCGATGGTGGCCGCGTTCCGCGGGTCGTCTTCCGCAATGGCCTGCTCCACTTTCCCGACGAGATCAGCCCCCACGTCCGCAGCCTTCGTGTAGATGCCGCCCCCGACGCGCATGAACAGCGCCAGGAGCGACCCACCGAAGCCGTAGCCGATGAGGATTTCGTAGGCGAGTTCGCCGAACATGAGCAGGATTAGTGTCCCGCCGAGCAATCCCAACCCGCAGGTGAACATGCCGGTGATGGTGCCGGTCTTGTACGCCATCCGCATCGCGCTGCCGAAGCTCGTGCGGGCCGCGGCCGCGACGCGCAGGTTACCCGCGGTCGCGAGGCGCATGCCCGTGAACCCGACCGCCGCGGAGAACAGCGCGCCCATCAGGAACGCGATCCCGCGCCCGACCGCGATCGTCTTCAGTTCGCCTGCGGAGTGCGCTCCGGGTTCAACGTGCCACGGCCACTTCGACGCGATGATGACGCCGGTGAGGAGCACAATGAGCACACCGACGACGGTGAATTGCCGCCGCAGGTAGGCGTTCGCGCCCTCGCGCACGGCCAGCGCGACTTTCTGCATCGCGGGCGTACCGGTGTCGGCCGCGTACACCTGCTTCATGAGCCACGCGGCGTAGCCCAGGCCGCACACGGCGACGACGAGGCACCCGAGTAACCCGAGTTTCTCACCCAACCCGTAAGTATCGGAGGTGAGGAACAGGAACGGTTCCCACCCCGCGCCAAAGAGCGCGAGCGGACTCGTGGGGGCCGCGCCAAGAAGCCCAACTGGGAGGGCACAAACGAGCGCGAGCAGCCACGGGAACCGCGGCCGACGTGCGCGAGAGCGAGAGAGGGACATGTGGCAATCCTGGCGCTTGAGCGGACGGCAATAAACCCAACCGGTCACGAGGTCGGCGGGGTGGAGAGAGGTAAGCGCGTCACCACCACCAGCGGCCCGGTTGGGACAGAGACCGTAGCTTGTGACAAATGTCACAAACTGTCAAGGGTGTAAAGAAGAGGCTGTGAAGAACTGTGACGAACGGACCGCTTCCCATCCAGATCGATAATGCGAGAAGTGGTAAACCGCGTTTCCGAGATCCGTTACCCGGTAAACTGCTTCGCGATGTCTACTCCAACTAAATCGCTCCACGCTGTCAGTAACCGGCTGAACACCGGTCCCGGCCGCGGGTAGTCGCGCACGTGTTCGGAGCATGCGAACCGCCTGACCCCGGCCACGCAAAAGCCGGTGCCGGCTAAGAGTAGTTCGGACGGGTCGAGAGCGATTGCGCTTTTTCTGTTGCCTTCGTTTGGCCCGCAAATCTGGCGGAAGTCGAGCGATTCGGTCCGGTGCTTCAGTCCGATTGTGGCGCACAAATCAGCAACTACCTTTGCACTGATACTGTCTTGCACGCGATCCGGTAGTGGGTAGATGACGGTATCGTCCACGACAGCCAAGACGCACGCGATCGCGGTGTCCGCGGTTCCCACGCGATCGAGAACGACCGGCACCGCGCCTGGGGAGTAATATCGGCTTGTGGGGTCGTTTAGTGTTTTGTCCGCGATGTGCCAGAACAACCGGCTACGGTGTTTGATTCGCGGCGGTAGAAGATCGTCCGGGTCGGATGATTGCGTGCCTGCGACCGCGAGCGCCGCGCCCTCAGTGAAGAACCGCCGGTAGCGCGCGAACGGGAGCGGGTACGTCACCATACCGATCGTTGGTGGTCCGTTATTCACTTCGCCCGAGTAGAATCCGAGCGGCCCGGGGGTAGCGAACGTAACTAACTGCAATTCACCGTTCGGGGGGAGCAGAGCCGCGTTGTGCGCGACGAGTTCCTCCGCGGTCGCGGTGAGGTACTCGTCGGTCGCATTGAGCGGAACGAAGCACGCGGCACAGTCGCGCCGGAAGCGTGCGAGGTGATCTGGCCAGCGGAACAGCTTGTGCCGGAAGGTGCGCGCGTTATCCACGATCGTCGCGCCGGACACGAACCCGGCGTCGTGCAGCGGTAGTGCGGCTTCCGTAAACGGCAGGAACCGACCGTTGAGGTAGGCCAGGGGCGTGGTCATTCCTCCGCGTCCTCCGACAACGGGAACGGGACAATTACGTCCGGGCGCGGGTGCGGAAGGTAGTGCTTCGATCCGTGCTTTTGCGCGAGCGACACGTGCTCGTGGTCGACCATACGGTAGTGGCCCGCGGTTGCGTTGGGCGAGCGCGTTTCGATGACGTCACGTGCGAATTTCGTGGGAAGACCGCACGCAATCAGGTACAGCCACAGGATCGTCGGCGAGCGGACTATGCCCGCGACGCAGTGAACGTAAACGTGCGCGTTTGGTGCCGAGGCAAGTTCGTGAAGTGCATCGATCGCCTGCACTGCGGTTGGAAACATCAAGCGGCGGCTATCGGACATTGGTACCCACAGGACGTCTGCGAACGAATCTTTGCCGGCCGAGACGTGACTCGGCCCGTCGGACACGTTCAGGACGTGCGTGACGCCGGCCGCGAGGAGCTTCTGTGCGCGCTCTGGTGATGCGAATGGCCCGACGGAGAGGCACTGGGTGATGCGATACACGGTTACGCGCTCTCCAGTAACACAATGGTGAAGTCGTCTTGGAATTCGCCGGTGAGGGCGAGCCGGGCCGCGCTTTGGAGTTCCGCGATCAGTTCGGTGCCCGATAATCGAGCGGCATAATCCCACACGCGCTCCCACCCTGCGTACTTCCACACGCCGTCCGTGATCGCGAGTAACTTCCAGGGGTTTGTGAGTTTCATCTCGAACGGGACGAAGATTGCATCCCCGCAACCAACCGGCGGATTTTTGTATTGTCGGGAGGTCAGTACGCGCGGTGCTTGATCGCCGCACACCACAACCGCGGCGCTGTCGCCACACGATGCGCCAATAACGCGGTCGGCGCGAACACACAGACCAATAAGCGTCGTGAAGCCGGCCTCGCGATCCTGTGCGACCGCAACGTCGGCGCGAGTCAAGATTTCGACCCAATCGAGCGACTCACCTCGGGTGGCGTGCTGAGCGGCAACATCACACGCAAGTTGCGCGGCCCGTGCTCCGCCGGCGCGTCCGCCCTGCCCGTCGGCGAGGGTCGCGATCCACGCACCTCTATCGGTGGTGGGACAAAGTACGAATGCGTCTTCGTTGACCGCGTGTCCGCCCGCGGCACTGAAGGTATAGGTCTGGATCATCACACCCGGACCGTGAATTGAGGTGAGTCAATTCTAGCCGATTCAGGCGGCCCGAGTGAGTACCGGGGAAGTGATTACGGAATCGATCACGTCAAGAGTGCGGGAAGTTGCCCCTTGTTGTCGATGCACGAGGTCGCGTGCAGTGCTCCCCATCTGTGCGCGCCGGTCGGAATCGGCGATGAGTTTGGCGAGTTCGGTTTCCAGTTCGGTCGCGTCTTTCAACATGACAGCGCCTCCGACTTCGACCAACCGCCGGGCGGCGGCGCGGAAGTTCCAAACGTGCGGCCCGAACACGCACGGCACGCCATACCCGGCTGGTTCGATCATACTTTGACCGCCGCGCTTACCATCGAGACTGCCGCCGGTGAATCCCACGTCCGCTAGCCCCCACGCGGCACCGAGTTCGCCCACCGTGTCGAGCAGCACTACCGCGGGCATTTCAGGCAGTGGGGCTGTGATTCGGCTCCGGCGCACAAACGGGAGCCGTGAGTCTTCGACGAGGCGAGCGACTTCCTCGAAGCGGTCTGGGTGCCGTGGAACCAGGATCAGTCGCAGGTGAGAGAACTGCGCGTGGAGGCGCGCGAAGGCGGTCAGGATGAGTGCTTCTTCGGGCGCGTGCGTGCTGCCCGCGAGGAGAACCAGGGGGGAACCTACCCCCCCGTCCCCCCTCCCTGAAGGGAAGGGGGTGCTGGCGCGCGAAATCGCCGAGAGAGCCCCAATCGCTGAGGCCCTGAAAGTCGGCTCCCCCTTCCCTTCAGGGAGGGGGGACGGGGGGGTAGGTTCCCCAAGCCCGATTGCGCGTCTCAGTGCGCGCGTCTTCGGGGTATCCCGTTCGCCCGCGGCCCCGTCGTACTTGATCGATCCCGTGGTGACGAGTTTCGCGAACGGCACGCCGAGTTGTTGAAGGCGCTCGGTGTATTCGGTTTCTTGAACCGCGAATCGAGTGACGTGTCGGAACAGTATGCGCCGGGCGAAGCCCGCGACGCGCTTCAGGCGCTGGAAACTCCGCGGGCTGAGGCGGGCATTCACCACAACTACTGGCACGTTTCGTGTGCTCGCTGCGGCGAGGAAGTTCGGCCAGAGTTCGCTTTCGGTGAGTACGACGAGGGACGGGTTGACCGCATCGAGAGCGGTCGTAACGGCCCAGGTGAAGTCGAACGGCCACGCGATTACGTCGAGATCTGCGAACTGCTTGCGTGCTTCTGCGAGCCCCGTATCGGTGGTAGACGAAACGACCACGTACCAGTCCGGGTGGCGCTTCCGGAATTTGGGTACGAGCGTACCGAGCAGGTTCACTTCGCCCACGCTGACCGCGTGGAACCACGCGACTGGCTCTTTCGCGCGCGGTGCAATGCGGGCGCGGCCGAGTAGCTTTGCGGTGAGGTTCTGGCGGTAGCGCCCGGTACGTGCCGCGCGCCATATCAGCCACGGTGAGAGGATCGCAAGCGCGAGCAGGTAGACGAGGTTGAGGAGCATTGGGAATCCGTTCCCGGCACTAAATACAGAAGCGTCGGAAAGGATACCTCCTTTCCGACGCGATTCCCATGTCAACTCAACTTACCAGTCTCCGCCCAGTACCTCACCACCTGCCGGGGTAACGGCTGCCCAAAAGGTTTCTGGACTCATTGACGTGCTGAGAGTTCGCACGCTGCCATCGGCTAATGCGACCAGCATCCCGCTGCGGTGGGGTGTTTGGGGAACGGACCAGTCGCACTCGTTTGCGCCCGGCGCGCGCGGGGCTTCCCAACTGTCTTGGAACCAGACCTGCGGCGCGACTTGGAAGATCGCTCCCGGCCGACTCGGGCGCGTGACGATCGGGTCGCCACTCGTGATTGGGTAGACATCTTGCTCGTTCTGTCCTTTAAAGAGAGCCCCGCCGTCCGCGAAGGTCGGTCGGTGGAGCTGGTAACCCGGACGCCCTACCACTTCCCACCACGCATACCTGTACCGCAAGCTGCCACACGAAGCGTAGTGTTCGGCGAATGCAATGGTGTTGCTGTGGCCGTCCGAAAATGCCGTCACCATCCGCGGTTGACCGGCAAACACCTGAGCGTTTCCCGCGTAACTTGTAGCCCCTTTAAGTGGCCCAGAACCTTGATCCGCAGTGAACCCCGGATCGACCGGACTGACGTACACAGGAACGTAGTCCGGTAGAATTTGGGTGGACGCAATGGTAACTTCGAGGTGGGGGAGAAGGGCATTGAACAGAATCGGGCCGCGCTGGGTCGTCGTCATCTGGAGCGGTTCAAACCATACCCGCCGCGGGTTGCCGTCGACTGTCGGTAACTCTTCGTTGTTGGCACTCGCGAAGTTGTGGAGTGCCAAGCTGATCTGGCGGAGATTGTTTACACTCCGCATTCGGGCCGCAGCTTCCCGAACCTTTTGAACTGCCGGTAACAGGAGCCCGATCAAGATCGCTAAGATTGCAATGACGACTAACAACTCTAGCAAAGTAAAGGCGGGCCGACGTTCCATGTCTTCTCTCCCGGAAGGGGTGGCGAACTGCTCATCCGATCAGATTAGAACGCGGTGGTGTTCACATAGAACGCGGGCATGACCACATCTTGAGTGATGTTCTGGTTTGCATTGTTCCTATAAGTGATAGTTACGACAATCATGACAGTTATGTTTCTGTCGAACACAGCTTTCGGATTATTGTCTGCTCAAGACATTGTGGATATACCCAGAACGGTAAGAAAATTAGCCGTGGTCATCGTTAGGGCCGGGGTTGCTTCGTATCCCCCCGGTTGGACAGCCGAAGGCTTGTAAACTTTCGCAACTGCTGAGATCGGCGTCCAGCCAGCCGGGTCTGTTGCGCTCCCCTGTCCGATATCGAAATTCACCTTGCCATTCTGGTTTGGAATATTGACCCAACGAGGGTAGTTGTGATTGTTATTATCTGTGCCTTTGTAAGAGCCCCATGTGAATGGGTTAGCAACGGCGGCGAATGCCTTTTGGGGGCTCGCGCAGGCCATCATGCCAATAGCGATCACCAAGCCAAAGAATCCGATCAGGCGATTGCGAAACATCGACAAATTATCCGAAGATGCAAGGTGCGAGATGTGCAAACCGATGTGAGCCTAACAGTGACCAGGAGTGGCTGTCAAGACAAACTAGAAATTAAAAGAGGCAAGGTGCCTCGACACTTTGCCGAAGCACCCTGCCTCTGAGTTTCGTACCTGACAAAATTACGCGAGCCTGGTTTCCGCGGTACTTACTTCTTGCCCGCTTCCATCTTCATGTGGCAGTTCTTGTACTTCTTGCCGCTACCGCACGGGCACGGGTCGTTGCGGCCTACTTTCTTCCCCTCGTTGCGGATCGGCTCCACCTTCTTGCCTTCGCC
Organism: Gemmata sp. SH-PL17; assembly: GCF_001610855.1. Classification (NCBI taxonomy): domain Bacteria; kingdom Pseudomonadati; phylum Planctomycetota; class Planctomycetia; order Gemmatales; family Gemmataceae; genus Gemmata; species Gemmata sp. SH-PL17. The sequence continues at coordinate 9,024,020 of NZ_CP011271.1, forward strand.
GCCCGCGTTCGTTTGTTGCTCGCTCGCGTCAGCCTGTGCCTGACGCGCCTGGGACGCGGAGATTGCTGCTGCGTGCGTGGCGCGGGCGCCGGCCCACAGAGCGGCCTGGGCTTCCTCGTCGCCCATTTCTTCCATGCGGAACACGGACTCCGTCGTGCGGTCGCGGAGCCCCGCCCACATCTTGTCGAATTCCTGCATCCCCTCGCGCTTGTACACGATCTTCGGGTCTTCCTGGGCGTACCCGGCCAGTCCGACGCCGCTGCGCAGGTTGTCCATCACCAACAGGTGCGTCTTCCACGCGCTGTCGATCTGTTCCAGCACCAGTGAGCGCTCCACGGAGTGCATCTCGGGGCGGTACTTCTCGTCATAGGCGTTCAGAATCCCGTGCCGTGCTTCGTCCTGCGTCTTGCCGACGATCCTCGCCGGGTCGAGCGCGAGGCTGAGCTCCCGTTGTGCCCAATCGGTCAATTCCTTCGCGTCTTCCTGCTCGGCCACTTTCGCGCCGGTGTAGATCGATTCGAGCTGCTTGTCGATCTCGCTGACGTCGGCCGTCGGCATCGCCTTCGGCGCGATCTCCGTGAGCTTCTCGCGGAGCCGGGAGCGCGGTTCCGTGCGGAGGAACTCGTCGGTCCAGCCCTCCTCTTCGAGCGACTTGTCGGCGGCCGCGAAGAAGCCGGCTTGGTCGGCGAGCGCGTTCGGCCCGTGCTTGCGGGTGGCGAGGACCGTGCCCAGGCGCCGCGTCGCCCACTGCGCGAGGCCGTCGCGGTCGTACCGCTGTTGCCCCGCCGCGGGCTTATCCGCCATGAAATTCTGCATCGCGACGCGGACCGGGAACTCCACGTCCTTCTGTCGGTAGGTCGCCAGAACCTTGTGGTACAGGTACTCGGTCAGGGCTTCGCCGCTGTGCGGCTGGATCTCCTCGATGGTGACCTTCACGCCGAATTTCTGCCGGCACCACTCGGCCAGGGCGTTCGCGCCGTAGGTGCGCGAAAGGAACCGCTCGCCGTCGGACAGGTTCACGGCCTTTACCGCGGTCTCGGCCTTCTGAACGAGCGCTTCCGCGAGTTTGTCCGCCCCGATCTTCCGCAGATCCTTTTCGGTCAGCTTGAGGTCGTACTTCGCGTTGAGTGCTCGCGTCAGTTCGGACCACTTCCAGTCCTTTTCTTCCTCATCGGGGTTGAGGTTCTCTTCCAGTCGCTCCTGGATGAAGGTCGGCACGTTCGCGATGGCCTGTTCGAGCGCCTGGCGCGAGGCGTCCTCGTATGAGGAGGTGCGGAAGTCGCCGGCCTCGAATTCCATGCCGAGCCGGTTACTGGCGAACTCCGCGAAGCTGGCCGCCCCGTAGTTGTCCGCGAGGAACCGCTCGTTCGCGGCCGCGATCTGGACGCGGATCATGTCGAGGATCATCAGCCGCGGGTTCTTGCCGTCCAGGATCTCCTGGCGCGCGCCGTAGACGCGCTTCCGCTGGAGGTCCATGACCTCGTCGTATTCGAGGAGATTCTTGCGCTGGTCGAAGTGCATCTCCTCGCGCTTTTTTTGTGCCCCCTCGATGCGCCGGCTCACCATCCCGGACTCGATCGCCTCGCCCTCTTCCATACCCAAGCGCGTAAGCACCTTACCGACCCACTCGCCCCCGAAGTGGCGCATCAGTTCGTCCTGGAGCGACAGGTAGAACCGGCTGGAACCGGGGTCGCCCTGGCGCCCGGCGCGCCCGCGCAATTGGTTGTCGATGCGGCGCGAGTCGTGGCGCTCGGTGCCTAGGATGTGCATCCCGCCCATCTCCGCGACCTTGCGCCCCTCCTCTTTCATTTTTTCCTTGGACTCGATCTCGTTGACCGTCGAGGTCCAGACGTCGTTGGGCACTTCGAGGCGCGTCGGGTACAGCGGGCGGTTGTCGGAGTCCTTGAGTTGCTTGAGGCGCGCCCACGCCAGAGTTTCGGCGTTGCCGCCGAGGATGATGTCGGTTCCGCGGCCGGCCATGTTCGTGGAGATGGTCACCGCGCCGATGCGCCCGGCCTGGGCGACGATCTCGGCCTCGCGCCCCACGTTTTCCGGCTTCGCGTTGAGCAGCTCGTGCTTGATGCCCTGGCGCCGGAGCATCTGCGAGAGCTTCTCGCTGCGGTCGACGTCTTTGGTGCCGATCAGGATCGGGCGCCCGGTCTTACTCAGCTCCACCACTTCTTTGACGACCGCGTCCCACTTTTCCTTGTCGGTGCGGTACACGAGATCCTTGTGCTCGATCCGGCGCATCGGCCGGTTGGTCGGGACCGCGACCACGTCGAGCTTGTAGATCTTCCAGAACTCGGTTTCCTCGGTCTTCGCGGTCCCGGTCATCCCGGCGAGTTTCGTGTAGAGCTTGAAGAAATTTTGCAGCGTGACCGTGGCCATCGTCTGCGTTTCTTGCTTGATCTGCACGCCCTCTTTCGGGTGCTTCGCTTCTACTGCTTGGTGCAACCCGTCGGACCACTGGCGCCCGTACATCGCGCGCCCGGTGTGTTCGTCGATGATGACGATGCTGAGTTCGTTGTTCTCCCGCTGGTCGCGGTCGATCATGTAGTGGCGGTCGAGCTGATAGAGGTGGTGCGCCTTCAGCGCGTTGTCCATCAGGTGCGGCCACTCCATGTTACCGGCGGTGTAGAAGCTCTCGACACCGGCCAGCTCTTCCGCCTTGCGCACGCCCGCATCGGTCAGGTGGCAGGTGCGCTCTTTTTCCTTGATCTCGAAGTACACGCCCTTGGGCGGCGGGTTCTGCGGATCGACCTTCGCCGGGTCGACGGGGGTCAGGATCGTGAGGTTGTCGCCCTCGGTTCCCCCCGCCTTAACCGTTCCGGCCGCGATCAGTTCCTTGCGCGCCTTGCGCTCGAGTTCCGTCAGCGCGCGTGTGACCTTGTCCGCCTCGGCGAACCGCTTGGCGTCGGAGAACGCCGGGCCGCTGATGATGAGCGGCGTCCGGGCCTCGTCGACGAGGATGTTGTCCACCTCGTCGATGATAGCGTAGTGGTGCGCGCGCTGGACCTGGCGGTAGTACGGGTGGTACTGCTCGTCGTCGAAGCGCGCGATCTTCATGTTGTCGCGCAGGTAGTCGAACCCGAACTCGGACGCGGTGCCGTAGGTGATGTCGCACTCGTAGGCGCGGCGGCGCGTTTCCGGGTCCATGTCGGACTGGATGTACGCGGCCGAAACGCCCAGTGCGTTGTAAATGGGGAGCATCCACTCGCAGTCGCGGCGCGCGAGGTAGTCGTTCACGGTCACGACGTGAACGCCCCGGTCGTCGAGGGCGTTGAGGTACGCGGCGAGCGTGGCGACGAGCGTTTTGCCCTCACCCGTTTTCATTTCCGCGATGCTGCCCAGTCCGGTGCCGTACCCGTGGAGCACCGCGCCGCCCAGGAGCTGCACGTCGTAGTGCCGCATGTTCTTGGTGCGGCGCGCGGACTCGCGGCACGCGGCGAACGCCTCGGGCAGAATGGAGTCGAGCGTCGCGCCCTTCTTCAGCCGGTCCCGGAACTCCGTGCTGAGCGCCTTCAACTGGTCGTCGGTGAGCGCCTGCATCTTGGGTTCGAGTTCGTTCACCCGCGCGAGGGCCGAGCCGGGGATAACGGTGTGTGTCTCCGCGTTCCGGGGCCGGACGTAACCGATGCTCTTGATCCGGCGCTCGTCGGTCGAACCGCCCAACATGCGGGAGATGGCGCGCACGCACCCCTCAACGAAGGCGTTGAACCGGTCGCCCAGGCGCTCGAAGATGGTCGGTTCGAGGCCCGCTTGCGCTGTCGCCATTGTCAAACTCCCATAGCGTGAATGCCCGCGCCGGGCTGCGCGTCGCTCCGGTGCCCGCGGACCCCGCCAGACTCCCAATCTAAGAAGCGTGGAAAAATGGGTCAATACGGACCGCTCGCGCTGTCGGCAGAACCGACACAATCGGCGCGGGCGGAGCTAATTGTAATGGGACGAAAAAGCCGCCGGACATCGCCGGCGGCGGGTAAGTTGTGCGAAGCGCGGATCAGAACAACGGGTCGGGATAGTGGATTTCGACCAGCGGGTGCCCGGGTTTGGTGGCATCAAACTCTAACGTGATCAATGTACGGGGCGGTGCGGGGCCGATCACCTTAGTGTGCCGGATCGGGCGCACCGTGGAGAGAGGCTCGAGATCAGCCTCGTATGCCGTGTGATACGTGATCCGTCCGCCTGCCACCATTGCGGGGTGAACGTCGCTGGAAACAGGTGCACCGACAAGTCCCTCGACTTCGATACGGGTCATTCCCGGTTTGAGTTTTGGTAGAACTTGGGCCGTTCCTTGCGGTGATGGCTTTGCGTACTCAAATTCCGGCGGAGCCGGGAACCGTTTCGTCAAAAAAGCAGTTCCCACCGGAAAAGGGGCAGCTTCAGTCGACTCGGAGTTCGGTTTGCGAAGATCCAAGCCGATCCACACCACAAACACGAGTACGAGCGCGCCGAGCGCAGTGATCGGGTGTCGTTTCAGGAACTGGAGAGGTCGCATATCCAGCCCTCGGGCAAAAGGTTACGGGGCGTTTGCGGCGGTAGTGCTTATTGTTCGTTAGTGGTGCGGTGTCATTTACTCCGCCGCACAATTTCACACCACTCTCTACACAATTACTTGTCCCGAACCGCTCCGTTGGTCGGAAAATTTTCTCAGTTGTAAGCGATTTTAGTTTACCAAGGGGCGTGCGCGAACAACAGCCGAATCGCCCACCGGGGCGATTCGGTGTCATCTCGTTGACGCCGGTGCCCTTATTTTTTTTCGCGCGGGGAGAATTTTTCAGACAAATCGTTCTCAGGCCACTGTTTCACGGTCCCGGCGGTGGCGTGCATTAACTCGTCGATCAGCGCGGACGGTTGCTGCCCCTCGGCGGTCGCGTCAGTGTTAAATAACACCGCCCAGTTTAACCCGTCCCACCGGCGGACGAGGAGCGAGCTGGTCCCGGGGATCAGCCCGTTGTGCCACGTGTTGGCTTTGCCCGTCTTACCCACGGGCCGCACGCTCCACCCGCAGCCGTAATAAGCGTCCCGGGGGTGTTTGTCGGAATCAAACCCCGCGTCACCGTCGGGCCGCGCCCACATTTCGGTGATCGCCTTTGTGGAGAGCACCGGGGATTTCTTGCCGTAATCGAATGCGGCCGCGAACCGCACCAGGTCGATCGCCGACCCGATCCATCCACCGTGCGCCTCGTACCCTTCAATATTGTCTGCGCCGTCCGGCCGCGGTACCTGATCGCCGGCGCGCGGCGCGTACAGGCACCGTCCGGTGCGCTTCTTCGAGTCGTAGTAGCACACCTCGCCCTTCGCGCGCTTTTCCGGTACCCCGCGCCCCAACGACATGCCCCGAGCGCCCGCCGGCGCGAGAATGTTTTTTTGGACCCACGCCTCGTACTTCTGGCCCGTGACGGCCTCGATCACGCGCCCGAGGACGAGGTAGCCGAGGTTCGAGTAGACCATCTTGCTGCCGGGGGCGAAGTCGAGCGGGCGCCCCAACATGTATCGCACGATGTCGTTCGGAGCCGGTGCCTCGGTCGGGAGCTTCATCTCGCGGGCGATCCGGCACGGGGTCGCGATCGGATCGAACCCGCCCTGCTTGTCGCGGTCCCAGCCGCCGGTGTGCTGGAGGCACTGCCGGACGGTGATTTTCGCCCACCGCTCATCGACTTTCGCCCCGCCGGGCAGAAACGGGTCGAGCTTCACGTACTTGAGCACCGGATCATCAAACTTCACTTTGCCCTGTTCAGCGAGTGCCGCGACCGCGGCGCCGGTAATCGGCTTGGAAACGCTCGCGATGCGAAAGGGGGCGTCGGGCTGAACTTCGACCTTCTTCGCGACTTTGGCGTACCCGAACCCGCGAGCATAGACGAGTTTTCCGGCCCGCGTGATCGCGACCGAGGCGCCGGGGATCTTGTGATCGGTAATGAAGTCCGCGAACAGGCTGTCGAACGGGGCGAGGTTCTCGTTAGCGGTCCCCGTCATGGGGACGTCTGGGGTTTGGGCAAGTGAGGGGCTGAGGCCCCCCGTTGCAATGAGCGCAGTGGAGGCGAGAAACGAACGGCGCGAGAAATGGTGCATAGTGTTCCGGAATCCCAGTGCGAGAAGGTGATTGGGCCGAAAACAAAAGACCTGATCGGGACCGAAAGAGATTGTGAGTGTAAAGGTCGCTCGTCGAGTCTTCGAGCGTGCTCTTATGTGCGTCGGATCTGTGGAGGTCCAAGATACATGGAGTCGCGCTCATGGCCACGCAAATGTGAGAGCGTTTTCGAGTATTCATCGATCAGTAACGAAACCTCCACCGCAGCCGAAAATGGTTTCGTGTGTCGTGTCATCGAGATGCGCTCGGTTCGGGCGCCGAGATCGAAACGGGAGCGCTGCGGAAATTTTCTTTGTTCAAGTGCGCGCGTATCGAGGAGCATATCGGGGCGGCATCTTTGGCCGGTTCGATATCTGCAAACTCCCGTTGTTTCTCTCTCGCGTTTGGCCACAATGGGGGTTAGAATCTCTCCCACTTGCCGAGAAAACGCTCGCACCCGTCCCGCGGTCGATACTGTCGTTTTTCCTCTTGGCTGTCTGTTTCCGCTGCACTCGGCTCCGATCCGGGTGCCCGGTTCCTGTTACGAGAGTAGAGTTTCCGCATGTCTGATCCTCGCAACAGCGCGCTGGGCGTGCTGGAGATGCACCCACGGGGGCACGGGTTCCTCCGTAACCCCGCCAAGAACTACACCCCTACGCCGAACGACGCCTATGTTCCGGGGCCGCTCATCAACAAGCTGAACCTCGCCGAGGGGGTGATGCTCGGCGGCACGCTCGAACCGCCGCGGCGCGGGTCGGGTCCGCGGCTTGCGACCGTCACCGAGATCGAGGGCGCGGACCCGAAGCTGTTCCGCCGCCGCGCCTGGGACGAACTCACCCCCGTCGACCCTACGAAGTGGCTCCGGCTCGAGACCGGTCCGGAACCGCTCACCACGCGCGTGATGGACATGTTCACGCCGATCGGGATGGGGCAGCGCGGGCTGATCGTGGCCCCGCCGCGCTCGGGCAAGACGGTTCTCCTCACGCACATCGCGCAGGCGGTCATCGCCAATCACCCGAACGTTCACCTCATGATCCTGCTCGTGGACGAACGGCCCGAAGAGGTCACGGACATCAAGCGGAACATCGTCCGCAAGGCGACCGAGGCCGGTTCTACGACCCCGCCGCCGGTCGAGGTGATCGCGTCCAGTTCCGACCAGAACACCGCGAACCACACCCGGCTCGCGGAACTCGTGGTGGAACGCGCCAAGCGCCTGACCGAGCAGGGCAAGGACTCTCTCGTGCTGCTCGATAGCCTGACTCGGTTGGCCCGCGCGTACAACAAGACGGCCGGCAGCGGGCGCACGATGAGCGGCGGCGTGGACAGCAAGGCGCTTGACGTGCCGAAGCGCCTGTTCGGCGCGGCCCGCGCGTTCGAGGAGGGCGGTACTCTCACCATCCTGGGCACCGCGCTCATCGAGACCGGTAGTCGTATGGACGAGGTGATTTTCCAGGAATTCAAGGGCACCGGGAACATGGAACTGGTGCTGAACCGGGCGCTGGCCGAGCGCCGCGTGTACCCCGCGATCGACCTCGGGGCGTCCGGGACGCGGAAGGAAGAGCGGCTCCTGCCGGCAGAGACGCTAGATCAGATCACGCTCCTGCGCCGCAGCCTCATGCAGCAGAAACCGGTCGAGGCGATGGAGGGCCTAGTCACGCGGCTAGCGAAGACCAAATCCAACTCCGAGTTTCTCATGCAGATGGGCAAAATGGGACGCTGATGCGGGCCAGATATTGATCGGCATTTGAATTGGATTTTCGTTCAATGTTGCATCAGTTTTTCCCGATCCGTTAGCGTGTTTCGGCTAACAAATGCTAACGTTGTACCCCATCGTATCCGCACTGTGGGATCTCTCGCAGTGCGGATCTCCTTATTTTTCAGACGGTTAGGATCGGTGGCTAACAAACGCTAACCTTTCGGGTTGGCTTCCCTGTGTGGTCACCGAGAGCCACCGACTTGGGACTCGGCACGCTCGTCGTGTTGTTGTGGGTCCGTGATTACGCGGGCGCCACCGTAAAGGCAACTCTCCAGAATATTAACATTCGTATACTATATCCGCAACACGAAATCTGTGACAGCCACGAATACTGCTGACTCAGGCGAGCACCCATTGGAACCCAATTGAACCGGTCCAATGCCCTCTCGCCTCCTGCTTTAGTCGCTCAACTTAAACCTTGACTCAATTGGCGACAGGGGCAGCGGTTACGTATTCGCTGGTGGTGTTTTGTCGCGCCCGTCCAAACTTCCCATTTCCCCACTCTTTCTAACCCGCTGCCGTTCCCGATCGGTCCGCGAAAGGTTACGCTAACTGTTCCCGTAATCACCTCCACCCGGAGGACTGTCGATATGGCTTCGCCAAGCGACCCGGACGAGGTCGAGCCGACGTTATTGCCGGGCGCTGCGCCACAAGGTGCCCGCGCGGAAGCGCCGGTTGCCGCTATTACGCCGCCCCCAACGTTTCAGGGGGCCCCGGACGCGACGCTCGCGCACCCCGTGACGATCGACGCCGACGCGACGCTCGATTCCGCCGCAGAGCCGGCCGCCCGAGGGGACACGAACAACGACGTGGACGTGACCCAAGTCGCGAGCGCGCGTTCAGCCCCGGACGCCGGTACGGTGATCGGCTCGAACGTCGCGGAACCCGGGGCGACGCTACCGTCACCCCCGGGCCGCACCGTCGCGTCGGGCGCGATCTCCGGTGGGATTTCTGGCGACCTGTCGCACGACACTGCACCCATTTCCGTGTCCACCGGACCGAGCGTACCGAGCCTCGCGCCGCAAATGAGCGGCACAATGGTCGGCCGGTTCGCGCTTCGGGGGTTGCACGCGAGCGGCGGGTTGGGCGAGGTCTTCACCGCGCGCGACACCGAGCTGAACCGCGAGGTCGCGGTCAAGCGCATCAAGTCGCGCTACGCCGACGACCCGGGCAGCCGGCGCCGGTTCTTGACGGAAGCCGAACTCACGGCTCGCCTCGATCACCCCGGCGTGGTGCCCGTCTTCGGCCTCGTAAACGACGCACGCGGGCGCCCCGTTTACGCGATGCGGTTCATCCGCGGTGAAACGCTCAAAGACGAAATCGATCGTTACTACGGTACGAACGCGGCTAAGGGATCGGGGGCCGAAAAGACCGAGAAAACCGAGAAGGGCGAACCAAAGTCGGCCGAACCCAGCGCAACTCCGGCACCCGAGACGAGCGAAAAAGACGTTCCGCGCACGGTCGCGTTCCGGAACCTGTTGTCGCGCTTCGTTTACGTGTGTAAGGCCATTGCTTACGCGCACGACAAGGGGATCATTCACCGCGACATCAAGCCGGCGAACGTGATGGTCGGCAAGTTCGGTGAAGTGCTCGTGGTGGACTGGGGACTGGCGAAGTCGCTCTCCGACGGTCCCGATTTTGACCGCATCATGCGGGCGAACGCCGAGGCCGGGTTCCGCCACGACCCGGAAGCGACCGATCTCCCGTCGCACATGACGATGGCCGGGACCGCCGTGGGTACACCCTCGTACATGCCGCCCGAACAGGCGGCCGGGGAACTCGACAAGGTCGGCCCGCGTGCGGACGTGTACTCGCTCGGCGCCACGCTGTTCGTCATCCTCGCCGGCCGCGCGCCGTTTGTGGGGAAGAGCGCGCTGGAGACGATCGAACTCGTGCGGCGCGGTACGTTCGATCCGCCGGGTGCGGTGAACGCCGAGTGCCCGAAACCACTCGACGCGATTTGCCGCAAGGCGATGGCGCTGAACCAGAACGACCGCTACGCGACCGCGCTGGACTTGGCGGCCGATGTGGAGCGGTGGCTCTCCGACGAACCGGTGAGCGCCTACCGCGATCCACTCACCGCTCGTCTCGCGCGCTGGGCGCGCCGGCACCCGGCCCGGATCGCGACCGGGGTATCGCTACTCATCGCCGGCGTACTTGCGGCGGGGGGGATCGCTTGGGCCGTGAACGAGGGGCGCAAGAGCACGCAGAAGGCGCTCGACCTCGTGACCGAGAAGGAAAAGGAAACGGCCGCGGAACGCGATAAGGTGACCGCGCAGGAGAAAGAGACGGCCAAAGCGCTCGTGCAGGTCACCAAGGAGAAGGAAAAGACTGAGGCCGAGAAGGTCCGCGTTGGACTCGCACGAGACGTGGCCCGGTCGCGTTATGAGAAGGCGGTCGATGCGTACAACACGCTCGTTCACGACATCGACAAGAAGCTCGCCGACCGCGCCGGGATGCAGGCGATTCGGAAGACGCTGCTGCTGAACGCGACCGATGGCCTCAGGAAGCTCATTGAGGGTAAGGTCGAGGGCGACATCGGGGCCGACCGCACGCTGGTTTCCGCGCACCGACAAATGGGCGAGGTGTACCAGCTCGTGGGCGAAACGACACAGGCGCGCGAGCAGTTCCTGGAAGCGGTGAAGGTTGCCCGGGACGTGAAGCGTTTAGCCGCAGAGACGAGCGACGCGCGCACCCCGGAGGCACGCGCGACCGATCTCCGCGCCGCGGACCGCGACCTCGCCCGGTCGCTCGACAAGTTGGCGGGCATTCACGTCCAGGCCGGTGATACGAAGTCCGCGCTCGGTGCGATCAACGAAGCAGTCACCATCTTCGAGGCTCTGGCCGCGGACAAGACCGACGCCGTTGCCCAACAAGACCTCGCCGCTGCTCTTGCCCGCCGGTCGCAGATCCTCAAAGAACGCGGCGAAATCGGCAACGCGGTAGAAGACTGTCAGCGTGCTCTGGGTACCCGCAAGGAACTGTCCGAGCAACTGCCTGCGAGCCTCGATCGCCAGCGCGACTTCGCGGACAGCCTCGACGCACTCGCGGGCTTGCAACTCCACACCGGGGATACGGTTGGTGCCAACGAGAGCGCGGTGCGGTGCCTGAAGTTGCGGGGCGAACTCGCCTCCCAATTCCCCCGCGATCGGGCCGACGTTCGTCGCGAGATCGCGGACGCGCACGCCCGATTGGGTGAGGTTCACTTTGACCGCGCGCTAATGAGTGCGGCCGCCAAGGATTACGACGACGGGGTTCGGGTTCTCGATGAGTTGATCGCACTCGACCCGCAGAACGCGAGCGCCGCCGCCGGTCGCGCGCTCTTGTGGGGCCGGCTCGGGTACGTCCAAATTCGCACCGGCGATTTAGCGGCAGCCCTTACGAACACCAAAAAGGGAAAGGAAGCGTGCCTGGCGCTCGAAGCGATCGACTCCAAATCGGCGAAGGCTCAACGCGACCTCGCGCTTGCGCGCCAGCGCCACGGCGACGCCCTTCTCGCTAACGGCTACACCAAGGACGCTTTGGCGGAGTACGAGGCATCGTTTGCGTCCCTGAAGGCGCTCCAGGAACTCGACACCGAGAGCGCCGCGGCCCGGTTCCAGCTTGCACACGGTTGGGAGTACATCGGCGATTGCAAACTCGCTCTCAAAGACCCCAAGGGGGCCGTAATCGCGTTTCAGAAGGGCACGGGAATTCTTGAGGAATTGGGCGGCAAAGACGAGGGGTGCGCGACCGTGAAACGCGCCCTCGCGGTGACCCTGTACAAACAGGCGGACGCACACTGCGCGGAGGGGAAACCCGTACCGGCCAACAAGCTCGCGAGCCGGTCTACGAAAATGCTCGTGGACCTCGCCGCCGCCAACCCGGGTAGCGCGCAGGCGCAGCGCGACATCGCTCTGGCTTACGGCAAATGGGGCCAAGTGCTCGCCAACGACGGCCACCCCACGGGCGCCCTCATCGTGTGGCAGAGTTCGCTGGACCGGTTCCAGAAACTCGCGCGGCTCGACGAGAAGAACTTCCAAGCGAAGGAAGAAGAGGCCACCGCGTGGGAGCGGCTCGCCGGGTTCTATGCGACCCTCGGCAACGGCCCCCAGGCGCTCGCGTCCGCGCGCAGTGCGATCACGCTGTGGCTCGCGCTCAAGGGTAACGCGGACACGCGCACTAAGGCCGGCCAGCGCCGGCTCGCGCTCGCACTGATCCGGTGCGGCGACATCAACGCCGAAATACGGCAACTGTCCACCGCGAAGGACTGGTACGAGCAGGCTTTGAGCGAAGTGCAGCGGATGAAAGACGATCCACTGCTCGGCCCGGTCGCCCAGCTCGCGAACGAGAAGCTCGTGTTTCTGGAGGCGGTGAAGGTCGGTCTGAGCAACCCTCAGAATCTCGCCGACAAGAAATACGACGCCACGCGGATCATGGCGCTACGGATGGTCGCGACGCTCGAAGTGCGTGCGGATCACCCGCCCGAGGCCGCCAACGTCGCCTACGAATTGGAGCGCTATGCGAAGGCCCCGGAGGATCTGTTCGCGGTCGCACACACATTCGCAGGGTGCGCCGCCGCGTCCCGGGGAACCGATTCGGCCAAGACCAGTGACGCGAAGAAAGCCGTGACCGCACTGCGAAAGGCGATCGACGCGGGCTTCCGCGACGCGGACGCACTCACTACCCCGGAGTGGGAGGCGGTCAACCGGCGCGATCCGGACTTCGCCAAAGTACGCGAGGCCCTCATTCAACAACGCAGCGCCACGAAGAACTGACCCGTTTTGGGTCAGGACTTCGACCCGCATCCCAGAAAATCATTCAATCGTTCGCTTCGGTCTTCCCTTTTTTCGCCCGCTTCGGTATTCCGCGGGCCATGAGGCCGCGCCCCCACTCGACTCGTGTCGCCTTTCGCTGGGCGGTGTGCGTATCAGTCGCCATTCACGTTGCCGTTGCAGGCGTGCTTTTCGTTCTGTTGCGTTCCGACGAGCATAAAACACGCGAAGTCGCGATCGACACTCGCACACTGGCTGATCCGGACGTGCGGATGAGCTTCGTCGAAGATGTTGTCGGTGTCGAAGTTTCACCACAACTCACCCCTCCAACACCACCAGCGTTCACACCACCCAGCATTCCTCCCGAGGTCGGCGCCACAAAGCCTGAGCCACCCCGCGCTCCACAACCGCCTGAAGCTCCGACCAGTACGAGCGTGACTCCGACGACACCGGCCGGGCTGTTCAAAGCGGTTGTGCCCAAAACACTTCCGCCGGAACTGATTGCGATGATCCACAAGCCGGGGGCAATCACGCACTCAGCGCCTGCCGCCGTTTCACCGCCCGTGCGCGACCCGAACGTTAAACCCGCGGGTGGCACGAACGGAACGAAGCTCAGCGCGCTCGCCGCACGCGCGATGCACGGCGCACTTCGGGACAGTCAGACGGTGGTGTACGTTCTCGATATTTCGGGCAGCATGGGAGCCACGGGCAAGTTCGAGGCGGCTCGCGCTGCACTCGTCGCCACGCTCAAACAGCAGCCCGCGACCGTCCGGTTCCAGGTCATCGTGTACGACAGCAGTGCCTATCCGCTTCTCGCGTCTAACGGTAGCGCCTTGCCCGCGACCGAGGCGAACATTCGCGCCGCGACTACGGCGCTCGCGGCACTGGAGCCGCGTGGGAAGAGTAATCACCTCGTGGCCGTGCGTGCGGCGCTCGGTATCGGCCCCGATTTTATTGTGCTGCTCACGGACGCGGACGATCTGACCGCACGCACGCTCAAACCGGTGCTGTCGTCGGTTTCCAAAGCGCCGCCGGTATGTGTCGGACTTGTGACCCCCGAGGGCGTACAACAGCCACGCGAGTTGAAATAACGGAGGCGACATGCCGAGCACGCTCGTTTCGTGGCCGCGCCCGCACTTCGCGCCGGGGGGCGGTGACCCGTTCTTGTTCTTCGTGGTGTTCGGTAACTTCGATCTGAACAAGTCGTTCAGCGTGTCGAGGTACCGTTCGCGCGGGCCGGGCGAGTGGTTGGAAGTGGTCCGGGTGAACCGCGCCGAAGCCCCGGACGAGGCCGCGGAGTACCAGTCCGGTCCGCTGTGGGAACAGATCCGGCGCGACGCCCCGGTTACGGTCGCGGAAGCGGAACGCGCGCCGCACACGGTCGTTGTTCGCGGTACGATGACGGACCCGAACACGCTCGACTACTTCCGCGACGCGATCGGCCTCGTGTCGTGGTTGATCGATTGCGGCGGCACGTCGATCTACGACCCGCAGCGCTTGTGGTTGTGGTCGGCCGACGAGTGGCGGGATGAAGTGGTCGCGCCGGGCGAACCGCAACCGCTGGCCCACACCGTGATTCTGGTATCCGACGACGAGAAGCCCGAAACGACGTGGCTCCACACTCGCGGGATGCGGCAGTACGGGCGCCCGGACCTGAGCGTGCGCGGTGTCGGCTCACTGTACCTCGACGCGGTCACGGAGCTGATCGAACGCTTCACCGCGTTTCAGGCGCTCGGCGGTGTGATCCGCGAGGGCGAAGCGATCCGGATGGATGCCCTCCCGCCGGGCGGCGTGTGCCACCCACGCGGGAGCCTCGAAGACCCGGATTTCAACAACTTCCACGTCGCGATCGAGTGGGCGAACGGCGCGATCGGTGATTGATTCGAGCAAACGTTTTGACAGGATTAACAAGATCGACAGGATCAAGAGGCATCTTTGCCTTCAATCCTGTCGATCCTGTTCATCCTGTCAAATATCTTTCTTAAACATCACGCCGGTTGGTCTGCGATCCCGTTGGTTTCTGCGTTCGCGCCGTCCTGCGGAGTGTTCGCGAACTCGGCGCTCGACGGGTTGTGGGCGTCGATCGAGCGGAGCAGCTTCGCGGCCTCTTCCAGATCGTTGCCCATACAGCACACGCTGATGACCACTTCCGCGAGCGCCGCGAACGGCAAGTCGTTCGTGAGTTCGACCCAGCGCGCGAGTTCGGTCGCGGTGAGTTCCGGCAACTTGCGGGCGAGGTACGCCTCCCGCATCCGGGCGTCCGGTGCGTCGATGCGCAGGATGCGGTCGAAGCGCCGGGGGCGCGAGATGATGCGCCGGTCGAGCTTCTCCGGGTAGTTGGTCGTCGCGAGGTTCACGGCCTTATCGACCTGGTGGTTGCCGTCGAGCCACTGGAGCAGGTCCGAGTCGCCGTAGTGCTCGATGATGGCGTCGATGTCCTCGAACACGCACACGATCGGTCGGGTCGGTTCCACGTCGCGGAACTTGCGCATGCACTGGATGAAGTCGCTCGGGTACTGGCAGTAGAACGCGAGGTGCCCGTCGGCGATCACGTCCGCGATGATCTGGTTGACCAGCGAGGACTTCCCGCACCCCTGCTTCCCGTAGAGCAGGTACCCGCGCCGGTGCAGGTACCCGTAGCGCGCGAACCGGTCGCCCAGCGCCCAGAATTTCTTGATCTCGTTCTGCACGCGGGCCGGGAGGCTGTCCGGGAAGTGGATCAGTTCGTCCGCCTGGAGTTCGCGGGCCTGGTAGTTCGGGTTCCCGCACCCGTCCGTGTAGACCGTGTACGCGCCGGCCGGGAGCGCGTCCGTCGTGCGCCCGCACACCTGGTACCGGTTCGGCCCGGTAATCATCCACTGGTAGCCGTACTCGTTGCGGACCGGGAGGCGGTTCACCATTGCGTCCTCGGGGGGTGAGGGTGTGCGAACAAGACCACAGAAGTTGGTTCGTGGTTCGCGCGGAGAAATTGGAGCGGAGAAATTTGTACCCCGGCGCCGAACCGGACGCAGTGTCGGTAGCCGGGCGAAAACCTTTGAGTCGCGGTCGCGCCCCGCGTAACGTATCGGCGGGTCGTTTCGTTCCCCGTCGGAGCCGCACATGCGTTACCGCGCACTATTTGCGCTTCTCGCCGTCACCTGCGTTCTCGCCCGTGCGTCGGCCCAGCCCAAGGTGGCGGCGCCGCCGGACGCGGTGTTCGACAAGTACCGCGCGGCCGATAAGGAGGCCGCCCGCAAGTTCTACAAGAAGCACATCGACATGAACGGGCTGTCGATCCTCGCGGCGCAGGAGGTCGCGGACGAGGCGCTCGTGCGCACGCACCACATCGTCACGCACATGCTCACGGGGCGCCCGGACGTGCTGGAGGCGATGGCGAAACACGGCACGCGGCTCATCATCATCGGCAAGGATCAGGTCTACACCGACATGCCGGAGTACCGGAACACCCCGAACCCGGCGTACATGAACGAGCGCGTGCGCGGGACCGGCGGGCTGGGGGTCACGAGCTTCGGCGAGGAGAACCTGCTGAACCTCGCGGGTGACCGGTACGACGACGAGAGCATCGGCGTTCACGAATTCCTGCACACCGTCGACGCGGCCCTCGGGCGCGTTGATGTGGGCTGGCGCAACCGCCTGGGCGAAACGTACAAGGGTGCGGTGGAGAAGGGCTTGTGGAAGAACACCTACGCGGCCTCGAACCCGGCGGAGTACTGGGCCGAGATCGCACAGTGCTATTTCGACTGCAACCGCGTGAACAACTGGAACCACGGCCCGATCGCGACGCGCGAGCAACTGAAACAACACGACCCGGACGGCTACGAACTCGTGCGGAAGACGATGAACCTGAAGCCGGAGAACGACTGGCGGTACGCGCCGGTGCGCAAACAGCCGAGCGTGATCGCCCCGCCCGCGCGGTTCAAGTTCGACGGCTACTACACCAAGTTCACGTTCGCCCGCGAGTTCCCTATGCTGGGGTCGAAGCACGTAAGTGATGCGGCCCTACTCGCGGCGAACGACATCGTGCGCAAGATGTTCGCGTACCGGCACGACATCCTGAAAGCGATGATCGCGGACGGCGCGCGGCTCGTGGTTTTGGGTCGCGCGGAGAAGCTGAGCGATCTGCCCGAGTTCGCCGGCGCGAAGAACAAGACCGAACTCGATCTCGTGCGGTACCTCGACTACTCGCCGGCGCTGAAGCTGATGGTCGTTCCCGAGGAGAACGTGCTCAACACGGCCGACGACCTTCTTGCGGGGAAGTGTGTGACGGTGAGCGTGTTTGCGAAGGGGCTGTATCACGTGACCGCGACGCGCCCGGTGGACCCGGAGTTCGAGAACCGGCGCGAGAAGCAGCAATACGAACTGCGCGTGAAGCGCCTGGACTCTGAGTTCGACAAAAAGGTTTCCAAGTTGTTCGACGCGGCTAAGGAAAAGAAGCTGTGGAAGGGTACGGCGGCCGCCCGCGACCGCGCCGAATACTGGGCCGCGGGCGTGGAGGCGTACTTCGACGCGGTCGGCACGGGCGTCGCTCCGAACGGGGCCGATCGGCCCATCACGACGCGCGAGATGCTGAAGGCTTACGACCCCGAACTGTTCGCGCTGGTGGACGAGACGATGGCCTACAAGGAGCGCGTCGACTGGCGGGTTAAACGGTAAGAGACGAAAGGCGCGGGCGTCAGTGCTACTCGGTTGGTGGACGTGATCGATAGAACCGTCGCAGCTCGGCTAACTCTCCGGCGACGGTGAACTCTGCGAAGTTACCACAACTCTCGCAGTGCCGGATGTATTCCAGTGCTTCGCTTGCTTCGTCCGTCTTAACCGCTTCCAGAAATTGTTTGGTGACTTCGAGCCCGGCTCCACAAAGGAGCGCCACATCAATGCCGCAGTGCGTATCGAAGTTGCATTGCTTGGCTCGCCAGATCAGCAACACATCTTCGACAATCCCAAGCGAGAACAGTTGCGCGCACAACAGTCGCATGAGGAACTGGTCGCCGATCTCGTTCACTTCCAGTCGAATTTGTTCGTCCAGTGCAGCACCAATGGTGGGCCGATCGGCGATGCTGGCCGGTAAGCCGAATCGGTGCAGTGCTGCTTCGACGCCCCGCCAACTGTCGTCCTCATCCGCCACGTTGGTGCGTTCCTTTGGACTAAAAATTCTGCTCACCTGTCCAAAGTGGCACAGGTGAGCGGCGCTAGTAACGCACTCGATGGGTACTGGGTGCAGCGGGGTTCCCGGATCGATGAAACTCGATCCGGGAACCCCGCCACCGAATCCGGCTGCTCAGTGGAACAGGAACTTCTCTCGCCGAATTCGGTTACAGAAAGTCAACCTCACAACACAGATACGGCTCACTGAGCGGGCTTGATCTCAAACTTGCGGGCAACGGGCACGGCGAGTTTGTAGATCTCGGCTTGGGCCGCGTCGATCTTGTCCATCCGCTTCTTCAGCTCCGCCGGCTTGCGCTCGGTGGCCACGTCCGCGAGCCAGTCCGGGGCGTTGAACATCACCACGCCGAAGAACCGCTGCGCGACCATGTTGTTCTTCGCGTTGATCGCCTGGAGCACCTTGTTGCTCTGCTCCCACACCGGTCCGGTGGTGGCGTTACCGAGGTTCACACCCTTGCCCAGTTCCGCCGCGGAGAACTTGCCCACCGCGGTACCGCCGATGCTCACGGTGTAGTCGCCGTCTTTCAAACCTTGCACGGTCAGGCCGTAGTAGTTCAGGTCTTTCAGCTCATTCGTGTACGGCAGCATCGGGAGCCAGTCCTTCTGGACCGGGAGTGGCAGGGCGTCGTCGGTGCGCGTAAAGGTCACGCTCGTGGGCGTGACTTCCAAACCGTCCACTTTGCACCCCTTACCGGCCGCTTGCGAGCTTTTCACCTCCACTGAAACGTCGCTGACCAGCGCCGGCGCGTGCAGCCCGGTGAGGATCGCGTGGGCCATCAGCATCCCGCCCGGAGGGGAAGTGTGGAACCCGTCGTAGTACGGCACGGCCTTTTTCGCCATCGGGTCGTCGACTTCCATTTTGTCGGTCGCGGCGCGCGTGATCGCGTACTGGTCGACGAAGCTCACCTTGTGCTTGGTCGCGAGATCCTTGAGTGGCGCGTAAAACTCCTTCTGCGTCTCGACGTATTGTTTGCCGTTCGTCTTGTTGCGACGGTCCACCGCGTTGGGCGAGAGCAGCGCGACCCGCGCCCCGGCCTTGTTCGCCAGGTCGAGCATGGCCCCGGTCTTCTCGACGAACACCTTGTTCGCCTGCGGATTGAACGCGCCGTACCCGCCATCGTTCATGCCGAAGTTGATCGTGATGGCGGTGGGCTTCTCGGCGAGAACGTGCGTTTGGAACCGGTTCGCGCCACCATTAGCGGTGTCGCCACCGATCCCCGCGTTGATAAACGTGAAGTTCCCCTTCGGCATCCGCGTCGTCAGGTACAGTTCGATGTACGTCGAGTACTGGTACTGGGCGGTGATGCTGTCACCGAGGAAGACGATGCGGTCGTTCGGATTGAAGAAGAAGTCCTTTGCCGCTCCCTCCCGTGCCGCCGAGGTCGGTTGAGGATCAGCGGCTTGAAGTGTGGGGTGAGTGGGTGCGAGTCCGACAGCGAACACAGACACAAACGCGGCCGAAGCGAGCAAGCGAACCATCGGTTAAACCTCGTGCGGAAAGGTGGCACGAGGCGGATTGTAACTCGGTGCGCGGCACAAATGCCAACAGTTTAGCCGCAACGCAAAGCGCGAATGCGCTCAGACCTTCTTGAACTGTGTAGTGAGTTCAAAAGTACCGTCAGGCAGCGGAACCTTCTGGTAGTCGCCGAAGAGGTTCGGCGCGTCTTTCTGGAGCACGTCGAGGATCGCTCCTGCAAGCTTGCGGATCTCGGGTTCGGCGAACGCGGACCCGCGCTGCTCGAAGAAGTGCCGCAGCGCACGGGCGTTGGCCGTGATGAAAATCTTCGTCTCGGTCGCGTTCGGCAGCACGCTGCGTGCGGCCTGACGCGCGGTCTTGCGCCGGGTGGTGCGGTCCGCATTGAGTGGGAGCATCGCCGCTGTCGCTGCCGCGGGATCGGTCAACTTCGTGTTCAGCGCTTCGGCCAGTTTGACGTAGGCCGCGTGCGACTGCTTCACGGTTTCGAGCCAGATCGCGTGCAGCTCGGGGTCGTTCGCGATGATGTCCGGCTCGACGTACTCGGCCACCGACTCATCAACGTAGCGCTGCGAGAGTTGCGAGAACCCGAACCCCGCACGGTGCCGCACCAGTTCGTGCGTGAGCGAGCGCGACACCCCGGTGAGAAGCAGGTTCCAGACGGCGTGTTCGAGCACGCTACCGTGGCCGACTTCTTTGATGTGCGTGAGGTACGCCGCGTTCCCGCCCGGGCGGGGTTTGGCGAAGCTCATGTAACACACGCGCCCGGCCGTTTCGGTGAGCACCTCACCGGCGACCTCGCTGTCACTCTCCCAGCTCACGCCGTGGTCCGCGAGGAAGCGGTCGAGTTCGGCGTCGTCCACGGTTTGTTTGCCGAGTACGTACACCGACGGCTCTGTGATGACGCGGATACCGGTATCCACAGAAGAAACTGTTAGGTGAGGAGTAGGCACAACCATGTGCGAGGCCCGTCCGTGGGTTCAAGTGTAATCGGAGTTATCGGCGTTTTCGACAGGCGAACTGGACCTCTAACCCAGTTGAATAATTCTTCAGATATACTTGGCTAAATGCCTCAATTTAACGTGTCCCCGGCCGCGCCGCACGAACTGCTGCCCGCTTGCCGGATTTTGTTCGCACGCACACCCGGTGCCGAACGTGACCGGGCTGCGGAGCACTGTCACGATCGGCTCCTTTCCGACGGCGAAGCTTCGACCATTTTTGTTGCGAGAGAGAATGGGCGCCTGCGGGCCGCGGCCCTTGTTCAAAAGCTGCCGGGGGCGCTCGGAATCGCGCTACCTCCGCGCGGTCAGTCCCGGCAACTTGAAGACGCGGTTACCGTGGCTGCGTGCACGTGGCTCCAGGAGCGCGGGGTGAAGGTGTGTCAGGCGTTCGCGACGGCTGATGAACGCGACGAAATGACTCCACTCGAACGTAACGGCTTCAAACACACCACGCAGTTAGTGTTCTTAAAGCACACCGGTACCCGAACAAAAAGCCTAGCGCAACCATCCTCTCGGCTGACGTTCGCGTTTAGTGCGCCGCCGCTCGTCGATGACATGCGCGGTACGCTCCTTGCCACACACGTGGACAGTCGAGACTGTCCCGAATTGAACCGCCCGCGGACCGCGGACGAAATCGCAGAGGCGTTCACCGAAGCGCTTCATTCCGAGTGGTATCTCGCGACGCGAGACGACGAACACGTCGGTTTGGCGATCGTTGAGCCGGGCGCGGAGGGGGCTATTGAGCTAACGTACCTGGGAATCGAACCCGGGCTGCGCGGGCACGGATTCGGTTCGGAATTATTGAACTTCATCGTCACTTCGGTCGGGTACTCCGGCCCGTTGAATGTGTCCGTGGACGCACGCAACTTACCGGCTATGCGCCTCTACGCGCGCCACGGATTCGTTGAGTACGATCGGCGCGAGGTTTGGCTCGCGTCGTGGGGCGCGTAACTTCACTCCGATTCCGTTCAAGTACACCTTCGCGCTTGCAATTGGGGCACATGCGCCCGTCGGCGCCATATTGCGCCTTCTGGCGCGATTACTGCGCGCATACCCGGCGCGCGTGACTCTACCGGCCGCGCCAAGCGCCGGTCCCGGCTCGCGCCACTTACCGACCTTCCAGCGCGTAGGCGCGGGGCTTCTGGCGCAGATATTGAGAAGAACTCAGACCTGCACCGGGGAGTTAGTCA